>CAWHMZ010000032.1:0-303669 GCA_963830625.1 uncultured Isosphaeraceae bacterium | reverse complement strand
GCCAGGTTATTACGCCGACCTGATTGCCGTCACCACCGACCCGCTCGAAGATGTGAGAGCTCTGGAAAAAGTCGGGTTCGTGATGAAGGGAGGAAAGGTGTTCAAGGACCGATCTAAACAAAAAATGATCGGTAAGTTGTTGTCAAGCCGCGGCCGGGACCCTCATTTGTCTGTTGCCATCAGGCTCACGACTCCGGCGGTCGGGGCAAAAGCGGGCTCGAGTTGCTCGATGAGGAGCTCAGCCTTCGTCGTTGCGATATCCCGAACGACGTCGAGCTTCACACTTTCGTATCCATGGATGATCCGGTTCCGCGTGCCGATGATCTCTCGCCAGGGGAACTCCGGGTGAGCCTGCCGAAACTCGAGTGAGACGCGGCTCGCGGCTTCGCCGATGAGTGCAATCGCATGGAGAACAGCGAATTGGAAAAGCTCATCGCGGCCAAGATCCTCTCTCGTGCGACCGTCGACGAAACCTACCAATCGTCGGCAACCCAAGACAACATCGAGGATCGTCGCCGAATCACGATCCATAGATCACCTGTGTGTGCTCAGGATCTGATTCCGACGAATCCAGTTGGCATCGGTCTCGACGCTCTCCTTGGGGACGAGATCCACGGTGCGACCCAACAAGATGCGCAGTTCGTCTTCCATGTTGAGCAATCTCGCCATCCACGGACCGAGGTCGTCGTCGTCGAAGACGACCAGAAAGTCGATGTCGCTCTCCGGCCCGAAATCGTCTCGTAAGACAGACCCAAATACAGATAGCTCCCGCACACCGTACTTCCGGCAGATGTCGGCAATACGATCAGGCGGTAGAGTAATGCCATGCCGCGAGATTGCAGTCAGGTTGCTCATGACGCCGACTCCGAGAGGTTGGCAGGAGGTGCGGCCGATCCGTAAATCAATCTGAGCATACCATAATTTCGGCTAGCGTTGGCTGCCTTGAAACCCCTCGTGCGGATCGGTGCGAGCCCTGGGGAGCAAGCCACCGGGGCGACCCGGTGTGATGCCAAACGCGACTTATCGGGTGTCTGCGATCCCCCCCACCAACGCAACCCGCTCGGGCGCCGATTCACGAACCACCTTTCGGCTTCTTCTCGGGTTGCTTGCTCTTGGCGTCGGCGATGAATTCATCCCAGAGTTCGTCGAGTGTCTTGGAAGTCGCTTGCTTGAAGATCTCGGGTTTGTACTGGGCGTGCCGGCAGGCGCGGTTGAGCGTCTTGATGATATTCTTATCGTGGGTTTTCTCGATCCAGGCGAGGAACCGGGCGGCCGTCCGGTAGCTATCGGTGTAGTGGGCCTTGTCGGGGTGGAACTTGCCGATCGACGGGCCGGGCTCGTAGTGGAAGAACCGGATGTAGTCGCAAATCCCCTCGGTGAGCCAGCCTCTCTTGATGGGCGAGTGCGGGTAGGACTGGATCACGTGGGTCATTTCGTGGACGACCAAGCCCAGGTCATCGGGATGCTTGATGACAAATCAACTTCGACTGAGACATGGTGCGGTTTCGGCCGAGGCGCAGCCTGGGCCCAGACGAAGGAGGGACCGCTGGCGAGCAGGAGGCACTGCGGGGACGAGGAAAACGAATCGATTGAATCGCATCGACGGGCCTATCAAAATACCGGGTCTTCGAGATTGACGTCGGTCCGGTTCACGCGTTCCAAGCCGTCACGACCATCGCTTGGTCCTCGCGCGTCAGCGGGCGGCCGTCGAAGTCGCCGCAAATCTCCCATCGTGCGAAGCCGGCGACGCGTAGCAAGCAGCTCCATTTCCTGCTTGTAAATGTACCGGGAGCTGACTTCGGAGCGATGAACAGTTTGCACGCTGCCATCGGCGGCCAGAAGTTCGAGCTCGTTCAGCGAGTGCTGCACCTGCGCGACGCGGTCGAAACTGCGCGTGTCGTACATGCGCATCGGCCGGCCGGTTTCGGGATGCGGAAATTCCCGCTCCAGCACGCGCGTGTTCTGGGGCGCGCCGACAATCTCCAGAGACGGAAAGAACGTATCCAACGTCAGTTTGCCGCCCGGCAAGAGGTGTTCGCGGCAGAGCTGCAGGCAACGGATTTGCGCCTCTTGCGTCATGTTGTGAATAAACGCGTTGAACGGAATCATGACCAGACGATAAATGCGCGACAGGGAAAAGTCGCTCATGTCGGCGTGATGGAGTCGTGGTGATAGATTCAGCAAGGCCGCCTTCGCGCGCAGAGTTTTGAGCATCGGCTCGAACAGGTCCAGCCCCTCGATATCGACGCCGGCTTGCAGGCAAGGCAACAGAATCCGGCCCGTGCCGCAGGCGATTTCCAGTACCGGGCCATTCGCCTCGCGCGCCAGCGCGACGTAGAAATCTAGCCCGTACGGGATGTCTTTGAGCACAAGATCGTACGCGTCGCCATCATCAAAGATTGACGGCAGGCCGCTGGCGGGCTGTCGGTCCACAAGGGTTCCCTCATGTTGGTTGCCGCTCGGTAATCGCCTGCTAGGATACCACGTCACCAAGACTCAGCCACGCCGACGCGAGCGAGAAACTTGGTGGAACGCAGCGCGAGCACGAAACTGCAGGCAAGTGAACCACTGGCACGATGTCGCGTCGTGGTGCGATGATGTCATGGTAGGCTCCGTCCAGAGTTGATTGGCGGATTTGGTTGCCACCATCGTCGGGGGCGAGCTGGCATTCGTTTACGCAAGTCTCGTTAGCGATCAAGGGAAGAAAAGCGCGGAATGGACGGAACGATCAGAGCGCATGAAACGCGTCGGAAATCACCTTCCACCGACGATCGGATCAACGACGATGAGCGCACCGCAGCGTAGTGGATCTCGACTTCTTGCTCCAGCCGTCCTGCTGATGCTGCCGCTCATATCCGGCTGTCCGCCCTCAAACCTGTTCGAGGGCCGCTTCTTTGTAATCAACTCGACAGGCAGTTTGATCCGGTCGGTGACACTGGGATACCCCGGCGGTATGGCCCCCCATAAGCTCCAGTTCCACGACATCGCGAGTGGACAGGCATCAATCGTGCACGACGGATACGTTGTTCTCGGCCCGCTGGAACTATCCTACATCGACAAGACCGGGACGCCGCGAACTCAGATGGTCCCGTTTGCGGGCGAAGTTCCCGACTACTGCCAAGATGATTTCTACATCGAGATCCACTCGGATCGTGCGGTCCGTCAGGGGTTGCTCGTCTACCGGAACTACCGCGAACACCAGATCATGCAGGTCGTGTCTTACGTGCTCACAGGCGCGGCCGCGTTCTATCTTGGTTGGTTGATTTTGCGCCGTCGAAAAAGGCCGGTCGATGTGGTCTTCTTACCGCAAAAATCAGTCACGTCTGAATTGTAGCGGGCACTGACGGATCTGTACTTTCCGCGATTGACTGCACTCTGGTGTCGCCAGGGCGAGCAACCGCTCTGCGATGGCCCCAATTCCCGGGGCCACGAGATACCCATTTTTGAGTCCGGGCGATTGAGCCGAATCGTGCGGGCGAGGTTTCTCCACGGCGCGCGTCGGGAACGCTGCGCGACGGTCTGGGAGTCTGCTAAACCACGCCAGGATCGGCGTAAAGCGACGACGAAGGTCGGCACCGCTTGAGAGATGACCTATAGTTCTGCATAGAGAGTCTCGCGCAAGGCAGTTCGCGAGAGTCGTGGCAGATGCTGCGCGCGCTACGCTGCCACGGCCACGCAATCCGGGACAGGGAAGCAAGAAAAATGGAGGCAGGGCGTTATGGTTGCAGAAAAGGCCCGGAGAGGAATGGGATCTCAAGGCGGGGCGTGGATCAGGATGGCCGATGGGCAGGAGTGGCTCTTCACGAGTCCGCCGGCGCCGGGAGTCGATGCGGACTACGATGCCCTGATTCACGCCCTGCTCGAGGCCGAGGACCAGAGCGAAGCAAAGAAGTGTGAGCTAGCCATCGCGATCTTACTCCTGTCGCGAAATTACCAGCCGTTGCCGAGCGAGTACCAAAGGATTTTCTGCTTCGGCGGCGACGATGCGGCTCAGTCGTCTGCCGAGGAAGCGATAGCCACACTGATCTGCTCGAACCTTGATCAAGTGCGCCGCCGCGCCGCTCCGGAACGGTCTGCGTCCAGAGCGCTCGGTCATCAGCCGCGAACTCTTCCAGCCTTGATCTCAAGTTGCGCAACGCGCCTCCGTTCGACGATGACCCCGTGGCTGCGCTGAGTTGGCCCCGCAGCCACTGTTGACGCCGAAGCAGCGCATGGGTCCGGTTGGATTCGGTCGATACCAACGCGAGAGTCTGGGTGCCCGCTACACCAGCACGAATACGGTTCTCGTGTTTAACCCCGCTGGTTACGCATCGGCCCGCCGCTCATCGCGAAAATAGCTGACGATGGACTCGACGGGCTCAATGACGCGCTCGATCCACCAAGGCGGAAGGTCGTTGATGTCCTCTAGCACCGAGAAGTGCGGCGGGTGGCCGGAGCAGACAACCTGGAAACACAGCCCATCCGGCCAAAAGAGGACGCGGATGCGTGCGCCGCAGCAAGGGCACGGCGTGGCCTCGATCGATTCGAGGTCGTCGTGGCGCCGTATTCGGCGCAGGATGGGCTCGATCTCGCCCTCGAAGATGCCGTAAGTACCGCCTTGCATCTTCATGTGCACCGCCCTCCGAGCGCCGCCTGGCCATGAGTTGCCGCTGCCCGGCTGAAATCCAGATCGCTCTCATGCTCTATTGCGGCGAAGCCGCAATGCCGAAGTATAGCTTACCAGTCGCGGTCTTTGGGTCGTTTGGTGTTGGTTTGTTAGAGTGGGAAAGAGGAGAGGACATTGATGTCGCTCCCATGGAAGCGGAGCGCGAAATTGCGCGGTGCCAGGGTGAGGCGGTCAATCGAGCGAGGAACCCCGGCACGATCTCTGCGTGCGCGCCGGAGGGCACTGCTTGAGAGCTTGGAGCCGCGCTGCCTGCTGGCGGTGAGCATTAATGAGTATCCCATCCCCACGCCCGGCACTGGTCCCAATGCGATCACGAGCGGGCCCGACGGCAACCTCTGGTTCACCGAGGGCAGTGCCGACGCGATCGGGATGATCAACCTGACGACGCACGCCATCACTGCGTTCAGCCTCCCCACGCCCAACAGCGATCCCACCGCGATCACGGCAGGCCCCGACGGCAACCTCTGGTTCACCGAGTCAAACGTCGACCGGATCGGGGAGATCAATCCGACGACGCACGCCATCGCCGAGTTCCCCATCCCCACGCCCAGCAGCGATCCCTTGGGGATCACGGCTGGTCCCGACGGCAACCTCTGGTTCACTGAAGGCGCGGCCGGCAAGATCGGGATGATCAATCCGACGACGCACGCCATCGCCGAGTTCCCGATCCCCACGCCCAACAGCTATCCCGTGGGGATCACGGCCGGTCCCGACGGCAATCTGTGGTTCACCGAGGACGCGGCCAGCAAGATCGGCATGATCAATCCGGCGACGCACGCCATTGCCGAGTTCGCCATCCCTACGCCCGGCGCCGGTCCAACGGCGATCGCGAGCGGTCCCGGCGGCAATCTCTGGTTCACCGCGAACGGGGCCAACCAGATTGGTGAAATCAACGCGATGACCGGCGCGATCGCCGAGTTCGCCATCCCCACAGCCGGGAGCGGTCCCGCTGGGATCACGACCGGGCCCGACGGCAACCTCTGGTTCACCGAGTCGAACGGCAATAACATCGGGATGATCAATCCGACGACGCACGCCGTTGCCGAGTCCCCCATCCCCACGCCCAACAGCTATCCCGTGGGGATCACGGCCGGTCCCGACGGCAACCTCTGGTTCACCGAATACGGGGCCGGCAAGATCGGGCAGGCCGTGATTCCCGACCCCCCTTCAACCGCCGAGTCCTCGCACCCCTCATCGTCGCGCGCCCAGCCCACGAAGCTGGTCCTCGACTTCAGCACAGCACTTGATCCCAGTGCCGCCAACAACCTCGCCAACTACCAGATCGAGATGGTCCGCGGACCGCGCCGGGGTGGCTCGCAAGTGGGGCAAGTGATCCCCGTGGGCAGCGCGGTGTACAACTCACGATCAAAAACGGTGACGCTCTACCCGACGGAGCGTCTGGATGCACACGGCGTGTACCAGGTGACCGTCAACGAATCGGCGCCGAACGGCCTGACGGACGCGTCGGGTCGGCCGCTCGAAGCCCCGGGGAAGAGCGTTGCCCGCAGCAACGGCGTCGCGCTGATCTCGAGGCCGAAGCCGGCCGGAACGGCCTCGTTGGTGATTCGCGTAAACCCCGGGCGGCCAGCCATCCGAGACGGACGAGCCCGGCTGACGGACTGAATCCGGTGTCAGTTCATTTTTCGAGCCGCAAAATGAACTGACACCGATTTATTCTGCGTGGAGACGCTCCCCACGCCCGGCGGGACTTGCCCGGCGAGCCGCCGGGGCCGGGATGCCGGTCGGATGGATCACCCCTACTGCGCGTGGACGTAGCATCTGAGCGGACAGGCAGCAGGCCCGTGACGCGCAGGCGCAAAGTATTCGCGCAACGCACCCTCGATCTCACCCAGCTCCGAGTCCGACGTGACCCTGTCCACTTCCCCGAGCAGGTTGTGCAGCGTCGTGTAGAAATCGACCATGTGCTGGCTCGCGGTCGCGTAGCTCTCCAGGTTCTTCTTGGCGCTGAGGATGTTGAACGCGAGGTCGTAGGCGAAGACGCAGCTCATCAACCCATTGTTCGCGGCGCGGAAATCGTCGATGGTCTTGATGTCCCTCATCCGCGAGTTGACCTTGCAGAACAGGTCCATCGACTTTTCGAAGTATTTGGACTTGAGGACGGAACGGAGCGACTTGATCCTGTCCTCGGGCGGCTGCGACTTACCCAGGTTCGACAGCTCGATGCTGAGGTTGATGGCGTCGCCGACGCCCCGGACGGCCGCCGCGCCGACCGATATGCCGCCGGTGGCGGCACCGTTGATGGCGGCGAGGGTGACGGTGGTGCCGAGGTTCGCTCCGGCGGCGATCAAGCCCTCCTTGAAACCCAGTGACAGGCCCTTCGTCGCGACAGCGGCGCCGCGCCCGCCTTCACGTTGTCCAAGGCCTGCTCCGGCGCGGAGAACGCCGCCGGCGGGGCCGCGGGGGGGGCGGCAATCGTCCCCCTGCCGACATCGCCAACTCGCTCTTCGGCCCGTTTTATGAGATCGGCGTCGTAGATACAGGCCACGACGTTCTGTTCCGCAAACACTTCGTTCGCGGCGTCGGTCCAGAGCCGGGGTTCGGGTTTGAACTTCCAGGCGTAAGTGTGCATGTTGCTATTCTTGGGACTCATCAGCTTTCCCGTGCTGCCGACCAACCGGTAGCAGATCGACTCCCTAGTCCTCATGAAGTTCGGCGTCGAGATCGACTTGAGCGAGTCGTCGCACTTGTTCTTCGAGAGTGCGCAGCAGCAGGGTTCATATTGATCGATGCCTTCACCATATCTGTGGGCCTTCTTCGAACCGTTGACCTGCTCGCGGATCGCCGACTTCGCGTTGGTGATGAAGGTTTCGTTGAGGTGGCGCTGCCACGCCGAGATTCTCGCCGTCATCCAAAGGTAAAGCTTCTCGAACGACGCGAAGTCCTCCTGGAGCAATGCAGCCCGCTTGCAGACGACCAGCGCCGCGTAGGCGAGTCCCTCCGCCTGGACACAGTTCTCTATCGGGCGTTTCTTGACCTCTTTGTAATGGTTAAGGTCCAGTTGCAACTGGACGAACTCATCGCAGAGTTTCGACAGGTCCCTCCTCTGGAGGTAGAACCGCGTGTGCTGGAGCACGGCGTTGTCGATGTATTCCGTGTCGCCGCTCCCGAGGGCGGCCTCGAACTTCTTGAAGCCGTGCGACTTCGCTATCTTTGGATCGGACTGCGCCCAGCCCTTCTTCATGACCCAGCCGCCGAGCGCAGGCGCGCCAGCGATCGCCGCCGCCCCGGCGGTTGCCCCGGTTGCCGCGACGAAGGCGGCCACGCCGACCGGCCCGGCGATTGTGTAGAACATCTTGCGTTTGCTGCGATCCGCCATGTTCTTCACCGTCGCTACCGTGTCCGGCCGCCCGCCGTTCGATTCGAGGTGCTTGCCGATGGCATCGAGGAGGTTATTGAGCGCCACCTGTGCGTGAATCCGGGAGGCATCGACTTCGGGCGCGCCCGCTATCGGCTCGGCTGCCCCCCAAACGACTCGGGACGGGGGCGGAGTCCCGGCGTTCCCGGCAGCCGCCGCGGGCGCGGGCCGCATGCCGAGGCCGACGCCAAGATCGACGTTCTCGTTCGGCTCGGGCGAACTTTTCCTGTCGACATGTCCTGCCCCCAAGAAACGCGATGACGGACGAGCCGGCGGGCCGGGAGCGCCGCGGACAACGCGGCCCCGGACTGATCAAACGCAGCATCGTCTGACTCTTGATGGCGAGTGAGATTAACATAGCGCATGAACCAAATGCTAGAAATGATTCTTGACAATTCCTCGCGGCATCGATCTGGGGACGGAGACTGGGGTGCGCCGTGAAACTTGCTCTCCCCACTACCTTCTCTGCTCTCCTCCTCTATTGCCGCTGCGCGGCAATTCAAATCTCACCAACGGCGCGGCGAAGTTCGAAGTCGGCGAGGATGGCGTCGTAGAGGGCGTTGAAGTAATTGTCGTAGCTCTGGACGCGGGCGGACTCGGCGTCGAGGACCTCGGTGTTGGTGCCGCGCTGCTGGATGTAACGGCTGCGCGCGACCCGGAGGTTCTCCTCAGCCTGGGCGATCGCCGCGCGGGTCAGCGGGATGCGGCGCTGGTTTTCCTGGCAGGTCAGCCAGGCTGAGCGGACCTGGAGCTTGATGCCCGCGGCCAGGTCATCGCGCCGGCTGATGTCGGCCGCCGCGCGCTGCTCCAGGGCCATCGCGTGACGTCGCGACTTTCCCCCGTCGAAGAGGGTCCAGTTGAGGACGAAGGCGGCTGCACCAGAATCCGCCTGGGTGGGGAGAAACCGCACGTTCTGATACAGGTTGGCGACCAGGAAGCTGACCTGGGGCCGGGTGGCTGGCCCGTTCGGCTGCGGCCTGGGCATGAATCGAGCGCGACTGCTCGGAGAGCGAGGCCAGCTCGGAGCGATTCCGCAGGGCGTGCTCGAACAGGGCCTGGATCTGCGCCTCGTCCACGACGATGGGTTCCGCGTCCTGCATGAGCATGGCCGTGTCGGCGGCATCCGCCGTGCCGCGGGCGGGGGCGGCTCATGCGCCAGCTCCTCGAGCGGGACGACGGTGTCCATCGGGCGGCAGAGATAGCGGTTATAAGTCGCCCAGGCGATGCTGAGCCGGTTGCGCGCCTGGATCTCGCGCTGCTGGGCATTGGCGCGGGCGACCTGCGCGGCCAGCAGGTCGTTCCTGATGCCTCGACCCTGCGTGACCAGGTTTTGCACGTCGCGGGCCTGGGCCGAGAGGCTCTCGACGTTGCTGCGCGCGACGGCGACGCCCCGGTTCGCGCGCAGCACATCGACGTAGGCGCGAGCGACCTCGAGCTTCAGGTCCAGCGCCGTGGCCGCCTCGTCCGCCTGCGACGCGCTCAACTGGGCGCGGTTGCTTTCGATCGTGTTCCTGATCCGCCCGCCGGTGTAGATCGGCACGATCGCCGCGACGGCCGAGATCGTGAACTGCTCTTGCCCACCGCTGGCCGCCTTGGGCTGGCCGCTGGCGCTGGGGACGGAGACGGGGTTCGTCAGGAACGTCTGGAGATTGAGCGTCTGGATCTGGGGAAGCCGCGCAGAGCGCGAAGACGCTAGCTCCTGGCCGGCCGACTCGGATGTCTCGCGGCTGGCCTGGAGCTGCGGGTTGGTCGTCAGCGCGATCGCCCAGGCGTCCCGCAGGTTCTCTGCCCGCGCTTCGCCGGCCAGAACAGCGAGGGCCAGCGCCAGGACACGCCGTATCCATTCCGACATGAAGCCGTGCATCGGACGAAACTCCTTCTTCGTTTCTTGTGGTCCTTGCCGTGATCGAAATGGGATTCAATGAACCGCCAGGCTTCCCCCTTCGGACCTCGATCGCTTCATGAGGAAAACCAGGGGAATCACGGCAAACGACAGCAAGGCGAACAGCCAGAACATGTCGAGATATGAGACCGCCGCCGCCTGCTGCTGGACGATCCGGTACAGCATCCCCAGCCCCTGGCGACGCGCCATGACCGGGTCGGAACCGTGGCTCCCGAGGGTGCCGGAGAGGCCCGAGAGCCAGCTTGACGCCACGGGGTTCATCGGGTGCAAGTGCTCGATCAACCGGAACTGGTGGAACTGGGTCCGGCGCTGGAGCAGCGTGTTGGTGACGGCCACGCCGATGCTCGAGCCCTCGTTGCGCACCAGGCTGAAGAGGCCCGAGGCATTATTGACCTGTTCCTTGGCGATGAAGGCATAGGCGGCCAGGTTGAGAGGCACGAACATCAGCCCGGCGCCGAGCGTCTGGATGTTCCGCGGCGAGATCACCATGCCGGGCGACACGCCGAGATTCAGGCCCGACATCCACAACGACGCGACGCCCACGGTCGCGAGGCCCGCGACGATCATCTTGCGTGCGTCGACGCCGCGGCTGAGCAAGAGGCCGATCACCGGCATCTCGAGCATCGTCACAAACCCGGCGGGCGAGAGGACCAGGCCGGCATTCAAGGCCGAGTAGCCCATCAGCGTCTGGAGCATCTGGGGCAAGAGCACGTTGCTGCCGTAGAGCACCGCGAACGCGAAGAAGACGCAGACCGCGGCGGCCGAGAAGTTGCGGTCGCGGAACAGCCGCAGGTTGATGATCGGCGCCGGGTGCCGCAGCTCCCAGAAAATCGTGGACGATCAGAGCGGCGGCGGCAATCGCGCACAGCCAGACGATCAAGGGCGAGTCGAACCAGTCGTACTCCTGCCCCTTATCGAGCATCAGCTCGAGCGCGGCCAGGCCGATGGTCAGAGAGCCCGAGCCCGATGAAGTCCACCCGGAACGGCTGGCCCTTCCGCGCTGCCCGCTGCGCCTTCAGGTAGGGCGGGTCCGAGAGCAACAGGCTGCTGAGAGCACGACCGAGAGCCACGCCGACGGGCAGGTTGATGTAGAAGATCCAGCGCCAACTGTAGTTCTCGGTGATGTATCCCCCCAGGGTCGGCCCCAGCACGGGCGCGACCAGGATCGCCAGCGTGTAGACGGCCATGGCCATGCCCCGCCTGGCGGGCGGGAAGGTGTCCATGAGGATGGCCTGCTCGGACGGCTGCAAGCCGCCGCCGGCCAGGCCCTGGAGCACCCGGAAGAGCACCAGTTGCTCGATGCTCGTGGCCATGCCGCACAAGGCCGAGCTGGCCGTGAACAGCACGACGCACGAGATGTAAAACCGCTTCCGGCCGATGATCGTCGACAGCCAGCCTGACAGCGGCAGGATGACCGCGTTGGCGACCAGGTAGCTGGTCAACACCCAGGTGCTCTCGTGGACAGAGACCGACAGGCTGCCGGCGATGTGCGGCAGCGCGACGTTGGCGATCGACGTGTCGAGGACCTCCATGAACGTCGCCAGCGTCACCGTCAGGGCGATGATCCAGGGATTGATCGCCGGCCGGGCCCGGTCGCTCGAGGTGATCGCGTTCATGGGTGGGCCTCCTGGCTCGACGATTGGCTGGTGGTGCCGCTGCGGAGCCGGCTGCCGGCGTCCGGGCCGCTCGGCGGGGCTTTGATGTCGACCTCGGGTTCGACCGACATTCCGACCAGGAGCGGGGCCTCGCGCGGGTTCGGCTCGACCAGGTCGATGCGCACCGGCACGCGCTGCACGACCTTGACGAAGTTGCCCGTGGCGTTCTCCGGCGGCAGCATCGACGAGGCCGCACCGGTCGCCGGGGCGAACCCGGAGACCCGGCCGCGGACGACCCGGCCGGGATAGGCGTCCACCGAGATCGCCACCGGCTGGCCGATCGTCGAGCTCGGCCAGTTGCGTCTCCTTGAAATTCGCCTCGATGTAGACCTCGTCCAAGCGGCTGGATCGACAGCAAGCCCTGCCCGGCCTGGACATAGTCGCCCGGGTTGACCGACCGCCGGTTGACGAAGCCGGAGACCGGCGCCCGGATCTCGGCGTAGCTGAGCCTCAGCTCGGCCTCGTCGAGGTTCTTCTGGGCCCTGACCACGCTGGGATGCTCGTACGGCCGGGCGGGGTCGAACGACGGGCCGCCCAGCATCGCGACCGTCTGGTCGACCTGGGTCTGAGCCGACCGCACCGCCGGCACCGCGTCGAACCACGACTCGGAGGTGTTGCTCGGTGAGCCGGATCAGGGCCGCATGCAAGGCTTCCGGCTCCAGGGCGTGCAGGCCGGAGGCGAGTCCCAGGTTGGCAAGGATCTGCTGCCCGGCGGCCACGGCGCGACGGACCTGGGTGTCGGTGCGCTCGAGGTCCGCGGGGACCTGCTCGGGGTGTTGATAGTCCGGGGCCAGCGCCAGCAGCGCTCGGGCCTGCTGAACCGACTGCTCGGCCACCTTGTATTTCTCGCGTGCGCTCTCGAGCGCCGCCTGCTTCTGGTCGAGCTCCTCGCGGGTCGCCGTCTGAGAGTTGACCAGGTTCTTGACGCGCTCGTGGTCCTTCTGGGCGAGCACGAGCTCGGCGTACGACGCGCGGAGCGAGGCGGCCTGGGACCGCAGGCCGGCGATCCGGGACCGCACCTGCTCCTGCTGGCCCTCGACGGCCCGCCACGCCTCGTCGAGCGCGGCCACCGACGAAGCGGACCTGGTCCCGAGCCTGATCGAGACCGGCGCGGGCCGTCTCGAGCGACTTCACCATCCGGTCGACGTTCAACTTCGCCTGCTGCAAGTCCGACCGCATCTGGTCGACCGCGAGCTGGAACGGCTGGCGATCGAGCCGGACCAGGATCGCCCCGCGCTCGACGTAGTCGTCGTTTTGCACCAGCACCTGCTCGACGACGTCGGCGAGGCGGCTGGGCACCGTCGTCGCATCGCCCACGACGAAGGCGTCGTCGGTCGTCACGTGCGAGAAATAGTGACGGAGCCACGGCCGCTCCCTTCCACGCGCCCAGGACCGCCGCCAGGCCGAGGGCGATCGCCATCACGAGCCAGCGGCCCGGCCTGCGAGTCCGCCCGCCGCCGGGCGGAGCCCGCGTGATCCTGCGCGCGATGCTCCGCATGCGGCCCATTCCGCGACGCGTGCCCCGCACGAGGCGACCGTCCTGCGCCCCCACGGCCGCCACGCTCTCGCCGCC
Source organism: uncultured Isosphaeraceae bacterium (assembly GCA_963830625.1). Taxonomy (GTDB): domain Bacteria; phylum Planctomycetota; class Planctomycetia; order Isosphaerales; family Isosphaeraceae; genus CAWHMZ01. The sequence continues at coordinate 290,496 of CAWHMZ010000032.1, read as the reverse complement.
CGATTCGTCTGGCTCCGCCATGTTCGCGGCCCCCCGTCCTTGAGGTTGACCTCGTCCGTCACGGGCGCGATTGCGCCTCCGACACAACTGAACTGACCGGTCAGTCATTTTTTAGAACTGACTGGTCAGTCATTATAGGGCGGGTCGGATTTCGCACAAGAGCAAACGGGCGATGTCTGGTAGAATCCGCTTGGACCGGGCGAGGCGGCCGGCCGCGGTGTGCGGCGGGAGGATGCCCGGGTTTGTCGAAGTCGCAGGATGAGGTGACGCGTGCGAACGGCCGATCCCGCGAAGGTGCGGCGGATCATTGATGCGGCGGTCCAGCTCTTCGCGGAGCGCCCGTTCCACGAGGTGCGGATGGAAGATATCGCCGCGCGGGCGCAGGTCGCCAAGGGGACGCTTTACCTTCACTACAAGGACAAGGAAGACCTGTTCGCCGGGAATCATGAACGACGGGCTTGAAATCTCTGGTCGAACGTATCGAGGAATGCCTGAGCGAGGAAATGCCGCCGGAGCAGAAGCTTCTGGCGATGAACCGCGAGTCGTTCCGCTTCTTCGAGCGCAGTCACTTCTTCCTGGACGTGATCCAGCGCAGCGAGTTCTTCCGTTTCGGGGCGCGGTCGGCGTGTCTCGAGGAGACCCGCGCCCGGATGCAGGGCATTCTGCTGCGGATCTTCCGCGAGTTCCCGTCGCGCGAGCGATCTTCGGACGAGGACCTCGCACTCGAGGTGGTGGCACACTCGGGCATGATGAAGGAGATCTTGCACACCCTGCCGCGCCCGTGGCCCGAGGACCTCCCCGAACGGGTGACGCGGCTATTCCTGCACGGATTGGCCGGTGCCGGCTCGTCCCAGCGCCGCAAGCGGCGATCGGGGCGAGCGAGAAGCCAGATTGGCGGCGGCGGATAGGCGCAGCGCGTGGTGGGACCGCATCACTACCCGGGTGGGCGCCTGGTTCACTGTTAGCTCCGGCTCCGCCGTTGGGCCCGCCGGCGCACGGCGATGCCGAGCATCGAAAGCACGCAGCTCGAGGCCATGATCGTCATCGTGTCGGGTTCCGGCACGGACGCCGTCGAGATCGCGGCAACTTCCTGGTCCCAGTACGACGGCAACTGATCGTAAAGATAGCCAGTGGGGGGATTGAGCGGCTGGTCGGTCACGTAGACGTAGCCGACGTTGTTCTGCGCGGCAAATGCGATGTTCGCCTCCATGCCCGCGACCGTCGACTGGTTGTAGATGACATTGGCGTAGAGACTTGACGGACCCGTCGAGGTGTTTGCGCTGGTGTAGCCCGCCGCGCTCCCTTCGTACGTCAAGAACGTATTGGCAGTCGGCGGCGATGCGGCCAGGTAGGACGTGTTGGTTGCCGTCCCTGGGTTCCCGATCACCCCGTACGACGTGCTAAGGCCCTTGACGAAGCTATACAGCGATTGATAGTACGCGACCTCACTCGGGTTGTTGCTCATCCGGTCGAAGAAGAAGCCATTGATCAGGTTCGCAATCGGATTGGACGTCAGGTTGCCGTACTGGCCGAGGTAAGTAGTGATCTCGCCCTCGACGGTGGCCAGAGGGGTAGCGCCGTAGTCGGTGTCGATGTAAGCGACGACCTTCCCTCCGGCGAGCTCCAGGTTCGTCATGGCCGTGATGTAGTTCGGGTCAGCCGGACCCGGCAGCGGCCCACTGTCAGGATTGAAGATCGCCGTGATGGGGATTGTGCCGGCCGCGGCGGCCATCGCGGCCCAGCCGTCGCCGACTCCACCAGGCCCGCCGGTGCCAGGATAGAAATAGGCTGGAACGAGAGCGCCGACGAGGCCAGCCGTGGCGGGCGGCGATCCCAAGCTCCCTGTGACCAAGGCCAGGATGAAGAGCGAAAGGTAACGGACGACGCGTCTGAACCTGAGCATGGACCTCACACCTTCCCCGGTGGCGGGATAAGCTCGTGTTCGTCGCAACGGATGTCTCTAGTCCGGCAATCATCATAATGGGATCGAGCGCGGCACGCAACGATTTGCAACCGGTGTTGTTCTTTTGCAACGCGGGCCGATTTGCCGAGGCGGGCTCGTGGTCGTGGGCGTGTCAACCGGCCCGCCGCCGGAACAGCCGCGTCGACCCGGTGAGCGTTGCCACCGCGATCAAGACCAGCGGCCAGAGGCTGTTGAGCACGTCGCCGGCCGGCATCGCCTTCAAGAACACGCCTTTGACGATCACCATGAAGTGCCGGACCGGGTTGGCGAGCGTCGGCATATTGCAGCCAGTCCGGCATGTTCTCGATGGGGCTGGCAAATCCCGATAAGAGCATCATCGGCACCATGAACGAAAACGTGCCGAGGATCGCCTGTTGCTGTGTGTTCGCCAGCGACGAAATGAAGAGCCCGATGCCGAGAAGGGCGAGCAGATACACGGCCATGCTCGCGTACAAGAGCGCCACCGAGCCCGTCAGCGGGACGTGAAAGAAGAACACCGCGACCGTGATCATGAGCGTCCCCTCGGCGATGCCGACCAGGAAGGCCGCGGCCGTCTTGCCGAGGATGATCTCGCCGGGGCCGAGCGGCGAGACGAGCAACTGATCGAAGGTGCCCAGCTCGCGCTCGCGGGCCACGGATAGGCCCGTCACCATCAGTCCCTCGAGGGCCACCAGGATGCCCACCAGGCTGGGGACCGTGCTCCAGATGGCGTCGAGATTGGGATTGAACCACGAACGCGCCACCACGACGCTGGCCGGCGCCGGCGGCGGGCCTCGCCGGGTCTGGGAAAGCTCGGTGTTGTAGCGCTCGATGATCTGCTGCGCGTAGCCGCCCAGGATCAGAGACGCATTGGAGCTGCGGCCATCCAGGATGAGCTGCACCGACGCCTGCCGGCCCGCGGCGACGTCGCGCGAGAAGTCCTGCCGGATGTGCACGACCATGAGCACGCTGCGCGAATCAATCGCCCGCGCGATCTCGGCGTCGGCAGCCAGGTGGATGACCTCGCGGAAATTGGGCGAGCCCTCGAAGCGGGCCACCAGGTCGCGCGCGTAGGTTCCCATGTCCTGGTTGAGGACGGCGATGCGCACGTTCTTCACTTCCTGGGTCGCCGCGTAAGAGAAAATGAGCATCTGGATCACCGGCGGCACCAGGAGGACGAACCGGCCCTTGGGGTCGCGCCAGACCGCGAGCAGCTCCTTGATGATCAGCGAGCGAATCCGCAGCCACATGGGTTTACTCCAGGCGCACCGGGGTCGCCCGCACGAGTGCCACGAACAACACCGCCGCCATCGCCATGAGCACCAGCCCGTTGGGCACGAGCACGCTCGGCACGTCTCCGGCCAGGAAGAGCGTTTGCATGCTCGAGACGAAATAGCGCGGCGGCAGGACCGACGCCAACAGGCGGATCGGCGCGGGCATGCTGTCGATCTCGAAGATGAAGCCCGGACAGTTCAAAGGCCGGCAGGAACCCCGCGATCAGGGCTCCTTGACTCGCGGCGAACTGGTTCTTCGCCAGGGTCGAGATCAACAAGCCCAGCGCCAGCATCACGGCCAGGTACGCCGACGAGATCGCCAGGAGCGCCAGAGCGAGCCCCGAAACGGCACACCGAAGCCAAAGACGGTGACGGCCACCGACAGCGCCATCGCGATCATTCCCAGCGCGAAGTAGGGCACGATCTTGCCCGCCAAGCAGCTCGCCCGGCGTGATCGGGGTGGCCAGGAGGGCCTCCATGGTGCCGCGCTCCCACTCGCGCGCCACCACGAGCGACGTCAGCAGCGTGCCGATCAAGGTCAGCACGATCGCCACGGCGCCGGGAAGCAGGGCGTACTGGCTGTCCAGCTCGGGGTTGAACCAGGTGCGCGGCTCGGTCGCGACCGGCGGTGCGGCCGTGGGCCGGTCGACCAGCGTGTCTCGGGAGGCGGCTTCCTGGTCGAGCCAGTTCGACCACAGGCCCTGCACGTAGGTCTGCACCAACCCGGCGGTGTTGGGGTCGCTGCCGTCGACGAGCACCTGGATCGGCGCGGTCTCGCCGCGGCCGAGCCGGTCGCTGAAGTCGGCCGCCAGCACGACGACTCCTTTGAGCCTTCCCGACACCAGATCGTGCTCGACGGCCTGGCGGTGCCGCGCGAAGCGTACCTCGAAATAGCGCGAGTTGCGGAACGAGGCCAGGAAGCTGTCGGCCTCGGGCGACGGCCACTCGACCACCACCGCGATCGGGACCCGCCGCAGGTCGAGCGTGACGCCAAAGCCGAAGATGAAGAGCAACAAGAGCGGCAAGACCCCGGCGATCAAGAAGCTGCTCGGGTCGCGCATCATCTGCAGCGATTCCTTGCGGATCAAGCCGGCCAGACGTCGCAGCCGGCCGCCGCCGCGCGGCTCCGCCGCGGCGCGAACGCGGCCGGGTTGAGCAGGGACGACCGGCACGACGCGTGCTGGACAGCGTCGTGGCTGCCTCCTCGCGGTCGAACTCTTCGACCAGCGCGATGAAGGCGTCCTCGAGCGTCGGCTCGGGCTGCTCTGCGCCGCGGACGCGCTCCTTCAGGTCGTCGGGCGAGCCCAGGGCGATGACGTGGCCCCGGTAGACCAGCGCGATGCGGTCGCAATACTCGGCCTCATCGAGGAAGTGCGTGGTCACCATCACCGTGACGCCCCGCTCCACCATGGCGTTGATATGCGACCAGAACTCGCGCCGCGTGAGCGGGTCGACCCCGGAAGTCGGCTCGTCCAGGAAAAGCACCGCCGGATCGTGCATGACGGCACAGGCCAGGGCGAGGCGCTGCTTGAAGCCCAGCGGCAGCTAGGCCGGCGCTCGAGTCGAGATACGGTCCCAGGCGAAACGCCGTGGTCATGCGCTCGATCTGCTCACGGCGGCGGGCCGCGCGCCAAGTCCGTAGACGCCGGCGAAGAAGTTCAGGTTCTGGCGTACGCTCAGGTCGCCGTAGAGCGAAAACTTCTGGGCCATGTAGCCCACGCGAGCGCGGGCGGCGCCGGCGGCCTCGTAAAGGTCGAGGCCGGCCACGCGGGCACGGCCGGCGGTCGGCCGCAACAAGCCGCACATCATCTTGAACGTGGTCGACTTGCCGGCGCCGTTGGGGCCCAAAAGGCCGAAGATCTCGCCGCGACCGATGCGAAAGCTGATCTGGTCGGCGGCCGTGAAATCGCCGAACCTCTTGGTCAACCCGTCCGCCTGCACGACCGGGGTCGCGTCTCGGCCCGGTTGATGCGGCGTGCCGGAGAGGGGCGATGCATTCTTGGCGCTGCCGCCCAGCAAGTCGACGAAGGCATCCTCGAACCGCGGCGCCGCCGGCTTGACCTCGGCGCCGGCTGCGCCCAGGTCGCTCGCCGCCGGCGGCCGGGCCCCCTCTCTGGTCACCAGCCGGACACTGCTTCCCTGGATCACGCCGTCGATGATCTCCGGGCGCTCGAGCGCTCGGGCCAGAAGCTGTCGTCCGGCCTGGCCCGCCCCCGCCACCAGAAAGCTGCGGCCCTCGACCCGCGCCGTCAGCTCCCTGGGCGGTCCCTCGTAGAGGACCTTTCCCTCATGGAGCAAGAACACCTGGGCGCAGCGCTCGGCTTCGTCGAGGTACGACGTGCTCCAGACGACGCCGATGCCCTGGTCCACGAGGTCATAGACCATCTTCCACAGCTCGCGGCGCGAGATCGGGTCGACGCCGACGCTGGGCTCGTCGAGCAAGAGGAGCCGGGGGGCCCGGATCAAGGCGCAGGCCAGGCCGAGCTTCTGCTTCATGCCGCCGGAGAGAGCGCCGGCGAGCCGGCCGGTAAACCGCTCGAGATCGGTGAAGGCCAGCAGCCGCTCGAAGGCGGCCCGGCGCTCGGCGCCCGACGACGTTCCGCAGGTCGGCGTACAGGTTCAGGTTTTGCTGCACCGACAGGTCCTCGTACAGCCCGAAACGCTGCGGCATGTAGCTGACTTGCTGCCGGATCACGTCCAGCTCGGTGCGCGTGTCGGCGCCGCAGACCGATGAGCCGTCCGTCGCTGGGCAGCAGCAGGCCCGCGAACAGGCGCAGCAAGGTCGTCTTGCCGGCGCCGTCAGGGCCGACAACGCCGGTGACTTCCCCCGGACCGACGCGCGCACAAAGACGATCGATGGCCGGAGGCGCGGCGGCGCTGAACCGCTTGGTGAGGTCTCTCGGCCAGGATCAGGGTTTCCTCGCTCATGGCTTTAGCCCCCGCCGCGCAGGCGCTGCCAGAGCGTCAAGCGCCGCGGCTCGTGGCAGACGCATCTTCACCGTGACCGGCATGCCCTGCCGCAGGCCGCCGTCGGGGTTGTCGACGACCACGCGCAGCCGGTAGACGAGGTTGGTGCGGATCTCGCGCGTCTCGACCGTCTTGGGAGTGAATTCGGCGGTCGGGGAGATGAAGCCGACATGGGCGGAGTAAGGCCGGTCCGGGGCCGTGTCGTTCGTGACCAGACGCCGGCATTCCGGGGCGGACGAGGCCCAGGTCTCGTTCGTTCACGTAAGTGCGCACCCAGACCGGCGAGGCCAGGGTCAGCGTGAAGACCGTCTCGCCGGCCTGAACGATCGCCCCGATCTCGCGGGAGCGCGTGAGGATGAAGCCGTCGTTGGGCGCCACCAGGTTGCTGTCGGCCAGCTTGCGCTCGATCTGGATGATGCTCGCCTTCTCCTGGGCCAGGAGTGCGCGGGCGGCGTCGATGTCCTCGATGCGCGGGCCGATCTCCACCAGTCGCTGCGACTCGTGTGCGTACTTGGCGTCCGCCTCGGCCACGGCCAGTTGAGCGGCGTACCTGTCGAGGTCCTGCTTGCTGACCGCCCCGGGAGTCTTTTCCAGCTCCTTGTACCGCGCGTAGTCGGCCTTGGCCTGGGCCAGCGTCGCCTCCTTGGCGGCGGTCTGGGCCCGCGCCTCGGCGATCTCCTCGGGCCGCGAGCCGTGTTCGAGCTTCGCCAGGTTCGCCGCGAGATTATCGCGCAGGGCACGAGCCACCCGCAGCTCGTCCTCGAAGTAACGCTTGTCCAGAGTCGCGACCACCTGGCCGGCCTTCACGGTGTCTCCTTCGTCCACAGCCAGCGTCTCGATGCGGCCGTCGACCTTGAACGAGAGGTTGACCTGGCGTACGTCGATATTTCCTTGGAGCTCCAGGTATGTCTCTTCTTCCCCCTGCCGCACGAAGACGTACCACGCTGCCGCGGCCAGTCCCCCCACGATCAGCAGGGCCAGCAGCAGCCAGCGCCAAGGCCGGCGCCGCCCGGGCGGCTGCCGCGCAACTTCGGCCGCGCTGCCGCGCTGCGCAGTGATGCTCGGGTCGCCAGCCGCGGCGGGGCGGGGCTCGGCCGCGTCGGACGGAGCCAGCGCTTTGGTTGTATTCACCGTGAGCTCCTTTCGGGTGAGGGCACACCAGGATACCATTTTGCGCCGCGCCGGGCTTTCGGGGTGCTCTGGGCGTCCGGTCCCACGCTGAGGCTGAGCCCACGTCATGCCTGCAGTGGCGGGCTTGCGATCGAAACCCGAGACTTGGTTGTAATCTTGACACGATCGTGTAAAGCACAGTCCCGTAATCACTCGCGTCAGAAGGCGCTCTCGATGCCGCTGCCCCGCGTACGTTTGCGGCTCTGGTGGATGATGGCCGTGATCGCTGCTGTAGGGTTACTCCTCGGCGCCTGGGTCGAGGTCCCTCGGCTGCGCGAAGCCAGCCGGATTCGCCGCGAGTGGGCCGAACAACATGCACGGTTGGAGCAACGCGGACTCGCTCAACTGAAGGTTCAAGTTGAGTGTCAGGACTTCTGGTCGGCGCTCGCCGCCGAACGGGAGAAGAAGGCTGACACTTTCGGGTCGCCGAAACCTGATGCGGTCGAATCGTGGTCGGAGTTGGCGTCGCAAGCGACGCAACAGGCCGCCTGGCACGCTCAGCAGGTCGCGTCCCTGGAGAAAGAGGCGACGTACCACGGACGAATGCGGCGCAAGTGGCAGCGGGCAGCCATCTATCCCTGGCTCTCGGTCGAGCATGACCCGCCCTCGCCAGGGCGGTGAAGCGTAGACTTTAGTTGGCGCGGACGATCGCACGCCGGACAATGCGGGAACGTGGGAGGGCTGATCCAGAAACGGAAATCGGCAGCGAGGCACCACGGAAATCGCAGCGATGGGCAACGTCAAAGGGCAGACGCGCCGGAACCGGAGGCACAGCTTCACCGCGGGAGAGGCTTTCCTGCTCGGCGTCGGAATCGGGTGCGCTGTCGCCATCGTGGCTGCTTTCACGCCGTGCCGCGTTTTTTCGTACAGCTTCCTTGCGCTCCTTCTGCTCACCATCGGGCCTTTTGGCGGGATTTCCGGTTATTCGCTTTGGCTCTTATTCGACCCGGTGCGGGGCCAGCGTCTGGAAAGAATCACGGGCTTTATCGCTTTCCCCGCGATGGTCGGGCTCCTCGTCATGTTCCCCGATTTCTGGCGGAACATGGCGCGTACCACGGGACCGAACATGGTTTGGACGTTCATGGGACTGGGCTGTTCGCTCGCCTTTTTCGCCGTGGGCGCCGGGTTGGGGGTGGTGCATCTTGTGGGTCACCTCGCATCCTCGCGGTATACCAAGCCCGCGGCAGCCCGGCAGATGGATGGGGTCTGGGATCGCGAGCTTGACCAGGGTTGATCGCCAGTCATCCAGCGGCTCAGACCGAATCGAAACCGGGCGTCACCCGATTCGTTGACCCACTCAGTGCGACTCGTCTGGAGGGATCGCCGGGTGGGCTGACTTGGCGTGGCGAAGCACCGGCTCCGGGCATGACTGGCCGCTCAAGGCCAGACGGTCCCAGCTCAGGAGCATCCTGCGTGCGACCACGCGGGCCCACAGGTCGGAACCAAGGGGCGAAAAATGGCGATCGCCCATCAAGTGCAGGTTGTAAAAAGGGTTGGCCAGCCGGGCGCCGTCGGGGGCTGGCTCGTTGCCGCGCGCAGGAGTGCGTCGGTGAACGACTCCGTCGGATCGACGTAGTTCCGCCCCCCGCGCTTCAAGATCCGGGTAAAAGGTGCCTGGAAGCGGTAGGGCTCGCGACGCCCCAGAAGCCAACCAGGCACCGGCGCCGGCACGAAGAGGAACTCAAGGCTGCGCTGGCTGCAGAAGTCGGCAATGCGGTCGATCCAGTATTCCGCTTCGGACCAGTCGGGCTGGCCGTACAGGTCGCCGAAATCGTTGTCGGTGATGCCCACGACCACGAATTGCGGACGGAAACGGTCGGCGAAAGTACGCAGAGCCGCATCGTACTGCTCCGGCGAGTAGCCCACATGGCCCGTGTTGAGAACCGACACGGGCGCGGCCAGCACTGCGGCGAGATGCGCCTGCAGCCTTGCCGGAGGCGTTTCGGAATCACCGACCAGGGTTCCTTGCATCATCGAGTCGCCCAGCACCATGACCCGCACCGGCGCGGTCAGGTCGGGCTCGGGCCCGCGGCAGCCCCACGAGTTGGTGGTCTGCACCGATTCGGGCACCACGCGTCCGCCGGCAAGCCCCGCGGCCTCGCGCGTTTCGGGCGTGTCGGGGATCAGAAACATCGCCAGCGCTTTTTGAAACGACAACCCCACGACCCACACCGAGCGCACCCCCGGCTTGAGCCGGTACGACCGCTCGTCGTCGGGCTCGAAGACGGCCGATGACAACACGATTGATTGATCGACGTTGCCCCACCGCACCACCGCCGCCCTCGCATCCATGCCGGCAGCGCGCAGAAACGCATCCAGCGGCGAGCCGGGCGCGGCCACTTCGGCAAGCGCCTGCCTGGCGGCGGCCGCGGCGCGCAGGCGCTCGGCGCGAATGAACTCGCTCTGCGCGGTTCGATCAGGCGGCAGGCCCATCATCCGCTCGAAGAGCAACCGCCCGCGCTCGCGCACCCTTGCCGTCGCCAGCCGCCCGGCGGGCGTGCCCGCAAAAAGTGCCACGATGATCGCCGCCGTCGCGAGCACAATCAATCGCTTGAACGAACGATCGCGCTTGCCGGCGCCAGCGGCAATCGGCAGCCGCGCTTGCGGTGCGCCTGCAACCCGCGCCCAGAATCGATCGCGACGACGCCCTGGCATGGCCGGCCCCAACTCCGGAAAATCGACTCGTCGTTAAGCTAAATGGAAGTTACTAAGTGCCGCGGCCGCGCAAAGAGGACCACAGACCAAGCCCCGTCCTTGCCCCGCGATGCGGCGCTTCCTATAGTTGAAAACGGCCAGGTGCGTGCCGGCGCCGTCACTCCGCTGGAGTAAACCAACCAAGCATGCCCCATCCTCTACGCATTGCAGGCAAACTGGCGATTGCTCTTTTGTGCGCCCCACTTCTGGGGCCGTCGGCCTCCGGAGAAGACCTGGCGTTCTTTCACGAGAACGTCATGGGCACTTCGCTGGCCCTGCACGTTCGCGCCGACAGCCAACACGATGCACTCGGCGCCGAAGCCCGAGTCTTGAACGAGATCGATCGATTGAGTGCGGTCTTCAGCGGCTATGACCCGGCGAGCGAGTTCTCGCGGTGGCAGGCCACGCTCAATGAGCCGGTGCGGGTATCGCCGGAGCTCTTCGAGGTCCTGCGCTTTTGCGACCGATGGCGGACCGCAAGCGGCGGCGGCGTTCGACCCGGGCGTTGAAGCGTTCAGCCGGCTCTGGTCGCGCGGCGCAAAGCTCGATCGAGAGCCTGGCCGCGAGGCTCTGGCCGCGACGGCTGCGCTCTGATGCACGGCGCCGTGGCGCCTCGACCCCGGCGCGCATCGCCGTGCGCGTTTCGCAGTGCCCGCTCTCTTTGAGCGGAATCGCCAAGGGCTACATCGTCGAGCGCGCTTGCGACCTTGCTATCCATACGGTGCGCGGGGTGCGCGGGATTCTCTTGAACGTGGGGGGCGACCTTTGTGCGCGCGGCGACGTCCCGCAGACAATCGGCATTGCCGCTCCGTGGGCCGACTCGGAATCGTCGGAGCCGCTCGCGTTCATTGCCGTCAAGGACCGCTCGGTCAGCACCAGCGGCAGCTCGCAGCGCGGGTTCCGGATCAGCGGGGAGTGGTACTCTCATGTGATCGATCCGCGATCGGGTCGACCGGTCGAGCACGTCAAGAGCGCGACGGTGGTGGCGCCCAAGGGCGCCGATGCCGATGCTCTGGCCAAGATCTGCAATGTGCTCAAGCCTGAGGAGAGCCTGCGGCTCCTCCGCCAGTTGCCCGACGTCGAATGCCTGATCGTGCAGAAAGATGGGCACGTCGCAGAGAGCGCCGGCTGGCGCCGGCACGAACGACCGAGCCCGGCAGCGGTCGCTCTGGCAAGGGCGCCGGCGGCGTCGTCGCCAGCCGTCGATGCCGGCGCCCGGGTCGATTCCGACGGCGCAAAGCCCGAGCCCTGGGACCCGCAGTTCGAGCTCGCCGTCAACTTCGAGATCAACCGCCCCCAGGCCGAGCGCGGCCGCTATCGGCGCCCGTATGTCGCGATCTGGGTTGAAGACAAGGACGGCAACCCCGTCCGCACGCTCGTCCTCTGGGTGTCGCTGGGTGGATCAGGGCCGTTTCAATGGCTGCCCGACCTCAAGCGCTGGTACACGCGCGAAGAAGAGCGCAAGCAAGTCGAGCGGAACGACGTCTTCTTGACCACCGCCCGGCCCACGCGCGAACCCGGCCGGTACAAGGTGATCTGGGATGGCAAAGACAACCACGGCAAGCAGCTCGGACGGGGCCGGTACACTCTCTACATCGAGGCCGCGCGCGAGCACGGGACCTACCAGAGCATGCACAAGGAAGTCGCGCTTTCCGACCAGCCGTTTCTCGAGGACTTAAAGGGCAATGTCGAGATCAAATCTGCCACGATCGAGTATCGTCGCAAGGCTCAGACAAAGTAGCCGGCCGATCGGGCCATCCTCGACGCCCCACCGTCCCGTAAGGCGCAGGCTGGCAATCCGATTTGCCAAGCTCATGCGCTGGCTGCACATTTATCTGTCGATGCTCGGCCTGGCGGTCGTGCTGTTTTTCAGCGTCACGGGCATCACGCTCAACCATCCAGATTGGTTTTATGCGGCGCGCCAGCGCCGGCGCAATGCTGAAGGAACCGTCGACCTCAAATGGCTCAAAGGCGACGCCGGCGCGAGCGCCGACGGCGCGGTCGATCCATCAAGCCAGGTGGCGAAGCTCGAAATCGTCGAGCGGCTGCGCAAGGACCATAAAATCAGCGGGCGCTCGCCGAATTTCGAGTCGACGATGCTGAATGCCTCGTCTCGTTCAAAGGCCCAGGCTACGCCGCCGACGCGTTCATCGACCGCCAGACCGGTCATTACACTTTGACCGAGACCTACCACGGCTTTATCGCGCTGATCAACGACCTTCACAAAGGCCGCGACACCGGACCGGTATGGTCGGCTCTGATCGACGTGTCGGCCGGCTTGATGACGCTGATTTCCTTGAGCGGACTGGTCCTGCTGTTTTATCTCAAGCTCAGGCGCGTTTCCGGGTTGGTGGTGGCGCTTGCCGGCACGGCGCTCGTGATCGTGCTTTATCGATGGTGGGTGCCGTGATGGCGCGGGGGCGGGGCGATGACTCGATCGGCGGGCCGGCAGGGACGCGGTTTCATCAAGGTATCCGCCAGCGTGACCGTACTCCTGGCCTTGGGCGCCGGCGCGCTATTGATCTGGATCAATATGGCCCTTGGTCGCGACGACGTGGAGGCGCTCGAATCGCCGCTGGTCTTGCCGGTCGCCAGGCAGTTGACGGCCGGCCCCTGGAGTCTGTACGGTCCATACGGCGGCGGTAATCCGCTGGTTCTGATCCACGCGCCCTTGTATTACCACTTGGCGGCCCTTCTGGCGTGGCCGCTGGCCGGGGTGCGGGTCGAAGCCGTGACCGCCGCGCTGATCGCGGGGCGGCTGCTGTCGGCGATCGGTTTGCTGGTGATACTCGTCGCGACCTATCGCCTGGCCCGACTCGATGGGGCAGGGGGTGCGCGGGCTGGTGGGCGCTCTTGCTCGCGGCGGCCACGCCCGTGCACGGCGGTCTGGTGTTTGCCGTGCGGCCCGACATGCTCGGAATCGGGCTCCAGACGACGGGCGTGTTACTTGTGCTTGCGACGCTCTTCGCGGAACGGCCGCGCGAGAACATCATCCTGGGCGCTTATGCATGTTTCGGCCTGGCGGCCTCTATCAAACAGCTCTTCGTGGTGGCGCCCTTGGTCAGCACCAGCCTGCTGGTCGCGGCGGCCGTCCGCGGCCGCCTGAGGTACCAAGCGGTCGCGCGCGGCCTCGCGCTGGCGGGCCTCATCATCGCGACTGGATACGGGCTCGAGGAATGGATGACAGAGGGGCGCATGTCGCAGGCCCTGATCAGGGCGGCGGGCAACGTCGTGCGCGTACACCGCGCCGACTGGCCGTTCGTGCGCAACATCTTCCTCGCCCTCACGTGGAAGTGCGCCGGTCTGATTTCACTGGGCGCGGCAGCCGGGATCGCCTTGCTGTTGACACGGCCGAGCCCGTGGCGGCGCCTCGTCGCGGGCCTCGGGGCGGTGCTCGTCACCCTGGCTGCTGCGCTCGAGGGCTTGCAGCTCTATTCCGCTTCGATGGCGGCAAGCGTGAGCATCGTCATCGTGGTGCTCGCCTTGCTAGCGCTGGTGGTGCCGGCGTGCGCAATCTGCGAACGGCGCGCGTTCTTCGGCTCGCGTGTGGACGCCGCGCTCGGGCTGTACCTGCTCGGGGAGCTTGCTCTCATGGCCGTCCTGTGCCGGCAGAGCACCGGCGCTGGTACAACTACGCCCTGCAGGCGGTCGTCTTCGCGGCCGTGCTATCGGCCCGGGCCATGGCGCGTGCGTTCGAAGCCGCGCAGCGCCCTCGAACGCTGCTTGTGGTGGTCATCGCCGCCCTGGCCGTGCCGCTTTTCGCCTTCACCGACGCCGTGGCGGTCGCCAACCGCAAGCGTGTCGAGGGCGCGCTTGTAAGCCAGCTCATTCAACAAATCAATCGGCCCGCGTCCGAGATCTTCTTCGTCGACCGTCCCGGCGACAACCGCGTGCGCGGCCGGAGTGAGCTGGTGTACGATCCCTGGCTCTACCCGGTTTTTGAGACGATCGGCCTCGCCGAGCCGCGAGCGGTTTGGCTGGCGCGCGCTCTCGGAGCGGGCCCGGTTCGCACGGTCATTACGACATCGGCGAGCCCGCGCGTCGACGGTGTTGCCCAAAGCCTTCTCGATCTGGGCTATCAATTGTCGTTTAGCATGGGGCCTTTCTTCGTATGGGAGCGGCCTGGTCAGTCTGCGCCCGTCGCCTCTTGATGCATGAGCGGGATCTGTTAGTGTTCTCAGTGCTGTCGCGACCCGAAGCTGACGGAGAAGCAGCGATGAACGACCCCTATTTTGACGCGCCGCCAACCACTGACGAGCTCGTGACCGTGGCCACGTACGACGACGCAGTCTCGGCGAACCTGGCGCTCAACTTCCTCCGCAACGCGGGGCTGGCTGCTGTGGTTTCGGACGAGCAGACCGTCGCCATGGACTGGCTGCTCTCGAACGCAATCCGGGGAATCAAGGTCCAGGTCAACCCGAATGACGCCAAGATTGCGCGCGGCCTGATCGAGGAACACGACCGGCTCAGGGCCGAGGAGGCCGCTGCAACGGGATCACTCGCCGAGCAAAAACGTGCGGAGAGCGTGGCCGGCGAATTGTCGGCGGGCGTCCCGGAAGAAGACCCGAACGATGCCGATCAACCCGACCTCGAGGAGGAGCCTCCGCCCACGATTCGCGAGCGCGACAGCTTGCGCGCTTTGCGAAGCGCTCCTCCTGGGCATCCTCTTCCCGCCGATCGAGCTCTACGTCGTTTACCTGGTGTACAAAGTATTCGTTTCGGAGGAGCGGCTCGGCGCGCGTTACCGCAACATGGCCTGCGCCGCGGCAATCATTATGCTGATTGTCCTCGGCGGTTGTTACGCCTTCCTTCGACCTCGGTAGGCGGAAGGGAAAGCCATGAGCAACCCATCAGATCCATTGCCGGCGTTCCAGGACCCAGCGATGGCCGAAGAAAACCTGGACGTTCCTCTGCAATTGTCCCTGAAGCTTGACGAAGATTCGGATGGCCCGATCAAGCTCGCCGATCGGTGGACGCGGCTCACTGCGTCGATCATCGATTCGATCATCGAACTTGGTTTCGCGGGGCCCGCGATGCTGGCACTCGGGCTCTGGAGTTACGAGGGAGCTCAGCCACCCATCGGCCGTCTCGCCCTCTACGCTGTCTTCGGCTTCCTCTACTTCGTGGCGGTCCACGGCTATTTGCTCCACAAAAATGGCCAGACCGTCGGCAAGAACCTTTTCGGGATTCGGATCGCCCGCCCTGGTGGCGGCGTTCCCGGGCTGGGGCGGCTGCTTCTGCTGCGCTACCTCCCCATCGCAGTCGTTGCGCTTATACCAACCGTCAGTTTTCTCGGGCTCGTCGATGTACTGTTCATCTTCCGGTCGGATCGGCGCTGTCTCCACGACCTGATCGCCGGCACGATCGTGGTGAATGCCAGCAGGGCGCGCAGATAAATCCGGCACATGCTGCGAAGAGCCGCCACGGCACTCGTCGAGCGCGGCCCTTTCGGTTGCGCGATCAATCTGTTACATTCGTGGGACACAACTAATGAATTCGCTGCGCTGGGCCGATCGGGCTCATGCGCTCTCGCGTTAGCGGCACGTCCTGAAAGCGGCGGCAACAGCGAAAGGTGGCGCACCGGTGTTCACGGTTAATCGTCGAATTAGCCGGTTGTGGATGGCGGCCGTCTTGCTGGCTATTGTTGCAGCGGCGCGGCCGGCGGCGGCCCAGCAGCCTCCGCCCGCGACCGAGGAAGACGAATTGCAAATCCTGACCGAGCCCAGCGCGCTCAAGAAAAAGGCCCTGAAGGACAAGGTGCGGGCGCCGTTTGAGTTCTTTCGCTCACAGGTGGCCCCCAATGACATCCTGCCCTACGTCAAGGCCAACCACTGGGCCACGATGTGGTTTGAGATGAGAGCCAACGAAGAAGACTACGACGGCTACTTGAAGAGCGACCCCGTGCTCTTGCTGGGCACGCCGCACGAGGTGACCTACCGGCGCGAAGCGCGGATGATCAAGGAACAGCGGGCGCGGCTGTCGCTGGTGATCATGGTCCCGGCGGAGAGCGGCATTGTTCCCAAAGAAACGGGAGTGGACCTGGTGCGCCCGGCGCGCTGCGGCCCGATGCGACCTGGCCGGCCAGCCTGATCACGCTGCCGCCGCATCAGATGCTGGTGGTGGTCTTGAGCAAAGACTCGACGAGCAAGTTCGCAGTGTGGCACAAGATGTCGGCCGTGATTCCGGCCTCGGTCGAGCGGGAAGGTGGCGACATCGAGAAGCTGCGCTACTACCGCCTGGTCTTGCCGATGGAGCCCGACAAGGTGGCGCTTTCGCCGCATCCGCTCACGTGGTCGACGATCAGTCACGTCATCTGGGACAACTACCCGCCCGACTTCCTGTCGGGGTCGCAGCAGTCGGCCCTGCTCGACTGGCTGCACTGGGGCGGGCAGCTCGTCATGACGGGTGGGGCGGCGCAGTCGTATTCGCTGTACCGCGAGAGCTTCCTGGGTCCTTACCTGCCGGCTGACGCGACCGGCGAGACGGTGCCGCTTCAGCGCGACGATTTGCAGCCGCTGGCGCAGGCCTATCCGCCACCGGTCAATTCGCCAAGCCCGAACGACCAGAGCCAGCCGGTGCCCTTGACGACGCGGGAGGCGAGGCAGCGGTTTGCGCACCGCTACGAAGCGCCGGCCCCGATCCGCCCGGCGGCCAATCGCCCGCTTTATCTCTCGGTCCTCAAGCCGCGGGCGGGGACCTCGACGATCCCGCTCGGGGAAGCAAGCCCCCACTTGCTGGCGGTCGAGCGCCGGGTGGGCCGCGGCCGGATCACGATGCTTACGCTCAACCCCAATGAGGAGGCGATGCTCGCCTGGCCCGGGCTCGACACCCTGGTTCGCCGCGTGATTCTCCGCCGGCCGGAAGAGCCGGTCGTGGGCGGCGGGTCGAACGACGGTTTCGTGCAGTATCCCCCCGACCGCGGTCGGCTGCTCGCGCGCGACCTCTCGTGGTACCGCATCACCAGTCGCGACGCCACCGACGAAGCGTCGCCGAAACCGCGCCCGACGGCAAGAGACGCGACGGCCGCCGCCACCAAAATGCCCAACGCCCCGGAAGATTCCCCCGAGGACCAGCTTAACAAGCTGCCGGGAATCGGCGAGTGGCGCGACTCTTCCAAGCTGCCGCGCCTCTGTCGCGACTTGCTCGAGCAGGCCTCCGGCATCACGATCCCCAGCTCACTTTTCGTCTTGAAGGTGATCCTCGCCTACCTGATCGCCGTCGTGCCCCTCAACTGGCTGATTTGCCGGTTTGTGCTCAATCGCCGCGAGTGGGCCTGGATCGTAGTGCCCGTGGTGGCGCTGGCGTTTGCCATCGGGGTCGAGCGCGTGGCGGCGCGCGACATCGGCTACGACACGGCCGCCGACGAGATCGACATCCTCGAGCTCTTCGGCGATTACCCGCGCGCCCACCTCACGCGGGTGGTCTCGGTGTATTCCACCGGCCGGTCCGAGTTCCGGATTTCTTATCCCAACGATCCGGCCGCATTGGCGCTGCCGCTGGACAGCGGGCGATCGATTCGCGGCGAGGAGGTATCGCGGTCGATCTTCCAGTCGTATCCCGTGCCCACGCTGGCAGAGTTCAAGGTCCAGCCGCGCAGCATGTCGATGTTCCGGGCCGAGCAAATGCTGACGACGAGCGGCACGATCCGGATCGAAGAAGACGGCGAAGGCTCGCGCCGGATCAAGAACGACAGCGAGCTCGAGCTGAAGGACGCGGTGCTGGTGGAGTTCTCAGGAGATGGGACGCGCCGCGAGCGCAGCCTGGGCACGATCGCGGCGGGGGCCTCGGTGGTGCTGGGCCCGGGGGCAGGGGAGCCTGTCGACAAGCAAGTGACGGCCGAGCCCGGGCCCGATCCCAATCCGGTCTTGAAAGACCTGCGTAAAGCCTGGGAGCGTGCCGCCGAGAACCAGGGCGAGCTGCGGCTGGTCGCGTGGACCGCCAATCCGACCGGCGGTCAAGTGATCGAGCCGGCGGTCGACCGGTGGCGCGGGTTCACAGCGGTGGTCGTGCACCTGCGCCGGCAGCTCACCCAGCCCCGAGGGCAAGACCTACAACCTGCTGGCCGAGGGGGATGCCGAATTCGGAGCAGCGATCCGCGATGCGGAAACAACCGATGCTCGTCCGACGCGGGCGCGCCGAGGAACGCCCAAGCAGCGGCCATCGGGCCGGCCGGCACCGCGTGCCCCAATAAAATGACCACGGCGCGACAAGGTACCCGTGCTAATACGGAGATTCTCGTGACATGATTGAGGTGATCAACTTCACCAAGCGGTACGGTGAGTTCCTTGCCGTTGACGACCTCAGCTTCAGCATCGGCAAAGGCGAGATTTTCGGCTTCATCGGGCCCAATGGTGCGGGCAAGAGCACGACCATTCGCTTTCTGGCCACGCTTTTGCGGCCCACGGCCGGCGAGGGACGCGTAGCCGGCTTCTCGGTGACCTCCGAGCCCATGGCGGTCCGCCGCGTGATCGGCTTCATGCCCGACGACTTCGGCGTCTACGACGGGATGAAAGTCTGGGAATTCCTCGATTTCTTTGCCGTCGCTTACGAGATTCCCCGATCGTACCGCAAGAAGATCATCGGCGAAGTCCTCGAGCTTCTGGACCTGACCCACAAGCGCGACGATTACGTGAACGGGCTCTCGAAGGGAATGAAGCAACGGCTCTGCCTGGCCAAAACGCTGGTTCACGACCCGCCGGTCTTGATCCTCGACGAGCCGGCATCGGGCCTCGACCCGCGCGCACGGCTGGAGATGAAAGCGCTCTTGAACGAGCTCAAGCAGATGGGCAAGACGATCTTGATCTCGAGCCACATCCTGTCGGAGCTCGCCGATTTTTGTACGTCGATCGGCATTATCGAGCGCGGCAAGCTGCTGGTGGCCGGGAGCATACAAGATATACAGGCGCAGATCCGCTCGCACCGCGTGCTCAAGGTGCGCGTGCTCGACGAAACAACCGATCGGGCGCTCGAGGTCCTGCGCCATGACTCGTCGATACGAATGGTCGAAGGGTATGATCATACCCTGACGGCCGAATTCGAGGGGCAAGATCCGGATATGGCCCGGCTGCTGGACCGGTTGGTCCAGTCGGGGGTATCGGTGCAGTCGTTTTCCGAGGAGCCGCTGTCGCTCGAGGAAGTGTTCATGATGATCACGAAGGGGATCGTGAGCTGAACAGCGGAGCGGGATTCGGATTGGGAAAAGGATCAGGAAGAGGATTACGAAGAGGATCAGGAAGAAGATTGGGAAGAGGATCAGGAAGAGGATTAAGATTACGATTAGGATTACGATTAGGACCGGACAGAACAGAACCAAGACCGAGGACACAACGATGGCGCGTTCACGCGAATGCTGGTTTGATCATGAGAACCTGGACGTTTACCAGGAGGCGATTGCTTTCATTGCCTGGCTCTCGCCGATCTTGGAGGCGGGTGTGCGCTTCGGCGACGTGAAGGACCAGTTGCACCGAGCGTCGACTTCCGTCCCACTCAACATCGCCGAAGGCAACGGCAAGTACTACCTCAAGGATCGCTGCCGGTTTTTCGACACGGCCCACGGTTCTGCGCTCGAATGCGCCGCCGGGCTCGACATTCTTGTCGCCAAAGGGAAGCTGACTGTTGAGGAGATCCGTCCCGGCAAGGAGCGTCTCCAGCCAATCGTGCGAATGCTCATGGGATTGATCAAGAGAAACTCATCGCGCGACTACGGCAAAGGAAAAACAGCCGACTGATCGCGGGTCTTCTTCCGATCGTAATCGTAATCGTAATAGTAATCCTCTTCTTATTCCTCTTCGCAATCTACTTCTTAGTCCTGTTCTTAATCCTCTGACTGGCCCTCTTCGTAATCGTCCTCGCCTGACACCGAGACACTAAATGCTCCTCCGCGACAACCCAGTTCTGATCCGCGAGCTCCTGGTTACCCTTCGCTCGCCTCGCGCCTTCGTCTTGCAGTTGCTGTATGTCTGCGCCTCGGCGCCCTCGTGTATTTCTACTGGCCGGCGGGAGAGGAAGGCGCTCGCCAGGTGAGCCCGGGCGTCGCGCGGGCGCTTTTCGACATCTTCTTCCTCGGCCAGTTTTTCTTGGTCGCGCTCATGGCACCCGCCTTTGCCGCGGGGAGCATCACGGGGGAGAAAGAGCGCAAGACTTACGAGCTGCTCCTGGCCAGTCCGCTGCGGCCGGGAACGATTTTGGTCGGCAAGCTGATGAGCTCGCTGGGCTACCTCGTGATCCTGATCATTTCCAGCATCCCCCTCATGATCCTCTGCTATCTTCTGGGTGGCCTCTTGCTCTCGGAGATCACGCGCAGCTACCTGGTGTTGATTCTGGCCGCGGGCACCTTCGGCCTGCTTTCGGTCGCCTGCTCGAGCTATTTTCGCCGGACCAGCTCGGCGCTGGTGGTCAGTTACCTGGTGATTCTTCCCCTCGCGGTTCTCTGTGTGGTCCTGACGTCGACCGACGACGTGCTGTCGCGCGATTTCGTCTCGATTGCCATTTTGCCTCCCTGGTGCCTGGCCGCCTGGACGGTCCTGGGCATCTTGATCAACCGCCGGCTGCTCCACCCGCCGGACGTCGGCAGCGAGGGCAAAGAGGTTGTCGACGAAGAAGAGGAGATGAAGTACGCGATCGGAGTCGTGATCGACCGCGAGCTATTTCCCGACAAGCTCTTTGCGCCCGCCAAGCGCACCGACCTCATGCCCGACGGCACCAACCCCGTGCTCGACAAAGAGCTGCGCAGCGAGATCTTCAGCCAGGGGACCTTGATGCTGCGGGTCGTGATTCAGGTCAGCATGCTGCTCTCGATTCCGCTCATGGCCGGGCTGTTGTTTCTCCGCTCCGACATGGCGGCTTACTACGTCGCCTATGTTCTTACGTTCAACTTGCTCGTGGGCCCGGTGTTTTCGTCGGGGAGCATCACCCAGGAGCGCGAGCGGCAAACCTTGAGCCTGCTTTTGACCACGCTGTTACGGCCCGGCAAGATCATCATCGCCAAGCTCTTGGCGGCGCTGCGGGTCTCGACGGTGCTTACCTTTTTGCTCACCGAGCAGATTCTCCTGGCATACATCCTGTTGCCCGAGCTCCGGACGCGGTTCTGGACGCTGATCGTGTATTTCTTGATCATCGCGACGACCTGTCTGGCGACGTCGACGATCGGGCTTTTGTGCTCGTCGCTGGCGCGGCGGACTTCGGCGGCGATGGTGGTCACCTACCTGACGCTCCTGTTCCTGTTTGTCTTGCCGATGGGGCTGGAATGGTATCTGCAGGGCATTCGCTCGGTCACGAGCCAGCAACTGGCTGCGCTCACGGTGACGAGCCCGTTCTCGGCGGCCTTGAGCGTGCCGATGCACACCAACCGCTCCGAGAACTGGATGAGCTCGGCGCCCAGCGTCTCCGCTCCGGTGATCGTGCCGCTATTCGGGAACCTTGGGCTGCCGGTGTGGGCGATCTTCCTCTGCATCTACCCGCCGCTGTGCGGTGCGGCCTTCCTGGTGACGTACTGGGCTTTTCGCATCAGGTGGTGGCGGTCGGGCGGGCTGGGGTGAGTGATTGAGCGCGGCCGTTAACGGGGCGCTTGGCTGCGCGCTCCTCGTGGGGCAGCGTGCCGTCTTCGAGGTACCACATCTTGTCAGGCCCGCGCACCAGCGCGATCTTTTTCCGAACCCACTCGATCGGCCCCTGTTGCCGCTGGCCGCGGATCGAGACCTTGACCGCGAACTGGGCCTCGATCCGGACCTTGCCCGCACTTTTCTCGGACTCGAAATCGACGACTTCGAATACCAAAGGCGTCAACGCGCCCGCCCGGCCCGCGCGAAGCTGGCCGAGACGCTCATGCCAGTAGCCCTTGAACCCCTCGAGGGACCCGTAGGCCGCCCCAGCCCGCCCGCGCGAGCTGAGCAAAAGCCACATCCGGCGAAAATGCGGCAAGTGGTGCGAGAGGGCGTGGTAATAGTCACGGACCGCCTGCTCAGGGGTGATCCGCACGGGCCGTTCGAGCGTGATCAACATCGGGTACGCCAGAATGACCGTCGCGGCGCTGCCCACTATCAACATGAGGAACGAAAGGCCCCACTGGTCGAGGTTGAACAGCACATAGGCCGAAATCACGAAGACGGCCACCCAGACGCCCACCACGACCAGGTTTGGGCCCCACTCGGCACCGCGGGTCCAGACATGCTCGACCAGCCGTGCTGGGTCGAGCCCCGACTGGTCTTCTCCCTGCGGGGCTTTGGCGGCTGGCGGATGCGCCGCCGCCTTCTCCGTCGCCGCGGGCACCTTCGAGACAGGCATCTCGACGGAAATGGGCGGGCCGGCCAGGTCAAAAACCTCACTCGAGCCCGCGCCCGGTACCACGGCGGGCTGGGCCACGAGCCCGGGCGAATCGTCGAGCGGATCATCGCCAAAAAGGAAATCCGCCGAGGCGATCTCTCGCTCAGATTCACTACCCGCAGGCTTTCGCGCCTTATCGTCGGCCATCAGAACTCTCCCGTCCACGCCGTTTGCCTGGCTTCATCGCCAGATTGCCAAACCTGAATTGTAACGTGCCGGTGCATGGCAAGCGACACCCGACTGGCGCGGATGCGGGCATAACTTATCCAAAGAACCCGCCGTCGACTTCGAGGACGTGACCGGTGACATAACTGGCCAGGGGCGAGCAGAGAAAGAGCACTGCGGCGGCGACTTCATCGGGTCGGCCGAGCCGCGCCAGTGCGATCGACTTGCTCAGTTGCTCGCGCGCCGGCTGGGCGACCTGGGCCATCATCGGAGTTTCGATCACACCGGGGGCGACGGCGTTGACGCGAATGGCTCGGCGGGCACACTCGCGCGCGAGCACGCGCGCCAGCGCGTGCACTCCCGCTTTGGCCGATGCATAGTTGGCCTGGCCGTGGAAACCCATCTTGGCGGCCAGACTGCCGATGCACACGATCGAGCCGCCGTCGCGCATGATCTCGAGGCCGAACTTGCAGCAGTAAAAAACGCCGTTCAAGTTGACGTCGAGCACGGCGCGCCATTCGTCCAGGCTCATCTTGGCGACCGAGCGGTCGCGGAGTATTCCCGCGTTATTGACCAGGACGTCAATGGGGCCCCACTGGCTTTGAACGCGCCGCATCATTGCCTGGACCGCCGCGGCGTCGCTCACGTCGGCGGCTTCTACGATCGCCGAATCGGCGCGTTTCTGGTTGAGGAGATCGGCCAGCGCCAGGGCGTCGCGCCGTGTCGCCCCGTCCCCGAGATCAGGGTGGTTGATGACGACACGCGAGCCCGCCTGGTGGAGCGTCCGCGCGATCTCGGCACCGATTCCCTGCGATGCGCCCGTCACCAGCGCGGTCAAACCGGACAAGTCGATGGAGATACTCATGGGTCGCAACCGCACTCAACAAGAACGTGAAGGAACCCATTCTATTCGAAAACCAATCCGGCGTCGGTGATCGCGTAAGGCAGGATCGTGTCGCCGCAGGCGCTGCCGCGGTGCTTGGCGACGAAGAGTGCGCGGCCAATCCGGCCGCTTTCACGAACCCGGCCCATCAAGATGATCGTGTTGGCGTTGGCGAAGATGTCTCCCGTGCTGATCGGCTGCGCCATCAGGTCTTCAAGCATGACGTGCGGCGTCGTGTAGAGATAGAGGCAGCCGATCGACCGGTGGTCGTAGCGATGGCGCATCACCATCTCGGCCTGGGCACGATACCGCTCGCGGAACCATTCCCGTGCGGCCCACTCGTCGTCCTGGCGCAGGACGTGGTGATAGACGTACTCGAAAAACTCGAACTGAATCGATTCGCTGAATCGCTCGGCCGGCTCGAGCCCATCGAACATCACCCTGCGCGCGCCGCGCGAACTGCTGATAGAAGAACCCGGCCGCAGAGCGCAGCACGCGCGAAAGATCGGCCTTCCATTCATGCCAGAGGTCGGGGTCGAGATCGCCGCGGGTGACGCGCCGGCCCGCGCGATCGATTGGATGGAAGTACTCGCCGATCGGCCGGCTGAAGTCCCACGCGTGGTCGAACTCGGGGTTTTGCGACAGCGGGCATTCGGTCAATTCCCAGCCGAAGAGCCGCGAGGCGTAGGCCGCGTGGTTTTGCGGATCTCCTCGACTCGTCAAGTCGCAGACGACCCCGCGGCGTCCGTCGGCGCTTTTTCCGGTGTCGCACCACTGCAACCCAAGCTGGGTCTTCCCTACGCCGGTCGCGCCGGCGATCACGGTCAACGTGCCCGGAATCAGCCCTCCGCCCAGGTTGCGATCGAGCGCGTCGATGCCGAAGGGCTGACGATCAGGTGACATGCAAAGTGGGTAGCGAAGGGGTCTGAACTTCGGTCGCACCACCCGAATTCGTTGGTCGACCGCGTTCTGACAGTTTCTCACCACCCAGGGCTGGAATCAAGCCCGACCGGCCGCGCCCCGAAGTCAGCCGAGTTCGGGGAGGGACTGGCAGCCGCTGCTGTTGATCATGGCGGCAATGACTTGGGCTTCAGTGACCGACCTTCGGTGACGACGCTTCACGGAAGATCCATCATCATTTCCTGGACGAAAGGAGGCTCATAAACCGTGCCGTCGTCACGGTCGAGCTTGGCGGGTGTCGCGGCAGCGCGCGAGTTGTCAGTCGCGGGGTCGCACGTGGCCGCGGGCTTCGGCGAGGGGAGGTGCAACAAATGGGACAGGAAGTCGACGGGATGGAGCACATGTTGGAGACTTAACATCACAACCTCCTTCACGCGCGCGAGTCCTCAGAGGACCGAGATCCACATGCGGCATGGAAACAAAAAAACCCCTCCTGTGCGCTGGCTGCACAGTGGGGCGCCGTGGCCGAGTCAACTTGTCTCGAGCTTAGCGAGCGACTTGGAGACCGGCTCTCGACCGACCCCACACAGGGAATTGATCACGCACTTTTTGAGGAAACGGA
This sequence comes from uncultured Isosphaeraceae bacterium, assembly GCA_963830625.1. Lineage (GTDB taxonomy): Bacteria > Planctomycetota > Planctomycetia > Isosphaerales > Isosphaeraceae > CAWHMZ01. Next base: position 265,558 of record CAWHMZ010000032.1, on the reverse strand, counting down.
CCTTTCCCTAATACCAACCTTAAGCAAGGGCACCCTTGAGCGTCAAGCGGCTACTCGCGGTTTTTCCTGTTTTTTCTCCGCGGCGAGCCGAGTCATCACTTCTCGGGGCGGACTCATTTCGTGATGATGAGTATCAGGAGACGCCAAGTTCGCGGGGAACGCTCTCAATCGAAAGTTGGTCGACGTAGCCCAGATGATCTTGAGCGCGGGCGCATCTTCCCACCTCTCCGACTGAAGATCGTTCCCGTGCCTTGCCGATTAAGCCATAGAACCCGCAGAGTCAGCCATTCCGCGCCAATCGTTGCCAAACTAAACGAAGGTGGCGCGGAAATCAGAAAATGCGTTGGCTTAACGACTTACGAGGATAGCACGTGTATAGACGAGGGATTTCCTCCGACGCCCGGGCCGTCGTCCTCTCGCTGATGAGAGGCCCGAAGCTGCGGGTCGCGGCCTGCGCACTCGGCTTAATCTGGGGTTCGAGCGCCGGCGCCGTAATGGGTCAGTCGGTTGCGCCGGCGCCGGGCTCTGCTCCGACTGCAAACGTGCTGCAGGGGAACACGGCTGCACCGCCGGGGGCGCCGGGCACGTCGAGCTACTACTACGTCGGCGCCGAGCCGCCGGGGGCCGGACGGCAGGCGTCAAACGACCGCCAGAATGTGCCGCAGCCGCCGGCGCCGTCGCCGAACGGCGCAGCACCGCGCGTCATTCCGCTCGATCCGATCCTGAACGCGAGCCCGGCCCCGGCGGCAGTGCCCGCGCCGCACCTCATCAACTTCCCCACCGATGGCACGGGTTTGCGACCCCAGCGCCCGGCCGTTGCGACCGAAACCCGCTCGCCGGAGGAAGTCACGCGCGACGTGAATAACCTGGTCGAGAACGTCTCGGCGCCCGAAGCCGAAATCAGCTTGCTCGAGAACCAAACCAAGATCGTTCAAACCCGACGCGACCTCACACGGATCAGCATCGGCAACCCCAGCGTCGCCGATATCGAGATCCTGACCGACCAGCCCGGCTCGCGCCTGCTCAATCTTTACGGTAAGACCTTCGGCACGACCACCCTGACACTATGGGATCCGACGAACCGCTCGGTCACGTTCCTGGTTCGGGTATCGATCGACACCAAGGACCTCGAGGGCAGGATCCGCCAGGCGTTCCCGGGTGCCGAGATCAAAGTCCGCCAGGTCGGTATGCAGGTCATTCTGGATGGCCAGGCGCCCGATTCGAAGACGATGTCCGACATTCTTCAGCTCGTCGTGATGACGCTCATGAGCAGCCCGGGGTATCGAGCGGGCGCGGCGGAGGCGCCGGCGGCGGTGCGGGAGGCGGCGGCATGGGAGGTATGGGCGGCGGCATGGGGGGTGGAATGGGCGGCGGTATGGGCGGCGGCATGGGGGGTGGAATGGGCGGCGGCGGCGGAGGCATGGGCGGCGGAATGGGCGGTGGAATGGGGGGCGGAATGGGCGGCGGCCTGGCGGGCGGTATGCTGGGGCGGATGATCATCAACCGCGTGACCGTGCCCGGGCCGCGGCAAGTGTTGCTGCACGTCAAGATCGCCGAGATCAACCGCAGCGCAACCCGTAACATCGGTGTGAGCTGGATGTACGCCCGCGGAAGATCGATCATCAATTCGTCGGTCGGCGGCGCCGCCGCATTCACCACGTCGGACTCGGCTGCTTATGCCCAGTCCAGCTACGTAACCGGCTTCGTCAAGCCGTCGCCGGGAACCTTCAGCGGCAGCTCCGTCGCCACTCCCACGCCCAATGCGCCGCTCTTCGGCGTGTTTGACTCGGGCCATTTTTCGCTGTTCATCGACGCCCTGCGCATCAACAACCTGGCCAAGATCCTCGCCGAGCCCAACCTCGTCGCCCTCGACGGCCAGCCCGCTCGGTTCCTGGTCGGCGGCATGTTCCCATTTCCCGTGCCGCAGAGCTCGTCGATTCCGGGAGGTACGGCCGTGGTGACCGTGCAGTTTCAGCGGTTCGGCACGATCCTGACGTTCCTGCCTGAAATCCTCGCCAACGACGTGATCCGACTCGACGTCGAGCCGGTGATCAGCCAGCTCAACTACGCCCAGACGACCCAGGTCGGCACCGGCACGGTGCCCTCGATCAAGGAGCGGAGTGCCCGCACGGTCGTCGAGCTGCGGGAAGGGCAGACGCTGGCCATCGCGGGCTTGCTGCAGTCGACCACCAACGCGTCCACCAGCCGCGTCCCCGGTCTGGGCGACCTGCCGCTGATCGGGCCATGGTTCAGCGCCAACAGTATCGAAACGGTCGAAACCGAGACGATCGTGCTCGTGACTCCCGAGCTGGTGTCGCCGCTGGAAAAGCATGAGGTGACCGAGTCGCCCGGCGACCGGGTCTATCAGCCCAATGACCCCGAGTTCTATCTCCTGGGCCGAATCGAGGGCAAGCTTGGTCGCGAGTTTCGAGCCACCAAGGCCGAGCAAGACCCGCTCAACTTGATGAAGCATTTCCAGAGCGAGCAGCAGTGGGTCGTCGGGCCGCATGGCTACGCCGATTGAGCAAGAACGAGTGAGAGAGAAGCCGGCCGGAGCGCCGGCGGCTCTGAATCGAAATGGCATGAAGAGGCGAAGGGCACAGGAGGCAGACATGACCAAGGCAACCTTACGAATCATTCGCTGGTCGTGCGCTGCCGGAACGTTCTGGCTGGCGCCAGCGATCGCGCGGGCTCAGGCGCCGGCGCCGCCGCCGGGCCAGCCTGCCGTCTGTCAGCGCCGCGGTCCAATTCACCGATTGTTCCACCACTCGGCCCACACGCTGCAAGACACGATGATCGGGTACCCGCAGACCTTCATTGAGCCGCCCTTGGGCTACTACGTGAACGAACAGTTTACGGTGCAGGTCGCCAAGGCCGACCTGCATCGATTCACGCTCTATCGCAGCGACTTCCTGCCGGGAACGACGGCGTTCTCGCCGGCGGGCGCGTCGCGGTTCAACATCATGCGCACGCGGGTCGCGGGCTGGGTGGGCCCGATCATTGTCGAGTGGATGCCCGAGCAGCCGGCGCTGGCGCAGGCGCAGCGCGCGGCGGTGCTGGCGAGCTTGAACGAGGCGGGCATCCCCATCGCCGGCGAGCGCGTCGTGATCGCGCCGTCCGCCTACCCGGGCGGCCGCGGGATCGAGGCCGTCGACAACAACACCAATACGATCATGCGACATCAGCTCTCGGCCACGCCCACGGCCTATCAGTTGCCGCCGGCCGAGTCGGCCGCCATGGGGGTGCGTTAGAATGATCACCCGGCCGGCCCCCAATTCGCCTGGTCCGCCGGAAGGCCGGCGCGCGCGCCTGATGCCGCAGCGGCTGCCGCGTCGTGCTTACTGGCATTGGCGTTTGTGGCGCCGGGCTGCGTGACCACGCCGCGCCAGCCGGCGGCGCCCCCGAGCATGGCAGCCGCCGACGGCCAGGCCGCAACCGCCGGAACATCGACCGCTTCTGCTCAGGGCACCCCGGGCAAGAACGATTTCCGCGAGCAGCCCACTGACCGCCAGCGCTTTCAAGTGCATATTGACTTCGGGCGCGTGTTTGAATCGCAGGGAAATCTCGACGGCGCCGTGCTCGAGTATCAAGATGCCTTGACGGTCGTTGCCTCCAAGCGGCACGGCGCACTCGGACCGGCCGACGAAGCCCTCGCACATCGGCGCATGGCCGGGCGCTCGACCGGCTGGGCCGGTTTGCCCAGGCTGAAACCCACTACAAGAAGGCTCTGAAGCTCAGCCCCAAGGACGCCAAGATCTGGAACGACGCCGGCTATAGCTATTATCTCCAAGGGCGGTGGGACGACGCCGAACGCGCGCTACGGACCGCCGTTCGGCTCGCTCCCGACGACAACCGGATTCGCACCAACCTCGGGCTTGCACTCGCGGCCGGCGGCAAGACCGACGACGCTTTGCCGCTGCTCTCCCAGTCAAACGGCAACGCCATCGGTCATGCCAACCTCGGTTACCTGCTCGCCGCCAACGGCCAGCTCGAGCTGGCGCGCACCCAGTACGAACTGGCCCTGGCGCTTCGCCCCGACCTCGAGGTGGCCCGCCGCGCGCTCTGCGCATCGACCACGACCAGAATCAACTGCGCATGGCGGCCTCGGCCGTGCCGCCACCGGCCGCCACGGTGCCACCGCCGGTTGCGACCATTCCGCCGCCGTCTCCGGTGATCGACCGCAATGTCAACCAGGCGTCGGCTTCGCGCGTGAAGATCCCACCGCCGGTGCCGAAGCAGTTTCTCTTGCCCGATCCGGCCAATGCCTTGAGCGCGCCTCAGGCCGCGCCCGATGCACCCGCCGCTATCGAACTGGCGGCGCCGCTCGCGCATTGATCGGCCGCACTCAGTCGGGGTGCGATGAGCCACGAACCTCGGCTGGCAGCGCGTTTGTGGCCGTCGCAGTCAAGGGCCCACTCCAATCGTGGGAAGTAGTAAGCCCCCGTTCGGCTGTGGCGCCTCGGGCTCAAGCTTGCGCTCGAGCTCTTCGCGTACCACGCTGAGCAGCTCGTCTGGCAGCGGAATGACCCATTCATTTACCTGGCCCGCGCGCCACAAAGCGTCCGTCGAGCTGGCGCCAGTAAGACGCGGGGACCGTGACGCCTCCCCTGAAGGTCCCGAGGTAGGACCCCGATCCAAGGGGGCGCGCACCGTCATCGGGGTCGAGAGCGTAACTGAAGACGTCAGGTGCAGATATCGCTGTCGCCTGAGTGTGGCCGACCACCCGGAATCGCTGGCCCTTGATCTCTGCATTCCGGCGAGCACAGGGTAGCAAGACGACGAGCGACCCCAGGGCGAAGCTGCCGGTTTCCATCGCAACGGAATCCGACCGGGTGGGCTGGGCGTGCGAGCTGAAGTCGCCGAACACGGTTTGCACGCCGGTGGACGTGAGCGTGGAGAAGAAGTGCCAGAGCTCGAGCTTGGTCGCCGCACCGATCTCTGTCAGCGTTGACTCAGGTCCGCAGAGAATGTGCCGCCGACTTGCAACCTCTAACGAGTCTCCGAGTGTCCACTTAAGCGGGGGTTGAATCGTGGTAGGCGACACAGCGAACGACGCCTCCACGCGCAGGTCTTTTCGGGCGAGATCGGCCGGCCACACCACGCGCAGCTTGACGGCCGTTTCAACAGGCAGCGGCCTGGGACAGACGATCGCCTTCATGACCTTGGAGCCGGGCAAGACGTTGAAGCGGCCACGACATCTCCAGGTCAGCTCGTCGTTGAGGGCTTTGGCAAGCGTGAACTCCCAGTCACCCGGGTGCACCACGCCGAAATCGACCAGTCCGTGCGAGTCGGATTCGCGACGCAGTGACCGCTCGAATAGGTTCGTATCCAGCGTGACCTCGTATCCGACCGCGGGGGGACCGTCGACGGTTTCAAGAGTGAGCTTGAATGTCACCGGAATCCAGTCGGCCGATTGAGACGCCGGCGCTCCAGCCGGCTTGGCCATCGTCTGGAGCTGCTTGAGCATCTCGGCGCCGGTCGCCTGCGATTGAGCGAAAAGCTCGACCATCTTCGCCTGATGTGCTGCCTGGGCCTCGGCCAGCCGGCGCGTGGCGTCGGCCGCGGCGCTCACCGCCCGGTTTGACTGCTGGCAGACCAGCCCCACGAGTGACAGGCTCGCGATCGTGACGATGAGACATGCTGCGATCAATGTGCGCTGTACCATGAGTCTCCCTCCTCATCTCAGAGAGCCGGGCCGAATGCACTGCGGTCGCGGAAACTGCCTGAAGCGCACGCACCGACCACAGGTCGCGCCCTCATCCGTCGCACGGGGCGATGGTAAGCGAAGCTCGAGTGATCGACAAGATCGATAGAAGCGTTGCTTGCGAGCGAGCGCGGCGCTGTTACTCGTTGACGCGCGCCGGTACGCTTGTGATATCGAGTGCCGGTCGCGAGCAGTCCTTCGACGACACCTGACCAGGAGACACTCCGATGCCTGCCGTGTCAATTGTTGTCCTGGGACGAGCCAGGCTTGCAGTCGTCTTGCTTGCCATTGCAGGCAGTGTCTCGCCGATCGCGATCGTCAGCGCCGATGAGCCCCCGGCGCCGCCGACCGGTGAGGTTCGGTTTGAGAACGGCCGCGTCGTCCACTACACGATTCACTTTGACCGGAACTCGCTGCGCGGCAGTCTGCGCGTGGGTGATAACCTGGTCGCGGTGACGAGCTCGGAAACTCTGCTTCGTTTCGAGCTGCCTGCCGTGCGCCTGGCGCGAGCGCATCGACGCCGGCGCAGTCAGGTGCCTGGGCCGGGGCGAAAACGATGAACCACTCGCGGGCCTGGCCGACGGGCGCGTGTGTCGCCTGGAGCCGCAGACGCTTGATCTCGCGACCGTGGCCACGCTGCCGGCGGCGGTGCAGTGGATCGGCTGGAGCAAGGCGACTGACAAACGCCCCGCGGGGCTGGTCGTCGTGACGCAGCCAACCAAATCGGTCGAGCAACACGGCAGGCGGTGGGAGACGACCTTTTCAATGGTCCACGACCTAGCCACGGGCAAGACGTACACGCTCGACGAGCACGCCTCGACCGTGCTCTTGGACCGCGCGGGCCGGCTATGGCTGGGCGCCGATCGCGGCGAGTGGGGCGGCCAGGTCACGCGCCTCGACCTCGCGAGTGCCACGGTCGCACCGATCAAGCCGCCGCCTTCGCGCGAGCCCGACGAGCAACCCGCGTGGGATGGCGTTTACGGTTTTATCGAGCTTGGCGACGGCCAGGTCTGGGCGTTCGGCGGGACGTCGCACTTCGGTCTCAACTCGGCATTCATTACGCAGGTGGACGGCGCCGGCCCTCGCCCGCTGTTTGAACAGGAGCAGCCTGTCGACGCTGCCAAGGCGCGCCTGATGAGCGGCCCGCTGATGCCCATCACTCATATCGTGGAGGAGAATGACGGGCTGCTCGTCCTGGCCTACAGCGACGTCTATCGCGTCGACAAGAACCTCAAGTCGTGGAAGAAGACCGGCGAGCTCAAGATCCATTATCGCGCCGGCCGGCCGGATGCGATGGGTTCGTATCCGTCGGTTCGTGCCATCCATCCGCCGCGCCGGCAGGGCGAGCCCTACGTACTGGCGACGGTCGGCGACGGCTACGTACTGTTCGACGGCGCTCAGGCCACGTCGCGCAGGCTGGCCGGCCAGCTCGCCGCATCGGGCATCTACTCGATCGCCAACTCGGCCGAAGGCACGTTCTTTTTCCACTACGACGACCGGCAGCCGATCTGGCGGCTGGGCCCGCAGGGCTGGCAAGTTGCTCACCTCGCCCCGCCGATCGAACCCGAGCCCAATAACGATCTCGCAGAGTACGAGAAAGCGCAAGGCTCCTGGTACGCGACCCACGTGATGGTCGGCCCGGGCAGAACGATCTACACGGCAAGCGCGGTTGCGATCAGCCCGGGAGGCGCGTACCATCGCGCACCGTCCCAACGGCAAGCCCGAGCGCATCGGCCGCGAGACGTCGTCGTTGAACGCGTCAGCCACGTTTATCACGGCCGACGGCACGCTCTGGAGCGCGTTTATGGGCGAGCTGAAGCGGCTCGAACAAGGCCGGTGGAAAACCGTGGCTCGTCTGCGGGAGAACGATAGCCCGAATGAGCTGGAGTGCCTCAACAGCGATGGACCGCCCTGGGTGCTGATCGATCGGCGCTACCGCAAGCTGTGGCGGCTCGAGCCTGGCGAAGGCGGTGCCAACCCGCACTTCGGGCAACTGGAAATCTCGGGAACCAAGCAGGCACTCGGCATCCACGATGGACTCGAGTGGTCCAAGGGCGCTCTTGCTGGCGACCGACGAAGGATTGAGAGCGTACGCGCCGGCCACGCGGACGCTGGCGCGCGCCGACCTCCCCGAGCCCAAAGAGCCGGCCAACAGGCTCGCGCACGACGGCCTGGGCCGGCTCTGGCTGGCCAGCGACAAAGGGCTCTGGCTCGCTGACGTCGGCGCGAAGGCGGTCGAAAGTCTGGCATCAGTCCCGTGGGCCGGTAAGAGCACGGTCGAACGAGTGGCCGCTGACCCGGAGCACCCGGATGGCGTGATTCTGGCACTCGGCCAGCGCGGGGTCGCGTTTGTGCGGGCGGGGCAGAAACCTTGAGGTATCCGTCGACTCGCGTCGATGAAAAGCCCGGAACCGGTCAATCGCGCCCGTTGGGCGCGACGATCTTCTGATAAAACCGCGGCCGGCGATCGGCGATCCGGTCGATCTCGTGCCGGCCCGGCACGCGCACCAGGTGCTTCTGCGCGCGCCCGAGCCGGGTCGATGTCGGCCTGGAGGATCTCCTCGGCATCGGCGCCCGCCTTGGCCAGCACGCGCCCGCTGGGGTCGACGATCGAGCTGGCGCCGATGAATCGAAAGCCGCTCTCCTCGCCCACGCGATTGACGGCCATCACGTAGACGGTGTTTTCCATCGCCCGCGTCGGGATCATGTGCTCGGCGGCGCATTCCGAATGCGTCGGCCAGTTCGTCGGCAACACCAGGAGATCGGCACCCAGCAGCGCGAGCACGCGGGCCGTCTCGGGAAAACCGCCGTCGTAGCAGATATGCATCCCGACCTTGAGGCCCGCCCGCGTCGTGGACCGCGAACGGGCGGTCGCCGGGATCGACGAACATGTCGATCCCCAGAAACGGCAGATGAACCTTGCGATAGCGTGCCGACCACGCCGTCGGGACCGGCGAGCACGCAGGCATTGAACAGCCGGTCGCCGTCGCGCTCCAGCAGTCCGAAGATGCAGTAGCACTGGTGCCGCTGCGCAGGCCGCGACAACCTCGCGCACCGGCTCGCTGTCGAGCGAGACCGCGTGTGCGAGGCCCTCTTCGCGCGACTGGAAAAACCGTAACCCGAGAGGGCACATTCGGGAAAAACCGACCAGCGTCGCCCCGGCGACGGCCGCCGGTCGAGCCAGTTCCAGGATCTGCTCGAGGTTCGCGTCCAGCCGGCCGAGCTTCGGCTCCATCTGGACGGCGGCGACGCGAAAAGTCGCCGGGCATGACATCCTTCCCGTAGGTCAGGCTGTTCAGCCTGACGACAAGCTGACAGTCACGTCAGGCTAACAGCCTGACCTACTCTGCGATCGATTCATCCGAGCTTGACCGTCACCGTCTTGAGCTCGGTGTAATGCTCCAGCGCCGCCTCGCCGTTTTCGCGGCCCTGGCCGGACATCTTGAAGCCGCCGAACGGCGTGGTCGTGTCGACGACGTGGTAGCAGTTGACCCACACGGTCCCGGCCTTGACCTTCTTGGCGTAGAGGTGGGCCTTGTCGATGTCCTTGGTCCAGATCGCGGCGGCCAGGCCGTAGTTGGTGCTTGTTGGCGCGCTCGATCACCTCGTCGACGCCCTTGAACGGCAGCACGCTGACGACCGGCCCGAAGATCTCGTCCTTGGCGATCGCCATGTCGTCCTTGACGTTGTCGAAGATGGTCGGCTGGACGAAGAAGCCCTTGGAGCCGACGCGCTCGCCGCCGGTCATGCAGCGTCGCGCCTTGCTTCTCGCCGAGCTTGACGTAGTGGAGGATCTTGTCGAGCTGCTCCTGCGAGACCTGCGGGCCCTTGCTCGGTCTTGGGGTCGAGCGGGTCGCCGACCTTGCGGCCCTTGGCCTTCTCGGCCAGGCGTTCGACGAATTCCTCGTGGATCTTCGACTCGACGAACAGCCGGCTGCCGGCCGTGCAGCACTGGCCGCCGTGGAAGTAGATGGCGTGGAAGGCGCCGTCGACGGCCGCGTCGAGGTCGGCGTCGGCGAAGATCGACGTTGGGGCTCTTGCCGCCCAGCTCGAAGGTGGTGCGCTTCAGCGTGTCGGCGGCGGCCTTCTGGATGATCTTGGCCGTGTCGACGTGGCCGGTGAAGGCGATCTTGTCGACGTCGGGATGCGCGACCAGGGCCGCGCCGGTGGTCTCGCCGAGGCCGTTGATGATGTTGATGACGCCGGCCGGGAAGCCGGCCTCCTGGGCGAGCTCGGCGACCCGCAGCGCGGTCAGCGGCGTCTGCTCGGCCGGCTTCATGACGACGGTGTTGCCGCACGCCAGGGCCGGGCCCCACTTCCAGGCCAGCATCAACAGCGGGAAGTTCCACGGGATGATCTGGCCGACCACGCCGACCGGCTGCCGCAGCGTGTACGACAAGAAGTTGCCGCGCACCGGCACGGTCCGGCCTTCGATCTTGTCGGCCCAGCCGGCGTAGTAGCGCAGCGTGTTGACGACGCCGTCCATGTCGCCCTTGCGAGTCGTTGATCGTCTTGCCGCAGTTGAGCGACTCGAGCGCGGCCAGCTCGTCGGCGTTCTTGCTCGATCAGGTCGGCGAGCTTGAACAGCAGCCGGCCGCGATCGGCGGCGTCCATCGTGCTCCAGGGCCCGGTTTCGAGGGCGCTTGCGGGCGGCCTTGACGGCCTTGTCGACGTCGGCCTTGCCGGCCTCGGCGACCTTGGCAATGACCTCGCCGGTCGCCGGGTTGTAGGTCTCGAACTCGCCGCCATCGACTGGGTCAACCCACTTGTTGTCAATGAACAGCTTGGTCAGCTTTACCTTGGGCCGGCTGGGGGCCGTCGCGACTTTCGTGGCCATGGTTGTTCCTCGCGGGGTGGGATGAGTTCTCGCACGTAGAAACGGAATCGTCCTGCGCCCGCTGGCGGAAGTCAAGACCCTATGAGGCCCCGTCGGGGTCACTCCGCATTGAGCCGACTCTGGCACTTCCACTCCGAAACTTTTTCGTGCTATCATGATAGAATCGTATCGCGCTATCGGATTCGAGAACCGGCTAGGAGCTCGGCGATGAGGCTCCGTCTGCGATCCTTCCTGCTTGTACTTTTCTTGGTCCAAATCGCTGTCGGTGGCGCGATTGTACTTCGAAATGGATTGAACCGTCCGAGATTCCGGGCCCACGCCCGAATGATCGTACGCCGGCAACCGCCGAAGGTCTTGCTCGAGAAGGGCGAGCGGGATACGAGCGGCGACGAATACAGAGCGTTTCGTGAAACCCAACTGGCCCTGGCCAAGAGCCAGATGGTCTTGAACGATGCGCTTCTGGACCAGACCATCTCGAGATACCATTTGATCAGCAGCCAGCGCGACTCCGTTGAGTGGCTTCAGGAGCACATCATCGTCGAATTCGTCGGCGACTCCGACGTGATGGAAATATCGCTGCGCGGCCACGATCCCGTAGAGATTGCGGGTATTGTTAACGCGGTCAAGGCAGCTTATCTCGATGCGGCGGTCGATGCCGTTAACAGACGCCGCAGAGATCGCTATACACAGCTTATAAAGATCAGGGACAGCTACAGCGAAATACTACAAGAACGCCGTATACGACACCAAAAAACGCACTTACGAGTGGGCGTCGACGCCTCCGATATTCACGAACAGAATCTTGCCGCCCGTTACGAAAACCTGCGATCCGAGCGACTCCACCTCCGTAAAGACCGGGCCGAAGCCGAGACGCTGCTCGCGCGGCGGAAGAACTCGGCGGATGCAATCACCGAAAAGTGCAAGAAGGAGATCGCCCAACTTGACGACAGAATCGCGGTGCTGGCCGAGCACGAGAAGCTTGTCGACTTTGAACTCAAGGCGATGACGATCGAGCGCCACAGCGCCGCCATCCGGTCGTTGGATTTGAAAAGACTGGAAGGCGAAATCGCTCAGTTAGAGGAGACATATGAGAAGGTTACTCGGGAGGTTGAGGCGCTCAGCGCCGAGCTGCAGGCGCTTCCTCGGGTCGTGATACTCGACGATGCCGTTCCACCGTCACGCCGCGAGCCGTGGGGCATTGGAGCTTTCCTGAGCAAGCCGTGAGCAGAGGCGGCCCTTGTCGTGATATCGGGTGTCTCGAATGCGGCCGCGGCGCTTCCAATTCGGAACTTTTCTGCGCTATTATGATAAAATCGTATCTTGCAACCGCATTGTGGCGTATTTGATCGGCCCGATGATTCACGAGCGCGCCATTGGGAGCACGTCGATGGAGACCCGCAAACGACACTTGCTTGACTTATTCCTGCTCGCCCTGCTCGTAACGGGGTGCGGAGTCGTTGCCTGGTGGGGGTTGTACCCCTCGAGGTTCAAAGCGCAGGCCAAGCTTCTACTGGTCGCCCTGCCGCCCAAAGTGCTGTTTAACACTGTTGAGACCGTGAGCGGCGACGACTACAAACGGTACCAGTTGACGCAACAGACTTTGGTCAAGAGCCAGCTCGTCTTGAACGCGGCGCTGTTGGACAAGAACGTCAGCAAGTACTCGACGATCCGGCAGCAGCTCGATCCGATTGCGTGGCTCCAGGACCAGATCCAAGTCGAGTTCGTGGCCGGTTCAGAAGTGATGGAAATCTCTTTGATGGGCGATGAACCCGTGGAGATCGCCGGCATCGTCAATGCGGTCAAGAAGGCCTACATGGACGAAGTCGTCAACGTCGACACCAAGCGGCGCGCCGATCGGCACGCCAAGCTCAAGAAGATCAAGGAAAGCTATGACGAAATCCTCAAGGAACGGCGGGACCGCCTGCGCAAATGGAACGACGAAAGAGGCGGCGACAACCTTCGCGCGGAGGTGATCAAACAGACTCTGCCCAGCCGCTACGAAAGCCTGAGAGCCCAGCGCGTTCAGCTCGGGATGGAACGAGCCGAAGCCGAGATTATCCTCGCACAGCGGAAGAAATCCGCGGGTGCCCAGACCGATCAGCAACGCAGGGAGATCCCCCAGCTCGATGACCGGATCGCCGTCATGACGGCCCGTCAGAAGGTTCTTGACCAAGAGCTCGAGCAAGTAATCGTCGAAAGCCAGGCTGCCGCGCGTCAGTCAAACGACGCGAAGAATCTGGAGGACGAAATTGCCCAATTGGAGGCGACCAGTCGACAAGTCGCTTCCGAGGTTGAGGCGCTGACTGTCGAGCTCCAGGCTCCTCCCCGCGTCCGCACGATCGAGGATGCCGTGCCGCCGTTGCAGCGGCAGCGTTGGGGTGCTGCGTCAGTGGCGAGCAGGCAGTAGGCAGAGAGCAACTCAAGGCAATCGCGCCGGCTGGTGCGGCGGATAGGACGGATAGGACGGATAGGACGGATCAGACAGACCAGCAGCGGCGGGCCGCGCCATTCATAATTCTTCGCTTAGCCTTTCGGCTCTTTCAGCTCGTAGACGACCGAGACGGTCACCGTGAATTCTTGCTCGCCGGCGGCGATGGGCATCGCGGGCGGGGCGCCGGCCATCATGGGGGCAGCCGCTCTGTAGTGAATCGGGCCGGGAGGCATGGAGCCTTCCTGTTCCTCGATCGTGAGCGGCAAGCCGAGAACGACGCCCCCTTCGGTGGCGAGCAACGTCGCCTTGTGCTTGGCCTGGGCCATGGCGCGCCGGCGGGCCTCGTCGAGCAGGTGGTCGGCGTTTTCGAGCCGGAACGAGATGCCATAGATCTGATTTGCGCCCGCTGAGTACGACTGCGTCGAGCGTCGATCCCAGCTTGTCGACGTGCCGCGCCACGATCCGCACGGTGTTCTCGACTCGATAACCGACGATGCGCGGCACGAACTCGCTCGGGTCGGGCGCGGCTGGTTCCAGATCGGTGGTGACCGTCCGCGGCCGCGGCTGTGAGTACAGGGGCGCGACCTGGACCTGTGACGTCTGGATGTCCTTCTCGGCGACGCCGTGCTCTTTGAGGGCCTGGAGCAGCCGCGACATGGCTTCGTTATTGGCCGCCACCGCGTCCTTGGCAGTCTGTGACTGAGTGACCACTCCGGTGGTGATCTCGGCGATGTCGGGCCGCGCCGGCACCTTGCCCGTGGCATTGACGGAGATCGTGTGCGATTTCATTGGCTTGTCGTCTCCTTGAGTGGCGCGGGCCGAGCCGAAGAGCCATAAGGTCAGTGCCAGCGCTGTCATGCCGCGCCCGCTGAAACGCAGTGCATTCATGTTCGTGCTCCTTAAACACCCTCGCGGCGCCGCAGCCGGTCAAGCGTGACCGCGGCGACGATGATGATACCGATGATGATGTCCTGGCTGGAATTGGGAATGTCGGCGTGAACACAGCCGTTCTTCAGCACCGACATGATCAAGCAACCGATCAAGGTACCCAGCACGGTTCCCTCGCCGCCGCTCAAGCTGCCGCCGCCGATCACGACGGCGGCGATCACCTGCAGCTCGAGACCGCCGGCGCTGGTGGGGTCGCCGATCGCGCCCAGATAGGCAAACTGAAAGACCCCGGCAGAGCCCCATCGCCAGGCCGCCCAGAGTGTAGACGATCACCTTGACGAGCGGGACATTGATGCCGCACAGCCGCGCGGTCGCCTCGTTGGAGCCGATGGCGTAAACATATCGGCCAAGAAGGCTGTAGCGCAGGATCAGTGCGACCAGCACGCTCAAGACCAGCAAGACCCATACTCCCGGCGCCAGCAGCAGCCACGACGGCTCGGGCTCGGTCTTCAAGATACGGCTGAGCCACCAGGCCTTGGCGTCGGCGGGGACGTAAACGGTCGTGCTCGAGGCCAGCCAGGTCGCCAGTCCGCGGTAGACGGTGTAGCTGCCGAGAGTGACGATGAACGGCACGACGCGCAGGCCGGCGATGAGCGCGCCGTTGATCGCGCCGCAGACGCCGCCGATCACGATCCCCGAGCAAGTAGGGCAACCGGCAGGACGAGCTTGAGCGCACGCAGTCGAGTCGGGCAGGACGGGGTCGACCTTCTTGACGAAGAGCGCGATGCACACGGTCACGAGCGCCACGGTCGAGCCGGCCGAGAGGTCGATGCCGCCGGCGATCATGATGATCGTCATGCCCAGGGCGGCCGTGCCGACGATGACCGTCTGCACGGCGATCGTCCGCCAGTTGTCGATGGTGAGAAACGTGCCGGCGCGGCGGTTGAGCATGCCGAAAAGGACCGTGATCAACACCAGGCCCAGGAACGGGCCGAAGACGGTCCAGACCCAGCTCAGCGTGCCGCGGAACGGAATCGCCTTGCTCGCGGATCGATCGGCGTCGGAACTGACGGCCACAGCGTCTGGTCTCCGGGTCTTCTGGACTTCTGGTCTTTGGGTCTCCTGATATCAACACTCGTCTGCGAATGCACCCCCCCTTGCGAAGGGGGGGAGGGGGGGGTGGGGGCGCATAGCCTTGCGAATGAATGGGGGCGCATAGCGATGAACACGGTGGAGGGAAAAGCCAGGGTTCGGGTGCACGTGTCCCCCCGCCTCAGCTCGCAGGTCCCGCCGCCCGCCGAGCGAGCACCTCGCGCCTGATTGCTTCCAGCATGCCCTCGAGGTTCTCGCGAACCTCCGAGTTTGCAAATCTCAGAACTTTAATTCGAAGCGACCTGATGTAGCGGTCACGCTCTTCGTCATATTCTGGCGCTCCTTGTCGAGAATGACTGTCGCCATCGAGCTCGACGCCCAATCTAACCCCCACCCCAGGCACTGCTATGCGCCCCCACCCCCCCCGTCCCCCCCTTCGCAAGGGGGGGCCGAACGGAATCGCCCCCTGGCGCGGCCGCCGACGTGGCGATCTCCATCACCTCGTGCTCGGTCCACGCCGAGACCGGCCGGGCATCGCAGAGCGCGCCGCGAGACATGACGGCGATCCGGTCGCAGATGCCGAAGAGCTCGGGGAGATAGGAGCTCACGACCAGGATCGCCTTGCCGCCGTGCGGCCAGCTCGCCGATCAGGCGATAGATCTCGGCCTTCGAGCCGACGTCGATGCCGCGAGTCGGCTCGTCCAGGAGCAAGACGTCGGCCTGCTGGTGCAGCAACCGGGCCAGCGCGACCTTTTGCTGGTTGCCGCCCGAGAGCGACGCGGCCGGCTGGCCCGGCCCGGTGGCGACTGATGCGGAGCCGCGACATCCAGGCCGCGACCTGGCCCCGCCGCTCCCTGAGCTTGAGCCAACCCCAGCGCGCATGCCGCGCGAGGGCCGAGTACGTGAGGTTGTCTTCGATCGACCGAGCAAGAGCGAGGCCCTCGCCCTTGCGGTCTTCGCTCGAAAAGCCGACGCCTTGAGCGATTCGCGTCCGCGGCGGTGCATATCCACCCACGACCTGCCCAACGCGGACCTTTCCCTCGACCACCGGCCGGAGGCCGAAGATGGCGCGCAGGAGCGTGGTCCGGCCCGCGCCGACGAGCCCGGCGATGCCCAGGATCTCGCCACGGCTGCAGCACCAGCGTGCGCGGGCAAGGCCGTCGTGCTCGTGCGGAAGTCGGTCGAGCTCGAGGACCGGTTCGCCGGGTGAGTGCGGCACGTGGGGGAAGAGCTCGTCCAGGTCGCGGCCGACCATCTGCGCGATGATCGACTTCATCGAGGTGCCGGCGAGCTGGCCCGAGGCGACCGCGCGGCCGTCGCGCACCACGGTGTAGGTCTCGGCAACCCGGCGGACCTCCTCGAGGAAATGGCTGATGTAGAT
This sequence comes from uncultured Isosphaeraceae bacterium, assembly GCA_963830625.1. Lineage (GTDB taxonomy): Bacteria > Planctomycetota > Planctomycetia > Isosphaerales > Isosphaeraceae > CAWHMZ01. Next base: position 249,225 of record CAWHMZ010000032.1, on the reverse strand, counting down.
GATGCCCGAGCCCGCGGCTGCGGAGGCGGTCGACGATGGCGAAAAGCCGCTCGGCGTCGCGCTCCGAGAGCGTGCTGGTCGGCTCGTCGAAGACGATCACCCTGGCGTTCGAGAGCAAGGCCCGGGCCACCTCGACGAGTTGCTGGGCGCCGACGCCGAGGTCGCCGACGCGGGCATCGGGGCGGATGTCGGGATGCTCGAGCAGCGCGAGCACCTCGGCCACGAGCCGCCGATGCTCGCGGCGGTCGATGATTCCGCGCGCGGACGCGCTCCTGGCCGAGCATGACGTTGGCCTCGACGGTCAGATGCGGCGCCAGCGCCAGCTCTTGATAGATCATCGCGACGCCCCGCGCGCGTGCGCCTCGCGCGGGTTGCGTGGGGCGTAGGGTTCTCCGCCCAGCGTCATCGAGCCCGAATCGGGACGATAGGCGCCGCTCAAGATCTTCATGAGCGTGCTCTTGCCGGCGCCGTTCTCGCCGATCAAGGCGCGAACCTCGCCCGCGGCCAGCGCGAGCGAGACGCCGTCCAGGGCGCGGGTCGCGCCGAATGACTTGGCGACGTCGCGCATCTCCAGCAGCAGGGGCGGTTACGTCGCTCGCCGCCACGTCAGGGCTGTCCCGCCAGCATGCCGGCCCCGTCGAGGGCCCGCAGCATCCCGAACGTGCTCGACTCGTTGGGGCAGAAGATCGCGTCGACCTGCCCGCGAAACCGCGTCACCAGGCTCTGGGCTTTCTGCTGCGCCGAGTCGGACGTCGGGCCGGCGTACTCGGTGTCGGAGATCAGGGTGATCTTCGGGAAACTCTTTGGCGAGCGTGTCGGTGAAGCCCTTCTCGCGCTGCTCGGTGCTCTCGGAGCCGACGGCGTAGCGCAGCAGGATGACTCGTCCTTCGCCCTTCAAGAGCTCGCCGAGCCGCTGTGCGGCCAGCACGCCGCCGTGATAGTTGTTGGTGGCCACGTAGCTGATCGATCTTCTTGGACTCGAGGGCCGAGTCGAAGATCAGGACCGGGATTCCCTTGGCGACGGCGGCCTCGACCGGCTCGACCAGGGCTCGCTCGTCGAGGGGCGCGAGCACGATTCCGTCGACGCCGGCGGCGATCGCGTTCTGGACGAGCTGGATCTGCTGGACGCGATCGTCTTCTTTCTGCGGGCCTTGCCAGATGACCTCGACGTTGCCCAGCTCGTCGGCGGCCTTGAGCGTGCCGGCGTGGAGCGTCTTCCAGAATTCGTGAGTCGTCCCCTTGGGAATCACGATCACGCGCCACTTCTTCCCTTTGCCCGCCGAGAGGCTCGACGCCGCTCGTGTTCTCGGCCTGCGGAGGATGGATCAGCTTGGCGATCTCGGGATCGTTCATGTTCTCGGGCGTGACCAGCGTCTCGCCGGTCGAGATCTGGGGCTCGACGGGCTGTTTCTCGAGATACTTGACCATCGTCGCGACGCTGGTCGCTCCCATGCGCAGCGGGTTCTGGACGACCAGGCCCTGGATCTTGCCCTGGCGCATGGCGTCGACCAGGGGCTCGCTGGCGTCGAAGCCGATGAAGATCACGCCCTTCCTGGCCGCGGCGGACGGCGCCGGCTTGGCGCCGGGGGCAGTGCTCTCGTCACCGGAGCCCGTGCAGCCGAAAAGGCAACCCGCAATGACCAAAACAGACCAGCCGCGCCAGCTAGGCCGGGCCATGAATGATCTCCTTGATCGAGGGCGACTCATGAGAAGAGGCCCTCATCGTATGGGGCGGCGAATTGCGTCGTCAAGGCGGCAGAAAAGCGGGCTCGCCGGCGAACCTGACCGGTTGCTCGCGTGTCTCACTCTGCTGTCGCGCCTGAAACCGCACCACGCGGCAGGCAGCCAGGGTCAAGGACATCGTGCCACGTCATGACCTATTGCCGGCGCATCCTGATCCTGTACAGGACCAGGCGCGAGCTGACAAACAACATGTCGGCAGCCTATCAAGAAAGCCTGTCTCTCCAGTTCATCGGCGGCAGCCGCCAGCTCGTCGAGCAGCTTGTTGCCGAGGCGCACGCCAACTCATTCCCCAAGACGCCGGGCGTGAACGTGCTCACGGGACGCAACGAATGCTGGGACGTGACGTCGTGGCAGCCGAAGCGGCCGCTCGAGTCGGTTGTGCTGGCCGACGGCGTTCTCGAAGACTTGCTCGAAGATCTGCGCGAGTTTTACAGCTCGGGTGCATGGTACGCATCGCGCGGAATTCCGTATCGGCGCGGTTACCTGCTGCATGGACCGCCGGGCACCGGCAAGACGACGGTGGTGCTGGCCCTGGCCGGCGAGCTCGAGCTGGCGGTCGCGACCTTGAGCCTGAGCAACCGCCTGATGACCGACGAGGCGCTCTGCGCCTTGGTCGACGCTCTGCCGGCCGCCACGATCCTGCTGATCGAGGACGTCGACTGCGTCCTCAAGGAAAAGCGCGCAACCAGCGCCTATACTTGGGTCACTTTGAGCGGGCTCTTGAACGCCTTGGACGGTGTGAGCTCACGCGAGGGACGCGTGCTCTTCTTGACGACCAACCACCCCGAGCGGCTCGACCCGGCACTGGTGCGTCCGGGCCGGGTTGACCGCAAGGTCGAGCTGGGCTATGCCACGTCCGACCAGGCGCGGCGGCTTTTTCTGTGGTTCTATCGCGACTGCGGTCTAAGCGCGGCGGCGCTGGCTCGCGCGGCTGATGTGTTCGGATCGCAAGTGCCGCCGGGCAAGGTCTCCATGGCCGCAATTCAAGAGCATCTTCTGCGTTACCGCCGCGCGCCGGAGGCCGCCGCTTACGAGGCGGTCTCGGCGGAAGAAGCCGTTGACTTCGATCCCGGCGCGGGCCTGGCGTCGATCGCCGAGCTCGCGGCAGTTCGGGACGACGCGCGATCAATGTGACGATTCGGGCGAGCGCCTGATCGTCTTGTACGAGGCGGTGCCTTCGGTGATTTCGATCGTGCGGTCGGCCGGAACGTTATGGTATTCGAGGCGAGTCCGGCTGGTCGGCCACGATACCTCGACGCGTTCTGCCTGGCTCGCATCGCCGAGACCGAAGTGCTGGACGAAGCTGTTACCGCCGTAGCTCGAGCCTGCGCTGACCTCACGGAAGACTGAGCGTGAGCCGCCGTCGGCGCCCCTGACGTCGACCCGCAGTCTGGCACCGATGGCGGCGCGGTTGGTCTTGGTGCCGACAAGCTTGATGGCCAGCCAGTGGCGCCCGTGGCCAGGGTTCTGGAACAGCACATTGTGGGCCCGATCGCCGGGCGTCGCGCCTCCCATCTGCTCAAACAGGTCGAGGTCGCGGTCGCCGTCCCAGTCGGCGAACGAGACGCCGTGCCCTTTTTGCAGGTGCGCTGTCCCCGAACTGACGCTCACGTCCTCGAAACGCCGCCCCTGTACGTTCTTGAGCATGACGTTCGGGACCAGGGCCGAGTAGTTCGGCCGGCCGGTTCCCAGGTAAACGTCGAGAAAACCATCGTTGTCGACGTCGCCAAAGTTCGAGCCCATCGTCAGGAACACGCGGCCGAGGCCGGCTTCCTTGGTGACGTCATGGAAGCCTTCCTTGCCCAGGTTGCGGTACAAGCGGGGGGATTCTCCCTTGTGGGGTTGGCCGAGTGCGTCGGCGATCACGTCGTAGACAAAGCCGCGAAAACTGGCGACGAACAGGTCGAGCCGGCCGTCGTTGTCGTAGTCCCAGAACCAGCATGCAAAGCTGTCGCGAGGCTCCGTGACGCCGAGTGCGGGTGCCAGGTCAGTGAACGTGCCTTCGTGATTGTTGTGGTAGAGCCGATTGGGGCCGCTCATGTTCGACACGTACAGATCGGGCCAGCCGTCGCCGTCGTAATCGCCCCAGGCCGCTCCCTTGCCATAGGCGTCGTTGGTCACGCCCGCGCTTGTGGCAACGTCGCGGAACGAGCCGTCGCCGTTGTTGCGGTAAAGGCGGCTCGGGCGCCTGGTGCCGGTTTGGCGCGTGGGCTGCTCTGCGACCACGTAAAGGTCGACGAAACCGTCGTCGTCGAAATCGCCCCAGGCGCCTGACTGGCTCTGGATGTGGCCTGTCAGGCCGGCCCTCGCGGTCACGTCCTCGAAGACTCCGTCGCCCTTGTTCCGGAGCAGCGAGAGGGGTTGCGGAGACTCCCAGGCTCCGCGGAGGAGCAGGACGTCGAGCCGCCCGTCGTTGTCATAGTCGGTATGGGTACAGTTGGCGGCCAGAGCCTGGCCGGTCAGGCCGGCCGTTGCGCCCTGGTCCTCGAAGCGGTCGCCGCGGTTGACGAATAGCGCCGCGTCGAGGTCGCAGTCGGCAGAGCTGATGAATACGTCGGGCAGGTTGTCGCCGTTGAAGTCGTCGAACACGCTCCCGCCGAATTGATTGGGTCCTCTGCTATCGAGCCCCACGCGAGCTGCGATGTTGGCAAAGCGGCCGAGGTCGAGGGTCGAGGGTCGAGGCAAAGAGGTCCGGCGGCAATTGATACGCGGGGGGCACGCCGGCTGGGTATTCGCCCAGGCTCATCGCGGCAATCGCCAGCAGCCAGCGCACGCCGACGTCATCAGGTCGTTGCTGCAGGTAGTCGGTAAAGTGGCCGATGGCCGCCCGCGAGCCAGCGGTTTGAACGTGTCTTGCATCGGGCGAGATGGGGAAGATGCAGCTCGACGGTCCGACGCACGCGACGCAGTTTTCGACCTCGCCGCGGCGCAGAGCTGCCACGCCGCGGAGCGCGCCGAGATTTGCCTTCAGGCTCGCGGGCAGGCCCGGGTTCTCGGCGATTGCCCGCTCGAGCCAGCGGTCGGCCTCCTGGAACTGGCCCTCATACATGGAGAGCAGTGCGATCTTTACCTGGAGATCGGCTCTCTTGATTTCGCGGTCTTCGCGGTCGCTCGTCGATCGGGCGAAACCCTCGAGCTGGCTCATCAGCGCCGCGCGGCGCGTACCGGCCCGAGCGCGAACGGCCGCGCGGATTCTGCGCGAGCGATAATCCTTCGAAGTCTTGGGTGTAGCCGCCCGCGATCTCGTAGCCGCTGTCATCGAGGAATCGGCTGCCGAAAAGCGGTACCTGCGGTTCGGCGCGGCGGTCGGGCAACTCCCGCGGCGCAGGCTTTTTTTTAGCAAATGTTCGACCCCAGGCCCCGGCGATCCGTGGGTCGACCAGGCTCGCAACCACCCCTGCGGCGATGGCGACGATTGCCACGATGACCAGCCCAACGCGCACGGACTTCATCAGAACAGTCTCCCCGCGGTAAACGTGGTGAGATCGTACGCGCAGACCGTGACCAACCGCCTATTTCACGCCCGAGGGTTCTCCCTGACCCCTGTGCCGCTCCGAGGCACGGCGATCAAACCCCGCCAGGGCCCGCGGCTTCGGATCGCCCTCGCGCAGCAGGTAGCCGGTGTCGGCTTGCAGGTTTTCATGGCGCTCAGTCTTGCCCGATGGCCAGCGAATTTCAACTGCATCGACGCGGTTGCATGCGCCCAAACCGAAGTGCAACCGGGGATCGTTGGCCGATTCATAACTTCCGCCGCCTAAGGCGCTGGGCGACCTGGCGCTGGCCGTCGGCCGTAACGGTAACGCGCGCGCCCACGCCGTCGCGATTGGATTTCGTGCCCTCGAGCCGAAACGTCACGAAGTGGCCGGGCTGCTGCGTCTGGTTGTGGAAGTAGGCCATTGGCTCATTCTGGGAGAGGACAACGGCGTCAATGCGTCCGTCGTTGTCGAGGTCGCCGACTGCCAGCCCGCGCCCCACGCGCCTCACTTCCCAGACCGCACCGGCCTGACTCGAGATGTCGACCAGCCGGCCGTCAGGGCGGCTTTCGTAGAGACGGCAGGGCATGTAGTAAAAGTCATGAGGCACGTACTCGTTGACATGGCCGTTGGCAACGATCACGTCAAGCCGGCCCTCGTTGGAGACGTCGGCCATGGCAATGCCAAAGCCGAGCAGGGAGCGGCTGGTCCGTGCGATCCCCGAGGCCGCGCTCTTCTCGGCGAAGAGGCAATGCCCCAGGTTTTGGTAGAGCGCTGTCCCTTCGCCGGCGAAGTTGGTAACCATGAGGTCTGGCCGGCCGTCGCCGTCGAGATCGCCGCAGGCGATGCCCATCCCCGCCCGGTATCCGCCTTCGGCGCTGGCGGCTGTGCCGGCCTCCATGGCGATCTCTTCAAATCGGAATCCGCCCCGGTTGTGATACAGGTAGTTGGCTGTCGTGTCGTTGGCGACGTAGAGGTCGATCAGGTTGTCGTCGTCGAGGTCGGCGGCGACGACCCCGAGGCCGCGACCGTTCTGCTCGGCGCAGCCCGAAGACGCAGTCACATCGACGAAGCGGCCGCCGTCATTGCGGAAGACGTGGTCCGGGGCCGGCTTCACGTAGCTCGGGTTGCAGTAATAAAACTCGCCCTTGTCGTTGTGGCACACCCGCGGATTGAGGGGATCCCAGATCATGTAGTGGCAGACATACAGGTCGAGGTCGCCGTCGTTGTCGAGGTCGGCGAATGCCGCGGAGGTCGGGTTGTCGCGCACACCGGCGAGGCCCGTCTGAAGCGTGACGTCTTCAAACGTCCCGTCGCCGCGGTTCTTGAACAGGGCGTATGCCCGCAGCCGCGAGACGAAGAGGTCGGGGCGGCCGTCGTTGTCGTAGTCGCCCACGGTGACCGCCGCGCTGTAGCCGCGGCCCCAGGCGATCCTGGCGATGCCCGAGGTCTCGGTCACGTCGTGGAACGTTCCATCGCCGCGGTTGTGGAAGAGACGATCGCCGTCGGCGGTCGCACCGGAGGCTGGTGCGCTCGAGGCGTCGTCGAGCTGCCCGCCGTGGACGCAGTAAACGTCAAGCCAGCCGTCGCCGTCGTAGTCGAGCAGGCCCAATCCTCCGGACAGCGTTTCGGGCAAGTGACGCTGCGGTGTCCGGCCGTTGTCGAACACGAAACGAAGGCCGCGCGCCTGGGCATCGTCGACGAACGCGGGCACTGCCCTGCGGGCACGGGACGCGGCGACCGGCAGATGTGGCTTGGCTAGCGCGCCCACCTCCGATGCGGTGCCGCGCTCGACGCGCAGCGATCGCTGCCACGCCGGCAAGGCGGCGGCCGCCAATCCCGCGATCAGCAAGATCGAGCCGAGCGCGATCCAGATCCGGATGCCGCGCCACCGCCTGGACATGAGTGCCGAGGCTCCTTTCATCGCCGGCCGATGCGCCGCGCGCTGGGCTCAGGGCTTCTGATGCTCCGACCTCGATCATCATCGCGGATTTCAGAGAGACGAAGCAAGTGCGCCCCGCGCATTGACGATCACGGTGTCGTCGGATCGCGCGAGAGCCCGTTGACGCCGCCACAAGCATCTGCGACCTTGAACGATCTGAAAGGCCGGGGAGCGAAACTTTCGATGACCACGGAACCGAAGATTCGCTGGGGCATCATGGGTTGCGCGCGGATTGCGCGAGCGGGCTGATTCCCGGAATAAAGAGTTCGCGCACCGGCAGCCTGGTCGGGCTGGCCAGCCGCGATCTGGCTGTGGCGCGGGCATGGGGACGGGAATTCGGCATTCCGCGCGTTTACGGTTCGTATCAAGAGCTGCTCGACGACCGCGCGATCGACGCGGTCTACATCCCGCTGCCCAACGAGCTGCACAAGCCGTGGGTAATCGCTGCAGCCGACGCGGGCAAGCACGTCTTGTGCGAGAAGCCGCTGGCGCTCGACGCCACCGTGGCGCGGGCGATGGTCGACCACTGCCGCGGGCGCGGCGTCATCTTGATGGAAGCCTTCATGTGGCGGCATCAGCCCCGCGTTCGCGACGTCCTCGAGCGGGTCTTGTCGGGAGCGATCGGCGAGCTGCGGCTGATCCGGTCGTCTCACTCGTTCCCGATCGACCCGGCCGACTGGCGGCTCGACCCGGCGCGGGGCGGAGGTGCGCTTTGGGACGTGGGCTGCTACGGTGTGAGCACGGCGCGGTTGTTTGCGGGCGAGGAGCCCACGTCGGCCGAGCGCTGGCGCATTTCGGCGACTCGGGCGTCGACCTCACGCTCACCGCCTTGCTGGAATTCAGCCGAGGGCTTGATCGCCACGATCGATTGCAGCTTCGAACAGCCGCGTCGCGGCCATTACGAGCTGGTCGGGACGCGAGGCTCGATCGACGTGCCGCATGCCTACGTTCCTTCCCCCGACCACCCGTCGACGGCCACGCTGCGCAAGGTCGCCGCATCGAGCGAAGAAGAGCCTGCGCCGCAGGTTTTCGAGTACGCGCCGGCGAATCAGTACGGCGAGATGGTCGACGCATTCGCGGCGTCGGTGGCCGCCGGCAAGCTGCTCGCTCCCGCCGAGGACGGCCTCGCCCAGATGGGTGCGCTCGATGAAATTCTCAACGCGGCGATCGCTTCGCAGGTCTCAGACCTCTCCGATTAAGCGGCCGGTGGCGATCATCGCACCGCGTTAGCGGAACATCTGCCAGCGACCGACTGCGTCAAAAGCGTTGCGGATATGTTCGATGCGCGGTCGGCTGCTTGTCGTCGCTCCAGACAATCGCCACGATGTCGAAGCGGGCCGCGCTTCCAGCACGCGGTAGCGCCGCATGAATCGAAGTGCGGCCAGGGTGATTCGCCGCTCCTTTTCCAGCGTGACGGCCTCGGCCGGAGTCCCCTGCCGCCTGGCCTTCACCTCGACGAACACCAGCGTATTGCCCTCCCGCGCAACCAGGTCGATCTCGCCCGAACGTGCGCGATAGCCCCGCACCAGGATCCTCATTCCCTGGCGCCGCAAGTAGCGAGCGGCCGCCCGCTCGCCGCGTATGCCCAAGAGCCGGCTCATGAGTGTGCGAACGACGGTGTTCATTCACGGATCAACGACTGCACGGGCAAACCCACTCGGCCGCCCTGCTGGCCCCTCGGCGCCGGGCGCTTTCGGGGACTAGTAGATCCCCAGGTCTCGCTCGATCTCGGCGGCTTGGGGACTCATGGCGCTCGGTAGGCGGTCGCTCCTGAAGAACGGCTTCGAGTTTTTGTCGTCAGAGTCGACGCTGCGGATCTTGCTGGTATCCGACGAAACCTTCTTGGGATTGGTGTCGTCGTCGGCCGCGCTGTCCTTCTTCGCCACCGCGTCGTCGTCTTTGTCACGATGCAAGAAGGACTTTGTGGTCTCGCATCCGGTCGTCCCCAGCACAACCGCCGAAAAAACCAATCCTCGGCAGAGTAATTGGCGCATCATGGCTATTCCACCTTGCCATACGAGTCGGGCCGTGTCCATGGCGACCCGGTAGGGAAATGGTCTGGGCCGTACGGGGGGTGCCTCTGCGATGGGAGTACAGAAATGGGAACGTAATTTCCCAAATTCGCCCGACGCCGTCCAGGCTGCTTTCCTGGAAAAGCCAGAGCGCTAGAGGCTGAATGGCGTAAACAGGGCAAATCAAGAAACTCGGGCAAGTTCAGCAACGATCTCCTGGTAGGCAATTTGACCACCGGGCGGATTAACGCCTACAACGCCAAGGGGCGATTCGCGGGACAACTGGCGACCATGGCAAAGAAGACAATCTCCGTGCCGGGCCTGTGGTCCCTCGCGTTCGGGAACGGCGCGTCCTCCAAGAGCGGGCCGACGGACACACTGTTCTTCACCGCGGGAATCGATGGTGAAACTCACGGACTCTTCGGGTCGTTGCAGGCGGTCAAAACTACGTAGACCGGCTGATCTTTTCTCGATGCAAGGCCGATCGATAGATGACAGGCGCAGGCGGTGAGCCCATCGTGGCTCACGGCCGCTTCTGACACCGCGGACAGTAGTACGTCGGCCGGCCGATCAGGCCGGTGATGCGGGTCTTCTTGATGGGCTGCGAGCACCTTCGGCACGGAAGATCTTCCCGGCCGTAGACCGAGTTCTGCGCCAGGAAGCCTCCCTCGAAGCCCGAGCACGGTCCGGTAGCCGGCGTCGAAGCTCGAGCCCTCCATGGCGATCGCGGTGGCGAGCACCTCGCCGATGGCGCGGTGCAGTCGCGTGAGCTCCGCTCGTCGACAGGGCCGACGCGACACGCTCGGGGTGGATGCGGGCCTGGTGCAAGACCTCGTCGGCGTAGATGTTGCCGATGCCGGCGAGCACCTTCTGGTCCATCAGGGCCGGCTTGATGGCCCGTGCCGTGCGCGACAGCCGCTTGCCGAGCTCTGCGCGCGTGATCTCGAGCGCATCGGGCCCGTGCGAGCGGCCAAACGCCAGCTCCGCGTCGTGCGGCCGTCGGGAACCAGCCGATCCTGCCCAGCCGCCGCGTATCGCAATACCAGACCAACGCACGGGGTTTGTCCACGTGGAACACCAGGCGAATGTGGTCGGGTCGATCGGGTTCCAAGAGCCAAAAGCTTCCGGTCATCCGCGGCTGAATGACGATAATTCCCCTTGGACCGGCCAGGGTGATGACCACCCACTTCCCTCGACGACCCACCTCGCTCACCGTCGCCCCTCGGCCGAGCCGCGCCAGCTCCATGGCCGAACAACCCTGAACCATCGACGGGTCGCGCACCTCGAGGCGCCGATCCGCCGTTCAGTCAAGCGCCGGCCGCAGCCCGCGGACCATCGTCTCGACTTCAGGTAGCTCGGGCATCGATCACCCCCACGCAATGACGCCTGTCACCCGCGAGAATACCCATCAGACCGCACTGACGCCACATTCCGCCGAAATCAATCATTTTCCACTCAATTCCGATCATTTTTTCTGAATGTATCTTGACAGACTTCGCACCTTACTGGAGAATAATGAGCGGGTCGTAAGAATGATTTCTTCCAGAGATTGGCATGCTGGCCGAGACTCGTCGCCAGAAACTGTTTGATCTGATCACCCGGCAGGGCTATGCGACCCTGGACGAGCTGGTACGCGATGCTGGGCGTTTCCGAGAGCACGATCCGGCGCGATCTGGAGGTCGCTCGACCTGGCCGGGTCGATCAAGCGCACGCACGGCGGGGCGGTTTACACCGGCGAGGTGAGGTCGATGCCGCCCTTCGACGAGCGGACCGCCACGGCGGCGGCCGAGAAGCGAGCGATCGGCTGTGGCCGCGGCCGCGCTCCTCGAGGACGGCGACACGGTTCTCCTGGACGGTGGAACGACGACGCTCGAAGTTGCCCGCGCCCTGATCGGCCGCCGGCTCCAGGTGGTCACCAACAGCCTACCGATCGCCCAGTTGCTGGCGTCGAGCCAGCAGACCGACCTGATCTTGATCGGCGGCTACGTCTACCCGCGCACGGGCGTGGCGCTCGGGCCGCTGGCGATCGCCACCATGCAATCGATCCGGGTGCGCACCGCCATTCTGGGTGCCGGCGGAATCGTGGCCGAGGGGATCTACAACTCCAATTCGCTCCTGGTCGAGACCGAGCGGCAGATGATGGCGTGCGGCCAGGAAGTCATGATCGTCGCCGACCACACCAAGATCGGGCGGCTCGCGCTGGCGCGGCTGTGCGGACTGGATGAGGTCGACCAGGTGGTCGTCGACTCGGTGCTGGCCGCCGAGCAGCGAGCGATTCTCGATGAGGCCGGTGTGGCGATCCACGTGGCGCCGGTGGTCGAGAGCCGCAGCAACGGCGCGACCGCTCGAGCCGGCGCGAGGTGAGACATCGAGGGTCGAACCATGAGCACGCTCGCCGCGACACCGACGCGCGACCAGGTTGAAGCGCTGGTGCGCTCGATTCTCCAGGCGCGAGCAGGGTCAGCCAGGACGGCAACGGAAAGGTCGTCGCGGTGCCGAGCCGGCCCAACTTGGTTGTGCACATCTCGGCGCGGCACTGCCACCTGACGCAAGCCGACGTCGCCGTGCTGTTCGGGCAGGGACACCAGTTGACCCCGATGCGCCGGCTCTATCAGGACACCGACTTCGCCGCCGAACGAGACGGTGGCGGTGGTCGGGCCGCGGCAGCGGATGATTCCGGGAGTGCGCATTCTTGGGCCCGTGCCGCAAGTTCAGCCAGGTCGAGCTGGCGTTCACCGACGCGATCAGCCTGGGGATCGACGTGCCGGTGCGGCTCTCTGGCGACATCGAGGGAACGCCGGGCTGCCTGCTGATCGGGCCCAAGGGAAGCCTGGTCTTGCCGCAAGGCGTGATTCGCGCCGAACGGCACGTGCACATGGGGCCGGCCGATGCTGAGTATTACGGTGTCAAGCATCTGGACCGGATGAACATGCGAGTCGACGGGCCCGTGCCCGACGACCCTCGAGGGGCTGCTGGTGCGAACCCATCCCGACTGGAAGCTCGAGGTGCATATCGACACCGACGAGGCCAATTGTTGTGACTTGCCGCATGCCACCCAGGTCACCCTGATGAAGGCCTGACCGGTGGGTGCCTGCGGCGACTCTGCGCCACGAACGAGTCGAGTAACGTCTGCTTCCGAAGAACTGAGCCGAGTTTTAGTCCAAGAAGGAGGCCTTCATGGCCGCGACGATTGAAGCATTGGGAATGATTGAAACCAAGGGCTTTGTGGCCCTGGTCGAGGCCAGCGACGCGATGGTCAAAGCGGCCAACGTCGACCTGGTCGGTTGGGACAAGATCGGCAGCGGGCTGGTGACGGCGTTCGTTGCCGGCGACGTGGCGGCCGTCAAGGCGGCCGTCGACGCCGGCGCGGCCGCCGCCAGCCGGATCGGCGAAGTCGTGAGCGTGCAGGTGATCGCTCGGCCTCACGAAGACTTGAGCGGCGTGTTGACGTTTCGCCAAGGCGGCCGGCGGCCTCGGCCTCTTCCTCCAAGACCCCCAAGAGCGACGGAGCCTGACCCCATGGCAACACTCGAGCGAACCCGCTCAGCGAATCGGCGGTAACGGCAGCGGCACCAACGGGGACGCGTTGGGTTTGATCGAGACCAAGGGCTTGGTCGGCATGATCGAGGCGACCGACGCGATGCTCAAGGCGGCCAACGTCCAGCTCGCCGGCCGCGTGCAGGTCGGCGGCGGGTTTGTCACGACGCTGGTCAAGGGCGACGTCGGCAGCGTCCGCGCGGCCGTCGAGGCCGGCGCCGAGGCGGCGGGCAAGGTCGGCGAGCTGGTCAGCGCGCACGTCATCCCTCGGCCCGACGAGATCGTGCTGCGCACGTTCCTGGGGTCGTGAGCCGCCGTTACCGACGACAAGCAACGGAGCCAAGAACATGAACGGCAACGCCCTGGGCCTGATCGAGACCATGGGCCTGGTCGGGCTGATCAACGCGGTCGACGCGATGCTCAAGGCGGCCAGCGTCGAGCTGGCGAGCTCGGTCATCAAGCTCGACGGCGGCGTCGTGAGCGTGATGGTGCGTGGCGACGTGAGCAGCGTGCGGGCCGCGGTCGAGGCCGGCGCCGACGCCGCGGCCAAGATCGGCGAGCTGCGGGCCGCCCACGTCATCCCGCGCCCAGACCCGGCCGTGATCCGCGCCTTCGGTGGAGGAGCCGCGCGGTGAAGGTCCTCGTCGCCAACCTGGGCAGCACCAGCTTCAAGTATCGCCTCTTCGACCTGGGCGACCCGGCCGAGCCGGTGCTCGCTCGTGGTGCGATCGAGCGCATCGGCTCGGCGAGCGCCAAGGTCGTCTACTCGTCGCCGCGCGGCCAGCGCGAGCAGGTCTGGCCGTCGCCGATCACGGCGCAGGCCGTGCAGCTTTGCCTCGACCAGTTCACCGACCCGGAGATCGGCGTGCTGCGCGACGCGACCGAAGTCTCGGCCATCGGCTTCAAGGCCGTGCACGCGCGGAACCTGACCGGCGTTCACCTCGTGGACGAGAAGGTTCTGGCCGCGATGGAAGCTTTCGCCGACGTCGCGCCGGCGCACAACCCGCCGTACACCCGGGCGATGCGGATGCTCCGCGAGCGGTTTCCGCGCCTGCCGCTGGTGGCCGCCTTCGAGACGGGTTTTCATCGAACGATTCCCGAGCGCGCTGACGCGGTACGCCATCCCCGACCAGTGGGCGACCGAGTTCGGCATCCGGCGCTGGGGCTTTCACGGCGCCAGCCACCGGTACATCGCCTGGCGAATGCCCGAGCTGCTGGGGCGCGCCGATATCAAGGTCATCTCGTGCCACCTGGGCGGAAGCTCGTCGCTCTGCGCGATCCCACACGGCCGCTCGGTCGCGTGCAGCCTGGGCATGAGCCCGCAGTCGGGGCTGCCGCACAACAACCGCGTGGGCGACTTCGACGTCTTCGCGCTGCCGGTCATCATGCGCGAGACCGGCAAGAGCCTGGAAGAAGTGCTGGCAATATCCTGGCCAACCAGTCGGGGCTCGAGGGCCTGAGCGGAGCAGGGCGCGACCTGCGCGACATCGAGGCGGCCGCGGCGGCCGGCGACGCCCGCGCCGCGTCTGGCCATCGACGTCTTCGTCGCCGCGATCCGCCACTACCTGGGCGCCTATCTGCTCGAGCTCGACGGTGCCGACGCGATCGCGTTCACCGGCGGGATCGGCGAGAACTCGGCGCGGATCCGCTCGGGGGTCTGCCGCGAGCTCGACTGGTTCGGCATCGAGCTCGACCCGGCGCGGAACGCCGGCGGGCCGGCCGAGCGCGTGGTCTCGACGCCGCAGTCGCGCGTGCAGGTCTGGACCGTCCCGACCAACGAAGAGATCGTGGTCGCGCGGCAGGCCAAAGCAGTTACTCGAAGAGAAACCAGCGAGGGTGACGCCATGTTCCTGGCCCGGGTCACCGGCAGCGTGGTCGCGACTCAGAAGGTCGCCTCGATGACGGGGCACAAGCTGCTGACCGTCGAGCCCTACCGGGTCGACGACGAAGGCGCGACCGGCTCGTGCCCACCGGCCGCACGTTCGTCGTGGTCGACACGCTGGGGGCGGGCCTCGACGAGATGGTCCTGATCTGTCAGGGCTCGAGCGCCCGGCTGACGCCCGAGACCGAAAAGCTGCCGATCGACGCCGTGGTGATCGGGCTGGTCGACACGGTCGACGTCGGCGGGCACGTGGTCTTCTCAGACCCGCGGAGGCGAGCGCGCAGGCGTGAGGTGGCTTCATCGGCCGTTTAGAGTTCCCATCGATCCTACTCAAGTGCAACGGTGTCAGCCATGCAAATGACCGAAGACCTGATTCGCAACGTGGTGCAAGAGGTCCTGGCCCAGATGGGCAACGGGGCCGGCGTCGACCAACGGCAAGGTGTCCGGGCGTTCGGCGGGGAACCTCGGCGTCTTCTCCGACGGTCGACGACGCGGTCTCGGCGGCCGAGGCCGCGTTCCAGGCGTTCCGCTCGCGGCCGCTCGACGACCGCAAGAAGGCCGTCGACTGCATTCGCAAGATCTGCGTCGGCCAGGCCAGGAGCTGGGCCGGCTCGAGCTCGAAGAGACCAAGATCGGCCGGCTCGACCACAAGATCGCCAAGCTCAAGGATGCGATTCCGCGCGTTCCCGGCGTCGAGTACCTGCGCACCGACAACGACTCGGGCGACGACGGGCTGACGCTCACCGACTACGTGCCGTTCGGAGTCATCGGCGCCATCACGCCGGTGACGCACAGCCTGCCGACGCTGGCGGGCAACGCCATCAACATGCTGGCCGCCGGCAACACGGTCGTCTTCAACGCCCATCCCTCCGGAGCGCGGATCGCCGCCGAGGGCGTGCGCCGGTTCAACAAGGCGATCCGCGAGGCGATCGGCCTCGAAAACCTGCTGACGATCATCGACCCGCCCACGCTCGAGTCGGCCGCGGCCCTCTTCGATCACAAGGCGGTGCGGCTCCTGGTGGTCACCGGCGGGCCCGGCCGTCGCCCGGGCCGCCCTGGCCAGCAAGAAGCGCGCGATCGTCGCCGGGCCGGGCAATCCGCCGGTGGTCGTCGACGCCACCGCCTGCCTCGACAACGCGGCCCGATCGATCGTCGCCGGCGGCGCGTTCGACAACAACCTGCTCTGCATCGGCGAGAAGCAGGTCTTCGCCGTCGCCCAGATCTTCGACTCGCTGATGGAGGCGATGACGCGCCACGGCGGCTTCCGGCTCACCGCCGCGCAGGTCGATGCGCTCACCCAGGCCGCCGTGCAGAAAGGGAACGACGGCGCGCTCGCACGTCAACAAAGACCTGATCGGCCAGGACCCGGCCGTCCTGGGCCGAGCACGCCGGAGTCAAGGTGCCCGAGGGCACCCAGCTCCTCTTCGCCGAGACCGGCGCCGAGCACCCGTTCGTCCACCTCGAGCAGATGATGCCGTTCGTGCCGTTTGTGCGCGTCTCCAACGTCGATCGCGCGATCGCCCTGGCCAAGGAGAGCGAGCACGGCTTCGGCCACACGGCGATCCTGCACTCGCGCGACACGTCGGTGATGTCGCAGATGGGCAAGATCATGGACTGCACGATCTTCGTGGTGAACGGCCCGTGCACGGCCGGGCTGGGCCTGGGCGGCGAAGGGGTCCTGTCGTTCTCGATCGCCGGCCCGACCGGCGAGGGCGTCACCACGCCGCTGACGTTCTGCCGCCAGCGCCGGTCGAGCATCGTCGGCGGCATGCGGTTTGTTTGAGCGACGGCGAGATTGATCGGCTAGTAGGCAAGATGCGCCTCGAGGAGCAGATGCAGCTCGGGCGGGTGGTCGGCACGGCGACGGCGACGGTCAAGCATCCGACGTTCCAGGGCGAGCGGCATGCTGGTGGTGCAGCTCGAGGCGACCGACGGCAAGCCCGACGGCGAGCCGATCCTGGCGTTCGACCGGCTGGGAGCGGGCCGTGGCGACCGCGTGCTCGTGACCAACGACGGCCGGGCGCTCCAGGAGCTGCTCGGGCCGACCACGCCGGGGCGCTGGAGCGTGATCGGGCTGCCCGACGACGCGGTCCGGAATGCGGAGGGCCGGGCGATGAGGATCGCCGAAGTGATCGGACGAGTGACCCTGTCGCGGTTCCATCCCCAGCTCCGCGGCGGGCGATTCCTGATCGCGCTGCCGATGCCGCTCGCGGCCTTGACCGAGGGCTCGCCGGCCCGCGGCGAAGAGGTCGTCGTCTACGACGACCTTGGGGCCGGGCCGGGCAGCTTGATCGGCCTCAGCGAGGGCCGCGAGGCCGCCAATCCGTTCGGCAAGACCAAGACCCCGGTCGACGCGTACTGCGCGTGCTTGATCGATCAATTTCGGTGTCGTAGGTCAAGCTTTAGCCTGACAGTTTGAATTCGAACGCAGTCAAGCTAATGCCGATACGTCGGCGAAGCCTGACGAAGGTGAGGAACTCATGAGCGGCAATGGAACGGTGATGAACGAGTGGAAGTTTCGCGAGCAGATGTGCGAGATCGGCCGGCGGGTCTACAACAAGGGCTTCGCGGCGGCCAACGACGGCAACATCAGCTTCCGCTTGAGCGACGACCGCGTGCTCTGCACGCCGACGCGGGTGTCGAAGGGCTTCATGAAGCCCGACGACCTGTGCATCGTCGACCTCGACGGCAAGCAGATCTCGGGCAAGCGCAAGCGCTCGAGCGAGATCCTGCTGCACCTGACGATCATGAAGGCCCGGGCCGACGTGCGCTCGGTCGTGCACTGCCATCCCCCGCACGCCACGGCGTTCGCCGTCGCCCGCGAGCCGATCCCCAAGTGCGTCCTGCCCGAGATCGAGGTCTTCCTGGGCGAGGTGGCGATCTCCCCTTACGAGACGCCGGGCGGCCAGTCGTTCGCCGACACCGTGCTCCCCTACGTCAAGGACACCGAGACGATCCTGCTGGCCAACCACGGGACGGTCACCTACGGCTCCGACCTCGAAGACGCCTACTTCAAGACCGAGATCATCGACGCCTACTGCCGCATCCTGATCCTGGCCAAGCAGCTTGGCCGGGTGAACTACTACACCGACGAGAAGGCGGCCGAGCTGATCAAGCTCAAGCCGAACCTGGGCATCCCCGACCCGCGGCTCGAGCGCGGCCTGGAGAACTGCGACCTCTGCGGCAACAGCCTGTTCCGCGAAGGCTACGGCGAGCCCAGCCCCGAGCCGCAGGTCTTCATCCATCCCAAGATCGCCGGCAGCGCGCCGGCACGAGTCGCCGATCGAGTCGGTGCTTGACGCCGCTGGCCGCCGAGATCGACGCGGCCAGGCGCCGCGGCCGCGGCGCCGTCGCGCATTCCGTACGCCGCCAAGCCGTCGAGCAACGGCCACGCCGGCGACCGGCGTCAGGCGCATCGACCACGAAGCCCTGGTCCAGGCGATCACCGACCAGGTCATGCAGGCGCTGAACGGCGCCATCAAGTGAACGCCCGTCGAGGCTGCCCTTCGAGATCGAACGTTTGGGAGATCGACTCATGAAAGTCAGCATCATCGGCGGCGGCGGCCTGGTCGGCTCGTCCGCGGCCTTCGCGCTTCAGTGCGGCGGCGTCGTCAGCCAGATCGACCTGATCGACCTGAACGCCGACCAGGTGCAAGGGCCAGGCCCTCGACCTGCTCCACGGCGCCTCGCTGGTCGCCGATCAGCGGATCCGCGCGACCGGCTACGAGGCGATTCCCGAGAGCGACGTCGTCATCATCACCGCCGGCCTGCGCCGCAAGCCCGACGAGAGCCGGCTCGACCTGATCAATCGCAACGTCGAGCTGTTCCTGAGCATCCTCGGCCAGATGGCCGCGGCCGGCCTGCAAGCGCGACGCGATCGTGCTGGTCGTCTCCAACCCGGTCGATGTCTTGACGTATCTGGCGGTCCGCCGGCTCGAGCTTGCCCGCCGAGCCAGGTCATCGGCCTGGGAACGCAGCTCGACACGGCCCGGTTTCGCAGCCTGATCGCCGAGGCGCTCCAGCTGCCGCCCACGCAGGTCACGGCCCTGATCCTGGGCGAGCACGGCGACAGCATGGTGCCGATCTGGTCGGCGGCGCAGGCCGCCGGGCTGCCGCTCGAGAAGTATCCCGGGCTGGAATGCGACCGTGGCCGACGCGCTCCTCACCCGCACGCGCGGCAGCGGCGCCGAGGTGATCAAGCTCAAGGGGGGCGCGGGCTTCGCCGTCGGGCTCTCGATCCGCGAGGTCATCCACTGCGGTCGCGCTCGATCAGAAGCGGATCCTGCCGGTCTCGTCGCTGGTCAACGGGCCATACGGGATCCGCGACGTCTGCCTGTCGATCCCGACCGTCGTCGGGCGCAAGGGGGTGGAAAGCCAGCTCGAGATCGAGCTCTGGCCCAAGGAGACCTCGGCGCTGCAGCACTCGGCCCAGGTCCTGCGCGAGACGATCGACGCGGTCTACAAGAGCAATCCCAAGGCGGCCGGCAGACCGCTCGCAGCCGCGGCGACGGCTGCCGCGCGCCGGCCGCGAAGCCGCGCCGAGCGCCGCCAAGCGCCCCGTGCGGGTCACGATGGGCGCCGGCGGCGGCAACGGCGCGGCCAGGCGAGTCGCGAGTCACCATCTCCGGACAGGGAAAGGGAGACGCTGACGCCATGGAGAAATCCCTCGACCGCAAGCTCGCCGCGATCCACGCCGACCCGGGCTGCCGCGAGTTCATCATCGCCGACGCCAAGGACGCCGACATGGCGCTCGGCCTGGGCGCGCCCGGCCGCTCGCCCGAGATGCACGCCGGCGAAGTCCGGTTCAAGACGCTCGAGGAATATCGCGACCAGATGCGGCTGATCACCCGGTCGGGCCTGGTCGACATCATGCTGATGTCGGCCAGCTCGAGCCATGCGCTGACGATCCACGAGCGGCTCTTCGACCAGTTCGCCGGTCACGCCGGCGGTCCGCGCCAACGACACGACCGACATCCACCTGGCCCGCGGCGGCAGCTACGCCAGCAGCCGTCGCGGCCGTTTCGCACCGCCAGCATCGACCACATCCAGTGCGGCCATCTCGACTGCGCCGCCAGGAGCGCGCGCTCGGGCGCCAACCTGGGCCTGTACAGCGTCACGTTCAACAACAACCTCGAGCGCGACCTGGCGACGCTCGAGCGGTTCCACGAGTTCCGCGAAGAGGCCGAGCGCAAGGGCTTTCGCTACTTCCTCGAGGTCTTCGACCCCAACATGCCCGGCGCGCGTCGCGCCCGAGCTGCTGCCGCGGCTACATCAACGACATGATCACGCGGATGCTGGCCGGGCGTCGGCCCGGCCGGCCGGCCGCTCTTTCTCAAGATGGTCTACCACGGCCCCAAGGCCATGGAAGAGCTGGTCCGGTTCGACCCGCACCTGGTCGTCGGCATCCTGGGCGGCTCGGCCGGCACGACCCGCGACGCCTTCCAGCTCCTCCACGACGCCCAGAAGTACGGGGCCCGGGTCGCCCTCTTCGGCCGCAAGATCAACAACGCCGAGAACCAGCTGGCCTTCGTCCATTTCCTGCGCCTGATCGTCGAGGGCCAGGTCGGCCCGGTCGAGGCCGTCAAGGCCTATCACGCCGTCCTGGCCAAGCTGGGGCTCCGCCCACATCGCAGCTCTGGACGACGACCTCAAGCTGACCGACCAGTCGATGAGCTACGCCGGCACGTCGCGGCACGTCGGTCGTGGTTCCAAGACGGCGCGGCGCGAGCGACCGACGCACGGCGCCCGCGCGGTGCCACGGCGTAGCGCCCGGCCAACGGCACTGTGCGCTGCCACTCGCGCGGCGCCGGCTCAGAACGGCACCGGCCGGCATGCGGCTGCAAGAAGCCACGTGGTC
This sequence comes from uncultured Isosphaeraceae bacterium, assembly GCA_963830625.1. Lineage (GTDB taxonomy): Bacteria > Planctomycetota > Planctomycetia > Isosphaerales > Isosphaeraceae > CAWHMZ01. The sequence continues at coordinate 228,779 of CAWHMZ010000032.1, read as the reverse complement.
ACCGAATCGTATCGCACGGCGCTCCCGCGATCACCAAGCCAGCCCGTTCGGCACGTCTCCCGTCAGTCCAACGGCCGGCCCGACTTTGCCCGGATGACTCCGGCCGAGCGGCTGGCCTATCATCGCCAGCGCCTCGGGCTGGGGCGCTGACTCGGGCCGATCGGCTCGGTTTATCCTGAGTCCGATTCCATCGCGTCGAGCTCCGAATCGAAATCGATCGCGACCGGGACGCGATCTGTTCTCCGTCGCGAGCGACAACGAGACGCGGAGTCGCGATCATGCATCGAAGCCGGCCTGTCGCCGCTGGTCGGTCGACCATCGCGGTGATCGTTGTTGCTTCGGGCTTCTGCGCCGGGGCGCGGCTGCCCGCCCAGGGCGTCGACTACGTCAAGGCTCACTACACCAAATACGAATACCGGATCCCGATGCGCGACGGCGTCCAGCTCTTCACGTCGGTCTATGTTCCCAAGGACACAAACGAGCGCTATCCGATCATGCTCGACCGGACGCCGTACAGCGTGCAGCCCTACGGCGTCGACGCGTACAAGTCGGACCTCGGGCCCGTCGCCGCTCTTCGGCACCGACGGCTACATCGTGGTCTACCAGGACGTCCGCGGACGGTGGATGTCGGAGGGCGAGTTCGTCAACATGCGGCCGCACCGGACCACAGAAGACGGGCCCGCGCGACATCGACGAGAGCACCGACACGTTCGACACGATCGACTGGCTGATCAAGAACGTGCCGGACCACAACGGCCGGGTCGGGATGTGGGGCATCTCGTACCCGGGCTTCTACACGGCCGCCGGCATGATCGACGCCCATCCGGCCTTCAAGGCGGCATCGCCGCAGGCCCCGGTCACCGACTGGTTCACCGGCGACGACTGGCACCACAATGGTGCCTTCCAGTTGCCGCACGCCTTCAACTTCCTCGCGTCGTTCGGCCATCCGCGGCCCGAGCCGACCAAGAAGACGGCCGGAGCGATTCGATCACGGCACACCCGACGGCTACGCGTTCTTCCTCCGGCTGGGGCCGCTCTCCAACGTCAACGCCCGCTATTTCAAGAACGACGTGCCGTTCTGGAACGAGATCATGCAGCACGGGACGTTCGACGAGTTCTGGCAGGCGCGGAACCTGCGCCCGCACCTGAAGAACATCAAGCCGGCCGTCATGACGGTCGGCGGCTGGTTCGACGCCGAAAACCTCTTCGGTGCGCTCGAGACCTACAAGAACGTCGAGGCCAACAGCCCCGGCGCGACCAACGTCCTGGTGATGGGCCCCTGGCGCCACGGCGGCTGGAGCCGGTCCGACGGAGCCAAGCTCGGCCCGATCTCGTTCTCCTCCAAGACCGCCGAGTACTATCGCGAGAAGATCGAGTTTCCCTTCTTCCAGTACTACCTGAAAGGAAAGGGCTCGCCGAGCTTTCCCGGAGGCCTGGGTCTTCGAGACGGGGACCAACCAGTGGAGGACGTTCGACGTCTGGCCCCCGCGAGCCGCGCGGCGACGATCGCTCTATCTGCGAACCGAGCGGCGGCCTGGCATTCGAGCCGCCCGGCCGACACGAACGAGCACGCCCGTTCGACGAGTACACGAGCGACCCGGCCCACCCGGTCGAATACATCGACCAGATCGAGATCCGGCATGACGGGCGATTACATGATCCAGGACCAGCGGTTCGCGTCGCGCCGGCCCGACGTGCTGGTCTACCAGAGCGAGCCGCTGCCAAGCGACGTGACGATCGCCGGACCGATCGAGGCCCGAGCTGTTCGTCTCGACCTCCGGAACCGACTCCGACTGGGTCGTCAAGCTGATCGACGTCTATCCCGACGATTATCGCCGGCCCTGATACCGACGATCGGCCGGCGTCAAGTTCGGCGGCTACCAGCAGCTCGTCCGCGGCGACGTGATGCGCGGCAAGTTTCGCAACAGCCTCGAGAAGCCGGAGCCGTTCGTGCCCAACCAGCCGACGCCCGTCAATTTCACGCTTCAGGACGTGGCCCACACGTTCCGGGCCGGCCACAAGATCATGGTCCAGATCCAGAGCACCTGGTTTCCGCTGATCGACCGCAACCCGCAGAAGTTCGTCGACATCTACAGCGCGACCGAGGCCGACTTTCAGAAGGCGACCCAGCGCGTCTACCGCAACGCCGAGATGCCGTCGCATCTCGAGGTGCTCGAGCTTCCACACGAAGCTCAATAAGATTGCACCGGCATTAGATAGGACTGGCTTTGGCTCCTGGCACGATTCACTCCCGGCCGATCTCCGCGGCGAACGCCTTGGCGTTCAACGACTTCGCCGGTCGCGTGCTCTGGTCAGCGCGTTCCAGTCGAGCGAGCGGCCGGGTGCGAAATCCGCGTCTTCAGGAACTCGCCGACCCGCTTGTTGCCGACGAAGCTCGCCTTGGCGGGGTCGACTCCGTTCAAGACGTCGCGGGCGATCGCGTGCAAGCACCTGGGACGGCGAACAGCTCGCCCATCAGGTAGTTGTGATAATAGGCCGGCGCGCTCACGATGTGGATCTTGCTGGCGTAGTCGGGCGCATTGCGGCCGTCGGGCCGGTGCACCAACTGATAGCGCTCGACCAGGTCCCACCAGAGCGTGTTCAGGTCCTGGTCCGGGATTGTCGTACAGTGCCTTCTCGAACCGGAACATGACCTGGCACCAGCGCGAGAAGACCAGCAGCTTGGCGCGGAGCATTCGCGCCCGGCGCGGTCGAAGGCCGCCGGGTCGGGCACGTGCACGCCCATCGCCTGGAGCCAGTCGGCGTCCTTGGAGAACCGCTCGAACAGCATGGCGATGCCTTCGGTCGTCAGGATGTGCGCCTCGGTTCGCAGCACGTAGGGAACGCGTCGCGGGGATGTTCTTGCTGCTGTAGACCGAGTGGCCCAGCTCGTGGAGCATCGTGCCCATCCAGTACTCGTTGGGCACGATGTTGGCCAGCACGCGCACGTCGCCCTCGCGGTCGATGTCGGTGCAAAAGGCGTGGGGGCTCTTGCCGGGCTTTTCGTAGAGGTCGCTGCGGGCGATCACGTCGTCGATCGGCAGGCCGATGCCCGCGTAGAAATCGCGGCACAGCTTGAGGATGTCGGCCTTGGCATAGACCGAGTCGAAATCGGCGGCGAAGATGGCCGGGGCTTCCTGGAAGAACGGGTCGTGGTAGTGCCACGGCCGCAGGTCGCCGACCGAGACGCCGCTCTGCTCGGCGAGCTTGGCGTCGATCTCGGCCTTGAGCTTGCGCAAACGGCTCGCGCGTCAGCGCGTCGAGCTCGTCGAAGAGCTTCAAGACCTGGTTCTTGCGATTGCTCGTTCAGATGAAGCTGCAGCTTGTGATAGTCGGCGAAGCCCAGCTTGGTCGCGGCCTGGTTGCGCAGCTTGACGACGGCCTTCAGGTCGGCCTCGACCAGCGGACCGACCCCTTTGCTCCCTTCCCAGACGGCCTTGCGCTCGGCGGAGCTCGCGTGATTCCTTGAGGACCCGGCGCACCTCGCTGTCGGTCAGCGTGCGGCCGCTCACGCTGGCGCGATAGCCGTTGAACGTCTTCTCGATCAGCGTTGGCCTTGGCCGTGATCTGCCTTGAGCAGGCTCGGGATCGACCTGCTTCTCGAGGTAGAGCAGGTAGAGCACGTCGATCTGCCGGGCCAGCTCGGGTCGGCGAGCTTGGCGGCCTTGATGGCCTTGAGCCGGTCGAACTTCGCGGGGTCGGCGAGCGCGGCGTCGAGCCGGTTCTGGGCGTCTTCCTTGGCCTTGAAGTCCTGGTCGCGCCCCGAGACATTGGCGTTCCACCAGGCGAGTGCCGCCGCGCGCTCGAGGGGACGCACCGTCCGCTCGTGCTCGGCGATGAAGGCGCGGGCCGCAGCCTCGTCGTTGGTGTCGGTCTTGAGCTCGCTGGCCGTGGACATGCTGCACATTGACCCCATCAGGGTGAACAGTAGCAAGAGGGCCCGAGGATACGACGCTGCCATGTCGGTCCTTTCACAAAGGCGGCCTGCTGCGAGTTCTATCGAGCAAGGTCGAAGGACCCGCGCCCGACACGCTGAGTGTTCATGATCAAGACCGAAATTGTCGCATGGGCGCCTGTTTTAAGTAAATGGGAACCGAGCCTCGGGGCGGGGCGCTCCCTGGTCGTCGACCACTTGACGAAGTGCGCCGCCGCTTCTTCTAATGATGGCATGCCGAAGTGGCGGAATTGGCAGACGCGCTAGGTTCAGGTGCTAGCCATGCAGGAGTCGGAAGTCTTTCCGCTCTTGAAGTTACGGTCATTTCAAGCTACGCTTGCTGATAATCTGCTGATGCGGTTGCGGTGACACTGGGTTCGCGTTGCCCGGAAAGGGCGACATGGCATCCATCCAGAAACGCGGCGATACATATTCCTGCATCTTTTACTGGCAGAGCAAGCGTCAATGGCTCACGCTGGGCGCCGTCTCCGAAGCCGAGGCGGAAGCCAAGGCTGCCCAGATCAAGTACCTGCTGATGCGAATGAAGCAGGGCTGGCTTGAACTGCCGCCCGGCATCAGCATCGTCGAGTTTCTCCGTTTCGACGGCAAGCCGCCGGCGAATGGCGACGCGCGAGCGCAGGGCGATGCCCCGCCACTCCAAGCCTGACACTGGCAGCGTTCCGCGACCGCTATTTGGACACCCACCGGAACTCGCTGGAAGAAAAGACAATCGATACGGCCGCGGCTTCACTTCAAACACCTGGTCCCGCATCCTCGGCGGGGACTTCCCGATCCGGGACCTGAAGCTCGCGTCCCTGCAGGATTATGCCGACCGGCGGTCCAGAGAAAAAACCGCCGCCGGGAAGCGCATTTCCGCGGTGACCATCCGCAAGGAGATCCTCACGCTGGGCGCCGCCTGGAACTGGGGCGTCCAGATGGAGCTCGTTGACGGCCGCTACCCGACTAAGGGCCTGCGTTACGCCAAGATCGACGAGAAGCCGCCCTTCCAGACGCGGGACCAGATCGAGCGCAGGATTGCCGCCGGCGGACTGAAGCCGGAGCAGATCAGGGAGCTCTGGCATGCGCTCTACCTTCAGGTCGCACGAGATTGCCGCGCTGCTTGCCGCTGTCCGCGAGCACGCCGCCCATCCCTGGATCTATCCGCTTGTCTGCGTGGCGGCGCACACCGGGGCCAGGCGCAGCGAGCTGGCCCGCATGCAGGTAGCCGACGTGGACTTCGCCGAAGGGCTCGTGACCATCCATGAAATGAAACGGGTCAAGGGCAAGCGGTCGACTCGCTCCGCGCCGTTGACGGCGCTGGTGAAGGAAGCCCTGCGGGAATGGCTTGAGATTCATCCAGGCGGACAGGCTCTCTTCTGCCACGCCGGCGAGGTCATGCGCAGCAAGAAACGAAGCCGGACCACAGGGCATCAGAGCGGGCCGGACCGGGCCACGTCGCTCAAAGCGCGCATGGCGACCGTGACGCATCGGACGGAGAGGCTCGCCGCCGGTCCGCTTACAACCAAGGAAATCCACGATCACTTCAAGCGGACGCTTAGCGCGATACGGACTGGAAGGTGGTGCGGGGCCTTCACGTCCTGCGCCACAGCATGATTTCCTGCATGGCCGCCGCCGGGGTTGACCAGCGCTTCATCGACGATATCGTCGGGCACTGCTCAGAGGAGATGCGGCGCAGATACCGCCACCTGACGCCGGAAGTTAAGCGACGATCCGTCGACGCGGTATTTGGCTAGGCCAGCCGCCTGTGCGGCAAATGACCGGCCCACCTCGGGTCACAATAGCGGGCGACTAACATCCCAAAGCGCGTGCGGTAAGCACGATCGGCCTTGACGCCTGTCTCATAACGATATAATATATTGATATATTATATGCGTAAGATAATCGACATACCAGACGATCGGGCCGGACTGCTGGCGGAGATCTGCCGCCGGAACGACATCTCTCGCGCGGAAGCGATCCGTCGCGCTATCGACTTGTTTATCAAGCAGGAACTTCCGGGGGCGGAGGGCGTCTTCGGTATATGGAAACACCGGAGAGTGGACGGAGTTGAGCTTCAGCGATCGCTTCGCCGGGAATGGAGCGAGTGAAGCCGGTCCTCGATACGAACATCTTGATTGATTACCTCAATGGCATATCGCAGGCCAGGGAGGAGATCGAACAGTTCTCAGAAGCCTTTATCAGCGAGATCACCTGGATCGAGGTCATGGCCGGCACTCAGGAGGGATCGGAGGAAGACACCGTCCGAGGGTATTTGCAGAATTTTGATCGCGTTCCCGTCGATCACGAAGTCGCGCTGTGGAGTCTCAAAATCCGCCGCCAGCATCGGGTAAAGCTGCCGGATGCCATCATTTGGGCAACGGCTCGGCGCAAGAACACAGTACTGATCACCAGGAACACCAGGGACTATCCTGAAAGCGAACCCGACATCCGCATACCATACCGGCTCTGAGTCACGTGCAGGTGTAAGCGGTTTTTCGCTAGGCTGGCCGTTTGTGCGGCAGAAGTCCATCGCGCCTGTAACGCAGCAACTCCGAATGCGAAACCACCCACGCGGCGTGGGGGCCGCGCCCCGACTGCCGTTTTTCGGCGTGGATGCGGCCGAGGCGAGCCCATTCGCGCACGGTGAATTCCGCCTTGCCAACCATCCCGGCAAACTCCTCGATCTCGTAATAATCCTTGATCGTTTGCCGCTCGACCAGGACCCCGAGCATTCGCTCGATACGGTCCAGACGTTCGTCTGTAGTGCTCATTTCCCGATTCCAGGCCGGCACGCACGTGCCGGCGTTCTCCAGCGGTCACCAGGAGGTTAATCGTGGCGGCAGAGACGTTAGGCCTCGCCGCCAGCGCCTTCACATTCATCCGGTTTCCCTCCCGCTCTCGTAATCCTCCAGCCGATACCGTGGAAGCCCACGGAAGGCTTTCACGTCTCCGGCGGGCATCGTCAATTTTTTCCGGTCACATCCGGCGGCAGCAGCGCGGAGCCGCAGGTGCGGCACCGGCAGCGCCGGTCCCTGTGGTCGGCTTTTCCCTTGCAGGGCCGAAGGCATTTTGGGCAAAAGAATCGGAATCCCTCCGCACGACGCGCCCTGGGCTTGCCGCCGTCATTCAATTGCAGGTGCGGCGGTGGCGGTATCATGCTTCCCTGCCTGCGTTCCAGTTCGCCCATCGCCTCCATGATGATGAGCACAATCTGCGCGAGCGCCGCGTCGTCCGGCTTCGCCGATCCCGGCACGAATTCCTCGCAGATCAACAGCCCGGCCGCAGCGCACAGTCATAGGTCAGCGAATCGCCTTCCATCATTATTCACCTTTCGATCAGGTTGCCGGAGCCCACGATTCCGCCCGGCACGCGCATGCCGCAGCTTTCCCGCGGCCAGCATGGCGGCCAAGACTTCACGCCTGGCCGCCAGCTCCGCAGCGCATCGTGCTATCCACTGGTATTGCTTACTCGCCTTCTTTTGCTGCGGATTCCTCCGGTTTTCCCGAAAGCTCCTCGATAGAAACTTTGCGAATATGCACCACCGAGTCGCCCCGACAAAACAGGGCAATCGCTCCCGACTCGAATGGCTTATTGTTGTCCGTCAATTCATCGACCTTAACGCCGTTGAGCCAGGTGGTGATGGTGTTGCCCTCGACCTGGCATTCCAGCGTGTGCCAGCGCCTTTGCGGCAGCCTTGACCACTTTGCATTCGCGGCCTGGTGGACGAGGGCTCCCGTACCGGTAATTCCTGCACCGGACGATGCCGCCCGGCGGCTTTGCCTTAGCGGCGGGGTTCGGATGGACCGCCCCTGAAACCCAGTAGCAGCTCACCACGTTTTCGGCCTCGGATGACCGGCGCGAGCTCGATGCCCGCTCCTCCGCCGGGGGTGAGGCACTGGAATTCCACCCGCAGCCGGTAATTGGTGAAATCCTCCCGCTCCGTCACCAGCACGCCCGGCTGCCCGGCCCCGCCTCCGCGCCCTTCGATAACCCCATCCACCGCCTGCCAACTGCTGGTGTTGTCCAGCGCCTCCGTCCATCCCGATAAATCCTCCCCGTTGAAGAGCGGCGTCTCCGAAGCGCGCCTTGGCCTCTTCCTTGCTCTCCTGGGCAATTACCGGCGTTGGCGCGGCATTCGCGGCGACCATGCGCCAGCGCAGTCACAATGGCGACGTGTTTCGCAGTCATGGGTAATCCCTCCGTTCATCAAGAAGAACACTGATCTCTGGTGAAACAACTGCGGGCATCATGCCCCTCCGCCATCCGTGCAAAAGCGTTTCGCGTAACTCCCCGCCGCCGCCCGGCACCGGGCGCGCGGTGAGCAATGGCATATCTCCTTGCCCTGCGCCGTCACTTCGCCTCCTTTCGCTTGTCGTATGTCTCAAGCCATTTCCGCGAGACCTGGTACGCTTCGGTAAGAGCAGCAGGCTTCTCGTGGTCCATCAGAATGCCCGAGAAAATCCGGACGATGTTGCGCGCCATGCCCATGGCTACGCTGTGAGTAAGACCATCGGTCGCCCGGTCGATCAACATAGGCGACATCCCGCTTTCTCGGCCCGGAGGTCCGCCCTCGCCGGGATGGTAAGCGGCGCCTCGAGCTCGCCTGCCGGGAATTCCTCCGCTTCCCATTTCTCCGCCTGGCTTTGGCGGACGGGCGAGACGGTGGTGGTTTCGGTCCGGCAAGCCGACATCCAGACCATGCGCGTGCCGTTTGCGACCAGTAAGGCAGCGACCACGAATTGCAGCGGCACGAAGACGGCCGCGGCACCGAGGACAACGATGCGCCTGCGCCCTTGACGGCCCGTGAGCCGAATTGCGGCACGGCGCCGGTGAAGCCGTACATCAAGGCGAGCAGCATCAACAGTGACAGCGCGCCGGTGTTGAGCCATGTCATGCGATTGCTCCTGAAAAGGTGGGGCATCCTTTCCCCCTGAAATGGACTACCTATGCCCGCCGCCATGGCCACCCATATGCGGCATTCCCATGCTGGGCCACCATTTGCCTGACATCGGATTGCGCTGGCCCTTCAACTGCTGTTGCCGCTTCTTCTGTTGCTGAACCAGACTTCGCTGAGCTTGAGTCAGTTTTCGCTGGCGCTGTTGCCCTTGTGCTTCCAGCCTTTGCTGGCGCTGCTGTTGCTTCTGCGCCAAGGCCGACTGTTGCTTAGGCTTCCGCTGCGCTTGTTGCTGCGCATTCCGTTGCCGCTGCCGCTCCTGCGCTTTGCTGTGCGCCGCCGCTATCGCTTTGGGGTCATAATGCGGTGGGTTGGCGCGGTTCTTCGCTCCGCCCTTGCCGGTCGGGCCGTGCCTGCCTTCTGCTGCGAAGCCACGGCCCCGCTTGGGCCGGCATTACTCTTTCCTCCGGGTTTCGGCTGGCCCGCGCCGTTCGCGGTAAGACCCGCCGATGGCGCCGCGGTGCCTTTGCCTCCTTTTGCGCCAGCCTGCGAGGACGCGCTTCCCTTGGCCGGCTGCTGTTGTTTCGCTGCCTGCGCCGAAGAAGCATTGTGGCCTCCGGCCGCACCGGCTCCGCCTGCCCCGCCAGCCCCACCCGCTGAAGGAGCGGCGGGTGGACCGGCTGCCCCCGGCAGAGGCATGGCGCCCATGCCTCCCAAAAGCCCCATCCCGAGGGCCGGGCCGGCCATGCCGGGCATCGCCGCCACCGGCGTCCTTACCACCGGCTGCTTCGTGCTTGTCTTCGCGACGGGATGCTGCTTCGTTTTCGGTTCCTTCGCCGGCCGCTCTGCCTTCTTCTTCAGCGGCGGCTTATGGGCCGTCTTCGCCGGCACCGCCGCTCTTCCGGCACTGAGCCACGATTTGTGCGGCCAGAACAAGAAGGCGGCCAGGCCCAGCGCGGCGACGATGCCGGCCGCCACAAACGGCTTGGCCACGAGCTTGGCCATCTGCGCCTTGAGCACATGGCTGGCGAGCAATCCCCCGGCCATCAGCAAAATGACCGGCAATCCGAAACCCAACAGATTAAGCAACGGCATAACATCTCCTAACGTGTGCGTTCCTCGTCCCGTTGTTGATACTGCCCACGGTGGGCACCATCGGATGCTGACTCGTAACCCATCTGGTCGGAGACGATCTGAGGCGTGAGGTTGCCCAACTGCGCCCGGCTCTTCCACCGGCCTGATCGAATCAGGGAAGGCGGGGAGGGCCTGCGCCAGTTCCTTAATCCCCATCCTCCCCATGGCAAGGAGCGCTCCCTCGCCGAACTTCCTGCCTTCCGGCTCCGCCGCCGCCACGGGCTGGGCGGCTGCCGGAGGCCCCAGATTTTTCATATCCTCCTGGGCGTGACGGATGACCGCCTGCTCCAGGCTCACTCCCGAAAACCGATTGCCTTCTGCCACGATTCACCTCCGCTTCAACCGCTCCATGCGCATTTCCATGAGGATCTTGGCATCCTCCATGGCGTCATCCGTTCGACTCTCATACACCCACTCCGCCCACAGCTTGGACGCCAGCGCCAGGCTGCCGCAGGCCACGAAGTGACCCAGGGCTTCCGACACCGCGTACAGGTAATTGCCGGCGACAAACATCAGCGCCGCCTCGAGGAGACGGGCTACCATCTCATTCCTGGCCAGCCATGCCGTAAGGTACGGCCAGCCCTGATACTCGCTGATCACCCCCTTTGTTGATGTGAGTTTGCGATAGACCAGCATCACGACCCAGACCCAGAAATAGATCAGCATCTCGTTGGAGTGTTTCTGCGCCGCATACCAAAGGATTCCGACCATCGCCACCAGGGCCGGCAGGCCGCCGGCACGCCGCCCGAACCGGCAGCGTATGATCGGAAAAAATGCCCAGGCATACGCCGTCACCACGAAATAGAAGACGTTGAAGCCTTCTTTGGGGTTGGAGAGCAGCCCGCCGTTTTCGCCTTGCTCTGCCATCACCGTCCCTCGTCACGAGACCCGTCTTTGCTCTGAAACCGCGCACGGCGCGGCATCGTCTGCGATCCGCCTGTCGTCACGGCCGAACGCGATTTCACTGAAGCCCTGGCCGTCGTAGCGGTGCGCCTTGCCCTCCGGATCGACGATCACGTCGCCGGCATCGGTGTTGCGCGGCACGAAAGGCTTTGGCGTATGGGATTGAACGCCAGGGTTGCCTTCCCACGGCACTTCGTCGCCAGTGAGGACACTTCCTTTGCCCGTGGTAAGCCCGACTGCTTCCCGCAGGCTTCCGGCCTCGACGTCGGCGGCATGGAAGTAGTCCTGCGGGAAGGATGACGGCGGCGTGCTGCCCAGCATCTGGTCGAGCCGGCTTTGCGGCCAGCCGCGGTCGTGCCACACCTGGAATTCGCCGCGACCGGGCGGTCCCAAGGTTGCCCCGCCATTGTCGCTCCCTTGGTGCGCCGCTTCGTCCGGGAAATGCTTCCGGGCATCCTCCGGCACCCGAGCGAAATCGACCTCACGCTCCATCACCCGACGCTTGTCCTCCGGCCCGACGTCGCGCCAGTCGAATTCGGCCCCCAGCACCCGGAGCTTGTCAGCGTCATCGAGCGTGTGCCATGGACCAAGCACGTCGCAGGTTTCATAGATGGATTCGACATCCCCCGGGATCGGCTGGACGTAATCGCGCGTCGATTCCAGGTAGATCTCTGGCCCCCGCTTCATCTCGCGGAGGCGGCGTTCGATGCGCTCCAGCGGGGTTTCGTCGGGCGAGGGCACTTCACTGAACCCGGTATTTTCGACCCGGTACGGCCGCCCCAACGGATCGACGATCACATCTCCGACGGAAGTGGAGCGGGTGCCTATTCCCACCACGCCGGGGTTCTCCTGCCAGGAATTCTCCCCGTGATTGGTCAGGGCGAACACCTGATCGAGGCTATCCGCCTCCACAGTCGCCACCCGCGTATATGCGCCCGGAAAGGCTGCATCACCGGCGTCGCGGTGCCAATCGAGCAGGGCTCGCCCGTAATCACTGATATGCCAGACCTGGTACTCGCCCTCCTCGGCCGCAGTTCCCTCCCTTCGCTGCTGCGCTCGTTCCACGGCCGCCAATTCCATGGCGTAACCGGCCTGTTCCCGCCGCCACCGCGTTTGTTCCGCGGCCTGCAATTCCGGGGCACGCTCGATCAGTTCCGGCAGGTCTATCGCCGCGTGGTACTGATGCACCCGGATCGTGAGAACGGCCATCTCGTATGCATCCAACTGGCCGCCGATGAGCCGTGCGCGATCGGCCCGGCTGACGCCGTCCCAGTCCACCCAGTGCCGCAAGGTATAAAACTTTGCCGGTTCCGGGAGTTCATCCCATTCCCTGCGCTCTCGGCGGCGTCATGCTGGAGAACTCGGCGGACTTGAGCGCCTTGACCTGCGCTCGTGCCCGGTCCACGGCCGCCGGCGCGCTGGACGGGGGCGGCGACGTCAGATGCGGCGCCTCCCACCCCTCCGGGAACCATGTCGCCGGACCCCCAGATCTCCATCTGGCGCCTGCCGCTGATCGTCGGATTCCCGCATCGGCTGGCCGTTGGGCGGCCTGTGCCCGGATTCCTCCTTCGGGCCATCGCGCGTCATGCCGGCCTCGGCGTCCCCGTATGCTGCGATCTCCCGCCGCCGGTCCTCGGGCACGCTGGCCAGGTCGACTTCCCGCCGGACAATGTGGGAGGGTTCCGCGTCAGCCTCCTGGATGAAGGATGCTTCCGCTTCTCCGTTTGACGCGATCCGGCTTGCGGGCAGGCGGCCCTCCGCCGCTGCGAGTGAGGCAGACTCACCCTCCGGATTGGGCGGTGCCTCGCCGCCGCGCGATTGCTCACGCCGGTCGAGCGCGTCACGGTATTGATCCAGCAGGTCGCCCACCGCATCGGCCTTCAAGCCACGCGGCGCCAGGCCGAGGGTGGCGCTGCCGCCGCGTCCGCGAGCTGCTCGAAGGGGACGCGACGCTTCGCCGTGCGCTCGACCAGATAGCCGATCTTCTCGGCGTCGTTCGACTCTTCCCACGTTCGCCCGGCGTCACTGCGGCCGTCCTGCCTCCAATGCCGTGGCAGATCGGCGACCTCCTGCTCGAACGCGTCCCTCGCGCCTGCCGCACCTGGCCCAGCTTCCGGCCCCGTCTCTTCGATCCACTTTCGCCGCCACGGCGGCAGGCGCGACAGGTCGACTTCCCGCCGGACAATGTGCGAGGGTTCCGCGTCACCCTCCTGAATGAACGATTGAATCGTACGCTCGATGCAGCCGAGCTTTTCCTCCGCGCTTAAGTCCGCCCAGGCGACCCGGACCGGACGCTGGACGGTGACGCCGGAGTGCTTGTAATCCTGGATGACCGCCTCCAGCTCGGTCATCCGCAGCGCGTACGCCACGCTGTTTCCAGGGTCAGCCGCGTAGGGGCCTTCGCCTCCGAGCTCGCCGCGGTCCAGTTGCGCGGAGCCTCTGCAGGCCGTCGCGCCGCCACGGGGCGAGCTGCGAATAATCGACCTCGCATTCGATCGTCTCCAGCACATGTGCGCCCGGTGTCGAGCCGTACCAATTCCATTGGATATCCGCGAATGCGCCGGACTCCTGCGCTATCGCAATGATGTCACCGACCTTGAAGTCCTCAGACATTCCTGACCACGGCCGGTCACGGCTTTCCTTGCGCGCCGCAGCGATTCCTCGAAAAAACCCGCATCGACGACCTGCTGGCAGCGCCGCTCCGACGTCGTCGTTCTTGCCACGGTGTGATCCATCGATCCGCCCGGCATCGAGCGGTGGCCGAAGGTCCTTAAGCATCTCGCGCTGGACCGGCGGCACTGCGCGGTGACATCGACGTTTTCCTCGATCGCTGCCAGCAGGGTGCGACCTGGAACGGTGCCGCCAGAGAAGACGCTGCACGACTCCCAGAAGATTTCGCGCAGCTTCTCTTCCTCGGAAGCGTACGCCCACTCCGAATCCTGCGCCTTTCGTCCGTCGCTCCTCGATCCACCTGCCGAATGCGGCGATCCGATCGGCCTGCAGCTTTTCGTCTGTTTCTGCCATTGCCCTCGTGCTCCTTTGGAAACCCCCGCGGCTACCGGTGCGGCACCCTTCACGCCGCGGATGGAATCCGCTTTGTTGCAAAGCCGTCACACGCTCACGCTATCGCTGCCCGAATGCCGCTATGAGATAATTCTCACCGTTATGAAATGGCTGTCCCGCCTTGATGATCACGCCGTCGACGGTGTTGTCCGGCGGCCCTCCGGTGCGCAGCCCGCGCAGGAACATGGCAGGCTGCAGGACCGGCTCGTACGATTCATGCGCGTTCATCGCGATCCTCGACTGCCCGGTGATGACGTCCCACATCTCCTCGCGCCCGGTCGAGGCGCCGATGAACAGCTCGCGCCGCCTTCCCAGGATGGACGATGCGTACTCCGCCGACTTCGCGTCGCCCAGCGTGTGGATGATCAGGTGCCCGAAATTCGTGAGCAGGCTGTCGGTCTGGTGTTCCCCGCCTTTCCCGCGCAGATTCGCGTACATCGAATGGATGCTCTGGGTGAGCGCCACCAGGCAGCCCTTGTGCGAGCGGCATTCGGCGAGGAACGCCGCGTCGTAGGAGTTGGACACCTTCTGGAATTCATCGCACCAGATGGCCAGTAGCGGGTCACCTGGGCCGGGCTTTCGCCGCAGGATATGGCGCCGCACCGCGTACTTGATGGCCGTGTTGACAAAGGTGGCGGACGCATCGCCCGGCACAATCGGAAAATTCACGAGCCACCATTTGCGCTCCTCCAGCGACTCCGGGCTGATATTCGTGGAGGTGGCCAGCAGGTCGCGGACGATGCCGGTATTGAACACGTGCAGAAGCCCCATCACCCCGGCATTGATCGACGAGCGCGTGCGGTCGTTGAGTGCCGGCAGCTCGCTGAGCCAGTAGGCTTCCGCCAGGTCGAAGTCATTCTTCTCGATCTCGGTCTCGGCCTTTGCCTTGGCCGCGCAGCAGCGACCGGCAATGGAAGCCGCTGTGCCACTTGGCGTCGCCGGTTTCGTCGAGATTGATGCGGCACCGGCGATAAATGCCTGGAGGCTTCGCGGATCGATGGCCCCGGTAGCGGTGACGATCTCGATGGCATTGTGAATCTGGCGGCGGTTCTGCCCGATCCAGAACGGGTCGCGGTCGCCGCCGCCTTCGCCCTCGGCCCGGTCCAGCGTCTCGCCGAAGGTCATCAGCGCCTGGGTCAGCTGGCGCGTGTCGGCGCCGTTCTTCCTCTCGAAGTCGAGGACATTGAAGCGGTACGGCGCCCCCGGCTCCATGATGAGCAGGTTGCGCTCGTCGGCGCTCTTCACGGAAGATCCGGCAGATATACTCCCGGTCGCCGGGCTTGGACGCAAGGATCAGTCCGCCGCTATTCTCGTGGCGCACCAGCGCCCTCAGGATGGTGTCGCCCGAACCGCTGCTCTTGCCGGAGCCCGTCTTGCCGAACACCGCAACGTTCTCGCAGGCGTTGCGGACGGTGAAGGCGTCGTCATCCCCCCAGCAGAACAGGGGGCGGTCGAGATCCGACGCGGCGCGGATTTCCTGAAACCAAGCCGTGCAAGAAGCTCCATGGACGTTCTTCCTTTAAGGATAAGGACCACCTGTCATGGCCGCGGGCATGCACCGATGTCATCGGCCTCCGCCACCCCGCCAACACGCTCGCCTGCGCTTGCGCCGCATTCGTTGGATTGCACGTCAGTGTCCGCTGGCGTTTGCTCCGGCCTCTCCCGGCGGAGTAGGAGATCGCCACATTCGGCCATCCGCGTCACCGGACCACAGCAGCCGCACACGGATGTATCCGCTCTCTTTGTCATTGCCAACCCCTGATATTTTGATTAACTAGATCCGTCTTTGTCGTGATAACCGGGAGGCCGTGCACCGCAAGGCCACGGGACAAATAGGCGGACCTCTCACTCCTTACCCGCCGACATGGGCATCAACCTCCCGGCTTACACCCCGGTGCTTGCGACGTCGCGCCAGACGGCCATCGCCGTCCTGCAATCGAGGTTTTTATCTCTGGCGGCCGCACCGCCCTGAGCGCCTCGCGAAGCAGCCTTTCCGCGTCCTCCAGGTCCATGCTTTCGGCGGCGACCGTGACCAGCCCGCTGGCCGTTTCGCTTGCGAGCGGGATCTTGATCCTGGGCAGGCGGACGCTGGCCTGGCCGCCCGCGCTACGCCGCTTCCTGCCCTGCCGCTCCAGCTCATCGCGGCTGGTGATGGCGCCGCTTGAGGCGCCGGTGAGCATCACAAGCTGGTCGTCGGGCGCCGCCTTGGACATCGCCACCCAATCGGATTCGGTGATTCTGCCGTCCTTTGCCGCGGAAACAACGGCCTCGACGCATTTGAACAGCGCAAGGCTCCGCGAGATGGTGGCCGGATCGCGATGGCGTGCTCTGCCAGATCCTTGGCGGTCTTGCCGGGGTTGAGCTCCAGCCACCTGGTGTTGCCCACGGCCTTCTCATAGGGGGTAAGGGATTTCGTGCGCCGGCGCTCTCAAGCATGATTTCGACGGCAATCGCCGGGGTGATCTCCTCATCCGTCACGCAGACCGGCACCATCGCCTCCGGCCCGAATTCGAGGAGGATGCCCTGAAGCCGCCGGTGGCCGTCGACGAGCCCGCCACCCGGCCGGATGAGGATCAGGTTGACCGGCCGCGCCATGTAGGAGCGGGCGAGCGACCGCAGTTCGGCGTCTGCGCCGCGATCGGCGCGCAGCCAGTTGGAATCCTGCTCGATCTCTTTGGCACGTATTTCCGTGAATTGGCGTGTCACGTAAGTCAACTCCATGCAAAAAACCCGCGGCCGGGTGCAATCGCCGGGCGAACAGGCGCGTGGCACGGGTGGCCACAGGGGCGCACGTGCCCGCGTCTTCTGACCGTACGGCCGTTTCTTTATGAGCCGGCGGCACGCCACCCCTCTCGCTGCCAGCGAAGCCTGCGATGCGTTTTACTTGACGCCCTCTCTGCCGCCATAAGGATTAGCGAGCGCCGGGTGCCACCGGGCTCACGCGACCATTTGTTTTTCGAGAGCAACGCCCTCGGCCGCTGCCGGCAATCCGTTATGCTCGTGCGGGCGTTCCATCCCCGGGATGCCGGCACATGATGCTATTGAAAGCGCGACGGCGCCAGTAAAATGGTGGCGAGACATTTCTCACGCAGCACGCGACGGGGCCGTGAGGCGCCTTAGATGAGCAGCGACAGCCAGGTCCTGCGGGTTCAGGGCCTGCTCGACCGGCACGCGAAGGGCGAGGCGGGCGCGCGGGATGAGCTGATGGCGCTGGCGTTCGATCAGCTGACCCGCCTGACGCGGGTGATGCTTCGCAAATACCCCGGCGTCCACCGCTGGGAGGGGACCGACGACGTCATGCAAGGCGCATCGCTGCGGCTTTACCGGGCGCTCGCCGAGGTAAAGCCGCCGACGCCGACGGATTTCTTCCGGCTGGCGGCGGCGCAGATTCGCCGCGAGCTGATCGACCTGGCCCGGCGGTTTGCCGGGCCGCATGGCCTCGGCACCGCGCCACGAGAGCTCACGATCCCGCCCACGGCTCTGACATCCTCGACCGCGTGCCCGACGAATCGCACGACCCGGCGCAACTGGCCGAGTGGTCGGCCTTTCACGAGCAGGCCGGGTCGCTCCCGGACGAGCTGCGCTCGGTGTTCGACCTGATCTATTACCAGGGCCTTTCTCAGGCCGAGGTCGGCCGAGGCGCTCGGCACCTCGGTGAGAACGGTCAAGCGCCACTGGCAGAAAGCCCGGGTCGCGCTGCACGACGCCGTGGGCGGCCGTCTGCCGGGTGTCTGAGAAGCGGACAACACATCCATCGGGAGCTCAATCCAATGACGCCCGGACCGCAAGACGACCGTATCGACGACCTGCTAGCGCTCTGGGAGGAGAAGCGGGACGAGGGCGAGGCCGTCTCGGCCGAGTCGCTCTGCCGCGACTGCCCGGAGCTGGCCTCGGAGCTTGCCGCCGCATCCAGGCGCTTGATCGCGATGGACCGGCTGGTCGACGCCGAGCGCCGGCGCTCGGACTCTTCGCCCGACGGCCCGGATGGCGTCACCTCGGCGACCATGCGCGCAGGTGCGTTACACCGACATGCGGTTTCATGCGGACGGCGGCCTGGGCCAGGTGTTCACGGCCCAGGGAGATGACCTGAGCCGCAGGGTCGCCCTGAAGTTCATCAGGCCGCACGCGCGCCGCCGATCCCGAGAGCCGCCGCCGATTCCTGTTCGAGGCGGAGGTGACCGGCCGTCTCGAACACCCCGGCGTGGTTTCGGTCTACGGCCTGGGCACCGACGACCGCGGCCTGCCGTGCTACGCCATGCGGCTGATTCGACGGCGAGACTTTGCAGGACGCGCTTGAGGCGTTTCACGACGCCGAACAGCCAGGCCGCGATCCGGCCGAGCGGTCGCGCAGCCCTGCGCGGGCTGCTGCTGCGTTTCATCTCGGTCTGCAACACGGTGGCCTACGCCCACAGCCGGGGCGTGCTCCACCGTGACCTCAAGCCGAAGAACGTCATGCTCGGCGCGTTCGGCGAAACGCTGGTCGTCGACTGGGGCCTGGCCAAGCCGCTCGCCGGAGCCGGTGCGAGACGCGGCCGGCGAACGACCTGCCGCCGGTTGCCGACACTGGAGCCGTCCCGCTCACCGTGGGCCCGGTCGGCAGCCCCGGCTACATGAGCCCCGAGCAGGCGCGAACGAAGCGGTGGGGACGGCGAGCGACATCTACAGCCTGGGGGCGATGCTCTACGCCGTGCTGACCTCCCGCCCTCCGATCACCGGCAGCACGGTCGAGGTCCTTGAACGGACCCGCCGCAATGAGTTTCCGCCGGCGCGTGCGGTCAACCCGGCCGTCCACCCCGCGCTCGAGGCCGATCTGCGCCAAGGCGATGGCCACGCGACCCGACGGACCGCTACAGCGACGCACTGGCGCTGGCGGCCGACATCGACCGCTGGCTCGCCGACGCGCCGGTATCCGCCTGGCGCGATCCTGCTCTGGGACCGGGTAAGCCGCTGGGCAAGGCAGAACCGGACGGCAGTCACCGCGGCGGGCGCGGCCCTGCTTGCCGGCCTGATCGGCCTGGCTGTCCCTGGCCATTGTCCAGGCCCGGTACAACATCGTCCTGACGAAGGCCAACGACGACACCACGCAGGCGTCTGGCGCAGTCGGAGCAGTCGCGGAGGAAAGCCGAAGCCGTGCTCGCCTTCCTCAAGAACGACGTCCTCGCCGCCGCCCGGCCCGAAGGCGAAGATGGAGGATTGGGCACGGAAGTGACGATACGCAAGGCCGTGGACACAGCCGAGCCGAAGATCGCTGAGGAGTTCAAGGACCAACCGGTCGTTGAGGCGGATGTCCGCGACACGTTGGGGACAACGTATCGTTATCTGGGTGACCCTGAGCTGGCGATCCGGCAGCATCGAGCGCGCCATTGCGCTGCGCGAATCGAAGTTCGGGGCCGATCATCCTGATACGCTCGCCAGCCGAAACAACCTCGCCTATGCCTACCTCGACGCTGGCCGCACCGCCGAGGCGATCGCGCTGGATACGGCCACGCTGAAGCTGCGCGAATTGACGCTTGGGCCCGACCACCGCGACACGCTAGCAAGCCGCAACGAGCTAGCCGCGGCGTACCTTGAAGCCGGCCGCACCGCTGAGGCGATCGCGCTGCACGAGGCGACGCTCAAGCTTTATGAGTCGACGCTTGGCTTGGACCACCCCGATACGCTCTCCAGCCGCAACAACCTCGCCAGCGCCTATTGGTCCGCCGGCCGCACTGCCGAGGCGATCGCCCTCGACGAGGGGACGCTGAAGCTGCGCGAATCGAAGCTTGGGCCCGACCATCCCGACACGCTTATCAGCCGCAACAACCTGGCGGCCGGTTATCTTGCCGCTGGCCGCGTCGCCGACGCGATCAATCTCCACAAGGGGACGCTGGAACTCCGGAAATCGAAGCTTGGGCCCGACCACCCGCTCACCCTTACCAGTAGCGGCAACCTCGCCGCTGCCTACCTTGCCGCCGGCCGCACTGCCGAGGCGATCGCCCTCACGAGGAGACGCTGAAGCTACGCGAATCGAAGCTCGGCCGCGACCACCCCGACACGCTCATCAGCCGCAACAACCTCGCCGAGGCCTACCTCGCCGCCGGCCGCCTCAGCGAGGCAATCCGGCTGCACGAAGGGACGCTGAAGCTGCGCGAATCGAAACTCGGCCCGGATCACCCCCTCACTCTTATCGGCCTAGGCAACCTCACCTCTGCTTATAACGCCGCCGGCCGCTGGGCCGACGCCGAGCGTCTTTGCCGTGATCTTCTTGACCGTATCCGCAGGCGCCCCGCCCCCGAAAGCGCAATCCTGTCCGGCAGCCTCGAACGGCTGGGCTTCAGCTTGCTGATGCAGTCGAAGTGGCCGGAGGCTGAAACCGTGCTGCGCGAGTGCCTCGCGATCCGCGAGAAGGAAACCCCCGACGCCTGGTCGCGGTTTAACACCATGAGCAAGCTCGGCGGCGCCGTCCTTGGCCAGGGCCGGCACGCCGCTGCCGCGCCGCTGCTCATTAGCGGTTATGAGGGGCTCAAGGCCCGTGAAGCGAAGATCCCCCCGGAGGCCCGAGTCCGGCTTTACGAAGCGGCGCTGCGCGTCGTCCAGCTTTATGAATTATGGGGCAAGCCGGAAGAAGCGGCCGCGTGGAAAGCCCGGCTCGGCCTGGCCGACTTGCCGGCGGAAGTTTTCGCCCATCCTTGACATGGGGACGCTTGCGTAAACACATGTCGTCGAGCGTGGCCCGATTGGGGGAGGATGCTTCAACGGCGAACTGGCCGACATTGGCCTTGGGAGTGCCAGCTATCGCCAGTAGCACGCTCTGCCCGTCAGCATGGGGACGGGAGTGAAATCACATTGAATACTGATTAATTTCGTATATGATTGTATCATAAACGACTTGTAAACGAGCCTATGTCCGAAATCCGTCTCAACCATGACCAGGAAGCTCTGATCGCCCGCCTGTCCGCAGCGTCCGGCCAATCTCAAGCCGAGATTCTCGACGAAGCCCTTGCCACCCTGGCTCGCGAGCGCGAAGAGCACGATCAATGGATGAATGCCCAGATGCCCGCGCTGGCCGAGGCATGGGACAACGACGACGACGCGATCTATGATCGCCTCTGAGGCGGGCGACATTGTCCTTGTCCACTTTCCTTTCACGGACCTCACCGCCACCAAACAGCGCCCGGCCCTGATCGTTCACCCCGCGGGCTTATACCGCCCGCCACGGAGATGCCGTCGTGCCGGCACTCACAAGCCGGCCCCAGCCCGAGGACGTAATGATGATTGATCATTGGCGTGAGGCGGGACTGCCCAAGCCGACCTGGATCAAGCCTCTGATCGCTACCCTTGCCGCCAACATGTTCACCCGGACGCTCGGGCGGCTCGACCCCGGCGACTGGCCCCGCGTCGAGAGAACCATCCGTCTCGTGATCGCCGCACAGTTCGCCGGGCCATCGCCGTTCCGCACTTAAGCTGGTCAACTCACTGACATAGCCACCAGCGCCGCTCGCCGAGGCTGACAATTTCCACGCCCGACCAGAGCCGCTGCTTGCCGCCTCCACGCTAAGTTCCTGCGTCCTCACCTTCCCGCCAATCACGCGGCATGACCCGTCACGCCGGATGGCTGTGTCAGCCGGCCGCCATGTTTCCCTTCAAGCTTCTGTCCGCTCCCGCCACCAGGGGCTTTGAGGACGGCACAAAGTAAACCGGCCGATGGTCCGGGCAAGCAGAAAATCGGTTCCCCCTGAAGGTCTCCCCCGATTTTCAGCTTGGCCCGGTCGCTGGCGCTCGCTTCGCCCCATCTGAGGCCGGTTGGGAGGGGTGCCGTCAAGCCCCGGTGGTCGGGGCCGGAACCAAAGAGAAGGAGAAACACTCATGTCCAACACCCCAGCACATAAGATCCGCCGCGGCGTCCTGCAAGTCACGATCTGGCGGAACACCGGCGACAACGGCACCTGGTACAGCGTCATCCCCAGCCGCGGCTACAAGAAGGGCGACGACACGTGGAAGGAAACCGACAGCCTCAACGACGACGACCTGCTGCCGATGGCCAAGCTGCTCGACCTGGCGGACACCTGGATCATGCACCAGCAGGCAGGCCGACGCCAAGGCCCGCAAGGAACAGAAGGCCGTTACGGCCGCCTGATATCCGGGATGCCGGCGGGCGGGTTACCGCCCGCCGGTTCCTTCATGTGTATCAACCGTCTATCCATGGAGAATTCTATATGTCCAATTTAACTGACCAACCCGATGTTCCCGAGACCTGAGTTCGTCAAGCTTGTCCTGCTCATACCGAAGCCAAAATTCCCGCTCGGGCAGATCGTCATGACGGCCAACGCTGACTGGCGGCTCGACGTCCACGGCGGTGGTACGAAGCCTTGCACCGCCACGCTGCGGCGATTGGGGCGAGGTCTGCTCCGAAGATGCCGAGCAAAACGAGCTTTCCCTCAAAGAAGGCTACCGGCTGCTGTCGGTCTACGGCACGCGGCGAGGGCCGCTTCTGGATCATCACCGAAGCCGACCGCTCGGTCACGACCGTACTCCTGCCCGAAGACTACTGAAAAACCGGGGCGGGCAGTACCCGCCCCGAATTTGTTCACTAAACACCCAGATGTAAGGAGATTTACTTATGCAACATCAATTGATTGAAGTCAAGCGGCTCATCAAGTCGCCGCGCAATGCCCGCCGCACCGTCCGCCGGGCCGCCTGCGAGGAACTCAAAGCCTCGATCCTGGCGCACGGCCTGATGCAGAACCTGGTCGTCACCGACTCCGGCGACGGCTTCTTCCTTGTCGTCGCGGGCGCGCGCCGCCTGGCCGCCCTCAACGAATTGCAGGCCGAGGGCAAGCTGCCAGAGGATTTCGCGGTGCCCTGCCAGATCGTCTCCGACGAGCGCGCCCTGGAGATCAGCCTGGCCGAGAACACCGTCCGGCTGGCGATGCATCCGGCCGACGAGTTCGAGACGTTTCGCCAGGCTGGCCGGGGAGGGGGAAACCGCCGCTGCCATCGCGGCGCGGTTCGGCACGAGCGAGAAGCACGTCCAGCAGCGGCTGAAGCTCGGCAACGCCGCACCGGAACTGCTCAAGGAGTACCGCGACGAGAAGATCACGCTCGAGGCGCTGATGGCCTTCGCCATCACCGACGACCGCGAGAAGCAGCTTCAGGTCTACGCGTCGCTTAACGGACTGGCAGAAGGACAATCCCCGCCACATCCGCGACTGCCTCACCGAAGCGATGGTCGAGGCGGACAGCAAGCTCGCCCGCTTCGTCGGGCTCGACGCTTACCGGGCGGCGGGCGGCACGATCCGCGCCGACCTGTTCGGCGACGCCGTCTATCTCGAAAACCCGGAGCTGCTCCACGCTCTCGCCGGTGAAAAGCTGCAAGCCGTCGAGCAGGAGCTTGAAGGCCGAGGGCTGGGGCTGGATCGAGGTCAGCCCGGAGCGCGACTGGAGCGTGATTTCCGGATGCGGACGGATTCAGCCGCTGCCGGTGGACGTGCCGCAGGAACTGCTCGACCGGAAAGCCGCGACCGCAGGCGGAGCTGGAAGAGATCGCCAAGCCTCTTGAGGATACGGAATCGGATGAGTTGATCGACGCGCAGGACGAGGCGGAAGCCCGGCTGGCCGAGATCGAGGAGACGATCGAATCCTTCGCCGCCTACGACCCGGAGCAGATGAAAAACGCCGGGTGCTACGTCTCGATCGGCCATGACGGCGAGCTTTCCGTCGAGCAGGGGCTGGTCCGCCGCCAGGACATGAAGCGGCTGGCCGAGGCCGGCGATGCCAGCGATGCCAGCGAGCCGAAACCCAAGGGCATGCCGGAGACGCTGCGGCGCGACCTCGAAGCCTACCGGCTCCAGGTCGCCCAGGTTGAGATCGCCAGGCACCCGGCCATCGCCTTCGATCTGCTGGTGTTTAATGTCGCCTGCGGCGTGTTCGATCACCTCTCACCGCACGACGGCCCGGACGTCATCTTCCGGCAGAGCTACGCAAAGCCGAGCGTGGAAGGTGAAACGGCTGCCGCCGAGCGGCTGGAAGCGATGCAACTCTCTCTCGAATGGCTGAAGCATGACAGCGAAGCCGCCCGCTTCAACGAGTTCCGTGAACTGTCGCAGAAAGAAAAGCTTGCCATTCTCGCCTACTGCGTGGCGCTGACGCTCAAACCCAAGCTGGCCGCCGAAGGCGGCGAGCCCACCGCCTACGACATCGCCCTGGCGCTGACCGCAGGCGACGTGTCCGCCTACTGGCGCCCGACCAAGGCCAATTACCTAAGCCGCATCACCCGCGACCAGTTGCTGGCGATCGGCCGCGAGATCCTGGGCGATCCGTGGGCGCAGTCGCGGAGCAAGGACAAGAAAGGCGAGCTGGTCGAGCAGCTCGACCGGGCGTTCGCCGCGCCCAAGGCGCCCGGCCGCACGCCCGAGCAGGTGGCCAAGCTGAAACGCTGGCTGCCCGCCGGGATGGAATTCGCCGTGACTGAAGCCCCGGCGCAACACGCGACGGCGATATCCGGCGTGGCAGCGTGACGAACGATGAACGGAATCACAACTTGAGAAAGGAGTCTTATGCACAATCTACATTTCATACTTATCAAGGCCGACTCGGCTCACGAAAGCCGCATTCGAAGCCGAACACCTCATCCTGGATTGGGGCAACGAGAATAACTGGCGCTCGATCGGGGGCGTCGCCTCCGAGGACGGCAGCGACGACATCGAAAATCATGAAGATGCGCGCTGGGGCTTATCGTTCCTCGACGACGAAGCCGGCATCCCCACGGAAGGGACGTATTTCAGCCGCGCCGTTGCCTATCTGCACCGGGAGATCGCCGAGCCGGTGACGCTGCCCTGGGGACCGTACTCGACGCATCCCGATCTGCGATCAGCGCTGGGTCGAGCTCAGCGACAAGCTGTCGGCATTCGACCCCGGATCGTGGCAACACCAACGATCTGTGGGCTATCGGCCGCAACCTCAAGCATCTGTCCGAGCTTATCGACAGCCGCCGCGCGCGGGAGCAAGGCGAGGAAATCCCGCAATTCTACGACTGGCAGTTCGACCAGTTCGGACTCACCGACATGACCGAAATATCCGACGGAGCCAGGCGCTACCTCGTGTTCCTCGATATGCATTCGTAACCAACCTTAAAGGAGAAACTTTATGGCTGATAACTATTACCAGGCGACCGTATCGCCCGATCTTCCGGCTGCACCTGTTCACCGAGGAGGAACTCGACGCCCTGGAGATCGCCTGCGGCCTGACCTGCGAGCGATATGACGACACTCTGTATTTCTTCGCCGAGACGTGTTTCTGCGAGCGGGGCGAGGACGAAGACGGCTCCGGCGTCGATTGCCTGACCCTGATGCAGGAGAAGCTCCGGCAGCTCGACCCGGCTGATTATCCCCACATTTCGATACAGGGAGCCGCCACCTGCTCGAAGATGCGGGCCG
This sequence comes from uncultured Isosphaeraceae bacterium, assembly GCA_963830625.1. Lineage (GTDB taxonomy): Bacteria > Planctomycetota > Planctomycetia > Isosphaerales > Isosphaeraceae > CAWHMZ01. The sequence continues at coordinate 203,437 of CAWHMZ010000032.1, read as the reverse complement.
GATGAATTTGGCGGGTTCGCGCATCTCATCACCCGCGATGACATCCGCTCCATGTCCACCTGGCAATGGCTTCACGAGCAGGAGCAGTCCCTTAAAGCCCGCAGCCGGCCATCACCGCATGATCTGATCGCCAACCAACGAAAGGAAGTCTCACATGACACTATATAATGTACATATCTACCGAGAAATGCGTCTGGTCTTCGGCGGCATCGAAGCCGATACCGATGAAACCGCCGCAGCCATCGCCCGCGACAAGCCGACCGGCGATGCCGACGAGATCGACGATTGCGACGGCGAGACTTTCTATGCCTGTGTCGATGTCCGGGCGACGAGCGAATACGAGCAATCCCGCTGGATCGACTTCGAGCCCGAGCGAGCAGCGCAAGGCCGCCCCGAAGCTGCTGGCGGCGCTGGAGGCAGCTCGAGGATTTGTCCATTGGGCGACTGATCACGGCGCCGATCAGCAGGCTACGACCGCGGCGTTAGAATTCGATCCGTGCCGCCATCGCCGAGGCGAAAGCCGCCGGCATCCCATCGGAACCGGCAGCGCCGGGACTTCTGGCGGCGCTAGCAGCCATCCTGCCCTACGCCGAGAACGAGCGCGACTCGCTCTACGAGTGCTGGAAGGCGCGACGGTGATCCGGCAGTCAAGGAGGAACTCGACGCTGCGACCGGCGCTCGACCAGGCCAATGCCGCCATCGCCCAGGCGAAAGCGGCCGGCAATTTCCGACCGGCCCCTGATGACGCTCGACTGCCGCCCGGCAAACTACGCGCTTCGAGATCGAGCATGACCCGGAAGAGTACCCTGATCGAGTCCACTTGACGGTCGACGGCAGTTCGAGGTCACCATCGTCCGCACCGATGAGGGCCTCGTGGCCTCGATATCCGGGGCCGCCATGGCGACGAATGCTCGCCAGCACTTGGGCCTCCGACTCCGAGGCCGAGGCCGAGGAGCCGGACGGCGACGCACCTGCATCGCACGGCACGCCGGGAGCCGGCCATGAATAGCGCATGGCAGAACCGCCGCCGCGCCGCCCGCTGCCTGAAGGCCATGCGCCGCTACGGCACCGACAGCAGCCCGTACACCGGCCTGATCGACCTCCTGGCCGACGCCATGCACTGGTGCCGCCTCAAGGGGCACGACTTTCACAGCCTGCTCGACCGGGCGTCGGAGCATTTCGCGGCCGAGGTGTTCGACGAATCCATGCCCTGACGAAATCATCAGCCATGACCTACCCGCCAACCCGAAGAAGGAGATCCTATGACATCCGACGATTATTTCTACGGCGCGTACCCGGCAGGCGGTATAGCTATGCCGAAATCGCCGACCGCATACGAAGCCATGCGCCGCACACGCTCGGCAAGCACATCTTCGTGCAACTGGAGGCAATCGGTTTGCTCGACGAGTTGATGAACGGCAGCACGCCCTGCGGTCTCCCGCCCACCTTCGCCGAAGCACACCAGGAACGCGTCCTAAAAACCTACCGGGTCACCGTGATCGAGCGCGCCCTCGCCCATTACGAGGTCAAGGCCGACGATGCCGGCACCGCCGCCGAGAACTGGCAGGATGGCGAATTCATCGGCCGCGACGACGAAGCCCTCGACACCGAAGGCCCGTGCAGCGTCCGCGAGCAGCAGCCCGACGGCACATTCCTCAAGCTGCCCAGATCGCAGTGGGAGCCCGGCCCGGAGATCGCCGCGCTTCGACGACTACGAAATCCACGGCGTCTTCGAGTCTCGAGGATGACGGCCGCAAATTCAGCGAGCAGGTTCCCGACGACGAGGCTCAGTTCTGGAGCCTGTTCGGCCACATCCCCGGCCAGGGCCTGGAGTGCATCGGCGACTTCGAGACGCGCGAGCACGCCGAGGAAATCTATGCCCGCATCACCGGCCGCCGCTACGGCCGCCATCCTGAATCACCAACCCAACCTGAGAAAGGAATCTCACCATGACCAACACCAATTGTCTTGAAAACATCAAATGCCCGGCCTGCGGGAACGAGGAATCGTTCCGCATCGCCGGCACGACCATCTTCACCGTCACCGATGACGGCACCGAGGATCACGGCGACATGGAATGGGACGACGACAGCTATGCCGAGTGTCCCAGATGCCACACGTACGGCACCTTGAAAGAATTCAGGCTACGCCGCGACCTCGTTACCGCTCACCCGGCTCGCTGGTTCCCTCCGGCAGCCTGCTCACCGCCGGGCAAGCTCTATCTCCATCTCTACCACGGCCGCACCGACCCGGATCGAGCAGATGGACGGCTGGGGCTTCACCGGCCCGACCTTCGGCCCGCTCGCCTGCGTTGTGCAGACGTATAACACGACCATCCGGCTGTGCGGCGAGAATGATCAGGAACTCTTGCTCAGGCATCACGACGACATGATCGTCTGGGAGGGGGCGTATTTCGGCGATATGTCCATCTTCATCGCCACCGGGGACGAGCATGGCTGATCGCCGCCGATTCCGGTTGCCTTTCGTCCCAGATGCTGAATAATTTTCATATCATGCAACGCCAGCGCACGCCACGCCGATTCACCAGGAACGAATCCGTGCCCGATCTGCGGCGGGCATGACGGCCTTGGCCGCGGCCAGGGCGTCCGCTGCTTCGGCTACTACGACAGCTCGGCCACGTACGCCCGGTGCACCCGCGAGGACAGGGCAGGCGAGCCTGCCGCAGAATCGCGACGGCACCTATTGCCATCGGCTTGCACGGCCAATGCCGCTGCGGCCAGGTTCACGGCGATGCCACGGCCGCGGACGTCACCCGCCCTCACCGGCCGCCGAGTCTCCCGCGGCAGGCGGGCTGAGCAGCGGTTCCGCTCCTACTTCACGCTGGCGGCGTTCCTCCGCAACGCTACGGCGAGGGCACGGCCGTCCGGCACTGGATCTACCGCGACGCCGGCGGCGAGCGAGGTCTTCCGCGTGCTGCGCATCGACTACCGCGCGCCGACGGATCGAAAGCCAAGAGCTACCGCCCATGCCACAAGGGCAGCGACGGGCGCTGGCGCCTGTCGCGGCCGGACGGCGCTGCTGCCGCTCTACAACCTCCCGGCCATCCTCGCCGCGCCGCCGGAGCGCCATCGTCACCCTCCTCGAAGGCGAGAAATGCGCCGACATCGCCACGGCGCTCGGCCTGCCGCACGCCACCGCCAGCGCCCACGGAGCAAAGGCCCCCTGGCTCTCCGACTGGTCGCCGCTGGCCGGCCGGCCCGTCGCCATCCTCCGCGACGAGGAGCGAACGGGAGCGGAATACGCCGCCAAGGTCGCCGCCATTCTGGCCGCGCTCGACTCCGCCCGCCGGCGTGCAGCATCGTGCGTCTGCCGGGCCTTTCCGACGGCGAAGACATCGAGCAGTGGATCGCGGCCCGCCGCAGATTCCGCCACAGCGACGCCGACATCCTCGCCGAGCTTTCCGCCCTGATCACCGCGTCATCAGCCGAGTAATTCCTCGCCGGGTTGGATTCGCGGGCACCCCGCCATCGGCGGCCGGGCTCTTCACGGGCTACGCTTTCGCTGCGGTCCGCTGCCGCGGACTGCATTCAGCACCCTTCCGATCCCTGGTGCGGCCGGAAGGGGGCTTCCCCCTCGCTGCGTCAAGGACTTAGCAGGTTCTCTTCGCATCTTCCGTGCGCTGCCGCGCGTGTGCAGACGCTTCGAGAATCCTTGACTTCGCACACCCCCGTATGGATTTCGCCTTCGTCCCGGTTGAGTGCACGCGGCACTCAACCGGACATCTGAAACTTACGACCCAAGGAACAGACCATGACCAGCGAATCCCCCGAATCCCCGGAAGCGCGGGAAGGCCCGCATCCGGCTTGCCTGCGCCGATTGTGACCGAACTGACCGCGACGGCATCACCGACGCGGAACTGGCCGAGTGCGTGGCGGCAGGGGTGGACGGAGATCATCTTCGTCCAGACCTACGAGCAGTCTCTCGCCATCTACGAGAATCCCGCGGATGCCCCGGCCGGTCACGACGTGACGGCATGGTACACGCACCTCGGCCTCTGCCCCGACTGCCGGGCGGAAACCGATGAATGCGAATGAGGAGCCCGGCGATGATCCGCTCTCCCTGCGGCATGGAGGCCGCGTTGCTGGTCACGTGCGGCCGCCGCCCGGCCGGAGCTGGCAGAGGCGGCGCTTGCGAACGAGGCGATCGGTGCCTGCTGCCGCCTATCCCGGCATCTACAGCGAAGCCGGCCTCCGCCGAGCCCGACGTCCGCGCCGAGTTCGAGCACGCCCCGTCATCGGCCATGCGGGCGAAGGACTGGCCATCGGCCTTCGCAAGAACTGGGGGCGTTCCTGGGCTTCCGGCCGCTCGGCGTGCGACCCGGTCGATGCTTTCCATGTGCTCTATATCTTCAAGGATCACAGCCCCTACAACCGGCGGGTACTGCAACGCCGAGCGATGAAGCGGCGTCTGCCAAGGACCTGCGCCGCTGGGTCAACGCGGCATACCGCAACACCCGCCGCGACTTCCTGGCGAAGCTGCCCGAGGATGCCGTTGCGGCGATCCGCAAGGCTCTCCCTCGATCCGATCGGTTTCTGGCGTGCGGCCAGGGGCCGTTGACCTCGGCCTGCCGGAGCCGCCGTGCAACTGACCCTCTTCGATGACGCCGAGGATGTGATCGCCCCGCGGTGGCGGAAGTGAGCCCGCCCAGGTCATCGAGCAGCGAGCGCCTGATCCGCTTGCGACGCCAGCGGCCCTTAAAGCGCGGCGCGGCAGGCCCGGACGGTAACCGGCATTCTCCTTCCCGCGTCGAGTCCGCCCCGACCGGTGGCCTATTGAAACGGCACGATGAACCCGCCGCCGTCCCGGTCAATCACCGGCTTTCGTTGCGAGAACGGCGGCGAGCTAAAGGCGGCGCGGGCCGCCAAGCTCGCCAGAGGCCGTTTCGTCCTCACCCGGCGATGTGACCGTCGCCCAAGAGCTCCCGGCTGAGGCGGGTTCTGATGGATGTGCCGTAAGGCCCCCGGTAGTCGGGGGACGGAAACCCGAAGCAAAGGAGAACCACCATGTCTTACCAGCCCAGCCAGCACGCCACCGCGACGCAGGCAGCAGCCAACGCGGGACGCCGCCAGGATCGAAACGCTGCTCATCGACGAGGAGTTCGACGACTTCCTTGACCGCGAGATCTTCGCGATCCGCGAATCCCTGGCCGATTTCCGCAACTCTGAGGACGGAGCCAGCCATGCAGCACATCGACACTCACGCCGTCCGCGCCGAGTACAACCGCCTCTGGGATCTCATCGAGGACCTGGACGCCCGCTCCGGCGGCCAGTACGACCCCGTGCTCGACGACCTCCAGCGGGAAGCCGCCGCGCTCCGCTGGGAACTTGCCCAGGCGTGACCGGCCGCATTCATCCATCGGGCGGGCGCAATGCCCGCCCCAACTCATCAGACAGGAGACCCGATATGAAATTGCTCGTATGTGGCGGGCGCGATTACAGCGACGCTTCCGCTCTCTCTGAAGCCGCTCGATGCGATCCACCGCGAGAAGCACGTCACCCGGCTCATCCACGGCGCGGCTCGTGGAGCTGATTCGCTGGCTGCCGCCTGGGCGGCCAGCCGAGGCATCCCGACGCTGCCTTTCCCGGCGACTGGAAGAAGCACGGAAAGGCCGCCGGATTCAGTCAGGAACGCGCAAGATGCTGCGGCACGGAGGCCGCTTGATCTGGTCGTGGCTTTCCCTGGCGGCAAGGGAACGGCTCACATGGTCAGCCTGGCCAAGGCCGCAGGCGTTCCCGTACGGCGATTACCAGTCAAGTAAGTCAACCGGGGCCGGCAGTAGCCTGCCCCTTCATCACGGAGGATTTTATGAGCGCATTTATCTGCAACCACTCGCACGTCACGGCACTCGCCGTCTACGCGGCGAGAAACCGCATACTGGGCTGGACGGACGCCAACCAGATCGGCGAGATGCTGCACGCCGAGAACGTGAGGAGCGTGAATTACCGCTACGGCGAAACCACCGAGCCGAATTTCGCGATGTGCGACATGGGCGGCGTTCCACCAGTTTTCCGAGGTGCAGATCATCAAGGCCGCCCGCTGCCTGCGTTATCAGTCCTGCGAGCATCCCGGCTGGGAGGCAAGCGACGCCTGCAAGCTGGTGGAGGCGATCATCGGACGATCCGCCACGTGAGTTGCCCGGCTACGACGAGGCCGAATGGGAAATCACGCCGCCTGCCAGCACCGCCGCATAAGCCAAAGAGGAGGAGAAACGCCATGGACGCCATCGAAACGGAGACCGTCGAACAGAACGGCCAGACCTACCGCATCCGCATCTATCCCGACGACGACGCTGCCCAATCCGCTTGACGACTGGAGCGAAATGGGATCGATCCTGAGCCTCAACCGCCGGCACTGCAATTTCGACCCGGCGGCGTCGAAGATGCGATCGAGAACAACCCCGACGCCATCCCGCTCTCCTACTTCGAGCACGGACTGTTGCCTGTGGGCAGTCGCCGGCGAATTGCCCGCCGGCGCCCGCTGCCCGTGGGATTCCGTCGCCTTTGCCGGGGTCTGGCTGCCCGACGCCGAGACGCTGGAATCGGCCAGGAACTACGGCGGCTGGACGCGCCGGCATTTCATGCGCAAGCGCGCCCGCCAGGCGTGCGAAGCCTATACCCAGTGGTGCAACGGCGACGTCTACGGCTACGAGGTCGAGCGTGTCACCGCCTGCGCCCATTGCGGCGAGGAGACGCACGGAAATGCTCGATAGCTGCTGGGGTTTCTACGGGCTGGACTTACTGCCTGAGCGAAGCCAGGGCGATTGTCGAGGCACGAGACAGGCGAGCTGCCGGAGCTTGAATTCCAAAACGATTCGGATTACCAACCAGAAACGAAAGGAGAGTTCTATGACTGACACTAAACCCATACCGGGTGGCCTCGCCCTAAAGGCGGCACTGGCTATCCTCAAGGACACCGTTACACCCCTCAAGCGTCCCGATGGCGGTGGCAATGTCACCGCCGGGAATCTCGCCGAGACCATCGAGCGGGAGACGCATGTGACGGAGTTGCTCGATGTCGCCACTCGGTTTCTCGCTTGCGAGATTGAATACCGGCCGCCAAAGCGGTTTCCATCAGAGGAGAACACTCGACGTTGCTGTGAAAAAGGCGCGGCCGCCGTACGCGAGTGCGAAAGCAGATTGACCATCTGTCGCCACAACCATGACCACCGAACACGACGATATCCTTGACGATCTTTTTCATGGCTGTGCGCTGGGCTGCCTATTTCGACCAGATGGCAGAGGAGGGGAGGCTGCCCGACATGGAAGCCACCCGCCGCCGGGCTTTCGCCTATTACGAAGAGGAGCTGGCGAAAAAGAACGCGGCGAAGACTCCAGCCTTTAATTCTTCCCTTGCCTGAATTCCTACCTGTTCTTTCTTTCGGACTTATCCCCATGGCGCGAAACTGGACACAGATTGTGCAGCACCTTGGGGGTAAGTCCGTCGGCGGCGCGTCAGTGCACGGACGCCGCGTGCTTGTCCTCGCTTCCCTCCGTTTGCCAATCCTCGACGTCGATACGCGTGATGACGGGCTCATCGCCTGGCGCACCGTCCGCCGTCATGAAATCCCGGTCGGCCTGGCGAATCCACGGGAGCGCGGCGCTGGGCGATGGCGTCGGCTACCTGAAGCAGATTGCGGCCTGCGCACCGTGACCAGCTTCGGGCACCAGGTCGGAAATCACGAAGCGAAAGACCTGCCCGTCCGCCTCGAAGCCGAATTCGCCTGAGCCCGAGATGCACATACTGGAGAAAGATATACGCCTTCCCGCCGGGCTTGAAACCGTCTTTGCCCAGGATGAGGACCAGCCGGCTTAGCTCGCCGCTGTCAACGCGTTCCCGCCGCCTTGTACGGGATCGCCCGGCGCCGGCAGCGCGCCGACTCTCTCCGCGACGCCCCTTCGCAGGTAGCTCTCCGGGCTATACCCGTCCGCCGTCAACGTCCATAGGACGCCTCCCGTTGCCGTGCGAGAATCTCTCACCGTGCCTGCCACTCGCCTCTGCGCCTGCCGCCAGGCCGAGCGCACGCGTTCCATGAAACCGCCGCATCCGCTCGCGCGGCCTGCGCACTCGTGCGGCCCTGGGCGGTCCGACCAGCTCGACGGCGGATTTGCGCCGCCTCTCACGGCTCAGCGCCTTGATCAATTCGTCTTTCGAGAGGTCGGTGAAAATCATGCCGCGCTCGCGGCCACGCGAGAGCGTGACGTACGCCTGGGCGGCGTTCATCGCGCCCGAGCGACGCGCAGTTCAGCGCCGAGAGCTTGATGTCGAATGTCTTGCTTTGCGACGCATCGCTGGTGGCCACCAGCCCTGACCGGATATGCCCGAAATCTTTGGGCATCACCCAGCCGTTCCCAAGGATGAGGTTGCCCTCGGGTGTAAACCCGCTGATTTCGTCGAGCGCGGCCGTTGTCGAGGCGATGCTTGCCGCTTACGTCCCAGCCGCCGCGCGGTGACGCGGATGGCATCGCCTTTGGCGAGCCTGATCGGCTCCTCGGCAAAGGCCGCGAAGTGTTTGGTTTTGAGTCGCGCCAGATGCGGCAGCATCTCGGTCGGCCTTGACGCGATCGCCGGCCTTGAACGGCCCGGTGTTCTTGAAGAACTGGATGATCTCATCGCCGCAGTAGCTCGCGGCGTCGCCTTTCTGTGCCTCGGTCAGGTCGATGGCGACCAGCCGCGTGAATGTCCTGTTCCTCCGCCGAGTCAGACCCTTGGCCTTCCTCAGATCGCGGAGCTTCTGGCTTAAGAGATCGCCGTCCCTGTGCGTCGGGTCGATGACGAGCACGGTCTTCAGCTCGCCGTCCGGCTTGCGTTTCGCCGATGGCGCGGCCGTATTCCTCGACCAGCTTGTCGTGGCCATTGCCCTCGACGATCCAGCCGAGCTTGCGCAGGATGGCGTCGGCTTTCGTGAACTCGCCGTCGCGGATGGCGGCCACGGCCTTGGCGTAATCGCCCTTCTGCCGCTTGATCTCCTTGAGCTCGGCGACCGGCAGCCCGGCGTATTCGGGCAGCACCTCGAGCATGTTGCCGTGGCGCTTGACCGATTTGTGCTGCCGGGGATCGCCCTGGAGCACGAGGCGGGCTTTCAGTTCTCCGGCGAGTGTCGCAGAGACTCCTCAAATCTTCGATCGGAAGCAGGCTGGCCTCATCGATCCAGATGACGCCGCCGCGCACTTTCTCCTGCCACCTTTTGTCGCCGAGGAATGCGGCCACCGTGTTGGCGTCATTGAAACCTTCCTCGCCGCAACTGGCCGCGCGATGCGTCGGAGGAGGGGGCAAGCAGCGCCGCCGGCACGCCGAGCCTGTCGATCGCCGGCTTCATCATCGTGGTCTTGCCGGTGCCGGCGCCGCCGTGGATGACAACGACCTGGTCGGTGGAATCCCAGACATGGCGCACGGCGGCTTTCTGCTCGTCCGACAGCCCGCTCAAATCCGGCGCGCTGTCGCCGAGATCGGGGCCGATCGGCCGGAAGCAGCCGCGTCCGGCGCGGGCGAAGGCGATGATTCGCTCCTCCTCGGCCAGCACCTCGCGCGTCGTCGCCTCCGCGCCCTCGCGCAGCACACCCTGGCGCTCCGCCTCGCGCTCGATGTCGTCAGGCCTTGCCGCCGCCCATGCAGCGCTCCATCGCGGTGATGGCGAGCTGGTGCCACGGCACGACGCTGTCTCGCTCGAAATGATGGCGAATCGACCAGTCCATCGCTTCGGCCGCCTTCGGCTCCGGCTTGGGATTCAAGCCGCGCCTGGCGCGATCGATGGTCGCGGCGATCTGGGCTTCCTTCCTCGGCCGTGATGCGGCTGTTCCAGTAGTCGCGGCAGCCTTCGAGCGTCAGGTCATGGCGTTTCTTCCGCCGCGTGGTGGCGCCCGAGCTTGTCGCGCTCGACTTCGCTCAAGCGGTCGGGGGCGAACGGATCGCGTTTTTTCCTCTCGGCGACGATTCTCTTTTCGGCTTCCTCGACCTCCTTGCTCCGGCGCGAGAACTTGCTCGAGGACCGACGCGGGAATGCCCTTGATGTCCCAGGTCACGTATTTGCGGCCGCCTTTGCCGTCCGGCTGCCATTTGGTCTCGATCTCGTAGCCGAGATCGGCCACTTTCTGCGAGAAGCGCAGGTTGAACCGCCGGTCGAAATACTTTTTGAGGTCATAATTGCGGCCGGAACTTCACCGCCTTCCATTGGCCCTCGGCCTGATCCCACGTCACGTTGAACACGACGAAATGGAGGTGCCGCTGCCAGTCCGGCATGTTGTCTTCCTTCGTCGGCCGGGTGTCGTAGTGCTCGACGGCAAACCACACGAGGTTGCCGGTGATGCGGTCGGCGTCCTTGCCGCCCTTCCTGCACGCGCGTCGTGGCCAGCGGCTCGATGTCTTCGGCCATGGTTTCGCGCGCCGCCTCCCACAGCGCCTTCGCCAGGCGCTCGTCGCCGCGCTCGATGGCGGTGGTCACGCCCTTCGGGCAGTGCATGTTGACGTCCCAGCCGTGGATGCGGTCCTCGATCAGCTTGGCGGTGAGCTGCTCGCCGGTATTCGGGTCAAGCCCATGAATCAGCCGCTTGAACTGCTCGAAATCCGGATCGCCTTGCAGGCCGAGCACGCTCGGCTGCCTTGCCGCCCCACTCGCGCTTGAGCTCGTCGGGGTTCAGGTAGTATCCGCCGTCCGACTTGCCGTAGTAGGAGGCGGCCTGGGCAGCGTTGTGTATTGGAACGATGCGCAGCATGACTCATTCTACTGGCATCAACCTATTGGGACAACCACCACATGTTCGGATTTCTGTCCTAAAGGGATGCCGTGGCAGAAGGGCACCGTGAGCAGCTGCACCGGACGAAATGAATTCCGGGCAGGCAGATGCCCTTCGCAATGCGAAGGAAGAATTGCACCGTGCAACCGGCACATTGAAAGCGTCCCCGAGCCAGTCGGCGGGAAACTTGTCGGCCGGAGATGGCGGCTCAAACCCCAGACCGGCGAACGGAAAAAGCGCTGCCGCGAAAGTCGGGCCGCACCGCCAACCAGGAAGAAAACCGTTGAACCACAGTATCGATCTGTTATGTGAGGAGCTGACAAACGCAGTAGGGGAGGGACGTCGCCATGGCCGAAGTATTGAACCGCGCCGCCCGGCGTGCGGCAGGGATGCACAAGGCGGCGCCCACCATACGCGTGAGCAACCGCATCGACGTGGTGCCGATGGAGCACATCGAGACATTCTACCGATACGAGATCGCCAGCGAGGGGAAATGGCGAAGCGACGTGCCGGTTATCATCATCCGCCCCGATCGTGATAAAGGCGAAGCCGATGCCGACTGGTTTCCCGACACGCTCACCTGCATGCGCGAAGCCCGCCAGCGGAAAGGGCGCGAGACGGCGAGCGTCTGCGGCATGGAGATCGACGTCGGCCTCGTTGACATCATCGTATTTTTCCAGATCATGCCGGGCTGCGGAGTGGTCCGTCCCAGGACGCAGGAAGAATCGGACAAGCTGCTGCGTGAGAACCTTGTTCACGTTGACAAATTGTGTGGGGATGCACTTCACGATCAAATGGTAATCGCCTGCACCCGCATATCTACCATTCCAACGGCACGTTCCTTTTCCACATTCACAATCTCATTTTCGGGCTGAGACAAGAGGTGCGCACCGACGTGGACATACTCGGCACGCTCGACATGAATCCCCTGCTCAAAGCCCTTAGCGCCAGCGGCGGCATCAACGTCATCGGCGGGGTGAAGCAATAGCCGGAAACGCTATGGCCTCCGTTCTGGTGCTTTACCGCCGGCCGGCGGCAGCGGTGGCTGCAAGCTGCTGCGGCTCGACAATGGAGATTGAGTGGATTACGGCCTCGCGTTCCGTGGCAAACCCCATTCCATCCGGCATCTCACGAATCCACGGCGTCTTATGCGCCATGATGAGCAGCCACACCCGCCATAGCCGGAGGCCCTCGATTACGACGAGGAACACCCCGTTAACCCCCGCGACCAGCAGCCGGATGACATTGCCCTTGCAGCCGGGAGCCGACGCCAGGAACATGCTGCCGCCGGGAATGGCGCTGGCGAGGTCGCAATAGTTGACTACTGGCGATGATCCGTCCTTGAGGATGATGACCAGCGTCGGCAAGGTTTTGTTGCCGGCCCAGCCGAATGCCTTGTAATCGGAGTCCTCGAGGTCGAAACACTCCGGGCCTGCGCCCGGATAGGTACTCTCCGCCTGGGCCGCCGGCGCGGAATCAGGCGCGCCGCCGCCACGATCCTGCCCGAGCTCCGGCTCCGTCTTGCCCGATTCGGCAACCGGAGCTGCCTCCGGCTCCTCCCGCGAGCTGTTTCTCAGCCGGCTCACATGCATGGCGATCACCTTCTCGTGCGCTTCACCGTCCATGCGAAGGTCCAGAGAAACGGTTGCGGCACGCCCGGCGCGCAGCGGGAGGTGCAGGTGGCGTCGGCCCTCGCTGCGCCGCCCAGGCTTCGGCATCGGACTGGCAGCGGGCGAGATAGGCCTGCCGCCTGCTGCGCATTGCCCGCCATTGATGATAGGCTGCCAGCGCCGTCGGCCGGGCATCGAAGAGGTCGTGGGCCGCGAGCTTCAGCGACGACCGCCGGATCGCCTGCCGCAGCGCTTCCCTGTCGTCGGTGTAGGTCGAAACGCGAATCCTTGCCCTGCTGGCCGTCACGTATGCCTGCTCCATGCTCGACGCGGCGAAGCTTTGCGTCGATTGCCCGACGATCGCATACCTGACGGTTTTTGATTGCGATCCTGGGCTCGTTTCGATGCCATACTTCCAGTGCCCGAAATCCTTTCCCACCACCCATCCGTTCTCCAGCCGGATGCCTTTGGCCGTAAAACCCGCGATCGCAGTAGCGCGATCCATTGCGGATCTGGTTTCCGTCGAGCGTCCTCCCGTTGGCCGTGAAGCGGATAATGTCGCCTTTGGCGAATCGGATCGTTTCCTTACGATAAGCCTGAAACTTTGAGGCCTCCGAAAGCGGCAGCTTGGACGCCCCTTGCACCGATCATGACGCGCATGCCGGGTTCATACCCTGTGGCGCGCTGGAAGAACTGAACCATGTCTACCCTGCCAGGATAATTGCGGGCAGAGCCTCTCTGCGCCTCGGTCATGTCATTGCAGCTCACCCAGCGTGTAAACTCGTGATCCTTTTTCCCGATCAAGCTGTCTTCCTTAAGACGCTCGCGGATGATGTCCGTCACGCGCTGCCCCTCAGCGTGCGTCGGTGAAATGAGCAGAATCTCGTGCCACTCTAAGCCAGCCTTGCGAAGATCCGCGTATTCGGCGGCCATCGCCTGGTACCGCTGCTCGGCGTCCGCGATCTCGTACACCCAGCCGAGTTTCTTATCGAGCAGGTCGAATCCTTCCGCCGTGCGGCCTTCAAACAGCAGCTTGACCGCCGCCTTGTGATCCTCGTTCTGCTGCCGCTTGATCTGGGTAATCCGCCACGGGACTATTCCGCCATACTGTTGCAGCACGCGCATCACGGCACCCGCGGAGACGCTCGAATGCTGGCGGGAATCGCCAAGCAGAACGAGCCTGATGTTCTTTTCCCTGGCGATGGCGAACAGCCGGTAAGCATCCTTCAGTCCCAGCATCGACGATTCATCGACGACAACCGTTCCGCCCGCAGCCGCCGCCTGCATCTGTCCGGAGACCAGGAACTTCGCCACCGTCTCGGCCGCGAAGCCGTCTTTCTCCAGAACGCCTACCGCCGGCGTCGTCGTTGCCAGGTACGTCACCTGCCGCCCGGCACGCTTCATGCCTTCATCGAACTTGGCGAGCATGGTGCTCTTGCCGACGCCGGCGGCGGAGTCGACCAGTTGCACACGGTCGCACGAACAAAGCAGACCCGTCACCGCGTCCCACTGTTCGTCATCAAGCGATTTGCCGTCCGCGAGCTCGCGGGTGAGTCCCTCCGCCACGCCGGCCGGATCGGCGCATCCCCGTCCGCCCTGCCCGAAAGCGACGATGAAACGCTCCATCCCGTACGCGTTTGCGGTAGTGGCCATCAACCGGCCGCCCATTTCGGCAAGGATCACGCCGTGCGCTGCAAGCCTGGCACGCACCTCCCCGGCCGTAACACTGCCTAACCCATAGAGCAGCGCGATCTTGACCAGTTCTTTTTCGGACAAGACAGCTTCCCTCTCGAACACATCGGCAGCCGCGTACGCCACCGCCTCGTCCGCTGTCACCTTCTCGGCGGCAGGGATTTCCCTGGCATAGACCCTGGCCAGCGCATTGCGTTCCTCATCGGTGAGTTGGGCAAGCCACGCTCTTCCTGAGTTCCGGCAGCGTGAGATTGTTCTGCTTCTTCGCGCGGGTTTTCGCTCCGAGCTTTCCTTTTTCGCCAGCATCCATGATGCCCAGCCGCTCTGCCTCCGCCTTGACCTGGGCGGTCCGTTTGCTCAACTTGTCAATCGCCGTCTGCGGCACGCCGGCGATTTCCCACTCAAAACCCCGGCGGCGATCGATGACGTAGCCCGCGGCCTCCAGCTTCGCCGCCAGCCGCGAGTAAAAAGCCGCCCGGTGATACCCTTTGTCCCGGACGATGTCGCCGAACTGCGCGGCCATGATCCGCCCATCCTCCCGCCGCGTCGCGTTCCAGACCAGGACGTGCTTGTGCCAATGCGGATCAGGCAGCACATCGTCTTCTTCGGGACGGGCTGTTGCATGGTTGAAGCTCGCAGTCAATGCGTTGCCGGTCGTGATATTGTGATCGGCGCCGCCCCGGCGATCCCGGCACTGAATGTCCGGCTCGATGTCCAGAGCGATCGTCTCCTCGACCGCCTCGTCGAACATTCGCCTCAGCCTCTGCCGCTCGACATCGCCGGCGAAGGCCTCGATGATTGAAAACGACTTAGGCCCCGAAAACGTGAAATCCTTGCAGACCCGCCGGAAATCGTTGGTGCGCGCTGTAAGCGGCTTATTCTCAAACGGCATCCGGTTGTGCCCCAACCGGGCGAACGTCATCTCATCGACCCGTTTGCCGGCAAGCCCCAGTTCCTCGCCCAGCTTGCCCCCGTAGACCCCCGGCGTCTCCTGCCCCTCGGAATAATATCCCTCCCTGTCCGGCTGCCCGTCCCGGCGCCAGGCACGCCGAGTAATATTTCTCGACGTCGGCTGCCGACGTCACATCCCAGATTAACAACATATCGACAGGCTCCTACGTGGTGCCACAATAGGTGGGGGAGTATATAAGCCGAAGTTTAGAGGTCAAGAATTTTTCAAGTCAGAAGATTTTCAGAAATCGGAGCGCAGAAAAATTTTTGCTACAGGCTTGTCCCCTTAACTTCGTTAACGCCGTTCTTCGGAGCAAAAAAACGTACCGCGTAACCGCCCGGAAACCGGCAACTCAGTTAGTTGACTGGCACTGACAGGAATTTAACGGTGTAGGGCCTGGGAGAAGATTAACGCCGCTTGCCAGAAGGGCTCGATTGACGGCGGCGATAATCCCGGCTATGGCTTCGCGTTAAGCAACATCGAGGACCGTTCATGCCCTATCTTTACTGCGCCGCCGATGGCGACGCCCACGAGAAGACCGTCATCGCCCGGCAGGATGATTACCGGCAGACGGCCGAGAGCGTGCTGATCGTGCGCGGCAAGCTCAAAAGCGGCCCGTGGAAATGCGACCGATGCAACGCCCGGCTCAAGCGAGGCGATGCCGCCATGCTGATGACAGCCCTCCCGGCGAGTTTCAGCAGGCATGCCGGCGGCTACGACTTCGCGTACGAGCGAGGGTATTTCGATATGAAGCGCGCCGAGGTCAAGGTCTACGGCGCCAGGTAGCCGGGCGACTTTGCAGCCATCCCGGTGCGTAAGGATAGTTGATGATTGAGGAGTTGAAGAAACCTCCGTGGGTCGTACCCCGGATTAAAGCCGCCCCGAAGATTCGGCAAGTGTATTGGTGCGAATACTGGAAAGATGCACGCCTGCCGGAGATGTGGAAAACGCGGCCGGTGATCGTTGTGTCCTACAAGAACACGCTCCATGGTCCTTGTCTTGTAATCCCGGTTTCGACAGACTCTCAGGATAAGAACCCATGGGCGTACCGGCTATCGATAGACATCGAGGGCGACGGCGTTGCCTCATGGGCGGTGTGCAACCATCCGGTAACCATGTCGCCCAGCCGCTTCACCCAATTCAACCGGGGAACACCACTTGTGCCCAAGGGTGATTTCAACCAAGTGCTTGAAAGGCTTTTGAAATGGCTACCGAAGCCTTTTTCCCTTGAAAACTAGGCCATTTTGCCGCATACTGATTATGTTCGCGGCTCCGGAAACGGATGTCCGTTACCCCCCGCAAGGGGGGAGACAACTGCCAGGGGAGCTTCACGGCTCCCTTTGGTTTTTTCGCCAACCGGCTTTCGGCGTTTTCTCTATCGCTCCCCCGCTGTGGTCACCGTAGCACCAGCTTCCGACAGGCTGTGCTGTTGGGCATGAGCTTGAACCATGCGGGGACGCTCGTTTCGCCGCACGGTATGTGGAAAACGCCGGTGGCGCCCCAGCCGTATCCTTGCGGATTGACTGGCAGGGGAGAGACGTCGCGCACCATCAGCGCCATGTTTTTCTGGAAGCCCAGGGCTTTGCGCGTGTCGGCGGGCTGAATCCAGTCCGACGACGGCGTCTCCCGCAACAGCAGCACCGCCGGGAGCGGCGTGCGGATCAGCAAGTCGCCGGCTATGGGCGGGGAACCCTTGATCTCGCCTTCCGCGTCGCCACCCGCGCGAAGCCGCCGCACCAGGTGACCAGACGCAAACGCGGGCGGCAGGCAGGCTCGCAAAATCCTCAGCGTAGAGCGTCCCGATAATGTTCTCCCCGCGGGAAGCGTGGGTCATCATGCATTCGTTGACCGCATGATAACACCGCTCCACCGTGTCGTTTGTCACCCACCTGTCATACTGCCGCAGCATTTCTCCCGCGTGCTTCAGCGTCCAAAGTTTCTCGAAATCGCTACCCAGCACACGGTTGACCGCGCTCTGGTAATCGGCGCGGAAGCAGTGGCCCCAGAACACCTCGGCGGCGATGTCCTCGATGAGCTGGGGATTGAGGGTTCGGTGCGGCGTGCTTTTCAGAAGCATGTGATTTATCCCTGATGCCGTCTCTGTTAGCACGAGCCGTGTATTCGGGCAAGGGTGTCCTCGACGACCGCACGGACATCCCGGAAAATACAAGCGCAGCACGCTCCGATCCTATATGTAACCGAGGCTTGGTCTCACTCGTCCCATCAACAGACCTCTGGGCACTAAACCGGCGCGGACGCAGCCTTTATCGTCGGCTTAGGCTAACAGCGGGCAGAGACAGCCTAAGCCGCCCTCCGATTTGACTTCGCCACTGCAATCGGCTATGGCTTTCCTCGACGGAGGCCCTACAGGAACCGTGCGGACATTTACCGTGAAGCGATGGCCGTTATTCAGGAATGCGGCAGAGAATGCGACCCGAAAGCACTCTCCTTCTATCAGTCGAACCTGTTGTTTGAATATGGGAACTTTGAGGAAGCGACCCGGTGGGCGGAGATTGCCAACGCCGTTGATGACGTGCTGCGCGGCGTGACCGAGTTCGAGCACATACCTACCGCGCTCCACTGACGCCAGGCAAAACGTGGCATGGCATCAGCTTTTTCGCAGCCCCCGGAACCGTTCACCGAAGAAGATTCCTGCGCCTACGCGATGGCCGTCATGCTGATCAAAATCCATGGAGCGAAAGCTGGTGCCGAAGCACTCGCGAAGGTCAACGCCATGCGGCAACGCCGTGAGACCAGGAGCGCGGCGTTCTGGTTTAAGACGGCCTACGCAATTGACACGATGACCACCGCCCACAACGTTCAGAGTTAGCGGGCGGCGCCAATCGGCTTGATGGGTCATGCTGTGATACGCACGCGCACCGCGTGCCGAGCGTGCGTCCGATAAGCAGAATTCAAGTTCGCTGGGCTGCAACCGTGGCTGAGGGTTTTTCAATATCGCCCCGAAAACCATTATTCCAGAAAGTTGTAGGCCCGGCAGTTCTGTTACCAGACGCCATCTGGAAGCCATGCCACTGAATTATCTTGCAGATTTTTCGTCACACCTATTCACGGAGTGGAACCCATTGCGCCGTGACATCATTCGATGACCAATTCCCGGAGCACTACCCTCCATCACAAGGCTTTTTCGTTCAGGAATGCCTAATGCGTTGATTGATGTGCTGACGGAAAACAAGTGTTTTCCGGCATGTTCGGTGACCTCGTTTCTCTGTCATGGCATTTCTTCGTTCGGGAGTGGAATAGGTTCACGAAAACCGCCAACGGAAATCAAACGGCTGAATTGTTCACGGAAAGCGCCTTGGGAGACGGCTTTCCGTGATTTAGTAAACAAGTTCTAGGGCTCGTATCCCTTTCCGGGGCGATATTCATAAAACCCCAGACAACCTTTTCAGATGGATTCCCCCTTTTGGTCCTTCTGAAACCCCGTTCTTTCACATCGCTTGCAGTGTCCTGTCCCGCCGCACTCCTTGCATTGCTCTTCCCTGGTCAGCATGGTCGCCAGGACTCGGTCGATCACCATGAACCGCGGCGGGTTCGAGGAGGACATCGACGGCCCAAGGCTCGAGCCCGCGAGACGCCGTCGGGGTGGGCGACGTCGCGGCCATGACGAAATCGAGGCGAAGCCCAGCATGACGGTCGTGCTGGGAGACATCAGTGTCGTTAGGCCCGGCGCCTGTCTCCTGGCTGGCACCATCATCTCGCACTAAAGCTTCACCGGCGGGTCCGATCCGCCGAGCTGGCGCGCGCGGCTGAACTGATCGCCGGCATCCGAGTCGTTGCGGTCGAACGTGACCGTCGTCGCGTTCCGGATCCCCAGGTCGGTGGGCAGGCCCGGCCTGGGCGAGAACGTGTCACGGACGGGCCCCTGTCGCCTGGGGCCGTTCGCGACTGGCAGGAAGCCCGTACGCCTGGTGAGCGGCGATGTCGCCGCGGCATCGCTCAATCGGAGTTTGACGGACAGTCGCCTGGCCCCGACATCGAGGCCGGCGTCTACCAGGGCGTCGAATTCATTTCCATCGCGGCTCATCGCCAGGGTCGTCCGATCATTCCGGCTTCCAGGTAGGCTGGTCAGGACAGCGTCGCCAAACGCGCGATCGCTCAGGTCGGACGTGTTTAGGTCAGAGCTCGCATGGAGCGTCTCGGCGATTGCAACCGGCGTAGCCGGCACCGCGGCCCCGGTTGGATTCTCGAACCCGATCATCGAGGGTCGCAGCGTCAGAGCCGATGCGGCGACATACATTCCGGAGCCGTGGCGTCCGGGACTGGTCCTGGCAACAGAACTAATAGATGCCGCGTCGAAGGAAAAGCCGTCCGACCCCCCGGAGCCGCCGTAGCCACCAGAACCGCCGGCGCCGTAGCCCCCCGAGCCACCAGAGCCGCCGCCGCCCCCTGATCCCCCGCTGCCGCCTGAGCCGCCGCCACCTGACCCGCCCGATCCGCCGGCTGCCGCTGCCCCCACCGCCGCTCGTGCCCCAGCCCGCGCCGGTATCGCCTGAGCCACTTACGGTATCGCCTGAATTGGCACCGTTGTATTGGATCGTCGAATCGTTTGCGCTGACTGGGTCGTAGGTGCCGGCGATGTCAAGCGAGTCGCCGTTCCCGCCGGTGATCTCGTTGTGGCTGCCATCGACGCTAACCGCGTCCTGTGATCCGATATCGATCGAGTTGTTGCTGCCGCTCACCGAGTCGCCCGTGCTGCCGGAGCCAAGCGTGATCGAGTCAGACGAGCCGTTGATTGCGCTGTCGTTGCCGCTGACTGCGAAGCTGTTGCGCGTGTCCGCTTGGATGTTGTCGCCGTTGCCCGTGACCGTGACCCCGGAGTCGCCGCGGCCGAGCGTGACCGTGTCGGATGAGCCGTTTACGCCGATGATCTTGCCGGTGACTGTGAGACTTGCCCCGTCGGCGGAAACTGAGTCGCTCGTTCCCGTGATCGTGTTGCCGGTGGCGCCGGGGCTGAGGGTGAACGAGTCGGACGAGCCGTCAATGGTGTTGTCGTTGCCCTGCACTGCGAAGCTGTCGCCGGTGCCGGCAAGGAGCGCGTCGCCGTCGCTGTTGACGGTATCGCCAGTCGCGCCGATCCGAGCGCAACCTTGTCGAAGGAGCCGTTTATCACGTTGCCGTTGCCGTCGACGGCCACGGAGTCGCCGTTCGCAGGGTCGACGGTGTTATCATTGCCCGCCACCGTATTACTGCTGGAGCCTGGGCCGAGATTGATCAGGTCGGACGGGCCGTCGATGACGTTCCCATTGCCGTCGACATTGACTTGGACTCCGCCCTGTAACATGAACCTCGAGTTGTCTCCAGAGATCGATCGCGCGCTGTTCGGCACCGAGACATTGCTCCAGCCCTTCGCAAACGTACCGATGGCTTGGTTGTTCGCGAACACGCTCATGCTTCCTGGGCCTTGCGTCGCTCCCGGCGACGCAAAACCCCACTGGATGCCCGTCAGACCGCCGGAGGCGTTCTTAAATCCGGCCAGATAGTTCGCACCATTGTTGTTAGCGTTCGCGGGACTGACCGAGATACTTTGCCCTGGGGGTGGGGAAAAAGTTGTAACTTGCGCACCCACTCGCTGCAGAGCAGTCTGGGATGCTTTCGTTACCCTGCCATTCCAATTCTTGGCGAACGCCTTATTATCCCTAAACTGTTTCTGCTTAGACAGGTACTGCCCATACGCAGACAATGAGACATATGGAGGTTGTTTGGGATTGCTAGCGCCGCTCAGAAAGTTATTGGTTTGTCCGAGTCCGTGAGTCATGTTCCCCCATTCGGCCAGAGCTGTAACCAAGTACGGATTTGGCGCTACGGCGTTGAGCTCACCGGGGCCATTAGGATTTTGGGCTGCTGCTTGGAAGGCGCTCATCACGTACTGAATGTCAGCCGCTGCCGCGTTGTCGTCTAGTTGGGCGACCACTCCCGTATTCTCGGGATTGTTAAGAGCGTCGTTTACAATTTTCTTCTCATCGCCGGTGAGCTTCACTCGATTTGCGATGGCCTTTTGAACGATTTGATCAGCCTCTCGTTGAGTGAGACCATCTATACCAACCTCATTATTCATAATTGTGCGAAATGCCGTCTGCGCAGGACCGTTATTATGGACGTCGTTCTGCATGTAGCCGAATGAAAGACCGCTAGTCCCGGTCTTTGGGTATGATGCCTGAGTCGGACTGCCACCCTCCATCGTGTAGACGGCGTTCTTGATGAAACCCTGAAGCTGTTGTGGGTCCATGCCCCCGGAAGACGAGCCGGCCGGGCTGAGCATCGTACGATGTTCGAGGGATTGGAGTCGGAAGCACGCTGAACGTCTACGCTTACGCATCACCACACTCCTGAATGTTCATCGAAAGTTTCTGATCCACCGCGTTACCGCGGGTAGCATGCGCCAGCAATTCCCGCCGAATCCAAGGCCGTCTCCGCGATTAGCGCTCGTCGAAAGTCCGGCTCTGGGGCAAGGCGGAATCCTCAATCTTTGCAATCGGAGAATAAGCCGCACTGAAGAGCCGAGGGATCGAAACGTCGAGGCTTGCGGCGCGTGCGCGCCCTGACGGTCAGCGCTGGAGGACCGAAGGGACACTTTCAACGGCCAGGCTCCGCCCGCAACCGAGGAATCGCTTCCTAACAGTAGGCCTTGGGCGGAGCCCAACTACGCCACAAAAACATCGCCGAGCCTCCCGTGCAGATCCCTATTTGCTGACCGTACGGGTACTTAGAATCTGTGAGAATTCGCGACTCGTGCTCGCATGTTGGCAAGATTGGGCGTGAGCTTGGTGTAAGTCGCTCGAAGTGAAGTAATTTGGAGGGAAGGCCCACGACTTTCCATGGGGAACGCCGAAGGCAAACAACTGGTGGGTGCTGCCGGAGGGCGTATCGTTCGACAGGCTGTACGAAGCATCTGACAAGATGCGTAACGGCGGGAGCCGTGAGGCGTTCGGTGCGGTCTCGCGAAGCTTTGGTAGAGCCAGGAAGAATCCAATCCGTGTTGTAATCGCAGCGACTGTGGGTTTGGTATTACCAGCCAATCGTGGCCACTCAGATACCGGTCCAACTTCACCTCGGCGTGACAAGTTTTGAACCTGCGAGTTTCATTTCCGCGTGGGGTCGTGCCTGGGAAGAAAACCGGTTCGGCGAAGGCGCTTCGACGGTCGAATTGGCCTTCGGCTCGGCATCGAGCTCGTCGATCAGGGTATCGCGACGCTTGACCTGCACGGTCAAGTCGTTGTTGATGGCCTCTAGCCCTGCGACCTTGACCAGCACAGACTCGACAAGTCGCTGGCCAAGATCGAACGAGGTTCGAGTTCAGTTTCCCGAGTTCGACCCCGGCTGCATCGGATTCCCCTCGATCGAGCAGCGCTCTCGATCTCGGCGAGCTGCTTGTCGAGTGCGCCGCGCTCTTGGGCGATGGACGCACCCTTTTCGACTTGGCGCAACCGGGCGAGTTGCTTCGCCGCCTTCAGGTAGAGCGGCAGGCACTGCGCCAGGCCGCGCCGGACCGCGATGGAACAGCGCGTTACATCGATCTGTTCCCGTGCGATCGCGTCGGCCTGATCGGCCTGGGCTTGAGCAATGGCCTCCGCGCGCCGCGAGCAAGAGCGTCGGCCTGATCGGTCAGCTCGATGACACGCGGATTATCGGCGTGTGATAACCTGGCCTCCTGCAATTGCAGGCCCACGATCTCCTGGTCGACTTGAATCGTGCGGGCGGCCTGAGTGTCGGCTCGGTATGTGGACCAGCCGATGCAAGCCAAGACCAGGATGAGCGCCGCAGTCGCCAAGCGCGCCGTGACCGCCCTTCTGGCAACGAAGTCATCGATGCTCCATTTCGCCGAGACCAAGGCCGACTTGATCGCAACCAGAGACCAATAGATCGCACAACACAGTGCACCTGCCAGGAGCAAGGGATAGAAGCGCACGACCAGCGCCTGAACTTGGTCGGCGACCTGTAGCGCTTTCCCGTTGTCGATTTGTGAGTCGTATCGTTGTGCGAAGGCGAACGAATCGCCAAGGCCGAAAAGCACCAGGAGTGAGAAGAATACGATCCGTTTGGACATCAGATACCTCCACCACGTGTTTGGTGCCAAGTTTCCAGTCGAATCACGTTGCACGAACATGGAAATCGGTGCGATGGCGTCGTCTCGAGGCACCGCCATTTCCCACCAGCGCGGGAAGATCTCGTGAAGAATAGGACCGAGTCCGCCGGGCCACATTCAAGTTCGTTGAAATCGAAACGATGTCGTCCTGTCGCCAGTTGCTTTTGCCCACTATGACATCGTTGTTCTACTTCGGGGCCAGGGTCAAGATGCCGTTGGTGTAGCTGGAACTTCCTTCGAGCTGCTCGATCTGCCGCGGTCTCCTGCTGCCGTCGGCGGCGCCTGTCTGAGACTCTCGCCGGTGCGGCGGAGCACTCGCTAGTACGTTGATCGCTCCTCGACCGACTCTCGCTCACTCCCCACACGTAGCCTCCGGCGGGATGCGGTTTACGCCACTAAAACGGCGACGCGGCCGCAGAGTGACCGTGAGGATGGTTGCCTGGAGTCCCGATAATTGCCGCAAAGTCAACTCAATTCAAGGTTAACATCGTAAACAGGCGGCCGGCTGTTGAGGTATCGGCTGGCATTTTTGGCGTAAATCCATCCGGAGGCTCATGTATTATGGAGGGAGATTCGACCCTCTGGAGCATTTGCGATGTTGGCCGACGAAGGGCTGGAGCGGGACGACTTGCCATTGAATCGCCTGTACGACCTCTACCTGGCGATGCGAAGGGATCGCAACCTCGACGACTTCTACGTTGAGCTCTGCCGGCTCGACGACGAAGTTTGGGGGAGGCTCCGCCAGCGGTTCCGTCTCGGCGACTACGTGGAGAGCGGTATCCAGTCGGCGCTTGTAACGTTCATGCGCCGCGTCGTGGAGGAGGAGTCGGACAGCAAGCTAGTCAGGATCGACGGCCCGGAGGCCCTGATTGTCTGCCTGTTCGAGTTGGCCAAGGACAAGACACTGACTAAGCTTCGCGAGAACCGCCACGGTCAGATCCTGCCGGGCAACGACCCCGCGGCGCCCCGAGACGAGGCGGCCGACCTCGACGACCCCGGTCCCTTGATCGGCCCACAAATCCTCGACGAGATGAAGACTCAGATCAACCAGATCCGCGAGCGGGTCGTGCGGTTTCTGGGCGATGACGAGAGCCGCCGCAAGGCCACGCTCCTGGTCCTCGACAAGGAGCTGGGCTGCAACCGCCTGACAAATAGGGAGATCGCGTCCCAGTGCGGGATCTCCGAGCGGACGGTCAACCGCGTCGTCCAGCAGCTCCGCAACGATATCAATCTCGAAGAACTGATAGCGGCAGGCCGACGGAGGATTCCGCGACCTTGAGTCGCGGTTGCGTCGCGGCTGCGCGGCTGAGCCCGGGAACCGGGGGGTGTAAGATGACGAGACGGCCGGACTTCCAGGGCTCGAAAACTGCCCAAGATCTGATCAGTGAAGCCGTGTTCCTATACGAGGCAGCCGTCCGGGGGGCGGCCGAGCAGGCTGCCCGGGGCGGAAACGGGGTCTGGCCGGACCCGACAGAATTCCTGCCCTATGGCGGCCAGAACGACATCCAACGGTGCGCCTTGGCCGAGCTCGCGGTGATCGAATTGGAACATCGTCTACGGTATGGCCAACACGTGCGCGTTGAGGATTCTTTGCTGCGCTGGCCCGAACTCCGCGAAGTCCGTGAGACCGTTCGTGACCTGATCCGGACTGAGTTCACCTACCGTCTCTTTCAAGGGGATGATCCCCCGATCGACGACTATGAACGTCGGTTTCCCAACGCTTGGGACGGCGGCGTTCGCGCTGATCTAGAGGCGATTCGGACCGATCCCGAGAACGACCCGGAGGTTCCCCGGTTTCGCGAGATCCGACTTCACCGGCGAGGTGGACTGGGTTCTGATCTACGAGGCCTTCGACCGCGAACTCAGGCGATTCGTGGCTCTCAAGAAGGTCCGTGACGAGTGCAGTGCCGACTCCTTCGCCTGCGGTCGGCTCTCCCAGGAGGCCGAGATCGCCGGCAGATTGGAACATCCCGCGATTGCGTCGGTCCACAGTCGCTGCCGCGACGTCGATGGAAGACCAGCCTACGCGATGCGCTTTATTCGCGGCGAGAGCCTGCGGCAGGCAATCGGGCGCCTTCACAGGGATCACAATCGGGACCTCGCTGGCTTCGAAAAAGGACTTCGGCGACTGGTCAACCACTTGGTCGTCGTATGTAACGCGATCGCGTACGCGCACCGTGAAGGAGTAGTGCATCGCGACTTGAAGCCCGACAATATCATGCTCGGGACATTCGGTGAAACTCACGTAGTGGACTGGGGCCTCGCGCAAGATCCACGGTGATCGGCAGGCTGGCGCTGATTTCGGGAGGCCAGCCCTCTCGTCGGGACCCTCCGCCCCGATCGCCGGTTTCGATTCGGATTGCGTCTTCGGCTCGATAGGCTATATGGCCCCTGAACAGGCCGCCGGGTGCCGCGACGAAGTCGACGAGTACAGCGACATCTACAGCCTGGTGCGCCACCCTGTATTGCATCCTGACCGAATGTGAGGCATTCCGCGGCTCGCCAACCTGTGAGGCTATTACTGCGCGGCGAGTTCCCCAAGCCGAGCGCTGTTCGTCGGGGCGTTAGCCCGTGCGCTTGAGGCGATCTGCCTGAAGGCGATGGCAACCGATAAGAAACAGCGTTACGGCTCGGCCAAGGAGCTTGCCGACGATCTGGAACGCTGGATCGCCGGCGAGCGCGTCACCGCCTGGCGTGAGCCCTGGACTGTCTGGTTGCATCGCTGGGCTTCACGACACCGGACGCTGGTCGTCGCCGCGGTGGTGACGGCCATGGTCTCCCTCCCCTTACTGTTGATCGGCTACGTCCAGGAGAAGCAGGCTCGGCGCGTTATCCAAGAGCGGGGCCACTTGGCACTTGAGACTAACGAGGAAGTCCGCAGGGTCATCACCGAGGATGAGCTCATGGGGCAGCCGACGATGGCCGGTCCGCGAGCGACTCCTGGCGATTCAGACCGAGTTCTACGAGAAACTCCGGGCACAGCTCGATGCCGACCATAGCACCAAAGTCGAGGACAGGGAGCAGCTCGCCGTCGCATGTGAGTCACTCGCGTCGGTTCTCGCCGCGTCGGGTCTGAAGGACCGTGCAATCACTCTTTACCGGCAATCACTTGCGATTCGCGAGACTTTGGACCAAACGTCCAAACAGCGGCGACGGGATCGGGCGCGGGTATACGCGGATCTCGGCCTCTTGCTCAGTGAGGTCGGCCCCGAGCGCGAGGCGGCCTTCGCACTCGATCGTTCGATTGACCTCCGCTCGACGCTCCTCGACGAGGTTTCAGCCGACGCTGAACTTCGTCGGGAGTTGGCCCGTAGCTGGGCCGATCTTGCCATCCTCCACCGCGACCACGGCCATCTGACCGAGGCGGAGCGAGCGTTTGAGAAGTCGCGTGGACTGCTCGAACCGCGAGCCAATCAGCGGCTTAACGATCCCCCCTTGCGAGCGGAGTTGGGCCGCACTTTACTGAATCTCGCCATACTCCGCTATGAGTTCAGCCGACCGGCCGAGGCGCTCGCTGACGCCACCAGGACCCGCGAGCTCGCCAGTGCCCTGACCCGCGACAGGCACGAGGGCCTTCGCGCCCGAAGTCTACTCGGCAGGGCGCTCGATAGGCAGGGCGTCCTTCTGGCCGACACCGGGCACCTCGACGAGGCACAAGCGAGTCTCGAAGGGGCCCTGGAGGTCCGACGTGGACTCGCCAAGGATCATCCCCTTTTCGCCGACTTCCGCGACGACCTTGCCGCCACGCTCGGCAACCTCTCCAATGTTCAAACCGCACGCCATGACGCCGGAGCTACTCAGTCGCTCGATGAGGCTGGTCGGATTCTCGCCGAGTTGACCGAGCGTTACGGATTCGTGGTTAGATACCAAGATGATTTCGCGAGCTATCACCATACGCTTGCCCTGCGCCACGTCCGGGACGGCAACATGCCGGCAGCCGTCGAAGCGATGGGGAAGGCCCGCGCGATCCGCGAAACCTTGCTCGAAAAGGACCCGCATCTCACCCCGGTCCGTAAGCAGCTTGCCAAGACGCTCTACAACGAGGGGAGGCTGCGTTTCTTGAACAATCAACCGGCCGAGGCCCTCCGACGTCTCGGCGGAGCCTTGCCCGACGGAACAGTTCCTCCCGAGCCGACCGCAGTGGGCATTCTCGCCGATCTCGTCGGCGAGTCCCCCGATGACCTCGAGGTGCGTAGCCTGCTGGGCGAGGTGCGGGACCTACTTGGCCAAATCGACCTGCAGATTGGCCATGACGCTCAAGGTGTTGGGCTGCTTCGAAGTGCGGCCGCAGACCACCGAACGGCGTTTGCGGCTGCGACAAAGGTAAAGCGCTACCGCCGCGCCCTGATCGACCACGACACGATCGTTCTCCAGGTTGCCCGATCGATCATGGACCGCGACGCCCGTCTTTTGGACGCCCCCAAGGGCGATCAGCGAGCCTGGCTCTGTAAAGCTGATGAGCTCGTCCTCATCGCCCGCGAGATGGCTCGATGTGTCTCCCTCGAATCACGGATTACTGAAGACTCCAATCACACCGAGGACCTGTTGCGAAAAAGGTGCACCGCCGAGGCGATTCTTGCATTGGATCTTGCGCTGCGAGCGGGATTTCGCCATGAAACTCTTGATCACTCCCCCGACTTCGATCCCTTACGTGGAGAGGCCGGGTTCCAGAAACTGTTTCGCAAGTCCGGCTAGGAACCGACACGCGCTGGAAAGCACTCGCCTGGAGAAACAGAAGATGACAACGTGCGATATTCGCCGACTGACCCTCTGCACGAGCGCTCTGCTGATCCTTGCCGCCGCGGACATCTCGTGGGGCCAGGATCCTGGACCGTCCGGCCTCGGCACCATCGATAGCGCAATCAAGAACGACAAATCGGATTTCCTGGTCCGGTCCGAAGTCAACCACTTCTCCCGCGAATATCAAGACGGCGACAGCCTCTCGGTACGGGTGATCTCCGAGGCGGATGCCTACCTCTATGTTTTCTACCAGCAGACAGACGGCAAGACTTTCCTCATCTTTCCCAACGGAATCGAGACCAGAAACCGAGTCAGGGCCCGTCACTGGGTGGCGATTCCGTCGGAAGACGACTTATTTCGCTGGCGCATGGGTTCCCCTTTCGGCAAGGAGCTGATCAAGGTCGTCGCATCGCGGAAACCAATCGAGGCGCTGACCGCCCGAGCTCCCGGCGCGGGGCGGTTCGACCTCGTGCATCCCAAGCAAGTCCAGGACGCAGCGAAGGATCTCTCCAAACAGGCGTCACGCGACTGGGCCGAGCAATCGACCCCCATCGTAACCGCTGCAGCTAGGCCAGGAGGGCCCGCGAGGACAGGACGCCGATTTGGCCTCATCATTGGAGTGCCGACTTATAAATACGATGACATGATTGAGCAGGCTTGCAAAGTACTGGAAATACCCGCGGAGCGCCAAGATCTTCCGTCGTGCAAGAATGACGTCACTATCATGGACTTGGCTTTTCAAAAACTCGGCCGCCTGAACGACCAGCGCGTTCTCGTCGGCGAGGATGCCACCCGGGCCGCGATCGAAGAAGCGATCACGAAATGGCTCCCCGCGGTTTCGAGCCCCGGCGATACCGTGTTCATCTACCACTCCGGCCACGGAGGACAGATTCCTGACGACGACGGAGACGAAGCACAGACCGACAAATTGGATGAGTTCCTCATGCCTCACGACTTCGCCGGTCCAGATGCTCTGAAGGCCGCGATGGTGCTGAACAAAGTTGATCTCGTTCGCTCCCTATTGTTGCTCGCGGAGGCCGGGCCAGCGCCGGACGGCCGAGAGGCGCAACAGAGCTGGCTCGAGAAGGCGAGCGACAAGCTCGCGCGCAAGACCGGAATCACCGACGACCAGTTCGGGCACTGGCTCCAGGCCCTCGACGGCCGCCAGGTTGTCGTGATTCTCGACATTTGTCACGCCGGAGGCTTCGCGACCCGAGAAAAGGGGCTGCCGAGAAAATCACCCGAGGCAGAATTCAACTTCCTCGACCGCGAGCTTTCTCGCCTGAAGGATATCGGTCAGCGAAATGTGGCGCTCCTTTCCGCCTGCCGGACGGGCGAGAGCTCTCAGGCCCAAGTCGTGATATCGAAAGACAAGAAGCGGATGTTCTCGGTGCTCACTTACTTCCTGATCGTACAGTTCGAGAACTCGCGCGGACCGCTCGAGCTTTCTGTCGCCTACGACGGCTGCCGGACCGCGATGAAGGAATACTTCGCGTCCCGCGAATACCAGGCCGCTGCCAAAGATCAAAAGCCGCCCCTGAAGCCCCACGAGCCGGTCCTCTACTCCGACCTCGCCCATCCCGCATTCTTGAGGCCATGAAGCTCATCCGGCTGCTGTCTGCCCACTCTCGCTCTCTCCCAGAATCCAGGCGACCGAATTGTCCGACACAGCGTTCAAACATCACCCGCACACTGGAGACGTCTCGATGAACCGTTCGTTGCCTTCTTCGTGCGTCAAGCCGACTCGGGCGAATTCGCGCTCGCTCTCTTGGGCGAGCGTCGCGATCGCGGTCACGCTGGCCGTGATCGCTCCGCCGCTCGACGAATCCGCCCGGGCCCAGGAGAACGCAACCCCCCGCCAGTGGGCCGTCCTCATCGGAATCGAAAAGTACCAGAAGGTGAAGCGCCTCCAGTACACGAACAACGACGTCCAGATCCTGTCGGAAACCCTCGAAGTGCGCGGCGGGTTCGAGCGCAACTGCGTCACCAAGATGATCGATAACGCCTCGAAGCCGTTCTTGCAGCCCACCAGAACAAACCTGCTCGTACAAGTCCCCAAGCTGCTCTCCCAGGCGGGCAAGGTAGACCGCGTCATCCTTTACTTCAGCGGCCACGGCATTCGCGACGCCGCGGGCAAACTCTACCTCGTGCCGATCGACGGCGACCCTACCGACCCCGCCGCTACCATGATCCCGCTCGAGTGGCTCAAGGACCAGCTCGAACACTGCAACGCCGCATTCAAGTTGTTGATCCTCGACGCCTGCCACGCCGGATCAGACAAGGGTGACGACCGCCCTAGGCAAATCCCGCTTGATGACATCGACCGCCTGTTTAAGGACGTGCCGGGCGTGATCACGCTTGCAAGCTCCACGGCCTCCGAGACCAGCCAGATCTGGCCCGAAAAACGGCAGTCCCTCTACAGCTACTGGCTCAATCAGGGGCTCAAGGGCCACGCCGATCTCGACGCCGATGGCATCGTCGATATCGACGAACTATACAAATACCTCCATATCCATGTAACACGAACGGCCAAGGTCGTCTTCAAGCAGGAGCAGAACCCGGTGCGCATCATCCGAACCGGAGTCGGGGGAACTCCGATGGTGGTCAAGCTCGTGCCCCAGACCTTGAAGCGCCTGTTGGCCGACATGGCCGAGCAGTTGGCCCAGGCCGCCCAGGAGCAGAAACTCTCCAGGATCGGCGTCCTCCCCGAGTTCATCAGTCAGACCTCCGGCGGTGATTTCCTCGGGGCCGATTTCGGGCTTCTGGGTAAGGATTGCGCAAGGCTGCTGGAGAGCCATTTGAATGCCCTCGGGCAGGGCGACCTCGAGGTCGTCGATGGCCGGTCGCTTCAGACCGCGATCGCGAATCAAAAGTACGCAGTGGAAGATTCCGGCTCCGCCGCTCGCCGGAAAGGCCTGGCCGATGAGGTCAACGGAATGGCTGCGCTCACCGAGGGAACGTTCCGCGGACGTTCGGGCCGGGTTCTTTCCGTCCTTTGCAAGCTCGTCAAGACCGAGAGCGGCACGCTGGCGGCGTCCGTGGGCGGGACGGCCTTCTTGACCCCGCAGGAATGGGCCATGCTCGGCAAAAGTGTCATCTTCACGGCCGATCTCCAGCGCCCCCCCGCCCGGCACTCCGGACGGCTCGCGGCCGATGGCCGATGTCGAAATTGATCGCATGGACAATCTCGCCAAGGGCCCACACCCGCTCCAGAACCCCGCCTTTCCGTTCAAGATCAGGCTCAAGGTCGCCGGCCAGGAGCATACTGGTGCCTTCAAGGGAAACGACTATTTCGTGCCGGTCAATCTCGGCGACGAATATGGAATCGAGGTTGAAAACTCCAGTGGAAAAATGGTGTGTATGCGACTGTTAGTCGATGGCTTGAACACGCTCCCGGAAAAAGACACCGCTCCCCAGCAAGTCTCCACCGATGCGACAAATCCTCCTAAGCCGCCAAGTCCCACGCCGCCGGTGTCGTACGCCAAGGCGGTGCGAATGCTCGCCATCGGCCAGCGTGTGAGCTTGGCCGATGCGCACCACTACATCATGGACCCCAAGCAGAGCAAGGTCTACGCCGTCCGCGGCTTCGCCACGGAAACCGGCAAGGACGGCGGATATCTCGCATTCAAGATCGCCGAGGCAAGCAAAGCCCTGGCGGCGCGGCAGCAGTTCACGGACCAGATCGGTCTGATCACCGTCGCGCTCTATGAGCCGATCAACAATCACAATCCAGCTTCGCGATCGCGAGGTGTCGTCGGAACGGCGACCGGCGATTTCAAGCCCGCGGATATTCCGGAGATCGCCGATATCGATTGCGGCAAGCCGATCGCCGTCATCCACATTCATTACGTCGATCCCGAGGAGTTTAGGAAGATCAGCCAGTGATGGTATGAGAGCTTCGCCCTCCCGATCGGAAGAGTTCCCCGATGGCAAACACGAGACCAAACCGCAGCGCGCCGCTTATCACGACCTACCCTTTTTGCGCGGGATGCCCCCGGTGCTTCACTCACAGGACTTTCCTCGCTTCCACCAGCAAGTCAAAGGACACCGCGATGCTGGCCAACGCGCCGATTGGATTAATTACGCGCCACTATCTCGCGGGCCTGGTCGGAGGGTCCGCGTGAAGTCATTCATTATCTGCCGTGTCGTTACGAGGGTCGCGTCATGTTCGAGAAACGGATTCGGAGAAGTGTGTGGGCCGCATGGTCAGTCCTGCTTATTCTGCCTTCGTCCGCGATGCTCGCTGCGCAGGAATTCGACCAACAAGGGATCGAGTTTCTAAGGCTCTTCGGAGCCGGAAGGCTTGATGAGGCGCATCGAATGGCTCAGCAGTTTCTGAACCTTGCTGAACAACGGCAAAACCCGAGGGAGGTTGGGCGATGGACATCCCATCTCGGGTTAGCGTACGAACAACTCGGCAATCAAGGCGAGGCAGAGCGATGTTATGTAAAGGCGTTGCCGCTTCTGGAGCGAGCACTCGGCACGGTCATCGCGAGGTCAGATCCACCCTATTTCGCCTAGGCGGACTTTACTTGCTGCAATGCCGCTTCGCCGAAGCCGAAAGGTTCCTGAGCCGAGCCGTGGTCGCCCAAAAAGGTCTCGCAATGCCTGGGGCGATACCAGACCACAAGCTTTTGGCGCTTTACGTTGCGCAGCTTGGCGTCGCGTATCAGGGCCAGGGACGGTTTAGCGAGGCGGAGCAAGCGCTAACGTTAGCAGTAAACCTTGTTCAGGGCGTTTCCGGCCGTGAGCACCACGACCTTCTGACGCATCTACTTTCTCTCGGAAAACTATATATGGCCCAGGGCCGATATGCCGACGCGGAACCGATCCTCAAGAGAGCTCGCTTGATCGCACAAACAAGCCAGAGCCGGGTTGCACAATTGAGTTTCCCGATCATCACCGGGCAGCTAGGTACGCTTTACGCGGACGAGGGTCGCTATGCCGACGCCGAACCGCTCCTCAAGTGGGTCGTGGCGCACGACGACGAAGTAAGTCAGGCCGAGCACCTTCGCGCCGATAGCCTCAGACCGTTAGGACGGCTATATGTACAACAACATCGATTCGCCGAAGCCGAGCCGCTTCTGAAGCGGGTTCTTGCGATCCATGAGAGGCTTTATGGCCGAGAGAGCCCCCAGTTGTTATTCACGCTCCGTGATCTGGCAACTGTCTACGGCAACCAGTCTGATCTCACGCGTCAAGAATCGGTGCTCAAGAGGGCTTTGGCAATTGACGAGAAGGCCCTCTCGGAGGGTCATCCCATCCCCTGTCATGATCTGTGCGCACTCGCGTATTTTTATATGCGTGCCAGCCGATTCGCGGAGGCCATGCCGCTGCTAAATCGTGCCGTCCCCATCTCGGACCGCGTTGGAGAATCGCCAACGACACGATACACGACTTACAAGCTCCGCGCAATGGCGTTGGTGATGCTCGGCCGCCGGGCGGACGCAGTGGCGGATTTCCGTGTGGCTCTGGAATCAGCCGAGCGACAGCAATCGCTCGCTTCAGGTGCTGAACAGGATCAGGCCTACGTTTTCGGCGAAAATGCAAGTGCCTTTGAAATGATGGTCGCCTTGCAGGCGGAGCTTGGCGACTACGATGAGGCGCTCTCCGCAATGGAGCGAGCGCAGGCGCGAACGCTGATCGAGCAGATCGACCGTCGTGGAGTGGATC
The DNA here is from genome assembly GCA_963830625.1 of uncultured Isosphaeraceae bacterium. Taxonomy (GTDB): domain Bacteria; phylum Planctomycetota; class Planctomycetia; order Isosphaerales; family Isosphaeraceae; genus CAWHMZ01. The sequence goes on along the minus strand of CAWHMZ010000032.1, from coordinate 169,915 downwards.
TCCTCACGGCGCTACCACCGGAACAGGCCGCGGCGCTTCGCAGTCGTGAGGCCGAGGCCCGCTCTCGCGTTTCGGAGGTCGAGCAACAACTCAAGTTTCTCGACCAGAGACGCGATTTGACCCTTGACGACCGGCGCCAACAGGCCAACTCACTCGTGCAGCGGCTCGCCCAGGCACGGCTGGATTATGTTGAGGCATACCGCGACATCCGGAACGCGAGTCCCGCCTACCGACTGAACGCCGGGAAGGACCGCAAACCTATAACGCTGGCGACACTGCGCAAATGGGCCGCGCAGCGCTCACTCGTTCTCGAATACGTGATCGGCGGTGACCAGAGCTTCGTCCTGGTTGTTCCACCAGGGGAATCGAAGGTCCGGATCGAGGCACTGGAGGTCAAAGCCGATCAATCCGCTAAGCTCGGTATCGATCCTGGCCCACTTACTTCCGCTCGACTCCAGTCCATCTTAAGCAACGCAAATCAGACCGGTGTACTTCAAAGGATTTCGACGCCTGCCTCGGATCAATCCGTGGTGGACCAACTGAACGCTTTGTTGAAAATCCTGATTCCGGAGCAGGAGCGCAAGGCGGTTTTGGCCGGAGGATTGAAGCACTTAGTAGTGCTTCCCGATGGACCACTCGCACTTCTGCCCTTCGAGGCACTTGTATTCGAGACAGGTCAAGATCCCGTTTATCTCCTGGACACCGGCCCACCAATTACGTACGGTCCGTCGGCTACCGTGCTTTACAATCTTTCCGAGCAAGTTGGCTCGACGCCGACGGATCGGGAACCGGTGCTCGCGGTGGGCGACCCTGCCTACGGCGACGTGGGAGCAGGAGGATCCCAATACGACATCCACCTTGGCTGCACTGACTCCGCGCTCACGCTATGGCGGCGTGGGTGGCCGGCTGAACCGACTGCCGCATTCCGGCACGGAGATGCAGTGGGTCGCCCAGGGTTTCCAAGAGGCTGGGATCAAGGCCGTCACCTTGAGTCAAGCGGCGGCCACCGAACGCGGCGTGCGTTACTGGTCCTCCGGACGTCGCATTCTCCATCTGGCCTGTCATGGCCTCACTGACCAGAAATACGGGAACTTCTTCGGCGCACTGGCGCTGACGCCCGGTCCGAAGGGAAGCGACAATCCCGCGGACGATGGGTTCCTCACGCTTCCCGAGATCTACGAGCTGAACCTGAAGGGCTGCGAGCTGGCGATCCTGTCGGCGTGCCAGACGAACTACGGTCCGCAGCAGAAAGGCGAAGGCACGTGGGCACTGTCTCGCGGATTCCTGGTGGCCGGCGCCCGGCGGGTGGTGGCGAGCAACTGGCTGGTGGACGACGAGGCGGCGGCGAGCCTGGTCAGCCGCTGCTGCGGAGGGCTCGCACAGGCGGAGAAGAATGGCAAGGCGGTCGACTACGCGGGTTCGTTGCAGGAGGCGAAGCGCTGGGTTCGGAGGCAGGAGAAGTGGAAGTCCCCGTATTACTGGGCGTCGCTGGTTTTGGTTGGGCCGCCTTGAGTTTCCATCCCGGCGATTCACTCAAGCGATGTTGAGCACGAATAACGCTTGCCGGATGCGACAGGATCGTCACGCGAACCTTTTTTCTCGAGGACACCGCACATGAAGTCATGTGAATGTGAACGGTCAAGCGGATTCTCGTTCCGATCGGTCGTCTTGGCGTTATTGGTCGGCTTGATTGCCTTCGCTCCGAGTCGGGGCCAGAGCCCCACGGAACGGTTCGACCCGCAGGCTCGAGCCCGCCGCCTTTCCGAGAACGAGCTGACTGCGCGGCGAGACTTCAGCCGCGCAATCGCATCTCGTCAGCGAACGTCAATCGAAGACTGGACGCACCGCTTGGCCCAAACGATCGAACTACAAGGTCGATACGGGGAAGCGGAAACGCTCTACAAGAGGCTTGTCGAACTCGTCGAAGAATCGAAGGGGCGTGAACATGTCGACGTCGCCGCCTGCCTCAGCTACATCGCTGCGCTGTACAGCCATCAGGGACGGTGCCTTGAGGCTCACTCGCTCTATCAGCGATCGCTATCAATCGCCGAAAAGGCGCTCGGCCCGAATCACGTCGATGTCGCCAAACTTTCGGAATACGTGGCCGAACTCTACTCCGAATGGGAAATGTTCGCCGAGGCCGAACCGCTCTACAGGCGGTCGTTGGCGATCTGCGAGAAGGCGTTAGGACCCAATCACCCGGACGTACTCACGAGACTCAACAACCTGGCACACGTAATCGGCCGCCAAAGCGGTCGTAACGCGGAAGCCGAGGCGATCCAGAAGCGTGTGCTAGCCATAAGAGAGAAAACCTTGACGCCCGACGACCGCTTGGTGGCCAGCAGTCTAAACAACCTGGCCGCAACGTACGAGAAGGGTGGCCGCTATGCCGAGGCTGAATCGCTCTACCAACGAGCGATAGCAACCTTCGAGAAACCGTTGGGACCGGACTACCCTACGATCGCCATCAGCCTCCACAATCTGGCTGAGATGTACTCTGCCCAGGGTCGCTATAACGAGGCCGAAAAGCTTCGCAAGCGGGCCCTGGTGATTTTGGAAAACGCAGCCGGGACTGAAAGCCCTGTCGCGGCCATAGAGTTGAAATATTTAGCCAGGCAATACATCGTTCAAGAGCGCTTTGACGAGGCCGAACCGCTGCTCGAGCACAGCCCAGGCCATTCTTGAAGATGGGAAGGGGGAACGGCGTCGGGAAATGATCGCGGAGCTCTCGTTGAGCCGCGCGAAGATCGCAGAGGCTCAAGGACGTCCAGATGATGCCGATCGATGGATTGACCGCGCCGTCCAAATTGGCGATCGACTTGGCTTATACCCTATCGAATGCTACCAGTTCCACCGCTTCCGCGCGGAACTGGCCTGGGTAAGAGGGCGCCGCGAAGCGGCGTTGGTCGATCTTGGGGAATCCCTGCGACTTGCTGAAGCGGTCCGCGGAAAGAGCTTCGGCGCCGATCGGGAACACGCCGCCGTGCTTGTTAGATTCAACGAAGGGTTCGAAACTGATGGTGAACTGGCAACTTGAATTGAACCATTACGACCAGGTTTTCGCTGCGGTCGAGCGCATGCACGCGCGCTCGCTGCTCGATGAACTCCGTGCGGCCGGTTCCGATCTCCAAAGCGGCCGAAGCGCGACTGAGAAGGAACGTCTCAGGAGAACGGAGTCCGAATTAAGGAGCCAATTGGCAAGTGTCGAGTGGCAGTTAGGCCGTGTCGACTCAAGAACCCAACCCGATGACGCAAAGCGGCTCCAAGAGGAGTTAGCCCGCGCTCGCTACGCGCTCTACGACTTCGATCGCGACGTTCGCAACAGCAGCCCGGTTTATCGAGATCTGATAACCCGCCAAGCCAAGCCGCCCAGTCTCAACACAGTCCAGCACCGTCTGCTCACAGCACGCGAAGAGTTGATCGCCTATCTGATAGGCGAAGAGGGAGGCTACGCGGTAACGCTGTCTCATGACTCAGCCTATGTCGTCCGGCTCACACTTGACGCCGGTGCGGCCGCCATTCTCGACGTTACGCCGGGACCTCTGACCGCGCAGCGCCTGTTTGAAGTCCTCATCAAGGACAACGGTACCGGCGTGATGCAGCAGCTTACCGACCCGAAATCGGACGTGCCCGCGGCCAAGCTGGCGGCGCTCTGGCGAACGCTCGTGCCCGAGCCCGAGCGCATGGCGCTGACCACGGGCAAAGTCAAGCGGCTCTTCGTCGTCCCCGACGGCCCGCTGGCCCTGCTGCCGTTCGAGGCCCTTGTAGTGGAGGGAGAGAGGGACCCCGAATACTTGCTCGACGCCGGGCCGCCGATCGCCTATGCCCCATCCGCGGCCGTACTGTTAAACTTGATCGACCGGCCCGTCGACCCAACGCCGCGTGATCGGGAGCCGGTGCTCGCCCTGGGTGATCCAGCCTACCCGCAGGGCGACCCCGCCCAGGAAGACGTCGCGGCCACCGGCCTTTTGAGCACTGGGTCGCGGTATGCGATCGCCGGTGGAAAGCTGCCTCGGCTGCCCCATTCGGCCACTGAGGCCCAGTGGGTCGCCAGCAGCTTCAGTGAAGCCGGGATCAAGGCCGGTGTGCTGACAGGCGCCAATGCCACCGAGCGATCGGTCCGTTACTGGGCGCCCGGCCGAAAGGTGCTTCACTTGGCATGCCACGGCTTGGCGGATGCATCCTACGGCAACTACTTCGGTGCCCTGGCCTTGACCCCCGGTCCCAAGGCAAAAACCGAGGATGACGGCTTCCTGACGCTCGCTGAGGTCTGCGAGCTGAACCTCAAGGGCTGTGAGCTGGCGATCCTGTCGGCGTGCGAGACCAATTACGGGCCGCAGCAAAAGGGCGAAGGCACGTGGGCCGTCTCGCGCGGATTCCTGGTCGCCGGCGCCCGGCGGGTGGTGGCGAGCAACTGGCTGGTGGATGACGAAGCAGCGGCCAGCCTGGTCAGCCGCTTCTGCGGCGGGATTGCCCAGGCGGAGAAAGCCGGCAAGACCGTCGACTATGCAGCATCCTTGCAAGAAGCGAAGCGATACATGCGGAAGCAGGAGAAATGGCGGTCGCCGTACTATTGGGCTTCACTGGTGCTGGTTGGGCCGCCGTGATACAGGTCTCGCGGGCAGACTGGGTAGCACTCTTAAGGACCTATCATTATAGATAATGTGCTGTCATCTTGAAATGAAATCAGCGATCTTACCAAGTTGACAAACTCTTTGCCGATGCACCTGCGATGTCAATAGCATATTTTTTCAGAAGCTCTTCGCCGTTCCTCGTTCCGGTGCTGCTGCTCGCGCTGACGCCTGATCTCAGCGGTCAGGACTACAATCAACTGGCTCGGCAGCATCAAATTCTCTTGAAATCGGGGCGGTTCGAGGAAGCAAAGCTCTTGGCACAACAGACTCTACAGAACGCTGAACAGCAACACAACGCGAGGGAGATCGCGAACTGGCTGTCATGTCTCGGCAGGACTGCCTTCGCCATGGGTAACATTGACGAGAGCGAGCTGCTTTTGACGAAGGCGCAGCTGCTTCGCGAGAAAACCCTGGCGCAGATGACCCCGACATCGCCGAATCACTGCACGCAGTTGGAACTTTGCATCTTCTCCGCGGTCGCTTCGGGGACGCGGAGGCACTACTCACGCGCACGGTGGCGATTGCGCAGAAATCGCCCGGGCGAATGAAGTGGATGACGGTCAACTACCTCCACGCCCTTGGACTCGCGTATACCGAACAGGGTCGTTACATCGAGGCCGAACAAACCCTGAAACGGGCCATCGAATGGGAAATTGCAGCGCGAGCTCATGTCCCCGAAGTGGACATGTCGAACCACGCCTTGTGCCTGAGCGAGCTCGGCCGCCTGTATTACACGCAAGCACGACACGCCGAATGCGAATCAGTGCTTAAGCGGGCTCTGCCGATCGCTCCGCAATACATGAAACCAAAGATCATCCAGCAATTGGGTACGCTTTACCAGGCCGATGGACGGATCGACGAGGCCGAGCAACTCCTTCGCTGGTTGGTAAAACATGACGAACAAACGCAAGGTCCCGAACGCGTCCGAGACGGCAACATTCAGAGGCTCGGTGAGTTCCTGTCAAGGCAGGGTCGCTGCGCCGAAGCCGAGGCGCTACTGAAGCAGGCGTTGAAGCTACGACGCGAGACTTACGGGCCGGAAAGTCCCCAGGTAGCAGAAACTTTGAGCGAACTGGCAGGCGTATATTCGCGGCAATCCCGCCACGCCGAGGCCGTGCCGCTCCTGGAGCAGGCCCTAGCAGATCAGGAGAAGGCGTTGGGAACGCAGAGCCGCTTCTTGCATCCCATCCTTTGCAGGCTCGGACTGGTGTACCTGAGCATGGAACGGTTCAAACAAGCCGGTCTGATCGCCGATCGCGCCATCGCCATCTCAGAGCACACTGGGGGCTCACTGAGAGACCGCTACAATGAACTGACGCTCCGCGCTCTAGTCAAATGGCGCTCTCATGGCCCTAACGATGCGATGCCGGACCTTCGGCGTGCTCTCGACCTCGCAGAAGACATGCGAGCGGAAGCCTCCGGCACGTCGCGCGAGCGAGCCGCGGCCTTCATCGAATTCGGATACGTCTTCGAGATGATGGTCGACGGGCAGACGCAGCTGGGCGATCCCGGTGAGGCGTTCCGGGCGATCGAGCGACTCCCATGCCCGTTCCCTTTTGGACGAACTCCTAACGGCCGGGGCCGACCTTGATGCCGGCCGGCCCCTAATTGACCGGGAACGATTGCACAAGCAGGAATCGGAGTTGAGGGGCCGAGTCGCTGGCCTCGAGCGACAGTTGGGGTTCGTCGATCCAAAGAGCAAACCCGATGAGGCAAAACGGCTCGAAGTGGAGCTTACCCGTGCGCGCTATGCTCTCTACGAGCACGAGCGCGACGTGCGAAACGGCAGCCCCGTTTATCGCGACCTGATCACACGCCGGGCCAAACCTCCCGATCTGGACTTGATTCAGGGTCGTATCCTGAAACCAGGCGACTTGATGCTGATCTACTTGCTCGGGCAGGAGGGCGGCTACGCGATAGCCGTGGCCCGAGATTCGGCGCAAGTGGTCCGGCTCACCCTCGACGACAAGGGGGCTGGCACTCTCGGCATCACGCCAGGCCCCCTGACCGCCCGACGTCTGTCGGATGCCCTGATCACGACCGACGGAAACGGCGTGATGCAGCAGCTCACAGACCCAAAGGCGGAGGTGCCCACGGCAAGGGTGGCGGCGCTGTGGCGGGCGCTCGTGCCCGAACCGGAGCGTCAGGCGCTCGTGACAGGCAAAGTCAAGCGCCTGATCGTCGTCCCCGACGGGCCGCTGGCGCTGCTCCCCTTCGAGACGCTCGTGGTTGAAGAAGGAAGCGATCCCGAATGCCTGCTCGATGCCGGACCGCCGATCGTCTACGCCCCCTCGGTCGCCGTGCTGATGAATCTGGTCGATCGCCCGGTCGTCCCGTCGTCGGCCAATCGCGAGCCTGTGCTGGCCCTGGGCGATCCAGCATATCCGCAGGGGGACCAGGCGCGGCCAGACGCTGACCCCAGCGGCTTCTTGACCTCGCGCTCGCGGTACACGATTGCCGGTGGCAAATTACCGCGTCTGCCTCACTCGGGCACTGAGGCCCAGTGGGTGGTCAGCAGCTTCAGTGATGCGGGTATCGGCGCGGGGATGTTCATCGGCCCCACGGCTACGGAGCGAGCCATTCGCTATTGGGCGCCTGGCCGGAAGGTTTTGCACATGGCCTGCCACGGCCTGGCGGATGCCTCTTACGGCAACTATTTCGGATCGTTGTGCGCTGACTCCCGGCAAAACGCCACGAACCGATGACGACGGCTTTCTGACACTTGCCGAGATCTGCGAGCTAAACCTCAAAGGCTGCGAATTAGCGATCCTCTCGGCGTGCCAGACGAACTATGGTCCACAACAAAAAGGCGAAGGGACGTGGGCACTATCGCGCGGATTTCTCGTGGCCGGAGCGAGGCGCGTGGTGGCCAGCAACTGGCTGGTGGATGACGAGGCAGCAGCCAGCCTGGTGAGCCGATTCTGCGGCGGTCTCGCGCAGGCGGAGAAAGCCGGCAAGACGATCGATTATGCCGGTTCGTTGCAAGAGGCGAAGCGCTGGGTGCGAAAACAGGAGAAGTGGCGATCGCCGTATTACTGGGCTTCGCTAGTCCTCGTCGGACCACCGTGAACTTCGGCAAACGCAATAACAAACCGTTCGTGTATTGTCCGCCGCTTGGTCCGGATTGTTTGACAGAATCTCGGGGTTTGTTTTTCGAGCGGAAAGGTTTGCACAATGCGCACGACGTGTACCCCAAGACTTATGTGTATCGGCACGCTAGCACTAGTCGTACTTGAGCTTTCACCGAGCCTTTACGGACAGGGCTCCGACCAGAAGAGGGTCGCGTATCTGAACCTATTTACCGCTGGTCGACTACAAGACGCGCATCGTTTGGCTCAGCAGAATCTGCGATTGGCCGAGGAGCAAGGAAACCCGAGAGAAGTTGGATTATGGACGTCGTATCTCGGCCGCACACACGCCGTTCTGGGCAATTACCCCGAGGCAGAACGATGTTACATATCAGCGTTGCGAATCCAGGAAACGGTCCTCGGTCCTGATGACGGCGACGTCGCGTGGACCCTGCAAGAACTTGGCGACCTCTATGCGCTACTGTGTCGCTTCAACGAAGCGGTCGAACCTCTCAAACGAGCTGTTGCGATCGAAAAGAGGGCAGCAACGCCAAACCAAGCGATGTTGGCGTTGCGCTTGAAATCTCTCGGAATTGTTTATCAAGCTCAAGGGCATTCTTCCGCGGCCGTGCAAGCCGAAAAACACGCATTGGAAATCGTAGAACGTTCTTTCGGGCGGGATCATCTGGTCCTCGTACCGATCCTTATGAGCCTCGGTACGGTCTACCGTATGCAGGGTAAGTATGCCGATTCAGAATCGATTCTGAAGAGAGCTCGGTTGATCGCGGAGAATAGCCAAGGATTTTCTGCAACCGTCGGATTGGCGGCAGTTCTTGAGCAGTTAGTCCGGCTCTACCGTTTGGAAGGCCGATATTCGGATGCTGAACCGTTGCTCAAATGGCTCTTGAAACGTGATGAGGAAACGCATCAGCCCGACCATCTTCGCCTTGAGAACCTCCACCAGCTAGGAAAGCTGTACTTGGATCAGCGTCGATTCGACGAAGCTGAGCCGCTCCTTTCGCGAGTGCTAACAATTGAAGAAAAGCTGTATGGCTCCAATGGCGCCGGAGTTGTATCAACACTTCGCGATTTGGCAGCACTCTACGGTAGTCAGAATCAGTTCGCACGGCAAGAGTCCCTCCTCAAGAGAGGACTGGCGATTGACGAGAAGGCTCTCGGTGATGAAAGTCCCTACCTTTATTTTGATCTGGGAAATCTCGCACACGCGTATCTGCGCAGGCCGCTCGGCGGAGGCCGTGGCGCTTCTTGATCGTGCTATCTCGATCGCGAAACGCGTCGGGATTTCGCCCGATACACGATACGGCATTTATTGGCGCCGCGCTGTCGCTTTGAGGATGCTCGGCCGCAGAGCCGAAGCAATGGTTGATTTACGGGAGGCTTTGGAGTCCGCCGAGCGACAGCGATCGCTGGCTTCAGGTACTGAACAGGACCGAGCAAACGCGTTCGGGGAGCTCAGCGACGCTTACGAACTCATGGTCGCCTGGCAGGCGGAGCTTGGTGATCACGATGGGGTGCTCTCCGCGATGGAGCGTGCGCGGCGCGCGAACGCTGATCGAGCAAATGGACCGTCGCGGAGTGGATCTCCTCGCAGGGCTACCAGCGGACGAGGCCGTGGCGTTTCGCAGTCGCGAGGCCGAGGTGCGCTCTCGGGTTTCAGAGATCGAGCAACAGCTCAAGTTCCTCGACCAGAGACGCGATCTGACCCCTGATGAGCGGCGCCAGCAGGTCAACTCACTTGTGCAGCGGCTGGCCCAGGCCCGTCTGGATTATGTCGAGGCTTACCGCGACCTCCGCAATGCGAGTCCCGCGTACCGACTGAACGCAGGGAAGGACCGCAAATCTATAGCGCTGGCGACACTGCGCAAATCGGGCAGCAGCGGCGACCGCACTCGTTATCGAATACATGATCGGCGGTGAGCGGAGCTTCGTCCTGGTTGTTCCACCAGGAGAATCGAAGGTCCGGATCGAGGCACTGGAGGTCAAAGCCGATCAAGCCGCTAAGCTCGGCATCGATGCTGGCCCGCTTACTTCCGCTCGGCTCAAGTTCATCCTGACAAGCATGAATCAGACCGGGATACTTCAAAGGATTTCGACACCTGCCTCGGACCAGTCCGTGGTCGACCAACTGAACCTATTGTGGAAAATTCTAATTCCTGAGCCGCGGGCAAGGCGATTCTGGCCGGCGAATTGAAGCATTTCGTCGTGCTTCCCGATGGCCCGCTCGCACTTCTGCCCTTCGAGGCACTTGCACTTGAGACAGGCCAAGATCCCGTTTATCTCCTGGACGTCGGCCCACCAATTACGTACGGTCCGTCGGCTACCGTGCTTTACAATCTTTCCGAGCAAGTTGGCTCGACGCCGACGGATCGGGAACCGGTGCTCGCGGTGGGCGACCCTGCCTACGAAGACATGGGCGCTGAAGATCCCAGCACAACATCCACGCTGGCTGCGCTGACATCGCGTTCGCGCTACGGTAGCTCTGGCGGCCGGCTCAACCGTCTGCCGCACTCTGGGACAGAGATGCAGTGGGTCGCCGCGGCTTTCCAGGATGCCGGCATCAACGCTGTCACCCTGAGCCAGGCCACGGCCACCGAACGGGGCGTCTCTTACTGGTCCCCCGGCCGCCGCGTCTTGCACCTGGCCTGCCACGGCCTGGCTGACGAAAAGTACGGCAACTTCTTCGGCGCTGGCGCTCGCCCTCGGGCCTAAGGCAGCAGAGAATCCAGCAGACGACGGCTTCCTCACCCTGCCCGAGATCTACGAGCTGAACCTGAAAGGCTGTGAGCTGGCGATCCTCTCGGCATGTCAGACGAACTATGGTCCCCAACTGAAGGGCGAGGGCACGTGGGCCTTGTCACGCGGATTCTTGGTGGCCGGCGCGTCGCGTGGTGGCGAGCAACTGGCTGGTGGATGACGAGGCAGCGGCCAGCCTGGTCAGCCGCTTCTGCGGCGGGCTTGCACAGTCGGAGAAGGCCGGCAAGGTTGTCGACTACGCTGCGTCGTTGCAAGAGGCCAAGCGCTGGGTGCGAAAACAGGAGAAATGGCGATCGCCTTATTACTGGGCCTCGCTTGTGTTGGTGGGGCCGCCTTGAATTGCAGGAAACCGGCTGCGAGAACGCGTCGACTGCCCTCTCGAATCTCGTTAGTAATGGGCCTCATGCCGTCAGGGCCTTGCCTGTATCGACTTTCATCGCCAAGGTTGATGTGTCGCGTGTCACTTTGAGACCGGTCCGGTTCTGGGCCTCGACCGTCGGGAGGCAATGGCCATGCATCGCTGGGATTTGGGAATTCTAGGGCCTGGCGCGTTGCAGAGCGCTCTCTTCCTAGGCTTGTTCATGATGCCCGAACCGGCGTGGGGCCAGAACGTCGACCCTCGCTATCGGCACCTTCAGGCACTCTTCTCGGAGCGCCGCTATGTCGATATGGAAAGGCTGGCACGGCAGGCCGTGGACGACGCGACTGCTCGCCAGGCGATGCCCAAGATCGCGGATTTCTCGGTTTGGCTGGGGATGGCGCTCGCGGGGCAGCGCCGGTACACCGAGGCAGAGGCAGCGTATAATCGGGCTCTCGAGGTGCTCGAGAAGATCGTAGGCTCCCAGCACCCGAATTTCGCCATTACCCTTCGCAACCTGGCCGGTCTCTATCGCGCCCAGGGGAAATACGCCGAGGCCGAGGCGGGCTATAAACGATCGCTAGCGATTCGCGAAAGCTTATTCGGCGCGCAGCATCCCAGTGTAGCGATGGACCTGGAGGACCTGGCTGGCGTGTACGAGGCCCGGGGCCAATATGCCGAGGCGGAGAGGCTCTTCAAGCGTTCGCTGGAGATCCGAGTGAAGGTTTTGGGGCCTGAGAATGCCGATGTTGCCGCCAGCCTTAACAACCTGGCCGTGGTGTACAAAGACCAGGGCCGGCACGCCGAGGCTGAGGCCCTGCACAAACAATCGTTGGCGATCAAGGAAAAGGTGTTGGGGCCAGAACATCCCGATGTGGCCATGAGCCTCAACAATCTCGCCAGCGAATACCACGCGCGGGGCAGGTATGCCGAGGCCGAGACTCTCTTGAAGCGATCGTTGGCAATCAGCGAAAAGGCATTGGGGCCAGAACACCCCGATGTGGCCGTGAGCCTCGACAGCCTGGCCATTATTTGCCTAGAGCAGGGGCGGTTTGACCAGGCGCTGTCAATGAGCAAGCGGGCATTGGCCATCAACGAGAGAATGTTGGGTGCGGAACACCCCGATGCCGTCAGTTGCCTCGTCAGGACGGCCCTCGTGTACGAGGCCCAGGGCCGATACCGCGAGGCCGAGACGCTACTCAAGCGGGCGCTCGCGATTCGAGTGAAGGTCCTCAGGGCCCGAACATCCCGATGTGGCCGCCAGCATCAACAACCTATCCGTCGTGTACCAGGACCAGGGCCGGTATGCCGAGGCCGAGATTCTTGTTAAGCGGGAGCTACAACTCGTTGAGAAGATACAGGGGACGGAGCATCCCAATGTGGCCAGGTGCCTTGGCAACTTGGCCAACGTGTACCTGCGACAGGGCCGGTACGCCGAAGCCGAGCCGCTCTACAAGCGGGCCTTGGCGATCTCGGAGAAGGTATGGGGGCCGGAGCACCCAAGTGTGGCCATGAGCCTCAACAATCTGGCCGGTCTTTGCCGTGAGCAGGGCCGGTACGCCGAGGCTGCGTCATTCATTAAGCGGGCATTAGCGATCGAGGAGAAGTTGCTCGGGCCGGAACACCCCGATGTGGCGATGAGCACTGTGATCCTGGCCGAGGTGTACGACGATCAGGGCCGCTACGCCGAGGCGGAGACGCTGCTCAAACGAGCACTCGCGATTCAGGAAAAGATCCTGGGGTCGGGACATCCCGATGTGGCTGGGAGCCTCAACAACCTGTCTGGCGTGTATAAGCATCTCGGACGCCAGGGTGAGGCCGAGACCCTCTACCAGCGCACCCTGGCCATTTCGGAAAAGGTCCTGGGGCCGGAACACGCGAATGTGGCTCTGGGCCTCAACAACCTGGCCGGCGTGTACCAGGACCAGGGCCGGTATGCCGAGGCCATGGCTCTGTTTAAGCGAGCCCTGGCGATTCAGGAGAAGGTACTGGGGCCGGAGCATCCCACCGTCGCCGGGAGCGTGAATAATTTGGCCGCGGTTTTCGAAGAGCAGGGCCAGTTCACCGAGGCGGAGGCACTCTTCAAACGCGCCCTGGCGATTCTGGAGAAGGTACGCGGACCAGAGCACCCCGAGGTTGCCCTATGTCTAAATAATCTCGCATATTTGGAGTTCAATCAATTGAGATATCCCGAGGCCGAGGCGCTCTACAAGCGGGCGCTGGCGATTCGGGAGAAGGCACTGGGGCGGGAACACACCGGGGTGGCCGGCACCCTCAGCAACCTGGCTCTCTTGTATGCGCATGAGAGCAAGTATGCCGCGGCCGAGCCGCTTTACAAGCGGGCGCTGGCGATTCGGGAGAAGGCGTTGGGGCCGGACCATCGCGACGTCGCGGCGTGCGTCCACGGCCTGGCTAACTTGTACGTTGCCCAGGGGCGGATTACCGATGCCGAACCTCTGCTGCGACCGCGCCATCAGTCTCTACGATCGTGGCGGCGTCGCGCCGGCATATCGAGCGGGTGTTTACAGTCTTCGTGCCGAGCTCGCCTGGAAGTCTGGCCGGCGTGAGGACGCGCTCGCTGACATGCGGCAGGCCCTTGACCTCGCCGAACAGCAACGCGGCCACTCGGCGGGTGCCGAGCAAGATCGTGCTCAAGCTTTCTCGCAATTCGCCAATTCGTTCGAGCACATGGTCGAATGGCAGACCGAGCTCGGCAGCCCGGCGGAAGCCTTCGCCGCCATCGAACGGGGCCACGCTCGATCCCTTCTCGACGAGATTGGCATCGCCAGCGCAGACCTCCAGATTGGGCACTCGCTCGCCGAACGCGACACGCTCGCACGGCGCGAGGCCGAACTCAAGATGCGCGTCGCCGCCCTTGAAAAGCAGGTTCAGACGGCGAAGGACCAGGACAAGGCCGGGCAGAAACTGGCCGACGCTCGCGCGGCCCTTTTCGATTTCTACCGCGAGGCGCACTCCAGTAGCCCCGTTTACCGCAACCTGGTGTCGGCCAGCTCGGGGCCTCCGCGGCTGAGTCAGGTGCAACGGCATCTTCCCGACTCGTCGCACCTCCTCGTTTACTTTCTTGGCGAGGAGAACGGCTACCTCGTGTCCGTCGGCCCCAAGGCCGCCCGGATTTACCGGCTGCACATCGCAGGTTCCGAGGCGAAGGCGCTTGGTATAGACTCAGGGGCTCTCACGGCCAGGCGGCTCCGCCGGGCCCTCCTGGGCGAGCCTGGCAAGGGCTTGGTCCCGCGCCTGGCGCAGCCGGCGATGGACGCGACACTGGTCGCCAAGCTGGCGGCCCTTTGGCGCACGCTGGTCCCCCAAGCCGAACGCGCGGGATTGCTCGACGGCTCTGTCACGCGGCTGCTGGTGGTTCCCGACGGCCCGCTGGCTCTGTTGCCGCTGGAGACCCTTGTGGTCGACGAGAATGCCGGAGGCGAGCCGAAGTACCTGCTTGACGTCGGCCCGGCGCTGGCATACGGCCCTTCCGCCACCGTGCTCGACCGCCTGGCTGGCAGATCCCCGGGGACTGCGGACTCCACACGCGAGCCCGTGCTGGCAGTTGGCGATCCCAGCTATCCCAACACCGATTCGCCCGCGGCCGGAAGCCTCGCTGCGCTCAGCAGTCGGTCGCTGTATCGCGGCGGCGGGGGACGGTTGACGCCCCTTCCATTCACGGGCTGGGAAATTCAGTGGGTCTCCGACGCCTTCACGGAATGCGGCGTCCACGCCGCCATCCTCCGCGGCGCCGCGGCCGCCGAGGCCAGTGTGCGCGCGACCGGGCACCGGGCCGCCGCGTGCTTCATCTCGCCTGCCACGGGCTGGCCGACCAGGAGTTTGGCAATCTCTTCGGGCGCTGGCCTTAACGCCCGGACCGAAGGCAGACACCGTGCCGGCCGACGACGGCTTCCTGACGTTGGCGGAGATCTACGGCCTGCACTTGGAGGGGACGGAGGTGACGATCCTGTCGGCATGTCAGACCAATTTCGGTCCGCAACAGCGGGGCGAGGGGACGTGGGCATGCTCGCCAGGCTTCCTGGTTGCAGGAAGCCGGCGCGTGGTGGCCAGCGACTGGCTGGTGGACGACGAGGCGGCAGCCAGCCTGGTCAGCCGTTTCTGCGGCGGACTGGCACAGGCGGAGAAGGCCGAAAAGACTGTCGACTACGCGGGTTCGCTGCAAGAGGCAAAGCGTTGGGTTCGCAAGCAAGACAAGTGGCGGTCGCCGTATTACTGGGCCTCGCTCGTCCTGGTCGGGCCGCCGTGAGGTGGTAACCGTGGCGGGCACGATCTGCTCGACCCGAGTCGCCAGAACAGCAGAACACTTGTGATGCTTCTCGTGAAAGCGTTCAGTTGAATCACCGGAGTCTGAGAGTATGGTCAACGCCATGCGGCAACGAGGTGAGCAGATGCCAGCGGACTTTTGGTCTAAGACGGCCCACGCGATTGACACGATGACCAGCCCAGATCGTTCAAGCTTAGCGGGCGGGCGCAATACGATCGATGGATTGTGCCGCGGGCGTCCATCTGAGGAACGTCGTAGTGAGCCACGAACGCCGTGAAAGATAAAGGACGTTCTCATTCACGGCAGCGCCTGCCGCCAATGGCTCCGCATGCCACAGGGTCGGCATTGACCCGGCACCGGGTTGACGAGGATCGCTCGCCCAGCAATTCCAATGCCTCTGCCCACGCACAACAGCATGCGTTATTATCGGTTAACGAAGTGCTAGTCCTAAGCGATACGGCGTGTTATCCACTTAAACTGATATGCTATAAGAGGGTATGTTGTCCAACCCCTCGAAAAGTGGAATAGTAAACGTGCTCGGAGTACAGCCATGAACGTTTTCGACCTTCGCGATCGTCTCGTTGGCGACTACGCCAGCTATACACGCAGCTTCATCAAGATCGCGGACGCCTCGCATTTAAACACGGTGGACTCCGCGCTGAACGCAGGGGCCTTCTGGCCTGAGCCGCTGCTGCAGCTTAATCCGACTTTCTTGCCAGGAGGCACGATCGACGAGTTAGTGGCTGACGGCACGCTTCATTCCGAATGCGCCAAGATCTTTCGGATCGACAAGTCCGACACCGATCACACCGGCAAGCCACTGCTGCTCCATACCCATCAGCGGAAGGCGATCCTCAAAGCCAAGGAAGACAAGTCCTATGTATTGACCAGCGGCACAGGGTCGGGCAAGAGCCTGACCTATATCGTGCCGATTGTTGACCACGTTCTGCGGAAAGGGACGGGCCGCGGCATCCAGGCCATCGTGGTGTATCCGATGAACGCCTTGGCCAACAGCCAGGACGAGGAACTCGGCAAGTTCCTCGAGAAGGGTTACCCGGAAGGGAGCCCGCCCGTTCGCTTCGCCCTATACACGGGACAGGAGAAGGGTGCTAAGCGAGAGGCAATCCGAAGCAATCCGCCGGACATCCTGCTTACCAACTACATGATGCTTGAGCTGCTGCTCACCCGGAGCGATGACCGTGAACTGGTACGCGCGGCTCAGGGATTGCGCTTTCTCGTCTTTGACGAACTCCACACCTATCGCGGACGACAGGGCGCGGACGTCGCGCTGCTCATCCGGCGATGCCGCTCGGCTTTCGGCGGCGACGACATCATCTGCATCGGCACATCGGCCACGATGGCCAGTGGAGGCTCCACCGCGGAGCAAAAGCGAGAAGTTGCAAAAGTCGCCCAGATGCTCTTTGGCGTTCCATTCGATGTATCGCAGGTCATCGGAGAGACGCTGGAGCGCGCCACGCCGGAGATAGATCTCAGCGATCAAGAAGTGATCCAGTGCGCTTCGAGCGACGATCCACTGCAAACGCAAGTCCCCCGGAGAGCTACGAGGAGTTCCGCCTTCACCCGCTGGCATCCTGGATCGAGTCCACCTTTGGCGTGCGTGCCGAGGAGGGAACTGGCAGGCTCGTCAGGCAGGCCCCACGACGTCTTCAAGGGGACGGACAGTGCGGCCGAAGAACTCGCACGCCTCACCTCGACCGATCCATCGCGCTGCGCGGCAGTGCTGCGCCAGTTCCTGCTTAAAGGGTTCGGAGCTGCGGCGCAACGTGTCGAGCCGATTTCCCATCTTCGCCTTCCGACTCCACCAGTTCTTCACGCGTGGTGACACGGTGTGGGCAACCATCGAGCACGAGGCCGTGCGCCATCTGGAGATGTCGAAGAAGGGCTCCAAACCCGGCGAGCCCGACAAGCCTCTCTTCCCGCTGGTCTTCTGCCGCCAGTGCGGAACCGCCTACTACCGCGTCAAGGTGGTCTCCGAAGACACGGGAAAGTCCTACTCCCACGAGAAGACCGCCGCGAGGAAAATGATGACGGCAGCGGCGATGCCTACCTCTACGTGTCCGAATCAGCGCCTTGGCCACGGGCGGAAGGGCCGGGGCTGCTGGAACGCCTGCCTGCATTCATGAAGGAAACCACGCCCCAGGGTGTGGATCGCGTTCGTCCCGATGCCCGCAGCGATCTTCCCGAGCCAGTCTTCGTCGATGCGGGCGGTCGGCTGCGTGTCCGAGGGACAAGGCATTCCGGCGGCGCTGATCCGCCGGAACTTCCTGTTCTGCCTCGAACCCTCGTGCGGTGTCGCCTACACAAGAACCAACGATCCGAGCGCACCAAGCTGGCGACCCTGGGTGTGGACAACCGTAGCACAGCGACCACGATCCTGGCGGTCCGGTCTCTCATCGAGCTGCAAGGCGACCGCGATCTCAAACCCGACGCCCGCAAGCTCCTGAGCTTTCACGGACAACCGGCAGGACGCCTCGCTTCAGGCTGGACATTTCAACGATTTTGCCCAGGTGGCGCTGCTGCGTTCGGCACTGCACAAGGCGACCAAGGAGAAGGGCGCGAAGGGGCTGAGCCACGGCGAGCTTTCGCGCAGTGTTTTCGATGCCATGCAACTTCGGTTCGATGAATACGCCGCCGACCCGGAGGTGCGCGGACCAGCGAAGAGCGCCACGCAACGACGCCCTGCGCCGCGTCATCGACTACTACCTCTATCGCGACTTGCAGCGCGGCTGGCGAGTCACGGCCCCAAACCTCGAAGATTGCGGCTTGCTTACCTTCGACTACGAAGGGCTGCGGGGCGAAGACGGCCTGCTGAGCGAGACAGCAGTTTGGGAGACCGGCTTCTCCATCCGAACAGACGGCGGCCGGAGCAATTCATCGAGACGCCGGCACCCTTGCGTTCCTGTCCCGCGGAGCTGCGCGAGGAACTGCTTCGCACCCTGCTCGATGTTCTGCGTCGGTCCCTGGCGGTCAAGGTAGATGTGCTTGATCCGCAGAAGCAACTCGACCTGGTCGAACAGACGAAACCCCGCCTGCTGGAGGACACCGTCTGGTATCTGGAGGATGCGCGGGATCTGGCGAAATCCGTGGTCGCCTATCCCGCGGCCTAAGCAACAGCAGGACCGCACGGGGTTTTTCGTCTCGTCCTATGGCGGCTACGGTCGCTATGTGAAACGCCGCCTAGCTGCCTACGTGCCCCAAGGGCACCAACTTTGGTCGTGCGGAAGTTGATCAGACGATCCGCTTTCTATTTCTCGCGCTGAAGCGTTACGGCATCGTCGAGCAGGTTCGCAGCGGCGACGTCCCCGGCTATCAGATCAATGCTGACGCCCTCCGTTGGCTGCCAGCGGAGGGCAGAGTTCGTCCGGTGGACCGCACGCGGCTGCTGGACGCGGGCGAGATCCCGCCCGAGGTCAACCGCTATTTCGTGGAGTGCTACCGCCGTTTCGTGGATTTGAAGTGCGTGCTCGAAGCGCGCGAGCATACTGCCCAGGTCACCTCCGAAGACCGCGAGGAGCGCGAAGACCGATTCCGCAGCGGCGATCTGCCTCTCTTGTTCTGCTCGCCGACCATGGAGTTGGGCGTGGACATCGCTCAGTTGAACCTCGTCAATTTGCGCAACGTCCCGCCGACGCCGGCCAACTACGCCCAGCGCAGCGGCCGGGCCGGCCGTGGCGGTCAACCGGCCCTGGTCTACACCTATTGCGCGGGACGCAGCCCTCACGACCAGTATTACTTCCGTCAACCGAACCAAGATGGTCGCGGGATCGGTCACCCCGCCGCGCATCGACATTCGCAATCGCGATCTAGTGTGCTCTCATGTTCACGCGGTCTGGATGGAAGTCGGCTAAGCCCGACCTCGGCAAGACGCTCACCGACAGTGCTCGACCTCGTCCCCCGCCGATGGAAAGCTCCCGCTGCCGGTCAAGGACGCGCTTGCGCGGGAACTGAAGAACCCTGCGCATCGCGCCGCCGCATTGGCAAAGGCCGAACCAGCTTATCGCCAGCATCCGCGACGAACTGTCCACGGCGGCATGGTTCCACGACAACTGGACCAAGGAAGTCCTCGACCAGATCGAGCGCGCTTTCGACACCTCATGCGAGCGTTGGCGCAGCCTCTACCGCGCGGCCGTCCGTCAGCGGGAGTTGCATCACAGGATCATCGGCGATCACGCGCGGCCCGAGGCCGAACGCAATCACTCCCGCCGCCTGCGTGCGCAGGCCGAAAGCCAAATCCGCCTGCTTACAGAGGCCGAAGGCATCTACGAAGGCGATTTCTACTCATACCGCTATTTCGCAGCGGAGGGCTTCCTGCCCGGCTACAACTTTCCGCGTCTTCCGCTTTCGGCCTATGTACCAGGCCGGCGCCAGACGCAAGGGCCGCGACGAATTCGTCTCGCGTCCGCGCTTCCTGGCCATCTCCGAGTTCGGTCCCGGCGCGCTGATCTATCACGAGGGTGCGCGCTACCGGGTCTACAAGGTCAATCTCGACTTCGGTTCCGACGACATCGAGGCAACGCACGAACTGGTGACAGCCACGATGAAGCGCTGCCCGAAATGCGGCTACGCGCACCTGGAGCAGGGAAACAACTGGCGGAGGTGTGCGATCGCTGCGGCGCAGCCCTCGACGGCCCCGCGCGGATCGAGAACCTGGTCCACCTGCAGAACGTCAGCCTCAAGATCGCCCAGCGCATCACCTGCGACGAGGAAGAACGGCAGCGTTTCGGCTACAAGCTCGTCACCTCATACCGCTTCCCGGAGGTCGGCGGCAAGCTCGACCGCAAGGACGCCGAGGTCTACTCTGGCGACACGCTCGTCATGCGGCTCAGCTACGGCGACGCCACCGATCTCTACCGCATCAATCTGGGCTGGGCCAACCAGCGCGGCAAGCAACCGCCGGGTTTCAACCTCGACCTGGAACGCGGCTACTGGTCGCGTAATCCAGGCGGACGACGAGGACGACGACGATGCGGCCGCCCAAGGTCGGCTGCATGCGGGTCGTGCCCTACGTCAAGGACACCAAGAACGCCCTCGTGATGCGCTTCGAGCCGCCCCGGTCAGGGCCCGGAGATGGCGAGCCTGCAGGCCGCGTTCAAGGCAGGCCATCCAGAAGCACTTCCAGCTAGAACCGCGCGAACTCTCCTGCGAGCCGATGCCCTCAACACAAGACCGCCAGGAGATCCTCTTCTACGAAGCGTCCGAAGGCGGTGCCGGTGTCTTGCGGCAGATCGCCGAAGACCCTCCCGTGCTGCCGCTGCTGGCCCGGCGAGCGCTTGAGATTTGCCACTTCGATCCGGACACGCTGGAAGACAAAGGTGCGAAGACCTGCGGCAAAGCATGTTATGAGTGCCTGCTCGATTACGGCAACCAGCCGGACCACAAGGATCTCGACCGCTATCTCATCCGAGACCTGCTTGCCGAACTGTCACGAGTCCGTGTGCCGGCCCGCTGGCGGCGACGGGTTCGCGGGCGGAACGGATGGTCGCGCTGCGCAAGCGTTGCGACAGCCAGCTGGAAAAGCGATGGCTCGACCTCGTGGACACGCTCATGCTGCGTCCGCCGAGCGATGCTCAGTATCTGATCGAGTCTTGTTCGACCCGGCCGGACTTCTACTACCGTGAGCATAACGCCGCCATCTATATCGATGGTCCGCCACACGACGAGCCGGACCAGATGCGTAAGGACGAAGCGCATCACGCGGCGGCTGATGGAGATGGGCTACATCGTCATCCGCTTTCACCACAAAGCGGACTGGAACGAGATTTTCAGTCGGCATCCGGACATTTTTGGAACACCACACACATGAGCACTGGCCACTCTTTCCAAACCCGGCACCCTCATCCACGCGCGCGGCCGCGAGTGGGTCGTGCTGCCCGAATCCACGGACGATGCTCCTTATCGCGCGGCCGGTCGGCGGGCTCGACGAGGAGATCACCGGCATCCTGCCCGCCGTCGAGCCGGTCGAGTCCACCGCGTTCCGACTGCCCACGCGAGACGACCTTGGCGACTTCGCCTCGGGTCAGCTCCTGCGCGAGGCGGCGCACGCTTGTCGACCCGTGCGGCCGCTGGTCCTTTCCGCAGCTTCGGTCGCATCGCCGTCGAGCCGCGACCCTATCAGCTCGTGCCGCTGATGATGGCGCTCAAGCTCGACCCTGTGCGCCTCCTGATCGCCGACGACGTCGGCATCGGCAAGACCATCGAGGCAGCGGTCATCGCCCGCGAATTGCTCGACCGTGGCGAGATCCGGCGGCTTGCCGTGCTGTGCCCGCCGCACCTGGCGGAGCAATGGCAGCGAGGAGCTGGCAGAGAAATTCCACATCGATGCCGAACTGGTCCTGAGCAGCACGATCCAGCGCCTGGAGCGTGACTTGCCGAGTGGGCGTTTCGGTCTTCGACCGGCATCGCTTCACCATCGTCTCCACCGACTTCATCAAGACCGCCCGCCGCGCCGAGGACTTTCATTCTCAAATGCCCCGAATTCGTCATCGTGGACGAAGCCCACGGCTGCACGCTGGCCGGCGGCGTGGGACGTGGACGCCAGCAGCGGTTCGATCTCCTGCGGCGCGTCGCCGAAGACAACGCACGGCACCTGGTGCTCGTCACCGCCACGCCTCACAGCGGCAACGAGGATGCTTTCCGTTCCCTGCTGAGCCTGCTCGATGAGGACTTCGCTAACCTTCCCACCGACCTCGACCGGGCCGAGCGGGAAGGCATCCGCCGTAAGCTCGCCCGGCATCTGGTTCAGCGTCGGCGCGCCGACATCCGCCACTACCTGGAAACCGATACGGCCTTCCCCGACGCGCAAGGACAAGGAGGCCACGTACACCTTCAGCAAGGACTACCGGGCTCTCTTCGACGACATCCTTGCCTTCGCTCGCGACTATGTTTCGGAAGACGATGGCGGCAAGCGTCGGCGCCGAGTGCGCTACTGGTCGGCGCTTGCCCTGCTGCGCTGCGTTTCCTCTAGCCCGGCCGCCGCCGCTGCCACGCTGCGCAGCCGCGCCGCCGTGGACGAGGCCGCCGATGAGGAAGTGGACGAAGTGGGCCGTCGTACGGTGCTCGACCAGGATGACGCCGACGACGTGGTCACCCTCGACTTCAGCCCCGGCTCCGACACCGAGAACGGCGCCGAGAGCACGCGCCGTAAACTGCTGGAGTTCGCACGGCGCGCCGAAGCCCTGTCCGCCGATGCCGACCACAAGCTCCAGGGCGCCATCCGCGAGGTCAAAGCGCTGCTTAAGGATGGCTTTCATCCGGTCGTCTTCTGCCGCTTCGTGGATACCGCTGACTACGTGGCACGCCAGCTCCGCGAAGCGCTGCCCGCCAAGGTGCGGGTCGAATCGGTGACCGGACTGCTGCCGCCCGCCGAGCGCGAAGCCCGCATCGCCGCGCTGGTCGCCGAGCCGGGCGAGTATCGTGCTGGTCTGCACCGACTGCCTGTCGGAGGGCATCAACCTCCAGCAGCACTTCAACGCGGTGCTTGCATTACGACCTGGCCTGGAACCCGACGCGCCACGAGCAGCGCGAAGGTCGCGTGGACCGTTTCGGCCAAGAGAAGCCCGAGGTGCGCGTCGTCACCTACTACGGCACGGACAACCCGATCGACGGCGTCATCCTCGATGTCCTCATCCGTAAGCACAAGAGCATCAAGAGCGACCTCGGCGTCACGGTCGCCGTGCCGGGCTCCAGCGAGCAGATCGCCGAGGCCCTATTCGAGGGTGCGCTATTTCGGGAACGCACCAAGTCCGGTTCAATCGCAGCTCACGCTCGACTTCATCGACGACCTCGAGCGGCAAGAAGGCAAGACTATCCATGCCGAGTGGGAGAATGCCCGCGACCGCGAGAAGGCCAGCCGTTCGCGGTTTGCCCAGCACACGCTGAGCCCCGAAGCCGTCGCGGCGGAATTGCAAAGCGTTCGCGCCGCCATAGGCCGCAGCGAGGATGTCGCCCGCTTCTTCCATGCCGTGCTGCAGGCGGCCGACCGTCCCGATCCAGACCAAGGGCAAGGCCGTGACCGTACACCTCAGCAACGAGGTGCCGCGCGCACTTCGCCAGGCCATCGGTCGCGACGAACCCTTCACCGGTCGCTTCGACCTGCCGCTGGAAGATGGAGAGGTCTATCTCGGCCGCACCAGCCCCGTCATCGAGGGCCTCGCAAGCTGGACGCTCGATCAGGCACTTGATCCGGTGGCACGCGATGCCCGGCCCGTGGCCTCGCGCTGCGGCGTCGTGTCTACCTCTGCGGTCACCACCCGAACCACGCTCCTCGTGGCTCGCTTCCGCTATCACCTGCAAATCGCCGGCGCCGACGCCGAGACCATCCTGGCCGAGGAAATTGTGCCCGCTCGCCTGCACCGGCCCGGCAGATGCAGCCCCAATGGCTCACTCCTGAAGAAGGCGAACGTCTGCTGTCCGCACGCCCGAGCAGCAACCTCGTCGCCACCGCCATCGACCAGCAAATCGGCTTGTTGCTCCCTGCCCTGCCGAAGCTCCAGCAGGCGCTCGAACCCGTCGCCAGCGAGCGCGCTGCCGCACAGCTCGCCGCGCACGAGCGTGTGCGCGAAGCCGCGCGCACCAAAGGGCCGCGTCACCATCAAACCCGTGCTGCCGGTGGACATCCTCGGAGCCTATGTCCTGTTGCCGAGGCTTGAACTGCCATGGCCCGCCGCACCAAGACTTCCAGACCATTCGCTCCGAGGGCGGCCTACTGCCGCCCGACCTGCTGCGGCGCGTGCTCGACCCCAAGGAGAAGCTCGACGGCACACGGCCCGAGGACTACGGCCTGCCGCAAGGCGAGCGCCTGAACGAGGTCATCACCCAGTCGTGGAACCGCCTGCGCAAGCACTGGGCGGAGTTCCGCGCCGCCGCCGCGAACCTGCCTGAAGGCGAAGCGGGTACCGGCCTCACCAACGACAAGTGGAGCCTGCCGCTCCTGCGCGAGCTGGGCTTTGGCCTGCTGCCGACCAGCGCCGGCCCCGAGGTCGGCGGCCGCATTTACGCCATCAACCGCTTCTTCGGCCCTGTGCCGGTTCATCTCGTCGGCTGCGGCCTGGGCCTCGACCATCGCGCCGCTGGTCGGCGCGGCGCCGCGGCAGCCAACCCTCATGGCCTCGTGCAAGAGTTCCTCAACCGCAGCCCTGGTCACCTCTGGGGCATCGTCTCTAACGGCCTGCGCCTGCGCATCCTGCGCGACAACCAGGCCCTCTCGCGTCAGTCGTTCCTCGAATTCGACCTCGAGGCGATGTTCACCGGCGAGGTCTATTCCGACTTTGTCCTGCTCTGGCTCGTCGCCCACGCCACCCGCTTCGCCCCGCGCGAGGGTTCGCGGCCCGAGACGTGCTGGCTTGAGCAGTGGACGAAGGATTGCTGACGAACAGGGCACCCGTGCGCTGGGCGACCTGCGCGGTGGCGTCGAGCGGGCGCTACAGATCCTGGGCGAGGGTTTCACGAGCCACCCGAAGAACACCGCACTGCGCGACGCGCTTCGCAGCGGACAGGTCCCGCTCGCCGATTTCCACGGCCAGCTCCTGCGCGTGGTCTATCGCCTCATCTTTCTGTTTGTGGCCGAGGACCGCACGCTCGACGGTGCAGTCGCTGCTGCATCCGCGCGATGAACTCGGAAGCCGCCCGGATCGCACGTGAGCGCTACGCCGCCTACTACAGCCGCCCGCCTGCGCGATTTGGCTTCAAAGATCAAGGGCAGCCGCCACGGTGACCTGTGGCGACAGTTCCAGCTCCTCGTTAGTGCGCTCTCCGGCGACTGCCGAACTACGCCGCCGCATTCATCTGGCCCTCCCAGCGCTTGGCAGCTTCCTCTGGAACCCAGCCTTCACCGCCAGCGCTCAACGATGCGGAGCTGACGAACTACGACTTGCTCGAAGCCCTGCGCCATCTTGCGTTCACCCGCCAGGGCAAGGTGCTGCGTCCCGTGGACTACAAGAACCTCGGTGCCGAGGAGCTAGGCGGCGTCTACGAAAGTCTTCTGGCGCTCACCCCGCAAATCAGTGCCGACGGCGCGCGCTTCACCTTTGCCGAGTTCGCCGGCAACGAGCGCAAGACTTCCGGCTCCTACTACACGCCTGACTCACTGGTGCAGTGCCTGCTCGACTCCGCCCTCGACCCGGTGGTGGAAGAGGCGATCAGAGGGCAAGACCGGTGTCGAGGCCGAAAAAGCTATTCTCGCCCTCAAGGTCTGCGACCCCGCGGTCGGCTCCGGCCACTTCCTCGTCGGCGCGGCGCACCGGCTGGCCCGGCACCTGGCGCGCGTGCGCGCGCTGGCGCACGGCGAGAGCGAGCCGTCGCCCCTCCTCTACCAGCACGCCCTGCGCGACGTGATCGGCCGCTGCCTCTACGGTGTGGACGTGAATCCCATGGCCGCCGAGCTGTGCCGCGTGAGCCTGTGGCTCGAAGCCCTGGAACCCGGCAAGCCGCTCTCGTTCCTCGACCACCACATTCGCGTCGGCAACAGCCTGCTCGGTGCGACGCCGGAGCTCATCGCCGCCGGCCTGCCCGACGACGCCTTCACCGCCATCGAGGGCGACGACAAGAAAGCCTGTGCGGTACTGAAGAAGCGCAACAAAGCCGAGCGCAAGGGGCTGGGGCCGCTCTTTGCCCAACAGGATGCCGAGACCCAGGCCCGCCTGCAGCAGGCCGCCGCCGCACTTGAGGAACTGCCCGACGATCGGCCCGAGGAGATCCGCGCCAAGGAATTGGCCTTCCGCCGCCACGAGCAGACCGAGGAATACCGCCACAAGAAGCAGCTCGCCGACGCCTGGTGTGCGGCTTTCGTCATCAACAAGCACTTCCGCGAACCGGGCCGTGAGAGCAGCGCCAGCGGTATCACGCAAGGCCACCTGAACGACCTGGCCGCACGGCAGCCTGCTGCCTGCGGAACTCGCATGCCGAGGTCGAGCGCCTCTCAGGCCAGTACCAGTTCTTCCACTGGCATCTGGCCTTTCCGGAGGTGTTCGCAAGAGGCGGTTTCGACTGTGTGCTTGGCAATCCACCTTGGGAAGCCGAGGAACTTGTAGAGAAGGAGTTCTTCGCGGCCGTAGCACCACACATCGCATCCGTGAGAACGAAAACAAATCGCAGTGCCCTAATAGCCGGCTTGGAGACTGCTGAGCCGCAATTGTTCCGAGCTTGGAAGGAAACCGTTAGGCAGTTCGATGGCCGCATCAACTTCATGCGCAATTCTGGGGCGTTCCCGCTTGGCAGCTCGGGCAAGCTCAACACGTACAGGCTTTTTGGGGAACTGGCAGCGCGTCTCGTTGCGCCTCGTGGTCGATCGGCCCAAATCCTAAAAAGCGGAATCGTTAGCGCACAGGACGGTCAGAAGCTATTCGGTAACTGGACAAAGGAAGGCCGAGTGGTCGAAGTGCGCGAGTTCATCAATACAAGAATGATCTTTCCTGATGTCGTGGCGAACGAACGCTTCTGCTGGCTAGTGCTCACCGGTAGGGGGCAAAAGAGCACCTCTGCGACTTACGCGTTCGCACTCGAGAGCGTAGAACAGGCTCTAGACTCCTCGAGATCATTCTCGGCGCTTCCCGGAGGAACTTGCATCATCAACCCTACTGACAACAGCGTGCCGCCGTTGTCGTCACAGCGGGACTACCGTCTGGTCGTTCAAATTCACAGGTCCGCGCAGCCACTGAATCTGGAAAAGTCACATTTCAACCCCTGTGCACATTCACTATGCTCAGGGGCACCTGAACTCTGCTTCGGACTCCGGCTTGTTCGCCGACAACACCTTTGAGCATCTGGAGGGTAGTGGGGCGGTTCTTGACCATAACGAGTGGTTCCACCGAAAAGAGCAGTCCTTCATGCCATTGTATGAAGGTAAGTACATCGCACAGCTCAATCATCGTTTCTCCTCCTTCGCGGAGGTGCCTGTGCAACGTCGCTTTGGGGTAAAGGCCGAGGCGATAAATTCATCAACTTCCGATCTTCTGAACCCAAGGTATGAGATCAGACCGCGATATTGGCTCGCTGCGTCTGATGCCACACAGTACTTCTCAGCAAAGGAAACTCACTATGAATGGCTCTTTGGATTCCGCGACGTGTGCAGGGCTATTGTGGACGCAAGGACGGTCCAGGCGTGTGTGATGCCAAGGTTGCCATGTCTGGACGGTGTGCCTTTGCTCGTGTTCGAAGGGCAACGCCAAGAGGCAGCAAGGACGGCGCTCCTGTTCAATGCCGTGTGGGCTTCATTCGCATTTGATTACATTGCTCGGCACAGAGGGCGAAACGGGGCGACTTGACGAAAGCGATTGCTTATCAGTTGCCCGTGCCGTCCAGCACCAACTTGATCAGGAAGATATTGGCCAAAGCTATCGGGCCTTCGTGAGTCGCGCTCACTGGAGTTGACTGTGGTCTCATACAGCCTACTCTCATTCGCCTGCGACCTAGGTTTTGGTGGCCCGCCGTTCCGTTGGGACGAAGAGCGCCGCTTCCTGCTCCGCTGCGAGCTGGACGCCGCCTTCTTCCACCTCTACCTCGGCCCGGAGACCGAGTGGATTAAGGCGGAACGAGAAACGGCGGAAGACCTGGCCAAGCCAGCTTTCCCCACACCGCGCCACGCCGTGGACTACATCCTGGACACCTTCCCCATCGTGAAGCGCAAGGACGAGGCCAAGTTCAAGGCGACTACCGCACCAAGCGCGTCATCCTCGAAATCTACGACGCCCTCGCCGAGTCGATGAAGACCGGGCCAGTCGGCTGCCAAACCGCGCCTCGACCCGCCTCCGGCCGATCCACGCTGCTGTCATCCGCCGAGGGAGAGTGACCAGATGTGAGCACCGTCAGGGCATTTATGCATAACGCCCCGGAAAGGTATACCATGGGGTCTCGGCAGTCACCGACCAGAAAACCGATATAGCGGAAATAGAAACGCGGCGTGTCGCAGAAGTCAACGAGTTAGAACTTGTGCAACCCAAGCGCCGATGCGGGATTGCACAGGCTTAAGCAGTCGCAAAAGATAGGTGCAGAATGCCCGACTTTCGCACCATGATTTGCGACATGGGATGGTCGAAGTGAATACGGATAACCGTCAGGGCGCGAGAAGTATCAGCTTGACCGGCACCATTGGGTGCGGCCCGCGAACCACCAGTCGCTATGACCACCCACCGCAAGGTCGCCCGAAACATAGTCGAGAGAATCTCGATCAACATCAACAGCACCTGGCTAGTGCCATCTACAACGACTGAGCGACATACCGTATCATGCATTGCGGCACCGACAGGCCACGTAGGGATGCAACGGCGTATCCCAAAAGCTAATCAACCGGCGCTGCATCATGGCGCCGGGGAAGCTTCTGGAGCTCAGGAAGCGCCACAGAAGACGCTGATGGCATCCCGGTAGGCCGTTCAATCGGCTCGGGGCCTTTCGGCGACGACTTTGCAACCGATAAAGCGAATTGAGTGCTACGGCCAAGCAACTGATTCCGATGGTTGCATTTTCTAGACCAGGGCTGTATTTCCTCTTGAAATAACTCCTTACAACCGTCCTAACCATATGCCAATAATCCGAGCCAGTGATGCCCGATCCTGGAAAGCATGCATCCGCCGGGCCTGGTACGACCATCACCCGCCAGCCGGATGGACCCCGCGGAATCGGAGGAATTCGACAACCTGACGGCGGAAGCGGGGGCTGAGCACGAGCAAGCCGTCCTCCACAGGCTCGAAACTGTGCAACCGGTCGTTACGGCCGAATCGCGGGCACACACGGCGGAGTTGATGCGCGAGGGCGTCGCCGTCATCTACCAGCCAGAGCTCGAAGGCGCGGACATCATCGGGCGTCCGGATTTTCTGATCCGTCACGCCTCCGGGGAGTACCAGCCGGCCGACGCCAAGCTCAAACAGGATATCAATTTCCAGGATGCCGACGACCATCCCGCCATCATCCAGGTAGGCGTCTATCGCCGCCTGTTGGGTAATGGCGTTCCCGGCCGCATCTTTCTCCGCAGCGGCGCCGAGGCCGAAATCGGCCCCGAGGCGGACGCCCTTACCGACGAGTTTATGGCGTCGATGCGCCAGATGCTCGGTTCAAGCACTCCGCCGCCAGCGCACCGACGGCGCCGACAAATGCGGGAAATGCCCATACAACGGCCTCTGCCTGCCCGCGTTTGTGGCTACAGGCGAACTTACGTTGCTGGCGGGCGTCGAGCGCCGCGCCGCGGAATCCCTCCAGAGGCAGGGGATTCGCACGATTTCGCAACTGGCGGAAACCGACCCGGCCGATATTCCAAGTATTCCGTATTTCAAAGAGCCGGCCGATCGCCGCCGGGCTGTGCTGCGAGCGCAGGCATATCTGGACGACCGCTATTTCGTAGTGGCACCACCGGCCCTTCCCGCCGGCACCTGGGTGCATTTCGACATCGAAACCAACCCCCTCTCTCCATCGGGCGATGAACACGTCTATCTTTGGGGCTTACTGCTTCCACCCTACGACGCTCCCGCTGCCTTCCATTACATCTGGACCGACAGCGAAGCCGATGACCGCACCGGATGGATGTCGTTTCTCGACAACATCGCCGAGCTCCGGCAGCGCTTCCCGCACCTGGTTCTGGCTCATTACGGGAATTTCGAAGCCCAGAAGATCGACCTGTACGCGAGGCGCTATGCCATGGCGGATCACCCGGTCGTCGACTGGTTGCGCGGTGCCCAGTCGCCGCTGTTCGACCTATTGAAGGCGGTGAAGAAGTCGCTGGTGCTGCCGACCAAAGGATACGGCCTGAAGGACGTCTGCAAGCATCCCAACCTGGTCGATTTCCAATGGCAGAATGCGGGCTCCGGCTCGCAGTGGTCCGTGGTGCAGTATGTCCGATTCCTCCGCTCCGCCGTAGAGGCAGAGCGGCAGCGGCTCAGGGCCGACATCCTCCAATACAATCTGGACGACGTGAAAGCCACACACGCGCTGGAATCCTGGTTGCGGTCGCTGGCCGAGTGGAATAGCCCGGAAGACGGTGATGCCGCGAGGCCCCTTAAGGCAGGCGCATCAGTTAACAAACTATTGCGAACAACTACATGACAAGATATAAGTAAATACAACTCAAACTGAAAGTCCTCGTCTATCCCAGACACTCAGCGAGGCGAGCCGTGATCAAAAACCTGGTACTCGACCGGCCGCTGGCAATCTTCGACCTTGAAACCACCGGCACGGATACGCAAGACGACCGCATCATCGAAATCAGCGTCCTGAAGCTCGCCCCCGGAAGCGAGCCCGACCAGCGCACCAGGCGGGTGAATCCAGGCATCCCCATCCCGGCAGCAGCCACTGAAATCCACGGCATCCGTGACGAAGATGTCGCCGGCATGCCGCCCTTCCGCAAATTGGCGCCGACAATCCTGACGTTCATCGACGGCTGCGACCTTTGCGCCTATAACCTGCGATTCGACCTTGGCCTGATCCTCGCCGAATACAAGCGCGCCGGGCTGGTGTTTCCCATGGACGGCAGGCGCCTCATTGACCCGTACAGAATCTTTCTCACCCGTGAGCCGAGGGACCTTTCGGCGGCCTTGCGGTTTTATTGCGGGAAACAGCACGAAGGAGCCCACGGCGCGGGGGCTGACGTCCTGGCCACCATCGCCATCCTCGACGCCCAGGTCGATCGTTACCCAGACTTACCGCGCACCATCGGCGAACTGCACGATCATCTCCGCGACCCGAACGCGGTGGATTTCGGGGAGATGTTCACACGCCGGGCCGATGGAGCCATTGAATTCGCCAAGGGCAAGTATAAGGGACAGCTCCTCCTCGACATCGCCCAGAAGGAGCCCGGTTACCTCGAATGGATGCTGCGCGGGGACTTTTTCGACGACACCAAGGTGGTCGCGGCGGAGGCACTGGCCGCGCGCCCGGCACAGCCCCACTAACGAAGGACTTACGCGTCAGGCATTCCGATGCACATTGAAACCGTTGAGATCAAGAACTTTCGATCGCTCAAAGACTTGCGGGTCGACCTGCAAGCGGGCCTCAACGTGTTGCTTGGGCGGAATAACAGCGGCAAAACCAATCTGCTAATGGCGATTCGCCATGCCCTAGGTCCGAACGCGTCGCGTGGAGATTCGCTGTGGCTGGATGAGGACGACTTCTATCGCGCATCCGCGATCGACGAGCCGGAGCGTACAATCTCGATCACGTTAACTTTTGGGGGGCTGTCGGAAGCGCAACGCGCTCATTTCTTTGAGATCGTCGACTTTGATCTTGCGGACATCACCAAATCCAAGGCCATTGTCCGTTTCGAGGCTTCCTGGCCTAACGACGCGCGCCACCCGTCTATTCAACGATGGGGAGGCCCGCCCTCAGCGGAACGTTTCGACGTTCCAGCAAAAATCTTGGAATCCTTACCCATCACGTTCTTGCCCTCGCTTCGCGACGCGGAGGCCGCCCTCGCGCCCGGCCTCCGAAGCCGACTTGCTCTTCTTCTCCGCGATTTAGCTCACAGAAAGGGCGAGAGTGTCAAAACCGAAGTTGAGGCCATTTACAAACAGGCCAAAACCAGTCTCGAAAGCCATCCCCTGATTAGTGAAACGAAAGCATCCCTTCAGGTAACAACCAAGGAAATCGCTGGTGTCGACTACTCAGCGTCCGCGATTACGGCCGCCGAAATCGAATTTCAAAGAATCCTCCGATCGTTACAAGTTCAGATGGACGGAACGCCGATCGGCGCGCTGGATGCCAACGGCCTTGGGTATAACAATCTTCTCTACATGGCCGTCGTGCTTGAACACCTCAAGTGCCCGCAGCCGGACGAGAATCCGCTTCTCCTGATCGAAGAACCGGAGGCTCACCTTCACCCTCAGCTCACGATGCTGCTAGCGGAATACCTCGCGCAAAAGACACCGGGAAAGACGGCCCCCCAAACCATCGTAACGACACACTCGCCCACGCTTGCTGCCAGTATTCCGCCTGACCGTGTTCTTGTGATGTTCACCGACAGCAGGAATCAGCAACCACGGTGTAACAGTGTGGTCGCGGCGGGGATGGATGAAAAGGAGCTAGGCGACGTCCAGCGCATGATGGATATAACCAGGGCAACGCTTTATTTCGCCAAGGCAGCCATTCTGGTCGAGGGAATATCCGAATCGCTGTTGTTGCCAGTCCTGGCAAAACGTCTCGGCCACGATCTAGCCAAGCTTCACATCACGGTCATTCCAATCTGTGGCGTCGCCTTTGAGACCTTCAAGAAGCTCCTCGACCCAGCGGTCGTCGGAATCCCCGTCGCTATAGTCACCGACGCGGACCCGCCCGTCCCAACAAACGTGGCGTGGCAAAATGCCATGCCTGAATCCGAGAATGGCAGCTTCAAGCTATCAAGCCGGACACGGAAACTGCTCCGCACCTTCGCCAACCACTTCACCGTGCGAGTCTTTCACTCCGCACTGACACTGGAATACGACCTCGCCTACGCCGGAAACGACAATGCGAAAATCATGGCCGAGGTCTGGGCGAACTGTTTCGTCGGATCGCCCGGTACATTCAACGCCAGTCGCGTAGCTGCCGCTGGCGCTGACCGCCGTCAGAAGGCAATCGCGGCGTGGCGTGGCATCTGCCGCGCTGAACACACCGGCAGCAAGGCCGAATTCGCCCACCGCCTGGCCGCGGCTCGGCATGCCTGACGGATCTAGTGATTTTGTCGCGTCATTCCCGCCACCAGATTATCTACAAAAGGCGATCAAGTACGTCGTTGAAAGTGCTATCGCTCCATCGACGCCGACCGGATCAACGCGGCCATGATAACGCTTACGCCTGAACAGCGCGAAATACTCACCAACTCCGCGCGCATCCGAGTTGTTCGCGCGACTCCCGGAAGCGGAAAAACCTCGTTGGTTGCCGAATTAATCCGCCAGGAGTTAGAAATCTGGAATCCATCCACAGCAGGTATCGCCGCCCTCTCGTTCACGCGGATCGGCGGCGATGAGATTCGCAAGGCGTTGGGCCACGACCTCGGCCACCCACATTTCGTCGGCACGATCGATGCATTCCTCTTTCGATACGTCGTGCGACCATTCCTCCGCCGCTGCTTCCCGGATTTTGCAGATCCCCGACTGATCCCCGGAGAGTGGGGCGCTGAACACTGGGTGCCATGTGCCGGATCTGGAAACAACGGCCGGTAAAGGCATCAATCTTTATAACTGCGTTTTCATCGACGAAGTGAATGGGAAGGCCGTAATTGCCTCCAGATCAGCCTACGGCCAGCCATTACGGCGCCTCAATGACGCCGAGACTGCCGCAGTGAAAAACGCCAAGTGGAAAATCTGGAAAAGGTCGGGACGCCTCACTCATTCAGACGCGGCGTTGTGGGCGAGGAAAGTCCTCGATCATTCCGATTTGGGCGCTGCGCTACGCAAGGAAATCGTCCGTCGATTTCCCCTACTTATCGTCGATGAACTGCAAGACACGGGGTACTTTCTGGGAAAGAGCATTTGCATCCTGTTGAATGAGCCGAATATTCGGGCTGTCCTCGTCGGCGATCCGGATCAGGCCATCTTCGAGTTTAACGGTGCCCGCCCCGAATTGTTCGATGACTTCCAGGCAATCAATGGCGTTAGAACGCTGCCCCTTACACGCAGCTGGCGCTGCCCCGAAGCCGTGGCGACAGCAGCCCAGCATCTGAAACACTCCGGCGGGACGATACAACCCGCGGAAAATGAAACGGGTAGAGCGGTGTTGCTGAGATACGACGACATGCAGCTTGACGTTGCTCACCTCCTCGAGGCCATCGCAGCCACGAGAGGTATGCGAAATATCAAAGTCATCGCGAGGGCGCTGGCAACGGTCCATCGCCTGATGGGCTGTAAGGCGCCGCTCGCCAAAAAGCTCGGTTGCCGGCCGCTTAATCACATGCACCGCTCGGTAGTGCTTTTTCGACAAGGCCGCAACGCCGGGGCGCTGGCAGCCGCTCGCGCCGCCCTCGATCAGGCGGCGTTTCAGAACGAAGACGTCCCTGACGACACCCTCTCTGCAAACAACATCGATCCCCGCGACTGGAAGGCATGCGCGGTGGGCTGTTTGCTTCGCGCCAACAGTCTGCCGACGGCATGCAATCTCTACACTTGGCAAACGCAAGTTGGCGTCATTTTGGACGAGCGACTCGCGCAGGTTCTCGCAACGTCCGCGCTGCCGTTTTCGCCAGCGCTATCAAGCCAAGAAGGAACCCCGGCTGGGACAGCCCGTCCTCAGCGTACTTTCCGCAGCCCCTGGCATCCGAAGACTCTCGAACCGGCCTGCCCGTGCAGACGGTCCACGCTGTGAAGGGTGAAACGCATGATCTTACCGTCTTTGTTTGCCCACCCACAAAAGGAGCAAGCCGCTGCCCATCTGCAATATGGTGGTCCCAAGACCCAGAGGATCACGAAGAAAAGCGTATCGCGTACGTCGCGGTCACGCGCACCCGCGGCGATGTGGTCGTGTGCGTGTCCGAGGACTGCTACCAACGCTTATGCATCGCCAGAAAGCCGTTTGTTGATAGCTTTGAATGCCTGACCGTTGAAGAATACATCGAAACCGTTACCGTCGGGGAATGGGGTGCAACCGAATGCACTACTACATCGCCCTCGATGCCACGCGACGGCCTTGTGCCTACGCCGCAATAGCTTGCTTACCGGAATGAACCCTGCTAGTGATGCATATCGCCCCGAAAACCATCAATCCAGACTTCGAGAGTTCGCCTTCCCCGTAGAAAGGCGAACTCGGTCCCTCGATGCCACAGCCGATACCTGTTGGCAAAACAGCTCTGGAAGCGAGGCATGGCCTGAGTTACCGGCAATAGACGTTGCTTCCTGACGGCTCTCCCCAGAAAGCGAATGCCGTTCCTCTTCCATAATCAAATGCGAACTCAACAAGCATCTGGCACTGCAAGGGAATCCAGCCCTGCGGGCTTTGAAATGATGGTTTTCGGGGCGATATGCATAAAACCCCACAAAGCGCTTCTCCATGCCAGGCGCTACGACGCAACTTGTAGCGAGGATTGAGGCAACATGAGCCTTTGGTACAAACAGCCCGAGAACATTTCGTACACCGACATTGATGCCTTCTGCAGGCAGCAATTGCCCGAAGGCATGCGCCTTGATTACAAGCTAGACGTTCCAAACGACCTGGAGAAAGTGGTTGCGGCCTTGGCCAACACGCTGGGCGGCCTCATCGTTCTCGGCGTCGAAGCAGATAAAACAAGCAATACGCCGATTTGGCCTTCGACGAAGGGAATGGCGAGAAAGCCCGGCATCGAAGAACGGATTACCGCGATCTGCCGCGATAACATATACCCGCCGGTTCACCCACAAATCAGCCCGGTCGTGGATAATCCTCATGCGCCGGGAATGGTTGTTGCCGTGCTCCGCGTGGACCAAAGCCCGGAAGCCCCGCACGCTGTGAAAGGACTGGTCTATGAACGCACCGGCAGTCAGGGAACACCCTACAAGCTAAGTGAGATCGACAGAATCGCCCATTTGCTCGGCCGCCGCAACCGGATCGAGGAGCAAAGGCTCGAATTAGTTCTCAAAGAACTCAAGCGAGCAAGCCGCCAATTGGCCGACATACGCATTACCCTCGCAGCAAATGCTGGCCTGGTGTCGACCTCCCCCAGCACAAAGCACCCTAAAGGACTACCGCTACGCTGGGCATCGGTAATCCCGGTATACCCCTGGCAGGAGCTATGCACACCCGCGAAATGTTATGACTACCTCATGCTCTTTGTCAGGGACACTGCATCGTTTGACTGGCAGAAGGTGCCGGGTGGAGCTTTCGGCGTGAAATCTATACCGGCGGGTCTGAACACGGCATCGGCAAAAGCGATGTGCTGTAGCCTCAGCACCAAGGGACATGTCTTCGCCATCGAATGTGCGACGGAGATATGCTTCCGCGCCGACCTGTACCGGCACAACCGCCAGAATCCCCCGACAACGCCGTCGCTCAGCCTTGATAACACGATCACGTTCGGATCGCGGCTTTTCGATGTTGCGTCGCGCTTTTACACTTCGCCGCAGGTCCAGTTGCCAGGATACGTCTTGCTTTCCATCGGACTCATTGACGTTTACGGCTGCCAAATGGTTTCAGAACCGAGCCCTCACAACACCATCACAGGCAAGCCCTTCTTAGATGACGACTACGATCACGACGATCTTTGCATGCCTGTCGCTCAGCTCATCAACTCCCCTGCCAAAGCCGCTACGCCTTTGTTCGATGCCTTGAGATTTGGTTTTGACCTCTAACCATGCCTGCCGTCACTCTCACAATACTAATAGCCTTTGGGCATCACGTGGGGTAAGATCGTCGCAACGCGCCCAGAGGCTTGCCACTATAGCTCGCGGGCACAACTGCGTAGAACGTGGCGATCCCGCTAATTTCGATCAGAGCTCCGATTTCCGCCGAAGTCTCCCTCTTAGGAGATGACACGAGTCCGCAGACGCAACGTTTATCCTATCTAAGTCTGCTCGATCATTCGCATGCGCCATCTGAATCGGCCACATCCAACAATCGTGGCAGGTGATTCCAGTTAACACCACTTCACGTCGGTCTCATGTTTTCTTCCTGCAGTCCCAGCAGGGGTAATCGTCGCTCTTGTGGCGGTTGTTCTCCCAGTGCAGAGGCTGAAGATTGCGCAGCTCGTCAGTTCCGCCTTTAGCAATCGGCTTGATATGGTCGATTTCCCAGCCCAAGGCACCTGTGCTGCCATAAGCTGATCTCTGAATTGCTGCCCCGCACCTGTCGAGGCGAATGGTCGAGTAGTTCGGATCAGGGATCGCTTTCTGCCACACTGCCTCGATCGTGTCCTCGTCGAAATGGCTCCCTAAAGTCGTCGTGTTGGGGTTGCGGTCCATCACTCGTAACTCCTTTTCTGAATCGCTTAACATCGCCAATGCTCGCCGCGCTCACACGCAACCGGCATTGCGCCGTCCGCGACGCGGCGCCCCAAGTGATGGGCAATAGAGCGCTTCCTTCTTCGTCGTCGAACCGCTACCGAATCATTCGGCAGTCTGGCGGACGCAGCTTGAGAAGCAATTGCCAAACTAGGCGCTAAGGAATCCATAGTACCACGCAATGATTCGCGCTCTGAAATCGATCAACGTTGGGTTGCTGACAATCGCCGCTCAGCCATACCATTGGGCGATGTCTCATAAACGAGGCGGCAAGTAGAGCCGCGCATTTCGCTATTCCGACTTGTCGCCGAGGGGAGTCCTCGAACGTCGCCGCCATCCCGATATACCGATCGCGTAGTCCTGTGCTGCCGTCTCACCGATCTTCTGCACCGCTGCATCAACTGTTGCAAGGAGGGGATCGTTCGGACATCATCGACTTCCAGGAATTCGCGGCACGCGCGATCCCATGACGACCCTAACCCACTCGGGTCACGGGACCGCTTAAGCAAAAGGCCGGCCTATGCACCGAAATGCTAATCGCAAGCAGCGCTGTCGGCCACCAACTGCTTTGACATCTTCTAGGCGCTTGCGTTAGCGAGTACCTAGAGAACAGCCGCACCGCTGAGAACTCCCAGGAGCGCGCGCAAACACGAATCACCCAACGCCAATGCTCTATCACCGCACCAGCGACTGAATCCCGCTCGACGCGATGTAGCGGATCGAAGTGCTGTGGATCACCGCATCGGATTAGCTTGCCATCGTCAATTGGGGAATCCGCAATGTCCGACTCACAATCCTCGGCCGGCAAACGCACTCAAAAAATCCCTGGCACATTCATAACATCATCATTGCCGGGCCAGCGATTTGAAGTCACCAGCGTCCCTCAACCCGCCAACGCGGGAACATCCCACTCCGATAATCCCGCCGGTGCTCCCGGAAGTTATCGCGTCGTATTCGCACTGCATCGACCTAGTACCTCATTAGATGCAGTAACTGAGATCAATTGTTCTCAGATCCTAGAAGGTGATTCATACTTACAATTGAAAGCAGATATAAGAGCGGACATACAGGTTATTGGCTCTGCTGGAATCAGGGTGTTGCTGAAGCGCAATCGCAATGGTTTCTTCGCAAAGATTGAAACCGATCCATTCCCAGCAAAGAACTTTGCCGATGCCAAACGAATCGCTTATGAAATGATCGCTCCGACACTAAGCCAATGGTCTACTGAAGCTAACGTTCCTCTGGTCGTTTATAGAACTGATGCTATCGAGCTGGCGACCGAGAGCTGCCGCACGGATGTTGTTGTGCCGTTCTCGGAAATCCAGTTCGTCCCACCTCCTAGTGGTATTGGACCGAAATTGCGAGGTTACGTTAGCCTGTATCGCGAGGCACTAAATAGTAACTGCCCGGCTTACTCGTTCCTTTGTCTCTATCGGATATTGGAAGGTTTGATAAACGATCGAGGCCAAAGGGGCGCTAAAGCAAGAGCTGATGGGACAGATCCGCCCAAGTATCGCATTTGGCGAGTACCGTCAAAAGAATCACACTTCATTCCGTGGCTGCACGCACTTTATCGCCTAAGGCCCAATTGGGATTCTACTCTCGTCGCATGGATGTTTCCCGAGGAGGCGAGAGGAGAAAAAATTACAAAGGTGATCAATAATCTATATGATCTGCGCTGCAAAATTGCACATGCAATCGCTGGCGACCCTGATGACGAGGAAAAGTTTTGGGCGGACAGCTTGGATTACACCATCAAGATCGAAAGCTGGATGCCGTTAACCCAAATGATTGCACGCAGACTGCTCAAAGACGAATTTCCTAACGAGTTTCTCGTGGGTGTGTCTGATGACGGTCTTGATGACCTGTACAAAGACCCTACTTAACGCACACTTGGAAAGCAATCAACGATTATCACTATTCGCTAGGAGCCGGCTTCCTAAGAAAATCCCTATATGCAAGGGCTCGGTTATCGGGAAAAGTGGGTTATCTACTCCTCCCCTTGCCGCTTTTCAGCCAACCTCCGGCGGTTATGTGGCGGAGTTGGTTATGTGTCGCCGGCGTGGGCGATCACCTCTTCCTTTGCACGTGGTGCGCATGGAACACCACATAATCGATCGAATCGCTGCCCAGAGGACGGCCAACGGGCGAGCCGCACAATCACGTTGAGAATCGCACCCGCCCATTCGCATCTAGAACACTGGCAAGGGAGTCACGATCTCGCCAACGCGGGTCAGCGGCGGCCCACGGTGCGGTCCCGACGCTGCAACTCGTTGTTGGGTCACCCGGTCACGTCCCCAGGGGTACGTATCTCTCTAGGACGCCTTTCAGCCATTCGCAGTCCTTCAGCAAGGGGCGAGTTCTCGCTGAGCGCTCAAACTCTCTCGCCGCGGACGTGAAGCGGCTGGAGGTAATGATGCCCCCATGCCACTGCTGTTCCGGTCGTTCTTGCTGAACCGCGGCGGCCACGCCGTAGACATGACGGAAGAGAGCCGCGTAAGCTGGCTGCTCGAAACGCGAGGTCGAAAAAGACTAATCTGGGTGGAGATGGTAATACGCTCACCGAAAGACGAACGCAGCATTTATTGCGGCACACGGCCCCACCTTGGTGGATGGACGCCCAAATCTGGTTTCCTTCAATGACTTGTGGCGATCGTGCCGACTCTGGAGGCATCACAGAGGGGGATACTTCGCGCCGGTCAACCTGCGTGGTAAATTGCATGATTGGCCCTCGTGGCGGTCGGATTCGTCGCGAAAGCGAAGCACCACGGTCTATTGGCTCGGGCTGATCTGAGAAGATGGTCGAGTACATCAAGAATTATATCGCTCTCGTACTTAAGGCGTCGCAACACATCGGAGCGGCACCTGTTCACCCCGATCCCGAGTCCAGATTGGTCACGGACCCGTTTACCGGCGTCAAGGAGGTGGCCAGAGAGCTCGACCGGTTTGATCCCAGGGATTTCGAGCCGGCGGCCCAAACCGATTTCCTGCGGGTTCGCGGCAATGTCGCGCATCTCGCGAAAGGTCCGCATTACAACAAGCAGTCGATCGAGGCTGCTCTGAGTCCTGTGCCGGCGGTGCTCGATCGCTACAGGGGCGCCGGAAGCGGCGGCGTAACCCGGCAGTTTCCGTTCCTGTCAGATCCCGATCTCCGCCCGATCGTCGAACGCGATTACGCGGAGCTGGTCGTGAAGCTCTACCCGTCCGGAGCGTGGAAAAGCTCCGTCATCATGGCTGGCAGCATCCTCGAGGCGGTCCTATTCGACCGTTTGGCCGATCCTGCCTGGAATCCGCAGGCTGTCGCGAGTCCGAAAGCGTTGAGGGCGAACGGGACGCCGATCCCGATGGACGATTGGAAACTCGAGAAGCTGATCGATATCTCGGTGGACATTCAGCTTCTTCCAAAGGACCCGGCGAACACCATCCATCAGGTGCTGCGAGATTACCGCAACTTCGTCCACCCGAAGAAGGAGATCCGGGCCGCTCACGCCTGCACCGAGGCGGAGGCCATGCTTTCGATCGGCGCTCTCAACAGCGTCTGCAACTATCTGCAGGCACATCCGTAGCGCGGCGGAACCCCAACCAATAAGGATGAGCAAAAAAGGCGTTCTCCCGCCAGAATGGGGTTTGCAGTGGACCCGTCCCGAAGGAGAACGCCATGGAAGACGCTGTCGCGCTTCGTCACCAAGTTTACCAGCTTTATCAAGGCAGCGAACGGCGCCACGCTCGGCGATCAGACCGAATCGTCTGTGTACTTCTGCCATGTGCATGCAAATCCTCCGCTCCCTCGTCGGGTGGCTCAAGGGCCTTCGGAAAGGTGCTAGTCGGACCGTCGGCAACTCCACGGAGGCGGACATGCCGGAACCTGTCACGCTACCGTACCTCGACGCGAATGGCGACCACGTCTTTGTCGTGGAATCGATTCTCAATCGGGATGGGGCTCCTTACCCGGCAGTTCGGGCGAGCTTAGTTGGTCAGCTCGAAACGGTCTGACCTTCCGCTTCCAGATTCCCCACGAATCAAGGGCTGATGCAGCTCCATCGAATTACGGCATCGTCGACCGACCGCCGCCAGGTCTCAGTGAGGTATCGCGTGAGCCATCCTGGGTCGGGACGCTTCAAGGTGGTGGGAAATTTGAGCTCTTTGCGCAGGCGCCGATGTCAACACAAATTATCGACCGCGGGATCAGTCCTACGTGTCCACATCTACGGTAAGAGGCCGTGCCGCGCTCGCTTCGATCACCATTCCTCTCGATAGTGCGCTCGCATTCCAGCACGACACTCCGAACCGTCGTCGCGAGTTCGTCCCTTCTTTTTCGATCCTGCCGTGGCCTGATCAGGAAGACTTCAGGTTCGTAGACGAGCGAGCCTATCACACCCGGTTGCGAAAGAGGCTGATCCTCCAGACCGATCCAGCATTGACCGTTTACGGCGGTTCAACGAATCCAGGAACCTCACATGGCGCATGGATCGTTGATGAAGGTTCGCTTCCGGATGACGAATGGAAAGCCTCGGATGCAGTCGAGGACGCGCGAGCGTTCCTGTCATTCCTGGTCGGGCGGAACCTGCCCTTCCACTGGCGCAACTTTTTCCAGATGAAAACCATGTACACCGGCTATACATCGGCACCCTGCGAGCGACCGCAGACGTGCTCGGGAACGAACAGCCACTCCCGCTCGCCAGAGTCGGAGAGTCCTACGAGCAAGGCGTTCATATCGGGCCACGGCTTCCCGCGATGTTCGCAAAGTTCAGGGATGTTCGCGCGAATTACAACCTCGAATTCGTGGTAAGTCCGATCTGGGCAGCGTTCGACGGGTACGCCGACGACAAGCTGGCGCTGGCCTGCGTGAGCCTCGAACGACTCGCCACCTCTCACTCGGATCACCTGAAAAAAACCGCAGGAAAACGCCCCCAGGTCATGTTCCTGACAAAGGAGCAGTCGGGACCGTTGCTCCAGGCGTTGGCTGAAAAAGCGAACGAGGTGGCCGCCGCAACCGAAATTTCGGCGGAGGCATGCGAATTCTTCAAAATAAAATCAAGAACGTTCATCAACCGCCGAATGCAGACAAGCTCGCTCAAGTCTACGAGGACCTGGGAGTCGAGCTGCGACCTGAGGAGAACGATGCATAAACAACCGAAATCGGGCTCTGCATGGACGGGCTACGATGGACGGGCAAGACCTAGAGTCTATCGAGGCGGATCTGAAGCGGTTCGACATTTTGCGAACCCTCGTTAACAAGGCGGTCCTCGGTCTCTTGGACTACAGCGGCAAGTATGTGGATTATGGAGATCGAGAGCCGGGGAAGGCCCACAAGGTCACGCCTTTCGTTAGAACGCCTCCGAAGCCGCATCAATACGGCGATGAAGTCGCTTAGGAAGCCTCCTGAAGCGGTCGGCCGCGTAGAGAAGGCGCCGGCACGTGATCCGCGAATTCGGAGGCGCAGGTGCGAGATGTCGATGCCGCTCAATCGACGAAACCGGTCGTCAAGGTCGCGATAAGCAGCCGGTGGTGCTACGCATCGAGGTGGAGGAGTTGGTGGCAGACGTGGCGAACCAGCAACTCAACGAGCAGGCCGCGGTACACGTCGAAGACGCTAGCCGAGACGAGACGCAAATCCTCGCCGCAGTAAGCTTGGCTTGGGCAACCTTGCGCAGTAGTCGGTCCGACATTACCAACGCGCAATCAGGGTACGAACAGGAGGGAGCAGGCGTTGAAATAGTTACGTGGCGGTCCAGAGTGAAGATGGGCCGAATCCATGGCATTGAAGGCCCGAAGGCCACGTAAGCAGCGTCGCCACATAACCGGCGTTATCTACTTCAGAAGATAACGGCGGTAGTTGAAAAACGTCGCCCGGCACCCTCCTCCCTGCTCGACGAACGCCTTGACCCGCTCGGCGGTGCTGCCGAAGGCATCGCTGGCCAGCAGCTCGGCGGCGAGCCGCGCCCGGTTGTCGTCGCCCGGCCGCCAGAACCTCGGTCCAGTCCATGCCGGCGGCCTTGAGCTCCCTGGCCCGCACGTAATGCCGCAGCGACGGCTCGCGCACGCGGTGCAGGTTGTTGCCGAACCACTCGTAGATCTCGCGGTCGTCGAACCACTTCCCGGCCTTGCGGTGCACCTCGGCCGCCGCGGCTGGAACAAGAGCACATGCCCGCGGTCCTGGAGCGCCGCCACGTTCTTGTTGAGCGTCTTCCAGTCGTTGGAGATGATGACGACCCGGCTCTTGGTGGTGAACTCCCGCGGGATGCCCTGCCGCTCCAGGCGTGCGGGCGTCGGAATGCCAGGCCACGGCTTTCTCCTCCTCGGTCTGGCACAGGCATTTGAGCAGCCGGACGCCGCTGCGGTCGGCGTAGAGGGCATCGACGTCGTCGATGACGACGAACTGGTCGCGGTGCCGGTAGAGCTTGACGTACATGCCGAACGGCGTGGCGTTGCCCTCGATCCAGCAGCCCTGGCCGCCGAGCGCCGCCCGCACCGAGCGGCTCTTGGCCAGCCCGCCGGTGCCGACGAGGATCAG
Organism: uncultured Isosphaeraceae bacterium; assembly: GCA_963830625.1. Lineage (GTDB taxonomy): Bacteria > Planctomycetota > Planctomycetia > Isosphaerales > Isosphaeraceae > CAWHMZ01. The sequence goes on along the minus strand of CAWHMZ010000032.1, from coordinate 126,403 downwards.
CAGGTGGAAATGCCCCTCGGCGAAGGCGCGCAGATACGCCTCCAGCCGGTCGTAGGTCGTCAGATGCAGCACCTTGTGGGGCCGGTTCGCCGGCGGGCGTTTGCGTGTGCGGCTGGGCATGCGTCCTCCAATGCGGTCAAATTCGCTTTAGACTTTTAGACCTACCGCACTGAATCAAGAACGCCAGCAGTTTTTGACGGCATGCGAAATCAGTCCACACTTTCACCAAAATGCTGGACTTTAGACCGATTTTCCAGCCCGTCGCCCGCGCCGCAACCTCCTGAGATTTCCTGGCTTAACCCCTGTTCACACCGAAACTTCTTGCGCTTTCTGGCCTGGACCGGTGCTATGGAACATAATCCGCTTTATGTTCCATACCTCTTTTCCGGCAAAGCCCATGTTTAGACTTCCCGATGACCCAGACTCCGACTCCAAGGTGATTTTTCCCGAGCAATGGCACGGCGCGACCTCGCCCGTAACGCTTCGGCGCGCCACTGACAGGCCGCTGAGCCCTGACTCGCATGACAAATAGCGAGGCAGACAAATCTGTCGCGATAGCATTCGATGCCGATGTACAGTCACCCGCGACGATCCACCGCAGCTCCCGGCCCTGCCGGCCACGCCACGCCGCGCCCTCCCCTCGTCCCCGAGCGCAGCGACTTCCTCGACGGCGACGCCCCGGCCGCCGACAAGGTCGAAGCCTTCCTCGCCAGCGCCCTGGAGGCCAGCGGCAGCGACGCCGACGCGTCGCCGGCGGCGCTGGTGCCGTGGATCTGCGACGCGCTGCTGTCGAACCACTCGGTCAAAGCCTACGGCCGCGACTTCATGGATTTCGTCCGCCACATGCAGGCCCAGGGCGTCACCCCGCTGGAGGTCACCGCCGACCACGTCAAGCTCTACAAGCGCGCCCTGCTCGAGGCCGGCATGACGTCGGCCACCGTCGCCCGGCGCCTGTCGGTGCTGCGCGGCGCCTACGAGCAGCTCGCGGCCAAGGGGCTGATCTCCTGGGAGATCGCCCAGGACATCGCCGCCGTCAAGGCCCCCGGCGTCCAGAAGAACGCCACGCCGTCGCTGACCCAGAAGCAGGCGATCGCCCTGCTGGAGGCCATCCCCACCGACACGCTTGCAGGGCATCCGCGACCTGGCGCTGATGAGCGTGTTCTTCCTGACCGGCTGCCGGGTGTCGGCGGTCACCGGCGCCTGCGTCGGCCACCTGGAGACCGACGGCGTCGACCATTACCTCCACGTCACCGAGAAGCGCAACCGGAAGCGGCGGAAAATCCTGCTCGACGCCGCCCGGCCGGTCCTGGCCTACGTCGAGCGGGCCGGCATCAAGGATGACCGGGAAGGCCCGCTCTTCCGGCCGATGACGCCGGACGGCAGCGGCTTGGAGCGGCGGCACCTCGACCGCAAGACGCCCTGGCGGCTGGTCAAGAAATACTGCGAGGCGGCCGGCATCGACCCCAAGCGGCTGGGCAGCCGCGGCATCGGCATCCATAGCTTACGCAAGACGGCGATCAACGACGCCATCCGCAACGGGGCCACCATGCACGAGGTGCGCGAGTTCGCCGGCCACGCCGACATCCGCACCACCGAGGTCTATTTCATCCGCAAGGAGGAAGACGCCGAGGTGGCGGCAAGGAAGATCCAGATCCGCCTGACGCGGACGAAAGGGCGAGTGAGCTAAGCTCGCGGACAGGAAAAAGCGCCATCTTGGGATTTTGCCCCGGAAATGCCCATTACTGAGGGGTTCGCCTCTTTACATACCTTTGCCTATCCCCGCGTGGTGCAAATGGGTATGCCCGAAGGAGAAGATATTGACATCTCCATGCTGGAGCATGTCAGCCCCATCGAGTGGGAAAACGTCATCCTCTATGGGCAATACGTCCTCGATCCGAACCGGATTCGGTAACGACTCTCCTTAGAGCATATTTTTACACCAATCTGGTTCCGACACATATCCGGGGACCAGAAACGTGTTCTGCGACGATCTAATGAGGTGACTTTTCTAGACGTGCTCCGTTTGCCGCCGACTCAGCACATCGGCATTAACGTATTCTTAACCACATTATACCCGGCAAGAACGACCGACAAGATGCCGCCGCCATCGTTCACCAACTCGATCAGGCGCTTATCCCGGTTGGTTTTGCCGGACGATTTGGTAGGGACGGAACGGCGAATTGGTGTTCTGGCGCCATCGCCAGGGAAATGACGGTGATGCGGAGGTGTCGTCCGTCGGAGGTGTGTTGTTCCGTGGGTGTTGCGCGGGCCAGACAGTTCGGAGGATCACCAGAAATGTAGTGGAGAAGATGTCGATCTGAGCATGGGCCGACGCCTGTCGATTACTTTACTGCATTCGTCAATGTTCCTGGCTCGTATCACCGCTTGGACTCACAACTTGACCATCGCTTCTGACAAGCTTTTCACCCAAGTCTTCGCTGCTACGAATAGCGCAAGTTTATAATGGGCTAGCGAAGGGGGCGACGTGCTATCGAAACCAAATACCGCACGTCTCCCCGGCAGAATAGGATTGAACACCGTCTTTTCTTCTGATGACCAGATTACAGCACTGACAATACGCTGGTCGACAATCGGAAAGGATACCCAGCCATCTGGGCTGACGACCGACTGTATCTTAGCAGTCGGGGCGACGCTAAGAAGGAATTCCACAATGCATAAAGTGCTATCTGACATATTCCTAACGGTATATTTATAGTGAAATAAACCGTTCGAGTGCTGGGTAACTTCGGCAGCAACCGTTGCACGCAGGTTCGCAGAGGCGGGCGTTTGGATCGCCAGTAAGAGTGCGCAGACGGCAACAATGTATCTCATACGGATATTATAAACCTACTCTTGGATAGGATTCAAGCCGAGTACGGCCAATGCGAGTTCGTATTCGTCTAGCCGCGGATCCTCGTCAGTCAGCCCACCGTTGATAGCATATGTGAGTGCTTCGTTCACATCCTGCAGAGATTTGACGCTATTCACGTCTACGAAATCTGCGATACCGAGCAACGAGCCGGTTAGAATAGACTTCGGAATCGAGTTGGTGGCAAACAACTGCTTATTCTTTTTCGTCAGCGTGATCCTTTTCGAAACGCTAAAGAAGTATGCGGAAACTCGGAAGCCAACACTCGGATGATTGACGTTATCTAGCACGAGATCAGGATCAGCGAGCAAATCGAGGTCTAGAGCATCGCCGACCTTCATGTAGTTATAACGACCGGTGAGTTGAATCGGTCCCCGGCCACGAAATTCGAACCCGTCGCCAGGCTGAGTGTTTCCCAACGTTTTAGCCGGCTGAGGATATTTCGGATTTGGGCCATACCAATAATTGAAATAATCTTCTTTCGAAGTGGCGGTATATGCCGGCCTTGAGCTTCCGGGAAGGTGGAAGTGCTTCTTGCGAGTCCAGTTTTCTTCCCAAGGCCCGACGTCAGGCTGACGCGTTGGCAAGCCCTCGAGGTCGTAGTCTTCGACTGCTACTTGCGCTAAGAACGCCGCCTCACGCTTCGGTGTATTGATGGAAAACTCTTCCATCGCTTCGTTGAGCGGGGCAAGGTAACGCGCAGCGTCAGTGGCTTGCAGCGCCATCATGATGTCTGTGAGTTGGGTTTGCGAGACAAGATAGGCGGGCAAGACGTGGACGGGAGCACCTGGCACTGTTTGCGGTGGGACAGTGACGGGGTTGACTACAACCAACAGATATGGCTGGGCAGGATTTGGCTTGAACCCGGCCGGGAAAGTGAAAGAACCCGCACCTGACGCATTGGAGAACGGCGTCACCGTCTGGCTAACCACTAACGGATCCGACGATTCGAACGCCGTATCGGCCGACTGATAAAGCGCTATTGTGAACTGACCGGAATCACCGATGCTGTGATAGGAATACTTTACGGTCGATCCCAACACACTGGCTGAATCCAGCGAGACTCCCGGCGCGAGGACCGAGGCGATGTCTTGGTTCGGGTCGGCGTTCGGCGAAACGGCGACGGCAAGGATGTAACTGGCCGCCAGGGGTTGTTGCCCGAGGTCGGAGACAAAAATACCAGCGGTATGCGATCCAACCTCCGTTTCCGTGAGAACCTGATAGGCGCTTCCGATGATGTCATCAAATGCCGGCCCCGTTGCCCAGTAGAAATCGATAGTCCCAGGCAGCGCGAGATTGCTGCCCGTAATCAGATACGACGCGACAACACTCTGACCGTTTGAGGAAAGTGACGCCGAAACCATCGCGAGGTCTGGCGGATATCGATTTACCACTTGGGTAATGGGCTGCGACGTGCTGCCGACGAAACTATTGTCTCCGCTGTAAACAGCTGTCAGCGTGTTCGTGCCGACTGGTAGCGGCAAGATGACTCCACGCAAATACGGGTAATCGGCTATGCCTGAACTATCGAGCGAACTCGTGCCGAGGATGGTAGAACCATTCATGAACGTGACTGTCCCCGTGGGAGTTGGCAGTCCCGAACCAGTCACTGAGACTGTAGCCGTCAGCCCGACAGATTGCCCATATGTCGACGGGTCAGGGGTGGAAGCAAGCGTGACGGTCGGCGTTGGGTTGGGAACAAAATCAAAGAAAAAATCATCCATGGAGAAAAGCGCACCGCTTGTTATAAATACAGATGTAATGTTGGGAGCTGTAAGTTCGACGAGCACATTGTGGTATACTTCATTTGCATATTGTGTTCCGATGATCGGTGACACGAATGCCACTGGCAGCACTGACTGCCAATTATATGCCGACATGGAAGCTTCCTGTAGAGCGTCGTTAGTGCCGGTTGCGTAGAAGCCGACTTCGGACCACGTTCCATGAACTGCGGAAACCGTCAGGCCGAGGCCATTATCGTTGACCATCACGATCTGACTGCCCGGAAGAGCTGGATAGGAAGAAGTCCCTGTCTCGACCGTCGCGGTATCATCGTATGAGTTTTGCGCGAACGTCACGCCCAACGACGAGTACTGAGTTCCAACGGCCGTGCCAACACTCAGATTTTCGAAATCGATGACGGTCTCCGCAGTTGCTGCCGAAGACACGTTCAGAACCACCGTGGTAACAACGGCGCTATAGTCAGCCGAGTCGGTGGGAGTAAATGTCACCGATTCGCTCTGGTTGTCTCCGGCACTCGGCACGGTACCTGCGGCGCTGGTGTACGACCAGGAACCAGGAACAGTCACCACGTTGCCGTCGACCGTCCAGGTGGCCGTGCCGCTCAGTTGGCTGTTGGCGAGCGGCGTACCGTAGGTCAAGTTGACGGGATTGACGCTCACCGCGGGCACTGCCTGAGCCACGTTGATGGTCACGGTCTGCGTGGCGCCTGTGTAGTCGTTACTGTCCGTTGGCGTGAAGGCCACGGTCAGCGTTTGGTCGTTGCCCGCTCCCAGGACTGCGCCGGCTGATGGCATGTAGCTGAATGTGCCAGGTACAGATGCCGTGGCATCGAGCTGCGCATTCCCGAGCGCGGTGCCGTAGGTGATGTCGGGAGGACTGGCCCAGGTGATTACTGGGGTGGCCTGACCGATCGTCACGATCACCGGCGGAGTGAACTCGCGAACGACATTGTTGCCAATCTCGGCAACGAACACATCTCCGGCGGAATCGACGGCGATCCGACCGGGTATATTGAGCTGTGCTGAGGTCGCGGGTCCACCGTCACCGCTATAGCCGGCAGTGCCGTCACCAGCGACGGTCACGATGTCGCCAGTTGCCGCGACGACCTCGCGGACCACGTTGTTGCCGCTGTCAGCGATGAAAACATCTCCCTCGGAGTCCAAGCCTACTCCGAAGGCGCCGTTCAATTGGGCTCTATTCGCGGGGCCCCCGTCACCGCTGTAACCAGCGGTACCGTCACCTGCGAAGGTGATAATTTCGCCGGTCGCCTTGATTACCTCCCTGATGGCGTCGTTGTATTGATCGGCGATGAACAGGTCGCCGGCGGAGTCGACGGCGACATTGTTTGGCTGGTTCAATGTGGCATCGATGGCGGGTCCTCCGTCACCGCTGTAGCCAGTCTTGCCGTCGCCGGCGACAGTAGTGATAGTGCCGGTCGCCATGTTCACCTCGCGGACCACGTTGTTGTAGCGGTCGGGGATGAACAGATCGCCCGCAGAATCGACGGCGATGCCGCGAGGGCTGTTCAGCTCGGCGTCCATGGCGGGGCCGCCGTCGCCGCCGTAACCGGCGTTGCCGTTGCCGGCGACGGTGGCTATGATACCGGTCGCGAGGTTCACCTCACGAATCACGTTGTTGGTCATATCGGAAATGAACAGGTCATTCCCGTAGAGAGCGACTCCCCTCGGGCCATTCAGCTCGGCATCGGTTGCCGGTCCGCCGTCGCCGCTGTAACCGGCGATGCCGTCACCGGCGACGGTGATGATGTCGCCTGTCGCCTTGACCAGCTCCCGGACAACGTTGTTTTCGTAGTCGGCAATGAAGAGGTCGCCTGCGGTGTCGACGGCGAGGCCGAATGGATTGTTCAGCTCGGCCGCAGTCGCGGGCCCGTTGTCGCCCGCATACCCGAAGATGCCGTTTCCCGCGGCGGTCACGATCGTGCCCGTAGCGCTCGGTGCGAAGTCAGCCGTACCACTGTACGAGGCCGTGATCGTGTCCGTACCGGCAGGCAGGCTCGAGGATGTGAACATCGCAACGCCGCTGACCAAGGTTGTGCTTTCGATCGGTCCGTTCTGATCGCTCAATGTCACCATTCCACCGTTCGGTGTCGCCCCGCCAGCAGACAGGTCGCTGACAGTGGCGGTGAACGTGACCGACTGTCCGGCAAGCGCCGAAGCCGTTGATTCAACCAGCGCTGTCAGCGTCGGTTGCGCGGTCGACGTACTGACGGACACTGTCACGGCGGGCGTGACCTCGCGTACCACGTTGTTGATAACGTCGGCAATGAACAGGTCGCCCGCCGAATCGACGGTGACCCGGCCGGGGTGGTACAATTCGGCGGACGTCGCCGGGCCGCCGTCGCCGCTATAACCGGCCGTTCCGTCGCCCGCAACCGTGATGATTTCGCCCGTTGCTGCTACGACCTCGCGCACCATGTTGTTGCTGCTGTCCGCGATGAAGAGATCGCCCACTGAGTCGAGCGCAACGCCGACCGGTGCGTTGAGGTCGGCGTCGGTTGCAGGCCCGCCGTCGCCACTGTAACCGGCCGTGCCATCACCGGCGAAAGTAACAATGTCGCCGGTTGCCTTGACCACTTCTCGGACCGCGCTGTTGTTGTCGTCCGCGATAAAGAGGTCGCCCGTGGGGTCGACGACCACACCGTTCGGCTGATTCAATTCGGCGGCTGTCGCGGGTCCGCCATTGCCGCTGTATCCCGCCGTGCCGTCGCCCGCAACCGTGATGATGTCGCCGGTTGCCGCGACCACCTCACGAATTACGTTGTTTCCCAGGTCGGCGATGAACAGGTCGCCGGCCGAGTCGACGCCGATGCCCCGCGGGCTGCTGAGCTCGGCGGTCGTCGCCGGCCCGCCGTCACCGCTATAACCCGGCGTGCCGTCACCCGCGTAGGTGGTAATGATCCCGGTTGCCAGGTCCACCTCGCGGACGACGTTGTTGTTCATATCGGAAATAAAGAGGTTGCCGGCGGAATTGATGGCGAGGCCGCGCGGGCCATTGAGCTCGGCGCTCGTCGCCGGGCCGCCGTCGCCGCTGTAGCCGGCCGTACCGTTACCGGCGATCGTGATGATGTCGCCCGTCGCCTTGACCAGCTCCCGGACGACATTGTTTTGGTAGTCGGCGATGAAGAGGTCACCAGCAGAATCGACGGCGAGGCCGCGCGGGCCATTTAACTCAGCGCCTGTCGCAGGCCCGTCGTTCCCAAAATATCCGAAACTGCCATCCCCCGCTGCCGTAACGATCGTGCCGGTTGCGCTCGCCGCGAAGTCAGCCGTGCCGCCGTAGGAAGCCGTGATCGTGTTCGTACCGGCTGGCAGGCTCGAGGTCGTGAACACCGCTTCGCCGTTGACCAGGGTGGCGCTGCCGATGGCCCCGTTCTGGTCGCTGAAGCTGACAGTCCCGCTGTTCGGCGTTGCGCCGCCAGCGGACAAGTCGCTGACCGTCGCAATGAAGTTGACTGACTGACCGGAGAGCGCCAAGGCTGTCGAGGCGGTCAGTGCCGTGATCGTCGGCAAAGCCGTCGATGAGCTAATGGTCACCGTCACGGCGGGAGTCATCTCTCGCACCACGTTGTTGTTATTATCCGAGATATACAGATCGCCGGCGGAGTTGATCGCGACGCGATTCGGGCCATTCAACTCGGCGTTGGTCGCAGGACCGCCATCGCCCTTGTAGCCAGGACTCCCGTTGCCGGCGATGGTGATGATGTTCCCGGTCGCCGCGACGACCTCGCGCACCACGTTGTTGCCCATATCGGCGATAAACAGATCGCCGGCTGAGTCGAGGGCAACACCGACGGGGGCGCTCAACTCGGCGGCCGTCGCTGGCCCTTTGTCGCCGGTATAACCAGCGGTGCCGTCGCCCGCGACAGTGATGATGTCGCCTGTGGCCGCGACGACCTCACGGATTACGTTGCTGGGATCAACGGCGATAAAAAGGTCGCCCGCGGGGTCGACGGCAACACCGTTAGGCTCGTCTAGCTCGGCGGAAGTGGCGCTGCCACCGTCTCCGGTGTAGCCGGCGGTCCCGTCGCCGGCGACGGTCAGAATGTCGCCGGTTGCTGCGACCACCTTCCTAATTACATTGTTTTTGTTGTCGGCAATGAACAGATCGCCGGCGGAGTCGACAGCAATGCCGCGAGGACTGTTCAGCTCAGCGTCGGTCGCGAGCCCGCCATCACCTTCGTAGCCGGCAGTCCCGTCGCCAGCGACGGTGATAATGTCGCCTGTCGCCGCGACAACCTCGCGGACGACGTTGTTGTTCATGTCCGATATGAACAGATCCCCTTCGGGGTCCAGGGCCAGTCCCCGTGGTCCGTTCAGCTCCGCGTCGGTTGCGGGACCGCCGTCCCCCTTGTAACCAGGGGTCCCGTTGCCGGCGAACGTGATGATGTCGCCGGTCGCCTTGACTACCTCGCGGACGACATTGTTCGCGTAGTCGGCAATAAACACATCGCCGGCGGAGTCGATGGCCAGACCTTGAGGAGCATCCAATTCTGCGTCAGTTGCGGGCCCATTGTTGCCGGAGTACCCGGGGTCCCATCGCCGGCGGCGGTGACGATCGTGCCAGTGGAGCTTGCGGCGTAGCTCGTTGTGCCGCTGTAGGATGCCGTGATGGTGTTCGTACCGGCTGGCAGGCTCGAGGTCGTGAACATCGCCTCGCCGCTGACCAGGGTGGCGCTGCCAATTGCCCCGTTCTGGTCACTGAAAGCGACGGTTCCGTCGTTCGGGACCGCACCGCCGGCAGTCAAGTCGCTGACGGTTGCGGTGAACGTGACCGACTCCCCAGAAAGCGCTGAAACCGTTGAGGCCGTAAGCGCCGTCAGGGTCGGATCGGCGCTCAGCAGAGTGCGATCTTCGAGTAGGCCGAGCTCGGGGCGGAAGCTGCCTCGGCGCCGGGCTCCGTGAGTCCGCCGGCCATGCCGACCGCACGGAGCTACCGTTTTCTGCGGAAAGATCGTGGTCGACCCGAGAAGGGCAACGGCCGTTCGCTCTAGCATTGTCGCACACCTCTGAATGCCGCATCGCGGAGGGGACTCACCGATGTCGCAGATTCACGGCAGCTATGCGCCGCCCGCGCTCCAGACCCGATGTCGCGGGATCATCGCCGGCTCAGCTCGAATTTCCATTCGCTGCCGGCGAAGTTCAGGAATCCTCGCCACTGGCCTGGCGCGACTTTCTCGACGACCGCCTCGCCCGTTGCGATCTTCCGGTGGCCCTGAAAGCTCAAGTGAAGCCGACCGTCTCCATCAAGGTCGGCGGCGCCGACAGGATTGTCGGCATTGAGGTGATAGATGACCCCGTCGACGATCCTGAACGCCCCGTCCTGGCCTATACCGCCACGGCGTCGAGTGAAATTCCAGGCTGATGAAACAAGGAGGGTGGGACTGACGTTAGGGGGCGGCGGCGCAGGACCGTTCGCGACCGGCGCGTCGACGGGCCCCTCGGTCTGCCTTTGGTACGCAGCCACGGCGGCCGTTTTAGGCCGCCACTCGTCTTGCTCGGACTTGACAGCATTGGCCAGATCATCTTTCCCGTTGCTTGTATAATCGCGAACAGCCTGGCTGTATGCCTTATCGAGGTCAGCCTGCGCGGCCTTGATGCGCCTCGCGAATGATAGCCCATTCTTGCCGAGTACTGGCGGCAGCTTATTCTCGTCATCCTTAAAGTCGTTTTTCTGGGCGATGAGCGTATCGACCTTCGCCTTGTTTCCCTTCTCCTTGCGAGCAGCCGCGATCCTCAGATCGAGATTAGCCATGACCTCTTTTGTGACCACGCCGATTCTCTTTTTGTACTCTTCCTTGGATCTGTCGAGTGCAGCCTTGATAGGATCGTCGGGTATCGAGGGCTGATCGGGTTTTTTGCTAGAGATTTGAGCCGGACAGGTCAATCCAGCGGCAAGCGCGGCAGAAATTAGAACGGCAGGCAGCACGCGACGAAAAGCGGCCATTTGGAACTTCCCAGAGAAACGGTGCGCAACGCTGATTGCGGCGAGTCGGGTGGTCCGTCTGAACCCGCGATACGTAGCCAATCCGCCAGGCTGCGGCGCTGGGATGCGTGTACGTATCTTGAATTCCCTTTCAGCGAGCGCTACTATGGAAGCGTCCGGAGCGAGCTAACTCTCCAATAATAATACGGCGCGGCTTTATGCCGGTCCCCGAAGAACCGCTCGCCGTCCCGGAGCGATTCGCGCGTCTCCTCGCAGAGGAAGGGACAATCGCGATGGCTCAAGCCAGTGTCGGATCGACCGACCCCGAACTGCTGAGAAGAATTGCAGTTTTGCGTGACGACCCCGCGTGGAGCGAGTTTTTCCGGCTCTACGCGCCACTCGTTACAGCGTGGTGCACGGCTCACGGTTTCGATCCTGAGTCGACCGACGAGCTTTGCCAGCGCGTCTGGGTCGAACTGGTCCAGCGGATGCCATCCTATCAGTATGATCCCGGTGGCTCTTTTCGTGGCTGGCTAAGATGGCTCTGCCGCCACCGGGCCGTCAACATGTTTCGCGAGCGTCGCGACTATCCATTTGAGAATATTGGCAGCACCGATCTGGTCGACGAGCGCTGGACGGCGTCCAGTAACACGATCAGCTCGATCGAAAGCGACGAGATGCCCGCGGGAAGGCTGCGCCTACTCAGTGTAGGGCAAGAGGTACAGGAAGCAGTCAAACGTAAGGTCAAACCGGTGCGCTGGGAGGTCTTCTGGAGGGTGAGGATCGAAGGCGAATCGATCAGCAGAAGCGGCCGCCGACCTCGGCTTGAAATACATCACTGCATACGCCGGACTAAATCATGTGGCCCAACTGCTTCGAGCGGAAGGCGCGAGGCGACGGTCCGACTCGGATTGGATACTCCTGCAAATCCCCAAAAAGGAAGATGACATTGGCGACATCCTGTCCAAGCCCGGAGATGCTCGCCCAGATCGGGACTGGCACAACGGCTGATTCATGCCCTTCTGCGATCGCCACTCATATCGAGGATTGCCCCGCTGTCGGAACTTTCTGGAACAGCGGGCTCAGCACGGCCTCGAGACGCCGGCGTTTCATGCGGCGGAACTTCCGCGGCAGGACACGCTTCCCACCATCGACGGCTTCACGATCGAACGCGAATTGGGGCGCGGGGCGATGGGCGTCGTGTACCTGGCCCGCCGCGATACGCCCAGCCGGCAGGTTGCCCTCAAATTGTTGCCCGGAGGGCGGAGAGCCGGCCCGCGGGAGCGGCGGCAATGGCTCCGCGAGGCCGAGGCCGCGTCGTTGGTGCGGCATCCCAACGTCGTCACGCTGCACGAGGTGGGCGAGGCGGATGATTGCTTCCTGCTGGTGCTCGAATACATACCCGGCGGAACGCTGGCGGATCGCCTTTCCGGCCCGCTGGCGCCGTCGGACGCCGCCCGGCTGATGGAGACGATCGCCCGCGCGGTCCACCACATCCACCGGCACGGCCAGCTCCACCTGGACCTCAAACCATCCAACATCCTGCTCGACGGCGATGCCGGCGCCGACTGGGAGACGATCATCCCCAAGGTTTCCGACTTCGGCATCGCCCGGACGGCGACCCAGGTGCGACCGACACCGGCGCGAGTTGGAGCCGGCGGGAGCCCACCCTACATGGCTCCTGAACAGATCACCAAGCCGCGCCAGGATATGTCTCCCAGCGCCGACATCCATGCCCTGGGAGCGATCCTCTACCACTGCTGACCGGCATGCCCCCTACCGGGAGCTACGGTCCTGGATACGCTCGAACAAGTCCGCAACCAGGAGCCCGTGCCGCCGCGCCGGCTCATTCCGCAGATCCCCCGCGACCTCGAAACCATCGCGCTCAAGTGCCTGGAGAAGAATCCAGCCGGCCGCTACGCCTCGGCCGAAGCCATGGCCGACGACCTCCGCCGCTGGCTCGACGGCCGGCCGATCTCGGCCCGGCCGGTATCGCCGCTCGAGAACCTCTGGCGCCGGTGCCGCCGCCGGCCGGTGGTGGCGGCGCTCGACGGCAGCTCTGACGCTCGACGCTCTCGATCGGCTTCCTCAGCGTCGTCCTGCTCTGGAGGCATGCCGAGGCGGAACGACGCCGTGCCGAGGACGAACTTCGTTTCGCCGGCCTGATGCTGAGCGAGATATCTCCTCTGCCGGCGATCCAGGTTCGCCAGCGGGTTCTGGTCCTGCCCCGGGATAATGTCATCGCGGTTCTCCAGACAACAAGAGAACATATTCTCCGAATCCAAATCCAACGATACCATGATTGACGTCATGCCATCAACTGGCCCAGGTAGACCTTAACTTGGCCGCAGCACTTTCACAGACAGAAAGCGCTGGACAAGACTCGCACCCTGCTCGCCGAGTGCCTGGAAAACTCGGATCGAGTCCTCGAGCGGCATTCCCAGGATCGGGCTGCTCTGGTCGACCGGTTCAACGCCTTCACGATTCTCGGTTTGGTAGCTGACGAGGAAGGGAAGAGCGAAGAGAGTCTCGGTCATCTCCGAGCGGGCCGTCGCTCACGGTGAGGAGTGCGTGCGCCTCAACCCCGTACTCCAGGCTGATCCAGCAACTTGCCGAATGCCGCTGGTCGCTCGCTCAGTTGCTGCGTCGGCAGGGCAATAACGAAAGAGCCAGGTCCCTGATCCTGGCCAACCTCCGCATGCTCGACGAGGTGCCCAAAGGCAACGGCGATCCGATCATCGCGATCTGGCGCACTCTGGCTCGCCTGGACCTTCACGAATTCAAGGGCGGCTCACCATCCGTGCCAGACTCCTGTCCGGATGAAGCAAACCCGCTGTCACGGCTCGCCTCTTCGGAAGCCGACAATGCTGGACGCGGAGAGCTGGGCGGAACTGGTGGCCCAGTGTTTGAGCTCAAGGCCCAGCGCCATTGACCTTGCCAGAGCTGATTCAACTCTATTTATAGGTTACTTAAGCCAGCGCATCGTCGGGCAACGCCGCTTGGGCCGGATCGATGAGGCTCGACGGTCTGCCGGCCGAATGCACGCCTTCGCCCGCCTCATGGTCACACGGTATCCCCTCCAGTCAGCCGCTCACCTCGCCATGTGCGAATCGTTCAAGCAAATCGCGAAGAACGCGTGGCACCCCAGAGATCCAGCCGCCGTAGAGCAGAATTGGAGGCTAGCGATCGAAGAGGCCCGCCAAGCCTTTATGCTCGATCCCCAGGACGCTCGCGCAGGTAGCGAAGTGGCCGACCTCCAGAAGCGGCTCGACCTGTTCCTAGCGTCGAAACCAGAGTCCAAGGACCCGAATCGCTCGCCTAAGACGGCTGTGAAGGCCGGCCAATGATTGTGCATGACGGATGCCAATCGCCCATGCTCAAGTCCCCTCGGTAGTGAACTTGGAAATCCTTGTACCGCATGCAATGAAGCGGTGCGCCGATTGAAGAAGTATTGTGCGGGCTGAACGGGAGTTCCGGGCTGGGATAGCAAAGGCTCGCTCCGACAAAGAGCCGCTCATCAGACATTCGCCGCCGCCAGAACCGGCGGTCAACACCTCTGGACACGCGGTCCCGGAATAGTCACACTGATAAAAGGCATTATCATCCAAACACTGGATGACGGAATGTGGATGGAAATCGCTGGGAAAACTCCACTCGCTGGGCAGTTTTCGTGCCCGTCAGACGGAGATCTTATCGACAACGGTACGCAGCACTTTCTTCTGACTGCGGTCATAAAGCCGCGTCGTGCGCGGGTCAGCGTGGCCTGCAAGATTCTGCACCTGTTCCAAGGGCACGCCTTGACTGAGCAGATCGGTGATAGCGCCTACCCTAAATGAATGCGGTGACAACTCCTCGGGCAGGCGAATCTTGGCCATACGCTGTTTCAGCATGCGGCGCATGTCGTTGGCCGTCATGGCGTCGGGGGTAAGCATCCTAACCTTGCGGCTGAGCCGGCGAAACAACGGACTGTCTGGCGGTGCCGACCGTAACCCCGCCGCCTGGACGTAGGCACTGAGATAGCGACGAAGATCACGGCGGACAGGAATCTCCCTGAGTTTTCCGCCTTTTTCGAGGAATCGAAGACACCGCTGGTTGCCGTCATAGGCGAAGCTTCCCACGCTGAGGCTCGCCACGGCGCCGATGCGCGCAGCCGTGTAGATCAGGATAGCCGCGATCGCCCGGTCGCGCAGCGCGGCGATACCCCTTCCTCGGATCGACTTGAGAAGCTTTCGCTCCTGATCCACTGTGATCTCGGGCGTCTTACCCACGGTCAACTGATACCGCTCGCCGCGAACCGAAGCGGCTGGATTGAGCAAAACGGCGTGCCTGAGCACCAACCGGTCGAAGAAGCAACGCAAAGCCGAAAGGTGCTGCTTCTTGGTCGGAATGCTGAGGTGCAGTTCGTTGTAATAGTCGCCCACCGAGCCGGGCGTGACCTGCCGCAGAGCCAGCGTATGCGCCTCGCACCAGTTTAAAAATTGACGAACCGCATGACCGTATGCCCGCCTTGTATGAGGATTGCGCATCTCGGCTGAAAACCATTCGTCCCAGGCGAAGTGCGCGCCGCTACCGGCCTGCACCACGAGTGGCGGCACTTCGGCACGTTCAGGGACAGGTTCGATCACCGCCGGTAGCATGTCAGGCTTCATCTCTGCTCTCCGAA
This sequence comes from uncultured Isosphaeraceae bacterium, assembly GCA_963830625.1. Classification (GTDB taxonomy): domain Bacteria; phylum Planctomycetota; class Planctomycetia; order Isosphaerales; family Isosphaeraceae; genus CAWHMZ01. The sequence goes on along the minus strand of CAWHMZ010000032.1, from coordinate 111,185 downwards.
TTCGAGACCTCGATAGCGCTGATAATGCCTTTTGTCAACGCAAAGAGAGGCCGACCGATGAATCCGTTCCGCCGGCCGCAATTCGCGGCCCAACCGACGATCGAACCTTCGGACGAACCCCGACCGCCAAGCAGCCATAAACCGCCGCTCCGCCACAGGCGTTCCCCACGCTGGGGATTGATGCTCGCGGGCGCCGCAGCCAGCAGTTTCTGCGTCTGGCTCGTCGGGCGCGATGCCGCCCGCCGCATCGAGACCGACGACATCGAAATCTCTTCCCGCCGCCAGCCCCCGTTGCCGGATTTCCCGACGGCCAGCCGCACCGCCGACAACAACAACAGGATCGTGAGAATCGGCCTCGTCGCTGATCCTGACGGGACGGCGATCGCCTACAACGGTGACGCCGACGGGTTATTCTCCGACGGCAAATTCCGAACCGGTCTCTCGCTCGAACAGGCGGCGAAGGTCCTTCGCGTCAGCCCCGACACCCTGTCGAATCCCATGTCCCCGGGCGAGATCGATCCGAACGTCGAGCTGTTCAAAGTACAGGTCGGAACGCTTACCCCGAGTGCCAGGCAGCTTACGCGGAAAATAAGAAAGCAGCAGGTGCTCCAAGGAAAGAAGCCCGATGCCATCGTCGCCGATTGGGTGATCACGAAGTTCTCGTTCACGCTCAATCGCCTGAAGCAACCGACGATGAGGAGAAGATCATTCTTGCGGCCATCGTGCGCCGCCGCTGAAACCATGCCCGCCCGGCGGCAAGATCCGCGCGGTGGGTGTGAGCAGAGGCGATCTCGAATCCGGCCGCATCGCCCTCATGCCGGGGATGCTCCCCATTGAAACTCGCATGGGCGTACCTGCATCGCGCGAGGCCGGGCCGTAAGCGTCTCCTTTGCGAACAAAGCGCCGCAGGGTTACCTGCCGCTTGAAAATCCGCCAGGCATCGTGCAAACGGCCGGGGAGTAACGCGCATCGCCCGTCCATTCGTTTTCGATCCTCCGTGAATAACGTCGCTGACGTCCGTTTCAGCCGGCCACAAAAGAAGGGGCGTCCCCTTCCCGCGCCCGTCAAGGTCGGCCGTCAGCTTCCGTGTCGCTGCGCTCCGTGTGCAGCCGACTTTCCCTCCCTCGCGCGCCGCGTACGGCGTGACTGGTCGCTCCCATCCCCGTGAAATCTTGCCTTCGTCGACAGCGATGGCGGCGAGTGACCGCCAACCGCTGTCCCTTCTTCAACACGGAGACGATCGCCATGACCACGCCAACATCCGCCTGGCCTGCGAGCAATGCGACCGCGACGACAAGGACTTCATCACCCCGGAGCAGCTTGAGCAATGCAAGGCCGAGGGCTGGGCGGACATCAACGAAGTCCGGAGCTTCGAGGAAGCGACACGGACCTGTGACCAGCGTGCCGACGATCCGGACGGTTTCGACATCACTGGCCTGGTTCACGCATCTCGGCATTTGCCCGGAATGCCAGGCAGAAGATTGACCTCAGCCGACCCCTCGGCCACGGATACTCAACCCTGTCTTCACCCCGCCCGGCGACCTGCCGGGCTTTTTCTTTTCTCGGGGGCATGGGGCGATGAATCGCTGCCGCCTGCCCGCGCACATCCCCTCGCCTGTCGCTCGACATCAAAGAACATTTGATTTTTAATTCGGCCCCGGCTACCAGTAGCGAAAATTGCGACAGGTAGTTGCTCTTGTCATGGCACCGGGGCCGTCATCGTTCAACACCCCTCCTGCCGGGGTTCTTGACGCGACACCGGCGCCGGATGCCGTCGCCTCGCAACCGGGAGAAAACCGCCATGCACTACAAGACGATCGTCCTCGAACTGCTCCAGGAGCAGTACCCGGCGCTGCACGAGAAGCTCCGCAAGGAGCGGACGCTGCTGGCGGCCCTGGACGACTACGCGGCCGCCCTGAAATGCCGCCACGATTACCTGGATGGACCGGCTGCAGCGTGAAGAAGCCGGACAGCGACCCGGTCCAGATCGCGAGCGAGGCCCTGGAGCTGGCGATCGAGGACCTGCGGGACATTTGCCCTCCGAATCACCGAGCAGCGACGCCGGAACGGAGGCGTTTTCCCTGGACGAGGCGATGGCGTTCGTCCGCCGAGCTACGCCGCCCGCGTAAGCGCCGCCCGCGGCCAAAGCCGGCCAGCCTCTTCTCCCCTTCCTCTCGCCGGCCGGCAGAGCCATCCGCCGCGCCCGATCGCCGCGCCGCACACAGCCGCCGTTTCCCCCTCCCCGGCCGGTCCTCCTCCTCCAGCTCCGGCCCCGGCCGTGGCCTTTCTCCGCGCGACGGTACAGCCGCAGCCGCCCGCCGCAACCGGACAAACGGCTTTCACAAACCATGTTTTTCCAAAGAGTGAACCTTCCGTTTCTCCGGTTGCCGCGGGCACCGGCCGCTATGGTCGCGGCCGGTGGGCGTAGAGCCCGGCTCGCGTCTGTCTGGTCGCTCCGAAAGGCCCCGGCTGCCGGGGCCTGAAAACTCAGGAGAAGGAGACGACGCCATGGAAGGCACCACACGATCGACCTCTATCCCATTTCCATTCCGCACGCGGCGAGAAAGCCAAGGCCCGCGACATCATCGCCGCCATCCGCACGCTTGAAAGCCATCGAGCAGGAACAGCGGCCGGCCACGCCGGAGGAGCGGCAGGCGCTCGCCCGCTTCGGCGGCTTCGGCGCCGTGGCCCTGTCGCTCTTCCCCGATCCGGTCACCGGCCGTACAAGGACGCCGACCTGGCAGGCGCTCGGCGAGGAGCTGCGCATCGCTGCTCTCGCCCGAGGAGTATGACAGCGCCAAGCGCACCACCTTCAACGCCTTCTACACCTCGCCCATCGTCATCGCGCGCCATGCACGAGGCGCTCGCCCGCCTCGGCGTGCCCGGCAAGCGCCACCGTCCTGGAGCCGGGCTGCGGCATCGGCAATTTCATGAGCCAGGCGCCCGCAGGGCATGCGCTTCATCGGCGTCGAGCTCGATTCGCATCTCCGGCCGCATCGCCCGGGCCCTTCACCCGCAAGCCGACATCCGCATCGAGAACTTCCGCGACACCCGCTGCCCGAGAACCGCATCGACGCCGTGATCGGCAACGTGCCCTTCGCCGACGTCAAGCTCGACTATCGACGGCCAGAAGCTCTCGCTGCACGATTTCTTCTTCGCCAAGTCCGTCGACGCCCTCAAACCCGGCGGCGTCCTCGCCCTGGTCACCAGCCATTTCACGCTCGACAAGCAGAATGCGGCCATCCGCGAGTACCTGGCCGAGCGGGCCGATTTCCTGGGCGCGATCCGCCTGCCCTCCGACGCCTTCAAGCGGAAGGCACGCGCGTCGTCACCGACATCGTGTTCCTGCGCAAGCGCGCCGCCGGCGAGCCGGCCCAGCCACGCCGACCCGGCCTGGCTGGAGACCGCAGCCGGTTTCGCATCGAAGGCGCCGACATCCCGATCAACCGCTATTTCCTGAACCATCCCGAGATGGTGCTGGGCACCTACAGCCGCAAGGACCGGCTCTACGACGCCAGGCTACAGCGTCATCGGCAACGGCGACCTGGCCGAGCAGCTCCGCGAGCCATCCGACCGGCTGCCCGAGGGTGTCTCGCTTCCGCCGCGGCAGCCCCGATCCGGCGGCGGAAGCTTCCGCCCGGCCTTCACGCCGCCGCCGCCGGAGCGGCACATCACCGAGGGCAGCTTCTTCGTCGGCGACGACCGCATCATCCGCCAGATCGAGGACGGGCAGGCCGTCCCCGTCACCTATGGCGGCACGCTGCTCAAGTCCGACGGCACGATGACCGGCAAGCGGCTTGCCGCCCTGATCGGCCTGCGCGACCATGCCCGCCGCGTCCTGCAATCGCAGAACGAAGGCTGGCCGGAGGCGCACCGCAACGACGCCCGCCGCGACCTGAACCGCGCCTACGACCGGTTCGTTGCCGCCTACGGCCCGATCAACAAGACGACCTTCAGCGAAACCGGCGACGGCACGCGTGATCCGCCGCATGCCCAACCTCGTGAAATTCCGCGAAGACCCGGACGCCATGCTCGTCATGTCGCTGGAAGACTACGACGAGGTCACCGGCAAGGCGGCCAAAGCCGCCATCATGCAGAAGGATGTGGTCGGCCGCACGCCCGACGTCACCTCCGTCGCCAGCGCCGAGGAAGGGCTGCTCGTCTCGCTCGACCGCACGCGGATCGGTCGATCTGCCGTTTATCGCCTCGCTCTACGGCAAGCCCGAGGCAGACGATCATCGCCGAGCTGGGCGATCTCATCTACCACGACCCGGAATCCAAGACCTGGCAGACCGCCGACGCCTATCTCTCCGGCAACGTGCGGGCGAAGCTCGCCGCCGCCGAGAAGGCCGGGCCGGACTACGCCCGCAACGCCGAGGCGCTGCGCGCCGTGCAGCCCGAGGACGTGCTGCCCGGCGACATCGACGCCAATCTGGGCGCGCCGTGGATACCGGAGACCGACATCCAGGCCTTTGCCGCCGATCTCTTCCGCGTCCCCGCCTCCTCGATCCAGGTCGGCCACCTGAAGAAAGACGCGGTGTGGAGCGTCGACGCCGGCTACAGCGCCGAAAGCTCCGTCGCCGCGACCTCCGAATACGGCACGCCCAGGGCCAACGGCACCTGGCTGCTGGAGCAGGCCCTCAACCTCAAGACGCCGGTCATCTACGACACCATCCATAACGGCGACCGCGAGGAGCGCGTCGTCAACCAGGAGGCGACGCTCGCCGCCCGCGAGAAGCAGAAGCTGATCAAGGAGCGCTTCCGCGCCTGGGTCTTCTCCGACCCGGACCGCACCGAGCGGCTGGTGCGGCTCTACAACGACACCTACAACAACCTGCGCCCCCGCCTCTTCGACGGCTCGCACCTCGACTTTCCCGGCATGAACCAGACCATCACGCTTGAACCCGCACCAGAAGGACGCCGTCTGGCGCAGCATGAGCAGCGGCAACACGCTGCTGGCCCATGTCGTCGGCGCCGGCAAGACCTTCACCATGGCCGCCACCGGCATGAAGATGAAGCAGGCCGGGCTTGCGCAAGAAGCCGATGTACGTGGTGCCCAACCACATGCTGGAGCAGTTCGCCCGCGAGTTCATGCAGCTCTATCCCAACGCCAGGCTGCTGGTCGCCACCAAGGACGACCTGACCCGCGAGCGCCGCAAGATGCTTGACCGCCAAGATCGCCAGCGGCGACTGGGACGGCATCATCGTCACCCACAGCAGCTTCGAGCGGATCGGCATGTCGCGCGACTACCAGGAGAGTTTCCTGCGCGAGCAGATCGAGGAATACGAGCAGTTGCTCGGCGACAGCGCCCGCGCCGACACCTCGCGTGCCAGCCGCAACATCATCAAGACCATCGAGAAGCAGAAAGCGGCCCGCGAGGAGCGGCTGAAAGACCTGCTGGCCGAGGACAAGAAGGACGACGGGCTGGTGTTCGACGAGCTGGGCGTCGATCACATCTTCATCGACGAGGCGCATTTCTTCAAGAACCTGGAGACGCCGACCAAGATGGACCGCGTGGCCGGCATCCAGACCGGCGGCAGCGAGCGTGCCTTCGACCTCTACATGAAAGCCCGCTACCTGGAGGAGCGGCACCCGGGCCACGGCGTCACCTTTGCCACCGGCACGCCGATTTCCAACACGATGGTCGAGATGTACACGATGCAGCGCTTCCTCGACCCGGAGGGCCTGAAGAGCCGCGGCATCGAGCATTTCGACGCCTGGGCGGCCACCTTCGGCGAGGTGGTCGACACCATGGAAATCTCGCCGGACGGCGCGTCCTTGCGGCCCCGCAGCCGCTTCGCCCGCTTCGTCAACCTGCCGGAACTCCAGCAGATGTTCCGGGCCTTCGCCGACGTGCAGACGGCCGAGATGCTGGACCTTCCCCGCCCGAGGCTGGAAGGCGGCAAGCCCATGATCGTCGCCTGCCCGATGTCGGAGGAGCAGGCGGCAATTCAGCAGGAGCTGGTCGCCCGCTACGACCGCCTGCGCTCGCAGAAGGTCGATCCCCGCGAGGACAATGCCCTGGCCATCACCACCGACGGCCGGAAGCTCGCCCTCGATGCCCGGCTGCTGTCGGCACCGCCACGGATTTTCCCGGCTCGAAGATCAACGCCCTGGTGGACAAGGTCGCTGCCATCTGGGAGCGCACGGCCGCCACCCGCGGCACGCAGATGATCTTCTGCGACATGGGCGTGAACCCGACCCCCTGGGGCTACTCGCGTCTATGACGAGATCATCGACAAGCTGGTAGCCAGCGGCATCCCCCGGGCGCAGATCGCCGCCATCGGCGACGCCGACACCGACGCCAAGAAACAATCGCTGTTCGAGAAAGTGCGAAGCGGCTCGGTGCGCGTGCTGATCGGCAGCACGCAGAAGATGGGCACCGGCACCAACGTCCAGAAACGCCTGGTCGCCCTGCACCATCTCGACGCCCCCTGGAAGCCGGCCGAGGTCGAGCAGCGCGAGGGCCGCATCCTCCGCCAGGGCAATGAGAATCCGGAAGTGGCGATCTACCGCTACGTCACCGAAGGATCGTTCGATGCCTATATGTGGCAGGCCCTGGAAACCAAGGCACGGTTCATCGCCCAGGTGATGACCGGCGAGTCCGCCGTCCGCCGCGCCGAGGACATCGGCGGCCAGGAACTCTCCTACGCCGAGGTCAAGGCCATCGCCTCGGGCAATCCGGCCGTGCTCACGCTGGCCGAGGCCGACGCCGAATTGCAGCGCCTGGCCATCCTCAAGAAGAACCACGCCGACGAGCAGTATCTCGCCCGCCGCACCTTACGCGATCTGCCCGCGACCATCGCGCGGCTTGAGCAGCGCGTCGCAGGGTTGACCGAGGACATGGCGACGGCCGAACGCCCATGCCGATGACCGGATCACCATCGGCGAGAGGGCCTACGCTCCGGATGACGCCCTGGCCGTGCTCGGCAATCGCCTGAAATCCCTCCCCGCCGAGGTGCACGAGATCCGCCGCGTTCCGCTCGGGCACGTACCGGGGCTCTCCTTCGGCATCATCCTCCATACGCTACGCCGCGCCGGAGGTGTACCTGGAAGGCGAGGCCGTCAGGCACGGCAACCTTGCCGCGCGATGCCGGGCCGCGTGCCGTGATGAACGCCCTGGACCGGATGATCGGCACATACCCGTCTCAGCGCAGCCACGGCCCGCCAGGAGCTTGCCATCGCCGAAGGCCAGCTCCGCGACTACCAGGCCCGCCTGGGCAAGCCGTTCGCCCACGACGCCTACCTGGCGGAACTCAGCCAGCTTACGCGATCAGCTCAAGGCGGCGCTCTCCGGCGCAACGGCCGAGCCGGCAGAACAGAAGCTGCCTCCGGCGAGCGAGACCGCCGAGAGAATCAAGGCGCTCAAAGCCGCCCACAGCATCGAGCCCGCCCCGGCGCGCACCGGCGCCAGGAGCGCTGCAAGAGCCGAGGAGCCGGTCACGGCCCGCATCCGGCACCGGATAGAGCTGCCGGCCGTCCATGAGCCTGCCGCACAGCCGGAGGTTCCGGGATTTAAGCCGGAGACCGTTGCCACGCCGGCCGATGCTACGGGCAGCGAGCCGGTTATGCTAGCCGTCCCGCCCGCCGGACCAACCCAGGATCGTCGCGCCAGACTTAAGACTGCATACCGGGACCGCGTCGCTCGTGACGAGCGGCGGCATGACCGCCAGCTATCCCTGTTCTAACGGTTATCAAGCCGCCCGCGGCGGGGCGTGCCGGACAATTCCCGAACTCATCGGCAACGGTCAAGGCGTTGCCGGCGCTGTCATTTCTCGCGCGGTGCGGTCACGCCCCGCGCCCACCATCTTTTGCCGGGCGGATCGGCCGGCAAGTCCAGCCGCGACAAACCCGCGTCGTCCACGTCCTTAAGGCCGGCACGCTGAGCAGCGCCCGAGCACGCTCAACTGCGCGTTCAGTTTCGGCAACCTCCTGGCCGACTTCATTCGCCGTCTCACGCCAACGCCACCCGTTGGTCAGCAGGCTGACTTTCGCCGCCCGGTGCATTCAGGAACCGCGCGATCGATCCGGGGTCATCGACCACGAGCAGGCGATCGTAATCGTTCATCCACGAATTGTAGCGGCGATCAATCGAGCCGACGATTCCCGGTCTCTCGCGTATCTGATCCACAGGTCGCTCGCCGCGTCGGCGTAACGCCACAGCCTCGCCGCGAGGCTGCGGCCGCTAATCTCCAGATTCCATTCGGCGTCATGGGAACGCTCAGCTGGAGTAAATGATGAGGATCTATTCCCGGAATTGGCCACGCTGCCTGCTGATCATGATACCGCTAACTGCCGCATGGCTTATCCCTTGTCACAAGCAAAATCAAGACGCACGTTTTCGGGTGATTGTCGTTGCCATTCACACGCATGTTTTTTTGCTTTACATCGAATTTCGCCGCGGTTATACGGAAGGCTCACGCCAACGTCAGGAGGACCATATGGCACAACGCAAGGCATTAGCCGAAGCACTTCAAACCGTTCCCACCGAACAAACCGCGATGCAGGAGTCCGCAACCGCCACGGCGGTCGCGGAGCGGCCGCAGGACGAGCCGGCCGCTCGTCAGTGGCGGGCCAATCCTTATCCGGTCAAAACCGTGAACGTCGACGGCTACAAGGTCCAGCTTCAGGAAAGCCGGCCGGACAAGGAGAGCCGCGTTGATCAGGATAAACCCACCCGCGACGAACGCTGGCAGATGCAGATCAAATTCGGAAGCGGCGACAAGCAGGATGAGCCGTCGCCGGAAGTGCTCGATTTCATTAAGTCGCACACGAAGACCGTCACCACCAAGGAGGGCCAGGAGACGCAGGTGCAATTGTTCCACTGGAACAAACGCGACCAAGCCTGGGGCATGGAGATCGAATTCGGCAACGGCGCCGCGGCCCGCGAGAAGGCCAGGGAAGTCTTCGACGGCGTCGTCGAGCTCATCCGCGAGGAACGGGGAGCCGGGCGGGAGCGTTGAGTTTCCGCCTCCGGCCGGACGCTATTGCGCGGTCGGCGGGGACCTGGGATGATCGAACCCCCTCCCGCCGCGTAATGGCGATCCGTGCTTGAATTACCAACAACGAGGAGTAAACCACCATGTCTGACAAGACAAAACCCGAGAAGCCAAAGAAGCCCGTGCAGAAGATACGCGGAGGGGGCATCGAGATTTCGATCTGGAAGAATGAAGGCGCTAACGGACCCTGGTACAGCATCACACTTCGGCGCAATTACAAGCAGGGCGACGCGTGGAAAGAGTCCGACAGCTACGCGGAGGACGACCTGCTGAGGCTCGCCAAGCTGGCCGACGAGGCTGATACCTGGATCGTCTCCCAGCGTCAGCAGCAGCAGCGCGCAGAAAGTAGCATGAGTCACGGCCATCGGCCGCGGACGCCGCGGGGCGATTCCCACCGTCGACCCACTCCCCAAGAAATCAGTGCGCACCATGAAAGCGTCGTCGCGGAAGCGAAAGAAGTCCTGGAGCACATTTATAAAGCCGTGCTCGCGGTTCCCGCCTTTACCCTCAAAGACGGCGGCAAGGCCCATATAAGCGCACTGGGGTCGCCCGAAATAGATGAGGCCGGTGAATTGACATGCAGCTTCGACGTGGATCTTGCAGATGGCGCGCACCTGGAATTCACCGTGAAAAACACGGGCTGGGGGAGATCGTTTGCCCAAGACCTGGCCAGGAATCCTTCAGAACATGGCCGCAGCCGGTAGCGGCCGCGCTCCCAGAGATCGTCTTACCTGCGCCGCTTCCCCCTTCCCGCCCGGTGTCCAGTGTGGCGGCGACTCGTCTGTGATCTTCAGAATTATTTGTCGTAGTGGCCGCCGCCAAGTTGGTAAAGGAAACCAGGGTTTTCTTTGCAGCATTAGTACAGTAAAGTAACCCGTCCGCAAGTCTGGTACCTTGCCCTGTCGCTCGCGGTCTATCGGGTGCGGATGTTCAAAATCCCCGTCGAAAGACCCAGGCACACCAAAGGGGAGAAGCTGCGGAGAAGTCGATAGACTTACACGGCCCCCGCGCCTAAGGTTACCTCGCCTGGAACACTCGTGAGACCACGCCCTTGGCAATCTCGTCCCCGACGCGCTTGATAACATCGTCAAGCGGACCCGGCAAATGCACGACGATTTTGTCCTTGGGCTCGGCGACTACCGCTACATGTGCAACTAAGTTCATTACATTAAGTGGTACGTTGATTGGCTGCGACGCTGTCTCTGCATGAAGGCCCGTAAATGGATCGCTACCGACCTTTTTCGTAAGTATCGGGGTCTTCCAAATTGTGTTACCCTTCTCGTCGTAAAAAACGAAGAGTCCTGCACAATCCGCGTCACCGAATATACCTGATTTGCGAACCCAGAATTTCGATTCGATGAGCCCCTGATCAGGCAGCAAGCTGATCTTGGCCGATAGGCAACAGGTGGCTCCTCCCTCTCTCCTTTCGCCGGAACTCACCTGCATCGGGAACACCGCTTTCTTGGCCCTCTCCCAGAAACCGGGCCCGCCCTCGAATGCGATGACGCCCTCGCCGGTCTTCTTGAAGAACGCGGCCAAATTCCCATCGTCGGCCTCTAATAAATTTGTTGATGGATTATAAGTGAGTCTGAATTTTACTCCGTCGCCCGCGGTAAATGTGAATCTCAGGCCGCCGTCGTACGTCACCTCCGTCGGACTACCTGCCCCGTCGTAGTACTTCCCCACGATGTTCTTCCTTAAGGCCTCCGGCACCTGTGCACTGAGGCCATCCGCTCCTGGCCTCACCCAGAAGCTCGGCTCCCTCGCGAACGCAATGACGCCCCCGCCCTTCCTCTCCAAGAACGCGGCCAACACACTACCATCGCCGGACTCGAACCTGTTTGTTGATGGATTATAAGTGATTTCCGAGGCTTCTCCGCCGCCGTCGATGAATGTGAATTTCAGGCCGCGGTCGTACTTCACCTCCGTCGGCCGCCCGAACATGTCGTAGTACTTCCCAACGATGACCGTCCGTATCGCTTCCGGCACCTGGGCATCGGGAGGCGCAGACCTCCTGAGCCGCTCGCGACTTGCCGGGGCTTACCCGGCTCCACAGCGCGAGCGAACCGATCAGCAACCCCAAGACCAACCCGCTCCTGATTCCGGTATAAACCTTCATTGGAACTTCCTCCAATCGTCAGACCTTCTCTGGTGAAGACGTCAATTGCGAGTCAGCTCGTCGATGTTCCGCGTCATGCGCTTGTCAGCCAGCCGCTTCGTAGTGCCCGTTGTTGAGCGGAAGAACCACCGCTCCTCATTCTTGCTCGCCAAACCGGTGATAACAAGATAAGTCTGCATATGGCCCTCCAAATCCAGCCGCACCAAGATTTCCCGGTCTCACCCCTCACTTATATCGAGCCGGATGCAAAAGCTCTCCGTGCCTAATTCCTCCTGGTGCGGGCGGTGGTAAAGCAACGGCCGTTTTCTTTAATGGTTACGGCAGGTTGCTACGTCCTACGCGAATCCTCGCTTCCATCGGTAAAGTAACTCAGTCAAGAAATCAAGGGCAGGTTAGGAAGCCTGGCCACGGGTTTCTTTACGACTCACAGCGCCGCGGAGTGCGCGCAAATAGCTAGAACAAATCGTGTCCTTTATCGATGAAGATTAAAGTCGGCGTTCTGTCTGTCTTGCTTGCTTGCCGTATTACATGTAAGCGTGCTTACAAGAAAGCCTTCCCGTCATTGAGCCTACTTTCCGTTTTGACGACTTGTCGCCCTTCCGGCCGGAAGGCCGTGTAGCTTCTCATACCGACTTTCAAAACGACCGATTGGACTGACAGCCCGCTGGCCTGTCACCTGGATGTAATGCTTTCCGGTCGACTCACCGTCCGGCAGCTCTGTCACCTGTCCAACTATCCAGCCGGTCGGCACGCCCGCATAAGACTTGCAGGATGCCAGAAAATCATGTATGTGTTCCGACATGATTATTGTTGTGGCAAATTCCAAGGGCGGTGTCGGCAAATCCACGCTTTCGGTTCACCTTGCGACCTGGCTGAGCGAGCAGGGACACACCGTGATCCTCGCCGACTGCGACGCGCAGCATTCCTCCTCCGAGTGGATGGCGGAGTCGGCCCCGGACGTCCGCACCATTAAGCTCGATAACCCCGACAAGATCCTCGACATCGTGCCGGGGCTGGCGCAAGAGGCGGATTACGTCATTGCCGATGGGCCGGGCAGCAACACCGAGATCAGCCGGGCGCTGCTGCTGCGCGCCGATCTCGCCATCGTGCCCTGCAAGGCGAGCATGCTGGAGGTCCGTTCGCTCGCCCAGGCCACTTCGGTGCTCCGGCAGGCCCAGGAAATCAGAGGCGGACAGCCCGAAGGCGGTGATCGTGCTCAGCATGGTGGGCAAGAACTACCGCCTGACCCAGGACATGAAGGAGGCCGCCGCCGCACTCGGGCTTCCGCGAGCCAGACGCCCGATCATTCTGCGCCAGGTCTACGCCGATGCCCCGGGCAGGGCACAGTCGTATGGCGCATGGGCTCTCGCGCCCGGAGGCCGCCGACGAGATCCGGCAGCTATTCCGCGAGATCCTGCCAACGGCGGTCGGCCGACATCCCGACGAAAATCCACGGCCAAGGAGAGGGCGCCACTGGAGCCGGTCGAGTAACAGAGCAACACGGGAGGAACTATGGCAAAACGCAGACCCCTGGTAGCCGGCATCAAGGCCAAGCCGCAGGAAAACCGGGCAGCCGAAGAACAGTTCATTTACGGCGAGAAGGCGAAGCCAGAGCCGCGCCGCCGCGCTCCTGCACCGATGGAGCCGACCGCCGTCCGGGCTACCACGAAGGTTACTCGCGTCCCGTTCACGACCCGCCTCCGCGCCGATCTCGCCGAGGCCGTGAAAAGGGCCTCGCTCGAGCGGCAATTGCAGGGCATCGAGCCGAACCAGGTGCAGGAAATCCTGGAAAGCGCGCTTGGAGCCCTGGCTCCGCGCCAACGGATACCTGACCTGATGCGTAGCCGAGCTGTCCCGTGAGCAAGCCGCCCGACCACCTCACGCTGACCCGCAAGCAGGAGCGGCTGATCGAGGCCTCGGCCCTGATCCGGGCCGAGCGCCCCGAGCGGATCGACTTCCTGCACACGGTCCAATGCCAGTGCGGCATCCCGTACCGCAACCCCGGCGACGATGTGCGCGAATGGGACCGCAAGCAGGGCAATGCCGTGCTCTGCGCATCGAGGCCGGGTCCGCCATCGACCCGCGACCGGCCAATTCGTCCAGCTCGGCCTGCCTTACGGCGAAAAACCGCGGCTGGTACTGATCCACCTGGCCAGCGAAGCCGTCCGCACCGGCTCCGCGGTCGTCGACGTCGAGGAATCGATGACCGCCTTCGCCCGGTCGCTCGGCGTCGAAACCAACGGCCAGCACCTCAAGGCGCTCAAGAACCAGCTCGCGCGACTGGCGGCGTCGACCATCCGCATGGGGATCGTCGAGGAGGGGAGGGCGGTCCAGGTCAACACCCAGATCGTCAGCGCCTTCGACCTGTGGTTTCCCAAGCAGGCCGACCAGCGCGTGCTCTGGCCCTCCACCGTCCGCCTGAGCGAAGAGTATTTCCAGAGCCTCGGCCGCCACGCCGTGCCGCTCGACCACCGGGCGGTCGCGGCGCTTTCGTCGTCCTCGATGGCCCTCGACATCTATGTCTGGCTGGCCCAGCGGCTGCACCGTGTGGCACCGGGCAAGCCGCAATTTATCACTTGGGCGGCGGCTTACGAGCAATTCGGCCAGGGATTCGCCCGAGTGCGCGACTTCCGCCGGTGTTTCCTTCAAACGCTCACCCATGTCAAGAGCGCCTACCCGTCCGCCCGCATCTCCGCGGACGAGCAGGGACTCACCCTGGAGCACAGCGCGCCTCCCGTTCCCCCGCGCTACATTGGCGCAGTTCCTAGCCCAAGATCGGCCCACGGTAAGTTTGTCGCGCCCACTGCCGAGCCGGAAGCACCGGATTCCCGCGCTGACAGCCCAATCGGGACATCGCCGAAGCCCGAGTTAAACTTTTGAATAATCGATCCCTACATACGGTAAGTTGATCGCGCCGGGCTCCCGATCCGAAGTCTTTGACGAAGCAAGCATCAAAGCCACGGTAAGTTTGTCGCGCCGGGCACGTGCCCCAGAACCATTGGGAAATGGGGAGAGTGTGCAGAAACCGCCCCTCAGACGACTCACGGTAAGTTTGTCGCGGCCCCCACGGTAAGTTTGTCGCGCTCGTGATCGGCCCGGTCTTGTGAACAGCCCTGTGAATGGCGCCAGTTATCCACGGTCACTTGGTCGCGGACCCCGCGGTAAGTTTGTCGCGGAGCGCACGAGAAAGTGCGGCTTTCCGCACGGTAAGTTTGTCGCACAAACCTATATATAAGAAACCTATATTACTTACCTGTAGTTTATCCGTCGATTTCTGTGGACAACCGCTCCGCCGGTGCAAAGGTTCCTCATTCCTCAGTCAATTCCGAGTATCGGAAAAAGAAAAAAGGCATTCAGGCGAACGGTGTTCCTCTCTGTCGCCCAAACATGCCTCTAAGAACAAAACAGGAGGGCATCTGCAACGGTCGAACGTTCCCGTCGGCTACCCACCTAGCCGACACTGTCTTTCTAGCTCCTATGACCGTCTAATGAAGAATTTGGAAACGCGATCCGATCTCCGCCGGACTTCCCGGAGGCATTTTGCAGACAGACGCCACGCGACAGTCGCCTCCAGTATACCTTGACATAAACGCCCGCGTATCTTAGGATTAATTATATGAAAGTCCATTTTACACCCGATCAAAAAGCATTTGTCCGCCAGGCAATCGAAGCCGGCAGATTCCACGACGAGGAAGACGCAGTACAGGAAGCCTTGTGCCTTTGGGAGAAACGCGAGCGCAATCGCGGGGAGATTCTGGCAGCGGTTGACGCGGCGGAAGCTTCGCTCGCCGCCGACGACGGGCGTGCAATCACACAGAAATCTATGCACGAGCTTTCCGTCGAAGTGAAACAGCGCGGCCGCGACCGTCTCGCCGTCGAGCAGCCTGCGCCCCGCTGAATGGCACACCGCCTCGCTCCGGAAGCCGAAACCGAGTTGGACAATATCTGGTACCACGTCGCAAGGGAGAGCGGCAGTGTTGAAATCGCCGACCGCCTGATCGACTTTCTTACGGAGCGCTTCTTCCTTCTCGCCAGCCACCCTTACGCGGGACGCCGTCGCGATGATGACTTGCGCCTGGGCTTGCGAAGCTTTCCCGTCGGCAACTACGTAATCATTTATCGCGTTGAGGACGACGAGACGCTCATTCTTCACGTTATTCCAGGCAACCGGGACATCGAGGCGCTGAGCGGCCATCAGTAAGGCAGCTACCGGTCGCAGTTTTTCACCAGACTCGCAAAGCACGACGAATTGAGGGCAGAGGGCTCGGACTGATCGTGCACGGCTGCTGCCGCTGATCCTTGCTGATAATCTGCTGATAACATTGCCCGTGCGGCCCCAATGCGGGTACAATAGTTGTTGGTGGTGAATTACCGCGAAAATCGGCTCAAATCCCAGGCCGCAACGCGACTTAAACGCCACCGCAACGCAAAGCCGAAGTGGCGGAATTGGCAGACGCGCTAGGTTCAGGTCCTAGTGGGGTTAACACCCCGTGCAGGTTCAACTCCTGTCTTCGGCAGTTTGATCAGCTCGCTCCCAAGAGCCGGAAGAAAACATGCCAAGTCCCTTTCCCGGAATGGACCCTTACCTGGAGCGGCACTGGGGCGACATCCACACCAGCCTGGTGACCTACGCGCACGACCAATTGCAAAAGGTCCTACCCGGAGACCTGCGCGCCAGAGTCGAAGAGCGCGTGGTCGTTTCCCAGTGGGATCGCTCCCGCTCACTTTTCCCTGATGTGCGTGTCATTGAAACGGAACGAGTTTCTCGCCGCGCGGGCCATGGTGGAACCAGCATCGCCGTCGCCGAGCCCCTTGTGATCGAACTGCCCGATGAGCTGGAAACTCAAAGGTTTATCGAAATCCGAGAGGTCTCGACCGAAGCGCGACTTGTGACCGCCATTGAAGTGCTAAGCCCCACAAACAAGGAGCCGGGCGACGGTCAAGAGCAGTACCTCCGGAAACAGCAAGAACTCCGTCAAGCGGGGGTTAGTCTCGTCGAGATCGTCCTGTTGCGCGACGGCGATTGGGTCGTTGCGGTGCCAGTCGACGCGTTGGAGCTTAAGGTACGAACTCCCTATCGGGTCGTCGTACGCCGGGGTTGGCGGCGGTTGCAGGCCGAGTATTACGCCATTTCCCTTTCCGATCGCTTGCCGAAGATCAGGGTGCCGCTGCGCCCGACCGACTCCGACGTGCCGCTGGATCTCCAGGGGCTGCTCGATCAGTGCTATGAAAACGGCGGCTACGACGACATCGATTACGCCAGATCGCCAGAGCCGCGCCTGCCGCCGGCCATGGCACGCTGGGCCGCACAGCTCCTTCGCCGCACGGGGCATCGCCGCCCTGGAAAGCGCAAAAGGTAAGGGGCCGGCACCAGCTACACACGGCAGGTTGAGGTCCTGGTGGGCTTAACAGCCCGTGCAGGTTCAACTCCTGTCTTCGGCACCTTGAATCTCAAGGCATTGGACCAGTATCGCATTGACGAAGACCAGCACGCGGCACGTGCCGATGGCTGCAATAGGGACATCCCTGCCGGCGCTAATCGGTCTCTAGACTGAGCCCGCAACCTGCGGCTGGCCGTTAATCCCGCACGCCGAGCCACCCTGACTGGCGACGAAAGCGGCGTAGTCTCGCTCTTGGTGGGCCACGCAGTCCATTGCTGCGTCGATCGCATCGCGCACCGTCTGCGCCTGGCCGCAATAGGGGAGCCCATTCCAGATCGTGGACACGCTTGCTAGGCCGCTTCCGTGGTCCCGGTTCATCGCGACCAGATAAGCGCCGAGGAAGTCGAGTCGATGCCGGTCGGTCACCGCCGCGGGCTTGTGGTAGGCGTCCGACGGCGCAAAAAGCGGCTGAGCCATCGGGACTCGCTCCACAGCGCCGCCAGACCGGAAAGGCTCGCCCTTGGCAGCCGGATATGGGCCGCGATCGCTCTGGCGCTTGGCGATGCGCGACGCCAGGTCAGCCAGCAGCGGTGCCAGGTGAATCGACGTTGCGCGGGCCTGCCGATCGGCGAATTCGTCGGCATTGCGGCGTAGATGCGCTGCGGCCAGTTCGATGGTCTCGAGCTCGTGGTTGCTGATTAAATACCAACTGTCTCTCGAAGCACGACCCAAAATACACCTCCCTCGACAAGGATTCACGGCATGATTCTCGAAGCATGGACTCGCGGGATGCCCGGCAGAACGACGCCGCCTTCGGGCATGGCGTCGCGAATTCCGCCGCGGAGCGCGTCGATCAAGTCTTCCTCCGGATGGCCATCGGCCGGGAAATCGATCCACTGGCCGCCGCGGCGTTGACGGCAGTAGTTTCGGAACGCATCGATCAACTTCGTGCACCGCGGGTGGATCATCAGTTTGCCGCTTTCCATCAGCAGCTCGATCGTGTCGAGCCCGTCCAGGACCAGGTGCTGCGGCCAGCGGGCGATGATGCGCGAGCCAAACACACGCTCGTATTCACCGTACGCCGCCGGGCCAAGCGACGAGCGCGCCGACGCCGCGGGGTCGAGGCGCACCAGGTCGATCCTGCCGTGACACGGCAGCCGATCGGCCAGCGCCTTTATCTCCCTGGCGTTTTTCTGGCTCACGACGTCAAGGGCGTGGTAATCACCGAACACATGCACGCGAGGTCGTGAGTCGTCAGGCTGATGCTTGACCTGGAAGAACACCGCCGCCGTGTGGCGCGACGTGCCGGCGTCGATGGCGCAGCGGACGAAGTACGACCGGTCGTACTCGGCCTCGACGGAAACGTGCTTGCCGGGATCGAAGTTGGCGAACCAAACGCCTTCGGTCGTGTCGAGGAACTCGGCGTAAATCTCCTGGCGGCCCAGCCTGGTGTGCTCGTACAAGCTGACGATCTGCGCGAGGAACTCGGGCGACAGGTGGCGCTGGTTGGCGTAGGTGGTGTCGGTCGTTTTGACCGTGCTCGGCTCGGCAAGGATACGGCGGAGCACCGCGACGCGGCGCGGCGTCGTGGTGATGAGGGCCTGCGGATTGGCGCCGGCGCGCAGCGCCAGCATGGCCAGGTCCCACGTGGACTGGGCACGCTGCCAGCATGCCAGCTCGTCGGCCCAGAGGGTGTCGATGTTCAAGCCGCGGGCACGCTCGGGCTCTTCGCCGCTCAAACAAACCGCGCAGGCGCCATTGGGCCAGGTGAGGCGGCGTTTTGAAGGCTCGAACCGGGGCCGCGACCACGGGGGCGCGACGGCCAAGAGCCCCGAAGGGCCCTCGACCACCACGTCGCGAATGTCGGCTGCCGTGGGGGCGATCACGCAGCCGAGCTTCATGGTTTTGTCGTCAACGCGGCGCTGGATCCAGGCGGCCCCGGCCCGCGTCTTGCCTGCCCCGCGCCCCGCCACATACGCCCACACGCGCCAGTCGCCCTCAGGCGGGCGCTGGGTGGGCCGAGCCCGGGGGTGTTCCTGGCACTCCCCGGGCGGCAGGCCGCACGGACAAGTTTGGGCATACCAATCCCAGGGCGATCGGTCGGTCACCTCGGGCGGAGCCGCGCCCAGCAGGGCGTTAGCTCGGGCGAGCCGGGTTTCCAGGTTTGTCACTGAGCTGCTCCTCAATCTGGGTCATGCGAACTTCAAGCTCTGAGTAGTGAGAACATCGTCATCATGTCCGACAAGACGGCGCACAGCGCGCTGAGCTTGACCGCTTCGGACTTGGCATGTTTGCCCAGGTTGACGATTTCTTCGGCCGCGGCGGTCGCATGCTTGGCCATCACGCCGACCGCGCCATCGCAGCGGTCGCGGCGAAGCTGGTGGACCCTTTTCCGGACTTCCGCCGACGCCGACCACCGGTAGGCCGTCCGTTCGGAGACGTTGTTTTCCTCTCGCCACTTGACGACGGAAATGCCGTCGGCGAGCGCTTCTGCAAATTTGTCTATCAGGCTTTCTCTGCGACTCGATCTTCGCTTGGACATGGCAGATCATGGCAGACAGTGGCAGGATTCCACTGCTGCTCCGGTGGTGCCCCGCTCGCGGTTCTCAGCCCGGGGCCCAGGCTGGCCGGCGTGCCCTCGAGGGGCATGGAAATGGTGGAACTGACTGGTGACATGGAGCTTACGCTATGGGATCAGCACCATGACACCGATGGCTCTGGAGACTCGACTTGCTGGGGTTGAACGCGCGTGGTGAATCGCAAACCTGCCATTATCTACGGAAGATGTGTATGCTCTTGCTGATCATCTAAGTCGAAGAGCCGCCAGAGGAGGCGCGAGTGGACCATGTAGTCGCGCACCTCGGCGTCGGCGGCCTGACGCTCGTCATCGGCCGCCGGCTGCAGGTCGGCCTGTGAATTGCCCGCGAGGCGATAGGCAACACACTTCGCTTCGGGCTCGCCGCCGGCAAGCGCGATGAAGAAGGCGTCGGCGATGCGGGACGACTGGGTCGCGCGGCCGCGGCGGATGCGCCCGCGACTCATCCCCTCGAGCGCTTTGTGGCGAAACCAGCCTTCGAGATCGCCGTGCTCGGCAATCTCGTAGTGAATCTGAAAGGCGCGCCGCCGGCGCACTTTGAGTAATTTTTCGCCGATCCACTCAATCGGAACTCTCTCGTCGATCGCCATCACGAACGCGTTGAGTCGAAAGTACATGTCGAGGAGACTGCATGCCGCGCCGTGATCGGCGCCCGCGGACACCGCGGTCGACGGTCGACCACCAATTCGGGCATCGTGAGGTAAGGCCCCTTGGGCTCCTTGGCCGCGGCGGGCCGACCCTCGAGTCGCGGCGGGCCGATCTTCGGCACCGGAGAAAAGGCACGGAGCGTTCCCCCAATCTTCCAGCGCTTCCGACCGCGCTGGGTCGGAACCTCTACTCCCCGCTCGGCGTCGTTGTCTGGGGTTATCATGCGCAGAAGTCCTCCTCTCTCTATATATACTACAGCAGGGGGGGTACTGCGCACTTTCCAGAAGCCAAAATCGATGGATCAACAGTCTGCATAAAGAATTGCGCGTGCGCAAAGTGTGCAGTAGTCAGAAGAGGCGTGGAAAGCGTGCCGAGGTCGCCGAATCGTCGTATGTGCAAGGCTTTATCCCGGTAGTGTGATTCTCGGTTGCGGTTGCGGGCGGCCCGGTGATGATCGCTCCGGCGGAGCTGTCAATGACGATTATCCGCGTTATGACTTTCCGATTGCGGTCGAGCGTTATGACCGCTACAGGCGCAACCGTGAACCGAGCCCCGGACGAGGGCGGACCCCCCCTTGCGAAGGGGGGGCAGGGTGGGGTAGTGAAACGACGTTGATCGGCAATCGAGGGAGCGCTGTCGCGCGGCACGTCTTTTTTGTCGCGCGTTATCAAATGAGAATGCGCTCGATCGAAGGCGGACCCCCCCTTGCGAAGGGGGGGCCCGGGGGGGTGGGGGGCGAGCCTCTGCGTCCGCTGAGAGGCGAGCCTCCGTATGCGTTGAGAAACGCCCTCCGGAACCGCCTGACTCCGACTCCGGAAACCCCCTGAGTCCGAGCCCCCATCCCCACTCCCCCTGACCCCCCCTTCGCAAGGGGGGGAAAGCTGTTGAACAAGGCTTCCGCAGGGAGCCGTCCGCGGCGCCCGGCAGTACTTTTCGTCACCCCAGGGCTGGTACAATGTTCTGGATTGACCGGGAGGTGCGAGCATGTCGAAACGAACCATAGAAAGCCGTGCGCAAGAATTGTTGACGCGAGCGCGCAAGCTGGCGGAGGCACCGGGCGTAACCTGGGTCGAAGCCAACAATCTCATCTACGGCGCTGGCGGGCCGTTCGGGCGCCTCTTCCCCAATGCCAAAGACCCGGCGGCCTTTGCTAAAACAAAAGAGAGCCGCGAGATCGACCGGATTATCGACAGTCTACCGGAACCGCCGGTTAATCCACAGCGCCGCGAGTACAGCGGCAAGTTCAACGTGCGCGTCCCCAGGTCGCTCCACGCCGCGCTGGCGAACGAAGCAGAAGCCGAAGGTGTCAGTCTCAATCAGCTTGTCGTCGCCAAACTCGCGCTGCGCCTGCGTGCGCACTGAGCGACGCTCTTGCACCGGTCGCGGTTAACGGAGGATCAAGCATGCGCGGCGCCACACCAATCCCGTTTGCTCTGCTCGTTCTGGCTTCGCTCGTTCCCGCGGCCATCGCGCGGGATGCGCCACAACAGAGCGCAGCTTCAGAGACTCAATCCGAGCTGTTGAAACTGGAGACCCAGTGGAACGAAGCTCACTTACGTGGTGATGCGGCCGCGCTGGAACGACTGTGGGCTGACGAGTTGATCGTCACCGTGCAAGAGATGCCGGTCATGGACAAGATTCAGGCGCTGGCGATCGTGCGCAGCGGACGCGTGAAGTTCAAGCGCTACACGACGTCCGAGCTCAAGGTCAATGTATTCGGCGACTCAGCCGTCGTCACCGGCCACTTAAATCGCGTGCGCGAGCGGCAAGGGCAGGAGTTCGAGGACAATTGGCGGTTTACGAAAGTCCTGGTGCGCCGCGGCGGCAAGTGGCAAGTCGTGGCCTGGCATGGCTCGCAGGCGGCGAAGTAGGGGGCGGAGTTGGTCCCCGAAATCGTTAGGTTCATTGCCCGCAAACACCCAGCCTGAGCGATCGGCCTGGCCGGCCGCCATGCGGCCCCAACGCGTCGGCGCTTACGCAAATCGTTCCACCCACCTCGATCCATTTTGCATCCGCTCGCAGCGCGTGCTCGCGATGTACATCACGCGCAAGTAAGATCATGATCGCGATCTCCGACTTGATTGTCGGGAATTGACACAATTATTGATCGCCGTCTGTCAGGCGCAAGCTCACTGCTCATAGTGGGTTGCGATGATTCTTCTGCTTTTTCAAAACTTTTCGGTAATGCCCTCATTGGTTTTGCGCACTTGATCTTGGAGGCACACGATGCCGGCACTCTCCTCAAACGACGACACCAACGATTTGCTTGAGCGCACGAGCTGGGGTGACGCTCAGGCTCGCGACCTGCTCCTGAAACGGCATCGGGCCCGGCTGCGGACGATGATCGCCGTCCGATTGGACCGCCGGTTCCAGGCGCGGGTCGATCCCTCGGACGTCGTTCAGGACGTGCTCAAAGAAGCCGCTGGACTCCTCGACACCTACCTGAGAGAACGTCCGCTCCCGTTCCATGCCTGGCTTCGTGAGATCGCCTGGAAGCGGCTGGTCGACTTACGTCGCAAGCACGTTCAAGCCGGAAAGCGTAGCGTCCTTCGCGAGCAGCATTTCGATCTCGGCCTTTCCGACGAGTCAGCCGCAGCCTTGGCCGACCGGCTGATGGCCAGTGGGACCTCCCCGAGCGACAACATCATCAATGAGGAGCTGCGCGTCGAGTCCGCGCGGCGCTCGAGTCCTTGCCTCCGCTCGACCGCGAGGTCTTGATCCTGCGATACCTCGAAAGGCTCTCGCCGCGCGAGACCGCCGAGGCCCTGGGGATCTCGACTGGGGCTGCGTCGACGCGGCATACGCGAGCCTTGATCCGGCTGCGCGAGCTGCTCGACGGCGAGCGGGAGGAGGCAGGACGATGAAGGCAACACCGCGCAGCCTCGGAGGCAGAAGTACCACCGACCCGGTCCTCAACGCTCTGCTCGAGGAGCTGGTCGACAAGCTACACGCCGGCGAGGCGGTCGATCTCGGCACCTACAGGCTCCGTTATCCCGAGCAAGCCGAAAAGCTCGACAAGGTCCTCCCCGCGATGGTGGCGATGGCCGACCTTGGCTGGTCGGTCAACCCGCCCATCTCGCCGGGCACGCCCGCCGATGCCAGTCCGGCCAGTGACTCGTCGGCGGGCGCTCGGGTCCTGGGCGACTTTCGCGTGCTCCGTGAGATTGGCCGCGGTGGCATGGCCATTGTTTACGAGGCCGAACAGATCTCCCTGCGCCGGCGAGTGGCCCTGAAGGTGCTCCCTTACGCCGCGGCACTCGACCAGCGCCAGCTCGACCGGTTCCGGCTGGAAGCCCGCGCGGCGGCCTTGCTCCACCACCCGCATATCGTACCGGTGCATGCCGTCGGGTCCGACGGGGACCTGCATTACTACGCCATGCAGCTCATCGAGGGGCCGAGCCTTGCGACCGTGATCCGTGCCCTGCGTCGCCGCCGTCCCGAAGCGCTGGCCGAGAACGGGATGGAAGCCCAACCCGAGACAACGGTTATTCTTGTCCCAGCCGTTTCCGACATGGTCGGCGAGCTCGTCTCGGGCCGGCTCGCCCCGGAAGCGCACCGTCGAGAGAGCACAGACCCCCTGCCGCCCGTTTCGGCCAAGGGACCGGAGGGACACAGCGATCCAGAGCATGGCGACCCGCCCGTGATGCCCCCCGCACCTCCCTGGCCGTCGACGTCATTGCCGAAGAACCCACGTGGGCGGGGTCGATCGCGGCCGAGATGGTGGCCGCTTCGGACGGTTCATTCCACGTCGAGCGGTCAGGGCCCCGGCTTTTACCGAACCGCGGCGGACCTCGCACTTCAGGCCGCCGAAGCGCTCGAACACGCCCATCAAAGCGGAGTCATCCACCGCGACGTCAAGCCGGCCAATCTCCTGCTCGACCACAATTTCAGCCTCTGGGTGGCCGATTTCGGACTGGCCCGGATGCAGGAGGACAGCGACCTGACTCTCACCGGCGACCTGCTGGGGACCATACGCTACATGAGCCCTGAGCAGGCGATGGGCAAGCGGCTTGTGATCGACCAGCGCACTGACATTTACTCGCTGGGCGTCACGCTCTACGAGCTGCTCACGCTGACGCCCGCAATCGCCGGCCAGGACCGTCAGGAGGTATTGAGCCGCATCGCCAATGAAGACCCCCACCCTCCGAGGCGGCTTGATCCGGCAATTCCCAAAGACCTGGAGACGATCGTACTCAAGGCGATCGCCAGGGAACGCGATGGCCGTTACGTCACCGCCCGGGAGCTGGGCGACGACCTGTTGAGGTTCCTCAAGGGCGAACCCATCCAGGCCCGACGCCCCAGCGTGTTTGACCGGGCATGGAAGTGGACGCAGCGGCACCGCAATCTCGTGGCGGCATCGTTCATGACCCTGGTCGTGGGAATGCTGCTTCTAGCCGTCGGCATCGTCCGGATCAGGAGCGCCCGGCAAGACGCCCTGGACGCCGCTCAGCTCGCGTCCCAGGAAAAACAAAAGGCCCTCGCGGCAGCCCGTGACAGCCGGTACGAATCGTTCGCCCAGCGGTTCCTCCGCCTGCTCTGGTCCGATCATCGCCACGGCTGGACAAAGGAGGCGCACGAAATCATCGCCTCGATGGGCAAGATCCGGAAAGATGACCGATTGCAGAGCCTGGCGGACACGACGCGCCGCGGTCTCGACGCCCACGTTGTCTACAGTCTTTCACCCGGCGGTCAAAATGTCTTGTTCGATCCCGATGGCCGCCGGCTGCTGATCTCCGGCGTGGACGTCCCTGCTTTTCGCGGGGTCAATCGCGGAACGACCGTCTGGGACATCGTGGCCAAGACCAGCCGCGAGTCGAACATCAAGGGCCGCGGGCCGCTGGCGTTCAGGCGCGATGGGACGCCGCTCCAGCTCACCTCGGACCCCCATCATCCAGGTTCGTTGCAGCTCTGGGACGTTGAGCGCGAGCGCGTCGTCGCTGATTTCACGATCCGCTCCGCGGAGAATCGTAGCGCCGACGACCAGGGTTCCGCTGCCGTGGCCATCTGCGATTTCGCGATGTCGACCGACGCTGGCTTGATCGCCGCAACGTTCGAGGGCCAAGGCGGCAAGGCTTTCGTTCAGGTCTGGGACGGTGCCACGGGCCATCAGCTCTCGCGAATCGCGGTGCACGCGAGAGGTCCGGTCTTTTCCCCCGACGGCGCGCTTCTGGCCGGCACGGATGACGCCGAGAAGATCCACGTATGGTCGATGCCCGACGGCGCGGAAGTGTTCTCTCCACCGCAAGCACGGCTGAGTGTGACCCGCCTGGCTTTTGGGCGAAATCCTCAGCCCGGTCCCGAGTCGGGACCTGTACTCGATCGCGCGTCCCCAAAGCGACGCTGGTGGCTGGCAGTCGGCGATAACGGGGCCAATGTGACCATCTGGGAGGTCGACACCGGCGCGCTTCATGCCCGATTGAGGTCTCAAGGTCCTTCCGTCGGAGCTCTCGCGTTCTCACCGGACGGTACGATCCTGGCTGTGGGTGGCCACAATTACGCGAGTCTCTGGGACGTGACCTCGGGAACCGAGGTCCTTGACTTTCGAGGTGTCCACTCTTGTCTCGGCATGAGTTTCTCACCGGACGGTCGGAGGTTGGCCGCGACCTCCGCTCGGCCGGCCGAAAGTGATGCAGCCAACGATCCCAGCCGGGTTGACATCTGGAACATCGAGAACGGGCGGGGCGTACAAACGCTTCGAGGCTTGTCCAACCCCGTTTCCCAGATCACGTTTTCACCCGACTCTCGCTTCGTCGCCGCTCTCTCGAGCGACTGGCGGGTCGCGATCTGGGACCGTCCCACCGGCGCCCTGAGATATGTCCTGGCGCCTGCCGAGGGATTGTTCGCGGACAACGCCGGGCTGGCCTTCAGCCGCGACGGGCGGCGGTTTGCCTTTGCCGCGGGCAGCGATGCGACGCTCTGGGATCTCGCTTCGGGGCGGTCGATCGATCACTGGAAGTTTCCGAGCGCGCTAATCGACCGACTGGTGTTCGCCGACTCGGGCGAGCTGGTCTTGCTGCGTGTCGAGACCAAGTCAGGCGAGCGCGCACCGCTTCGCGACGCGGACTATCGGCAGTACCCGAGGGTCGGCCGGCTCCGAGCGCTGCTCGGCTCGGGCCAGATGCGGGCAATGCTCGAGGTCACTCACTTCAACCGCCATGTTTTTAGCTGCGACATCACACGCGACGGGCGTTACATCGTGTTCGACGGCATGAGGATTGACGAAGGAGGGCCTCACCATTCGATCATCGCCTTTGATGCTCTCACCGGCAAGCAGGTGTGGATGATTCCCCGAGGGACCAAGCCTGACGGAGGAGGGGTTTATTTCGATGCGTCCGGGCATTTTCTCGTGGTCAACGACGATGTCGAGAGCCGGTCTCCACTGCGCACGATGCCCGGCGGGGGTACGCTCGAGAAGATGAAACCGCCAATTGCTCTTGGGCCCAATGCGCGCGAGATGGTGACCGAGCTCCCGACGGCATGGACCGGCGGAGGAATCTGCTGCCTGATTCGTCGGGGCGAGGACCGCCCGATTTTGACTTTTGGGGAGGACGTCATGCCCTACCGTCCGACTGGGTTTGTGTTCAGCGCCGACGGCAGATTTTTGGCGTGGGGCAACAGCGACGGAACGATCGACGTGGCCGACCTGGACGTCATTCGGCACGGCGACGAGATAGGCCGGCAGGAAAAGTAGGAGGGAAGGAGGTCGAATCAATCAGAGTACCGCTTTTCGTGCGAGGCGTTTGCCAGTCAGCGTCTTGACTCCCCGGGTTCAGTCAACGACTGGCCTTCGTTGATCCGGCGTCCGGGAGTGACGGCTTCAGGAGCCAATGATCGGCTCGCACAGACCGGATCCCAATCCCGATCGAGCCTGCGAGAGTCTCGAACAACGAACCGCTTGCCTTTCCCATTCGGAGATCGCCATGACTGCACCCAGAGTTCACCGCCGGCAACGATCGCACCGCAACGGCCGCATGGCGCGCTGTCGCGCCCGTGGCTTGAGTCGCTGGAGCGCCGAGTTGTCCTCTCGTCTGTTTCGTGGATCAATCCGAATGGGGGCGATTGGGATACCGCGAGCAACTGGTCGAACGATGCCATCCCGACGGCCGCGGACGATGTGACGATCAGCATCGCCGTTTCCAATCCCATCACGCACAGCTCGTCCGATTCCGATTCCGTGGACATCATCACCAGCTCCGATCCGATCATCCTCTCCAGTGGCAGCCTGTCGGTCGCGAGCTCGTCCACCTTCAGCGGTAACGTAACCCTCTCCGGCGGCACCCTCTCCATGGCGGGGGACGCGACGGTGTCCAATCTGTCCGTGTCTGGCGGCACGCTCACGGGCTCCGGCACGCTGGCCGCAGGAACTCAGGTCACCTGGACCGCCGGAACAATCACCGGCACGCTCACCAACGCCGGAACCATCACTGCCAGCGGTAGCGGCAGCGAGTATCTCGGCGGGACTCTGACCAACGCGGGATCCATCGACATCACGGGCACCGGTACCATTTACGCCGCCAATTCCAACGGCGTTACGATCGACAATCAGGCAGGTGCGACCTTCGACTTCCAAGCCGACGCCACCTTGAGCGACGAATGGTACGACGTCGGTTCCTTGTATTATCCCACATCCGCCACGTTCAACAACGCCGGAACCCTGGAGATGTCAGCCGGGAATGGAACTTCGTACGTCGACTATGTGCTCAACGACTCGGGAACTGTCGCGGTCGACTCGGGAACGCTCTCACCCCAAGGCGGCGGCACGATTTCCGGCGTGATCACATTGACCGGTACACTCACACTGACTACCGGTACGGTCACGGTGGATGACGGCGCCGCGCTCGGCGGCACCGGCACCTTGCAGGTAAGCGGCGGGACGCTCGACGTTGCCGGGACCGTCACGACCAATACCAACCTCGTTCTTGAGAGCGGGACGCTCGACGTTACGGGTACCGCCGCGGGCAATGCCAACCTTGCAATCGAGGGCGGCACGCTCACGGGCTCCGGCACGCTGGCCGCAGGAACTCAGGTCACCTGGACCGCCGGAACAATCACCGGCACGCTCACCAACGCCGGAACCATCACTGCCAGCGGTAGCGGCAGCGAGTATCTCGGCGGGACTCTGACCAACGCGGGATCCATCGACATCACGGGCACCGGTACCATTTACGCCGCCAATTCCAACGGCGTTACGATCGACAATCAGGCAGGTGCGACCTTCGACTTCCAAGCCGACGCCACCTTGAGCGACGAATGGTACGACGTCGGTTCCTTGTATTATCCCACATCCGCCACGTTCAACAACGCCGGAACCCTGGAGATGTCAGCCGGGAATGGAACTTCGTACGTCGACTATGTGCTCAACGACTCGGGAACTGTCGCGGTCGACTCGGGAACGCTCTCACCCCAAGGCGGCGGCACGATTTCCGGCGTGATCACATTGACCGGTACACTCACACTGACTACCGGTACGGTCACGGTGGATGACGGCGCCGCGCTCGGCGGCACCGGCACCTTGCAGGTAAGCGGCGGGACGCTCGACGTTGCCGGGACCGTCACGACCAATACCAACCTCGTTCTTGAGAGCGGGACGCTCGACGTTACGGGTACCGCCGCGGGCAATGCCAACCTTGCAATCGAGGGCGGTACGCTCACGGGCTCCGGCACGCTGGCCGCAGGAAGTCAGATCACCTGGACCTCTGGCACGATCGCCGGCACGCTCACCAACGCCGGAACCATCACCGCCAGCGGTAGCGGCAGCATGTATCTCAGCGGGACCCTGACCAACACCGGAACCATCGACATCACCAGCACTGGCACGATTTATCTCGTCAACTCCAACGGCGCTACGATCGACAATCAGGCTGGCGCAGACCTTCGATTTCCAAGCCGACGCCACCTTGAGCGACGAATGGTACGACGTCGGTTCGCTGTATTATCCCACATCCGCCACGTTCAACAACGCCGGAACCCTGGAGACGTCAGCCGACACCGGCACCACCGCCATCAATTACACTCTCAACGACACCGGCACGGTGAGCAACTCCGGCGCCGGCTCATTGGATCTCTCGGGAGCGGTGAACGACACGAATACGACCAGCCTGCTGAGCAATACCGGCACCGGCACGCTCACCCTGGCCGACGGCGGGACGCTGGGAGGCACGATCATTGTGGCCGGCACGGTTGTGCTGGCGGGCGGCACCTTCACGACGGGTTCGGGCGGCACCACGATCGTGGCGCAGAGCGGTGGCACGGGGGCGATGATGGTGACGGGCGGGGCGCTGACGCTGGGTGACAGCCTGAGCTCGACCGTCCTGTCAGTCGACGGCGGAACCCTGGACGGCACGGGCACGATCACCGCGGGCAGCCAGATCGCCGTCATCGGTGGCATCGGCGGGACCATCACCAACGCCGGTACCATCACGTGGTCGGGTGGCACCATGAACGGGAGCGTCACCAACGCCGGCACGCTGACCATCGCCGGCGCGGGGGGCGAGACCCTGGGCGGGACGCTCACCAATAGCGGCACGGTCAACGTCACGGGCACCGGTACCATTTACGCCGCCAATTCCAACGGCGTTACGATCGACAATCAGGCCGGAGCCACCTTCAACTTCGAGGCCGACGCCACCTTGAGCGACGAATACCACGACGTCGGTTCCCTCTATTATCCCACATCCGCCACGTTCAACAACGCCGGAACCCTGGAGCTGTCGGCCGGGAATGGAACTTCGTACGTCGACTACGTCCTCAACGACTCAGGGACCGTCGCGGTCGACTCGGGAACGCTCTCACCCCAAGACGGCGGCTCATTCTCTGGCGTGTGCACATTGACCGGTACACTCACGCTGACTACCGGCACGGTCACGCTCGACGACGGCGCCACCCTCACCGGCGGCGGCACCTTGCAGGTAAGCGGCGGAACAGTCGACGTTGCGGGGACCGTCACGACCAATACCAACCTCGTTCTCGAGAGCGGGACGCTCGACGTTACGGGCACCGTCACGGGCAACGGCAACCTTGCAATTGAGGGCGGGACGCTCACGGGCACCGGCACGCTGTCCGCAGGAAGTCAGGTCACCTGGACCTCTGGCACGATCAGCGGCGCGCTCACCAACGCCGGAACCATGACCGCCAGCGGTACTAGCGGCGAGCATCTCAGCGGGACGCTGACCAACACCGGAACCATCGACATCACCGGCACTGGCACCATTTATGCCGCCAATTCCAACGGCGTCACAATCGACAATCAGGCAGGTGCGACCTTCGATTTCCAAGCCGACGCCACGCTGAGCAACGTCTACTACGTGCCTTACGGCTCCACAGCGCCTTGCACCTTCAACAACGCCGGCACACTCCAGATGTCAGCCGGGACTGGAACTTCGTATGTCGATTACGTACTCAACGATTCCGGAACCGTCGAGGTCGACTCGGGAACGCTCTCACCCCAAGGCGGCGGCTCGATTTCCGGCGTGTGCACATTGACGGGCACACTCACGCTGATCACCGGGACGTATACGTTGGACGACGGGCCCACGGTCGGTGGCGCCGGCACTTTGCAGGTAGGCGGCGGGACACTCGACGTTGCGGGTGGCGTGACGCTCAACGCCACGATCGAGCTTGGCAACCCGAGCGGCTCGACCAAGGGTCAGCTCAACTTCGTCGGCGCTCAGACCTTGGGAGGGACGGGCACGGTCCTCCTCGGCGGCAACAGCAGCGACGCGATCACGACTGCCTCCAGCAACGGCGACTCGGGCACCCTGACGATCGGCTCGGGCATCACCATCCAGGGCAAGAACGGCTCGATCGGCAACTCATCGCTGCCGCTGATCAACCAGGGGACCATCGCCGCCGATGTCAGCGGCGGCCAGATCAGCATCTTTGGCACAAACTGGACCAACTCGGGCACGATCGAGGCCGTCAACGGAGGCACGGCGTCCGCCAGCGGTGGTGCGTTAACAAACACCGGCGTTCTCGCTGCAGACGGGACCTCGACCCTCAAATTGAGCAACAGTTCGGTGACAATCAATTCCTCCGGGGCCTTGATGGTCCAGCCGTCGGCGACAATAAACATCAGCGGAAGCATATCCGGGAACACCACCGACGCCGACCTTTTCCAGCCCCAAGGAACTGTCAATCTCGACGGATCCGGAACGTCGAGCGCGCCCAGCTCCTCGAGGTGATGAGCCAGGATCTTGGCGACGTCGCCGCTGGATTCCAAAACAACTTCGCCTACGGCACGATCGCCCTTTCGAACGGTACCTACGTCCAACTCGTCGACAACTCCCAAAACGTACCCGAAGCGGGCTCGGAGGCCCTCTATGTCAACGCTCTCATCGTCCCGGCCGGCTGTACCCTCGACCTCAGTGGCCTGCACGTGTACGCCCGCGAGATGCAGATCGACGGCACGGTTGCGGGGGGAAACGTTAACCAGTTCCCGCCCGGCGGCGCGATCGGTCTCGGCACACCGACGCCGGGCTTAATCAACAAGAGCAGTCCCACGAACGACTGGACGTTCTACGGCCAAGCAGGCCAAACCGTCGCGATCGTTGCGAACACGGGCACGGCCGGATCGATCGCGCCATTACAACCGAGCATCAATTTCGCGGAGGTCCAACTGCTTGACCCGAGCGGCAACGTCGTCGCCTCCGGGGCCAACACACAGTCAGGCGCGGATGCGACGCTCCTCGATGTCCAGCTTCCCAGCACCGGTGCCTACACGATTCAGTTCCAGGCTGCTCCAAGCCAACCTTCCAGCACCGGCTACTACCTCGTCGCCGTGTGGGACGGCACCGTTTTTCAAAACGCCCTGAACATGGGCCAAACCGAGAACGGCGAACTAGAGAGCCCCTATCAGTCTGCCCAGTGGGACTTCACGGCTGCCGCCAACGAGCAAATCAATTTCAGTCTCCTCGCGTCGTCCAATCCGGGACTCGAGTATGATCTGACCGGGCCGAACAATGCGACGATATTCTCAGACCTCACAGCCAGCTCGGGACTCGTGACGCTTCCCGCCGCCGGCAGCTACGTCCTCACCGCACACTGGGCGCAGCCAATTCCGGGCGAGACCGGAGCATTTGCGTTCGAGGTCAACGAAACCCCGCAGAGCGCGCTAACGACCGGCACCCCCTATCAGGGCACGCTCTCCGGCAGCGGACAGGCCCAGCTCTTCACCGTCACGATCACTAGCCCCACTGCACTCAGCATCGTCCTCACCGACGCCAATGCCAGCGACGAAAACGAGGTGTACGCCTCCCTGGGTAACGCGCCGACGCGCGACAGCTACCAGTACCGCTACACGGCGACCGGTGCAAACCAGAGCCTGGTACAGGGCGCCCAACCGGGAACCTATTACATCCTCGTTTACGACAACCTCGTCACGAACCCAGGCAGCGACTTCACGCTCGATGTGCAAGCAGGCCCCTTCGTCTTGTCGGGGCTAACGCCGGGCCAGATCGGCAACGGCCAAGCATCAACTTTGCTAGTCGCTGGGGTTTTCCCACTCGAGTATCAATCTTCCACCGCTTACCAGATCCAGTTAGTGTCTCCCACCGGAGCAGTTTATCCAGCGTCTCCCTTGTACTTGGCACCAACCAGTCTGACGACCAGCCAAACCGTCAGTGGTACCACGACAATGTCGGCAACACTTCCCGCCAACGCTCTGCCAGCCGGCACCTACTCGGTTCTTGTCACCGACAACCTGGGCAACACGCAATCGTTGCCCAGCGCCCTGACGGTGACGGCTGGAGGAGTCGGCGTCTTGAAGACCAGCATCAGCGTCCCCAACCCGATCGGCTACCACGAGCCATCGACTCTCTATGTGGAATACAGCAACGTGGGGACCGCGCCCATGCCCGCCCCGCTGCTGGAACTGACGGCGACGCAGAACGGCGAGCAAGGAGCTTTCCTCTCTCTGAATCCTGCGGATGCCGGGCTCGCGTACGCTAGTGATACAACGCCTGCCGGCTTCAGCCAGACCGTCCAGTTCCTGGCCAGCGGCGCTGTCCCCGGCATCCTCGAACCGGGCGAGAGCGTGACGGTGCCGGTGTACTACGCCGGTTGGCTCACGTCGCAGTGGGAGGTCTACACCAGGCCCCCGATCTACTTCACCGTGAGCGACTTGGAGACCAACAACACCGCAGGCAATCGACTGGGGCTCACTCGAAGCAGCGATGCAGCCGAGCTACATCAACCAGGCCGCCTGGAACGCGATCTTCCCGACATTGGCGACCGCGCTCGGATCTACCTGGGGCCAGTACCTCCAGACACTCGATAACGACGCGGTCTACCTCGCGTCCATCGGCGACCCGACCACCGACGTCGGCGAGCTCCTGTCCTTCGAGGTCCAGAAGGCCAATGCCACATACACCGCTGCAGACACTCGCCAACGTCACCGCCGACAGCCTTCCGGCTCCTGGCATGGATCTAACATTTGTGCAATCTTATCAGCAGTCGATCGCAGGACGATTTAGCCAGGGCATCCTCGGGTACGGCTGGGACGACAACTGGGACATCTCGGCGTCGACGATGACCAACGGCGACGTTCTCATCTCGGATTTTGGCACCTTCGAATACTTCAGCCTGCAACCCAACGGCAGCTTCGCGCCGAGCCGGGCAACGAGGGTGCTACGCTCACCGACAGCGCCGGGGCGTACCGGCTCACCGAGCCGGATGGTACGGTCTACCAGTTCAACTCCAACGGCTCGCTCGAACTACGTCGCAGACACGCACGGCAACAGCATCACCGCCGGCTACAACACGCAGGGCCAGCTCGTCTCGCTGACCGATTCCAACGGCGAATTCCTCGACCTGGCGTACAACTCCCAGGGTGACCTCGCCACGCTGACCGACTCCAACGGCCAGACCGAGACGTACGGCTACGACCCGACCGGACAGTTCTTGACCAGCTACACCGACGTCTATGGCACGACCCACTACACATACACACGGGCGGATCGGCCGCTCAGGACAATGCGCTGGCATCGATAACCTACGCCGATGGTACCGGAATGGACTTCTCCTATGACTCGCAGGGCCGGACTCATCAGCCAGTCTCGCAACGGCGGGGCAGAGGAAGAAACGTGGACGTACCTCGAGCCCGGCGGGTACATCACGACCGACGCGCGACGGCAACCAGACCACGACCTACTTCAACCTCTACGGCGCCACCGGCCGAGTCGATCGACCCACTGGGCAACGTCACCTACTACTACTATGACAGCAACCTTGATCTGACCAAGGTGATCGGTCCCGGCGGTGTCTCCTACACGTACACCTACGACGCCAACGGCAACCTCACCAGCCAGACCGATCCCGTTGGCCTGACGACGACCTTCACCTACGACGCCAACAACAACCTGACCAGCTACACCGACGCCAACGGCAACACCACCAACTACGCCTACGACTCGCAGAACGACCTGCTGTCGATCACGTACGCCAACGGCACCGAGCAGCAATACAGTTACAACCCGCTCGGCGAAGCGACGCAGTATCTCGACCAGAACGGTCAGGCGATCGGCTACACGTACAACTCGCCAGGGACTGGTCGCCACCGAAACCTTCGCCGACGGCACGTCGTATTCCTACACCTATAACGTCCAGGGCAACCTGACGAGCGCCACTGACGCTCAGGGCAACGTCACGACGTTCGTCTACGGCGAATCGCAGCAATCCCGACCTGCTTACCGAGGTCGAGTATCCGGACGGCACCTGGCTGAAGTTCAGCTACAACATCGTCGGCCAGCGCACGCAGAGCGTCGATCAGACGGGATTCACGGTCAACTACGCTTACGATGCGTTGGGCCGGCTTTCGGAGCTGACCGACGGCAGCGGCAACCTGATCGTGCAGTACACTTACGACGCCGCCGGCAACCTGATCCAGAAGGACAACGGCAACGGCACCTTCACGATCTACACCTACGACGGCGACGGCGACGTGCTCTCCATCACCAACTATGCACCGTCAGCCGGTTCGACGAGCTATGTGGCGGCCAACAGCACCATCAACTCGTTCGACGACTACACGTACGATCCGCTGGGCAACGTGCTCTCCGACACGAACCAGGACGGCGAGTGGACGTACACGTACGACGCCGACAGCCAGCTCATTCAAGCGGTGTTCACGCCGAACAGCACCGACCCGGACGGGCTGACGGCCCAGAATCTTCAATACGTATACGACGCGGCCGGGAACCGGATCTCTGAGACCGTCAACGGCGTGACGACGACCTACGTGACCAACAACGTCAACGAGTACACGAGCTCGACGACCAATGGAGTCATCACGAACTATCAATACGATGCCGATGGCAACCTGATCGCGCAGATCACTGGGAGCAGCACAATCACGTATACGTATAACCAGCTCAACCAGTTGGCAGCCGTCAATGGACCTGGGGTGGCGGCGAGCTACGGATACGATCCGCTGGGGAACCTCGTCTCGCAGACGGTCAATGGCATGGCCACCGAGTTTCAGGTAGACCCGATCGGACTAGGCAATGTGGTTGCAGCGTTCGACACCCAGGGCACCCTGCTGGCTCACTACACGTATGCCTTCGGGCTGATCAGCGAGGTTGGCGTAAGCGGCACAACGGATTACTACGACTTCGGAGAGAACGGTAGTACGAGCGAAGTGACCAATGCTACTGGTGGAGTGCTGACCTCCTACGAGTACGCTCCGTTTGGGGGCGTACTTGCCACGTCCGGCCCAGCGGTGAATTCGTTCCAGTTCGTGGGCGAGGTGGGTGTACAGGCGGATGCAGATGGTGTGGATTATATGCGCGAGGATTTACGACCCACAACTCGGGCGGTTTATCTCGCAAGACCCGACTGGACTCGCCGGGGGACTCAACTGTTACACCTATGCCGTCAACAATCCGACCAGTCTTATAGATCCGTCCGGACTTGTCTCAGGATGCCTTTTCGGCAACTGCGCACAATTCGACGATTTCGATGGAGTCGAGGGGTCGATAAACCTCGATCTGCGGTTCGGGGCAGGCCAAGACCCAACGGGGACGTTTACGTTTAAGTGCAACATTAACTATCGGGCTACGCTAGACGGTGTGGTCCACCATGAGGACATACCAATAACTAAAAAGATTATAATTGGTCCAAAACAGCCTAGCCCGGGCAGCACGCCAACGACCCCCGCCCCTGACAAAGGCGTGATTCAGGGTCTAGAGCTGTATGACGACTTCGATGGAGGCGACCCCGCCAATGCAACGAGCGGCGCCAGTTCCGAAGGCGGAGGAGGCGGTGGATCCGGCGGCGGATCCGGAGGTGGTGGCGGCGGCGGTTGCGGTTGCGGTGGGCCGACCCCACCCCCACCCCCGCCCTGTGTCGGGTGTGGGGGCAGCGGTGGATCAGGAGGCGCAACAACTGCAGTCACGTCCCACGACCCCAACTCCCTGGACGGTCCCGCCGGATACGGGCCTGACAACTTCGTATCCGACACCAGCCAACTCCCCTACCAGATCAACTTTGAGAACGACCCGACGGCCACAGCCCCGGCGCAGCAGGTCGAGATCAGCGACCCGCTCGATCCCAACCTCGACTGGAGCACATTCCAGCTCACGGCTGTCGGATTCGGCAGCACCTACATCGCGATTCCACCCGGCCGGCAGCACTACGACACCACCGTGAACATGACCGAGAACGACCAGAACTTCGAGGTCGTCGTTAGCCTCAACCTGAACCCGGCCACGGGGATCTTCACGGCCTCGTTCCAGTCGATCGATCCCTCCACGAACCTGCCGCCCGCGAACCTCTTGACCGGCTTCCTGCCCCCCGAAGATGGCACCGGCCGAGGAACCGGCTTCGTCAGCTTCACGATCAGCCCCAACGCCGGCCTGGCCACCGGAACCCAGATCCGCAACGTCGCCCTGGTGACCTTCGACCTCGAGCCAATCCATTGCCACCGACCAGGTGAACGACCAAGACCCGACCCAGGGAATCGACCCGACCAAGCAAGCCCTCGTCACCATCGACTCCGGCTCCACCCACCAGCAGCGTCAGTCGCTCTCCCGGCCACCGAGTCCACGGCCAGCTTCACCGTGACCTGGTCGGGCCAGGACGATCCCGGCGGCTCGGGCATCGCGTTCTACAACATCTACGAATCCGAAGACGGCGGGCCGTACTCACTCTGGCAGGCCGACACCACGCAGACCTCGGCCACGTTCACGGGCGATTATGGTCACACCTATAGCTTCTACAGCGTGGCCACCGACAACGTCGGCAATGTCGAGGCTACGCCCACGGCCGCCGAGGCGACGACCTACGTGGTCGGCCCACCAAGCAGTACGGTCAACGCACTGCCGGCGGTCACCACGACCAATTCATTCACCGTAAGCTGGAGCGGAGCGCCCGGGCCGGGTGCAGCGAGCATCGCCTCGTACGAGGTCTTCGTCTCCGAAGACGGCGGACCGTTCAGCTCATGGCAGAGCGCGACCACCGCGACATCTGCGGTGTTCACCGGCGAGTTCGGCCATACGTATGCGTTCTACAGCGTGGCGACCGACAACCTCGGCGACGTCCAGCCGACGCCCGGCGCCGCCCAGGCGACCACGTATCTCGCCGCCCTGCCTACGAGCAGCGTGAATTCCCTGCCCGCGGTTACCACAACGACCAGCTTCACCGTAAGCTGGAGCGGAGCGCCGGGGCCGGGTGCGGCGAGCATCGCCTCATACACCATCTACGACTCGGACGACGGCGGTCCGTTCAGCCCGTGGCAGACCGCAACGACGGCGACTTCCGCTACGTTTACCGGGCAGTTCGGCCATACGTATGGGTTCTACAGCATAGCCACCGACAACCTGGGCGACGTCCAGCCTACACCGAACGGCGCCCAGGCCACTACGGCCGTGGCCAACACCCCCACTCCAACCCCAACGCCGACCCCGACTCCGACCCCAACGCCGACTCCAACCCCAACACCGACCCCAACGCAGACACCGACTCCAACACCGACCCCCACACCAGCCCCGACGCCGACCCCAACTCCGACTCCGACTCCGACGTCCACGCGGCCGGCGGTGATCGTCACGTCGGTGCACTGGGAAACGATCAAGCTCAAGACGGGCAACGGCAAGAAGGCAAAGACGAAATCCGAGACGGCGCTCGAGATCGAATTCAGCGGGCCGGTCGCGGGCAGCGGGGATCTCGCCGCTTATCAGCTCTCGAGCGTCACGACGAAGAAGGTCAAGAAGAAGACCATCACGACCTACAAGCCTATCAAGCTGACCTCGGCCTTGCCGGCCTCGAGCCCGCTGGCCTCGTCGGTCTCGCTCTTGCCCACGACCAAGCCCAACCTGTCGCAAACTGATCGGCTCGAGATCGTCGCGGCCGACCTCACCGACGCGCTGGGCCGCCCCCTCGACGGCAACGACGATGGCCAACCGGGCGGCAACTTCGGGGCCACGTTTTCCAAGCAGGGCATTGCATTCGCGCCAGCCGAGCGTCCGTGTGGATCAGGCGGACAGCGCACCGGTTCCCAGGGATCGGCGGAATGCGAAGGCAGAGGTGATCGACGCGTTGCTTGAGCGCGACGAGCTGGGTGACGCGGGGCGAGCGATCCGCTCGCGGAGCGCAGTCGGATTAACCACGGAAGGCGCGGAAGAACACGGAACGGACGATCGCTCTGTTGCCTTTGATCTGAAGGGCAACCAACGCGACATCACTGCGCCAAAGACCGCGGCACCTCGGTAGAATCATAGTGGAGGTCTCCCATGATCCAAACAGTCGATGCGGTCGTCGATGCGGCCGGTCGGGTCCGGTTGCTCGGTGAGATCCATGTCACAAGCCCGCGGCGGGCGCTGGTGACAGTGTTGGAAGAACCGGCCGCGGTACCGGGCGAAACCGCGCTCCTTGCTCAGCCGGCCCTCGAAGCGGACTGGTCTCGGCCGGAAGAGGATGCGGCGTGGTCGCACCTGAAGCCATCGGAGTAGGCCCGCAGTGGGCTGATGAAGCATCGGCCTTGCCGCACCTCCCAATTCCCACCAGCTTTGTTGCGCAATTTGTCCGCCCTTAGACCAAGAGCGATTTCGACTCGACGGTACCGCGGGCCGAGGGAAAGCAGACATACCGTCGGTCGAGGTAAAACCGCGAGCTGTCGCTGGCGCCCTTGGGGACTGGGACACCAGAGAGCAGAGGAGTTCAACCACGGAACCCACGGACCTGCACGGAAGAATAACAGCCCCATTCAAACGATCGGTCCGCTGGACCAACCACGAAATCGACGAAAAGACACGAAAGGGGAACAGAGACCAAGGCGGGGCAGGGATATCACCGCGAGCATTTACAGGTTTTGATTTTTCGTGCATTTCGCTTATTTCGTGGTTGAATGATCCGCTCAATCAGTTCAATGGCTCGATCAGCCAAGGGGGGTCAATTGAGCGTTTTCCCCCTGAACCCAAGCGAGTCATTGCTTCTTGAGGCTGTTCCTGGTTTCCTGGTTTCCTCATCCAGGTGTGAGCGGGGGCTTCTGCCTGGGGGCGAAACCGATTCAAAGAATACGCATAAGCCGAAAGCGTGAGAATTACGCGGGCTTTCATCAGCCCAGGGCCGCAGTGCCGATCGGCGCGGACTGGGGTACCGCTAATGGACCAGGTTCAGAATGAACGGACAACCACACAGGTGCTACGTGGAACCGGAGAAAACTCTGGGCGATTGTGGTGCAGGCTTCCAGCCTGCACACTGGGCAGGCGAGACGCCTGCACCACAAACATTGTACGTGGCCACTTAGTTTCCTTCGGCCGAAAGTAGCGACTCGATCTGGAGCCGCTCCGCAACGCCTTCATGATTCAGGTGGGCCAAAGGTGGGGACGAATTGCCGACGCGACAAGTGAGACGTCTTGGGATTTGATCGAGACTGACGCCGGGAACTTACCGAGTTGCGTTTTTTTATCCCGCTAAGCCCGACGAATGGCACCGCGATCGTCTGCCGCAAGGGCTTCGTCGGGCTCAGAGGACGTTCGCCTTCCCTCCCGGCGCGCTCCGCGCCTCATGATGTCTCGGAATACCGTCACCGAAGGACTCGTGCCAACGACGTAAGAGGCCTTCTTCTCGACGGACTTTTTCTTGCCCTGTTCGCTCCAGTGTGATCTTGACCTGGACGCGGAGGTTGGCGTCCTCTTCTCGGCCCTGATCCAGGATCTCGTAGTCGAGCAGTTTCGCCCCGGCGGCCCACTCGTAGTCCTGGGCCGTCATCGGTGTCACGGACGACAGCAGCGACTTGGGGTCTTCGCCCTTCTTCCAGTGTTCCAGGGCAACCTTGAGCGACTCGCGGGCGAGAGGGGCGTCGACCGGACTCGCTTGGCTGGAGCCCGAACAACCCGAGAGCAGCATGCGCCGCGAGCACGCCCAGGCACGCGGCGACGACCCAGAGGCTGCCATAGAGACTTCGGTCGCGGTCCTGCGCGAATGAGCGTGGCCCAAGCCGAAAAGCTCGACTTCGTGGTGTGGTTCATCGTGTACCTCGTCTTCACTCGAGTTCTCAGTAACTGTCCGCACTCACGACTTCGCCGCCGTTCCGAGTCCCAGGCGCATCCAGGTCGTCAGGCTGATCGAGTTCTTGATGAACTTGACCGAGCCGTCGCCAGAAAGCATGTTGACTCCGCCGGGGTGGTAGCTCGACGGCGGCATGACCGCACGGTTGACGATGAAGAACCCGCACGAGCGTGTATTCGGCGTCGAGTCATGCAGAAAGATGTGCTGGCCGTCGATCCAGGGCACTCCCATGATCATCGGGATCTGGTTGGCCGGGTTGTAGATGTTCAGGGCCTGGCACTGCGCCAGGGCGTCGGCGGGGGTGAGCGGTGCGCCGGGATCGAAGAACACGTCGGCGATCGGGCTGATGATCCCGGTGGTCCCATCGCCCACCACACGCTCGGCGTAGAAGCCGGTATTGCTCAGTCCGTCGGTGATCTCGGCGAACGCGCGTGGCACTGTTGCCGTAGAACACGCCGTTGGGCATCGGCAGGGCCGTGTTGGGAGCAAACGCCGACGACTGCCACACAATCCCGCTGCCCATGTCGGCCATGTAGTTCGTCTGCGCGCCGTACAGGGGCGTCGGGTTATAGGTATCTGACGGGCAGATCAAAGTCCTGATGCTCGACACCATCACCGTGCTGTTGGACGGGTCGACGTCGAAGAGCGAGAAGTTGATGGCGTTGAACAGCGTGCTCTGCTCGAAGAACGACAGGACCTGGCTGATGGCCGAGTAGTTGCTGCCGTTGACCAGTCCCGAGGAACTGCATCTCGGCGGCCGGGAGGACGCCGGTTCGCTTCTTCGTAATTGTGCAGCGCCAGGCCGATCTGCTTCAAATTGTTGGTGCACTGGATACGCCGGGCCGCTTCTCGGGCCGATTGCACGGCCGGCAAGAGCAGAGCGATCAAGACCGAGATGATAGCGATTACGACCAACAGCTCGATCAACGTGAACCCGGAACGATGACGATTCATGGAAGGACCTCCGCGAGCGAGAAAGAAACAGGAATGAAATGAAACAGTTGCGTCAGAGCGCGGTACACACCGGGCCTCGCCCTCTCGGACGATGCGCTGGCCGCTCGCAATTGGGCAGCACGCTCTTGCTGAAGCGAGCGCGCAACCGCGCAGTCACGCTGCGACCGGTGGTCCGCCGAAGGCTATCGCCGGATTGATGGGAACTGGCGAACTAGACGCGCGGAGGATGGAAGATGGAGGTCTTTTCGCCGGACGCGATCAAACACGGCTCGTCGAACACCCGGCCTGTGGAAAACTTGGCGTCAACATCGACGACTGTGCCGAGTGGGCAACCCCACTGATGCGAGCGATCGAGCCCTCGCAACGCCGTTGAGAAGGGCGAGGGGTCACGGCTCGAGCAGCGCAGACCCGCACAAGGGCTGCTGCGATGGGCCGGCGGTTGCAGCGGCGATCGCAACAGGCCGTCGCGCGCAGAGCTCGACGAGCCGGCGATTTCGATGACGCCGAGCCGGTGCAGTTCGGGGAAGCGATCGAGCTGAGAGCCGGGCGGATGGGCGCAACTGGCGCATGCCGAGCGCGGCGCGGCGAAGCCCCAGGGCAGCAAGACCAAAAGCGCCCCGGTCGCCAACCGCACCAGTTGTTTGACTTGCGCTCTTCTCACCGCGCCCTCAGCCTCGAGCGGATGACGCCCGTTGAGGCGATCGAACCCGCGTTCGGTGTCATCGTACTGCGATTTCAGTGGGAAACGAGCGTTTGCTGGATTGATGCAACATCACTATACACGCGCGTCGACCGTCGTTTCAAGACGATGGAACAAAGAGAAGCAAAACACCAGTCGAATGTCCTGGATCCAAGGAGCTGCCGCCCTCGCGCTTCTTGAAAAGACATGTGCACGGCGCGTGGGCGAGGCCAGGCGAGCCGAGCCCAGTGCGCGGATAGAAGCGTTCCCAAAGCTCGTCGATGCCCTGCCCGCACCGGACGAACTGGCCGACTTGAGGCGCTCACTACTGTATCGGCAGGCGCGGTTCGGACGTCGTTTGACGGCAACCAGAGCGAGATCACTGCCCCAGAGGCGGCGGCATGTTGGTACAATGATTGCGGAGGTGTCCCATGATCCAAGACAGTTGAGGCGGTCGTCGATGCGGCAACCGTCTGGGAGTGCCGGAATGCCTCGGATCGGTCAGGTACTCGGGCGAGGCGCTGAGGGCATCGTCTACGAGAACCTCGATCAGCCCGGGTGGGTGGTCAAGGTGTTCCACAAGGGGGGCACGTCCTCGCTCCAGGCCCGAAACGAATTCCGAAATCTGGAGAAGGCTCGGGCCGTTCGTCCAGACAACGTGGTCAAAGCTCTGGCTCCCGCTGATCCCCGCCAGGGCTTTCTTGTGAAAGAGAAAGTGACCCCATCGATTGCCCCGCCAGACTTGGCTCAGAAAGCACAAGTTCTTCAAGATTTGCAGAACATACCCGATGCTGCAAGCAACTTGATGTGGGGCATCACTGTGGACAACCCGACACCCAGATGGATACTTATCGAGTAGGCCCGCAGTACCGATCGGCGCGGACTGGAGGACGGCTAATGGACCAGGTTCAGAATGAGCGAACGACCGCACAAGAGCTCGTTTCCTTTGCCCGACAGCGGGGACTCGACCTCGAGCCGCTGCGCAACGACTACATGATTCAGGTGGGCCAAAGGTGGGTTTACTTCTGGCGCAGGCGGGACGAACTCCCTTGCAGCGGCCCCGCCGAAGAAGAGGAGGGAACGATCCATTACAACCTGCAGGGGCCGATCACCGCGCTGCCAAGTAGTGTGAGGGGGTCGTCCGGTAACTTCGCTGGAATGTGGAGCGAGGCTGGCACCTTTGAAAACATTGAACAAGCTCTTGAACTCTTGCGGGCCTGGCTAATTGATTCAAAAGAAGTCGACGAATTGCCAAAGCGGCAAGTGAGACGTCTTGGGATTTGATCGAGACTGACGCTCCTTGCCTCGCACAGTTATTTCTGGGTCTGGTTCGCTTTCCTTGTGAAGTTGGTAGGTCGTCTCGAGGTTCATCCAGAATTCCGCAGACGGGCCAAGTGCAGCCTCCAGTTCCCGAGCGGTCCGGGACGTAATCGCCTTGCGGCCATTGACGATCGAGTTCACGGCCTGGTACGGGCGCCCCAGGATCTTTGCAAGGTCTCTCTGCGTCCAGCCGCGTGCCTCCAGTTCCTCCCGGATGAAATCGCCGGGCGGGAATGCCGAGGCTATAGGACGGGTGTTTGTGCTCATGATGCACCCCTGTCGTTCCCTAGTGCGACCGCAGAGAAAATTGTGTAGGTCAGGCTTTCCAGCCTGACGTGTATTGGCCACGGTGCCCTGCCGTCAGGCTGGAAAGCCTGACCTACACCACGACCTACACCACGCCACGACTTCGGCGGGTCCACTTAGTGGTAATCTTCAAGCTAACGTCCTACCTTGGGGTAGTCCAATCGACGTGCCGATTTTGCGCGTCAGAAGCCGAGCAAGTTGCCGAGCACGCAGGGGTCATGAATGTTGAGGGCCACACCGTGATGGTTGTCCCCACCGAGTTGGTCCCCGAAATCGTCAGGCTCATCGCGCGCGAACACCCAGCCTGAGACCTCGGCCTGGCTCACCGCCATGTGGGACCGAGGCATCGGCAGATGCATGACCATGGCGAGGCATCCGCTTGCCCACGTCTGGCCAAAATGCCCATTCCCAGATTACGCTGATCGCAACGCCGAGCCGGCTGACGACGGCGCGTCGCCGGGGCCGTGCTCGACGTCACCGCCAGGGTGTCCTCTGATGAGCATCGACAGCGCGTTAG
Organism: uncultured Isosphaeraceae bacterium; assembly: GCA_963830625.1. Classification (GTDB taxonomy): domain Bacteria; phylum Planctomycetota; class Planctomycetia; order Isosphaerales; family Isosphaeraceae; genus CAWHMZ01. The sequence continues at coordinate 67,163 of CAWHMZ010000032.1, read as the reverse complement.
ACAAGGAGATCCAGCCGGAGCTCACGCCCGAGCAAATCCGCCGGCTCGAGCCGTACGGGGTAAAGGAGTCGGTCAAGCAGGGGACCGTCCTGTTCGACGAAGGGGACCACGGGATCGATTTCTTCGTCGTCCTCTCCGGCGCCGTCGCGATCTGCCAGTACGCCGACGGCGGCATGCGGGAGGTCGTCCGCCCAGGCCCAGGGCAGTTCATCGGCGACCCATCCACGCTCAGCGGGCGAGCCGCCGTTGTCGAGGCCCGCGTCGCTCAAGACGCAGAGGTCCTGAGGATCGCTCCCGACAAGTTCCGCCGGATCGTCGTCGAGGACTCCGAGCTCTCGGATCTGATCATCCGCACGTTCCTCGTCCGCCGGTCGGCCCTGATCGAAGGGGGTTATGCGTCGATCAAGATCATCGGCTCACGCTACTCGCGCGACACCCACCGGCTCCGCGAGTTCCTCACGCGCAACAGCCAGCCGCACATCTTCCTCGACCTCGAGACCGACGAGCGCGTGACCGACCTGCTCGATTCGCTGGGCGTCGGGGTCGCCGAGATCCCGATCCTGGTCTGCCGCGAGGGCCATGTGGTCAGGAACCCGTCGGACGCGGTCGTTGCGCACGAGCTTGGCTTCGATATCGTGGACGAAACCGAACTGTGGGACGTCGTGGTCGTGGGCGCCGGCCCTGCGGGCCTGGCCGCCGCGGTCTATGCGTCCTCAGAAGGCTTGTCGGTGACGGCGATCGACCTCGCCTTTCCTGGCGGGCAGGCGGGGACCAGCTCGAAGATCGAGAACTACCTCGGCTTCCCGACCGGGATCTCGGGACTGGACCTGGCCCGCGCGGCCGTGACGCAGGCCGTCAAGTTCGGCACGCGCATGGCCAACCCGGTCGAGGCCGTCGCGCTTGAGCGCCACGGGGCCGACTACCAGGTCCAGTTCTCGGACGGGCGCCGCATTCGCGGCCGGTCGGTCGTCGTCGCCACAGGGGCGAAGTACCGCCGGCTGGAGCTCCCCAATGCCGAGAACTATGAGGGCAGCGGCTTGTATTTCGGCGCCACGGCAATGGAGGCGGGAATGTGTGCGGGCACCAACGTGGTCGTCGTGGGCGGCGGCAACTCCGCCGGTCAGGGGGCGGTTCACCTGGCCCGCTACGCCAAGTCGGTCCACATCTTGGTCCGCCGCGACGGGCTTGCCGACACGATGTCGCGCTACCTCATCCGCCGCATCGAAGAGACGCCGAATATTCAACTTCACACCCGCTCGGAGATCATCTGCCTGGAGGGCGAGGGCTCTCGCCTGGAGTGCGTCGAGTTCGCCAACCGCGACACGGGCAAGGCCGTCCGGCTCGACATGCCGCTGGTCTTCCTCTTCCTGGGCGCCCGGCCCTGCACCGCCTGGCTCAGCGGGACCCTTGCACTCGACGAGAAGGGCTTCATCAAGACCGGCCCCGACCTCACGCCCGAAGACCTGTCAGCGCCCTTCGGTAGGTCGCCCGCCCGGCCGCGCAGTCTCTTCGAGAGTAGCCTTCCCCGCGTTTACGCCGTCGGCGACGTACGCAGTGGCTCCGTCAAGCGCGTGGCATCCGCCGTCGGCGAGGGCTCCATCGTCGTGCAGTTCATCCATCGGGCACTCAACGAGGGTTAGACGCGAAGACGCAGGCATCGTGGATCAGAAGACGTTCATCGAGTGGTTCGCCCGTTCGAGCGCCCGGATCGAACCGGGAAAACCCGCCGTCGATCTCGAGAACTGGGCCGGGAGTTAGACGCGCACTTCGTTCCGACAGAGGTGGTTCTTTATCGGTGAGGATGACCAGAGAAAACGCTACAAGGGTGAGGCGGTTGTTGAGTTGCTTGACAGCGACTAAAGTCCGGCACGGCCCGGTGTTTTTCGAGCCCGGCAAACTGGAGGAGATGGCCTTCCCGCGTCATGGCGATGCAGAAAATCAGATCGCGGGCTTGGTTCCGAGCTTTTGTACGACCTTCAAGTTTTCCGAGAGCAGCGCTCTGTCCTGAAAATCGGGGGTCAGGCCCTGCTCGATCTCGCTTGTCCACTTGGCCAGCCGGTCGCGGAACTCGGGTACCAGCTCCTGGCTTCTTCGTAGGTATTCGAGAACGGCCTGGCGCTGATCGCGGTACAGCATCCAGTCCACCAACTTCATCAGCGGGTCCATGAAGCAAAAGCACGACGTGAAATAAAAAGCAACCGGCGTCCGCGCGGAGAAGAGTCGGTCCTTGGCCTCCTCAAAGTTGTTGTTGTAAAGCGCGTACCATCCCAAAACCGTGTTCGCCTGGCGGTCGGCCCAGATCTGACTGAGAATAGGCTGGTCGCCGGATACACTCGAGAGCAGCTCCTCTGCGTAGTGACGGGCCTTTTCGATCTCGCCGGCTCGAAGCGCGACGTCGGGTAGTTTCAGCAGAATGACGGACCGGACGTCCGGGTCGGTAACAGATTGCCATGCGGCTTCGAGCTCGGCGAGGCTCATCAAGCCCCAATCCCTGTAGCTCTCGGGTTGCTGGCGATCACCTTGAAAGGAGTAGAGAGTGCCGAGCTCATAAGACCATCGCGGATCTTCCGGTTCGAGCTCCTTGCACCTCCGAAGCAGTTTGCCGGTCATGACGTCATCGACGAACCGAAAGAAAAATGATGCGTTGTGAAGGACCCGAGTGTTGTCCGGATGTTCCTCGATCTGCTTTAGCCAGAGGGCCTTGGCCTGCTCGAAGACTTCTCCATCTTCCTTTGGACACAGCTTCATGGGGACAGCCAGCGAGTGGGGAACGTCGGGCATCTCACGGATCACCCGAAGAATCAGCGCATGTCGCGATTTGCGGTAGGTTTCCCGGAGAGCCTCCGCTGGGGTGTAGCAATGGAGAAGCACGTGCAGCGCCGCGAGATCGGTGGGGTCTTGCTTTAGCAGGGACTCACAGATCGCCACCGCGTGCTCCTGAGGGGTACTGCTTTTCAGGCGGACAGAGGCCGTGAGCGCTCGATCGCGGACCTTCTTGGCTCGATCGTGGAAGGCCTTGCGCACGACTGGTAAGGCCTCCTCCAGCGGCGGGAGGTGATCGGAAAGGTTGAAGATGGTCGTTACGCGAGTCGCCCCGTCGTCTCGATCAAGATCCTCGAGCAGCCTGGCGATGTTCCAGCGCACGCCGGAGTTTTCCGTGCCCGCTTCTGGTGCGGTCGGATCCGCGGCGACCAGCAAGCCGCAGTGGGGGCAAGTCCCGCAAGCGATCTGGGGATGTGTGACGAGACATTTCGATTGTTCAAACACTCGTATAGCCCTTCCCGTCGGGTACGATCAGCAACCAGCGCGACGTCAGCTTCGTTCAAGATCCTGATTCTCGGTCGTGGAGTCTAGATGAGATCGCGGTGTGTTTATGTAGGTCAGGCTTTAGCCTGACGGCAGGTCCCGTCGCGTCAGGCTAAAGCCTGACCTACGTTGCGCCGTAACTTCAGCAGGTCTGGTTAGTCTGCGCGTTACATTTCCTCGCCGCCCCCAGGACGAAGCGCCCGATTTCAACTACAGTTCAGGCGTTACGGCAGATCCGGCTCCGACCGAGGAACCGGCATCACGATCCATGGCTTCATAGACCGTCCGACACCACTGCAGTTCTTGCACCAGGTACAGCCCGAAGATCCAGTCCGGCCCAAACTCGTGCCGGATATCGGTCGCGCCGCCACTAGACCACTGGATAGTGGTTCGTGCGCCGGCCTTGAGGGCCTCGCCTAAGGCATCGACCGGGATTCTCAGGGCGTATTGAGTCCCATAGCAGACCGCGAGGACGACACCACTCTTCGGGTGGACCAAAGCAGGTGTCCCGTACAGCAAGCAGCGGCTGTCAAGGGGCAGGGCGGGCCCAATCTGGTCCCAGACCCTCTCCACCACATCCGGGTGGCTCCCACAGTTGCAGTACGGGTCGATCACGCTGTCGGGCGCGGCGATCAATACTGCCTTGCGATCGCGCCCCATCGACCGAAGGACGCCGGCATTGGCCGGGTGCGCCGTCTCGACCCATAAGGAGGTCGTCATCCCAATGCTCCGGGTAGAGCGTGCGCTGATCAATCTAACGAGAACCCAGCGCCAAACATGGTGTCGACGGCGCTTATTGATGAGACGTTGCGCCCCCAGGAGCGGATCCATTCCCGTCACGCGGCTCGGAGCCACGCGGCGGATTCGTTGCGGGAAAGCCGCTCATGCACCAATCGAGCTTATACTGTCTGAGTCGTTCCAGAGCCTCGCTGAGTACCGCGATGCCGTCTCGGAGAGCTTGCTCGCTCGGCAGGGGTTCCCCATCTCTCTCTTCGACGAAGCAGATTGAGACACCGGGCCGGGAGCCACAAAGCCAGCAGCTTGAGACCCGGACGATTCGGCCGCGTTCGAGGAGGACAGTGTCTCGGGTGAGAACCCGAGTGCTCTCGAAACACGCACACGGCCCGTCGCGCCGTCTCGCGCACTGACGACCGGCGGGATCAGAACGGCGAGGATCACGAAGCCCAAAAGAACGGCGGCGTAAACCTCGAAGAGGTGTCGCGCGACAACATAGCTGCGCGGCGATCGCATGGCTCGGTCCTCATCATCTTGACCGGAACGCCAATTCTGTGGATTGCACTTTCCAGGTCCTGACATCGTCCCGCGCCCGACTGTCGGCGCCAACTATCGATCAGACTTGCCGGCTCTATCCGCTGAGATTGCGGGTCGCGGCAGCCGCGAGCGCCGCCTGGCTTGGGCGGCGTAGGAGCCACCCTGGTCGTCGACACGCAGGCTCCAAAATCGGAACTGAGTGTGCTCTCCGACCTCCCATCCTGCCGCCGTAAACCGACCCCCGGGTATCTCTGCCATGGTCGTCCGCAATTTCTGGTCCAGCTTACAGACAAGCTCACCCTCCCCCAGAAACGCGAGGAGGTGCGACAGGTCGACCCGCGCGATATGCTCGCCCACCCGGTCGTTGCCGCACCAGTGGTGGACGCGGACCAGGCCGTACACGCGGCCGCCGCTGCCAAGCTCGACGCCCCACCGGGTAGCTTCAATAAGCGCCGCGGATGAACTCGGTAGCGCCCCGATGCCCGGTAATTGGGCGGATCGGCCGTCAGCCAGCAGGAGCCCCGTATCGGACCAGCCCGTGACCGCGACCGGAGACCGGAGCTCGTCGATAATCCGCTGTTGTTGAGGCCTGAGGGCGAAAACGACGGCAATGGCCGCCACCACGACCATCAGTCGCCGGATTGTGAGCCGCACGCGTAGCTGCCGCATGGCCGTGTCACCGCAAGGGCTTGATGGACACACCTCATGGTTTCGTCGTGGTCGTGTCGGTGGCTTGCGCTAGCCGCTTCCGCCACTCCTCGGCCTTTTCCTTCTTGCCCCATGCCTCGTAGAGCTGAACAATCCGCGCGCCGGCCTTGCTGAGGCGGGCCTTGGAAGTGGCAGGGATCTTGGCTTCGCGCGCCTTCATCGCCTCATAACTTTCGATGACCAGTGGTTCTGCCTCGGCGTATTTCCTCTGGCCAAGGAGGCTGGCGCCGAGCAAGCTGCGGGTGTCGAAAGTGGACCAGTCGTCAGGAGACTTTTTGTCGCGGATCGCCATGGATTGGCGCAAGAGCCGCTCTGCCTCGGCGGGTTTGACGTCGAGGTAGTCCTCTGCGAGGCTGTTCGTCGACTTTAGTGTACCGGGGTCGTCGGGGCCGAGTTTGGCCTGCTGCCGCTTGAGCGTCTCTCGGTGCAACGATTCCGCTTCGGCGAGCCGGCCTGCCTGCCGGTAGGCAGCGGCGAGGCAGCTCATTGTAAAGAGCGTGTCGGGGTGGTCGGGTTCGAGCTGGGCCTTGTTCAACTTCAGTGCGTCCTCGTGCAAGAGGATGGCGTCGGCGACCCGGCCGGAGTCCGTGTACGCCAGACCGAGGTTGTTCATCGCGAGCAGCGTGGTCGGGTGGTTAGGCCCGATCGTCTTCCGCAGTCGATTCAGTGTCTGCTCGAAGAGCGGCAGTGCTTGGGCGAGACGACCTGCGTGCCGATACGTATTCGCGAGGTTGTTGAGCGCGGTCAAGGTGTATATGTGGTCGGGCCCGAGCTGGGCTTCGAACCGCTTGAGAGTTTCCTCCTCGAGCGGCAGGGCGTCTGCAGGCCGGCCAGCTTCGTGGTATGCATGGGCAAGGTTTCCCATCGAGACGAGCGTGAGCGTGTGATCGGAGCCGAGCTTGGCCTGACTCGTCTTGAGCGCCTCCTCGAACAGGACGAGAGCATCGCCGAGCCGCCCCGTGTCGAGGTAGGCCATGCCGAGGTTGTTGATGGTTTCGAGCGTGTCGGTGTGGTCAGGGCCCTGAACCCGGCGCAGAAGCGCCAGCGCCCGCTCGTACTGGTGGATCGCCAAGTCCATCGCGCCCTGGTAATAGTAACTTTGCCCAAGGGTATCGCGGATCGACGCCTCCACCGATGGCTGGCTGGCAAACAATTCTCCGATCGCTCGTTCGGACGCGTCGATCGCCGCGCGGAGCGTCACGCCTTTTCCCAGCCCTCCCTCCTGGCCCTCGGGCCGGGCCGCCGCCAGCACCTTTTGCTCGAAGAACCCGAGCACCGCCTTGGTCTTCGCCGCCTCTTCACGCGCGATCTGTTCGGCTTTGACCGCCGCCGTCTTCTGGAAATCCAGATCCTTGTTCCTGGTGTCCAGGTCGCGGTTCTTTCCCGCAAGGATCGTCGCGAAGCCAACCAGGCTTACCACGCCAAAGGCCAGCACGGCAGCGGTGCTCGTTACCAACGTGCGATGCCGGAGCATCCACCGCCGCGCTCGGCGCGCGAGCGGCTCGCGCCAGCCAGTCACCGGCTCGTTGGCCATCCACCGCTCGATGTCCTCGGCCAGCAGCCGCGGCGTGGCATAGCGGTCCTCGGGATTCAGTGCCATCGCCCTCAAGCAAACCGCCTCCAAGGCCGGGTCGATGGACGGGTCGACGATGCGGGGCGGGCGAAACTTGCCCTGCTGAACAGCCCGGAGCACTTCGCCGGGTTCCCCGGCGAACGGCGGCCGGTCGGTCAGCAGGCAATACAAGGTGGCGCCCAGGCTGTAGACATCTGACCGTGGGCCCAACGTCTCCAGGTCGCCTTCGGCCTGCTCGGGGCTCATGTAGGCCGGTGTCCCCAAGGCGCTGCCCGGCAATGTCTCGGCCGACCCGCTTGCCGACGAAGGCATCAGAGTTCGCTCGCCGGAACCCGGGTCGGACTTGCCTGTGGCCTTGGCCAGCCCCCAGTCGACCACCAGGGTCTCGCCGTGCTTGCCGACGATGATGTTGCCCGGCTTGATGTCCCGGTGCAGGACCCCTCGGCCGTGGGCGTAGTCGATAGCGTTGCAGACGTCGGTGAACCGCTTCAGGAGATTGCGTTGCTCCAGGGACCGGCGGCCGGGTTCTTTTTTCAGCGCCTCGTCATTGTGGAAGTGGTCGATGGCCTCCTTCAACGAGTCGCCGCGGATGAACCGCATGGCGTAATAGGGCCGGCCATCACCGTAGGTGCCCAAGCCGTACACCGGCACGATGCCGGGGTGCTCCAGTCCCCCGGTGACCTCCGCCTCGAGTAGGAACCGCTGGCGGCTGATCGGGTCGTCGGCGTGCTGATCGAGGATCTGCTTGAGCGCCACCTCGCGGTGTAGTTCGCCGTCGAGCGCGACGAAGACCGCGCCCAGGCCGCCCTGGGCAAGGGGCCGCAGGACGCGGAACCGCTGCCCGTCGGAGGTGGCGGAGCCGACGGAGTACGTGGCAGTGCGGTCAGAGCCGGCATTGAACTGGCTCGAAGCCGGATCGAAGCCGACGTGAGCCAGAGTTGCCTCGATCTCACTGTCGCCGAGGGCCGCGAGGCTCTCCCAGGTCGATCGTCCGGCGAAAATGGCGGCCAGGCTCTGCTCGGTGCTGCCGCCATGTTTCTTCTCATGCAGCCTGACCATCGCCTGGACCACAGCGCGCTGGTCGGCGTCCAGGTCTCCCCTGTCGACCAAGTATTCCGCGATCTGCCGGCTCTTGTCGCGACTCCAAACCCGGAACGCGGCGACGAGCTGGTCTTGATCGATCAGACCGTTCTGGAGGGCAAGCAATCCAAAGAGGAGGTTGCGGTCCGCATTGGCGGCGTCCATGGGGAAACTCCAGTCGACAGCGTCGTTACCAGCAGAACCGGCCTCAGCACGGTACCGGAGACCAGGCGCGTGGGGAGCGTCGCTTCATGAGAATTCTCGCATGGACTTCCCTGTCGTGCATACGCGCCGGTCCGCCGTCCTCGGCCCTGGCGGGTTGGGCTATAGTGTTAAAGAAAGACTGTAAACCGCCAACTATTTATGAGGCGTTGCAGGCTCGAATGCAGATCTGTTTCGCTCTTTGATGGCCGACTCATGGAGCGTCCAGTCAAAATCCGCTATCTCCTTGTCCGTCATCTTTCTGGACCAGTGTGAACCATCGGCTCCGACGAAGCCGATGCTCGGCCTCAAGCTCTCCCGCACAAAATGCATGTAAATCCCGAAGAGAGCGGATATAACCGCGATGGCGATCACGCATTGCCGCACTGAGACGCGGGGTCGTCGCATGGCTCGCTCCGTTCGCTCCGCGAAAGAACGTTTTATTGTTTTTTTGATAGACATCCTTTCGCGGCGCGAAAGGCGACGCTGAGTGCTCTGCGGTTCAATTTCGTTTCACTTCGCGAAGCGCTTCATTTACGATTCGCTGATCGCGCCCGAAGCCGTTCATTACCGCCCTGGCGGGTCGGGCTCGACGGGGAGCCAAGGATAGCGTGCGGCCCGCTCGTACTTGATTCTCATGTCATCGTGATACTTGGTGATGGCCGGCACGAACGGAGGTCCGGCAGGCCACGGGTAACTCGCGGGCTGGCCCATGCGTTGGTCCGTCCATCGAAACTCCCAGTGTCGGATCGAATCGGGTGAGTTAAGCACATAAGCCCTGAAACCCGCATGCTCGGCGGCCTTTTGGAGATAGAGCTGGCGCAACGCCCAGAGTCGAACGATCCCGAATGCGAGCGCCACGACCGCCACCACGACCATCAGTCGCCGTACCGTGAACCGCACGCGGGGCACGCGCATCGCTCAGCCCTCGTCGATCAAGAGTGGACCGTTAGCGACTCAACGCACGACCTTGAGCTTCGGCAGGGATTTCTTGAGCTCACTCACCCCAGCGGGCGTGACCGTGGTATTTTCAAGATGTAACTCCTGGAGTCGTGTCAGGTTCTTTAGCTGGATCAACCCTGCGTCAGTCACCTTCGTCTGCGCCAACGCCAGGTATTGCAATCCCGGCAAACTCTTAAGATGCACCAGAGCGGCGTCAGTGACCGCCGTGTGCGCCAGCCTCAAGTATTTCAGTTCGGATAAACTCTCCAAGTGCGCCAGCCCAGAGTCACTGATCCGGGTACCGCTGAGGCCGAGATTCCACAAGCTTTTCATCGCCTTCAGATGCGATAGTCCAGCGTCGCCGACCGGTGTAAAGTCAAGGTCTAAGCACAGAAGTCCGTTGAGTCCGCCCAGATGCGCGAGCCCGGCGTCGGTCACCCTCGTCTGCCGGAGCGTGAGATATTGCAATCCGGACAGACTCTTCAAATGCGCGAGGCCATCGTCACTGATCCGGGTTTTCCTCAGATCGAGATCCCGCAAACACGTTCGCCCTTCGATTTGTGCGAGCCCGGCGTCGCCGACCCGCGTAAAGGAGAGGTCCAGCATCTCAAGGTTGTCAAGTCCGCGCAGATTTACCAGCCCGGCATCACCAACCCGAGTAAAGCTAAGAGAGAGTAACTTGAGTCCCTTTAGCTCCTTCAGATGCGCCAGCCCGTCGTCAGTGATTTCCCTTGCGTGGATTTGGAGACTCGAGAGGTCTTTCAGCGACTCCAAGTGGACCAACTCAGCATTCGTGGGGGCCTTCCCGCTGAATGCAACGCTGCTCACCCGTATCAGGCCGTCCGGCGTTGTATCCGTCTCGACCGTCGCACCCATCCTCTTGAGGGCCGCGATCGTCGCCAGAGTCTGTTGGTCGTCTGCGTGGGCTGATATCGGCGGCCCGCCGATCCCGAGAGCCAGCACCGCAACTGCCGTCCAACGCGCTGTTGCCAGAGTTGTTCGCATGAGTCGGTCCTGTAAATCGTCGATTTCACGAGTGCAAATACTGTCGGTGCATGAACGCGACGGCCGCTAGCAGATCAAACGAGTCCCTACCGGGCTCAATCCACATGGCCCAGATCCTCTTCGTTGGGACGACGAGGCCGCCGACCAGTCTTCGTGCGCCAAAAGCGGTGCCAGTCAAGTTCTGCCACCAGTAGAATGGCGTGTCGAACGCCCATGAATCGCCATTAGCCAGCTCCAGAACGTGGCGGTTGCGGACAATCGATCGCACCGTTAGCTTCCACACAAGCTCGCCATTGCGGCGCATCGCGTATCTCACGCAGGGCACGAGCCCCTCGGAGCGAATGATGGCCTGCTCGCGCCCGCCGGCATCGAGCACCCGCACCCGCGGTGAAGAGAGAAACCGAGGCTCCAAACGCAGGCAGAGCGTTCCCGACGACTCGCTTTTCACCTCGTCGAGGCCGGTCGCATCGAAGACGCTGACGGGGTCGGCCAAGTCTTCATCTCCGATCTCAGAATAGTACCAGCGAGCGTGATCGAGCCACGCGAGATCGCCGGGCTTTTCCGCGCCGCGCCTCCTCGGACTTGGCCGGCCTGGCCGTGCCGCGCGAGGTGGAACCTCGCCAGCGGAGGAAGTATCGCACCACCGCCACGACCACCAGTAGCGCCGCGATCCACGGCACCCACGGGAATTTCATGCTCACGATCAAGAAGACGACCCACGACCCCACGAAAGCCATAAAAGTGGTGAAGGTGCGCAGGAACGAGAGGAAATCCGACATAGAGCGGAACCCGATCAATCTCCACGCAAAGCGAACCATCGTGCGGGCCCTTATCGACCCAGTTCGGCGGATCTGACTCGCCGAGATGAGCTTCGATTCTACCAGAAACCGATGCGGGGAGGATTCCAGGCCGTCTGGATGGGCAGCGAATCAACGGTAGATCGTCAGGCTCGGCAGCGCTTGCCTTAGCTCTTCAATTCCAGCGCCGGTAATGTGTGGGGTCCAAAGGGTAAGGGAGGTGAGCCTGGTCAGCCCCTTGAGATGGGCGAGTCCGGCGTCGGTGATCTGAGTGTTACCGAGGTACAGGTACGAGAGATTGTTCAGCCCCTTGAGGTGGGCCAGTCCGGCGTCGGTGACGCTCGTGTCCGGGAGAACGAGGAACGAAAGATTGCTCTGCCCCTTGAGATGGGCGAGCCCGGCGTCGGTGACCTGCGTGCCGCCGAGGATTAGCTCCGAGAGCTTGCTCAGCCCCTTCAAATGCGCCAGTCCGGCGTCCGTCACCTTTGTGGCGCCGAGGTTGAGTGACGAGAGATTGCGCAGCCCCTTCAGATGCGCCAGCCCGGCATCGGAAACCTGAGTGTCATCGAAGTAGAGGTACACGAGACTGGTCAGCCCCTTCAGATGCGCCAGTCCGGTGTCGCCAAGGGATGATCTAACGATAGCCAGTTCCTGCAGCCGTGTGAGACGCCCGACCTGTTCGATCGTCGCATCGGTCGTCGGTGAGTAGGGCACAAACAAGACGTAGGTGACGTGGCCGAAATAATCTATTCCAACGAGATCGACGAGCCACTGCGGCGCCCAAGGGCTCCCTCCCCGAATAGTCTTTCCGTTGCTCCGCTCCCAGTCATACTTGACCGAGCCGCCAACCTTTGTGATTGCCGCGACCGCCTCGCGCTGGATTTTCGCGCTGCGCACGATCCAGCCCAGCCCGCCTCCCATTACGAGTACGACGATCAAAAGCCCTCGCACACTCAGATGGAGCCTCTGCCGCCACGGCGTCCGCAAGGGCTGCGCTAGCATTTTCCAAACCCCGTGGTCGAATGTTTCGTCCCTGGTTCACCCGTTCCACGTTCCCGGATCATCCCGCGTGCGACTGTCCGCGCCAACGACAAACCATCGCTGGCACTTAAGGCGGCGGTGGCGGCGCATCCGGCCCCACGGGCTCCCAGGGGTGACTGGCGGCGTACTCGTACTTCTGGCTCAGTCTGCCATGATAGGCGGCGAGGGCGAGGCCCGACTCGGCTTGGACACGCCAGGCGGCGAGCCGTACACGGCGCGACTTCACGGTCTCCAATTCCAGGGAGAACATACATAACACCGGAAGGCCCACGCCGATTGACGCCAGCCATTGTTCCTCGGCGTGGTGCGCCGCCCGCTCCCACGCCTCTTCCGAGCCAGTACCTGGCGGAACGCGCCCGATCACCTGCCAAGGGCGGGCCGCGGCGCCAGCACATTTCGTTCTCAGGCCGGAGTGCTCGAGCGACATCGCCTGCGCGTGCGCAGCCTGCTCAACCTTCGCTCTAGCGTAGGCGCGGAGGAACTTGAGATAAGTCCGAGACTCGGCCTGACTCCAGGTCTCGGCGGCCCGCTCGGCCGCTGTCCGCAAGCGGCCCGGGCTCGTGGTAGCTGTGATCGGCTCGCCTTCGAGCAGCCGGATGAGCCCGCGCAGGCGGTCATTTTCCCGCTCGACCTCGGTCGCCAGGTCGTCGTAGCGTCGTGCCATCGTGTCGTGGAACGAGGCGAGCTTACGGAACAGGTCCATCCTCCGTTTCGCAGATCCGATGCCCAGCATCGCGGCCACGACAGCTACCGCGACGATCAACGACGAGATTGTGAACCGCACGCCAGACGGGCGCATGGCTGGGGAGCTCCCGGCACCTCACACCTTTTCCATCCGTTCCAGGTTTCCGTATCGTCGCGCGCTCGACTGTCTGCGCCAACTTGACTTCACGCGATCCGCTCCGCCGCCTTCCGAACCGATCGGTCGAGATGAATCCACGAGCCGTCATTTGCGGTCTTGGGAAGTGGAACACCAACTCATGAAGTTGAATGAGGAAACCAAGAAGCCAGGAGACCTGAAAATCCGGAAGTCGAACAAAGAGAACGAAGATCTTGGTGGGGCTTCAAGTGGGTCGTTGCGTCTTCGGGCTGTTCCTGCTTTCCTGCCTTCCTTATTGATGCTGTGAGCGGGGTCTTCTGCCGGAGAACGCAACGGATTCAATTGCCTTGTCTTCATTTCTTGCGCTGGCCCCGCCCGTGTCTTCGATCCAGGAACAGCGTCGGTTGCGGAGGAGCCGGTTGCTCGGGAACGACGTGCGCTTTTTGACATTGCGCATTTTCCGGAGTGCCCCGAAGGGGCCGGGCCCACAGCGTAGCTGGGGCGGGGGGCCAGCCCAGGGCAACCCCCTGGGGCCCCGTGAACCCCAGCAGAATCCCAGCTCTGAAGGGGCGCCACAAACTGCCGATTGTTTCGCCCTACGCGGCGGGCTGGGTCCGCTTCATCGCGAAGTTACTCGCCGTGCGGTATTGCCCCGATGATGACCAGCAAGAGCAGAAGCAATGCAAGTTCCACGACTGCCACAGCGAAGGCACCCAGACTCAGAGGACATCTGCGATGCTTTCGCCAGGTTACGAACGAGAAGGCGAAGCCGCCCGGAATACCGAGAATGAGTAGGCTCGGACCGAGCCAGGTCAGGGGATGCCCTCAGCAGTAAGCCGCCGCAAGCCAATTGCCCATGAGCGGCACGACGGCGGTGTACGCCAGCACCAAACACCCGTCTCGAGTGCATCCGCCGTTTATCGAGGCCATCATGTTCCCCTCCCGCTGGTGGTTCGAAGTTTGGTAGAGGGCTGCTAGCAATCGGCAAGTCTGTTCTCTAGATCACCCGTTTCGCTTTTCAACCGGATCAGGGCCCGGCTAGCAAGTTTCAATCGATGATCCTCATCTTGGGGGAGATTTTCCTGAGCCCGGCGACTCCTGCCGGAGTGACACCGCTACCGCGAAGGGCCACACCGCGCAGTCTTGTCATCCCCTTGAGAACTTCCAGGCCAGCATCGGTCACCTGAGAATCTTGGAGATCCAACCATTCGAGCTCGGTCAATTTCTTGAGATGAGCCATGCCTGCGTCGGTAAGCTTGGTGCCGACCAGGAAGAGTGCATCGGGATTAGTTTGTATGCTGAGTTGAGCGAGATCGCCGTCAGTAAAAGGGACTCGAAAGATTTCAACTCGACCGGCCCGCCGCAGTAACTCGCTATCCGTCGGCGCCCGCAGACTGTCTGTAACGTCGCGTCTCGCCAGAACTCGGACACCCGTTGCCAATGTTCTGCTCACCCAGAGGGGCTGAGATCGTTCCCACATGGAGAGCACCCAGAGACCTAGCGATGCGATAGCGATTAGCCCCATCAAGAAGCTCACGGTGAATCGGAGCATCAGGCGTCTATGAAGTCGCATGGCCGGAACCTTAAGCGTCTTGACCGGCAAGTGTGATCTCTAGATCAACCGTACGCTTGTTAACCGGGCCAAGGCCGGATTGACAACTTTGAACTCCAGCCCGGGCGTTGCACCTGTTTAAGGCCCATTGTGCCGGCCGCGGCCAGAGCGATCAGCCTCGGAGCAATCTCCTGGAGCGGGATGGATCCTTGGGAGTACCAAGATGGGCACGGGGAAGTCGTGCGCCAAGCTGCCCAAAATCTGCGGCAGGGCCTGGAGACCACCTGACGCGGATACGATTCCTACCAGGCGGACAGTGCGCGGTTCTCGTGACGGCTGGTCCATCTCGGTCCCCTCGTTCTTGCCTTGGTAATGTAATCCATCCCTGTTAGATGAGTCTTTGCACTCTGCTTTCGACGTGAGTCTGCTCACATCGTATCAAGAGCCGGCGATCAATGCAGGATACTGACCGTTCACACTGCGGGTCGGGCGGGGAGCAGATCGTCCCGACGCGTGGCAATGCGAAAGGGACGATTCCTGGCTGTCCGGATGAGCATCCAATCAACGGTAAATCCTGAGGCTCGGCAAAGCCTGCTTTAGCTGCCCCACTCCGGAGTCGGTGACGTGTGTTCCATTGAGGCTGAGGGAGGAGAGTTCGGTCAACCCCCTCAGATGCACGAGCCCCGCGTCGGTGACCTGCGTGGCTTCTTCGAGGTTGAGGACTCCGAGTTTCGTCAGCCCCTTCAGATGCGTTAGCCCGCCATCGGTCACGTGCGCGGAATCGAGGCCGAGGTACGCGAGCTCGGTCAGCCCCTTCAGATGGGTCAGCCCGGCACTGGTGACGTGCGTGTAGCCAAGGTCGAGCCGCGCGAGTCTGGTCAGCCGCTCGAAATGCGCTAGCCCGGCGTCGGTGACCCTCGTGCCCGCGAGGTAGAGGGACGAGAGTTTGCTCAGGCCCCTCAGATGTGCCAGCCCGACGTCGGTGACCTGGGTGAAGGTGAGGTGCAGCTCTGAGAGATTGTTCAGCCCCTCGAGGTGGGCCAACCCGGCGTCGGTGACCTGAGTGCCACTGAGCCACAGGGACGAGAGATTGTTCAGCCCCTTGAGGTGGGCCAGGCCGGCGTCGGTGACCTGCGTGGCGTCAAGGCCGAGGGCCGAGGGACTGCTCAGCTCCTCCGGCGCGAACGGACCGGCGTCGCCAAAGGGCGATCGCATGAGATACAGTGCCTCCAGTCGGGTGAAGTGCCCGACTTGTTCGATCGTCGCATCGGTTGGCTTGGCGGGTTCAGACAGTACGACGTAGGTGACGTAACCGAAATAGTCGACTCCGACGGCATCGACGAGCCGACGCGGTGCCCAAGGCTTCCCTCCCGGAATAGAGTTTCCGTTGCTCCACTCCCAGTCATACTTGACCCAGCCGCCGACTTTCGTTGTCGCCGCCACCGCCTCGCGCTGGATTCTCGCACTTCGCACCATCCATCCCAGCCCGCACCCGGCCACAAGCACAAGAACAATCAACCCCCGAACGCTCGTTCGGAGCCAGCGCCGTCGAGATTTCGGAAGGGCTTGGTAGGACATCTCAGTTTGTTCGAATCTCAAGTCGGTGAACCGGTTCACGCTGGGTGGCGCCAAAGTGCGACTGTTGAACGTTAAAGATGTCTCATGAGACGCGCTTAGTCTTCATTCTGATACCGCCACCCTCCGCCCAGTTCTAGATCGCCGTTCAGGTTGTAAAAAGGCCCGCTGGCGCGACTGGGCAGCGCACTCGTGCCGGGAGTGACGCGGACGAAACCTGAGCGGCCACCAGGGTCGGGGTCGGTGATCAAGCCGATGTTACCGGACGTCGGGTCGACGGCGGAGTTAACCACCATGAATAGGCCGGCCCGAACCGGGCGGCGGGGAGCCTGCCCGGCGGCGACCCGGTCGGCTAGCCGGTCGAGGGCTGATTTGGAAGCAAGGAAAGCCAGGTGAAGCGGCCAATGAGTGAAGAGGATCGTTAGCGGCAGGGTGGCCAGCACGACGACCAGCGGCCAAGCCAGTAACGGTGAGCGCCGGCGAACCGTTTCACGGCGGGTCGCGGCGGCCGCCCACGCCGTTCCGAATCCGAGGATCGCGGGAATACCGCATAGTGAGCCGAGGACCATGCCGGCCGCCCCCCCCATGTTGAAGGCGTAGATCGACAAACCGAAACAACTGCAGTTCAGCGCGACGGACGCGATCCCGAAGCCCCACCACGCGAGCCGCCGCTGCCCTCGAAGCATAGCGTACGACATGGCCGCCAGCAGCAGACTCAGCAGAACGCAAAGCGTCAAGAATCCGCCGGAAGTTTCCCATAACGCAAGGAAGCAGGCGATGACGGCCACCGCGATCATCAGATGCAAGAGCGTAAATCGTAAGCGGCTCAATCGCATGGTCTGGCCGGGACCCCTACCGCAAGCCCCATCTCCGGTTCGCATGCTTTCCGTTCCGCCATCGTTCCGCGCTCGAGTGTCGGCGCCAAGCATCAAGCATCCGCTACGGTCCGGGCTTGGCCTCGCCGGGGTTGGCTTCCTCATCCGTTTTGCCAAGTCTGCTGCCTGTGATTTATCCGACGTACAAGATCCCATGATCCGCGCGGCAGACGAGCCATCATTTCGATTGTTGCTGGGCAGGCTGACGCGGGACTACTCCAACTCGCAACAGCTCTTTGCCACTCTCGACATCCGAGACGACGGCGATTCCGGCCGGGAATTCCTCGGCGTACATGAGGGCGAATGGATGAGGAGGAGGCGCGGGAACCGTGATTTCCTGGGCCGATACCAGGGTCTTTCCGTCGGGCGAAAATGCGACGTCATGGGCGATGGTCTTCGGGCCGAAAGCGCGCAGCTCCTGACCGCTTGCAATGTCCCAGAGCTGGACCGCTCCCTCGGCCGAATACGCTGAGCCAGTGAGTAGATTCCTACCATTCGGAGAGAATGACACCGCGTTGAAGATTCCTCGCGGCGCCCGCCAAGTCTGCATCTGCTCGCCACTCGATAAGTTCCAGATCTTGAGGGATCCGTCCCAGGAGACGGAGGCCATCAGCTTACCATCGGGAGCAAGGGAGATGTCGTCAATCGAGCCGGAATGGCCTTCAAAGACCCGGACCAGCGAACCGCGCTCGAGTTCCCACATTCGGATGGTGGGGTCGTGCAATTCACCGCCGACGTAATCGCCGGCCCCCGAAATTGCGTAGCGACCATCGGGCGTCACGGCCAATGCGTTCACATACGACTGGTGCCCGCGCAGACAGTGGATTTCACGTCCGGTAGCGATATCCCAAACTCGTATCGTTTTATCGTAGCCGGCAGAGAGAACAGAACGCCCGTCCGGGGTGAAAGCAACGGTTTTGACCATCCCGGAGTGGCCGATGAACGACCCCACTACCTGCATGGTCGCGACGTCCCACACCTGAACGCCGTGATCATCGCGATTTGACGCCCCGGCCAGATATCGCCCATCCTCGGATAGGGCCATCGCAATGATGCCCGCGTTGCCGAAGCTCCGATCGCCAGGCGTGAAACGCTTCAGCTCCTTGCCTGTTTTCACGTCCCAGATTCGCACCGGCCCCGCGTTATTCATGGTCGCGAACCGGCAACCATCCGGAAAGAACGCGACAGCATGAATCGGCTGGAACTGTTCTTCTTCTGATAACGTCGGCCAGGTCGCCAGGACCACGACCACACGGACGACCGCGATGCCTACCATCAGCAGGGTGACCGCCCCAAGGGTCAACCAAATCCGTCGCATCACACCGACCTCCGATCCTTCCCGCTCTGCGCGTTCGGCATCATCGCCATCTGGGGATAGCTTAACGCACGGCTGCCGATCTCGCTAAGCGCGGTCGGAGGTTGATGCTGCTTCAATCGGAGTAGAACGTCCCGACGCGCGACGATGCGCCAGGGACGATTCAAGGCCGTCTCGACAGGCATCGAACTAGCGGGTGATCTTAAGGTTCGGCAAAGCCTGCTTGAGCTGCTCCACACCGGCGTCGGTGACGTGAGTGCCGCTGAGGTCGAGGACGGAGAGCTTGGTCAGAGACATCAGATGGGCCAGCCCGGCGTCGGTGATCTGCGTGTGAGTGAGGCGCAGGGACGAGAGATTGTTCAGCCCCTTGAGGTGGGCCAGGCCGGCGTCGGTGACCCTCGTGCGGATGAGGTTGAGGCCGGTCAGGTTTTTCAACTCCTTCAGATGCGCCAGTCCGGCGTCGCTGACCTGCGTGAACCCAAGGTCGAGGGACGCGAGGCTGGTCAGCGCCTTCAGATGCGTCAGCCCAGCATCGGTGACGTGCGTGAACCCAAGGCCGAGCAAGGCGAGGTCGCTCATCCCCTTCAGCTCGGCCAGCCCGGCGTCGTTCAGGTTTGGTTCAGCGTAGGGGTTCGATGATGAATAGATAGCGAAGTTTTGAAGTCGTGTGAGATGCCCGACCTGTGCGATTGTTGCCACGGGTGCGCCGGGAAGCCCGACAGCGGTGACATGACCGAAATAGTCGACTCCGACGAGATCGACGAGCCACCGCGGCGCCCAAGGTTTCCCTCCTGAAATTGACTTCCGGTTGCTCCATTCCCAGTCATACTTGACCCAGCCGCCGGCTGTCGTAATCGCCGCCACCGCCTCGCGCTGGATTTTCGCACTTCGCACGATCCATCCCAGCCCGGCGCCGATCACAAGCACCAGGACAATCAGCCCGCGAACGCTCGTTCGGAGCCAGCGCCGCCGAGATTTCGAAAGGGCTTGGTCGGGCATCTCAGACAGCTTAATCCGGGTTTTCCGGTTTCCCGGTGCTCAAGAGCGCGGGCGGGAGATCGTCGATTTCGTCTTCCCACATCTTGTGATTCTTCCCCAAGCCTCTCTCTACCCACGTTGCTTCCTGGTGTCGCAGGAAGCGCAAATAAAGATATGTGAAGTCGGAAAAGCAAGCCAAAATGACCGCCCACACGACGGCGAACAAGACGACCAACCTCTCCATCTGGTTGAACCTCGCCGCGTCGCTCACATCGAGCCCGGAAAGGCAGATACCCACGATCGCGGAGAGCGAGCCGATAACAAGCCCTGCGACGCCGCCGACGATCACCCTGCTGGCTGCTTTGGCGAAGAAGGTGCGCAGGTGTCGCACCGTCGGATTGTCTGGCCACGTCTTCACGGCCAGATCATTTATTCTGGTCATCGGCTGCAGCATCGTTATCAGGGCTTGTGCTTGACCCTGCCTTTCATAGGCCTCGACCCTGGATCACCCTTTCCACGCCCCCATCGTCCCGCGCCCGACTGTCTGCGCCAACTATAGCCGAGGCGTTCCAGTACGGCGGCACTCCTTCAGGTAGCAGCGTAACGAATCGATGCCTTCGAACCAGGTGTCTGGCGCTGCCCGGGCGGACGAGCATCCCCTCCGATAAGGCTAAATCGCTGCCCGTGAGGACCTGCCAGTCGCCTTCCTCTTCTCGCGGCGGGTCTGGTCCGCTGCATCCCGAGGTCAGGCGTTCGGTACGCACGTGAAGAGACACTCTCCATCCAGCGTGACCTCGATCACGTCTGATAGTGAGAAGTTGATGAACTCCCCGTGCGGCACTTTCCCCAGTGTTGGCGACGAGGCAACCCGGACCACTTCGGCGACGGCATCCCCACCCTCATCCGCGTGCATGGTCGAAACGACACGCAGGTTATACACCTCGCCATTATTGAAGCGAACGCGTGCGATAAGGGACTGCTCGTCCAACCGGTTGAGAACAGACAGCAGCGTTGATCCTCTCATCCGCGCTCCCAACTTAAGCAGAGCTTGCCGAGTCTCGCCTCTGGATCACCGTTTCCACACCTTCATACCGTCCCGCGCTCGCCTGTCCGCGCCAAGTATAAGTCAGACGTTACACATTTTGACCCACCCAAGGTCAAGGGAATTCGACGCAGACAGCTTGTGCTAAGTAACGATGTGGAATCTCTACGATTTTGCCCATCACCCTCCCGTCACGGAACCGTACGATGGCCTGCAAAGCCCGGTACTGGACGTAAAAAATGAAGAACCAACCGGCGGCCGCGACGAGTTGTTCCATCTTTTTGTAGAGCCTCGTTCATACGCCAGGCGTTGCGCTCACTCCGGCTCCGGCGGGTCGGGCACGACGGGGAGCCACGGATAACGGGCGGCACGCTCGTACTTGAGCCTGAGTCGGTCGAAATGCTCGATCCTCTTGCGCTGGCGCTCCTGCTCTCTCTCCCATTTCTGAAGGGCGTCGGTTCCGGCTGGCGGCGGATCGCTGACCGGAACCAATGAGGCGTCGGCGTAGTGCCTGGCCCGATCGAGGAAGTGCTCTCGCCGTCCCCATAGTCCGAACACCACTGCCATGACACACACAGCCATCATCAAACGCAGCAGCGTGAACCGCACGCGCGGGAATTTCATGGCGGAGCCCCCGGCGGGCTTTCCAGGTCATCGTCTCTCGATAACCCTCTACACTCTGCTTTCGACGTACGTCCTCTTACATCGTATCAAGAACCGGCGATCGCCGTGGAGCCTCACTGCGCCAACGGGTCGGCTGGGAAGGCCAGGTCCATCAAGAGGAGCTGGAAGTCTGGGCGCGGCCGCAACGACTGGAGGTTGAGCTCGGTCCGGAGGCGTAAGGGAAACGCGTAGTGGGCTGCCAGAGCCCGCCGGAGCTCGTCGATCGCCTTGGCGGCATTGGCTTCCGCGTTACCCGCACCGCCGTTGCCCGAAGTCGGCCCGTGGCGCGCGGCCAGAGCGCTCAAGCGGGCGTACACGCACGCCAGGTGGAAGTGATTACGTGAGTAGAGTACGTCCATGTTCTGCGTCAGTACCCGCGACCGCTCGTAAGCATGAAGCGCCCCTTCGAGATTGCCGGCCGCCTCCAATGCCGTGCCGAGGACGAGCTGGAACTCAGCCAGGCTCTCGCGGTCAGCGAAGCCGCCGGGCTTGCCGGCTGCAAGCCGGTCGTAGATCGAGCTCGCCTGTTCGAGCCGCGACAGGGCTTCACTGGACCGCCCAGCTTCGACCTCGAGCCGGGCGATTTCCTTGTGACCCTCGGCGAGGTTCCACTTGTAGTCGTCAACGTCGGGCTCAGCCCGGACCAGCTCCTCGCGAACGGCCAGCGCCTCATGCTGCACCTGCCGCGCCTCGTCTGCTCGTCCGGTCGCGGCCAGGAGCTCGGCGAGGCGGAACTGGCTGGTCGCGAGCTGGTTCCGGTACGGAGCGGCCTTGGGAAGGTCCTGCACCAGCCGGCGCTGCAATTCCAGGGCCCGCCGGTGTGCTGCCACCGCCTCGTCGGACCTCCCAACCGACTCGAGCAGGGTGGTGAAGTCTCCGAGGCAGCGGGCCAGCTCTTGACGGCACGTCGGGTTGGACGGTTCGGCCCGCGCCAGCCGCTCCCATTCGTCGAGCGCCGCGCGGTAGGCCTCCTCTGCCTCGCGCGTTCGGCGAAGCCGCTGGCTCACGTAGGCGAGGCTCGCCTGGGTCTTGGCCAGGCTTCGGCGGTAATCGGCTACTAACGGGTTGGCCCGAGCCAGCGCCTCCTCGAGCGTTCGAGCCCGCCGGAAGCTGTCGGTTGCATCGCCCCAACGCCCCTCGTTGGCCAGAAACAGGCCGAGGTTGTAGTGGCTCATCGCCAGTCTCTCCTGGTGCTGGGAGACGGTGGGGTGACCCCGGACCAGGTTTTCACGAATGGCCAGCGACTCGCGGTACAGACGCAGGGCCTCGGGCTTTCCATCGGGCCGGTACCGGACGACGTTGGCCATATCGTTGTCGATCGAGGCGAGACTGTCTTGCAATCGGGAAAGCTCAGGGTGGGCGTCCGCCTGTTTTTTCTCGAAGTCGAAGGCCTGGCGGTACAAGCCCAAGGCCTCCTCGCCGTGGCCGGCGGTCGCGGCGAGCAAGCCGAGGTTGTGGAGGGCGTTGGCCAGATTTAGCTGGCACTCGAGGTCATCGGGACGGCCCACCGCCAGCCCCCGGTTGATCTCGAGGGCCTGCTGGAGCGAGCGCCGGGCGTCGTCGTGGTGGCCGGTGCGCATTTCGAGCAATCCGGTGTTGCTGAGGTTCCAGGCCAGGCCGTCGCGGGCGAGCAGGTCGCCGGGCCGCTCGGAACGGAGGCGCTCGAGGATCAACTGCGACTCGCGGTAGCGCCGCATGGCGTCGTCGGGCCGGCCCGTCTGGACCAGCAGCCGGCCGATACGGCTGAGGCACTTGGCCACCTCGAGGCGCGACTCCACATCGCCGGGATCGAGCCGGGCCATCTCGCGGCGAAGTCGCAGCGTCTGTCGGAAGGCCTCCAGGGCGTCGGGCAGCTTGCCGATCTGCTCGGTGATCAAGGCGACGCGAAAGCCCGCCCGCGCGAGCTCGCCGCGCACCTTCGGGTCAAGCCCGGCCTCGCCCTCGGCGTCGAGGTCGGCCCCGAGCTCGCGATAGAAATCGAGCGCCGTCCGCAGCAGCCGGTTGCGCAGGCCCTCGAGCTCGGGCTGCTTGAGGAGCACGTCCTCGCTGGCCCCGGTGTAATAGGCCTCGATCGCTTTCTTCGCCAGGTCGAACCGCGCCTGGGCCCGTTCACGGGCCGCGCCCTCGCGGGCGTTGGCCTCGCGGAGCTCGTCGTTGGCCTGTGTGAGCTTGCTGTTGGTCACGGCCAGCGAGTGCTTCGCCTGAGTCTGGACTCCCAGGACCGCCCCCGTGCCCGCCAGCGCCACCAGCACCGCCGCCGCCGAGGCCGTCACCGCCGTGCGGTGCCTCCTCGCCCAGCGCCGCGCCACGAGCGAGAACGGCTCGTGCCAGGCCGAGACCGGCTCGTCGGCCATCCATTTCTCGACCTCATCGGCCAGCGTCCGGGGTGTCGCGTAGCGATCGGCCGGCTGGTGGGCCATTGCCTTCTTGCAGACTGCCTCGAGCGCCGGGTCGATGCTCCCGTCGAGCTGGCGCGGCGGCCGGAACTCGCCTCGCTGTACGGCGCGGATGACGTCGGCCGCCTCGCCCTCGAACGGCGCCTTGCCAGTCAGCAGGCAGTAGAGCGTCGCGCCAGGCTATAGACATCCGACCGCGGGCCCAGCCGGTCGAGCTGGCCCTCCGCCTGTTCGGGGCTCATGTAGGCCGGTGTGCCGAGCGCGCTGCCGGGCAACGTCTCCGACGACCCGCTCGAAGCGGGGGCGATGGTTTGCTCGCCGGTCGCTGGATCGGACCGGCCCACCGCTTTGGCGAGCCCCCAGTCCACGACCAGCGTCTCGCCGTGTTTGCCCACGATGATGTTCGCCGGCTTCAAGTCGCGATGGATCACCCCGCGGGAATGCGCGTAGTCGACGGCGTTGCAAACGTCGGTGAACCGGCGCAGGAGCCTGCGCAGCTCGAGCGACCGGCGGCCGAGATCTTTTTGCAGCGACTCGTCTTTGTGAAACCGGTCAATGGCCTCCTTGAGCGAATCGCCCTTGATCAGCCGCATGGCGTAGTAGGGCCGGCCGTTGGCATCGGTGCCCAGGCCGTACACGGGGACGACGCCGGGGTGCTCCAGCCCGCCGGTGATCTCGGCCTCGGCGATGAACCGCTGGCGGCTGACGGCGTCGTCGGCGTGCTTCTCGAGTATCTGCTTCAGC
Organism: uncultured Isosphaeraceae bacterium; assembly: GCA_963830625.1. Classification (GTDB taxonomy): domain Bacteria; phylum Planctomycetota; class Planctomycetia; order Isosphaerales; family Isosphaeraceae; genus CAWHMZ01. The sequence continues at coordinate 43,278 of CAWHMZ010000032.1, read as the reverse complement.
GCCACCTCGCGGTGCAACTCGTTATCCAGCGCCACGAACACGGCGCCCAGACCGCCCTTGGCATGGGGCCGCAGAATTCGGAACCGCTGGCCGTCGCTGGTTGCCGTGCCGACGGAGTAGGTGGCGGTGCCCTCGGAGCCACCATCGCCGGGCTCTGTGTCATGGCCGTTCTTGCTCCGGGTGACTCGGGCGAGCGTGGCCTCGATGTCGGGCTCGCCGAGCGCGGTCAGGCTGGCGCGAGTCGACCGGCTCGACGGCACGGCGGCCAGGCTCTCCTCCAGATTGCCATCGTGCGCTTCCAAATGGACGGCGGCCAGCGCATCGAGCACTCCCCGTTTGGCCCCGGTCAGGTCTCCGCGGGCTTCGAGGTGATCACCGAGGCTGCGCGCCTTGTCGAGGCTCCAGGCCTGGAAAGCGGCCAGGAGCTGGCCCTGGTTGATGATCCCGTTTTGCAGCGCGAGCAGTCCGAAGAGAAGATGGCGGTCGGCGGCGGTGGCCATGGGGATGCTCCGAGCCAGTGCGTCGTCCCCGGCACGACCTGTCGGAGCACGGTACCAAAGACCGGGCGCGCGGGGAGCGTCGCGTCAGGGGCATTCTCGCATCCTCATGCGGGCCGCGCATACTGGCCGCCGCGACCGATCGGACCGATCGGACGGACCGGACGGAGCCGTCTGATCAGGCGCGGCGGCCGGGTCGGTTCTTCTTGAGCTTCACCGGATGATCCTCAGCCTGGGCAGGGCTCGTTGCAGCTCACCCACTCCGGCGTCGGTGACCCGCGTCTTTTCAACAGAAAGCGTCTCGAGGTGCGGCAGCCGCACCAGTTGCTCGAGGCCCCGATCGGTGACCGCAGTCTGGTCGAGACAGAGCCAACGAAGCCGGCTCAGCCCACGCAGATGCACCAAGCCTGCATCCGTTACTTTGTTTCCCCAGAGATTGAGCGTGCGCAGTCGCCAGAGCCCTTCCAGATGCGCGAGGCCCGCGTCGCTGACCCGGGTGCCGGGAAGCGAAACGGTATCAACCTGGCTGAGACGGCCGACATGAACCAGTTCGTTGTCGGTGCAACTGAAGAAAATGTCGACGCGAGTGACCGAGCTGAGGTATTCGACGCCGATGCGTTTCGAAAGCCACTTGGGCCACCATGGCGCACCGTCTGGAATGGAACGTCCGTCCTTCCACTCCCATCCGTATGAGACGTTGCCTCCTGCCGCCTCGATCGCCTTGACTGCGGCGAACTGATCGCGAGCGCTTCGGATATACCAGCCCAATCCGCCGCCAACAAGGAGCACCAGCACGATCAGCCCGCGCGTGCTGAGGCGCAGGTAGCGGCGCCACCAGCCCGATTTGCGTTGCGGTTGATCCGTCATGCCGGCATCCTGCGAGAGAACCATGGCCGTCCCGCGAGCGAGATCAGTGTATCGTGGAGTCGAGGGAAATGGGAGCGCGGACAGCGTTCAAACTCGGGCGCAACCACGGAACGCACGGACCCACACGGAAGAATAAAAGACCTATTCAAACGATCGGTCCGCTGGACCAACCACGAAATCGACGAAATGACACGAAAGGGGAACAGGGACTGAAGCCGGGCATGGATATCAACGCGAGCAATTACGGTTTTTGATTTTTCGTGCATTTCGTTTATTTCGTGGTTGAATGATCCCTTGGATCAATTTCAGGCATCGCGCTTCCAGGTTCGCGCCGAGCACTGCGCTGCCGTCTCCGTCCCTGACCGCCGTTGACGACCCCGCCGGCTACCACGTCATCACGTTGGAAGGGCTGGTCCAGATGAAGTTGATGTCAAATCGCGACAAGGATCGAACGCACATTCGCGATCTGATCGGCGTGGGTTTGATCGACCGGAGCTGGGTCGCCAAGCTGCCGACGGTACTCGCCGAACGGCTTCAAGGGATCCTCGACACCCCGCATGCATGACCTGCTTGACAATGGGTCGCAAGCGGCGAAGTAGGCGGGTGTTCTGCGCCCGACATGCCTGGGGCGCAGATCACGCCGCGGACTACGGCCTCACGGCCGCGCCAACATTCCCTTGATGGACTTCGCGACGTCGTCGCGTAGCGTGGCCGAGTAGCCAACGTGCACGTCGGCAACCTTGCCGTCCTGGTCGATGATGATCAGCGTGGGGAAACCGCGCACGTGGTATTTCTCGGGCAGCCCCTCGGCCTTGAGCACCGGATAATGGAGCGCCATCTCGTCGACGACGAACTTCGCATCCTTTTCTTCTCGGTCGGTATTCATTCCGAGGACCGCGACCGGCTGGTCCTTGAAGTCTTCGGCGAGCTGCTTGACCTGGGGCATCGCCCGGATGCACCAGCCGCAGCCGCGGTACCAGAAGTCGAGGATCACGACCTTGCCCCGGTAGCCCTTGAGCGAGTGAGTTTTGCCCGCCAGATCTTTGGTCTCCCAATCGGCGGCGGGGTGGCCAACGACCGCGGCGCGGTTGTTGGCTTCCTCGGTGTAGTACGACACCATCTGGCTGTGATTCTTCAATTGCGCGTCGATCTGCTCGTGAAGGATCGGCAGCGCCAGCGCAGCCCTGGCGTCTTTCAGCGTTGTCTCGGCCCGCGAGAGCAGGTCCTTGATGCGCTTGGCATCCTTGCTCGCCTCGGCAAGAAGGTCTTCGTATTTTTGATTCGCCTCGAAATAGCGAGTCGCCTCCTGGTCCAGCTTCTTGACCTGGTTGGCACTCTGCTCTTCCAGCGCGCTGAGCGTTACCGTGCCCGAACCCTTCCCGTGGAAACCGTAGTCTTGCGTGTTCTCGCTCTCGACGCGTTTGATGATGCCTTTCTTGCCATCGAAAACATATCGCGAGCGCGCGGTCATGAGGTAAATCTTGTCCCAGGCGCCATGATCGACGCCTTCAAAGATCCATTCATCGCCTGTCGAACCGCCAGCATTCGACGGCTTGAAGTCGGTGCGCTTGTCATCGCGGACATTGATCCCTTGCCAGCCGCCCTTTGCTTGCGCGGCGTCACTGGGCAGCCGGGGAAACAGGGGCGACGGGTCGAACCGGTAGCCGAATGATTTGTTGGGGACGATGCGTCCGTCGGGGAACAGATCGAAATGAGCCATCGTGACTTCCGGGGGGCCCTCGTTCCCTTTCTGTCCGCTGAACGCTTGAGCGGTCCGGCTGCTGGAGCGGCCGATCAGCCGCCAGCTCCCGTCGTCGTTGGCGCGAACCACCCAAACGGTCCAGTCGGCTTTAAACGCGAGCGAGCCGTTGTCGTACTTGAAGTCGCTGTCGCTGTGATACTTCAGCTCCTGCCCCACTTTGAGCCGATAGCGGGGCAGCTCGTCGGTTCCCGCGGCCGCACCAGCCGCGGCAAGCGGTCCGAGAACGGCGATCATCGCAGACGAGACGCAGTAGATCATGCGGCGCGATCCCATGACTTCAGACTCCTGTGCTCGGAACCGAAGAAACCACCATGATGATCTTATCTCTGACGGTTGTCATGATAAAGACTTGGTTCGTGCGCACACCAGGGGCCAGCAAAGGAATGTCGAGAATATCGTCTGGCGATGCCGCAAGCGTGGCGATGAAGAGTGCGCCGTGACCCGTCGTCGGCTCATTGACTCGGAGCTGCATCCTCCGGTTACTTCAGGCGGACTCTTCATCGAGGAAGCGGACCGTTCCCGGTGGCGATGTCGTAAACCGCCCCGACCAGCACCGTCGTTTTCCGCTTCAGGGCCAGTTGACCTCGGCGAATGGCCGCGAGCTGGCGCATCGACCAGCGCACGTTGGCCTAGGACGGCCGCGTGTACGCGGTCGGCGCCCTTGAGCGAGGCGGGAAGGTCCCTTGAGCCCCGGCTCGATCGCGGCCACGAGGGCGGCGATGAACCGAGGCTCCGTGCCCCGGCCCTCGAGCGCATCGACGGCCGCCGTGACGGCGCCGCACGACTCGTGGCCCATCACGACGACCAGAGGCGTGTGCAAATGAAGGGTCGCATACTGAAGGCTGCCGAGCACGTCCGTGGCGATGATGTTGCCGGCCACGCGGATCACGAACAAGTCGCCAAACCCCTGGTCGAAGACGAGCTCGGGGGGCACGCGCGAGTCGCTGCAGGCCAGAATCGTCGCGAAGGGCTGCTGAGACGCCGTCAGGTGCTTGCGCCAGGACGCCGCCTCGTGGCGCGTGGCGCAGTCGTCCCGAAACAAAGCGGAGGTTGCCTTCCTTGAGCCGAGCGAGCGCCGCCGCGGCGTCATTCGGCCGCGCAGCGGCCGGCGGGTCGTTGCCCTGGGCCTGCGCCGAGGCGGCCGACCGGTGGCGGGCTGGCGGTCTCAGTCGACCTCCCGTTGCGCCGATTGATCAGAAGTTCTTCGATGCGGGCTCAACGCTGCCGACGGGTTGAACTGTCAGGGTCGATGTAATCACTGGTTGGGCAAACGAGGCTTCTCGTGCGGGCAGGCCGCCGTCTTCAAGGTCGAAGTCGGGGTCGAAGAGCGTGCGACTCTGCGCACCGAGGAAGGCCGGCTGAGCCTTGATCCACTCGCTCGGCTTCATCTCGCGGGCGTAGGCGACCAGTCGGGCATTCAGCTCGCTGACGATCTCGGGATGCTGATCGGCGACGTTGGTCTTCTCTTCCGGGTCAACGGCGAGGTTGTAGAGCTCGGTCTTGCCCGGGAACGTGGCCAGTCTCACGAGCTTCCAGTCGCCCTTGCGAATCGCGCCCCGGATCGCCTCGACGTTGATCAAGATCTCCTCGTGCGGGGAGGGCTTTCCCTCGGACAGCGTGGGCCAGATGTCCTTGCCGTCGAACGGATGATCCGCGAGATCCCTTGCCGCCGGCGAGTGCCAGCAGCGTGGGCATGATATCGACCATGTGCAGCGGCTCGTTCACGACGGCAGGCTTGAGCTTGGCCCGGCCAGTTGACGAACGCCGGAACGCGGACGCCGCCCTCGTAGAGCGAGCCCTTGCCCGCGCGGAATCGGCCGTTGGACGCCGGCGGCTTCTCGCCCAGCCCCACGCCGCCGCTTTCCTTGCGATCCTCCTCGGAGCGGGCGCCCGTGGCGAAGAGCGCGCTGGTCGCGCCGCCGTTGTCGCTCGCGAAAACGATGATCGTGTTCTCGCGCAGCCCCTTCTTCTCGAGTGCGGCGACCACCCGGCCGACCTGATCGTCCAGCGCCGTGATCATGCCGGCGTAGGCCCGCCGCTTCTCATCCTCGATGGACGGCATATTGGTCGCTGTAATCCTTGGGCACTTGATAAGGCGCGTGGGGGGCCAGCGAGGCGAAGTAGAGGAAGAACGGCTTCGCCGGCGTCCTGGGCTTCGATCAGCTTGACCGCTTCGTTGCCGATCAAGGTCGTGAAGTACTCCTCTTCCTTGAGGAACTCGCCGTTGCGCTGCCAGTCGATCAGGCCGCCGCGCTCCTTGGTGAAGTAATCGACCTCGCCGACGAGGTTGCCGTAGAAGTGGTCGAAGCCGCGGTTCTGCGGCCAGTACTTCCGGTCGGCGTGGCCGAGATGCCACTTGCCGACCATGTAGGTCTGGTAGCCGGCGTCTTTCAGGGCCTGGGGGAGCGTGCGCTCGTCGGTCGGCAGCCCGTAGCCGTGGCTCGGGAAAGATCACCAGCGTCTGGAGGCCGTGGCGGATCGGGTAGCGGCCCGTCATGAGCGCGGCGCGCGACGGCGTGCACACCGGCATGCCATAGAACGACTCGCAGCGCACGCCGGTGGTGGCAAGCTTGTCGATGTTCGGCGTCCTGATCTCGCCGCCGCGGTAGCCAAGGTCGGCATTGCCGAGGTCGTCGGCCATGATGAAGACGATGTTGGGCTTGTCGGCACCGTGGGCCGCGGCGGCGCCGAGCAAGAGCGCACAGAGTGCACCAAGGATGTGTCGAATTCGCGTTGACCGCATGACTTCTCTCCGCGCTGGAATTTAAAAACCTGGAAAAGACACATTTCGGTGGTTGTGGGCATCATCGTCAAGCCGGCTCGGCCCGAGGGGAATCCTCGCCTTTCCCTTTCCGGCCGAGGCACATTGACTCCGATCCCGATGATCGCGTCATCGCAGAGGATCGGGCGAAGGCCATTGAGCACCGCATCGTGCCGCTCGCGGGGGGCTTCGATCAGGGAGGTCCTGTGCGCAGCAAGCCCGGGCGGACCGGCCCCTCGCTTTCAGGGCCGCGCCAGCCCGGCAGCTCGGGCCAGGTCAACCAGCTAGGCCGGCTAACTTGGACATGATGGAGTCGACAATCGTCTTGAACTTCTCGCCCACGCCTGGGATCGCCAGCACTTTGACGACGAGCTTTTTCAGCTCGGCCTCGGCCGAGGTGACCAGCTTCTTGACGGTGGTCTGGCCCGTGTCCGACAGGTCTTTCATGGTCGTCTTGGCGACATCGAGTTTGCCCTCAAGGTCCTGAAGCTTCGGGAGAGCATTTTCGGCCGAGGCCGCGTCCTTCACGCTGGCAAGTGCCTCGGTCAGCTTGCTGAAGGTTTCCGTCAGCTCAGTACTGAATTTGCTCACGTCGGGAACGACGCGCTTGACGCCTTGAGGAACAAGGTCGCGGTGGGTATCGGGAGACTGGGCCCGAATGACACCGCGATCCTGTACGTCGGGAGCTGGAGCGGGCGTTGGGGACATGAACCACCACGCGAGCAGGCCCAAAGCGGCGAGCCCCGCCACAGGCAGCAGCCATCGCGGTAATGAGGAACTGGCCGCCTCAACTCCGTGCGCGGCCGACCGAACCGCCGTTGATCCGGCGGCGGCCAACCCCGGAATGTCGGCCAGCGAGAAGCCGTAGGGCAAAGCATGGGCGATGTTGGTCTTCTCAGCCGCGAACATGTCGGTGAGAGCTTGAGCGTTTAATGGCTTGCCGGTGAACCGCGACGCGATCGTTCCCAAGAGAAGCGGCGTCAGGTAGCCGAGCAGTTTCTGCGCTGCCCCGGGCGCGATGCTCGCAAATCGCGAAACGGCGTTGACGATACCGGAGAGGGTGCCGCCCCCGAGGAGTGAGCTTAAGAGGTCGGCCCCCTGCTCATGGACGGCGGCGGGGTCTTTGGATAGCTGGTGGGACAGGTTGTCCAGCGACCCCGAGCCCAGATGGCCCAGGGCGGACACGAGCTTCTGGGCTCCCGAGCCACTGGAGGCGATGCCCGCAAGCGCGAGAGAAGGGCCGGCACGGCGGCGCTGACCGCGGTTCCGATCGCGCCCTCACTGGTCCCGAGGACCGAGCTCAGTTGCCCGATCACTCCGCTCGACAATTCGTGCTTGATCTGCTCAACAAGGTTCATATCGAAAGCTCCAAAGAATCGAAGATTGTGCAATAGTAAACTGTTTGCAATCCCGACAGCGGCTCGCACGCGCTCCTGACAGCGCGTGCGAGCTCTCGCTGTCGGTCCCCACCGCAATACGATGGCCAGGTAGATCACGTTCCCCTCGCGTTCTTGCTTGCGGACGTGATCAGGAACTCCTCGACGTTGGCGGCCTTGCCGACGCCATTCAATTGGTCTTCTGAGACTCGACGCGATCCTCGATGAAGGCCTTCACCTTCTCGAGCTGCTCGGGTGTCAGTGCGGCGCCCAAGGCCTTGAGTTCCTCACGGCGGAGATCCCGCCGCTTGGTTCTCTGGTCCTCGTACTTTTCCACGAAGGCCGCGTGCGCCTCGCGGATCTTGATCGCGCTGCTCCTCGGTCAGGCCGAGCTTGTCGGCGACCGCTCGCAGGCGCTCCGAGATCGTCTCACGAAGCTGCGCGATCGCCTCCGGGTCGTTCGGGTCGATCTCGATGCCGACGACCACAGCGTGATCTTCGCAGAAGTTTTGCACCTTCTCGCGCTGCTCGGAGGTGAGCTGGTCGCTGATCGCCTTGAGTTCGGCGCTCAACAGCGCGCGGCGCTCCTCCGCCAGGGCGTGGTATTTCTCGCGGAAGGGGGCGTGGATCTCGCGGAGCTTGGTGCGCTGCTCGTCGCTGAGACCAAGTTTGTCGGCCGCCGCCCGCAGCCGCTCGTGCAGCGACTGCACGACAGGCGCGTGCACCATGCGCCCTTCGATGTACTGCCTCGCCTTCTCACGCTGTTCGGGCCTCAGTTGGTCTGCGACGGCCTTGAGCTCCGACTCGATCAGCTCACGGCGCTCGGCCCGATTTGCCCGGTATTTCTCAGCAAATGGGGCGTGGATCGTGCGGAGCTTTTCCCGCTGTTCCGGCGTCAAGGTGATCTTCTCGGCTGCTGCTTGAAGTCGCTCCAGCAGCGTGTCACGGAGCTGACCCACTTCCGGCCATTCTCGCTTGGCGGCTGTGCCGGCCGTCTCTTCTTTCACGTCCTCGACGAACCCCTTCACCGCGTCGCGCTGCTCGGGCGTCAGCACATCACCGGCGGCTGCAAGCTCCGATTGGAGCAGCTCCCGGCGCTCTTTCCTCAGGGCCTCGAATTTGTCGGCGAAGGCGGTGTGGGCCTCGCGGATCTTCGTGCGCTGCTCAGGTGTGAGTCCGAGTTGGTCGGCCACGGTTTGCAGCCGCTCTGACACGGTTCGCGCAGTTGCTCGAGGGCAGGACTGAACGGCTTCGGTTCCTGGGCGCGGACCAGGCTGCACGTGGCCAGGAACAGGGCCGCGATAGCAAACCCTGTTCCGTGCTGCTTTCGTAGATTCATGTTTGGATCTCCAACGAGAGGTTCTAAAAACGCATCCGCTCTGATTACTCGGCCTGATGCGGAAGTCCGACCGCATCTCGACGGATCTTATGTGCCGCTCGCGGGTGCCGCAGTGGCAGCCGCCTTTTCGAACGACAGCCCCGTGACCGATTCGGGTGTTCCCGGGGGTTTGAACGCAAATCGATTCCCAGCGGGATCGACCGCGACCTTCCCCACCAAGGGGGATCCCTGTTCCTGGGCCAGAGTCAGGACCTGGTCCTGATAACCGGCCCAGCCCTCGAGCGTCTGGCTCTTGCCGTCCTGGGTCACCGTCCAGGCGAACGTACCATCGGGGTTGAGGGACAGGGCGATGGTGGTCTTGTCGTTGGGCTTGGCTGACCAATGCCCCTGAAGGTTTTGCGGCGGAGCTGGCGGCAGGGGCAGGTCCTCGCTTGCGCCAGACTCGCCTGCCGTCCTGGCTTGTGAATTCTCGCCGCCTCCGGCCTGGGCGAGGTCCACCGGTTTCGCCTCGGCGCTATCGCGGGACTGTGTAAGCTGGGTGGGCAGCTTAGGTGGTTCGGGCGCCGCGGCGCCGAGGGCCGCGGCGAATCGTGCGGAAAGCCGATCCTTGGGCTCGAGTTTGACGACACTCTGGAACTGGCCCGCGGCCGCGTCTTTGTGTCCCTGGATCATGTAGTGGTACGCGAGCAGGAAGTGGCCGGCCGCCGCGTTCGGGTTCTGCCCCGCGCTGGTCTCGAGCTGCCGGAGCTGGCTGATATAGGTCTCGGCATCGGGGTAGAGCCCCACCATCGTGGCCCAGTTCCATCCTGGTCCGGCCGTGAGAACGGCGTATGCCGCGGCCGCCGCCTGTTCGTAGCGTTTGAGCGCGAACAGAACGAGCGCTCGGAACTCGTGCAGGATCGGATCGTTAGGCGTTTGAACCAGAGCTTGATCGGTGAGCGCCAGCGCACGAGAGTAGTCGTTTGCCTTGAAACTCTCGCGCGCCCCGGCGAGAGCCTCTTGCGCCGTATCGACGGCGCCGGGATCGGGAGGGTTATCCGTCACGCCGATCGGTCTGCTGTAGTCAAAGGCGACGGCTGTGGCGGGAGTCGCCGGTGCCTCTGTACCGGCCGGGACTGCTACCGGCTGCTGGACAATGATCGTCTGGGTCTGCGGCGTGATGTAGGGATTTGAGTAGTCGCTGTAGAGCCAGGGACTGGCGACGCTGCCCAGGCCCCATGAGGAGTAGCCGTAGGCACCCCACGTGGGGAAGTAGCTGGACATGCCGTAGTTGTAGGCGTAGAGGGGGTTGTACAGGGCGCTCAGTCCCCAGCTTGTGAGGGCGCCGGCACCAAAGCCACCCCAGAAGCCACCCCACCGATTGTAGTTCCAGCAGCCGTTGTACCAGTTGCCGTAGTAGCCGCCACCATAAGCGGCAGGCCCGTAATAGCCACCGCCCCAGCCACGGCCACCCCAGCCACCGTAGCCGCCGTAGCCGCCACCCCAGCCGCCGTAGCCGCCGCCACTGCCGAACCAGCCGCCTCCACCTCCCCAGTTGTTGTTATTTACATTTACAAAATTGCTGCGGCCGCCGATGCTGCCGACACCAATGTTGTTGCCGCCGCCGACTCTTCCAATACCGATGTTGTTGCCGCTGCCAATGTTGCCGAAACCGTCTCGCCCGCCCCCGATTCCGCCGCCAGGGCGGTTATTCCCAAAACCGGGGCGATTCGCCAGCCCAGGTCGATTGCCTGCGAGGCCGGGGCGGTTGCCGAGGCCGGGTCGGTTCTGGCCGCCCGGACGGTAGCCGCCGGGAAAGGATGGCCTGTTGCCTCCACCGATTCCCGGACGATTTCCACCGCCGAGCCCTGGGCGATTCCCGCCGCCGAAACCGGGGCGATTCCCCTGGCCCCAGGGCGGATTGCCGCCGCCGATGCCAGGTCGATTGCCGCCGATTCCCGGACGATTTCCACCGCCGAGCCCTGGGCGGTTGCCGCCGCCGAATCCGGGCCGATTGCCCTGGCCCCAGGGCGGATTGCCGCCGCCGAGTCCGGGTCGGTTACCACCGAGTCCGGGTCGATTGCCGCCGATGCTGCCTGGAAGCGTCGTGGGTCGGTTACCGCCAATGCCTCCAGGACGGTTGCCGCCGATGCCGCCCGGAAGAGTGGTGGGTCGGTTACCACCACCAATGCCGCCGGGTCGGTTGCCGCCGAAACCGGGGCGATTCCCCTGGCCCCAGGGCGAATTGCCGCTGCCGATTCCAGGTCGGTTGCCGCCGATGCCGCCGGGAAGAGTGGTGGGTCGGTTGCCGCCAAAGCCTCCGGGCCGATTGCCGCCGGGACGTGTCATGCCTGCGGGTCGAGTCATACCGCCGGGGCGTGCTTGCGGTCGGGCCATGCCGCCGCCGCCGGGCCGCGCCGCAGGGCGAGTCATGCCCGCGGGCCGTGACTGAGGTCGCATTTGAGGCCGGGCCATGCCTCCGCCGCCGGGCCGGCCCGCGGGTCGTGACATTCCGCCTGGGCGCCCTCCGCCGCCGCCACGCCGACCACCTCCACGACCGCGCTGGGCCATCGTGGACTCGGCGAATACACCGAACACCAACAGCAAAGAGAGAGCGAGAAATAGCTTTTTGAACATCCGAGGAAGCCTCGAATCAGAATTACCTGAAGTGGATCAACGTGCCGATGTGGTTGCCGCAGCCGTCGGCGCGCGGCCGGCGCAGGCGCCGTGGTGGGCGCAGGCGGTTTGCGAACCATGATGATCTCGTCGATATCGCGCGCGATCTCACCACCGACGATGCGGTCGACGGAGCTGGTCTTCACGGCGTCTTTGTTGACCATGCTGATGATCTGGGTCGCCGAGCTCGGCTGGCCGTCTGCCGTGCTGCCCTGGGCTTTGACAACCCACTGGTTGTCGGCGCCGCGAGTCCAGGAACCTTCTCCGCGACTGCCGTCGGCGTTGAAGATCCACGATTTGATCTGCTCGATCTGTGGGTCCCAGGCGATGATCATGAGGCCGCTGGTGACCGGACCGTCTTTGATGTTCACGCGATAATTACGAACGAGATAACTCTTGCCTTCTCCCCACTGGACTGTTGAGCTGACGTCGGAATCCTCGGACTGATCGACCCAGTTGCCGACCATCCATTCGAGCTCCTTGAGCCGCTCATACGGAGTGACGCTGGCGTCCGGCGCGGAGTAGTCGCGCATCTCGACGAGCTTCCAGGCGTCACCCTGCCGCGTGAGCAAGGCGACGAAGTGGTTTGCGATCGTGGCTTCCTTGGGCGAGACCAGTCGAGACACACCCTCGACCTGCGCCACGTCGGGCGTGATCAAGCGGACGCGCTGCAACTTGCCCTCGAGCGTAAAGGTTGATGGCTGGGTGAAGGCCTCCGAGAACTCCTGGGTGATGGCCTCGCGACCACGCGTGGCGACGTTGTCGGAATCGATGAGCGTGCCGTCGGGAGTGAAGAACTCGACGAGCTTGGCCGTGTCCTTCTGGTTGTACGCCGCGACATAGGCGGCGACCGTATTTCGGATGGACTTCTCATCGACCGTCATCTCGGGAGCGGCCGGTTCGGCCGGCTGAACCTGGAGAGGTGCTCCCGTCTGTGTGGGCGCAGCAGATACGGTGCCAGCGACCGGCTGTTCCGGGATCTGCCCGAAGCTGGGCGGAGCGAGAAAGCCAATCGACACCAGTCCGATCGCGAAAAGCTCGATACGCCGAATCATCGCGGCAACTCCTGGCTCTTGCTTGGGTGAGTTTGATCGAAAAACCATCCCGTCGATTCCGACCTAGTGAACTCAATCCCGCGTCGGTCTGATATTGGACCTTGGTCCAACTTCATCCGTTCACTGATCGTCGTGGTCTGGATTCTCGATCGGTCGGGCCAAGACGCAGATTTCGAGCTGCAGATTCGCGCTTCACGCTTCGCAAGGTTGCAGCCGTGCGCCGGCTTTGGCGGCGGTGCCCGAGCTGGTCGCGTCCAGGCTCAGCGAATAGTGTCATGCCCGCGACCGTCGGCGGGCGCGAGTGCGCGGCGGATCAGCTCGATCAGAGAGTGTTCCGTGAAGGGCTTGTTGAGGAACCCGACCGCACCCGCGGACATGGCACGCTCGGCGATACCCCGTTCCTCGTGCGCCGTGATGAAGACAAGCGGCAGAGCGATCCCTTCGAGGACGAGTCGTCGTTGGATCTCCAGGCCGTTCATTCCGGGCATCTGCACGTCCATCACCGCGCAATCGAACCTCTGAGATGATGAAAGCGCGCTCAAGAGATCCTCGCCCGAGCTAAACGTTTCGGCCCGCAGTCCAAACGAGCGCATCAGGCGCTCTAGAGCACGGCGTACCGATGGGTCGTCGTCGACAATCGCGATCAAAGGGATGACATCGGGCATCGTCGCAGATCGGGCCTGTTAAGGTGCTTCCATACGGAATGTTCTACGTACCAAAAGTACGTCGCGAGGTTCTTGCCGCGCATGGGACCTTGGTCTCATACATTGAGCCCAGCGGAGCGAACGGTTCAGACCTGAGAGATCGTCATTACGGCTCTATCGGCGACTCGGGCACGATCCCGAGTTTCTGGGAGGCACGGACGAGGTTGGCGACTGACTGGAGCTTCATTTTCTCCATCACGCGGCCGCGGTGCACTTTGATCGTCTTCTCGGCTATCCCGAGCTTATTGGCGATCTGCTTGTTGGGCAGGCCACGTACGACCAGCGCCATCACTTCGCGCTCGCGCGGCGTCAGCGTCGCAAACCGCGCGGCGACCGACTCACGCTCAAGATGTTCGGTCTGCTGCTCTTGATCCTGAGCGATGGCCTCCTGCACGGCCCGAAGCAGGTCCTCGTCCTGGAAAGGCTTCGCGAGGAAATCCACGGCGCCTGCCCTCATGGCGCGAACGCTCATCGGAATGTCGCCGTGGCCGGTGATGAAGATGATGGGAATCAGGAAACCCGAGCCGCGGAGCTGTTCCTGCAGTTCGATCCCGTTCAACCCTGGCAACTGGACATCGAGCACCAAGCAGCCCGGCGCCGGGTCGCGGCGCCACGCTTCCAGGAATTCGCTGGCCGAGGCGTAGGGCCTGGCCGGATACCCCATCGACTTCAGGAGGCGCACCAGGCTGTTGCGGACCGAGTCGTCGTCGTCCACTACGAACACGGTCTGTGCGCGCTGGTTCATGTTGGCGACACCGATAACGCTGCATCGACATGAACAGGGAGCGTAAAACCGAAGGTTGCACCGCGAGTCGCATTGTTCTCGGCCCACATGCGTCCGCCGTGGCTGGCGACGATGGAGCGGCTGATGGACAGCCCCATTCCCAGGCCGCCGGGTTTGGTGCTCCGGAACGGCTCGAAAAGCTTGTCCATGTCTTGCGGTGGAATGCCGGGACCGCAGTCGCTCACCGTGACCAGAACCTCCGAGTCGACCTGTCGGCTGCGTACGATGACGACCCGATCGCGCGAGGGCCGGTCGTGCATTGCATCGAAAGCGTTCAGGAGGAGGTTGAGGACGACCTGTTGTAACTGGATGCGGTCGCCCTCGATCTTCGGCAAATCGGCCTCGAGCTCGTGCAAAACAACGATGCCGCGGATCACGGCGTCGCTGTGGAGCAAGCCGATCACGTCCTTGAGAATCGTGTTGATCTTGAGCGGCCGCCGGTCCGTGCGATCTTTTTTCACGAGCGACCGGATCCGACGGATGACCTCGCCGGCGCGGGAGTCATCGTCGGCGATGTCGTGGAGGATGGCGCGAACCTCCTTCAGATCTGGGGTCGGGGCGCTCAGAAACCGGGCCGCGGCCTGGGCGTTGCTCAGGATGGCGGCCAGTGGCTGGTTGAGCTCGTGCGCCAGCGCCGCGGCCATTTCGCCCATCGTGGCGATACGCCCTGCGTGGGCCAGCTCGTCTCTGATCTGCCGCGCTTCTTGCTCGGCATGCTTGCGGTCGGTGACGTCGACCACCATAGCGAAGAATCCGCGAATAACACCCTGTTCGTCCTGGTCGGGGACGTAGGTTGCTTCGACCGCGCGCCGCTGCCCGCGGGGCAGCGTCTGCTCGGCGGCGAAGGTGACCGGCTCGCCGGCAAGGACGCGGTCGACGTACGGGCGCACCACCTCATACATATCGTCGCCGAGGACCTCGCGGATCGTGCGGCCCCTCAAACCCCCAGGATCGACGCCGAACCGCGCCTCGTACGCGCGGTTGTTGAGGACATAACGCTGGTCGCGGTCCACATAGGCGATCAGTACCGGCAGAGAATCCGTGATCGTGTGCAGCTTTCGCTCGCTCTGCGCGAACTGCCGCTCGGCCCGATTGCGCCGCAGCCACTGAAGGAGGAGTACGGTGAGGAGCGCCGACTGAAAAGCAACGATCGCCGCGACGCCGAGGACATACCGTCGATAGACCCGCCAGAACGAGGGCGGACGAAAAAGGATCGAACTGCCCGGGGGCAGTCGGCCCTCGGGAATGTGCCAGCGCTCGAGCTCCCGCCAATCGAAGGTCGGCGGCCCGGCCCCCAACAGAGGGGGCGAAATGCTCGACGGCTCCTCGCCCCCAAGAATCCGGGCGCCGACAATCGCGGCCTCGACGCCCAGCGACCGGTCGGGTTGAAGCCTGCCGCCGACGATCCCCATGCCCATCTGACTCTCGTAGCATCCGAATACCGGAGCGCTCGATGCCGCCTTCAGGCGGATCAAAGCACGCTGCCCTTCAAACGACAGCCCGTCGGCGTCTCGGAGCAAGAGACCATAAACGACCACGGAGTCTTTAGGCAGCGATGCGACCTCGCGTGTCATCGCTTCGACGGACAGACCGTCGAGCCAGCGGAACTGCACCCGGTTTTCGAAACGCGCGATCTCTCGACGGCCCACAGCGCTCCAGAATCGCTCGAGCGGGGAAACGCCGATCACGACCACGATTTCACGAGTGGCCGGCAGCACCTGGAGGATGTCGTCGATGATGCTCGTCACATCGTGCCGATGCATGACCGCGGTTGTTCTTGGACCCAGGAAACTGGGAAGGAGCCGGCGCTCTTCCACGCCTACGATCAGCAAGGGAACGTCGGCAAACAACCGCTGGCGGTGCCGGACGGCAAACTGCATGGCCGGCTCGTTGAAGACCACAACTAGGTCCACGGGATCGCGGCTGAGATGTGCGGCGACGATGTTGACCAGGCTCCCATCATCTTCGGGACTGGGAGAACGCGCCGACTGGAGCGACACCTCGAACAGGTCCAGCGGCCTGGGCCATCGATCGAGGAGGGTACTTCGAAAAGCGAGTAAATACTCATCCATCGGCGCCACGCCGCGCGAACGAGTCGATGATCAGAACCCGCCTCGGTCGATCGTCGGCGACGGCCCACCGAGACATACTCGGTTCCGCGAAAGCCAAGAGCACGAGGAATAGGTGTCGAAATCGCATCTCGACCGATGAAGCTCACCTGGGGAGGGATCTTGCCGTGAAGTGACGATGATTCTCAGGGAAAGTGTATACCGACAACCTCATTCGACTCAATCGGCAAGTCGCCCATTCTGATCGCGCAGCCGTAATTGGTAGGTTGGGCCCTCGCGCGGGTCGCAGGCGGCGAGGTAGGCGAGCCAAGTTCGGAGAGAGACAGTCTTCAGAAAGCTCATCGCCATTCAACCAAGCCCCCCGGGTCCACTGGGTCGGGGACGGCTTTCCGGTGCGCACGGCAATCTCACCCGGCGGGCGTGGGCCCCGCGTTGCGCCGTTCCTGCTGCTCGATTTGTCGTGATGTAAGAACGGGTCGTCTCGGGTGAATCGTCGCGGTTGCGTGCTCATCAGAAGAGCATTCGCTACAATACGTGCAGCAACACGTGTTGCGGGGGATCGCCCCATGTACAAGAAGCTGACCATCACGGTCGACGAGCGGGTTTACAATGGCCTCCACGCCGTCGTTGGCCGGAGGCGTATCAGTCAGTTTATCGAGTCTCTCGCGCGGCCGCACATCATCGGCAAGGACCTGGAGCTCGCGTACCGCCAGATGGCGCACGAGGAAACGCGCGAGGCCGACGCGCTCGAGTGGGCCGAAGCCACCCTGGGAGACGTCGGCGATGAAGCGCGGTAGCGTGTGGTGGGTCAACTACCTTCAGAACATCCCCATGCGTATGGCCCGCAGGGGAACACGCACCCAGCCGACTCCCGGCAGGTAGACCCACACATAACGGCCGCCATAGCCGGACCCGCCGTAGCCGTAGCCGTACCCGCCAGAGCCATATCCGCCGTTGCCATAGCCGTAGCCGCCGCCGCCGTTTCCATAACCGCCGTTTCCGTAGCCGGAACCGAAGTTGCCGTTGGTCGAACCCAACAGGCTCTGGCGAGGTCCGACGACACCGTTCGTGCCGAGTCCGCTGTAACCGCTCGCCATGCCGAGGCCGCCGTTGCCGCCGGGATTGAGACCATTATTTCCGTTGACGGCACCGTTGGTATTGGTCTGGTTGTTCTGGTTGTGCCGCCGGTTCATGGCCGTGCCGTTATTGGACTGGGAGCGCGACTGGCCCGAGTTGTTGCGTGCGACCGCGCCAGAGCGGTTCGAGGCCGCGAACGCGGAACGCCCCGTGCCACGTGCGGCCACGGCCGCCCCCGGCGTCATGGCGCGGCTGGCGCCGCCTGGGTGAGCAGCACGGGCAGAATAATGCGCACCCCCCCCGCCACGAACGGCCATGCTGGCGGCGTGTCCGCCCGCGTGACCCCCGCCGCCGCCATGATGCCCGCCGCCGCCATGATGCCCGCCGCCGCCGTGCCCGCCGCCGTGGCCCCCGCCATGACCTCCTTTGGCGTGGGCGACACCGGCAGGCATGGCCAAGGCCGCGAGGACTAGAGCCGAAATCCGCATCGACCGCAGGACAACTTGCAGGATGGGTCGCATGGCCGTTCTCCTCGTGGCGCCTCGGTCCCTACTGTATTCAACACCGAACTCTGACAAGAGTTCCTACGACCGCCATTACGCCAAAGTTCCGTCGCCCCCGAAAAATCACGTCGAGGTGCAAGGATGGCGGGAAACGAGATTCACGCAACGGATGTTTGTGTACAGCTAATTTCGATTGAAGCCGGTTTCATCGCGGTCAGCGGCCTTCATCCCTCGTCCGCCATTCGGTGCTGGTAACCTGCCCAACCGGGGGTTCCATCATCCCTGACGTGTGACCGCCCGCCGGCCTTCGCTGCGTTGACTCGAAGGGCGCTCGCTTCGTTATGATGTACTGCGGAAGACAACCGAACAGGTACTGGGCACGAAGTTCGAGCCGATTCATTCAGCCACGCGGCGTGAGCGAAGGGGAACTCGGTGCACGAAGTGAATCGCGATGTGCTCGTCGCCATCCTGGCTGTATTGAATGATGCCATTCCGCGAGAACGTCTCGCCCCGATTTTGAAGGCGTGGTCGCAGAGTCCCCAAACGCCTCTGTCCGAATGGCTGGGGCAGGTGCCGGGCCTCGACGCCGAAAAGCTCCGCGGGCTCGAGACACTGGCCGCGCTTCATTTGAGCGCCCATCACAATGACGTGAGGCAGACCCTCGAGTCATTGGACGCCCATGCCCTGACGGTCAACGCACTCACCGAGATCGACGACGAAAATCTGCGAATAACCTTGAGCAAGACCCTCGGCTGCGATCCGACCATCCCGCTGGAGCAGGGCGGGGAGGCAACAGCCGACTCGGCCCAGCCCTTGCCGCTCTGTACGGGTGAGCGTTTCGAGCTGATCCGGCCCCACGCCAGCGGCGGAATCGGCCAGGTCTGGCTGCGCGCGATCGCGAGCTGCAGCGCGAGGTGGCGCTCAAGGAGATCCAGCCGCGCTTCGCCGAGCGCGTCGAGCAGCGAGCCCGGTTCGTGCAGGAAGCCGAAATCACCGGCAACCTGGAACACCCCGGGATTGTTCCGGTGTACAGCCTGGGCCGGAACGCCGACGGCCGTCCCTACTATGCGATGCGATTTATCCGCGGTGAGAGCTTCGCGGTGGCGATCCGGCGGTTTCACGACAATCATCATGAGCAAACAGCGACAGCGCCGAAGCGCGCGCGGGCTCTGTCGAAATGGGGCGTCGAGTTTCGCCAGCTCGTAGGCAGGTTCCTCGACGTTTGCGACGCGATCGACTACGCGCACAGTCGCGGCATTCTCCACCGAGACTTGAAGCCGGCCAACGTCATGCTTGGGCCATACGGCGAATCACTGGTCGTCGACTGGGGGCTGGCGAAGGTGATCGGCAAGAGCGACCTCGCGCACGCAGGAACCGACGGCGAGTTCGCTAGCGGCGAACCGTACGAGTCCGGCACGAGTGCCGGTCGTACCCAACAAGGCACGACGATCGGCACCCCTGCCTACATGAGCCCGGAGCAGGCCAGCGGCCAGATCGACCAGCTCGGTCCGGCCAGCGACGTGTACAGTTTGGGGGCGAGCCTGTACGAGCTCCTGACCGGGCAGCCCGCTTTTCGCCAGGCGAAACTCGCGGAGATGCTCGAGAAGGTGCGTGCAGGCGATTTCCTGCCGCCGCGGGCCGTCGATCGCTCCATTCCCGCGCCGCTCGAGGCGATTTGCGCAAAAGCAATGGCCAAGGACGCAGCCGCGCGCTACACCTCGGTTCGCGCGCTGGCCCAGGACCTCGAGCGCTGGCTGGCCGACGCGCCGGTCGCAGCATTCCCCGAGCGGCCGCTCGAGCGCCTCGGGCGGTGGCTCCGCCAGCACCGAACCTGGGCTTACGCCGGGGCGGCCACACTAGCAGGCATCGCGCTAGTGGCCAGCGTCGCGGTTGTGTTCACCGATGCAGCCAGGCGTAGCCAGACGACCGCCCGCAAGGAGGCCGAGACCAACTTCGACATGGCCCAGCAGGCGGTCGAAGTGTATCTCACCAACGTCAGCGAAAATACGCTGCTCAACGAACAAGAACTCGGTCGATATGCGCAGCCTGCGGCATGACTTACTCAAAAGTGCGCTCGCTTACTACGAGCGATTCGCCAGGGAGCGCCAGGGCGACCCGCGGCTCCGCCAGCAACTTGCCAAGGCATACTTCCGCGTCGGCCAGATTACCGGCGAAATCGGCTCGATGCCGCGCGCCATCGAGGCGCTCCGCGCGGCCCAGGCCATCTGGGAGCCGCTTGCCAGCGCCAACCCGGCTAACCACGAGCTGGCCCGTCAACTGGCAGCGTGCGAGCTGGCGCTCGGGAAATTCCAGTCATTAAGCACCGACTATCTCGCGGCCATGAGCCCGCTCAACCAGTCGCGCGCGATCCTGGAACGGCTGGCCGCCCTTTACCCGGCCGACGCGAATTACCACTCAAGCCTCGCCGATTGTTACATCGAAATCGGCATCGTTTATGCCAGGCTGGAACACCCCGAAGAATGCCTGGCCATCGATGAGAAGGCCAGGACCATCCAGCGCGAGTTGATCGAACGATTCCCGGACAACGTTCTCTACCGGAAAGGCTTGGCGGAAAACAGCAACGCGATTGGATTCGCGCACTACAAGCAGCTCGACTACGATGCCGCGATGCGCGCGTTCCGCGAAGCTGAGGACACGTGCCAGAGCATCATGAAACAGCAAGCCGGCGGGCGCAAGCCGGCCTGGCTCTTAAACCTGCTGGCGCTCTCAGTGTACAACATCGGCAGCCTGCTCAAAGAGCAAGGACACCTCGAATCTGGCCTGCCGGCAATGAAACAATCGCTCGGCTATCGGCTGGCCTTGGCCGAGCAACACCCTTCGGTCACGCGGTTTCAAGCCAGGGTCGCCGTGAGCCACCGCGAGATTGGCGAGGTTGAGCTCGCGCTCCACGAGAACGTGAGCGCCCTTCAGTCGTTTCAGAAGTCGGTGGCGCTTTACGAACAGCTCGTCCGGATGCAGCCCGACAACGCGAGTTTTCGCATCGAGCTCGCCCTGAGCTTGAACTGGCTCGGCGTCGTCCTCGACGAATCTCGCAGGAATCTTGAGGCGATACCCGTCTTCGAGCACGCCGTGAAGGAACTAGAAGACGCCATAGCCAAGGGCAAAGCTGCCGACGTGTACAAAGTCGATCTCTGTTTATTCCTCGACAATCTCGGCGAGCAGTACATCGACCTGGGCCGTTTGACCGACGGACTGCCGTACTACGAGCGCGCCTTACAGATAGCCCGGGAGCTGAGCGCTCACCAACCCGAAAAGCGCGACCTCGCTCTTGAGCTCGTCAAGCGGCTGGTGGCCCTGGGAATGATTCGGCGCCACCAGGGCGAACCGGTCGCCGCACGACCGTTGTTTGCCGAGGCGAAGCCGGTCATCGATCGCTTTCTCGGGCCGTCTCCCGGCGACGTAGTGCTGCGGACCTGGCTTGCCGTGGTGCTGGACAATGAGGCCAACACGTTCGCGGACCTTGGCCAGCTCGAGCGGGCCCGTCCACTGCTCGAGCAGGCGGCGGCGCTCTTTCGCCACGAGCCCGACCGCCGCGCAACCGGCGCCGCGATTGCGCTGCGCGCGAAGCCCGTAATGAAGTCCTCTGGGATCTCGCCCGCGTGCTGCGAGCCCTCGCGCTGCCCACAGAAGCGAGCCGGGCGGAAGCAGAGCGAAACGAGCTTTTGAGCACCGTCGCACCAGATGAACTGGCAAGCCTCGCTCTCAAAGAAACCGGCCGGTCCGTCTTGATCGGATACGGCAAGACAGAGCTCTCGGCGCCGGCCCAGGCCGTGCGCAAGCTGGACCTGGACCAGGCCGCCGACAACTTGCAGCGGGCTATCGCGCGCGGTTTCAAGGACTTCCGCAAGCTCGAGGCTCATCCCGACGCGCCGTTCCTCCTGGCGCGCGATGATCTGAAAAGCGCGCTCGCGGGCCTGAAGTCGTCGGAGCAGGCAACCGCGCCTCCGCCACGCGCCAACGCGGGCAAGCCGTAGGTCTCTGAGAGGCACCTTGTTTCGGGAACGTCGCCACCAATCGCGGCCCACTGGCGTAAAAGAGCCGGCGCCGGACCGGCGAGGATCATGCGACGCATCACGGCTGTGTCGGTGAAACCCCCGTCACCAACGCGGCGGTTTTGTGCGTCGTGCTGCTGACTGTTCTCTGTGGTGTGATCTTTCCCCTTGTGCTGGCCGCGGCGGCCTGGCCGCTCTTCCCGCACCAGGCCGGCGGAAGTCTGATCGGGCGCGGTGAATCTGTGGTCGGCTCGGAGCTCATCGGTCAGGACTTCACCGGCCCGGGCTACTTCCATCCCCGCCGGTCGGCAGCCGGCCGCGGGTACGACGGGACAGCCTCCGGCGGCACCAACCTCGGCCCGGCCAATGCCAAGCTGCGCGACGGCGCCAAAGACGATCCCGCCACTCCAGACGTTGACGAATCATTTGCCGGGGTGCGCGAGCTGGCCGCGGCCTTTCGCGCCGAGAACGGACTGGCAGCGAGGGCTGCCGTGCCGGTGGACGCCGTCACGCGATCGGGGAGCGGGCTCGACCCGCACATCAGCCCGGCGAACGCGGACCTTCAGGTCGCACGGGTGGCCAAAGCCGCGCGGCATGACCGAGGAGTCTGTCCGCCGACTGGTGGCCGAACATACGTTGGACCGGCAACTGGGCATCTTGGGCGAGCCCAGGGTCGCCGTGCTCGGGCTCAATCTGGCGCTCGATAGGGACGCGCCGGCCGACTTTTCGCCGTCGGCTCGCTGATGAGCATCCCCGGTGCTGCAAACGATGCGTTGGTTGGAATACACGGCGTTTCTGGCAATCGTGGTCGCCCTGGCCAGGCCGGTCGGCCTTTACCTCGCGCGAGTCTTCGAGGGACACGCCACGCCACTCGACCGGGTGCTCGGGCGGCTGGAGCGGGCGCTCTATCGCTGGCTCGGCGTCCGCCCGCAGGAAGAGATGACGGCGGGGGCCTATCTCGGCTGCTTCCTCGCATTCACCGCGGTGGGCTCGGCGCTCTTGTTCACGCTCTTGCTTGTCCAGCGCTGCGCTGCCCGGCGGCCCCGACGACCGTTACCTGACCACCCCGATGACGGTCGACCTGGCGGCGAACACCGCGCTCAGCTTTTCAACCACGACCACCTGGCAGGCATACGGCGGCGAGACGACCCTGCGCTACTTCGTCCAGGTGGTCGGATTGGCGGCGCAGAACTTCCTCGCGGGGGCGGCCGGACTGGCCGCGGGGGTCGCCTTCATTCGCGGTTTCGCCCGCGAGCGGTCGACAACCCTGGGCAATTTCTGGGTCGACGTCGTCCGCGCGACATTGTGGGTCATGCTGCCGTTGTCGCTCGTCGGCAGCCTGGTGCTGGTCTGGCAGGGTGTTCCGCTGAACCTGTCCCCGTACGTCGCGGTGCACACGCTCGAGGGGCGCGAACAAGTGATTGCACAAGGACCCGTTGCGGCCCTCGAGTTCATCAAGAACCT
The DNA here is from genome assembly GCA_963830625.1 of uncultured Isosphaeraceae bacterium. Classification (GTDB taxonomy): domain Bacteria; phylum Planctomycetota; class Planctomycetia; order Isosphaerales; family Isosphaeraceae; genus CAWHMZ01. The sequence goes on along the minus strand of CAWHMZ010000032.1, from coordinate 20,352 downwards.
GGGCACCAACGGCGGCGGTTTCTATCAACGCCAATGGTGCACACCCGTACGAGAACCCGACGCCGCTCGCCAACTTTCTCGGCCTCCTGGCGATCGCAGTCCTGCCCGCGTCGTTCCCGATCACTTTCGGCGCGATGGTCGGGCGGCCCGCGCGCCGGCTGGGCGCTGCTCATTGTCATGGTCGTGCTTTTCGTCGCCGGCCTCGTGGTCTGCGACCTCGCCGAGCGCTCGATACCGCCGCGGCTTGGCGGGCCTGGGCCTCTCGGGAGGCAACATGGAAGGCAAGGAAGTGCGGTTCGGCGTGGGCGGATCGGTGCTGGCCGCGGTCGTCACCTCCAACGGAGCGACCGGATCGTACAACTCGATGCACGACTCGTTCCGGCCTCTCGGCTTGCTGGTGCCTCTGGTCAACATGCTGCTCGGGGAGGTCACGTTCGGAGGACTCGGAACCGGGCTTTATAGCATCGTCATGGTGGCACTGGTGGGGATCTTCATGGCCGGGCTCATGATCGGGCGCACGCCCGTCGTACCTGGGCAAGACCATCAAGATCACCGAGGCCAAGCTGATCGCGTGGTATACCCTGCTGACGCCGCTGGTCGTTTCGTGGCTGACGGCCTGGGCGCTCTCCGTAAGGGCGGGCCGGGCGGGCCTGACTACCAACGACTCCTCGCACGGGTTTACCGAGGTCATGTTTGCCTACGCGTCGTGCATGGCCAACAACGGCCAGACCATGGCGGGACTCTCCGCGAACAGCTTCTTCTACAGTGCGACGACCGCGATCGCCATGGCGGCGGGACGGTTCGGCCTGGTCGCTCTGGCGCTGGCGCTGGCCGGCCGGTTCGCCGCCCAGGTCCGCGCACCCGAAACGATCGGCTCGATGCCGTGCGACACGCCCACCTTTGGCGTTTTGGTCCTCGGCACGGTGGTCCTGGTGGGCGCGCTGTGCTTCCTGCCGGCACTGGTTCTCGGGCCGGTCGCCGAAGACCTGCAGCCTTAAACAGCGCCTGGCCGCTCCCGCGGACCGGCGCCCGCCTGCGCCGCCATCGGGACGAGCGCCACGGCCACCAGCACCACCGGAACCATCAAAACTGGCGCCAGGCCGAGGTTGAGCCCGTTGAAAACTCCATCGATAATCATGGGATGAGTGAGCAACAGCGGGATCGCGCCCAGCCATGAGGCCAGCAGCGCAACCGGCCGGCCCGGCACGCCGGCGAACGCGACGGCCTGGCCGGCCAGGATGGCAAAGAGCGGCCATACAAACGCGTAGCTGGCGCCCGGTAGATAGACCGATGTGCCCGCGGAGGCCGCCAGCCACCAGGCCAGTGCGCCCAGGCCGAGCCCCTCGGCTGACCAGCGCCGGCTCGCCAACGCGAAGAGGATCGCCGCAATGGCCACGGCCACGACGGCGCAGCCGGCCAGCAGAGCGACGTCGTGCCGCGAGGTCGGCATGCCGCCCAGGTTCTCACGGTTGACGATCAGCCCGCGTTCGAGCAAAAGGCCGCGGAGCGCCCACCCAAGCGCACCGACGACACCGGCCGCGGCAAGCACCGCGACCAGCACCAGCACGATCCCCGCGGCAATCTCAACGAGCCGCACGCGCTTCAAGGCCACGCCGAATCCCACGACCGCCAAGTACGCCAGTGCGCAGACGCCCAGAAGGGGAAACACCCAGCTCATCGGGTAGATCGCCATGAAGCGCTGCAAGATCGAAAAGTAGACGAGATCGCTCCGGCGTACGTTGTCGAGGTCGAGCCCGACCAATCGCTGCAAGAGCGCTTGCAGGTTGTCCCCCTGATGCTGGAGCGTGCGCGGGTCAAGATTGGCCGGCGTGTCCTCGGGCGAGTGGTAGTAATAAAGGCCGCCGATAAACGCAAAGTTCCACCCCGCCATGCCGTGGGCCTTGTAGACCGAGAGGTCGGTATCGTTGGGCATGAGCCGGTAAACTTCGTACGTGAGCGACGACGCCATGGGGTGGACGAGGGCGCGCCGCCATTTGCGCGATCAGCCAGCCGTTTTCCTCGCTCGTTTCGAACATGAACGAAGGTCCGGAGTTGCCTCGGCCTTCAAAGTTGAGCACGACGCCAACGTCAGCGGCCCAGGGATGTTCCTGGGCAAAGACCTTTGCGCCCAAGAGCCCGGCCTCTTCGCCGTCGTTGATCAGGATGATGATGTCGCGCTCGGGTGCGGGCGGGTTGTTCTTGAGTGCGCGGAGTGACTCGAGGATTGCCGCAACGCCCGAGGCATCGTCGCCGGCGCCCGGTCCACCGGGGACGGAATCATAATGGGCCGAGAGCAGCACGGCTTTCTTGCCGGCCGCGCCCGTGCCGCGCCAGCGCGCGACGATATTCTGGACGTCGCGCTTCGAGGCGGAAGCCCGATCGCCGGGCTCGCGCATGCGCTGTACGTCGGGCTCGAGGCCCAGCTTGCGCAGCTCGTCCATGATGTAAGCACGCACGGGCTGTTCGGCGGCGGAGCCAATCGGGTGGGGCTCGCGCCGATCGCTTCGACGTGCTTCATGGCTCGCACCGCCGAAAACGCAAAGAGCGGCCCATCGGCCGGCAAGACAGGTGGCGGTGTTTGCGAGTTGAGCGCGAGCCCGCCCACGACGGCCACGAACCCAATCGATGCCAACCGCGCCAATGGCCGCGCGCGGGGGCGCTTTCGCGGTCGACCTTCGCATCCCGGTGGTTTGCCATCTCTTTAGCTTATTGCTCAGCGGTCACGAAGTGCCGGGTCGATCGGGCCGGCGGAGGGCGCGGTCGAATAACTCAGCATCTCCGTTTTCGACGGATTGTCAACCGACTTACTGGGCCGACCCCCACTATAACGTGACGCCTCGCGACCGGCGCCTCATTTGGTCACGGTGAACCGATCGACCTCTCGCCCATCGGCAGTGAGCTGGCGCACCGCCAGGGTCTTGCCGTCGATTTCGGCGACCGTGAGCGAGTGCACCTGAGAAATGAACTTGTCCGTGAAGCCTTGCCACGAGCTGCGGTCGTCTTGCTGCTCGGGATTATAGAGATGCTGGCCGCCGGCGCCTGTCACCACGTAAATGACGCCGTCGGGCGTGGTATCGCCGCGCCCGTCGAACGATTTGTCGAGCGTCCACCGGCCGTTGATCACGCGCCCCCGCACGGCCTTCTTATCGCGGCCGACCAAGAGCGTGCCGGTGTTGTCGGGCGTGAACTTCATCGGGAACGACCGCTGGTAGTTGTGCACGTGCCCGCTCCAGACGATGTCGACTTTGGCCACCTCGAAGAGGGGCGACAAGGTTCGCATCTGCTGCTGCTCGAAGTGCTCGCGCGACGAGCTGAAGCCGGGGTGGTGGAACACGACGAAGCGCCACGTGGCATTCTGCGCGGCGGCCAGGTCGGCGGCGACCCAGTTGCGCAGCGTGCGGTCGGTCCAGTCGACGTAGGGGTTGGAGTCGATCATCGTCCAGTGTGCGTTGCCGTAGTCGAACGAGAAATTCGCCATGCGGGGATAGGCCGAGCCGGCGGCCGCGGCAAATGCCTGCCGGTGTGCTTCTGAGGCCGTGAGCGTTGGAACAAACGCACCTCCTGCCTCGCCGCGCGGGCCGTTGAGCGGTTGCTCCCAGTAGTAGAAATACGCAAGCGCATCGGGGTACTTGTCGAGGTCTTGGGTGTCGGTATCGTGGTTTCCGGGTGCGGCCGCCAGCACGGTCGAGTGCATAAGCGCGACGCCCGCTGCGCCTGATGTGTTTTCGGCATCGTAGATCGGCCAGAAGAACTTGCGGTATTCACTGGCGCGGCCGCGGTCATAAACGATATCGCCCGGAATGACCACCAGGTCGGGCCGCGCGGCGATCGCCCGCCGCGCCACGGCGCCTGCTCGGGCGTGCCTGCGCCGCAATCGCCAAAGACCACGAACCGATAAGGCTGATTGACCCCCTTGGGCGCGACCGCCTCGCTGGTGAAGACGACTTCGCCCCCCTTCTTGACCTGGTAGCTGAACGCTGAACCGGGCTCGAGGCCCACCAGGGTCGCGCCATACACGCGGTGCGGCTCGATGCCTTCGACACCGATCCGGCGTGAGTCCGGCGGCTCGACCTTGGTCCACGGCCGCTCGGCGCCGCCGCGGAATTCGGCCGACCAGTCCGCGTCGACATCGGCCGTGTGCCAGAGCAGCCGCATCGTCCCCTTCGCGGGGGAATAGCCGAGCTGCAAGTAAGGCTCGACCACGAACGGGCCGGATGACGCGTTGGCCGCGGCCGTGGGTCGGCTGTCGTGGCCCTGGGCACATGTCAGGCACAGCGAAACGAGTCCAATGGTGACGAACAGGGAGCGGCGAATTCGCATCGGGGTTGCTCCGGTCGTGGGACAACTCTCGCGGGCCGGCCGACTGCACCGGGCCGCGGCTCAGAAGCGCGGATTGTAGCCGCCCTACGCCGCTCGCGGTATGAAGGACTGGGGAAGCGGCCGTGATTTTTGCGCGAACAGCCTCATTCACCCAGGGCCGTGACCACCACGATGCGCTCGCGCGGCCGGATGTCGCATTCGAGCAGGAAGATTTGCTGCCAGGTTCCCAGCGCGAGCCGGCCGTTCTCGATCGGAATCGAGAGAGACGGCCCCAGAAGTGTGGCCTGCAGGTGCGAATGACCGTTGCCGTCGTGCCAGGCCTGCTCGTGGCCGTAGCCGGAATCGGCCGGAATCAGCCGGTCGAGCAGCTCAGGCAGGTCGCGCGCCAGGCCCGGCTCAAACTCGATCGTGCCCAGTGCGGCCGTGCTGCCGATCACGCAGAAATTCGCCACGCCCGTCTTGATTCCCGACGCCCCGACCAGCCGATCAGCCTCGTGGGTCAGGTCGTGAATGTCTCGATGTCCCCGCGTCCGCCGCGTGATCTGGTTCTGAATGACCATGGTCATCGGGCTCGTTTCTGACTGAGAATCTCCCGCATCTCGGCCAGTACGTCTTCAGCCGGAATGCCCTTTCCGGCACGCATCTGGGCGACCGATTCTCGCAGGGCATCCAATCGCTCGGCCCGCTCGGCTCGCTCGATCAGTTTTTGATAAGAAGCCGAATCGAGCACCACCAGCTCCGCCTTGCCGTTGATGGTGAGCACGACCGGGTGCCCCGTCTTCTTCAACTGCCGGAGGAACTTCGGGGTGTTCCGCTTGAAATTTGACAACGAGTTGATGTCACGATTGATGTCCAGCATCATTCCCCCTTGCACGAGATTTGCACCCAATTTCATGCTATCGGACCAGCCGGCTGTTGGCAAGTCAATGAACTAATCGACTTGAGCGTGCGTTACGCGCGTTCAGGCCGAGTCCCGTGATCGTGCATTAGGCTTGCTTTTCGGGCGTCGACCTTCACACCACGCTACCGGGCTTCAACCTACGGTTGACGCGCACCGCTTTAACTTTGGGGTGCTTAGCGATCTCGCGCAATTGCTCGCGGTTTGCCCGCACCGCGATGGCCCCGGCGGCGCGTAGCACGCTGACGGTGTTGCCCAGCAAGCTGCTCAGATAGTCCTGCAATTCTTTGAGTACCATAGCGCGGTCGCCGCCGCCGGCGGTCACGACCTCTTGGGGAATGTGCCGCTGCGTACGGCTTTCACCCATCCGAACGGTCCGGGAAGGCACGTTGGCCTCGACGATCACCTCGCGCGTGTCATCGCCGTTGCCCTTGATCCATGCGTTCAAGTCGGAGTCAAGTATGTTCTCCAGATAGTCCTTGGTCATTAGTCATTGGTCCTTAGCAAGTAACCGAAGGCCGAGGCGCGCGCCGGAACCGACGACCAAGGACGAAGGACCAAGGACCAAGGACTAATGACCAAGGACAAGTGGCCATCTCAGCTCCCTTTCGCCGCCAGGCCGTAGCCGCGCTCGGCGGCGAAATCGATGGCCCGCAGGACGTCGAGCCGCCCGAACCCATAGCGGTGGTCCTGCCCGCTTTCGCCGAGCTCTTCGACAGACCCCAAGATCAGGTCCTTGATCAGCGACGCCCTGTGGATGCCCTCCTCGAGCTCTCGAATTCTAGTCGAACTGAGCAACAGGGCAATGCCCGCGGCGACATGGGGCGCGGCCATGGAGGTTCCGGAAAAGGCCTTCCACTTTGCCCCGGGAACGGACGAAAAAATCGCCACGCCGGGGGCACTCAGCTCCGGCTTCGAGTAAGGAAGCGGCAGATAACGATGGCCGATGTAGTCGCTTTTTCTCAGGATTTGCGTTCGCCCGCCCGAGAAACCCGCGATACGATCCTCGGGGTCGGTCGCTCCCACGCTGAGAGCGAACAAGTCGTTGCCGGGAGAGCCTGTCGTCTGCTCGCCCTCATTGCCGATTGCTGCCACGACAGGTATGCCGGCTTCGAGACAGGTCAGGATCGCCGCCGTGTAGGTTGGCGGTGTTTCGGCGTCCATCACCAGGCCGCCGAGCGACAAGCTGATGACATCGACCCTCTGTTCGACGCACCAATCGATGCCGGCCAGGATTTGTGCGTCGGTTCCACCGTCTGCGCCGTTCAAGACTAGCGCGGCCGCGAGCTTGGCTGCCGGGCGCCGCCGATGTGGCGGCCCGACGCACTGCCGCCGACCAGGGTGCCCGCGCAGTGCGTGCCGTGCTGGTCCGAGTCGTGCGGCTTCGACTCGACCGGCAGGCCGAGCGAGTCGAACTCGGCCCAATGTTTCACCTTGCCGGCAAGGTCCGGGTGTTCAGCATCGATCCCTGTATCCAGCAATCCAATCGTGACTCCCTCGCCTCGGCGCCCGGTCGTTCCCCAGGCGGCAAGGGCATTGATCTTCAGGAGCCCCCAGGTCGCCGAGAGAACGCGGGCCGTGTCGCCGGTTTCCTCGGCGGTAGGCTTGATCTCCATGAGCACGGGCGCTTGCAGGGGCCGGTTCAAGTGGACCGACTGGATGTTCTTCACCTCATCGGGAAGCAACTTGAGCTCCCGCCGGTCGAGCTGAAGCGGCATGGCCCGCGAGGTCCAAAAAAGATTGGGTGGAGGTTTCGCGTGGGCCGACTTCTTCTCGGGCTCGACCATGCGGGCCAGCGCGTTCTTGACCAGATCGCTCTTCAGAAGCGGATTGAGCGGCTTGGCGCCGATTCGCTGAATCTTGGATAGTGCCGGAGTTTCTTGCGTGGCCTTGCCCAGAAGGGAGTGAGTACTCGCTGTCTCTTGCCGTTCGCGGCCGCGAACGGTCTTGTGGTAATTAGCCGGCAAGAGTTCCCGCGCGGTGAGCGACATGCGCCGCCGCGACAAGGCGATTCCGGCGGCCTGGGCGAGTTGCCGGGAGTGCGGCCGGTCGGATTCCATCTGGACGATCACGTCGAGCCGCTCGCTCGTCGTTTCATCCAGGATCCGCTCGACTTGCTGCTTGACTTCAAGCTCGCGAGATTCAGCCATGCACCAACGCTCTCCCTCTGACCGGCCAGCGCGGCCCAGGTTGCGCAATCTCTTCATGCGGGCGCATTTAGTCTATCACCGTTTCGGTTACCGGTCGCCAGCCGACGCTGCGCAGAAGAGAAAGGGTAAAATAAAGTCCGATCCGTCCGATCGGTCCGATCCGTCCGATCGGGCGCGGCCCGCCTGCAAAGTTTCTTAAAGCGGGTCCACGCAACGGTGCGCCGAATAGTAAAATCCACGACGAATACAAGGAGCCCCATCGATGACTGACACCGAGGCCAAAACCATCCGGGTCGGCCACAGTCCGGACTCGGACGATGCGTTCATGTTCTACGCCCTCACTCACGACAAGCTCGATACCGGCGGGCTGCGGTTTGTCCATCAGCTCGAGGACATCGAGACGCTCGAACAAGCGGGCCTTGAAGGGAGAGCTCGAGGTCTCGGCGGTCAGTATTCATGCGTATGCCTACCTGGCCGAGCACTATGCGCTGCTGGCTTCGGGCTCGAGCATGGGCGATCGGTATGGTCCGACGCTGGTGACCCGCGAGCCGACGACGCTCGACGACCTGCGCGGCGAGACGATCGCCGTGCCGGGGCTCTTGACGACGGCCTACCTGACCTTGCAGCTCTGCCTGGGCCGGGACGTGCCGATCGTGGTCATGCCGTTCGACCAGATCTTGCCGGCGGTCGCCGAGGGGCGGGTCGACGCCGGCCTCTTGATCCACGAGGGTCAGCTCTATTACGGCGACCGCGGGCTGCACAAGGTCGTCGACCTGGGCCAGTGGTGGTTCGAGCAGACCGGCCTGCCGCTGCCGCTGGGGGGCAACGTGGTGCGCAAGGACCTGGGCGAGGCGATGGTCGTCGCGGATCGCCCGGCTCTTGAAGGAGAGCATTCGCTACGCCCTCGAGCATCGCGCAGGAGGCGCTCGACTACGCACTCGAAGTACGCGCGCGACCTCGACCCGGCGCTGGCCGATCGGTTCGTGGGGATGTACGTCAACGACTGGACGGTCGACTACGGCGCCGCGAGGTCGCGAGGCGGTCCGCACGCTCCTGGGCCGCGCGGCGGAAGCGGGTTTAGTCCCGGGCCCGCTTGACAGTACAATTCGCGGAATGACTCCGCGGCACCGACGACAGAAGGGCAGACCCATGCCCAACTCATTCAACGCACTCTCGACCTTCCAGGCCGGCGGCCAGACGTTCCAGTATTACCGGCTCGACGCCCTGCGCGAGCAGCGGGCTCGACGTCTCGCGGCTGCCGTTCTCGCTCAAGATCCTGCTCGAAAACCTGCTCCGGCACGAAGACGGAGTGACGGTCACGGCCGACGACATCAAGGCGCTGGCCGACTGGGACCCCAAGGCGGAGCCGGACCGCGAGATCGCCTTTCGGCCCAGCCGCGTGCTGCTTGCAAGACTTCACCGGCGTGCCGGCGATCGTCGACCTGGCCGCCATGCGCGACGCGATGAAGCGGCTGGGGGGCGATCCCGAAGAAGATCAATCCGCTCCAGCCGGTCGAGCTGGTGATCGACCACTCGGTGCAGGTCGACGAGGCCGGCACGCCGCGCGCGTTCGCGGACCAACGCCGAGCTCGAATTCGAGCGCAACCGCGAGCGCTACGCGTTTCTCCGCTGGGGGCAGAACGCGTTTGAAAATTTCCGCGTCGTGCCCCCGGATACCGGGATCGTCCACCAGGTCAATCTCGAATACCTGGCGCGGGTCGTCTTCGCGGCCGAGGCGACCAACGGCCGACGCCGGTGGCGTATCCCGACACGCTGGTCGGGCACCGACTCGCACACGACGATGATCAACGGCCTGGGCGTGCTGGGCTGGGGCGTCGGCGGCATCGAGGCCGAGGCCGCCATGCTCGGTCAGCCGGTCTCGATGCTCGTCCCGCAGGTCGTCGGCTTCAAGCTCACCGGCTCGCTGCCGCGAAGGGGCGACGGCCACCGACCTGGTGCTGACCGTCACCCAGATGCTGAGGAAGAAAGGGGGTCGTCGGCAAGTTCGTCGAATACTACGGCAGCGGCCTGGCCGGCTTGCCGCTGGCCGACCGGGCCACGATCGCCAACATGGCCCCCGAGTACGGCGCGACCTGCGGGCTCTTCCCGATCGACGCCGAGACGATCCGCTACCTCGAGCTGACCGGCCGGCCGCCGGCGGCTGATCGAGCTGGTCGAGGCATACGCCAAGGCCCAGGGGATGTTTCACACGGCCGACTCGCCCGAGGCCGAGTATTCCGACACGCTGGAGCTCGACCTGGCGACCGTCGAGCCCAGCCTGGCCGGCCCGCGGCGGCCGCAGGACCGGGTGCCGCTGCGCGACTGCCAAGGCAGTCGTTCCAGGCCGCGCTCAAGGAGCTGCAGGCGGCGCGGCCGGCCAAGAAGGCGCCGGCGCCGTCGTTGCCGGTCGTCGAGCGGTTCGCCGTCCGAAGGCGGCGGCACGGCGATCGGCGTCGCCGAGCCAGCGGTCGAGACGCAGACGCGGCCGCGGCGTCGATCACGCACGGCTCGGTCGTGATCGCGGCGATCACGAGCTGCACCAATACGTCGAACCCCTCGGTGATGGTCGCGGCCGGGCTGCTGGCCAAGAAGGCCGTCGAGCGCGGGCTCGAGACCAAGCCCTGGGTCAAGGCCAGCCTGGCGCCCGGGCTCGAAGGTCGTCACCGACTACCTGCACGACGCCGGGCTCGACACGTACCTCGACCAGCTTCGCTTCAACCTGGTCGGCTACGGCTGCACGACCTGCATCGGCAACTCGGGCCCGCTGCCCGCGGCGATCAGCGAGGCGATCCAGCAGCACGACCTGGTCGCCGTCGCCGTCTCTGAGCGGCAACCGCAACTTCGAGGGCCGGATCAACCCCGACGTCCGGGCCAATTACCTGGCCTCGCCCCCGCTGGTCGTCGCCTATGCCCTGGCCGGCACGATGGACATCGACCTGCACGAACGAGCCGCTCGGCACCGACCGCGAGCGGCCGGCCGGTCTTCTTGAAGGACATCTGGCCCAGCCAGCGCGAGATCCAGGAGACGATCCTGAAGTCGGTTCGCTCGGAGATGTTTCAGACCAAGTACGCCGAGGTCTTCGAGGGCGACGAGACCTGGAGCACCCTGCCGGTGCCGCGCGGGCGACCTTTACGAGTGGGACGAGAAGTCGACCTACGTCAAGAATCCGCCCTACTTCCTCGACATGACCGTCGAGCCGGCGCCGGTCGCGCCGATCGTGCAAGGCGCGGGTGCTGGCGGTCCTGGGCGACAGCATCACGACCGACCACATCTCGCCGGCGGGCTCGATCAAGCCGGACAGTCCGGCGGGCCGCTACCTGATCGAGCGCGGCGTGAGCGTCGCCGACTTCAACTCGTACGGAGCGCGGCGGGGCAATGACGAGGTGATGGTGCGGGGCACGTTCGCCAACATCCGGCTGCAGCAACCGCCTGGCGCCGGGAACCGAAGGGGGCTGGACCCGGCACCTGCCCGACGGCGAGCAGATGACGATCTTCGACGCCTCGCGGCGCGTACCTGGCCGAAGGGGTTCCGCTCGTCGTGCTGGCCGGCAAGGAATACGGCTCGGGCTCGTCGCGCGACTGGGCGGCCAAGGGGCCGCTGCTCCTGGGCATCCGGGCCGTCATCGCCGAGAGCTACGAGCGAATTCACCGGTCCAACCTGGTCGGCATGGGGATCTTGCCGCTCCAGTTCAAGCCGGGCGAGAACGTCGAAACCCTGGGCCTGACCGGCGAAGAGCTCTACTCGATCGAGGGCCTGCCCGAGGCGATCGCCGGCCGGTTCGCCGGCGGCCGCGAGCTCACGGTGATCGCCGACCGGCCCGGCCGGCGGTCCGCGATCGTTCGCGGTGACCGTCCGGATCGACACTCCCCAGGAGATCCGGTACTATGAACACGGCGGAATTCTCCCGTACGTGCTCCGCCAGTTGCTCCACGCCGGCGCGTGAATCGGCTAGAGCGCGAGCAACGATGCGAGCCGGTCGCACCGCGACGCGCCGGATGGAGCCGGGCGGCTTGCCGCTCCGCCGATAAGTAGCCCACGCCAACCCGCGATCGATCGCCCGTTCCCCGGCGAACCGATCGCCTTGACACGACCTCCAACCACCGTCGTCGGCCCCGACGGGCACGCACTCAGGAGTTGGATGATTATGGTGCAAGTGCAGACCGAAGCCAAACCGATCGTCAACCGCACGCAGGCCCTGGTGTGGCTCCGCCAGATGATGCTGATCCGCCGCTTCGAGGAGCGGGCGGAGATGCTGTATCAGAAGGGGAACAAGATCGGCGGCTTCTTTCACCAGTACAGCGGTCAGGAGCCGGTGGCGGTCGGCTCGATCGGCGTGCTGCGTGAAAACGACTACGTCATCACGGCGTATCGCGACCATGGTCATGCCCTGGCGCGCGGGATGAGCGCGAAGGCGGCGATGGCCGAGCTCCTGGGCAAGGCGACCGGCTGCTCCAAGGGGAAGGGCGGCTCGATGCACTTCTTCGACGTCGAGAAGGGATTCCTCGGCGGCCACGCGATCGTCGGCAGCCACATCGCGCTGGCGGCCGGGCGTCGGCTTCGCCATCAAGTACCGGGGCGAAGACCGGGTCTGCGTCTGCTACTTCGGCGACGGGGCGGTCAATCAGGGGTCGCGTTCACGAAGCCCTCAACATGGCCGCGCTCTGGAAGCTGCCGGTGATCTACATCGTCGAGAACAACCTGTACGCGATGGGCACGTCGCTGGCGCGGTCGTCGGCGGTGCTCGACCTGACGCTCCGCTGCGCCGTGCCGTACGGCATCCCGGGCATGTCGATCAACGGCAACGACATCGAGCTGATGGCCAAGACGACCCGCGAGGCGGTCAACCGGGCGCGGGCCGGCGAAGGGCCGACCTTCATCGAGGCCCAGACCTACCGCTACAAGGGGCACTCGATCAGCGACCCGGCCAAGTACCGCCACAAGGAAGAGCTCGAGTCGGCCGTGCAGCAACGACCCGATCGTCGTCTACGAGAACATCCTGAAGGAGCGCGGCTGGATCGATCAAGAGGCGATCGATCGGATGCACGAGAGCGTCAAGGAGGAAGTCGAAGAGAGCATCGAGTTCGCCGAGCAGAGCGAGCCGCCGCCGCTCGAAGCCCTCTACGAAGACATCACGGTGGCCCCCTATCATCCCGCAGGAGTGATCATGGCGGTTCTTGTCGTTTCGCGAAGCCTTGAACCAGGCGATGACCGAGGAGATGGAGCGCGACGACAACGTCTTCCTGATGGGCGAGGAGGTCGCCGAGTACGACGGGGCCTACAAGGTCAGCCAGGGGATGCTCAAGCGGTTCGGCCCGCGGCGGGTGGTCGACACGCCGATCTCCGAGGAAGGGTTCGCCGGCATCGGCATCGGCGCGGCCATGGTCGGGCTGCGGCCGATCATCGAGTTCATGACCTTCAGCTTCAGCCTGGTGGCGATCGACCAGATCGTCAACAACGCGGCCAACATGCGCTACATGAGCGGCGGCCAGTTCGCCGTGCCGATCGTGTTTCGCGGCAGCTCGGGCATGGCCGGCTGCCTGGCGGCCACCCACTCGCATCGGCTCGAAGCCTGGTACGCGCAGATCCCCGGCCTGACCGTCATCCTGCCCGCCACGCCCGCCGACGCCAAGGGCCTGCTTGAAAAGCGCCATCCGCTCGGACGACCCGGTCGTCTTCATCGAGCACGAAGTCCTCTACCACGAAAAGGGCGAGGTGCCCGAGGGCGAGCACCTGGTGCCGATCGGCAAGGCCGACATCAAGCGCCCGGGCTCCGACGTCACGCTCATCACCTATTCGCGGTCGCTCAAGGCGACGCTCGCCGCCGCCGACAAGCTGGCCGACGAGAAGATCGACGCCGAGGTGATCGACCTGCGCACCATCCGGCCGCTCGACCTCGACACGCTCGTTGACGTCGGTCACCAAGACGCACCGCGCCGTCATCGTCGAGGAAGACTGGCCGTATTGCGGCTTGGGCGCCGGCATCTCCGACCGGATCACGCCGGCGCATCTTCGACGAGCTCGACGCGCCGATCCGCCGCGTGGCCGCCAAGGACGCGCCGATCCCCTACAACAGGGCGCTCGAGCAGTCGATGCTGCCGTCGGTCGACCGGATCGTCGCCGCGGTCCACGATGTGCTTGTACGTTTGAATGCGATCTGAACTGATGCGCCGCACAATGGCGAACAGGGAGACGAGCCGTGCCGATCGAAGTGACGATGCCCAAGCTCAGCCCCACGATGGAGACCGGCGTGATCGCGCAGTGGCTGGTCAAGGTCGGCGACCAGATCAAGGAAGGCGACTCGCTGGCCGACATCGAGACCGACAAGGCGACGATGCAGATGAAGTCGTACGACGACGGCACGATCGTGCACATCGATCATGCCGCCGGCGACGAAGTGGCGCTGGGCCAGCGGGTGATGGTTCTGGCCAAGAAGGGTGAAGACCCCAAGAAGGTGGCCGAGCGCTCGGCTGGGCGTGGGCGGCTGCTCAGGCCGACGCGGCCGCGCGACGGCGGCGGCCTGCCGAACCGCGCGGCCGCCAGACCGGCCGCGGCCGGCCCGCCGCGCCGCGGCGGCGGCATGCCGCGAGCCCCGCCGACAACGGCCAGCAGGCGCACGGCTCGCGCGCCGCAGCGCCGCCGTGCGGGCGGCGTGCGAAGGCCAGCCCGCTGGCGCGCAAGGTCGCCGCGGCGTCGCACGTCGACCTCGGCCAGGTGCGCGGCTCCGGGCCCGGCGGCCGGATCATCCGCCGCGACGTCGAGAGCTTCGTGAAGGGCGAGCCGCAGGCGCGGCCGGCCCAGACCGCGCCGCCGGCCGCAGCCGCGCCTGGCAGCCCGGTCCGTCCGCGCCTGCCCATCGCCGGCCGCCCAGCGCATCCCGCACACGCCGCATGCGCAAGACGATCGCCCAGCGCATGCTCCAGGCCAAGCAGACCGTTCCCGAGATCCATCTCACGGTCGATATCCGCGTCGACCGCGTCGTCGCCGCCCGCGAAGAGATCAACAAGCGGCTCGCCGCCGAAGGGATCAAGATCTCGCTCGGCGACTTCGTCACCAAGGCCGTCGCGCTGGCGCTTCGGTTCCATCCCGGCGTGAACGCCAGCTTCGAGCCCGACGCGATCGTCCGCCACGGCGAGGTCAATATCGGCATCGCCGTCGCCCTCGACGAGGGCCTGATCGTGCCGGTGCTCCACCACGCCGACAACCTCGGCCTGCGCGAGATCCGCGTCCAGAGCGAGGCGCTGGCCAAGGCGGCACGCGGCAATACCCTGACCGGCGAGCAGCTCTCCGGCGGCACGTTCACGATCTCCAACCTGGGCATGTTCGGCACCCGCCAGTTCGACGCGATCATCAATCTGCCCGCAGGTCGCCATCCTCGCCGTCGGCGCCGCCGAGAAGCGACCGGTCGTCGACGGCGACCAGCTGGCCGTCGGGCACCGTGATGACCGTCACCCTCACCGCCGACCACCGCGCCGTCGACGGTGCCATGGCCGCGCAGTTCCTCCAGACCCTGAAGGCCCTGCTCGAAGAGCCGGCGTCGATGCTCCTCTAAGCATCAGCGCCGGTGACGATCATCGATCGCGAAAAGGCACACCATGGCTTACGACTATGACATTGTGGTGATCGGCGGCGGCCCCGCCGGTTACGCCGGGGCGATTCGCGCCGCCCAGCTCAAGAAGCGGGTCCTCTGCGTCGAGCGCGACAAGCTCGGGCGGCATCTGTCTCAACTGGGGGTGCATTCCGACCAAGGCCCTCTTGACCAACGCCCACCTGGTCGAGCTGATCAAGAACCACGGCGCCCAGTTCGGCTACTCGCGGCCAGCCGACCTGGGACTTCGGCCAGATGATCCGCCGCAGCCGCAGCGTGGCCGGCCAGTTGAACAAGGGCATCGAGGGGCTCTTCCGGAAATACAAGGTCAGCTCGAAGTTCGGCGTCGCCAAGGTGGTCGCGCCGCACACCGTTCCGGTGGGCGGCGAAACGATCTCGGCCGAGTCGATCGTGCTGGCCACCGGCGTCCGGCCCCGGCCGCTTGCCGGGCGCCGAATACGACGGCAAGCGAATCATCTCCTACAAGGAGGCGATGTCGCTGCCGAGCCGGCCGCAGTCGATGCTGATCATCGGCGCCGGGCCGATCGGCCTCGAGTTCGGCTACTTCTACAACGCGATCGGCACCAAGGTCACGGTCGTCGAGCTGCTGGACCGGATCTTGCCCGGCGAGGACGAAGAGGTCTCGGCCGCGCTCGAGAAGAGCCTCGCCAAGCGCGGGCTTGCGATCTTGACCGGGCTCGAAGACGACCAAGGTCGAGAAGACCGAGACGCGGCGTCAAGGCCGAGATCGAAACGCCCAAGGGGAAGATCGTGGTCGAGGCCGACGTGATGCTGGTCGCCATCGGCGTGCTGGGCAACGTCGAGGGGCTCGTCGCCGACGACCTCAAGCTCGAGATCGTCAAGAACCACATCAAGGTCGACCCCAAGAACGGCTACGTCGACGAGCGTGCCGGGCATCTACGCCGTCGGCGACGTGATCGGCCCGCCCTGGCTGGCGCACGTCGCCCATCACGAGGCGGTCTGCTGCGTCGAGCGGCTCTTCGGCTTCTCGGACCGCACGGTCGACTACTCGAATATCCCCGGCTGCACCTACACCGACCCCGGCGTCGCCAGCGTCGGCCTGACCGAGAAAGGCCGCCCGCGAAGCCGGGCACGAGCGTCCGCATCGGCAAGTTCCCGTTCATGTTCAGCGGCCGCGCGCTGGCGTCGGACGAGACCGAGGGCTTCGTCAAGCTGGTCTTCGACGAGAAGTACGGCGAGCTCCTGGGCGCCCACCTGATCGGCTCGCAGGCGACCGAGCTGATCGCCGAGCTGGTGATGGCCAAGAAGCTCGAGGCCACCGAAGAAGAGATCCTCCACGCCATGCACCCTCACCCGACCTATTCCGAGGCCGTCATGGAAGCCGCCGGCCAGGGGCTGGGCGAGTCGATGCATATCTGACGAGCCACGAGATCCCATGCCAAATCGTATTCACGATCGAAGCACGGCGAGGCCGCAAGCGTAGCAGGCACGCTCCGAGCGTGAGATTTTTTCGCGGGTACGGGTTGATTTTTCTAGTGATCACGTTATGATACCACGCATCCAGTTGGCTTCGCCGACTTCGGGCTGTCCACGCGTTGCAGGATAAGCGCCATGACGATGCCCCTCTTTCATCCTGATGAGTTGCCCGAGCCTCCTTCTCCCGCCCAAGCTGCCCAGTCGCTGCCGGCGGGCAAGCCGCGCTTGCGGGTCCCGCATCGCGACCAGTCGGTGTTCCGCTGGGCATCCCTCGACGAGTTGCTTGAGGCCGACCATCCGGTACGGATCGTCTGGGCGGCCGTACCGCGCTCGATCTGACTTCCTGGCTCAGGGAGATCAAGGCCGTTAAGGGACATGTCGGCCGCGACGCGACCGATCCGCGCTTGCTGGTCGCGCTGTGGGTCTATGCCACTTTGAAGGGAATCGGCGGCGCTCGCGAGCTCGCCCGTCTGTGTGACGACTGCTTGCCGTACCAGTGGCTTTGCGGCGGAGTGAGTGTCAATTACCACATGTTGTCCGACTTCCGCTCGCAAGGCGGCGAGAAGTGGGACGATCTGCTCACGCAAATCGTGGCCGTCCTGTTGGATGCTGGGCTGGTAAAAATGGACCGGGTCGCTCAAGACGGCATGAGGGTACGTGCCAGTGCCGGTAAGAGCTCGTTCCGGCGCCGCGGGCGACTGGAAGAGTGTCTGGACGAGGCGCGTCAGCAGGTCGAGACGCTCAAGCAACTTGCTGAGGAGGACACCGAAGAACTCACGCGACGGCAGCGTGCCGCGCGCGAGCGTGCCGCCCGTGAGCGCCAGGAGCGAATCGAAGAGGCGATGCGTCAGCGGGACAAGCTGCAAAAGCAGCGCGAAGACTCGGCGAAGAAGAGCGGCCGCAAGGTGGATGAGGCGCACGCTTCGACCACCGATCCGGAAGCACGGAACATGAAGTTCGCTAATGGCGGATACTGGCCGGGATATAACGTTCAATTCTCGACCGATACCGAAAGCGGCGTGATCGTCGGTGTAGGGGTGACGAACGCCGGGACGGATGCGGAGGAACTCCCCCCCATGCTCGATCAGTTGAACGAGCGCTACGACCGCATGCCGCCTGAGGCACTCGTCGATGGCGGGTTCGCGACCGTGGACACAATCGACCAGGCCGCCGAGCGCGGTGTTACCGTGTACGCCCCGATCAAAGACGAGGAGAAGCAACGGGCAACGGGGAAAGATCCCCATGCCCCCAAGAAAGGGGACAGCGAACCAGTTGCCCAGTGGCGAAGTCGAATGGGAACGGCGGACGCGAAGCTGATCTACCGGCTGCGCCTGCCAGACGGCGGAGTGGGTCAACGCGCAATGCCGCAACCGCGGATTCTGGCACATGCCGGTACGCGGTCAGCCGCGCTGTCGCATTGTCGCATTGCTGTTTGCAATTGCCCATAACTTGGTCGTCGCGGAGAGGCTGCGCCCGGTGATGGCCTAGAAGCCGGTCCGAGCCAGACTCTGCGAAAAGTGGTCAAAGTGGGAAGACTAATTCGCGATAATCATAAACTTCGTTGACAATTGGGTCGGGTCGTTGGTCCTGAATGAACCACCGCGGGCCGAACCACAACCCGGTCGGTACAGAGCCGACGATCCGCAAAGCCACGAAAATCTCACGGCCTCTCCGCGTGCCGTTGCGGAATTGGCCTGGAGGCCGAATTTTCGGGAAGGCGGCGACGGCACGCGGAGAGGCCGTGATCTTTTTGAGGAGTCGCTGGAGATTAGCCGGCAGACGATTTTGGTCTGGGGTCACGCCATTCCGACGCCATCACGGCCTGCGGTTCGGCCCGCTCATCAATGAGTTCTCGATAACGTCAAATAATTCTTCCTATATTGACCTGTTTTCGCAGGATCACGTTCAAACCCTGGCTTGGGCCACGGCTAAGCGCAGCCTCTCACCGGCGACCAGATTATGAGCAATTGCATAGATCAGTGCTACAATGCGACAACGCGGCCGGCCGCGTACCGGCATCTGCCAGAGCCCGCGGTTGCGGCACTGTGCATTCACCCATTCCGCCGTTTGGCACCGCAGCCGATAGATCAACTTGGCCGATTCGGTTCCCATTCGGCTCCGCCACTGAGCAACCGCCTCGCTATCTCCTTTCTTGGGGGCATGCGGATCTTTTCCCTCCGCCCGTTGCTTCTCCTCGTCTTTGAGCGGAGCGTACACGGTACAGCCGCGCTCGGCCGCCCCGTCGATTGTCTCCACTGTCGCGAAACCGCCGTCGACGAGCGCTTCATCAGGCACGCGGTCGTAACGCTCGTCCAACTGATCAAGCATGGGTACCAGCTCTTCGCTGTCGGTCCCGGCCTTACTCACGTCCGCACCGACGATGACGCCGCTTTCGGTGTCGGTAGTGAATTGAACGTTATACCCCGGCCGGTATCCTCCGTCCGCAAACTTCATGGTCCTCGCCTCGGGATCCGTGGTCGACGCTCGAGCTTCATCCGTCTTGCGACCGCTCTTCTTCGCCGAGGCTTCCCGTTGCTGCTGCAACTCATCGCGCTCACGCATCGCCGCTTCGATTCGTTCCTGACGCTCGCGCACCGCACGCTCGCGGGCGGCACGTTGGCGTCGTGTCAGGTCTTCTCCATCCTGCTCGGCAAGTTGCTTGAGCGTTTCAACCTGCCGCCGCGCTTCTACCAGACATTCCTCCAGTCGACCGCGCCTGCGAAACGAGCTCTTGCCAGCACTGGCACGCACCCTCATACCGTCTTGAGCCGCCCGGTGCATTTTCACCAGACCCGCGTTCAACAAGACGGCAACGATTTGCGTGAGCAGTTCGTCCCATTTGTCGCCGCCTTGAGAGCGGAAGTCGGCAAGCATGTGATAATTGACGCTCACCCCGCCGCAAAGCCACCGGTAAGGCAGAGACTCGGAGCAGAGCCGAGCCAGCTCACGAGCGCTGCCGATTCCCTTCAAGGTGGCGAAGACCCACAATGCGACCAGCAGGCGGGGGTCTGTGGCGTCGCGGCCGACGTGTCCCCTGACCGCCTTGATGTCCCTAAGCCAGGCACTCAGGTCGAGCCGACAGACGGCCGACCAGACAATGCGTACCGAATGGTCTGCATCCAGCAAATCATCGAGGGATGCCGTATGCATCTCGACCTGGTCGCGAACCGGGCGGCGCAATCGTGGCCTGTCCGCGGGCATGGACTGGGCAATTTGTGCCGGCGATGGCGGCTCAGGCAAGTCATTGGGGTCAAAAAGGGGCCGCGTCATGGCGTTTTTCCTGCAACGCGTGGACAGCCCGAATCTGGGCGATTCGTATGAATGCGTGATAGGATATCATAGACAATACAAATGTCAACTAGAATTTCCGAAAAAACTCACACGCTCGGAGCGTGCCTGCTACAACGCTCGCCGCCATCGGCGCAAAGAATTGTTCGAGTGAGATTCTGATCGCCCTCTCAGATTTAGTTAATCCTGCTCCCAATCCTTCTCCTCCGACGAGATTTCCCGTTGCCATTCTCTCGTCGCTCATCGGTGAGTTTGGGCCTCTTCCTGGCCGCTCTGGTTGCGGGCGTATCTCCTTCGACAAGTCGCGCCCAGGCTACCGAGTCGTCGGTTGCGGCCTCACCATCGGCGACAACGTTCGGTCGTCAGCCTGACGCAAAGCAGGGGCCCACGCGGGTTCCGACTCCTGAGCAGGACATTCGGCTGCAAACCGTCGTGAAGGCTTTGCGGCCGGGCATCGTATTGCTCGGTGAGAAGATGATGCTGGACGGCCAAGCGCATGTCGTCAACTACGGGACGGGATTTGTCATCTCCAAGGGTAAACGTCTGGTAGCGACTGCCACGCACGTCGCCGACTCGCTCGCGGAGATGGCGCGGATGTACGCGTTTGTAGATGGAACGGGCCAGGCTTACCACGTCGTCCGGGCTTGGTAC
>CAWHMZ010000031.1:0-40126 GCA_963830625.1 uncultured Isosphaeraceae bacterium | reverse complement strand
GGCACGTGCCGGTCATCGGCGTCATCACCGGCATGATCGGGTGTTTTGGCGGCATGGCAATCACCGCCGGCCTGTGCAGCATCTGGTGATCTTCCCGCAGGCGCGGCTCGAACTGAATGGCCCCGAGGTGATCGAGCAAAAGCCGACATCGATGAGCTCGACGCCAGCGACAAGCACCTTATCTGGAGCCTGATGGGCGGCGAGCAGCGATACGAAACTGGCTTCGCCGACGCACTGATCGAGGATGACGCCAAGGCACTGCGGCAGACCATCGCAGCCCTGGCGGCGCGTGGCGTTCCCGCCCGGCATCGGAGCGAGAAGGTTGTGGAGTACAGGCGCAGCTTGGCGAAAATCGATCCGGCGGCGCCGCCAGACGGTCCTGCGCCGCGCCGGATTTGGCCGAAAGGAGAGATGCCATGAGCACCACAACGCCGCTGTCGAGCCGCGGACGGACGTGGTTCCAGGCATTGGCCGACAAAGCACAGCCCGTTGACACCGGACTGGGGAGCGTGCTCGTCGCCGACGCGACCTGGGGAGGCGAGCGGGTGCGGCTACTCGCGATCGTGCCGGACCCGCAGAATCGCTTTCCTCGAGCCCGGCACGGCGAGCTCGGACTTGACGAGGGATGGGGGCTCGCCCACCACGTGCGTGAAGCCATCGCCGCCGATCATTCCGGCGGCAAGCGGCCGATCATCGCCATCGTCGATGTCCAGAGCCAGGCCTATGGGCGCCTCGAGGCAGTGCTGGGCATCCACCTGTCCCTCGCCGCGGCCGCCGACGCCTATGCGACGGCCCGCATGGCCGGACATCCGGTCGTCGCACTGATCGTCGGCACAGCCCTGTCGGGAGGCCTCCTCGCGCATGGCGATCAGGCCCATCGGCTGCTGGCATTGGACGCTCCCGGAGTCATCGTCCAGGCGATGCGCAAGGAATCGGCGGCGCGAATCACGCGGCGGACGGTCGAAGAGCTCGACGAACTCGGCAAGACCGTCATTCCGATGGCGTACGACATCCGGCAGTTCGCCAAGCTCGGCTTGCTGCACGAGCTGATCGCCGGGATCGACGCGGATGCTCCGTCGGCCGCGCAGATCGCGAAGGTCAAGGAACGACTGACCGCGGCGATCGTCGATATCCGCAACACTCCTGGCGATCTGACCAGCCGGCTGAACAATGCCGAAGCGAAGGTCAATCGCGCCGCCTCGATCGAGGTCCGGAGGAGATTGGCAGAGCAATGGAACTCGCCGTGATGCCTGGCCGTCCGGCCACGACCCATGACCTGATCCGGCTACGTGAGCCGATCGCGCTGACGGTGGACGCGTCGGTGCCAGCGTGGGTCGAGCCGGCGCTCGAACGGACTCCCTGGGTGGTCGTCCGCCGCGGCCATGTCCGTGACGGTATGATCCCGGTCGGCGTACGCGGCCTGGCGCGCCAGCAGCGGTTTGCCGCCGTTCTGGCGGTCGCCGAGATCGCCGACTGGCTGTCGCCCGAAGAACTGACCGAATCGCGTCACGTCATCGCGCGAAAGCGCAAGGACGAGGCGCCGGCCCTGGCTGCGCTGGCCCGTGTCGCGCCCATCTTGGCGAGTCGCGGTCATCGCTGGGGACCCGGCGGCAGTGTCGGCTTCGAGATCGCGACGGGCGTGGCGACGGCGACATCGTCTAGCGATCTTGATTTGATCCTCCGGCAGGAACACAGGCTTGGGCTGGACGAGGCGATCGATCTGCGAGCCGTCCTGGCCGAAGCAGCAGCCCCGGCGCGGGTCGACGTGCTGCTGGAGACGCCGCGTGGTGGCGTGTCGCTCGCAGATCTCGCCGCGATGCCGGCGTGGCTGCTCGTGCGCACGCCGGACGGTCCCCGTCTTTCGGCCGATCCCTGGATGGCGGCCGCGCGCGTTCCGTCGGAGCGGGTGTCATGACGATCGCCTTCCTGTTCCCGGGACAGGGCGCCCAGAGCGAGGGCCTGCTTCATCATCTTCCGCGGCATGCCGAGGCGACGCGGACGATCGAGGAGGCGAGCGACGTCCTCGGCGTCGATATCGCTGGCCTCGACAACTCGGCGGCGCTGCACTCGACGGCCGCGGTGCAGCTCACGCTGCTGACCGCCGGCGTCGCCTCGGCCCGGGCCCTGATGGCCGAACACGTCCATCCCGCTGCCGTCGCCGGCATGTCGATCGGCGCCTTCGGCGCCGCGGTCACCTGCGGCACGCTGTCCTTCGCCGATGCCTTTCGGCTCGTCCGTCTGCGTGGCGAACTGATGCAGGAAGCCTTCCCGAGCGGCTTCGGCCTCGCGGCCATCGAGGGCCTCGACGAGCTTCACGTGGAAGGCATCGTGGTACGGATCCGGACAGCAGAGTTCCCGGTCTACGTTTCCAACATCAACGCGCCTCGGCAGATCGTCGTCGCCGGGAGCGATGCGGCGCTCGATGCGGCGACCGCCCAGGCTCGCCAACAAGGTGCGCACCGCGCCGAGCGTCTGGCGGTCAGCGTCCCATCGCATTGCCCGCTGCTTCAGCCCGTCGCGGATCGCCTTCAGCAACTCATGGCGGGGCTCGCCCTGAGGCCGCCTTTGATCCCGTATGTGAGCAATCGCGGCGGTCGCCCCCTCTACGATGCCGAGGCCATACGCCAGGACCTCGCGACCGGCGTCGCGCATCCGGTCCGCTGGTACGACACCCTCGAAGTCATGCGCGAGCTCGGGGCGAACCTCTTCATCGAGATGGCGCCGGGCCATGTGTCCACTCATCTCGTCGCGGAGTTGTTTCCCGACGTGAGGGCGGTCTCGATCGCGGATCAAGGCCTCCGCTACGCGACCGTTCTCGCCGCACGCGAGCGCGCTCGTTAGGTTTTCCCAAGCCGGGTTCGGCTACACACATTCCATCCAGCGCTAAGGAGAGAAGTCAGGGGGTTCGTTCCCGTTCCCCCTATGGAGATGAAAGGGAACGGAACGGTCCTTGAGCACCCAACCACGCCGTGGCGGACCGTCGGACGCCGAATCTATCGCGGTCAACCTGTCCATCCGTGAGAATGCGGACCTGAAAGCTCGATATGGTGGACGTCGGTGGCGAGAATTAAAAGGCAAGGCTCGAGCGGCCAGGCCCCGCACTGCCGCGATTGGCTTCGATGCACACGTTCGCGAGTCAACTTTGATTTCGCGCTCCAGCACTGACTCGACCAAGACGGCGCGTTCGTACTTGCCGCCGACGTCGGAAAGATCAGGCCCGATCGCGCCCCTTCGCCGCGGGCGCGATGGCACCGCGCAACCGAGCCCCGCGCCGTTGAAGAAGACGGCTCGCCCGCGCCGCGCGTCGCCGTGGTGCTGGCGCGCATACTCCACAACGGCCCGCCGGTCGGGCGTGGACAAATCGGCACCGGCGGCGCATGAACCTCTCCGGCAATCACGTAGGAAAGCGCGGCGATTGCAACGGCATTCATCCGAACAGATTGAAGTTGTTAAATGCGCTCGCTGCGGTACCGCCGGCTGCCTGCGCGGCCGTGGTTATCGCCGTGAAACCGGCACCGAACTGGAATACCGCGAGAGCACCGGCTGCCTGTGCGGCCGTGGTCATTGCCGTGAAACCTGGACCGAACGAGAAGGCATTGGGCCCGAACGTGACCGTGGTGCTGCTAAACGGCGAGGTCGCCGCGCTCGTGGTGCTGGTCGTCGCCGATGTGCTCGACGCCCGCGCTACTGTGACCGACGTGCCACCACCGAAACTGACCACCTGGCTAAAGGCCGGACCGCCCGCCGAGAAGAACACGCCGCGCGTTCGCGAAAAGACGCGCCTGGGCGCTCTGGACTGCCGTTGCGACCGTTGATTGGAGCGTCAGGGGCGACGCCATGTTTTGCGGGGACTGCAGTGCAGCGTTGAGCTGGCTTGCGAGGCTGCTTGGGCTCGATCCGACGAGAGTGTTTTGGATCGTCGGGACCAGAGTGCTGCCAGAGCCGATGATTACCGACGCCTCACTGCTGATCACCAGCGCCGTCGCATCGACTGCTCCAGCGACGAATGCATGCAGGTTCGCCTGTCGGCTGGCGACGGGCGACGATCGATCGGCGTAGGTGTTACGGATCTCGGCTTTGAGCACCTTGCGCAGATCCGAACTGGTCGTTTTCAGCTCACGGCGGAGCTGCGAATCCAAGTGTGAGAGCACGGCCCGATGGACGATCGCCGGTCCAACGGGCGCAGGCGCTGGAGGTGGCGTGGCGGCGATTGCGGCCGCCGTGCCGCCGCTGGACAGGACCGTGCGCTGTTCCAGCGTGGCATCCATAAGTGACGGTCGAAACGCGATCCGCTTCCCATGTGTGAGGTTCATGATGTCTCTCTCTCTGGCATTCGTCGTGTTGCTCGCGGCGCGTTCGGCGCTTCACAGGTGTGCCGTCGTGCGCCGCGATCGGTCGATTCGTCATTCCCCTAAGCGGAGAGCAAGGTCACCGATAACGATCCTTCATTCCGGGTGAGTACGCAGCTTTCGTGCCGGCGCCCGGCCGGTATCGACGATCGTCACGATCCCATGCTCGCTTGAGTCGACGCGCCGTCCTGACTGTCAGGCTCCAGGTCCATTGGGATGCGCACTCCAGTATTATAAGCGGGACGATGCTACACCGCGCGTCGATTTAGTCGTCTGGCACCGATCTCGATTGTAACGGTAACGTAGCCATGAATGAGCACCAAGGCATCGCTCCGAAGCGCGGCACCCCCGATCGCCGGCAATTCCTGGGACGGATCGGGTTGGCGTTGACAACCGGACTCATCACCAGCGCGCGGGCTCGGGCCCGTTTCGTCCAGGGGCAGCAGCACCTGCCAACCGAGAGCCCGCGGCGGCACAACCCGATCGGCGTTTCGACCTATTCGTTCTGGCAGTTCCGCGAGGTGCGCGCCGGCTCACGATCGCCGATTGCATCGACAAGGCGGCCGCCATGGGCTTCGACGGAGTCGAGATCCTCCACGTGCAGATGGAAGACGAATCAAACGCGACCCTCCAGAAAATCAAGCGCCACGCCCATTCGCTGGGGCTGGCCCTCATGGGTTTTTCCACGCACCAAGGGTTCGTCACGCCAGACCGCCAGGAGCGATCGAACAACGTTCAGAAAACGTTCTACCAGATCGACGTCGCCTACCGCCTGGGCATTCCGACCATGCGCATCAACACCGGGCGCTGGGGCACGATCAAATCGTTCGACGAGTTCATGGCCAAGGGGGGCAAGGAGCCCACGCTCGAAGGTCACACCGATCAAGAAGCCTTCAAATGGGTGATCGACTCGATCGAAAAGCTTTTACCCCGTGCCGAAGAATGCGGCGTCGTCTTGGGTCTTGAAAATCATTGGGGGCTGGGGCGCAGCGCGGCCGGCGTGCTCAAAATCGTCGAGTCGATCAAGTCGCCCTGGCTGCAGATGACGCTCGATACCGGCAATTTCCTCGAAAATTCCTACGCCCAAATGGAGCAAATGGCCTCGAGCAAGGTTCCGCTCGCGCTTGTTCAGGCCAAGACATACTACGGCGGCGGGCGCTGGTACGCACTCGATCTCGACTACGCCCGGATCGCGGGTATCCTCAAAGAGCACAAGTATCGCGGCTGGATCTCGCTCGAGTTCGAGGGAAACGAAGACCCGGCTACCGGCGTGCCCAAGAGCCTCGAGCTCCTGCGCAAGAGCTTCGGCTGAGCCGGTCTGGCCTGTTGGGCGTCAAGGCACAAATGACCGGTGCGGCACCTGGAGACCTTCGGTCTGCCCCTGGGCGGGGTCAGAGACCCGCGCCAACAGGCTCCTGCACAAGTGCTTCGGTTGAGCAGGTCGCACGGCTAGCGGTTTGTGCTTCCCTGGCCTGACGGCCGCTTGGGACGGTACCACACGACATTGTGCGTCGCTCCTCCGACGCCCACGACATCCGGCGTGCCGTCACCGTCGATGTCGCCGCCGCGCAGGTCTTGTGCGGCGATCTCGCGGTCGATAACCGTCTTGTGCCACGCCTCGCGGCCTCGGTCGAAATCGTAAACCGAAACGCGATGGTCCTTCCCACGGTGACCGGCGAAGACCTCGTCGTCGCCGTCACCGTCTACGTCGGCGACCCAAAGGGCATGTCCATCGGCGAGGGTGTCGTCGATCACGGTGCGCGGGCCAAACGTGGCATTAGCGAGCTCCCCCAGATGAATCACCACCTCATTCCCATGCCAGGGCTCGATCGTAGCCAGAAACTGCCGTCCGCCATTCAAACGGCCGACGTGCACCTCGCTCGAGCCGCGCTTGGGCACCTCGCCCGGCACTCCGTCGACCATGTGACCGATCCGCCAATCGCCGCCCTGCATCGTGGGCGCGCCCTTGACGTTCGCCAACTCCCGAACCCCGTCGTAACTGGCCGTCAGGATCTCGGACCGGCCATCGCCGTTTCGGTCGATCAGGTCGATCGCGTGCATCGCACAGAACGATGCACTGGGTTTCTGGCCTTTCCACGTCAAGAGACCGTTCTCTGTCTTGAAGTAGTAAACCTGCAGTCGTGCACAGTCCTGATCGAACCGCGGCGGGGTCGCTTTGGCACCGAAGATCGGCGCGACCACCAGGTCGGGCCGGCGATCGCCATCGAGGTCGCCAAACCGCAGCCGGTGAATGCTCGGCACCTCGGCGATCGTCTGCAGGCGCCAGGGCGCGTCGAGGTTTTCGCCCGGAAACGCCAGCGCGAGCTTGCCGCGATCGGGGCGATTCATGGCAAACTCGTAGGCGATTGCGATCTCGGCCTTGCCGTCGCCCGAGATGTCGCGGGTGGCGCTCGAAATGATTCCGGGCGTGTCGCGCGGGCCGGTCACGATGCGCTTTTTCCACGACGGGTTCTCGTACCAGGCGCAGGTGCTGCCGCCGACCGCGACGACGTCGGGCCTCCCGTCGCCATTCACGTCGGCAACCTCAACCTGGTAGGCGCCGGGAAATTGGCGTCGATGACGATGCGCTCGAAGTCCTGCGCACGCACTGCTGGCAGCGAACTGCAAGTGGCGGCGGCGACCGCGATGGCGCCAAAAGCCAGTGCGAAAGAGGAGAGCGAGGGTGGCCCGATGAAAAGTCGGCCTTGAGGCAACTCGGGCTTTCCGCCGGTTTTGTAGCGCAATGGCCCGACGCGCTGCGCTTCTTTTCCCCCCTTGGGAAGGGGGGACACAGGGGGGTCCCGGCGCGAACTTCCGTCCGGACGCGGGGGGTTATGACCCCACCCCCCCGTGCCCCCCCTTCCCAAGGGGGGGAAAACTCCTGCCTCCGCGGCGCAACATGAACACGAGACGCGCGCCGCCGAGGCGGGCTCGTCGATCGCCACCTTTTCATCACTCCAGACCGAAAGTCTCATGTCAGGCTCGGCAATCCGAATCATGGCTCGCTCTTCTGGCCCCAGCCTTTGGGCACGCCGGCGGTGTCTTCGGGTTTGACGATGAGCTGGCCGATGTCGATGTCGTGCTGGATATCTCCCTCGGCGATCTTGAGGCGGTTTTCGAGCTGGGCAATCTTCTGCTCGAGCAAGAGCACGCGAGCCTCGAGCTCGTCGGGCCGCCGCGGACGTGGGACTTCGGGATACCCGAGCTGGCGCTGCAGGGCCGCAAAGAGAAACATCGGGTCGCGCCGCGGTTGGCCCGCGCGATCTTGCCTTCCTTCTCGCCAAACAAGATCGGAAACTTGGGGACAAAGTCGGGGTTCGTGCGCCGGCGCTCGCGCGTGTATTGTTCCGAGCGAACGAAGATCAAGTCGGCGAAGTCGACGTCTCCCAGCCGCGTGCGCAAGGTGATGATGTAATCGGACCAGTCTTCGTTGTAGAACGGATCGGCCGCCATGGCGGCCAGACCCTTGGTGTAGCCGAGGCGGTTGCGCGCCAGGGCCTCGAACTGGAAAACGAAAAGAGCCGGCAGCGAGGGGCCGTCGGCCTTGAACTTGGCCTCGCGCTCCAGCACGAGCAGGGCCTGCTCCATCGCAAAGCGGCTCATGTCGTTTTCGGCCTGCGCCACCACGTGCGCTTGAAACGGGGTGAAGTAATGGGTGATGCGGTCCATCGCCGGGCCCATGAGGCCGGTGCCCTTCATCTCGCCGTGCAGAAACGAGACGGCCAGCGGGAGCTTGGTCGTCGACAGCAGCTCTTCACCGATCCGGGCCAGGATTTCCTGGGACGGCAGGCCGTCGGCGAGCCGCTCGCGAAAGGCGTGGAAGAAGTAGCCCTGTTCGACGTATTCCTCGCGCTCGAGCACGGGCATCGGGTCACTCCTCGGCGGTCGAGCGAGCGAAGTGAGAATCAGTCTACCGGGGTTGCGCCCCCGCGAACAGGTCCTTGACGGATGCGTGCATTTCGCGGTCGATTCGCTCTGCGAGCGCCGAATCGAACAGGGTGCCATGGTCGCGGTTGGGTACGATCACCACCACAGCATCGCTCTTGAGCTTCAGAAGCGACTCTTTGAGCAGCTTGGTTGCACCTTCAAGATAGAAGGTATCCATGCCGCCCATGTAGATGTGGATCTTGCCCTTGAGCTTGGGGCCGAGCACCGGCCAGTTGCGCTCGAGCACCAGGTTGATGTCGTAGGCTTCCCAGGCCTTCGCCACATCGGGATCGATGGCGCCTGTCTTGCGGTTCCAGAGCTTGCGCGGGCGGCCGTCCTTGCCGGCGGGACTGAACACTGCCTCGAACGAGCCGAGCTGGCCTCCCCAGTCGATCACGTCGTCCATGAGCGAGAACCGCTCGTAGAACAGAATGGGCATGTTGCCCCTGCGGGCGAGGGGCCGCAGCTTGCCCTCGCGGTCGCGAAACATGTTTTCGCCGGGGGCATAAATGTTGATCCGCTGAAAGTCGCGGAAATCGACCGGATCGGGACTCGTCGACCAGGTGCCGCCGAAGAAATCAGGGTAGGTCACCTGCAGCCACAAACTGCTCCAGCCACCGGAGGAATGGCCGTTTATGAGCCGGGCGCGCGGGTCGGCGATCAGGGGGAACGTGCGCTCGAGGTACGGAATGAATTCCTCGACCAAGGCGGTGCCGCGCGGCCCGTTGGTGGCACTGTCGGCGAAGACGTGGTGGCCGGTGCCGCAATCGGGGTCGAGCACGACGCGAATGAAATCCCTGCCGTAGGTGCGGCCGCCCGACGCAAAGCGCGCGCCATGTAGTGGTCGCCGCCAAAGCCGGGAATGACGTAGAGCGCCGGGCGCCTCGATGCCTGACTTCCACGCGACGGCGCGTCCGGCAAGATCACGGCCGCGCGATGCTTGATGGGCCGGCCATGAAACGCCGACAACTTCGGGCTCTCGAGCTCGACCAGCTTCATCCGATCGGTCGACGAGAACGCCCGCGGCTTGGCCGCGCGGTCAATCACGAGGGAGACCGTTCCCCCCTTCGCGGGATCGAGCTCCGCACGGATGATCGGCCCGTAAAGATTTCCATCGCCGTCGATGATCCGGTGCGTGTCGAGATTGACGCGCACGACAGCCCGGATTGAGTAGTGCCCCGGCGGAAGCTTGTCGAGCGGGCTCGGGAAGCCGTCGGCTTTCGAGTCGATCACGAGCGGCTCGCCCGGCTTCCAGTTCTGCACGTTCACCCCGAAGAACGGCTCGGGTCGAAACCAGTCCGGCCCGCGGCCCAGCGCAGCGCCCGAGCCGTCGCGTCCGACAAACACATACACTCGCCCACGGATTGGCTCGGAGCGCAAGGCCAGTGCGCAGGTGACCTCGAACGCCAGCGCCTTGGTGCGCAGGCGCCACCGAGGTTTGTGCGGCGGCCGGCGATGGTGCCGCCTGGCCGAATGCCGGCGCGGCAAACGCCGCCGCGGCCATGACTGCCATGTGCGCCATCACAAGCCGACGAACAAGCTGAGGAAGCGTCATATTCATGGTTTCCTGCTGACTACGACCAGCTCAGGCACCGGCAACACCGGATGATCTTGCAAGAGCGAGACGGTGGTTACAAGCCTCACCGGCGTGAAGTAGCGCGCGGCCAGCCGCGCCGAGCCCATGACGCACTCCTTTTCGAGGACATAGTTGCGATTGTACTGTTCGATCAAGAAATTGATGGGCTCGAGGTTGGCGTTTTCCACAAATCCGAGCCAGCGCCGGTTGAAGCGGAGGACGGCCGCGACGAGGTCGGCGGCGATCGCGCTGGCGCGCTACGGGCGCAGGCGCTTCGGCCCACCGCGGAGTCTCGGCTGCGCAGAGCGGCCAGAGGGTTTCGATCGAGCTGACAAAAACGCCCGACCACGCCTCGGGCCCGATGGCGGCGCCCGACCATTGGCGCAGCCGCAGCCGCACCATGTCCAGCAGCCCGCCGCGCGCCTGGCGGCAGCGCTCGTGTAAACGCTTCAGGCTGTGCTCGAGCTCCTGGCCGCGGCGGGCAAATGCGGGCAGGTCAAAGAGGCCCATCAGCTCTTTGACGTCGGCTTCGATGTCGGAGTTAAGGGTCGGCGTCGCCCCAGCGTCGTCGTCCACGGTGGCGTTCCTCACTTACCGGGTGGGGGTGGCTCGGGCAGCGTGGCCAGGGCGTTCAAGCTGCGGCGATAGTGCCAGAGCTGGCGCTCGGGACCGTGGGCCTTGGTGCGCTTGTCCCACTCGCGGGCGACGCCAGCCAGCGCCTCATGGGGGGCGGTGCCCGTGGCGGCGGCCACGCGCCCCTTGGCGAGGTCGCTCAGGTAGCCGGCAGCATCGGGAATGCGCAAGCCCGGCACGATCCGGTCAGCCAGCAGCGTGCCGCCGGACCGCGTCGCCCCAGAGGTTCGAGTCGACATCGGGCGCCGCCGTCGGGTCGGGAAGGCCCAAGTTCATCTGACTGATGCGTACCGGCAGCATGGGGAACGACCGTTCGGCCCGTAGCCGGTCGAGGCTCTCCGGGCCCGTCAGGTACTTGACCAGGTCGAGCGCCGCCTCGTACTGCGAGCCCGAAAGCTGCCGGGAGACCCCGATCACCCAGCCGCCCCCTGCGGGCAAGTAACGCGCAGCATTGGGGGGCGAGGCCGACTGCCATTCCTTGCGAATCGGCTCATACACCCGGTCAGATTCCGGCAACGGCGCGACGCCCAGCCGCTTGCCGTGCGACCAGGCCAGGGCGCGATCGGCGCGATCGATCAGCATGGCGACCTTGCCGGTGCGGAACGACTCGCGCGCCGCCACGGCGTTGAACTTCTCCATGCCCGGGGGGCCAAACGCCTTGAGGGCTACCAGTCCCGAGAGTGCTTCCACGAACGGCGGTGTGTCGATGCGCGGCGTCAGGGCGTCGGACGAATCAAACATGAACGAGTAATGATCGCGATGCTGCCCCAGCCCGGCCGCGCGCGCCAGGAACAGGGCGTCGCCGACTTCCTCGGGGTCAGAGCCCAAGGGCAGGACCACGCCGTAATCGGGTGCTCCATCTCCATTCCAATCCCGCCCGTGGAAAAACCGGGCCAGCGCGTCGAAGTCCTTCCACGTCGCCGGCGGTTTCTCCAGCGTGAGCCCAGCCGCGCCGGCGGCTGCCCGATTGGCCTCGCGCTGAAACGCATCTTCGCGGTACACGAGCACCAGCGCGGTGCCGCCGCACGGCAGCGCCACCCGATCGGGACCATATCGGCTCACCTGCTCGCGATACGCGGGTGCGATGTCGGTGTAACGAAACGAGTCCTCGACGGCCTCGGCCGCGCGATCAGCCCCGCGCCGTCCCGATTCCCCAACTTCGGGCTCGATCGGCCGAGGCGGAATCACTGCATCGTTTGGAATCGTTGCGAGCACCCCCGCATCCACTAATTCACCCAAATACCGGGCGGGGAAGACAATAATATCGATGGATGCGAGCGAGTCGAGCGGAACGGGCTTGTCGCGAATCGAGATGCTGCCCCCTCGCGAGGCTTCCCATTCGCCGCGCAGCAGTTTGATACCGTCGAGGATGGCGGTATCATCGACTGCGCCCAGCGCGAGGGTCGTGCCCTGAAACGGCGGCGGCTGGTTTTTGGGAACGGCGCTTTGGCCTTGGCAACCAGACAGAACGAGGGCGCCAAGGCGCAGAGCCACCGAAAAGGGTTTCTGCACAACCTCCGCATCCCACGACGCCCCCGGCCAATGGATAAAGCGCCCGTTTGCTGCCTGTTGCCGGGCCTTCAACCATCGTAAGCCAGCGCACGTGGGCCGGTCAAACTGACATTTGCCCGGCTCAGCGATCGATTCCCAGGCGGTAGAGCAGCTCTGCGAATTGCTCGTGGTAGAAATCGTCGGTCGAGTGCAGATGCTCGGCCTCGGAGAGGAACTTCAGGCTGTCGTCGCGCTTCAGTCCGTACTGGAGCAAAATTTCTTCGAAGGGCTGAAGGTCGTGGGCATATACGAAGATGAGCTTGTGCTCGTCGAACTGAACTTCCATGGGCCCGGCGGGATTGAGGGCGGCCATGCCGGTGCAGCCGTCGTGCAACAGCGAGGGCTCGTAGTCGTAGAGCGTGCTCTTCAAGATCACTGTGTCGATATGCTCGCGATAGAGATCGGCGTGCGAGCCGGGTTCGGAGTCGTGGCTTGACTCCAGCACGACGTCGACGACGTCGCCCAGCGGATCGAGCAAGTCCATGAAGATGTCGAACAAGTGTTCGGCCGATACCGAAGCGGCGAGAACCGGCATCTTGTTGCCGCTCTCGGGGTCGCAGTAGGTGTCGCGGCGATAACCCGAGCGCGGAACCACGTCCAGCGTGATCGAGGGGCGGACGGCGTCCGTCAGAACAAAGCTGCCGTACTGTCCGACGCGAAGGTGAGCATCAAGCTGGTCCTGAGTCAGATCGTCGAAACTGGTGCGGGACATGCGACTAGGATTATTGCGCAGCACACGCTCGAGGAAGCGTTGAAGAAAACTCATCGAAAAGGCTCCCCTCCTAAACCGCGACGAACTCTGGGAAAGTTGCGATCGAAGACCCTCGGCCACCGCGTCAAACGGTCTTGGGTGTCATTCCCAAGCTGTGCCATCCCAGGCATCCGCTTGACACCGCGCCCAAGGGAGTCGAAACCCACCCCGGGGACGGGCGCCTTTCCGTTGGCAACGCTTCATTGCGGCTCTCTCATATATACCATGCGTGTCTTCCGCAAACGCCCAAGTCGACAATCTTTTTCCAAAGTCGTTGAGCGGCAGAAGCCGGCAGGTACCCAGTCGAGAGTTCTCCACGGCCATAGATCAGTATCAAGCACCAAGCCAGACAACGAAGGGAAGAGCCGAACGCAACTTCAATACCGACCGCAAAATGTCCTCGAATTTGGGTCGTGCGGTCCTGCCCCGACAAAAACTTGAGTCAAGTTTTGGAAAATATGGACTCTGCGATCGAGAAGTCAACCGTTCAATCCCCGAGCCACCATTTTGTAAGCATTGACATGGGGTGAGCACAAGTCCCGCGATCAAAATACGACTCGGATTGATTCGGGAAATCAACATTACGACGTCGCGCCTCGCGGGCAACACCACCAGCCGTCGTAACACTGCAATTTCGGCCCTGAGAATCAAGGCATGTACGGGCGCGCTTGGCCCGATTTCGACCGTCGCCCCCCTGCCCCGGCCCTGATATACTCAGTCACGAAGCGTCTGTGTCGTAGGTCGCAGGTCAGGTTTTTCGCCTGACGCGTATTCATAACCCGGGCTTTCAGCCTGACGCGTGTTCATAACCCGGGCTGTCAGCCCGACGTCAGGCTGAAGCCTGACCGACAATTAACGCCGGAAAGGCCGACGATCATGGTCATGGATCGCGTGGACGACTACCTCGAAACGCACCGGGCCCGGTTCGAGGAAGAGCTCAAGGAACTAATCCGCATTCCCAGCGTCAGTTGCCAGCCCGATCACGATGCCGACACGCGCCAAGCGGCGTCGTTTGTGCGCGACACGCTGGCCGGAATGGGGCTCGCCGCCGAGCTGATCCCAACCAAGCGGCATCCGCTCGTGTACGCCGAGTGGCTCGGCGCGCCGGGCTCGCCGACGATCTTGATCTACGGGCACTACGACGTCCAGCCTCCCGAGCCGCTCGAGCCCTGGCTATCGCCGCCGTTCGAGCCGACGATTCGCAATGGTAACCTCTATGCCCGCGGCGCCACCGACGACAAAGGCCAGATGTTCACTCACTTGAAGGCGGCCGAGGCGTGGCTCAAGACGTCACGGCGGCTGCCGGTGAACGTCAAGTTCCTGATCGAGGGCGAAGAAGAAGTCGGCGGCGCCAGCCTCGAGGCCTACATTCCCGAGAACCACGAGCGGCTGGCCTGCGACTACGCCGTGATCTCCGACACCAGCCAGTTCGCCCCGGGCATTCCGGCGATCACCTACGGGCTCAAGGGTCTGGCCTACTTCGAGCTGCTTGTCCAAGGGGCCAACCGCGATTTGCACTCCGGTACCTACGGCGGTGCCGTCGCCAACCCGGTCAACGCCGCTGGCGACGATCCTGGCGAGCCTCAAGGGTCAAGACGGCAAGATCGCGATTCCCGGCTTCTACGATACGGTGGTCGCCGCTGGCAGACTGGGAGCGCGTCGAATTTGCCAAGCTGCCGTTCTCGGAAGCCGATTTTCAGGCCGACCTCGGCGTGCCCAGCCTCGAAGGCGAGGCAGGCTATACCACGCTCGAGCGCAAGTGGGCGCGGCCGACGTGCGACGTCAACGGCCTCTTCGGCGGCTATGCCGGGCCCGGTCCCAAAACCGTGCTCCCTGCAAGGCCGGCGCCAAGCTCAGCTTCCGGCTGGTCCCCAACCAGGACCCCAAAACCGTCGACCGCCAGTTTCGCGACCACGTTGCCAGGGTGTGCCCGCCGGGGGTGACCTTCGAGATCATCACCCACCACGGGGCTCCGGCAGTGCTGGTCAACGTCGACACCCCCGGCGTGCACGCGGCCGTCCGGGCGATCGAAGCGGGCTTCGGCACCAAGCCCGTCTTCATGCGCGAGGGGGGCTCGATCCCGGTCGTCGGGCTGATCAAGGAACAACTGGGCGTCGACACGCTGCTCTTGGGCTGGGGCCAGACCGACGACAACCTGCACGGGCCCAACGAAAAATTCTGCATCGCCGATTTCCATCGCGGCATCAAGGCCAGCGCGCACCTCCTCGGGGAACTGGCCGCCGTGGAGTCGACGTAAACAGGGAATCGCCATGCTTGATCTGAAATTCGTGGTCGCCAACGTCGAGGCGGTCAAACAGAACTGCCAGAACCGCAATGTCTCGGCCGACGTCCTTGCCGACGTCGATCGCGTGGTCGAGCTCGAGACCGAGCGCCGGGTGCTCGCTCGCGAGGTCGAGGACGTGCGCCGCCGCCAGAACGAAGTCGCCCAGGCCACCGGCCGCGAGCGCGACCCGGAAAAGCGGTCACCGCCTTGATCGACGAAGGCAAGCGTCTCAAATCGGAGGTCGCCGATCAGGAAGAGCGGCTGCGCCGGCTCGAGGCCGAGATCACCCAGCGACTGCGACGCGTGCCCAACCTGACCCATCCCGACGCGCCGATCGGCCTCACCGAAGACGAAAGCCGCGAAATCCGCAAAGTCGGCACTCCCCGCACGTTCGACTTCAAGCCCAGGGACCACGTCGAGCTGGGCAAGGCGCTCGACCTGATCGATTTCGAGACCGGCGGCAAGGTCGCCGGCACCGGCTTCTACTTCCTCAAAAACGACGCCGTCCTGCTTGACCTGGCGCTCCAGCAGTTTGCCGCTGCGACAAGCTGATCGAAGGCGGGCTTCACGCCGGTCACCACGCCCGATCTGGCGCGTAACCAGATCCTCGAGGGCATCGGCTTCACGCCGCGCGGCGTCGAGACGCAGGTCTACTCGATCGAAGACAGCGACCTGTCATTGGTCGGCACCGCCGAGATCACGCTGGGCGGCATGCACGCCGACGAGGTGCTCGACGAGGCCGATCTTGCCGATCAAGTACGTGGGGCTCTCGCACTGCTTTCGCACCGAAGCCGGCGCGGCCGGCCGGGCCAGCCGCGGGCTTTACCGCGTGCACCAGTTCACCAAGGTCGAGATGTTCGCCTTCACGGCCCCCGAGACCTCAGGCCAGATTCACGCCGAGATGCTCGCCATCGAGGAAGACCTGTTTGCGTCGCTCGGCATCCCGTTTCGCGTGCTCGACATCTGCATCGGCGACCTGGGTGGGCCCGGCCTATCGCAAGTTCGACCTCGAAGCCTGGATGCCCGGGCCGGGGCGAGCACGGCGAATACGGCGAAGTCACCAGCACCTCCGACTGCACCGACTATCAATCGCGCCGGCTCAACATCCGCTACCGGCCCACCGGCCAAAAGGGCACGCGGCTGGTGCACACCTCAACGGCACGGCAATCGCCATCAGCCGCGCCTTGATCGTCGTCCTGGAAAACTACCAGCGGTCCGACGGCGGCATCGATGTGCCCGAAGTGTTGCGTCCGATCGTCGGCAAAGACGTGATCGGCCCCCGCTGCTAGTGAGTTGGGGGGAGGACGGGCCATGCGACATCCGCTCTTGGTACCCGACCTCCGCGAGCTGATCCGCGACGGCGAGGTCGCAGGCCTGCGCGATTTTTTCACCGATTACCACCCGGCCAAGCTTGCCGAACTGGTCGACGATCTCGAAAACGACGACGGCGATGCCCTCTTCCACATTCTCCCCGAGCGCAGCCGCGCCGACGTGCTCAATTATCTCGATGCCGAGCGCCAGCTCCGGCTGATCAAGGCCATGCCGCCCAAGGATGCCGCCGAGCTCCTGCACGTGATGTCGCACGACGAGCGCGCCGACCTGGTCAACCGGCTGGGCGAAGACGTGGTCGACCCGATTCTGCCGTTTGTGGCCCAGGCCGAGCGCGAAGACATCCGCCGCCTGGCCAGCTATCAGCCCGGCACGGCCGGCGCCGTCATGACCACCGACTACGTCACGCTTCCCCCGCACATCACCGTGCGCGAGGCCCTCGAGCTCGTCCGCCGCGAGGCGCCCGACCGCGAGACCATCTACTACTGCTACGTCGTCGACCACAACCGCCGGCTGATCGGTTTTGTCTCGCTCAAGAAGCTGATCCTGTCGCGCCGGTCGGCGGTGATCGAAGAGATCATGCAGCGCGACGTGATCTTCGCCCGCGTCGATCGTAGACCAGGAAGCCGTCGCCCGCCAGATCGACAAGTACGACCTGATCGCGATTCCCGTCGTCGACGCCTCCGACATGCTCGTGGGCATCATCACCCACGACGACGCGATGGACATCCTGCGCCAGGAGCAAACCGAAGACATCCTGGCCTTCGGCGGCGTCGCCTCAGACTCGGAGGCCAAGGAAGAGACCTACTGGCAGGGCCGGCTCACCGAATCGGTGCGCCGCCGCGTGGGCTGGCTCTTGTTGCTCTTTGTCGGCGGCGCGATCACCCGGTACATCATTCACGTCTTCAACTGGGTTGATGATCGCTTTCCCGAAATCGAGTTCGACACGTTCATCCCGCTCTTGATCGGCACGGGCGGCAACGCCGGCAGCCAGTCCGTCGGCACGATCATTCGCGGGTTGGCGCTGGGCCAGATCCAGCGCGGCGACACGCTCGCGCGTGCTGGGCCGAGAGCTCTTGACGGGGCTCTTTTTGGGTGCGCTCTTGGGCTCGCTCGGCTTCGTCTTCGTCTGGCTCTTGCTGGGCCATTCGAAGACCTTCGGCGCGGTCATCGCGCTGGCGATCGTGGGCATCTGTCTCTGGGCCAACGGCGTCGGCGCACTCGTGCCGCTTTTGGCCCAGCGCTTCGGCATCGACCCCGCGGTCGTCTCGGCCCCCTTGATCAGCACGCTGGTCGACGCGACCGGGCTGGTAATCTTCTACAGCGTCGCGATCGTCATCTTGATCAAGATCGCGGGAATGGGGGCGCAATGACGACGTTTGGCGGTATGGCCAAAAAAAAAGCGCGGACACCCGCGCCGTCTGAGACGGCTCGGCCGCCTCGACGATCAGCCGGTCCCGCGTGCCGGCGCGCGTGTCACGTTTTTGTTGCGCGGCATTGGCAAAGACTTTCCCCCCCTTGCGAAGGGGGGGCACGGGGGGGTGAGGGCGGAAGCCTCTGCGCCGGGCGGGAAATACGCTCCGCCACCCCCCTGTGTCCCCCCTTCGCAAGGGGGGAAAAGGCGCGCGGGAGCATCCGCGCGAGATATCCGCCGGGAAGCTCACGCGGCGCCGAGAGCAGCTTTTCATCACTCTACGCCCGCCGACTCGCTTAAGCGGCTCCTGGCCCTCCCCCCGCTCGCTGCCTCGCCAGCACAGCGTTCACTGGCCCTTGTGCGCCGCATGGCATGTCTTGCACGAGGCCCCAATCTTGCCGAGAGCCGCTTGAGCTTTGGCCTTGTCCTCAGCCTTGGCGGCGTCATTGAGCGCTTTGGCGTTCTTGTAGTAGCCTTTGGCGAGCTTCTCAAAATCAGCTTTCTCGCCGCGTGGCGGGTCGTTCTTGGCCAGGGCGGCACCGAATTCCTCGAATTCCTTGGTCAGGTCTTGCACGGCGCTCCAGTCCGGCGTTTCGGCCTTCAAGGCCGTCTTCAGCTTGGCCAGGGGGGAGCTCGCCCCCTTGTGCAGCTTGTCCATGACGTCCTTGATGGTCGGAGGGTCGTCGGTCCTGGCCCCGGCCGCAAGGGCCAGGACCGCCAGTGTGCTTGCCACGCATATCAATCTCTTCATTACTCACCTCGTCGTTCGAACCTTTGAGTGAGATGCGAGCTGTGCGGGCAGGCCTCGCATCGATTCCTGCACACTCATTCCCGGCGCCCGCACGCGGGGAATACGCGATGATGTTTCGATCCGGGGTGTCAAGGTCTCACCCCCGGAGCCGGCAGCCCGAGCCAATCGCGTACGCTGGCGATGCGGCTAAAGACCGCCATTTCGAGCAATTTCACGGCAATGAGCGAGATGCCGAACAGCGGCAAATAAATGCCGAACAGCACGACGAGCAGGCAGAGACCAAACGAAAAACGAGGGCTCGCCGCGATCTTGGGCGCACCTAGGACGCCCGGCTCCCGCCGCCGCCACCACATGACGACCGCACTGGTGCTCACGGTCAAGAGGCCGGTGGCCGTGATCAGCACCAAGAGTTGATTGGGCCAGCCAAAGAGCCGCCCCTCATGAGCCGCAATGCCAACCGCAACCATCCTGTCGATCAAACGGCGATCCCAAAAGTCCTTGCGACTCTTGATCGCCCCGGTCGTCGCATCCACAACCAGGTCGACCCGGAACGGACGATTCGGGGTCATCGACTTGGCCGTCCAATCGGACGACCCGCGTTCCGGAGGCGCAATCAGCACCGGTGGCAGAAGCTGAAGCGGCAAAACCGCTGCCACGATGCGATCGACCGCGCTCAGGTCGATCGCCGCCGAATCGCCGCTCCGCCTGCCGCGGCTGCGCGTGCGATGCCCGCCGTGCTCGCCGGACTCGCCCCCCGACCTCGGGGCCGCGCGTGACGGGCTCCCGTTGGTCCAATCCTGGCGGGCGACCGCCGTGCCTGTCAGGCGCCGCATGTTTTTCAAGTAATCGCCCCAGAATTTGGCCCACGGCAAGCCACTGAGCAACATCAAAAGAACGAGCCCGGAAATCCAGACGCCCGTGACGGCGTGAATGTCACGCCACATGATACGCGAACCTTGCCCGAGGCGGGGATAGACAACTCCACCCAAGCCCTTCGATCCGCGAGGCCACCACAGGTACAACCCGGTGACAATCATGATGATCGCCCAGGATGCCGCCAGCTCCACCACCGCCGAGCCGCGATCACCGAGCAGCAGCTCGCCGTGCAGCTTGAACAAAACGCGCATCAAGCGATCGTCCTCGGCGACTGTCTTCAAGACCTGGAGGCTCTCCGGGTGCAGGTAAACGCGCGTCGCTTCGCCGTCTCGGTCGACGATCACGCGCACGGCGGAATCGGTTGCCTGGGGCAGCTCGTAGGCGTTAAACCCCGACCCGGGCACGGCTGCGAGCGCCGCGCGAATTTGATCGGCGGCGCCTGCGGGACGTCCCTCGACTGCCAGGCGGTCGTAGTCGCGGTCGATCCACGACTCGATCTCGGTCTTGAACAGATAGATCGATCCGCTAAGGGCCAGCACGATGACGAACGGGATGCAAAACAGTCCCGCGTAGAAGTGCCAGCGCCAGACGGCCCGGTAATCCGGCCAGGACTTCTCCGCGGGAGGCTCATAAGACGCGCTCATCAAGGGGCTCCGGTCAATAATTGTCCGACGAGATGACTTCGCCTCCGGCCCGCGTGGAAATCGCGCGGAAGGCGACCAGGCTGACGCTGTTCTTGATGAACTGCACGTGTCCGTCAAGAAAGAGCATGTTCACTCCGCCGGGATGGAAGCTGCGCGGGCCGGTCACGGCGGCATTGCGGCCGGCGTCCGTGCAGTCCGGGTACGGGCTGTTCGGCGTGTAGAAGTGGTTGTACGACGCCATGATGAAGCTGCCGCGCGACCATTCCCGGCCCCGGTCTCCACACCATTGATCGGGCGTGGCGCAGGGAGGGACGTTCGTGCTCGGCGGCAGGAAGTAAGTCGACGGGAAGGTGAGCAGGGTCTCAGCCGTATTGAACAGGGCGAATTGCCTGCTGAAATTCGATGGGGGCGAACTTCCCGGCGCGGTATTGATGTTGTTGCCCATGACCGTTTCGCTATACCCCACGGTGCCGCTGAGCCCGTCAGTGATGCCGGCGAAACGGACCGCGCTGGTGTTGTAAAATGGGCCGTCCGGCAGCGGGGCGCCGGTGACGATGTTGAAATTGCCGTTGTTGAGCGTCCCGGTTCCGGCATCGGCCAGGTAGTTGGTTGCTCCCCAGTTCACCGGGTCCACGCGTACCTGCCCGTCGCTCGGGCACAGGAACACCGCAATGGCGACCGATTGAACGCTGGAATTGGCCGGATAGGGGAGCTCACTAGTGGTCAAAGAAGGGAAGGCGAAGTTAAGCGCGTTGTACATGTTGGTCGCCTCGATGTAAGAGAGCAGCGAGGCCAGCGATGACCAGAGGTACGGGTAGCCGTATCGGCCGGCCGGAAGCGTGGTCCAGCTCCCCTCGTAATTGTGGATGGCCAGGCCGATCTGCTTGAGGTTGTTGGTGCACTGCGAGCGCCGGGCGGCCTCGCGGGCCGCTTGAACGGCCGGCAGCAAGAGAGCGATGAGGACCGAGATGATGGCGATGACCACCAAGAGCTCGATCAGGGTGAAAGCGCGACGATGATGCATTGGAATAATTCCCAGGTATGAACGCTCGGAGCGCGGACCGACGTGAGTCCGGCGACCCCAAAGGCCGCGGATCACGCGTACCGCGGACAATCACGCGATGGACGTTACCTTGCCCCCGGCCGCGCAAATGAGCGCGCGGACGGTGGCCCAGTGGCATCGACGACGATGGCCCGGATCAGGCGACGGCCAAGCGTTCCGGCGGCTCATCGAGGCGGGAGGCCCGCTCTTCTGGGAGCTCGCAGCGCTGGGAGAAAGGAACGAACTGGCCCACGAGCATGGGCAGCAACGGCTGGCGAACGGCGGGAGTGGCGCCTTTGCCGGAAGGGCCGTTCGAGGGCGCACTCGGCAGCCCCGAATCACCGCACGGCGCAGCGTTCACGCACGGATTGGCATTCGCCCCGGTCGAGGGAACAGGCATCCGAACCTTGGTTTCCCCATGCCCACAGCAGCAGGCCGCGCCCGGCATTTGCTTCCGCACTTGCAATGCGCTGCATGATCGTCGGCTTCGATTGCCGCGGTCGAGCGTGAGAATTCCCCAGCTTCGACCCGCGAGCCGAGACCCATGGCCAGCGCGAGTGAAGCCAATAGCCAGCGAAAGGGCCGTTGCGTCCAGAGTTCGTGACGAAGAGGGTTCATGCGGCGGGCTTCGAAGCTGGAACGAAACGCGGCCCACGGGGCGGAGATCAAGACGATATGATCGAGGGCCGTCACGAGGCTGTCAAGGGTACGGCGGTTGAAGCATGCTGGCGCGAGCCTAAACGCCGCTCCGAATTCCGGAGAAGGTGCTTGAATCAGCGATCAGCGCGCGGTATTACGATTTGGAGATTCTTCCTACGTGGCGAGATGTTGGCTGCCTTTGAGGACCTCGACATGCGTCGGCGTGCTTTCACTCTGATTGAACTCCTGGTCGTCATTGCCATCATCGCTGTCCTGATCGCCCTGCTCTTGCCGGCCGTGCAGGCGGCGCGCGAGGCGGCCCGCCGCATCCAGTGCACAAACAACCTCAAGCAGCTCGGTCTCGCACTGATGAATTACGAGAGCAGCAACAGTGTGCTGCCGCCGCAGCAGGTCTTGCAGTTCGTTGCGACGTCCTCGACCACGGCGACGTTGCTCTGGCATAACTCGTGGGGTGTCACGTCGCGGCTCATTCCGTTCATGGAACAGGGGCCCATGTATAACTCGATCAACTTCACTAACAAGACCAGTAACGCATCGAATGCCACGGTCGTCGCCTCGACCTTGACTATTTTGCTCTGCCCGAGCGAGCCCAACCAGCAGCGCTATACCAGCGCGACCGGAACCAGCACCTACGGGGTCTCGAATTATGGTTGGTGCGCGGGCGACTGGTATGTTTACGGCGGCATGGGCTACCCCGGCGCTCCGCTCTCCCGCGGCGCCTTCACGGTGAACGTGAGCCGAACTCTCGCGGCAATAACCGATGGCCTGAGCCAGACGGTCGTCGCATCGGAGGGGAAGGTTCAGACGCCGGTCGCGGGAAACTGTTTCGGCAGCGTTTCCAGCGGCAGCATGCTGTTTCCCCCCTTGACCAATCCCAATGCGATCCCCGACCCCAATTCCTCGATGCCGATCATCCAGGCAATTTATTCGAGTTGTCTGCAAAGAGGGACCATCGGCCATACCGACTGGACGTACGCCAACTCGATCTACGATGGATTCACGACGGCGCTTCCACCGAACACGAAGGTCCTGGTCGCGCCCGGCATCGACCTTGACGTGAACACGGAGGACGAGAACAACGGCGGTCCTACCTACGCGGCCGTCACCGCTCGGAGCTACCACCCCGGCGGCGTCAACTGCCTGTTGTGTGATGGCAGCGTCAGGTTCATCAAGAACTCGATCAATTGGGTGACCTGGCGCCTCTTGGGACGATCGCCTCTGGCGAGGTCGTCAGCAGCGATTCCTACTGAAGTCGTCTCTGGCCCGTTCTGGAGATCATTCCGTCATCGATTGGCGGCGGCGTTCATCAGGCGGGCAAGGTAGCTCGAGTCATTCCCGACGCCCTCCGGCCCGGCAATCGCGTCAAGAATTCGCGTAGATCTGGCCGTGGTGCCGCGAGGTCGCCCACCGTGGGCGGCGGCGAAACCAAACCAGGTCAAGCGCGTGGGCGTGATACGTCAGCCCCATCATCCGCAGCGCGACCATCGCCGCATACAGAACGACGACCCAGTAGGCCCAGAGCGCAACCGCTTCCATCCACATCCTGGGCATCTTGTACAAGAGGCCGACGACCCCGAGCCCCGCGACGGCCAGCGCTGCTCCGGCAGTCAGGCAGGGTCGCAGATACTCCCGGCCGATTCGAAAGACCGACGACACGACGGTAATCGGGTTGGCCGCGATGATGTTGTCGTGCAGGAGTGAAGCGGCGAGAGCCATCTGAGCGTAGCCCGCTCCCACGATCACGAGCAGTGCAAAGACCAGCCAGTCGCCCCAATCGCGCGGCCCCGAATTTCAGGCCAGTAGTAGCAGGCAGGCAGGCCTCCCACGGCAATGCCGAACAGGGCCGCCCAGAACCAGCGGGCGATTCCCTCCGAGATATCGGCCGGGTGCCATTCGGGCCAGCGGGGATGGTCGATCTCGCCCATCGAGCTCGAGACCAGCACGTGCCCGAGAAAGAGCAACGCGTATCCGAAAGTCATCGAGAAGCTGAAGATCACCGGCACGAGCACCGGCACCACCAAAAGGCCGAGTGCCCAATCCTTCTTCGCGATCGGCTCGAGGTAGGCGATGATGTCGAAGATCGGCAGCGACCACAGCCAGAGGATGGGCGGCAGCAGAACGAGTAGCCCCAGTCCCGGACCATCCGCCAGCGGGTATACCAGGCATTCGCGCAAGCTCGGCCTGACCCGCGGGTGGCGCCATCTTGAGAGGTTGAACGGCTGGTCGCGCTCCCCTTGCGGGATCACGCGAACGGTCGTTGCCGCGTCGGGGTTGTACCAGCGTTTGGGCCTGGCCATGGTCAAGTCCCGTCGCCCGTAACCCCAGAGGGATTCCAGTTCCAGGAGGCAACTCCGAATTATCTCGCATTCGCCAGCGCCGGGCCAGGGGGTTTTGCGACCGCGGCCGAAAAACGTGGTGCAACATCGAGGAGACTCGGCTG
This sequence comes from uncultured Isosphaeraceae bacterium, assembly GCA_963830625.1. Classification (GTDB taxonomy): domain Bacteria; phylum Planctomycetota; class Planctomycetia; order Isosphaerales; family Isosphaeraceae; genus CAWHMZ01. The sequence continues at coordinate 15,899 of CAWHMZ010000031.1, read as the reverse complement.
ACACTGGAGAAGTGAGACTCAACGGTTCGCATCTGGGACTCGCTTTCACCGTACAAGCGCCGGCAATCACCGGGCCAGTCGCCGGAAAACTAGAGCGCGCTGGGGTGCGGACGGCCGTGACGAGAAGCGAGCCGCCGCCGCTCGCTGTCGTGCGGTCTCCTTTCGTCTGAAAAGAATCGTCTCGCGGCGTGGCGGCTGGCCGCGGCTGGTGCCGGTTTAGGGGCGACCGCAGATTTTGCCCGCGGAAAAACCGAACGCCCCGCACGGGTGGGGCCGATCCGAAGACCTTCAACGACGGAGTCAACTCGTCATGAACGCAACACGCCGCCGCCGCCGAAATTTCGTGCTCGAACAATGTGAATCGAAGCTCCTGCTCAGCACCGTACCGCCGGCGGAGATTTCCCCTGTTTCTCAGATTGTCTCGCAGGTTCCAGTCGCCATCGCGCCCATGATGGTCGAAAACCCCGGCCCCGTTGCGGTAGACGGCGACCCGCTGCCGACCGCCACCATCATTCTGGGCGGCGATCCCCTGCCGACCGCCACGGCGAAACAGGGCGGCGATCCGCTGCCGACCTTCGTCGCGACGCAAAGCGGCGACCCGCTGCCGACCGCCACGGCCATTCTCGGCGGCGATCCGCTGCCCACCGCCACGGCGAGACAGGGCGGCGATCCGCTGCCGACTTTCGTCGCGACGCAAAGCGGCGACCCGCTGCCAACCGCCACGGGCATTTTCAGCGGCGATCCGCTGCCGACCGCCAGGGCGATTCTCGGCGGCGATCCGCTGCCGACCGCTACGGCGAAACAGGGCGGCGACCCGCTGCCAACCGTCGTCGCGACGCAAAGCGGCGACCCGCTGCCGACCGCCACGGGCATTTTCAGCGGCGACCCGCTGCCGACCGCCAGGGCGATTCTCGGCGGCGATCCGCTGCCGACCGCTACGGCGAAACAGGGCGGCGACCCGCTGCCGACCGTCGTCGCGACGCAAAGCGGCGACCCGCTGCCGACCGCCACGGGCATTTTCAGCGGCGACCCGCTGCCGACCGCCAGGGCGATTCTCGGCGGGGATCCCCTTCCCACCGCCAAGGCGAAACAGGGCGGCGACCCGCTGCCGACCGTCACGATCAAGTTGGGCGGCGACCCGCTGCCGACGGCGCGGTTCGTTTACGGCGGCGAGCCACACCCGACCCGCTTCACATGACAAACGGGCGATTGAAATTGCGTCGATTCAGCCGCCTGGCCAATCACGCCGGCGCGACGTTTCCCGCCAGGGCGCGGGTCGCCCAGCTCGACTCGCCCACTGCGATGTTGCCAGGGCCGGTCGAAGCCAGCAGCAGGGAGCAGCCGCAATGGCCGCTTCTTCTGCTGGCTTCGGTAGTTCGCACCGTTTCGGAGCCGATTTTCACTTGCGAGGAGCCGAAGATCGATTAAGGTTCGCGATGCCTCCAACGCTTACTAGATTGACGCAGATCTGGAATCGTAACTGGGCAGGCCGGATTACCGGCCGCGTGGTTGGAGGCAGCGATGAACGCGAAAGAGCCGGGTGGGTCGGTCACACGGTGGATTGGAAACCTGAAGGCCGGCGACGAAAAAGCGGCCGGTGCGATTTGGAGGCGCATCTCAAACGGCCTCATTCGTTTGGCCCGTACCCGGCTTGGCAGCGCCCCTCGTGCGGCCTGCGATGAGGAGGACATCGCCCTGAGCGCCTTCCACTGTCTTTGGCGTGGCGCGACCGCTGGCCGGTTCCCTCAATTGGTCGGCCGCGGCGACCTTTGGCGGTTGGTGGCGACGATGGCTGCTCAGAAGGCTGTCGATCAACAACGTCACGAACGTCGCGACAAGCGCGGCGGCGGCGCACGCGCCGTGCCGTCGACCTCGGGCAGCGTGACGTGCTGGCGATGGTCGTCGACCGCGAGCCGACTCCTGAGAAGGCCGCGCTCCTGGATGACGAGTGCCGGCACCGACTCGACCGCCTCCAAGACGAACAGCTTCGCGAGATCGCCATCTTGAAACTCGAGGGGCGCAGCAACGACGAGATCGCCCAGCAACTCGGCTGCGGTTTGCGAACGGTAGAGCGCAAGCTAGGCGTGATCCGGGCGATCTGGCTCGCCGACGAGACGGATTGATTGCGGTAGTCTCGCCGCCACCGGTCACCCCGCTCGCAAGCGACCTTGGCCGTCGGCGCGGCCGCGTGGAACGGTGCTCACGGCGGAAACACGCATCCTGAGCCGTCCTCGGGGTTGCCAGATTGCCAACCCCCGAGGAACGTGCGATGTCGCTCCGATCAGAAGGCACTTACGGGCCGCTCCGCTCGACGGCGGGGCTTTCAGGAAGATAGCCCTGGCCCGGAGCGGGCACAGCAGCGGCTCCCGAGGGCGCCGTTCCCACCGGTGCGTTGTAGGTCGTCGGGATATAGGTCGTGGGGCCGTAGGATGTCGGTGAGCCGTATCCTGGAGGCGCGTAGCCGGGCGTGGCGTAGTACCCAGACGTCGTGTAAGCCGTGGCCGGATAGGCTGAATAGCGGCGCTGGTACATGCCGAAGGGCCACATGCGCCTGACGGGGGTATAGTAATACGTCTGAGGCGCATTGTACGTCTGAGGTGCGGTCGCATAGCTCTGAGTAGCGCCGGTCGTGTAGTAATAAGTCGGCGCCGTGTTCCGGCGGAACAGCCCAAAAAAGGGCCGCTGCGGGTAGGAGTAATAGGTCGTCGTCCCAGAAGTCGCCACGGGCTGCGCCGCACTCACGTAGGCTCCCGCGGTGGTTGTCGTGGTGCCCGTCGTGGTTGCCGCCGGTGTCAGCGGCGTGTAAGCTGCCGGTGTGCCGCCAGGAGTTTGAACGGCGTTCGCAGGCGAATACGTTCTCGACGTTTGTGCAAATGGCTCTTGGCTGGGCACCGACCCGTTTCCTTGCGCTGGCTCATACGCATACACCACGGGCGCAGCAACCGCCAGTATGATCCACGATCCCAGAATGCGTCGCATGTTCTTTTCCTCCTCGTGTCTTGGTCTCTAGTTGCAATCCGACAATCACTTTCCTGATTCAGCCCTGGCGCAGACCGCGCGCCTCAACCTCGATGGGCAGGGCGACATGGGCGAATGGCCAGCGCGTCATAGGGGACACCGGCCCCACTATTGCACCAGCTCGAGCGTCGCGGTATGCATGATCTCAGGGGTACCATTCGCCGGCAGACGGTCAGATCGCTCAGGCCAATGCACCCGAGCGGGCGGTGCCGGCACCCCAGGAAACCGCAAATGATGTGCCGTCCGGGCGGCCAGACATGAGTTCCGAGCGTGACATTCTTCTATTACTTGACCGAGCGATCCGGGCGCCGCGGGCCGCGACGTTGCTGTCGGCCCTCACGGCCGAAGTCAGCGCCATCCTGAAGCGCGATCCCGCCGCACGGCTGGCGTGGCGCAGCGTGCCGCTCGATATCTACGTCCGCCTTCCAACGGGCATCGCGTCGAGCTGGGTTTTCGTCCTGCGGGCAGGCTGTTCTTCGGGCGCAGAGCGGCACCCCAACAGCATCCAGCGCGTCATGTCGTACCACGGCCAGGCTGATATGCAGACGTGGGACGGCGGACGCTGGATTTCCAATCTATTGAGCAGTGAAGCGGAACAGGCGCTCGAAAACCGCTGGTTGTCGATTCCCAAGAGCGTCTGGCATCGGCCGGTGATGGGCGACGTCGACTGGGCCGTCGTCTCCTTTCACACCGCATCCGACACCGCGCTCATCGAGGAGCTGCCGCTCGATGACGAACACCCGGACCGCGGCAGCCGTGCCCCGCAACTCTATGCGGGCCGGCACGCGCGCTAGCATCAAGTTCCGCTCGCCGAACGACACTTGCCCAACTTTCCCAAGTCTCGTCGAAATTGAAGAATGTCCCCCTTGGGGGCAGTGCACGCCACTCAGTTCGCGTTTGAAACGACGTTTCGTGGTCTGCCAGGCAGGTTGATGTGAATGCCCATGCTATCCAGCGATTCGGCCAACATACGGTTAACCCGCTCTGATTCCGCGAGCCCGCGTTTCAAGTCCTCGGCTTGCAGTCGAGCTGCCTCCAACTCCTCGGGAGATGCAGGATGCGCAATCGGCGAATTCAAAGTGGAGGAGATTAACGCCTGAACCGCTCGGTCTGTCTCGGCGGAATTGGCACGGACCTGAAGGATCTCGTCGGCAAGCTGTCGCTGCTTGGCTCGCTCAGATTCGAGCTGGACTTGATACTCGGCAACAAGTTGCTCGTGCGCCGCGGTGCTCTCGGCGTTCTTGGTCTGGAGCCACGCGCATAACTGTTCGGCAGATCGGTGCTCGTCGCGGAGCCGCTCGTATTTGGCGCCTTGAGCGGCGAGCTCTGTGCCCAGTCGCTCACGCTCGTCGCGGTGCATTTTCTCGGCAGACGCGAGCGCTTCTTGGTTGCATTCAAGCTCGGCGCGGAATTGATCGCGCTCGCCGGCGATCAATTGATCGCGCTCGGCGACAGTCTTCTTCAACTGCTCAATCGTCGCCGAGGCATTCTGCTGCTCGCTGTTCAATCGAGCTAGATCGGCTCGGATTGAAGCGAACTCGTTCTTGCAAAGTTCAAGCTGATGATTGGTCTCGTCGCGCTCGCGGCGACCGGCGATCAGGTCGTTCTCGCTTTGTTCGAGTTGCTGCCGTAGTCGACAAAGCTCGGTGTTGGCCGCGACCAGCGCTGCACTTCCACTGCTGAGTTCTTTCGCAAGGGCGTCATGATCGGCGCGGACCGTATGCAGCTCAACCTCGCGTGACTTGATCATCGCGGCAAGGGCGTCTCGTTCGTCGCGCAAAGCGTCCAGTTCGAGCGCTTGCTTTTCGAGCTGGGCGATCTGGGCCTCATGCTTGGATCGCTCGGCGAACAACGCCTGGTTGTCGTCGCGCAGCCGGGTGACTTCGACGCGGAGTGCGTCACGCTCCGAGGCGACGGGCTGGACGTCGGCCGGCGCAATTGCGCCGAGCTGGGTGCGGATCGCGCTTAACTCATCGGTGGCGTACCTGAGTTGGTTGCAGATCTCGTCGCGGTCGGTCTGCACCTTGATGTGCTGGGTTTGCAAGTGATCGTGCACGGATCGAAGCTCGTCATAGGAGGTGACCAACTTGGCGAGTTGGTCCAACAGTCCGTTGCTCGCGACGACGGGCCGCTCTTTGGCTGCGTTGACGCCCGTTTGCTCGGAGTCACTCGCGGGGACGCCGAACGTGCCGTCGTAAACCTTGACTGGTGAGCTGCCCACCGCAGGAGGCAGCAAAAACATCTGAGTGCATTTCTTACACCGGACTCTCTCGCCGATGTAGATCCGCCGCACGCTCAAAACCGTTTCGCAATGCGGACAACTGACGAGAATGCGATCGGGTTCCGAAGACGATTGGGTCAGTCTGCTCTTGGGCGCCTGACTCTCGGTGACAGTCGTGGTGCCTGTGTTTGCTAAGTTTTCCGTGGGACTGCCGATTGCTGTACTCATGGCTTGGCGACTCCGATTAAAGGCTCCGCCTGAAAGTTGAAAAATCGCCGTGACATCCTCGGCTTCATGCCCAACGACAACAGATGCCAGGCTCGACTCTCAGAGGACGGCAATTGCCGGGTGCATGACCGCGGCTGTACAGACCAGGCTACGAACAGCCCAGTGCCGCGCTCAGAGCCGGCGCGGCGAAACGGCTGCACGTCGCCCGCTTACCAATTCGACCGCGATCGGATGTCAGCGCTCGAATGTCGGGGCGATGGGATCAGCGAGCGCCCGTGTTGTGCTCATCGGTGACGCACCCCGTCACACGACACGGTGGTGCTTCGTTAGCCTCCGTCACACCCTATATGGGCAGTCGTGATCCGTTAACGGCGAGTTCAATGCGAGGCGAATAGGCAATGTAGCAAAAGCCACTTCGAATTGCTAAAAAAATCACCGGAACCGTAGAAGTGCGGCGGGAATCGCTCTGTGACTTCAGCTCAGGGCGCACGGCCCGCGTCTTCGGAGATTCGATACACCCGGTCGGCCTTGAGGTTCTTGAGGCGTCGTCGACCTTGCCCGAGGGCCAGGTGATGATCGAGCTCGTCGGCGTGGTCGAGCTGGCCCAGGCCGAAGGTCATCGGCAGCTCGACCGACGAGAGGTAGCTCTTGGCCGGGAAGAGCTGGCGGCGGCAGAGCTGGTCGCCGGCTTTGAGCTCGACCTTGGCGCCGATCGCGTCGCGGTTGGAGGTCTTGCCGTTGCCGGCGAGCTCAGACGAATCCAGTGGTTCTTGTTGCCGCCGTCGTTGCGGAAGAGCCGCGCCGGCCCGTTGTTGACCGTGATGACGACGTCGAGGTCGCCGTCGCCGTCGATGTCGGCGTAGGCCGTGCCGCGGCCGACGATCGGCTTGAACAGGTCGGGGCCGGCGTTCTCGGGCTTCACCAGCACGAAGAGATCGCGCCCGGCCTTGCCCGAGTTCCAGAAGAGCTGCGCCGGCTGCTCGTAGGTCTCGCTGGCCTGCACCTTGGAGATCTCGGGCTCGAGATGGCCGTTGGCCGACAGCAGGTCGAGCCGGCCGTCCAGGTCGTAGTCGAAGAAGAACAGGCCGAACTTGAGCGGCGGCTGCGTGGGCGCGCCCAGACCGTACAGGTTGGCCAGGTCCGAGAATTGCAGGGTCGCCGGCTGATCGCAGACGTAGAGCGCCGTCATCTCGTTGGCGAAGTTGCCGACGGCCAGGCCCAGCCGATCGTCGTTCATGAAGTGGGCCCAGTCGATGCCCATGCCGCCGCGCGGCGAGCCCGACTGGTCGAACGCCACCCCGGAGAGAATCGCGACCTCTTCGAACTTGCCGTCGCCCTTGTTGTGGAACAGGAAGTTCTGGACGGTGTCGTTGGCCACCGCGATGTCGACCAGGCCGTCGCCGTCGACGTCATAGGGCGCGACGCCCAGCGACTTGCCCACCGGCACCTTGAGGTCGGGCGTGCGGACCTGGATTCCGGACGATTCGCTGATGTCGGTGAACTGGCCGCCGTCGTTGCGCAGGAGCGCGCAGAGCGAGCCCGAGAACGACGTCGGCGGCCCGTAAGCCCGGCCGATGCCGGTGAGCTGAAAGCCCTGGACCTTGTCGATCTCGCGCGTCCAGTTGATGTAGTTGCCGATGAACAGATCGAGGTCGCCGTCGTTATCGATGTCAAGAAACGCCGCGCCGGTGAGCCATGAGCCGTTGGGGCCGTGGGCGTTGGCGGCCTGGGTGACGTCGGCGAAATGTCCCTTGCCGTCGTTCTGGAACAAGTGGCCGCCGCCGATGGCCGTGACGTAGAGGTCCAGGTCGCCGTCGTTGTCGTAGTCGCCGACGGCCACGCCCTGGCCGTAGAACGTCTTGTCGAGCCCGGCCTCCTTGGTCACGTCCGTGAAGTGTCCCTTGCCGTCGTTGCGGTACAGGGCCTGGGTGGGGGCGGGCTTGACCTCGTGGCCGGGCCAGTACGACGAGTTGACGAAGAAGAGGTCGGGGTCGCCGTCGCGGTCGTAGTCGAAGAACGCGACGCCCGAGCCCATCGTCTCGGGAAGGAGCTTTTCGCCCAGGGCGCCGTTGTCGTGGACGAAGGTGATGCCGGCCTCCTTGGTGATGTCGACGAACTTGACCGTGCGGCAGAGTCTCGGCCTTGACCTGGACCGGCCGGACCGGGGCCACGATCTTGGGCGCGGCGTCGCCTTGGCGCCGGCGTTGCAGCCGCACAGACCGAGGAGCGGAAGCGCCCAGACCAGACGGCGGCAGTGCATTGATAGCGGACACGTTCATTTCGATTGCTCCGACGGTGCCGCCGCGTGATGGCGATGCGAGCTGCGGTTTCAGGCGATGTCGTCGCTGCTGCGCTCGCGGGCGGTGCCAGTTTCGATCCGCTGCGGGAGCGCTCGCGGCGGCGGGCGGGTCGATTCCCGGGGCGCCTGGAGCGATGCAGCGAGTGAATGACGATCGACTGGGCGTTGTGATTGGCGGCCGGGTCCCTGCCCCGGGCCGCCGCGAAGGCGCGGCCCTTCGGCGGTCTCGTCGGGCCGCAGCTGCTCGTGCAAGCGGCGGTGCGTGATCTCGAGCGCGCTGGCCAGAGCGGCACGGGCCTCGGGGTCGGTCTCGGCGTCCCAGGCCGGGCCCAGGATCTCGACCACGTCGTGGAGCGGCTCGAGCCGCGACTGGTAGCCGCGGCCGCGGGCCCGTCCATGAAGCGAATGACGTCGTCCTTGCGAGCCGGGTCGCCTGCTCGCGGCGGCCTGGGCGGTCGAGCCTGCGGCTCGGCGATCGAGGCGGCGAGCTTCACCATCGCGTCGGGATCGACCGGCTCGCTGCAGCGGCGTGCGGCTTGCGCTGCGTCGTGCGCGACCGCGCGGTCGGCCGGTCGCCCCAGGCGGGATCGGCGTAGCACTTGCCCAGGCCGTCGTGCGCCGTCACGTCCTCGGAATCGATGGCCAGCGTGCGGCGATAGGCCGCGATCGCCTTCTGGAGGAGCTCTTGACGCGGCCGGGCTGGTCACGGGCTCGCTGCCGAGCGCGGGCGTAATAGGCGAAGCCGAGCTCGTCGATCACTCGATAATCGAGGCTGAAGTCGAACTTCCGCTCCGGGATCTTGGTGCTCGAGCACCAGCTCGAAGCTCTCGATCGCCTCCTCGAGGAGCCCGTTGCTGGCGTTGATCTGGCCGGTCAGCCAGTTGATGACCCAGGGGGCGGCCGGCTCCTTGTGATTGGCCGCCTTCTCGAGCGCCGCCAGGGCGTCGGGGATCCGCCCTTCCCTCTGATAGACGCGCGCCAGGTTGACCCAGCCGTCGGCACGGCCGAGATCGGCCACCTTGCGGAAGATCTCCTCGGCCTGCCTGAGCTCGCCCTTCTGGCCCCCCTTGGTGGCGCCTTCGAGCAAGAGGCCGATGCCGTAGTCGTTACACCGCTGCCACACCGCCTCGATCGGCGACGGCGGGTTGCTCACGGCGGCGCCCGCCCTCGACGGGCAGTTGCACCTGGTCGCGTCGCCATCACGACGACCGGCAGCGCCGGCCCCTTTCCCTTTGCCGAAGATGTAGTCCATGTAGGTCCGGTCGAACTTGCGGTAGTTGACCTTGGCCTCGAGCGTGATCGGCCCGGCTGCCGGCCGCGGGAACCTCGAGCGCGAAATGGACGACCTGGCCGGCGCCGGGGGGGATCTGCTTGTTGTAGAGGGGCACGAAGATGTCTTGCGGGTTGCGGCGGTCGATCCGGTTGCCGTCGCGGTCGAGCATGTAGACGTTGATGAAGTGCGAGTACGGGTCGACGACGCCGTCGGCGGCCGATGCCGCCCGATCGGCCGATCACGCGGTCGCCGGCGCGGGCGATCAGCTCGACCCAGATCTCGTTGGAGTCGACGGTGCCCTGGCTGAACGGGTGGCCGATCGCGAGGGTCCGGACCACGACCTCGACCAGGTACTTGCCGCCGGGTCGAGCCGCGGGGACCTCCGGGCGCAAGGGCCCCAAGAGCCGGCCGTCGATCACGCCGCCGTCGCGCAGGCCGAAGATGTCGACCCTCACCTTCTTGTCGCTCAGGAACCTGGCGTGCCGCTCGGCGGCCTCCTGGTTGCCCGCGAGGGCGGCCAGGCCGGTGTTGGCGCCGATGAAGAAGTGGTCGTGGATCTCGCGGCCGCCCTTGCCGTCGAAGTCGCGGCGCCGAAGTCGCTCGAGGCTTTCAGCTCCATGTGGCACTCGACGCACGTCGACTTGGCGACGTCGGGGTAATAGAAGCTCTGCGCACCGTGGCCCGACACGCCCGAGAGCAGGTACGGGTCGTAATGGTTCTGGCCGCGGACGAAGTCCTTGTAGTGGGTGACGCCGATCGGCAGGCCGACCTTGTGGCAGGTCGAGCAGAACTTGGGGTCCTTGATCACCGGGTTCATGAACGTCTTCTTGTGCATCTCGGGCTTGGCCTTCACGAGCGCGTTGTTGACCCACTGCAAGAAGGGGTCGTCGCTGATACGCGAACGGGTAATGGACTGGCTCGGCGATCGTGTAGGCGGCGTTGCCGCGCGTGTTGTTGACGTTGGTGATCGAGTGGCAGGTGGTGCAGGTGATGCCGGCCTGGCTGGTCGGGTTGTTGACGTCGTCGAAGTTGGGGTCGTCGAACTCGCCCGAGAAGAACGGCACCGGGTCGTGGCAGCCGGCGCACCAGCGGGCGGCCTGAGTCGAGTTGTCGACGCGAGTGAGACCCGCCGGGTCTCGCGCACGCTGGACCGATACGCCGGATTGTTGAACGAGCTGAAGTGGTGCGCCGAGTGGAACCAGCCGGCGTAGGCGTCTTGATGGCACTTCAGGCAGTAGTCGTCCATCATCAACGTCCGCGCGGGGATGAACTTGCCGTTGGCCGTGATGGCCTCCGACGGATAGAAGTACTGCTTGCCGTCCTTGGGTCCCTTCACGCCGAACGTGCGGGGGTCTTGAAAGTGGAAGAGCCCCATCAAGACGACGAAGCCGGCGACCGCCACGCTGAACCGCCGGGCCCATTCCCAGCGGATGCGCGGGCCGGCCAGCCGATGCCGGACGTAAAGCGCGACCGCGACCAGCGGCGTCAGCACGTGCAGCCAGTAGCCGACCTCGCGAACTCGCGGATCGCGGACCTCGAACCCGCCGAGCCGCACCAGGACCAATCCCGAGATCAGGATCACGAGCGCCGTCGCCAAGAGCGCCAGGCCGAACCGGACGGCCGTCTTGTTGGGCCGCTTCCACGAAGTCGCCAGATGGGCGAACCCGAAGATGAGGAACGGCACGATCAAGAGGAAGCCCAGGAGCAGATGAAACGCGACCATCAGCATGTAGAAGAAGGTTTGCTGAGTCGTGCCCAGGTACCAGGTGAGCGCGGTCACGCTCGAGAGATAAACGCCGTTGGCGCCGAGCAGGGCAAAGCCGATCAGGACTGATCCAGAGAAACGGGCGGAGCCGCGACCGACCGCGGGCGTGTAGACCCGCCCGAGCCGGTCTCGCATTGGCTGGGCCTGAACTGACATGAGAGGTCGCTCCCTCCGAGAGCGAGCGACCGCGAGCGAGTCGGTCGCACCGCCGGGTACGTCACTGTTCGACTTGCCTACTAATGATCGTATCCCTGAGCCTGACGACTTCCGCCGGTCGTGAATCGCAAGGTCTGAGAGCGTTGCGTCGATCTGTGGAGCGATCTGGTCGTGGGCCGTCTCGGGCATGTGCCACGGAGCATAGTGTTTCGCTCGGACGTGCAACGCGAGCGTGACCTGCCGGGTGGGAACGAGCGATTTGCCGTCGGGAGCGACCGGTTTTCCCAGCCCGCTCGGGGCCAGGGCATCGCCCGTGCCCGGCGCGACGGCTTCGACACGTGCGGCGGTCGAGCCGCCGATGGCTTCCGTCTCGCTTCACGAGCAGCCGCGATTCCGGCAGGCTTAGAGGCGGTTGCCGATGGCCTCGGCGAGCATCGCGGCGGAGCCTCCCGGCACCGGCAGCCTGCGGTACAGCACCAGCGACGCGCCCTCCGGCCCTGACCATGCCGCCAGGGGCGTACCGGGCACCATCCAGGTCGACGGCGGTACCGGCCGCCACGATGGCGGCGGATGCAGACCACGCCCGATCGCCCGGCGACTCCGCCGGCCGGCATCCCGCGAGGCGAGAACGGCATTGACCAGAGCGCTCGATAACAGCGCAAGCTTCGATCGGCGCGCCCCACGCGACGGCACCCCCAAACGCGAGGACTCGGTAGCTGGCAAGCGATTCAGGGAGGGCGAGCCTCCCGGCGAGCCGCTCTCCCGCAGGGCTCAGGCAGGAGCCTCGCCCTCCCGGCGGTCACTCATACCGAACCAAGCGGTCGGGGCGGTCGTAGGAGGCGAGACGAAAACGGTTGACCCAGCCGGCCTGGCGGTGGGAGAGCGACCGGTCGCGACGGGTCGACGGGGGCGAGCACAGCGCGATCGCCCAAGCAAGGCAGAGCCGGAGGCTGGTCCCGATCGACCAGGTGCGGGACCTCGCCTTGACAGGGCGGCCTGTCGAGACCCGCGATGACACCGAGCGGTCGCCCGAGGCTCACCGTACCGAGGGCTGGATCATGCTCCCACGACAATCGCGTCTGCAAGGTGGGCCGATCGGAGACGTGACACCCCGCAGCCAGAGTCGGACGCGTGCCAGTGAACAGCCAAGCACCACCGCCACCAGAGAAGACTCCCGCGGCCACGGGACGTTGGTCCCGACCAGACATGTCGACGTTGCTCCAGAAGGACTGACCGGAAGCGTCAGAAAGGCATAGTAGCGATCGTAAGATGCCTGGCGGGCGGTTGTCAATGGCCGTTGTACCTGCGTCCCGGGCGGCCGGCTCACCTTGGTTGGCGAAACATCCATCTGGTACACTACGTGGTACATCAATCCTCACAATGTTGGCAGCCTCGTCGCGACCGCGGCGATTGCCGCCCTGGGAGGTTCGTCCTTGTTCGCTGGACCGATCATTGCCCGGGAGGTGGTGACCACCCCCCGGCCGTGGCGCTATTACCTGTGGCGGGCGTCGTTCTCCTGTGTTCTGTTCATCCTCCTCTGGACCGCCTGGCAGTCGATCATCGGCTGGCAGGACGTGCGCGAGCTGGGCGTGCTGGCGCGGTTCGGCGGCGATCCTCTACGGGATGTTCGCCTTGCTCCAGCTGACGCTCATGCTCTTCTTCGCCCCGCTTTTCACGGCCGCGGCGGTCGCGTACGAAAAGGATCGCCGCACATTCACCTTGCTCTGATGACCGACCTGAGCGACCCCGAGATCGTGCTGGGCAAGCTGGTTGCCGGCCTGCTTGAACATCCTGACCATCCTGGCGGCAAGCGTCGGGCTGATCTCGCTCTGCGCCCTCTTGGCGGCATCTCGTTCGGGCAGGTTGTCAACCTGTTCGCGGTGACGGCGGCCTCGGGCGTGGCGGGCGGCGCGATGGGACTGTTGATCGCGCTCTGGCGTGACCGGACCTTTCAGTCGATCTCGCTGACCATCCTGATGGTCGTCTTCTCGGTGACCGGCGTCGAGCCCTTCGCGTCGCCTTTCCCGACCCTCGAGTTCATGGGCGTGCCGCTGGAAGAGGTGCTCAATCCCTACCGCGCGATGATCGCGGTGCTGTATCCCCGGGCAGACCAGATCACCGGGTGGTGCGGGCGTCGAGCCTGGTCTACATCGGCGTCCGGCTGACCTTCGCCGCGCTCTCGTGGCCTTCGGCACGTGGAAGCTGCGGAAGTGGAACCCGGGGCGGAACGAGCCGCGCGAGCTGGGCGACGAGGCCGAGATCGAGGCGAGACCAGACGCTGGTCGAGATCGAGGAAGAGCAGGCCGAGGTCGCGCGTGGCCGTTGGCGCCGGCACGGGCCGCGATCGGGCCGTCACGGCGGCAAGCCCGGGCGCACGCGGACCGTTCGCTACCGCCTCGCGCCGCCTCGCCGGCGTGCGCCGCGGCAACGGCAGCCCGTTCGAGCGCCGGGCCGACCACCGGTTTGCACGTCCCGCGCGGACCCACCGGCGGGTCGCCCCGGCGCCGGGCCGTATCGCCACCCCTGGGCCAACCCGATCCTCTGGCGTGAGCTCATGACCCGGGCCTACGGAACCAAGCCGCTGATCATCAAGGGATGTTACGTTCTGCTCTTCGCCCTGGGCATCGGCCTGTTCTTCCACCTGGGCCGAGAGCTCGAAAACCCGCTGCGCACGATGCTCGTGCCTGATCCCCGTCGGCCTGGCCATCCTCAGCCTGATCCTGATCAATGCCCAGGGCGTGACCGCGCTGACCAGCGAGCGCGACACCGGTGCGCTCGACCTGCTGCTGGTCACCGAGCTTTCCCCCGAGGACTTCATCTACGGCAAGCTCTTCGGAATCCTCTACAACAGCAAGGAGATGATCGCACCTGCCGGTCCTGACGGCGATCTGCATCTGGTGGTCGGACTGGCTCACGGGCGAGAACCTGGTCTTCTTCCTGCTCGACTTCCTGCTGCTCTGCCACTTCTCGGCCATGCTCGGCCTGCACTCGGCGATCACTTACACCAGCAGCCGCACGGCCATCGCCAACAGCCTGGGCACGATCTTCTTCCTGATGGTCGGCATCCTGCTCTGTGCCTTCCTGATCGTCCTCAGCGACCGCGAATTCGGCCGGCAACTGCTGAGCTTCATGATCTTCATCGGCGCCGGCAGCGTGGCCCTGTTCGGTTCGCTGGGCGCCAAGAACCCGTCGCGGGCCATCGCCCTGGTCTCGCTGCTGACTCCGTTCTGGACGTTCTACTGCATCATCAGCCTGATCAACGGCGACATCATGGCCGCCTTCCTCTTCAGCGCCGGCATCTACGGCTTCGCGCTCCTGGCGATGCTGGTTCCGGCCGTCGGCGACTTCGACATCGCGCTGGGGCGGACGAACGCGATCCAGGGATAGACGGATTTCGCGATGATTTTCGATTGGGTTTCATGCGCGCTTCGAGCTTCCGCTTTTGATCGGTCTGCCCGCGGAGACCTGCGCGCGGCGCTCGAAGCGCGGCTTCATCCTTGATCCGATTGTCCGGATTTTTGGCTTCGACCTGGCCGTCTCCCGATCTTGTCGGCGGCCGGCCAGGGAGACGATCCCGCCAGGGAGCTGCCTCGGATCCGGCCGATGGAGCCGCCAGCGCGCTGTCGTTTCGCGTTCAGGCGGGCTTCCATCTCGAGCCGCTCGCCGTCGAGCCCGTCGTCGCCGACCCGGTGAGCGTCTGCTTCGATGCCGACGGACAACTCTACGTGGTCGAGATGCGCGGCTATCCGTTTCCGGAGAAGACGCCGACGGGAAACGTCACGCCTGCTCGCGGACTGCGATGGCAACGGCCGGTTCGCGACGCGGACGATCTTTCTTGGACGGGCTCTCGTGGCCAACCGGCATTGTTCCCTACGACGGCGGAGTCTTCGTCGCAGTCGTGCCTGACATCCTTTATGCCAAGGACACAAACGGCGACGGCGTGGCGGATGTCAAGAAGGTGATGTTCTCCGGGTTTGCGACCGACAACGTGCAGGGGCTCTTGAACGGCCTGCTCTGGGGGCCCGGACGGCTGGATTTATGGCGTTACGAGCATCAATGGCGGCACGATCGAGAACCGCACCGCGGCCGGCGCAGAAGCCAGCCCGTGCGCGGCCGCGACTTTCGCTTCAAGCCCGACGGGTCGCAGTTCGAGGCGATCTCGGGCGGCGGCCAGTTTGGACATTCCTTTGATGACTGGGGGCACCGATTCACCTGCAACAACAGCAACCATATCCGCCAGGTCGTGCTCCCGTCCCATTACCTGGAACGCAACCCGCGCGATCCCGCCTGCGGTCGGTCCTCGACATCGCGGCCGAAGGGCCGGCCGCGCCGGTCTTCCGAATCAGCCCGCCGGAGCCGTGGCGGGTTGTTCGTACCCGCCAGCGCGCGCGCCGACCCGGTGATGCTCGCGCCGGCTGCCTCCACCGAGCGGTTTGCCATCGGCTTCTTCACGTCGGCCACCGGCGTCACGATCTACCGCGGCACGGCCTACCCGGCCGCGTATCGGGGCAACGCCTTCATCGGCGACGTCGGCGGCAACCTTGTCCATCGCAAGATGCTGCCAGGACGGCGCGGACCTATCCGGCCACGAGGGCCGATGCCGGAGGTCGAGTTCCTGGCGTCGACCGACAACTGGTTCCGGCCGGTCAACTTCGCCAATACGCCCGACGGCACGCTGCTTGATCCTCGACATGTACCGCGAGACGATCGAGCACCCCTTTCTCGATTCCTGAGCCGATCAAGCGCCACCTCGACCTGACGAGCGGCAAGGACCGGGGACGGTTGTATGAGCTGGTCTACGAGGGCTCAAAACGGCGGCCGGTGCCCAAGTCTGAGCAAGGCCCACGCGCAGGATCTGGTGACGCTGCTCGCTGACCCGGACGCCTGGTGGCGCGAGACCGCCCAGCGGCTGCTCGATGAGCGCCAGGATCGCTCGGTC
>CAWHMZ010000030.1:0-92935 GCA_963830625.1 uncultured Isosphaeraceae bacterium | reverse complement strand
CAGATTTTATCAGCCTTCTGTGTTACGCGGCGCTGGCGACTCTTCTGACGTGGCACTCCCTGCGCAGGTTCACCGCGTCGCGGGCCGCGCATCGCGGGCGCGACAATCCTTTCCACTCGATATCGTGAAGCGCAAAGATGCCGTTGCCGCTAGCGACGCATGGCAGCCTGCCGAGGTTCTCTAAAGAGAGCGCATTCTCACGTCGTGCTACTTGTGTGCCCGACGGAAATGGTAGTCGGCGAAGTCCATGAAGGCATCCCAGTCGTCGGTGGTGACCATGTGCTTGCCGGGCCGGATGTGGTAGCCGATCGTGCTCTTGACGAGCTGGTCTCTGTGCCGGCTTGGGCATCTCGGTGACGGCCAGGCCGTCGGTGCCGAGCAGGCGGTAAACGGGGTCGGCGGCCAGAGCGGCCAGGAATTCGCCTTTGGGGTCGGCCCAGAGGTCCTCCTCGGCCGAGCAGACCAGGACGGGCCGAGGAGCGATCAGGGCGATCAGCTCGTGCTGGTCGACCGGCAACCGATCCTCGTGGGCGTTGTATTGGCGGAAATTGGCGCAGAACCAGTGCGGGAAAGAGGTGTTGATCCGCTCGACAGTCTCGCCGAAGTTGCGCCGCGAAAGGGCGGCCCCGCCGCATCCCGATTGGACGGAGATCACAATCGCAAACCGAGGGTCGTCGGCCCCGGCCCAGAGGGCCGTCTTGCCCAGTCGCGAGTGGCCCATCAGCACCGTTTTCTTGGCGTCGATCTCGTTCGCGGTCTCGAGATAATCGAGGGCACGTGAAAGCCCCCAAGCCCAGGCCCCGATCGAGCCCCACTCATTATCCTTGGGACGCGTCTGACCGGGCTGGTAGAAAAGTGGGTGGACGCCGTTCTGGAACCCGTCGTCGTAGTCGGGGTCGATGTCCCCGTAATAGGCCGTTGCCAGCGCGTAGCCGCGGGCGAGGATGTGTTCGACCGGCCAGCTCGCCGCATCGGCGCCGCGTGACGATTCGGTCGCCTGGTGGTTGGTAATCCCGTGCGTCGGGATCGTTGCGCATCCACTGCCGGGAAAGCGTGATCGCCGGGTCATGGTGGATCGAGTGGTTGCCGGCGAAATTGAGCCCGAGGAATGCCGGCAACGGGCGCGGCGCGAGCCGCCTTGGGCAGATAGATCAACAGGTCCATGCGGGCCCGTCGGGATCCTGTCGAAAAACAGACCGTGACTTCGCGGCGAATCGCTGTGCCGCCCAGGGCCTGATCGTCTTCCGAGCGGACCTGAAACGTCGGACGGAGCGTCTTGGCGGCTTTCGGTATCTCGCCGTAGACGTGAGCCTCGAAGAGCCGCAAGAGCTCCGGGCGGCGCTCCTTTTGCCATTCTTCACTCGACGACAACTCTTCCGGCCGCGCAGCCGTCACGAGGGGATCCGGCAGCGTGTACGGCCGGACCTTGCTCTCATCGAGGTTGATCGGCGGCTCCTGGGCACAGGGCGCATGGTTCCGATCACGCCCAGTATCGCGACCGCGCCACAGCAAGGTGGGCAAACTAGCGGCTACTGCTGGTCCGGTCGAGCGAGAAAACGGGCATGGCGGTTCAACCTCCGGAGGGCGGAGCCGTTGCGTGTGGTGCCGGTGCGGCGGCCAATCGCTGTGCCATCTGCTTCATCATGACTGTTTGCGAGATCCCCATCCAGCAGTGGCCCTGGCCGGGGCCGTAGTGAATCGAGCCTTCGTAGGGGGGTGAAGCGTGAGAGAGGAACGCATCGAGCCGGTGCACGGCATTGTTCAAGAAGTAGTCATCAGCCTCGCCGACCCAGATGTGGAGCTTGCCCTTGAGCTTGGGGCCGAGCCGGGCCCAGTTCTCCTCGAGAACTCGGCGCAGGTCGTAGGACTTCCAGTGCGGCGGCGGCCTTGTGGTCGATCGCGCCGGTCGACTGGGGTCCCAGAGTGGCGTCGGGCTGTCCGTTCGCGCCTCGCGGGCCGTAGGTGGCGTTCCACGCGCCCCACTGACCGCCCGACAGGGCCCACGAGTCGCCACGGCCGAGCACGTTCTCGAGCTGGCATTCATGCCTCATCGTGTATCGCACCTCGCCCGAGACGTCGCGCGCGGCGGGGCGTTCGAAGCCCCAGCGGTTGATGTAGGCATTGTCGTCGTCGTAGATGTTCACAAGCTGGAACGAGCGAAAATCGACGCTGTCGGGGCAGAACGACCAGGCGCCGTTGAAGAAATCGGGGTAGAAGATCTGAAGCGCAAGTGCCACCCAGCCGCCGGTCGATCCGCCGTCGACCACGCGGGCGTGTCCCTGACCGATCCCGCGGAACCTCTCCTCGATGAACGGGATGAGCTCGCTGGGTCACGGCGGCGCCGTAAGGACCGTGGTTGGCCGAGTCAACCTGGTAGGGATCGCCGAGCGGGCCGGCACCGTCTAGGTGGATCAGGATCATGGCGGGCGCATCGGCCGGCCATCCATGCGCGGTGGAAGCTCGAGCCCGCGGCTCATCATGGGCCCGACGTTCGTGAAGCGAGAACCGTAGCCGCCGATGTGCACCCGTACCGGGTAACGCCGATCGGGCTCGCCTGCGAAATCTCGGGGCAGAATCACGCCCGCGCGGAGATCGATCGGCCGGCCGTGAAACTCACTCAAGAGCCGCGAGCGGATCTTGACGTACTTGACGAGCTCGGAATCAGCCGGCAAGGTTTCGTCGGCAACGGCCTGGGAGAGCTCGAGACGAACCGTGCCGCCTTTGACCGGGTCGATTCGGTCACGCTCGTCGCCGGTCCGTAGAGGTCGCCGGGGGCATTGGGAATGTTGAGATCGAGGTTCGTGTGCAGCAGGGCCTGGACCGAGTAGGTGCCGGGCGGAGCCGGTCAAGCCCATCGATCGGGAAGATCGCGGAACGACTCGTCGAGAACGACCGGTACCTCCGGGTGCCAGGTTCTTGACGTCGCGCCCCAAGCACCGGCGCGGCGTCCTTGCCGGTCTGGCCGATGGTAAGTCTGCGGTTCCTGCGATCCGGGCGTCCAGCACCACCAGCAATCGCCCTGAGAGCGGTGCTCCGCCGACCGTCGAGGCCGTGCTGGTCCTGCGGCCGGCGTGCGGCTCAATCGAACCTCGAACCGAAGCGCATCCGGTCGACCGGCGTCAGGCTCGGCGGCGATGGCGACCATCGACGACGGAAACAACGTCAACACGCAGGTGCAGAGTACCGCGCGCTACCGCTCGGGCCTTTGACCATTCGGGTTTCCTCACAAGACGAGATCGACCGAGCCTCGCCGGGCGCAAGTCGCCATCGTACCGTCGCCCGCGGCGCAAGCGGAAGGGGCCGCAGCCAGTTCAGCTGAAGTGAGCGCGGTGACGGCCCAGCCGTTGCAGTGCCGATAGTGGGTAATCCGATCGCGACCAGCCTGCTTCGATTGGTACAGAGCCTGGTCGGCGTGATCGACAAGCGCTGCTGCAGTGGGAGTCGCGGGGCCGAGGGTGGCGACGCCAAGACTGGCCGTCACCGTGTGCTCGACTCGTGCTCACTGGCGATCGCCTAGCGGAGCCGATCGGCGACCTCGATCGCCTCGTCGACGTCGGTCCCGGCAGCAACACGACGAATTCCTCTCCACCGTAGCGAGCGACGACGTCGTGAGCACGCACGCTCGGCTCTCAAGGTCGTACCGACCCAGCTCAAGATCTCGTCGCCCGCTGGATGGCCGAACGTGTCGTTGTACGTTTTGAAGTGATCGATGTCGAGCATGATGAGCGAGAGGGGCGAGCACAAGCGGTCGGCCTGGGCGAAGAGGAGCTCGAGGTCCTCACGGAATCGGCGTCGGTTCTTGGTGCCGGTCAGCTCATCAATGGCGGCGAGCTCGGCCAGTCGGGCGTTTTGCTGGGCCAACTGCTCGTGGACGGCCAGAATCCGTTCCGCGATCTGGAGACGGACGGCAAGCTCATCGGCGTCGGGCGGCTTGGTCAGAAAGTCGTCGGCGCCGCGCGCAGGCCCTCGAGCTTGTCTTCCCGCCGGTCGCGCGAGGTCAGGAGGATGATGTACGTGTAGCGGTCGCTCGCCGCAGGCGCGGATGCGCCGGCAGAGCTCCAGGCCGTCGAGGTGGGGCATCATCCAATCGGAGATCAAGCAGGGTACGTCACCGCTGGACACGATCTGCCATGCCTGGTCGCCGTCGGGCACGGCGATGGCGTTCGTGGCCCAATCTTTCGAGAGTGCGGCGGAGATACAAGGCGGTAGGTGGCTGGTCTTCGGCGATCAAAATCTTCATTTTGCGACACCTGTTAGCACGAGCTGTTCGAGCGCGATCCGCGCCGCTGTTCCACTCGCGATCGACCCGCGCGGCCGCCATGGCCGCGGCATCAAAATCGTCGCGGCGCGCTGCCTCCTCGAGCTTCTCTGCCGCCGTGGCCAGCTCATTGCAGCCGATGGTCCGGCTGATTCCTTTCAAGGCATGGGCATGTCCGGCCAGCTTCGCTGAGATCGCGGGCCTGGAGCGCTTCGTCGATTCCACCCAGACAGCGCGGCGCCGTCTCGAGGAAAGACTCAGCCAGATCTCGCGCAAACTCGTCGTCGCCGCCGCAAGCTTCATTGAGCCCGGCGACGACCTCGATGCTCGTAGCCGTGCTGCGGGCATCCGGCGGGCACGAACGCCGCGAGGGCCTGCTGGAGGTCGGCCTGACGAACCGGTTTGGACAGGTAGCCGTCGAAGCCTGCCTGCAGGCAGCGTTCGCGATCACCCTGCATGGCGTGGGCCGTCAGCGCGAGGATCGGTAGGTGTGTGCCGGTTGCCTCTTCGCGCTCCCGAATGATCTGCACCGCCTCGAAGCCATCCATCTCCGGCATCTGCACGTCCATCAGCACCACGTCGAACTCATCCCCTTCGATCGCCTCGATCGCCGCGCGACCGTCGGCTGCGACCACCACCGTATGTCCCAGATGCTCAAGCATGCGGACAACGACCTTCTGATTGACCGGATGGTCCTCGGCCAGCAGGACGCGCAGTCGGTTTTGAGGCGCGACCTGGAAAGGGACCGCCGCGACAACGTGCTGTGCGCCGTTGTCGGATTGTGGGCGTCGTGTGGTGTTCATGACTTTCATGAGAGTGTCGAAGAGCTCAGATTGTCGTACGGGCTTGGTAAGGCAGGCCGAGATATCGAGCGTCGTGCAGAATCGACATATCATCGGGTCGGCCGGACGAGGTCGAGCAGCACGAGCCGCGCGGTGGCGATCGCCGGCTCGCTCCGAATGCGACGGGCCAGCTCGATCCCGTCCATTCCGGGCATCATGCCGTCGACCATCGCGATCGGGAATGGCTGGCTAACGACAGCAGCGCAGCGCAAGGCGTCCAGGGCGGCGCGACCACCGTCCACGGCGACGGGCCGTGCGCCCCAATCGGTGAGGATCTCTTCCTGTATCAGGCGATTCGTGGCATTGTCATCCACGACCAAGATCGGCAAGCCCTCGAGGAACTGAGGTTCGGCTTCGCCAGGGCGCGACCCGTTCTGGGGCTGGGCGTCGAGGACCGCGGTGAACCAGAACGTGCTGCCGATCCCGGGCTTGCTCTCGACCCAGATTTCACCGCCCATCAGCTCGACCAGCTTGGCCGAGATCGTCAGACCGAGACCCGAACCGCCGAACCGACGCGTCGTTGAGCTGTCGGCCTGCTCGAACGGGTGGAAAATCGTCTGCAGCTTGTCGGCGGGGATGCCGATGCCCGTGTCGGCAACTGCGAACCGGAGGGTCGTGCCCCAGCTACCGATGGGTTCGAGACCGACGGAAACGACGATCTCTCCCGCGTCGGTGAACTTGATGGCGTTGCCGATGAGATTGACCAGCACCTGGCGCAGGCGGCCGGCATCGCCCATCAATGCCGTCGGGGATCTCCGGCGCGATGCGGCAGGCGAGCTCCAGGCCCTTGGCGTGGGCGCGGAGCGGCCAACGTCTGAAGTGTTTCATCGAGTGCATCGCGCAGATCGAAGGCGGCGAGGTCGAGGCTGAGCTTGCCCGCCTCGATCTTGGAGAAGTCGAGGATGTCGTTGATCACGGTCAAGAGCGAATCGGCCGAGCTCTTGACGAGGCTCAAGTACTCCCGCTGGCGTGGTGACAACTGCGTCTCCAGGGCCAGCTCGGTCATGCCGATGATGCCGTTCATCGGTGTGCGGATCTCGTGGCTCATGTTGGCGAGAAACGCGCTCTTGGCCCGGCTGGCCGCCTCGGCGGCCTGCTTGGCCAGCATCAGCTCCGCCTTGGTGTTCTTGATTTCGGCGATATCGTCGATCGTTCCCAAGACCTGGAGGACCTGGCCGCTTTGGTCGCGCTCGATGACCACCTCGCGGCACTGCACCCAGCGCCAGGTTCCATCGCCGTGCATGATGCGCAGCTCGTTCTCCACCACGTGACCGTCACCCACGTTGGCGAAGCGACGTTGCGGGTCGTCGAGCCCGAGCTCTTCAGCGTCGTCGGGGTGGACCCAGCGCGTGAGCATTGAAGAGAGCTCCTCGATCGTGACCTGGTTGGGGTTATGTCCAAACCGCGCGACGGCGCGATGATTGACCAGTGTTGCGCGGCGAGTCGGCACGTCGAACAGAAAGATCAGCGACGGGTTGGCATCGGTCAGCCGTTCGATGAATTGTTGACGTTCGCGGGCTTCGGCCTCGCTCTTTTGCAACGCGTCGGCGATGCGGCGCCGCTCGCATACTTCAGCACGGAGCGCGGCATTGGCCCCTTGGAGCTCCACGGTGCGCTTGGCGACGGTCTCTTCCACCTGCTCGTGAGACGCCTCGACCTGTGCCTGCCGCAGCGCCAGCTCGCGCAGCTCGCGGAGCGACTGCCTGCACGCGAGGATCAGCACAACGTCTTCGAAGGCAACCCAACCGGCGTGCTCGAGCCAGCGCCACGGGCTGGAGGTGAGCGTGCCGTAAACGGACATCGGCCAGTATAACCCGCGCAAAAAGTGATCGACCGCCACGATGAACGAGGCGGTAACAAGCACCCGCCAGTCGCGGTACAAGGCCAGGAAGGCAAGCGAGCCGAAGACATGGAAATGCGTCTCGATCCGACCTCCCGAAAGATGGATCAGGAGCACGCTCATCAGCATCTGGGCCGCTGCCACGCCGCGGCGCGTGGTCGTCGCGCCGGGCCGGAGCGTCGTTAAAGCCAGAGGCAGGCTGACGATCACGCCCCCCAAGATCAGCGCCGACCAGACGTGGACATGGACCGAATAGGCGTCTCCCGCCCAGCTAAACGGCGAAACCACCAGCGTGAACGCGATGGCGAATGACCACTCAACCAGAAGCAAAACCATGAAAAGTCGATCGGCGCGACGATAACCAACATCGAGCAGATCTCGGTAAATCTTGGCGGCGCGCTCGAGCGTGGCTTTCGATATGCTGCTATCCGCATTCCATTTCAATGTCATCGCGGCGGCTCCTCTTTCGTGATCGACTGCGGCCTGGTGAGCTGACAACCGAACACAGGGCTCGACGGCTGTAGGGCGCCGCCTGCGCCTACGTGCGCCAGCAGGGCGTCGCGCCCGTAGCTCTGGCCCACGTGCCCGCGAGCCGGTGTGATTCCACCGCTGAAGACCAACCGTCCCTGGCGGTCATACAGTAAAACATGCCCAGACGTGGCAACACGAAAGCGGTCCGCTTCGATAGCCCCTTTGTCGACCCAACTGCGAAGCTTCGGCACCGCGGCAAGCTGACGCTCGACCTCCGACAAAGACCAACCCTCGGGGGTGCGTTCTGGAACGACCAGAACCGCATGGGCCGCGGTCTTGTCGCCACATCGTGCCATCACGTACGCCAGCTCATCGATGCTGGCGCGCGAGCACGGACACGCTGGGTGCACGAAGATCAGCAGGTTCCAGCGGCGGTCATCAAAACAGAGCGCACTTGACCGCGGCCAGCGCACCGGGGGCGCCCGGGATCGCCAGGCCGCGCCGCGTATGCTCCCAGCAGGAGAAAACCGAACCCGAGCACCACACCCCAAATGGCGAGCGGCGCGGACGACAAAGGCATTACCCGTTTCGGGGAAAGCATGGCGTAATCTCGAAGATGTGCGCTCAAGTAAGAAACCCAGTGCGTCGTCGAGAGAAGCATAGGACAAATGCGGTCGCTTGGTCCTTGGTTTCCTCGCCCCCACGGGGAGAGGTCCGGCAGGATGCCGGGGTGAGGGGGACGGCGCCGGACAGTAGCCCCACGAATGCGGTGGGCGTGCCCGCCCCCTCATCCGGCCGTCCCGGCCACCTTCTCCCCCACGGGGAGAAGGGGACTAAGGACTAAGGACTAATGACTGAGGAAGGAGCAGGCCGCCCCCAAAAAGGGGACATTCCCCATCAATATCACCTAAACGATTTGATACTAGATTCTTATGACGACTACTCACCAAGCGTGTAGGGGTGTTTCGCCGCGCACGCGCGGGCCTGGTTCAATCGTGCGCCCGTCTGGGTGACACCTTCGGGACGCGTCCCGCCGATAATACTAGCCCGAAGCGCAAGCGAGGGGCCGGGTTACCCTCGCTTGCGCTTCGGGCTAATATGCCTGGAGTCTCACCCAGCCCTGAACCATGCCCACGCGCGACGTACCCGGATCGAAGCCCGCCGAGAATCGGTTTGATCCCACTCGTCTCTCACGTTCTCACGGAGCCAATTTCGCCTCGATCATCCAGTCTCCGCCGAAGTTCACGCGGGACACTGCAGTGCCGGGAAGTCCCACGCGCGAATGCTTCCCCTGGGTGCTCGTGTCGAAACTGACATAGATCCCTTTCGTCGCAGATGCTCGGAAATCCAGCACGATCCAGAACGTCGCGGATTTATCGAGCCCGGCAACCGGGCGCTCGAACGCGACGTCGACCCATTGCTCCTCGCCTCGCTCGAACAGCGAATAAGGCGCCAGCTCGGTATGGAGGATGCGAGTCATATCGTGGCTCAGGAAATAGATCAGAAAGCTCTCCTTGGGCGGTTGCGCCTGGCCGTACCGGGAGCCGTGAATCCTGACTCCGACCACTTTCGAGGAACCCGCCGGCATCGAAAACTCGATCATTTCACCCGAGCCCCCCAGACTTTTCTTGCCGTCAGCCTGACCATCGCCATACTTCACGGCAGCGGTTTCCTGGTCGTGAGCCCGTGCATCGGACTGACCGTCTGCGACCGGCTCTTCCGACTGTTCCGAGGAAGGCGTTTCCTTTTTCGCCAAGAGCGCCAAATCACCGGGAACCGCCGGTGGGGCGACCCCGGTCGTCACCGGAGCGCGGCGTGCGATCTGCGACGCCTGTTGAGCCCAAACGCCGACGCCGGCCGCCGTGACTGCGGTCGCGACGATCGATCCGGAAATCAGCTTGAGTTTGTCCAGGAACATGATTTTCAGCACCCCTTCGGTGAGTGTGGCGACCGCGAGCGAGCTGGCCCCGCAGGTCGCCGATTCTCCGGCCGCGAATCGCATCGCAGCCTGCATCGTGGAGTTTCCGAGCGCAGCCGGGACCGACGCCCGTGAGCTTTCCGCGGAAAGCAACGCCGTCAAGAGACCGGCCGAGGGAGCCAGACCGCGGCGAATCAAACGACCCTGCAACCGGTGCGCCGCGCGCCAGCCGGCTCTGCAACGTCCCGAGCGGCCAGCCCAGGTGCCCGGCCGCTTGCTGGTGAGTCTGACCTTCCATGCAGCAAAGTACGATTGGCGCCCGGAATTGCATTGGGAGCCGCGCGAGCTCTTCCTGGAGCACCGTCCCGAGGTCGTCCCACTCTGGATCGCTCACGAGCCGGTTGGTGAGCTTTGCCTTGCTCTGCTCGTGCCGTAGCCGCCGGGCCTCGGCTGAACGTGCCGACGAAACCACGCGATACGCCACCTGATAAAGCCACGGGCCCAGAGAGTCGCGCACCCAGAGCAAGCCCGCGCGGCGCACCAGGATCAGGAACGTGGCCTGGAACGAGTCTTCCACGGCGTGCTCGTCTCGCAGGATTGCCCGGCAGGTGCGCAGAACCATCGGCCCGTGCCGTTCCATCAAGGCCGCAAAGGCCGGCTCGCGGTCTTCCCCGCACGAGTTCCGGAACGTCTCCAGCAATTGGCCGTCAGTCAGGCCGCCAAACGTCCCCACTTCGAGGAGCGTCTGGACGTGCCGGAGGGCGATTTCCCGCTGCCGCGTTGACATATCGCTCAGTCTTTCCTTCCCACCAGCCTCGGTTTCCCTGCCATTCAGTAATGTACCGGCGCGGGCCGTTTAGTCCCACTTTTTGAAGAAACCCGCCCGCAGGTTCAGCGACGCCGTGCCGCGGCAGCCATTAACCCGGCAGTTCTCGCGAGTGCAGCTTGCCGCTACGGGAGGCCGGACCCCCACGGCCGCGACGCGTCTTCTCACAGTGTGCTCGATTTGATACGCTTGGCCGCGGCTTCGAGGAACGGCCATCTGCAACCCTTGTGCAAGGAAGCGAGTCGCAATCTGATGAGGATTTTCATCTCGGCAGGAGAGCCCAGCGGAGACCTGCACGCAGCCAATCTGATCCATTCGCTGCGCAGATGTTTTCCCGACGCCCAGTTTGAGGGCTTCGGGGGCGAAAAAATGGAAGAGGCCGGGGCAAGGTTGCACTACCCGCTCGTGAACCTGGCCGTGATGTGGTTCCTGAGCGTGTTGCTCAATTTGCTCACATTTATTCGGCTCATTTTCAAGGCGGATCGTTGCTTTCGAGACAACCCGCCCAGCGCCGTCGTGCTGATCGATTACCCGGGCTTGCATTGGTGGATCGCACGTCGCGCCCGGGCGCGGGGCATTCCCGTCTTTTACTTCGTGCCTCCGCAGATCTGGGCATGGGCCGCCTGGCGCGTGCGGAAGGTTCGCCGAGATGTCGATTTGGTGCTGTGCAGCCTTCCTTTTGAGCCGGCGTGGTATCACGCGCGCGGCGTCTCTCAGGCCGTCTACGTCGGGCACCCCTACTTCGACGAGCTCGCGGACCGATCGCTCGACGTCGACTTTCTTTCCCAAGAGCGCAGCAAGCCCGGAACCTTGGTGGCGATCCTGCCCGGATCGCGCACCCAAGAGGTGACTCGCAATCTGCCGGATATGATCCGCGCCGCGAGGAAACTGGCCGAAAAGTGCCCCGATGCGCGGTTTGCGGTGGCCTGCCTGCACGATCGACACAAGGCCATTGCCGAGCAGATCATCAGCCGCGAGATGGCCGGAAACAGCGCGATTCCAGGGCTGGGATTGGAGGTTCACGCCCGACGAACGGCCGAGTTGATCCGGCTGGCGCGAGTGGCCTGGGCGGTCTCCGGGTCCGTCGGGCTTGAACTCCTGGTCGAGTCACTGCCGTCAGTGGTGATCTACAAGGTGAATCGCTTCGATCTTTGGATAGCGCGTCCATTCATCAAGGCGAAGTACATCAGCCTGG
Organism: uncultured Isosphaeraceae bacterium; assembly: GCA_963830625.1. Lineage (GTDB taxonomy): Bacteria > Planctomycetota > Planctomycetia > Isosphaerales > Isosphaeraceae > CAWHMZ01. The sequence continues at coordinate 81,585 of CAWHMZ010000030.1, read as the reverse complement.
TCAATTTGCTGGCCGACTCGGAGGTATTTCCGGAGTACCTGACGTGGCGTGATGTCTCGGATGATCTGGCTCGATGGGCACTCACCTGGCTCGTCGACCTAGCCGCTCGCAAGCAGAGGACCGAGGCTCTCGAAAACCTGCGGCGCCGCGTTGCCGAGCCCGGCGCTTGCGATCGGGCGGCGGAGCGAATCGCCGCGTGGCTAAACCAATCTCGTCGCGGTCACGAGCCTGACGAGGGTGCCGTTTCGTCGGGCGCATCGTCAGGGAGGTTGAGCTCCTTGATGCGTCGATAGAGGCGGGGGCGAGAGATTCCCAGAAGCTCCGCTGCGCGCGACTTGTTACTGCGCGCCTGGCGCAGTGCGGTTTCAATCAACCGGCGCTCAATCTCCGTCAAGAGCTCGTCAAGCGGCTTGACCGGATTGGGCGCGACTGCGCGGTTGATATGCGCCGGCAAGATTGCCGCGAATGGAAGCAGGCAAGTCCGTGAGGTCGACAATGGGCCCGTCGATTTGGGGATGGTCGTGGGCGTAGTCGACTACGCGGGCCAGTTCACGCAGGTTCCCTGGCCAGTCGTACGAAGTCAGTGCCGAGATGGCCTGCGGCGAAAAACCCGTGCGCTGGGGTGCACCACGCTCGTTGGCCCGCTCCAGGAAGTGCTGCGCCAGGGCCGGCAGCTCGTCACGGCGCTCGCGCAAGGGTGGAACGCGAAGGACCAAGGTCGTGAGGGCAAAATAGAGTTCGGGTCGAACCTGGTCAGACTCGACCGCCGCATCGGGATCGAGCGTCGTCGTTGCCAGCAGCCGTACCGATGCGCAGAGCGACGTGATCAATCGCGCCTGCAAGTCGCGAGGCATTCTGAAGATCTCGCGGATGAGCACCGTCGCCCCGTCTTCTAGCGGCAAGCGCTGTCGTGCGCCGGAGCCGGCACGAGATGAGGGTTCGTTCCCTGTCGCCGCATCGCTCGCCGCGCCGAAGAGCTCGCGTTCAAAGACCTCGGGCGGGAGTGCCTCGCAGTCGAGCGTGAAGAGCGGTTGGTGACGGCTCGGTCCGTTCTGATGAATGGTTCGTGCGATGTGCCGCTTACCGGTCCCGGTCTCGCCGAATATCAAAATCGGCAAAGTGGAATGAGCGGCGAGTCGCACTTGGTCCAAGAGCCGGTGATGTGCCGGCCCACGCCCGATCAGGCTGTCAAACCCGTATTGCTCGTGGAGTCGTCGTCTCAGATCCAGCAACTGGACGTGAAGCTGGCCGGCCTCTGAGTCTGGTGCAGTTTGCTGACACTCCATCGGCCGGACCAAGCCCAAGACACCGATCAACGAGGCGTCTAGAGCGCAAAACGGCCAGAACTCGATTCGGCGCCAGAGGCGTTCGCCCGAAGAATGCAAGATCAGAGAAGGCATCGCCGCCGGCTGGCCGGCCAGCGCCTCGGCAGGAGGATAAAGGCTTGCCGCCAGGTCGCCGGCATCACCCGCTCGCGTCGGTCCGTGTGCGTGGCAGGCCATGCCAATGACGGACTCGGCAGAATAACCGGTCAAGCGTTCCCACGCCGGGTTTACCCATGCGAGGTTGAGCGACGAGTCGAGCCAGAAAACCGGCTCGCGAGCCTGTTGCCAAACCTGATTCGACTCAAAGATACCCACGCGAGATGCCGGCATCGAGCTTGCAGTTCGTGAAGGCGCCAGCACCGGCCACCTTTTAAGCTCGGTTCGGGAGCGCCGGGCGCAATCGCCTTGATGGCCGTCGGGTAAACGGCCCTTCAGGATCGCTCGGTCTGGAAGGGAACGCAAGGAAAAAGCAGAAACGCCGAGAAAGCCGGCGACACCAGCCCCTCGAATTCCGTGATCGCCAACCTGGTGATCAGGTTTTGCCGAATCGGCTCCACGACCACACGACTTGGCCGATAATGAGCTCGGCCGGCCGGTCGTTGTATTCGACGGGAATCAGGGGAAATTCCTTCGCGTTCTGATGATTGGGCCGCAAGATCATGTGACGGCCGCTGACGTCAAGCCAGCGGATCATGGGCTTGCCGTCAGGCTGGGCCGCGACGATTTGACCGTGAAGCTTGAGCGGATCGGTCACCGAGCGATCGACCGCGACAATCGAGCCGGCCGGCAAGATCGGATGCATCGCGTCGTCGGTCAGGCGAGTGCCGATCGTGTCGGCGGGATGCGGCAGCCAGTGCCGATAGGCCAGCACGTAGCCCTCGAGATGCGCGGGCTGAAGGCTCGAATCGGCGAGTTCCGCCAGCGGGTACAGCCCAACTGCCACAAACTCTGATGCCTTGTCGGTCGGGAGGTTTTCAGGGGCGACCACAACCGTTTCGCTCGACGAGCGTTCGAGCTCCTCTAATCCTCGGCGGATCAGCTCGACCGGTGACAGTTTCGAAAGCAGGCGATCGTCTTTCGAATGGCGATATCTCGCCCCCTCGCCGTTGAGCAGCCACATCGGGTTGGCACCCGTCTGCTCGATGAATCCGAGCAAGACCTCGGCGGGCACGGTCACCCCGGTCTCGTAGTTGTACCATGTTCGAGCCGGTAGATTTAAGCGGCGGGCCAGCTCCGGACCACCGTGCTCGCCAAATACTTCCTGACGGATCTCTCTCAGCCGACGAGACAAAGACGCCTTCGCGCTAACACGAGTTTTTGAAGTTTTCTTGCGAGCCACGGTGTACGATCCCTAACGTGGGAACCCCTCCAAGGTCGCCGGGGTGCGAACCAGATCAACGCTGCGTCGCGACTAGGGCCCAACAGCCCACAGATGGGCGGGTTAAAGACGGCAGTTCGCTCGGCCGGTTCTTAAATCTGCGTGACCGGTCCATGAGATGCCGATCAGGCGCCCGATGCGACATTAAGTTATCACAAATCTCGCGCCGAGTCATCATGCCGATGACTCCGCTCGACAGATCCGCCCGTCGTGTCGACATTCAGCACCATCAGTTGACGTTCCGATGGCTCTGGGGTTCAGGTTGTTTCCCGAACTCCCCACACCGCTTGAGCTTCGCGGTGCGGCGGCCTCCGCCGTGGGGGCGCTTGCGAACCTCGATCGCGACCGACGGTACGCTCGCGGCCCACGCGAAAGGGCGACGGCGACCAATCGGACCGGATCGGGGAGAGCGGATTCTAAGAAGGCGGCGCTTAGAAAAAACCTAACTCATCGCGCGCCGCGTCCGTCATCTTGTCGGGAGACCAGGGCGGCGACATGACGAGCTTGACGTTGGCTTTGGTCACTCCGGAAACGGACTCGAGCGCCTTGGCCGCGCCGCGAAGCATTTCTGGACCAGCCGGACACGCCGGCGACGTCAACGTCATCTCGACATCGACTTGATCGTCACGCGTCTGGATTGAGTAGATCAGGCCCAGATCAATCACGTTCACGTTCAGCTCGGGGTCCTTCACGGTGCGCAGGGCTGAAACAAGGCTGTCTTGATCGATCATCGCTCGAACTCCAGGGAACTTCTTATCGTCTGTTGGTCGCAAACCGTGTTGAGGGTGGTCTGTACGTCGTGCCGCTAATTGGAAGGCTTGAGTCTCTAGTCACCGATCGCCACATAAATGTCGTCACCGCGCACCAGAACGCCATGGACTGCCACGGGCTCGATCGCGGGCATCGAGAGAGCGCGGCCGGTTATCACGTCGAAACGAGCGCCATGACGTGGACAGGTGATCTCACAGCCGGAAAGCTCGCCTTCGGCGAGCGGTCCGCCGTCGTGGGTGCACACGTCGTCGATCGCATAATAGTCGTTGCCGACGCGGAACAGGGCGATGGCTCGCCCATCGACTTCGATCAGCTTCTTACCGCCCGGAGGCAATTCATCGGAGGTTGCGACCTTGACGTTCGTCGACATCGCTTGGGCAGTCCTTGGGCTTGTCATTTCGACCGGCGAAAACCGGCTCTTAAGATGGCACGGGCGCCGGCGGTGCGCCCTCGAGGTTGGCGCGGGCTTGAGCCGAGGCCGACCGGCTTACTTCCGCCTTGATCCGCCGCAGGACGCCGGTCAAGCCGCGGACGCGGAGCATTCCCAGGATCTCAGGCAGGCCACACCGGTCGACGAAGTTGGCGGGAGTTGCCAGGACTTCTTCGACGGTGGCCCCGTTCAAGCCTTCGAGCAAAAGCGCGACGAACCCTCGAACCGTGGGCGCCTCGATCGGGGCATCGGCGTACAGGGAGACGCGATCACCGTCGAGCTCGACGAACAAGTACACCGGAGACTGGCATTCCTCCACGCGATGGGAGGCATCCTTGTGCGCAGCCAATCGATCTGGCAAAGGGGGCAGGCTTTTGGCGTAGTCGAGCAGGAGCTCACTGCGATCTTGCCGGTCGCACGCGCTCAGCTCGGCGGCAATCGAATCCAGCGACGCAGACATCGGGTCCCTCGACAGGGCGCCTTCCGGCGCGTGACCTGCAACTTATGCTCCCTTGGCGATCGGGGCGCGGACCAGGTTGCCCCACTCGGTCCACGATCCATCATAGTTCTTGACATTCGCGTAACCGAGCAAATAGGTCAAGACAAACCAGGTCAGACTTGAGCGCTCGCCGATACGGCAGTAGGCAACGACCGGGTCGTTCGGTTTGAGCCCGGCCTCGCCTTCGTAGATCGCCTTGAGCTCGGCGACGGATTTGAAGGTGCCATCCTCGTTGACGGCCCGACTCCAAGGGACGCTCTTGGCGCCCGGAATGTGGCCGCCGCGGAGGGCGCCTTCCTGGGGATACGCCTCCATGTGCAACATTTCGCCGGTGAACTCCTTGGGGCTTCGTACGTCAATCAGCGGCAGCCCGGCCTTGGCGTGCGCCGCCACGGCGTCACGAAAGATCCGAATCCGTGATTCCTCGCTCCCCTGCACCTTGTAACGAGTCGGCGGATAGCTGGGCACCTCCTTGGTCGTGGGGCGCTCTTGGCTGAGCCAGAGCTGGCGGCCGCCGTTTAAAATCCGACAATCGGCGTGGCCGAACAGCTTGAATGCCCAGAACGCGTAGCAGGCCCACCAGTTCGATTTGTCCCCATAAAAGACCACGGTCGTGTCGCTCGCGATTCCGGCCCTGGAACAAAGGTCGGCGAACTTCTCGGCATTGATGTAATCGCGAACCAGTTGGTCCTGAAGATCGCCTTGCCAGTCGATCCGGACTGCCCCGGGCACGTGGGCGATGTCGTAGAGCAAGATGTCTTCGTCGCTTTCGACGATGCGGACCTTCGGGTCCTTCAGATGGTCCAGGGCCCAGTCGGCCGAAACGAGAACTTCCGGATGTGCGTACTGTTCTGCCATGAAGAAGGCTCCGCGGTTAATTGGAATCGGTCTTTTCGAGCTTGGCCGCAACGGCCTGGCGCAGTGTTTCCCGTACGGGTTCGACAGTGATCCGGTCGTAGACGTCGGCGAAGAAACCTTCGACGACCAGCCGGACCGCCTCCTCCCGCGAGATGCCTCGCGACTGAGCGTAGAAGATCATCTCGTCGTCTACGCGCCCGGCGGTGGCCCCGTGGGTGCACCGAACATCATTGGCTTCGATCTCGAGCCCTGGAATCGAGTCGGCCCGCGCCGATTCCGAAAGCACGAGGTTGTCGTTTTTCTGGTAGGCATCAGTGCGCTGGGCGTCCTTCTCGACGCGGATCATGCCTTTCCACACGATTCGTGATTTGCCTTTGAGCCCACCCTTGTAGAGCAGGTCGCTCGTGGTATGCGGCGCCTTGTGGTCTTGACGTGTGAAATAGGCCAGATGCTGGCGGCCGCTCGTAAACATCACGCCGTTGACCTGGGCCTTGGCCCCCTGCCCCGCGAGGACGACCTCTTGATTGACCTTGGCGAGTCGCGAGCCCAAGCCGCCGACGGTCCATTGGAGTGACGCGTCGCGCCCGACGATCGCACGCTCGCGGCTGAAGTGCCAGGTCGACTCGTCCCAGTTCTGGATGTTGACCATCCTGAACCGGGCGCCCTGGGCCACGAAGACCTCGAGCGCACCGATGTGCAAGGCGGCGTATTGATGATCGACGCGCCTTGCCGTCTCGCGAATGAGGGTTGCTTCGGCACCTTCTTCCAGCACGACGAGCGTGTGGCTCAAGTCGACCTGTCCGTGACGATCGAGGCCGATCAAACTGAACAGAGGCACTTCGAGACGCACCCCGCTTGGGACATAGAGCAGCGAGCCGCCGGTCCAGAACGCCGCGTGGAGCGCCGCGAAAATGTCGTCGGCGGGGGTGACGGCCTCGGTCATCAAGTAGCGCTGTAGAAGCTCGGGGTATTGCGTGACGGCTTGGCGCAGATCGAGAAAAACGGCCTTGTTCGGCAAAGCTGTATCCGACTGGCGGGTCAGGGCGCCGTTCACGTGGAGCATTCCCGCAGCATAATGCGAGCTCAAGGTCTGCCACAAATCGTCGAAATCGGTGCTTGCCTTCTCTTCGGCCGCCGGCGCCCCATGCAGAGCGAAGGCATCGAGCTTGAAACCACGGATATCGGTCCGCCGCCATTCTTCATCGCGCGCACTGGGCCAGGCGAAAGCCTGAAATCGCGCAAATGCCTCGCGCCGGCGCTCGACAAGCCACGCGGGCTCCGCGCGCGTTCAGAAAGCGGTGGAAGCCGTCTTCGGTGTACCCGTCCTTGGCAACTATCTCGGACGTAGTGCCCATCGCAGTGGTCATCGATCTTCTGTGTGCCCCAAGTAAGCCGGCACCCTCCCATTCGGCGCGGTTGGGAGAGAGAGAAACTGAATCGCGGTCAAGTCTTGGTTTCCTGGGCTACGCGCGGCAAGTTGTTCCGATTCTGAAAAACCCAATCCACAGCCTTGGTGATCGCCGCCGACAGTAAGGTCGTCACAATCGCCACAATGATCGCGATGACAACCGTCTTAGTATCTCGTTGCCGCGACTCGAGATGCTCCAGTTTGACCTCCAGCTTGACAAGGCGGTCTCTCTGGTCGAGGCTCTTAATCTCTGCCAGGTCCGCCGCGAAATTGTCAACACGTTCGGCCAAGACCGCAACCGCTTCGCTTAACTGTTGATGCGGTCCGTATTTGTCTTGGCCGGCAACTTCAATCCTCCTCAGCGGTAGTCACCCACTGCTCGATGCGATCGATCTGCTCGTGCGAGAGCTGCTGCAGGAACTTAGCCCAGACCTCGCGTAATCGGGTCCGCATGTGTTGCGGACTCCTCAGTTCGACTGGCTGAAACGATTCCTCGACGGTGCCGGTGAGACGATCGGTCATTTTCAGGCGAATGGCCTGTTTGGCTCCAAACCTCCCTGGAACCGTAGACAGTGACCACTCTACGGCATTGACGAAACGAGCCGCCCGCGGCCCAACGATTTCTTCGAGCGCTTGCGATGCATTAAGCAGCCGATCGTAAAGCTCTGGCTCGGTTTCAGGATCGACCTGGATCTTGACGTCCATCGGAATTCCCCCCGAGCCATACGATAAACCAGCGTCGCGTCGCGGCCCGAACCTGCGCGAGCGGCGTCGCGTACGCGGTTTACCCCACCGAGCCTTCCATCTGAAGCTGGATCAGCTTGTTCATCTCGACCGCGTATTCCATGGGCAATTCCTTGACGAGCGGCTCGATGAACCCGCTGACGATCATCGTCGAGGCTTCGGCTTCCGAGAGGCCGCGGCTCATCAGGTAAAAGAGCTGTTCCTCACCGATCTTGGAGACGCTGGCTTCATGGCCGACCTTGACGTCATCCTCATCGATTTCGATATAAGGATACGTGTCGGAGCGACTGCGGGAGTCAAGGATCAAGGCGTCGCAGACGACGTTCGATTTTGAGCCTTTGGCACCGTCGATCACCTTCAAGAGGCCACGGTAGCTGGCCCTGCCGCCATTCTTGCTGATGCTCTTGGAGATGATCCGCGAGCTGGTGTAAGGCGCCCCGTGCACGACCTTGCCGCCGGCGTCCTGATGCTGCCCCTTGCCGGCAAACGCAATCGACAAGATCTCGCCGCGAGCCCCCTTGCCCAGCATGTAAACGGCGGGGTACTTCATCGTCAGCTTGCTGCCCAGGTTGCCGTCGACCCACTCCATCAGGGCGTCTTCATAGGCGACGGCGCGCTTGGTCACGAGGTTGTAGATGTTGTTGGCCCAGTTCTGAATGGTGGTGTACCGGCATCGGCCGTGCTTCTTGACCACGATCTCGACCACGGCCGAGTGCAGGCTCTCGCTGGTGTAAATCGGGGCGGTGCAGCCCTCGACGTAGTGCACCTGTGCCCCCTCCTCGACGATGATCAGGGTTCGCTCAAATTGCCCCATGTTCTCGGCATTGATCCGGAAGTACGCCTGGAGCGGAATGTCGACCTTGACTCCTGCCGGAATGTAGACGAATGAACCGCCGCTCCAGACGGCCGAATTGAGCGCCGCGAACTTGTTGTCCTGGATGGGAATGATCGTGCCGAAATATTGCTTGACGAGGTCGGGGTGCTCGCGCAGCGCCGTGTCGGTGTCGGCGAAGATGACTCCCTTTTTCTGCAAGTCTTCGCGCAGGCTGTGATAAACGACCTCCGATTCGTACTGGGCGCCGACCCCGGCCAAAAACTTGCGCTCGGCCTCGGGAATGCCCAGCTTGTCGAAGGTGTTCTTGATCTCGGCCGGAACGTCGTCCCAGGTTTTGCCCTGGCGGTCGGCGGCCCTCATGTAGTAGTGGATGTCGTCGAAGTTGAGCTCCGAGAGGTCGCCGCCCCATGTCGGAGTCGGCTTCTGGCGAAAGACCTCGAGCGCCTTCAAGCGGTAGTCGCGCATCCACGCCGGCTCGTTCTTCATCTCCGAGATCTGGCAGACGATCTCGCGCGTCAGTCCTTTGCCGCTCTTGAATGCGTAGTTGGCTTCCGAGTCGTGAAACCCGTACTTGTACTCATCCTTGATGCCCGCAACCTGAAGATTCAGATCGGTTGCCATGTGCTTTTATCCCTTCTTGGTTCATGGAACGACCGTCGGCTTGACAACCGCCGGAATGTTCCTGCTTCGGTATCGTGTCTCACGCTGTGTGCTTCAGTTCGGGCTTCTGGCGCAGTGCCGCTTCCAGCTCCTCTTCGTCGCGGGCCGCGTCGGGGTGCTTCTCGCGAACCCAGTCGTAGCCCTCCTTCTCGAGCCGGCTGATCAACTCGGGCCCGCCGTTCTCAACGATCCGGCCGCCGAAGAGGATGTGGACGAACTGGGGCTTGATATAGTTCAAAATCCGCTCGTAGTGGGTGATGACCAGGATTCCTGTGCCATGGCGGGCCGCCACGCGGTTCACCCCTTCCGAGACGATCCGCACGGCGTCGATGTCGAGTCCGCTGTCGGTCTCGTCAAGAATCGCAAACGCCGGCCGGAGCATTGCGAGCTGAAGGATCTCGGCGCGCTTCTTCTCACCGCCCGAGAACCCGTCGTTCAAGTATCGGCGTGCAAATTCCTGATCGACGCCCAGCTCATCCATTTGCTCGCGCAGTTCCTTGCGGAAATCACGCATCGGGATCAAGTCTTCGCCTTCCTTGCGCTCCGTGTTGCGCACGTTCGAGACGGCATGGCGCAGAAAATTAGCCACCGAGACACCCGGAATAGCCGTGGGGTATTGAAAGGCCAGGAACAAGCCGGCCTTCGCCCGCTCGTGAGGCTCGAGCGCGAGCACGTCAACGCCGTCCAAGGTGATCGATCCTTCGGTCACCTCGTAGTTGGGGTGTCCCATCAGGGCATAGCTCAGGGTACTCTTTCCCGAGCCGTTGGGCCCCATGAGCGCGTGGACCTCGCCCTGGCGAATGGCGAGATCCACCCCGCGCAGGACCTGTTTTCCTCCGATCGACACGTGCAGATTCTGAATCGACAAGACCTTGCTCATCACTCTGTTGCCCTTTGATTGCTCACAGCCGGCTTGGCTTCGAAATCACAGAAGCGATCGCCGTCGAGCCGGCACTGACTGAGCCGCAAGCTGCGCCCCAGCACTTTCTCGAACATTTTGCGCTCAAGCGCGCAAATCGCCCGATCGGCCTCGGCGAGTTCGTAATAGGGGCAGGAATGCTGTCTCAGAATCGGAATCGCTTCGACGGCGTTCCTGGCGACTTCAGCCTCGACGCCTCGATCGTGCAGCACGTTCGCAAGCTGTACCAACCGGCCTTCCCACTCGTGGTCGCTCACCTGGCATCGATAAATCTCCGCCAGCCGGTCGGTGACCCTCATGAACATCAGACGCCGCAGCTTCCGGTCGGCAACCGACGTCATCATTTCTTCCCAGAGCGCCAGTGCCAGATCAGTATAATTCTGCCCCAGCCGTTTCTGCGCTTCCACGCTGGCCTCGTAGGAGTGCCGCGGTCGCCCGCGGCCAGAGGCAAGAAGCGTGCGGCGGACGATCAGCCCCGATCCCAGGAGGCGCACCAGGCGATTGCGGATGGCTGTCTCCGTGACGCCGAGGTTGTCGGCCATCTCGGCGACGGTCACCGGACCGCTCCTGCGGATCAAGTCCAGCAATACTCGATCCGACGTCTCAGTCATGGAATCCGCTCCCCTGCGGCTGTGTCGCGCCGGCAATCGAAAGCTTAACTGCCCTCGAATTTCACTCGCTTTGTCCTTATTTTAGAAGGCTCGAATGAGCCCGTCTATCGCTGGCAGGACCATTTTTCGCTTTTTTCACAATAAATTTTGTGAAAAACTCATCGTGAGGCAACTTAAGTATTTAGGCAGATTGATATTGTGGGTAGAAAACGCGATTGCGAGAGTTGGGGTACAATGCGTTCTGATCGAGCCTGAAAACCGGTCGTGAGATGGGAGCCGACGATGGCGTATGACGTTTATGACAATCCGCTCGTCGGCCGGTACGCAAGCGAGCGCATGTCACGGCTTTGGTCGGCGCAATCGCGGGTGTCGACCTGGCGGCGCCTCTGGGTTGCCCTGGCCGAAGCCGAGCAGGCCCTCGGGCTGAACATCACCGATGAGCAGATCGCTGCGCTCCGTGCTCAAGTCGATTCGATCGACTTTGCAACGGCAGAGGCTTACGAGCGCCGGTTCCGCCATGACGTGATGGCCCATATTCACGCCTTGGGCGACGCCGCGCCCGTGGCCCGGCCCATCATTCATCTGGGGGCGACGAGCTGTTTTGTTACCGATAACGCTGACCTCATCTTGATGCGTCGGGCCCTCGAGCTGGTTCGAGACAAGATGGTCGTGGTGATCGACACCCTGGCTTCATTTGCCGAAAAGTGGAAGAGCCTGCCGTGTTTGGGCTATACCCATTTTCAGCCCGCGCAACTGGTGACGATCGGCAAGCGCGCATCGCTCTGGTGCCACGAGCTGACTCTCGATCTGGCTGAAATCGAGCACCGGCTGACGAACCTGAAATTCCTTGGAGTGAAGGGAACGACCGGTACGCAGGCCAGCTTCCTTGCGCTCTTCGACGGCGACCACGCCAAGGTCAAAGCACTCGAAGAGCGCGTCGCCCTTGCATTCGGTTTCCACGCGACCTACTCAGTGTCCGGGCAGACTTATTCGCGGAAGGTCGACGCCCAGGTCGTGGCCACACTTGCAGCGATCGGCGAGAGCGCGCACCGCTTCGGTACCGACCTTCGACTGTTGGCCCACGAGCGCGAGCTCGAAGAGCCTTTTGAGCCTGAGCAGGTTGGCTCATCGGCGATGGCATATAAGCGCAATCCGATGCGGGCAGAGCGGATGTGTTCGCTCGCCAGGTTCGTCATGGCCCTTCCCGCGGCTGCCGCCCAGACTGCAGCAACGCAGTGGCTCGAGCGCACGCTCGACGACAGTGCGGTTCGGCGCCTGATTGTGCCTCAGGCCTTCCTCGCCGCCGACGCAATCTTGAATCTCTATCACAACATCGTGACCGGACTGGTCGTGCATCCGGCGGTGATCGCGCGGCACGTCGCCGACCAACTACCGTTCATGGCGACCGAGAATCTCTTGATGGCGGCGGTGCGGTCCGGTGGCGACCGCCAAGACGTGCACGAGCGCCTGCGTGTCCATGCGCTGGCCGCCAGCGACCGGTTCAAAGACGGCGCCGACAATGACCTGATCGATCGGCTCCAGACCGATCCGGCGTTTGCGAAGCTCGATCTAGAGAGCCTGCTCGACCCGCGCGCTACGTGGGGCGTTGTGCCAGTCAGGTCGACGAGTTCGTGGCCAGCGAGATCGAGCCGATCCGCCGGCGCTATCCGTTTCCTTTTCCCCAGCTCGACGCTGGCGATTTCGCGGTGAGTGTTTGACGCATACGACCCATCGTCAAACCGCCCGAACCAGCGAGGCCGGCGGGTGTCAAACTCTTGAGGTTTGATGCTGGCGAGCCTTGCGTAGTCGCTTGAGCTCTTCGCGCGGCGGCGCTCGCTCGGTTTTTCGTAGTAGGCCTTGCGGCGCATTTCCTTGCGAAGGCCGCTCCTTTCACACAACTTGCGGAAGCGGCGTACCGCCTCCTGTATGGACTCACCCGCACGAACCCGTAACTTCACCACAGGCCGATTCTCCCTTTCGTATCAGAGCTAACGCTGGCCGGACCCGACAAAATCACCCGCCGGCTGACCCGAGCCAGGCCAGCCCGCTATTGACTTTGCCGCCTTGAGCTCGCCCCGCACCATGATCGTCCGTCGCCGGCCTGAGCTCCAATCTTCTCTCAGGCGGCGACGGCAAGCTACCCGCGAAAGCGCGCGGGAATATCGGGAACCCTATATCATACTGGCTGCAGCTTGAAGAGCCAAGGGGGGAAAAATCGTCCCCTGGGAGACGTTCCCGTCGGAGCTGTTGAACTGGTTGGGCACGACATTGTGGGGGGGCGGGAGAGCGCGGGAAATGCCGGCATGGTCAGCAGTCGAGCGGCAGCTCGTTCGTGCCCACGGTGGAGCGGTTTAGTTCAATCGGCTAGAAAACAAGCAGCAGTTCGCGCTTGACGTTTGACGTGATTACGCTGCGACTTCGCTAGCGTTTGACTGGTCTTAACCTCTCAGCGGCGATCAAAACCTGTCAGGTTTTGGCGCAATAAAACCCCCCCAGCCGATCCGTGGCCGGGGTTTGGTTGATCTCAGCTTTACGACCCCCAGGGCGGCCGAAATCGCTGCACGTTCTGTCATCACTCGTTTTGTTATATTACCCTCTGTAGTGCGCTGGAATGAAGCGACAAGGTAAGCCATCGGCTCTCCCCAGGCAACGCCGCAGCTTGACGAGCGTATTGACAGGGGTTAAGTTTTGACTTAACCATTCAAATGGCGGATAAGCCGAGGATTCCTCAACGGCGCACCGTAGCTCACGGCGCGCTTGGCACAATCGAATGTGCAGTCCGAACCAACGGCCGCATGGAAGCGCTTACGTTCCGTGAGAGCCCCGAGTGCGCAAGGCACAGGTATCCGTTAGCAGCGCAATTTCAAAAAATCGTTGATGCAGGTCCCGACGATGACGAGGTCAAGCCGAAACACTTACGCGACGGAATTTGGGAATTCAAGAAGGGCCAGGCTCGTATATTCTGTTTCCGCGATGGCACTGCGTGGGTCCTAACGCACGGCGATCTGAAGAAAAGCCAGTAAACGCCGCCCGAGAATATTGAGCGAGCCAAGAGAATCAGAGCGGAGGACTTGGAGTTCGCCAGAAAGCGCCAGGCGAGAGGGGAGAGCGATGCCGCGAACAATGGTTGAGGAGCTTACTTCGACTCCAGATGGAATGGCCCAGTTCCAGCAGGAACGAGTCATTCTCGACGTGGCCATCATGATCCGCAAGTTGCTAAGAGAGAGAAATATGACGAAGGCCGATCTGGCAGATCGCCTCGGAACGAGCAAGTGCGCACGTTACGCAACTCTTAGATGGACGCGCGAATATGACACTCCGCACGATCTCCGACGTGATGTGCGCTCTTGGCCGCTCGCTGACGGTTTCTTCAGCGCCGCTTAGTATTCACGTCGGGACCGCACAGACATTTAAGCTTCTGCCCGACAACGCGTCGTCGCGTTTGAATTCTCTTCAGTTTGGCGGCGCCAAACGGGGTAGCGTGACGGTCCGGTACAATTCGTCCGCGGGATCTCTACCCCTCACGCTTTCCGTTATTCCGACTGGCACACGCGGCTAATGGCCAAAACCAAACAGAAACGAAAACCTAGGACACGTCCCGACGGCACCGAGGACAAAGCGCTGCGGGCGCCGATTGCAGGCTACCAGACCATTGATTCCGAGACGATCGAAACTGCGTCGCTCCTCTCACCCCGAATGGTGTTGGCGGATTGCGCACTCTTAAGTGTGTTCGCCGCGCGGGCTGAGGACGTAGGGGACGGATCGTTTACTGTATCGATACCTCCTCAGCAGGTTACCTTTGGAACCCGTGAGGGCGAAGACAAGGTATTTCTCACAGCCAGTCTGGCTTTGGCCGCATATCGTAGCGCGGAAGCGGTAGGCAAGGAGGAACCACTAGTTCATGTCCAAGCAAAATTCACATTGATGTATCACTGCAAGGAAGTCGCCAACGTACCCGGTAACCAGATTGAAGCGTTCGCAGTCGCCAACGGACTGCAGGATGTGTGGCCATTTTGGCGAGAGATCGTACTGAACGTCACCGGTCGGATGAGAATTCAGCCAATAGCAGTTCCCAACTTCCGGATTAACGACGTTGGCTACAGTCGGCAGACTGAAGTCGAGTAGCAGACTGAGAGTGGTCACGATAATTGACCTACTTCCGCTCAGGCGGAAGGTAGACACCCACTATCCGAGCCGTGGCCAAACAGTAGCGGAGCGCGACGATCGCCGTCAGTCCGGCCATGTACGTGTTCCCCGGCGAGCAACCCGTCTGCGCTCGGAACCTGAATGAGGCCCACCCCCGAATCGGCTTCTTCCGCGACAGTCTTGACATCGCCTGGCCAGGGCAAAGCGGCGGCTCGACCGGCATTTCTGTAGACGCCCGGCTCGGTGGTGAGGCAGAACAGATGACGGCGGTCAGGCCTGATAATCCGGGCGCCTCCTTCTGCCCGTCGGCCCCTCTGGGCAGCGCGCCGCGATCGCGCCAATTCCCAAATTGTCGAGTCGACCGGCTCGAACGAGCGGCGCGCGCACAACGCGACGATCCCTCCCCTGGTTTGGCGGTTGTGCGTTCGGGTCTCGCCGGTTGGATTTGGCTCCGAACGTAGGCTGTTGGGATTGGCCTCACGATCCACCAATCGCGTAGGTCTGTCCCTACCATGGATGTCTGCCTTCCCTCGTGTCGCCGCGAGACAACCGGATCGTGTGATGTACAGCGACCCACAACCTGACGAGCCGGGTGCATTTGACGTGCACGCCCGGATCAGTGGGAGCCCGGGGTGGGTGACCATCCTGGGCGACCCGGCTCGAAATCATGGAGCGGGCGAAGGCTGATAGCGCCAGGCACACCAGGCCGGCGGCGAGCACGCCAAGCGAACCTCGGGAAGACAGTCTAAGTTGCGCTGGCGTGGACGTTCCTTTGCAGGCGGTCGAGCGGGTCATGGCCGGCCGGTGGTGTCCGGCGTGCCGGGGACGCGCTCCCACTGGTAGGCATCGATCGCCTCGCCGCGCGGCAGGTAGGTGACCGAGAAGCTCTTACCGTCTCGCGTTACCTGGGCGTCGACGGTCATTTCCGGATCACGGAAGGCACTCTCGGTGTTGAAGCGCACCACCACCCGATCGCCGACGCGGATCCCGGCCTTGTCCGCCTCGGACCCCGGCGTCAGGCTTTCGACCAGACGTCCCTGGCCCTGGTCGCGCTGGGCCTCGAAGCCCAGGTCGAAGCGCCGGATCTTGGCGGAGACTCGCCGGAAGTAGGGACCATACGCATCGGAGTCCGGCAGCATGGTCGCCCCGCTCATCATGGCCTTGTGCAGGGCTGAGCCCTCTTCGCCAAGCGCTTCGCGCAGCAAGCCGACCCATACCGCCTCGTCCACTGGCGAGCCGGCACCGGACCGGCTGACCATGGTTCGCACCAGATCGTCCACCGACCGTTTGCCGCCTGACGCCTTGCGAATCTTGCCATTCAGGACAGCGAAGTAGATCGCCCCCCGATCATAGGGCAGCACGATCAGCCGTCGATCGGTCCAGTATTTGGCCATGATCTGGTCGTCGGGTGTGGCGATCAACGGGTTGGTGTAATACCTCGCGGCAGTCAAGTTGATGTCGCGCAGGTATTGGTCAGTAGTCCTGAGGCCAGCGCGCCAGGACAGCAGCATCTGATAGTAGACCGCGCCCCCCTCCACATACCACTTGGCCATGTCGTTGGCCGTAAAGGTGTGGACCATCTCGTGGCCTAGGATCGACTTGAGCCCCTCGTAGGTACCTCCCGTTTCGTAGCCGATCACAAAGGATTTGCTGACCGCCATGCCGCCGCCGGGATTGCCTTTGCTGACGCGCAAGAACACGCGGTAGTCGGACTCAGCGCCGACCTTGAAGAAGGGGCGCATCCAGCGGTGCAACTGGCCAGCCCAGGCTATGGCGGGATGCAGGTCCTCGGGAAGGTCGCCCAGCCACAGGGCGGTGAAGCCCCCGGCCTCGACCTGGCGCTTGATGTGCCCGGCCATGAACATGCTTTCGTCGAGCCGCGACACCGGCCCGGCGGGCAGGTCCAAATCGCCTTCACCAAAACTGCTCACTCCCGCCGCGCCTGGCCCCATCGCCGATAGGTCCCAGCGGATCGCCACGCGGTAGCGTTCCGCCGTCGCCGGTTTGAGCAGGAACATGCGGGCGGATCCCGAGAAGCCGTCGCCGTCAATGCGCAGGCTGCTGGGCATGATAGCCTCGCGCCGGTTGTCGATGGGCAGCCGGTAGCTGATGAGCACATCGCCGTCCACCGCCCGGGTCGGTCTCCATTCCGCTTCGCCCTCGGCGGACATGTTGAGGGGCACGGCGCCCTGCGCGTCGGCTACGGTCAGGTTGACGACCGGCCGGGGCTGGCTCATGCCGGGTGCCATCCAACCGAGGACAAACAGAGGCTTGCCGGCCGCCACATGCATGCGAGGCACGGTCAGGGTGACGTGGAGACCGCCCGTCCCGGTCGCCTCGCTCATGGTGCCCGGCCTTAGCAGGACCTTCATCACGGGCGTCGTCGAGTCAGGCGTGACCTTTCCATCATAATCAACGTCGCACGCCTTTAAGTGGATGGCCCCAACGTCGAAGCCGCCAACGCCTCCCTCACTATAGCCAACATCGCCGACACTACCACGACCGCCACGCTCATTAGTGAACATTGACCCAGACTGTTGAGCGTTTACACCTATTCCGCCGCCCAATAGGCAGAGCAACCCGCAAAGGCCGAACTGGAGAGTTTTTTGGTTCAAGTACTGTTTCATACTTTTTGTTTTTTCACGTTTCTTGGGTTCACCGTATCCCACAAAAAGTCTGGAAACAACGGCCAACTTCACCAAACAGGGACTTGGATCAAAAAAACGCCTCCCACCGACTGCGGCCCGCCAACAGAGGGCGGCCGGTGTCGACGGCCAGGCGGTGTCGACGGCCAGGCACACTCGCATGGATCGCTCGTCGGAGGCGGAAGGCAGACACCACTATTCGAGCCCTGGCCAAACAGTAGCGGAGCGCGACGGTCGCCGCCAGCTCGGCCATGTACGTGTTCCCCGGCGAGCAACCCGTCTGCGCTCGGAACCTGAATGAGGCCCACCCCCGAATCTGCTTCTTCCGCGACAGTCTTGACATGGCCTGGCCAAGGCGAAGCGGCAGCCCGACTCGCATTTCTGTAGACGCCCGGCTCGGTGGTGAGGCACAACAGATGACGGCGGTCAGGCCTGATAATCCGGGCGCCTCCTTCTGCCCGTCGGCCCCTCTGGGCAGCGCGCCGCGATCGCGCCAATTCCCAAATTGTCGAGTCGGCCGGCTCGAACGAGCGGCGCGAACACGGTGCGACGATCCCTCCCCTGGTTTGGCGGTTGTGCGTTCGGGTCTCGCCGGTTGAATTTGGCTCCCAACCTAGGTTGTTGGGATTGGCCTGACGATCCACCAATCGCGTAGGTCGCTGCGCTCCGTGAGTGTCTGACTTCCCGCGCGCAAGCTGTTTCCATTCCGGCTGGTCAGCATCGAGAAGATCAAGGAGTGGGAGCCAATCGATTCCCGCACCGGCGAAGATGTCGCCGAGGAATTGCTCAGGTTCCAAATACCCGACTTCTCGAACTGGAAGGATCACGACTCGTTCGAGACTGCATTCGCCCGCCTGCTTAGAGACCTCAAAGCGGAGGATTCGACAGGACTGAAGCCAGCATGAGCCATCCCTCGACTCGGCGGCATCGCGGCCGCTTTGCCCTGCGGCCTGGTGCCGTGTCATAATGAGCGATCCGGTGCGGCGGGCAGGCGCCCTAACAAACGAGGCGCGTCGCCCTGACCCGGCTGCGGCGTCTGAACCGCGGCCATGCCACGCTCTTGACACGCCGTGCCATCCGATCAACGCGCATGAAGTCAAACCCGATGTTCACAAACGATCTCAACCGGGCCGAGCGCCGAACGGTCGCGCGGCTCACGAGCCCGGCGCGAATCCAGACCTACCTCGACGAACTGGCGTACAACCCCGGAGACGACCGTTATCGCTGCCCGCTCACCGTCGTGCGCGAGGGTCTCGCCCATTGCTTCGAGGCCGCGGTGTTCGGAGCGGCGGCGCTGCGGCAGATTGGGTATCGACCGCTGATCGTCAACCTGTTTCCGGAGCCCGGAACCGACGACGAGCATCTGCTGGCGATCTATGGAGAACGATGCGCCTGGGGGGCGGTCGCCAAGTCGAACTATGCGGGACTGCGCTACCGCGAGCCGATTCACCGCAGCCTCAGGGAACTGGTGGTCTCGTACTTCGAGCAGTACTACAACCTCGCGAAGGACAAGACGCTCAGGAGCTACAGCCGTCCGCTCAACCTGGCGAGCTTCGACCGATACGACTGGCTCGCTCAGGATGACACGATGACGCTCATTGAAGAGCGCTCTGAACTCGATGCAGCGGATTCCCCTGCTCACAGCATCCATGATCCGAGGGCTGTGCCTGGTGGACGAGCGCTCCTATCGCTCGGGCCTGGTCGGCTCGAATCCGGACGGATTATCCCCCCAGCCATCTCGAGCTGTACGATCACGACGGCGATCATGATCAGGCGGAAGGCAGGCACCCACTATTCGGGCCCTGGCCAAACAGTACCGGAGCGCGACGGTCGCCGCCAGCCCGGCCATGCACGTGTTCCCCGGCGAGCAACCTGTCTGCGCTCGGAACCTGAATGAGGCCCACCCCCGGATCTGCTTCTTCCGCGACAGTCTTGACATGGCCTGGCCCGCGCAAAGCGGCGGCTCGACTTACATTTCTGTAGACGCCCGGCTCGGTGGTGAGCGGAATGGATGACGGCGGTCAGGCCTGATAATCCGGGCGCCTCCTTCTGCCCGTCGGGGCAGCGCGCCGCGATCGCGCCAATTCCCAAATCATCGAGTCGGCCGGCTCGAACGAGCGGCGCGAACACGGTGCGACGATCCCTCCCCTGGTTTGGCGGTTGTGCGTTCGGGTCTCGCCGGTTGAATTTGGCTCCGAACGCAGGTTGCTGGGATTGGCCTGACGATCCACCAATCGCATAGGTCTGTGCGTTCCATGGATGTCTGGCTTCCCCCGGGAGCCTCTCGATTCCGGATTAAGCACCTTCCTCCATAGCTTGCACTCAATCAAATGCGTCATTTGACGGTCCGCCGTTTGTAGGTCATAAAGGGCTTTATGACATACGGTTATGGCAAATCACTCGCTTCGACAGACACGCCGTGCTATACCGGTGGCATGGCAAAGAAACGTAACCCTCCCAAGAAACCGTCGGCCACCCCTCCTGCGAGCCGTTCTCAGGCTGCGCAGCGGAAGGCCGCCGATCGGCGCCTCGACGCACTTCACCGGCAAGTTCGCGAGATCCTCACCGCGGCCAAGGAGCGGGCCTGGCAGGCAGTCAACACGGTCATGGTCGACGCCTACTGGGAAGTCGGCCGCGTCATCGTCGAAGACGAACAAGCGGGGAAACTGAGGGCCAGCTACGGCAAGCGGGTCCTGGAAGGACTCGCCGAGCGTCTCCAGGCGGAGTTCGGCAAGGGCTTCGACCAGTCCAACCTCCGCAACATGCGGGCATTCTTCGTGACCTACCCAATTCGTGACGCACTGCGTCGCGAATTGTCCTGGACCCATTACCGGCTCCTGCTCCGCGTTGATAATCCGGCCGCCAGGGCGTTCTACGAGGCCGAGGCGGTCAACGCCCGCTGGGCCACCCGCGAACTTGAGCGCCAGATCAACTCGCTGCTCTTCGAGCGGCTGGCCCTGAGCCGTGACAAGGCGGGGGTCATCGCGCTGGCCCGCAAGGGGCACGAGATCACACGTCCTCCGACCTGGTGAAGGACCCCATGGTCCTCGAATTCACCGGGCTTCGTCAGGACGAGCGGTTCCGCGAGTCCGACCTCGAACAAGCCCTGATCGCCAAGCTCCAGTTATTCCTGCTCGAGCTCGGGAAGGGGTTTGCCTTCATGGGCCGCCAGCAGCGGATCACGCTCGACGGCGAGCATTTCTTCATCGACTTGGTGTTCTACAACCGGCTCACCCGTTCCTTCGTCCTTCTGGACCTCAAAGTCGGGAAGCTGACTCACCAGGATCTCGGGCAGATGCAGATGTACGTCAACTACTACCAGCGCGAGCTGACGGCCTCGGACGAGAATCCGCCGATCGGGATCGTGCTCTGCACCGACAAGAGTGAGGCCGTGGTCCGGTACGCGCTGCCCGACGGGAACACACAGATCTTCGCGTCGCGATACAAGCTTCACCTGCCGACGGAGGACGAGCTGGCGGCCGAGCTCCAGCGCGAGCGCCAGCAGATCGAGCTCGTCGCGCGGCTCGGACGGGATGCCACGGACGACGGTGAATGACTGATGCGACGATCCCTTCCCTGGCTCGGTTGGGTGTTAGGCATTGGGGTCTGTCCCATTGAACTTGGCTACGAACGTTGGCTGCTGAGATCGGCCACAGGATCCATTAATGGGGTCATTGAACTAACCCGCTTCGCGGCGGGCAAGAACGAGCTCCCGCTCGACGATCGTTCGCGCCAGCGTTTCTCCGGCATCCATCTCCGCCGCTGGGTGTATGTGCTCCGCTGAGCCGGCGTTCGTGTTCCGCACGCCGGTTTTGTAAGCCCCTTCTCTGCTCCGATGCGGCATCGTGAACGGGTTGTTGCTTTCTACCAGCACCGTTCACTCGCAAAGGAGCCGCACATGACACCCTTGCGCCGCCGCATGATCGACAACATGGTCCTCCGCAACTTCACCCCGCAGACCGTCCGGTCCTACGTCCAATGCGTCGCTCGTTTTGCCCGCCACTTCAATTGTTCCCCCGAGCATCTCGGTCCCGAGCACGTTCGCGCCTTTCTGCTCCACCTCGTCCAAGAGCGCCGCGCCTCGCTCAGCCACTATAACCAGAATCGTTGTGCCTTACGCTTTCTCTACGGCGTGACCCTCGGCCGTGGCGAGGTCACCCGGAGCATCCCCCCGGTCAAACAGCCGCGCACCCTTCCGGTCGTCCTCAGCCCCGGCGAGCTGGCCCGGTTCTTTGCGGCCCTCCGCAACATCAAGCACCGCGCCATCCTCATGACCGCCTATGCAGCCGGCTTGCGCGTTTCCGAAGTCACCCGATTGCACGTCACCGACATCGACAGCCAGCGGATGGTCATCCACGTCCGCCAAGGCAAGGGGCGCAAGGATCGCGATGTCATGCTCTCCCGCGCCTCCTGGAAATTCTCCGCGCCTACTGGAAGGCGGTTCGCCCTCGTGACGTCCTCTTCCCCGGCGCCGTTGCCGACCGGCCCATTACCACCGGGTGCATCCAGCGGGTCTGCCACCGTGCCCGCCAGGCCGCAGGCCTGGCCAAGCATGTCACAGTCCACACGCTGCGCCATAGTTTCGCGACCCACCTGCTCGAGGCCGGCACCGATCTGCGGACCATTCAGGTCCTGCTGGGCCATCAGAGCTTCAGCACCACCGCCCGCTACGTTCACGTGGCCACCGCCTCACTCTCCTCGACCAAGAGCCCGCTCGACCGCCTCGACCTCAACCCGCGAGGAGGTCGCCCCTCATGACTCGACCTCGGCCCAGCGTGGCCGAGGTCATTCGCGGCTGTGTCGACGAGTTCCTGGAAAAGTGTGGCGCCAAGCTTGTCTCTGAGCAGCGCCGCGCACTGGAGGACCTGACCGCCTGCCGTACCGCAGCCTTGGGCGGTCATGTTCTGGAATGCCCGCAGTGTGGGCAACGACAGATCGCTTACAACTCCTGCGGCAACCGCCACTGCCCGGCCTGCCGGGCTACGGCGGCTGCGCGGTGGCTGGAAGCACGCGCGGCTGATCTGCTCCCTGTGCCCTACTTCCACCTCGTCTTCACGCTGCCGAATGTTCTCGGCCCGCTCGCGCGTTTCGAATCCTCGAATTGTCTACGACCTGCTGTTGCGGTCTGCGGCCTTGGCGGTGCTCGACGTTGCAGCCAATCCGGACCGGCTCGGTGCCCGGACGGGTGTGTTGGCCGTGCTGCATACTTGGGGCCAAACCATGCAGTTCCACCCCCACGTCCACTGCGTGGTGCCGGGGGGCGGCCTGGCGCTGGATCGGACCAGTTGGGTCAGCTCCGGGAGCAAGTTCTTTCTGCCCGTGCGCATCCTCAGCCGGGTCTTCCGCGGCAAGTTTCTCTCGGGGCTGCGTGCGGCTCACGCCGCCGGGAGGTTGCGCGTTGCCGGCTGGTCCGCAGATCGGGCCACGGCCGACACTCGCTTCGAGCAGCTTCTCTCGGCCGCCACGCGTACGGATTGGGTCGTCTACTGCAAGCGTCCCTTTGCCGGCCCGGAGGTGGTGCTCAAGTATCTGGCGCGGTACAGCCACCGGGTGGCGATCAGCAACAGCCGCTTGCTCGGGTTCGAGAATGGGATCGTCCGCTTTCGCTTCAAGGACTACGCTCACGGCAACAAGCAGCGAGTCATGAGGCTGCCCGCGCCGGAGTTCGTGCGGCGTCTGATGCTGCACGTGCTGCCACGGGGCTTGGTCCGAATTCGCCATTACGGGCTGTTATCCAATCGCCGCCGGCATGAGGACCTTGCCTTATGTCGCCGACTCTTGGCGGGCGAGACGGTGCAGCAACCAAAGCCGGCCGAGCCCACCGAACCCTTGGAGACTCTCGCCCTGGTCACTCCTGTGCGGTCGTGCCCCAACTGTGGCGCGGCCCGCATGATCGTGATCGAGGAGTTTCCGCCGTTACCGGCCACAGTCGAACCGGCCACGCGCGCCGATGCCCGCGTGGTTCTGGACAGTTCCTGACCGAGAGGGAGCAACAAGGCAACCGCCCAGCTCGAGTCACCAAGACGCCCCACGGGTGAGGTGGGCCGGATAATCCCCGCGCTCACCTCGAAAAAACGGCCTCGAAGGACCGTCACCGAACCCAACGGCGACCTGCCAATCGAATCGCCTGAGTAAAAAGGCTCATCGGCCGTTCGCGGGTTACGTCCAGGGCATCACCGAAACCGCTTGAGACGATCGAGTGAGCGATTCAAAAACCAAAGGGTGAATGCCCACCGCGAAGCGGCTCAGTTCAACGAGGTTGTATCTGCACGGCCGGCACGGCCTGCACATGCGTCAAAGCGCGCGCCGGCCGTGCAGATACAACTTTCTTCAGTCGCTGCGCTCCGCGGGTGTCTGCCTTCCCGCGAGGAGGTGTTAGGATTCCCTGAAACGACCGCTACCCATGCGGGGCAAAGCGATGAGTGAGCCAGCGGATTTCCACCTTGAGGGTCTGGCGATCCCGCCCACGAAGAGCTCGCACTCAGTTCAGCCTTTTTCAAGGCACGGAATACTTTCACGGAAAGTGAGCCTGCCATGAGCACAATCAGTTTCGGCCCCCCGGAACGCGAGCGCCGGTCGGCGGTGGAAAAAGCCATCCGCTTCACCGTCGCGTGTGGGCTGCTGGCCCTACTCGCGTACGTCGTTTACGGCACAGGGCTGGTCGCGGCCACGCCGGCCAAGCTTGGGATCGGGGCCGGGGTCCTGGCCGCTTACCTCCTGGTCGCCTACTTCGTCGATCTTGAGCCCGATTACGAGAACCTCGGTTATCCGCTGGTGCGCGACCACTCGGGCCGATTGCCGCTCCTCGGCTGGCTATACATCGACGACCCGTTCCGATGGTCGGACGACGTTGCCCGGGACTTCCTGTTTTATCGCCTCTTGCTCTCACCAGGACGTTTCGTCGCGATCGCCCTGACGGACCCTTTCTTCCGCAAGCGATCCCGTAAACGTATCCGAAAGTGACGCACCACGTCGGAATCCTGCAGCCAACGGTGCCTTCGCGGCGCGCGAAACACCCACCGACTGCGAGACGACCATTCATGCACGGCATAATCTCGCGGAGCACCGGTTGTCTCAGAATCCCCTGCGCCGCGACGGTTTTCAGGACGCCAGCGAGTGGGTGTCTCGCGTCGCACTGCTCGTCTGCGTGGCGGTGATTTTGGGATCGGCTGTTCTGCGGTGGTTAAGTCCGGCTCTGGGGATGAAAGTTAACCGGCAGGGAATTCGGGTCAGGATCGTTGTACGCTGGCCAGACCAGCAAAGGCTGACGGAAATTCGCGGGACCTGTCCAAAATTAACAATGCGCTACCATTTGCTGCAATTCTCACCCGTATAAGCCGCCCGAACGAACTAATCCCTACGATCGGCGTGTGGGCCGATAGGTGCTGCCGGCAGCTCGCGAACGCCCCCTAAAAGTTGACATCTGCTGACATCTGCTGACATTTTCGCCCGTAAAAACCGCAGGCACGAAAAACTCCCTACAACTGGCCTTTCGACCAATTGACGCTGCCGGCAGCCGTCTTGAGCCGGGAATCGCGGTCCGCGCGTTTATCCAAATGTGTCACCTGCCGCCATCTACTCGCCCGATCCGACCTGAGCGAAGGCGGTTTCGAACCCGGTGCCTTTTCCGGATGGTATTACTTTGGGGTCACGCGATCGAAGTGAGAACCTGGCGCCGCTGCGCGACGACCGCATTTGGAAGCGAAGCCACCTCAGCCGAGGAGCTCATCGGCACGAGGCAAGAGCTTGGCGAAGTCGAGCTTGTTGGGACAAGCCGCGCGGGCGGCGGCCAGGTCGGCATCCTTCCAGTCGCGGGCCGCCTCGGCGAGCTCGGCGTACAGCCGGCGTGCCTCGCGTCGATCGCCGTGGTGCTCGTGGTAGGTGAGGAATCGTGTCAGGTTGCCCAACTCGGCGTCCGTGCCGGCGGCCACGCTGCACGCGCCCGTCGCACGAGGCGCACATCGTCGGGCCTGCTGCGATGCAGGCGTCGCGCAGCCTGTCGATCTCGGCCTTGTTCATCGGAACAAACGACTTCGCCGCCGCGGTGTTCTCGCGAATCTGGTCAGTGTTTCTCATCGACACACAACACGAGGAAAACCGCTCGTCGGTCCAGATCGCGTGCAGCAGGGCCTGAAAAGGCTTCAGGCCTTTCTCGGCAAGCTCGGGCAGCCGCCTGGCGAGTTCGTTCAAGTTCATGTTACCGGCGACCTGCTTCATCGAGATCAGGCCGATGCCCTTCTTGTGGACGGCGTCGAGAGCGCGGTTCATCGCATCCTCTTGCGCGATCCAGGGGTTGTTCTGAACCATGATCGCGTCGACAAAGCCCCCCTCCGCGGCATGGTGCAACATCTCGGCCCGCCGAGCGTGGTGCGACGAAAAGCCGACGAACCGCGCCTTACCGGACTTGCGGATCGCCTCGGCCGTCTCTTTGAACTCTCGGCTCCTAGGCCACTCGACTTGCGCCGCAGTGTTCTGGTCGCCCAGGGCATGGATGAAGATCAGGTCGATATAGTCGGTCCGAAGCGCAGCCAAGCGCTTGTCAAGCTCGCGCGATAAGCTGCTTGGGCGTTCCCGGATGGTCCTTGGTGACGAGAAACAATTCCTTGCGAATTTGAGGCATTGTCTGCAGCCAGCGACCGATGGTCGGCTCGGAGCCATAGCCCGCCGCGGCATCGACGTAGCGAACCCCGTTGGCCCACGCGTAGCGAAGAATACGATCGAGGCTCTCGCTCCGCCAGGTGCCGAGGTTGAGGATGCTTACCTCGGCTCCCGTCTTTCCCAGAGCGCGCTTCGGGAGCGCCGGCGCACTGGCGGCTTGGCGTTTCGTCTGCGCCGCGGCATCCTGCGCACCGCCGAGCGAAGCCGCAGCCGCGACAGCCCCTACGCCCAGGCCCGTCTCCAAAAAGGCGCGGCGGTTCACATCGTCGGTCAAGTCTCGAGCCGGGCGCTGTTCGTCGTGCATCGGACCGTCTCCTCTAGAGAGCAATTCAAGGCGGCGTCTCGCGGCTGTGTCACACTAAGCGCAAACCATCAGCCAACGTAATCCACGCCGCTTGTCTTGTCGAGAAGAAAGGCCGGTCCGCGATCTTTCTCGAGCCCGCAGGCCCGCGCACTGGCATCGGGCTAGTGACGGGCGAGGTAGCCTCAAACGCCGGCGACCATCGCCTGTTCCGAAGGCGCGCGCCGAGAAGCTCCGGAAATCTCTTCCCGGAAAACGCGCACGTGAGAAGGTGCCTCGATTCCAATCCGTACTTGGTTCCGATCGATTTTCACAACGGTCACCACGATGCCACCGTCGATGACAATCTTTTCGTTGAGCTTGCGACTCAAAACCAACATGGTGATCTCCTTATCTTTAAGGGGTCGACTCGGGGTCCACCCGAATGTTCCGCGTTCCCTCGCAAATCCTGATCTGCCCCGATCGACCTCTCGCCGGGACTCGCTTGCTCGGGCCGCGACTCTCATACGGTGCATTACGCATTTCGAATGCCAGCCGGCTGTGAATTCCACGTGGGTGTTCCCGAAATCGTTTGCTCAGAGAGGCTTAAATCCACAGTCTGTTTTTCCAATCACTACGATATAAATGTGATCTTGGCCCCGAACTTGAAACTTTTCTTCTCAAAATGACACACTCTTTCACCAGTCCGCGAGCCGACCGCGCATCGGCGTGCTGCCTATCGGGATAGTCAGTTCCCACTGAAAACGCTACGATTTTTTGCTGGACGGCTGTAAGGGCCTTTTTCGAATGGGCCGGTTGGTCGCTGGAACGGAGTGTACCCGTGCGCGTGGGGATCGGGCACGACACCCATCGCTTGAGCGAAGGGCGACCGTTGATCCTGGGCGGGCACCATATTGCTCACACGCGCGGTCTCTCGGGACACTCCGACGCCGACGCACTTTGCCACGCGGTCGCCGATGCGCTTTTGGGAGCGGCCGGCCTGGGCGATATCGGCGAGCACTATCCCGACACCGATCCGCGCTGGCAGGGCCTCGACAGCACCCGGTTGTTGACCGAGGTGGTGGACAAGGTCGAGCAAAGCGGCTGGCGCACCACGAACTGTGATGTGATCATTCACGCCCAGGAGCCCAAGCTGAGCCCGCATAAAGAGGCCATCCGCGCCAACCTCGCGCGGTTGTTGCGCGTCGAGCCGGCGGCCGTCAACGTCAAAGCCAAAACCGGCGAGCACGTCGGACACATCGGCCGAGCCGAAGCCATCGCCTGCCAGGCCGTTGTTCTGCTTGAGCCCGCCAGAAGGGCTTGATCTTGGAGGTTTTCATCAGCGCCGCGAAGAGTGACCGTGTCCGGAGCCACGGTCAAGGTTCTCGGCCCACCCTTTTCGGTTGACCTTCCCATGCCGTTGCGCGTGTACAACACACTCACTCGATCGAAAGAGCTATTTGAAACCGTACATCCCGGCAAAGTCGGCATGTACGTCTGCGGTCCGACGGTCTACTCGAAAAGCCACATCGGCCACATGGTCGGCCCGGTGATCTTCGATACGATCAAACGCTACCTCGTGTATCTCGGCTACGAAGTCACCTGGGTGGTCAACATCACCGATGTCGACGACAAGATCATCGTGCAGGCTCAGAAAGACGGCACGACCGTGCAGGAGCTGTCGGAGCGGATCACGGCGGACTACCTCGACTGCCTGCGGGCCCTGGGCGTCGACGGCATCGACCACATGCCGCGCGCAACCGAACACATCGGCGACATCATCGCCATCAACCAGGCGCTCGTGGACAAGGGCTTTGCCTACGAATCGGGGGGCGACGTCTACTTCGACGTAGGCACGGCGGCCGAATACGGCAAGCTGAGCCACCGCGAGACCGATGAGCTGCTGGCCGGCGCGCGAATCGAGCCTTCGGCGCTCAAGCATCATCCGGGTGACTTCGCGCTCTGGAAGCGGTCAAAACCGGGTGAGCCATCCTGGCCAAGCCCTTGGGGGCCCGGCCGGCCCGGCTGGCACATCGAGTGCTCGGCCATGAGCATGAGATACTTGGGCCCCCACCTCGACATCCACGGCGGCGGGCTGGACCTCGTGTTCCCGCACCACGAAAATGAGCTCGTCCAATCCGAGTCGTACACCGGCGAGACGTTTGCCTCATACTGGTTGCACAATGGTCTGCTCACCAAGGAAGGCAAAAAGATCTCCAAGTCCGATCCCGGCACAATCGTGCTGATGAGCGACCTGCTCGAAGCACATTCAACGGACACTCTGCGCGCGTTGCTCTTGTCGAGCCACTATCGCCGCCCCATCGATTACGGTCCCCATCGGCTCGAAGAGATCGAGCGGGGGCTGCAAACGTTTTTCCGCGCGTTCGAACGATTCGCCGAGCTGACCGGCGAGCATTTCGAGAATTTGACGGCTCCCACACGCCGCGACGAGTTTGACGCCGGCTCGTCAACGCTGCTCGCCGAGGTCGGCGAACACCGCCAGCGGTTCCTCGACGCCATGGATGACGACTTCAATACCGGAGGGGCGATCGGCGAGTTGTTTGAAGTCGTACATGCCCTGAATCGATTTGCCAACCAGCTCGAGCCGACCGCCGTCGATGCACCACCGGAGCGCCGACTTGCCGAGTACCGCGCGGGCATGGTCGTGCTCAAGGAGCTGAGCCAGGTCGTAGGACTATTCCGCCGCTCGATCGACACCCGAAAGCCCGCAGCCACTGGGCTGACCGAGCCCTTGCTCGGCCTGCTCATGGACCTGCGAGCCCGGCTTCGAAAGGAGAAGAATTTCGCCTTGGCCGATGAGATCCGCAATCGACTTACCGAGCTCGGCGTGACGCTCGAGGATCGCCCCGACGGCACGCGCTGGCGCATCGAATGAGAAGCGCTAGCCCGGGCCGGGGCCCAAGGATACGAGGAACAGTCACGGATGGCACAAATCGCGAACAAAGCTCCCGGATCGCGCGACGTTCCCGTTCCGCAGCGCGTCGTGGGAATTGACCCTGGCCTGAATGTGACGGGCTATGCCGTGCTCGAGCCGTCGCTCCGAGGGCCTTTCGTGATCGAAGCGGGAGTGATCCGCCCGAGGCCCAAGAAGGGCGCAATGGGCCAGCGGCTGCTCTGGATTCACCGCGGCATCGCCGACGTGCTCGAGGCGTTTCCGGCCGGCTCGGTCGCGCTCGAACGGGTTCACAGCCACACGCGCTTTCCCCGTACCGCCATTTTGATGGCCCACGCGCGCGGCGCGATCGTACTTGCCGCCGCCCAGAAGAACACCCCCGTATTCGGCTACGCCGCCACCCGGATCAAGAAAACCTTGACGGGGAATGGCCGGGCACCGAAGGACCAGATTCAGCACGCGATCATGACCGAGCTCGGGCTCGACGAGCTTCCCGAGCCCAACGACGTCGCCGACGCCTGCGCCGTGGCACTCTGCCACTTTCACGTGAGTCGCACCTGGCCGGAGCGGCCGCAAGATTGATCGGCAGCGGTGTCGCGCAGCCGCTGCGTGCGGCGAAACCGCCGCCGCACGCGGGGCTGCGATTTCGTCCAAATTATGGCGTGGGGACTGTGAATCCTCTGAGCTTTTTCACTTCCGTGGGTGCCTTCGGCGAGGCCTTCTTGGCCGCTTTGTACGGAAGCGAGGGTAACGTCTCCGTCCCGTCCCACTTGGCGGCGGCATCCTCTTTAGCGGCATCGCAGCCCGAAAAAGCCAGCGAGCAGCTCGTCGTGACAGCGAATGCAATATGAATAAGTCTACTCATCGTCATCTCCTGCTATCAATATTGGTCTGCACTGATGACTTCCCCGAGGTTTCTGGTACCGAGTGCTCGATACGTGGCCAAATTGACCGAGTTCTTGACGAACTTGACCGAGCCATCCGCCAGCGAAAAGTTGCGCCGCCGGGATGGAAGCTGCGGAAGCCCCACTGGCCAAGCGAGTTGCACGGACCGCCGGGAATCGTCGCGTTCTTGAGCCAGTCGGGCGGTTGAACGCAGTTGGCGAAGCAGGCGTTGAAGATGGCGCCGGTCGTATCGGGAGGCGAGTTCAAGGCCGGCACGACGAAGGCTCCGCCGGAAACGCGAGCGCCCTTCGCCCAGTAGGTGCCGTCACCCCACGCGGTAGCGAGGTTGGCGAACTGAAAAATGTTCGCTGGCTCGTTCGGGAACCGGGACATCTCGCCGAAGAAAAATGTGTTGCTCGTGCCGTCAGTCACGTTAGAGACGCGGACGACGCTCTCAGGCATAAACGGCCCATCGCCGCCTCCGTAATTGCAGGTTAAGAAATACGGCTGCGTGGGGTCAGGAAAGCTACTCACCGCCCAGTTGAAGTAAAGGTTCTCAATGCGTCCTCGATTCTCGCCGTAAGAGCACTGGTTGACCGCGATCGTGTAAAAATTCGGATCAGCGTACAGCGCAGGTTGATCCGAAGGGCAGATGTACGAAGCGATCTTCTGGGTGCCAGCGGTGGCGTTGGCGCCCGTAACGGCCGGATTGGGATACAGGTCGCCCGGCCAGGAGAAGTTGTAGGCGTTGAATCCCACACCCATCTCCATGTATGGGAGGATGAAGGCAAAAGCAGAGTAACCCTGCAGCCCCGCACAGACGGTGTTAAATGGGGTGGTCGTGTCATTGTTGGCGGCGTTTCCCATCGGATACGCGCCTGAGGCCGACTCGTAATTCAAGCACGCCAGCGCGATCTGCTTGAGATTGTTGACGCACTGGGCGCGGCGGGCGGCCTCGCGCGCACTTTGGACGGCGGGCAATAAAAGAGCGATCAAGACCGCGATGATGGCGATCACCACCAAGAGCTCGATCAGGGTAAAGCCGGCGCTGCTGCGGCGGACCACGGATTTCAGCATGCTGACCTCCTCATTCTAGGAAAGTAGATGGAGAACCGAACCCCAAACGCGGTAGCCACACGCGCGTTGCTCCTCCCTCTCAAGGCGGCGCGTCTCAGCCACGGCGGTGACTAGTTTCTTAGGAGGGGATGATCGGCGAGTGATGGGCCGTATGGCAGCGGGCTAGGAGTGAACACCCTGGGGAGGGTCGGCAGCTCTGATCGATCGTTCGAAGCCCCGCTCCATCGCGACACCTCGATCGAGATCATTAAATCATAGTTTACGGAGCATAAATCTGTAAAATCAAGAGTAGGTTAGAAATTTCACAAAACGATTGAGAATTAAGCTCGGGGACCTGCCACGGCCCGGCTGCGCATCGTGGGGAGTGCACCGGCCGCGCATGGTCGCGCCTTGCCGTCGCGAGAGAAGGCAAGGGCGTGGGTCGAAGTGGCGCACACGCGCGCCTACCGCCGGCGCCAAGCCCAGGGCCGTGCCGGCGTGCGCATAGTAGGGAACTCCCGCAGGGTGGGCCGAGAGCGCCTCCGGCCTCGTTTGGCCGTTTCACTTCACATTTCCCACCGCGCAGTGCTGACCGACTGCAGAGACTGCGCTCGCTCGCCCTTGTCGTCGTCACGGCGGCTTGACCCGGCCGCGCCGGCGTCGATACGATGGCCAGTGACGGCTGGGATGACCAAGCGAATCGAGCGAAATTTGCAGTGGCTCCTGGGCTTTGGGAAGCGCGTCGGCGAGCGGCAGTGCTCCAGCTCGCAAGGCCAGACACCGAGCGCCGGCGTGGAGCACCAGGGGCCGGGTGAGATCGGCAGGATTGATCGTGCTGATCACGTTAAACGGCGAGCAACGCGACGTCCCTGAGCCTCTGACGGTGGCGGAGCTGCTCCGTCAGTTGAGGGTGAAGCCCGAGCACGTAGCCGTCGAGATCAACAAGTCCCTGGTCACACGCAACCGCCACACTGAGACGACACTCGCCAGCGGTGACGTGCTGGAGGTTGTCACGCTCGTGGGCGGCGGTGCGCCGGGGGCCGTTGAGATCTCGCCGCTCGTGATCGGCACGCACGTCTTCCGCAGCCGCTTGTTCGTGGGCACAGGCAAATATGCGACGCTGGAGCTGATGCGCGACTGCCTGGCTGCCAGCGGCGCCGAGGTGGTCACCGTGGCAGTGCGGCGCGAGCGGCTAATCGACCGCGACGGGCGCAACCTGCTCGATTTCCTCGACCCGCGCCGCTACACGATCCTGCCCAACACCGCCGGCTGCTTCTCGAAGGAAGACGCCCTGCGAACGGCTCGACTCGGCCGCGAGTTGCTCGAAGGCCTGGGAAACCCCGGCGCCGACTGGGTGAAGCTCGAAGTGCTGGCCAACCCGCGGACGCTTCTGCCCGACCCGGTTGCCACGCTCGACGCGACCCGCGTGCTCGTTAACGAAGGATTTGAAGTGCTCTGCTACACCAGCGACGACCCGGTGATGGCCCGCCGGCTCAAGGATGCAGGCGCAGGAGCGTCATGCCGGCCGGCAGCCCCATCGGCAGCGGTCAAGGTGTGCTCAACCCCAACAACATCCGCATCATCCTCGAGGACCTCAAAGAGGGCGACGCGTCCTATCCGGTCATCGTGGACGCGGGAGTCGGCACGGCCAGCGATGTCACGATCGCCATGGAGCTCGGCTGCGACGGCGTGCTCTTGAATACCGGCATTGCCGGGGCGACTGACCCTTTGCGCATGGCGCATGCCATGCGGCTGGCGATCGAGGCCGGCTGGTTGGCCGCGGGCGCCGGCCGCATCGCTCGCAAGCTGTACGCGACGGCCTCGAGCCCGATCGAGGGTGTGATCGGTCACGCAAGATAGGACAGGAATGGCAAAACCGGATCCAACTTCGATCCTCGGCCCCCGCGGTGCGATCGCTCGGCGCTTGCCTTCCTATGAGCACCGCAACGAGCAGATCGAGATGGCCCAGGCCGTCGCGCGCGCCATCGAAGAGCCCGGGCATCTCGTCGTCGAGGCCGGTACGGGGGTCGGCAAGAGCTTTGCCTACCTCGTGCCGGCCATTCTGGCTGCGGTGCACGATAAGAAAAAGGTCGTCATCTCGACCCACACCATTGCCCTTCAGGAGCAGTTGCTCAACAAGGACATTCCGTTTCTTCAGTCGGTGATGGGTGAAGAATTCACCGCCGTTTTAGTCAAGGGGCGGTCGAATTACATCAGCCTGCGCAGGCTTAACGTCGCGCTCCAGCGCCAGGATTCACTCTTCACGCGGCCCGAAGACGGCGATCAGCTCGCCACGATCCGCAATTGGTCCAGCCGGACCACCGACGGCAGTCGCTCTGACCTCGAGTTTCGACCCTCTCCCAGCGTGTGGGAAGCCGTCGAGAGCGAGGACGGAAATTGCCTGGGCCGCAAGTGCAAGACGTACAATCAGTGCTTCTTTTACAGTGCCCGCCGCCGCGTTCAGAACGCCAACTTGCTGATTGTCAATCACGCACTTTTTGCCACCGACCTGGCACTGCGCGACGGCGACGGTAAGTACGGCGTATTACCCAAATACGACGTGGCCATCCTCGACGAGGCGCACACGTTCGAGGCGGTCGCCAGCCAGCATCTCGGGTTGCAAATCTCCAAGCTGGGCGTCGAGCTGCGCCTGTCGCGGTTGTACAACGAGCGCACTCACAAGGGGCTGTTGGCCTTCAAGAAGCTGGACGACGCGATTCAACATGTCCACCAAGCCCGCGATGCCGCCGACGCGTTTTTTGCTCAGATCGACGACTGGTACCGCGGGCAACCGCCAGGGTTCAACGGCCGCGTGCGCAACGCGCTTGGGCTGTCGGAGACCTTTCCGGAAGAACTGCGCAGGTTGGCCTTGGCGATTCATGAGGGCGCGCGCGGTTCGAGAAGCCCGAAGAGCGCATCGAGCTCGACGCAGCCGAGCAGCGCTGCCGCGCGCTGGCCGATGATGTCGCCGCCTGGCTGAGGCACGACGAGCCAGGCCACGTCTTCTGGGTGGAGGTTGAAAACAAGTCCAAAGCCCGACTCAAGCTCGCCTCGGCGCCGCTCCACGTCGGACCGAAGCTGCGCACGCATGCTGTTCAATCAAATCCCGACGTGCGTGCTGACCTCGGCGACGCTCTGTGTCGGCTCGCCTCCGGATTTCGAGTTCATCAAGTCAAGGCTCGGGCTCGTGACCACCGCGACGCTTGCCCTGGGCAGCCCGTTTGACTACGCGCGCCAGGTCACGATTCACCTGCCCAGCAACCTGCCCGATCCCGCCGATGAGCCCGACGTCTTTGAGCGGGCAGCCATCCGGGCGATAGCCCACTACCTGGAGCAGTCGCAGGGGAAAGCCTTTGTCCTGTTCACGTCATACAAGATGCTCCAGGCCGCCGCCCGTGCACTGGCCCCGTGGCTGGCGCAGCGCAACATCGCACTCTTGGCCCAGAGTGACGGCGTGCCGCGGTCGAAGATGGTTGCTGCATTCAAGGCCGACGTCAACAGCGTGATCTTCGGCGTCGACAGCTTCTGGCAAGGCGTGGACGTGCCGGGCGAGGCTTTGTCAAACGTGATCATCGCGCGGTTGCCGTTTTCTGTTCCCAGTCATCCTCTCTTGGAAGCACGCCTCGACGACATTCGCCGCCGCGGCGGCAGCCCGTTCGTGGAATACCAGGTGCCCGAAGCCGTCATCAAGCTCAAGCAAGGCTTCGGCCGTTTGATTCGCACCAAGACCGATCGTGGGATGGTTGTCATCCTCGACCCCCGCGTCCTGACCAAGCCGTACGGGCGCACGTTCTTGAGCTCGCTGCCCACCTGCCCGCGGGTCGTCGAAACGCCGCCGCTCGCCGCCCTTGGGACTTGATCCAGAACCACGAGAAACAAGACACGAAGAATGTGCTCTTGATCGGCTAAATTCAATTGGGCCAGCCCAAATTCGTGCAACTCCCATCTTCGGTCGCTAGAATGCTCCTCGCACGCATGAGTGCCGAAGGCAGTCGAGGCGTTGGTCCTGAAGACTTTTTTCTTTCGCGATCTGTAACCGCGAGCCCGGTTCGTGGCACTTGTTAATGGAGAAGTGTTGGTGTAGCGCGAGCGCTTTTCAGCGGTAAGCCCTACGAACGGCAGCGGATAGGTCTGAACGCGATTTGGCCGTTTCGGTGAATAAAGAAAATCGCGGTGGCGTCTGTCAGAGGGACAAGGTGTGCTGACAGTACAGTGGACCACGGGAGCAACATCCCCGCTGGCCTCTTGAGATGATTCGCGTCGATGCCCACCACAGCGAAGAGGGTAAGCGTCGCAGGAACCTAGGAGAAGCAAACATGGTCGCGGCGATCGCGCAGCGGTATGCCAGGCAAGAGACGACCTTGCGTGCGGTGGATGATTCCGACGAAGAGCTGCTTGAGCTGTTCTTGAGCGGAGAGAAGGTCGAGTCTCAGGAAGCTTTCAGGTCATTGGTGGCTCGGCACGGGCCGATGGTACTGGGCACGTGCCGCCATGTGCTGGGCGAGCACCACGACGCCGAAGACGCATTTCAAGCCACGTTTCTGGTTCTGGCGTCCAAGGGTGCCACCATTCGTAATCGCCGCGTGCTCGCCGGCTGGCTTCACGAGGTCGCTCACCGAATCGCCGTGAAGGCGCGTGCGACGGTGCAAAGGCGGCGTGCTCTCGAGAGGCAGTGCGCCTCGATAAAGGCGCCAGCGATCGAGGGCGACCATCAAGACCAGGCCGCCGCCTGGAACGAGCTGCGCCCGCTCTTGCACGACGAGGTCGAGCGGCTGCCCGAGCGTTACCGCGTTCCCGTGATTCTGAGTTATCTGGAAGGCAAGACCAACGAAGAAGTGGCCGAAATGTTGGGCTGGCCGGTCGGGACGGTCAAGGGGCGGCTCGCGCGGGCCAGAGATCTGCTACGCTCGCGGCTCTTGCGGCGCGGCCTGTCGTTATCGGCCGCCTTCGTGCTGACGGCTCTCTCTCGCGGAACGGCCCACGCAGAGGTCGTTTCCAGCCGGTTGGTCGGCGAAACAGCAAGTCGTGCCTTCAAGCTCAGACCAAAATCGGCGCCGTTTCGCCCCGATGCGGTGCCCGATCGTGAACCAACAACCGCACTAAGTCGAGCCGGAGGACACCCCGTGTCGCCAGGGGCGAATCGAGTGCTTCGCGGTGTCACTCGCCGCGCGGTGGTCTTGATTGGGGTGCTCGCGGCTTTATTGACGGCGAGCATCTGGCTCGCGAGGTCCTACGGCGGCGGCGGGTATTTCGCGGGCATGGGGTCAGCAGTGTCGAAGCTCGATGCGGCTTGGTCCGTTCTGGCGCGCCGGACGGGTGCCGCTAGAGCTTCGCCCTGAAAAAGAAAGAGTCGGCAAACCGTCCCTCGCCGGTCTCCACCGGTCGAGCAGACGGTCCGCCGCCTCGTTCGCCTCGGAATACCGATCCGAGGAAATCTCGCGTTCCCCAGGCCGGGTTGCCTCAGGGCTCGTCGGCTTTTTTCTGTGAGATCAACCGGCGGACACGCTCGGCCAGGAGCGCACCGTCAAACGGCTTCTTGAACGCGTCATTGAATCCGAGCGCAAATGTTTCCTCGCCCGGTTCGTCGCTGGTCAACGCGAGCAGGATCGTGCCCACATGATCGGGGCTCTTGCGAAGATTCTGCGCAATTTGACCGGCTTCGATGCGTCCTAGAGCCATGTCGATGATAATGCAGTCGGGGTGAAAACTCTCAGCGCGAATGCCTGCCTCAAAGCCCGACGCCGCCGTTTCGATCCGGAAGTCGTCGGTTTCTCGGAGATGATCGCGCAGGAGCGTCTGGAGCGGAGCGTCGGCCCCGACGACCAGCACTTTATGATAAACCTCGGCTTCGAGGTCGCCCAAGGGCATTCCATGCTCCTTGAGGAACCGCAGGAGGTGCTCCCGCGGAATGCGACGATCCTGCGAGCCGGGGATGCGATAGCCACGCAAGCGGCCCGAATCGAACCACTTGCTCACGGTCCGAGGTGCGACTTTGCAGATTTTCGCGACCTGGCCGGTTGTAAACACCTTTTTCATCTCGAGGACTCCACTCGCCCAGATTGGTGCGAGACCACGGAGGTTTCCTCCTCCCTCCGGATAGGAACCATGTCGGCGCGGTGACAGTCCCGGCTCGGCGGTGAAACTCACGCGCAGAGCTGCGCGAGTGAATCGCCGCGAGAGACGGCAATCATACAAGTCGCTCCGACCCCCGCCCCCGTCCTTGATCGGGCTCGAAGTTGCAGCGGTCCGTACCCCACCCGGCCACGACGGCAGAGCCGCCGGTTCCGACCGAGATGCCTTCCACGGCTTCCTTACCAGTGAGCGAAGCCATGGATTCGAGAACCCGGCTCCGCCCTGATCAATTCCGGAGACCTCCCCGCCCCGGTTGCAATGCGGGGAGCGGCTTGGTCCGCCACCAGCGAGGGGTGTCGCTCGCCTCCTTGCTGTAGCGAACCTGACCGTCAAGACTAATATTCGAACCGCGCGGCGTGGGACTTTAAGAGCGCCCAGGGATAGCGCATCCATGAACCGCGGTATTCGGGCCTGTCGGCCCTATGAAGTCCTTACGGCAGGTAGGAGTTACGTCAATGCTGCAGAATTAGACGAGATCTTGTGCTGTGATGGCTAATGACGTCTTGGCGGCGAATAGCATGCATGCTACTCAGGAATCGTCGCGATGTCGGAACCAATCCAGGAGCGACCTGCGGGGTGGCGGGGGATCTTCGCCCGTTGCTTTCTGGACCGCCGCGTCCTTCTTTGCTGCCGGCTGTGCCGCAGCGTCGTCGGACTTGGGGGCATTGCCCTGTGTCTTGGGATCGGCCGCCGGATCTTTCGCGGGTTGACCGGCAGTGCTGGTGCTCGGCGCGGCCGCCGGCGCGGCAGCAACCTTGGCGGTCTTGCTGGTCGCGGGTGGCAAGCTGGATTCCGTCGCGTCATCGGAGCTTCGACCGAAGATGCTCAGTCGCCAGCGTTTGCTCGGCTTGGGCGCCGCCGCCGCGCGGCTCACCGAATCGTCGCGCTTGGCGCTCAGGTCCTTGCCCTGGACAGCCTCGATGTATTCGCGCCGGGCGATTGGCACCGCGTCAACCACGAGCTGTCCCGGCAAGTTCCGCTGCCGGAACGCCGCTTCGAGAATCGTGACGATCTCGGGGTACGTCGCCCCCAGGTTCGCCGTTTTCCGGACGACTTCGACCAGCTCGAGCGAACTGGTGATCCTGGTGTCCGAATCGAAAACGCGGCTGGGAACGATCTTGCTCAGTTCGACCTTCTCGTCGTTTTCCGCCGCATTGAGCAAGATCGGGCCGGTGCCCAGCACGATCGGCGTCAACAGCTTCTGTTGTCGGCCGAAAATCACGATCTCTGAGCGGCGAGATCGCGAGACGTGGACCATTGGCGGGCCTTCGGATTCGACCACGTAAAGGGCGAACGGCTCATCTCGCTGGGTGCGCCGGCGGCGCGATGCTCTGCTGATCGCCAGGGCCATTGCGTCGGGTGAGTCGGGCTCGTCTTCGTCGACGATCTTGGGCTGGTCGAACACGCGCACCTGCCCGAGGAAAGGATCGTGCGCGATCGAGCGTCCGCAGCGCATTGAAGGCGCCGTACCGAACCTCGATGTCCGGTTGATCCATCAGTTTGCGGAGCGCCAGGTGCGAGGCCGGTTGGTCCATGGCCGAAAGGGCCGCGAGCGCGTAAGCCCGAAACTCCGGCTTGTGAATGGCGGTATCGCCCAAGGCGTCTACCCCCGCGGGGTCGTCAAGATAGGCCAGCGACTCGGCGCTGAAATACCGAACTTGCGCGTTGGCGCTCTTGAGCCCCTCCTTGAGCGCATCGATCGCCGCGGTACCGGTCCCTTCAAGTTTGAGCGCCGCCATCCCGGCGGTCGTCGGTTCCAGTAGCTGCTTGCTCCAGATCGCAATCCGCCGCGCACGCAGCTCGGGGGTGTCGATCATCTGCAAGCTGCTGCACGACGCTGAAGAAATGGTCCTGATTCTGGTGGTAAAGCGCCGGGACCTTGAGCTCGAGATAACTGGGCCTCTTGGCGTTCGCCACCCCTTTTTGATGTCCGTCCTCAAACTGATGGAACCGCTCGTTGACGACGTTTTCGAGCATCTTGGCGGTACGGACGCTCTCTCGGTTCTCGTTGATTACCAGCGTGTACGGATGGCTTTTCTTGACGCGCCCGCCGCCCAGCACGCGCCCGACCTTGGGGTCGTTTGGCTTCGCGGGAGTGCCGAGCATCACCGGCCCCTGGGCGATCGCCAGCTCGGGGCCGGTCTTGAGCGTGCCCTGGGCGATCAGGGTCTCATGCAGCCGCGTCAACAGCAGGTAACCCCCCGCGAGGCTCGTGGTGCCGCATCGGTCCGGAACCTCCACTTGTACATCCAGCGCGTCTTTGGGTGAGACGCCAATGGGGATCAAAAGCTTTACGATCACCATCGACACCTGCGGATTGGCCAGCAGCTTGTCGGCCTTCTCCACACCCGCCTTGCTCATCTCGTCAACGAGATACTTGCGAAGAGGCGACGGCGGAGCGTCGGCCCCTGTGTCCGCCAGCCCGAACACGAGACCAACGCCTTGGGCTTTCATCTCCCCCTTGCTGACCACAAAGGAGAGGTCGCCGACCGTTTCGTCGACCTTGAGCGGTGTCTCTTTCGCCTTCTTGGTCGGGCCGGCACCCAACTGCAAGACCGCCAGAGCCGCCACCGCGACCAAGGCTCGCATTGCCCAGGCACGGCCGGGTACCTTTCGCCGCATTGACCTGCCTCCTTGCGCAGCGGTCGGGGAGAACCCCCGGACGCGCCTCGAGAACCAAGGCGCGCCTTTCGCAATCGCGCTCGCCCACTTCCCTGTGAGACGACCGACCCGCGGGCGAGGTCACCCGTGGGCCGGCGAACCTTATCGGTTCCGACACCATGGGTCAAGATCGTTTCACCCTAACCACTCTGGTCTTCCGCTTTTCTGTTGCACACCATACCCCGCGCTTCATGTTTTTTTAGGCATGAATGTCGCAAAAAAGAACGCCTTATCGTGGAAGCCTTGGATAGGGCACGGGAATCGGAAAGGGTGTAGGAGTCGGATTGACGTAATCTCGATTTCCATTGCCGATTCCTGGCAACGGGCTGGGCCGGGGCGAAGAGACAATTGCCGAGGGCTGGGGCCCAGTGCCAACCGGCATCGGGGCTCCGAGAAAGATCCCGGCCGAGCCTGCTGCGACCGCAAGATCGCGCCGGATGACCGAGCCCACCCTGAGCTGTTCCGTCGCCCCCTTCTCGCGCCGAGATCAACGTCGCGCACCACGACGAAATAGTCGGGAAACCGTGTGAGAGTATTCTTGACCCAGGCGTCGACCGCAGCGGTGTACTCGCCTTTGCGAACATCATAGACCTGATATTTGAAGGTACCCAGCGAATCGCTCTGGCGATACCAGACGAGAACCTTGAAGTCGATGCGCCGGGCGGAAGCGCGCCCGCGGCTTCGCCGGGGCCGCAGGCGATGGCCCGGCCCGCGCACGTGCTCACCGCGATGAGCAGGCAGAGTGGCAGGAAAGCACGTGGCAAGATCGCAGTCCTCCGTCGCTTGGTTGCTGTATTGTATCGTGATCAGGGCGCCCATGCGCGCTTTGACTGGAGCCATTGGCCGCTCCATTGACTCCGAACTTCCGGCGTAGTCTGATGGGCAATGAATGGCCGCCGCGCGACAGCCTCAGGAAAGACGGTGCGTCTGCCGGGCCCGATCGATCACAGTGGAGTCGAGGTCATGAAAAAAGCAATCAATCGGCGCGTTTTCTCTCAGGCGGCTGCAACCGCGGCGGCTGCCGCGAGCCTTGCGCCGGCGCGCGTTCTGGGCGCCAACGAACGGGTACAGCTTGCCTTCATCGGCGTTGGCAATCGCGGCTGCCAGCTTCTTCGAGCCTTCTTGCCGCACGCCGATGCCAAGATCGTCGCGCTCGCTGACGTGTATGAGCCTTATCTTCAAGGAGCCTACGACCGGCTTGACCCGCGGTTCGCCGGCCTGGGCAAGCGAATCGCGCAGATGCCCGAGCTGCCGGGCGACGTGGCGCGCGTCAAAGACTTTCGGGAGATCCTCGACCGCAAGGACGTCGACGCGGTCGTGATCGCGACGCCCGACCACTGGCACGCGATCCAGATGATCGCCGCCTGCAAGGCAGGCAAGGACGTGTACGTCGAAAAGCCGCTCTCGATGACGATCACCGAGGGCCGCGCGATGGTTGATGCGGCCCGCAAATATGAGCGAATCGTCCAGATGGGCACACAGCGCCGGTCGTCGCGGCTGTACGCGCAGCTCGCTGAAGTGGTTCGCTCCGGCGCGATCGGCAAGGTCACGGCGGTCCGCGCCGGGTTTTCGAGCAACATGGCGCCCACGGGCATCGGTCACGCGGCCGAATCGCCGCCCCCCGCGGGCCTCGACTGGGACATGTGGCTCGGTCCCCGACCGGCTCGACCGTTTCAAGCGACGATCATGCCCTACAAGTTCCGCTGGTGGCATCTCTACTCTTCGCAGATCGCCAATTGGGGCGTGCATTATTTCGATGTGATCCGCTGGCTGACCGGCGAGATCGCGCCGGCCTCGGTCTCGACGCACGGTGGGCGATTTGCGGTCGATGACGATCGCACGATCCCCGACACGTCCGAGACGATCTTCGAGCACGCCTCCGGCATGCTGACCATCTTCAGCGTTTTCGAAGCAAACAACCAACCGGTGCTGAAGAAGGGGACGGAGCTCGAGCTGCGGGGCACGCTCGGGACGGCTTATGCCGCGATCGACCATTACGAGATCGTCCCGGAAACCGGGGGCGCCTTCCAGGACCCCAAACCGCGGCGCAAGGGCGAGGTGGTCAAAGCTGCCGACGGCGACTTCAACACGATCGAGAGAGCCCACGCGCGCGCATTTCCTGGACAGCGTGAAGAGCCGGCAACGCCCCAATGCCGACGTCGAGGAGGGCCATCGGTCGACCACCTTCGCGCACCTGGCCAACATCGCGCTTGCCACCCGCAAGCGACTCGATTGGGACCCTCTGTCCGAGCGCTTCACCAATTGCGATGAAGCCAACGCGCTGTTGCATTACGAGTATCGCAAGCCCTGGAGCCTCGTGTGACGCAGTGTTTCCCGGCCTTCTGCCACGGAGCACGGCGAGAGCATAGCATTCTTCGCGCGGATGGCGTTATCGTAGCGGTTGAAGGCCGATGAGGCGAAAGGGTCGTAACTATGTCCACCGTCACACCGACACCGCCGCTGGTGTCGCTTCCGCCGACTCTGGCTCCGTTGACGCCGCGCCGCATCAGCGTCGACGAGTACGAGCGGATCATCGCATCAGGGTCGTTGAATGAGCCCAAAAAGGTCGAGCTGGTCGACGGTTACATGGTGACGAAGATGGCCAAGAGTGCGGAGCACGGGTTCTCCATCAAGGAAGTCGTCAAGGCCTTGGAGAGAAGGCTACCGACTGGGTGGACGTGGCGGCAGGAACAGCCGGTGCGGATCCCCGAGTATGACGAGCCAGAACCGGACATCACGATCGTCCGCGGTGCCGATGCCGACTACAGGCATCGGATCCCAGAGGCAACCGACGTGGGGTTGTTGGTGGAAGTGTCGGCGACGAACGCGAGCGCCGATCGCCAACAGGGGATCATCTACGGGCGCAGCGGCATCCCCGTTTACTGGATCGTCAACCTGGTCGACCGCCGGGTCGAGGTCTACACCAGTCCCGGGGCGGCCGGTTATGCGTCCCGGACCG
This sequence comes from uncultured Isosphaeraceae bacterium, assembly GCA_963830625.1. Lineage (GTDB taxonomy): Bacteria > Planctomycetota > Planctomycetia > Isosphaerales > Isosphaeraceae > CAWHMZ01. The sequence continues at coordinate 38,811 of CAWHMZ010000030.1, read as the reverse complement.
ATTTCTCGCCCGGTCAGGACGTCCCCGTGGTCATCGACGGCCGGCACGCCGGCCAGATCGCTGTCGACGACATCCTGCCGTGACAACCGACCTTCTACCAGATGTCGCCCACCGTGAAACCTTCAGGAAACGGGTCGTCATCCTCGACCACGTAATTGCAAAAGCCCGTGATCCACGCCCGGCCGCTGATCGTGGGTACGACCGCGCGATATGGCCCGACTTGTGTCTCTTCCACCAGCCGGCCCGTGAAGATCGTGCCGAGAATGCCCTCGTGGTGAAAATCTTCATTCAGACCGAGCGTTCCCTTGGCGTGGAGCACGGCCATCCTGGCGCAGGTGCCGGTGCCGCATGGAGAGCGATCGATCGCGCCGGTCCACGTTTCGCGGCGCTTCCAGTCGAGCCGGCCGGTTGAGACGACCACCGCATTCTTGGCGTGGGCGCCCGGCTGCGTCGGCTCGCCCGAGAGCAGCGCGATTGTCACCCCGGTGAAGCCCGGCTGCGTTGGGTGCGTCACCGGCAGTCGCTCCTGAGTGGCCGCCTTGATCATCTCGCCGATTCGCACGATCTCGCGCCCCTCGTCGGGCGTCAACCGCAGGCCCAGGCGCGTTGCGTCGGCGATCACGTAGAACATCCCGCCGTAGGCGACGTCGACGGTGACGGCGCCCAGGTGAGGCACGTCGATCTGCTTGTCGAGATGCACCGCAAAAGCCGGCACATTGCGAAACGTGACCTTCCTGACTTTGCCACCTGCACACTCGGCCTGCACGCGAATCAGGCCTGCCGGCGATTCCAGCGTCAACTCGGTCACGGGCTCGCGCATCGGCACCATGCCGGTTTCGAGCAGCACCGTCGTCACGCAGATGGTGTTCGTGCCCGACATGCCGGGATATTCGACCTGCTCCATGATCACGTACCCGGCCACGGCTTCGGGACTCGTGGGCGGCAAGATCAGGTTGCAGTTGGCCGCCGGATACCCACGCGGCTCGCGCAGCATCAGCTTGCGCAGGCCGTCGGCGTGATCCTGGAGATACTGCATCTTGGCGAACATGGTGGCGCCGGGCACGTCGAGCACTCCGCCGACAATCACGCGCCCGGGCTCGCCGCACGCATGGGCGTCCACAGCCTGGATCATCCGAGCGAAGCGCATGGCAACTCCTCCGGCGTGGCCCTATCGATGCCAAAGTGCCGGCACAACCACCAGATTGACAACCGGCGGTGACATGGTATCGTAAACTACTGTCTTTTCCCAGTTTGGGTAGATCACCGGCTGGACGCGCCTAGGGCGCAGGGGATCGCCGCGAGGCACATTGAGGCCTCGCGCTCCGAGAGATGCTCCAGGTCACTGCCGGGTCAAAGGACACTGCCGCGACGATGTCCATACACGTCCACTGGGTGGCTGATGACCTGGTTCATGCAGCGATCGGGAGACACGGTGTCCCGGGCAATCGCCTGGGGTCTTCTGCCCGGTCAATCGGGCGTTTTCGCCACAGTCGGTGCGGCTCGCCGTGCCGGTGGCGACGGGTCCATCCGATCTCTCCCTCGGGACGAGGTCGGCGCTCTGGGGCGACCCCCCGGTGCGCGGGTCGCCGCGGTTGGGCCTTGGCCCCACCTCGCCCCGGGGAACGCCGGTACCTAACAGTCGGGGACCTGCGGCCGGCAGTGAGGTCCCCGATCGTTTTTTGACCACGATATGGGAAAGCTTGTCTCCGCGGCAAGCAGCCTTGACATTCTCTTCCGCGCATGGCGCGACGTTCGCGCCGGGGTGCGAGCAGGCGCGTGGCCGCAGCTTGCAGCGGAGCTCGGCGCGATTGAGGCAGCACCGCTCCGCGCCCTCAAGGGAATCCAGAAACGGCTGCGGGAAGGCCGCTACGAGTTCTCGCCGAAATGGGGCTACGCCAAGAAAAAGAGCGGCGGGTCGCGTCGCGGAATCACGGTTCACACCGTCAGCGACCGGATCGTTCAGCGGGCGATCCTCGACGTCATTTACACCCGTGACCCGGTGCTGAGAGCCCACTTCGGGCGGGATCCCCGACGTACTCAACATGTCCACCAGCTTCGCTGGATCCACGGGCCGTGGTGTACCTGAAGCCGTCGCCCTGGTCTACAAGACGATCAAGAGCGGCGCCAGTCACTTTGCCCTGTCGGATATCAAAGACTTCTTTCCGCGCGTGCCGCGTGCCAACGTTGTCGCGTTCCTCAAGGACAACGTGGCAGACGACAACTTCGTCGCCCTCTTTCGCGCGGCACTTGAGACGGAAATCCGAAACCGCGACGAAATCTCGCAGTGGCTCGAGCTGTTCCCGATTCACGAGCTCGGGGTCGCGCAGGGATCATTATTGTCGGTGCTCGTCGGGAACCTGTCGCTGCGCAATTTCGACGTCTTGCTGAACAAGAGCGGACTTTTGACAGTTCGCTACCTCGACGACTTTGCAATCTTGGGCCCGAGCCAGGGCGGGGTCGCCGATGGTTTTGAAGCCGCGCGCCAGGAGCTCGCCAAGCTCGGCATGGCGTGCTACGAGCCCGGCGACGGCAGCCAGAAGGCTTTTCTCGGCCGGGTTGGCGGCGGCTTCGATTTCCTGGGCTGTCGTATTCACCCGAGCGGTGTGTCACCGGGCCGCCGGGCGCGGCAGAATCTCCTCCGCGAGATTGCTCTCGTGATTGCCGACGCGAAAAGAAGAATCCGCGACGCCGGCAAACCGGCGTTCCGCCGTCGGGCCGAGCCGATGTACGCGCAGACGCTGACGCGCATTGATCGAAAGGTCTGCGGCTGGGGCGATGCCTTTCGCTTCGTCTCCAATCGGGCAGCCTTCGCGCAGATCGACGAAGCGATCGATCGGATGCTGGCCGATTTCCACGGTTGGTTTTCCCGGCGCCACCGTTCGGCCGACGCGCACTCCAGGCGCCGGATCGTCGGCGTTGCGCTGCTCAGAGACACGCCGCCAATGCCGCTTGATTCGGCTAGCGGGGTCGCCGGGGATTAGCGAGCTCGTTTCCTCCTGACCACTTCGCGAAAAGATGGCAGAAAGTGGCAGAAAGTGGCAGGTTTCTCGACGGCCCTCGTACCGCAGGCACATTCCATTATGTGACGTAACAAACTGTAAATTCGACCGTTACGAGTCGACCGGTGCAGGCAATCCCAGTGCCGTTTCAACCGATGTCTGCCACTTCGCCGGCTGATCCTCCTTGCCCGGTACGGCTCAGGCCTTTCCGGTCTGACGGCGAGGCGCCGTCGACAATACATGGCTCAGCGGGAGCTTCGCCCTCCCGGCCACGCCGCCGGCGAATCATCCACCGCGGGAGGGCGAGGTTCCACCCCGAGCCCCGTATTTGTGGCCTCGCCGGCCCGGCGCGTGCGTAGCCGATCTTGAAAAGGGGCTCAGCGGGAGCTTCGCCCTCCCGATCGGGAATCGGCGCGACCACGCGCGGGGGAGGATTCGGGCACCGCCCAAGCATTACCGGCAGTTGCGCGCTCCATCCAACGATGGAGCGATGCCCCTCATAGATGACAAGTCGCATCCATAGATGCCATAGATGCCAACGTTGTGCGCGTTGAAATCTATGGCAACTATGGGCCCGAGCGCTCAGTGTGCGCCCAATAACGCGCAGCGGCCCGCACGGGCCGTCAACTCGCCAACACCGTGAAAATAGGCGTAACCCAACATCGGCCCGCTGTACAACTCACCACTCGAGGTGCCTGTCATTCGCTGCTGGGCGCGGGTCTCATGACCCCGCCCAAGGGCTGGACCGCAGGTCTCCCTTGGTTGCGAACTGATTACCCGCTCGCTTGCTGAGCTCGCCTCGCTCGGTCGGCCCAGCAAATCGCGGGCGACGTCGAGCCAGGCTTCTCCCACGACTTGCAAAAAGTTGGCCGGTCGCCCCTTCCTCAGCCCTAATGGAAGGTGGAAGACGATCGTTCGAGGAGGATGCGGGTCTATGGCTAACGAAACACCGGGGGCCGCCCTGGGCCACCTTGATCGGCTCTTCGTCGAGGGGACGGTCTCGGGGCTCCCCGACGACCAGTTGCTCGATCGGTTCCTGGCGACGCGTGATGGTGCCGCCTTCGAGGCGCTCTTGGGCCGCCACGGGCCGATGGTCCTGAGGGTCTGCCGGGCCGTCCTGCGCAACCCGAGCGACGCGGAGGACGCGTTCCAGGCGACCTTCCTGGTCCTGGTCAAGAAGGCCCGCACCCTCCGGGGCCGCGCCAACCTGGGGGGATGGCTGTACCTGGTCGCGTACCGGGTTGCAATCCAGGCCAACGCCGTCGCGGCCCGGCGACGCGTGCAGGAGAGGAGGGCGGGCGAGATGGCGGCCATGACCTCGGCGGACGATCCCATCATCCCCGCTGAACTCTTGCCGGCGCTCCACGAGGAGATCGCCCGGTTGCCCGAGAAGATCCGACTGGCCGTCGTGCTCTGCGACCTGCAAGGTATCCCTCAGCAACAGGCCGCCGAATCGCTGCGATTGAGCGAGCGCACTTTACGACGTCGGCTCGCCGGCGGGCGTGAGCGGCTCAAGGCCCGGCTCGATCGCCGGGGCCTGGCATGGGGCGATGCGGTCATGACGGCCGTGCGACTCCGCGAGGCGGGGACGGTCATCCCGCCGGCCTGGCGAGACGCGACGATCCGGGCGGCTCTGGACCTCGTCGGTTCGACCGTGGCCGCCAGGGCCGTCTCGGCCGCGGCGCAGTCCTTAACCCATGAGGTGCTCAAGACGATGTTCGTGCAAAAGCTCACGGTTGCATCGGCGGCCCTGCTGGGCGCCTGTCTGACGGTGTGGGCGGTGTCGGCCGCGTTGACCACGCAGGGCGATGAGCCCCCGAAGGCGGCAACGGTTCCCATCCACCAGGGGGTCGCTCCCGCGTCGCGGCCGGATGCGCAAACCGATCCGCTCGACGCCGTGGGCACGCTCCCGGTGCGCGGCCAGGTGCTCGACCCCGATGGCAGGCCGGTCGCCGGGTCTGAGATCTTCATCCGACACAACTTCTACTACGGCTGGACACCGATATCCCCAGTTCCTGAAGGCCAGAAGGGTCGCGTGGCGGTGTGTAACAGGGACGGGCGGTTTGAGTTCGAGCTCGACAAGGCCTCGAGCGACTGGCCGTATGGGCATGAGCCATCCTGGCACAGGGCGACGATCGCGGCCACGGCGCCGGGGTTTGGGCTGGCCTGGGTCGAGGCTGGATCGCTTGCCAACGGCGGTGAGGCAACGTTGCGGCTGGTGCGCGACGACGTGCCGATTCACGGCCGTGTGCTCGATACCCAGGGCCGTCCGGTCGCCGGCGTGACTGTTCGGCTCGGTCGGGTCAGTGTGTTCAAGACCGGGGTCGACCTGGACGCGCCGCTCGCCTTCGGCAAAGTCCATGCCGCCCAGATTGCGGCATCCTATGGGAACGACGACGTGATCTGGCCGGGCGGCTCGAACACCTGGACGAGCGATGGCGACGGCCGATTCGAGGTCAAAGGTGTTGGGCGCGACCGCCTCGGCTTGCTGTTTTTCCACAGCCCCGCGCTGGCCGACAGTAGCGTTTACGTCATGGCCCGACCCGACAAGGCGCGCGGACCGTCGAGTCCTCAGCCGAACCGGACTACCGACACGATGGGTCATGGCGTGAAGAGTCTCTCTTTCGACCCGCGGGTTGTCGGAGCGACGTTCGAGCTTGTCTTCGGTCCGACCAAGCCGATCACCGGCGTCGTTCGCTTGAAGGGGAGCGGCAAGCCGTTGGCAGGCGTCCCTGTCCACGGCTCCGAATCGGCCACGGGGACCGCCGTCTCGGCACGCACTGACGCGGAGGGCCGTTTCCGCCTGGTGGGTCTACCAAAGGGTCGGGTTTATCGGATTCGTGCTTACCCCAGGACAGGGATCGATCCCTTCCTTGGAAAGACGATTACGGTCACCGACACCGAGGGCCTCAAACCGATCGAGACGACCCTCGAACTGATAAGGGGCGTGATCGTGGTCGGACGCCTGGTGGATGAGGCGACGGGACGGCCCGTCTTCGCGGGTGCATCCCAATACTTCAAGCTGCCGACCAACCCGAACGAGGGGGGCACGAATCAGATGGATGGTGGCGGAAGGGCGGCCCATCTCAGCGTGACCGACCCCGCATTCCGGCTCACGGTCCCACCTGGCGGAGGGGCCCTCTGTGCCGTCCCTCGCGCCGGGAGGTGCCGTATACCTGTGCCCGCTTGAGCAAGGCCGACGAAGCGAAAGTCGATGCCATGGTGAGAGAGCTCCTGCCGGGATTTAACGCGTGCAAAATCATCGATGTTCCAGATACCGCGGAGCCATTCACCGTGGACCTCAAGCTGACCCGCGGACGCAGCCGCACGGGAAGGGTGGTCGGGCCCGACGGCAAGCCGGTGACCGGGGCGCAATGCGACGGCCTGGTCGCAATGATGGCTGGAGAGGTGAGCATCCTGGCGGACGACACGTTCGAGGTCCTCGGCCTGGAGCCGGGCCTTCCTCGGCAGTTGGTCTTCGCACACAAGGATCGCGGGCTCGTCGGGTCCATCTTCATCAAGGGAGAAGACATCAACAACGACACCCCGCTTGAGGTCCGTTTAGACGTCCCCGGCTCGGTCAAGGGCCGACTCGTCGATGAAGAGGGCATACCACTCTCGGGTGCCAAGCTGAAGCTCGTCAGCTCCGGCTTATTGCCCGATGTCTCGACGTTCACCGCGGATGCTGATGGCCGCTTCCAGATTGTTGGGCTGATACCGGGTGTTGAGAGCGGCATCAGCGTCGATAAAAGAGCCCGCCCGAACTACCGGCTCGACACCGGCCGTGTCCTCCACGGCATCCTCCTTCAACATCCTGGGGAAGTTCGCGACCTGGGCGATGTGACGGTCAAGGAAGTGCTGGAGTAGCCGGCCGGAGAGGCCGCGCTGCATCCGCGGCCAGCCTGAAATCGACGGCTTTCCCGGGGAGACTGCCGATGCGGACCGGCTTCGTGAACCTGAAATCGCGCGACACCTGGTCACGTTACATGTCCCACCAGAGCGCTCCGTGGGACGTGCGTCGTGTCTTCCATCTGCACCGCCGGGCCGGCTTCGCCGCCACCTGGGACGAGCTGCAACGCGACCTGAAGGACGGTCCCGAAGCATCGATCGACCGCCTGCTGGAGGGCAGGTCCCGATCTTGCGGTGTGCCCGACAACTTCGCCGTGTTCGCCGACCGCCTGGCCGACTTGGCCCTGGCCGGGCCGGATCCCAATCGGCTCAAGGGCTGGTGGGTCTTCCGCATGCTCTTCGGCCCGGACCCGCTGACCGAACGGCTGACGCTCTTGTGGCACGACCACTTCGCCACAAGCAACCTCAAGGTCGATGACCTGGCGCTGATGCGGCGGCAGAACGAGACCTTGCGCTCCCTCAGTCGCGCCCGCTTCGGCCGGCTCTTGCACGCGATGCTCCGCGACCCAGCGCTGCTCGTCTGGCTCGACGCCCAGGAGAACACCCGGGGGCACCCGAATGAGAACCTGGCCCGCGAGCTGATGGAGCTGTTCACCCTCGGGATCGGCCATTATTCCGAGGACGACGTCAAACAGGCCGCCAGGGCCCTGACGGGCTGGAAGCTTGCGGGCGACGAGGCGCGATTCGTCCCGATCCGGTACGACCCGGGCACCAAGAACATCCTTGGCCACGCCGGCGCGTTCGATGCCGGTGGCCTGGCAGCGCTGCTCCTAGAGCATCCCGCCACGTCGCGACGGCTGGCCTGGCGGCTCTGCCATGAGTTCTTCGGCGAGGGCGCGGTGGACGCAGCCGCGATCGACGAGCTGGCCGAGGGGTTGCGGGACCACGACCTGAATATCGGCTGGGGCGTCGCGACGGTACTCCGGTCGCAGCTCTTCTTCGATGCCGCCAACCTGCGCCGGCGCATCGCGAGCCCGATGGAGTTCGCCGTCGGCGCCGTGCGGGCGATCGAGATGTTCGACCCGGCGCCGAGCACGCCGGTGCTGGCCGATTGGTGCGGCCGGCTGGGCCAGGACCTGTTCCACCCGCCCAATGTCGGCGGCTGGGCCGGCGGCCGCGCCTGGATCACGACCCGATCGGCGATCGGCCGGGCGAACCTCGCCGCGGCCCTGATCGGCGGCGAGTCGGTCGGACTGAGCACGCCGTTCGACCCAATCACGCTGGCAGAGCGCCATGGCCAGCGACGTAACCCCTCGTTCTTCGCGCAATTGCTGCTCGGTGCCGATAGCCCCGAGGTTCCACTTGATGCACCGGGACCGGCCCGGCAGGCCCTCGTCAGACTGCTGGCTTCGCCCGAGGCGCAGCGGCTTTGACCCTTTCCCCGGGAGATGAGAGTATGGTCACACGCCGAGGCTTCCTCGCCCGCGGCCTGCGGGATTCGGCCCTGATCGCCCTGGCGCCCACGGTGCCAGGCTTCCTGGCGCACGCGTCGCACGCCGCCGGCCCCGAGAAAGACGGCCGCATCCTGGTCGTGTTGCAGCTCGACGGCGGCAACGATGGCATCAACACGGTCGTCCCCTTCAAGGACGACGGGTACGCGAAGTACCGCGAGGCCCTCCGGCTGCCCGAGAAGCGGCTGCTCAAGATCAACAGCGAGGTGGGCCTTCACCCGGCGATGGTCGACGCGGGCAATCTGCTGGAATCGGGCCGGTTGGCGATCGTCCCGGGGGTGGGGTATCCGAACCCGAACCGCTCGCACTTTCGCAGCATGGCGATCTGGCAATCGGCCCGGCTCGACGAGCGGGACCACACCGGGCTGGGCTGGGTCGGCCGCGGCCTCGACGAGGGCCCGCCGACCCGCGACGGCGCCCCGGCGGCCATGCTGATCGGGCCCGACTCCCCGCCGCCGGCGATCCGTGGCCGGCGGTCCGTCAGCGCCGCGCTCGACCGGCTCGACGACTATGCCTTGATCGACAAGGAGGCCGAGTCCCAGCCGATCGGCTCCTCGTCCGCCGGGGACGACCTGGGGCAGTTCCTGCGCCGGAGCCTGCTGGACGCCTACGTCACGGCGGAGCGCCTGGAGGCCATCGCGGGGGGGCGCGGCGACCGGACGGCCTATCCCGAGTCCGAACTGGCCCGGCGGCTGGGGCTCACGGCACGGCTGATCAAGGCCGGCCTGGGCACGCGAGTCTACTACCTCCAGCAGGGAGGCTATGACACTCACGGTCAGCAGCTCCCGCGCCACGCCCCGTTGTTGGAGGAGCTCTCGGCGTCGCTCCGGGCGTTCCTCGATGACCTTGCGGCGTCGCGGCTGGCCGACCACGTCCTCGTACTGGTCTTCAGCGAGTTCGGCCGCCGCGTCGGGGAGAACAGTTCGAAGGGGACCGACCACGGCACCGCCGGTCCGGTCTTCTTGGCCGGCCCGTGCGTCCGGCCGGGGCTGCACGGGGCCTACCCGAGCCTCACCGATCTCGTCGCCGGCGACCTGAAGATGACGGTGGACTTCCGCCGCGTCTACGCCACCATCCTGGAGAGCTGGCTCGGCCTGGCCTCGAAGGAGGCCCTGGGCGGCGCCTTCGAACCCCTGCTGCTCTTCCATGGCTGATTCGAGCTATGTGACCCCGACGAACCCTATCATCCAGCGGCGATTGGGTCGCTAAAGGATTTACGGCGGTCTGGAATCGAGCGCGGCGTCGCGTGAGAATGACCGGGGGAACCACGTCCCTCTCCGAAAAACTCGCTCTTGACCTGTCCAGTAAACCGCTGGCTCCGGAGTTAATAACTCAGCGAGGCCCTGATGGACAACAACTCCGCCGAGACCGCCCGCCTTCTGGAACAGGCCCGTGCCGGGGACCAGGCGGCTTTGAACGAGATCTTTGCCCGGCATCGGCCGCGACTGCGGCGCATGGTTGAGCTGCGCCTCGACCGCCGATTACACGCGCGGATCGACGCATCCGATGTCATTCAGGAGGCTTGCGTCGACGCCATCACCCGGCTGGGCGAATACTTGCGCGAGCCGAGCTATCCCCTGTTTCTATGGCTCCGGTTGATCGTCGGCGAACGCCTGTTGAAGCTGCATCGGCACCATCTGGGGACGCAGATGCGCGATGCCGGGCTGGAAGTCTCAATCTACCGCGGTGCCCTGCCGGCGGCCTCTTCGGCGGCCCTGGCGGCCCAGCTTCTGGGCAAACACACCTCGCCCACCCAGGCGGCTGTGCGCACCGAACGGATGATGCGGCTTCAGGAAGCCCTCAACACCCTCAGCACGATCGACCGCGAGGTCCTGTCCCTGCGTCATTTCGAGGAGATGACCCTGGCCGAGACGGCCCTGGCCTTGGGGATCGAAGAGTCGGCCGCCGCCAAACGGTATGTCCGCGCTCTCAAGAGGCTCAAGGCGATCCTCGCCACCATGCCCGGAGGACTCGACAATGTCTGACAAGACCTCGGAGAGCTCCGCCAACTACATCCAGCTGACCCGGCTCGCCGACGAGTTCGCCGCGCGGTACCGGGCGGGCCAACGGCCGCCGCTCCAGGAGTACATCGACCGCTATCCCGAGCTGGCTGACGATATCCGCGAGCTGTTCCCGGCCATGGTCGAGATCGAGCAGGTTCGGGAGGACCACCGGGAAGCGGCCGCGCTTGGCGGTGCGCCGCCGGCGCCGGCCTCGGCGTTGCAGCAGCTCGGTGATTTTCGCATCCTCCGCGAAGTCGGCAAGGGCGGCATGGGCATCGTCTACGAGGCCGAGCAGGTCTCGCTAGGGCGTCACGTCGCGCTCAAGGTGTTGCCCAAAAGCATGCTGCTGGACGACAGGGCCAAGCGGCGGTTCGAGCGCGAGGCGAAAGCGGCGGCCCGGCTGCACCACACCAATATCGTCCCCGTCTTCGGCGTCGGCGAGCAGGATGGCCTGCCGTATTACGTCATGCAGTTCATCCAGGGGCTGGGGCTGGATGAGGTGCTGGAGGAGCTGAAGAACCTGCAGTCCGGCAGCGCCGCGCCGGCAGCACAGTGACCAAAGGCCGACCGCACCGCTCGGGCACGGAAATCACGGCCGCGCAGGTGGCCCGCTCGCTCTTGACGGGCGAGTTCCAGGGGAGGCATGACGAGGACGACAAGGACGCGACAACCGCGCCGAAGGGCGTCGCCCGCACGCCCCGGCGGCGGACGCCCGCGATCGGTCGGCGGTGTCGGATTCCTTCACGCTGTCGTCCTCCTCGGTCGTCCTGCCGGGACGGGGCCGGTACGGGAGCAATTCGAAGAGCCGGAAGCCGACGTACTGGCAGAGCGTGGCGACTATCGGCATCCAGGTGGCGGACGCCCTGGAATACGCCCACAAGCAGGGGGTGCAGCACCGCGACATCAAGCCGTCAAACTTGCTGCTGGACACGCAGGAAACGGTCTGGGTGACGGACTTCGGACTGGCCAAGGCGGAGGACCAGCCCAACCTGACCCACACCGGCGACATCCTCGGCACGCTGCGCTACATGCCGCCGGAAGCCTTCGAGGGAAAGACCGATGCCCGCAGCGACGTGTATTCCCTCGGGCTTACCCTCTATGAGATGCTGGCCTTTCGGCCGGCGTTTGATGAGAAGGAGCGGAACCGGCTCATCAGGCAAGTGACGCAGGAAGTGCCGCCCCGATTGGGCAAGTCAGTCCGGTCGCTGCCCCGCGATCTCGAAACGATCGTCTCCAAGGCGATCGACCGAGAACCGGGGCGGCGGTACCAGACGGCCGCCCTACTGGCAGCCGACTTGCAACGGTTCGTCGACGACGAGCCGATCCGGGCCCGGCGGGCAAGTCTTCCGGAGCGCTCGTGGCGCTGGTGCAAGCGGAACCCACTGGTTGCGGGGCTGACGGCGGCGCTGGCGCTGGTCTTCCTGGCCGGCTTCGCCGGGGTCACCTGGAAATGGCGGGACGCGGAATGGCAGAAGGACCGCGCCCGAGCGGCCCAGGCGCGCGAAGCTGCCGAGCGCGGGGAGGCCGACCGGGAGCGCCGGCGGGCGGAAAACAACCTCTATCATTCCCTCGTTCGCGAGGCCCAGGCCATTCGGCGGCTGCGCGATGGCGGCTACCGCCGCGAAGTCTGGGATCGCCTGAAACAGGCCCTCGCCCTGGAGACCCCGGACAAGGACCTGGCCCAATTGCGGCAAGAAGCGGTCGCTTGCCTGGGGGACTTCGTCGGCCTGGCACCGACAATCTGGGCCGATCTCGCCAGCGAAATCCACGCCGTGGAGGTCCACCCCGACGGGCAGCATGTTGTGCTCGGCCTGGCCGATGGGTCCATCCTGGTGCGCAACCTGTCCACCGGAGCCGAAGTGGCTCGCTTGCACGAACACCGAGCTCCTGTCGTGAGCCTGAGTCTTGATGCCGCCGGAACTCGGATGGCATCCGGAGACCGGGGCGGCGTGGTCAAGGTCTGGCAAGCTCACGCGGACGGTGCCTGGGTCAGTACGCGCACTATGGCCATCGACCGCCCGGTCCCCAACGATCAGGTAACTTCGTACCGCGAGCCCGTTTCGGTGGTCCTGAGTTCCGACGGCAAATGGCTCTTCATCTCTTCAATGAACCAACCCGGAGTGGCTCTGTGGGACCTCACCCGGGGAACGCGCTCCCAGACCTTCGAGACGCCGGCGCCCGGGACACTCGCCGGCCTGGCTTTGAGCCCTGACGGCAAGCTCCTGGCAGCCGGATACAACGAGAACCGGATCTTGGTTTGGGACGTTGCAAGCCGAGCGCTAAAGCACAACCTCCCCTCGGAAGTCGGCTGGATCTACGACCTCGTCTTCAGCAGCACCGGCCATCATCTGGCCTATGCTGGCAATTCGGGAGTCGCTGTGCTTGAGGGATCTCAGTTCCAGCGGCTGACTATCGCGCAGCTTCGGGGATTGTCATTCAGTCCGCTTGAGCCCGGACGAAAAGTTGGTGGCATATGCGGATTACCAATCCGGGCTCATCCATCTCTGGGAGACGGCAACGAACCGGGAAGTCGCCAGATTGAAACAGGCCAGTGCCTGGGCTGTCCGTTTCAGCCAGGACGGCAAGTCTCTTGTCGGTCGTGGGAACTGGCCGCACAACGCAGTTCAAATCTGGCACCTCGCCGGGGCCCGCGAGAAGCTCGTCGTGGGCGCGCATATCGGCGGAGTTCCCGCCGTCGCTTTCAGTCCGGACGGCCAGGTTCTCGCGTCGGCAGGCAAAGACCATGCGGTCAGGCTCTGGGATCCGGCCAGCGGCCGACGCATCCGCGAGCTGTCGGGCTTTCGCGCCGAGGTGCAATCGCTCGCCTTCAGCCCCGATGGTGCCCTTCTGGCCGCCGGCGACTGGGCGGGCGGCATTCACTTCTGGCAGGTATCGTCCTGGCAAGAGCTGTCGGCCCCCAAGCATCCACTGGGCCCAGTGATCTGGGCCTGCATCTTCAGCCCTGACGGCCGTTATTTTGCCGCTTGTGGCCAGGGCGGAGTCGTCCTCTGGAAGGTTGTCGCAAGCGCCGCCGCTGGACGCGCGGATTCCCGGCTTTCGTTCGAAGAAGTTGCCCGCCCGTCTGCTAAGGAAATCGGCAGTCTTGGTTTCAGCCACGCTGGCAATCTACTCGCCTGGATTTCCTCCAATGGCTGGCGGCTCCGCGTCTGGGACGTCAGCAACTCCCAGCCGTATCCTTTCCCGCCGTTGAAAGCGGGCGGGTCCATCCAAAATCTGGCATTTCATAGGGATGGGTCCCACCTGGCCTTTATCAGTCAGGGTGGGATCCCCGCGGTCTGGAACCTGCTCACGCGGCGACAACTCTACCGCTCCGGTCCGGATGACTTCCAGGGAGCGAGGGATCGCGGTCTGGCCGGCGGGGTCGCCCTGAGCCCCGACGACGCACTGCTGGGGGCGCAGGCGGCGCGCGGAGCGATCACCGTCTGGGACATGCACCAGAGGAAACTCCTGCTGGCCTTGCCCGAGGAGTATGGCTCCAACTGGAGCCTGGCGTGGAGCCCCAACCGCGAGCTGCTGGCTGCCGGCTTCTCCGACGGCAGCCTGGTGATCTGGAACATCCCCCGCATCCGCGCGCAGCTCGCCGAGATCGGACTGGACTGGCAAGACGCGCCCTTACCTGCGGCGCACCCGAGCCGGCCGAGGCCAGGGGTGAGCCTCGACCGTTGGAAAGCGCCCGCCTGTTCGTGCTGGAGCTCTTCGGCACCGCCCAGGCGACCCTGGCCGCCCAAGGAAACGTTGGCCGGGTCGATATCGCCGCCGTGGATGGCACCGACTGGCATGCGAGAATCACCAAGCTGTTCGATGATCCCCAGGCCGGCGCGACCTACACGGTACGGTTCCGCGCCAAAGCGGATGCCCCGCGCCGGATCTGGCTCGGTGGAAACATCGATGAGCCTGATTACCATGGCATTGGCTTGGGCCAGGTTGTCCCCTTGACCGAAGCGTGGCAGGACTATCAATACAAGTTCCAGGCGAAGGACCTCGCCGCCGAGAACTCGATCTACTTCAACGTCGGGGATCAGACGGGGACCGTGTGGATTGCCGACTTCACGCTCACCAAGGAAGGCCACGTAACGAACCGGGCACCGTGAGCTGATCGATTGGGAGGCGACGGAACACGGCCGGCGAAACGCGATCAGAATTGATGTTACTTTGTCACCGCGAAGATGCTGAGGAGTGCGAAGAAACAGACACGGAAAAAGACGAGGGAGTAGATCGAGCAGATGGAAGTCAGGTACATGCGACCTCGGTCAACGCGAGCTTGGATCCGGCGGGCTGGCAAGGGGCCGGGAAAGGCCCTCGGCACCCGCGCGCGGCTGAGCCGTTTCTTGAGCGAGCGCTGGCTCTCGGCCGAAGGACGCCCGGCGAGCAGGTTCTCGACACTGATGTCTTCGTCGAGGTCCGGCCAATGGATTCCTCGCCCTTGGCCGATCAGTCTCCAGCGTTGCCGCTCCTCGACGGATCCGTGCAAAAGGCGAGGATACCACGCCAAAGGCGCCGAGACCGAGCGGCCGTCGGACAGCTCTACCGTGAGCGCCTCGTCGGTGACGGACACCTGCATGGCCGCGGCCCATCGGCTGTCAGCTATTGAAGTATTCATTCCAGCTTTCCAGCAGAAGCTGCTGGTTCTCCTCGATGATTCTCTGGATCTCGTTGATCTCCTTGCGGGCAAATCGAGAGCTTCGTTCCAGCCAGACGGGATCAATCCAGAATTTCGCCTCGGCGTCGTCGCGCTCGACATGCACATGAGGCGGCTCGTCCCGATCGGCCGAATAAAAAAAGAACCTGTAAGGGCCGCTTCGAAGGACGGTGGGTGTTAGCTCAGCATACCATTCCCTACACAGAGAAGGAATAACCGCGAGAAGGTGATGAAATCAATGGCCGCGCAGGCGACGGGGCTGAAATCGGCGGGGGGAAATGGGGGGCCAGGGGGGGCGGGGACGCGCGCCTGAGACGAATGGCTTTGTGCCGGGATCGCCCCCGTGGCCTCAGCAGGGTCGGAATCCTGCTCTCCGAGGTTACGGCCCCCACCGCCCGCCTCCCGAACGCCGGCCTGGCAGCGGGAAGCAGGGTCGCGATGATTCAAGGTAACGCCGCCAGCGACGTGATGAGGAGGAACTGCACTCACATCTACTTGGCGGTCGCGCCTTTGTAGATCTGGCCGCCTTTCATGACGAACTTGACGCGCTCGAGCTCGGTGATGTCCTGGAGCGGATCGCCGTCGACGGCCACAATATCGCCGAACTTTCCGGCCTCGATCGACCCCAGGTCCTTTTCGGCTTGGAGCAATTCAGCGGCGACGACTGTGGCCGAGCGGATGGCCTGCATCGGCGTCATCCCGTACCGCACCATGTACGCAAGCTCCTTGGCTTGGTTCTCGGTCCAGGCGTAGCCGCCCGCATCGGTCCCATAGGCGATCTTTGCCCCCTTCTGCACCGCCAGTCCGAACGCTATCCGCTCGAGGTCCAGCATTTGCTTCCAGATCGGGCTGCCGGCGGCGGCTCGACCGTCGGCAACGTAGACGGTCACGTAGATCGTCGGGCACCAGTACACGCCCTTGGCGACCAGCAAGTCGATCGACTCCTCGTCCAGCCCGTGGCCGTGCTCGATCGTGTCGACGCCCGCCTTGAGCGCCGCCATGATCCCGTCCTTGCCGATGGCGTGCGCGGCGACGCGGCGGTCGAGGCGATGGGCCTCACCCACGATGGCCCGCATCTCGTCCTCCGTGAAGTTGACCTTGCTGCGGAGCTTGCCGTCCTCGATGTAATACTTGCGGTCGCAGTAAAACTTGATCCAGTCTGCGCCGTACTTCACCTGCTCACGCACTGCTTTGCGGATCTCGTCGGGCCCGTCCACCACCTGCACCCCCTCGGGAACCTTCAGCTCCCAGGAGTAGCCCAGGAGCGGGTACATTCCGGTTGCGGAGAAGGCCCTGGTCGATACGAACATGCGCGGGCCGGCGATGATGCCGCGCTCGATCGCGCGCTTCAGGTCCACGTCGGCGTACATGGCTCCTTCGGTCTCGAGGTCTCTGATCGCGGTGAAGCCATTGAGCAACGATGTCTTGGCGGCGACGGTGGCACGGATGGTGCGGAACGGGATCGATTCCTTGAGGAGCTGCTCGTCGTAATCGGCCACCGTGATGTCGCCCTGCAGCAGCACGTGGGTGTGGCAATCGATCAGGCCGGGCAGCACGGTTGCGTTTGACAGGTCGATGACGGCGGCTTCCTTGGGAGCCGACCTCAAAACCTCGACCGTCTCCCCGACCGCATTGATCCGCTCGCCCACGACGAGGATCGCCCGATCGGTGAGCACGCGCCCGGCGCGGACATCGATCAAGCGACCGGCCTTGATGAGCGTCGACTTCGACGGCTTGGCGCTATCGTCCGCAACGCCGGCGCCGCTGGTGGCCACGATGAGGGGTAGGAGCAGGGCAAAAACCGCTCGTCGCATAGAAAGTTCTCCGGTGGGTTCGTGGTCGATGGACCAGGGTATCCCGGTGGGTGGCGGGCATCAAGCAGCTCTAGCGTCAACGGGCGATCGGACGGATTAGCCCGACCTGTCCCGAGCCCAGTCGAGGGAAGCGCCAGCTTTGGTGTGGCGCGGTTATGTATTCGCCCCGTCAGGGGCGCAGGTGAGTAGCCAGGGGCGGTTACGCCCCTGGCTCCAGCGTCAACGGGCGATGGGAGGGGACGACGGGCAAGGAGCGAGAAAGGAGCGAAAGCACAGGAGCGAAAGCACATGCATTGCGATGTCTCCGGCCATTGACTCAAGTGCTTCGTAATCTCTTGAGCTGACGCTCCAAACGGCGACCAATCGGCCAGCCACTGATCATCTGCGGCTAGACTCTGCAGTGCGTGTCTTTTCGTCGAGGGCTGGCGGCGGGTCTATACCAGCCCGAAGCGCTAGCGAGGGGATTTGCGCACCGGGAACCCTTGCTGGCGCTTCGGGCTAGTATGCCGAGGGCCGACCGCGCGTCTGTACCGGCCCGAGGCGCTAGCGAGGGGATTTCCGCACCGGGAACCCTCGCTGGCGCTTCGGGCTAGTATGCCGAGGGCCGACCGCGCGTCTGTACCGGCCCGAGGCGCTTGCCGTGGGTTGCGGCCGGTGAGCCATGACGTCCCTATCAGGATCAAGAAGATTATGAAGTTCACATCCGCTGCGTCATTTGCGTCATTTGCGTCACCCGTTCGGTGTAACGCATTACGCGACAAGCGGGTATGGTATTCCAGCTCCGCGCCGTTCTCGGGGCCGTTTGCGTCATCTTGCGTCATCTTGCGTCATCGACGGCGTGGTGATCTTGCGGATTACACCGATTTCGCGCGGTCGGCGGAGGTTTCGAGGCTCACCCAATTGGGCTTTCGTCCGGCGACCTCGCGATCGTGATGAATCGCGTGGTGAAATCCGTTGGAGGCCGGGCGGACAAGTGGTCAATGAGCCCGGCCCGCTAAGCGGACCGGGCGCACAGGGTCGCCGGCATTAACTCGATCGATGTCCTGGAGGTCGAGGCCGAGAACCAGCGGGCACGGCTCGCCGCCGAGCTGCTGGTCGACGCTGCCCGTGGCGTGATCGCAGATCGCTTCGAGGCGTTAGCTGGGCAGGGAATTGGATGCAAGTCAGCGCTTTTCGTCTACCGGCGAACGTTGCACCGTGGAAACGCGTAGCCTCGCTAGCGGATAGCGGGAAATAACCAAAGGCTTAACTTCCACTCTGTGTCTAGCGAACGGCTCGTCACCGCTTGAACGAGACGCGAGCATCGCTTGCAAGTAGCACGGATGGGCACGGGCGGGTATGAAAGTAACGGGAGACATGAGCTACCGCAGACGGTAAAACGGACGACGTTCGCTGGGGAAACGAGCGTTGCATTTTAGCAGTGAATTCACACAATATACAATATAATAATATGAAATTTAAAAAGAATAGCCTCGCTACGGTAGGATACGCCAACGGCAAGCGTCCCTACTATCCCGTGCGGAAGTTTCTCAGAATCTTCGATTGTCGACTTGTGGACACTGCTGAAATTGCCGAGAGGGCCAGAGAGCAGGCAGTGATTCGAGGCGAAGTGTGGACATGGGTGGACAAATGGTCGGCGGATAAAAAGGCTGGGCTTCAGTGGGTTAACGACCAGCAGACGCTGGTGATCGAGGTGCCGATGAAGAAGGTGGACTTGAATTTTTGCGAGCAGATATGGTTCTTTCAACCCGATCGGTTTGGACATATGCACTTTGGAGTTCACGGGTTTGTCCGACTTTGGTGGAACACCGTCGAGTCGGCTCATCATAATATTTTGGCCGTTATGAACTGATCCTAGGCCAAGGATGGTTGGCTGGTCACTCGGCACTCCCAACACTTTCGCTTAAATTGCCTGCAAGGGTTGCCAGACACCCTCCTTTCGGCCGTCCGCGCGTGCGGGCAGTCAGATACGCACCTGTTGGTTGCCTGAAAGTGCGCCGTAATTCACCCAACCTTCACCCAGTCAATGAGATGCCGGTATCTTGCTGCCCACGGGGACGCGGCGAATCCCTGGGTGGCTGGAATCTGCGCGAGTCCCGGCATTGGATCGGCAGGGCCGACATTCGCCGGCAGCGCGTGGAGCAAACTTCTCATCACAAGATGACGATGCCAGGAGTCGCGAAGACAGTGATCGACGTTGTGGGAAAGACGACGGCGATCTCTCGTCGATACAACAGAATTGACATCGATGTGCCGGAGGCAGCGCGAAGTATCCTCCATCCGGAAGGGGTGGGTGAACGTCAGACCAACCCCGGGATGAAGCGCCAACGAACCCGGGAGCGGTAGGCCTGGTAGTCGAGATCGCTCCCGAGGTGTCGCTCTTCGGTGAGCGCCCGCAGCACGTAGATCCCGCTCCAGGTCGCCGTGCCCAGGATCGCGGGGACCAGGCGCCAAGGATCGGTGCACGCGAACTTCAGGAACAGCGGAGTCGCGCCGATCCACCACGAGAGGTTCTTGGCCACGTAGGCCGGGTGGCGAATCCAGCGGTACGGGCCGGTGGTGACGATCCCCCTGTTCGTGAGATTGCTGGCTCGCAGCCCCAGCGCGAGCGTCGCCCAGGCATACACACCGACGCTCAGGAGCATGGCGACGGCGGCCGCGACCTGGAACGTCGGCGACCGGAATTGCGGAAGCTCGTAACTGAACCACCCAATCGCATTCGAGGTTAGCCACAAGAGGGGCGGGTAACACAGCAGTGCGGCGAGCCAGCCCAGCAGCGTCGGTTCCACCGAGCGGATCTCGTTGCGGAGCCAGGGATGCTCGACCCCGTAGCCGACCGCGAAGAGCAATAGGTCCACGACGAATAAGCCGTGATAGATCGCGCAATACCCATAGGGGAAGAACCTTCCGAACGAGAGGAAAGCCTCAGTGCTCGTCGTGAGGTCGTGCGCCTAGCGGCAGGAGCGAGACAACCATCAGCGGCCAGAAGATCGCCTTCACCGCGATGGCCCGAAAGGCGACCGCCTCCTCGCGCGTCGGCCTGCGATGCGGCAGCGCGAAGAACCCCTGCCAGAATCGCCGGCACTTGACCGTATGGTCATCGGAGAATGTCGCGTAGTAGAGCGGGAGCAGCAGCAGATACGCGACGACGACGACCCGGAGGGCCACCCAGCTCGCCGGGGGCATGAGCCAATCGTAATAGACGCGCGTCACCGCGGTCGCATAAGGCACGGTGGCATAGAAGGCGTAGCCGAGGAGGATCAGCGAGGCGGCCGCGGCGTAATTGGCGGCGATGGCCCGTGACGACGCGGGGAACCAGGCCTTGATCCCTGAGGCGATTCCCGAGGATCTCGAAACCTCGGCTCGCCCCTGGCGCGTGCCTTTCGATTCGGCCAGGGACCGGGGGTCGGCGATCAGCGTCGGCATCGAATGGGCCTCGGTCGGTCACGGCCTTCGGGGCAGTTTGTGCAAAACCACGGGATCTGCTCAATGCTAGGCCACGCTTTCGACCCGGGCAAACGCCCAACGCGGGCTTGAGCCTGCCGCCGTCGCTCACAACCGGATTGGACGCCCTGTAATGCCTCTTCATTCCGTCTGGGCTTGGTTGACATGGGCCGGTGTCTTCGGCCACGGGAGTACACGCACGGCACATCCCGTCGACGAGGGGCTGCCAGACATCCTCCTTTCGGCCCGCCGTCGGTTGCCAGACACCCTCTTTTCGGCCGTCTGTGCGCGCAGGCAATCAGATACGCACCTATTGGTTGCCTGAATGTGCGCCGCAATTGACCCAACCGTCAGCCAGTCCATGAAATGCCGGTGTCTTGATCCCCACGGGGACGCGGCGAATCCTTGGGTGTATAGATCCCCCGACGACCCCTCGGGGGTCACCTCTGGTCCAGTCTGTTGGATCGGCTATCATGTTGCCGTACCTTGTTCGCTGCTGAACGAACGTCGCCATCGACCTGTGGTCGCGCAGTCGAGAACAAGAGGGAGAGCCAGACGGTCTTGTCACCGCGGTGCGAAACAGAACCCACGGCGCTCCCACTCTGACGATCGAAAGCGCTGCCGGATCGGAGATCGGTCCCACCATGCGCGTCTTTGTGAGCCACTCCTCGCAGGATAAGGCCGCCGTCGAGGCCCTCGCGACGGCTCTGCACGCACGCGGGATCGATGCGTGGCTCGACAAGTGGATGATCGGGCCGGGTGACAACATCGTCGCAAGGATCAACGAAGGACTCGAGGAGGCAAGCGCCGGGCTGATCGTATTCTCGGCGCACTCGCGAGCGAGCCGCTGGGTCGAGGCGGAGACCAGCTACCTGACGTACGCGCGCATCAAGGAGGGCAAGGTCATCATCCCGGTTATGGTGGGGCAGGATGCCTACGTGCCGCCGCTCTTGCGGCCCCTGGCCCGGCGCGGCATCGAGGAGGTCGACGCGATTGCCGACGCGCTTTTGCATCGCCGGGGTGGGCCGGCGCCAGTCGCCAGCGGTGCGGCCGGCCGGTGTGAACGCGTGCTGTTCGCGCTGCGGCGGGAAGGCGCTGGCGGCGTGCGCATGCGCGTGTTGCTGGGCGACCAGGAGTACGGCAGCGCGGTCCATGCGGCGCTGCCGCCCTTGCTGGTGCATGCCCGCGATGAATTCCTGCATGGTTTTCGCACCGGGCTACGACGCTCCCCCGACGAGGCCGCACGAGCGACGCTCGAGGCCGGCACGGCCGAGCTGGGGCGCGCGCTGCGCGCCGCTTTGTCTGCCGGGCGAGAGCGGCTTGGCCATCGCAGCGGTGGTCGACGGAGGTGTGGGCAGCACCGTCCTAGTCTGCTTCGAGGCGGATACACCCGAACTGCTCGGCCTGCCCTTCGAGGCGCTGCGGCTGGCCGATGACCGCCTGCTCGCGACCTTGCCTGGGGTCGTCACGCTGCGGCGCCCGGCGGGGCTCTCTCTCAAGAAACCGGCGCCCCTGGCCGGCCCGATCAAGGTCCTCGTGGCGGTCGGCGCCCCCGACGAGGGCCAGACCGGCTCCTGCGTGCTCGATCATGAACGCGAGCTGCAAAATATTCTCGAACGCGGTCGAACTGGCGCAGCGCCTCGAGAACGTCGAGGTGCGCATTCTCGAGGTGGGCCACCCGGACCAGATCGCCAGGGCGATCGAGCGGGATGCTTACCACGTGCTGCACCTCTCCTGTCACGGCGGCCCGGGGCTGCTCGAGCTCGAGGATGAAGACGGCAGTGCTGTGCCGACCAGTGCTGACGACCTCACGAAGCCGGTCCGCGGCCTGGGCCGCCCGCTTCCGCTGGTATTCTTGAGCGCCTGCCATGGGGGTGTGGAGAAGGAGCAGACAGCCAGCTTCTCGGAGTCGCTGCTGCGCAGCCGGTGTGCCCAGCGTGGTGGCCATGCAGACGTCGGTCAGCGATCATTACGCCACCGAGCTCGCGCGCTCGTTCTACGAGCACCTGGCTCGCCGAGAGCCGCCGCTGGCCAGCCGGGCGCTGGCCGCGGCCCGCAGGGAGCTCGAGCAAGCGCGGCAGAGGGCCATCGACTGCAGGCGCCGGCGACCGAGACGCAGCCCGAATACGCCACCGCGGCGTTATACGTGGCAGGCGACGACGCGCCACTCGCAGACTTTTCCGTCGACAAGGAGCCGCTGCGCGAGCGACCGGTGTACCATGTCGAAGGTCCGGTGCCACAGTTAAGCATTGATGAGCTGATCGGCCGGCGGCGGGAGCTGCGCGAGGCGCTGCGCAACGTGCCGCAGGCCGGCGTCAGGCAAAGCCGGCGTTGTACTCACGGGCCTCGGCGGCGTCGGCAAGAGCGGCTCTTGCCGGCCGAGCGATGCAGCGACTGACGGAGGATGGCTGGCGCGTGACCGCCCACGCCGGCCGCTTCGATCTGCGGGCGATCGCCGCCGGCGTGGGCGCCACGCTCGCCCGGTCCGACCGAGCGGAAGCGCGCGGCCGAGCGGGACTGCTGGTTTCCGGGGACCTCGACGACGAGCTTCGGTTCCGTCTGCTCGGCGAAGCCCTTGCCCGGGATCCTGTCGTGCTGGTGCTTGACGACTTCGAGCAAAACCTGGCGATCGGCGGCGGTTCCTATCTGAACCCCGATGTGCGCCTCTGGCTGGAACGGATCGCACAGGCCGCGTCGCGGGGCCGACTCCTCGTGACCTGTCGCTATCCCGTTCCTGGTGCGGAGGCGTTCTTGCACGAGATCGCCATGGGCCCGCTGAGCCGTTCGGAGATGCGCAAGCTCGTCCAGCGCCTGCCCGCCCTGCGGGCGCGCGCCCGGCGAGGTCGCGCAGGCACTACGCGTGATCGGCGGACATCCGCGCATCCTCGAGTTCCTGGACGGCCTGCTCCGCGGCGGAGTGGGCCGCCTACCTCAAGTGACGAAGAAGCTCCAGCAGACGCTCGTCGCGGCCCGGATTGATTCGCAGGCGACCGCGGCGAGTCTCGACGAGACGTTGCATCAGGTGGTGCTCCTGGGGATGCGCAACGTATTGCTCGAGGAGCTGGTCGAGATCGCGCGCGGCCAGGGAGATGCGGACCTGTTGTTTCAAGCTGCTGTTTCCAACCTCCCGACGTCTCCGGCGGGCCTCGCCTCCATGCTCGCCGACGCTCCGGTCGACGGCGCTGCGCTCGTGCCAGCCCTCGATCGGCTGGCGGACCTGTCGCTGGTCTACCGCTTCCCGGATGGCTCGGCATGGGTGCACCGCTGGACTGCGCAGGGGCTTGCCGTCCTCGACGATGCAACCGCTCAGGCCCAGCGCTGCAAGCGAGCCGGCCGCTACCGCTGGTGGCGCGTGCAGCACGAAAGCCACGACCTCGGCGACGCAATTGAGGCCGTGCGCGATTTTCTTGCGGGGCGCGACTTTGACGCGGCGCAGAGGCGGCTCACGCCTGCTTCGCTGCCCAGCAGCGCTTCGGTCAGACCGTGGCGATCGCCGCGCTGGCCGGCGAAGTACTCGAAACCCTGCCTGCCGATCACGGGGACTACGCCTCGGTCGCGGACGAGGAGGCGCAGGCGCATCTCGCGCTCGGGCTCTCGGAGCGCGCGCTCGAGCGGTACCAGGCGCTGCTCGAGGCGTACGAGAGCCGGACGCATGCCGAGCCAGACCGCGCCGATTACCAGCGCAACCTCTCCGTCTTGTATGAACGGATGGGCGACCTCTACAGAGCCCTCGGTCAGGGCGACAAGGCGCGTGACGCCTACCTCAAGGCCCTCGCCATCCGCGAACGTCTGGCCCAGGCCGAGCCCGACCGCGCCGATTACCAGCGCGACCTCTCCGTCTCGTATAACGGAATGGGCGACCTCTACAGAGCCCTCGGTCAGGGCGACCAGGCGCGTGACGCCTACCTCAAGGCCCTCGCCATCCGCGAACGTCTGGCCCAGGCCGAGCCCGACCGCGCCGATTACCAGCGCGACCTCTCCGTCTCGTACAACAAAATGGGCGACCTCTACAGCGCCCTCGGTCAGGGCGACCAGGCGCGTGACGCCTACCTCAAGGACCTCGCCATCGCGGAGCGTCTGGCCCGGGCCGAGCCCGACCGCGCCGATTACCAGCGCGA
This sequence comes from uncultured Isosphaeraceae bacterium, assembly GCA_963830625.1. GTDB lineage: Bacteria > Planctomycetota > Planctomycetia > Isosphaerales > Isosphaeraceae > CAWHMZ01. Next base: position 14,413 of record CAWHMZ010000030.1, on the reverse strand, counting down.
CCTCTCCGTCTCGTACAACAAAATGGGCGACCTCTACAGAGCCCTCGGTCAGGGCGACCAGGCGCGTGACGCCTACCTCAAGGCCCTCGCCATCGCGGAGCGTCTGGCCCGGGCCGAGCCCGACCGCGCCGATTACCAGCGCGACCTCTCCGTCTCGTACAGCAAAATGGGCGACCTCTACCGCGCCCTCGGTCAGGGCGACCAGGCGCGTGACGCCTACCTCAAGGCCCTCGCCATCGCGGAGCGTCTGGCCCGGGCCGAGCCCGACCGCGCCGATTACCAGCGCGACCTCTCCGTCTCGTACAACAAAATGGGCGACCTCTACCGCGCCCTCGGTCAGGGCGACCAGGCGCGTGACGCCTACCTCAAGGCCCTCGCCATCGCGGAGCGTCTGGCCCAGGCCGAGCCCGACCGCGCCGATTACCAGCGCGACCTCTCCGTCTCGTACGAGCGGATGGGCGACCTGTACCGAGCCCTCGGTCAGGGCGACCAGGCGCGTGACGCCTACCTCAAGTCCCTCGCCATCCGCGAGCGTCTGGCCCAGGCCGAGCCCGACCGCGCCGATTACCAGGTGGACCTCGCTGTGTCGCTGGCGCACTTGGGTCTTGCCGGCGATTCGGTCGCACGTGCGCCGCTCGAACGGGCCCTCGCGATCCTCGTCGCGCTCGAGGCAGCGGGGCGACTCGCACCTGAGCACGCACCGAAGATCGCCCACCTTCGAGCGCTGCTTGGCCAGCCCGCAGCCGAATGAACAGCGAATCCAACACGCCTGCTCGCGCCACGATCCGGCCATCTTTCATCTCGATGATGCGGTCAGCCATGTCGCGGATGCGCGGATCGTGCGTCACCAACCGGATCGGGAAGCTCTGTTCGCGCGCAAGGCGCAAGAGCAGCTCGCGCACTTCGCGGCCTGTCTGGCCGTCCAGCGCTGAGGTCGGCGCGGGCGGCTCGCCAGCGAGAGGGTTGCCAGACACCCTCTTTTCGGCCGGCCCTGCGTGCAGGCAATCAGACACGCACCTACCGATCCCCCAGCCATCCAACGTTTGACAACGACTGTGCGCCGTAACTCACCCGACCTTCAGCCAGCCAATGAAATGCCGGTGTCTTGATCCCCATGTGGACGCGGCGAATCCCTGGGCGTCTGGAACCCCCCGGCTTAATATGCGTGTCCTTTCTCCCTGAAAGAACTTTATGCCCGTGCCATGATCGCCTGAACCAGCCGGACTCGGCCTTCCAGCAGGTTTCGCGCGAGGTTCGCAGCCATCTCGGCGAACTGCGGTCCCATGACGATGTGCAGGCCAAGCGGCGTTGGCGTCGCCTCGCTGTCGGCCTGCATCTCTGCCGCCCACGCCTGGCCTGCATCCGTCTTGTCGGCCCATGACACCTCCGCGAATCCTGCTCTCGCGAGGGCCTCGCGCATCGCCTCGGGCGTCAGGAGGAAGCTGGTCTCCGGCACCCGCGCCCAGGGCACGGGGAAGATCAGAGGGCCGCCGTCCCCGGCGACGACATCGTAGATCGCCAGGCGTCCGCCTGGCCTGAGCACGCGGCGCATGCTCGCGTAGAACCGCGCACGGTCGGCGATATTCATCGCGACGTGCTGTGTCCAGGCGTGGTCGAAGCTCTCATCGGCGAACGGCAAGTCGACGGCTTCCGCATGGCGGAAGGTCGCCATGTCCGACAACCCGGCCCGTTCCGTGAGCATCTGGGCGGCGTCGACGAACGGCTGACTCAGGTCGATCCCCGTGACATGAGCACGTTCGGTTGCATCAGCCGGAACGCCGCGTGCGTCTCACTCGAAGGCCTTGCGATGCTTGGTAATGAACTCTTCCAGCGTCATCGGCCGGCGTCCACCGATCTTCTCGACGAGGTCATTCGTGCCCGCGAAGATGCCGTTCTGGTGATCGATTGCGACCTCGCGCAAGTGCTGGATCAGGAAAGAGTCGCCGGTGCGTCGCTCGTGCGGCTGCTCGAACTCGCCGTACAAGACCCTGGCTGAATGCTCGGCGGGAAGCGTCTCGCCGCTCGCGGCCATCATCTGGAGCATCGTATCGAAGCTCACCTGCTTGTACTGGACGTCCTTCCCCAGCACCCGGCTCAGGACCTGCGCGATCTCCTGATACGTGAACTCGACGGGGCCGTACAACGGATAGATCTTGCCGCGATGCGACGCGGGGTCTTCGAGGATGCCGACGATCACACGCGCCTGGTCCTCGGCGACGATGGGTGCGTGGCGGCCAGTCCCGAACGGCACGTGGAGCAGCCCGGCCTTGATCATCGGGGCCAGGTACAAAAGCCACTCGGCGAAGTACGTCGGCCTGATGTGGGCGACGGTCACGCCCGACCAGTCGAAGACGCGTTCGGCCAGCCAGTGATCCGTCGCCGCATGGCTCTTCGCGTCCTCCCGCGCTGAGATCTGCGACATGTTCACGATCCCATCGACGGCGGCCTCCTTCGCGGCCTGGGCGAACTGGGCCGTCGCCTGGACGATGCCCGGTCGGATGGGGTAGCAGAAGTAGGCCCGCTGCACACCCTCGAGCGCGGTGCGCATCTCGCCGAAGTCGAGCAGGTCGCCGAAGACGACCTCGACGCCACGCTCCTGTAGCTGCTTCGACCGCTCGTCCTGCCGGTGAGCGAGCGCACGCACGCGATGGCCGCGAGACAGCAATTCTTCGACCGTCGCGCCGCCGGTGTCCCCCGTCGCCCCGGTGACCAAGACTTTGCCCTGGATCATCTGAGGTCTCCCGTGAAGCTGATTTAGATGTTGCTCGACATCCAAATGATAGGAGGGTACAATTTAGATGTCAACCGCAATCCAAGATATCTGGCCGGATCGCCAAGGAGTCACGTCATTATGAGGAAGTCGAAACAGGAGGCAGCGAAGACGCGCGAACGGATCGTGACGATCGCGGCGGAAGAGTTCCGTGAGCACGGTATTGTCGCGACGGGGCTCGCCGACCTGATGTCCGCCGCCGGGCTCACGCACGGCGGCTTCTACCGCCACTTTGATTCCAAGGACGAACTCATCAAGGAAGCGAGTGCCGCCGCTCTCGCCACGATGCTCGACGGCTTGGCTGCTGCGGCTGCCGGAAAGCGAGGACGGACCGGGCTGAAGACAGTCGCAGCCAAGTACCTTTCTGCCGAGCACCGGGACCATCCGCGCGAAGGTTGTCCCCTGGCCGCCCTCGGAAGCGAATTAGCCCGAGCCGATGCCGAAGTCCGAGATGCCGCGACCGCAGGATTCTTGAGATTGGTAGATATTCTCGCCGAGCAGTTCGACCGGACTCGCCCATCTGAAGGAAAGAAAAGGGCCATTGTTGCCGCAGCGACGATGATCGGTGCCTTGACGATGTCCCGCATTGTGACGGATGCAGCACTTTCGAAGTCCATCCTGCGCAGCGCCGCAGAAGGTCTCACGAGTTGAGGAGGTGCATCCTCGGAGCGAATTTCTGAATGACCTTTGCCCGCCGTCGACGGCGTTGCGCCGGCAGATATTTCACTTGACTGCTCGTCAGGCCGTTCCTATGATTGAGCAGGCACTCATTTTTGGAGAGAAATGGCACGCCCTCTGAGCGCAGACAAGCGAACTGCAATCCTCGAGGCGGCCACCGAAGCCGTGGCCATGCTCGGCGTGAGCGCGCCGACCGCGAAGATTGCCAAGGGCGCGGGAGTGGCGGAAGGCACGCTGTTTACTTACTTCGCCAACAAAGACGAGCTGCTGAACGGGTTGTATCTGGAGCTCAAGATGGACCTTCGTGACGCCGTGATTACCGGCTACCCTGCCGGCAAGAGCCTGTTCGACCGGAGCCGTCACTTCTGGGATCGCTACATCGGTTGGGGTTCGGCACATCCCTTGAAACGGCGAGCGATGAGGCAACTGGCGGTGTCCGACCGCATCACAGAAGAGACCAAGAAGCTCGTCGGCGACGCATTCGGGGTGGTCAACGACATGATCCGTGAGTGCGCCTCAGGTGGTGCAATGAGGCAACAGCCTCCGTCATTCGTGTCGGCGATTGTGAGTGCGATCGCCGATACGACGATGGACTTCATCGCCCGTGAGCCTGCACAGGCAAAGCGCTACACAAAGGCAGGCTTTGATGCGTTCTGGAAGGCAGTGGCCGGTTGATTTTTGTGTTTAGTGAATGAGCGAGTGCTCGCTCATGCGTCAAAATCTCGGGGACGTTTCGCCTCAATCGTGACTGACTGGACACTCCAATAAAAACTGGCACCGAACGAGAGGACTTACAATGAGCAGAACAACATCGATGACAGACGGTAGGGTGAAGGAAGGCTTCGCGCCCAAGGTGTGGTTAGTGACCGGCAGCGCCAGCGGGTTGGGCCGCAACATCGCCGAGGCCGTGCTCGCATCGGGCGATCGCCTGGTCGCAACGGCCCGCGATCCTCGCCGCCTTGAAGATCTCGTGCAGAAGTACGGCGATCAGATTCGCACGGCTCCGCTCGACGTGGCAGATGAGGATGCGGCCTATAGAGCGGTGCAGGCGGCGGTCGATGCGTTCGGGCGTCTCGATGTCGTCGTGAACAACGCGGGCTACGGCGACATCGCACCGTTCGAGCAGTTGAGCTCGGCGAGATTCAAGGCGCTGATCGACACCAACTTCTACGGCGTCGTCAACATGACCCGTGCTGCGCTGCCGATCATGCGCAAGCAAAAGAGCGGCTGCATCCTTCAGGTATCGTCAGTCGGCGGTCGCGTGACCCGTCCCGGCAACGCTGGCTACCACGCCGCCAAGTGGGCGGTTGGGGGATTCACGGAGTCTCTCGCTCAGGAAGTGGCTCCTTTTGGCGTCAAGGTGTGCGCACTCGAACCCGGCGGAATGCGGACGAACTGGGGCGCGCGTGCGAACAAAGACACACCTGACCTGCTCCCGGAGTATGAACCGTCCGTGGGCGCGTTCGCCAAGGCGCTGAAATCTTATTGGGGCAATGAGACCGGCGATCCGGTCAAGGTAGCGCAGCTCGTCCTTCGCCTGGCTGCCAGCGATAGCCTGCCGGCACATCTCCTGCTGGGCAGTGACGCCGTTCAGCATGCTGGCCAGGCCGAGGCGACCCGCGCAGCCGATGCCGAACGCTGGCGAGAGGTTAGTATTTCAACAGACGTCGGCGCTCCGGGATCCTTGCCTCCTTTGCGATTCTGAGATCAGTAAATTACTCACAAGAAAGGAAAACGTCATGGAATACACAACGCTCGGCAATACAGGTCTCCTGGTTTCGAAACTCTGCTTCGGAACCATGACATTCGGCGACGGCAGAGGGTTGTTCAAGGCCATCGGCGCCGTCGGCCAGGCCGGGGCGGATGAACTACTCAAGACGTCGATTGACGGCGGCGTCAACTTCTTTGATACGGCGGACGTTTACACGGAGGGCGAGAGTGAAAAGATTCTCGGGCAATCACTGAAAAACCTTCACGTCGCGCGGCAGAATGTCGTGATCGCGACGAAGGTCTATGGCCGCGTCGGCCCGGGGCGCAACGACGTCGGGGCTTCTCGCGGCCACATCATGGACGGGGTGGAGGCCAGTCTCCGCCGTTTGCAGACCGACCATATCGACCTGTACCAGATCCATGCCAGCGATTCCGTGACCCCTGTCGAAGAGACGATGCGCGCGCTCGACACCCTGGTGCAGCAAGGAAAGGTCCGCTACCTCGGCTGCTCCAACTGGCAGGCATGGAAGATCGCCAAAGCACTCGGCATCTCCGAGTTTCGGAACCTGGCCCGATTCGACACGCTTCAGGCTTATTACTCGATCGCCGGCCGAGATCTCGAACGGGAAATCGTTCCCCTACTGGAATCCGAAAAAGTCGGGTTGCTCGTGTGGAGTCCGCTTGCCGGCGGCTTGCTTTCCGGCAAGTTCAGCCGGACGAACCAGAAGCCCGCGGATTCGCGCCGCACTGAATTCGACTTTCCCATCGTGGACAAAGAGCAGACCTGGAAGATCCTCGATGTGATGGCTCCGATCGCGAAAGCACATGGATGTAGCCCGGCACGTCTCTCGCTCGCATGGCTTTTAGCAAAGCCTGTCGTTACGTCGATCATCATTGGCGCGAAACGCGTCGACCAGCTTCAGGACAATCTCGCTGCGGTCGAGCTCAAACTCACCCCAGACGAGCTTAGGCAGTTGGATGAGGTCAGCGCTCTTTCGCCTGAGTATCCAGGGTGGATGCTGCCGTTCCAGGGAGCCGACCGTCTGGAACCAATTGATCGCTGGGAGCGTTTTCGCGAGGCGAGCAAGCCGCATTGACTCGTTCACGAACGACTGTGGGCCCGTCTGGCAGCGGCCGAGGGCCTTGTCGAAGAGCTGCTCCTTGTGGCCGAAGGCGGCGTAGAGGCTGGGCCGGTTCATCCCCATCGCTTTGGTCAGCTCCAGGAGGGGGGAAAAAGGACAGACAGCGCAAAGTCCGACGGACGCGCGAGCGACGGGCTCGGCCGGACCATAAGTCCTTGGGCCGACAATGCATCGACCAATCCGGCATGGCAGACTGCGACGGTTGCGACCGACACCCAGCCGCGGGTCCGGTGTAGACCTCGACCTGGCGATCAACCAGATTAACGATCCAATACACGGGAATGCCGGCGGTTGCAAAGGCCGCGAGCTTCTTGCCGCGGTCCGCGCTGAGCGATGAATCCGAGACCTCGACTACAAGTGCCACGTCGGCCGACGTAGGAATGCGGTGCCGGTAATCGGCGTTTGACCCTCGAACGATTGCATTGAACTAACCCGCTTCGCGGCGGGCAAGAACGAGCTCCCGCTCGACGATCGTTCGCGCCAGCGTTTCTCCGGCATCCATCTCCGCCGCTGGGTGTATGTGCTCCGCTGAGCCGGCGTTCGTGTTCCGCACGCCGGTTTTGTAAGCCCCTTCTCTGCTCCGATGCGGCATCGTGAACGGGTTGTTGCTTTCTACCAGCACCGTTCACTCGCAAAGGAGCCGCACATGACACCCTTGCGCCGCCGCATGATCGACGACATGGTCCTCCGCAACTTCACCCCGCAGACCGTCCGGTCCTACGTCCAATGCGTCGCTCGTTTTGCCCGCCACTTCAATTGTTCCCCCGAGCATCTCGGTCCCGAGCACGTTCGCGCCTTTCTGCTCCACCTCGTCCAAGAGCGCCGCGCCTCGCTCAGCCACTATAACCAGAATCGTTGTGCCTTACGCTTTCTCTACGGCGTGACCCTCGGCCGTGGCGAGGTCACCCGGAGCATCCCCCCGGTCAAACAGCCGCGCACCCTTCCGGTCGTCCTCAGCCCCGGCGAGCTGGCCCGGTTCTTTGCGGCCCTCCGCAACATCAAGCACCGCGCCATCCTCATGACCGCCTATGCAGCCGGCTTGCGCGTTTCCGAAGTCACCCGATTGCACGTCACCGACATCGACAGCCAGCGGATGGTCATCCACGTCCGCCAAGGCAAGGGGCGCAAGGATCGCGATGTCATGCTCTCCCCGCGCCTCCTGGAAATTCTCCGCGCCTACTGGAAGGCGGTTCGCCCTCGTGACGTCCTCTTCCCCGGCGCCGTTGCCGACCGGCCCATTACCACCGGGTGCATCCAGCGGGTCTGCCACCGTGCCCGCCAGGCCGCAGGCCTGGCCAAGCATGTCACAGTCCACACGCTGCGCCATAGTTTCGCGACCCACCTGCTCGAGGCCGGCACCGATCTGCGGACCATTCAGGTCCTGCTGGGCCATCAGAGCTTCAGCACCACCGCCCGCTACGTTCACGTGGCCACCGCCTCACTCTCCTCGACCAAGAGCCCGCTCGACCGCCTCGACCTCAACCCGCGAGGAGGTCGCCCCTCATGACTCGACCTCGGCCCAGCGTGGCCGAGGTCATTCGCGGCTGTGTCGACGAGTTCCTGGAAAAGTGTGGCGCCAAGCTTGTCTCTGAGCAGCGCCGCGCACTGGAGGACCTGACCGCCTGCCGTACCGCAGCCTTGGGCGGTCATGTTCTGGAATGCCCGCAGTGTGGGCAACGACAGATCGCTTACAACTCCTGCGGCAACCGCCACTGCCCGGCCTGCCGGGCTACGGCGGCTGCGCGGTGGTTGGAAGCACGCGCGGCTGATCTGCTCACTGTGCCCTACTTCCACCTCGTCTTCACGCTGCCGAATGTTCTCGGCCCGCTCGCGCGTTCGAATCCTCGAATTGTCTACGACCTGCTGTTGCGGTCTGCGGCCTTGGCGGTGCTCGACGTTGCAGCCAATCCGGACCGGCTCGGTGCCCGGACGGGTGTGTTGGCCGTGCTGCATACTTGGGGCCAAACCATGCAGTTTCACCCCCACGTCCACTGCGTGGTGCCGGGGGGCGGCCTGGCGCTGGATCGGACCAGTTGGGTCAGCTCCGGGAGCAAGTTCTTTCTGCCCGTGCGCATCCTCAGCCGGGTCTTCCGCGGCAAGTTTCTCTCGGGGCTGCGTGCGGCCCACGCCGCCGGGAGGTTGCGCGTTGCCGGCTGGTCCGCAGATCGGGCCACGGCCGACACTCGCTTCGAGCAGCTTCTCTCGGCCGCCACGCGTACGGATTGGGTCGTCTACTGCAAGCGTCCCTTTGCCGGCCCGGAGGTGGTGCTCAAGTATCTGGCGCGGTACAGCCACCGGGTGGCGATCAGCAACAGCCGCTTGCTCGGGTTCGAGAATGGGATCGTCCGCTTTCGCTTCAAGGACTACGCTCACGGCAACAAGCAGCGAGTCATGAGGCTGCCCGCGCCGGAGTTCGTGCGGCGTCTGATGCTGCACGTGCTGCCACGGGGCTTGGTCCGAATTCGCCATTACGGGCTGTTATCCAATCGCCGCCGGCATGAGGACCTTGCCTTATGTCGCCGACTCTTGGCGGGCGAGACGGTGCAGCAACCAAAGCCGGCCGAGCCCACCGAACCCTTGGAGACTCTCGCCCTGGTCACTCCTGTGCGGTCGTGCCCCAACTGTGGCGCGGCCCGCATGATCGTGATCGAGGAGTTTCCGCCGTCACCGGCCACAGTCGAACCGGCCACGCGCGCCGATGCCCGCGTGGTTCTGGACAGTTCCTGACCGAGAGGGAGCAACAAGGCAACCGCCCAGCTCGAGTCACCAAGACGCCCCACGGGTGAGGTGGGCCGGATAATCCCCGCGCTCACCTCGAAAAAACGGCCTCGAAGGACCGTCACCGAACCCAACGGCGACCTGCCAATCGAATCGCCTGAGTAAAAAGGCTCATCGGCCGTTCGCGGGTTACGTCCAGGGCATCACCGAAACCGCTTGAGACGATCGAGTGAGCGATTCAAAAACCAAAGGGTGAATGCCCACCGCGAAGCGGCTCAGTTCAACGAGGTTGTATCTGCACGGCCGGCACGGCCTGCACATGCGTCAAAGCGCACGCCGGCCGTGCAGATACAACTTTCTTCAATATCGGGCACGGGTTCGTCGTAGGCAGGAATCCGTATCGGCTCTTCTTTCTGCGACGTCCACCCGGGCGGTAGGCGGTTGTCGAGCATTTTGAGCGTCTCTTTGGTCGCCCAACTGTGCTCGGGACTCTTCGGCATTTTGGCCACCATGTTGCCGTCGATGAGTTCGACTCTCGCGGGTTCCTCCAGCGCCCGGGCAGCGCCGATGCGCTCGTATTCGTCGACAGTGATTTTGTGGAGAGGCAGCGATGCGAACGCGGGTTGAGACGATATCGTCGTCGGCGTGGGTGACACGGTAGACATCAGGTCGCTCCGCCTTTCGTCGCGCCAGACGTTACGGGGAAATCGCTAGCAAGTTAGCGGCTGTCGCGAAATAACCTGGTCGATTGTGGTGCAGGCGTCTCGCCTGCCCGCGTGGAAGATGCAGGCGGGACGCCCGCACCACAAACATAGGCTGAGCAACTTCTTACGTGAAAGCCCCTTAGCGTACCAGAGCGCTTTGTCAAATCAACCGTCAGGATTTTCATCGGGCGGCGACTAACGGGCACCCTCGCGCCACCGATTCGAGTGCAATACCGTCGGAATCATTCTGGTGGCGCGAGGTTTCTTGCTTTCAAAAGCCAACTCGAGGTGCTCCGATGAGTCGTCGTCCGACGAAGCGCTCGATGATGTTCTGCGGTCTTGAGACACTGGAATCCCGTCAACTCATGTCGACCGCCGCACTCGCGAAGCATGCCACCAGCTTTGTTTACACGGAAACAGACAATTCCAATCCCGGCCAGAACGCCGTGATCGCCTTCCGGCAGAGCGCCAACGGTCAGCTCACGCAAATCGGAGCGTTCGACACGGGTGGTACAGGCGTCGCCGACGCGCAGGGGCTGCTCGGGCCCGACGACTCCGACAAGGAAGTCATCGCCAGTCCGAACGGGCGTCTCCTCTTCGCAGTCAATCAGGGGAGCAACTCGGTCGCGGTGTTCCGCGTCCGATCGAATGGCTCGCTGGTGCTCGTCAACGATACTGCCGTCAGTTCCGAGGGAACCGAGCCCGTTAGCCTGTCGATTGCCGATAACCGGCTCTACGTCGTCAATCGCGGCGATGAGCTGCAAGGCCAGCAGGGCGCAATCGCGCCCAGCATCACCGTCTTCGACATTCACTCGAGCGGCGTTCTCACACCAGACTTCGCCGATACGACGGTCCTGCCGGTCGGGCTTTCGCCGTCGCAGTTGCTGATCAATACCACGTCGACGCTGGCGTTTCTCGATACCTTCACGCCGCCTCCGCTCAACAACGTGACCGACGCCAACGAAGTGGTGCCATACCAGATCGGAGCCGGCGGAGCGCTCACCCCGGTTGCCAGCGGCGGCGTCGGAGCCCCGGTCACTCCACCGCTACTTCTGGGCCTCGCAGAGCACCCAACGCAGAACATCATCTACGCCGGACTCGTCGGGGCCAATCAGGTCGGCATCTTCACGTACGACTCGGCAGGCGATTTGACCCTTGCCGCCACCGTCGCCGTTCAGGGCAGCGGCCCCTGCTGGACGCTGGTGAGCGCCAACGGCCAGTTCCTGTACACTGTGGATACCGGCACCAACAGCATTGGCGTGTTTTCATTGGCCAATCCCATGCAGCCCGTTCAGATCCAGGAATTTGTGCTGGGCGGGCCGCAGAATTCGACCGGCAGCACGTCGGCCGCGCGCGAAACGACCGACTTTGAATTCGCGTTGAGTCCAAGCGGAAATACGCTCTACGTGATCGACCATCAAACCGATTCGGCAGGGACGTTTGCGCAAGGGAACGCCTTGCACGTTCTGACGGTCGCGTCCAACGGGATGCTTTCCGAGAGCGCCAGCTCGCCGCTGTTCCTGCCGTCTAGTATTCCGGCAGGAGCCGATCCGCAGGGCGTTGCGGTGATTGCCGACCCCGCCGTCGCCAAGGCACGATGACCACAAAAATGGGTTCTTCAGCTCAGACCGCCGGCAACGTCGGCGCACCATCGCTTCCCGAACAATGGCTTGCCCTGCACGGCGACGCACTCTTTCGATACGCGCTTTTGCTGTGCGCCGACGAGCATCGCGCCGAGGATCTCGTCCAGGAGACGCTGCTCGCTGCACTCGAAGGGCGCGAGCGCTACTCTGCCGCCGGTTCCGAGCGAACCTGGCTCATCGCCATTCTCCGCCACAAGGTGATCGACGAACGCCGCCGTGACCGTCGGCACGACGAGTACCTTGCCGCTGCCGATCCCGTGGTCGACGGCAACTTCAATCGATTCGGAAAGTGGCGCAAGCCGCCCAGCCGCTGGGCACCCAATCCCCAAGCGATGGTCGAGTCGCAGGAATTCTGGGCCGTTTTTCACGATTGCATGCGCGCACTTCCAGCACGCGTGCGCGAAGCGTTTGCCTTACGTGTGGTCGAGGGCCTTGACGCATCTGAGACTTGTCGGATACTTGAAATCACCAGCACCAATCTCTGGACGCTGCTCTACCGAGCCCGCGAACGGCTCCGCCGCTGTCTTGAAGGCAAATGGTTTAACGCAGAGGAACTCTGACATGTTCTCGTGCCGCGAATCGATGCGGCGGACCCTCGACCTGCTGGAGCGCCGCCTCTCGCCGAGTGAGCGCATCGGTCGCTGGAGCCATCTGGCGCTCTGCCGCCACTGTCGCGCGCATTCGCGGCAAATCCACGGACTCCTGTTCGTCCTCAAACGTCAAGACAAGCAGGCCGACACGTCCTTTCCCCGCCTCTCACCGGCCGCCCGCGCGCGCATCGCCGCGGCCGTTGTTGATGGGAATCGTCAGTGATCTGAACTAGAGCGGCGGGCCCAGCGCTCTATGGCCTTGCGCGGTTTCGGGAGGGCGAAGCTCCTGCTGAGCCGGTGGAGGGCCCGCGCGGCTCGGCCGGAGCCTCGCCCTCCCGGTGGGGGGCCTGCGCCGCTGGGCTGGAGCCTCGCCTTTCCTTTGGACGGCATGCGCGGCTCGGCAGCCCGGGCGGATCTTCCAGGCGTGCGTGCGGCTGGTATCATGAACTTGGCATCAGGTTGAATTGGCTCGACCACAAGACGAGCCCCTACATTGCTTGCGAGCCAGCGCCGTGGATCCGATGGAAGAGGTTCAGAGCTCGTCGTCGGCAGTCGAGATCGCCCCAGGGCACGCTCTGCGGCGTTCGTTCTTCCGGGATGTGCCGTGGAAGTGGAGCGATTTGCTCATCTGCTTCGCGCCGGACCTTGCGGGTTTGGTCGGGGCAGCACTCGGATTTCGTCCGGTGTTACGCGCTGGGCGCTGGTTCTTCCTGCCGAGTTTTGTTTTATTCGAGCTGTGGATGCTGGTCTGTCCGATGTGGATCGCGCGAAGCGCCTGGGAGCATGGCCGCGTTTACCCACCGTGCGCCCAGTACTACGCGAGGCGCGATGGCTCGTTCTACTCGTGCCGATCGTGTTCGCTGCGATGTTCGCGACGCACTTCGCGATCGTAGCGGTGTTTGGTGAGGAATCCGTGTCGCCGAACGGATGGGAGCCGATCGCGCGGTCGGCGAATCAAGGCGAGCGAATCGGACTCGCGCTATTGGGGATTCTGCTCGCACCACTTGGCGAGGAGATTTTTTTTCGCGGCATGCTTTATAACAAGCTCCGCCAGTCGTTGCCCATAGCGGTCGCAGCGGTCTTGCAGGGGGCGACCTTCGGCTTGCTGCACCCGTTCGGGCTGTCTCAGTCGTTCATGATTGCCGGGATCGGACTGGCGCTGGCATTGGTCTACGAGTGGCGCAAGACGCTGGTCGCGCCGATTCTTCTGCACTCGTCCATTAATGGCGTCGCGACGGTACTATTGGCGTTTATCATTTCAGCCGAAGCGGCCGGTCCGCGGCTTGGCGTGTTGGGCGAGCCAAAGAATGGCGGCGTTGTGCTCAAGGAAGTGACGCCCGGTAGCGCCGCCGACCTCGCCGGGCTGCGAGCCGGAGACGTCGTGACGGCCGTAAACGGAATCCCCATTCCAGATATGCTGCAGATGAGCCGAATTGTCCGCAGCAAACGCGTGGGCGATAAGGTCACCGTCGAATTCGTCCGCGATGGAAAGACTCAACAGATCGAGATCGTTCTGAAGCCGCTCCCGAAATAACAGAGTCTTCCTCGCGAGCGCTCAGGGCGAGAGTTCGCCCGGAGGTGAGGGTTCACTCTCGGGCGGAAGGAATTGATGGATGGCGAAATCGTAAAGAAACGCGCCGGCAACGCCGCCGGCGAGCGGGGCGACGATGGGCACCCAGAAGTATCCGCCGTGTGACTGAAATACGGCTGTGCCCCAGCCGAGAAGTGCCGAGGCCAGTCGCGGTCCGAGGTCACGCGCCGGGTTGATCGCGTAACCGGTCAGGCCGCCAAGTGACAAGCCGATCGCCCAGACTAATCCGCCCAGTGCCAGCGGCTCAAGGTAGCCTCCCGGCGCCGCGTTGCGCCGATCGGTCAATGCCCTGACACCGACCAAGAGCACAGCCGTCGCCAGGAACTCACTCAAGATGTTCCGCCAGAGGTTGTCGAAGGCCGGATAAGTTGCGAAAACCCCGGCTCCGCCAGCCGCCGGGCCCATGAGCTTGCCGCCAGCCATCGCGCCGCGGATCAAGTTCTCGGATTGCTCAAAAGCGCGGAACGCCTCGGCGTAATCGGCGTAGACGAGCACTGCACCGACAAAAGCGCCGGCGAGCTGGGCGCCCCAGTACGGCAGCACGCGCGACCGCGAAAATTCGCCGCGCGCGGCCAAGGCCAACGTGACCGCCGGATTGATGTGCCCGCCGCTTAAACGGCCGCTTACATAAACAGCCAGTGCGACCGCCAGGCCCCAAGCCGTGGTGATCATCATCTGGTCAACCGTCTTCGTGAGCAACATGACCGAGGCGACCACGCCGTCGCCGAGCAAGATCAAGAGCGCCGTCCCGACGAACTCGCCGACCAGTGCATGCTGGAGCGGGGGCCGCTCGGAATTGCCTGAACTATTCGCCATGCCCCCACCCGTCGCTTCGGAAGTGTTTATCCGTTCGATTAACTGAGCAAC
>CAWHMZ010000029.1:0-275427 GCA_963830625.1 uncultured Isosphaeraceae bacterium | reverse complement strand
AGATGAACCGGATGGTCAGCACGCGCTCGTCGACCGGTCCTTGCGGCGAAAGGTACCGGCCGTCCATTTCGTAGATGGAATAGCCCGCCGAGGCCTGGCACAGCGTTTTGATCCAGGCGTCTTCGTCAAACTCGGCCGACTGCCGCCGGCGCCGCGCGATCGCCTGCTGGATGAACGGAATCGACCGGATCGCCTGTTCGTCGAACAGGTCCTCGAGCACCTCCTGAACCTTGCCGAAGTAGCCGAGCTTCTTGGGCAAGATGACCTCGTACATGCGCGCGGGCATCGGCCCGACAAGTCGGTAGTCGGCGGGCGTGGGGCTGGCTGTGCTGGGCGTTTTGGGCTTAGGCATCGAAGTCGCAGGGGCCTCCGGGGGGCAAGAGGCTCTCGAGCGGGCAACCCTCACAGCGCGGGCCGGCCGCGCGACAGTACTCGCGGCCCAGCGCCGGCATCAACCCCTTGAGATCCAGCAAGACGGCCGATGCCACGTCGTCGGAGACGTCGCCCGAATGGGTCGCGTGGTCGACCAGGAGGTCGCGGACTTCGTCGTAGGGCGCGACGGATCGAGCCAGCCGTGGCGGAAAAGCACGCGGAACGTGGGCCGATCGACGGGGTACGCGGGCCGCTTGAAGGCGTGGAGGATGATGGCGTCCGCGGTGGCCGGGCCGATACCGTTTATGCCCGCCAGCTCACCGCGAAGCCATTCCGTGGTGCGATGAGGATCGAACAGCGACTCGATCCGGCCAGCGTGGTGATCGACCAGCCAGCGCGCCAGGCTTACAAGCGGCGCGATGGCTTGTGGCGACGGCGCAAACCCCTGGTCGCGAAGCGTGCTCACGATCTCGATCACGCCGGCGTCGGCCAACCGCCGGGGGAAAAGCAGGCCGGCTTGGCTCAGTGCCCCGAGGGCGGCACGAAACCGTCCGCCCAGCTCGCGCTCGAGGAGCACGGCGATCATCGCCTCGAACGGGTCGAGGCCCGCGAAATCGTCGGGGGCGCTACCGAAGTGGTCGACCAGGGCGTCGTGAAGCGTGTCAAAGGCGTCGTCGAGGGTCGGCATGGGCGCGATGGATCTCACGCAAAGATCAGCGTCCCGTTTGTGCAGAACCGCCGCCGGGTCGAGCGACCGACGCCACCCGCGTGGAACATCGGGAGACCTTCGGTCGGCCTCCGGGCGGGGTCAGGAGACCCGCGCCCAACACACCCGCCAATTGAAGACTGACGGGCCACGCTCGTAGGGGCCACGATTCACGTTGACTGACCTTTGGCGACTGCGGCCGCGTAGGCGCGGGTCAGACTGCTCTTGCGGCGCGAGGCCGTGTTGGGGTGAAGCACCCGGCGTGCGCCGGCCTTGTCGATCTTGGCGGTCACGACCTTGAGATCGGCAGCGGCTTTTTCGAAGTCTTTGGACGCCAAAGACGCCATCATCCGCTTCGTGAGCGTTTTGATGACTTTCTTGGTGACGCGGTTGTGCAGGCGGCGCTTGGCGCTAGCCGCATGCGCTTGGCCGCCGAGGGTGAATTTGGCATAGATCCTTGAGTTCAAAGGAACCATTGCGGAACGCGCACCGAACAGTAACGCCACGTTCGCTCCGAGCGAACGGCGCTCTCGCGCACGTCTGAACTAAGAAGAATAGCACGAGTTGCGCTCGCAAAGCAAGCGTTTCCGGGCTCAGCAACCGTTTGTGGGTGCACGACCATTCGATTGGCGTTTCTTGACAAGAGACTCTCACGCGAGTAATCTCCAATGAACGGTTGCTCGCGAGTGGCAGCCGGATCTCCGCGGCTTCGATGGCCCCGCCGGGCAGTTGAGTGTCGGTGGGATTTTTTATGCCGCAACATATCTGACGACGGGATATTCGGGATCATTTCGCAAGGGATGGTTCCGCACCCGCGGTAATGACTGCCGCAGACCATGGCTCAAGAGGGCGCCAGTTCCCTCGTGCCTGGAGGAGACTGCGGCATGTTCTCGATTATTCGTCCGCGAGCGGCGAGCTCGCCGGTTGCGAGCCCCGGCAATGCGTACCTTTCAGGCCGGCGCACCCACGGCGACCGCCGGCGTGCGTTTTGCCCGTGCGTGCTGGAGTGCCTCGAAGGCCGGATCGCACCGGCAACGTTTCGGGTCACCAGCTTGCTCAATTCCGGACCTGGAACGTTGCGGGCGGCGATCGAGCAGGCTGACCATTCGCACGGATCCGATACGATCAGGTTCGCTCACTCGGCGACAGGGACGATCGCGCTCTTGAGTGCCTTGCCCGACCTGACGGCTCATCTTGCGATCGTTGGGCCGGGACCCTCGGCGCTGACGGTGGCCCGCAGCAGCGCCCTGGGGACGCCCGCGTTCCGCATCTTCACGGTCAGCAATGGCGCCAAGGTCTCGATCACTGGTTTGACCATCACGAACGGGAGCGCCGCTGACGGCGGTGGGATCGAGAACTCCGGCACGCTGTCGGTCACCGACGCCACGTTCAGCGGCAACTCGGCCATGGCAAGCGGCAACGCCCCGGCCGATGGCGGCGCGATCGCGAACTCCGGCATGCTCTCGGTCGCCGACTGCACGTTCAGCGGTAACTCTGCCGCCTACGTCCTAGGCGAGGGCTCCAGCACCGAGGGCCACGGCAGTGGCGGCGGGATCGAGAACTCTGGCACACTGTCGGTCAGCGACGCCACGTTCAGCGGCAACTCGGCCATGGCTAGCGGCTACAGCGCGGCCGATGGCGGCGGGATCGCGAGCTCCGGCACGCTTTCGGTCGCTGCCTCCACGTTCAGCGGTAACTCCGCCACCGACATCTCAGTCGCGCGCTATGGCGCCGACGGCGCCGCCAGTGGCGGCGGGATCGAGAACTCCGGCACGCTGTCGATCACCAACACGATGTTCAGCGGCAACTCGACCACGGGCAGTTTGCCAGGTTTCGGCGGTGCGATCGGGAACAACGGCACGCTCTCAGTCAGCAACTCCACGTTAAGCGGCAACTCGGTAACGGGCAGTTCGGGCGGTTCCGGCGGTGGGATCGCGAACTCCGGCACGCTCGCGGTCAACGGCTCCACATTCAGCGGCAACGCGGCCATTTGCCAGAGCTGCATGTCCGGCGTCGGCAGTGACGGGGGTGGGATCTTCAACGGCACCACGCTGTCGATCGCGAACTCCACATTCAGCGGCAACTCGGCGACGGGCAGTTCATCCAGTGCCGGTGGCGCGATCGCCACTGTGGGCTCTGCATCGATCTACTACATCACGGCTGCCGATAATTCGGCTGCCAGCGGCGGCGGCATCGCGAGCGGCATCACACTCGTCGGTGCGGGTCAGTCCAATGTGACCGATAGCATCTTTCAGAATACGCAGGGCGGGAATGTTTCGGCCGCCGCGGGCGGCGTCTTCGACTCTCTGGGCCACAATCTCTTCTCGGATGATCCCGATATCACTCTCGCGCCACCGACCTGGTCAACACCGACCCGTTGCTCGGCCCGCTTGCCAACAATGGTGGGCCGACCTTCACAGAAGCCCTCCTCCCCGGCAGCCCGGCCATCAATGCAGGAATTCCGGTCCCCGGCATTGCGACCGATCAGCGGGGGGCGCCCCGGCCGCTGAGTGGAGCGACCGACAGCGGTGCTTTCCAGGTGCAGCCCGCTCTGACCGTTGTGAGTCTGCGCCGGCACAGCGTCCCCGGCCAGCCGAACGTGCTGGTGCTGACCTTCAACTTGCCGCTCGATGCTCTCACGGCCAAATCGCTGGCGAACTACCGTCTCGTCCGGGCCGCAAACGGCAGCGTGATCCCGGTCCGTTCCGCCCGGTACGATGCCGGTTCGCAGTCGGTGACGTTGCTGCCCAAGCCCCGGCTGCCGCTCAATCAGACGTACGTGCTCACCGTGAACGGCACGCCACCCTCAGGCCTGACCACAACGGTGGGCGCGTTTCTCGCTGGTACCGGCCAACCGGGCAGCGATTACGTGGCGTCCATCAACTGACAATCCTCTCTCTTGCACAAAGGGATGTGAAGCCATGTGTGACGAGCAATCGACAGCGAGAACGTTCCGGTGGGCGATGCACCGACTGTCATGCTGGAACTCTGTGGCCCGGCGTGCCCCGAGAGTCCCTCGCGGCGCCGCATTGGGATGCGCGATCGAACGCCTCGAGGGCCGGGTCGTGCCCTCGACAATCGTGGTCACAAACTTGCACAACTCGGGTCGCGGCTCGCTACGCTCGGCGATCGAAACGGCCGACCTCAACCGCGAAGGCGCCGACACAATCAAGTTCGCAAGCTCGGTCAGAGGGGCGATCGCTTTGACGAGCGCACTGCCGAACCTGTCGACCCACATCGTGATCTCCGGACCAGGGCCCTCGGCGCTGACGGTGGCCCGCAGTTACGCCCCGGGGACGCCCGCGTTCCGCATCTTCACTGTCGCGAAAGGCGCCAAGGTCTCGATCAGCGGCTTGACGATCGCGAACGGGAGCGGCGCCGCTGGCGGTGGGATCGATAACGCCGGATCGCTCGCGCTCTTCAACACCACAATTAGTGGCAACTCAGTCACGGGTGGCCCCAACATTACGCCCGACAGCGCGACGGCAGGCAACGGCGATGGGGGTGGAATAGACAACTCGGGCAAGCTCTCGGTCACGAGCTCGACATTTAGCGACAACTCGGCCACGGGCGGCATCAACGAAACCGGCGGCTTCGGCTACGGCGGCGGCATCGCGAACTCAGGGAAGCTCTCGGTCGCCGACTCCACGTTCAGCGGCAACTCCGCCACCGGCGGCAGCGGCCATGACGCCGGCAGCGGCGGCGGGGGCGGGATCGAAAATTCCGGCATGTTCTCGGTCACCGGCTGCACGTTCAGCGGCAACTCGACCGTGGGCGACAGCACCAATTCCGCCGGCGACGGCGACGGCGGCGGGGTCATGAACGCCGGCAAAGGGTCCGTCGCCGACTCGAGTTTCAGCAGCAACTCGGCCAGTGGCGGTTTCGGTTTGCTCGCCAGCAGCGGCGCCGGCAATGGGGGAGGGATCGACAACTCCGGTACGCTCTCGGTCACGGGCTGCACGTTCAGCGGTAACGTGGCCACAGACACGAATGTCATTATCGCTTACGGCTATGGGGGCGGGCTTGCGAACACCGGCACGCTCTCGGTCGCCAATTGCACGTTCAGCGGCAACACGGCCATCGGGGGTTTCGGCGGCTACGGCGGCGGGATCGCCAACTCCGGCAGCTTGACGGCCGCCGGCACCACGTTCAGCGGCAACACGGCCGCCGGCAGCGCTAGCGAATTCGCCGGCTACGGCGAGGGGGGCGCGATCGAAAACTCCGGCACGGCTTCGATCACCAACTCGACGTTGAACGGCAACTCGACGACGAGCACGACCGGTACTTTCGGCGGCGGGATCGCCGACTCGGGCACACTGTCGCTCACCTACGTCACGTCTGACCAGAATTCGGCCGCCAGCGGCGGTGGCATCGGGATCGTCTCTGGGGGTCAACCCGCGGTCGACTTGATCGACAGCATCTTCCAGAACGCACAGGGCGGAAATATCTTCGGTGCCTCGGGCGACTTCCACTCGTCGGGCCACAACCTGTTCTCCGACGACCCCGGCATCAGCCTCGAGTCGACCGACCTGGTCAACACCGCGCCGCTCTTGGGCCCGCTCGCCGACAACGGTGGGCCGACTTTCACTCAAGCCCTGCTGCCCGGCAGCCCCGCGCTCGACGCAGGCATTGCGGTCGCCGGCGTCACCACCGATCAGCGAGGGGGCTCCCGGCCATCGACGGGTGCCACCGACATCGGCGCTTTCGAGGTGCAACCCCCGCTGACCGTCGTGAGTCTAAAGCGGTCAGGCACCGGTCGCCACCCGACCGTCTTGGTGCTGAGCTTCAACCTGCCGCTCGACGCCGTCACGGCCGAATCGCTGGCCAACTACCGCCTTGTTCAGGCCGCGAACGACAGCGCGATCGTGATCCGTTCCGCAAAGTACAATGCCGCTGCGCAGACCGTGACCCTGCGGCCCAAGACCCGGCTATCGCCCAGTCAGACTTACATGTTGACCGTGATCGGCACGCCACCCTCAGGCCTGACTACCGTCGTGGGCGCCTATCTCGCCGGGGCGGGCGCCGGCCAGCCGGGTACCAACTATGTGGCGACCCTGACCTGAAAGCCGTCACGGGTCAAAATCCTGAACCGAGGTGGATTGCACCGTCTGCGCTCGCCCAGCAAGCGCTCCCGAAGTCAGCAGAGCCGGAGTCGTCAGTACGAGTCGGAACTGATGACCTCGCCGCCCGCGCGGGTGGAGAGGGCCTCGTAGACACCCGGCAGGGGGGTGACGGTGAAAATCCCTGTACTGGAATTGTAAGACACATTGGTCGGCGCACCGTTGGCCGGATTGATCGGCCAGATGCTGATCGACTCCTTGATGAAGCGCACGGAGCCATCCATGAACAAGAAATTGGCGCCCCCAGGATGGAAGCTGCCGGCGGAGTTACACCAGTCGTCGTCGATCGCGCCGAAGTTGCCACCGGTTGGAGTGTCGTCGTTGACGATGCGCTTGTAGGCGTTGATCGGGTAAAGGGTGGTGAAACTCGTGTGGGAACGGTATCCCGAGTACCAGTAATGGGTCCATGTCAGGTCCTGCGACGTGTCGGGCTCGACGTAATTAGGCAACATGCCGTGCGGTCGCTCGCCCACGCCGATGGTGTTGCTCAGCCCGTCGGTCACGCTGGAAACCCTGGCCGGCGAGATGCTGCCGGGATTGTAACCGGGGTTCGGCTGCACAGGCGGTGACCAATTCGGATAGCCGATGTAGAAAAACATGCCGTTCGCCTGCGAAATCTGCTGAACGAAGTTCGGCGCCGGTGATATACATCAGATTGGGAAATGTCCCGGCGCAGCCGGCGTAGCTGCTGAAGGTGGAAAGGCCGGCGCCGCCGTCCCAGTTGAAATCGGGATTCGGCGCCGGGTGTATCAGGAGGACGAACACCGAGGCGTCGCTCGGGCACCGCAGTGTGCTGAGCCCCGTTCCCTGCACCGTGGTGTTCTGCACGTCGTCACAAATGTACGAGAAGTTCCACGCGTTGAACAGCGGGACCTGTTCGAGATACGGCAGCATTCGAACGAACATCGAGCTGCCCGGCCAGTACCAGTTCGCCATTCCCCAAAGCCCATTCGGCCCGATGTTCTCGAGCGCGACGCCGTAGGGATAGCAGCCGTTGGCGCTCTCATAATTGGCCAGCGCCAGGCCGATCTGTTTGAGGTTGTTGGTGCACTGGGCGCGGCGGGCCGCCTCGCGGGCCGACTGCACGGCCGGCAACAAGAGGGCGATCAATACGGAGATGATCGCGATCACGACGAGAAGCTCAATCAATGTAAACGCTCTGACCTGACGGCGATCGATTCGGAGTGCGGGCATGGGAATCTCCTGGCGCAGGACCGGAAATCTGAATTTCGGCGATAGGTCAATGAAACGTCGCGGGCTGGGCTGGGCCCGAAAATTATTTGTGTGAGCCGGAACGAGCCGGCCTGTTTCCTTTGGGTTGAAAGCTATCTACATATCTCTTCAGCATCTCGCGCTTGGCCTTCCCTTCTCCATCACCCGACGCAACTCGCGGCCCCGAGTCACATCCCATGGCGGCGGCCGACAAGAAAAGGGCGCATACGATCAGGGTGAAGGCTCGACGACGATGCATGGAATACGCTCCCGGAAGAACGAACCTCGGCGTTGTGCCTCACGTGAAGCCGGCGGCCCGAAAGCCGCGGCGACGGGAAGCTGCTGCGACTTCGCGCAACTCACGATGTCTTAATCCGCAGTCACGCGGCGAGCGCGGCTGCTCGGCTCGCGGTGCGTCGACGGACGGTGATGGCCTGGAATCAGCCCAGGATCAGGCGTTCCGGAGGCTCATCGAGGCGGGAGGCTCGCCGGCACGGGAGGAGACGGTGAGGGGATGACATGAGGAAGCTGCCCACCGCATCGAACTTCGGACACTCGAGCGGCGCGGGTGCGGCACCCTTGCCGTCGGGACTGCTCGACGGCGCTCCCGGAAGTCTCGGGTCAGCGCATGGGGCGGGACTCAGGAACGGACTTGTATCGCGGTGAATTGACTGCGGCGCAGGGGGGCGCGCTGGTACCGCGCTTCGCCCGCAGCAACACGAGTCGCCACGGCATCGCGCGGCGCATTTGCACTGGGGCGCGTGGGACGCGGCGTCGAGCTCCGCTGCGGACGACACCGACGCCCCCAAGACCGGTTCGTGCGTCGTGAGCAAGGCAAGCAGCAGCCCGGCCGCCGCCAAGAGCGCATGGCGCGAGGACCTCAACCGCGGCTCACATGACGTAAAGCTCACGCGAAATGACCTTGTCGGCGGAAACTCAGGGAACACCCCATCAAGAGCAGGATTGTGGGGGTCACGAGAGCGCGTGTCAAGTGGCCGCCCTCGTCGAGCTGCTCGTCGGCCGAGTCTCTATCGACCGACTTTTCGGGCTCGGCCGAGTCGCTTGCTACGGGCTTTCGGTAATCGCGGCGCTCCTATCGGCGCGCACGGGCTTATCCGAATCGTCTGATTTCTGTTGAACCACGAGGCGATCTCGTATTACAATTGTCAGATAAAATGTGACTGCGCTGGAATCCGAGCCGATCACAAGGTCCTTCGGGGGAAGTCCGATGCGAACCCTGGCGTTAGTGATGCTCATCGTCATGCCCTCCCTCACTTTCCAAGACGAGCCTGCGCCGGAGGACCGGTTCGCCAGTGAACCTAGTCGTCCCAAGGCTGAGGCACCGGTCCAGTTCGCCAGGTCGTGGGACCAGGCGCGCGCTGAAGCGAAACGGACAGGACGACGCATCCTGGCCGTTTTCACCGGCGATCACTGTGGATGGTGTCGGGTCCTTGAAAGGCGGACGTTCACCGATGGAGAGGTCGTTAAACTGAGCAAGCAGTTTGTTTGCGTCGAGCTGAACACCCGCGACGAGGATAACGCTCGACTTGTCGATCGATACGGAATCGACACCATCCCTCGGTCGTTGGTTCTGACCCCCGATGGTGACGTCGTGGAAAAGCGTGGGGGATACATACCCGCTGCGGAATACGCCAACTGGCTGCGCGAGGCTCGGACAAAATCGCCTACGTCCGCCAAGACGGAAGTTTCGGCTGCAATTGCCCCGCCGCCGGTCGGTGCCCCGGAGCCGGAGGCCGACGTGATCATCTGGTCCGTTGATGCGAGCAGAAGCGTCAAGCGGTGGGGCGATGACGATTGGTCCGGCCATGCCCATTTGCTTCGTCTGCTCCGCAACGCCGGGCTCCGGCCTCGAGTCGAGCACATGGCACGAGAGAACTTTCCGCCGCGTTGGGACCAATCGCTAGCGGCGGGCCAGGTCCCCGAGCTCGTCATAGCGGATCAGATGGCGGGCCTCGTTCGCGAGCTGGGACAGGAAGGCCGCCTACTCCCGCTGATGTCAGAGCGATTGACCTGGACTCCCGAAAACGCCTCTTGCCCCGACTTCGCGGGACGAATGGCCTTCCTCGTGGCCCGGTCGCGGCATCAGGACGCGGGCCGGAAGGCCGTCGCCGAACTGCTGAGGCCGGGGCCCGAAATGACCTTACCGGGTCCGGAGCTACCCGATGCGGAGGGCCGAGCCGAGGCCGCTGCCATCGCGCGCCGAGCCGTGGTGGCTTACGTGTCCGGGGACCCGGTGGGCCTGAAGGCCGTCGCCTCACACTTCTCCCCGCAGCTCACGCGCTGCATCAAGCCCGAAGCGTTCCGGCGGGGCCTAGCGGTGGTTGCCGAGTCAGTCGAGGTCCGCGGTAATGAAGCACTCGCGTTCGCGAGGGTCGATATGCAGTGGCGGGGAGAGAAGATGATCGGGGCCGACTCCGTCCTCGTTATCCTCCACCGCGAATCCTCGCGGTGGAAGGCGTTTGCTGTCAGCAGCGACATCCTATCCATCAAAGAGTTGCCCGCCTTCTGTCGCCTCGAAATCCGTGCGAGAGCCGGTCCGGGTGACCTGCCGACGCCCCGACTGCTATACCCAGTCGATGGGGGAAGGATTGGAGTCGGAGGTAAGTCCTTCACGTGGGAGGTCACCGGCGATGGCGCGCCACTCGCCGCTCAAGTCTGCCAGGTGCTGCTGAGCGGGGAAAAGGGCAGTAGTTGGCCCGAGACGCGGCTGAAGGTTTATCCCGGCATGCCGCCAGGCCGGTCACTGCTCTGGTCTGAAACGGCGAAGTACCTGACAGGGGTGACGGCCGAGCAGATGTCCTGGTGCGTCTGGTCGGTCGGGCAGGATGGTCGAATCTCCGTTTCGGGCGTCGGCAGCTACCTTCCGCCGGAGTCCAAGTATTAGCTGACTCCACCCGGATAACCTGATCTCTCGCCGTCCCAAGCGGTCTCGAAATGGGACCGAGTTGGGAGGGCACCCCACTGCGACGTTTCTTGTCGCTAATCACTCGTCCGAGGAGTCGAAGCCGCGTCATGGTCGTCACGAATTCGCCCCCGGTACGGCGCCGGCGTCTTTCGCTCAGGCTGGTCGCCGGATTGTTGATCGGTCTGGTTTGCACCTCCGCCGTGGTCTTCTGGATCACGAGGGACGAATGGCTCGCGGACGCGATGGCGGCGGCAGATCGCGACAATCCCTACTGGCGGCTGGACGACCTGATGGCTCACCGCGAGCAGGTGCCGGATGCGGAGAATTCGGCGCTCGTGGTCGCGAAGGCGGTTGAGCTGCTGCCCGAGGACTGGCCGACCGTCACCGTGGCGGGCGCCGGCGGCTCATCAACCGGCAAGTCATCAGCCAGCAATGTTCTTGATCGGCTTCAGCAGAAAAGCGAAAACCTCCGGCTCGACGAGGCGCTCGCGGGCGTGCTCCGCACGGAGCTCAAGGCCCATGAAGCGGCTCTGGAGCTCGCGCGGACCGTTGGCAGTTACCAGCGGGGCCGGCACGAGGTGGTCCTGACGCGGGACTTGATCGACACTCCGCTCTACCAGACAAACGCCGTGCGGGGTGTGGCGCGACTGCTCGCGGCTGACGCGGCGCCTGCGCGGAGGACGGTGACTTGGGCGGTGCGCTCGACTCATGCCGCGCGATCCTCGGAACGGCTGGCTCGATCGGTGACGAGCCAATGCTGATCTCTTGTCTGGTGCGCATCAATATTGACTCGCTGGCGATGAACTCCACCCGCCGTGCGCTGGCCCAGGGTGAGCCTTCCGATCAAGCGCTCGCACAGCTCGAGGCCTTGATCCTGGATGAGAAGGCCCAGCCGCTCTTGGTCACCGCGCTGAACGGTGAGCGGGCCATGTTAATTGAGTTGATCCGGCGCGTGGAACGCCGCGAGGTCGGGCTCTCGAAGCTCATCGGCGGAGGGACCGGATACAGGATGATTGCCGCTGTAGCCGGCAATATCGGCCGCCAGCGGGCGCTCACGCTCGAATGGATGAACGAGGCGGTCGCAATCTCGCGGCGCCCGACTTTCGAGCAAGGCGCCCTCTTTGCGAAGTGGGACGCAAAGATCTCGGCACTCAACCAGCACGTGCTTAAACGGTTCACGGCGATTCTTGCCCTCGAGCTCTTGCCCGCCGTGAGAATGGCCAGCAGTGCTTTCCTGCGATCTCAAGCTGAGCTGGGCGCGACGGCGATCTTGATCGCCGCCGAGCGCCAGAGTCGCCGGACCGGAAAATGGCCCGCGTCGATCAAAGAGATCGACCCGAGCATTCTGCCGCAAGCGCCGGTGGATCCGCTCAGCGGTGAGCCATTCCATTTCGAGCACCACGACGGGCAACTGATCATCTATTCGATCGGCCTGAACGGCAAGGACGAGCACGGCGCGTACGACTCGAAAGGGTGGCCCAACGGCGCATCCGACGACTTCGGTGCGAAGGCGTGGGACGTGAAACTGCGCCGGCAACCGCCAGTGCAGGCGAAACCGCCGGGCTCGAGTGTTGAGAAGTAGCTTTGAGTGCGGCGGAATGGTTCCCTCAGGAGCCGTTGCGCAAATGCCCGCTGCGCAGGCGGTCCCCCCATTGCGAAGGTGGGGACGGGGCTTGGACTCAGTGGGCTCCGAAGGGCATTTCCCGCCGAAGGCCAAGGCTCACGTCGACCCCCCCTTGCCCCCCCTTCGCAAGGGGGGGAAAGGTTTTCGCGAGGCGGGAGGGCCTTTGAAGTTCGGCTAGCTCAGTGCAGTGCCAAGAATATAGAATTCGCCGCGATGGCCGTGCACGCGGTTGTTCAGTGTAAGCGCTCGAGCGTGACCTCGACACTTCCGTCGCCGGCGGGGATCGGTTCCAGCTCGCGGGGTTTGAAGCCGGTCGCCTTGACTTCGATCAAGTAGCGGCCCTCCTGGAGCCCGGCAAATCGAAATCGGCCCGCGTCGTCGGTCTTGACCTGCTCTGGCCCGCCGCCCTCCACGGTGTAGCGGAGTTCGTCGCCCTCGTAATGCTGTCGTCTCGTGGGGGTGACGGTCGCGCCGGCGATCGGCTTGCCGTCGGGGTCGCGGACCAGCCCCGCGATCGTGTCGCCCTGATCCATCACGAACACGACCAATGCTGGGCCGAGGTCGGGCCCGATGAACACCTTGCGCTCCGCCCAGGCCCGGCCGGGCGCCGTGACCTTCAGGAGGTACGCGCCCTTGCAGAGACCGGCGATTTCGAACCGACCGTCTGCCCCGGACGAAGCGCCAAGGTGCTCAGCCCGTTCGTGAGAATTGACGTTGTAACCGCCCGGGTTGGCCCCAAACAGCATCGTGAACTGGAGCGACGCCTGGACGACGGCGCCGCTCTTCGCCTGCTGCCTGCCATCGACGATCAGGCCTGCGATCTTGCCGGCCGGTTTGGCGCCCATGGCCTCGCTGGCCTTGGTTTGGAAAAGCCTATCGGCGTCGCCGGACGCCCCGTCCGGCAGCAGCGGCGGCTCGAGCGAAATAGCCTTTACGTCGCGGGCGCCCGATTTTTGTAAGAGCGAGACGATCGACTCGACGACCCGGCCGCCGCCGATCGTCGACTCGCCGGCCGAGTGAAGCTTTCCCTCGTGGTCGATCAGGAAGGCACAGATCCTCCCCCTGATGGCGAACGCAAGGGCGGTGACTCCCTGCGAGCCGGGCTTGCCCTCGTCGATGGCGAAGGGATACGGGAGCCGATAGTGACCTCATGGACCCCTTCGAGCGAGCGCGAAGAATACGTCTTGCCGCGCAGCGTCCATTTCCTCGCGATCGGCAGGAACCCCTGCAACGGCGAGACGACGATCTCGCTCCCCCACTGGCGATTCACCAAGTTCTTGCCCTCGACGACGTAGCATTTTAGCCCGCCGACCGCTCGCTCGGTGATCGCGATCGAGAGGTTGCTGCGATCCGTCTCCTCGAGTGTCCGTACGAGATCGTCGCTATCCTCCCAGACGAGTGACCGCGGGGCCCACTTCCGAGCGCTTCTGTCAACCTCGCCCATGATGAATTCGTTCTGCGACATCTTCCAGTTGTAGTACTGGGTGCCATCGAACCCGGTCGACCATCGGTTGGGCCAGAGGTGGGTTGAACCCGAGCTGGGCATCATCTATGACCGATCTGACCGAATGCTGTCAGATCCGACCGCCTCGGGCAGATTTAGAGAGGACGCCGCACGCAGCAAGACGCGGAGGACCTCACGCCTCTTCGATCCGAGCCGCACGGGCTTGCATCATGATGACCGCCGTTTGAGCGGAATGCCCGCCGCGCTCTTCGCTTGCGGGAATGAGCAAAAAGTCACCCGACCGAGATTCGCGCCTCGTGCGCGAGCGCGGCCGGCTGCACCGTTACGCCCCGCGGATTTATGCCCCTGAATCTGACACCTTCGACACTCGCGACCGCAAGGAGAGACTCTCATGCCCCGACGTTCGCCCCAGAGACCCAGAAGCAAGACCAGGAACGCCCGCCAACCGATGCTTGACGTTCTCGAAGAGCGCACACTGATGTCGAGCATCGACCGAGCGATTGTCATCGGGCGAGGGGGCATGACGCACGATGCCAAGAAGGCGGTGCGCAATCAGGCGCCGATCACGATGGCGCCCGACACCCCGGGCTTCACGAGCCTGAGCAAGGTGCTCTACGACAACCCCAACGTGCCCCTCAAGCAGATCACGCTGTACAATAACTCCGACCGAACCGTTTATCCGATGATCTACGATGAAAACACAGCCGTCGACAACCAGCCCGGACCGTGGAAGGGAGATGGATTGTACGACCCGTTCGACCCGATCGACCAGGAGTACAGGGGCTACGTCGGCTACGAAGTCGCGAATCGTGATGGCACGACGACCGACTATCTGGGCTTGCCGGCACACCAGCAAATCACAATCAGCGTTCCGCTGGTGTTCTGGGATTCAGGAAGGATGGCCATCTCGACCGACGGCAGCTTGATGCAGGAACCGGGCACGCCCTTTTATTACCAGGCTAATGCGCTGCGATACACAACAGCCGCCGCCAACTTCCACGACCCGGCCGTCCCCGGTGGAATTGTGCAGTGGTATCACTATACGGCCGGGCCCGCGGTGGTCATTAACTCAGACGCACCGGCACAACTCATCGAGATGGCCTTCAGGGACCAGTGGATGGGGGAACAGACAGCAGGCCAATACAACCTGCCGACCTGGCCCGACATTCAGGTGCAAGCCCCGCAACCCAACTTGACGCTGGTCGATTATGACGTGTCGTATGTCGATTCGATGATGCTTCCTGTCGCGATGGAAGCCGACGATGTGGTCGTTCCATTGACGCAGCCTGGCGATAAACATCACACCGATCCGTACGGCTGGGCCGGGGCAAATCTCTCGATTGAGAAAATGCAGAAAGAGATCAAGAACCTGACAACAAACGCGGCGTCGGCTGCTTATCCAGACGGCTATCTCGGCAAATATTTTGGCGGTCTGGGCTATGACCAGTATTACATCCCCGCGGCCCTTCACGACGCCGACATCATCGTGCCTGCCGGCTACAATCTGGTTGCCAACAGCGCTCTTGGTAATGCCCGATCGGCTTATGACTCTGCTTACTTCGACCTGGCAAGCGGCGGCGAAGCTTACCAGGCGCCGAATGTTGCCGTAGCCGGGACGACGGTGGCGGGCGAGAACACGCTTTCTGGCCTGGCACCAGAGTACGTTGCGCAGTTGGTCCCGGGGATGTTGATCGTAGACAGCAGCCCAGGTACAAGCCCCATTCCGCAGTCAACGACGATCGAGCAGATTGAGCCGGATGGCACGATCATCATGAGCAACGATGCGTCCGATGCTGCGTCGTCGTCGACAACCAGGAACTACGTCTTCGTCGGCTCGCAGTTCACGGGCCAGTTCAAGACCGACGCCAGCGACAGCTCGAAACTCATCGCCACGGACCCGTCGTTCATCGCGAACCTGGCGCCGGGGATGCTGGTCAGCGGCCCCGCAGGCATTCCGCCGGGGACCAAGATCTTGTCGATAGCCAAGGACCATACGTCGATCACCCTGACGAACGCCGTGCCTGCCTCGGCCAGCGGCCAGAGCTACACCTTCAGCGGAGGGTCCACCGATCCTTTTGCCAGCAAGATCACGACTCTCTGGTACGCGTGGGCGCAGTACTATTCCGATCTCCATAACCTGCCGGCGGTTCCGTATACCTCCGAAGTGAATCCTTACAAGCTTTCGTTTGATGCTGCGGACCAGAAGAAGGCCGACGCCTTTGCCGGTGAAGTCTACACCGTGATGAACGCGCTTTCGCAAATTCCACTGGTGAATAATCCCCTGAGCAATGCGAGTCAGTTGGTGGCAAACGTCATCGGGTGCAATGTCGGGTTGATTCCCCAAATTACCAAACCGGTAGCAGCAGCTTTGACGAACCAGATCATTTCATTGATGCGCGGTGTGGTTAATTATCAGGATCCCAGCACAGTAAAGGACTGGTATTCACCACCGGGCGACAGCACGGCGGGCGCAAGATCGATGACGCCCAAGCAGACTTCAATGTCTATAACCTCGACCCTTACGTATGGTTTGTCAAAGCAAACCTGAAGCTGTCGGGATATGCGTTTTCCGTCGACGATGGAATTTCAGACGTCGATGCGGTGGGCGCGTCCCACCTTCTGGTGAGTATTGGAGGCATCAAGGATTCGACGAACGGCCAGGGACTTCCCAACCAACAGCAATACAAGCCGCTCGCCCCCTGGGGCCCCGTGAGCATCGCGGCGCACCAGGTGGCCGGCGAGAGTGCGACGCTCAAGATCGACAACCCAGACGATTTCTACAAGGTCGGCGAGCTGTACCAGGGAATGTCGGTCACTTCGAGCGGCGGCGACGTTCAGGACGGCACGACGGTCGTGTCTTTCAATGCGCAGGACGACACGATCACTCTGAGCAAACCCTTAACGCCATCCACCGGCACGAACACTTACACGTTTTATGAAGCCGGGCTGTGATGGGCCGGCAGATCGCGCCTGGGCCGGGCGTTCTGGCTCTTCGCGACCGATCAGAGCAAGCGCTTGAGCCGCTGGGCCACGTCGAGGTACGAGTAGTCGATGGCGGCGACTTCGTTGTAGTGCTCGCCCGGCGGCTTCGTTGTTGCCGAGCGACTCGTCGACGCGGCCGAGGCGGTAGTGCAAGGCGAGGAAGTTGTCCTTGTCTTCCGCTTCGAGCAGCTTTGAGGCCTTCTTTGTAGTTGCGCTCGGCCAGCTTGAAGGCGTTATTGGCCTCGAAGCTCAACCCCGCGTGCAGGAGCGCCTGGATCTTGAGGACGGGGCTTGTCGTGGCCCGGGCGCTGCTGGAACTCGACGATCGCGCCGTCGTGATCGCCGGCGCGGGCCAGGATCATGCCCAGGTCGAAATGGAGCTTGGAGTCGTCGGGATAAAGCTTGACGCGGCGGCGGAACGCCTCGATCTCGTACTTGTCGAGCATCTCGAGTGAGCTGATCGAGCTTGGCCTTGGCGCCGGTGTCCTCGGGGTACTGGAGCACGCGCTGGCTCTGGCTCTCCTTGGCTCGCTTCAAGCGGCTGATCTGCGTATCTTCGTAGACCGTCATGAGGCCGGGGTCGTTGGGGTTGGCCTTGAGCCCCTTGGCCAGGACCTTTTCGGCCTTTTCGAGATCGCTGTGGTTGCGATAGAGCTCGGCGAGCTCGACATAGGCATGGACGGCCTTGGGGTCGCCGACGATTTCCTTGACCAGGCGCTGCTCGGGCGTGAGCTGTTCTTGCTTGAGCCGTTCGAGCTTGGCGTCCAGCGCCTCGGCCGGCTCGGGTCCGGCGGGTTGAGCGTCGTTTGTCGAGGGCGTCGTCAAGGCCGGCGCGCTTGATCGTTCCCGCCGCCGAAAGGGCGTTGATCTGGCGGCTGGCGTCCTGGTCGTTGGGGCTGAAACTTCTTGACCTGCTCCCAGCAGTTGATGGCCTTTTGCCAGCTCTCGTTGAGCTCGTGGATGTGGGCCGCGAACTTGAGGAAGTCGACGTCCTTGGTCACCGTTTGAACCGACTCGACGAACCACTGGGCCAGCACCAGGAGGCCCATGCCCTCGGCCGCCTCGGCGGCCACCCGCGCCGCCCCCACGTCCCAGGGATTGTTGACAGAAAGGCGTCTTCGCAGGCTCGATCGCCTGCTTGTGATTGCCCTTCGAACGCGCCGACTTGGCGCGCATCAGGATCGGCTGGTTCTTGGCGCCGACGAGCATGCCGACCTTCTTGGGGTCGTTGCTGAACTTCCGCCGCTCGCTCCCGCGCAGCGCCTGGCGATAGACCAGGTTGTCGGTGACGATCTTGCACGCCTGTCGGTACATGGTGATCGCATAGTCGAAGTTCGACTTGAGCGCGGCGTCGTTGCCAGTACTGGAAAAACGTCTGCGCCTTCTGCAGACTGGCCTGATCGACTTGCACGCCGGGCTTGTCCGAATCCGACTCCGAGGACATCGGCGGCCCTCCTCACCGAAAGCACAGACTGAATTTCATCGAGATGATCGCGGCGCCCGCACCGGCTCGATTATGATCTTCATTCTAGACCAAGGTGCCGCCGTTGCACCACTGAAGAGCCCTCGCAGACGGCGCCGAAAGTTGTCAGTAGGCACGCTCCGCGTGCCGTATCAACACCTTCTGGAACGGTCGGACCGCGGCCGAACTCAGCCACGGCACGCGGAGCGTGCCTGCTACGTTTCGGCCTACGTCGCGTCGGGGGACCGCATTATGGCGACGATTCTGAGAGACGCCGGGCTTTCCGAAGCTGGTCGAAAGTCCGCGAGGTCGAGCGGCTTGCCGGCGGGTTTCAGTTCACCGAAGGGCCGCTCTGGCATCCCGACGGCTCGTTGCTTTTTCAGGACATCAAGGCCGAGCGGACCTATCGCCTGGTGCCCGACCGCTCGGTCGCAGTTGGTGCGCGAACAGACCGGCGCGGCCAACGGCCAGACCTTCGGGCCGGGCGGCTGCATCGTCTTCTGCGAGCAGAACGGCCGGCGGGTCTCGCGGATGGCGTTCGACGGCAGCGGCGTGCGAGACCGCTGGTCGAAACCTGGTCCGGCGCGCGGCTCAACAGCCCCAACGACATCGTCTGCCGGTCCGATGGCCTGGTCTACTTCACCGACCCGGCGTATGGCGTCGAGCCCGGCCGGCGCGCGCTGCATTTCCAGGGCGTTTTTGCCTTTGACCTCGCGGCGACGGCTGCCGGCGAACTTGCACTTCTCGCCGACGACTTCGAGAAGCCCAACGGGCTGGCGTTTTCGCCCGACGAGCGGACGCTCTACGTCTGCGACACGGGGCGCTACCACGTGCGGGCCTTCGACGTCGAGCCCTCAGGTGCCCTGCGAATCGGCTCGAGCCGTGTGTTTGCCCGGCTCGACCCCGGCCAGCCGGGCGGTCCCGACGGGCATCAAGGTCGACAGCGACGGGCGCGTCTACGTCGCGGTCGCCCTGGGAGTCTGGGTCTTCGAGCCCGACGGTCGCTTGCTGGGCATCCTCGCCGCTGCCCGCGCGGCCGTCGAACCTGGCCTGGTGCGACCCCGACGCGCGCGGGCCTGGCGATCACGGCCGTCGACGCCGTCTATCACGTCCGGCTCCGGTCGAGGGCACGATGCCCCCGCTTCATCCCCTGATTTCTTTCGTTGCAGTGCGCTGTTCAAGGCACGGGCGATCGATTATCTGATCGGACGCGCGAACGAAAGAGTCGCGGCTTGCACGCCTCGATCCGGCCCGTCAGCGCGCCCTGGCGGATGGTCGTCCCGCTCGAGACTGCTGACGGCGAGGACGGCAGGCCCGGGGAGAACATCGCGCACAACACACCAGACCAAGTCGTGGCCGGCGCTGGTCGAAGCAGGAGATCCGCGTGGCCAAAGAGGAACCGATTCGCACCGAAGGGCGCATCGTCGAAGCCCTCCCCAACACCCAGTTCATGGTCGAGCTGGAAAACGGACACCGCATTCTCGCCCACATCGCCGGCAAGATGCGCAAGAACTTCATCCGGATCGTGCCCGGCGACCGGGTGACCGTCGAGATCACTCCCTACGACCTGACCAAGGGTCGCATCGTGTATCGCGAGCGATGAGCCCGGATTTTGGATTTTCGATTTTGGATCGGAAAGCCGCGCGTCGGGCCGTGGTCGATAATCCAAAATCGAAAATCGTCTCACTTGCTGCGCCACCATAGTTCGCAGTTCCGGCCGCTCGACGCGCCGCGGCCTCGATGTCGCGGCGAAACCGGATTGCGTCGACGTGATAGCCCGCCGTCGGCCGCAGGCCCGGAACGCGCGCTTGCCAGTAGGCGTTGAAGATGTCCATCCAGAGCTCGCGTACCGTCTTGCTCACGATCGACGCCAGCGCCACCAGGCCGTCGCCCGCGTCGGCGCGGGGCACGAGGTCAGAGCTCGAGTCGGCGGCATTCGGTCGCGGATCGTGTAATGGCTGAGGTCGGGGCCTTCGGGACCGCGATCGATCCAGGCGTCGGGAAAAGGCGCGAAAGCGCCGGCAGATAAAAGTGCCGGCCGCCGTGTTTGTCGCTGTTCACCGCCGTGGGAACGCCGTCGGCCGCGAGCGCCCAGATCGGGTGCAGCAGCCGGACAAACGCGTCGAAATGAACCGCCGACTTGAGACCGTGGGACTGGAGGCCGGCGTTGAAACGGCTCGGTCCGACGATCACCGAGCGAACCGCCGTGATGCGCCAGGCGTCATCGGGCGGCGCGAGCGGGCGACCTGCGGCCAGCCGCTCGGCGGCCGAGCGCGCCTCGCGATCGGGCCAAGCGGGCGCATCGTCGGCGCCGCTTTGCCAGGGGGTTAGCTCGGCGTCGTTGTCGGCGTCAATTGCCAGAGCGCCCAGCAGATCGCCGAACGACTGGGGCAATGTGCCGGCGGCGGCGTGCACGGCGGCCAAACACGCTCGCTCAAGCTGGTTGCGCCCCTTGCCGCCCCGCATAATGGCCTTGGAATCATCGACCCAGAGCCGCGCCGGATCGCCGCCGGCGCGATCGACGGTCGCCGCCAGATCGCGCCACAAATCCAGCTCAGCCCGCGCGTTCGATGTCGCCCGGCGAGCCGGCCCCGACTCGGCGACCACGGCCGTCATGACCATCGGGCCCAGATTGGGCCCATAACCCGCTTCGTCGATTCCCACCCAGCGCATCCTTACTCTCCCTGTCACCGCGGACGGACGTAAACTACATTGGTAATGGCGGCGCTGTCGAGGGCGCGCGACCGGCGGGCGCTGGGAAGCGGCGTGGCGACCTGGGCTGTTTCGTACCACGGGAGTCGACGAAGATGCGACGCGGTAAGTCCCGACAGTTCGGTTCCGAGGCCCGATACCAGCCCGAAGCGCAAGCGAGGGATCTTCGCCGAACGCGCAGCAAAAACCGCACCCTCGGTTTCGAAGCCCTGGAAGAAAAAGTCCTCATGAGCGCGGGGGCGACGTCGCCGCACAAGGGCGCGATTGCCGCCGAACTCGCGCGGCGGGCGGAGCCGAAGCTCAGTTTCCCGGCCGCCGGTGTCTCCGCCGTGATGAACGCGATCTACGGCGGAATGGGGCACGAGTTCGTCGAGCTCGGCCAGCGCGAGGTCCACAATGTGCTTGCGGTCGTCAACGGCTTCGAAACCGGCACGCTGACCCAGTTCAGTGTGCCGGGATTGGCTTTCAAGACAACCAACCTCCAGCCGCTCTATACCGGGTTGCCCCACGACACACTTTCACTCAACGCCGCCGGCGCCATCATCTTGAAGCGCAAAACGATCGAGCTGGGCGCGATCGTGCGCGGCCCGTTCACGACAACCCCACGCACGACCTATATCGTATTTGCGATCAACCGGGGCGCGGCGCGCGATTAGGGCCGGCGTTTTCGAGCCGGCCCGGCATCACCCCCGACGCGACCGTCACAGTTGAAGTCGGCCCGAATGGCGTGGGCAATTCGGCGTGGATCACCGATCTCACTACCGGCGCAACCCAGACGATCAACCCCGCGCTGATCTCGGTCGCCGGACCGACTGTCCGCCTGCTGGTCTCGGAAAGCCAGCTTCCCTCCGAGGGCTTCCCCGTCAACAAGTACACCTTCGCGCTCTGGACCGAAACCGAGCCGAATGCCCCCATCGGAGACGTGGGCAGCTTCATCCCTGAGAACGCAATGGTCCCGATCGGAGTCGAGACCAATGTGAATCCGCCCAAAATCTGAGTTATTCCGCCGCAAGTTGCCTGGCCTTGGCGAAGACCTCGGGCGGTGAGCCGTGCGCGGCGATCTTCCCGCGGCGATCGATGAGAACGGCGTGGGGAATCGCGGTGACAGCGTAGCACCGGTAGAGCTCACCCCAGCCGACAGCGCCTTCGTGCGCGCGGTGTCGATCAAGATCGGATAAGTGAGGCCGAGATCGCCAATCACTTTGTCGATCGCCGCTCGATCGCCTGCGCTCGTGTGAACGCCGATGACCGCGATACCGGTCTTGTCGCCCTGTTTGTGGGCCGCGGCGAGCCCGGGCAGGGCCTCGCGGCAGGGCCCGCACCATTCGGCCCAGAAATCAAGCAGAACAACCTTGCCGGCCAGGTCGGCGAGCTTGAGCGGTTTGGTGTTGAGCCAGACGGCGTTGACCGGAAATTCGACCGCCGGCTTGCCCAGGAGCGCCTGCTGCGCCGCCCGCCGGTTTTTATCGGTTTTGGCACGCGCCTCGGCCTTGGCGACGATCTCGCGCCACTCGTCGGGCCCCCGATTGGCCTTGAAGGCGTATTGCAGCGGCGGGTCGTGCGTCGTGTCGTAGAGACGAGATCCCTCCGGAAAGGCCAGCACGAAACGCTCGCGCGGAATCGCGCTGTTTACACGCAATGTCTGCTCGTCAGCGATGTAAGTTTGGGTGCCCAGCCCAAGAACCTTGGGGATCACCTGGGCCTTCGCCATGATCTTGGCGATCGCATCGCGGTCGAGCCCCTTGAGTTTGTCCTCGGTCATTCCGTCAGGAAACACATAGCCAGACACGTAGTAACCCGTTTCCGATCCCCGGAGCACCATCCACACGCCCGGAGTAACCTCGCGGGGCTCGTCGTTGACGATGCGCCAGGTGACAAATCGCCGCGCCGTCTCCAAGACCTCGATCCGGCGCGGCAAGTGGCCGCGACGCGGATCGAGCCATGCGGTCACCTCGAGGTCTTGGCCATAGTCGCGGAAGCTGTTTCGCAGCACTTGCAGGCCCGGCGGACTCTCTGGCACCGAGACAAGCCTGGCACCGCGCAACAGCACATCGAGATTCCGCTCCGGTGCGAGCCCGAACCCAATCCCGCTCAAGCGAAGCGGATTTCGCCAGACGGTGAAGGTGTTGTCGAGCGGCTTCACCAATCCGCCGCTTGAGTCTCGCGACAACGTGCGCAGGATTGCGCCATCGAAGAAAAAAGCAGTCTTGGTGTAGTGCATTCGGTTTTCGTGCACGTAGCCCCACTTCCCGTCGATCGCCTCGCGATAGGGAGCGGCTTGCCAGCACCAGTCGAACTGGGAGTAAAGCACCAGGTCGTCAGGGCCCTTGATCGCGCCGGGCACGGGGTGGCCTTCAGGCTCGATCGAGGTTTCGCCGCCGGGTGCCTTGGGAGAGAAGTAGGTGCGATAGGTGCCTTGCACTGTCGCGATGGCGTCGAGCGACGCCTTCAATTTCGCAACGGAGGCCTCGACTTCATCGGCCTTCTCCGCGGCGGAGCGACTCCCCAAGCAAATGATCAAACAGGCGATCCAGCGGCTGCGGTGCACGACCACGAGTCTACCTCCTACACGGCGCAATCGAACCATTTTACACGTGTCAGTGATCGCCGGCAACCGCGATGGCCGACGGCGGATCAGCTTCGTTCAGAAAACGAAGACACAACCACGAAAAAACACGAAATCCACGAAAGAATTCAAGCCATCGAAGGCTGATCTGGTTCGCGTCCTTTTCTTTCGTGCTTTTCGTTTTTTTCGTGGTCCCGAAGGGGATTCCGCGCGCGGTTTTGTTCGCCCCTGACGTGTGCTTTTTAGGCGGTCCGGCGAGCTTTGCTTTCGCCAATCGAGGTTCCGCAGCCGCGCGAGGTGGGCGATGAGCTTCTTCCGGCGTTTCCGCTCGGCGAATTCGACGCGCTCCTGTCGAAGCTCGCGGCGCCGGCGGCCAAGAGAACTCCAAGCCTGCTGTGAACCGCTCGAGCTGCGCGAGCTCCTCTCAGCGCAAACGTCGACTTCGACCTCTTCGGCAACCTCGAGCGCGCCCACTTCGGCGCCTAAGTCGGCGAAACACCACACCACCAAGCACCACAAGTCGGTCACGCTCAAGACCCACAAAACCAAGGCGCGGCGCGCGCTCGTGCCGGCAACCGACCGCTCAAACGACGTCGACCGGCGAGATGAAGCAGACCGATCGGACGGATCGGACGGATTTAACGCGCCGGCCGGAATTGGCGAGTTGGCGCAATCCTTTTCACTGGCCCCGGAGGAACAACCTATGATCGCTCACAACAGGCTTTGGCTCGAGCTGGGTCTCGCGGCTGACGAACTGGACTGGACCGAGCCGTCGGCCGAGCACGACTGGGACGAATACGACGAGGCACTGGCTCAGGTCGCTGGCGGCGACGTCAAGAAAGACAGCAGCGACGCGCGGCCCGAGTCGCAAGCCGCGGCCATGCTCGCGGGCGCGGCCGTTGCCGGGACCGCCTTACGATTCGTATTTCGCCCCAGTGACGGGCAAAAACGCCGGCACTGGTGGTCGGCGCGGTTTGCTCCGCCGGCGGGCTGACTCCGCCGCACAGATGAGCACTCGAGGGCGTTGGCAAGGGATTTGCGGTGCCTTCGAACAAATACGGGACGTTCGGACGACCCTCGAGTGCTCTCCCACAAAAAAGCGAGTTTTGTCGACGCCCCGGTGTAAGACGCACGGTCTCGCCGCCGTATTAGCCGCGGGGACGATCGACCTTTTCGAAGGAACAAGGCACCCATGCGAAAGCACAAAGCAGGCGCGGTCTGGTGCAGGCCAAGCTTCGATTATCTGGAGGAGCGCTCGCTCCTGTCTGGCTATACGTCGATGCCGGCGGGGCCAGCGCTTGGATTTGGCCCGAGCGGAGCCGTCATGTCGCGCGGTCCGTCGCCCGCCCCTCATGAGCTGTCGAGCTCACCAACTCTGGGCGGGTTCGCAGCCGACAAGGGCACGTGGGCCGCACATTCGGCGCTGGCAAGCGGGCCGGCAGAATGGCAGCCCGACAGTGATTCGTCGTATCAGCCGGCCTATGGCCCGTATTCGTCCAGCGGCGGGCCCAGTTTCTCGTTCCCGTCGAGCGGACAGTACCCGTTTGGGTTCACGTTCCCCACGAGCACGTTTGCGGCGTTTTATTTCGACTCGGGCTTCACGTCAGGTGGCGGGGCTTCGTCCAGGGAGACGGCGGCGTCGAATGGCCCGTCAGGCGACGGTCTCTTTGCGAGCACGAGCGGTTCGCAGGTCGACGGCATCACGGTGACCTCGACAATCGTGACGTCGGCCGGCGCACACGATCTCAACGCCGAGGCGGGCGGTATCGCCGGCGTTGCGCAGATCGGACCGGCGGTCACACCGCCCGTGCAAACTTCCTTGCTGCCGGAGATCGCCGGCGGCCAGAACACGCGGCTGGCGCCGCAAGCAGACGGTTCGACCAGCAGCACCGGGTTATTGATGCCGGTTGCCGACATGAACGGCGCTTTCTTGCCATCGCCCAGGTCGGTTCGAACTGCGCGGAGCGGCGCGCTTGACCATTCCGCACGGTTCCTCGGCAATGAGCCCGGCGCGTGGCCGCGTCCCAGCAGTGCCGACGTGATCGCCGGCGCCATTCCCTTTGATCGGGCGACGCTCGAGCGAGCCATCGATCGGTTCATCGAGCAGATCGACGACTTGGGCGCAAGCGACCTCGTTGGGCGTGGGCCGGCGCGGATCATCTTGTTGTCGATGGCTCTGGCCAGCGGCGTGCTGGCGCTCGACGTGCTGCGGCGCCGCTGGCTGCAGTCCGTTATTGGCGGCGAGTGGCGAGCTCGCGATCGTCAAGAGCGGCAGGACCGACCTGGGTTTCCCCAGCTTCCCGGGAGCTGGTCGTCGAGGCTGACATGAGCAAAGACCCTCTTGATGAATTGATCGAGCGGCTGAACCAGGGGGACATTTCGGCCGCCGAGCGCGCACTATTGGCTTATGAGCCCTATCTGCGGATGGCGGTCCGGCGCCGGCTGAGCGGTCCGCTGCGCGCCAAGTTCGATTCGCTCGACGTGGTGCAATCGGTGTGGGCCGACGTGCTCATGAGCTTTCGCGATTCCGGCAAGCGGTTCAACGATCGGTCGCACCTGCGCGCCTTTCTGGTGAAGGTTGCGCGCAACCGCTTGATCGATCGCCGCCGCCAGCACCACCGCGCCATCGAAAAAGAGCGCGCTTTGGTGGAGGCCGCCCCCAATCAACTGCCAGAGGCCCGCGAGCCACGGCCCAGCGAGGTCGCGCAGGGCAACGAGCTCTGGAAGGCGATGCTTGACGAGTGCGCGCGGCGCACCGTGAGATCCTGGTCCTCAGGCGGCAGGGCATGCGTTTTGGCGAGATCGCGGCCCGCACCGGACTGCACGAAGGGAGCATCCGCCGCATTATCTACGACCTGGCGCGGCGGATGGCGGTCTCGCGCCCCACCACGACCTGTGCCGCCGCCGAGCCGATTTCCGATCAATGACAGCCGACACCGCGCAAAATTCCGAAACCGGATGGATCTCGCAGCAAGTCCAGGCGATGGCCCTGGCGTGGTCGCGGGGCGAGCGCGTTTTGGCCGCAGACGTGCTGGCGCGGTTTCCCGGGCTGGGTGACGAAGAGACCGTTCGGCTGATTTACGAAGAGGTGTCGCTCCGTCGCGAGTCGGGCGAAGACGTCGCCACGACCGAGGTCGTCGGCCGGTACCCGCGCTACAAGGATGAGCTCGAGGTCCTGCTGGGGTGCGACCGCATGCTGCGGCCGTTTTCGCGCGTCGCGGTGTTTCCGGCGGCTGGAGACGACCTCGGCCCGTTCCGGCTGATCGAGGAGCTGGGGCGCGGTGCGTCGGGAAAGACCTATCTGGCCTCCGAGCCCGGGCTGGGCGGACGGCTCGTCGTGCTCAAGGTCATCGCCGACGTCGAGGAAGAGCACCTGTCGCTGGCGCGGCTGCAGCACACGCACATCATCCCGCTTTTTTCGGAGCAAAGCTTCCCGGATCGCGGGCTGCGCGCGCTTTGCATGCCGTACCTTGGCGGCACCAGTCTGGCGCGGCTGCTCGACTCGATGGTGGA
Organism: uncultured Isosphaeraceae bacterium; assembly: GCA_963830625.1. GTDB lineage: Bacteria > Planctomycetota > Planctomycetia > Isosphaerales > Isosphaeraceae > CAWHMZ01. Next base: position 248,767 of record CAWHMZ010000029.1, on the reverse strand, counting down.
CATTCCCCCCAATGCGCGGCAAGGGCGTCATCTCGTCGAGGCACTCGAAAGGGCGCAGGCCGGCCGGGCTGCAGCCACCAGCTCCGACGGGCCCTCGCGACGTTCTCTCGAACGAGCGACCTATGTGCAGGCGGTCACCTGGATCGCGGCTTGCCTGGCCGAGGGCCTGCAGAGTGCCCACGAACACGGACTGGTTCACCTGGACGTCAAGCCTTCAAACGTGTTGATCGCCGGTGACGGGCTGCCGATGCTGCTGGATTTCCATCTGGCGCGGCGGCCGGTCGGCCGCGGCGAGCGCGTCAGCGACCGGCTGGGAGGAACGCCAGGCTGGATGGCCCCCGAGCACCGCGCGGCTCTCGAAGCGGTGAGCCAGGGAGAACCCGTGCCGCAGCCAGTCGACGAGCGCGCCGATGTTTTCGCACTGGGGCTCCTGCTCAAGGAGGCGCTCGCCGGGCCGATGCCGGCGCGCGCTGGCCTTTCAGCCGATTCATGGCGGCGCCGCAACGCCGAAGTGAGCGTGGGGCTGGCCGACATCGTTGACAAATGCATGGCACCCAGAGCCAGCGAGCGCTACCCGAGCGCGGCAGCGCTCGCCGACGACTTGCACCGCCATTTGAGCGACCTCCCGCTCTGCGGAGTGGCGAACCGGAGCCCGGCCGAAGCCTGGCGAAAGTGGCGGCAGAGGCGGCCCGCGGCACTCTCGCGGTTTGTGGCCCGGCTGGCGATCGTTCTGGCGCTCGCCGTCGTGCTCTGCGTGGCACAGGTGTTCTATCGCCAGCGCCTCCAGGAGATCGTCACCGCTCTGGACGATGGCCAGAGATTACGGCTTAACGGTCAGTTTGCGCAAGCGGCTTCTGTGCTGGCGCGGGGACTCGATTGGGCCCACACCATTCCGGCCGCGGGGCATCTCAGGCGCTCGCTGCGCGAACAGCTCCTCCTGGCCCGGCGCGGGCAGAAGGCGGCGGCGCTCCATGAGCTGGCCGAGCTGGTGCGCTTCCGCTACGGCGTTGATCCGCCGGCTGCCGAGCAAGCGCAACTTCTCGCCGACAAGTTCGGCGCCGTCTGGAGCCAGCGCGGCGCTCTGCTCGCTCAAGATTCGGGCGGGCTCGACGCCAACTCCGAGCAATCCGTCCGCGCCGACTTGCTCGATCTGGCGATCGCGTGGTCGGAGCTGCGCGCCGTTCTGGATGGTTCGCGCGATGCGCTTGTCATCCTCGACGAGGCTGAGGCAGCTTGCGGGCAAAGCTGCGCGACTCGACCTCCAGCGGCAAAGACTAACCGGCGCGCCGGCCCCTGCCGATCGCGGCGTGGCTCGGTCTGCGCTGGCGCACTACGATCTGGGGCGTGCCGACCTTCGTGCCGGCCGGTTCCGCGAGGCCGCGCTGGAATTCGAGCAAGTGCTCGATGAGCGCCCCCAGGACTTCTGGCCAAACTTTTACCGGGGGTTGTGCGCCTACCGTTGGGGGCAGTTTCACGACGCTCTGACCGCATTCCACGTCGCCGTCGCGCTGGCGCCCGGCTCGGCCGAGTGCTACTTCAACCGAGCACGGGCTGCCGAGGCCCTGGGGCATTTCGACCAGGCCGCGCGCGACTACGGCCGCGCGATCGTGCTCGACCCTGGCCTGACGCCGGCCTTGCTGAACCGCGCGATTCTTGCGTACAAGAAGGGCCGGCACGACGAGGCGATCACCGACCTGGAGCGGGCGCTCGCCTTGGCCGCCGGAGGCGCGAACAAGGGCCAGATCCATTACAACCTGGCGCTCGCCTACCTTGCCCGGGGCGATCGCGCCCTTGCGCCAGCCAGCGCTTCCGAGGCTGCGCGCCGCGGCTACCAAGACGCCGCCCTCTTGCTCGACCGCATGCGCCGCGAGCCGTGAATTGAGCGGCTCTGGCGCGATTTCAGTCTCATCCGTCCGATCGGTCTGATCCGTCCGATCGGTCTGATCGACGGTGCGCCGTGAGCGACACGGCCCCGCTTGTGCCGGCGCGCGCTCTGCTCGGTCAATTGCGTGACACATATATGGACGGGCCTGACGGGTCAGGTGACTCGAGGTTGACCGCGAACGTTTCGTGAACGCCTCACGCCGCTGACTTGATGGGCGCCGTCTTCTTCACTGCATGACCCCACTTCTTGAATCTTGGAGCCTTACGATGACGTTTCCAGGGAAGCTCGTTGCGGCACTATTCGCCAGGGACCACAGGCGGGGCCGCGGCAAACGGCGTCGGCCCCGCGAGGCGGTCCTCTCGTGTGAAAGCCTTGAAGGGCGCGTGACGCCGGCGCACATCAGCATCGCGCACCACGCAGTTGCGCACCTGCACCACGCCGCGCACCACGCGCATGCCACCGACAGCGCGGCCACGACAACGACGAGCACCGCGACAGCGGCGACTTCGACCACATCAACATCTTCCAGCTCGAGCAGCTCGTCGGGCGACTCATCCAGCTCGAGCTCGAGCTCCAGCAGCTCGAGCACAACGGTTTCGGCCGCGCTGGACCAGCTTCATTCCGACATCCTTACGATCGAGGCATCGTCGGGAGTAACGGTCAGCCAACTGGCGGCAATCGCCTCGGCGTTCCAGCAGCTCAACAACGACGGGCTCTCACCCAGCAGTGAATCGGCCCTCAAGTCGTTTGAAAACAGCTTGGTGACCGACTACGCTTCGGGCACGACGCTCGTAGGCAACTCGACATTGCTCAGCGAATTTGAGGCGCTCTATACGAGCTCGCCGACGACGCAGGAGACGACCGACCTCACGGCGGCGTACGACGCCCTGGCGGCAGCCGTCACGTCGTCAAACATCACCTCCGCCGACATCACGACCATCAACAACGACTGGTCGGCCTTGCTGTCGGCCGAGGGTAGCACCAGCACCGACACGTTCCCGTACTTCGACCTGGTGACAGGCCAGGCGATCTACCAGAACTACGGTCCGGGCGACAACGGCGGCGGCGGCGGTGGTGGCTGCTGAGGAGATCTTCAATTCCGGCGATCCGGCGGGGACGTATCGCCCCCGCCGGGCCGTTTCAACTTGAGAAACTTGACGGGCAAGAGCGGGCAGCCCTCCTTGGCGTCGACGAGCGAGTAAGCCTCGGCGAATGTCACGCCGCACTCAGCACCGCGGCGGCGATGCATCTTCTCGTGCGTCTGCCAGATCGACCCTGGGTCCTGGCTCTTGTGCTCGTCGAGAGCCCGTTGCTTGGTCTCGCGGAACGGCCCGATGTCGAGGTAGAGCTCCGGTCCAAAGGCAATGGTTTGCTGGTCGGTCATTACCTCGAAGAAATACAGGTTCCAGCCCCCCTTTCTTTTGTAGCATTGCCAGACGAGCGAGCTGACCGCGTGGTGGTTGGGGTGAGAATCCAGCGGCCAATGCGTCACCACGATGTCCGGCTTCACTTCGTCAAGCCAGCCGGACACCGCCTTCACGGTCTGTTCATTGGCAGCCAATTTCTCGTGCGCGTAGGGAAAAAACTTCGGGGTGGCGCCCAGGACTTTACAGGCGGCGGACGCTTCCGCGCGGCGGACGTCGGCCTCGGGTCGCCCGAAGAACTTTCGGTCGCCCCGGAACGCCGTGCCATAAGCAAGGATGACCTCGTGGCCCTGGCGCGCGAGCGCGGCCACGAGCCCACCCGCTCCCGATTCGGGGTCATCGGGGTGCCCGCCGAAGACGACGACTGTTAACTTCTTGTCTGGTGGATCAGACGCGCAAGCGGCGGGCAAGACCATGGCGCCGGTCAAAAGCGCAACCGCCAGGGGCACCAGCCGCACCACGGGCACGTTCACGGTGTCGCCTCCGGAGCCATTGTGCCGAGATTGCCAATTGAATTCGTGCGCCCGGCGAGTACCCGCGTTTGTCCTTCACCACTTCTTGTACGGCAGGAACTTGCCCGACATGGTGATCTTGACGCGGTCCCCCTTGGGGTCGGGCTCCTTGGCGACGTCGACGGTAAAGTCGATCGCGCTCATGATCCCGTCGCCGAACATCTCCTGGACGACGTCCTTGAGCGGCAGGCCGTAGACCTGCATGATCTCGTAGAAGCGGTAAAGGAACGGGTCCACCGGGACAGTCGGCATCAGGCCTCCCTTGGTGGGGAAGCCGGTCAAATGGGGCACCCAGTGCGCTCCCAAGCCCAAGGCGTCGAGCAGTTTTTCGGCTTGCTCGCGGGTGGCGCTGGCCTGGCGGTAACACACGGCCGCGATAAAGACCGGGCTACATCCGGCGGCCCGCGCCAGGTCGTCGAACGTCAGGCCCTTGTCGGCCTTGGCGTGGAGGATCTTCTCGGTGACTTCGGGAATCATGCGCGGGGGCTCTCCATCGTGATTGGAATGATTCAATTCCCTGCTCCGGGCGCCGCTTCTGGCTGTCGTGCCGATCAGCCGGCACGGGCTAAATCGAGATCGAGGTCGATCATACCCAAGCTGTCGACAAATCCTTTGGGAAACTCCACGGGCAACCCGGTGTCCAGGCAGATCACACGCACCGTGCGCAAGAGCGTCGGCAGGTCAAGGTCGCCCCAGCGCCTGGGCTCGAGCCGGAACGATTGCGGCCGCCGCCAGTAAGTCACGCGAAACGGCTGGTGCGCCCCTTCCGCCAAACGAATTCGAGCGCCCACACCGCTCCTTCGGTGTTCTGCTCGGAGCGCGCATCTACCAGCCGCATGTGGTCAAAGTCATCGAGCGACCCGCGCAGTCTTTCCGACCAAAAAAATGGCCCGCGCCGTCCGTGGTACGTCCGTCGGCGCAGATCGATGACCAGCCGCTCGCTTCTCAACCGAGCACCGAGCACAACCGCGTTCAAGAACAGAGCAAATCCAATAAAAGGAATGAACAAGAGGACCTTGAGGAGATTGCTCGGGGTGCTTGCGAAACCGTAGAGCCCGATCAAGAGGAACGGAATCGTCACCAACTCACTAGCGGGTTGCTCCTCGGTGATGGTTTTGAAGGTTACTCGTCTTTTATCTAATCGCGTCAAGGTGGGCATGGCGACCTCCCGCGTGCTTTCTTGCGCGGTTAACAGCCACGACTTACAGCGGACCGCTGTCCTTATTTTATCGACGGGGCTCCGCAGAGATAATACGGTCGTCACCCATCAGGCCGCCGAGGCGGTGTCGGTCGATGTGGGGTCGCTACCCTTGGGCGCGTCGTCGGGGCTCAGCCAGGTGGCGGCGGGGGCCAGGCCGCGGATCTCGGCGGCCAGCGAGGCATAATCTTCAGCGCCACGGCTGGTCGGTGCGTACTGAAAGATCGATTGGCCGAAGCTCGGGCATTCGGCGAGGCGGATATTGCGGCGGATGCGCGTTTTGTAGACCTGAGCGTCGGCCCAGGGCGACCCGGCGTTGCGCCGGCCTTCAAAGAACTTTTCGAGGTCCTCGATGACTTCGCCGCCATGCCGCGTGCCGGCGTCGTACAGGCACAGCACGATCCCGCCGACCTTGACGTCGCGGTTGACGCGCTTGGAGACCAGGTGAACCGTCTCCAGCAGCTTCGAGAGGCCATGAAGCGCCAGGAAGTGAGCCTGAAGGGGGATCAAGACCTCGGTGGCCGCGCAGAGCGCGTTGAGCGTGAGCACCGAAAGCGACGGTGGGCAATCCATCAAGACAAACTCAAATGATTCCGAATCGTTTGCGAGCTGGTCGCGCAAGATCACTTCGCGGCCGACGGTGCCCAGGAGCTCGAGCTCGGCCCCCGCCAGGTCGATGTGGCTGCCGCAGATCCAGAGGTTTTCGCCGACCTGCCGGCGGACGCTGCGCCAGCGGGAGGCCCTCTGTCAAGACTTCATACAGAGTGGGCCCGGAGCGGCCGGGCAATAATCCCAGGTGCAGGCTGGCGTGAGCCTGGGGATCGAGGTCGAGTACCAGCGTGCGGTGTCCCGCGAGCGCCAGCCCGGCCGCCAGGTTGACGGCCGTCGTCGTCTTGCCGACGCCGCCCTTTTGGTTAAGCACAGCGATCCGTCGCATCGGGGTTCCCTCCCTGTCCGCGTCGTTCGTACCGTCGCATCGGCGCAAAGCCGGCGGCGGCACACTCTTTCGCAGCATGGGCGCACGACCATCATTCTGGCGGATATCGGCGAAAGTCTAACGACTTGTGAAAGATGCGCAAAGGCGAAACAGCGCGGGCCGCGACAGCGTGTGCCGACGCTCGGAATCAGAAGAAATGGCCTGGCACGAAATTCGGGGTGTCTGAGCGTTCTAGGATGGGCTGAAACGGGCCTGGCACAAAATATGGCGGAAAGTCTCTTCCGCTCCCTGCTTTCGCTTCCGTGGATGTCTGCTTGGGCTTTTCGCCCGTGACATGCCGTGCAGGCGGCTCGCCTGTCGTGGTATCATCAGTGAGCGCGGCCGATCGGTCTGGTCGGCTTTAAAGCTTGGCAGCCGTGGGGTTACCTGCATGGACCTGAGGTTCTGGTATTCAGTTTATGGAGCTCTCGGCGATGCTCCGTCGCCGTCGGCCATGTCCGGTTGCCTTCACCCGCGAATTGAAGGCTTGGTGCACGAATTCGAGCCCGACGACCAGCACTGGCGGAGCGGCCAGTTCCGTCTTTCAGGGTCCGCGAGCCCCGCGATCCTGGTCCAGCGAAAACTAGCCGGTGATGACGGATTCCTCGGCGAGCTCGAGCAGGCCGAGGATTGCTTGAGCGACGTGCTCAACGAGCGGAACGGCGACCTCGTGCTTTCGCAGATCTGCCGTGCGCAGCAGATCATTCATCTGGTGCCGTGCTCCGGCGCCGAGATCGACCCGGCCACGCTGGCGGCGATGTGCGAGCAATTGTGTGGAATCATCGCCGGCACCAGCGAGGGGCTGATTCAGGTGTACCAGGAAGGCTTCTTCGACTGTCAGGGCGAATCTCTCTTGCCCTACTGTCCCGGTCACCGATTGCAGATCACGTAGCACCGCCGGCGCCCTGCGGCACGCTGCCGCTTCGGGTCCTCAAACGCGGTCGAGCAGCTCCCCACCGCACCCGGCCGGTCAGCGCTTGAGGTTGTGCGGTCCGAACGCGCAGGGGAGGAGTTGTGAAAGAGGCTGGTCGACAAGCTCGGGTCCGTCGCAAATGCAAAGGATGTTTGCGTCGGGCCCGAATTCGTTGATGACCTGCCGGCATGCGCCGCAAGGGGCCGTCGGCTCCGGGGTCGGCGTGTAAACCACGACCATTCGGATCACGAGCGGCGCCTTGGCTGCGCGACACTGCCTGAAAGATTGCATTGCGCTCGGCGCAAATGGTCAGGCCATACGACGCGTTTTCGACGTTGCAGCCGGTGTAGATCTCGCCGCGGTCGGTGAGCACGGCCGCGCCGACGCGGAAATGGCTGTACGGGCAATAGGCGCGCTTGGCCGCGCGTCGCGCCGCGGTCTCAGCTGTCTTTGAACGTCGTGGCGATTTCCATGAGCATGCTTCCCGCTGGCACGGCCAGCCGGCTAGCGTGTCGCGTCGAGCTCGGCCGATTCTGCGCGGGCGAGCTCTGCCACTCCAATTCGGTCGCAGAAATCGCCGAACGATTCGTCCGGCAGCCGTGTCGGCCTTGAATCGGGCGAAGACGGCCACGAGCTCCGGCGACGACTTGATCGTAGGGGACGTAGTCCTTGAACTCGACGTTGAGCCGGTCGCCGACGGTGCGGCCCCCCAAGAAGATCGTGTACGTGCCGGGGCCGGGCGTGCCGTCGCTGATGATGTGGGCCGATCGCCCGACCAAGCCGATGTCGGCGTTGTACGGCCGCGCGCAGCCGTTGGGGCAGCCGGTCATCCGTACGGTGAATGGTTCATGGTCGAGCCCGAGCCGCGCGAGCTCGGCTTCGAGCTGATCGAGCAAGCGACGGGAAAGGCACGCTCGGCCTCGGTAACCGCCAGACCGCAGGTGGGCAGGGCGGGGCAAGCCATCGACCAGCGGCGGACGGTCGAAATCTGCTCGACCGTGGCAATGCCGTACTCTTCGAGCCAGTGCTCGATCTCGCCGCGCCGGCGGGCTCGATGTCGCACAGCAAGATCGACTGCTGGCAGGTCAGCCGCGCGGGCGTCTGGTATTTCTCGAAGAAGGCGCGCAGGCCGGTGGCCAGGCGGATATTCGCCGTCGTCCTTGATCCGGCCGTTTTCGACCGGGATGCCGAGGAACAGCTTGCCGTCGCCCTGCTCGTGCCAGCCGAGGTGATCGTCGACGCCCGAGACCGCAACAGCGGCCTGGGTTCATCGAGCCGGCGGCCGAGGTATTCTTCGATCTTGGCGCGAAAGCCGGCAGACCCCCAGTCGTGAATGATGTACTTGAGCCGGGCGCGCTTGCGGTCGGAGCGGTTGCCGAAATCGCGGAAGACCTTGAGCACGGCCTCGCCGATTTCCAGGACCTGGTCGCGGCCGACGTAACAGAGCGGCACGGCCAGGAACGGAAACGTCTTCTGGGCACTCGGGGTCGTACCCAGGCCGCCGCCGACCAGCACGTTGTAACCGGCGATTGCGTCCTGATCGACCACGGCGAGAAAGCCGAGGTCGTTGGCATGGATGTCGGTGCAGTTGTCGTCGGGAAGAGCAAATGCCGTCTTGAACTTGCGCGGCAGGTACGCCTTGCCGTAGAGCGGCTCGACCGGATCGTCGCCGGGCGGTGGGCACGAGCGCGGCCCGGCCGGCGGCAGGGTTTCGATCTTTTCGCCGTCGAGCCAGATTTCCCAGTACGCACGACGACCGCGGGGCGCAATGGGCTGCCCAGGCGCGGCGCATCGGCCTGGAGATCCTCGTGCAGCGCACCGTAGACCGGGGCGGGGCAGCAGAGCACGTTGCGCTCGACGTCGCCGCAGGCGGCCAGCGTCGACAGCAGCGACTTCGTTGATCTGCCGAATCGTGGTCGTCAGATCGTGCTTCAAGACCCCGTGGAGCTGAAATTCCTGGCGCGTGGTGATGCGCAGGGTGCCGTTGCCGATCGTTTGCGCCAGGTGGTCGCACGGCGAGATACTGCGCCGGCCGTGAGCCTGCCGCCCACGATCCTGCACCCGGACCATGAACTGAAAGGCCTTTTCCTTGCCTTCCTTTCTTGAGGCGCGAGCGCAGGTCGCGATCATCTTGCTGGTACGAGCCGTGGAATTTGAGGATCGAGGCGGCGTCTTCGGTGAAGTGCGACGTGCGCTTGGCCGAGCTCGTCGGCGACCGGGAGCTTCAAGTACTGGCTGGCCAGCTTGATCGCTTCGACCTTGCTGGGTTTGGCGGCACCGCCTGGTTCATGGACTCCCTCGGTGCCCGTCGGGCTCCGATTGGCAGTTGATCGATCGTCAAGCCGGTGTCGGCACTCAGCAATGGCAAATCCAAGCCGGTCGAGCTGTACGAGCTAGTCGCATTATAGCAGCCGGGGAAGGCCGGGTTACTGGGGCGGCTTGCTGCGATTCGGCGGGGCAGGAACTTCGATCGGCTGATCGATGACCGGCCCTTCCTTCTTGGCGGCCTCGTTCTTCTTGCGCTGGATTTCGTTCTGAATCGCCTGGTCGAGCACCTTGATGTAGCTCTCGGTGCTGTCATCGACCGGCTGCAGCGACGGGCGCCTGGAAGGCAAACTCGTCGAGCTTGATCGTCGGCGTTGAGCTTGACGTTGGAGTAAACGAGCTCGATGCGGCGTGGGAACGACCTTTCTCCATCGAGCTCTTGGAGCCGATGAGCTTGCCGTCGGGGCCCACGCGGCGCGATATCGAGCAGCGTCGTCGGCTTGTGACCGACGAGGACGAGCTTGTAGGGCCAGTGGTCGTCCTTGCCCAGGTAAAGCGTCGCGTCCATCGGAATGTAAGGGGGCAGGGCGCCCATCGGGTTAGCCGGTCGTGAGTCGGGCCCGACCAATCCCTGGCGAGTGCGCCAGGTGCCGTGCAAGATCCAAACCTTCGTACCGTCAAGCACGCCCTCCTCGGGCTTCTGGTCGAACTTGAGTGTTTTGCGCAGGTTGATCAGGAGGATCTCCGGGCCGGCCAGACCCATCTGCGATGGTGGACGTGATTCTTGCTCCTGGGATCGAGATCGGGCGAGTTCAATCGCTCGAGGATCGGCTTGATGGTGAGCCTGCGGTACGATTGGTTGTTGAGAACCTGCTGGTAGTCCCAGAGCGTCTCACCATCGCAGACCTGGAGGGTCGTACCGGTCGAGTCGGGGAGGCCGGAGACCGTGAGCCGCAGGTAGACGTGCATATTCGGGCGCCTTCATGTAGCGCCCCTTGATCGAGAAATTGAGATTGAGCATCTGGACCGACTGGACCAGATCGGCGGCGACCGACTGCGAGCTTGGCGATCGCCTTGGCCGCGGAGTCGATCAAGAGCTCGGCTTCGGTGGGCGGTTCCTGGGGAGCCTCGGCCGGCGCGGCCGCACTGCGGCGGGTGCCGTGGTCGCCGGCTGGGGCTGGGCCGGGCCTTGCTTCGTGGCGGCGGGTATCGGTCGGGAAGCTGTCGGCGGCCTGAGCCCGACGCCGCGGCCCGCGAAAAGGCAGCAACTGCACCGATACCGCCAGCACGAACCAGATCGCCGGGCACGACGGCAAGTTTTACGGTTATGAAGCATGGTAGGGAAGTAGGGCAATTCTTTAAGGGTTTGGCAAGCAACGCCCGATCATAATCGCTAGGCGTCAGGAGACGCAAGTCCGGCAGACGGTCCGGAATCCACGAGAACCGCCCGCCAGCGCCGGCAATTGTGCGAGAAACGCGGCCCACTTTTTCGGTCGCGGTGAACCAAGCAGGACGCGAACATACTCCCTGATCGGCGGATCGAGGCGCACCCGATGCAGCGGGCGGCCGGCTTCGACCGTGGGTGTTGGAGGATTATATGCAAGCGATCGGAGTGCTGCTGCTGGCGGCAGCGACCGCCGGCGACGGATTTGGATACGACGACGCAAGCGTCGGCGCAAAAGCATTGGCTGCGCTCACACGTGGTGACGGCGACCGATGCGACCGGCACGCCCCCCTACAACGCTGCGTCGCTGGCCGGCGGCGGCACGGCGCGCCAGAACGGGCGACGGTTCACGGTCACCAAGAGTCAGATCTACTTCCTCGACCCCAACGGCATGCAGATCGGCTGGCAGAACGGCGCCGGGCCCAACGGCGAACGCACCTACCTGCCCGCCCAACTGATCGTGCCGGCCCGCTATAACTTCAACCAGGGTTTCATCTACCGCCTGAAGATCACCAACATTCCGGGCCGCGGCGGCATCTCGCTTGTATCCGACGATCGAGGTCGCGCCGACGACCCCGGCGACCGATGCCTATCTGGCTCACAACGCGATCCCGGTGCAGTTCACTCAGCGAGGATTTCGACCAGGTGATCGACGGCGGAAATTTCGTGACCAAGGTGATCTATCTGCCGGACCCGAAGTATCAGGAGCTGGCGGTCTCGGGTGTGGAGACCCTGGTTTCGACGCGGCTCGAGCCGGGCGTCGACCCGATTCTCGAGGCCGACAAGCGCGGCACGATTCTCTTGATCGTTCGCCTGGGTGCGATCGACCTCGAGACTCCCGGACTGGGTGGCGTTGGCGTCGGCGCGGTCGCGGGTGCACCGGTCATCGGGGCGCCGGTGACAGACGGTCGCCCCGGGCCCGCTCGCGCCGGGAGTCGGCGGCCGGCCCCGGCGGGGACGGTGATTCTCGATCCGAATGCCCCCGCTGCCAGGACGACTCCCGTCGCGCCCGTGCCGGGCACGACGACCCCCAGCTTGCCCGCGCCGACGACTCCGCCGCCGCCAGCGCCGCTCACGACGCCCGAGATCCCGGCCTGGTGCCGTGACAGGAGCGCCGCGGCGCGCGCCGATGACGCCGGGTCCAGGCGGAGCATTGGTGCCCCTGACACCCAGCGAAGCGTGCGAATCACGTTTCGCCGGGGTTCTCCGGTTCCGTCGGTCGGTCCGAACATCAACGCCCAGATCAGGAAGCCAGACGATGAGCCACCAAGGAAGGGACGGCCTCGGGTGGTTCGCCGAGTCTGCGTGCGGCCGGGTTATTCCTGGCGGCCGCGGTATGGCTCGCAGGACCGACCGCCCGAGGTCAAGAGGCACCAGCCAATCCGCCGGCAGCGTGTGCCGGCGGAGGGCGCGGGTGCCGCGGTGATCGGTCCTGGTGTTCCGGCCGCGGCCAATGCCGCGGCCGTCGCTCTTGACGGCGCGGAGCCGCCGGGCTCGAACCCGACCGTGCAGGTCGTGCGGTTTCAGGGACCGCCGGGGTTAACTGTCGAGGTGTTGGCGCCCGACCCGGTGCCCGTGCCGAAGGGCGACGGCGGCGGCATCATCACCGTCGGGCTCGTAGCGCGGCGTCGGATACCGGCTGCACGTGACGCGGCATCCCCGAGCGGCCCGGCGCCGAGCTGTTTCCGGTGATCGAGGTCGTCGGCCACCTGCATCGCCCCGCTGACATCGACCCTGGCAAGTACCCGATCCGGGTGGTGTTTCAACCAGGACGATCTCGACGACGCGGTCGACCGCGGACGGTTGGTGACGAAGGTGATCTACCTCGAGGACCCCGATCAGGCGATCCCGTTCAAGCTGCCCAAGGACCAGGTGCCGGTGCTGACGCTGAACCCGACCGAGCCGCCGCTGCGAGGTCGCCTCGGCGCTGGGGCGTCCGGTGGCGATTGTGCGGATGGGGGGCCGGCGGCCGACGCCTGAGGAGATCCAGCTCGGGCTTGGTTGGCGACTCCGGGCTCGAGTACGCGGCGAGCGTGGGCGGCGGTGCGCTGCCCGTTCGTGTGCGATGGAGGCGCGCGCTTGCCCGACTCCCGTGCGGGCCGGTGTGCACCGCGGCGCCGCGGCCCGCCCGGCCGTCGCTGCCCCGCGACGAATATCTCTGCGACGGCGGTGACCGCGGCCACGCCGGCTGCGCCCGGCGTCGAACGGCATCGCGTCGCGGTATCGACCCCCGCGACGCGGTGGTCCAGTTCGACATCGGCGCTGAAGACCGGTCGCGAGACACGGATCCTGCCTACCAACGTCGTCTGCGTCTACGCGCCGCGATTTGCCGAGGTACGTGTGAGCCACCGGCACCAACGAAAACGTCGACATCCAGATCACCAAGACCGACAAATCGCTCACGAAGTTTGCCCAGGCCGCAGATCCTCACCGAATGGAAAGGTCTGGTTCAAAACCAGTCGCCCGAGCTCGCCCGCACCCTGGGCGCGCCGCGGGCCTCAAGGGCCGGCTGCTCGTGACGGAAGGCTCGAACAACCGCGGGGCGAGCGCCTACAGCAGCCCGCTCTTGGCGGCCAGAACCATCAGAGCCAAACCGCCGAGGTCGCGCGAACCCGCCAGAAAGCCGGAGCAGGTCAAGCTGAAGGTCCGCCTGGACGGCATCAAGTCGGCCGAGGGGCCGGTCGTGACCGGCATCGTCGAGGGCGCCAGCCAGGCCGTCAAGGTGTGGGGCCCGCACGTCGATGACCGGAGTCGAACCTCCGCCCGATCGCCCCGGGCTGGCGGTCATCAAGCGCGTGAGTGCCACCGAGGCCGAGCCCGGCGATACGCTGACCTACGTGATCATCTACCGGAACATGGGCAACACGCCGATCCGCGCGGTCTCGATCGTCGACAGCCTGTTGCCCCGGCTCGAATACGTCAAGGGCACGTCCCGCGGGCCGGAGGGGACCGCCTTTCAGTACGGCGATGAACTCGGTCGGCTCGACCGAGCTGCGCGTGGCAGCTCCCCGGCGTGCTCGCTCCCGGCGCGATCGGCCACGTGTCGTTCGAGGCGATCGTGCGCTGAGGCGTTCCTCGAGTCGTGGAAAGACGCGTCCCCATGATCGACGACGCCTTCCGAGAGCTGTGCCGCGCGCGACCGTTTCGATCGTTCGAGATCGAGCTCTCGAACGGGCGCACGGTTTCTGTCAGCCATCCCGAGCTGATCTACGCCACCGACCGCGACCGCGAGTTCGGCATCGCCCGGCCTGATGGAACCGTCGAACTCGTGCGCCTGGCATCGGTCAAGCGCTTGACGCCGCGCCCGCGCTCCGGCGGCCGCCGCGACGAGCACGGTCAACGCGGAAAATGAACTATTGTTGAATAACTCTCCAATAGCCATTAAACTCTTGGCAGCGGGTCTTCTAACGACGGGTGGCTTGCGCGAGGGCGTTGATGCTGCGCATCTTGGGTGGGCCGAAACGGCTTTGCGATGGGCTAACGCGGCGCGATCTGTTGCGCCTGAGCTGCGCTCGCGCTGCCGGGCCTGGCAGCGTCGACGGGGCCGGCGGAGAAGCCGGTGCGGGCCGGCATGAAAGGTGGTTCGGGGGGAGATCTACCGGGGTTCGGCCAGGCCAAGTCGTGCATCCTGCTCTTCATGTATGGCTCGCCGAGCCAGCTCGAGACATTTGACCCCAAGCCCGACGCGCCCGTCGAGATCCGCGGCGAGCTCGGCTGCATTCGCCTCGAGCGTGCCGGGCCTGAACGTCTGCGAGCGGCTGCCGCGGCTGGCGCAGGTGATGGACAAGGTCACGCTGATCCGCATCGGTGTCGCATCCGTATCCGATCCACGGCGTGGCCTTCGCGACGACGCGGGATCCCGCGGATCGAGATTCCGATGGAGCTCAACCCGCGCGACCCCAACCACTGGCCGTTCATCGGCTCGGTGGTCGACTACGTCGACGGGCGGCGGCACAGTGCCCCGGCGGGCCAGTCATCGGCGGTGCCGCGCAACCTGGTGCTGCCCTGGGCCTTCAGCAGTCGGCGCGTGGGCGAGGTGGCCCGCGCCGGCCCCTATGGCGGTTTCCTGGGTCAGGCGTACGACCCGATCTGCACCGAGTTCGTCGGCGAGGGCACCAAGAAGGCGCGCAAGACGCTGACTGACCAGACGTGGGAAGACCTGGAGCCGTATCGCGGGATCACGCCCGAGAGCCGGTTTCAACTGAGCGGAGTGAGCCAGCTCGGCCGCGAGATCACGCTCGACCGGCTCGACTGCCGGCGCAGCTTGCTGCGAGCAGATCGAGCAATGCCGGCGCGAGTCTCGACGCCGCGATCGGCGCGCTCGGGCATCGACCGCCATCGGGCGATGGCCTACGACCTGCTCGGCTCGGAGAAGCTGCGCCAGGCGTTCGACCTCGAGGCCGAGAGCCTGGCGAAACCCGCGCAGCTCTACGGCATGACCCTCTTCGGCCAGGCGGCGCTGCCGGCGCGGCGGCTGGTCGAGGCCGGCGGACGGTTCATCACCGTCTTCTGGGACGAGTTTGGCCTGGCCGGCACCGGCTGGGACACGCACTGGGACCACTTCCCGCGGATGAAGGACGAGCTCTTGCCGGGCCTCGATCGAGACGCTTTCGGGCCTGCTTGCTCGACCTCGATCGCCGCGGGCTGCTCGACGAGACGCTGGTCGTGCTCTTGAGCGAGCACGGCCGCACGCCCAAGCTGGCGTCGGTGCAGGGGGGCGGCCGCGATCACTGGTCGCGGTGCTACTCGGTCGTCATGGCCGGCGGCGGCGTCAAGCGCGGGTTCGTGCTGGGCCGGTCCGACAAGATCGCCAGCGACCCCGCTCGAGCGACGAGGTGTCGCCCAAGGACATCCTGGCCACGATCTATCACCTGCTGGGCATCGACCCGGCCACGACCCTCACCGATCAGCAGGGGCGGCCGATGCCGCTGGTGCCAAACGGCAATGTCCTGGCCGAAATCCTGGCGTGAGCTCGCCCGTCGACAACCTGGCCTTGATTGCCGGTCCGATTCTTTTGACAATTGTCAGGAGGCTGCCGGGGCAAGCCCACATCATGCCGGCGGCCGGCGACGTGCACGATCACCCATCGAAGCGATCGACCGATGAAACATTGCGGCCGAGCTCTCGCGATTGCCACCGTGGCCCTCGTCCAGCCGAGCGTCGCGCACGCGGGCATGCCGAGTGTGACCTTCTCCGACATCGCCGCGTTGCGGCTCGAGGCGATCTCGTTCTTCTTGTTTTGCTTTCTCGTGTGTTCGTGGCTGGTCCAGAGGATCTGGAATGCGGCCCGAGTCGACTTCCCGCGACTGCCGCACCTCAGTTACAAGAGGGCGATCGGCCTGGTCGCGCTCTGGGGGCTGCTCTTCTTGCTGGTGCTGTCGATGATTTCGGCGCGCGCGCGAACTCATGACGCCGGGCGCGTGGCACAAGCAAGGGTTGACATACAAGCTCGCCGAGGATGAGCCGGCGGCGAAATCGATGGCGGCGTCGGATGAGATCGGTCGCCGGCACTCTTTAGACAGGTTCGGCGCGGCGCTTTGGACCTACGCCCACGATCATGGCGGCAAGCTGCCGACAGACAATGCGTCGCCCGGAATCCCCGGCGAGTTCTGGCGCGTGCCGGGCGGGTCGGGCATGAAGTACATCTACAATCCAGGACTGGCTCCGGGCCAGGGCGCAAAGGCCCTCGCTTATGAACCTGGAATCTTCGGCAAGGAACGGCTCGTGCTTCTCTGCAACGGCGAGATCGTGAAATTGTCGGAAGAGATGCTAGCCGAAGGATCCGCGAAGAGGCAGCCCTGATGCGTCGTAAAATGGTCTCTCTTTTGCTCGCGACGGCCCTTCTGCTCATCCTCGGCTGCATGGGGTTCGTGCTGCCGCTGGAGCTCTTGGCTTATCTGTTCTTTGGCTGGATCGTGTACCTTTACCGGGTTGTGCCGCAGGTCACCGTGAACGCGTCGGGTGTCGCCACGGCCGCGGTCTGTCTGATCTTGCTCGCGGTTGGCGTGCAGGCGTTCTTTAGCTGGATTCACGAACAGATGCGCACCGCCAAGCAGCGCGACGAGATCGCCATCAGCTCACCGCGCTGGCGATGGCGGTGGACCGGATCGCTCTTGGGCGTGTTGCTGTTGATGTTCGTTGCGGGAATGGCCACGACCGGCATTGCGCATCAAGTCGGCTGGCTGATCTCAACGCGGCCGCTGACCGCAAGTGAGGGAGCGTGGTCGGCCGCGAGGTGCGCTCAATCCATCAACAATCTCAAGCAGATCGGGCTTGGTCTGCGCCAGTACAGCGGAGAGCACGGGTCATTTCCTCCCGCGGGGACGTTTGACTCGATCGGTCGGCCGCTGCACGGCTGGCAAGCGGCGATTCTGCCGTTTGTCGAACAGAACGACCTTCACCGCCGGATCGATTTCCGGTTTCCCTGGACGGACGTCCGCAACGCCTCGGCCTATCAGACCAAGGTCCCCGCGTACCTCAACCCCGGCATCGAGTATTCGAAGGACCAGGCCGGGTACGCGCTAAGCCACTACGCCGGCAATGCGGCCATTCTGGGCGGAGACGCCGCGCGGACCCTCAAGGACGTGCCGGATGGTGGAGCGTCTACCATTATGGCCGGCGAGGTCGCCGGCGGATTCAAGCCGTGGGGCGACCCGACCAACTGCCGAGACCCAGCTCTGGGGATCAACCGAGCTCCCAATGGGTTCGGCGGTCCAATCGTCGGGAGGGGCCTCGTTCCTGATGGTCGACGGCTCGGTCAGGTTCCTGAAGAATAGCATCGATCCGAGCGTGCTCAAGGCCCTGAGTACGCCCGCCGGCGGCGAGCAAGTGAACAGCGACGAGTACTAGCCCAAGAAGGACAAGCCCGTTGACCGTCTTGCGAACACATGGCACCATCGGCGCGTGCCACTAACAGACATGACGATCCCGCGCATTCCGTACCGTCACGGCGATGGAACCCTACATCGACGCTCACTCGCACATCTGGACGCCCGACGTGGCTCATTACCCGCTGGCCGCCGGCTTCAAACTCGGCCGACATGCAGCCGCGATCGTTCACGGCGCGAAGAGCTGCTGGCACTTGCCGGCCGGCGGGCGTCGGGCCGAGTCAACCTGATCCAGATGAGCTACTACGAGTTCGACAACCGGTACATGCTCGACATGATCAAGCTCTATCCCGAGCGGTTCGTCGGCACGGCGATCGTCGACCCCTTGGCGACGACCCGGGCCGCGCGATGCGCGAGCTTGCGCCGCGCGGAGTGCACGCCTTTCGCATTCAGCCGCTACGGCAAGCAGCCGCCGGCGCGCTGGCTCGAGCCGGCCGGCTACGCGGCGATGTTCGCCACCGCCGCCCAGACGGGCCAGGCCCTCTCGTGCTTGATCGACCCCGACGGCTTTCCCGAAGTCGATCGCATGTGCCGCCGGTTTCCCCGAACCGCCGTCATCATCGACCACCTGGGACGCATCGGCGCCGGCCCCGACGGAGCGATCCGCGACGCCGACGTCGATGCACTCTGTGCCCTTGCCAAGCACCAGAAGGTCTACGTCAAAGTCGGTGCATTCTACGCGCTCGGGAAGAAAACGCCGCCTTATCTCGACCTGGCGCCGCTTGATCAAGCGAGTCGTCCAGGCGTTCGGCGCACGCCGGTGCATGTGGGAAAGCGACTGCCCGTTTCAGGTGGTCAAGCACCGTTACGTCGACAGCGTCGCCTTGATCCGCGACCATCTCGACTTTCTGACCCGCGACGATCGCGAGTGGCTGCTGTTCCGCACCGCCGAGCGAGTCTTGTTCGGTCTGGTGGGCGATAGACAATAGGCCGTTGGGGCGGTTGTACCGTGCAATATGCTCTATACTTGATTTTGTTCCCTCGCTTGACCGTTTTGCGAGCGGAAGCATAAGATTCTTGAAGGGTTGTGCTGACCTGTCCATCGGCGATGGTTCGATCAGAGCCGATACTCCGGCGTGAGGAAATCAGGATGAAGAAGCAGTCACGGCGCGCTCGTGCGGCATCTTTGCCGACCGTTCCAGTGCGTCATCAGTTTGATCACGAGGTGCCGACCGTCATTCACGACCCGGAAGAGAAGATGACGGCGCTGGCGCGGTTCACGCGGCACGTGGCTCAGAGTCCCGGGAAATACTCGTTCTGGATTCTGGCCGTCGTACTGTTCGCGGGGCTTGTGATCTTCTTGAACTCGACCAGCATGCTGCGTTCCGGCTCAACGAAGGAATGGTCGAAGCTGCTCCTGGCCAAGACGCCCGAAGACCGCGTCGCCATCGCCAAGGAAAACCCGAAATCGCCGGCGGCAGTTTGGGCGCTTTTGCAGGCCGCCAGCGACTACTACAACGAGGGTGTCAGAGATTTGCCGGACAACCGCGACGTCGCCGAGCAGCGGCTCAAGAAAGCACGCGAGCTCTACGAACAAGTCGCGAACTCGGCCGACAAGGACTCTTTCGAGGCGAGAATCGCCGTTCTGGGCAAGGCGCGAACTCTCGAGGCGCGCAACGATCTGGCCAAGGCGATCGAACAATACGACCTGGTCGCGACAACGTGGCCGGGTACACGCGAAGCCGAGCAGGCCACGCAACTCGCCGCGGCACTGCGCAAACCCGAGGCCGCCGCATTCTACAAAGACCTTTATTCGTACACGTCGACCAAGTTCACACTGCCTCCAATCAACCCGGAATCGGTCTTGCCTCCGTTATCTGACCTGACGAAGCCCGGGTCCAATGCCGGCGCGGGCTCGAGCGTGTCTCTGCCGCCGATGGCGACCATGCCGCTTGAGCTGGCGCCGGACGGAGCCGTCGCAAAGGGAGCTTCGGGCGCCGCTAGCCTCCCAGACAACGTGTTCGCCGACTCGCCGGCATCGAAGCCCGCAAAGCCGGCTGCGCCGCATGCCGCCGGCGGAAACTCCCAAGCTAACGCCCAAGCCTCCAAAATGAGCGACGGCCAGCGCGGTGACTCACTGGAAGAAACCGTGGCGGCCGAGGTGGAGAGCGAATCCGTCTGGCCGCCTCCGCTCTCGGAAACCCCGCTGGAATTTGCGGTCAAGGCCCGAACAGATAACCGCCGCATCGACGCCTACCTCGCCAGCCGCTTCGCGGACTATTCGCGGCACGTGATCCAGAAGATCATCGATGCCGAAGCCGTGCTGGTTAACGGTCGAGTCGTCAAGGCGTCTTATCGAGTCCGGCCCGGCGACGTCGTTTCGATCAGGCTTCCTGAGCTGCCCGACACCACTCCCGAGCCCGAAGACATTCCGCTCGAGGTCGATCTACGAAGACGACGTGCTGACCGTGGTGAACAAGCCGCCGGGCATGGTCACGCACCCCGCCCGCGGCAACTGGCGCGGCACGCTCGTCAACGCACTCCAGTTTCATTTCGACTCGCTCTCGACGCTGGCCGGCGACAATCGGCCCGGGGATCGTGCACCGGCTCGACCGCGATACGACGGGCCTCTTGGTCGTGGTGAAGGATGACCGAACCCATCGCCGGTTGGCCGAGCAGTTCGAGCGCCGCGAGGTTCACAAAGAGTACCTGGCGCTGGTCTCCGGGGTCCCTGAACGCCACAGCGACTACATCGAGCAGCCGATCGGCTTTCATCCCACAAGCCGCGAAAAAATGGCGATTCGGATTCCCGCCGACGGCGGCAAGGAGGCGGTCACGTTTTACGAGGTGGTCGAGCGCTTCAAGGGGTTCGCGCTGGTGCGCTGCAAGCCCGAGACGGGCAGGACTCACCAGATTCGGGTCCATCTCACGCACATCGGCCATCCGATTCTGGCCGACAAGCTCTACTCGGGGCGCGACCGGATCACCGTTGCCGACGTGCTCGCGCCTCAAGCGCGCACTGTGGTGGCCGCGGACGCGGGCGAAAGCGTGCTCATCGACCGTCAGGCGCTGCACGCCCACGCCCTTCGGTTTTGTCATCCTGCAACCGGCAAAGAACTCAAACTGACGGCTCCGTTGCCGGCCGACATGGCCCGCACGCTGGAGGCGCTGCGGTTGCACCGGTCGTGACGCCCGTAGCCGAAAAGCCGCCGATCGATTGCTGAACGATCGTCAGTTCTCGCTAAACACCTCGTTGAGTACCGTCGCAAGCCTCGTTCCCGCCTGGGAGAGCCGCCGGCGTACGACCGGCGAGCTTTTGTCGAGATAGGCTTGGCTGAGCTTCGCGCCCGGCTTGACGCGCTGCCCGGTCGTCGGGTCGATGTAGGCTTCCCGCGCCGCGAGCAACGATTCCGTCGCCCATTCCTCAACGCTGCCGGTTGCCGTGTCGTCAGGTCCCTGCGGTGATGCGAGCACCGTGAGCTGCCTGAGCCAATCGTCTTCGCTGATGCTGATCCGTTCGATCATGCCGCTGTCCCACAGGCGGTGCATGTTCGTTTCATCGTCGAAAAACTCGACGTGGGTGTCGTTGCCGCCGCGGTCGTGGTTGTCGCCCACGTGCATCGGCATGTGAAGGTCTTCGATGCAGTGAACCAGGAACCGCAGCGCAAATCGACGCTTTTCGATCGATTGAGACTGATCCTTCACGACTGCTCGCAGCGCGTGGATCTTGTCGACGACGCACCCCTTGGACGCGACGTCGCCGCTGAACTTCGAGTCATACCTCGACTCGTCGAGGGGAACGTCGACGTAATGCCATGGTGCGGTCTCGGGCAACTCGCTGCGGTGCTCGTCGGCCCAGAGCGAGGCATCGGCCAGGGACTCGCCCTCGCTGAGCAACGCCTTGACGGCCTCTTTCGCCAGCGGCGTCATCTGCTGCTCGGCAAGGCGGGCAATGACACGGTGCCCGAGCCGGCCCCATGCCCAGGCGGGGGCCGGCGGTGCCATAATGAGCAGCACGACCAGCGCAACGACGAGCCGGGGTTGATGGGATGATCGCTCTTGCATAGGCCGGTTCAGCCGAGCTCCGCCGGGGTTGCCAAGATCTCGGCCGGCTCGGGTTTGCCGGCGCCCAGGACGCTATGATGAGCGCCGTAAACGAAGTAGATCACCAGGCCGATTGCCATCCAGACGACCAGCCGGATCCAGGTGTCGAGCGGCAGCGTGGCCATCAGGCCGACGGCGCAGAGGACGCCCATCGGGCCGGTGAAGTAGATGAACGGCGCCTTGAACGGCCGCTCGACCTCGGGCTGAGTGATCCGCATGACCAGCACGCCGGCCGAGACCACGGCGAAGGCGAACAGGGTGCCGATCGAGGTCAGCTCGCCGGCGACCGAGATCGGTATCGTGCCGGCGGCGATCATCACGATCGACTCCGGTGATGATCGTGGTGATCCACGGCGTGCGGAAGCGCGGGTGCACTTCGCGACGGCCTTGGGCAGCAAGCCGTCCTTGGCCATCGAATAGAAGATGCGCGGCTGGCTCAAGAGCATGACCAGGATGACCGAGCTCAAGCCGGCGATCGCGCCCAGCTTGACGATCCCCGACAGCCAGTTATAGCCCATCGCATCGATGGCGACGGCCACCGGGTCGGGCACGTCGAGCTGCCTGTAGTTGACCACGCCGGTCATCACGATCGCCCCCAGGCAGTAGAGGATCGTGCAGATCACGAGCGAGCCGATGATGCCGATCGGCATGTCGCGCTGGGGGTTCTTGGCCTCCTGGGCGGCTGTCGAGACCGCGTCGAAGCCGATGTAGGCAAAGAACACTAGCCCCGCCCCGCGCATGATGCCGCTCCAGCCGTAATGGAACCACTCGGTGCTTTCGCGGAATGAACTTGCCGCCCCAGTTGGCCGACGAAACCATCGGCAGGCCGACGATGATGAAGATCACGACGATCGCAACCTTGATCAGCACGATCACGTCGTTGACGTTGGCCGACTCCTTGATCCCGATGACCAAGAGGGCCGTCACCAGGGCGACGATGAACATGGCGGGCACGTTGATGATCGCGGTCACCTGCGTGAACGCGTCGTAAGGGATGTGGTTTTTGGTGAAGAGCTTGATGATCTTCGTCGGTCGAGCACCGTCCAGCCGTGCCTCATGTGGAGCTGGTCGGCGATCGCGTCGGGGACCTCGATCAGCTTCGTGCCCGGCGACGACGTGAACTGCGCGGGGATACTGATGCCGAAATCGCGCAGCACGCTGGTCACGTAGCCCGACCAGCCGATCGCGACCGTGGTCGCGCCGACCATGTATTCGAGGATCAGGTCCCAGCCGATCAGCCAGGCGATGAACTCGCCCATGGTGGCATAGGCATAGGTGTAGGCCGAGCCGGCGATGGGAACGGTCGACGCCATCTCGGCGTAACAGAGCCCGGCGAACGCGCAGGCAATTCCACCCAGCACGAACGACAGCGTGACGGCTGGTCCGGCGTTCTCGGCCGCCGCGTGGCCGGTCAGCACGAAGAAGCCCGCGCCGATGATTGCCCCGATGCCGAGCGTGACCAGGTTGAGCGCCGAGAGCGTGCGCTTCAAGCTGTGCTCGTTGCTTTCGGCAGCCTCGCCCTGCAGCCTGGTGATCGACTTACGAACCCACAGGTTGGCCATCGTTTCTTCTCACTCCAACACTTTTACTTCGATCTTGCGAATCTCGATCTGACCTACGTTCGCGCCGTCGGGGGGGTGTTGCTGAAATGCGAAATAGCCCTGGTCCCAGGCCTTCGTTCGCTCGATCAACATGTACAGGAGCTCGCCGTTGACCGACACCTTGATGTGGGGCACCTTCAGGCCGCGCCAGTTCTTTTCGACACACTCGACCTCGTAGGTGAACCACGTATCGGGCGGCACGAGCTGCTTGTAGACGTGTGCGAAGCCGTAAATTGAGCCGGTCTTGATCGTATCCGAATGCGTGCTGTTGATCTGGGCCTCGTAGCCTTTGGAGAAATCGCCGTCATTCGTCGGCGAGCGAAAGTACATCCCCGAGTTGCCGTGGTCGCCGATCCTGAGCTCGGCTCGGAAACGAAAGTTCTTGTAATCACCTTTGGGACTGTAGAGCATAGAACCCTTTTTGCCTGAGCCCACGATCACTCCGTCGACCACGTCCCACTTGGAACTCGTGGTGTCGCCGCCGACGGTCCAACCCGAGAGGGTCTTGCCGTCGAAGAGCGACACCCAGCCTTCCTCGTCACTGGCGTGCGACCGGGCAACCGCTGTCGAGACGATGACCGAAATGCCCACAAGCGTGATCTTGACGTAGCGTTTCATGGAAGGTCTACCCTCGCTGTTGGCCGTCTGATCGACAAGAAGAAGAGTGTAAGCGAAGGTTGAACACATCGCCAGTGGTTTGCGGCGGCGATATTGCCGCCGGTGGGCCCAGCGTGGGTTCGAGCGCAGTGCGCAGCCGCGGTCACTGGCCGAAGAGGTCCGACGGCTTGAGCTTGGGCAAGTCACGCCACATCGCCTCCTGGTCGGAGAACGGGTGCGTGGCCGTCTGGCGCGGAGCCGTGTCGAGCAAAGGGAGAATTGCGGCGGCGAGCTTCAGATCGGCCTTGGTGGTGATCTTGATGTTGAGAACCGAGCCGGCGACGATCGCCGGGCGCTGGCCGATCGCTTCGACGAGCTGACAATCGTCGGTGATGCTCGCTCCTGCGCGAGCGCTGCGCGTAGGCCTTCTCGAGCACGTCGCGCCGGAAGACCTGCGGTGTCTGCGCCAGGTAGAGGCCTTCGCGGGGAACGGTCGCGCTCACCTGCTGGTCGTCGCCGACTTGCTTGATTGTCTCGGCGACCGGCACGGCCAGAAGCGCGGCCGCCATGCTGGCGGGCCGCGGCAAACACCAGCTCGACCAGTTCGGGGTTGAGGCAAGGCCGGGCCGCATCGTGCACGGCGACGAACCCGCATTTCGGATCGACGAACTCGAGCGCGCGGGCGACCGTGTCGCTGCGTGTTGCTCCGCCTTCGATGACCTTGATATTCATGAACGCGACGCTGGCTCGATACCGGCGCTCGAACAGCTCGCGATCTTCGGCCGCGATCGCCAGAATGATCTGGGCGACGTCTTCGCGATTGACGAACGGCTCGACGGCCCGCAGCCACACCGCCCGGCCGGCCAGTTCGGCGTAGATCTTCTTCTGCTTCGGATCGCCGAACCGCGCCGACTTGCCCGCGGCCGGCAGAATCACCGCAAACTGATCCATGGGCTGGTCCCTCCCCATCGCCTCGACGCGACGATCACGCCACGATTTTGACCCGGTCAACCGGGAGTGTCAACCGGGAGAGCGCGCCTGATCGACGGAACCCGAATTTTTGTTGTGTCGCGGCCGCGCCTTGGGCATGCTAAAACGGCGACATGGCCCTGGTGGTTTTCTAGAGGGAGATCGCCCGCGATGGAGTGTCTCGGACCAAGGTGCGCTGCGCTAGTGCTCGAGTGGCTCAAGGCCAATGCCGCTGTCTCTGCGCTTGACGGAGGCTCAGCCGCTCCGGCGGCTGAAGCGGCGCCTTTACCGGGCGACCGCCTCAGTCAGGGGTTGCTCTTCAAGCTCGTTCCCTACGACGAAGAAGCACCGGCTATCGGCTCGCTGCTCGAGCTCGCCGGCGCCATCGAGCATTTGCAGTACGCCGTCTTTCGCCGCTACCACAACCAGTTGACCCGCGCCGAGCGGTCGCGGCTTGACAACACGATCGACAACACGCTCTTCAAGGTCGATCGATACTTGCTCCGCGCGACCGATCCGGCGGCGAGCCGTTACCTCGATGAGCTGCGGCTCTTGCGCGAGGCGGTGCGCGACGGACGCGACCAGGTCGAGCGCCGCATTCACCAGGCGCGGCGCGTCGATCTCAAGCTTGCCCAGCTCGAAGCGCTCAATCCCGAATCGTTCGAGGAGTTCGTCGCCGAGCTCTTCGAGGTGCTCGGCTATGAGGTCGAACCGGTCGGCGGCTCGGGCGACCTAGGTGCCGATCTTCGGCTCCGCCGATCTGATGGGCTCTTGGCCGTGGTGCAGTGCAAGTACCACAAGCAGGGCGTGGTCGGCTCGCCGGACTTGCAGCGCTTTCTGGGAACCATTCACCATACGGGGAGCCACAAGGGCTACTTCGTGACCACGAGCACGTTTTCACTTTCGGCCGAGAAGTTTGCCGCCGCCAATCCCATCGAGCTGGTCGACGGCCCGCGTCTGGTGCAACTGGTCCACGACGCCATGGGACGGGAGTCGAAGGCCAAGGCCGAGCCCGTCTGGTTCTAGCGATGCGAGAATTCTCCGCGACCGACTTGACTCTGAGATCCAGAGCGAGTTAGTTTCTCACTCGTGCAACGGAAGGGATGCGTCTTGCTTTCATACCCTTGGCCAAGGAGGGTTTGGTTGATGTCGACTCGTATTCGTGAAGAGGCGTTGCGCACCCTGGAGCTTCCCGACGCGTTTGAGGACCTGACCGGCCTGATCAGTGGCGACGTCAAAGTGATCGTGAGGGTCCTGGCCGACCGCGCCGGCGAAAAACTTTTGTTGTCTCGCCGCCAGACGCACGAGCTCAAGTGCACGCTCTGGAACAAATTGACCGAGGCGATTAACGAATCGATGGAGCCGCTCACTGTCGAGCGGCACTGACGTCCGAGGGACCAGCGGCCAGCGCCTTATCTCGATAAGCCCAACCATGGCTCGGCTCATTCTCGGCGTGACCGGTTCGGTCGCCGCCATCAGGGTTCCTGCCCTCGCGGGGGAGCTCAAAGCGGCGGGGCACGAGCTGCGCGTGGTCGCAACGCGGCCGTCGCTCTACTTTTTCGATCCCGCCGCGCTGCGGCAGGATGCGGGCGACTTGCCCGAGGTCATGACCGATGCGCCCCTCTTTCGCGACAGCGACGAATGGCCGGGCGCGCGCTACCACCCCGGCGGCGAGGTCCTACACATCGAGTTCCGCAAGTGGGCCGACCTCATGGTCGTCGCACCGCTCGACGCCAACTCGCTGGCGAAGTTCGCGGTGGGCATTTCCGACAACTTCCTCACGTGTATCTACCGGGCGTGGGATTTCGCCAAGCCGGTGATCCTCGCGCCGGCAATGAACACGCTCATGTGGGAGAGCCCGGTGACTCTCCGTCATCTGCGCCAGTTGCTCGAAGATCGCCTTGCGGGATTGGACGCTCCGGCCATGACGCTCGAAACTGCCCCGGCGGTCTTTGCGGAGCACGCGCCACTCTCGTGCTCGTCCCGCCGCAAGCGAAGCGATTGGCCTGCGGCGACGTGGGTATGGGCGCCATGGCCGAAGTCACGCAGATCGCCGAGGTCGTGCGCCAGTGGTCCGAGCACGCCGAGACTTGACAACGCCGGACGCCTTTGCGATTCGCGCCGCATTATCTTCGCGGTTTCGCCGGCTGCGACTCGAGGAGCCGGTCGATTTTCTGCTCGACTCGGTCGAGCTTGGCTCCGAGCGCCGCCTCGGAAGGGTTGGGCAGGTAAGATCCCGGTAGCCCGAGTGCGTCGGACATGCGGTGGATACGCCGCTTTAACCTGCCGAGCTCGATTCGGTTCTTTTCGTAGGTGTCGGTCGCCGCCACGAGCTCCTTTGTTTTCCGCGCGACCTCCTCGTCCATGAGCTTGCGTGCTTCTACAATTCGCTCCTTGCTCGCCCCAGGCTGGTCCTCCCGCGACGCGAGCCCGATCAGAATGGTCTTGAGCTGGATGACGGTGTCTTTCTGGTTCGAGACATCGATCTCCAAAAGCTCGGCTTTCACCTCAAGCTGATCGAGCTCCTCCCACGCGCGCTCGTTGGACGGCTCGAATGATTCCGCGGGGAGGCGCGCCGAGGACTTTGCGAATTCGCGGACGGCGCTCTGTTTGGTCGGTTCCGTCGTCGCCGCGCCGCCGTCTTGGGCGACGGCAGCCTTTTCGGGTGCCGGTTGTTGGTAGGCCAACAAGACCGAGGTGGCCGAGACCACGCCGATCGCGGCCACGGCGAGGGAGAGTGCGAGCATCTTGAGCTTGCTGGTAAGCATGGCCATGACAGCTCCGTTGACCAGGGATTGGAGACGAGCGTTGACCGGGCCAGTCAACAGTGCGACGGTCGCTCGCTGGAGCGTTTCGGGGAACACGTCGGTGCTGGGTTGAAGCACGACAAGCGCCTCGACCGCCCGCGTGCGCCAGGTGATATCTCGGCGCTCGAGCCGGCTCATGAGTTGTTCGCGGCCGCGTGAGAGCCGCCCGTGGACGGTGCCGACGGGCCAGCCGAGCCGGCGGGCCGCTTCATGGTGGCTCAAGCCTTCAAGGCAGCAGAGCACGATCGGCAGCCGGTATTTCTCCGGCAGCCGGTCGATTTCGTGGTGAATCGCTTCCAGTCGCTCGCGCTCCTCAATCGGACAATCGCCCGGCGCGGCAGCCGAGTCTTCCGCCAGTTGGCGCGGCTGCGGTCTTGCCCGAGCGCGGTGAGCCACCTTGTAGGCAACGCCGTACAGCCACGGACCCAGCCGATCGGGTTGGCGTAGCGTGCCGGCCTTTCTGATCAAGATCAAAAAGGTCGCCTGGAATGCATCGTCGATGTCGTTGGGATCGCCCAGCAGTTGGCGGCAGACGGTGAAGACCATCGGCCCGTGGCGCTTGACGATCGCCTCGAAGGCGACCGCGTCGCCCGACTCGACGAACCGAGCGAGGACCTCACGCTCCGTCAGGCCCGCGACGGTTCCCGGCTCCAGAAGCTGCTGGAACCCTCGGACGACGGCCCCACCCATCTCCCTTCGCATCGGTCGCGCTCCGGTGTGCCTTGCCCCGCTATAGCTGTACTGCACGATTTCGCGCCATCCATACAACTTTTCCAAAAATTCCTGGGTTCAAACGTCGGCGATCAAGATGTCGAGCCCTTCGGAGTGGCGTTCGAGCCGGTCGAGGATCGACCCGTACCAGAGCCGCCGGTACCAGGGCTGGCGGCTCTTGCCGACGACGATGATCTTGATGGCGTACTCGCGGGCGAACGCGAGGATCGTGCTGGCGACGTCCTGGCCGCGAAAGGTCATGGGGATGCCGCCGAGCTGCTGGGCCAGCTCGAGGTTCTTGCTGATCATGCGCTGGGTGGCCGCGTCGATGCGCGTCAGGTCTTCGATGGGAGTCTGGATGTAGACGGCGTACCAGGGGGCGTTGAGCCGGTCGGCGATCCGGGCCGTCTTGCGCAAGAGCGCCGGCGCGTTGGGGCTGCGGCTGGAGATACCGACCATCACGCGGTCGGTCGCCGACAGCGGATACTGGTCGGCCTCGGCGCGGCGGTTGCGGCGGTCGATCAGGTGCGCGATCTCCGTCAGGGTCGATCTCGCGCAGCCGGGTCAGGTTCGACGGCGTGAAGAAGTTTTCGAGTGCCGTGCTGATCGCGGTCGGCCGGGTAGATCTTGCCGGTGTTGAGCCGCTCGATCAGGTCTTCGACCGAGATGTCGACGTTGACGATCTGGTCGGCCTCGGCCAGGACGCGATCGGGGATGCCGCTCCTTGACCTGCACGTTGGTGACCCGCTCGATCTCGTCGTAGAGGCTCTCGAGATGCTGGACGTTGACCGTGCGTGATCACGTGGATTCCGGCGTGGAGCAGGTCTTCGACGTCCTGGTAGCGCTTGGGGTGGCGCGAGCCCGGGGCGTTGGTGTGGGCCAGCTCGTCGACCAGGCAAACGGTCGGCCGCCGCGCCAGGACGGCGTCGACGTCCATCTCGCGGAGCGTGACGCCGCGGTACTCGATGACGCGCGGAGGGACGATCTCGAGGTCGCCGATCTGCTCCTCGGTCTCGGCGCGGCCGTGCGTCTCGACCAGGCCGATGACGACGTCGACGCCCTGCGCCTTGAGCCGGTTGCCCTCGCGGAGCATCGCGTAGGTCTTGCCGACGCCGGCCGCCGAGCCAAGGTAGACCTTGAGCCGGCCCCGCGTCTGACGGCGGATCAGGTTCAAGAACTGCTCGGGAGTGGGGCGGTGGAGCTCCGCTGCGGGCATGGTTCGTTGGGTTATCGCTGCCTCAGGATGTGCCAGCCGGCGTGATCAATCTACGACGTCTCGCCGCGATCATGTGACTCGGCCAGTTCCGCGTCGAGGGCCAGGTTCAAGAGCAGCACATTGACCCGCGGCGGAGCGCCGATGATCGCGCCCGATCGAGTTGATCGTGCGCTCGATCAAGCCGCGCAACCTGTTCGACCGGCGAGCCGCGCGGCTGCGGCGACGCGAGGGGCCTGGAACAGGGCGGCCTCCGGGCTGATGTCCGGGTCGAGGCCCGAGCCCGAGGCCGTGACCAGATCGACCGGCGCCGGGCGGTCGGCGCTGGCCTCGAGCGCCTCGACCCGGGCGGCGATCGCCTTGCTGCAGGTCGGGATTGTTCGTCCCCAGGTTCGAGCCGCCGGCCGCGTCGGCCTTGTAGTCGACGGCCGACGGCCGCGGATGGAAGTAACGGTCCGACTCGAACCGCTGGGCGATCAGCTCCGAGCCGATCACCGTCCGGCCGTCCGGCGCGTAAATCAGGCTGCCTGCCGCCTGGGACGGAAACAGCAACTGGGCCAGTCCCCACACGACCGCCGGGTAGGCGACCGCACAGAGAACGAAGGTGACGGCACAGGCCCTCAGGGCCGACGACAGCATCGCGGATCATTGAATGAAGTTCTCCTGGCGAATCGAAGTCGCTCAGCCAGCCGACCAGCGTCAAGAGCGGGTCGATGGCGATATCGATCAGCTTGATGCCGATGAACGGGGCGATCACGCCGCCCAGGCCGTAATAGAGCAGGTTGCGCCGCAAGAGCGCGCTGGCGCCGACCGGCCGATAGGTC
The DNA here is from genome assembly GCA_963830625.1 of uncultured Isosphaeraceae bacterium. Classification (GTDB taxonomy): domain Bacteria; phylum Planctomycetota; class Planctomycetia; order Isosphaerales; family Isosphaeraceae; genus CAWHMZ01. Next base: position 218,497 of record CAWHMZ010000029.1, on the reverse strand, counting down.
ACGCCCTTCAAGGCGATCGGGATCAAGAGCGGGATGATGATCGCGTTGAAGATCACGGCCGAGAGGATCGCCGACTGCGGCCCGCCGCTCGTGGCCAGGCCCATCAGGTCGATCGCGCGCGAGCGAGGCCAGCGACGCGACAGCCGACGAACATCGCGGGGATCACGGCGAAGTACTTGGCCAGGTCGTTGGCGATCGAAAAGGTGGTGAGTGCGCCGCGGGTCATGAGCAGTTGCTTGCCGATCTCGACGACCTCGATGAGCTTGGTCGGGTCGCTGTCGAGGTCGACCATGTTGCCGGCCTCCTTGGCGGCCTGGGTGCCGGAGTTCATGGCGACGCCGATGTCGGCCTGGGCCAGGGCGGGCGCGTCGTTGGTGCCGTCGCCCATCATGGCGACCAGCTTGCCGCCGGTCTGTTCCTTGCGGATGTAGGCGAGCTTGGCCTCGGGCGTGGCCTGGGCGATGAAGTCGTCGACGCCGGCCTCGTCGGCGATCGCCTTGGCCGTCAGCGGGTTGTCGCCGGTGACCATCACGACGCGCAGCCCCATCTGGCGGAGCCGGGCGAACCGTTCGCGGATGCCCGGCTTCAAGATGTCTTCGAGCTTGATCAGGCCGACGAGCGACTCGCCCGCAGGTGACGGCCAGCGGCGTGGCCCCTTGCGAGGCGATCGCGTCGACCGTCTCCTGGTACCCCTCCGGGACGGTGCCGCCGGCCAGCTCCGACCGCCTTGGCGATGGTGTTGGGTGCGCCTTTGCGGATCTTCGTGCCGGTCGGGCAGATCGATGCCGCTCATCCGGGTCTGGGCGGTGAACTCGACGAACCGGCTGCCGGCGGGCGCCTCGAGCTCGAGTGCGAACTCGACGCCGGGCCAGCTCGACGATGCTCTTGCCCTCGGGAGTCGTGTCGGCCAGCGAGGCCATCGCGGCCAGCCGCGCCAGCTCGCGCTCCGGCATTCCGTCGCATGGGGATGAACTGAGTCGCCCGGCGGTTGCCCAGCGTGATCGTGCCGGTCTTGTCCAGGAAGCAGCGTGTCGACGTCGCCGGCCACCTCGACGGCCTTGCCGCTCTTGGCGATCAGGTTGGCGGCCAGCGCGCGGTCCATGCCGGCGATGCCGATCGCCGCCAGGAGCGCTCCGATCGTCGTGGGGATCAGGCAGACCAGAAGCGCGATCAAGGTCGGGATGTCGAGCGTGATGTCGAAGTAGCGCGCCATCGGATAAAGCGTGGCCGTCACGATCAGGAAGATGATCGAAAACGCGGCGAGGATGATCGTGAGTGCGATCTCGTTGGGGGTCTTCTGCCGCGAAGCCCCCTCGACCAGGGCGATCATCCGGTCGAGGAAGCTCTCGCCGGCGCCCGGCGGTGACCTCGACGACGATCCGGTCGGAGAGCACGCGCGTTCCGCCGGTCACGCCCGAGCGGTCGCCGCCGGCCTCGCGGATCACCGGCGCACTCTCGCCGGTGATCGCCGACTCGTCGACCGAGGCCACGCCCTCGACGATCTCGCCGTCGGCCGGGATGATCTGGCCGGCCTCGACGACCACGCGGTCGCCCGTCTTGAGCTCGGTCGACGAGACCTCGACCGTCTCGCCCGACGGCTCGAGCCGATAGGCGATCGTGTCTCTGGCGCGTGGCCCGCAGGCTCTGGGCCTGGGCCTTGCCCCGCGCTTCGGCCAGCGCCTCGGCGAAGTTGGCGAAGAGCACCGTCAAGAGCAGCAAGATCGCCAGCGCCGCCTGATAGACGATCAGCCCGGCGGCCGCTCCGCGTGGCGATCGACTCGATCGTGATCAAGCGTCGTCAGCACCCAGCCGACCTCGACCAGGAACATGACGGGGTTGCTTGGCCATGTTGCGCGGGTCGAGCATCACGAACGAGCGCATCGTCGCCATCTTCACCAGCGCCGGCTCGAAGAGCTTGAGTCGGCGCGTCTGGCGCCGGCTGGAGCTTCAGGGCCTGCGACGTCGAGCTGGGCTGCGGTCGGGCAGCCGGGTCGGCGTCAGGAGGGTCATCGCGAAGTCAGTTCCTCTGTTACTCGCGTAGGTATTGGCCGAGCCAGATGGTCGGCGACGGCCCCAGGACGACGGCCGGCATGAACGAGAGCGCGCCCACCAGGAGCACCGTTCCCAGGAGCATCGCCGGCGAACGTGAAATCATTGGTGAGCAGCGTTCCCGACGTCGGTCGGCGACGCGCTTCTTCTCGGCCAGAAAGCCGGCGATGGCGATCGGCAGCACGAGCGCGGGAAATCGGCCCAGCAAGAGCACGACGCCGGTGGCGATGTTCCACGCGGGGTTGTTGTCGGACAAGCCCTCGAACCCCGAGCCGTTGTTGGCCGCGGCCGAGGTGAACTCGTAGAGGATCTCGCTGAAGCCGTGCGGGCCGGGGTTGGCCGTGGTCTTCTGCCCCAACCGGTCGCCGCGAAGAGGGCGGTCCCGCAGGTGATCAAGAGCGGGATGGATCAAGACCACGATCATCGCCAGCTTGACCTCCCTGGCCTCGATCTTCTTGCCGAGGTATTCGGGCGTCCGGCCCACCATCAGCCCGGCGAGGAAGACGGCCACGATCATATACATCAGCATGTTCAGGAAGCCGGCGCCGATGCCGCTGAAATCGACGTTGAGCATCATGAGCGACATCGGCACCAGGCCGCCCAGCGGCTGAAAGCTGTCGTGCATGGAGTTGACCGAGCCGTTGGAGGTGGCCGTCGTGATCGCCGCCCAGGTCGCCGACGCGACCGGCCCGAGCCGGACTTCCTTGCCCTCGAGGTTGCCCCCCTGCGCCGACCGGCAGCCGGCCACGGCCGCGCTCGGCTGCGATTTCGGCGTGCGATCGCCACGGCCGCGCCGAACAGGAGCATGCGCCAGCATCACGCCGTAGATCACCGTCGCGTGCGCCCGGTCCTTGATCATGCAGGCCGAACATGACGATCGACGCCATCGGCACGATGATGATCGAGATCACCTCGAGCAGGTTGCTCCACGGGTTGGGGTTCTCGAAGGGATGCGCCGAGTTGGGCCCGAAGAAGCCGCCGCCGTTGGTGCCAAGCTGCTTGATGGCGACCTCGGCGGCGACGGGCCCGACGGCGATCGTCTGCGTGCCGCGCTCGAGCGTGTGGGCCTCTGCCGCTCCATGCAGCGTCATCGGCACGCCGGTCGCCACCAGCAGCGACCGCGACGAGCGACCGACAGCGGCACCAGCACGAAGCAGCAGCCCGCGGATCGTGTCGAGGTAGAAATCGCCCAGCTCGCGCTCGCCGCGCAGGCCGCGGATCACCGCCAGCATCACGGCCAACCCGCAGGCCGGCGTGACGAACTGGAGCCACACGATCGCGCCGAGCTGGCTGAAGTACGAGAGATGCTGCTCGCCCGAATAGTGCTGCAGGTTGGTGTTGGTCACGAACGAGCAGACGGTGTTGAAGATCACGGCCGTGTCGGCCCCGGGGTGCTCGACTCCCGCGGTGTCCTTGTAGCCGAGCGCGGTCAGCGAGCCCTTGCCGTCGGGGTTCAAGAGCGGCAAGTGGCTCTGCGAGAGCAGGATCACGAACGAGAGCACGAAGAGCGCCGCGTTGAACGTCAAGAGCGCGAAGGCGTACTGCTTCCAGCCCATCCGGGCCGGCTCGCGGTGGCCGAGCAGTCTGAGCAGGGCCGAGCGGGACCGCGTCGATCCCCTTGCCGACGCGCTCGGCGGGCGGGTCGAGCGCACGGGCCATCCACCAGCCCAGCGGCATCGAGCCGGCGACCGGCAGCCCGATCGCCCAGAACGGATGCAAAAGCGAGAGATCCAAGTGCAGTGTCTCCCCGTTGGCCAGAAGCTCAGAAGCGCTCGGGCCGGATCATCACATAAACCAGGTAGACGAGAGCCGGCGCAGTCAGTACGCCTGTGAGGTAAAGCAAAGGACCCTCCGGTCGATCAGAACCAGGTCGCACGCGGCGACCATAGCAAAAAACAGGCCGAAGAAACACAAACCGAGAGCGAGCGTAGAAAGCGACATCATGATCAATTGCTCCCATTGTGGTGCAGGCCTCCCGCCTGCCATTGCCTTGCCTTTGTGGTGCAGGCGTCCCGCCTGCATGGGCGTTGCCTCTGTGTTTTAGGAGCCTCGTCCTGGGCTGATGAAAAGCTGCATTCGGCGCCGCCTGAGCTTCCCGCTGGATATCTTGCGCATTACGCCGATGCTCCGTGCGCTTTTTCCCCCCTTGCGAAGGGGGGACACAGGGGGGTGGCGTGAGCCGAGCGACGACCGTGGCATTTCTTTTCCCCCCTTGCGAAGGGGGGACGCAGGGGGGTGGCGTGAGCCGAGCGACGACCGTGGCATTTCTTTTCCCCCCTTGCGAAGGGGGGACGCAGGGGGGTGGCGGGGCGTATTTCCCGCCGGGCACAGAGGCTTCCGCGCACGCCCCCCGCGCCCCCCCCTTCGCAAGGGGGGGAAAGCTTTTGCCACCACAAGCTCGGCCTTGCAGGGTCACGGCTTCCTCCGGCTGGTGCCGCTGGGAAACCAGTCGCGCAGGATGCGGAACGAGCCGTGCTGCTCCTGCTCCTTCAAGAGCGAGCAGCGATCGAGGAGCTCGTGCGCTTCGGTCGATTTCGGGTCGAGTGCGATCAACGTCGCGGAGCAGGCTTTCGGCCTCGCGAGAACTGGCCGCGATTGAAGGCGCGCTTGGCCCGCGCGAGATCGAAGGCGATCTGCCGGGAACGATCGGCCGGTTGGCGCCGCCTTCGCGCGGGGAGCCCGGCCTTTTCGGGTGCGATGGCCTGGCGCTCGATCACCTCGGCGACCACGCGCCGCAGCGCCTCGGGCGTGATCGGCTTGGTGAGGAAATCGATCGCGCCTAGCTTCATGGCCTCGACCGCCTCGGGGATGCTGCCGTGCGCCGTCAGGATCACGACCGGGACGGTGATCGTGTCCGCCGCGCAGCCGCCGCAAGAGCTCCATGCCGTCCATCCTGGGCATCAGGAGGTCGAGCACGACCAGGTCGCACGCCGCGACCGGGCTGCTGCAGCCGCTCGAGCGCGGCCTGGCCGTCGCCGGCCTCGAGTGACCGCGTAGCCGACCGATTCCAGGGCCGTCTTGAGCATCAGCCGCACGTTCGGCTCGTCATCCACGATCAAGATGCGCTTCTGTTGGTCCATTGGTTTCCGCCTTCAGACGGACCGGCCAGCTCGGCATCGCCGGTCGGGAGTGTGAACGTGAACGTGGTCCCTTTGCCGGGCTCGCTGGCGACGTCGATCGAGCCGCCGTGGGCCGTGATGATCTCGCGAACGATCGCCAGCCCGAGCCCGCCCCGCCGGAGTGCCGCGTCGTCGGTATGCGATAGAACTTGTCGAAGATCCGCGGCAGGTGCTCGCTCGGAATGCCCTCGCCGGTGTCCTCGACCTCAAACCGCGCGTGGTCGCCGTCGGCCGCGGCCCTCAAATGGATCGTCCCGCCGGCGCTCGTGTGCTGGATCGCGTTGATGATCAGGTTGTCGAAGACGTGCTCGATCCGATCGCGATCGACCATCACCGAGAGGTGATTCGCTCGCCGGTCGGCCATGAGCTGATGCCGCGCGACTGCGCCTGCGACTGGAAGCGGCTCGAGCCGCTTCATCCACAAGCTGCGGCGACCGAGACCGGCTCGAGGTCGAGCTTGACGCGGCCCTGCTCGATGCGGGTGAGGTCGAGCAGGTCGTTGATCATCGTCAGGATGCGATCGGCGTCCTGGCGGGCCGCCAGGAGCAGCTCGACCTGCTTGGGCGGTGAGCGGGCCGACGACCTCCTCGAGCAGGAGGTGAATCGCCATCTGCACGCTGGTGAGCGGCGTCTTGAGCTCGTGGCTGACGGTCGAGACCATGTCGCTCTTCAAGCGGTCGAGCAAGTGAAACTTGGTCACGTCGGCCAGCGCGACGGCGGCGCCGATCAGCTCGTCGCGCTCGGTGCGGATCGCCACGACGCGCGGCAGGAAGTAGCGCTCCTGGCCGCCGTCGCGAAAGCGGAATCGCCTGCTCGAGGCGAGACGGCAGGTAGTCGCCGCGGCCGGCGAGCACGTCGCTGATCAGCGACTCGAGGGCTGGGCCGGATACCAGGGCACGGGCGCGTCGGCGGCGGGAGCCACGCCCAGCAAGCGGCGGGCCGCGCGATTGGCCTGTTCGACCGAGCCGACCGGGTCGACCACCACCACGGGATCGGGAAACGAGTCGATCGTGGCCTGCGCGGTCTTCTGGGCGCGGAGCAGCCGCGCGGTACCGGCCTGACGATACTCGCGCAGGGTCCGCGCCATCTCGTTGAACGCGTTGGCCAGGTCGCCGAGCTCGTCGCGCGACGCGGCCGGCACAAGCTGGTCGAGCTCGCCGCGCGCCAGCGCCCGTGCGCCGTCGGTGACCGCCTGGATCGGCCTCAGGATCGAGCGGCTCAAGAGCAGCGCGGCGCCAGACGGCCAGGCACACGGCCGCGATCGAGCGCGCCGATCATCAGCCGGATCGAGTTCGTCGCGTTGTGTCGCGCGCCGCAGATCCATCGCCGTCATGTTGTCTTGGTTCAGCGACAAGACGTCGTCGGCGGACTTGCGGATCTGGTCGAAGGTCGGCAGGAGCTCGCCGAAAGTAGAGCGCGGTCCGCGCTGCGGCCGGCTCGGCCGGCAGTGCGAAGAACTGCTCGGCGTGCTCGAGGTACCGCTGAACAAGCGCTCGAGCGAGTCGGCGAGCTCTCGTTCTCCGGCAACGGTGATGTTGTCCTTGCTCGATCTTCAAGTTCTGCTTCGAACCGGGGACGGTTCGCCTCGAACTGCTCGCGGCCGCGCCGATCCTGGCCGCCGACCGCGAACAGCAGCCCCGAATCCATCCGCTCGATCGCCTCCTTCATCCCTTCGGCCGCCAGATGCTCGTGTAGTTCTCGCGCAAGATGACATCGATGTTCCCGCCGAGGCGATAGAACATGACGATCGCCCAGAGGCCAAGCCCCACCAGGATCGCCAGCGTCGGCAAGAGGCCGATCAGGAACTTGGTTTGGAGTGTCTTCAAGCCGGCCGTCCTCGCGGAAGTGTACGCGAGCGCCGTGCCGCGCCCTGGTCGTATCGTCGTAAACGACGATTTGCAGAAGCGCAAAAACCGACAAGGCCGCGCCGACGTTTCGGCGGCAGGGCCGGCCGCATTGCATATTGCACGGTGCCGGTGCGGCGAATCGTGCAAATTGCAAGAGTCGCCGGCCGGCCGGAACGTAATGGCGGGCGCGTAGTCGTTCATAGGCCCAGTTGCTTGCGCTTGCGGTAGAGGGTACTGGGGTCGATGCCCAGGACGCGCAGCGGCGTCTTCGAGGACCGGGTAGCGCTCGAGGATCAACTGGATGTGCTCGCGCTCGAGTTCTTCCAGGGTGACCGGCCGGCCGACGTTGATGGCGGGATCGGGGGCAGGCGCCTTGGCGATCGTGGGCTGGGCGACGCGTTCGGGAAAGTCGCTCGCCGCGAGCCGCCGGCCGACTGGCGAAGATCACGGCCCGCTCGATGGCGTTGCGCAGCTCGCGGAGGTTGCCCGGCCAGGAGTACGAGACGACGGCCTGGCGCGCCTCGGCGCGAAGCCCCTCGATCTTCTTGCCGATCTGCCGAGCGAAAAACGCCAGCAGGTGCTCGGCCAGCTCGACGCGGTCGGTCCGTTCCCGCAGCGGCGGGCAAGGTCAGCTCGACACGTTGAGCCGGAACAGGAGGTCGTCGCGAAATTTGCCCGCGGCGACGGCCGCATCGAGATCGCGGTTGGAGGCGGCGATCAGCCGCACGTCGGCCGTGCGGGTGCGCGTTTCGCCGACGCGTTCGTAGCGCTGCTCTTCGAGAAAGCGGAGCAGCTTGGGCTGAAGCTCGAGGGGCAGCTCGCCGACCTCGTCGAGGAACAAAGTGCCCCCCTCGGCCGCGGCGACCTTGCCCTCGGTATCGGCGACAGCTCCGGTGAACGAGCCGCGGGCATGGCCGAAGAGCGTGCTTTCGAGCAGTTCGGCGCTCAAGCTCGGGCAGCTCACCGTGACAAAGGGCCCCTGGGACCGGCGGCTCCAGGCGTGGATCGCCCGCGCCAGCACGCCCTTGCCCGTGCCGCTCTCTCCCCGGATCAGCACGACCGCGTCGGTCGCCGCGACATGCCGCGCCTGGTCGAGCACCAGAACGACCTGGGGGTCATTGCTTTCCAGCAGCACTTCGGGCGCATCGCCGCCGAGTTGTTCCTGCAAATCGGCCAGCTGGCTGTGCAGCGATCTCGAGCCGCTCGACGCGCTCGACGAGCCCGCGGATCTGCGCGGGCGTGAATGGCTTGGGCAGGTAGTCGAACGCCCCGCGCCGCATCGCGTCGACCGCGGTGTCGATCGTCGCGTACGCCGTGACGATCACGACCGCCAGCCGGGGCGCGAGCCGAGTGAGTGTCTCCAAGAGGTCGAGCCCCGAGTCGCGCCGAGGCGCAAGTCGAGAAAGGCCACGTCGAATCGAACCTGCTCGATTCGCTGCAAAGCGTCGGCAACGCCCGCCGATTCCTCGACCGTGTGCTTCATCGCCTCAAGGGCGATGCGCAAGCTTTTGCGGATGTTTGCTTCGTCGTCGATGATCAGGATGCGCATCGATGGACCATGGAAAGAATTCGGCCGGCGGCCAAGACCCATTATCGTCGAAGCGGCGTTTCGATCACAGGTGTCTTCGCGCTGGGATCACAGGTGTGTTCGCAGCTTCTCCCCCCCTTGCGAAGGGGGGGGTGGGGGGTGAGCCTTCGCGCACAACGCAGTTAGCGAATTCAATTTGAGAAAGATTACGATTGCGATTACGATTACGATTACGAAGAAGACCAAAAGTCTGTTGCGACCGGCGGCGGCGCTGTCGGCGGCGGGCTTGACGGCACGGGGCCAGCCCTGAGCTCCGTCGAAGGGACCGTGCCTGCTACGACTGGCGGCGTTGACGGCGGCGCCTCGCCGTGCGCGTTGGGTTCGTTTCGCAAAATCTCTGTGCCGACGTTAGATGCGTCCTCCTCTGGTGTTGTGGAAATGACTCGGGCAACCGTTTGCAACAATTCCGCCATCGCTGGCCGGGAGGGCGGGCTCGGCCGAATCGTGGTGGCCGATGCCGGCGACATCATGCGGGCCTGAGACGCCGGCGCGGGTGATGGTGAGTGCTGTGGGTCTGCGCGATCCGGCGATTCGACGGGCTCGATCTCGACCTGGGCGAGCGTGCCGTCGAGCGTGGCTTGGCGGACCTTCATAAAAGTGTTGATCTTCTGGAGAAAGAGCCGCTCGCGCCGAACAGGTAGCGGCGCTGCTTCTCAGCGTCGGGCCCGGGCTCGAGCGCCAGTCGGATGGGGGCCTGGGCGGCGTCGGCTTCGGCGATTTGCACGTGCCGCGCGCGGATTTGCTCGAGTCGCCTCGTCTGCTCGTCGATCACCGCTACCAACCTCTGGCGCAGCTTCGTCGGCGCTAGCGGGAAGCAGGCGCTCCAGAGGCAAATCTCTGAACTGGTCGTGAGCCGGCTTGCAGAGCTCGATCAGTTCCACGAGCGCCAGCACTTTGGGGTCGCGCTCGCCGGGTAATTCGCCCTCGCACCGATCTGGCTCGTGGAACTCTGCCTTCTCCGCTTTGTTTGCCGGTGGTTCTTCGGGAGTTGCTTCGATCGCGTGTTGCAACAACGCATCCAGCCGCTCGTAGTCATCGACAATCTTCATTGCTTGATTCATCAGATGCGCATTGGTCCTGGATCGTGATGCGCCGGCGACAAAGTGGCTCGCAAGAATGACGTACGCGATTGGGTATTCCGTGATCGCGTCGGCCATAAAGTGGCCCAGCAGCCGGACAAGCTCATAGCCGTCACGGAGTGTCCAGAGGCCGGGGTTGCCGATGCGGCTTTCGAGCTGGCGAAAGCGCCCGATTATCCAGTCGCAGCCGGGAATCGATTTTTCCAATTGCAGCACGAGGCGGGCCGGGTGAGCGATACCGCCGGCGCCCGCTTGCGGGCTCGAGGGCCGAGCTTTGTCCAGCCGATGCAGCAGGTTCTGGCCGAGCACGGTGGCTCGTTCTCTTTCGGCCTGGTCTCGCTCGAGCGGCTCGTGCCGCACGCGGTGCGAAGTCCATGCGATCGCGGCGTGATCGGCACGGACCGAGAGCCACTCGGCGCGAGCGACCCCATCCAGCAGGGCCGCCTCGAGGGCGTTGCACGGGCCGAGGTCGGCGTGCAGTTGGCGTGCGCGGGCTTCGAATTCGGCCGCCTCTTCCCCCGGCAGCACGGTCGACTCGGCGGTCATGCCGTGCGTAAGCGCGTTATAGCGGCTCTTGGCCTTGCCCTCCTCGGTGCGCGGGCCGGTGCTTTTCTGGGCATTGAGCCGGTTGCTCTCGGCGCGGCTCAGGCGTCGTGTGGCTGCGCCGCCGGCGTTTCGTTTGACTCGGGATTTGGTCGGCGAGCGTTTGGTTTTGGCTTTCGCCTCGCCGTTAGGGGTGCAAGTGGCAGGCATATTATTAGTCCTTGCGGTGACAGGCCGAGCCGGCGAGTGCGGGCGTTTGCCGTGACGCGGCCGCGACCGAGCGATTTGGTGAAAACCGGCTCGTGCGGAGACTCGCCCTCCCGGGAACGCTTGCTCTGGTGCCTCGCTGGCTCGTATGGGCTCTCCTTTTCGTTTGCACAATTCTTTCTGCTTGCGGCCCCTGCGGTATTCGAGAAAATGCTGCGGTATGCGGTAAGCCGTCCGTGAAAGGAATATGGAGCGCGAAACGAGCCCGTGCGGGCGAATTCATGCGAGTTTTGCGCTGAGCGGTCGTTGTGATCGGCGCGATCGAAATGATCGGTGCAAGCGGTTGTCACGGTCAGCCTGGAAGCGAGGGCTGCGCGGACGCAAAGACTGGTGGTTGGCGCCCGAGCGATGCGGACTTGCAGAGCGGTTCCCGCTATCGGGACCTCCCGACGAGAGCGGTGAAGGAAAAGCCGGAACGCGCTCGCGCGGCGCAGGCTGCTTCTGACTGGCCGCCGCGGCCGTCCGATCCGTCCGATCGGTCCCATCGGTCAGATAGGCAGAACCGTCCCGGCCGCCGCCTCTGATCAGACGGATCGGACGGATAGGACGGATCGGACGCGGCGGTCGGAATGCACAGTTTCTTCAGCGGGTCCGCTTAGCGGGCGCGTTCCCGGACACCCATGCGCCGAGCGGTTGGCTCATCTCGCTCGACACCCACAATTCGCACCCTGCGCCAGAGACCAGAGCGCGTGGGTGTCTAGCGAGCCACACTTCGTTTCAGAAGTGAGTGTGGGCGCGAACACGCGCGTACCTCGCGGCGTTGCAGGACGCAAGAACGTGAGTGTCTCGTTTCCCCTTTTTCGCTTTCGAGACGAGACAGGTCCTGTGCGTCGGGCTCGCCTTGTGGGAGAATCGCTGCGCCGTGCTGTGCGAGCAGCCTGGCTCTTTGACGCGGACGCACGGCGGGCGGGAGCGCTGAGAATGGCTGTCGAGACCGATCGCCATCTGCTGTTCGGGTTATTGGCACTGCAAATCAATCTGGTCGATCAAGACCAGCTCGTGGCTGGCTTTCGTGCGTGGTCGCGCGACAAAACCCGTCCGCTGGCCGAACATTTGAAGGCGCTCGGCCACCTTGACGACGAGCAATGCGCGGGGGTCGAAGCGATGGTCGGCCTGCATCTCAAAAAGCATGGCGACGCGGAAAAAAGCTTGGCCGCGCTCCCGACCGGTCCATCCACCCGCGCTCGTTTAGCCGCCGTTTCAGACCCCGAGTTGTCGGGCGCCGTTGACCGGCTCGCCTCCGGGTCCACGCCGACCGAGGCCGGTCCCGATGCGACCGTCACCTACTCGGTCGGCTCGGCCACACCGGACGGCCAGCGGTTTCGCGTCCTGCGGCCGCATGCGCGAGGCGGGCTCGGTGCCGTCTTCGTGGCCCTGGACACCGAACTCCACCGCGAGGTGGCGCTCAAAGAAATGCTCGAGAGCCATGCCGACGACCCGACAAGCCGCCGGCGATTCGTCCTGGAGGCTGAGGTGACCGGCGGGCTGGAGCATCCGGGCATCGTGCCGGTCTACGGGCTGGGTAGCTACAGCAATGGGCGACCCTACTACGCCATGCGATTCATCGGCGGCGAAAGTCTCAAAGACGCCATCGCCGCCTATCATGGCGCCGAAAACCGAAAAGCCAATCCTGGCCGGAGGTCCCTGGAGCTGCGCAACCTCTTGCGGCGGTTTGTCGACGTCTGCAACGCGATCGACTACGCTCATGCGCACGGCGTCCTGCATCGCGACATCAAGCCGAGCAATGTGATCGTCGGCAAGCGCGGCGAGACCCTCGTGGTCGATTGGGGACTGGCCAAGGCGCAAGCTCGACCCGAGGGCGGTGAAGCGTCGGGTGAGCGGCCGCTCGTGCCCAGCTCCGTCAGCGGCAGCAGTGAAACGCTGCCGGGCACCGCGCTGGGCACGCCGGCCTACATGAGCCCCGAGCAAGCCCGTGGGGAGCTGGATGGGCTGGGCCCGGCCACCGACGTCTACGGCTTGGGCACGACGCTCTATTGCCTCTTGACCGGGCACCCGCCCTTCGAAAACGACGACGTCGGCGCCGTCCTGCAATCGGTCCAGAAGGGGGCGTTTCGGCCGCCCCGCAGCGTCGATCCGACGCTCGATCCAGCGCTTGAGGCAATCTGCCTGAAGGCAATGGCACGCGAGCCGGATGGCCGTTATCCGAATCCGAGAGCCGTAGCCGACGACATCGAGCGATGGATGGCCGACGAACCGGTTACGGTTTACCGCGAGCCTTTCCGCCGCCGCCTGGCGCGGTGGGAGCGCCGGCACAAGGCGCTCGTTCATAGCGGCATCGCCGTCGTGGCGATAACGGCCGTTGGGCTCGCGATTATGAGCTCGATCGCCACGCAGCAGAAACGGGCTACCGAAGAGGCGATGAAGCAGGCGGAAACGAGCGCCAGGGTGGCGGAGGCTCGCTTGCAAATCGCGATCAACGCGGTTTACCAGCTCAACAACGAAGTGCAAAACGGAGTTCTGAACAGCGCACCCGGAATGGAGTCGGCACGCCGGCGGCTGGCTGACGCGGCTGTCAGGGAGTTCAAGCGTTTTCTTACGATGCGTCCCGACGATGAAGCGCTGGTCTGGCATGCTTCGCGGGCCTTCAGCAACGCCGCCGTCGTCCACTCGCTGTTGGGCGACTTCGCGACCGCAAGGAAACTGTACAACGATAACATCCAGGAATTGGAGAGACTGCTCAGCCCGCGTTACGCGGGGGAGTTAGAAACCCGACGTATACTCGCCGCGGCCTATCGTGACATGGCAGTGTTCCTTCAGCAAGAAAATGGCCACGATGAGGAGTCTGAGCCTTACTTTGAGACGGCGCACAGCTCGACCACGATTCTTCTCGACAGGGTTGACGATTTTCCCCCACCGGCGCAGGCGCAGATCAAGGAAAGCGCCGGGTGGCTCGCGGTTAAGGTGGGCGACGCTCAGCTCGACCGCGGCGAGTCGGAGCAGGCGGGGAACTCCTACCGTCGGGCGATCGCGATGTTAGCACCGGTCGCCGCGAACCCGAAGGCATGGTACTGGTACCGGCTCTTCACCGCGCAAGCCCATCAGGGGCTGGGGGCAATCCACCGTGAGCGCAAGCAGCCGGCAGCGGAGCAAGAGTTCGCCGACGCGGAGCGGATCATTCGCAACGTTATGCACGAAGCCCCCAGTCAAGATGCCGAGCCGCGTGAAGAGCTGGCTATCGCCTTGGTCACTCACTGGGGAGAAGCTCCAGCCGATACCGCCCGCGCTGGCGATGCGGATGCCGCCCTGGACGAGGCGGTCGCGCTCCTGGACCGAAACACGAAGGATTTTCCGGCAAACACCTGGTATCGCCGTGACCGCACCCGAGCGCTTCTGGCCCGGGCCCGCCGTCACGCCGCGGCGGGCCGCATCGACCGCGCCGAACATGACTTGACCGAAGCGCAGCGACTGCTCGCTGAGCTGGTGGCCAAGGAGGCAGAAAACTGGTCGTATCCCGGCGACCGTGGCCGGGTCGAGGTCGCACTCGCCCAGCTCCGGCTCAAGCAGAGCCGCGCCGAGGAAGCTCGCAAATCTCTCAGCGAAGGAATCGCGCATCTGGAGCAGGCTTGCAAGTACCGGCCGCGCAACGTTCACGATCGGCGGTCGCTCGACGATGCGCGTAAGTTGGCAACCGACCTCACCAGCGCCGCTGCAGCTAAAGCCGGCGGCAAGCCCTGATGAAAGATCCCCTTTGGCACGCGGCTGTGACTTCCCAAGAAATCGCGCGCAAGCTGGAGCAGCGACGGATCGGCCGGAACCGACGATTGATCGCGAGAGCAGTCTGACTTCGCTGGGTGGGTACAAAGTCGTGACGAAAAAGTACACTGTGACGATAATGTACTTTGTCACCCAGTCACCCAGTTGTTTTTGAGACTTGTTTCCGGACCACGTACGTACCATGTACAATGATTGTGGGGAATGAGGGGAGAGTAGTCGACCATGTCAACGGCCGCGCTCGTCGAACCGACTCTGGCGCCGGACGTCTTTGTGCCGGCCACGTCGCGCCTGTACCGGCTTAGCGTGGATGAATACCAGGCGATGGTTGCGGCCGGGGTGTTCCACAAAAAAAGCCGTCTTCACCTCATCGATGGATTCCTGGTGAAGAAGAAGACGCCGAACCCTCCGCATTCAACGGTCGATACCTTGTTGTCGCAGGTTCTGCCTCAAAAGCTTCCCCCGGTTGGCACGTGCGCGAGTCTAAGCCCATCGTCCTTGACCAGCACAACATGCCGGAGCCAGACCGGTCGATAGTGCGCGGCGGCGCACGCGACTGCATCAGCCGCGATCCGAAGCCGGCCGACGTTGGCTTGGCGATTGAGGTTTCCGACAGCACGTTGGCCGATGATCGAAAGCAGGCGGTTATCTACGCGCGGGCCGGCATTGCCGCCTATTGGATCATCAACATCAACGAGCGCCAGATCGAGGTCTACGATCGTCCCGGGGCGACCGGCTACGGCCGGCGCAAGGACTTCTTACCGGGCCAGACCGTTCCGCTGATCATCGCCGGCGCACACGTCGGCGACATTCTCGTCGATGACATTCTGCCCTGAGCTCGAGGTCGCCGGCCCGGTCGACTCGGCGATTGCGGCGCGGAAATCCAGACATCCATGATTTCGGGCGTCGCGTTGCAGCGTACAGCGCGGTTCCCGCGATCGGGACATCCCAGATGAAGGAAGAGTCGGGGCGCGCAGCCGCGGTGCGGACCGCTTCTGACTGGCGGCCGCCGCCGTCCGATCCGTCCGATCCGTCCGATCGGTCAGATAGAGCGCCGGCGGCGGCCCACGGGTCGCGTGATGCGCGGTTGCTTAGCGCTTGCTCTCCCGACTCCACCGGCTCTCTACGTGGGCGCGCGTACCCGCCCGGGTCTAGGCTCGGGGCCTCAAGGCCGAAGAACCGCCCCGGCCGCGGCGGCTGATCGGACGGATCGGACGGATCGGACGGATCGGACGCGGCGGTCGCGGCGGTTCGCCGCACGCCGGAGACGCCTCGCACCTCCACCCCCTCCGTCTCCCCCTTCGCAAGGGGGAGAGAGTGTGCTGACCAGACCAGCGCAGCGACCCCGATCGCGATTTATAAGTTCGCACTGGCGGTGCAGACGGCCTCCCGTTCGCAGTTGGCCTCCCCCTTGCGAAGGGGGAGCTCGAGGGGGTGGAGACGCAGGCCGGCGCTCATGTTGCATCGGAGCGATCGACACGGATCGGACGGATCGGACGCGGCGATCGGACTGCACGGTTTCTCAGCGGGTCCGCTTAGCACCCACGCGGACCTGACCTGTCGCATTCATTCTTGATAAAATCGACGGCCATCTCGGCGGGCCGGTCCGAGAAGCTTGATCGTTCGGCCCCTCTGCGCACCGTCGTGCCGTCGAGATTGACGTCGGCGGGGCCGGCCTTTGGCATCCTCGGGACTACTGCCGGTAAGCTACCCCGTACGTCGGATGGTCCTTGGAAGGAGGCACATCATGTTCAGCAAGGTCGACTACGTCATGGTCAATGTATCTGACATGCGCCGTTCGGTCGCGTTCTACCGCGACACCCTTGGCCTCCGGCTCAAGTTCGAGTCGCCCGGATGGAGTGAGTTCGAAACCGGCGCAACAACGCTCGCGCTGCATGCCGGTACTCGGGCAACGGGCAGCGAGGCCGCGGCCCAGGCCGGGCCCGTGGCGGGGACGTGTTCGCTGGGCTTCTCAGTGCCGGACCTCAATAGCACCTACGCCGAGTTGCGCGAGCGCGGAGCACGATTCGTGATGCCGCCAACTGACCAGGCAAACGAGGGTATCCGGCTGGCGGTCTGTATCGACCCAGACGGCTTGGCCATCTCGTTTGCGGAACCGATGGCACGCGAGGCAACAGGCCAAGCATGACAACGGAGCGCAGTCCCAGACACCCATGCGCCGAACAGCCCGCTCACGTCGGCTGACACCCAGAATTCGCGCCCTACGCCAGAGACCGAAGCGCGTGGGTGTCTAGTGAGCCACACTCCGTTTCAGAAGTGAGCGTGGGCGCGAACACGCGCGTACCTCGCGGTGTCGCAAGACGCAAGAACGTGGGTGTCTCCTTTCCCCAGGACACCACGCGTTTGCATCCTCGCCGCCGCGCGTCGTCCGACAGACGCGATCGTGGCCGCGCGGGACAGCCATGCGATTCAGCCGCCGCTCGGGGCGATCAGTCTTTGGGCTTGGCTGTCGGCCCTGTCTTCGCCTCCACCTCCGCCAGCAGCTTCTGGAAGTCCGCCCGGCTGCGCAGGGCGTCGAGGTCCGGCTCCTTCAGTTCGTCGGGCCGGTTCCAACCTGCGCTCAAGGCGTCGCGGAGGGCGGCAACGGCCTGGTCCGCGAAGGAGGCGCCTTCGGCGGCAGTCACGCCGGACTTCGCGTCCGCTGCCAGACCGGCCAGCAGGGCCAGCGCCCGCGACCGCTCAAAGAGCGCCTCGCTGTCCGCGGCCTTTCCCTTTTCCCACAGCGCGAGGGCTCGCCGCAGGTCGGCGGCGGCTTCGGCCGGGTGCCCGGCACGGACATGCGCCCGGCCGCGGTAGGCGTGGCTGTAGCCGAGGTCGTCGGTGTACCGCGTATTCGCGGGGTGGGCGTCTGCCAGTTTCTGGAAGATGCCCAGCGCCTTCTGTTCCTCCTTCAGCGCCTCGGCCGCGGTCCCCGTCGAAGACAACAGAACGCCAATGTTGCTGTGGAACATGGCCAGGCGTCTCTGGAAGTCGGTGACGGCGGGGTTGGCGTCCGCCAATTTTTGCGTGATGGCCAGCGCCTTCTGAAACTCCTGCAGCGCCTCGGCCGGCTTCCTCGTATCACGCAGCACAATGCCGATGTTGCTGTGGAAACTTGCCAGGCGTCTCTGGAAGTCGGTGACGGCGGGGTTGGCGTCCGCCAGCCTTTGCTGGATGGCCAGCGCCTTCTGGTACTCCTGCAGCGCCTCGGCCGGATTCCCCGTCTCCCGCAGCACAAGGCCGATGTTGTTCTGGGTTGCGGCCAGGTCGCTCTGGAACTGGGTGACGGCGGGGTTGGCGTCCGCCAGCTTTGCCGGATGGCCAACGCCTTGCCGTACGACACCGTCGCCTCCTCCCGCCTCCCCGTCTGCCAGAGCATGAGCCCGATGCGGTGGTGGCTCATCGCGAGGTCGTGCTGGAACTGGGTAACGGCGGGGTTGGCCTCAGCCAGTTCCTGCCGGATGGCCAACGCCTTGCGCCAGGCCGTCAGGGCGTCCTCCAGCTTCCCCATAGAATAATGCACTTCCGCGATGCTGCCGTGGCTCTGGGCCAGGACGGACCGGACCACGTCGGTCGGGTGTTCCGCCTCCAGCCGCGCGACCAGATCGCGTTGCTCCCCGACCGCCGCAAGCGCCCCCGCGTGACCGCCCGTTGTACTCAGCAGGAGACCCACCTTCTCCAGGCTGCGGGCCACGTCCAGCCGGGTCTCGACATCCGCCCGCTCCGCCGCCGCCAGCTCCCGCCGCCACGCCAGCGCCTTGCGATGGGCCGCCAGCGCTTCCGGCTTCGACCCGATCTTGTCCGTCAGCTCGCCGAGCTGGAAATACGCCGCCGCCAGGGCCGTGTGCGACTTGGCGTCGGTCTGCCCGGCAAGCAGCTTCTCTAAATCGGCGTAGAAGCCGGCGGCCTCTTGCAAGAGCTTCGTCCGCAACTCCTTGAACTGTTCGTTCTTGAGCAACATGTCCTCGCTGACGCCGGTGTGGAACGTCTTGATCGCCTTCTAGGCCAATTCGTAGCGAGCCTGCACTTTGGTATTCGCTTCGGCCAGCGCGGTGCGCGCCTGCGTCGTCGTGCCAGAGCGCCCGCGCGATGTCGGCCTTGGCCTGGGTTTGCACCACCAGGACCGCCGACAGCCCCACCACGCCGGCCAGGAGCGCCACCGCCGCACTTGCCACTGGCGTCTGGTTCCGCTTGGCCCACCGGCGCGCTCGACGAGATAGGGGCTCGCGGTAGGCCGTCGCCGGCTCGTCGGCCGCCCAGCGCTCGACGTCCTCGGCCAGCGCCCGGCAAGTGGCATAGCGATCCGCCGGCTTCGTCGCCATCGCCTTCTTGCAGACCGCTTCGAGGGCCTTGTCCAGCGAGGGATCGACCTCGCGGGGGGCGAGGAACTCGCCTGTCTGCACGTTGCGGATGATCTCGCCGACGTCCTCGCCCTCGAACGGTGGTTTGCCGGTCAGAAGACAATAAAGGGTCGCGCCTAACGAGTAGACATCGGAATGAGGACCCAGCCGGTCGAGATCGCCGGCGGCCTGCTCGGGGCTCATGTAGGCCGGCGTGCCCAGCGCGCTGCCGGGCAGCGTTTCCGATGATCCGCTCGACGACGGCGCGATCGTCTGCTCGCCGACCGACCGGTCGGCCCGGCCGATGGCCTTGGCCAGCCCCCAATCCACAACCAGCGTCTCGCCATGCCTGCCCAGGATGATGTTGGCCGGCTTCAGGTCGCGATGGATCACGCCGCGCGAGTGGGCGTAATCGATGGCGTTGCAAACGTCGAGGAAGCGGCGAAGGAGCTTGCGCAATTCCAGCGAGCGTCGGCCCGGATTGCTCTTGTGCGTGTCGTCAGCATGAAAGTGCTCGATGGCCTGCTTGAGCGACTCGCCTTTGATGAACCGCATGGCGTAATAGGGTCGTCCGCCGGCGTAGGAGCCCAGGCCGTAGACCGGAACGATCCCCGGGTGCTCCAGTCCGCCGGTGATTTCGGCTTCCGCGACGAAACGTTGGCGGCTGGCCGGGTCGTCGGCGTGTTTCTCGACGATCTGTTTGAGCGCCACCTCGCGGTGGAGCTCGACATCCAGGGCCACGAACACCTCGCCCAGCCCGCCCCGCGCGTGCGGCCGCAGGATGCGAAATCGCTGGCCATCGCTGGTGGCTGCGCCCAGGGACAGACCGGCGGTGCGATCGGGGTCGTCGTCCAGAGCGTCCTTGGCCGGGCCGTTCTCGCTCCGGGCGACGCGTGCGAGGGTCGCCTCGATCTCCGGCTCGCCGAGCGCGGCCAGGCTGGCGCGAGCGGAACGGTTCGCCGGTACCACGGCAAGGCTCTTTTCGACGTCGCCGTGCTTCTGGAGATGCTGGTCGGCGAGGCCCTCCAGCAGGCCGCGCTGCACGGCGTTGAGGTCGCCCCGCGCAAGCAGGATGTCGGCCAGATTGCGCATCTTGTCGAGCGTCCACGCCTGAAATGCCGCCACGAGCTGGCCCTGGTTGATGATACCCGTCTGACGCGCGAGCAGTCCAAAAAGAAGATGGCGATCGGCGGCGGCGGCCATGGGGAGGCTCCGGGGCACGACGTCGTCTCCGGCACGACCGACCGGCGACGGAGCCCCGGTCGCGAGGGGAGCGTCGCGACGGGAGTATTATCGCATGCACGTGCAGGCCGTGCATCCCCGCCGGTCTGCCCTTGTCACCTCTGGCCCGTTACGCCCTTCTATGCAGACCGCGTGCGTCTCTACGTGTGGTTCACCAGAGTCCGTTGGTCAGTTTTCGTCCGAACCGCCGATAGGGGAAATAACCCCCTTTATTTTCTAGTCCCGTGATTCGACAATGAGGCTACGGCGCTGACGGCACGTATCCTCGGATTCTTGGGGTAGATCCAATGAAGTTGCGCACGCGAAAGGCATCGTGGTTTGTTTCGGGCTTGCTCCTCTTAATCGTGGTGTCGGCCGGTTTAGAGCTGGTCGTGGCTCAGCCCAAAACTGAGACTAGAAGACCGGCTTTCGACACGAACGAGGCAACTTTTGAATTGTTGGGTGAACATAAAATTGTAAATATAAACAATATTGCTTACACCAGCGATGAGAGCCGGATCTTCGATATTTACTTTGCATGCTCATCAACAAGAGGAGAAGATCCTTTAAGGCTAACCGATGCAAAAGATATAGCGAAGGCGAAATCATATTTTAACGACGAGAAGCGATACGGAAAACATTTTGTAAAAATCAACAAGTACTGTATCAATGTGCGAAATATTGCATACATCGAATCCAACGATAATTCAGTAGTTATAAATTTCAATGCTCGAATAGCGGATGCATTTGTGCACTTGACGTTATTTGGTGCCGATGCGGAAAGTTTCAAGAAGAGATGGCGAGAGCTTTGATATCAGAAGAAGGTCAGTCAGAGTCAGGTTTTCACCACCGCCGCACAAGCGTAAAGTACATGCCGAAATCTTCATCTCTCGGCGCGACAAGAGGTATTTCGATGGTGTAGAGAAACCACGTGTTCGGAGCAATCCGAAACCGGATTCCCGGCGATAGAGTAAACGTATCGCCGCCGGGACCGCGATTGTCGGTCGTTGCCGAGTTAGACGCAGCGAGCCAGACCGTGAACTCCTTGAAATACTTGACCTCATCGAGAGTGAGGAACCTGCCGATCGTCAAGTTCGTGTCGAACGTCGTGCGCGCACTGGCCGGCTCGAGCGGTATCGTTGGGCCGGCGCCGCCGCGAATCACCCAGCGGTTCGGCAAACCCTGCCAGAACTGGATCTGGGGCCCGAGTGACATCTCGCCGTTACCCGCGGCGACCGAACCCGTCGGAGTCCGGATCGCGAGAATCGACATGATCGACGTATCCTGAGTCTCGTGGAGCAGGACCTGGGGCGTGAACGTGACGTCGCCGAATGTCGCCTTGTACGACGAAGTCGGGCTCGCCGCAGCGGACCGAGTGATGGGGCTTCCGGGTCCGCTTGCAGGCACCGGATCAGCGACCCGGCGATAATCCACATACGGAACCGTGATATACAATTCCAGGCGGCGACTCAAGGGGGCGAAAATGCTCCACTGACCGATGTCGGCATTTCCCGACGGCGGGACGGTCGGAGCGATAGCCGTATTGGGCCGTCCACTGGCGGTAGAAAACCCCGTTGGACGCATTGATCCATTCCTGGCGGAAAGCGCCTGAAGAGCTCGGCGGCGAGAACACGAACGGCTCGATTCCAGCCCCGGGTGAAGAGATCGCTCAAGTAGAACGGAGTCCAGTTTTCCGTCGACGCTTCACCGAATAACGACTCGAGCACCGTGTCGATCGGACCGGTGACGATACGCGGCGCCGGCGAGTCTGGGGGTTGTGGATCGAGCTGCGCCGTCCGGGGCGCCTACCGCGGGGCCTTCCGGGACGACTGCGGGCAGCGACTGGGGCTACGGCTCCGGCCGATACGGTGGCCACCGGGCTCGCCGCCGGATCGTCACTTTGTGCCCGAACCGTGGCAGCAGCCGGAGACGTGCTGCTCGTCGCGGTGACGGAGGACTGAACCGGCCGGTTCACGGTCGAGCACCCGCCGGCGCACGCGCCCGTTGCAAGCGCGACGGCCAAAATGAGCCGCAATCGCGCCGAAAGTCGTGCCAACGCGTCGACACGACGTGGTTTCACCAATCGAGCGCTCCAAAAAAAAAGACTCCTACCGCGAGGCGTCGGTGCCTCGCGGTAGGAGTCATCAGCCCCATAGAGGGCGGTTTGAATGGCGGGCGAACTCCATCACCCATCCCGGACCGCCGCGAGCCCGCGACTTCCGGGTACACCAGCTTTATCGGTCGCAAGACGCGCCCACTTGAACGATTCTGCCGATTATACGGGCGCCGCGCCTTGGGACTTGGGCCGGCCGCCGCGACGCATGGCGGGTCGGACGGATCGGACGGATCGGACAGATCGGACTGTTCAATGCGGCGGCCGGGTCGGTTCGCCGAGCCATAAGCGCCGACCCTAGACCCGAGCGGTTGTGCGGTCCCGCCTGGAGCGCGAGGGGCGCGGGTGTCTGACGAGCCCTTTTTTTCCCGCCGCCAGCCGAAGCGGCCGCGACCATCGCCAGACCTAGCGGCCTCGGTCCGGGTGGTGCCGGCGCATACGAACGACGACCTCGACCTCGGAGCCCTCGTGAACCAAACGGGCATTCTGCGCGAGCTGGTCGGCTGCCGCCTCGCCGAAGCGAAGGCGTTTCCGAAATGGCGCCCGCGGCTCAGACACGGTGGTTCCTGCAACGTGGTGGGTGCCTGCGAATGGCTCAATTCGGGTAGTTGTACGCATCCTCGACGTAGATGTCTTGTTCATTACCGCATCCCGGTACCGTGAATCGGCCCAATTTTGATGGTATGCCGGTCGCACGGATATTGGAATCGGGTGTCGGCAGACGCCAGACTTGCATCTCGCAGTTCGTGCAGTTGCTTTCGGTCCTCGATATTCAGACAGACGAGGAAACACCGCGTCGAGCATTCCAGCATATTCTGCCGCTATGCCGCAGCCATGGCTTGACCAGCTACGCCGCCGCCTACCTCGACCTCGTTCTTCGTCGGCAGTTGCCCCTTGCGTCACTCGATGATGCCCTTCGTCGCGCGGTAACGAGTTTCGGCATGCAGGTTCTGGGGAAGTGAGACCACGTGCCCCGAGCCATAATCAAATAGTCAAAGACTCTTGCCGCTCGTCATCGCCAGCGAACAGCGTCGTCACCACGGATACTCTCGGAGCACGGCCCGGTCGTCATCGGAGAATTTCGGTCCCGGCGGTGCTGAAAAGGCGGCCACCGCTCGCAGCTTTTTTCAGCCTGCGCAGGAACCCCAGCGGCGGCAGTCTGCGGATCTCATAGAGGTGCAACTCTTCGAGATTCGGCGCGTTCAGGACGTCCTCCAGCGGGAACGTGAGGCGCCCGCCCACGAGCAGATAGATCAGATCCGCGCCCATGCGTTGCCAGTCGATCTTGTACGATCCGCAGAGCGCGACCGCCAGCGCGGGCACCTTCGCTTTCGGGTGCAATAACACCTTGCGCAGCTTGGGGCAGTGGTCGAGCTGCAACTCGCGCAGCGCGGCCAGATTGCTCAGATCGAGGTCGCGCAGCCGGTGATCGCATTCGTTTCGAACCGTCAGCACCTTGATCTTCCGGCACTTCAGGATCGATTCGAATGCCTTGCACATCATGATGTCGGCATCTTCGAGTTTCGTGAGGCCGGAAAGGTCGACCCATTGAATTCTGTCTCCGAGCCGCCAGCCACCCAACCCGAAGTGGATCCGCAGCGACCGCAGCTCGGCAAGCCGCGCAAGACCGGAAAAATCGACGGGGGTCCAGATGGTGATCGCCACGCGCTTCAGCACCGGCAAGTCGATCAAGAAATCGCTCGTCTTGCGCTCGCCGAATGCCGGGTCGTGCACCGACACAGAGTTGACCTTGTAGCGGCGGACCAGCTCGGTGTGTGCCGCGGTCCACTCGCCTGTCCACAGTGTGAGCGTGGTCGAATTGCCCCGCTTCATGATGTTGCAACCGTCTTGTTGGAGCAGGGATTGGTGCTTGGCTCGTCCGCCCTTGCCGCCGAGAAAGATCGGCCTTTCAACGCGCGTTGCCATGTCGTGTCCCCCGACGTCGTCCGTGCGCCGAGTATAGGTCTTGGAGCGATCGGGCGTAAACCCAGACACCCAAGCGCCGACAGTCGGCTGATATCGCCAGACACCCAGATTTCGCGGCCGGGGAGCTTCGCCGCACGCCGGAGACGCCCGGCGCCTCCACCCCCTCCGTCTCCCCCTTCGCAAGGGGGAGAGAGTGTGCTGACCAGGCCAGCGCAGCGACCCCGTTCGCGATCGATAAGTTCGCACTGGCGGTTGCAGACGGCCTCCTGTTCGCAGTTGGCCTCCCCCTTGCGAAGGGGGAGCTCGAGGGGGTGGAGACGCAGGCCGGCGCTCATGTTGACTCGGAGCGATCGGACGGATCAGACGCGGCGGCCGGGGCGGTTCGCCGAGCCAAAAGCGCCGACGCTCGACCCGAGCAGTTGTGCGGTCCCACTTAGAACTCGAGGCTCGCGGGTGCCTGACGAGCCCCTACACTTCTGATCTCATGGACTCCTGCACCAGTCGAGCCAGATGGCTTCGGATGTCTTTGGGCCAGCCGCCGATCTGCTCGGTGAATCGCTCGGGATCGCGGGCGAACAGCGCCCTCGCCGCTTCCTCGAAGCCGGGCAGGTCGCCGGCGATGGCGGACATGAACCGATACGTCGCCTCCTGCGACCGTCGGACGCGATCCCGCCCAACGTTCGCGCGTCGAGCCTCTTCCACAAGCTTGCGGAGCGCGACCGACGCACCCCCAGGCTGGCTGCTCAGCCAGTCCCAGTGGCGCGGCAGCAGGGTAACCTCGCGGGCCACGACGCCCAGCCTCGGACGTCCAGGACCGCGCGGCATTTCCCGGGCAAGTTGCTCCGCAGCGGCGGCCGCACCGTCGTCGCTGGCGCGCTTTGCCAACCGCGTCTGCACGTCCTTCGGCGTCCCGCGGAAGTCGACCTCGATCTGCTCGCCGGTCCCGTCGTCGAAGATTAGCACGCGCAGCTTTCTCTCCTCGATCGATGACCTTCTTCGTCTTTAACGCAACCTGCGGCAGCTCGCCCGATGCAATGCATCGAAAGCCTTCGAATGCCGTGCAGTGCGTGAGTTCCCGGGTTTCCATCTTTTCTCTCCTCAAGTAAAGGTTCCTGAGCAGTGAATTGTACCCGGATAAAATGCCGGGGTCAATATTGCCCGGATAAAATTCTTTGGGCTGACGGGCTAACCAGCCCGCGCTTGACAGCGCGCCGGAGACGCCTCGCACCTCCACCCCCTCCGTCTCCCCCTTCGCAAGGGGGAGAGCAATTGATGCCAAGGCTAACCTTCGCGCGAAGATCACCGACGCGTCGAGGTCAGTGACACAGGCACCCCTTTTCGCAGTCGGCCTCCCCCTTGCGAAGGGGGAGCTCGAGGGGGTGGCGACGCAGGCCGGCGCTCATGTTGAATCGGAGCGATCGGACGGATCAGACGCGGCGGCGGGGGCGGTTCGTCACCGCGTCCTCGCGCCGAGAAGCTGCGTTTACCGCGACTTCGTCAGTTTCGACTCTGCGGAGTCTGTTTCTAGCCCCGATGATGTCCGGCGAACCCTACGATCCTCTGCGGCCGCCGCCTCGGCCTTTCGCCGGCGCCGGTGGGTCGGGTGGAGCGTCTTTGTCGGAGAGGTCGAAATCGATCTTGTTTCTTTCGGCCTTGACCTCGGCCGTGAGCTTGGAGGTGCGCACATCGCCGTAGCCGAGAGGGATCAGACTTTTGGCTGAGGCTTCCGCTTTGGCAACGAACTGCGGAGGGATGTAAGCGGATTCTCTTTCCTTTCCTGCCTCGCGCTCAAAGTCGGCCTTGGCTTTGGCGCGATAATCTTCCTTGGCCGTTATGGTCACCTTGTATTTGCCCACCTGCGCACCGTCATCACCGCCGCCGGTGGAGAGGCTGTATGAGCCCTTGGTGATCTGGCCGGTGGCGCCAATGTTGCTCTTCAGGTCCTCCGAAACGAAACTGATTTGACCCGACTCAAGCGGATTGCCGTTATAGGTGACCGTGCCATAGACGGGATAACGCGTGCCCAGACTGTCGTCGCTACTGCAAGAAGCTAGAACGACCAGGGCGGCCACGGCCAGCACCGCACGACAGCGGTGAGTAAGCGACTTTCTGCCCGCATTCAGTTTAAGGTAACGCATGAGTCGTGTGATCCTGATTTGCATTTGCGGACGGGTCTCGGGGGCAGCGGAGCGTGCGGCGATTGGGGCGCTGGGCGAGCCGGGCCCAACCGCCGCCTGGTGTGCAATCACGTGGCGAGCCAACACACAGGCGAGCCGGGTTCGATCAGTATTGATCGGAACTGACGACCTCGCCACCGTTGCGGCTGCCGAGTGCGCAGTACGTGAACATGCTGATCGTCTGCTTGAGGAAGTGGACGGATCCGTCGACGAACAGCAAAATTGCAGCCGCCGGGGTGGTGGCTCTTGAAGCCCGTGTTCGTGTAGGCACAGCGCGAGGCCCAGTTGGTGGTGCCCCAATCGTTGCCCGGGAGGGCACAGCTTTGATTTGACGGGTAGTTGATCGGAACCGTGGTGCCGTCCGCCCCTGAATTCCACTCCCACACGTTGTTGTCGGCGCGCTGCGCGGGCAGGCCCTCGCCGACGGCAAGCGTGTTGCTTGTGCCGTCGGTGACGCTCGCAAGCCTCACCGTCTGATTGGTCGTGACGTCAAACATGCCGCGGAGTGTGCCGGGCGCGGTCCCGCTGTTCGAGCAGTTGAAGTTATCGAGCAACGTACCCTGTTCGCCGGGCCAGCCGCAGCGTGGCTGTCCGGCGACCGGCGGCCAGACTGTGTAGGGTGTCTCGGTCGGGAAAGTCACGCCCGGGTTGTTGCAGCCGATGCAGTAATTGTCGCCGAAGCTGCCGAGATAATTCTCGACCGGGATCATGGGCGTGCCGCCGCCCGGTGGGATAGGTGTGCCGGGCCGGAGATGTCCTGGCCGTCGCCGTTTTGTGATCCGACGTTACGGAAGCCCTGCTGGTCGGCGTCCGATGGGCAAGACATCACGGCGAGCCGGGTGTACCAGGCCGTGGCGTAGGTCTGTACGGAATTGCCGTTGACGGTGAGCGAAAAGTTGATTGAGGAGTAAACCGGGCTTTGCTCGATATAGGGAAGGATGAGTGCGACCCAGCTCACTCCGTTGTTGGCGGCTTCTTTCCCCCAGGTGGCGGTTGCAAACGACGACACGAGCGTCATGCCACCCGGCGGGTACATCTGGTTTACACCTTCGTAGTTCGCCAAGGCGAGACCGATCTGCTTCAAGTTGTTGACGCATTGAGCCCGGCGAGCGGCCTCACGCGCCGACTGAACGGCGGGCAAGAGCAACGAAATCAACACGCCGATGATGGCGATGACGACGAGTAGCTCAATCAGCGTGAACCCTCGCACGCGCCTCGAACAATGTGCTTGTGTCATGGGTATTCCCTCAAAAACAACCCACTATTGCGCCGCAGTCCCATCCCGATAAGGCGGAACTCAATCACGTTCATCGCTTTGTCTGGTGCCTTCATTAACGTGGCGGTCGGCGTGCGGCTCCGTCCGCCATCGGTAACTTATAGCCACATGCCATGGCCTGACGCAATTGCGCGGTGGTAGAAAGCGTCTTTTCCCGCTTCGCGAGACACCCAAATTTTCGCGACCGCCTCGACACGGCGGGCACCGTGGGAGTATGACGAGCCAGGAACGAATCGCCACATCCGGCTCGAACCGCGGCGAGGCTGTCGAACCAATCGCTTACGGAACGTACTCAGCGTAAGCTGTGATTTTAGAGGCTGAGATACACCATGAAGACAATCCCGGAGGCGGCCGTTGCGGTGTTCGCCGCGTTACTGGCGTCGGTCTTGAACGTGGCAGCCGGACCGCGCGACCGGTCCGGTGAATCAGAGACGGTCGCTGCGACTGAGGATTCGCAGGGCTACGCTGCGGTTTCCAAAGCTTCCGACCCGCCCCCTCACGTGCTAAGATGCGGTCTACCATGAGCCCCTACGACATGAACTGGCCGAAACCACGGATGCTCGCCGCTGGCTATGCCGTCGCGATCGCCGCACTGATCATCAACTCGCTTGTCACGTTCTGGAATCTGAATTCGATAAGATCAACCTGGGACTCGCTAGTAAGCGGTCGCGATTTCGTGCGGGGCATCGACGATGTGCTCTCGAATCTCAAGGATGCCGAGACCGGCCAGCGGGGGTACCTTCTCACCGGTGACGATCGCTACCTCGAACCCTATACGGGCTCGCACGCCGCGGTCGGCAAATCGCTCGACCGTCTTCGATCGCTCGCCGGTGAAAGGGGCGACCGGCGCAAGCGCCTCGACACGATCGCGGCGGCGGCGGGGGTCAAGCTTGCCGAACTGGCAGAGACCATCGTCGCACGCAGGGAAAAAGGGCTCGACGCCGCCCTCGCTATTGTCAAAACCGACCGCGGCAAAGAGTCCATGGATCAATTGCGCGGCGAGCTCGCGGCGATGAGGGCCGAAGAGGACGCAGCTCGGACGTCTTTGAGAGGGCGGTTACAAACGGCCCTTACCAGGACGATTGTCACTTTCGCTTTCGCTTCGGCTCTGGCCCTGGCGCTGCTTTTCGGAGTTCACCTGCTGAGTGAACGCAGCCGCGACCAGCTTGGCCGCCAGGCTGCGTGGCTGTCGACCACGCTGCGCAGCATCGGCGACGCGGTTGTCGCCACCGACAACGGCCGGCGTCATTTTCATGAACGGCGTGGCCGAGCGGTTGACCGGCTGGTCGCATGCCGACGCGGTCGGCCGCCCGCTGGAAGAAGTGTTTCGCATCGTTAACGAGGCGACCCGGAAAACCGTCGAAAACCCGGTGACCAAGGTTTTGCGGGAAGGGGCCGTCGTCGGTCTGGCCAATCACACCGTGCTGATCGCCAGGGACGGGACCGAGCATGCCATCGACGACACGGCCGCGCCGATCCGCCAGGAGAAGAGCGAGATCAAGGGCGTCGTGCTGGTTTTCCACGACATTGGCGACCGCAGAAAGCTTGAGCGGGATTTGCACGATCGCACGAACAAGCTCGTCGATGCCGACCGCCGCAAAGACGAGTTTCTGGCGATGCTCGCCCACGAACTGCGCAACCCGATCGCCTCGATCGGCAACGCGATTCAACTGCTGAGAATGCAAAACGCCGCCCAGCATAGCGAGTGGTCGAAGGAAGTCATCGAGCGCCAGGTCAAGCATTTGGCCCGATTGATCGACGACCTGCTGGACGTCTCGCGCATCACGCGAGGAAAAATCGAGCTGCGGAGAGAACGCATCGACGCCTCGCCGGTCATCAAGAGCGCCGTCGAGGCGGTGAGGCCCTTGATCGAGGAGCGGAAGCACGAGCTGGTCGTTTCGTTCACACCAGGCACGCTCTGGGCCCTAGCCGACCCGACCCGCCTCGAGCAGGCGCTCGTCAATCTGCTCACCAACGCGGCCAAATACACCGAAGCCGGGGGTCATATCCGGCTGAGCGCCCGCCATGAAGGGGATCACATCACTTTCAAAGTACAAGACGACGGCATTGGCATTCCGGCGGAAAAGCTCCCCGAGGTGTTCGAGCTATTCGCCCAGGGCGATCGCACGATCGCCCGCTCGGAGGGGGGACTTGGCGTCGGGTTGACGATTGTGAAACGGATCGCCGAATTGCACGGCGGCACCGCGTCGGCCTTCAGCGAAGGTACCGGCCGGGGCAGCGAATTCACCGTGACGCTGCCCGCGATTGCGCAGCCTGCACCCTCTCGCGCCGCGGGGCCATCAACAGGGCCGGAACAGGCACGCTACTCGCGCATCCTGGTTATCGACGATAACGTCGACACGGCCCATGGACTGGCCCGGCTGCTGCGGCTGCTCGGCCACGAAATTCGCACCGTCCATGACGGACCAGCCGCGATCACGGAAGCCCTCGCGTTCCGGCCGGAATTCATTCTTCTCGATATCGGCCTGCCAGGTATGGACGGCTATGAGGTCGCGCGCCAGCTCCGCTACCACGACGAGTTTGAGGCCGCCGTGATCATTGCAGTCTCCGGCTACGGCCATGAGGAGGATCGCCTGCGCTCTCGCGAAGCGGGCATCAATCATCACCTCGTCAAGCCCATTGACTACAAGACGCTCGTCACGCTGATCGGCCAGACCGCTTCCTGAATGCCGAGCCCTTCGGTCGGCTGCGACAGGTCGGTGCCAGATTGCAAGTTTACGCCGACTGCCGTTTCGGGGTTGGCATCTAAATTGCACTTGTCGCGAACGGCAGGTCTTCTGCCAGACCGGCTTCCGGCCTGACGTGTTTTGTCCGGGGAGTTCAGGCATTCCAGCCTGACGATAGGGCGCCATCGACGAACCACGTCGGGCTCGAAAGCCTGGCCTACGCGTACGTCCTACAGTTGGCAACACAGGGCACGCATGAGCGCTTCCACTCACGCCAAGCGGCATAAGTTGACGGACTATGAGGAGAGCCAGGCGCGGGCGATCGCGCTGTGGAAGTCGGCCCCACCCCATCCATTGTCCGAACTCTGGAAGATGGTCCTGATCCCTGCTGCGCACCTCTTGGGAAGGGTGCTGCCGGCCCCGCTGGTCCGATTCTCGATCGAGCGGGCCTATGACGCGGCGGAATTCGCCGCGGGTCAGAAAGACATTGAGCTCCAGGCGGGCGTGGCAGAACTCTCCGAGCTGCACAAGCGGCCCATGGAGGAGTGCGACCGCTTAGCGACGAGGGTAGGAATCGCAGCGGAGTTGCTTGCAACCGCAGAAGGCGTTGCAACCGGATCGGGCGGCGTGTGGACGACACTGCTTGACGTGCCGCTCGTTTTTGTGCTTGCGCTGCGAACCATCATCAAGGTGGGACATTGTTACGGCTATCGGCTCGATCAGTGGAAAGATCGTCCCTTTGTCCTCGGTGTGTTCATCGTGGCAACCTCGAACACACTCGAGGACCGTCGCGCGCGGCTGAAACAGCTCCGGGAAATGGAGCAGTTCATGCTGGTGCAGGCCCAGGTGAATATGGTGAGTGAGGAAGTACTCTCCTTCATCTTTCAGTTGGAGATATTCGAGGATATACCGGGGATCGGGGCCGTAACGGGAGGGTTGCTGAACCTTACGTTCATGCAGCGGATTGAGCACACAGCTCGGCGGGTTTTTCAGGAGCGGTGGCTGCTTGACAACGGCAAGATCGAGACCGAGCTTCGACCGGCGGATGTTCCGGCACGCCAGCTCGCGCGCGGTTGGAGGGGTGCGATGGGGCGCGCGGTCTACGGTGGCTGTTACTACGCCGGCTTCGGCGCGGCGCTGCCGTTATGGTTGGCCGTTCGTGCGCTGCCCTTCACGGGCGGTCCTGCGCTCGCAGCGATCGGCGCAAACGGCAATGGCCGCACTCGCACGGGGCAGGCAGCCGGCGCGACGTCAGCCCGCCGCCGGAGAGCGCGGTTGGCGCCGTCATGAAAGAGGTGGTGTTTCAAAAAGCGCCGGGACATGGAAGCTCCAATTCGGCGATGGGCGAACGGTCGCGGAGATTTGGGAACTGATCTTCCGCGCGTCGCAGGCGCTTGTCTAGTCGACCACGGCGGCAACTACATCGCCGTCGACGTCGGTCAGCCGAAAGTCG
Organism: uncultured Isosphaeraceae bacterium; assembly: GCA_963830625.1. Classification (GTDB taxonomy): domain Bacteria; phylum Planctomycetota; class Planctomycetia; order Isosphaerales; family Isosphaeraceae; genus CAWHMZ01. Next base: position 187,080 of record CAWHMZ010000029.1, on the reverse strand, counting down.
CGGCCGGCGTAGCGGTAGACCAGCGGGTGTGGTCGATGCCCATCAAGTGCAGGATCGTGGCGTGATAATCGTGGACGTGCACGGGATTGGCGACGATCGTGATGCCGAGCTCGTCGGTCTCGCCGTACGCCATGCCCCCCTTGACGCCCGCGCCGGCCAGCAGGCACGAAAAGGCCTTGGCGTAATGGTTGCGGCCCTTGGTGCCGGGGGCGTCGGTCCAGGGCGTCCGGCCGAACTCGGTGCAGATCGCCACCAGCGTGTGTGCCAGGAGCCCGCGCTGTTTGAGGTCCTTGAGCAGGCCGGCGATGGCGCGGTCGACGCGCAGGGCCTTGGGCCGATGCTCCTGCATGTTGCCGTGAGCATCCCAGTTGTTGTTGCGAGCCGGTGTCGATCAGCTCGACGACGCGCACGCCGCGCTCGACCAGGCGGCGGGCGATCAGGCACTGATAGCCAAACGACTTGGTGTCGCCCTCGGCAATGCCGTACGACGCGAGCGTCGCCTTGGATTCGTGGCGAGTATCGAGTGTTTCGGGGGCCTCGCGCATCATGCCGCGGGCCACGTCGAACGTGGCCATCCGCGCGCGAAGATCTGCGTCGCCGGGCCGCAGGGCGGCGTGGCGGAGGTTCACGTCGCGCAGCATGATTGCTTCCAGCTCGCGCAGCGTCGCCGTGCCGCGGCGGCGGCTCCAGGTCGGGAATCGGCTGCGGGCCCGGGCACGATCCGCACGCCCTGGTGAATCGGCGGCAGGAAGCTCGAGTCCCAGACCTGCGTGCCGGCGTACGGCATGTGCTCGCAGAGCACGACATACGACGGCAGTGCAGGGTTGAACGTGCCCAGGCCATAGCTCAGCCACGCGCCGAGGCTGGGCATCGGCACGGTCGCCGAGCCGGTGTGCATCGCCAGCACGGCCTGGAAATGCTCGACGATGTCGGTGTGCAGCGTGCGGATCACGCACAGTCGTCGGCCATGGTGCCCAGGTGCGGGAACAGCTCGCTGATCAAGAGGCCCGACTCGCCGCAGGGCTGGAAGCGAAACGGCGAGCCCATGAGCGGGCGGGCCGCGGATCTCGTCGGGCCGCAGGCCGAACGAAGGGACCGGCTGGCCGTCGCGCAGATTGAGGGCTGGCTTGTAGTCGAAGGTATCGACGTGCGAAAAGCCGCCGGACAGGAAGATCATGATCAGGTGATTGGCCTTCGCGCGGGTGATGAGTCGGCAGAGGGGCGAGCAGGCCGCCGCCATCGATGCTCGGCCGCGCGCAGGAGCGCCGGGTAGAGCCCGGCGCCGGCCGACTGCGGCCGCGAGCGGTCTTCAAGAAACGACCGGCGAGCTGGGCTCCGTGCACTTGCGATGACGATCAGTTCATCATGCGCTCACTCAATCGAGGTAGAGAAATTCGTTGGCGGTCAGCATGACCTTGGCGAAGCTGGTCCACGCATCGCGCTCGCACGACGCGGCCGGCGACGCCGGCCGCCTTTGCAGCAGCCGAATAATCGCGCACAAAGTCGAGCGCGCGATCGAGCTCAGCCGGCTCGGGCGGTCGGCCCCAGGCGAGCCAGGAACGCCTGCTCGATCCGCGCCGCGGAATCGTGCCGAGCCGGCGACCAGACGGCGCGCGAAGGCCGCGGCCTGCTCGAGCACGAACGGGTTGTTCATGAGGTAGAGCGCCTGGAGCGGCACCGTCGAGTGCGGTCGCGAATCGGTCGACGAGTTGGTGTCGGGGCCGTCGAATAGTGCCAGGTACGGGTGCTTCACCAGTCGCTGCGTCATCAGATAGACGGCGCGGTGGTTGGAAGGATAAACCGCGTTGAAACGCGTCGTGCTGGGTCCAGTGCCACGTCTCGATCGGCGGGAACGGGTGTGGGCCGGGGCGGGCGCGGTCGAGATTGCCGGAGACCGCCAGCATGGCGTCGCGAATCGACTCGGCATCGAGCCGGCGGCGCGGGAAACCGCCACAGCCAGCGATTCTCGGGATCGACCGCGGCGGCGTGCCGGGTCGAAGTCGCTCGAGAGCTGATAGGTCCGCGAGAGCACGATCTCGCGCTGAATTGCCTTGATCGACCAGCCGCCGGCGACGAATCGCGTCGCCAGCCAGTCGAGCAAGCTCGGGGTGGCTCGGCGGCTCGCCGCGGAGCCCGAAGTTGGAAGGCGTCGCGACGATCCCCCGGCCGAAGTGAGCATGCCAGAGCCGATTGACCATCACCCGCGCGGTCAAAGCGGATTGATCTGGCCGCGTGAGCCACCGCGCCAGTTCGAGCCGGCCGCTTGCGTGACTGGGCACGGGATCGGCCGGGTTCGCCGTCGAGAAACGCGAACCGAGGCACGCCGCGCGGGACGACCGGGCCCGGGCTCGCCGGGTTCTCCCCGGCGCTGGAGCGGCACGTCGAGCGGCTTGCCTTCGGTCACGGCGTAGCTGCCCGGCACATCGGAGGCAGCGACGCTCGTCTCGAGCCGCGACGCGTTCCCGCTCAAGCTCGGCCGAGCGCGCTCTTGAGTCTTGGGATCCTTTCTGTCGATTCCAGCGCCTTGATCTCGCGCTCCAGCTCGGCCAGCCGGTCGCGATACGCCTTCAGCTTCGGTAGCGCGACTGCCCGGCTCGACCAGCGGGACAAAATTCATGCCGGGGAAACTTTTTCGACTGCAGCTCCTCGGACCCGGCGTAGGGAAAGGTCGTGCTGGCGAAGATGCCGTAGAGGGCGTAGTAGTCGCGCTGGCTGACCGGGTCGAACTTGTGGTCGTGGCACCGCGCACAGCGCAGCGTGAGCCCGAGAAAGGCGCGGCCGGTCGTGTCGATCGTGTCTTCGAGCGTCAGATGCCAGAGCTCAAACGGGGCCGTCGCGTAGCGTCGCGACAGAGCGAGGAAGCCAGTGGCGACAACCGACTCGGCGTAATCGGGACGGGCTGCCCTCGCGGGCCAGGATGTCGCCGGCCAACTGTTCGCGACGAACTCGTCGAACGGCTTGTCGCGGTTGAACGAATCGATGATGTAGTCGCGATACCGCACCAGCTTCGGGTACCGGGATAGTCGGCGTTGTCGCCGGCCGTGTCGGCGTAGCGCACGACGTCCATCCAATGCCGGCCCCAGCGCTCGCCGTAATGCGGCGAGGCGAGCAGTCGGTCGACGACCTTCGCGTAGGCGCCGGGGCTGGTATCGTGAATGAAATCGGCGATTTCTCGAGCGTCGGCGGTAGTCCGATCAGGTCAAATGTCGCGCGGCGAATCAAGGTGCGCCGGTCGGCAGGCCGCACGGCTGCATCCCGGCCTCGCGACGCCTCGCCGCGACAAAGGCATCGATCGGCGCTCTCGGACGGACCGTCGCGGTCAGGAGGCGGGGCGATTGCGCTGTGATTCGCACGAACGACCAGTGTCGCTTGGCCGCCTGGCGAGGCGACGTCGCTTGTGGCAGTTCGTCCTTCGGCCAGACCGCGCCCTGGGCCACCCATTGCGCGAAGGCTGTGGCCGTCTCCACTCCCAGCGGCTGGCCTTCGGGCGGCATCTTGAGATCGGCGTCTGTCTGGCGGATTGCGTGGATGAGCAGGCTGTGCTCAGGATCGCCGGCCACAACCGCCGGCCCGCGGTCGCCGCCCTTGAGAAGCGCCGCCCGTGAATCGACTCGCAGGCCACTGTGACTCTTCTTGCCGCCGTGGCACGGCAGGCACCTGGTCGCCAGAACCGGGCGGATCTTCGATTCGAAAAACGTGTCGGGGGCGTCGTCGACGGCTCGAGCCGCGCGTGCCGCCAGAAAGACGACGAGGAGGCCAAGGGGCAAGAGTCGAGCCATCGCGTCGACTCCGGAAGGCGGGGTTGTCAGTACTTGACCACGGAAGGATCGATCGCGCCGGTATGGGATCGTCAACTATTGTTTAACAGACATTACACAAAAGTTTAGACGGTGACAACGGCGAAGTGACTCGGGCCGAGGGCCTGAGGTCAGGGGTGCGAGAGTGGCCTGGATGGGGGCGCGTTGGCGGCGGGGTTATTCGTCAGACAGTAGCGCTGGCTTGGCGAGTTTGCTCGAGGCGGGCGACGAATTCGGCGTGCTCAGGAGAGTCGAGTCCCTGTTGAATGACGGCGATGGCGGTCGCAATGTCGCCCCGAATCAACGCGGCTGCGTCGAGCCACAGCCCGGGGAAGACGGTGCTGCGAAAAACGCCGTCGTCACCTGGTGCCAGCCGCTCAAAGCGCCCGTCGCGGAGCACGAACCAGTCGATTTGGCGATCGAGAACGCGCCAGACGATGCACTCGCGGACACCGGTGCGCTCGAAGGCCTGGAACTTGTCGTGCAAGTCGTAGCTGACGCTGCTGGCGGCGACCTCGCCAACGAGCTCTGGAGCGCCGCTTATGTAGTCGTCTTCATCGATCCGGGCCTGGCCCCCGCATTCCGGCAATATGAACATGGCGACGTCGGGCTGAGGCATGCTCCTCGGGTCAAGGCGGACGCTGGCATCCGCCGCGGCCACGACTCCCGGCGTCATCGCTCGGTATAAGACCAGCAAGCACCCGATAGTGGCATGCGGTTCGCCGTGGGGCCTAAATCCAACGGGTGATGCCACGTAAACAACTCCTTCGATCAATTCTGCTTTCCGCAGGTTCGGCATCGCATCGTAGCGGCGCTCAAATTCGTCGCGCGTGAGCCGGTCACCGTTTTGGAGCGGCGGAACCGCAGCGCTCCGATCAAATGGCAGACCGGCGCTGCTGGAATCGGTTTTTGCTATTGAGACGGTCATAGCAGCCGCTCTCTAGGGCCCCTCGATTTCCGGTCTACCAACAGCTCATTCTACCGGTTTCGGATCATGCCGAAAACCGCCTGGCCGGATCACGGACGGCGCGTTTGTGTTCGACCCGGACCGCGATCAACTCTTCCACGCCGGCCCGGTGGCGAAGCGACTGGCGGGCGCGCGGTCGCCGCCTGAAATACCGTCGGCGAGTGCCGCGCGCACCATGAGGTACTCGCCGACGTTTTCCAGCGTGAGCAGGCCGACCGGCCGGCCGCGGTCGACGACCTGAAGACAGGGGCCCTCGCCGCCCCTCAAGCGCATGATCGCTTCGGTAAGTGGCGAGTCGGCTTCGACGCTGTGGATCTCGGTCTTGATGTAGTCGGCAACCCGAGAGTCGCGCCCGCCGGCGGCCAGGCCGGACATCAGTTCCGAACGCGTGAGCAACCCCTGGAGCGTGCGGCCGTCGGCGGAAAGTACCGGGAAATCGTGCTGAGAGCCGGCCAAAAGCAGTTCGACGGCGTGGCCCAGGGAATCGAGCGCTCCCACCGTGCGAAAGTCGGTCAGCATCGCCGCGCGCACCGGCACGTCCTTGAGCAGCAATCGCTCTTCAACGCCGGCGGCTTCTCCTTCGGCGCCGATCCAGACGAAAATGGCGATCAACAGCAGGAACGGGTTGGAGCTGGTGAGTCCCCACAGGCCAAAGAAAATCGCCATGATTTGCCCGACCGACGCCGCCATCCGCGTTGCGCATGCATAGGGCAGTCGAAGCGCCAGAGCGCCCTCAGCACGCGCCCGCCATCCATGGGAAACGCGGGCAGCATGTTGAATCCGGCCATGAACGCGTTGAACATCATCAGAACCGGAAAGAACTGGGCGGCATTCAGGTCGGGGCTCGCCGCCGCGATTACCGGAAAGCGCACGCCCAAGAGCGCGAAAGCCGCGACGATCAACACGTTGACGGCCGGGCCGGCCAGCGCGATCAAGAGCTCCTGATAGGGCCGTTCCGGAATTCGCTCGAGGCGCGCCACGCCGCCGATCGGCAAGAGCGTGATGTCGGACGTGCGCACTCCAAATCGGCGCGCTGTCAGCGCGTGGCCCAGTTCATGCAAGACGATGCAGGCGAATACAAAGACGATAAACCCGACGGCCACCACCACTCGCGCGAGATCGCCGCTCTTGAGCCACGAGCTGACGATCACCCAGGCAATCAAGATCGAAAAGGTCCAGTGGACGTAGACCGGGATGCCGGCAATCCGCCCGAGTTTCCACGACCACGACATGCTCTCTTCTCCGGTGTTTGACGACCGTTTTCAGGCTGCGCCCGGCCCGCCGTCCGGCCATCTGCTCGGCTCTTTGCGCCGGAGTTCATTGTACCGCAGAAACCAACCCGGCGGCGCCTCGGAAAGAGGGCCGGCGCGTCTTTTTGAGCAGCGATCCGGCGCCGACGTTCCGCGCCATCCACGGCCATTTGACACCCGGAAACCGCGACCTAGGTTAACCGTACAGCCACCTGCTGGTTTTTGCCGGTCGGAATTGAGCTCTCGGCGGTCGCGATCGCATGACGTGCAGCAGAGGGGAGGGGCGGTATGCCCCTAGGCTAAATATTCACTAGTACACTGATCTCAACGGGGACGCTTCATGTTGGGGCCGTTCCCGTTCGTGAGGTGGATCATGGATGCAAAGGCCAGTACGCATCTTTGTGCCTCGCCGGTGACGCAGTCCGAACCCGAGACCAAAGCGCCGCCGCCCGCGTCGGTGTACATGATCGTGGTCGGCGGCGGGATACCGGGCACGATGCTGCGACTTTCCGACCAAGAGACAAGCCTGGGCCGGTCGGCGGAATGCAACTTTCAACTTCTGGACATCACCATCTCGCGACAACATGCGATCATTTCGATCGATAAGCTGGGGGTCGTTCATCTGACCGACCAGAAGAGCACCAACGGCACCTTCATCAACGGCAAGAAGATCGCGGCGCAGCGGCCCGTTCGGCTGGAGGATGGAGATCGCGTTCAGCTCGGCACCAACGTCGTCTTGAAGTTGGTTCGGCTTGACCCGCACGACGAGCGATTTCAGCGGGAGATGTTCGAGCGCACCGTGCGCGACACGCTGACAGGCCTTTACAATCGGTCGTACTTCTTGAACCAGATCGGCCAACTGGCCGAGCGCCACGCGCCGCAGGGCATCGGGTTGGCGGTTTTGCTGCTCGATATCGATCATTTCAAGCGGATCAACGATCGTTTCGGTCACCTGGTGGGCGACGCGGTGCTCCGCGAGGTCGCCAGCGTGATTCGGGAATCGACCCGCACGGAAGACCTGGTTGCCCGCTACGGCGGCGAGGAATTTGTGATCGCGCTGCCGGTCTCGGTACCAGACCTGGCCACCGAGCGCGCCGAGCGCATACGGTGGAACATCACCGAGCGAAGAATCCCGGCCGGCGAGGTCGAGATCCGCGTCACCGCGAGCATTGGCCTGGCTTACACGCCGCCGGGACGCACCCGCAACGAGATGGGCCTGATCATGACCGCCGATCAGGCGCTCTATCAGGCCAAGGCCGACGGCCGCAATCGCGTCGTCTTTGGCCATCAGGCGATGCTCCTGGCACCCAAGCAAACCGCTTCGGCCGAGTTTCCGGTCGTCAAATAGGCGGTGCGCTGGAAGCGCTCAGTGGAGCGGCTGAAGCAATTGTGCAGGCAGGCAGGCCGCGACCGATCGGACGGATCGGACGGATAGGACGGATCGGACTGTTCAATGCGGCGGCGGGAGGGGTTCTCCGGGCTAAAAGCCCTGACCCCGGAGCCGAGCCGCTACGCGGTCAGCTAGCGGGGCCTCGCCGTCGCGCAAGTGCGCGGCTAAAATCGTGGTGCGCGTGCCGCGATTGGGGGCGGAAGCGCAAGTCACGCCATGCGCGAGGGAGAAAACCGTGTCGCAATCATTTGCGGAAGCATCGCACGCGGTGCTGCCACCCTATTCGCTGGGGGTTTGTAGCTGGAGCCTGCAGGTGCAGCAGCATTCCCGAGCTCAAGCGGTTGTTGGAGCAGCTCGGCACGAACATCGTGCAAATCGCCTGCGGCGACCCGCACCACGCCAGTTGGGATGAGGGGGACGCGCTGCCGGCAGCGGCCCGCGCATCGGGCATTGTGATGACCGGCGCGATGCTGGGGTTTCCGGGCGAAGATTACACGACGCCGGCGACCATCAAAGAAACCGGCGGCTTCGGCAACCCGGCGCTGCGTGCCGAGCGCATCGAGCGCCTCAAATGGGCGCTCGATCGGACGCTTGCGCTCGGGCTATTTGACCTGTCGCTGCACGCGGGTTTTTTGCCGACGCCGGGCGAAAAGGCGCGGTCGGGGATGCTCGCAGCGCTGGCCGAGGCCGCCAAGCTCGCTGCGGCCAAAGGAGTCACTCTGGCGTTCGAGACGGGGCAGGAAACCGCAGAGCTGTTGCGTGCGACGCTCGACGAGCTGGCTGCGCCGGCGCTCAAAGTCAACTTCGACCCGGCAAACATGCTGCTCTACGACATGGGCGACCCGATGAAGGCCGTCGAGATCCTCGCCCCCGATATTCGCAGCGTGCACGTCAAGGACGCGCGCCGTCCCAGCGCCGCGGCCTCTGGGGCGAGGAAGTGCCCCTGGGTGCCGGAGAGGTCAATATCTGCGAATTCGTGCGCGCGCTCAAGCACAACGGTTACGCGGGCCCGCTCACGATCGAGCGCGAAGTCGGCGACCAGGCGGGCCGCCTGCGCGATGTCGCGCACGGTCTAAAATATCTACGCGACTGCCTGGCGACCATGTCTTGATCGCGCAGATCGAACAGCTTCGGCGCCAAAGCAGGGCCCGGGAGCTCTCTCTAGCGCACGACCGAATGGACGACCTGCGCGAGCTGTTTGCCGGCATCGGTGAGCGCGTAAAAGTTGTGCTTTCCCGACCGCCTGGGCTCGATCAGCCGCCCGTGCCTCAAGAGCGCGAGATGGTGGCTGACCGCGGGCTGGCTCTGCGTACCCAGGTCGGCGCAGAGCTCGGTGACGTTGCGTTCTTTTTCGGAGAGCAGCATCAAGACTTGAAGCCGCGTTGGGTCGGAGACCTGCTTCAGGAGCTCGGCGACGCGACGAATCTCGGCCGTCGGCCGCGCAGGGCGGCACTCGCCTTGCTTCTGGAGGCGCCGGCCGACTTGGTGGAAGCGGGTGGCATAAGCATCCTCAAAGTACAGTCGCAGTTGGGTTTCGGTCAACTCGGCAACGAGGTGCCAAACGCGAAAAAACCGCTTTCATTCGCGATAGCTCATGATAAATTTATTCTTGCATCTCGTCAAGAGCACAGGAACGTTCATTCAATTGCATTCTGAGATTCCTGTACATTCGGATCGTCACATGACCGCGTGTGTGAACCGTTGTCGTTACGCCAAACAGTTGCTGGCGCTTTATTTTCGTGCGAGGAATCGACCGCTCGATCGGGTGTTAAGCTTGTCGCCGGCTCGTGTGCGCCGTTACAGTGTGCACATTCGGGAGCGACCGCGCCAAGGGTAGAGCTGGCCGGCCCCAGGGCCTGACGACGGCGCACCGGCACCGTCTTGCGCCGGCCTTTTCGTCACTCGAACCCCCAGGATGCCGTTTCGCCAATGTCAGCAGAGTGCACCGCAGGAAATCGGGGGACCGGCGCCAAGGATTCCAGATTGGCTTTTCAGCAGTGCCTGGCCACCGGCTGCGGGGCCACCTTCGCCATCGATGAGGCCCTCTTTAGCTGCCCCAAGTGCGGAGAATTGCTCGACGTCGTCTATGATTGGGACCGCCTGCCGGTCCCCAAAAAACTGCAAGAGTTCGAGGCGAAATGGGCGGCGCGGCTCGACCCCTTGAACTTCTCCGGCGTGTGGCGCTTTCGCGAGCTCTTGCCCTTTGCCCCGCCCGAGCTCGTTGTCACCATCGGCGAGGGCCAAACCCTCCTTCAGCGCGCCTGCAAGGTCGGCCGCTACGTCGGAGTTAACCCGGGCGGCTTGTGGCTTCAGTACGAGGGGATGAACCCCTCCGGAAGCTTCAAAGACAACGGCATGACTGCCGCATTCACACATGCACGCATGGTCTCTGCACGTCGGGTGGCGTGTGCGAGCACGGGGAACACATCGGCGTCGCTGGCGGTGTATTGTTCGGCGACCGATCTCGGTTTTCGCGCGATCATCTTCGTCGGGTCGGGCAAGATTGCTCACGGCAAGCTCGCCCAGGCTCTCGACCACGGCGCGCTCACGATTCAGATCGTGGGAGACTTTGACGACGCCATGGAGCGGGTGCGGCAGGTGTCCGAGCGGCTGGGTGTTTACCTGATGAATTCGGTCAATCCGTTCCGGCTCGAGGGTCAGAAGGCGATCATTTATCGGATTCTCGAGGGGCTCAAGTGGGAGGTGCCCGACTGGATCGTCGTGCCGGGAGGAAACCTGGGAAACTCGAGTGCCTTTGGCAAGGCATTGATCGAGCTGAAGCACCTCGGGTTAATCGAGCGCGTGCCGCGGCTGGCGGTGATCAATGCGGCGGGCGCGCGCACGTTGGCCGAGCTCGTCGGCCGCGCGGGCTCTCGTGGCGCAGTGGGGTGCCCGACATGGAGCCGGCGCGGGTGTATTATGAAGAGCTTGACCTTGGCCACATGAAAGCGTCGACGATCGCTTCGGCGATCGAGATCAATCGCCCGGTCAACTTGAAGAAGTGTTTACGTGCGCTGGAGTTTTGCCAGGGGGTCGTGGCAACGGTGTCGGACCAGGAGATCATGGACGCCAAGGCGCGGGTCGGCGCCGGTGGGCTGGGCTGTGAGCCGGCCAGCGCGGCCAGCGTTGCGGGTGCCAAGCGGCTGCGCGAAGACGGCACCATCGCGGCGTCGGACCGCGTCGTCTGCGTGCTCACCGGTCACCTGCTCAAGGACCCGACGGCGACCATCGCCTACCACAGCACCGATCAGGCGCAGTTCGACCAGGTCTTGGGAGCGCGCGGAGTGAGGCGCGCGGGCTTCGCCAACCGCCCGGTCGTGGTGGCCAACGACCTGGACGACATCGTCAGAACGATCGCCCTTTATTCCGAAACCGAACCTGTTCCGGCACCGTAAAGTCGAGATGGGGAGCGGCCCATCCTTGCGCTCTGGGCAACCACGAAATGAACGAAACGCACGCAAAATCAAAACCTGTGGAGGGATGATCGTGTCGCACGCGATTTTGTCGGTCGGCGTTCACGGCGCCACGGGCCGGATGGGAACGCGGCTCGTACAGTTGATCAGCCAGGACCACTCACTCAAGCTGGCCGCGGCGCTCGAGCGGCCCCTTCACCATCACCTGGGCGAAGACGCCGGTTCGCTGGCCGGCGTGCCGCCTATGGGTGTGCCGCTTTTGCACTCACTGCCGCGTGAAGTGAAACTCGACGTAATGATCGATTTTTCGCTCCCCGCCGCCACGCTCGAAATCGCCCAGACTTGCCGCGAGCGGTCGATTCCGCTCGTTGTGGGCACGACGGGCTTCGAGCCCGCCGAGCGGCGGATGCTCGAGACCGCGTCGGCCTTGATCCCGCTGCTCCTGGCACCCAACATGAGCCGGGCGGTCAACCTCTTGATGCGCCTGGTGGCCGACGCTGCGCGTGCGCTGGGAGACGCTGCCGACATCGCGATCGTCGAGCGGCACCACAAAACCAAGAAAGACGCACCCAGCGGGACAGCCCTGCGACTGGCCGAACAAGCTCGGCGGGGGCTCGCGGCCGCGGCGGCGTCCACCGGGGGCAAGCCCGCGGGCCGCGCGGGCGACCCGATCGACATCCACGCCCTGCGACTTGCCGACTCGCCGGGCGAGCACACCGTGATCTATAGCGTGATGGGCGAAACCCTCGAGCTCTCGCACCGGGCCTTGAATCGTGATGGCTTTGCGCGGGGCGCTCGACGCCGCCAAGTTCCTTGCGGGCAAATCGGCCGGACTGTACTCGATGGACGACGTGCTCGCGGATTGAATCGGGCGGCGCAACTACGATTCCAGAGCGAGGAGCGAACATGGCCCGGTGCGAGCGCGGCTATCTGTGCACGGTGTGCGGCGGGGAAGTCGAGGAGCTGCACGAATCGGAGCTTTATCTGCGTTATGTGCTCGGCGAGGTGGAATGGGACGCGCTGAACATGTTTCCGGAACGCCACATTTGTTGCAATCCAGTGCTTGCTCAATTTATTGTAGATGATGCCTGCGCACCAGTGATCGCGGAGGGCGCGTTTGCCAAGGACAAGCTTGACGCGGCATACGTGCGAGACGAAGAAGCGCGAGTCACTCGCGGCTATCGGCGACTGCGCGAGCTCGCAACCCTGAACTTGCCGATCGCGGAGTACCCGCTGCCCGAGGTGCTTGCGCGACGTGAACGAGCGGTGCGCCGGTCGGGGACGTGACCTGCACCAACGAGCGCGAGGAAAGAGCGAGGAGGGCTCCCAACGACGTCGGCTTTATTGATGGTTTCGCCGCCCTTGAGCCCAGATTCGTCGGGTCGTTCGCCGGTTCGGGATGTTGCGCGCCGGCTTTGGTCGCTCTTGGCGCGGTGGCGGCACCGCGAAATGGCGCCGGAGCAACCCGTGCGGATCTTGTTCCTTGACGACGACCCGAAGCGCGCCCATCGGTTCCTCGAAGGGCACCCTCAAGCCGTCTGGGTGCAGACGGTCGAGGAGTGTCTGGCACAAATGGCCGCGGCGTGGGAAGAGATTCACCTCGATCATGATCTGGGCGGCAAGCAGTATGTCGACTTCAACGAGCCCGACTGCGGAATGGAAGTGATCCGCTGGCTCTGCAAGGAGCCGCGAGATCACCTCAAGCAAACGCACTTCCTGGTTCACACCCACAACTCGGTCGCCGGGTTGTTCATGGTTTTGCAAATGCGCATGAGCGGCTACACCGCCGAGTTCCGCCCGTTTGGCCTCGACCTGGCCGCGGCACTTGCCCACAACGAGCCGGAATGCACGACTGATTCAAGCCCGCGCGCCGCTGGGCGCAGCGCTGGCAGCGCTTTCTCGAACGGTTGCGCGCTAGACGACAGAAGGCAGAGTGGCCTGAATCCGAGCCGGAATACGATGGTGAGCGCTCGCCCACGTAGGTCAGGCTTTCGAGCCTGACGTGGGCGTCGACAGCAAGCCCCGACTTGGGGGCGCAGCCCACGAGCGGTTGTCAGCGGTACGGCCGGGATTGTATTGTTAGCGTTGGATCGGGCGCCTCGCCGAGGACATGACGGTCCGCTTTACAGGCTTCAGTCAGGAGGGCTCGCGGTGAGAACGGTCATCACGGGAGGGGCGGGGTTTATCGGCTCGCATCTTTGCGAGCGGTTTCTCGCCGACGGCGACGAAGTCATCTGCGTCGACAACCTGCTCACGGGCAATCGGCGCAACATCGCGCATCTGCTCGGCGATGCCAGCGTTCCGTTTCGTCGAGCACAACGTCTCCGAGCCGATCGAGATCGACGGACCGGTCGACAACGTGCTGCACTTCGCCAGCCCGGCCAGCCCGGTCGACTACCTGGCCCATCCGATCCCGACGCTCAAGGTCGGGTCGCTGGGCACCCACAACGCGCTGGGGCTGGCCAAGGCCAAGGACGCGCGGTTCCTGCTGGCCAGCACGTCGGAGGTCTACGGCGATCCCGAGGTCCATCCCCAGCGCGAGGATTACTGGGGCAACGTCAATCCGATCGGCCCGCGCGGCTGTTACGATGAGGCCAAGCGGTTCGCCGAGGCCATCACGATGGCCTATCACCGCTACCACGGCGTCAAGACGCGGATCGTGCGCATCTTCAACACCTACGGCCCGCGCATGCGGCTCAACGACGGCCGGGTGCTTGCCCAACTTCATGAAACAGGCCCTGCGCGGCGAGCCGATCACCATCTACGGCCGCGGCGACCAGACCCGCAGCTTCTGCTACGTCTCCGACCTGGTCGAGGGGATCGTGCGGCTGCTCAACACCGACTTTTCCGAGCCGGTGAACCTGGGCAATCCGAGCGAGATCACCGTCATGCAACTCGCCGAGGAGATCATCGCCTTGGTCGGCAACGCGAAGAGCAAGATCGTCTACGAAGACCTGCCGCAAGATGATCCCAAGCGGCGCAAGCCCGACATCACGCCGAGCCCGAATCTTTGCTGGGGTGGTCACCGGTCGTCGACCGCGCCGAAGGGTTGAAGCGGGCGCTCGAATACTTCCGGCAGGTTGTTTGATCGAGCGATTTTTCCCGATCGTTGAACGCGCCGGCCCTCGCTTGGTCAGTATTCTGTGGAAAAGCGGATGGCGAGCCGCGGAGGTAGATCGGGATGGACAGGGGACCGGCGCGGGGTGTGCTGCGCGAGCTTCGGGCGCTTTACGCATCGGGATCGCTGGGCGGCCTGACCGACGCCGAGCTGCTCGAGCGGTTCATCGCCCGCGGTGGAGATGGCGCTCGAAGACGCGTTCGCGGCGCTGGTGCAGCGCCACGGGCCGACAGTTCTGGGCGTCTGCCGGCGGATGCTTCTCGACTCGCATGATGTGGAGGACGCCTTCCAGGCAACGTTTCTGGTCCTGGCCCGCGCGCCGCCGCGATCGGCCGGCGCGAGCAACTGGGAAACTGGCTTTATGGCGTGGCGGTCCGGACGTCCAAGGAGGCCCGGCGCCGGCGTGCGCGAGCGCGCATTGGAAACGCGGTTGATGAACGTCTCGCAAGCCGAATCAGAGCACCCGGACGACCGGGACGACCTGCTGCCGCTCCTGGACGAGGAGCTGAATCGGCTGCCCGAGAATTATCGGTCGGCGCTCCTGGCCTGCGAGCTCGAGGGGAAATCGCGGCGCGAAGCTGCACAGCACCTCGGCATTCCCGAGGGCACACTTTCCGCCCGGTTGGCTCGGGGGCGGAAGCTTCTGCGCGAGCGCTTGCTCCGGCGTGGGGTCAACCTCGGGCTCGGTCCGATTGGCGGATTGTCGCGCGCCGAATTTGAGGATGTGGTATTGGAGCGCCTGGTCGAACCGACGGTCCGTGCCGCTGTTGGCGGCGCGTCCGGGGCCGGCGCGACCACGGCGGTAAGAGCGCTGGCCAAAAGGGTGCTGAAGATGATGTTCTACGGGCGCTTGACCCTGGTCGTGCTGCTGTTGGTGGCCGCCTCGGCGGTACCGGCTGTCGTACTGGGCTTGACGCACAAGGCGGCGCAGACGCCCAAGGCCAATCCGGCCAAGGTAGGACCCGATGACTTGCCTGGCCGGGTCGTGGATCAGGCTGGGAAGGGCGTGGCGGACGTGCAGGTTTGGGCAACGGACGGTTTCTCTTGGACGCCGAAGACCGTTGCCCGGACAACGACCGACGCCGAGGGCCGCTTTGTCGTGCCGGACGGTCAAAAGCGCGCCCTTCAAGGAAGGGCTGAAGGCTTTGGCCTATTCGTCCGAAGTCCGGACGGCCGAGTCGGCTGGCTGCGCTCCGCCTGGCGGAACGGCCCCGATGGAAGGAGCGTCGAGGTCGATCTCTCCCCTGTCGGCGACGCCCGGGGGATGCTGATCGATCAGAGCGGCCGGCCCATCGCCGGCGTCGAGGTCGCGCCTCTGATGATGAGCCGGACGAACGTCGATGGAATCTGGCTCAGTCCCGAACCCCGGGCACTCTTGCGGACGAAAACCGCCGCGGATGGTTCGTTTGTGCTCAACGGTATCCCAAAAGGTGCCCAGATTGCCGCCTCGATCGCGTCGCCGGTCCACGGCACGCCGACCGTATGGTGGGACACGGGCCAGGAGGTAACGATCGCCCTCGACAGCCGCTTGGGGCGAATCAGAGGCCGGCTCAAGCCGCCCGATGGGCTGAGTGTTCCTCGCGAGCTTTCAGTGGGGCTCAATAACGCGCGCCGGCCAGAGGTCTCCGCTCCAGCGCCGTTCGAGCTGTCGTCGCACAAAAGCGCCGAGGTCGATAAGGACGGCACGTTCCAATTCGATGCTCTGCCACCAGGCCCGTACGCCATCAATGCCTACTTCGACAAGGACGGGATGATCGCCATCAAGACGCAAGCGGAGGTCGAGGTCCGGCCCGGCGCCGTCGCCGAGGTCGAGATCCCACTCCAGCGCGTGCCGATGATCACCGGTCGAGTCATCGACGCCCGGACCGGCAAGGGGATCGCGGGGGTCAAGCTTGCGTCTCTGTTGCAGAATCCGCCAACGAACCCGAATCTGTTCGTGGCCGAGGCGACGACCGACGCCGACGGCCGGTACAAGATCGCGGCGCGACCGGGCACGATAATGATCCAGTTGGCCGAAATGCCGAAGACCCACCTGGGAACCGACGACGGTTACCCCAGGCTCGATGTGAAGGCCGACTTTGCCTGGCCCGATTTCAAGCTCTCGCCCGCGACGGAGCTGGATGGCCTCGTCGTGAACGAAGCCGGTCAACCGGTCGCCGCGGCCGAGGTGTTCATACTCGCGCCGGAACGCGGGCGAGTCCGCCGACCAGACTCAATCCAGACGAAACCCGACGGGACCTTTCACTTTGATCAGCTTGACGCCGATGACAAGCTGTCGCTGTGGGCTCGCGCCGGCGACGCGACGAGCGAGGGGGAAGTTGTCGTTCGTCCCAAGGATCTCAAGGGCAAAGTTACAGTGGCGATTGCCCCGAAATACGCAGTCCGAATCCGCGCGTTGGTCACTGATGACGGCGGCAAACGGATCTCGGGGGCGAAAGTCACTCTCTGGTGGACTCGAATGTACCCCAAGGGGGCCCGGAGCTATGGCAGCGGGGCCGGTACCGTGCTGACGACCGAAACGACAGGCGCGGACGGCTGGTTCGTACTCCGGAGTCTTTGGGCTGGGCCCACGTACGAAGTTATTGTCGAGGCCCGCGGCCACAACAAGGCCGAAACCGCGAAGCTCTCGACGAAGTCTGGGGAGATCTGTGACGCCGGCAAGCTGGTTCTGGTCCGGACGGCAGGTACTCTCGCCGGCCGAGTGGTCGATTCCGGCGGCCTGCCCATTGCCGGCGCGGAAGTCTTCAATCGCGGTGACGGCCCCGAGGCCGTCGCCAGCAGCACGGATGCGCAAGGACGGTTCCGGCTCGACGGCCTGCTCCCTGGAATCAAATACGTGTTCGCGCGCAAACGCGGCCATCGATTCACGGGGGTCAAGGTCGGCGCTGACGACCTCGCCATGACCATCACGCTGAAGGAGACCGACGAGCCGTCGCCAGCGTGGAAGCCGGGCGACGGGCCAGCTCACGAAGAGCAGCGCGCATTTGCGCGGCGACTTTTAATCCGCCTGTGGGACAAGTACGTCAAGAACGCCAACGACAACAGCGCATTCTTCTTCGTCAAGGAGATGGCGAAGATCGATCGAGATCTCGCCAGACAATGGTCGGCTGAAAAAGGACATCGCCACGATGACCCGGTGCGGTTCGCCGAAGCCGGGGAGCTGGCTGACACCGACACGATGAGCGCGCTCGCGCTTTTGAACCAGAAGCCCGACAAGGAGAGCCAGTCAGAATTGCAGACGCTCGCCGATCGATTCGCCGTGAGCGACCCCAAGAAGGCGCTGGTTTTCGCCACGGAGGCGGCGGTTCAAGCGCGCGGTCTGAATCAACCCGACCGGACGATCGCACTGGCCCGTTCCGGAGCTGTCCTCGTCAAATTGGGCCGCGCCGACTCAGGCCGCAAGCTGATCGACGAAGCCGCACGTGATGCCGCGCAGCTTCCAACGCTCAACTGGTCCGGAAACTGCCGAGCGCAGACCGCACGAATCGTCGCGAACTTTGATGCCGATCGCGCACTGGCGATCATCGAACCATTCAAGGTCCAAGATAACAACTGGTGGCACTCGCTCGCGGCGGACATCGCCGTGGCAATCGCGCGAACTCACACGCCCCGAGCGAGTGCCTTGCTCGACACGGTTGGCGGGCCCGGCTTCGACCACGAGCGAGCGATAACGGCCATCGCCTATCAAATCGGCCGGGATCGGCCCGACGAGGCGATCGCCATCATCGAGGGCATGAAGCGCCCGCATTTCCCGGCAACGATCTTTCAGGCCGAGGCGTTCGGCTGGCTGGCGGTAGCCCTGGCCCCGCGCGACAAAGGGCGGGCCTGCGCGCTCATCGACCGGGCACTCGCCATGATGATCGACCAGCAAAACCCGTACAGGCAATCGGCCTCGTCCGGAGGCGAGATGGCCGGTGCGGCGCATGTCGCGGCCTGTGCGCGCCGCATTGGCTACCCCGACATGGAGAGCGTGATCATGCGCGTGCTGGCAACACATCCGCCCCGGGGTAACGGGCGCGGCGCATCGGGGGATGCCGCCAGCTTTGTACGCTCCGTCGCGATCTCCGCGGTCCCGCTGGCTGTCCTCGACCCGGCTGCGGCCCGCACGGTGCTTGAACAACTCGAGGCGCGGGTACCGCTCGACCCCGCATCCCACTGGCATACCAGCGCGCCCTGGCTGGTCGCGTGGGGGCTCGTCGACCTCCAGAGAGCCCAAGCCGTGTTCGACGCCGTGCTGCGCTCGCAAGACGAGAATAAGAGCCCGGATCTCTGGAACTCGGGCTTCTTCGAGCTGGTCGAGCTACTGGTCGCGCCCCTGACCGGCGCGAAGAAGTTCTCGAGCCCAACGTCGGCGGTGCCGATTGGCGACCGAGCGCGGGATTCTGACCGGCTCGCGTGGTTCAGACATCGTGGCTGCGGAGAATTTCCATCGCGGCATTGCGCCCGTTGATGGCGATCACGCTGCCGCCGGGGTGCGTGCACGCCCCGCACAGAAACACGCCGGGCATCGGCGTGCGCGGCGTTAGTCGCTGGTCCCACATGTAGGGCGGCAGACACTCGCCCTGGAAGATGTGGCCGCCGGTCAGGCCGACCTCTCGCTCGATGTCGGGCGGCCCGAGCACCTGCACGTCGATGACGGCCTGGGGAATGTTGTCGCAATAGCGGGCGATCGATCGGAGCGCCAGGTCCTTGACGTCGTCGCGCCGGCTGTCCCAATCACCGCGGGCGAACGTGTGCGGCACGTACTGGGCAAAGACGCTCATCGTGTGCACGCCCGTCGGGCGCGACGCTCGGGTCATGGGCGGTGTGGAAGTAGAGCTCGGTCCAGAGCCGGTCGGGCAGCTCGCCCGCGCGGGCAATCTCGAGACTCGTGCGCCACTCGGCCTTGGAGAGCGGCGTGTTGATCTGGCCGAGGTGGTGCGGCATCGAAGTTCCCGGACGAGCCGTGAAGCTGGGCAGCTCCTTGAGCGCGACGTTGAGCTTGACGGTGCAGCCGACCTGCGGAACGGCCTCGACGCGGGCGCGCCAGCTCGGGTCGGCCGCATTGCCCAGGAGTCGCAGAGTCACCCGCGGGTCGGCATTGCGAAACGACGCGGGCGCGTCGATTCGCTCGCCGCCCTCGAGCTCGACGCCCTCGCCGGGAATGATCCTGGCGACGGGAACCCCGGTGGCGACGACCGCGCCGGCGTCGCGGGCGATGTCGCAGAGAATGAACGAGACGATGCCCATCCCGCCGACGCACGTAGCCCCACATGCCGGGCGTGCCTCCCAGCCGGCCCGACTGGTGGTGGAAGTGGATCGAGGCCGTTCCCGGGTCGTGCGGGCTGGCCATGGTGCCGATGACGCCCTGGCCGAGGTAGGCCATCTGCAGGCGCTCGTCGCTCATGAAGTGTTCGACGTACTCGACCATCGACCACTCGAACAGGAGCTTGCGGGCCTCGGCGTCGCCGGCGACCCGGCGCTCGAGCTCGTGCGCGCGACGGCGCCTTGCCGATCCAGAGGTCGCCGTCGCCGGCGGGCCGCAGCGCGTCGCGCAGCCGCCGCTTGACGTCGGAGAAGGCCTGCCAGCCCTTCACGTCCTGGGCGAGCCAGCCGGCGGACCTCGTCTTCGCACCGCGCGTCGTCGTCCCAGAGCTGGATGCTGGTGCCGTCGTCGAACGGCACGAACATGCCCGCCGTGGCCGGCAACCAGCGGAAGCCGTAATCGGCCATCCGCAGCTCGTCGATCACGAGCGGATGGAAGCAGCCCGACCAGGTAGGCGCACGGCGAGATGCGATAGCCTGGCCAGACCTCCTGGAGCGTGCACGCACCGCCGACGCGCGCGCGGGCCTCGAGCACCAGCACGCGCTTGCCCGCCCGGGCCAGGTAGGCCGCGCAGGTCAGTCCGTTATGGCCGGCGCCGACCACGATCACGTCCCAGGACCGCGCGGCCAGCTCGGCAGATGGGCGCCGACCGACGCGCCAGCACGCCCAGGGTTTCCATCGCCGGCACGTGGCCGCTTCGAGCTCCTCGTCATGTTCATTCCCTCCGAGCGATCGCAGCGGAGTCGTGCGACTGCCTGCACTGGGATGTTGTAAACTGAGAGCAGGTGCCGGTGAGCAACCGCCGTCCGAACGAAGGCCGAGCCCGGGAAAGGTCGGCGCAGCGATGGTGCGAGACGGCGAGGTCGTGGTCAAGCTCTCGGACTTGGTCGACGGTCAAGAGGCGGTCTGCTTCGCGGCACTCGTCAAGAAAACGCGCGGCATGACCAAGGCGAATCAGCCCTATCTGAAGTGTCTCTTCCGCGACAAGCGCGCGCAGGTCGAGTCGGCCCTCTGGCACGACAGCCCGTTCTTCAAGGAGGCCGATTCGTGGATCGAGGGCGAGGCATACCGGCTGCACGTCGCAGGCGCGGTACGACGTCCGGTACGGCATGCAGCTCGACCTGCTGGGCTATCCGGCCGGTCGACAGACGCACGACGTCGCCGACGGCTTCGACTTTCTCGACCTGGTACCCGGCAGCCGAGTTCCCGCCGACGAGCTCTTGAAGAAGCTGCGGACGTTGATCGATCGGTCGATCGACAACCCCGCACTCAAGACGCTGGTGGAAAACATCCTGGACGAGAACCTCGTCGCTTTTCTCGCGGATGCCGGCCGCCCAGAACTTCCACCATTCCTACACGTCGGGGCTGCTCGAGCACGTCTGGAGCATGACGCGGATCGCCGGCTTTCTGGCCGACCATTACGCCCAGTATTACGACAAGCTCGACCCGCCGCTCGATCGCGGGCTGGTGGTCGCGGCGACGGTCTTGCACGACATCGGCAAGCTGCGCGAGCTGGAATACCACCCGGTCGAGGCCAAGTACACGACGGAAGGGTCGCCTGATCGGTCACGTGCTCATGGGCCGCGACATGGTCCGCGAGGCGGCGAGGCGGATCGAGGGCTTTCCCGAGGAGCTGCTCTTGAACCTCGAGCACGCGATCCTGGCGCATCACGGCAAGCGCGAGTTCGGCGCGCCCGTCCTGCCGCAGACGCATCGAAGCCCTGCTGGTCTCGTACATCGACGATCTCGACGCCAAGATGAACATCATGGCCCGCGAGCGGATCGATTCGCAGACCGACGGGCCTTTTACCGACCGCGTCTTTGCGCTTGAAAATCGGCGGATTTACAAGGGAGTTTCCCAGGAGAGCCGATCCGCCGGCGCATCGAGCTCGGCCCGGACGGACCCGACAGAGGACTGACGTGCAGTACCCAAGGCCGCCTGGCGGCCGGAGCGCGGCGCGGGTAACATGACATCATTATCGCGCCGCGGCGCTTTCGTGGGCGTTGCGACCCAAGGCCACGGACGCACAACCATCAGGCGGGGACTTTGCGATGAACGTGAACTACAAGTCGACCTGTGCGATTCTGATCTTGGTCGCGGTCGCCGGCTGCTCCGGTGACGACGGTGCACCGGCCGGTCCGTCTGAAGCGGCGAACAAGAACGCGGGCCCTTCGGGCGCGATGGGGGGCGAGATGAAGGGCTGCGCCGGCCGCGAAGAGTGCCGCCGATAAGGCGGGCGACGGCCCGAGCCTCGAGGGGCCGAAGGCGGATGCCCCGAAACCGGACGGAACCGCGGCCAAGTTAACTGATGAGGAAATCGCGGCGATCAAGCAGCTCCCAGCCGTGGAGCAGCCCGCCGCACTCGCGCAGGCCGTTTGCCCCGTCAGCGGCCACCACTTGGGCTCGATGGAAAAACCCATCAAAGTAACGGCCGAAGGGCGGACCTTCTACCTCTGCTGCGACAGTTGCGAAGACAAGGTCAAGGCCAATCCCAAGTCGGTCATTGCCAAGCTGGACAAAAAAGCGGATGGCAAGTAACGCCAGGCTCGGGCGTCACTTGAGTCCCTTTCGGGTCTGGCGGGTCGGCAGCGGCTGCGGTATACTTTCAGTCCAACGCGAGACATAAGCTCCGCGGGTCGTGATTGATCCGCGTTGAGCGATTCGACGGCAATTCCGGGATCGGCGTCTCTCCCACGCTCCTCGAGAATGGAATCGGCCCGCACGCCGCGACATCGATTGAACCGACTTCTCGACGAGTGACTGGAGAAATGCCATGCAACCTTCTCGTGGCCCGCGATTCCGCCATCCAGGCGATTTCCTCCTGGCCGAACAAGGGCCGGCGAGCGCCTCGGCCGGCGCCGATCCGAGCACTGTTCGGCATCAACGTCTTTTCCGACGAGGTCATGAAGACTCGGCTGCCGGAAAACGTCTACAAGGCGCTCCGCAACACGATCAAGAAGGGCGCTCCGCTCGATCCGTCGATCGCCGACGTGGTGGCCGCCACGATGCGCGAATGGGCGATGGAGCACGGCGCGACCCATTTCACGCACTGGTTCCAGCCGATGACCGGGCTCACCGCCGAGAAGCACGACTCGTTCCTGGTGCCGACCGAGAGCGGCGGCGCGGTCGCCGAGTTCACCGGCAAGGAACTCGTCCGCGGCGAGCCCGACGCTTCGAGCTTTCCCTCGGGCGGCATCCGGACCACGTTCGAAGCCCGCGGCTACACCGCCTGGGACCCGACCAGCCCGGCGTTCATCCTCGACAACCCCAACGGCACCACGCTGTGCATCCCCACCGCGTTCTGTTCCTGGACCGGCGAGGCCCTCGACAAGAAGACCCCCCTGCTCCGCTCGATGGAAGCACTGTCGAAGCACGCGCTGCGAATCCTCCGGCTCTTCGGCTCCGAGGCCTCGCGGGTTTACGCCACGGCCGGGCCCGAGCAGGAGTACTTCTTGATCGACAAGAACTTCTACTTCGCCCGGCCCGACCTGATCAACGCCGGCCGGACGCTCTTCGGCGCCAAGCCCCCCAAGGGCCAGGAAATGGAGGACCATTACTTCGGCGCCATCCCCGAACGCGTTCTGGCCTGCATGCTCGAGACCGAGACCGAGCTGTACAAGCTGGGCGTGCCGGTCAAGACGCGGCACAACGAGGTCTCGCCGGCGCAGTACGAGCTGGCGGTGACGTTCGAGAACGCCAACGTCGCCACCGACCACAACATGCTGGTGATGGAGACCATGAAGCGCGTCGCCGACCGCTACGGTCTGCAGCTTCTGTTGCACGAGAAGCCGTTTGCCGGCGTCAACGGCTCGGGCAAGCACCTCAACTGGTCGCTGGCCGACGACGCCGGCAACAACCTGCTCAAGCCCGGCGAGACGCCGCACGAGAACGCCCAGTTCCTGCTGTTCCTGGTGGCCGTGATCCGCGCCGTCGCCCGGCATGGAGACCTGCTGCGGGTCTCGGTCGCGAATGCTCACAACGATCATCGGCTGGGGGCCAACGAGGCGCCGCCGGCGATCATCTCGGTCTTCCTGGGCGACATGCTCCAGGACATCGTCGAGCAGATCGAGAAAGGGGGCGCCAAGACGGCCAAGACCGGCGGCGAGCTCAAGATCGGCGTCTCGGTGTTGCCGACCTTGCCGCGCGATCCCGGCGACCGCAACCGGACCAGTCCGTTCGCCTTCACCGGCAACAAGTTCGAGTTTCGCGCCGTCGGCTCGAGCCAGTCGGTCGCCGGCCCGATCGTGGTCTTGAACACGATCGTCGCCGAAAGCCTCGACGATTTCGCGACCCACCTCGAGCAGGCCGTCGCCGCCGGCAAGGACCTGAACGCCGAGATCCAGAACCTGCTGCAAACCGCGATCAAGGAATCGCAAGCAGGTGCATCTTCAACGGCGACAACTACAGCGAAGCCTGGCACGCCGAGGCCGAGCGCCGCGGGCTGCCCAACCGCCGCACCTCGATCGAGAGCCTGCCCGACCTGATCTCGCCCAAGTCGGTCAAGCTGTTCGCGAAGTACGGGGTCTTCAACGAGCGCGAGCTCCACTCGCGGTTCGAGATCTTCGTCGAGGGCTACCGCAAGACCGTCAACATCGAGTCGCAACTGACGATGCACATCGCCAAGCGGATGATCCTGCCGGCGGCGCTGCGCTACCAGACCGAGGTCGCCGGGGCGATCGCCAACCTCAAGGCCACCGGCGTGACCGGTTCCCAAGATCCAGACGGCCCACTTGAGCGAGCTGGTCGAGGCGATCGAAGAGCTGCAGTCGGCGACCGACCGCTTGAACGACAGTCGCTCGATGAGCATCCCGACGGCGACTCGCTGGCGCACGCCAAGCACTCGCGCGACGTGATGATCCCCGCGATGAACGCCGTCCGGGCCGCCGGCGATAAGCTCGAGCTCCTGGTCGCCGACGATCTCTGGCCGTTGCCGACCTATCAGGAGATGCTCTTCCTCAAGTGAGCGCGATGGACGACGCCGAGCAACCGCTTCCTCTCGCTCTTGCGGTCTGACGAGATCGCCCCGTCGATCGTGGCTCACCGCGGCGATTCGTTCCACGCGCCCGAGAACACGCTCGAGGCGGCGCGAGCTGGGCTCGCGAGTCCGGTGCCGACGCGTGGGAGCTCGACGTTCAGATTGACGCCGCGACGGCGTGCGCCGTCGTCATGCACGACGAGTCACTGATGCGACACGACCGACGTCGCCAAGCGGTTTCGCCGGCGACGCCCGCGCCGCGACTGGGCTATCGCGTTCGTGATTTCGACTGGGATGAGATCCGCACGCTCGACGCCGGTTCATGGTTCGTCGCCGGCGACGGCCCTCGATCCGCGCGGGCGTTCGGCACGCTCGACCAGCTTTCCGCAACATGGCTCGCGCACTATACCTCGGGCCGCGTGGGAGTGCCGTCGCTGGAACACGCCCTCCGTTTCACTCGCGACCTCGATTGGCTGGTCAACGTCGAGCTCAAGTGGTTCGCGCACGGGACGGCAGCCCTCGTCGCGGCCGTGCTCGACCTCGTGGCCGCCACCGACACGGCCACGCGCGTGTTGATCTCATCGTTTGACCACACGGCCGTGGCGGCCGCTAATCACGCCGGCCGGCGCTACGGCCTGGGAATCCTGACCGCGACACCGCTTTACCGCACCGCCGATTATGCGCGAACCTGGTCGGAGCCGACGCAGTTCACGTTTCTGCGGGAGTGATGGGAATCGACTGGTCGAACCAGGATGGCGCGCACGGGTTCGAGCGGCTGAATGCGCCGCTCGTTGAAGAGGCGAAAAGCCGTGGTTTACCGATCCTTGTCTACACCGTCAACGATCGCGGCATCTCGGAACGCCTGGCCGCGCTTGGAGTCGATGGTCTGTTTACCGACGATCCTGTCGGCATGGCGACGCAGTTCGGCGTCCGCTCGCGCGAGCGGAGCGTCACGGCGATCCCCGATAAATGCGGACCCCCGGGCGAGCGGCGGGCGCCGGCCGAGGCCGGTCGTTGGTCTGGGTTCGCCTGCCAAGGTCGATCACGTGGGGCAGGCCCGTCTCGGCGGTTAGTGCTGTGAGATTGTCGCGGGCCGCGCACCATTCTCGCTCGAGATCGGCCGACCGATTGAGGCGAGCAAACTGGGGCTCGGTCTCTTCCATTCGCTCGTGAATCGTGCGAATTGTCTGCTCCACGCCGCCGGCGTCCGGAGCCAGCGCGAGCGATCGCCGCAGGTCCTGGACTGCGCCACGAGGCTGCCCAGGCGTTGCACGAGGTCGGCGCGTAACGCCTGATCGGTCGCATTCGACTGGATCTTCACGATCAGCGTCACAAGGCTGTTACCGGCCAGCGTCGTCCGTACCTTGAGCATTTCGAGGTCGGACGCCGCATTGGTGCCTGCGCGCGTCCGGCCCGGCTCGACCGCGCCGACCGAGGTCAAGACACGGCTGGTTGCGTCGATCAACTGGGCGACCTCGGGGAGACGTGCCGCGACGCGCAGGCGCGCGCCGGAAACTCGCCGAGGGTTCCTGCGAGCTGCCGATAGCTGATGTCGATCTGCTCGTAAAGCTGTCCAAGGCGTTCCGGCGCCGTGTCTTCAGCGGCCGCCGAGCGCAGACTGGCATCGAGGTCTTCCGCGACGATCCAAAACGTCTGGATTTCGGCCTCGAGCTGGTCGAATAGCGGCGAGCGCGGGACGTCATGGCGCAATACTGCGAGCATCGACATCGATTCGAGCCATGTCAACCGCACCAGTGGGACCAGGTCATCCGGCGAATATTGGCCTCCGCTCAAGGCGAGCCGATTGAGGAGATCGGTCTCATACGACCTGCTCGGATAGGCCTGGAAGCTCGGCGGCCCGACCGCGATGATCTGGGCCTGCGCGGCTAATGAGAAAAACTGGCTCCCGGCCCAGAAAAGAACAATCCCGAGGGCTCGGGCCATGATGCGCCAGTTGGTTTGAAATCGCTTCATGAGAGGGACACCGGTTAAGCGAACGGCCGTCGGTCGTTGCCATGTTCAAGCGGCCGCGGGAGGTCGGATGAGCCCATCAGGGACTCGTCGATCGCATGCGCGGCGTGGCGGCCCTCGGCGATGGCCCAGACGATCAGGCTCTGGCCGCGGGTCATGTCGCCGGCGGTGAAGACCTTGGCGACGCTCGTTCGCTTGTCGGCGTCGGCCTTGACGTTGCCCATCGCGTCGAGCTCGACGCCGAACTGCTCGAGCATGCCCTTGCGCTCGGGTCCGACGAAGCCCATCGCCAGCAGGACGAGGTCGGCCGGATAGACCGTCTCGGTGCCGGGGATCTCGACGAACTGGAGCCGGCCGTTGTCGGTCTTCATCTCGACGTGGACCGTCTCGAGCGCGCGGACGCGGCCGTGCTTCGCCCAGGAACCTGCGTGGTCTTGATCGAGTACTCGCGGATGCCCCCTTCCTCGTGGGCCGACGAGACGCGGAAGACGTTGGACCACTGGGGCCAGGGGTTGGTGGGCGTCGCGGCCGTCGGGCGGCCGTGGCACGATCTCGAACTGGTGGACGCTCTTGCAGCCTTGGCGATGGACCGTGCCCAGGCAGTCGGCGCCGGTGTCGCCGCCGCCGATGATGATCACGTGCTTGTCGCGGGCGGAGATGAACTCGCGAGTCGGCGATCGCTGTCGCCGGCGACCCGCCGGTTCTGCGCGGTCAGGAACTGCATGGCGAAGTGGATGCCGCTCGAGCTCGCGGCCCTCGATCGGCAGGTCGCGCGGCTGGGTCGCGCCGCCGCAGAGGCAGACGGCGTCGAACTCGTCGAGCAGCTCCTGGGCGGTGATGTCGACGCCGACGTTCGTCGCCGGGCCGGAAGACGACGCCCTTCGGCTTCCATCTGCTCGGAGCCGCCGGTCGAGGAGCCGTTTCTCCATCTTGAAGTCGGGAATGCCGTAGCGGAGCAGACCGCCGATCCGGTCGGCGCGCTCGAAGACGGTGACCGAGTGGCCGGCGCGGGCGAGCTGCTGGGCGCAGGCCAGGCCGGCCGGGCCGGAGCCGACGACCGCCACCGTCTTGCCGGTCTTGCACCGTGGGCGGCTGCGGGACGACCCAGCCTTCGTCCCAGGCCCGGTCGATGATGCTGGCCTCGATCTGCTTGATCGTCACCGGGTCGTTGTTGATCCCCAGCACGCACGACGCCTCGCACGGCGCCGGGCAGAGCTTGCCGGTGAACTCGGGGAAGTTGTTGGTCGCGTGCAGGCGCTCGATCGCCGCCCGCCACTGGTCGCGGTAGACCAGGTCGTTCCAGTCGGGGATCAGGTTGCCCAGCGGGCAGCCCTGATGGCAGAACGGGATGCCGCAGTCCATGCACCGCGCGCCCTGGGCCTTGAGCTTGTCGTCGGGGAACGGGTTGTAGACCTCGAGGAAGTCGTGGACCCGCTCGGGGATCGGCCGCCGGGATCGGCAGCTCGCGGGGATACTCCATGAAGCCGGTCGGCTTACCCACGGCTCACCTCCACCGGCATCCGAGCCGATCGCGGGTCGAGCGGGTATGCTCGCCGTTCTGCGCGACCGTCTCTGTCGGTTCCGGCCGAGGCACGCGGCGGTAATCGAGCGGCATGACCTTGACGAACTGGCCGACGGCCGTCGTCCCAGTCGTTCAGGAGCCGCGCGGCGACCGGCGCTGCCGGTGTAGCCGGCGTGCTGGATCAAGAGGTCGCGGACCAGCTCGATGTCGTCGGGCTCGGCGAGCGGCTCGAGGTCGACCATCTCGAGATTGCAGCGCGCGGCGAAATCGCCGCGCCTCGTCGAGGACGAAGGCCACGGCCGCCGCTCATGCCGGCGGCGAAGTTGCGGCCGGTGCGGCCCGATGACGACGGCGGCGCCGCCGGTCATGTACTCGCAGCAATGGTCGCCGGTCCCTTCGACGACGGCCATGCGCGCCGCTGTTGCGCACGCAGAACCGCTCGCCGGCCCGGCCGCGGAAGAAGGCCTGGCCGCTGGTCGCGCCGTAGAGCGCGACGTTGCCGATCAAGATGTTGTCCTCGGCGACGAACCGTGCCGATCCTGGGAGGGTAGACGATGATCTTGCCGCCGGAGAGCCCCTTGCCGATGTAGTCGTTGGCGTCGCCCTCGAGGGTCAAGCGTGATCCCGCGCGGCACGAAGGCGCCGAAGCTCTGGCCGGCCGAGCCGGTGAACTTGAGCTGGATCGTGTCGTCGGGCAAGCCCGGCGGCGCCGTGGCGGCGGGTCAGCTCGCTGCCCAGGATCGTGCCGACCGTGCGGTTGATGTTGCGGATCGGCAGCTCGAGCGACGACCGGCTCGCCCGCGCTCGAGGGCCGGCTCGCAGGCGGGAACGAGCGTCGTCACGTCGAGCGACGACTCGAGGCCGTGGTCCTGCGTCGCGGACCTTGCGGACGGCGACGTCCGGGCCCGATCGTCGGGCCGGTAGAAGATCTTGCTGAAATCGAGCCCCCTGGCCTTGTAGTGGTCGATCGCCTCGCGCATGTCGAGCAGGTCGCTGCGGCCGATCATCTCGTCGATCGTGCGGAAGCCGAGCTGGGCCATCAGCTCGCGCACTTCCTGGGCGATGAACTTGAAGAAGTTGACACGTGCTCGGCCTGGCCGCGGAACTTCTCGCGGAGCCTGCGGGTTCTGGGTGGCGATGCCGACCGGGCAGGTGTCGAGGTGGCAGACCCGCATCATGACGCAGCCCATGACCACCAGCGGGCGCGGTCGCGAAGCCGTACTCCTCGGCGCCCAGGAGCGCGGCGATCACGACGTCGCGGCCGGTCTTCAACTGGCCGTCGGTCTGGACGATGATCCGGTCGCGCAGCTTGTTCAGCACCAGCGTCTGCTGGGTCTCGGCCAGGCCCAGCTCCCAGGGGATGCCGGCGTGCTTGAGCGAGGTGAGCGGGCTGGCGCCGGTGCCGCCGTCGTGGCCGCTGATCAGGACCACGTCGCTGTGGGCCTTGGCCACGCCCGCCGCGACCGTGCCGACGCCCGACCTCGGCCACCAGCTTGACGCTGATCCGCGCCTGCGGATTGCTGTTCTTCAGGTCGTAGATCAACTGGGCGAGGTCTTCGATCGAGTAGATGTCGTGGTGCGGCGGCGGGCTGATCAGGCCGACGCCGGGCGTCGAGTACCGCACCTTGGCGATCCAGGGCCAGACCTTGTGGCCGGGAAGCTGGCCCCCCTCGCCGGGCTTGGCCCCCTGGGCCATCTTGATCTGCAGCTCGTCGGCGCTCACCAGGTATTCGCTGGTGACGCCGAACCGGCCCGAGGCGACCTGCTTGATCGCGCTGCTGCTTGCTGTCGCCGTTGGGAAGCGGCTTGAACCGCTCGG
Organism: uncultured Isosphaeraceae bacterium; assembly: GCA_963830625.1. Taxonomy (GTDB): domain Bacteria; phylum Planctomycetota; class Planctomycetia; order Isosphaerales; family Isosphaeraceae; genus CAWHMZ01. The sequence goes on along the minus strand of CAWHMZ010000029.1, from coordinate 157,552 downwards.
GGTCTTCGCCCCCTTCGCCGGTGTTGGACTTGCCGCCCATCCGGTTCATGGCGATGGCCAGCGTCTCGTGCGCCTCGGCCGAGATCGAGCCGTAGCTCATCGCGCCGGTGGCGAACCGCTTGACGATCGACTGCGACCGGCTCGACCTCCTCGATCGGCACCGGCTGGCACTGGTCGAACCGGAACTCGAACAGGCCCGCGCAGCGTGCAGAGCCGCTCGGTCTGCTCGTCGACCATCCTGGTGTACTTCTTGAAGATGTCGTACCGGCCGGCCTGGGTGGCGTGCTGGAGCCGGAAGACCGTCTCGGGGTTGAACAGGTGGAACTCGCCGTCGCGGCGCCACTGGTACTGGCCCCCTTCGAGCAGCTGTGGCGGGCCGAGCGTCGCGGCTGGCGATAGGCGCGGTGGTGATGGTAGAGCGTCTCCGCGGCGATCTCGTCCAGCCCGATGCCGCCGACCCGCGAGGCCGTCTTGTCGAAGTAGCTGGCGAACGAACTCCTCGTTCAGCCCGATCGCCTCGAAGATCTGGGCGCCGCGATAGCTCTGGATCGTGCTGATGCCCATCTTGGACATCACCTTGACGACGCCTTTCTTGATCGCCTTGCGATAGCGGTAGACGGCCTCGTCGTGGTCGATCCCGGTGATCGACCCCTGGCGGATCATGTCGTCGAGCGTCTCGAACGCCACGTAGGGATTGATCGTGCCGGCCCCGTAGCCCAGCAAGCAGGGCGAAGTGGTGGACCTCGCGGGCGTCGCCGCACTCGATCGACCAGCCCGGCGCGCGCGCGCAGCCCGCGGCGGACCATCTCGTGATGCAGGCCCGAGCAAGCCAGGAGCGACGGGATCGGCGCCATCTCGGCGCGTGACGCCGCGGTCGGAGAGGATGATCAGGTTGGCCCCGTGCTGCGATCGCGGCGCAGGCGCGATCGATCAGAGCGACTCGAGCGCCGTCTTCGAGCCCGCGGCCCCCTCGGCGGCCACGAAGAGCATGGGCAGGGTCACCGACTTGAACCCGCGCCAGCCGTCGAGCTGCTTGAGCCGCGCCAGCTCGTCGTTGTCCAGGATCGGCGAGTCGAGCGCGATCTGGCGGCACGCGTCGGGCGTGGGATCGAGCAGGTTGCCCTCGCCGCCGGCGCCGGTGAACACCGAGGTGACCAGCTCCTCGCGGATCGCGTCCAGCGGGGGGTTGGTCACCTGGGCGAAGAGCTGCTTGAAGTAGTTGAACAGCGGCTGCGCGCGGTCGGACAGCACCGCCAGCGGCGTGTCGGTGCCCATCGAGCCGATCGCCTCCTCGCCGTTCTGACCCCATCGGGCCGACGATGTACTTGAGGTCTTCGAGCGTGTAGCCGAAGGCCATCTGGCGCTGGAGCAGCGTCTCGTGGTCGGGGCCGGGAACGTCGGGGGCCGGCGGCAGGTCGGCCAGCGAGACCATGTACTCGCGCGAGCCATTTGCCGTACGGCTGGCCGAGGCGAGCTCGTGCTTGATCTCCTCGTCGTCGACGATCCGGCCTTGCTCCAGATCGACCAGGAACATCTTGCCCGGCTCGAGCCGTCCCTTCTTCGACGATCTTCTCCGGCGCGATCTCGAGCGCGCCCACCTCCGACGCCATGATCACCCGGTCGTCGTCGGTGACGATGTAGCGGCTGGGCCGCAGGCCGTTGCGGTCGAGCACCGCGCCGATCGTTCTTGCCGTCGGTGAAGGTGACCGACGCCGGGCCGTCCCACGGCTCCATCAGGCAGCTATGGTACTGGTAGAAGTCTTTCTTGACCTGGCGACATCGACTCGTGGTTTTCCCACGCCTCGGGAATGAGCATCATCATGGCGTGCGGCAGGCTGTAGCCCGACCGGACCAGCAGCTCGATGGCGTTGTCGAGGCAGGCCGTGTCGCTCAGAGCCCTCGCGGATGATCGGCTTGAGCTTCTCGATGTCGCCCGGCTCGTACAGATCCGAGGCGAAGAGGGCCTCGCGCGCCTTCATCCAGTTGATATTGCCGCGCAGCGTGTTGATCTCGCCGTTGTGCGAGATCATCCGATAGGGGTGGGCCAGCTGCCAGCTCGGGAACGTGTTGGTGGAGAATCGCGAGTGGAACATGCAGAGGGCGCTTGCGAACAGCGGGTCGCCCAGGTCGTCGGCGAAGTAGCGGCCGAGCTGCTCGGTGGTGAGCATTCCCTTGTAGACCAGGGTGCGGCACGACAGGCTGGCGAAGTAGAAGTACTTGTGGTCGTCGAGGCCCGAGTCTGCGATCTCCTTCTCGAACCGCTTGCGGATGACGTAGAGCTTGCGCTCGAACGCGTCGGCGTCGGCGATGGCGCGGGCCGCGGCCGACGAAGGCGTGCCACATCGCGGGCTCGACGGCCCGGCGCTGCTCGCCCAGCGAGCTGCCGTCGGTCTCGATGCGGCCGCCAGCCCAGGAAGTCCTGCCCTTCCTCGGCGACGATCCGCTCGAAGAGGCCCTTGCCGACCTCTGCTGGCGCCGAGTCGGGCGAGGTGAAGAACGCGCCGACGCCGTACTGCTCGGGCTCGGGCAGCTCGATCCCCAGCGGCGGCAGCGGCGCGGCCAGGAACTCGTGGGGGATCTGGATCAAGATGCCCGCGCCGTCGCCGGTGTTGTTCTCGCAGCCGCAGGCACCGCGATGGTTCATGTTGTGAAGCGCCGTCAAGCCGTCGCGGACAAGTTGTGCGACTTCCGCCCTTTCAAGTCGACGATGAAGCCCACGCCGCAGCTATCGTGCTCGTAGCGCGGGTCGTAAAGTCCCTGGGCGGGCGGCAAACTCTTATACATTCGCGATCGTCCCCTCGAGGCGAGCGGAAGCATGTTCTTCGTTCGGCACCGATTGGCGGGTGTGACCTGCAGTTGCTATTGGAGTGGTCACCATTTTGGCAGTGCGTGCGCCACGAGCCGCGGGGGCGCACCGACCGTCCCCGCGGCCCCTTTGCCTCAGGACGAGGCGCCGGCGGGCACGCGCTCCTTGGTTTGGCTTGGCGCCGGACCGCTTGCCGCCCCGCCGCCAGTCAGGAGTTTGAGAAACATCGAAGCGGCCGGTTCGAGGGCCGCTTGCCGCCGGTGAATGATCGCCAGCGGGCGCACCAGCCGCGCCCGGGCTCGGCACTTTCCAGTGCGATTGCCGCAAGTGTCCCCGACTTGACCTCCTGGGCCAGAGTCGGCTCGGGCAGGATGGCGATGCCCGACCCGGTCTCCACCGCACGCTTGATGTTCTCGATATTGTCGAATGCACACGCAATTTCGACCTGGACGCCATGCCGGCGCAAGAACCGCTCGATCGCCCGGCGGATCGACAAATCGGTATCGAAGCCGACGAACGGCTCGCCCTCGAGCTCGGCGACCATGACGCTCGACCGGAGGGCAAACCGGTGCAACGGGGGGACCGCGAGCACCATCGGCTCTTCGCGCCAGGTGATCACGTTGAGCTCAGGCCACTTCTTGGGGTAAGACAGCAGGCCGAGCTCCGCTTTTCCTTCCAGGACGTGCTCGAGGACCCGATCGGGGTGCAGGTACTCAACCCGAACGCTGGCATCGGGATGCCGCGCTTCGAACGTATCGACAAACTTCCGCATGTGCTGCAGGCCGACTGAGTAGATTGCGGCGACACCAACCGTACCGACTACCGTGTCGCCGTCCTTCAGCGCCCTCACGCGGTTTTCCAGCTCGAGGTAGCGGTCGACCAGATCCTTGCAACCGTCGTAGAAAACCTTGCCGTGCGGCGTGAGCACCAGCGGCCGTTTCGAGCGATCAATCAGCTTGACCCCGAGGCGAACCTCGAGCTGGTGGACCGCCTGGCTGGCCGACGATTGTGAGATCTCGTTCTCGACGGCCCCTCGCGAGAAACTGGCAGTGCGCACGACATCACAGAAGATTTTAAGCGTCTCGAGCTGCATTCGCGTCTCTCGCCTCTGGCGTGCTTCTGGAATAACAATCACTGCATCTATCGGCATAAAGTCGATAGTATTTCGAGAGTGTTATTCGAGTTTGTAATGATAGGATTGCCGTTAACGGTCGTCAAGACCCTATCGGACGGTGACTTGGGGGGAGAGGCCGAGGGTTGAAGGCTGAGGGCTGAAGGCTGAAGCACGAATCAGACCGAATATCTGGTGTGACACCGACCGTCGTCGCTCGGTACGTGCTGTTCCCCGGGGTCAAATTCTATGCGGTCAGCGCAAACTTCCTAGCCGACCATTCGACCGCACGCGGGCTGCCACCGCGCCCTCGATCGAGTATAAGGGTCGCATGAGCGCACGCGGAAAACTGCTGCGGCGAGCCGTTCTGGCCGCTTTGGTTGCGGTCGGCGTCAGCATCGGCGCGGTGGCTTACGCCCTTCGCAAAGAGAGCGCGGCTTTTTCAAAGTGCCATGGCAATCTGGCCGCCATCAGCCTGGCCCTGGCGAACTATCATTCCGCATTCGACACGTTTCCGTGCGGCGCCGTCTCTAACCCGGACTTGCCCCCGCACAAGCGGTTGAGCTGGCTCACGGCGATCTTGAACTTTTTGGAGGGCGGGCTCCAACTGCAAATCGACACGACGCAGGCGTGGGACGCGGCGGCGAATCGAACGCCGCTCTTTCTGCACACCAGCACGACCGGCGAACCGCCGCCGTATACCACCCGCGCGGTCGACCTCGAGCTGTTGCGCTGTCCGGCGCGGATCACAGACCCCGCGGGAGCGGAGCCGGTGCATCCGATTACGTGGGAATCACCGGACTGGGGCGCGACGCGGCCACGCTGCCGCTGACGCATTCGCGCGCCGGCGTGTTTGGTTTCGATCGCGCGACGCGGCTGGCTGACATCACCGACGGCGCGGGCGTGACGTTGATGATCGCCGAGGCCGGCGAGGCGAGAGGTTCGTGGACGGCCGCGGGGCTCTCGACGATGCGGGGGCTCGACCCGAAGCGGCCGCCGTACTTGGGTCATCTTGGCCAGTTCGGCCGCAATCATCGCGGCGGAGCGATGGTGGTCTTCGCCGACGGCTCGGTGCGGCTGGTTCGCGACACCATCAACCCGACCGTCTTCGAGTCGCTCTCGACGATCGCCGGCCGCGATGAGATACCGCCCGGGTGGAAGCGCTGAGTGGACCCGCTCGAGAAACTGTGCAGGCCGGCCGCCGCCGCCGCGAGCGATCGGACGGATCGGACGGATTGGACGGATCGGACTGATTGGTTGGATCAGGTACCGCGGCTGGGGCGGTTCTTTGGGGTATAAACCCCCAGCAGTTACGCGGCCCCACTCAGGACCGCTCGCGTTTTTCAGCGCTCTAAGAGCCGCCCATTGCTCATGAGGATCGCCCGGAGGGCCGGCGCGGCTTCCTGTGCGAGATAGGCATGGCCGGCGTCAGTGAGGTGGCCGTCGATGGGGAAAGTCAGCGACTTGACATAGGGCTGGGCCACCGCTTTCATGGCCACGTCGATCACCGGAATATCCAGCCCCCAGTCGGCCAGAATGCGCCCGAGCGGGCTTTCGCCGTCGTTGGAAAAATACGTACCGACCGGGCCCACCACGAGGATACACAGCTTGACGCCGTGGCGCCGGCATTCCGCGTCGATCGCGCGGAAAATGCCTCGGCTGCGCCGCACCGCGGGCGAGCCGATCGCACGTGCCGCCACGTCGGGTTGCGACCACCAGTTTTTGGGCCCTTGCTTGAGCCAGAGCGAGCCGGTGCCACCGACGCTCAAGAGGGCACGCTGGAGATAGCAGCCGAACTTGGAATGGAGGTTGATCCAGGCCTTTAAATGCTTGGTCCAAGGCGGCGGTTTGTAATAGTCGCGTAGTGGAGTGTCGCCGGCGTCGAAGGCATCGTCGGGAAAAACGCACATGAAGTCGTTGCCCGGGTAGATGCAAAGCACGAGGGCGTCGGGTGCGTCGCCGGGGATCACGTCATGAACGATCCGATGCCAGTAGTCGAGCAAGTCGGTGGCGGACACGCCGAAGTTTTCGCACACGATCGGCCGGCGGTGCGACTCCTGGTTGAGCGCCGCCTCGATACGGGCACAAAAGGTCGCTTCGTAGGGCACCTGGATCCCCTCGGTGAAGGAATCGCCGACGAACGCCACGCGGAAGGGATGACCATCACCAGTCGGGCGGGGCCGCCTGCGGTAGCCCTGGGCATTGGTGCGGAAGGAGCCGTGAAACTCAGAGCTCTCGATGCAATAAGTGGTGTTTGGCCACCATTTCTTGCCGGCTTCGGTCTCCCCGGTGCCGACCAGCCAGTCACCGGTGTGAACCCAGTACTTCGGGCTCCAAAACAGCCGGAAGGTCACTTCGCCGACCAGCACGCACACCGAAAACCCTAATAGATAACCGATTGCCAGATACAAGACTCGCCGGTGCGCGGAGATTCGGTGGCGGGTTGCTCGCTGCTTCTTGCCCGCTACGGCAGCCGACTGGTGTTGGCTGGCATACGCGACTTCCATCGCCTGTCTCCTCCGGCGCGGCCCGATCCATCTCCATCAAGTGATCGGCACACAGTCCGGTGGATATGCACGTTTTTTTGCAGTTTTCGTTCTGTGGCTGCATGTTTGGGCGCAGGCTCGCGCGGTACGGCGTTCGCCGAAGGATGGGTGTCCCTGGAAGCGGGCGCCGATCCGCAGGCCGAAGACGGGACGCGAGGAAAACGGTTTTAGCCGCAGATCGCGCAGATTGACGCAGATAAGAATGACATTATTCGAGATGGGGATTAACCGGACCGCAGCGTCTGGAGGATTTCGCGGGAACAATTCGCGTTGATCGATCGTTCGTCCCATCTGCGCGAATCGGCGCGATCTGCGGACGAGAGTTCTTCCCTTTCCTCGGGTCGAGGGGCAGGCTCTCTCATTCGCATCGCCGCCCGCGAGGGCGGCTTAGCGATCGGGAGCGAAGACTTGATTGGGCAACGAGACCTGCCGTTCACCGGACTGGATCAAGTGGTCCCAGGCGACCGCGGGAAGCGCGAACACGGGCCCGGAATCGGCGGTGCCGGCGGCGGCAACAACGTATCCGAGCGAGGTCGTGAAACCGATGCGCAAGACGCGAGGCGTCGGCTCGGAACCGAGGAAGACCTCAACCCGCAAGCGCGGGCGATTGAGTCCGGTGGCGACGGGAATCTCGCCCTCGTACTGATAATAGCGCATGGCATCGAGGCGTGACAATGCTTTGACGAGCGCAGTCGCCGTCGAGAGATCGATGCCGGCGGCGTCCGAGTCGGCCTCCGCCACCCATTCCGGCTCCGGAGGTGTGACCGGCGAGCGATGACGAAGCGCGACCTTGCGTTTGGGCCAGCCCCAATTCAACACCACGCGTTCGGCGCTGGCGAGCGGAAACGACATGACGAGACGGTCGCGGAACTCGGCCTCAAACACCTTGAGGGACTCGGCCGTCACCGTGAAGACGTAGGGCTCGCCCTCGACCGTGGCGTAATAGGCAGCCGCTTTGGGAACCTGGGCGCCGACTTTGAGCCGGTGGCTTCGGTCGGATTCCCACGCGACTTCGAGCAACGGTTTGTCGAAGCCGAACTTCTTGGGCTCGGGCGCGCTATCCGTGATGAACTCGTCGCGCGCAGATTCGACAGGGCTGCCAGCGCCTGGGTGACGGCGCGGGCATCGGCCGGGGCGTCGATCGGCCGGCGCATTCGCCATTGATTGGGCTGGCCCGTCTTGACGGGCTCGAGCTCGTCGATTCGGCCGGCACGGATCACGACCAGCCGCGAGACCTCGCTCGGGCTCAGGCTCACGACGGTCCGCTCGCGGAACGCCAGCTCGTTCTTGGGCAGCACCTTCGCCAAGATGTCGGGAAGCGCCATCACGACCGGGTCGCCGTCGAGCTGGGCGAAGATCGCCTTCAAGAACACGTCATGGCGGCCGATATGGAGGTTCACGACGGGCTCATCCGACTGGCTCGAGCGCCATCGAGCCCCGCCGGCTTTTGCCAGATCTTGATCGTCATGGCCGGTGGTGCGAGCTCGGGGGAGCGGACTTTCCGGGGATCGAGGAACTCGCTGGTCTGGATCGAGTCGATCTGCGAAAGCAGCGCGTCACCGCGGCAGGATCGGCCTTGGCGGTGCGCGGCGAAGTCTGCTCCCAACCGCCGGCGTCCTTCTTGAGCACGAACGTCAGCTTGCCGGCGTCGATGTGGATCTCGGTCACGGCCGACGGCTCGATGTCGGCGACCCGCTGACTGCGCAGGCGCGATCGCCGTCGAGGGAATCTCCGAGATGGCCTTGGCGTCGACGACGACGACGTCGTCCTGGTCTCCCTGCCGCACGTACACGCGCTCGGGCTGGTCCGGCACCGGCTTGCCGACATGAAGGACGAGCCGCTCGCTGGCCGGCGGCATGGTCGTGAGCTCGACGGTCGCACTCGGCGAGTCGAGCCCGAATGGGGCGAAGTCCTTGACGTTGTCGGCGACAAATCCCTTGGGCCCGTCAACGACTTTCAATGACGCCATCGCTGCCAGCAGGCTTTCGACCTTGGCGACATTCGCCGGTGCGGGCACGGGCTTGGTCAATTGCCACTGGTCACGACTGCCGTGGCGACCGCTGATGAACAGGTTCGGGCGCTTGACCGAAAACGACCCGACCTGAAAGGAGGCAACGGCCATCACGATTCTGTTCGCGCCACTCGGCCAGAGGCGCGTCGATCGCACTCAAGAGCTTGGCGTCGACGACCTCGACGCCTGAAGCTCCCGTGCGGCGGACGTAGCGGTTACCGCGGATGGCCTTGCCCACCGCCAGGGTCGCAAGCGGCTGCTCGCTGCCGCTCTGGGTCGTGTCGGGCGCAGCGTAGAGCGTGACGATTGCGCCGGCGGATCGAGCCCAAACGACTGGTCGGCTTGAGCGATCGTGCCGGCGTCGGGTGATTTGCGCAGCTCCTTCAGATTGCGGACCAGGGTTTCCAGGCGCGAGGGCTCGGCGGCGACGTCGATCGGCTCGCGCAATTGCCAGTGGCCCGGGGCCGTGGCCGCGGCGCTCGAAGACCAGCCGCTCCGGGCCCCGCTCGATCTTGATCTTGCGAATCGACAGCTCGGGCACGTCGATCAGCTCCGGCAAGACTCGGACCTCGCGCCGCTCTCGTTCCCGTTCGGTGAGGATGCCGGCGTGCTCGAGCCCGAAGAGAGCCAGCAGGCTGGCGAAAAACAGCCCCAGGAGCGTCAAAGTCGTGCGGTAATGTTTCATCATTCTCGCCGGGCGACGTAAACAATGATCCCCATGGCAATGATCAACAAGATGGCCGTGACCGACGGCACCAGGATCAACCGCGACCGCAAGGCCGGGTCGATCGCCAGGGTCAAGGCGACGTGCGCATGGGCGGTGATCCCCTGGGTATCGGGCTTGCCGCGCAGCCAGCTCGCGGCGTTCATCAGCAAGTCGAGATTGGTTTGCTCGATTTCCTGAAAGACGTTGTCGGCCATTGCGGGGCACGAGAAGAGCACCAGCCGCGGCGTGGCTTCGGCGGGCAGCTCGGTGCGCCCGGTGGGCAGCGCGGGGCGGCGCACGACGGCGACGCCCACGACAAGCGGGCCGGCCTTGTCGGTTTTGGGGTCGAGGCGCAACGGGGGGTGCTGCGGGTCGCTCTCGGCCCACGAAAACCGCGTCGTCTGCAGGATCGGCGTCGGCACGAGGTCGCGGTCGACCGGTTCGGTGGCAGCCCCGTCGCGAGGCATCTGGCCGAGAATCGTGATCGGGGCCGCGCCGCGCAGGAGCACCGCGCGATTGGTACCCAGCGGGTCCACGATCGGGTGCTTGACGCCCTGCTGCATCGGCGCGAAAACCAGCGTGGGATTGCTGCGATAGTTGTACCGGGGGTCGACCACGATTCCGCGGCCGATCTCGAGATTGAACGACTTCAAGAAATCGTCGAGCCCCGACGGCTCGGTAGTTGCCGAGCAAGAAGAGCAGCGGGCCGCCGCGATCGACGTACGAGCTGAGTTTGCGCAGCTTCGTCGGGTTTGAACGGGCTCTTGGGGCCGACCACGATCACGAGGCTCAGGTCCTTGGGAACCTCGTCGCTTACGAGCTGAACGTCGATCACCTCGCAGCCGACCTTGGTGAACCGCGCCTTCCAGTTGCCGATGCCGCGCCCACGGGGGTTCAAGTCGGATGTCGACGGCTCGCCGTGGCCGGTGGTGAAGCCGACCTTGGTCTTCTTGCCCTCGCGCAGCCGCATAAGCGCCGAGGTGATCTCGTCTTCACCCGTGAAGGTCGTGACAAATCGATCGCTGCCACCCCGTCCCGGGTCGGGGGCGAGCTGCGAGAACAGATCTTGATTGCGCACGACGACGTACTGGGCACTTTCGCCCTCGCCGTACTCGATCGACGACGCCCCCGCCGTGCAGAAGCTCGAGCTCGGGCACGCGCTTGGCCAGCTCGTCGCTTCGCGTCAGGTCGGTATACGGGTCGAGATTGACGAGCTGGATCATCTGCGGATTGGCCGCCTTGTACGATTCGAGCAACTGAACGACGCGGTCGTGCTGGCGGATCGCCGCGGGTCCTCGGCCGAAGACCATGGTGAACGTCACCGGGTGCTCGAGGCTCTTCAACTGGTTGAGCGTCAGGCTCGAAAGCGTATACGTCCCCTCGCGGGTGACGTCGAGCGGCTGGCCGCCGTAGCGAAAGGCGATCACGTTGACGACGATCAAGATCCCGGCCAGAAGCGAGGCGTTCAAGAACGCCGTCGAGAGCTCGATCGTCCGGCGCAGGCTGGGGCTGGCGTGCCGGTAGCGGCGGTTGGCGGCGATCAGCGCCAGTACCAGGGCGAACCCGAGCCCGAAGATCGGCAGCGACCAGAGGATGCCGCGCGAGAGCGCGACGTAGGCGCCGGCCAGGATCAAGCAGCAAGCCGCAGCACCACGGCGGCCGACGATCCGGTCTCGGTAGCCGGCGCGCGGGGCCTCTTTGTCGTCTTCCTCTTCGCCAGCCTGGCCCGGCGGCGCGCCCCGCAGCACCCAGATCCCAACCAGGAACGCCGCCAGCGCCAGGAGCCCGATCCAGAACTCGCTTCGCCACAGATTGGTCGAGGAAGTCGTATCTCATGGTCGACGCGGCACCTGTCCCTCAGACGCATCGGTTCATGCGGCCGATGCGCAGCTCCAGAACCTTCACCGTCAAGCTGAGCACGAACACGCAGACCGACAAGATGAAGCGCCAGGTAGCGGAGATCGACCTGGCCCAGCCCGAAGCTCTGAATCTGGTAGAGCACCGACAGGAACCGCAGGCCGTCGGCCCACGCGGCGTGCTGGCTCGCCGCGAACAGGTAGGCGACCGGCACGAGCACGACCAGGAGAAACAAGAGCACGAACGTCCAGATCGCCGCGACGATCTGGTTGCTTGGTGAGCGAGCTGGCAAGAGCACGCCGATGGCGACGAACATCATCCCCATCGTCGACGAGGCCGACAGACCAGCGCGAACACCGGGGCGACGTCGAACTCGAACTTCGCCTGGTAATAGAGAAACGGCAGATAGAGCGAGAACGGCACGAGCAAGCACGCAGTACATCACCACGCCCGCCAGCCACTTGGCCGAGCACGACCTCGGTTTCGGTCACGGGCAAGGTGAGGAGCGTCTCGATCGTGCCCGAGCGGCGCTCCTCGGCCAGCAGTCGCATGGTGAGCATGGGGACGGCCACCACGATCGCGATCCAGAAGGCCGGGCTCCCCGAGATGTAGAGGCTCATCGGGTCGCGCAGGCTCGAGAGCTCGCGCTGCGGCTCGCTCAAGGCGTCGACCATCTCCCAGAAGTTGAAGAAGGCGATGACCTGAAACGCCAGAAGCACCAGGTAGGCCATCGGGCTCAGAAAGTAGGCCCCGAGCTCGCGTGCGACGAGGTGTCCGACGTGTCGCATGATCAGATCGGCCTCGCGCTTCCGGGTCGGCGAGCGTGTCCTGGGTCACGATCTGGGCGAACCGCTCCTCGAGCGAGCTGCGCCGCAGGTCGAGCTGCCGCAGCGGCCAGCCGTTGGACACCAGCTTCTGGCTGATCGCCTCGCGCAGGTCGGATTCGCCGCGGGTGTGGACCTCGAGCGCGGCGAAATCTCGCCTGCCGTGGCACGAACCGCCACGCGCTCGACGCCGGGAATCGTCTGGAGCGCGGCCTGGATCGGCTCGGTCGGACCGCGGGCCTCCAGCGTGATCGCCGTCTGCCGCTTGAGGTTGGCGAGCTGGTCGTCAACGGCGATCCGCCCGTTGGCGATGATGATCACCCGGCCGCACACCGCCTCGACCTCCGAGAGGATGTGCGTCGACAGCAAGATCGTGTGCCGCTCGCCCAGCTCGCGGATCAGGTCGCGGACCTCGCGGATCTGCAGCGGGTCGAGACCGGAAGTCGGCTCGTCCAGGATCAGGATCTCGGGGTCGTGCACCATCGCCTCGGCCAGGCCGACCCGCTGGCGGAACCCGCGCGAAAGCTGGCCGATCATCCGGTTCTCGACTTCGCCGAGCTGGCACCGGCTGACGACCTCGCCGATCGCGCGCGGCGCTGCGACCGCGGCACGTCCTTGCAGCCGGCCCGATACGACAGGTACTCGCGCACCCGCATCTCGGGGTAGAGCGGCACGTTCTCGGGAAGATAGCCGACCTTGCGCCGTACCTCGAGCGGCTCGTCGAGCACGTCGTGGCCGGCCAGCGTCGCCCGGCCGCTCGTCGGGCTCAGGTACGTCGTGAGCATCCGCATCGTCGTGGTCTTGCCGGCGCCGTTGGGCCCCAAGAGGCCGACGATCTCGCCGCGACCCACTGTCGAAGTGAATGCCGTCGACGGCCTTGAACGATCCAAATCGCTTCGACAGTCGGTCGACCTGGATCATCGAACGAGCCCACTCTACGCCAGTAAGATTACAATTCGACGAGTCGAACGGTGCACCGATTTGCCGCCGCGCCTCTGCGCTGCGCCACCGTGGGCAGCGTGCAAACCATGTTCCGCAGGCAGCTCACCTAAAGAATAAGCGAACGGGAGCCGGACGTGACAGGAGTTACACGATTCCGGGAGGGCGAGCCTCCTGGCGAGCCACTTTCCCATCGGGCTCGGCCGGAGCCTCGCCCTCCCAAATGCGGCTCGGCCGGAGCCTCGCCCTCCCAAATGCGGCTCGGCCGGAGCCTCGCCCTCCCAAATGCGGCTCGGCCGGAGCCTCGCCCTCCCAAATGCGGCTCGGCCGGAGCCTCGCCCTCCCAAATGCTCCCTGAATCACGCAAGGCCATTGAGACCCGGCGGAGCGAGCATTGACTGCCTATTGCGCGGGCGGCTTGTAAACCCACACGAGGACGACCATTTCGGCGGGCGCCTTCGAGTCGCGTTCCTGCGACGGGCTTGTGTCGCCGGGTGCGGTTGCGATCGAGGGCGGTGGGCGAGGTGCGCTGCGCCTGCTCGGGCGTCGGCGCGGGGACCTGGGATGACGACATTCCGTCAGGCGACGCCGAAGTTTCGCCTGACCCCGGATCGTGGTGCATCAGCGCCACGGCCGCCCGCGGGATCGATACATCGGCGATCGCATCGGTGCGCCGAGTCTGAACTTGTCCGATGCCAGCAAGTTGCGTCATGACCTTGGGGTCTGCCGCACGCTCGTCCACCTGGTCCGCGAGTGCGACATTGAGCTGGTCGCGCAAGCTGTCAAGCTTTCCGGGCGGAATGGCCAAGACGAAAACGGTGGCTTCGCCGGGGTGCCGCGGATCGAGAACGATCCCTTGGGAAATCGTCATTTTGAAGTAACTGTGCTCGACGGTGCGCTCGACCACGCTGGCCACTTGCTGGAGGGCGGTTCCGTCGCGCCCATTACGCACATAGAACAGCCGGCGCGCGCCGGGATTGTCGAGAAGCTGGTGGACGTCCTGAAGGTCATCCGTATCAAGCGAAGCAGCCCGAGACCCGGCTGCGCCGGGCGGCGCTTGCCCTCGTTGTGGGCGACCGGCGAGACGCCACCCGCGACATTTGGCCGGCGAGCCACCGCGTGGCGCTCTTGGGCATCATGATCGGCGGCGAGGACGTCGCCGGCCGCATTCGGCGCGGGCCACGGGCGGTCGGCGGAAGCCGATGCCTCACCCGATCGGCCGACTGCCGGGTTGCGCCCTGCCTGCCGAAGCTGGTAGGCGCCGAGGATGACGGCGAGCATGATTGCCGCGGCGGCCGCCGTATAACGTGCCGGCGCCGGGATGCGCACTCGGCCCGCGCCCGACCGGAGGCTCGCCGCGATAGCGAACCGAGGCCGCGCGGGCCTGGCCGCGTGCACGCGCTCCATGACCTGGCGGGACACGTCGACGGAGTTTTCTCGAGGAAGGCTCGACACCAAGCCGCGCAATAGCGCCAGCGAGCGCAGCTCGTCGGCCAGCCGCGCATCGGAGGCCAGCGCCGACTCGAAGCGTTGCTGAAGGTCGGCATCGAGCTCGCCGTCCAGGTAAGCGCTCAGGATTGTGTCTTCATCGCGATTCATGGCAATCTGCTTTACGATTGGGACTCGATCGAGCCGCCACGGTGAACCAGGGCGACGGCTGCAGCGAATCGGTCGGCTCTTCTCGGGGCCAAGGTCACGCCGTGCTCGTCGGCTTGGTCGTGATCGACGAGAAATCGCAGCCGATCGCGAAGCTCGCAGCGTGCGCGGTGGAGACGGCTACGAACCGTACCCACGGGAATATTGAGGATGGCAGCGATCTCTTCATAACGGCGGCTGTCAAAATCTTTCAGGACGATGACGGCCCGATGCTCTGGGCATAACTGGTTGAGCGCGTCTTCCACGATTCGTTCGTGCTCGGCCTGCTCGAGGCGATAAGTCGGATCGGCGGCCGGCGATTCATCGGGCAGATCGTCTGCTGGCGACGCCGCGCCCGGATGCCGCCGCAACGGCACCGCTCGCAAGTGTCGGCGCCGATACCCGCTCAGCGCCAGGTTGACGGCGATGCGATAGATCCAGGTGTAGAAAGAACTTACTCCCTGAAATTGGTCGAGCTTTTCGAAACGCGCGCACAAAAGCGTCCTGCAGAACATCTTCGGCATCCTCGGCGGAGCCGACCAGCCGCAGGATCGTGGGGTACAGCCGCTGCTGATAGCGCGTCACCAGGGCCCCGAATGCCTCGGTGTGGCCCGCGCGGCACGCTTGCACGAGACTGTGGTCGTCCGGGCAACCGGTCATCATTATTCTTTGACGCCTGAGGTTCGACGCTGGTTCCCAAAAACCGCCCACGAGTTCGGCCGTACACCGGGTGTCCTCGGCCGTTCTCGGGCACCGAGACGGTGGACCTTGCTCCGCTGCCTATTGATCTTATACGGCGTACACCCCGGAGGTGAACCACACCAAAAAAAACTGCGTAGGGCGGCGGCCGCCAGGGATCGGACGGATCGGACGCAACGTCAGTAACGCATGATGTCGTCATGCGGCTGTTAAGTGTTGATCGAGTAGGATTTTCTGTCCGTCATCTAGGGTGCGGACATTTGGCGCTTTCGGAGCCGCGTGCGGCTTACGCCCCGGCCATTCCCGGCGAGCTTTGGCGCTGGCTTGATCACGGGGAATGGCTCGGCAACTGTCAAGACGCTGGGCATAGCATGGTGTCCGTCGTTTGTTCTCCGCTTTCAGCTCCTTGCGAATGGCCAGCAGCGCCTTCCGCGGACTGATCACCGCTTCCCCCACGTTGGTCGTCGACGACCGGAGCGCCAGGTCTGCATGGGCCAGCAAGATCTGCAGCGCCAGCAACGACACTTCCGCTTCACGATGAACCAACCGGACAGTGCGGCTGGAGAGCTTGATCTTGTTGATCGTTCGCTTGTAGGTGCGAAATAGGCCTTCGTTTCGCCACCTCCAGCGATAAAACTTGGCAGCCGTTTGCGCTGTCAGCCGCGCCGGATCGAGAATATCCGTCAACAACCAGACGTCCATCTTGGCCGTGCGCGACGCTTTGATTCGGATCAAACGGCACGGAATCGGTGGCCCGCCTTTCTTCTGGGCTCGCTCGGGCCAGTAGTAGACAAGCCCCTCGGTCCAGTCGGTCAGGCTCGCGGTCTCCGACGCGTAGAGATAGTTCTTCGACGACGTCCGCATGAGAAACGATCGCTTTTTGCGCAGGATGTCCCGCGCCAACTCGTAACCCATGTAGGCCGCATCGGCGATGATCAGAGCTCGCGCCGGGAGCGTGTTCAGGAGCTGCTGCAGGTGGAGTCGCTCGTCGGCCGTGCCAGGGCCAAGGTGCCAAGACCACAATAGCCCAGTCCCCAAATGCACGAAGGCAGTCACCCAGACCATGGGGGTGGACTCCGCCTTGCCGCCCGGTTTCAAGCGAGTTTCCAATTCGGCCATGTGGGGACACTCTAACTTTGAGCCGTCACACCCCATCGGCTCGAAGCCGTCGACCAGCAATCGCTCGCCGTACCGACGCTGGATCTGATCCCGGACCCCCGCCGCCAAGGCCCGGAGTTGGACCATGGGTACGCGACTGAGCGCCTTCTGGAACCCCTGCAGCGTCTTGCCCGGACGCTTGCGGGCCTCGTGGGTCGCGACATAAAATCCGCGCGCGGTCTCGAACTTCTCTTCCTGCGAATCCCCGGCGGCCCACGTCGTGGCCAGTGCGACCATGAGCAACGGTTGCAGGTCCCATCGCGGTGCCCTGCGCTTGGGAGGGACGGCCTGTCGGGCTTGCTTGAAGACCTGCGGCGTGAGAAACTGCCGCACGAAGTCCAGCAAGGACCGCGGTTGCTGCAACTTACGCAGCTTCCGTGCTGCTTTCATCGCCGTTTTCCCTCCATGGAACGGGTGGATTGTTGACCTCACCCATCATGGACGAAAACGGCGATGTTTTTAACCCAAACCGCAGGCCCGCTACGGCGGCAAGCCCCGAGCGGCTCGCAGGTTACAGCGGTAAGATGGCGTAATGCGTTCCTGACGTTGGATCGGACGGATTGAGTGCGCCCCGGCCAGCGCGTTGACGACCCGCTTTCGTTGCTTTAAGGTCGAGAAATGGATGTCGTGCGCGTCGGCTTGATCGGTTCCGGTTTTGTGACCTCGATTCATTTCGAGGCCCTGCGCTCCTGCAGGGCGTCGACGTGGTCGCGGTGGCGTCGCCTTCGCCGGGACATGCGGAACGGTTCGCATCCGAGCGCGGAATCCCCAATCATTTCGCCGACTACCGCGCGCTGCTCGATTTCAAGCCGGTTGACCTGGTCGTGCTGGGCATTCCCAACGACTTGCACTGCGAGGTGACCTGCCAGGCGGCCGCGGCGGGCAAACACGTGGTCGTCGAGAAGCCGATGGCCCTGAATGTCGCCGAGTGCGACCGCATGATCGCCGCTTGCGAGCATGCCGGCGTCATGCTGGGTTACGCGGAAGAGCTGTGTTTCGCTCCCAAGTACGTGCGGCTCAAGCGGCTCGTCGACGAGGGCGCGTTTGGCAAGGTGCATCTGGTGAAGCAATCGGAGAAACACGACGGTCCGCACGCGAGCTGGTTTTACGACACCGCGAGAAGCGGCGGAGGCGTGACGTTCGACATGGGCTGCCACGCCATCGAGTTCTTTCGCTGGCTGCTGGGCGAGCCCTCGAGCCAGGCCAAGGCGAAGATACAATCGGTCTACGCGCAGATGGGAACTTACGTGCACGGTGACAAGACCAACGGCGATGACGAGGCCATCCTGCTCCTATCATTCGAGGGCGGCGCGGTCGGGCTGGCCGAAGAGAGCTGGACCAAGCCCGGCGGCATGGACGACCGCGCCGAGGTCTTCGGCAGCGACGGGCAGGCCTACGCCGACGTCTTGTACGGCAACGCCCTGCGCGCCTTCTCGCGGCGCGGCTACGGCTATGCCGTGGAAAAAGCCGGGGCAACGGCCGGCTGGTCATTTCCCATCTACGAAGAGATCTGGAATTACGGCTTCCCGCAGGAGATGGAGCACTTCGCCGCGTGTGTGCGCGATCGGCTGAAACCGCGGGAAGACGGCCACGACGGCCGCGCCGTCGTCGAGGTGGTCCATGCGCTCTATGCGTCGGCCGCCCATGGTCGGCGAATCGATCTGCCGTTCGTCACGGCCGCCGCTCGGCCGATCGACCACTGGAAGCCGTCGGCGGTGCGCTAGACGCTCAGCCCACTGCTGATGAAATCCGTGGAAATACAGACGTTTTCGGATTGCGCGTAACGGTGGAATCTGTTGCGCTCTCGGTCAGAAGCGCCCGCTCGAACGGCATAAGGAAGGCATGAAAGCAGGAATAGCCCCAACACGCAATGGCCCAGTTGGGTCCCCACCGACATCTTCGTTACCTTCGTGTACTTTTGTTCGAAGATCCGAACTGCACCATGCGCCGGCGATGCGGCTCGCGGCCAACAATGGCCGAACAGAAGGGCACAAAGGTCACGAAGAACGAGATAACAGCCAGATGCAGTAGCTAGACAAGTCACGGAAAATCTGAATGTCGGCGAGAACGGCCTGCGGGTCTCGCCCCTAAAGGCGATCATCGAAAACGGCCGAAGTGCTACCCAATTTCCGGATTTTCTGACCTCCTGCTTTCCTGGGTTCCTTATCTAACCCGTAACGAGAAGAGATTCGCGCAACCAAATTGGTGGGAAGCGCGAAATGCTGCACGCGCCAAGTTTTCATCAGCCCGGCTCAACCCACGGCCGCCAGCCACTGCCGGTGAACGCGCTCGAACGCCGCCAGGGCTTGTGCGAGCCGCTCCTTGTCTTCGTGATAGAGGTCGCCGGCCTCGAGCGGAAGGCGGCGCACGGCTTCTGCAACCTGGTCGCGCGCGCCTTGCATCTGGTGAGAGAGCTGGGTCAATTGAGCCAGACGGGGATGGTTTGCCGCCGCGCTCAATTTCTGGCGAGCCGCTTTGAGGCTTTCTTCTACCTTGCGCAGAGTGTCTTCGAGCTCGGGCCGCTCATGAAGGTGCGTGCGCTGGGGGTAGGAAGGGTTGTGAAACGGATCGACGGCGCGCGCGGCCGGGCCGTGCCGATTTTCGAGGTCGATGCCACCGGAACTTGAGGTCACGCCAGGAGACTCCGCTAGAACCACTTTTCAACGGCGGACGGCGGCGGCGCCGCGGCGCTGGCCGGGCAGGCGCCTCGTCCTCGCGTTGAGGCTTTGCCGTCGTGCCGCTACAATTCTGCGGACATTGCCCGCCGATTGCCAGAGCATTCAATGGCGAAAGGAATCTGCCATGCGCGCCCGCCTCGGTCCGGCTCTCGCCATCACCGTATGGCTCTCGTACCCGTTTTCCGCGGCTCTTGCGGGCGATTCGCCGCGCAGCGGCTTGCCCGTCGCGGCCGACGGCTGGTCGATCGAGCTGGCCGCGGAGGCGCCGACAATCCTGTACCCAACCGCGGTCGTGGCGGCGCCCGACGGTTCGGTGTACCTCGGGTGCGACCGAATGGACATGACCGGCCGGCCCACCGAACCGATCGATCGCGTCGTCGCATTCAAGAACGGCAAGACAACCGTTTTCGCTGATGGGCTCTGGAGCGTGCGCGGCCTGGAATGGGTCGGTGGGGCGCTGGTCGTGGTGCACGCGCCGTTTTTGTCGGCGTTTCGCGACGTCGACGGCGATGGGAAGGCCGACTCGCGCGTCGACCTGGCGACGGGTCTGGGACCGACACCCCCAGCCTTCGACGGCATCAACGACCACATCGCCGGCGGCGTGCGCGCTGGGCATGGACGGGTACCTCTACGTTGCCGTCGGCGACAAGGGCATCACGGAGGGCCGCGGACGCGACGGGGCCACAATCCGTCTCCACGGCGGCGGCGTGATCCGCATCAGGCCCGACGGAACCGGGCTCGAAGTCGTTTCGACGGGCGAGCACAACCCGCTTTCGGTCGCGCTCTCGATGAACGACGAGATCTTCACTTACGGGCGCGGCGACGACACCAAGAGATGGGCGAACGGCTTGACGCATCATGTCATTGGCGGAAACTACGGCTACCCCTACCAGTTCCTGACTGCGCCGCACCGCTCTCTGCCAACGATGTCGCCGCAAAGTGGCGGCGTGGCGGGGCAGGGCATCTGCTACAACGAAGACGGATTGCCCGCCGAGTACCGCGGGAACCTGTTCTTTTGCGATTGGGGGCTTCGGTCGGTCTTGCGGTTTGAGATCCGTAAGATTGGGGGGACGTTTGCCGTCGAGCGGCGCACGGCGCTGGTCACGCCGGGCGACGCCCGAGCTTTTCGCCCGTTTGGCCTGGCTGTGGCCGCCGACGGGAGTGGTTTCTGGCTCACCGATTGGGGGCACGACGCGTTCCTCGCCGATGGCCCCGTCGCGGGACGGCTTTATCGCTTGCGATATGTCGGCGCGAAGGACGGCGCGTCGGCACCGCGGCCCGCGGGCCGCGACGCCCTGGCGCGAATCAAGGCCCTCGACCACCCGGCACTGTCGGTGCGTCTCGAGGCTCAACGATCGCTGGCGCACCAAGGCGAAGCGGCGATCGCACCATTGGTTGGCCGGTTGAATACGGCAGAATCCGATACCGGGCGTGTGCACGCACTGTGGGCGTCGACGCCATCGGCAGCGCAGAGGCCCGGGCGCGATCCGGTCGGTTTTGCATGATCCCGCAGCGCGATTACGCTTGCAGGCGCTCCGCAGTGTGGGGATGTGTGCAGATCGGACGGCGCTCGAGGCGGCGGCGGAACTGCTGCGCGACCGGGATGCCGCAGTGCGGCGCGAAGCGGCCAACGCACTCGGGAAGATCGGCGATCGCGCCGCAGCTTCGGCGCTTTACGCCGCCCTGGGCGACTCGGACGCCGTCGCGGCCTGGTCGATCAGGCAGGCCATCCGCCGGCTGCAAGCCTGGGACAAACCATTACTGGTTGAGGCCCTGCGCGACGAGCGCCGGCTCGAGCCGGCACTTCGCCTGACGGATCAGGTCTGGAGTATCAAGGTCGTCGAGGCTTTGACCGCGGCCCTGGGCGAGACTCCGGCCGCGGCGGTGCGCGGTCGGATCATCGCAAGCCTGGGAGGTCTCTATTACCGTTATGCCGACTGGGCGGGAGGCTGGTTTGGCACCGACCCGCTCGAGGGGCCGTTCCCGCAGGCGAGTGAGGCTTGGTCGCCGGAGGGAATGAAAAAAGTGCTCGATGGCCTGGCCATCGGCCTGGCCGACCGCGATAGCTCGGTCCGATTTCAGGCGATTGTCAGCCTGGCGCAATCGGCCCGCCGGCGCTCCCGCTCTTGCGCTCGGCCGTGCTCAAAGATCCGGACGCAACAAATCAGGCAATGCTGGTCGAAGCGCTCGGCGGCCTGGCCGATACCGCCTCCGCGCCGGTCTTGACGGCACTTCTCTCTGACGCCCAGCGGCAAGAATCGGTGCGCCAGGCTGCTGTTGGCGCACTGGCGCGGTTTCGAGATCGCCAGTCGCTGCAGGCTCGGCTGGCGCTGGTTTACGATGCCAATGCGCCGGCGGCGCTGGTCGCCAGGGCGCTTCCCGACCTGGCACGACTGGGGCTGCTTCCTCCCAACGAGCTGGGTTTGTTTCTCGAGAGCCCGGTGCCGGCGGTGTGCGCGGCGGCCCTGCTGAGCATGAATGTCAAGAAGCGCTTGCCCGCCGACCTGGAGCAGGCGATTCTGAACCGCCTGGCTGATCCGGCAGACGACGTGCGCCAAGCCGCCATGATTGCTTCGGTGCCGCTCGGTTTGCGAACGGCGATCCCGCGGCTGATCAAGATCGCCCGCGATCCGCGCTCGGCCGACCGCGCGGCTGCCGCGGAGGCCCTGTGCCGCCTGCCCGACCCGCAGGCCATTGATGTCTACCTTTGGGCCATCGATGACGACAACCCGCGACTGCGGCGGCTCGGTGAGGCGGCGCTTCTGGCGATTCGCGATCGCGCCCGCGACTGCGCTGGCCTCGGCAGCACGTTCGGGCAAACTCTCCCCGCGCGCGGCCTGGCAATCGAGCGCGTGACGGCGCGGTTCGAGCCGATTGCGCTCTGCGCGTCATCGGTCCATTTCCGCGCGCGACTCCGCAACTTTTTGCGGGCGGGTCGATCGACTTCAATCGGCCGTGCTCGGGCGCCCTTGGACGCTCGATCGCCTGGAAGGTTCGGCGATCGAACCCCAGCACCGGCGTTGTCGACCTGACCGACCTGGCTCTCGGCCGCGCAGAGCAAGGCGGAGTCGGATCGAACTGGGGGTTTGACTCCGATCATTTGCCGCTTCTCGGAGCATTTGCTTACGCCGAGGTCGCGTCCGAAGAGGACCAGCCCGGGCTGCTGTTGCTTGGCTCGAGCGGCGGGATGAAAGTCACGCTTAACGGCAAAGCTGTACAGGATTCAGCACAGGAAACGTCACCGGAATTGTCCGATGGCACCGCGACGATTCGCGTGAAGCTCGCCAAGGGAGTGAACCGGCTTCTGGTATTCTGCCGGCAAGGAAGCGAGCGGTGGTGGTTCCGCGTAGGGGTCGCTCGCATGGGTTCCAACACAATCACGGTGCGCCGAAGTTCGGCGGCGGTCCGGTAGTGTGCATCTAATTGACGGCTGACGGCGCTCGTCAGCCTTCGCGAACCCCAGATCGATCGCGTCTGGCGTGCGTCAGGATGAAGGCGGTGCGACGCGAATGACATTGGTTGCGGAGGAAGAGTAGACCACCTCCAGAGGGGACGTCGTCGTCGTCTGACTCGTCGAGTCGAGGTCGCCTTGGCGGATGGAGACGGTCTTTTGGTGTTCCCGCGCGCCGTCGGGCTCAACGATCATCTTGTTGGTGACGGTTTTTTGACCGTGCCTCACGGCCACACCCGTCCAGGTTTCGGTGCCGCCGTAGGCTTCGTGAATCGTGGCACTTGCCGTCGTCTTCAGGCCGTTGATCACGACGGTCTCGGTCTCGGTCTGGATCGCGCCGCCGGGCAAGGTCGTCGTGATCGCATAACTTCTTTCAAGCGGACCGCGCCGCGGCTGCGGAAAATGGCTGAGCCAGATCGCCCGAAACCTCGGGGAAACCGGCGATCTAGCTCGCGTCTGGAGCGTCTCTGGCTGCTTTATCGACAAAGCCGCCGATTTTGTCGAGGGCGCTCGACCCGAATGAGGATCGGCGGCCCGCAGTTAGAGCGGTGAGCCCCGGATCACTAGCCAAAATCGACCGTTGACCGTACATTTTAACGGTGCCAGGAAAGGAACACGCGGCCTGGCTAACGAACCAATGAATCGTGCTAACGAGGAGAATTGCCAACAGCCATGATGCTCAAAGCGACCGACATCCGTCGAGGGATGGTGATCACGATGGAGGGCGTCAACTTCGTCGTCCTCGACTTCGCCCACCACACGCCGGGCAACCTCCGGGCGATGGTTCAGACCAAGCTGCGGAACATGAACAACGGCTCGCTGATCGACAAGCGGCTCCGCTCCGTCGACCAGATCGAGGTCCCGTACGTCGAGACCAAGGAATACGAATACCTCTACTCGGCAGGAGACGATCACGTGTTCATGGACACCGAGACCTACGACCAGCTCAGCTTCTCGCCGCGAGATCATCGGCACGGCGATGGACTACCTGCTGCCCAACTGCAAGGTGATGGTCAAGTACATCAACGACAAGCCGGTCTCGATCGAAGTGCCCGACTTCGTCGAGCTGACCGTCACCGACACGCCGCCGGCCCTGGCCGGCGCGACCGCGACCAACCAGTACAAGGAAGCGACGCTCGAGACCGGCCTGAAGGTCCAGGTCCCTCCGTTCGTCAAGCCGGGCGAGAAGATCCGGATCGACACCCGGACGGGCGAATACCTCGAGCGAGTCAAGTGAGCAGCCGCTCTGGTCCGGGGAGCTGGCCCGTGGATGAGGTGACTCGGTTGCTCTCGGCACTGGTCGCCATCCCGAGCGTCAACCCGATGGGGCGGCCGCTGTCCGGTCCCGAGTATCTCGAGACGCGGCTGACCGATTACCTCGAGGCCTGGTTTCGCGAGCTCGGGTGTCCGTGCCGAGCGGCAGCCGGTGCTGCCCGGCCGCGACAACCTGCTGGCCTGGTACGAGGCGCCCGGCCGTCGCGACGGCTGATCCTCTTCGACGTCCACCAGGATACCGTGCCGGCTGACGGCATGACGATTCCGCCGTTTGTAGCCGAGATTGCGCCAAGGCCGGCTATTCGGCCGCGGCTCGTGCGACGTCAAGGGATCGATGGCGGCGATGCTGTCGGCGTTCGCCCGGTTGGTCCGCGAGCGCCCGGCCGGACTCGGCGTCGGTGCTCCTGGCCTGCACGGTCGACGAAGAGTTCACGCACACCGGCTCGTCGCAGCTGGCCGGCGACTGGCCACGGGGCCGAGCTGGCGATCGTCGCCGAGCCGACCTCGCTCGAACCTGGTCCATTGTCACAAGGGTGCCCTGCGCTGGAAGATCCGCACGCACGGGGTCGCCTGCCACAGCTCGACGCCCGCACCTGGGCGTGAACGCGATCTACCGGATGGGCCGCGTGCTCGACAGTCCTTGACCAGCTACGCCGACATGCTGGCCGATTCGACGCCCGACCCGATTCTCGGGCCGCCGACCTGTCGGTCGGTCGGATCGAGGGGGGACAGAGCGTCAACGTCGTCCCCGACTGGTGCGAGATCGAGGTCGATCGCCGGCTGATTCCCGGCGAAGACGCCGCGTCGATGCATCCAGCAGGTCCGAGACACGATCGAAGCGCGCGGACTGGCCGCCGACACGGTTGAGTTCGGCGAGCCCTGGGTGCACATGCCGCCGCTGTGCGCCGGCGCAGGGGATTGGATCGAGCCGCTCGCGCGCGCAGTCGGAGCCGCCGCAGGGCGCAGTCCCGCGGTCATGGGCGTTCCCTTCGGCACCGATGCCGGTCCCTTGAGCGAGAACGGGACGCCGTGCGTCGTCTTCGGTCCCGGCGACATCGCCCAGGCCCACACGAAGGACGAATGGATCGACCTCGAGCAGGTGCAGCTCGCGGCCGAGGCGTATTTTCAGATCGCCGTCGAGCTTGGGGGCTGAGTAAGCTTTTGGCCTGCGGCCAACGAGTACGCCCCGGCGCCCTCGATGCCTTTCGAGGGCGCCAGGGGGCCGGGCCGGCGAGTCGACCGCATTGTCGTGATGGGTCGGCTCGTCAGCTCGAGGGCTCAGAAGACATCCAGGACGTAGTGGTAGCCCTGGTAGCACCTCTTCTTGTGCCAGTCGTGCCAGCCGTGCGGGTGGCGGAAGATCCCGAAGACCCGATAGCCGCCGTACTCGTTGCGATAGTACGGGCCCTGGATCTGCGGCACGATCCGCTGTTCGCGCGGATAGCGATACCAGCCGTCGTAGAGTCCGTTATACTCGAAGCCGTTACCCGGCACTTGAGGCGGAACATACGGCCAGTGGAGATAGTCGGTCCAGTCCTGGGCCTGGGCCGACTTGGCCCCGCCGCACGCGAAGAGCGCGAGGGTCAGGGCCGACACTTTGAGCCATGAGAAGCGAGACAAAATACACCTCCGTGTAGGGAACCCTTTCCCAAACCGTGGCTAATATGCCACACGATTGGCGAGGCGGCGGCGAATTCTCCGATTTTCCGCGACGGTCGAAGGACGAGTTATGACAGACGCACGGATTCGCGGAAAGCAGCTGCCGGCAGCGACGGCTGCGAGCGAACGCGATCAGCGCCAGCGCTGACGGCGCGGATGGCTCCGGGTCGTGCGGTGATCGTCGCCGTGGTCGGCTGCGTCGCGCGGCCGGCCACGCCCAGGAAGCCGCCCGCGACCCGAGCAGGCCCGGCTGCGCAAGGTCGTGGAGCGCTCGCATCGCCCGAATTCGGCGGCCGGAGCGGAGCAGGGGGCGAGAAGACGGTTTCGTACCTGATCGACCAATTTCGCGGGCTCGAGCTCGCCCCGTTGTTCGACGGGGAATTCATGCAGCCGATCCCCGGCAAGGAGCCCGGCACCGTCCAGGGCCGAAACGTCGGGGCGCATGTTGCGCGGGCTCGGACCCGAAGCTGCGCGACGAGTGGGTGATCGTGGCGGCCCATTTCGACCATCTGGGCGTCCGCGGCGGCGTGCTCTACCCGGGCGCCGACGACAACGCCTCGGGCGTCGCCATGATGCTCGAGGTGGCACGCTCGTCTCGTCGAAGAGCCCGGCCCGCCGCAGCGCAGCATGATGTTCATCGGCTTCGACCTCGAGGAGATCGGCCTCTTCGGCTCGCGCTATTTCGTGGCCCACCCGCCGGTCCCGCTCGACAAGGTCGTCTCTGTTCGTCACGGCCGACATGATCGGCCGCTCGCTGGCCGGCGTCTGCGCAACCTCACGTGTTCGTGATGGGCACCGAGCACTCGCCCGGTGCTGCGGCCCTGGATCGACGAGGCCGCGCCAGGACGGCCCCTGACCGTCGGCCTCCTGGGTGCCGACCTCCTGGTCTTGAATCGCAGCGATTACGGGCCGTTCCGCAGCCGCAGCATTCCGTTCCTGTTCTTCACGACCGGTGAAAACCCGCGCTATCACACGCCCGACGACACCGCCGAGACGCTCAACTATCCCAAGCTGACGGCCATCAGCCAGATGATCGATCAGGTCGTCGCCAGGGCCGCCGATGCACCGGCCGTGCCGCGCTGGCAGACAGAACCCGGATCATCCCGTTCGCCGAGGCGGTGACCATCCGCGACGTCTTGCGCATCCTCGTGAAGAACAGCGAGTCGCTCAAGATCGGCGGCCCCCAGCTCTTCTTGATCAACAACACGCTGGGCACGCTCGACGGCATCGTGGCGCGCGGATCGATCACGCCCGACGAGCGCGCGCGCGTGATTCAGGCCGCCCGGATCGTGCTTTTCACCGTGCTGTGATCGACCGCCGGTGGCTTGCTCACCCGGGAGCGAACGGCGGCGCGGCCGCGCGGTCGGGTATTGGCGGGTCGGGCGCGCCGAATGGGTTTAGCAAGGCGGGATCCGCGGCGTCAACTTCCGGCGCGACGTTGGGCAGCGAGGAGGGGCCCGGGTGAAGGGCAGCCTTCTTGGCCAGGTAGTGCGCCCAGGCGTGGTCGGGGCTGACGTATGGTGTCAGGATAAGCCCCAGCGGCGTGTCGTCGACGTGCTGGGTGTGCGCCCCGGTGGCGGACACGAGATAGTCGATGACGGCGCGTGCCTCGGCCGTTTCACCGCGCGACCAGAGGATCTGGGCTCGGAGACTGAGCAGGCCGAACCGATCAGCGGGGCGGGACAACAACGGCTCAAGTAGCGGCAGCTCCGAGGCGGCCTGGGCGAAGTCGCCCACGAGGTAATGAAAAGCCAGGCGCGCCTCCAGAATGGCTTGGTCCTCCGGGGCATCATCGTCCTCGGCATGATCGAGGGATTGGGGAAAGAGGGCCGTTCCGCACCGCGCCAGGCGGCGCACCCGATGGCCGAGCCCGTCGACGGGGAGCTCGCCCGGCAGGGGCAGGATCGTCGGCCGGCTGCCGATGTTTTGATCCTGACCAGCCGGCGGCAGCGCGGCCTTGAGTAACCGCCGGGTCGAGAGCGCCAGCTCGGTGAGCCAGGCCCTACGCGATTCGCGGTCAGAGACCATGAACGACGTCTTGTCGGTTTCGGTATCGTACACCGCCGGGGGCGTCAGGGCCTCGGGGGTTCCGAACCGAACCGCGACATAGCGCCCATCGGGCGACACGGCCAGAGCGCCGATCCGCTCACTGAAATCAAGGGGATGGAATCGCTTGTGCGTCAGGCGATCGCGCGGGATGCTCCAGACCAACTCGTGCTCGCGGCCTTCGAGCTGGACCGAGTAGAACAGCGCTCGGCCTCGTGGTCGAAGCCGATCGCGACGCCGCAGATTGTCGGCGCCTTGCGGGGCTGGTCCCCCAGTAGCGGCAACATGCGCTGCACGTCGCCGGTCTCGACAAAGACACGTGCAATCTCGGGCTCGTGCGACCCCGCCCTGGGCTTTTCCAGCAGCGTATAGATCGAGCGCCCGTCGGTGCTCCAGTGCGCGGGCACGGCGAATCGCTCGGTCGCGACCAGCGCGCGGGCCGGTCCAAAGGTCTTTCCCTGACGCTCGATCAGCTCGATGGAGTTGTAGTCGTCCTCGTGATGAACCAGCGCGAGGCGCGTGCCGTCGGGCGACCACGAGGGCAGGATGGCGTTCTCGGCAATATGGACTGCTCGTCCGCTGTCGAGTTTGACGATCACGACCCTGTGCGGCCGGCCCGGCCGCGGGATCGCCAGATAGGCCCCGTCGGGGCTCCACGCGCAGGCGATATGGGGAAGCTCGGCCCGCGCCTGAGGATCCATGACGAAGTTGGCAATCGTCCAGAGCACGCGCTTGCGGTCCAGGCCGTCCTGCAGGACCACTTCGTACCGGCCGCGCTCGAGCGGCTGGCTCGAATCGATTGACTGTGGTACGAAGCGGCCGTAGGCGACCGAGTGGCCGGCGGTGCTCCACGCCGGGGCCGATAGCGGCCAGCGCGAGTGCTCAATCAAAACCGACTGGCGGCAGTCTCGGTGCGATGCCCAGAGCTGGTAGAACGCGGGTACGGCCGACGGCTTGGACGGCGGCGTCTCGGTGCTGTCGGCCTGCGCGGTTGCCTCGGTGCCTGTGTCGAAAATACAGCCCGGCTGCAGTCGATCGTGGTCCTGGCGCGCCACGACTGTGTAAGTGAGCCAGTCGCCATCGGGAGACCACGACATCGGCGAGCTGGCCACACCGGCTACCAGCATCGTCGAGGCCAGGCGAATCACGGCAATCAGTTTCTGGGGAAACAGCAGAAAGTTCATCGACCGATCCGCCCCCGGCGCCCGCAAAAGACCCCCGTGCACGCTCGAAACCGCCGCGAAGGACCAACCCCCGCAGAGCCGCGAAAACCGCAGGCCGGCGCTTGCAATTCGCCCTGCTAGTATACGCCTTTATCTCCGAACTGGATAGCAGAGCAGGATGCCCGGTGCAATAATCGTTTGAGGGCGCCGGGCGAGCCGGCGGGGGCAACGCGGCGCCGCCCTGCGGCGGCTGGCTCGATTCGGCCAGGCGAGCGGGCCAGCCTGGGGTTATTCGGCAGGTCGCCCGCTCGATGAAAATCCGTCATTCCAAGGGAAAACCAAGCCTTGCGCGCGACCGCCGCGCCTGGGAACAATGAACCACTGAGCGTGGCTCACGTCGAATTAGCGCGGCGGCGCTCGGCAAAGAAATGGGGCGGCCGTAATTGGCCGCTCGCCGGCGGTTTAGTCATGCCCCACAAAGAGTTACGACGATAATCTGCCGGCCCGACGGCCGCTCGCCTCTTGAACCGCCAGCGAGAATCTGGCTAAATATCTGCTTCTCAAACATGCCACCGATCACGATGGGTCGATGGCACCGGCCCTGCAGGGCGTCCGACTGAGAAGACCAAACGAACCGACCTTCGGGTGTTTCATGCGCTTTGTATTGATCGATCGGATCATTGACGTTCAGCCCGGGCGTAGCCGGCTGGCGGGCAGCAATACGTATTCAGGTTCCGGCCCGTCGCTCCTGGCGGTGAAGAATCTGTCGCTCGCGGAGGAGTACCTGAGCGATCACTTTCCCGGTTTTCCCGTGATGCCGGGTGTCTTGATGCTGGAGGCACTGACCCAGGCGGGTGCCTGGCTGATCCGCGACATGGAGGACTTTGCCCACAGCATCATCGTCTTGAAGCAAGCCAAGACGATCAAGTACGGCAGCTTCGTGGAACCCGGCCGGCAGCTCGAGCTGCGGGTCGAACTGCTGGCCCACGACCCCCAGACGTGTACGTTCAAGGGGGTGGGCGTCATCGACGGCCAGGAGATGGTCAAAGGCCGATTCACCTTGACGCGTTACAACTTGAGAGATCGAGATCCCGAGCTGCACGCGACCGATGCGTCGATCGTCGCGGGCCTGCGCGATCTCTACGCGACGCTCCGCAAGGGATCGGTCGGAGCCCGAGCCATTGCGCGCCGGCCCGGAAGTGTCGGAACTGCGAACCTCGGTGTGAGCCGCTGTTAGCGGCACGACCTGCAGGGTCGCCTCGCCTCTTCGTGCGGCAGGCCGGTGGTCAGGCGTTGGCCTTAAGGCTTTGCTCCAGGTCGGGCTTCCCGGCCTGACGGTTGTTCCCTGGGCCGGATTCACTCTCCGGCTCAAGCCAGACCTCCACCAAGCCTTCGATTCCGCGAGCGAACCCCACCCGATCCATCTTTGATGGTGTTGCAACGATTTGCCTTTTTGCTCATGATGTGTCGAATTTCGGTCCCACGGATCGGCGAGCTCGTCTCTCCCGTAGGCCGGCTGCGCGGCGAGTGTCCCCATCGGCTCGTCCCTCTGAAGTTTGACGCTCAATTTCGCCGACGATTAAGAAGAGGCGACTTGATCCTCGGCGCTGTGTACGCCTGTTTCCGGTCTGGGATTGGAGGGGCAATCCCATCTTGTTCCTGAGGATACTATGCCGACATACGACGAGATCTTCGAGAAAGTCCAGGCCACGTTGGTGGATGCCTTGGGCGTGGACGAGGAAGACGTGACCCGCGAGGCCACGCTTCAGGGCGACCTGGGCGCCGAGTCGATCGACTTTCTGGACATCGTCTTTCGCCTGGAGCGCAACTTTGGGATCAAGATCCCGCGCGGCGAACTGTTTCCCGAGAACCTGATGGCCGACCCCGAATGGGTCGCCGACGGCAAGCTGACCGCCAAGGGCGTCGGGGAGCTGAAGGCTCGTCTCCCGTTCGCCGACCTCTCCAAGATCGCAGGAGAATCCCGCCGTCGACCGGATCGGCGACCTTTACACCGTCGACATGCTCGTTCAATATGTGCAGAGCAAGCTGGCTGCCTGATCGCTGCGTGATTTGTGACATGCAATTCCGATCGGTACTGGGCTCGGCTGGTAAGTCCCGAGCAGCGCGGTTCTGGCCTGGGCCCTGGGGCGACCGTCGCGAGCCGTGGCGGGCATGCCCACTGTCGTGGCCTGCCCACCGATCGGTCCTTCTGCCGGGTGGTCGACGCGATGCGATGGATCTGGATCGATAAGTTTCTGGAGTTCCGGAGCGGCAAGTTCGCCCGGGCCATCAAGAACCTCACCCTGGCCGAGGAGCATCTCCACGATCACTTTCCGGGATATCCGGTGATGCCGGCCTCGCTGATCATCGAGGGGCTGGCGCAGACAGGGGGAATCTTGGTCGGCGAGGCCGGCGGGTTCGCCGAGAAGGTGGTTCTGGCCAAGATTCCGCGGGCGGAGTTTTACGGAGTCGCCTGCGCGGGCGACCAGCTCATTTACGAAGTGACCCTGACCGACCTGCGGAGTGAAGGAGCGGTCGTCGACGGCAAGGCGTTCTTGGACGGCGAACTGCTGGCCGACGCCGAGATCGTGTTTGCCCACCTCGACAACTCGCGTGCCAACCAAATCTTTGGTCCCAAGAACTTCGTGTTCACTCAGCAACTGCTGGGCGTGCTCGATCTGGCCAAGGCCCAGGAGCGGGCGCGCCAGGCCGATCAGCCGGCGCCGGCGGAGCCGACTTGAACGGACAACCCCACGAGCCAAATCCGGCGACTTGATCGACCCTCCATATAATGGGCCGATCAAGCCGGCGAGTTTGCGGAACGGATTTCCAGATGATTGCGAAAAATTTGCGTGTCAGGTAAGGTTTACGCCGCACTCCTCGCCGGAAGCAATAATAGGGAAGCGGATTGAACGAAGTGGTCGCTTCCGAACTTGGCGACGATCACCATCGCTCCGCCGTAATTCGACGAGTGATTCATGCTTGGTTCCGAACGCCGCGTGGTCATAACCGGTCTGGGTCTGGTGACACCGCTGGGCGATAGTCCGGACCAGAGTGTACCGTGCGCTGGTCGAAGGGCGGGGGAGCGGTGCGGCCGCTCGAGGCGTTTCGGGTCGCGGGCCTGCCCAACGACGTGGGGGCCGAGATCCGCGACTTCGACCTCAAGAACTACTCGCTGCCCAAGTACAGGAACGCGCTGCGCAAGAGCCGGAAGTACATGGCCCGCGACATCCAGCTCGCGGTGGCGGCGGCGCAGCTGGCCGTGGTCGACGCCGGCTTGGTCGACGGCGGCGTCGATCCGACGCGCATCGGCATCGACCTGGGAGCGGGCTTGATTTCCAGCGAGCTCGACGAGCTGGCGCCGGCGATCGCGCATGCCTACCAGAGCGGCAAGTCGTTCGACTTCCAGATCTGGGGCCGCGAGTCGATCGGCATGATCGAGCCGATCTGGCTGCTGAAGTACCTGCCCAACATGCTGGCCTGCCACATCTCGATCCTGATCGACTGCCAGGGTCCGAGCAACACGATCACCGAGGCCGATGCCTCGTCGAACCTGGCGATCGCCGAGGCGGCCCGGATCATCGCCCGCGGCAAGGCCGACGTGATGATCACCGGCGGGCGCCGATTCCAAGATCCATCCCTTGAGCCTGGTGCGGATGGCGCTGCTCGAGAACATGTCGCGCTGGCGCGGCGAGCCCGGGCAGGCGTGCCGGCCGTTCGACCGGCGGCGCGACGGCTGGGTGCCGGGTGAAGGGGCCGGGATCGTGATCCTCGAGGAGTGCGAGCACGCGCCAGAGCGCGGGGCGCGGATCCTGGGCGAGGTCCTGGGTGGCGGCTCGGGCTGCGACGCCATGCCCGGCGGCGGCCTCGACCCCGAGGGCGGCGGCACGGACGTGGCCATCACGGCGGCGCTCGACGAGGCCGGCCTCGAGCCCGGCGACGATCGGCCACGTCAACGCCCACGGATCGGCCGACCAGGGTCTCCGACCTGGCCGAGGCGCGCGCCTTCGCCCGGATCTTCGGCCCCAGGAAGGTGCCCGTCACGGCCTTGAAGGGCTACATGGGCAACCTGGTCTCCGGCTGCGGTGCCGTCGAGCTGATCGCCAGCTTGATCGCGCGTGAACCAGGGCCGGATCCCGCCGATCCTCAACTGCGACGAGCCCGATCCGGAATGCGAGCTCGACCTGGTGCTGAAGTCGCCGCGGCCGACGCGACAATCCGACCTTCGTCAACACGAACCTGACACCCAACGGCCAGGCGGCGGCCCTGGTCATTCGCGGCTGCCCTTCCGAGTGGAAGCCTAGCGATGCCGCAGTCCGGTGAACGCGGCTGGTTGCGAGCCGGGAGTCGAGAGTCGCGATGCGAGGTGATGTTTGTGATGCGGCGAGTTGTCGTGACAGGCATGGGAATGGTCACCCCGCTCGGGCCGCGACCTGGAATCGACCTGGTCGGGCCTCTTGGCCGGCAAGAGCGGCGTGGGGCCGATCTCGCTGTTCGACGCGCGCACGTTTCCGACGCGCATCGCGGCCGAGGTGGCCGACTTCCGGCTCGAAGACTACCTCGACGACACGGCGCGCTGGGCCGAGCACTCGCGCAACAGCAAGTTCGCCCTGGCGGCCGCCTCGATGGCCATGAACGATTCGCGGCTCCTGGAGACTGCAAGCCCGACCTCGACCGGCGCGGTTCGGCGTCTACCTGGGCTCGGGCGAGGGCCAGCACGACTTTTCCCGGTTCGTCGAGCCTGGTCAACCGCTCGACGCGCGACGGCCGGGTCGACACGGCCGAATTCACCCGGCTGGGCGCGCGCGAGCTGCATCCGATCCGCGAGGCCGAGCAGGAGCCGGGAACGCCGTCGGGCCACCTGGCGAGCCTGTTCGGCGCCAGGGGCTCAATGCCAACTGCCTGACCGCCTGCGCGGCCAGCTCGCAGGCCATCGGCGAGGCCTTCGAGCTGATTCGCCGCGGCAATGCCGACGTGATCCTCTCCGGCGGCACGCACAGCATGATCCACCCGTTCGGCGTGACCGGCTTCATCCTGCTGACGGCCCTGTCGACCCGCAACGACGAGCCCAAGCGGGCCAGCCGCCCGTTCGATCGCGATCGCGACGGCTTCATCCTGGGCGAGGGGGCCGGCATGCTCGTGCTCGAAGAGCTCGAGCACGCCCAGGCACGCGGCGCCAAGATTCACGGCGAGATCGTCGGCTACGGCTCGACGGCCGACGCCTTTCGCATCACCGACAGCCACGACGAGGGCCGCGGCGCCATCGCCTGCATGAAAGAGGCCCTCGAGGTCGCCGGGCTCGATCCCGAGCGACATCGACTACATCAACGCCCACGGCACCAGCACGGCCGTCAACGACTCGATCGAGACCCTGGCCATCAAGCGCGTCTTCGGCGCAGGCCGCCTACTCGGTGCCGATCTCCAGCACCAAGAGCATGATGGGCCACCTGATCGCCGCAGCCGGCAGTGTCGAGGCGATCGTTTGCCTCCTTACCATTCGAGATGGTATGCTTCCCCCAACCATCAATCTTGAAAACCCTGACCCTGAATGCGACCTCGACTACATTCCGAACGAAGCCCGGCGCAAGAGAGTCGACGTGGCACTCTCGAACAGCTTCGGCTTCGGTGGACAGAACATCACGCTCATCTTGAAACGCTTCAATGATTAACGGAACTTTCGGTTTTCTGGCTTGCCGTCGTCCGGCGTCGCTCGGCCTGCTACGTCCTTGCGCACATAACCTTCAAGTACACGCCGGTGATCGACCGGCATTTTCAGGCGCAGCCGGTGTTCCTGCCGCTTCGAGTGCGAGCCGGTGCTTGAAGGAGAGAACCGTCGAGTTCAAGGCCGACGACGGTCTGCGCCTGACGGGAACCTACCTGCCGTCGCGCACGTCGGAACAGGCCGGCGTGATCGTTTACTGCCACGAATACTTGAGCGACCGCTGGAGCTTTCGTCCCTACGTCGATCAACTACGCGACCTCGGCTACGACATCTTTACGTTCGACTTTCGCAACCACGGTGAGAGCGAGCGTCGAAGCCGAGCTACGCCCCGATGCAGTGGGCGACCGACCGCGAGCTGCGCGACCTGCGCGCGGCCTTGGGCTACCTGCGCACGCGCGGCGATCGTGATCCGGCCGGCTTCGGGCTCTTCGGCGTCAGCCGCGGAGGGACGACGGCGCTGTTGGCGGCTGCCGCCGAGCGCGACGTCTGGGGCGTGATCACCGACGGCGCGTTTCCGACCTCGGGTACGATGGTCCCGTACATGATTCGCTGGGCCGAATCTCTACGTGACAAACAGTGCTTCCTGCGAGCGCTCATGCCGACTGTGGCTCATGCATTTTCTGGCCTGGGCAGGCCAGCGCCGCACGGAGCGGCTGCTGCACTGCCGCTTTCCCAGCGTCGAATCGGCAGTGGGCCGGCTGGCGCCGCGGCCCTGGCTCATGATTCACGGTCAGGCCGACACCTACATCAGTCCGCAGATCGCCCAGCAACTTGTTCGATCAGGGCGGCGAGCCCCAGGAGCTCTGGCTGGTCGAAGGCGCCAAGCATAATCGCTGCCTGCGAGCGCGATCCCCGAGGCCTACGCGGCGCGGGTGCATGACTTTCTCGAGCGGTTCGCACCGCGGCGTCCGGTTCCGGCGGCGGACGAAGAACCCGTCTCGCGGTACTGCGATCGGCGCGCCGCAGTTCGCCAATCAGCTCGGGCCCGCCGTGCTGGCGCGACGAATCGTCACTCCGATCTCGGGCTGACCTAACAGCGCGGTGCGAGCGCGCGGCCATGATCAAGATCTCTCATGCGGATGTTCGGCGCACCGGTGGCGTGGCGAGCGCGGCGGCTTGGCCCAGAGCTTCCTCGACCAGACCGACATGCCGGCGATCGTTCAGCGCGACCTGCTCCTGGCCACGAGTCGCGCGCCACGCCGACAGCCAGTTTGGCCGCGATCATTACTTCTCACGAGATCCGCTCGGCCGCCGATTTTCGCAAGCGCGTACCGATCGGCGGCTACGACCGCCATGAGCCCTACATCGACCGCGTGCGCCGGGGCGAGACGAGCGCGCTCTTCGGACCGGGCACCGACGTGCTCATGTTTGCGATGACGTCGGGCACGACCAATCGGCCCAAGACGATTCCCGTCACGCGCGAGGCGCTCGACGACTACCGCGAAGGATGGACCATCTGGGGCATTCTGGCGTTCGACGCCCATCCGCGAAATGCTCGCACGACGGTCTGCGGCCGATCCTGCAGATCGCCAGCGATTGGCGCGAGTCGCTCACCCCGGCGGGCATTCCCTGCGGCGCGATCACCGGACTGACGGCCCACATGCAAAGTCGCTTCGTGCGCACCGAAGTACTGCATGCCGCCGGTCGCGTCTCGCATCAAGGACATCGAATCGAAATACTACGTCGCGCTCCGGTTCTCGATTTACCGCGATCTGGGCACGGTCATCGCCGCCAACCCGAGCACCATCCTGGCGATGGCCCGGCTGGGCGATCGCGAAAAGCAAACGCTGATTCGCGACCTCAGCGACGGCACCATCGACCCGCGCTGGCAGATTCCGGACGACGTTGCTGGCCCAGCTCGGTCGTAAGATCCGCAAGCGCCGCAAGCCGACGGCCCTCGCACTTGAGCGCATCGTCAATCGAGACCGGCCGGCTGCTTCCGACAGAACTACTGGCCCAACCTCCAGTTCCTGTCGAACTGGATGGGTGGGACCATGAGAGGCCTACTTGCGCGGCTACCCTGAGTTTTTTGGCGCAACTCCGGTGCGGGACGTCGGATTGATCGCATCGGAAGGACGGATGACGATCCCGGTCGAAGACGGCACGCCCGCCGGCATTCTGGACATCCGACACCACTACTTCGAGTTCATTCCCGAAGAGCAGGCGGAACGCGACGATCCGGAAACTGTCGAGGCGACCGACCTGATCGAGGGCCGGAATTACTTCATCGTGCTGACGACGGCCGGCGGACTTTATCGCTACAACATTTCCGACCTGGTGCGGTGCGTTGGCTATCACGGCCAGGCACCCCTGATCGAGTTTCTTGAACAAAGGTGCGCATTACTCGAGTCTCACGGGTGAAAAGCTCTCCGAACATCAAGTGATCGCGGCCGTCGAGTCGGCGCAAAAAGCAGTGGGTGTGCACCTCAAGTCGTACCTGCTGCTGCCGACGTGGGGCGATCCGCCGTATTACTCGCTGTTGATCGAGGACGACGACCTGGCAGGCCGACGCGATTGCCGAACCGGCTTGGCGATGCCGTCGAGCGCGGGTCTCCGGACGCCAAAACGTCGAGTATGTGTGCAAGCGTGATACCCTCCGGCTTGGACCAGTCCGCATTCTGCGGATTCCGAGCGGGTCGTGGTCGGAATTTCAGAAAGCGACGACTGTTCCGAAGCGGTGGGACGGTCGAACAGTATAAACAGCCGCACCTCGTGCCCGACCTCGAACTGATCGACAGCTTCCGGCGCCTCGAGCCGGTGAGTTGAAGCGAGTTCGGGTTGTTCGGTTGCCGACGTTATGTTAAGGGTTCGTTGCACGGCGGATTCGCAAAAGGAGTGCATGGCTGCGCCCACGCGGATTGGGAGCAGTCGAAGAGCCCCACGGAGGGGAGTTCGGAAATGAGGACCACCGCGAACGACTCCATCGGCTCGGTCTTTGGCCCGACGATCTCGTGGTGTGGGCTGGGCCTATGGCTGCTCGTCTCGGGTTGTTCGGGAATCAGCGGGCTTGCGTTCGGTCGGGCCCGGCATGCCTTCGTGGCTGGGCTTCCGGGATCGACTCGAGTCCCGGATCGCCGAGCCCGGAGAACGACCTACTACGCGCAGCGGATGCACGACTCCGGCGTGCCGGGTACTGCGCGGTGGCGCAGAACGACGTCAAGCGGAACAAGGTCGACGAAGCGACGGATGATCGGGCCGCTCGCGAGCACGTCTCGGTTGCATCGGACAGCACGGAACCACCGATGCCACCGCGAGACGTCCCGGCAACCGGCCGAGCTCAGTTCAAGTAACGCTGAGCCGTCCGGAGCCCCTGCCGGGAATGATGCTTGCTTCGAATGATGGCTGCGATCGTGGCCTCGAGCACCGCGGCGTCTGGGTGGAAGGCCAGTGGTGCTGACGGCGAGCAAGACGACGAAGGCCCGCAACGTTGCTCGGACTGACGAACAACGAGCCCTGGCAGAGCCGGACGCCAGCCGAGGCGCCACCGGCCGAATCGGCACGCCCGCGGCAGCGCCGATCGCAACGGGACGCAGCCCACAGACTCCGGTCGCGCTCAAGCGGTTCTCAGCGAGGTCGAGGCGCGCCTGGCGTCGCTGGATACCTACCAGGTGAAGTTCCGCAGGGCCGAGCGAGTCGGCGGCCAACTTCAACCTGAGGAAGAAATCATCTTGTCAGTGCAGCGCAAGCCCAAGGCGGTTCGCCTGGAGTGGACGAGTGGGCCGAGCAAGGGGCGGGAGGTCATCTACGCCAGCAACATCGATCCGCGCATGCTCTTCGTGCACATGGGGAATTCGGCGATTCCGCTCCCCTCGATGAAGATTCCGTCGATAGTCCGCTCGTCATGAAGAACAGCCGGCACGCGATCACCGAAGCAGGCTTCGACACGATCGTTGCGAACCTGCGGCGGGCCGAGGGCGGCAACGACAAGAACCAGACCGATGGCGGCAAGCTCGAATACTAAGGGCGTTGTAACGGCCGCCGGACTCAGATCGTCCTGCGCATCACTTTGTGCGCCACGCCCAGAACGGCGAAACCTGGAATGTGTACTTTGACAGCCGCGTCACTGATGCCAATGCTGGTCACCGCCGAGGACTTCGACCGGCACCTTGATCGAGCGCTACGTCTATCGCGACGTGCGAGAAAACCCGACCGAGCTCGCATCTGCCGGCGCATTCGAGCCCGACAAAGTCTGGGGCGAATCTCAGGGGCTCCTGTCGCGCTTCGCGCGCGGCCGCCGGCACGAATCCGCCAGGCTCGAGGCCAATCCTCCGTGCGCTGACTGCCAATCCGACAGTCATTCCAGCCGCGTTGCCGTCAGTCATCACGCTCCCGACTGGATTCGATAAAATCGTAAGCATTGGACTTGCAATGAGTTGTCGCGTACGATTGAGATGGTGAGATCCCGATTGCTAGATCACGGCGCGGGGAGTGCTAGCATTGTTTTGTAACACGCTCTTGAAGTCCGGATGTTCGGTGAAGTCTGGGTGCAGTTCCCATGACCGTTGGGTCATAACTACTCGATTCTGATCACCGACGACGATCGGGCAGCGCGCGAGACGCTGCGAGACATCGTCGCCCCGCTGGGGTATCGCACCCTGATGGCCGAGAGCGGCGAAGAAGCGATCGAGCTAATCCGAGAGCACGATGTGCATCTCGCTCTCATGGACATGCACCTTCCGAAGATATCCGGGCCTTGAGACGATGTCGATCGTCCGCCAGATCAAGGGCGTGATTCCGGCGATCCTGATCACGGCTGACCGAGACGACGACCTGGTGCGGCGAGCGCTCTCGGAGAATGCATACTGCGTGCTTGCCAAGCCCGTCAGCAAGCACGTCGTGATCTACGTCGTGCACAAGGCGATCGAGAAATACTACAACTGATGGCTGCGCGAGGGCGAGCCTCCGCTCGACTTTGCTCGCGGCGGGCCGTGCGAGCCGGGGAGACCTTCGGTCGGCGGAAAGGGCGGGAGACCCGCGCCCAACACGGGCGGGAGACCCGCGCCCAACACGGTCGGGAGACCCGCGCCCAAGACGGTGTGCGAGCCGGGGAGACCTTCGGTCGGCGGAAAGGGCGGGGTCGGGAGACCCGCGCCCAACACGGGCGGGGTCGGGAGACCCGCGCCAACGGAGCGCCCAACTCGGTCGGAAGACCAGCGCCCAGCAAGGCTTGGGCAGGCTGCTGGCCGCGATTGCGGTTGCAAGCAGCCTCTGTTCCCCGGTGCACGCTCACGACATTCCCAACCAGCGGGTCGACCGTTCGATTCAGGTGACACTCGCTCTCGGGCGGCTCGAGGTCGATTATGAGGTGAGCCTGACTGAGCTCACGCTGACGCAGGACTTGCGCGCTCTGATCGGCTCGCTACCGGACGCCGATCGGTCGGAATGGCTGGCTCGCTATGGCCAGGTGACCGGTCCGCTCAACGCGAAGGGGATCCTGTTGTCGGTCAACGGCCAGGCTCGAAACGCTGGCGGTCGACGGCTACGACCTCGCGATCGAAGAACATCCCCGCTACACCTTTCATTTCCATGCTTCGCTGCCGGAAGCCGGCCGGCTGGCGATCCACGACACGAATTATCAATCAGCGAAGGAACCAGCCGTTTGGCAGTGCGGAGCCGAGCGGGAGTCTTGCGCTCACCGGTGATGACTTGCCGGAGAACGTGGACGAGATCCCGATTCGACCCACGTTCTTGCTGAGCGACGCCGAGGAGCGGCGAACGAAGCAGGTCGAAGTGAGCTTTCGGTCGTCCGGCTCGCGCCACGGCGATCATCAGTGCAGTCGCCGGGTACGCGCGCCTCGAAGCCGTTTCACCACCGACGGGGGTGGCCTCGGAGAGCATGGGGCTGCGCCGGATCTCGCAGCTTCTGGACCAGACGGGCAAGAGTGTCGTGGTTCGTCGCTGCTGATGATCGCGATGGGCCTCGGGGCCGCCCACGCGATCCAGCCGGGGCACGGCAAGACCCTGGTCACGGCCGTGGCACTCGGCCCGGGCGCGCGACTGTATCAGCCCCTGTTGCTCGGCCTGGCGACGACGATGGCGCACACCGGGAGCGTGCTCTTGATTGCAGCGGCCCTCTGGTTCACGGGCGCGACGCGAGTGGCGGATGTTCATCGTGGTCTCACCAAGATCGCCGGTTTCGCGATCGCCGCGGCCGGTTTTTGGCGCATTGGCCGCTTCGTGGGCGGGCATCAGGAGCACGAACTCGAGGAATTGCGCGCTACCGAGATGAGCGATGCTGGGATCGTCGGTCTTGGCTTGGCGGGAGGAATCGTACCCTGCTGGGACGCCGTTGGACTGCTAGTGCTCGCCGCGGCAGTCGGCCGCCTCGGCGCCGGCGTCGAGCTCGTGCTGGCCTTCAGCCTCGGCATGGCGGCGGTGCTGGTCGCGGTCGGCTGGCTTGCCTGGAAACTCAAGTCGGCCGTCGGCGTCGACCGTGCTTCGCGCTGGCAACGGAGGCTGGCTTTCGCCTCTGCATTGCTCCTGGCAACACTGGGGCTTTATTTGTTCTTGCAGGCGTGAACATCGCGCGACACGCGGGGAGTCGAATAAGCCGACGGGCACAGCTCTCACGTATTCCGCGCCGAACTACGTACCTCGGGAACATATCCGGCCCGGATGACGCGAACGGTGGTTGACGGCGTGAGAACCGACACCAACTCGCCACTAGGACGCGGCGTTCCATCCCGGTAGCCTCCCGGCGACCAGGACGAGCAGCCTGTCGCCCAAAATCAGATGCGGCTCTGCGTCG
Organism: uncultured Isosphaeraceae bacterium; assembly: GCA_963830625.1. Taxonomy (GTDB): domain Bacteria; phylum Planctomycetota; class Planctomycetia; order Isosphaerales; family Isosphaeraceae; genus CAWHMZ01. Next base: position 116,518 of record CAWHMZ010000029.1, on the reverse strand, counting down.
CGCCGGGTCACGTTACGAACACGCCGTCAGGTAGGTCATCAATGCTCGCCGTGAAAGTGAGCTTCGCGCGATCTGGACCGATCGCGCTCGGCATGCAGACGTTCATCGATCTCGTCGGCCTTGATCGGTCGGACCGGCGTGCCGTCGCCGGTTGCCTTCGCCCACGCGTCACGGAAGCCAGGTACCTGCGGCGGCGGCATTCGAAGCACGGCCGGTGGCCGGCCGCGAGTCGCGGTCGCCTCGTCGAGGAAGAACAGCTCCGTGTAACGATCAGGAGCCATGACCGCGCGATGCCGGCCGTTGAATTCCAGCACGCACAAGAGCCAGCGTTTCACTTGCCATTGCCGAGAATTCGGCCCGCGGCGTCATGGAGGACGACCCCGGTTGCCCATCATCGATCCCCGCTCGGGAGTCGCGACGATTGATCCGTTGGGCGTCACCCGATTCGTCCTCGGCATGATGAAGTCCGTCGAAGAACGCTCACGAAGCACAAGCAGATTGCTTACCGCACACTAGCCGGCGACGACAGCAGGTAGACGGCAAACGACGCGAGCCAGTGCTCGCCGGCGTAATCGCCGCTGGCGACGTGACCGAGCGCCGACTCGGCATGGCGGGCGGCCGACGCAATGAGAACCGCTCGGGCCGGGTCGTCCGGCGGCAAGGCCGAGGCGATGCCCCGCATGCACCAGGCGCGGCTCAGGTTCAGGCCGTCGAGATGCACGAGCTGCGGATCGGTTCGGTCGGTCACGGTCGCCGGCTCGAAAAGTGACTTCGGCTCGCCTCGGGCTGCGCCCGGCAGGAACGTCGGCGAACCAGCGCCGAAACTCGGCCGGCGGAAGCACGCGACGCATCAGGTCGGCCTCGATCAGGCACGGCGAGAAGAAATCAGCGCCGCTCGGTTCCCAGCCGGCCGGAGCGTCGGTGTCGGCGGCGAAGTAATCCCGTGCTCGCTCCTCGACCAGCGCCGAGAGCTTCGTGTCGCTCGATCGACAGCGCATAGTCATGAGCAAACGAGAGCCCGAACGCCGTGTTGGGGTGCACGCCGGTACGGATCGGATACGTCTGCTTCGGGAAAAAACTCGAGATAGCGAGCGACGATCAACTCGGCGAGCGGGCGGACATTCTGCGCCCACATCTTCGCTTCGGCGTCGTTCCAGCCATTCAGCTCCTCGGCGAGCTTGAGCAGCCAAGCCCAGCCGTACGGCCGCTCGAACGACTTGCTGTCCTTGCGGCGGAAGTAGGCTGCCTCGGCCGCGAGGTTCTCGGCCGTGAGGTGGGCCTTCAGGACCGACCGGATCTCGCGGGCCTCGGGGAGATCGGGAAACCGGCGGAGCAGCCGCACCAGCATCCAGTGGCCGTGCACCGACGAGTGCCAGTCGTAAGAGCCGTAGAACGCCGGGTGGAGTGACCGCGGGCCGAGAATATCGGCCGGCCCGCTCATGACGTGCTCGGGCTTGTTCGGATACTCCTTGCTGCAAACCCTTCAGGGCCAGCCGGGCAAATGCGCGATGCTCGCTCTCTGCGTGAGCATCGACGGCTGACTCCTGCGCTGAGATCGGACGGGGACATCGCTGCAAGTAGCGTGAAAACGAAGGTGGCAAGGCACAGCTTGGGTAACTGAGGGCAATCGATTTTCCTCCGGTGTTGGATAGCGCGGCTTCGACGAACGATCAAGACCGAGAGCAAGATTAAGGGTAAGATTAATCTAAATCTTAATCCTGCTCTTCACCATGATCCCCCGGCTGACCCCAGGGTTTCCGATCGATGACGTCTGTTTCAAAGATCGCCATTGTCACCGGCGCCGGCTCGGGCATCGGCCGAGCGACGGCGCTGGCCTTGCTCGCGGAAGGATTTCGCGTCGTCCTGGCTGGCGGCGCCGGGCCGACGCTTGCCGAAACCGTCGCGCTGGCCGGGCCGAACGCGTCCTACGCACTCGCGGTTCCGACCGACGTGACCGATCCCGAGTCCGTTCATACCCTGTTCGAGACCACCAAACAAACCTTCGGCCGCGTCGATTTGTTGTTCAACAACGCGGGCTCGGGTGCTCCCGCCGATTCCGCTCGAGGACCTTGCCTGTCGAGGAGTGGCGGCGGGTGGTCGACGTGAATCTCACCGGCGCGTTCCTCTGCATTCGCGAAGCGTTTCGCGTCATGAAAGACCAGGATCCGCGCGGCGGGCGGATCATCAACAACGGGTCGATATCGGCTGCGGTGCCGCGGCCGAACTCGGCTCCTTACACGGCCACGAAGCACGCGATCGCCGGGCTGACCGAAGTCGGCCGCGCTCGACGGCCGGAAATACGACATCGCGTGCGGCCAGATCGACATCGGCAACGCCGACACCGACTTGACGGACCGGATGAAGGACGGAATCCTTCAGGCTAACGGATCGATCGCGCCCGAGCCGACGATGGACGTCAGCCACGTGGCCCGAGCCGTCGTGTACATGGCCTCGCTGCCGCTTGACGCCAATGTGCTGTTCATGACCGTGATGGCCACCAAGATGCCGTTTGTTGGGCGAGGATGAAGCTCTGGTGACCAGTCGCGAGCTTGAAGCTGTTCGAGATCGCCGTGCCGCTCAAGAAGGTCGTGCGGCACGCGTCGTTTCGAGCGCAACGAGTGAGAACCTCGTCGTGCGCGTGACGCTCGCAAACGGCATCGTCGGTTATGGCGAGGGGTTCCGCGGTCCTATGTGACCGGCGAGACGATCGACTCGGCGTGTCGCCGCACTCGAGCAGCACGACTGGGCTCGCGTGATGGGTCGCGCGGCCGATTTCGGAGAGGTTGTGGCGCGCTTGAACGAGCTGACGCTTGCCGAGATTGAATCAGACCCGCGAGGCATGGCCGGCAACGCCGCGCGGTGTGCGCTTGAGCTTGCACTTCTCGACGCGTATGGCCGCAAGTTCGGCGAATCGGCAGGCCGCGGCCGTCGAATCTGGCCGGATGTGGAGGGCCTCGAGCGATTCCCCTGCGCCGCGCCGGGTCCGCTACAGCGGGGCCATCACGGCCGAGTCACCGCGCGGAGAGCTCATCTCGGCGATCAAGATTCGCATCTACGGGTTTCGCCAGGTCAAGGTGAAGGTGGGAACCAACGGGCAAGACGATGCGCACCGGCTGGCGCGGTTGCGGCGGATTCTGGGACGGCGGATGGACGTGCGGCTCGACGCCAACGAGGCATGGTCCGCTGCCGAGCTGGTCGAGCGCGTGCGGCCGCTCTTGCCGTTTGAGCCCGACGGTGCTCGAGCAGCCGGTTGCTCATGCCGAGGTCGACCATCTCAGGCCGAGCTTCGCTCGCGTCTCGGCATTCCCGTGATGCTCGACGAGTCGCTCTGTGGCTATCCCGACGCGCGGGCGGCCGTCGAGCACCAAACGGCCGATCTCTTGAACGTGCGACTTTCGAAATGCGGCGGGATCATCCCGTCACTGCGCATCATCGCGCTGGCCCGGCGATTCGGACTTGGCGTACAGCTCGGATGTCATCCGGGGGAGACGTCGCTACTGTCGGCGGCCGGCCGGCACGTCGCCTGCCGCGTGTCGGGCCTGCGTTTTGTCGAGGGATCTTTCGACCGGCACATCCTGGCGGCGAACCTGACGCCGCGCGATCGTGACGTTCGGGTATGGAGGATGGGCCAGGCCCCTCGATGGTCCCGGGCCTGGGCGTGGACGTCGATGCGGCGGCTCTCGAAGCGATGACAGTCGCGAGCCGGGAGATTGCTTATGACTGAGACGGCTCCGACAACCCCGCACCTTTGTCGCCTCCGATGGTTATCCACTGCACGTGACCACATGGCCCGCTGCTCGAAGCAGCGCGCGGACACGTCGTCGTGTCTGCATGGCGTCCAAAGTCACGGCGGCTGGTATCACGTCCTGGGGCGATCGCTGGCGTCGGCCGGCTACTGCGGCCTCGTTCCCCGATCGGCGCGGTTCCGGTGCCAACACGATCGATCGCGGCCACGCGCGCTCGGCGCGGAGGTTGAATCTGGACCTCGCCGAGTGGCTGCGAGCCGTGTCGCACGGAGCGACCGACCGCGCCGATCGTGCTCTGCGGGATCAGTTGGGGCGGCAAGCTAGCGATGATCGCGGCTGGCGCAAATCCGGAGCTGGTGAATGGGCTCGCGCTCGTCTGCCCGGGTCTGCATCCGCGCGTCGACGTGACCAGACGAGAACGGCTGGGCGTCGCGTGGGCCTTCCTCACCAACCGGCGCAAGACCTTTCCTATTCCACTCTCAGACCCTGCGCTCTTCACGGCCAATCCTCAAGGGCAAGCGTTCATTGCGGCAGATCTACTCAGCCTGCGACTGGCGACGGCGGGATTGATGGCTGCCAGCTTCGTCATCGACCGGCTGGTGAGCTGGGCGCCGGCGCGGGTTCATCAGCCGGTTCTGCTCATGTTGGCCGGGCAAGATCGGATTGTTGACAACGGCAAGACACTCGCCTACTTTCAAAAGATCGCGTCACGCGACAAGCAGGTCATCGAGTATCCAGAGGGCCACCATACTCTGGAATTCGAACCCGATCCGTCGCGCTACGCTCTGGATCTTGTCGGCTGGCTCGATCGGCATTTCGCGAGCATCCAGGCCGCGGGGTGACACTTCCATGGAACCAACCAAGCGCGAATTACGGCAGATGAAGCGCGAGATCAAGCGGGCGGGCAGCCAGCGAAGGCGCCGGCAGTGGAAACGCGACCTGCGTGAAAATCCCGAAGAAGCGCCCTATTCCGAAGAGGATTTTGGCCGCTATTCGACGGCCGAGCTCAACGGCATCGATCACGACAACACCAGACGCCAAGGTGATTCCCATGGCTGAGCCAATGTCGATCTGGCTGGTTTGCCTTGCAGTCGCTTTGCCCCAAGAGGCAAAGGACCCTGTCAAGTCAGCGGAACAGTTGCCGGCCGTTGCGGCAACAGCAGAGCCCGGCGATGTGATTGCTCCTGGTGCGAAGCTCGAAAAAGTCTGGGGGGAGGGTTCGTTCACGGAAGGCGGCGCTCTCGACCAGGACGGAACCATCCTTTTTTCGGACCTCGGCAACCGGATCATGCGGTTTGACCCGCGATCAGGCAAGACGACCCTCTTCCGCGAGCCAAGCGGGCGAGCCAATGGCATGATTTTTAACAAGCTTGGCGAGCTCATCGTGGCCGAGGGGGCCAATATTGGCGGCGGGCGCAGGGTGTCGGTCACCGAGCGCGACGGCACGATCCGGACGTTGGCCGACAACTACGACGGCAAGCGATTCAACAGTCCCAACGACGTCGCCGTGGACTCGCTGGGTCGCGTGTATGTTTCCGATCCCCGGTATGTGGGCAACGAGCCGCGGGAGCTCGATTTTGAGGGGGTTTTCTTGATCGAGGAGCAGGGATTCGTCACGCCGCTGGTCACGACGGCGCATAAGCCCAACGGGCTGGCGCTGAGCCCCGACGAGAAGACGTTGTACGTGTCGGACAACGGTGCCCAGCGGCGGGCCCTGATCGCCGCCAAGCGCGGGCCGATGGGAAGGGTAAGCGACCCGCGCGTGATCCACGAGTTCGACGCGGGCGGAGGAATCGATGGCATGACGGTCACGACCGACGGCCGCATCGTCGCGGCGGCGGGCAGCGGCCGCAAGGCGGGCGTGATCGTTCTGTCGCCCCAGGGGCAGATCCTGGCGACGATCCCGACCCCAGAGGACGCCGCCAACGTCGAATTCGGCGGCGAAGATCGCAAAACGCTTTATATCTGCGCGGGCAAGAGCCTGTACCGAATCAAGACCACCATGACCGGCTTTCACCTCTGGCCAAAAGCGCCTTCTCGATAGCGAGGGCACCATGAGCCGATCATGGATCGACAGAGTTGAGCGCCGGCTGGCCCGCTGGTGCGAGCGCGGCCTCTCGCGCACGTGGGTGGTCGCGGTGTCGGGGGGAAGTGACAGTGTGGGGCTCTTGCTCTTGCTCCACCAGATGAAGAGCAACCTGCGCTTGAGCCTGTCGGTAGCGCACCTCGACCACGGAGTACGGGGCGAAGCGGCCAGCGCTGACGCAGCGTTTGTGAGTGAGTTGGCGGCGTCGTTGGCCTTGCCGCTTGACCACGGCGCCTGGCGGCCGGTTCGTACGGGCCACTTCGAGGCCGACGCGCGGCGTGCGCGGTATGACTGGCTTGCCCAGGTGGCGCAGGCGCGTGGCGCGTCGGTCGTTGCGGTCGGCCACACGCAGAGCGATCAGGCCGAGACGATTCTGCAGCGCGTGATCCGTGGCACCGGCCTGCGCGGGCTGGCCGGCATGGCGGCGACCCGGCGCCTGGCCGCGGGGCCGCCGGCGATCACGCTGGTTCGGCCGCTCCTGGCGGTCAGCCGGCGGCAGGTTCTCCGGTACCTCGGCGAACGGGGACAGGTTTTTCGCGAAGACCAAACCAACGAGAACCTGGCGCGCACCCGCGCGGCTGCGGCACGACCTCTTGCCCAAGCTGGCGCGGGAATATAATCCCGACGTCACGGGGGCGATCGTGCGCTCGGGGTCGCTCGCGGCCGCAGCAGAGCGCGTCGTCGCTGCCGACTTGCGCACTCGAGCGGCGGGCCGTCTCGATTCGAGACGGCGATTCCGTCGTTCTCAATCAGCACGTTTTGCGATCCGTGCCGCGCTGGCTGCGCGCTGAGCTGATCCGTCAAGTCTGGCGGCAAATGGGCTGGCCCGAGGCACACATGTCCGCGCGGCGCTGGCGGCGCGCGGCGGCGCTGATTGCCCGCACCGAGCAAACTCGGGCCGAGATCGGCCGTCCGGTGGAGGTGATGTCGGAGGGCGGTTTCCTGGTGCTGCGCCTGCGGCAGCCGGCCGAACCACCGCTCTTTGGTTCAGCCGATGCCGAGCCGATCGCGCTTTGCGTCCCGGGTTTGACGGCGGTGCCGTGGGCGGGGGGCGCGATCGATGTCCGCATCGACCCGGTCGCGCTTCACCGGGCTGCGAGACGATCGACCTCGACCGCATCGTGCTACCCCTCGTCGTGCGCGCCTCCGCTTGTCGGCGACCGATTTTGCCCCCTGGGTCTGGAGGGCAAGAGCCAGGCACTTGCAGATTTCTTTCGAGGCCGGCACGTCCGCGGCGCCGAGCGCCGGCGCACACCGATCGTCTGCGATCAGAATGGTATCCTCTGGGTGGTCGGGCACCGCATCGCCAACAGGGTCAAGCTGACCGAAGCAAGCCGCCGCACGCTCGGGCTAGCCTGGGTGGCCGAGCCAATCTCACCGGCGCGAACTCCCGCGTGCCGCGTCGATTGACTGGACCAAACGAATGGCCTCTTGCGCCATGGGCGCGGTCAGCTTATCGCGCGCGGCGATGGCTTTGGCCAGGTGCAACCGCGCTTTGAGGGCTCGGGTCGGGTCGGCCGCGACCAGCGTGCCGTAGTGGTAATTCAAGACCGGGTTCTCCTCGGCCTTCTTGAGGCCCGTCAGGTACGACTGCTCGGCCTCGCGCATCTGGCCGACTGACTGCTGGATCGATCCGAGCGTGTCGTAGAATTCCGCGGGCAGCGCGGCCGAGTTGACGCGTGTCTGCAGCCCGAGCACCAGCTCGAGCGCTTGCTGGCTTTGGTCCAGGTAAGTGTGGAGGATCCACGCTTTGTTGTTGACGGCTTCGACCGAGTTGGGCTGAGCCTTCAAAACCAGGTCGTATTGCTCGACGGCCCTGAAGAAGCTCGCCCGCGCGGCGCTTTGTCTCCTTGGTTTTCGGCGAGTGTGAGCAGCAGGTCGCCGTAATTGAGATGGGAGGCGGGGGTGTTGAGCTTGGTGGCGGCAGCCTCGGCGTAGGGGGCGGCCAGATCAAGCTGGCGAGCCCGGTTAAAGCCAATCGCCAGCGCCAGCACCATCGAGCCGGTCTTGTCTTTCGCGGCGATTTCGGCGGCCATGCGCCTGGCTTCGGCGAGGTCGGCAGCGCTCGGCCCGGAGCCGGCCGGCGAACTTTGCGCCAGGCATTCGACCAGGCGCGCCACCGCGGTGGAATCGGTCGGGTTAGCGGCCAGGTCTTCTTTCAAGACAGTGAGGGCGGCGGCGCGATCGTTGCGGTCGCGGTGAATCTCGGCCAGGGCGTGGTACGCGTCCAGGAAGCGCGGGTTGGTCTTGATGGCGGCCTTGAGCTTGGTGATAGCCGCCTGCTGGTTTTGCGAGCGTTCGAGCGAGGTCTTGCCGGCGGCGGCAAGAGCGCGGGCCTGGAGCAGCAAGGCGTCGAGTCGGTTCTTGTCGGCGTCAAGCACGAGGCCGGCCTGGCGCACGGCTTCGTCGACCTGGCCGATCTTGAGCCTGGTCTGGCCCAGAAGCACGCGCAGATCGAGCTGGCGCGGGCTGCGCTCGACGGCCTCGGCGTAGGCATCGGCCATCTCGCTGGTCTTGCCCATGGTCCCGTACAACCGCGCCCGTAGGATCGCTCCGGCGGGCGATGTCTTGGAGGCCTTGTCGATCTCGTGGGTGAGCTCGATGGCCCGGACGAAATCGCCGCGGCGCGCGACCATGTCGCACTCGGCCTGAAGGAACGCGAGGTTGCTCGGGTATCGCGCACGGAATTCCTTGATCATCGACACGGCCTTGTCGGCGAGCTCGCGCTCGCGGTCGGGTTGGTTCCTGGCGGCGGCATCGGCGGCCTGAAGCGAGATCAGTTGCACCCAGGCCGCGGCGAGGTTGTTGTCGTCGGGAAACTCGTCGTGGAGCTCGCGCAGAGCGCTGCCGCACGATCGTACTGCTGCTGCTCGCGGTAGATGTTCACGAGGTCGCGCTTGAAGGGCCCTTTGGGGTAGGCCTTGGCCTTGCCTTCTACAAACTCGGTGGCATCCCGGGTTTTGCCGGCGGAGCGCAAGGCGACGTGCTTGGCCTGGACCAGCTCGACCGAATCGGGCGAGCGCTCGAGGCCGCGATCCAGAACCGCCAGGCGCGGGGCAGGGCCGTTTCGGCGGGCGGACGGCCGTTTTCGACGGCCGCGAGCATGAGGTCGAACACCGCCGGCACCGGCTCTTTCTTCTGGCTCACGACGTCGACGGCCTTGTTCAAGAGCGTCGCCGCCTGGTCGTACTCTTTGGCCATGAGCATGAGGTAAGAACGGGTGACGACTGCGGCGGGGTTCGCCGGGTTGAGTTCAAGAACATAGTCGAGCTGGGCCTGGGCAATCTTGTCTTCGCCCTGCTGGCGAAAGAAGTTCGCGGCCCGGACGCGGTCGTCGTTGGTCGGCGGGTCCTTCTGGTCCTTGAGCAGGGCGACCAGCTCGCGCCTGCCGAGCGACCACTGGCCGCGGGCGACGTAAGCGGTGATCAACTGCCAGCGGTCTGTCTTTATTGAGGGTGCCGTTCTGGTTGCTGCGCTTGAGCTCCTCGAAGCGGCGGATCGCGGCGTCGAGGTCGCCGGTGCGCAACGACAGGCTGGCCAGCGCCGACTGGGCCGCGGTCAAGAGCGTCATGCCCGCGTCGAGCTCCTTGACGGGTTTGTCGCGGACAATGGCTTCGAGCGTCTTGGCGGCCTCGGAGACCGAGCCGGTCTGGCCGTCGAGCTGCGCCTTCCAGAACTGCACGATCTTGTTGTCGGGGTCTTTCTTGAGCGCCAGATCGAAGTGCTCGATGGCCTCGCCGGTGCGGCCGCGCTTGAGCGCAAGCTGGGCCTCAAGCACATCGGCCGTGGCGGCTTCCTTCCAGCGCGTGCGGATCTTGGCGATGGTGGCTTCGGCCTTGTCGAGCTGGTTCAAGTCGAGCTCCATGCCCGCGAGCTGGACCAGGGCGCCGAGCTCTCGGTCTTGTCGGCGATTCCCAGCAAGAGCGACCGCGCCGTCTCGGCGTTCTTGAGCGCCTCGACCTGGATCTGGGCGCGCAACAGCACCAGAGTGACCTGGTCGGGCACAGTCGCCAGGAATTCCGCGAGTACGCGGTCGGCATCCTTGGGCTTACCTTCCTTGACGAGCAAGGCGGCCTCGAGCCCGGCCAGCTCGGGGCTCTCTTGATACTGCCGCGCGCGGCGCGGAGGCGCTCGCGTGCTTCGTCCTTCCGGGCTTGTTCCGAAAGGGTGAGCACGGCGAGCTGCTCGGCGGCCGGGCTCCCTTTACCGTTTGCTTTCAGGGCGTCGATCCGCGCAAGGCGCGCACGTGGTTGCCGAGCTGGACGTCGATCTGCGCCAGGCGCATCACGGCTGTCGCGCTGGCCTCCTGGCCCGAGGCGATCGCCTGGTCGAACTCGGCGACGGCCCGGCTCAAGTCTTCGGGGTTCCGCTTGGCCTGAAAAACTTCGCCCCGCAACAGATGGAGCGCGCCTGACGAGCTCGCGCGGCACCTGGCCCGTCTCGACTTGCTTGAGCAGGGCCGTCACGATCGGCTCGGACTCCTCGGGATAGCCGGCTTGCAAAATGGTCCAGGCGGCCCACAGTTGGTACTGAGCGTCGAGGCTGCCGAGCCGCAGCGCGGTCTGCAGGAACTGGCGCCCGAGACTTTGTTCGCCGGCCAGCACCAGCGCCACGCCGTAGCGCGCCTGGGCTTCGGCGACGTCGGGCAGCCGGCTGGCGGCGATTTTCAGATGGTACAGCGCGCTCGAGCGCAGCGCGGCTTGAGTCTGGCGCTCGGGCGCGCCTCCTGGTTCGGCCCCGTCGCGCGCGATCCCCGAGCGATCGAGGTCGATCGAGCCTTGAAAGAGATGGCCGAAACCCTGGAACCGGTTGTCGGGACAGTCGACCAGGGCCTGAATGTGCGGTGCGGCCTTGTCGAACCGCGCGTTGTCGGCGGGATTCGCCAGCGCCATCTGAACAGCGACGATGTGCAGGCTCATCACCACCTGGGTCGCGGTGCGCCGCGCGGCCTGCGGCGACTTGAGGGCCTTGTCGACGATCGCCAGGCAGCGGTCGCGCTGCTTGGCGGAACAGCAAGTGGTCGGCGTAACTCAAGTATGTCTGGAGATCGGGCTCCTGCTCGCCGCCCGTGGCGAGCTTGAAGATCGATTCGAGGTCGGCATCGATCGCACTCAACGAGGGCATCGAACGCCTTCTTGTCGGGCCCCGCAAGCTTGGCCGCTCGCCGCAAGAGCGCCCGTTGGGCTGGTTCGAGCAGCGCACGGACCCGCGCGACCCGCGCCGGCGCCAGTCGCTGGGTCTGACCAAACTCTGCAACCTGGTCGTGCAAGCAGCGAATCAGATGTTTCAGCCGCGACGGCTCGGTTTCGGCCTCGACGCCCAGGCAAATGATCCGCAGCTTGGTCATGCGGTCGACCGGATCGGCCTCGGGCGGGAGCTCGGCCTTTTGGGCCTGTTCCACCGCTTCGCTCTGCGCCTGGTGGTCGCCGGCGGCCTCGGCGAGCTTGGCCCGGACCCATAGCCGGCGCATCAGTGGAGCGTTCTTCGCCTCGAGAACCTCGAGATGGCGGCGGGCCTCCGGGACATTGGGCGTGCGGCCTTCAACGGCTTCCACCGCCAGCACGTAATGCGCATCGGCGTTGTCGGGCTCGACGCTCAAGAGGTCCTTGGCCCAGTAGATCGAATCGGCTGCCAGGTCTTCGTGCATCGCGTCGGCGAGCAACTGCTGTCGTACCGAGGTCGCATCGTTTTGTCGAACTTGGCCGCCGCGATCAGATGTTGCAACCGCTCGTTGCGTAACGGGATCTGGCGCTCGGTCGGAGCGGTGTTTGCCCACTCGCGATAGAGACGGGCAAATTCATCGTGGATTGCGGCGTTCTTGGCTTCGAGCTGCAGGGCTTGCTTGTAGTAGATCTCGGCGTCGTCGAATCGGCCGGCGTCTCGGGCCGCCCGGGCACGCGTCAAGATTCCCTTGGTGGAGCGCGGCACCAAAGTCAAGGTGATGGCCACCACGCCGACCAATGCCACGGCCAGGAACAGGCCAGAGAGGATCAAGAGGGGCTTCCAGCGAACGGTCATCGAGCGATACTCCTTTGGCTCGAGACGCGATACCACACGGCGCGTGCCAGCGACCGCGACAGGAACGTTCCCAGTTCCCGTGCGGGCGAGCGGCGTGCGGCACTCAAAAATCGGCCGGAGAATCCTGGCGGCGAAGCGATCGGGGGCAATCGGCCGCGGTGATGCTGCGCGACAGAGCCCTTGGGAGTGGCCCCCGCGCGAAGCAGCCTGGAATCGGGGATGGGCAAGACCATTTGCCCTGATACCTCATCGAGGTCGCAATCCATTGCCGTGACGTCCCGGCATCAGGCGAGCGTCAGAATAGAGATTTCCCGATCGGAGAGCAAGCGAAGTTTCGCCACGATTCCGACTGCGGGTGCCCAGGGCGAGCGGCGCACGGCCAGACGCGACCTGGGCCTGTAACCCTCATCCAATCGTCGTATCGCCGCGCAACGCGACACGACACGGCTCACTTTTTCTTGCTTCTCACCCTGGTTGGCTTTGCCAGTACGGCGGCCGATCGCTTCAGTGTGGCGGTTTTGTGGGTCTGGTGGAACTTGCGGGTCGAGCCGCCGTCGGGCGCCTTGCCTGGGTAACCGCGACTCGTCGGGTGGTCTTATGCTTGTGCTCGGTCGCGACGGTGACGGTCGCCGCAACGGCCGATGCCGTCGGAGTCGCCGTCGCTACCGGGCTGACGATCGCAGCCGCCGTGATGGGCAGCGTGACGTCAACCGCCTGCGCGAGCACTGCCGAGGTGCTGGAGGCGAACGGCAGGTCGCCGCCGCTGTACGTGGCGGTGATTGAGTCGGTTCCCAGGGGAAGCGTGCTCGTGGTATAAGTGGCCGTGCCGTTGGTCAGAGTGACGGTCGCGAGAACGGCTGCTCCCTCCATGAACGTGACGGTGCCGATCGGCGTGCTCGCGCTGGCAGTGACGGGGGCGACGGTCACGGTGAACGTCACAGACTGGCCGAGCACCGCTGGATTGGCCGAGGAGGTGAGGGTGACCGTGGTGGCGAGCCCGCGCTCGATACGCCCCGATGTCGACGATGCCGTTGACGATTCGTGCGTAGCCGCATTCCGCGCTGATCGTACAGAAGCGGGTTGCCCGAGGCATCGACGGCCAGCGCGTTGTTGCCGGCGTCGATCGCGGGGCTGCCGGCCAAGAGCGCGATCGTCTCGGTCGGCCCGCCGTTGTTGGCCAGCGTGCCCAAGCCCGGGGTGGTCGAGCCGACGATGTTGGCATTGACGCCGGCCGGAGGCCGCCCGATCCGCCGGTTCCAATCAATCGTTGTAAGCTCGTGGCCGGGAGACCGTGCCGCCGACGTCGCTGGCGGTCGCCGTCTTGCCCGTGCCGGTCGTGTTGTCGGCCACGATCGTGTTGTTGAGCACCGTCGTGCCGGAGGAGGCGTCGATTCCGCCGCCCGCTCCGCCGGGCGCGACGACGTTGTAGGCGATCGTGCTGTTGGTGATCCGGTCATGACGCCGACCTGGTTGATCCCGCCGCCGTTCTGGCCGGCGTAGTTGTCGGCGACCGTGCTGTTGACGAGCGTCATCGTGCCCGACAGGTCGTTGGCGATGCCGCCGCCGGTGAAGGCCGTGTTGCCCGAGAACGTGCTGCTGGCGATGTTCGCCAGCGGCGTGTGCTTGAAGAGTGCCGCGCGCCCTCGGTGCGCGGTGTTGTCGGAGAACGTGCTGGTCGAGACTGTAAGACGTGCCGACCTTGTTGTCGATCGCACCGCCCTGGAAAGCGCTGCCGCCAGTGAACGTGCTGCCGGTAGATGGTTGCTCGTTCCGGTCGCCTTGACGCCGTTGACCGTCGACGCGAGTAACGTTGTCGATGGCAGCGCCCAAGCCGTAGGCTCGCCTGGTTGCCGGTGAAGGTCGAATTGGTGACGGTGAGGGTGCCGCCGTAGTTGTAGATGGCACCGCCGTAATAGAGGGCGCTGTTGTCGGTGAAGGTGTCGTTGCTGACGGTCAGGTTGCCGGCGTTGATGATGGCGCCGCCGCCGCCGAACGGGGGGTGCCGTCGTGTTCGCCGAGCGGGATGGCCGAGGCCGAGCCGCCGCTGATGGTGACGCCGGTGAATCGTGGCCGTCACTCCGGGCGCGACCGAAAACATCTGGACCAGGCCGCCGCCGTTGATCGTGAAGGACGCCGGCGCCCGGGCCGTCGATCACGACCGGCGACTTGCGTGTCGGTCAAGGCGAGCGTTCCCAGGGTCGGCGAGAGCGTGATCGTCTGGGGTGTGGACGAGTTGAACAGCGATGGAGACGAACGCGATGACGCTCGGTCCCGAGCTGGGCGGAGGCGGTATTGACCCAGGCGATCGCGGCCCTCAGCGTGCCGCTTGCGAGGCTGTCGGCGGTTGAGGTGACCAGATAGGTCGAGCTGAGCTCATAGGCGCCGATGTCGATCGCGCCGTTGCTCTGGCCGGTCGGGTTGCGCAGCGCCCCGCGCTGGTCGTAAAGCGGGGCGAGCACGCTGCCGCCTGCGAACGAGGCGCGTCCGGCGTTGACGCGCGTTGCTCTGGCCGGTCAAGGCGATCGTCTCGGTCGGACCACCGTTAATAGCCAGTCCCGCCGGAGATAAGCCTGCGGGCACGCCGATCAGGTTGTGCTGGCTGGCGACCAGGCCGCCGGCGGAGGTCGCGCTGTCGACCAGGTTGTTGGAGCTGGTGCGGAGCGACGGTTCCGGCGATGTCGCTGGTCGCGGGACGACTCCCAGAAATTATCGGCGACGATCGTGTTATACAGCGTTGCCGTGCCGCTGGTCGTCGAAGAGCCCACCGCCGATTTCTGATGTCGCGCTGTTCGACGCGATCGTGTCGTTCATCAAGACAAGCGTGCCCGTGTTACCGATGCCGCCGCCGGTGGTCGCCGTGTTGCCGGCGATCGTCACGTTGGTGAGAGTTTGCGCCGTACCGTCCCCTGGTTGAGCAGGCCGCCGCCGGTCGTGCCGGTGTTGCCCGAGAACGTCGTGTCCGAAGCGATCGAGCGTGCCGGTCGGCTCATTGTCGATGCCGCCACCGCCGCCGGTCGAGACGTTGCCCGTGATGGTCGAATTGATGACGTTGAGAGTGCCCGAGTTGTCAATGCCGCCGCCTCCGCTGGTGGCGAGGCCACTCGAGTGACCGTGATTTCGCTGATGTTCAGTGTCACGCCCGTTCTTGACCACGATCACACCCGAGGTGCCGTTTCCGCTAATCGTCAGTCCCATCGTTCCGAAGCCGTCGATTGCCTCGGGCGTGGACGTGTTGGTAAACATGAGCGGGCTGCCGGCCAGAACGATCGATCGTGTCGGGCGTGGCGAACACACCGGTGGTCGATGTGTCGAAGACGATCGTGTTGGGCTGGCGGATTGACTGGACGTTGGCCGGGTTGACGTTGGTGCTGACATTGGCCCAGCCGACGGCCGTCTGGATGCTGCCGACGTCGGGTGTGTTTGCCGTCGTCGTGACCAAGTAGGACGAGCTGGCTTCGTAAGCGCCGATGTCGACGTTGGCTGACCGGCGTCGAGCCCGCGGGCCCGCGCACGGCGCCGCGCTGGTCGGTCGTGGGGACCACGACGCCCGGGATGCTGTTGCTGCCCGTGTCGATCGCCGGGCTCGTCGGCTGGAAGACCAGGCTCTCCGACCCGCTGGCGGTCGGCTTTGACTCAGAGTCACCTGAGAGAGGCTGGGGTTGATTTGCGTGATCGTGGTCCCAGTGGGAATGCCTGTTCCACTGACGCGGTTGCCGACGGCCAAGTTGCTGGTACTGGGCACAGTAACCTTCATGGAACCACTAGTAATTGTAGCAGGGAGCGTGGTGCTCGGCGGCAACAATCGCGACGGTGGGGGTGGGGCCGCCGTTGTTCGCTAGCCCGTTGGGGTCGAGGCCGATGTTGGCGTTGGTCGTGACGACCTGATTGTCGTTTCTGCCCTTCATCAGGCCGCCTGACCCGCCGGTCCCGATCAGGTTGTACGAGCTGATGGGCGCGACGATGCCGGTGCCCGAGATGGCGATGTCGCTGGGGACTCGTGTTCGAGCCGTTCACGCTGCACGTTCAGAGCCACGATCGTGTTGTACAAAGTGGCCGTGCCGCCGGAATTCACGTCGAGGCCGCCGCCAGAGCCGAGGGCCGCGGCGCGAGTTGTCGGCGATCGTGACGTTGATGGCGGTGAAGGGACCCGAGGCGGCGATGCCGCCGCCGGTGGTGGCCGAGTTGCTCGCCACGGTGGTGTTGGTGAGCGTGAGCGTGCCGCCTGGATTCTTCATCGAGACCGCCGCCGGTCGTCGCGGCGGTATTGCTGCCGAGCGTCGAGTCGAGCACGCGTCAAATCGTGCCGGCATTGTCGATTCCGCCGCCGCACCGCTGGAGGAGTTGCCCGTCAGACGATGGTGTCGAAGAGCGAGCCGCTGCCGGCCAACCGTGATGGCGATTGCCGCCGCCGGTGGTGCGCCGAGTTGTTCGAGAAGGTGTCGTGCGTGATCGTGGCCGAGCCCGCGTTCACAAGACCGCCGCCGCTTTGTGGTCGCCGTGTTGTTCGACAGCGTTGAGTCGAAGAGCGCCAGCACCCCCCCTTGCTCGTTGGCGATGCCGCCGCCTGAGATCGCCGTGTTGCCCGATGACGACCACGCTCGAGAGGGTGAGAGCGCCGGAGTTGTCGATGCCGCCGCCGTTCACCGGTGGCGACCGATCCGCCCGTGACAGTCAGCCCGCTCATGGACGCCGTGGTGCCGCCGGCGACCGCAAACACTCCCGAGAGATTGTCGCCGCTGATCGAGAGCACCGTCGCACCGGGGCCGGTGATCACGATCGGCAGATTGGTGTTGTTGAGCGCGAGCGCCCCGAGGGTCAAAGTGATCGTACCGGTGACGCTGGGAGCGAACACGATGGTATTGGGGACCAAGCCCGTGACGTTGGACGGGTTGGCGTTGGTGCTGACATTGGCCCAGAGGACGGCCGCGCGCAGAGTGCCGACGTCGGTGGAGTCGGGGGTGGGGGCGTCGTTCGTCGTGGTGGGAACGGTGACCAGGTATTCCGAGCTGGCCTCGTAGGCGCCGATATCGGGTGCCGAGCCCGACGTAGGCCGGCGCGGCCGCGACGCCGCGGACGGCACCGCGCTGGTCGTAAGCGGGTGCATCCGGCACCGTCGACGAGCCGCGTCGATGGCCGGGCTGCCGGCCACCAGCGCGATCGTTTGAGTCGGGCCGCCGTTATCGGCCAAGCCCGGCGCGAGCCCGGGTGCGGCGATATTGAGCTGGTTTTGGTTGGTCATGGTGCTGGTGAGACCGCCCGAGCCACCGACGCCAACCAGGTTGTACTCGCTCGCCGCCGAGACCGTGCCGCGCGATGTCGCTGGCGTTGCCGTCTTGCCGGCGCCGGCGGTGTTGAGCGCGACGAGCGTGTTATACAGCGTGGTCGTGCCGGCCGACGACATCGAGCCCACCCCCGTGCCGGATGCGCGCCACCGTGTTGTAGGCGATCGTGGTGTTGACCGCCGTGAACGTGCCGGTCGTGAGATGCACCGCCGCCGCTGGCGGCGCTGTTCGGCTGCAAGTGTGTCGTTGATCGGTGCTCGCCGTGGCCAGGTTGGCGATCGCGCCGCCGCTGACTGCGGCGTGAGTTGGCCGAGAACGTGCTGTTCTGCGCGTTGAACGTGCCCGATGACTCAGTTGTAGACGCCGCCGCCGATGTCGCCGAGTTGCCGGCCATCGTGCTGTCGACGAACCTGAGCAGGCTCCGAGTTGTCCGATGCCGCCGCCCGATGCGGCGGCCGTGTTGGCTGACACCGTGCTGTCGGTGATCGTTAGCGATGCCCGCGTTTTCGATCGCGCCACCGCTGCCGGTTGCTCCGAGGGCAACGTTGCCGGTGAGCAACGAGCCCGCCTCAATCGTCGCGGTTGCCCCCGGCAGCGTTGACGATGGCACCGCCAGGGCCGTTCGTGGCCGTGTTGCCCGAGAGGGTCGAGTCGCTCACCGTCAGCGTGCCGAGTTGTCGATCGCACCCGCCGCGGTCGCCTGGTTGCCCGAGACCGTCGAATTCGTGAGCACAAGCGTGCCCGAGATTGTTGACCGCTGCCGGCCTGCACGGCCGTGTTGCCCGAGATCGTGCTGCCGGAAACGATCAGCGTGGCGCCGTGCTCGTTCTGGATGGCGCCGCCGACCGACGTGGCCGTGTTGCTCTCGACGGTCGAGTTGTCGATCGTGAGGTGCCGAAGTTGTTGATGGCACCGCCATTGGCCGCCGAGCCCGCCCGTGAATACCAGGCCGCTTAACGTGACGTGTGGTGAGGTTTCGTTGTTGACGATGTTGTTTTCGATCTCGAAGAGCTCGGTGGCGCCTCCGCCGCTGATCGTCAGGGGCTTCGACCCGGTGTAGATGATCGCCTCGGGCGAAGGCGGCGTGGTCGGCATCGAAGACGAGTGGGCTCAAGAGCGTGATCGTTTGTGCATGTGAGAACAGATTGGCGGTGTCGAAGATGATCGGTGTTGGGCTTGGGAGTGATGAAGTTGGCCGGGTTGTCGTTGACGCTGGTGTTGGCCCAGAGCACCGCGGCCCGCAAGCGTGCCGTAATCGACCGCGTCGACGGTGCTGGTGACCAGGTATTCCGAGCTGGCCTCGTAGGCGCCGATATCGACGTTGGTGCCGGCGTTGATCCGCCGGCGGGTCCGCGCGCAGCGCGCCGCGTTCGTCGGTGGTGGGAACGCCGGCACGACGGTGTTGCTGCCGGCCGTCGATGGCCACGCTGTAGCTGTGGCCTTGCTGGTACTCCCAAGAGCGCGATCGTCTGTTCGGGCCCGCCGTTGTTCGCCAGTGGGCCGAGTTGTGCCTGGAGGCGGCGCTGACGTTGAGCAGGTTATGGTTGCGTGGCAGTAGAGATTGCCGGACTCCGCCGACGCCGACCAAGTTGTAAGCGCGCAGAGAGCGACAGGTTGCCGGCGATGTCGTTGGGCGGTGCGTTCAGAGACGTGCCGGTCGTGTTTTCGGCGACGATCGTGTTGTAGATCATCACCGTGCCCGAATTGACCTCGAGGCCGCCGCCCAAGCCGCCGGTGGCGACGGTGTTGTAGGCAATGGTGACGTTGATCGTGGTGAGGAAGCTCGTGGTACCGGCGTTGTCGACGCCGCCGCCGCCCGATGCCGGCCGAGTTCTTGGCGATGGTGGCGTTGGTGATCGTGAGTGTGCCGGCGTTACCGATCGCGCCTCCCACGGTGCCGGCGGAATTGCTCGAGAGGGTCGTGTCGAGGATCGTGCCGAGTCCACGGCCGCGTTGTAAGATGCCGCCGCCGGTGCCGGCGCTGTTGGACGCGAAGCGAGACGATGTTGAGCGTCATCGTCCCGGCGTTGTAGATGGCTCCGCCGGGTCCGGTCGCGGAGTTGTCGATTCAACGTCTCGTGGCTGACCGTGATCGCAGCCGCCAGCATGTTGACGATGCCGCCGCCGTGCGCCGTGCGGGTGCCGATGGCCTGGTTGCCCGAGACGGGCGTGTTGGCGATGCGAGAGTGAGCCGCCGCTCAAGTAGATGCCGCCGCCGAAGCCGGCCGACGTTGTCCGAAAGCTGCTGGCGGTGACCGTCGACCGAGCCGCTCGATGTTGAACACGCCGCCGCCCTAGCCGCTCGAGCCGCCGCCGCCGGCCGTGTTGGCCGTGATCGCGCTGTCGTTCACCGCTAAGATTGCCCTGGTTTCGAATGCGCCGCCTTCCCGGCCGAGCGGCGGCCTTGTTTCCGCATGAAGACGAGCTCCGCCGCCGAGACCGTCAGGGTGCCCTGGTCTGGAGATGCTCCGCCGCCGTAGCCCGCACTATTGCCGGTGAAGGTCGTGCCGCTGATGGTGAGCGGTCCGACGTTTTCGATGCCGCCGCCGTAGCCGTCGTCCGCGTATTGCCGGTGAAGCTGCCGTCGGTGACGAGCAGCGTGCCTCGTAGCTCTCGATGAGCGCTGCCGTCGTAGCTGTCGATGGCCGTCGCCATTGGTTGGAGGTGTTGAGCGTGAAGGTCGAGCTGCCGATGGTTGCCTTGCCTTCATAGTTGAAGATCGCGCCGCCGTCGGCCGATGCCGCCGGTGGCGTCATTGGAGGTGAAGTGCTGCCGGCAGACGCCGAGACGAGCCTTCGCTCGTGATGGCGCCGCCCATCTGGGCCGTGTTGGAGGTGAACGTGGCGCCCGAGACGCCGAGCTGCGCCGGTCTTGAAGCTGAAGATGGCGCCGCCGTCGGCGGCCGTGTCGCTGGTGAATGTGGTGGTCGAGACCTTGGCGTTGCCGCTCGAGTAGATACCGCCGCCCGGAATCGATGGCGGTGTCGCTGGTCATGCTGCCGCCGGTGACGGTGAGGAGCCCCGAGCTGTCGATGGCGCCGCCGTAATCGGCATTATTGCCGGTGAAGACCGACGTTGTTGACGGTGAGCGTGCCGGCGATGTCGATGCCGCCGCCGAACGTAGGCCGTGTTGCCCGTGAGCGCAGCTGTTGGTCAAGGTCAGGGTGCCGTGGACGTCGATGCCGCCGCCGGAGGTGGCCGTGTTATTGTTGATGTCGGCGTTGTTCGAGCGAGATATTGGCTCCATCGTAGATGCCGCCGCCGGCACCGGTGCCGGCCGGGCCGCCCGATCCGACGGCGCCGCCCTTGGCGCCGAAACCGATCACGCCGCCTGCGCCGCCGGCGCCGCCGGTGGCGCCGTGTTCGTATTGCAGGATCGCCGAGTTCCAGGTGATCGATGCCGTTGATCACGTACAATGCCGGCGCCGGCGGCGATGCCGCCCTTGCCGCCGTCGCCACCGGAGCCGGCCACTCCGAATCGTGCGGTACTGGAGAACGAGCCGCTCTCACCGCCGGTGCCACCGTGGCCGCCGTTGCCGCCGTTGCCGGCCAGTGCGAAATTCGCCCTTGATGTTCGCCGCACCGCTGAGTGTGAGGCTTCCCTTGGCCAGGTAGATTCCGCCGCCGTTGCCGGCACCGCCCTGGCCGCCGAGCCCGCCAAAGCCGCCGGGATCGAATATCGAAACCGCCGTGGCCGCCCGGTCCGCCCGCGCCGCCGGAGCCGCCCCGTGCCGAATTGCCGCTGATCGTGCCGCCGGAGATTGTGAGATTGCCGCCGTCCATGAAGATCGCGCCGCCGGCACCCGAGCCGCCGACGCCGCCCGTGCCGCCGACGCCGCCGGGCAGGTCTCTGGGGAAGTAGAACCTGCCGAAGCAAAGAATGCGCGTGCCCGCCAGGCCGCCGGTGCCGCCTTCGCCGCCGTCGCCACCCTGCCGCTTTATTGCCGCTCGATCACGTCGTCCTTGAGCGTCAAGCTGCCGCTGGCCAGATAGATCGCCCCACCCTTGCCGGTCTTGCCGGTGCCGCCGACGCCGCCGGGCGCCGCCACGATCGATGCGCCGCTCGAACCCCTGGCGCCCGTGACGCCCACCGCCTCGTTGCTTCGCATGTTGACGTGCGAAAGGGACACATTGCCCCCTTCGATGAGCAGCCCGCCGCCCACTCCGGTACCCGTCGGCAGAGTCAGCCCGCCGGCGTCTCTGCCCACGCCGCCCTCGAGGTCACGACGCCGCGAATCGTCACGTTGATGCTTGCCCCGGCGCCGCTCGTACCGGTGATGACCGCGACGCGACTGGTCTCCTTCGGCGCTGATGACCGGAACCCCTGTCGGATCCGTTTCGTCGTCGCCAATGATGAAGATGTTCTTCTGAGTAAGCAAAGAGGTGTTGCTGATGTGCAGCTCGCCCTGCGTGACCGTGTAGATGCCGACCGTCGGGTCGTAGACCAGATAAATATCGCTGATACTCGACGAATTGCCGTCGGCCAAGCTCAGGTCGTTGCGGATGCTGGAATCGACCGGCACAGGATAATACGTGGGGTTGCCGCTGGTGTTGGGCATGACCGACACGGTGGTGGTTTTGACGGTCGGTAGGCTCGAAATCGCGATCTCGAACTGGTAGCCCGAGCCGATTGTTGAGAGCTGGAGGCCGTCGATGACGGCGACGCCGCCCTCGAAGTCGGCGGTAACGGGCGTGAACGCCGGCGCGCCTGCGGGACCGGTGCCGGGCACCAGCGAGATGGTGGCGGTGCCGTCGAAGCCAATATCGAGGGCGCCGGCAGAATCCTCGGCTTCCACGATCGTGCCGAAGTGGCCGCCCTGAACCACGCTGGAGGGGGGCTCAACCGAGACGGCCGCCTGACTGGCGATGCCGTAGGCTGCCAGCACCGGGAGCAAGTTTTGGGTTCGGGGAGAGCCGATGCCGGTCACCAAGTCGTAGCCCGGCCCCGCGTTGAAGCCGTTGTTACCGACCGTGATGTCGTGGAAATAGGTGCTATAGGCGTCGCCGAGGCCATAAACGCCGTAAAGGGCCGGCAGAGTCTCTTGGGGGCCATCCAGCGGCCCGTTCCCGTAGAGAGCCTGTCGACCTTGATCGGCATCGGCGATAAAGCCCGCCCACGAGGGTGACGACAGGCTGGTGCCGCCGACCACTCCCCACGGCGTGGCGGTGCCGTTGGTGTACGGGTCGTAAACCCATACGCCGGTGCTCGGGTCGGCATCCGACGAAACGTCGGGGACCTCACGATTACCCGAGCTCTGCACGTCGTCCTGGAATGTCGGCTCGGTGAAAACGCTACTGATGCCGCCGCCGCTGGCGCAGCTCGGGCAATAGCTGTCGCTGCCGTAGCTCCAGCCTGTCTCGCTTAGCCATTGGTTGCTGCTGTTGAGCTTGAGAGTCGTGCCGCCGACGGCAACGACGTCCGGAGACGTTGACGGGAAATTCGGCGCATTGCCGTTAAGCTCGCCGTGATCGCCCGTTGAAGCCAGGAACGTCACGTTGGGGTTTACAGCGAGCGCCGCCTCGATA
The DNA here is from genome assembly GCA_963830625.1 of uncultured Isosphaeraceae bacterium. Taxonomy (GTDB): domain Bacteria; phylum Planctomycetota; class Planctomycetia; order Isosphaerales; family Isosphaeraceae; genus CAWHMZ01. Next base: position 93,861 of record CAWHMZ010000029.1, on the reverse strand, counting down.
AAGGTGGAATTCATGTCCTGCTCGACTATCCCCTGGCCTTCATATTCGAGCGGATAGCCGAAGCTCATCGAGACCACCGACGCACCCAGCTTGGTGACCGCTGTGTAGGCAGCCTGCATGAGCGGGCCCGGCCCGGTGGTGGAATTGGTTGCTTCGACAAGGTCGATCTTGGCCATGGGGGCCATCGAGTGTGCCCATTCCACGTCGAGCGCGATTTCAGTGGTCCAAAACTTGTTGGGTTGCGGTAGGTTGGTCGTTTGGCCGTTCTGGTTGTACTTGGTGAACGTGGGGTCAGGGAGGTTGTACTTCGTGTCAAAGACGTTGAGGGCGCTGCCGACGAAGTTCGGCGATGACGAGTCGACAAAGCCCGGGTTGTCGCCGACGTCGATCACCGCAATCGTCTGGCCCGCGCCATTGGCTTGAACGGTGCCCCACAGCAGCGTATTGAGGCCGTAAGCCGTCTGGAGCTGCAGTGGCGTGTAACCGCCTGTACCTGACCCCTGATCGGGACCGCCCATCGAGTTGTTGGGAGTGGCCTGTGGGGAGCCGAGCAATTGGATGGGCTGTATGGCGTGCCATGCTGTGGTAGGAGCCGCAGGCAATTTTGGTGTGCCCACAGCCGGGCCCGTCGTCTTTGCCGCCGGCGCCGCTGCCGGCGCCGAAGCGGGCGCGGAAGGGGCGACCGGACCGATAAATCCCTCGGGAATCAGGGTCCCCTGCGACAGCAGCAGCCGGCTTTCCAGGTTCTCGAGGGTGCTGTTGGCCAAATAAGTTCGCCGACGGCGGAGCCCGATCACGCGGGGAGATCGCTTACGAGATGACATGGGTTGCTCTTCCCTCGGTGCATCGACAAGGTATGCGACCAGACGATCAGACACTGATCCGGTCAGACCTGTCGGTTCACGAACTTAGATCAAAAGGAATCAATACGGCGAATCTGTCTCGGCGTACCTGACACGAACACCGCGAAACCGAATTGCGCACATTCCAATTTTCCAAAACCTAACATACTGCGCAAATTATGCAACCTTCGCAGTCTGCTCTTTGGCTCGACCAAAATCAAGGCGAGTGAACGCACACCAGGCCATACGGCAGCCCAGCCGATTCCTTTCTTCGGAACGCGCGTTATCTGAATGGTTGATGCGTGCAGGCATAGTACAATGCGCACATGGAGTGCGCCAAGAGGCCACCGGAGGAATTCCGGATTTTCCGATTGTGGCGCCCGAGGCCATCAAGATCTGGCTCGACATGAATCGCTGTGCCCTGATGTCGACCCGAACTTAGAGTGGCCAGAAATGGCTGTCGCCGCTACGACCGGAGCGTATGTTGGAGATTAACAAGAAGCGCGCGGAAATTCGACAGGCTGGGCCGGCACGGAGTTGGTTAGCGCCGTCGCTCGCTGGTCGGACTGCTCGTTGGCACGCGACTGTTGTCGCTTACCGATCGACGACGGTGTATCGATCGGGTTCATTGAAGAAGAGGCGGCGGTTCTCTGCGGATGAGCAGAGATAAAGCCGTCCGCGGTAGAGCACACCCCATTGCGGACTGCCTGGCTTCGCGGTTTTTTTGTCGACTTGTTCTACCGGGCAGGCGCCGTCGTTTGCCGGCACGTAACGCTCAGGCGCTTCACGAAAGTGTGCGACCATCTCGTCGCTGGCGAGGTGATACACGCGGCCTTGGTGGAAGACAACGAACTGGGCATTGCCGCGGACGAGCTTTCGCGCGCGGACCAAGCTGACGGGACAGTAGCCTGAAACGGCGGGAGCGGCCGGGCGCGGCGGTTGGGGTTTCGCGTCTGGCGCGGATGGTTCCCTTGCCGGTTTCGGGCTGCCGCTTGCGTGAGGCGATCGAGTTGCCCGCAGCGCCAGCGAGTCGCGCAGAAACGCGTCGAATTCGTCGGGACCGAGATAGCCCTCGTGGATCGAGACGATTTCGCGGTCGGGAGCCACGATGATCGTCGCCGGCAGTGCTCTCAGGTTGAAGCTGAGAGCAAGCTGCTCGTGGACGTCGGAGCGAAGCTTGAGGGGCACGAACGAGGCTCGTGCGTGCTCGACGATCGCCGGATGGGGAAACGAGTCTTGCTCCATCCGCGTGCAGTTGGGGCACCACGGTCCGGTGAACTGGACCCAGAGCAGCCGATTCGTGTCGGCCGCCTCGGCAAGCGCGCTGCCGTAATCATCGCGCCAGGCGATCGTTGCGGGTTCCGATGCGCGGCTGCTGGGATTACCGGTCGTGTGGCCGACGACAAGAACAAAGATCGCCACGCTGCCGGCGATCCGGCGCGCGCGCAAAGGATGCGGTTTCATCGAGCATCTCCGCCAGAGAGGAACGACTCATCAGGTCGAACTTGAAGGCTCGCTGCAAGGACGCAGCGCGCTCCTTCCGTGGAGATGCCACCCGGCTAATTCGAGCGGGCCAAACCATTGGCGCGACGGAACGTCACATTTCTGCGGGTGTGCATCGGCCGTGGGCGGGAGCGCGCTTGAGCGAAATCGGGCTGCGCGGGGCTTGCGCCGCTAGAACCGGGAGATGCGCGGATCGGACGGATTGGACGGATGGGACGGATCGGACGGTTGGGCTGATGACGCGCGGTGATGGTGGTGGTAGCCTAAAGCACCGTTTTCGTTGCTGCCCTTAGCTCACGCCACCAGGCCTGCTCCTGTGAACGCCCACTCGTCTTCCGAGCCGCCCGGTGACGGGAGCAAACGGTTGCGGCCAAGCGGCGGATACGGGCAGTTGCGCTCCTTCCAGACCGCCACGATCATCTACGACGCGACGGTGGCCTTTTGCGCGGTTCATTGATAAGAGCTCGCGCACGAGCGACCAGATGGTGCAAGCAGTGCGCAGTGGGCGGCAGAACATCGCCGAAGGAAGCCGCGCCTCGGCGAGCTCGAGCCAGCTCGAATTGAAGCTCACGAATGTCGCTCGCGCGAGCCTCGAGGAGCTATTGCTCGATTACCAAGATTTTCTCCGCCAGCACCGGTTGCCGCTGTGGGACAAGAATGCGCCCGGCGCGAGAAGTGCGGGAATTGGCGCGGCGCCCGGAATCGGCCAGACCCATTCGCCTGAACGAACAGGCGCGGTTGACGTGTTCGGCCCGTATGCCGCCTGGTTGAACCATCGCGATCCCGCCGTGGTGGCCAACACGGTCCTTTGCCTGATTCATCAGGCGAACTATCTACTCGATCAACAAATTGCCGCGCTCGAGCGCACCTTCGTGCAAGAGGGTGGTTACAGCGAGCGCCTGGAAGCCGCGAGGATCGCGGAGCGAGAGCGAAGACGAGACGAAGAAAAGGTGACCGATCCCACAAAGCCCGCGCTTCCCGACTGCCCATTGTGTGGGAAGCCAATGGTGATGCGCACCGCCCGCAAGGGAAAATCTCCCGGCGCAGTTCTGGGGCTGCGCCGCCTATCCCGTGTGCAAGGGCACCCGCCCCGCAGAAGGCCCAAACAAACCGTCCGATCCGTCCAATCCGTCCGATCGGTCCGATCCGGCGCAATGCTCCGATGACCAAAGGCCCCCCACCCACTAACGCCCGCCACGCCGGCGCCGGAGTGCGATCGGAGGCTGCAAGATCTCGGAGAGCAAGAACGTCGCTCGCATTCTCGTCGGCTTGGCGAGCAGCTCGAGCAGCTCGCCCGCGTTGACGGCGGGAAGTGCCGTGGGCGTCTTGGCGGGGTCGAGGGTGGTCGCCGCACTGGTTGCGTCGTGGAGCGGCGAGTTGATCGGCGCCAGCGGCGACGAGAGCGGGGCGATCTCCAAGGGGCGGTTTTTTTTCTGGGCCATCGACTGGGCGACGAAGCTCGTGAGTGCGCGGGGCCGAGCGGCCTCGACCGACTTGGTCGGGCTCGGGGTCGATGGCGAGCGCCCGCGAGTGCCGCGCCGCGCCTGGGCGGGCCGCGGCGAACGCGATCCGGTGGTCGCCGCCGAAGCAGAGCTCGCCGGCTGGTTCCGGGACCGCGCGTCGGGTTCCAGGATCACGATGCCGTCATCGGCCTCGACCACCCGGCTCCTGAGGCCGGGGGCCTCGATGCGGGCCGGGAGCCGTCGCTCGAGCGTCGACACCGGCGGCTTGTCCGGGCCGAGATAACGCGCAGGCCCGGTGCGATCCATTCGCGCCGATGGCGCCGTGCGCACCTCATCGGGGCCGCCAGCGCACGCGCACGCGGCGGCAACGGCTGGGCCTCGCGGCTCAAGAGCGACGTCAAAGCCCAGATCGCCAGGATCGCCATGATGACCATGAACTGAAGCATGGTTCGCGCCTCGAGAATGGTCCGGCGGGCCGCCTTGACCGTCACGCTCGGCCTTCACGCTCACGACGGGACGGGAACGGTCTCGCGGCGCGCATTGCCGGTGCCGGCGATCGCGTTGCGCATCTCGGTGTCGGCCTGGACGTTTCGCAGGTTGTAATAGTCGTTGATGCCGAGGTTGCCCTGGCGGAACGCCTCGGCGATCGCCAGCGGGATCTCGGCCTCGGCCTGCACGACCTTGGCGCGGTTTTCCTGGACGGCGGCTTGCATTTCCTGCTCCTTGGCCACGGCGAAGGCGCGGCGCTCCTCGGCCTTGGCGCGGGCCACCCGCGTGTCGGCCTCGGCCTGCAAGGCCTGCAGGTTGGCGCCGATGTTGTCGCCGACGTCGATGTCGGCGATGTCGATCGACAGGATCTCGTAGGCCGTGCCGGCGTCGAGCCCCTTCTCGAGCACGCGCTTGGAGATCGTGTCGGGCTTCTCGAGGACCTGCAGGTGCGTCTCGGCCGAGCCGATGGCGTTGACGATGCCCTCGCCGACCCGCGCGATGATCGTCTCGTCGGTGGCGCCGCCGACCAGGCGGTCGAGGTTGGTCCGCACCGTCACCTTCGCCTTGACCTTGAGCTGAATGCCGTTCTTGGCGACGCCGTCGATCGTCTGCCGGCCCGAGCCGGGGTCGGGGCAGGGGATGACCTTGGGATTGACGCTGGTCTGCACGGCCTCGAGCACGTTGCGGCCGGCCAGGTCGATCGCGGCGGCTCGCTTGTACGACAGCGGAATGTCGGCCCGGTTGGCGGCGATCAAGCGCGCGCACCACGTTGGGCACGTTGCCGCCGGCCAGGTAGTGGGCCTCGAGCGCGCGGGTCGTCATGCCGTCTTTCTCGGACAGGCCCGCCTGGTAGGCCATGATCTTCGAGCGGACGATGATGTTGGGGTTCACCTTGCGAAACGACATCCCGACCAGTTCCCAGATCGTGACGTTCGCCTGGGTCATCTTGCGCCTGGATCCAGAGGTTGAAATACTTCGCCAGGAAGATGCACGTGATCAACGCGAAGAACCGATCGCCGATCATCACCAGACGTAGGTCGTCCAGGGGTTGGGTTCATCTGAGCGAGCAATGCCGCCATCATGGTGTATCCTCGAAGTTGGTGACGCCGCAGTCGCGGTTGACGGCGGATCCGGCAGCTCGTAGCGGCAAGGCAGCACACCGCGTCTCGCGGCGATGCCGGCGAGGACCAGGTCCGCATCGCTCCTCGAGTCACTTGTTCGTTCGACTCGCCAGCCACCGTAGCCGCAGTGTCGGTCGTCCAGCAGACCCGGTGCACGCCCGGTCGGTCAGTCGACTCTCTTGACGATGACGCGCGGGCCCTGCACGTCGACGACCTCGACCAGGCTGTCGGTCTCGACGAAGGCGCCGTCGGCCGTCACGTCGATCAAGAGGCCGCCGAACTGCGCCTTGCCGGTCGGCCGCAACGGCGACGTGGTCCGGCCGGTCTCGCCGATCAAGAACGCCAGCGACTCGTAGCCCTTCGCGCGACGGGCCGGCCGCGGAATCGTCGGCCTCGACGCGCGTCCACGGCTCGGGCTTCAAGACCAGGCGGTTGAAGAACGGCAGCGACGGGAAGTATCGCGCCAGGACCATCGCGCAGCCCCCGACGGCGACCAGCATTCCCGTCACCTGCAAGAGCGTGTGGCCCAGCTCCTGATACTCGTAATCGTGGGTCGGCCAGACGAACGTATGGCTGGCCAGCACGATGCTGCAGAGCATGAGCAGGATTCCGCTCATGCCGAAGATGCCGAAGCCCGGGAACACGAAAAGCTCGACCGCCAGGCAGACCAGTCCGATCAAGAACAGGATGATCTCGAGCTGGTCGGCGGTGCCGCTCAGGTAGTGGCTCCAGAAGAAGAGCAGGAACGCCAGGGCCGAGATGATCGCCGGCAGGCCGATGCCGGGCAGCTTGAGCTCGATGACCAGCATGAACGCCGCCGACGAACAGGAGCAGCCAGCTCACGTAGGGGTCGGTGAGGATCGTCACGAGCGAGTCGACCCAGCTCGGGCCGTCGACGCGGATCGCGCGGCCGCGCAGGCCGTAGAGGCCCTTGAGCTCTTCGTCGTCGTTGACGACCTGGCCCAGCCCGTACGACGGCGGCGTCCTCGGCCCGGACGGTCAAGACGGAGCCGGGCTCCTTGCGGGTCTGGATCGACCTGAAAGCGGCCCGTGTCGGCCTCGAGCTCGGAGCGCAGGATCAGCTGCGTGCCGCCGGTCTTGGAGTCGCGTGGCCTCGACGACCTCGGCGTCGGGATCGACCATGGCGACGGCGACGGCCTCGGGATGCCCCTTCTCGCGCGCCAGGAGCGCCGCCTTCGTCGGCCAGGCTGGTGCGCATCACGTCGCTCAGGTCGTGCAACTGGCCGTTCCGGCCGCTGATCATCTGCGGACGTCGCCCATCCGCGCCGACTTCTTGAAGACGATGTCGCGGCAAGCCAGCGGCAAGAGCGCCGCCACGCCCAGCGCGCGGTCGTCGATGTAGGCGACCGTCTTCATGTCCTTGATGCCGGCGATCAGGTCGGCCAGGTTGTCGCCGACCGTGTCGATGCCGCCGGGGCTGTTGATCTGGAGGATCAGCAGGTTGACCTTTTCCTGCCGCGCCTGCTCGAGGCTGCGCGTCAGGTACGAGACCATCACCGTGTCGAGCGGACCGTCGAGCTTGATCCAGAGCGGACCGGATCGTCTGGCCCAGGGTCGGATCGTCGATGGCCGACTGGCCGCCGATCTGGTAGATGCTGGCCAGCTCGGCCGGGCTCTCGGCCGTCCGCTTGCAGAATCCCTCCTCGCGCGCCCGCTGCGCGGTGAGCACGCCGCGCTGGCCGCCTTCCCACGCCGGCTGCTCGTCGATGACCTGGTGAGTTCTGCCGGAAGTTCTTCAGGTTCTCGGCCAGGACGTAGTGGACGCTCTTGTCGGCGGTGCGGACCAGCCGGAGGTCGGCGTCGCGGTCGAGCATGCCCAGGAGCAGGTCGGGATCGCGCGTCTTGCGCATGGCCAGGAACCGGACCGGCTCGCGGAAGGCGGCGTCGAACGGTCTGGCCCTCGGGCGTGATCGGGCCCAGGCTGGCCGATGAGCCCCATCACGATCTCGGTGCACGCGACGACGGGCAAGACGGCGTAGCCCTTCAGGGGCTGCGGCACGTAGGCGACGGTCAGCTTGGCCCCGGCCAGCTCGCGCGAGATCAGGTTCGCCAGGTCGTAGCAGGCGCCGAATTCGCTCGTGCCCGGCGCCGACTCGCCCGGCAGGAACTCGAAGACCAGGATCGGCCGACTCCTTTGTCGGCCGCCGCGTTGCTGGTCGACGAGCTGGCGCGTGGCGGCGCGAATTTGCGCGATCGTCTCGTGGGTGATCGGCTCGGTGATCGTGAAGAACTGGCCGGGCGTGGTCGGGGGCTTGCCGGCTGTCTCTTGAGCCCGGCGCCGCTGCCGACGGCGCGAGCGGCTGCACCAGCGAGCACGACGTAGAGCCACCGAAGGCTCGGCCGCGGGCATGAGGCGGGGGGCGGATCATAGCTGCCGGACTCCCTCCAAGAGTCGGACGCGCCTCTGGGCTCTCTATTTGCGGCACGCCGAATCGAGCGTGAGCGCCGCCCGGGTTCGATCAATCTCTTAGCAAAATTCTTCCACACTCATCGCCGTACCTGAGAGAGCGCCGACCGAACTCTTCGTGTCATTGACGCACTGATTATATAACGGCGCGGAGGGGAGGGTCAAACATCGGGGTGGTCCTTGGTCCTTCGTCCTTGGTCCCTGGTCGTTGGCCGTTGGTCGTTGGTCTCGATTCGCCCTCGGCCGACGCACGGACGCAAGGGCGAGGCGCCGCGGCGGACCGCCGAGCCCGACGGCCTCTGCGCAACGGTTCGCCTGGTCAGGGACCAAGGACAAAGCGTGCATCGCCGGTGCGCGTGGCAGCGACGCCAAGGACTAAGGACGAAGGACCAAGGACCCGGCTTATCGAGCCGCAGGGCCGCGTGCCGGTGCTGGGCCGCTTTGGGGTCGCCGGCGGGATTTCGCTCGACCTTCCACTTGGGCGGAACAACCCCGACGAACTTCTGCGGGTCCACCCCCTCCTTGGCATTGGCCTTGATGTTCCACAGACGGAAGTCTTTGCTGCTCTTCTGGTCAGGTGATACCAAGAAGATCCGGGTGGGGAGCAGGAACTTGCGATCCAGGTAGATCCACGCGGTGCAGAAGCTATCCTGGTCCTCCTTGAGCAGCGGTACAATCTTTACCAGGTAGGATTTTTCGTCTTCGCCTCGCAGCGTCATCTGGTACCGCGCGTTGGCTTCGGCGACTCTCATGTTGAAGAGGAACGGCAGCGGTCCCTCCTCGATCGCCCGCTTGCGCTGGTCCTTGTTGAGGGGATAGATCAAAACCTGCTTGACCTCGTAGCGGTAATGCCACACTTCGTTCTTGGCAGTAGCCACGATCGTTTCATGCGGCGTCGAAACGATCTGGTTATCCTTGTTTCTGACTGGCACAACCCTTTTCTTGTCCTTGTTCTTCGGGTCGGCCTGAGTTTGCATCTTTACTTTGCGGAAGTCGAGGTGCGCGAGCTGCGGGGCCTCGAAGGCGGCGCTGCCAGTGTAGTGCTCTTCGTCGTCCCAATCGGCGAGCTTGTCGATGCGATAGATCGATACCTCGAGCGTTTTGAGCTTGGCGCTTTGCGCCTCCCAGTCACGGAGCAACTGCTGCATCTGCGCGGGATCGGGTACGGGGGCTCGGGGAGGGGCCGCTTGAGCTGTGGCAGGCCGCCCTGCCGTGCTTCGGTTCGCACCCGCTTCCTGGGCAGCCGCGACCATAGCGGCTGTCGCGAACGATCCGCCAAGTACAGCAATCCACAAGACTTGTGAACGAATCATGGGCGATCGTCCTCCGTGCATTCCGCCCGAGCCCCCAACACGACCGAATCATGAAGCCTCGAGCCCCAGGTTCGCGCGCGAACCCTACCACACTTGGCGATTTGCCTCCAGTGCAGCCGCCTCGCCCACTGACCAAGCCGGCGGCAGCGACGCCTCCAGATTGGGCGGTTATTTCCGCGAGATGCGCCAACATTGCGATCAGTGGGACAACTGCGCATCGGTGACCGGATGGCTTTAAAGCAAAATACAGTAGTCGTTTAGGAATTTTCCCCGCTGATCGGCGCGGTTTTTGCTGCAGGAATTTGAAAAGCTCGTGCTGTCTGGTGTGGGTGACGCGAGTCAACGACACATGCCAGGAGCTCCAAACCCATGCGACCGGAACCGATCCGCGAAATCGCGCCTCCCGCGTGGCCTCTTCCACTGATTGCTTCGCTCCCGCGAGGCCCGCGGCGAGGATCGTGACGGGGGTCGGGAGGGCGAGCCTCCGCTCGACTTCACTCGCGGCAGGCGCTGCGAGCTGGGGAGACCTGCGGTCCACTCTGGGCGGGGTCGGGAGACCCGCGCCCAACGTCGGGAGACCCGCGCCCAACGTCGGGAGACCCGCGCCCAACGTCGGGAGACCCGCGTCCAACGAGCGGGGTCGGCCGATCCGCGTCCAAGAGCGCAGCTTGACGCAGTGGGCCTCTCGGATAACATGAGTGTATCAGGGCTGTCCGGCGGTGGGGCCGCTCGATGCATTCCGATGGCGACCGGGGGCATGGATCCGGGGCATGTCGTCTCTCGAGCGGCCGAAACTTCGGCCGGTCATGCCTCGGCGCGGTCGAGCACCAGGGGCAGGCCTTTGTGCTGCTCCAAGACATTTGCGGGGCCATTTCGCGAGCCGATCTTGCTCCCGCGTGACGGCTATCACCACATCGTCCGCCATTTTGACGGCCAGTCGACGCTGAGCGAGATTCAGGGTCGAGTGCTGCGCCAGACGGGGCTTTTCCTGCCGCTGCACGAGCTGGAAGACCTGGTGCGCCGGCTGGACGCCGCGATGATCATCGAGGGGCCGACGTTCGCTGCGTTTTACCAGACGTACCGCGAATCAGGCCGGCGGCCGGCGGCGCTCGCGGGGCGGTCGTATGCCGCGACGGTTCGTGCACTGCAGGCGCAGCTCGAGCAGTTTTTCGTCGACTCGCACGGCTCGGGCGCCCCGGCGGGCGAAGGGCCTCCGGTGAACGACGGGCTGCGGGGCGTCTTGAGCCCGCACATCGACTTTCAGCGCGGCGGCCCGGTTTACACGTGGTCTTACAAGGAGCTGGTCGAGAACTCGGCGGCCGACACGTTCGTGGTGCTGGGAGTGGCCCACCAGTACTGCCGGCGGCGATTTGCGCTGACGCTCAAAGACTTCGAGACGCCGCTGGGGGTCGTACCCACCGATCGGTCGTACGTCGATCGGATCGCCGCGCTCGCCGGCCGCGACCTGTTCGACGACGAGCTGTCGCACCGCACCGAGCACTCGATCGAATTTCAGGTCGTCTTCCTGCAATATGTGCTGGGCGGCCGCCGCGATTTCACGATCGTGCCGATCCTGGTCGGGTCGTTTCACGACTTGATGGAGCGCGGGATCGATCCGATCGACGATCCCGACGTGAGCCGGTTTGTCCAGGCGCTTGAGGTCGCCGAGCGAGCGTGCGGCAAGTCGGTGGTTTACATCGGTGGGATCGACCTGTGCCACGTAGGCCCTGAGTTTGGCGACCCGGCGCCGGTCGACGTGGGCCTGCAAGAGCAGGTCCGGCAGTTTGACGGCTCGATGCTCGACCGGGCCGCGGCCGGCGATCCGCGCGGCTGGTTCCGCACGGCCGCGGCGGTGGGCAACCGCTACCGGGTGTGCGGTCTGGCCGCCACCTACACCATGCTGCACGCGATGGGGCCGTCGCGGGGGCGGTTGCTCAAGTACAAACAGGCGATCGACGACAAGCGGCACCTGCTGCGTGAGCTTCGCCAGCATGGTGTTTCATGCGATCGAGCCCTCCTCGAACGCGGGCGAGGCCCATGTACGAGCACATGCCTGAGCCGGCGGCGGCGCCTGCCGCAGAGGAAGCAGAGCCGGAATTCCGGCCGTGCCCCCGGCCGGCCGACTTTCGCGCCGAGGTCGCGCGCTACGACGCCCAGGCCGAGGTCGGCCACTGGGACGGCCCGCGCTATCGAGATGACTTACCGCGTTCTGGGGCAAGGGCCGCCTCTTTTCCTGGTGCCCGGAATCGCCTCGACCTATCGATGCCTACGCGCTGCTCTTGAACCAGCTCGCAGGCCGGTTCCGGACCATCGTCTACGACTATCCCGGCGAGCACCCCGGCGACGGCGCCAACCTCGCCCGGATCAGCCACGACGACCTGGTCGACGACCTCTTCGGCCTGATCGATCACCTCGACATCGGCCGGGCGTTCTTGGTCGGCATCTCCTTCGGCTCGACGATCGTGCTCAAGGCCCTCTACCGCGAGCCGGGGCGGTTTTTGAAGGCGGCCGTGCAAGGAGCGTTTTCCCATCGCAATTTCACCACCGCCGAGCGGTGGGCGCTCCGCCTGGGAAGGATGGTGCCGGGTCGAGTCGCTCGGCTGCCCTTGCGCAAGACTGTGCTGGCGTATAACTCCAAGGGCGAGTTCCCCTCGATCGTTCACGACCGGTGGGATTTCTACCTCGAACAGAACGGGCAAACGCCCATCCGCTCGCTGGCCCATCGCGTCCAGCTCTTGACGACACTGGACCTCCGGCCGATCTTGCCCGAGGTAATCACCGAGATTCTGCTGATCCAGGGCAATGAAGACCGGATCGTCTCGCGGCATTACTTCGAGCTTTTGAAGAAGGCGCTGCCACACGCGCAAGGTGTTGTTTTGCCGGCGGTCGGGCATCAGTTGGAGCTCACCTGCGGCGAGCTGCTAGCCCGATTGATAGGCGACTGGTTCCTTCCCTGCGCCCCGAGGTCTGTGCCGCCCTTCAGGGCTGCCCCGCGGCGCAGGGATGCCCGTCTTCCTGCGACGGCCGGGCGCAGTGAAGGGGCGTCCTCGCCTGTCAATCGTCATAGAGATGCAAGTATCCGCCGCACCAATTCCGGAATTGCGGCCGCCACTGCCGGACTGAGGCCGTGCTGGAGACCGACGTTCTCGACCTCGATCCCGAAGACCACCACGCACGGCGGCGCAATCTCGAGCGCGGTCGCGAGTTGGAGGGCCTCGGCAGGCCCGAAGTCGTGGGACGAACCGGGCCGCAAAGCCCCGATGCGCGGGTCTGGCCACTCGTACCGATGAATCGTGCCGGGCGCCGTTCCGGCTGCGAGAGCGTCTACCAGGAGCAGCGTGCCGCGGCCATCGATCAAATCGAGGATGCGCTCGCCGCCATGGGCGCGGTGAACCTCGATCTCGCGCGCGAGATCCTGCCGCTCTTGTAGCTGGCGCAAGGCTTCCCATGCCGCGGCATCATCACCCCACGGGCTGCCAACGCCGACTATGCGAATAGGAGATTGACGCAGGCTCAGACCAGACCTCCTCCCCCGAGTCATTGCAAGTGTGATCCGCAGAGGGTCTCGCTCGGCGCACACCGAATATTCAGAGAAACGCCCCAATCAGAGAAAATGTCTATCCGCAGATGGTCGCAGACGGACGCAGATAAAATACAGAGAACGATGAATCAGTAGAACTGTTAGAGTGATTGCAGCACGCATTGCAAGTTTTTTCGCTCCCCTATCCCATCTGCGTCCGTCTGCGTACATCTGCGGACAAAAGATCCGTGCATTTATCCCCAACGATCTGCGGCTCATCTCCCCGCGACTTTGAACTTGAGGAAGTGGGTCGCGCAACTGATGCACGGGTCGTAGTTGCGGATCACGTGCTCGGCCAGAAGTGCAGCCTCGTCATCAGGCAGGGCGACGAGCTGGGGAGCGATCTGTGCCAGGTCGTGCTCGATCTGAAGCTGGTTCTGGCTCGTCGGCGGAATAATGACAGCGTCGCGAATCATTCCCGCGGCATCCGTCTCGTAGCGGTGATAGATCATGCCGCGGGGGGCTTCGGTGATCGCATGGCCGACGCCGGCGCGCGGCTCGAACTCGACCGATGGCGCACCCGGCGGCTCGTAGGCATCGATGATCGCCAGCGCCTCGTCCAGCGCGAGCAAGACCTCGAGCGAACGGGCGACAATTCCGACGTAGGGATTGAGATTCGGGAACGGGATGCCGGTGGCCGCGGCCGCCTGGCGTACGATCGGGCGGGCGCGGTCGGCATTGAGATTGAACCGCGCCAGCGGGCCCACGAAGTACGCGCCGGTGCCGTTCGCCGAACCGCGGCGGCGCGCTTGCAGCGCGTTGGAATGCGCGACCTGGTATTCTTCGAAATGGTCTGGGTACTCGTCCTGGGCGATGTCAAGGCCGGCGCTCGAGACCAAGCGTCCCTCGTTCATCGGGTATTCGTCGCTGTGCCGCAGGGCGACGAACTCGTAATCGCCCACAAAGTCCGGAAACGTGAGCCCGGCCGCCCAGCGGACGGTTTCGAGTGCGGCGTCGCGTGCCCATTTCAAATCGTCGACTAAAGACGCAGCTTCGTCGCGTCGCGGCGCGCGGTAAAAGCCGCCGACTCGAACATTGATGGGATGCACTTCGCGGCCGCCGACCACGTTGACGATGCGGTTGCCGGCCTTCTTGATGCGCAGCCCCCGGCGCACCAGCTCCGCGAGCGCCGGGCTCGCCTGAGCCATCGCCAGCGCGCTCTCGAACCCGAGGAAGTCGGGCGCGTGCAGCAAGTAGATGTGGAGCGTGTGGCTCTCGATCCACTCGCCACAATAGAGCAGCCGGCGCAGCGCTCGGAGCTCGGGCGGCAGGGTCACACCGAAGATCTTCTCGACAGCGTGCACGCTCGACATCTGGTACGCGACCGGGCAGATGCCGCAGATTCGCGCCGTGATGTCGGTTACCTCAAGCGCAGAGCGGCCGCGGAGAAACGCTTCATAGAAACGCGGCGGCTCGAAGATCTGCAGCTCGACGCCGTCAACGTGTCCGTCAGCAAGCCGGATGGTCAGTGCCGCTTCTCCCTCGACGCGGGCCAGCGCGTCGACGCGGATGGTTCTGGTCGTTGCACTTGTCACGTCGCTCACGGCTTTCGCTCCCTGAACTCCGGCGCCCAGGCATTGAACGTGTGCAGCATGCTCTCGAGCGCTTCGTGCGTGACTCCCATGCTCTCGATCCGGCGGCTCAGCGAGACCACGTTTGGGCCCTTGGCGGGCCCATAGCAGCCGTAGCATCCTCGGTCGTAGCAGGGACAAATTGCGCCGCAGCCGGCGTGCGTGATCGGCCCCAAGCAGGGTTTGCCCTGGGCCACCATCACGCAGACGATCCCGGCCCGCTTGCACTCGACGCAAACGGCGTGATTCGGCACATTGGGCCGGCGGCCGGCGAGGAACGCGGCGATTACTTCGACAAGCTGGTGCTTGTTGATCGGACAGCCGCGCAGCTCGAAGTCAACCGGCACGTGCTCGGAGATCGGCGTCGAGGTCGCCAGCGTCTGGATGTAGTCGGGCCGGGCGTAGACGATCTCGAGATACTCTTTGACGTGGCCCCAGTTGCGCAAGGCCTGGATGCCGCCGGCGGTGGCGCACGCGCCGATGGTGACCAAGAACCGGCTGCGCTTTCGCACGTCCTTGATCTGTTCAATCTGCTCGGGCGCGCTGATCGAGCCCTCGACCAGCGCCAGGTCGAACTCGCCCGCAAGCGGCCGCCGGATCGCTTCCAGGAAATAGCCGATCTCGACGGCGCCGGCCACGGCCAGGAGCTCGTCTTCACAGTCGAGCAAGCTGAGCTGGCAGCCGTCGCAAGAAGCGAATTTGAAAACGCCGAGTCGGGGCTTTGTGGGGCTGTTCATGGAGGAAGTCGCTGTCGCGGTGTGTCGCTGGGCCTCGCCAACGTCGAAAAAAGAATCCCTCGCTGGCGCTTCGGGCTGGTATGGTCGCTAGGCTTCGCGCACGTTGAAGAACGGAAAAATTCGATCCTGGCGAAACACGGGGCCGTCCATGCAGACGAACTTCGGGCCGAACTGGCAGTGTCCGCAGAAGCCAAGCGCGCACTGCATGTTCCGCTCGAGCGAGATATACACGCGATCGGCTTCCACGCCGCGCTTCGCGAGCTCGGCGGCGGTAAAGCGCATCATCACCTCGGGCCCGCACATCATGGCGATCGTGCGCTCCGGGTCGAACAAGGCGCGCGAGCATAGTACCGTCACCAGCCCGATCGACTCGCGCCACGAGGCATCGCCGCGGTCGACGGTCAAGAGCACCTGGAAGTCGCCGCGGGCGCGCCACGCCGTTAGCTCCTCGCGGTAAAGCATGTCGGCCGGCGTGCGTGCGCCATAGAGCAACACCACGCGGCCGTACTGGTCGCGATGCCGCAGGATGTGGTAGATCGCCGGGCGCAAGGGGGGCAGGCCGATGCCGCCGCACACGATCACGACGTCACGGCCCCGCGCAAGATCCACCGGCCAACTGCTGCCGAACGGCCCGCGCAGGCCGAGAAAATCGCCGGCGCGGAGCTTGGCCAGACCGCGCGTCACCGAGCCGACCGCTCGGATCGTGTGCACCACCGGTTCGGCCGCTGCCGGATCGCCGGATATCGAGATCGCCACTTCGCCCAGTCCAAAGCCGTAGAGCATGTTGAACTGCCCCGGCCGAAACGAATACGGCGTGCGCGGCGGCGCGAGCGCGAGGGTGAACGTGTCGGACGTGTCGGCCTCGAAGGCCTGCACCTTGACGACCGCCGGCATCATCGGCTGGGCGTACTCTCGGAGTTGGGTCAAGGTCGGGGTCTCACCGGTAGATATCAAGAAGCTGAAGCCGGGTGGCCGCCAGGCGATTGGCGATCACCGCCACGAGCTGCTTGAGCAACTGATAACCCAGCTCGTGGTCTTTTTCGCATTGTTCGCGCAGCCACGCGGCGTCGATGGCCAGTCCCCGAACGTCGTCTACCGCCCGGCATTCAAACTGCCAGCGGTGCGGCGGCAGCAGCCACGACCAGCCGACGATATCGCCGGCGCCCGCGGTCTGGATCGGGACCGCGCCGCGGTCGGGAGTGCTGAGGGCCAGCGCGACATGTCCGGCCTCGATCAGGTAAAACGAGTTTGCGGTGTCTCCTTCACGCACGAGCAGCTCATCGGGCGCGGCCACGAATGGTCGCGAATGAGAGGTCAACAGTGTTCGGTGCGGCTCGCCCAGGCTGTCAAAAAAAGGATGGCTCGCCGGCACGGTCGCGCTTCCTGGCTGGCTCATGGACTGGTTGCTCCCCGCTGGCCGCTCGTCGCGCGGATGGCGGTGATCTCTTCGGTGACGTCGATGCCGACCGGGCACCAGGTGATGCAGCGCCCGCAGCCCACACAGCCCGAGACGCCGAACTGGTCGTACCACGACGCAAACTTGTGCGTCAACCACTGGCGGTAGCGCCCGCGGATGCTCGCGCGGAAGTTGCCGCCGTGCACGCGGGCAAACTCGGGGTTGAAGCAACTGTCCCACTGGCGGACGCGCGTTGCGTTCTCGAGGCTCAAGTCAGTGACGTCTTCAACGCTCGAGCAGAAACACGTCGGGCAAACGAGCGTGCAGTTGGTGCAAGCCAGGCAGCGCGTTGCAACATCGTCCCAGCGTGGGTGCTCCTGGTTCGAGTGCAGCAGGTTGCGGATGTCGGTCACATCGACCGTGCGGCCCATCGCCTCGGTCGCGGCGGCCACTCGGCGGCGGGCTTCACTGACGTCTTCGGCCGCGGCGGCAGCCAGGGCGAGCCGTTCCAGCACGACCTGCCCGGCGGGGCTGCCCGCGCGAGCGACGAAGGCAAGGTCGAGCTCGGTGAGCGCCAGATCAAAGAAGGAATGACCGCCGCATTGCTCAGTGGAGCCTGCGACTTGCGCGGAGGGATCGATCACTTCCGGTCCCGTGCCCATCGAGGTGCAAAAGCACGTTCCGCCTGGGAACTCGCACTCGACGGCCACGAGAAACAGCCGCTCGCGGGCTCGCGCATAATACGGATCGGTAAACTCGCCCGCACGGTCTAAAAACACCTTGTCTTGCACGGCAATGGCGTGAAGCTCGCAGGCGCGCACGCCCAAAAGCGCCGCGCCTTGGCGGGTCGGGCTCGGAGGCGTGCACCTCGAAACCGGCGCCCGAGCGGCGGGCCTGCCAGAGCTGCAAAGTCGGCGGGAAGAGGTATTTCTTCCACGAGTGCGGTCCCACGGCAAACCCGAAGTACGCGTTGTCATCGCGCCGCGCCAGCCGATACGAGCCGGGGGCCTGTTGGTCTGTCCAACCGGCGGGCAAGTCCTTGGCACATTGAATCGGGCCATACACGATCGCCTGCTGCTCGATCGTCGGGCCGATGACCTCGTAACCGTCCTGGACGAGGAGGCCGATCAGGTCATCGAGACGGGATTTGGGCAGGAGCCAGGCATCGGTTTGGTGCGCGGTGGTCATGGTTTCTCACGCAGAAGATTGCGGTCACGCCGGCTTCGGCATTTGCTCGAACGCCAAGGTTAACGCGCCGGCCTCGGCGGATCGAGGGCGGACTTCAGTCGTCTCGAACTTGCCGGCTCCGAAAACGCTCGCGACGACGGCGCCGTCGGGTTGGCTTGCCGGTCTGCCAGGGGTTACAATGCCCGGTCACGCCGACTCGGCGCCAAGCAAACTGAAGCGAATGCGTGCAGGGGCGGTCCTTGAGCGACGCCCGATCGAAGCTGGTGATCCTGGGGATCGGCGACGACGGGCTGGCGGGCCTGACCGAGCTGGCTCGCCGGCTGCTTGATGGCGGCCGACCTGATCCTGGGTGCTCCCGTCGACCCTGTCGCTGCTGGAATCGCGTGCCGGGTGCGCAAGCGTCGCGCTCGAGCCCGACATGAGCGTGGCCTTGCGCCAGGTGCGCGAGGCGCTCGCGTCGAGGCACCCGGTGCTGGTCAGCGAGCGGCGACCCGCTCTTCTACGGCGTGGCCCGCTATCTCTGCGACCGGCTCGGCAAGGACTCATTCGAGGTCGTGCCGCACGTCAGCAGCATGCAACTGGCGTTCGCGCGGATCAAGGAGAGCTGGGAAGACGCCTACCTGACCAACCTGGCGGGCCGGCCGATCGAGGCGGTCATCGACCGGATTCGCACGGCGGAGAAGGTCGGGCTTGTTCTCCAGCGACGAGTGTCCGCCGGCCCGGCTGGCCCGGGAGCTCCTGGACCGGGGGATCGACTACTTCCGGGCCTACGTCTGCGAGAACCTGGGCTCGCCCGACGAGCGGGTCACGCAGGCGACGCTGGCCGACCTGGCGACGCATGGAGTTCAACCCGCTCAACGTGCTGATCCTGATCCGCAAGCCGAACCGGCCCGACCGGGCCAGCCGCGCCGGCCGGCATCGGCTCTTCGGCAATCCCGACGACGCGTTCGCGCAGTCGCTGCCCAAGCGGGGGCTGATCACCCAGGCCGAGGTCCGCGCGATCGCGCTGGCGCAGCTCGACATCCGCGCCGACTCGGTGGTGTGGGACATCGGCGCCGGCTCGGGCTCGGTGGCGATCGAGGCGGCCCAGCTTGCGTCCCAGGGAATGGTCTACGCGATCGAGCCCGAGCCGGCCGACATCGCGCTGATCCAGGCCAACGCCGAGGCGTTCGGCGTGCCCAACGTCCGCCCCGTGCTCGGCCGCGCACCCGAGGTGCTGGCGAGCTTGCCCGAGCCCGACGCCATCTTCGTCGGCGGGACCGGCCGGCAGGTCGACCTGGTCCTCGAGGCGGCCTATCGCCGGCTCTGCCAGGGGGGAAGCATGGCCGTCAACGTCGCGACGATCGAGGGCCTGGCCGCGGCCTACCAGACGCTCAAGGCGCTGGCCGGCGAGGTGCGGGTCTGGAACGTGTCGATCGCCCGCGGGATCGAGCAGATGGACCGCCTGCGGTTCGAGGCGATCGCCCCCACGTTCCTCCTGGCGGTCACCAAGCGGGCGCCAACCGATGATTGACAGAATCGGCGCGAGGCTGTCGGATCGGCTGATTGTGGACTGCAATCGGCATACACTCGATTGGATCTGACGGCATTGGTCGACCGAGCGCCAGCGCGCGAGGTAAGAAGTCGCATGGCCGAGACGCAGGAGCCGGAGCTCGACCTGATCGCCGTGGGTGCGCATCCCGACGACGTCGAGATCGCCTGCGGCGGCACGCTGGCCCGGCTGGCGCGCAAAGGTTACGCTGTGGGCATCGTCGACCTGACCGACGGCGAGCCGACTCCGCACTCGCCGGGCCCGGACGTCCGGCTGGCCGAGGCCGAGCCGGCCGCCGAGATCCTGGGGGTCGCTCACGCGGATCAACCTGAACATGCCCAACCGCCGGCTTTTCGACTCGTTCGAGGCTCGCGTCGCGCTGGCCAAGGTGTTTCGCCGCTACAAGCCCAAGGTCGTCATCGGATTCGGGGGCAAGACCGTGCTCGCCTCGCCCGACCATTATCAGGCGATGCTGATCACCGACGCGGCCGTCTTCTACAGCCGGCTGACCAAGTGGGACGAGTACTTCGACGGCCTGCCGACGCACACGATCGCCAACCAGTTGAGCTTCCCGATCGCGCTGCATGGGTTGGACTTGCCCGAGGCATCCGGTTACATTGTTGCCGACATCGGCATCGACGCTGGAGGTCAAGCTCGAGGCGATTCGCGCGTACCAGACCCAGTTTCCCGCCAGCAAGGCCGGGATTTTCCGCGCGGTCGAGACGATGAATCGGTATCACGGTCTGACGGCGGGGTTCGAGGCGGGTGAGCTGTTCATGACTTATCGTTCGGTCGGCGTCGACGACCTGATGCGCTGGGCAAGCCCGGCGCATGCCCGAAGCTGAGTGCGGTGCACAGAGCGAGGCACGTCGTCACAGTTGCGAGTGATGCAGCGTTTTCCACCGTTGGGGTCGCGAATCTGGAGTCGAGCGACTCAGATCGGTGTGAGTCGCTTGACATAGGACTGCCCGGTGGCGTCATCCGCGGTGCTCGAACGCTAAAGGCGAATCGAGGTGAGCGCATCGGCGACGATCGAGCTGGACGAGGTCTCCCGGAGGGTGAACTGAGGTGAGCTTTTTCGCGACTGAAGCTGGTTGAGGGCATGTTGGGCGAGGCGCCGACGACGTCGACCGAGCCGACCGAGGAGTTCGCGACGCTCTCGTCGTTCACCCTCTTGCCGGGCCAGCTCAAGCTGCGGGTCGGCGTCGTCTCGGTCCGGGGCAATTACCGCGAGCACAACGAAGACAACTTCTTCGTCCCGGGCCGGCGGTCGGTCCGGCACGACGGGTCCGACAGCGGCCGACGCGCCGACAGCACCGCCGAGTCGCCGGCCCTGACGCTCGACCCCTCCAACCTGTTCATCGTCGCCGACGGCATGGGCGGCCAGCAGGCCGGCGAGCAGGCCAGCCTGATGGCCGTCGAGATGATCCCCAGGGCGATCGCCCGGCGGCTGCCCGCCGACGAAAACGAGCCCAGCGAGATCAAGGAGGCGATTCGCGACGCCGTCGCCGAGGTCAATCAGGAGATCCTGGGCAGCTCGGGCGCGGTCACCGAGTTCTCCAACATGGGCACGACCGTCGTCCTGGCCCAGTTCCGGTTCGACCGCGTCTACGTGGCCGGCATCGGCGACTCGCGCGCCTATCGCCTGCGCGACGGCAAGCTCGAGCAGCTCACCAAGGACCACTCGCTGGCCGACGCCCTGCTCGACGCCGGCACGATCACCGCCGAAGAGCTGCCCACCCACAAGTTCAAGAACGTGCTCTACCTCTACCTGGGCAGCAAGGACGCCCGCGGCGGGCCCGAGGACGTCCGCGTGCTCGACGTCCGGCCCGGCGACCGGCTGCTCATGGCCAGCGACGGGCTGACCGGCGTCGTCCCCGACAGAAGATCTGCGCCGCGTCCTGGGCACGGTCGACGACCCCCAGCAGGCCGCCGTGACGCTCAAGGACCTGGCGCTGGCCAACGACTCCAAGGACAACGTGACCTGCCTGATCATCCACGCCGTCGCGGTCAAGGACCCGACGGATGGCCCCCTCGGCGGCAGCCGGCGCGACTCCACGACGTGCGATATCGAATGACTAGGGCGTCCTGGCCTCGAGCGCATTGCCTACGGCTCGGCTTCGAGGTCGATCTGCTGCGCATCTAACGTGAATGTGTGGACCATGGTCCGGCTGGACGAGTTCACGGCCAACGTCGTCGCGTCGGGACTGGTGCCGGCCGAAGTCGTCGGCCACGTTCAGGCGCAGCTCGAGCCGGAGCCGGCCGACGACGCCGCGGTCCGGCTGGCGCGGCGGCTGATCGAGGGCCGGTGGCTCACGACCTACCAGGCGCGCAAGCTCCTCGCGGGCGCGACCCGCGGCTTCTTCCTGGGCGGCTATCGCCTCGTGCGGCCGCTCGGCGAAGGGGGCATGGGCAAGGTCTACCTGGCGACGAACGACCAGAAGGAGACGGTCGCGATCAAGGTGCTGCCGCCGCGCAAGGCGCTCGAGGAAGAGAACGCCCTGCGGCGGTTTCGCCGCGAGATGGACCTCTCCCGGCGCTGTGTTCACCCCAACCTGGCCCGCACCCTCGCCGTCGGCAAGCGAGGGCGACGTCCACTTCATGGTGATGGAGTACATCCCCGGCAAGAGCCTGTTCGAGCTGGTCAAGAGCGAGCGCGCCGGCCCGCTGCGCGTCCCCGACGCGGCCCGGCTGTTCCTCAAGCTGATCGACGGACTCGAGGCGGCCCACGCGTGCGGGCTTGATCCATCGCGACATCAAGCCGTCGAACATCATGATCACGCCCGACGGCGACGTGAAGCTGCTCGACATGGGGCTGGCCCGCGCGCTTGACGACGAGAGCCGGCGATCACCCGGGCCAACACGGTGCTCGGCACGCTCGACTACGCCAGCCCCGAGCAGCTCCGCGACGCCGCCAAGGCCGATGCGCGCAGCGACCTGTACAGCGTCGGCTGCACGCTCTATTTCGCCCTGGCCGGCCAGCCCCCGTTCGAGGGGGGCGACATGATCAACAAGATCTTCAAGCAGCGCATGGAAGACCCGCCGCCCGCTGGAGAGCGTGGCCCGGGGCGTGCCGGCGGCGTTCGCGGCGATCGTCCGCAAGCTGATGAGCAAGAAACCCGACGAGCGCTATCAGAACTGCGCCGAGCTCAGGGCCGACCTGCTCGCTGGACCGACCCGGCCCGCGTGCACGCGATCCTGGGCGCCGAGGCCGACGCCGCCCGCGAGCTTTCGTCCCCCGCCTCCCGAGCTGGTCGAAGACGACCTCCGGCTCCTGGCCGGCGACGATTCGGCCAGCCGCGACGGCGTCTCGCTGCGCGACCTGGGCGCCGCCGAGCCGTCGAACGCCCCCCGCCACCAGCAACCCTTGCCCCCGCTCACCGCCGTCGTCCGTCCCGGCCCCAGCCGCGAAGCTGCCGCCATGGCCCGCCGCGAGCTCGTCCCAAGACTCGAGCTGGCTCGTCCAGTTCGGAATCATCGCCGCCGTCGTCGGCCTGCTCGCGATCCTCTTCATCGCCATCTTCCCGCGACTCTAGATCGTTCCAAGGTTCCGCGTGCGATTACCGAGCTGCGTGCGCAGGATTTGCTCTCTCATGGTTCGCCGCCGTGAGCAAATTTAAACGTTCGAGTGCATTCCCCGAGGCAAACTCATGTCTTCGCCCGCAATGCGCCCCCCTTGCAACACCGTCAGCCACGATTCCGCTCGGTCGTCGGCCGCACATGATTCCGCATGCAAGACGTCGTCGAAATCGGCCTGCTTCTGCCCGCGGATTGGGCAGCCGCACTGATCGAACTGTCGAAAAAACGACAACAAAGCGTCGGCCAACTTCTGCGATCGTTCATTGGCCAGGCTTTGGTTGCATGCGAGCACGGCTGTCTGAGACTCGGCTTGCGGACGTAACTTCCGACAGCCCGGCGAAGAGCCGCGGACTCACCGCGTGAGATCCTAGACTCTTGTACACAAATTTGCTTGCACCGGCCGATCGCGTCAGAGAAAATCGAGAGCCGAAACGTGGTGGCGCAGTCCGTGGCGTAGCGCGTCTCATGTAAAGCTTCTTGGATGGCTCCATGGTCAATGCGCGGGCACGCAGCCGGCGACGTTCTGGACCGGTTTCATCCGGCCGTCTCGTCGTGGTTCCGCGAGCAGCTTGGCGAGCCGACGCCGGCGCAGCGGCTGGGCTGGCCGGCGATCGCCGTCGGGCGCAGAACACGCTGATCGTCGCTCCGACCGGGTCGGGCAAGACCCTGGCGGCGTTCCTGGCCGCGCTCGACCACCTCTGGCGGACGCCGCCGGCGCAGAAGCGGCGTCCGAATCCTCTACGTCTCGCCGCTCAAGGCGCTCAATCAGGACGTCTGGCGGAACCTTCAGTTCCCGCTCGAGGGGATCCTGGCCACGGTCGCAGGAGATCGGCGACGCCGCTGCCTGCCGCTGCGGGTCGCGCGTCCGCAGCGGCGACACGCCGAGCCACGAGCGGGCCGCGATGGTCCGCAAGCCGCCCGACATCCTGATCACGACGCCCGAATCGCTGCACCTGATGCTCACCAGCCGGGCCCGCGAGATCCTGCGCGGGATCTCGCACGTGATCGTCGACGAGATCCACGCCGTCTGCGGCAACAAGCGCGGGGTGTTCCTGGCGCTGTTGCTCGAGCGGCTCGAGGCGATCAATCCGGCGAGCTTTGTGCGGATCGGTCTGTCGGCGACCCAGCGCCCGCTCGACGAGGTCGCGCGCTACCTGGGCGGAGTCCGACGCGTCGGACCGGACGGGCGCCGCGGCGGTCGAGCCGCGGCCGGTGACGATCGTCGATGCCGGCTGGCGGCGCGACCTCGACCTGCAGGTGATCTGGCCGCGCACAGCTCGACCGGGCCGGCCGCCGGGCACGATCTGGCCGGCGATCGAGCGAGCAGTCTGGCCGACGCTGGTGCAGCGAGCACCGCTCGACGATCATCTTCGCCAACAACCGGCGGACGGTCGAGAAGCTGACCGCCCGGCTCAACGAGCTGGCAGCGGATCGGCGACGGACCGATCGTCGCAGCGGCGATGGACGGATCGGACCGCGGCGCCGGCGGAGATCTGGCGAGCCGCCGCACGCTCGTCGGCCCGTTCCGCGCCCATCACGGCAGCATCAGCCTGGAGGAGCGGCGGGCGACCGAGGAGGCGCTCAAGCGGGGCGAGCTGGCGGCGGTGGTGGCGACGGCGTCGCTCGAGCTGGGGATCGACATGGGGGCGGTCGACCTGGTCTGCCAGGTCGAGTCGCCCGGGCAGCGTGTCGCGCGGGCTTCAGCGCGTGGGCCGGGCCGGGCACGTGGTGCGCGGCGTCAGCCGCGGCCGGCTGATCGCCAAGACGCCGTCGGACCTGCTGGAATCGGCCGCGCTCTGCCGCGCGATGCTCGCAGGGCGAGATCGAGCACCTGCGCGTGCCCCGCGGCTGCCTCGACGTGCTGGCCCAGCAGGTGTCGCCTGCGTGGCGATGGAGCCCTGGGACGTGCCGGCGCTTTTCGACCTGGTCCGCGGCGCCTACCCGTTTCACGACCTCTCGGCCGAGGCGTTCGAGAGCGTGCTGCGGCTGGTCTCGGGCCGGTTTCCCACGCCCGGGCTTCCGCGACTTGCGGGCGCGGGTCGTCTGGGACCGGATTCACAACCGTCTGGCGGCGCTGCCCGGGACGGCCCAGCTTGCCCTGGTGGGCGGCGGGACGATTCCCGACACCGGCCAGTTTCCCGGTGTACCTGGGCGACGGAGGCCCGCGGCTGGGCGAGCTCGACGAGGAGTTCGTCTACGAGCGGCGGGTCGGCGAGACGTTCATGCTGGGCAATTCCACCTGGCGGATCGAGGCGATCGAGCCCGCATCGCGTGGTGGTCGCCAAGGCCGAGGGCCAATCCGGCGGTCATGCCGTTCTGGCGCGGCGAGGGCGCGTCGCGCTCGGCCGAGCTGGGCGAGGCGGTGGGCGTGCTTTGCCGCGAGCTGGCCGAGCGGCTCGACGATCCGGGCTTGCCCGGCTGGCTCGAAGCGCGAGTGCCGGCTCGACGCCCGAGGCGGCCCGGTCGCCTGTGCCAGTTCGTCGCGCGGCAGCAGCGGCTGGCGGGCGTCGTGCCCGACGATCGCACGATCCTGATCGAGTCGTTCATCGACCCGGCGGGCGAGCTCGGCCTGGCGGTGCTCACGCCGTTCGGCGGCAGGCTGCACCATGCGCTCAAGCTGGCCCTGCTCGGCCAGATCCGCCAGCGGTTCGGCGCTGACCCCGGCGTGTCTGCACGCCGACGACGGCCTGCTGTTTCGGCTGCCCGCGATGGACGAGCCGCCGCTCGACCTCTTCGACGGCCTGACCGGCGAGCTGGCCGAGCGAGCTGATCCGCGAGGAGCTGCCCGAGACCGCGCTTGTTCGGCCTGCGATTTCGCCAGAATGCCGCCCGGGCGCTCTTGATGCCGCGCCCCGATCCGGCCAAGCGCACGCCGCTCTGGCTCCAGCGGCTGCGCGCCAAGGACCTGCTCCAGGTCGCCCGGCAGTTTCCCGACTTTCCCATCGTGGTCGAGACCGTTGCGCGAATGCCTCGACGACGACCTCGACCTGCCGCGGCTCCGCGCGCTCCTCGACGCGATCGAGGCCGGGTCGGTCCGCGTCGTCCGGCGCCGGGGCGAGATTCCCTCGCCGTTCACCTCGGAACTGATCTTCCGGTTCACGGCGGCCTATCTGTACGAGTGGGACGAGCCCGAAGACGCAGCGACCGCAAGCCCGGCGGCCGCGGTCGTCGACGAAGACCTGCTCGAGCCGCTGTTGCGCGGCGGGACGACCGGACGACTGGCTCGATCCGCAGGCGATCGGCCGGGTCGAGAATCGCCTGCGCCGGCTGGGCCGGCCGCCGCGCACCGCCGACGAGATGGCCGAGCACCTGCGGCTGGCTGGGCGACCTGACCGCCGTCGGAGCTCGCCGGGCCCGATGGAGGCGGTTCCTCGCCGAGCTCGCAGCAGGCCGGACGAGCGCTCGTCGATCGAGCTTGCCCGGCACGGCCGAGCCGGCGCGCTGGATCTCGGCCGAGGAGGAATCGCTCTATCGGCGCGGCGTTCCCGACGGCGAGTCGTCGCCGGCGACGACGAGGCGCCGCGCGACGATCGTGCGGCGATTCCTGCAGACGCATGCCCTGATCGGGCTGGCCGACCTGACGGCGCGGTATCCGATCGCGTCGGTCGAGGCGGCCGAGCTGCTCGAGCGCTGGGCCGAGCGAGGGCAAGGTCGTCCGGGTCGGGCGATCCGGAGGAGCCGGCCGACGACGCGCGTGGGCCGAGCGCGAGAACCTGGCCGAGATGCGCCGGGTGACGCGTGGCGGTGCGCCGGCGCGAGAGCCTGGCCGTCGCCCCCGAGGTCTTCGCCGATTTCGTGCTGCGCCGGCAGCACGTCCATCCGGCGACGCGCGGCGAAGGGGCCGGCGTGCGCTCGAGCCGGTCCTCGAGCAGCTCCAGGGCTTCGCCGCGCCGGCCGCGCTCGTGGGAGACGAGATCCTGCCGCGGCGGGTCAAGGGCTATCGGCCGGCGCTGGCTCGACGACGTGCTCGGCCGCGGCGACTGGCTCTGGCGGGCCGCGGGCGATCGGCGGCGACGAGCCGCGCGTCGCCTTCTTGCGCCGCGACTTTCGCGGCGGCTTGGCCCGAGCCGCGCCGGCGCGACGAGCTGGCGGCCGACGAGCAACGGTGCTCGATCTGCTCGGTCGGCACGGTGCCAGCTTCGCGACCGACCTGGCGCGGCTGGCCGGGCATCGAGCCGTCGCGGGTGCGCCGCGCGCTCTGGCGAGCTCGCTGGGGCGGGGCCTGGTGACCAACGACCGATTCGACCCGCTGCGGCCGGGGTCGGCAGTCGACGCTGCACGCCCTGGCGGAGGCGTCGTCGGCTCGCGGCGGGCGCGGCGTCGTTCGCTGCGAGCCCGTCCCCGGCGGTCGCTCTCGGCGCGGCCCGAGGGGCGCTGGTCGCGCCTGCGACGTGCCGCCGCCGCGCGATGCCGAGGCGCGGCTTCTGGCCTGGGCCGGGGTCTTGCTCGAGCGCTACGGCGTGCTGACGCGCGAGGTCGTCGCGCTTGAGCCGTCGGCGCCGGCGTGGGGCCGGCTTGCTCCGCTCTTGGCGCAGGCCGAGTGGCGCGGCGAGGTGCGCCGCGGCTACTTCGTCGAGGGGCTCTCCGGGCGTGCAGTTCGCGCTCGACGAGGCCGCCGCCGAGCTCGCCCGGCTGGCCGCCGCGCCCGACCGCGAGTCGCCGCTCGTCCTCGTGTGCGCGACCGATCCGGCCAATCTCTACGGCGCCGGTGCGCCGCTTGACGTCGAGCTCCTCGACGGCGGCGTCGGCGCGGCTGCCGCGCCTCGCCGGCCATTTCCTGGTCGCTCCGCGACGGGCGTCCCGTGCTGATCGTCGAGTCGCTTCGGCAAGCGGCTGACCGGGCCTTGCCCTGGGCCTCCGCGGCCGACATCGATTCTGCACTGAATCTTCTTCCGACCTTAACCGGATCCGACGCGGCGAATCCTCAAGGTGGAAACGTATAATGGCGTCCCGGCGGCGGAGAGCCCCGCGGCCGGCGCGGCTCGCGGAGCTGGGCTTCGTTCGCGATTATCCCGGCATGGCTTACTATGCCGGCTGGGCGACTCGGCGCATGGTCGACATGGACGTCGAGCCTGACGTGCATCGACCGCACCACGATCGGCGACGCGGAGATGCACCGGAGCCGTGATGGAGCCGATCGAATCCAGCGCCGGCCGCGAGCCCTCTTACGACTGCATCGTGATCAGCGACCTGCACCTGGGCAGCGACGTCTGCCAGGCGAAGCTGCTCGAGGAGTTCCTGATCTGGGCCGTCGAGCACTGCCGCGAGCTCGTGATCAACGGCGACATCTTCGACGACCTGAACTTCAAGCGATTGACCAAGCGGCATTTCGCCTGCTTGAAGATCATCCGCCGCAACTCCGACCGCGACGATTTCCGGCTGGTCTGGGTGCGGGGCAACCACGACGGGCCGATCGACATCATCAGCCACATCGTGGGCGTCGAGATCCTCGACGAATACGTCTACGACAACGGCATCGATCCAGCTCCTGATCCTGCACGGCGACCAGTTCGACACATTCACGACGGCCTATCCGTGGCTGACCGAGATCGCCTGCGGGATCTTCTATTACATCCAGAAGTGCATGCCGCACCGCGCCGCGCGGTGGATCCGGCGGATCTCGAAGCGGTGGCAGCGGAACAGCCAGTTGATCGAGCGCCGGGCGGTCGAGTACGCCCGGCAGCCACGGTTTTCGCTACGTCACCTGCGGCCACACGCATCTGCCGCTGGTGGCCGCAGCACGACGGCATCCTGTACGTCAACAGCGGCACCTGGACCGAATTTCCTCCATGCCCGTTCGTGACGGTGCAGGGCGCTGACGTCGCGGCTGGAGCACTGGCCCTGGGCCGAGCAGGCGGCGGAACCCGACTCGGCCGAGCCGGGGATCCTGATCGAGCCGTCGCTGCCGCCACCCGAGTCGGCCGTGACCTCTTGACCTTGGTCGGCAGCCATTCAACCGCGTCGAAGCCGTCAGTGTCACGGTCGGGCCCAATGCCTTGGACAGCGTTGACGTGCTAAGATATTATGGGGGCCTGGTCCTTCAGGCTTCATCCTTCCTCGTTTCCAGTTGCCGGCCTTCATCTTTCTGGCGCGCCGGATTTCTGATAAGATGGATGGCTGGTTGGAAGAATTATCGTGGGCTATCGGACGGGAGGGTGTGAAACTGCGCTGTTCGCGCTTTGGGCCTGCCGTGGCGCGATTCAGTTGCGGGCCGGTTGAACGCCAGCGAAACGTTAGACTGGGAGTCGAGTCATTATGGGCACCGAGGGTGACGTCTCACTGGAGACCGACGGGCTCGAGAACGTGATCGAGAGCACGGTCCCGCCGCAGTCGGTGGTGGTGGTTCAGTACAAGAATCGCGGCGTGCCGCCTTGGCTCGTGGTCCCGCTGGTCTTCGTGGTGCCGGTCTGCGCCATCATGGCCTATCATCGCTGGGTCGTGGAACCGGAGCGGCTGCGGCAGGGTAAGGAAGCAAGCCAGATCTTGAACGACTGGATCGCTTCCAATAAGGTCGCCCAGCAACCTGCCGACAAGGGCCAGCAGCCGGGTGGCGCAGGGGGCAGGCGCCATCGCCGTCGTCGCCCACCATGATTGCGGGCTCTGTAGCCACGTCGAATGCCGCTGGCACCGCGCCGCCCCAGCCACCGGGCAAACCGGACGAGCACAAAACGGCGGCAGCGCCCGCGGCCGCGAGCGAGCCGACGCAGGTCGCGTCGAATGCGCCGCCTCCCGCGACGTCGTCGGTCTTCGATACGCCCGCCGCTGGCCCGCCGACCGAGCCGAACAACGGTGCCGTGCCGGCCAATGCGTCCGGTCCTGCGGATCTTGCGGCAAACAGCACCGATGCGGGCAAGACGCGCGCGCCGCGCGGCATGTTGGTCCCGGTCGACGGAGACCAGCCGACGCCCGATCCGCCAGCGCCCGGCACGCACGATGCGGGTGAGAAGGCGAGTGACAAGCCGGCTGGATCGAACGAGCGAACCGCACCGAACGATCAGGCCCAGCAGCCGGACCGCGGGGCCAAAAGCGCCCTTCCGGGCGGTCAGCGCGATGGGCTGGCGCCTCTGCCCAGCAAGGAAGAAATCGAGCGTCAGATCCAGGAAGAGGCCGCCAAGAAGCAGGCGGAGATTGCCGCCCAGTTGAAGAACAGAGACGAGGAGCTCCGCGCTCATATCTTCGACGACCGGATCAAGTTTCGGGACGAGCTGCAGCAGTTGCTCCGCCTGGACGTGAAGCACGCTGGGCCCGAGATCGACGCTCTGGCGAAGCGCCACGACGGCGACTGCGATCCGACGCTCTTTGAAAACGCGCGCCGCTTCTGGGCTGCGCCGCGTCCCTCTCAGGTCGAGAAGGTGCGGAAACTCCGCTTGGCGAACGTGCCGGAAGCGACGATCTTGAATTTCTTGTCGGGCGACATTCACGCGAGGATCGGCATGCCGCATGGGCCGCGCGACACCTACGAGGTACGGGTTCTGGCTGCGCGGAAGCTTATGACTTTCGAGTTTCCCGAGAAAGCACGGGCGCGAGCGGCGCTGCGGCCGGCGACGCGGCCAGAGCGCACGGCGCCGAAATGCCGGCAGCCGAGGGCCCTGGCCGGGGTCGGTGATCGCCGCGCCGCTTTTATTCACACCATGGTGCGTTTCGCCAACAATAAGGTCCTCTGATGCGTAAGATCTCGCTGGCTTGCGTGCTGACGGCGGCCGCCGTTTGGGGCTTACCCGCCCTCACCTTGGGTGACGAGCCTGCCGCCAAGGAAGGAACCAAGCTGCTCGCCGAGGGTGATCAGCTCGCCGACAAGGGCGAGTACACCGAGGCCGTCATCCGCTACAAGCGCGCCATGGAGCAGCTCCTGCCCGGCCTGCGCAAGATCCCGTTCAAGCACGAGGTCAAGCGCGACGTGACCAAGCGCGCAGGACATGAAGGCGCTGATCCTGAAGGAGATCGACGAGGACATGACGCCCGAGGAGTTTCGGGCCAACGAGCTGGCGATGAAGGCCTTTGGGCTCTTGCCGCGCGATTTCAACCTCAAGGAAGCACTCGCCCAGGTTTACGCCGAGGAGGTCGCCGCCTTTTACGACCCCAAGACCAAGACGATGCACCTGATCGAAGAGCCCAAGGCAGAGGCCAAGAAGCCGCCGTCGTTTCTCGAGCGGCTCTTCGGCAAGAAGCAGGACTTCGACAAGGACGAAAACAAGACGGTCATCGCCCACGAGCTGACGCACGCGCTGGCCGATCAGCACTACGACCTCGACGCCATGCAAAAGGCCGTCAAGAAAGACGACGATCGCTCGCTGGCGCTCGACGCCCTGATCGAGGGCGAGGCGACCCTGGCGATGTTCGGGGCGGGCATGGACGACTGGCAAGGCGAAGACATCACCAAGCTGCCGGCCGAGCGACTCGAATTGACGTTCAACTTGCTGTCGCCGTTCCTGCCGTTCATGGGCGGTGGCAACGCCGATCAAGATCGCGCCGCCGATCATCAGCGAGTCGATGATCTTTCCCTATTTCCAGGGAATGGTCTTCTGCGCCAAGCTGACCAACAAGGGGGGCTGGGCGGCGATCGACGAGGTCTATCGCAACCCGCCGCTCTCGACCGAACAGATCCTCCACCCCGAGAAGTACCGCGAGCAAGCTCGACCTGCCGATGTCGATCGATCTGGGTGTCGCTCAAGCCCGGCGAGGGCTGGAAGGAAGTCGGCCGGAACGTGCTGGGCGAGATGCAACTGGGCGTCATGCTCAGGAAGCACGGCGGCAAGACGGCCGCGCCCGGCTGGGACGGCGACCGCTACGCCGTCTTCGAAGGCCCCAAGGACAAGCTCGGCCTGGTCTGGCTCTCGACCTGGGACAGCGAGCACGATGCCCGCGAGTTCCTCGACGGCTACGTCGCTTACCAGACCTCGAAAGTCGGGCGATCTCGGCAAGCCGCCCAAGCCGATTCCCGACTCGGTCTGGCGCAACCTCGACGACCGCCATGTATGTGGTCGAGCGGCGCGGCCGCGACGTCGCCGTGATCGAGGGCTTTCGCGCCCAAGGCGACGACCTCGCTCTTGTCGACGCCGCGTTCCAGGCCAAGAAGGTCGAGATGAAGCCCGAACGCACGCCGCCAACACGACTGACAGGACGCGCCCGAAGCCGGCCGCTCTTGCAAACCGTGAGGTGCGATCATGGTGCGATGACCGGCTGGTGCGCTTGCTGCGTGCGCCGAGCCGGCGCTTACAGGGGCGCTGTGTTCGTGCTCGCGCGGCGCGCTCTTGGTCGTCGCTGGCCGAGCTCGCCACGGACCGATTCCGGGACGTCGGTGCCAAGCCCGCAGCGCAAGCGAGCGGCCGCCCGAGACGGCCAAGCCCGGACTCGAGCGGCCGCCGGGCCCGACCGAGGACTCGGCCAAAGCAGCCCAAGACCAAGGCCGAGCCCGAGTTTGTGCGCAAGACCGACGCCGAATGGCGGAGGATCTTGACCCGTGCCCAGTTCGCCGTCACGCGCGAAAAGACGACCGAGCCGCGCATTCTCGGGCCGGTATGCGACCGGTCATTTCCGGGGCACGTTTCTCTGCGTCTGCTGCAAGGCCGAGCTCTTCAGCGCCGACCACAAGTTCGAGTCGGGCACCGGCTGGCCCAGCTTTTTCCGGCCGATCAACGAGAGAGCGCTTCATCAGCGCGCGCGACTACAGCGCAGGTCGAGCCGCGCGTGGAGGTGATGTGCCGGCGGTGCGGGGCTCATCTCGGGCATGTCTTCGACGACGGACCGGCGCCCACCGGACTGCGTTTCTGCATCAACTCCCTGTCGCTCGAGCTGCGGCGCCCGGACGCCGGCGCCGCCAAGAACTGCGGCGAAGCCGGCGTCTCGATCGAAACCAAGGCCGGCATCCACGGCCAAGACGAAATCAACCGGCAAGCCGGCCAGCAGCTCGAGCACGCCCAAGCGAGGCACGCCCGACCAGACGGCGCCCATCCGATAGACAGTAGCCCGAAGAGCTAGTCGTGTGCGTACATGTCCGGCTGCGCCCGACTGGGGCCGACAGGTGCAACAAGGTCGCTCGGTCGGTCCGCCGGTGCGAGGCTGATCGCACGCTTTCGTACCTATAGTTGTGACGCCGAGTTCTCGACACGCACCTTTGCCTGTGAGGAGCCGCTCTGAGCCATGCCGACAGGACGAATCATGAGCAGCATCTTGGTGGGAATCGCGGTTGGCCGCGGGATCGGCGCATGCCTGGCGCTGCCCGCGGCGTCGGCCCAGGCCGACGACAAGCACCCGGTCGTGGTCCTCGACACGTCGATGGGCCCGATCACGATCGAGCTCGATCGCGAGAAGGCCCCGATCACGGTCGAGAACTTCCTGAAGTACGTCGACGACGGGTTCTACGACAACCTGATCTTTCATCGCGTCATCCCCGATTTCATGATCCAGGGGGGCGGGTTCGACCAGGACATGCGCGAGAAGACCGAGGGCCAGCACGGTACGATCAAGAACGAGTCGAGCAACGGCCTGAGCAACGCGACGCGGCACGATCGCGATGGCCCGCACGCCCGACCCCGACTCGGCTCAGAACCAGTTCTTCATCAACGTCAAGGACAACAAGCGGCTCGACTACCCGACCGGCGGCGGCTACGCGGTCTTCGGCAAGGTGACCGACGGCATGGACGTCGTCGACAAGATCGCCAGGGTCGAGGACGACGATCAGCGCGGGCATGCGAGGACGTGCCGGTCGAGCCGGTCGTCATCAAGACGGCTCGGCGGAAAGCCAAGAGCTAACCGCGCTTGAGGTCGAGCGATCGTTCGCCGGGCGGAACCCTTGACCGGCTCGGGAATGACTTCTAAGATGGCAAACAATCCGGCGATGCACCTCATGCGCCGGCGGTCTCGCGGACCGGCGTTTCCGGTTGCGTAACCCAGTTCCTCGTGTCAGACAAAGGAGTCGCGAATGGCTCACATCGTCGCTGAGCCCTGCTTCGACTGCAAGTACACCGACTGCGTGGTGGTCTGCCCGGTCGACTGCTTCTACGAGGGGGCTCAGATGCTCTACATCCACCCGGAGGAGTGCATCGACTGCGAGGCGTGCGTTCCCGAATGTCCCGTCGAGGCGATCTTCCACGAAGACAACCTGCCCGACGAGTGGAAGGAGTTCACCGCGCTCGAACGCCGAGGAATGTCCCAAGTGCCCGGTGATCACCGAGAAGAAAGACGCTCTCGAAGGCGAATCGTGCGACAAGAGCCGCAAGCGAAAGTGAGGCACCGTCGGGCGAGCGATGATCTGAGACCTGTCCATCGGCGGGCTCGCGATCGTGCGAGCCAGGGGCCTGGCGGGCTCGCGATCGTGCGGCGTCCGCCTCAGCCGCCGCTTCGGGCGACCCTCTCCTCGCGGGGCAGAGGCGGCGCAGCGCCGCGTTTGCGGGTCCCGCTTCGCCCCTGGGCGAGCAGATGGCCGAAGGCCAGATGAGGCGGAGACAACCGCCCGGCAACGAGACCGGGACGGCGCCCGGCGGCGCTACAACTCCGACTTCGCACTGCGCAGGCTCGCCGCCTCGACCAACTACTTCTTCTTCTTGTGAACGACCTTGGGCTCGGCTCTTCGCCGGCTTGGTGTCCTTGGCCTTGTGGTCGACGGCCACCGTGTGCTTGGGCTTCGTCGCGTGATGGACCACTGTACGTGCTTCTTGGCGTGGTGCGCCGGCCTTCTTGCCTTGTGGTGCGGCCGCTCGGTCGGAGCCGGTGCGGGCGCCGGCGTGGGCGAGACCGGTGACGGTCGGCGTCGGCGTCGGGCGTCGGGTTCGGCGACGGGCGGCGTGATCGCTCCGATATCGAGCACCACCTTGTCGGCAGTAGCCCACGTTGGACTGGTCCGGTGGTGCTCTGTAATGGCGCCTGCCGGCGACCGACGACGTTCGAGCGTGCCGCCGGAGTTGAACTGGCCCGCTCAGATTGAACTCGACCGTGTAGCCGTCGATCCAGGTCAGGCTGGTGGCGTTGACCGGAGCGGACGGGTTGATGGCCGAGCCGGAGAGCACCAGGTC
The DNA here is from genome assembly GCA_963830625.1 of uncultured Isosphaeraceae bacterium. GTDB lineage: Bacteria > Planctomycetota > Planctomycetia > Isosphaerales > Isosphaeraceae > CAWHMZ01. Next base: position 59,109 of record CAWHMZ010000029.1, on the reverse strand, counting down.
GGTCGCCGAGATGCTCGCGGGGTTGACGTTGCCCGAGAAGGTGACGGTGACGCTGGTCGGGCGCGACGTGGACGACGTTGGTCGCTCCGCCGGCGTACATCGCGCCGCCGACCGGGACGAGCGAGGTGGTGACGACGCGGAAGGCGCCGCCGATCGGGTCGCCGCCGGTGCCGCCGATACTCGAAGGCACCGACGTCGCGCGGGCCATAGCCGGGCAGGCCGAAGCCCGTGCCGGGGATCGTGACCTGCGAGTTGCCGAGGAAGTCGGTCGGGATCGCCGTCGCTTCCCAGGCGTTGTCGATCGCCGCCGACGACGGCGGTCAACTCGAAGTCGGCATCGAGGAAGAAGTTCGCCGGACCGTCCGAGCCGGGCCGGGGGTCGATCGGGAAGACGAAGGCCGGGTTGCCGATGAAGTTGCCCTGGTCGGCCTGGCGCGTCGGCGGCCGTCGGGCCCAGAAGCGCCGGGCTGAAGCCGTTGCCCAGGTCGTTGGTGGCGTTGGCCTGCGTTGGTGTCGCTGGCCCCGTTGCCCTAGAACAGGTTGTTCTGCAGCGACGACCTTGTTGGGCAGCGTCGAGTAGATGGCGTAGCCGTTGCGGGCGTTGGTCTGGTCGTGGTTCTCCCAGAAGATGTTGCTGGCGACGTAGGCCTGCTCGGGCGTGGTCGCCGAGGTTGTTGAGCACCAGGCCGATCGTGTTGAAGGCGAAGTCGTTGTTGATCACGTTGACGGGGCCGGTCGTCGACGGCGGTGCCGCCGCGCGTCGTTGATCATCACGCCGTCGATATTGCCGATGATGCCGTCGTTGTAGATCGACGGCGTGAGCGCCGAGCTGCCCGATGTCGTCACCTGGATGCCGATGCCGGCGTCGATGATGTAGTCCTTGTCGAGCGATGATGTTGGAATTCGTGATGTCGACGGCGACGGCGTTGGGGTTGATCGGCCCGATGGCCGGGTCGATCACCAGCGGGCTGGCGATCGTGAAGCCGGCGATCTCGGTGACCAGTCCGCTGAAGCTCTCGACGCCGGACGCGGTGATGGTGGCGTAGGTGCCGGCCGGGGCAGTCGCCTCGAACGGTGCCCGGATGATCGTCGACAGCGCGTCGCCGGTGCTGGTCGTGAAGACCGTGCTGTCGGTGCTCGACGGGTCGGCCGAGAGCAGCCGGACGAACTGCTTCATCGTGACCTGCTCGGTGTAGACGCCGGGCAGCACGGCGATCACGTCGCCGGCGGTCGCGGCCGTCATGGCCGCGCCGATCGTCGCGTACGGGTTCTCGCGGGTGCCCTCCGGCGCGGTCGTGTTGGTCGCGAATCCCTCCTCGACGAACAGGTTCTGCTGCAAGCGACGGGACGTCGACGGCGAACGTCTCGGTGACCGGGCTGGTCGGCGAAGTTGCCGGCGATGTCGCGGACGGCGTCGGCGCCGGTGTTCAAGAGCGTGACCTCGTAGAGGTCGTTGGTCGAGCGTGGTCGCGCCGTGGTCGAGAACGAGATCTGCTCGGCGCCCGCGCCGCCGATTCCCGTGTCGAGCGGAGTCATCGTGATCGAGCTGGGATTGATCGGGATCGTGACGTCGTCGGCCGTGCCGAGGATGCCGTCGGGGCCGGCGCTGATCACGGAGATCGAGGTCGCCGTGAAGTGCGTCATGTCGATGTTCTTGTTGGTCGTGATCGTGAACGTGATCTGGCCGTTCGGTCGAGCGACGTGATGACCTGGCCCGGCGTCGGCGAGTCGAAGGTGACGGTGGGCGGCGTGGTATCGACGACGAACGGCAACTGGGCGTTGGGGTCGGTGGGGTTGGACTGGTTGCCGCTCTGGTCGATCAGCCGGACGCGGGCCACGTAGTAGCCGCTGTCGTCGCCGGGCAAGGGCGACAGCAGGCCGTTGGCGCCGACGTTGTAAGTGCCGAACAGGTTGGGCAGGGCGCTGGTGTTGGTGACGAGCCCGGTATTGGCGCCGTCGACGCCGACCGTGACCTTGAAGGCGCCGCCGGTCGTCGAGAGTCGCCGTGCCGGCGTCGGGACGGATGAACTGGGCGAGGCCGGCGAGACTGCTGGGAAGCTGGCTGGCGTTGAAGTAGGTCGTCAGCACGCCGTTGACCATCGACGGCGATGCCGATGTCGAGAATGGCCGTCTGGCCGGCGACCGGCACGAGCTGGGGTTGGGCTCGCTGACGGTGCCGTCGAAGGTGGGCAGGGTCGACGTTGGTGATGTTGTCGCCGACGATGTTGGTATCGCTGGCGGGGTCCAGCTTGAGCGAGCCGGCCAGGACCGACGGCGGCGTGGTGTTGATGATGAACGAGTCGAAGAAATTGCCGCCGGGGTAGCCGTTGCCCGAGGGCAGCGCCAGCTGCGCCCCGGTCGGCACGTCGCCGACGGTGTTCGTCGCCGTCGAGATCGCCACGCCCTGGAGGTTGGTGATCACCGGCGAGCCGCTGCCGAAGAGGGTGATCTGGTAGGCGTCGGTCGCCAGCGTCAGCCCGGCGGCGGCCAGGTTGATCGACCAGGGTGTCGGTCGAGCCGTTGTAGGACAGCTTGCCGGAGAGGTTGATCGGCTCGTCGAGCGGCGCGGCTGGGGTTGCTGCCCAGGTCGACGAGCTGCGACCGTGTTGGCGTTGATCGAGCTGGGGTTCAAGCGGGCCGTTGAACGTGATGTTGATCGTCCACGGCGTCTCGTTGGTTCCCGAGATCCCGCCGACGGTGTAGAAGTTGACCGGCGTGGCGCCCTGGGTCGGCGTCTCGGTGACGGCGGTGACCTCGGGCGGATGCAGGTTCACATACTGATAGGCACCGATGTCCATGAACGGGTTGCTGCCGTAGCCGATGCCCGGGCTCGCCGGCCTGCGGGCCGCGGATGTAGCCCAGGATGTCGCGCTGGCCGGTGATCGGCTCGTAGTTGTAGGTGCCCGGCGACCGACGCCGGCGCCGGAGTAGCCGGTGGGGTCGGTCGTCAGGACGGGCGCCCACTCGTCGGGGAAGCTGAAGTAGCCCGAGCCCGGCAGGGTGACGATCTGGCGCGGATCGGTGACGTCGCCGAAGCCAGCCGAACAGTCGATGCTGCGGCCCGGGCTGCTTCGGCGGGCAGCACGGTGGTCGGGTCGGTCCGGATTGCGCGTGGCACACCGCCGGCCAGTGAGACGTCTGGTTGGCGTCGGGATAGATCGCGTTGCTCTGCGGGAAGGGGCCCGATCTCGCTGCGGGCCGCGTTGATCGCCGGCGAGTTCGGCTCGAGCTCGAAGTTCTCGCGCAGTAGCGTCGTCGGTCGACCCGACCGGGCCCACGAAATCGGGATTGGCGAAGATCGGGCCCGACGTTGCCCGGGAAGTCGCCGTCGTTGGTCGTTGACGACCAGGTTGGTCGCGTTGTTGTAGAACAGGTTGTACTGGAGCTGGCTGAACTGCCGGCCTGGCCCTGGATGTTGACGGCGATCTGCGACGAGCCGTCGAAGATGTTGTTCATCGCCAGCACGTTGACGTCGGCGAAGCTGTTCTGGCCGTTGAACTGCGGCGCGATCGTCTGGATGGCGTAGCCGTCGTTGTAGAACGTGTTGTTCAGGAGTGACCGCCTCGTAGACGCTGTCGCCCGTCGTGTCGTTGCCCGTGGTCGCGGTTGATGTGCACGCCCTGGCCGGAGTTGGAGATCGTGTCGTTGTACATGTACAGGTAACACGGGCTCGCCCAGCCAGAGCTGCCGCGGGTCGGGAACGAGGCGGTGTCGCCGGTGACCGTCGACGACCAGCGCGTCGGCCGACGTCGGGAGTGACGAACACCGCGGCGTCGGAGAAGTCGTCGAGGTTCGAGTCGGAGATCGTGAACGTCATCGGCGAGTTGAACTGGTTCGCCGGCGGCAGTAGCCGGTCGACGTCGTTGTACCAGGAGTCGGGCAGCCGGCGTGTCGCTGGTCCGCGCCCGTGTCGATGATCCCGCCGCCCTGGACCTCGATCCGGCGTCATGTAGCTGATGTCGGCGTTCTCGATGATGCTGCCGTCGAAGCGGGTCGGTCGGGTCGTACTCGGTCAGCGAGTTGCCGCCGATGTAGATATAGCCGCCGTCGCCGGCGCTCGGGCGTGGTCAGGTTGAGGGTGGTGCCGTTCGCGGCGGCCTGGTATTCCTGAACCGGGGCGCTGTTCCAGATGTCGTCCATCACGACGCCGCGGACCGTCGTGCCGACCGTGTCGTCGCGCAGCGAGGTGATGATCACCGGCACGCGCTGCTGGCCGGTCGTCTGGTTGCCGGGATGCCCAGGATGCGGAGCTCGGAATACGCACCCGGATCGACGAGTCGGGCTGGCGGGTGGGATCGACGCCGTCGTCGACGCCGACGACGAAGCCCGCGCCGCGCGTTCTCGGACGCCCCGACGCCCGTCGAGCCGAAGTTCGTCGCCAGGTTGGCGGTGCCGGCGTCGTTGGGCGTGTTCGTCGTTGTACAGCTTGACGATGACCGACTGGCCCGGGCTGGGGATCGTCTCGCCGTCGGCGAGCAAGGTGCCCGGCAGCGCGGCCTGGATCGTCAGCGAGACCGCCGGCGATGGCATCGGCTCCGTACGCGGTCGTGCTGGTGGCGGGGACGGGAATCGTCGAAGCTGGCCGTTCACGTCGCTCGAAGTCGTACGCAGCCCGCCAGGACGATCGTTCCCCTGCAGCACGTAGGTCATGTCGGTCGCGTCCCAGACCGCGTTGACGGTCTGGTTGGAGTAGCCAGTCGCGACCGGGTCGATCGGTCCTCCGGCCCGAGGTACTGTTCGTAGTCGGCGGTGAAGTAGTACGACGCGATTGGTCGATGACCATGCAGGCCGTCGATGCCGTTGCCTTCCATCACGTTGCCGCGGAAGAACGGGATGGCCCGACTGCCAGCGGCGTGAGCGGGTTGCCCGCCAGGAGGCCGTTGGGCTCGATCTGCATCGCGGCGTCGAAGTTGTCGATGAAGTTGTTGTTGGTGATGTAGACGTGTCGAGCCCAGGTACGGCGTCGCGGTCGACGGGCAGCGGGAAGAGGCCGTGCAAGTCCTCGGTGATGAATGCCAGGACCGACTGCGAGGGATGGTGAAGTCGGGCGTGTTGACCGCGCCGCCGCCGTACTGGAACGTGGCCGCGTTGATCACGGCGATGCCGCCGCTCTGGATGCCGACGCTGCCCCACATCGCCGGGCCCAGGCGTCGGCTCGGTGGTCTCGTTGGTCACGTTGATCGGCGTGGGCACCAAGGTCGTGGTGGCCGTGTCGTCGTAGATCGAGGTGAAGAGCACGGTCGGGTCGGAGGCCGACTCCTCGACGAAGCCGGGCGACAGCGGGCTGTAGTCGTTGTTCTGGTCGTAGCCGTTGATGTACGACCGCGAGCCGACGTTGAGGCTGGAGCCGGGGTTCGAGCACGTCGAGGCCGGAGCCCTTGTTGAACTCATCATGCACGCCGGGCTGGATGTAGAGCCGGTTGGTGACACAACTCGGTCACGCCGCCGGTGTTGAGCTCGAGCTCCTGGCCGACGATCAGTTGGGCGAGCACGACGAACGGCAGCGGCTCGAAGAAGGTGTAGTTCTGCGATCCCCCCAGGGTCGACGGGTTGGTGGGGATAGGGCATCGCGTTGGTCGGCTCGATGAACCCGTTGCTCTCGGACATCAGCCAGATGCCGTTCAAGCTGTTGTCGGTCAAGGTGATCTGGCGGATCAGCGGGCCGCGAGCGGTGTCGTCCTCGCGGAACGAGTCCATGTCGGCGCCGATGGCCGCCTCGGTGCCGCCGCTGCCGCCGGTGTCGGAGATGATGACGTTGGTGATCGTCGGCCGGGCGTTGAACAGGGTGATGCCGCTGAAGAAGTTGCTGGAGGCCTGCGGGACCGCGCCGCCGGCGTAGCGGATGTTGGTGTAGTTCAAGATCGACATCGCGTCCTGCTCGCCCGAGATGGCCGGGCCGCCGTTGGGGCCGACCAGCGTGCCCATGCCGGCGTTGAGCTGCGGCGGCGCCAGGTGCGCCGTTGGCGCTCTGGGCGGCCTGGTCGTAGTTGCGGAAGACGATGCCGCCCCAGTCGCCGGCATGCGGCGTGGTGTCGGGGTTGTTGTTGGTGGCGCCGCCGATCGTGGCGTCGTTGTACGACGTGAAGGTGACCGGGTTGGTCGCGGTGCCGTCGGCCTGGAGGGCACTTCCCTGGTTCTGCACGAAGAGCGAGGCGTTCTCCAGCTTGAGGGTCGAGCCGGCCTGGAAGACCAGGGTCGTGTTGAACGGCACCGAGGCGCTGCCGTTGGTGACGACCGAGCTGCCGGCGGGCGCCTCGAGCACGAAGCTCGCCTGCGACGACCTGGCCGGTGGTCGGGTTGCGCTGCGGCAGCGACGGCTCGGCCACGACGACGACCGGCTCGCCGGTCGTACGGCGAGCTCTGCGACGCCGCGTACAGGGCCGATTGCTCGAACTGCTGGCGCCGCCGCTGAAGTCGTAGGGGTTGGGGCTGGGCAGCGCGCCCGGATTGAAGAACGCCGGGTTGTTCAGGCCCAGGTTCGGCAGTTGTTGGTGGGATTGGCGGCCAGCGGGCTGTTGGGATCGCCCTCGGGCGCCAGCACGGGATAGGGATTGGCCAGGGTGCCGGTGGACAGGGTGCCGGGCACGAGCGGGTTTTCGACGTAGTCGGGCCGCGCGTAGATCACGTTGCCGTAGGGGACGACCGTGAACGCGGCCATGAACGCGCCGCCGGCCACGCCGTCGCCGCTCATGTCGTCCATGCGATTGGTGCCGTTGGACTGCAGGTCCTCGTACTCGGCAGGAAGATCGGCGAATCGGGGAAGTCGGGGCTGGGCTTGCGACGTCTGGTTGCCGAGGTTCTCGCCGTCGAGCTGGTTGCCGTAGATGTCGTAGATCCGCGTGTCGAGCTGCCGGGTTCCGCGAGGCTCGACCTGGTTGGGGATGTAGACGCGGTAGTCGTCGGGGGCGAGCGTGCCCGAATCGAGCTGCAGCGACCAGCCGCGTGCCCGATCCGCCGGCGGTCGTGACCGGCGACCAGGTCTGGGTCGTGGTGTTGTAGTTGTAGAGCGTGACGGTGTAGTTGGACGAGGATCGTGAAGCCGGTGCCGGTGCTTCCCAGGCCGCCCTCGCCCAGGTTGCCGAAATCGCCGTCTGGCGTCCGCCGGCGCTGTTGGCCGAGCCGATCAACTGGACGTCTTGGGTGTAGTTGATCGGTGTTCCGCTGCTGTTGGCATAGGGGAGCGGGTTGGAGAAATCGAGCACGATGGCCGTCGGCGGGGCGGGGACGTTGTCGCGGGTGTTCGACGCCGCCTTGGCGGCGGCGACCTCGAAGTACGACTGCTCGCCGCCGATCACCGTCGAGCCGTTGGGGCTGTAGCTGCTCTCAAGCGCCATGCTCGGTGATGTACACCGGCTGGGGCTGGACGTCGAAGAGGATGACGAAGTCCTTGGTCCCCTCGTCGGCGACGTTGGTGTCGTCCAGGGGGTTGCCGGCCGCAGTCGGTGAGGCCGGGGAACTGCAGCTCGGTGGTGTGCGCGACGAACTCGTACATCCCCGCGGGCAAGCCCGGCGAGAACGTCAGATTGATGTAGCCCGTGGTAGGCGATGATGTAACGTGCTGGTCCCGAGGTGTAGAGGATCGGGGTCGGTCGCGACGAAGGCCGCCGTGGCGATGTACGACGACTCGTCGGCGTTGTTCTCGGACGTGTTGATCAGCGAGTAGTTGCTGATATTGGCGGCGGTCGTCGGGTTGAGCGCGTCGAAGAGCACGCGAGCCGGGCGTGGCGAACGTCGTCGAGACCGAGGGGGCTGGGGTTGGAGTAGTCGATGACGTTGAGCGTCAGCGTGGTGAGGGCCGGGACGTCGGTGATATTGGGCTGCGGGCTGCCGGGCAAGGGCAAGGTCGCGCCTCCCTGGGTGAACGAGGCGCCGGTGATCTGGGGCGGCGTCTTGTCGATGCGGAAGGCGTCGGTGTAGGTCGGCTGGCCGGGGATCGGGCCGGAGAGGCCCGGCAGGGGCGGCGAGTCGGGCTGGCCGACCACGACGGCCGCGACATACTGGAAGCCCTTGCGGCAGCGCCCGGTCGACGGCGGCGCGACGGTGAACGCCCCATTGGCGTCGGTCGTCACGGTCACGTCGGGCACGCCGCTGTAGCCGCGGCCGCCCGAGCCGACGGCGATCGAGATCACGCCGTTGTGCAAGCCGCTGAACTGCGACGTAGACCGGCAGGTTGGCCACCGTGCCCGGGAACGGCGCATAGACCTGCCCGATGAAGACGGGCTCGCTGACCATGGTGTTCTGGTCGCCGACGATGCCCGTGTCGTTGGTCGGCGTTCGGATTCATCGTCAGCGTCGTGATCGACGGGCGCCTGGAGGGTCAGCGGGCCCAGGTTCTGGATGAAGTCTTCCGCCAGTCCGTTGGCCCCGGTGGGGAAGCTGCCGGTGAAATTGCCGTCGAGCGAGTTGCCGACCAGGTCGGTGACGCCCGGGCCGGCCGCGGTCTGGGCTGAGGACGACGATCGCGTACTTGTCCGACGGCAGCTCGGTCTGGGGCAGTTGGCTGTAGTTGAGCGTGACCGTGTTGTTGGTCGGGTTGTAGCTGATCTGGCGTCCGCGGGTCGTTGTTGAGGTTGATGTAGTCCGACAGATCGGCTGGCATTGGGCGGCCAGGGCAGGTTGGGGTTGTTGCCTTCGCGGAGCACCATGATGTTCTGACAGGGTGACCGTCGAGGGGTCGAGCGCCTTGCTGAAGGTGATCGTGACCGTGCGGCCGCTGCTCCGTGGTGGCGGTGATCGTCGGCGCGGTCGTATCGGCGAGCGTGAAGCTGATCGGCCCGGAGGCGACCAGGTCCTTGCCGTCCTCGCGACACGACGATCGCACCCGCCGGGCTCTGGATCGAGAAGGTGTAGGCGCCGTTGGCGATGAGTCCCCGGCGGCTTGCGTGAAGCTGAACGGGAACTGAACGATCGTCGGGTCGGTCGGGTTATCGACGGCGATCGGCGTGCCGACGTTGACCGTGACGCCGGAGGGTGCGCTCGTGAAGGTCAGATCGGCGGCCGACAGCGTCGAGAAGACCACCGGCTTGTTGAAGGTCACCGTGATGGCGCTGGGAGTGATGGTGACGGTCGAGCCGTTGGCGGGGCTGGTGGTCGATGCACCCGCAAGCAGGTCGACGGCGTTGATCGCGTTGATCGGCGTTGACCAGGCCGTAGCCGTCGAGCGGCGATCCACGTGCCGGCGTCTGGCCGTTCATCGGCGTGGCGCCGACTCTTCGAGCCCCGCGCGGATCTCGGCGGGCGTGAGCGAAGGCACCCTTTCGCAGCATGAGCGCGGCCACGGCCGCCGCGTTGGGCGCGGCCGACGATGTGCCGAAGAACGCGGGCAGATCTTGCTGGTTCGCCGGCACGAGGTTGGTCGGGGTCGTCGGGCTCGCCGGGAACCGGCGGAGCGGTGGTGTTGGCCAGGTAGCCCGGGCTCGAAGAACGACGTGTTGCCGCCGTCAGGGGCCGTGACCGTGGGTTCTCGACCACCTCCGGCGATGCGAGCGGCACGCCGTCGACGTTGAAGACCTGCAGGCGCGGGGCCGCTCGAGCTGAACGGCTCGTTGGCCAGCGGGTTCTGACCGATGCCCAGGGACGAGGCCGGCGCCCACCAGGGAGTGGCGCCGACGCCGATCGTGTTCGCGGCCGCAGCGTGGCCGAACGTGCTCGGGATAAGACGTGCCGCCGGCGGTGCCGTACTTCGTGCTGACGGTGAGCGCGCACGTTGGTGTCGTTGTCGCCCACGAACTCGACGTGGCCTGGGTTCGTTCCCGAAACGACCTGGATCGCGATGTCGTAGGTGCCCGGCGTTCGGGATCGTGATGAATCTGCCAGCGGCTGCTGGGTCGCGACGTTGTTCTGGTTGGCGGTCGGCGCCGACGACGACGGTGCCGGTGCTGCTTGATGACGTAGATGTCGACGTTGGACGTCACGATCCCGGGCGAGCCGCCGGGCTCCTGGAACTGGTACGGCTGGTCGTACTCGAAGGTGATCTGGGCGTTCGGGATGCTCGTCGTGATCGGGAGCTCGGTCGTTGGTGCCGCCGTTGGGATTGAAATTCATGAACGTGCCGAGCCGATTCCGGTGACGGTCGGCGGTGATCGCCGCGGAACTGAGACAGATAGCCGCTGTCGGGTCCTTCGTTGCCGGCGGCGCTGAAATAGGTCACGCCGTCCGCGGTGACCGGGTCGATGGCCTGCGCGATGACGCCATCCTGGAACATCGGCTCGTCGGCATAGCCGATGTCGTCGACGTGATCTGCGATCCGGCCGTCTGGCAAGGGCCTCGATATTCTGGCCGATAGAGATCTCGCCGATGGCGCCCGTCGCGAATGCCAGGTTGGCGCCGGGAGCGATGTCGTGGATGTTCTCCAGCATCGCGCGGCCTTCGTCGTCGCTGCCGGCCGGCCCGTCCTGGAGCACGTCGACGGGATCGGTCGGGTTGAGGTCGCCGGTGCCGTACGACTCGGACAGGCCACCGTTGTATTGATTGACGCTGTCGAGAGCACGCCGACCGTCACGCCGGTCCCGTCGACGTTGAACTCGGTGCGCGCGACGTCGGCGAACATCGAGGTCTCGGCCTCGTTGTAGGCCTCGCCCTGGTATTCGCTGCCGCAGCAGCCGTACGCGATCGGCGTGATCTGGGCCTGGCCGGCTTCCGTCTGGGACAGCTCGGCGAGGTCGGCAGCTCGTTGATGGGTGCGAAACCCTCGACCATGTCGTAGAGCGCGATCGGTGGCCGTGACCTGCACGCCCGCGTCGCTGACCTGGGTCAGAAACTGGCTGAAGTCGCCGCCCAGGCTCTTGAGCTCGATCCCGACCATGCCGTTCTGGAACTCACATGCTCGGGAACTCCGACTGCGAGCTGGACGTGTTGCCGCCGTCGGTGACGTACGGCTGGTAGATGTCGACCGGCGTCGACACCCAGGTTGGCCATCGGCCCATTCTGAGCATTGAACAGATTGGTGTCCGTCGGCGTCCAGAGCGGCGCGGGAACAGTGGTCGAGTTGTGCCGTACCGCCACTCAAGAGCCTTCTGGGCTCAAGAATCTCGAGATCGGGGTAGCCCTGCCGCCTTGGGCTCTTTTCGCCTCTGCGCCGCTTGGGCCCCTCTTGCCGATCGTATCCCTTGAAGCTCCCCATCGACTGACTCCCCGGTATGCTTGTGAGCTTCGACCCGACCGAAACGCTTCATCCCGAAGGTTTCTGGTCGAGGGTCAGGCTCTCCCACCATCAAAGGTGATTCACGAGTATTCGCGATGAAGACCGCCGTTGCCAGCCAACTGCCATGCCGGTCGGAGGTCCTACGTAGATTGCGGGCAAGTACATCATACCATGCACGCAGTCAATCATTACAGCATTGATTCCGTTCGTCAAGCCCCGGATGGCGAAATTCGGCGGAGATGTGAGATCGAAGGTGGGGAGTCGCCACGAGTTCCGGGGCGAGCGCGAAACGCGGAAACTGAGCCAGTAGGAGTCTGTCCTCTGAAACTGAGAAGTCAAACCACGAGCTGAACGAACACGGATTTTGGGGACGTTGGGTAGAATGTTTCTGTGCCGTCGACATTGACTGATGATCACGGAGGTCTGAGGCGTTGAATCCTATCACGGTGAGTAACCTCCGCGGCCGTGTCGTACCCGCGGTACCGGTGCCGTTGACTCGAGCGGGGGAGATTCATCACTCCGCGCTGGAACGCTATGCGAGCTGGATGGCCGCACAGCCGATCGGCGGCGTGGCCGTGTGGGCGCACACCGGCCGCGGTCTTTGTCTGACGGAGGTGCAGCAGGACCGCGTGCTAGCGGCCTGGCGTCGCGCCCTGCCGACCGACTGTGTGCTCTTCGCTGCCGCGGGCGCACCGAAAAGCACCCGGGGGACCGGCGCGGTCATCGCCGCGGCGCACTCCATGGCCCGCCGCGCCGCCGACAACGGTGCCGACGCCATCCTGGTGTTCCCTCCGCTTGCGTTTCGCGACCGGCTCAACCGCGATACACTGATCCTTGATTATCATGCCCGAATCGCCGACGCCGGACTGCCGCTCGTGGTATTCTACCTTTACGAGGCCGCCGGGGGCATATCCTACTCGCCCGAATTGCTCGCGCTGTTGCTCGCACTGCCGGCGACGGCCGGCATCAAGATCGCCACACTCGACAGCGTCATAACTTTTCAGGACATCGTCCGACTGGTCAAATCCAAGGTGCCGCACAAAGTCATCTTCACCGGGGAGGACCGGTTTTTCGGCTACAGCCTGATGGCCGGGGCGCACGCGGCCCTGGTCGGCATGGCGGCCGCCTGCACGGCGCTTCTGGCCGAGCTTCTGGCGAGCTTCGTTGCGGGCCAGTCGCGACGCTTTCTGGCCGCAAGCGCGGTGGTCGACGATGCTGGCCGAGCAAACCTTCGTCGCACCCATGGAAGGCTACATTCAGCGCATGCTTTGGTGTCTGGTTCATCAAGGGATCATCCCGGCCGAGGCCGCTTTTGACCCGTGGGGCCCGTCGCTTGAGCCCGCCGAGTTCGACCGGCTCGGGGCGTTCCTCGCGAAACTGGCCAGCGTCGTCAAGCGCGCACCTGCCGGTTAGGGCCGACTCATGCAGCCCGAGCGCCCTCACCTGCTGCCGCGCAGCCCCTGATCTGGGGCCCGCCATCCGCGGGCGGATCGAGCGCGACTACGAGCGGTTCGCGCGCGGCGGATTGCCCAAAGACCTCGATGGCTATCTGGCGGCGCACTACGGCCTCGACGTCACCGCATCTTTTGGTGGCATCTCGTTGCGAAACCCCTGGGGCAAGGCATCGGGACAGCTTTCTTTGAATCGAGCTGGGGTCGAAGAGGCGGCGCACGCCGGGCTCGCGCTGGTCGTCTTGAAAACCGTGATCGCCCAGGATAGCGCGGGGCGGCGGACGATGGCGGAATGGGCCACCAAGGAGTCGCGGATGGTGGTCGAGCCGATTCGCGGGCGAGAGAGCGGCGCGACCGGCTGGACCGTCACCTGGATCGGCCGCGGATGGTCGGACAGTTTCGAAGAATACCTGGCGCTGCTTACGCGACGCCGGCGCGATCGGGCAAAAGCACGATGTGCTCGTCGTGCCGTCGGTGAAGTACCATTTGCCGGCGCCGGACGAGACGACCTGGCGCGAGGAAGAGTACAGGGTGACGACGCCGGCCTTGGTCGCAGCGGCCGCCGACCAGGGATCGCGCGGGCCGATTCCGCTGGAGATGGACTTTTCGCCGACCCTGGCGGGCTCGAGCCGCGCCGCCCAAAAATCCACGGTGCTCGAGTGGCTGCGCCGGGTTCCCGAACTGATTCGCCAGGCGGCGCCGGCCGGCACGCGCGTGCTCGTCGGCCTCAAACTGTTCAACAGCCTCTTCGACGACGACTTCCAGCTCGCCATGCTCGCGCTTGGTGCACGCGGCCCCCTCGCCGCCCGATTTCGTGACCTACGCCAACCGGTTGTTCGACCCTGCACGAGTCTTCGATGGCCATCGCGGCGTGGCCTACGGCGGTCCCGATCTCTCCGACCGAAACCTGCGCATCCTGTCGGCACTCCGGCTGGCGCAGGAACGCGGAGAGATCGCGCGACCAGGCTGCCCATAAGCGCCACCGGCGACATCAGCTCGGGTCGGATCGCCGTCGAATATCTTTTGCGAGGATGCACGAGCTTCCAGATCCACACGCTCTTTCAGCTTCCGGCCGGCGAGTTCGAGATGCGCCAGGGGACCAAGGTCGAGAAAGCCCTTCATCAGCTCTGCTTTCACCCGGAGAGCGGCCTGGTGGTGTGGGCACTCCACGCGGCGCGGCGGTTGGGGATCGCACGGGGCGGCGTCGTCCGGCTGCTCGATATCGCTCGCCGCGGCAGCGAATCAGCCCTTGCCCGCCGCGATCTCGACTCCCAGCGCCTGTAAATCGGCGATCAAGGCCGGCGTATCGACGTAGCGCACCCCCGTCAACCCTGCACGAACGGCACCGGCAACGTTCTCCGCAAGATCGTCCACGAAAACGCAGGCTTCTGCGGGCAGGCCGGCAGCGGCGACGCACGCGTGGTAGAACGCCGCGTCGGGTTTCATGACCCCGACCTCGTACGACAAGATCATGCGATCGAAGTGGTCGAGAGTTGCCGCGAACTGCTCTCGAAAATAGTCGGCGTGCAAGCTGTTGGTGTTCGACCCCAGGACCAGCCGGTAGCCTGCGGCCTTGAGCTGTCTGACCAAGCCGGCGACCGGTTCGTTGAGCCAGAAGATGTCTTGCCACGCGCTGCGGAATTCCCCGCTATTTATCTCGAGCCCGGCGAGCGCCGCCGCCGTGCGCTCGAACTCGGCGGAGCTGATGCGCCCGCACTCGAACCGGCTCGCGATCTGTGCAAACCCAGCCCCGGTGAGGCGTTTCTGGAAATCCGGTCCGCTCAAGCCCAGCCTCGCGCCCAGCCGGCTGCAGGCCCGCTGGTAATCGAAGAAGGCGACGACATTGCCGAAATCAAAGATGATCGCGGGCCGGTGCATCGATTTTCCTATTCGTCGGCAAGTGGAGTGCCGATCTTGGCAAGCTCCTTCCAGACCTTCAGATCAATCGCCGGCCGGACCAGGCTGACGCTGCCGTCGAGCAAGAGAACGTTGATGCCGCTCAAGTGGCCGCTCGAGGCCGTTATCAAGGCCGACTGGCCGTCGAGCGCGATGCACGATTCCTGGGCATTGGGCGGCAGCGCGTGGAGGTAAAGGGTCGAGCGATAATCGGCCCAGGTCCACGACGAGCCGGCATCGCCGCGCCACGATGCGAGATTGCCTGGTTCCGGGCAGGCGGCCGCGGTGATCGTGCCAGGCACTGCCTGATAGTTGAAAAGGGCCGGGTGCTCTTGCTTGTTGTCGCCGACGAGCCGCTCGGCGAAGCCGGCCGTGTAGCTCAAGCCATCAGCGGATTCGATCTCTTTGAGCGAGCGCACGCGGCCGGCGGCAAACGCGCCGTTGCCCTCCACGGGTGAGTCGCCGGCTGTCGCCCGATAACTGACCGGCGCCCTGAAATGCCCCGCCAGCGCGTTGGGATCGCTCGGGCACACAAATCCCGGAACCGCCATCTCGCCTGGCACGAGCTCGGGCTGCGGCCGAGCAAGACTTTTGCCGTCTTTCAGCTCGGTGAAATCGGCGAGCTGCATCGTTAATAGCAACGTTCGCAGCGGGCCGGCGGAGAGCTCTTTGGTCGTGTCATCGAGGGGCCCGAGCGTTTCGATCGCGGGGAGATGTCCAAACGTCTGGTCATAATACGCCAGCGCGAAGCCGATCTGAGCCAGGTTCTTTTGGCACGCGGCCAGGCGGGCGTGCTCGCGGCCGCGCGGCAGCATCATGAGCAGGACCAGCCCCGCCGCGATGACAATCGCCAGCACCACGATCGCCTCGATGGCGGTGAAGCCGCGGCGGCCGCTCGCGTGCGCGCAGAGCTCGACTCTGCCTTTCGCGAAGAAACCTGCCCCAGCCACGTGATGACCCGCTGTGCGCCCCAATGTGTCGAGGTCCGCGTACTGGAAAAGTTAGATGGTCCAATCTTCCGTGACTAGACCTGGTACTCTGCTGAAATCCGTCGGTGTCAAAGTGGTACTTCACGGCACTGCTTGATCCGCGTCGCGCGCCGGTCGGCCTGCCGGTGGGCTCGTCCGTAATCAAGAGCAGCGCGGAAAGCCTCTTGGTCGGTCACCGACCCCCTGACGCAATCAAGCCAGTCGGGCGGCGTCTTGAGAAAAAGCAATTCGCGCTGAATTTGAGCCACGCTCGCTTCGAGGGCCGACAGACGCTCGAGGATTGTGTTATCGATTGACACCTCGTTGTCTCCAATTCGCCGAAACTCGACCGGGCGCGTGTGGTCGAACATTGCGCTCGCCGCGCTCTATTATATCCAAACACCGTGCAGACGTTGTTTGGGCCGGCATTGTCTTCGCTCTTGGGTCGTCAATTCGCAACTTCAAGCAGCGCGTCGTTCGACCCGACATTCCCCGCCGAATCGGTCGCGCGCACCATCAGCACATGCGGCCCGGGCTTGAGGTCGGGCAGATCGATCGTGATCGTTTCGCGGCCGGTGTCGAACAGGCCGTCGTCGGGAAAAACGCGGTATCCAGGCGCCGCCGTCGAGTGCGTATTCGGCCTTGACCAGCCGCGTGAGCGCATCGCTCAACGTGACGACCGCCCCTTTGCCTTTGGCCGCGACGCGCACCGCGGGGGGATCGTGGTCGACGATGAAGGTCGGGCTCTCGAACTCTCGCGAAAGTGCGTCATCCGGACTGTTGGACGGACGGTCGCCGGCGATCAGCTTCAAGCGATATTGGCCCGATGGAAACGCCGTCGTGTCCCAGTTAAACGTCTTTTCGGTGATCGGCGTCTCGGTGAGCTTGAGCCAATCGGGCCAGCCCTCCTTCTTGACCTTCAAGGTGAATTCCAGCTCGTCGTCGTTGGGGTCGGTGGCCTCCCAGCGCAGATTAAGCCGCGTCTGGCGGGCCGCACCGTCGAGTGCACTCAAATCGGGCACATCGAGCCGCGCGATCTCGGGAGCGAGGTTCGACGGTGCGGTAGCTAAGGAAAACCGACCGCAGCTCGGGCGTGTGCTTCGGGTCAGTGGTTGAGAGGGTGGCTCGATACTGCACGAAGCGGCCGGGTGGCGAGGTGGCCATCGCTGCGGCGGGGTCGGTTTGCTCGGCCGACCAGGGCGACCAGGTCTCGTCGGGCTCGCCGATGTTGCCGCTGCGCGACTGGAACGCGACCGACGTGCTGGCCGGCCGCTCGCACCGCCAGGAGAGCGCTCCGAACCGGCTCGTCAGCTTGGTGTCGTGAACCTCCGACGTCAGGGCTCCCTGGGCGGCGAATTCGGCGAGAGCTGCAACGACCGCGCCCGGATCTCCCGTGCCGATCAGCACTCGTCCATCGGGCTGGGCCAGGAGCGCCAGGATCTGGCCGTGATCGAGCTTGGCAACGGGCGTTGATCTCGCGGCCGTGGTCGGCGACCTCGTAGAGCACTCCCTCGGGCCCGGTGCCGACCAAGAGCCGGTCTCCGGCCCAGGCCAGTGCGTGCACCAAAGCCTTGAGCCTGAGCACCTCGCGCGGCGCACCGTCGGCGTCGAAGCGATACACAGCGTTGTCGCCCGGCGTGCTCGGCCGCGGCGCCGCCGAGCCGCCCCCGGCCGGGGGCCGGGGCCCGGGCGGCCTCGCCTGAGCAAGCTGGCCGGGCGCCTGCGCCACGCCGGCCAAGAGGCCGTCGGCGTCGCCATCGCGCGTCGGCGTGCCCGGTGCGCGGTCTGGCCCGCGGTCTTCCGCCAGCGGCGACAGCAACCCCGTCTGCGTGACAAACAACGACCCGCGTCCCGTCGTTCCACCGCCTGACTTCGGCGGCCGTCCCTGCGTAAAGCGCGCCGTCGCCTCCCCACAGCAGGGCCCGGACCTCCGCCTGCGGCGCGTCGAACAGGATCGACGCCTTGCCATCGCGGGAAACCCGGTAAATCAAGCCGTCGGTATCGCTGCCGGCGTACACCGACTCATCCGGCCCGATTGCCAGGCAGAGCAGGTGCGCGGCCTTGCTGTCGTAGAGCAGCGTCCACGGGCCCCCTGCTGGTCGCTTCCAGAGCTGACCGTCCGGCCCGGTCGCCGCCAGCAGACTGCCCTGTGAATCGACTGCGAGGGCCCAGATATACTGGACCTTGGGACCGGGCCGCGATGCGGGGTGACGGGCATCGCTCAGATTGACCACCTGACCGTTCGGGCCGGTCCCGGCGTAGACGGTTCCGGTGGAATCAACGGCCAGCGACAGGATCTGCGACTCGGTTGAGTCGAAGGCGACCGCCCAGAGTGCATCGGGCTTGGGCTCACGGCGGAAGACCTTGCCGTTATCACCGGTCGCCGCGTAGATCGACCCGTCGCGGCCGCGGACCAGCGCCCAGACTCGCTCGGCGCCCAGCGTCCCCGCCGGCGATACGGCGTGGCCAAGCCGCACCCGCCCATTGTCGGTGACCACAACATGCTCGCGGTGCGCCTTGGCGAACGCGCCGGGCCCCTCCTGCCGCCACGTTTCCAGCTTGGCCCAGGCCGCCGCAACCAAGGAAAAGACCACGACCACGACGGGGGCAATGAGGAGCAAGGCCCGCAAGCTGCGTGCCGGCTCCGAGCGCAATTGAATAATCATGATGCGGCTCGGCAGGAGCCTCGCCCTCCCACGCGTTCCTCGTTGCCAGTCATCGAGGTGGGCGAAAGCCCATCGGCCTCAATGATACAACGATAGCGTGAGCCCGGCATCTTTGGCGACGGTGAAACGCAACGTCTGCGATCCCTCGACGACCCATTTGGTCGGCACGGTTCGCACGCGGTCGCTGCGCATGGGCGCAACCGGAACCTCGCGCTTCGAGGCGAAAACGGCCCGGATGCTTCCCGGCAAGTTCGGCAGAGACTGGCCCCTGCACCGACAATCCACGTTCGGGCGCGGGCACATGGGCGAAAAGCGCGGTGCGCTTGGGCTCGGTTTGAGCCTTGATCGTGCGGAAGAGCCCCGTCAGATCGTGCGGCTCGAGCAGCGCCGGGTCGTTGCGAAACGCCCTGCGGGTGCTGTTGGCGGCGTCACAGAAGACCGCTTCAACCGGCCCCTCGGGAAAGTCTGCGGGAATCGGCATCGTGACCTCGATCGTCTCGCGGTCGCCCTTGTAGGGCTTGAGCGTGACGAACGCCTTGAGCTCCTGCCCGGCGCGATCGTGTCGGAGAGCAGCCGGACCGTCTCGATCTGCGCGACCTTTCGCCCCGGTTCGATCGAGACGTCGCAGTCGACCGCTTCGATCCGCACCGGCTCCATCGAGTTGCGCACCAGGATGTTGACCAGCGAAGCCAGCGGGCTAAAGAGCGCCGCCGCACCCATCGGGCCGGTGTACCGCGGCCCGCTGAACGTGTCTGACGACCGTGATCGGATCGTGGCCCTTGAGCGGATCGTGGCCGTCAAGCGGGCCGTCAGCTCGTCGGGAAGGTTGCCCTCGGTGTCGATGGCGTTGGTCAGCACCGACATGATCAGGCTGGGCAGCAAGACCGGCTCGCGCACCATCTCGACCTTGTAGGAGTGAGCGTCGGCGAAGCGGCCGGTCTTGACCCGCACGCTCAAGGGGAGCATGTCGGGCTTGGGGCCGATCCGGCCGGCGACGCTGGTGCTGACGTCGGTGTCGATCACACCCACGACCTTGAGCGGCGACCCCATCTTCATGCTGACGCTGGCCCGAGGATAGACCGTGTGAATGTAGCCGGTCATCATCGGGAAATTCGCACGCGCCCAGGCTGAACATCGGGTGCCCGAACCCGTAAACGCGGTCCCCCTCGACGTGGGTGACCGTGCCGATGCCCGAGAGGTCGAAATCGCCGGTGACCAGCGCGATCGACAGCGGCGAGCCGGGCTTGAGCGGCCGGTCGCCCTCTTCGTCGATGATCCGCTCCTGACGCCCCACCGCCGGCCATCGGCGCCATCCCGAGCGGACGCAACCGATCGCCGAGCAGGCTCAAGGCGCGCGGACCGAACCCCGAAGCCGCCAGCGGCGTGACGATCGGCGTCATGCCCGCCATGCCGCCGCCCGACACCGCGATCGGCAGGCTCGACGACCACCCGTTACCCGCTTCGCCCTCGCCGCCGAGCCCCTCAATCACCGGCAACACCGGCATCCGCGCCGCGTGGTACTTGCCCCCCGGCTCGCCTTTCGCCTCGGCCGCGATCCGCCGATCGTTCGAGCGCACGTACTGGATCATCTGCGAAAACGGCGTAACGCCGGCAATCGGGTCCTTGGCAAACTCCCACGCGAACGCGACGGCGCCCAGGAGCTTGCCCTCAATGAAAATCGGGCTGCCGCTCATCCCCTGGATGATCCCCGCGTGCTCAAGATTGCAGCCCGTAAGCCGGCACAGCACCATGTCGCGGCCGGGGCTCACGTCGCGCATCACGCCGAGGACCTCCGCACCAAACTCCTCGAGCTTCGTGCCGACCATCACCGTGTGCCCTACGCCTTTCATGCCCGGCCGAACCTGAGCCACGTCCCAGTAAGACTTGGGATCGGGCTCGCCCGCCGCAGCGGAAGCGGCCAGCGAGGCGCCGAGAGCAACCATGCCCAAGACGGCCACGCTCACGGACGGCGTGGAGCGACGCAACGTATTTTCCATGGGATGATCTCCCTGGATCAGGCGGAATTGTGCGCGAAGAGAAAAGGCCAGGAAACGAACGAGGATGGGAGAGACGCGGGCGGGTTCTTTCGTCAAGCTGCCAGAGAGTTACAGCAAGCTGAACCCCGTGGGCGGTCGCATCGATGCGAAACAAAGAGGCACCGGCTCGAAGCCATCAGGTCTGCCCAAGCCATTCCGTCCTGGATCACTACTACTAATAGTATAGCTCGTTAAACATCGAGTCAACCAATAGTTTTCAGGTGTTTTTCGCGCAAAAGTGGAACCTGAGCGAATGGACAGATTATGGCACTGGATGGCAGGTTTTCGGCGAGGCCTACGGTGCCAAGTTTCGGTGCTCAAACGCGATCCGGAAGCGGCCATCGATGGGCGTAAGAAGCTCAAGCCATTTCAGCGTAGTTCCTCAAGCGGCAAGCCTTTGTGGCGGCTGATTCTACCCGTCGCGAGCCGCGCTCGGGCCAGCGAATCGAGGGCGTCGGATCTCACTCTGCGCCCTTATCCGGCTTGGAGGCATCTTCGGGCGGCACTGAGTAGGCCTGTCGCAGCGTCTCGCGCAGCATCGCGCGCCGTTCGCGCGCTATCGACTGCCGGTGGCGCAGCGCGTAAGCGCGGGTTGCAAACAGGTCGGCGATGGCGAGGAGGAGCAGGGCAACGACCAGCGTGATCTCTAACAGCCAGATGTCGACAAACCAGATGTTGGCGCGGCCGCCGATCCGAGGCGGAACGTGCGCGCCGACCCAGATCCCCAGTGCCACAAATAACAGCAGGCCGACGCCGATTCCGCGCCGCAGGTCCTGATGAAAGAAATGCGCCCGGTCCTGGCCTGACAGGTCCGCCTCACGTGCCCGCCACTCATACCACTGGCGCAGGCCGAGGAAAGCGGCGATGAGCAACACGCCCAGCGACGTCATGAGACTGGTCGTGCCCAGGTCGTTGGGCGGGGGCATCACAGAGGCTCCCGAAATGCAGGATGCGACTCATAGGGATTGTAGCAAGCTCACGCTGTGGAAGGCAGACACAACGCCGCTGGCGTGATCTGGCCTGGGTTTGGTATCCTCCGCCTCTCCGCGGCGCTCGAGCTGCTCTTCGGTGAGTTGGCGCAGGCGGCCGCGGTGTCCGGCGCCGACGGTGCCATACGATAGACCTGACCAGCGTTCCTCCGCTGCGGCATGAGGGCCCCAATGGCCGCTCGTCCCGTTACACGCCTGCGCAAGATCTGCCTGGCCTTGCCCGAGGCCCACGAAGTAACAGCCTGGGGCGAGCCCACGTTTCGCGTGCGCAACAAGATCTTTGCACTGCATGCCAGCCCGAACACTCATCACGGCCAGGGCCGCCCGGCGGTGTGGGTGAAGGCCGCGCCGGGCGATCAGGCCTCGATGGTCCAGACGGCGCCGGATTGCTTCTTTGTGCCTCCGTACGTAGGGCCAAGCGGCTGGGTAGGCGTCTGGCTCGACGGCGTCGTCGAGTGGGATGAAATCGCTGAGTTCGTTCGCGACTCTTACCGCCTGATCGCACCCAAGAAGCTCAGCGCGCTCTTGCCGCCGGCGCGAGACCGACGATTAGCCGGGGGGGCTCGGACTCAGGGGGTTCCGGAAGGCCTTTCACACCGGACGCAGAGGCTCGCCCGTCAACGGATGCCGAGGCTTGCCCCCCACCCCCTCCGTCCCCCCCTTCGCAAGGGGGGGAGAGCCGTTGTCCGAGCCCATTGTCATTTGATGATGCGCGACAAAAACACGTGACGCTCGACCGCGCGCCGTGCTTGTCGATCGACGTCTTTTCGTCCTACCACACGGATCTCGGCGCCGTTTGTCACTTCCCTCGATACGCAATCGCCCGCCGAACGGCCGGCGGCAGCGGCGCGTCCTGTCCTTTGATCGACCGCCAGAGGATCTCGTTGAGCTCGAAGTCGTCGATCTTGTCGTATTCGTCGAAGTCCATCTTGAGCGAGCGCACGGCGCCGTAGGCCGTCGGTGCGTTGACCTCGTTCAGGTCGATCCGGGCGGGCTCGTGAACGTACGGCGTGAGGTCGGGCTTGTCGCGTGAACGAGGCGAACATCGGCCGGGCCGCCGCGTCGTACTGCGAGAGCGGCGGCAGGCCGAGGATCAGCTCGATCGTGCGGATCATGCTCACGGTGCTGTACTGCGTGCTGTCGAGCGACCTTCCGCTTGTAGTACGGGCTGATCACCAGGCCGACGGTGCGATGGGCGTCGACGTGGTCGGGCCCGTTCTGCGCGTCGTCCTCGATCACGAAGATCGCGATCTCGGGCCAGTACTTGCTGTGGGTGACGCGCCTCGACGATTCGTCCCAGGGCCAGGTCGTTGCTGGCCACGCACGCCCTGGGCGTGAACGTGCCCGGGCGGGTGCCGGTCGTGTGGTCTTCGCCCAGGCTCATGACCATGAAGCGAGGGCAGCGTTGCCGGTCTTCTCGAATTCGCGGAACTCGCGCAGGAACGTGTCGGCGTTGTCGGTGTCGCGCGCGCGGCCGGCCGGCCGGATCTTGGGAATTCCGTAATCGGGGCACATGTGGCCGACCAGTCCCGGTACCGCCCCTTCCATCTTGAACGATCCGTCCGGCTGGCTGACGCGCCGGCCGTACTCGCCGTAGCTGCGATACGACAGCCCAGTCCGCGCACAGGCATCCCACAGATAGCCCGATGGGGCGTTTGACAGGTCGCCGTCGTCATCGTCGTCGATCCCGGCGCGGCCCGAATACGTCAGGGCCCAGTTCCGGGCGATGTAATCGGTGTTGTACGCCATCGTCGACCACGGGTGGCCGTCGGCCGAGACATGGCCGTTGCAGTAGAGGTTGTCGAGCAAGCACGAACTCCTCGGCCAGCTTGTGGTGGTTGGGCGTCACTTCGCGCCGAACATCACCAGCGACGGGTCGCCGTTGCCGCGGGTCAAGTCGCCGAAAACCTGGTCGTACGTGCGGTTCTCCTTGATGATGTACAGCACGTGCTTGATCGGCGACGGGTCGCCGACCTTGGTGGGGATGGCGGTCTTCTCGGGGTAGGGCGCGTCCGAGAGCAGCTTGTCGGAATAGGGGCAGTTCTGGTAGACGGTCTCGGTGTACTTGGCGAGCGCCTTCTCGTCAGGCACCGGCACGATCGACAGCGCGCCCGAGAGCGTCGTGCCGATGTAGGGGAACGGCAGCGAGCGCCGGCCTGGTGCCCGGCGTCGGATGCGGCCTTGGTGTCGGCCTTGGCGTGGGTCGGGTTGGCCTTGGTCTGGAGCCCCTTGCCGACGCCGACAGAGCAGCCGCTTGCCGTCGGGCGTGACGGCCACGGACGTGGGATACCAGCCGGTCGGAATGAACCCCTTGACCTGGCTCTTGCTGGGCTCGGCGATGTCGATGACCGCGACGCAGTTGTTATCGGCGTTGGCGACGAACAGCGTCTTGCCGTCGGGCGCGATCGCCAGCGCGTCGGGCGTGCTTCCCTCGGGCGCCCGTGGAAAAAGGGCCGTGTGGATCCGTCTCGGTGACGATCCCGCGCCTGGTATCGATGACCGCGACCCAATCGCTCGATGCACAGGCCACGAAAACGCGGTCGTCGCGGGGATGAACCGCAATCTGATTGGGGTGCTCGCCGACCGAGATCCGGGCGACCGTGCGCAGATCGGCCGGATCGAGCACGCGCACCACCCGGCCCGCCCAGTCGGAAACGAACAGTTGAGCCCCGTTGCGAGCGAGCGCCACGTCGTAGGGCCGCGTGCCGGCCGGCGCCGTTTTCAGCTCCTTGTTCGCGGTCACGTCGTACGCCGCGATCGTTCCTGCCTCGACGTCGAGCGAGTAAAGCCGCGTGCGCTTCGAGTCGAAGGCGAGACCTCCCAAAAAATTCCCGGCGCCTTTCTTGGTGCCGGCGGCGGCCGGCGCCGGTGTGGGCACTGGGCTGGAGTTGGGTGTGGCGTCCAGGTGGCGATCGGCCAGGTGAAAAGCGTGGATCAGCCGGCTTCCGCCTCCCGCCCACCAGATCCGATCGACTCGAGGCGTAGCCGTCAGGCCGAACCAGCTCTGCCGGACCTTCTGGCGGTCAGACACGCTCTTTTCATTCAGGTCGACAAGTGCCAGCTCATGGGAGTTGTAACCGCTGGTGGACACGAGCGCGGTTTGATTGTCGGCGAGCGGCATGATGTTGAGCGGTAGATCGGTAAGCGCGATGTGCTCACCTGCCGGGCTGAGCGTCCAGCCGTTGGGCAGCACGAACCCCTTGGTACTCGCGCCGACGTACCTCGGCGGCTCCTGCGCCTTAGACGAAGGCGTGAACATCACAGTCGCGGCAAATGTGAAGACCATCAAAAGGCAAAGCCAGCGCAGTGGTCGACGCATGGTTTCAGTTTCCTTCGAGTGACGTGATCGCGCGCCTACCATTACTCTTGATCGTAATCGTAATCGTAATCCCGATCGTATTCGCTGTTCTGCCGATCATGCGCCGCAGGTGAGCCGCGGGGCGCGGGACCACTTGTTGGCGAACCATCTGAGCTTAGCAGGTGTCTTGGGCGAGATCACCCTACTTGCACACCTGCCTGGCCGATTCGGGCCGGGCGGGTTCCTTTTAGTACTGATCCAGCCGCGTGAGCTGCTTCTCGACGTGGTCAGCTCGGCGGCCGATTTCGAGCAAGGCATCGCGAATGTCTTCCGTTCGCACGGTCTCGCGCGAGAAGGTGCGCGACATCACGAACATGGGGTTGTCCAGCACGTTGTGAATCGAGATGCTGCCGAACGTGAGGTGGCCATTCAAGGTGAGAGCGTAGCGGAAATACGACGGGTCGGCGGGGCCGCACACCGAGAAGACCGAGAGATAGCGCTCTTTGTCTTTTTCTTCGGTCACTTCGATGACGACTTCCTGAAGGCGGTCGCCGGGGAGGTGGAGAATGACGCGGAACGTATCGCCGAACCCCTGGATGAAGCAGTCGAGTCCCTTGGTGGCCTCGCGGACCAATGATTCGGTGTCGCGATCGCGGTGGACCACGCGATGGAGCGCGTCGGCCAGTTGGCCGGCGTGGGCAAAGCGGTCGTCGGGCGATTTGGCGAGGCAGCGCTCGACGACCTCGGCCAGGGCGTCGGGAACACTCGGGACGATCTCGCGGATGTCGGGCACTTGCTGCTTCTGGTGGAGCTGGATCAACTGGCCGACGGTGTCGGCGACAAACGGCAGTCGCCCCGAGAGGGTGTGGAACAAGAGGACGCCCATGGCGTAGATGTCGGATTGCGGGCTGGCGGGGGTTCCGCGAAAGAGCTCCGGGGCCATGAATGTGGGCGTGCCGGCCAAAGGAGCGCCTGGCTCGGCCAGGTCTTCGAGCCGCCGGACCAAACCGAAATCGGCGAGCTTGGCGCGGCCGTCGGGCGTGAGCAAGACGTTGGCGGGTTTGATGTCGCGGTGCACAAGCCCCGCTTCGTGGGCGGCCCCGAGCGCCAGCACAACCTGGCGCGCCAGACTCGCCGCCCGCGCCGGCTCGAGCGGGCCCTGGCGAATCAACGACTCGCGCAAAGTCTGCCCGCCGCGGATGTACTCCATCTCGATGAAATGGAGCCCGCCCTCACTTCCCAGGTTATGGATCGTCACCACGTGCGGGTGCAGCAAGTTGGCGGCCGCCCGCGCTTCCGCCCAGAACTGCTCGCGGATCTCGGGCTGGTCGATCACCAGTCCTGGATCCATGATCTTAAGCGCACAATGCCGCTTGAGGCCCAGGTGCTTGGCCTTGAAGACATACGCCATCGTGCCGCGGCCCAGCAGCCTGTCGACGCGGTACTGCCCCAGCTTTCGGCCCAAAAGTGCGTCGGGGTTGAGCACCCTCGGCCGCGAGCGCAGCGCGCGGGCGCAGCCGGCCGATGCACGACCGTTTCCTCGAGCGCCGCCGCCGGCCGCCGCGCGTCGCGACCCGTCGAGGCGCGCTCGCTCTCCACCGCGATCGCCGCCCCCTCCGGCCGACGCTCCTCGGCAGCTTTTATTCCCTCCGACCGTGCTTTTCTTCCGCGCTGCATCACCACTCCTGCGAAGGCACTCGTACGTCAGGCTTCAGCCTGATGGTCTTTTTCGTAACCGACGCTCACGCCCGCTGACACGCGCCGCTAATGTCAGGCTAAGACACAACCTATAACTTTGCATTAGTATTCGGGTCGTGCGCGAGAAAATCGACGTATCGCCGATGAAGATGATGTAAATTATTTTTCGGTAAGTCTTTATGACGGATGATTCGCCAATCGAATATTGGGCTGACAAGCTCAACCGCAAAGCAATAAGCATGCATCATGGCGTGTTTGGAGCGATTGCATCGAGCGTGACTTGATAGTTGAAACGCCCCTCGGGCGCGACGTCGCCGCTCGTGTAGAATTCCATGATATCGCCTGGATGTTGGACGTTGTCGGCCCACTTGAATTCGATGGAGAGTCCGGCTGAGCCCGGGGCGACGCCAAGGTCCTGAAGGCGAACGGCGATGTGCAACTCGCTGCCGGCCGCTCGGAAACGGGCGCGGCGCGACCGCGTTCCAGTTCCAGCCGCCGGTGTTGCGCTTGACGGACCATGTATCGGGATCGCCGGCCGAGCCGATCAACAAATAGTCATAGCCTTCCCAACCGGTTGCGTGGTTGCGATCGACGTCAATCAGTAGCGAGAGGCCGCCGGGCCGGGGGCTGTGAATGACCGGCTGGCGGGTGCGCACGTAGAAGTGAATGTTCTGGCGGTCACGCGTAACCTTGAACGCGACCAGATCGTTTCGGCCGGAATGGTCGACGTAGTTCAGACCGCCAGCGCCCTGGTGATCACGCGGGGCGGTATCGCCGGCGTCGTCGCGATACTCGGGGGTGACGTCGCGCCACTGGTCGAAGCTGCCGTCGATCGCGATGGACCGTGCCGCGCTGGACCGGGGAAGGGGGGCTGCACCCTTGAATCGCCGCACGCCGGCGACGAGCTGATAGTAGAAACTGTCGCCGTGACCTCCCTTCATTGGCTCGATGTCGCGGCTGAATTCCTGGTTGAACTGGTCGACGAACATGACGGGCCTGCCGGGCTCGCCGAACCGGCCGGCGATCCACTCGTTCCAGCCCGTGACCATCAGGAAGGGGGGATCGAGCGCACCGACCGCGCCACCACTGTTCCTCGAAGTTCAGCCCGCGCTCGATTGCGGCGGCGGAGTGGTCGGCCCGGCCGTCGTGGAAGCCACGGCCGCGCGCATCGCCGGCGCTCATGCTGGTGACCAGCCCGTCGCTGGCCCGCAGGTTCTGGGCAACCGACACGCTGACTTGTTCCGGCTTCGTCGCGTCGTCGGTATAGCCATAAACCTGGGGGTATGTCGCCTCCCAGTGCCAGGCCATCTGGGTGTTGACCTGCGTGAACGGCCAGTGAGCCCGCCGCAGCGTAAAAAACGCGCGAGCTCGGGACCGGCCTCCTGGGGATCGCAGATCATGAGGGGCTTTCCCTGCCACGAAAACCAGAGGTCGCGGAACCGGCCGGGCTGGTACAAGTCGCGGTAAATCTGCCGGGCCGTTTCGCCGGCCCGGGTATTCACCATGAACGCGATTTGCGGCGTGCGGCCGCCGGACTTGCGAACCTCTTCAAAGATTTCGCAAAGACGCGTGTAGACTTCCCGATAAGTGACGGCATTGGTGGTGTCGAAGATGAGGGTGTCGATTCCCGCCGCCGTTAGGAGCTGGGCATGCCGGCGCACGACCCAGGGGTCGGTGGCCAGATAGTAGCCGTAAAGCGGCTCACCCCAGTAATGAGGCGCCTCCCATGGGCCCCCACAGCGGCGACTCGGGCAGCTTGAGGGCGTTGGGCTCGCGCGCCAGGATTTTCGCCACGTCAAAAGGGCCGTCGCCGCTCTGGCTGCTTGCCGCCGGGATTGTCATGCCAGAGGAAGTAGAATATCCCGACATAACGATCGCCGCGCGGCGGCCGGATGCCGGGCTCGCCGGCCAGCGGCAACCGCCGGCCGAGCGCGTCGGTTGCCGGCCACGGCACGCCGGTCACGGCATGCACGGCCCGACTCTGCGCCCCCGCGGGCGCAGTAGTAGCACACACGGCCAGACCAGATACGAGGGCGGCACGATAAACCGGCCGCGCCGGCGCGAACCCGGTTCGCTCGGGCGGTTCATACGTTGTATGTCGTCGACGAGGTCGTGCCGCCGCGGCCGGTCCAGTTGGTGTGGAAAAACTGGCCGCGCGGGCGGTCGACCCGTTCGTAAGTATGGGCGCCGAAATAGTCGCGCTGGGCTTGAAGCAGGTTGGCCGGGCAGGCGATCGCTGCGGTAGCCGTCGAAGTACGCCAGGGCCGACGTCATGGCCGGCGCAGCGGATGCCGTGCAGCACGGCCGCGGCCGCGCCGTCCGCCGCCAGCCCTCCTGGCAGCGCTCGACCTCGCCGCGGAAATAGGGGTCGAGCAGCAAATTCGCCAGTTTCGGGTCGCGGTCGAAGGCTTCCTTGATCTTGCCCAGGAACGCGCTGCGGATGATGCAGCCGCCGCGCCACATCAGGGCGACGCCTCCCTTGTTGAACTCCCACTTCGACTCGCGCCCCATCGCGTCCATGAGCGCGAATCCCTGGGCGTACGACACGATCTTGCTGGCATAGAGGGCCTGCTCGATCGCGTCGATGGCCTGATCTTCGTATGCGATTGAGCGGGAACCGGCGGGCACTTGAGGACTCTTGGATGCGGCCACGCGCTCGTCCTTCTGCGCCGACAGGCAACGCGCAAAGACGGCCTCGCCGATCAAGGTGAGCGGCACGCCCAGGTCGCACGCCGAGATCACCGTCCACTTGCCGGTCCCCTTCTGGCCGGCGGTGTCGAGGATCACGTCGACCATCGGCTTCTTGGTGTCGGGATCGATCGTGCCCAGGATGTCGCGCGTGATCTCGATCAAGTAACTGTCGAGCGGGCCCTTGGTTCCAGCGGTCGAACACGTCGTGGATGGCCGAGACCTCCATTCGAGCAGCTCGCGCATCAGGTGATAGGCTTCGCAGATGAGCTGCATGTCGCCGTATTCGATGCCGTTATGGACCATCTTGACGTAATGGCCGGCCCCTTCGGGCCCGACCCAGTCGCAGCACGGGGTGCCGTCGGCGACCTTGGCGGCGATCGCCTTGAAAGATCGGTTTCACGTGCGGCCACGCGGCGGGGTCGCCGCCGGGCATGATCGACGGACCCTTCAAGGCGCCTTCTTCTCCGCCCGAAACGCCGGTGCCGATAAACAGCAGTCCTTTGGACTTGAGCTCGCGGGTGCGGCGGGTCGTGTCGTCAAAATTGGAATTGCCGCCGTCGATCAAGATATCGCCGGCTTCGAGGTGGGGCACCAGCTCGTGGATCATGTCGTCGACCGGCGGCCCGGCCTTGACCATGATCATGATCTTCCTGGGCCGTTTCACGAGCCGCCGACCAGCTCGGCGATCGAATGCGTGCCGACGATGTTCTTGCCCTGGGCTCGCCCCGCCATGAAGGCGTCGACCTTGGACGTCGTGCGGTTGAACACCGCCACGGTGAACCCATGGCTCTCCATGTTCAAGACGAGGTTTTCGCCCATCACGGCCAGTCCGATCAAGCCGATGTCGGCACTCGGTGTGGTTGTCGCCATCTCCCGCGTCTGGTGGGTCGGTTACGGTTGCTTGTTATGAGCTTGAATTGTAGCAATCGCCCCGCTTCAATTCGACGGCGACGGTCCGCCGCGCCTGATGGAACGATCGTGCCCGCGGTCAGGCCGTTGTCGTATGATCGAGGGCGATTGCTCCGCTGCACCGCGCTGCAGCGTAACTCAGAATCAGCAGACATTCGCTAGAAGATCGGAGAGCGATCGATGAACTCGCCCCAGTCGGACCGCAACCTGCTTCTGGGCATCGTGGCCCTGCAGATGGATTTCATCTCGCAAGCGACGCCTTGATCGACGGCGATGCACCAGTGGACGCTCGACAAGTCGCGATCGCTCAGCGAGATCCTGGAGAAGAACGGGGCGCTCGACCCGGCGATCGCGTGGTACTCGAAAACCTGGTCGAGCGGCACATCGCCCACCACGGCGGCGACCCGCAAAAAAGCCTGTCGTCGATTGCTGTCAGCACCGACGCTCGCAGTCGACGCTCGAGTCGCTCGGCGATCCCGACGTCGAGGAGAGCCTGAGCAAGCTGGGCAGCGCGCCACTCGACGACGACGGACCGCCTGGACCCAGACGCGACCGGCCCGTGGGCCGGCACAGCTCGACGAGCACGACGGCCGTTACCGGATCATTCACCTGCACAACAAGGGAGGGCTCGGCACGATCTTCAAGGCCGAGGATCGCGAGGTCAAGCGCGAGGTCGCGCTCAAGCAGATGAAGGAGGAGATCGCGTCGGACCAAGCAACTGCCGCAAGCGGTTCATTTTCGAGGCCGAAATCACGGGCAACCTCGAGCATCCCGGTATCGTGCCGGTGTACGGCATCGGCAATACTCCGATGGCCGGCCGTATTACGCGATGCGGTTCATCGACGGCAAGGAGCTCAAGGAGGCGGTCGGCAGTTTCACAAGAACCCGTGCTCAAGTCCGATGCCGGTGCCCGCCAGCGTGAGTTTCAGAATCTCTTGCGCCGCTTTCTGGCGGTCTGCGAGACGATGGCCTATGCGCACAGCCGGGGCGTGATCCATCGCGACTTGAAGCCGCGCAATATCATGCTCGGCCCGTTCGGCGAGACCTTGGTCGTCGATTGGGGCGTGGCCAAGGTCGTGGGGCACAACGAGCGGCAACGAGCCCTCCGATGCGACGCTGCGACCGCCCGTCGAGCAGCGACTTGCAGCAGAGCATCGCCGGCGATCAGATCGGCACTCCCGAGTACATGAGCCCGGAGCAAGCCCACGGCGACGTCGATCACGTGGGCCCCGCGACGGACATTTACAGCCTGGGGGCGACGCTCTATTACATACTGACCGGCCAGGCGCCGTTTACCGAGCAGGAACGCCTCGAGGTGCTGCCCAAGGTCAAGCGCGGTGAATTTCGGCGCCCGAGCGAGCTCAAACCCGGCGTCGAAAAGCCGCTCGAGGCCGTTTGCTTGAAAGCGATGGCGCTGCAAGCCTCGAGGATCGCTATCCCTCTTGTCGGGCTCTCGCTGAAGACATTGAGCATTACCTGGCTGATCAACCGGTTTCGGCGTACCCCGAGCCGTTCTCGACCCGGGCGGCGCGCTGGCTGCGGAAGCGGAAGCAGTGGGTGGCGGCAGCGACCGGAGTGCTCGTTCTGGGTGTGGGCGCGCTCATCTACCATGACCGCCGAATCGCTCACGAACAGCAACAAACGGTCGCTCAGCTCGGCATGACGCGCAAAGCGCTCCGCGATTTGCTGAAGGTCGCTGGAGAGAACCTGGCTTATCACGCCAATCCCGAGAAACTGCGCGAGTTCCTTGCAGCGCTTGTCCTGAAACGATATCAGGAACTCGGGGCGCAATTCCAGAGCGACCCCGGTGTCCGGCTCGAAGTGGCTAAGGTGCACCGGGTCATCGGCGGAATCGGCCGCATCACCGGGCAGTTCGACAAGGCCCGCGAGTCGTATGCTCTCTCGATCGACATGCTGGAGCGTCTTACGGCGGAGCACCCGTCCAAGCCGAATTATCGCCGCTGGCTCGCCGAGGCGTACAACGATCGAGGCGAGCTCTACCATATGAACGGCCTGTCCGACCTCGCCGTGCAGGACTTCAAGCTGGCGATGGAACAAGCCAGGCGGCTCCGCTCTTCGGCCACCCTCAACATGTACCGTCGGGTGCGGGCCAAACCCCTCATCAACTTGTCGGAGGTCCTTGCCTTGCAAAACCGGCTGGACGCTGCGCTCGCTCCTGCTAATGAGGCCGTCGACCTGTTGAACGCGCTCACTCAAGATGCTTCGCGCACGGCAGCCGAGAATGAGGCCAAGAAACTCGCCAAGAACGACGACGATGTTGACACCGAGGATGATACATTGATTGACGACCAATGGCTCCTCTCCATGGCGCTGACCGACCGGGCAGCCGTCTCGCTCGAGGCGGACAATCCCGACGGCGCAGAAGCCGACCTCAAGTTGGCCGAGACCGTCGCCGAGCAGATTTTGGCGAGCGAACCCGACCACACTGACGCACAATTCCAGCTTGCGTCGATCTGCAACCGGCGAGGGGAGTTATTGGCCCTCAATGCGCCCGGGCTCGCTGAGGCGGAAAAGCAATACGGCCGGGCTCAACTGCTGTTGGCGGAGCTTGTGCGAGGGAGAGAGTTGATCCCGCATTACCGCGAAGAAATGGCGGTGACTCTCATGGGCAGAGCAAACGTGCGCTGCTCGCAAGGGACGGAACATCTCGCCGACGCCGAGAGCGACTGCAACGACGCAAAGAGACTTCTGGAAAAACTCATCGAAGAGCAGAAAACCAAGGGAGTCCGTGTAAACCCCGATTACCTGAGCTCGCTGAGCCGAGCTTACGTAACCGCGAGCCGCATCGAGCTCGCGCGCGGCGACCGAGCCAAGGCACTCGACAACCTTCAGAAGGCGGCAACGATGATGAACCAAGCCATTGCGATCGATGTGTCGCGAGCGCGCGACCGCGCGTTTCTGGATCAGGTGAAAACCAAGCTCGAAGACGCTCGCCAAAAGTCACAATGACAGCCTACCCGCCTCAAGCGGACCTGCCTGCAAACGCAGCGCTCGCATTCCCCCGCCGCACTCGCACTTCGCGGGCGTGCGCGAGCTTATGCAACCCGACCCATGCGGCCGAAGCGCCTGCATCAGAACCGCCGGCGCCCTAGAGTTCGCGTTCGCCGTCCTTACTGTTGTTGTGCGAGGTTGAATGGGGTGAGGCTGCCAGCGACATACCGAGGCAGGTTGTTGCCCACCCTCAGCGTGACGATAATAATCCCTTTGCCGGTTCCGTCGGGACTGGCGAGTAGAGGTGCTCTCGGCGTAAACACGATGGTTACGGCCGTTCCCGGCGCCGTTTGCGGTGTGATGCTGGCCGGGAACCACTCGCTGGAGTTTCCGTCGCCGCTCGCGGAAAACCCCGCATTGTTTCCGATGTCGGGAGAGCAAACTGGCTGGTAGTAAGAATAACAGAGGACCGCGTCCGCGACTGTCATCGGGTTAAC
This sequence comes from uncultured Isosphaeraceae bacterium, assembly GCA_963830625.1. Taxonomy (GTDB): domain Bacteria; phylum Planctomycetota; class Planctomycetia; order Isosphaerales; family Isosphaeraceae; genus CAWHMZ01. Next base: position 25,915 of record CAWHMZ010000029.1, on the reverse strand, counting down.
TCCACCAGCACCAAAGTCGACTACAGCCGTGAACGGCTGACCGGCTGTCCACGTCGTACCGCTGGGGAAACTGACCTGCGCGGCAACAGTCTGGCATGTCGCAGCAGCCGCCATAAGGCGCGACTTGCCCGGAACGGGCGGCATCGGATGTCCCTGCCCGTCATTTCCGAACGAAAGCACGGTCGGGGCGCAGATCGCCATGATCACGAACCCAAGCGGGCCGAAGCGCCGAATGGAAGAGGACATCGTTTTCTCCATCCCGTAAGATTTGTGAGATCGATGCATTTTATCGAGACAAGCTAAGTTATCGATGCTTGTCAACTTTGCTAAACTCGCCAGTTCTGCGGACTTTGTCAAGAACCAAGTGTTAGATTCGGTTAACCGCGCTGCGTTTTCCGGCGGCTGGTCGCACGCATGCGATCAGGGGCTCGGAGTTTGCGCATGGACTCTCGACCGGTTGGCGCAATCCGCCACGGTAGCATCGCCGCGACTTCGATCTCAGCCGCCAGGATAGCCAGCGGCGCAACGTGTCCATCGGCCGCCACGACGACCACTTCGGCGTAACGGAACCGGCCCCGCCGCGACGGGTCAGGGACGGGATTGCGTTGGACCTCGATCTGCGGGTCGACGAGGTTGACGATCCAGTGATCGTCAAAACATATGTTATTCTGGCGTCGCCGCCGTTTTCCACGGCGGCCGCTCGGGGAGCAACGCCTGGAACCGCGCCAGCCGGGCGTTCACGTAGTCGCCGGCGTATGTGCCGGCGAAGAATCGGGGCAGGGCCTCCTCGAAGAACCGCTGCCACGACTCGTCTTCGAAGCCCGGCTCGATCGGATAAAAGAGCGCCTGGTTGGCCTGCGCCGCGTTCCAGTCGGAGAGCGCGTCGCCGACCATCAAGATCGTGCTCCGGCGCGTATCGGCCGGCCGCCGCGAGCGCGAGCTGTTCCTGCTTGGTGCCGTGTTCCTGGCCGGCGATCAAGGCAGCGTGCTCTGCCAGGCCGTGCTCTGCCCACTCGCGCGCAAGCGCCGCATAAGGCGTGGCGGAGACGACCATCACGTCGACCTTCCCGGCCATGATCTCGAGCGACTCGCGCACAAACGGAAACGGCGGGACGTCCTTGACGATCTCTTCAATCGATCGATTGACCGCCTCGCTCCACTCGAGCGCAGGGCAAGGTCGGCGTCGCCGGTCGCGGCGACCGCGGCCTTCAAGGCCGGGTTGGCCAGCTTGGTCTCGCGCTCGGCCCAAGCCCGCAAGCCCCCGAGCGCCGGCAGCCGCGGCCGCCGCACGAGCACCTCGGGCCGCTCGGCCAAGCAAGTCGATCGTCATGACCAGCCCCGGAAAGCGGTTGATCCCCCGCCACTTCGAGTAGAGATTGACAAACTCGGCCGTTTCGCGGGCGTACTTCGAGACCGCCGCCAACTCGATAATACTTGATAATGTTCGGGATAAAGCATTCCTTGTGCTTGACCTCCATCGTGTCGAACGCGCAGCCGTCGCTGTCGATGCCGATGAAAAACTCGTTCTGCCGGCACGAATTGCCGCAAAGCCGACTGGGGGTCGCCCGAAGAAGTCATGAATGGCTCCAGCAGGCTTTGATCAACCACGCGGTCGCTGACCCGCTGGCCCGCCGCCGTCGCTGCTTACGACTCATCTTCCGCGCAATCTTCTTCCGACACCCGTGCACAATCTTCATCCTAATCTTAATCTTGTTCTGGGGAACGCCGCGCATTCACCGAACCGCACGGGCGCCTGTGCCGATGAATTCATTCGGAACAGAAATCATGTAGTCGTGTGATCGTCGTCGATTGAGAGTTCTCGGCGGTTCTGGTATGGTCGAATCGACAATGTCGGCCGGATCGGCGTTGACTTTTCGGCCTGTCGCGGCCGTGCCAGGGTTCGACCGTGAAGCGGGGCCGCTTGTGTCGTCGCGAGCGAGTCGGGGGAGGCCCGCCATGGCCAGCGCCGAGAAACCGAAGTCGGCGCAGGGAGCCGCCGCTCGATCTTCTGCCGGTGATCAAGAGCTCGGGCATCATGGGAGAGCGCCAGCTCGCCGAGATCAAGTCGAAGGTGCTCCATGGCGACTACCCGATGGATTCGCACGAGCTGGCCGACCGCCTGGTCCGCGACAATGTGCTCACGCCATTTCAGGCCAAGCGGCTCTTGAGCAACCGCCCGCAGGGACTTGATCGTCGGCCGGTACATCATCCTCGACCGGATCGGCTCGGGCTCGATGGGGCGGGTTTACAAGGCCCACCACGCGATGATGGACCGCGTGGTGGCGCTCAAGATCATCGCGCCCGAGATCGCGTCCAACGAGCGGGTCGTCGCGCGGTTTCAGCGCGAGATGAAGCTGGTCGGCCGGCTCGATCATCCCAACGTGGTGCGCGCCTTCGACGCCGATCAGATTCAGCGGGTCCTGTACATCGTGATGGAGTACGTGAGCGGCCATGAGCCTGGGCGACCGGCTTCAAGAAGAGCGGGCCGATTTCGCCCGCCGAGATGATCGACTACGCCGCGCAGTCGGCGCTCGGGCTGGCGCATGCGCACGAACAGGGGATCGTCCATCGCGACATCAAGCCGAGCAACATCCTTTTGACCGAAGACCGCCGGGTCAAGATCCTCGACCTCGGCCTGGGGGTGCTGATGGAGGCCGACAGCGCGGCGACGTTTGCGACGGCCGACGGCATCGCGGTCGGAACGGTCGACTACATGTCGCCGGAGCAAGCCTGCGGCCGCGACGTCGACGGCCGCAGCGATCTCTACAGTCTGGGCTGTTCGATGTATCACCTGATGACGGGCAAGCTGCCGTTTCACCGGCACTTCGCCGATCGAGCGGCTGGGCAAGCGGATCGGCGGCCGGCACGTGCCGATCACCGAGCATCTGCCCGACCTGCCGGCGAATTTCGTGCGGGTGCTCGACAAGCTGCTGGCCACAAGCCGCACGAGCGATTTGCGACCGCGGCCGAGGCGGCCGACGCCCTTGCAGGCGCTGATCCGGCCCAAGGCGTCGCTCGGTGCCCGCGCGCTCGGCGGCGGCCCAGGCTGCGCGTGCGCAGGCGCAGCGGGCCGCCGGCTGCGGCGAAGGTTGCGGCACCGGCCGCAAGCCGCCTCGGCCGAACCGCCGCCTCGAGACCCCGCGATCGTCGAAGGTCCAGCCCAGTTATCCGCGCTGGTTTGAGCCGCTCGCCCGGCTCGTGGAAAAGAACCCGAGAGGCGCGCTCGTCGCGGCCGCCCTTGCCCTCGTACTGGCGCTTGAGCAGGTGCCGGCATCGGCCTGGCGATCGGCGCATCTCAGGTACGGCCGGGCGTCGGCGTCGATCGGCAGTCGCGTCACGGTCAGCCGCTGGAGCCTGAACCACATCCCGATCTGGCTCAGTGGTGCAGCACGGCCCCGTGGCCGCGCACGGCCTCGGCACCGGCTCCATGATGGTGCGCGAGCACGTCGGGCCGCCGCGGCGCGGCGGTGAAGATCGCCGCAAGGCGTCGGCCAGATGGGGATACTTGAACACGTACCCCAGCTCGAGCGCCTTCGCCGGCAGCACTCGCTGCCCCGTGGTGATGACCTCGGCCACGTCGCCCAGGGCAAGCTCTGAGCACGGCGTCGGGCGGACCAAACGGGAGATAGATGCGCCAGGGGGTATGGCGTCTTGAGCACGACGCTGGAAAACGTCCGGGCGAACTCGGCGTTTCGGACCGGATTAGGCGCCGTCCCGTTGATCGGGCCCTGGGCGCTCGTACTGTCAAGCGCCAGTTGGAAGATACCGACCAGGTCGTCGATGTGGATCCAGCTCATCCACTGGTTGCCCCTTGGCGACGAAGCCGCCGCCGCTGCCGATCGGCAGCGCCGGGCCCGAGCATGAACGATCGGGGTCATGATCTTGAGCGCTCCCTCATCGCGCGCCAGAACGATGCCGGTGCGCACGAGCGCCCGCCGCACGCCGATCGCATCGAGCGTCGCCGACGCCTCCTCGCATTCGCGGCACACGACGGCGAGAAAGTCGGTGCCGGACGGGCTCGACTCGGTGAATTCTTCGTCGCCGTGCGGCCGTAATAGCCGATCGCCGAACCCTGGACGAAGACCTTGGGCCGGCTTTGTGCCTGCTTGATCGCCGCAACCAGGTTCTCGGCGCTGTAGACCCGGCTGTCGCGGAGCTTGCCGCTTGATCTCGGTGTTCCAGCGGTTGGCGAAGACGTTGTGGCCGGCGAGGTTGACCACCGCGTCGCAGCCGTCGACTTCTTCTTGCCATCGGCCGGCCTTGGTCGGGTCGCCGGGGATCACCCGGTACGCGCCACATCTCGGGCTTCCGCCGCAGCGGCATCGGCATGCCGCGAGAGGATCACCGGCTCGATGTCCCTCGTCGAGCAGCGCCTGGGCGAGATTGCGACCGATGAATCCGGACCCGCCCGCGATCAATACACGCATGGGAATCTCCCCGACCCTTTCCCTTCGCCGCGCCCGTGAAATGCCGTCAGCCTCAAGCCCGACCGACTGATCTCACCCGCACCACCGTTTCAGAGCCCAACGGCCCATGGTTCTGGAGGCAACATCTTGATGCACTGGCAGTGGCAGCGTCAAGCAGCGGAAGATGTGTCACCCATACTGCCTGTTCGCAGACGAGAATCGAAAGACTCGGTTGCGAGTCGATGAACAGCGGATGAAGATTCGGACCGGGTGGTTGGCCTTTGCGTGAGGTCGTGTTAACATTCGCTGGAGGGTTCGTCGTGTCGTATCTTGCATCGACTGACGAGTGCTAAGAGCGGATCGAGTTGGGCCCGATCTCTTGGCGACGGCTCAGCATCAAGGAGGTCAGGGCGCCCATGAGTCTCCAAACATGCGCAGATGGTTCGATTTGCCACGCCTCACGTCCGAGCTACCGGAGGCGGAGCCCGCTCGTTCTGGTCAATGGGCTGGCGGAGCAATCAGAGAGCTGGTTTGCCAACACGGCACATCTGTCTCGCCACTTCGATCTCAAAGTCCCCGAGATCCTGGTCTACGACGGTGACGCACTGCACCGAAGGATCGACTCGGGGGGCGAGGTCACGATCGACTATCCTGACCGATCGCCTCGGCCGGTTTCTTGACGAGTTCGTGCAGCGGCCGCCGTATCACCTTTGCGGATCGAGCCTGGGCTGCCAGGTGATCCTGCATTATGCCGTACGGCATCCTGAAAAGGTCACCAAGCTCGTCTTGATCTGCCCGTCGGGTTTCCACGGCGACGAAAACCTGCCGATGATCGAGGGGGTGCAGCGGAGCAATTACGGTGCCTGGTCGAGTCGGTGTTCTTCCGCGATCAATTTGCCATGCCGGAACTGGTCCGGGCGTTCGAGCGGAAATTCCAGGACCGGAAGTGGAAGAAGGGCGTTTTGAGGACCCTGCGCGGCTGCCTCGGGCATTCGGTGGAATCGCTCCTGCCGCGGGTGGCCCAGCCCGACGCTGGTGATCTGGGGCGCCAACGATCGCGTGCTCTCAGACGTCCCCGGCGCGATTCGGGCGGCCGAGCGGATCTTGCGGGTGCGCCAGGTGGTCATTCCCAAATGCGGCCACGCGCCCCAGATCGAGAAAGCCCGCCTGGTCAACCAACTGGTTTCTCGCTACCTGCGTGATAAGCTCAAGATGATCCCGCCGGATCTGGAAGCCGCGCGGTTTCTGAGCCATGCGCGCGGAACCCGTTAAGATGTGGATCGTCGACCTGTCGGCCGGCCGATGAACGACTTCGCCCTCTTTCTCGGCAAGTTCTTCAAGCACGGGACGGCCATCGCGAGCGTCGCCCCTTCGAGCCGCTGGCTGTCGCGGCACCACCGTGCGCAATATCGACTGGGAGCGCGCAACGGCAATCCTTGAGCTGGGTGCGGGCACCGGTCCGATCACGCGGGTGATCGCCGAGCGGGCGCGGCCCGATTGCCGCGTCGTGGTGATCGAGCGCGACCCCGACTTCGCCGCGTCTGCTTGCGCGAGCGGTTCGGGCGGCTGCCCAATTTCGACATTGTCGAGGCCAGCGTTGCCGACTTGAAGTCGATCCTCGCAACAGCGGGGCATCGCCACGGTCGACCACGTCATCTCGGGCCTGCCCGTTCCGTCGTTTCCCGAGGACCTTCAGCGCGAGCTGTTCACGGCTGTCCGGGCCGTCTTGCGGCCCGACGGAACGTTCAATCAAATCACCGAGATTCCGTGGGTTTTCTGGCGGTTTTATCGCCGGTCATTTCCGCGAAGTCCATTTTGCTTTCGAGCCGCGCAACATTCCCCCCTCGGGGGCCTACTTTTGCAGGGGCGTCTTGCCGACTTCGTGACGAGTGATGACCCGAAACGCACCTTCCCAGCTCCGGTACACGCGAATGGCCCGGCCTGCGGGCCTTCGGGCGCGCGATCGACCTGGGATTTCAGCTCTTCGGCCGGCTCCGCTGCCGCGAGCTCGCCGACGCCGATCCCGTTCGCACCCAGGAAGAAACGCTGCGCTCGCCTGGTGCGAACGGCTCGCGGCACGCGTTTCGGCCGCGATCACCGCTTCGACGCGATCGGCTCGGTCGCCGATTTTCAGCGCTGCGGTCCGGCTCGCACTTACGAAGCACTCTGGGACGAGTACCTGAGCGCTTCTTACCCGATTTTCGACAACCTGACATGGCCGGGCCGAATTCCATTTCTTGCCTTGACCAGTGGGACGACCCAGGGGGCGACCAAGTACATTCCGGTCTCGGCCGAGATGCTCGCATCCAACCGCAAGGCGGCCCAGACGATGCTGGCGGCCTTCGTCGAACTCGCGGCCTGATTCGCGATTGTTTCATGGCCGGCTCTTCTTCCTGGGCGGCTCGACCAGCTCTTGCCGAGCCCGCTCCGGGCATCTTTGAGGGCGACTTGAGCGGGATCGCCGCGGTCGACCTCGTCGCCGCTCTGGCGCGCGTTCACGTTTCCCCCGCTCGAGCTGGCACTCGAGACCGACTGGGACAGCAAGCTTTCACGTCTGGCGGATTCCAGCTCGCGCCGAGCCGATCACGCTGGTCAGCGGAGTGCCGAGCTGGCTCTTGCTTCTCTTTCAGCGCGTGCTCGAAGTGACCGGCAAATCGACGATCGCCGAGGTCTGGCCCGACCTCGAGCTCGTCGTGCACGGGGGCGTCAAGTTCGACCCCTACCGCGAGTCGTTCCGGTCCATTCTGGGTTCGCCCAAGATCCAGCTTCTGGAAAGCTATCCGTGCTCCGAGGGCTTCATCGCCTTTGGCGATCGCCACTCGGGATTACTGCGCTTGATGTTCGACCACGGCATCTTTTACGAATTTGTTCCGGTCGACGAGCTCGATGCACCTTGCCCCACGCGTCACTGGCTGGCGACGGCCCAAACCGGGCAAAACTACGCGATCGTCGTCTCCACCTGCGCGGGCATGTGGGCGCATATCATCGGCGATACGGTCCGGTTCGAGTCGCTCGATCCGCTGCTGTTCACATTCACCGGCCGAACGCGGTATACCCTCTCGGCATTTGGCGAGCACCTGATCAGCGAAGAGGTCGAAGCGGCGATGGCGTGTGCGTCGGCGACGACGTCGTCGGCCGTGCGCGAGTGGCACGTCGGGCCCGTGTTCGCGAGCCCCTGCGGCGTAGGCTATCACCAGTTCGTGGTCGAGTTCCTGCGCGAGCCCACTGATCCCGAGCTATTCCGCGACGCACTCGACTCCGATCTCTCGCGGCGCAATGCCGACTATCTGGCGCATCGATTCAACACGGCCGCCTTGCCCGCACCGGCTCTGATCGTCGCAGCACCCGGCAGCTTCGAAACATGGATGCGGCGCCGGGGTAAACTCGGCGGACAAAACAAAGTGCCAAGAATGGACAATTCGGGGCAGCTTACGGCCGATCTCGTGGACTTCTTGCGCGCGGCCGATCGGGTGGCGTTGGAGCTTGGGCCGATCGGCGATCGCTCAGACGGGCCGATGATTGCCCCATCAGCGTTGGCGCGAGTGTGACAATCCTGGGAGGGCGAGCCTCCCGGCGAGCCGTGCGCCATCCGCCCTGGCGCGGGTGTGACCCTATACTAGCCCGAAGCGCAAGCGAGGGAGTCGGCCCCCCTCCGCCCTGGCGCGGGTGTGACCGAGCGAGGCTGGCCGGAATTGGCCTGGCATGAAATCTGGGGATTCCGCGCGCTCTGGGGCGAAGCGGAAAATGCGTGATGCCGTTCATGTGGGATGATCAGGCCGCGTGTTTTTTGCTGGCGATGAGCTCGGCGATCTGGCCGACGGAGTCAAGGTGTTCGACGCCCGCCTCGTGGGCCTCGACGGTGATTCCAAAATGGTCCTCGAGAAACACGACCAGCTTGAGCGTGCTGATCGAGTCGAGGATTCCACCGGTGATCAACGGAGTGCGCTCAGACAGCTCGTTCGGGTCCTCTCCGGGGAGGAACTCGCGGAGAATGTAGCCGTGAACGACCTTGGCGATGTCTTCCATGACGGCCTCAGGCAACTCCGATCGGAAGGGGCTTGTGCTCGCCATTGCAGCAGGGCCGGCAGACCGCGGTAGAATCAAGCGCGCGGGAACCGGCAGTCGGCCGGTAAGCTACCGTTGTGCCGCACTTTCGTCAATCTCGACATGCACTTCCTGCGGAGCGGTGGGGAGCCAATCGATGCGTCCGCGGCTCACGATCCGGTCGATCATGATCGCGGTGGCAGTTTGTGCCGGCCTGCTTGGAGTTGCGCGCGCCTGGGGCGGGGGTTTAGCCGTTTTACTCTTCATGAGTTGCGTTCTGCTGGCAGTAACCTGGCGGCTACTCGCGGGACGACCTCGGATTGCGGGCTGGTGTTTCCTGCTCGTTTGGGCCGCGACAGCAATGATCGGATTAATAAGTAACGTTTATCTCGGCAAGTCCGTGATGGTCATTTACACCGGAATCTTGGTGCTGTTATTGATTCCGCTCTCATGGGGGGCAGGCTGTGCTTGGGCGAAAGCGGTGACTTGCGGCAGGGCTGCTCGCACGTGGTGGCGCCTGGCCGTCTGGCCATTGGTTTTGGTCGCGGGGATCGCGCCCTTATCGATCCCGCTTTCGGATTGGCCGTTCCGGCTCGCGTTTCGCGTCTCGAAGCCGGCGCTTGATCGTCTGGCCGATCGAGTCGGCGCCGGCCAAATTGCCATCTTGCCAGCGCGAGCGGGTGTATTTCGCGTGATCGAAAGAGCCCTCGATCCGGGTACGGGCAACGTCGCGCTATTCGTTTGCGTCGAGCCCGGTCTCCGTATGGGGTTCGTCCGGCTGGGCGCCGGCTCTCCATCGAGCCGGGGGCCGCTCCACGTATTCGTCCACGAGATGCACATGGACGGACGGTGGTGGTATCAGGAAGGGGATTAGGCAACCCCCGAGCAGCCGCGCATGCAACGCACACAACCTCAGCGAACAGGTCGGCGCTTTACGTTGCTGGACGCGATTGTCGTGGTCGCAGCCACTGCGATCGCCTTTGCGATGGTTCGCGGCTGGCAGAACCCGAGATGGTGTGCGATGCCGCGTGGCTTGAGCGTTTTCAACACGGCACCCAGCAGTGGCCGGTTGCTGCATTATTCCGTGTCGAGATGGATCTCGTGGACAATCCCGTTTGCGATGACCTTTTCGGCAGCGCTCTTGGCCCTGCGGTTTCGCTCGCCGCGTCCTCGACTGGCACGGATCGTCTGCCAGCCCGGGGCCGTCGCGTGCGCCGCTGCGCTCTTCGTGACGGTGGCGCGAATGTGGGAAGATGCCCTCGTCTTCACGTTGAACTACCTCACGCACCCAAAATCAGCGATTCGGCTGCCGTCACCCCCTTTCGTCAGGTTCGAGTTTGCAAACTGGCGCCAAACTTGGGCGCGACCGTAGAGCGTATCGTCCTGGAGTCGTTCCCCTTCCAGGCTGCGCCATCGGTCGGGATTGCGGTGGTCGTCGCTTGGGGCGTGCTCTGCGCTAACCGCTGCTGGTTCCCCGAACCAAGCTGGGTCGACCGCGCGGGCCGGCTCATGGGAGCCTACTGGATTGCCCTGGCCCTGGCCATCGCGGGACTCTCGGAACTGTGGAAATTCTTGATATGAACGTGTCTTGCGAACTTGCACGGCGAACCGCTCGCTGCGGCTCGCGCTTGTAACGCCGCGAACTGTCTGGATCGCGAGCACTCCCCAATGCAACAGACACGACCACATCGCACCGGCCGGCGCCCGACTTTGCTCGACGCGATCGTGCTCGTTGCGGCCACCGCGATCGCCTTTGTCATGGTTCGCGGCTGGGCTCGCCCCAACTGGTGTGCGTTGCCCTACGTAGCAGACCTGTACAGAGCGACGCCCGGTACGGGCCGGGCGTTTCATTATTACGTCGCGTCCCGGGTCTCGTGGACGATCCCGTTTGCGATGACCATCACGGCGGCCCTTTTGATCCTCCGGTTTCGGTCACCGCGGCCCTCTCTCAGACGGATTGCCCGGCAGCCGGGGGCCGTTGCCTGCGCGGCGGCCCTCTTCGCGATCATGGCGCGGATGGGTGAGCACATCTTGTTCTACACGTTTACCTACCTCACGCGCCCGTCATCGGCGGTACGGCTGCCGTCACCGCCCTTCAGCCGGTTTGAGATCCCATCCTGGCGCCAAACCTGGGGCGCGATCATCCACGACATTATGCTGGAGTATGTTCCTATCGGGACGACACGATGTGTCGCCGCCGCGGTCATCGTGGCCTGGGTTGTCCTTTTGGCGAGCGGGCGCTGGCGGCCCGAACCAAGCTGGATCGACCGCGCTGGCCGGCTGCTGGGGGCCTACTGGATCGCGCTGGCGGTGGCCGTCGGCATACTCGCGGAGCTCTGGAAATATCTGACTTGAGAGGCGTTCCTCGACGCCGGGCACGTCGACGAGTTCATGATCCACTTGATTCCGATCCTGATCGGCGAAGGAATCCCTCTCGTTGCGCCCGGCGTTGCGCAGTTTCTCTGGCGTTGATTTCCTCAGAAGCGTATCGTGACGGTGTTGTACGGCTGCACTATGGCGTGCACTGATCCCGGGGGAGTCAACGATGCAGCCAGCGCCCGCAGTCCAGAAAGTCTCGATGCTCGAAGCCGTGATTCGGGAGTGTGGACCGGTCGGCTTTATCCTTCTGGTCTTCGGACTGACGCTCGCCGTGTGGGGGCTCGTCAACCTGATGTTCGTCCGCAATCGCGCGGTGCTGTTAATGCAGGTCGTGCTGTCATTTCTGCCGCTACTCGTGGGATTCCTCGGGATGGGCCACGGGCTTTTTTTGTTCCTGGACATGGCGGGTGGACGTCCTCTGCCCGACGCCCTCGCGCGAACCGTCGTCCATTCGCTCACCACCGGCATCTGCGCTTCGGCCGCGACGGGGATCTCGGCGATCGTCGGCATCGGCGCTTTGGCGAGGAATCTCGCCTCGCCCTCGTCGCCCAGAGGCACGCACGGCGGTCGCCTCGCCGACCGGTGACGCCCGAATGCCGGAGTCCCCTGGCTTTTCGGTGAGCGATGCCGTTCAATCGACCGTGGATGGCCGACTGGTCGGCGATCATCGTGCGGCAATTCGTCGTCGGCGACCGAGTGCGTCGTGACGGGGGGTTCGGTCGTGCCCAGCTATGCATTGGCTTGGTTGAAGACAGGCTCGGGATTCGCAGTGGCATGCACCGGAATGGTGACCCTTGCCGGCTGGCTGACTAACAATCGCGTCTGGTCGGGGCTGGGAGCAGAGTTCATTCCGATGGCTCCGAACACGGCGATCGGCTTCCTGCTGTTGGGGACCGCGCTGGTGGCGATCCCCGCCGAAAAAGACCGCCGGTGGCGCAGTGCCTTGGGCACCCTTGCGGCGGGAGTCGTGATTTTGCTCGCGAGCGCACGGCTCGCGGAATACGCGCTCTCGGTCGAGCTGAACGTCGATGCGTGGTTCTTTCAAGTTCCGGGCGAGCGGCTTGGCCTGGCGCCCATCGGCAAGATGGCACTGCTCACCGCGCTGACGTTCGAGCTGGCGAGCTTCTCGGCCCTGATACTGGCCGCCTCGGCGCACCAAGCGGCACGGGACTGCGGCGGAGCAGGAGGGTCGGTGGTCGCGCTGTCGGGCGCGACCTTTGCGCTCGGCTACCTCTACGCGGCTCCTCTGCTTTACGGCGGGACCTCGATCCCGATGGCCCTGAATACGGCCGTTGCCTTCTTCATCCTCGGCGTGGGCCTGATCGGCGCTGCCGGGCCCGCGGCGATTCCGCTGCGCCCGCTCATGGGGCCGTCGATTCGGGCGCGGCTACTTCGTGCCTTCCTGCCGGTCACGATGCTGATCGTCCTGGTTTCAGACTGGCTCACTCAGGCGATCACCTGGCTGGCCACTCCCAGGGCGATGGCACTCGCCTCGGCGGCCTCGGTCGTCATCGCCACGGTGATCACTGCGTCGTTGTGCGCCCTCTTTGCCGGGCGAATCGGCGGACAGCTCGAGCGCGCCGAGGACGAGCTGCACCGCGCCAACGAGCTGCTGGAAAGCCGGGTCATCGAGCGGACCCGCGACCTTCAAGAGGCCAAAGCACTTCTGGAAGAGCGCAATCGCCAGATGCAAGAGTCGGCCGATGAGCTCGAGCGGACCGCCGAATCGGTCCGCAGGGCGCATCAAGAGCTCCAGTCGGCCCATGAGGACCTGAAGCGCGCCGAAACCCAGCTCGTCCAGTCTGAGCGGCTCTCGTCGCTGGGCCAGGTGGTCGCCGGAGTCGCGCACGAGATCAACAATCCGCTGGCTTTTGTCAGCAACAACGTCGCGGTCCTCCAGCGCGACGTCGGGCAGCTCCACGATTTGATCCGCCTGTATCAACAGGCCGAGGGGACCCTCGAACAGCACCAGCGCGAGCTCCTGGCCCGGATTCGAGAGCTCGGCGAACAGATGGACCTCGCCTACGTGCTGGAGCATGTCCCGGGCTTGATGAGCCGGTCGCGCGAGGGCCTCAAGCGGATCCAGCAGATCGTCAAGGACCTTCGAGACTTCGCCCGGCTCGACGAGGCCGAGCTGAAGGAAGCCGATTTGAACCAGAGCGTGGCGCCGACGCTCGCGATCCTCCAGAGCCAGGCTGCTTCGCAGGGGGTTGCCCTGGTCGAGAACCTGGAGACGATTCCGCCAATCTCTTGCTACCCGGCGAAGATCAACCAGGTTTTGCTCAACCTTGTCACCAACGCGATCGATGCCTGCGACTCGCGGCGGTACGGTGACCGTGAGTACGCGCCAGGGCGCAGCCGCCGAGGTCATCCTGGCGGTCGCCGACACCGGTCACGGCATCGACCCCTCGATCCGGGGCCGGATCTTCGACCCGTTCTTCACGACCAAGCCGATCGGCCAGGGGACAGGGCTGGGACTGGCGATCAGCTACGGAATTGTCGCGGCACACGGCGGCACCATCGAGGTCGAGTCGGAATTGGGGCGCGGCTCCTGTTTTGCGGTCCGGCTGCCAGACCGGCCGAAACACCCGGGCAAAGAACGCTAGCAGCGGCGATCGAGCATGTGTTCCAATAAAGCACGGCGATCCTACGGCGGCGCGGCTGCGCTCGAGTTTTAACCGGACGAGGTTCCAAGCCGGGGCCAGGATCACGTAAGATCCAGGTTTTGGGCGTGCAGCGGATACCACGGGCGGCGCGGGGCCCGGAGCGACGGCAACGAGACTGGCCCGAGCGTACAGGCGTCGGCGAAAAAGTGATGATCATCGAACGCAGGGGTGACGAGACTCGCGATCGGTCCGAAGATCGGACCGCTGCGGCAGGCCCGATCGCGCCTTCTCCGCCCGATCTCGGCGATGCGTCCACGGTCAAGGATTCCGCGGTGAATGATGCCCGTACTGAAAGTGGGCTGGCCCGGGACGGCCAGGGGCCCGCAACGGAACCGATCGATTCGCCGGTCTGCGCCGGCGAGACGGCCGCGGTTCGATTGGCCGAAACCGAGATCGGCGACAACCGCTCGCACGTGGCGCCGGACTCGTCGAACGCGGGCCGACCAACCTTGCCCGCCGAAGCAGACGACAGCTCCGCCCTTGGGGCGGCCTCGAGCCTGCCCGCCCGGTTCATTCCGGGAGACCGGTTCCGGCCGGTTCGCCACCATGCGAGCGGAGGGATCGGCCTGGTGTGGGTGGCACAGGATCGCGAGCTGCAACGTGAAGTGGCTCTCAAGGTGATCCAGCCCCGTTTCTCGAGGCGCGAGGACCAGCGGGCTCGGTTTCTGCTCGAGGCCGAGATCACCGGCAAGCTCGAGCACCCGGGAATCGTGCCGGTGTACAGCCTGGGCTCTGATGCCGAAGGCCGCCCGTACTACGCGATGCGGCTGATTCGCGGCGAGAGCTTTGCGGCCGCGATTCGCCAGTTCCATCAGGGTCGCCGCGCGGCCGCCGGGGCCGCGAGCAAGTCTGGCCCAGCGGACTGGGGAGTCGAGTTCCGGCAGTTGCTCGGCAGCTTCCTCGACGTTTGCCACACGATCGACTACGCCCACAGCCGATGCGTGCTGCACCGCGACTTGAAGCCGGCGAACATCATGCTGGGGCCCTATGGCGAGACGCTGGTCGTCGACTGGGGGCTGGCCAAGGTCATCGGCGAGCCCGACGTTCTCCCCCCGCAGTCCGGCGGCGGCTTCGACCTCAGCCTGGCGCACACAATGACTTCGCTTGCCGGCGAGACCGCCCCGGGCACGGCGATGGGCACGCCCGCCTACATGAGCCCCGAACAGGCCGGCGGCCAGGTCGACAAGGTCGGTCCGGCCAGCGACGTTTACAGCCTGGGCGCCACCCTTTACGAGCTGCTCACCGGACAGACGGCTTTCACCGGCGAGAACATGAAGGACGTGATTGCCAAGGTCAAGAAAGGTGAATTCCCGCCGCCGCGAGCGGTCGAGCGATCGCTGCCGGCCCCGCTAGAGGCAATCTGCTTGAAGGCCATGGCGACCAAGCCCGTCGATCGCTTTCCGAGCGCCGGCGCCCTCGCCCGCGATATCGAGCGCTGGCTGGCCGACGAGCCCGTCTCGGCATATCCCGAACGAGCCCCCGAGCGCCTGGCGCTGGCTCCGCCAGCACCGCACCTGGACCATTTCGGCCCTCGCCGGCTTGGTCGGTGTCTGCATGGTCGCCACGATTGCGCTGGTCGTCGTCGACGGCGCCCGGCGCAACGAATCGGAAGCGCGCCGTGAAGCCGAGATGAACTTCCTCATGGCTCAGGGGGCCGTGAACGACTACCTGACGAACGTCAGCGAAAACACTCTGCTCAAGGAGCAAGACTCACTCGACATGCGCAGGCTGCGCCAGCAATTGCTCTCGAGCGCACTCGACTATTATCGGCGGTTCGTCAACCAGCGGAGCAAGGACCCTCGGCTCAAGAAGGAGCTGGCCAGCGCCTATTTCCGCCTCGGCAAGATCACTCGAGAGATCGGTTCGGCGAGCGAGGCCACTCAAGCGCTCGAATCGGCTCGGGCTACGTGGGAACAGCTCGTCGCGGCCGAGCCCGGGAACGATCAGCTTAAGGGCGAGCTGGGTGCGTGCTACCTCGCGATCAGTCAACTAAAGGAGTACAACACCGGCGACCTGCAATCGGGGCTCAAGTTGCTCGAAAGGGCTCGTGCGCTATTGGAGCCGCTCGCCGCGCGGCACCCCGACGTTGCGACATACCAGACGAGCCTGGCTGATACTTTGTCGCTGATCGGAGTCGTCCTGGCGCGGCAGGACGCTGCCCCTGCGGCCCTCGATGTTCTCAATCAGGCAAGAACGATCTTGCATAAGTTGATTGAACGGGCGCCGGACCAGTTCAGCTACAAGCGCAGCTTGACCGGAGTCATTAACAGCCTGGGGTACGTCCATTACAAGAAACGCGACTATCCGGCCGCGCTTGAGTCTTTCCGGGAGCAGCGCGAGATTTGCCAGGGCCTGCTCGATGCGCTTCCGCCCGGCCCCAAGCCGGTCTGGCTGCAGAGCCGGTTGGCGACGGCCGACTACAACATGGGCACGATCTATTTGGAGAAGCGCGATATCGATCAGGCCCTGCGGAGTTTTGAGCGATCGCTCGGAAACCGCAGGCAGCTCGCCGAGGCGCACCCCTCGGTGACCGACTACCGCGAGAGTCTCGGCGAAAGTTATCGGGAGATCGCCAATTTGCTGCGGCAAGCCCACCAGAACGAGAAGGCGCTCGGATACATCGAGAAGGCCGTCGACATCTTTGAGAGGGTCGTCCAGTCGAACCCCGATGAGGCTCGATTCCATAGCGCTTTGGCGCTCTCGTGGAACGCGCTGGGCTGCCTTCACGACGACGCCAGAGACAATGCCCGGGCGATCCCCGAATTCGAGCGGGCGGCGGCCGAGCAGGAGCGAGCGGCCCGCACGGCGAAGGATGTGAGCGAATACAAGGCTTATCTGAACACGCATTGGCAAAATGTGGGCGAGCAATATCTCGACATGGGCCAACTCGACGCCGGATTGGGCTACTACAACAAAGGCATTCAGCTTCTGCGGGAGCTCCACGCGGCCCAACCTGAAAACGCGGAGTATTCGCTTCTTTATGTCGACGCGCTGCTCCTACTCGGCAACGTCCAGCGTCATGCAGGCGAGCTGGCCGCCGGTCTCGAGTCGTTCGCCGAGGCGAGCCAGTTGCTCGATCGTCTCGCGGCCAACGAGCCGGGCAATGCGGCGACTGCGGCTCGGCTTGCCAGAGCTCTCATGAACCAGGCGGCGGCCGCAGCCGAAGCGCAGGGCCCGGCCGCCGCGCAGCCCCTCTTGGCGCGCGCTCTTGAAGTCTCTGGCGCCGCTGGCTACGCCGGACGGCGCAAGTTTGCCCGAGCGCGAGTCGCAAAGCGAGTTGCTCTGGCATCTGGCCCGAATCGATCGTGCGCTTGACCAACCGGCCGATGCCGCGCGCACCGACGAAAAGTGGCTCGCTCTCTGGAAGGGCCGGCCCGGCGCCGAGCTGGCCAAGTTGGCAATGAAAGAAGTGGAACAGGCGGTGCTGATCGGCTACGGCAAGACCCCGATTTCCGATCGAGCCCTTGCGGTGCGCCGGCTCGACCTCGAGTTGGCCGCCGCCCACCTCCGCCAGGCGATCAAAAGCGGCTTTGCCGATCTCGCCGCGCTCAAGGCCGATCCCAACTTTGACATCTTGCTCACGCACGGAGAGCTCAAGTCGCTGGTCAAAGAGTTGGGGTACCGCGACTGAGAAAATGTATGAGAAGTCCGTGCACAAAACCCATTGAGGAGCCCTTGCGTGAGAACCGCCCCGCTTGCCTGCCCGCTCGTGCTGCTTGCCTTCTTCCGGTTGTCCCAGCCTGCGTCGGCCGGCGACCTGACCTCGAAGTTTGAAGAATATATGGACGCGTGCGTCAAGATCGAGCACTTCAGCGGCTCGGTGCTGGTGGCGCACGGCGGCGAGACCATCTTCAGCAAGGGCTATGGGCTCGGCCAACGCCGAGCACGGCATCGCCAACACGCCGGAGACCAAGTTCCGGATCGGGTCAGTGACCAAGCAATTCACCGCCATGGCGATCTTGATCCTGCACGAGCAAGGCAAGCTCAAGCTCGACGACCCAGTCGGCAAGTTCATCGACGACGCCCCGAAGGCGTGGGAGAAGGTAACGATCCACCACCTCTTGACGCACACTTCGGGCGTTCACAGCTACACCTCCGACCCGGCCTATGCCAAGTCGATGACGCATCCCGAGACGGTGAAAAGTATGATCGCGCGGTTCAAGGACAAGCCGCTCGACTTCGCGCCGGGGGCGAAGTTCGCCTACAGCAACTCGGGCTACTTCCTCCTGGGTGCGGTCATCGAGAAGGTATCGGGCAAGAGCTACGAAGCGTTCCTCGAAGGAGGCGATCTTCGACCCGCTGGGCATGCACGACACGGGTTACGACCACCCCGAAACCGTGCTGCCGCACCGGGCCTCGGGCTACACCCGCACGGGCGGCGAACTCGAGAACGCCAGCTACCTCGACATGGCGCAGCCGTACGCCGCCGGCTCGCTCTACTCGACAGTGGAAGACCTCGCCCGGTGGGACCAGGCACTGGCCGACGGCAAGCTGATCGGCAAAGACTCGTACGCAAAAATGTTCACACCCGTCAAGGACAACTACGCCTACGGCGTGTCAGTGGCGACCCGGTTCGGGCAAGAAGGAAATCGGCCACGGCGGCGGGATCAACGGTTTCGTGAGCCACAACCTTTTTTACCCCGAGCAGAACGTCTGCGTCGTCGTGCTGTGCAACGTGCTGCCCGTTAATCCGGGGAAACTCGCCCACGACCTGGCCGCGATCGCGCTCAACGACCCGTACGAGCTGCCCAGGGAGCGCAAGTGGCCAAGGTCGACCCGAAGATCTACGACGCCTATGCGGGCCGGTACAGGCTCAATTCCGACATGCAACTGACGATCACCCGCGAAGGCGACCGGCTCATGGCCGAGCCGACGGGCCAGCCCAAGCACGAGATCTTTCCCGAGTCGGAGACCGAGTTCTTTCTCAAGGTCGCCGACGTCCGACTCACTTTCGTCAAGGACAGCGCCGGCAAGGTGACCCACTTGATGGTTCGGCACGGAGGCGTGGAAGAGAAGGCGATGCGGCTCGAGTCGGCGCGCAAACGGCGCGCGTTTGGGCAGGGCAAAGGTCAGTGAGGTAACCCCACCGGCCTCCTGCTGGCGCGGAATCTCCGCGGTCGGTTCTTTCGTTAGTCGCTCAGGCCGGGACTTCCTGACAACGCTTGCCAAGACCGAACAAGGCCAGGTTGTCCGACGTCTTACGGGTGTGGATACGGACCACGGATACCGTAAACTAGAGGCCGATCGGGACAACCTATTCCCAGGAAGGGATGAGCGACTTGACCCATTCTTCAGGCTAACGGTCGGTTGGACCGAAGGACGGGGAGATGGAAGCGAGCTCGAGAGCAATCAGCGATGCGTTCGCCGGCAAGACTTTGGTGAACGATCGGATGAGCGAGGCGTCCACGGCGAATGATGACGAGATCGCCGCACTGCGGGCGATCGTCGAGGGAACCGCCCGCAACACGGGCGCGGTCTTTTTCGAGTCGCTCGTCAGGCATCTCGCCACCGCGGTCGGGGTGAGCTATGCGTTCGTCGCCGAGTTCGCCGGTGCCAGGACGCGCGTGCGGACGATCGCGTACTGGGGGCCTGAGGGGTTGCGTCCTAACGTCGAATTCGACCTGCACGGCACACCCTGCGAGGACGTGGTGCGCGGCAACCTGTGCCATCACCCGCGCGGAGTCCAGCAGAGCTTCCCCCTTGACCAGGACCTGATCGACCTGGGGGTCGAAAGCTACCTGGGCGTGCCGCTGCTCGACGGCGACGGCAACGTCCTGGGACACCTGGCGGTCTTTGATGGACGGCCCATGCCCGCCGAGCCGCGGCTGCTGTTCATCTTCAGGATCTTTGCGACGCGCGCCGGCGTCGAGCTCGAACGATTGAGGGTCGAAAAGCAGTTGGTCGAAAGCGAGCGCCGCTATCGAGACCTTTACGAGGAGGCGCCGAATGCTTACGTCTCGCTCGGACGAGACCTTCGGTTGATCAATGTCAACCGTCGCGCCTCCCAGCTCCTCGGTCATTCAGGCGTGGAGCTGGTGGGCTCCCATATCTCGGCATACTTCGCGGAGACGCCTTCCGGATGGGCAAAGGCCGAGCGAGCTTTTGGCAAGGCATTCCAGGGCGCGGAGGTCTCGGGGCTCGAGCTGGAGATGCGACGGCACGATGGAAGCCCGCTCTGGGTCAGCCTCTGGATGCGACCGATGCACGGCGTCGACGGAGGCGTGCAAGCCGTCCACTCGATCTGGGTCGACGTCACCGACCGAGTGCTGGCCGAGGCCGAGCGCGCACGTCTCAGCGAGCAGAATACGTACCTCCAGCAAGAGATCAAGTCCGTCCACAACTTCGAGGAGATCGTCGGCCGGAGCCCCGCTCTGACCGCGGTGCTCGACAAGGTCTGCCGTGTTGCCCCCACGGACACCACGGTCTTGATCCACGGCGAGACGGGCACCGGTAAGGAACTGATCGCCCGTGCCATCCATTCCACGAGCCAGCGCCGCGACAAGCCCTTGATCAAGATCAACTGCGCAGCCCTGCCCGCGGGGCTGGTCGAGAGCGAACTGTTCGGCCACGAGAAGGGTGCGTTCACCGGAGCGATCGCCCGTCATTCCGGTCGGTTCGAGCTCGCCGACGGCGGCACGATCTTCCTTGATGAAATCGGCGAGCTATCGGCGCAGACTCAGGCCAAGCTCCTGCGCGTTCTGCAGGAGCACGAGTTCGACCGCGTCGGTGGTACGTCCCCTAGAAAAGTCGATGTGCGTGTCATTGCCGCCACCAACCGCGACCTCAAGAAGGCGGTTCGCGACGGATCGTTCCGTGAGGACCTGTACTACCGGCTCAGCGTCTTCCCGGTGCACGTCCCACCGCTCCGCGAGCGGACTCGAGGATATTCCGCTCTTGGCTCAGTACTTACTCGACAAGTTCGCGGCGAGGATCGCTCGGCGGTTTCAAGGCATCGACCCGGCGACCATGCGGCGGCTGATGGCGTATCCGTGGCCGGGCAACGTGCGCGAACTGCAGAACGTCCTCGAGCGCGCCGCCATCCTCGCGATTGGCCCCACGCTCCAAGTCGATGCCGAATTCCTCGGTCAAGGTGATCCGAACGCCGCCGACAAGCCGTCTGCCACCCTGCAAGATGTTGAGAGGAAGCACATCCTCGCGATCCTGCGCCAAACGAACTGGGTCGTCGACGGGCCGCGCGGTGCTGCCGCCATTCTCGGTCTGCACCCCAACACCCTTCGCAGCCGACTGAAAAAGCTCGGCGCGTCGCGCTCGTCCCACGAACCCTCGTAGTCCCCCACGATCGGTCGCGGCGCCTGCCGCCCGTCGGAAAGCGCCTGTCTTCCATCGAGAGGCTGGCCGAGAAAATTCATTCCCCGGCCCGCTAAAGGCTTGCGGCGATCAAACGGCCATCGAGCGGGCGCCGGCACGGAGATCGCTAAGTAGCTCCCAAGTGTCTTCGGGGGCTTGTCATGCTGATGATCACGCGAATCGAGGGAAGAGATCTGACCCGTACGCTCAAGCTCGAGGGCAAGCTCCTCGCGCCGTGGATCGGCGAGTTGGAATCAGCCTGCGGCGAGTCTCACCTGACACCAGAGAGGATTCGGCTTGACCTGTGTGACTTGTCGTTCATCGACGCAGCCGGGGCTCGGTTCCTCGCAAGGTTGATCGGCGATGGGGCCAGAGTCATTGCGTGCCGTGGTTTCGTCGCCGAGATGCTTAACCTTAACGGGCGTTGATTTCCGCGTCGGCCCGAGTGGCGCACTTTCCGCGCTCTTGTTCCGGATGATCAGCCAGACTGGAGTTCACCGATGCGTTCCATTTCCCGCGTTGATTTTCGAAGTGAGATTGCAACGAGAGTGTCAGCCCGACTCGAGCATGCAGCGCTGAAATCCGCAGCGAGTGGTCGAAACATCATGGTGGCGGTTATCGTGGCTGCGGCGGCCTTTGGCTTGGGCCCGCGGCGGGCCGAGGCACAATTCTTCGGACTGGGAACGGGCGCTGACGGTTTCGGATTGGTTGTTGGGGGCTACAGCCAGGTGCCGACACCCGAGAGCTTCCTGTATCAGAAAGCGCTGGCTGATGCCGGACGCGACAGCCGTACGCCCTCCCGTGACGCCTACGCCAGCAATCCCAATTCTTACGTCAACCACATTCGCGACAACGGGTCTGTCGAGCGCTACCCTGTTGTGCGCAGAGAGGATGGCGCCCGCCACGGATATGGGCCCCGCCGTCCTTCTCCAGCCAAGACTCGCGCGGCGACGAACGTCGCTCCGCAGTTGCCGGTTTTACCCCTTTCCAGCTTCTACGACCAAAAGAACCAGCTCGTCTGGCCCGCCGTTGCCCCGACGGCCGGAGAGCTCAAAGAGAAACAGACGACCTTTGATCGGGCCAGCGAACTGGTCTTAGCTGAGACGAAGAAGTATGGCGTCGCTTCGGAGGCGACGGTGACCGATGCGCGGCAGAAGCTGCTTGATTATGGGCGGCCTGGATTGCAATACGTCCGCGCCCACCAGACGGCCGGCGTCCCCGACTCCTACCACATGTTCTTGCTCTCGCTGTACGACTCGTTGGAGCAAGCGGCCAACCCGCCAGCGGCGGCCGCCGTCACCACCGCGCTCGCACCACGCGCATCCTGAGGGCCTCTGAAAAAGCTCGACGCGACCTGATCGTCCCACGATCACTCGTCGTCCCCCACGATCGGTCGTGGTGCCTGCCGCCGGTAGGACAGCGGGGGTTTTCCCTCGCCGCCCCGGCCGAGAAAATTCATTCCCCGCGCCACGAAAGGTTTGCGGCGATCAAATGGCCCTCGGTAGGGCGCCGGCACGGAGATCGCTAAGTAGGTCTCACGTGTTTCCGGGGGCTTGTCATCCTGATGATCACGAAAGGGGCTCACGATGCACTCAATCCGGATCGCACTGGCCCTGACCCTGGGCACAGCGCTAATCAGTCTCCCGACTCCGGGAATGGTCGTCGCACAGGAGCAGGAGGCTGGACACTGCCCTGGAAGACTCGAAGCGCTTGACGCCTCATACCGCCAGCAGTTGCGCGCAATCGAGCGGCGCTGGATCGTCGACCTCGCCGACCTGGCGGACAAGTCGAGCGGTCCGGAGGCGAACGACGCCTACCGGCGGCTATTCAACCTGGCGATCGCGCGAGACCTCTGCGTGGACGCCCAGCCGGCGGCCCAAAGCTGCTTGGCGTCGATCCCCTTGGGAGAAGCAGAGCCGGCGGCCCGGACCTGCTCGGCGTCGATCGCCACGGTACAGGACCTCCGCACCCTGGCCACATCGGTAGAGGTGTTCGCCCACGCCGAGAGGGGGGAGTTCGAACAGTCGCTCGCCGACCTGACGGCACTCATGAAGAGACCGGGTTGCGGGCCGCAGCCTGCCGCGAAGTCGGACGCCGCGACAGCAGTTGCCGTGGGAGATGCCTACTTCGAGCGCCTCGTTCGCAGCGGCCGCTACGACGTCGCCCGCAGGTTGTGCGAGCTGGCCTGTGAGGACGACACCCCGGCCGGACTGAAGGGCCACTTCGAGGCCAGGATGGCCCGGCTCGACATGCTCGACAAGCCCGCGCCGGCGATCTCCGGCACCAGTGTCGATGGCCGCCAGGTGTCCCTCGCCGATCTCAAAGGGAAGGTCGTTTTGGTCGATTTCCGGGAGTCATGGTGCTCTCATTGTGTCGCCTCGAGCGCCGCTCTGAATGCCTTGGCCCAGAAGTACCACCGCCAGGGCTTCGTGATCCTGGGCGTTAACCTCGATGCGAGGCATTCGGACGTCAAGGATGGCACAACGGCGCTGCCGACACCTCGCCAGTTCCTGGTCAGTCACGGCGTGACCTGGATCTATCCGCTCGACTCCCAGAGCAAGTGGAACGTCACCACGGGCGATGGCGTGGAGGAGGTCCCGGCGAACTTCCTCGTCAGCCGTGACGGCAGGATCCTCGCCGTGGAGCAAAGCGGCGATGCCTTGGAACGGGCCATCGTCAGAGCACTCGGCGGCCTGTCGGGCGGTCTTTCCAGGTGTTCGAGTGCGAAGATCAAATGATCAGAACAAACTTGGTTCAAGTGATCTCTAACAAGAACCGACAGAACGTCGCGCACGACGGCAACGCCGATCGCTGCGGCGACATCACCACTTCGAGGAGTAACAGCCATGACATCGCGACAGTCGAGCACAGTGGTTTCCGTTTTGGTCTTCGCCCTGGTGCTGGCCACACCCGGTAGCGCTGAGGCGCAGTGGGCGAGTTATCCCCAGGTCAGCCCGTACGGCCTGGGTTACGGGGCTGGCCCTGGAACCGCGCTTTACGGCTACGGCTCGTTCGGTGCGGGAGGTTACGCGGGCTCGGGCAACTTCGTCGGCTTCCCGTTCCCCGGCTATGCACAGAGCATCGGGCTAAGGCCCCTCACGACCACGTTGTTTCAGTCGGTCTCAGACACGGTGACCTTGGTCCCCGGTTGGGACGGTTACGGGCACCAGGTTTACCACCGAAACCGAGCGCCAGCCGGTGTACGTGCCGCGGCGATTCGTCGGTGATCGCAGCAGCGGATTAGACAAGAAGCCTTGAGGGCCGACTTCAATGTCGAGATTATTCGTTTCACGCCGACTCGCGGTGCTTGGCCTGTCTGTATGGATCGCGGTGGCGTTTGCCGCGGCGGCCCGGTGCAGTTCCTCAAGCCGGGCGAGACGGCCCGGGCTCCCGAGTTTCGGGGCGTCACGCAGTGGATCAACTCCGACCCGCTCTCCATGGCCAAGCTCCGCGGCAAGGTCGTACTGGTCCATTTCTGGACCAACGGATGTTCTAACTGCATGAACAATTACCCTCATTACAAAGCGTGGCAAGAGCGCTACGCGGGCAAGGACGTCGTGATTGTCGGCGTCCATACGCCCGAGACTCCCGGCGAGCGCAGTGTCGAACGGATCATGGCGCAGGCGGCCAAGCACGGGCTCAAGTTTCCGATCGCCGTCGACAACGACGGCTCGAACTGGAAGGCATGGAACAACCGCTACTGGCCGACGGTTTACGTTGTCGACCGGCGAGGTCGCGTGCGCTACGGCTGGGAGGGCGAGTTGAACTACAACGGCGCAAAGGGCGAGCAGACGGTTCGCAAGCTCGTCCACTCGCTCTTGCTCGAGCGCCGTGAGCTTGCCTGCGGTGCGCGAGTGATCCCATTCACTGGCCTTGTAACCTGGAGTACCTCTTGACCGGGCGGCGCGTGAAATATCATCATCAGGCCCATCTACCGCCTCGTCGCCGGGGCGTCCGGAGGGCACGGTCCACTTTTTTGCAAGGAGTCTGGATGCTAACCCCGATCCGATCGATGGCGCTCGCGGCGGCGCTTGTGCTGCTTGCCGCACCGGAAGTCTTCTCTCAGGGCAAGGCGAAGTCCGCGCCTGATGAGCAGACCGGCCTGAAGGTCGGCGAAAAGGCGCCGAAATTCACCCTCAAGGATCAGCAAGGCGCGGATCGCTCGCTCGACGAGCTGCTCAAGAAGGGCAAGGTCGCGCTGGTATTCTACCGCTCGGCCGATTGGTGACCGTTCTGCCGCAGGCAACTGGTCCAGTTGCAACACGACCTCAAGTCGATCGAAGACGCAGGGGTCCAGCTCGTCGGCATCAGCTATGACGAACCGAAGGTACTGAAGACTTGCGCCGACCGCATGAAGATCACCTTCCCTTTGCTCTCCGATCCCGAGAGCAAGACGATTGAGGCCTACCACATCCGCAACGAGTCCGCCCGAGGTAAGGCGCAGGGCGTGCCCAATCCGGGTACGTTCATCCTCGATCGGGAGGGCGTGATCCGCGCGAAGCTCTTCCTCGAAGGATATCGCGAGCGGCACACGACGGAAGCACTGATCAAGGCGGCGAAGGCCGTCAAATGACCCCTTGCCCCCCGAATGATGAGGAGACGGACGATGCGAAACTTGGCCCTCACCCTCGCGGCCTGTGGGATATCGCTTGGCTCGACCTTGTGTGCATCGGCCGCGTCCTACGCGCCGAAGGTCGGGGAGAGGCACCCCGACTTCACTCTGCCGACGATCGGCGATCGCACACCCGTCTCCCTGTCGAATTTCCGCGGCAAGAAGGTGCTGCTCATCCAGTTCTCCTCCTGGTGAGTGGGCTGCCGGCAGCACGTGCCAGTTTGGCACGAAGCGACCCGCGAGTGGGTCAAGCAGGGGCGCCTGGTCCTGCTGGGCGTCACCCAGGAGCAGCACGCCGACCGCTGCCGGCTGTTTGCCCAGTGGAAGCGTTTCGACTGGCCGATTCTCCACGACCCGATCAACCTACTGGAGGCGCCTGCAGTCCCGATCGTCGTCGCGATCGACGAGCACGGGATCGTCCGCGCCGTCCGGCCGCGGCCCGAGACGTTGGCGGCCGAGTTCCTCGACAAGACGTTCGCCGACCTTGCGCCGCCGGGTGC
>CAWHMZ010000028.1:0-47592 GCA_963830625.1 uncultured Isosphaeraceae bacterium | reverse complement strand
GCCACCGATGCCGTTGCCGCCGGCTCCGCCGGGGCCGCCACTCCCACCGCCTGCCTCGTTCGAGGTGAAGGTGGTCGTCGAGCCCACGAGCGTGATCTGGCCGCCACCGTTGTAGATCCCGCCCCCAGCGGCCAGGCCACCTCTGCCGCCAGCGCCGCCTGGCCCACCTTCCGCACTGCCGCCATTGCCGCCGGAACCGCTGCCGGTGGTGCCGTTGCCGCCTGACCTGCTGCGTCCGTTGCCTCCTGCTCCACCGATTCCGCCGCTTCCGCCAAACGCTTCGTTCTTGGAGAACGTATCTCCGGAAAGGATGAGTCGCATTCGACCCGTTGAAGATGCCGCCCCCTTCGCCTGCGCCCGCGGCACCGCCGTGCGCACCTGCGCCTCCGTCGCCGGCAAGGCCAACCTTGTCGAAAGTACCACCGCTGCCGGCGCGGCCCGCGCCGCCAGGGCCACCGTCGCCGCCGATCGCCTCGTTGCCGGCCAGAGAGCACTTCGTGAGCGTCAGCGACGAGCCATCGCCAAAATTGCAAATCGCCCCACCCTCGGCGAGGCCTCCCGCGCCGCCGGGCTGGCCGCCCGTGCCCACACCCCCGTCCGTTGTGCCAACGGGGCCGAGCGGCCCCATTCTGGCCGACCGCGAAATCGTCCAAGAACTGCACAGAGGTAAGCGTGTCGGGGCGCGCCGTCATTCCATAGTCCGCCTCCTTGCGCGATGCCTTGGCCGTGCACCGAACCATGCTCGATCACAAGATTCGACATGGACACTTTGCCGCTCAAGGTGAGGAACACCCGGTCCAGGTTGTTGCCATTAATGATCGTCTGGCCGCCTTTCGTGCTGCCTTTGATCGTGAGTTTGTTGTCCACCAGAATGTCGAGATCGCCGTCTTGCGGCCCGTCGTCACCGGTGGGGGTATCGTCAGCGTGTACGTACCCGACTGCAAAACGATCGTGTCGGATGACCTGGGATTGGCGTCGGCAAACTGGATGGCCGACCGCAACGAGATGTGTCCCGAGGAATCCTTCGGGCTGACCGTCGGATTCACCGCCACCGTGTCCAAGAATGTGTTGACCTTCAGCGTAGAAAGAACCACGCGTCCTTCGAGTGCTTCGAGCGCGGACGCAGCCGCGCCGTCAAGTGCCTGCTCTTGGGTCGCCGCTTTTTGAAAGCAAACATCGGATGCTCCTTGAAGTTGAGGGTCAACCGTGAATGGCCCGGGCTCCAACAAGGGCCAGGCCTTGCAGGTGGATCTGGGAACTTGCTCTGCCACAGTGCTTCATCCGGCGCTTTTGCCTCAGCCACTTGTCCGAGGCGATGAGCATGGTGGCCTCGCTGATGACCTCGGCGCCCTCGCGGCCCCGCACACTCGCTCGTCCCGCAAATCAATGCGCCCTTCGCCGGCGAAAAGCACCGCGCGATGACCTCTTTTTCTTCCGGGATCTCCGCCGGACTCGGCGCGCGCAGCCGCCGCGGCCAGTTGCGCGGCTCGCGGACGTCCGGCCCCAGCTTGTTGCCGATGCCGCTCCCATCGGGCGACGCGATCACGCCCGGTTGAGCATCAGTCGTTATCCTTCGAGGACGACTCCGGCCCCCCCGAAAGGCCCAGTAGGCCGGATGCCTCTTTGCGCAAGACTTCGAGTTCTCGCCTGGTCGGTTGAATGGCTGTCTCCATCGCTTGCGTGCCTTTCGCGTACCACTTGCGCCTGCTCCTCTCCCGCGTTGCCAATAAGCCATCGCGAGGAAGAAGCCGTTGGCGGCCGTGAATACGCCGGGGACAACGCTCTCGGATTTCTCGAGTGCGGCAATCGCATCGTTCCAGGCGCGGCGCGGTAAGCGCCGCACCCAGGGTCGTCCAGACGTCGCGGACCTTGGCCGAGTTTTGAATCACATCGTTCGCCAGCTCGATCGCGCGGCGTGGGTCGCGGTAGCCCTTGTCAAGTGCCGTAGCGAGCATCCAGGCGTAATCGGCCATGCACCTCTGAAGTTCGATGACCCGCGCGGGGAGGGGCGCTTGAGTGCGGCGAGGGATTCCTCGTATCGCTTGCGGGCGTCGTCGAAGCGGCCCTGGTCGCGAGCGATGCTCGCGAGAACGGTGAGCCCGTAGAGCGTCTGCGAGTGCTCGGGCCCAAAGATGCGCCGGTTGATTGCGTCGGCCTCGAGGGCCAGCTTTCGCGCCTTGTCGATCCGACCCTGGAGGCGTGCGGTGTCGGCGAGGTCGATCATGGTCACGGCCGTCTCGTCCCGCTCGGGGCCGAGGACGCGCTTCTGTCCGGTGAGGGCCTCCTCGAAGAGCGCACGGGCTTCGGCCGGCCGGCGCTGGTCGAGCAAGAGCTCGCCCAAGCTGGCGATCACGCGGAGTGTGTCCTGGTGATCGGAGCCGTGGACGCGCCTGAGGATCTCGAGTGAGTCGTCGAATAGAGGCCGAGCCAGATCCCACCGCCCCAGGTACCGGCGCATGATCGCCAGGTTGTACTCCGATCGCAGCGTGAAGATTGACTCGGGACCCTCGATCTTGCGCTGGCTTTCCAGGAGTTCCTCAAGGAGCGTGACCGCGTTTCGAGCTGGCCTTGCACGGCAAGTGCAAGCGCCAGGTTGTTTACCGACTTGAGCGTGGACTGGTGTAAAGGCCCGAGGGTCCGTCGCTTCACGGCAACCACCTCCTCCATCAGTTTCAGGGCCTCAGCGGTCCTTCCGATGCGGTCGTAGATGATGGCGAGGTCGTTCATCACCCCGACGGTCTCCGGGTGGTCGGGACCAAGCTCTTGCCGGCGGAGCGCCAGCGTGCGCTTTTGCTGCTCGAGTGCCTTCTTGTCGTCGCCCAAGTACCAGTAGCTCACCCCGAGGGTGTTTCGGATCGACGCCTCCACGAGGGGCTCGCCGGCGAACGACGTGGCGATCTCGGGCTCGGCGCGATCGAGTGCCTCGCGGACCGTCGCGTCGCGGCTGATTCCCCCCTCCTGATCCTTGGGCCGGGCGGCCGAAAGCACCTTGCTCTCGAAAAACTTGAGCACGGCGTTCGCCCGCGCCTCCGACCGTTTCGCCTGCTGGAGCTGCTCGGCCGCGTCATCCCGCGCCGTGATCGCCGCGCGCTCGGCCCGGCGAGCCCTCATCGCTTGCCAGGTGGTCACGCCGGCTCCTGCCACCACAAGCAAAACAAATGCCGCGGCCGAGGCGAGCAGTCTCCGGTGCTTGCGCGGCAAATTTCCGCAGGCGATACCGTCGCGACGGCGGCGACGCCTCCACCGGCTCGTCGTGCACGTAGTGCTCGATGTCGTGCGCCAGTGCGCTCGCCGTCTCGTAGCGGCGGGCTCGATCCTTTTCCAGGCATTTCATGACGATCCAGTCGAGGTCGCCTCGGACCAGCCGGGCAAGTCTCAGTGGCTCGGTCTGCCTCGTCGCCGCCAAGCTTGGTAGGGCATGACTCGACGAGAGCCGGATGCTCGGCCGCGGTGGTTCTTCTTCCTGGATTACGCGCCGAACCTCCTCCCAGGGCGACTGCCTGATCCGCTCCTTCTCCAGTGGCGTCGAACCCGTGAGCACCTCGTAGAGAACGACTCCCAGCGCGTAGATGTCGCTTCGGGTGTCGACGTCGAGCGCGTTGACGCTAACCTGCTCGGGTGCCATGTAGAGTGGGCTGCCCACGACCGTACCGAAAGCCGTGTAAAGAGTTCGATCGGTCAGCGCGGCGGCCGTGTTCAATGCCTTGGCCAGGCCGAAGTCAATGACCTTGGGCACCGGCTCGCCGTCGTGTTCAGTGACCAGCAGGTTGCTGGGCTTCAAGTCGCGGTGAATGATCCCTTTTTGATGCGCGTGCTGGACGGCAGAGCAGATCCGCACGAAGAGCTCGAGCCGGGCTTTGATGCTCAGCCGGCGTGCGTCGCAGTATTCAGTCAGCGGCCGGCCCTTCACGAGCTCCATGACGAAATAAGGGCGGCCGCGGCCGACTCCGCCCGGCTCGTCCTGGGTCGTGCCGCCGTCGAAGATCCTGGCGATGTTGGGGTGGTCCATCAACGCCAGTGCCTGGCGCTCGGCCTCGAACCTGGCCAGGACGGCCTTGGAGTCCATCCCGGGCTTGATCAGCTTGAGGGCGACCAGGCGCTTGACGGGGTTGCGCTGCTCGGCCATCCAGACCGTGCCCATGCCGCCTTCGCCGATCGGCTCGAGGAGCTTATAACGGCCGGTAACGATCGCGCCGGCCGGATCGCTGTCGGCGACTGGGTGGATCGTCGACCACGGCGCGTCGCGACGATCGGTGGCCGGATCGAGGATGTCGTCCGGCTCGGCATGGGCCCGCAACAGGCCTTCAACGCGGCGCCGCAGCCGCTCGTCGCCGGCGCAGGCCTCGGCGAGGAAAGCGGCGCGCTCGGCGTCGGTCGGCTTGTCGAGGGCGGCCATGAAGATCGAGGCTTCGGTCATGGTCTGGACCCCCCGCGCACCGGCGCACCGGCGGCCGTCTCAACAGTCAATGCGCCATCCGCTGGCCGAAAGCACCACGCTTACGGCTCTTTTTCTGCCGAGATCTCCGCGCGGAGCCAGGCCCGCGCATAGGCCCACCAGCGGTCGGCTGTCGTCGGCGAGATGCCCACGAGCTCCGCCGCCGCGGCGAGGCTGAGGCCGCCGAACGAATGGAGCTTGAGCAGCTCCGCCTTGGCCGGTTCGATCGCGGCAAAGCGCTCGAGGGCCTCATCGAGGGCGAGCATGCGCTCGTCGCGCGGGGGGCCTCCAGGGCGTCGCCCTCCAGCTCCACACGGTGCAGCTTGCCGCCGCGTTTGGCGCGGTGCTTCCGACGGGCATTCTCAACCAGTATCCGCCGCATCGCTTCGGAAGCCGCCACGAAGAAGTGCTTGCGGTTGGCGAACGCGCGATCGGTGGTCGGGCCGACGAGCCGCATGTAGGCCTCGTGTACCAGGGCCGTGGCGTCGAGCGTCTGCCCGGGGGATTCGTTGGCCAGCCGCGCGGCGGCGAGCTTGCGCAGCTCGTCGTAGACCAGGGGCAGGAGTTGCTCCGCCGGCCCGGTGGCGCCCTGCTCGACGGCGGCAAGGATACGCGTCACGTCGTTCATCGATCCGTCTGCCGTCGCCGCCCGGCGGCATCCTTGAACCGGACCCGGGCGGCTTCGCGCCGAGAGCCCGAGTCCCGGCAGGCATGCCCGCAGGTACGGCTCGGATGCATCTTAGCCGGCCCCCGCCGAAAAGCATAGCGGCTCGACATCTCACCTCGGACATTGGTTTTTGCCGATGACCCGGCACCGTGCTCCGGGCGCGGGCGCCTTTCGCCCGCCGCAACTGGATGTCGGCCCAGGCACGTCGCGCGGCCGTCCCCTCTCTCTCTTCGGATACCGGGAATGCCGGCGGTGGGGCATAATCTCACCAACGCGCGTCATGAAGTAGCGTCTTGGCCGCCAAGGCGGTGACCGCCGCGAGGAAACTGCCCATGAAACTTCGATTCCGACTGTCGACGCTTTGTCTTTTTGTCGCGGTGGTCGCGCTCACGATCGCGCTCTTATTACTGACCGCCCGACACAACGCCCAACTTCAGGCCATGACCGCGCAATTCAATGCTCAGCTTGCTGAGGAAGCCCGCCGTCACGATGCGCAACTTATAGCACAGGCTGTGGAGTTCAAACTGCAGATCCTGGACTTGACCAAAAAGCACAACGCTCAACTTGCGGCCAAGGACGCCGCGACGGCATCGGGAAGACCGTGACCCGCGTTTACCGCATCTCGAAATGCCCGCGCGAAGCGTGCGTTCGCAACGACCCGCCACACAGCGGCCGACAAATCAATAATCGGGCACCGGCGACGAACTTCATTCTGGCACGCCAAGTCCAACCGTCGGCATTGCAGAATTGCGACGCTTGACGGTAGTGACAGCGTCCAGCAATTAGACGATTGTCTAACTAAACGACTTTAGCATCAATTCCATAGGAGCCGGCCAGGGCCGGGGTTTCGCGAGATGAAGTTTCTCACACTGTTGGCAACGCTGATGACGATCGGTTTGGCGCCCGCTGTGATAGCACGGGCCGACGACAAAGCCTCCGCGGACAAAGGAGTGGAAGGGAGCTGGGAAGGGGAGCTGGCCGTGACGCCCCAGATCCAGTTGCGGATCACACTCGATGTGACGAAAGGGAAGGATGGATCGTTGACGGGCAAATGGGGCAGTCCCGACCAGGGCCAGAAAGACCTGCCGCTCGACTCGATCGCGCTCGAGGACCGCGTCCTCAGCTTCTCCGCCACGAACGCGGGAGCAACCTACAAGGGAAAACTGAATGAAAAAGGGACGGAGATCGTCGGAGAATGGGCTCAGGGCGGCAAGACGTTCCCGCTTGCCTTGAAGCGGTTCGACCCGTCCAAGGTCGTCGTCATGGCGGTTCCCAAAGAGCTGGAAGGTATCTGGGAGGGGAAGTTGAAGGTCAAGTGCCGGCATCGAGCTCCGGCTGGTCCTGAAGGTCGAGAAGGGGAAGGATGGCGCCTTCAAGGCGACGCTTGCCAGCCCTGACCAGGGCGCGAACGACATCGCCATCAGCTCGATCAACCTCAAGGACAACGAGCTGACCTTCGAAAGCAAGGCGATCGGGGCGAAGTTCTCCGGTAAGAAAAACGAGAAAGGGACCGCCTTCGAAGGTGAGTTTAGCCAGGGCGGCGTCAAGTTGCCGCTCACGCTCACCAAGACCGACAAGATCAGCCAGTCAGCCCGTCCTCAAATGCCGAAGCCGCCGTTCCCCTATCGCGTGGAAGACGTCACCTACGAGAACAAGGCGGGCGGAGTGCATCTGGCGGGCACGCTGACCCTACCGTCCGGATGCAGGTCCTTTTCCCGCCGTGATCCTGATCACCGGCTCGGGAGCCCAAGATCGCGACGAAAGCCTTCTGGGCCACAAGCCGTTCCTCGTACTGGCCGATTACCTCACCCGGCGCGGTATTGCGGTCCTCCGAGTCGACGACCGCGGAGTCGGCGGTTCGACCGGCTCGACCAAGACCTCGACGAGTGAAGACTTCGCCGGCGACGTGCTGGCGGGCCTCGACTTCCTGAAGGAACGAAAGGAAATCGACGCGCAGAAGATCGGCCTGATCGGCCATAGCGAGGGTGGGATCATCGCGCCGATCGCGGCCGCGCGGTCGAAAGACGTGGCGTTCATCGTGCTCATGGCCGGCACCGGCTTGCCCGGCGCCCAGATTCTCGAGGCGCAAGGCCAGCTCATTCTCAAGGCCAGCGGGGCCTCGGAATCCGCTGATGAAACTCCAGCGCGAGACCCAGAAGCGGCTGATCGACATCATCGCTCGGGAGAAAGACGAGAAGGCCGCCCAGTCGAAGCTCGCTGCAGCCTTGAAAGAAATCCTCGCCGCCATGCCGGAGTCGGAAAAGAAAGCCGTCGGCGATGCCGGCGGAGCACTCTCCGAAGCCGCGGTCAACGCGGTTCAACAACGCCTGGTTCCGCTCGTTTCTCTCCTTCGACCCGCGCTCGACGCTTGCGAATGGTCGCGGTGCCCCGTGCTGGCGATCAACGGGGAGAAAGACCTGCAAGTCCCGGCGAAGGAAAACCTCGCGGAGATCGACAAAGCTCTCAAGGCGGGCGGCAACCTGAACGTCAAGACGGTCGAACTGCCGGGCCTCAATCACCTGTTCCAGCCCTGCAAAACCGGTTCGCCGAGCGAGTACGGTGCGATCGAGACGACGATTGCTCCAGAAGCCCTGAAAACCATAGGAGACTGGATCGTCGCACAGACCGGCGCGAAGTCGGGCCCACCATCACAAAAGTGACGCCGCCTGCGACAGGCGGAGCCCGGAAACTGAAAAAGGGGGACATCACTAATATTAGCCATCCTCTACACAGTCTGGGTAAAATTATGAGCTTGGCATCCTTGACGGTATCGAGGACGCAAACCGTGGGTAAAGTCGCATGTCTCTTGGCGCGTCGGTGAGGATCGCGGTCCTGAAGTTGGCTGGTTGTATCGGGGTCGTGTGCACCGCCACCGGTCAACCGCCATCGCGCGAGCGCGGACGATGAGTTAAGCTAAGCCGATATGAGGCGCGACGGTTTCCGATGTGTGCGCCTCGCAGTCACGAGATAAAATGGGTGTTTTGGAATAACCCAGATTCCTCAATCATCCGTGAGAAATAGCAATGTCCCCCTTTATGGCTGGTTTCGGTTATGGTCGGATTTCGAGCAGTGGTCCTCACGGTAGTTAGGTAGAATGGGGTCTTTGATCTATCTCAAACTGCTCAGTCTTCCGATAAAATGAGGAATGTCCCCCTTTTGTTTGTTGTTTGTGCACCTTTTGCCGGGATCGTGACGCGCCGTC
The DNA here is from genome assembly GCA_963830625.1 of uncultured Isosphaeraceae bacterium. Classification (GTDB taxonomy): domain Bacteria; phylum Planctomycetota; class Planctomycetia; order Isosphaerales; family Isosphaeraceae; genus CAWHMZ01. Next base: position 39,288 of record CAWHMZ010000028.1, on the reverse strand, counting down.
AGCACCACAGACAGGGCTGTCTTTCAAGTAGGCGGCCCAGATGACGGCATCAAGTACAAGGAGGAAGCTCGCGGTTAAGACATCCAGGATTGACTACTGAAAGACAGGCGAGCGACAAAGCGGACATCCCAATTGCTCGACGGCGATTTGCTTGCAGTAATAACGAAGGTCCCATTCGTCGCGGCGCGCCAGCGTCCGGACGCCTCCTTGCCCCGTTCAACGCGGTACGGGATCAGACCTTGGACGCATTTGCGGAACATCTCAAAGCGGGAAGCGAATGCTACGAGCGGGGCGAGCTCGAAACGGCTCGGGGACACTTCGAGCACGCGCTGGCGCTCGCACCCGATTCGATACAGGCCCGTTACAACCTCGGCGTCGTCTACCGAGACCTCGAATTGTCGGAGCGTGCGTGGGTCGAGTTCATCGAGGTCATCGCTCGCGATGGCCGGATGGCCGGCGCGTACAATAACCTGGCGGTGCTGGAGGAACGCCTGGGACTACTCGCTGCGGCCGAGACGCATTATCGCAAGGCGATCGCGCTCAAGGAGGCGTTCCCCGACGCGCAGTTCAACCTGGGAATGCTCCTGCTTCGCCTCGGGCAATATATGGAGGGCTTCGCCAGATGCGAGTGGCGATGGCAGACCAGCCGGTTCACCCCGCTCAAGGCCCCGCATCCCCGCTGGGACGGCAGTCGCCTGCGCGGAACCCTGCTGGTCCACAGCGAACAGGGGGCGGGCGATGCGATCCAATTCGCGCGCTTCCTCCCCATGGCGGCCGAGCGCTGTGATCGGCTCCTGTTCGCCTGCACTGAGAACCTTTTCCCGCTCTTCCGATCGATCCCCGGAGTGGCCGAAATCCGCGGGCCGGGAACATTCCGGAACTCCGAGTTGCACGCCTACATTCCGCTCATGAGCCTGCCGCACGTGCTGGGCACGACGCTCGAAACCGTGCCGTCCCGGGTTCCGTATTTGCAGCCGGAACCCCGGTCGGTGGACCTTGGACCATCGCCTGTCCCTAACCCGCGGCTCAAAGTCGGGCTCGTCTGGGCCGGCAGCCCGACGCATATCAACGATCGCCACCGCTCGTGCAGTTTGCGCGACTTCGCTCCGCTCTTCGAGCTCACCGATGTGGCGTTCTACAGCCTGCAGGCCGGTCCGCGCGCCGCTGAAGCGCGAGAACCGGCCATTCGGCCGGGCATCGTGACCGACCTCAGCGAGCGGCAGGGCGATTTCGCTGATACGGCCGCCGTCATCGAGCAGTTGGATTTGACGATCAGCGTCGACACGTCGGTCCTGCACCTTGCGGGCGCGCTGGGCCGGCCGGTCTGGGGAATGATCTCAGCCCGCAGCGACTGGCGCTGGATGATCGGCCGCGACGATAGCCCGTGGTATCCGACGCTGCGCCTCTTCCGACAGAGCCGACTGGACGACTGGCGCGAGGTCTTTTCGAGCGCCGCCGACGCACTATCGAATTGGGCCCCAGGCCGAGATAATGCTGGGTAGTGAAGCGAGGCAGATCCAACTGGGCATTCGCGTACGCCAGGAGGGAGGTTGTTGTGTTCGCGATGAGTCAGCGGCGCCCCGGCGCCGCTTTAGACAGGTCATATTGTTGCTATGGTGGCTGGCTGCCGCGGTGGCGGCCGTAATCGTGCCCGATCGTGTTGCGGCCGATGACGTGGTGTCTCCGCAAATCACGATCGACCAGTTCGGGTGGCGGCCCGGAGCGTGGAAGGTTGCGATCCTCGCCGACCCGGTGCGGGGCCAGAACGCCGGCAAGTCGCTACCGCCCAGGTCCACGCTTCGAGGTGAGACGCGACGGCCGACGGCGCGTGGTCTACCGCGGAGCAGCCGAAGCCCTGGAATAACGGCAAGGTCAGCGATCTGGCCGGTGATCGCGTCTGGCATGCCGATTTTAGCGGATTGCGCACGCCGGGAACCTATTACCTGCGCAACCCGGTCAGGAACGTCCGCTCGTTCTCGTTCCGGATCGCCGACGACGTGTACCGGCCGGTGCTACGCGACTCGGTGCGGACGTTCTACTATCAGCGAAGCGGCACGCCGATTCCGGCGCGATACGGCGGAGACTGGCATCACCCGGGCGGGCACCTCGGGCAGCGACCAGGACCACGCGGCCCGGTACTCGCCAGGGCGGCAAGGCGCTGGGCCGGCCGCGCGACGTCCTGGGCGGCTGGTTCGATGCGGGCGATCTCAACAAGTACGTGCCCTACCTGGAAACGACTCTCTTCGACCTGCTCTGGGCCTACGAGCTGAACCCGCGAGTCTTCGGCGACGACACCAACATCCCCGAGAGCGGTAACGGAGTGCCGGACCTGCTCGACGAAGTCAAGTGGGAGCTCGACTGGCTGCTGAAGATGCAGGACAGCGATGGCGGCGTCTTCAACCGCGTTGCGGGCCGCAGCTTCGACAACGGCCCCGACCCACCCAGTTCAGACACACAGCCGCGTTTCTACACCGCCAAGACCACCTGGGCGACCGCCACGGCCGCCGCCAGCTTCGCGCATGCGGCCCGCGTCTACAAGGATTTCGACCGGGTTTTCCGGGTTATTCCGACGCGGCTGCGCGAGGCCGCGCACGGGCCTGGGCGTACCTGGAGGCACACCCGGAGATGAGCCCACCGACGGCTCCGACGGCGACAAAACCCTGGCCGCGACGCCGGCCGGCAGCAATCGCCAACGCCGATCGCCGCTCGCGCATCTATGCTGCCGCCGAGCTGTTCAAGACGCTGGGCGACCGGCGCTTCAAGACCTACGTCGACCGCTGGGCGCCCGACGTCGCCGCGACTGCCGACAACGGCATGCATCCCTTCGAAGGATTGCAAACAGATCGATCCGCTCAACCACATCGCGCTGACACAGGGCCTGTTCATCTACGCGACGACGCAAGGCGCAAGCCCGGCCGGTCGTCAAGCCGTTCCAGGAGGCCCTGTCCCACACTGCGGAGGCGATCCGCGCGGCCTCGGGCGGCCCGGACGACCCTTACCTGGCGTATCATTACGAGGGGCACTATTGCTGGGGGAGCAATCAGTCCAAAGGCCGGTGGGGCCGGGTGCTCTTGATGGCGATCGCGCTGGACGTGAACCGGGCCCATCACGAGTCGTACCGCGAAATCATGGCGGGCTACCTGCACTTCATTCACGGGCGCAACCCGCTGTCGCTCTGCTTCCTCACGCAACATGGGCCACGCGGGTGCCGACCGCTGTCCGACCGAGCTCTTCCACGCGTGGTTTCGCGACGGCTCGCCGCTCTACGACGGCGAGCCAGCCGCTACGGTCCCGCGCCGGGCTACCTGGAGGGCGGCCCGAACAAGTTCTTCTCCGTGGACTGGATCAGCCCGCCCCACGGCGAGCCGCCCATGAAGGCGTATCGAGACTGGAACACCGCCTGGAACGCCCAGCGCCAGGCCAACGAGGCATCCTGGGAAATCACCGAGCCGGCCATCTATTATCAGGCGACTTACACGCTGCTGTTGTCGCAATTTGTGCCAGCGCCTTCATAAGGATTTGCTTGTCGGTTGTTGCCGCCACAGGGGCTTTCACGTCAGCCTTCGGCAGATCGGCCGGCACGACTGAAAACCTGACCGCGCGCATCAAGACCTTGCACGTACGCGCCAACGAGTGTCTAATAGGTGGTGTACGACAGATGTCGTATGATGCGGCTTGCTCGTGCGTTGGGAGGCGATCAGCGTGTCGATCGTGGTTGACGGCTTTCACAAGAGTTACGGAACGTTCGTCGCGGTGCGCGGGCTTGCGTTCCGGGTCGAGCCGGGTGAGGTTCTGGGATTGGTCGGTCCGAATGGGGCCGGCAAGACGACAACCCTGCGCCGCTGGCGGGAATCTTGAAGCCGACTCGCGGGCGACTCTTCGTCGACGGTCATGACGTCGAGCGCGACGCGGTCGCCGCGAAGCAAGCGACGGCGTATATTCCCGACGAGCCGAAGCTCTTCGATCAGCTCACGGTGTGGGAGCATCTCCGGTTCGTAGCCTCGGCGTACGGAGTGCGCAATTGGAAAGAGCGTGCCCTATCGCTGTTGGAATTGTTCGAGCTCAGTTACAAGCGTCACGCGCTGGCAGGTGAGCTCTCGCGCGGAATGCGCCAGAAGGTCGCGATTTGCTGCGGCTACCTTCATCGGCCTCGCGCGGTGCTGCTCGACGAGCCGCTGACCGGGCTCGACCCGCACGCGATTCGCACGATGAAAGAGTCGATCCTCGAGCAAGCCGGGGCCGGAGCAGCATTCATTGTCAGCTCGCACCTGCTGGAACGTGGTCGAGGGTCTGTGTACGAGCGTGCTGATCATGGACCGCGGCCGTCCCCTGGGGATCGGCAAGGTCGCGGAGCTGCGACGGCAATTGCTCGAAGAATCGCGTGAGGAAACCTTGGAAGACGTCTTCTTCCGCCTGACGGCCGCGCGCGAACATGCGGGGACCGTCGATGGAGCCGGGGGAGGCAACGGTTGAGCCGTGCCCTCGTTCTGCTCATCTGGCTTCGCGACGTCGCCGGCTGGCGTTTCTTCTGGAAGAGCGGGCGAGGGTCCCTCATCGCCTTGCTGGCTAAGCTCTGGATTTTTGCAATCTTGCTGGTCTTTGCGCTAGGATGGCTGACAGCCCTTCGGCACAGCCTTAGCTCAGGCCAAAGTGCTCCCTGGATCGAGTGGTTAAGGTCCGTTGTCCGAGGCGGGGCCGCGTTGGCCGTGCTGCCATTCCTGTTGTTACTGGTCGTGATTGGCGTGCTGGCGGCGTTCGAGAAACCGTTCAGACTCAGCCCGACCGAAGTGGATTTCCTCGTCGCGGGACCCTTTCGTCGGCACCAGCTCGTAAATTACAAGATCGGAACCGCGCTTTACGGCCAGGTCTGGCTGTCGTTGCTCTTTGCGCCGTCGATCGCGGCGGTGTCGGGGCTCATTCCGGCCTTTGTCGGCTACATGCTGCTCCTTGGCTTTCTGCATCTTTTCGCGATCGTCGCTGCCTCGTTGGGGACGATGCTGGGGCTCAACGAGGCGGCGGGGCTGCGCCGCTCTTTGATCTCGGTCGTGTTCCTGGGCGCCGTCGTGGCGGTTTTGTGGGTTTGCTTCGGCAACAGGCTGGCCAATCCGATTGACGCTTACCTACAAGTCGATCGCTCTGTGCGCAGGTGGGCGCGACGGCGCCCTTGCGCTGGTTCTTCGAGGTCTTTCTGGCCAAGCGGCTCTGGCCCGATCTGGTCTGGTGGGCAGCGTTCTGTCTCATCGTGAACGGCCTCTTGTTCGTGACCATTCACGTGGTCGACGCCCGGCTCGCAGAGCGGGCCGACAATGCTAACGCCGTCGCCCCTGTAAGCAAAGCTGAGCGCCCAGCCCGCGACCGTGAGCCGTGGGCGCTTCCACTCTGGTCGCGATGCCGGGGTTCCGGACCGATCGCCTGGCGTCAGGGCATGAACCTGGTTCGCGACCCCGGGCGGGTCGCCTTCGCGGCGTATCTCTACGCATTCCTCATATTCTTCATCGTCATGGCGATACGGGTCAGCCCGGAGCTGATCTTTCTGCCGACCTTCGACGGACACCTCGAAATCAACTGGGTGGGTGCACGGATCTGCGGTGTCATCGCGATCATGCTGCCGATGCTCATCGCATCGGCGATCTCGTTCGATTTCCGGAGTGACATGGGGCACATTGGCGTTTTGAAATCGCTCCCCATCAAGCCGATCGCGCTCGTGGCCGGACAGCTTTTCGTGCCGGTGGCGATCGCGGCAATCATGCAATGGCTGACCATGGCGGCGATCGCGATCGTGCTACGGAGCGTTCCGCCGGCACTCTGCCTGGCAGCCGCATTCGTGCCGGCGGTCAGCGTGATCCTGATGGCGATCGAGAACCTGCTCGTGCTCTGGTTTCCCATGCGTCAACAACCGGGCGCGGCTCCGGAGCCGTTCGAGCTGATCGGCCGGGTGCTGCTTCATCCCTTCGTACGGATGGCCGCCTACAGCGCCGTCGTGGTCGCCGCGCTCATGATCTCGGCCGTTAGCTATTTCCTGCTCGGGCAGAGCATTTTTGCGGCCCTTGCCGCAGCCTGGCTGGCGTTGGCGGCAGGAGGGCTCGCCCTGGTCGTGCTGCTCGCAGAGACGTTCGATCAGTTCGATGTGACGCGCGTCGCTTCCGCTTAAACAGGGTTGCACGATCATCGTGGGAGGGCGAGCTCTCCCCAATGCCTGCGAAGCGAGATGTTGTCGGGAGGGCGAGGTTCAACTGCCCCGGCCGCCTTGTCTGATCAAACGGATCGGGCGGATCGGACGGATCGGAGGCGGCGGCCGCACCGCCGCCGGGGGTAGCCCCTTGACAATGGAGGCGCTGCGCGGGAAGATACACGTCGCCGTGGTGGTTAAGCACGGGCTCAAGTACCAGGTAAGAAGTTTTCATCCTGGGGCGTCAGAGCTTTGCCAAGCGCAAACACAATCCCGCCTGCGGGAGCGCCGACTTCGTTGTGACACCCACCACGGCTTTCACCTCACCCGCTTCACTTCAACTTCGTCCCCTTGCTGAATCTTGTTCGTAATCTTCTACCTGTGCTTACGATGCCGTAAGATTAAGGGTGGGACGACACAACAAGTGCGATAATACCTCTCGCGACAGGATCGATTGACATGAGATCAGGCCAGACCAGGCCGCTCGCCTTGGTTTTGCTGGTGGCGAGCGTTTCTTTAGTGTGCTGGGGATTATTTTCGCAGGCCGACGATGCGGCCAAACAACCGGCGCCGGCGGCGACGCCGGCCGACAAGGAGCTTGACGGCGCAGTCGCCAAGGTGCGCGAAGGGAAGGTCGAAGAAGCGCTGGCACTGATCAAGGAAAAAGGGGCCAAGCACCCGGAGTGGCCGGTGGCGCAATTGATCCTGGCGCGAATGTTGTTTGCGGTGAATCAGGTCACGGCGGCCCACCGGGCGCTCGAGCAGGCGGCGTTACTGGCGGCAGAGGACCCGGAGGTTTATTTGACGATGGGCGCCGTCGCGCTGGCCGAGGGGCGTGTGAGCGATGCCCGGCTCAATTTCGAACATTGCCAGGGGATGTTCCGGGCGGGGAAGTTTGTTGCCGCCAAGGAGAGCATGCTGCGCCGCGAGTGCGCCGCGGGGCAAGCGTCGGTGGCGGAGGCGCGCGAAGACTGGAAGACGACCGCCGACCGGTTGAACGACTGGCTGGCGCTCGAGCCCAAGAACGGCCGCCTACGGCAGCGGCTCGGCCGCGCGCTGTTCATGCTCGGAAAATCCGAAGACGCGTTCAAGGAGCTCACGCAGGGCGCCAAGGACAAGCCCACCAACGAGCCGGCGGCGGTTTCCATGGCCTTGCTCTTCTCGCGGAAAGGCGACGTGCAGAAAGCCGAAGAATGGTTCGACTACGCACAGAAGGTCGAGCCCACGAGCGCTCGGGTCCGGCTGGCGCGGCGAACTGGCTTTTGGACCAGGGGCGCGCAAGGATGCCAGCCGCGAGATCGACGAAGCCGTGAAGCTCGACCCAGCCTCGAAGGAAGCACAAGAAGCAGCGCGCTGTATGCGCCTGGCACTTGCGCGACCTGGCCGGGGCCGAAGCGATCCTCGAGCCGCTTCATCGCGACGCGCCGGCTGATTCGCTGGTGGCCAATCTGCTGGCGCTGGCGCTGCTCGAGCAGGATGACGCGGCCAAAAAGAAGCGCGGCGCCGAGCTTGCCGATGTGAACGCCTTGCAGTTTCCGCGGTCGCCCGAGGTGCAAGCGACGCTCGGCTGGTCCCTCTTTCGCTCGAACCAGCTCGATCCCGCCGAGCAGAAGCTGCGCGCGGCGACTACCGGTGTGGCCACGACGCCCGACATCGCCTACTATCTGGCCTGCGTCATCAACGCCAAGGGCCACGGCGACGACGCCAAAAAGCTGCTCGAATCGGTCACCAAGCTGCCCGGCGCGTTTGCCCACCGCGACGACGCCGTGGCGCTGCTCAAGAAGCTTGCGAAGTGAACGAAGCGCGCACCGGCTCTTCCAGGCTCTGAAAATCGTGGAAGAGCATGCGCATTCCTTCGTGGCGAGTGTTGGCGCACACGATGATCTCGGCCGACTCGGCCAGCGCCGCGTCGACCACGGTCTTGATGCCGTAGAGCCGCCCGAACGGCGGCACGACTCCCGGCTCGCAATCGGGGAACAGCTCGAGGAGCTCGTCGGCGGTCGCAAGCCGAACCGCCGCGGCCGGTGCACCCACCGCTTCGCCGAGCCGCGTCAAGTCGATGCGCGACGTCGAGGGCAAGACGGCCAGGACGAACCGATCGCCGGCCTTGACCAGCACCGTTTTGGCCACCCGCCGGCCCGGAACGTGAACGCTCTCGGCACGCTTGGTCGACGATGATGCGGGCCGATAGAGCAGTGTCTCGAACCAGACGCCTCGGCTGCGCAGAAAATCGCGGACGTACATGGGCGCTGGCTCCTCAAGTGAAAAGGCTCTATTCTGATTATAGACCGGCTGGGAAAAGTGCGAGGTTATTAACGCAAATTCCATGCCCGTGAGTTCCCTACAATCATCACAGACTGCCGGGCGCGATGTTGCGGTTTGACACCACTCTCTTGCATGCTCGTGCGGAAGTCGCTACGGTGCCAAGGGTTTCCTTCGGTGCGCCTTGGAGGTACACCCGGATGCCGGCCAATCTTCCGCCGCAATACCTCAAGGTCGAGGCCGAGTACAAGAGCGCGAGTGCGCCGGAAGAGCGGCTGGAAAAACTTCGGGAGTTGTTTCGCCTGCTGCCGAAGCACAAAGGGACCGAGAAGCTCCAGTCCGACCTGAAGCAGAAGATCAGCCAGCTCAAGGAGGAGCAGGAGCGAGGGAAGTCGGGCAGCAAGAAGGCGGGGCCAAGTTATCACGTGTCGCGCGAGGGGGCGGGCCAGGTGATGTTGATCGGTCCGCCCAATTGCGGGAAGAGCGCGCTCCTAGCGGCGCTGACGCACGCCAAGCCCGAGATTGCCGCCTATCCATACACGACCCGCGCTGCCCAACCGGGAATCATGATGTGGCAGGATGTGCCGGTGCAACTGGTCGACTTGCCGCCGATCTCCAGCGAATTTGTGCCGTCCTGGGTGCCGAGCGTGATTCGTGCGGGCGATGCGGCGGTTCTGGTGGCGGACTTATCGAGCGACGACGTGGCCGACGCGACCGAAGCGGTGCTCGAGCGCATGGCGGCCGCTCACACCGAGCTGGTGGGTGAGCTTCCTCATGACTCCCTAGACGAGTCGATTCGCCATCTCAAAACGCTGCTCGCGGCGACCAAGCTCGACACGGAAGGGGCAAGAGACCGTCTGGAAATGGTTCGCGAGTGGTTCGAGCCCAGGTTCCCGGTGTCCGCGGTTTCGGTAACGACCGCCGTAGGGCTGGAAACGCTCCGAGACGCCACGTACCATTTGTTAGGAGCCATGCGGGTTTATACCAAGGCCCCTGGCCGGGCGGCCGATCGCACCAAGCCAATCACGCTTCCGATCGGGAGCACGGTGCTCGACCTGGCCCGGGAGATTCATCGTGATTTTGAGCAAACGCTGAAGTCGGCGCGCATCTGGGGGAGCGGCCTGTTTGAGGGGCAGGTCGTCGGCCGCGACCACGAGCTGCAAGACGGAGATCTCGTCGAACTGCACGTCGGTTAGCGGGCCGCGGAGCGGGACCGGCGCCGCGCGAAAGGCCAAGGGATCGCGGACAGGAGAACGGCAAGCGCTTACGATCGGAACAGCGCACCCCAAAAAAGCGCGAGGAACGGGACGATGGGAACAGCTCTGATCGTGGAGGACCATCCCGAGCAGGCCGAACTGGTGGCCAGGCTGCTGCGGATGCGCCAGTACGAGCCGATCATGGCCGAGGACGGCGAAACCGCCTTGCGGCTGGCGCGAGCGCAGCCCCGACGTGGTGCTCCTGGACCTGATGCTCCCCGACATCAATGGCTTCGACGTTTGCAGGCGCTTGCGCACCGACCGCGCAACGATGACCATTCCGGTTGTCATGCTGACGGCCTTGAATGACGTCCAGCATCGGGTGCACGGGTTTCGCGTGGGCGCCAACGCGTATGTCACCAAGCCGTACGGGGTGGATGATCTTTTTGAAGCCATCGCGTCGGCCCTGGCATGGCGGGCCAGCGTCCGCCAGCGCGCGCTCCAGGGTGAAATTCACGTGGAGCTCAACAGCGAGATCAACTTGCTCAAGGACTTGAACGATTTCTTGATGACGGTTTGCCAGTCGAGCCCGCTGGCGAACGAGCAGGTCGTTCAATTGCGGCAGGCGGTCATGGAAATGGCGCATAATGCAATCGAGTGGGGCAACCTGCACGCTTCGGACCGGCTGGTGAACATCACGTATCGCGTGTTTGACGACCGGCTTGAGATCACGGTTTGCGACCAGGGGCCCGGGTTTGATCGCGAGGCATTGCCGCATGCGGCCGTACCCGGCGACCCGTTCACTCACCTGGACGTGCGCGAAAAACTGGGAATGCGCGCCGGCGGGTTTGGTCTCTTGATCTGTCAAGGGATGGTCGATGAAATGCGATACAACGATAAGGGGAACGAAGTGACGCTCATCAAGCGGTTTGCCGCGGGCCGGCCGTTGCTGGCCCAGGAAGGCGCACCCGAGCTGACGGCGCCCGGCGGCGGCCCCGAAGCGAGGTAACGTTGAAAGAGCAGGGTTCCCCGTGGGAAGGCATGGCGGCTGCGACAGCGACGACCTTCGTTTCGGGCACAACTCCGGCGCCGCGATGCGCCGCGGGCCGTCACTGCCCCCCCGGTCGATCCGCCGGCGCCAGAGACAGCGGGCGAAGCTCACGAGAGGGAAACACCACCACAAGAGCGCGACCGTCCGACGCTCCTGGTGGTCGACGACGAGCAGGACGTGCTGGATTCGATCCAGAACCTGCTGCGCATGGAGTACCGGGTCGTCACTCGGCGAACCGGGGCCGAGGCGCTCGAATATCTTCAGTCGGCCGAAATCGTCCACGTGATCTTGACCGACCAGAAGATGCCGGGCATGCCGGGGGTCGAGGTCTTGCGCCGGGCGATGGTCATTCGCCCCGAGACGACACGGTTGCTCTTCACGGCGTACACCGACGTCAAGACGGTCATCGACGCGATCAATCAAGGACATGTCTTTCGCTATCTGGGCAAGCCGTCCGATCCCGAGGAGCTCGCGGCCGTGGTGCGGCAGGCGGTCGAGCATCACGACCTGATCGTCGACAAGCAGCGCTTGCTCTTGGAGCTGCAGGTCACCAACGCCAAGCTCTGCGATGCCAACCAGTTGAAGGGGGCTTTTCTCGAGGTGGCCAGCCACGAGCTCAATACGCCGGTGACCGTGCTCATGGGCATGGTCGAGTTGTGGAAGATGTCGCAGGCCGGCAGCGCGGGGCCTGTGGAGCGGCAATGGGTCGAGCGAATCGGCGGCGCCGCCGGCCGGCTGGCCCGCACGGTCGAGCGCATGCTGAAACTGGTGCGCAACCGCGACTTCAGCCCGTCGCTTTTCACCGAGGAGGTGGAGCTCGAGACGCTCGTCGCCCGCGCGGTCGACGAGATTGCGCCGTACGTCGAGCTGCGGCGCCAGAGCGTGTCGGTCGACGTCGAGCCGGACCTTGGCCCCATCGTGGTCGACCCGTCCAAGATCACCGACGTGCTCTTGAACCTGCTGGCCAATGCGGTCAAGTTCACGCCCGACGGCGGGACGATTTACCTGGAAGCGCGGCGCTGGGCCCGGCGCGTGATTGGATCAAGGTGAGCGTGCGCGACTTAGGGCAGGGGGTCGCGCCCGCCGACATGTCGCACCTCTTCGAGCCGTTCTTCACCGGTTTTGACACGCTGCGCCATTCGTCGGGCGACTACCAGTTCGGCAAACGAGGGATCGGGCTGGGCTTGTGGCTGGTCAAGAGCTTCGTGGAGCTGCACGGCGGCCGCGTGGAGGTTGCGAGCACGCCCGGGGCGGGTTCGACGTTTGCGTTTGTGCTGCCGCGAACGGGCGCTGCCGGCGCCGGCGAGGGTGCGCGGCGCGGCGAAGGTGCCGCGAGCGGATAGTCACCAGAAGGGCCGGTTCTGGCAGGCGCACTGGCACGGTTGCGCGATCGAGCTGATCCTGCGCTCGCCCGATGAAAACACACCCGGCCAAGGGTTATGATCTGGCGAGTGACGGACACGACAGGAAGGGATGCCCCGAGATCCTAATCAACTGGAAGGAGCATCGATGAAGGGACTGATGATGGACTGGCCGCTCTTGGTGCCGAACATCATGCGGCGGGCGGCGCAGTTCTTTCCCGAGAAAGAGATCGTGAGCCGAGGGGGCGATGGGGTCGTTTATCGCACGACGTACGGCGAGGTCGAGCGGCGCGTGCACCGGCTGGCCAGTGACGCTCATTCGGCTGGGCGTACAGCCCGGGGACCGCGTGGCCACGTGCGCGTGGAACCACCAACGCCACCTCGAGCTCTATTTCGCGGTGCCGGCGATTGGAGCGGTGCTGCACACGATCAACTTCCGGCTCTCGCGCGAGCAGCTTGTCTACATCTTCAATCACGCGCAGGACAAAGTGGTATTCCTCGATCGGTCGCTGGGCGGAATTCTTGCCGATTTGCAGCCCGAGCTTTCGACCGTCGAGAAATACGTGCTGATGGACGAGCGCGGGCCCGAGCCGCCTGCGCTGCCGCAGCCGTGGCTCGATTACGAGGCGATCGTGGCCGACGCGCCCGAGCGGGCCGAGTTTCCCCAGCTCGACGAGCACACCGCCGCGGGGCTGTGCTACACCTCGGGCACGACGGGCGAGCCCAAGGGGGTGCTTTACAGTCATCGCTCGACGTTCCTGCACGCGATGGCCGGCTGCATAGTCGACGGCGGCGCCGTCAGTGAGAAAGAAGTGGTGCTTTGCGTGGTGCCGATGTTTCACGTGAATGCCTGGGGCCTGCCCTATTCGTGCACGCTGGCGGGGGCCAAGCAAGTTCTGCCCGGGCCTCAGATGATCGGCAAGCCGGTCGCCGAGCTCATGGAGACCGAGCGGGTCACCTCGGCCGCGGGCGTTCCCACGATCTGGACGCTGCTTTACCAGCACCTGAAGGAACAACAAGCGGTGCGGCCCTATGACCTCTCGAGCGTGCACACGCTTCTGGTGGGCGGCGCGGCCGCGTCGCGGACGCTCGTGGAAAACTACGAGCGCGACTTCGGGCTCAAGATCCTGCACGCCTGGGGCATGACCGAGACCTCGCCGATCGGCACCGTCTCGCGGCTCAAGGCCGCCATGGAAAAGTGGCCGGCCGAGCAGCAATTTGCCGTGCGGCTCAAGCAAGGCATCCCGGTCATCGGCGTCGAGGTCCGCATCGTGGACGACAAAGGAGCAGACCTGCCGTGGGACGGCGAACACGTTGGGGAATTGCTCGTCCGTGGACCCTGGATCGCGTCGAGCTATTTCCACAACCCCGGCGCAAGTGCATCGTTCACCGCCGACGGCTGGTTCCGAACCGGCGACATGGCGGCGATCGACCGTTACGGCTACGTGCAGCTCCACGACCGCAAGAAAGACCTGATCAAGCGCAAGGGCGAATGGATCTCAAGCGTCGACATGGAGAACGCCGTGCTGGCGCACCCGGGCGTGCTGGAAGCCGCTGTGGTCGGCGCGGCCCGATCCCGTATGCGATGAGGTGCCGGCCATCTTCGTGGTGCGCCGCGACGATCCCAAGCATCCGGTGGAGGCGCAGGACATTATCAGTTTGCTCGCGAACAAGTTCGCCAAGTGGCAGTTGCCGCTGCCGCACGACGTGCACTTCGTGGCGTCGCTGCCCAAGACCAGCGTGGGCAAGCTCGACAAGAAGGTGATTCGCAAGATGGTGGTCGACAGGACGGGATGATTGGTGCGAACATGCTGAACGACGAGCTGCGCGACGGTCCGGCCGCGCTCATTTGGCGAGTCGTTCCTTGAGCAGCAGATCGACCTTGCGCTCGAGGTCGGCCAGGCGCTTTTGGGTCGACGCGTTCTCCTCGGTTTCCTTTTGGCGGATTTTCATGTGCAGCATGGCTTCGAGGTGCCGCTCATGGGCTTCGGCGACGTCGGCTACCGTCCCCCTGCCGACTTCGAGATCGGCCTGCTCTCGTCCCTCAATCTCTTTGACTCGAGTGATGTACTGCTGCATGGCCGCGCGGCGCTCGGCATCGGTCTTGGCGGCTCGCCATTCAGCTTGTTCGAGCTGCTTGATCGCGTCGATGAACCGGTCGACCGTGATGCGGCCTTCTTCATAATAAGCCTGTTGCGCTTTGATGCGCTGGCGTGCGGCTTCAAGCAACTGCTGGATCAGTTTGTCGATCTCCGGGTCGTTCGCCGTCGGGTTGGAATTCGCGGCCGTTTTGGCTTCAGTTTGTGATTCCGCGGCTGTGGCTGGTTTGAGATCCTGCGCGTGCGATCGCTGAGTGAGGAAACCCCCGCCAGCCAGAGCGAACATGCCGGCAGGCAAACCGATGCACGCGGCGATCAAGAGCTTGTTGATGAGCATAGATTTTTGCACTCCCTGAGCAAGGGCCAGCGCGGATGTTGAGATCAGAACCGTCGGTGACTTTTGGCCGCTGATGAGCAACGTCGCCGACCTGGCGAGAGCCGCGGCGGCTTCTTGAGAGATCGCGGGCGCCGCCTCGGTGACGAACGCCGGCGCGGGTGTGGTGAATTCGGCCGGCGAAGCGCTCGGTAACCGCCCGAGGGGCGCAAAAGCGGTCAACCCGCGGCGGCCCAGACGAGCGCGCAGCGTATCTCGAGCTCGCGCCAGCCGGCTGCGGACCGTGCCGACCGGCCAACGGAGGTGCGCGGCTGCTTCGTCGTGAGTGAGGCCCTCGAGGTAGCAGAGCACAATCGGGGCCCGGTATCGCTCCGGCAGACGGGCGATTTCGGTGTGCACGATCTGCGCCTTCGTCCTGTTCGACTGCAGACGGCTCGCTTCGATCCGGGCGCACGCTGGCGACTGTCAAAGCGGCCGCGATCGACCTGCGCTCACGGATGCGCCGCCGAATCGTGGTCGCTCGGCAGCGCAGCGCCACGTGCGCGGCAACGCCATAAAGCCAGCTTCCGATCGACGTACGCTGGCGGATCGCTCGTCCTTTGCGTGCCAGGACCAGAAAGACGGCCTGAAAGGCGTCATGCGCATCTTGCGGGTCATCGAGCGCGGCTTGACAGACGCGCATGACCATCGGCCCGTGCCGGCTGACGAGTGCTTGAAATGCCAGCTCGCGGCCTTCGCTGCCAAGCGCGAGAAATCGTTCGAGCAATTCCCCATCGCTAAATCCGGTTACGGTTCCCGCCCCGAAGAGCATCTGCATGGAGCCGGTGATCGCCGGGACTGCAAGCTTGGGCATGAGGGCCGGTCTCCTCGAACGTAGCGGGTTCACTCTCTATAGTGCACCGCACGCGGGCCGGCCAATCCAGCTTTTTGATCAAAATTCGGTTTCCCACACCTGGATCAGACCGTCGGCGGATGCGGCCGCCAGCCGCGAGCCGTCGGGGCTGAAGGCGACGCCGTGGACGCGGTCGCGCGGTCCGCGCAAGGTCAGGACCGCCCGGCCCGAATCTGTCTCCCAGACCCTCACGGTCTGATCGGCGCCGGCCGAGGCCAGGCGCGATCCGTCGGGATTGAAGGCGACCCCCATCACCCAGCTGGTGTGGCCTTCGAGTACGTGAAGCTGCCGGCCCGTGGCCAGGTCCCAGCAACGAATGGTCCGATCGGCGCTTGCCGAAGCGAGTCGCTTACCGTCCGGGCTGAATGCCAGGCCGAAAACAGCGCCGGAGTGCCCTTGCAGGATCGCAAGTGGCTCTGCTGACTTCAGGTCCCAGATCCGCACGACGCGATCGGCGCCGGCCGAAGCCAGCATGGCTCCATCGGGGCTGAAGGCCAGGGCGTGAATCGAACCGATGTGGCCGCGGAGGGTGCGCACCTCGTTGCCGGTGTCCAAGTCCCAGAGACGAATCGTTCGGGCGTCGGATTCCGGCGGAACGACCTTGCCCTCGGGCACTTGAATGACCGTGGGCGGATTTCCGCCTCCGGTGGCGAGCAACTTGCCGGCGGGGCCAAACGCGACGCTCGCCAGGCCCTCGCGCCAATCGGTGAGCACGATCGGCTCGTGCGCCGTCGTCAGGTCCCAGATTTGTACTGACCGAATGGCCCCGGCCGCTGCCGCCGCCAGCCGGGTGCCGTCGCGGTTGTATGCAAGTGCGATCACGACTTCGGCGGCCGCGTCGAGGGTGCGTTTCGGTCGCCCGGCGGCCGCGTCCCAGAGCGCGACCGTGTGCTCCGTGCCGGCGGCGGCGAGCTCGTCGCCGGAGGGCCGAAACGCCACGCCTCCCACCCAGCGCACGCCGTCGCGAGATGCCAGCCGAAGCGTAGACGTGCCCGGTTCCGACGCAAGGTCCCAAAGCTTCAAAGTGGCGTCCTGGGCGGCCGAGCAGAGCGTGGCGCCATCGGGAGCAAACGCCACGTGCACCACCGGCGCGCCATGGCCGGGAAACGAGACGATGAGTCGGCCGGTGGCGGCGTCCCAGACGTCGACCGAGCGGTCGAGGCTGCCGGTGGCGATTTTTTTGCCGTCAGGACCAAACGCGATCGCATTGATGCGACTGGCCGCCGCGTGAAATTCCAAACGCTGCTCACCGGTGGCGGCGTCCCATACACGTACGCGCCGATCGGCTCCGCCCGACGCGATCGTCTTGCCGCGGGGATCAAAGGCCACGCAGCAGACTTCCTGCTCGTGCCGCCGGAACAATTGAACCATCCGCGGCGGGCGCGACGACAGGTCCCATACCCGGACGGACCCATCCTTGCCGGCGGAGGCGAGCTGGGTTCCATCCGGGCCAAACGCCACGCCGAGCGCGCCGCCCACATGACCGCGCAGGACGTGCGAAGGCGACGGGTTCGCGGTTTCCGGGGGCGCTTCGGTACCAACGTCCCAGATTCGAACATCACCGTCCTCGCCCACAGAGGCGAGGCGGGTTCCGTCGGGATGGAAGGCGAGACCGGCGACCCAGCCGGCGCGGGGTTGCAGGACGTGCAGCAACCGGCCGCGGGTGATGTCCCAGATTTTGATCTGTTGGTCGGCGCCGGCCGTGGCGAGCCGTGTGCCCGCGCGATCGAGAGCCAGCGCGTAGGCCGACGGGTCCGGGCCGTGGATACGGCGGAGCGCCGGTCCTTTTGCAGTCTGCCAGATGGGCAAGTCGAGACTGGTCGTCCGGCACAGTTGGCCGGCCGCCGCGTCGGGGCGCAAGTCGGGGCAGCGCGAGCCGGCATGGCCTTCAATGGTGACCAGCTCGGAGTGCAGCCGGCGGTAGAGGTGCCGCCACTCCCAGTTTCGCAGCCGCGGCGGGCACGCCGCCAAGAGCCGATCGGCTGCGGCGGGATCGCTCGTCTCCAAGGCATGCTGGGCCGCCGCAATGCGCGCGAAGTATTCATCTCCTTCCATGCGCACCTTGCGTGCCTGAGACTCGACCAAGCTGGCCTCGGCTTGCTGGCGTCTGGTCTTCTCGGCGCGTAGCTCGCGGCCCTGGCGGGTGACGTCGCGTTTGAGGCGATCAGCAACGGCATAGCCGGCTGCGGCGGTGGCGACGGCGGCGATGATGGTGATCACCAGAGCGGCCGCCGCCGGACGGCGCCGCGCCCACTTGAGCACGCGATGCAAACGAGTCGCGGGCCGTGCGCGAATCGGCAAGTCGGCGAGCCAGCGCTCCAGGTCGTCGGCCAGGGCCTCGGCGGGATCGCGCCGTTGTGCTGGCTTTTCCAGGCATTTCAACACGATCGTCTCGAGATCGCGGTCGAGCTTGGGGTTGAGTGCGCGGGGCCGCAGCGGCTCCTGCTCGCGAACCAGCCTGAGGGTCTCGAGCACGGAGTCGGCTCGAAACGGCGGCCGGCCGGTCAAGAGCTCGTAGAGGATGGCCCCCAGCGCGTGCACATCGACAGCGGTGGTGATCGCTTCGCGCGGGCCTTCGGCCTGCTCGGGCGCCATGTAGGTAGGCGAACCGACGATCGAGCCGGACTGGGTGAGAACGGCCGCGGACGGTCCTTCGACGCGCTTGGCCAGTCCGAAGTCGGTGACCAGGGGCACCCATTGTTCCAGCGGCACATCGGTCGGCAGCTCAGCAGGATATTGGCCGGCTTCAAATCGCGATGCAGAATCCCGCGCTGGTGGGCGTAATGGACGGCCCGGGCGACGGTCGCCACCAGCCGCGCGGCCGCGCGCAGGTTGCGCGAGTAACGCTCGACGTGCGCGGCCAGATTGCCGCCGTCGACGAGCTTCATGCTGAAATAGTGCTGGCCCTCGTGTTCGCCGACCTCGTAGATTGGCACGATGTGGGCATGGTCGAGGTGGGCGGCGGCTTCGGCTTCGAGGCGAAAACGCTCGAGGTCGGCGGGCGTGGCCAGACGCCCGGAGCGAATCATCTTGAGCGCCAGCACGCGGTTCAAGCTGAGCTGCCGGGCCTTGTACACAACGCCCATGCCTCCCTCGGCGATCACCTCGAGCAGCTCGTAATCGCCGAAGTAGCCGACCCGCGTGCCGGTCGCGCCTTGTGTTCCGTGGGTGGTAAGGGCGGCCGGCTCAAGCGCGGCGGCCGATTCTCTGTCTAGGGGGGGCGCGGCCTGACGACCATGGAAGGGAACCACTGCGAGCGGTGTGGCCGTGGCGTCTCCCGCCGATTCTCTGCGGCGAAGGGCTCCGTCAGCCGGTTCATGTGGTCGTCGTTGGCGAAGAAAAGCGCCAGCTCGACCGCCAGATCGGGATGCCGGGCGATCCACTCTGCCCGATGAGGCGAGGCACCCGATTCGCGGGCCTCGAGGTAGGTGGCAATCAGCTCGCCGAGCCTCTGCTCGCGATGGTCGGTCGGCTCCGGCTGCAGGTTGGCGGGAACGCCGGCCATGGGAGTGCCTCAGCAGAGTGATCGAAACTTCATATCAACACTCATTCCGAAGAATTGAGCCGCGCGCGCAAGGTCTTGAGCCCGCGATGCAACAACCCGGCGACGGCGGCCTTGGTCGTACCGAGCTCGGCCGCGATCTGCAAGAGCGGCCATCCTTGCAGGTGATGCAGCTCGATCGAGCGGCGCTGACCTTCGGGGAGCGAAGCGAGGCCTTCGGCCATGCGTAAGAGCTCCTCCTGGCGAATCGCGTGCTGGCTGGGCGACGACTCCTGGGCGACCAGCCACGCCTCACAGCGCGACGCCGACTGGTCGAGAGCTTTTTCGAGCGAACATTCGTGGCGGACGTCGCGGCGCTTTGCCAAGAGCTTCCGCAAGACATCGGTGAGGTTGTGACTCAAGATCGACCGCAGCCAGGCCATCGTTTCCGGCTCGGTGCGACCGGCGCGCGGGTGATCGGTCAGCTCCCGGTGTGCTTCCAGCAGGGTTTGCTGAACGACACCCGAGAGATCGACCTTGTCGCGCAGCCGCGGAGCAACCTCAAGGCGCGCGAGCAGCGCCAGGTAGGCGCGAAACCGCTCGAGATCGCGCGTCGGGTCAATGACCTCGAGCCGATCGGAAACCGATTCGCCGGCATGAGTGGCTGCGAGCATCGAAATGGTGCACTTTGGGTTTTGTACTCTGCGTTCTGCACTTTGCATTTTGCGCTTTGCCGTCCGGGCCGTGCAACTCTCGGTGCTCATCATGCCGGCGGCACGTTGCGAGGACCTTGAAATGAGCAATCAGGTACCCGTTTTGTCGCCGGGCTGTTTCGCAGCGATCGGAGCGGCTGCTCTCAGATCGGGCCTGGTGAAAAGCGCCGACCAGGCTCCTTCGGCAGGGGCGGCTTTCCCTTGGCCCTCGAGCAAGAGCGCCAGCAGGATGTAAGCGTAGCGCTTGCCGGCTTGATCCGCCGCTTGAAACGACGGCTGGCGCAGCTCATTTTCCAGCGCGGCGATCCTTGCGGCGGCGGTGCCGGTCCGTGCCATGCACTGGGCGTAGGCGCGTCCAACCCACCATCGCGCAGCCCGTCGATCACGCCGGGATTGATCTCGCCGTTCATTGCTCGCGCCTGGAGCTCGAGGCGTCGGGCGTAGAGCACCGCGGCCTTGCGGTCGTCGCCCGTTCGCCTCAACGGCCGCGGCCCGGATCTCGAGGGCGTCTGGGTTTGTCGGCCATGCGTCGAATTCGGAGCCACGGGATCGGGCATTGAGAGCGGCCAGAACGGCCTCTCCCTCGGCACGGGCCTGGGCAAGGCAGACCCGACTTCGCGCAGCAGCCGGGCCAGGTGGGCGCGGAGTAGGATCGGGTCGACGTGTGAGGCCGCTTGCCGTCGGCCGAGTTGTGAACGGCCGCACGGAGCTCGGTCACGAAATCCGTCAGCAAGCAGCCGCCGGCAGAGCGTGCGCACGCTTCCATCGGTCGTCGTGTCTTCATCACCCGACGGACGATTGGCTCGACGTAGCGGCCCTGCTCGTGCAGAAACTGAAACGCCTGCTGCCGCTTGCGGGAGTCGCCGCTCGGCCAGGTCGCGGATTGCGTTTTCGGCCAGCGCTCGCGCTCGGCGTCAGAGCAGCTCGACCCGGCCCACCATCACCCGGACGATTTGCTTGGGCTCGGGAGCGATCGTCATCGGGATGAAGGCGTCGGTCCAGGACTGCGGAAGCACGAACAGGACGCGAACGCCGTCGGTCTGGAAGTAGCTGGTCGTCCAGGTGTTGACCATCGCGCGCGCCTCCTTGGCGTAAAGGCCCGACTCGGTCAGCCTGGCGGCCAGGTCGTCGGCGATGGCCCGGGTGAAATCCGCCAGCGGCTGCGCCTGGTCCATCGATGCGGAATCACGTCGCTGACCTGTTCGCCGGGCCGCGAGCGTCGGGACGATAGCGGTAGGCTCCCCGGCCGTTTTCGACCCGGATGACGAAGACGTGCCGGACGCCGTCGCCGAGCGTCGCTGTCGCGATCGAGCGCCAGCGTTCCGTTCCGTCGCGGGTCGAGTGCGAGGCGGCAGACGGGCCTCGCCCAGGCCGCGGTAGAACAGGAACCTCTCGTACTCGGCGCGGCGCGGATTCCTGGTGTCGTCGATCGTCTTGACGTACGCCGCGTCGACCTCGCGAGCATGGTTCCACAAGGCGTCGCTGCTGGTCGCCGGCAGCTCACCTCGGGCCGCGCAAGCTCTCGGCTCTCTTGCGATTTCGAGCTTGACTCGCCGACGCCGGAATCACTTCGGCCTACCAGCAGATCCGGCCGTCCGCTCAGGCGATCGGGTGTCTCCGCATTCGCTGACCAGCGGCGGATTGACCAGGCGGCCTGGGGATACCACTGCGTCCAGATGCCGTGCGGAAAGCCGACGCCGACGCGGACACGTTGCCGCTCCTTGCGTGTAGAAGTAGATCACCGGCGTCTCGCCCTTGAGCAGCGCGAACGGCAGCCGGAGCTGGTCGCGGCTGCGGCTGTGCACGAACGCCGGCAGGGCATGCTCCTCATGTACATGCCGTCCAGAGACGCTCCGTCGGAGCCGCTCATGCCCAGGAACGTTCCCCACTCGTGCACGATCAGGTCGGTCTGGCGATCTTCGGCCTCTGCCGGCGTCGCCACGACCGCGCCGAGTGTCACGAGCGTGATGGCAGAGCCAATCCGGACCAAGCGACCCATCCAGAGCCACGCTACGCGGGTGTGAAAGGCGTAAAGCATCAGAATCGCTCCCTTTCTGGCAACGTCATGGCTGCATGCGCCGAGCCTCGCGCCCGCGGGGGGTTAAATCAATTGACGCCGTGGTGTCACGCCGCTCCTCGGCGGCTCTACTGCTACAGGCGTAAGCCGCACCGCCAGAGTGCGCGAGAATCTGCCGGCCGTACGACCGTTCCCGCCGAGTTAAGTTTTGTAAATCGCCACGTCACCTTGGCGACCGAAAAATGCGAATTTCGATTCCCATGTGGAGGGACTGGCTCCGCGCTCGGGCGACTGGCCGAGCCGACGTTTTGGGAGACCGAGGCATCCTTTCCATCCGGTGAGCCGGCGTATGGCCAACCGGTTGTGACGGAACGGTTTAGAATAAAAGCTGTCGTCAAGGAGGATGAGTTCATGTTCGGTTTTGCGCGAAAGAGTGACGCTACGTCGGGTCACGGCCGTCCTCGCTCGGCGGCCAGGGCCAGATATTCGTGCGAGGCGCTTGAAGAGCGCCAGTTGCTGTCGACGGGTTTTGGTTCCCCGGTATTCTTCTCCGGTGGTGACTTTTCGTCGCGGCCACGATGATCGAGAATCGTCCGCCGGCAGGGAGACAGGATGGGATGTTTGGCGGTGGGTCGTTGGGCTTGGGTGGGGGCATGAAGAACCCGCTCCTGCTGCTGACGGCACCGCTCATCGAGGGCGGCAGCGGCAGCACGACGCCGCCTAGTCCGAGCGTGATGTCGTCATCGGCCGTCCAGACGGCCCTCCAGACGCTTGAGACGGACCTCAATAACGACACCCCCGCCAATGCTCAGCCGACGCATGCTTCGGTCGGTGCTCTCGAGGACACGCTGGACGCGATTCGGAAGGGCACGCTGACCGGTTCGGCGGCGCAGACCCAGATCCAGTCCGACCAGGCGGCGATCCTGTCGAGCATGGGCCTGACCCAGGCTCAGATCACCCAGATCCAAAGCGATCAGACGGCGCTTCAGACCGCCATCACGACGGCCTCAGCCAGCACGACCTCGAGCAGCTCGACGAGCTCGACGAGCGCAAGCGGGTCGAGCTCGGCGGTGGCCAACTGCCATGCAAACCCTTCAGACCGCGCTGAACAACGACACGCCCAGCGGGGCCCAGGCGACCCATGCATCGATCGGCCAGGTTGAGGATGATCTGGACGCGATTCGAAACGGAACGCTGACCGGCACCGCGGCCGTCACGCAGGTGCAGACCGACACGGCGGCTGTGCTCTCGAGCATGGGACTAACCCAGACGCAGATCACCCAGATCCAGACCGACCAGCCGGCGGTTGAGACCGCGATCCAGGCGAATCTCCCGACTTCGACCACGACGACGACTTCGACGTCGACCGCGGCCGCGGGCTCGATTGCGGCCGTGCAATCGACGCTGCAATCGGTCTCGGAGTACCTGGTGGGCCTGCCGGGTTTGTCGGTCATCGGTGCGCGTGGCATGAGCGTCGGCGTTAGCACGGGCATGCGCGGCGGCTTCGGCGGCGGCGGTTTCGGCGGCGGCCGCCAGGTTAGGGGCTTCGGGGGGTACTGATCTCGAGGCCGGCCCAGGGGACCTGACCGAAGGCCCCTGGGCTTTTGCTGGCTTCAACGACCCCTCACGCGGGAATGAATCTCCAGAGAGCGACTCTCCCGATGACAGACGAAGCCCCGATGACGACCGGACCGGCACCCGCTCCCGGCGAGCGGGACCTGTCGATATTATTGATTGACGACGACACCGAGCTTTGCGAGCTGGTCCAGGAGTTTTTCGTGACGCGTGGCATGCGGGTCGAATCGATTCACGACGGCCGGCGCGGCCTGGCGCAAGCATTCGAGCAGCGCGTATGATCTGGTTCTCTTGGACGTGATGCTGCCGGGGCTGGACGGCTTCGAGCTGCTGCGGCAAATTCGCCGCCGGAGCCAGGTGCCGATCATCATGCTTACCGCGCGAACCGCCAAGGCCGACAGGCTTGCCGGCCTGGATGCCGGGGCCGACGACTACCTGCCCAAACCGTTCGATCCCGACGAGCTGGTCGCCCGCATTCGCGCCGTCCTGAGGCGCTCAGCCCGATACCCCAGCCCGACGCGCGACGTGCTGGACGTCAACGGCGTGAGGCTTTCGCCCGCCACGCGCGAGGTCTGGTCTGACGGTGCTGTGGTCGAGCTGACGACCATCGAGTTCGACATCCTCGACTTGATCATCAGGTCGGCAGGCCGGGTGGTTTCTCGCGACGAGCTCACCGCGGTGATTCACCAGCGCCCGGCCTCGCCGCTCGATCGTTCGCTCGACGTGCACGTCAGCCACCTGCGCAAGAAGCTCGGCGAAAACGGCGGGTTGATCCGCACCGTGCGCGGGGTCGGATACCTCTTTCGCGCCGAGATGGCCAAGCCAGTCGAGCCGAGCCAATGAAGATCGGCGTCCGATCGATCTTCGCCAAGATCGTCTTGTGGTTTGTGGCCACGGTTGCTCTGTCGATCGCCGGCTATCTGGCCACTTCGCTGCTCTTGTCGGCGCGCCTTTTCGGCCGCGACGCCAACATGGCGGGGTTGACCTCGCTCTTTCTGGACGACGCGCGGCGCGCGTACGAGGAAGAAGGGCCCGAGGGCCTGGACGCTTATCTGCGGCGGCTCAATGCGTATTCCGACGCCGAGCATTACCTGCTCGATCGGCGGGGACACGACCTGGTGACCGGCGAGAACCGCTCGGCGCTGCTGGCCGCGCGGCAGCCGCTGCCCAGATCGGCCCGCGCCGTTCCCTGGCTCGCCAGGGCGGGGCGGGGGGGCGTGCGGGTGCGGTCGTCGGATGATCGGCGTTACCGGCTGGTGGCCGTCTTCGCGCCGAGCTCACGGCTCAACCCATGGGAAGTCCTCGCGTATTTTGCCTGGTTTCCGATCCTAGTTGCGGCCCTGTGCTACCTGCTGGCGGTCTATCTGGCTTCTCCGCTTAGGAACCTGCGCCCCGTCGTGGAGCGATTTGGCCGCGGCGACCTGGGTAGCCGCTGCCACCTGACGCGGCAGGACGAGATCGGCGAGCTCGCGTCCTCGTTCAACCGGATGGCCGACCAGATCACGACGTTGCTCTCGGCGGAACGAAGGCTGATGCAGGACGTCTCGCACGAGCTCAGGTCGCCGTTGGCGCGGCTCGGATTTGCCGTCGAGCTAGCTCGAACCAGCTCTGATCGCGAAGCGGCCCTCTCGCGAATCCGCAAGGAGGCCGATCGTCTCAATCAACTGGTGGGCGAGCTTCTGGAGCTCACGCGGGCCGAGGGCGATCCCTCGGCGCAGCTTCGAACCCTTGCCGCTCGACGGCCTGCTCGCCGAGCTGGTCAGCGACTGCAGCCTCGAGGCCCAGGCCAAGGGATGCCGGGTCGTGGCCAGGCTCGAAGATCGCGTGATCGTGACCGGTCACCGCGAGTTGCTGCGCCGCGCGTGCGATAACGTGCTGCGCAACGCCATCCGGCACGCGCCCGAAGGGACCACGGTCGACGTGAATTTGACCACGAGCGGCGGCGTGGCGACCATTGCCGTTCGCGATCGCGGCCCGGGCGTTCCGCCGGAGGCGCTCGAAAGAGATCTTGAAGCCGTTCTACCGAGTCGAGGACGACCGCGACCGATCGAGCGGCGGCGCAGGCCTGGGGCTTGCGATCGCGCACCGTGCGGTGGAACTGCACCATGGAAAAATGGCCGCCCGCAACGCCGACCCCGGGTTGTGCGTCACCATCGAGCTGGCGGCGCAGAGCTAAGAGGAACTCCATGGAGACTCAGTCAGGCGCCCCGCAATACGTATTGGGACACTCCGAGGCGGAACGCCAGCGACTGATCGAGCAATCGAGCTTGCTGCGGCCGTCGACCGAACGCGTTTTTCGGAAGGCCGGCATCACGGAAGGGATGCGGGTGCTGGATCTCGGCTGTGGCGTCGGAGACGTGAGCCTTTTGGCCGCGGAACTGGTCGGCTTGACAGGTTCGGTGGTGGGCATCGACCGCAACCCCGATGTGCTCGATGTGGTGCGCAGGCGCGCACGGGAGAAGGGGTTCACGCAAGTCACATTCGAGCAGCAGGCCATCGACAGCGTCAAAGCGACGACGCCATTCGACGCAGTGGTGGGCCGATTTGTCCTCATGTATCAAGCTGATCCTGTCGCGGCGCTCGCCCACGCTTTTGGCCTCTTGAGGACCGGCGGCATTCTCGTCGTCCAGGAACCGGATTTCGGAGTAGGGGTGGTCACGTGGCCCGAGGTCGCTCTCTGGCGCCAGGTGAAGGACTGGGTTGCCGAGACGTTTCGCCGCGCGGGCGTCCACCACGATATCGGGGGCAAGCTCTATCACCTGTTTCGACAAGCCGGATTGCCCGGCCCGGCACTGTTAGAGCACGTGTCGTTGGGCGGTGGGCCCGCAATGCGGCCCTTCTGCGAGCACAGCGCGGAGATCGTGCGCAGCCTGTTGCCGAACATGGAGCGGCTCGGAGTGGCCACGGCCGCGGAGGTGCAGGTGAACACACTGGCGATGCGCCTGGAGCGCGACGGCTGTGCCGCCGAGTCTCAGGTCACCTACGTGCCCCTGGTCGCGGCGTGGACGACGAAAGGTTAACGCGTCTGGACGACACGGGCCTCACGGCTTGACCAGGCGTCCCAGGAACAGGATGCTCCCGGAGTGCGTGTCGCGGATCAGGAAGAGAAAGGGGTGATCGGCTCGGAAGACTATCGGGGGCTTCGCGACGATTGCGGCGCGGGCAAACACGACGGCGGTGGCCGCGGCAGCCTCGGTCCCACGCTCGTCGACCTCCACGAACGCTTTGTGGACGACGTCGGAGATCGCCAGCTCGCGTGTGCCGGTGATTCCCGAGAAATCGGCTTTTCCCAGCTTGAAAGCCAGCGGCATCCCCAGCTCGGCCAGCACGGGCTTGAGCTCGCACGACTCGGTCATCTTGAATTTGGGGAGACTCAACTGCACGCGCATGGGCGCCAGCTTCAGAAGCGCCAGCCAGCTTGGCGCTCGAGAGCGTCTTTTCGAGCTCGGGCAGTCCGTCATTCCTCTTGGGCAGGACGATGGCCATCGCCAGCGAATCGCCCTTGTAGGGGAGCTCGATCGCCTGAAAATCGCCGAGGTCGCAATAACCGAAGCGATCGGTCTGGTTCATCATGTCGACCTTGACCGTGTCGCCCGAGAAGGCGTGAAAATCTGCCGGCGCTGTGGCCGACGACGCAAACGGTTTGGACCAGAGCGCCTTCAAGTAGATCGCATTGGTGAGGATCGCCATCGTATTCGCGTCTATATGCGAAGACTTGAGCAAGTCTTTGATCTTGTCTTTGGTCTGTACCTCGACCCAGGCGTTGATGGTCCGCCGTGCTTCCTCGGGGGCGCCGTGAAAGTCGAGCGGGTACAGGCCGCCCTGGTAGTTGAGCTCGATCTGCCGCTGGAAGTCGGCCAGGATGTGCTTGCCCGCTTGAACCCAGAGCGCGCTCGCAGTGAAAAGCTGAACTTCCGGCACAGCCGCCTGGCCGGCGCAGAGATATTGCGGCTGTGCAGCTCGGCAATCAGGTGGTGAAACGCCGGGTGCAGCTCGCCGGGCCCGAGCGTGAAGTGCAGGGCCTTGGCGATTTCTCGGGCGGTCTCTCCCTGGGCGCCGGCGTAGGTCATCGCCAGCGCGCAGGCGATCGAAAACGGCGAGACGAAGCGATTGCCCTGGCCCCGGCTGAGCTGGGCATAGAGGTCCAGTGCAAACGCGTTATTGCCGTCGACGAGCGCGGTGGTCGAAACGGGCGTATCCACGTCGGAGGCCTCGCATGAGAGCAAGCCGAGCGTTGAAATGAAGCACGCGAGAGCCACCGAGTTCATGAAATCGCCTTTTGGCCGCGGCGGTTGGCATACGATCGCACTTAGTCGCTGTTAGAATCGTCTGAGGCCGGCGCGGCAGTCTTGTCCTTGGCCTTCGCCTTGTCCTTGTCCTTGGCTGCTGGATCTGGAGCTGAAGCGGGGTGCGCGGCCTTGGCGGTTTTGCCGGAGTGCCGGGTGGCATCGAGCCCAGATTCGCTGGCCTCGCGCGCTGCCTCGGCTTTTTCCAGCTTTTCGAGGGCTTTGGCATTTGTCACAAAGTCGTGCGACGGTCCGAGCTTCGGCTTATCGCTTCTTCCTTTGCCGAGCGCCGCAAGCGCCTTCTTGACGTCGTCGTTGGTGGCGAGATCGCGGTACTTCTCTTTTGTTTCGTCAACCAGGCTCCGGAGGTCGACGAGCGCCTGCTCGTAGGCTTCGCGGCGGTCTCTGACATCGGCGTCGATCTTGTCCTTGGCCTTGGGGTCTGCCGGCTGGCTCTTCAACTGGTTCAAGAAGAGCGACTCCTGGTTGACTTCGGACTGCAGTTGCCCTCGATAGAGCTGAAGCTCCATCAATTGTTGCTGGGCATTGCTGTTGAAGCTTCGGCCCCGGAAGCGCTGGAGCTGATTCATCTGCTGCACGACAGTGTTCATTTCGGACCTGAGCTGTCCGATCTGGTTGTTGATGTTGGTGACGAGTTCCTGGCGCTGCTCCGGGCTTAGAGTGCCCTTTTGCTGCTTGACCGCTGCGTCCCACTGCCGGCTGAGCCGGCGGATTTCGGTGAGCTTGCTCTTGATCTGGGCTTCGGTTTCGGTAACAGCCAGCGAGCCCACGATCTTGAGGCCATGCTTCTTGAGAGTTTCCTCGGCCAGTGCCGTCGGCGGCGCACGATGGGCGCACCCCAGCAGCACGGTCAGGCTTGTCAGCAAAGTGAACGCGCATCTACGAACGCGTGACATGGTTACACCTCTTCTCCGGTTTCCGGTTTATTCGCGCGGGCGGCGACCCGAGATGCTGCGCATACGCCGCGGGATCGAACCATGTGACGGGCCGGCCGGCGAGAATCGGCCGAGCTCGTCTTGGTCGACTTTCGGTCGCGCTCGCCGCTGAAACCCGTCACCACGTAGGTGCCGCTCTTGGGGTTTCGCTCGATATCCACCAGCGCCAGGTTGTCGGCGTCCTCCAGCAAGTGCGTGAAGCTGCGATAGCCGTAATAGCTCTCGTCGAACGACGGCTTCTTCCGCTTCATCGTGTCCTTGATCATCGAGGCGTAGAGCACTTCATGGTTCTCGCGCCGCAGGGCGTGGCAGGCCTCGATCAACAGGCTGAAGAGCTCGCGCTGCTGCTCGGGCAGGTTGGGCGGCAAGTACGAGTTGAGGTCGGTCGCCAGCTGCTGCTCGTTCTGCTCCTGCCGCTCCAGGTCCTCGTAATAGATGAACTCGTCGCAGTTGTCGCGCAGCAGGTCGGAGGTCGAGCCTTTCATGCCCAGGCCGATCACGTGCTTGCCGTTCTCCTTGAGCTTCGACACCAGCGGCGAAAAGTCGGAGTCGCCCGAGACGATCACGAACGTGTCGACGTGGGGCTTGCTCCAGGCCAGGTCCATCGCGTCGACGACCAGGCGGATGTCGGCCGAGTTCTTGCCGGTCTGCGACCGCTTGGGGATCTCGATCAACTCGATGGCCGCCTCGTGGAACGGGGCCGTGTAGCTGGGGTATCGGCTCCAGTCGGCGTATGCCTTCTTGACGATCAGCTTTCCCTTCTCGACCAGCCGCTCGAGCACCTTCTGAACCTCGAATCGGATCTTGCGCTGGTTCTGAAAGCCCATGGCCAGGTTTTCCAGGTCGATGAAGACGGCCAGACTGCGTTCGCGTTCGGTCTTGGTCATGGAATGCTCAGTCCGCTACGCGCTCTTCGCGAGCCGATTCAACCAAGACCACAACGTACAGCCGGTGCTCGCGCGAAATCCCTCTCTTTGGCCGGCCGCTCTTCCAGCAGTCCTCCCCTAAAGCATACGCAAAGTTAGCCGTTTTCGCGAACCAGGATCGGCCGGTACGCCCAGGTTTCCTTTCGCCGGTCAGCCGCCCACCGCCAATCGGCACGACCCTGGTCTGCCCCGACGCAGACATTCGCTTCGCCTGGCGAAGACGAACTGGACTGCACTTGAGTCGAAATGTAAAACTTGCATAAGATGGACGTTTTGGGTAGAAGGAGTTCTCTAGACCGAGTTATTCAGTCGCGTCGAATAGATAGACTAAAACGAGGCCGGACCGCATCTTTTTGATGGTCTATGGGAGTCAACCTGTGATGCAGCGATCGAAGTGGAATCGGATGGTCGTGGTTCTGGGGGCTTTGGTCACGGGTGTCGGCCTGACGGGAGATGCACCGGCCTGGGAATCGCTCCAGGCGCCGTCACAGCAAGGGACTGCCGTCACGCCATCGGTGCAGGGGGTTGCGAGCGTCCCTACGGCGCAGCTCGTTCCGCAGACTCAAGTCGTATACCAGACGGTCAACACCGTCGAATGCGTGCAGGTACCCGTCACCCAAATGCAGACCCAGTATCGCACGGAGTGCAAGACGGTTTCGGTACCCGTGACGCGGATGGTCTCGGAGGTCGTCAACGAGCACGCGCACGATTACGCGCTTTATTCCCCAGCAGAAGACGGTCAACAAGACCGTCACGCATTTCGTCTGTGAACCGAAGACGGTCATGCAGAAGTGCTACCGGGCGGTTCCCGTGACCAAAACAGTCGAGCGCACCCTCTACCAGACCTACTGCACGACCGAGATCGTGAACAAGGACATCACGCGCTACGTGCCCGAGTGTGTCACCGAAACGGTGCCGGTGACGAAACATCACAGAATCGTGGAACCGCAGGTCTGCTACGTCACCCAGAAAATTCCGGTCACGTCCATGGTCGCGGTCGTCACTTGCTCCCACACCTGCGGCCATAGATGTGGCTCTGGTTGTGGATCGTGCGGTGGGGCGACGGCGTGCGTCAGTTACCGGCCGGTAACCACGTGCACGTACCAGCAAGTGCCGGTGACGCGCCCGGCCGTCAGGTACGTGCCCGAGACGATCTACGTGACGAGAACGCGACAAGTCATGAAGCCGGTGAAAGAAACGGTGCAGGTCCCTCAGGTGAAGGTCAACAAGGTTCCGTACAAGGTCACCCAGTGCGTTACGGTGCCGGAGTTCCAGTCGTATGAAATTCCCATCACCAAAATCGTCAGGAAGCCGGTCAGCGAAACGTTCCCGGTGACCGTGTGCGTGATGGTTCCCGAATCAACGACGGTGACCGTTCCCACGGTGAAATGCCGGCCGGTCACCGACACGGTCACGCAGCAAGTCTCGGTTTGCGTGCCCTATCAAGTGCCGGTGACCGTCATGACCACGCAGACGCGTACCGTCGCCCATCAGGTGCCTATGACGCAAACCGTGATGGTGCCTGCGGCAACTCCCGCAACTTCCGCGCAAGCGCCGGTCCCGAGCGGTAAGTAAACATTCCCTTGCACCTGGGAGAATAACGATGGCCTTCAACAAGGGCGGAACAGTGACCGCCGCGGTCGCGATGACGCTCGCATTGAGTCCCCTGGCTCTGGCAGCCGCGCAGGGCCAGACAAGCAAGGCGACGCCCTCGGTTCAATCGGGGCCCGTGACGTCTTCAGGCCAGACCGCGGGAGGCACAACGACGATCCTGGTTCCCCAGGACCAGATCGTCTATGAAACGGTGTACGACGTCGAATGCGTGCAGGTACCCACGACGCAGATTCAGACGCAGTACAAAACCGAGTACCGCAGTCAAACGGTGCCGGTGACCCGGACGGTCGTTGAACAAGTTCCGACCACGCAGAATCAGACGCAATACACGACCGAATATCGCACGCGGACAGTGCCGGTGACGCGTACGGTGGTGGATCAAGTCGCGACCACGCAAATGCAGACTCAATACAAGACCGAGTACCGCACGCAGACCGTTCCGGTCTCGCGCACGGTATTCGAACAAGTTCCGACCACGCAGATGCAGACTCAGTACAAGACCGAGTACAAGACCGAGACGGTTCCGGTAACGCGCATCGTCACCAACGTTGTCAACGTTCCTCGCACTTACACGGTGTACGTACCGCGCCAGCAGACGGTCAATCAGCAGATATCCAAGACGATTTTTGAGCCCGTCACGCAGAAGCAGAAGCTAACGCGCTACGTAACGGTCATGAAGACCGTTCCCAAGACGGAGTATCAGCCCAAAACCGTTACCACGACGTCTACCCAGCTTGAGACCTCGATGGTGCCTGAGACGTACACCGAGTGCGTGCCGGTGACAACGTACCGCCAGGTCGTCGAGGAGCAGGGCGGTTACCAGAATCAGACCATTCCCGTAGTGTCGAAAGTTCCGACTTGCGGCGCGAGCTGTTCGGGCGGCGGCCAAGCGGGCACGTGCCTGCTTCACGGTCGCAGTCGCTGCGGCGGCGGCCTGCTCAGCGTTGGCACCGGCACTTGCAGCACTCCGTCCGGCTATACCACGGTCACGTCGTATACCTGCCGGCAAGTCTTCGTGTCGCGGCCGGTTGTCAAGCAAGTCCCCCAAACGTCCTACGTGCAGCAGACGCGGACGCGGCTAGTGCCGGTCCAGAAAACCGTCGAGGTTCCCGTCACGAGGACCGACTGGGTCCCCGTGACCGTGAATGTCGCTGTGCCCGAGCAGCAGGCTCAGGAATACGAGGTGCCGGTCACCACGTATGTTTCGAAGCAGCTCACCGAGACCGTACCGGTCACGACCACGGTGAGTGTTGCCGAGCAGAAGACCGAGGTGGTGCCGACCACGCAATATCGTCAGGTGACCGAAAAAGTCACTCGCCAGGTTCCCGTGACCGTGCCCACGCAGGTTCCCGTGACGGTGCTCACATATCGGCAGAAGCAGGTGACCGAAAACGTCACGCAGGCCGTGGGAGTGCCCGTGCTGGTGCAAGTTCCCGTGACGGTATACACGCCGAAGGCAAAGCAGGTCACCGACAATGTCACGGAGCAGTACGCCGTCAGCGTCCCTCGCCAGGTGTCTGTGACGGTGATGACTACCCGGCAGAAACAGGTCACCGACATGGTGACGCAGCAATATCCGGTGACCGTCCCGGTGCAGGTTCCGGTGACGGTGATGACCACCCAGACCCGACAAGTTCCGCGTCAGGTTGCCGTGACCCGTCGAGTCATGGTGCCGGTGCAGGTGCCGGCGCCGGTGGCCACACCGCAGAAGCTCACGCCTTCGCCGCAAGGCTGAAGTGAAGGTTGTCGCCGGCTGCTGCGTCACGCCGCTGATAACCTCCGCCCCGATACTGACGACTGACCTCCCGTTGCCCGTCGCGCTCCAAGGCGGGCGAGGAGGTCAGTCGTTTTTTCTTGCCAGCGCCTTCAATGTCGAGGCGCGTTTCGAAAAAAAAAGACCCCGGTCTGTGATTGGCCGGGGTGCAAATCTCACCGGGAGCGTCTGAGGCAAAGGGGATCAGGTCCTGGGCCGAGGAGGAGCGGGAGGCGCTTCTTCGGTCGGAGGCGACGCCGACGGCGGGGCCGGCGAGGACACAGGCGCTGAGGTTGTCTTGGCCGGGACCTGCCCTGCCGGGTAGGTCTTCGCGGGAGCAACACCCGCCTGTCCCGCCGGGTAGGTCTTGGTGGGAGCAACACCCGCCTGGGCTGCCGGGTAGGTCTTGGTGGGAGCAACACCCGCCTGGGCTGCCGGGTAGGTCTTGGTGGGAGCAACACCCGCCTGGGCTGCCGGGTAGGTCTTGGTGGGAGCAACACCCGCCTGGGCTGCCGGCCAAGTCTTGCTGGGAGCGACACCAGCCTGGCCCGCTGGGAGGGTCTTGCTGGGGACGCCAGCCTGGCCTGCCGGCATGGTCTTGCTGGGGACGCCAGCTTGGCCCGCCGGCATCGTCTTGCTGGGTACGCCGGCTTGGCCCGCCGGCATCGTCTTGCTGGGGATGCCAGCTTGGCCCGCCGGCATGGTCTTGCTGGGGACGCCAGCTTGGCCCGCCGGCATCGTCTTGCTGGGGACGCCAGCTTGGCCCGCCGGCATGGTCTTGCTGGGTACGCCAGCCTGAGCGGCCGGCAGCGTCTTGGACGGACCCTGCGCCGCCGGCGTCACCTTTCCGGCGCCTGCGCAGATCGAGCGCTCGCCGACGCGACCAAGCCAAGGCTCAGCAGCGCCGCCGCGCTCGTTCCAATCAAACGGCTGAACGTCATTGATGCTCTCTCCATTTAGGGAAGAAACCTCGAAGGACAACCACCGAACCGAGACCACCCCAAAGGCTGCGATCCCGAATGGTTTGCTCTAGTATACAAGACCACTGACTGCGAGTTTTGGGAATTCTGCGAATTTTTAGTAGAATAAATTGACTTTCGTTCAAGTTCCAGACCCTAGCGCGAATTTTTTTTGAGAGCATCGCTTTCCGCCGCCGTTTCTTAGGAGCAATGCAAAGCCCTCGCCGAGCCAGCTCGGCACGATCCGAATCGCTTGACGACCTTGAGGAATGGAGCGCGCTGCGAGTATAAGGAAGGCCTCCGCGTTTGACGGTGGTGCGGGCTCCAACGATTATGATGGTCATTTCGGAAGGGCCAAGACCATGGGTGTGCCGCGCCGACTGGCGGCCGTCAATTTGCTGATGGTTGGGGCTCTGGCTGGGTGGGCGCCCGGCAGGAACCGGCACCGAAGCTGCGCACCGGATTCGCCCGCAGCGACCAAAGCTCCTGACGGCAAGGCCACGGCGTCTCGCCGCTTGCCGGACGCGCTCCGGTTTGCCAATGGCCTGCTCCGACAGCGCAAATACGAACTGGCCGCCAAGGAATATGAACGGTTCCTCAAAGCGGGCGCGACGGGACTGGATGGCGCCGACGCCCGGTTCGGGCTGGCCAACGCGCGACTCAACCAGG
Source organism: uncultured Isosphaeraceae bacterium (assembly GCA_963830625.1). Classification (GTDB taxonomy): domain Bacteria; phylum Planctomycetota; class Planctomycetia; order Isosphaerales; family Isosphaeraceae; genus CAWHMZ01. Next base: position 4,975 of record CAWHMZ010000028.1, on the reverse strand, counting down.
GGGAATATCGCGCGGCGCTGGCCGCCTTCGACGAGTTTCTGAAGACGGCTGCCGACGACTCGCGGGCGGCGACGGCGCGCTATCGGGTGGGAGAGCTATCGTATCTGACCGGCGACCTGACTGCCGCGCGGCGGGCGCTCGAGACGTTCACGGCCGCGCAACCCGGCCATCCGGGACAAGAAATGGCCTGGACCTATCTGGGCGACGCGTGCTTTGGTCTGGGAGATCTTCCGGCCGCCCGCCGCGCCTACGAGCGCTCGCTGGCGCTTTATCCCCGCGGGCGAATGGCCAGCCGGGCCAAATACGGGCTGGCGCGGACGCTCGCCGACAGCGGGGAGCGTGACCGTGCGCTGGAAACCCTCCAAGAGCTGGTCACTGCGGCAGAGCCCGATTGGGTCGACCGCGCGTGGCTGCAGATCGGACTGATCCGGTCGGCGGCCGGGCAATATGCCGGTGCGGTCGAGGCATTCAGCACGCTCGAGCGGGTTGCGCCCAAGAGCCCGTTCTTGCATCAGGCCCGGCTTCAGCGAGCGCTGGCCCTGGCGCGGCTCGAGCGGGCCGACGAGTCTGACGCGATTTTGCGGACACTCGCCAGCGACCCGGGCTCGTCAGCCGGCGCCCAGGCGGCCCTCGAGCTGGCGACGAGCGAGCTCAAGCGTGATCGCGCCCTGGCGGCGCTCGCGACAATCGAAGAAGCTCTGAAACGATTTCCCAAGTCGCCGGCCGTGCCGGCGTTTCACTTTCGCTTAGCCGAGGCGCTTCAAAAACAGAATCGCCTCCAAGAGGCACGCGCGCGGTTCCTCCGCGTGGTCGAGCTTGATCCGAAGGATCCCTGGGCCGACGACGCGCTCGAGCGGGCCGCACAGTTGTCGGTCGACCTGGGCGAGCCGGCCGAGGCGCGACGGCTGGCCGACGCGTTTCTGGCCAAGTTTCCCGAGAGCCCGTTGCGGGGCGACGTGCGCTCTGACCCTTGCGCGGGCTGCAGCGACCGAAGGCAAGCCCGATGAAGCCATCGCGATTCTGGAATCGCTTCTCGGGCTCAAAGCCGGCGCTCCCAAGGCGCCCGCCACGACGCTTGCCGCCGCCGCAGTCCCGATCGCGCAGTATCGAGCTCGCTCTCGCCTATCGAGCGGTCGGCAAGACCAGCGAAGCCGACTCCATCCTCGCCGGCTTGGCGAAAGGGCCCAAAAATCCCGTTGTCGCCGATGCACAGTTCATGGTCGGCCAGGCCAATCTCGATGCCGGCCGGTTCGCCGACGCGATCGCTCCGCTCGAAGAATACCTGTCGTCAAACCCGAAGGGGGAAGTCGTCGATTTTGCCATGGCGCATCTTGCGATGGCACGGCTGGGGCTGGGTCAAATCGGCGAAGCGAGGAAGCTGCTGGCGAGCGTTGCGGAGCGATTCCCGAGAAGCGCGGCCCTACCGCCGGCGCGACTTCGACTTGGCGAAGCCGAGCTGGCCGCGCACCATGCCGAACGTGCCGCAGAGCAATTCCGCCACGTCGCGGGTGCCGGGCCGCCGAGCAAAGAGCCCGCTCGATCCGCCGCCGGCAAAGAGCAGGGTGCCTCCACCGACAAAACGCTAAAAGTCCGCGCACTCGTAGGACTGGGAACGGCCCTCTGCGGAGCTCGGGAAGCCGGCCGACGCGGCCGCGGCCTTTCAGTCGGCCCTCGAGCTGGGGCCGGCAACGAGCCGATCGCGGCCCAGATCGCGCTGGCACAGGGTCAGGCGCATGAGGCCAACCGGCAGCCTGAAGCGGCACTGCGAGACCTATGCGCTCGATCGGCGCGCAATACCCAAAATCCGACCAGGCGCCACTGGCGTCGCTGGCCTCGGCACGCCTTCTGGCCCGATCGGGCCGTCCAGGTGAATCAGCCCAGGCTTTCGAGCAATTGATGGGCGACGAGGCCACGTGCAAGCGCCTCGAAAAAGCCGGCGTCAGCCGCGACACGCTGCTGGCCGAGTGGGGCTATGCCCTTCTCGATGCCGACAAGCCGGCCGAGGCCGACCGGGTTTTCACCCGCCTGCTTCAGGAGTTTCCCGACGGCAGCATGGCCGATGACGCACGATTCAACCTGGCCGAATCGGCCAACCAGCAACATCACTCCGCCGAGGTCGTCCGCTTGCTCGGGCCGCTTGTCCGAGGAAGACGCAGCAGCCCAGCGCAACGCCAGGCTGGTCCCGGCCGTGCTCTACCGGTTGGGGCGCACTCAGGTCGAGCTGAAGGACTGGGCGGCGGCCCAGGCGACGTTCGACCGGCTGCTGAGCGACTTCCCCGACAGTCCTTACCGCCGCGAGTCGAGATACCTTCGTGCCGAAGCAGCCCTGCGGCAAGGCGATGCCGCGCGCCGCCGAGGCCGGCTTTGCGGCCGTTCTGGCCGACGCTCCGGCGGCGAACGACCCGCCGGGCATGATGGCGACCGCCAAGCTCAAGCAGATTCAGTGCTGGGTCGCGCTCAAGCAGCTGGAAAGAAGCGCTCGGAAACCGCGACGACGCTCGAGGGCGAGCTGAAGCCGGGCGACCCGTCGATCGCCGAGCTCGACTACGCACGAGGTCAAGCCTTGCTCGGGATGGGCCGGCTCGACGATGCTCGCGACTGCCTTTCAGAAGGTGCTCGATGCCCGCCGAGCGGAGACCTGCGTGCCCAGGCGCAATTGATGCGCGGAGAGACCTTTTTCCATCAGGACCAGTTTCACGAGGCGCTGCGAGAGTTCCTCAAGGTCGACATCCTGTACAACGCCCCACACTGGCAGGCGTCCGCGCTACTCGAGGCGGGAAAAGTTTACGAACGACTCGATCAATGGGCCGACGCCGCCGAAACTTATGAAAGGCTGCTCCAGAGTTTCCGAACGATCCCGTCGCCGCCCAGGCCGCGCGACCGCCGCGCCGCCATGGCGCGGCGGGCGGCTGCAAGCACCTCGCCGAAAAAGAGTTAACGCGGACACCGCTAACTAGCCTTGCGTGATTCCGGGAGGGCGAGGCTCCTGCCGAGCCGCATGTGAAACCGGCTCGCCGGGAGGCTCGCCCTCCCAGGATCGCGAAACACGGTTTTAGCGGGACGGAGCCCATCGATGAGCCAGACTGATCCGCCCAGAATCGCCGGTTCGCCGATGCGCGATTCGGGCGTTCTTGAACGTGCGCGGCATCAAGACGTGCGCCATTCGCTGTGGCTGGCCGTCGTGCTCTTGCTTGCACCTGCGCCGGTGGCGCGAAAAGTGCCGACGACGACAATCTTGACGCCGCGCACGACCCTCGCCTGCACAGCACGCTCGAAGCGGGCGATGTGCCAGGATCATCCGCGTGGCCTCGCGAATGGGAGACCGTGCTGGCGCCGCTGCGCCGCTCGGCGATCGAGTTGGCCGACTGGTATCGTCGCACGCCCGCGGCCGATCGGGTCACGTGGGGAGGCATGACGGGCCTCACCACCTGGGCATCCTCGTCATCTTGGAGCGGCTGGCCAGGCTTCAGAAGCCGGAAGGTCGTCCCGCCCGACTTCACGGCACGGTTCTTGGACCGGTTGCACGAGGGCAAGCTCGACTGTGGTCAGGCGCTCGATCACTGCGAGCTGAACCCCAGCCCGGCAGACGCGTGGCGATGGCGGCGATTCGACGCTGGGGCCGGCAGGCCGGTGACCTCGAGCGCCTGTGGCCATCGCGCATCGAGTGGAATCCGATCGCCTGCGGCGAAACGTAGGCACCCTGCGCCGCGTGGCCGCGCTCGCTCCGCTTCTGGGTCTCTTGGGAACTCTGTTCGCGATGAGGCGTGCGCTCGAAGCTGTTCCCGCCGTGGCGGCGAGTACTTGCCCATCGGAGCCGCACCGGTCACCTGGGGACCGATGCTCGCGTCGGCACTCACGCCGCTTTGCACCGGTATCGTGATCGCAACCTTGGCCCTTGTCGCATACGACGGCCTGCTCGCAGGTCGAAGCTTTCCGGCGTTTGATGGCCTCGGGCGCCGAGACGATCGACGCAATCGCCATGGCCGCACGGTTTCATCGCCGCTGCTCACCTTCGCGCAGGCGCACCGCCGAGACGCGGCCGGCCCGGTCCGACCAGATCGCGGAGGGCGGGCATGATCAGCCGCATTCGCCCCACTTGCCGCAATCGCGGGTCGAGGAACGGCGCACCGCTCTGGCGGGCCGGGTCAGGATCCCGCTGGACCTCCTGCACGCGATCAAGCCGGTTTCGAAGGTGGGCTGGCATTAGCTTTCCATCGCCGACCACTGAAGCACACTCATCGCGTAGAAAAACTTGCAGATCGCCGGGTGCCAGTTGTCCTCCGCGAACGATCGTCTTGGTAGCATGGCGTGTCGTCTCGCTCCCGAACGGCTGGCGGTTGGTCAGCCCGTTTCGGCCGTCAGCGTGGCGCCGCCGGAGTCGATCATGGCGCAGCCTGCCGGTCCCGATCACGACCAGCGTCTCAAGGTGCTGCTGAAGGAGTTCTTGCAGGCGTTCTTCCGAGCGATTGAAACGCATCGCTGGTTCTGGAGAAAATGACTATCGGCGCTTCCCTCCTGGCGGAATGCCTGGAGGCTTACGCGGAGCTGGACGAGGCTCAAAAGGAGCGGCTGCAAGCGTTGCTGCACACCGAGGCGTATCAAGAGGTCGAACCCCTCATGAAGACCACTTACGAGCGAGGCTCGAAGACGGCATCGAACGCGGCATCGAACGCGGCATCGAACGCGGCATCGAACGCGGCATCGAGCAGGGCGAGCGGCGGTTGGCCCTGCGGCTCATGGAAGCGAAATTCGGCACTTTGTCTCCCGAAGTCCAGGAACAGCTTGAGGCGCTGTCGCCGGAAGCGCTGGCCCTACTCCAGCTCGATCTTCTCAAGGCGCAAGCCGTTGAGGAGCTCGGCCTGGACGGCTGAAGCCCAAGTCGTTCGCCGACGACGCGAAGATGTCGCTTCGAGCGCAACGAGCGGAAGCTCTCGACGTAACGCCTTTGTTTGGTTCGGTTGCAACGCGAGAGCGC
>CAWHMZ010000027.1:0-618242 GCA_963830625.1 uncultured Isosphaeraceae bacterium | reverse complement strand
GGATCGTTCCCGCCCGTACCGAAGCCGCAGGATCGGTTTGACTCGCCGGCAACGCTCGAAGACAAGCGCGACCGCGCCCGATTCGGACCAGGCTTCGAGCTGATCACCGACGACGGCGAGTTCATTCTCCAGTTCCACGACCTGACCCAGGTCGACTACCGCGGCTATCTTCAGGGCGGGCAGGACTCCATCCATGATACATTCGGGATCGCCCGCGAGCGGTACATTTTCAGCGGCCACATCACCAAGGAGATCGGGTTCATGGCCTCGCTCCAGCAGGGCTTCGATTCCGTGTCCGGGCTCGATATGTTCCTCGACCTCAACTATGACCGTCGCCTTCAATTCCGCATCGGCCGGTTCAAAACTCCATTCACGTACGAGTTCTTCACCGAGCCGATCCAGGGATTAATTACCCCCGAACGATCGCTGTTCTTCAATAACTTCGGTCAGAACCGCGACGTGGGCCTCATGGCCTACGGCCAGCTCTTCAACGGCCCGAACTTCGACGAAGTGAGCCGGGTCCAGTACGCCGCCGGGATTTTTAACGGCAACCGCAACGGGTTCCTCGCGAACCAGGACGGGAAGTTCCTCTCGGCCTATGTGAATGCCCACCCGTTCGGCGAGTGGAGAGACTCCCTGGTCGAGAACTTGAATATCGGCGGCTCGGTGTTCACCGGCACGAACGCTCAGCCCGCGGTGCCGTCGACTCTTCGAACTGTCGTGCCGACGACGGGCAACGACGTCCTCGGAATTCCGTTTCTGACCCTCAACAGCTCCCAGTTCCGCCTGCAAGGGCCGATGGCTTTCTGGGACCTGCACGCCGCGTGGTTCTACAGGCCACTTGCACTCATCGCCGAATGGCAGAGCGGTTATCAGGACTACGCCAACACGTTTAGCGAGGCGAGCCTGACCCAGCACATCCGCGTCCCTGTCGAGAGCTATTACGTCACGGCCGCGTACCTGCTGACTGGAGAAAAACGAAGCGGCGTGGGCGTCGTCAAGCCCAAGCACCCGTTCACGCTGAGACGAGGCGAAAGTGGGCTCGGCGCCTGGGAAATCTTCGCGCGGTATAACTACATGGATATCGGCTCAAGCATCTACAGCTTCGGGCTTGCAGACACCAGGGGGAACGCGAACCGGCTCTGGATGACCGACCTCGGCATCAACTGGCACATGACGCAGTACGTGAAGATGGTGTTGGACTGGAACCATGCCGAGTTCAACAATCCCGTCACCTATGCCACGGGCAAGTACCAGACGACCGCAAACACGTTCTGGTGGCGGGTTCAACTCTTCTTTTGAGGGTGTGGTCCAGCCACTCGGACGATTCTTTTGTGGGAGTCCGGCCGGGACATCTGTTGAAGTGGGCGCGATTCGCGCGACGGACTGTCACCGTGCAACAAGCGTTTCGTCAGGGGCGAGCTCACCCACCCCGGCCGGACGACTTCGTGCCGCTGGCCCAGGGGCAGGCGTCCCTGGCCGTCATCGATCGGTGACTTGATCGACCCGATCCGGCCGGCCGTCCTCGCGGTCAAAGGTCGCCCCGGTGACAATCTCGAGAACGTCACGAGGGCCAATGTCGAGAAGGGCGTCGAGCGGCTCAAGGGTCTCGATCCGATCCTGTCGAAGCTGGCCAAGACCGGCGAATTGAAGGTCGTCGGCGCGACCTACGAGCTGCGCACCGGGGATGGTCCACGTGTTCGGCTGATCGGTATCCGTCATGAATTTGCATGCGTCGCGGTGACAACACGATTGACTTTCGGGTATTGGTCGTTGATCATCACTTTCCGCGATTGCATCCAGGATTCGGTGCGTCGCCTTGACACTTCTCTGTTGAGCCGGTTCGGCATCTCGGCCGTGCACCAGGATTGAGGCCTTATGTTTTCCGTGTCGGACGGTGCCATTCCCGACCCGGTTCGCGTCTGTCTTTCGGGGCATCGGTCAGGTCTTCTTTCAGGAGAACGCCCTGACGGGCGCTTGCTTCGTCGTGGGGATCGCGCTGAGCTCGCCGCTGATGGCGGTCGGTGCGGTCGTCGGCTCGGCGATCGGAACGGCGACGGCCTGGGTGCTGAAGTTCGACAAGTCGGAGCTGTCGGCCGGGATCTACGGCTTCAACTCGGCGCTGGTCGGGATCGCCACGCTGTTCTTCTTCCGGCCGGGGCCGCGAGCATCGCTCTCCTGGTCGTCGGCTGCGTTGTGGCGGCGCTGCGTGACCCGGCTGATGCGGCGGTTCGTGCCGTTCCCGACGTACACCACGCCGTTCATCGTCACGACCTGGGCCCTGTTCTTCCTGGGGCAGGCCGCGGGAGCGGCGTCGGGTCGAGCCTGGTGGACCGGCCGGACGCGGTCGGCTTCATCGGGGCCGTGGCCCACGGCGTCAGCCAGGTCATGTTTCAGGCGAGCATCTGGACGGCGCTCTTGTTTCTCGTCGGCATCGCCCTGAACGACTGGCGGCACGCGTCGTGGGTCCTGGCCGGCTCGATCGTCGGCATGCTGGTGGGGAACTACCATGCAACCGCGGCGGCGAGTGCCCTCGACCCAGAGAGCTTGGTCGAGCGCGCCCTGAGCGAGAACGTTGCGCTGGGGCTGTACGGCTACAACGCGACACTGGCGGCGGTTGCCTTGTTCCTGTGGCGGCGATCGCTGATTCCGCCGCTGCTGGGCATGCTGCTCTCGGTGCCGCTCACCGAGCTCGTGCCGATGCTCGGGCTACCGGCCCTGACGGCACCGTTCGTCCTGGCGACCTGGATCGTTCTGGCGTTCGGCTGGCTCGATGGAAGATTATTCCGCGAGCCGGCAGCCGCGGCGCCGTGATCGAGACCCGCCGCGACCGGCGACGCGACGATTTCGTTCGCCACTCGATCTTAGCCTCGCGGAGTCTTGCCCATGAATCTGTCACCGCAAGAACGCGACAAGCTGCTGATCTTCGTGGCCGCCCAGGTCGCCAAGGCGCGGAAGGAGCGTGGCCTGAAGCTGAACGTCCCCGAGGCCATCGCCCTGATCACGGCCGAGCTGATGGAGATGGCCCGCGACGGCAAGTCCGTCGCCGAGATCATGAGCGCCGGCCGCGAGATCCTGAAGAAGGCCGACGTCATGGAAGGCGTCGCCGAGATGATCTCGATGATCCAGGTCGAGCCGACGTTCCCCGACGGCAGCAAGCTGGTCACGATCCACGAGCCGATCCACTGACGAATTCGGCGAGAATCGCCGTCCCGAGACTCCTTGGAGGCCGAACATGATTCCGGGCGAATACTTTTTTGACGGGCCCGACCTCGAGCTCAACGCGGGCCGCCCCGTCGTGACGCTCAGCGTCAACAACACCGGCGACCGGCCGGTGCAGATCGGTGCCCACTACCACTTCTTCGAGGTCAACAGGGCCCTGGTCTTCGACCGGCGTGAAGGCGTACGGCATGCGGCTCGACCTGCCGAGCGGCACGTCGGTCCGGTTCGAGCCGGGCGACACCAAGGAGGTCAAGCTGATCCCGTACGGCGGTCGGCGGGTGGTCTACGGATTCAACGCCCTGGTCAGCGGGCGCCTGGACGACCCCTACACGCGCGAGACCAGCCTGAAGCGCTGTATCGAGCAGGGGTACGGCCACAAGCCATCCAAGTAACGACGCGGCGCTGCCGACCTTCCCGTACATTCCGAACCGACCGAGGGCCCTTCCATGAGCGTGAAACTCTCGCGAAAAGCTTACGCCAAGAAATACGGCCCGACGAAGGGCGACCGCATCCGGCTGGCCGACTCCGAGCTGATCATCGAGATCGAGGAGCACTTCGGCGACTACGGCGAGGAGTCGATCTTCGGCGGCGGCAAGTCGATCCGCGACGGCCAGGACCAGTGCCCGCTCGACGAGCCGATGAGCCCGAAGCACTGCGACCTGGTCATCACCAACGCGGTGATCATCGACCACTGGGGGATCGTCAAGGGCGACATCGGCATCAAGGACGGGCGGATCGTGGCCGTCGGCAAGTCCGGCAACCCGCTGACGCAGAGCGGCGTCGACCCGCGGCTCGTGATCGGGCCGGCGCACCGAGATCATCGCGGGCGAGGGGAAGATCGTCACGGCCGGCGGCATCGACACCCACATCCACTTCATCTGCCCGCAGCAGATCGAGGTGGCGCTGGCCTCCGGCATCACGACCCTGATCGGCGGCGGCACCGGCTCGGCCACGGGGACCTGGGCGACGACCTGCACGCCCGGCCCGTGGAACATCATGCGGATGCTCCAGGCGTTCGAGGGGCTGCCGATCAACGTCGGCATTCTCGGCAAGGGCAACGGCAGCCTGCGCCAAGCCGCTCGTGGACATGATCGAGGCCGGGGCGTGCGGACTGAAGCTGCACGAGGACTGGGGCACCACGCTCGCGGTCATCGACACCAGCCTGACGGTGGCCGACGAGTACGACATCCAGATCGCCATCCACACCGACACCCTGAACGAGTGCGGGTTCCTCGCCGACTCGATCGCGGCGATCAAGGGCCGGGCGATCCACAGCTTCCACACCGAAGGTGCCGGCGGCGGGCACGCCCCGGACATCATCAAGATCGCCGGTGTGCCCAACGTCCTGCCGTCCAGCACCAACCCGACCCGGCCGTTCACCGTCAACACGATCGACGAGCACCTCGACATGCTGATGGTCTGCCATCACCTGTCGCGGAGCATCCCCGAGGACGTGGCCTTCGCCGAGAGCCGCATCCGGGCCGAGACGATCGGCGCCGAGGACGTGTTCCACGATCGCGGCATCATCAGCATGATGAGCTCCGACTCGCAGGCGATGGGCCGGATCGGCGAGGCGATCGTCCGGACCTGGCAGACCGCCCACAAGATGAAGGTGCAGTTCGGCGCCCTGGCCGGCGACAGCGCCCGCAACGACAACGAGCGCGTCAAGCGATACGTCGCCAAGTACACGATCAACCCGGCGATCGCCCACGGCATCGCCCAGCACGTCGGCAGCATCGAGGCGGGCAAGCTGGCCGACCTGGTGCTCTACGAGCCGGCGTACTTCGGCGTCAAGCCGTTCCTGGTCCTCAAGGGGGGCCTGCTCGTCAACGCCCAGATGGGCGACCCGAACGCCAGCATCGCCACGCCGCAGCCGGTCTACATGCGTCCGCAGTTCGCCGCCTATGGACGGGCGCTGTCGAAGTCGTGCCTGTCGTTCGTCTCGAAGGCGTCGCTCAAGAACGGGATCGCCGAGCGCTACGGCCTCGAGCGCGAGGTGGTGGCCGTCGAGCACTGCCGCGACATCGGCAAGAAGGACATGCGGCGCAACGAGGCGACGCCCGAGATCCGGGTCGACGCCGACACCTACCAGGTCTGGGTCGACGGCGAGAAGGTCGGGAGCGAGCCGCTCGAGGTTCTGCCGATGACCCAGCGCTATTTCCTTTTCTGAGGTGAGGCGCGCCTTCGCCGAGCGGTCCGCCGCTCGCGACCACGGACCTGAGAGAACAATGAACCTCTGCCTGCTTCAGATCGCCGACTCGGCCCTCCCGATCAGCGGCTATACGCATTCGTGGGGGCTGGAAGCGGCGATCGCCCGCGGGCTGGTCCACGACCCCGAGAGCCTGGAGCGCTGGACCCGCCGGTGGCTTCGGTCGTCACTGGGCCCGCTCGAGGGCGTGCTCGTCGCCTCGGCTTGCCGGGCGGGTCGCGTGGGCAGCTCGAGCCGAGCTGCTGGCGCTCAATCGCCTGGCCGAGGTCTCGATCATGCCCCCGTCGACCCGCCGGGCGAGCCGGGAGATGGGCGAGCAACTGGTGGCGCTGGCGTCAACCTGGGCCTGGTGTGTCGCGGGGCTGTTGCCGTTTGAGCGGGCACTGGCCGACGTTGCCGGCGGCTGGCACCACCCGGTCGCCTTCGGGCTGCTCGGGGCCCTGGCCGGTGCCGAGCCCGCGGACGTGTTGACGGCCTACCTGCACCAGGCGGCCCTGGGTATGATCGGCGCGGGCGTCCGCGCCATCCCGGTCGGCCACACTCACGGCCAGCAAGTGCTCGGCTATCTCCACGACGACATCCGCAACCTGGCCTGCGGACTGGTCGACCGCGACCTCGAGACCGCCGGCGCCGGCTGCCCTTTCTACGAGATCCTCTGCGATGAGCAAACTCGACTCTATGCTCGAATGTTCCGATCATGATGTCTGGGTGGACCCGCCGGGTTGGCCCACGCTCCGCGTCCGCCGGCGGCGCCGGTGGGGCGTCGCCGTTCCACAAGGACCACGACCACCCTCACGACCACATGGGCCGCCCCGGCCCGGCCCGATACGCCGGGCCTTCCCGCCAGGTTTACACGATCGGCGTGGCCGGGCCGGTCGGCTCGGGCAAGACGGCCCTGGTCGAGACGCTCTGCCGGGCTCTGTGGCCCGAGATCAACCTCGCGGTCATCACCAACGACATCTACACCCACGAGGACGCCGAGTTCCTCTCGCGCCGCGAGGCACTGCCGGTTGAGCGAATCGTCGGCGTCCAGACCGGCGGCTGCCCGCACACGGCCATTCGCGACGACGCCAGCGCCAACCTGAGCGCGGTGGCCAACTTTCAGCGCCAGTTTCCCGGGCTCGAGCTGGTCCTGGTCGAGTCCGGCGGCGACAACCTGACCGCCGTCTTCTCGCGCGAGCTGGCCGACCGTTTCATCTTCGTCATCGACGTGGCCGAGGGGGACAAGATCCCCCGCAAGGGAGGGCCGGGCATCTGCAACAGCGACCTGCTGGTGATCAACAAGATCGACCTGGCGCCGCACGTCGGGGCCGACCTGGACGTGATGCGACGCGACAGCCTGAAGATGCGAGGCGAGCGGCCGTTCCTCATGGTCAGCCTCCGGCAGAAGGAAGGGGTCGAGGAGGTGATCAAGTGGGTGCGCGAGCAGCTCGCATCACGCGCGACGAGCTCCTGACGCCGCCCGAATTCCGGGGTCTTCAGCCTGGCCGGGCACCAGGCGGCCCGGGTCGGCGGCGCACGGATCGAGCTGGTCCGCGTCGGCGACGAAACCCGCCTGGGGACATGCTACCAGCAGGTCCCGGTCCGCCTGATGCCTCCGTTCGTCGTCGACTCGGAACCGGCGTCGTTGCTCTACCTGATCAACCTCACCGCCGGCCTGATGGATGGCGACGGCCATCTGATCGAGATCACCGCGCGGGCGGGCACGCGGGCCGTGGTGACCGGCCAGTCGGCCACCCGCGTCCACCCGGCCGTGGCCAGCTATGCCACCCAGCAATGGACTGTCGACGGTCGAGGACGATGCCTGCCTGGTCGTCCTGCCGGGCCCGGCGATCCCGTTCCGCGGCAGCCGCTACTTTCAGCGCGGCCGCGTCGAGCTCGCTCCTGCGCGGCCGGTTGATCTGGGGCGACATCTGGCTGGCCGGCCGCTACGACCGCGGCGAGCTTTCCGAGCGGTTCCAGTTCGAGCGGATCGTCCAGGACTTCGAGGCCCGTCGCGGCGGACGGCTCGTCTACCGCGACCGCTTTCGATGGGACGGTCCCTGGACCGGCGACGATGCCGACTGGTACTTCGGCGGGGCCTTGGCCTCCGCCAGCCTGTTCGTCGCCGGGCCGGTCCCCGAGGCCCTCCCGGAGGCCGCCTCGGCCGTGCGGCGGTCGGTTTTTCGGCTCGACTCCGGCGAAAGCTGCATCCGATGGTGCGGTCATCCAGCGGCCGTCACGAGCGACCTGGTATCGACTGCGCTATGGCTGGCGGCGAGCTGGACCGTCGGGCCCGATGCGCCCCCCTGGCTCCTCGCTTCGAGCGGTCTGGCCCCCAATCACTGGTTCTCGACGCCGGTGGCGGAAGCCTCGTCCGTTGGCCCCGAATCGAGCACTTCGTCAGAACTTGACCAAGAAGCTGATGCCACCCGTCAACTGGCTGCGATCGGTATGGGCGCCGTTGACACCGAAGGCGGGTGCACCGGCGAAGTCGCCGCGAATCTCCGGGCGGATCTCGAGGCACTTGACGGGGTGCCAGTTGAGGCCGAGGGTCACCTCGGAGATAGTTGGTGTTGACCCCGGTTCGCGTGCCCTTGACGTCGTCGAACCATTCCGCGCGACAGCAGGGCGTCGAGTTCGGCGTTCAAGTGAAAGATGCTGATGAGATACAGGCCATACCACGAGCCGGTGCCGACCGGCGTGTTGGCGTCCCAGCCCATGTTGTTCTGGAGGACTTGAGTGAAGCGCTCGCTCCAGTCGTGCTGGACGCGCAGCTCGACGATCGTGTCGTAGGTGCCGGCCATCCTCGGGGCGGCAAAGATGGCGTTCGGGCCGCAGTAGACCGAGGCCGTCAACCGCGTCCTCTTTTCGTCGGTCATCCAGTAATTGACCTGGCCGATGTAGCAGTAGGAGTCATTGCTGCGCAAGGTGAAGAACGTGTTGGCGCCCAGGGTCATCCCGTTCCAGATGTCCAATCGGTTGTTGACGTGCCAGTCGGTCAGGAAGCCGGTAAAGGCACCGTCCTGCGAGTAGAAAAACTGGTAGTCGCTCGAGTAAAACGGCCGGTAGGGGGCCAGGAAGCCGTTGTAGCCGATGATCGTGTTCATGCGGCCGATCTTCACATCCACGCCGCCGTCGGTGAGGATCGGGTAGGTGTGCCGACAGGTACAGGTCGCGGAAGTCTTGCCGAAGTGCGGATTGCCGGGCGGCCAGCCGATGCCCCCCTTGGCTGCGCCTAAGGCTGCGTCGGCGCCGGCGAAATACCTCACGTTGAAGCCCCAGTCGAACTGGTCTTGCTTGAGCGGCTTCTGGATCACGTAGCCGATCTGGTTGAGCAAGAACTCGTCGCCAAATCGGTTCTGCCGGGGCTGGACGGAGAGCAAGCCCGTAGCCGGTCGAGGCGCCGGTGTAGCCTCCCTCGACCCAGCCGAATGTCCGGATACCGCTGTCTCCGAACAAGCTCCCCACACCCAGCGTGTCCATGAGGAACCGCACCTGTGAGACCGGCGTCGGCCCCAGCCGAAGCGCGTTGGTGGCCCCGCCAATATCCTCGGTGAGCTCGCCCGGCAACGACTCGGCCTCCAAGCCGTAGCCTGCACTCGACGGCGAGGACTCGGGAACGTCGGTTACAGGCTGCGGCATTTCCTGCACAGGCTGTGGGGATTCCTGTACGGGCTGGGGCACATCCTGTGCAGGCTGCGGGACAAACGGACGCGGCTGAGGGATTACGGGTCCAGGCTGCGGCGTTTCCTGCGCGTCGGCAACGGACCCTACCAGGAGGGCCGCCAAGATGCCACCAATTACACATCGCCAGTTCATAACCGGGGGTCCCGTGACAGGTCGGAGTACGGACAACTGCCCGGCGCGCGGGATCCACATCGCTGGATGCGGAATTCTCCGGAGGATTTCTGCCAGTGAATTCGGCTGTGCGGAACCGGGAACTTTACCGCGGATAAGGGTTTTTGCCTGTGGATGCGACACGGTGAGAGGATGGGGCAGGTGGGTAACGCACACGCTCTCGGGATGTGCTGACTTGAAGCACGCCGTCGGATCAGCCATTCAGCCAAGGAGTCCCATAGGCGTGGCATTGAGCGAGGGAGATCTCGGGCCGATTTGGTCTTGACCCGACGCCCATCGATCGGTTCCACTTAACAGTGTTAGCCAAACGGAAGCAAATCGTCACCGAACGCAACAAGGAACAAGAATCATGGCCGTGGAGACCGTCGACGTGTCAAAGGCCCGCAGGCTGGCCCTCGCGGGCCTTTCGCTGTTTCTGCTGGTAGGCGCTGTCTCAACCCAGGGGGCCGATACTTCGTCGAAGCGAACGACTCTCCGTGACCTGGCCGGTCACCGCGTCGATCTATCCGCGCCGGCCAACGGGGTAACTGTGTTCGTTTTTTATTCGACCGAGTGCCCGATCTCCAACAGTTACAGCCCGACTCTTGCCATGCTGATCGAGTCATTCCCGCGCCAAGTCGGTCAAATGGGTGGGTGTGTGCGTCGACCCCGACCTGACCGATTCCGAGGTCCAGACCCATGCCCGCGACTTCAATTTGAAATTCCAGGTCGTCCGCGACCGCAAGGGCACGTTCGCCCGCAAGATCGGAGCCAAGGTGACTCCCGAGGCGTTCGTGCTCGACGCCGACGGCAAGGTCCGCTATCACGGGCGGATCGACGACCAGTTCGCCGCCCGACGCAAGCGCAACGCCAACCCGTCGGAGAGCGAGCTGAAACAGGCGATTGCGGCCGTCTTGAACGGCAAAGAGGTCGACGACGCCCTTCGTCGAGGCTGTCGGCTGCCCGTTGCCCGAAGTCGACGATGCCGCCCAATCCGACCTACTGCAAGGACGTGGCGACCATCCTCCAGAAGAACTGCCAGGAATGCCACCGCCCCGGCCAGGTGGGCCCGTTTGCACTCGAGAACTACGAGCAGGCGCGGAAGCGCGCGAGCGACATCGCCACGGTCGCCGAGGACCGTGCGATGCCTCCGTGGAAAGCCGACCCCCATGTCGGCGTCAAATTCAAGGACGTACGGACCCTGTCTGAGAAGGATATCAATACGTTAGTCGCGTGGGCCGCGGCGGATGCGCCGGAAGGCAACCGGGCCGACTTGCCGCCCAACCCGACTTTTCCCGACGACTGGCAGCTCGGCACTCCCGACCTGGTGATCGACATCGGCGCCGATTTCCCGGTGCCGGCCGAGGGTGAGGACATCTATCGCTGCTTCGTCGTCCCCACCAAGCTCGAAAAGGACCAGTACGTCTCGGCCGTGGAGTACCGGCCGGGCAATCGCCGGGTCGTTCATCATATGCTGGCCTACGTCGATATCTCGGGTGAGGCCCGCAAGCGCGACCTGGCCGAACCGGGGCCGGGCTATACCTGCTTCGGCGGCCCCGGCGACCCGATTCACGGCGGCCTGGGCGGCTGGGCGCCGGGCAACCTGCCCACCTTCTTGCCCGATGGGATCGGCCGATCGCTCCCCAAGCAGAGCGACGTGATCGTTCAGGTCCACTATCATCCCCAGGGCAAGGCCGAAACGGATCGCAGCAAGACTCGGTATCTACTTCGCCAAGAAGCCGGTCAAGCAGGTCATGCACTGGGGCGTCGTCTCGAACCCGGGGCTCGAGCTACCTCCCGGCCAGTCGAACATCGAAGTCAAGGCCGCGTGGGAGGTCCCCGTCGACATCACGGCCTGGGCCGTCACCCCGCACATGCACCTGCTGGGACGCGACATGCAGATCTCGGTGAAGTTCCCGGACGGCCACGTGCAAGACGTGATCAAGGTCCCCGACTGGGACTTCAACTGGCAGTACACTTATCAGTTCGAAAAGTCACTCGATATTCCCAAAGGGTCGCTGGTGTACCTGGTCTCGCACTATGACAATTCGGACGCCAACCCCAGCAACCCACACAAACCGCCCAAGCTCGTCAAGTGGGGCGAGGCCACCACCGACGAGATGTGCATTGGATTCCTGGCGGTGACCAAGAAGAACCAGGACCTGACGCAGCCCGGCGAAAAAGACGACTTCATGGACATCTTGCGCAAGCAACACGAAGAGCTGCGAGCCAAGTACGAAAAGGAATCCAAGGAACGGCATCCTTCGAGAAAGGGCCGCAGTGAGCCGGCCGGCGACGCCGGAAAGTGATCGGCGCGAGAAGCCGGCTGGGGATTCGATCAGTTCCCTTGATCGTGGTCCTCTTGCGGCTGCGCCGCTCAGGTGAGGAACCACCAGAGTGCGAACCCGATAAACACCGCGCCGGCGATGACCCAAAGAACCGTTCTCACGACCAGGCGGTAGCTGTTGTCGCCGGGCGTTCTCGGGTGATGGTGCTCCGGCCGGTCGGAATGGGTGCCTCTGGCAGCCATGTCGTTTGCTCCTCGTTGCTCCGAGCTGACGATTCAAAGGGAGCGATCGCAATCAAAATCGGCCAAACGCGTAATTTTCGTTCGACACGTCGAAATCGAACTCGCTCAGGCCGACGTTAACACGCAGGTCGCCGTAGGTGTATTCCTCAACCGTCTCCACCGGGGCCCGGGGAGAGCTCGGCCAGTCGTAGGCTTCGAAGCGGATCGGCAGTCCGAGCTCGTCGTCGATGCAGACGCGGACCCGGTAGAACATGAACTCGGGCTGCTGGTGCGGATGAGTCGTCTCGATCATCGTGCAGCGTCGGGTGCCGATCATCTGGTCGTTGCGAAAAACCACGGAGGATTCGGACGCGTCCAGCTCGGACGACCAGCGAGTCTGCAAGGTGTCAAGCAATGGGCCGATGCCGGCCTCGGAAATCGGGTGGCGACAACCCTCCATCGCGCGAGCGCTCGTGGGCTCCAGCCGGAGAGTCCCGGCCAGCAGCTTGTTCAGCCCCACATCATGGGCCAGGACTTTTCCGTTGTTGCGCCCCACTATGTAGATGGCTTCGCGGCCGGGGGAGGGCTGCCGGAACTTGAGGTAAATGCTCCTGGGTTGGGTGCGCACCTTCATTGTGAGCACCTGTAACGGCGTCAGTTGTCCTTTGATCCGCTCCCGCTTGGAGAACGTGCAAGTGTAGTCGCGAATGCTCCGGTACCGACGCCGGCACTCTTCGACGGACGCGAGCGCAGCAGCGATGAGGGTCTTTCGCTCCGTCGGCCCGTCTTGTGTCGATCGTCCCCCGGAGGCGAGGCGCTCGGCCGCGCGAGGGCGCGGTTCACTGGCGTCCATGAGGCCGGCTGGCGGCGACGCGCTCTTCCCGACGTGCTTCCACGCGGTACAGGTCACCACGACGGCGACCAGGAGGCCCAGGAACAGCCATCTCCTCCTTCGGTTCGTTCCAAGGTTCACCGGGTGAACTCGCCAGGTCATTGCGATTGACATGAGGGATTCGCTTCCCGCTCGCGGGCCAATTAATCTGAGGAGGAGTGCGGATTGCCGTCGAGGCGATCGGGCGTGCCTCTGATCGCAAATATACAAATCTGCCTGGCAATGCTGCATCAAAAAACAACCGCCTAATTCTGCGTCAGCTCGTTAGGCTTAGTAATCGCTTTCGCTTCCGTCACGGGACCACCTTCAGTGAGGACCGACAGGTTGCCCAGGATCATTTGCTCAGTGCCGTCGATCGGCGTCCAGCGCTCATCGCCGCTGGACGCGCGCGTCGGAGCCTGAAGCGCGGCGATTGGTGACCTCGATCCACTCCCCGTCACTGACCCCGGTCTCCACCTCGATCCGTTTCGCGCGTCCGTTCTCGCACATCCAGCAGAACGATCTCTCGCCGACCTGCAAGATGGTCTTCTCGCCGAGGTGCATCAATGCCGAAAGCGGCAGGGCCCACACGCCGGGCCGCTCGATCGCAACTTTGGCGTAAGCGTACATGCCCGGCAGGAGCTGGCTGCCGGGGTTGAGCAGGTCGATCTCGGCGCGGAGAGTGCGGCTCTCGATGTCGAGCGCCCAGGACGTTCGTGTGACGGTGCCGGGGATCGGCTGGTCGCGGAACGCCCTGATGAGCACGGTGGCCTTGGAGCCAACGTGGACGTAATTGGAGTAATGCTCTGGGATGTCGACGAAGATGCGGACGATGTCGATGCGGTCGACCACGTAGATCGGCGCCGCCGCGCCGCTAGGCGAGAGGTAGGGTCCGCGGCGATGGGCCGAGGGGTCGCCCGTGCTAGGCAGGACGAAATCGAAGGTATTGGCGTTGCGGGCTACGATGACGCCGTCATACGGCGCGGGAAGTACGAGGTAGTCGACCCAGGCCTGGAGGCGTTTCTCTTCGCTCTCGGCGACTTTCAGGTCGGCTTCGGCGACCCTGACGTCGACTTTGGACTCGGATAGCGCGGCCCGCTGGGAGAGCAGTTCGGCGTCGGCCTTGAGAACGGTCGCCGCCGCGGCGTCCCGGAACGCGAGGCTCGCTTTCCACCGATTGGTGGTCTGGAGGACAAGCTGGGGACTGGCCACGTCCCTCTTGAGCTCCTTGTCGAGCCGCTTGGTTTCCGAGTCCCAGCGCTCGGCCTCGGCCCGATAGCCGGCGAGTTCCGCCCGCGCCTCCTCGAGCCGCGCCTCGGCCGCCTCGACGTCGGCCGTGGCCACTTTCACGACCGCCTTGGCCAGCTCGATCCGCTCCCGGTCGAGCGCCACCGTCGCCTTCTTCGTACCGAGGTCCGCAACCAGCTCGGGCGCGAAGAGGTTGGCGAGCACATCGCCTTTCTTCACCTTGTCGCCGATGTCTACGATCCAATTCAGGATGTAAGCGTTCATTTTCGGATAAACCGACGAGCGCTCGTAGCTCTGCGTGAAGCTGGGCTGCCCGACGACCCGGACGATGTCCCGGACCTGCGGCTGGACCAGCTGCACGGTCGGAGGTTTTCCGACGCTCGTATAGTGGTTCTCCTCCTGGTGGCACCCCGACGGCGCCAGGACGGCCAGGAGACCGAACGGGAGCTGGAACACTAGCCGGCGGCAGTGCGCCAGGCGATCCGAAAGGGCGGACAACATGAATCGGCGCATCACTGACCCCCCATCAAGGTAGGCGCCTTGCCAGGCGCGAAGTGTCAGGAAGTCGGGGATCGCCCGGCGACGGGCGTGTGCTTGGCTCGTGATCCGGCGCGGGCGCCTCGCTCGCGAGTTTCGTCGTCGCCGTCGCCGCGGCGACCTCCACGGGAGCGCCATCGGTGAGCGCTGACAAATCGCCGAGGATCACCTGTTCCGTGCCGTCGATCGGCGTCCAGGGTACCGAGTCGCTGGGCGCCTCCGGGGGGACCGGGGGCCGGCGATTGCTGACCTCGATCCACTTGTCGTCGCTGACGCCCGTCTCGACTTCGGTCCGCACTGCCTTGCCGCTCTCGTAGAGCCAACAGAAGGTTCGCTCGCCGCTATGGACAAGTGCCTTGAGGGGCAGCGCCTGGACGTCCGGACGCTCGATGATCACCTTGACGTATGCGTACATTCCGGGCAAGAGCTGGCCTTCAGGGTTGCTAAGGTCGACCTCGGCGCGGAGCGTGCGGCTCTTCATGTTCAGCGCCCAGGACGTGCGCGTGACGGTGGCCGGCAGCTCCGTGTCGCGATACGCCCTGGCAAGCACGCTCGCCTTTGTCCCGATCTTTACGAAGTTGGCGTCCCGTTCCTGGATATCGAGAAAGATCCGGACGATGTCGAGACGGTCGACCACGTAAATGGGCGCGGCGGCGCCGCTGGGCGAGACGTCGGGGGAGAGGTAGTAGGCCGTGGGATCGCCGGTGGTGGGTTGGACAAAGTCGAAAGTGTTGGCGTTGCGGGCCGAGATCACGCCGGGGAAGGGGGCGTTGAGCGTGAGATAGTCCACCCAAGCCTTCGCATATTTCTCCTCGTTCTCGGCCACCTTCAGGGTGGCTTCGGCGACCCTGACGTCCACCTGGGCCTTTTCGAGCCTGGCCTGCGCGCCGAGCAGTTCCGCCTTCGCCCTCTTGATGGTCGCCTTCGCCTTGTCCAGCGCCGCAATGCTCGACTTGAGCTGATTCGTCGACTCGAAGAGGATCCGGGGGGCGACCACCGTTTGAGCGACCTCGCGCGTCAGCCGCTTGACCTGGGTGTCCCAGCGGTCGACTTCGGCTTGGTACTTGTCGAGGATCGCCTCGGCCTCTGCGAGGCGCGCCTCGGCCGCCGCGACGTTGGCCTTGGCCACCTCGACGACCTCCTTGGCCAGCGCGACCCGCTCCCGATCGAGCACGACGTCCGCCTTCCTCGTCCCGAGCTGCTCGACCAGCTCGGCGCGAAGAGGGTGGCGAGCACGTCGCTTTTCGCCACCTTGTCGCCGATGTCGACGATCCAGTTCTGGATGTAGGCGGTCGGCTTGGGATAGATCGACGTGCGCTCGTAGCTCTCGATGAAGCTGGGCTGGCCCACGACCCGCACGATGTTCCGCGCTCGCGGCTCGATCAGCCGCACGGTCGGAGGCTTCGTGTTGCGTGCGAATTCAATCTTCTCCTCGTTACGGCAGCCGGGCGCCGCCAGGGCGACAATGAGCCAGAGCACCAGCCGGCGGCGGCCGGCGGCGCGATCCGAAATCGTGCGCGAGAGAATCCGGCGCATCAAGGACCTCCAGGCGAGAAAGGTGCGGGCCCCGGCGCATGTCCGCCATCAGGGGACCGGCGTTGTTCGTCCGTTTGCGGCTGAGACGAGGCCGAATCGGAAGCGTCTTCTTCGTCGGACATGCTCTCGCCGGCGGCGGCCGGCGGGACGAAGTGCTCGCTGTCGGGATCGTCCGGATGAATCGACGACGAGACGGCCTTCTTCTTGCCGATCACGATCGCAAAGATTGACGGGACGACTAGCAAGGTGGCCACCGTCGACATCACCAGCCCGCCGATCACCGCGCGGCCAAGCGGGGCCTGCATCTGGCTCCCTCGCTCCAAGGCCAGCGCCATCGGCACCATGCCTGTGGTCATCGCGCAGGCCGTCATCAGGATCGGCCGCATACGCTCGCTGGCACCGAGCACCGCCGCCTCCGCTGACGTCTTTCCGGCCTTCCAGTGATCGTTGGTAAAAGCCACGAGCATGACCGAGTTCGAAACCGAGACGCCCAGGCTCATGATCGAGCCCATGAACGACTCGATGTTCAGAGAGGTGTTGGTCACGTAGAGGATGATCGCGATGCCGGCCAAGACTCCCGGCACGGCGCTGATCGATATCAGGGCCAGGCGCAGCGACTGGAAATAGGCGGTCAAGAGCACGAGGATCACGAACACAGCGACCCCCAGCCCGATCCCGAGCGACTCGAACATCTCGTCCATCGGCGGGAGCTGGCCCATGGTCTCGACCCGCACGCCGCGGGGCGGATCACCGACGGCGGCGAGCGCCTGGGCGACCTGCCGCGACGCCCGGCCCATGTCCTCGCCCTCGACATTCGCGGTCAGCGTCAGGTAGCGCTGTGACATGTCGCGGTCGATCTCGCCGGGCCGCACGCCCCTCTGGACCGTCGCCACGTCGCGGATCATCAGGTTGACCAGCGGGTTGATCGATTCCAGCGGCAAGGTCTCGATGCCTTCCGGCTTGTCGATCCGCAACGGCGGGATCTGGAGCTGCACCAGGTAGTCGAAACCCGTCTTCTCGTCGATCCAGTAGTTGAGCGAGGCGAAGCGGGTCGACGCCGTCGCCATGACGATGGCATGGGCCACGTCCGAGACCTTGGCTCCGGAGAGCCCCGCCTTTTCGCGGTCGATGGTGACCTCGACCGTCGGGTAGTCGAGCGACTGCACGAACTCGACGTCGCGGAGGAACGGGATGCGCCTCATGTTGGTCGCGATCTTTTCCGCGTGCTGCCGCACCAGCTTCAGATCGGTGCCGACAATCCGGACCGCGATCGGCGTCAGCGAGCCGAAGCTCATGACCTTGGTCACCATATCGCCCGGCTCGAAACCGAAGGTCGACAACTTCGCTTGCTTCTCCGCCTCCTCCTCGGCCAGGCCACCCTGCTCGAGCCGCTTGGCCAGCCAGGGAATCACCCGCTCGGGCAGGACCTTGCGCAGCCGCTCGCGGAACTGGTCGAGCTTGATCCCGCTGTCCTCGGTGAGCGCGATCCGCAACTGGCCGTCGTCGGGCCCGCGCATGAAGAGGACCATGTTGTCGATGCCGAAGTTCGTAGCGACCTGGCCGACGTAGCCCATCGTGATCTTCATATGCTCGGGCGTTGCCTCGCGCTCGATCTCCTCCAAGCACTTGATCGCCATCTGGCGCGTCAACTCGAAGTTCGAGCCGGGCGGCGGCCGGAACCGCAGCACGAATTCCCCCGAATCGATCTGCGGGAACAGCTCGGTGCCAACCTGCAACCCAACCAGCCAGAGGACCAGGCCGCACGCCCCGAGATATCCCGGCACCACAAGCCAGCGCAGGCGAACGAGCCAGGTCACAACCTTGGTATAAACATCGAGAAACCGATCGAACAGCCCGCGCTTATTGCCATGCCCCTTGTTCTTGACCATGTGCACGCACAGGATCGGTACCAACATGATCGTGAGCAGATACGCCGAGATCATGGCGAACCCGACCGCCAGTGTCAGTGGCATGAACAGCGAGCGGAGCGGGTCCTTCATGATGAGCGCCGGGGTGAATACGGACAGGATGCATAATAGTGCCAGCAGGATCGGCACGGCCGTGGCGTTGGCCGCGCCCAGCACCGCCCTGGCGATCTTTGGCGTTTGCCCCATCTGCACATGCAAGTTCTCGATGTTCACCGTCGACATATCGACGAGGATGCCGATCGACAGCGCCATGCCGCCCAGCGACATGATGTTGATCGTGTTGCCCGTCAGCCAGAGTCCGACGAACGACCCCATGAGCGCCAGCGGGATGGTGGCCACGACGACGAGCATGCTCCTCAAGTCGCCGAGGAACAGGAGGATCATGAGTCCGGTCAAGCCCGCGCCAATCAAACCTTCTGTAGCCACGCTCTCGACGGCTGCCACCACGGCGGGCGACTCGTCGAACTCGAAGTTGATCGAGACGTCCTTGGGGACGGCGTCGCGGAACATCTTCATCGACTTGTGGACGTCGGCCACCACGGTCAACGTCGATCCCGTGTCTTTCTTGATGACCGGCAGGTAGACCGCGTTCTTGCCGTTAACGAGCGCGTATCCATACGTGATGTCGACGTAGTCCTGGATGGTCGCCACGTCGCGGAGGTAGACGTTCCTCTCCAGTCGGAGCGGAATATCGCCCAGCTTCTGGATGTCGCCCACCGTCGCGTTGTTGGCGACCATCGGCATCGAGTCGTTGATGTAGACGTTCCCCGCGGGGATGACGGTGTTCCCCGTCGCCAGGGCATCAATGACCTGCTGCGGCGTCAGGTTGTAGTC
This sequence comes from uncultured Isosphaeraceae bacterium, assembly GCA_963830625.1. Classification (GTDB taxonomy): domain Bacteria; phylum Planctomycetota; class Planctomycetia; order Isosphaerales; family Isosphaeraceae; genus CAWHMZ01. Next base: position 599,529 of record CAWHMZ010000027.1, on the reverse strand, counting down.
CAGGAGCTTGTGCGGGTCGACGTTGACGACGATCGACCGCATGTTCGGGCCGAACGGTGAGATCGCCACCGTGCCGGGGACGAACTTTTGCACCAGCGGCCGGATGACATTATTGGCCAGGTCCCCCATCGCCCCCAGCGAGGTGACGTCGCTCTCGAACACCAGGTAGCCGACCGGGACGCTGCCGGAGTCCATCCGCATGATCATCGGCGGCAAGGTCCCCTTGGGCATCCACGACATCGCCCGGTCGGACATCGCCACGACCTGGGCCATCGCCTGGCCCATGTCGGTCCCGGGGAAGAACGAGAGCTCGCACAAGGCCACCTGCTGGATGTTCCGCGTATTGATATCCTTGATGCCATCAACGTACTGGAAATACAACTCGAGCTCATTGACGATGAAGCCCTCCATCTGGTCGGGGCTCATGCCGATGTAATCGAGGAAGACGTAAATCTTCGGGACGTTCAACGAGGGGAAGATATCCACCCGCATCCTGGTGAAGCCCAGAAGGCCGCCGCTGATCAGGGCCACGACCAGCATCATGATCGTGATCGGGCGCCGCATCGCGAATGAAGTCGGATTCATTTCCCATCCCTCCCGTCCTGGCTGTGTTCGTCGGTGTGCGGCTGAAACGAACCTGACTCGGAAGCGTCCTCTTCGTCGGACGTGCTCTCGGCGCCGGCGGTCGGCGGGTCGTAGTGGGCACTATCGGGATCGTCCGGATGAATCGACGGCGAGACGGCCTTCTTCTTGCCGATCACGATCGCAAAGATTGACGGGACGATTAGCAAGGTGGCCACCGTCGACATCACCAGCCCGCCGATCACCGCGCGGCCGAGCGGGGCCTGCATCTGGCTCCCTCGCTCCAAGGCCAGCGCCATCGGCACCATGCCTATGGTCATCGCGCAGGCCGTCATCAAGATCGGCCGCATACGCTCGCTGGCACCGATCACGGCCGCCTCCGCTGACGGCTTTCCGGCCTTCCAATGTTCGTCAATAAACGTCACGAGCATCACCGAGTTCGAGACCGAGACGCCCAGGCTCATGATCGAGCCCATGAACGACTCGATATTGAGTGAGGTATTGGTGAAGTAGAGGATGGTCGCGATGCCCGCCAAGACCCCGGGCACCGCTCCAATCGATATCAAGGCCAGGCGCGGCGACTGGAAGTAGGCCGTCAAGAGCACGAGGATCACGAACACGGCGACTCCCAGCCCGATCCCGAGCGACTCGAACATCTCGTTCATCGGCGGGAGCTGGCCCATGGTCTCGACCCGCACGCCGCGGGGCGGATCACCGACGGCGGCGAGCGCCTGGGCGACCTGCCGCGACGCCCGGCCCATGTCCTCGCCCTCGACATTCGCGGTCAGCGTCAGGTAGCGCTGTGACATGTCGCGGTCGATCTCGCCGGGCCGCACGCCCCTCTCGACCGTCGCCACGTCGCGGATCATCAGGTTGACCAGCGGGTTGATCGATTCCACCGGCAAGGTCTCGATGTCTTCCGGCTTGTCGATCCGCAACGGCGGTATCTGGAGCTGCACCAGGTAGTCGAAGCCTGTCTTCACGTCGATCCAGTAGTTGAGCGAGGCGAAGCGGGTCGACGCCGTCGCCATGACGATGGCATGGGCCACGTCCGAGACCTTGGCTCCGGAGAGCCCCGCCTTTTCGCGGTCGATCGTGACCTCGACCGTCGGGTAGTCGAGCGACTGCACGAACTCGACGTCGCGGAGGAACGGGATGCGCCTCATGTTGGTCGCGATCTTTTCCGCGTGCTGCCGCACCAGCTTCAGATCGGTGCCGACAATCCGGACCGCGATCGGCGTCAGCGAGCCGAAGCTCATGACCTTGGTCACCATATCGCCCGGCTCGAAACCGAAGGTCGACAACTTCGCTTGCTTCTCCGCCTCCTCCTCGGCCAGGCCACCCTGCTCGAGCCGCTTGGCCAGCCAGGGAATCACCCGCTCGGGCAGGACCTTGCGCAGCCGCTCGCGGAACTGGTCGAGCTTGATCCCGCTGTCCTCGGTGAGCGCGATCCGCAACTGGCCGTCGTCGGGCCCGCGCATGAAGAGGACCATGTTGTCGATGCCGAAATTCGGGGCGACCTGGCCGACGTAGCCCATCGTGATCTTCATATGCTCGGGCGTTGCCTCGCGCTCGATCTCCTCCAAGCACTTGATCGCCATCTGCCGCGTCAACTCGAAGTTCGAGCCGGGCGGCGGCCGGAACCGCAGCACGAATTCCCCCGAATCGATCTGCGGGAACAGCTCGGTGCCAACCTGCAAGCCCAGCACCCAGAGCACCAGGCCGCACGCCGCGAGATAGGCTGGCACGGTCAGCCATCGCAGCCGGACGAACCAGCCTACCGCCCTTCCGTAGACCTTGAGGACCCGGTCGAACAGCCCGGGCTTCTTCTCGCCATCGCCCCCGTGGTGCTTCAGCAGTGCCACGCTCATGATCGGCACGAACATGCTCGAGAGCAGGTACGACGAGATCATTGCAAACCCGACGCCCAAGGTCAGCGGCATGAACAGCGACCGGAGCGGGTCGGTCATGATGAACGCCGGGATGAACACCGACAGGATGCAGAGCAGCGCCAGGAGGCGCGGCACCGCCGTGGCGTTGCTCGCGCGCAGCATCGCCATTGCGACGTTCGGCGCGTGCTCCATCTGGACGTGCGTGTTCTCGATCGTCACCGTCGCCTCGTCGACCAGGATGCCGATCGACAGCGCCATGCCGCCCAGTGACATGATGTTGATCGTGTTGCCCGTCAGCCACAGCCCGACCAACGACCCCATTAGCGCCAGCGGAATGTTGGCCACCACGACGAGCACGCTCCTCAGGTCGCCGAGGAACAACAGGATCATTAGCCCAGTCAAGCCCGCGCCGATCAGGCCCTCGGTAGCCACGCTCTCAACCGCTGCCACCACGGTCGGCGACTCGTCGAACTCGAAGTTGATCGAGACGTCCTTGGGAACGGCGTCGCGGAACAACTGCATCGACTTGTGGACGTCGGCCACGACGGTCAAGGTCGATCCCGTGTCTTTCTTGATGATCGGCAGATAGACCGCGTTCTTGCCGTTAACGAGCGCATATCCATACGTGATATCGACATAGTCCTGGATGGTCGCCACGTCGCGGAGGTAGACGTTCCTCTCCAGCCGGAGCGGAATATCGCCCAGCTTCTGGATGTCGACCACCGTCGCGTTGTTGGCGACCATCGGCATCGAGTCGTTGATGTAGACGTTCCCCGCGGGGATGACGGTGTTCCCCGTCGCCAGGGCATCGATGACCTGCTGCGGCGTCAGGTTGTAGTCCAGGAGCTTGTGCGGGTCGACGTTGACGACGATCGACCGCATGTTCGGGCCGAACGGCGAGATCGCCACCGTGCCGGGGACGTTCTTTTGCACCAGCGGCCGGATGACATTATTGGCCAGGTCCCCCATCGCCCCCAGCGAGGTGACGTCGCTCTCGAACACCAGGTAGCCGACCGGGACGCTGCCGGAGTCCATCCGCATGATCATCGGCGGCAAGGTCCCCTTGGGCATCCACGACATCGCCCGGTCGGACATCGCCACGACCTGGGCCATCGCCTGGCCCATGTCGGTGCCGGGGAAGAACGAGAGCTCGCACAAGGCCACCTGCTGAATGTTCCGTGTATTGATATCCTTGATGCCATCAACGTACTGGAAATACAACTCGAGCTCATTGACGATGAAGCCCTCCATCTGGTCGGGGCTCATGCCGATGTAATCGAGGAAGACGTAGATCTTCGGGACGTTCAGCGACGGGAAGATATCCACACGCATCCGGTTGAGGCCCAGAAGGCCGCCGCTGATCAGGGCCACGACCAGCATCAGGGTCGTGACTGGGCGCCTCATGGCGAAGCCGGTCGGATTCACAGTCCACACTCCCTGTCTGCTGCGCAACCGCGGCATTATTGTTCGGGACGGCTCGGCCCTTGGTCTGTCGGGTTGCTTGCTTTGCTCCCGCCTGTCGAAGAGGTGGGCGCGGCGAACCCGGCTACAGGGGTGAGACTGGGGATGCGATCGCCAATCGAGTGAGCCTGCGCCGCGTCGATGCGCTCCCGCAGAGTCTTGAGTTCCTCCTTGAGGGTCTCCAGTTGATTGTCGTACTGCCGGTATGCCGCCGGCAGCGCGGCGACTTCAGCCATCGCATGAGTCAACTCGCTCATCTTTACCTGCATGTTTCGCAGCGCCGGCGGCGTCGCGTCGGTGGGCAGTGTTACACTGTCCACCCGCTCGCGCAAGTGGTCGACCCGGCGCGACAGGTCCGTGATTAGCTGCTTGAGCATATCCGCATCCTTGGCCGACGAGACGCCGGGGATCGAGTTCGTGGTCGATGCCTGCGCGTCCGACCCTTGCCCGACTCCTTACTTTCCCCACCGCCGGACTTCTCTTTTGGGTCCGACTCCTTCTTCGAGCTCGAGTCGCTCTTGCCCTGGGACCCTTCCGACGACGATCCCTTGGACTTCGGCCCGAAAAAGTACGCGTAGCCCATCGCGCCGATCACACCGCAGACCAAGGCAACGCCAGCCGTGATCAGGAGGTTCTTCATCATCGAAGGCTGCTGTTGCCGAGATCGGTCTTCGCCACGGCTCTTCTTGATCCCGCCCTCGATCTGCGTCATGCTGGGGAGCCTCCTGACCGCCTCGATTCTTACTTCGGCCGTTCTGGTCCTGAGGGCGGTCCTGTGAATTGCCGTGTTTCTTCTCAGCGAAGACCGTCCGGACTCCCGTGGCGGCGAGCAGGTCCGACTCGCTCACCTGGGTCGTCTCGACGCTGATCGTGGCGTCCGGGTGTAGCTTCCGGTCCGACGGGTGCTCGACCATCTTGTCAATGACCGGATCAGCGGTGTCGATGGTGATCGGCGCGGGTGCCTCGTGAGGAGGCTCACCCGTCTGTGAATGCTCGTCACCCTGGTGCTGGGATTCGTCGGTCGAATTGGATTTGTCCATCGGTTCGTCCCTCGTGAGTGTCATCACCCGTCGCCGACGCAAACAAAAAAACCGGCGTGGTCGGAACACCCTGAGGTATTCGACCACGCCGGCTTACTCGTCAACGGGCCCCCCGCAAAGCCGGAGTGCCCTTCATCTAGTCGTCCGACGAAATCCGCTCATGTCTTGGTGGGATCTGCCTGCTCGCTCATGCAGGCCATCCGTTCAACTCTCATTGTCCGATTTGGAGCGTGAATAGCAAGGCAATTCTCCTATTTCTCACACGAAGCACCCCAGATCGAATGTTGATTATCGATTCAGTTCAGTCTCAATCGAGATCGCTCGCACGCTCGCACTCGATGTGGCCGCTGCCCAAGAGAGCAGACGCTGGCTCAGTCTTCGCGTCCTCCGTGACCAGGCCCAACCAGCGAGTGGCGACGACGCGGGAGAAGTGTCTCGCATCGTCGAATCAAATTATTCTAAATTTTTGTGCGTATAATCTGCATATTCATCAGGTTGGGCGTGGGAATCGCATGAGAAGCAAGCTGCGGTTCTGAACGCGACGGGGGGATTTCTCCCTTCGGAATTGTTCCGCGGATTCACAACACGGAGTGCAGCGATGATTCGGTTCCTCAGATTCTCCCCGAAAGCGATCAAAGCGACAGCGCTGGCGATGACGGTCCTGGCGGCCTCGGCCTCCTCGGCCTTCGCTCATGGTGGAGGCGGTGGCGGTCACGGCGGTGGCGGCCACATGGGCGGCTACGGCGGTGGTTATCGAGGCGGCTACGGTGGAGGCGGCTACATGGGCGGCTACGGCGGTGGTTATCGAGGCGGTTACAACGGCTATGGATACGGCCTCGTCGGCCTCGGCATGGGTGGATACGGCTACGGCGGCTATGGCAACGGGTATGGCTACGGCGGCTATGGCAACGGGTATGGCTACGGCGGCTACGGCAATGGATATGGCCTCTTAGGCCTCGGCCTGGGTGGCTACGGCTACGGCGGCTACGGCAACGGGTATGGCTACGGTGGCTACGGCAATGGATATGGCGGGAGCAATTACTATTCGAGGGGCTACAACTCGGCTCCGGTCGTCAACCAGGCTTCCTCGGCCCCGTACTTGACCAATCAGACCTACGAGCCGGGCGACGGCTACCGTTACCCGCTCTATTACAACCCGGCCACCGCGGGTTACATCTATTACCCTTCGGCTCCGGTCGTCAACCAGGCTTCCTCGGCCCCGTACTTGACCAATCAGACCTACGAGCCGGGCGACGGCTACCGTTACCCGCTCTACTACAACGCGGCCACCTCGCGTTACATCTATTACACGGTCGCCCGCTGATCGAGCGACAAAGGGGGGACGGCTGGCGACCCCGCCGTCCGACGACGCTCGACAGTGCGCGGAGCGACTGGCGCAAGGTCATCCTCGAGCGTGCCGTCGAGGATGTCCGGGCGTTCGCGAGAAGAAGTCGAGCGGCTGAAGCGTGAACGAAAAGGCAAGAATCTCATCCTCGGTCAGTCATTCGACGGCCTGAGACCTACTCGGTGTCGCGTTGAGGCCAGGCCCTGGGCAAGCGGCGAGCCGAGGCGCGGCGATCGCGGAGATTGACCGCTGAATCCACTGGCCGGGGCGCTTCATCAGCCAGTGACCACACGGGACCAGTAGAGGGCGGACGATCAGTGCGTCGATCGTGATGCCGACAACGAGCGCGAATCCGAGCTGTCGGAGGGAGCCCAGCGGGCTGAACAAGAATGACGCGAAGCTGCAAGCGGTGATCGCCGCGGCTGACGTGATCAGCCCGCCTGTGTGGCCGACCGCGCGGATCATCGCCCCCCGAAGTTCCCAGTGCCGTGATTCCTCGCGGAGGCGGGACATCAGGAACACGTTGTAATCGACGCCGACGGCGACGAGGAGGACGAACAGGAAATACGGCACCTTCCAGTCGATCCCCGCGGCGCCAAGGACAGTGACGAATAGCAGATGCGTCACCCCCAGCGCGAAGGCATAAGTCAACACCATGGTGGCGACCAGATTGAGGCAGGCCATCGGGTCGCGGAGTGTCAGGAGAAGGACCAAGAAGACACCGAGTGGTATCACGTACCAGCTCTGAACCTGATCCGATCGGATCAGCGCCCTGATGTCAGCCGACTCGGCGTTCTCACCGGCGATCCGCGCCGTGACGTGGAGGCCCTCGAAGTCACCGAGGAATTCGTTGGTGCGGCGGCGGAGGGTCTCCACTTGGTCCATGGCGGCGGCCGAGTAGATCCGGTCGACCTGGGTCAGGTCGATCCGGGAGCGGTGGCCGTCGGCTTTGATATAGGCACCGAGGCTCCGGCGCAGCTCGGGATGATCGCGGACGGTTTCCTCGTTGATCATGAGCCGGTTCAATGCGCGGCGACCCACGGGATTATCGAGGATTGACGAAACTTCCCGTCGAGCTTGAGCGGCGCCTACCGCGATCCGCCCGGCACCGTCGGCAGCGCGAGTCAACTCGTCGACGAGCACGTTGCGCGGGTCGTTCAACGGCGCCGTCTCCTCCGGTTTGGGCGACTTCCCACGTCCGGCCAGCAGGGCTCCCCAAGCCTGCCTCAGGCTCGACGCGAGCGCCCCTCGGGTTGTGTCCGGCGACCCGGTCAGCGGTATCCCGGTCCGCTCTTCGAGCCACAGCACCGCGCGGAGTTTGCCAGCCCCCTCATTCAACCCCTTCTCCAGCCGGCGCGACCCCGACTCCATCAGCGATTGTGCCGCGTTTACCGCGCGGAGCCGCTCCGAGAGTCGCGCGGCATCCAGGGCGCAGTGCTCCCGAGCGGCTGAGTCGCGGAGCGAACTTCCAGGATGCGTCGCTGACGAGCCAGGAACCGGCTGACGTCATCGATGAGCGCCAGGCCATCCGAGCTTCTCAGGTCGGAGTTCGAATCCAGCACGACCGTCAGCGGCGCCAGGGATCCCGCATCGAACTTGGTGGCAAGCCACCGGAGATTCTTCACCGAGGTCATGTCACTGGGCATCTCGGTCATCACGTCCTGGATGAAACTCGATCGGAGACCCAGGAACGCCAGTGGGGCCATGATCACGACCGTCGCCAACCAGCTCACGATCGGCCTCCCCAGCGCCGCGCCGGCGATACGTTCCCACAATCCCGACGGCGGCGCCGTCAAACCCGTGCAGGCGCGAGGTACGAGTCTGGCGAGGATGACCAGCAGCGCAGGCATCAGCGTCAGGGTCGCCGCCAGGGTGATCGCCAGCCCGATCGCAACGCTCGGTCCGGTGGTCGACAGCAGCTTGAACCGCGTCGTCCCCATAAGCGAGAGCCCGACGATCACCGTCCCGGCGCTGGTCAAAAGTGTTGACGACGACCGTTTCAGCGCGACCCCCATCGCATGGGCCGTGTCGCCGTCATGCCAATGCTCGCCAAAACGCCACGAGACGAATAGACAGAAATCCGTCCCGCACCCAAAAAGGAGAGCGACCAGGAACAACTCGACGAGCGGCGAGACCCCCCATCCGGCGAGGGTCATCCAGGCCAGGACGCTTCGAGAGATCACCAGGCTGATCCCGATTGTCGCCATGGGAATTACGGCCAGCCAGACGGAGTGGTAGACGACGAACAGGACGCCGAGTAGCAACACGACGGTGGCGACCGCTGCGCGATGGAGAGAGATCTGGACGTTGCTCATGTAGTCGCGTCCGATGAGAGCATCGCCCGTCCAGCGCACCTCCAGCCCTTCCGGCAGGTCGAGCTGGGCTGCTCGCGCCTGCGACTGTAGCCAGGCGATCGCCTCGTGAGTCGCCGGGGCGACGAACGAAGTGGACAGAGGCACGGCAACAAGCGCAACCGTCCCGTCCTTGCTGAGCAGCCGGCCGGCGACCTCCGGCGGCGAGCCGGGCCCGAGCACGCGAAGTATCGCCTTCGGCCGATCGTCGCCCCCGAACCGCTTCGCCAGACGCGTCGCATAGCCGAGGTCGACCGCCGCCAGTCCGCCAGAGCGGTGGACGGCGGTGACCACGAGCGACTCATAGGCCTGGTCTGGCCACGCCGTGCGTAGCGCCTCGCCCGCGGCCTCGCTCTCGGCATCCCCCCCCAGCAAATTCGCGTGACTCTCGGCCGCGAGTCTCGTCAGATTGGGAGCGAAGAAGCCCATCGCCCCGGCGGCCGCGACCCAGAACACGACAACCCAGACCGGCCTGCGAATCACCATTGGATGCGGTTCTTCGAGTAATCGAAGTAGATGCCGACGGCCTCGGCGGTCATGCTGCTCACCGCGTTTGGCGTCGTCCGCGAAGAACTCCCGGAGGTGCAGTTCCCGGATTTTCGGGTAATGGGCTTCGAGAGCCTTCCACGCCGCGCGTCGAGTGAGCGGTGCGGTGGTTTCTGTCATCTTCGCTCCACTTCCGATGCCGGTTTGTCCTTCAGTTGCCGCACGCCGCCTGGGGGAACAGAGCCTCGTACTGCACCCGGGCACGAGCCTGCTACCGGCCATTTCCTGTCGCCGTTACCGGAGTTGCTTCGACTCCCATGATCTTCTCGGATTGGGCCGGATCCGTGACCCGCGGGGATGCGTCCTCGGGCCGCCCATCGACCGCGGCACCCGCGCCGTCCCGGTGATGCTTCAGGAATGGCCCCAACAGTTCCAGCGGCAACGGGAAGATAATGGTGGAATTCTGATCTGAGGCCACGTCCGCGAGAGCTTGGAGATAGCGCATCTGCATCGCCATGGGATAGGGAGTCATGATCTGGGCGGCTTGCCGGAGTTTGTCGGCGGCCTGGAACTCCCCCTCGGCGTTGATGACCTTGGCGCGCCGTTCGCGTTCGGCCTCGGCCTGGCGGGCCATCGACCGCTTCATCGCCTCGGGGAGGTCCACGTCCTTGACTTCCACGACGGAGACTTTCACCCCCCACGGCTCGGTGTGCCCATCGATGATCTCTTGCAAGCGGCGGTTCACTTTCTCCCGCTCAGTCAAGAGGTCATCGAGTTCCGCCTGACCCAGCGTGCTGCGCAATGTAGTCAAGGCCACCTGGGAGGTGGCGAACAAGAAATCGGCCACTTCCAAGACCGATCGCATCGGGTCCACGACCCGGAAATAGAGCACGGCGTTGACACGGACCGAGACGTTATCTCGGGTGATGATGTCCTGAGGCTCGATGACTCTCGTGATGGTCCGCAAGTCCACGCGCATCATGCGATCGACCGGCCAGAAGACCATGATCAGCCCCGGTCCCTTGGGCTCGGGAATGACCCGGCCCAGGCGGAAGACAACCCCGCGCTCGTATTCGTTCAGGACGCGAATGCAGGAAAACAGGTACAGGGCGGCCAATGCGAGGACGCTCCCGAGGGCCAATGCGGTCTCGATGATCAACATTGCTGAACCTCCCCAAAATGGAATCTGATGCGCAGTTACTCGCAAGTCGCCGGCCGCTTCGGCCATGTGTTGCGCCGGGCCGAACTCGATTTGTCCATCGGTTCGTTCCTCGTGAGAGTGATCGTCTTTGGCCCACGCAAAAAAAGCCGGCGTGGTGGAACACCCTGAGGTATTCGACCACGCCGGCTTACTCGTCAACGGGCCCACCGGCAAAGCCGGAGTGCCCTTTATCTAGTCGTCCGACGAAATTCGCTCATGTCTTGGTACGATTTGCCCGCTCGCGCAGGCTATTCATTCAATTTCCATTGTCCTATCTGGAGCGTAAATAGCAAGGCCATTGTTGGTATTTCTCACATGAAAATCTTCAGATCGAGCGTTGATTATCGATTCAGTCTCGACGTGATCGCTCGCACGCACTGGTGGTGGTCGCCGACCAAGACGGCAGACGCGCACGCCGTCGCGATGCGAATTTTTCGTTGGTCAACATTCGCCGTGGCGATCGGGTGTCAGTCTTTCCGGCCGGGAACGAAATAAACTTGCTTTCCTCTCGACGGAGCGTCTACCATAAGGAGGGTTACGCGCGAGTGGGCATGGGACAACCGCCCACCGGCTCCCGGGAATGATCTGAATCTGTCGGATGGCTAGTCGAAGGGCAGCCCCCTTATTTCGGGTGGCCCGTCGAAGAGTAAGCCGGCGTGGTCGAGGACCTGAAGGTTCTCGACCACGCCGGCTTTTTTTTTCGCTCGCGCTCAAGTGGCTCGGCAACAGTTGGGCCACGAAGGGAAATGGCTGATGACTGCCTCGCGTTCTGATGCGCTAGTGCTTTTCGGCGCGACGGGCGATCTCGCCCACAAGATGATCTTCCCGGCGCTCTACGCGATGGTGAAACGAGGCACCCTGACGGTCCCAGTCATCGGCGTCGCCGCTCCGAAGTGGAGTCTGGCGGATCTGCGCGATCGCGTGAAGGACAGCATCACGCAATCGGGTGGGATTGATGATCGACGCGCGCTGGACCACTTGTTGTCCTTGCTCGGTTACGTGAGCGGCGACTATAACGACCGGGGCACGTTCACTGCGATAAAAAAGGCGCTGGGAGCGCTCCGTGCCCGGCGCACTATCTCGCCGTCCCTCCCTCCCTGTTCAAGACGGTGATCGAAGGGCTCGGTGCCGCCAACTTGGCCGAGCACGCGCGCGTCATCGTCGAAAAGCCGTTCGGCCGCGACCTAGCGTCAGCGCGCGAGCTCAACAAGGTCGCGAGGTCAGTGTTCCCGGAAGACTCGATCTTCCGCATCGACCACTTCCTCGGCAAGGAGGCGATCATGAATATTCTCTATTTCCGGTTCGCCAATTCGTTCCTGGAGCCGATCTGGAACCGCAACTACGTGGCGAGCGTCCAGGTAACACTATCCGAGGATTTCGGTGTGGAAAACCGCGGCTCGTTTTACGAGACCGCCGGCTGTCTGCGCGACGTGATCCAGAACCACCTCTTCCAGATCGTCGCGCTGCTTGCCATGGAGCCGCCCGCCGTTCGGGACTTTGGGGCCGTGCACGGCGAGAAGGCCAAAGTTTTCGAAGCCACGCGTCCTCTGACGCCTGACGACGTGGTGCGCGGCCAGTACGCTGGCTACCGTGAGGAGCCGGACGTGGCCAAGAGCTCCGACGTCGAGACTTTCTGCGCCCTACGGCTTTTTATCGACTCATGGCGCTGGGAGGGAGTGCCATGGTACCTGCGCTCCGGCAAGTATTTGGCCGAGACGGCGACCGAGGTCCTGGTGGAGCTGAAGGCGCCGCCCCAGCGGCTTTTCGCCGACTCTGCGCCGACGAACGGCCGGCCGAACTATCTGCGATTCCGCCTCTCCCCCAGTTCCGCCATCGCACTTGCCGCTCGCGTCAAGCGCGCAGGTAAGGAATTCGTCGGCGACCAGCAAGAACTCTACCTGGTCGAGGAACAGCCAGGGAAGGAATCGCCCTACGAGCGGCTCTTGGGCGACGCCATGGCCGGCGACGGCGCGCTCTTCACCCGCGAGGACGCGGTTGAGGCTGCCTGGGCGGTGGTCGAGCCGGTCCTTGCGACCCACCACCGGACCTGCCCCTACAAGCGCGGCAGTTGGGGGCCGAAAGAAGCCGACGTCCTGATCGCCGCAGACGGCTGCTGGCACAACCCCAAGCCCGAGGAGGTTTCCAGATGAAGGCGACCCAAAAACTCCACGAGATGGGCCAGAGCCTCTGGCTCGACAACATCACCCGCGGTTTGCTCAAGAGCGGCACGCTCCGCGGCTACATCCAGGTGTTGTCGATCACGGGGTTGACCTCGAACCCCACGATCTTCGACCACGCCATCAAGAATGGCAACGATTACGACACCGCCATCCTTCAAAAACGGCAAGATTCCCCATCGATCGAGGCGCTGTTCTTCGAGCTGGCGCTGGAAGATCTCGCGCAGGCAGCGGACCTGTTCCGGCCGATCCATAATCAGACCGACGGTGTGGACGGATGGGTCTCGCTGGAGGTCTCGCCACTGCTCGCCCACGATACGGGCAACACAATCGCCGCTGCCAAGGAACTGCACGCCCGCGGCGGGCGCCCCAACATGTATATCAAGATCCCGGGGACCATCGAGGGCCTGGCCGCCATCGAGGAAGCCATCTGCGCGGGCGTGCCGGTCAACGTCACCCTACTGTTCTCGCGCGAGCAATACGCGGCCGCCGCAGAGGCGTATCTGCGCGGCATCGAACGGCGGATTGCGGCCGGGCTGAAACCCGACGTCAGCTCTGTGGCTTCGATGTTCATCAGTCGTTGGGATGTCGCGGTCGCGGGCAAGGCGCCCGAGGACCTGCGTGACCAGCTCGGCATCGCTGTCGCCAAACGCACCTACAAGGCGTATCGCGCCCTGCTCGACTCGCCGCGTTACCAACGGATCTTGAACGCCGGTGCCCGCCCCCAGCGTCTGCTGTGGGCCAGCACGGGAACCAAGGACCCAAAGGCCTCCGATCTGCTCTACGTCAAGGCTCTCGCCGCCCCGTTCACGGTGAACACCATGCCCGAGGCCACGCTGCATGCCCTGGCCGAGCATGGTGAGCTGGACGGCATTCTGCCCGCGCACGGTGGTGACTGCGAGGAGGTGCTCGCGAGGTTCGCCCAAGCCGGCATCGACATCGATGCCCTGGCCGCTTCGCTCCAGGATGAAGGGGCCAGATCGTTCGTGAAATCTTGGAAAGAGTTGATGGCCTGCATCGCGTCCAAGCGCGAGGCGCTGAGATGACTCAGTCGGCGACGTCAAGTCAAGGCACCACGGCCTCGAATTGCGGCGTGATCACGTCGGTACGCGGCAGCGTCGTCGATGTGCGGTTCGATGACCGCCTGCCGCCCATCTACTCGTTGCTGTACGCAGGGAAGGAACCGCGAGTCTCCATCGAGGTGTTAATGCAGCTCGATGTCGATCATGTCCGCGGCATCGCACTCAATCCCACGGAGGGGCTCGCTCGCGGCATGGCTGTGAACGACACCGGCGGGCCACTCAAGGTGCCGGTCGGTAAAGGAATTATATCGCGGATGTTCGACGTTTTCGGTAACCCCATCGACCGTCAGCCGGCGCCGTCGGATGTGGAATGGCGGACCATCCATCGAGACCCGCCGCCACTCGCCAGTCGTTCCACCAAGTCCGAAGTCTTTGAAACGGGCATCAAGGTCATTGACGTGCTGGTGCCGCTGGAGCGCGGCGGCAAAGCGGGGCTGTTCGGCGGCGCGGGCGTGGGCAAGACGGTGTTGCTCACCGAAATGATCCACAATATGGTCGGGCATCAAAAGGGAGTGAGCATGTTCTGCGGCATCGGCGAGCGCTGCCGCGAAGGGGAAGAGCTCTACCACGATATGAAAGAAGCCGGTGTGCTTCCACACATGGTCATGATGTTCGGCCAGATGAACGAGCCTCCCGGCGCCCGGTTCCGCGTGGGCTTGGCGGCGCTCACGATGGCCGAATATTTCCGGGATGATGAGCATCGCGACGTGTTGTTGCTGATCGATAACATATTTCGCTTCATTCAGGCCGGCATGGAAGTGTCGGGCTTGATGGGGCAGATGCCGTCGCGCCTGGGCTATCAACCGACGATGGGCACCGAGCTATCGGGGCTGGAGGAACGCATCGCCAACACCGATACGGGCGCCATCACGTCCATTCAGGCAGTCTATGTACCGGCGGACGACCTGACCGACCCGGCGGCGGTGCACACATTCTCGCACCTTTCCGCGTCGATCGTTCTCTCTCGCAAGCGGGCGAGCGAGGGTCTGTACCCGGCCATCGACCTGCTGCAATCCAACTCCAAGATGGCGACGCCGAGCATCATCGGGCAGCGGCATTACCTCCTGGCACAGCAAATCCGCAAGACGCTGGCGCAGTACGAGGAGCTCAAGGACATCATTGCCATGCTCGGAATGGAACAACTCTCACCGGATGATCGTAACGTGGTCGGTCGTGCGCGCAGGCTGGAGCGATTTCTCACCCAACCGTTTTTCGCGACCGAGCAGTTCAGCGGTATCAAGGGAAAGGACGTCAGCCTGAAGGACGCGATCGACGGCTGCGAGCGCATCCTGAGCGACGAATTCAAGGACTATCCCGAGAGTGCCTTCTACATGATCGGGTCGATCGACGAGGCCAAGGAAAAAGCGAAGGCCGCCCAGCCCGCAAGTCCTGCCGATCCTGGATCCAAAGCCAAGGTTCAAGTGAAACCCCAGGCGGCTGGTAAACCCACAGCGGCGGCCAAACAGGGAGCCAACGCCCATTAATCTCAAGGTTCTCCTCCCCTTCCAGATTTTTGTTGAAAAGAAGGGCGTGAAACGGATTGTGGCCCAATCACTGCAGGGTTCCTTTGGACTCCTGCCGCACCGGCTCGACTGCGCGGCAGCCCTTTCGCCGGGGATTCTGACCTACGAAACCGAAGAGGAAGGCGAGGTCTATCTGGCCGTCGATCAAGGGGTGCTAGTCAAGGCCGGTTCGGACGTTCTGGTCTCGGTGCGTAATGCGATCGGCGGGACGGACCTCGACAAGCTGCACGAGGCGGTGAAGCAAGAGTTTCTCAACCTCGACGACCAGGAAAAGAGCGTCCGCTCTGTGCTGGCGAAGATGGAGGGCGGATTCATCCGCCGCTTCATGGAATTTCAACATGAATGAAGAGCGGAAACCGAATGTCTCGAGAGACGAAACAACCTTCAGCCGGCAGGTCGGCGCACAGGCGGTGCGCAAACTGAAGCGCGGCGCCATGCTCCAAAGAGCGTCTGGTTCGGCCTGGGCATGTCGGGGCTGGTCGGCTGGTCCGTGACGATTCCGACCCTGATCGGCGCGGCGCTAGGTATCTGGGTCGACAAGCGATATTCGAGTCAGTATTCCTGGACGCTCATGTTGCTTTTCATGGGCTTGATCATCGGCTGCCTCAATGCCTGGCTTTGGGTCCAATCGGAATACAAGGAGATGCAGGAGGACCAGGATGAGTGACACCCTGGCTCTTGCCCTGGCGTTGCTCGCCGGCGCCTTGCTCGGCGTGTTTTTCTTTGGCGGCCTATGGTGGACTGTCCAGAAGGGTGTGACGTCCGAGACGCCGGCGCTCTGGTTCCTCGGCAGTCTGCTGCTGCGAACCAGTCTCGTTCTGGCTGGATTTTATCTTGCTGCGCAAGGTCATTGGTCAAGGCTCGTGGCGAGCCTGCTTGGATTCTTGTTCGCGCGCTTGATCGTCGTGAAGCGGCTCACGCGAGCGCCGGCGGAAGAGCCGACTCCATTGGAAGAGGAGACCAGCATCTGCGCCTTTCTCCCGATGACCTCGTTTTCTGTCGGTACGGCTTTCTCGAGCTCAATCTCACCATCGTCACGACCTGGGTGTTGATGCTCGTGATGACTGTTGGCTCGTGGCTGATCACGCGCAAGCTCGTGACCGAAGTGCACATCTCGCGCTGGCAAGGCTTCCTTGAAATCGTAGTCACCACGATCGAGGAACAGATCAAAGAAGTGGGCCTCGACAATCCGGCCAAATACCTAGGTTTTCTGGGGACCTTGTTCCTGTTCATCGCGGTGTCCAACCTCTGTGCGATCATCCCGGGATACGATGCACCGACGGGTTCGCTCTCGACCACGTTGGCGCTGGCGATCTCGGTGTTTGTCGCGGTGCCGTTCTTCGGCATCGAAGGGCAAGGGTTGGGCGATTACTTGAAGTCCTACCTGAAGCCAACGTGGATCATGTTGCCGTTTAACTTGATCAGCGAGGTCTCGCGCACGTTTGCCCTGGCCATGCGTCTGTTCGGCAACATCATGAGCGGGACGATGATTGTCGCCATCCTACTCACGATCACGCCCCTCTTTTTCCCGGATCTTCATGTACCTGCTCGGTCTGCTCACGGGCATGGTGCAGGCTTACATTTTCAGCATTCTCGCCACCGTCTACATCGCGGCCGCCACGCGAACCCACACAGCATGAACCAAGACCACCAGCAACGAAAGGACACCTATGGACAGCATGACGATTATCGCGATCGTTTCGATCATTACCGCCGGAGTCACCATCGGACTGGGGAGTATCGCGCCCGCGATTGGCGAAGGGCGGGCGGTCTCGACGGCCTTGAGCTCACTGGCTCAACAGCCTGATGCTTCTAGCACCATCACACGAACCTTGTTCGTGGGCCTGGCGATGATCGAATCCATTGCCATCTACTGTCTCGTAATCTCGATGATTTTGATCTTCGCCAACCCGTTCTGGCACCATGTCATTGACAAAGCCACAGGAAAGTAAGCGATGCTAATCAACTGGTTCACCGTCGGCGCCCAGGCAATCAACTTCCTCATCCTGGTGTGGTTGTTGAAGCGATTCCTCTACAAACCCATCCTCCACGCCATCGACGAGCGCGAGAAAGGGATCGCTAGCCAGCTTGCGCAGGCCGAGGCAAAAGTGGCGGAAGCGCAAAAGAGCGCGACGACTTTCAGCATAAAAACGAGGCCTTCGATCAAGAGCGTGCGGCGCTCTTGAAAAAAGCCACGGACGAGGCCAACGCCGAACGTCAGCGGCTCATCGACGAAGCAAAAAAGGATGCCGATACCTTACGCGCGAAACGGCGGGACGCGTTGCAAAGCGAGCAACGTAACCTGAATGTCGAGATCACCCGCTGGACCCAGAAGGAAGTCTTTGCCATCATGCGCAAGACGCTGGCGGATCTCGCCACCACCAGCCTCGAGGAACGCATGGGTGACGTACTCGTCCGTCACGTGCGTGCGCTCAACGGCGCGGCCAAGGAGCAGTTGGCGACTGCCTTCAAGACGTCGAACCACACGGTGAGCGTCCATAGCGCGTTCGATATGCCGCCGGCACAGCGCAGCGCGATCGAAAGTGCGGTCAAGGAAACCTTCGCCCCGGACGCTCATGTCCAGTTCGAGACCGCGCCGGAGCTGGTCAGCGGGATTGAGGTCTCCACTAATGGCCAGAAGATAGCCTGGAGCATCGCGGATTATCTGTCGACTCTGGAAAAGAGCGCCCGCGAGCTTCTGCACCAGGACGCCAAGCCCGAATCCAAGCCGGACGCAAAGTCCAAGCCCGACCCAAAGGCCGAAGCCAAGCCCGAGCCAAAGCTCGAAGCGAAGCCCGACCCAAAGGCCGAAGCGACGCCCGACCCAAAGGCTGAAGCCAAGCCCGAGCCAAAGGCTGAAGCAACACCCGAGCCAAAGGCAGAAGCCAAGCCCGATCCAATGGCTGAAGCAAAACCCGAGTCAAAGGTCGAAGCCAAGCCCGCGCTAAAGGCCGAAGCCAAGCCCGATCCAAAGGCTAAAGCCAAACCCGCGCCAAACGGTGAACGCAAGCCCGAGCACAAGGCTGAAACGAAACCCGAACCAAAGGTTGAAGCCAAACCCGAGCCAAACGGTGAAGCCAATCCCGAGCCGAAGCTTGAACCGGTGCCATCGGCCCAAAAGGCGGACCATTGAATAACTCGCCTGAGAGCCTGCATGCCGTCTTCGAGCACGCGTTTTCGGGGATAAGCCGCACGCTTGAAGCCTTCGCGCCGCAATTGACGCCGCGTGAGGTGGGCACGATCACGAGCGTCTCCGTCGGCATTGCCAAGGTCTCGGGCCTGCCGGGCGTGGGCTTCGATGAGCTCGTCAAGTTCCCCGGTGATCTGTACGGCATCGCGTTCAACGTCGATTCGGACGAGATCGGCGTCGTGCTCCTTGGCGAATGCGAGCATCTGCACGCGGGCGATGGAGTCGAACGCACGGGCCGAGTGATGGACGTGCCGGTCGGCGATGGGTTAATCGGGCGCGTCATCGACCCACTGGGCGGGCCGTTGGATGGCAAAGGGTCGGTCGCCTCCAGCCAGCGTCTGCCCATCGAGCGCCCCGCCCCGCCCATCATGGACCGCGCCCTCGTTTCCGTTCCTCTGCAAACCGGCATCATCGTCATCGATGCGCTGATTCCGATAGGACGCGGCCAGCGCGAGTTGATCCTCGGCGACCGCCAAACCGGCAAGTCTGCCATTGCGATCGACACGATACTGAACCAGCGCGACCAGAATGTGCTGTGCGTCTATTGCGCCATCGGCCAGCGAGCATCCGCCGTCGCCAAGGTTGTCGCCAACCTGCGCGACAGCGGCGCAATGGATTACACGGTCGTCGTTGTGACCGAAGGCAACGACCCGCCCGGGCTCGCCTACATCGCCCCCTACGCCGCGACCAGCATCGCGGAGCACTTCATGGAAGCAGGCCGCGACGTGCTCATCGTTTACGACGATCTGACCCACCATGCCCGTGCTTATCGCGAGCTTTCGCTGCTCCTGCGCCGCCCGCCCGGTCGCGAAGCGTTTCCCGGCGATATCTTTTACATCCACTCGCGGCTGCTGGAGCGCGCTACGCATCTTTGCGACGACCTTCACGGCGGCTCGCTCACCGCTTTGCCCATCATCGAGACCGAGGCGCAGAACATCTCCGCGTACATTCCGACTAATCTCATCTCCATAACCGACGGTCAGATTTACCTCTCGCCGACGTTATTCGAGCTAGGCGTTCTTCCCGCCGTCGATGTCGGCAGGTCGGTTTCACGCGTCGGTGGCAAAGCGCAACGGGCGGCCTATCGAGGAGTGGCGGGCGACCTCAAGCTCGCGTATGCGCAGTTCTCTGAGCTGGAATCGTTCGCCAAGTTCGGCACGCGGCTCGACGACCACACCAAGAAGATCATCGACCATGGCCAGAGAATCCGGGCCATCCTCATACAACCGGAGCTCGAACCGGCGTCGGTCCCCGAACAAATCGTCATCCTCTTGGCCTTGACCGGCGGTCTCCTTGACAGTGTGCCGATCGACAAGATGCGGGATGCTGAGGAAGCTCTGAGAAAAGCGGCGGCCGACATCCCTGCAGAGATTCGCAAGCGCTTTTCCTCTAATGACAAGTTGAGCGACCAGGACCGCAAAGCGATCCTGCAAGTCGTTGCCAAAGCGGTCTCGCCCTTCCAGCCAAAACCCGATCCCGAACCCAAGAAGAAGCCATGAGCGATACACTGGCGAGCCTGCGCCGCAAGATCAGCGGAGCGGGCGACTTGAAATCGGTGGTCCGCTCGATGAAGGCCCTGGCGGCCTCGAGCATCGGACAATATGAGAAGTCGGTGCTGGCTCTGGCGGACTACGATCGCACTGTGGAACTTGGCTTGGCCGTGTGCTTGAGGAATCGCGAGGCCGCCGCTCTAGAAGCCGGGCGCCCAGCAGGGGGTGCGACGGTCGTGACCGCTATCGTCTTCGGCTCGGATCAGGGGCTCGTCGGCCAGTTCAATGATGTGCTGGCGGATTTCGTCGCCACGGCGCTCGATCCTTTGCCGGGGGAAAAGAAAGTCTGGGCCGTCGGCGACCGCATTCACTCGCGGCTGGCGGATGCCGGTCTCACGCCGGCGGGACTTTTCGCCGTTCCCACGTCCGTGAGCGCCATCACGCCGCTCGTCGGACAGATTCTCGTTGAAAGTGAAGCGCATCACGGCCAGGGCGAGATTGTTCAACTTTACCTCTTCCACAACCGCCCCAAGCCGGGGGCGGCCTATGAGCCCGTCGGTCAACACCTGCTGCCTCTGGATGATCAATGGGGACTCAGGCTGGCCCATCTCCCCTGGCCGACTAAAAACCTGCCCGAGGTCATAGGTGACCGTGAGCTGACGCTGCGGGCACTCATCAGGGAGTATCTTTTTGTCTCACTCTTCAAGGCTTGCGCCGAATCGTTGGCAGCCGAAAACGCGAGCCGCCTTGCAGCCATGCAGCGCGCGGAGAAAAACATCGATGACCTGGTGGGAGACCTGAATCAGAGGTTTCGCCGCCTGCGCCAGACCTCCATTGATGAGGAGTTATTCGACGTACTTTCCGGCTACGAATCGTTGTCCAAAGCAAAGACTCGCTGAGGTGTGAAATCGCGACTAACAATCGTCTATCCCGCATTCTGACCATCAACGGCGGATCATCGAGCCTCAAGTTCGCGATCTTTGAGCGTAGCGAGGGGCTCGCGCGGGTCCTGTCCGGTCGCGTCGATCGGATCGGGCTGGAGAATGCCCGGTGGGTCATTGCCCAGGCCGACCCAGCTCGCAAGGAGGATCGCCCGGTCGAAGCCCCGAACCAGAAGGCGGCCGTGCGCCTGCTGATCGATTGGCTAGACCGCGCATTCGGGTTCGCGGCGATCGCCGCCGTCGGGCACCGTGTTGTTCATGGGGGGAGTCGCTACCAAGAGCCAGAGCGCGTCACGGCGGAGCTTATCGAGGAACTACGCCGGATCAGCCCGTACGACCCTGATCACTTGCCGGGCGAGATCGAGCTGATCGAGGCGTTCCGAAACCGCGATCCCGACTTACTCCAGGTTGCCTGCTTCGATACCGCATTTCATCATAACATGCCGCGTGTGGCCCAGATCGTGCCGATCCCCCGGCGGTTCGAGGCCGCCGGGGTACGGCGCTATGGCTTCCACGGTTTGTCGTATGCGTATCTGATGGAAGAACTGGCCCGGGTCGCCGGCCCGGCGGAGGCCCGGGGCCGTGTCATCCTGGCACACCTGGGCGCCGGGGCGAGCCTGGCGGCGGTCCACGGGGGCCTTTCCATCGACACGACCATGGGCTTCACGCCAGCCTCCGGGCTGGTCATGGGGACGCGCACCGGCGACCTCGATCCGGGGCTGGTGCGGTTCCTCGCGCAAACCGAGGGAATGACGGCCGACGCGTTCGACCATCTCGTAAACCACGAGTCCGGCCTCCTCGGCGTCTCGGAGACCAGCCCCGATGTGCGCGATCTCCTGGTGCGCGAAGGTGTCGATGTTCGGGCGGCCGAGGCGATCGAGCTGTTCTGCTACCAGGCGAAGAAGTGGATCGGTGCCTTCGCGGCCGCGCTCGGCGGGCTGGACACATTGGTGTTTTCCGGCGGGATCGGTGAGAACGCGCCCGAGATCCGCCGCCGCATTTGTGAGGGCCTGGCATTCCTCGGGATCGCCCTGGACGAAGGCCGAAATGCATCGAGCGCCCTCCTGATCTCGACCGACCAGGGCCTGGTCAAGGTCCGGGTCATCCGCACCGACGAAGAGTTGATGATCGCCAAGGCGGCGGCTCGTGTCGCGCCGCGACCATCATGATTACTTATCAGCCGCAAATTCACACCAACAGAACCCGATGAAGGAGCCAGCCCATGTCAAGACTCGAAGCCACGAAGAGCGCTCTGCGCCCGGACAAACCCGAACGAGCCCGTCCGCTACCGGACTGAGTTCGCGATCGACGGACACGAAGGGGCCGCTCGATCCTGAAGAACTCCGCAAGATCCATGCCTACTGGCGGGCCGCCAATTACCTGTCCGTGGGCCAGATCTATCTGTACGACAACCCTTTGCTGCGGGAGCCGCTCAAGTTGTCGCACGTGAAGCCACTGGTGGTCGGACACTGGGGCACCACGCCGGGGCAGAACTTCATCTATGTGCACTTGAACCGGGTCATCAAAAAGTATGACCTCGATATGTTCTACGTCGCCGGTCCCGGTCACGGTGGCCCGGCGATCGTGGGCAACGTTTACCTCGAAGGCACGTGGAGCGAGGTGTATCCAAACGTCAGCCAGGACGAAGCCGGGCTGAAAACGCTGTTCAAGCAGTTCTCGTTTCCCGGCGGGATTTCCAGTCACGTTGCTCCGACGACGCCGGGGTCGATTCACGAAGGTGGCGAGCTGGGCTATTCGCTCAGCCATGCCTTCGGTGCCGCGTTCGACAATCCCGGTCTGATCGTCGCGTGCGTCGTCGGCGACGGCGAAGCGGAAACGGGCCCCCTGGCGACCGCGTGGCAGTCCAACAAGTTGCTCAACCCAATTAGCGACGGAGCAGTGCTCCCGATCTTGCACTTGAACGGCTACAAGATCAGCAACCCGACCGTCCTGGCCCGCATCGAGCACGAAGAACTGGAGCAATTCTTCCGAGGCTGCGGCTGGACTCCCTACTTCGTGGAAGGTGATGAGCCGGAAAAGATGCATCAGCTCATGGCCACAATTTTGGAAAAGGCTATCGAGGACATCCGGCAAATCCAGAGCGACGCGCGGAAGAAGAACGACGCCTCTCGGCCGCGCTGGCCAATGATCGTCCTCAGGTCCCCCAAGGGCTGGACGGGACCGAAGGTCGTCGATGGTCTGCAAATCGAGGGCACCTTCCGGGCGCACCAGGTTCCGATCCTGGTGGATTCCGCGCATCCCGATCATATCAAGCAGCTCGAGAGCTGGATGAAAAGCTACAAGGCCGAGGAGCTTTTCGATGAAAACGGTCGGCTGATGCCGGAACTCGCCGAGCTAGCGCCGAAGGGCGAGAGACGGATGGGCGCCAATCCGCACGCCAACGGCGGACTACTGCTGCGCGACCTGCGCATGCCGGACTTCCACGTTCACGCGGTGAATGTGCCTTCGCCGGGCGCCGTTGATGGCCAGGACACACTCGTACTGGGTGGTTTCCTGCGCGACGTGGCCAAGCTGAATGAGGATCAGCGGAATTTCCGCATTTTCGGTCCCGATGAGACACTCTCGAATCTGCTGGGCGCGGTTTTTGAAGTCACGAATCGTCAGTGGGACGCCCGCGAAGTCAAGAATGATGAATTCCTCGCGCCCGCCGGACGCGTTCTGGACTCGATGCTCAGCGAGCACCAGTGCGAGGGTTGGCTGGAAGGGTATCTGCTGACCGGTCGGCACGGACTGTTCAACAGCTATGAGGCCTTCATTCGCATCGTCGATTCGATGTTCAGCCAGCATGCCAAGTGGCTGAAGGTAACGTCCGAGCTGCCCTGGCGCCGGAAGATCGCGTCGCTGAACTATCTGCTCGCCTCCCACGTCTGGCAGCAGGACCACAACGGCTTCACGCACCAGGATCCGGGTTTCCTCGACCACGTGATCAACAAGAAGGCCGACGTCGTGCGCGTTTACCTGCCGCCCGATGCCAATTGTCTGCTGTCGGTCTTTGATCACTGCCTGCGTAGCCGGCATTACGTCAACGTGGTGGTGGCCGGCAAACACGCACTCCCGCAATGGCTGACCATGGACGCCGCGGTCGTGCATTGCACGGAAGGAATTGGCATCTGGCAATGGGCCGGCAACGATCAGAACGCCGAGCCGGACGTGGTGATGGCCTGCTGCGGAGACACGCCCACGCTCGAGGTTCTGGCCGCCGTCTCCATTCTTCGCCAGCATCTTCCCGATCTGAGGATCCGGGTGATCAATGTCGTCGATCTGATGAAGCTGCAGCCCAAGAGCGAGCACCCGCACGGACTCTCCGACACGGATTACGATTCGCTTTTCACCAAGGACAAGCACATCATCTTCGGCTTCCACGGATACCCATGGCTCATCCACCGGCTGACCTACCGCCGGACCAACCGCAACCTCCATGTCAGGGGCTACAAGGAAGAGGGAACGATCACGACGGCCTTTGACATGAGGGTGCAGAATGACCTGGACCGCTTTCATCTGGTGCAAGACGTGGTGGATCGCCTGCCGCATCTAGGTTCCACGGGAGCCTATCTGAAGCAGCAGATGCAGGACAAGCTCATCGAGCACAAGCACTACATCGATCAACACGGACAAGACTTGCCCGAGATCCGCAACTGGAAATGGGGCAAATCCAAATGAACACGCAAGAGCTATTCGACACGGCGAGGGCGCTCGTCGCCGGCGACAAGGGCTTGCTGGCGATGGACGAAAGTAATCCAACGTGCAACAAACGGTTTGCCAAGGTGGGGATTCCCCTGACCCAGGAGGCCCGGCGCGCGTATCGCGAGTTGCTTGTGACCACGCCCGGGCTCGGTGAGTGGATCAGTGGGGCAATCCTCTACGACGAGACGATCCGCGAGCAGAAGAAGGATGGCACTCCCTTTGTCAGAATCCTCATCGCTGCGGGAATCATTCCCGGCATCAAGGTTGACATCGGTGCCAAGGACATGGCAGGTCACCCGGGTGAACGAGTCACCGAGGGTTTGGACGAATTGCGCGTCCGCCTCAGGGAGTACGTTGAAATGGGTGCCCGTTTTGCCAAGTGGCGTGCGGTGATTGCCCTGGGCGATGGCATTCCCAGCCGGGGCTGCATCGATGCCAACGCGCAGGCGCTGGCTCGCTATGCCGCATTGTGCCAGGAAGCGGGATTGGTCCCTGTCGTCGAGCCGGAAGTGCTCATGGACGGCGAGCATCCCCTGGAACGTTGCTGTGAAGTGACCGAGGAAGTCCTCCGAGCGGTATTCAACCAGCTTTACACTCAACAGGTGATCCTCGAGGGGATGATTCTGAAGCCCAACATGGTGCTTCCGGGATTGACCTGCGCCAAGCAAGAAACGGTGGACGAGGTGGCCGGCGCCACGATGAGTTGTCTCCTGAGAGCCGTCCCCGCTGCCGTTCCGGGGATTGCGTTTCTGTCGGGCGGGCAGTCCGCCGAACTGGCCTCAGCCCGTTTGAATGCCATGAATGTTCAATTCAAGTCGCGACTGCCCTGGGCGCTCGCGTTTTCGTTTGGCCGCGCCATCCAGCAGCCGGCTCTGGAGATATGGCACGGCAACGAGGCCAACGTGCTGGCGGCACAGAAAGCCCTGTGTCATCGAGCCAGGTGCAACCAGGCGGCGCGCCGCGGCAAGTACGATGCCGCGATGGAGATGCGCGGGTAGGAGGAGTGCGCCGCACTGGCGGATCATCTGCACGAGACTCCGTGAGGGTCCAATGGAGACCGGACATGCGTCAGAAATCTATCGTCGGTAACTGGAAGATGTATACCACCGCCGCGCTTGCGCGTCGGCTGGCCACGACGGTCGCGGATGGCGTCGGAACAACGGACCGCGTATCTGTCGGCGTGTGTCCGCCGTTCCCTTATCTGGCTCTCGTGGGGGAGATTCTCAAGGGCAGCCCGGTCGCGCTCGGGGCGCAGAACCTCTATCCCGAGGAGGAGGGCGCGTTCACCGGTGAGGTCAGCCCGACGATGCTCCTCGATGTCGGCTGCAAGTACGTGATCCTCGGACACAGCGAGCGCCGGCACACGCTGGGCGAATCCAATACGTTCATCAACCAAAAGGTACGGGTTGCCCTGGCCGCCGGCCTCGACGTGATCTTCTGCTGTGGCGAGACTCTGGACGAGCGCGAGGCCGGCCAGACCGAAGCGGTGCTCGACCGGCAACTCGTCCAGGGATTGGCCGGACTGTCGCCGGACACTTTGACCGGCCTCTCCATCGCGTACGAACCGGTCTGGGCAATTGGCAGTCTCGGACACGAAGCCACCCCCCAGCAGGCTCAGGAGGCGCACGCCATCATTCGGCGTCGCTTCGGTCAGATGTTCGACGAGAAATCAGCACAGGCGCTTGTCATCCAGTACGGCGGCAGCGTCAAGCCGGAGAACGCCGCTGCCCTCTTGAGCCGGCCCGGCGTGGACGGCGCCTTGATCGGCGGCGCCAGCCTGCATGCCGAGGAGTTTCTGGCGATCGTCCGGGCTGGGATCATTGAGTCGCAAACCGGAGGCAAAAGGTGAAGGACCGAATGAGCACACAAACACGTGGCAGCCGCCCGAATTACGGCCTGCTACCCTCGGAAGTCGACGGGTTCGGTCCCCTGGCCGAGCTTGCCCTGGACCTGCGCTGGTCCTGGAATCATTACGCCGACAACGTGTGGCGGCAGCTTGACCCTGATCTATGGGATCGCACCCAAAACCCCTGGGTCGTACTCCAGACTGTCTCGCGGGACAAGCTCCAGCGCATGTTAGCCGACCCTATGTTCCGCAAGAAGATTGATGCGCTTGCGCAAACCAGACGTCAAGCGGCGGAGACGCCCGCGTGGTTTCAGCATACGCACTCACAATCTCCCCTGACTCGTGTCGCATATATCAGCATGGAATTTATGTTAAGCGAAGCTCTCCCCATCTATTCGGGCGGCCTTGGCAATGTGGCCGGTGATCAGCTCAAAGCCGCCAGTGATCTGGGGGTGCCGGTGGTTGCCGTGGGGCTGCTGTACCAGCAAGGCTATTTTCGCCAGGTGATCGACAAAGACGGCTCGCAGCAGGCCCTTTTCCCGTACAACGATCCTGGACAGTTGCCGATCACGCCGTTGCGCCAACCGAACGGAGATTGGTTGCGGCTAGAACTCGAATTGCCTGGTTACCCGGTCTGGCTTCGCGCCTGGCAAGTCCAGGTTGGCAGAGTCAACCTTTACCTCCTGGACAGCAATGACCTCGCGAACGTCCCGGCTCACAGAGGCATTACCAGCGAGCTTTACGGGGGCGGGCCGGAGTTGCGGCTTCAGCAGGAAATGGTGTTGGGAATCGGCGGATGGCGGCTGCTCCAAGCGCTCGGAATCCAGCCGGAACTCTGCCACCTGAACGAAGGGCACGCGGCGTTCGCCATTCTGGAACGAGCCCTGACCTTCATGAACGAGACCAGGCAGCCTTTCGAAGTCGCGCTGGCTGTCACCCGGGCGGGGAACCTTTTCACCACCCACACGGCGGTGGCCGCGGGCTTTGACCGCTTCGCTCCGGCTCTCATCGAGCAATACTTCGGTCGGTACGCGCAAGACCAGCTCGGCATTACAGTGCATGATTTGCTGGCCTTAGGCCGCCAGAACGCAAACGACTCGTCGGAGAGTTT
This sequence comes from uncultured Isosphaeraceae bacterium, assembly GCA_963830625.1. Taxonomy (GTDB): domain Bacteria; phylum Planctomycetota; class Planctomycetia; order Isosphaerales; family Isosphaeraceae; genus CAWHMZ01. The sequence continues at coordinate 572,106 of CAWHMZ010000027.1, read as the reverse complement.
CAACATGGCCTATCTGGCAATCCGAGGGAGCGGGGCGGTCAATGGCGTGAGTCGCTTGCACGGGAAGGTGAGCCGGCACCTCTTCGAGCCACTCTTTCCGCACTGGCCGGAGGACGAAGTGCCGGTCGGACACGTGACCAACGGAGTCCACGTGCCGAGCTGGGATTCGGCTCCGGCCGATGATCTCTGGACGGAAGCCTGTGGAAAGGACCGCTGGCTCGGGACGACAGAAACCCTGGGTTATGACATTCGCCGCCTCTCCGACGCCGCGCTCTGGCAATTTCGTACCGCCGCCAGCAAGTCCCTCGTCGAATACGCCCGCGAGCGATTGTACCGGCAACTGACCTGCTCAGGCGCGTCGGGCGACGACGTTGACCGAGCGAAACATGTATTTGATCCCAACGCATTGACACTGGGCTTTGCGCACCGCTTCGCGACCTACAAGAGACCGGACCTGTTGCTGCACGATCCGGCGCGCTGCTGCGCCTGCTGTCCAATCCCGAGCGCCCGGTGCAAGTCATCATCGCCGGCAAAGCCCATCCGCAGGACCGAGCAGGGCAAGCCTTGATCCACGAATGGATCAATTTCATCCGGAAGCCAGAGACCCGACCCCACACCGTCTTTCTGAGCGACTACGACATGCTGTTAGCGGAACGCCTGGTGCAGGGGGTGGACGTCTGGATCAACACGCCTCGGCGGCCCTGGGAGGCGAGCGGAACGAGCGGTATGAAGGTGCTCGTCAATGGGGGTATCAATCTCTCGGAACTGGATGGCTGGTGGGCCGAAGCATACTCGCCTGAAGTGGGCTGGGCGCTGGGGGACGGGCGGGAGCATGGTGACGATCCCGCCTGGGACGCGGTCGAAGCCGATGCCCTCTACAACCTGCTCGAGCGCGAGGTGATCCCGGAGTTTTACGCCCGAGATGAAAACGGCATTCCCACGGCATGGGTCAAGCGCATGCGGGAAAGCATGGCGCGGTTGACACCGCGCTTCTCTGCCAACCGCGCGGTGCGGGAATACACCGAACAACACTACCTCCCGGCCGCAGCCGCCTATCGGGAGCGCGCAGCGAACAAAGGCGCGACGGGCAGGCAAGTGGTCGATTGGCAGCATGCGTTGGATCGGAACTGGGGCCCGTTGCGGTTCGGAGACCTGCGGGTCAAGACCAACGCGGACCACCACGTGTTCGAAGTCGAAATCTCGTTGAACGATCTCGACCCGAATGCGGTGCGGGTTGAGCTTTATGCTGACGGAATCAACGGTGGCGATCCCGTACGGGAGGAAATGCGGTGCGCGCGACCGCTACCTGACACGTCCCGCCGCTTCGTCTATCACGCAACGATACCCAATACACGTCCAGCGACAGACTACACGGTGCGAGTGATACCTCAGCGCAACGGGGTGGCGGTTCCCTTGGAGTCAAGTCGAATCCTATGGCAACGATGATGAAGATGTCCCAACGCGACTTGCGCGATTATATCTCGCAAATCTCCGAGCGCGCTCATGTTCGGGCCGGTGCTCCGCTGCCGTTCGGAACCCAGGAAACGGAAGGAGGGGTCAACTTCGCCATTTTCAGCCGCGACGCCAGTCGCGTTCGACTGGAGTTGTTTGACCATCCCGAAGACGCAGTGCCCGCGCGGGTGATCGAGCTGGATCGAGCGCGAAACCGCAGCGGCGACGTCTGGCACGTTTGGGTGAAGGGAATCGATCAGGGTCAACTTTATGCTTACCGCGTGGATGGCCCGTACGAACCCGGCGAAGGACATCGTTTCAATTTCAACAGGCTTCTCCTCGATCCATTCGCGACCGCGATTTCGCGGCTGCCCCCGTGGGATTTTGCATCGTCACGGGGATACGACCCCGGGCGCCGGGAAAAGACCTGGTTCTTTCGACCCTGGACAATTCGGGGTCGATGCCGAAGTGCGTGTTTGTCAACGAGCCCTTCGAGTGGGATGGAGACCAGCCACCAAGGCATCCGTGGTCGCAGACCATCATTTATGAAACGCATGTTCGCGGCTTTACCATTCACCCCCAGTCGGGCGTGGACCATCCGGGAACCTACCGCGGCTTGATGGAAAAGATTCCCTATCTCAAGACCCTGGGAGTGACCGCCGTGGAACTCATGCCCGTGCAGGAGTTCAATGACACTTCTGTCGCGCGCAGGAACCCGCAAACCAGTGAACCGCTCCGGAATTACTGGGGATACGATCCCATAGTTTTCCTCGCGGCCAAGGCTTCGTACAGCAGCGCAGGAGGTTTAGGCCAGCAGAAGCTGGAGTTCAAGGAAATGGTCAAGGCTCTGCACAAAGCCGACATCGAAGTGATTCTCGACGTGGTCTTCAATCACACGGCGGAGCGAAACGAGCTGGGCCCGACACTCTGTTTCCGCGGCATCGACAACGCGATCTTTTACACGCTGGCGGACGACAAACGCCACTACAAGGACTATACGGGCACAGGCAACACCATCAACGCCAACCATCCTGTCGTGCGGGACCACATCTTGCACGCGCTCCGTTACTGGATGATCGAGATGCACGTGGATGGATTCCGGTTTGACCTGGCGTCCGTTCTGAGCCGAGACCGTACCGGCAAGTTGCTTGCCGATGCCCCGCTTCTCGAACGGATCGCCGAGGACCCAATCTTGAGAGATGTCAAGATCGTCGCCGAGGCCTGGGACTCGGCCGGTGCGTACGAAGTGGGTAGTTTCTCAGAACGCCGCTGGGTGGAGTGGAACGGCCGGTACCGAGATGACGTCCGGCGTTTCTGGCGAGGCGATGACGGGATGCTCGGCTTGTTCGCCAGCCGCATCTGTGGCAGTGCCGACATCTATACCAAATCGGGCAAAGGTCCCGAGAGCAGTATCAATTACGTCACCTGCCACGACGGCTTCACTCTGAACGACCTGGTGAGCTATCGCTGCAAGCACAATGAAGCAAACGGAGAAAACAACCATGACGGGACCGACGCCAACTTCAGCGAGAACTACGGCGCTGAAGGCGAGACCAAGGATGCCGGGATCGAGACCTGCCGGAAGCGCCAGATCAAGAACTTCCTTCTGACCCTCCTGATCTCGCGCGGCGTGCCGATGCTGCTCGGCGGCGACGAATTTCGCCGCACGCAAGGCGGCAACAACAACCCCTACTGCCAGGACAACGAAACGAGCTGGACTGACTGGAGCCGTCTGGAACAGCACAGGGAGATCTTCCGGTTTACCTGCGGCGTGATCGCCATTCGCCGTGCCCATCCGATTCTGAGCAAGGAGCAATTTTACACGGACGCCGAGTTCCATTGGTTTGGCCCATGTGGAGGATTGCCCAACTGGACCGACCCAAAAGCGAAACAGTTTGCCTGTTTGATCGACGAAGATGAGCAGCGCGCACTTTGTCTGATGTTCAATGCCGGCGCCGACGCAGTTGATTTCGGTTTGCCCGCAGTACCGCCAGGGACTCGGTGGCACCTGGCCGCTGACACCTCTCGCGAAGCGCCGGGAGATCTGTTTGCAGCGGGCGAGGAAACGCTCTGGAAAGATCCGCACACTTACCACCTGGGCCCGCGATCCAGTGCCATACTTCTGGCTCGGCGACCGACCTGTCAAAAATCGCAGACGGGGTCGAAGCAGGCCGAATGAGAAGAACGATCCTGATCACGACGAGGAACACACCATGAACCAATCCCTTCCCGATGTGTATCTGGCCCGTCACGGCGAGACGGCGTGGTCGCTGTCGGGCCGGCACACGGGGCGAACCGATATCCCGCTGACTGAGCGGGGCGAGGACAACGCACGGAGGTTGCGCGGACGGCTCGAGGGGATCACGTTCACCGAGGTCCTGGTCAGTCCGCTCCAGAGGGCGCGGCGGACGTGCGAGCTGGCGGGCTTCAGGGCCGTAGCTACGGTCACGCCCGACCTCATCGAGTGGGACTATGGAGATTATGAAGGCCAGCTTACCTCCGACATCCGCCGTGAGCGGCCCGGCTGGTATCTCTTTCGCGACGGCTGCCCAGGGGGTGAATCGCTCGAGGAGGTGAGTGCCCGCGCCGACCGCGTGATCGCCCGTCTACGGGCGGATGGCGGTCGCGTCCTCCTCTTCGGCCACGGGCATTTCTCCCGCGTCCTCGCCGCGCGCTGGATGGAGCTGACCCCGGGAGATGCGAGGCACCTCGTGCTCAGTACCGCATCGCTGAGCATCGTGGGCTACGAGCATACCCCAGCCGACCCGGCCATTCTTCTCTGGAACGATGACCACCATGCGAATACTGGCTAATGAGTCGTTCGGGCTCGACTGAGTGGCGACTGTCGGTGGGAGGAATTCCCAGTCATGCGGATGGTGTTTTCGCCCTCGATGGTGATTGACCGGCCGGGCTGGGTCGTCGTGTTCTGGGTCGCGGCCGCCGGTGCGATGGGCTTCTTCGCTCCCAATCTCACGAGACTCGCGGCCGAGGGTCAAGTGAATTTGCTCGGCGGGGATTCCGAGAGCGCGCTCGCGGGCGAGGCGCTGCGCAGGGCGTGGCCAAACCAGGCCTATGAGTCCCTCGTGGTCGCCGCCCTCCACCGCTCCGGCGGGCTGGCGGCCGTCGACAAGGGCTATGCGACGCGTCTGGCGCAGCGGATCATGGGCGACGATCGGCCGACGGCGATACTTCGCGTGCTCGGGCCGGGCTCGCCGGCGGAAATCGCCGGGCGGCTGCTCAGCAGGGACGGGTCGGTCGCGCTCGTTGCAGTGCCTCTATCTACCTCGTTCGTTGCCCCGGGGACTCAGCAGGCGGTCGCCTGGCTCCAGTCGCAGGCGCGAGCAGCGCAGCTCGACCTTCCGGAAGGGCTGGAGGTGCGCTGGGCGGGTGATGCTCTCATCGGACGCGACTACATGAGCAACGTTCGGGTCTCTCTCCATCGCGCGGCGGTCGTTACCGTCATCTTGCTCCTCGGCGTCCTGTTCGCCGTCTACCACTCCGTCTGGCTAGCCCTCATTCCCATGGCGACGATCGGGATCAGCCTGGTGATCTCGCGCAGCGTCCTGGCCTGGATGACACTCGCCGGGTGGGAGGTCTCGCCGCTCGTTGAATTGTTCCTCGTCGTTCTCCTTTTTGGGTGCGGGACGGATTTCTGCCTATTCGTCTCGTGGCGTTTTGGCGAGCATTGGAATGTCGACGATCCCGCCAGCGCGATGCGGGTGGCACTGAAGCGGGCGTCGTCAACACTCTTCACCAGCGCCGGGACGGTGATCGTCGGGCTGTCGCTGATGGGGACAACGCGGTTCAAGCTGTTTTCGACCACCGGACCGAGCGTCGCGATCGGGCTGGCGATCACGCTGGCAGCAAGCCTGACGCTGACGCCTGCGCTCTTGGTCATCGCGGCCCGCCTTCTCCCCCGCGCTTTCACGGGCCTGACGGCGCTCCCGTCGGGATTGTGGGAACGTGTCGCTAGGGCGTCGCTGGCCAGACCGATCGTGAGCTGGTTGGTTACGGTCCGTATCATGGCTCCCCTGGCGGTGCTGGGACTCCGATCGAGTTTCGTCCAGGACGTGATGACCGAGATGCCGAGTGACATGACTTCGGTGAAGAATCTCCGGTGGCTCGCCACCAAGTTTGATGCGGGATCGCTGGCGCCGCTGACGGTCGTGCTGGATTCGGGCTCGGACCTGAGAGGCTCCGAGGGCCTGGCGCTCATCGATGATGTCAGCCGGTTTCTGGCTCGTCAGCGACGGGTCCTGGAAGTTCGCTCCGCGACTCAGCCCCTCGGGAGCACTGGGCCCCTGGATCCCGCGACTCTCGGAGCGGCTCCGCGTGGTGAACGCGGCACAATTGCAGATGGAATCGGGGTCGCGCCGATTGGAGAAGGGCTTGAACGAGGGGGTTGCCAAACTCCGTGCGGTGCTGTGGTTCGAAGAGCAGACGGGGATATCGCTAACCGGGTCGTCGGACGCAGCCCGCGGGGCGCACGCGCCGAATCTGAGGCAGGCGTGGGGTGCCTTGCTGGCCGGACGTGAGACGGCGCCCAAACCAGAGGGCGTGGCCCGGTCGAACGACCCGCGCAACGTGCTGGTCAGCGAGTTGACCCGCGCCGCGGACGGTGCCGGCCAGATCGCGGTGGGCGCCGCTCGAGCTCGACACGAAGTTTCGTCAATACTCGAGAATCCCGTCGGGAGCCAAGCTCTAAACCGGCTCATGATCAACGAAGAGACCGTCCGCGACCATCCCGAGCTACGCCGGAGCTTGGGTGCCTATATCACACCCGACGGCCACCGCTCCCGGATTGACCTGACCCAGATCGACCGGATCTACTCGGCCGCCGCCATGGACGAGGTGGAGACCCTCCGCCGCCGCATCAATGAACTCCTTGGCGACTACGAAGGCCTCCACGTGACGGCCCGGATTGTCGGGGAGAACGCCGAGTCGGCTGACATCAGGGCTCTGATCCAATCGGACCAGGTCCAGAGCTGGTATCTTGTACCGGTCGGTGTCTTCTTGGTTCTTGTCCTGACCCTCCGCGACCCACTGGTCTGCCTCAATCTGGTCGGCACGATGATCTTGTCTTATGCTTTCGCACTGGGGGCGACGCATTTGCTTTTCGTCACAATCGAGGGCGCCGCGGGGATCGACTGGAAGGTGCCGTATTTCCTTTTTGTCCTCCTCGTGGCCGTCGGCGTGGATTACAACGTGTTCCTGATGGCGCGCCTCCGCGAGGAGTCGCACCGCCGCGAACTCGTGGCGGCGATGATCCGCGCGGTCGGCCAGACCGGCGGGCTGATCACTTCGGCCGCGGCGATCACCGCTTGCAGCTTCGCGTCATTCCTGTTCAGCCCGCTGGGCTCCCTCCGACAGCTCGGCTTTGCGCTCGTCGTGGGTATTACGATCGACGCCCTGATCGTCCGACCTCTGCTGGTCCCGTGTGGTCACTGGCTAACTCGCCGCCGGCAAGTTTACGGAGCTTGGCCTGCGCGGACGGTGATCTGGCGGACGCGTTCCTTGCTGATCCCCAGCTCCTGGCCGATCTGTGCCAGCGTCTGCTCGGGGGAGCCACCAAGCCCGTATCGGCTGACGAGGATCCGCCGCTCACGCTTGTCGAGCCGACTGAGCCAGCGATTGACCACCTCTCGCCGCAGGTTCTGGGCCTCTTCGCGCTCGTATTCCTCGATGTCGGAGTCGTGCGTAGCGACGGACTCCTCGCTGAGGGCGGAGTGGTGACCGCGGCGACGCATAAATCTCCATTCGTTCCGCGCGAGCATGTTCAGGATCGCCCGGGCGGCGTAGGTGCTGAACCGATTGCCTCTGGCGAAATCGAAGCCATCTACTGCCTGAATCAGCGCGAGATTGCCGTCGCTGACACATTCGCATAGGTCGTAACCGACCTTGGCACGCGTCTTGGCGATCGAGACGACCAGCCCCAGGTATATCTCGACGATCCGGTTCTTCACCGCCAGCGCCTCGCACTGGAGCAGCTCGGTCTCGTCAAGGTCGGCGGGGTTGGGCCGATCCGGATCGAGCTGTTCCCTGAGCTGGTTGGCGCGGCACTTCAAGTAGTTCATCTTGCGGAACAGTTGGGCCTCCTGCTCGCGAGACAAGAATGGCGGTCCGGAGCGGGCGGCCGGCAAGGCCGTGAGCCACTCAGAAGGCTGCAACCGGCGCCACAACTGCTCGTCGGCCGAGTCGGCTAACGGGGCAAGGATCGGGTCCCGGGCGGTCGGATCGTCGAAGCTGGGGTGATCAATATAATTCAGCCGCGTGCCGATGATACTGTCGGGCACGCGCGGTCGGGCCCAAACCGGCGGCACGGCACGCGGATGGTGAGCGGTGGTGGCCTGTTAAATGTGCGATCATGATCGGCTGTCCTCGTCCCGACGCGGAACGGCCGAGGGACCGCGCCCAGATTCCGAGGGGTCTCGCTTCGCGAACGCCCGGACATCCTCGATGGCATGCTCGAGCATGACGCTGCGGCAGTCGGTCGGGACACTGTCGAGGGCCCGTGACAACAGCCCGGCCAGGCGTGCGTCGGCATCCTCAGGCGAGCCGCCTTCGACCTGGACCTCAGGAAAGTGCCGATGGGGGACGGCCAGGCCAGGGACGGAACGGAACGCGAATTCTCCGGTCGTGACGATCACCTGACTTGGGTCGGACATCATGACGAGTGCTCCCTTTCGTTCTCGTCCTGGTAGCATCGAGCGGCGACCACAACGGACAGCGCCTCGACGGCCGCAATCGCGTCGGTCCCGCACGCCTCCAAGTGGAGACGCGTGCCGCACTCGGCCGCTAAAGTCGCCAGATCAACGATGCTTTTCCCGTTGCATTCCTTGCCCTGGTAGTGCACCCGAATCTCACACTGGAACCGTCGAGCAATCCCGACGAACTGGCCGGCGGCCCGCAGGTTCAGGCCGAGACGGTTCGTAATCTCGACTTGGCGACGGGCGACCGCCGTCTCGTGGCTCATTCCCGTTTGAAGGCAGCAGTTTACGGATGAGGGACCGGGTGAAGGTTCCGAACTGGATTGTTTCATGCCGGCCTCTTCGTGAGCAGCTGCATCGTTCCTGAATCAGACTCGTCCATCGGATCAGACCTAGGTGCTCGCGGTCGAGCCGCGTTATCGCGAGCGAAAAAAAAACGGCGTGGTCGAGAACTTGAGGTTCTCGACAACGCCGGCTTACTCTTCGACGGACGACCGGGAGTCGCCGGGCCGCCCTTCGTCTAGTCATCCGACAAATTCAAATCATTTCGTTTCCGCGAGCCGACGTGCGGTTATCTCTTGTCGAATCCCGCAGGTCGCTGATAAGTATACGCGCTACTGGAGAGGACACAAGTCGCTGGTGTTCCGGCCGGTATTATTGACAACAGATCGCCTCGCGGGACGCCCACCGATGTTCGGGCCGTTGGCGCTGCCTGTCAGGTATCCTCGAATTCTCCTGGTTTCTCATCGTGCCGGCAACTCCGAGACGGTCGCCAAGATTTGCAGCACTTTCCCGAAATCGCCCGGTTTGACCAAGTGGTGATCGAAGCCCGCCGCAAACGAACGCTGAAGGTCACTCTCCCCACCGTACCCGGTCATGGCGACGACCACGGCGTTCTGAAGAGCGGGCTGCTGACGGAGCTGCTTCACTACCTCATAGCCATTGAGGCCCGGCAAGCCGATGTCCAACAGCACCACGTCTGGTCGGTAATCCAGGGCCGCCTCCAGAACCGACGAGCCATCGTACGCCGTACGAACGTCGTAGCCGGATTCTTTCGCCAGCAACGCCAGAGTCGTCACCGTATCCACGTTGTCATCCACCACCAATACTCGCAAGGATGTTGCAATCGGCTGGGCCGTTTCGGCGGGTGGCGATGACGCCGGCGGCCGGGGAGGCGCCACCACCGGCAGACGCACGACGAACTCGCTGCCTTGCCCCAAAGCACTGGAAACCGCCACCGTGCCCCCGTGCATTTCCACGAGGCGTTGCACCAAAGCCAGTCCGATGCCCAACCCGCCTTGGCAGCGGTCCAGGGAGCGATCTGCCTGCGTGAACAACTCGAAGATGCGTGGCAGGACTTCGGGGGCAATGCCGACGCCCGTATCCCGCACACGCAGCACCGCCTCCTCGCCCTCTGGTTGGACAGTCAGCCAGACTTGACCACCTTGATCGGTGTACTTGGCGGCATTGGTGAGGAGGTTCACCACGACCTGTTCCAACCGGGCCGCGTCCGCGTGCACCCAGATCGCTTGCGTCGGCAGCGACACCGTCAGTTCATGCTTGCGCTGGTCGATCAGCGAGCGGACCGTCGCCACCGCATTTTCCGCCACGAGGCCCACGGCAATCGCTTCTTGGCGAAGCTGAATCCTGCCCGTGGTGATGCGAGAGACTTCGAGCAATTCATCAACGATCCGTGTCAGTTGCCCCACCTGCCGCTCAATGATGATGGCGGATTGCTGAAGTATCGGGTTCTCGATGCCCTGTAGACGATTCCGGGTGCTGTGCAGGCGCAAGAGAAGAGCGGCATTGAGGATGGGAGCAAGCGGGTTTCGAAGTTCATGGCCAAGCATCGCCAGGAACTCATCTTTGCGGCGGTCCAGGTCGGCGAGCGCCGCCGCCTGCTCCTGCGTCAGTCGCTGGAGGCGGCTACGTTCGGTGATGTCACGGATGTTGCATTGAACGACTTGGTGGTTGTTCTCTCCATAGACGTTGCTGACGAACTCGACCTCGACCTTGTGCCCGCTTGTGCTTTCCAGCGGCAGATTCTCGTAGCGGACGTAGCCCTTCTCTTGCAGTTCCCGGTAAACGGCCCGGCTCTCGTAGATGTCTCCGAACAGGCCGATCTCCCACAGTTCCTTGCCCAAGAACTCATCGTGAGAGTAGCCCAGCAAGGCCGTCATGAACGGGTTGGCGTCAATCACCTTCCCGGTGTCGGCGTCGAGGATCAGGATGCCGTCCTTGGCCATCTGGAACAACCGCCGGTACCGGACTTCGGAGTGCTCCATGGCGGCTGCGGCCCGCCTACGGTCGGTAATGTCCTCGATGGCAAGGAGGACCAAATGCGGGTCGTTGCTCTCTGGAGGGAACCTGCGGGCGTTGAGCAGCATGTTCCTTTGCCCGAGAGCGGGGAAGTCGTGTTCAACCTCGAAATCTTCGACGGGATGGCTGTCGCTCAGGACTTGCGTGAGTAGCGTCCGCAGTTGGGGGATGTTCCACTGACCGTTGCCTAAGTCGTAGACGAAGCGGCCCTCCGTCTCTGGTTTCGAGGCATGAAAGTTCCGGTAGAAGGCCGCGTTGGCCGAGCGAACCCGCAAGCTGTTGTCGAGAACCACAAATGGCTCTCGCAAGGTCGCAACGATGTTCTCAACGTAGGCAAGGGCGAGTTCCAGTTGATGTGTACGCTTGTCATCGTTTGCTTCCACCTTGCCCCCCCATCTCATGCCGTGCTCGGTGTTCCTGCGATCTAGTAAGCCATCCCGAAAGGGCAGATATTATCGAGCGATTGGACGGGCCCCAAGTTAGTTAGCCGGGAGCGGACCCACGATTCATCGGCGGTTCGCCGTTAGCTTAATCGTACCGCTCCTGGCCGCGGCTACGAATTCCGACCCCGATTCATAGCGCTGTCATTTGTTCGGTTGCCTGTAATCAGGCGACTTGGCCAGGGTGAAGAGCACGACCTCTTCTCCGGTGACGGTGCTGATGTCGTGGTGCAGGCTCAACACCTTGACGCCTGTGACCTCTTGAATCATCGCTTCCATGACCGGCCGAGCCGTTTCGATCAGATGAGTCCGCACTCCTTTGAGCAGGTCCCTCCCATTCTCGGCCGGGATCGACTTGACCAGTTGCTGTTCAGCCGCGGTCAACACGCCCTGGAGGCGGACCACAAGGAGATCACCGATCAGGTGGGCGTGAATGTCCCTGGGTCCACGGCCCATGTACTCCAGTTGAAACCGTCTCATGACTTCGCAAACGGCGGCTTCGATCTCGCCCCGTGTTTTCATAGGAACCTCAGTACCGCACATAGCAAATCGGGACTGGAATTCCCTTGCACATTGGTGCGGCACTTTCGTCGATGGGTCGTTCTGTGCCGTCCTTGGCGATGAGCACGCTGTGGTTCGCCAGCCCGACGACCATGCCATCCCGCAAGGCCCGGACGGTGGGGCTCTCGACCGGCTGGCGGCTCGCTTCGTTGATGATGCGGAACACGCCGTTCAGCGGTTGGCCCGCTGCTTCCGCCAGCGCCAGCCCGTCAAGGACGCAGCGACCGAGTTGAGGAACGTGACCCGCCCCTCGATGTCGGAGGTGATCACCGCATCGGCAATGCTCGCGAGGGCGACACGCCACCACTCCGGTTGGAAGTGCAATGCTTCGTCGCTTGCCAGTAAAGCGTCGGTCATACCCCGCCCAATCTGATATTGTGTTGACGGCTATCCGGTGCCTTTTCTGAGTCGGAAAGCCGCTTCGTGAACGCCAAAACCCTCGTTCTGTCCACCAGCTTATCGTGTTATGTCTTTTTACGACCTGTTTTCAAAGTCGTCCGTACGCTCTCCGACAGACAGGGCAGGCGCTTTTTTGCTTCGTCCGTCGTGAGCCTTCCTATCGTGTTCAACCGAACAATCGTACGAATTCATCGGTGATCCTCCGGTAGCACTCGCAAGAACCGGCCATCAAGCCATCCCGATCGAGGACAGTGAGTTTCCCCCGGCTGTAACGGATCAATCCTTTCTCCTGGAAGGGTTCGAGAACCTCGGAGACGGTAGAACGCCGCACGCCGAGCATCTCGGCCAGGAACTCGTGCGTCATTGGGAAGACATCCGAGTGCGCCCGGTCCTGGGTCATCAACAGCCATCGGCAACATCGCTGGTGAACAGAGTGCAGGCCATTGCAAGCCACGGCCTGCGAAACCTCGGCAAGAAAGGCGGTGTGGTAGAGGATCAGCAACCGGCGCAAGGCGCTATCCCGGCTCACCTCTTCCCGCAGCGCTGCTTCTGGCATCCGCAGCGCGTCGCCTGGAACCTGCACGATCACCCGATTGGCCGTTATCTTGGCCCCGACGAGGAGTGGGAGGCCCACCATGCCATCGTCCCCTATCGTCGCCACCTCGATGGCCCTGCCGTCTTCCATCACGGTCAGAGCAGAGACGACACCGCGGTTCGGGAAGTAGGCGTAGTCGATGGACGATCGGGCCTCGTAGAGGACGTGTTTCAACGCCAGCGGGACGAGTTTCAGGCGGGGGAGAAGGCGCTGGTACTCGTCCGCGGGCAACCGGGTCAGGAGCCGGTTTCCCGGCGGCACAGCGAGCGGTTTGGTCTCGGACATGGCTTCCCCACCCTCCCAGCTCCCCCGCCAGCGTCCGTAGGACGAAGGCAAGGCGTGAAGCGGCGGCACAAGATCGACCTTCCTGGTCTGTCTGCCAGCAGACCATCCTATCCTTTTGACTGCTGGCAGACACAAAATGTCTGTACGGTTTCCGACAAGACGGCAAGAATTCTTCTGCGATAATGGAGCGAGAAGCGCCAGGGCCGAGTCCGGGTGCAGAGCACCCCCCCGGCCCCGACCGCAGCGAGGAGGCGCAGAATGGCTAAGCTTCGGAAAGTCCACGTCCTCGGCGAGAACCGGCTGTTGGCTGCTTTGCCGAGGAAGGAATACGACCGCCTGCGTCCCCATCTGGAGAAGGTGTCCTTACCCTTGAGGGACATTCTCTACGAACCGAACGGCCCGATTCCGCACGTCTATTTCCCGCTCGACGGGGTGGTTTCCCTGGTGATCATCATGGACGGCGGCTTCTCGCTCGAAGTGGGCATCATCGGCAACGAGGGCATGGTCGGCACCCCTGTCTTCCTCGGATGCCAGAGCAGCCTGACCAGGGCGATTTCGCAGGTTCCAGGCGATGCGCTCCGGATGGAAACCACGGTATTTCAGGAGGAGATGCTGCGGCGCGGCGCGTTGTACGGCTTGGTCCAGCGGAGCACCCAGGCAATGATTAACCAGATTTCGCAGTCCACCGTCTGCAACCACCGGCACTCTGTCAAGAAACGGATGTGCCGCTGGCTGCTGATGAGCCACGACCGGGTGGGGACCGACGAGTTCCTGCTCACCCATGAGTTCCTGGCTCAGATGCTCGGCGTGCGCCGCCCCACCATAACCGCGGCGGCAGGCAGCCTCCAGACCGCTGGGCTGATCAGGTACCACCGGGGCAAGGTGACCGTCCTCGACCGGAAGGGGATGGAAGCCGCTTCATGCGAATGCTACGGAATAGTCGCTGCGGAGCTGGACCGCTTGCTCGGCTGACGCCAGGCGCCTGCCGACGTGCCCTCGAGCCTGCAGTGCGCAGACTTTTCTTCCTGTCGAGCCGGGGCTTTCCTTGCCCAAGAACTCAGGGACGCACTCTCCGAGCGTGAGATTTTTTCGCGGGTACGGGTTGATTTTTCTAGTGATCACGTTATGATACCACGCATCCAGTTGGCTTCTCCGACTTCGGGCTGTCCACGCGTTGCAGGATAAGCGCCATGACGATGCCCCTCTTTCATCCTGATGAGTTGCCCGAGCCTCCTTCTCCCGCCCAAGCTGCCCAGTCGCTGCCGGCGGGCAAGCCGCGCTTGCGAGTCCCGCATCGCGACCAGTCGGTGTTCCGCTGGGCATCCCTCGACGAGCTGCTTGAGGCCGACCATCCGGTACGGATCGTCTGGGCGGCCGTTTGCGCGCTCGATCTGACTTCCTGGCTCAGGGAGATCAAGGCCGTTAAGGGACATGTCGGCCGCGACGCGACCGATCCGCGCTTGCTGGTCGCGCTGTGGGTCTATGCCACTTTGAAGGGAATCGGCAGCGCTCGCGAGCTCGCCCGTCTGTGTGACGACTGCTTGCCGTACCAGTGGCTTTGCGGCGGAGTGAGTGTCAATTACCACATGTTGTCCGACTTCCGCTCGCAAGGCGGCGAGAAGTGGGACGATCTGCTCACGCAAATCGTGGCCGTCCTGTTGGATGCTGGGCTGGTAAAAATCGGACCGGGTCGCTCAAGACGGCATGAGGGTACGTGCCAGTGCCGGTAAGAGCTCGTTCCGGCGCCGCGGGCGACTGGAAGAGTGTCTGGACGAGGCGCGTCAGCAGGTCGAGACGCTCAAGCAACTTGCTGAGGAGGACACCGAAGAACTCACGCGACGGCAGCGTGCCGCGCGAGCGTGCCGCCCGTGAGCGTCAGGAGCGAATCGAAGAGGCGATGCGTCAGCGGGACGAACTGCAAAAGCAGCGCGAAGACTCGGCGAAGAAGAGCGGCCGCAAGGTGGATGAGGCGCAGCTTCGACCACCGATCCGGAAGCACGGAACATGAAGTTCGCTAATGGCGGATACGGGCCGGGATATAACGTTCAATTCTCGACCGATACCGAAAGCGGCGTGATCGTCGGTGTAGAGGTGACGAACGCCGGGACGGATGCGGAGGAACTCCCCCCCATGCTCGATCAGTTGAACGAGCGCTACGACCGCATGCCGGCTGAGGCACTCGTCGATGGCGGGTTCGCGACCGTGGACACTATCGACCAGGCCGCCGAGCGTGGCGTTACGGTGTACGCCCCGATCAAAGACGAGGAGAAGCAACGGGCAACGGGGAAAGATCCCCATGCGCCGAAGAAAGGGGACAGCGAACCAGTTGCCCAGTGGCGAAGTCGAATGGGAACGGCGGACGCGAAGCTGATCTACCGGCTGCGCTGCCAGACGGCGGAGTGGGTCAACGCGCAATGCCGCAACCGCGGATTCTGGCACATGCCGGTACGCGGTCAGCCGCGCTGTCGCATTGTCGCATTGCTGTTTGCAATTGCCCATAACTTGGTCGTCGCGGAGAGGCTGCGCCCAGTGATGGCCTAGAAGCCGGTCCGAGCCAGACTCTGCGAAAAGTGGTCAAAGTGGGAAGACTAATTTGCGATAATCATAAACTTTTTTGACAATCGGTTCAGGTCGTTGGTCCTGAATGAACCACCGCGGGCCGAACCACAACCCGGTCGGTACAGAGCCGACGATCCGCAAAGCCACGAAAATCTCACGGCCTCTCCGGGTGCAGAGCAAAATGAGGCTCGAGGATTACCAGCCGCCACCACCCGTCAAGAAGAGACGGATGAAGAGGTCGTGCTCAGAGTGTGAATTGACGTTCTGAAGACGGACCATGGAGTCCTCGAAACAAATGAAGATTTTCCTCGCGGAAAGATAACATGTCATGACAATCGTCCTCGCGGTCCGTCGACAAAAATCGATGTCCAATCCGAGGGCGGCCTCACGTGATCACGGAAGCGCGAAGCGTGAGAAATAGCAACGATGCCCTTGCTATTTACGCGCCTAAATAGGATAATAGGAATTGAATGACTAGCCTGCGTGAGCGAGCAGGTAAATCGGACAAAAACATGAGCGGATGTCGTCGGACGACTAGATAAAGGGCAACCTGGGTTTACTGGGGGGCTCGTTGACGAGTAAACCGGCGTGGTCGAATACCTCAGGGTATTCGACCACGCCGGATTTTTTTTGCGTTGGCGATGGATAATCACACCCACGAGACGGAGACGATGTCGTACAACAAAGTCCAAGCCGCCCACGAGTTCGGCCGCTGGAGCCAGGGCTATGACCGCTGCGTTCTCCAGCGGCTGCTGTTCGGGCCGTCACACCGGGCGATCATCGCTCGGGTCACGGCTCGATCGGGCGCGCGGCCTTTGGCGATCCTGGACGTCGGCTGCGGCACCGGGGTTTTCGCCTCCCGGATCAGGGCGGCCTCGCCGCAGTCCACGGTCTGGGGAGTCGACCTCGTCTCGGCAATGCTGGCCCAGGGCGAAGCGCGCTGGCGATCGGACCCGGAGCACGTCGCGGCGGTTCAGGGGGACAGTGAGCGCCTCCCCTTCCGAGCCGGCGCCTTCGACGTGGTGACGTGTGCCAACAGCTTCCATCACTATCCTCACCAGGATCGTGCCGTCGCCGAGATGTACCGCGTACTCAAACCTGGGGGGCGGTTGTTCCTGGTTGACGGCTGTCGCGATGGCCTCTGGGGATGGTTCATCTATGACGTCTGTGTCGCTGGCGTGGAGGGGGACGTTCTGCACGCCTCGGCCCGCAGGGTCCGCAACCTGTTCGGCCGGGCTGGGTTCGTCGAGACGAGCCAGAAAGTCTATCACGGGCTGGCCCCTTTTCTACTGACCGAGGGCGTGACCTGCTGGCGCGCGACGCCCAGGCTTCGCTCGGGCGCCCTTAGCCTCGCGGCCTCCCGGACGGGAGTCGGACTGAGTTGAAGATCCTGGTCGCCGCAGTGCAAATGCTGGCTGAGTTGTCGCAGGTCGCCGCCAACCTCGAGCGAGCCGACGCTGTTCTGGGCGAGGCGAGTCAGGCGGGCGCCCTGCTGGCGGTCCTGCCCGAGATGTTCAACACGGGCTACGGCCTGCTCCCCGATTTCGGCCCCAGCGCCGAAGGAGCCGATGGGCCGACACTGCGGCACTTGAGTGGTCGCAGCCGCCAGTGGCGGATGGGGATCGCAGCGGGGTTCGTCGAGCGCGCACCACCGGCACCTCTACGACGCGCTGGCCCTTTGCCTGCCCGATGGCTCGATCCACATCTATCGTAAGCGGCACCTGGTTTTCTGGGAGCGGTTCCGCTTCTGCCCCGGGCGAAGCCCGCTGGTTGTCTCCACGCCGTGGGGCCGGATCGGCCTGGGAATCTGTGCCGACATGATTTATTGCAATGTCTGGGACAGCTATCGTGGCCAGATCGACCTGGGTGTGATCGCGTCGGCCTGGCCCGAGTTCGCTTCTCGCCACAGCGGACGCAAGCACTGGCTGTTCGGCCACCTCGGCCCCTTATTGGCCGAGATTCCGGTCAAGGTCGCACGGGACCTCGACGTTCCGGTCATCTGTGTCAATCAGTGCGGGGCGACCCGCACGACGATCCCGCTACTCGGCCTGAGGCTGAGCCAGCACATCGACGATCGGTTCGCCGGTCGCAGCAGCATCTGCGACGGGAGACGCGCTCCGCCGGTCATCGCCGGGGTCGAGGCGCAGCTCGTCCTTTCCGAAGTCACCGTCCACAATCCCCGAGGGCTACGCGCATGCCGTTCTATGTCCCCGTCGGTCCCCGCGGCATCCTATTCCGCGTCGGAACGATCTGGACCGGTGTGATGGGGTCGTTGACCTACTGGCGGACAAACCGCCGTCAGCCGGTGATCCCCGGCCCGCGGTCTTTGCCCCAGTCGTCCGGTCGGTCAAAGCAATCAATGATTCGCCGGTCCGACGAGTCCTGCACGAGGAAATGGCTGATGCTGGGCCTCCTGAGCGCCGTCGTGGCGACCGGTACCACGTGGGTGCACGTCAGCAAGAGTGCGTCGTCGCTGCGCGGCCTGACGGACGACAGTGGCCAGCGCCGTCGTGCGGCCGAGAGCGTCGCCTCCCTTGGACGATATACACAACACGAAAGTGGCTCGGACTCCGGCGTGGCCGTCGCGGCGTTGAATCCGGATCGAGCCGATGCGGGATCGATTGGGTCGCACGTCGCTCTCAAACCCGTCGCGGGCACGCCAGCCGGCACCGACTCTCACAACGTGAAGCGAGAGACTCCCATCGCTCGTGCGATCGCGTCCATCGAAGAGTGCCAGCTTCGGTACCGGAACATTCGCGACTACACCTGCACGTTCTCAAAGCGGGAGCTGATCAAAGGACAACTGACGCCGCTCCGCGTGTTCATGATGAAGGCGCGGACCCAACCCAGGAGCATTTACTTCAAGTCCCGTCAGCCTTCCCCCGGGCGCGAAGCCATCTATATCGTCGGGCGCAACGACGGCAAGGTCCTGGTCCATGATGTGGGGCTGAACAAGCTACTCACCGGGACTCTCAAGCTCGAGCCCACCGGCGGCCGCTCCATGGAGGACTGTCGCCACCCGATCTCCGAGGCCGGCATCGGCCCGCTGCTCGACAACCTGCAGACTCGCTGGTCGTTCGAGCTGGGCCCGTCCGAATGCATCGTGGTCTTTCGCAATGACCAGACGGTCGGCACCCGACGCTGCACGATGATCGAAACGACTCATCCCCGCCAACGGCCCGAGTTCATGTTCTATCGGGTCCGCCTCTTCATCGACGACGAGCTCGGGCTGCCGATCCACTTCGAAGCCTATGACTGGCCGAGCTTCCCCCAGGCTCAGGCCGAGATGGTTGAGGAATACACCTACAGCGACCTGCGTCTCAACGTCGGTCTGAGCGACATCGATTTCGACGTGTCGAACGGGAATTACGCCTTCGGCCGATTTTGATCCCGATCACTCCGTTTGAAATCTCCGTCTAGCTTGACGAGCGCGGTCGTTCTTCCCGTCCACGCTGAACCAGCACATTGGAAATCCGCAACTGGAAGTGGAATCGGCGCAAAACGTAGACGGGGAGATCGCTGGCGGAGAAGACGCGTTTGCTTGGAACATATTGACGGTGGATGAGCGGCTGCGAACGTGGTTGATTTTCCATAGTTGGCCACCCTGGTCGAGAAGGCCGTGGTAGGGTCGTGAGTAGCAAGTGAGGTCGTGTCGTACGGGGATTATCAGAAAGCCACAAAGAAATAACTTGCACTGGCCGCCCGGCGCGAGACAATGAGAGAGGTAAACGAGCCGGTGGGCAATGGCCGCCGGCTCTGACGAAAACTTGAATTCAACTGGTCGGACGACTAGATGAAGGGCAACCCGGATTGGCCGGGAGGCCCGTTAACGAGTAAGCCGACGTGGTCGAACACGCATGGGCGTTCGGCCACGTCGGCTTTTTTTTATTTCGCTTGAATCGACATGGATCGATCGTACTCAACTTTTTCGGTGATAACCTATGAAGACTTCATTTGCAAGTTTACTGACGTCGGCGATGATTCTATCCGGCTGCAGTCATGGCAGCTCTCCGGGTGGACCAGGAGTCACCAGCCCGCGCCAAAGCAACCGGCCTACGGAGAGGCCGACAGGACGTTCAATCTGAGCATGCCTCGGCTGTCAACCACGCTCCACCAGGGCGAGACGAAAGAAGTCGCGATCGGTATCGAGCGCGGCACGAACTTCGCGGGTGACGTCACGTTCAAGTTCGCCGACGGGCCCGAAGGAGTGACCATTGAATCCGCCAGCCCGATCATCAAGCACGGGGACACGGCAGCGAAAGTCACGCTCAAGGCCACGGGCGACGCCTCGCTGGGCGACTTCACGGTCAAGGTGACGGGACACCCGGCCGAGGGCCCCGACTCCACCAGCGAGCTCAAGATCACCGTGGCCAAGAAGTAGCCAGGAGAGACGGCCCGTGCTGAGGTTTCGCCAGTCTTCAACCGACTCTGACTGGAGGAACTGAGTGAGAATCGCTGTTCACCCAAAAAACAGGAGATCGACATGGCAAAGCAAGACTCAGATACCGGCAACGTTTTGGCAGTGACGCGCGAAGACCTCGTTGCCCTGCTCAACGGCGACCTCGCGCGCAATACCAGGCCATCATTTCCTATGTGGTCTATTCGCAGACCCTCAAGGGCGCGCAGTACATGAATATCGCTGCCGAGTTGGAGACGCATGCCGCGGAAGAACTCGCGCACGCCCTGATCATTGCCGGTCAGATTGATTATCTCGGAGGTATGCCGCTGGCCGTGCCGAAGCCAGTCAAGACCTCGGCAACGGCAGAAGACATGCTGCGGTTTGACCTGGAAAACGAGAACGAGACGATTCATCACTATCGGCAGCGTGTGCGCCAGTGCGAAGCGCTCGGCGAATATGCCCTGGCCGAACATATCCGCGACATACTGGTGCAAGAACAGGATCACCAGATCGCCTTGGCGAATGCCCTGGGAGTGGCCATTCCCAACGTCACCAAACGGGGAGAGTGATCGGTGGGCACTCGCGGAACGACGTAAGAACGGCGGGAGGCGAGCAGGTCTTTCGACAACCTTGCCACGCGTCTTGTTCACGCGGCCCGCAGCGGGTGGGCCGCGGAGGCTTCATTTCACAGAACCAGGAGATTGACCATGGATCGTCGAGAATGGCTTGGCGTGCTCGGAACCACTGCTGCCGGTCTCGTCGCCGTGACCGACCGGGCCGCCGGCGCCGATCAACCGGGGCGCCATCACAGCGAGGGGCACGAGGACTGTATCAGGGCTTGCCAGGAATGCTCGCGCTCGTGCAACGAGACGTTCCACCACTGTTACGAGCAGGTCGCCCAGGGCAAGAAGGAACACGCCGCGGCGCTGCGCATGGTCGCCGACTGTGCTCAGTTCTGCAACCTTTCTTCCAACCTCGTGGCCAACGGCAGCCCGCTCATGGTGTATTCCTGCGCCGCGTGCGCCGACGCGTGCAAGGCGTGCGCGGCCGAGTGCGATAAGCACGAGGCGTCGGAGATGAAGGATTGCGCCAAGGCGTGCTACGCCTGCGAGAAGACATGCCGCGCGATGGTCCGGGCCATGGTCGGCCCCAAACCAGTAAGCGGAGAGTAACCCACGTGCCGGATGCGCCGCCACGTTGACCTTTTTTCGCTTGCGGTGACACCAGGTCGCCGCAGGCACTTGGGAGGCACCCGATGAAGAAACCTAATCTGACCATGGCGCAACAGGTCGCCGAGGCGGCATCCGCTTTCGAGATCCAACGAACGGGCCACACGCCCCACGCGGTGAGCGTTGTCCTGGGCGACGAGACGTTGGTGATAACCCTCCATGGGGCCTTGTCGCCAGCCGAGCGGGTCCTCGCTCTGACCCCCGAAGGGGCCGCTCGAGTGCAGGACTTTCACCGCCAGTTGTTCAACGACGCCGCCGGCTCGCTGCGGGAGGAAATCAAACGAATCACCGGTGTGGACGTGCGCGAAGCCAGGGCGGAGATCGAAACCACCACCGGCACGGTCATTCAAGTATTCTCGAGCGGTACCGTGGTGCAGGTGTTTCTGCTAGCCAGCGGCATACCCGTGGACACCTGGAACGGGAGCGCGAGTGTCAACTAGTCCTGAGCACGGACGTTCTTCCAGGAATGATCTCGGGAGGTGTTGCTTGGCTAGTGTGCGGCCCCTGTTTGTCTCGACCTATCCGCCGGAAGAATGTGGATTGGCAACTTTCACCAGGGACTCGGCTGATGCGGTCGATCTGGCCGGGCGAGAGCCGGTATCCTCGTTGGCGGCGATCCAGAAGAACGGCTCGCTTGAGTACGACGATCCGCGCGTGGTGCATACCATTGACAACAGTCGCCCCGACGCTTACCGCCTGGCCGCGGAATGCGCCAACGACGGCCCCTTCGACGTGGTGAGCTTGCAGCACGAGTTCGGCCTCTATCCCGGCGACTGGGGCGTGCGCGTGCTGGACTTCGTCCGTGCCTGTCGCAAACCCATCGTCACGACATTCCACACACTGATGAGCCGTCCCGAACCGCTCCCCTTGCACCTTATCCAGAGCCTGGCGGCCCACAGCCACGGCGTGGTGGTTATGACGAATGTTGCCGCGAGGCTCTTGGCGAGCGCCTACAGCGTGACGGGGTCGAACGTGCGGATGATCCCCCATGGAGTCCCCGAGGCCTCTTGGGGGCCCGGCGCCACTCACAAGGCCCGGCTGGGATTCGTAGGCCGACGAATGCTCTGTACCTTCGGATTGATCAACCGGGGGAAAGGACTGGAATACATGATCCAGGCCATGCCGCGGATCGTGGCCGCCTGTCCCGAGGCGCTGTACTTAATCGCGGGTGCCACCCACCCGGTGGTCAAGCGTCAGGAGGGCGAAGTCTATCGTGAGAGCCTGATCGCGATGGCTTTGGCGCTGGGCGTTGGCGATCATGTTCGCTTTGTGAACAGGTATCTCAGCCTGGGTGAGCTTATGGAGTACTTGCACGCGTGCGACGTGTACGTCACGCCCTACCCGGGAAAGGACCAGATTGCCAGTGGGACCTTGGCGTACGCCATGGCGGCAGGGAGGGCAATCGTGAGTACTCCCTACCTGTACGCGAAGGAAGTCCTGGCCGAACGGCGCGGCCTGCTCGTTCCGTTTGGCGACAGCGCCGCCATGGCCGATGCAACGATTCAGTTTCTCAATGATTCCACATACCGAGTCGAGACCCAGCGCAGGGCTTACGAATACGCGAGGCCCATGTTCTGGCCGAATGTGGGGCGGCAGTATCTCGAGTTCTTCCGCCGAACTCTGTTCGCAGGCCGAGAAAGACGGAAGAGACCAGGACATGCCGCTTATTCATTTCGGGAAATCTGCACAGATCTGAGGAACACCTCGTCCGCCAGCCCGATCTGATCCCGCGAGATGAAGATCGAGTCATGCAACCCGTAATCGGTTGGGCTGACGTTGACAGTCTTTCCGCTTTGGGCTAGTGTCCCCGCCACGATCGCGATCAGGTTCAGGCTTGGGGTTACCGAGCGCGTCTGATCGGGTCGCTCGATCAACCGAGGATGATCGTCCAGCGTCAGTTAAGTTATGTAACGGATTGCGGACTGACTGATCGCCCTGCTCTGCTTTGGGCCACATCTCAAGACGCCTCACCTCGAGCCAGCGCCCTCCGCGACCGAGCCGGCCTTCGCGGGCTGACCGCTTGCTTGAACCGGCTTGCTAGTTTTTCGCCCCACACCGAATGGAACGCTCGTCGGGGCGAATTTCGGCGCGTCGCGGCACACCAGATCGGAGGCCGGTCGGCAGGTTCTGCAACGAGTTGCATGGCACTCTTCGCGCACGCTGGAACGCGAACGGCCGAAGGAACGTTCTTCCATGCAGCGGATGCACAGCCTGAAAATCGCGGCGGGCGCGGTCGTGTTGTACCTGGCGGTGGCGGGGCCGTGGCGGCCGGCACGCGCCGACTTGATTCGCTCGAATCCCGAACGTTCTTTCCCAGACATCGCCGGCGACATCGCCGGCAGCCAGCGGTACACATATGACCCGATTACCCAGACCGGCACGTTCGAGGTCAAGAACGCACCACACCTGATCTCGCTGGGGCCCTCGGTTCGCGACATGGTGCCGCTCAATCCCGATCAGGACGGCACCCTGACCCAGCGGCTGCAAATCAAGCTCGACCGCTTCGGCAAACTGGTGCCGAGCCCGGCCAACAAGTTCCAGATCCGCGGCACGGTCGTGATCGGCGAAAAGACCTATCAGGGCCTCTTGCTCGAAGGCAGGCCGACCGCCTTCGGCGCCTTGACCGGTGACGCCGCCGCGCGCAGGCCGCGCCCAGAGCGAGGTCTTCGACCTCAACATGGAAATCACCGACGGCGAGCTGGCGAAGGAATTCGGGCGCGAGGCCTATTTGAGGATCGTTCCCCAGGCGGGCAGCACGTTCCAGGGAGAGTTCACCGCTGATTTCTCGAGCGAGAAACCGCTGACCAACCTGCGCGCGGCGCACGCAAGATGCCGGCCACGGTCCCCGAGCCGACGGCGCTGTTCACGCTCCTGGCGTTTGGCGCCGGCGTCTTGGGATACCGCATCCGCCGGCGCATGGCCAACCGCCCGCGGCGGCGGCGCGGGGCAGTTGAAGCCGGGCGGGCTCACCGCGCGGCCGACGAAAGTACGATCCAATTCGTGCCCGAGCGAGGGCGAGACTAGCGAAGGCTACCGGTGAACTCGCCGACGGCCCTGCCCCGCCCCTGAGATGAACTTCCAGCCCTGCCGTCCTTAATCGGCCTTCATCGAAGCCGACAGTTTGCCGAGGGCTTCGTTTTCGATCTGGCGGACGCGCTCGCGCGTCAGGCCAAGCGACTCGCCGATCTCCTTGAGCGTCTTGGGCGCGGCGTCGTTGAGCCCGAAGCGCATGTCGCAGCACGGTCGCCTCGCGCTTATCCATCTCGTCAAGGCGGTCAAGGACAAGCCGCAGGTTGTCGGCTTCGACCATCACCACGTCGGGCGTGCGGGTGCGCTCGTCCATGAGCATCTCACCCAAGCTCCAACCGTTTTCGGGCTGGTCGGTCTGGGGAACGAGGTTATAGACCTTGATGGCTTTCTTAACGATCGCCAGCTTTTTCTTGGGGATCTTGAGTGCCTTGGCGATTTCTTCGACGGAAGCCGGACGGCCCTGCGTCTCGTGGAGCTCGGCCGCGGTTTTGCGCCATTTGAAGAGCAGCTCGACCATGTAAGCCGGAATGCGAATCGGCTTGGCTGTATTAACAAGTGCGCGTTTGATCGATTGCTTGATCCAGTAGCTGGCATAGGTGCTGAACCGCGTGCCCACGGCGGGGTCAAAGCCCTGCACGGCGCGCAAGAGCCCCAGGTTGCCTTCTTCGATCAAGTCCTGGAGCGCGAGCCCCTTCCCCACGTAGCCCCGCGCGATGTTCACAACCAGCCGCAGGTTGGCCCGCACCATGCGATCCCGCGCCAGCTTGTCGCCGTGCGCAATCCGGACGGCCAACTCTTTTTCCTCGTCGGCGGTCAAGAGGGCCATCTCGTTGATTTCCCGGAGATAGGTCTCCAGGGGACTCTGCACCGTGTCTCGGCGATGTCGGCGAATCCGGGCCATGGAGGTCCTCGTTGAGTCGGTCGAAACAGGGTCCGTTCACAGGAATCGGTTCGAGCAAGAACGGGCAGGCTGGGCGGTCAAGCGGCCAAACTGCGGCGCTATCCGCCGCGACGATCCATCGCGTCGCGGCTGGCGCCAGCTTCGGCTCTGCGAACTCGTTTTGGCCCCTGCACCTCACCTGCGGGTTCTTGCGTTTCCCAGCCGAGCCCCGGCCTCCACCGAAACCCAACCCACCCATCGCGCACCAACCAGAAAGCGGGCACTGCCACTGAGTGCCCGGTCTGGCGATGCGCTCGACCGGCCAAAAGGTAGATTCCACCCCAGAGAGCGCCGTCGCGCGCTCGAGAGCGTTCTCCCCTCCTCGAGACTCCCTTCGCCGTTCACGTGTTACTGCAAGCAGTATCGGGTGGCATACCTAGATAACTTAACTGGGATTTGGAGATCTAGGAAGTGTTGCGAATCTAAGAAAACTGGCGATGAAGGACAAAATGAAGGTAATTAGGAGCGAACCGGGTGAATCGATTGTGCGGGATGGAGCGGTTTTGAGCGTTCGAGCGGGGCCGCCATCCAGCCAACAGGGCCATCCAAGACATTCACTTTGCCGGCGCTTTCGACGCGAATCCATCCGTCGGGCGATTCCAGACGCCCCCTGTTTCGATGCTGTGAGCGCGAATCGATCCATTCGCCGACGGGCGAAATTGGATGTCCTCGACTGCCTCGACTTCCCAATTGGATGTCTTCGACTTATGGATGTCTCCGACCTCTCGAATCCGCCGATTCGTGACCGGCGAAAAGTGGATGTCTTCGACTTCCATTTGAGCGGGGCCTGCATTGAGCCATTGCGCTCGCCTGTCGTTTCAGGTGGGCGATGCGGCAAGGTCGCTCCGAAGCGGTCATGACGCGCATCGCGCGTGAGTTCGTAGTCGCCAGCGCCACGACGGTCTCCGCCGACACCAGCAGAACAGAAGACCGGGCTCATTTTCGAGAGCGCCTGGGCGGTTACCAGGCGCTCTCCTTGTCTCGCAGTCGTCGCCGTGCGTGCTCATAGAACTTCCGTGCGTCGCAGCACGTCAAGCGTTTCAGGTACAGCAGGTGGCACGGTGGGCATGACCCATCGCGTTGGTCCGGACATCGCCGTATGATGCTGGTCGCGAGGCTGGCCGGCCCGACCGTTGGATCCCGGTTGCGCGGCTCATGATGCTCCGGGGGAACCGCCTCAGGCAGCGTCGAATGTGTCGGGCGTTGAGCGGCCCGTTCGTCATCGATGAGCGAGGTAAGAATCGACGACGCTATCGTCGCCGGCGAGTGGGGGAAACTCCCAAATCGAGACAGCGATGTCACAATCGCACGCGAAACCGACATGTTCCCCGAAGTGAGTCTTCATCGTTTGGAACAGTCAGGCCCTTGCAGGTGCGGAGCAGCCGATGGACCTCGAACCCGGGACCGAATCATGATGAGCGACCAACCCAGTCAGAACCTCAACCTGGTCCGCCGCATCGACGCCGTCTGCCGCCGGTTCGAGGCCGACTACCGCGCCGGCAAGTCGCCGGTGATCGCCGACTTTCTCGGTGCGGTCCCCGAGGTGGGCCGCTCGGCGCTGCAATCCGAATTGATCGGCCTGGAACAGGAGGTTCGCCGGTCGGACGAGACGAGCGCGCGGCCCGATTCCGGCTTGATCGCCGACGCCCCCACCGTCGCGCCGGCGAGCCTGCCCACGGCCCCGATCCGGGGCCTGGGGAATCCCTCCGTCGCCGAGGAGGCCACCGTGGCCCCCCGCGACAGGCGACGGTCGATGTTGGGTCATCCGCGCCGTCGCAACCCGGCGCCTCCGAGCCGCCCCGCATCCGGTATTTCGGGGACTACGAGATCGTTCGCGAGATCGCCCGCGGCGGCATGGGGGTCGTCTTCCGCGCCCGGCAGGTGAGCCTCAACCGCCCGGTTGCGCTCAAGATGATCCTCGCCGGCCAGCTTGCCAATGAGACTGAAGTCCGACGGTTCTACACCGAAGCCGAGGCGGCCGCCAACCTCGACCATCCAGGCATCGTTCCGATCTTCGAGGTCGGCCAGCACGAGGGGCAGCATTATTTCTCGATGGGCTTCGTCGAGGGGCAGAGCCTGTCCCAGCGCCTGGCCGAGGGACCGCTCCCGGTGCTGGAGGCCGCCGAACTGATCCGCCGCGTCAGCGAGGCCATCGAGTATGCCCACCAGCACGGCGTAATTCACCGCGACCTGAAGCCGGCGAATATCCTGCTCGATCAGTCCGGCAACCCGCGGGTGACTGACTTCGGCCTGGCCAAGAAGGTGCAGGGCGATCGCGAGCTGACCGGCTCCGGCCAGATCATGGGGACGCCAAGTTACATGCCGCCGGAACAGGCCGGAGGTACGCGGGGCGAGGTTGGCCCGGCGGCGGATGTGTATGCGCTGGGAGCGACGCTGTACTGCCTGCTCACCGGCCGGCCGCCGTTCCAGGCGGCCACGGATGGACACCGTGATCCAGGTCATCAGCGACGAGCCCGTGCCGCCGCGACGGCTCAATGCGTCCATTCCGCGCGATCTGGAGACGATCTGCCTGAAATGTCTGGAGAAGGAGTCGGTGAAGCGATATCCAACGGCGGCGGCGCTCGCGGAAGACCTGCGGCGGTACCTGGACGGCGAGCCGATCGTTGCGCGGCCGGTGACGCCATCCGAGCGAGCGATCAAGTGGGCACGGCGGAAGCCAGCGATCGCCGCGCTCCTGGGGCTGGTCGCCCTCGTGACCGCGCTCGGGCTCGGGGGAGTGCTCTGGCAATGGCGTGCGGCCCTGGCGGCCAGCCGCGACGCCGAGCGCCGGCTCGACCAGGTCATGACCTCCTACGAGGAATATTTCACGGGCTTCAATGAGGACGTCCTCCGCGACCGCAAGCTGCCGCCGGAGCTGCTCGAATCGTTGCTGGCGAAACCGCGCGCGTTTTACGAGCGGCTCACCACCGAGCTGGCGGCCAAGGCGAATCCGACCGAGAAGGAGCGGGCCTTGCTGGCCCGCGGGCGCCGTTCCCTGGGCGGCATCCTGACGATCCTCGGTCGCCACGCCGACGCCGAGCACGAGTTTCAGGGTGCCATCGGAATGTATGAATCCCTCGTGCGCGACCAGCCCGGCGTTCCCGACTACCGGCACAGCTTGGCCGGTAGTTACGTCAATCTCGGCATTGTGCTCAAGGAGTCAGCCCGGCCAACGGAGGCGGAGGAGGCCGATGGCAGAGCCATCGCGGTCCTCGAGGGCTTGGTAAAGGACCACTCCGCCGTGCCCGATTATCAAAACTTCCTGGCGAACGCTTACCACAACCGCGGCGTGGTGCTGATGGCAACAGGCAGGCCCAGGGAGGCCGAGGTGGCGTACGGCAAGGCCATCACGCTTCGCGAGCAGCTTGTCAAGGACTACCCCGGCCGGCCCGGCTACCCGAACTTCCTGGCCAACGGCTACGACATGCTCGGCCTAGTGCTCGGTGCCACGAGCCGGCCCAGGGAGGCGGAGGAGGCGTACGGCAAGGCCATCGCAATTCGCCAGCGGCTGGTCAAAGACCACCCCGGCGTTCCCGAGTCCCAGCAGGGTCTGGCCGGCGACTACAACAATCTCGGCGTAATGCTCGCGGCCATTGGCCGGCGCACCGAGGCAGCGAGGGCCTACGGCAACGCCATCGCCGCGCTCGAGCCGCTGGTGAAGGACCACCCCGGCGTGCCCAACTACCAGGACCATCTCGCCAATAGCTACAACAGCCTCGGCACCACGCTCGCGGCCGCGGGTCGGACCAGGGAGGCGGAGGACGCGTACGGCAAGGCCATCGCAATGAGCGAGCGGCTGGTGAAAGATCACCCCGGCGCGCCCGACTACCAGGACCATCTCGCCAACGGCTACAACAACCTCGGCACCACGCTCGCGGCCACGGGCCGGCGCCGGCAGGCGGAGGAGGCGTTCCGCAACGCGATCAGGGTCGGCGAGCGGCTGGTGAATGACCACCCCGGTATGCCCGAATACCAGCACGTCCTGGCGATCGGCTACGACGGCCTCGGAGGGGTTTTCGCGCACATGAGCCGGCACAGGGACGCGGAGGAGGCGTATACCAAGGCCATCGCGCAGTACGAGCCGCTGGTGAAGGACCACCCCGGCGTGGCCAAATATGAGCAGAGCCTGGCGGTCGGCTACAACAATCTCGGCCTTGAGTTCCAGGCGACGGGCCGGCTGAGGGAGGCGGAGGATCACTACGGCAAGGCCACCGCGATTCGCGAACGACTGGTAAAGGACAACCCCGGCGTGCCCGAATATCAGGAGTTCCTGGCCACGAGCTACAGCAACGTCGGCAACGTGCTGGCGGCCATGCGTCGGCACAGGGAGGCGGAGGAGGCGGAAGGCAAGGCCATCGCGACCCTTGAACGGCTGGTGAATGACCACCCTGGCGTGCCGGAATACCGGCACAGCTTGGCCGGAAGCTATGTCAACCTCGGCCTGGTCTTGGCGGCCACGGGCCGGCAAAAGAGGGCGGAGGAGGCGTACGGCAAGGCCATCGCGACCCTCGAACGGCTGGTGAATGACCACCCCGGCGTACCGGGACACCGGGTCTTCCTGGCAAACGGCTATGACAGCCTCGGCAAGGTGCTCGCGGCCACGGGCCGGCAGAGGGAGGCGGCGGATGCCTTCGGCAGGGCCGGCGCGATTCGGGCGCGGCTGGTGAAGGACAGTCCGGGCGTTCCCAACTTCCAGTACAGCCTGGCTGCCAGCTACGTCGACCTCGGCAATGCGCCTGCGCACACGAGCCGGCGCAACGAGGCGGAGGAGGCCTACGGCAAGGCCGTCGCGGCCCTCGAGCGGCTGGTGAAGGACCATCCTGGCGTGTCCGATTACCAGAACTTCCTGACCAACGTCTACAACATCCTCGGCTCATTGCTCACGGCCACGGGCCGGCACAGCAAGGCGGAGGAGGCGTGCGGCAAGGCCATCGTGTTCGGCCAGCGGCTGGTCGCTCAGAACCCGGAGCGGATGGACTACCGGAGCAGCCTGGGTGGATCGTTGCACAACCTGGGGAATGCGTTGTTTGCCCGCGGCGACATCGACTCGTCCGTTGCGCGGTATCGCGAGGCGATCGGCCATCAGCGGGCGGCGTTTGACCGCCAGCCAGACGTGGCCCAGTTCCGACAATTCCTGAGCAATCATTACCGAAACCTCGGCAAGGCTCTCCGAGTCCGAGGTCAGGGCGACGAGGCGGCCGTTGCCGCGCGCGAGCGGATGAAGCTCTGGCCCGGGAATCCAGATAGGCTCTACGACGCCGCATGCGACCTTGCCCTGTGCGCGCCGATTGCCCGGGAGCCGGCGGCGGGAAGACGACACGCCGACGAGGCGATGGCGGCCCTCCGCGCGGCAGTCGCCGCGGGCTATGCCGATGGGGCCTGGATGAGCCACGACGCTGACCTCGTCCCACTCCGCGGCCGCGATGACTTCCAGCGGCTCGTTCTCAGCCTGCTCGACCGCGCAATGCCGGCTGACCCCTTTGCCCCCACCCGGTAATCGAACGCCTACGACGAATCGTTGCCGCTGCAACCCCTGGCGCCGCCCAGCGTCGCGGCCGCAACCGGTAAAATAAAAGCCAGTTTGCTCTGTTCATATCGATGGCCGCACCCCCTTGCTACCGTCGGGCGACGCCGTGGGGATGCCCGACTGTCGCGGGAACGCCCGGAATTCCGCGGCTTTGATGATCGCCCCGGTCGTCAGGGTCAACTGTCTCAAGCCACGTTGCAGGCCGAGCACCCATAAACGAGGTTGTCGTAGGATAGCCTATCGCCGAGATAAGAAGGGGCAGAAGGGGGGCCGCATCTGGCCGAGGATGCGACAGCTCTGATCGCCGCGTTGCATGTCCTCGCTCCCTCGTGACATGGCAATTTGTCCGTTAATCTCTGGTTGAGCACCGCGAGAAAGCTATACTAAAGCGTTCGGTCGATCGCCGCCGGCTTGCGAATTGCTTCGTTCGCCGGCGCCCGGCCGCCCCCCGCCGAATGCCGCACGCCTCCTTGCCTTGATCGCAGATTCCCGCTTTCATGGACCCTTTCCGGCGATGATCATGAAATCCATCGTTCTCGCGACGCTAGGAATGTTGATCGCGGCCGTGCCCGCCTGGGCGGTCGCCCCCACCGTCCGATTGGTCCAGCCCGTCGGCGGCCAGCGAGGCACCGAGGTGATCGTCACGCTCACCGGCCAGCGCCTGGCCGACATCCAGGAAATCCTCTTCTATCAGCCGGGGATCACGGTCACCAAGATCGTCGGCGGCAACGACGCACAGGCGGTCGCCACCTTCAAGATCGCGGAAGGCGCCCAGCTGGGCCTGCATGATTTTCGCGTTCGCACCGCGACGGGGATTAGCTCGCTCAAGACCTTTAGCGTGGGA
Source organism: uncultured Isosphaeraceae bacterium (assembly GCA_963830625.1). Taxonomy (GTDB): domain Bacteria; phylum Planctomycetota; class Planctomycetia; order Isosphaerales; family Isosphaeraceae; genus CAWHMZ01. The sequence continues at coordinate 540,820 of CAWHMZ010000027.1, read as the reverse complement.
ACGCTGCGTGACGTCACAGAGGTCGAGCCCAATAACGATTTCGCCCGGCCCCAGATGGTCAGCATGAACGTGACTGTCAACGGCGTCGCGGGCAAAGAAGACATCGATTATTACGAGGTGCAGTGCGAAGAAAGGGGAGCGGATCACCGTCGAGGTGGAGGGCATTCGCCTGGGTCTGACGCTCTTCGACCCTTATGTCGCAATCTTGAACGCAAAGCGGTTCGAGCTGGCCTCGAGCGATGACAACGCCCTCATCTGGCAGGATTGCTTCGTTTCGCTGGTCGCCCCCGAGGACGGGCGGTACATCATCGCGGTGCGTGAGGCGGCGTTTGCCGGCAACTGCGCAGTGCCTTTACCGCCTGCATATCGGGAACTTCCCGAGACCGACCGCCACGCTGCCTTCCGGTGGCAAGTTGGGCGAGCATTTGCAGATTCGCTGGATCGGCGACGTGCTGGGCGAAACCGCGACCGAGGTCGATCTGCCCGGCCATGCCGATCGCCATTTTGGCCTTTTGGCGCACGACTCGCGCGGCTACGCACCCTACCCGAACCTGTTTCGGCTCAGCCCCTTTGGCAACACGATCGAGGCCGAGCCCAACGACACCCATGATCGCGCCACTCCGTTTGCGCCTCCGGTCGCACTCAACGGAGTGATCGAGAAAGCGGGGGATGTTGACTTTTTCACGTTTCACGCCCAGGAAGGGGCAGACTTACGATATTCGGGTGTTCGCCCGTCAGGTTCGCTCGCCGCTCGACCCGGTCATCGGGCTCTTCGCCAGGAACGCGGGCCAGGTTGCCGAAAATGACGATAGCGTCGGGCCCGATAGTTACATTCGATACACTCCGCCGCGCGACGGTGAGTTCGTCATCTCCGTAACCGACCACCTGAAAAGAGGGGGGCCCGAATACACCTATCGCGTCGAGATCAGCTCGGTGACGCCGCGTCTCGAGTTGAGCACCCCCAACGAATCGCTCAGGCGCGGGACCAGCGTGATGGCGCTGTCGGTCCCGAGAGGGAATCGCCAAGCGATACTAATTCAGGCCAAGCGCGAGGATTTCGGGGGCGCGATCACCCTCAGCGCGGACAACTTGCCTACAGGAGTCACTGTCGAGTCAGATGAGCTGACGGCCGGAAACACGGTCATCCCCGTTCTTTTCCACGCCGATGCCAAGGCCCCGATCGGTGCCACGTTGGCGAATGTCGTCGGTCGCCCGACCGACAGTTCGAAGCAAGTTCCCTGCGAATTCAGCTCGACTGCCGAGCTGGTGCTCGGTCAAAACAACGTGCCGTTCTGGACGCGCACGGTCGAATCGCTGGCCGTCGCCGTCGCCCTTGAGGCGCCGTTCTCGGTCGCGATCGTCCAGCCGAAGGTGCCGATCGTGCGCGGCGGCTCGATGGATCTGAAGGTGGTAGTCACCCGCAAGCCGGGCTTCACCGCTCCGATCACCGTCTCGCTCCCCTGGAATCCGCCCGGAATTGCCTCCAAGGGACAAGTCGTGATCCCCGAAAACGGGACGGAAGCCGTCATTCCGATCAACGCGAGCGGCGGGGCCGAGTTGAAAACCTGGCGGATCCTGGTGAGCGGCACTTATATTCAGCCTCCCCCAGCCGCGGCGCCGGGTGCCCCTCGCGCACAGCAGCAGCGGCGCGGAAACCGCGGCGGCCGGCTGGTTGTTTCGTCGGAATTCGCTCGGCTCACGGTGGCGCCTCAGTTCCTGACGCTCAAATTCCAGGCGGCCAGCGTCGAGCAAGGCAAGGAGGTCGACCTGATCGTGAACGTGAACAAGTCAACCGACTTTCCCGGCGCGGCGAAGCTAACGCTCATCGGCCTGCCCAACAAGGCGACCACAGAGCCAGTCACGCTCACGAATAGCGATACCAAGGTCGTGTTCCACCTCAAAATCGACCCCAAGACGCCCCCTGGCGAATCGAAAAACCTGTTCTGCCAGGCCGTCATCACCAAAGACGGCGAGCCGATCGTGCACAACCTGGGGACGGGCCGCCTGCGGGTCGATGCGCCGCTCCCGGCCAAGAAGCCGGTCGTTCCGGCCGCCGGCGCCAGGCCCGCCTCGGTGGTCACCGCAAAGGCCGATGCCAGTAAGCCGCTGACCCGTCTGGAGAAGCTCCGTCAGCAACGCAAGGAAATGCTGCAAGCCAGAGAGGCCCGGCGTTGACTGAGCCGAGGCGTCGGTGCATCGTCCGGGATGCCGCCCAATTCGTGTGGTAGACTCCCGTCGGAGATCTCGAAGGGACTCGATGGCGGAGGAATGCATGTCCAGGCTTCAATGCCGAGGCTCGATCGCTGGGGCGGCCGTTGTGGTCGCCCTGCTCTCGTCAAGGCCCGCCGACGCGCAAGTCGGCGTCGACCCGGGCCCGCCCCGAGAACCCGGAGGCTTGTTGAACAACTTGATCACCGGGGCTGAGTATGACATTGTGAACCAGGCGCTGGCCGAGCATCGCCTCCAAAATCTTCAGGCGAAGCTCAGGCGCGATGCCGAGCGGGGCGACATGGCCGCCGTGGACCGCGACGTCCATCGGATCGACAACGTCAAGTATCGCATCGCGATCCACGAATGGTTGATCCGGTGGAACTCGCGCCAATACCCCGGCTTCTACCCGATCCGGACCGATGCCGTGTCGCTCGCCGCCATCGCTCAGGCCGCCCACCCGACGCAAGTTCCCAACCCCCAGCGGCCTGTCCCGACCCCGGGACCGATGGCCGCCGCCCCGACGATCACGATCACGATCGTCAATGCCGAGCCGGCGGGGGCCGGCGTCGCCTTCGCCATCGATGGCATCACCCATCAGGCCCCCGCCGGCTCGCGCCAGGACCTGGCCGTGGCCCCCGACTCGAACATCACCTACGACGGTGGCGGATCGCTCGGCCAGCGCCGGTATCTGATCTCGCCGGGTGTCTACGAGTTCCGATCGACCGCCGAGGGCTGGGCGCTATACAAGCTTGCGGGCATGCCCTGAATCGGCGGTGGGAATTTGGCCGGATCATTCGCAGCCAGGCTCCTCAAAGCCCGGGTTAAGACCCGGGATGCCGGCCTGACGGGCGTTGGGCATGATCATCGCCCCTGCTCCGGCCCCAGGTACCGGTCGAACCATCCCACGGTCCGCTCGACGAGGTCCCGGCGATGCTCTGGCCGGGAGATCATGTGGCCTTCTCCGGGATAGACCACCATCTGCGTCGCCACGCCCAGCCTCTTCATGGCGTGGTAGAACTCCTGGGACTGCGGAACCGGGCATTCCACGTCCCGCTCGCCGACGAGGATCAGCGTCGGCGTTTTCGCCTGCTTGATAAACGTGATCGGCGAGCTGCGGGCGTATGCGGCTGGGTCGTCATAGGCTGTGGCGCCGAAGAACGGAATGGAAGGATTGGCGGACAAGGGCCAGCGTCGCCTGATCGCGGGAGGCCGAGACGCCCAGGGCAGCGCCGCTGCCCGTGGCGCTGATCCGCTCGGTGCCCGCCCAGAGTCGGCTCACGCCGCCGTCCAGGCCCACGCGGGCGAGGGCGCTGCCGCCGTCGAGGTGCTCGGCGAAAAGGATCGACTCCGACGACGGGTGCCAGGCGAGCCAACTTGCGGAGCCCTCCAGGTCCGGAGTGAGGTCGAGCCCCCTCCCGCCGGTCGCCGGCACGAGATAGATGTCGCCGCCGGTGACTCCCTCGTCACTCATCAGCCCGCCGATGAACGCGATCGTCCGGCCATCCGGCGACCAGCGCGGCACCGCGACCTGCATCTTTGGGTCCAGGATCGATTTCATCTCCCCCGATTCCATCGCGACGACGTAGAGCCGGGCAATGTACCAGTTGTTGTCGCCCGAGCCGGGGGCCGCAATGGCGACGCACCTCGTACCGTCAGGGGACCGGTCGTATTCGTAGACGTACATGTCGGGCGGCGAGACCTGCCGGAACTCGCCGGACGACAGCTCAATCGTGCTCAGCCGCTGCTCGAGGACCTTGTCGTCGATCACCCCGGTGAGGGCCGCACCGGGCTGCAACGGGCCGGAGGGCTTGGATGCGTTTTCCGTGAACAGGACGCCCAGTCGCGCACCGTCCGGCGACCAGCGCGGGTCGGCCAGGAAGCCGGACGCTGCCGTCAGGCGCTTCGCCTCCCCGCCGTCAAGCGGTGCGACATAGACCTGGAGTTGCCCCACCTTGTCGTGATCGGAGAGAAACGCGAGCCGCGCGCCGTCCGGCGACCACGCAATCGAGTGTTCGGCGCACCCGGTCTTGCCGTCGCCCGCCGTGATCCTTCGCGGCATTGCCCGGCTCTTCGCCAGCTCGGCAACGAAAATGCCCGAATGCCCCGGCGACGGCTCGCCCGCGCCGTCGAGCCCCTCTACCCAGGCCACCCGCGTGCCGTCGGGAGAGATGGCCGTCTCGTGGTAGTTGTGCAGCTTGGCCGGCACATCGCGGCCCGGTCGGGGGATATCGCGACCCTGCGCGATGACCCGGACGTCTGTAACGAGCAGGGAGACGAAGAGCACGAAGACGCGCAGCGGAATGGATCGCATACTGAGACTCCGAAGCATGCCGGTCATCGGGCATCGAAAGCTGTGCTACGACCACGCGTCGTTGCGTTCAGTGCTGCGCCTTGATCCACTCTTCAATCCGCTGTTCGAGCACATCCAGCGGAAGCGGCCCATCGTCGATGAGCGCGTTATGGAACTTCCGGATGTCGAACTTCGTTCCAAGGGCGTTCTCTGCTCTGGCGCGCAGCTCCTTGATCTTCAGCTCGCCGATCTTGTACGCGAGCGCCTGGGCCGGCCAGACGATGTATCGGTCGATCTCTGCTTCGATGAAGCTCTCGGATAAACCGCTGTTCTCTTTCACATAATTGATTGCCTTTTCCCGGGACCAGCCCATTGCGTGCATGCCGGTGTCGACGACCAGCCGGCAGGCACGGTGGATTTCGCCGTTGAGCCGGCCGAATTTCGAGTACGGGTCCTTGTAAAGCCCGAGCTCTTCACCCAGGCCTTCGGCGTAGAGCCCCCACCCTTCGCTATAAGCGCTGTAGGAGGCAGTCCTGCGGAACTCGGGTAAATCCTTGAGCTCTTGCGCACGGGCGACCTGCAAATGATGGCCAGGCACGGCCTCGTGCAAGAGGAGCGCTTCCATTTCGTACTTGCGCCGGGTCGCCCCCTTGAGCACGTTGGCGTTGAAATAGCCGGCTCGCGAACCGTCAGCCGCCCCCCGCGTATAATGCTCGGCCGTCTCCCCTTGATAGGCGGGTATCTCCCGGATGCCGTAGGGCGTGCGGGGCAATTCGGCGAAGAGCTTGGGAAGCTCAGGATCAACCCGTTTGGCGATATCCCGAAATCCCGGCAACACCTGGTCCGGTTCCATCCGCGCAAACCGCGGGTCAGTTCGCAACAAGTTCAAAAACTCCGGGAACGATCCCGAGAAGCCCGTCTCCTTGATGACACCGTCCATCTCTGCGCGGATTCGCTTCACTTCCTTGATCCCGATCTCGTGAATCGCACGTGCCGAAAGGTCGGTTGTCGTATACAACCTGATCTGCGCCTGATAGTAGGCCGCTCCGTCCGGCAACTGCGTCGCGGCGATATCCTTCCGGCAGCCGGGAAGATAAGTCTCGGCGATGAACTGATGCAGCCGCTTGAGCGCGGGAACGATTGATCCCTTGATCGTCTCGAGAGCTCGGGCTTCGAGCCGCGAACGCTCAGCCGGGCCGATCGCCTCGGGAAAGCTCTCAAATGGCTTGTAAAGCGGGCTTTTCTTGACATCCTGGGCCAACTGCTTCGCGAGCTGCGGTGGAACTTTGCGCAGCGCCACCTCCGGCGGCACCCATCCGGCGGCGATTCCGCGTTTCAAGAGCTCGATCACCTGGTCGACCTGCCGCGGATACGCTTCGAGCCGGGTGAGGAAATCGTCGTAATTCTTCACGTTCCGCAACGGCGCCACTCGCGGCAACTCGGGGATACTGATGTGCACGCCGCCCATCTGCGAGATGGGCATCCATTCCGAAGGAAAACGCTGGAGCGCCACACTTTGCTCGGTTTCTCTCAGAAACAGGTCGTACGAAAGAACGTCCTGGCCCATCAGGCTGCCGCGATCGATTTCGCGAATGCGCTTGAGCAAATCGCGTTTGTGCGCCTTACGTGTCTCGAGCGCCGGGGCCGCCAGGTCCGTCAGCCTGTCGTTGTACCGCGGGTCGCCAATGCGGGTTGCAAGCTCCGGATACTCGCGCAGCGTCCATTGCCACTCGTCATCGAAAAGCGCGTGAAGCTTCTTCGTCTCGTCCTGGATCGCCGAGAAGGTCTCCGCACGCCCCTGCGCCGCCGGCGCGAGAACCACCAAAGTGAAGATCAAAACCACACTCGTCCGCGGCCGTCTGCTCATCATGCTCAGTCCCCATTTCGGTCTTCCGATTGCGCCGCTCCAGGGCCCGCTCTTACGCTTCCACGCAAGTCTTGCTTCCGGCCGCGCTTCATGAATTGATTGATTGTTTTTGGATGATATTCCGAATCGCCTCGCCGAGTTGTCTGGTCTCAACCGGCTTGGTGAGGTGCGTCTGGAACCCCGCGTCCAGGCACATTTTTCGGTCTTCGTCGGACCCGTAACCGGTGAGGGCGATCGCCGGGACCGAACGCCCCGGGCCCATCGAACGCAACAGATCCAGGCCGGTCCCGTCGCCCAGCTCAAGGTCGCTCACGATCAGGTCATATCCTCCATTCTCTACGGCGGCCAAGGCCGTCCGGAGGCTATTCGCGGGACGGACCTCGTAGCCAAGCAGGGACAACGACATCGAGAGGGCACGCAGGGAATCGGGATTGTCCTCGACCAAGAGGATCGTCGTGGGCCTGCTGGCTGCGCGGTCTCGGCCGGGCTCGGGAGCCGCGGGCTCAAGGGCGGTCGCGCCGCCGGCGCTCGGTCGATCGACCGTTGCAAACTGGGTGATGTCTGCCGTATGGAGGACGACGCGAAAGGTGGACCCTCGCCCTGGGCCCGGGCTCTCCGCGACCAAGGTTCCACCGTGGGCTTCCACGATCCACCGGCCGATCGACAGGCCTAGGCCCAGGCCCGCACCTCGTGCAGCGCCGTCGGCTGGACCTTGAATGAAGGGCTCGAAGATCTCGTCCAACTGCGACGCCTTGAGGCCGCGGCCTTCGTCCAGGAATTCGATGGCGAGAGCATCCGGCGCGATATTCCGCGTGCGGATCGTCAACTGACTGCGGGCGGGCGAATTCTTCGCAGCGTTGGTGATGAGGTTCCAGAAGACTTGCTGGAGCCGGCCCGGATCGGCAGTGATCATGCTGTTCGTCGCCGAGAGATCGAGGCGGGCGACCAGGCCGGCCTCCCGCAGGAATAGGGCGCAATCCTCCACGCTCTGCTTCAGGAGCCCGTGCGCGTCGACGAGCTCCGTCCGCAGGCGCAGCTTCCCCAGCGATATCAGGCTCTGGTCGAGCAGGTCGTCGATCAAACGCGCCTCGAGACGGACATTCCTCTGCACGATCTCGAGGGAAGATCGCAACCCCGGAGAGATCGAGCGTTCTTCGAGGGCCGCCGAGACGATTGCGAGCACGGGCGTAAGCGGTGTCCGCAGCTCGTGGCCCAACTTGGCCATGAACCCGTCCTTGGCCAGATTGGCCTGTTCAGCGGCGATCCGGGCGGTCCGCTCCGCCTCCGCGCGCGATTGGGCGGAGATGTCGCGGATGATGACCAGCCATCCCGGTTCGCGGCCGTGCGGGAAGCGAGAGACTCGCACATCGTAGGTGGACCCGGAATCCCGCGAGTCGCCGCTCAAGCGATACGACAGCTCCGCGGCTCCTTCCAGCCGGGAAAGGTGCTCGGGTACCTGCAGCCAATTCGGGATCGTGTCGCCGGAGAGGCCGACGATGTCTTTATCGAGGCGCCCCATGAGGCGAAGGGCAGCCTGGTTTACGCCCACGATCCGCCTCTGGGCGTCGAGCACGATGATCGCGTCGAGCATCTCGTGCACGACCAGGGAATAGCTGACCGGAGCGACATTGATCAAGTGGAACCGCCGCAACAGCACAAAGCCGAGCACGCCCGTCACCACGAACGTGGCTGCCGTCAGGTCATATTCTCTGTACGGTTCTGGGATGATCATCAGCAGGTCGGCCACGTTGATGGCCAACGGGATGAGCAGGCAGGCGCACAATAACAGCATCTGCTTCCTCAAGACCCCACCCAATGCCAAGGCCGCGCGGGCGAGCAGCCATGCCGAAAGCCACAAGAGGGCATAGCAGTAGGCCGTGTGGATCCAGAATGCAGGGCCGTACCGGGGACTCAGCAATCGGAAGCCACCGACCTCGACCTGTTCCATGCCCCGGAGGAACAGCCGGTGTTCCCCTGAGGTTGCGATGAGGCCGATGGAGATCGCCGGTAGCGCGAGGATCAGCACCTTGAAGCGCGCGAGCGCGGCCCCCGTTCGGCCCGTGTACTCGAGGACGAAGAACAGGAGTGAAGGCGGCACGAGCGCGACGGCTGAGAGCTTCAGGCCGTACATCACGGCCTGAGCGGACGGGTCGAGCAACACCACTTCGAGCGCCTCGCACAAGGCCCAGAGCCCTTCGAACAGGACCAGCGAGATGAGGGAGGGCGCCGCCGGCTCGTTGCGACGCCCCCAGGCGAGCACGACCAACCAGCCCGACAGGGCCGCGGCCAGGAAGAACGGCAGCGAAGCCGGGTTCCACTGCACGGGGAGGCGTACCTTTTTGAGAATTACGCGCTTGAACGGCCCGGCCAGGAGACCTCATCAAATCGGCACGTCGTCGGACGCCCGGCCTCGAAGCTCGGCCTTCGTCTGTCGTCAATCTGCGAGGTGGTCGCATGCTCTCAACCGAGGAGCTTCTTGGGCGTAATGATATCACCCCCGGCGTCCCAAAGCAGCGTTGCTGTGGGCGATCACGAAATGCCCAACGAGGGGACACGGACGGATGCACGCCGCTCCTGGGCGCGCACCGGCCTGATCGTTTCGCAGAAGGGGGGCAGGATGAGATGACGCGGACGTTGCATTATGGAATCACAAAAACGCCGCCGAGCGGGCGATGCGGCCCATTCGCGCTGGTGCGGACGACCTGGCGGCAGGCTGCAAGCAACCGCGGCCGTCGAACCGCTGCTGCCCTCCTGCGCCCGAGGCAGCGCTCGATGCCGCGAAGCCCGCTCGACGTTCATTCTGCACCGCCGATATTGCAACGCGAGACAGGCTAACTTAATCGACGACCGTCACATTACCGGCGGTGATTTCGATCCTTTCAGCGACCTTCTCCGATTTACCGCCGTCGGCCGGCTCGATCCACACGTCGTATTGACCCGGCGCAACGACCATGTCTTTGCCGAAGCCTGTTGTCGATTGCACAGCTTGGGCGCGGGTCGCGAAGCTTTCTGTACCGACCGGCGTGATCAGAACAGCGTTGGCCGCAGGCACGTTCTTGCCAGTGAGCCGCACCAGCCCCAAATAATTCTGGGGCTTGATTGAAACCGTCTCCTTATCGACCGTCAGGTCCTTGATCATCTTGATCGCTCGGCCCTGCTCTGGCACCCACCACACGTCGAATTTCTCGAACTTGACCGTGGGAGGAATGCGCAGGCTCTGGGTGTATTGCGAGATCCTGGCAATGTGGTCAGCCCGCAGCGCCATGCGGTCGGTGCCTGGTCGAGTCAGATAGAGTGATTCCAACCGGGGAAGCTCGATGGACGGCGACTGGATCTCGACAAACCGGGCAGCACCGACACGGATCTTGGCCGCTGTGGGTGCTGGATGGGCGACGACTTCGAGCTCTTCTTGCAGACCGCGCACCACATCAATCAGTTCAGCCGCAGTCTGCGCGTTGTAGTACTTACCGTTGCCTGCTCGGGCGATCTCGGTCAGCGATTCCCGCTCGTCATTCTGCACGTCGAACCCGATCACGTTGATTCCGTAGCTCAGGCGCAGTGTGCCGACCAGAGTCCTAGCAACCGCGACTGGATCGCCTCCGCAGGTTTCCTTGCCGTCGGTCAACAACACCAAACCGCAGGGCGCATCGTTCTTCGCGAGCTCGCGACCGGCCGTTTCAAGTGCCAACGCGATCGGCGTGTTGGCAACAGGACGCAGTGTGTCGATGATCGACGCCAGCTCGGCTTTCCCATTTGCGCCCAATGGGCTCAGCGGGCGCACGACGCTGACAGCCTGGCAATTCAGGTCACGATCGTAACCGTAGATGATGAACGCGACGCGTAACGTGACGGGCATTTTCGAGACAAGGTTCTGACACAACGCGTTTGGCGACGTCGATCTTCACCTGTCCGTCGCGCGTTTGTTCTCCCATGCTTCCCGAGCAGTCGAGGACCATAGCGAAATCAGTGATCTTCGGGCTGGTGCCAGTGCGGCTCTGGCGTCCCTGTTGCATCGCCGTTACGAGGTTCTCGCTAGCGCCTGCGCGTTTCAGCTCAGTGACTTGAGTCGCATCGAGCGTGAAAAGCGTCGGCGACTTCTCGAGGCGCTTCATGATGGCCTCCTCCGGGAGGCCGAGCTGGACGAGCTTGAGGACATCTTGGTACGTGACGGGGCTGTCAGAACGCAGTCGCCTTCGGGGACGCCGCTGCGCGCGTTGCTGCGATGACACCATCCGATGCACCAGCCTGCTTGAGCCGTTTGATCAGGGCATCGTCAACGACAAATGCGACACCTGCCGTCCGCAGTTTCGCGGTGATCGCATCATCTTCGATCCGCAACTCGATGAGCTTTGTAAGGTTTGCTTCGGTTAGCGGTTGGTTCGTCTGCGCGAGTGCAATCGCTGGACAGGCCAAAAGCGCAGACAGCGAGCACCCAACAGTGCAATTGATACCTGGAGAACATCGACGTGGTTCCCGTTCTTGAGCCTGCAATGGTGACACGAGGTACGCTCAAAGCATCGTAGAACACGAACCGACATCGCGTGAGGAACTTCCAAGTCGCCGTCGCCATTCAAATCTGGTGGGTCTAAGAGATAGAATCCTTCCTCTGTGAGATCTGCGTCCCATTGTAAGGTTGCGACCCATGCAAGCTCTGGTTCGCGGGATTGGCCTCTACTTGTTTCGTTCCCTGCTCTTCTACTGGATTTGTTTCGCGTTCCCCTTTCCATTGGACCTTCTCGGCCTGCCGTTTTCGTTCGTCGAGGACAAAGATCAGCCAGTGTGGCTGAAAGCCATAGGCGAGAAGTACGGCGCAGCCTATTCATGGATTGGCAAGCAAAACAACAACGTCTGCATTTGGGTGGGCGCTAGAGCGCTGCATGTCGAAGCGATCATTCAGCCGACCGGCAGCGGCGACACGATGCGCGCCTACATCGGCTGCGTCTGCGCGGTCGCGATCGCCGCCGTCGCCGCGTTGCTGTGGACCGCCGTTGTGTGGCTGGCGCGAAGGCGTAAACCTGACTGGGACTGGGACGGCCGCTTGCACGGCCTGGTGCGCGTACTGGTCCGTTTTTTTCTTTGCGAGATGCTCTTAGGCTACGGCTTCGCAAAGGTGTTCCCGCTGCAGTTTGCCGAGCCCAGTTCGTTTCGACTCGGCCAGCAACTGGGCGACATGTCGCCCATGGGCCTGCTCTGGACCTTCATGGGCTTCTCGCCGATTTATCAGATGTTTACCGGAGCGGTGGAAGTGCTGGCCGGGCTCTTGCTCACAACGCGGCGAACAACATTGCTGGGTTCGCTCGTCGCGCTGGCAGCGATGACGCAGGTCTTCATGCTGAATATGTGCTTCGACGTGCCCGTAAAGCTCTATTCGCTGAACTATCTCGTGATGGCCATTTTTCTGCTCGCACCTGGAATGCCGCGGTTGATTGACAGTTTGGTGCTGGGCAAGGCCGTTCCGGCCATGCCGCTTGCGCCCTTACTTGGCAGCGTCAAGCTCGATCGACTCGCTCGAGTGCTGCGCACGCTCCTTGTCGTCGCAATGGTCTACGCCAACGTTCATGGGAGCTACAAACGCTGGAACGATATGTATGGCGGCGCCCCGGCTCCGGTGCTTGGCCGCTGGGAACTCGTCTCCATGGAAGTTGACAAGAACAAACCAGCCGAAGAAGACCCCATGAACTGGAGCTGGCTTGATTTCAGCAACCGGAAGTTCGTGAGGCTGGCCGCGCGGAAGCCACCGACCGTGGTTTATTTGATCACCTGGGACGTTGAACCGAACAAGCTCACCCTCACCAAGGTCCGCACGCCCACGTGGTCGGCGACCTTCCGGTACGCTGTGCCAGAGCCCGACAAGCTCGAGCTCGAGGGCTCAATGGACGGCAAGGCCATCAGCGCGACATTAAAACGCGCCGCGGAGAAGCGCTACGAGCTCATGAACCGCGGGTTCAATTGGATTCAAGAGCTGCCTTATAATCGTTGACCGGTCGCCGCAGATGGAGCTATCGCTCTACCGGGCGCGCGTCCCAGACCGGGAAGCCAGCGAACGGCGTTGTCCCGGAATATCTTGCGCAGGACGCCTTCGGCGAGCGCCAAGCCCTGTGTCGGGTGGCCGGCGTAGTCCATCACCGCGCCGCCCGCAAAGAACGCCCAATCACGGTCGTGCGCGGTTTTCATCGAACTTGCCGCTGTTGCAGGGTCGCCATCCCGCAGGGAAAAGTCGGTCGCGTACAAGATACGGTCCTGGTACCGAGTGACGAAGTCGCGGACATGCTCCCGCTCGCCGCGCGCAAGTAGCGGACGCGTGCGGCCGTATCGACTGCGAAGTTGGGATAGGCATCAAGGCGCTTCGCCAGTTGCTTCAGATCGTCTTCGTCGCTTCCCAGGTGGCATCCGACCACGCGCAGCTTCGGATAGCGCGCGAGCACCCGATCGCGGGCCGTCAGGATCGATGCCTTGTCAGTAGCCCCGGCGCGACCGAACATGTGCCACTGCGGATAGTTGGAATAGTATGTGATCTCAGGGTTCTTGGCGTCCAGCGGCAGCCACGCCCCGTTGGGCTCGGCGAGATGGGCGATCAGCGTCTTGTCGGCGCGCTGGATTGCCTCGTAGATCGGCAGCAGGGCGGGGTCGTCGGGCAGGAGATACGCGCCCGATTTCGCTTTGATCGCCATGCCGATGTTCTTCCAGATCTTCACGCCGATCGCCCCGTCGCCGAAGGTGCGCTCGAGCCGGGCGATTGCGTGCTCGGTGAACCCGAGTTGTTCAAAGCCGCGCGCATCGAACGTCGACGCCCAGGCCACGATGCCGGCGCTGTCGTGCGCCACCTTGAGCGTTGCCCGCAGCTTCTCCTCCAGATCGAAGGGCTCGTCGCCGACGGCCGGGCAGACGACGATGTCGAGCGCGCGCCACTTCGACTCCTTGAGGGCCGATGCGATCGCCGGCGCATCGCGATGAACATGGACGTGCGTGTCGAAACGCTCAAAAGCCGGCCCCTCCGCGCCACGGGCACCCGCCGCGAGTGCCGAGGTCGGAATCAGGTGAAGGAGCTCTCTCCGGGTCAACATTCCGCGACCTCACCTTCAAGGTTGGCGGCCGATCCGCGCAAATCAGGCAAGCCTACCAGTGCGCATGCAAAAAGATCGCGCGTGAGCCCGCAGATGTCGGCAGGCATGGCCTCGTACCGAGATTAGCACAGTCTTACGAGCCGATCGAGCGCGAGCATTCCGAAGCGGACGGCCGGTCGCCAGGGCCCGCCGGCGCTGGTTCGAGGATGCCTGGCATGGTAGACTCGCAGGCCCATCGAGTGCCCGGAGCCGACCGTCCATGCGCGACATCCGCATCGCCGCAGCACAGTTCGAGCACCACGACGGCGACAAGGCCTACAACTTGGGCCGGATTCGAGAGCTCGCCCAGAGAGCAGCGGCCGAGGGGGCTGAGATCGTCTGCTTTCACGAGTGCAGCATCACGGCCTACACCTTTCTCCAGACGCTTTCTCGCGACGAGCTCGACGCCTTGGCGGAGCCGGTCCCCGACGGGCTGTCCGTCGCCGCGCTGACCGCTATCGCGCGGGAGACCGGGGCGGTCATCATGGCCGGATTGATCGAGCGCGAGCCCGACGGGCAGCTTTTCAACTGCTACGTCGCGGTTGAGCCCGAGGGCTTCATCGCCAAGTTCCACAAGCTGCATCCCTTTATCAGCCCGCACGTGACGCCCGGCCGGGGCTATCACGTCACGGAGGTCCGCGGCGTCAAGGTCGGGTTCCTGATCTGTTACGACAACAATCTGCCCGAGAACGTGCGCGCGACCACGCTCCTGGGCGCCGAGGTCATCGTCATGCCTCATGTCACAGGCTGCACTCCGTCGCCGATGCCGGGCCGAGGCACCGTTGACCCCGTGCTCTGGGAGAACCGCGAACGCGATCCCGCCCACTTGCGCCAGGAGTTCCAGGGGCCTAAGGGGAGAGGTTGGCTGATGCGCTGGCTGCCGGCTCGGGCGTGGGAAAACGGCGTGTTCGTCGTGTTCGCCAACAACATTGGCCGCGACTTCGACTCGATCAAGCCGGGCCTGGCCATGATCCTTGACCCATCAGGCGAGGTGATCGTCGAGAGCCACGCCCTTGATGACAACGTGGTCGTGGGGCTCTTGACGGCCGAGGCGCTCGCGCAGGCCCCCGCCCGGCGGTATCTGCGCGCCCGGCGCCCGGAGCTCTACGGCAAGCTGGTCGAGCCCCATCCGCCTGGCCATCGGCCGGTGACCAGCCCGGGCTGGCGGCTGGCGTATGAAGCGGGCGCGAGCCCGCCCGATGCGGAACACGCGAGAGAATCGTCGCCAAGACGGCAGACGGCAGATTAAACGACCCGATTCGATCTGGAGCGACCGTCGCCATGAAGCCCTCTGAAGAAGCGACGTCCGTGCCGAACGCAAGCGAGTTGACGGCGCCTACCGAGGACCCAAGAACGTGGACCGCGAAATCCGTGGGAGACTCTTCCGCGTGGACTCGCCCCTTCCCGGCCGGCTTGATATCCCGCCTGAAATCGATTGATGAGGCGCGACGGCCGTGCCGAGGGGCCAATCACCGACCTGCGCCTCACCGGGGACGAGAAAGTCGGCGCTGGGCATGTACCTGGCCGCCGCGAAGCACGACCTCGAGCAGGGGCGCGGTTTCGTTATCCTCGACCGGCTGCCACTCAACGAGGTCTCCGAGCGAGCCGCCATCGCGCTCTACTGGCTGCTCGGCCAGTTGCTCGGCGAGCCGGTCGCCCAGAACGTGCAGGGTACGCTTCTCTACGACGTCCGCGACAGCGGCCAAGACGTTGCCCAGGGGGCCCGGTTCTCCGTCACCCGCTATGAGAGCAGCTTCCACACCGACAACTCGTTCGGCGAGACGGTTGTCGACTATGTCGGCCTGCTGTGTCTGAAGACGGCGCAGTCCGGGGGCGTGAGCCAGGTCGTCAGCGGCCTGTCAGCCGCCGTCGTGCTCGGCCGCGAATACCCCGAGGCGCTCGCAACGCTCTGCCAGCCGTTCCGCGTCGATCGCCGTGGGGGTGTCCGCGAGGGTGAGGCGCAGACAGTGCTCCGGCCGGCGATCGAGCGCGGCGGGCCCGAGCCGTTCTTCCGTTACCTCCGCTACTGGATCGAGGCCGGACACGAGAAGGCCGGCGAGCCCCTGACCCCCGCGCAGCGCGAGGCGCTCGACCGGCTCGACGAAGTGTTGAACCGCCCCGCGCTGCGGGCCGAGTTCTCGCTCGAGCCCGGCCAAGTGTACTTCATCAATAACCGCTGGATTCTCCACAATCGGACTGCGTTCGACGACTACCCCGAGCCGGAGCGTCGGCGCCACTTGGTGCGCCTCTGGCTCGAAGCGTGAGGCCACATGAATGCGCGGTCAGGTCACGGCGCCCCCCTGGAAACGCGGGGTCTCTTTTGTTTGAGTTCGAGCTCGGCTATGCTTACGCCCGTTGGCTTGTGGCTGAAATCATGGAGTGCTTGCCGGCAGTTCTCTCAAATGCGCCGCTCCGGCACCCGGAGAAATCGTGAAGCGCCGCATGAGCAAAGCCGAGGGCCGGGCGTTTGCCGCGAGGTGGAAGCTCGTCAACCAGCGCGAGCGAATCGAGCTACGCCAGACTACGAGCGCGACGAAGCTGCGCCAATTGGCTGCGCTCATGGCTTCGGCAGATACTTTAGGCTTCGCACAATCCCTGGCCGCGGAAGACGAGGCAGCCCGGCAACGATGGCTGGAGCTGCGCAGAGCCTATGGTCTCTGAACCGGACCCGATCGAGTCGCTACGCTCAGCTCTCAGTGACCTCGTCAGGTGGTGGCGCACGGCCAAGGTGCGCGGGATCGTGATCGGCGGTGTGGCCGCCTCGATCCTGGGACGGCCGCGTTTAACCAGAGACATTGACGGACTGGTCCTCTTGGATGCCGCACGCTGGAAGGATTTTGCCGCGGAGGCGACTCGGTTCGGATTCGCTCCCCGCATTGCTGACGCATTGGCGTTTGCCCGGGAATCCCAGGTTTTGTTGCTGCGCCATGAATCGAGCCAGATCGACGTGGACATTACGTTCGGCGCCCTACCTTTCGAGCGGGACGCCGTCGCCCGGAAGATCACGAAGAGAATCGGCCGCCTGACGATCCCATTGCCAACGCCCGAAGATCTGATCGTGATGAAAGCCGTCGCCCGTCGCCCACGCGACTTGGCGGACATCGAAGGCATCCTGGCCGCCTCTGATAAGCTAAACCGCCGATTCATCCGCCGTTGGGTCGGCGAATTTGCGAATGCCGTCGGATCTCCCGAGATGTTGAGCGATCTGGAAGGACTCCTGCGCAAGGAACAAAGGAACCGGCATCGCGAGTAAGCTCGCGGACAATTCAGTGCGTCGGACACCGCATTTCAGCTACGCGGCCATGTCGCAAGGGCGCCCCGAGAAACGCGCACCATGGGGCGGGCCGACGGAACAAGCGAGCTCGATGTGATCGGCGTCGTCGAGGCGCTCGCCTCAAAGTCGGCGGCGCCGTTGTAGGGGGAGGTCGATAAATGCGCGCGAGCTCGCCCTTAAGGGCGAGACAATCCCCTCGCGAAAAAGTGGCACACAGTGGCAAGTTTTTCAACTGGTTTCCTGCCAAATCAACGTCCGCCGATGTGACGCAAGAAGTTGGCCATTGATTGGTTAGGGAGCAATTGCCGCTCGAAGGCGCCGACGACAAGGGCTCCGCCCTGCCGCGCGGTGTGCTCTCTCCCTTGAACCCCGAAGTCCTTTGGCACGACGAGCCGGTGACCACTTCCTTCGAGAGGGAAGGCTTCGGCGCGGCTCGAAGTTTTGTTGGCGATTGCGCCATGCTTCCGAGGATGGAGCCATGGGCGCCATCGATGCCAGTCGGCTCCATAGGTGCCATAGATGCCATAGATGCCACACCTGCGCGTATTGAAATCGATGGCATCTATGGGCGCCAGCAGCGATGCGCCCCGGCATGACGCGCGCAACGGACACACGCCGTGAAATCGCTCACGCCGTCAAAATGCGCGCAACCCGACCGTCGGCCGGTGAGTTGGGGGCGTGATGCTCTCGCTCGTTGTCGATTTACGGCCTCCTGCGGCTGGACCGACGATCTCTCGCGACGACGACGCAGAATCGGCAGGCCCAAGGCGTGGCTCTAGGGGCAAAAAAGCCGCGCCCAAGCACCCCGAAACCGCCGTCGGGCCGGCGGCTCGCCCACGTCATACGCGAGTCGTCTATTAGCTGTACCCCGGAGAGGCAAAAACCTACCCGATGGGGGGAGGTTTTTTGTTCTGGGGAGTGAGGAGCATGCCTCCCGATCACGCGCTCCCTGGTCCGGCAATCAGACCGTGACGATCGTGATCTTCGCGTCCAATGCGCACGCTTCGAAGTCGGCGTCGCCACTATATAGGATACTGACCTCGTTGTTCCCCTTGCGGCCGTGCTTGTCCACGAGCGTGACCTTACCGCCGCTCAACGTGGCTTTGGCGAGAACCTTGGGCTTCTTGCGCTTCTGGGCCGGCAGCTCGAGGGTGACCGTACCGGTGGGCACGCCAGCGCCGGGTGCTACGGGCGCGATTCCGAGCTCAATCGTGATCGCATACGCGCCCTTGACCTTCTTCCCCTGCTCACTCGATAGCACCACCTGGGTGCTGGCCTTCGTGACCGTTACGGTCGCCGCCTGGACCGAGGTGGCACTGGCGAAGTCGACGGAGCCGCTGTAGCTGGCCGTGATCGAATTGGCACCGACAGGCAGGCTCGAGGTGGTCAAGGTCACGAAGCTCGTCTCATAGGGGAGCGAAACGATACGGAGGACCGTGCCACCCTCAAAAAACGTGATTGTCCCCGACGGACTACCGCCATAGGGCGGGGTCAGGTTGGCAGTGATGCTGACCGCTTCCCCATAGACCGCGGTCACGCTGGTCGTGAAGGGGAAGGGCGGCGGGTCGACTGCCTGGCCGTCGTAAGCGGTCAAGTTCAGTGTCGTCGGGCCGGGATCGACTGTCTGAGTCAAAGACGACATGCTAGTGACGAAAGCGGAGCTTCCCGGCGTGTAAATCGCCACGATCGAATGTGCGCCGGCAGCCAGTGTGCCATCGCCGATGCTCGCCTGACCATTCACGAGCGCGACCGGTGCGCCGTAGTCACTGCCGTCGATCGTGAACTGAACCGTGCCGGTAGGCGTTGTGCCGGGGTTGCTCGTATCGCTGACGGTCGCTGTGAAGGTCAATGCGTAGGCAAAAGGCGACGGATTCTCCGACGAGGTCAGCTTGACGTTGGTGGCGTCGGGATTGGTTACCACCTCGCGGATGACATTGTTACCCGAGTCGGCGATGAACAGGTCGCCTGCCGCGTCGAGCGCCACGGCCCAGGGATAGTCGAGGTAGGCACTGGTGGCCGGTCCGCCGTCGCCCCCGTAGCCCAACGTGCCGTCGCCCGCGACGGTGATGATGTCGCCGCTCGACTGGACCACCTCGCGGACCACGTTGTTGCTGGAATCGGCGATGAACAGGTCGCCCGCGGCATCCACGGCCACGCCCGAGGGTGAATCGAGCTCGGCTTTCGTGGCCGCATGGCCGTCGCCGGTGTAGCCCGATGTGCCGTCGCCCGCCACGGTGACGATATCGCCCTTGGCCACGCCCAGAGCGGTTGCGACGCTCGGCGACTCGACCACTTCGCGGATCCGGTTGTTGTCGTAGTCGGCGATGAAGATGTCGCCCGCCGAGTCCAGCGCCACACCCGTCGGATTATTGAGCTCGGCGCTGGTCGCCGGTCCTTTATCGCCGCTGTAGCCGCCGGTGAAACCCGCGGAGAAGGTGCCGGCGACCGTGATGATGTCACCGACGGACACGTGGTAAAGCGACGTGGCACTGTTGGACTCGACCACCTCGCGGATCACCTGGTTGAACTCGTCGGCGATGAAGATGTCGCCGCTGGAGTCAAGCGCCACGCCCGCGGGATCGTTGAGCTCGGCCTTGGTGGCCAGTCCACCGTCACCGCTGTAACCGAGGGTTCCGTTGCCTGCGAAGGTGACGATGTCGCCGCTCGATTTGACCACCTCGCGGATGACGTCGTTGCCTGAATCGGCAATAAAGATGTCGCCCGCCGAATCGAGCGCCACGCCGGTGGGGTCGTCGAGCTCGGCCTTGGTGGCTAGTCCACCGTCGCCCTTATAGCCCGAGGTGCCGTTGCCCGCGACGGTGATGATGTCGCCTACAGACACATGCAAGGCCGACGCGGTCGTGCTCGACTCGACCACCTCGCGGACGACGTTGTTGTCCGAATCGGCGATGAAGATGTTGCCCGCCGAGTCCAGGGCCGTACCCGTGGGGTCGTTGAGCTCGGCCTTGGTGGCCGGTCCATCGTTGCCGCTATAACCGAACGTGCCGTCGCCCGCAACGGTGGTGATATCGCCAAGGGTAAGCAACGTGCGGGTTTCCAGCCGTTCGACCCAAAGCCCCAGCGACTTGCGGCGCCGCATTTGGCTACGGCGATGCTGGCCGCGCCGGCTCACGTCCTGTCGTGGCAACATTTTTCACGCTCCGGGTGAGAGTTCCGGCTCTTGACACATCGAGCACCAGCCCTCGGGAATCCCATCGTAGGGGTCTTCTAAGAATTCTACCCCGCGGCCCGTAAGAACTTATGATATCCTAGTTCACTTTTTTTTTTGGATTCGTCTTCGGATATCCTTGCGCTAGGTAAGTTTGGATTCGGAAAACGCAGACGGAAGCCCAGAGCCGCTGGGAGACGGGTTCCGTGCCAGAAGAGTCCATGTCTGGGACCTGCGGGCGGTTCGCAAGCGGCTCGCCGCGATGGGGCTCGATTGGGACGCACCGGCTTAATCCGACGATGACCCGGCGTCGCCATCTGCTATTCCCCTGCCGCCACTCCAGGTCGAGTCGGGCGCGGGTCCGGACTTCCCCCGCTCGGGTTCGTCTACAACCGGCCCCCGGCACTGCCACCGAGCGCGACGTGATCGCAGTGCACGATCGCGAGAACCGGCTCTGCGAGCTCGTCGACGGCACGCTCGTGGAAAAAGTCATTGGATTTGATGAATCGATTTACGCAGTGCTGCTCGTGGTGGCTCTCGGCGAATACCTCAAGGCCCACGACTTGGGCAAGCTCGTCGGTGCCGACGGGATGATGCGGATCTTTCCGCGCTTGGTGCGGATCCCCGACACGGCGTTCATCTCGTGGGCGCGATACCCCAGGAGCAAACGCCGTCGGGGCGCGATCCCGCTGGTCGTCCCCGACCTGGTCGTCGAGGTGCTTAGCGCGGGGAACACGCCCAAGGAAATGGCCCGGAAGCTCGATGAGTACTTTCGCGCCGGTGTCCGCCTGGTCTGGTACGTCGATCCCAAGAAACGGACTGTCCGCGTTGACACCGCAAGACATCGATCGGTCTTGCTCGGCGAAGATCATACACTCGACGGCGGCGATGTTCTGCCGGGGTTTGCCATGTCGATTCGTGATTGGTTCGCCGAAGCCGAGCGCACTAAGGCGCGGTCATCACCGCCGAAGTAGCGCCGCAACCGCCGCGGACTTTTCTCTTGCGACGGTACAAAGGCTAGGGCGCGCTTGCACACCCGCTTTTAGCCGGCGATACTCATTTTCAAAGAAACTCCGGAGCGTATGCGGTCTATTGATCCCATCGGGAGGGATCGCCGTGTTCAAACGAGACGACTTCAATGCGATCGCGATCTTGGCAGCCAGCACCTTGCTCGCTGGGCTGACGGCGTCGAGTCTGCTCAGTAGTCGTGTTCAGGCCCAGGGCAAGGCCCGTGCGAAGGCCAAAGCCGTCGCCCCCTCCGAGGAAATCTCGATCGAATCGTTCAGCTCCCGCGGTGAATTCGTTCGTTACAAGGGGGGCGAGGGCTTCGTCGGTCCGATCCTGACAACGCTCGACTCCAGGGACGCCCGCTTCAAGAAAGTGCCCGGGCTGGCCGACGGCAAGGGCGTTTCTTTCGAATCGACGAGCGACCCCGGCAAGTACCTCCGCCACCGCGACGGTCGCTTGGTCCTCACAGAATGCCCGGAATCGCTCGATAAGCAGGACGCCACGTTCCTCGTCCAGAAGGGCTTGGCGCGGCGCGGCAGGCTGGATTTCGCTTGAGCTGCTCAAGTTCCCGGGGCAGTTCCTCCAAGCCAGGAATGGCGAGCTTTCGACCGGCCCGCGGCAAGAAGGGGCTGACTTCGATAAGAGCGCCACGTTCCGCTTCGTCAAACCCGCTTCCCGCACCGACGCTTCGAACCGCAGCAGAACGAGCCGAGAGATCCGCCTGTTCGACGCAGTGATGCTCAAGTACTTGGAGAAGATCGGCTGCACGGCGGCCGAGCTGGCCGTCGCGCGCAATGGAGTCTTGATCTTGTCGCGGGGCTATGGGTCGAGCGATCAGCACGGCAGAGTGCGCATGCTCCCCAATAACCCGATGGCCGTCGCGAGTGTTGAAAAACCGATCACGGCGGCGGCCATCAAGCAACTGGCGCGTGCCGGCAAGCTCGATCTGAATGCGAGTATCTTCAGGGTGCTGAAAATCCAACCCGTGGAACGAATTGTCGATGACCGCATCTGGGACATAACCATCCAGCATCTTCTCGACCACAAGGCCGGCTGGCAGGGCGAGCCGCTCCGAAAGGCCGTGCAGGCTGCGCGCGCCGATGGAATCACCGACAATGCCACAGAAATCCGGCTCCGCTACGTGATGGTCCAGAGGCTCAAAGACGCGCCCGGTTCGAAAGAGGAATACAGCAATTTCGGTTACGACGTCTTGCGGCTGTTGATCGCGAAAACGACGGGCCGCTCCCCCGCGTATTACGTGCGGCACGAGCTGTTTCGACCGTATGGCATCGTGGAGCTCAAGGGCATCCAGTCGCCCGGCGAGGAGATCAGGGGCGAGCCGTTACAGGTCTGGAATGCCAAGAGCGTCGACTGCGACGGCTATCCGGTCATGCCCGCCTCGCCGCTGCGCGCTTCGGCGCCTGCGCTATGCACGTTCTTGAACTATTTCTGGATCACGGGCGAGCCCCGTGATGAGGGCAATTGGTTCTACACTTTCAACGGCAGCATGGACAATGCGACCGCGTCAATTCGTCAGCGGGTTGATGACACCATCCCCGAATTTGATTATGCCTTTATCTTCAACGGACGACGCGAGGGGGTGGGGCACGACCAGATCCAGGCGGATTTGAATCAAGTTATCAAGACGCTTGTGGGAATGAGATAATTCGCCTTTCATGCCGGGCGCTGAGTGCGAGACGCAGGGGGGCCCGGGACGTGTTGCACGCCGGAGTCGGAGGCTTGCCCCTCCGCCCAACGCCGTTGAGCATTATCAGGAGGTGGGTGTCAGAGCGCGCCCGCGGGGACGACCAGGATGAAGAAGACAAGCACGATTACGATTACGATTACGACCATATCCGAACGGCTCGGGCGCGTCGGTTCGGCGTCATCGTGGCTGCGTTCTTGGTCCTGCTCTCGGTATTTTTCCTAGTCATAATCGTAATCGTAATCGTAATCGCGGTCTTTCCCAGGATGAAATCCTTCACGGCGTTGCCCCCCACCCCCCCCCTTTGCCCCCCCTTCGCAAGGGGGGGAAAGCCGTTGGCCGCGCGCAGTTTCAGTTGATGACAACACCATCTTGCGGCGCGCCGTTCGAGCGGGCTTTTCTGGGGGGTTCAGGGTGAATTCCGAATCAGGACGGTGCGCCTTCGCTCGGGTTTTCAGGTTGCGACGAGGCAGCAGGTGGGCTGCCCATGCTGAAGAGCGGGCCGGCTTCGCCAAGGCCCCCCTTGAGCTCCTTCGTTTCCTTGGGAGCCTCGGCGGTTTCGCCGGTGGGTGAACCCTCTTCCTTTTCGCCGTCGGGACGGCTCCAGTGCGCTTTCTTGCGCGACAGGCCGATCTTGCGCTCGCCGCGATCGACGCGCAGGATCTTCACCTCGATCTCGTCGCCGACCTTGACCACCTCTTCGGGGCTCTCGACCTTGTGGTCGGCCAGCTCGGAAATGTGGAGCAGGCCCTCGAGCCCCGGCTCGAGCTCGACGAACACGCCGAAGTTGGTGAGCTTGGTGACCTTGCCCTTCATGACGTCGCCCGGCTCGTAGCGGCCGGGAATGTCGCTCTCCCACGGGTCGTCGCGAAGCTGCTTGAGGCCCAGCGCGATCCGTTTGCGGTCCTGATCGACGTTCAGGACCTGGCAACTGATCCGCTGCGCCCTTTTCGAGGATCTCGTTGGGATGGCCGATCTTGCGCATCCAGCTCATGTCGGAGACGTGCAACAGGCCGTCGATGCCTTCCTCGATCTCGATGAAGGCCCCGTAGTTGGTGAGGTTGCGGACCGTGCCCTCGACCATCGTTCCCGGCGGATACTTGCCGGCGACCTGGTCCCACGGGTTCGCCTGGATCTGCTTCATGCCCAGCGAGATTTCCTGCTTGTCGCGGTTGATGTTCAGGACGACCACCTCGATCTGATCGCCGATATTGACCAGCTCGCTGGGGTGGTTGATGCGCTTGGTCCAGCTCATCTCGGAGATGTGCACCAGGCCCTCGATGCCCTCCTCGAGCTTGACGAAGGCGCCGTAGCTCATGACGTTGACGACCTCGCCGGTGACGCGGGTGCCGACCGGGTACTTCTTCTCGACGTTCTCCCACGGGCTGGCCGACTTCTGCTTGAGGCCCAGGGCGATCTTCTCGCGGTCCTTGTCGACGTGCAGGACCATCACCTCGACCTGGTCGTCGATCTTGACCATGTCGCTGGGATGGTTGATCCGGCCCCAGCTCATGTCGGTGATGTGCAGCAGGCCGTCGATGCCGCCCAGATCGACGAAGGCGCCGAAGTCGGCGATGTTCTTGACGGTGCCCTTGCGGACCTGGCCGACGCCGATCTCGTCGAGCAGCTGCTTCTTCTGGTGCTCGCGCGTGATCTCGATCAGCTTGCGGCGGCTGACGACGATGTTGCGCCGGCTTTCGTCGATCTTGAGGATCATGCACTCGATGTCTTGATCGATGTAGTCGGCGATGTCGGACGGACGGCGGATGTCGACCTGGCTGGCCGGCAGGAAGACGTTGACGCCGATGTCGACCAGCAGGCCGCCCTTGATCTTGCGGGTGACCCGTCCCTTGACGACGTCGCCTTCGTGATAGCGGGAGATGACCATCTCCCAGGCGCGCATCCGGTGCGCCTTCTTGCGTGACAGGACGATCTCGCCGGTCTCGTCCTCCATGCCCTCGAGCAGGACTTCGACGTCGTCGCCGGCGCGGGCGGCGGCTCGTCTTCCCACTCGTTCGAGCGGGACCAGGCCCTCCGACTTGTAGCCGACGTCGACGACCACCTGATCGCCGACGACCTCGACCACCCTGCCCGAGACGATACGGCCGATCTCGAAGCTCTGACCCTCGCCCAGGAACTGGTCGAGCGCGTTACTGCCGTCTTCTCCGGTCACGACGGCCGTAAGCTCATCATCATTGACATCAAATTCGCGAAGCAGATTACGATCTACCATGTTCGAGATTCTGTTTCCCTATCCGCCCGTGAACAGCGAGCAAAGCGGGCGGACCGCCGACTTGGCCGCCAGTGAATCAACCCCGAACGAGCGCGCCTCATCCTTGACTCGAGCGCCCGTCGCGGTCGTTTTCCTGGCGGCTCGCCTGCGTAAGCCATTGAGCCGTAAAGGTTTTTCCGCTCCTCTACGCAAGGGGCGGAGCGCCGCAATCCCTCATTATAATGGAACCTGCACGGAAGACAACTCCTGCCGTTTTGACCTGGTGGGGTTGTCCGCCGCTTTTGCGCCGGCCGACGTGGCGGAAATCGTGCCGCATTGCGGCCCGGCTGGTCCGGATTCGGAACGCGCAGGGATCAGGGTCTTATCACGAGATTGGGTAGCGCCGCTTGATTGCATTCCGGCGAATGCGGGCGATAAGGTGGTCGACAGCACTCGAGTGCGTGAGTCGACGTTGCAGTGCCGTATCCGTGCCAAGGCAAGAATCATGGAGCGCCGGGCGATTACCGTGCAGGGGGTCGTCCAGGGAGTGGGCTTTCGCCCGTTCGTGTACGGCCTGGCCGTGCGGTTTGAGCTGGCCGGATTTGTGACCAACCGCGCCGGCTGCGTCGCGATCGAAGTCGAGGGCGACGCGCGCTCGCTGGACCAGTTCCTGATGGAGCTGACGGCCGATCCGCCGCCCCTGGCGCACATTCGAGATCTGGCATGGGAGAGCCGGCCGCCTCAAGGCGAACGTGGGTTCCAGATCCGGTCGAGCGACCTCGACGGTCCCGGCCCCGCATACGTGTCACCCGACGTGGCCACCTGCTCTGACTGCCTTGCGGAGGTGTTTGATCCCGGCGACCGCCGCTATCGCTACGCGTTTACCAACTGCACCAACTGCGGGCCGCGGCTCACGGTCGTGACCGGCGCGCCTTACGACCGCGAGCGCACGACGATGCACGGCTTCCCCATGTGCGCTCGCTGCCGCGCCGAGTATGAAAACCCCGCCGACCGGCGGTTCCACGCCGAAACCACGTGCTGCCCGGACTGCGGGCCCAGGCTGCTGCTGGCCGACGGCGCAGGCCGGCCGCTTGACACGGCCGATCCGATCATTCATTTCGCGCAGGCGCTTCAGTCGGGTCGGATCGGGGCCGTGAAGGGGCTGGGGGGCTATCATCTGGCCTGCGACGCGCGGGCCACTGCGGCCGTCGCCGAGCTGCGCCGGCGGAAACATCGAGACGAGAAGCCGTTTGCCCTGATGGTGGCCGACCTCGAGATGGCCGAAAAGTTGTGCGCGGTGCAGCCGGCCGAGAGCACGCTCCTTTCTTCGCCGCGGCGGCCGATCGTGCTGCTGCCAAAGCGGTCCGCCTGCGGCGTGAGTGACCTGGTCGCACCCGGGAACCCGTTTCTGGGCGTCATGCTGCCCTATACTCCCCTGCACTACTTGTTATTAAAGGAGATGGGTGATACGCCCCTGGTGATGACCAGCGGCAACCGCAGCGACGAGCCCATCGCCTACGATGATGCCGACGCCCTCGAGCGCCTGGCGGGCATCGCCGATCTGTTTCTCATGCACAACCGGCCGATCCACGTGCGCTGCGATGATTCGGTGACACGCTGGGCGTCAGGCGCCGAACGCCCGCTGCGCCGCTCGCGCGGTGCGGCGCCGCAGCCGATTTCATTGCCGGTCGAGTGCCCGGTGCCGACCTTGGCCGTGGGGGGCCAGTTGAAGGGCACGTTCGCACTTTCGCGCGGCGGCCAGTCGTTTGTGAGCCACCACCTCGGCGATCTCGATCACTTTGATGCCTATCGCGCGTTCGTCAAGGACGTGGCGCTTTACGAAGAGCTGTTTGCGATCCGTCCGCACGTGATCGCCCACGATCTGCACCCCGACTACGCATCGACGCGGTATGCGCTAAGCGGTCGGCCGCGCAGACCGACGATTCGCCGGGCGATGGAGAGCGATTGCAGCTTGTGGCGGTGCAGCACCACCACGCGCACATGGCAAGCTGCATGGCCGAGCACGGCCTGCATGGGCCGGTGATCGGCGTGACCTTCGACGGCACCGGATATGGCACCGACGGCGAGATCTGGGGAGGCGAGTTTCTAGTCGGCGGCTACGACGGGTTTCGCCGGGCGGGGCGGCTGCGCTACGTGGGTATGCCGGGAGGCGAACAAGCGATTCGTGAGCCGTGGCGAATGGCCCTGGCCCATCTCGTCGACGCCGCGGCACCCGACGACCTGTTACGCGGCCACATTCCCGCGATCAGCCTCGCCGCGGCACGCAAAATGCTTGAGCGACAGTTCAACGCACCACTGACCTCGAGTGCCGGCCGGCTCTTCGACGCGGTCGCGGCCCTGTGCGGGCTGCGCGACCGCGTCAGTTATGAAGGGCAGGCGGCCATCGAACTCGAGTGGGCCGCGACGGGTGTCGCGGCGGACGGTGCTTATCCGTTTGAACTGGTGGAAACGGCGGAGGGTATGCCCATCGAGACCACGCTGGTTGTCGATACCCGGCCCTTGATCGGCGGCGTCGCGCGCGACGCCGCATGCGGCACCGCCGTCGCGATCATCGCCCGACGGTTCCACGCGACCTTGGCCCGCGTGATCGCCGCGGTTTGCGAGCGCTTGCGCGATCAAACAGGCCTGGCCCAAGTTGTTTTGAGCGGCGGCGTGTTCATGAACCTGCTCTTGACCAGCGAAGTCGCCGCGTACTTGAAGCGGCTCGGCTTCGTGGTATATGCTCACCAGGTAGTGCCCGTAAACGACGGCGGTCTCTGCCTGGGTCAGCTTGCGATCGCCGCACAACTCACGAATCGCGTCGCCGGCCGGCAAGCGAGCGGCTAGCTTTGCCAGGGAGATGGCCATGTGCCTGGCAGTACCTGGGAAGGTCGTGGAAACCGGGCGCGAGCATGACGTGTTGATGGGCAAGGTCGACTTCGGCGGCGTGCTCAAGCGCGTCTGCCTCGAGCACGTGCCGCAGGTGAAGATCGGCGATTACGTGCTGGTGCACGTCGGCTTTGCCTTGAACACGATCGACGAAGAGGAAGCGCACCGGGTGTTTGAGTTTCTCGACGAGATGAATCAGCTCGACGAGATCACGGGGCCAGCGCCATGAAATACTTGAACGAGTATCGCGATGCGGCCGCGGCCAAGAAGCTCACCGCCGCGATCGCGCACAGCGCCACGCAGCCGTGGACGATCATGGAGGTGTGCGGTGGGCAAACGCACACGATTGTCAAATATGGTCTCGACCGGGTCCTGCCCGAGGGGCTCGAGCTGGTGCACGGGCCGGGGTGCCCGGTCTGCGTGACGGCGCTCGAGACGATCGACCGCGCCCACGCCATTGCGGCGCGGCCGGGCGTGATCTTCTGCTCGTTCGGCGACATGCTGCGCGTGCCAGGGTCGCACGGCGACCTCCTCGAGCTCAAGTCGCGCGGCAGCGACGTGCGGGTGGTCTATTCGCCGCTCGATGCGGTCAACCTGGCGGCGGCCAACCCCGACCGGCAGGTGGTGTTCTTCGCGATCGGCTTCGAGACAACCGCGCCACCCAATGCGATGGCCGCGTATCTGGCCCGGCGCCGGCGGCTTTCAAACTTCAGCCTGCTGGTATCGCACGTGCTCGTACCGCCGGCCATGGCGGCCATATCTGCAGGCGCCCGACAACCGCGTGCAGGGCTTCCTGGGGCCCGGCCACGTCTGCACGGTGATGGGTTACACCGAGTACGAACCGATCGCCAGCCGCTTCAAGGTGCCGATCGTGATCACGGGCTTCGAGCCGATCGACATGCTCGAGGGCATCCTTCGGGTAGTGCAGCAGCTTGAAGCGGGCCGCGCGGAGATCGAGAACCCGTACAGCCGGGCGGTTCGCCGCGAGGGCAACACCGAGTCGCGCAAGCTGGTGGAACAGGTCTTCGAGGTCTGCGACCGCAAGTGGCGAGGCGTGGGGCTCATTCCCGGGAGCGGCTACCGGCTCAGAGACGAGTACCGCGAGCATGACGCCGAGCTGATCTTTGAAGTTGACCAACTGGTCACACAGGAGAGCTCGATCTGCATCAGCGGGGAGATCTTGAGGGGGCTCAAGAAACCGCATCACTGCCCCGCTTTTGGCAAGGAATGCACGCCGCAAACGCCGCTGGGCGCCACCATGGTGTCGGCCGAGGGGGCGTGCGCGGCTTACTTTGCCTACGGACGCCATCTCGAAGCTGTGGAAGCGGCCAGGGCGGCGAGCGGCGCCGGCGGCCGCTGTGTCAACGAAACTCCGAACTACCGCAGGGGCTGTTTAAAGGCCGGCCGGCTCCTCTTCTCGAGAGGATGTGATTTCGACATGGCCTCCCCGGTCGAGACGCTTGGCGCCGATCTTTTCGGAACGTGCCCGCTGCCGCGGTCGCGATACGATCACATCTTGCTCGGGCACGGCAGCGGTGGCCAGATGACCGCCGAATTGATCCAGCGGCTGTTCGTACCGGGTTTCGGCAACGACGTGCTGGCGGCGCTCGAGGACCAGGCGATCGTCGGGTTCGATGGAACGCACGCCGGGCCGGGCCGCCCCAGGCTGGCGTTCACAACCGACTCGTACGTCGTGCGGCCCATTTTCTTTCCCGGGGGCGACATCGGCCGGCTGGCCGTGCACGGCACGGTCAACGACCTTGCTGTGGGGGGCGCCGTCCCGCTTTATCTGTCGGCGGCGTTCATTCTCGAAGAGGGGCTGCCGCTCGCCGACCTCAAGCGCATCGTCGCCTCGATGCGTGAAGCCTGCGAGGCGGCCGGCGTGGCGCTTGTCACCGGCGACACCAAGGTCGTCGACCGCGGCAAGGGAGACTCGGTCTTTATCACGACCTCGGGGATCGGGATTGTCGAAGACGGACTGCAGCTTTCGATTCGCAATGCCCGGCCCGGCGACCGAATCGTGGTCTCGGGGACGATCGGCGACCATGGCGTGGCGATCATGTCGGTGCGCGAGGGCATCGAGTTTGAGACGGTACTCGAAAGCGACACAGCCCCGCTGGCCGGCCTGACTCGCGCGATGCTGGAGGCGTGCCCGCGCATTCGCTGCATGCGCGACCCGACGCGCGGCGGGCTCTCGAGCGCGCTCAACGAGCTGGCGGCTGCTTCGCGCGTTGGCGTCAAGGTCAACGAGGCGTCGATCCCGCTCAAGGCCGAAGTGCGGGGCGCCTGCGAGATGCTCGGGCTTGACCCCTTGTACGTGGCCAACGAGGGCAAGCTGATCGCCGTCGTGCCCGCCGCCGACGCCGACGCACTCCTCGAGGTGATGCGCCGGCATCCCCTGGGGCAAAACGCGGCGTTGATCGGTGAAGTCGTCGCAGACCATCCGGGGATGGTCATCATGCACTCGCTGGTCGGGGGCGAGCGGGTGGTCACAATGCTTGCGGGGGAACAATTGCCGCGGATCTGCTGACGCGGCCTGGAGGCGCTTCCAGGCTCGACTCGACCGGGCGCATAAGACGTTTTTTTCACCTGCAGAGACCACAGCGTTATGAAGCCCATCCCAACCAGCCAGGCCCAGCGCGCAAGCGAGGCAAACGGCAGCCCGCGAACCAACGGCACAAAGGCGCGTGAAGAGCCCGCCGCCACAGCGCTCACTCAACCCGAGGCCGAGGAGCTGCTGTTGCGGCTCACGGACCTGCTGTCGGCGCGGCAGAAAACGGTCCGCGACAACGGCGACGGAGAACCTCGCCGGGCCGAGGCCCGCTACCGGGCGCTGGTCGAGCAGATTCCGGCTGTGACGTTCATGGCGGCGCTCGACGGCAGTGCCAGCGAGCTGTACGTCAGCCCGCAAATTGAAGAGCTGCTCGGCTTCTCGGCGCAGGAGTGGCTCGACGAGCCGTTCTTGTGGTACCGGCAGTTGCACCCGGAAGACCAGGCCCGGTGGGTCGACGACTTCGCGCGCCTGCTTTTCGGGCGAGCGGTTCCGGGCCGAATTCCGGTTCCTCGCTCGCGACGGCAGGGTCGTCTGGGTGCACGGCGAGGCCAAGCTGGTCACCGACGAAGATGGAGCGCCCTCGTTTCTGCACGGCGTGGCCTTTGACATCACCGAGCGCAAGCGAGCCGAGGAATCGGCCGCCGCGGCCTACGGCCAGATCCGCCGCTTGACCGACCAGCTTCAGGCCGACAACGCCTACCTGCAGGAGGAAATGAAGCTCAAGTACAACTACGACGAGATCGTCGGCCAGAGCGCTTCGATCAAGCGCGTGCTGCACCAGGTCGAGCAAGTGGCCGGTACCACGGCAACCGTCCTGGTTCTGGGCGAGACGGGCACGGGCAAGGAGCTATTGGCCCGGGCCATTCACAACCGCAGCCCGCGGGCAACGCGGCCGATGGTGACCTTGAGCGCGGCCGCGCTGCCGGCGACGCTGGTCGAGAGCGAGCTCTTCGGCCACGAGAAAGTGCGCCTACACCGGGGCCTTGTCGCGGCAGATCGGCCGGTTCGAGCTGGCCCACGGCTCGACGTTGTTCCTCGACGAGATCAGCGAGCTGCCGCTCGACGTGCAGGTCAAACTGCTGCGCGTCCTGCAGGAATGCCGGTTCGAGCGCTTGGGCAGCACCCGCACGCTCTCGGCCGACGCGCGGATCATCGCCGCCAGCAATCGCGACCTGGAACAGATGGTCAAGGCCGGACGGTTCCGTGAGGACCTGTTCTATCGCCTGAATGTTTTCCCCATCTGGCTGCCTCCGCTGCGCGACCGCACCGACGACATCCCACTGCTGGTCTGGGCATTTGTGAAGGAATTCGGGCGGACGCTGGGCAAATCGATCGATACCATACCCCGCGCGACCATGGACGCACTGAAGCAGTATGCCTGGCCGGGAAACATCCGCGAGCTGCGCAACGTGATCGAACGGGCGATGATTGTGAGCGACGGCCGGACGCTCGAAATCGAGCTGCCGTTTCTGGCTGGCGGTCGGCCGCCCATGCCGGCGGCCAGCGCCGCGCGGCCCGAGCCGGCTGAGCCGGCTTCCGACGGCCTGACGCTCGCAGAGAGCCAGCGCCGGCACATCCTGGCGGTGCTCGAGCGAACCGGCTGGCGCGTCAGCGGCAAAAACGGGGCGGCCGCGCTGTTGGGCCTCAAGCCCACCACGCTCGAGTCGCGGATGGCCAAGCTCGGCATCAAACGCGCACGCTAGTGCTCCGGTATTTCGGGACTTTTTCCCGAAACATCGGGACACGCGCCGGGCTGCCGCACCCGCCGCCGGGCCGACGTTTCCATAATTCTTGACCTCTTCAAAGTTTAACGCCAAGTCGCCCCAAGGCGGCGCAATTGGCACGCCGCGTGCATTTCGCCTTCAGCGGGCGAGGGTTGCGCGCGCCGGCCGGACCCTTTCATTGCTCAGGCCGGCGGCCGGCTCGTTGCGGCTGTCTCGCCCATCCACCCGCTCAATTGCACCACGAGAGGAGGGACCGCGATGGCAGAAGCGACAGTCCCGTACGGCCGCAAAACGCAACGGGCGCCCGCCGTGAAGGAAGTTCACGTGCTCTGGATCACGGCCGGACTGGGCTGCGACGGCGATTCGGTCTCGGTCACCGCCGCCACGCAGCCGAGCATCGAGGACGTGGTCATGGGCGCCATCCCCGGGCTGCCCAAGGTGCACCTGCACAACCCGGTGCTGGCCTACGAGGTCGGCGACGATTTCATGAAGTACTGGTATCAGGCCGAGGAGGGAAGGCTCGATCCGTTCGTGCTGGTCGTCGAAGGATCGATTCCCAACGAGAAGATCAAGAGCGAAGGCTACTGGGCGGCGCTCGGGACCGACAAGAAGACCGGCCAGCCGATCACCGACCTGCGAATGGATCGACCGGCTGGCGCCCAAGGCGCTGGCCGTGGTGGCCATCGGCACCTGCGCCACCTACGGCGGCATCCACGCCATGGAAGGCAACCCCACCGGCTGCATGGGCCTGGCCGACTACCTGGGCTGGCAACTGGAAGTCGAAGGCCGGCCTCCCGATCGTCAACGTGCCCGGCTGCCCGGTGCAGCCCGACAACTTCATGGAGACGCTGCTCTACCTGCTGTATCAGGCGGCGGGGCTGGCGCCCATGATCCCGCTCGACGACGCGCTGCGGCCGACCTGGCTGTTCGGCAACACGGTGCACGAGGGCTGCGACCGCGGCGGGCTACTACGAGCAGGGCGATTTCGCCACGGAATACGGCTCGCCCAAGTGCATCGTGAAGCTCGGCTGCTGGGGCCCGGTGGTCAACTGCAACGTCCCCAAGCGCGGCTGGATGGCCGGCATCGGCGGCTGCCCCAACGTCGGCGGCATCTGCATCGGCTGCACCATGCCCGGCTTCCCCGACAAGTTCATGCCGTTCATGGACGAGCCGCCGGGCGCCCGGCTGTCGACCAACGCCGTCGGCGTCTACGGGCGGGTGATCCGCGGCCTGCGCAGCTTCACCAACCAGACCGTCAACAAGGAGCCGCAAGTGGCGGCACCGGCGAGCCGGCACTCGACCACCGGCTATCATCCCACGTCATATTCCAACAACGACTAAGGAAGGAGCAGCCCCTATGGCCACTGTGACGGTGCCCGAGCGAACGACTCCCAAGGCAACCGGGCAAGCTGGTCGAAATGTCCTGGGACCCGATCACGCGCATCGTCGGCAGCCTGGGCATCTTCACCAAGATCGACTTCGCCAACCGCGCAGGTCGCCGAGTGCTACAGCACCTCGTCGATCTTCCGCGGCTACAGCATCTTCATGAAGGGCAAAGACCCGCGCGACGCCCATTTCATCACCAGCCGCATCTGCGGCATCTGCGGCGACAACCATGCCACCTGCGCCATCTACGCGCAGAACATGGCCTTCGGCGTGCGGCCGCCGGCCATGGCCGAGTGGATCGTCAACCTGGGCGAAGCCGCCGAGTACATGTTCGACCACAACATCTTCCAGGACAACCTGGTCGGCGTCGACTTCTGCGAGCAGATGGTCAAGGAGACCAATCCCGAGCGTGCTGGGACAAGGCCCAGAAGACCCCGGCCCCGCACGCCGACATGAGCACGGCTATCGCACCATCGCCGACATCATGCGCGGCCTTGAACCCGTTCACCGGCGAGTTCTATCGCGAGACGCTGCACGTGAGCCGCTACACGCGCGAGATGTTCTGCCTGATGGAAGGCCGCCACGTCCATCCGTCGACGCTCTATCCCGGCGGCGTCGGCACCGTGCCCACGGTCCAGCTCTTCACCGACTACCTGGTGCGGCTGGCGCGGTACGCCGAGTTCATGAAGAAGTGCGTGCCGCTGCACGACGACCTGTTCGACTTCTTCTACGAGGCCCTGCCGGGCTACGAGAAAGTCGGCCAGCGGCGCATTCTGCTGGGCTGCTGGGGCTCGTTCAACGATCCCGAGATCTGCGACTACACCTACAAGAACATGAACGACTGGGGCAAGCGCGATGTTCGTCACGCCCGGCGTGGTCGTCGACGGCAAGATGGTCACCAACGACCTGGTCGACATCAACCTCAACATCCGCATCCTGCTGGGCAGTTCGTTCTACGACGACTGGGCCGAGCACAACGGCGAGACTTTCGTCAAGAACGATCCGCTGGGCAACCCGGTCGACCGCGCCATCCCTGGAACCAGACGACCATTCCCCGGCCGCAGAAGCGCGACTTCCAGGACAAGTACACCTGGGTCATGTCGCCGCGCTGGTATCGACGAGCGGACCGGCGACCACCTGGCGCTCGACACGGGCGGCGGCCCGATTGCCCGGCTGTGGGCGACGGCGCTGGCCGGCTTGGTCGACATCGGCTACGTCAAGGCGACCGGCCAGAGCGTCAAGATCTACCTGCCCAAGACGGCCATGAAGCCCGAAGTCGAGTTCGAATGGAAGATCCCCAAGTGGAGCAACGCCATCGAGCGCGACCGTGCGCGCACGTATTTCCAGGCGTATGCGTGCTGCGTGCGCCTATTACTTCGTCGAGCAGGCGCTCAAGGAGCTGCACGCCGGCCGGACCAAGACCTGGACCGAGTTCAAGGTGCCGGACGAGGCGATCGGCTGCGGCTTCCACGAGGCGGTGCGCGGCGTGCTTTCGCACCACGTGGTGATTCGCAAGGGCAAGATCGCCAACTATCATCCCTATCCGCCGACGCCCTGGAACGCCAACCCGCGCGACTTCTACGGCACGCCCGGCCCCTACGAGGACGCCGTGCAGAACACGCCCATCTTCGAGGAGAACGGGCCCGACAAATTCAAGGGCATCGACATCATGCGCGCCGTGCGCAGCTTCGACCCATGCTTGCCCTGCGGCGTCCACATGTACCGGGGCGACGCCAAGCTGCTCGAGGTGCGGCACGTGCCGATGTACGGGGCGCAGTAAGGGCAGCCAGGAAGGGAGCACTCGATGGGCCTTGATTCGAGCGACCAGGAGTTCCGCCGGCGGATGGAGCGGCTCGAGCGCTTGCTCCAGGAAGTCGACGGGATCGAAGAGGCACCGGTCCGCGCGCAGGTTCGTGAAGTCGTACAGGCCCTTCTCGACCTGCACGCGACCGGTCTTGAGCGCATGCTCGACCAGATCGCCGGCGCCGGTGAGGCGGGCCTGGCGCAGATCGATGCCCTGGCTCGCGACGTCTTGGTGGGCAGCCTGCTGGCCCTGCACGGGCTGCATCCGCTGGCACTCGAGGATCGGGTGCGGCAAGCACTCGAGAAGGTTCGGCCTTACCTGCGCTCGCACGGCGGCAATGTCGAGCTCTTGGCCTGCGACGCCGGCGTAGTGCGGCTGCGCATGGTGGGAAGCTGTCACGGCTGCCCGAGCTCGGCCATGACGCTCAAGCTGGCGATCGAAGAGGCGATTTACGAAATCGCGCCCGACGTCGCCGCAATCGAAGTCGAAGGGGTCGTCGAGCCGGCGACCGTGCCGATCTCGATGATCGTGCCGATCACCGAACTGACGGACCCCAGCGAACAACGCGGCGTTTTTCCCCCCCTTGCAAAGGGGGGGCACGGGGGGGTGGGGAGCTAGCCCACAGAGCGCCGAATGAATCAGTCGATGGACAACGACAGCGTCACGGCCACAAGAACCGGGCCCCCGCTGGCCATGCTGCTCCAGTTTGCGCGGCGGCGGCAAAGCGCCGAGCGCTGTGAGCTCTGCGCCAGCGACCTGGCGGCGGACCATCCGCACCTCTTCGAGACCTCCAGCCGCCGGCTGGTTTGCTCTTGCGACGCGTGCGCGACTGCTGTTTTGCGGCCAGCAAAACTCCCGTTTTCGCCGCGTGCCGCGCCGCGTGCAGCTTCTGCCCGATTTCGTGATGACCGACGCGCAATGGGAAGACTTGCTGATTCCGATCAACCTAGCGTTCTTCTTCAGGAGCTCGGCTGCCGGGCGGGTGGTCGCTCAATATCCCAGCCCCGCCGGCGCGACCGAATCGCTCTGGCGCTCGAGTCGTGGCGCCAACTGGAAGCCGAGAACTCCGTGCTCACGGAGCTCGAGCCCGACGTCGAGGCGCTCCTGGTCAACCGGGTCGGGCAGGCGCGCGAGTTCTTTCGCGTGCCGATCGACGAGTGTTACCGGCTAGTGGGGATTATCCGGTCCAACTGGCGCGGCCTGTCAGGCGGCGCGGAAGTATGGACGGCCATCGAGGCGTTCCGGGCCGGGCTAAAAGCCCGCTCGGGCGGATTGGGGGGGCGGCCTGATGCCTGAGCTCGACTTCCAGGTCGAAGCGGCCGAGCCGGTCGCACTGGCGGCGGCGCCGCTCTTGGCATTCAAGCTGCGCATCAGCCAGCGCGCAGCGAGCGGGCCGCCGGCGCCGATCCACGCCGTGGTGCTGCGGTGCCAGATCCGTTTCGAACCGGCCAAGCGCCGGTATGCGGCCGCCGAAGCTGATCGCCTGCGCGACCTCTTTGGCACGCCCGATCGCTTCAGCCAAACGCTACGGCCCATGCTCTGGACTCACGTCAGCACGGTGGTGCCCCCGTTCACGAGCGAAGTCACCATCGATATGCACGTGCCGTGCACGTTCGACTTCAACGTGGCGGCAACCAAGTATTTTTATGCGCTCGAGGATGGCGAAGTACCGCTGGCGCTCTTGTTCTCCGGAACGGTGTTTCACGAAGTCGAAGAAGCCCATTTGCAGGTGGCCCAGATCTCGTGGGACAAGGAAACGAGCTTTCGCCTGCCGGTGCGACGTCTGGCAAGAGATGATGGAGATCTATTATCCCAACAGCGCGTGGCTCTCGCTGCGCAGGGACGTGTTCGATCAGCTCTACCAGTACAAGAGCCAACACGGCGTGCCGACCTGGGAGCAAGCGATCGAGCGGCTGCTGGCCCGTGAAGAGAGGCTCGCCGCACGATGAACCAGGCGCTGCTCGACAAGATCGTGGCCGCCGTGTTGTACGAAGGGTACGTGCTCTACCCGTATCGGCCGTCGGTGAAAAACCAGAAGCGCTGGACCTTCGGCGGAGTGTACCCGCGATCATACAGCGAAGCCCAATCGGGAAGCGATCCGTACTCGGTGCAAACGGAATGCCTGGTGCGGGGAGGGGCCAAAACGGTGCTCCACGTGAAGGCTCGGTTTCTGCACCTCTTGAACCGGCAGGTCGGCGAGCTCGATCGGCCCGTCGATGAGCTTGAGGGCGCCACCACGCCGGCGTATCGCCTCGTCGAAGAGCTCGAGGTCGACGGCCGGCTGCTCTTGCCCTGGCAAGAAGCGATCGAACGCGATTGCGAGATAGGCGCGGTCAGGTTGGCTGCGCTAGAGCGTATGCCTGGTCACGCCGAATTCTCGTTCGACGGTGGCCGGCAGCTTGAACCGGTGCGAGACCGTCACGGCAAGGTCGTCGCCGTGCTGGTGCGCGAGCAAGACCCGGTGGCCGGCGCGATTGATGTCTCGTGCACGCCGGCCGGAGACGGTCTTTGCAAAGTGCGCGTGCGGATCGAGAATCGCACGCCGCTCGACGAATCGGCCCGGTTTAGCCGCGAATGCGCACTCTTGCGATCGCTGGTCTCGACTCACACCATCCTTTGGGTCGAGGAGGGCGAATTCGTCTCGCTCATTGATCCGCCTGCGGAGTGGAGCGTCTTGGCGGCGTCGTGCCAGAATCAGGGAACCTGGCCGGTGCTGGTGGGCCAGCCTGGTGAGAAAGACACGATCCTCTCCTCGCCGATCATCCTGTACGACTATCCCCAGATCGCGGCGGAAAGCCCCGGCGACCTCTTCGACAGCACCGAGATCGACGAGATCCTCACGCTGCGGGTCTTGACCCTGACGGAAAGAGAGAAGCAGGTGGCCGCCGCGCTCGACGACCACGTGCGGGCGCTTTTGGAGCGGACGAGCGCGCTTGGCCACGACCAACTGCGCGCCTTGCACGGATCGGTGCGCGGCCTGCGGCCGGTGCCGGAGGGAGGGCTGTCATGACCGATTGGAACCCATATCGCGAGCGGCCGCAGCTTGACCGCGTCACGATCGGCTCGGTGGAAGTCAGGCCGGGAGACCGGGTGCGCCTCTGGCCGCTCGGCCGCGCCGACATCCTCGACCTGGCGCTTGAAGGCAAGACGGCGATCGTCGAGGCGATCGAGCAGGACCTCGAGGACCGCACGTACCTGGCGGTCGTGCTCGAAGACGACCCGGGCCGCGACCTTGGCGAGTTGCACCAGGTCGGCCATCGCTTCTTCTTCGGTGTCGAGGAGGTGGAATGGCTCGCGTCCCGCTCAAACGGCGCCAAGGCGCCGTGACCGGGCGAGACGTAGGCAACGAAGCACCGGTGAGGGGAGATCCGACGCGGCGAAGGAAAGAGAAAAACCAATGGCCCTGCAACCGCGACCGTAAGCTTGGCCCGATCGCAGAGTGCACCGGAACAGGTCTGCGGGCGGTTGCCTTCTCGAACGACGGAGGTCAGCGATGCAAGACGAAACCAATTCGGAAGTGCGCAACACGTTGCTTTTGGCCGGCGGGATCGCGTGTGTGGCCGTGGGAGCGGGGATGATCCTGGCGAACCCCGCGATCCGTCGCGCGATTCTGGGTCTCACTCCCGCGGGGCCCGCGCTTTTCAAGGACCCGGCCGCGATCGGCTTCGGCGGGCTGCTGCCGGATGTCGAGCGCTACATGAAGATCCGCGCCATGTGAGCCGCCCGCCATTGTCGAAAAACTTCGTATCGGGTCGATCGAGGAGGCCGCTTGCATTACCTAGCCGAGCCCTCGCAGAGTCGTTTCACGGTTTCGGCGGTCGCCACGGGCATGCTGGCGGGCTTGGGGCACAACCCGACAATCGCGGTGCGCGACTTCACGGGTGAGCTGGTGTTCGATCCCGAAAAACCCGGCGAGGGCTCGGTGGGCTTGACGGTCAAGGCAGACTCGCTGGCCGTCACCAACGCCTCGAGCGCCAAGGACCGCGAGGAGATCGACAGCCGGATGCGCCAGGAAGTGCTCGAGACGGCGGCGCATCCCGAGATCGTCTACCAGGGCACCTTCAGCAAGGCCGACAAGATCGCCGACGGTTGGTATCGCGTTCAGGTCACCGGGGAGCTGCGCCTGCACGGCGCCAAGAACCCGCAGCCGATCGATGCCCAGTTACGGTTCTCGGAGGG
This sequence comes from uncultured Isosphaeraceae bacterium, assembly GCA_963830625.1. Classification (GTDB taxonomy): domain Bacteria; phylum Planctomycetota; class Planctomycetia; order Isosphaerales; family Isosphaeraceae; genus CAWHMZ01. The sequence continues at coordinate 501,445 of CAWHMZ010000027.1, read as the reverse complement.
CGAAGCGAACCTGAGCGGCCGATTCACGCTCTTCCAGTCGAGATTCCGAATCAAGCCGGTGACAGCCCTGGCCGGCATGATCAAACTGAAAGACGAGCTGACGATTGAGTACGACATCGTCTTCAAGAAACGAGACGCGTGACGCAAGTCGCGCAGAGCGCAATGAGTTCCGGCAACATCCTGATCGCTGGGATCGGCAACATTTTCTTCGGCGACGACGCCTTTGGCGTTGAGGTCGCCAGAGGGTTGGCGGGGCGATCGTTGCCGGATGGAATCAAGGTGATTGATTTCGGCATCAGAGGGCTGGACCTGGCCTACGCGCTGCTCGATCAATATGCGGCTGTCATCCTGGTGGATGCAGTCCCGCGGGGCGGCGCGCCGGGTACGCTTTATGTCCTTGAGCCAGACCTTGATTCGGCTGACGGCGCGGAGGAGTCGGCGGCGATGCTTGAGCCTCATGCTCTTGACCCACACAAGGTTTTGCGTCTGGCTCGATCGCTTGGGCGCCGCCCACGCGAGTGCTGCTCGTGGGCTGCGAGCCTCGGCTGCCGGAATCCGACGATTTCGCCATGGAGATGAGCGAGCCTGTCAAAGCTGCCGTCGACGAGGCGATCGAACTGGTTGAATCGTTGATAAGCCAAATCCGCGCGGAGCAACCTGCGCGGGCTACATGAGCAACGGTGGGCGCTGGGTCTGACATTGACGGGCGGAACACCGGGAGACCTGCGGTCAACCTGCGGGCGGGGTCAGGAGACCCGCGCCCAACAAGCAACCTGCGGGCGGGGTCGGGAGACCCGCGCCCAACAAGTGATTTAGCGGCGGCACGCGGGAGCGTGCCTGCTACAGGCGCGCGAAATCATGCACGAGCTCTCCATAGCCCTGAGCATTCTGGACGTGGCGGCCGAAGAGGCCCGGCGGCAGGGTGCTGCACGCGTTAAAAGTATATACTTGCGGTTGGGGCCGCTCTCCGGCGTGGTCAAGGAAGCGCTCATGGCCGCCTACGACCTGGCCCGCGACGCGAACGCGCCCGAGCTTGATAACGCGCAGCTTATCGTCGAAGAGGTTCCGGTGACAGTCGATTGCCCAACCTGCCGAACGACCCGAACGATTGTTTCGCTTCAAGAGTTCTTTTGCGCCGAATGCGGCACGCCCACGCCTGAGGTCAAGAGCGGGCGGGAGCTCGAAGTCTTCGCCCTGGAAATCCAATGACGTCACCCACGCGCATCGTCGAAGTTCGCCAGCAGGTCTTGAAGCACAACGACGTGGTCGCCCAAGCGCTGCGCAGGCGGTTTCGCGAGGCTGGAGTGTACGTGGTGAGCCTGGTGTCGAGCCCCGGCACGGGCAAGACAACCTTCTTGCAGAAAACGCTGATGGCGCTGCGCAGCCGGTTTCGGCTCGCGGCGCTAGTCGGCGACCTCGCGACCGACCACGACGCCCAGCGGCTGGCGGCTGCCCTTGTGCCCGCGCGGCAAATCACCACCGGCACGCTCTGCCACCTCGAAGCCAAGATGGTCGAAACCGCACTCGATGGCTGGGACTTGGGCGAGCTCGACTTTCTTTTTGTCGAGAACGTCGGCAACCTCGTTTGCCCTTCGAGCTACGACCTTGGCGAAGATCTACGCCTGGTGCTCTTGTCGGTCACCGAAGGCGAAGACAAGCCGCTCAAGTACCCGACGATCTTTAACACCGCCGACGCCGCCGTCATCACGAAGTGCGACCTGGCCGTTGCCGCCGAGTTCGATCGCGTCCTGGCGCACCGCAATATCCAGTCAGTGCGGCCCGGCATGCAAGTCTTCGAGGTTTCGGCGAAGACCGGCGACGGAATGCAAGCGTGGCTGCGCTTCTCGAGTCGCGCCTGGCCGAGCGCCGGGGGAGCCACGGAGTAACTCGTCGGGAGTCCGGCACCACCGAGTGAGAAACTAACCCACCGGATCTTTCAACCACGAAAGAAACGAAACGCACGAAAAATCGAAAGTTGTAAATGCTCGCGCTCGTATCCCTGCCCAGCTTCGGTCTCTGTTCCCCTTTCGTGTCTTTTCGTCGATTTCGTGGTTGGTCCAGCGGACCAATCGTTCATCCGGGCCTCGACCAGATCGAGCGGGCGCTTACGGATTCCCGGGCGGGTGCTGCTCGCGGGTGAACTTGCCCAGAAGCAAGTAAATGTCGAGGAGCGCACGATCCATCATGCGCTCGCCCGCTCCCAGCTCGGCCAATGAGACTCCCGGATCGGCGCCGTAGCCGCCTTCCGAGGCGGCCTCGATCGTCGGGAAATACATGCAGTGTCCGTTGCAATAACCGAAGAAGAAGGTGTGCTTGACGTAGGCCCGCGCCCGGAGCCGATTGGCGTGGTTACAGAAGAACTCGCCCGGCACGCCCACCAGCGCGATCTCGCCGTCAAGGAGCACGACGCTCTGCTCCGCGGATAATCCGTCGCTGTAGAGCTTGGCGTAGGCGTGGGTGATTTCGGGAAAATAGCTCCGCTCGAAAACTCCGACGACGCGCGGGTCTTTGAGATCGACTCTGGTCCTGAAGTGAAACGTATCGACTGTGCCTTTCACCGACGGCTGCGCGGGCGTCTCGGTCTTGATCGATTGCGCCAGCGCGATCACGTGGTCGGCGACCGCTTCGCCGAAGCTCTTGGGCTCCCACCGGGCGCCGGACGGCTCGGGGTTGGGGCTCATGTCGCCGGCCGCTCCTTGCATGAAGATGCACTTGGTCGCCAGCTCGGCCTCCACCTTCTTCTTCAAGAACCCGGGGTAGTCGGCCGAGTACTTGAGGAGCTTGGCGTCGGTGATGACGGGGTGCGCAGCGAAGTTGACCAGCACGCCGATCGGCTTGCCGGCAAGGTCGTCAAACCGCATCACTGCCAGGATCGGGTCGGTCGCCTTGGGCTCGCGCTTGGTGTGCCGGTTGCGGTTCAGGTTGACCGTCTCGGTGGCGACGCCAAGCCGGGCGGGCTTCAGGTCGTGATCAGCCTGAATGATCACCTCGGCCAGCATGTCGGGCAGGCTCTGCGAATAGGCAACAGCCGCGTCGAACTTACCCTTGCCCAGCCCCGGCTCATCGACCAGCTCGATCACCGGCCCGTGGTGCGAATGGCTGCCGGAAATGAATGCGTGCTGAATGCCCGCCGCGGCTTTTGATCTTCTGGCGGATCACCTTCATCATCGCTTCGGTCGGTCCGCGGCCGAGATCGGTCCCGACGATGGCCACCTTGTCGTCGCCGGCCGCGATCACGATGGCTTTGGCCATCAGGGGATCGAGCACCCCTTCGCTCGGGGCATCGTGCCGGGCGCCGTAGCCCCACATCGGAATCCCGAGCGGCGGCGTGATGTCTTTGTCGGCCACGCCGACGCGAAAGCTCGCCGAATCGGCCGCGTGTCCCAGGGGAGCCGTTTGCGCGACCAACGCGACAACGGCCAGAAGCCACCACGCCATTCCTCGCATCGTCGTGCCCTTTTTCTCTGCCAAAGGTCGACCGGAACAAACTCCTCGCCGATTAGTGCCTCCCGGCCGGATGGTTGATACTAGCCCGAAGCGCCAGCGAGGGTTCCCGGTATGCAAATCCCCTCGCTAGCGCTTCGGGCTGGTACAGACCCGCCGCCGGCGCTCGGCATACTAGCCCGAAGCGCAAGTTCCCGGATCATAACAACCAGCAAGCGCTCTGGCGATTGGATCGTTGCCTTTTCGATGCTCCCTCGCTGGCGCCTCGGGCTAATATCGAACGCGGGATTCCCGACACCCACGGATTCGCCGCGTCCCCATGGGGATCAAGACACCCGCATTTCATTGACTGGCTAAAGGTTGGGTGAATTACGGCGCACCGTCATTGTCAAACGTTGGATGGCTGGAGGATCGGTAGGTGCGTCGCAGATTGCCTGCACGCACAGACGGCCGAAAAGAGGGTGTCTGGCAACCCCGCGTGAAAGCTTTTCCGGGAAGGCCTGTGGACACTTTAGGATCGGGTCGAACTTTCCTTCGACAATTCCGTTCCCTGGAGGACGGGGGGATCTTCGTCTGGGACGAACGGCCGTGCGTGCTGACCTGAATGGCGTTGTGCTGGTAAAGTACCATTCATTCGCGGGTTCTGCTGGCCCATGAGCGTTGGGTGTCTTGGAAGCCGGTCGCGCACCGAATCCGGAGCATTCGAGATGGGAACGCGCGCTGAATCGAATCGCGCCAGCCCCGGCCGTTCCGGCCTGCCGCCGCGGTGGTTCCTCATCGCGCTTGCGATCTCCCTCGGCTGGGGGATGGCCCGGGCCGATTCGCCTGAGACCGCCGACGCCGAAACCTTCGAGCGGAAGGTCCGCCCGATCTTCGCGGTCGTCTGCCTCAAATGCCATGGCGGCGCCAAGACCTCGGGCGGGCTGCGCGTCGACTCGAGGGCCGCCCTCGTCGCCGGCGGCGACAGCGGGCCAGCGATCGTTCCTGGCGATCCGGGTGCGAGCCTGCTCATCGCCGCGGTCCGGCGCGAGGGCACCTTGCGAATGCCCCCGTCGGGGAAGCTCCGGCAAGACGAGATCGCGGCGCTGGAGGACTGGGTCCGCGGCGGCGCCATCTGGCCAGCGGACTCGGGCTCGAAGAGCGGCCGGGGCGAGAGCGCAGGGCAGCACTGGGCGTTCCTGCCCGTGACCGAGACCTCGCCACCGCCGCCGCCGGCCGGTGAGACATTGCACCCGATCGACGGGTTCCTGCGCGCGCCCGCGCCGATCGCAGGCTCGAGCCCGCGGCGCCGGCCCCCCGGGGCGTTCTCGCGCGAAGAGTTTATCTCGATTTGATCGGCCTGCCGCCGTCGCCGGAGGAGGTCGAGGCCTTCGTCTCGGACCCGCGCCCGACGCATACGAGCGGCTGGTCGATCGACTCCTGGCCTCGCCCTGTTACGGCGAGCGGTGGGGACGGCACTGGCTCGACGTGGCGCGGTACGCCGACACCGACGGCAGCTCTTCCGACTATCCCATCCCCGAGGCGCACCTCTACCGCAACTACGTCATCGACGCCTTCAACGCCGACAAGCCGTACGACCAATTCCTGCGCGAGCAGGTGGCCGGCGACCTCCTGGCAGCACAGGCGCCCGACGCGACCTACGCCCAGCGGGTCATCGCGACCGGCTTCTTGGCCCAGGCCAAGCGCTACGGCAATCACGAGTACTCCGACCTCCACTTGGTCGTCGAGGATGCGATTGACACGATCGGCCGCGGAGTGCTCGGGCTCTCGCTGCGCTGCGCGCTGCCACGACCACAAGTACGACCCCACCACCCAGGCCGACTACTACGCGCTCTACGGCATCCTCGCCAGCACGCAGTTCCCCTCGGCCGGCAACGAGCATACCAAATACGCCCGGCACCTGGTCCCGCTGGCGAGCCCCGGGGAGGTCGCCGCCCTGCCGGCGGCGACCCGCCGCGAGCTCGCGCAGTTGCGCGCCGCCTATGACGATGCCCTCCGGAGCGACCCGACGGCCGCGTGGGTGGCCGATCTCGTCTCCCGTCACGGCCGCCTGGTTCGCGAGATCTCCACGCGGACGGCCAGCGGTGAGGATACCGCCGGACTCCAGGCGGAGCTCAATTTCCTGCTGATCGACCTGGGCGACCAGCGCGACGACCTCATCAACCGGGCCCGGCCGCGATACCTGCGGCTGCTCGAAGCCGAAGAGCGTGCCGGGCTGCGTCGCGCCTATGCGGTGAGCGAGCCCGAGCCGCCGCGCAACGAGCCGGTCCTGTACGCGTACCAGACCCGGCCCGGGGGAGCCGAGGACGCGGCGATCCAGGTCGCGGGCAATCCCTCGGCCCTGGGGGCGAAGGTGCCGCGCGGCGTCCCCGGTTTCCTCCCCGGAGGTGGGCCGCTGCCGATTCCCGCCGGCCAAAGCGGCCGCCTCGAGCTCGCACGCTGGCTCTCGGCGCCCGAGAACCCACTGACAGCGCGGGTGATGGTCAACCGGCTTTGGCGGCACCACTTCGGACTCGGCCTCGTGGAGCCAGATGACTTCGGCCTGCGCGGCTCGCCGCCCTTGCATCCCGAGTTATTGGACTGGCTGGCCGCGGAGTTCATCCGGCGGGGCTGGTCGATCAAGGCGATGCACCGGCTGATCGTGACCTCCGAGGCGTATCGGCTTTCGAGTCTCCCGGGCCCGCGCAATCGCGGGCGACCCGGACGGCCGGTGGTTGACACATTACCGCCGCCGGCGGCTCGACGCCGAGTCGCTGCGCGACGCTCTGCTGTGGGCCGGAGGCGCCCTCGATCTGCGCCGCCCAGGCGCTCCGCCCTTCCCGCCTCGGGCCAACTGGAGTTGGACACAGCACGAGCCGTTCTTCGACGCGTATGACTCCGACCATCGCAGCGTCTACCAGATGAGGGCACGGCTCCGACGCGACCCCGTCTCGCTCCTCTTCGACGGCCCGGATCCGAACCGAGCAACGGTCGCGCGGCGCGAGTCGACGGTCCCATTACAGTCGCTTTACCTGATGAACAATCCGTTCGTGCTCGAGCAATCCCGGCGGTTCGCGTGCCGTCTGATTCGGGGCTCGCCCGAACCAGCCCCGAGGGTCGAGCTGGCCTTTCGCATCGCCTACGGTCGGCGCCCGTCGCCGGCCGAGAGCGAGGCGGTGATCGCGTACGTCAAGCGGTATCGTCGCCTAGCCGGAGGGCCGGGAGACGCAGCGGATGAGGCGGCTTGGACCAGCCTGGGACACCTGCTCTTAAGCTCCAACGAGTTTCTCTACGTCGACTGACTGACTAGCTCTGCCAGCGAGGCGACCCATGCGGATGAGCGACGCGAGTAATCGGCGCGGATTCCTGGCCGGCTGCGCGCGGCGCTACTCGCCGGTGGCCTGGCGCTGCGCGGGCGGCTGGCCTCGGCCGTCGAGCGCGAGGGGGGCGGACTGCTGACACCCCGGGCGCCCCATTTTCCGGCCCGGGCCGCGAGCCTCATCATCGTCACGCTGACCGGGGGCCTCTCCCACGTCGACTCATTCGACCACAAGCCCAAGCTCCAGGCCGACGACGGCAAAACCACGACGTGGAACGGCCTCCCCTCCATGGTGCATGCCTCGCCGTTTGCGTTCCGGCCGGCCGGCAGATCGGGCCTGATGGTCAGCGAGCTCTTCCCGGAGATCGCCTCGGTGATCGACGACGTGTGCGTGATCCGGTCGATGAAGACCGACCACCCCAATCACGCTGAGGCGATCCTGGCGATGCACACCGGGTCGGCCTCAATGCCCTTGCCGGGCATCGGCCCATGGATCAGTCACGGCCTCGGGACGAAGAACCCCGACCTGCCACCTTACGTCGTTCTGGCGGCCGAGCTCCCCTATTCGGGGGCATTACTCTGGGACTCAAGCTTTCTGCCGGCCTGCCACCAGGGCACGCGGCTGATCCCCGGGGCGGAGCCGATCCCCGACCTCCGGAGTCCGATCGCCTCGACGACCCTCCGCGAGATGGAGCGAACGATGCTCCAGCGGCTCAACGATGAGCATCTGCGGGCGCGGCCCGGCGGCGACGCGCTGGGCGCCCGGATGGAGGCCAACCGCACGGCCGGCGGCATGATGGCGCGGGCTCCCGAAGCGTTCGACCTGTCGCGGGAGGGCAAGGCCACCCTGCGAATGTACGGGATCGGGCGTGACGACCAGGCCTCGGTCGGATGGCAATGCCTCGTCGCCCGCCGCTTGATCGAGCGCGGAGTCCGGGTCGTAGAGGTATTCGATACGGGGGCCAACATGACGAAGAACTGGGACGCCCACGTGGATGTGGAGCAGCACCGGTTGACGGCCCGCGCGGTCGACCGGCCGATCGCCGCCCTCATCCGGGACTTGAAGGGGAGAGGAATGGCGGCGGAGACCCTGGTCCTGGTGTGCACCGAATTCGGTCGCGCCCCCGCAGGGAGACCCGGCGAGCGAGGCCGAAACCATCATAACGCGGCGTTCACCTGCCTGCTGGCCGGCGCGGGTATCAAGTCCGGGTCCGTGTATGGCCAGACCGACGAGTACGGATTAACGGTGACAAGGGACCCGGTCCATGTCCATGACCTCCACGCCACGATCCTCCAGCTTATGGGTCTGGACCACACGCGGCTGACGTACCGCTTCGCCGGCCGTGACTTCCGCCTGACCGACGTGCACGGCCACGTGGTCCGCGAAGTCCTCGATTGAGATTTGGCGCAGCCACGAGGCTGCTCAGTGTCAAGAAGAGAGGCACTGCAACGTTGCTCCCGCCAGAACATTCCGGAAGCGATCCAATGACAATCCTGGAAGAACGAATTGAGGGCGCGTTTGCGAACATTCGATACCCGGGTGACGATAATCTGACCGTCTACGACCGCCGGGGTCGAGAACACGACGATACGTTCAAACTTTTGCGAGGAAAGACGTGGCAGGAGTTTCCGCTACGAGAATTCATGTCGGGTGACACACCGATTCCAGACCTGACTCCTGAGGCGTTTCATTACTACATGCCCGCGCTTTTGACCGGCGCCCTAAACGGTTGCCAAGATTTGTCGTCTACGCTCGTCTTCTATTTCAGTCCATCGTCTTACGAACAGCTCGCAGATGAGTATCCACAAGACCGGCAATTCCACCGCAGTAATTTCTCCAAGCGAGTTGCACTTTTTAGTGCAGAGCAGCGGAAAGTGATCGCGGACGTGTTCCGTGAGTTCGCCCGCCGGGGATGGGAAGAAACTGAGGGAATTCGTGAAGCCGTTGGTTTCCTTGGTGGCGATGATAAACGCGCAGGACATGCACAACAGCGAGGTGCGGGCTGATCGTCGAACGCGAAGATTCTATCTCGTTGGCCTACGCCGCCGCTCATGGGTCAAAGCCTACTTCCTGATAGGGTTCACCGGGGTGGTGCGGGCTGATCTGAATCGTCACCTTGCGGTCGAGACACTTGAGAAAGCCCAGCAGTTTGTCGGTGCTGAAGCGATTGAAATGTCCGTTCATCAGATGAGATACCTCTGGCTGCTTGATGCCGAGCAGGGGGGCAATTTCCCGTTGAGTGAGCTTCCGATCGACAAGGAACTGATAGACATGAAAGCCAATTTCGACCGGGCCAGCCGCTCGTCGGCGTCGGGCAGGCCCAAATCGGCGAAGACGTTGCCGGAGCCTTCATCGTGCTCGATTCCCTTGTGATCGCTATTACGTCTCTTGCTCATGTGCCGCCAACTCCTTGGCCTCTTTGTATCGCTGTTTGATCAAATCCATATCCGGTTTCGGCGTAGCGATGCCCTTCTTCGATTTCTTCTGAAGGGCATGCAGCACGTAGATATTCGTGCCGAGTTGCACAGCCAGCACCGTGCGGTATCCATCGGCGCCGTACCGCAGGGCGATCTCAAACACGCCGCTGCCCACGCCCTTGAACGCCCTGGCGTCCTTGGCAAGTTTGGCTGTGCCAGAAGCCAGCCACTGACATCGTCTTCTGACTCACTGACAGCCTCTTCTGAAAATGACAACACTCCACACCTCGGGGTCGTGCGGATCAACGAGCGTGAAGTCGCCTTTCAATCGATCGGTCGTCACACTGCATCGGTCGAGAGCTGGAGCTCTTCGCGCAGCCGTGCCAGGGCACGCACCCAGAGCATGCGGACGGCGCCCGTACCGCGCCCCATGCGGTGCGCGACCTCTTCATGCGGGAGTGATTCGACGTTCCGCAGCAGGATGACCTCGGCGTAATCGGCCGGCAGCCGGCTCAGGGCGTCGGCCAGGCGCAGCTCGAGCTCCTGCCTGCCGGCGTGCTCGCTGGGCGAAGAGCCAGGAGCGGCCAGAGCGTCGCCCAGCCGCCGCGAGGATTCGGCGATTGCCGCTTCGAGCGACAGCTCGCGGCCCAGATCGCGCCGCTGCACCCCATAGCGCCGCATCTCATGCTGCAACACGTGCGCAAGGATCTGGCGCAGCCAGGCCGTGAGCTCGGCATCCGTCGCGCCGCGGAACCTCGACCAGCCGCGCACGGCCTCGAGCAGGGTCTGCTGCACGATGTCCGATGGATCGAACTTCGCGCGGAAGCGTGCGTCGACCTGGAGCCGGGCCAAGAGCGCCAGCCAGCTTCGATACCGCTCCAGCTCGGCGGCGACGTCACGGCCTGACACAGGGTCGCTCCTCGGGTGGGGTGGCCGGATCACTGGCGGCCGTGCGATTTCGCCGTCGAGAACATAGACGACGAACACCGAGCACGATCCGGCGGGCCGGCCGCCGCGCGACCCGGGCCACGGCCCTGGCCGGGCGGAAGAAGAGCAGGAGCACGCCGACAGCGTATGCACCGAACCAGGCGATGTGGTACCAGCCGGCGTAAGTGTAATGCTCTCGGGCGGGCATCTGCTTGATTGCGAAATAGAGCCCTAAGCCGAACATGAGCGCAGTGGCCGATGCCGTCAGTGCGGCCAGAATGAGCAGACGCCGCCAGCGCCCGCGCCATAGGGCCGCTGCCAGCGATCCCGCGTAGGCCAAGAGCGGAACGCCCAACAGCGAGAGCACCGCAACCGGCGCCGCGCTCTGCCAGTAGGAGGCGGGACCGGCGCCGGTGAAGAACGGGCTTCCGAGCCACGACAGCCCGGTCATCGCGATCGCCACCATCGCGGGAAGTGCCAGCAGCAGTCGCACGCTGCGGCGCGCCCGGCGCGTGGCCAGCCAGAAGATCAAGAGCGGTGCTCCGACATTGATCAGGGTTCCGGCCAGGAGCAACTGAAGCAGCGGTTGACGATGGGGCGGACCACTCCAAACCCATGGCAGGGGCCGTTCCCAGCGCGGATCGTCTGCGGCGCGAGCAGGGAGCGCCGCGACGGCGTGCGGCGGCAGGTATGTTCCCTCCCCCGAGGTGGGAATGCTCAGGCGACACACCGTGGCGCCCTCGCGGCTGTCGAGAACGCGCGGCCCGCTCGTGCCGGCTTGATCGGTCAGAACTGCCTCGAAACGGCCGGCCGACCAGATCGCTCGCCCGGTCACCCCATCCAGCCCGAGCCCGCTCTTCAGAAGAACCGTCGCGGGCCGGCCGCGTTCAGCGGGGAGGATCTCCCGCACCAGCGGAGGGTCCCGCCACGCCCAAAGCCCCGTGAGGTCGCCCCGAAACGCCGACAACTGCTTGTCATCGCGCAGCAGAAGCTCGTCGCGGCCGTCGCCGTCGAGATCCACGGGCGGACCAGCGTGCAGCAGGAACTCGTCGCGGCCGTCGCGGTCGGGATCCACGGACGGACCAGCGAGCGTGCCCGCCGGGAGCACCGCCCGATCGTGACGAATCCGTTCCTGCCCCTGTCCGTCGAGAATCACCAGGCGGCGTCCCGTCTCGACGGGAAGACTGATGCAGACCTCCTTTCGACCCTTGCCGTCGAGGTCACCCAGCGCGAAATGTGGAATCAAGCTCTCGGTGTCGAGCATATAATCGTAGTGCCACGTCCAGCGCGTCGAACCATCGTTCCCTTCCAGCGCGGCCAGCTCGATATAGCCTCGGCGCTGCCGAAATCGACCGGGTGACTGGGTGCTGAGGACGATCTCCGCTCGGCCGTCCCCATCGAGGTCGCCCACGTCGAAATCATAGCGGGTCGTGGCTCCGGGAGGTCCTGGCCGGCGCCAAAGGAGTTTGCCGTCGCGCAGCGAGAATGCCCGCAGCTCGTACTCCGGCCCGCCCGATTTTCCGACGAAGTACACAAAGTGCAAAGGCAGTGTGGCATCGAGGCAACCGTCGCCGTCGAGATCGCCGAACGCCGCCGGCCAAGGGAAGGCCAGCGGTGCGCCGGGCTGGTGTTCGAACAGCAGCGTGTCCCACACGAATCCGCCGTCACGGCCCGAAAGCCGCGCCAGCCGCCATTGCACATTTTCTTCGGGCAGGGTGTAGACCACGATCAGATCGGGTGGTTTCCCGGGCTCGCAGACTCGAGCCTCGGTCGCTTTGATCCGGCAGTAGCCGACCGACGGAAAATTCAGGGGAGGGATGCTCCCCGCCGACCAGAAATGCCGGCCCGAGCGGCCGGAAAGTATCTCCAGCGGAAGCGAGGCCGGCGGATCACTGCCGCCCCGGCTCGATTGCCGGCTAACAAGAACATCGGGCGTGCCATCACGATCGAGATCTCCGGCCGGCATCGGAGGGGCGCTGAGGATGTAGCCGCGCGTCTCTTCGGGCCAGAAGGACCGGTCCTCCCGGGCATCAAGACGCGTTTTCCAGAGCAAGTGCCCGTCGCGTCCCGAACGGGCGAGAACCGTGCGGCTCGCGGCTGTCTGGAGCGAGCCGGGTGTCCACTCGAGGTCATCGCTCAGGACGTCGCAGATGCCGTCTCCATCGAGATCGCCGGCGCGCTGGAGCTTTCCGAGAGCTCGCCACGTCTCGGGCGCCGGGCCACGAAGCGCCCGCAGCTTCCCTTCGACCGAGCCCCAGATATCGCCCAGCCCGTCGCCGTCGAGGTCCGCCGTCTGCGGCCACGACAGCGCCATGACGGTATGCACCTCCTGGCCCGTAGAGGCGGCCAGAAGATGCACGATCGGCGGGTCGGGCGGCTGGTACGGATTTTCCGGCGGAACCCCCGGCGCCGGGTCGCCGCCCAGCGCAACTGCCAAGAGGGGCCATCCGTCGGGTCCCCGGCCGCACCAGAAGGGTGCTCGCACGGGTGCCTGAAATGCAAGGGGTCTGCCGCCGATCTCGCCGCGCCACCACCAAAGTCCGTGGCCGTCCTTGCCCGAAAGCGCGTCGACGTACAACCAGTTCTTCTCAGCCGGCTGGCCAGGCGAGAATCCCCGCAGCGGGCTATCCATCCGCCAGACCGCCACGAGGTCCTTTGTGCCATCGCGGTCAAGATCCGGTCCTTCCAGCAGATGGACCAGACCATCGAACGAACCGGGATATGGCGTCATCGGGCGGACCCAGCGCGTCTCGCCAGTGACTGCGTCCAGGGCGCGCACGCCGCTGTAGTGGTCCGCCGGGTCGAATTCGGGGATCACGATCTCGGCGCGTCCATCCCCGTCCAGGTCTGCGTGCAGGGGCCAGGTGCGAGTCCAGTGATCCTCTTTGCCTACGGAGAAGGTGTAACGGTCCCGAACTTCCGTCAGCCAGAGGCGCTGACCTGTCAAGGCGGCAAAGGCGGCAAGCGAAAATCTCCCGCGCGGACCTGCTCGCCCCCATTGCGAGAATCTCCGGATCACCGTCGCCATCCAGATCCGCATACTGAAGCGGTCGAGCAGGCTCGAAGCCGAAATCGATCGGCGGGCCAAGTGGGCGGCCTGTCTCGAGATCGACGCGAACCCAGCGCGAGCTGCCCAGTCCCACGAACGGCCTTCCCTTGCCGCGCAGAATCGCCGCCCCGCGGTCCGAAGCCTCGGGTTCTAGCGGCATCCCGTCCGATCCGGCGGCTTGTTTCCACAATGCCTTCCCCGAGCGGCCGGAGACCGCCGCGATGACGCAGGTATCTGCCACGCCCACCTTATCCACCAGTCCTCGTTGAGCACCACGTGCGGGAGGTGCATTCACGCGCGTGGCCCCGTCCACGAGAGCAAAGCCGGCCACCAAGTCGGGTGTACCGTCGCCGTCGATGTCGGCCAGGGACGGCACACCCAGGGTTCGGCCGGCGGGAAGGTCTTTCTCGTCGGGCAGGGAGCCGCCCGTGGCGTGATCCACGCAGTACGTCCAGAGCAATGACCCGTCCTTACCCGAGAGAGCCAGCAGCGAAGGCGTGCCGTTGAGCGCCCAGACGAGATCAGCGATGCCGTCGCCGTTCAGATCGGCGCGGGCCGAGTCAGCAGGCCGGGCCGTTTTTCGTCGCGGAAAGAAGACAACCGGCGCAACCACGCGGCAGGGTCGCGGCCCTGCTCCCAGGGACGCGCCGGCCGTGAGGCATCCCAGATGACCTTTCCGGTCGCTCCATCGCGGCGAATCACGGTTTCGCCCGTCCACTCGATGAAGTCTGTCTTTCCCGGATTGAGCTCCACGGCTTCACTGACAATGGCGTACGGAATGGTCTCGTTTCCCAGTAGGCGGCCCTCGTCGAGCGCGAGGGAGTGGGTGCGGGTCTCGCCGCGGTTGACCGCGACCCGGTACGTTTGACCGAGCAGGCCCACGCCCGTGACACGCAGCCGATAATCGCCATCCGGCACCGCAAGGACGGTGCGCGTGCCGATATCGAACGGCTCGCCGACTGACGCATCCCCCGATTCGGAGAGTAGCTCGGCGGCCAGGGGCTGGCCGGGCGTACTCAAGACGATGCGCCCGAGCCGCCACTCGCTGTAGGTGCGCCAGGCCGCGATTCCACCCAGCAGCACGAGCACCGTCGCCGCCGTGGCGATGGCGGCGCCGGAGAGCGCCTTGCGCTGCTTGCGGACGAAGCGCACCACCCGCTCGCGCACGAGCGCGCGCCGGGCCAGGATCGGCCGGCCCTCCAGAACGGCGCCAGGTCTCCAGCCAGCTCGCGGGCTGTCTGGTAGCGCTCTCTCGGATCTTTCGCGAGGCACTTGAGGATGACCGTCTCCACGTTGCGCGGCAGACCCGGGCGGAGATGTCTGGGCCGGGCCGGCTCGTCGCTGATGATCTGCCGGATCACTCCCTGCGGCGTGGGCGAATCAAACACCGGGCGCCCGGTGGCCAGCTCGTAGAGCGAGGCGCCGAGGCTGTAGAGATCGCTGCGTTGATCGACCGGGCGTTCGAGCGATTCGGCCTGCTCCGGGCTCATGTATCGAGGCGTCCCCATGAGGGCACCGCGCACGGTGAGCGTCGCCTCGTCCTCCCGCTTCGCAAGGCCAAAGTCGGTAAGCCAGACGACTCCCTCTGGGTCGAGCAGAAGGTTTGACGGCTTGATGTCGCGGTGGATCACCCCGCGCTGATGGGCGTGCACCAGCGCCTCGGCGGCCTGGAGCCCCCAGGTGACGATCTCAGCGATCGCCAGCGGCTTGTGCCGCTCCTGGGCCTCAGCCAGGACCTGCGCCAGGCTGCGGCCCTCGATGAACTGCATCGCGTAGTAGTGCACGTCGCGGTCGCAGCCGACGGCGAAGATCGGCACGATGTTGGTATGGTGCAGCCGCGCGACGGTCTCGGCTTCGCGGCGGAAGCGCTTCATCGCCTCCTCGTCGGCCACGGCCGCGAACCGCAGCACCTTGAGCGCCACTTTGCGTTGGAGCGACGTCTGCTCGGCCTCATAGACAACGCCCATGCCGCCGCGGCCGACCTCACGGATGATGCGGAACTCGCCCAGGGACGCAGGCCCAAGGGCCGCCGGGCCGGTCGCTCGCTGGATGAAGTCGATCCCGGCCAGACAGGCCTCAAGCTCAGCGGCCAGCTCAGGATGCGCGTCCAGCAGTTGCCGCCGGTCTGGTGCCTGGCCGGCCTGGAGCGCGGCCAGGTACCCGTCGAGAATCGCGGCCAGCTCGGCGCCCGGCCCACGCGCAGGGTGCACCGTTTCCGGCCCATGAGCGCCCGGGCTCCCGCGTTTGTCCACCGCCTTGTCTGGCTGAGTCATCTCTCGAAGGATCCTTCGTAGACTGATCTCGGCAGCGCGAGAACGCCGTTCGGCCTCTTCATAGATGATAGGGCCGCAAACCCGCGAAATGTCACGCTCCAGCCCGGCGGTAAAGTGGCACAGATCCGCGGCCAAGTCCAACCTGGCCCAATTCAGACTGAACCACGCCTCCGCGGCCACCGACTGGCCGAAGTCACCACGGGCGCTCTCGGTCATGCTGCGGCGCATGGCCGCGCAACTGCGCGTTGCAGGGATCTGCTGTAAAGTGTCACGCTCGATGACCACGCGATTCATCACGATCGCGAGGTCGCGGGAGGAAAGCCCTATTTGAGTGAGCCCCGAAACTGCGGCCGACCGCGCGAAATCGGTGTAATCCGCAAGGCCGCCACGCCGTCGGTGACGCAAAATGACGCAAGTGACGCAAACGGCCCCAAGGTCGGCGCTGAGCTCCAACATCATAGCTGCTTGTCGTACAATGCGTTACACCGAAAAGGTGACGCAAGTGACGCAAGTGACGCACCGGATGTGAACTTCATAATCTTCTTAACCCCGCTCTGGCGATTGGATCGTTGCCTTTTCGATGCTCCCTCGCTGGTGCTTCCCTCGACTGGGCTCGGGACAGGTCGGGATAATATGGAACGCAACGTCGTCAGTCGGCGACCGGCGGGAAGGTCTCATCACAATCCGAACGCAGCGTGCCCTTGGCGCTGCGAGACGACCTCACGCCGATTGCCTCGTCGCAAACCGGGGTGCTTTTCAACGAGCCGCACATGCCTGCCTACATCGCTCTGCTCCGCGCCGTCAACGTCGGCGGAAACCTCCTCAAGATGGATCGAGTCCGCGCGATCTGGTCGGAGCTGGGTTTCAGCGATGTCCGCACTTATGTTCAAAGTGGCAATGTGGTCTTTGAGAGCGAAGGAAAGCCGGCGAGCTGGCTGCCCGCTATCGAGCAACGATTTGCGGGCGAGACGCGACTGCCGATGTGCGTGATCTTGCGAACTCCGACCGAAATGCGCCGGATCATCAGTGCGAATCCCTATCTCAAGGAACCAGACATCGACGTCAAGCGGCTGCATGTGACATTTCTCTCGGGCACGCCCGCCAAGCAAGCCGTCAAGACACTGAGCGCCATCGATACCAAGCCCGATCGCTTTCAGGTCGTGCGGACCGAGATCTACGGCCACTGCCCCAATGGCTTCGCAGACGTCAAATTGACGACCAAGGTGATCGAGAAGGTGCTCGCGGTCAAAGCCACGACGAGGAACTGGAACACCGTCAACAAGCTCCTCGAGATGGCTGGGGGCTGAGGGGCGGCTTCGAACGGTTGCGTCTCGAAAGCGATTCGCCGGATCGGACGGATCGGACGGATCGGACAACAGCGTGATCAAACGCGCGGTTGGTTGTAACGCGCGGCCTTGACGGGATTTCTGCGCTGCGATACGTTTCGCGGGCCGTGCGCGGAGCCCGTGTCGCTCGCGCCGGCTGCCGACACGGAGTTTGGATGCGAGGCCGGCGATGCGCGTGCGCTTGATGGCCGTGGCGATCTTGGCTGGCGGGCTCGTGACAAGCGGCTGCGCCACCGTCGCACCCCAGGTCAAGACCGAGGGAAACCTCGAGTCCTCCTACAGCGCCGGGCGTGCCGTGCAAGATTTCTCGCTGGCGGCCGGGCCGGTGGGCGACGCGATGGTCGAAGCCATGGGCGACCTGCAAATGACGTCGATCAAGCGCGAGCGCGACGGGGCCGTCTATCGCATCGACGCCAAGACCGCTGACAACCGAATCGTCCAGGTCACGCTTCGACCGCACCAGACCAAGACGCGGGTCAGTTGCCGAATCGGCTGGTTCGGCGATCAAGTCCTCGCGAAATCCCTGCTGGAAAGAACCGGAATTCGCCTGGGAACTCTGCCCCCCGCGCCGATCCCCGATAAGCCGCCAAGCGCGCCGGCCTCCAATCCATTCTTCTCCCGCCAGGCTGTCCCAGACGGGGAGTTCCTTCGCGACGTCGCGGAAGCCCCCTATCGCGATCGCCCCATGCCCAATATCGAGCCGTGACGCGCGGCACAGCGACGCATCCGTGATGTTTTGATACTAGCCCGAAGCGCCAGCGAGGGTTCCGGTGCGAAACACCGCAAGCGAGTGCGGCGCCTTTCGCACCTCACCAGAATTCATCGCCGGATCACCGCGATTACCAATGAGGAATAATCGCTAAGTTTGGCCAATCGCGGTCCGCGTCGATTGCGGCATCCGTGCCGAATCGAAACGCGGACCGTGAGGCCAATGACGGAGGATACCGGTCATGGCGCATACCACGACCGGGCCTCGCGCTGATAAGGTCGAACCAGACGCGCGCATCCGTGCCGCCTGGAATCGAGCCTTTGCTTTCGAGACAGAAGGAACGGATCACGGAGAACTCATGACCCGCAGACGAGCGTACAACGAATGGACGAGTTTACATGAACTCGGAACACACAACGATCATTCATGCGACCATCATTGAATCACGTTCCGAAGACGTTCGCCAAGTTACGATGATCCCGCGTGCGCGTCAACCCCCTCTTAGCCCTTTTTTTTTCGAATTTCTTCCCGATTTCTCCATGACGACTGTAATCGAATACGGGGGGCGGTCGTGTCCGGCGGCCCGCGGCGCGACCGTGCGAGGCTGCCGTCAGCCGCCCGCCACGACCGTGGGGCAACCCGGCCGCGTTCACCAAGGCGCGGGTTGCGTTGGTGACCGTCGCCTGTCAAACTCTTCCGTGGTTGCCCGGCTTCCGCAGTGAAGACGGCCGCGAGTGCTGCGAGGGGTTGTGCCACGCGGCTGTCGCCAAAATAAACCCTCGAGAAAGTGGATCGACGACTTGCGTTGACAGTCGCTGATAAAATCAAGCGAACGTGAATAACGCGGGAGGATCTGGTGAATCATGGGGGTACGGATCGGGTTTGACCATTACACGATCGCAGCAGCGAGGCTGGTCGGCACGGCAGACGATGGAGTTTGCCCACGATCATCAGTTTGACGGCGTTCAGTTTCTCGAGCCGGCGCAGATCGACCAGGGGCTTGATGCCGGCAAGCTGACCGAGTTTCGCCGCTGGGTCGAGGCGATGGGGCTGTATCTCGAGGTCGGGCTGCCGTCGCCCAACCCGGTGCGCCGGGCGCGCGAGCTGGGCCGAGCGGTCGATCCGGCCGAGCGCGCCCGAGAGCTGGTGCCGCACGTCGAGGCGCTCGCCCGCCTGGGCTGCCGTCACGCCCGCGTTTACGTCGGCGACCGTCACGACCGGTTTCGCACCGACACCCGCTGGAGCGATCAGATCGCGGCCACGATCGACGTGATCCGGCGGCTCGACCGGCCGGCTCAAGGAGCTGGGAATCAAGCTCGCGATCGAGACGCACGCCGACTTGACCGGCGACGAGCTCTGCTCGATCCTGGGCGAGCTCGACCCCGAGATCGCCGGGGTGACGCTCGACACCGGCAACCTGGTGATGAGGCTGGACGATCCGGTCGAGACCGCCCGGCGGCTGGCCCCGCGCGTGGTTGCGACGCACGTCAAGGACGCGGTGCTGGCATTCACGCCCGCGCGGGCTCTGCTGGCAGGCGCGGCCGGTCGGCTCGGGGATCGTGCCGTTGCCCGACATCCTGGCCGACGTGATCCACGCCAACCCGGCGATTGCGCTGTCGATCGAGCTCCACCCGCGGACGTACGACCTGCCGATCTACGATCGCAAGTGGCTGGCCTTCTTCCCCGGCCTTCGGCCCGAGTCGCTGGCGGCCGTCGTCCGCTTGGCCGCGCTGTGCGAGAAGCCGCTACGCCGACGGCTCGCTGGCCCGGCCCGAGGCGGTCGAGGCCATTCCCTGGGCCAGACCGCGACCTCGACTGGCTGGCCAGCTCGCTGGGCTATCTGCGGTCGGTCGTGCCGACCCTCGCGCGGGAATCTGAATGCGACCGAGCCGCGACCGAGCCTCACGACCGAGGCAGGCGGGCGAATCGTCTCGCTCGACCAGTTTCGCGGCTACACCGTCGCCGGCATGCTGCTGGTCAACTTCCTGAGCGGCTACCAGGCGGTGCCGGCGGTGCTCTCAGCACCACAACACGTATTGCAGCTACGCCGACACGATCATGCCGCAGTTCTTCTTCGCGGTCGGCTTCGCCTATCGCCTGACGTTCTTGCGCCGGCTGGCCAGCCGGCGGCTACTCGGCCGGCCGTCGCGGCGGTGCTCAGGCGCAACGTCGGGCTTGTTCCTGATCGGCTTCGTCCTCTACCATCTGGACGGCAGCGTCGAGACGTGGGACGAGCTCCAGAAGCTGGGACGTCACGGCTTCTTGGCCCGGGCCTTTCGGCGCGAGCTGTTTCAGACGCTGGTCCACATCGCGATCACGTCGGTCTGGATCTTGCCCGTGATCGCGGCCGGCGCGCTGGCCCGGGTCGCTCTTCATGATCGCCTCGGCGGCGCTGCACCTCTGGCTCTCGTCGTGGTTCTACCTCGACTGGGCGTGGAACACGCCGGTGATCGACGGCGGGCCGCTCGGCTTCTTGAGCTAGACCATCCCGACGCTGGTCGGCTCGCTCGCCTACGATGCGGTCGCCGCGGGCCGCGATGAGAGAAGCCCGATCGGCAAGCTCGGCGGCTGGTCGGTCGCTGCTCGATGGTCGCCGGCTATGCGACTTTCCTGCCTGGTGGGCCGCCTGGCGGCGCCGCCATTTGTCCCGCCGGCGGCACCTGACGCGGTCGTCACCTCTGGACCATGAGCCAGCGCACCGGCAGCGTCAGCTACCTCACGTTCGCCGCCGGCTTCTCGCTGGCGGTCTACGCGCTGTTCGTGGTCTTTTGCGATCGGCTCGGTGTGGAGCTGGCGGTATTTCGCATCTTCGGCCAGAACGCGCTGGCGGCCTACATCATTCATCCGATCGTGGCCGGAGCCATCAAGCCCTACGTGCCGCGCGATGCGCCCGGCTGGTATGTCGCGCTGGGGTTCGGGCTGTACTTCGCGATTTGCTGCCTGTTCAATCGCTATCTCGAGAAGCACAAGATCTACCTGGCGCTGTGAGCCGCCATCTGTTTCTGATCGACTGGCTCTATCGGAGGTCGCTGTAGGCGCGAAAATCGATTAAGGCAGCCGATGAGCCATTGATCGCCGCCAAATGGCCGATACAATGATGCCAAATGGCATGAGGTAGCCCGAGGATGCACGATCATGTCCAAGACCGACATCGCCAAGCCCCGTCGTGGCTCCAGACGGTCGGGGCAACCGGCGCACGACGGAGGCGCGGGCCGTCAGACAGGACATTCTTATGTCCGTCTGCTCGGCATCCAAACGACTGACACAGCGGGCCTCCTCGAAGAGGTTCGGGAGGGGCTATCCTACAGTTCGTGGGACCGGTTCCTCGAGAGCACCGGTCTCACGAAGGAAGCGGCGAGCCATTTCGTGCAAATCACGTCGCGGACGCTGGCACGGCGCAAAGAAGCGGGTCGGCTTCATCCGGATGAGTCGGATCGACTGGTCCGCGCGGCCCGCATTTTCTCGCAGGCGGTCGGCCTGTTCGAAGGAAATGAGGAAGCCGCGCGGCGATGGCTGACCAGTCCGCAGCCGGCGCTCGGCGGCTCGAGCCCGTGGGACTACGCGGCCACCGAGATTGGGGCGCGGGAGGTTGAAAACTTGATCGGCCGACTGGAATACGGAATCCCGTCCTGATGCCCCGAGCTTGGAGGATCGTCAAGAGCAAATTTGCCGGTCACGCGTTCGACGGCGAAGGCTCTCGGCTGTACGGGAGCCGCTGGACGAGCCCCGGGAATCCGGTCGTGTTCGTGGCCGAGACGCTCTCGCTGGCGGTCCTGGAGGTGTTGGTTCACCTTCAGTCGACCGTCCCGCTCGCCGCCTATGTGGTTTTTACCGTGGAGTACACCGAGGGGATGGTCGAGGACTTGGGCCCGTCTCTGCTACCTTTCAACTGGCGCGAGTATCCGGCACCGCCCGCGGTCCATTCGCTGGGCGACGCCTGGGTTCGCCGTGGCTCGTCGGGCCTGCTGCGCGTGCCGAGCGCCGTCATCCCCCACGAGCGCAACTTTTTGATCAACCCTGCTCACGAGCACTTCGCGCAACTGCTCATCGAGGGGCCAAGCCCCCTCGACGCCGATCCTCGTGTCTTCCGACGAGCCACGTGATAAACGATGCAACTGAGCGTTGGCCGCACAACTGCCCGGGCCTGGGGTCGGGGCTTCTAGCCCGAAGAACCGCCCCGGCCGCCGCATCTGATCTGTCTGATCGTCCGATCGGTCCGATCCGTCCGATGCGTCCGATCGCGCCCGGCAGACGGCATGCAGGGTTTCTTAGAGCGGGTCTGCTCGGTCAGACATCGGCCGGAATGTACGTAATCCGCGCGACTTGGTCAAATTGACGTTCCCCTGGGCGTTCGCCACGATGACGTTTCCCTGCACGACCGAGCCCGAGCAAGCTCCTAGCGCCTCAAGTCCATAGCCCTGATTAGCGACAATGCCGTTGCCTGCTGCAGAAATGCTGCCGCCGACTGTCAGGTTCTGGGCACTATAGAGCATCACGCCGTCGCCAGCGCTCTGGCGGATCGCATTGCCGAGAACCTGTGTGCCCTTCACGACTCCCGTGACGAACAGGCCATACTCGCCGTTGCCTGTGATCGCGTTGCCCGCGCTCGCCGACCCGATCCGGTTGTTTCGGCCCTCGATGACCATGACCCCGGCCTGGGAATTGTTCTGGATTTGATTCTGCAACACGGCGTTGGCGCTTGACGACCGGATCGTGATTCCAGATCCGCCGCTGTTGGCGATCAAGTTTTGGAAGTCGGCAGACGCACCGCCGATCGTGGTCGAGGAAGTGCCGGGGCCGAGGTCAATTCCCCCGAGCCCGTTGCCCAGCATGCCTCCGCCTTCGGCGTTGGTGCCGATGTCGGTGTGAAACACGAGGTTGTCGTGGGCAGAGCCGACGATCTCAATTCCGTAGCCGCCATTTGCCGAGATCGTCACCTGAGGTTCCACCGAAGGCTGAAAACCGCCGATGGCGTTGTCGTGCGCGTGGCCCGAAATCACGATGCCATTGCCTTCGTTCGGAATGGCACACTGAATTGACGAGTTCGTGCCGACCGCGGTGTCGGTCACTTGCACGCCGGTGGCATTGCCGCCAAGCTCGATGCCGTTACCGAGGTTGCCCGAGACGATACAGGTTCGCACCAGGTTTTTGCCGCCACTCGATGTGATCAAGATCCCATTGCGCTTGTTGGGGGCCGCGCCCGCGAAGGCGAAGATGCCGGCGAAGGTGTTGAACGACGTGAATCCGCTGGCCTTGTCTTGCACGTCGATGCCGTTTTGGTCGTTGCCGGAAATCACGTTGCCCAGCGGGATCACGCCGCCGACCTGCGTATTCTTCGACGACCCTGAAATCAGGAGCCCGTCGGCATGATTGGCGACGATTGTGGCGTTGTCGGCCCCGACGCCCATGAAGTTGGCTTGCACGGTCGTGTTATCGGAATCGGTGATTCGCAGGCCGTTGCCGCCGTTGCCGCTGATGACGTTGTAAAACACGAACGGGTCCTGCTGGAAGGTGCAGCCGATCAGTTCGTTGCCTCTGGCGCGCACGATCGGCGACGCCGTCGGAGCGATTGCCCAGAGCCGAGTCGCCCGAGGCCGACGTGCCGACGAAATTGCCGCTCAAGAGCGTCTGGGTGGCGCGGTCATTGATCAGCACGCCGTTGCCACGATTGCCCGAGATCAGGTTGCCCTGCGGCGGGCGGACAAACACGTTGGCCGTGGGGTCATTGCCGCCTGTCGCCTGCCCACCGATGACGTTCCCCTTGGCGCCATCGGTGACGAGGATGCCACTCTTGCCATTGCCGCGATTCAGCGTGCCGCTTTGATCGGTGCCGATATTATTCATCGCGATGACATTCGCATCGGCCCCGTAGATTCCGATGCCATTGCCCCCGTTCCCACTGATCACGTTGGACAACTGGAAGGCGGTATTGACCGTCGCCTGGTAGGAAAACTCGCCGGTCGTGCCGATCACGATGCCGACGACCTGGTTGCCCGCGACCGAATCGGCGTACATCGCGCCGGTAACCCCGGGGTAATTCAAGGTTGGCCCAGACGGCGGGACCGAATGAGCCGTCGGGATTGCGCCGCACGCTCACGAGCGAGGCTTGAACGACATTGCTCGATCCGAGCAGGCCCGAGTCGGCGCTGAGCGTGTAGACCCCGTTCTCGGTACTGCTGATGCCCTGAAAATGGGTGAGGAACTCCTGTCCAAGGGGGCCGGTGGGATAGTCGAACGACGCCCAGTCTGAAAATACGCCGGTCGCCGAGTCGTAGTCGACCAGATAGCCGTGGGCGATTGCCCCGCCCGGGTCGCCGGGGTTGGAATAGCCGCCGCAAATCGTGTAGCTCGTGCCGCCGTTATACCAGATGCCATACGCTGTCGTGGACAAAGAGCCCGGATAAACGATGTCGGGCAGGAACGAGCTGGTTGCGACGTCGTAAAGGAAAGCATGGCCGGTGCCCAGAGGCAGGTTGGCTTCCGGACCGTCGGCGTTGCCCACGGCGAGGTTACCCATCGTGCTGTGGACGAAGTTAAACGCTGCGCGGGGTAATCGACCGTCTGAAAAGACCCGCCGGAAGGCAGATCGGCGGTCGTCCCTTGAAAGACGAAACCGTTGACGACCACCGCCTGGCTCGAGGCATCAGCCAGCTTGTAGCTGCCGACCAAGCGGATGCTTCCGTTGCCGAGATCGTCGGGCCCGTACACGCTGGTGGTCGCCGCGCCGCGGTATTCGACCAGGTAACTCGAGCCGCCGGCGCCGGAGATCGGCCCCTCGTACAGGAGGCCGTTGTCGCCCGACGTGCCGGTGATCAAGTACTGGCCGCTCGTCTCCGAGCCGCGAATGCCCTGCCAGCCCGTGACCGGCTGAATGGATACGCTATCTGCGTTGTAATAGTTGATGCTTGAAACCGGGTTGGACTGGCCGATCAGATCGCCGTGGGACGAGGCATTGATCCGCACGCCGTCGCCACGGTTGCCGGCAACTGTGGTTCCATCGGCAGCGAGGCCGATGTAGTTGCCTTGAATGGTGATGTGGGAGGCGTCAAGCGTGACGCCCGCGCTGGCGGCCCGTACGACGGCAAGTGACGCCAGCGTCGATCCATCGGCGCCTTTTGCAAAGAGGAAACCCCTCGTTCCCTGAAAATCCACGGTCACGACCGGTGAGCCCGCGAACGACGGGGCGGTCGAGCCGTCGATGGTGACGGTGCGTTTGATTACAGGGAGCGAAGTCCGCCCGACCTTGATCGTGCCGGCGACGTCGAAGTCGATCGAGTAGGGGCCGGGCTGATTGTTGGAATCGATGATCGCCTGGCGGAGCGAGCCTGGTCCGGAAGCATTGAGGCTCGTCACTGTAAATGTCGCCAGAAGTTGGCGGCTTTCCAGCACTTCAACGCCGTGCCGGCTTGCGTGCCGGGAAGTTCGACGAGTCGGGCGAGCCATCCTCGCGGAGAACCGGAAACTTGAACGCTTGGCACAACTGTCTACCATCATGGGTCTCTCTCCCGACATCGCCCTCGCGTGTGGTTTCCCGGTCGGCCGCTAAGCCTCCAACCAAGGACTAGTACAAGAAACGAACAACGCAAAAAAGCGGCGAGCATCGCGGCTCCTTGCGCATGCCGGCGTCGGGTGTTGCGGGGCCGATCGCCAACCCGGTCTGCCGCGGGGCTTCTAGCCCTGCCGCTGTGACGAGGGTATGATCGTGCGTGACTTCAAGGTCGAAGCGTCGGTCAAACTCCTCCGCGCGAGAGTCTCTACCGATGAACGAACCCCAAGAGCCTGTAAATGGTGGGGATCGACCGCCGGGCGCCAGGTCGACCGAGGCGGAGGGAAGAGGAAGGCGCGGGGCCCCGGACGCCGCGGCGAGGGCGGTCGCCGCCGTGTGGCCGACCGATCGAGACGACGGTAACGAGCACGCGACCGCGCCGGGGCCTGACCGGGGCACGGGCGCGGAGACCCAAGATTTTCCCGCACCGCCGGCGACACATGAGGCGACCGGCGCCCCCTGCCCGGCCGCGAGCTCACCGGTGGACAGCGACACCCAGCGCACGCGGCGGGGGCTCCGCGCGCGACACCGAGGCGCCCGGTCCAGGGGCCACGACCGCCCAGGCGCCGGCGAGCGGCCCTGATGACGGCACCGCATCCTTCTCCCTCGACCCGCAGTTCGAAGACCCGGCGAGTACTTTGCCGCCGGGACTGACAGAGCGGGTGGATCGACCGCCGCAGGTTCCCGGCTACGAAAACCTCGAGGTGCTGGGCATCGGGGGAATGGGAATTGTTTACAAGGCGCGGCAGATACGGCTCGACCGGTTCGTCGCCTTGAAGATGATCCTCCGCGGCGGCAGCGCCAGCCTGAAGACATCGCGCGGTTCGAAGCCGAGGCCCGCGCGGTGGCCGCGATCGAGCACCCCAACATAGTGCAGATTTTCGAGATCGGCGAGCACGGTGGCCTGCCCTACTTCTCGCTCGAGTACTTGGCCGGCGGCAGCCTGGCGCGGAAGATCGCCGGCAAGCCGCAGCCGGTCGGCGAGGCGACCCGGATGACCGAGGTCCTGGCCAGGGCGATGCACGTCGCCCACCAGCACGGGATCATCCACCGTGACCTCAAGCCGGCCAACGTGCTGCTCGCCGCCGACGGCACCCTCAAGATCAGCGACTTCGGGCTGGCAAAACGGCTGGAAAGCGATTCGGGCCAGACCCGGAGCGGATCGATTCTCGGCTCGCCCAGTTACATGGCGCCCGAACAGGCCAAGGGTGAAGCGAAGAACGTCGGCCCACCGGCCGACCAGTACGCCTTGGGCGTGATCTTCTACGAATTGCTTACCGGCCGGCCTCCCTTCCAGGGCACGAATGTCCTGGACACGCTCGATCAGGTCCGCAGCAACGAGCCGGTGCCGCCCTCACAGCTTGTGCCCAAGATTCCGCGCGACGCCGAGACGATCTGCCTGAAGTGCCTCGAAAAAGATCCCGCGCGGCGCTATGCCGACGTGGCCGCCGTGGCCGAAGATCTGCGCCGCTTCCGGGCGGGCGTGCCGATCCGCGCAGGGCGATATCCGACGTGGAACGTCTATGGCGTTGGTGTCTGCGCAACCAGCGACTGGCCGCACTGACGGCCGCAGTTGCTTTCCTGGCAGTAGCGGTCACGGCCGTCTCGCTGGTGTCGCTGGTCGTGGTCCGACGGCAAAACGTGGAGCTCGGTAAAGCCAAAACCATGGCCGAAGACAAACGGCAGGAGGCCGAGCGCAAGCAGAAGCTTGCCGAAGAAGCACAAAAGCGCACCGTGGCCGCGGCGCGGGCGGCCAACCAGCAGAACCGCAGTGTCGTGGACGCCCAGCGCGAGATGATCGAGTTCTACGCGGCCAAGCTGGGACGCGTCCCCGAGCTTCAAAGCGTTCGCGCGGAGGCGCTCGACAAGGCGACGCAAAGGATCGACGAGGCGGCCCGCTCGATGACCGAACTGTTGCAGGAGGTGCAAGGGGATCCGAGTGACGAACAGAACAACTCGCGATCTCTTGCCAATTCATACCAGGCGCTCGGCAACCAGAACCTCGCGCTCAACAGAGCTGAAGAGGCGATGAAGCAGTACCTGCGCGTGGACGAGATCGTTGAGCGGCTGGGGGCTGCAGCTCCGGACGACTTGATGGCCCGGTTCCGCAAAGCCCGGAGCAAGCGTCAACTGGGCCAGATCGCCCATCAATACCTGGGCGACTCGGCGCGGGCCGAGAAATACTTCGACGAGGCGATCAAGATCAACGAACAATGCCTGGAAAAAGACGCCGCAGGCGAGCAATTCAAGCGCGATCTGGCGAACTCGCTGGGCTACCTTGCAATGGTTGAGCTGGCGCTGGGCCATCTCGACAAGGCCCGCGCGATCTATGATCGCGAAGTGGACGTTCGCGCGTCGTTCTCACAGGGCTTGCGCAACAGCGTCAAGGCGCCAGGGAGCTGGCGGGCCTTTATCAGAAGCTCGCGGAGCTTTCGCTGCGGATGAACAAGATTGATGAAGGCCGGCAGTATTACGAGCGATGTGCCGCCATTCGCGACCAAGTTCTTGCCGAACGGCCCGACATGTGGCCCGCCGTCCATGACCGCGCCCTCTCGTTCAACAACGAGGCGTTCCTGTACTTTCCCAACGGAACGGACGCGGCTGCTGCCCGCGCACTCCATCGCAAGGCCCTGAAGTTGATTGAAGACCGCGCCAAGGTCGACCCCGCGAATTTCGAGACCAAGAAGGTGCTCGCCGAGACGCTTTATTACGAAGCGACCACCGCTCTTCATTCGGGCGACGCCAAAGGTGCGGCCGAGGGTTATCGCCGCTGCCTCGAGATCCGCAAGGAGCTGGCGCGTGAGCCCAAGGCCAAGATGTCGCAGATCGACCTCATGCTCGCTTTGGCGCGGTGCGGCGAACACGCCGAGGCCGCCCGGATCGCCGAAATGTTGATTAAAGGACCGGCCAAAGATGGACAGCTCTACTTTTTCGCCGCCTGCGGATACGCCCTCGCCGCAGGGGCGGTGGCCAGCGACGCTGCCATGACCTGCCGGTACAGCGACAAAGCCCTGGATTGCCTGCGCGAAGGCAAGAAAGGTGGTTGGTCCGACGTCGCAAGCCTCGAAACCGACCCCGACCTGGCACCGATTCGCAAAGAGACCGCATTCCAGGCCCTGATCGCCGAGTTCAAGCAGCCGGCCGACAAACGCCCGTGACCAGCAACGATCGCCCGCGTCGGGTCTTGCGGGGCCGAGCGCCGACTCGGGCTGGCGCGGGGCTGCTGGCCCTGCGGCTGCGAGGAGGGTATGATCGTGCGTGACTTCAATGTCGAAGCGTCGGTCAAACTCCTCGGCGCGAGAATCTCTAGCGATGAACGAACCCCAAGAGCCTCTAAATGGAGGGGATCGACCGCCGGGCGCCCGGTCGACCGAGCTGGAGGGAAGAGAAGAGCGCACGGCGCCGGATGCCGCGGCGAGGGTGGTCACCGCCGTGTGGCCGACCGATCGAGACGACGGTAACGCGCACGCGACCGTGCCGGGGCCTGACCGGGGCACGGGCGCGGAGACCCAAGATTTTCCCGCACCACCAGTGACACACGAGGCGACCGGCGGCGACGCACCTGGCCCGGCTGCGCGATCGCCGCAAGGCGGCGACGCCGAGGCTCGCGCCGGCGGGGGCTCCGCGCACGACACCGAGGCGCCCGGTCCAGGGGCCACGACCGCCCAGGCGCCCGCGAGCGGCCCTGACGACGGCACCGCGTCGTTCTCCCTCGACCCGCAGTTCGACAGACGCCGGGAGCACCTTGCCGCCGGGACTGACAGAGCGGGTGGATCGACCGCCGCAGGTTCCCGGCTACGAGATCCTCGAGGTGCTGGGCGTCGGGGGAATGGGAATCGTTTACAAGGCGCGGCAGATGCGGCTCGACCGGTTCGTCGCCTTGAAGATGATCCTCCGCGGCGGCAGCGCCAGCCTGAAGACCTCGCCCGGTTCGAAGCCGAGGCCCAGGCGGTCGCCGCGATCGAGCACCCCAACATCGTGCGGATTTTCGAGATCGGCGAGCACAATGGCTTGCCCTACTTCTCGCTCGAGTACCTGGCCGGCGGCAGCCTGGCGCGGAAGATCGCCGGCAAGCCGCAGCCGGTCGGCGAGGCGACCAGGATCACCGAGGTCCTGGCCCGGGCGATGCACGTCGCCCACCAGCACGGCGATCATCCACCGCGACCTCAAGCCGGCCAACGTGCTTGCTCGCCGCCGACGGCACCCTCAAGATCAGCGACTTCGGGCTGGCAAAACGGCTGGAAAGCGACTCGGGCCAGACCCGGAGCGGATCGATTCTCGGCTCGCCCAGCTACATGGCGCCCGAGCAGGCCAAGGGCGAAGCGAAGAACGTCGGCCCAGCCGCCGACCAGTACGCCTTGGGCGCGATCCTCTACGAATTGCTCACCGGCCGGCCTCCCTTCCAGGGCACGAATGTGCTGGACACGCTCGATCAGGTCCGGCAGCAACGAGCCGGTGCCGCCCTCGCAGCTTGTGCCCAAGATTCCGCGCGACGCCGAGACGATCTGCCTGAAGTGCCTGGAAAAAGATCCCGCGCGCCGCTATGCCGACGTGGCCGCCCTCGCCGATGACCTGCACCGATTCCAGGCGGGTGAGCCGATCCGGGCGCGGGCGATTTCGGGCATCGAGCGGGTATGGCGATGGTGCCTCCGTAACCAGCGAGTCGCGGCACTGATCGGCCTGGTGATCTGTTGTCACGGCGGCTTCTCTCGTGGTGCTCAGCAGCAAGAACCGGGATCTAGGCCGGCCAACATCGCACTCGGTAAAGCCAATACCACTGCCAAAGATAAACAGATCGAGGCCGAGCTCAAGCAGAAGCTTGCCGAAGAGGCCCAGAAGCGCGCTGTGGCGGCCGCGCGGGCCGCCAACCAGCAAAACCGCGCCGTCGCGGCAGCCCAGCGCGACCTGATTGGACTTCTTGACGAAAAGCTGCGATATCTCCCCGAGCTCCAGGACGTCCGCGGCGACACGCTCGCAAAGGCCAAGATCAGCCTCGAGGCCGCCATCCAGGCCATGACCGAGCTGCGCCGCGAAGTCGAGTGGGACCCGAAGGACGAAGAACTGAACTGGCGCACGCTGGCCGGGGCCCAGCAGCGCCTGGGCGAACTTGCCCTGTCGCAAAACCGCATCGACGAAGGCGTGGCGCATCTCCGCGAGCTCAACGCGATCGCCGATCGTCTGCTGCGCGGCCGCCCCGGACGACCCCGCTGCGCAAACGCGGCTGATCCGCGCCACGCCGCCAGCTCGGCAACACCGTGCTGCATCATCTGGGCGACAACGACACAGCCAGGGCGTATTTCCACGAAGCCGAGGTCATCTGCCGGGCCATGCTGGCGAACGACCCCGAAAACGACTCACATAAGGTCGAGCTGGCCAACACGCTGGGCCAGCTCTCCGATGCGGACTCTGATGCTCGGCCATCTGGAGGATGCCCGGAAGCGCTATCTCGAAGAGCTCGACCTGCGCAACGCGCTCTCGCCCAACACGCGCAAGGCGATCAGGTACCGGCGCGAGCTGGCGGGCCTTTACGAAAAGCTCGGGGAGCTTAACCTCCGCATGGGCAACATCGCCGAAGCGCGACGGGCTTACGAGATCTGCGAGAACGTGCGCAAGGAGAACGCCGCAGAGACGCCCGGCTTCTGGCCGACCGATATACGACCTGGCGCGCTCGCACAACAACGCCGGGAAGATCCTCTTGATCCATGACCACAAGCCGAAGGAAGCCCGCGATGTTTTCCGGAAGGCGCTCGACATGCTCGAAAAGCGGGCGGCGGCCGACCCCAACAATGTCGAGACCAAGATCCAGCTCGCCGAGACCCTCTATTGCGAAGCGACCGCGGCCTTGCACGCGGGAGACCGCGCCGGCGCCGACAAGGGTTACCGCGAGTGCCTCAAGATCCGCCAGGCGCTGGCGACCGACCCGAGATTCAAGACGCACGAGATCGACGTGATTCTGGCGCTGGCGCGATGCGGTCAGCACGCCGAGGCCGCAATAAGGGCCGACGCGCTGGTGGCTATCCCGCCCAAGGACGAGAACATCTATTTCCAGGCCGCGTGCGGATTCGCGCTGGCCGCCGGCGCGGCAACCGCAGACTCGGCATTGGTCCGTCAATACACCGACAAAGCCGTCGCATGCCTCCGCGCCGGCAAAAAGCGCGGCTGGGGCGACATCGTGACCCTGGAAACCGATCCCGATCTCGAGCCGATCCGCAATGATCCGGCGTTCCAGGCGCTCTTGGCCGACTTCAAGCGACCGGCCGGCAAGGGGCCGTGAAGGACAACACGGTTGCGCAGTCTCAGGAGAGGAACCGGCGGCTCGCCAAGCGCTTTCCGGCACCTCGATTCTTGGCGGCCTTAAGGCCGCCGCCAAAGCCGCAGAACCCAGCAACCAGCACGGCATTCACGAGGCGCGCCGCTTTTGGGTCCGACCGGCGCGGTGCTTCCCACTGCGTCAGCGGCCCGGCGGGTCCCGGAATGAATTGTCGATGGCCTGATCTGCCCTCGCCCTGAAGGCTCCGCACGTCGGTCGGCGCAGTCCAAGGATCGACGCGGGGCGATCGCGGTGCTTGCTGCGTCCAAGCCGCGCGGCGGCATCGACTCCGAAACCAGATCGTCGAGAACCGAATCGACCAGCGGGCCGCTCTCGTACGCGGCCACGTCGGTGGCGACCTGAGCCCGATCGATCGTCGCGGTCACATCGGAACGGTGAGCCCAATCCGCGGGCGCCCAAGCCAACTGGTTCTGAGGCGAAATCGCCTGCGGTATGGGGCCGATGCATGCCCAAATTGGCTGCCCGGCAGTCGGCAGCGTTGACCCAGCGGGTGCCTGCAGACTTGCAGCCGCCGCGCGGGAGCTCGATGCAGGCAGTGCCTCGGGCTCGGTCGCACCAACCGTCGTTGCGGGCCCGGCCAGCGCGACGAACTGTGCCGATGCATTGCCGCTGAGCGTGAGCGTGTCAACGTCGAGCGTGACGCTCAACTGCGCATTGCCGCTCTCCGAGAGCTGCGCCGCGGGGGCGTAGATCGCGCCGGTGACGCCCGCCATGGAATTGCCGCTGAAGCTCAGGGTCTGGGTGTTGGCGGCGGGCTGAATCAGCATGATGCCGGCATACGAGCCGGTCGACGCAGGGCTCAGGCTGGTCGACCCATTGCCGCTCAAGGAGATCGCTCCGAAGCTACCTCCCGAATTGGGGTAATTGCTGCCGGCGTTGTAGATCAGCACACCCGAGCCGCTCACGCTGGCGTTGCCGCTCGTCGAGAAACCGCCTCCCTCGATGAGGTAGAGCCCGGCCGACAGCGTCAGGCTGGCGTTGCCCGAGACGCTGATGCTGGAGTAAATGCCCGGCTTGATCGTTGCGCTCGAGTTCCCGCTCAGGTTTTCGGAGCCGTAGTTGGTCAGTCCGCTGGTGCTGGGCGCCGGCAGCGCGGCGAGCGGGTCGGAAAGCACCGCCGCGCCCGTGGTCGGCGTCGGGCTGAATGTCGCATTGCCGCTCTTCTGGACGCCTCCGTGCACGTCGATCGCCGATGCGGTCACACTGGCGTTGCCGCTGGCCGAGATCGCACTCGACGAGCTCGAATCGACGTAGACCACGCCGCTGACTTTGATGCTCGCGTTCCCCGAGATTGTGAGCGATCCACTGGCCGAGGACGCCAGGACGATGATTGACGGACTGATCGTGATCGTGCCGGTCGTCGCGCTGCTTGAAAGGAAATTGCTGTTGCCGGAATACGAGGCCTCAATCGTCTGCGAGCCGGGCGGCAGGCTGGAGGTGGCAAGCGACGCGACGCCGCCGGAAAGGGTGACCGTCCCGAGATTGTCGTCGGTCGTCGTGTCGAGGAACTGGACCGATCCTGTCGGAGTACCCGAGCCAGGGGAGTTGGCCGTCACGGTCGCCGTGAGCGTGATCGACATGCCGAACGAGCCGCTGGTCGTCGAGGCATTCACGCTGGTCGTGCTGGCATCCTGGTTGATCGTGAGCGTGCCGGCAACGTAGCTGATCGTATAATTGGCGTCCACGGCCCCACTGGCCGTGATCTGATAGGTGCCGACCGGACTGGTGGTCGTCGCCGTCGTCGTCACGGTCGGCTGCGTCGTCAGGCTTGATGACGTGTCGCCGTTGACGAAGCCCGAGTAACTCACGGTCAGCGTGGGATTCACCTGACCGTAAACCTTGCTCTGGTTTTTCGCCGTGATGGTCAGTGGGGCCGGAGTGACGCTCAGCGTTCCACTCACGTAGCTGATTGTGTAGTTTGCGTCGACGGCTCCGCTGGCCGTGATCGTGTAACTGCCCACCGCGCTCTTGGACGTCGCCGTCGTCGAGACCGTCGGCTGCGTCGTCAGGCTCGATGACGTGTCGCCGTTGACGAAACCCGAGTAGCTCACGCTCAGGGACGGCAACGCCGCACCGTACACCTTTGTTGCATTGTTGGCCGTGATCACAAGCGCGGCCGGTGTGACGCTCAGCGTTCCACTCACGTAGCTGATCGTGTAGTTTGCGTCGACGGCTCCGCTGGCCGTGATCGTGTAACTGCCCACCGCGCTCTTGGACGTCGCCGTCGTCGAGACCGTCGGCTGCGTCGTCAGGCTCGATGACGTGTCGCCGTTGACGAAACCCGAGTAGCTCACGCTCAGGGACGGCAACGCCGCACCGTACACCTTTGTTGCATTGTTGGCCGTGATCACAAGCGCGGCCGGCGTGACGCTCAGCGTTCCGGTCACGTAGCTGATCGTGTAGTTTGCGTCGACGGCTCCGCCGGCCGTGATCGTGTAACTGCCCACCGCGCTCTTGGACGTCGCCGTCGTTGTCACGGTCGGCTGCGTCGTTAGGCTCGATGACGTGTCGCCGTTAACGAAACCCGAGTAGCTCACGCTCAGGGACGGCAACGCCGCACCGTACACCTTTGTTGCATTGTTGGCCGTGATCACAAGCGCGGCCGGCGTGACGCTCAGCGTTCCGGTCACGTAGCTGATCGTGTAGTTTGCGTCGACGGCTCCGCCGGCCGTGATCGTGTAACTGCCCACCGCGCTCTTGGACGTCGCCGTCGTTGTCACGGTCGGCTGCGTCGTCAGGCTTGATGACGTGTCGCCGTTGACGAAACCCGAGTAGCTCACCGAAAGCGCGGGTAGCGCCGCGCCGTAGACCTTGCTCGCGTTATTGGCAGCAACGACGAGCGGGGCCGGCGTGACCGCCAGGCTGTCCGCGTTCGAGTCGCTGCCCTCGTCGTTGCTGTCGCCGCCGTAAACAGCGGTGATCGAATACGGGCTGCCAGTCACCGCAAGCCCATGAGTGCTGATTGTGGCCTCGTACTGCCCGCTCACCAGGCTGAGCGTGCCGGCGCCGATCGACTCCGACGAGTTGATCGTCTCGGCGTAGAATGTCACTGTGCCCGTCGGCGTTGCCGGGCTCGACACGGTCGCCGTGAAGGTCACACTCGTGCCGTAGACCGCGCTCGAAGTCGACAGGGCAAGCGAAGTCGTGGTGAGGGCCGGTGCGACCGTGGCCGTGCTGGTCGCCGTGGCGGGGGCGCCGTGCCGTGACTGACCGTCACCGAGACCATGTCGGTCCCGACCGCGTAATAAGTGTGCGAGCCCGTCACCGAGAACATGCCCGTCGAGCTGTTGTAGCTGATCGTGCCGGCAGTGGGCTGGGTGCCGTCGCCCCAATTGATCGAGGCGCTGTAGTCGGCCACCGGGCCGGCGCCATCGGGGTCGGTGAAGGTTGCGACGACGATATTGCCGGTGGGCGTATCGAGGTTGGCAGAGACACTGGTGCCCGAAACGGCGACCGGCCGGTCCAGCACGTTGACAGGCTCGGGGAATGTGACGGTCGTGGTGTCGCCGTCGTATTCCGAAACCGTTTCGGAGATCGTAAACGATCCCCCGGTCTGGTAGGCGTGTGCCGCTGTCAACTGCCCTGAGCCGCTGGGTGAGAACGTCGACGACTGGTTGTCGCCCCAGTTGACCGTGACCGACCACGGCCCGACGCCCGCGACCGCAAGCGACCCGAGACTGATCGACGAGCTGACGCCGGCGACGGCCTGCTGCGCGGTCGTGGGAGCCGTCAGGACAGGCGGGACCGCGAGGGAAGTGAACTCCACCGTGACGGGCGGCTGCGGGCCGGATTGGTCCGAAACGGTGTAAGTGACCGTGTACGTTCCCGCGTTGCCCGGCGTGAACGTGAATGAGGGGCCGGTCCCGTCGGGGATCTCCTGACCGCTCGACGCGACGACGTGCCAGTCGTAGGTTTGCGTGTCGGCATCGTCAGGGTCGATGAACGAACCGGTCAGCGTGACGCTCTGGCCCTCGTTCACCGGCTGGGTCGGCGCACCCGTCACGGTCAGGTCGAGGTAAGGCGCCTTGCTCAAGAAAGTTGGTGTGCCCGAGCCCAGTTCGAGCGTGTCGGTGGGCTGAGCCGCAATCGTGTCGTCGGCCGCGCCGGCGATCAGCGTGTCGTCGCCGGAGCCGGCATACATCGTGTCGCCGGCGGGCGGGTCGCCGCCGGTCGCAAACGTGTACATGAACAGCTCGTACGCCCCGGTCTGATTGGTGGGCTCGCCCGCTTTGTCGGAAGCCGTCACCTCCGCGTAATAGGTGCCCGTCTCCGGCAAGGTCAGGTCGATGATCGTCGAATCCAGGTCCTGGAACGAGTCGTCGTTGTAGGCAATCACGTTGCCGTTTGAGTCATAAACTGTCAGCGTCGTGTCGAACCAGCCCTGGGGACTCGTCAGGAGCTCCGACAACACCTGGAAGTTGATCAGCGTGCCGGCCTGGGCTGTGAACGAGTAATAGTCGGTCTCGGAATTGCCGCTGGCGTCGAGCCCGAGGTAGCCGACGACGTCGGCCGCGGTGACGTTGAAGACCTGGTCGGCGTTGACCCCTTCGAGGTCGGTGTCGGGCACGGTCAGGGGCGCAAGCACAATCGGCTGGGCGTCGGCCATCGAGTAATGCGGGGCCGTCTGCTCGTTGGTCGGCGATCCGTCCTCGCCGTAGGCCAGCGTGATCGCCTCGCGCTCGCCGAAAAACGGGTTCGCAATCGCCTGGAAGAGGGTCTCGCCCACCGAACCGCCTGAGGCCATGATGTGCCGGATCGTCTCGTCGGCGTCGGTTGGCCCCGGATACGGGGGGTTATAGAGGCCGGGGTCGACCCCTGAATAGATCCCCGAGCCGATCGGACCGAAGGAATCGTAGTGCTCGAGCCCCGAGAGGTGCCCGAGCTCGTGGGCCGCGATGGTGACCGACAGGGCGATGAAGTCGGCGCTCGTCGCCGGCGGCCCGCCGGCCAAGCCCAGCAAGTTGGTCACGTTGACCCCGGCGGTATCGGGGGCCACGACATCGAGCCCGCCGGTCGGGTACCCGTCGACGAACGTGAGCGCCGTGAGCGTCGTCGAGCCGGCGATGTCGAGGTCGCGCCAATCGATCGAGCTGGCGATGCCCCCCTCCAGGCCGGTCAGGGCCGGGTCGTTGAAATAGATCGTGGTGTACGGGCCCGTCCCCGGCTGCGTGAGCGTAAACGTGTAGGGAAACTTGGCGTAGTCGGCCTCGAGATCCATGCGGATGGTATTTTGCTCGTCGTCTGTATAAACGTGGTCGCCCGCCACGGTGTCGGTGGTGAAGTCGAGGAAGATCGTGCGCGTGATGCCCCCTTCGATCAGGTCGTTGCCGCCCAGGCCGGCGATCAGGTCGTCGCCGCCGGCCCCCAGCAAGGTGTTGTCGCGCACGTTGCCGATGATCGTGTCGTCGTAGGGGCTGCCCAGGACGTTCGAGATCCCCATCGGGTCCGAAAGGGTCAGGTTGAGGACGCCCAAGATCACGGTCTGGGACCCGGTCTGGCTCTGGTTGATCGAGATGCCGTCCGGAGCGGTGGAGAAGTCGAGCCCGGCGATGTTGCTGCCGTCCGGCTCGACGACGGTATCACTACCGGCCGAGCTCGCATTGAAGGCGAACGTGTCGTTACCACGCCCTCCGACCAGCGAGTCGTCGCCCGTGCCGGCGATCAACGTGTCGGAGCTGCTCGAGCCGATCAAGGTATCGTCGCCGGTGCCGCCTTGAAGAATCGTCGTTCCCGAGAAACCCGACGCGTCGAGCGTGAAGTTGCCCGTGCCGGCGCTCAGAATCGCGTGCTGGAAGCCGCTGATCGTCGAGACCGACTCGGTCGAGCCCCCGGCCGAGAGCGTGAAGGTCGAGTCGGTGAGCGTCATGTCGGCCGAGCCGTCGTACATGAGCCACGAATCAAACCCGCCGGCCGTGAGCACGTCGCTGCCGCCGCCGCCGGAGATCGTGCTGTTGCCCGTGCCGCCGTCGATCGTATTCTGGCCGGTGCCGCCGTAAATGATGTCGTTGCCCGAGCCCCCCAGGATCGAGTCATTGCCCGTGAAGCCGATGATCGTGTCGTTGCCCGTGCCGCCGTAGATGATGTCGTTGCCTTCGCTGCCGAAGATCAGGTCGCTACCGCTGCCGCCTTCGATCGTGCTCGAGAGCGTGCCGCTGTAGAGGATGTCGTTGCCCGACCCACCGGTGATCGAGTCGCTCTCCTTGCCGCCGACGATGATGTCGTCGCCTTGGCCGCCGGTGATCGTGTCGTTGGCGTCGCCGCCAAAGATCGTGTCGTTGCCGGTGCCGCCAGTAATCGTGCCCGACTCGAGGCCCCCCTGGATGACGTCGTCCCCCCCCCGCCTGTGATCGAGTCGCTCCTCGAGCCGCCCGTGATCGTGTCGTTGCCGGCCCCGCCGGTGATCGTGTTATCGCCCGCGCCACCGATGATCGAGTCGTTGCCCGAGCCGCCCAGCACCGAGCAGTCGCCGTCGCCGGTGAAAATCACGTCGTTGCCGCCGCCACCGGTGACTGTGTCGTTGCCGCCCCCGCCCATCACCGTTGTCGTCCCCGACCCGGTGAAGATCACGTCGTTGCCGCCGCCTCCGGTGATCGAGTCGTTGCCGCCCCCGCCCATCACCGTCGTCGTGCCCGAACCGGTGAAGATCACGTCGTTGCCGCCGCCGCCGGTGATCGAGTCGTTGCCGCTCCCACCCATCACCGTCGTCGTCCCCGAACCGGTGAAGATCACGTCGTTGCCGCCGCCACCGGTGATCGAGTCGTTGCCGCTCCCGCCCATCACCGTCGTCGTTCCCGAACCGGTGAAGATCACGTCGTTGCCGCCGCCGCCGGTGACCGAGTCGTTGCCGCTCCCTCCCATCACCGTCGTCGTCCCCGACCCGGTAAAGATCACGTCGTTGCCGCCGCCGCCGGTGATCGAGTCGTTGCCGCTCCCTCCCATCACCGTCGTCGTCCCCGAACCGGTGAAGATCACGTCGTTGCCGCCGCCACCGGTGACCGAGTCGTTGCCGCTCCCCCCCATCACCGTGGTCGTTCCCGAACCGGTGAAGATCACGTCGTTGCCGCCGCCGCCGGTGATCGAGTCGTTGCCGCTCCCACCCATCACCGTCGTCGTCCCCGACCCGGTGAAGATCACGTCGTTGCCGCCGCCGCCGGTCACTGAATCGTTACCGCTCCCTCCCATCACCGTCGTCGTGCCCGAACCGGTGAAGATCACGTCGTTGCCGCCGCCACCGGTCACTGAATCGTTGCCGCTGCCGCCCATCACCGTCGTCGTGCCCGAACCGGTGAAGATCACGTCGTTGCCGCCGCCACCGGTGACTGAATCGTTGCCACTGCCGCCCATCACCGTCGTCGTGCCCGAACCGGTGAAGATCACGTCGTTGCCGCCGCCACCGGTGACCGAGTCGTTGCCTGTGCCTCCCATCACCGTCGTCGTCCCTGACCCGGTGAAGATCACGTCGTTGCCGCCGCCACCGGTGATCGAGTCGTTCCCGCTGCCACCCATCACCGTCGTCGTTCCCGAGCCGGTGAAGAGCAAGTCGTTGTCGGAGTTGGCCGTGACCTCGCCGCCGTAGGGCGAGCCGATGTACTGGTCGAAACTGCCGTCCAAGGTCACGACGTCGCCGGCGGAATCGACGACCTGCGGCTGGCCGGACTCATCCGCCAGGTTGAGCGAGATGGCCAGCGCCGCGATCGAGAAATCGAGCGTGTTGAGCCCCTGCGAATCGATGACATACGGGTCGCTTCCCGGATTGATCCGGTACCAGTCATTTCCCGGCCCGCCCACCAGCGTGTCATCGCCTCGGTTGGAGACGATCGTGTCGTCGCCGGCGCCGCCGGCCAAGCTGTTGTCGCCCGCGTTGGCGACCAAGAGGTCGTCGCCCGAGCCGCCCAGAAGCGTCTCGCTCGATCCGTAACCGTCGAGCTCGACGGCGACCGTCGCCGGCAAGCTGCTGGCGTCGACCACGTCGCTCGACCCATAGACCAGTGCGATGATCTCGTTGGCCCCGGCCGTGCTGGTGCTGCCGACCGTGCTGCCCCCCTGCATGATCGTGATCGCGCTCGTGGTAATCGTGGCCGTGGCATTCCCTTGCAAGATCAGCACGATCTGCGCACTGTCGGTGCCCACGCCGCCGTCGCTGTCGGTCGCGGTCGCGGTCGTCACCAGCACGCCGACCGGATTGGGAGTCGTGAACGAAAAGTCCGGGCCGGCCGCCGTCGCGATGACGGTCCCATTCTGCGTGAGCGTCCAGGCCACTGTCTCGGTGTCGAGGATGCCCGGGTCGGTCACGACGCCGACCAGGCTGATCGTACTGGAACCCACGTTGCCGGTGCTCTCGATCCGGATCGACGGCGGCGCGTTGTTGACCACGATCGACGTGTCGACCGACGTCGTGCTCACGTCGTCGGCGACCGTCACCTGAATCGGGTAGCTACCCCCGGTCGGCTCGCCGGGCGGGTTATTCAAGTACCGGTGGGTGGTCGAGTAGGTGAAAAGGCCCGGCGTCGCCGTCGAGGCGACGACCTGGCCCTGGTCGCTGTACAGCACGCTCGGCTGCGAGCCATCGCCCCAGTTGATCGTGACGGTGTGCGGATCGAGCGTGCCCGGATCGGTGAACTGGCCGTTCAAGGTGATCGTGTCGCCCTCGGTGGCAGTCGTCTCCGACAGCGCGAGGCAGGCCGCGGTGAACTGCGGCGCGACGTTGCTCACGACGACGCTGGCCGTCGCGAAGCCGACCTTGTACTCCTCGTTGGTCACCGACGCGTCGATCACGAAACTGCCCGATGGCACGCCCGCCGGCTGGTTCAAGTACTGGTGCGACGTGTCAAACGTGTAAACACCGGGCGCCAGCACGATCGTGGTATCGGTCGAGTCGTCGCCCCAGTTGATCGAGACGGTGTTGGTATGGATGCCGCCGGGGCTCACGATCGTGCCGCTGACGCCCAAGGTGCCGTTCTCATTGATGCTGCTCGCGGAGAGAACGAGTCCCGGG
Organism: uncultured Isosphaeraceae bacterium; assembly: GCA_963830625.1. Taxonomy (GTDB): domain Bacteria; phylum Planctomycetota; class Planctomycetia; order Isosphaerales; family Isosphaeraceae; genus CAWHMZ01. The sequence continues at coordinate 461,109 of CAWHMZ010000027.1, read as the reverse complement.
GTGGCGAACTCAGGGGCCGGGTCGCTCAAGGTCACCACGGTCTGGGCGAATGCTGTCTCAAGCTGGGAGTCGCTCAAGGTCACGCCGATCGCGTAGCGGGTCGCCGCGTCGCTCGCATAGTCGTGCGGCGCCGAAAAGGCGTAAGAGCCGGGGGGCCGCGTAATCAACGTCGGCGGCGAGCCGTCGCCCCAGTTGATCGAGCCGGTGAGCGTATCGAAGATTCCGGGGACCTCAAACGTACCGCTCACAACCACCGAGTCGTAGGGTGCGATCGTGGCGTAGGTCGTCTGGGCCGAGAGGGAAAGCGGTGCCCCGACCTGGTAGAGGTCGGCGGCCTCGGCTCCGTAGGGATCCAAGCCAGAAGCGCCCGATGCACCGATCAAGAGACCACCGTCGATGTCGAGGAAACCGACGGCACTGCCGAAGTCGTCGCCGGTGACAGGCGTCGACTCTTGTACGGCCGCGATCGGGAGGCCGAATATGGAGCTCGAAGGATTGGCGTCGAACTGGTAGGCCGCACCGGCGTCCGCGGCGCCCAGGGTCGCGCCGTGGTGCCGATCAAGGCCGTCGTGCCCGAGCCCGCGACTGACGCACCAAAATGGCCGCCGCCGCCGTCGGGTTGTACAAAAGTCTCGATCAGGGTGCCCGGGCTCGGCGGGGCCGGGGGGATCGGCGGAGTATAGCTGTAGAGAAACGCCGCGCCGGCGCCGCCATTGTCGCTGGGCGAGCCGATCAGCACGTTGGGACCCACCGACGCGACCGACGTGCCGAAGCCCGTCGACGTCAGCGGGTGCGGGTTCTCGATCGCGGCTTGCTCCGCCCCGGTTGTCCCGTTGAACACGTAGACGATGCCGGCGCCGGGCTCGCTCGTGTTTGCCGACGGCGCCCCGACGACCACGTCGCTGCCGATCGCCGCCAGAGCCGCGCCGAACTCGGCGCCCGCCTGCGTATCCGGATTGGCAATGTCGAGGAGCAGGCTGCCGAAGGTGATCTGCGTCGGATCGCCCCCGAACACGAAGACCTCGCCCGAGCCGCCATCCTTGCCGGGTGCGGCGATCACGGCATTGGTACCCGCCGCGGCCACCGTGGCGCCGAAGTGCGCAAGGCCAGTCATATCGGGATCGGGCAGCGTGAAGGTCGCCATGAGCTCGCCGAAGTTGGGGTCGGTGGGATTGGCGTCGAACAGATACGCCACGCCGTCGCCCGGCCCGGTCAGCGAGCTGCCCGGCGCACCAATCAGCAAGTCGCCGCCGACTGTCGCGATGGCTGCCCCGAATTCGTCGCCCGGCTCGGGGTTCGGATCGGCAAAGGTGTAAATGAGCTGGCCGTATTTGTATTGCGTGTAAACGCCGTCGTCGCTCGAGTCGCCGTCGCACAGGAAGACCGCGCCGGGATGATCGGTCGACGTCGGGCCATTGTCAAACGGCGCACCGATCGCCGCATTGCCTTCGACCGAAGCCACCGAAGCGCCAAAGCCGTCGCCCGGCGTCGCCGCCGAGAACGCCAGCGGCGGCAGGAACGAGTTCGGCACGAACGCCGGCGGCACGTCCTGCACCGTGATCGACGCCATCGCCGTGCTGATCCCGCCGAATCCGTCGTTCACAGTCAACGTCACGGTGAATGTTTTCACCTCGCGGTACGTGTGCACCACCGATTCGCCCGTCGCCGTCGCATTGTCGCCAAACGACCAGGAGTACGTGAGCGGGCTGCCCTGGGGATCCAGCGATCCGCTGCCGTCAAACGGGATCGCGACACCCTCGTCGACCGTGAGGCTCGTGAAGCCGATGATCGCCGTCGGCGGCGTGTCCTTGCCGAAGGCGTGCGAGAATTCCGAGGTGTTGCCGTTCGGGTCGGTGGCCGTCGCCGACACGAACGTGGCTCCCTGCGCGGGCGTCGGGAACGGGAAGGAAAAGTTGGCGTTCCCCAAGGCGTCGGTCGTGACGGGCATCGAGCCAAGAATGTACCGGCCCTCGCCGTAGCCCGATGGATTGGCCACCGAAAGTGCATAGAAATCGAGCTCGAACGTCGTGCTCGGCGTGCTGTTGAACGTGCCGCCGACGGTCGTGGTGCCGCCGCCGCTCGTGAGCGTGGTGATGACCGGGAAGTTCTGCAAATCATTGGGGCCGGTGTGCGGCCCGCCGGGCGCATTCGAGGTGACGCCGTTGCCCACCTCGATTCCCAGCCCGGCGTTCGAGAAGATCGCATTGAGCCGGATCTCGTTGCCCGTGCCGCCCGTCGGATCGACGTCAACGCCGGCGCCGGCGCTGTAGGCGATCGTATTGCCCGCGCCCGCGGCCGTCCCGCCGATCGTGTTGTTCGACGAGCCCGTGTCGATCAGGATGCCAGTGCCGTTGCCCAGTGGATTGGAGCCGGTGATGTCGGTGCCGATCAGGTTGCCCTCGATCAGCTCGTTATCAGCGTCGGCGAGGAGCGCGATCCCAGCGCCCGTATTGCCCGAGATGATGTTCTGGGACCCGACCACAGTGCCGCCGATCGTGACGCCCGGCGGATCGCTGACGGCGATCCCGTATGCAGCGTTGCCCAGCGCATTGGTGCCCGTGTAGTCGGTGCCGACGAAATTGCCCAGGACGACGATCCCGGTGCTCGTGGCGCCGCCGATCGACACTCCCGCCTGCACATTGGCCGAGATCACGTTGCCGGCACCATGCACCGTCCCGCCGATCGTGACGCCCGCGCGCCGTCTACCGACAGACCAATGCCCTGGTTGCCAAGCGGCTGAGTGCCGGTTTGATCCGCGCCGATGTAGTTGCCCTGGATCACAGTGGTCATTGATCCGCCGGCGACATCGATGCCGTCGCCGGCATTTCCCGAAATCACGTTTTGGGCCAGCACCGTCGTGCCGCCGATCGTGGTTCCGACTGCGCCCGAGATCGACACGCCCGCCAACCGGTTGCCCACGAGGACGCTGCCGGTGATGTCGGTGCCGATCAAGTTCCCCGCGACGATCGTGCCGGTCGCAGCAGTGATCTCGACTCCCTCTGCGTTGCCCGAGATGACGTTGCGGGAGCCGCCCACCGGCCCGCCGATCGTATTGGCGGAAGAGCCCGCATCGACCAGAACCCCTGCGCCGGAATTGCCGAGCGCCAGCGTGCCGGTCCAGTCGGTGCCGATCAGGTTGCCCTGAACCTCGTTTGAGCCGGCGCCATTGATCTCGACTCCGTTGCCGTTGCCGGAGATGAGGTTGCCCGCGCCGGGCGTCGTGCCGCCGATGGTGTTGCCCGACGCTCCGGCGCCGACGAGCACGCCGTCGGTGGTGTTTCCAAGAACCGCGGTCCCGTCGCGATTGGTACCGATCCGGTTGCCGGCGATGACGTTGCCGGTGGCGCTCGAGCCGAGGTCTTGGTTGACATAGTTGTAGTCGGTGATCTGCACGCCATATTCGGAGTTCCCCGAGATCACGTTGCCCGAGCCAGCGGCGGTGCCGCCGATCGTATTGCCCGGCGCGTTCGAGATGATGACGCCGATGCTCTGGGGATTCGCGGCCGCGTTGCCCAGGTTCGCTGTCCCGTTCAGGTTGGTTCCGACGTAATTTCCCTCGACGACGTTACCCGTGGTCGTCGGCCCGTCGATCCCGACGCCCCAGCCATAGTTCCCGGAAATCACATTTCGCGCCGCAGCCGTCGTGCCACCGATCGTGTTTCCCGATGAGCCGGAGTTGATAAGTACGCCGTACTCCGTGGCGACCGTGTCCACCAGTGCTTTAAGCCCGGTGATGTCGGTACCGATCAGGTTGCCCTCGACAACATTTTGCGTCGATCCGCCAAAAATGTAGACGCCGCCGGGGCTGCCGGCATTGTTGTTTCCAGAGATCAGATTGCCTTCGCCGGCCGCGGTACCGCCGATGGTGACCATGCTGACGTCTTGGAGACCGATGCCATCTTGGCGATTGGTCACGGCAAGCTCACCGCTCGGATCGGCGCCGACGATGTTCCCTTCGATGGAGATCGAGTAGGGCCCACCACCGCCGAAGCATAAGACGCCGAATTCGTTGCCCGAGATGACATTGCCCAGTCCCGTGCCGGGCGTCGACGTCAGACCGCCAATCGTGTAGGAACCAAACTGCGTTCCGATGCCAGAGTAGGTGCCGTGAGAGAGGGCGACGGTCCCGGTGATGTCGGTTCCGATATAGTTGCTCTGGACGACGGTACCCGACGAGTAATACAGCGAGACGTTGGCGCTATTGGAGACAAGAGGGCCATTGGCGGAGATCACATTACGCCCCCCCGGCTCACCGATGATGTTATCGGCCGAGAATTGGAGGCAGACGCCGAACCCGCCGTAGATGAAATTTGGGTCGTAATTTCCGAGGGCAACCGTGCCGCTCGGGTCGGTGCCGATCAGGTTGCCGGCGACCAAGTTGTTGGAACCTGCGTAGTAAAGCAGCACACCCGCGAAGATGTTGCCCGAGAGGACGTTGCCTACGCCCGTGCCTGGCGTGGCGGTGAGTCCGCCGATCGTGTTGCCGGCCGCGCCGTTGTCGACCGTAACGCCACCCGCCAGGGTTGAAGTCGGATTGTTGGCCAGCGCGACCGTTCCGGTGATGTCGGTGCCGGCGTAGTTACCCTCGACGAGGTTGTCATTCGCGTCGTTGATTTCCACACCGGAGTCAAAGTTGCCGGAGAGGATGTTACGCGCCGCGGCCGTGCTGCCGCCGATCAGGTTGCCCGATGCGCCGGTGTCGATCTCGACTCCGTTGCCACCATTGGCGACGGCGACGGTGCCGGTGACATCGGTGCCGATCAGGTTGCCCGCCACCACGTTGCCGGTCGTGCCCGCGCCGGTGATCTCGACGCCGTCCTCGGTGTTGCCCGAGATGAGGTTGTCTTGGTCCGCATTCGCGGGGCCGTAGACCGAATTCACGCCAACCCAATTCGAGGTCGCCGGGTCGAGGTCGGTGATGATCTCGACCCCATCGCCGGTGTTGCCGAGGGCCGCGGTACCGGCGGCATCAGTGCCAATATAGTTGCCGGCCACCACATTGCCCGTGACCGCGCCCGTGTCGACACCGCCCGGAAACGTCGTGCCTAGAACAACCCCTGGCGCGTCGTTTCCTGAAATCACGTTACGTTCCAACGCGTCGGCGGCGCCGTCCTGGCCGCTGGTTCCGACTCTGTTGGACGACGATGAGTCACTGATCAACACGCCAGCGACTGCATTCGGAAACGCCGCTGTGCCGGCTGCGTCGGTTCCGATCAGGTTGCCCGCAACCACGACTGCCGAGGAATCGAAGATCTGAACACCACCGCCGCCGTCACCCGAGATGACATTGCCCTGGTCGGCGTCTTCAGCTCCGTAGACCGGGTTCACGCCAGCCCAGCACGACGACACCTCGGCAAAGAAGATGCCGGTGCCATAGGGGTTGCCAATCTCTGCCGAACCCGCGGGATCGGTACCAATGTAATTGCCCGCGACCACATCGCCGGTTGTTCCGCTGCCGTAGAGATCGACGCCGTTGCCATCGCTTCCCGAAATGATGTTCCGTTGGCCGGCGTCGTCGGCGCGATGTCCACTCGTGCCGATCAAGTTGTCGGATGCACCGGCTTCGATGACAATATCGCCGCCGATAAAGTAATCGTACCCGTCGCTGGAAGTGATCTCCTGGTCCACACTGCCATTGCCCAGCGCGACCGTTCCTGTCACATCGGTGCCGATGTAATTCCCCGCGACGACGTTATTGTCTGTGCCGGTGCCGGTCATCCACACGCCGGCAAAGAGGTTGCCGCTAATGACGTTCCGCTCGAGCGCGTCGGACGTGCTATTGGCACCGCTGGCGCCGATCAGGTTGTCGCTGGCACGGGTGTCGATCTCGACGCCGGCGTAGTTGGGTATCGCTACGGTGCCGGTCACATCGGTGCCGATCAGATTGCCGGCGACGACGTTGTTGCCGGCGACGACGAAGCCGAGACCGCGCAGATAGATGCCCGCGCCTGTGTTCCCGGAGATGACGTTGCCCGAGCCGGGCGTCGCACCGCCAATCGTGTTGCCCGAGAGGGCGGCGTCATCGATCTCGACGCCGGTACCGTTGGCGATCGCCACGGTGCCGGTGATGTCGGTGCCGATCTTGTTGCCCGCGACGACGTTTTTCGATGCGTTCTCGCCGAGCTCCACCCCAAAGAGCTCGTCGCCCGAGATCAGGTTGCCGTCTCCGGCTGCCGTGCCGCCGATCGTGTTGTCCGATGCGCCGGCGAACATGAAGACGCCGGCTTGCCCATTGCCCACTCCCACGGTGCCCGTGATGTCGGTGCCGATCTTGTTGCCGGCTACCAGGTCGCCCATTTCCTCGGTGATGACAATGCCGTCGCCTGTGTTGCCCGAGACGACGTTGCCGGCCCCGGCGGTCGTGCCACCGATCGTGTTGCCGCTCCCGTGCTGGGTGAAAATTCCGAAAGCCCCGTTGGCGACTGCCGCGGTGCCCGCGGCGTCAGTTCCGATCAAGTTCCCCGCCACGATCTCCAGGAACCCGTCGGTGATAAAAATGCCAACATCGTTTCCCGAGATGACGTTGCCAGCGCCCGCCGTCACCCCGCCGATCACGTTGCCTCGAATCGAGCCGGAGCTCCCGGCCCCCGAGATAGCTACACCGTACTCGTTTCCAATGGCGCCGGTACCGCTTGAGTTCGTGCCGATCCGGTTGCCTTGAATGAAGTTGTCAGGGCTGTGCTCGATGGCGACGCCGGCCTTTTGGTTACCCGAGATCACGTTGCCGGCCCCGGCCGAAGTGCCGCCGACCGTATTCTCACTTCCACCCTCGATGACAATCCCCGAACGGTCGTTGAGCACCTCCGCGGTGCCCGAGGCATTGGTGCCAATCAGATTGCCCGCCACGATGTCGAGGACGCCGCCGGCAATAAAGATTCCGTCTCCAAAATTCCCCGAGATCACGTTGCCCGCGCCGGCGGTCGACCCGCCGATCACGTTCTGGCCCGACGAAATCCCGGCGTCCTGCCCGTAGACAGCAATGCCGGTCCCCGAGTTTAACACCGCGCCGGTGCCATCGGCGTTGGTGCCGATCCGGTTGCCTTGAATGAAGTTGTCAGGGCTGTCCTCGATGGCGACGCCGTCCCTTTGGTTACCCGAGATCAGGTTGCCCGCGCCGGCGGCGGTGCCCCCGATCGTGTTGCCCGAGGCGCCAGTATCGATCTCGACGCCATTCTCGAGGCCATTGATGCTGCCAAGTCTTGCGGTGCCGGTGATGTCGGTGCCGATCTTGTTGCCCACGACGACGTTTTTCGATGTGCCCGCGCCGAGATCTCCACCTCATAGACGTCGTTGCCCGAGATCAAGTTGCCGTCTCCGGCTGCCGTGCCGCCGATCGTGTTCGACGACGCACCATTGGCGATCGTCACGCCGTTCTCGTTGTTGCCCAGCGCGACGGTGCCGGTGATGTTGGTGCCGATCTTGTTTCCAAGAACGAGGTTGCCCGATGCGGTGCTGCCCTCGATGTCAATGCCGCCGTTGGGGCCATAGTAGTATCCGTTGCTCGAGATCAGGTTGCCCAATCCAGCGGCGCCGCCGATCGTGTTGCCCGAACCGCTCGCGAGGAGCACGCCGCCAAGCAAGTTGCCCAGCGCGACGGTGCCGGTGACGTCGGTGCCGATCAGGTTGCCGGCGACGAGGTTGCTCGTTCCCCCCGTACCCACGAACTCAACGCCCCAACCATTATCCGAGATCAGGTTGCCGGCGGCGCCGGTGCCGCCGATCGTGTTGTCCGATGCGCCGCCGGAGATGTCTACGCCGACGCCACTACCATTGGCCACTCCCACGGTGCCCGTGATGTCGGTGCCGATCTTGTTGCCGGCTACCAGGTCGCCCTGGTCATCGTCGATGCCAATTGCTGGACTGCCCAAGACGACGTTGCCGGCCCCGGCGGTCGTGCCGCCAATCGTGTTGCCGCTCCCGAATTGGGTGGAAATTCCGAAAAACTCGTTGGCGACTGCCGCGGTGCCCGCGGCGTCAGTTCCGATCAAGTTCCCCGCCACGAGGTCCAGGAAGCCTTCATCAATGAAGATGCCGCCGCCGTTTCCCGAGATGACGTTGCCCGCGCCGGCCGTCGTGCCGCCGATGACGTTTCGGCCCGTCCGCGAGTAGGATTCCGAAGTCCCATAGACAGCGACGCCCGCCCCGGTGTTTCCCAACGCGGCGGCGCCGCTTAAGTCGGTGCCGATCAGGTTGCCCTGAACAAAATTGAGAAGGCTGGTGTAGATCGCGACGCCGTTGGTGGTGTTGCCCGAGATCACGTTGCCGGCGCCGGCAGCAGTGCCGCCGATCGTGTTCGACGCACTGGTGTTGATGACAACCCCGGATCCCCCGTTGCCCAGCGCGACGGTGCCGGTGATGTCGGTGCCGATCTTGTTGCCGGCAACGAGGTTGCCCGATGCAAAGGGGCCTTCGATGTCAATTCCGTCGCCCACATTGCCCGAGATCAGGTTGCCAGCGCCGACCGTGGCGCCGCCAACCGTATTGTTCGAGCCGTCGATCAAGATTCCCTCGAAGTTCGAGGCTGCAATGCTTCCGTTCGCTTGCACGCCCACGTAAGTGGCCTGGACGACGTTGCCGCTGGACTCGATGTCAATGCCGTAGGCGTCCTCGGTGAAGTCGATGATGTCCAGTCCGAGCACTGCGCTACCGTCGGAGCCGGAGGCGAGGACCAGTCCACCTAAGCGTACCCCGGTCCCGTTCAGCACGATGATCGGCGTGCCGGCGTAGCCCGGTTGGCTGGTCCCATCCAGGAAGACGGGGTGAGTGATCGCGATCAAGCCGAAGGACGGCAGGTTGAGGATATAGGGGCCGCTTCCCGTTGCGATGTCGAAGTTGATGGTGTCGACGCTGGAATTGCCGGTATCCTCATCGACATAGAGGATTGCCTGTTCCAGCGAGCCGGCCCCGGTCGCGGCGGTTGTGGTGACGGTGAAACTGGGTGAGCCCGCGACCACGACGACCGTGACGGGCGACGCGAATGTCGAGGTATCGGTGAACGTCGACCCCGATAGCAGCGTCGCCGTTGCCGTCACCGTCTGGCTCGATGTCAACGGCCCCGAGGGCAACACGAACAACGCGGTGCCCGTGGTACCGCCCGTAAAGGTCTCGCTCCCCAGGTAAATGTGGGCCTCGACCCCACCGGTCGGATCGCCCACGGCACTGGCGAAGAAATCGAGCGAATAGTTCGAGCCCGGCGTGAACCCCGACCCGGTCAGGTCCACCGAGATGGTCGTCTCGGTGGACCGCGCCGTGACATCGGTGATGACCGGGTTGGCCTGATCGTCGTTCCCACCCGAAGTCAGCACGATGCCCGCGCCGTTGCCGAAGATCGAGTTCTCGAGGATCGGGTCTCCCGTGCCGGACACCACCTCGACGGCATCGCCGGAATTGAAGGCGATCAAATTGCCGGCGCCGGCGACCGTGCCGCCGATCGTGTTGCCGGACGCATCATACTCCTCGATGCCGGCGCCGTTGGGCACGGCGAGCGTGCCGGTGACATCGGTGCCGATCTTGTTGCCGGCGACGATCATGCCCGTCGTCGTGCCGTTGAGAGAGATCCCGTAGTAGATGTTCCCCGAGATCAGGTTGGAATCTCCGGATACCGTGCCGCCGATCGTGTTGTCGCTCGAGTCGTAGGTCACCACACCCCAATAGTTGGGAAGTGCGAGGGTGCCGGTGATGTCGGTGCCGATCTTGTTGCCGGCGATGATCGTTTCACCCGCGGGGCCATTGAGACTGATCCCGTAGGTGTTCCCCGAGATCAGGTTGGAATCGCCCGAGATACTGCCGCCGATCGTGTTCCCGCCCCCGAGGTCAATCTCGACACCGACGTCGTTGGGCAGGGCGACGGTCCCATTGATGTTGGTGCCGATCAAGTCGCCCTCGACGACGATGTCATCGTCTGCCCTGATCCAGATCCCGATTAGGTTGCCCGAGATCAGGTCTCCGGCACCCGCAGCGGCGCCCCCGATGAGGTCCCCGTCCGCGCCTACGTTGATGTACACGCCAAACCGGTTTGGCAGTGCGACGTCCCCGGTGGCGGTGGTGCCGATCAGGTCGCCCTCGATGACGTTGCCCGACGTGGGGTAGTCGATGATTTTCACGCCGCTGAAGACGTTGCCCGAGATGACGTTGCCAAGGCCGGCGACCGTGCCGCCGATCGTGTTGATCGAGGCACCCTTCTCGAGGACGACGCCGTTTGAGTTGTGCAGGGCGAGGGCCCCGGTGACGTCGGTGCCGACGTAGTTGCCCACGACGACGTTGCTATCGGAGTCGACGATGTCGATCCCGTCGGAGTTACCCGAGATCACGTTGCGTGCACCGGCTGCCGAGCCGCCGATCGTGTTGCCCGAGGCGCCGGTGTCGATCTCGACGCCGCTCGTGCCGTTGGCGAGTGCCGCCGTGCCGGTGATGTCGGTGCCGATATGGTCACCCGCGACGACGTTGCCCGATGTGCCCGTTCCCGAGATCTCCACCCCGTAGGTCGTGTTGCCCGAAATCACGTTGCCCGCGCCGGCCACGGTGCCGCCGATCGTGTTGCTGGACGACGCCGCAGTGATCACGATCCCGCTGCCATTCGCGTCGGCGACCGTCCCGGTCGCATCGGTGCCGATCATGTTCCCCTGGACGAAGACGTCCGCGGCGTTGTTGATCTCGATGCCGTCGGTCGTATTGCCGGAGATGACGTTCTCGTCTTGCGTGGTCGTCCCGCCGATCTGCGTATCGGTGTTACCAAAGGTCGAATAACTCTCAACTAAGATGCCGTACTGGTTGGCCGGCGAGGTCCCGCCGCCGGGGAGCGCGACGGCGCCGATCAAGTTGCCAATAATCGTGGTAGTTTGCGAGTGATTCCCGAAATTCCCAACGCCGATGCCATACGTGTTGCCCGCGACGATATTACCGGGACCGGTGCCGGGCGTCGAAGTCAGGCCGCCGATGGTGTTCCCGCCGACGTCGTCGAGAATTCCGGTACCAGAACCCAGCGCGACCGTACCGGTCTTGTCCGTCCCGATCAGGTTGCCTTCGACCAGGTTGCCCGTCGAATCCGGATTGTAGAACCAGATGCCGCCCGTGTTGCCGGAAATGAGGTTTCCCGCACCGGCAGACGTGCCCCCGATCGTTTCGTTTGTGGCATTGTCCAGTTGGATACCGTCGCCCGAGGGAACGTCGTTGGCATTGCCGATGGCGATGGTACCGGTCGGATCGGTGCCGACGTAGTTTCCTTCAATGAGGTTGTGCGAGCCATACTCGTCGTTAATACCATTATCGTTTCCCGAGATCACGTTGCGGGCCGCGGCCGTGACGCCGCCGATCGTGGTGCCGTCGGCGTGGTTGATGAGCACACCCGCCCCGGTCGCGCCGGCCAGCGCGAGAGCGTCGGCACCGAGGCCGATGAGGTTCGCCTGAACGAGGGTACCGCTCGACAAATTCAGATCGACTTGCGAACCGGCGTCGAACGGGCCCGTACCATCATTTCCCGCGATCACGTTGCCCGCGCCGGCGGCGGTGCCGCCGATGGTGTTGTTGGACGCGGTGACGACATAGATCCCGATCGAGTTGCCCAGCGCGACGTTTCCGGTCACGTCGACGCCAATGTAGTCGCCCTCGACGACGCTCCCCGCCGTATTCACGGGGCCGTAAGTGCCGATCTCCACTCCATAGCTGGCGTTCCCCGAGATCACGTCCCGCGCCAGGGTGCTGGTGCCGCCGATCGTGTTCGAGCCGGCCGTGCCCTCGATGTACACTCCGCTCGCCGCGTTGGGGATCGCGCCGGTGCCTGCGGCGTTGGTGCCGACCAGGTCCCCCTCGATGACGTTCGAGGCCGTGCCGCTACCGCTCAAGTCGACGCCGTCACCGGCATTGCCCGAGATGAGATTGCCCGCGCCGGCAGTCATGCCGCCGATCGTGTTGTTCGCTCCGGTAAGGTAAATCCCGGCGCTCATCGCCTGGCTGCCCGCAGCCGTGCCCGTCGCGTTCGTGCCGATGTAGCTGCTCTCAACCGTGTTGAAGGCCGTCACGATCTCGATTCCGTAGGCGGCGAAGTTGTTGATGACCAGTGCGCGGATGGTGCTGCCGCTGGAGCCGGCGGCGAGGTTCAGGCCGTTCGCCGCCCCCGGCGCTCGCGCCGTCGAGATCGATCACCGGCGCGGTCGTGTAGCCGGGCTGCGTGGAACCGTCGAGAACCACCTGCGCGGTGATCTGCGGCAAGGCCGACGCCGGCGAAATCGTCCAGACACCGCTTGAGTAGCCGGAATCGCTGGTGGGAATATTGAACACGATCCAGGTCGGATTATTACTCAGGCCGTCGGCGGCCGTGATCGCCTGGCGCAAGCTGCCCGCCCCCGTGTCGGCGGTGTTGGTCACCAGCTCAAACGGGGTCGAATAGAGATACAGGCTGGTCGGGCCATAACCAGGGTAGAGGGTGACGCCGTTTGGATACTCGTCGGTCGTGAACGTCCCGGAAAGAGTCGCCGTAGGTCAGGATCTGAAACTCTTCGAGCGGGCTGACCGAGAAGCCGTCAATCAGATTGACGTCGAGCGTGCCGGCCAGCGTGGCGGTGCCGGAGACCTGAAGCTGGTCAACCTCCGAAAGGGATGTTCCACCGAGATCGACATCCAGCGTGCCGGCAGAGCTCTGTGTGTAATTCCCGGTAATGGTGATGACACCTGGTGCGTTCCAGAAGCCGAGCGTCCCCTGGTTGACGACATTGCCCGTGAAAGCGCCCTGGGCGAGGACGCCGGCGCCGTTCGTGATCCCCAGTGCGCCGCTGCCGTTCGGCAGGCTGCCGCTGCCGCCTGGGCCGGTACCGACCCAGTTGTTGGCCACGATGTTTCCGGTTGTCGTGGACCCGTCGACCTGGATGCCGTAGCTCGTGTTGCCGCTGATCACGTTGGCAAACGCTGTGGTGGCGCCGCCGATCGTGTTACCCGTGCCACCGTTACTGATGAGCACGCCGACGGTGGCGTTGGCCAGGGCAGCGGTGCCCGCGGCGTTCGTACCGATCTCGTTGCCGGCGACCAGGTTGTCGCTCGCCGCGCTGGTATCAAGCCTGATGCCGTTGGCGCCGTTGCCGGCGATGACATTGCCGGCCCCTGCGACCGTGCCGCCGATCGTGTTGCCGGCCGCGGCGATGTACACCCCCCCGTATCCCTGGGTCACGCCGTTGCCCACGGCGACGGTTCCGGAGATGTCGGTGCCGATAAAATTGCCCTCGACGAGATTGGCAGAGGCCGGGCTGCCGGAAATGTCGAGGCCGCGGAGAAAGTTGCCGGAAATGATGTTGCGATCCGCCGCGATCGTCCCGCCGATCGTGTTTGACGACGAGTCGCTGACATCGATCCCATCTGCCCCGGTCGGGCTGCCGTTGGGCACTGAAATGGTGCCGGTGGAATCGAGGCCGACGATGTTGCCGAGCACGATATTCCCGGTGGCGCCATCTTGCAGGGCCACACCCGAAGCGAGATTGCCGGAGACGACATTGCCGGCGCCCGCTCCGGCCGTACCGGTGGCGCCGCCGATGGTATTCCCCGACGAGTCCAGGATGAGGATGCCCGTGCTGTTGGCCAAGGCCGCGCGTACCGGCGGCGTTGGTGCCAATGTAATTGCCTTCAATCAGATTGTCGTCGGTGCCGGTTTGGATGATGACGCCGCCGGAATCCGGCCCGTACGTGCCGGCAATGACGTTCCGTGCGGCCGCCGTCGTGCCGCCGATCGTATTGCCTGAAGCGCCGACGTTGATGCCCGCGCCCTGGTTCCCCAGCGCAGCCGTGCCCGCCGCGTTCAAGCCGATCAGGTTGCCTTGAACCAGCGTCGATCCCCCGACGATGTTGATGCCAATCTCGCCGCTCGCATCGATCACGTTCCCGATAAAGCTGTTCGACGTCCCCACGTCACGAATGCTGGCGAGCCCGACTCCCATGGCCGTGCTGCCGGTCAAGTCGGTGCCGATGTAGTTCTCTTGGACCAGGTTCGAGTTCGCGTCTTCGAACTCGATGCCACGGGAACCGTCGGCGGCGATCACATTACGTCCTGCAGCCGTGGACCCGCCGATAGTGTTGCCCGAAGTGCCGGACAAGTAGATTCCGTCACCGGTGTTGGCCAGTGGGTTCTCGCCGGTCACGTCGGTGCCGATCAGGTTGCCTGCGATCAGATCGTCGCCGCCGTCGGTGTCGGAGATCCCGGTCGTGTTGCCCGAGATCACGTTGCCCGTGCCCGTGCCCGGCGTCGCGGTCAGGCCGCCGATCGTGTTGTTCGCGCCGGTCATGGAAATCCCAGCCACCATCGTCACGCTGCCCGCGGCCGTACCACCGGCGTTGGTCCCGATGTATGAGCTCTGGACGAGGTTGCCCGTGCTTTCGATCGAGATCCCATCCTGGCTGAAGTTGTTGATCACGAGCGCAAGGATCGTGCTGCCGTCGGAGCCGGCGGCCAGGTCCAGCCCCGTCGCGCTGGTGCCGCGCTCGTGCCGTCGAAGTCAATGAGCGGCGCCCCCGCGTATCCCGGTTGGCTGGTGCCGTCGATCAAGACGGGGACGGTGATGCTCGGGAGCGCCGATAAGAGCGAGATCGTCTGGGCGCCTGATCCGATGCCAAAGTCGATCGTGTTCGGGCCCGGCCCCATGGAGTTGGAGTCCAGAATGGCCTGCCGGAGTGACTCGACTCCCGAGTCGGCGTTGGTGTTGACCAGAAACGTCGCCATCAACCTTCGTTGCTCGAGGGCGACGAAGTTGGGCTTGAAGGGCTGCCGCTTCTTCCGCTTCCAGACTTCGGAGAGCAGCCGGCTCGTGGTCTTCCGGCCGCGCTTGTTTTGTTCGTGTTCGTGTCCGCCGCCGCCTGCCTCATGAGGTGTCAACATCGCGCGACTCTCATTGGTGTACGGACAAAATGATCACGCCGCGGTGATAGTTATTCCCTCGCGTTGTCAGTATTACTCCGCATCGAGCGCAAACCTACGCCGGGCCCGGGGGCGCTATTTCAATCTGGAAGTACGAATGCCAAAGGATCCTTTTCAGAACAACCGCGCGCGCATCGCAATCGTAAACAGGCGCGTTGTTTTTTCACCTCATCAAAGGCGTTGTTGTGGCGATCGGGAAACCGCTCAGTTAATCCCGAAGTCGCCGCATCAACCGCGAAATCTTGCCTTAAAAACGGATTCGGGTTGTCGCGCGTGTCGGCGGTCAGCGTCCCGCTGCTCCTTCATCCTTATCTGCGCACTTTTCCGATTCTGGACAAAAAAAAGAGTGCGGTCCCTCGGCAAGGCGCTGCCCACGGTCGGCAATGGACGGAGAAGGCCGCGCTCTCCGGTCCAAGGTCCGGCCGATCGCGCAGATAATCCTGTAGCGATTTCTGTCTCGGCAGGGGCCAATCGCATACATTAGTTCCCATGGCAGATGTACCGTCCGAGAATCCCAGCGAGGTGGACCGGCTGCTCTCCCGCGCCGCGGCAGGCGACCCCGAAGCCTGGCGCGGCCTCTTCGACCGTGACCGCGACCGGCTGCGGCGGATGGTCGCCCTGCGCCTCGATCGCCGCCTCCAGGGGCGGATCGATCCCTCCGACGTGATCCAGGATGCCCAGATCGAGGCAATCACCCGGCTGCCCGAGTACCTCCACGAGTCGAGCCTTCCCTTCTTTCTCTGGGTGCGGCTGATCGTGGGCCAGCAACTCAAGATCCTCCACCGCCGCCATCTGGGGGCCAAGATTCGCGACGCCGACCGGGAGGTCGGGCTGTATCACGGGGCCTTGCCGGAGGCCACGAGCGCCGCCCTGGCGGCGCAGTTGCTGGGTCACCTGACCAAGCCCAGCGAGGCGGCCGTCCGCGCCGAGCGAAGGATTCGCATCCAGACGGCCCTCGACGTGATGGACGCGATGGACCGCGAGATCCTGGCGCTGCGGCACTTCGAGCAGTTGAGCAACGGCGAAGTGGCCCGGGCCCTGGGCCTGTCCGAGTGGGCGGCCAGCAAGCGGTACGTGCGGGCGCTCTCGCGACTCAAGGATATCCTGGCCGCCGGTCGCGGCGGCCTGTCGGGGCTGTAACCATGGCTGATCGCCTTTTGAAACGCGAGCCGATCGAAGAGCTGGCCGAGTCGTTCCTGGCGCGGTTCCGGGCCGGGGAGCGGCCGCCCCTGACGGAGCTCGTCGCCGCGCACCCCGAGCTGGCCGAGCAAATCCGCGAGTTGTTCCCGGCCTTGATCGAGATGGAGCAAGCCGGCTCGGCGATCGGCACGGCGAAGGGCTGGGCCTCAGCGTCGATTCCGCTCGGTGGCGCCGCGCTGGAGTCCCTCGGCGATTATCGGATCATCCGCGAGATCGGCCGGGGCGGAATGGGGGTCGTTTACGAGGCGGTCCAGCAGTCGCTGGGCCGCCATGTCGCCCTGAAAGTCTTCGCCCCTTGGGCGCGGACCGACGGCACGATGGTCGAGCGATTCCTGCGCGAGGCGAAGGCCGCGGCGCGGCTGCACCACACCAACATCGTGCCCGTCTTCGGCGTCGGCGAGCACGATTCCTATCGGTACTACGTGATGCAGTACATCGAGGGCCAGGGGCTCGACGCGATCCTGGGCGAGCTGCGCCGGTTGCGAAGCGAGCCGGCCTTGAGTCGGGGATCCCTGACAGGGCAAGAGGCCACCGAGGCAGCGCCGCTGGCCACGACCGTTGCCCGCAGCCTGCTGACTGGCCGGTTCAGGGACCCTCCCGGCGAACCCCGCACCGGCGCGACCAAGGCCGGTGGATCCGAGATCGATTACGAATTGTTCGATCCTGCGCTGCCACCGGCCCCGGCCGGCACCGAGGTTTCGATTGACGCCTCCTCGCACTGGGCCAGCCAGCCGGGCGGCTCCTATTCCCGCACCATCGCCCGGGTCGGCCTCCAGGTGGCCGACGCGCTGGCGCACGCCCACGGCCAGGGGATTCTCCATCGCGACATCAAGCCCTCGAACCTGCTCTTGGACATCGCGGGCAATGTCTGGGTGACCGACTTCGGCCTGGCCAAGGCCGACGATGCCGACGACCTGACCGATAGCGGCGACGTCGTGGGCACGGCCCGCTACTTGGCCCCCGAGCGGATCCGCGGCCAGTCCGGTCCCCAGAGCGACGTCTACAGCCTGGGTGTGACGCTCTACGAGCTCCTGACCTTGCGTCCGGCCTTCGATGAGAGGGACCGCGCGCGGCTGATCGACCACATCCTTCACACCGAACCGCCCCTGCTGCGTGCGGTCGACCCCAGAATTCCACGGGACCTGGAAACGATCGTGCTCAAGGCGATGGCCCGATACGCGGCCGACCGCTACGGTTCGGCGCGGGCCTTGGCGGAAGATCTCGAGCGGTTCCTCGAGGATCGTACGATCCTGGCGCGGCGCTCGAGCGCTTCGGAACGGCTCCGGCGCTGGTGCAAGCGGAACCCGATGGTTGCGGGCCTGACAGCGGCGGTCTTCCTGGTGATGGCGCTGGGGACGACGGTCAGCGTCTGGCAAGCGCTGCGGGCGGGGCGTGCCGCGTCGGCCGAGAAGGCGGCCCGGGCCGCGGCAGACGAGCGCGAGGCCGAGTCGCGTGCCGTGCTGAGTTTCGTGGAGAACCAGGTCTTTGCCGCGGCGCGTCCTGAAGGTCAGGAGGGGGGCATGGGCCGTGAAGTGACGCTCCGCCAGGCCATTGAAGGCTCGCTACCCCAGATCGCGGGCGCTTTCAGCGACCAGCCGCTGATCGAAGCCCGGCTGCGACTGACG
The DNA here is from genome assembly GCA_963830625.1 of uncultured Isosphaeraceae bacterium. Lineage (GTDB taxonomy): Bacteria > Planctomycetota > Planctomycetia > Isosphaerales > Isosphaeraceae > CAWHMZ01. The sequence goes on along the minus strand of CAWHMZ010000027.1, from coordinate 443,391 downwards.
CTGGGAAGATCGTTCCTTATCCTCGGTCAGTTCGAGATCGCGCAGCAGCAATATGAAGCGAGCCGCGCCCTCTACGCGAAATTCCGAGGTGTTGACCATCATGACACGCTCTTGAGCATGTCCCAGCTCGCGTGCAGCCAGGAGGCACTGGGCCGCTACGCCGAGGCCCTCGAGCTTCGCAAAGAGATCCTGGCCTTGCGGAAGGCCAAGCTGGGCCCGCACCATCTCGAGACTCACGTGAGCATGTTTGACCTGGGTCTGAGTTATCTCGCCACGGGTCGTCCTGCCGAGGCCAAGAAGCTCTTCGAGGAAACCTTGGCCTGGCGAAAGGCCGAGATGGGCCCGCACCATCTCCAGACGCTCTGGGCCACGGCCAGACTCGCCGACAGCCAAGCGGCGTTGGGCCGCCAGGCCGAGGCCAAGAAGCTCCGCGAAGAGAGCCTGGCCTTGCGGAAGGCCACGCTAGGCCCGCATCATATCGAGACGATCATGAGCATTTTTGAGCTGGGTCTGAGCTATCTCGCCATGGCTCGTCCTGCCGAGGCGAAGAAGCTCTTCGAGGAAACCCTCGCCGGGCAAAAGACTGAGCTGGGCACCGACCACCCTTGGACGCTCTTGACCATGGCCAAGCTCGCGGTCAGCCAGGACGCTCTGGGCCGCCACGCCGAGGCCAAGAAGCTCCGAGAAGAGACTCTGGCCTTGCGGAAGGCCAAGCTGGGCCCGCACCATCCCGATACGCTCCAGAGCATGTATGACCTGGGTATAAGCTGTCTCACCATGGGTCGTCATGCCGATGCCCTCAAGCTCTTCGAGGAAACCCTGGCCTTGCGAAAGGCCGAGCTGGGCCTTGACCATCGCGATACGCTCGTGACCATGGTCAACCTCGCGGTCAGCCAGGCCGCCGTTGGCCGCCACGCCGAGGCCGCCCTGCTGGCACGCCAGGCCGCCGCCCTGTGGGAAAACCGAAACGACGCCGACAAAGATAGCCTGTACAATGCCGCCTGCTGCCGGGCATTTGCTGCCACAGCCGTTCGGGCGGCTGACCCGTCGGCCGAGGGGACGAAGCAAGCCAGCGACGATGCTGACCGGGCCATGGCCTTGTTGCAGAAGGCCGTCGCCGCCGGATGGTGCAACGTCGCCCACATGGAGGCCGATCGAGACCTCGACGCCATCCGCGACCGCGCCGACTTCAAGGAACTGCTGGGCAGGCTGAAATCCCGCAAGAACGATGACACAGTACAGTGAACTCCTCCGCAGGGAGCTCTGACCATGGCTGATCGCCTTTTGAAACGCGAGCCGATCGAAGCGCTGGCCGAGTCGTTCCTGGTGCGGTTCCGGGCCGGGGAGCGGCCGCCCCTGACGGAGCTCGTCGCCGCGCACCCCGAGCTGGCCGAGCAAATCCGCGAGTTGTTCCCGGCCTTGATCGAGATGGAGCAAGCCGGGTTGGCGATCGCGCCGGCCTTGAGCTGGGCCGCAGCGCCGAGTCGGTTTGGTGGTGTGGCGCTGGAGTCGCTCGGCGATTATCGGATCATCCGCGAGATCGGCCGGGGCGGAATGGGGGTCGTTTACGAGGCGGTCCAGCAGTCGCTGGGCCGCCATGTCGCCCTGAAAGTCTTCGCCCCTTGGCGCGGACCGACGGCACGATGGTCGAGCGATTCCTGCGCGAGGCGAAGGCCGCGGCGCGGCTGCACCACACCAACATCGTGCCCGTCTTCGGCGTCGGCGAGCACGATTCCTATCGGTACTACGTGATGCAGTACATCGAGGGCCAGGGGCTCGACGCGATCCTGGGCGAGCTGCGCCGGTTGCGAAGCGAGCCGGCCTTGAGTCGGGGATCCCTGACAGGGCAAGAGGCCACCGAGGCAGCGCCGCTGGCCACGACCGTTGCCCGCAGCCTGCTGACTGGCCGGTTCAGGGACCCTCCCGGCGAACCCCGCACCGGCGCGACCAAGGCCGGTGGATCCGAGATCGATTACGAATTGTTCGATCCTGCGCTGCCACCGGCCCCGGCCGGCACCGAGGTTTCGATTGACGCCTCCTCGCACTGGGCCAGCCAGCCGGGCGGCTCCTATTCCCGCACCATCGCCCGGGTCGGCCTCCAGGTGGCCGACGCGCTGGCGCACGCCCACGCCCAGGGAATTCTCCATCGCGACATCAAGCCCTCGAACCTGCTCTTGGACATCGCGGGCAATGTCTGGGTGACCGACTTCGGCCTGGCCAAGGCCGACGATGCCGACGACCTGACCGATAGCGGCGACGTCGTGGGCACGGCCCGCTACTTGGCACCCGAGCGGTTCCGCGGTGAATCCGGTCCCCAGAGCGACGTCTACGGCCTGGGTGTGACGCTCTACGAGCTCCTGACCTTGCGTCCGGCCTTCGATCTAAGGGACCGCCCCCGCCTGATCGACCAAATCCTTCACACCGACCCTCCGCCGTTCTGCGCGGTCGACCCCGGGATCCCACGGGATCTCGAGACGATCGTCCTGAAGGCGATGGCCAGAGACCCGGCCGACCGCTACGGTTCGGCGCGGGCCTTGGCGGAAGATCTGGAGCGGTTCCTCGAGGATCGCACGATCTTGGCACGGCGCTCGAGCGCTTCGGAACGGCTCCGGCGCTGGTGCAAGCGCAACCCGATGGTTGCGGGCCTGACGGCGGCGGTGTTCCTGGTGATGGCGCTGGGGACGACGGTCAGCGTCTGGCAAGCGCTGCGGGCCGGGCGTGCCGCGGCGGCCGAAAAGGTGGCCCGGGCCGCGGCCGACGAGCGCGAGACGGAGACGCGCGCCGTGCTGAGCTTCGTGGAGAACCAGATCATTGCCGCGGCGCGTCCTGAAGGTCAGGAGGGGGGCCTGGGCCGTGAAGTGACGCTCCGCCAGGCCATTGAAGGCTCGCTACCCCAGATCGCGGGCGCTTTCAGCGACCAGCCGCTGATCGAAGCCCGGCTGCGACTGACGCTGGGAAGATCGTTCCTTCTCCTGGGTGTGCCCGAGATCGCGCACCAGCAATACGAAGCGAGCCGGGAGATCTACGCAAGATTCCGAGGCCTTGACCATCCCGACACCCTCTGGAGCATGGCGAACCTCGCGGCCAGCCTGTACGACCTCGGCCGCCACGCCGAGGCCTTCGAGCGTCGCAAAGAGATCCTGGCCTTGCGGAAGGCCAGGCTGGGCCCGCGCCATCCCGATACGCTCACGAGCATGCATGACCTGGGTTTCAGCTATCAGACCATGGGTCGTCATGCCGAGGCCCTCCAGGTCTTCGAGCAAACCTTGGCCTTGCGAACGGCCGAATTGGGCCGGCACCATCCCGAGACGCTCGACAGCATGCACAGCCTCGCTTTCAGCCAAGCGGCGCTGGGCCGTCACGCCGAGGCGCTCGAGCTCCGCCAAGAGACCCTGGCCTTGCGGAAGGCCAAGCTCGGCCTGCACCATCCCGATACGCTCTGGAGCATGCATGATCTGGGTCTCAGCTATCTCGCCATGGGTCGTCATGCCGAGGCGCTCAAGGTCTTCGAGGAAACCTTGGCTTTGCGAAAGGCCAAGTTGGGCCCGCACCATTCCGAGACGCTCTTGACCATGGCCGAGCTCGTGCGCAGCCAGGACGCCCTCGGCCGCCACGCCGAGGCCAAGAAGCTCTTCGGGGAAACCTTGGCGTTGTGGAAGGCGAGGGTGGGCTCGCACCAGGGCCAGATGGCCGTGGCCAGGAGCCTGCTCCGGGTCGGCCGCTGTGCCGAGGCCGCCGAGCTGGCACGCCAGGCCGCCGCCTTGTGGGAGAAACGGAACTTCACCGATCCAGTTAGCCTGTACGATGCTGCCTGCCACCGGGCCTTGGCTGCCACGGCCGTTCGGGCGGCCGAGCCGTCGGCCGAGGGGGCGAAGCAAGCCAGCGCCGAGGCTGACCGGGCCATGGCCTGGCTTCAGAAGGCCGTCGCCGCCGGATGGAGCAACGTCACCAAGGTCGAGGCCGATCCAGACCTCGACGCCATCCGCGACCGCGCCGACTTCAAGGAATTGATGGGCAAGCTGAAATCACCAGGTGGTGAGCGGTGATTCCCACTCACAACTCACAACTCACCAGATTCCCCGACGTAGGTTTTGGAGTCTCGTGCGTAATCAATAGCGTTGTCAACGACTTCTGAGGCCACGAGTTTTCGGAGGGACGAATCATGACACGCAATTGGCTCGCACTGGCGTCGCGTACCCTGCGGATGGACCGGAACCGGACGGGCCGCCCCGTGCGCCGCGGCGCCGGCCTCGCGCTGGAGAGCCTCGAAGCGCGGCTGGCGTTCTCGTCGGTGCCGGCTGCTCCGGTGCCAATGGACCTGAATCCCCAACCGTTGCCGCCCGGCTACGTGGTGGGGGTCCACTCGCACTCGCTGGCCCCGGACGTGCAGGGTGCCCACATCGGCTACGAAATGGTCCAGGGCGCCCACATCGGCTACGAAATGATCCAGGGCAACCACCCCGGCTACGAATGCATCCAGGGCAACCACATCGGCGCGAATGTCTCCTTCACGTTACCCAAGAAGCAGTAGAAGACCTCACATTGAGTATTCCGCGCTTTGCGGCCGTGCTCTCAAACCGACGGCGGTGCGCCATCGGGCCCGCTGCCGTCGGCGACCTGGCCGCTCGAGGGTTCCACGCGATCGCTTCTTATTTCGGAGGGGCGAATCATGACCTGGAATTGGCTCGCACGGGCTTCACGTGCCTTGCGAATCGTGCAGCCGGGAACACGCAGCTCCCGACGCCGCCGCGCGGGCCTCCGTCTGGAGAGCCTCGAAACGCGGCTGTCGCTGACGTCCTTGCCGCCGGTCCCAGCAGGCCCGAACCTCAACATCATCGTCCTGCGCACCCCGGAGTCTCGAGTCGTGCCCCACGACGACTCGGTTCGCTTCGAAAACCGAGCAGTGCCCGACCTCGCCGAAAAAGCGTATGCGCAAGTCGTGGCTCCGTCCTACTCGAGACAGAATACAGGTTTTGTGCCGTTTGACACCTCCGGGTCCATGACCCATGAGCGTCAGCCAATCACACCCACGTACGGTGAGCGACTGTATCCGGTCGGAGCGGGGTCTTCGGCCATACTGAACCCGGACCAGGTTGGCGAGTTCGCAGTGACGCCGGAGATCCAGGGAGGCCACATCGGCACAAACATCGTGGGCAACCACACCGATACCGCCGTCGGGGGCCAGCACGGCAAGCCGATGGATTAGCGAGATCGGTACCATCTGCCGGCAACACGCGCCGCAGCCGGCACGGCAGGTGATTCGTTTGCCCTGGCGTTGGGCGTCGGCGATAGCCGAATAAAGTCAGCCACGGCACGGGGACCGTGCCTGCTACGAATTCCCACAACAGAGCGCCTCATCACGGCCCCGTCCGGTCCTATCGATTGGTCGCATCACTCTCGGCAGCCAGCCCTACTCTGCGGGCTCAGGGATCGCGCAAGGGAGCTCCCGCATTTCTGTCGGTCCAATTCGCCGCGTTTGGACGCCGGGCCGGGTGCCGGGAAATGGCTGCGTTCACCAGAGACGCCACAATCTTCACTCGAAAGGCAGGAAAGCAGGAACAGCCCATTCGGTCCTTTTCCTGCATTCCTGACTTCCTCAGAGGGTCCTTCTCGAGTTCGACTTAATCGTTGGCGGATTTGAACGCCCGACGTAGGTTTTCGACTCTCGTCGGTAATCAATGGCGTTGCCAATGACTTCTGGGGCCACGAGTTTTCGGAGGGACGAATCATGAAGCGCAATTGGTTCGCTCGGGCGTCGCGTACCCTGCGGATGGACCGGAACCGGACGGGCCGCCCCGTACGCCGCGGCGCCGGCCTCGCGCTGGAGAGCCTTGAAGCGCGGCTCGCGCTGTCGTCGGTGCCGGTTGCCCCGGTGTCATTAGACCTGAATCCCCAACCGTTGCCGCCCGGCTACGTGGTGGGGGTCCACTTGCACTCGCTGGCCCCGGACGTGCAGGGCCAGCACATCGGCACGAATCTCGTGGGCAACCACGCCGACGCCACCGGGGGCCAGTTCTACGCCCGGCAGAACACGAACTGAACCCTCAGCCGTTTCCACATCGGCACGAGTGTCAGCTTCACGTTGCCCAGGAAGCACTAAATGGACCCGCAGAAATGATCGCGCGGCGTAGGTCAGGCTTTAGCTTGACACTGCTAGGGACTGTGGACAATAGACGTCAGGCTAAAGCCTGACCTACCCAAATACTTCCGCGCACCCATGTAGAAAACCTCACATTGAGCGTTACGCGCGTTGCCGACGCGCTTTTAAACCGACGGCGGCGCGCCATCACGCGCGCCGCCGTCGGCGACCTGGTTGATCGACGAGCCCGTGGTCACGCATCCGGTCGTGATCGACGGCGAGGACATGCGTAAGGCGGGCGGCAGCCAGGAAGTCATCGACGTCTTCGAGAAATCTGGCGTCATTGATTCGTCACGGGCGCCGGACGTCCAGGTGCGCACACCGGGACGAATGTGGGTGCGCCCTCAATGATCGCGATCATCTGAGCAACGCCACGATACGAACGCTGAGGAATACAAGGCACGAAACCAGGAAGAACGGATTCAACTCCTTTCCTGTCTTCCTGCCTTCCTCATCACCCTCCCTTTTCGAATCCACCTGAATCGTTACGACGTTCAGAATGTCGGCGAGAACGCCGCGGGTCTCGCCCCTCAGCCCAGGGTCAGGGTTTCTGCGACAGCGCCTCTGTCACTTCGATCGTGAAACCATCGAGCAGCTTCGAGATGGCCCGCGTTCCTTTCGTGAATTTGCCAAGTCGGGTGTAGTTCTTCTGGCGGGGTCTGAGGATCAATACCGTGATCGTCCCTTCGCCAGGGTCGACGATCCAGTACTCTGGTATGCGGGCCTTGGCGTACTCGCGCCGCTTCTTGTTAACGTCGTGCGGGCGGTTCTTTTCGCTGACCACTTCCATGACCAGGTCTGCCGCGTCCCAGTAATCGTTCGTCATCCTGGCGGCATGCTCGGCCAGCATGAACACGACGTCGGGCTCGCGATACTTGTTTTCCCAAAGGCGGACCGGTATTGGGGAGACGAGGGTCGTCCCAAGTTTCGGCGAGAACGAGTTTGCGAACTGCCTGATCGCGTCTGCAAGGAACAGCACAATCAGTTGGTGCACCATCGTCGGCATGGGCAACACCTCGACAAATCCGTCGGAGAGTTCGACGAGCCGGTTCGTGTCCAGCGCGAAGTAATCTTCCTCGCTCCAGCATCCCTGAGCGGGAAATAGCCGTGCGATCTCCCACGCCGGCTCGGGTTCGTCGCCGCGGTGCGGCGACTTTCGCTTGGTGTTCTTCAATTCCGTCCGCATGCTGACTCCGTCATTCGAGGGGCCGTCACGATGCGGCCGCCGTCACGTCGGCTCGCGGCATTCCATTCTAACCCTGCCGAGCACCCGCGTCGAACCCCACGAGGCCGCGCTTCCGATCTGTGAACGCGCTCATCGGTTTCCTCGTCGTTCACGTTCTGTTACACTCGCTCGGTACAACAATCCTATCGATGTCCCGACGAGTTGGCGACAGGATCGAAACAGGGCCGGAGACGACCCGCATGCCCAAGGATGACCCGCTCCAGACCAGCGTCACGCTGCTGGGGCGGCTCCGCTCTGACCCCAAGGACCAGGCGGCCTGGAATGATTTCGTGGCGCGATACAGCCCCAAGATCTTGCAGTGGTGCTACGGTTGGGGCTTGCAGGAATCGGATGCCCAGGACGTCACGCAAAACGTCCTCCTGAAGCTCAACATCCTGATGGCGACGTTCGTTTACGATCGGTCGGGAAGCTTCCGCGCCTGGCTCAAAACGCTGGTTCATCACGCCTGGCGCGACCTGGTTGACGAGCGGCGGCGCTCTACCCCCGTAGGCCGCGACGCCCGGTTGATCGAGCTCCTCGAGAGCCGCAAGGCCGGCGACGACCTGGTGGAAAAACTCGAAGAAGAGTTCCGCCGCGAAGTTGTGGAACGGGCCATGGAGCAGGTGCGCCCGCAAGTCGCCCCGAAAACTTGGGACGCCTTCCGCCTGACGGCGATCGAAGGATTGCCCGGCGCCGACGTCGCTGCGCGGCTCGGTATGAAAGTTGATCGCGTTTACGGGGCCAAGAGCGACGTCACCCGAAGGATCCAGAAGGAGGTACGCCGGCTGGAGGGTGAAGTATAGGCTTCTTGGTGTGGCGATGAGGAAGAAAGACGAATTCGGTTAAGATTACGCTTACGATTACGACCAGGATTAGGACCATACCGGAACCGCTCGGGCCTGCCGGTTCTGCGTCGTCCTCTCGGGAGATTGTTGGTCCTGCCGGAGGAGGCCTTAAATCGACAACGAGCGAGAGCATCACGCCCCCAACTCACCGGCCGACGGTCGGGTTGTGCGCGTTTTGACGGCGCGAGCGATTTAACCGTGTGTGTCGGCTGTGCGCGTCATTCCGGGGACATCGCTCTTCGCGCCCATAGATGCCATCGATTTCAGCACCCGCACGTGTGGCATCTATGGCATCTATGGAGTGGAGTGGCATCTATGGGGCCAATGGCTCCGCTCCGGCTCAAGCCTAACCGCAGTGGCGCTGGACGGCCCGATGCGTCCCGCCAGGAACTCGTTCCACAGGGGTACGAGCCGGCGCGTCGTCGCCGACGTGCGTACTCGCGCGACCCGTATGATCGCCGCAAACCGCAGTTCAGCAACGCCGATTCTGGCCCTCATCAGCAAAAGAGTGGCATACTCGCGGGTTTTGGCAGTGGTCGCCCGGGCGATCCGGCACTAGGGCGCGTGCGCCGGAATGTCGTTGGACGCAGGCAGGATCCTCCGGCATAACGTCGCGTAGATGGGCGGTTTGCGATCAAGTTATCTTGGCCCGACCCGCCGCTGGAAACCCACCCTCCGGCATGCCTCCGATGCGGTGATCTGGCAGAGAAGGGGTTACCTAAAACCTGCCACTTTCTGCCATCTAGCAATAGACTGCAATTCTCGCTACGCAGCCACGCTCGATCAGTTGCACGAGCGCTTTCCGTGCCTGCTCCGCTCGCCTCGTTCACCAAAGCTCGTCCTGCAGCTCGAGCTCGCCCTCGTCGCGCATCTCCTCGGCTTGCCGCTCGAGCTGTGTGCGTGTTGTCCGGAGCGATTCGGGCAGGTCTGCCGCCGGAACTTGCTCGAGGACCCTGAGCCCCTGCAAGGGGCGGCCGAGCTTCTGGATCAAGACCTGGGCGAGCTTGAGTCGCACCCTCGGCGAGGGCTCGACCGCGCGCGAGACGTAATCGCGCATCACCCGCGCGGCCTCGCCCCAGGCATTTTGGCCGAGGACGGCCTGGATCAGGTCGACCCAGTCGCGATCGGGCGGCTGCCAGCCTGCGATCGACGTCATCGACTGCCGGTACACCGCCACGGCCGCCTCGGTTTCACCCAGCTCGAGGTGTAGCCGCAAGGTCCGCAGCGCCTCGGCCGACGCATCCTCGATCGACCTCACCGCTATGTCGCCGCCTTTCGGCTTGCGCTTCGTTTTGGGCTTGGTCGCGCGGGCAAACTCCGCCGCCGTGCGCCGCGAGTGCGCCTTCGACTTCGATGTCGACTTCCGCGCTCCTGCCTTTTCGCCTTGCGTTCCCGCTAGAACCGCATACAGGTCCCATCCTTCGCAATCGACCAGCTTGAGCTTCACCATCGCGGTCGCCAGGACGAAACCGGTCGCAGCGCCGGTCACGTGTCCCAGTGCACTCGAGGGCTTGAATCCCCTGAGGGCCGCCTCCAGGACCTCGAGCCCGATGTAAAGCGCGGCCACCCAGATGATCGGAAACTCGAAGTCCATGGGAAAGAACCGGAAGAACGCGATGAACTGCAGGTCGTTTCGCGGCGCCCATACCAAGCACATCGCCAGCAACCCGTAAATGACCCCCGATGCGCCCGCCATCTCCACCGGCTCCGCTGGATGGATGGCAAACTGCAAGAACGCACTTGCGGCCGCGCCGATCGCGAGGTACACGAGCGTGAACGCCCACCAGCCGAGCTTCCCCTCGACGATGATCCCAAATGCCCATAAGAAGATCATATTCTCAACTAAATGTGAGATCCCCAGGTGCATGAAGTTGGCCGTGACCCACTGGAGGGGATGAACGCCCGAGCCCAGGGCAAGGGCCCATTCTTTGTGGTCAGCGACCGGGAAGGCGAAGAACGAAAGTGTGTTCACGACGATCAGCGCGATCGTCGCCACCGGCCTGTGATAGATGGGCGCGTCGGTGCCCCACGGGATGATCATGCGAGTCTTACCAGTACTTCCAGTCGCCGGTCGCAAGGACATAGAGGCCCAGCGCCAGGTTGGCCGTGGCGTGGCTTATGGCGCAGGCGCTCAAGCTCCCAGTTTTCCACAACAAACCGGCCCAGAGAAACCCTGTCACGAGGGCGGGCAGCCACTCGGGATGGACCAGCGCGAAAAAGACCGAAACCAGCGCGGCCGACGCGGGCGTGACGCGGCCCACGGGCACGCGGCCGAAATCGGGGTCGATGAGCCACCGCATGAGGAACGAGCGCCAGAAGAGCTCTTCGATCACCGGAACCACGACGACCAAGCCCAATAGCCGCACCGCGACAAACGGCCACCGCGCAGCGGGTTTGAGCGCGGTCGGGTCGAACCCGCTGCGCTCACCCAGCAATTTGAGCGTCGGGTAACGACCGTCGAGGCCGACCCACAGCGCCCAGACCAGCACACCGCAGGGAATGGCCAAGGCCAGATGCGCCGCCTTTGGGAACGGCCGAAAGTCGCGCCAGGTCGACCGATAATGCCAGGCAAGCAGCACGACGAAGACGAGCTTGCCGGCGTAAGCCAACGGGTACCAGAACGGACTGGCCTGCCCGTCGACCTTGGGGAAATAGCCCTCGAGGGCGCCCAGTGCGACATACGCAAACATCGGCGCGGCGTAGGGCACGATGGCGTGAACGTCGGCGGTGAAGGAGCCGGGCAAGCGCGGCTGCGCCGGCTCGCTCGCAGGGGGCAGGGCGCCGCCGGCGATGCCACGATCGATTGGCCCTGGCTCATGCGAGTGGTGCATCGAGGCTCCTTTGCCCGGTTCGCTCATCAAGGAGCGCGAGGAGCGCTTGGTCGTCGAGTCGCGGGACGATCAGGTCGGCCGCCTGGAGTGCCTCGGCCGGGCTGTGCTGGTGCGGGACCGCCACGGCGATCGCGCCTGCGCTCTTGGCGGCCGCGAGCCCCGCCGGGCTGTCTTCGAGCACGATCATCGCGCCGGCCTGCACGCCGAAGCGTCGGGCAGCCAGCAGGTAGATCTCGGGGTCGGGCTTGCCGCGAGTGACGTCCTCCGAGGCCAGCACAAAATCAAACTGGTGCACAAGGCCGTGGCGCGACAGCAGCCTCTGGGCGTATGACTGCCGCGACGAGGTCGCGACCGCCCGGGGCAGCGACTGCCTCGCCAGGTGGTCGAGCAGCGTCGCGAGCCCCGGCGCGGGCGCGACCGCGGTGTCCATCGCCGCGTAAAACCGCTCGCGGATCTCGCCCAGAATCACCTCGGGCGGCTCGTCCAGCCCGGCCAGGTCCCTGAACAGATGAGCGACCTCGGCCGAGCGCCGGCCGATCATCGCCTGCATGATCTCGTCGGTAAACAACTTGCCGCGGGCCGCCAAGGTTTCAGAGCCGACGCGAAAAAACAGGGCCTCGGTGTCGAACATCAAGCCGTCGAGATCGAACACTACCGCGCGGATCATCAGGGAAAGCTCCGAAGACCTCCGCTCTGCCACCGGCCGGCAGGCCACGCGCGCCGGCAGAATAATCATATCGAATTTTTGCGCCCGAGTAACCCGAAGCGGCTCCTTGACGTTCGCCGATCTGTCCGCTACATTGTGTAGCGTTACGTATCTTAGCGGAGGAGCGCATGGCCAGACCAGTCCGACGATCGATGAGTCCGCTCGAGGACATCGTGATGAACGTCATCTGGGCGCGGGGGCCTTGCACGGCTGACGACGTGCGCAAAGCCCTGTTGCGCAACCAGCCGATGAAGGATTCCACCGTGCGCACCGTGCTGCGCCGCCTGGAAGAGAAGGGATATGTCGTTCACGAGGTCTCTGGGAGAACCTACGTCTATCGCCAGCGCGTGGCGGCCCGGAGGGCGGCGACTCAAGCGGTACGTCAGATCGTCGATCGCTTCTGTGCCGGCTCGGTGGAGCAACTTCTGGTAGGAATGGTCGACGACCGGATATTGACCGCGCTGGAGCTCGAGAAACTCGCTCGCAAGATCGCCCAGGCCGAGGCTCTCGAGGAGGAAGTTCGATGATCGATCTTGCAGCGCTCAGCGGTCAGTGTCTCGGCGGATTGCTCGATGCGGCGATCAAGAGTCTGGCTTTGGCGCTCTTGGCCAGTGCGTGCCTCGCGATGGGCCGGGCCCGGAGCCCGGCCTGGCGGCACGCGGTCTGGGCGACGTTGCTCTGTGGCATGCTCGGCCTGCCCTTCTTGAGCCTGATGATCCCTGCGGTCGTCCTGCCCGTGTTGCCTTCGGCCTCCGCACCAACAACCGCCGCGCCGGCGACCCAGCCGATGGCGGTGTTGACGGCCCCTGCCCGCCTGGCGCAGACGGCCATGTTCGACGAGCCACATCCGCCACGAACCGGCCAGCCGCCGCGAGCGCTGCCAGCGAGCGCGCGGCGGCGGCCCCAGCGCCTGACATGGACGGTCATCGCCTTCGTGGCATACCTGGCCGGCGTAGCCGTGCTGCTTTTTCGCCTCTTTCTGGGACTGGCCGGCTGCCGACGGATCGTGCGGGCAAGCCGGGCCATCGCGGTCGACAAGCTGATGGCGGATCGCTCACGCGAGGTGTTCGTGACGGCCAGGGCTCGCCGAATCGCGCAGCGAGCGAGAATTCCGCAAAGCACGGCCCTTGGCTGCTTGACATCTACTAGACGACCAGTACTATAGACCTAGTTGTTACGTAACTTCCAGTAGGAATCGACCATGCCTGATGTAGCACCGACCGGCCGCGAATTGGAAGCGCTCAAGGTTTTGTGGAAGAAGGGAAGCGCGACCGTGCGCGACATTTACCAGGAGCTGGCGCCGAGCGAGAGCGAGCTGGCGTATACGACCGTGCTCAGTCTGCTCCAGGTGATGGAGCAAAAGGGGCTGGTGGGCCACGAGTCGGCCGGCAGGGCCTACACCTACCACGCCAAGGTGCGCCGCGACCATGTCTTTCGCAAGCTGGCCGGCGGTTTTCTTGACCAGGTCTTCGACGGCGCGATGGGCGAGTACGTGGCACGGGCGCTCCAGTCGAAAAAGCCGAGCGTGGCCGAGCTGGAAGAGCTGGAACAGATGATCGCAGAGGCCAAGAAGCGCGCCATCGCGCGTGACGAGAAAGGGGGCGGCACATGACCAGCGGGTTCAGTTCACTGTGGTACTGGCTTGTCGACTACTACGCCCTCGCAACGTGCGTCCTGGCGGCGGTCGCCCTGGCTACAGCCGCGATCAAGCAGCCGGCGCGGCGGCTGGCGGTTGCGTGGTCTGCTCTGGCTGGACTTGTCGTGCTGCTCGTGTTTGGCGCGGTCCCCGGCTGGCCGCGGACCAGTCTGGCGGCGCCGGCCGCGGTGGGCCAGCGAATCATGGCTGATTCCGCGACGTCCGCCCCGGCGACCCGCGCGGCGGCGGCGTCCGCTCGATCCACCGATCGGCCTGTCGCACCACGCTCCGTCCCCAGTCGCGAGCCCTCTCCGTCCGCGTCCGCGCTCGCCCCCGCGCATGTGGCGGCTTCGATCGAGCCGGCCGGCCCGGTCGCCGGCCCGCCGAAAGAGCAGGCGGCTCCGCCGGGCAGGAGTGCCTCGACGTGGTCGTCGGTAATTGTCTGGTTGTTCCTCGCCGGCTCGCTCGGCGTGCTCGGCTGGCTGGCGCTGGGTTTCTGGCAGGCGGCTGCGCTATTACGACGGGCCAAGCGGGCGCCCGAGCCCATGTCGGCGCTGCTCGCCCGCGTCGTCGAAGCCGGCCGCGCTGCGCCGAACTGCTTGTCAGCGGCGTCTCGCCGCAGCCGGTCGCACTGGGCGTGCTCCGGCCGACGATTATCCTTCCCGAACGCTTCATCGCCGGGCAGTCGGACGACCGCCTCATCGCCGCGCTGGCTCACGAGTGGGCGCACATTCGCAATCGCGATCTCTGGCTGATCGCACTGTTGCGCCTGCTCTTGCCCGTGCTGTACGCACACCCTGGGTTCTGGTGGCTGCGCCGGCGTATTCGCAACGACCAGGAAGCCTTGGCCGACGCGGCGGCCGCCGGCGCCGACGGGCGGCTGCGCTACGCCGAAGTGCTGCTCGAGTGGTCGATGTGCGCATCGGGCCGAGTGTCGCTCGCCGCGGCTGGATCCGTTGCGTTGTTTGAACGAAGATCGCAGATGAGGTGGCGGATCCTCGTGCTTCTCGACCGCAGCCTGTCCATCGAAACGAGCTGTCCGGCGCGCTGGCGTCTCGCGGTCCGCACCGCGACCGCAGTGGCCGTTCTGGGCATCTCGCTGTTCACGCTGCGCCCCGTTACGAAGGCCGTCGCCGCCGCTCCCCAATCGCAACCGCCAGGAGGGGCCGCCGGCGCACCGGCGGCCCACACACCCATGATTTCCGCCCGCGTTGTGGCCCCCGACGGCAAGCCGTTCGTGGGCGCCAAGATTTACCAGACACGCGCACACGACAGCCTCAGGCCCCGTGCTGGATCCGCCAAACTGCTGGCGACGTCTGGCGCCGATGGCTCGTTTCAATGCCCCCGACCGCCTGCGCCGGCGAGCCGGCAAGAGGATCAGTTCGTGGCCCTCGCCGAAGGCTATGGGCCCGCCATCGCCGACCCGTCGGAGCTACGCCCGGAGAGCGTGCTGAAGCTCGTACAGGACGACGTCCCGCTGCGCGGCCGCGTGCTCGACTTTCAGGGCCGGCCCGTGCCGGGCGCAACCATCCAGGTGGTCTCCCTGCTCTGGCCCAAGAGCGGCACGCTCGACGATTGGATCGAAAAACTCAAAGTCGAAAAATCTGCCTACTCCGTGCAGTACCAGATGCTGGGCTGGTGGGCGAGCGACGACATCCCTTCGTTCCTTCCGGCCGTCACGGCCGACAAGGAAGGCCGCTTCACGATCAATGGGCTCGGCCGCGAACGGATTGCCGCGCTTTTGATCAGCGGGCCGGGCATCGAAACGCGGTTTGAATATGCCGTGACGCGCTCGATGCCGACGCTCAGATGCCCTTCGTTCCAGCGCCAGCCGGCCATCCACGACATCGTCTATCATGGCGCCGACTTCGACGTGGTAGCCGGTCCGTGCCTGGAAGCCGTGGGCACGATCACCGACAAAGACACCGGCAAACCGATACCTGGGGTCACCGTCGAGACGGCGGCGCTTTTCGGCAACCCGCTCCGGACGCTCAATACGACGACCGACAGCCGGGGCCGATACCGCCTCGCGGGCATCCCGCCCAAGACAGTCTTCGGCGACCGACAAGACCTCCTCGCCAGCGCCCTTGACGGCCCCGCGTATCTTCCGACCATACAGCACCTCCCGAGCGACACGCCTGCCGGGCCAATCACGGTCGACTTCCAGCTCAAGCGCGGCGTGCTGGTTCACGGCCGCGTGATTGAAAAAGCGACCGGCAAGGGCGTGCGCGCCAACCTTTCGTACTACATCCTCACCGATAATCCGCATCTCAAGAGCTACCCCGACTACGGCACGATACGCGCCGGGTCACCCTACGCGACTGAGAACGACGGCTCCTTCAAGCTGGTCGTGATGCCGGGCCCAGGCGCCATCGGTGCCAGGGTGGGCAACGAGCATTATCGATTGGGCGTGGGCGTGGATACGATACGCGGTGCCAAGTTCGTGAAAGACGACTTGAACGGCATCGCCGCCCGGCCCCACACGATCACGCCCTTTAACTACCACGCGCTCGCCGGCATCAACCCCAAGGCCGGCGACGAACCGATCACGGTTGAGATCGCGCTCGACCACGGCCGGACCGTAAAGGGCACCGTCATCGACCCCGACGGCAAGCCGCTCGCCGGCTCACGTATCGAGGGGCTGCAAGACTTCTTCCGATCCTGGTCCTATCAGCCCTCGCCCGCGGCCGAGTTCACAGTCGAGGGGCTCGGTCCGGGAGCCGAGCGCGACCTGCTCGTCATCCACCCTGAGCGGAATCTTGCCGGCGCCTACACGGTCAAGGCCGATGAGACCGGCCCGATCACCGTGAAGCTCGAGCCATGCGGAACTGTGACCGGCCGGCTGGTCGATACCGGCGGACTGCCCTTTGCCCAAATCGAGCTGACGTGCGATATGCCGTTTAACGACAAGTCGCATGCCTACGGGTCGCTGCCCAAGCCGATCAAGACCGACAAGGATGGTCGCTTCCGTGCCGCGGGGCTCGTCCCTGGCGCAAATACTCTTTCCATTTCTGGAAAGGGGGTTTTCGCTACGACGTCCCCGGCGCGCAGGAGCTGGTGACCTCCCGGCGCAGACCAAAGACCTGGGCGACTTGACTGTCCATCCCGATCAATGACCCGGCCTCTCGAGGCGGGAGCGTGCGCCATGGCCGACGACGCAAGGCGTCACGGTCCTTCTAGCCCGTGGTCACGATATCAGCCGTCGCGCGAGACACCGTGGGACGTGCGCCGGGTTGTCCATCTGCACCGGCGCGGGCTTCGCGGCGTCGCGTGACGAGATCGAGCGCGATCTCCGCGCTGGCCCCGACGCCAGCATCAGCCGCTTGTTAAACGGCCAGGCTTACGCGCCGCGTGTCGGCGCGGACTTCGAGGCGCTCGCCGCGCGCTGGCCGACGCCGCCGTCGACTCGCGCGACCCCGAGCGGCTCAAAGCCTGGTGGGTCTTTCGCATGCTCGAAAGCCCCGATCCGCTCGGTGAGCGGCTGGCGCTGATGTGGCACAACCACTTCGCCACCAGCAACGGTAAGGTCAACGACCTGGGCGCGATGCGCCGCCAGAATGACCTCATGCGCCGGTATGCACGCGCCCCCTTCGGCGAGCTCATGAGCGCAGTCATCCGTGATCCCGCGCTCCTGGTCTGGCTCGACGCGCCGGCCAACCGCAAGGGACATCCCAACGAAAACCTCGGCCGCGAGCTCGTGGAGCTGTTCACGCTCGGCATCGGCCACTATAGCGAGGCCGACGTGAAAGAGGCGGCACGCGCCCTCACCGGCTGGACCGTTTACCAGGGCTCGTTCCTCGACAACGCGGCCGCCCACGACCCTGACGAGAAGACCGTGCTCGGCAAGTCCGGCCGGTGGAGCGGCGCCGACATTGAGCGCATGCTCCTCGATCACCCCGCGACCGCGCACCGGCTGGCCGATCGGCTCTGTGCAACGTTCCTGGGCGAGGGCGCGGCCGCGCCCGAGGCTGTGGACGCGCTGGCCGATGGCCTGCGCGCACAAGAGCTAGACATCGGCTGGGCTGTGGGCACGATCTTGCGATCGCGGGCCTTCTTCGCGACGTCGAGCCTGGGCACGCGGGTCGTCGGGCCGGTCGAGTTTGTGGTCGCTGCTGTCCGGGCACTTGAGTTTCTGGACTCGCCGCCGAGCACGCTGTACCTGGCCAAGTGGATCACGCAGGTCGGCCAGGACCTTTTCTATCCGCCCAACGTCGGCGGCTGGCCCGGCGGACGGGTTTGGCTGAGCACGCGCGGAATGATCGCGCGGGCGAACTTCGCGACCGCGCTCGTTTCGGGCCGCGAGCTCGGGTTGGCCGAGCCCTTGGACGTGCTGCGCCTGACCCGGCACGACGGCCGCACGGCCAGCCTTGAAAACGTCGTCGGGGTGCTCACGGAACGTCTGGTTGCGAACGACCCGGGAGACTCCTGGCGCATGGCCATCGTCGCAGCGGCCCGTGACGGTTCCGCCGCGCTGCCGCAGGCCGCACGCCGGGCGGCCGCACTCATTCTGTCGTCGCCCGAATCTCAGCTTGCGTGACCTGCTCCTTACCACGAAAGGAACCCGCCATGTTCTCGCGACGCGAATTCCTGAGGGCCAGATTGCGCGACGCTTCGCTCATTGCCGTGGCGCCGGTCGTGCCCGGCTTCCTGGCTGCGACGGCCCGCGCGGCCGAGCCCGAGCAGGACGGGCGCGTGCTGGTCGTTATCCAGCTCGACGGCGGCAACGACGGGATCAACACGGTCGTGCCCTTCAAGGACGACGGTTACGCCAGGAACCGCAAAGCCCTGCGTCTGGGCGCTGCCAAACTGCTCAAGGTCAGCGACGCGATGGGCCTGCACCCGAGTATGGAGGGCGCTGCCAAGCTGCTGGAGCAAGGCACGCTCGCGATCGTGCAAGGGGTCGGCTATCCCAACCCGAACCGGTCACATTTCGAGAGTATGGCCGTGTGGCACACCGCACGGCTTGACCCGGAAGAGCACACCGGCCCGGGCTGGCTCGGCCGCGCGCTGGACGAGCGGCTGGCTGCGGGCGACACGTCGGGAAGTTACTTCGTGGGCGAAGGCCAGCCGGCAGCGGCGCTCATGGGCCGGCGCAGCGTGGCGGCGACGCTGGAGCGATTGAGCGACCTCGCGCTTAAAGACAGCAAGATGCCAGCTCCTGCGCAGCTCGCGGCAACGCGCGCCGACAACGATTTGCTCGCCTTCGTCCGCCGCCGCGCGCTCGATGCCTACGCCGCGGCGGACCGTGTGGCGGAAACGATCCGTTCAGGCCGCGCGACCGTCAACGACGGCGGTTACGGCCTGCAGGGGCGGCTGTCGCTCATCGCCGGGCTCCTGAAATCAGGCGCCCGCGCCCGCGTTTATTACACCGTCCAGCGCGGATACGACACGCACGCCGGACAGCTTCAGACCCAGGCCAACTTGTTGTTCGAGCTGTCGCGCTCGCTCAAGAGCTTTCAGGACGATCTCGAGGCGTCGGGCCTGGCGGACCGCGTCGTGGTAATGTGTTTCAGCGAGTTCGGACGCAGGGTCGCCGAGAATGGCTCGGCCGGCACCGACCACGGCACCGCCGGCCCTGTCTTCTTGGCCGGCAAGCACATCCGCGGTGGCCTCTTCGGCGCGACGCCGAGCCTGCTCGACCTCGACGCAGGCGACCTGAAGACGGCCGTCGACTTCCGCAGCGTCTACGCCGCTGTCCTCGAAAACTGGCTCGGCTTGCCGGCAAAGCTTGCCTTGGGCGGCACTTTCCCAGCTTTGTCGCTATTCCGCAACGCTTAGCTCCTGATTGGTGAGTGGCGACGGCCCGGGGCGGCCGTTCACCAAGCCGCACTCGCGGCAATCGCGACAATCGAGGACCAAGCTCATGCGGCGAATCTGCACCCGTTTGCGACCGACTGAGGGGCACTGGGCCAGAGGCGCGGAGACGCCACGCGCGCGAGGCTCTTCAGAGTTCCCCGTCTTCGATGCGAGGCTGCTCGCCGTGATCGCCGTGGCCCTGATCACTCTGGCCGCCCTGTTGTCACGCGAACCCGCGCCGAACTTTGCTCCTACGCGGATTGCGCAAGGCGAAGTCGGGGCGCAGATCCTGGGGTTCGCGTTCTCGCCGAAGACTGCGCAGATCGCAACGACCGATGCGGCCGGCATCGTAACACTACGCGACCCAGACAGTGGGTGGCAGATCGACCGCTGCCTCGACTTTCCGGGATTCGCCAGGGCACTGGCATTTTCTCCCGACGGCCGTTTCCTCGCTGCTGGCGGAATCGCGCCGGCCGTTTGCCTGTGGGACATGACGTCGCCCACGAGCAAGCCAACCGAGACCGTTGTTTTGCCGATCGCTCGGGTCAAACGCATGGCGTTCTCGCCAGACGACCAATCGCTCGTGATTACAGCGGACGCGGATGGAACGATTCTGCTGTGGGACCTGGCCACCCGGCGAGCGCGCATGGTCCTGCATCACTCTGCGCCTGTCATGAACATGGCCGTCTCGCCTGACGGCCGGTGGCTCGCAACGGCGGGGTCCGGGCATAATCGGTTGATCGTCTTGTGGGACCTGAAATCCGGCTCTCGGCATGTGTTGCTGGATGACGGGCCTGGCGATACCATGGCGCTGGCCTTCTCTCCAGACGGGGCCCTGCTGGCCTCGGCCGGCTTTCCTGAGCATGAAGTTCGCCTCTGGGACGTCAAGAAACGGAGGGTGTGTCGTTTGCTCGCGGGACACACACGTCCGGTGAATGGGGTCGCTTTCTCCCCTGACGGCACGCTCCTGGCCACCGCCGGCAACGACGGAGTGCTCGGGCTCTGGACGGTAGCGAGCGGCCAGCGAAGGGTCTGGCTCGATGGCCAGGCTCTGTGCCTCAAATTCGTCGCATTCTCTCCGGATGGACGAACCCTTGTTCTGGCGACCGGAGACGACGACGACATCCGAATTTGGGACCTCGTCCTGGTCTTGGGAACACCTGGTACAAAGCGTTTCATGTGATTCTGGTCCCAGAAACGAAAAAGCCCCTCGCCAGCGCGGCGAGCGCTGACGGGGGGCTCTTGTTTGGTGACGGCAAGGTCGCGCAACAGCCGTGCGAGCTTTACCGGTCAAGACAAACCGCTGTTGCCCTGGCTCAGGCGGGCTTGCGGTTGCGGCGGATGCGATGTCCCAGGGCGACGGCCACGATCGCGCTCGCCCAGCCCAGCACCGTTGCGGGCTCGGGGGCCGGGACCTGATCGATCGAACCACCCGAGGCCGAATAGGCCATGGGATAGACCGTCTGCGGCTCGGGGTTTTGAATGCTCACATACTGCTGGCTGATCGGCTGCGTCGAGAGGACGACGATAATGCCGCTGCTGGCTCCGGCGCCCAGGGGCGGGGTGTTCGACGTCGGGTTCAAGTACTGAAACGTCAGCGAGCCGGTCGAGCTGGTGGGCAGCCAGGCGATCGACGTCGGAACCTGGACGACGCTGTTCGGGGCCGCCGCGGGTAGATTGATCCCGCCGACCTGCGGCCCGCCGGTGATCACGTAAACGGCCGAGCTCGACTCCCGACACGAGCTGGTTGGTGACGGCGGGCGTCGCGTTGAACAGCATCGACGCGCTGTTGACGCTCGTCGGTTGATTGGTCGACGTGTTGTCGACGTTGTTCACGTCGAACTGGTACGCGTAGGCGTACAGACCGGCCAGGGAGCCGGTGCCTGCGAATACCTGCGACTCGACGACGCCTGCAGGCGTTGAACTGCTGCCGGTGTCGATAAACGCGTACGGCTGCGACAACACAGTCGTTACCGGCGTGAAGTCCAGATTGAACTGCTTGGCGGTGATGGTGGTCGGGGTCAGCGTCTGTACGATCGGGTCGGCGTGCACGCGGGGCGGCCAGGCTCAACACGAGACCAGCCCCCAGGGCGAGAGCAGAAGTGATCTTGTTCATTCTTGCGATCTTCCAGGGTTGATCGTGAAGGTTCGCGGCGACCGCGAACCGTTGGGAGCGAGTCATTCCGTAACTCGCCGCGCCGGAGAACGTCTCCGGACGGGCCCCGCGGGCCATGGTCTCGGACGTGTTGCGGCCGCCAGAGGTGCGTCTCTCGTTGCCTTGGACCCAGCACAGATCTCGCCAAGGCGTCGCGGACCCTATCACGAACCTGAAGAGAGGTCAACACGAGTCGGCAGCGATCAACGCGAACGGGTGGGCGACGGCACCGGGGGCTTGGGCCCGGCAGTAGACATGTCGATCGCGATCCCGTCGTGCGGGGCGCGGGAAGGGAGAGCGGGCGAGTCGGCGTGGGGAAGCGGGGCGGGCATGAGCTCGCCCGCGGTCGCCTCGCCTGCGCCCCGCTCGACGGTGAGCCGCCGGACGGCCCTGTCGGCAGGCTCTCGGCGCGTTCGCGCGGCGTCGCCGCCTCGGCTGAAGGTCGGGGCCCGGTCGGCGCGGCCGCTTTATCGCCGCCGGGCAAAGGCACGTCGTCGCTGTCGAGCACCGGCGGACCGACCGGAAGCCCGGCCTTCTGCTGCGCCGGTAGTAGCGGTAGAGCACCCAGCTCGCCAGGCCGACGGCCAGCAGCACGGTGACCCAGTGCTGAACCTCGCGAATGCCCGTCTGGATCTGGTTCGCAAAGGCATACCCCAGCCCGAACATGAGCGACGTGCTGAGCGTGGCCGCCATCAGGTCGGTCACCAGCAGCTTGAGGTCGGCAGCTTGAGGATGCCGGCCGTCAGATACGCAGCCGTGCGGAAACCGGGGACAAACCGGCCCGAGACCAGGATCTTGAAGCCGTGGCGATGGAAGTAGCCCTTGATCTGCGCCTCTCGCTGGCGGGTCAAGAGCCGGCGCGTCACCGGCAGGCTGAGCACCTTTTCGCCATAGAAAACGCCGAGGAAGTAGACGACCAGGTCGCCGAGCAAAACGCCGCCCAAGCAACTGGCAAGCGCCACCGGCCCGGTCATCTGGCCGTTCCGGGTCAGGACGGCCGCCAGAATGATCGGCGCCTCCTCCGGGATCGGCAAGCCCAGGCCCCCCAAGACCAGGACAAGCGCGATGCCCACGTACCCAAGCTTTCCGATCAGTTGCTCCGTCAAGCTCGATTCCCTCGCCCGTTGGCCCCGCGCCCTGCCACCGCCAGTTCGCCGACCTTTTGCCGGTGGAACTGCCGGTATCATACACGTGCGCGGCCAGATCGGGCATGGTTTTCTCGATGAGATCGCCTTGACCGATCGAGGCGCGTCGCTAAGATCTGGGAATCCCATGGAAGGGTTCACGCGGAAGCGTGCGCGGTGCACGGGTCCGACCGTCGGGGTCCGCTCGATCTCGAGGCGTTGCACCGACCGCAACCGCCCCGCAGCGCGTGGTTTCCGCCATCTCATGGAGGAGAACAATCATGCCGTCCCATGATCGCCGGGCCGCTGGACGCCGATCGCGCCTGGGGGCGCGGGCCAGTCATCCTCAAGCTCGAATCGCTCGAGCGACGCGAGCCTGCTGGCCGCCACGACGCTTCCCGACCTGGTCAATGCCTCACTGATCACGCCCAACCACGCCGCCGACTGGGGCGACACCGTCGAGGTCGAAGGCCAGATCAAGAACCAAGGGGGTGCCACCACGACCCGTCGTTTGAGGTCGCGATCTATGCCTCACCGGTTCGTGGAATCGACAAGTACTCGGTTCCCATCGGCGAGGTGACGATCCCCGCCGGCCTGGCGGCCGGGACAGTACGTCCCCTATCAGACCACGGTCCAGCATCCCGACACGCCGATGCCCGACGTCAGCAGCACCGGACGGAACGGTCTATATCACCACCATTGTCAACCCGACCACGTCCGTCATCGAGAGCAACTACCGCAACAACGAAGACCTCGGGCCCGCCGTATGACACGGTGGCGCGTCATGATCGTTCCGCCCAAGCCGGCCAACCTGGTCGGCACGACGCTGGCGGTCACACCACCGACCCGACCTGGGGGAGACAGATCACCGTCACGGCCCAGGTCGACCAATGAGGGGGCGGTTCCTCGCCGCAGACTCGCGCGCTACTCAGCCTGACCCCGCAGGGACTCAACTACGACGACTCGACCACCGTCGGCATCGGCAACATCACCGTTCCCCCGCTGCAGCCTTATCAGACGCGTCAACCTCGTCCAGAACATCACGCTGCCGACAATCGAGCCCAACTCGATCACCAACTACACGAATTTCGCCCTGACGATGACCCAGGACGCCGACTACCTGACCAACGTTCTGTATCCGCATGTGCCCTCCCAGGGAGACGGGCTACGATCAGACAGCGATCACCATCACTTACCACACGACCGCGAGACCCGATCTCCCGACGACGACCACGGGCCCACTGCCCGACCTGGCCACTCCCGATCGTCGGCTTCTTGCTCGTCAGAAGACCACCGTCGACTGGGGATCGACCTTGCAGGTCAGCACCGAGATCCAGAACGTCGGGCCAGGAGCCTGCCGGCCCGTTCCTGGTCCGTTTCCTCCTGACCGGGCAGGCCGGCTCGATGAACGACTCGATCTTCCTGGGCGAAACGTACGGTCAACGGCCTCGCCGCCGGGGCGAGCCGGAGCTAGACGAGACTCTGACGCTTGCCCAACCGCTTGCCCGCGGGCGTGTCGCTCAACAGCGTCGGCTACGGACGGATCCTGGTTATCGTCGACCCCGAGAACGCGTTCATCAACGAATCGTGAGGAGCAACAGCGACGCGATCTCCGGCCCGATCATCTTGCGGCTGCCGGGCAACGCGACGACCGTGCCGACCGACGCAGAAGCCGGCGCTCTGCCCTCGATCCAGTCAGGTCGCGCCAGGCTTCGCAAAACGCGGCCAAGGTCGCGGCCGCCGCCCGTCGGGCGGCCCGACTCGCAGGCCGAGGCGCTTGACCCCACCAAGAAGCTCAAGCGGAAGAGTCGGCAAGGGGCGCGCCGAGCGTCGTCCACGCCGCCGTCACGTCGGCACCGAGCTCACAAGCTGCCGAGACAAGCATTGAACGCGATCAAGCGGTCTTGTGAGCGCAGCAGTGCGCTGCGCTGGCCGGCGCAGGGCGTGCCGCTCACGCCGCCAAAGCGACCTCGCGTTGCCCCAATTCTTCCACCTTATTTACCGCCATCGCTGGAGTCGCTTAACTTTTCGGAGCACGCGCAACCCGCATAATCCAAGCATCTTCCGTCGATTTCTTGCGACTTTCGGCTACCATCGTCGGGAACTTGAGACAAAATTGAAAATAACGAGGCGGGTTTTATTGAAGGGCGGGCTGGCACGTGGCTATGCTTGCACCACTTTGAGTGGCTCGTCGGGGCAAGATGCGCAAGTGAGCCGAATCTGGGCACTGAGGCTCACGTCGGCTGACGCAGGTTTGTCTGGACTGGCGCGATCGCTCCCGGAGGTTCTACAGAGATGAGTTTCGACAGGATTCCACGCA
This sequence comes from uncultured Isosphaeraceae bacterium, assembly GCA_963830625.1. Lineage (GTDB taxonomy): Bacteria > Planctomycetota > Planctomycetia > Isosphaerales > Isosphaeraceae > CAWHMZ01. Next base: position 418,614 of record CAWHMZ010000027.1, on the reverse strand, counting down.
CCGCTGAATTCGGCGGCAATGCGGTCCTGTCCGCTGGTCGAGGCGCGAGTTCATACCGCGGCAGTACGAACCCAATTATGCCTATCCGCTGCTGGTGCTCCTGCATTCGCGCGGCGGCGACGAGGAGCAGCTCGTGCGAGCGATGCCGGCCTTGAGCTGGCGGAACTACGTGGGTCTGGGCCTGCGCGGTCCCGAGCCGGTGACCAAGCGCGACCGTCTGGTCGGCTTCGGCTGGGGCGCCGAATTCGAGCAGCCCGAGCGCCGGCGGCCGCGACGCAGTGCGCCGTGCTCGGAAGCCGAGATCGTCCAGCGCGCGCTTGTTCGATGCCGAGCCCGAGTCGATCGACCGGCTCGAAGAGGCGGTCTTTACGGCGATTCTCCAGACTCGCCGCATCCTGCACGTACACTCCGAGCGGATTTTCCTGGTCGGCTGCGGCGAAGGGGCGGCCGTCGCCTACTGGCTTGGGCTGACGCTTCCCCGAGCGGTTCGCCGGCGTGGTCGCGATCAACGGCTGGCTGCCGATCGGGCTACGGCCGCTGGGCCGGCTCAAGGCCTGCCGCGACTTGCCGATTCTGGTCGTGCACGGCGCCTGGAACGCCAAGGTGCCGCTGCACGACGCCCGCCAGAACGTGACGACGCTGCGGGCCGGCGGTCTGCAAGTCGCATTTCAGTCTTATCCCAGCGCCCACCGCCTGACCAACCCGATGCTCTCCGACGTCGATACCTGGCTGATCGGCCACTGCACGGCCGAATCGCGGACGTGTAGGCTCTTGCGAACCGACTTTCGCTGGCGACGCCCAGAACGCGCCACGACATCCAAAAGCCGGTCAGTTCGACGATATCCTGGATCAACGGGCGCGCTGGCAAAGCGCCAGCGAGCGCGCCGGGCCCAGGGGAAGAGCGGAATGGATGGGTCGTTCGCCTGTCCGGAATGCGGCACGACTGTCGAAATCACGCGGGACTGCGCCCGGCCGGCAGGTTCGCTGCGGCTTCTGCCACCGGCTGCTCGAGGTCCCTTACCTTCCCCGCGCCGATGCCCCTGGAAGCGCCGGCGGTTCTCGCGACCGAAATGGGTCGTCTGGTCGTGGGCAGCGACTGGTCGTTGCGGTTGCGGTCATGCTCGCCGCCGGTGTGGTCCGATTCGTCAAGAAGCAGTACCATTCGGTCGCAAGAGCGCGTCGATCAAGCTGCTCGTTGAATCGTCGCGCCAGCACGAGGCCGACGGGCGGCTGAATCAGGCTCTGATCGATCTGGACGCGGCGCTCGAACTGGCCCAGAAGGCCGGCCCGGGGATTCTCGCCCGGCTCGAACCAGAGCGAAAAGCGCCGCAGAGACCTGGCTCGGCGCGACGCCCAGGCCGTCGCCCGCCGTCTCTGCGAAACCGATCGCGAGTCGTTCTCACTGGGGGAATGGCTCAACCTGACCGCCCGCGCCGAGCACGACCCTGATTTGGAGCCCTTGGTCGCGCCGATCCACGCCCAGTTCCAGGCAGCAGCCAAAGCTCAAGCCGAATCCGAGGTGGCCGCGGGCCGCCGTGCGCTCGAGTCGGGCGAGGCCGGCGCCTCGCTGTCGCATTGCGATCGCGCGGCCCGTCTCTTCGCGCACCTGCCGACCGCCGACCGTCCACAGATTGAAGCGAGCGCCTCCACCCTTGCAAGACAGCTTGTATCCATCCATGGTATCAATATCGCCGCGCCTGAGGGCCACTTTGTCTTCGGCTCGCTGTCGAGATATGTTTCCGAGTTCGTGCCCAGCCTGACCAAGGCACTCAAAAGCAAGGGCTTCCTCCCTCCCAGTGAGTCGTCACCATGGCGCGCACTCTGGAGGGACGCTCCCTACCAGATGAGACTGACGATCCGCGAGCAACAAGAAGGACGCTACGTGTCATCGGCCAACCGGCTCTGCCGGATCGAGGCCCACCTGACGCTCCTGGCCGGCGACCAGGTGAGCTGGCAAGCCATTCCGACGGCCCGCAGCACGGTTCCGCTCCCCAGGCTGCCGGCCGATGTCTCGTCGCGTGTGGCCTTGACCCCTGAGCGTTCCGCGGAGTTTGAGCGGATGCTCTACGACGACGCGCGCGGCCAGATCGACGAAAAATTCGACTACGCCTTGCGGAACATGCCAGTGTGCCCGGCTGCATCACTTGTCAAATGAAGCGGTTTGGCGTTACGCTGACGTGGAATCGCTTGGTTGACGCTGTACCGAAAGCAGCGGTAAGGACGCGGACGACGCCCTTTGGGCAACGTGGCGAGTACGAGGAGGCTTTACGATGTCGGTCGGCGAGCGGCAGCAGCGCGACGAAGACGACCTGCCCGATTTCTTGCAGCGGATCCAGGCCGGCGACGAGGGGGCCGCGCGCGAGCTCTTGCAGCGCTTCGAGGCCGAGGTCCGGCTGGTGGTGCGCCGGCAGCTACCGCGGCTGCTGCGCTCGCGTTTCGACTCGCTCGATTTTCTGCAGAGCGTCTGGGGGAGCTTCTTCCGGCGGATGCGGCATGCACCCACCGAATTTGAAGATTCGCGGCATCTTGTCGCCTTTCTGGCCCGGGCCGCGAAGAATAAGGTGATCGACGAGTATCGTCGTTCGGCCAGCCGCAAGCACGACATGCACCGAGAGGAGCCGCTCTGGGGCGACGGCCGTCGTGCCCGAGAGGTGGCCGATTCGATCGACTCACCCAGTGAGATCGCCCAGGCCCATGAAGTCTTTGGGCGGCTGCGCGAGCTGGTGCCCGAAGAGAAGCGATCGATCCTGCGAGATGAAGGCCGCAGGGCTTGTCCAGCAAAGACATCGGTGAACGGCTCGGCATCAGCGAGCGGACGGTGCAGCGCGTACTCGAGGACCTGCGGCGGCGCATGGAGACGGAGTGGGAGAGCCCGTGATGAACCTGTCCGCCAATCGGCGGACGTGGGAAGAGGCGTCGTCGCCCGCCGCCGTCCGCCTGGCACAGAAAATACGAGAAGGCGTGGCGCGATCGCCCACCGGTGGGCCGACGCAGCCCGACCTCGACGATTCTTGCGCGAGCCGGCGGCGACGCCGAATACTCGGCGGGAGGGCGGCTGGCGATGCTGCGCGCCGATATGAGCCTGCGCTGGGAAACGGTCGACAAGATTCGGCGCCGACTGGTACTTCGACCGCTACCCCGACCTCGACGAAGACACGCATTGTCGCCCTGATCTACGAAGAATTCTGTCTGCGCGAAGAGGACAGACGGTCGCCCGGAGCCTGGCGAGTATTTCGCCCGTTTCCCGCAGGTTGCCGGCGCCTTAGCTCGCGTACTCGAAATCCACGAGCTGGTGGGCTCGGCGCACGACCACGCTGTCGCTGTCGGCTCGGCCAGGCTGCCTTCGCTGCGCAGGGAGCGTTTCCCGAGGTCGGTGAGACGATCGGCGGCTTCGTGCTGGTCGAAGAGCTGGGTCGCGGCTCGTTTCGCGCGGGTGTTTCTGGCCAACGAGAGTGCAGCTAGCCGATCGGCCGGTCGCGCTCAAGGTGACCCGGCGCGGCTCGCGCGAGCCGCAGACGCTGGCGCGGCTTCAACACACGCACATCGTGCCGGTGCACTCGCACCGGATCGACCCGGTTACGGGGCTGCACTTGCTGTGCATGCCTTATTTCGGCCGGATCACGCTGGCACGCGTGCTCGCCGACCCCGAGGTGCAGGCTGCCGTTCTCGGGCGCAGCCCTGGTCGAAGCCCTCGATCGGATCGACCCGCGCGAGCGCCCCCAGGCTGCTGGCTTGGCCGGCCGCAAGCTCCTTGCCGCCCGGTCGTACACCCGCGCGATCGCCTGGTGGGGCGCCCGTCTCGCCGAGGCGCTCGACCACGCCCACGACCGCGGCGTGCTTCACCGCGACATCAAGCCTTCCAACGTGCTCGTCACCTCCGACGGCATGCCCATGCTCCTCGACTTTAACCTGCGCGCGAGCCCCTGCGCGGGTCAGGAAGCCGCCGCGTCGGCGACGCTGGGGGGTACGATCGACTACATGGCGCCCGAGCACTTGCGAGCTTTGGCGGAAGGATCGTCCGAGCCGGTCGACGGCCGCGCCGACATCTACGGGCTGGGGGTCGTTCTTTACGAAGCAGTCACCGGCGAGCGCCCCTTTGCCACGCCGCGTAAGGGAAGCTCGGTTGTCGGCGCGTTGCTCCGCGCGGCCGCAGATCGCCAGCGGCCCCTGACCCGGCTGCGCGACCCACCCCGACGTCCCGCCCGCGCTGGAAGCCGTCATTCGCCGCTGTTTGGAGCCCTTGCCCGAGCTCCGCTACAAGTCTGCCGGCCACCTTGCCGCCGACCTTCAGGCCGTCGCCGACGACCAGCCCCTGCGCTACGCGCGCGAGCCGATCGTCAGCCGCGCCGTCGGGTCGCTCCGCCGCAATCGCCGGCGGATCTCCTTCACCGCCGGCATGCTCGTCGCTCTGGGCGCCGTCTCGGCGGCTGCGCTGGGGCTAAAGCTCGAACAAATACGAAATGTCCGTCTGGTCCGGGACGAATACAACCGCGGAGTCGAATCGGAGAGGATACAAGACTATGCCGCCGCCAAGGTCCACTTCGACAACGCCGTGGACCTCGCCGGGAGGTTCGAGCTTGGGCTGCCCGAATACATCGCCAAGCTCAAGGACTTCGGCGGCCTGCACAAGCTGCTCGCCGCCAAGTTCCGGGACTTCCGCGCCGACTCAGACCTGGAAGGCGTGAAGTTCGATGCCACGGTCAAGGGGCAGATCGCCGAACGCCACGAGAGGATCCAGAACGATGCCGAGGCGCTGTTTGCCGCCGCCGGCTACCTGAGGTTTCGCCTGCTGTGGAGTGAAGGGGGCGAGCTGCCGGAGACTTCGGAGGAACTGCAAGGCGTCCTCGAGCCGTTTTACGTGTTGAATGAAAAAAACGAAGACTGGACGAAAAACGATATCAGAGCGGCCTTGCTCGACACCGGCACGCTAGCGCGGCTGGTAAACGACGTCAACGAGCTGTTGTTCTTGTGGATCACCGCGATCGACGAGTCGCTCGCCTCGGGGCGGCCTGCTAGCGACGTGTCGTCACCCGGCGATGACGCGCAGCAGGTCAGGGAACGGGCCGTGAAGATCTGCGAGCGGGTGCTCGTCTGGGTCAAACCGAACGGGCCGTGGCTGGCGCTCTTGGATCGGTTGCGCCAGTCTGATCCCACCAAGCTCTCGAAGCCTCCGCTCGCGCGCCTCGCCCATGAACCTTCCCGCACCGAACTCGAGCCCTCGGCGCTGGCGGCGTTCCAGTGGGGGATGCTCAACCTGCGCGATGGGCGCCTGCCGCGCGCCTTGGAATGGCTGCGGCGCGCGGTGCGACTCGAGGACAACAACTACTGGTACCATTACCTGCTCGCTTACCTCGAAGACCTCGCCGGCGACGTCGACCACGCGCTATCCAACTACAGCGTCGCCGTCGCGCTGGAGCCCGAATCGCCCTGGGTCCGGTTCAGCCGCGCGCGGCTGTATCGCTCGAAAGGCGACTTCGACTATGCCCTGGAGGATATCTCAAGCGCGCTACGCTCCCTGAAATCGAAAGGCCGGCCCGAGGCGTGCAAAGTCTCGCTCGAATTGGGCTACCTCTACCAGGAGATGGGCGACTTCAAGAATGCGCGGCTGGCCTACGAGGAGGTTATCCGCGACGACAAAACGGGTGCCTACGCCGCGGCCGCTCGGCTCAACCGGGCCAATATCGACGCCGAGCAGGGGGCGTTTGATCGCGCGCGCGCCGAGTACGACGCCCTCCTCTTGCGCGACTGGGGCGACTCGACCGCTCGTTTTAGCCGCGCGCTTTTGGAGCTGCGGCTCGGTCAGCCCGAGTTGGCCTTCCAGGACGCAACCGCTTTGCTTCTCCAGAAACCCGCGGTCAAAAACCGCGACGAAGTACTGGCTGCCCGCGCGCTGGCGCTATTGCTCCTGGGCCGCGCCGCCGAGGCCTGCGATGATGCAGCGCAGGCTCAGCGCCTGCGCCCCTCGCCCGCGCACGAGCGCCTGCGTCAGCGGGCCTTGTTGGCCGCAGGCCGTGCCCAGTCGCTGGAGCTCGACATGCCCGAAGACATCGCGCTCTTGCCCATCGCCGGTCGCCGCCTCGAGCGCGACCTGCGCGCCATGCTCGAGAAGCTCGCAGAGACCGCTCGCGCCCACCCCGCAACGAAGTTTCGCTCGCAGCTCAACCAGGCCGTCATTCACGCCGCATTGGGCGAGCCCAAGGCCGCGCTCGACGCCGCGACGAGCGCGCTGGCTCTGTCTCCCTATTCCGCGCGCTGTTTTCTGGTGCGTGCGCGCGTGCGAGCCTATGCCCGAGACATGAAGGGTGCGCACGAAGACGTCGAGCACGGGCTGGCGATCCACGCCAGTTCGGCCGGCTTGCTCGAGCTCAAGGGCGCCCTCCTGGCAGCCGGGGGCGAGCCCGCAAAAGCCCTCGAAGACCTCGACCAGGCGATCCACTGGGGAGCTCAGGAAAAAGCCAACCTGCACAAGGCCGCCGCGCTCACGGCGCTCGGGCGAATTGACGCCGCCGTCGACCAATGGTCGCGGGCCTTGCGCCGCGACCCCGAGCTGCCCGGAGCCTACCTGGGCCGCGCCGCGCCAGATGATGCGCAGCCGCTGGGACCTGGCGCTGGCCGACCTTGAACAAGCCGCCTCCTGGGCACACGCCGACCCGCGCCTCGAGCTCGCCATCGCCCTGGCCTATTTTGAGTGCTTGAAGTATCGCGTCAACCGCGCGCCCAGGTGGCTCGCCCTGGCCGAGCGCACCGCTCGCGACTTCTGGCGCGCTGCCGCGGCAGGATCGCCGACCAAGCGCGGCCACGATCCGTCGGCCCGGGCCTCCGTTCCGGTGTCGTTCGCAGCGCCCGGCGCCAGCGAACGCCAACGGACCTCGGAAGGTCCGTGATCTAACGACCTGGCAGGCGACGCGGCGAGGTCAGGCGTCGCGGCCGCGAGGCGCTCGGCCAGGAGTGCCCCGCCCGGTCACGAGCCGCGGTGGAACCACCACCGCAGCCGCGGTCGGCGTGCCGGCGAACCAAGGCCGCGAGCCCGCGACCACAGCGTTTGAAATCGGCGGGCGCCGCGCGCGGGCATGGCGATGATCAGGTCGGAGAACAGCGGCCCCGCGGCCAGGCCGAGTCCCAGGGCCAAGCCGATGGCGGCCTTCACAAAGTCGGGGCACTCGAGCCGGCCGGCGGCAATCGTTTCCATCCGGGCCGGCGGCTCAACCGCGGCGGGGAGAACGAATTCGCTGGCGGCGACCGATGGTTCAGACGTGGTGTTAGATGCCAGGGGCATCACGGCCAAAAGCGCGGCTGAGTCGGTGTGCGACCCGCGACCAAGCCCAGTGACCTTCAGCGGCAGCCCACCGCCGCCCCGAACCGCAACAACGGGCTCGGCCGAGCCGGCCGATCGGAACGCTTGAGTCGGCAGCGGCTCGCCCGTGTCGTCCGACGCCGGAGCTAACTCGAGCCCGGCAAAACGATTCCTGCCCGGAGACTCGACTGAGCCAGCAACCGCTTCGCCCGTTGTTTCGTCGAGATCCTGCAAGAGGGCCAGTTCGTGCCGGTCGACCGCCGGAGTCGGATCGGAATCGACGACCGCCAGGGCGGGCACGATCGGACCGGCGCTGCGCGACGCTAGCGGGCCGGTGGGCATCCGCGGGCTGAAGCCATCGTCCAGACCGGCGAGCGATCCGGCCGCGGCCGAATCGGCCGTGACACCCGCCTGCGCCGGCGCGGCCGCCAACGCGACATCTTCCGTTGCGGCCGGCGTCACTCCCAGCGTCAGAGCCTCAGTCGCGGCGGACGATCCTCCGCCGGACGACACGCCCGCAAGCGAGCCTACCGTCGCTTGTCCCGCCTGGGACACCGAGCCCGAATCGGTCGAGGTGGTGGCATTGAGCCGCTGCACCTCGAGCACGAACGGCATGCCCGCGCTTGCCGACACGGTGTCCGTCGCATCGGTGCCGCTTTCGGAACTGTCGGATGAGCTTGACCGGCCGGCGGCCGCGATTTGCACCACCAGATGGCTTCCCGCCGCCGCTCCGCTCAAGGCCACCGCGAGCGACTGCGGCATCTCGCCGGCGCCCTGACCCCACGCGGACCCGACTTGTTCAACGGTGTTGCCCGATGGGCTGACCAGCGTCATCTGCTCGACCACCGGCGTCAAGTCGCTCGCGCTGCCGGCTGTCGAATGCACCGACAAACCTAGCGATTCAGGCGCTGAGTCAACCGGTATGTCGATCGATTCCAACTCGTGGGACGGGTCGAGCGTGCCCTCGACCTCAACCGCCTTGGTCTGCGGCACGGCTACCGTGGTCGTGTTGACTGCCGCCGCCGCCCCAACCGGCAACGATGGCGTGCTCGTTACGGGAACCGCCGCATGATCCGTGGAACCTCCCGTGCTCGGCGTCGCTGGCATCGAGTTCGCCAAGGTCGGTAAGTGCAGGCTTAGGTCTCCGCTCGTCGACTGCGGCGCCGAATTCAGCGGCGATCCCAGATTGGCCGTCGCATTGTCAGGGCCCCAATCGGGCCCCGAGCCGATTTGCAACCGAGGATCCACTGGGTTCAAGGTCGTCGAGGGCTGAATCCAGATGATCGGCGGACTTTCCGCGATCGGAATCGTCGCGACCGACTGCTCGACGAAAACCTGCATCGGGGGCGTCGGCACAGTCAATACCGACGGCACCACCTCGACGGGCGAAGCAGGAAGAAAAAATGACGTGTTCGCGTCGCGAGCGCCCGTGGTCTCAGTCACAGCGGGAACGCGCACGATCGCAGGAACAAGGGCGACGGTGGCTGGTTCGCGGTGGACGACCTCCATCGGTGCCAGCTCAACCGGGGCGGCCGCTACCTTGAGCGCCCGCAAATCGAGCGGACCGGGCGCAATCGACAACAAGACGCGAGACTCGAGCCCCTCGACCGCGAACCGCGCGAAATGCGACACGACAGTGCGACCATGCTCGCGCGTGCGGACGCGCCGCCCGGTCCGCCGTCGCCTGTCTTTTCGCCGAATCCACTGCACGTCGCGCCTCCGCTCGTCGCCTGGCTCCGTCGCCTTTATTGATACACAATTTCCCTCGTCTATTCACGTCGAAAAACGCCGACAACCGGCGACAACACTCCCAAAAAACCCGTAGCATCCCCCGCGGTCGGGTGTGCTGGCGCCAATTAAGTGAATACCCGACGCTCGAGCGCCAATAAGCATGCTCGCACGTGATAAGTCATGATGTCGTGAAATTCGACGAGTAGGCGAGACGCGAGTGCTGGTTGCGGCATCGATGCATCAGCTCTTTTGCCATCGCAACCACGGTCGGAGATACCGGCGTCGACGCGGAATCGCATTCTTGGACCAGATCTCCATTCGCGTACGGCCTACTGTGCCAATTTGTGACACCGCCCGGAAGAGCAATGACGATTTTGGCAACCGTGCCGAAATGTCAGCCCCACATCCGTATGACCAGCCTCCAAAACCTCCCGGTCAACAACCCAATCGATAATGTCGGTTTTCTCGTACCAGTTTCTTGCAGAACCGCATCCAATCCGCAAAGCGCCTTCCGCGACTATCTTTAGAAGGCGTCTATCAGTCTATAGATGGCCTTTTCCACGCCGAAGAGACATAATACCACACACGCAACGTATCACGCAAGAGTGCAGCCATGCCCTGCTGCTATTTTCGCGAAAAGCCGCTCCATTAATATATGAAGCGGTGCGCTAGAACGCCGGGTTACGGTGCCAGCCGTTCGATTTGCCAGGTCGCTGCGTCAACGTGCGCGTACCGCAACCGATCGTGCAGGCGGTTGGGTCGACCCTGCCAGAACTCGATCGTGTCGGGGCCGACCCGGTATCCTCCCCAGTTGGCGGGCCGCGGGACGAGTTCTTGGGTAAACTGCGTCTCGAACGCGCGGAACTGCGCTTCCAGCGCGTCTCGGCTGGCGACGACCTCGCTTTGAGGTGATGCCCATGCGCCGATGCGTGCTCCCTTGGGTCGGCTGTGGAAATAGCGGTCCGATTCGCTCTCGGTGGTGCGCTCGACACGACCCTCGACGCGAACTTGTCGCTCGACCTCGGGCCAGAAGAAAACAAGGGCGGCCCGGGGATTGGTGTCGATCTCGCGTGCCTTCCGGCTCTGGTAATTGGTAAAGAAATGAAATCCGCGCGGGTCGACACCGCGCAAGAGCACCATCCGCACCGACGGGCGCCCATCCGCCGTGGCCGTGGCGAGCGCCATGATATTCGGGTCCGCCACGCCACCGTGCGCGGCCTGGTCATACCAGGTCTGGAACTGAACGATCGGGTCGGGGTCGACGTCCTCTAGAAGCAAGCAGGTCTGACTGTATTCCTTCCGGTGACCGTGAATCGACACGTTTTTAGGTTCCTGACGATCCGGAATGCGCGAGCGAGAGACCGCGGTCAAGGGCACGATACTAGAACGGTGCCACAAGTCGGCCTCGCGCGACAAGGCGAATCGAGCTTGGCTCGAGGGCAAGACGCACTTCTGACGGGCGGTATGAAGTTTTTGACGGAACGCCATACGCGGGTTACCATGGGACCGATCGGCCAGGACGCTCGGGGCCGACAGCTGGCGCCGGCGAAGAGATCAAGCGATGCACATTCCCGACGCGGTACTCGATCCAAAGGTGGCCGTGGCGACGGGCATCATCGCCGCCGGGGGTCTGGCCTACGCTCTGCGGAAGCTCGAGCAGCAAATCGGCGAGAAGACGACGGTGCTGATGGGGACGATGGCGGCGTTCGTCTTCGCGGCGCAGATGGTGAATTTCCCGGTTGGCCCGGGGGTGTCGGGCCATCTCCTGGGTGGCGTGCTGGCGTCGGTGCTGCTGGGGCCGTGGGCGGCGTCGGTCGTGATCGCGGCGGTGCTGCTGGTGCAATGCTTCCTCTTCGGCGATGGCGGCGTGACGGCGCTGGGGGCCAACTTCATCAACATGGGCTTGATCGGCGCGGTCGGCGGCTACGCGATCTACGCGACGATTCGCCGCTCGATCGGCCGGCAGCCGCGGCGTGCTCCTGGCGGCGATGGTCGCCGCGTGGTTTTCGGTGCTGCTGGCGTCGGGCGCGTTTGCCATCGAGCTGGCGGCGTCGGGCGCATCGGGCCGATTTCTTCCGAATCCTGAGCTGGATGGCCCTGGTGCATGCCGCGATCGGCCTGGGTGAGGCGATCATCACGGGACTGGTCGTGCGGTTCCTGCTCGTCCGGCGGCCCGACCTTTTTGAGCTGGCGGACGCCGAGGCGGTCGCAGGGCGCAGCGCGGTGGGTGCCGACGGTCTTGGGCGGCCTGGGAATCGCCCTGGCGGTGGCGGTGTTCCTCTCGCCGTTTGCCTCGGATTGAGCCCGACGGTCTCGAATTTGTCGGCGAAGAAGCTCGGGTTCCTGTCCGATCGGCGCCTCCTGCTGCACCCTTGCCCGTACCGATTCCCGATTACGAGCTTCGGCTGCCGGGCGTGGACGACGTGAAGCTGGCGACCGCGCTGGCTGGTCTGGTGGGGACGCTGATCGTGTTTGTTGTGGGCTGGGCGATGGCGCGCGCATTGCCGCGCCCGCATCGCGACGAGGCGCGTAGCCGATGCGACTTGAGGCGATCGAGCGGTACAGCGACGGCAATGGCCCGCTTGCACCGACTCGACGCGCGGGTCAAGCTGATCGCTGCGCTCGTTTTTATCGTCGCGATCGTCGCCACGCCCATCGGCGCCTGGACGGCCCTGGCGATCGAGGGCCTGGTTCTCGCGCTTCTGACTCGGCCTGGCCGGCATTCCTCCCGCGAGAGTTCGGCCGGCGCTGGTCTCGGTTCTCGTGCTGGTGGGCTTCCTGGCGATCATGATCGCGCCGGCCCACCCGGCTCGGGCTCAATACGGGCTCGCGGTGGTGGCCGGTTCGATCTTGATCAAGAACAGTCTGGCGATCGTGACGGTGCTCTTGCTGTCGGCCGTCACGCCGTTTCACAAGATGCTCGCCGGGCTGCGCCGGCTGTCGCGTGCCGCTCGTGCTGGTCGCGACGCTCCAGTTCATGGACCGCTACCGGCACGTCCTCGTGGAAGAGCTGCACCGGATGGCCACCGCCCGCCGCGCACGCACGTTCGACCGGCGCGGCTGGCTGGGCTGGCGGCTCTTGACGGGCTTGATCGGCATGCTCTTTCTGCGAACGTCTGGAACGCGCCGAACGGGTGCACGGAGCGATGCTCGCGCGGGGATGGACCGGGGCGATTCACAGTCTGGACGATTGAGCGAAGCGCGTGGCCGCTGACATCGAAGGCTCTATCTCGATGGCGAACTCGACGGCGCCCAAGTTGTTCCGGCGGTCCGGGTGAGCGGCCTCGAGTATCGCTATCCCGACGGCAACGATGCCCTCTGCGGCATCGATCTGGTCGTCGGCGCCGGCGAGTCGGTCGCCGTCGTGGGCCCCAACGGCGCGGGCAAGAGCACGCTGCTCTTGCACTTGAATGGTCTCTTGCCGGGCAAGTCGCACGGCGGTCTCGCCACGCCCATGTGGGCTCGCCGGGAGGCACGAATGGCCGGCGAGCTCGCGGCGGGCCAGCGTCTGGATCGAAGGGATCGAGGTCGCCGACAAGACGGCGCCGCAGGTGCGGCAGCGAGTGGGACTGGTCTTTCAAGACCCCGACGACCAGCTCTTCTGCAACACCCTGATCGAGGACGTCGCGTTCGGCCCCTTGAACCAGGGAAAGAGCGCCGCGCGATGCGCGGCGGATCGCGCTGGATTGCCTGGCTCGCGTCGAGCTCGAAGCCTCGGCCGAGCGGCCGCCCGCATCACCTCAGCTTCGGCGAGCGCAAGCGCGCGTGCCTGGCCGGCGTGCTGGCATGCCAGCCGTCGGTGCTCGTGCTCGATGAGCCGACCGCCAACCTCGACCCACGCTCCCGCCGGCGGTTCATCCAGCTCATCGCCGGCCTCGAGTGCACCAAGCTCATCGCCACCCACGACCTCGAGATGGTGCTCGAGCTTTGCCCGCGCATCGGTCTTGCTCGACGCCGGGAAAGTCGTCGCCGACGGGCCCAGCCGGGAGATCCTGGGCGACGCCGATGCTGATGGATGCCCACGGGCTTGAGCAACCCCTCAGCCTGCGAGCTGTCGCGATCGCGAGCCGGAATAGCCGACGCCCCTTGGTGCCCACGCGCCCATTGTTGAATCCGTCCGGTCCTCTCTCGTTCTATACGTCACCATCCGTCCGATCGCGGTTTGCGCCCAGCGGCGACAATGTACCTACTAATGACGCTTATTAAAACTATCGACAGCCCCGCCACTTGGGCCGATATAAGCACGACGAGGGGTTGATGTGATCGCGATTTCGGTCGCCGCGAACGATCTGAGGAGTGGAGGGCTCCGATGCCATGCACGAAACCTAATCTCAGGAAGATGTTTCGACTTGGTGAACAAGCTGGAGGACGGTCGTAAGGTGTATCTCTCGGTCGACGGCAAGATCGTGATCATGACCAAGTTAGACGCGGACTTTTGGGTGAAGGTCGGCCAGGCGACGCAAGGGATTATGGTCGATGGCTTTGTTTACTCGAAGGACCTGCGCCTGTACGGGCGGCGGTCGTACTGGCTGGAGCGGCTGGAGCCGTTCGTGCAGGTGGTCTCGATGGAGATCGAGCGGGCGGATCCGCCGGTCGACCCGGAAGCCTTTATCGTCGGCGGCATTCCGGCGAGCCAGCGTCGGCTACTGGACCAAGCCGCGAGACGAATTCCAGCATCCGATCCTGGTGATTTGCTGAGATAGGCCCGCAGCGCTGAGTAAGATCGACGTGCAACGCGCTGACGCTTCGACGGATTTTGTGAACTAGGTTTCTCGTGGACTACATCAGGAGGCGTCGCGATGGTCTGTCGAAGCTACGGGAGCGACAGAAACGGCGGTCTTGCCGGCAAGGGATACGGCGCGCCGGCACAGTTCGCTGCGGCCGCTCGCGCACGACCTGGCGCAGGAGTTCACGGCGCCGGTGGGGATTTTTGACCCGCGCGCAAGCGCTGGCGCATCACGCTGGGCGCGGAGCAGACGCATTTTCCGGCTGTGAGCGATCCAGCTTCTTGAGCAAGAGCCGGTCGATCGAGCTGAAGCTGGGCCAGGTCGTGCTGTGGAAGCGGCCCGAAGACCGAGGGCGAATCTGGCTGCTCTTGCCGGTGTCGGTCACGGCGGGCGAAGGGTGCGTCGCGATGGCTGGGTTCCGGACGCGGAGCGGGGGCGCGACCGGCGGTGAGCTCGAGCGACGAGTCGCGTGCGCGGCGAGACGATCGAACAGGTGCGGTGGGGGCCGGTCTGCCCCGAGAATGCCCTTGCGGCGTGGGGGCAGCAGGTTGCTGAGCCGGCTGCTGACCGACGGCGGGGCTCGGCTGGTGCCGGCGGCTGCGCCGCGATCGCGCGACGAAGAGAGCGAGCGGGTGGTGATCGGCCGGTTGATTCGCCGGCTGCGGATCTCCGACCCGCCGCAGCACTTCCAGACGGTGGCCACGACCGTCCTGCGCTGGTCGCTCAACATGGCGGCGGTTGCCTGGGTGCCGCGAGCCGAGGCGAGCCGGTGGTCTGGAGCGGCGAGGTGCCAGGCCTCGACGGCGAGGCCTATCGTGCTCTGCCCGCGCCGGCCGGGCGCGAGTCGCTGTTGGTCTTCAACGGCGTCGGCGCCGAGACGCTCGATCGGCGTCCCTCCCAGCGTCCGCCGGTTTGCTTCGGTCGCGGCCGGGTCGCTCGGCTATCTGGTGGCGGTCAACCCGCTCGCCGATCGACCGATCGTCAGGGCCGACGTCGAACGCTTGCAGTTCGTCGCCTCGCTGATCGCGACCCAGGTCTCCAACGTCAAGATCTACGCCGACTTGAAGGAGCTGCTCTTCGGCATCATCCGCGGCCTGACCACGGCGATCGACGCCAAGGACACGTACACCTCCGGCCATTCCGAGCGGGTGGCGCGGATCGCCGTGCGGCTGGGCCAAGAGCTGGGAATGCCCGCGGCCAAGCTCAGCGACCTCTACCTGGCCGGCCTGCTGCACGACGTCGGCAAGATCGGCATCGACGACGTCGTGCTCGAAGAAGTGCGGCCCGCTCACGCCCGAGGAACACAAGAAGATCCAGTCGCACGTCGAGATCGGCGTGACGATCCTCAAGGACCTCAAGATGCTGCACCACATCTCTGCCCAGCGTACGGCACCACCACGAGAGCCTGGACGGCAGCGGCTACCCCGACAAGCTCGCGGGCGAACGAGATCCCGTTCGAGGCCCGCATCCTGGCGGTCGCCGACGCCTTCGACGCCATGTCGAACAACCGCCCGTATCGCAATCGGCTCAGCCTGGCGCAGATCGATCGAGATCCTGAAGGAAGGCCGGGCCGTCCAGTGGGACCCGCAGGTCATCGACGCCCTCTACGCCTGCCGCAGCGACCTCGAGGAGATCGGCGAGAAGGGCGTCGGTGAAAGCTTGATCGGCGTTGTCGACGTCGCTCTCGAACGCGTCTAGGCTCGTGCCTCACTTGCGTTTCGACCGTCGCTCAAGCCTCCTACCGGAACTCTCCCGCCGCCGGATTTTTGACCTTGTCGGCGGGTTGTGAGTATGCCTCTTGCAGCCGCTGAATCTGCTTAAAGCTGTTGGACCGATTCTGCATCTTGAGGTTGGCGTCGAGCGACTGGTCCTGGCCTGGAGCCTGCGGAGGCCGGCTGGCTCGCCGCCTGGCCCGCACCCCCCGGCGCGGGCGGCACCTGCACCGGCTGGCCGACATAGGTCGTCCCGCGGTAAAACGCATACTGGGCGGTCCCCTGGCGGGCAACCGCCGTGACCTGTCCCCGCACGCCCTCGGCGACGAACACGCCGCGCAGGTCGGTCTCGCCGGAGATGAACTGCGGGTTGTCGCTGCCGATGACCTTGACCTGGACCTTGGGGAGAAAGTCCTTGGTCTGGCGTCGCGGACGGTCACGCGCACCCGGCCGCCGGCGGGCTCCTCGAGCACCTCCATCTCGAGCGGCGTGACCAGCACGATCCCCGAGGCGTAGAGGTTGTCGCCGCGGATCATCGTCAGGTACGCCCCTTCCTTGGCGAGCGGCAAGTCGATCGACTGGGACTTGTCGTCGTAATCGGCACCGTCGCCGAGCGCGACGGTCTTCTCGACCAGGGGCGTGACGCCGGCCAGGTCGATGCCGGCGATCCCGTTCAGGTTGCGCCGGGTCAGGTAGAGCTGCATCAGGTCGACCGGATAGACCTTGACGTCGACCTGGGCGATGTTGCGATAATCGAGCTCGATCCCCGGCTTCGTGACGCGGCTCGGCGGCTCGGCTCGCCGCGGCGGACGGCCTTGCGATCACGGCCGGAAGCCTCCGGCCCGGCCGGGTCGCGCTCGGCGGTCGGCCGCGCACGGCCGGCCGGGCCTCGGGGCGGACGACCGAAACCTCGGGCACCTTCAGGTCCTTGCGGGTGTAGAACTGGACCGCGCTGGCGGCGTCGCTGAACCGGTCGGCCACCTGGCGATAGTACTCCAGCGCCTTGGCCGGCTGGCGCCGGGCGTCGTGGATCTGGCCCAGAATATAGAGGGCCTGCCACTTGTTGGGGCTGGGCTGGTCGACGCCGGCGGCGTCCTTGTAGGTCGCCTGCGGCGATCGTCTGGGCCACCTCGATCGCCCGGTCGTACTGGCCCAGGTGGAAGTTCGCCAGCGCCTCGCTGTACTGGAAGCTGTCGAGGTAGGTGCTCTTGGGATAGAGCTTGGCGAACCGGGCCGCCAGCGTTCGACCGACTTGAAGTCTTCCAGATCGGTGAACGCCCCCAGAAGCGCCAGGCTCGCCTCGTCGGCCACCGGGTTCTTGGGCGACTGCGACAGAAAGACCTGGATCATGCGGATCGACTGGAAGCAGCAGCTCCGACCGGGTGACGCCGGCCGCGGCCAGCTCGCGGCGCAGGCGCGGGATCGGTAAACGCCTGCGCCGCCGTCTGCGCGACGACCTGCGACAGGCCGAAGAAGTCGCTCTCGATCGAGGCCGTGTTGGGATACGTCCGCCAGAGGTCGATCAGGTAGGCGATCGCCTCCAGGTCTTGCCGCGCTGGCGCAAGCAGCTCGCCGACGCGGGCGTCCTCCAGGTAGCTGGCCTCGATCAGCCCGCGCCAGACGATCATCGCGCGCTCATATTCGTTGATGTCGCGATAGGCCTTGCCGATCGCCAGCAACTGGTCGAAGCTGAGCACCAGCTCGGGCGCCTTTTCCTTGACGACCTCGAAGTACTGGACGATCTTGCGGGCTGCGTCCTCGCTTGATGTTGATCAAGAGCAGCATCCGGGCGGCGTCCTTGGCGACGTCGTCGCGGAGCGTGTAGCCGGCGAAGAGCGGCTCGAGCGCGGCACCGGCCTCGGCGAAGCGGCCGGCGTCGAAATGGGCCTTGCCGCGGGCGTAAAGCTCGTCGGGCGTCGGCTTGTAGGGATCGGTGTTGGGCTCGCCCGGGAGCCGCACCGCGAAGCTCGCCGGCCGGCCCAGATGAAACCGGCCGGGCTCGTAGGCGCTCTTGACGGTCGCGGCGGCAGCGCGCGGTACTGGCCGGGCAGGTAGCCGTAAGACGTCGTAGCTGGATCGATGTCCGAGCGGCTGGCTCGGGGCGAAGTAGAACGTGAGCACGCCGTCGGCCAGCTCGTACGAGGTCGCCGTCGTCTTGACCGAGCCCTCGATCAAGGTCGTGCCGGCGGGCAGGTGCTCCTCGACGATCAGGAAGTCGCGTTCCCATTCGGGCGTGTCTGCGGCGCATGTTTCGGCGGGCGTCGATCGCGACGCGGGCCTTGCCGCCCAGGCGCGACCTGGGTGGCGATGTTCTCGAAGTGCGTCGGGTTGACCGCCACGCCGAACCCGACGGCGAGCACCTTGCCGTCGAGCTCGGGCGCCGCCGGGTGATAGACGCGGCGGTCGATGATCGCGACGCGGTTCGCCCGGTCCTGGTCGGGAGCCGAAGTCGCGGGTGAAGCCGTCGAGCGTGACGGCGTAGCCGAACCGGCCTCGGCCCTCCATGTCGAACCGGACGCGGTTGGGCTGGCCGATCTTGAGCGCCTTGCGCGGGACGGCGATCGGCGCGGCCCTCGGCCGAGCCGGTGACGTCGAGCTCGGCGACCTTGGTGTCGTTGACGGTGACCGTCAGCTGGTAGCGATCGTCGGCGGCTCTGGGCGCGGCCGTAGTATGACGCCAGGGCGGCGAGCGCCGGCCCCTTGGCCTTGTGCGGCTGCCAGCCCGACCACCCGTGCGGTGGGCCAAGAGCCAGGCGACGGCCCGCTTCGAGCTCGGCGGCCTGGGGCCGGACGCGGGCGTAAGCCAGCGTGACCAGCGCCGTGATCTCGGCGGTGCCGCCGGCGAACGCCAGCCGGCCGGCATTGTTCCAGTACAGCCGACGCCGGCTGACCGGGCGCGGTCGGCTCGGTCTTGGCCCGCGGGCCGAGGATGTCGATCAGCTCGCCCGCGAGCGAAGCCCGATCGAGATTGGCGAACGTCAAGGCCAGGTAGGCCAGGCCGGGTCGGAGAGCTCGGTCCGCACCGGTTCAAGCTGTTGGCCGCCTCGAAGCTGGCGGCTTGCCGCGTGCGACAGGGCGTGCAGCAGCGGCCGCGCGGGTCTCGTGGTCGGCTGCCGCTTCGTTTGGAGTATTCCTGCGCGAGGTAACGCCACGGCCTGGTCGAGCACCTTGGGGTCGGTCAAGAGGCCGAGCGGCTCGGCCGACGCCAGCGCCCAGACGACCGCCGCCGAGGTCAGCGAGTCGCTCGCCGGCGCTGCCGGCTGGGTTTTGGCCCAGGCGGGGCAGGGGCTCGCACGCTCACCCACGGCCAGCCGCCGTCCGGGTTCTGGGCGGCGATCAGCGACCGAACCAGGCCCTGGATGCGCTCGCGTCAGTCGCTGCGGCCTCGGGCGCGGCTGCGCGCCCGGCGCTGCGCAGAGTACTCCAGCGCGGCCGTCGCCGCCAGCAAGTCGGCGGCGCGGTCGGCCGTCGTGCTCGGCGGGGCGGCACCGGCACGAGCAGTTCCGTGCCGCGGAGCAATGCCTTATCCGGATGAGCATCGCTGCCCGAGCGCCAGCTCGATCAGCATGCGCTCGAGCGTCGGCGAGAGGACGATCATCATCTCGGGGCTCTCGTAGCTCCGGCCGGCGGGCAGGCCGACGAAGACCGTCGTGCTCTCGCTGTGCGTGCCCGACTCGGAGGCGAACACCTGCACGCCCCAGGGGCGGACCGGCACCTCGACGGTCAGCTCGTCGGTCAGCTCGCCGACCGACCCGGTGAGCGTCAGCCGGACCGAATTCGCCCTCGGGCACCTCGAACGGCTCGAAGACGACTTCGTCGACGCCATCGGCCTCGAGGTCGATCGTCTTGGGGAAGACCTCGTCGCGTCCGCCCGCGTAGATCGCCAGCTTGAGCGCGAGCTTGCCCGTGCACGCCGACGTGGTGCACCCGCGCGGCGAACCGCGGCTTGTCGCCCTCGGTGAGCGACTGGGGCACTTTCAGGTCGACGAAGAAATTCTTGCGGACCGTCAGCGACGACGCTGGTCTGGCCGGCCAGCGTGTCGGCGCCGGTGACGCCGCGCGCCGTGATGCGATAGGCCGACAGGGCCGACGGGGCCTTGAACGTGACCCGGGCCTTGCCGTCCTTGCCGGTGACGACGCGCGGGGTTCCAGTAGGCGGTTTCGACGAAGCGCTCGCGCGGGCGACCCTCTTCGCCTTCACCCCTGACCACGACGTCTAGCTGCTGCTTTCCGATGCTAAGCCTTGGCTTCCTCTGAAAAGGAGTCCGCGAAGCTGCGCGGCCGCGGGCGGTTCCCCGCTCTTGCCCCGCCATGCCGGCGCGGCGCCTTTGGAGGCGTGCACCGCGCAGCCGGCGTGCCGGTGCTCTCCAGGGAGCGGTTTCTGGCCCTCTCCCAGTTCCTGACCGTCTGGCGGTGCCGCCGGAGCCGCGGCTGCCGGCATTGCCACGGACTCTCCGCTGCGCTCTTTGGTGATGCCGACTTGCTTCGAGCGCGCTCAGCCGGTCGACCGCGTTGGCCGCGACCGCGGCCTCGCGCTCGGCTTCGTCGACCACGGCCTGCGACACCGGCACAGTCGCCGGCGCGTAGCGGAACGTGTTGGTCGCCTCGGTCGCGAAGGCGCCGGTGCGCGTCTGGTTGTAGAAGAACGGACCGATCGCCGGCAGCGGGTCGTTGAAGAGCCGCAAGAGCGACTGGTCGACCATCGCGATCGAGAGCTCGGCCGAGACCGGCCGGCCGAGCTGATCGACGGTCGTGACCTCGAGCTCGACCGGCTCGCCCGGGCCGACGACCGGCTTGGCCGGTGCGACCGTGACGCGCAGGTCGCGCTCGACCTGGATGTCGAGCTTGGCCTGGTCGCAGCTCGTTCTGCCACATCCGCGTGGCGGTGAGCGTGAAGTTGGGGAACTGCGGCCCGTCGATCGCCCAGGCGACGCGCGTTGTCGCCTTCCTTGAGCGTGACGATCTTGTAGCTCAGGATGCGGTCGGCCTCCCAGGTCGAGCAGCGCCGTGCCGGCGCGGTCGCGGCTGTGCAGGTTGACGCGTGGCCTCCTCGCCGACCTTGTACCGCTGGCGGTCGGCCAGGAGCCGCAGCTTGGTCTCGTCTTTCTTGCCCGAGATCGTGAGCTCGCGATCGGCGACGATCGGGTTGCCGAACCGGTCGGTGCCGGCGACGCGGATCACGAACCGGCCCCCCTGGGCGTCGTCGACCCGGAAGCTCAGCGACTCCGCGCCCGGTCTTGGCATCGGTCGCGAGCGGCTTGCGCTCGATCTCGCGCTCGGTCACGCGGCCCTCGGTCTCGACCTGCTTGACCAGCGCCGCCGACAGCGACTGGCCGATCGGCTCGCCCTTGGCGTCGGTCGTGACGACCTTGAGCGGGAACGACTCGCCGTCGAGATAGACGTCGCGGCGTGGTCGACATGTCGATGCCGAAGCCGCGGACCGCCAGCATGACCGTCGCCGCCGCGGCCACATTGTCCTGGGGCAGCCGGGCGGCCAGCCGCAGCGGCCTGCTCCTCGGCGAAGCCCTCGGTGGGGAACTCGAAATGAGTACTTGCCGGCCGCGTCGGTCGTGCCGTGGAGGATGCGGCCGTCGGGCAGATTGACCTCGATCGGCCGCGCAGGCCACCGGTGCGCCGTACTGGTAGCGCGCGACCAGCGTCGGCCTGCGACCGTCTCGCCGCGATAAAACACCGTCTTCTTCGAGTCGAACGCACAGGTCGATCGGCTCGAGCTGATACGCCTTGACCTCGAAGCTCGCCGGCGAAGTCGCTCTTGCCCGGCTGATAGACCCGCACCCGATACGTGCCGACCGGAGCGGCGCTGTCGAGCGCGAGCGATTCGTGAAACGTGCCGAACTCCGAGAGCTGTGACCGGCCGCGCGACGATCAGCCGGCCGCGGCTGTCGGCGACCTCGAACCGGTAGACCGCCTTGGGCACGTTGGCGTACTGGCCGGCTGCGACCTCGCGGACGACGCCCCGGATGCGCGACCTTCTGGCCGGGTCGATAGGCCGGCCGGTCGGTGTAGATGTAGGCGCGCGGCGAGTCAGGCCCTGGGCGACCTTGTCGGGAATGTCCCAGGCCCGAGCCGGCGACGTGCGGGCCGTCGAGGACCAGGTAGGTCAGCCGGCCGTTGCCCGCGCGCGGCGGGCTCCCAGTCGCGCAGCAAGACGCCGTCGGGCCCGGTCACGCCCTCGAGCACGACCTGGCCGCCTTCGGCGACCAGCACCCGCACGCCGGCGCGGCCCTGGCCCGTCTTCATGTCCTGGGCAAAGACCAGAAGCTGGTCGCGCGACGTCTTGACGATCGCATCGAGATCGCTGCCGATCACGAGCGTCGTCGCCTGGAGCGTCTTGTCGTCGGTCACCTTGACGACGTACACGCCGGGCAGCTCGAGCTTCTTGAGGTCGTAGTCGGTCTCGACCGGCTTGTACCGGGCGTAGCCGGGACCTCGGGAACGGTCCATCGGCGTCGGGAGCGACCAGGCCGATGTCGAGCGACTCGACGTTCCGAGCGCGTGCTTTCTTGCGGAAATAGGCCTCGGCGTTGAGCTTGTAGGCGGTGAAGTGCAGGGTCTCGAGGTTCCGCGTCGTGATCTTCAAGATGCGCGCCCTCGCCCGAGCGAAACGTGCGCGGCGTGACGACCACGAGCGCCTTCGACTCCATGACGGCGATCCGCTGGCTGCGCGTGCGACTGCCACGGCTCGACGGTGATCTTCTTGAACCGCTCGATCGCCTCGGCCGGGTCCCTTGTTGTTGCTCGTAAAGCGAGGCCGATCGAGAACTGGGCGTGAGCGGCCGGCTCGCTCGCCGGGAATCGCGAAGTGAGCGGCTCCCAGGCGGCGATGGCCTGGTCGAACTTCTTCTCGGTCACGAAGCTCTCGCCGATCTGGAAGAGGACCTGCGGCACGCGGGCGTCGAGCGGGTTCTGGGTGACGAACTCGGCTCCAGGCGGCGCGGGCCTCGGCGAATTGCTTTGCGGCTCAGGTGGTCGGCGGCGATCAAGAGCTGCGTGTCGAGGATCGCCCGCTGGGCGTCGGCGCTCTGGGGCCCGTTGGGAAATCTGGCGAGATAGCCCTTCCAGGCGGCGATCGCCTCGGCGAACTTCTGCTGGCCCTGGAGGATCTCGCCGACCTGGAACGAGGCCGTCATGGCCAGCTCGGCCCAGTCGCGCCGGGCCTGGTCGGTCTCGACCTTGAAGCCCTCTTCCTTGAGGAACTGCGTTGAAGGCATCGAGCGCCTCGTCGCTCTTGCCGCGGGCCCGATACGAGGCGCCCATGGAATGCGGCCGCCGCACGGCCTTGGGATGCGCGGGATACGCCGCCAGGAACCGCCGCAGGGCCGCGACGCCCTGGTTCAAGCTGGTGTCGTCGGGCGGGCTGGGGATTCCGTAGGTCGACGCGATCTCGTACAGGGCGTCGGCGCGGATTGCGGCCAGCGCCGTGCGTAAGCTCGGCCGGCTTGAGTCGCTCGATGTCGCGCGCCAGGTCGGTCCAGGTCAAGCGGGCCGGCAGAGCTGAGCTGGCCAGCCGCTGGGCCTCGCCGAGCCGGAGCCGCACGGCGAACCGGTCGTCGCCGCGTCGGGATACTCCCGGAGATAGTGCTCGAAGTTGTCGATCGCGCGCTCGTGGTTCTGGGCCGCCATGCTCGCCTGGCCCATCGCGAAGAGGAGTCGGGCGCGGAGCTCGGGGCTCTCGGCCAGCTCGCGCGCCTGGGCCAGCAAGCTCGTAGGCGGCGTTGGGATCGGGTTTCACCAGTGGGTCGCCGGGCTCGAGCAGTTTCTGTGCGAACGACTGATACACGCCGGCGAGCCGATCCTTGCGGTCGCCGGCCAAGGAGCGATGCGGCCTCGCCTCGAGCCAGCTCTTCGGCGGCCGCCAGGTTGCCCGCGGCCAGCTCGATGCCGGCCAGCTCGTAACGGATCTTGGCCGACCAGCGCCCGTTGGGATTGGCCTGCAATGCGGCTTTGAGCGTATCGCGGGCTGGACTCGCGCTGGCCGGCAAGTCGCTCGGCGATCGCCTGCAGGTACGCGAAATAAGCCCGGTCGTCGTCGGACTTGGCCTCGGCGCGCAATGTGACCAGCGACCGGCGGGCGGTTTCGTAGTCGCCACCTTGCAGGGCGGCGACCAGCGAGCCGGGAATCACCGGCGCCGCCGGCTCGACGGCCCGCTGCGGCGCCGGTTCGGACGCGGGCTCGTCGGCCGCGTGCGCTCGAGATCGGGGGTTACAGGCAAGTGCGAGCGTGATCGCCATCGCTCCTACGGCAGTCAACCTGGTGGTACCCGTGATCACGCGCGCTCGATTCTCAAGCTTCATAACCTGGTCTCCCATGCAGTGAATTGGCATCCCAGTTGCCCCGGCGTCTCGGAAGCCGTCGTGCCGCGCACCGGCAGGACGCGAAGATGTGAGTGCAGTACGACCCTCGCCCGCCCGTCAATCTTACCGTGGTCTTCGGCTGCGCACAAACGGCCCGCGGCCGCGAGCCGGGTGCGCCCGCCACGTTTCGGTGGTTCTCATTGAGTCTTAACGATCTCGCGGCGGATTTCTTAGCATTGGGTCTTCGGTGCCGGATCAGGTATGATGAATTAGGCTGAAAAACCGAGATGCTGACCGTTCCGGAGGGGATGCCATGTCTGTCGCGAGCCAGCGCACCGGCGCCGCTCCTGCCACCGAGCGAGAGCGCGAGGCGATCCCTCCCCTGGAGAACGGCGATCGTTTGTCGCGCGCTGAGTTCGAGCGCCGCTACGATGCCATGCCGGGCCTCAAGAAAGCTGAGCTTATTGAAGGAGAAGTCTACATGGCTTCTCCCGTGCGGCATCGGCAGCATGGTCAGCCGCATGGTCAAGTACTGGGGTGGCTCGTAGTCTACGCCGCGAGCACTCCCTTTGTGGAAGCCGGGGGCGACGGCAGCATCCGGCTGGACCTCGACAACGAGCCCCAGCCCGACGGCTACCTGTTGATCACACCCGAGCGGGGCGGGCAGGCAAAAATCAGCGACGACGATTACGTCGAAGGCGCCCCGGAACTAGTCGCCGAGGTCGCCGCCAGCAGCGTGAGCTACGATCTGGGTAAGAAGCTCCATGTCTATCGACGCAATGGTGTCCGTGAGTACGTGGTCTGGCGCGTCCAGGACCGCGAGATCGACTGGTTTGTCCTTCGCGAGGGGCAATACGAGCGTCTGGCTCCTGAAGGCGACGGCATCTTGCGCAGCACGGTGTTCGCGGGCCTGTGGCTCGACCCGACGGCGCTTTTGAGCGGCGACCTCGCCAAGGTTCTCGCCGTGCTCCAGCAGGGCCTGGCCTCGGCCGATCATGCGGCGTTCGCGGCCCGATTGCAGGGCGCCCAACGGTAAGAGCCCGGGGCACGGCGCACCGTCGGCCCTGCTTCGTTCGGATTCTGCGACCGGCCGTCACGCGATTTGATCGAGGTCCCGGTCCCAAACGCCACTGCTCCGATGGCCGGGCCGTGTTTGCCGGCACGCCATGGTTGCGACGCCAAGTAGCCCAGAAGGTGGAGCAGGCCCCACCCCGTCGCGACCACGAACGCACACACAGCGGCCACGAAACCGAAGAGGGCGATGCTGAGCACAGGCTCCGAACGAAAGAGCTGCCACAAAGCCCCGGGAAAGAACGCGAGCAGCCCGACGATCGCCAGGACCGCAATCGGTCGTACGATCCGGCCAAAACGGTCGGCGCGGGTCGGATCGCTCACGAGCCACAGGAAATATCCAGCGATCCCGCAGAGGACCACGGGGAAGAGCCCAAGAGCATCGGGGAAATCGCGAAACGCAGGGAGATGAGTGAGGAGTCCGGCACACACGCCGAAGGCGATTCCGAGCAGCGTCGCCACACCTGGCGAGATCGCGTCGATTCGCTTCCACCACTGTTGTCGTTTGGCGCTCGATTTTTTCATTCGAGCCCCGATCGCATTTCGTTGGTCCGCGCGCGAGATTCGGTCAAAAGGGGGATTGACCCCCATGCCGCAATTCTAATCGCTCGCGCTCAAGACACCAACACTCGGTCCCGCTGAAAACAGCGCACCACGTGGCTCAAGCTTCTGAGCTCGAGATCCGGCCCTGAGAAACAAATGCGTGAGGCTGAAAGCCTGACCTACGACGACAATTCTGCGGTCGCACGCACTCGCGCTCGATCTGCGTACGGCCCACATTCTCTCGACAGATTCGGCCAAGTTGCTATAAATCCGACTGATCCGAAGGTCACGGTGGACCCGTGCGACCTTTGTTCAGGCATGGAGGCGCGCAATGAACCGAAGATCCATGCGGCGAATCGCGGTGCGGCCGATAAATGGCTGCGACGCCAGTTTCCCACGGATGGCCGTGATCGCATCGCTCACGGCAGTACTACTGACCACAGCGGCGCGCGGCCAGGACCTCGTGCCGGCGCCCGCAGACCTCAAACTGCGCACAGAATATGATCCGCCTCCTGTCCCAACGCCGTCCCCGGGCGACGCGTTCGGTCCTCCGACTCCAGCGAGTGAGCCACGAGAGGCCGTCGATTTCACCAAACCCCATTTCCTTTACGTGCCGCCGAAGCCGTCGACGGAGCAGGCCACTCTAGCCGGACCCGTAACTCCGCATGACTTGGAGATTGGCCGGCGGCATGCCAAGACCGACAAACTCGTGCTGCAAGCGAAGGCATGTTACGAGAGCGGCTCGGTCGACCGCGGTCTCGAGGTTCTGGACGCCGCGCTACGGGACGACAGCGACAACGTGAGCGCACGGCTGTGGCGAGCTTACCTATTGATGGGACGCGCGAAGTACAAATCGGCCATCGATGACCTGGACTGCGCCTTGGTCCAATGCCCCGCATTTCCCGATGCACTGGCGATGAGGGCGCGCTGCCGTACGGAGCTCGCCTGGGCCGGCGAGGCATCGTACGTGGAGCCCGCGCTGCGTGACGCGGAGCGAGCCCTCGAGCTAGGGCCGGGCAATCCCTCGGCACTCACCGTTCGCGGCGCCGTTGCGATCATCCAGCAAAAGTACGACCGCGCGATCGCCGACCTCACCCAGGTGATCGACCGCCAACCGAGAGACACAACAGGCGCCCGCCGGCACGCGCTCTACTATCGCGCCATCGCCCTCATGCAGAAGGGCGACGACAAGGCGCCGATCAACGACCTGAACTCCGCGATCGCGGAGGAAAGCAACAACACGACCGCACGGCTGATGCGTGCCGTTTTGCTCGCGAAGCAGGCGCGGTTCAAGCAGGCCGTCGACGACCTCGACAGCGTCCTGGCCCTATTCCCCACGTGTATCGAGGCATTGCAAGGTCGAGCATACTGCCGGATGGAGCTCGCCTGGGCTGGCGACCGCTCGTACGTGGAGCCCGCACTGCACGACGCAGAGCGAGTGCTGGCGTCGGAGCCTAATGATTCCAAAGCGAGAGCCGTGCGCGGCGCGATCGCGATCATCCAGGGAGAGTACGACCGCGCGATCGCCGATCTGACTGATGCTCTCAACGTTCAACCCAACAAAAAAAACGAAGACCACCCGGGCGTGCTGAGCCTTCGCGCCATCGCCTTAATGGAACAGGGACGCTACGAGCAGGCGCTCGACGACCTCAATCTGGCCATCGAGCAGCGGCCCGATAACCCTCGGCTGTTCGGCTCGCGGGCCTGGGCATTCTGCGCAATGCACGACCTGGACCGCGCCCTGTCCGACTACGACCAGGTCGTTCGCCTCGCGCCAAAGGACAATGAAACCATCCTGGACCGTGCTTATGTCCGCTGGTGGAAAGGAGACGACGCAGGCGCCAAGGCCGACATGGATCGAATTGGGCAACTCAAGTCTCAGTCGGCGGACGCATACTCCCTGCACGCGTATTTGGCCTTGTTCTTGCTTCACGAACGCAATCGCGCTTTGGCCAGTCTTGAACGCGCAATCGACCTCGAGCCGCGGGAGGCGCTCTATTACGCCGTGCGAAGTTGGCTCCGCGCCCAGAACAACGAATTCGTCGCGGCGTTTACCGATGTGACGCTCTTCATCCGGACGCAACATCTCAGTGAGGTGAAGCTGTCGTACGGCATCGACACCAAGCGAGCGCCAATTTTGGTTCGGAATCGGGTACGGGCTCAAGGACGCCGTGACGAAATCAAAGTCTGGAATGGTTATGTGTACGATCGAAAGCAATCGTTTCAGGTTGAGCATGCGGGTTGGCAGCCGGCCGAGTATCGCCGGAAAACCGGCAGGCTGATGTGCGCTGATCGTTCAATACCGCAGCACTGCGGCGATCCGCTGGTGGAGGTCGAGCACGCCGGGCTCGTAGAAGAACACCTCGCCCCCTTGCGCGACGACTTTTTCGATCACATCGTCAACCGCGTCATCGAGCGCCGCGGCCCCTTTGCCGGTATACGGCAGCAGGCGATCGCCCTCCGGGCTAAGGTCTGCCGGATGGACGAAGCCCGTCTCGACCAGCAAAACCTGGCAGCGCTTTTCGTAAGCGGCCCGCCACACCTGGTCGATTCCCGAGGCATGGCGGTTGACACTCACCGCTTCCTTTAACCGCACCAGGGCACGGGTCCTCTTCAGCGTTGAGCCGGCCTTGAAGATCGGCCACACCAGCTTGCCGAGCGCCGCCGGGTTGGGGTTATCGTGACTGCCGGCCACCAAGCCGATGATCGCGTCGGGATCTTTGGTGACCTCCTGGTAGAACGCCAGGTGCCGTTCGACCCCCACCACGACCACCGGCAGCCTCTCCTCCTTCTGAAGCACGGCCAGGGCTTGGTCGACCTCGCGAAAGAACTGCCGGTGTGACTCGTCCCGCACAGCCGATCGATTGATGCCCTGCCCTCCAGGCAACTTGGAGACCCCGCCCGGCCCCGTGTGAACCATTGGAAATGGCTTGGAGGTTACTTCAGTCAGCACGTTGGTCGTCGCGTCGAAGAGCCTTGTGGCGTTCTCGGTCAACACCAGCACGCGGTAATTGGGGGCGCGGTTCAAGGTAAAGAGCAGGTCCCGCGTCGCAAAGGTGCCGTCGACCGCTACGCGAGGTTTCACGCGAAAGGGAAGCTGGATCGCCGTGGCGACCTCGCGGCTGGCGAAGAGGGCCAGGCCGTCGAGCGTGTGTTTCCAGTTGACGTGATCGACGAGCTTGTTCAGGTTCCGAACCAGGCCGGCGACGTCTCGTTTCTTGAATTCGCCATGCAGACGGTTCAAGCCCTCGGTTACGAGGTTCTTGACGACGATGCGGTCGCGCTTGTTGGCGGGGGCCGTCCGATGCGTGGGAGCCAGCACCGAGACCGACGGGTAGTCGCGGTGGTTCATCAGGCGCAAGAGATCGGTTCGACAGATCATGTGTGACCGGCTCTTCAGGGTTTGGGCGATTTCTTGTGCAGGTCGGCGTCGGTCATCACCGAAAAGAACTCTTCGGCCTCGGTTCCCGTCGACTCGGGCGCCTTGGCGCTTGCCAGCGCCGGCGCGACCTCGTCGCGCAGTTGCACGAGCTGCGGATACAACGACCGGTAAATCGCCCGCTGCGCCGCCGTGGAGGCAGCGCCAAACCGGAGATTATAAGCGCCCATGAATCTGATCAATTCGCTCAGCGTCGCGTCGGGGCGCTTGTCGACTCCTGAGAGGGCCGAGTCAAGCGCCGGCGCGTTGAGCATGGCGACCAGACCGTGAAGGGCCTTCAAGTACCGCTCGGCTTGGGTGCGCTCCAGGGCACTGCCGGTGAGCACCTTGGCGGCCTTCTCCTCGAAGGCGTAGATCTCTTCGAGGAGTTTCTTCACCGTCGCCGGGTCGGGGTCTTTATCATCCCCGACCTGCTCCATCAATTGCTGGTCAAGGGCCTTGAGTGCTACACGATCGGCCTCGAGCTCGGGGCCCATGAGGGCTGCCGGCATTTTGCCGGTGGCCAGGTGGTGAATGCTCACCTCGATCGCGGCCGCCGCGTACCGAAACGGGATGTTGCGAATCGTGTCGCCGCCGATTTTGATCTTGCCCGCCTTGAGAGATCGGCCGTAGACCCTGGGATTGTTGATTTCCTCGAGCGCGATGTTCAGGGCATCGCCCGAGTGAACGTCCCGAGCCTCGGGGTTGTCGCGCAACCGTTTCAAGATTCCCGCGGTGGCGGCGGCGCTTCGTTCCCGATCGCTGGCGCGCTTTGCCACCAAGTTGCGGAGTGATTCCAAGCGCGCTTCATGCACATACTCATTCCATCGGATGATCGTGTCGGTGTCGATCGCGTGGCCAATGGCCGACATCTTGTTGTAAAAGCCTTCGCCGGCCGCGAAGACACCCATGCCTGTTGCGAGATCTCCCTCAACTGTCCCCACGCCCCAACCTTCCCAGCCGAAGCCGCCGAACCCGCCGGGATAACCGAAGAACTGCGCTTGGGCCGGCGAGCCCAAGAGCGCCGAGAGCACACACACCAATCCCAGTGCAAACCTGTATCGCCTGATCATGGTAGACCTCGCAAGCTTTTAACCATCGCGGTGTTGTCATGGCCGAGCCCGGCCGGCGCGATCTCGTCGCGCAGTTGCACGAGCTGCGGATACAAGGACCGGTAAACCGCCCGCTGCGCTGCGGTCGAGGCGGCACCGAAGCGGAGATTTTGCGCGCGCATGAATCGAAGCAGCTCGCCGAGCGTCGTCTCGGGGCGCTTTTCGAGACCCGAGAGGACCGGATCAAGGGCCGGAGCATTCAGCATGGTGACAAGACCGTGAAGCGCCTTCAAGTACTGCTGCGCCTGTTTGCGGTCGAGCGCACTTCCGATCAGCGTTTTCGCGGCCTTCTCCTCAAAAGCATCGATCTCTGCGAGCAGTTTCTTGACCGTCGCCGGATCGGGTTCCTTATCTTCGCTGACTTGCTGCATGAGTTGCTGGTCGAGAGCCTTGAGTGCCGCGCGCTCGGCCACAAATTCAGGCGACAAGAGGACTGCCGGCATTTTGCCGGTGGCCAGGTGGTGAATACCCACCTCGATCGCGGCCGCCGGATACCGGAACGGGATGTTCCGAATCATGTCGCCGCCGATTTTCATTTGGGCCGCCATCGAAGATTGGCTGTAGTCCGTCGGATTGCGGATCTCATCGAGTACGATGTTCAGTGCAACGCCCGAATGAAGGTCGCGAGCCTCAGGGTTATCGCGTAGCCGTTTCAAGATCCCGGCGGTGGCAGCGGCGTTTCTGGCCTTTCCGCCGGCGCGCTGCGCCGCCAAGTTACCGAGCGATTCCTCGCGCGCTTCGCGTAGATATTCGTTCCATTTGGTTGCTGTGTCGGTGTCGATCGCGTGGCCGACAGCCGACATGTCGTCGTAAGACTCGGCGCCGGCCGCGAAGACATCGAACCCTGTCGCCAGAGCTCCGCCAACCGTACCAGGGCCCGAAACCTGCGGGCTGCCGCACTGCGCCCGCGCCGTCGCGCCTCCGAGCGTCACGAGCGAGCAAGCCAATCCGAGTGCAAACCGGTATCGCCTGATCATGATTTGTCTCACAACCAATTAGTCGCAAGCGCAGGTCAACAAACTCATTCAAACGCGAATCAGCGTACGCCGGTGGCGCCACCCGATGCAAGAGACCGCCGCTCGTTTCGGTGAGGCTCGCGATGGACTCGGTTTGTACCCGTTGGCGGATGGTGGCTGTTAGTTGGCCGCCTGGCGATGTAAAATCTTACTCGCTTGAAACGTCATCGAAGTCGTTCCGCGGGTCTCGCGCCGGGTGGGACTGCACGTGTTCGTGCGTCAGGCATGTTCGCAGCAAGAGGGAGGATCAGTTGGCGATGGGTCGAAGCAGGCAAGTCCACGTAGCGATTCCCGTTCTGGTCGTGGCCCTTGTGATGTTGTCGTGGCCGCGCTCAGCCCGTGCGATCGGCGGCATGGGGTTTGGTTGGGGCTGGGGCATGGGCCAGGTACCGTCGCCGTCGGATTATATCAATCAGCATGCTCTGGTTCGGGCCGGCCGGCCGCAGAACTTGCCGTCGCGCACCCCGTACGCGAACAATCCCAACTCGTATATCAACAATCTCCGCGATAACGGCCTGGTGTCGCATGTCGACGTCAGGCGCCGTGAGGCCCCCGCTTACCGACCTGTACGCACCGGCTCAACGGGGAACGACCGCTCGGCCAGCTCGCCGACCCTACCGATCGCCAGCTTTTTTGATCCGTCCAACCGACTCGCCTGGCCCAGCGAATCACCGACCGGCGGGGATTTGCTGGCGAAGCGCGATCTCTCCGACCAGGCAAGCCTGATCGTACTGAACGAAACCAGGGTCAACGGCATCGCGCTCATTTCGAGCGCGACGACCGCACGCGAGAAGCTGCTCGCGTACGGTCGGCCGGCGCTTCGGGACGTGCGCGCAGCGCCACCGCGCCGATCGCCGACGCGTTCCACAACTTCCTGCTCGCGCTGTACGACTCGCTGGCCCTGGCGGCGACGGGGCCGTAGCGTATCTTCGCTCGAGCGTGAGCTCCTCGCCCTCACGGCCGCGCCGGCGCGGCGGGTGAGGGGTTACTCGCCGCCGTTCCCTGGCCGAGGGCCCGAGCAATCATCGCTTCCGTGTTCTTGCGCACGAGGTCGATCTGCGCGACCGTACCGTCGCGCCCGACGACGACGTTTGCCGGGATCTCGGTGATGCCGTAAGCCTTCGCGTAATCTTGATCTCCCGAACCATTGACGAGCGTCGGCCAGGTCACGTTGTGGTCAAGCAAGAAATGGCGAATGTTGGGCATCACCGTTTCGAGCTTCTGACCGTCGTCTTGCACCGTGTCGAGGTTGATCCCCACGACCTCGAGCCCGCGCGCCTTGTTCGACTCGGCGATTTGCTGCAACCACTCGACCTCGGCGCCGCTGGGCAGGTTCCAGCTTGCCCAGAACACGACCAGCACGACCTTTCCCTTGGCGCTGGCGAGGTCAAACGGCTTGCCTTCGACGTCCTTACCACGAATTGCCGGCGCGGGCTTGCCGATCTGGTCGAGCCGGCTCAAGCGGACAGAGAGGAACTCCTTGAGCGGAGGGCTCTCGGCGCTCTTGGCCAGCATCTCGAACGCCTTGCGCGCGTGCTCGTACTGGGCCGCTTGAAGCAGACGCTGATAATAAGCATCGCAGATGGCTACGATATCGCGGGTAGAGAGACCCGCGCGGGGCGACCCGCCCTGCGCGGCCTTTTTGCTGCTTGCGATGGCTTGTTGCAGGCTCTCGAGCGACTGCTCAAAGGCCCCACGATCGGATTCGGCGATGACCTTGATCACCTGCGCCATCGCCGTCGTCGCCTCCGATGGGCTGCCGTCCTTCAAGACCGTCAGGGCGGCCGCCTCGGCGTCGCGAAACAGGTTGGCGCCAATCGCCAGGCGGAAGAGCTGCTCGTAAGTGGCGGCCCCGTCGGCGGCGTTCTGGCGGGCGGCTAGCCGCCCGAGCCGCTCGAGCCGCTCGCGCTCAAGCGCCTGCAGCTTATGGTCGTAGTCGTCGTTGATCGATTTGACCGTCTCGTCGGCCTGGGACGGCCGCGCGGCCACAGCGGCCAGGCCAATCGTCTGCTTCTCGACCTCCTGCCCCAGCGCCACCGCGGGCGCGACCAGAAACGCAGGCGTGCCTGCAAGAACTCCTACTGTGGCAAGCTGAAGCAAGAATCGCATTTCGGTCGACTCTCCGTGATTGAATAGTGAAAGCCAGCGGGCCACTCAGTCTCGCCCGAGAGAGCGGAGTAGTGCAAGCGGCAGACAAACCATTATGGCAGCTCCATCGGGCCAACGATAGGACCAGGGCCGACGAGCTCGGCATTGGCAGGCGGCCGACGCTTGCGGTAGGCTCAAGCGGGCGAACCGATCAGCATGAAGTCGCCGTCCAGACTGGTATCCACGATGGGAGACGCGTGGGATGATGGTCCAGATCAAGCTGCCCGATGGTTCGGTCAAGGAGTATCCCGAGGGCGTCAGCCCGCGCGAGGTCGCCGAGGGGATCGGCAAGCGACTGGCCGAGGCGGCGGTCGCGGCGATGGCGAGCGGCCGGGTCGTCGACCTCGATCGCCCGCTCGAAGACGGCACCGGCGCCCGATCGAGCTGCGGATCCTGACCCCCAGGGACCGCGAGGCGCTCGACGTCCTGCGGCACTCGACGGCCCACATCATGGCCCGGGCGATCATGCGGCTCTTTCCCGGCGTGCGGCTCGCGTTCGGACCGACCACGCCAGAGCGGCTTTTATTACGACGTCGAGGTGCCCGGCCGGAGCCTCTCCGAGGACGACTTTCCCGCGATCGAGGCCGAGATGGCCCGGATCCTCAAGGATGCCGAGCCGTTCGAACGGTTCACCCTGCCGGTCGGCCGAGGCGCGGCAGTTCGTCG
Source organism: uncultured Isosphaeraceae bacterium (assembly GCA_963830625.1). Taxonomy (GTDB): domain Bacteria; phylum Planctomycetota; class Planctomycetia; order Isosphaerales; family Isosphaeraceae; genus CAWHMZ01. The sequence goes on along the minus strand of CAWHMZ010000027.1, from coordinate 384,860 downwards.
CCGACCTGGGCCAGACGTTCAAGGTCGAGCACATCGACGACGAGCTGCACAAGTACGGCGTCCTTGAGCTTCTATCGCCAGGGGGAGTTCGTCGACCTCTGCCGCGGGCCGCATATCCCGCACGCCGGCAAGGTCGGCGCGTTCAAGCTGCTCTCGATCGCCGGGGCCTACTGGAAAGGCCACACCGACCGCCAGATGCTCCAGCGCGTCTACGGCACCGCGTTCTTCGACAAGAAGGACCTCGACGCCCACATCGCCCAGGTCGAAGAGGCCAAGAAGCGCGACCATCGCCGGCTCGGCCGCGAGCTCAACCTGTTCACCATCTCGCCGCTGGTCGGGCCGGGCCTGATCCTCTGGATGCCCAAAGGCGCGATCGTCCGGGGCATCCTCGAAACGTTCATCAAGGAAGAGCTGGTCAAGCGCGGCTATCAGCCGGTCTACACGCCGCATATCGGCAAGATCGAGCTCTACCAGACGAGCGGCCACTATCCGTATTACAAGGACTCGCAGTTCCCCACCCTCAAGATGCCCGCCGACGCGGCGGCCAAGGAGCTGCTTGGACGGCCTGGTCGCCGGCAATCTCGACGACGACGCCCAGCGTGTCTTGCTGGCCAAGGCCGGCATCCCCGAGCGAATTGCCCGACCAGACCAGGGACAGCCGGCTACACGAAGTCGTACTTCGAGATGAGCGTACGCGAGCGGATCGGCTACCTCGAGCAGACGTGCGACTTCGAGGAATACCTGCTCAAGCCGATGAACTGCCCGCACCACATCCAGATCTACGCCGCCCAGCCCCGGAGCTATCGCGAGCTGCCGCTGCGGCTGGCGGAGTTCGGCACGGTCTACCGCTACGAGCAGTCGGGCGAGCTGTCGGGGCTGACGCGGGTGCGCGGCTTCACCCAGGACGACGCCCACCTCTTCTGCACTCACGAGCAGGTGCGCGGCGAGTTTCGCTCGACGATGGAGATGACGCAGTTCTTCCTGAATTCGTGCCTGGGGCTGTCCGACTATCGCGTGCGGCTCTCCAAGAGCGATCCCAACGACCCCAAGTACCAGGGGGCGGCGGGCGACATCTGGCGGCGCGCCGAAGACGACATTCGCTCGGTGCTCGACGAGATGAGCCTGCCGTACGAAGAAGCCAGCGGCGAGGCGGCGTTTTACGGTCCCAAGGCCGACTTCATCGTCCGCGACTGCATCGGCCGGCAGTGGCAGCTCGGCACCGTGCAGCTCGACTACGTGCTGCCGGAGCGGTTCGGCCTGGAGTACATCGGGCCGGACAACCAGCCGCACCGGCCGGTCATGATCCACCGCGCTCCGCTGGGCAGCATGGAGCGGTTCATGGGCATCTTGATCGAGCACTTCGCCGGCGCGTTTCCCGCTCTGGCTGGCGCCCGAGCAGGTGCGCGTGCTGCCGATCTCCGACAAGGTCGCCGATTACGCCCAGCAGGTGCTCGACCGCCTGCTCGCAAGCGGCTTCCGGGCGACGCTCGACCTGCGCCCCGAGAAGATCGGCGCCAAGATCCGCGACGCCCAGCTCGAGAAGATCCCGGCCATGCTGGTCGTCGGCGCTCAAGGAGGCCGAGAACCAGGCCGTCTCGTACCGCGACCGGGTCGCCGGCGACCTGGGCGCGATGCCGCTGGAAGAGGCGATCGCACGGCTGCAGCGCCGAGTGCGACAGCAAAAAGGCCCACACGGCCGCGCCTCCCGCCGGCCGCCGTCGCGACTGACGAGGAGCGCCGAGGATCATACCTATTGACGGGCCACCGAACCGACTGAGCCATGAAACTCGTGAACGAGGTCGCCGTGTCCCGATCGGCCTCGACGACATCGAGCTGGCGGCCGCAGCGGCTGGCACCGTGGGTCCATCGCACGCCGGTCATGACGTCGCGGGCGCTCGACGCTCGAACGGGCGCGGCCGTGTTCCTCAAGTGCGAGAACTTCCAGAAGGTCGGCGCGTTCAAGTTCCGCGGTGCGATGAACGCGGTGCTGCAACTGAGTGACGAAGCGCGCCGCGCCGGCGTGATCACGCATTCCTCGGGCAACCACGCCCAGGCGCTGGCACTGGCGGGCCAGTTGCTGCGGTGTGCCGGTGACGGTCGTGATGCCGCGCACCGCCCCGGCCGTGAAGCGCGCCGCGACCGAGGGCTACGGTGCCAGGATCGTCCTCTGCGAGCCGACGTTCGACTCGCGCGAGACGACCGTCGCCGCCGAGATCGAGCGCCATGGCTTTGCGCTGGTTCATCCGTTCAACGACTGGAACGTGATCGCCGGCCAGGGGACCGCCGCGCGGGAGCTGCTCGACCAGGCCGGTGCGCTCGACATGGTGATCTGCCCGGTCGGCGGCGGCGGCTTGCTTGCCGGGACCGCGCTGGCGGTCAAGGGTCATTGCGCCGGCCGCGCGGGTCATCGGCGCCGAGCCCGCCAGGGCCGACGACGCCAGGCGGTCGCTCGAGACCGGCTCGATCCAGCCTGTCGAACGACCCCAGCACGATCGCCGACGGCCTGCGCACCACCTCGATCGGCGAGCGCACCTTCGCCGTGATTCGCCGCACGTGTCGAACAGATCGTCGCCGTCGCCGAGGCCGAGATCATCGACGCCATGCGGTTCGTCTGGGAGCGGATCAAGATCGTGATCGAGCCATCGAGCGCCGTCGCGGTCGCACCGCTCCTTGACCGGCAAGCTCGAAGGTGAACGGGCTGCGGGTCGGCGTCATCTTGAGCGGCGGCAACGTCGACCTCGACGCGTATTTTCAGGCCCTGGCAGCTCAAATTGTTTCATGAACCTGAGATCGCCGCTCCACCGGCTGTCGGTCAGTCGCCAGGCGATCATGGTTGCGGCCGCCTCGGCCATGTTGCTCGGGGCAACGGCGGCCGCAAGGGCTCAGCCAAACGCGGCCACGCAGCCAGCAAAGTTCGCGGGCTCATGGCCGGCCGCCGCGATCGCGGTCATCGACATCGTCGTGGTGACGGTTCTGGTGGCGCACGGGGTCGAAGTGCGCCTGGTGCTGCTGCTGGCGGCGCTTCCGCTGTTCGCAGCGACCGGCAGCCTGCCTTCCATGCTGCGGAAGATGGCCGGCGAGCTGACCAATGCCGGTACGGTCGTACCGATCTGTGCGGCCATGGGCTTTGCCTACGTGCTTCGGTTGACCGAGTGCGATACCCACCTCGTGCGGCTCTTGGTGCGACCGCTGGGTTATGCCCGGCCACTACTGGTTCCGGGAGGAATTCTTTCGGGCTATCTTGTCAACACCACGATCGTCAGCCAGGCGGCGACGGCGGCCGTCTTGGGCCCGATCTTGGTGCCGCTTTTGCGGGCCAGCGGCTTGGCGGCGGCGCCGGCCGGCGCCATCCTGCTTCTCGGCTCGTCGATGGGAGGCGAACTGTTCAATCCCGGCGCCGTCGAGATGCGCAAGCTCGCCGAGTTGACGAGGCTCACCGGCAAACAGGTCCTCGTGCGGTCGGCGGGTTTGAACTTGCTCGCCTGCACGACCGCGGCGGCCGTTTTCTGGTTGCAATTCGCGCTGGGCGATCGCCGTGGTCGCGCAGGGCGACCCGACGGCGGGCACGACGACGGTCCCAGCCCCGATGCAAATGCGAACGTCCACTACTTAAAAGCGCTCGTACCGGCGCTGCCGCTGTTGCTGCTGGCGCTCGACGCTTTTGTTGGCCCGACACCGCTTTCGCGCCATCTCGACGGGCCAGGCCGGATCCTGGCGGCGATGCTCGTCGGCGTCGTAGCGGCAGGACTTGCGAGCCCGAAGGTGATCGGCCGGCTGGCGGCGGCGTTCTTCGACGGCGCCGGCTACGGGTATGCTCATATCATCTCGCTCATCGTCGCGGCGTCGACCTTCGCCGCGGCGATCGAGCGCAGCGGCTTGATCAAGCTCGCCACGTCGGCACTGCTACCCTGGCCCAAGGCCGCACTCGCCGTGGCCGCCGTCGCGCCGTGGCGCTGGCGGTGATCTCGGGAACCGGGATTGCGCCGGCCGTAGCCCTGATGGAGTTCTTCGTGCCCTTCGCTGGCCAGTTGGGCATCGACCCGGTCCGCCTGGGCACGCTCGGCGCGCTAGGGGCTCATTTCGGCCGCACCATGAGCCCAGCCGCCGCCGTGGTCATGATGTCGTCGCGCCTGGCTGGCGCCGCCCGCCCAGTTGATTCGCCGCGTGGCCCTGCCCTTGCTTGCCGGCGGCAGCGTCTTGCTCGCCACAGCCCTCATGGGCTTGGTATAAACTGTTGGGCGCGGGTCTTGTTGGGCGCGGGTCTCCTGACCCCGCCCGATGGTGGACCTGTTCGGCGCGGGTCTCCTGACCCCGCCCGCCGGTGGACCGCTTGTTGGGCGCGGGTCTCCTGACCCCGCCCGCCGGTGGACCGCAGGTCTCCCGTGTCTCGCCCGCCAATTCAAGATCGCTGGTCTTTCCGCATAAATTCCGCCTGCATGGAGCCCTTGCCATGGCCGACTCGCATTCGTTCGACGTCGTCAGTGAGATCAACCACGCCGAGATGCACAACGCCGTCGTACAGGCGCAGCACGAAATCGCCGTTCGCTACGATTTCAAGGGAACGCACGCCGCGATTGAGTTTGACAAAAAGAACAACTCGATCACGATTCTGGCCAGTCACAAAGGCCAGCTCGAGACCGTTCTCCAGATGCTCAAGGAAAAGATGGCCCGGCGCAGCGTGCCGGTGGAGCGCTCAAACGAGGCAAGCTCGAAGACGCGTCGCACGACACGGTGCGCGAGGTGCTCACTCTGCACACCGGCATCGAGACCGACGACGCGCGCAAGATCGTCAAAGACATCAAGCAGCTCAAGTTCAAGGTTCAAGCCCAGATCATGGACGAAAAGGTGCGCGTCACGGGCAAGAAGATCGACGACCTGCAAGCCGTGATTGCGCACCTCAAGGCCAACGGCCCGGAATATCCGCTTCAGTTCGTGAACTTTACGTAGCGCCATACTGAATGGCGAAGTCGCTGCATGTCCCTTTGCCGACGCGGCTTGCAGCGAAACCTTTCGGTCAAGAGGCTGGAGCGCACCAGAGATTGTCGCCGTGCGTATTAAAGGAGTATCGGCAAACTGGCGCGGCGTGATCAAGGGAAATCCGTATAATCGTGACGAGTGGGTCACGGGCCGCTTGCGAGTGGGCGAATCGCCTGAGGAGGGCTGGGCCGGCTAGAGCGGCCAGCCGATGCTGACGTCGGAGAGGGAGATTGTTCGATGCTTTCGACTTTCAGAACCCGCCTCTTAATGGTGATGGCGTTGGGAACGGTGACTGTCCCGGGCGCGTTTGGCCAGGCCCCTGGAGCACCGGCGGGAGCGAATGGACCACCGGGCGCACCCGCGGGCATGCGCCAACAAACGTTGCCGCCAGGCTGGAACGACGTCGTGGCCACGATCGCCAGCGGCGGCCTGACCGAAAAAGTGACCAAGGGTGACGTGATCGAATTCTTGAGAAATTATCCCATCCCCAACGATGAACCGCAGGCGATCTATCGCGAGGCGGTCGAGCGCGTCGTCAACACCAAGCTCCTCCTGATGTTTCTCACCCGCCAAAAGATCGTGGTTCCGCCGGCGCGCATCGACGAACAGATCGAGCAGCTCAAGCAGCAGCTCAAGTCGGGCGGCCAGGACCTGGCCACGATGCTCCTCCAGAACAGCATGTCGATGGACGAGCTCCGCCAGCGGTTCGAAGTGCGGCTCCGCTGGTCTGAATTCCAGCAGGCCAAGGCGACCGAGGCCACCCTGCGCAAGCATCTCGCCGAGCGCAGGACTTCTTCAGCAACACCCAGGTTCGCGCCAGTCACATCATGTTGAAGCTCGAGCCGGACGCGACCTCGGCCGACAAAGAGAAACTCAGGCAGCGGCTCGCGAGCATCAAGAAGGAGATCGAGGCCGGCACGCTCACGTTTGCAGCGGCGGCCAACAAGTATTCGGAAGACCCGGCCAACACCGAAGGTGCCGGCGGCGACCTCGACTACTTCACGCTCCAGACCGGAATGGTCGAGGAGTTCACCGACGTCGCCTTCAAGCTCAGGAAGGGGACGATCTCCGACCCGGTCGAGACGCCGTTCGGCTTTCACCTGATTCAGGTGACCGACCGCAAGGACGGCCGGCTCCCCGACTTTGACCAGATGAAGGTGTACATTCAGCAGGATTACGGTGCTCAGCTCCAGAAGAGCATCGTCACCGCCGAGCGGAAGACGGCGAAAATCGACGTCAAGCCGATGCCGAAGGACTTTTTCCCACCCGATGCCATACCCGCCCCGTCCACGCCGGCGGCCGCCGGGACCGAGAAAGCCAAAACCGCCGCCGGGGCTGCTGGGGCCACGCCAAAGAACTGACCGTGTGTGGTTAGCGACTGTAAGCCTCTGGGCGCAAGGCGTCACGGTGTTGGGCGCGGGTCTCCTGACCCCGCCCAGGGCGCGACCGAAGGTCTCCACAACTAAAAATCCTCGGAACGGTCTCACGCGCGACCGAGAACCCGGTCGTAATCCGCGTGGGTTCCGATCCAGAACCAGAGCAGATCCGGCCCATCCTCTACCGCCAGCGCGCGGTAATGCAAGCCGACCCGAACCGACCGGAGGCGCCCGACTTTCTTCATGTGCAGGGAGGGGTGCCGCGGGTTCTGTCGCAGCAAGGCATAACAGGCGTCTGCCAGCCGCTGGACGTCAATCGGCAGCCGGCGGTAGCAACCCCAAAATCGCGGCGTCGCGCGGTGGTTCACAGGTCAGAGCAACGCCCCTCGCGCACGTCCTGGAGGGCCTCGTCAGCCAACGCGTCCAGCCGGCCCGCGGCGACGTCGCGCTCGAACTGCCGGTCCCATGCCTCGGCGTCGAACTCGGCGAACCAGGCGCAGAGCGCCGCTAATTCGCCGTCGGAGAGCTGACGAATGGCGTCCTCAATCTCTTCAATTGTGCTCATGAGGTTAGCTTATGGACTGTGTCCGCTTGATGCAATGGCGTTCACCGTTGAATATTGACGAATGACTCGTGACATGACGGCCATGTGATTCCAGGTCCGGCGTATCAAGTCGCTTCTCGTCGCGCAGCCGCACGAGCCAGCGATAAGTCTCGTGGCGCCGCGTTGAGCCGGCTAATGGCCCGCCTCGGTGCCCGCTTCGACCTTCCCCCGTATCGAGCGGAACAGAAAGGTGAAGTAGCCGGCGACAAGGATCATGCCGACGACCCACCACAAGAGCGCCACCCCCATGGCGTAGCGGGCCGAGGAGGTATTCAACGCAGTGAGGCTGTAGGAGGGGTCGAGCGTCGACCGCAGCCAGAACGGGTAGCTTCTCGACTTCAGCCAGCATGGCCGCAGCCCGCTCCCGCGGGTAGAGGGTCGGCTCGAACCGGGGCGCATCGGCCTTCACGCCGCACCCGCTGAGCATTCTTCACTCGGCGCGCGTCCCGCCCGGAGCGTCTCGAGGAACCGCGACTACCTGGACCTCGCTCGCGATCGAGGGGGCCCGTGGTTTCAGCGCGCGGGTTCGGGCGGGCGGCCTGCCTGCGGATCGCGCGGCCGTGCCGCAGGCTCTTCGTCAATGTTGCGAGGCGCGGGATCGAGCCCCGAGTGCTCCCTGAGGATGCGCTCAACCTCCTCGATCACTGCCGGATGATTCAGGCAAATGTGGTGGCCATGCACAAGCAATTCGGACGCGGCGCCTTCCAGGTGCGAGCTTGAGTAGGGGACGATTCCGTCGGAAGCGCCGGACAGGGAGGGTCGCGAAGGTCAGCGATGATTGAATGCAAGCGGACCGATGGTTCGATCTTCAGGTCGCAGAGGGCCGTCAGGAGCGCCAGCGGGAGCGAGCTCGTCGACGCTCGTCGGGACTTCACCTCGGAATGCGGGGGTGGACAGATCGGGGTCCTTGCGTGGCAACAGCATCTCGCGGGCCTGGCGAACGCGGCTAGATCCGCGACAGAGCCGCGTACCGAGCGATTGCAGGAAGCCGCTAGCAAGCGGGCTGCCGCGATGGGGGGTCGCGATGAAAACGATCCGGCGCACCTCCGGCACGGGCTCGTAGCAGAATGCCTGCCGCGGGAGCTGCCAGTCTTCGGGTGGGCTGGCGACCTTGTCGTTGGCCCGCGCATAGACCGTCTGCCAAAGGCGCGGTCCGCTACTCTGGACCATCATCTTGGCCAGGATGCCGCCAAGGCTGTGGCCGACAACAACCATCCGGTCGAAGGCCGCGTCCCGGCCGTCGGGATCGAACGTGCAACGAGCCCGCCGCAGGGACTGCCGTAGCAGGCGCGCCGAGAACGGGATCGAATCGCCGCTCGCGTAGCGGAACGTCCAGAACTGGTATCGTCCCCGGAGCGCCGCTTCGGCCTCGAGGTCCTCGACCATCCGGTCCCATTGCCGCGGGTTACCCCAAAGGCCATGGATCAGGACGACGGGGACCTTGCCCGGCTCATAAGGCCGGCGCACGTCCAGGCCATCCACCTCCTCCTGCCCCGGCCGATCAACGCGCGGCGCAGCGGCGGCGGCCCGATCAGAGTCTGTGGCGATTCCGGTCGGCTCACCCGCCGCGCTAAGCGAAGCGAGAAGCATCGCCGCGACAGCCGCATGAAAGCAACGCACGGTGCTCATCAGGTATTCATTCCTGAGGCGGTTGTGCCCTTGAGGAGAAGCCTAGCTTACGAACACGGCCTGGTGGTTCGGCCGGCAAATAATCGGCGACCGACCGTGTGGGACAGGTCGAAGGCCGGCGACCCACCACTTCGCTGCTGTAAGACTGAGCGTGGCGGTGGGACACAGCACCCTGGTGTCTGCAAATAAACCGGGCCAGGACCATCACCGGCCTGCCGACGCCTTATGCCCGCCTGCCAGCAAAAGGCCAAGTCGCGGTGTTCCAGACGTTGAGGGCCGGTTCAGTTGACGGACGCCCGCGTCGCCGCGGCCCGGTCGTAGTCCTGCCACCACCGGGCGGCTAGATCCTCGTCCCAACTCGCCGCGCAGGCGCACTCGCTGAAAGCGCGCTCCAGGCTCTTGGCATCCGCGAACCGCTCGGAGGCGTCCTTGGCCAGGCAGCGCAAGACGACGCGTTCCACGTCGTCGGGAATGCCGGGGCGGGCGTGCGACGGCGGCATCACCGGGTCTCGTGCATGCGCGATCATCACGGCGACGCCATCCTCGCCCTGAAACGGCGGCCGGCCCGGTTAGCAGGTAGTAGGCCACCGCTCCCAGCGAGTAAATGTCGCTTCGCTCGTCGAGCTCCGGCGCACTCCGTCGCCTGCTCTGGCGACATGTAGAGCGGCGTGCCGACGGCGTGCCCGACCGCACTGAATTGCGCCGCGCGGCCCGTCGCCGTTGGCCGGACCAGTCCGAAATCGAGCAGCTTGGCCACGTCGTCCATGCCGCCGCGCCGCGCGGCGACGATATTCGACGGCTTCAGGTCGCGGTGAATGAGGCCGGCCGCGTGCGCCTCGCGAGCGCTCCGCAGACCTGCCGCAGCAGGTACACCGCCCGCTCCGGCGGCAGCGGACCATATCGCTCGACCAGCTCGGCCAGGCTCAGTCCGGGCAGATACTCCATCACGTAATAGTAGGTCCCGTCCTCGCACCGGCCGTAGTCGAAGATCTCGACCGTGTTCGGGTGTGAAAGCATGGCGGTGAGGCGGACCTCGCGCTCGAACCGCGCCTGGGCGCAGCGAATCTGCCGCCTCCTCGGACCGGATCAGCTTGACCGCGCAGGGCCGCTTCAGGAGTTGATGCTCGGCCAGGTAGACCTCGCCCATCCCCCCGGTGGCGAGCCGCCGCCGCAGGCGATACTGGCCGAGCTGCCGGGCTACGGCGACCTGGCGCCGCAGTCCTGACATCGCGCGGGCCCCGAACGTCGCCCCGGCGGCGAGCATGAGCAGGATCATGGCGTCGAAGGCGAAGAGGCGAATACGTGGAGTGTCGCTTGACATCCATCCCGTCCAGAGCCAGCCCACCGCAGCCGGGTCCTTCAGCGCGACGACTGTCAAGGTCGCGAAGGGCAAGCAGTGCGAGCGGCACGACCACCAGCGCCGCCCGCCGCCAGCTCTTGGGCACGTAGAGCCCGTAGGTGAGGATCAGAATGGACGTCAACAGCACGATGTTCTTCATCGTCAACTGTGCCATCATCCGGTCGTCGCGCTGCGAGTAGATGAGCATGAGGCGGTACTGAACAAAGGCTACGCGGCTTGCCATCACGCCGATCACCAAGAGCTCAAGGCCCTTGAGCCAGGCTAGCGGGATGTGCAACCCGGTCCAGAGCACCGCCATGATCCCCATGAATGCCATGATGATCGCGACGTCGACTCGATAGAGGGTCGGGTCCCCGATGTCGAAAACGGTGTGCCTCGAGAAGATCGCGATCAAAAGCATCACGACATAGATCATCGGCAGCTCGCGTAGCCGCGAACGCACGACCTCTGGGGGCTCGGAGACCGAGCGGCGCGGGGTGTGTGATGCAATGGCCTCCCTGGGAGTGAACCCCCCGGTTTCTGCCGCCGACATGTGATCCAATGGCGGCCGCCGTCCAGGCCCCGGCGGGCTGACTTGGGGAAACAGCGCATCGAGCTCCATCTCGGCGGCGCACATCTGCTGCCAGCGCCGGCGAACCTCCGGCAGCAGCTCGGGGCAAGGGCCGCAGACGTCTTCCGGAGTGCACCCGGACTCGGAGATCTCGTCAAGAAGTTCCTGCACCCGAGGTAGGTCGGCCATGGCTCGGCCCCTGAATGCTGACACGCCCGCACCTACTTTGCCCGTCGCTTGACCGCGTAGCCGTACGGGATCGGCCATGTTGGCTCTTCGCCCAGCTCAGCCTGGGCCTTGAGCGCCCAGTACGGCTCGCGCAGCAGTTCGCGGGCGATGAACACCAAATCGGCGTCGCCGCCGGTGATGATCTCGTTCGCGTAGGCGGCCTCGGTGATCAGCCCGACTGCCCCGGTCATGATCCTGGCCTCGTCGCGGATTTGCCGCGCGAACGGCACCTGGAAGCCCTTGCCGACGGGAATGCGAGCCTTCGGCACGAGCGCGCCGGAGGAGACATCGATCAGGTCGATCCCCAAATCTCGGAGGCGCTGGGCTAGGATCACGGACTGCTCGGCATCCCAGCCCCCTCGGCCCAGTCCGTTGCCGAGATCCGCACGAAGACCGGCAACTCGGCGGGCACCAGAGCTCGCGCCCGCTGCAGACTCGTAGAGGGAGCCGCATGCGGTTCTCCAGACTGCCGCCGTACTGATCGGTGCGCCGGTTGGAAAGCGGCGACAGGAACTCGTGCAGCAAGTAGCCGTGAGCAGCATGCACCTCGATCACCTTGAAGCCCGCAGCCAAAGCGCGGCGGACCGCATTCTCGAATGCCAAGACCACGCCGCTGATCCCCGCTTCGTCGAGCTCGACCGCCGGGGGGTCGCCTTCGTTGAACGGGATCGCGCTCGGGCCCACCACGGTCCAGCCGCCGGCCTCGGGTGTCTTCAGCCGAGCCCCGCCCAGCCAGGGCGGCTCGCAGCTCGCCTTTCGGCCCGCGTGGGCCAACTGAATGCCGGCGATCGCCCCCTGGGAATGGACGAACCGGGCAATACGCGCCAGCGGCTCGACGTGCTGCTCGCCCCAGATGCCCATGTCCTTGGGCGTAATCCGCCCCTGGGCCGTCACGGCGGTTGCCTCCACCATGACGAGCCCGACACCACCCGCGGCGCGACTGCCAAGGTGCACGAGGTGCCAGTCGTTCGCAAGCCCTTCGTCGGCGCTATACTGACACATCGGCGACATCACGATCCGATTGCGAAAGGTGACACACCGAATCGCCAGCGGGCTCAGGAGGTCGATGTCGGGCACCTCGCGGTCGTGGTCCGCCTCGGAAGGACACCCGTGGACGGTGACCGAATTCCGAAATCGCTTGTCTGCGGCGTCTGGTGGTGCTTCAGCCTCGCGCGCCATGATCGTTCCCTTCCCTCCAGGTGTCGTCATGAGTCGAAGTCCAGAAAGCCCGTCGATTATTGCTGCCGTTCGACGAAGCGAAGCGCCACATTACAATAAGCGTGGCGACGTAACACCAGGCGGTCGAACATTCTTGCCGGTGCCGCTCTGCTGGTGCCGAAGACCCACGGTGTACGACGAACGCAACTTGAACTGGCCGAACCTGGCGCTCACTGGCTCCCGCAGGCGAGCTTCAGCACGGATGCGACTTCGTTCGACAGCGCAAGACATTCCTTTCGTTCCGCCGCCGACAACGTTTCGAGCGCACTTTGTTCGCGTAGGCCGCTTAGATCAGGATCGCACTGCCAGTGCGTTAAGAGTCTTCTGACCACAACACGTGCGGCCCGCGAGTCACTTTCCAGTGTCTTGGTCCACATCGCCAGGTCGGCTCGCAACCACTCGCGAGCTTGCTTGCGCCACTGCGTCCGCTCGGCCGCGCCGAGCTTGGCCCCGTCGGCGCCCTTTCCGCAGCCGGCCAGGGCCGCACACCGGGCGGCGGGGTATCGGCATTCGGTGGCCAGCTCCTCCACGCGGCTGACAGGCTGTTTGTCGCCGAGCGCCGCGCGCGCAGCGGCATGCCGAGGCCAAAGCCTCGGCGAGGGCCGGATCGGTCGCAAAGGCATCGGCGAACAATCGGGCCGCGGCATGGCAGCGGCCCTCAAACTGACAAATCCCCACCAGCGCAAGTCGCTCGTCGTTGGCCGTGGGCTGATATTGTCCTTGGAGGAATGCCGGCAGGTTCGGCAAAATCAGCGACTCGGCCTCGCGGCGCAGGATGTGCGCGATCCAGACACCGCGGCTGTCGGCCTCCGCGGCACTCCAGTCGAAAGCGACGATTGCGGTTGCCAGCGTGTGGCGTGCCTGCGTCTTCTGCCCTTGTTCGTGCTGGGCCATGGCCACGATCAGCCGGGGGGCTGGCCCCAACACCTTCGACGCCTCCCCTTCCATCAACGAGACTGCCGCGTCAAACCGGCCCTGACGGTATTCGGCCAGGCCTTTGGCGAACAGGAAGTATCGGTAAATCCATTCCGGAGTCGATTCCTTGGCGGCGACGGCGCGATCGGCGAGCCCGATCGCCTTTCGAAGTTCGTCCCCTGTGCCCGGCGCGAGCAGCCACGCCCGGCCCACTGGTTCGGCGACGTATGGCGAGGCAGCCGCGCCGAAGCGATCGAGCAATGCGCTGCGTGCGCGGCGGTATTCATCTTGCTGTCCAAGGAACAGGCATAATTCGGCGTAACCCGACCAGGCCTCGTGCTCGGGCGGGTTGGCATCAAGCTCCTTGCGCCAGCCGGCCTGCACCTCTGGCCCTCGTCCTTGCCGCAGCAGAACGCTGCGGAGGCCGTTTTGAACCTCCGAGTTTTTGGGGTCGACTCGGAGCGCGTGCTGGTAGTGATCGAGAGCCTCTTCCAGCCGGCCCTTCACTCGCAGGGCGCTCGCGAGGTTGTGGTGGGCCCAGGCATAGTCGCCGTCGAGCTGAAGTGCCTTCTGGTAGTAGTCGATCGCCTCGTCCAACTCGCCCTCGTCCTGCAAGACGTCGCCGACGTTACTGTAGGCCCTGACAAAGGTGGGGTCGAGCGCGAGCGCCTTCTGGTAGTAGTCGATCGCCTGGTCCGGCCAGTTTTGCAATCTCAGGGCGTCGCCGACCGCACAGTAGCCCACCGCGGCCCCCGGCCGGCTTGCCAGCGCCGCCCGGTAGTAGCCAGCCGCTTCCTGAGGACCCAACCGAAGCAGCGCATTCCCGGTGATCAAGTTGGCCCAGAAGTCAGCAGGATGCGCCTGCTGGACCTGCCGCAAGAAAGGGTCCGCAGCCCCGTGGGCGGCCCGTAGCCGTTCTCCGAGCGCCAGCAGCAACGAAACCGGCTCGCTCGCGACCGGCGCAGTCCGGGCCAATTCAGTCGAGCGCCGGTTGATCCTCCCATGCGGCCGCATCGAGCACGCGCTCGCGCCAGCCGCTCGAGCTTGAGTCTGTTTGCCGCGCCACTTCGAGCAGCCAGCGCCGCTGCGCATTGTCGCCGGCGCAGACCGCCCAGTCGTAGACCGCAGCCACCAGGGCCCCGCGCACGGCCGACGCGTCGATCATCATGGCCACTTGCGACGGTTGATCGTGAATCGTTCCCAGCCCGGCCTGCTCGAACGCCAGGGCGTACTCCAGGTTCGCTCGCGCCTTGTAGAACGCGAGTTCGCCACGGGTCACCCGCTTGAGCCGGATGGCGTCCAGAGGATCACGAAATCAAGGTCGCGCCGGGCCTGGCGGAGCCGTCGGCGCAGGTCGTCGGGCCCGCCGCCTTCGACCTGATCAAGGGCCCGATCGAGCGCGGCCCGCGCTTCCGCCCAGCGGGCGTGCTCTTGCAGCCCCGCCAGCTCTTTCAGGTCTGCCTCGACGGCGTCTCGCAGGTGGGCCTGCTGCACGGCGAGCCACAGGCTCGCGCCAACCAGCATCATCACCAAGAGGAGGCTCGCTGCCAGCATCGCCGCCGGGGTCGGGTGTCGGCGCACCCACTTTAAGGCGCGCTCCGGCGGCGCGCCCGGCGTGCCGCGATGGGCAGGTCCTGCTCGAATCGCTTGATGTCCTCCGCCAATGCCGCCGCCGTGGCGTAACGCCGCTGGGGGATTTTGTGCAGACACTTCAGGCAAATTGTCTCCAGGTCGCGTGGCACTCGCGCGTTCAGCCGCGATGGCGGCGCCGGCTCCTCGGCAATCACCTGCCGCTCCGTTTCCGAGGCCGTCTCGCCGCGGAACGGCGGCCTGCCGGTCAACATTTCATACAGGAGGGCGCCGAGCGAGTAGATATCGGTTGCAAACCCGATCGCACTCGCCTTGCCGGCCGCTTGTTCGGGGGACATGTAGCTTGGAGTCCCGATTCGCGCACCGCTTGCGGTAATGCCCGGCCCGCCGGCAAAATGCCGCGCCAGCCCGAAATCGGCGATCTTGGGGGTGGCGTCGCCGGTGAGCAGGATGTTGGCCGGCTTGAGATCGCGGTGCACGATCCCGCCCTGGTGCGCCACCTGCACGGCGTCGGCCAGCGTGGCCAAGAGCGCGGCCGCCTGGCGGGCCGGCTGCGGCGTGCCCGCCAGCGCCTGGGCCAGGCTGCCCCCCTCGAGCAGCTCCATCGTGAAATACGGGCACCCCTCGTGGTCGCCGACGTCGTAGACCGAAACGATGTTGGCGTGGCGCAGGCTCGCCACCGCCTCGGCTTCAAGCTGAAACCGCGCCCGCTCGTGCGGTCCCGCGTACGCGCCGGCGATCAGCATCTTGAGGGCAACGTGGCGGTTCAAGCGCAGATGCCGGGCCTTGTAGACGACCCCCATGCCCCCGCGGCCGAGTAGTTCCTCCATTTCGTAGCCCGGAATCTGCGGCAGATCGGCGCCCGCATGCCAGAGAGCGGAGGTATCGGCGTCGATGTCGGATCTCGTGGACGGAAACAGGGCATCGAGCTCTGCCTCGACGGCGCACATCTGCTGCCAGCGCCGGCGAACCTCCGGCAGCAGCTCGGGGCAAGTGCCGCAGACGTCTTCCGGAGTACACCCGGAGTCGAGGATCTCGTCAAGAAGTTGCTGCACCCGCGGTAGGTCGGCCATGGCTCGGCCCCTGAATGCTCTTGCGCCCGCAGTCGCCGACACCAACACACACCGAACCCACATCCTGCCCGTTTGAACCGAGCTCGAGTCCGGCGGCTAATCGCTTGGGCGCAGGTCGGCCAGTTGCTCCGTCAAAAGCCGCAGGCCGCGGTTCAACCGCCGCTTCACCGTCACGGCCGACACGCCGAGCAAGCGGGCGGCCTCGTTCTGCGACATCCCCTGAACTCTCACCAGGCCAAACGCTTCCCGCTCGTCCTCCGGCAGCGTCTCGATCGCCTCCAGCATGCGGCGGCCGTTGGGAGTCAGCCCGGAGCCACTGCTCTGCGCCGCCGGCACCAAGCCTTCGCGCAGCTCCACGGCGGTGGGCTGTTCATCTAAGCGTCGGGCCAGGTCATTGAGCTCCCAGCGCATGTGCTGGTTGGCCAGGGCAAAGAACTGGCGCACGGTCTGGGGGTGGACCTCGCGCATGGCCTTGAGCAGCCGTTCCGCCACGGCGCCGAGCAATTCGTCGGCCTGCAAGTCCAGCGGCGGTTGCGCCAGGCGCGGATAACTCCGGTACAGCAGTGTGGCGCACAGCAGGTGCAGCCGCCGAACGGCACGGTCCAGTAACGCCCGGACGATCGGCTCGGCGGGCGAATCCTCGGCCAGCTCGTCGAGATAGCGCTGGACCACGGCGGTGGTGTGTTCTTCGTTCATCGCGCAACCCATCGGCCGGAGGCTCGTTGCTAGGGCAGCGATTTTACCGCGCGATGAGGCGCGCCCGCCACGCTCGGTAATCACACCGCCCTGCTACTCTTCGATATCATGGCCGCGCTTCGGTCGGGCGCGCGCCGGCGGTGGCTGGCGGTAGGGCTTTTTGGCCTGGTAGAGCACAAGCCGCGAGCGGAAGTCGTCTCTCTGCCGTTCGTCAGTCAAAAGTTCGAGCGCCCTCGTTTGCGATGAGATCGCGGCGTCGAAGTCTCCGGCTTCCGCATGGGCGGCGGCGAGAGTGCTAAGAAACTCAGGCTTCTTCCACTTCGTTAACTCGCACGCGCGGGTCGCCGATTCAACCGCTCTCTTGCCGTCGCGGTACTTCGTTTCGGGCCAGGAAGCCATGATCGCCGCAAGGTTGTTGTGCACTGCGGCGCTGGTGGGATTGAGCCGCAGCGCATGGGCGAAGTGAGCCGCCGCCTCCTCCACCTTCCCCTGGACGGTGAGAGCGGCTCCCAGGTTGCTGTGTGCCTCGACGTAGGCCGGATTGAGCCGTAGGGCCTCGGAGTACTGAGCCACCGCCTCGTCCAGCTTCCCCTCGTGGAAGAGGACCACTCCCAGATTGTTGTGCGTGACGGCATAGCGGGACTCGAGCCGCAGCGCCTCGTTGAAGTGAGCCGCCGCCTCATCCAGCTTCCCCTGGCGGTACAGAACATCTCCCAGGTTGGTGTGTGCCAGAAAGTTACCGGCGGCCCCGTATTTGAGAGCATGGTTCCACAAGGTTTCCGGGTCGTGCCAGGTCCAACACTGGTACCATGTCATGAGGACCAGGAACGGTCCGAGGCAAAGCGTGACGATACCAACGCCGTCAGCACGCGCCCGCGACGACGTTCGACAGAACCGGCAAAGTCCAGCGGCCGCTAGAATCACCCAGCCCAGCATGGCCATGTAACTGTACCGATCCGCGGCGATCTGGTCGCTGATCTGAAGAATGCCCGAGTTGGGCGCCAGGATCACCAGGTAACTCAGCCAGACCGCCAGCAAACTCGGCCAGCGCCGCCGCAGCGAAACAAACCGACGGAGATCGCTAGCGTCCCCAGGATGCCGAGCAGGAACAACGGTGCGTGCCAATTCATGTCATCCGGCGTCGGGTAAAACGCCGTGAGGCCCAGCGGGAGCACCGTCTTGCTCATGTAAAACCATGGCGCGTAGCACGCCTGGGCCAAGCGCGCCGAGGCGTCGTAACGCTTGATATACACTTGTGTTTGCGGCTTCGCCGCGATTGCGATGCCCATGAACACAAGGCTCACCAACACAAACGGCACCTTCTCCAACAAAACTCTCCGCGCCGACGAACGATACCATCGCCCGGGGCCGTTCCCGAATCGCCGGAGCGGGTAGACGTCCAGGATCAAGAGCACCGCAGGCAGGGTCACCGCCACCGCCTTGGACAAGAGCGCCGCCACGAACAGCACGAACGAGCCCACCAGCCAACCCCACCGCGGGGATGAACCCCGCGGGAATGCCCGGAGATAGGCCAGAACCGCCAGCATTGAGAACAACGCGCAGGGCAGATACGGCTGGCACGAGGCCCAGGCCACGGCCTCAACTCGCAGCGGGTGCACCATGAACAGCGCCGTCGCGAGCCCCGCGCACAGGGAGCGCGTCCACGGGCTCGCGCGGACGGAATCACTCGGGCATCGAACGAGCACGGTCACCGTCACGGCATACAGCACGACAGCGTTGGCGGCGTGGAGGACCAGGCTGGTGAGGTGGTAACCGCGAGCGTCGAGTTTCCACCAGACATACTGCGCCTCGAAGAGCAACCACGCCAGGGGTTGGTAAGCGCCGACCCAGAACGTACTCCAGGCCCACTTCACCTGGGCTGCGCCCAGGCCGCGATAAAAAGGGTTGTCGAGGAAGTTTTGGTCGTCGTCCCATGGGAGAAAGCCGTTGTTCAGGACGGGGAGGAAGGCGGCGGTGACCAAGAGGGCCAGTGGAATCGCAACCACCCAGGTGAGCCGGTCCCAGCCCGACGTCGGTTGCTGATCCGGTTCGGCATTCTCGCTCGCGGCCCCAGCGGAGACCTCGTCGCCTGATTCTTCGGAGTTGTCAATATTAATAATCATATATTCATTATATCCTTATCCTGTCCGATATCGTGGCCGCGCTTCGGTCGGGGAGCTGCGCCGGCGGTGCCTCGCGGTAGGGCTTTCTGGCCTGGTAGAGCTCGAGCCGGGAGCGATAGCTCTTTTTCTGCCGTTGGTCCCCTAAGAGCCCGATCGCCCTCATTTGCCACTTGACCGCCGCGTCGAAATCGCGGGCCTCAGCATAGGCGGCGGCGAGAGTGTTAAGAAACTCAGACCTCTTCCACTGCGTCAACTCGCACGCGCGGGTCGCGCATTCAACCGCTCTCTTGCCGTCGCGGTACTTCACTTCGGGCCAGGTAGCCATGATCGCCGCAAGGTTGTTGTGCGATGCGGCGTCGTGGGGATTGAGCCGCAGCGCGAGGGCGAAGTGAGCCGCCGCCGCCTCGACCTTCCCCTGGCCTATGAAGACGACTCCCAGGGTGCTGTGTACCAGAGAGCTATCGGCGGCCCCGTGGTTGAGAGCATGGGACAACAAGACTTCCGAGTCGCGCCAGGTCCAACATTGGTACCACGTCATGACGACCAGGAAGGGTCCGAGGCAAAGCGCGACGATACCAACGACATCATGACGCGCCCGTAAGGACGTGTGCCAGAGCCGGTAAAAACAGGCGGCCGCCACAATCACCCAGCCCAGCATGGCCATGTAACTGTACCGATCCGCGGCGATCTGGTCGGCGATCTGAACGATGCCCGAGTTGGGTGCCAGGATCACCAGGTAACAGAGCCAAACCGCCAGCAATCCCGGCCAGCGCCGGCGCAGCAGAAACAAACCCACGCTCATCGCCAGCGTCCCCAGGATGCTCAGTAGAAACAAGGGCGCGAGCCAATTCAGGTCCGCGGGCGTCGGGTAAAACGCAGTGAGGTCCAGCGGGAGCACCGTCTTCTCAATGTAAAACCATGTCCCGTAACACGCCTGGGCAAAGCGCGCGGAGGCGTCGTAACGCTTGATATAGACTTGTGTGTGCGGCTTCGCCGTGATTGCGAGGCCCATGAACACAAGGCTCACCAGCACAAACGGCACCTTCTCCCATAAAACTCTCCGCGCCGACGAACGATACCATCGCCCGGGGCCGTCCCCGAAACGCCGCAGCGGGTAGACGTCGAGGATCAATAGCACCGCCGGCAGGCTCACCGCCACCGCCTTGAACAAGAGCGCCGCCACGAACAGGACAAACGAACCCGCCAGCCAACCCCACCGCGGGGATGAACCCCGCGGGAATGCCCGGAGATAGGCCAGAACCACCAGCATTGAGCACAACGCGCAGGGCAAATACGGCTGGCAAGAGGCCCAGGCCACGGCCTCGACTCGGAGCGGGTGCATCATGAACAGGGCCGTCGCGACCCCCGCGCACAGGGAGCGCGTCCAGGGGCTCGTGCGGAACGAATCGGTCGGGCATCGAGCGAGCACGGTCACCGTCAAGGCATACAGCACGACAGCGTTGGCGGCGTGGAGGACCACGCTGGTGAGGTGGTAACCGCGAGCGTCGAGCTTCCACCAGACATACTGCGCCTCCAAGAGCAACCAGGCCAGAGGTTGGTAAGCGCCAAGCCAGAACGTACTGAACGCCCACTTCACACGGGCCAAGCCCAGGCCGCGATAAAAAGGGTTGTCGACGAAGTTTCCCTGGTCGTCCCACAGGACAAAGCCGTTGTCCAGCACGGGCAGGAAGGCGACGATGACCAAAAGGGCCACTGGAATCGCCACCAGCCAGGTGAGCCGGTCCCAGCCCGACGTCGGTTGCTGATCCGGTTCGGCATTCTCGCTCGCGGCCGCAGCGGAGACATCGTCGCCTGATTCTTCGAAGTTATCAATATTAGTCATTATATATTCATTAGATACTTATTCTGTCCGATATCATGGCTTCGCTTCGGTCGGGGCGAGCGCCGGCGGTGCCTGGCGGTAGGGCTTTTTGGCCTGGTAGAGCACAAGCCGCGAGCGGAAGTCGTCTTGCTGCCGTTCGTCTGTCAGAAGTTCGATCGCCCTCGTCTGCGATGAGATCGCAGCGTCGAAGTCTCCGGTTTCCGCATGGGCGGCGGCGAGCGTATCAAGACAGGCGGCCCTCTTCCAATCGGTCAACTCGCAGGCGCGCGTTGCCGATTCAACCGCCCTCTTGCCGTCGCGGTACTTCGCTTCGGGACAGGCGGCCATGATTATCGCACGGTTCTTGTGCGCGTCGGCGTAGCCGGGATTGAGCCGCAGCACTAGGTCGTAATGACCCAGCGCCTCTGCGAATTTCCCCTGGCTTGAGAGGACAAGCGCCAGGTTGTTGTGTGCGCTCACGTGGTCAGGTTTAAGCCGTAGGGCCTCGGAGTAATGAGCTGCCGCCGCTTCGAGGTTTCCCTGGCGTGAGCGGACCACTCCCAGGTCGTTGTGTGCGTCGGCGTAGCCGGGATCGAGCCGCAGCGCCTCGACGTGATGAGCAGCCGCCGCTTCGAGGTTTCCTTGGCGTGAGCGGACCACTCCCAGGTCGTTGTGTGCGTTTGCGTAGCCGGGATTGAGCCGCAGCGCCTCGACGAAGTGTGCCGCCGCCGCTTCCAGTTTTCCCTGGCGTGAGCCGACGACTCCCAGGTTGTAGTGTGCGTCGGCGAAGCGGGGTTTGAGCCGTAGGGCCTCAACATAATGAGCCGCCGCCGCTTCGAGGTTTCCCTGTCTGTTGAGGACGACTCCCAGGTTGTTGTGCGCTGCGGCGTTGCTGGGTTCGAGCCGCACCGCCTCGACGAAGTGAGCCGCCGCTGCCTCGTACTTCCCCTGTTTTGCGAGGACGGATCCCAGGTTGCTGTGTGCCTTGACGTGGGCAGGATTGAGCCGTAGGGTCTCGGAGAAGTGAGCCTCCGCTGCCTCGTACTTCTCCTGTTTCGCGCGGACGACTCCCAGGTCGTTGTGTGCCTCATAGTTATCTTTGGGCCCGTGGTTTAGAGCATGGGTCCATAGGCTTTCCGTGTCGCGCCACGTCCGGCACTGGTCCCACGTCATGGGGACCAGGATCGCTCCGAGGCAAAGCGCGACGATTGCGGTGGCACCAGGACCCGCCCGCGAGGACGTCTGCCAGAGCCGGCAAAGACAGGCGGCCGCCAGAATCACCAAGCCCAGCATGGCCATGTAGCTGTACCGATCTGCGGCGATCTGGTTGCTGATCTGAATGATGCCCGAGTTGGGCGCCAGGATCACCAGGTAACTCAGCCAAACCGCCAGCAGTCCCGGCCAGCGCCGCGCAGCAGAAACAATAGGACGCTCATCGCCAGCGTGCCAACGATGCCGAGCAGAAACAAGGGCGCGAGCCAATCCATGTCCCCCGGCGTCGGGTAAAGCGCGACGAGGCCCAGCGGGAGCACCGTCTTGCTCATGTAAAACCATGGCGCGTAGCACGCCTGGGCCAAGCGCGCCGAGGCGTCGTAACGCTTGATATACACTTGTGTTTGCGGCTTCGCCGCGATTGCGATGCCCATGAACACAAGGCTCACCAACACAAACGGCACCTTCTCCAACAAAACTCTCCGCGCCGACGAACGATACCATCGCCCGGGGCCGTTCCCGAATCGCCGGAGCGGGTAGACGTCCAGGATCAAGAGCACCGCAGGCAGGGTCACCGCCACCGCCTTGGACAAGAGCGCCGCCACGAACAGCACGAACGAGCCCACCAGCCAACCCCACCGCCGCGATGAACCCCGCGGGAATGCCCTGAGATAGGCCAGAACCGCCAGCATTGAGAACAACGCGCAGGGCAGATACGGCTGGCACGAGGCCCAGGCCACGGCCTCAACTCGCAGCGGGTGCACCGTGAACAGCGCCGTCGCGAGCCCCGCGCTCGCGGCACACGTCCACGGACTTCTGAGCAACGAGTCGGGCCGGCAGCGGACGAGCAACTTCACAGTCAAGAAATACAGGACGACTGCGTTGGCGGCGTGGAAGAGGATGCTGGTCAGATGGTAACCACGAGGATCCAGTTTCCAGATCACATACTGCGCCCCGAACAGCAACCAGGCCAGGGGTTGGTAAACGCCAAGCCAGAACGTACTGCACGCCCACCTCAACTGGGCGGCGCCCAGGCCGCGATAGAAGGGGTTGTCGAGGAAGTTATCGTCGTCGTCCCACGAGACGAAGCCGTTGTCCAGGGCCGGGATGAACGCGGCAATGACGAAGAGGGCCAGCGGAATCGCCACGAGCCAGGTGCGCCGGTCCCACGCCGGCAGCGGTTCCTGACCCCGCCCGCCGTTGCGGGTCGCGGCCGGAGCGGAGACCGCGTACGTTGACCTTCGTCGCCTGTGCTTCTTCATCGATTGCTGAACTACTGTCCCCGAGCGCTATTTCACCGCGAACGAGACGCTTGCTTGCCAGTTTATCGTCGTCTCGCGACCAAGACATAGAGCCAAACGGGTGGCGCGATCGCCGAGGGGGGGCCACTCCTGCCTTTGGTGTTACCCCCCCCACGCTCAGTCTTGTATGGCCAGCGGGGCGAGCCCCCGCATTTTTGGAGGTCGACTGATGAAGGCACTCGGACCGTTTGCCGCCAGCGCGGCGGAGGACCCCAAGACACCGGCAGAAGCCGCGCGGCCGCGCCTCGGCAGTACCAGCACGTTGGCAAGACTCGCACTGATCGGCGCCGCTCTTGCGGCGGTCGCCGCAACGTTTGCCTATCTCGGCGGGTGGCTCACTCCGAATGAACTCACCCCTGGGCGGTTCACCGACGCTTTCGAACGCGTCGACGGAGTCCACCCCGGCTTCCGGCGCAACCACGCCAAGGGACTGGGCGTTTCCGGGTTCTTCGAGAGCAATGGCAACGGCGTCCGGCTCTCGAAGGCGGTCGTCTTCCGACCCGGCCTCGTGCCCGTGATCGGCCGGTTTTCCTTGTCGGGCGGACAGCCTTATGCCGCCGATATGCCGGATACCGTGCGCGGCCTGGGGCTTGAATTCTCGCTGCCCGACGGCGAGCTGTGGCGAACCGCAATGGTCAACCTGCCGGTATTCCCGGTCAGCACGCCCGAGGCATTTTACGAGCGGCTGATCGCAGCGACGCCCGACCCTCAGACGGGCAAGCCTGATCCGGCCAAAATGAGGGCGTTTCTCGCGCGCCATCCCGACACCGAGCAGGCGATCAAGGTCATCAAGGGCCAGGCACTCTCATCACGGTTTGGCAACACCACGTTCCGTAGCTTGAATGCGTTTCGGCTTGTGAACTCGGCGGGCGATTCCAACCCGGTGCGCTGGGTGCTGACGCCGGAGCTGCCGTTCGCGGCCGCCGCAGCCCCGCCGGCTGCCCAAGTCAAGAATTATTTGTTCGACACGCTGATCGCGCAGATCCGCAGTCAGCCGTTGCGCTGGCATCTGATCGCCATCATTGGGCAACCGGGCGACCCCACCAAGGACGCCACCGTCGCCTGGCCCGACGAGCGGGAAACGATGGACGTGGGAACCTTGACGCTCGACCGGGTGGAGAGCGCGGAGACGAGCGCAGCAACGGAGATAAATTTCGACCCGTTGGTCCTGCCCGGGGGCATCGCGCCATCCGATGACCCGTTGCTCAGCGCCCGCTCAGCGGTGTACTCGCAGTCGTTCACCAGGCGCGCCGGCGAGACGAAAGAGCGAGGCGCGATCAAGCCATTGGGCGCACGGAAAGGAGACTGAGCATGTCAACCGAGCGCCGCCAATTCACGGCTTTTTCGCGGCTGCTACACTGGACGATGGCCGCGATGGTCTTGACCATGCTTTGCATCGGCGTTGCCATGGTCGCCTCGCTCGCCAACTACCACGTGCTCGTGTCGATTCATCGCCCGCTGGGTATCGCGATTCTGATTCTGGTCGTCGTTCGCTTCGTGAACCGGCAGATGAGCCCCCTTCCGCCTTTTCCGGCCACGATGTCGTGCGCCGAGCGTTTTGCAGCAACGGCGTCCGAATTCACGATGTACGGCTTGATGTTCGTTCTGCCCTTGGTCGGCTGGGGAATGCTGTCGGCAGCGCGTTATCCGATTGTCCTCTTCGGGTCCGTGCATCTGCCGTTTATCCTGCCGCACAATGCCCTGATGTATTCAGTGCTGCGGAAGGCACACACCGTTCTCGGATACCTTTTTTTCCTGACGTTCATCGCTCACTTTGCGGCGATTCTGTTTCACTCGCTGATCGTGAGAGACGGAATCATCATGCGAATGGTGCCATGGAACATTCGCCGCTAGGAAGTCCTATGCGCACCCGCCACGCTTAGGGCCTGTCAGCGAATAAGTTGCTCAGCCTGTGTTTGTGGTGCAGGCGTCCCGCCTGCATCTTCCACGCGTGCAGGCGGGACGCCTGCACCACAATCGACCAAGTAATTTCGCGACGGCCGCTTAGTGACGAGATGATGCTAAGAAGGGCTGGCTGTGGCGATGGAGCATCAATAGGATGAGCAGCGTTCGTGATCTGCTAAGTGGCCTTGCGTGATTCAGTGAGGGCGAGGCTCTGGCCGAGCCCCATGGGAAAGCGGCTCGCCAGGAGGCTCGCCCTCCCAGAATCGTGTCACTCGGGTTTCGGGCCAAGCACGGGCTGTTGACAGTGCGGTTTAAGGCACTACGCGCCCGGGAAACACTTGCCGTGTTGAGGTATTGTTGTGACGCGACACGTCCCCCACACGCCCTCGCGAATTCACGTCCCGGGTGAGATGCTCGATCGTCGCGCCTGGCTGCGCTGGGCAGGCGTGTCCGGGCTGGCCGGTCTGCTGTCTGCCGGCTGCGCGCCGCCGAGCTCAGGTGACCTCGCCCGACGAGCCGACCCTGATGCGCTTCCCGCAGAAGATCGCCCTGCGCGCGCTCAACGACCGCGCTCCCTCTCTGGAAACGCCCTGGCAGTATTTCCGCCATGACCTGACGCCCAACGAAGCCTTCTACGTGCGCTGGCACCTGGAAGCGATCCCGACCCATGTGGACTTGCGCACCTGGCGGCTCCGCGTTGGCGGCCACGTCGAGCGGCCGCTCGAGCTGTCGATGGAAGACCTCCGCCGGCATGGAGCCCGTCTCGCTGGTCGCGGTCAATCAGTGCTCGGGCAACTCGCGGAGCCTCTTCGCAGCCGCGCGTTCCCGGCGGTCAGTGGGTGAACGGTGCGATGGGCAACGCCCGCTGGACGGGAGTACGCCTGCGCGACCTGCTGCAGCGGGCGGGTCTGCGGGCCGGGGCCGTGCAGGTCTCCTTCGACGGCCTCGACGAGGGCCCGCTCCCCTCGGTGCCCGACTTCGTCAAGGCCCTCGACGTGGATCACGCCCGCCAGCCGGAGGTGCTGGTCGCCTACGAGATGAACGGCGCCCCGTTGCCGATGCTGAACGGCTTCCCGGCCCGCCTGGTGGTGCCCGGCTGGTACGCCACCTACTGGGTCAAGGCCCTGACGAACATCACCGTCCTCGATCACCGCTTCACGGGCTTCTGGATGGCCACCGCCTACCAGATCCCTGCGACGCCCGGAGCGAACGAGTCGCCGCAGGCGCACGCCGCAGCAGACGGTGCCGATCAACCGCATGAACGTCCGCTCGTTCTTCGTCCGCCCTGACCCCGGCGCCCGGGCGCCGGCAGGCCAGGCCTGGGCGCTCGAGGGCATCGCCTTCGACGGCGGGCACGGCATCCGGCAGGTCGAATTCTCGGCCGACGGCGGGCGCACCTGGTCGGCGGCCCGCCTGGGCGAGGACCTGGGACGTTTCTCGTTCCGCCGCTGGCACGCCGAGTGGACGCCGCCCGCACCGGGGCGAATACCGCCTTCAGGTCCGCGCCGTCACCAACGCGGGCGAGGGCCAGCCGGCACAGGCCAACTGGAACCGCGGCGGGTACATGCGCAACGTCATCGAGGAGATCCGGGTGAGCGCCGTGTGAATGCGTTTTCGAGGTTGCAGGACGTCGATCTGCGTCAGCCGTCAGCCTGGCCAGTGCCACCGCCGAAACGGCACGGTGACTGAGCAGTCGCACATGCAAGGCAGCGACAAGCCGCGCCACTCGCAGACGGTGGCCATCGTTCTGACGGTGGTCGTCGGCGCTGATCGCGACCGCGGTCGCCTACCTGGGCACCCGGCGAGAGCACGCAGGCGCCGGTGCCGCCGCCGGACGCTCGCCGCCGGAACCACTCTCCCCGTGGAGACGATCGTGCTTCCCCATGACGAGCCGGAGCTGCCCTCCGGACCTCATCAACGGACGTTCGTCGCCTCCTGCACGATCTGCCACTCGACGCGGATGGTGATGACGCAACCGCCGTTTCCCGCAGCAGCAGTGGGCGGAGGTGGTTCACAAGATGGTCAAGACCTACGGTGCCCCGATCACCCCGGAGGCGGAGGGACAGATCGTGGATTATCTCACGACGGTCCGGGGTCAGTGACGAGGTTCGTGCCCAGCGAGCACGGCAAAGCACGGCCAGCCGCAGAAGAGTCATTGGAATGAGTATCAACGCAGACGTTCCCATGACGTCCCCGCAACCGAGAGCGGCTTGATCCGGCGCACGGCCTGGCCGCGCTGGCGATGGTCGTCTACTCCGTGCTGCTCGGGCTGGCGATCGCGCTCAAGTTCCACTGGCCGGATTTCCTGGGGGACACCTCCTGGCTGACGTGGGGCCGGCTGCGCTACGGCCACACGCAGGGCATCTTCTTCGGCTGGCTGGGCAACGCCTTCCTGGCGTTCTTCTACCATGCCGTCCCGCGTCTCGCCGGGCGGCCCGTCACCAGCCGCGCGCTGGGCTGGCTGCTCTGTTCGTCGTCTGGAACTTCCTGGTGGTCATTCCGGGCTGGGTGCTGGTGCAGGTGGGTATCAGCCAGCCGCTGGAGTGGGCCGAGTTCCCCATCGTCGTCGACGTCTTTGTCGTCCTCGCCTTCGTGCTCATGGCGATCCAGTTCGTGCTGCCGTTCTTCCGCCGGGGCGTCTCGGACCTGTATGTCTCGGCCTGGTACATTATCGGCGGGCACGATCTTCACGCTGTTCGCCTACCCGGTCGGCAACTTCGTGCCGGAGTTCGTGCCCGGAGCGCAAGGGGCGACCTACAGCGGACTTGTGGATTCACGACGCGGTCGGCCTGTACGTCACGCCGTTCGCCGTGGCCGTCTTTTACTTCGTCATCCCCACGGTCACCGGGCGGCCCATCTATAGCCACTTCCTGTCGATGCTGGCCTTCTGGATGCTGTTCTTCATCTACCCGCTCAACGGCACGCACCACTACATCTTCTCCTCCATCCCGATGGAGGCCCAGCTTGGTGCCATCGTCGCCTCGGTCTACCTCGGCATGGACGTCGTGCTGAACGTCAGCAATCTGCTGCTCTCGCTCAAGGGATCCGCGGGGGTGGTGGCCCGTGACGTGCCGCTGCGCTTCGTCTGGGTGAGCATCGTCGCCTACCTGGCCGTCAGCCTGCAGGGCTCGATGCAAGCGCTGATGCCGGTCAACCGCCTGGTCCACTTCACCGACTGGGTCATCGGCCACTCGCACTTCGCGATGATCGGCTTCGCCTCGTTCGCGGCCATCGGCGGGCTGCTTGCACGTCTGGAAGCAGACGGATGGCCTGCGCTATAACGCCGGCGCCGCCAACTGGGCGTTCTGGCTGCTGGCGGTCGGGCTGTTCCTGATGGTGCCGACCTGACGGCGGCGGGGATGGTGCAGGGACAGCTCTGGCAGTCCGAGTCGCTCTGGATCGAGTCGGTCAGCGCCTCGCAGCCGTACTGGATCTCGCGCTCCCTGGCGGCGGCTGCCGGTGCTGGCCGGCTTCGGCGCCCTGTGTCTGGCCATGCTGACCGGCCCGATCGGCCAGGCAGTGCCGGCCCCTGCCGCGCCGGAGCCTTCCGCGGGCGATCTTGCGGTCGCCGTCCGGGCAGGTCTTGCAGGAGATCGGCCGGCAGCCATCGCCGCGCGCTGCCGTGGCTCAAGAGTGCCTACGTGCTGACCGGCGTCGCGGGCTTCGGCTGCTTTCTGTTCTCGTTCGTCGTGCTGGCGGTCTGGCCGAACCGAACGCTGGAAGGCGAGATCGCCGCCAGCCGGCCGCCGGGACTGCCGGGCGCCGAGCGCGAGCGAGCTGCGCGGCCGCGCGGTCTACGGTCGTGAGGGCTGCCTCAACTGCCACTCGCAGCTCGTCCGGGCGACCGCCGACGACGTGCGCCGCTTCGGCCCGGCGAGCCAGGCGTGGGAGACGGACGCAGGAGTTCCCGCAGTTGTGGGGCACGCGCCGCATCGGTCCCGACCTGGCCCGCGAGTCCGGCAAGCGCTCGCGCGACTGGCATCTGACCCACCTGTGGAACCCGCGCTGGGTCGTGCCCGAGTCCAACATGCCGGCCGCACCCGTGGCTGTTCGACGGCTCGCCGCTCGAGCCGACTCAGGAGGCGCTCGACCTGGTCGCCTACCTCGACTCCCTCGGCCGCGACGCACGCCTGGCCGGCACGCTGGAGCGCAGTCCTTCCGGGAAAATGGACCCGGCCGAGGAAGAGCGCATGGGCATCTTCTGTGACTGCGCCATCCCGCGCATGGCGGGCCCGGCCGTGCTCTTCTCGACGGATCTGCCAGCCGCCGAGCTGGCGCGGTTCGAGCTGCGCGGGGCCGCCGTCTTCGCTCGCCACTGCAGCGGCTGCCACGGCGCCAGGCGGCAAGGGGGATGGGCCCGCGGCGGTGAGCCTGTTGCCCGCGCCGCGCGACCTCGACGCGCGTCCGCTTCTCCGACCTAGCCCTGAGCCGGATCCTCTGGGAGGGCGTGCCCGGTTCGTCGATGCCCGGCTGGCATGAGCTGCCCGCGAACGACCTGAGGGCGCTGGCGGCCTATGTCCGTTCACTGGAAGCCGAGCGCCGGCACGGCAGAACCGGAGCTCCCGCTCTCGGCCGACGGAACAGGCCAAGGCCGAGAAGCTGTACGCGAAGAACTGCGCGGTGTGTCATGGCACGCAAGGACACGCAGGCATCGGGGCCGGCGCCCTGGCCCCGACGCCGACCGACTTCCGGCAGGAGCGCCCGAGCCTGGGCTACGCCGAGGACGTGCTGGCCCAGGGCGTGCCCGGAACCGCCATGCCGCCCTGGTCGGACCGGCTGGACGCCGCAGCAGCGCAGCCTGCTGGCGCGCTACGTCCGCTCGCTGTACCAGCCGGCATCCCCGTCACCGTAATCGGAGCACCGCCCGTGGCCGTCAACCTCATCGTGCTGGCCGTCACCCTGCTGATGGCCGCCTTCGTCGGCGTCTGGATCTTCTTCCCGCGGCTGCGCGCCTGGATGGAGATGCCCAAGCACCGCTTCCTGGAGTCGCAGCGCCAGTTTCCGGGTGTGCAGCGGGAGTGTAAGCCCGGCGGAGAGGAACCGCGATATCGGTGAAGAGTGTGCCGATAACCGTGCTGACTCAAATTCAGCCCTTCGAGACGTCGCCCACAGCAAACAACTCGGTCGAGAAGTACCGCTCCATTCGATCGGGAAATACGGTCACGATGTGGGCGCTCGGGCCGAGGCGTTCGGCGGCCATCTGGGCGGCGCGGTAGTTGAGTCCCGAGCTGGGGCCGACGGGGAACCCGCTATTGATCAGGCGCCGGGCTGTGTGGAGCGCCTCGTCGTCGGGCACATCGATCTCGACGCGACGCGCCGGCTGAAACGCGGCGTAGATCGCCGACAGACCGTCGGCGACGCCGGGGATCCGGCCGCTGAACGAGCAGCGCTCGGCGCCGTCCATGCCCAACCCGGCGATCGGCCGGGCGGCAAACGCGGTCACGTCGCACCCGTGGTCGGTGAAACCCTCCCAGAGGCCGACCAGCGTCCCCCCCGTTCCCACGCCACTGACGACTGCGTCGACACAGGCCCCGGGAATCTGGGCGATCACCTCCTGCCAGACTGCGATCGCGCCGCGCCGAGGGCCGGCCGCAGTGCCGGCGTGCCTCGGAATCCGACTGATCCGTCCGATCCGTCCGATCGGTCCGATTCCCCAAGCGTCTGGTGAGCACTCAGCCTTCGCGCTCACCTGCTGATCGTCCGCTTGAGATGCTTCTTCAAGAACGAGCCCGTGTGCGACGCTCTTGCACGCTGCGACCTCCTCCGGCGTACCCGTCACGACCAGTTCGCCGCCGGCGTGGCCGCCATCCGGGCCCAGGTCGATCACGTGGTCGGCCGTCTTGATCACGTCCAGGTGGTGCTCGATCAAGAGCACCGTGTGCCCGGCGTCCACCAGGCGATTGAGCGACTCGAGCAGCCGCTCGCACGTCCGCCAGGTGCAGGCCGGTCGTCGGCTCGTCGAGGATGTACACCGTGTGCTTCGACCGCTGCAGCTTGGAGAGCTCCGTGGCAATCTTGATCCGCTGCGCCTCGCCGCCGGAGAGCGTCGTCGACGACTGGCCCAGAGTCAGGTAGCCGAGGCCCAGGTCGTTCAAGCACGTCGATCTTCTTGCCGACCACCGGCTCGAGAGCGAAGAACGTCGCGCCTTCCTCGACCGACATGTTCAGCACGTCATCGATGGTCTTGCCGCGCAGCGTGACTTCCAGCGTCTCGCTGTTGAACCGCGCCCCCTTGCAGGCGCCGCAGGTCACCTCGACGTCGGGCATGAAGTAGAGCTGCGTGGTGATCACCCCCTCGCCCTGACACTCCTCGCACCGGCCTCCCTTGACGTTGAAGCTGAACCGGCCCGCCTTGTAGCCGCGCTCCACCGACAAGGGCGCCTGGGTGAACAAATCCCGGATCGCGTCATAGAAGCCGATGTAGGTCGCCGGGTTTGACCGGCTGTTCCGCCCGATCGGCGATTGATCGATGTTGACCACCTTGTGCACGTGCTCGAGACCGTCGATGCCGTCGTGCTCGCCCGGGCAACGTCCTGGTATCCACCAAGCGCTTCCACAGTGCCTTGTAGAGGACCTCGTTGACCAGCGTGCTCTTGCCGGAGCCGGAGGCACCGGTGATCGCCACCAGCTTGCCCAGGGGGAACGTCACGTCCACCGCCTTCAAGTTGTTCTCGCGCGCTCCGCGCACCGTCAGCGTCTTGCCGTTGCCTTTTCGCCGCTCTTGTGGGGTTGGCGATCGAGCGCTTGCCGGAGAGGAATTGCCCGGTCGGTGACGCCGTGCACGCGAGCACGTCGTCGATCGTTCCCTGCACCACCACCGTGCCGCCGTGGGCCCCCGGTCCGGGGCCCATCTCCACCAGGTGGTCGGCCGCGCGGATGGTGTCCTCGTCATGCTCCACGACGATGACCGTGTTGCCGATGTCGCGCAGGCTCTCGAGAGTCGCGATCATCTTCACGTTGTCCTTCGGGTGCAGGCCGATGCTCGGCTCGTCGAGCACGTAGAGCATTCCCATCAGCCCCGACCCGATCTGCGTGGACAGGCGAATCCGCTGCGACTCACCGCCGGAAAGCGTTCCGGAGCGGCGGTTCAAGTTCAAGTAGTCGAGCCCGATGCCCAGGAGCAGCTCGAGCCG
The DNA here is from genome assembly GCA_963830625.1 of uncultured Isosphaeraceae bacterium. Taxonomy (GTDB): domain Bacteria; phylum Planctomycetota; class Planctomycetia; order Isosphaerales; family Isosphaeraceae; genus CAWHMZ01. Next base: position 353,148 of record CAWHMZ010000027.1, on the reverse strand, counting down.
GCCGCGGACCTCCTTGAGCACCTGCCGGCCGGCGTCGGCACCGCGGCCGGCCGGCTTGAGCGTGCCCAGGAACGCGTGCAGCTCGTCAAAGTTGAGCTGGCCAAGTTCGTGGATGCTCTTGCCCGCGATCGTGAAGCAAAGCCGCGTGGCCCTGATCCGCGCGCCGTTGCAGTCGGGGCAAGTGTGCTCGACCATCACGCTGTCGAGCCAGGCCTCCATCCCCGAGTTTGCCTCGCCTCTTTGCCGGTAGCGGCGGTAGCGCCGCTCGATTCGTCGGGCGATCCCGCCGAAGCCGACCTCCTTGCCCTCCCAGTCGTCGTCGGCTTCCCTTCGCCTCGGGGGGTGAGAACAGCGTGATCTTGCGGTCGATGCCGTTCAAGATCGCCAGCGCGCACCGACTCGGGGAGCTTCTCCCACGGCGTGTCGAGCGAGAACTTGAGCGTCTTCGCCAGGCTGTACATCACCCGTCCGTCCCAGGTGTCGGGGTTGTACTTGAACGCCTCGCGCACGAAGCATCCGCCGCGGATGCTCCGGCCTGGGTCGGGCACCAACAGCTCGGGGTGCGTGAGCTTGTGGACTCCCAGGCCCCCGCAGGTCCGGCAGGCGCTCTCGGGGTTGTTGAACATGAAGTACTCGGGCTCGATGTCCCCGTAGACGAAGTGGTGGGTCGCGCTCGATGATCGCCTGATAGAATCGCTGGCACTCGGCCTTGCTCGCGCCCTTGACCACGTGCACCTGGAGCAGTCCATCGCCGACCAGCAAGGTTGCGGCGATCGCGGCCTTGATCGCCTTCTCATGCTTGCGGCCGACCACCAGCCGGTCCACCACCGCGTCCATGTGCTGGACTTGGTGTTCGTCGAGCTCGACCTGCTCGGAGATGTCCACCGGCTTGCCGTCGATCATCAGCCGCCGGCACCCTTTCTTCCGCACCTCCGTCAGGACGAAGTCCAGCTCCTCGCCGTAGACCTTGAACACCGGCGCGCGCAGCTCGATCTCTGTGCCTTCGGGCAGAGACAGGACTGCCTCGAGGATCTGGCTTGCCGTCTTGCTGGGCGTCGGCTCGCCCGTGCGCGGGCAGTGCGGCTCGCCGATGGTCGCGAACAGCAGGTTCAGATAGCTGGCGATGTCGGTCATGGTCCCGACGGTCGAGCGCGGGTTGCTGGCGATGGTCTTCTGCTCGATCGAGATCACCGGCGAGAGCCCGAAGACGAAGTCGACGTCGGGCTTGGCGACCTGCTGCGACGAACCGCTTGGCGAAGCTGGAGAGCGACTCCATGTATCGCCGTTGCCCCTCGGCGTAGATGGTGTCGAACGCCAGGCTCGACTTGCCGGATCCCGAGAGCCCGGTGACCACGATGAGCTTGTCGCGCGGGATCTCGACCGAGATGTTCTTGAGGTTGTGGACGCGCGCGCCCTGGACGGCGATCGTCGTGCGCGCCCGTGCCTTGGGCGGCGTTCGCCTGGCGGTGGGCCTAGAAGCCATCCGGTCCGCCCTCGAGGTGAAAGAAGGCCAGCTCCTGGACGTCGATGTTGCTCCGCTTGGTGAGCTGCACCGGCACCGAGGCCTTGCCGATCAGCCCCTGGTCGGCCAGGTACTCGCACGCCACGGTGACGCCGCTTATGTCCAGGTTTCGCCGGAAGTGGTCTTCGAGCTCGGTGCACGACCGCGCCTCGCCGACGTCGCGGAGGTGCTCGATGACCGGCTGAAAAAGGGTTGCCGCTCGCTCGGCCAGGTAGCGGTCGATTGCCTCGAGCGCCGCCTGGACGTTTTTTCGGGTCTTCTTGCCGTTCAAGAGGTCGGCGTAGACGATCTTGAAGAAGGCCGGGTTGAGCTCCATCGCCTGGGGGATCACCTCCCGGTCGGCGAGCAGCCTGCCGGCCGATGACCTCGATCTGCGCCAGCGGCGTTGCGGCGTAGAGGATCCAGAGCGCCGTGTAGTCGAGGTCGCCGCGGGTGACGAGCCACTTGTGGGCCTTGTAGATGGCCCCAGCGCGTGGGTTGCCGCGCGCAGAAGCTGGACCTGGGTGTCGCGCTCGCCGATCTCGCTCATCCGGGCGCAGAGGTCGGTGATGGTCGGCATCATGGGTGAAGAGCAGCCGCCCCTTGGCCAGGAGCGAATGCATGAACGAGTTGCGGATCGACCCTTCCGCGGTCTTGCGGAACTGTGCCCGCGGCATGAGGATGGCGTGGACGTTCACCCCGTCGGCATAGAGCGCCAGGTCTCCGGCTTGCACCTTCTTGTCGTCGATGGTCACGAGCACCAGATCGATATCCGACTTGGCCCATACCTTGTCGTGGGACAGGCTGCCACAGAGGATCGCCGCCAGGACCGAGCGGTCCTGCTTCACCTGCTCGACGAGCGCCTCGAGCGCCTCGGCTGAACCTTTTCTCGACCAGCTCGCGCCCATGACCTGCCGCCAATGTTTGTAGTGTTCGGGCGATTGATTCGTGCTCGTAATCATAATCGTGATCACAATCCTGATCACCGAAAAAACCAGTTCCTCCGGTGAAGTTCGTGAAGTCGGCATCTCCCACAAGGCCGCGGTGACGCAGGGTGCCGCACGGCGACGCACGGGTGCCGCATCGTGCCGCGCCGCGGCACTCTCTTCAGGCATCAGAAGTCGCCTGCCGGCAAGATATTCCAACGATCGCGTGCCGCGGGTGCCGCGGGTGCCGCATCCGAATTGATCTTCATAATTCTCGCATTCCGCGAGGCGATCGGCCGGAACGAGTCGTGAGCAACCGGTACAGACCGGCGGTCCCTTTCGATCGATCAATCAGGAAACCACGAAAGCAGGAGGGAAGAAGAACGGCCTTGGCACGCGAAGGCTTGACGGCGCGAACCATCAAAGCGGTGTAGGTCGGGCTTTCCAGCCTGACGGCAGAGCGCCATGGCCAATACGCGTCAGGCTAGAAAGCCTGACCTACGCAGTTGTCTCTGCGATCTCACTTAGCGGGCCATTGATTGTATCTTGACGGCCCAGTAATGGAGAGTACCGTAGGGCGTCACCATTTTCGCGTGCGAGTTCCGCAATCCGGTTCCCAATTGCCGCTGGCACGGTCGTTCGCCGTGGCCGACCGCTGGGCTTGACGGGGGTGGAGTGCGACCGTGCCCTCTCCATCCAAACGGGCCGAGCAGCTCGATAGTCCCTGGAAGGAAGCGCTCGAACATTTTCTCGAGTGGTTCCTCGCCCTGTGCTTTCCTGAGGTCCACGCCGGCATCGACTGGGACCGCGGCTACGAGAGCCTAGACAAGGAACTGCAGCAGATCGTGCGCGACGCCCGCCTCGGCAAACGCCTTGCTGACAAGCTCTTCAAGGCGTGGCGGAAGGACGGCAAGGAGGCCTGGCTGCTGGTTCATATCGAGGTGCAAGGTCGCCGGGAACACACATTCGCGGAGCGCATGTTTGTGTACAGCTACCGGATTTACGACCTGCACCGCCAGCCGGTGGTGAGCTTGGCCGTCCTGTGCGACGAGCAATCCGGCTGGCGACCGAACCAATTTGCGTACAATATATGGGGTTGTGAGGTCGGAATTCGATTCCCGGTCGTCAAGCTCATCGATTACCGCCGGGAGGAGGCGGCCCTCGAACAGTCGGCTAACCCGTTCGCGGTGGTAATATTGGCGCAGTTAAAGGTTCTCGAAACCCGAAATGCGCCGTCGACGCGCTGGCAGTGGAAACTGCGACTGGTCAAGAGGCTTTATGATCGGGGGCTCACCCGGGAACAAGTCCGGCAACTCTTTCGCGTGCTCGATTGGATGCTGGCCCTGCCGTCGGAGTTGGAGCGGTCGTTTCCGAAATGAGCTTGATCGTTTTGAGGAGGAACGACGCATGCCGTACGTGACGAGTATTGAGAGGCTCGCGCGAGGAGGGACGACAAGAGGGACGCGACGAGGGCATGGCGGAAGGCCTGCAAGCTGGCATCCTGGCCCTCCTCAAGTCAAAGTTCAAGGCGCACGGTGCGAAGTACGGCGGAAGGTCCGCTCGATGCGCGACATCGAGCGACTCCAGGCACTGCTGCAAGCCGCAGCCGACGCTGAAACGCTTGACGAAGTTCTGCCGCTGATGCGTTAGACGAGAAATACTCTTTCACCGGAGGCCGCTCCGGAGATGCTCGCCTCTCGCGACACTACCGAGAAGCGGATCCCAGCCTTCCGTAGGGCGCGTACAGCCTCCTCGGATACGATGAAGACGCGGTCCGGCAGGGCGACACCGGGTGAGTGCCTCACCAAGAGTGCCCAAGCCTTGGCGCGATCACGCGGGCTCACGCGAATGACGGTACTCATACTTCGATATTGTAGCAAACACACTTCGCGTCATCGACTGTACAAACTCCATCCCCGTGGCTTCTTGTGGGTTCCCGACGACACCTGTTCGAATGCCAGGTCGCCTATGAGCGTCTCGGGGGACGTCTCATCCACCATGACGACGACCGCTCGGTCGACGGCCGTGGTAACCTTGTCGGCCGATACCGGCGGCCTCCGGGCCAGCCCGGTCTCCCCTGCGGAACCGAGCGCAACGGCGGCGCGGCCGTGCGTGAAACCCGTTTGAGTTACGGTGATGGAATCGAAAACGCTGAACACATCCATCGTTCCACTGTCACTGGGCCCCGTGTTGACCAGTTCCGAATTCTGCAAGGGAGCGACCGTCGGGCCCGAGGCGACGAGCGTGCCGGTCTGGTATGCGACCAGGTCCGATACGAGCAGGTTCGCCACCGGCGTGCCCAGCCCGGTCACCAGGTTGTAGCCTGCGCTCGCCGTGTAGCCGTTGTAGCCGCTGTTGATGACGTTGTAGTCGTTCTGCGGCAGGCTGTAGAGGGCTTGCTGTGTATCGCTCGGTGCTGGGGTCTTCAGCGGCGACACGCCCGCGCGGTCGGCTGCTTCGTAGACGAACGCCGAGTTGATTGAACGGCTCGGTCAGGCGCCTGCAACAGATCGCCGACGGGGGCGCTGAGTCCCTACGAGTTCGAACGCCAGGTCGTCGAGCGGCGAGCTATCGTCGTCTTGCAGCGTTCCCAAAGCCTGGTCGACCGCCTTGGTCGCCGACCTCACCACGAACGCGCCGCCGGCGCTATTCACGGTCTGGGTGAGAGTTGCCGTGCTGGTTTTGAAGTTGGTGTCACCGCTGTAAACGGCCTTGATCGTCTCACTGCCGGCCGAGTTGAACGTGGTCGTATAGTTCGCGGCAGCGCTTGTCAGGTTGACGGTGGCGACGCTCTTGGAATTCACGTAAAAGGTCACCGATCCCGTCGGCGTCCCGCTCCCAGGCGAAGTGGCGCTGATTGTCGCCGTGAACGTCACCGACTGGCCGGCGGTTGAGGGATTGGACGACGAGACCAAGGTCGTCGTCGTGCTATCCTGGTTGACCGTCTGTGAGAGGGCCGTCGAAGTACTGGTCCTGAAGTTGCCATCGCCGCTGTAAACTGCCGTGATCGACTGACCGGTGCCCACGCCCAACTGGAAGGCAGTCGTCGTGTAAGTCGCCACGTCGCTGGCATTGAGCGCTCCGCTGCCCAGCGACGTTGACCCGTCGTAGAACGTGACCGTCCCGGTCGGCGTCCCGCTCCCCGGCGAGCTCGCGCTCACCGTCGCCGTGAACGTCACCGCCTGGCCGTAGACCGACGGATTCGCCGAGGATGTCAGCTTGGTCGTCGTCCCATCCGGGCTGACAGTCTGGGTCAGAGCGGCCGAGGTGCTGATGAGGAAGTTCGTATCACCGCCGTACGCCACGGTGATCGAGTCGGAACCGGCCGGCAGCGTGCTTGTCTTCAAGGTCGCCTTCCCGCCGCTGAGCGTGCCCGTGCCGATCGATGTCGTGCCGAAATAGAACGTGACCGTCCCGGTCGGCGTCCCGCTCCCCGGCGAGCTGGCGCTGACCGTCGCCGTGAACGTGACTGCCTGACCGTAGGTCGAGGGATTCAGGGACGAGGCGACGCTCGAGGTCGTGGCGTCCTGATTGACCGTCTGGCTCAAGCTTCCACTGCTCGTAACGAAGCTGCCGCTGCCGTTGTACGTCGCCGTGATCGAGTGCGAGGCGGTCGCCAGCTTGGCGGTGCTATACGATGCCGTCCCGCCGCTCAGCGTGACCGTGCCTAGCGTCGTCGTGCCGTCGGTGAACGTGACCGTACCCGTCGGAATCCCGCTCCCAGGCGCGGCGGCGGCCACTGTCGCCGTGAAGGTCACCGACTGGCCGTAGACCGAGGGGTTCGCCGACGAACCGATCGACGTGGTCGTGCTATCCTGGTTGACCGTCTGGGTGAGCGTACCGCTGCTCGTCTTGAAGTTGGTGTCACCGCTGTAGGAAGCCTTGATTGAATCGCTACCGACCGGAAGCGGCGCCGCCGTCGTGAAGCTGGCGGTGCCGCTGCTGAGCGTGCCCGTTCCCAGCGACGTCGAGCCGTCATAGAACGTGACCGTCCCGGTCGGCGTTCCGCTGCCGGCGACCGCTCGCAGTTACGGTCGCCGTGAAGGTCACCGGCTGGCCGTACACCGATGGATTCGTCGAGGAAACGACGGTCGTCGTCGAGCTGTCCTGGTTGACCGTCTGCGACAGGGCCGTCGAGATGCTGGTCGTGAAATTGGCGCCGCCGCCGTAAACCGCCGTGATCGATTGACCGTTGCCCACGCTTAACTGGAAGGCAGTTGTCGTGTAAGTCGCCACGCCGCTGGCATTCAGCGTCCCGCTGCCCAGCGACGCTGAGCCGTCGGAGAACGTGACCGTCCCGGTCGGCGTCCCGCTCCCCGGCGAGCTCGCGCTTCACCGTCGCCGTGAACGTCACCGCCTGGCCGTAGACCGACGGATTCGCCGAGGATGTCAGCTTGGTCGTCGTCCCATCCGGGTTGACAGTCTGGGTCAGAGCGGCCGAGGTGCTGATGAGGAAGTTCGTATCACCGCCGTACGCCACGGTGATCGAGTCGGAACCGGCCGGCAGCGTGCTTGTCTTCAAGGTCGCCTTCCCGCCGCTGAGCGTGCCCGTGCCGATCGATGTCGTGCCGAAATAGAACGTGACCGTCCCGGTCGGCGTCCCGCTCCCCGGCGAGCTGGCGCTGACCGTCGCCGTGAACGTGACTGCCTGACCGTAGGTCGAGGGATTCAGGGACGAGGCGACGCTCGAGGTCGTGGCGTCCTGATTGACCGTCTGGCTCAAGCTTCCACTGCTCGTAACGAAGCTGCCGCTGCCGTTGTACGTCGCCGTGATCGAGTGCGAGGCGGTCGCCAGCTTGGCGGTGCTATACGATGCCGTCCCGCCGCTCAGCGTGACCGTGCCTAGCGTGGTCGTGCCGTCGGTGAACGTGACCGTACCCGTCGGAATCCCGCTCCCAGGCGCGGTGGCGGCCACTGTCGCCGTGAAGGTCACCGACTGGCCGTAGACCGAGGGGTTCGCCGACGAACCGATCGACGTGGTCGTGCTATCCTGGTTGACCGTCTGGGTGAGCGTACCGCTGCTCGTCTTGAAGTTGGTGTCACCGCTGTAGGAAGCCTTGATCGTGTTGCCCGCGACCGAGAGCGAGCTGGTGGCGGCGCTCGTGGCGCTGCCGTCGACCAGCGTCACGGGCCCGCCGAAGTCGCTGCCGCCGATCAGGAACTGCACCGTCCCGGTCGGCGTGCCGCTGCCGGGGGCGCTGGCCGTCACCGTTGCCGTGAAGGTTACCGGCTGCCCGTAGACCGAGGGATTCGCCGAGGAAACAACAGAAGTCGCCGAGCTGTCCTGGTTGACCGTCTGCGAGAGGGCCGTCGAGGTGCTGGTCGTGAAATCGCCGTCGCCGCCGTAGACAGCCGTGATCGACTGACCGCTGCCCACGCTTAACGGGGAGGCAGTCGTCGTGTAAGTCGCCACGCCGCTGGCATTGAGCGTGCCGGTGCCGATTGCCGCTGCGCCGTCCATGAACGTCACCGTACCCGTCGGCGTCCCGCTCCCCGGTGCGCTGGCCGTCACCGTCGCGGTGAAGGTCACCGCCTGGCCATAGACCGATGGATTCGCGGAGGACGTGAGCTTGGTCGTCGTCCCATCCCGGTTGACGGTCTGGGCCAGCGCGCCGAGGTGCTGGCGAGGAAGTTGGTATCGCCGCCGTAGCCCACGGTGATGGAATCGGTACCGCCCGGCAGCGTGCTCGTCTTCAAGGTCGCCTTCCCGCCGCTGAGCGTGCCCGTGCCGATCGATGTCGTGCCGTCGTAGAACGTGACCGTCCCCGTCGGCGTGCCGCTCCCCGGCGAGCTGGCGCTCACGGCCGCCGTGAATGTGACCGACTGGCCATAGGTCGAGGGATTCAACGAAGAGGCAACGCTCGTGGTCGTGCCGTCCTGGTAGACCGTCTGCGGCGCCTGGTCCAGGCTAAGGAGGTAGCGGGTATCGCCCGAATAACTCGCGACGATGGAACTGGTGCCGGTACCGAGCGCGGCCGTCGTGAAGGTCGCTGTACCGGCGGAGAGAGTGACTGTGGCGAGCGTCGTGCCGGTGGTCTCTTCGATGAAGCTGACTGTCCCGGTCGGCGTCGGGTCGCCGGCGTAGTCGGGCGTGACAGCGGCGGTGAACGTCACGCTCTGACCGAAAACGGACGGGTCAAGCGAGCTGGCGAGTGTTGTGAAGCTGAGCTCGGTCGCCAACTGGGTCGTCCCGTCGACGGTGAACGTGTCTCCGACCGTCGGCACGGGATTCCCGGTCAGGTTCTGCACGAATTCATCGCCTGAGCTGATGTTGATCGTATTGCCGCCGGGCGACGTCGATGTTCCGAGGTCGACCGTACCGCCGGTGATCGAGATGGCGGCCTCGCCCGGAACGGTCGAGCCATCGATCGTGCTGCCGCGGACGATGAGCGAGCCGCCGTTCTCGACCGAGACGTCGACGTCGTAGCTGGTGACGGTGATGCCCGCGGCGTCGAGCGAGCCGCCGTTGAGGTTGATGGCGGTCATGGTCCGGGAGGCCGGGTCCACCGTGATGCCGGAGATGGACACGGTGACGCCGCTGGTGATCTCGAGCTCGGTGCCGGAGTTCACGCCGGTCGGCGGCTCGAGGAAGGTCGTCGAGCTCCCCGCACCGCGAGGGTCAAGTTCTGGCCGATCGTGACCTGCTCGGTATAAGTCCCCGCCGCGATGTTGACGGTCCCACCCGAGAGAACGGCATTGGCGCCCGCCTGGATCGTGCTGAAGGCGTCGTAGCCGATGTAATGCGTGCTGCCGTCGGTCCAACTGACGGGCGTGCCCGGCGCGTAGCTGGGCCCGGTCCAGGCGGCGTTCACGTACGTGCTGGACAGGGCTTCGAAGGCCCCGATGTCGACCGTCCCGCCCTCGATCCGCGGGTAGCCGGCTCCGCGCTGATCGAAGGTAAGGGGCAGTCCGGTGCCGGGATTGACCGCCAGGGCGTTGCTGCCGGCGTTGATGGCCGGGCTGCCGGGCAAGAGGGCCATCGTCTGGGTCGGGCCTCCGTTGTTGGCCAGAGGCGCGAGCAGGGGGTCAAGCGGCTGGGCGATGGTGCCGGTCAGGTCGGAGCTGACCCAGCCGGTACTGGCGTCGGTCTTGCCGATCAGGTTGTACCCCTGCGACGTGAAGTTTCCGAGGACATCGGGCCCGCTGGAGGTGGCCGTGTTGTCCGCCACGATCGTGTTGCCGACGGTCGCCGTGCTGCCGGGTTCATTCGCAACGCCGCCGCCAGAGGAAGCGCTGTTGCCAGCGATCGTGTCATTGTCGGCCGTGAGCGCGCCCTGGTAAACGAGGATGCCGCCGCCCGGGCCCGACGCGCTGTTGTCGGCAATCGTGCTGTTGGTAATCGTGAGCGCACCCGTGTATACGGCGATGCCCCCCCCGCCAACGGCGCCGGCCGAGTTGTCCCTGAAGGTGCAGCCGGATATCGAGCCGGTCCCGCCGGCATTCGATATGGCGCCGCCAGTGGTGCCGGCGGAGTTGCCGGTGAAACTGCTATCGAACAGGTGCATAGCACCTGAGTTGAAGATCGCTCCGCCGAAGAGAGTGGCCCGATCATCGTCGAAGTTACAGTTGTCAGCGGTCAATGTGCCTTTCGAGCTGGCGACAGCGTTGCCGATGCCGGCGCCGAAAGCGGCCAAGTTGTCCGATATCGTGCTGTCCGTGACTGTGATTGTGCCGGTGTTACCGATGCCGCCGCCCCAGTGCGAGGCCGTGTTTCCGGCGATCGTGGTGTCGGTGAGCGCGAGCATGCCGCCGTTCGCAATGCCGCCGCCGTAGCCGGGGCTCACGCCGAAGACACTGCCGCCGGCGGTGACGGTGTTGTCCTGGATCGTGCTACCGCTGAGCGTCATGCGGCCTTCGTTGTCGATGCCGCCGCCGGTTGCGGCCGAGTTGTTTTGAATCGTGCCGGCGTTGATCGTCACGGTGTTGCCGGGGCCATTCGCAATGCCGCCGCCAGTGGAGGCGCTGTTGCCGGCAATCGTGTCATCGTCGGCCGTGAGCGCGCCCTCATAATGAACGAGGATGCCGCCGCCCTGGCCAGACGCGGTGTTGTCGGCAATCGTGCTGTTGGAAATCGTGAGCGTGCCGACGGATACACAGATACCGCCGCCGCCGATGGATCTAGACACGTTGTCCCTGAAGGTGCAGCCGGAGATGGAGGCTGACGCGGAAGCCGCTATGGCGCCCCCGGTGGTGGCGGCGGAGTTGCTCGTGAAACTGCAATCGTGCAAGCTCATACGGCCCAGGCCCAGGTCAGTGGCTGAGTTGTAGATCGCTCCTCCCCCGGTAGCGACCCGATCATCGTCGAAGGTGCAGTTGTCGGCCGTCAGCGTGCCCTGGTCCCATATGCCGCCTCCAAAACGCGCCGAGTTGCCCGAGATCGTGCTGTCCGTGAGTATCAGGGTGCCGGCGTTGTTGATGCCGCCGCCGCCGCCCCCTGTGTTGTCCGAAATCGTGCTTTCCGTGATTGTGAGCGTGCCGCCGTTGTAAATGCCCCCGTGCCCTGTGTTGTCCGAAATCGTGCTGTCCGTAACTGTGAGCGTGCCGTAGTTGTCGATTCCGTAGCTCGACGTGTCACCGGAGATCGTCGAGTCGCTGATCATCGTCTCCGTGCCGTAATTCACGACGCCGCTGTCGCGGTTCCCGAAGGCGTTCTGACCGCTTGCGTCCGTTCCGATCAAGTCGCCCGCGATGACGTTGCCGGAGGAAGTGGAGTCGACGTAGATGCCTGATGAGGCGTTGGCCGAGATCACGTTCCCCTGGTCGGCGTTCCCGGGACCGCCCGAGACGGGACTGACGCCGATCCAGTTGCCGCTCGCCCCATCGTCGATCAACACGCCGTCGGTGCCATTGGAGTCGATGGTGTTCCCGGCCACCACGTTGCCGGTCGTGCCCATGCCGCTGATCTCGACGCCGTCGCCGACGTCGGACGCGATGTCATTGCCGTCGGCGGCGGTCTCGGGCGCGTACACCGAGTTGACCCCGATCCAGTTGTCAGTTGCCCCGCCGTTGATTAATACCCCGTCCCCACCGTTGGCCAGCGGCGAGCCGTAGAAACCGAGACCGACGTAATCCGACCCAACCACGTTGCCGGTCGCGTCAGGCCCACTGATCCAAATCCCTGGGCCAATGTTGTCAGCGATGACGTTGCCTTCCATGAAATCCAGGGAAGGCCCTCCCGTGCCGTCGGTCCCGATCACGTTGTCTGCGCCGGTGACGACAATCCCGACGCCGTTTCCTACCGAAATACTGCCGGTCACGTCGGTACCGACGTCGACGGCGAACTGAATCGTATTGTGGCTGGACTCGACGTTGAGTCCGTCGCCGCTGAACCCGTTAATCGTCAGCTCCACGACAGTGTCGCCGCCGCCCTGCAGGTCGAGACCGTCGCTACCCTGGCCCGCGTTGGCGCCACTGAGCACAATCTCCGGTAAGCCATACGGATTAGTCGGTGCCAAAACACCCGGCTGGCTGGCGCCGTCGATGCTGATATCGGCGCCAACAGACGGCAGGGGCGAAGTCGGCGCGATCGTCCAGTAATTAAAACCACCCCCGGTTATACCGTCTTGAACAGGCGGGGTGATCTCGGTGTCGCCCGGATCAGTCGTCGGAATGTCGAAGTCGATCGTGTTGGGCGCGGGCTGGCGAGATTCGCCGGGTCGGCATTGGTGCTGGAGTCGGCCCAGAGGATCGCCGAGCGCAAGGTGCCGATGGCGGTCGTGTCGGCCGTCGTCGTCACCAGGTACGACGAGCTGGCCTCGTAGGCGCCGATGTCGACCGTCGAGCCGGCATTGAGGCTGTCGGGTTGACCGCCGCGCAAGGCGCCGCGCTGGTCGGTGGTCACGCCGTAGCTGTTGGCCCAGGAGTTGCTTCCGGCGTCGATCGCCGGGCTGCCGGCCAGTAGTGCGATGGTCGGGGTCGGGCCGCCGTTCGGCTGGGGCCCGTTGGGATCGAGTCCCGGGCTGGCAATGCCGACCTGATTACCGTTGCTCGTGCCGCTGGTCAATCCGCCGGACCCTCCAGTGCCGATCAGGTTGTCCGCGCTGTCGGGAGTGACCGTGCCCGCGATGTCGTCGGCGCCGCTCGGGTCGGTGTTCTTGGCAACGATCGTATTGTACAAAGTCGCCGTGCTGGGGCCCGCGACGTCCAGCCCGCCGCCGGAGCTAGAGTACACGGTGATCGTGTTGTAGGCGATCGTGGTGTTGACGGCCGTCAGCGAGGCGCCGACCAAGATGCCGCCGCCGAAGTAGCCGGCCGAGTTGTCCCCGATCGTACTGTTCACGACCGTCGCCGTACCGCTGCCATTGAAAATACCGCCGCCGGCGAGGCCGGCTGTGTTGTCCTCGATCGTGCTGCCGCTCACCGTCAGCAGGCCGGTGTCGTCGATGCCGCCGCCGGAGCCGTCGGTGCCGGTCGAGTTGCCGGCGATGGTGGAATCGATGATCGAGAGTACGCCCTGGTTGTCGATGCCGCCGCCGGAGCCGCCGGCCGTGTTGCCGGAAATGGCGGAGTCGGAAATCGTCAGGCTGTCGCCTCCCTCGTTCTCGATGCCGCCGCCGTCGCCGGTGGCCATGTTGTTCGAGATCACGCTGTCGGAGATCGTGAGGTTGCCGTCGTTGTCGATGCCTCCCCCGCTCGTGGCCGAGCCGCCCGAGATGGTCAAGTCATCGATGGCCGCCACGACGTCGTCGACCGTGATGACCGGGCCACTGCCAGCACCGCTGATTGTGGTGACAGAAGCCCCCGCGCCGACGAGCGTCGACGTCCTCCTGCGTGATGTCGATCGGTCCGGTGTAGGTCCCCGCCGCGATGTTGATGGTGCCGCCGGGAGCGACCGCGTTCAGGGCCTCCTGAATCGTGCCGAAAGCGTCGTACCCGACCTCGTGCCTGGTGCCGCCGGGGACGGCGACCAGCGTGCCCATCGGATCGCCCGCGTAGGCCCCGTTGACGTAGACGTTCGCCATGGAGGGCAGGATCACATCCTGGGCAAACTCGGAAGTGTTGCCATTTGGGTCGGTCGCGGTGGCCGAAATGGCCTCGCCCGCCATGTTCGCGGTCGTGAGCTGGGCCGAGAAGCTGCCGTTGCCGTAGGCGTCGGTGCTGACGAAAAGAGAGCCCAAGAGCACCTGACCCTGGCCGTAGCCGGAAGGATCGGCGATGAGATCGGCGAAGAGCTGGACGATGTACGTGCTGTTGGGGTCGGCCTGGAGCGTACCGTCGATGATCGTCGTGCCGCCCGGGCCGGACATGCTGGGCACATACTGCACGAAGGTCAGGACCGGGTAGTTCTGGTCGCCGTTGGGTGTGCCGGGGATGATTCCGGTGGTGGGCGTCGAGTGGTTGGGCGTGACGCCGTCGTCGCCCAGGTCGATGCCCAGGCCGGTATTGCCGTAGATCTGGTTGCCGAGGATCGGATCGTCGAACGCATTGGCGCCGACGATGGCTACGCCCGGCCCCAGGTTATTGGCGATGACGTTGCCCGCGCCGGCGGCCGTCCCGCCGATAGTGTTGCCGGTGGAGGTCTGGTTCGGGTCGGCGGGGTCGCTGATGTAAATGCCCGCACCGTCGTTGCCATAGGGGAAAACCGCGTCCCCATTTCCCAGGCCGGAGATGGGGTTGCCGCTGGAGTCGAAATTGATGCCGACCAGGTTTCCTTCGATGAGGTTGTTTGAGCAGCCGAGGTCAGCGTAACCGATGTTGCCGCTGAGGATGCCGATGCCGCCTTCGCTGGCGCCGGCAATCACGTTGCCGGCGCCCGCCGCGGTGCCGCCGACCGTGACGCCCGCGACGTTGACAAGACTGACGCCGAAGAACGGATTGCCGAGCACCTTGGTGCCGGTGACGTCGGTACCGATCAAGTTGCCTTCGATCACGGTGCCGGCCGATCGGAGGCTCGTCGACAAGTCAATGACATCGATTCCGTTGGGCCCCCACGGAACGCCGGCGACAGAGCCTGTGTACGGTGTGTAGGAAGTGTTCCACGGGCCCGCCGAAATCAGGTTGCCCGTGCCGGCGCGGTGCCGCCGATCAATGAGTCCGGAGAATCATCCAACTGAATGTTGTCGTTGTAGCTGGCGGGGACGACACCGCTGGCGGGGATAACACCCAGTCCGTCGGCCGTTGTGCCGGCGTCGTTGGCCTGCACGACGGTTCCCACGGCATAGTACAACAAGATGTTGACGGAAATGTTGCCGGAGATCACGTTGCCGTATCCGGGCACGCCGATCACGTTGTTTTGAGCATAGACCGAGGTCGAGCTGCCGATCTGAACGCCATTGTTGTGGTTCCCGATGGCGTTCTGGCCGCTCGCATCCGTTCCAATCAAGTTGCCCGCAATCACGTTGCCCGCGGAGGCAGTCTCGACGTATACGCCATCGTTTGCGTATCCCGAAATGACGTTGCCCTGGTCGGCGTTCTCGGGCCCGAAGACGGAATTGACGCCGATCCAGTTGTCGCTGGCTCCGATGAGCGAGATTCCATTGCCCCCCGGCCCGTCGATCGGCGGGACCTCAACCGGGGCCTCGCCGGACAGGGTCGTCCCGATATAGTTGCCGGCGATGACGTTTCCCGTGGCACCCGGCTCCAGGACGACTCCGCCATGGTTGTTGCCGCTGATGATGTTTCGTTCCAAGACGGCGTTGGAGCCGGGCAGGTTGCCGGTGCCGACGAGGGTCCCGGAGGCCAGTAGGTACACGCCGTAGTAGCTGCCCACCGAAAAAGTGCCGGATGCGTCCGTGCCGATGTAGTTGCCGGCGATCACGTTGCCGTTGGTGCCGACGTAGACGCCCGCCTGGCCGTTTCCAGAGATCACGTTCCGCTGGTCGGCGTTTTCGGCGGATAGATCGAAGACCGGACTGCCCGTGGTCCAATCGTACGGGTTGACCCCGATCCAGTTGCCCGAGGCGCCCGAATTGAGCACAACCCCATTGCCCCCCTGCCCGGTTGCAATGCCGCCGCCGAGCGGGGCGTTGCCCGCCGCATCCGTGCCGATATAGTTGCCGGCGACGACGTTGCCGTCCGTGTAGGGAGTATGAATAAAGACGCCTTGAACGCTGTTCCCGCTGATCAGGTTCCGCTCGAGCGCGTCGTCGGCACCGTCCTGCCCCGAGGTCCCGATCAGGTTATCGGATGCAAGGAAGTCGATCTCGACCCCGTCATTGTTGTTGGGCACGGCCCGCGTGCCGGTCGGATCGGTGCCGATGTAATCGCCGGCCACCACGTTGTAGTTCGTGCCCCCTCCGTTGATCCACACGCCGTCACCCGTGTTGCCCGAGATTACGTTGCGCTCTAGAGCGTCCTCGGAACCGCCCTCCGGGTTGACACCGATCCAGTTGTTGCTGGCTCCCGAATCGATCTCCACGCCGGTTTGTTGAGGGATGCCGGCCCCGTAGGGGATAAACCCGGACCCGATCAGGTTCCCGGCCACGACGTTCCCGCTTGTCCCGGCGCCGGTGATCTCCACGCCATCGGCGGCGCTGCCCGAGATGTGGTTCCCCTGTAGCACATTCTCGGGCCCGTCCACCGCGTTCACGCCGATCCAATTGTTTGACGCGCCGCCGCCGATTTTTACTCCATCTGTGCCGTTCTCGCCGATCTGGTTCCCGGCCACGACGTTGCCCGTCGTACCGGGGTCGCTGATTTCGATGCCGTTGTCCGCGTTCTGCCAGGTGATGTTCGCCACGAGGGCCAGCGATGGGACAATTGTTGAAGGTACGTTGAGAAAGCTCCCGGCCCCGTCCACGGGACTGACCCCGATCCAGTTGTTCGTCGCGGCATTGACGATCACGACGCCATCGCTGCCATTCAAGTTGAGGATGTTCCCGGCCACGACGTTGCCGCTCGTGCCGGCACCGCTCAACTTGACGCCTGACCTGGTGTTGCTGTTGATGGTGTTTGACTGGAGCGCGTTCTCGGACCCGTCGACCGGGTTGACCCCGACCCAGTTGCCGCTCGCCCCACTGGCGATCAGCACGCCATCGCCGCCATTTGAGTTGATTGTGTCTCCGGCGACGACGTTCCCGCTCGTATACTGTCCGCTGATCTCCACGCCGGTCGCCGTGTTGCTGTTGATGTTGTTTAATTGGAGCGCACCGCCGGAGCCGTCGACTGGATTCACTCCGATCCAGTTGCCGGTCGCCCCGTTGTCAATCAAGACGCCGTCGGCGCCATTCGAGTTGATAACGTCCCCCGCCACGACGTTGCCGCTGGTACCGGCGCCGCTCAACTCCACGCCGGCCGCGGCATTGCCCTCGATGTAAGCGACGTCTCCACCGGTTTCGGGCGAGTAGACGGAGTTCACTCCGATCCAGTTATCATTCGCCCCGTCGTTGATTAATACCCCGTCCCCACCGTTGGGGACCGCGAACTGCGTGAGATAGTTACCGATGGCATCGTACGCGACGACGTTTCCAACTGCGCCTGGCCCGGTGATCAAGACCCCCGTGCCCAGGTTGCCCGCGATCGTGACGCCATTGTCATAGATGCTAAAATACGGCCCATGACCGCTTGTGCCGATCAAGTTGGAAGCGCCCGTGACGACGATCCCGACACCGTTGCCTACCGCATGTTGAAGGGTGGCATCGGTGCCGATAGAGCAGCCCTGAACGGTGTTGTCGCTGGACTCGATATCGATCCCGTCGCCGCTGAATCCATTGATCGTCAGCGCCAGCACGGACACGCCGTTGCCGGTCAGATCCAGACCATCGCTGCCCTGGCCCGCGCCGGCGCCGCTCAGCACGATGACCGGCAAAAACGCGCCGAAGCCCGGTTGGGTGTAACCGGCGATCGTGAGTGAGGCGCTGAGCGGCGGCAAGGGCGAAGTCGGTGCGATCGTCCAGGAATTGGTGGCCGCCACGTAACCTGGATCCGCCGTCGGTATGTCGAAGTCGATCGTATTGGTGGCGGGGTTGGCGAGATTGGCCGGGTTGGCGTTGGTGGGACTGGCATCGGCCCAGAGGATGGCCGCCCGCAACGTGCCGATGGCGGTTGAGTCGGCCGTCGTCGTGACCAGGTACGACGAGCTGGCTTCGTAGGCGCCGATGTCGACCGTCGAGCCGGCGTTGAGCGCTGTCCGGCTGGCCGCCGCGCAGGGCGCCGCGCTGATCAGTGGTCAAGGGCAGTCCGGTGGTGGGATCGACGGAGAGAGCGTTGCTACCGGCGTCGATGGCCGGGCTGCCGGCCAAGAGCGCGATGGTCTCGGTCGGGCCGCCGTTGTTGGCAAGCCCTCCGAGCCCGGGGTTGGTGGCCCCGACCAGGATGGGGTTGATCGAGCTGGCGACGGTGCCGGTCTGGTCGACGCCGACCAGGTTGTTGGAGCTGTTCGAGGTGATGCCCGCACCGA
Organism: uncultured Isosphaeraceae bacterium; assembly: GCA_963830625.1. Taxonomy (GTDB): domain Bacteria; phylum Planctomycetota; class Planctomycetia; order Isosphaerales; family Isosphaeraceae; genus CAWHMZ01. The sequence continues at coordinate 335,384 of CAWHMZ010000027.1, read as the reverse complement.
CACCGACGTCGTCGGCGCCTGTCGAGTCGGTGTTCTGGGCGACGATGGTGTTGTACAATGTGGCCGTGGCGGGTCCCGCCACGTCCAGCCCGCCGCCCGAACCGGAACCACTGCTGCTGTTGTTGTCGGCGATGGTGGTGTTGACGGCCGTGAGCGTGCCAATTTCGTCGATCCCGCCGCCGAAGTCTCCGGCCGAGTTATCGGCGATCGTGGTGTTGACGGCCGAGATCGTGCCGATGTCGTAGATCCCGCCGCCGTCGTCCGAGGCCGAGTTGGCTGCGATCGTGGAATCTGCGAGCGTCGCCAGTCCCTGGTTATCGACGCCGCCACCGAAGCCGGTCGCCGTGTTTTGGTCGATCGTTGAGCCGGTGATCGTGACCGTGCCGACATTCGAGATCCCGCCGCCCAAGCCGACGCCGGCGTTGCTGGCCGTGTTGTTCGCGATGGTGCTGTCGATGACATCCAAAGCGCCCTCATTGAAAATCCCACCGCCTGTTTCGGCCGTGTCGCCCGCGATCGTGCTGTCGATGACGTTGACCATTACGCCGCTGTTGGCCAAGATGCCGCCGCCCCCATCTGCGGCCGTGTTGCCTTCGATCATACTGTCGATGACTGTCACGTTACCGAGGGCGGATATACCGCCGCCGGAGGCTCCGGCCGAGTTATCGGCGATTGTGCTGTCCAAGACCGTGAGCACGGCTTGAAAATCGTCGTCGATGCCGCCGCCGACGTCGTAGGTGGCCGAGTTATTGACGATGGTGCAGCCGCTCACCGTCAACGTGCCGCTGTTGTCGATTCCGCCGCCGGACGCCTCGGCCAATCCGTCGGTGATGGTCAAGCCCGAAATCGCGGCCGTCACGCCGCTGTCGACCGTGATGACCGAGCCCGATTCGCCACCGTTGATCGTCGCCTGAGAGGCCCCGGCGCCGGCGAAGGTCAAGTCCTGCGTGATATTGACCGGGCCGGTGTATTCCCCTGGTGCGATATTAACGGTTCCCGGGGAGGCGACGGCGTTCGCGCCCGATTGGATCGTGCTGAAGGCGTCGTAGCCGATCACATGGACGCTGCCGTCGGCCGAGGTCACCGGTGTCCACATTGGGTCACCGGCGTAGGCGCCGTTCACGTAAACAGTCATCGGCGTGGGCGCAACGACGTCGGATTGGAACGCCCCGATGTCGACCTTGCCCCCGTCGAATCGCGGGAATCCCGCTCCCCGCTGGTCGTAGAGCAAGGGGTTGCCATTGGCGTCGACGGCCAGGTCGTTGCTGCCTGCGTTGATGGCCGGGCTGCCGGGCAGAAGCGCGATGGTCTGGGTCGATCCGCCGTTATTGGCCAGCACGCCGAGCCCCGGGTTGGTGACGCCGACCTGGTTGCCGTCGCTGTTGGTCAAGCCGCCGGACCCGCCGGTGCCGATCAGGTTGTACGCGCTGCCGGCAGCGACTGTGCCGGCGATGTCGTCGGCGCCGGTCGAGTCGGTGTTCTGGGCGACGATCGTATTGGAGAGGGTGGCCGCGCCGCCGCCAGATATGAAATATAGCCCGCCGCCGGAGCCGGATCCACCAGAGACGCTGTTGCCGGCGATCGTGTCGTTAACGGCCGTCAGCGTGCCGTAAGAGTAGATTCCACCCGCGATGTAGCCGTCCGAGTTGCCGGCAACGGTGCTGTTGGTGAGCGTCAAGTTCACTTCGCTCAACACTCCGCCGCCAGTGCCGTCGCTGGAGTTGTTGTCGATTGCGCTGCCGGTGATCGTCGTCGTGCCAAAGGTGAAAACGCCGCCGCCGTCGCCGCTGCCGTAAGGGCCCGCCACGTTGTCGGAGACGCTTGAGCTGGCGACCGTAGTTAATGTGCCGTCGGAAGAGACAATGCCACCGCCGCCCCATTGGCCGGTATTGCTCGAGATCGTGCTGCTCGTGACCGCCAGCGTGCCGCCGTTGGCGATTCCACCGCCGATGTAGCCGGCCGTGTTGTCCGCAACAATCGTGCCGGCGAGCGTCAGCGTGCCGTCGTTTTCGATGCCGCCGCCGTCATAGAACTGGGTCGTGTTGTTCTCGATCGTACTGTCGTTGACTGTCGCGTTGCCGTCGGTGTAGATGCCGCCGCCGAAGCTGCCGGCCGAGTTGCCGGCGATCGTGCTGCTGGTGATCGAGAGCGTGCTGTCAAGAGAGGCGAAAATGCCACCGCCGCTGGCCGCAGAGTTGCCGGCGATCGTGCTGCTGGTGATCGTCAGCGTGCTGTCAACAGCGGCGAAAATGCCGCCGCCGTCTGTGGCTGCTGAGCCCCCCATGATGGTCAGGCCCGAGAGCGTGGCGGTCACGCCGCCGGCGACCGTGACGACCGAGCCCGAGCCGCCACCGTCGATCGTCGCCTGAGAGGCGCCGCGCCGGCGAGGGTCACGTCCTGGGTGAGGCCGATCAAGCCGACGTATGTCCCCGCCGCGATATTGACGGTTCCCGCGGAGGCCACGTCACTCACGGCCGGCTGGATCGTGGCGAAGGCATCGTAGCCGATGTAATGCGTCGAATTGTCGGTCCAGGTCACGGCGGTGCCGGTGGAATCGCCCGTCCAGGCCGTATTCACGTAGATTGTCGTCGGGACGGGCTCGACCGCGAACGACTCGCTATTGGAACTCCCGCCGCCCCCGGTGTTGATCACCGGGTTTGTGGCCGAGACGGTGTAGGTGTGGATGGCGGTGAACAGGCTCGCGGGCACCGAGACCACGATCGACGTCGCGGACTGCGACGTGATATCGGCCGTTAGGTTGTACGAGTCGAAGGTGACCGTCGTCTGTGGGTTGTAGAAGCCGGTGCCGGTCAAGGTCACACTCAGGGGGCTCGAGGTGCCCACCGCGACCTGTGCCGGCATGACCGACGTCAAAGTCGGCGTGGCGTAGTTGATGTTGATCTGATTGCTGGTGACGGCGGTGACTCCGGTGGTGAAATTCGGTCCGCTGGCGATGAGCTGGTATTCACCCGGAGCTGTGATGCCGAGATTGCCGCTCGACGTCAGGTTGAGGGTGCCGTTGGTCGCCTCTCCAGTCGTGGTGCCGAGGAGGGTTCCCGTCCCCGACAGCGCGGTGAGGGAGAAGTTAACGATCCCCAGGGTGCCGTTGAAGTTGTAGCCGAGGTTGCCGCTGCCATCCTCGGCCTCGATGACCGGCTGGGTCGTGAAGGCGGTCCCGGCGTTGGAAGGACTGGTCGACGAGTAGGCCGGCTGGGTGACAAGAACGAGCCGGGTCGGCACGGCATAGACGGTGATCCCCGTGGGCTGGAAGCCGGGGCCGGTGCCCGCAGTGTACACGCCGATCCAGGGGCTGAAACTCACGTTGGACGAGACGTTGGTGCCGTTGCCGCCCGGATTGGCCGTGGTGGTCGGTCCGTGCGCGCTGCCCCACCAGTCGGCGGCGGCGGCGACGGCGTAGGCCGGGTTGGTCTGGTTATTGGTCATGCCCGCCGTGGTGTTGCCCGAGAGGTCGTCGTGCTGGGCCGTCACCAGGCTGGTATCGCTGGCATCATCGCCCACGAGGATGCCGGTGCTGTTGCCGGTGATCGAGTCGTCGGTGATGGTGGCCCCACCGCCATACTCGACCCAGATGCCATCCGCGCTGTTGCCTGTGAGAGTATTGCCTAGGATCGTGGGAGTGCTCAATTCCGCCACGATGCCATTGGTGTTGCCTGAGATGGCGTTGCCGGCGCCGCTGCTCGTGCCGCCGATCGTGGTGGCGCCGAAGGTTAAGATGCCGTCGCCGTTGCCGACGATGGCGTTGCCGATGATCGTGGCCGTGCCCGATAAGACAATGATGCCGTAGCCGTAGGTGCTGCCGGAGATGGCGTTACCCGCGCCGCCGCCCGTCCCGCCGATCGTGGCGGCGCCAGAGACCGCGATCCCAGACCCGACATTTTCGGAGAAGACGTTGCCGAGGATCGTGGCCGTGCCCGAGGAGTACACGTCGATTCCGTCGACGCTGTTGCCTGAGAGGACGTTGCCCGCGCCGCTGCTCGTCCCGCCGATCGTGGCGCTCGCCGTTATCGACCGCAATACCGGTGGCGAAGCCGCTGACGCTTGTAGCCGTGACATCGAGCGTGGTGTCGTTGTCCGTGATGCCCGTCCCGCTGCCGGAGCCCACGAGGGTCAAACCGGCCATCGTCACCGTGCCCCCGCCGCTGATCGCGATCGCGGCGCCGCCGTTCAAGGTGACGGTCCCTCCCACGCCCGAAAGGTTGAGGCCCTGGGTGATGCTGATCGGGCCGGAGGCGTAGGTCCCGGTCAGGACGTCGACCGTCCCGCTCGCGGCCACGGCGCTGACGGCCGGCTGGATCGTGCCGAAGGCGTCGTAACCGATATAATGTGTACTCCCGTCGGTCCAGGTGACCGGCGTGCCATTGGAATCATTGGCCCAGGCGGAGTCGACATAGACCGTGGTGGGGACGGTCACGGTGATTGTACTGCTGGTGGCGCTGAAGCTGACACTGCCGAAATCGGAGCTCGAGGTGGTGAGCGTGTAGGTGCCGATGGCCGTGATGCTCAGCCCGCTGAAGCTGGCAAGGCCACCGGAGGGACTGACCACGGTTGTGCCCGCGAGCGTGCCCGAGCCCGACACGGCGTTGAGGCTCATGACGGCCTGGGCGCCTGAGCACCGTCGTGGCGTCGAAGTTGATGCCCAAGTTGCCGTTGCCGTCCTCGGCCTCGACGACGGGCTGCCTGGGGAACGGCTGGTTCGGCCCGGCCATGGCCGATGGCTCGGTGGAGAAGACCAACTGGGTGGGCACGGCGTAGAGGGTGATCCCCGTGGGCTGGAAGCCGGGGCCGGCACCTGGCAGTGTAGACGCCGATCCAGGGACTGAAGCTCGCGTTGGACGAGACGCTTGCGCCGTTGCCGCCCAGGTTGGCCGTGGTGGTCGGTCCGTGCACGCTGCCCCACCAGTCGTCGGTGGCCGTGACGGCGTAGGCCGGGTTGGTCTGCTCGTTGGTCAGACCCGCCGTGGTGTTGCCCGAGAGGTTGTCGTACTGGGCCGTCACCAGGCTGGTATCGCTGGCGCCCGAGCCCACCAGGATGCCGGTGCTGTTGCCGGTGATCGAGTCATCGGTGATGGAGGCCGCTTCCGCCGAACTCGACCAGGATGCCGTCGTCGGTGTTGCCGGAGATCGAGTTCCCCGCGCCGCTGCTCGTCCCGCCGATCGTGGTGGCGCCGGCGACCTCGATGCCGTCGCTCCTGTTGCCGGAGATGGAGTTGCCGAGGATCGTGGCCGATCCGCTGATTCCACGTAGATGCCGTCGACGCCGCTGTTGGAGATGGAGTTGCCCGCGCCGGTGCCCGTGCCGCCGATGGTGGCGGCTGCCGATGACCTCGATGCCGTAATTGTTGCCGGGGAGGGAGTTGCCCAGGATTGTGGCCGTGGCCCCTGAGTCCACCAGGATGCCGGCGTCGCTGTTGCCGGAGATGGAGTTGCCCGCGCCGGTGCTCGCGCCGCCGATCGTGGCGGTGCCGGCGACCTCGATGCCGTTGTTGTTGTCGAAGAGGAAGTTGCCGAGGATCGTGGCCGTGGCCCGTCGGTCCACGTCGATGCCATCGGTGTAGCCGTTGCCGGAGATGGAGTTGCCCGCGCCGGTGCTCGTGCCGCCGATGGTGGCGGTGCCGTCGACCTCGATGCCTTCGCTGTAGTTGCCGGAGAGGTAGTTGCCGAGGATCGTGGCGGTGCCCGATGAGCCGACGATGATGCCTTCGGTGCTGCCGGAGATGGTGTTGCCAGCGCCGGTGCTCGTGCCGCCGATGGTGGTGGCCCCGGCGACCTCGATGCCGTCGCCGTCGCCGCTCAGGGAGTTGGCCAGGATCGCGGCCGTGCCCGACGAGTCCACGTCGATGCCAAACTCGTTATCGTAGAAGGAGTTGCCCGCGCCGGTGCTCGTGCCGCCGATGGTGGCGGAGCCAGCAATTTCGATGCCGTCGCCGTTGTCGGAGATGGAGTTGCCGAGGGCCGCGGCCGACCCGCTCACGTAGATGCCGTCGACGCCGTTGCTGGAGACGGTGTTGCCGAGGATCGTGGCCGAGGCGCCTGAGTCCACGGCGATGCCGTCGCCGCCACCGTTGCCGGCAATTTCGACACTGCCGGAGATGGTGTTGCCGGCGCCGGCGCTCATGCCGCCGATGGTGGCGCTGCCGGCGACCTCGATGCCGTCGAATCCGTTGCTGTCGGCGATGGAGTTGCCCAGGATCGTGGCTGCGGTCGATGAGCTCACATCGATGCCTGTGCCGGAGATGGAGTTGCCGAGGATCGTGGCCGAGCTCCCCCCAACTGGATGCTCTGTCCGCCGCCGGAGATGGTGTTGCCCGCGCCGGTGCTCGTGCCGCCGATGGTGACGGCGCCGTAGGCATCGATCGCACCATGCGAGATGGAGTTGCCGAGGATCGTGGCCGAGCCCGATGGCTCCGTAAGGATGGCCAGTTGGTCGTCGGAGAGAGAGTTGTCGAGGATCGTGGCCGAGCTCGATTCCTCCGCATAGATGGCGTAGCTGGTGTCAGAGATGGAGTTGCCGAGGATCGTGGCCGAGCTCCCTGAGTTTACCTCGATGCCGGTTGCGAAGTTCGCGATCGTGAGACCCGAAATCGTCACGCCGGTAATCGAAGAATTGACGGTGAAGGCGGTACCGGCGGTATAGGTTCCGCTGCCCGTGTCTTGTGGATCCTGGCCCGTGTCGACCTCGATGGTCAGCGACTTGGTGATGGTGTCCTGCTCGGAGTATCCGTTGCCGTTCTCCACCTTGATCGTGTCGCCGGGTTGGGTGTTGGCGTCGCTGATCGCGGCCTGGATCGTCAGGTAGCCGGTTGCCGGTGTCTGTCCATTGGTGTTGCCCGAGTTGTTGGCCGAATTGACGTACCACGTCGAGAGCAGCGTGCGCGGCTCGAGAAAGTCCCAGTTGACGAGCCGGACGCGCGAGGGGGTTGTCGAGCGCCGAGACCTCGTAACGGAAAAAAGGCGAGACCGTCGGTGGAATGGTCGGCGCGACATGGGTGCTGCTCCTTCAGGATCGAAACTCAGTACCTCTGGAAGAAAATCAAGACGGCAAAACTCACGACGGCGGCAACGCGATCCGTGCTGCGGGCGCGCCGGCCGAGCGCCCGGGCCCTTCGAGGCCCTTTGCTTGAGATGCACCGTCAGACGGGCCAGAAAGGGCGATCGACAGAGCGGGCTCGTCCATGATTTGTGGGCGGAAGCTCCGTCTCCCGACTCCGCGCGCTAGCCCGCTCGCGGTTGATCGTTGATGACAGGGAAGGAGGACAAACATGGTCGATCTCCTCTGGAAAAGTCGTCACTGGCAAGTTGGTCGGGTCATGCCCGCAGTCCCGAGATACTTCAGCCGGTCCTTGATCGACGGGTTAGAGAGCCGCTCCTCCGCCACCGGGGAGGATGTCGAAGACGGCGTTGCTGCCGGCTACGCCGTCCGCGCTGCCATCGAGGTAGGTGCCCGACGTGTCGGTGACCCCATTCGGCGCCGAGCCATTCACGACAATCTGGCCCCCCAGCGCAAAAGACGGTCTACCGTGAAGCATCAAGCGCGCTGCGTGCGTTGCGGAGTTGTATTGAACCTTGATTTTGACCCGCTGCGTGACCGTCTGGCCGGCTTGCTCGAGGGTCTGGGTGACGATGTAGTTCGCTACATTCCGAGCCCGCGCAGCCTCGAGTGCCTGGCTGAAGGTCAGCTCGAAGCCGGCCACGTGGGCGTGACTTCCCCGGCCGGCATCAACGACCCGCTCGCCGGTGATCGTGGGTGCTGGCGACGTCGCGCTTGCGAACGTCGCGCACAATTCGAAGGCACCGGCGTCGACCGTGCCCTTGACGACCCGCGCGAATCCCGGTCCGCGTTCGTCGGTGGCCAGGGGCAGCCCGCTCGTGGGATCGACGGCGAGAGCGACGCTGCCGGCATCGATGGCCGGGCTGCCGCGCAGGAGAGCGATGGTTTCGGTCGGGCCGCCGTGCTCTCCGAGCGGCCCGAGCCCCGGGTCGGCGACGTCGACTCGATTGCCGTCGACGTGGTTTTTCAAGCCGCCGTAAGTGCCGGTGCCGACCACGTTGTCGGCGCTCGTCGGCGTGACCGAGCTGCCCGATATGTTATCGTTCTCAGGTCCGCCAAGGCCCTGAGTGTCGTGGTTGAGCACGACGATCGAGTTGTTCAGCGCGACCGTGCCCGAGTTGATCCAAATGCCAGCGCCCGTGAAGGACGTGTTATCGGCGATGGTGCAGTTGACGATCGTCGTGTTGCCGGAGTTGTTGTCGATCCCGCCGCCGAAGATGCCCGAATTATTATTCGCGATGGTGGAGTTGGTGACCGTCAGCGTGCCATTGTTGCCGATGCCGCCGCCTTCGGTATTGTTGGCGATGGTGCAGTCGCTGACCGCCACGGTGCCTGCGTCGTTGGCGATGCCGGCGTTATTATTGGCGATGGTGCAGCCGCTGACAGCCACAGTGCCCCCCTCGTTGTCGATGCCCCCGCCCGCATTGGCCATCGTGAGGCCGCTGAATGCGGCCGCCACGCCGCTCACGACGTGGAACACCCATTCCCCGTCGGTTTTGCTGGCGCTGATCGTCACTGCGTTTGCACCCGGGCCGTCAATGACCACCGGCCCGCCCTTTTCAACCAGAAACAGCGTGACGTCGAGCGTGATTGTCGGCAGCGTTGATGAGTTGAAGATCGTCGGGTCAAACTCGATCACGCTACCGGCGGGGTTGGTGTTCGCATTAGCCTGGTCGATGGCGTAAACGAGGTCGCCGGAGTTGCCCGACCCCGTGCCGGTCGCCGTCGTGCTGTCGACCGTATAGACTGTCGGACCGCCGGAGAGCAGCACCCGGTTTTCCAGTTCCTCAACTGCGCACGGGAGCCGGCGCCGCTTAGTACGGGCACGGATTCGAACTCGGTCGGCCGGGCTGCGGCCCACGGGAGACAGGCGAATCGGCATCGGAGTTGCCTCAGTAGCTCGGGTGAATGTGCAGCGATCAGAACCGCGGCCGGCGTGCCCCACCTGATCGTCGTCGCGCCGAGGGAGTGTGACATCTGATGTTTTAGAAAATCTTGCGACCGCCGGGCGCGATGGTGAATACGGTATCCGCTGCGAGCGGTGCACCGGAGGCACCGGTGACTCCACCAGATGAGCCACCGACAACCGTGATTTGCCCTCCGGTCGGGAACGTTTCCTTAACGGCAAACGCAAGCTCAACCGCGTCGCTCGCTGCGAGATACGAGACGGTGAATTTCGTGATCGCATGCAGGACGCGCTTGACGCTTTTCTTGACTTTCTTCGTGGTGACGGTGTCTACCTGGTAATTGGCCGGGTCCTCCGCAGTCGCGGAATTGAGCGGAACGCTGAAGTCAAGCGTGAATCCGGCCAAGACCGGACTGCCGACCGGCTTACCCTTCTTGTTCGTCTTGCGCTGGAACACTGGCTGTTCAGCGATAACAACCGTTGAAGTTGGCGTCGGGGTAGTGAAGCTCGAGATCGAGCCATCAGTCGTGCCCCCCGCGCTGGTCGCGACGACTTCGTAATAATAGGTCGTTCCCGCCGTAAGCCCAGTCAGTGCCGCCGTGACCGACACAGCCGCACTCCCGTTACCAATGGGCTGGGCTGACGTCGTCGTGCCGGACGAAAGCGTCGAGCTCGTGCCATACACAAACGACACTGTCGTCGCGCTCCCCTCCGGATCAACACTCGCGCTCAGGGTCGCCCCGGTGTTCGTGATCGCCGTCGCCGGCTGTGTTGTCGCCGTCGGGGCCGGGGTTGGTGTCGGCGTTGCGAGCAGGCTTTGTGCAAACACCACGCCATCGTTGTCGGCCCCGCCCTCAGAGGCCATCCCATAGAGCGTCGAGCCGTCGGCGCTCAGCGTCAAACCGCCCGTCGGCCTTTCGCCATCCGTTCCGTTGAACGAGGCCAGGACGGTGGGCGTGCCGCCAGTCACCGGAATGCTGAAAATGACGCCATCACTGTCGGCCCCGCCATGGGCCGTCCCATAGAGTGTCGAGCCGCTCAGCGTAAGACTGGCTCCGGGATTATAGGCGTCTGTGCTGTTGAACGAGTATAGGGTCGTGGGGGTGCCGCCGGTCACCGGAATACTGAAAATGGAGCCGAAGCCGGCGGGGTCGGCCGCGCCCCCGAAGGAGGCCCCGCCGTCAACGGTCATCCCATAGAATGTCGAGCCGTCGGCGCTCAGCGTTAAACTGCCCGCCGGACCAGAGCCGTCCGTGCCATTGAACGAGCCCAGGACGGTGGGCGTGCCGCCGGTCACCGGAATGCTGAAAATGACGCCATCGCCGTCGGCACCGCCAACGTAGGTCGTCCCATAGAGTGTCGAGCCACTCAGCGTCAAACCGCCCGATGGGTCTTCGCCGTCCGTTCCGTTGAACGAGGCCAGGACCGTGGGCGTCCCGCCGGTCACCGGAATGCTGAAAATGACGCCATCGCCGTCGGTAGCGCCGCCGGAGGTCATCCCATAGAGTGTCGAGCCACTCAGCGTCAAACTGCCCGATGGATATTCGCCGTCGGTGCCGTTGAACGAGGCCAGGACCGTGGGCGTGCCGCCGGTCACCGGAATGCTGAAAATGACGCCATCGCCGTCGGTCCCGCCATCGTTTGTCATCCCATAGAGTGTCGAGCCGTCGGCGCTCAACGTCAAACTGCCCGCCGGATCATTGCCGTCGGTGCCGTTGAACGACGCCAGGACCGTGGGCGTCCCGCCGGTCACCGGAATGCTGACAACAACGCCGTCCTGGTCGGCCCCACCCTCGGAGGCCATCCCATAGAGTGTCAAGCCGTCGGCGCTCAGTGTTAAAGTGCCAAACGGACTTGCGCCGTCGGTGGAATTGAACGAGGCCAGTGTGGTTGGTGTGAGCAAGCTCCGCACCTCCAGGCCATCGGCCGTCGGCCGCAACGCGCGCCTCCGAGACACCAAGCGCCGAGGCCCGCGATCCAGAAACCTTCCCATCGGACGCTGTGATAAACGACGCTTGTTGACCATGGGAATTTCCCTCATAAAAAGATGGACGGAACAATGCGGGCCTGCGTCGAGCGCGGAGCGACCTTTGACGCCGCGCGCAGACTCGAGCGCCGGGCCAATTTAGGTCCTTTTCTTAAAGAAGGCAGTAGACTTCACAAACGGCTGGCAATCAGGCAGCTTTAAACCACGGTGCCGGCTCAGGTTTTCACAGGCCGGTCTCGGCGGCGAGCCCCGGCTCTAAGACTTCGATTGTCGCGTCGTATTTTCCTCCCGGAGCATCGTCGCGGTGTCAGGGCGCAATCGTCTCGCTAAGGACTAAGACGCTCATTCCCGGCGAAACTCACGCGACGATCGCGAATTTTCTCCGGGCCCAGCTCATGCGCGAGAATCGCGGGCAGACGGCGAGACAATTGCGGCCAAGTCAGGCATGCATCAACAATTGAGTGGCGAGACACTCTTCAGGCACTGACGACCTGCGATATAATCGAAAAATGCAACGAGTCCCGTGACCTCCCTTCCCTTGCCTGACGTGGAGGTTTCTCAGCATGCGCTCGCCGTTTCCGGGGATGGACCCGTACATCGAGTCCTTCGGCCTGTGGGAAGATTTCCACAGCAAGTTGATCGGCGAGATGGAGCGGAGCCTCTCGAGCCTGGTTCCGGATCGGTACGTGGTGCGCACGGGTGAGCGTGCGTACGTGGCCATTGGCGGTCCCGGTGGGGAAGAGGGCCACGAGTTTCTGCCGGATGTTGTGCTGGCGTCGGCGCGCGGGCCGGAGGCGGGCGGCCACGACCGCTGCGGCAACTCCGGAGGCCGGGGAGCCCGAGGCGGCTCCGGTGCTGATGCAGGCCCTGTTCCAGGCGGAATACCGTGAAGTCTTCCTGGAAATCCATCAGACTGATCCAGAGCGCCGGCTGGTCACCGGCATCGAGCTTCTGTCGCCGTCGAACAAGAGCCGCGGCACAAAGGGCTGGCGTCTCTACCACCGCAAACGTCAGGTCTACCTCCGCGGTCTGGCGCACTTCGTGGAGCTCGACCTGCTCCGCCGTGGCCGCCGCATGCCCATGGCGGGCCGTTGGCCGGACAGCCCGTATTATCTGCTCGTATGCCGCAAACAGGAGGCGCCGCGTTGCACCGTCTGGCCGGCCCATTTTCTCCGCCCGCTGCCGCCCCTTTCCATTCCCCTGGCTGCGCCCGACCCGGACATCACCTTGGCCCTCCAGCCGCTCGTCGACGCGGTCTATGCTCGTTCGCATTACGATCGCGACCTCGACTATCGCCGGCCGCTCCATCCGCCGCTTTGCCCCTCCGACGCCGCGTGGCTACAGGAGCAATTGGGGGAGCTACACAAGCCGACGTGATCGGCCCGCGCATCAGATCGTGCTCTTCATCCGAATCTTACTCCTCCTTCGAGGAGGTAGATCGCGTCGGCTGCCGTTTGTCCCGGTCCCATCCGCTGGCGTACCACGCGATCACCTCGATGCCGCCGTCGGGGCCGTCACCGCAGGAGGCTAACGTCCGGCCATCCTGCGAAAAGGCGACTGCGCGGACTAGACCGGCGTGCCCTTCCAGCACCAGCAACTCCTGGCCGCTGGCGACGCTCCAGAGCCGCACGGTCCGGTCGAGGCTCGCCGTGGCCAGAGTGCGGCCATCGGGCGCGAAGGCCAGGTCCGTTACGTCCTCGCTGTGGCCGACTAGCACGAATCGCCTCACCAGCGTGGGGAAGTCCCACAGGCCGGCGCGGACGCCCGCAGTGCCCGCCAGGTTCCGACCGTCAGGGGACAAGACGATCTTGCCAGAGGGCCTCTCCCCTTGGTTCGGGATCGTTTGTCGATCGAGCTCCGACGCGGACGGCGTCCACATGACCAGCTCGAACGGACGGGACGTGAAACGGACGTCGCCGCAGACGCCGATCACGACATCTCCCATGGGCAGGAAAGCCGGCGAGCTCGAGCCCTCGCCGAATCGCGCGGCTGCCCGGCCGAGCAGACGGCCGGTGACAACGTCCCACAAGGTGAGGTCGCCCGCCGCTTCAACCAGTGCGAGCCGCCTGCCGTCAGGGGACCATGACCGCCTCCATTCCCCACCCGGCACGACTGGACGGGTGATCGGGCCTCGGCGCCCGGAGAGGTCGTAGATGGCGGCGTTGTATTGCCAATCTTCGTGCCTCGTGCCGGCAGGGAACGGTGTGCCGGGAAGAAACGGTTCGATCCGCTTGAACACTGCGAGGGCGCTGCCGTCTGGCGAGAGTCCGGAATCCACTTCCTGTGCGTGTCCAGAATGGGCCGTTCTAAGCGTCCGGGTGGTACCATCCCCCAGGTTGCAGGCAAGCACGCGTCCGGCGTCGTTCGAGGCAAGAAGCCGCATGCCATCAGCCGAGAACGCCACAGAGCTAGCCCGTCTGTAAGTATTCTGGAGCCCGCGGAAGACGGCTCGGACCGATCGACGCCGGGCGTCCCAGAGCCGGATCGTGCCGTCGCGGCCGGTGGTCGCCAGCGTGCGGCCGTCGGGTGCAAACGCCACGCACCAGATTCGACCCGAATGTCCCAGGAGTGAGACCTGACAAGATCGCGTCGCGAGGTCCCAGATCCGAAGCGCACCGTGGTCGTCGCCCACCGCGACCGTGCGGCCATCGGGAGCGAACGCCAGGGTGAAGGTGGTCGCCAGCGGGCCCTCCAATGCGAACTGCGTTTTCCCGGTGGTAGTGTCGTAGAGCACGGGTTGCGCGTTATTGTAGCCGGTGGCCGCCAGGGAGCGGCCGTCGGGCGAGAAGGCCACGCAGAACCCGTTGGTGCTCATGCCTGCCATCGGCGTGGTGACAGCGACAAGTCCACCCTGGGACAAGTCGAAAAACTGGACACCAGCGTCTCTCCCCGCCAAGGCGATGGTCGTGCCCTGCGGGGAGATCGCCATCGTCTCGACCCAGTTCTCGTCGCGGTTGTGGGCAGCCCGGTAAGTGGCCCGCCGGCGTCCGGTCTCCGCGTCCCACCGCACAACCGTGCTGTCGCGACCCGCCGCGATCACGTCGCGGCCGTCGGGTGTGAACTGGGCGTTGACGGTGGGAGTCGGCAAAACGTCCAGGACCTTCAATGCCATGCCATCCGATGCCGACCAGATCCGCACGGTCGCGTCGTCGCCGGCTGTGACCAGCCGTGTGCCGCTCGGGTCGAAGCTGACCCAATCGACCTCGTCTTCATGCCCTCGAAGGACGAGCCGCTCCTGCCCCGTATCGGCGTCCCAGATCCGGGCGGTTCCGTCCTGGCCCGCCGTGGCGAACGTACGGCCGTCGGGGGCATACTCGACGTGGTAGACTTCCTTTCCTCCGTGCCCGGCCCAGCTCCTGCGCCCGACGTCGGTGAGACCACGTAGGTAGTACCATTCGAACCCGCGGAGGTCCTCCGCGCCGGCCGCGATGGCGTGCCGATCGAGGAGCTCTCGGGCTTCCTTGGCGTCGCTCTGGGCGATCAACAACGAGGCGCGGCGGATGTCGGACACGTACTGGGCCTGCTGGGCGTCCGCCTCGCGTCCGCGGATCACGCTTTGCTGCTCCCGGACGAGCTGCGCGGCTTGGCGCAGCCGAATCGCCTGCCCCGCGCCCAGGCCGACAAGCAAAAGCATCACGAGGGCGGCCGACCCCGCCGCGAGCCGCCGCCGCCGCCGCCACGACCAGCGCCGCAATCGGGCCGTCCGCGACAGCGGCCGTGCCAACGTCGGCTCGCCGCGGAGCCAGCGCTCCAGGTCCTCGGCGAGGGCCAGGGCCGAAGCGTAGCGGCGCTCGGGCTCCTTCTCCAGGCATTTCAGGCAAACCGTCTCGAGGTCGCGGTCCACGGTGCGGCCGACTCCGCTGGGCGGCTCGGGAGGCTGTTGCCGAACCTGTTCGAGCGTCTCCAGCACCGAGTCGCCCCTGAACGGCGGCTTTCCGGTCAAGAGGGCGTAGAGCACGGCACCCAGGCCGTAAACGTCGGTGGCCGTCGTGATCGCCTTTCTGTTACCCGACGCCTGCTCCGGGGCCATGTAGGACGGCGTCCCCAGGATCGCGCCCGACTGGGTCAGCTCGGAATTGCCCTCGACCCGCTTGGCCAGGCCGAAGTCGGTTACGTGCGGCTGACCGTCGGCATCGATCACGATGTTCGAAGGCTTCAGATCGCGGTGCAGCACGCCGCGCTGGTGGGCGTGGTGAACGGCCCTTGCGATCGTGGCCACGAGCTGGGCAGCCGCGCGCGCGTCCGCGACCGAGCCCGGCAGTCGCTGGGCCAGGCTTTTGCCATCGACCAGCTTCATGGCAAAATAGCTCAAGCCGTCGTGCTCGCCGACTTCGTAGATCGGCACGATATTGGGGTGATCGAGGATGGCAATGGCCGCCGCCTCCATGTGGAAGCGGCGAATGTCGTCCCGATTTGCCAGGGGCCCGCCCGGAAGTACCTTCAACGCCACGAGCCGGTCGAGGCTGATCTGCCGCGCCTTGTATACGACGCCCATGCCCCCGCGGGCGATCTCGCCCTCAAGCGCGTAGTCGCCAAAGTTGTACACCGCGGCGCCGTCGCGGCCGGGATCGGCTTCGTTGCCGTTCGGGAAGGACTCGACGGCACGTGAACCGACACGCCCCGCTGCCTCCGTGATCGTGCGCAACGGCTCGGTCAGACAAAGCAGCCGGTCCTGCTGCTCCAGGAACGCCGTCAGTTGCTCGGCCAGATCGGGGTAACGGGCCAGCCATTCCTGGCGCTCGGGTGCCTGTCCCGCCTTGCCGGCTTCGAAGTAGGCGGCGAGGACCTCACAGAGCCGCCGCTCCGTGTCGTCCAGGTTGTCGAGATCGCTCGCCATGCCAGCCTCGCTTCACCGCGGCTCAGCCATGAGATCCCGCAGCGCCTTCATTCCCCGGTACAAGAGGCCGGTCACCGACACGGTGCTCCGGCCCATCTGGTTGGCGACGTCGGGGACCGCCAGCCCGTTCAGGTAGCGCAGCTCGACGGCTGTCCGCTGGTCCTCCGGCAGTCGCGCCAGCGCCTCGGCCAGTTCGATCAGCCGCTCAGCCCGTAATGCTCCTTGGCTGGGGCTGGACCCGTCGGATGCGAGAAACGCTTCGAGCTTCGCCGACGATTCCTCCAGCGCCGTCTCTAACGAATGAGCCCGATCACCCTTCTGGCGCCTGAATGCTCGGACCGCATCCGCAAGGTTGCGCGCCAGGATCGCGCGGAGCCACGCCCGCAATTCCTGGTCGGTCTTACCACGGAACTGGTCGATTCGCTCATGGGCCTTCAGAAGCGTTTGCTGGACGATGTCTGACGGGTCGAGCTGTAGCCGCAACCGCGGATTGAGCTGCAACCGCGCCAAGAGCCGCAGGTACGCGCGGTATTGCTCCAGCGGTCGGGCGGCGTGCCCGGCACCTTCAGTCACGGAGCCATCCTATTCACAAAGACGCTTATCGCGGGAAAAACTCACGCGAACCGCTGCCATTTTTGATCCCCTCGTAACCAATTCGAGCTGAAGACGAGGAACGATCAAATAGCGTCGCACGCACTCCCAGCCATCTTACCCTGACCCGGCTCCGCCGCCACCGAGGAGGGATTCTTGCGCCATTGATGCAGCGGCAGGATCACGGCGGTCGGTGTTCCGTTCAGGCCCGAAATCGGCCGGAAGAGTGCCCAAAACCTGGTCCACGGCGGCGATCGCCTCGGGCTAGCGGCCCGTCAATCGGCAATTGACGGGGGACTGTGAAGGGCAGCAGCGGAAACCGGATAATCCGTTCTGCCGGTTTCCGCGAAAAAGCCGGTTCCCGCCGCGAACTCCGTGAAATCGGCATCTCCGCCGAGACCCCAGTGCCGCACAGTGCCGCACCAGTGCCGCATCAGTGCCGCACCATCGGCGTTTCTTGGGTCACAGAAGTCGCGTGCCCACAAGACATTACAATGACCCAGTGCCGCAAGTGCCGCGGGTGCCGCATCCGATGCGATTTTCATAATTCTCGGGTTCCGCGAGGCGATCGGCCGGCACGAGCCCTGAGCAACCGGTACAGACCTGCGGTCCCTTTCAATCGATCAGTCAAAAAGTCGGTGTCAGTTCATTTTTCCGTCACTGAAAAGACCCCAAAAGTCGGTGTCAGTTCTTTTTTCCGTCGCTGAAAATGAACTGACACCAATTTCGGGCCAGTCAGGACCTGCTCGACGGTTATCGTTGGTGGCGGCGATGTCGCGCTGGTTTGGCTTGGGTTTCGAAGGCGCCGGCGTCGACTGTGCCCTTCACGACCCGCGCGAAGCCGGCGCCACGTTGATCGGTGGCCAGCGGCAGCCCGGTGGTGGGATCGACGGCGAGAACGGCGCTGCCGGCGTGAATGGCCGGGCTGCCGCGCAACAGCGCGAGAGTTTCGGTCGGGCCGCCGTTATCGGCGAGGGGCCCGAGCCCCGGGTTAGCGACGTCAACCCGGTTGCCGTTGACGCGGTTTTTCAGGCCGCCGTAGGTTCCCTTTCCGATCACGTTGTGGGCGCTGGTCGCCGTGACCGAGCTGCCCGAAATGTTATCGTCCTCAGGTCCGCCAAGGCCCTGAGTGTCGTGATTGAGCACGACGATCGAGTTGTCCACGGTGACCGTGCCCGAGTTGATCCACAAGCCAGCGCCCGTGAAGGCCGTGTTATCGGCGATTGTGCAGTTGACGATCGTCGTCGTGCCATTGATGTCGATGCCGCCGCCGAAGATGCCCGAATTATTATTCACGATGGTCGAGTTGCTGACCGTGAGCGTGCCATTGTTGCCGATGCCGCCGCCTTGGGTGTTGTAGGCGATGGTGCAGTCGCTGACGGCCAGCGTGCCCGCGTCGTTGGCGATGCCGGCATAGTTGTTGACGATACTGCAGCCGCTGACGGCCACTGTGCCCCCCTCGTTGTCGATGCCGCCGCCTGCGTTCGCCAGGGTCAAGCCGCTGAACGTGGCCGCCGCGCCTTTCAAAACGTGGAACACCCAATCGCCAGCCGCTTGGCTGGCGCTGATCGTCAACACGTTGGCCCCCGGGCCGTCGATCACCGTCGGCCCGCCCTCTTCACCGAGCACCAGTGTGCGGTCCATCGCGATTGTCGGTCGCGTCGACGAGTTGAAGACCGTCGGGTCAAAATTGATGACAGTGCCGGCCGCGCTCGTGTTGTCGTCGGCCTGTTCGATCGCCCAGACCAGGTCGCCCGAGGGGTCGCCTGTGCTGGGATCAGTCCCCGAGCTCGCGCCGGTGCCGCTCGTCAGGTTGACCGTGTAGTACGTGGGAGTGCCCGAGAGAAGCACTCGGTCGTCCAACCTCTCCAGCGCCCAGAGCCGGCGGTTGCGCCGGGCACGGGCCTGTTTTCGAGCTCGACGGGTCCAACCGTGCACACAAGAGAGGCGAAGCGACATGAGTGCAGCTCCGTAGTGGGTCGAAACGCAAGATCTCTGGAGAATATCGAGACGACGAATCTCGCGACAGCGGCAACACGATCCACGGTAAAAGTGCGCCGCTCGAACGCTTGGGCCCGCCGGGGCACTTTGCGTAAGAAGGCGGTGCACGCGACAAAAGGCCGGCGACTGTTGTCCGTCGGAGCTCGGCGCCGGCTCGGGCGTTCATGGGTTGGGCTCGGACGCGAGCCTCCTACTGACATCGTCGATGGCCGTGCGGCGTTTTCCTTTCGCGAAGCTTCAGGCGTCTCGCTGGATCAGCCGGCGAAACCTTGCCCGTCGGGCAGGATGACGAAAACGGCGCTGGTGCCGGCGACACCATCAGCGCTGCCGGCAAGATAGTTGCCCGAAGTATCGGTGATACCGTTGGGCGCGGTGGCATTGACAACGAGCTGGCCCCCCCGGGCGAAGGATGGGCTGCCGGCGAAGGTCAGGCTCACCTCGTCCGAGCCGGCGCGATACTTGGCTTTGACTTTGACCCGCTGGGAGACCGTCTTGCCGCGACGCTCGACCTGCTGGGTCACCAGGTAGTTGGCTGCGTTTGCAGCCCGGGAACCGTCGAGCGGTTCACTGAAGACGAGCGCGAAGCCGCTCGCGTGCTTGTGCTTTGCCTTGCCGGCGGTCAGGACCTGTTCGCCGACGATTGTAGGACCCGATGGAGTGGAAGACGAACTATTAGCTCCCGGTCCGTGTGGTGAGGCCAGGCGGCTGCCAGTTGTACTCGTTGTGTAGGGATCGAAGGATTCATAGGAGCCGATGTCGACGGTGTTGTTGTATGTGTGCGCGAAGCCGGCGCCGCGCTGGTCGGTGGTCAAGGGCAGGCCCGTGGCGGGGTCCACGGCCAGCGCCACGTTGCCCGCGGCGATTGCGGGGCTGCCGGGGAGCAGTGCGATCGTCTCGATCGACCCGCCGTTGAGGTTCGGCGCTCCGAGGCCCGGATCGGAAACGCCCACCTGGTTGCCATTGACGCCGTTCTGGAGCCCGCCGGAGCCGCCCGTCCCGATCAGGTTGTATGCACTGGAGGAGGAGACATTTCCCACGATGTCGGTAGGCACCGCGCTCGTGCCGTCTCCCACGTTGAGTGCGACGATGGTGTTGTCCAGTACGGCTGTCCCCCCCGCGATGCACAGCCCGCCCCCATCTCCGGGCGAGAAAGACGTCTGACCGTTATCGGCGACCGTGCAATTGACCATCTCCAGCGAGCCGTTGGTGTAAATCGCCCCTCCTTCAGGGCTCATGTTATCCGCGAAGGTGGAGTTGACGGCCGTCATCGTGCCGGCGTTGTCGACACCGCCTCCATTCGAGAAAGAGTAATTGTCCCAGAGGAACGTACCATCAAGCGCCAGCGTGCCGGTCTGTGTATTGTCCACTCCGCCGCCGCCGGAGCACGACGCAATCGAGGTTTGGCTTACAGTCAAGTTGCCCGAGTTGACGATGCCCTCTCCGCCACTGAGCCAACTGCCGCTCACAGTGAGCGTCCCGTCATTATTGATATCGCAGCTCGCGGTGACACCGTTGAGAAACAAGCCCGACACGGTCGCCGTGACGCCAGGCTGGATCTGGAACATCGGGGGATCGCCAGCAGCGGTTGACTGGAATTGACTCCAGATTTCCGTTTCGAGGTAGCCCGGCCCCACGATCATCTCTGGCCCGGCCGTCTCGGTCAGCTCAAGCGTCATGGTGGGGAAGATCGCGGTCGGCCCAAAGCCGGAGACGTCAAACATCGTCGGGTCAAAGTCGATCACGCTACCGGCGGGGTTGGTGTTGGCGTTGGCCTGGGTGACGGCCCAGAGCAGGTCGCCGGAGGGGGTGCCCGGCGTAGGGTAGGCGTCGGTGCCCGAACTGGCCCCGGTGTCGCTCGTCAGGTTGACCGTATAGACCGTCGGGCCGCCCGAGAGCAGCACCCGGTTTTCCAGTTCCTCAACTGCGCACGTGAGCCGGCGCCGCTTGGTGCGGGCACGGATTCGAACTCGGTCGGCCGGGCTGCGGCCCATGGGAGACAGGCGAAACGGCATCGGAGTTGCTCCTGTAGCTCGGATGAATGTGCGGCGATCAGAACCGCGGCGGGCGTGCCCCACCTGAGCGCCGTCGCGCCGAGAGGGTGTGACATCTGATGTTCTAGAAAATCTTGCGACCGCCGGGCGCGATGGTGAATACGGTGTCCGCTGCGAGCGGTGCACCGGATGCACCGGTGACTCCACCAGATGAGCCACCGACAACCGTGATTTGCCCTCCAGTCGGGAACGTTTCCTTAACGGCGAACGCAAGCTCAACCGCGTCGCTCGCTGCGAGATACGAGACGGTGAATTTCGTGATCGCATGCAGGACGCGCTTGACGCTTTTCTTGACTTTCTTCGTGGTGACGGTGTCTACCTGGTAATTGGCCGGGTCCTCCGCAGTCGCGGAATTGAGCGGAACGCTGAAGTCAAGCGTGAATCCGGCCAAGACCGGACTGCCGACCGGCTTACCCTTCTTGTTGGTCTTGCGGTGGAAAACTGGCTGTTCAGCGATAACAGCCGTTGAAGTCGGCGTTGGCGTCGGGGTAGTGAAGCTCGAGATCGAGCCATCAGTTGTGCCCCCCGCGCTGGTCGCGACGACTTCGTAATAATAGGTCTTTCCCGCCGTAAGCCCAGTCAGTGCCGCCGTGACCGACACAGCCGCACTCCCGTTACCAATCGGCTGGCCCGACGTCGTCGTTGTGCCGGACGAAAGCGTCGAGCTCGTGCCATACACAAACGACACCGTCGTCGCACTCCCCTCCGGATCAACACTCGCGCTTAAGGTCGCCCCGGTGCTCGTGATCGCCGTGGCTGCCTCTGTTGTCGCCGTCGGAGCGGGGTTTGATGTCGGCGTCGCGAGCTGTGCAAACACCACCCCGTCGTTGTAGAGCCCACCCTGAAAGGTCATCCCATAGAGTGTCGAGCCGTCGGCGCTCAACGTCAAACTGCCGTTCGGACTGCCGCCGTCCGTTCCGTCGTCGAACGAGTACAGGACCGTGGGCGTGCCGCCAGTCACCGGAATGCTGAAAATGGTGCCGAAGCTGCCGTCCGGGCCGCCGGCCGCCCCGCCATCGTAGGTCATCCCATAGAGTGTCGAGCCGCTCAGCGTTAGACTGCCGTAGGGATTTTCGCCGTTCGCCCCGTTGAACGAGGCCAGTACCGTGGGCGTGCCGCCAGTCACCGGAATGCTGAAAATGGTGCCGTAGCCGCGATCCGCGCCGCCGGGCCCGCCTCCGTAGGCCATCCCATAAAGTGTCGAGCCGCTCAGCGTCAAACTGCCGTTCGGGAATGCGCCGTCCGTGCCATTGAACGAAAGCAAAGTCGCGGGCGTGCCGCCGCTCACCGGAATGCTGAAAATGACGCCATCATCGTCGGCCCCGCCATCGTACGTCATCCCATAGAGTGTCGAGCCGCTCAGGGTCAAACTGCCGTTCGGAGATGCGCCGTCCGTGCCATTGAACGAGGCCAGCGTCGTGAGACTGCCGCCGGTCACCGGAATGCTGAAAATGGCGCCATCGCCGTCGGCCCCGCCCCCGTAGGTCCCATAGAGTGTCGAGCCACTCAGCGTCAAACTGCCTTCGGGATTATAGGTGTCTGTGCCGTTGAACGAGTACAGTGTCGTGGGGGTGCCGCCGGTCACTGGGATGCTGAAAATGGTGCCGAAGCCGGCGGGGTTGGCCTGCGCCCCGAAGTAGGCCCCGCCCAAGGAAGTGATCCCATAGAGTGTCGAGCCGTCGGCACTCAGCGTCAAACTGCCTACGGGATAATCGCCGTCGGTTCCGTCGAATGAGGCCAGGACTGTCGGCGTCCCGCCGGTAACCGGAATGCTGAAAACGACGCCATCACTGTCGGCCCCGCCCGCAGAGGTCATCCCATAGAGTGTCGAGCCGTCGGCGCTCGAGTGTTAAAGTGCCAAACGGACTTGCGCCGTCGGTGGAATTGAACGAGGCCAGTGTGGTTGGTGTGAGCAAGCTCCGCACCTCCAGGCCATCGGCCGTCGGCCGCAACGCGCGCCTCCGAGACACCAAGCGCCGAGGCCCGCGATCCAGGAACCTTCCCATCGGACGCTGTGATAAACGACGCATGTTGTCCATCGGAATTTCCCTCATATTGGTGTCAAACTCCGGTAAGAGTCGGCGTCAGTTCAGGTAAGAAATGGACGGAGCAATGCGGGCCTGCGTCGAGCGCGGAGCGACCGTTGACGCCGTGCGGAGACCGAGCGCCGGGCCAATTTCGGTCATTTTCCTAAGGAGGCAGTAGACTTCACAATCGGCCGGCAATCAGGCAGCTTTTAACCACGGTGCCGGCTCAGGATTTCACGGGCCGGTCTCGGCGGCGAGCGCCGGCTCTAAGACTTCGATTGTCGCGTCGTATTTTCCTCCCGGAGCATCGTCGCGGTGTCAGGGCGAATCGTCTCGCTAAGGACTAAGACGCTCATTCCCGGCGAAACTCACGCGACGATCGCGAATTTTCTCCGCGCCGAGGGCATGCACGAGAATCGAGGGCAGACGGCGAGGTAACCGTGGCCAAATCAGGCCTGCATCAACAATTGAATGGCGAGAAACTCTTCAGGCACTGACGACCTGCGACACAATCGAAAGGTGAGCGTGCATACGTGGCCATTGGCGGTGCCACTGGGAAGAGGGCCTCGAATTTCCGGCACGGCATGACGGTCGCGACCTCGACTACCGCCGGCCGCTCCAGCCGCCGCTGTGCCCCTCCGACGCCGCGTGGCTGGAGCAGCGGTTGGGGGAACGGGGCAAGCCGACGTGATCGCCCCAGTGCACCAGGCCCGACTCTTGAGATTTAAGGGCACGCGCACGGGCGCGATTGGCCTGGGCAGGCTACGCCGATTGCGAATCCGGCCGGGGATGGCTCGAAAAACGGATCGCCGTTCCCGCACTCAAGGCGGTGGCTGTCCCGGATTCGAGAGCCCACGGGCAACTTCGCGATGGAAGTTGATTTCTTCATGTACCGGTCGCGTGAGGCTGAGCTTTGCGGCCGCCTCGTCGTGGAATAATCGAAGCTCCAAGTGTTCCGGCGACTCCTTGAGCCGCCAGTCGACCGCCCGATCGTACCAGGCCCGCGCTTGGTCGCTCCGGCCGAGGTCCGAGTAGGCCATCGCCACGAAGAACCAGTCGAAGCTGTCTCCGCCTCCCTTCATCGCCATGGCATTCTCGAGAGTGGCCAGGGCTTGCTGGGGATCGCCGGCCCGAAGCTGGGCGACGCCCAGAGTGTTCCAGACGGCCGGAGACTTCGGCAACTGCTCGGTGGCCGTCCGTGCCAGCTCGACCGCACGAGCCGGCTCACGCACTTCGACAGAGGGGCATGTGGCGAGCAGCCAGGCGAGTTGATTGGCGACGCCACGATGTTCGGACTCGAGCCGCAAGCAGTGCTCGAAGACCCTGACGGCCTCGCGAAATGAGGGGGCGGCCTCCGCCTGTTTGCCCTCGGCGAAGAAGGAATTGCCGATGCCCCAATGGGTTGTGGCGACATTCAGCAGGAGCCCCATTTCGTCGGGCGTTTTCGCCAGGCGCGACTCCTGGATGGCGATGATCTGGCGCGCCGCCTGGCGCGATTCGGGATAAGCACCGATCGAAGCCTGGATTCCGGAGATTTGCGCGTAAACGATCGCGAGTTCGATCGTCACGGTGGGATCGTCGCGCGATTCCTCCACGTACCCTTCGAGCGAGCGGATCGTTCGCTGGGCGATCCTGCGCGCAGCTCCGAGATTCGCGGCATCGATGACCACCGGCTGCTCATCAACTCGTATAAAAGTTCATTCACCTGAGATATGGCCCGTTCGCTGCGCCGTCGTGCCCGACTGCGGCCCTCCTGCGTTTCGGTCGCGCTGGCCTCGGCGATGCGTCTCTGGGCTTGTTCGAGATCGAGGGCCTTCTGCGTGCGTTTCCTCGCCTCCCAGATCAGAAACGTACTGACCAGGGCGCCCACGAACAGCACCACGAGCAACGAGGTCGTCGTGGTCACGAATCCAGCAAGTATCGGATTGTGCCGGCACCACCGCCACGCCCGCCCCAGCCGTCCCGCCGGCCGCGCGGTGATCGACTCGCCGCCAAGCCAGCGCTCCAGGTCCTCGGCCAGGGCCAGGGCCGAAGGGTAGCGGCGCTCGGGCTCTTTCTCCAGGCATTTCAGGCAGACCGTCTCCAGGTCGCGGTCCACGTTGCGGCCGACCCCGCTGGGCGGCTCGGGAGGCTGTTGCCGAACCTGTTCGAGCGTCTCCAGCACCGAGTCGCCCTTGAACGGCGGCTTTCCGGTCAAGAGGGCGTAGAGCACGGCACCCAGGCCGTAAATGTCGGTGGCCGTCGTGATCGCCTTTCTGTTAGCCGACGCCTGCTCCGGGGCCATGTAGGACGGCGTCCCCAGGATCGCGCCCGACTGGGTCAGCTCGGAATGGCCCTCGACCCGCTTGGCCAGGCCGAAGTCGGTGACGTGCGGCTGGCCGTCGGCGTCGATCATGATGTTCGAGGGCTTCAGATCGCGGTGCAGCACGCCGCGCTGGTGGGCGTGGTGCACGGCCATTGCGATCGTGGCCACGAGTCGGGCCGCGGCGCGCGGGTCCGCGACCGATCCCGGCAGTCGCTGGGCCAGGCTGACTCCGTCGACCAGCTTCATGGCAAAATAGCTCAAGCCCTCGTGCTCGCCAACTTCGTAGATCGGCACGATATTGGGGTGATCGAGGATGGCAATTGCCGCCGCCTCCACGTGAAAGCGGCGCAGGTCATCCTGGTTCGCCAGGGGCCCGCCCGGAAGTACTTTCAGGGCCACGAATCGGTCGAGGCTGATCTGCCGCGCCTTGTATACGACGCCCATGCCCCCGCGGGCGATCTCGCCCTCAAGCGCGTAGTCGCCAAAGTTGTACACCGCGGCGCCGTCGCGGCCGGGATCGGGTTCGTTGCCGTTCGGGAAGGACTCGACGGTACGGGAACCGGCACACTCCGCTGCTTCCGTGATCGTGCGCAACGGCTCGGTCAGACGAAGCAGCCGGTCCTGCTGCTCCAGGAACGCCGTCAGTTGCTCGGTCAGATCGGGGTAACGGGCCAGCCATGCCTGGCGCTCGGGCTCCTGTCCCGCCTTGCCGGCTTCGAAGTAGGCGGCGAGGACCTCACAGAGCCGCTGCTCCGTGTCGTCCAGGTTGTCGAGATCGCTCGCCATGCTCGCCTCGCATCACCGCGGCTCACCCATGAGATCACGCAGCGTCTTCATTCCCCGGTACAGGAGGCCGGTCACCGACACGGTGCTCCGGCCCATTTGGTTGGCGACGTCGGGGACCGCCATCCCGCTCAAGTAGCGCAGCTCGACAGCCGTCCGCTGGTCCCCGGGCAATTGCGCCAGCGCCTCGGCCAGTTCGATCAGCCGCTCAGCCCGTAATGCTCCTTGGCTGGGGCTGGACCCGTCGGATGCGAGAAACGCTTCGAGCTTCGCCGACGATTCCTCCAGCGCCGTCTCTAACGAATGAGCCCGATCACCCTTCTGGCGTCTGTACGCGCGGACGGCATCCGCAAGGTTGCGCGCCAGGATCGCCCGGAGCCACGCACGCAATTCCTGGTCGGTCTTACCACGGAACTGGTCGATTCGCTCATGGGCCTTCAGAAGCGTTTGCTGGACGATGTTCTGACGGGTCGAGCTGTAGCCGCAGCCGCGGATCGAGTTGCAACCGCGCCAAGAGCCGCAGGTACTCGCGGTATTGCTCCAGCGGTCGGGCGGCCTGTCCGGCACCCTCAGTCACGGAGCCATCCTATTCACATAGACGCTTGTCGCGGGAAAAACTCACGCGGTCCGGTGCCATTTTTTGATCCCCTCGGAAGCAAGCGGCGCTAAAAAAGAGGAGAGTTCAAATGGCTTGGCACGCACTCCCAACCATCTTACCCCGAGGCGGCTGCGACGACATCGAGTTGGGATGTTTGTTTCGCTGATACCACAAGCGGGACAATGGCTGAGCGCGTGTTCGAAGTGAGCAAGCCTAGAGATCCGAAATATCGAGGGCCCGTTGATCGCGCAGACTAACGAACCGCCGATACGTCTCGCCGATCCCGTCGCGTAGCGGCGTGCGCGCAATCGGTCCCAGCCGCTCCTGCAACCGCGCATCATCGAGGTCCGGCGCGATCGGAAGCTGCCGGTCACCGTGCGAAATGAGCTGCCTGGCCTCGGGCGCGACCTCGCACAATTCGGCGACAAACTCCTCGATCGGCACGACAGCGCCCCGCAGATTGAAAGCATCAGCCCCCTCGAACGGGTGCTTAATCGCCGCGACGAACGTCGCAGCCACGTCCGCGACATATTGAAGATCTTGTCGCCCGCCGTAGCTGATGTGGTATGGACGCCCGATCGCAACTGACTTGATTGCCTTGGTCGGCTCGCTGGTCATCCCGAAGTCGCGGCCGACGCCGTAAACGGTCCACGGGCGCAGGCCAATGCTGGTAACGCCGTGGTCGAGCCAGTAAACCCGGGCATTGAGCTCGTTGCACACCTTGAACGCGCCATAGTGCGACAGCGGCCCCAGCCGAACGTCGTCGCCAACTGGCCCGACCGCATCCTCATCCGGCGGACCGTGCACCGCCGCCGAGCTTGCATACACAACCCGCGCGACCTGATCCTTTAGTGCCACCGCCGCCTCGAACACCGCCAGGGTCCCGATCACGTTGACCTTCGCTCCCAAGATCGGGTTCGCGCGGCAGGTGGGCGTCTGCAAACCCGCCAGATGCAGAACGTGGATCGCCCCGACCCGCTCGATCGCCTCGCGCACGCTCGCGACGTCGGCAACGTCGCCGGCGATGAACCGCACGTTCGCGCCTGCTCGGGCGTCGTGATCAATTCGAGGCGATGCGTGTCTTCCTTGAGGTCGTAGATCCAGACCTCGTCCCCGGCCTCCACGAGTTGCTTCGCCACCCACGACCCGATGCAGCCGTAGCCGCCGGTCATCACGATGCGCACCTGCTCCCCCTTCCGAATTTCGCCGCGATCGTGGCCGCGGCCGAGCGCCTCACCAGCCGCTCGGCAAGCCCCAAACTCCGGGCGTGGTCAGCTCGACGGAGTTGCCGGCGGGATCTCGAAAGTACAGCGAATGGCCACCCAGCGGCCATGCCTCTTCGTGCTCGATCGCCACGTCGTGCCGCCGCAGGTGGTCGCGCCACAGATCGAGCGCGTCGGCATCGATGCCCATGGCGAAATGCCCCGGCCCGCGCGCTCCGTGCGCGGGCAGATGGTCTCCCCGCAACGTGGCTTCCGGCCGAAATATGAGCAAGGCGTCGTGCGTGCCCACCTGGAAAAAGACGTGCCGGCCCGGCTCCTTGCCCAGGAACTCAAGCCCGAGCACGTCGCGGTAAAATCGTTCGGCAGCGTCGAGATCGTCGGTGTAAACCGCGGTTTCAACCAGGCACTGGATCGATCTGGCAGGCATGGAAAAAAATGCCCCCGCATGGCGGAGAGAATTGCCGGCAACAACCTCACTTCCAATTTCACCCTAGCCCCTCAGCGGCTGCAACGCCTTCGCACCATCAGGTTGAAGCCGACCTACTTCGCCCCAGCCCCCCTGCTATCTGTAAGCATGTCGACCAGATTTCTGCATTTTAATAGCGCTTAAAATGTAAACTTTATGGTCGCAAACCGCATTATGAAAAGGCGTTCCGACAACACGCTAAAAAAGGCCGTTGTGAATTTGCAAAAAAGAGCGCATACTGTATATGTAAGCGCGCCGAGAACCGCTGCTTCGGAAGTCGGTCCGAGCCAAGGCGCACGCCGACAGTGCCGCCACAAGCCTAATGTCCAGATCCAAACTCGCTGGCCGCCCGGCCGGGTTCCCGTAGCCGATTCCGGGGTACGAAATCGCCCAACGCTGCGGTTCGGGGCACGCCCCCGCGCCTCCTGGAACGCGCAGCAACTGTCCGATCCCGAATCCAAAATCGAAAATCCAAAATCGAACGTGCGAAGCGCACGAGTCCCGGCCGAAAACCTGCCACTTTCTGCCACTTTTTCGCCCACTTTTCCGGTGGCGAAAACCATCAGAAACGTATGGATTACTTGACACTTACGACGAGGGGCAGCGCGTCTGGAAGAGCGCGGCAGAGAAAAGCCCCCCTGCCACTTCTGACAGCCGATCCGATGCGAGCCGGTGCCCGCCGTTTTGGGGTGTTCACAACCAATCAACCAATGACACAAGACCTTGACAATTTGAACACGGGAACGTAAAGGGTAGTTTGACGCGCAACCCTCGATGAACCGCCGCCGGGGCGAGTTCTCGGGTTCGTTGGTGGTGGCTGGCGCTTGGCTTATGGGATTAGATCGCGCGCAGTTGCCGCGGAAAACGAGTCGCGTGGTCAGCTTATTTGTCCCCAGGAGGGCCCTATCGGACCGATTGAGCGGGGTTTGAGGGTAAACGAGCAGATCCGCATTTCCCCCGTGCGGGTCATCAACGCCGAGGGCGCCATGCTCGGCGTAATGCCCACGAGCAAAGCTCTCGAAGCGGCTCGCGAGGCCGGACTGGACCTGGTCGAAGTCGCTCCCAACGAGCGCCCGCCCGTCTGCAAGATCATCGACTACGGCAAGTTCAAGTACACGCAAAAGAAAAAGGCTTCCAAGCAAAAGCAGCACCAGATCCACGTCAAGGAAATTCGAGTGCGGCCCAAGACCGGCGACCACGACATCGAGGTCAAGGTCAAGCGCGCCCGCGAATTCCTCGAGCACAAAGACAAAGTGATCGTCAATGTCTTGTTCCGTGGCCGTGAGCTGGCCCACATCGACGAGGGCCGCAAGGTCATGGAAGAAGTGCTCCATGCCCTCGAAGAGGTTGCCAAGATCGAGAAGAACCCCTCCATGGAGGGCAAGCGAATGACTGCGATGCTGGCACCTCGCGTTTGACGTCCGGCGTCGCGGTCGAAACCGGCGCGGCGACTGGACTTTGGCCGGTCGCGCCTGATATGATCGAGGGCTCGAATTCGATATTGCCGTACGGGCCAAGGTGCCGGCCGCCAGCGCAGGTGCCTATGGTCAGGTCAACGCTGTCGTAACAGGATCGTGCCGCCATGCCGAAGTTGAAGACCCACAAGGGGCTGAAGAAGCGATTCAAAGTTTCTGCCACCGGCAAAGTGTCGCACAAGCGGTGCGGCTCGTCGCACTTGAACAGCCACAAGAGCGGCAAGCGCATCCGTCGACTTCGCAAGCGCAAAACGCTGAAAGTGGCGGCCGAGGCCCGGCGAGTCCGAGCTGCATTGTTGAAGCCACACGTTAACCCCCGCGATATCGAAGCGCACAAGCTCGCGGCGATTGCCCACGAGGCCGCCGGCGCGAGCGAGCAAGAGCACAAGCACGGCTCCCACGCCACCGGCCAGGGCGGCCACGAGAGTTCCGGACAGCCGAATTGACGGCCGGGGAGGGCGAGCCTCCCGGCGAGCCGGCGTCCCGCCACGAGAGTTCCGGTCAGCCGAATTGAATTGACTTAAGAGCGAGTTAAGCGATGCGTACAACGAATGGTTCGGCCACGAGAAAGCGTAAGAAACGGCTATTCCGCAAGGTCAAGGGATTTGTCGGCGGCCGGCGCCGGCTGCTTCGCTCGGCCAAGGAGACGCTGGTCCGCGCCGGCATGTTCGCGTTCCGCGACCGGCGGGCCAAGAAGCGCGACTTCCGCAAGCTGTTCATCATTCGGCTGACCGCCGCTGCCGAGATGCGCGGCCTGCGCTACAGCCGGCTGATTCACGGCCTGCGCCTCGCCAAGATCGGACTGGACCGCAAGAGCCTCTCCGAGCTCGCGATCCACGATCCCGAGACCTTCGACGCGATCGTCGCCAAGGTCCGGTCGGAGCTCGACAAGCACGACGACGAGGTTCGTGCCCGCCAGAAGGCGAAGACGGCCTGAGAGCCTCTAACGGCGAACTTCGTCGATGACCGCGGCCGACTCCCTCTCTGCCGCTTTGACCGACCTCGAAGCACTCGTATCGGCCGGCCTGGCCGCGTTCGAGAGTGCCTCCACGCCCGAGGCCGTCGAGGCCGCGCGCGTCGAATACCTGGGCCAGAAGCAAGGCCGGCTGAAATCTGCCCAGGAACGGCTGCGACTCGCTCGAGCCGGCCGAGCAAGCGCGCCTACGGCCAGCGGTTCAACGCCGCCAAGACCGACCTCGAAGCGGCGTGTGCGTCTGCCAAGCTGCGCGTCGAGCCGCGCGGAAAGGCGAGACGACGCGCTCGACGTCACGCTGCCGGGAACCGAGCCGCGCGCTCGGTCATCGCCACCCGCTGACCCAAACCGCCGACGAGCTGATCGACCTGTTCGGCCGGCTCGGGTTCTCCGTGGCCCGAGGGCCCGAGGTCGAGGATGTCTATCACAACTTCGACGCCCTCAATATTCCGCCCTCGCATCCGGCGCGCGATCCGCTCGACAACTTCTACCTTGGCGCGGTCGAGGAAGCTGTGCCGGCCGGCGCCGGCGCGGCGTCGCCGGGCGCAGCCACGCCCTCACCGAGCGGCCCGTCGCCATGCTCCGCAGCCAGACCAGCACGGTGCAGATCCGCGTCATGGAGTCGCAGCCGCCGCCGGTCCGCGTGATCGCCATCGGCCGGGTCTATCGACCCGACACTGTCGACGCCACCCATTCGTTCATGTTCCATCAAATCGAAGGGCTGATGGTCGATCGCGGCGTGACCATGGCCCACCTGAAGTCGGTCTTGCGGCTTTTCGCCCAGAGCTACCTGGGCGAAGACGTCAAGATCCGCTTCCGACCGTCCTTCTTTCCCTTCACCGAGCCGAGCGTCGAAGTCGATATGCTCTGGCACGGCGGCGAGCGATGGGTTGAAATGGGGGGAGCGGGCATGGTCGACCCCAACGTGCTCCGCTCCGTCGGTTACGACCCCGAAGAGGTGACGGGCTTCGCCTTCGGGCTGGGCATCGAACGGCTCTGCATGCGGCGGCACGGGATCGACGACATCCGGCTGCTCTACCAGAACGACGTGCGGTTCTTGCGGCAGTTCTGAGTTTCGAGCTGCCGCCGAGCACCGCCGAGCGCAGCCCAGTGTCAAGCCACTCGTCCTGTCGTCGAGGCCCTTCGCATGGATACCGACCTCGCAAGCGAGTGATCGTGACGTGAGCGGCAGCTCGACGTTCAGCGGTCGTCCATCACCAAGATTTTCCCGAGATTCGGGCCGAGGGCCGCCTCGCCCAAGGAAGCCGCGTCTCACCTGGTCAACAAGCTGGCCTGCGCCCTCGATTCGGCGCTGACCGACTGGCGGCGCAATACGATTGACGAGGCCATCGCCGACGTCAAAGCGTTCGTCGACCAAGCTTGAGACCCCCCGCTGATGTCGCTACCCGCCGCCGTGACCACCGATCCAAAAACCCAGGAAGGCACCCTGCTCCGTGGCCTGGGCACGATCGACGCCACCATGATCGTCATGGGATCGATGATCGGCTCGGGGATTTTCATCACGTCGGCCGAATCGGCGCGGCTGCGTCGGCGCGCCGGGATGGCTGCTGGCGGCCTGGGCCTTGGCGGGCCTGATGACCGTCTCCGGCGCGATCTGCCGCGGCCGAGATCGCCGCCATGATGCCCAGGGCCGGCGGCCAGTATGTGTTCCTGCGAGAAGCCTACAGCCCGATGTTCGGCTTCCTGTTCGGCTGGGCCATGTTCCTGGTCGTTCAAACCGGCACGATCGCGGCCGTGTCGCGTGGCGTTCGCCAAGTTCCTCGGGGTGTTCTTGCCGGCGTCTCGGCCGACAGCTATCTCGTCGATCCCGATTCGAGCTCGGCGGCTTCGCCGTCAGCCTCTCGACCCAGCAGCTTGTCGCGGTCGCCTTGATCGTGTTCCTGACGCTGGTCAACACGCGGGGCCTCAAGCTTGGTAAGTGGATCCAGAACACGTTCACGTTCACCAAGACGGCCGCCCTGTTCGGCTTGATCGTGGTGGGCCTGGTGCTCGGCGGCGAACGCCCAGAGCGCGGCCTGGACGTCGTCGTGGTGGAACCCGGCCGGCCAACGGCTGGGATGCGCGAAGCGCCTTCCCCGACCTGCCGGTCGAGGGCGGCGACCGCGCTGCTTGCTCTTGCTGGGACTGGCCATGATCGGGCCGTTGTTCTCCCAGTCGGCGTGGAACAACGTGACGTTCACCGGCGGCGAAATTCGCGAGCCCGGGCCGCACGCTGCCCCGCGCCATGATCCTGGGCACGTTCGAGCGTGGTCATCCTCTATCTCCTGGCCAATGTGGCCTATGTGGTCACGCTTGCCGCTGGACGAGATCCAGCACGCCCCGCAAGACCGGGTCGGGACGGCCGTCATGCATGCGCGATCTTGGGCGAAACCGGCGCGAAGGTCATGGCCGCGGCGATCTTGATCTCGACGTTCGGCTGCGTGAACGGCCTGGTCCTGGCAGGTGCTCGGGTTTATTACGCGATGGCCCGCGACGGCCTGTTCTTCCGGAGCGTCGGCACCACCAACCGCCAGCATGTCCCGCCGGCGGCGCTGGTCGCGCAGGGTCTCTGGGCCGCACTGCTGGTCCTGCCGGTGACGGTCACAGATCAGCCCGATGACCGGCGCGTCACGTACGGCAACCTCTACAACGAACTGCTGGAATACATCATCCCGGTCGATGTCACGTTCTACACGCTGATGGTCGGCGCCGTGATCGCGTTGCGGCTCAAGGCGCCGAGCTGCAGCCGCCCTTACCGGACGATCGGCTATCCCGTGCCCAGTCTTGATCTACATCGCGCTCTGGCGGTTCTGCTGGTCGTCGACTTCATTTACTTGAAGCCCTGGACCTCGGGCAAGGGCTTCCTGATCGTGCTGGCGGGCATTCCGGTCTATCTGGTCTGGACGTGGCTGGCCGGCAGCGGCACGCGCCAAGCGCGCAGAATGCCGAGCGAACTCGGAGCGAACGTGAATCGACTGCCATGATCGTGAGCTGGAACTGGCTGACCGACTACCTCCGGCTCGACATGCCGGTCGAGGTCTTGACCGAGCGGCTGGCGCTGGCGGGCTTGAATCTCGAGTCGATCTCCGGACGTCGGCGGCGACATCGCGATCGACCTGGAGGTCACCAGCAACCGGCCCGACTGCCTGGGACACATCGGGGTCGCCCGCGAGATCTCGGTCCTTTTCGACAAGACGCTGCGCGTGCCCGACGCGCGGCCCGGCGAGCTCCGGGCCGCCGGTCGAGACGCGCACCGGCGTCGCCGTCGACGACCCGGCGCTCTGCCCGCGATTCACGGCCCGGGTGGTCTCGGGAGTGAGCGTGCGGCGAGAGCCCCTGGTGGCTGCGCAAGCGGCTGGAGACGATCGGCGTCCGGCCGATCAGCAACATCGTCGACGTGACCAACTACGTCATGTTCGAGTGCGGCCAGCCGCTGCACGCCTACGACCTCGACCGGCTCGCCGGGCACCGGCTGGTCGTCCGCCGCGCCAGAGCCGGCGAGACGCTCACGGCGATCAACAACCGGGTCTACGAGCTCGACCCCCGACATGCTGGTGATCGCCGACGCCGAGCGGCCCGTCGGGCTGGCGGGCGTGATGGGCGGCGCCGAGACCGAGATCGGCTTCGACACGACCAACGTCCTGATCGAGGCGGCGCAGTTCGACGCCGATGTCGGTGCGGCGCACGTCGCGCGCGCTGGGGCTGTTCAGCCCGTCGAGCTTCCGCTTCGAGCGGCCGCTCGATCCCGCAGGTGACCGAATGGGCCAGCCGCCGCTGCGCCGAGCTGATCCTGAACGTGGCCGGCGGCACGCTTCATCCCGGCGTGATCGACGTCGGCAAACGGCCGCCGGTGCAGACGCCGATCACGCTCCGGCTGGGCCAGATCGAGCGCGTCCTGGGCATCACGATCGACCGCGCGACCGTGGTGCGGATCTTGCAAGTCGCTCGGGCTCGAGCGGCTCGGCCGAGGACGAATCACTCGCTCACGTTCCGGCCGCCGTCCTGGCGCAGCGACCTCGAGCGCGAGATCGACCTGATCGAGGAGGTCGCGCGGATTCACGGCTATCATCACATCCCCGAAGACCGAGCCGTCCCGCTTGACCAGCGCGCCGCGCGGCAAGCGCGAGCGGGTCGAGTCGGCGGTTCGCGAGCTCTTGACCGGCGCCGGCTTCGACGAGGCCGTCACGTTCAGCCTGGTCGACGACCGCCTGGCGGCACCGGTCGCGCCCGGTCCGGCGCTCAGCCGCCGTTGCGGGTCGACCACTCCAGCCGCAAGCGCGAGATCGGCCCTCCGACAGAGCCTGATCCCCAGCCTGCTCGCCGTGCGCTGGCACAACGAAGCGCACGGTCAGTTCGACGCCGAGCTGTTCGAGATCGCCAACGTCTACCTGCCGCGCCCAGGCCAGGTGCTGCCCGACGAGCCGACCCGGCTGGCGCTGGTCTCCGGGCGCGACTTCCGGGGCTTGAAGGGAATCGTCGAAGCGCCTGCTCGAGGGCTTGCACGTGCCGGAGCCGCTGGTGGCGCGTCCGGTCGAGATTCCGCTCTTTGCGCCGGGTCGGTCCGCCGAGCTGCTCGCTGGGTGAGACTCACCTGGGCTACCTGGGCGAGATCGACCCGGACCAGCTCAAGATCTTCGAGCTCCAGGCAAGCCTGCGCGGCGGCCGAGCTCGAGTTCGACGTCCTATTAGATCGGGCCAAGCTGGTGGCGCAGCACCATCCGCTGCCGCCGTTCCCGGCCGTGGTCCGCGACCTCTCGCTGGTGGTCGCGCGGGCTTTGCCGTGGTGCGAGCTGTGCGCAGACCGTGGTCGAGGCCGCCGGGCCGACCCTGGAATCGGTCGAGTACCTCGACACGTTCCGCGGTGGAAACATCGCCGACGACCGAACAGAGCGTCCATTTCAGCATGACCTTCCGCCACCCGGAGCGGACGCTTGACCGGCGAAGAAGTCGAGCGGGCGGTGAAGTCGGTGGTCGGCGCGTGTGAGACCAGGTATCAGGCCAAGCTTCGGACTTGAGGGCATATTCGGTCGATGCGCGGCGAGTTCGTGGAGACACTCGTGGCGAGCCTGCTCAGCGGCAATGGCGATCGGGGTCCTGGTTCTGCTCCTGGTCGGGCCGTCGCTGGTCTACGTCGGCCTCGGGCATGCTCTGGCTGTGGGAGCGCGGCTGGGTCGCCTGCACGGTCGCGGCGGTGCTCTGGGTCATCGCGGGCGTCGTGTTCTCGATCCTGGCCGCGCGCTGGACCAAGACCGAGCGGCCCGCTCTTGCCGCCGCTCGACTGGGACTCGCCCCAGACGTTCTCGCCGCTCGACCGCGACGCCTGGAAGCTCGTGCAGGAAGAGGCCGACCAGGGAGAGACACTCGCCTTCGACGTTCTGCTGGGTGCCGACGTCTATATCGAGACCGGCCGGCGGCTCTTTCGCCGCCTGGCCGCCCACTATCATCCGCTGGCCGCCAACCCGCTCGACGACGTGCCGCTCGTCGAGCTCTTGACCGCGCTCGAGCTGGCCGCCGAAGACCTGTCGGGCCTGTGCCGCCAGATCCCCGGCGGCGACCTGATCTCGCTCTCCCACTGGCGGAAGGCCGTCCAGGTCGCCGGCTATATCAACCGGGCCAACGACCTCTACGCCTATCTCATGCCGTTCCTGAACCCGGTGAGCGGGCTGGCACGGCTGGGCACTCGCGAATGGATCGTCAAGCCGGCATGGAAATCGATGCAGCAAAACGTGCTGCGCTGGTTTTACCAGGCCTACGTCAACCGGCTGGGAATGCACCTGATCGAGCTCTTGAGCGGGCGGCTGGCGATCGGCGCGCATCAATACCGGCGGCTGACGCGGCGGCCGGCAGCCGCGCTGCCCGGCGGCCCGGCTGGCGAGATCAAGCCGCTCACGATCGCCGTGGCGGGAGCCGGCGGCGCGGGCAAATCGCGCTTGATCGCCATGATCGGCCAGGCGTGCTCGGGCGATCCGAGCCTGCTCAAGGCGCCGCGCCGTACCGCTGGGTCTCGAGCCCGGACTTGCTCGAACGGCTTGTGCAGGCGCGGTGGGTCGAGGCCCCCGATTACCCGGCGTCGACGGCCGCCCAGTCGCGGCACGAACGCCACCTGCACGAGGCCGCTGTTGCTGCGTCGGTCGAGTGCGACCTGCTCGTTCTCGTCGTCGACGGCTGCCGGCAAGACCACGCCGCCGACATCGCCTTTGCCAAGGACTGGGAACACTGGTTTCGGGAACATCCGCATCGCGAAGTCCCGCCGGCGCTCGTCGTGATCACCGGCGTCGACCGGCCCGAATTCACAAGGGCGCCGGCGCCGGCCTCGGTGCCCGAACACGTGGGGGCACCGGGCCTGGGGTCGCGCGACGAGGCCGTTCGCACGTCGGTTGATTCGCTGCGCGCTGCTTTGCCGCTGTCTTTCAACGAGTACGTCGCCGTGGGCCTGTCTGGCGAGTCGGCGTCGCCGGTCGTCGAGCAAATCTTGCCTGCGCTCGCCCCGCTCGTCTTGCGTGCGGAGCGCGGTGCGCTGATCCGGCAGCTTCACGAAGTCGCGGGCCAGTCGAAGGTCCGGCGCCTCTTTCGCCAGCTCGGTGAGCACGGCCGATCGCTGTGGTCGGGGCTCAAGGCCCGCCACCATACCGGCACGAGGGCGCGGTGAGTCTCGAAGAGGAACCTGGGAACGAACCATGACCCCGATGGCGGCGTGTTCACTGGTGTTTGCAAACCAGCAGCTTTCCTCAGTTAGGGTGCTGGCGGTCGCGGCAGGCGCACTCGCTTGCCTGGGTGTCCTGGCTGCGCTCGCTCTCATGCTCCTTCGTAAATACGAACGACTCGGTTCGCGATCGCTTGAGCGGGCTTACGCTGGCCTGCAGATCCACACTTCCTTGGCCCCGGGCGACGTTTTTCTCGTGTACCACACCTATCAAGGGTTCTTCGCTTGGGGCACGGAAACCGAACACCGGGTCTTTCTCCCCTTGGACGACGCCAGGGAATTGCTCGGCCGGCTGCTCCGGTTCAACCTCACTTGGGGATTGCTCGCGCACGGTGGGATACTGGTCGTCCCGGTGGCGATCTGGAACTACTGGCTACAGAGACGCTCCCTCACGACCCAGGAAACAGGGGCTGCATTCAGTCTTGAGCAATCGACGGCGACCGCAAGCGCCGTGATGCAGTGGAGCCGTCGCCGTTCCTGGTTTCATCGCGTTTTTGGTGTGCTCGCCGCCGTCCTGGCTGGATTATTCGCAGTCACCGTCGCATTCTCTCTGGCCACACGCCGGTTCGAAACCGCTGCCGGCGGTGCGCTCCTCTCGTTGTTATTACGGGCTCTGGCGTTTGATTGGCTCGGAACGCGCCGCGACTCATGAACCAGGTTCGCCGGGCTGTCAGAATCATTTGAACTTGCTCGCTTCACCTCTGCCAGCTACGATCTCCGGCCCCGCGGCAATGCGCGTTTCGTGCGTCTCAGAGTCCGTGGAGTACGGCACAGGCATGTCCCTGATCTTACGGACGCGAACGGCTCGTCCCTCAACGATCGCGCTCGAAACGCCGCTGCGCCAGACAATAACGGCCGACCTTAATCTGAAGCTCGCCACCTGGGCCTTCGTCATCCTGGGCGTGACGTTGCGGATCACTCGCTGGGGCATGCACTATCCGCTCTGGTGGGACGAGGCGTTTCTCTCGGTCAATTTCATCAAGCGCGGTTATTTCGACTTGCTCCGGCCGCTCGACTACAGCCAGGTCTGCCCGGTATTGTTCCTCTGGGCGGAGTTGTCGGTGGTGAAGCTTCTGGGCTTTAGCGAGTGGACGCTCCGCCTGTTTCCCCTGCTCTGCGGGACCGTCAGCGTTGTGCTTTTTCGCCACGTGGCCGGTCGCATCGTGCGCGGCGTGCCCTTGCTGCTGGCGGTTGCGATTTTCGCGGTCTCGTATCACCCGATCCGCCATGCCGCCGACGTCAAGCCATACGCCTCTGACCTGCTGGCGGCCCTGATCGTGCTGGCCGCGGCGATCGAGTGGTGGCGAGGCCCGAGCCAAGCTCGCTGGATGTGGGTCCTCGCGGTTGTCTCGCCCGCGTTGATCGCGCTCTCGCACCCGGCGATTTTCGTCGCGGGCGGAGTTGCGCTTGCGCTGGCTCCCGCGGTTGCCAAAACCAGGCATCGCCCCGTCTCGATTGCGTACCTCGTATTCCTTGCGAATACGGCCGGAGCATTCCTGACCCTTTACGCCGTTTTCACGCGATCGCAGGCGGCCGCGACGCTCACGACCATGCAGACGCAATGGGTCGCGGCGTTTCCGCCGCTTGGCGACCTGTGGGCGTTTTGCCGGTGGTTCTTTATCGCTCATACCGGAAGCATGTTTGCCTATCCCTGCGGTGGCGAAGGAGGATTGAGCAGCCTGACCTTGTTGCTCTTCGCGGTGGGGGCGCTGATGCTCTGGCTAGAGCGCCGGCGGACCGTTCTGCTCGCTTGCCTCGGGCCGTTTGCGATGGGGCTGGCCGCTGCGGCAATCAGGCGCTATCCCTATGGCGGCGTCGCCGACGGCTCGCCAGCGCGGGTGATGCAGTACCTCGTCCCGAGCATCTGTTTGCTTACCGGGATCGGCGCTGCGGCACTCTTGGCGATCGTGCGCAACCTGCGCCGCGCGCGCGAGCCGTACGGGTCAGCCTGTTTGCTCTCGTTGGCATCGGTCTCGCGCCTATCGCCGTTGATTCGTTCCATCCCTATCGTTCGATCCACGCTCAGCGCGCCCGCGAGTTCGCCCGCCGCTTCTGGCCGGAGTTAGAGTGCGGCGCCGAGCCGCTGTGCTTGCGCTGGGACGCTGGCATCGGCGAGTGGAATTGCTCCAACCTCAACACAGCGGTCTATCTTTGTAACCAGTTGATCTACTCGCAACACCGGCGCCAGATTGGGCAGCCAGACTTAAGTGTGGTGTCTGCGAACCACCCTCTGCGCTGCGTCGAGCCGTTTCCAGGCCCGGCCGACGGCCGCACGGCTGAGTGGCTGGCCGCCATGGAAAAACGCTACCACTTGACGCAGCGGCGTGAGATCGTCGTGGACATGAGCATTTCCCCCTTGAAACCGCGAATCGAGCGCTTCGCGATCTACGAGTTCGTGCCGGTTACCCTTAGCGCTCGAGATTCGAACCCGGACAGCAAGCACCGCTAACCGTCAAGCCGCGGGCCATACCCGCGCTGCGCTGATTCTGCCCCGTCGCGTCTCCCTTTACCGTCCCCGGGACGCGTATTAGCATGACACTTGTCATTGGCGGTCGTGGAGCTCACGAAAAACGGCGTCGTCTGTGCGCACGTAGGAGAAGCAAAAAATCATGTCTAACGGCAAACGGAGGCTTCGCGGTTTGTGGTTCGTCCGGGTGCGCAGTTGCGACATCGGCACTCGCGGTGCTGGCCGGCGTGGCAACTGCCGCCGACGGCGTCAAACCGGCGGGCGGAAAGGAGCTGGAGGCTTGGTGGGTCGACCTCGAAAAAGACGAGCTCGAAGCAACGCGTGCCCTCCTGAATCTTGCCGATCGGCCGGCACAGGCGACGTCCTTCCTCAAGGAAAAGCTGAAGCCACTCTCGATCGATTCCGTCCGCGTGAAGGCACTGTTGCTCAAACTCGGCAACGCCAGCGAAAAGGTCTGGAAGTCGGCGTTCGAAGAGCTCGAATACTTTGACCCGCGGTTGGCGATCGACCTCCAAGAGCTGATGGAACGCGTGACCGAGACGCCGGCTCGCGAGCGCATGGTCGAAGTGTTGAGCGGCCGTGAAGCCGGGGCACTGGCAGGCAAGAACGTTCAACTGCGGGCGGTCGGGGGCGAAGGATTCAACTTCTTTGCGGAGAACTTCGGCTCGTGGTGGGCTGAGCACAAGGTTTCACGACTTAACCTCACGCACTGGGGGAATTACAAAAAGAAATGGACGCGGGCGATACGCGCAATCGTGCTGCTCGAGCACATCGGAACGCCTGAGGCGGCTGCGATCATCAAAAACGTGGCCACCGGCCACGCCGACGCACAACCGACAAAGGTGGCCAAGCAAGCACTCGAGAGGCAGGCAAAACTGAAATGAGCCGATTGGCTCACGCCCCATGGCCGCCGCCCAGCTCGCGCACGATGTCGCCGACGAACGAGCGGGCGTCGCCGAAGAGCATCAGGGTCTTGTCGAGGTAGTAGAGCGGGTTGTCGATGCCGGCGAAGCCCGGGCTCATCCCGCGCTTGATCACCATCACGGTGCGGGCCTTGTCGACGTCGAGGATCGGCATGCCGTAGATCGGGCTCGACGGGTCGTTGCGCGCGGC
Source organism: uncultured Isosphaeraceae bacterium (assembly GCA_963830625.1). Classification (GTDB taxonomy): domain Bacteria; phylum Planctomycetota; class Planctomycetia; order Isosphaerales; family Isosphaeraceae; genus CAWHMZ01. The sequence continues at coordinate 294,809 of CAWHMZ010000027.1, read as the reverse complement.
GGGGTTGGTCACGTCGTTGGCGCCGATCACCAGCGCGACGTCGGTCTGGGGAAAGTCGCCGTTGATCTCGTCCATGTCGAGCATCTTGTCGTAGGGGATGTCGGCCTCGGCCAGGAGCACGTTCATGTGGCCGGGCATTCGTCCGGCGACCGGATGGATGCCGAACTTGACGTCGACGCCGCGCTTGGTGAGCGCGTCGTAGAGCTCGCGCACCTTGTGCTGCGCCTGCGCGACCGCCATGCCGTAGCCCGGCACGATGACCACCTTGTTGGCCGCGGCCAGGATCACCGCGGCCTCCTCGGCCGTCGCGCTCTTGACCGGCCTGGCCTCCTGGCCGGCCGCGGCCTTGGCCTGCTCCTGGCCGAACGCCCCGAAGAGAACGTTGGTGAACGACCGATTCATCGCCTTCGACATGTTCACCGACAGGATGAAGCCCGACGCCCCGTCGAGCGCTCCGGCGACGATCAAGCAGCTTGTTGTCGAGCACGAACCCCATCGCCGCGGCCGAAAGCCCGGCGTAGGAATTGAGCAGCGAGATCACCGTCGGCATGTCGGCGCCGCCGATCGGGATGATCATCAGCACGCCGAAGAGCATGCGGAATCGACCAGCAGGACGTGAAAGAGCTCGGTCTGCTCGGGATGAAAGACCATGAAGACGGCGACGCCGACGGAGATCGCCAGGAGCGAGAGATTGACGATAGTTCTGCCCCTTGTAGGTGATCGGCCGCTGCGGCAAGATCTCCTGGAGCTTGCCGGCGGCCATCAGGCTGCCGGTGAACGTGAGCGAGCCCAGGATGACCTCGGCCGACAGCACCGCCATCATGAACGGCGGCACGTCGGGCGCTTGCAGGTAATATTCGGCGGTGCCGACCAGCGTGACGCAAAGCGCGCCGAAGGCGTGGGACAAGCGCGGTCCGCTGCGGCACGGCCGTCATCTGCACGCGGCCCAGCGCCGCCCCGATGATCGAGCCCAGCACCAGCGCGACGGCGATCCACTTGTAGTCGACGATGCCGTGGTGCAAGAGCGTGCCGACGATCGCCAGCAGCATCCCCAGCTCGCCGGCCCGCACGCCCCGCCGCGCCGTCGCTCGGCGAGCTCATCCACTTCAGCGAGAGCACGAAAAGGGCCGTCGCGATCAGGTACGCGATTTCGATCAAGTGTTCGTGTCGAGATCATCGTGCTTCATGGTTTCTTGGGGCCGCTCGCCTTGAACATCTTGAGCATCCGGTCGGTGATCATGAATCCGCCCACGACGTTGCTGGTGGCGGCGACGATCGCGATCGTGCCGAACACGGTCGCCAGCGTGCTCTTGCTGCTCGCCGGCCAGGATGATCGCGCCGACGACGGCGATCGCGTCGAGCGCGTTGGTCAGCGACATCAGCGGCGTGTGCAGCAAGCGGCGAGACGCGCCGGATCACCTCAAAGCCGATGAATGCCGCCAGCATGAACACATAAAGGCTGGTGATCAGATCGAGCTGCATGGCGGTACTCCTTGGTAGTCGCGCCGGCAAGCGGCGGCAGCGAGAAGAACTCGCGCACCCGGGCATTCACGACCTCGCCCCCCTGCGTCAACAGCGTCTCGCGGATGATCTCGTCGCTCAGGTCCATTCGCAGCTTGCCGTCCTTGACGAGATGGAGCAAGAACGCGGTCACGTTGCGCGCGTACATCTGGCTGGCGTGGTAGGGGACGGTGCTGGCCAGGTTGAGCCAGCCGACGATCGTGACGCCGTGCTTGACGACGATCAGCTCGCCGGGCCGGGTCAGCTCGCAGTTGCCGCCGCGCTCGGCGGCCAGGTCGACGATCACCGAGCCGGGCGCCATCCTGCGCGACCATGTCTTCGGTCACCAGCACGGGCGATTTCTTGCCGGGGATCACGGCGGCCGTGATGACGACGTCGCTCTCGGCGACGACCTGGCCCAGCAACTCGCGCTGGCGCTCGTAGAACGATGTCGTCCTGCGCGCGGGCGTAACCGCGGGCGTCCTGGGCGTCCTTGGCCTCGACGGGCAGCTCGACGAAGCGGCCGCCCAGGCTCTGGACCTGCTCCTTGGAGGCCGGCCGCAGGTCGTACGCCGAGGCGACGGCCGCCCAGCCGCCGCGCCGTCGCGATCGCCTGCAGGCCGGCCACGCCGGCGCCGATCACCAGCACCCGCGCCGGCGTGATCGTGCCCGCCGCCGTGGTCAGCATGGGAAAGATCCGCGGCAGCCTGTCGGCCGCGATGACGACGGCCTTGTAACCGGCGATCGTCGCCATCGACGAGAGCGCGTCCATGCTCTGCGCCCGGGTCGTCCGCGGCATGAGCTCGACGGAAAACGACGTGACTCCCCGGTCCGCGACCTCGCGGATCGTCTCGATCGATCCCAGCGGCCGCAAGAACCCGACCAGCACCTGCTCGGGGCGCAGAAGCGGCAGATCGTCGGCGCCGGTGACGTCGTTCGAGCCATGACAGAGCACCTGGACGATGATGTCGGCGGCCTGGAAGACCTCGGCGCGATCCGGCAACGATCTTGGCGCCCTTCGCGATGTATTCGCGCGTCCGGAAAGGCGGCCTCGTGGCCCGCCCCGGCTTCCACGACGACCTCGAAGCCGGCTTTCGTCAGAGCGGGAATCACCGCCGGGAACCAGGGCCACGCGCCGCTCGCCCGGGTAGCTCTCGCGAGGGACTCCGACGATCATCGATCGTGCTCCGATCGGCAGGCAGCCGCTTGCGGGCCGAACCAGCCGGCCCGCACGAGCAACGCCAGGAACCGGCGATTCTACCCGCAATATTCCGGAAGTCCATCACGCGCCGGGCGACGACGGCCGGTCAGACGAGCGGCCCGAGCGAAAGGCGTTCTGGAAAGACGCCAGGCTGTCGAGCACTTCGACCGGCACGGCGAGCACGACCGTGTTCGACGCGGTGGGCCCCAGGCCGTCGATCGTTTGCAACGTGCGAAGCTGCATCGCGCCCGGGCTCTCGGCCATGGTCTTGGCGGCCAGGGCCAGGTTGACCGCGGCCTCCTTGTCGCCCTCGGCCTTGGTGATCGTCGCGCGCTTTTCGCGCTCGGCCGAGGCCTGCCGCGACATCATCTTCTTGAGCTCCTCGGGCATGTCGATGTCTTGAATGCGCAGGCCCGTCACCTCGACGCCCCAGCCTTTGGTATCGTTTTCGACGTGCCGCTCGATCGCCTTGGCGATCTCTTCGCGCTCGGTCAAGAGCTGGTCGAGCGTCATCTGGCCGATCACGTCGCGGAGCGAGGTCTGAGAGTACTGTGCGATCATGTAACGATAATCTTGAACCATGATGATCGCTTCGGCAGGCGTTGTCCACCCGAAAGAACAGCACCGCGTCGATCGTCACCGGTACGTTGTCGCGGGTGATGACCTGCTGCTTGGGAATACTGACCGCCAGCACGCGGGTATCGACCATGCGGAGCTGGTCGACAAGCGGAATGATCATGAAGAGCCCGGGCCCTTTGACCGCGTGAAACTTGCCCAGGCGGAACACGACCGCCTTCTGCCATTGGGCGGCCAGGCGCATCGCACGACGAGATCACGACGTCGATGAACAGCCACGCCAGGCCGATCAAGACGCCCATGGCCTGGTTCGCCTGCCCGACGGCGACCGAGATCGCCAGTCCCAGCAGAGCGAGCACCACGAAAATCAGTCCGGAGATGTAATTGACCATTCGAGTAGCCTCTGCAAGTGAGTTTCTGGAAGAGGGGCGCCGGCCTGGCCGCTCGTCGCGGTGCTCTCGGGCGCCGACTCCGCGTGGTCGACGCGTTTGGCACGGGCGGTGCGATCACGCCGGCACGCGAAGCGGCCGGAGCCGCCGCCACGGCGTGGCTCGCCCGGTTCGTGATGCATTCGCGCGCCGTGGACGCTTATTGTATTGGCCGCAAGCGGCGCGTCTAGAAGGCGCGTCCGAGCTACCTCGGGTCGGCTGGGATGGAGGGCGCCCGGGACTACGCCGCGGCGGGTCGGACTGGGTCCGCGCGACCGCCCGTAGCGCTCGGGTTGACGATCCCGGCGTCGAAGCCGCCCGCCGCCGGGTTGGCGGCGGTTCCGTCGGTCGACCGCGGCGCAGCACCATCACCGAACCGAACGAACGTCCCCGGCAGCAGAGGGACCGAAGTCGAAAGAATCGAGCGCGTCGGCGGGGCGCAGCCGGCCGGTGATCTGCACGCGCTCGGGACCCACATCGCCCAAGATCTGCACAGGCACATTCACGACGAAGTCGTTGCGGATGACCTGAATCATCGACGAACCACCACTTCGCCCTTCTTCATGCTTGATCGCCCGCTTGGCGACGGCCGCAATCGGCGCCGAGGGCACCGCTGTCGAGCGAATTCGCAGCCCTGGCTCGAGGTCCCTCTTTGGGTTGGGCACGATGATCCAGGCGGCGGCAAACGGCGTCGCCAGCTCGCGCAGCACCGCATACGACTCGGGCAAGGGAACGACCGCCTGCACCTTGCCGGTGACTTCCTGTTCTTCGATCTTCACGGTGAGCGTCGAGCCAGGGGTGACATGACGCCGGTCGACGGCCTCGAGCGTCTTCAAGCTGGAGATGTCGGCCAGCTCGGCGATGATGGTTCCCTTGAGCACATATTGGCCCGTGCACACCGGCAGCGACGTGATTCGACCGGTAAAGGCGCGCGCAAGGTGCAGCGATCGAGCTCCATCCGCGCCAGCTCGAGCCGCGCCCTCTGCCGCGTCGAGCTGCGCCTGGTGGACGTCTTTTGGAGGCGCACCGCTTTTCACCAGGGCCTCTTTTTCTTTGACCTCGGCCGTGGCAACCTTGAGCCGGACCGACGCCTCGGTGCGGTCGAGCTGGGCCACTTCGTGCGATTCCTGCACGGTGGCGCCCAAGCGTGCCTCCATGCTGCGGATCTGTCCGTCGGCCGGCGCGATCAAGGTGACGCGCCGGATCGGCTCGAGCGCCTCGGCGAGCTGGTAGCGTTCGGGCATTGTCAGCTCGAGCGGCAATGGCCTCGATCTTGGCCGAGGTCGATGGCCCCTGCGCGCAGCGCACGTGCACGCGCCTACGCACACGGTGGCGGCCACAAGCCGCGACAAGAAACCAGCATAGGCGACAATCTTAGATCCCATGGCACCACCTCGCCTCGCCGATCCAGAGATCCACAAGCCCCTTGAAGACACTCACGGGTACGCGCTACAGCGCCACGGTACTCCCCAGCGTGCGCACCGTCAACAGAATGATACGGGGCCGACACATCCCGCGTGACCCCTGGCGATCGCCGTCGCCGCGAGTTACGATCAACCGTGTTGGCCTCGCGCAGAGGCTCCGTTCGCGAAGAGCACCCGACGGCGGCATTGAAAAGGTGGTGAGCGATGGCGACTGACCGAATCACGCGGCGCGGTTTTGTTGAGGCGGTAGGGCTTTCGGCCGGTGCGAGTCGCGCTGGCGGGGGCCCCGGCGTTGGCTGCGACGCCAGCGGCCAGCGACCGGATCCGGCTGGGCTTGATCGGCGCCGGCAGCCGGGGCGGTCAGCTCCTCGATTCCTTCCTCAAACAGGCCGATGTCGAGATCATCGCCATCGCCGACGTCGACGATCACCACGCCGGCGAGACGGCCGAACGCATCAAGAAAGAAAAGGGCAACACCCCCGACACCGCCCGTGACTATCGGGCGCATGCTCGACCGCAAGGACCTGGACGCGGTGATCATTGCCACGCCCGACCACTGGCATGCCCTGCCGGCGATCCAGGCCGTGCTGGCCGGCAAGGACGTCTACGTCGAAAAGCCGGTCGCCCACAACGTCGCCGAGGGCACAGGCGATGATCGCGGGCGGCCCGGAAGACCAACAAGATCATGGCCGTCGGCACCCAGCAGCGGTCGTCGACCCACTTTCAGAAGGCCGTCGAGATCGTCCGCTCGGGCAAGCTCGGCAAGGTCTTCTGGGTCCAGACCTGGAACTTCGAGAACATCAGCCCGATCGGCATGGGCAAGTACCCCGACGGCGAGGCGCCGTCGTACGTCGACTACGAGCGCTGGCTCGGGCCCGCGCCCGAGCGCGCGTTCAACCCCAACCGGTTCCACCTCCTGTTCCGCTGGTTCTTCGACTATGCCGGCGGCATGATGAGCGACTGGGGCGTGCACCTGAACGACATCGTGCTCTGGGCACTCGATGCCAAGGGCCCGCAGACGGTCTCGACCACCGGCGGCATCTTCACCACCGACGACGACCGCGACACCCCCGACACCATGCAGGTCGTTTACGAGTTCCCCGGGCTGCACGCTCACCTACTCGATGCGCAAGGGCAACGGTCTGAAGTTCAACGGCCACGACTACGGCATCCTCTTCTGCGGTACCGACGGCAGCCTGCTGCTCGACCGCAGCGGCTTCGAGGTCATTCCCGACACGATCGTCCTTCCCTACGGCATCAAGCTCGTCCACGGCGAGCGGCCGATCGCGCAAGATCGACCTCAAACGCGATGAATTCAAGGGCGGCAACGACGGCCAGGACGCTCATGTGCGCAACTTCCTCGATTGCGTGAAGTCGCGCAGCGCGCCGACCAGCGACATCGAGATCGCCCACCGCTCCACCAATACCTGCCACCTGGGCAACATCGCCTACAAGCTGGGCCGCAAGCTCGAGTGGGACGCCGAGAACGAAACATTCAAGAACGATCCCGAGGCCAACGCCCTCTTGAGTCGCGAGCCGCGCAAGGGATACGAGCTTCCTCAGGTTTGAATGTCTGCGCCCTAAATGACGAAACTCCTCGGCCACGTCCTGCGGATCGTCGGCCTCTTGCTCGAGATGCTCGGCGTCTGGGGCGTCTACACGGGCGCCACCGGCGGCAAGATGACCCGCGTGGAAATGCCCGGCGGCGAAAGCGTGCCGGTCGCCTGGCTCGCCGTGGGCCTGGGCTTCGTGCTCTGGCTGGCGGGGATGCTCATGATCTCGTTATCGAGGAGACCTCGTTGGCGGCGCGAGCCCGACCTGCGGGAGCTCGATTTGTGAGCCATGAGTGGATCAAAGCCCAGGCAGCCGCGTGGCGGCGTCGCCAAAGCGATCGAGCTTGGCACCCATGCGATCGAGAAGGGAGAGATACAGGCTGCAAAGCTTGCGGTTGTCGTCGCCGCTTTTTGAATAATCGAGCACCCGGCCGGTCTCGAGCGAGCCGCCCAGCCCGCCGGCCAAGAGCAGCGGCAACTTGGTCGAATCGTGCTTGCTTCCCGACCACATGTTCGAGACGAACATGATGCACGAGTGATCCAGCACCGAATGATCTCCCTCGGGCATCGCATCGAGCTTGGCGGCCAGGTAGGCCAACTGGCTGACGTAATACCGCGAGACCCGCTCGTAGGCGTCGGACCAGTCTTCGTGCGAGCTGGGATGGTGGGCGGTGCGCACGTCGAGGAACGGATAAAAGAGCCCCGAGAGATCGCGGCAAAGCAACAAGGTGGCGACCCTGGTCTTGTCGGTCTGGAATGCCAGCGCGATGATGTCGCACATCAGCCGCATGTGCTCGCGGATGTCTTCGGGCAGTCCGTTGTCGGGCCGGTCCATCGCCCAGGCCGGTCGGCCGCGGGCACTGGCGCGGTCGAAGGCCCGATCCTGCAAGGCTCGGGTTCGCGTCACCCGCGTTCTCGACTTCGCGCACGCTCGTCAGGTACTCGTCGAGCTTCGCCCGATCGGCATGGCTCGACCTGCGCGCTTGAGCGCCACGGCGTGCTCCATGACGCGGTCGAGGATGCTCTGCGCCCGCTTGCTCCCCTGATTGTCGAACAGGCTGTCGAAGGCCAGCGAGGGATAGACCTCCATCGGAACCGGTGAAGTCGCGTCGTGCCACGAGATGTGCGAGCTATACGCCATCGAGAAATTCGTCTCATGATAGCCGGTGATCGGCTGCTCGCAGCCCAAGACCAGGCTGGGCTGCGGCGTCGCCTCGCCCAGGTGGTTGGCGAGCACCTGGTCCATGCTGATGCCGCCGCGCAGCACGGCTCCCTTCTGGAGGGCCGCCCCCGACAGGATATTTCCGGTCTGGCCGGGATGAATTCCGACTCCGGTGGCGTTCTTGTTGATAGAGGCCCGACACGACGTTGAGCTTGGTCTTGAGCGCTTCGAGCGGCTCGAGCGTCTTGCTGAGCTCCATCGCCTGGCCCGTGCCCCTGCGCCCACCAGTAGCTCGGGCTGATGCCGTTGCCCATGAACAGCGCCGCGAAACGGTTGGGGAACGATCGCGACCCTGGCTCGTCGCCCCAGACCGGCATCGACTCGAGCCACGGCAGCGCCATCGCCACGCCGGCGCCACGAAGCACCGTGCGCCGGTTGATTGCTCCACTGTCGGCAGGCATCAGTCCACTCCCACCACGGCGCGTCACTCGCGCAGGTCGTCGCGGCCGCGCTTGCTCAGAAACTGCGGGCTGGTCACGATCGTCTCGAAGAGACCGCCAAAGCGCTGGCCGTCACCCTTGAGTCTATCACGCATCGCCCTGACAGTCGACTCATCCGACAGCAACAGCCCGCGGCCCAGGCCGTACGCCAGCAACTTGCGGCAGAGGTTATCGACGAAGTCATCCTGCCTGCGCTCGGCGAGATAGCGGCGCAGGCCTTCGAATCCGTCGCGTTCCGTGCCGTCGGGAAACGCGGCCTTGGCCTCGACGGGCCGGCCGCCGAGGTCATGGTCGCGCCGTTCGCCGACCGGGCCGTAGCCCTCGAAAGCCAGCCCGATCGAGTCAAATCGCTGGTGGCAACCGGCGCAGTTCGGGTCCGTGCGGTGTCGGGCCAACAGGCGGGGCAGCGATGTCTCGCCCGTTCTGGCCTCATCCTCCGGAAGCTGCGGCACCGTGGGCGGCGGGGCGGGAATCACCTCGCCCAGCACGCGCCGCACGACCCAATGCCCACGCTTCACAGGGCTGGTACGCAGCCCCGGCGAGTTGGCTGTGAGAAAGACCGCCATCGCCAGCAGACCGCCACGGCCATGCTGACCCGCGTGATCGGTCCGAACCCACTCTTCCGGCGCGACGCTCGAGGCCCGCATCCCGTAGTGCCTGGCCAGCACGGGATTGACGAACGTGTAATCGGCCTGGACGAGATCGAGCACCGACCGATTCTGGCTGATGGCGTCGGCCAGGAATCGAATCGGCTCCTGGTACATGGCCTCGCGCAGCTCGGCCGTGAACCCGGGAAAGCGCCCCCGGTCGACGCTGTTGTGCTCCTCGAATCGGCGCACGCCCAGCCAGCTGGCCGCCGAACTCGGTGGCGAGCCGGCTCACGCGAAGATCGCGGAGCATGCGCCGCGTTTGTGCGACGATGACATTTGGTTTGTGCAGGTCGCCGGCGGCCGCATGAGAGAGCAGCTCGGCGTCGGGCATGCTCGACCAGAGGAAGTAGCTCAGCCGGCTGGCCAGTGCGTAATCGGCCAGCGGTCGCCGTCGCGGGCCCCGGTTCGGCCGGATCGATGCGGTAACAAAAATACGGCGACACCAGCACGCTGGCCACCGAGTCGCGCATGGCGTCTTCGTTGCTCAACCCGTCTTTCTGCCGCAAGTCGCGATAGAACGCGATCAGCTCGCCGCTCTCGGTGCTCGAGAGCGGCCGGCGGTAAGCGCGCGTTGCAAACGCCTTGAGCGCATCAAGCTGGCCCGGCTCCGCGGCGGCGCGGGTTTGCTCGACCGTGCGAATCGCAGCGGACATGTCGGTGAAATACCTCTCGATGGCCGCGACGGCCGCCGGGGTCGCGCCGTTTTTCTTCACCTTGTCGAGATAGAGCTCGCGCAGCCGCTTGATCTTGGTCTCGGAGGTACAGTCTTTGTCTTCGGCTCGTGCGAAGTCAAACTCGGCGGGCCGCATGAATCTCGGCGGCTCGGCGCGCTCGAAAAAGATGAAATCATGATATTGCGCAAGGCGCCAGCGTGACGAAATCGAGCTCCCGCCACAGGAGATCGATCTCGCGTTTGCCGGCGTCGTCGAGCACGAGATCGTAAAGCGGCGCATCATCGCGGAAGAAGCCTTGCATCAAGTGAAACCCGGCGGTGAGCAGCCGGCCCTTGCCGCCACCTTCGGGGTCGAAGTAAGGCCCGCGCTCCGACACGGCAAACGCATCGGGAAACGCCTTGCAAAAAACCGAGAACGCGGCCTCGAACCGCGCGATCGCCGGGTCGCCGGCGAGACACACAACTCGCGGATCAGCGAGGTCGCGTGCGGATTTCCCCGCCGCGGCGTCCCCCGTGCACACGATCTCTAGCGCCCCGCCGCCGAAGTGGTCGCGATCGATTGAACCCTCGGTGATGAACGTCCACGCGTCGTCGCGATTGGGGAAGAGCGCGGTGGCGGGAATGGTCAGTCTGATGTCGGCAGAAATCTGCATGGCAAAGCTGTCGGCGTCAATCGCGTGTCCCAGCGGATGCCGGCCGAACTGCAGCCGCGCCGCTTCGGCTGGCGCGTGCTTTTCAAGGACCGACCGCAGCGACAACCGCGACTCCTGGGCTTTTGAGTCCTTGCGCGGCCGTGTTCCGCCGCCGCGCCGGAACATCGGCTCTTTCCAGATCACGTAACCGCGATCGGCCCCGTCACCGACGGCAGCGGCGGCGGCGAAACGGAGAATCGTGCCGCCGTCGCGCTTGGTCAGCTTATGCTCGAACCGACGACTGCCGAGGGCAACACCGCTAGCCGAATACCGCGTGCGCTGGGCGGCGATCTGGCGGTTCCACCAAAGCACGAGTGGCTGACTGCCCGGGGAGACCCCCGGTGCCCGCAAGGTGGCGACGCGCGGCACCAGTTCCTGCCGCCACTTCGTGACGAGCTCGCCGAATTCTGCGCAATCACGCCGCGCGGCATCTTGCTGGTCGGCCGCGGCCGGCAATCTCCGCCACCACGCCCGCAGCACAGCCAGCGGCCCAGCTTCCGGCTGGGGCTCTTCTAGAACCGACCAGATCGTCGCCAGGTACTTCGGGCTGAGGTGCGCATCCGCCGCGAATTCGGCGAGTGCCGCATCGCGGCGGCCGAGCGCCGCGCGGTTTCGATAGCGCCACGCCGCCAGAAAGTAGGCGCCGTAATCGACCCGGTGCCGCTCGTAAAACGCGACGATGCGCGCCACACAGAATTTGTCGCGGTCGGAATCGCTCAACACCGGGTACGGGGCAAACTCGAAGCCGTCGGGCTTGAGCACGAGGTGGTCTGCGACCCAGCGCGCCGCGGCCAGATATTTCTTGAGCAGCGCGGGCGACATGGATAGCGATTCACCCGAGTTGTCGAAGCCAGCCTCGTTGGCGGGGTCGACCGGGAACTCGCGAGTTGGGCGGAGATCGACCCCGGTCAGGTCGTGGATGGTGTAGTCGTATTCAGCGTTAGAAAGTCGCCGCGCCAGCACCGGCCCGGGATCTCCCGCGTTCCGCTGTGCTTCGCGCCTTAGGACCGCGCTGATCCAGGCGATGACCGCCCGGCGGTCGTGTGCATGGGGCTGCCGCGGCGCTTCCTCCGGCGGCATCTCCTCGGCCTCGAGCCGCTCACGCACCCGCTCCCAAATTCGATGGTTTTGCACAACCACGGCCACCGAAGTCTCGCGACTTAAGTCCAGCTTCGACTCTTGCTTCTTGGCGCCGTGGCATGAGAGGCAATGGTTCTGCACGAACGGCCGAATGAACGAATCGAAGCGTTTTTCCAGCGATGGCTCGTCCGCCCGCGCGGCCCGCTTGGCCGCCGATCCAGCCGACAAGTCCGATCATCACCGCAATCGCGCAGCAGCGCCCCATTAGATGCCCTCGCCAACTCAGCAGCCTTGGTCCGCCCGCCCGTTGACCGCCCGAGTGCCCGCGATCGGGCCCATGAAACGGGCGGGCGGCCTACCCATGCTAAACAAGATTTGATCAAAAGGGCAAAAAAATGGCGACGGGCGTCTGAAGACCGATCGGCCCGCACAACGCCTGCGATCGTTTCGACGAGCCGGCCACGATGGTTGTGTCGTGTGTGCGCTGGCGCGGCAATCTGCCGACGACTCAACGGCTCGGACGGGTTACGGGCTCACCTTGCGAATGGCATTGATCGCCCCTTCAGCGGCACGGCGGACTTGGGGATCGGTGTCGCCGAGTCGCTCACGGAGCGGCCCCAGCGCCGAACGCGCCTGGCCGCCGATCTTGCCCAGAGCTTCAGCAGCGGTCTTGCGGACGATGCGGTCGGCGTCCTTGAATGCAGCCAGGAGACCGGGAGCGGCAGCGGCGGCTTCGGGGCCCGTGGCGACGAGCCCGATGGCCTCGGCAGCGGCTGTGCGGATCTCTTCATCGGGGTCGATCAGGGCACGGATCAAGTCAGGCAACGCCCCGGCAGCGTTGGGGCCGATGTTCCCGAGAGACTTGATCGCGCGGCGGCGGGCTTCCGGATCGCGACTGTGGAGCGGCTCCATCAGCGCCGGGACGGCGTTCGCGCCGATCCAGCCGAGGGCTTGAGCCGCCTTGTCACCGATCAGCCATGATTCGTCTCCCAGGCAGCGCACCAGCGCCGGGATGGCCGGAGCCGCATCGGGGCCGATATTGCCGAGTGCCTCGATGGCATCGCCGCGCAGCTCCTGGTCGGGGTCGGCGATCGCATCGGTCAAAGCGCCAGCCGCCGCGCGAGCTTCGGGGCCAATCGCGAAAGCGCCTTCACAGCGACAGCGGCCAGCCGGCACGGCGACATCGTCGTTGCTTTTCAACAGATTGATCAGCTCAGGGACGGCGGGCGCCCCCAAGGTCCCAAGGACATACACCGCAAACGGGCAACGCCGGTCGGGCCCGGCCCGGATGGCGGCAACAAGCGCCGGCATGACGGCGTTCGGCTCCGGCTTTATCAACATGAGGGCTCGCGTGGCTTCGGTGCGAAGGCCGGCGTCCGGATCACCGAGAGCGACAATCAACGCAGGCACGTCCCGCTTCGCCAAGGGGCCGATCCCACAAAAAAACCGGCGGCTTCGCGCCGGATTTTCGGGTCGGGGACGGTGAGGCCCGAGATAAGTGCGGGCACGGCCGACGCGGCCCGCGAGCCCATCCGCCACAGTCGCTGGAGCGCATCATGGCGCGCTGCGGGCTCGCCCCGCTTCCAACGGTCCAGGGTGTGGCTCAGCCGGTGGTCGCCTGCTGGCGGAGCCTGAGCATCAGCCCGTGTCGCAAACAGGGCCGAAGCAAAGAGGACGCTCATCAGAAGCACAAGCGAATGACTGGCGTATCGGAACATGAGGAGAGCGCCCTGACTCGCGCGTTGGCACCGCAACCACGGGACGGCCGGCGCCAGCATCATAGACGTATATCTCTTGAGGCTGATTCGCAATTCTTGTACAGAGCGTCTGCGACCGCGGGCTCGGCGGCCGGCGTAAGGCCGGCATGATCGTGGCCGATTTGACACGGAGCTCGCAACGGCGTTACCTTTCATGAAGGGCTTTGCGACCTCGCGCGCATCGGCGTTTCTATCACCTTGTCATCGGAGTCATGAGAACGATGCCACCAACTCCGATTCGCACAGAAAGCTGGATCCAAACGAGCTCGGAGGTGTGCGGTGGGGAACCATGCGTTCGAAGCACGCGGCACACTGTGTCGGGCTTGGTCGCGTGGCGCCGGTTGGGGTTGTCGGATGCGCAGATCCTCCAACATCACCCAGACTTGACCGAATCCGACCTGACGGCCGCCTGGTCGTATTACCGCGACCACGCCGAAGAGATCGACCGAGCGATCAAGGAAGACGAGGAAGCCTGAAGGATGGGCAAACTGTACAGTGACGAGGACTTCTCGTATCCCGTGGTGGAAGAACTGCGGAAGCTCGGGCATGACGTGCTGACGACCCAAGAAGCTGGACTGAGCAATCAAGGCATCACTGATTCCCGCGTTCTGGCCTTTGCCATCTCGTGCGACCGGGCCGTATTAACTTTTAACCGCCGTCATTTCATCAATTTGCATCGCGTCGTGTCGAGGCACCGCGGCATCGTGGTTTGCACAAGAGACACCGGCGTGGCAGGCCTGGCTCAGCGCATCCACCAAGCGGTCGGGGGATGCCCGAGCTTGGAGAACCAGTTGTTGCGAATCAATAGGCCGCAGAGCCCGTGAGCAGCGCGGTACCCGACGGCGGGGGAAAAGTCGATTCGCTATGGTGCTTAACGTCAAATCAGGTTAGATACACGGCTCGGAAAGTTCGCGAACATTCCCAGGAGCCCTGCCCGCACCAATGGATGCGCCGGTGCAGACAGGTGCCTCCGCGCGCTCTTGGTATCTCTTCGTTTTTAAGAGCCGCACAGATCGCGGCCGGGCCAGGGCCGCCGGGAAAAATGCCGAAACGGCATGGAGGCCTCGCGCTGATGGACCAGCAAAACCAAGAGACTCGCGGCCCACAAGTCAGAACGGACCTGGCCTCACGGCTCTTCCACCCACACTGGCCGTTCCTCTGGTCCGGTCGGCGGGCGCAGGCGTCTGCTGCAATGGGATCAGGATTCGGCCACGACCAAGGCGATGTAAACGTCAGCACCCGCGACGTCATCTGCGCGGGCATGTACCGGGCCTGCTCGACCTGGCAATACGAAGTGGTCGCGCATCTGCTCGAGCATCATTGCAACGGAGAGCGACTGGGATATTTGACCGGCGAGCAATACGCAATATCGGCCCGAACCGATTCGCGGCCGAGGGGGGCTCACGCCGCTCAGCCGGCGCGCTGGCGCGTTCTCAAGTCGCACGAAGGGGACCGCGCCTTCGCGCATGCCCTGGCGGCAGGACGAGCTTTGGCCGTCTACGCCCATCGCGATGTGCGCGATGTGGTCTTCTCGCTCATGCACAAGCGCGGGCTGACCTTCGAGGAACTGCTGCGCCACGGCATGATTCACCAGGTCCTGGCCAACGACCGGTTCTGGCGGCGCAGCCCGGCGTGCTCATTCAGCGCTATGACGACCTGATCGCTGCGCCGGCGACCCGAGTCAGCGAGCTCGCGCGCCACCTGGGGCTCGCAATCGACGACAGCCAGGCTCTTTCGATCGTCGAGCTCTACTCGGCTGAATCGAACCGGGCGCGAGCCGAAGCGCTGCGCCGGCGGCTCACGGATGCCGGGGTCGACTTGGGCAGTGCGGCCAACGCCCAGATCTGCGACCCGAAGACCCTGCTGCACTGGAACCACATGCGCGCAGCGCGGCCCCCGCATGGCGCACGGCGGCAACGCCGCGCCAGCGGGCGATTCTCGACCGGCTGTGCGGGCACTGGCTTACTGAGCATGGTTATCCGCCCGACGAGCCCGGCTCGCACGAGCGAAGCCGGGGCTGGGCGTGGGCCCGGCACGCTATACGCGATCAGGCCGACGTGCTGGCGGGCGAGCGCGCATACCTGGCTCGGGCGGCATCACAACGTTCGCCCGGCCTGTCGCGGTTAGTGAAGCGGATACTCGGCATACCGCTCGAAAGCGGCGCCACCGCGTGGGCCGACGCGCCCCGCGGGCACACGGCGCGCACGAACCGGCAGCGCCCCATCTGACGGCATCGCACCGAGCCAGCTCGAACCGTTCGGCCGGCGTTCAATCGCGTTGACTCTACCCTAGCCGCCTGCCGGCGATTCCGACAGCGGCGTCTTCTGGCTCGTGTTCCACGGGCTGCGCGGGTACTCCTGCTTGAGTCGCTGGGCAAACTCGTCGGCCCGCCCGTCCTGCTTGAGCTGGCGGAAGATCTCAACGATGTTGTGCAGCGCGCGCGGGTGCTCAACTTTGTCTTTGCCGTAGAGCAGGTCGGTGTGCAAATAGGCGATGAGCGCGTCCTTGGGCCGATTGGCGGCACGGAGGCAGTCGCCCAGCGTGTTGTACGCCGCCGCCTGTGACAAGGCGTCTTCAGGGGGGTTGGCCTGGATGACTTCGCGCAAGAGCGTCTCGGCCTCAGAGAACCGCTTCAGGCCCGCGAGACTTTCGGCCTTGGCCAGGAGAGCTGCCCGCCGCCGGGCCGAGTTCTTGGGAGCAGCGGCGATCAGCTTTTCGAGCTCGCCAATGGCCTGCTCATGCTTTCCCTGCTTGGCCAGCACGGCGGTGCGAAGCACGGTGGCGCGCTCGGCGCCTCGGGGCAGCCTCGAGAGCTCGGCGATCGTCGCCAGCGCGCCGGTGTAATCGCCCGACTGCAACTGGACCCGGGCCAGGCACTCGCGCACGGCTGCGATGTGGCGGCTGGCGGGATAAGCCTGGATGAACCGAGTCAGCTTGTCTTTGGCCTCCTTGACCCGCTCAGGCTCAACCAGGGCCATATCGGTCAAGATGTCGGCCTCGCGATAAAGCGCAAGCTGGAGCGCAAACGGCTTGCCAGCCGACTCGGCCGCCGCTTTCTTGAAAAGCTCGGCCGCCTCGGCAAGCTGGCCGCTCGACTCGCGTGCCTCGGCCAAAGCATATTGCGGCGACTGACTGTCATAGCGGATCGACTGGATTTGGTCAGTCGGCACGTTGGTCGTGGTGGCGCCAAGCTGCACGACGACCTCGCTGGGTGATTCGGACTGGATCTGGCCGCGCACGCGACCGCCAATCGCCTGCTTGAATGTCGTTCCCGGGATCAAGCTCACCAGATCGTCGGCGCTGGCAGTGGCACACGCGACGATCACCACCACGGCCGCCACGCCGCCGGCGACGGACCGGCGCGCGCCGAAATAGGGACGGAAAGTGTTCATCGTGCGTTTACCTCACCCCTTCTTGAGCCGTTCGAGCAACGTCTCGTACTTTTGCTTCATCTCCGGGCCGCCGACCTTGGCGCTAACCGCATCACGCCCAGGAGCGTCTGGCGGGCCTTGGCCGGGTCTTTGAGCTTGGAATGGACCAGCGCCATGTGATACCAGGCATCGTAGTAGAGCAGCGGCCGGGGCCTGGCGCGGTCCAGCCGCTTGGTCACGTCTTCCCACTGCTTGAGGGCCGGCGCGTAGCTGCCGCGGCCGGAGTCGGCCTCGGCCTCCAGCAGCATGGCTTTCTCGACCAGCGTCTCGATGTATGGGGGCTTTTGCGCCAGCAATTCATCCAGCAGAGAGCCGGCCTCGTCAAACCTTTGCTGGCCGCGCAGGGCCGCCGACAGTTTGAGTCGGGTGAGGAGCAGTCTGGTCCGGCCGTCCTTGGTCTGCAAGAACGGAGCGTCTTGCGTGAACTGCTCGAGCATCCTGCGGAGCACCTTCTCGGCTTCCTGGTCGGCATTGAGCCGCAACAGGCCCTGGGCCGCGAAATCGAGCGACTCGTAAGTTTGGCCGGTCTTGCTCTCGGCCAGGGTGGTCAAAAATGCCTTGTAAGCTTTGTGCATCTGGGCGACGGCGGCGGTGTTGCCCTTGTGTTGCAAGGTATCCACTTCTTTTTCGAGAAGTTTGGCCAGTTTGAAATAAAGCTGGGCGCGGCCGGCGGCACCCCCCGATTCTTCGAGGGCCTTCATGGCCGCCACGGCGGGATCGACCTTGCCGGCGGTGATGTTAGCGGTGAGCACGGCTTCCAGAAGCCGCGAGTACACCGGACCGCTCTTCACGGTCTGGGCCTTGACGATCGGATCGAGCAGCGCCAGGGCATCGGCGGCCTTGCCTGTCTCGGTGAGCACCAGGGCGAGGCCAGAGACATTGTCGACCAATGGCGGGTCGGTCTGCGACGCGCCGGCGTCGCGCCGGGCCTGCAAGCTGCCCTTCAGCTCATCGATCGCTTTCTGGGCCTCGGCCGCGGCACCGGCGGCGTCTCCCTTGCGGTCCAGCACCCGGCTCTTGCCCCAGTGCGCGCCCCCCTGCCTGTTTTGTGCCTCGACCCACCTGGACGATCGGCGGCGTACGCCGGAAAACGCTTCGATCGCTTTATCGTACTGGCCCATCTCCGTGTAGATCTGGCCCAGGTTCAAGCGAGCAGTATCTCCCTGCTCGCGATCGGGCCAAGTTAGGGCGGTGTACCTGGCCAGATCGATCACACGCGGGATCTCTTGTCCCCGGTCCACGTCCTTGTAGGTGTTGTAGGCGTCGACCAGGGCCTGCATCCCGATTTCGGTCGCCTTGCTCGAGAGCCCCCCTTGCGGATAGCGCCGCGCCAGGTGCTCGGCCATCACGTCGGCCTCGTAATACTGCTTGTTCATGTAATAGCAAAAGGCAAGGTTGTAACGTGCGAGGTTGGCCTTGTCGATGTTCTTGGTTGGGTCGGCCTTCTTCACCGCCGCCGTCAACAGCGCGATCGCCCGGTCCCACTCGTGGGCGGAGATCGCCTCGTCGGCCTGGCCGACCGCGTCTTCATAGGTGAGCCTGGCAATCTCTTCGGCGTGCACGGCGGCGCTGGGCTTGTATTTTTTGAGCAGCGCCAGCGCGTCTTTCTTGTAGCGTGAGGCAAACTTGACGACTTGCTGTGCCGAGTCGATGATCCTGCGCACCGCCTTGGGCTTGTCGGAGTCGGAGATTTCGGGCATCTGGGCGTCGATGTTCTTGGCGAGCTCGAGCAACACACCCAGGCCGATCGCCGAGCGGAGATCGTCGCGCGACTTGTAAACGGAGAGCCACTTGGCCGCTTCGTCGGCCGCCAGGGCATACTGCTTGCGCCGCGCCAGGGCCACGATGTAGAAATAATAGACGTGGCGCTGCAAGTTGCGCAGCCGCGGATCGGTGTGCGCCATCAGCTCTTTATAGTTCGCGATCGCCGCGCCGATTTCGCCTTGCTCTTCGAAGCACTTCGCCTGCCACATGCGAGCCGTCAGGCCGGCCCACTGCTCGCGGTAGTTTTTGTAAAGCGAATCAAACTGGTCATGCGCTGTCTTGAGCGCCTTGTTGCGATCGGCCGACCCCGGCGGGTAGGTTTCTCCCAGCTCGTAATCGGCCACGCCTTTCTGGAGCATGGCGTCGAGCAGCGAAGCGTAGATGGCGTCGCGCTCGGCACGGCGGGGATCGCCTTCGGCGATGAAGCCGGAGTATTTCTTGTAAGCCGCGTTCAAGGGCTCGATCGCCTTGTCATACGAGGCGTGCGCCTCGGCGAAGGCAGCGCGTGCTTCGGTGAGTTTCGCATCTTTCTTGGCCTGGTCCCGCGCGTCTTCGCTCATGATGAGTGCATCGTGCCCGCTCTGGATCAAGAGCTTGCCCTTCTGAATCAGGGCATCGCGCGCCTGGCGGAGCTGCGGATGCGCCGCCGCGAAGGCATCGAGCTTCTTGCGGGCGTCCTGAAGCAGTTCCTGCCTGAGCACCAGGTCTCCGGTCTTGGCGGCCTCGTCGATCAGCGTGCGGCCTTCCTCGTAATCAAGAACCTCCTTGACACTCGCCAGCAAGCCCGCGTCGTTTTGCAGTTGAACGAGATACTCGAGTGCCACGTCGTGCAAGCCGCGATCCCTGAGTTCCTGGACAAACGTTCAGCGCCGTCCGTGAGTCCTCGCCGGCCTCGGCCGGTGGGGAAGCCGCCGATAGCGACCACGCCAGCGACGCGCCTGCGAGCAACGCCATCCTGAATCCCCGGTGCAACTTCATGACGCGGCTCCTAAGGCGTTCCGTGACCCGTTCCCGCTACGCTGTTTCCCGCACCCTCGCCGAGCGCACGGTCGCCCCGCAGGCACTTTCGTCGCCAGAGATGCTTCTCACCTTAATATTTAAGATCTCAGCTTGAGCCCCGTCAAGCCGCGGTCGTAACTGGGAAGACGCGCCGGGCACACTCGGCAGCGCGCGCACGCGCTTGTCGCGGCATTCCGCCCGGTTTTTGGGAATTGCTTTATCGCGGCGGCGTCTCGTGCGTCTAAGGAGGTAGCGGCTATTCGGATCGGCCCGCGTCAGAGGCGCCCATACTCTCCCGTTCGCTCCCCATCTGGAGGTTACGAGCCATGACGACCTGGAAATGGCTGGCTGCGAGTCTCGCCCTCGGCTGCACCACCGCGCTCGCAAGAACCCCCGGCCGCTCCGGCCGGTTCATCGCCACAAACGGCACCCAGCCGGGTAGCCGCCGTAACGGTCTACCAGGGCAACGCCCTGGTCACCCGCGAGGTCGACGTGCCCGCGGGCAAGGGCCTCACCGAAATCGTAGTTACGCCGCTGCCGGCGCAGACGGTCGATAGCTCGCTTTACGCCGAAGGCACGGGCGGACTGCGCGTTCTCAGCACGCGCTACCGAACCCGAGCGATCAAGGAAGACACTCGCAAGGAGGTCCGCGCCCGCGAAGAGCAGCTCCGCGCCCTGAAACTTGACGCCGAGCGGATGCAAAAGGAGCAGCAGGTCATCGAGCAAAACCTGCAACTGCTCACCAAGCTCGAGAATTTCACGAGCGTGACCATGCAGCACCTGGCCGAGAAGGGGCTCTTGAACAGCGAGGCGACGCTCACGCTCACGAAATACGTGATGGATTCGCGCGCCGAGAAGTCGACAGCTCAGGTCGCCGTGCAGCAGAAGCTCGTCGCGAATGCCGAGGCCACCGGCTTCCTCACACGCGAGCTCTCGGAGCTCGCTGCTGGCTCGAGCCGCACCGAGCGCGACGCCGTTATTGTGGTCGACCGGGGCGACGTGGCGGGCAAGGTTCGGCTCAACTACCTCGTGACGGCAGCCACCTGGCGGCCGCTCTACCGCTTTCGCGCGGGCGCCGAGAACGAAGCCGTCCAGCTCGAGTACCTGGCGGCCATTGAACAGCAGACGGGTGAGGACTGGACAGAAGTCGACGTGACGCTCTCGACCGCCCAGCCGCAGCTCAACGCGACGCCGCCCGAGCTCCTCGCACTTGACTTAACGCTCGTCGGCAAAGGCGCACTGGTCGGCGCACCGCAGAATACTCCCGGTGAAAACCAGCAATCCGTGGCGCAGCCCGGCACCGTCGCCGGCATGATGGGCGGCGCGATGGGCGGCATGGGCATGATGGGCACGGCCGACACGACTCAGTTCAACGCGTATTATCAGTCGCGCGAGCTGCGCAAGAAGGCCCAGCAAGAGCTGATCGGCCAGCGCGTTGAGGCGGGCAACTCGCTTATCAACGAGGCGGCCGCCCTCGAACAGGCCTACGAGCTGCTGGCACGGAAAGACGAGACGGCCGAAGTCGCCGAGGCTCCGGAGCCGCGCGCCCCTGGCGCGCCACGCCGCGCACGAGGGTCCGAGCGTCACCTATCACCTCCGCCGCGCCTCACGGTCCCCTCGCGCAACGATCAGCAATTGATCGAGGTCGCCCGCATCGACACCAAGCCCGAGTACTACTACAAGGCCGTGCCCGTCTTGACCTCGCACGTCTACCGGCTCGCCGATCTGGTCAACAAGAGCGACTACGTGCTCTTGCCGGGCGAGGCGACGATGTACGTCGGCACCGACTTCGTCGGCCGGATGAATCTGCCGCTGGTGGCCATCGGCGAGCGCTACACCGTCGGCTTTGGCGTCGACCCGCAGCTTCAGGTCGCCCGTGTGCTCGTCAAGAAGTCGCGCATCGCTGCAAGGGGGCAACCAGGTCCACAACTACGAGTACCGCATCACGGTCGCCAGCTACAAGTCCGAGGAAGTCAAGGTCCAGGTGTGGGACCGCCTGCCGCGCGCCGAGGCCGAGGTCGGTCGTGGTAAGCCTGGTCGATCCCGCGCCCAAGCTGAGCGACGACCCGGGCTACCTGCGGCGGCACCGCCCGGAAAACCTGCTGCGCTGGGACGTGACCGTCGGACCGGGCCAGACCGGCGAGAAGGCGGCGACCGTCGCGTACCAGTTCAAGCTCGAGTACGCCCGCGACGTCGCCATCGCCAATCTCAAGACCAAGCCGTGAAGCAAACGCCTACGCTGCCACCACTTGAAAGAAATATGGAGGGTTAATCGCTCCTGCACCATATCATGGTGAAAACTAGACGGAACAGGAGGCGCCGGGATTTCGATGAGCATGACGCGATCACGGTTATCGGACGACCTCGAAACGCTGTTCGATGTTGGGGCCGCTCGGCAGTTTATCCGATGCCGAGCTCGTCGCACGGTTCCTGGAGCGCGGCGACAGGGCACAGGCGGAGGCGGCGTTTGCGGCGATCGTGACGCGGCACGGCCCGATGGTCCTGGGAACCTGCCGCCGCCTGCTGGGCGACGACCATCGTGCCGCCGACGCCTGCCAGGCCGTTTTCCTTGTGCTCGCGCCGGGCAAACTCATTGCGCGTCGTCGACCCCATTGGGCCCTGGCTGCATGGCGTCAGCGTGAAGGTGGCGCGGCGGCCGCGCGCCGTGGCGCTGGCTGAGCGAGCGCGCGTCGTGCGGATGGAGTGTTTCACCCAGGCCGATCACGACGATCCCGCGGCGGCGTGCCAGCGCAACGAGCTGAAACGGCTGGTCGACGAAGAGATCGCGCGGCTGCCGAGGCACTATCGCTTGCCGGTTATCTACTGCTTCTTGGAGGGCCTGACCCAGGAACAGGCCGCGCGCGGCTGCGCTGTCCGGTCGGTACGGTCGAGAGCCGATTGCACCGGCGCGCGAGCGCCTGCGCAGCAACTTGATCCGACGGGGCGTGGCCCCGCACGGGGCGGCGCCGGTGGTACTCTTGCAGGCAATTTGGCGGGCGGATCTTCCGCCGCAACTGGCCGCCCTGACCGCCGCCGCCTCCGTTCGACTGGCCAGCGGCGGCACGCTCACCGGGGTCATTCCGGCCGAGGTGTCGGCTTTGGCCCTGCAGACGTTGAGGAGCTTTGCGATGAGCAGGCTGTGCGCGACCACATTAGCTCTTCTGGTACTCGGGCTGCCCGCCGCGGGAGCCGTGGCACTCGCGGCCCGCGGCACTAAAGAATCGAAGGCCGGCGCACAGCCGGCGGGCAAGGCCGTCGAAACGAGCTTCGTAACGCAACCCCCGCACTCCATGGCCGAGCAGTTCACCCAAATCGTTGCCGAGTACAAGAAGCAACAAGACGCCGTCGCGCAAGCGATGGGACAAGCCAACGACCGGCGCGAGATCAACAAGATCTATGCCACGATGGCCCCGAACGAGCTTGCATTCTCGCGCCGCATGATCGATCTGGCTGCAAGTTCGCCCTCCGATCCCGTGGCACGCGATGCGCTCGCGTGGGTTATCAACAAGCCCAACATGTTCGACGAGGGGCCCTACGGAGACGAGTTCGGCCGCGCCGCCGCGCTGCTTGTTCGCCACCACGGTGACGATCCCGAGGCCGTTCGCGTTGGTCTGGGCCTCAACAATATCACGTCATTTCACCGCGACGCACTCTTCCTCGGCTTCTATGCGGCGGCCAAGGGTCGCGAGGCCAAGGGCCTCGCTCGGTTGGCACTGGCCCAGTACCTCGAACAAAAGAGCCGGTTCGCTGCGGGATTGCGTCAGTCCAAAGGGCGGCAGAAAAAGGTCTTTTTTGGGGTTGTCGACGACAACGGCAAGACCGTCAACAAGGAGACCGAGCTGAGCGACGAGGAATACGCCTACCAGATTCACCTGCGTCAATGCGACCCTCTGACCCTGCAGGCCGAATCCGAACGCCTCTACTCCGAGGTGATTGCCGATTACGGCGATATTCGGCATCGTTCCCCGAAGCACCGCGAGCTCGAGGCAATGCTCAAAGACCCACGGGCCACCTGGGCGGGCAAGCTGCTCACCGACGACGATCGACGCAAGATCAAGGAGCATCTTGCGAGCGCGCGGACGCTCCGTCATACGGCCGAAGCCCGGCTCGACGACATGCTCAACCTCGTCCCCGGCAAGCCCGCGCCCGAGATCGACGGCGTCGATTCGAGCGGAAAACCGCTCAGGCTCTCCAGCTACCGCGGCAAGGTTGTAGTCTTGGTGTTCTGGGGCACTTGGTGCGGCCCGTGCATGCGCGAGCTTCCTCACGAACGCGAGCTTGCCGAGCGACTCAAAGACAAGCCGTTCGCCCTGCTCGGCGTCAATTGCGACGAAGACAAGAAGGCCGCGCTCGACGCGATCACGACCGAGAAAATCGCCTGGCCCAACTGGTACGACGGCGCCCCGGGAACGGGGCCAATTGCCAAGCGCTATCACATCCGCAGTTATCCGACTGTGTATGTCATCGACGAAAAGGGCATCATCAGGCAAAAGCAGGTTGTCGGGACCGCGCTTGATCAAGTCGTTGACGAGTTGATCAAGTCCATGGGTCGGAAAGAGCCGCACGCCACCCCGGGCGGCCGATGACCGAGTCGCTGCCGTTGCATCTCAAAAACTCCGGCGCGGGGCGCCCTATTTGCTTTCGGCGCTCGTGGCGTCGCGGAAGCACGATCGGCGATGACTCGGCCCGGGCAGGTGAACGAAATACCCTGCGTGCCCGCCGTGCCGACCATCACCGCCTCGACGACCGGTGCACTCGCCGGCTGCCGTGCGACCCATTCCACGATGAACGACGGCGCAAATCCGCCGCTGGTGTCGCTGGCCTTGACGAAATACTCCATCGCCGCCAGCGGCGCCAGTTGGAGCGGCTTGCTCAGGTAGTCGCGCACGAGCCTGCCATCATGATCGTGGTACCGCACCGCGGTCACCACGATCGGCCCGCGCGAATGGGTATTGCGAATATAAAGCGTGATCGCCAGATCGTAACGCACGCCCCGGTCGGCGATCGACACCGACGAATACGCCGGTACGTAGATCGTCTGCCCGGCGAAGATCGCGCCAGGGGCGACGGCGTCGACTTCGGTCACTCCGGTTCGCGTCGCCGCCCGCTGGGCGGCCGGTTCGGGACGCCGTCTGCGAGTTGCACGAACAAATGAATGCCAGCGCACAGAGCGGGAGCGAAACCTTCATGAGTCTCGTCGCGATCATGGGTCACCATCCCGGTGTGGCTCGGCTTCCGGCATCGCTTCGGACGTCGCCGCCGCGTCCGGTGAAGCAGTGGAATCAGCGACCAAAGGCCCAGACCACGCGGCGCCGTCGGGCCAGGACGTCTCGCCGGCGTCGGCGCCGAAGAGTTCCGCGCGCACGCGCTCACGCTCGCGGTCAATCTGGTCGGGCGTTGCGCCCAGCCGCCGGAGCAAAGCCTCGGTGATCGCCAGTGCGACCTCGACCTCGCCCGAGAAGACGACGTCGGCGCCGGCCTGACGGAGCTTGTCGTGCTCGCGCAGCGAGAGCGCCGCACGCGACAATCAGAATCTCCGGGTTGATCGACCGAGCCAGCCGCACCATCTCGTCGCCCCCTTGCAAATGCGAGGAGCTCAGAACAAGGCAAACAGCGGATGCAACCCCCGCTTGCTCGAGGGTCATGAGGTGGCTTGCATCGCCATAGATCGCGCGAATGCCCTTGCCGTTCAAGCGGCGCACGGTCTGGATGTTGAGCTCGATCACGATCGGCTCGATGCGATCGGCGTCGAGCAAGCGCGTCACGGTCCGGCCGATCGGCCCATGACCGACGACGACCGCCTGAAAGCGCTCGGGTTCTGGTTCAGATTGGAACTTCCCGTCACCGTGACGAGCGACTTCCGAAGCTTCCTCCGAGCGCACTCGGCGCCTTCGCCACCCGTTTCAGCGCGGCTTCGAGCGGGCCGATGAGCCGGCACAAAATCGGGTTGAGCGTGATCGAGATGATGGCGACGACGATCAGTGTACTCGAGAGCCGGTCGTTGCCGATGCCCAGGCTCTTGGCGGCCGATGCCAGGATAAACGAGAACTCGCCGATCTGAGCCGTCCCGATCGCAATCCACGCCGCCGCCCGCGGCGGGCACCGCAGCGGCAATAGCAGTGCCAGCGCAGCCAGAGGCTTGAGCACAAGGCAGATGCCGCATGCTACCGCCACCAGACCAGGAAACTCGAGCAGGTGACGTGGCTCGAAGAGCATTCCGACCGAGACGAAAAAGAGCACCGCAAATGCGTCGCGCATCGGCAGCGCCTCGGTAGCCGCGCGCAGGCTGAACTCCGAGCGCCCGACAACCATCCCTGCGAGGAAAGCACCCAGGGCCATCGAAACGCCAAAAAGCTGAGCCGCCCCGTAGGCGATTCCCAGCGCCAATACCAGGACCGTAAGCGTAAACAGCTCGCGCGATTTTGTGGCGACGGCGCGGTCGATGAGCCAGGGGATCACGCGCTTGCCCAGGGCGGCCGTCAGCCCCACCATCGCCGCGAGCTTGACGATCCCGATCGCCACCGCGATTGCCACCCGCCCCGCGCCCCCCTGCCCCGGCGCAAAGACCGCCGGCAGGAGCACCAGCACGAACACCGTGCACAGGTCTTCCACCACCAGCCAGCCCACGGCGGTGTGCCCGGCCCGCGTGTGCAGCTCGCCGCTGTCGGAAAGGGTGCGCATCGCCACGACCGTGCTGGTGACCGCCAGTGCGACTCCAAAAATGAACCCGGCCTGCCAGCCCCACCCCGAAACGACCCCCACCGCCACTCCGGCCAGTGTGGCCATGAGCCCGCGCACGAGCGCACCTGGCACAACCACCCGCCTGACCGCCAGCAACTCTTCGACGTGAAATTGCAAGCCGACGCCGAACATCAAGAGGATGACGCCGATCTCGGCGAGCTGATCGGCGAGTTCCTGGTCAGCCACGAAGCCGGGAGTGCGCGGGCCGACCAGAAACCCCGCCGCCAGGTAGCCGACGATCGGCGAAAGCCCGAGCCGCAGCGCGACAAGCCCGCACACCAAGGCCGCGGCCAGGCTCGCCGTGAGCGTGAGGATCAGGTCAAAGTGGTGCATGCTACAAGGTATAACGGTGCTCGTCCGACTGGCTACACCTTGTATCCGCCTTGCCGGGCTACTTCTCCCGCGTCGCCCCGCCGCCGCGGAGCGTTTCGAGAATCTGGTCGACCTTCCGCTCGAGCTCGTCGAGCCGGCGATCTCGATCGGCCCTGCGCTCCACCGCCGGCCCACTCGAACCGCCGGACTTCTCCCCGAGAAAGACCTGGATATTGGAAAAGAGCCGCAGCCGCTCGAAGACACGCCGCTGTTCCTCCTCGGAATCGCCGGCCAGTTTTTTGAGCGCAATGCGGCTGAAAACGATGTCGTCCCGATATTCATCTGCCGAAATGCCTTTTTGGTCTTTGAGCACGCGCAGAAGTTGAGAAACAAGAATGTTGGACGCCTTGGCGGTCTGCTCGAGCTCGGCGTCGATCTCCGCCCTGTCGATCGTAAGCCCGCGTTCCTTGCAGTGCTTTCCAGCACGGCTCGATTGATCAGCTTTTCGAGCTCGGCTGCGCCGTGTTTCGCCAAGCAGACATCGATCAGGTGGTCGCGAGTAATTTCAACGCCCTTGACGCGCGCCACAATGGCGGGCAACTCCGGCAGGAGAACCGCCTGCAATTCCTGCAGGCCACCGACCTTTGGCGAGGTCGTTTCGGAAAGTTCAAGCGGCCTGACTGAAGCGCCGCCGGCCGGGGTTTGGCCCTCCTTGGCGGCTGGAGAGCCGCTTTGCCTGGCCAGGACGCCGGCACTCAGTGCAACAACGCCAACAGACGTCCAAAGCGTCGCTGTTCTTAGCTTGGTCAAAAGCATGGCCGTGAGGACTCCTTGTGTAAGCGCGGCAACTGGTGTTGAAACGCCCGCTGCGGCTGCCGCTGTGCCGGCCGCGACGGCCTGGGCAGCCTGACCCGTCGACTGGACGAGCGCCGGGGAACACACCGCGCGGGCCGAACGATCGATGGCATGCGCCAGTAACAGCTCGACCGAGACTGTCACCCCGCGGCGAACCAACCGAGCCCGCAGCCGCTGGCGAGCCCGAGCGAGCCGACCCCGCACCGTCGAATCCGCCACCCCCAGCGATCGCGCCGCCTCGTCGTACGTCTTGCCTTCCAGGCAGCAGAGCACAACGGCCGCACGCAAGCCCGGCGGCAGGCGGTCGACTTCCTCGCTCAGGATGACCAGATCATCGCGCAAGCCGGGCGGCTCGGCAGTGGTCGGATGCGCACGGGCGCACTCGCGCTCGTGCCGATCGCGCCTTGTCGCGACGGTCCGCGCCTTGCGAGCGACGCGACAGGCAACGCTGTAGAGCCAGCTCGCCAGCGAATCCTTGACGGACAGTGATCCGGCCTTTCGCGCCAGCACCATGAAGCTCGCTTGAAAGGCGTCTTCTGCGGCGTGCCGGTCGGCGAGCACGCTCCGGCATACACGCAGGACCATCGGGCCGTGCCGCTCGACCAAGGCCTCGAACGCGTGCTGGGCCAACTCGCCGCGCTCGCCGGCAAAGCGTCTGAGTAGCTCGGCGTCGCTAACTCCCGCGACCGTTCCCAGCCGAAACAAGCGGTCGACGAAGTGGACGACCTCCGCCTCACGACTCCGCATCAGCTCACCTCCTGCGTCATTCGCGCACACATGGTAATGCCCGCGAGCGGGTGATCCGTCACGAAAAGTTCGCGAGGAATCTCCGAAGCCAAGATCTGCGCTGGGTTTATCCTGTTTCCAAGCTTAAAGGCGATGGCGAAGATCGTACAAGCCAGCGCGAACCATTCCGGCGTTCGTGCGTCACATCGGCGTGGAGTTGATACAATCAACGGCGGCGCCTGCGCCGACGCAGGTGCCAGACCGAACCAACGAGGCTAGAGTGCGCCGGGGGTCGCTCATGGGTGATCCAAAACACCTATCGCGTGCACAGCTTGAAGCGCAGTTAGACGAAATCCGCCGGTCGCCCAAGGACCAAGGTGTCTTGGAGCTGATCGTGCGGCGGCCGCAAACCGATGTGCGCGAGGTCCTCGAGCAAGGCGAGCTCGACCCCGCCGAAGGCCTCGTGGGCGACTCTTGGAAAGATCGCGGCAGCACCCGCACTGCCGACGGCTCGCCGCACCCCGAAATGCAGCTCACGCTCATGAATTCGCGCGTGTCCGCGCTTCTGGCACAGCAAAAGAAGCACTGGCCGCTTGCCGGCGACCAGCTCTACCTCGATATGGACTTGAGCGAAGCTAACCTGCCGCCCGGTACCCAACTGGCATTGGGCTCGGCCGTGATCGAAGTGACCGCGCAACCCCACACCGGCTGCCGAAAGTTTCAGGCGCGGTTTGGGCCCAGTGCGCTGGCGTTCGTCAATTCCAGGGTGGGACGACAGCTCAATCTGCGCGGAATCTACGCGAAGGTCGTTCGGCCGGGAATCATTCGCGTCGGCGAACAGATTTGCAAGGTCTGAACGGCCCGAATCAGTGATTCCCCCTGGCTCGGCCGCGCTCGGTTGTACCGCAATTCTTCGACGCGAGGGATCCGTTCCGGCTCGTCGTGACATTATAGGATGATGTCGAGGAGCGCATACCGATCGCGGGGAGCCGGTCATCGTGGCGAGCGTCAAGAGCAAAGCGGTGCTGAGACAGCTTCGAACTCTCTATGGCGTCGGCGCGATCCGCGAGCTGACCGACGGGCAGCTTTTGGAGCGGTTCGCGACCGAACCGACCGAGCCCGCCGAGCTCGCATTCGCGGTATTGGTCGAGCGCCATGGGCCGATGGTCCTGCGCATCTGCCAGAGCGTGCTTGGCGACCGGCACGCGGCTGAAGATGCCTTTCAGGCGACGTTCCTGGTCCTGGTCCGGAAAGCCCGCGGGCTTTGGGTGCAAGATTCGTTAGGGCCGTGGCTGCACCACGTCGCGATTCGGACGGCATCTTGTTGCCGCAGGGCGGCGGCCCTGAGGCGCAAGCACGAACACCGAGCGGCCGAGCTGCACAGCCCAATTGCCCACCAGCCGAGCGACGAGCCCGCGCGGGTGCTCCACGAAGAGATCGAACGGCTTCCCGAGTATTTCCGCGTGCCGGTCGTGCTCTGCGACCTCGAAGGCCGCAGCCACGAACAGGCCGCCCGGCACCTGGGCTGGCCCCTCGGCACCGTCAAGAGCCGGCTCAGACGTGCGCGGAATCGGCTGCGCACTCGGCTCATCGAGCGCGGTGCAGGCCCTGATCTCGCATGGCTGTGCGCTGCCCAAGTGCCCGGCCGCTTGGGCACAGCCGTTCCGGCCGCGCTGGCCGCGTCAACAAGCCGGCTGGCCCTGGACGCGATTGCCGCCGGCGCGCGGCTGACGGGGCCGGCTGCGCCGCTTGCACGGGCTGTGCTGCGAGCCATGGCAGTGACCGTACGGGCGAAAACGGCCCTGATGGTGTTCCTCGTAAGCGCTTCGGCCGGCAGTGCATTCTGGATCGCCCGGCCGGACTCCGCCGAATCAGGGGCACGCCGCGAGCAAGCCGTCGGGCCCGCGCCACGGCAAGACATTCCGCTCCATGAAGTCAGGCCTGGCACCCTGCGCAAGACCGTGATCGAGCGCGGTGTCGTCGAGGCGCGGAGCCACCCCTGCCATTTGCGCCGTCGAGGGAGAGACCACAATCGTCTCGATCGTGCCCGACGGCACCAAGGTCGCCCAGGGCCAGGTCGTTTGCGAGCTCGACACCTCTACATTGAAAAAGGCGATCGAAAAGCAAGAAATCGCCGTCCGGCAGGCCGAAGCCAACCATTGGAACGCCACGCTCACGCGCCAGGTCGCCGAAGTGTCAGTCGCCGAATATGAGGCGGCGATCAAAGGCGGAGGCCGGAAGATTCGGAAAGAAGACCTGAGGGAGCAAGAGCGCATCGACCACAACGGACTCAAAGAGCTGCGGGACCGGGTTGAAGAAAGCCGGGCCGACGAGCTCGCAAAGCAAGCGGCCAGCAAGCTCGAGAAGGCCAAACTCGAGCAACTCAAACGCCAACTCGCAAGCTGCGCCGTGCACGCGCCCATCGCCGGCACCCTGTTCCACGACAATAGACCCGGCGCGGCCGGCTTGCCCCAGATCGCCAAGGGCAAGACGGTTCGCCACCGCGAACGGATCTTCAGCATCCACGACCTCGACGACCCCATGCGGGTGTCGATCGAGCTCTCCGAGCCGGTTGCTCACCAGGTACGAATTGGCACGCTGGCCGATATCACCGTCTTCGCGCTCGACGGTGTCAAAATGGTCGGCCACGTCGACTCGGTTGCGCAGACCTTCGATCCGCGAAGGCCGTTTGGCAGGAACAGTACCCGTAAGTACTCGGCCACAGTCGCGATCAGCGATGCGCCGCCAGCGCTCCGTCCGGGTATGCTCGCTCAGGCCGAAATCCTGATCGACCACCTCGACGGCGTACTAGCCGTACCCGTGCAGGCAATCGTTCGCTACGACGGCAAGGACCATCTGGCCGTCAAGAAACCCGACGGCTCCTTCGACTGGCGCGAGGTGACGCTGGGATTGGCGTCCGATCAACTCGTCGAGGTCAAGCAAGGCGTCCAGACCGGCGACCTGGTGGCCCTCAAGCCCCTGGCCGTGCTGCGCGACGGGCGACTGAACGATCCGCCCACCGAGCCCGCCAAGCCCACTCCGTAACCGTACCGCCCGCCGCCTGCGCCGCACCTCGAGGCCGATAAACCCGCGACGGACGAAACCCGCCGGCACCGTTGACGGCGAGCTTTGCGCAAAAAACACAATTTGGGCGACAGCATAGTTTCCCGCCGATCTTGGCTCGGTTATCCTCGTGGCGGTCGTCGTCCATTGGTCGCAGGTCGCCGGACGTGGGTCGGTCCGTCTCCGGCTTCCGCGTAACCGGGAGTCCGCCCGATGTCGCCTGTGTTCGCGCTCTCCACCATCGCCGCAATTCTCATCGGCCTCGGGACCCTGATCGTCGTCGCGATCCTGTACGCGGTCGGCGTATTCAACACGCTCATCACGCTGCGCAACCGCTACAAAAACGCCTTCAGCCAGATCGACGTGCAGCTCAAGCGGCGCTACGATTTGATTCCCAACTTGATCGAGGTTGCCAAGGGATACATGGCTCACGAGCGCGAAACGCTCGAAGCCGTGATCCAGGCGCGGAACCAGGCCGTGACCGCGCAACAAAAAGCGGCAGCGAGCCCGGGCGACCCGGCCGCGATGCGCGGCCTGAGCATCGCCGAGGGGCAGGTTTCGGGTGTGCTGGGACGGCTGTTTGCACTGGCCGAGAGCTATCCCGATCTCAAGGCCAACCAGAACATGCTCGCGCTGCAGGAAGAGCTCACGTCGACCGAAAACAAGGTTGCGTTCGCGCGTCAGGCATTCAACGACGCGGTGATGACCTACAACACCCAGCGCGAGGTCTTCCCCGCGTCGATGATCGCCACGCTCGCGGGCTTTGCACCGGCCCAGCTTTTCGAGATCGAGACCCCAAAAGAACGCGAGGCGCCGCGGGTGTCGTTCTGAATGGACTACTTCCAGCACCAGGACGTCGCCCGAAAACGGACCGGACTTCTGGTCTTTTTCTTCATCCTGGCTGTCGTCCTGATCATTCTGTCGGTTTACGCGGCCATCGCGTCCGTGCTCGAGCTGGCCGGGCCCAGCGACGAGCGGCCGGCGACGCACGCAGTCACCGATTTCTGGAACCCCGAGCTCTTCGGCATCGTGGCCATGGGCACGTCGGCCTTGATCGCCGGCGGCAGCCTGTACAAGATCGCCGCGCTCTCGGGCGGCGGTCATACCGTCGCCGAGCTCCTGGGCGGCCGATTATTGCGGCCCGAAGCGGCCAACCTCGAAGAGCGCCGGGTCTTGAACGTGGTTGAAGAGATGGCGATCGCCTCGGGCGTGCCTGTCCCGCCAGTTTATCTGCTCGAAAACGAGGTCGGCATCAACGCCTTCGCCGCGGGCCATGCGCCCGGCGACGCCGTCGTGGCCGTCACGGCCGGTACGCTCAGGACGCTGTCACGCGACGAGCTGCAAGGGGTGATCGCGCATGAGTTCAGCCATATCTTGAACGGCGACATGAGGCTCAACATCCGCTTGATGGGCGTGCTCTTCGGCATCCTGGTAATCGGTCTCACCGGCTGGATCATCTTTCGGAGCACAACCGGCGGCTACGTGCGCGTGGGCGCCCGCGACGACGACCGCAAGGGATTCAACCCGATCCCCTTGATCGGGTTGGCGATGTACTTGATCGGCTATGTCGGCGTCTTCTTCGGTAACGTGATCAAGGCCGCGGTCTCGCGCCAGCGCGAGTTTCTGGCCGACGCGTCGGCGGTGCAGTTCACGCGCAACCCCGA
Organism: uncultured Isosphaeraceae bacterium; assembly: GCA_963830625.1. Classification (GTDB taxonomy): domain Bacteria; phylum Planctomycetota; class Planctomycetia; order Isosphaerales; family Isosphaeraceae; genus CAWHMZ01. Next base: position 262,058 of record CAWHMZ010000027.1, on the reverse strand, counting down.
CGGCATTGCCGGCGCGCTCAAAAAGATCGGCGCGTCGGCTGAAGGCTCGCACATCGAGGACCCGCACGCCGAGGAAGCCAGCCACATGTTCTTCGGCAACGCCGTAGCAGGCTTGAGCCAGCTTTTTGGCTTGCTTTCGACCCATCCTCCGTTGGCCGAGCGCATCCGGCGTATCGACCCCTCGTTCGACGGCGACTTCTCCAAGGTGCGCCTCGATCCGCCGCTAGATGACGGCCGCGAAGAGGAGCTCCAGCCGCGGCGCCCGCCGCGGGGCGCCGTTCCGCTCAGCGCCGTCCGCGCCGTCGCGGCGATCGGTACGCTCGATGCGGCGCACGTCGCTTACGCCGGCGATCTCAAGGCGTCGATGCCAAGAGCGCTCACCCAGGTCGTGCACGAACCCTTGGGTGCTCAGGCTGCCATCTTCGCTCTCCTGCTCGACCCCAACGAAAACGTGCGGCGCACCCAGCTTGCGTGGCTCGATCGCTACGCTTTGCCGGCCGCCGTGCGCGAGACGCACAAGCTCTTGCCCGACGCCGATCGGCTTGCTCCCGAGGCGCGGCTGCCCCTCGCGGCGCTCGCCGCCCCAGCACTCTGTGAAATGACACCCGCCCAGTTTCACGACTTCATCGTCGCGGTGAAAGCACTGGTGGAAGCCGACCAGAAAACCACGTTGTTTGAATACGCCCTCCAGCGGCTCTTGATGCGCCACGTCGTCAGTCATTTCGTGGGTGCCAAGCCGCCGACGGTGCGATACACGACGTATCCGCCCCTGGTCGCGCCCACCGCCACCGTGCTGTCGGCGCTCGCCTGGTCGGGCCAGGACACGCCCGAAGACGCCGCCCGCGCCTTCGCGGCGGGCGTGGCAGCGCTCGGCTGGCCCGCGGCCCGCCTCGACCTGGCGCCGCAAGCCGCCGTCGATCTGCGCGGTCGACGCCGCTCTCGACACCCTCAACCTGGCAGCGCCCTTGCTCAAGAAGCAGATCCTGGAAGCGTGCGCAGCCTGCATCAGCGTCGACGGCGCCGTCACCGTCGAAGAAGGTGAATTGCTCCGGGCCGTCTCCGACAGCCTCGGCTGCCCCATGCCGCCGCTGCTCGACAGTGCCCAAACCGTCGGCGCTGGTCCCTTGACTTCTTGATTCTCAGAGCGTGCGACCCGACTGTGCCGATGGGTGGCAATTCGTGATCGACGACCTTCGTGGAGCTTGCCTTGGCGTTCCAATTGCGAAGCTTGTCAATGGCGGCCGATTCGAGGAAGGGAATGACCGCTCCGCAGGCAAGGCAGGCTGAAGCCTTCGTGGAGACCACCCTGAAAAAGCTCAGATAGAACAAACTGGCATAGGGGCCCAAATACCCATGGGCGAGGTCGTCGCTGTGGCAGAGGGGACATTTGGTCGGTTTCATCGTCGGCCGCCTTTGATCGGTGCATGAGATGGTTCGGCAACGGATCATGCCTGAGAACAGCCTTCATGCGATACGAATCCGGCACCGGAGTCAACCCGCAACTCGGCGGCCCGACTCTCCGAATGATTTCGGCGATGGGGACTTGAACTCCTCTGACAAACGACGTAGGTTACCAATCATCAGCCGTGAACCGTAGATGCGAGGGTCGCCATGCTGGAACCGATAATTCGATCGATCGCGAGAGGGCTCGTGCTTGTCACGGTCATGTCGGCCGGCTGGAGCGCGCCCGCCCGGGCCGCCGACACGGTTGTCATCTACACGTCCCTTGACCGCGAGTTTTCCGATCCGGTCTTGAAAGTCTACAGCAAGAACACTGGTGTGCGGGTACTGCCCAAGTTTGACGTCGAGAGCACCAAGACCGTCGGCCTGACGAACCTGATCATAGCCGAGGCGGCGCAGCCGCGGTGCGACTTGTTCTGGAACAACGAGATCTTGAATACGATCCGGCTCAAGGAGAAGGGCCTGCTCGCTCCGTTTCACCCCAAGCATGCGGCCGACCTGCCCGACAGCTTCAAGGCCAAGGACGGCACCTGGTATGGTTTCGCGGCGCGCGCGCGCATCTTGATCGTGAATACCAAGCTCATCGCGAAGGCCCAGGAGCCCAAGGGATTGGCCGACCTCGTTCGACCCGAAGTGGAAGGGCAAGTTCGGCATTGCCAAGCCTCTTTTCGGCACGACGGCGACGCACGCGGCATGCCTGTTCGTGGCATGGGGCGACGCCAAGGCGAGCGACTATTTCAAGCGATTGAAGGCCAACGATGTGCAGGTTGTCTCGGGCAACAAGCAGGTGGCGACCGCAGTCGGCTCGGGCCAGCTTGCCTTCGGGCTGACCGACACCGACGATGCGATGGGCGAGATCGAGGCCGGCAATCCGGTCACGATCGTTTATCCCGACCGCGAGCCAGACGGCACCGGCACGCTGTTTATTCCCACCACGCTGGCCATCTTGAAGGGGGCGCCTCACGAGCAGGCCGCCCAGCGCTGGCCGATTATCTCTTGAGCCCCCAGGTTGAGTCGGCCCTGGCCGTCGGGCCCAGTGCGCAGATTCCTCTGTTGCGAACCACCAACGTCGCCGGCCCGAGTCGAAACGCCCCGGACCGTGCACGCGATGGAAGTCGATTTCGAGGCCGCGGCCAAGGTCTGGGACAAAGTGGCGGCCTTCCTGGCCACGCAATTCGCTGGATGACCAAAAGATGAAAAGCGCAGCACACGAGTCGATTTCAGCCGTTTGGCCCGGTCGCGGGCTTCTTGCGGTAATCGGCGTGCTCGCGTCGCTCTCCCTGGCGCTGAACGGGGCCCCTCCAAACCGCTGGGACTTCGAGGATGACGCGCCAGGCAAGATCGCCAAGGGCTTCCAAAACGAGGTGGGCCAGTGGGAAGTGGCCAAGGACGGCGACAACCACGTCCTCTACCAGATAGCCAAGAACGACGACCCCACATTCAACATCGCCCTGGTCACCGACAGTCACTGGAAAGACCTGGACCTGAGCGTCAGGCTCAAGGCGGTCGCGGGAGAGCTCGACCGCGGCGGCGGCGTGGTCTGGCGGGCCAAGGACAAGAAGAATTACTACATCTGCCGGTACAACCCGCTCGAGAACAACTTTCGCGTTTACAAGGTTGTCGATGGCAAGCGGACCATGTTCCGAAGCGCCGACACGCCGGGCGACGAAAAATGGCACAAACTGCAAGTGACGATGTCGGGCCCGAAGATCACGTGTTATCTCGACGGCAAGAAACTCTTGGAGCACGAGGACGACACGTTTACCGAGGCCGGCATGATCGGTCTGTGGTCCAAGGCCGACGCGCAATCGTACTTCGACGATTTGACGGTCTCAGAATAATGGCAATCGAAAGAGCGAAAAAGGTAACGCAACCGACAGGAGTGCGACCGCATGCCCAAGCCCTACCAGCGCCGTGGATTCACGCTCATCGAACTGTTGGTGGTCATCGCGATCATCGCGATTTTGATCGCGCTGCTGCTGCCGGCCGTGCAGTCGGCTCGCGAGGCTGCCCGCCGCATGCAGTGCACCAACAATCTCAAGCAAATCGGGCTGGCGATGTACAACTACGAGTCGTCGATCGGTGGCTTTCCGCCCTCGATGTGCGCCGTCGGGCTTCGCCAACACGGTCACCTGGATAAACGGCTGGAGCGCCCTGGCGCGGGTCCTCCCCTACTCCGAGCAGGGCAACCTCTTCAACACGGCCAACTTCACGCTCTGGAAAGAGGACGTCCAGAACACGACAACGATCATGCAGACCGTGAGCTTCCTGATCTGCCCGAGCGAGGTCCAGCCCCAGGTCTCGACGCACGACTACGGGCTCTCGGGCGTGAACAACTATGGGGTCAACCAAGGCGATTGGTTCGTCTGGGGCGGGTTCAACGGTCCCCAGAACCGCAATGCCTTCGGCATGAACCGCAGCCGGCGCATCGCCGATTTTACCGACGGCACGAGCCAGACCTTGATGGCCGCCGAAGTGAAGGCTTACCAGCCGGCTTCGAATTGCCGGTTCATTGCGCTGCAATCGGTGAACAATCCGAACAACATCCCCAGCCCGTACGCCAACCCATTCCAGGTCGCGCCCGAGTATGACAACGGCTATTGCATGACCGAGAACCAGTTCGAGTTCCACACCGAGTGGTCCGACGGCAACGCTCACGCGGCCGGGTTCACCACGGCCTGGCCGCCGAACAAGGCGATTATTCCTCCACCGGGGGCGCTGTACGCGGGAATGGATCTCGATTTGAACGGCCTTAACGAGGAGCTCGGCGGGCCAACCTTCGCCGCGATCAATTCCCGCAGTTATCACCCCGGAGGGGTCAACATCCTCTTGTCGGACGGCTCGGTCAAGTTCGTCAAGAGCACGATCGACGGCATGGTCTGGCGAGCGCTGGGGACGGTCGCAGGGGGCGAGGTCATCTCGTCTGACGTGTACTGAATGAGAACCGGAAGATGAGTACCGATTTTCGCACGGCGGCGTCCGGCAAAACAGCAATCTGGTGAGACGATCGATGACCGGCACGCAAAAGACCGAGCCCGAATCCCCCGCAACCGTCGCGGTCGCCGCCCCCGCCACGAGCCGTCCCCGCCCGCTGCGCATGCGTCCGCGCCTGAGCGTGCGCGGCCTGCTTTTCGTGATCGTCGTGATCGCGTGCGGCCTCGCTTGGGTTGCTCGCGTGATCCGCACCGGCGAAGACCAACGCCGCCACGTTGCGGCGATCTACCGGGCCGGCGGCTGGGTCGTCTATGACTCTGAGTGGACCGACGATTCACTGGCCGCGATCCTCAAGCCCAAATGGCCCAAGTGGATGGTCGACAGCCTCGGGCACGACTATTTCGACAACGTGGTCTTTGTCAATCTGCATGACCGCGGCAACGACGCCGTTATGGCCGATGTCGGGCGGCTCTCTCACTTGAAACAGATCAGTCGTACCGGTCCACACGTCAGCGATGTCGGAATCGCACACCTCCGCAAGCTGGGCAGCCTTCAGCTACTCTCGCTTCGGAACTCGCAAGTCACCGACGCCGGAATCGAACAGCTCATGTCGATGACCAGCCTCAAATGGCTGAATCTCTCCAAAACCAAGGTGTCCGACGCAGGGGCCAGTCAACTAGAGCGAGCGCTCCCGCACCTGAAGATCACGCGGTAGCCGATGTCCCGTCTCAGCGGCGATGCCGCTCTGCTTCACTGATCTCACGCGAGCTCCAGCGTCTCCTCCAACACCAAGTCGACGAACGGGGCACGAGCCCCTTTCGGCGGCGGCTCCGTGAAGTCGTCCTTGGCCAACGAGATAACCGTTACCGAGAGCGAGCGCAAGAGCGCGTCTCTCGCCGATTTGATGCGCCGAAATCGCGACGATCGCCGCACGCCGAAGACAATAAGCCAATAGAACGTGAGCACACCGACTGAAACCGCTGCGGTCAACGCCGGCAAAATTCTGTCCGCGAATACGACGACGCTGACCCACGCAAGAATAGCCGTCAGAAGGACGACGCTCGCGGTGATCGCGCATCCTGTCGGGATCAGTCTCTCGACCCGAACAAAATGCGACGAATCTGCGGGACTGGTGCGGGCTTTGATCTGCTCTTCGATGCGATCGAGCGTAAACCCAAAGACCTCGACTCGGTACGTTCCCGGTTCGATCAGCGCCAGCTTGGAATCGTCGTGCATCCCTGCTACCGGCAGCTTGTCCACGCTCGAGCAGATGAGGTGCCCGCTCGGGAACCGAACGAAGCTGTCGGCGAGAACGCGCGGAAGTTCGGCGTCTTTCAATAATGGATCCGGCGGCTCGTCCCAGACAATCTCGACGTGCCGGTCGAACGCGTGAAGAAGCAGGACATCCGCCTGGCGACAGTGTTCCTTTAGCTTCTCGACATACAGTTCCCTGTGTTCGAACACGTACTTTTCGTCGACAAGTACGATCTCCGGGATATTGGCCGGATCGGCCACGACCCAGTAGGGGCACATGCCCTTCACTTCGAAGGCGAGTTTCATCGTTCAATGGGCGAATTTCAAATGCCCGCCGCCAGGACACTGACATCGACCCCAAAATAATCGGCCAGCGTGCGGATCAGCCGCCGGCTGAAGGGCTTTTTCCCGGACAACACCTCGGAGATTGTCGACTTGGGGATCCGTGTATCTCGGCTCAACTGGGCCTGGGTGACACCCTTTGCTTCCATGAGATGGCGGAGCATGTCGGCGTCCGATGCCGGTCCAATCGGGTGGTGTGCGTCCTCATAGGTGGCAACCAGGTCGCTCAGTGCATCAAGGTATATCTCCTCGCCGCCGTCGAGCTGTTCCTTGGCCAGCAGGCGATCCATGACCTTTTGAGCCTCGGCGAGCTGCTCTTCGGAGTGGATCGATGCCAAAGGAAATCCCGTCACGAGCGCGAGGTAGGAGTCACGGATCTTTCCCTTGAGTCCGAAATTCAGCTTGGATGCCATTCGGTCTATCTCCCTTCGGTTTTCGCGCCGAACCGGCTGCTTTGGTTGGAGGCGGCTCAAAGCACCCGCACTCGTCTTTCCACTCGTCTCTGTCGTACTTTGCAAAACACGAACGGTCAATGGCGAGCCGCGGCCAGCAGGCGACGGCATAAGTTTGGAGTATTCACTGGGTTGAAATTGCTGGGGTTCTACTCTGGACTCTGTCGTCTGAACTTCGGACCCTAAGTGGAACCGTAGAATTCTCATCGTCGCCTTTCGCTCCGCGAAAGGATGTTTACCGTAAGAAACCAATAAAACGTTCTTTCGCGGAACGAAAGACAACGATCCGGCCCAACCGCGGGCTTAAGCTCTTTGCGGTTCCACTTAGACAGTGCGAGCCGGCACGAGAGCGAAATTCGAACGACTAACCAGCGTGTCTCACTTTTTCAAATACAAGACGAGCGACGACATCCGGGCCAATGCACACGCTCTGGGCCTGTCCATTCACTTGCGCAGACCTGTCGCCGCTCTTCGAGCCCGTCAAGGTTGCCGGGCGCCGGGTGGGCAACCGGCTGGCGATCCATCCGATGGAAGGCTGCGACGGCGAGCTCGACGGCTCCCCCGGCGAGCTCGCGTTCCGCCGCTATGAGCGTTTCGGCGCCGGTGGGGCCAAGCTCGTCTGGGGCGAAGCCTGCGCCGTCGTGCCGGACGGACGAGCCAACCCGCGCCAGCTCGTGATCAACCAAAAAACAGCCGAGGCACTCGCACGCATTGTCCGCGTGACGCGTGCAGCCCACGTCGCCGCCAATGGCCGCGACGACGACCTTTTAGTCGGCCTTCAGCTCACTCATTCGGGCCGCTACTCATGTGAGCGGCCGGTACTCGCCCAGCACGACCCGCTGCTCGACCCGCGGACTGTGCTCGACAAGGCCTCTGGAACAACCGCCGGCCCCGATGCCCCGCTCATCACGGATCGTGAGCTCGACCGCCTGCAACAAGCCTATGTCGACGCGGCGGTCCTGGCGCAACGTGTGGGCTTCGATTTCGTCGACATCAAGCAGTGCCATCGCTACCTGTTGAACGAGATCCTGGCTGCGCACACGCGGACCGGCAAATTTGGTGGCTCGTATGAAAATCGCACGCGGTTCGTCTGCGAAGTGGTCGGGCGCATTCGTGAAGCTTGCCCCGACCTCATGCTGGCCACCCGGCTGAACGTCTTTGACGGCGTGCCTTACACCAAGGGCCCGGACGGCACCGGCCTCCCCTGCCCCTTCACGCCGCCGGTGCGCTCCGTGTGGGGAACCAATGCGCTCGACCCGATGCGTCCCGACCTCACCGAGCCGTTCGCGCTGGTTTCGCAGTTGCACGCGCTCGGCGTAAGCCTCTTCAACGTTTCCATGGGCAACCCGTATGCGAGCCCGCACCTGGTCCGCCCGTTCGAGTATGCTCCGCCCGACGGTTACGAGACCCCCGAACACCCGCTTGTGGGCGTCGATCGGCATTTCCGACTCACGGCGGCGATCCAGGCCGCCCATCCCGATGCGATCGTGGTCGGCTCGGGCTATAGCTGGCTCCAGGCGTTTGCGTTCGAGGCCGGCGCCGCCAACGTCGCGGCCGGGCACGTTACGATGGTCGGCATCGGCCGCGCGGCCCTCGCTCAACCCGATTTCGCCCGCCGCCTCGAGCAGGGGCTGCCCTTGGACCGAAAACGCATCTGCCGCACGTTCAGCTACTGCACCGCGCTCGATGCGCTCCAAGCACAACAACCTCGGCCAGTTCGCCACCGGCTGCCCACCCTTCGACAAGGAAGTCTATGGCCCCATTTGGGACGAGGCCAAGCGGACCACGTAAGTCACGCGACGGTGCGCGGCGAACCACGCGAATTCTGAGCACCACTCGTTACCGGGGCTGCGGCACCAACCAGATAACTTGGCCCCCCTCGCGCCCGGCGTAGGGCCCGGATAGGGCGGGACTCCGTGCTCCGTGGAGCAACTGAACGTCGAAGATTTCCTCGACTCCCGAATGGAATTCGAGCAGAGAGACCTGCCGGCCCGAGGCCAGTTCCACCACGGCAACCCCGCATTTTAGCTGGTCGCGACGCTCGGCGACCGGCATGCCGCCGAATGTCGAGCTTTCGCGGATCATCGACAAACCGACGAGCGCCAGCGGGCCGATCATCGCCAGTCCGCGCGTGTAGCCCGGCAGCTCGCAGGCAACTTCGGCTTTTCCATCCGCGGGATCGATCGTTACCAGCCGCCCGCGACCCGAATCGAGCAACCAGATCCGGCCCTGGTGGACGCGCGGGGAGTGCGGCATCGCAAACCCGCGAGCGACCGTCGCGCCGCTCGGGACGTCGATCAAACATCCGGTCGTCGCCTTGTTGGGGCGCCAGCCTTGAGGCGTATCGGTCTCGGACATCGCGGTCACATACCTGGGCCGGTCATCCTCGATCGCGAGGCCATTCAAGTGGCAACGATCCTCGGCCGCCAGCGCCGACACAAACGGCGGCCGCCAGCGCGGCACGAAGCTGTGCTCACCATCGAGCGTGCACAGGCACGAGAACGCCGTGTTGACCAGCCAGAGCTCTTCGCCAACCCAGGCCATCTCGTGGACCTCGATCTCGCCCGTAACGTGCGACGACCGCGTCAGGAAACACGCGTCGTGGTGCCCATTTGGCTCGATTCGAGCGGCGATCGCCGGGGCGCTCCGCAGAAACCAGACCTGGCTCGTCGCCCCCACCGCGATCCGGCCGTTACCCACCGCCACGCCCATTGCTGCGCTCGAAGTTATGAAATGCAAAGGTCAGTCGTTCACCATTGGATCCAATCACTCCGAGCTTTCCGGCCTGGTAAGTCGACACCAAGAGTGAGACGCCGAAGCGGTCCAGGATAGAGCTCAGATTCAGCGAGTGCTCGTAGCGGATCTCGCGGCGAGGCGCCAAGGGTGCGCCCTCTGTCAAGGGAGAACAACCTTCCGTCGGCGCGGCGTTCCCATTCACGATCGACTCCTCCCTCGCCCGCGGTGCACCGGGTCGGTCTCGTCGCGAACCCCCCCCAATCTCAGGTGGCGCTCACGCTCTTTCCCCCCGGCGAGATAAAGAGCACCTTGTCTCCGGAGAGCAACCCCCCCGAGTGCCCGCGATGCCGCGCGATGATCCACCCAGGACACTGATCTGGCCGCCGGTTTTGAAATTCTGCTTGCCCACCAGCATCACGCTGACACTGTCGCTCGTCGCGTCGTACGAAACGGTGAAATCGATGGGGAGAAGGATCTGCTCGACCTGTCGTTTCGCACGCTTGGTGCTCACCGAGTAGACCTGGTAATTGGCGCTGTTGGTGGCGCTCGATGCATTGAGCGCAGTGCTAAAGTCGATCGCGTAGCCGGCCAGCACCGGTTTGCCCACCGCCTTGCCGTGCTTGTTGTTCCTGCGCGTGAACACAGCATGCTCGCCGATGATCGCCGGTGCAACGGGCGTCGTCACCACATTGATGGTCGTCTTGGCGGTGGCTGTGGTGTAGTCCGTCGTGTCGGTCGGCGTGAAGGTTGCAGTCAGCGACTGGTCGCTGCCGGCGTGCAATACGGTTCCCGCGGAAGGCGAGTAGCTGAAGGTACCCGGCACGTTGGACGTAGCGTCGAGCTGGGCCGCACCGACCGCCGTCCCAGAGGCGATGCTGGCGGGGTTGGCCCAGGTGATTTTCGGCGTGGCTTTCGTGACGTCGATGGTCGCTGACACTGTGGCGGTCGTGTAATCCGCCGTGTCCGACGGCGTGAACGCCGCCGTCAAGGTCTGGCCGGCGCCGGCCTGAAGGATGGTTCCCGCGGCCGGAGTGTAGATGAACGTACCGGGCACGCTCGACGTGGCGTCGAGCTGGGCCGCACCCAGCGCCGTGCCGTAGACGATGGCGGCGGGATTGGCCCAGCTCACAACCGGCGTCACTTTGGCGCTCGGTTGGACCGACCAGAGCTCGTTGCCATAATCATTGTTCGCGGTGAAGAAGAGCAGTTGCCCGGCGGCGGTAAGGTCCGAGGAATTCTCCGGCAGGCTCGCGACCTCGGCGGTGCCGCTCGCTGTGCCGTCGGTCTTCCATAATTGCTCAGACGAGGATGAATTCACGACGAAGTACAAGTTGCCGCCGGCGACGGCGGTGGCGAGGGCGGAGGAGAGGGTGCCGTCGCCAGCGCCGGGCAAGTCGACGACGGCGCTCGTTCCCCGGCGCTCCCGTTGGTCGTCCAGAGCGCTAGATCACCGGTCGCAGGGTCGGTCCCGAGGAAAAGCGCCTTCCCATTCAGGCTCGTCAGGTAAGAGGGTGAAGCGAGCGGCGAACCGGGGCTGCTTAACTCTACGGTCCCGGCCACCGTTCCGTTGCTCGCCCAGAGAGACCCGCTCATCACGGCCGCGCCGCCGCTATCGGCCGCGTTCGCCTGGAAGTAAAGCGTCCCGTTTAGGTCCGTCAGATTCATCGGATCGAATCCCCCGCTGACCATACTGCCGCTAGTCAACGGGATCGTTCCCGACGCGGTCCCGTTGCTCGCCCAGAGCTGCGTGCCGGCGCTTGTCTGGGCCGTGAAATACAGCGTCCCGCCCGCGACGGTCAAGTTGGATATGGCTCCCGGGTAGCTGCCCCCACCTGTGGGGGGAAAGTTCGCAAGCTCGATCGTTCCGCTCGCCGTGCCGTCGCTCAACCAGAGTGACTCGCCGGCAGACGTGTCGCTGGCCGTCGTGGGATCGTTCTCCGCGAAGACAACCTTGCTTCCCAGCGCCACGGCTCCGGTGTAGGAAGAGAAGCTGCCGCCAAGCTCGCTTACCTCGACCGTTCCTGCAACCGTGCCGTTGCTCGTCCAGAGCTGTTGCCCGGTCCCCGAGCTGCCGGCGTTATTCACTGCAAAGTATAGGTGCCCGTCCGCGCTCACGAGCGCTCCCGTCGGGGAAGATACTCCCTGTCCTCCCCCCAGAGACGAACCAGAAGGGAACGATACGAGCTGCTCTGTGCCCGCTTCTGTCCCGTCGGTCACCCAGAGTGCCGGCCCATCAGATCCACTGCCTGGGGTCAAGAAATAGAGGGAGTCGCCGACCACGGTCGGATCGGAGATCGACGAGGAGGACGTGAAGATGGGGCCCGTTCCCGCCACCGTGCCGTCGCTCTCGTAGATCGTGCTGGCGCCGGCGGGCGTTACGCAGTCGAAGACGAGCTTGCCATTCAGATCAAGCAAGTACTGGAAATAGTGAGCACTGCCGCTCGTGGTGGACAAGTCAGTAAGCATGGTGGTTCCGCTGGCGGTCCCATTGCTCGTCCAGAGCTGTTCGCCGTCGATCCCGTCGTCGGCCGTGAAGAAGAGAGTGCCGCCGACGTCGGTCAGGTTCGCGGGGTAAGAGCCCATCGTCTGAGCGGGCGTGAAGTCTTGCACGACGGTGGTTCCCGCCGCCGACCCGTTGCTCCGCCAGAGCTGATTTGGCCCGCTCCCGTCGTGGGCGACGAAGTAAAGAGTACCGTTTAAGTCGGTCAAATACTGCGGCGCCGAGCTGGCGGGTCCGGGATCGATGTCCTTGACGAGTGTCGTACCGGCGGCGGTGCCGTCGCTCTCCCAGAGCTCGTCGCCGTGCGTTCCGTCGTCGGCGCCGAAGTACGCCACGCCACCGATGACCGTCAACTGGTTGAGCCCCGGATCTGGACCAACCAGCAGGCTGTATTCCCCGTTTTGTCCTGACAAGTATGAGCCGGCGGGACCCGGATTGATGTCCTTGACCATCACCGTCCCCGAGGCTGTGCCATTACTCTCCCAGAGCTCTTCACCCTTCCCGTTCCCACCGTCGGCCCAGAAGAGCAGTGTCGTGTCGTTGAGCGCGGTGAGGTCCGTGGGACCGGCCGCCCAAGGGATGCTCGTCGTGACCGGGGCGGCGCTGCCGCCCGTGATCTCCCAGAGATCTGTACCATCGGGCGCGCCAGAGGCCGACGAATCCGTGGCGGTGAAAAAGATGTTGCCGCCGACAGCCGTGAAATAACCGATCTGGGAGATGCCGCCAGGCCAGTCTGTCAACTGGACCGTGCCGGTCGACGTGCCGTCGCTCGTCCAGAGCTGCGCGCTGCCGTCGGGCACACCGCCGGTGCTCGAGCCATCCCCGGCCAGAAAGTACAGGGCGCCGTTTGCGGTCTGCAAGGAATACAGACTATCACCGCTGAAATCGGTCACAGCGACCGTTCCCGGAGCGGTCCCGTCGCTCGTCCAGAGCTGCTGGCCGTCGGTGCCGTCGTTGGCGATGAAGTAGAGAGTCCCGTTCAGGTCGGTCAGTGAGTCCAAATAACCACTGGCGCCGAAATCGGTCAGCTCCACCGTGCCGGCGCTGGTGCCGTCGCTCGTCCAGAGCTGGGTTGTCGTCCCATTGCTGTCGCTCGCTTCGAAGTAGACGACATTGCCGACGGCCATGAGCTCACCGACGCCGCTGCCGGCGCTCGCGGTGAACGATGTTAGCTCGGTGGTTCCCGCCGCGCTCCCGTCGCTGACCCAGAGCTGGCCGGTCGACGACGAGTCTTGCTCGGTGAAAAAGAGCTTACCGCCAGCCACTGTCAAATTGCCGGCCGGCGACCCGAGCGGCGCGACCTCCGTTGTGCCGCTCGCGGTTCCGTCGGTTTCATACAGACCCGGAGTGCCCTGGCTGTCGTTGGCTGTGAAATAAACCTTGCCGCCCATGGGAACAAACGCGTAAGTTGATGATGGTGGCTGGGCACTCGCGCCTGTCTGACCGCCGCTTTGAGGGTAAGTGAACTCCTTACCGCTCATCAGCTCGACCGTCCCGGAACTCGTCCCGTCGCTCGCCCAGAACGCCTCAGTGCCCGAGTCGGCGTCGGTGGTCACAAAGAAAAGCTTGCCGTCGAGAGTGGTAAGGTCAGTCGGGCTCGAGTCGATCTGATTGATGTCCTTGACCATGCTCACCGCAGCGCCCGAGAGCATCGACCGAATCTCGAGAGGGGAGACGCCTTCCAGGAACGCCGATACCCTCGGCCTTGCGTGCCGCTTGCGTGCTCTGGGTCTCCAAGCACGTTCTGTGGACGAGAATCTGGACATCGTAACACTCCGTGAAGAGCCCAAAACGCCTGACGAGGAGGCCGGTGATTGGGCTTCCTGTTTCGTAACTTTGAACGGTTACAGATTTCAACGCACGACGTTGATAAACCCGACGCAAACGAACGTCGCGTCGCAGACCATCCTCCGCTGGGTGGAAAAAAACGGATCGGCGCCCCAGGGAGATTCTTTACAGGAAATGGATTCAGGTTTCGCTCGAGTCGTCACACGTGCATGCGGCGTCGCTGACGGTGATGAGACTCTTCGCTCGAAACGCGCGACTCGGCGAAAAAGGGACTACTCCACTTACTAAAGAGCGGTCCGAGCGGAAACCGGACGCAAAAAATCTGACGGCTCGCTACCTGGCCAGCGTCCTGACGCCGACTGGAGAAGCTGCGCCGGCTCGGCTGCCTGCGCCGGCGTTGGTTGCGCCAAGGTAACGCCGAAGGCCATCGCGGTGTGGATGACCAGAACAGGAAACGCCCTCTCGAAAAGCAACAGGAACCCAGCGCGGATCAGGATCCGCGCTCTCGTGGTCCCAAGGATGATCGACCATCCCTCTCTGTGCTCTGAACATTAAGCACGGGAAATGCTTCGCCTGGCTAGCTGGATTGCGAACTTCCGCCCCCCAAAGTGCGTAGGACGAACAAGTGGGAGATTGACACATAGGTTGGATGTCTGGTCGTCATGAGTTTGATATCTTCTGGTCAACGGTGCACACACACACCCGGAAGGATGTTCGCAAGATGCGGCGATGTGGCGCGGTACGTCGGTCAGTCCGTTTTCCCGCGGCCTGGGCGCTCTCGTGGCTGATCACCATTTCATGCGCGGTCGCTGCGCGCGCAGCAACAGACGACCCTCCAAAATCCGGTGCGCCCCCGCACGCGACAAACTTGGTCGCGGGCACCGAAGTCGTCTTCAAACGTTCCACGACTCACTTGGGCGAGCGTGACTGGCTTGCACTGGCTGAAAAGCGGCTGCCGCTGGTGATCGAAAAAACCGCTGGCGATCGTCTCCTCGTGGGCCGTCGCGACGGGGACGCTCGGGCATGGTTTGGCCGCGACGAACTGGTTGCGTTCGACCGAGCGCTCGAGTTTTTCACGAGCGAAATTGCCCGGAACCCCCGAAATGCCGAGACGCATGCGGCCCGGGCGCGGTTCTTGATCGAGTACGGCGATTGCGACCGCGCGCCAGACGACCTCGACCAAGCCGTCGGTCTTGCGCCGGAAGAGCCACGGCTGTACCTCATGCGCAGCGTGCTGCGGCTCCGCAAATCGGACTTCGATGCTGCACTGGCCGACTGCGACAAGGCAATCGAGCTGGTGCCCAACGACGTCCAGGCTTTTTTGGTTCGCGCCCGTGTGCGGTCGGCCAAAAGCCAGATCGAGCCGGCACTTGCTGATCTAGATCTGGCCGTGCGTCTCGATCCCGCCTGTGCCGTCGCCTGGGGTGATCGCGGCGCGATTTTGCTGTGCGCAAATCAACTCGACGCCGCGCTGCGCGACGTCAACGAAGCGATCGACCTGGAACCAAAGAACGCCCGCTGGCTGGCCGCTCGCGGCAACGTGTGGGCCGAGAAACAAGACTACGACAAGGCCGTCGCTGATTATTCGGCGGCAATCCGCCTCGCTCCGGGCGACGCGACCAACTACTTTCTCCGCGGCAACGCTCGCTGCGAGCGCGGCGAACAAGACCAGGCCGTCGACGACTATGGCGCAGCGATCAAGCTCGACCCCAGAAATGCCAAGTTCTACCTTTCGCTCGGCGACCTCTGGTTCAACAAAGAGGAGCTCGACGCCTCGATCGCCGACTACACAGAGGCCATCAAGCTCAATCCCCAAAACGCCAACGCCTACGCGTGCCGCGCCGCGCCTGGGCCGGCAAGCACGAGCGCGAAAAGAGGTCGCCGACCTGACCGAGGCAATCAGGCTCGAGCCCAAAAGCGCCTGGTATCGTGCAACACGGGGCAACTCGTGGTCGGCCCAGGGCTTCCACGCCCGGGCCATCGCCGACTACGACGAGGCGTTGCGGCTCGATGCCGACAACCCCATGCTTTACGTGCTCCGCGGCATCGAATGGCACAAAGACGCGATCGCCGGCCTGGCCGAGCCGGAGCGAGCGATCGCCGATTTCACCCGCGCGATCGAGCTCGATCCGGCCTATGACCTCGCGTATTTCCATCGCGCCCAGATCTGGAAGCGCCGGGGCGATTTCGACCGCATGTTCCGCGAGTATTCCCAGCTCGTGGCGCGAAACCCCGCAAGCGCACTGGGCCACGAGTCACTGGCGCGGCTGCTGGCCACGTGCGACGCCGCGAGCATTCGCGACGGCCGCCGCGCCCTTGCCGAGGCGACCCGCGCCTGCGAACTGACTCACTGGCGCGACCCCGACTGCGTCGATACGCTCGCGGCAGCCTATGCCGAATGCGGCGACTTTAGCGCGGCCATCAAATGGCAAACCCGCGCCATCGAGCTTCTCCCCAAGACGAGCCTCACCGGCTTTGATCACCGGCTTGCCTTCGAGGGCCGCCGGGCCCTCTACAAAAGCGGCAGGACCTGCCGCGAATGAGCGCGGCGCGTCCCACCGCCCGACGCCAGCTCCACGCGCCAGCGAGAGAATGATTTGTTGCGCATTTGCTTAACAGGCCGGCCGTGATTACCATGTTTTTTTGGGACGAGCTGGCTTCCGCTGTCGCCCAAAGAGAATGAGACCGCGATGGGACTTGCTGTACACGTGTCGGGGCCCAGCCGGGGAGCACAGAGGTACGTTTGACGATGCGACCAGCGGCCAATTTGTTGCGAGCGCTCAGGCTGCTCTCAAGCCTCGCCGGCATCCTGCTCATTTCGGCTGCGACCTGCGCAAATCAAGCCGCAGCCGATGACCCCAAGGAGACTGGCCAATCCAGCGCGCTCACGGCCGCCGATCTGGTCGCGCGCGGCAACGACCACTTCGCCTCGGAAGATTACAACGGGGCGATCGCCGACTTCAACGAAGCCGTCCGTCTTGACTCCAATTGCGCCCCGGCCTTCCTCGGCCGCGGCCGCGCCTGGGCACGCAAGCATTATCGTGAGCGCGAGCTCGCCGATTATTCCGAGGCCATCCGGCTCGACCCGCGTAACGCGGCCTACCGCCTCGCCCGCGCCGAGTCATGGTCGGCCCAGGGCCGCCACGGCCGCGCGATGGTCGATTACGACGAGGCTCTTCGGCTCGAACCCAATAACCCCTCGATCTGGGTCGCCCGCGGCAACGAGTGGCGCAAGGACCTCAAGCTCGATCAAGCGATTGCAGACTACACCTATGCCATCCAGCTCGATCCCAAATACATTCTCGCTTACATCGAGCGCGGCAAGACCCATAAGCAGCGCCGCGATTTCGAGCGCGCCATCCAAGAATTCACCCAGCTCACCCAGCTCGATCCAGAGAACGCCCTGGCCCACATGACCCTCGCGCGGATGCTGGCCACCACCAACGAAGCCAGGTTCCGTAACGGCAAGTGGGCCGTCGACGAGGCGACCCGCGCCTGTGAGCTAACTGCGCTGGCAGGACCCCGATGGCCTCGACACCCTCGCCGCGGCCTACGCCGAAGTCGGCGACTTCGCTGCGGCCATCAAGTGGGAGAACGAGGCGATCAAGCTGGTTGGCGAGCAAGCGGCCTCGCGTCTGGCGCGGAAGGCGATCCTCCAGCAGAAGTCGACGAATTCCAGCGGCCGCCCCGGCGTCGGCTACGAAGATCGGCTCGCCTTCTACAAGAGCAAGAAGCCGACTCGCGAGTGACCACAAGCGCCGCACTGGCGGCCGCGCACGCTCTAGAGCGTCTTCTCTCGCAGGAACGTCTCCACGAGCAATTTGAGCCCGCCGTCGACATCCAGGCCAACCGCCTTTCCCTTGGCGATGACCTCTTCCGTCGTCCATTTGTGCACGCGCGCCTGGTGGAGCAAGAGAAGCGCCACCGCCCGGCCCCCCTTGCGGCAGTGTACCATTACCTTGTCGTCGCCCTGGCTGTGCTCGTCGATGAAGTCGCATACGGCGGTCACGCCCTGCACGGTCAGCGACCCTGCCCCGACGCCGTAGTGCAGGTAGTCCATGCCCAGCGCCTTGACCTTGGCCCCCTCAACGGCCGTGCTCATCGGCTGGTCGGGCTCGCCGTCATTTCGCAGATTGACCACGCCCGCGTAGCCCTCTTTTTTCAGGTCCTTGAGGTCGGCCTCGGTGGGCTGGTCGCCGATCGTGATCGTTGGTGTGAAGGGTCGCTTGACGTTCATCAGTCGCTCCCCGCTGCCGGCGCGGCACCTGTCACGCGTTTTCAAATCCTCGGTTCATCTCGCCAACACTTAAGAGATTAACGACCGGAGCCGCTTCAGCCAAGAGGCGCGAGCATGAACGCCTTACGGCTGCGAAATCCGGCTCACGGTCGGTCCCCCGCCTCGGCGTACGAAATCTCAACGGTCACGTCGGTGAACCGCTGCCGTGCGGGTCAAGTCGTCATAGGTATATCCATACTTCTTGTAATGGTGCAGCTTGATCGTGGTGTCGGCCAGCGGCGTGACGCCAATCTGGGCGAGCCGATGCGAGAAGCTGAAATCCTCCGTGAGGTACCGCATCCCGCCGCGGCCATCCGGCACAGAGAGAGGTTGAAAGAACGGGTAGACGCTCTTCGTCTTTCCCCAGTGGCACTGCGGCAGCTTGAGCACATCGATCATCCGGTGGAGCACACCGGCCTGGACCCGCAAGAACCCCGCCGGCGCGTACAAGAGCGGATAAAGGCTCGGCGCCCCCGGCCCGAACACCACGCGGGTGACGCCCTGCGCAAACGTCCCCGCCAGATCGCGCCCCTTGTTATGGACGTAGATGCCGGCCACCACCGGCTCCGGCCGCGCCAGAAGCTTGAGCGCGTCGCGCGGGTCGAAACCGATGTCGGCGTCGATGAACAAGAATTGGTCGAACCCGTCGGCCAGCGCCTGCGAGAGCATCGCACTGCGCAAGAGGTCGATGGCCGAAAGCGTGCCCGGCCTGATGGTCACCCCTGTCCGCGAAAGCTGCGCGCAGACCGTCATCGCACTCTTTCTCGATCGCCGAGTAATACGGCACCAGGACGATCGGTTTGCCCGGAACAGATGCCTGCGGCGACGCCACGACATTCTCAGCGATCGGATTAACCACGGTCGGAGCCCTTTCAGGTTTAAGAACGATCACCAGCCCGAACCACGCTGACTACCCAAGTTTTGTGCCGGGCCTTTTTTGTGGCCGAGCGAGACAACGCAAAACATGCAAAACACCCACATTTTATGCCAGGCCGCATTACGTACCGCTCGGGCATTTAAAACGATCGGTCCGCTGGACCAACCACGAAATCGACGAAACGACACGAAAGGGGAACAGTCACGCACTCTTGCAAGCCGCTCCCGGCCTTGACGAAACGTGGTGATTAAATGACAATGCCAGCGCCATACCTACCGCTCGGTAGTGGCTCGACGTAGGTTAGGCTTTCTAGCCTGACGGAAGGGCAGCGTGGCGAATTTGCGTCAGGCTGGAAAGCCTGACCTACATAGTTTTTTCGGCGGTCGCACTGAGCATCCCTTGCGATTGCGAGGATGGGTCGAAGATGACGGCAGTAGCCACGGCCAAGAGTGAGATGGGTCCGGTTGCGCGGCATATCGCGCGGGTGGCGGCGAGGTTGTTTGCCGAGCGCGGCTATGACGCGACATCGGTCCGCGAAATCGTCGAGTCTGCCGGCGTCGCCAAGCCAACGCTCTATTACTATTTCCGCAGCAAGGAAGGGCTGGCTCAGGCTCTTCTGACTGTTCCGCTTGCAAACCTCGTCGCAACCTTGCAGCAGATCGTCACAGACGGTGGAAGACCCGATTCGCTGCCTGGAAGAAGTGATCGACGCGCAGTACGCCTTTTGCCGCGACGACCCCGACCGGGGCCGGTTCATCTATGCCTTGCTGTTTGGGCCGCACGGCTCGGAGGTCGCGAGCGAACTCGAGCCGTTTCGCGACAGTCTGGTGGGCTGGACCGACGCGGCCGTGCGGCGGCTCGCCGAGCGGCGACACGTCGCCAAGGACCGCGTTGATGCCTGCGCGACCGCCTGCCGCGGGCTGATCGTGATCTCCACGCTCGATTACCTGTATCACGAACGACCGCTGGGCGGCGATTTAGCACGTCAGCACGTTAACGACCTGTTGCACGGTTTTGGAAAGTACCAAATGGCCATCGGCCTGGACTCAAGATGATGACATTTTGGCGAATGGGTGTGGCGATCGGATTACCTGGCGGCTTGCTCGTGGCCTGGCGCCGGCGGGTGTGCGCGACGGCAGCGACAGCGCCGGCAGCGGCCGGCGACGAAGGCGCCATTGAAGGTCGTGGCGGTCACGGTTGCCCCGCTCGAGCACCGGACCGTCGAGCGGACCGTCGACGTCATCGGCACGCTGCGCGGCTGGGAGCAGGTGACCGTCGGCACCAAGCGCACCGGACGCGTCGTGAAGGTCTATCACGACATCGGCGACCGCGTCCAGCCGGGCGAACCCTTGGTTGAGCTTGACCCGATTGACGCCCGGCTGAGCATTCAGCAAGCCGAGTCCAAGTACCTGGGCGAGCTCGTCAAGCTGGGGATCACTCGCCAAGCAAGCCGAAGACTTCGTGACGAAGTACGGCATCAGTGAGCAACTGCTCCAGCGGCGAGGTTGCCGACGCAGGCGATCGCCAAGGTGCCCAGCGTCGTCCAGAAGCGAGTGGCCCGCGACAAGGCCCAGCGCAACCTGGCGCGCCAGCGTGCACTCAGCCAGCGCGGCGCGGGCACGCCCCAGGAGCAGGATGACGCCGAAAACGAAGTGCGGACCGCGGTGGCCAATTACGACGAAGCCATTCAGACCGCCCGCACGGTGATCGCCAGCGCCGATCGCGACCAAGGTCGCGCTCGACCAGGCCGAGCAAACCCTCAGCGACATGACCATCCAGGCACCCGATGCCCAAGCTGCTGCCCCCCAGCCTCAACCGGACCAGCAAGCTCTTGCTACGGCGTGACCAAGCGGCAGGTGTCCGAGGGCCAGATGATCAAGGAAGGCGAGGCCGTCGCCGAACTGGTGATCGAAGACCCGATCCGCCTCTGGTGCCAGGTGCCCGAACAATACGAGGGAGTCGTGCAGAGCGGTCAGCGCGTGCGCGTCTAGACGCCGGCGCACCCGACGTGTCACGTTCGAAGGCACGGTCGCCCGCATCAACCCGGCGGTCGACTCGGCGAGCCGCACGTTCCAGGTCGAAACCATCGTGCCCAACGAGCGGGGTCTGCTGCGTCCCGGCGGATTCGCCAAGGCGTCGATCGTCACCGACGCCGTGTGCCAAGGCGGCGGTCGTTCCCGATCGAGTCGATCGTTCACTTCGCCGGCGTGACCAAGCTCTTCATCGTCGAAAACGGCAAGGCCCGTGCGATCAGTGACATCAAGACAGGCACCGAAGGGCCCGGGCTGGGTCGAGGTCATAAGCCAGCAGCTCCCGCCAACGGCCGACGTCGTCACAACCGGTCAGACGCAGCTCGCCGACGGAACGGCGGTCACGGTGCGCCAGCCCGAAGCCGCGCCCGAGCGAACAATCCGATTCCGGCCCGGCCGGCCAACCCGGAGACCGCAGCCGCAGATCGCACCCGCAAGTCGCGCTAGCTCGCGACCGACTCGTGTGCGTCGGCCGGTTCCGAGACGCTATTCCCGGCAGAGGACAGAACGCATGACCGTATCTGACGTCTGCATCAACCGGCCCGTATTCACCTGGGTGCTGGTCGCGATTCCCGTGGTGCTGGGCCTGGTCTCGTACGGCGAGCTGGGCGTCGACCTCTTCCCCGACGTCGACTTCCCGGTCTGCACAGTCACGACGGTGCTGCAGGGCGCCAGCGTCGAGGAGATGGAGACGACGGTCACCAAGCCGATCGAAGACATCATCAACACCGTCTCGGGCATCGACGAGCTGCGGTCGACGACCACCGAGGGCGTGTCGATCGTGACCGTGCAGTTTCAGCTTTCCAAGAACGGCGACGTCGGCATGCAGGAAGTACGCGACAAGGTGAACACGATCCTGGCCGACCTTCCCGACGGCACCGACCCGCCGATCGTCGACAAGTTCGACACCGGCTCGATTCCGGTAATGACGATCGCGGTCTCCGGCCGGCGCGACTTCCGCGAGGTGACCGAGCTCGCGCAGCAAACAGATCAAGGAACGGCTCGAGACCGTGAGCGGGGTCGGCTCGATCAACTTGGTCGGCGGGCGCGTGCGGGCCATGAACGTGGTGGTCGACACCGAGAGCCTGGCCGGCTACAACCTCTCGATCGACGACGTGCGGATGGCGCTCGACGCGGCAGAACATCGAGGTTCCCGGCGGCCGAATCGACCAGGGCTCGCGCGAGCTGGTGCTGCGCACCCTGGGCCGGCTGCGCACCGAGGAAGAGTTCAACCAACTGATCGTCGCCCACCGCAACGGCTATCCGATCCGCGTTCGCGACATCGGCCGCGCCTAGGACGGTTTCGAAGAACCGAGGACCGCTCGCACGCTCTGGACGGCGATGCCGCCGTGAGCCTGGTCGTGCAGAAGCAGTCGGGCGTCAACACGGTCAAGGTCGTCGACGACGTCAAGGCGCGCCTCGACCAGATCCGGCCGGCATTGCCGCCCGACATCTCCACCGTGGTCATTCGCGACCAGTCGCGGTTCATCAAGAAATCGATCGATGAGGTGAAGTTCCACCTGCTGCTGGCGGCCGCCCTCGTGTCGGCGACCATCCTGCTCTTCATTCGCGACTGGCGCACGACGCTCATTGCCACCCTGGCGATTCCCGACGTCGATCATCCCGACCTTCATGTTCATGCGCTACATGGGCTATACGCTCAACAACATCACGATGCTGGGGCTGATTCTGGCGATCGGCATCGTGATCGACGACGCCGTGGTCGTGCACGAGAACATCTTCCGCCACATGGAAGAAGACGGCATGGACGGCATGGCGGCCGCATCGCCAGGGCACGCGTGAGATCGCGCTCGCGGTCCTGGCGACCAGCCTGTCGCTGGTCGTTATCTTCGTGCCGATCGCGTTCATGGGGGGCATCGTCGGCCGGTTTTTCTCGAGCTTCGGCTTGACGGTCGCCTTCGCCGTCATGATGAGCCTGTTCGTCTCGTTCACGCTCACCCCGATGCTGTGCAGCCGATTCTTGAAGCTCGAGCCGGCCGCTGCCGGGCGGGCAGCACCGGCCGCGGATCGAAATCGGGATTCTTCTTCCGGGCGATCGACGGCACCTACGGTGCGATTCTGCGACTTGCCCTCAAGCACAAGCTCTGGTCGTTGTTCTTCTGACCGGCGTCGTGATCGCCAGCACGGTACCGATCGGCCGGATCATGGGTGTGTCGCTCATCCCGCGCGACGATCAAAGTGAGTACGAAGTCAGCGTCACGACGCCCGAGGGCTATACGCTCGATCGAACGTCGCGGCTCCTGGACGAGCTCGAGGCCAGAATCTGGAAGAGAAGAGCACGACGCACGTCTTCACGACGATCGGCCAGACCGAAGGTGGGCGTGTTGTCAAGGGCGAAGGCGACGTCACGCGGGGAACGATCTACGTGCGCATCACCGACCTCGAGGAACGAAACTGCCGCGGTGCCGATTCGCGGTTGGTGGGATTTGCCGGGCCTCTTCCGCCGCCAGTTTGCCGGCGCCGCTCTCAGCCAGTTCGACGTCCAGCAGGCCGTGCGCACCTTCCTCGAGGAATACCCCGATCTGCGGGTCAGCGTGAACGACGTTTCGCCGTTTCAAGGGGGGCGCCGGCCGCAGACGTTCCAAGTCAGTCTCGCCGGTCCCGACTTGAACCAACTTGCAGCGTACGGTGATCAGTTAATCGCCCAGCTCAAGAAGGAACCGGGACTGGTCGATCTCGACACGACGCTCTCGCTGCGCAAGCCCGAAGTCCAGGTGATCATCGACCGCGAGGCCGCCAGCGATTTGGGCGTGCGCGTCGGCACCATCGCCGACACGTTGCGCGTTTTGGTCGGCGGCCTGCCGGTCTCGAAGTTCCGCGAGGGCGACGAACAGTACGACGTGTGGCTCCGCGCTGAGTCCTCTCGCCGCGCGAGCAGCCACGACCTCTATCAGATCACGTTTCCGTCGCCCGCGGCCGGCCTGGTCAAGCTGGCCAGCCTCGCCAAGCTTGTCGAGGAACGCGGGCCGACGGAAATCGAACGCTTGAGCCGCGAGCGAATCGTCACCGTGGTGGGCAATCCCGAGGGAATCGATCTGGGCACCGCAATCACGCGCCGAGCGGATTCTGAAAGGGATGCAATTACCGCCCCAATACTCGTATGAGTTCACCGGTCAGGCGAAGACGCTCGGCGAAACCGGGTATTACTTCCTGGTCGCATTCGCACTCTCGATCACCTTCATGTACTTGATCCTCGCCGCCCAGTTCGAAAGCTGGACACAGCCGATCGCGATCCTGATGGCGTTGCCGGTCACGGTTCCGTTTGGAATGCTCTCGCTGGTGCTCGTTCCACACACCGATGGACCTCTACGCCATGTTCGGCCTGTTCATGTTGGTGGGAATCGTCAAGAAGAACGGCATTCTCCAGGTCGACGCGACCAACCAGCTTCGCGCAGCCGGGCACTCACGGAACGAGGCGATTCTGGTCGCCAACCACACCCGGCTACGGCCGATCTTGATGACGACCGTAATGCTGGTCGCCGCCATGGTGCCCATCGCGCTGGGCAACGGTCCGGGTGCCGGCGCTCGAGCGAGCATGGCCAAGGTCATCATCGGCGGCCAGATGCTCTCGCTGGTCCTGGCCCTCGTCGTCACTCCTGTCTTTCTATCTGCTGCTCGACATGGTCGTGAACCTGCAGCGCAGAATCTGGGATTCGGCTCTGACCGTGCCAGTCCCACGGCCGGCGACTGCACGCCAAGCCGGCACGTGCAGCCCACCGTTAACGGAGCGAGCGGCCGACCTCGCGTCCCGATGCCATCGAAGTTCTGGCGAGAGACCATCTTGATCGCGGCTCGGCAATCGCCCGGCGATGCCGCTTTCGACAACAATCGCCGCGACACGGTGCAAGATTTCACCGACGCCGACGAATGGAGATCATAGCTCCGATCGGGAACGGATGTCCGGCGTGGACAGCCGCCCATTGCCCACCGCCACTCGATGCACGCCAAACCCAAGAGCTGCCGGGGTCGCAGATTGGGCTCGAACGGTACCGTGGTACGAAAGGAAATGTGATGGTGAACAGCACTGCGGAGATCTTAACCGCCCTACCGTGGTTTGCGTGGATTCCCATTGTCGCAATCATCGGCGAGCACGATCAGCGGCGTCCTGCAGATGATCATCGTGCACCGGGAGCGGATGGCGATGATCCATCAGGGCATTCATCCCGACGCTCCGACGGCCAAGCCCTACGAGCCGGCAGACCGTGTGAACTGGCGTGAGCGGCTCGCGGTGCCACAGTCACGAGCCTAGTGCGCGAGGCCCATTTTAACGCCGGCGCTGGTCCTGACCCGGCGATCACTGGGTTCTGCACGACGACCGGGCGGCCGCGCAAGGCCCCGGGCTGGCGTGACTCGTTGACAAGCTCGATGAACCGCTGGCGGGCCTCGGTTTCGATCGCCGTCTGGTTCGCGACGACCTGGCAGGCCCAGTTCGGGTACGTGAGCACGAGCCGGGTCATCAGCGAGACGAAGTAGCCCGCTTCGCGAACCTGGTCTTCGAGAATGCGCTCGATCAGCGGACGAACCGTGCGGGCCAACGTCTTCCAGCCCTTCGAATCGACCTTCACGAAGGCTTCGATATTCGTGTTGGATCCACGGCTCATTCTTGCTTGCCGACGCCGATGTAATTCGTGTGCACCAGGAGAACGATCCGCGCGTCGATGCGGGCATTTCCCCGCGGACTGACATAGTTGAAATACGCCAGGAGCACGTGGAGACGAGGGGAGCGGAGCACGAATTCCCAAACGGCCGTCGAGCCCGCACCGTCAGTCCCCTCGTAGCGATTGGGAGCGACCTTCTGCAATCGAACCGGTGAATCGCTCAGGTCCTTCCAGAGCGCAAGCGGCAACAACGGCTCGTTGACGAGCGTCAGATAGAGATTGCTGCCGCACGCGAAGCTCTCGGTCTCACCGAGGCGATGCAGCGTGTGGTCGCGAATCACCTCCGCCACCACCTCACGCTGCTCGGCGTGCGATCTGATCGAGCGGTACGACCTGCGACGGGTCGAGATGCCGCGATCCGACGCCGCGCCGAAGCCGAGCCGTCATCGACCGTCGCAGCCGCGACTGCCAGTGTAAACCCGACGCCTCGGCTGATAGACCTTCGATCGGTGGATCACAGTGCTGCTCATGAACCACTCCGTCATCCCGCGGTCGCGTTCGACTCGACGCGCCCGGAAGCTCCACTCCCGCCGCCGGCGCTTCCTTGCCTGTTCACCGTTCATTGATCGGATTCTACGAGCCTTTTCCTGATAACCCCACCCCAAGCTGAGGCATTTCCGTAAGGTCCTCTTGACCTTAGCCCGAAAGGACAACCAGAACCCGACGAGTCACATCGCTCGTGAGTCTCGCGGCCTACAATTCACATTCAGGCACTCACGGATCGCGAGCTGATGGTAGCTTTAACGAATTTCCGGAAATTGCACCGAATCCGATTCCGACGCAAGGGCTGTGGGGCTGTTGATTTCCTTCGACCGCCCGCGCCAACGTCATGATGTGTTTGCACGCGAGACTGGGCTAGGCCGAGCACATTCCGCGCCGCCGATTTCCAGAATGCCGGAACCGCGGGCCGACCCGCTACATTACATGTATCTCGTGATTTGGACGGCCGACGAGACATCACACCGATGGGAATCAGCAAGAACTCCGCCGTTGCGATCCAGCTCCGAACGCTCTTCAATTTCGGATCGATTCGCGAATTGACCGATGGTCAGCTTCTCGAGCGCTTCGCAACCGAGAGCAGCGAGGCATCGGAGCTGGCGTTCGCCGTACTCGTCGAGCGGCATGGCCCGATGGTCCTGCGTGTCTGCCGCAGCGTTCTGTCGAGTCCTCACGACTCCGAAGACGCTTTTCAGGCGACCTTCCTGGTCCTTGGTCAAGAAGGCACGTGGGCTCTGGATACGCGATTCGCTCGGGCCATGGCTTCATCAAGTCGCTTATCGAACCGCCTAGCTGCGCGGCTTGCCGCCGCCCGGCGCAGGCGGCACGAACTTCGAGTCAATCGCGCCGAGATCCGAGGAACGTATTGCGACATACGACGACATCAAAGCTCTGCTTCACGAAGAGATTCACAAGCTTCCCGAGCGATATCGAGCGCCGGTCGTTCTCTGCGATCTCGAGGGACGCACACACGAGCAGGCGGCCCGGCACCTGGGTTGTCCTGTCGGCACCGTCAAAAGCCGGCAAGCGCGGGCTCGCGAACGTCTCCGCGGGCGAGCTTCGCCGCCGTGGCGTCGCTCCGGAGAGTGCCCTGCTCGCCAGCTCGCCCGTTTTCTTGCCCGTCAGGCCCCAAGTCGGCTCCCACGCCTTCATCGCTGCCACGACGTGAGCCGCCGTTTCAGTCGGCAGTGCGTCGAACAGCAGTCCAAACGTCAACACTTGCGCTTTGCACAGGGGGTCAGTCTAACCATGTCGTTCTCGCGCTGGTCCAAGCTCGTGCTGGTTCGTGCTGATCACAGGCGCTAGCGTCTACAGGCGCCGCGGTGCTGGCCCAACTCGGTGGCGGATCGGGCCCGTCATCGTCTCGTCCGATAGGCCAACGCTGCTCCGACGGACGAGCACGATCGCCGAACAGGTCAAGCTCGGCAAAACCGGCGAACGGCTGGTCGGAAAGGGCCTCGCTCGAGGCCGCGCACCGCCTACGACCTCTACAACAGTGTCGAGGGACAAATCGTGATTATCCAGATCGATCCCGAAGGGACGCACGTCAAGAAAGGTGAGCATCGTTTGCGTGCTCGACTCGGCGGCACTGCGCGATCGACTGACGAACAACAGATCGCGAGTCAGAAGGCCGAATCGGCCTATGGCCACGCCAAGCTCGTCCGCGAGATCGCCGAGGCGGCCCTTGTCGCGCTACACCGAGGGGACAGCCAAGCACGAGCTGAATACTGCGCTGGCCGAGGCAACGATCGCGCGGTCGGCCATTCAAAAGGCCGAGAGCCGATTGGAGCGGATTCGCCGCGCCCGCGAGCGGATTCGAGCCGCATTGGCGGCGAAAAAGGGCGAGCTCTCGCCCGCGGACATCGCGGCCGAGCTCGACGTCGAACGACCGCCACGACGCACCGAGGAGATCCTGGTGCGCGAGCGGAAGGCGCTCGAGATTGCGGTGTCCAAGCGCGAGGTCATCGAGAAGTACTCCCGCGAGAACGCGATCAAGGCATTGCAAGTCGACATCGAGCGAAAGCGGACCGACGAGCTCGCCTAGCCAAGCGACATGGGAGCTCGCGAAGTCGATCGAGCGCAAGCTCGAACGGCAAATCGAGGCCTGCGACACTCCGGGCGCCCGGCGACGGCAGCATCGTCTACGCCAAGGACCCCGTGCGAGCCGCCATCCGACCTGGTACGTCAAATCGAGGAAGGCGCGACCGTTCGCGAAAGACAGAAAATAATGGCCGTGGTCGATCTCGAAGGACCGCTGCGAGGTGAACACCAAGGTTACCGAAAACGCAGATAGACCAAGGTTGTACGCCCGGCATGAAAGCCAAGATCCGCGTCGATGCCCTTCCCCGACCATTTGCTCGACGGCACGATCGTCGACGTCGCCGTTTGCCCGACCCACTGGGCGTTTCTCGCCGACCCGAGCCCGAAAGTCTACTCGACCCGTTGTCAGGATCGACAACCGCCTGCCTGCACTCCAGGCCGGGAATGTCCGCCGAGGTCGAGATCCTCGTTAATGAACACGGCGATGTTAAGCAGGAAAAGCCCGGCGCTTCCACCAAGCCAAACTCGCCGCGATGATCACTCCCACGATCGGGCCTGCGCAAGGTAGAGCCGCATGGTGTCGACAATCCGCTTCTTTTCATTGAGGGCGACGAAGAGCACAAGCGCAATGCCCAGCGACAGCATGATCGCCCACTTGGCCAGCGCAAAATCGAGGCTCACGCGCCACATCTCGTACACCACGTCGAGCACAAAGGTCGCCAGCCCCATCCAGAGAAAGGTTTGGAGCCGCAGGCCAATCCCCAGGAAAACGCCCGCTAACGAACAGGCTAAGAGCGTGACCCACGCGCCAAAGCTCTGATGCTGCCAGATCGGCAGCGCCAGCGACGCGTAGATGACCGTGAGCCCGACGGTCCGGATCGCATTGACCGCGCTACGACCGAGCTCGCGGTTGGCCTCAGCAAACAGGATGGTCGAGAAGCCCACCGGCACCAGGAACAACTGAGGTGTTTCCGAAAGCTGCCATCCCGCCCGACTCCAGAGCAGCCAGAGGCCGGCGTTATAGAAAACGCCGGCGGCGTAGCCCAGCGACTTCCAGCGCAACTGGGCACAGGCGACCGAGTAGAAAGCGCCCGCCGCCAGCAAATGGAACAGGCTGAGGTCGTCGATCCCCCGGCCCCAGATGAGCTGGCACAGTGGCAAGAGCGGCAGCAACAGCGAAAAATGCCGCACTGGCCGGGCATAGAGCTTGAGGTTGAGCCGTTCGAGCACTTCGGCGATGCCCAGGTCGAGGTAGCCCATCAGCGTCAACACGATCGAATCGAACCAGATCGGCTGCGGAAAGGCCATGCGGTAGTCGACGTAGGCGCCCAAGATGGTCGCCTGTGCCAGATAGATCACCCATTCGGCTTGCCAGCGCGGCACGAGCAAGACGAAAAGGAGGGCCGCGCTCAGTAGCACAGCCACTCCCACCCCTGTGCCCCACGCGCCCAGGGTTGCCGGGTCGCTCCCGGCGATCATCGCCGCCGCGGCGGCGATGAGTGCCGCCCCGAACGCCGCGACTTCGAGAACCGCGCCGATCCGAGACGGTCTTCCGCCCGATGAATCGAGCGCCCACCAGACGCGTCGTTTGCCCAAGGCACGATCGCTGCGCAACCATCCCGCCAGAGCCCAGAGAGGATACGCCGAGAAGAGCAGTCCCACCGACGCTGCGGTCGCCCGAGCCGCGCCCGCGGTCCAGCCCAACCGCGGCGCCGCGACCAGCGCCGCCACCGACCACGCCGCCGACCACGCCACGCTTCCCGCCAGCCCCGCCGCCTCCCAACCCGTCGACAGCGTCACCAGCCCGAGTGTCGCCGAGGCCAGGCCAAGCGTCGCGACCGTCAAGGGCTCGATCGATCCTTTCGTAAAC
Source organism: uncultured Isosphaeraceae bacterium (assembly GCA_963830625.1). GTDB lineage: Bacteria > Planctomycetota > Planctomycetia > Isosphaerales > Isosphaeraceae > CAWHMZ01. The sequence continues at coordinate 232,321 of CAWHMZ010000027.1, read as the reverse complement.
AACACGGCGAGAATCGCCAGGAAACAGGCCTGAAACGACAGCGTCCGACCCAGAGACGCTGAGCGAAGATCGGTCAGCCAGCCCAGCAAGTGCCAGCTTTCGGGGTGTGCATAGCGCCGCACGAGCTGGGCGGTGGCCAGCGCAGCGATCGCGGTCGAAAGCGGATAGTAGACCGCCGGGGTTACCAACCGTCCCAAAAGCGGCGAGCTCGCGACACCAAGCCACCAGAGCACCGCCACACTCAGCCAGTGGAGCGAGAGCACCACGTGCTCGGGCTCGACCAATACCGGTGCGTCCGGATCGGACCCCACCGAAGCGAGGAACGCGCCGAAGACGCCGAGCGTCGCCAGCATCGCCCACCAGTCCGCCGGCGCAACCGCCAGCGCCGGGCCTTGTCCGACGAGCGCTTGACTCATCGAGCCCCCGATCACGACGATCGCCACCGCCATCGCCAGGCCGAACAGGGCCCACGACCAGCCGTTCACCACGGACGAATAACCCGCATCGACAATGCCCAGATGCGCGCACAGCGCGGGCTCGCGCGCCCGCAGCAGACGTTCCAGCCACACGAGAACGAGGCCGAGCGCAGCCACGGCGAACGTGAGGAAGCACACCGACGTCAACGACGGGGCGAGTGTGGCCACGGCGCTCCAGGTCAGAAACGCCAGGCTCGCGTGAACGCACGCTCGACGCGGGTAGGCCCTCAGAATGACCAGACTCAGAACCGAGAGCGAGAGTGGCAGCCACGCATGGGCCGTGTAAGGAGTTTCGTTCCGCGTGCTCAGCTCGAGCCGCAACAAGATTGAAACCAGCGCCAACCCGATCGCAAAGTGGAACAGTGGGAATTCATAACCGAGTGTTTTCAGACCGAGCGTTCGGCACAAGCTGGCACGGTGCCGCTGGATCAGCACCGCCAGGCGCACAATCCGAACGCCGCGACGACCGCGACTCCCATGAGCTCGATGGGCGGTCGATGCGAGAGCCACGGGAAATAGCAGCCTGCGGTCCAAGCAGCCAAGGCCGCATAAACCCAAAAGGTACGAGGCAAGCTCTTGACGGTGAGCAGGAATGAGACGCCCAGAAGTGCGAAGACGAGCGCAGAACGGTCTGCAAGTGCGATCGCCAGCGCGTTGAGTGCGACGGCCGAGTGGAAGAGCGGCCTGGCGCACTGCCGCGCCCAGTCGCTGCGAACCTGCCCGCAGCCCATACCGACGGCCCAGAGCAACATCGCTTCGACGACCGCGCAGAGCCCGAGCACGTAGGCCATGGCCGGGTCGTTCTTGCCCACGCTGAACAGAACGAGATAACTGGCCGCGACGAAATGGAGCACGGCGAGATAGGTCAGCTCGGCCTTGCGCCAGCTATGGGCGACGAGCATCGTCACGATCGTATTCACCGCCAGCGCCAGCGTGCCCAGCCAATACGCCTCGCGCCCCAGTGCCCGCGCCTCAAACCCGCCACAAAACGCGATCGCGGTCAAGGCCAGCGCGGTCCAGAGACATGGCCCCACGTAAAACTCGGTGAGGCCGGCCCGCCGCGCCACGTCCGCGGCCACCCACAGTGCCAGCGCGATCAAGGCGGCCGTCGCGGCCAGCCAGCCCACGAGATACGCTTGATCGCTCCAGCCGATCGACCAGGCCGACAGAATGAGCGCGCCCGCCGCAGCGTGGGCCAGGCCCACGTAAACCAGTGCCTGCCACCAGATGGCCCGCGTCGTCCACAACAACGAGACCGCGCCCGTGACGAACACCAGGCCCGCCAGCCACGACTGACCGACGTCGAGCGCGCCCAGCAGATCGGCCACACCCGTCGCCACCAGCGTGAACCGCCGGATCGCGCCGACCGTGGTCGCCGCCCACAATGCGTTGCCGGCGCGAGCGGGAAGGTCGGCTGCCGTGCGTGCTTCCAGCCGCCGCAGCCATGACGAGATCCCTTCGCCCAAAACCACCAGCGCCAGCGCATCGGAGGCGAAAAGCAAGCCGTAGACATGGGCGGAAAGGGGCCTGCCTCCGGTCGCGAGCCCAAGCCCGCATATCGAAAGCTCGAGCAAGTTGACGAATGACGCGTGCGCCCAGATCGGCCGCGGCTGCTCGCGATTGAGCAGCACCGCGAGCAAGGCGACGAGCGCAAACGCCCCCGCTCCGCCCCATGTGCCCGTTCCCGCGAATGCCAGGTGGTGATTGGCAAACACCATCGCCGCGGCCGCCAGGGCCACGCCGCCCTGCAGCCAGGGGACGTGGTATGCCATCGCGGTGCCCGACCGCCGCAGGATCACGCGTGCGGCCCAGAAACCCAGGCCCAGCGCGGCCGCGAGCAGAGCCTGACCGCCCGTCGTCATGCCCGGCACGAGCGTCGAGCCGAAGTACACCGCCCCGGTGAGTGCGGCCATCGCCAGGTAAGTCACCCAGGGCGCCGCGAAGATCCACACCGCTGACAGGAACAAAACGGCGTATACCGACAGGCAGATTGCCCCGGCCAGCGGCTCGAACCCGCTCCACACGCACGCCGCAATCGACACGGGTACGCCGATGTAATGGCAGTGCCGCGCCAGCCGCCGGTCGTTCCAGTGCCTCGCAAACCAGATGGCAAGGTATCCGAGCGCCGTGCTCGGAATGAGCAAGAGAATCGCGCGGAACGGTACCGGCAGAAAGAGCGGATAGCCGAGTAGCCGGCGGACCACGTCCTCGAGCACGCGCAGCCGGTCGGCGAGAAAGTACTGCGCCGATCCTGCCGGCTGCGACCGCTCCGACCGCAGCGTAGAGAAAGGCCGGATGACGCTCGAGCCGAAGCGACGCGACGTAGAGCGCCAGCCCCAGGAGCGAGACCGCCAGGGTGTTGGCGCTATAGATCGCCGACGTCAGGGGCGGCTGGGTGAAATCGACCGCAAAGGCCAGCCCCGACAGGGCGTAACCGCCGAATCGGAAAAGCGCCAGCCGCCCTAGGTCGGGTTCGTCGGGAGCCAGGCGCCGGGCGGTGTGCACACAGGCGATGGCCACGACCATGAGCGGCACCGCATAAAGCGCCCATTCCAGGCGCAGCGCGTATCCGCCGGTCCGAACCAGACACGCCAGCAGGGCAAACCCCAGCAGCCCGAGCGTTAGATAAGCGAAGGTCCGGCGCTCCAGTGCCGTCTCACCCCACCTGAGCGCACCGAGCGCCCACACTGACGCCAGAAAGACCAGCGGCGAAACCTGAAACGCGGCAAACTGCAAGCCCCAGGCAGTCGGCGAGCCGCGCGCCGTCGCCGCGCTGCCGGCGCTCAAGAGCAAGAGCGCGACCGTCAAAAAGCGCGCGCCCGAGCGAGCCACAAGCATTCCGCTGATGCCGCGCACCAAAGCCACCAACGTCAATCCGTAAATCGCCACAAACACCAGCCGTCCAGCCGTGGGCTGGTGCAAGAGCCGCATCTCGCCGGCGAGCATGAAGTGAATCGGTACCACGATCATCGTGGCAATGAGCATCATGCGCCCGGCTCGGCCGGCACCCCAGCGCACCAGCCCGGCACCGAGCGCCGCAAAAAGCATGGTCGCAACCAGCGCCAGGAGACACTTCCCGACTGGCTGCCAGAGCAGGTCGCCTAAGAGCAAATGAGCGCCGACGGTCGAGCTGACCACGATCAAGAGGACTGCCAGGCACAAAAGCAACTTCTGCCAATGCTCCTGCAGAAACTCGTTAGCAAAGCTCGCCCACGATATGCCAGCGGGCAGATCGGCCGCGCTCCGGACGGCGGGAACAAAGGCGCCGCCTGCCGGTGCCGCCGATTGGCTACGCGCCGCAGCATCAAGGCCGGCGCGGCGCTGGCGCTCGATGCGAGCCAGATCTTCCGCTATCTGCCGCTCTACTTCCCGTCGGCGAGCCTCGGCTCGGCTCTCGATCTCTTGCTGCACGCGCTCGAGCTCTGCGCGAAACTGCGGAAACCGCTCCGCGGCTTGCGTGCAGGCGGCAATCGCTTCGTCGCTGTTTCCCAGCCGGCGGCTCAGATCGAGAAGCTGCTCCCACGCCTCCACGCGCGAGGGATCGATGTCGCGTGCCCGCTTGGCCCAGGCCAGTGCCTGCATCGGATCGGCCATGGCGTGAACGCGAACGCGCTGCAGAGCCCCTGCGTATTCGCCGGCCAGATTGATCTGCGCGCATCGAGCCTGGCTCTCGGCGACGACCTCCGCGTAGTGTTCCGGACTGATGAGTCCACGGCTGCGAAACTCCTCGAGCCGCGTCATGAGATACTGAAGATGGCCCAGCTCCTCGCGCTGCGACGGCGATAGCGCGGGTTGAATCTTCTCATCACTGGGTCTCATGGTCTCTCCGCGCTGGTGCTATTTGAGCGTCCGATCAGGACCCTCGCACCTGCTGAAGCCTGATCTCGGCGCGGCGAAGCTCTTGATCGAGTCGATCGAGGTCTCCGAAATGCTTGTCCGCGTCGTCGAAGCGGCGATTCGTATCGGTTCGGGCGTAAACCGTCTTCAAGTAGGCCTGGAAGTTGGGCAGACGGGCGGGCGTGGTCATCATGTGGTAGACGAAAAGCCAGCTCTGGGCGTAAGCCAGCAGCCAGTGATCGGAGGTATTGCGGAACGCCGCGGTGTCGTCGGTGAGCAAATCGACGGCGCTGATCCATTTCTCGCGGCGGAGGATGTGCGCCAGGTCGTCGAGCCGGTTCGTATTGATCTGGCCAGGCTCGTCGTGGCCGTGCAGCCGCCGCGTCTCACTGTAGGTGGCGATCCCTTCCACAATCGCGCGCGGACTATCGCCTTGGCGGTTCAACAGGCCGGTGTTGAACGCCAGCAGGTGAGTCACTTCATGGGCCAGAGTTTTCATGTTCTTCATGCCCGCGCCACGTTCGGTGGCCGGAACGTTGCGAAAGTCAAAGAGCACCAGCCAGTTCTCCGTCCGCGAGTAAAATCCCCACACGAACAAGGGCACGCCCCGGGCGTACGTGCGCACGAACTCGGAATAAGGGCGCTCGTCGCGAAAGACCACCAGGCTCAGCCGGCGCTCGGGGCGTTTGACGTCAAAGCCCTTCGACTGGTAGTGAGTGAGGTAGTCGCTCAGGATCAGCTCGCAGTCGCCCAAGGTGAGATTGATGAACGTCTCGGCGGCATCACCGACGGCCTGAAAATGGTCGGAGCGAACCGTCAGCAGGTCCCCCTTCACAACTCTCCTCACGCGGTCCGCGGCGACCTGGAGCTCTTGCTCGGCGAGGGCCGCCGGCGCCAGCGTCCGGTCCTGGGGGGTCGCGGCCTGTCCCCAGCCCGTGCGGCCCACGCCCAGTACACTGGCGCCCGCAAGCGCTTTTCGCAGCAAATCACGCCGGCGAAGGCGCTGGCGCCTCGCTTCAGGGTCGATTCCCGTGCTTGACATGTGGTGGTCTCCTCGCGAGTGCACGGCTTGGTGAATTCAGCCGACTCTCAATTATGAATCGGAATCGCCGTCCTCGCATCAGGAAACGTCCGTAAACAGGCGCGAAATCGACTCGGGCCGCCGCTCGCCCAATTTCAAGGCTCTCTCTCCGTTTCATGAACAATTCCCGCCGGCATGTGCCACGCATCTTCGGCCAATGAGCCGCCCGCGCCACTTTTCTCTCGGGCGTTCGACATGATTGGGACCGTGATGCGTTTCAAGGTACAATGCGGTTTGAGCCCGTGAAGCAACAGCTCAAAAACGGAGCGAGCTGCCGATGACCGGTGACGAGCGCGGTTCGATCACAGGCTGGCTGGGCAATCTGCGCGAGGGCGATCAGGCGGCCGCACAGCCGCTCTGGGAGCGTTATTTCTCCAAGCTGGTGGTGGTGGCCCGGACCAAGCTCAAGCGCATGCGGCGGACGACGGCCGACGAAGACGAGGAAGACGCGGCGCTTGAGCGCGTTCAACAGCTTCTGCGCGGCGCGGCGCGCGGGCAGTTTCCGCAGTTGGCCGATCGCGACGACCTCTGGCGGCTGCTCGTGGTCATCACCGCGCGCAAGGCGATGGCCCAGGCCAATCGCCAGGGCCGCCAGAAGCGAGGCGGCGGCCGCGTGGTCGACGAGGCCGTCCTGTTCGGAAAAGGCTTGGAGGGAGGCGAGGGTTCGATCGTCGGCCTCGAGCTGATCGCCGCGGCCGGGCCGACCCCCGAGTTCGCCGCGATGATGGCCGAAGAATGCCGGCGCCTGCTCGACGCCCTGGGCGACGACGTCGCTGCGCGCAGGTCGCGCTCGCCGGATGGAAGGATACAACAACGACGAGATCGCCGACCAGCTCGGCTGCGCGCGCCGAACCGTCGCGCGGCGGCTCGACCTGATCCGCAAGACCTGGATGACCGAGGAGATGGCCTGATGGCCGATCAGCTCGCGACCAGGGCCGATGCGCGGCGAGCTCGAGCAGCTTGCGCCGCATCCATCACGTCTGCGAAGAATTCGAGGCCCGCTGGCGCGCCGGCGAGCGCCGCGCATCGAAGAGTCGCTCGAAGAGGCCGCGATGCAACGACCGGAGCGCCCTGCTCAATGAGCTCATCATCCTCGAGGTCGAGCTCCGCCGCGCCGCCGGCGAATCGCCCGCGCCTCGAGGAGTACCGGAGCCGCTTCCCGGAAAGCGACGGATGGGTCGAGGCCGCGTTTGCTCAGGCCGCCGAGCCTCGCGCGCCGCCCTGGCCGATCCGCCAAATGTCCACGCCGCGGCGACCGTGATCCTCGCCGGACAATCGACCCAGGTCGGCGGCGAAATCGGCCGACAGCCGGCCGAGCGTCGGTCGACGGTCCTTCGATCGAGTCGGGGAATACGAGATCCTCGAAGAGATCGCGCGCGGCGGCATGGGGGTCGTCTACAAGGCCCGGCACATCGGGCTCAAGCGATCTGGTCGCGCTCAAAATGATCTTGTCGGGCCAGATGGCCACGCGACGACGAACGCGAGCGGTTTCTGCGCGAGGCCGAGCTGGCCGCCAATCTCGATCACCCCAACATCGTGCCGATCTTCGAGGTCTCGGAGTTCCAGGGCTGCCCCTATTTCAGCATGAAGCTCGTCGAGGGAGAGAGCCTGGCCCGCCAGATCAAGACCAAGGTGAAAGACCGGCTCTGCACGATCCCAGCGCGGCCGCGCAGCTGCTGGCGACCCTGGCCCGCGCCGTCCACTACGCCCATGAAGCGCGGCTTCCTGCATTGCGACTTGAAGCCGTCCAACATCCTGATCGACCGCGAGGGCCGCCCTCACGTCACCGACTTCGGCCTGGCCAAGCGCACCAGCGAAGACAGCTCGCTCTCGATGAGCGGTGCGATCCTGGGCACGCCCAGCTACATGGCCCCCGAGCAAGCCTCGGGCTCGCGCAGGCCTTGAGTCCCGCGACCGACGTCTACGGACTGGGCGCGATCTTCTACGAGCTCTTGACGGGCCGCCCGCCGCTTTCGGCCGACACGGTCATGGAAACCGTCGTCGCCGTGCTCGAGCGCGACCCGATCCCTCCGCGCGAGCTGCGTCCCGATGTCCCCAAGGAGCTCGAAACCATCTGCCTGAAATGCCTGGAGAAATCGCCCGAGCGACCGCTACGCGTCGGCCGCCGCGCTGGCCGACGAGCTCGATCGCTACCTTCAAGGCGAAGTGATCGACGCCACCACCTTGATCCCGCGCCTGCGCCGCTGGAACCGCCGCGAGCCCGAGCTGGTCGCGCGGCTCGGCGGCCTCTTGCTCGTCGCCCTGATCGCCCAGTTCAATTACCACTTCTTTTCCGACGAGCCCGACTTCTGGTACCACTACACGATCCAGGGCAGTCCTCGCCCTCTGGGCGATCTCGGCCGTGATCTTCCAGGCGATGATGCGGGCCGGCTGGCGTCCCGATCGTGGTACGCCTGCTCTGGTCGGCCGCCGACATCGTGTTTCTGACGGTCGAGATCAAGCTGTTCGAACAACCCGGCAACGTCGCCGAGGGCCCGCGTCGTGCGCGTCGAAACCACGCTGCTCGTCGGCTATCCGCTCTTGATCGCCGCCTCGGGCCTATGGTGGCGTGTGCAGCTTGGTCTGGATCACCACCGCGCTCGCGATGTGCGCCTACGCCTGGCTCTACGTCGACGCCGCGCTCGCTGGCGCGACGGCACGCCTGTCGTGGAACCGCCGCAGCCCCGACCTTCAGCACCCCAACATCTTCCTGGCGGCACTGCTCCTGACCGGCTACGTCGTCGCGCGCCAGGTCAAGCGCATCCTGCTCTTGAGCCAGTACTACGAGCACCGGCCGGCGAACTGAACGGCGTTTCCCGATCTGGAGTCGAACTGCTCAAAAGCTTGTCGGCATAGACTTGTCGCGTTCGCTCGACGTCGAGCGGTGATCTGGCGAAGCAGGTCGTCGACGCTCTGGAACTTCTGCGTGGGCCGCAAGAATTCCAGGAAACTCGATCTCGACCGTCTTGCCGTAGAGGTCGCCCGAGTAAGTCGATCAGGTGGGCTTCGACCTTGCGGCACTGATCGCCGAACGTCGGGCTGGGCCGATATTGCAGGCAGCCGGCCCGACGATGCCCTGGCTCTCGACCGACGCGCAGCGCCGCGTACACGCCGTCGGCGGGGATCAGCGTGTCGACCCCCGCAGATTGATTGTCGGAAATCCGAGGCCGGCGCCGCGCCGGGCTCCCGGCGATCACGATCCCGCGAATGCGATGCGGGCGGCCGAGAAACCGCCACGCCTCGCGAACGCGGCCCGCGCGTATGCATTCGCGCACGAGCGACGACGAGACCATTTGTCCGTCGATCACCGCGGCATCAACGACCTCGAAATCGATCCCGGCCTCGGCTGCACCACGAGCCCAGCACGCCGACATCGCCCTGGCGGTCGTGTCCAAACGCAAAGTTGGGCCCTTCGACCATGCCCCGTGCAGCGAATTGCTCGCGGATCACGCGGTCGAAGAACTCCCGCGCCGACAGCTCGAGCAGCCACGGGCCGGTCCGGAAGACGCCGACCTCGGTGGCGCCGGCTTTCTGCAGGAGCATCACCTCCAGTTCCGGCCACACCAGCGGCACAGGAACTTTATCCGGGCGCAAGAGCGCCACCGGATGCGGGTCGAACGTGACGGCAAGGGCCGGCGCACCGGCTGCATCGGCCTTGGCTCGCAGCCGTGCCAGCAAGCGCTGGTGGCCGCGGTGCACGCCGTCGAAGTTGCCGACCGTCACATACGCGCCTCGAGCCCCCGCGGGGAAGTCACGAACGTTTTCGATCGTGATCACCGACATCCATCCCCGCTGCTCGAACCGGCGGCTGTTGGCACCATGCGAAAAAGCCGCTCAAAGAATGAAGCCCCAGATCGGCTATATTATCGCGTCACCCCGACAACACGGTCAACCGGGCCCGCTATCGGGAGCAGGCGGAACGAGTTTCGCCACTAGCAGAGGAGACGATCTCGCGCTCATGAACGTATTGATCCTGGGCGATGGGCCCGACGAGCTTGCCTGGGCGATCTGGCTGCGCGAGCGCAGCGAACACCGGCTCGTGGCGGTTTTCCCCGGTTTCGGCGACGCCGTCGCTGGCCGGTGTTCCGATCGCGCGCGACCTCGACGACGCCCTGGCCCGTCCCGGTATTGAGATGGCCATCGTGGGCGGTCCGATCGATCTGCGCGGCGAATATCTCCGCCGTGCCGCCGCCGAGGGCCTCGCGATCATCTGCCTGCATCCCGCCCGGCCCCGATTCCGAAGCCTATTACCTGGTCGCACTTTCGCCGAGCCGAAACCGGTGCGGTCATCGTGCCCGACCTGCCGTTGCGGCTCCATCCTGGAGTGAAAGCAATAGGTCGCGCGCTCGAAAGCGCCGAGCTCGGCGCGTTCCGCGGCTTCGGCTCGAATGGCCCTCGGCAGACCTGGGCGCCGACCTGGCGCGAGTGGATTTCCCGCGCGCCGTCGACATGGCTCGTGCACTTCTGGGCGACGTCGAGGCCTTGACGGCAACCGGCGACCCGCCGGGCGAACGTCCCGATCAGGAACTGATCGTGCAGCTCCGCGCGGCGAGACCCAGCGTGCCGAGGTGCGCATCGAACCCGGTCCCGATACGCCCGGCCGGTTGACTCTGCTCGCCGCCGAGGGCTCACTGGCATTCTGAGTTCGACCCGTGGTTTCGGCGACCGGCTCGCTTGATCAAGTCGCCGGCCCGACGAGCACGAGCAAGCCATCGACCTCGAGCCATGGGACCCGCACGAGGCGATCTTCTCGGTACTCCTCGAATCGATCGCCCGGCGCGAAGCCGCCGAAGCTCCGCATCCCAACCTTCTCGACGGCACTCGCGCCATGGAGCTGGCCGAAGCGACCGTGCGCAGCCTCCGCCGCGGTCGCACCGTCGACCTGCATTACGAGACGATCAGCGAAGAGTCGACGTTCAAGTCGGTAATGACCTCGACGGGGTGCGTGATCTTTCTGGTTGGCCTGCTCGCCGTGCCGCTGGCGCTCGCCGGACCACCTCTCGGTTTGGGCTGGACGATCTACATTGCGTATCTGGTTCCGGTGGCTTTCGCTCTGTTTGTCTTGTCGCAGGTACTTCGTCTGGCGGTGAAACGGCCGAAGGATGACCATCGGCCCTGAAGCGTACAACTTGTCCGCGATGGTCGGTGTAAGGCCCATTGATCACGTGGACTTGTTTGTCCCGAGGCCGGGGACAACTCCCGGGTGCTCGCTGAAGCTGTCGAAGCTTTGCCGAAACCTGGGAACCAGATCGTCGAACCGCTTGCTTTCGACCGTGTATTTGACTTCATAGTCGAGGCGGCCGCCGCGAAACCGCCGCTCGATGACCGTCATCGAGAACGGGCCGCGCGCGGTGCGCACGATCGTCTCGAGCGCTTCAGACTTTCCCTGGGGAACGACTTTGCACGAGAGGACTTCACAATTTGGGTCTTCGCGAACAAGCTGATCGGGCAGATCCTTGGCCAGCTCTTTGAGATCGACGCCGCGGTGAGGGTGCGCGAGCACCAGCAAGTTATCGGACCAAATGCCGTGCGGCGGCCCGTTGGCAAACAAGAGAGCGACTTCGCTGGGCGCCAGCACGGGGCACCAGTCTGGAGGCAGGTCGATGGCAAATCTCATTTCGCGCTGAATCCAGCGGTTGGTGGCTTTCGCCAGCAGATCGGCGCCCGTGTTGGGGGGAGAGAACTGGGTCGAGGCCACGAGTGCGTCAAACGCCGGCCGGACCTTGGCGTAGATCGAATCCTCGACGTTCAAGATGAACGTATAAAGCTGGCGGTTGGCGATCACGCGCACGCTCACCTCGCGCCAGAAGCCGCCGGCGTCGGGATGGAACTCCCAGATCGTTTCGAGCCTCTCGCCCCGTCCGTCTTTGGTCACGCGGTTCGACGCCAGCTTGCCACTCGGTCGGCCGGTGTTTTTCGCGCGCTGGTCGATCCGCGTGCGATAGTCATCCAGGCTCTCGGGCGCCAGTGCCAGCTCGCAGGCGGCCACGCCCGGGCGGTCGAGGTCTTTCTGGGAAATCACTGCAACGAACACCCGATCGTCTTGCTCGCGAACCGCGATGGTCCATTCCTTGGGAATGCGAGTGGTGACGCCGTACTTGGGTGCTTCAAACGCTTCGGTCGGCAGCAGGTCGGGCTCGGGGCCGGTTAAGGCCAACGTCGATAAGAGGAGCAGAATGCTGGTCATGTGGAGTCCTCGATTTCGCTCAAATCAACGTCGGCCCGAGAACCCGTCATGACGTGGCCATGATCTCTACGAATCGCTTGGCGACGTCGAGAGCCTGCAAAGCGTCGTCCTCGGTGGCACTTTCCCCGCGATGGATTATACCGTTGCGTTTGCTGTAGCTCGTCGAGAGGCTTTGCCACAGATTTCCGGGCTCGCGGAAAAGTGACCGGCCGCTCAAAAGGTATAGCGCCGCGCTCATTTTGTTTCTCAGGCCCAATTCCAGGCCCTTGAAGAAGTTTTTCGCTTCGCGCCATTCCCGCGCGAGCTTTTCGTCAACCATCATGTCGTATCGGCGACTGAATGTCGCGTCGATCGTGCTCCAGCAGAAGAGGACAGCCTCGCGAAATCGTCCCTCCTGAATCGCTTGCTCCGCATCGAGCAGGAAGAGATCGGCGACGTTCGGCTCGTTTCGAGAGGCCAGGATATCGCGAACTCGCTCGGTGATAACGGCCGTCGAGCGTACGACACTCGTCGGCGGACCCGCCTCGAAGGGCAGCTCCGCTTGCCATGTTGGGGTGCCCGCTTCGGCGGCAACGATTTGAAACCGAAACAGACTGGCCTGCGCACGAGACAGCTCCGATATCGCAGCATCCCGTGTGACGGCACGGTACGACCGAATCAGGCGGTTGGCGAGCTGGAGCAAGCGTTTCGCCTGCTCGGCGTTCAGTTTGTTTTGCTCATCACGGCTCTCCGTGTCGGGCCGATCGCTTGCAATCGAGACCGTGGTAACGTCGGGGAGCGCAGCTGACGGCAATGGTGAGGCCTGTTGCGGTACGACGGTTATTAAGGTTGGGATCTTCGCGGCGCGTGCTTTGCGACGATGCGGCAAACGTACGTCGATCGTCTCGCCTTGCGGTCCGAACGAGTAGAGTCCATCGGCCAGCTTGAGCAAGTACGGGAGCGAAAAGCTCGCCTGAACTCGGGGCATCGACGCGCCATCACGAAAAAACGAGGTGAAATCGGTCGGCGAATCCCTGTCTCTCCGCATACTCGTACAGGTCGCTCACATAGCGATCCTCGACGGTCACGGCGCTCAGCCCGGTCGGGTACGACACATGCGCGACAACTTGGTGGCCTTCGTCAAAAAGATCCGCGCGAACTTCGCCCCGAGCACTCAAGAAGGTCACCAGGTACGTTCCGTAGAAATCGCCAACTTCCGCCTCAAACTCCCTGTCCTCAATGAAACGAGCCATCGGTTGCGGCAGCGTTTCCATGAATACCTCCGCCAGAAACCTTCGCCCCCATGCCCACAGTCCAATCTACGTTGAGTCTATGGCCCCGACGTCCTCTGTACCAGGTGATTTCGAACCCAGGCCGACTCCTGTCTCCCTCTGATCGTCGTCACATGTCCCGAATAAAATCCGCCGCATACGACCGCACATGGCGGCCGTTCAAGACATGAAAGGTTCGCAGCCGCTCGAGAAGCTGGCCGCTGAACCGCTTGAGGGGCAGATGAACGATCTTGCGGCCGAATTTCCGCGCCAGTCGGCGCCACGGCGCCGGCGGTATGATTGGGCTCACGACCGCCACGTGACGGTCTTTGCTGTGGAGGAACGCCGCGGCGAGCAGGCGTTCTTCCAGCGTGTCGGTGAAGTCAAGCCGCTTGTCGCTCCAGACGTCGGGAATCGATCGCGGCGGAAACACGAACAATGCGCCGCCGTACTGGGCCTGGGCGATTCCCGGCCCGACCATGTTCTTCATGGGGTCGGTCGCAAAGAAGGCGAGGGTCGATTCCTCGGCGTGTTCGGCGTACCAGGTCGTGCAATTGCTGTACACGGCGGGCTCGGCGGGCGTGTCGAACAGGAAGACGACGATCTCGATCGACCCGCGGCTCGGCGGCACGACCTTGACGTACAGGTCGCCGGTATGCCAGTTGCGCAGCGTCTCGCGGATGTCGATGCCGTCGCGCACGCTGGTGGTGAACTTCTCGGTGCGCGCCAGATCGGCGCCCAAGATGGCCCTGGCCTGGTCGCGGACGTGGCGATGAAAGCTCTCGATGCGATCGTCTTCCGGCGGCCACGAGCACATGCCGAAGGGGTCCCAGCGCTGGCGCCAGCGCGCCTGGTCCTGCGCCGGCGGCTTGGGCCGCAGCACGCACTTGCGCCAGAGAATCGCCTGGCCGGGCAGCCGGCACACCATCGGCCCGGTCCCCCAGATCGGCAGCTCGGCCCGGTTGATCCCTATGCGCGCCAGCCCCAGCTCATCGAACCCCGGTCCCTCGCCCGAATCATCGCCGGCTCCGTGGGCGAAAGGGTAAGAGCGCGCCGTCTCGGCGAGTGCCAGAGCGAAATCATCGCCTGCGGTCTGCTGGGCCGCGACGATGAGCGTGTAGAGATCGGGCGTCAAGCGCCGATCCAGAAGCGACAGGTTGCGAACGTAGCGGAAATAGACCGACAGCAGTTGCGGCGTGACACGCTGGGCGGCTCGCGCGTGTTTGGCACGCAGCCGCTCGCGCGCCTCCAGCACCATTTCTTTCACGCCATCGACCGACAGATTGTCGTCGGGAGTCAGTTCGCGGCGACCGCGCTCGTAAAGCCCCGTGATGTACGGCAGCTCTCCCAACACAAACGCGAGCGTCTCAGGATCGACACGAAAGGTGGCCATAGGCGCATCGAACGACTCCTGCTCCGGTGGAACCGCTCCGCGATGATACGCATCGCGAATCCAGGGCCAGTCGAGGATCGAGCAAACGAGCAGAATCGACCGATAGCGCGACTCCAGTTCGCGCAGGCGATGCGCCATCCAGACGATGCGCGCGGTGTTCTGGCCAGGGATCGGCGGCGCAACAGCCGGCAAGAGCGCAGCCGCAAACCGTTCGACGCGCACGCGCTTGAGTGCGTAGGGGTCGGGAAAGGAGCGAGTCACCGGCTCGAATCGCGGGGTCTCGAGGTCGATGAACTCGCGCGCGATCCGCTCGGAGAGCGCGACCCGTATTGCCGCAATCACTCCCTGGCACGGATCGATGGGCACGTAGCTGAACCCGCGCGCGCGTCGGAATCGAAATCATCGGTCTCGGCGTCGACTTGAACCACGACGCGGATTTCCGGGAGCTGTTCGACGGCCGTTTCGACCTCGTCCTGGAACGACGGCGGCAGCGGCACCGCCACGCAGTCGTACGGCCTATTGAGCAGTTCGTCACGGACCGCAATAGCGAAATCACCCGATCCGTGAATGATGGGCAGCACCCGCACCCGCGGGCTGATCGCCAGGAAGTCGTCGGCAGTCGCCCCTACTTGGCCCATCGTCGGCTCCGCGCAATCCCTCGGTCGCCCTTAAAGTATGTTCCGTGCGTCCCATTTTTAGTGTACCTTCGAGACGACGCAATCGCGATGGATCTCGCTGGTACCGCGAGGGTTGCCCACTCAATGGCCGCGTTTGTGCATGCCTTACGACGCCTGTTTCCCCCACTCAAGGTCAAATCGACGCTGCTACCGAGCATCGCTCTGCTCGCGATCTACGGCGTCGTCGTAGGCTGGTTCGTCAACGTCGAACACTTCGCCCATATCGAGTGGGGCGCCGAGTCGACGGTATTGAACGGCCTGGTTCTGGGCTTCTTGATTGCGTTTCGAAACAACCACGCCTACGACCGCTGGTGGGAGGCACGCAAGCTCTGGGGCCAGCTCACGAATGAGAGCCGGAACCTCTGCCTCAAAGTGCGCGCCTTGAGCGAGCTCGAGCCCGCCGACTGCGCGATGATCGGACGGTTGGTGGCCGAGTTTGCCGAGGCGCTCATGGAGCACCTGCGGCGCCGCGACGGATCAGACGAGCCGCCAAGTCCTGAGGAAAACAAAATAGACCGTGTGCACAGGCCGATCAAGATCGCCGGTGCGATCTTCGAGATCGTGGTCAAATGGAAGCGAGACGGGCGGCTCGATGGCTGGGGGCTGCTCTTGCTGGATGGACAGATCAAGAGCCTCATGGATATCTGCGGCGCCTGCGAGAAAATCCGCAATACGCCGCTGCCCACATCTTACCGCGCCTGTTGCGCCACGGGATCGCGCTCTACCTGGCCGTCACGCCCTTTTACCTGATCGACGACATCGGCCTCGCCGGCCTGCCGATGTTCGTGCTGGCAGCCTATTTTCTACTAGGCATCGAGCTGGTCGCCGAAGAGATCGAAGAGCCGTTCGGCGCCGGTGGCGACAACCTTCCGCTCGAGCGATATGTCGCCACGATCCACGATTCGGTACGGGAAATCCTCGGGGAATTCGCCGCCTGAGAGGTATCGGCGTCGCACAGCCCGCCTCCGGCCCGCGTTTTCGGGGATTTTTTTTCGAGCCGCTCGGCTTCGAGCGGTTTCACGTGTTTTCCTCCGAAATCGGGACGGGCTTTCGGGGAACATCGCCTAGTGAAAAAAGGCGGGCGATGAGTCATCGAGATGTGTCGGTGATTGATCGGTGACGCCAGCCTAGCTGATCTTAACAAACCGAGCGAAGAGATCGTGTATTCACTGATCGGCGCATTTGAGAGTCCCGATTCGAGCGCTGCCGGCACCAGAGCCGTCGCCGCCCTGAAGCCGGCTCCCAAGACGTCGCTGGAATCGGAACGGTTAGGACTGCTGGCAGGCCCCGCCGCCCCGATCGACGGCGAGCGTCGCATCGAGGAGTGGATCGCCAGCAATCTCGATCTCGACGCCACCGCCGACGACGTACAAAAAAGCGCGTGGGTTCGCATGATCGAGGGCCTGGGCCGCATGAGGCGTCCCTCCAAAGCGGCACGCCACAAACGGGGGGGCGATGGCGAGCGGTCGCAGGATGGTTGGGATCATTTTCACGTCGCTTACCGCCGCGGTATCACCGTGGTGCGGCTCTGCGACCAAACGCTGGTGCGCGAGGCCCAGGTGCGCGAGCTTGCCCGCGACCTCCTCGACCTGATCGCGGCCGGCAACAACCGGGTCATCCTCGATTTCCAGCTCGTCGAGCGGGTCGCAAGCTGGGTGGTGATCGCCGTCAACGAGGCGCGGCGCCGCTGCGACGCGCAGGATGGCGGTGCACTCAAGATCTGCTGCTTGAAGCCACAGCTTGCCGCGATCTTTCCGCTCGCGGGCGTTCCCTTGAAGGTGGCTCTTTATCCCGATCTGGCCGCGGCCATCGACAGCCCCTGGCCCGAGACTTCGGGGCCGCGGCCGCTTCCCATCGAGATCCTGGCGGCACTCACCGTAGCCGCCGACGTGCCGCCGATTCGCGGGGCGCGCACCGCCGAGACGGCCCGGCCCGAGACGAAGCCGCCGGCCGCCTCCCGAGCGCAAGCGCGTCCCGACCAGGCCCTCACCGAGGTGTGGCTCAACGTGCAGGTCGGCGGGGCCAAAGGGCGTACGGTCGCGGTCTCGGGGCCGAGGTTCGTGATCGGCCGCGACCGGACATGCCAACTGCGCTTGGGCTCGGCCACCGTCAGCAAGTTCCACGCGGCGATCGAGTGCAAGGCTGGCCGGGTGTTCGTCGGCGATCTCGCCAGCACCAACGGCATCATCGTCAATGGCCAGTTGGTTCGCAACAAGGAAGTCGAGGTCAAGCACGGCGACCGCATCCAGATCGGCCCGATCGTTTCTACGCTCGTGGTCGGCGCCAAGCCGGTCCCGCCAACCAAGGTCGAAGAACTGGTCGCCGGCTGGCTTTCGGGCGACGGCTCGGCAAATCGCTCTTACCAGGATGACTCCCAGGCAACCGAGCTCAACTTGATCGCGGGCGAGGCCCCGCCTGAGGGGCGCATCAAGTGCGAGGTCATCCAGGACGTCTTGGTCGTCACGCCCCAGGTCAGCGAGCTCGACGACAGCGAGACCATCGAGTCGCTCCGTTCCCACCTGCGCGCTCTTTTTGACCCGCCCGCGCCGCGCCAGGTTGTCGTCAACCTCGAATACATCCGCCACCTCTCCGCCGCGGCCATCGGCGTGATCCTGGCCCATCATTTGCGGCTCGATCGGGCCGGCGGCGCCCTGCGGATCTGCCAGCGCACGCGCGGGTGATGGCGGTGTTGCACCAGGTTCGCCTCACAATACTGGTCGAGTGTTATCCGACACTCGACGAGGCGGTCTTGGGTGCGTGGCCGTGCGCGGCGAAACCACCCGCCTTGGCCGATTGAACGCACCCTTGGCCGCTTTGCGACCCCTTCGCGTGCGATCGGCTCAATCCGCACGCAACACGACGTACAATGCGTCGCGCGGCAGGGCAAGCGTCACACCCGTGCCTGATGCTTCGACCTTGATGGTTCCGCGCGCGTTGCCGTTAGGGTCGAGCAAGGTCGCCTTCTTGAGTGCAGGGTTGCGTACGGTCAACGAGATCTTGCTGTCCTCGATGGCCCACGGCATGTGTCCGGTGCTTACGACTTGCTTGCCGTGGATCTTTTGCTTGCCGTCGTCGGCCGCAAACGTGGCCTCACGATCGACCCACTCGCTCGGTCGCGCACGAGTGCCCACCTGCACGAGCACGCGCCGGCTCTTGGCCAGGGGCAAGCCATCCTGCGACACGACCAGCACCGACGCGTAGTCGTTGCTCGAGCGAATCGCGACCGTTGAGAGCGTGACGGCCCCAACCTTCTTCAAAAAGCCGGCGGCCCCTTGAGCGCATGGGGAATCGACGGTGCAAAGACCGCGTCCATAATCGAAAT
The DNA here is from genome assembly GCA_963830625.1 of uncultured Isosphaeraceae bacterium. Taxonomy (GTDB): domain Bacteria; phylum Planctomycetota; class Planctomycetia; order Isosphaerales; family Isosphaeraceae; genus CAWHMZ01. The sequence continues at coordinate 214,098 of CAWHMZ010000027.1, read as the reverse complement.
GAACCTGGCCGGTGCCGCTGGTGACGAGCTGGCGATTGGTGTCGATCGATCGGTGCAGATCGGCGATCTTCGTCAGTGCCGGGTTTGAATCGTAGTGCACCTTGACCGGCCCGACGAGGAACGCGAGCGGATCGACCGCGCCTCGCCGACCGGTGCGCACCGAGCCGTCGCCCGAATCGCGGTTGGGATCGTAGCCGGGATCTTCGGCGAGCACTGGCGGCACGCGCTCCCAGATCTGACCCAGCGAACGGTGCTCGTCGACGACGGCTTGCCCCTGCACCAGATAGCCCTTGCGGAACAAGAGGGCGGCCGCCGGGAACTGGCCCAGGATCATGGGTGTGGCGATCGACCACTTGGCGCGCGAAGCCGAATCCCACTCAGCGCGGTCCTCGGTTGACCACTCAGCCTCGCCGGTGCCGAACCAGTAGAAAACGTCGACTCCCAGGAGCGACTGATAAGCCGCCACCAGAAACGGTCCCTCCGACTGATAAGAAAGCGGCGGCACCCAGTGGCTCTCGGTGATCATCATGGGATGGCCCGCGACTTGCTTCAGGTTCAGGGGTAGCTCGCGGGGCCGCTGTAAAACCGAAACGTCCTCGAAGTAATCGCCCGGGTCGATCCGCCAGCCGCGGTCTGGGCCGATGTGAGTCGGACTGTAATAGCGATTGACGGCAAGGACCTCGTTGGCCGTATACGACCAGCGCTCGGCGTCGTCGAGCCTGGCTGAGTCGGCCGTGCGCCAGTTGCCCGCATTCACCAACTGCTTGCAACCGAGATCGTCGCGGAGGTAGCGCTCGATCTCGCGATTGAAGCGGTGCATCGTCTCGGCGTAGAACTGAAGCTGGTCGTCGAGCCGGCGCTTGCGGCCTCCCTGACGCGGCTGTGTCCATTCCCACACGAGCAGCAGGCCGACCTTTCCTTCCATGAGGTTGTCGCCCTGCACATGGTCGCCTTCCCAGGCGGCCTTGGCCTTCGCAAGCGAGCCGTACTTGGCCTTGAGCCAGTCGCCGAACCTTCGCCCCAACAACTCGGCCTGTTTGCCCTTGATGTTCTGAGCCGTCCAGAACAACAGGCTGTCTTCGTTCTGGAGCTGAATGATCGCTACCGCGGGATCGCGGGCAAGCGGAGTTCCGGTGTAGGGATTGGGCGGAGCCAGCAGCGCTTTGAGCCAAGCCTTGTAACCCGTCTGCAGAGTCGGATTGAAGAAGAGCAGCCCGAACGGCGGCTCGTTCTCCGGCCAGCCTTCAATTCCCCACTGTGCCGGCACGTGTTTGAGATTAGCCGACCAGTAGGGGCTGAGGGTCACGTAGATTCCTTCTTTCTTCATGGCGGCGACCAGCTTCCAGGCTTCGTCGACGACCTTCTGGTCGACGTCGCCGAGCCGGGCATTCTTGTCCTTGGGCTCGAGGTGCCCGTGCAGCCGCACCATGTTGACCCCGCGCTTGGCCAGAAAACGAGCGTGGTGCGCCAGGTCCTGGGTGCTACGGTCGCGCTGCACGTAGGTCGTCACGCCCCAGAAGCGAGCCGGCGAACCATCGCCCCGGACGAAGCTCTCGCCGTCGGTCGAGAGCCGTACGAATCCGCTCTGTCCGGCAACCTTCTCGTTGAGCTCGCGCAAGTCGAAGAGGGCGTCGGCACGAAACGTGTCGCGCTCGGGAAGGAAAGGCCATGTATCCTTGGCTGTCGAACGGACCGGTCGCTCACCCTCCACCCAGACGGTCTGGCGGCACGCCGCCGAAGACGTCGCTGCCAGGAAGAATACGACCAGGGCGAAGCGGACGGATCGATGCCTCGCAGACACGGCGTGGTCTCCTTGCTGGTTGACACATCGAAGTGTCGTCACGGAAGGATGTCGGACACGCCGATCTGACCGACGACGGCGCCGCCGATGACGATCGGGACATCCTGGCCGGGCTTGACGACCTGCACGGACCGATATCCTTCGGGCGCCGGATCAGAATACACTTCGATCTGACTGTCGACCAAATTGACGATCCAGTACACCGGAATGCGGCCCTTGGCGTACGCCAGGAGCTTTCTACTCTGATCGCGCTCGAGCGTCGACTCGGCGACTTCGACCACGAGCGCCACATCGGCAGCGTCTGGAATCCGGCCGTCGTAATCGCGATCGGATCCGCGAAGCACCGCCACGTCAGGCTCAGGCTCGTCAAAGTCCGTGATCCGAATGGGATCCTCCTTCTGCCATGTCCATCCCGGCGGGAGCAGTCCGGCGAAGATTCTGTAGATCCGCTTGACAGTCGCGACATGCCGCGGTTTCTTGCTCGTTTTCTTGACCAAGTAGCCATCGATGAGTTCCACGCGAGGATCATCGAGCATTCCCCCGATCCGCTCGTACTCGATGACCGTCATGCGAGGCGGTCTCATGCTGCCCACTCCAGCTAACATGAATCGATCTCAGGCTGAGTACACGCCTTCACACAGCGTTTTCTATTCTTCATCTTCCTCGGCCCCAAGGTCTTCGTCGTCGGCATCGGGATGGAGCGGGTCGTCGGGACTGAAGAACAGGTCGCCCAGGCCGAGCGGCGTTTGCTGGCTCCCCAGGGCTCGGCGCTTCCGCCGGGCGAGGTTGCCCAGGTCGAGCGCCTCCTCGCCCAGGACACAATAGAGGGCCTCGCGCCAGGCGGCATCACGCGACAGCGGGTGCGCTGGGTCCTGCGCCATCCGCTTGATGGCGTAGCGCAGCAGGTTGATCCCGTCGCGCGGCGAGAAATCGAGCTTCAGCCGATGCGCCTGCTGGAGAAACTCGACCGTGAGCGAAAGCAGAGCGTCCTCGGCGAACGGCAGGTGGTACTTGAGAATGGCCATCTCGTCGTCGCGCGTGGGAAACCCGAGCAGGAGCGTCGGCTGAAGCCGCGAAAGGATGTAGTCGGGAACCTCGTAGGTCGACTCGTCCTCATTCATCGTCACGCACACGCGAAAGTCTGGGTGGGCCGGAATCGTGATGCCGGCCACGATGCTCTCGACGTAACGGCGGTGGTCGAGAAGCGGTGCCAGGCTGGCCCACGACTTCTCGTTCATCCGGTTGCCTTCGTCCAGCACACAGATCGCCCCCGAGAGCATCGCCGCAACCAGCGGCGAGGCGTGGTAGGCGATCTTGCCGCTCTCGGCCAGGACGGGCGTGACGATCAGGTCCTCCGGCCGCGTGTCGGCCGTGCACTGGCTGATAAAAAGCGGCTGCTTCCGCTTCTGGGCCGCGGCCATTGCGAGCGTCGTCTTGCCGATTCCCGGCGGCCCCGTCAATCGAGGCGACAGCGGCAGGTCGCGCGCATCGACAACCAGCCAGCACGCGAGAAGCTGCCGGAGGATGATGTCCTGGCCGATCCACTTTTGCTCGGTCGTGTCGGGCCGGCTCAAGTGCAGGACCACTCCGCCGATTTCGACCCGTTCACTGGTGCCGGCGGCCGGCGCAGGTTGGCGTCCGATCATGATGTACCTTGAACGATCATTGGGCGACTCTATGCCGCGGGCCTCGGTTCGTCCCTCGGGTTGGAGACCAAAATACAGTGTAACCAACGCCGCTCTAGCCAGCGAGCCGACCACGCCTTCTTCGAGCGCGGCAAGCATGCTTTACCGCCAGGGCCGGCATCAGCAATTGCCCTAGGGCGCTCTGGCGACTACGCTCAAAGGCCGCGCTCGCGCTGCGTGCGAGCGGCTCGTTGGTTCGGCGATCTCGTTTTGTTCCGGAGCCCCAGTCATGGATCAACTCCCACCGAGTGCCGGTGGCCCAAACCCTCGCCAGCCGGCGCCGCCTGCACCACCCCCGGCGGCCTCGCGCTTGGCCTTGTCGCTGGGTGAATTTCGCAACCGCTTGATCAGCGGTATCGTGTTCACGCTGCCGATCGTGATCACGTTCTGGATCGTTTACTGGATTTTCCTCACGTTCGAGCGCTTCGTGCTCAACCCCCTGGCCGACGTGATCCATCGGATTCACGCCTTGATGAGACACTCGCCGACGATTCAGGAGCTCAGGCTGCCTGACTGGTGGTACAACATCGCATCGCCGGTGCTGGCGCTGATCCTCATGTTCGCGACGCTCTACTTCCTCGGACTGTTGTTTCGGTCGTGGGTGTACCGCACGCTCGATTGGTTCTTGCTCCACGTGCCGATTGTCGCCACCATTTACCGCGCGGTGCGCAACGTCGTCTCCTCGCTGGGAACCCAGCTCAGCGGCGGCACCGATGTCAAGCGCGTGGTGCTGGTCCCGTTTCCCCATCCCGGAGCGCGCACGCTGGGGCTCGTGACCAATTCGCTGCACGACGCCACCACCGGGCAAACCATCTTGACAGTCTGCGTGCTGACCGGCGTGATGCCCCCCGCCGGGTTCACCCTGTTCGTTCCCGAAGATGCGGTCACCAATATCGCCTGGAGCATGAACGACACGCTTCAGGCGATCGTGTCGGGCGGCATATCGGCGCCTCCGACCATACACTTTTTCGAGGGCCTGAGCTCGCCGATCGCGGCGACCGGCGGCCACATTGTCGACGCTCGCGGCGCGGCGATTCGGCCGGGGCCGGGCGAATGATCGAAGGGCACACCCGTCTAGATGAGCGCGCGACTTTCAGCAAGAACTTCGTCGACCACAACGACTGGTAGGACCGAGATCAACTGCACCCGCCGGGCTCTCCAGTCGAGGCTTTGGACCCGATCAGCGAGAATCACGCCGCCGACCGACAAGCCGGCAGGCAGGGAGACTTCGAAATGGGTATCCCTTCACCTTGCTTGCGATCGGACAGAAAATGCCCAGGCCGACCTTTCGATTGTACGCGGAAGGCGAAACGACAAGCGCCGGCCGCCGGATCGGCTGCTCGTGCCCGGGTGGCGGATCCAAACTGATCCAGATCAAGTCGCCCCGCTCCGGAACGAATGCCCTTGCCATCACCAGCCTTCCCGGCCCGCCGCCGCACCCGTCGCAATCTCCCCGTGCAAATTGTCAGGCGTGACTCGGTCAAGCAGGTCATTCAGTTGCAGGCCCGTCGCTGTGGGGATGATCCGGCAAAGCGGGCGCAGGGACAGAGTGCCATCGTCCTCCTGGATCACTTCCACCGGCGTGCCGTCTTCAAAGCCGAGGTTGCGACGCATCTCGCCGGGAAGCGTGACCGTGCCGCGCAGGCCGACCGGCACGATCTGCGTGGGTTTGGCGTCGAACAGGTCCCCAATCCGCACCAGCTCGCCGGTTCCGGCCGCGGTCCCATCTGCACGGCGTCGAACCACGCGGGCGTGTTCGCGATCCTGACGAATGACAGCATAGCGCCCGTGATCCTCGCGGCCACGAATCATCGCCGTCCACGAATACGCGTACCCGCTCGCCTTGTTTCTGCGCGCCATGGGCCCTCCGTCCTCTGCTGATATAATCCGATTGCAATCTGATTCTATGCCGATAGTGATCGCGCGTCAATAAAAAAAGGCACCCGGCTCGTATGCCGGGCGCCCTTCTTGCGGGACTCGAGAGATCGAGGTGCTCCGCTCAATACATGTCGTCATAACCGCCGTGTCCGCCGGCCGGCTTCTTCTCGTCGTCCTTGGGCATGTCGGCGATCAGGGCGTCGGAGGTCAGGAGCAGCGTGCTGACGCTGGCGGCGTTCTGAAGGGCATACCGCGTGACCTTGGTGGGGTCGATGATGCCGGCCTTGACCAGGTCGGTATACTCGTCCTTCAAGGCGTCGTAGCCGAAGTTGCCCTTGCCATCGGCGACCTTGGCGACGACCACGCCGCCATCCTGGCCGGCGTTCTCGGCGATCTGGTCCAGAGGCGAGGCACAAGCGCGAACGATGATGTCGTAGCCGACCTCCTCGTCGTGGGTGAGGTCCTTGGCCTTGACGGTCTTGGAGGCCCGCAAGAGGGCCACGCCGCCGCCCGGCAAGATCCCTTCCTCTAGGGCGGCGCGGGTGGCGTGCAGCGCGTCCTCGACGCGAGCCTTGCTTCTCCTTCATCTCGCTCTCGGTGGCCGCGCCGACGTTGATCTTGGCGACGCCGCCGGCGAGCTTGGCCAGCCGCTCCTCGAGCTTCTCGCGGTCGTAGTCGCTCTTGGTCTCGCTGATCTCGCGGCGAATCGCTTCGATTCGTCCCTTGATCGCGTCGTGGCTTCCCTTGCCCTCGATGATCGTCGTGTTGTCCTTGTCGATCAACACCTTCTTGGCCTGGCCCAGGTCGTTGAGTCCGACGTTTTCCAGCTCGATGCCCAGCGCTTCGAAGATCGGCTTGCCGCCGGTCAGGACGGCGATGTCCTCGAGCATGGCCTTGCGGCGATCGCCATAGCCGGGGGCCTTCACGGCCGCACACCGGAAGGTGCCCCGCAGCTTGTTGATCACCAGGGTGGCCAGTGCCTCGCCCTCGACTTCTTCGGCGATGATCAAGAGCGGGCGCCCGGTCTGTGCCACCTTCTCGAGCACCGGCACCAGGTCCTTGACCACCGAGATCTTCTTCTCGTGGATCAAGATGTAGCAGTCCTCGAGCACGGCCTCCATGGTCGTCGGATTGGTGACGAAGTAGGGGCTCAGGTAGCCGCGGTCGAACTGCATGCCCTCGACCCACTCGACCTCGGTCTTCAAGGTCTTGCCTTCCTCGACGGTGATCACGCCGTCCTTGCCGACCTTTTCGGTCGCCTCGGCGATCATCGTGCCGATCTCGGAATCGAAGTTCGAGGCGACGGTGGCGACCTGCTCGGTCTCGGTCTTGGTGGTCACCTTGGTGCTCATCTTGTGGAGCTGCTCGACGATGTCGCTGACGGCCTTGTCCATCCCCCGCTTCATGAGCATGGGGTTGACGCCGGCGACGACGGCCTTGAGGCCCTCGTTGTAGATCGACTCGGCCAACACCGTGGCCGTGGTGGTACCGTCGCCGGCGACGTCGGATGTCTTGCTGGCGACCTCCTTGACCATCTTGGCGCCCATGTCTTCGTACTTGTCGTCGAGCTCGATCTCCTTGGCGACCGTCACGCCGTCCTTGGTCACCGTCGGCGAGCCGAACGACTTCTGAATGATGACATTGCGGCCGCGGGGGCCCAGCGTCACCTTGACGGCGCGGGCCAGCTTGGCAATGCCGCGCTGCATCGCCTGGCGCGCTTCCTGATCAAACGCAATCATCTTGGCAGCCATACGAGTTTCACTCCGAGTGGAAAGGGATTGATATCCCGTTGGTGTACCGTTTCAGAACGAGCCCTGCGGCCGCATTAGCCCACGACCGCCAAAATGTCTTCCTCGCGCATCAGCAGGACTTTCTTGTCGCCCTCGATTTTGAATTCTTCGCCGGCGTACGAGGTGAACAGCACGTGCTCGCCCACCTTCACCTGCAGCTCGCGCCGCTTGCCGTCCTTGGTGATCCGCCCATCGCCCACGGCGATGACCTTGCCCTTCTGAGGCTTGTCCTTGGCGGTATCGGGCAGGACGATCCCGCCCGCCGTCGTATCCTTGGCCTCTTCCCGCTCGACCACCACGCGATCGCCCAATGGCTTGAGTGTCATCGACGCCGTCTCCTTGATCTCACGCGAACCCTGTGAAGTTAACCTACCGTGCCCAGGCCGGCCTCATTCGCCCGAAATCAGCCACCGCCCGGCGCCCCCGTGCCGAGAGCGGCCGTCGCTCCGATAAGTCGCATCCCGGCCCCGGCCCGCGCGCCTGCAAACGACACGGCGAATGCCGCCACCAACATGCAATGCACGTGCCCTGAGCTTGACCAATCGCAACTTTATTCGCTGGAATAAGTTGCAACAGATCAAAATCCGGCGCACCGATGCTCGCGACTGCCGATCGCGACTGCCGGTCGGCAGCACCTGCCATTTCGGCAGTCGGCCCCGATGCGAAAAGGGGGACATCACTCGTTTTCTTGGTTGACTGGATAATTTGAGATGCGTCGTATTGGCTGATCTGGGGCGGGGAAATGCACGGCAAGCGCCCGCGGTGCGGTGCTGGGTGGAACCGGGTCATCTCCGAATCGGGAAACTTGAGACGACCCGGCCCGAATTTGTCGTGAGCAGATCAGTGCCTCCGGGCGCGGTGCTCGGGACGGCGCCGTTGGCCGGTGATCGCCGGCACGGCGCCAACCCATGTCGTGACTCACATGCGCGAGGCTGTCAGATCCACGAGCAGGTGCCTGAGTTGATGCGCCCAACGGCGAACGGGCACCTGTCCGCGCTGGGCAAGTTGACCATCGAGCTGGTCGATCTGGTGCAAGAGCCTGCCGAGGGTGCGGGAGTCAGGCTTGGAGTGGTTGGGGCCGCTACGGGTCAGCAGGTGATGACCATCGCGAGCCAGTGAGAGAAGTGTTTCTCGAAGCGCCGCATGCTCGGGGTCGAAGAAGCCTTCTGTGACGCTCTGACCGCGGCTGGGAACACCGGCCGGGAGGGCGCTCGCTACGACGACGGTTGCAATCCGCCGCTGACGTTGTGACGGTCGATTCGCCTGGATCCTTGGCAAGGGGCTCCTTGACGCATTGGCGAAAACTCCGCTATTATCATGGTTGTCTTCCAAGGTGGTCCTCCATGAGTGTCCCTCACGGGATGGGTCTCCCCGACTGTCATCGCTAGCCACGGTCGGCAGTGAGGAGATCGAGGACTTGGAGACTCTCGGACCGGCTGGCGCACCCGGTGTGTGCAGTCGATTCGTGGGAGCCGCTCCGTGCCACGCGGACCCCAATCCTATGGCGCGGAGCGCATTTCTTAATGCTTTCGGGCGCTCACAGGGTGTCCGCAATTGCCGTGACCGAAGTGCGCCGCCCCGGCCCTTCTTCTCTGCTGCACGTGCCCTTCTGGGCTCTGGAGCAGATTGAAACGGATCGGCGCTGGGCCGCCATGTGCGACGGTGTCACGTCAATCCGTTGTCACTGAAGATTCTCATTGATCTTTTCTGGCTGGCCCGGGCCGCGCGCCCGATCCGTTACGACTGCGAAACGGCGTGCGCGTCCATTCTTAAGTAGACCAATCCACTCTTTCCCTGACAAGCCCCGCCTGAATAGCAATTTACGTAACGATTTGCCATGAAAGGCCTCTGCGTCGAGCCCCCTTCGCTTTCCGACAGATCTTCTCCAAACCGCGCCGCCGGAAATCTCAGGAACTTCAGCATAATCTGGCTCGAAACCGGCGGAGAGCGCCACATGCGTGCACGCATACGAGAACCTGACGAAAAAGGGGGACATCACTCATTTTATTGGTTTACTGGATAATGTGGGGTATTTTTCACCCGCTTTTCTCGACGACACTCCAGCGGCTTTCTAAGTGGACCCGCCGAAGTCGTCGCGCGGGGTAGGTCAGGCTTTCGAGCCTGACGGTAGAACGCCATGGCCAATACACGTCAGGCTGGAAAGCCTGACCTACAGATGCTCTGCGGTCGCAACTTGTTTGTTCGGCCCGATGGATACGTCGTATTGGGTGATTCGGGGCGGCGATCCGGAGCGATTGCGTCGCTACTCACCGGCCTTTCCACGAGCGGGAACCTTGGCGCGGCCTTCGTTGCCGGCGTCGTCGCCGAGCGTTCGAATATCGAGATGGTCCCACGCTCCGGTTGTAAGACTGAAAGTGTAGTGGTGTGGTCCAAGGTCATAGGCTGTTCCGCCATGACCTACGTACTCCGGTCCCACGTCGCCGCTGACCGGTTCGTCCAAATCCACTGGTAACCATTTGTCGGCCTTGAGATCAAACACGGCGATTCGGGTGATATTCGATCCCTCTAATCGCAACGCCACCAGGTCCACTGCCTGGGCTGTTCTCGCTGTAACTTTGAGCGGTTGCTCTTTGGTCGCGTTCAGTTGAACTGACTTCACCTCCCGAGTCTTGGGATCGTAGGCTATTGCCCTGCTTCCTGTTGGTGATGCTGTGAATATGTAACCGCCCGCCCGCAGGGTAGCTTGATGTGCGCCGGGGGCCCGCTCCCCCTCGGCTCCGGATTCATCCAACGGCTCACGGACCGCAGCAGGTCGATCTGGCGACTTTGCTGCTCGCGAGACCTTTGGACCCTTGCCTTGGACAGCCTTGGGCGTCGGAGCGTGAGCGAAATCGGGCCTCGACGGTCCGGCGAGACGATCTTGGGCCCTTCTGAACTCGGCTTCGACTCGGTTGAGCTGCTCAAAAAGATGTTCCGCCAACTTGCCGTGATCGGGATTGGCTTGGGGGTCAAGGACAGCGATCGTACCCCGAAGCTGCCGAATAAACTGTTCGGTGACGGCATCGAAGTCCCTGGCCACCTGATCCAAGCCCGCGGCGGTATTGTCCGGATGCTTCGCGAGCGGCGCATTCGGCGTTTGGGGTTCAACGTGCTCCTTCCGGCGTGGCGCCGTCTCCTGCCGGGCGAGCGCGCCCGCGCCAGCCACGAGAGTACCGATCGCCAGCAGAACCGCCGCACTCAATTTCACTTTGGTGAGCCACATGGTCGTGAGTACCTCCTTTGCGAGAGACGCGACCTCGGCTGCAACCGCCCCTGCCCCGTTCCGGAACAGGTCGAGGCCCGCGGTTTGGATCGTAGAATCAATCAACCTATCGGCAACCGCCGCCGAACCTGCCTCGGTGAAAAACGCCGTCCCCAGCACTGCGCCCGCCAGTGTCACTCCCCGGCGGGCCAGCCGCTTCTTTAACCGCTCCCGCGCCCGCGATAGCGCGAGAGGATCGTCCCTTGGGGACAACGCAATCTCTGCCCCGCCGCCTCGGTGGTCAAGCCCTCCAGCCAGCAGAGCACGACCGCAGCTCGAAAGCGCTCCGGCAGCCGCTGGATCTCCTCATGCACAACCGTGCCAAGGTCATCCCAATTGCGCTCGGCTGCGTAGGGCATCCTCTCTCCGGCTGCCCGCTGCTCGTGCGTCCGGCGCCGCGCCTTGGCCGCTCGCGCGCACGACGCGACTCGAAACGCGACTCCGTGGAGCCACGGGCCTAGCGAATCGCTCAGTCTCAGCAGGCTCGCCTTGTGGATAAGGATCAGGAACGTGGCCTGGAAAGCGTCGTCGGCGTCGTGTGGGCTCCCGAGCACCTGCCTGCATACGCGCTGCACCATCGGGCCATGCCGCTCCACCAGCACCGCGAACGCGGATTCGGCGGCTTCGCCGCGGCGGGCCCTGAACAGCTCGAGTAGCTCGCCATCGGTCAGCCCGCCGACCGCACCCGCGTCGAAAAGCGTGCGGATGTGCCGAAAACTGGTTCCGTACCGACGGCTCGGCATACGATCGGCCCCCCCCCGTGCACTTCCTCCGTCTTCATCCTTGCAGAGTAATGCAACGCCGCGAGCCGAGTATTCCATTTTTTTCCAAAATCATCGCACCGTGTGCTCGCGGCGCAGCCAGCCGTCGCCGATGCCCTCAAAGTGCCCGAAGACCCAGTCGTCGTTCTCGGCGAGCACCGTGAACTCCGCACCGTCCTTCAAGGGCTGGTCAAACGCCGGCTCATAGTCCTTGCCAATCCCTTTGCGCGCGATGGTCTCGTGGCTGACGACGCCATGACGCGACCAGGCGACGTCGGCATAGGTCAACCCGGTATCGACGCAGAGTACCGCGGCGAAGCCGACGAGCGCCGCGCTGACCCAATACGCGCGCGGCCGGCGCAACAGCAGAGCAACCGACGCCACGACCGCAGCCAGCAGAAAGCCCGTGAACGACGCGTAGGCCTTCATCGGCAGCGACAGCCATCCGCTCCAGAACACCACGTGCCGCCACCACGGCACTGGCGGCTCTTGCAATCGGCCCGGGGCAACCGACAGGGCCTGCCGCAGGTTTGCCTCGAGATACGGGTCGCGCGGGCGGTACGGCTTGGCCTTGCGGTACGCCGCGATCGCCCGCCCGTATTCACCAGCCCGGTAATAGGCGTTCCCCAGGTTGTAATAGACAGCCCCGTTTTGATAGCCATCGGCGAGCAGCGACTCGAGCAGGGCCGCCGAGCTGCGGTAGTCATCGGCAGTCTTGGCGGCGTCGAAGACCTCGAGCGATCGCAGGAACGTTCGTTCGCGCGATCCCGCCTCCGCGGCGACGGCCTGCCCGGGCACGATGCAGCAGAGCAAGACCCCGATCAAGGCCAAGACGGTCCTCTGCATGGTTCAACCGCCCTGTTCCAGATGGTGCGCCAGGCTCGGAACGAGCCCCGCGGCGGTTTCGATCAGCGCCGGCGCTTCGGGCCCGATTCCCGACCCGTATTCCGCTGATTCGATGGATTCCAGCAAACGCGACACCGCCGTGCGCTCGGCGGCGGGAACGGTCGTCTGGGCCAGCGCGGACTCGGCCTCCGGCGCCGTGAGGCCCTCGGCAACGATGTTCCGCATGTCGGCGATCAAGCCGACCAGGGCCGAGCGCACCGCCCGCAGTGCGTCGGTCGATCGTCCCTCTGCGAGGACGGCACGGGCCTCTGCCAGCCTGCGCTCGGCCGTGCGCCGCGCGTGCCGCCGCCTTTGCCAGACCACGTCTCCCGACTTGCGGCGGTGCGCCGCCATCAAGGCGATCAGACAGCCCACCCCGCACCAGACACCCCCCGCCACCCCGGCCAGCGCGACCAGGTTCACGCGCCGTCGCGCAGCTCCGAGAGATCGGTCACGTTCTGGAAAATCCCCTCGGCCCGCGACCTGATTTCACGTGTTCCGGAACCGGCGAGCGACCCGACCAGGTCCCCCGCATCCAGGCGGCTGGCCGCCGCCACATCGAGTGCGATCGGCTCGGTTGCGATCTCAGAAAAGCTTTCGGAATCGGGATTGAACACCGTTACCGCGACGGGTGGAAAACTCACTCCGGCCCGCTTCGGCCGCAGGGCATACTCAAAGTGCTTGACCTCACCTTCCTTGCGCCCGGTCGGGTTCTTGTCGACGATTTCAAAATCGGCGGCGATCTGGGAATTGGCCGCGAGGTCGGGCGCCGAGATCAGGTCGAGCGAGCCGCTTCCCGGCCCGCGCTCGATGTTGAGCGTGAGCGTGAGCGGGTCGCCGACGCGTAGCGACTTCGGGCTGGCGGAGGCCGCCACGCCGTACTTGCCGATTCCGCCGCAGAATGTCGCCGGCCGCGGCTGCGGGACCTCGCGCACCTCGATCAAAACCGCGGGAGCCACCGCAATCAGCCCCCGGCCGACGTAACTGCCTTCCTCCACTTTCTCGACGAACAGCCCTTTCACAACGGCTGGTCCCAGTGTGTAGGTTCCAGCCTTCTCACCCGTGATCTTGCGCTTGAGCTCGTAGACGAAGTAATTGACCGGGCGGCCGTCGAGCCCGTTCCTGTTCTCGCGCCCGTGGTACAGATTGAAGACCGCCGCCTGAGATCCGCCGAAGAACGAGCCGCTGCGCGTCGCGATATCGTTGAGTGTGAACCCGTAGCCGTTGTCGGCCAGCAGCTTCTCGAGCCAGCGCGACTTGTCGTCGCCCGAGAGCCCGGCCGGCAGATCGACCCAGTTGGCCTCGATGCGCGGCGGCCGCCGGCGCAGCGGACCGAGCGGATCTTGATCGGGCTCGTTGGGCAAAGGACGCACCAGCACCCGCAGCGTGATCTCGAACGGCTGCGTGGGGTAAACCTTGGCACGATCGGCTTTGATCTCGGCAACCACCATGTCTTGCGGCTTTGGAGCGACAACGGAGAGACTCAGCTCCCGGCCCGATATCGTCCTGCCGTCAACGGTCGCCGACGGGGCCGCGATCACCAGCTTGCCCGCGCGCTTCGGCGTCAGTCGGTACCGGAAGATATGACCGAAGGTCTGCTGCTGGGTAACCCGGCCGTTGATGATGGATATAGACGACTGATTATGTGATTCATCGCCTATCGCGACGACGTCGAAATCGCGCCGCAGCGCCGACAGGTCGGGTGCCGCCGGGTTCTTCACGTTGCGAATATCGACGACGTAGACCAGGCTTTCGCCGCTGAAAATCTCGGTCGCCGAGGCCTCGACCTCGATCTCGGGCTCGTCGTCGGCGCGAACCGGCCCGGCCAGGAGCAAAAGCACCGTCACCGCCAGGCCCGAGATCGCGCGCTCTGTACGTCGCATCACCAATCTTTCTCCACGGCAACCCTGCCGTAAACCCTGGCCTTCATCGTGCGGTCTCTCTCGCGCTTTTCCTGCTGCCGTTCCCTAACCCTGCGCAGCATGTCCTCAACCCGATCACGCGACGCTTGCTGCTCTTCGTTCTTTTTCTGTTCCTGCTTCTCCTGGGCAGACTTCTTCGGCTCTTGCTGCTTTTTCTTCTCCTGTTCTTTCTTCTGCTCGTCGTCTTTCTTGCGCTGGTCCTTTTGCTGCTCGTCCTTCTTTTGCTGCTCTTGTTTCTGCTGGTCTTTCTTCTGCTGTTCGTTCTGGTCTTTCTTCTGCTCTTCGTTTTTCTTCTGGTTCTGGTCTTGTTCCTGCTTTTTCTGGTCTTCCGGGTCTTTCTTGGGCTGGGCTTTTTGAATTTCCTCGAGCAGTTTGCGTGCTTCTTCGGCCGGGGGGTGGGCCGCCTGACGATCTTTGTTTTTGAGCGATTTGACGGCCCGCTCCATCTGCTCGACGGTGCGCGGCGCCAGGTCGATTGCCTTTTGATAGCCGGCCTTCACCTGCGCGGGATCGACCGCCGGCGGTTGGGCACCGGCGGCATCGTGCGCGTCTTTCTTTTTCGAGGCCGGCTCGTGGCCCTTCTCTTTAGCGTCGGCGGGGCCTGATTTTTCCAGGCGCGCCAGCTCGGCTTCGGCCTTGAGTTTCAAGAGTCGCGTCCGCCGCTCGGTCCGCTCCTGCGTCTCGGCGACCGTCGCCAGATCTTCGCCTGCACTCGTGAGCGATCGCGAACCGGCGGCCGCCGGCTGCGGTTGCGGCGCGGGCTTGGATGCGTCTTGCTGCGGGACCTTCAGGTCGGAGGGCTCGCCGGCCTTTGGTTTTTCATCGGCCGCGGCAGCCGGCGCCAGCGATTCGGCGATCTGCGTCTGGTCGGTCAGGTCCCGCGCCAGCAGGGCGTGGAACGGGATCACGGCGTCCCAGATCTTGTCGAGCTCGTCGATCGCCGACTGCTGGAGCTCGGCGGCCTGTCCCGCTTGCCGCTCGCCGAGCCGGCGCGCGGCCGAGAGCATGTGCTGACCCGCCCCGTCGGCCCAGCCCTGTAGGAGCGCAATTCCTTGCTCGAGCTCCTTGGAAGGGGCTTGCGCAGCACCCGCGGCTGCGGGCTCCTTGGGGGTGAGCTCGCTCTGAATCTTTTCCTTGAGCGGGGCGATTTCTTGCTGCAGCTCTTCTTGCAGTCGCTTGGGCTCGGCGTAGGCATCGGCCGGCGCGGTCCCGGCCGCCGCGAGGTCCTTGGACGATTCCTTGAGCGCGCGCTGGGTCTCAATCAGGAATTCGAGAAACGCCACCAGGTTCATTTCCTGCCGCCGCTTTTCGCGATCGTGTGCTTGCCACTGGTCGTTGTAGTACTTGATCCATTGCCGCACGAGCTCGATGTCGCGGCGCGCGTGGGCATTGTCGGGCTGCATTTCGAGGCAGTGACGAAACGAGGCAACCGCGGCCCTGAGCTGGTCGAGGATCTCCTGGCGTTTGTCGGGAGGTACGCTTTCCGGCTGCTCTCCCGCCAACCGGCGGGCCTCTTCCGCGGCCAGAGTGCCCAGGTTGAAGTGGGCCGAGGCAGCCAGCTTTTTGTCATGCGCCAGCCCCGCCTTCAGATACGCTTCGCGGGCCGCGGCCACGTCGCCCTTGCGATGCAGAGCGCACGCTTGATCAAACGCGGCAATGGCGGCCTTGACCGCGTCTCGGCTGGCAAATTGCTCGCTTGCCGCCGCGAATTTGTCCCGCGCCTTGTCGAACTCTCCCTTGCCGTAGAGCCGCATACCGTCACGCACCGCCTCGGCTGGATTGTCGGCCCGGGTGGCGCCGGCAATCGACACGACGAGTACCAGTGCCGACAACAGCGAAGCGGCGGTTTGGGTGGCTAAGCTGCTTTTGGTCCCTCGCTGGCGCTTCGGGCTGGTATCGGCGGATGCTGCGCTGGCGAGGGCGCTGGGAATCCCTCGCTGGCGCTTCGGGCTGGTATCGCCCGGGTACGGGCGAATGAACGCGTCGGCCAGCAGCGCCAGCACGGCCAGCGCCAGGAAAATCTGGAACTGCTCGGCCCGGCGCACCCGTTTTTGGCTTTGCTCTGCGGTGCCGTGCCGGCCTTGAAGGTATTTGACATATAATTCGCCGAGGTCGTAGGCGCGGGTCTCGACGGGCACATACACGCCCGAGGTCTTGAGTGCGATTTCTTTGAGGAGCGTGCCGTC
This sequence comes from uncultured Isosphaeraceae bacterium, assembly GCA_963830625.1. Taxonomy (GTDB): domain Bacteria; phylum Planctomycetota; class Planctomycetia; order Isosphaerales; family Isosphaeraceae; genus CAWHMZ01. Next base: position 197,928 of record CAWHMZ010000027.1, on the reverse strand, counting down.
GAGCTTGCTCCAAACCTGGTGGCCATCGTACTCGACGTATGACTTGGCCTGGCCGCTCTGTGGAATGCGCGCCCCTGGCTGGCATCGCCGAGGCCGACGGTAAAGATCGTCACGCCGCGCTCGGCGGACACCGCCGCGGCCTCGAGGGGGTACGACTGCTGGTCGTCGCCGTCGGTGAAGAGCAAGATCGCCTGATCGCGGCCCGAGCGGGCCTGAAAAACTTCGAGGGCCTTGCGAATGGCATCGCCGATTGCCGTGCCCCCGCGCGGTGCTCGACGGGTCGAGCTCGTCGAGCGACCGGCGGAAGGCGTCGTAATCGACCGTGAGCGGGCACTTCACGACCGCTTGCCCCGCAAACGCGATCAGCCCCAGCCGTTCGCCGTCGAGCCGGTTGACGAGGGCCGCCACGTCGGCCTTGGCGCGGCCGAGACGGCTGGGCGGAACGTCCTCGGCGAGCATCGACCGCGAGACGTCGATCAGCACGTACAGGTCGCTGCCGCGGGGCATGACCGCCTCGACCTGCGTACCGAACCGCGGGCCGGCGAGAGCCACCAGGGCGCTCACCAGGGCCGTCTCACGCAGCAGCAATTTCCACCAGAATCTTGCCCAGGAATCCGCCGGCAAGATCCGCGACCACATCGCCTGCGCCACAAACGCCTCGGCCGCGCGCGCCGCAGGCGCCGCGAGTTGAGCGAAAGCAACAGCCACGCCACTCCCAAGGGCAAGATCAGGTACAACCACTCAGGGCGCTGCCATTCCATTTCCGACCGAGTCTCCCCGTGTTACGGCAACGAACGAAACCGGGTTTCCGCGAGGGCACCAACCAGAAGAATGAGGGCCAGCCCCGGCACGGCAACCCAGCGATAAAGTTCGGTGTACTCTGAGTACTTCGTTTCCTCGAGCTTTGATTTCTCGAGCTTGTCAATCTCGCTGTAGACCTGGGCCAGCCCCTGGGAATCAGAGGCGTGGAAATAGCGGCCGCGGCCGGTCTGGGCCATCTCGCGCAGCAGGTCTTCGTCGATCCTGAACTGGGCCGGCACCAGCGACCGGTTGCCGAACTCATCCTCCTGGGGAAAGGGAACCACTCCGTTTTGCCCGATGCCGATTGTATACAACCGGATGGCACACTCCGCTGCAAGCTGGGCGGCTTCGCGCGGGTCGACGACCCCTGCGTTGCAGTCGCCGTCGGTGAGCAGAATAATCACCTTGCTCTTGGCTTTCGCCCCGCGCAAGCGGTCGACGGCCGCCGCGACCCCGTCGCCGATCGCGGTCGCCAGCTCCTCCTGCAAGCCCTGGGCATTGATCACGCGCCCCTGTCGATCGCGGATCGGCTTGGGAATCTCGAGCCCTTTGACGATATCGACCAGAGCGCCGTGATCGAGCGTGAGTGGGCACTTGCTGTCGGCGAACCCGCCGAAGGCGACGAGCCCGAGCAAGTCATCGGGCCGGCCCGATAGTCCGCTCGCTCGCGAGCCGAGCGCGAATTCTTCAACGACGTGCTCGACGGCGTCGAGCCGGCTCACGTCTCTGCCTCCGAGCTGAAAGTCGACGGCCTCCATCGAGCCTGACACATCGAGCACGATCTCGATGGCGATTCCCTCGCCAGTGATCCGGGTCTCGCCCTTGCCCGCCTGCGGCCGTGCCAGAGCGGCGATCGCCAGGAACAAGCCCAGCGCGTAGAGGTACTTTGTCGAGCGCCGCAGCCGCTGCGCCAGCGTGACGGGAAGACCCTTCAGATCAGCCACGCTCGAGAACACGGCCGCCGGCTGGCCTTGCGGCCGAAAGCGCCACCAGAGAGCGGCGAGCGCCACCGGTGCGGCGGCCAGCCAGAACCACGAGTAAAGTCGAAATGCGTTCACTGCTGCAATGACCCTGCTGCTCTTGATGCTTCTTCAAACCACGCCGGCGCCGGCACGACCGCACGGCGGCCGGCTCGGCCTTCAAGTTTACAAATTCGTGCGCCGCGCGATGGCCTGTTCCAGTTGTGCGTGCTCCGGCTGCTGGCCGGCGTACTTGACCAGATCGGCCGCTTCCAGGAATTCCGCGAGCCGAGCCGAGCGCTCCGGCGAAAACACCGCGCGCGCTCGCATGTCGCGCAGGAACTCCTCGGTCGTCTGCTCGGGGGCCCGGATCCCTGTCGTGTCTTCGACGTACTGCCGCACGATGCCGGTGAGCCGCAGATAGAATTCTTTCACCAGGCCGCGCCCGGCAGGTTCTCGGCGAGTAACTGCAAGAGCGCCGCGCCTGCGCGATTTCCTCAGGGGTCTGACGCCGCGGCTCGACAGGCCGGCGCTGCGCCGGCGCAAGGCGACGATGACGAGGATTGCGATCAGCGGCAGAAGGCCACAAGCGACGATCCAGCCGATTGCAAGCGTCGGCGGCACGGGTTGAGGAGGCACCATCGGCTCGAGGTTCGCCAGGCTGGGTGTATTGTCACCCAGCTCCGACGTGACATCCAGCTCGAGCGGCTCGGTCTCGACGAGCGCCCGTTGCCGCCCCTTCTGAATTCGGGCGGTTGTCGACAAACTCGAGGGACACCGACCGAATTAGATGTTTGCCGGCGTGCGTCGGCTCGAGCTGGTAATGGAATCGGCGCTGGTTCTGCAGCCGGCTTCTGGGGGGCGCTCGGTGTAGTCGCGGATCAAGAAGTCGCCGACGGCCTGCCCGAACGCCGGTGGTTTGACCTCGACGCCGGGCTGCGACTCGATGCGCACGTCCATTTCAACGAGGTCCGACAACCGCGGCTTTCGCGGCCAGACGCGCACCAGCAGCTTTACGGGTCCCTTCTCGGCGGAGCGCTCGATCGCGTCTGCCGTGAGTGATGGCGAAGCTCCCTGCTTGGTGCGCACGGCTCCGCAGCCGGCCAGCGCAGGATGGCGGCGATCTTGACCACGAAAACCGCCGATCTCGCGCAACCGAAGCTTTTCCCCCCTTGCGAAGGGGGGACGAAGGGGGGTGGGGTGCGCAAGCGGCGACAACGGGGAGTACGGTCTGTGGAGCAGCCAAAGACGGCGGTTCCGAACGTCCTCTCCTCTGGCCGCGGAGCTCGGCGCCCCCACCCCCCGGGCCCCCCCTTCGCAAGGGGGGGACAGGCTGCGATTGCGGGCCAGCACAGGAGGGCGAAAAAAAAGTCCCTTGCTTCGCGACATCTCGTGAGTGTGCGGCTCGCCGTCGCGATCATCGTTGCCGCTCCCGCATGCGAAAGAACTTCTGCAACGAAAGCGCGTACGACTGATCAGTGCGAACCTCGAGCCGATCGACGTTGGCGCAGGCGAAGCCAGCCGGCCAGGCGCTGTTCACGCTCCCGCACCGTTTTGGCAAACAGGGCCCGCACGCGCGGGTGGCGGGTGTCGAGCTCCAACAGCTCGTCAGTCTCGGCGTCGCGCAGCGTGAGGAACCCGACGTCCGGCAGGCTCGACTCGCGCGGGTCGCCCATCGTCACGGCGATGCAGTCGTGCCGCTGGTTGGCGATCGCCAGAGCGCGTGAACAATCGGGCCCGAGAAAATCGCTCATCACAAACACCACGCACCGCCGCCGCTGAACCCGCCCCAGAAAGTCAAGCGCCTTCGATATGTCGGTCTGCGCCTTGACCGGCTCGGTGGCCAGCAGTTCGCGAATCAAGCGCAGCACGTTGGCCCGTCCCTTGCGCGGAGGAATGTACTTCACCACGTCGTCGGTAAAAAACAGCAGGCCAACCTTGTCGTGGTTTCGTAGCGCGGTAAACATCAGCACCGCCGCCACCTCGACGGCCGTCTCGATCTTGCTCAAGCGGAACGAGCCAAACGAGCCCGACGCCGAGATATCGACCGCCAGCATCACGGTGAGCTCGCGTTCCTCGCAGAAAGTCTTCACAAACGGCGTTCCCGTCCGGGCCGTCACGTTCCAGTCGATGCTGCGAATTTCATCGCCCGGAACATATTCGCGCACGGCGTCGAATTCCATGCCGCGTCCTTTGAACACGCTCAGGTATTCGCCGGCCAGCAGGTCGTTCACCTGCCGCCGCGCGACGATCTGAATGCGGCGCACTTCTTTCAAAACATCTTCAAGCTGGCGAGCGGGCATGTCACAATCGCTTCAGGGCACGGGAACCGATTCAAGCACCTTGTGTACGATGTCGTCGGCCGTGGTCTCTTCGGCTTCGGCCTCGTAGGTCAAGAGCACGCGATGCCGCAAGATGTCGAGGGCCACGTCCTTGACGTCCTGGGGCGTGACATACGCGCACCGACGAGAAACGCGTGGGCGCGGGCGGCCAGGCACAAGTTGATCGACGCCCGCGGCGACGCTCCATACTCGATGAGCGGCTTCAAGTCGGCGAGCCGGTACCGTTCGGGATGCCGGGTTGCCGACACGATGTCCAGAACGTAATCCTTCACCTTGTCGTCCAAGTAGATCGACGCGGCCGTCTGCTTCATCTCGGCGAGCTGGGTCGGATCGATGACCGGCTGGACCTCGCGCCGCAGGCCATCGAGGGCGGCATCGACGACCTTGCGCTCGTCGCTGGTGCTCGGGTAGCCGACGATCACCTTGAGCATGAAGCGGTCAACCTGTGCTTCGGGGAGCGGGTAGGTTCCCTCCTGCTCGATCGGGTTCTGCGTGGCCAGGACGAGAAACGGCTCGTCGAGCGCGAACGTTGCGTCACCGATCGTGACCTGATGCTCCTGCATGGCCTCCAGGAGCGCCGACTGGACTTTTGAAGGCGCGCGGTTGATCTCGTCGGCCAGGATGAGGTTTGCAAAGATCGGGCCCTTGCGGGTCGTGAACGCCCCTTCCCGTGGATTATAGATCAGCGTGCCGATCAAGTCGGCCGGCAGGAGGTCGGGCGTGAACTGAATGCGGTTGAACTTGCAATGGATCGCGGCCGCCAGCGCCTTGATGGCGGTGGTCTTGGCCAGGCCGGGAACGCCCTCGAGCAGGACATGGCCCCCCGTCAAGAGCGCGATCAAGAGCCGCGAGAGCATCACGTCTTGGCCGATCAGTGCCTTGCGAACCTCCGTTTTGACCCGTTCGAGCTGGTCTGCATACTGGAGGACCTGTTCCTTGATCTTCTGGATGTCGACGCTCATGTTCTCGGTTCTACCCTCCCGCTCTCGTGTCTTGTTCGTTGGGCCGCGGCGATTCGAAGGTCCACCTTGGACAGCCTTCCCGAGTGACCCATTCAACCCGAAGATCACCGATGATTTCTATAGATAAAACCGGTACATCTCTGATACGCAAGTCTGAACGTGGAGGTTCGGCGGCGGTGCATCGAACAACGTCGAGGTCAGGCACTGGCTCGCGTCGCCCCGAATCTAGACCAGGCGGTCGCTGAAGGCGCGCCCGATCCGATCAGGGCCCGGAGAGCTTTGGTCTGGGCGGCGTGGCTGGTGTGACGCGGCAAAGGACGCCGCATTGTTTCATTGACTGAATGGACATACACCGAGCGCCGATGTCCGCGCGGGGGGGGGAAGAGCATAAAGAGTAAGATTGAGATTACGATTACGATTACGATTTCGATCGCGATCGCGATCGCGAGCAGGATTATTCAATCCTCGCGGCGCCGACGAGCGACCACCGCGCAGCCCGACATGGCCAGTACAAGCATGCCCAACACCAGCGACGAGGGTTCGGGGATGGTGAAGATCCACACGGTGCCGGTGCCGCCGGCCCCACCTCCGTTGGCTGTACCGTAGACGTTTCCGTCGGGGCCGAAGGTCGCGCCGCTCAGAGGATTGATTCCGTTGGTTCCGTTGAAGGATCCGAGCGCGGCGATCGTACCCGTCCCTTTGGCGAGCTCCCACACCGTGCCCTCGAGGTATCGCCCGAGGGTGTCGGCTGTGCCGAAAAGGTTGCCGCTGCCGTCGAACGTGACGCCGCCGACGGGGTGCGATCCGTTGGCTCCGCTGAAGGATGCCAGCGCGGTGATCGATTTAGCTCCCTTGGCAAGCTCCCACACCGTGCCGTCGACTCCGTTGGCACCCCCATTCGTTGCCGTGCCGTAAAGATTTCCGCTGGCGTCCATTGTCACACCGCTGTAAGGACTGGATCCGTTGGTTCCATTGAAGGAGGCCAGCGCGGTGATGGTGTTGTTTCCCTTGGTTAGCTCCCACACGGTGCCGTCGCCCAACCCAAAAGGTGTTTTGACGGTCCCACCGATTCGGGTCGTGCCGTACATGTTTCCGCTTGCGTCGAAAGTCACGCCGCCGGAGGGAATGGCTCCGTTGGTTCCATTGAACGAGGCGAGCCTGGTGATCGTGCTGCTCCCTTTGGCAAGCTCCCACACGGTGCCTCTGTCGCTGTGCCGCCTCTGGTGGCCGTGCCGTAGAGATTGCCATTGGTGGCCATGGTTATACCGCCAATTGGAGACCTGCCGTTGGTTCCGTTGAATGAGGCGAGCACCGTGATCGTGGTGCTCCCTTTGGCCAGCTCCCATACCGTGCCGTCGGTGTTGGGCCCGCCAAATTCTGCCGTGCCATAGATATTTCCGTTGGCGTCGATGGCAATGCTGCCCGTAGGCCTCGATCCGTTCTCGAGGTTCGAAAAGGAGGCAAGCAAGGTGATCTGGTTGCTCCCCTTGGCGATCTCCCACACCGTGCCGTTACCGTTGGCCCCGCCTGAGCTGGCCGTGCCGAACATGTTTCCATTGGCGTCGAAGGTCACGCCGGCAACCGGAGCAGACCCGTTGGTTCCCCGGAAATTGAACGAGGCGAGCGCCGTCAAGGTGCCTCCGCCATGCGCTCTACCCGAGAAGCCGGCCCAGGCCACCACAAGCGCCGCGCCCAGCGCCAACTTCGCAAAACGGCTGTGGCGTCTCATGACGTGCAGACCTTGATGAGAACCATCGACGCGGAAGCGTTCACGGGGGTCACAAGGCTTGCGTTGAACCGACCGCTTGGCGCGTTCGGCCGGTGTTGGGTGCCACGAGCGACTTGAGGAAACTCTGCACGGCAAGCCGTTGCACGGGCTCGAGTCGGCGGAAGTAACGAAACTTGACTTGCATGGCCTCGCCGTTATGGTGTGCGATCGCCTGCTCGAGCGTCTCGGCCCGGCCATCATGCAGATACGGGCCCGAATCGCGAATTCCCCACAGTGGCGGCGTGCGCCACTCTCGTTGTTTGGCCGGTGTAGGCCGCGGCGGGCCTCCCACGAAGGCATCGGTCCCCGACGGAAACCGCGCGTCTGCGAGAGGGCCTTGCTCCTCGGCGAGATCGGGAAAGCTCGGGCCATAGCTAGCAACGCTGCCGAGACTATCGCCCATATCGTGAAGGAGCAGATCGCTGTAAACTTGATCGAGCAGGCCCGCGCAAAAAGCGGCAGCGGGTTTCTCTGCGTGTGGATCAACGTGAAATGCCCGTGCTCGACGGGCAAAGACGGAAAATCGCGTCTGAAGGCCATGAACGCGTCAATCTCGTCAGGATCGTCGAAAACTCGCGAGAAGCTTCTGATGAATTGATGCGTCTGGTCGAGGATTGCGATCCGCCGCGATTCATATTTGGGCTCGGGCCCGAAGCGATGCAAGACCAAGCTCGACGCATCGCGAAAACCTCCATGAAGCTCGATGAGCGGTGCGCGATCGGGCGCCTGTCCCTTGGCTCGCGGCTTGATAGCCTCGGCAAGCCCGCGATTCATTTGCGTCAAAAACTTCTGCCGCGACATCGACAGCCCATCGCTTCGGTGACCCGGCTCGCCCTCGACCGGCGTCACTGCGGCCGTGACCGGGTCGACGTTCTTACTCGCCGCCCCGGCCCCGCCAACGCCCCCTTGATTATGACAGGCGGCGCACGACGTATCGTTGTACATCGGCCCGACGCCATCGCCCGTATGGCGCCCCGCATCGCCTGGAAGCCACTCGCGAGTGAACAGCTCCCGTCCCTCGGCCACTGTTCGCTCATCGTTTCCAGCTCCCGGCGGAGCGTTGCCAGCCGCCGCGTGCGCCGCACAAGGCCATGCAGGCGACCAGCCAGGTTAACTTCTGAGCTCCGGCAAGCGGTTGACTGCGGTGCAAACCTTCTTGCGAGCGCATGATGAACCCTCCCTCGGTTGCCAGAGGCCTGATCTTATTACCGTCTCGCGTCGAATGCAATCGACTCGCGTAAAGGGGGACATCCGTCGTTTTCTTAGTTGAATGGGCAAGTTGGGATAGATCGCAACCGTTGCCGACCGGAAGGGGCAGCCACAAATCAGACCAGGCCAACGCCTCTTCGCCCCTGGGGGAGAAAATGGCCGCAGGCCAAATGAGGGGGGATCTGGGACAGTCGCGCCCCGCAGGAAATTCACAAGCCAGCGCGGCATCGCCGTCAACGGGCGAGACGATCTGCTTTCTGGCACCCTTTCTCCCAGGGCGTTGCCCGCCAGACCCAAACCGCGCGGATTGCTCCCGGTACCGGCAGAGGTGGGAGCCGCTGTTGCCGAAGATGACGCCGCGCATTACGAGACTTCAGGATGAACGAGGCGACCGATCACTGAGAAACCTCGCGAAAACAACCGGGCCGAAAAGTCGTTTCGCTCTGCGAAAGAACGTCCTCTCAGGGAGCGAGAGGCGACATTTATGTTCGCGCAGGGCCCGAGGGGAGCGCTGCAGCGCGGCGAAGGCCGGCGCGAGAAGCGTTTCAATGACGCAACGCCGATGAAGGCATACCAGCCCGAAGCGCAAGCGAGGGTTCTGAATCTCTTTCAACGAATCCGCGCCGATGAAGCCGCGAGAGGCCATCAGGCTTCCATTTGGCGGCGCACGCACTGTTCGCGGCTTCAGGCCCGACGACCGACCGACTCGAGCTTGCGAAACAGAAGACGAGCGTTCCGCAGGCGAACACCACATGGCTCGCCAACCAGAAGTACGAGCCGCCGAGCAGGAATCGCCAGTCGACCACCATCCACGTCGAGCTCGCCGCCAGCGCGGCGATCACGCCGAGCGCCGCCGCAATTCTGATGCGATTTAACAAGTTGAGGGCGATCAGGCCCAGCAACAGGAAGACGTTCGCCGACCACTGGATCGGTGCCGCGACCACCCCCACCACCCGGCGAGATCCTGCGCCTGGGTCGACCACTCGGCGGCGCTACGACCCTGCATGTGGATCGCGGGGACATAGCAGGCGGAACCGAAGAGGGCGCAAACGAGCACGAGAAGCAAGATTCGGAATTCCACCGGCGCCCCGCGCGCCGGCGAGGCTGCGTGCGCTCACAACCTTTTTCGTCTGCACTCTGGTCATTCATCATCATGGCAACTTTCGCGCCTAACGGCGCTCGGAACGCCTTGGGCAACCGCGCCATCTTTCGCATTGTAGGTCGCCAGGTCGCGATCCGGAAGGGAAGCATGGCCAAGAGACGCAGTCCAGCCGAGAGGCCGTCGTCCAAGCCGCCCGCGGCCCGGCCATTGCGTGCCGCCTAAGTAAACTTCACGTTTGAGCGCCTGGTGGTGGGGCGCTGTCCCCACAATTCCGAGCCCTCCTGCCCAAAGGCATGTCGCTCGAAAAACCAAAAGTGGGGACGGCGTCACTGGAGTCTAAAACCGGTGGAGATCTCGGCCAACTTTATTGGTCGCGCCGGGCGTGGCGAAATCTCAAAGACGTGGTATCCTGGAAGGAGCTTACAGGGGGCACTCCAATCATGGCTACAGAGCGCATCAACGACCTTTCGGCCTTCAAAGGATTCATCGAAGAGCGGCTGGCCAACGGCGAAACGAACCTCACACTCGATGAGGCCCTCATCAACTGGGAACTTGAGAATCAGACTGACGAAGAGCGAGAAGAGACGCTTCAGGCGATTCAACTCGGTCTCGACGACATGTATGCAGGGCGAACGGTCGACGCCTTCGAGTTTGTCGAGCGGATGCGGCAGAAATTCCAGTCCTCTGCCAAGCCATGAGCTTTCGCGTCACGTGAGACATCTCCTTTTCGGGATTCGCCCGAATCGAAAATACCGTGCCCTGTTCGTCGTCCGCGAGGACGAAGTGGTTATCCTCGCCATTCGGGCACCCGGTGAGAAACCTGTCAACCAAGATGAAGTCGTGACGTGAGAGCAACCGAAGCGTTCGAGATTCTCAGTGTGTGCGCGACGGCCGCGCATCCGCCACGACTCCGCAGGACGGGTTTGCGAAGCAACGGCGCCTCGCGGGTCTTGCGCTAACCGAAATCTGTGCGCCCGACGCTGGTCCCGACCCTGCGCCATCTCTCGCGACTCAGGCAGGCGATGGGATGGGGCGTGGTCGGGGTGCGCCAAAGCCCAGCGGTCGGGCAGCAAGCCTGCCAACAACTCCAGACGCGCGTCCACCGAAAACTGCAAGTTCGCGCTATGCAGGTAGGCACAGGGCTCTATCCGATGCCGCCCGAGCGCGCGGAGATCGACGTCAGGGATTCTCGTGACTGGCCGGGCTCCTTAAAACGGAAGAATTGGCCCGCTTGGCAGCGTACCAGAGCCCGATAGAATGGTTATCTTGGACGCATACATCCGGAACACGTTGCGGTGTCGAGCATGGTCACCGTTCAGGCAGTCGACGAACAGTCCCCGTATCTGCAAGACGTCAAACGTCTCTGGCGCGTGCACAGTGCGACACTTGGTTTCCTTCCAGACGGAGCGTTCCAGGACTACGCCAGAGAGCGACATGTCGTCGTAGCGCTCGATGAGCGTGGAACCTGCGCCGGATACCTGCTGTATCGCATCGTCCGCGACAGAGCGACGATCGCGCATTTCTGCGTTGCTCCCGAGTTCCGGGGGCAGGGCTGCGCACGAGCCATGATCGACTGGCTGATTAAGGCGACCAAGAAACATCGGGGTATCATGCTGAGTTGCCGGACCGATTATCACGCGAACCAGTCGTGGCCGCGGCTAGGATTCTATCCCATCGGGAGCAAGCTCGGTCGCGCGGGCAAAATAGACATCTGGTGGCAGGGACACGGCCATAGCGACCTGTTCAGCGCAACGGTGCAGCCAGGGGCGATTAAGGCGGTGCTGGACGTTAACGTGTTTATTGACCTGGTTGAGAAGCGAAACGAAGAGGCGATGGGTCTCGAGGCCGACTGGCTCACACCGTTCGTCACGCTGTGCTACACGCCTGAACTCCTCGTTGAAATCAATCGCAATCAGGATACGGAGACCCAGAAGCGGCGTAAAGCTGAAGCGGAGCAGTTCGCGATGCTCGAGTGCTCTGCAGAGGCCTTTCACAACGCTGAGAAGGAATTACTGCCACTGTTCCGTGCCCAGTCCACCGAACAAGACGAATCTGATTTTCGGCATGTCGTCCGCGCGCGAGCCGCAGGTGCCGACGTTTTTGTCACGCGTGACGAGGGATTGCTGGACAAGGCCGACGATGTCTTCGGGGCTTGTGGCGTGGCAGTCGTTCGGCCCGGAGAGCTTGCAACGCAGATCGACACGCTGCAACAAGAACACCTTTATCAACGCCGGCAGGTCGCGGGCACTAACCAGGTTTTCCAATCGCGCATCAAAGCAGTCGATGAGCGGCTAGTGTCTGCAATTAAGGCCAACGATGAGAAGCAGCACGCGTTAAGGGAACTGCTTAATACCTTCCTCGCCGATCCGCGGCGCTTTTACTGCCATTTGCTAACAAACCGGACTCACGAAATGCTCGCGGCCTACGTTGTGGACCGGCACGAGCGGTTAGACCGGATTCCGCTCATGCGCGTCTGCGACAAACGACGAGGCTCGACGCTCGCCCGTGCGATGCTGACGAGTGTCATTCGGGACGCCGCAACGGTGGGCAGCAATGCCGTGTTGGTTACGGACGGCCAAGCGGACGCAGCGGCCTGCGCGGATCTCGGGTTTTGCTGTGTTCAGGGGGGGCAGCTAAAGCTGGTCCTCACTGGCTGGCTCTCGGTTGAGAAGGTTTCGTCCCTGCTCACCTGGCGCGATCCGTCTGTCGAAAGGATCAAAACAGCGCTACCGGAGGCCCTGACCGATGCGAGAGTTGCCTCCGAACTGGAGCACATGCTGTGGCCAGCGAAGCTCTCTGATTCGGCGCTACAGTCTTACATCGTGCCAATTCAGCCGCGGTACGCCGAACACTTGGTCGACGGCAGGCTTGCAACAGGTAGCCTTTTCGGCGCCGATGCTGATCTGGCCTTGAATCCAGAATCCGCGTACTATCGCGCCGCGCGTCCGAATATCGGAAACTGTCCGAGCCGTGTTCTCTGGTACGTCAGCCAAGACAGCCATTACCCAGGAACGATGAGCATACGTGCCTGCTCACGAATTGTAGAGGTCGTGAAGGGTACACCCAAGGCGCTGCACAAGCGGTTCCGACGACTAGGCGTTTACGAGTGGGCCGACGTGTTGAAAACGGCTGGGTCAGTCAATGACGAGATCATGGCATTCCGGTTCGACGACACCGAACTGTTGCGCCCGATGGACTGGCACGAATTCCAGGCGATCTTAAAGGCGAACGAGATCAACACGACGCTACAGAGCCCGAGTGCGATTCCAGCTCACGTCTTCGGAATGCTCTATGTTGCTGCTCTCAATCCGCCCCCGGTTCGTTGACGCCATCCTGGCGGGAGCGAAACGGGTTGAACTTCGCAGACGTAAGCCCCGCGCCGAAAGCGGGCACGCACTGATCTATGCCACGTCCCCCCGGATGGAACTTGTCGCGAGTTTCCGCGTCGCATCAGTAGTTCATGCACCGCTCGAACTGCTCTGGCAATCGTATGGTGATCTTGCGGGCATCACCCGGGGTGAGTTCGATGCGTATTTCGCCGGCCTGCAGTTCGGTGTCGCCATATCGATCGCGGAAATCACGAAGTTCAGCCAGCCGGTGCGGCTCGAGGTGATCCGCGAGACCTGGAACGGATTTCACCCGCCGCAGGGCTTTCGTTATTTGGACTGGGCGGACGTTGCTAAGCTGGGAATTAGCGAGCTCCGCGGCGCCGCCTAGGGCGGTGTCTCGAGGTCGAACTCCCCGGGATCGCCCCCATCCCTGTCGCCACCCCATTCCGCCGTCGCCCGCGGCTGTCACTGGCAGTTGAATTGGCGGTAGTCCAGCCCGACACGCGCAGGCTTATCAAGCACCAACGTGCCGCCAGCGCACAGCGCCAACGTCGGACCCGCCGCGTCTCGGCACCGCCTTCATTCCGCGCAGTTTGCCGCGCGCGAAGAACCGCCGAAGCGCGCGCTGGCCACCACGCACATAACCCAGCCGAGGGGAGTTGCCCAGCGTTCGAAATCGATCTGGACCTGGCCCGAAGGTCGCTTTCACGCATCTTAAAGGCCCGAAAACGACGTGTTCGCTGTGGTCGGCAACGTGGCGCGCGAGGTCGGATCGCGATCTCTGTTGGTCCGGATGCCGATCCGAGGTTTATCTGAAGATGGTCTCCATCAAAGTAGCCTCTCGTCCAGCTAACTCGCGGACAGAACTTCTGCGGATCTTGCCCTTCAGGTCGAGCTTTTTCAATTCCCCCTCGAAGGTGGTCCAAGATATACTCTCGGCCTCGCCCGCAAGGTAGAATCGCGTCCATCTGTCCTGGTCTTGTCTAACGACTATCCCCCTGGGTCCCGTCACGACGGTCTTTCGTTTGTGCCTCAAGATCTCGATAACAGAATCGCCGGGTTTGGCCTGTCGCCGAAATCCGCTCTTCCCCGTGAATCGCAGCCACTCAAACTGGGCCTCGGGGTCTCCCACTACGCTGCGGGCATCCTGCTCTCCTTCATCGACTAACCTTTGCTCTTCCTCGCCGATGTCGTCCATCGGGGAGACGCTTACCACCCAGAGCCTCGCACCGAGCTCTTGAATTCGAACGCGTCTGGTAGGACTGATCGGTTCTACCTGCCTATCTACGGGAAGTGCGCAAATGCGATCGATAAATTTCTCGTCGATCGGGACAGACTCCGTTTTGATGCTTTCGATCAGTGCCAATGCTTGTGACCTTAGCCGAGCGCGTCTGGTCACCAGCACCGCCTCGACCAGCGTGGTCTCAGCAGATGACGACAGGTTCGCTGATCCGATGACGGTGATTTCACCGCTGACCATGACCTTCGCGTGGAGGTCCTGACAGGAAAATCGCTTTGCCCCATTCCCGAAGAATCGTCTTAGGCTTTGGGCATCCGTCTGACCCGATTTTATCGCCCGATCTGTCGCGTCGCAGATCAGCGTATCGCCGTCTCCGAACGAGAGCGGAGCCCCCTTCGAAACGTAGGCGAAGGCGGCAATCTTGGCTGGCTGGCCTTGGATCAGCCGAGTCACTCGGCTCCATATTCTGTCGGTTATCATCTGTTCCATGGCTTCATGGCGGCGGCGAAGGCCTCAGGAGCCTAATGACGAGTTGTGTCGTTCCTTTAATCAATTAGCTCTGTAAGCGCGGAGTCAATGGCTTTCACGCATCCCGCGCGGCGGGTGGATGTGAGGCGGCCACGAACCCGGTCTCGCGGCTCCCATTGGCCACACGGGCAGCGGATCACGGGGCGGTCCAGGCGCCGGGTCAAGAGCCGTCTGATACGCGACACCACTTCGTACTGCCTCGGCGATCCGATCGTAGACCTCCAGGATAACCCGCTTGGTCCGGTATTCGCCGTGCATGGGGTCAGCCCCAGTTTCGAGTTTCTTCTTGCCGTCCCTCGGTGAGGGTCTTGGTTTGCAGACCATACCGCGACGATAACGCGTCCACTATTCCGACGCCGAATACGACCTCGCGACTCGATCGGCAACCGAGGCGCGAGCTCGCGAGCAACTGAGGGCCATCGAGGAAAGGTCAGATCAATCTGCGAGTCGCAAATAAACTGGAAATAGCACTGACCCCCGACACAAAGCAATCATGCGCATGGTCCCACCTTTTTACTGCACTTGCCCACGGACTGTTCGCCCTACCGATCGGGCTCGCGAGTCCGGCGATCGTCGATCGGCGCCGCATAGCGACGGTCAAACGGCTGGTGCCTCTTGTTTCGCCGGTTTCCGAAAGGTGATGACGTAGTAACTATGTCGGGTCGGCCCCAAGCCGAACAAAGCGGACAGGCACCCAGGTTGTACGTGGATACCGATCTCATCCACGCGGTAGTACTCCCAACCGTCACTGGCGTAGCGATTCACGACATCCTGAAGGTACTGGGCGGCAAGCTGGCCCGTTTTTGCTCCCTCCTTCACGGAAATAGTCGGTGGGATTTGGACCATCTTGTAGAGATACGGACCGGAGAACTCCTTCTTGGATGCGGGGGCTTGTTCAGGGGGCAAACGCGGTCGAACCGGCTCCGGCGTTTCCTCGTGCGCCGTTCGCACCGAAGAGGCGAAAACCCCGGCTGCCTTGGCTTGTTCGAGAGCCGCCCTCTCATCAGGAGCCGCAACGATGATCGTTCGATCCTTACCCTGTTGATCAACGCCGAAGATTTCAAACTTCATGGTATTCCACTCCGCATCGGCGCGTTCCAGCCATTCGGAATCTGGGTCAACCAATACGGCCATGCAAGGGCTGGGCGGCGCTGAATTGCGACCGCTGGTTGACCCTTACTCGTAGGTCATTTTCTCGTGTGCTTCCGGTGAGCCGCATCCTGCTGCCCGCGCTACCTTCGCGGCGAGGCCAAAAGGGGGTGCAGCATGGCGCAGACTAGAAGACGTCAGGGGATGGCGGACCGCAAGCGGCAGCGCCCACGCTGAGGGCTTAGACACTTTGGGCAGCTTCCTCGGCGGCAGGGACATTCCCCCGCCGCGCACGGCCAAGGCGCCCTCGGCCCGCGGCGTCCTCGACGGACGGGACCTGCGCGCCCGGCGCTGCCGACCCGCTCCGCCGCCGGGCGAGGTCCCACCGGGCTCGAATGACCGGTTGAGCGGGATGAGCCGCTCGGGCCAGAGCAGTCCGGAATTGAGCTCTTCCTTCACCTTCGCGTCGATGCGCGGGTCTCGGATTTGGATGAAGCTCCTGATGCAGTTGGCATAGGAGTCGACGAGGTTACGTCGAAGATCGAATACGTCTATCGGTCCTGCACGACGGCCCGCAACAGTGCGGTTCGGCGTTGCCGGCGTTAGCTGTCCGAACCCAGAAGCGCATACCTCGACCAGCTTCGAGTCGGAGGCATGGAAGTAATGCCTCGCGGTGCGTGCGCTCGTCCTTTGTGCGATTGTTGCCTTGAGAGTCGTCGCTATGGAGCACGGCCCCGTCTTGAGCTCGGTCTACGATCTGCTTAAGCGCGAGCATATCGGGTGGGCCGAGTAGTCGAAGTTCGTGGGCAAGCGCGGGTACAAGCTTCGCGGCGACTCTTCGTCTTTCTGTAGGTCTCGCAGCCGAATGGAGCGGGGAACAAGGTGTGTCTTGACGAGCCCCCCTAGCAGGGCGTGGCGTAACCTTGAGTTGTGTATGCCCCGGTGGTGAGATCGGTCGCGGTCACGACCACCCCGACATTGGAGCCGTTCGTCATGGGTCCACAGGCTATTCCAGGCTGCGTAAAGTTATTGAAAGCGCCATCCGAGTCTGCGCTGATGATTGACTCATACTGGCCGCCTCCATAGTCGTAATAGAGCTTGACGCCACCGTTGGGCGTAAAGCCGCAGCCGCTGAGCGTCAGCGATTCTCCTGCGGGATCGTAGCCCTCGTCAACGATAAGGACCATCATGCCGCCGCCCCCGCCGCCCTCAGGGACCGGGACGAGACGCCGGATGATTTGCCTGCCAAGCTGCAGGTTGCCGTGGACCTTCAGGTTACCGTCCTGGTAGGCCTGAAAAGGCGAGTAAGATCCGCCGGCCATCCGCCGGAAAGCCTCGTCAGTCATGATCGCCACGAAGTCGGGCTTGCGAGCGCTTTTCTTGAGCACGGACGGGCCCGCCGGCGTGATCTGCACCGAAAAGCTGGTCCGTGCCTTCGTACCGCTTTTGTCGATCAGCCGCAGCTCGACGATCGCTTCGCCGCTCTCACCGCGGAACTCCTCCACGCCCCTCTTTACGATTTCTTCGATCGGTTCGTCGTCCCTTTTGGTCAACTTCCGGAGCTTGATGTCGGACGCGGTGCCCATCGTATGCCCCCCCAAAACGCAAATGTGGTTGATTCTGGATCTGACGAAACTACGCCGAGGTGACTGCATGGGCCGCCGGCTGCTGCCATGCTCCGTACGAGGACGACGGCGCGCAACGGCCGCACGCGGGTACCGGCACGGGGTCGTCCTCGCTGGGAGTCCAGCGGTGGCTTCGTTCGGCGATGATCTGCTCCCAGGGAACAATAACGCAGTCCCAGGCCGGAAGCACCTCGGCATAGGCGGCGCGACAAAGCTGATCGAACTCACTGTAGCCCTGCTTGTAATACCGATCGAGCAGTTCCGAAAGACACCCGTCCCGGATGTCGCCGAGCGAGTAACGGCGATTAAGATTGGGAACCTCCGGAAGAACGGTTCCGTCCTCGCGCACCACGATCTTCTTGATTTCCTTGTCGACGCGGCGATGGCAACTGGCTCCGTTGCAGACGTACGCTCCACATGGGTGCTGGAGCAGGAATTCCCGTTTAGCGCCGATGACTTGGCACCGGAGATTTCGGGTCCTTTGCTGGTTGGCCAGATCGGTGAGTTGCAGAATGAGCCGGTTCATCTCAGCGAATGAGAGACAATCGCCGGCAATTTGGCTGCCGCGGCCGAGATTCAAGAGTGGCTGCGCGAAGAACTGGGTGGCTCCGCACGCGGCGGCCCAGCCGACGACGAACTCGACGGAATCAAGATTCGCTCGAGAAATGGTGGTGATGATGGTAACGGGCACGCCCGCTTCCACAGCCGCGCGCACGCCCCGTTCGGAGGAGCGAAAAGCTCCGGCGAGGTTCCGGAAACGATCGTGGAATTGCGGGTGGCCGTCGATGCTGATGTTGACGCGTAGGCCCCAGTCGCGAAATCGGGCGGCCAGACTGGGGTTGAGCAACGTGCCGTTGGTACAGACGGTGGTCTGGAGCCCGGGAACGCGGGCCGCGGCCTCGAGCACCCGATCAAGGCCTGGATAGAGGAGCGGCTCGCCGCCGGTTAATGAGAGCGTTCCGATGCCCAGCGCCGAGCACTCGCCGATCGCCTGCAGAACCGATTCCAGCGGCAATTGTTCCCGCCGGCGAGGCGAGCCCTCCATGTAACAGTGAAGGCATTCCAAATTACAGCGGCCGAGCAGATGCAACATCAGCACGCTGGAAGGGTGATTCCCGGATGCCACACTTCACCCCCTTCGGCACGGGCGGCCGATAGAGAAGTCAAGACGCGATCGCGCCGCCCTTAGGTCAGCTCAAACTCAGCTCTTCACAACCGGGGGGCGCGGATGGCCAGGAACACCAGTGCCGAAGCCAGGTTCGCCATCGATCATGACCGTGCGGTAGGCGACATCGACAGATACTCCTGATTTCAGGCCATCGGGTTTCAGAGCGGCTTCCGCGACACGCTGAACCAGTTGCGCATTGATTTGGGCGGCCGCTTCCGCGGCTGCCGTGCTGGCAAATTCCAGCAGGCGACCGCTGGAAATGATCTCGCGTAACGCATCGGGTTCGACCGTCAGTGACAATTTTGCGATTTGCTTGTTGGCCATGATTCACCTCTTTTGTTGCCCAGGGCCGATCGGAAATGCCTCAAGCGCTGGGATCGGGAAACTGATTTGCCGATGCCCATGGAATACACGATCTGAAGCCATCGAGCAATTAGGTGGCAAAAAAATAAAAGAATTCTAAAGGAAGGGCATGCCGGGAGCCCTCCTACGTTGATCTCGGATTGTCGTTCGCCGCCAAGATTCGCAGCTTGGCGTCGTCAACTCGTTGTTGGGATTCGGGATCGATGACTTCCGATGCAGCCGCTCAGACGCGCGGGGGTTAAAGTGCACCAGTGGATCAGCCCCCGGCCAGTTCCGTCTTCACCTCTTCGTGTGTCCGGAAGTTGCCGGCGTCCATGCGACCCCGAATTTCCCGGCAACGGGCGCGAAATTTGGGGTTCCGCTCGATCAGTAAATCGAGCACGTCGTCGTCGAGAGGGATCACGGCATAGCTCACCTGATCCTCCGATTCGACGACGATGCCCTCGGAGCCGGCGGCCCTGAGAATCTCCCCGATGGGCGTGTTCGGGTCATTGACGGGTTGTACGGTCATTACGATCCTCCGGCGGATGTCGTAGGGCATATGGCGACTCGCTCCGGATCTCTTAATTCTAACAAGTCCCCGGTCTTCGATCCTCCCTATCTCGAATTATCCTCGCGGACAAGCTCGAGTTGCACGCGTGATCGCGATCCGGGATACAGAGCCAGTTTCAATCTCGAAGGTTGAGCTGCACTCCTGCGCGGAAGCGGCTGAGTCATACGGCCGCGCCGTGGGCGGCCTGTTGCGAGCGCGGCCGTGTGGAGCGCCGCGCGTACCGCCGGGCACCCGCGGCTGGGAGACCTTCGGTCGCGCCCTGGGCGGGGTCAGGAGACCCGCGCCCAGCATGTGGGCGGCCTGTTGCGAGCGCGGCCGTGCGGAGTGCCGCGCACACCGCCGAGCGTCCGCGACTGGGAGACCTTCGGTCGCGCCCCAGGCGGGGTCAGGAGACCCGCGCCGAACATTGCGCCTGGTGCCCGATAGCGCAGGTCGGAGACCATCGGTCGCGTCCGGCCGAAAATACCAGTCGCGCCGGTTCGCACGGTCATAGGATCGCAGGTGCGGCTGACGCAGTGACGCAAAGTGACGCAAAGTGACGCATCAGGCCGCGCCCCAACCTTTCGCCGCACCGTCAGAACCGACCTTCTACCAATGAGTTACGAATAGCCAGTGACGCAAGTGACGCATCTGATGTGATCTTCATAATACTGGTCCTTAGTCCGTGGTCCTTAGTCCGTGGTCCCTGGCTCTTAGTCCGGGACTTGTCGAAGGGGCCCTTTGCCGCCCCGGGGCCTGTCGAAGTGGTCCTTGGTCTCTCGGCGCGCGCCTTCGCTTGCGGTCACCAAGGACTAATGACTAATCACCAATGACGATTGTGACGGTTCGCACGGTAATAGGACCGCTCGTGCGGCAGACGCGGTGACGCACCGTGACGCACGGTGACACATCGGGCCGCGCCTAACGTCTCGCGCTCCATCATCAGAAGCGACCTTCTACCAATGACTTACGAATACCAGTGACGCGCGTGACGCGGGTGACGCATCTGAACGTGATATTGGTAATTCTTGGTCCATAGTCCTTGGTTTCCTCGCCCCCACGGGGAGAGGTCCGGCAGGATGCCGGGGTGAGGGGGACGGCGCCGGACAGTAGCCCCACGAATGCGGTGGCCGTGCCGGCCCCCTCATCCGGCCGTCCCGGCCACCTTTTCCCCCACGGGGAGAAGGGGACTAATGACTAATGACTCCTGCTCCTCACACCTCCAGTTTCACGGTCGGCTTCGTGTTGGGTAGGATCTTCTCAATTGGCGGAGCACCTTTCTCCCCGGGCCGCTTCCACGCATAGGCGTTCACCGGCTGCGAACGGTTCACCCACAACGTGTAGGATCGATAGGCCAGGCGTCGCGGCGCCTCGGCGCCTACTTCTCGTCGAGGTCGACCGCGTCGACCACGATGTCCCAGTGGGAATCGAGGATCTCGAACCGGCGAGATTCCTCCTTCCGCAAGGCGTCCTGGTCGGGGTAGAGCTGCTTCTTGAGCTCCTCCTCGTAGGACGGGTCGTGGGCCGCGGCAGCGTCGCGGAATGTGAGCCGGACGCGGTAGTCCCAGCGACTGTCTTCGGTGGCGTGATAGCGGGGCTTCTCCGCCTCAATCCGCAGGAGGCGGCCCTCGTCCCGCAGCTTCTTGAGGACGGGGAGGTGGTTTTTCTTGTAGAGCCGGAGGAACTCGTCGGCGTAGCCCCACTTCACCCGGTAGTAACCCTCGACCACGAATGGCTGGGCCTTCGCCCCACCTGACTCCTTCACCCCCTGCCCCGAGGCCGCCGACAAGCCCCAAAGGCCGAGCGCCGCGGTCAGCGCCATGGCCGAAAAAGTGAGAATCGGACGCGACAGCTTGGCGGTCAGCATGGAAGGTGATGCTCCCTGGTCGTGATCGGCCCGAGGCGGCGGTGCCCCCTCGTCGTAAAGCGATGCGGGCTCTATCCAGCGCTCAAACCCAACTAAACCGACAGAAATACTAGAGAATCGCTTTCACTCGGTCAAGGCGCAGACCCGGGGCCTTGCTGCCGATTTTCCGAGTCGCCGAGACCGGCCGCGTGAATTGTCAGGTTCGACCTGCGAGTTGCCTCTGATATTCCTTTTCGGTGACGAGGTCGCGTGTGCTCTCGAGGCGGTCCAGGAAAACGATCCCCCGGAGGTGGTCGTGCTCGTGCTGGAAGACCCGTGCAACGAAGTCGACGAACTCGCGCTCGACCTCTGCGCCGTCGAGCGTCCCGTAGCGGGCACGGATCCTTTGGTGCCGGGGCACCAGCCCCCGGATGCCCGGGATGCTCAAGCAGCCCTCCCAGCCCTTGACGAGCTCGTCGGAGCGTTCGACGATTTGCGGATTAATTACGACTTCGGGCTCCATCAGAGGGGCCTCCGGATACCTTGGGTTCGGCCGCGAGGCCACGATGAAGAGGGCTAGCGGCTCATACACCTGCGGGGCGGCGATCCCGACCCCGTCGGCCTCGCGGAGCGTCGCCAGCAAGTCTTCGACGAGCGATCGGACCTCGGCCGCCGCGCGGAGCTCGATGGGAGAGGCGACGGTGCGCAGGACCGGGTGACCCAGGTGCGCGATCTGACGGAGGACCGGCATGGCGTTCAAATCCTTGTAATAGTTGAACTCCAGTCGCTGGGACGGCCGAGCAAGCCCGACGCCGTGGCCGGCTCGGGCGGTCGGCGCAGCGCGCGGCATGGCAGTCAATAGACGCGCCAGACGCTCATGTCTTCCGGGGGCACCGTGTGCATCTTGCCCTTGCTATCCGGACCGAACAAGACAGGCGACGTCGTGCCCGGGCCGTCTTCGAGCGCGTAGATATCTCCTCTTTTAGCGACGACCTTGAGACACCTTGGGTCAACGGCCAACTTGTGCCCGAGAGAGCCATCTTCGACCATCGCTTAAATTTCACGGTGCAGAGATCCCCATCGGTCCGTTGGAATTCAATATAAACGCTGTCTTCTTTACCCACGTGTTTGCTCAGGACGATTTTCCTGAGTTCGCCACTGCAGTTCACCGCCTTGGCAATCTCGATCATCTCCTGGCACAAGGATCTTCGCCAGTGTAACGATGCGTCGAATTCAGCGCCCAAACAGTCTAAGACGCGTACGATCCGTGATGTCAAATCCGTTGACGAACTCGCCGAAGGCCTTGGCCTTGGGTCCGACTTGCTCCGGGCGGGACCCGCCAAAACTGTGCAGTCCGAACAGCCCGGTCCCACTCTGAAGCACGATCGCATGGCAGCCTTTGACACTCGGGAATCCGAGCACATGTCGATCGAACCCCACCTGGTTTTCCTTGAGGAATAGCATGGTATCGCCTCGCGTGTACTGTTCGCACAATTGGAACCAATCCGGGCCGACGCGCGAGGCGCCGACGTCGCCCGCGGAAGGGAGTGCCCACCTAGATCGGCCCACGTGCAACCACGGTGCCAGAGCTATTCTTTTCGGGCGCCGCGGCGGTTTTCAAGGACGCCGTTGGTTTCCCCACGGACAAGTGGTAAGATTAACGCGCCCGACCGCGCAAGCTCAGGCGCTGCGCGACCGGACATTGCGCATCATTCTGACCGTTCCCTCTAATTACTACGATCCGCGTTAGCGCGCACGGCCGCCACGAGTCGATTCGTCGACCGTGCCGCTCCCATGAGTCATCCACCGATGAGCTCGCTCGACATCTCTGGTCTCGTTCCCGTCCGCGGGGGTGATCCGTCTGCGGAGCGATTCCCTGTTCGCGCGACGCCGACAGCCCGGCGTGCCGGCGGTTCATCGAGCGAGTGTTCCTCTGCGAGGTGATCTCGAGCGTCTCGATCACCGAACGGGGATGCGCCCGGGCGGACCTGCGCTACTGTCCGCGAACGTTTGCGCTTGCCGACGTCGTCCGGCGGCTGAGGGCCTGGCTCGAACGAGGCTCGGATCGCGACGGCGCCCGGCCGCTCGCCGGGCCGAAGTCACGCGGGTCGCCTCCTCGAAAGTGGCCCGCGACGATCGCGGCATCGTCCGCTACTACCGTCACGACTCGCTCGTGACCGGCTGGGAAGTCAAGTCTGAGCTGCCTGGCCGGCTGCGCCTGAGGAACCGAGTCCTCTTCCGCAAGAGCGCCCTCTGCCAGGCGATCGAGCGCGAGCTGACGGGCGTGCTCGGGATCGACCGGTTCTCGACCAATTCGATCACGTCATCGGTCCTCGTGCACTTCGACCCGAAGCAGTTGACCACGACGCAGGTGATCGAGATCCTCGACGCCGCCCTGGCCGGCGCGCAGCAGCCGTCGGCCCCCGACGAGCTCGACATGCACCTGCCGATCTGCACGGCGTCGATCCCGCTGGCGGCGTCCGCGCAGTTCGCGGCGCCGCTGCTCTTGCCGGCGGCGGCGCTCCTGTATGCGTATACCTCGGTGCCGACGCTCAAGGAGGCGCGGCGGGTGTTCGTCGAGGAGAAGCGGATCGGGGTGGACGCGCTCGACGCCGTCGTGATGGTCGGCTGCCTGGGGACCATGTCGATCTTTCCCGGCGCCGTCTGCTGCTGGTGCCTGAGCTTCGGCCGCTTCCTGGTGAAGCAGTCGCGCGACCGCTCGCAGAAGCTGCTGCTTGACGCCTTCGGCAAGCAGCCGCGATTTGCCTGGCTCTGCCGCGACGGCGACCGAGGTCCAGGTGCCGACCGACCGGCTCGAGAAGGGCGACATCATCGTCATCCACACCGGCGAGGTCGTCCCGGTCGACGGGCACGTCGTCGACGGCATGGCGCTGATCGATCAGCACGCCCTGACCGGCGAGTCGACGCCCGCCGAGAAAGGGACCGGCGACCGGGTCTTCGCCTCGACGCTGCTGGTCGCCGGCGAGATCCGGGTCAGCGTCGAGACGTCGGGCAGCGAGACGGCTTCGGCGCGGATCGGCCAGATCCTCCGCGATACGGCCGGCTACAAGATGACCTCGCAGCACAAGGGTGAGCGGCTGGCCGACAAGGCCGTGATCCCGACCCTGGGCGTCGGTGCGCTGGGGATGGCCACGATGGGGCCCATCGGCGCGGTCGCGGTGCTCAACAGCGACCTGGGGACCGGCATCCGCATGGCCGCTCCGCTGGCGATGCTCAGCTCGCTTTCCCTCTGCGCCAGCAAGGGGATCCTGGTCAAGGACGGGCGGGCCCTGGAGCAGATGAACCAGGTCGACACGGTCCTGTTCGACAAGACCGGCACATTGACCCGCGAGCAGCCCGAGGTCGGCCGCATCATCGCGGCCGCGCGGCTGGGACCCAGAAGCGGATCCTCGGCTTCGCCGCGGCCGCCGAGCGGAAGTTCCACCACCCGATCGCCCTGGCGATCCTCCACAAGGCCGACGAGCTGGGGCTCCGCCCGACTGCCGACCGACGACACGCAGTACAAGGTCGGCTACGGCATCTCGGTCCGCATCCTGGGGCACGCGGTCCGCGTCGGCAGCAAGCGATTCATGGAGTCGGAGGGGATCGAGCTGGCCGCGGAGGTGTCGCAGGCGCTGGACGAGGCGCATCGCGAGGGCCACACGATGGTCCTGGTCGCGGTGGACGGCCAGATCGCCGGCGCGATCGAGCTGCGGGCGGCGGTCCGCCCCGAGGTGCGCCGGGTCATCGCCGACCTCCGCCAGGCCGGCATCCGGCACATCGCGATCGTCTCGGGCGATCACGAGGCCCCGACGCGGCGGCTCGCCGAGTCGCTCGGCATGGACCGCTACTTCGCCCAGGTCCTGCCCGCCGACAAGGCCGACTACGTCGCGAAGGCTCCAGGCCGAAGGCCGCAAGGTCTGCTTCGTCGGCGACGGCATCAACGACTCGATCGCACTCAAGAAGGCCGACGTCTCGATCTCGCTCCGGGGCGCATCGACGCTCGCGACCGACACCGCCCAGGTCGTCTTCCTCGAAGGCGGGCTATCCCGGCTCTGCGAGCTCAGGGAAATCGCGCGCGACCTCGACCGCAACGTGAACCGGAGCTGGTCGATGATCGTGGCGCCCAACGTCGCCAACATGATCGGCGTCTTCACGATGGGCTTCGGGATCATGACCTCGGTCGTCACCAACAATGTCTCCGCCCTGGCGGCGCTGGCCAACGGCCTGCTGCCGCTCCGCAAAGTGAAACGAGCGCCGCACAATACGCGAAACTGCGAGACGACTCTGCTCGCGGATAGGAGCGGCGATTCTTCGGCGCCGAGCCATGTGGCGTTGGCGCCCGACCTCACGCCGGTCGCCGCCGGCACCGCTGGACGTCCCGCCTTTACAATGGCAGGTTCTGACCGGTCGCCGGCCGTTGAATGAGTACGTCACAGGTTTTTGACGGGCGCACGGTGCGCGGCCATCTGCTTCACGGCGTCGTGGACAGTATGCGACCCAAGCCAAGTGCCGCCAGAAGGTTCCGGCAAATTGGGCGCGACCGGCGGGGAATCGACGGTCTCATTGCAAAGGCTGGCTTTTGATCGCCTCCCAGCACTGGAATTTCGCTCGGGGCCCTTTCGAAAACCTGCCATCTTCTGCCACTATCTGCCACTTCTCATTGGTCGGCAGAAACGTCACGATCAGTCCGACTCGACCCCGGCAGCGCGGACCATGAGCCTCCTGCCGCTTTTCGAGATCAACGACGTGGCCACTGATTGGTCGAAATGCTTGGTGAGCCACCCGATCAGCCGGCCGACATCTCGGAGCTCGGGCAACGGCTCGCCGCTGCCGAGGAAGTCAGTCCCGAGCGCGATTCCTTCGTAGCCGGGGCGGCCTTCGAAAGGGACTTCGGCAATCGCGCTCAAGTCGGCGCGAAACTCTTCAGCCGTCGCATAGAACAATTGGCTGGGAGTCACACCAATGACGCCCCCGGCCGATCGCAACCGGGCGACGTGCTCCCAGCCGATCGTGCGCGGCGTGTCGAAACCATCCCGGCTCGTGGCCCCGTGGCTGTAAGCGACAAAGAGGCCGCGGGGCGAAACCGCATTCTGGTGCAGCCATTCGAGCACCTCGGCCATCGCGCGCGGGTTGAGATGGGCCAGATCGAGAATCGGCTTGGGACCAGGCCCCTGCCCCGCCAGCTCGGCCAGTGCCTCCAGACATGAGTGCCCCAGGTTGGTGAGGCCGCGGTCGTCACCAGGCTCTGCGGATCCGGCCAGCGCGCTGGCGCTGCCATCGACAAGCTGAAAGACGCGCACGCCGCGCTCGAACAGGCCGGGTAAACGATCGATGTCGGCGGGTTCGCGAACCAGGAAGTCAAAACCTGCCACACCGAGCATGCCCCAGCATAGGCCGTCGTGAGGTTCGGCTCGCCACCGAGCAACGTCATCGGGACCCATGATGATCCGGCCGGTGAACTCGGCCTCGTAACGCGCCAGCAATTCGGTGAGCGACCGCCAGCGATCAGGGTGGCAGGCCCACTCTCCTGGAAGCCGGCCACAGGACAGCACGGCCGCGGCCGTCCCCAGCAGGTAGCCGTCGAGCTGGCCCAGCCGCGGTGCGATCGCGCTGTAGACCGCGGCGTCAAAAGTCGTGGCCTCCGCCGCGTATTGGCAGAGCCAGTTGCAGTGCAGGTCGATCAATCGCAACGCGGACATTGGTCAATCAGCCGGTTCGTCACGGGAGCGGTGGCGGATCAAGCGGAACCTGGTCAAGGAAGCGCTGAACAAGGTCGTGGAGCCCGGACCACTGAACCGAATCATGCGAACTCGGTTTGCCCGTCCCATCCCCACCAGACCACTGGCGGCCCGTCGGCGAGAGCGTTCCACGCGGGCGTGGTGTGCTCGGTTCTGCCGGTTGGCGACCAGCAGCGGGCCGGCCAGATCGCCCCGACGCGCTGCGGCGCCTGCTTGCCGGATCGAGCCCATCCGGTGCAAAGCGCGGCGACCGACAGATCGGGCTTGGTCGTGCACGCGAGCGCAGCATCGAGCACGCCTTCGCCCCACGCCACGAGAACGTCCCGGCCGCGCTCGGCGACCGTAAGCGGCCGACCTCTGATCTGACCGAGGTGGTTCACGTCGCCTGGAGGCCCGTCGGCGATCGGGCGCGGTGCCGGCTTTTTGCCGCCCGCAAGGCCGGCCAGCCGCGGCAAGATTTCGCGAGACACGCGTCTGGCACTCGCCTCGCTGTCGAGGTGAAGGACAACCAGAGCACCGCTCGTGTTTCCCGGCCTCTCGCGATCGCCAAACGCAGCCGCGGTCGCCCCCCGCAGGTGGGGCCAGAGATCGGCCTCCAGCCGCACGCCGGCGCCTGCGGCCAGCAGGTTGAGCCGCGCCCGAAGCGGTGCTGTCTCGGCGTGGGCCGGAT
This sequence comes from uncultured Isosphaeraceae bacterium, assembly GCA_963830625.1. Lineage (GTDB taxonomy): Bacteria > Planctomycetota > Planctomycetia > Isosphaerales > Isosphaeraceae > CAWHMZ01. The sequence continues at coordinate 170,654 of CAWHMZ010000027.1, read as the reverse complement.
CGGCACGGTCGACGCGGTTCTGCCAACACGAACAGCGAGTCCCAAAAGGCAGATTCGGAGGCCAGTGCAACCGAGAACGTTCCCATGGTCGCGTTGGCCGGAACCCAGTGCAACCACGCCGGATCGACGGCGACCGGTGCCGCGGCCTGGTCGACCTGCGCGTGAGGGTTTCCACTCGACGATACGCCCAGCGCGAGGCAGTCATCGCGCAGCGCGAGCCTGCCGTGAATCGCGCGCCGATCGAGGCCATGGAGCAGCGTGACGGCCCGGCGCAGCGCCAGGTTCTGGGCCCCGGGGACTTCTAAGAGTGCGGGGTCGAGATCAAAGACCACGCCCCAATCGGCGGGCTCATTCCCAGGTTCCGCGGGGGCGCCAGGCCGCGGCTGGGCTTGATGGCGAAGGCGCTCTAGGGCGGCTTCGAGCTCATCGCGCGAGCTGGCAACCAGCACCGAATTGCCAACTCGGGCCGCCACGGTCGCGCCCGCGGGCGTGAGCCGCTCGACTTCGACGGGTTTGCCGTCACCAACCAGCGGCAGCTCCGGGCGCCCGCCAGACAATCGCTGCGCGGTCATCACCCCAGAGAGCGTTCCGTCATCGCGCGGCACGATGGCATACCAGCGTGGCTTGCCGTCGACAGGCGCAGGCCGAGCCCTAGCTCGGCCCTATGCATGATGCTCCATTCGGGGACCATCTCGGGGTTGAAGAGCGCGATCACGGCTTCGAGAGGCTTCCCAAGCTGCGTGGGCTCTTTGGTGGCTCGCTTCCAGGCGGCCAGCGCTGCCGCGGGGTGCGGCGCACGCGTGCCTTCGAACAAGCGCAAGACTTCGGCGGCTTGGCGCTCGGGATGCACGAGCCGCATCATGAGAGCCTGCCGGTCATCGGGGGGCGCGCACACGCCTGGCCGGCTCGTGTGGACAGCAAGACGACAGTCAGGGCGGCCCACCACCAGAGCGGGCGGTTACTCTTCATGACCGTTTCCTCGCGCGTTCCCCCGGCTGCGTCGTCGCCCGCACAACCACGGCTGCGTCGTGGCGGCAGGCATGCTGAATTTCAACCTCGCCCCGCTATCCTCGCAATCCCTCTTTTTCCGGACGAGCCCCCAGACGGACCGGCTCGCGGTCCAGAGCCGGTGCGAATTGGACTTGTGGCAAATTCGATCCTCTGTTAAGAATCCGGCTCGACTCGCTCTGGATGATCGGCCAGCCAGCTCGGCAAGGAGGCCTCCTGGCATGAACCGCCGCACGGCCCTGATGCTGTCGATGTTGTGGGCAGGCCTCTTCCCTTCCGTCTCCTGGCACAGACCGGAGGGAGCCGCAAGGCGTCGCAGACGCGGCGACAAGACGCTCCAGCCGGTCATCGCGCGGCGAACGACCCCGAGGAACCGCCGGCGCCCGGCGACGAGCCGGCGGCGCCCTTTGCGCCCGAGCCCGGCTTCGAGTGGCGCCGATACCCGATCACGCGCTACACCAAGGCTCGTCAACAGCTTGAGCAGTCAGCTCAACTCCGCAGAAAGCCATCATCGACTGGATCTTCAAGCGCACCGGCGTCTGCGAATGGCACGGCGAAAAGATCGCCGTGCTGTCGGCCACGCAAACCGAGCTGCGTGCCTACAATTCGCCCGAGATCTTGAAGCAGGTCGACGAGGTCGTCGAGCGATTCACCAACGCCACCGAAGACGTGCTGTCGGTGCACGTTCAGTTCATCGCCGCGGTCGACAGCCGCTGGCGATACTCGGTCTTTTCGCGGCTCACCTACGTCGGCAGCGGCCCGCAAGGCCAGCAGATCTGGACGATGCGGCTGGATGACGCGGCGCTCGTCCTCTCGCAGATGCAAGTCCAGCAAGGGTTCCGCAAGATCGAAGATCAGCGGATCGAGATGGTCAACGGCCAGACGCTCACGATCAAGACGGCCGCGCCTCATACCTTTGCCGGCGGCCTGCAGCGCGACGGCGCCGCCGGCATGGGGTTCCAGACCAAGGCCGACAAGATCGAGGAGGGCATCATACTCAAGCTGAGCCCGCTTTTGACCTTCGACGGCGACGCCCTCGACGCGATGATCGACCTGGCGGTCAACACCGTCCGCTCGTTCCATCGCACGCGGGTCATCGCCCCGCGCGACGTCGGGCCGAGCGAGATGGCCGTCGACGTCCCCGAGTCGACCCAGACTCACCTCGATCAGACCGTCAAGAACTGGCCGCTCGGTCAGACGCTCGTGATCTCGGCCGGAATCCATCCGGGCATCCTCGACAAGAAGGGCGGCTGGTTCAACCTGCCCATCCCGGGCACGTATCCCACCGGTACCGAAGTGCTCGTGTTCCTCGACGCCGAGACCGTCAGCCGCTCCAAGGTCGCCCGCACCGCAAGCAGAACCCGCCGTCGAAACCCAAGGCCGAAAGCAAGCCCCGCTCGCGCAGCATCGATTCCAACGTCGACGACGAACCGCCGCCCGATCGCTGACGCACCAACCACCTCTGGACCCCGCTCCAAGCGCCGGGTACATCGACTGAGCTTCCCACCAAGCTACACCGAGGCCGCGTGGCGCCGACTGAATCGCGGGAAGAAATGCGACGTCGCACCCGCGCGCAACCCACATCGTGCGCTCTGTTCTCCGACCGTCTGTCCCTTTCGGTGGATTTGGGGCACGAGTGCGGTCGGCCGCTATCTAGGTAAAAACCGGGCCTATCCATCCTTCCCGATCGGTAACAATTACCAATCGCGCAGGGCTTCGCGCATGAATCCTCAACCCCCACCCGGCCGAGGACCGACAGATGAAAGAGTTACGAAGTCGTCACGTACGAACCATTCCGCCCTCGAGAGCCGCGATGTCATCCATGCGAGTGGATCTGGCTGTGCATTCGCCGGTCAAGCCACGACCGAGCTGGCTGAAGGCTCTCGGAAAGGAGTCTCCTCCGCCGTCGATCGAGATCGACGGTCAGACATTTCACTTAGTCGAGCTCTTCAAGCACGACTCGTGGGCTGCCACGATGTTCGTACGTGGGCCGGGGCGGTCTTGCTCGCATCGTCAAGATGCACCGACGATCGTCTCTTGGCGGAGTTCCGATGGGATGGCTGGGTCGGCTGGCGGCGCGCCACGAGCGGAAGCTGCTCGAAATCCTGGCGGACTTGCCGGGCATTCCGGCACTGGCCGGAAACGTCACGATTCGCGGCCGAGCCGTCCTTGGCGCGGTCGGCGCGAATTCATCGCGGGCCATCCGCTCGGTGACCGAGAGGCCGTCAGCGACACGTTTTTTCACGAGCTCGAAATGCTGATTCACTCGATGCACTCACGCAGGGTGATCTACGTCGATCTGCACAAGCGGGAGAACATCGTCGTGGCCCCGGCTGGAAAGCCGTACTTGATCGATTTCCAGATCAGTCTATATTGGCCGCGGTGGCTGCCGCGCTGGCCGCTTTTCGAACTGATGCGGCGGAGCGACGAGTATCACCTGATGAAGCATTGGTCCCGGTGCCGTCCCGACCAGCTAGGGGTCGGATTACCAGGCGGTCCAGCGGCAGCGGCCGTGGTGGATTCGAGCGCATCGGTTGATCGCGCGGCCGATTCGCGAGCGAGGCGGAGGCTGCTCGTGGCCGTGGGCGTTCGGTCGGGCAAGGGACGAGTCGAATCAGAGCTATTCGCCGAGCACGCACTGCGAGCGGACGGACCGCAGGAGCCTCGTGCCGCCTCGATCAACTTCGAGACCGAGCCGCACCGGAAAGACGCCTGAAAACGAGCACTCGAGCCCGCTGGCGATTGAAGGATTCGTTCGCCCATCCGGAGAGGAAGCCGAGCAATGATGAAGCTGCACCCTGGCAGAGTGCTCGGCTCGCGCCTGGCCGTGGCTATTGCTTGTCGTGGCGACGCTGCCATCCTTCTGGTAGGTGACGGACTTTCCCCACGACATCGACCCGGAGTTTCCCCGGGTGATTCGTCCCACCTTCAGCGCCTATCCGCCGGCGGCGTATCGCTGGGCCGAGGCGGGCGACTCCACCGACCACATCGCCGTGTATACGGCATCGGCGGCCGTGGTGTTGTCGCTCTGGGGATTGCTGCGAGGCCGTGAGAAACGAGCATGGTTGGCAGCCCTGGCCATCTCGGCTGCGGGCTTCTGGCACGCTGCCACTCCCGGCCCGCTGCTGGACGGATGGCACGGCCTGGGCTGGCGGGTCATGCTCGAGCCGGCCGCGCCCGTGTCGCTAAGGGTCGGTTTGGCGGCGGCTGCCGTTGCCGTAGTCGCCGCGGTTGCCATCGGAGCGAAAGGCTGGGATCTGCGCTCCATGTGGCAGTCAGCCGGCGCGAGTGGCACGCGCGGGCTCGTAATCACCGCGGCGATCTTGATCGGTTTGCGGCAATTGAACTGGCTCGATCGCGAACCGCTCGGGTACTGGCCGCGCTGGCTCTACACCTGGGGCTTGCTCGCGTGGTCACTGGCCCTCTTGCGACTCGCTCCCCGGGCCTGGCTCGGCTGGTCGCGGCGGTTCGTGGTCCCCGTCATGGTGGTCGCTTGGCTGCTCCTCGATTTCACCGGGCGGGGCTTGTTCTGGTATCAGCGCCCCTTGCGCCGTCTGCGCGAGGTGGTACCAGGGCGAATCTACATCAGTGCCATGCCGAGCTACTGGGGCCTCGAGCTCGCGCAGAAACGCCATCACTTCCGCACGATCATCAACCTGTTTCCCGAGTACACCGCCGAGACCAGCCCCGACCTGCCCGACGAGCTTCGATTCGCCCGCGAGCACCAGATCGGCTACGTCTCCAACTTCACCGACGAGCTCAGCGGCACAGACTACATCGCAAAAACGCTCGCGATCGCCCAGGACCCGTCATCCTGGCCCGTTTTGATCCACTGTCATGCCAGCATGGACCGTTCGCCCGCCTGGATGGGCATGTATCGGTTTGTGGTTCAGGGCTGGCCCCTGGCCGACGCGATCCGGGAGGTCGAGCGCCATCGCGGAGACCGACCGCGGGCGTCGGTGACTTTGCTCTACAATCGGGTGCTGCCGATGCTCGCGCCCAACCGTTACGCTCGCGATCCGGCCGCCGCGATCTTGAGGCAATGCGCCAGGGCACGGTCGATCCCATGGTCCAGATCGCAACGCGCCGCCAGGGAATGGGTGAGCAAGACGCGACCGACAAGCAATAGCGTCAAGTCGCGCCTCAGAGCCCGAATGGCGACTTCTGCTGGTACACGTTGTAGCCCTCGGGCTCGTCGGGCAGGAACTCGAGGTGGCAGGCGCACATCTCGTCGTGGGTTTCGACGCCGTAGCGAACCCGGCGCGGCGGCTTGTTGGGGTTTCGTGGATTGTCGGCGCTGTTGTCGAAGTAGGCAGCCAGGGTGAGGATCGTTCCCTTGGGCAAGGCAACGGGCCTGGCATAGCGGTACTGGTCCTGCCAGTCGAGGTCCCAGTCGGTGATCCAGAGGAGCGGCTGCACGGTCGCATCGGGCAGCGTCGCGGCGAGGCGAAATTCACGGCACAGGTAATGGGCGTGCGGCACGACGGTGTAGAGGTGAATGTTGGCCTTCAACCTGGTGGAGAGCAGGATCATGTGCCGTTTCTCGCCGGGCGGAATGTCAATCCGATCGGTGCAGAGCGAGTATCCCGCCATGGTTTTTGTGATCGGTTTCCTGGCGAAATAGAGACCGACCTGTGACCGGTCGGACTCGGGCTTTCCGCTGGGGTGGTAATGGATCTGGATCACGACGTCGGATCCGCGGCGAATCACCCGGCCGACGCCGTCGGGCGCGAACCGCGGCGTCATGCCCGGCGTCCAGGCGCCGAGGCCCGGGTAAGGGAGGTCAAGGCCTCCATTCAAGCCGTACCTGCCGGTGAAACCCGGCTCCCGGTCCTCGTGGTCATGCCGGCGCGCGTCACCAGTCACGTCGAGGTAGACTCGGGAATGGTGCACGACCCGCCGATTGCCGGGCCGGAACTCCAATCCGTGTATGGCCACGTCGTTGTCGAGCGGGAACCGGACGGGAAAGGACCGATAAATGTCCGGTCCGCCGGCCGGAACGCTGTACGGCTCGGGCAGCGTGAGCAGCAAATCGGGCGGGCCCAGCCGCCAGCCTTCGGTGAATTGTGGAGGGCGCGATCCGCGATCGGCTCGCCCTGCTTGCAGCCGGTCTCCGCCCAGCGCTTGAGCGTCTCGATCTCGGTGGTCGAAAGACGTGCGGCGTCGAGGAACACGCCCGCCCCGGCGTGTGGCTTCCACGGGGGCATTCGGCCGGTCGACGTCACATCGACCAGAAAATCGGCGCGCTTGGCGGCATCGCGATAACTGAGCAATGAGAAGGGCGCCACTTCGCCGGGCCGATGGCACGGGGAGCAGTTTTTCCAGAGGATTGGCGCGACGTGCTGGGTGAACGTCACCGACTCGGTGCTCGCCCCGCGGTCGCGGCCCGACGCGAGCAAGAGCGGACAGCCAAACGCCCTGGTCTGGGTGACGACCGGCGATTGGCCAGTGACCACGGCCGCCAGCGCATTTTCGAGGTCGTGCACCAGCGCGGCGTCGCGGCGACGTCCGTCGAGCGCGTATCGATCGTCGATCCGCCCGCGATAATATACCTGCCCGTCGGGCGCGACAACCGCCGCTTCCGGCGTGACGCGCACGCCGGCCTGGCGGGCGACTGTTCCGCCTGGGTCGAGAAGAATCGGAAACTCAAGCCCGTACTCCAACGCATGGCTGGCGGCCGTCTCGGGTTCCGACCCGGGGTCGGAGTGAATCGCCAGGAAGAGCACGTCCCGCGCGCCGTACTCGTGCGCCAGCCGCGCCATCTCCGGAGCGTAACCATTGGAAGCCGGGCATTCCGTTGCAATGAAAAAGATGACGATCGCCGTCCGGTCGGCCCATTCAGCCATCGTGTGCCAGTTTCCGGATGTGTCTTTGAGCGCGAATTCCCGGATCGGCCCGGCGCGGTCGTCGACGATCCGCTCGAACGGCGGCTCGACTTTGGGCGCCTCGGCAAGCCGCCGCGCGACGAAGAGCGTCAGCCCCGTGACAACCAAGCCGGCGGCCGGGACCCCCCAAAATAACCACTTTCGGCGCAGCGGCTTTCGATGGTGCGGCGAGCCGCCTCGCCACCACCTCCGCGCGCGAACTCCCGCACTGCCAATCCGAACCCCGGCGTCGTTCTGAGGGATCATCCGTGAAAGCACCTCAAATGATCGATCCGTCGATCGCTCGCCGACGTCGCCCGGCGCCGGAAGCGTTTTTACCGCTTTGAACTGGTTTCCCCGCGGCTCTCACTGGCGTAAACGAAGGCGTGATTTTCACACAAGCCGAACCGGCTAACAAGAGCATCTGTCGGCATTGCCGTGAGAGGACTCAAGAGATTTTCCAAGGCCCAATGTCCAAATTGGTTGCGCCCGAAGTCGCGAGGTCGGCGAGCACTCGCCCGATCAGGCAGGAAAACTTGAAGCCGTGGCCGCTGCACGGACTGGCGATTACAACGTCGTCGCGGCCTGGGAGAAAGTCGACGAGGAAGCGCTCGTCGGGCGCGACGGTGTAAAGGCAGGTCTCGGTTGCGTCAATGGGCGCGGCCGCAAGCCCGGGGATGTGCGCCTGCAAGAAACGCCGCACGAGCGCAATATAGGCGGCGGCGACGGTGTGGTCGTCGACGTCGGGGTCGAACTCCGGGCCGCCGTGGCGAGCAACCTTGACCCCCGTCTCCAGAATCTCGGGCAATCCGTAGTAGGCGTCGTCTTCGTCGTGGCCCTTGTAGATAAAAACAGGGAAGCGGCCGACGCGATAGGGCGCGGAATCGCCGGCTCGGACATACAGTACTTGCTGGCGAGTCACGCGGAGCGGAACCGCAAGCCCAGGCAACAAGCGCGCGGCCCAGCCGCCGGCGGCCACGATCAAGCGCTCGGCCACGATGCGCGCGCGGCCCGTGACCACGACCGGACGCGGGCCGTCGAGGTCGATCCGTTCCACGGCGGTCGACGGCATGACCTGCGTTTTTGCGCCGCCGTGGCGCTGCGCCAGCTCGATCTCGAGCGCCACGCTCCGCGCGGCTTTGACTAAGCCGGCGTCGGGCTCAAAGACGACTTCGTACTCGTCGGGCAGAGTAAACACGCGGTGGCGGTCGTTCCAGTCGCGGCCCGATCCATGCCAGTGCGGGACTTCGAGCTCCCTGAGGTTGGCCGCGACCCGTGCCGCATAATCGACCCCGCGCGGCGCAAACGAGACACCACCGGTGCGCACGTAAATCGGCTCGCCCGCATCGGCCTCGAGCTCGCGCCACGCGCGAAACGCCGCGGGCATCAGCCGGGCGTAGTTCGCGTCGGCGTAGGAATGCCGGGTGATCCGGGCCGCCCCGTGCGAGCTGCCCCGGTTGTGGCCCAGGGCGAATTGCTCGATGAGCATCACCGGCTCCCCACGCCGCGCCAGATGGTATGCCGCGGCCGAACCCATCGCCCCGGCACCCACAATCACATGCTTCGCTCGCAACTCTTCCATCAAGATGACCTGGCTTTCTTCGATTCCAGGAGGACATGGCCCCGACAGCGGCCTATAGCGCGGTAAGGTAACGATTGATTTCCCACGATCCGACCTGGGCGTGGTACTCGCGCCACTCGGCGCGTTTGAGCCGGCTGAATTCGTCGGCAATCGGGCCCAGGCTTTCGCGCACGACCGCATCGCGCTCGAACTGCGCCAGTGACTCGGGAAGGCTCTGAGGAAGGGTGCGCACGCCGCGCCGGGCCATGGTTTCAAGATCGGCGGTGTAGAGGTTTCCCAGGTTTGGCTCGCCGCAGTCGAGCCCGCGCCGATCCCGTCGAGGCCAGCCGCCAGATACGCCGCCATGCCCAGGTAGGGATTGAAAGCGCTCGAGATCGAGCGATCCTCGATATGCCCTTCTTCGGGGACCCGAAGCATCTGGGTACGGTTATTGTCGCCATACGAGATGAACGCCGGCGTCCAGGTGTAGCCCGAGCTCGAGCCGGTTAGCGCCGGGCCCATCAAAAGCCTCTTGTAGCAGTTGACCGTCGGCGACGTGACCGCGCACAGGGCCGGCGCATGCTCGAGCACCCCGCCGATGAATTGGTAGGCCAGCCTTGAGAGCCCCAGCCCGCGCGGGTCGGCCTTGTCTAGAAACAAATTGCGTCCGGTCTCGGCATCGGCCAGGTGATAGTGCAGGTGCGCCCCCGAGCCGGTGCGCGTTGCAAACGGCTTGGCCATGAAGGTTGCAATCGCGCCGGCGCGGTTGGCGACCTGGCCGGCCATCATCCGGAAAAACGTCAAGCGATCGGCGGTCTCGAGCGCGTGGGAGTAGCGAAAGTTGATCTCGTACTGAAAATTGGCGTCTTCGTGGTCGGCTTGATAGGCCCCCCAGCCGAGCTCGTTGACCGCGTTGCAGATCGCGCAGCACGCCGAGCGCTCCCGAGATGCCTTTGAAGTCGTAGCAGGGCTTCGCAAGCCCGTCGACGCCGTGCGGGTCCCAGCCGCCGATCGTGCCGTCAGCGTGCTTGACCACCAGGAAGAACTCGGGCTCGACGCCCACGTTGAACACGTAACCCTGGTTCCTGGCCTGGCCCAGCACGCGCTTCAAGTTGACGCGCGGGCAGTAAGGGTGCGGCTGGCCGTCGACGTGGAGGTCGGCTGCGAATCGCGCCAGCCCGCGCTCGTAGGCCACCCTGGTGTAGGTCGCCGGATCGGCCCGGGCGAACATGTCGTGCGAATGAGGGCCCTGGCCCATGCCCCACACGGCACCGCCCGCGAAGCCGGCGCCGACCAAGGTCACCGCGCGCAGCGCACTCGCGGGCACCAGCTTGACCTTGGCCGCGCCGTGGATATCGACAAACTGGATCAGCAGATAGGCGATCCCGTCTTCCTGAAACCGTCGCTCAAGCTCGACGACCTGCTCTTCCAATGTGGACATGCCTGCCATGATCCTCCAGCCCGGTGTTGGCCCAGCGCGCTCGTGGCTCGCTCGGGCGCACGGCGAGTCAGTGCCCGCGAATCATGATTGTTGGCGACAGCGGCGACTCGAGCCAGTAAAATCATGATCGTGGCCCTATTTTTGGAGGAGAGGCGACCGGCGTGTGTGGAATTGTGGCATTCTGGGCCAAAACCTGCGAGCGGGCGACCGACACGGGCAACGTGGTGCTGGCGATGCTCGAGGCCCTGGGCTGCCGTGGCCCCGACAGTGCCGGCGTCGCCGTGATCGGCCATGAGCCCGAGGCTGCGGCCGCAGAGATCTGGAACGTGCGCTTCGCCGCTCTTGACGAACCCGGGCCGGACCGACTCGCTGCACTGGGTTGCGTAGTCCCCGCGCCGGACGGGCAGTGGCGGCGGCGACAAGGCCAGACGGTTTGCTTTCGGTTCCGTCCCAATGCGGGCGTCACGCCCGACGACGTCGAGTGTGCCCTGGGTGCCCGTCCGGGCGGGCTGGAAGTCGTCAGCCTGGGCCGCAGGCTCGACCTCGTCAAGCAGGTCGGTGCTCCCAAGATGCTTGAATCGGCCTATGCCGTCTCGACGTGGCGCGGACCGCTCGCGATCGGCCACACCCGATTATCGACCGAGAGCCGGATCGACCTGAGCCATTCGCAGCCCTTCTGGGTGCACGGCGTCGCCGACCTGGCAACGGTTCACAATGGGCACATCACCAACTATCACCAATTGCGGCGTCACTACGAACAGCGCGGAGCGACGTTCTACACCGACAACGACTCCGAGGTCATCGGCGTCTATCTGCGCGAAAAACTGAACGAAGGCTGCAGCTTGCACCACGCGCTTGCCTGCTCGATCGAAGACCTCGACGGATCGTTCAACTACCTCGTCGCCTCGTCGGAGGGGCTTGGGATCGTGCGCGACCGGTTCGGATTCAAACCCCTGATGCTCGCCCAGACCGAATCATTCGTCGCGGTTGCAACTGAAGAAATCGCGATCCGCCGCGCCATTGCGGGAGCGTACGAAGTGTCGGAGCCGGCGCCCGCGACGGCCCTGTTCTTCCCGCTCGCGGAATTGCCGGAGCCGGCGGTCGTGTAATGCATTCTCGGTGCTGCGGCATTGCTAACTCGGCTACGAGGAGACAAGTGGTGACGGCGAGCGTTTCCGGCGATTCGGTCGCGGCGACGGTAGACTGTGGCGACCTCTCCACGCGCGAGATCAACCAGGCCATCCGCCGGGCGATCGCCGCGGGAACCTTGCGGGTTCGATTGCTGCGGCCGGCCGCGCGGCACAATCTGGGCGTGGGGTTGCCGGCGGGAGCCGACCTGTTGATCGAGGGCAGCGCCGGTTACTACGTTGCCGGTTTGAACGACGGTGCGCGCGTTACCGTGCACGGCGGAGCGGGCTGGGGCGCCGCCGAGAGCATGCGCGACGGTGTGGTCGAAATCCGGGGCAATGCCGCTAGCTCGGTTGCGGCGTCGATCCGCGCCGGCACGGTCGTCGTGCGGGGTGATGCGTCCACGCGCGCCGGCATCGCCATGAAGGGGGGCTTGCTGATCATAGCCGGCAGTGCCGGGCCAATGGCCGGGTTCATGATGCAAAAAGGAGCGATCATCATTTGCGGCGATGCCGCCGACGGAGTTGCCGAGAGTATGTACATGGGAACTGTGCTCCTGGGCGGCCGACATGGCGCATTGGGATCCGACGCCATTGTCGCAGACCTCACGCCGGCCGATCGCGAGTTGATCGAGTCTGCGCTCGAGGAGTGGCAAATTCCCGCGCCCAGCGCGGGCTTCCGAAAACTGGTAGCAGGCCGGAGACTCTGGAACTTCCGAGAGAGCGATCGCGAGTTGTGGAAATCGGCTTTGTGAGGGCGCGCGGGCGGCCGCGCGGCAAAAAAGTGCGAGTCGTGCGGTCACTGAATTGACAGCGGGCTGTGCCCCTCGTAGAGTGAGCATCGAAGCTGTCCCTTCTCGCGACCCGCCGTTCGCAATATCTTCATACAAGTTGAGAAACGCCTCTGGTACTCGCATCGCGGCGAGGCCGGCGAGTGGGGCCAACGAGTTACCGGGTTTGTAAAACGAAGCCGTGGATTCCCGGAAAGAACCCAGACGGTCCTTGCGAAAGCACTTCCGACATGATGCTCGCCGAAGCGTATTATCACGTCGTCAACTGGCCCAGTCCGATCGGGCTCAGGATTGCGCTCGGGGTCGGCGTGGCGTGTCTGGCCATCGCCGCGATTATCCTCGCGCTTCGGCAAGATTCGCTGGTTTGCCCGCGGTGTCGGAATCGTCGGCCTGCTTATCATCGTGACCGTGCTGGCGATCGTCCCCCAACAAACCATTCCAATGGGCTGGATCGACGGCCGCCGCCTGACCCGGCCGCGATATTCCGACCGGGTTCGGGTCTGGTCGATGGCGGGGTTGGTGGTCATTCCGGCCTTGGGAGTGGCCGTCATGCTCAAGGTGCTGCTCTCAACCCAGCGCCGACTGCGATCCCTGGCTCCCCGCGTCATGAAGGCGGGCCGAAACCAATTCATCCGCCGGGACTACGTTGCCGCACTCCGCGAATACGACCGCGCGATCCGACTCGCGCCACTACTCGGCGAGGCCTACTGCCAGCGCGGCCTGGTTCATCAGGCCATGGGCGAACTGAGCTGGCACTGGCCGACTTCGAGCGCGCAATCGAGCTCGACCCCCGGCTTTCCGTGGCCTACGTCCAGCGCGGGCAAGAATCCGCACCGAAAAGGGCCTGTACGATCTGGCGCTCGACGATTTCCGGCACGTGTTGCTCATTCGCGGCAACGATCCAGAGGGCTACCTCTGCCGGGGGGTGTGCCTGTTGCGTCAAGGGAACCTGAACGAAGCCGCGGCTGATCTCAATCGGGTCCTGAAGCTGACAAACCACAGCGACTTCGCCGAGCCCGCCAACATCCACCTGCGCGATATCGCAGCGCGGACTCGTGGGTTCGGCGCTTTGCCCAGGTCCAACGGTGCGCCCGACGTAGCCGGCCTTCCACTGCCCAAATCAGAGGATCGACGAACTTGACGGGCAATCCGCTCGGTGCGGAGAAGAGCGAGTCGCCACCCCCTTCTGCGCCAGAGGCGGCCAGCGCAACGGGCGGCGATCCGTCGCCGCTCCAAGCCTCGGCGACGTTCACGCCCGCCGTGATCGAAGACATCCAGATCAAGTCGGAGCTGGCGCGTTACCGCATTCGCGGCTTCGGCGCACTTCGGCCGCGCACCTGGGCCACCTTTGACGACCTCACGTTCGTTCCGGCGGGGCTCACACGCATTCCGCTGGAAGGCTACCGCGAAGCGTGCAGCACCAAGACGGTGCTCGGCACCCGCTTCGCCAAGAAACCGGTCGAGCTGGAAATCCCCCTCATGGTCACCGGCATGAGCTACGGGGCCCTGTCGCGGAATGCCAAGACGGCGCTGTGCGCGGTGCGCGGCTCGCCGGCACATCGAGCACCACGGGCGACGGCGGCATGCTCGAAATCGAGCGCACCGAATCGCGGTTGCTTGATCTACGAGGTCTTGCCCAGCCGCTACGGCATCAACATCCGGCACATGCGTGCTGCCGATGCGATCGAGCTCACCATCGGCCAGGGCGCCAAGCCCGGCACCGGCGGTCTTCTCCTGGGCTCCAAGGTCTCCGGCGAGATCGCCGAGCTGCGCGACCTCCCGCCGGGAGTCGACCAGCGCTCGCCCTGCCGCCACCCCGACTTCCTCGGCCCCGACGACCTGATCATCAAGATCGAGGAACTGAGAGAAGCTACCGATTACCAGGTCCCGATCTTCGTCAAGATGGGTGCTTCCCGGGTCTTTGACGACGTCCGGCTGGCCGCCAAGGCCGGCGCCGACGTGATCGTCGTCGACGGCATGGAAGGGGGCACGGGCGCCTCGCCCGAGCTCTTGCAGGAGCACACCGGCATCCCCACCCTCGCGGCCGTTTGCGAAGCCCGCGCGGCCCTGGAAGACATCGGCCTGTATGGCGAGGTTCAGCTCATCATCGCCGGCGGCCTGCGCCACGGCGCCGACTGCGCCAAAGCCCTGGCTTTGGGCGCCGACGCCTGCTATCTCGGGACGGCCCTCTTGATTGCGTTGAACTGCAACAAGCCCCTTTTTATCGAAGACTACCACAAGATCGGTGCCGCCCCGTATTCCTGCCATCACTGCCATACGGGCCGCTGCCCGGTCGGCATCACGACCCAGGACCCCGAGCTAACCGCCCGGCTCGATATCGACGCCGGTGCGCAGCGTGTGGCCAACTTCTTTCACGCCCTCACCGCAGAAATCCAGATCCTCGCACGCGCCTGCGGAAAGAGCAGCGTCCATCACCTCGAGCCCGAAGACCTGCGCGCACTTTCTCTGGAAGCCTCGCTCATCACCGGACTACCTCTCGCCGGCACCAACCGCATCTTCGGCGGCGGGCCCGGTTGGAAAGAGGAATAGCGGATCGGCACGCCGGCCGACGGCCGGATTTCGTAGGCGATTGATCGAACCGGTCGCGGCAGGTTAGATTTGTGAACGCGGCGCGTACGCGTGGTGTAATGCGCGCGATCGTGACACAACCATCCGTTCCGACTACTTGAGGTCTTAATCTCGGTCATGCCGGCAGCGACCCAGAAATCCGGACCGGTTGACGGCCGCAGCGAGGTTATCCAACGTCTCGAATCCACCGAGGTCGCAAGGATCGCGCCGGGGGTTGAGCTTCGCTCCTTGGTCAGCGAGCGGAATGGCGCGCACAATCTGTTCACGGGCCTTGTGACCCTTGATCCGAAGGTTACGTATCCGCTTTATGTCCGGCCGTTCGGCGAGACCTTGATCGTTGTCCATGGTGATGCAGCCGTCCAGGTTCAAGAACGCCGTTACGGTCTCGGCGCACTTGACGCGATCACGATCGCGGCCGGAATGCCGCGGGGCATCCAGAACCTATCGACCGCGCGTCCTGCTTTGATCCATGTCTCGCTCCCAGGGTCGACACCGGATCAGACATGGCTGAACGGACGATTTCCACCGGAGGACCAGCCCCCGAGCGCGACCGGTCGCAATGGCGCGGAATGGCTGTGCCGCAACCGACCCGCCAAGCGCTTCGAGCTCGCCCCTCGCGCATCGTTTCAAGATCTCTTCGGCGAGACGCTCGGGCGACCGGGAACCTGTGGCGGCTACGGCATCTTCGAGGCGGGTGCGCGGCTCCCCTGTCATCGTCATGACTTCGACGAGTCGATCACGATCATCAATGGCACGGCCACCTGCATGGTGGCGGGGCGGCGGTATGAGCTCTCCGGCAATGCGACGGCGCTGGTTCCGCGCGGACTTTGCCACTACTTCATTAACTTGACCCTTGAGCCCATGACGATGATCTGGGTGTACACCGGTGATCGGCCTGACCGGATCGTGGTGGACGATTCTTGTTGCCATCCGGGCACGGCTCGCGCGCAGCCGGGATGATCTTGCCGGACCCGTAAGAATTGAGTGCCGAGCGATGCGCCGGCTCATGACATGCACTCGAGCGAAACCCTTGCCGGCGTCAATCGCGTCAGGTACAAACGTATTGGACGCCGGAGGCCGGGCCGGGAGATTGAGGTACCACACACAGTGTCAATGCTCCCAGAGACCGACACGCCGATGGTTGGCTTTCTTGCTCAACCCGATCTATGGCGGCGCGCCTCCTCGCAAAGCCACTTTCTGATGATTGCGGGTGCGTGTTTCGCGCTGGCGATCGCCTCGGCCAAGGCCGGCTCCGATCCCTCCCCGACTGGTGAGCAGATCTATCGAGCGAAATGTGCCTCGTGCCATGGCGCCAAGGGTGAAGGCACGGCGGATTTTTTTCCACGTGCACTGGTGGGCGACCGAACAGTGCCGAGCCTTGCGCGTTTGATCGCCAGGACCATGCCCGAGGATGCCCCTGGAGAATGCGTCGGCGCCGATGCCGACAAAGTCGCCGCGTACATTTACGACACGTTCTATTCAAAGGCCGCCCGAGCGCGGAACAACTTCAAGCCTCCGCGGATCGAACCGGCGCGGCTTACCGTTCGCCAGTATCGCAATGCCGTCACCGACCTGCTCGCGAGCTTCAGCTCCCCTGCCCGCGGCGACCTTCAGCATGGGCTTGCAGCCGAGTACTCTGCCAGGGCCGGGCAGGCGCGGCGGCGAGAATCGCAGCGGAGCGCTCCGGCGCGTCGACCCCGAGATCCAGTTCGATTTCGGAACAGGTAGCCCGGTCCCCGACCAAGATGCTCAGAAGGACCTATCACGAACCTGGCAGCGGGCGCCGGTGCTCTGGGTTCCCCTGGCGTCATTCCGCGCGTTCTCGCTGGAGTTCCGGGCCAACTGGCAGGGATCCGTGGTGGCTCCCGATACGGGAGAATACGAATTCGTCGTCAAGACCGAGAACGCGACAAGGCTCTGGGTCAACGACAAGGCCCGGCCACTGATCGATGCCCTGGTCAGATCGGGCGATGACACCGAACACCGGGCGTCGATCTACCTGCTGGGCGGACGCATCTACCCGATTCGGCTGGAGATGTCGCGGTCCAAGGAAAAATCCGCTTCGATCGCGCTCTTGTGGAGGCGGCCGCGACGCGCCGTGGAAATCATTCCACAGCGAAACCTCTCGCCGAGCTCATTCCCCGAGAGCTTTGTCTTGACAACGCCGTTCCCGCCCGATGACCGCAGCGTAGGCTACGAACGCGGGTCGTCGATTTCCAAGGCATGGGACACGGCCACAACCGACGCAGCGATCGAACTGGCCGCTCACGTCGCCGCCCACCTGAAGGAGTTATCAGGTGCGGGCGACGACGCGAAAGACCGTGAGGCCAAGCTCCGCGATCTCTGCCAGCGATTCGCCGAACGCGCCTTCCGGCGCGCACTCACGCCGGAACAGAAAGCGATCTTTATCGATCGCCAGTTCACCCAGGCTCATGAACTTGACGGGGCTGTCAAGCGCGTCGTGCTCCTTGTGCTCAAGTCGCCCCGGTTTCTGTACCATGAGCTCTCGACGGGAACTCCCGACAGCTACGACGTCGCGTCGCGCCTTTCGTTCGGGCTCTGGGACTCCATTCCCGATCAGGCTCTGCTGGAAGCCGCGGCCAAAGGTGAGCTTGGCACGCGCGAAAATGTCGCGCGACATGCCGAGCGAATGGCTCTGGATCCCCGCGCTCGCTCGAAGCTCCGTGATTTCTTCATGCAGTGGCTCAAGGTGGAATCGGTACCTGAGATCACCAAAGACCCCAAGCAATTTCCCCAGTTTGATGAGGCCATGGCCTCCGACCTGCGCACGTCGCTCGAGCTGTTCCTCGACGACGTGATCGGCAGCGAAGGGGCTGACTTCCGGCAGTTGCTGCAGGCGGAGCAGGTGTTCTTGAACGGCCGACTGGCGCGGTTTTACGGCGCCGCGCTGCCGCCGAACGCACCGTTTGAAAAGGTCGCTCTCGATCCCGGCCAGCGTGCCGGAGTGCTGTCGCACCCCTACCTGATGGCAACGTTCGCCTACACGGGCTCAACCTCGCCGATCCATCGCGGTGTGTTCATTACCCGAAGTCTCGTTGGCCGGGTGCTTCGGCCGCCCCCCGAGGCTGTCGCGCCCTTGGCGGCAGACCTTCATCCCGACCTGACCACACGCGAGCGCGTCTCGCTTCAGACCAAGCCCGCGGCGTGCCAAACCTGCCACGGTCTGATCAACCCGCTTGGCTTTACACTGGAGCATTTTGACGCCGCCGGTCGATTTCGAAAGGAAGAGAAAGGGAGACCGATCGACGCGAGTGGGTTTTACGAAACCCGCTTAGGTGAGACCGTAAAGTTCCATGGGGCCCGCGACCTCGCCGAGTTCCTGGCCGGTTCGGAAGAGACCCACAATGCCTTCGTCGAACAACTCTTCCACTACCTGGTCAAACAGCCGGTGCGGGCATTCAGTTCCCATGAGGGCTCGGACTTGCGGTCGTTTTTCACGGCACACGCCTTCAACATCCGCAAGCTCATGGTGGAAATCATGGCCACGACGGCTTTGACACCGCGGAGCGCCACGTTGTAAACTTGTTGTACCCGCCAAACAGCCAACCGCTTAGATTTCGCATGCCCACCAAACCGCCGGAGAAATGAAATGGTTCGCGCAAATAACCGCCGTGAGTTTATCCGCGAACTGGGAATTGGCGCTGCCGCCGTTCCGTTTCTCCTCAACCTGCCCAGCCTGAGCTTCGCGAATCAAGGTCAGCGTAAGCAACGTCTGGTGATCATGTTCAGCCCCAATGGCGTCGTGCCGCCTTCGTTCTGGCCCGACCAGGAAGGGCCGTCGTTCCAGCTCAAGGAATGCCTGAAGGCACTCGAGCCGTTTCGCGACCGCACGTTGATTCTGCACGGTGTTTGCGACCAGCTTCGCGGCGACGGCGACAATCACATGCGGGGGATGGGCTGCTTGTTGACGGGAATTGAGTTGTTCCCCGGCAACATCCAGGGCGGGTCCGACACGCCTGCAGGATGGGCCAAAGGGATCTCGATCGACCAGGAAATCAAGAACTCTCTGCAGAGCAGGCCAAGCACGCGCACGCGGTTTGGGTCGCTCGAGTTCGGCGTCATGGTTCCAGACCGCGCCGACACGTGGACGCGGATGGTCTATGCGGGGGCAAACAAGCCGATTGCTCCGATCGACGATCCGTACCAGATGTTTGCGAAGCTCTACGGCCGCATGAAGGACCAGGAGAGCTTGAAGAGCATTCTTGACGAGGTTCAGGAAGACCTCGGCAAGCTCGCGTCGACCGTGAGCTCGGAAGACCGCCAGCTCCTGGAAGAGCATGCGACGTTCGTGCGCGAGCTCGAGCAAGAGCTCAAGCAGTCCGCCAAGGAAGGCCCCGGCCACGCGATGCCGCCGCTCGACCCCGGGGTCAAGCACGAAAACGCCAACATGCCCAAGATCGCCAAGATGCAAATTGACCTCATGGTTAACAGCTTCGTGGCCGATTTTGCACGGGTGGCGACCTTGCAATTCACCAACTCGGTCGGCAACGCCAGAATGCGCTGGATCGACGTGACCGAGGGCCACCACGAGCTGTCTCACCTACCCGACAGCGACTCCAAGGCCCAGCAGAAGCTGATCAGAATCAATCAGTGGTACTGCGAGCAGATGGCCTATCTGGTCAAGCGCCTGGCGGAAACGCCGGAACCGGGCGGCGGAGGCAGCCTGCTCGATAACACGGTGGTCGTCTGGACCAACGAGCTCGGTAAAGGGAATTCGCACACCCTGAACGATATCCCCTTCGTATTGGTCGGCAACGGCCTGGATTTCAAGATGGGCCGGTCGCTCAAGTACAAGAAGGTTCCTCACAACCGGCTCTTGCTCGCGTTTGCCAACGGCATGGGCCACCACATCGAGAAGTTCGGCAACCCGAATCTCTGCGGCGGCGGCGTGCTGACCGGGTTGAGCTGAGCGCCGAGTGTTGCCAGCCGGGCGATCAGGGTCCCTAACGAGCGCCCGGAGGAGCAGGCGTGGTCGCGGGGGCCGTCGTGCCCGCAGGCAGACCGGGCGGGCCGGGCAATCGAGCAGGCGGCGATGCCACGGTAATCGGCGCGGCAGTCGTGTAACCGTCCGGGTACACGGTGCCAACAGTGGTCGCCGCCCCCCCACATCCACACGGGTCGCATGCCGGCGCACATCCCCGCCGATGCCAATGATGGCACCCGGAGGTGCACGCCAAAGCTAGCCCAATAGACGAAATGAGGACAACTCGCCTCATGAGTACAACCCCGTAAAGGAACCGAAGAGGTAGACACACAAGTGTGAAATATGAATGCGTCCGTAAGGTGGAAAATCTCGCAAATAGTTTGACGATCGTGACGTCTGTCATGCTATACTGCTCCAGTTTCGCCAGACATCGCAACCATCGCATTCGCTTCATGTTTTGCAATTTGATGCAGTCGCCTGACCAGCATCGACGAGGGATCACACATGACGACGGCTCGGATCTGCGTTAGCAGCGTTTTTTGGTCCACGGTTCTCGCGAGCGGACTGACGTGCTCGTTCGCACACGCGCAGGTGGTCGGCCCGCAGACGACCTATGAGTCACGCGAAAAGAACCCGTCTGGGAACCACGGGACATTTATGCTCGCGAATCCCAAGGGGCTGGCGGATTACCGACTGGATGGCAAAGACTTCCGGAAGCGGTTGGTTTTCTACCTCGACCAGGCCAGCGGCACAGACAGTTTTGTGCAGTTCACGATCTATAGAGAAGCCGACGATCCCAAGGAGAAGAGGCTGTGGGCGTTCCAAACAAACTCAGCCAAGCCCGGCGAATTTGTGATCTACACGAACGAGACGGGAGTGTGGTGGCAGCCCGATAACTGGGCGTTCTTCGACCTTGCTTACAAGACGCCCGAATTTTCTGCTCCGCTGGCTGTTTACACGGAAACCGCCACTGTTGTGAGGAACCCCATACTCTACTCACGGTCCTATATCGGGCACTCCTGTCGGTGGGGATGGGGGTGCTGCTGGTGGTGGCCCTTCTGTTGCTATTGACGCGACATCGCGTCGGTTCAGTACGGGGCTGGCAGCGAGCCCGTCTTGGCCTAGGGTCCGGTTCCCTGCCCGACTGCCGAGCGAACCTGGAGTCACTCGCACCGCGACGCCCATGCGCCCATAATCGGAGTGGCTGCCGGAACCCGCCATATCCGAGGCTACTCCGTGGCAAGGCGCATGAACGAAGTGACCCAGATCCTCGCGGCGATTGACAACGGCGAACCTCGCGCCGCCGATCGGCTGTTGCCGCTCGTTTACGACGAGCTGCGCAAGCTGGCCGCCGCTCGCCTCGGCCGCGAGCGGCCGGGGCAAACGCTCCAGGCGACGGCCCTCGTTCACGAGGCCTACATGCGCCTGGTCGGGGGTGAAGATTCCCAGCCGTGGAACGGCCGCGGCCACTTCTTCGGCGCCGCGGCCGAGGCCATGCGGCGGATCTTGGTTGAAAACGCCCGGCGGAAGGCCCGCATCCGCCACGGCGGCGGTTTGAGCCGGGTTGATTTGGACGAGGTCGACATCGCCGCGAAGGAGGCATCCACCGACCTGCTGGCCTTGGACGAAGCCCTCGACCGATTGGCCGAGGAAGAGCTGGACGTCGCCCAAGTCGTGAAACTCCGCTACTTCGCCGGCCTGACGATCGAGCAGTCGGCTGAAGCCCTGGGCATCTCGGTGCGGACCGCCAACCGCCACTGGGCGTATGCGCGTGCCTGGCTGTATCAGCAGTTAAGGCCCGGCGACGGCACGACCGGATGAGATCGATTTCGGATCTCATGGCACAATTGGCTCGCGAACGTCGCACTGCCCTGGGGAGAGAACGATAAAAAACGAGGGCCCCAGCGATGACCGCCGGACCGCCAAACGCCAAAGCCATCTTCGACGAGGCCGTGGAAATCGCCGACCCCGAGGCCCGACGCGCCTATCTGGACCGGGCCTGCGTCGACGACGCCGCGGTGCGCGCCAAAGTTGAGGCCCTGCTCCAAGCCTATGGCGAGGCCGGCAGCTTTCTCGAGAAACCGGCCGTCGACGCCGAGCTGACTGACGCGTTTATCGCCAATCGCGACGTCGCCAGACCTCTCGAGCCCCGGCCGATCACGGAGGGACCTGGATCCTGTATCGGCCCGTACAAGCTCTTGCAGGAGATCGGCGAAGGGGGCATGGGCGTCGTGTACATGGCCGAGCAGGAGAAGCCGGTGAGGCGGCGCGTCGCGCTCAAGATCATCAAGCCTGGCATGGACAGCAAGCAGGTGATCGCACGGTTCGAGGCCGAGCGCCAGGCGCTGGCGCTGATGGATCACCAGAACATCGCGCGCGTGCTCGACGCGGGCACGACCGAGACCGGCCGCCCGTATTTCGTGATGGAGCTGGTGCACGGCGTGCCGATCACGAAGTACTGCGACGACGCACGGCTCACTCCGCGCGAGCGGCTCGAGCTCTTTGTGCCCGTTTGTCAGGCGATCCAGCATGCCCATCAAAAAGGGATCATTCACCGCGACATCAAACCGTCGAACGTGCTGGTGACGCTCTATGACGGCAAGCCCGTCGCCAAGGTGATCGACTTCGGCGTGGCCAAGGCCACCGACCAGCGCTTGACCGAGCGCACGATGTTCACGCAGTACGGTTCGATCGTGGGCACGCTCGAGTACATGAGCCCCGAGCAGGCCGAAATGAGCGCCCTGGGGGTCGACACGCGGAGCGACGTCTATTCACTGGGGGTCCTTCTCTACGAGCTCTTGACCGGCACGACGCCGCTCGAGCGCGCGTCGCTGCGCGAGGCGGGCTACGCCGAGATCCTCCGGCGGATCAAGGAAGAGGAGCCGCCCAAACCGAGCACGCGTTTGAGTGCGTCACGCGCAGGGCTGCCGTCGATCTCGGCGCAGCGCAAGACCGATCCGGCCAAGCTGGCGAAGCTGGTGCGCGGTGAGCTCGACTGGATCGCGATGAAATGTCTGGAAAAGGACCGGACGCGACGGTACGACTCGGCGAGCGGGCTCGCTCGCGACATCGAGCGCTATTTGCACGACGAGGCAGTCGAGGCGTGTCCGCCGAGTGCGCGCTATCGGCTGAGCAAGTTTGTGCGGAAGCATAGGGCGATCCTGGGCACGGCGGTAGCGTTCGCAGTCCTGCTGGTGGCATGCACTGTTTTGAGCGCGCTGATGGCGACTTGGGCCGCGACGGCCCGAAAGGAGGCCGACCGCCAGCGTATCGCATCGGATGAGGCGAAACGTGAAGCCATCGCAGCCAGGGCTGAAGCCGACGAGCAGCGCGATGAAGCTCGTCTCATAGCATACGCGTCCGGTATGGGATTGGCCCAGCGTGCCTGGGAAGAGAACGATGTCGTCCGCGCCCGCGAGTTGCTCGAAGAGGTACCCAAGGAGGCGGCTGGCAGAAACCTCCGTGGGTTCGAGTGGTTCTACCTGTCCCGCTTGTGCCATCCCGATGAACTGACACTCGAAGGCCATGCTGGCTCTGTCTGGAGCGTGGCATTCAGCCCGGACGGCCAGCGCCTGGCGTCGGGGAGCGGGGACGGTACGGTGAAGATCTGGGACAGCGCCACCGGCAAGGAGCTGTATTCCTTCAAGAGACATGCGAGCTTCGTCACGAGCGTGGCCTTCAGCCCAGATGGCCAGCGCCTGGCGTCGGGGAGCGATGACAAGACGGTGAAGATCTGGGACAGCGCGATCGGCAAGGAGCTGTTCACCCTGAGGGGACATACCGGTCAGGTCTGGAGCGTGGCGTTCAGCCCGGACGGGCAGCGGCTGGCTTCGGGGTGCGAGGACGGCACGGTGAAGATCTGGGACAGCGCGTCCGGCAAGGAGCTATTCGGCCTCAAGGGACATGCCGTTGTGGTCAGGAGCGTGGCGTTCAGCCCGGAGGGCCAGCGCCTGGCATCGGGGAGCAATGACAAGACTGTGAAGATCTGGGATAGCGCGACCGGCAAGGAGCTGTTCGCCCTCAGGGGCCATGCCGGTGAGGTCACGAGCGTGGCGTTCAGCCCCGACGGCAAGCGCCTGGCTTCGGCGGGATGGGACCAGACGATAAAGATCTGGGACAGCGCGACCGGCAAGGAGCTGTTCGACCTCAAGGGACATGCCGGTGGGGTCCTGAGCCTGGCGTTCAGCCCGGACGGCCAGCGCCTGGCATCGGGGAGCATTGACCAGACCGTGAAGATCTGGGACAGCGCGACAGGCAAGGAGCTGATCGCCCTCAAGGGACATGCCGCTGGGGTCCTGAGCCTGGCGTTCGCACCAGACGGCCAGCGCCTTGCCTCGGCGAGCTATGACCAGACGGTGAAGATCTGGGATAGCGCCATCGGAAAGGAGGTGTTCGCCCTCAAGGGCCATGCCGCTGGGGTCCTGAGCCTGGCGTTCAGCCCCGATGGCCAACGCCTGGCGTCGGGGAGCATTGACCAGACGCTCAAGATCTGGGACAGCGCGACCGGCAAGGAGCTGTTCAACCTCAAGGGACATGCCGGTTATGTGTCGAGCGTGGCGTTCAGCACGGAGGGCCAGCGCCTGGCGTCGGGGAGCAATGACAAGACGGTGAAGATCTGGGATAGCGCGACCGGCAAGGAGCTGTTCGCCCTCAAGGGTCATGCCGGTGCGGTCTGGAGCGTGGCATTCAGCCCGGACGGCCGGCGTCTGGCGTCAGCGAGCGATGACAAGACGGTGATGATCTGGGACAGCGGGACCGGCAAAGAGCTGTTCGCCCTCAAGGGCCACGCCGCTGGGATCCCGAGCTTGGCGTTCAGCCCGGACGGCCAACGCCTGGCGTCGGGGAGCATTGACCAGACGGTGAAGATTTGGGACAGCGCGACCGGCAAGGAGCTGTTCGACCTCAAGGGACATACCGGTTATGTTTCGAGCGTCGCGTTCAGCCCGGAGGGCCGGCGCCTGGCGTCGGGGAGCAGGGACAAGACGGTTAAGATCTGGGATACCGCGACCGGCAAGGAGCTGTTCGCCCTCAAGGGACATGCCGGTGAGGTCACGCGGGTGGCCTTCAGCCCCGACGGCCAGCGCCTGGCTTCGGCCGGGTGGGACCAGACGATAAAGATCTGGGACAGCGCGACCGGAAAGGAGCTGTTCGCCCTCAAGGGACATGCCGGTTTCGTCAGAAGCATGGCGTTCAGCCCGGACGGCAAGCGCCTGGCATCCGCGAACCAAGACGGTTCTCTCCATCTATGGGAGACGACGAGCGTTCCTCCCGAAGTACAGGACCATCGGGCAGCCAATCAAATGGTGTCTGATCTTTTCGGACAGATGGTCCTGCGCGCCGATGTCGTGGAACGGTTGCGAACTCTACCCGGCATGAGTCCGTCGCGCAGGCAAGAAGCCATCACCGTCGCCCAGACGTATCCCGAAAATCCGCTGGCACTCAACGATCTCGCAAAGGGACTGGTGAGGCTGCCTGGCGGCGAGATGTCTGGCTATGGCAAGGCCCTGCGCTATAGCGAGGAAATGTGCCGGCTCGAACCCAAGAATGGCCTTTTGCTGAATACGCTGGGCGTGGCCTACTACCGCGTCGGCGATTATGAGAAGGCCCTCGAGACGCTCGTGCGCTCGAATCAGATTAACAATACCGAGTTCAAGGACTCGATCCCCGCAGACCTCGCCTTCCTCGCCATGACGCAGCAGCGACTCGGCCACGCGAAGGAAGCACAGGCAGAGCTTCAGCACCTCCGGGAGCGGATGAAGGATCCGCGCTGGGCGCAGGATGACGAGGCTCCGGGCTTACTGCGCGAGGCAGAAGCACTGCTGGGCAAAACAGCGACGCCCGGCGGCAAGTAAGGCGCTGCGCGAAAACGAGAGTCGCCTTTCGCTCCGCGAAAGGACGGTCTTTCGCCGAGCGAAAGACGACTTTTCCGGCACGGTGGTTTCGCGCAGTTCGCAACGCCGCGAAGCCGCAATTGTCGCGGGCGTGCTCCGCGTGCCGTAGCGGAATCTGGCCGGGCGCCTGAACATTCGGGATAGAGCAGCGGCACGCGGAGCATGCCTGCTACGACGCTCGTCACGCGCGCAGCACGTTCGAGCTACCGACGCCCCGCTGCCGGTTCGCGCAGGGACTGCGAAGGAGGCGACCCGTTCGACGACGATCGATTCTTGACATACCGATCCGCCCAATCCAGCATTTCCGCCAGCACGTGCAGCACCGATTCGCGAGCACGGTAGCCGTGGCTCTCGTTCGGCAGCATCACCAGCCGCGCAGTCCCGCCAGTGCCTTTAATCGCCTGGAAGAGCCGCTCTGACTGGATCGGAAACGTGCCAGTGTTGTTGTCGGCTTCGCCGTGGATCAACAGGATCGGCTCATTGATCTTGTGGGCATACGTGAACGGCGACATTCGCGTGTAGAGGGGGGTCGCTTCCCAGTAGCTGCGTCGCTCGGACTGGAAGCCAAATGGGGTCAGAGAGCGGTTATACGCGCCACTGCGGGCGATGCCGGCGGCGAACAGGTCGGTGTGAGCCAGCAAGTTCGCCGTCATGAACGCACCGTAGCTGTGGCCGCCGACGCCCACGCGATGGGGGTCGATCAGGCCGCGCTTGTCGAGTACCTCGATCGCGGCACGCGCCGCGGCGGAGATTTGCTCGACGTACGTGTCGTTCATCGTTTCGGGGTCGCCGACGACCGGCATTGTCGCCTGATCCAAGAGCGCGTAACCCTGGGTAACAAAGAACAACTGCGACGGGCCCAGGGGCAGCGAAAACATGTACGGCGAGCTTCTCACCTGCCCGGCCGTCGCGGGGTCGCTGTACTCGAGCGGGTAAGCCCACACCATGAGCGGCAGCCGCGTGCCTTCCTTGTAATCGGCGGGCAGATACAGCGTGCCCGACAAGGGAACCCCATCGTCGCGGCGGTACGTGATCAGCTCTTTCTTGGCGTGGCTCAACTGCGGCGCAGGGTCACGGTAATCGGTGAGCTTGGTCCGTTTGCCGCTCTGCATGTCGACCGTGAAGTAATTGGGCGGCTCGGTCTTGGTTTGGAACCTCGTGACGATGGTCGAACGCGAATCACCGACGAAATCGAGCGGTTGCTCATAAGTCTGGTCGGCCGAGCGGAACAGCCGAGATTTTGCGCCGGTTTTCAAATCCATCTTGTCGACGAACGGGCGCGAGCCCTCGGGCGACGCGCCGGTGCCGATCAAGTAAATCGAATCGCCGTCTTCGAGAATCGTGGTGATTCCGTCAGGCCGGGTCACGGTCACTGGCGTGCCGGGATCGTTGTAATCGTCGTGGATGCTCAGGTCGAACAGGACCTTGCGTGTGTTGTCGGGCTGGTTGAGATCGACGAGTGTTGTCGTCCGCCACCGGCGGTCGCGGTCGAATTCGGCGAGGAGCGCGTGATCCTTCTCGGCGAGCCACGAAAGGCCCATGAATCGGTGCTTGACCTTGGTTACCTCGCTGGGCTTGGCGTCGAACGGGGCGGTGAGCGCCATGACCTTGTCGCGGTGGGGGACCTTGGTCGTCGGGTCGCCGCCATCGAGGGCCTCGGCCCAGATCAGGCGTGCGTCGTGCAGAGGCTGCCACTGAATCTCCCGCGGCCCGGTCGGAACGCCGTGCCGAGGAATCTCATCGGAGATGGGAAGATCGGCGACCGTCGCGACCGGCCGACCGGTCGCGTCCCAGACCTCGGTCTTGCGCGTGAAATAATCAAACGGCACTCGATAGGAAAACGGCCGGCGCACCGAGCGGACCAGCAGGTACTTCCCATCGGGCGAGGTCATGGCCGATGTGATCAAGGCCGGCGCACCGATTGGCTCGACCTGCCCGGTCTCGGTGTCGATGCGGGCGAGTTGACTGGTCGCGAAGTGTTCGAATAGTTCTTCGTCATGGGGGCTTGCCAGGAGATCGGGGAAGGTCGGCATCTGGCTTTTCCGCCCGGCGGTTTCTTGCACGTTGGGGCCGGTTGGAACCCTCGGGGCGGCTGGGGCCGGCCCGCGGGCTGCAGGCACCACCACGGCCAGAAGATGGCGATTGTCAGACAGCCATGCGATCGGGCTAAAATCGTCGCGCGGCTCGTCGAGCACGTCGTTGACACGGACTCCCGGAATCAGCTTGGCCGCGCCGGTCGCGGCGTCGGCAACCCACAGCTCTACGGCGTCCGCGGCATCTCGGGTGAATGCAATCTTTCGGCCGTCATTCGACCACGTTGGCATCTGGACGAGCGCGTTCTCGGGCAATGCAATTCGTCGCGGCGGCGAGCCGTCGAGTGGCTGGATCGATAGCCCAGTGTCATGAAGCAGGTGCTGGCTGGAGCCGATACGTGGATTGATGCGCACTCCGCCTATCCTCAAGATCGGCTCGGCGACCTGCTCGATCGAGGGGTAAAGCTTGCGCTCGAGGAGCAAGAGCGCGTCGCGGCTGGGACTGACCCGCGCCAGCGCCGGCTCTGGCGCGTCGATCATAGCCACGACGTCCGCCGGCGGCAGCTTGTACGCCGTCTGGGCGCTCGCGGTCGAAGTCAGCACCACGGCCACCAATACGGACCAAAGTTCACGGAATCGTCTCATAGTCGAGTATCCTTTCAAAGTTGCTTAGCTCTTCTCGCGCCCGACCATGTCCTCCGGCCGAACCCACGCGTCGAATTGCTCCGCGGTCAACAGCCCCAGCTCGAGCGCCGACTCGCGGAGCGTGATCCCCTTCTTGTGGGCATTCTTGGCGATCTTGGCCGCGTTGTCGTAGCCGATGTGCGGGTTGAGCGCCGTCACCAGCATCAGCGAGCGCTTCAAGAGCTCGTCGATCCGCTCGCGGTTGGGCTCAATGCCCTGTTGCGCAGTTGTCGTTGAAGCTCACGCAGACGTCGGCCAGGAGGCCGGACGCTCGCGCAGGAAGTTGTGGATGATCAGCGGCTTCATCACGTTGAGCTCGAAGTTGCCGAGCGCACCGCCCATGTTGATGGCGACGTCGTTGCCCATGACCTGGCTGGCGACCATGGTCATCGCCTCGCTCTGGGTCGGGTTGACCTTGCCCGGCATGATCGAGCTGCCCGGCTCGTTTTCGGGAATCGAGATCTCGCCCAGGCCGCTCCGCGGTCCCGAGGCCATCCAGCGCACGTCGTTGGCGATCTTCATGAGCGACGCCGCCAGCGTCTTCAAGCGCGCCGTGGGCGAAGAGCAGGGCGTCGTGTCCCGAGAGTGCCTCGAACTTGTTGGGGGCGGTCACGAACGGGTAGCCCGTGAGCCGGGCGAGCTCGGCGGCCACCCGCATGGCGAACTCGGGGTGTGCGTTCAAGCCCGTGCCGACGGCCGTCCCGCCCAGGGCCAGCTCGCAGAGATGTGGAATCGCCTCTTCGACGTGCGTGAGGCCGTTGTCGAGAAGCTGGACCCAGCCGGAAATCTCCTGGCCGAGCGTGAGCGGAGTCGCGTCCATCAAGTGCGTGCGGCCGATCTTGACGATGTCGCGAAACGTCGCGGCCTTCTGCGCCAGCGTCGAGCGCAGCAGCCGCACCGACGGAATCAGGCGCCCGCGAGAGCGCCGTCACGGCCGCGACGTGCATCGCGGTCGGAAACACGTCGTTCGACGACTGGCCCATGTTGACCTGATCGTTGGGATGGACCTTGCGGCCCATGCCGCGCTCGCCGCCCAAGAGCTCGCTGGCGCGGTTGGCGATGACCTCGTTCACGTTCATGTTGGTCTGGGTGCCGCTGCCGGTCTGCCAGACGACCAGGGGAAACTCGGCGTCGTGCTTCCCGGCGATCACCTCGTCGGCGGCCGTGATGATCGCCTTGCCGATCGCGGGGTCCTTGAACTTGCCCAGGTCGAGATTCACCTGGGCCGCCGCCCGCTTCACCAGGGCCAGCGCGTGGATCAGCTCGATCGGCATCCGGTCCTCGCCGATCTTGAAGTTCTCGAGCGAGCGCTGGGTCTGCGCGCCCCAGAGCCGCTCGGCCGGAACCTTCATTTCGCCCATCGTGTCGGTTTCGATGCGGAACTGGCCTGTCATGGCGGGTTCACCTCGATGAAAAGAGCGCGCTGGCAGGATCCAGCAACCTCAGCATACTCGCTGCCCGAGCGAGTGCACGGGTTCAGTCGCTCGGAAGCCCCTGTCATTTGCCGATGCAGAACCGGCGGAAGATCCGGTCGAGGATGTCGTCGGTGACGACGGCGCCGACGACCTTGCCGAGCTCGTCGACCGCCCGACGCAGGTCGAAGGCGACCAGCTCGTCGCCGCCGCCGGCGGCAAGAGTGTCGCGGCCGTGCGCAAGGCGTCGACGAGCGCGCGCGAAGCTGCTCGCGGCACCGCGCGCCGGTGCCGGCCGGCAGGATCTCCGGCCGCTTCGCGGCCGGAAAGCGCTGCGCGATCGCCGATCGCAGCTCCGCGAGTCCCGCCCCAGTCGCTGCAGCTCGTGACGACAGGCGCGCGCACCGTCGCTCGCATCTGGTTCGGGCAAGGCTCGATCGCCTTTGGTCCAAACATCGAGAACGGGGCACGCTTGGTCAAGCCCCGGTGGCGAGACCGGCCGATTCCGGCCGAGCGGCAATCGAGCAACAGATCGGCGCCGGCGGCCTGCTCGGCGCGCAGCGCCTGCGCCTGCGCGCGATGGTGTCGCCGGCTCTTCGGTGCCGGCCGTATCCACCAGCTCGACGGTCAGCCCGTCGCAATCGCACCGCGCCGTGAGGTAGTCGCGGGTCGTTCCGGCCTGCGGCGAGACGATCGCGCGGTCCTGGCCGAGCAGGGCGTTGAACAGCCGGCTCTTGCCGACGTTGGGCGGGCCGAGCAGCACGACGCGCGGAAGTGCGTCGGGGCGGTCGCGATCGCCGAGTCGGCTGTTCGAGTTCCGCCAGCTCGGCGCCGAAGCGTTCGAGCTGCATCGACAGGGCCGCGCGGCCCGAGAGGATCGACGTCGGGCTCGTCGGTGAAATCGAGGTTCGCTTCGAGATGAGCGACCACGTCGAGCAAGTGATCGCGCAGGGCGACGATCGGCCTCGAGAGCCCGCCGGCGAGCTGCTCGAGCGCCGCGTCGAGCTGCGCGGGGTCTGGCGCGTCGATCACGCCGAGCACCGCCTCGGCCCGTGTCAGGTCGATTCGCCCGAGAGAAACGCGCGCAGCGTGAACTCGCCCGGCTCGGCCGGGCGCGCCCCACGTGCCAGGCAGTGAGCCAGCACCAGGCTCAAGAGCGGTGTCGCGCCGACGAGAGTGAATCTCGGCGACGTTCTGGCCGGTGTAGGTCCGCGGTGCCGGCCAGAGGGCCACCATCGCAGGGAGCAGCGGCCGCAGACCATCGACCGCGAGCCGGCCGCTGCGAGCGATCGCGCGCCGGATCGACCCGGCGGGACCGTCGTCGTCGGGATCGAAGCTGCCCGAGCGCGATCGCGATCGCCCTCGGCCCCGACAGCCGCACAATGCCCCGCACCGCCGGCCCCGGTGGGCTGGCGATCGCCGCGATCGTGTCGTTGGTGTCGAGCGCGACGGTCATCGGTCAAACGCTTACCACGATTCTTGCGTGTTCGATCGAGCCGCGGCCGCGATCAGAGCTCGAGCAGCCAATGGGCATCACCCGCGCTCGCTTTTGGCAGTTTCGCTGATTTGTGGCGGCGCACTCGCCAGGGCCATTGGGGGTGGACGCGCCGGTACGCGCCGAAGACAAGCAATACGAAAACCCGGCCCCAAATGACGGTGGGGGTTTCGGTCGTGAGAATCAAGGACTGGTTGCCCGGAGCTTCAGTCATCCCGAGAACTCTCTTCTCGGCGAGGTTCGGCGCAAACGTGCTTGGCACTCACCGTCTCCGCGGCCTGGGCCGCGGGCGGGGCCGATCCTTGTCGCGGCCGTCGTCCTGGCCGTTGCCGTCGCGCTCGTCGGCCATCTTGCGGTAGGTCGGGTCCTTGCGGGCCTCGTCGAGCACGCGCTCGAAGAACTGGGCGAAGCGTCCCGGCGGCTTGCTCTTGGTCCGATCGGCGCCGTCGCTCGGTTTTGCCGCCGCGAGGACCGTCGCCGTTTGAGCCGCCGCGGCCGCGCCGGCCGGTGCCGTTGTCGTCGCCCGCGGCGTCGTCAGCCGTCCGCCCGTCGCACGGCGCCGCGTGGGCATGCGTGACCTTGGGCAACAGCAGCCGCTCGCCGATCGCCCACAGGCTGCTCGTGATGAAGTAGATGCCCAGGCCCGAGGGCACCTTGTAAAACATGAAACCCATGAAAATCATCATGTACTTCATCATCTTCTGCTGCATCTCGGCCTCGGGCGTCGTGGCCGGCGGCGAGAACAGCTTGGTCTGCACCAGCATCAGCCCGACGACCAGGAACGGCAGCAGGTTGAACCAGTTGCCCAGAAACGGCACCTCGAACGGGAAGCGGAAACATCATGTCCGGGGCGGCCAGGTCGCGAATCCACAAGAAGGTGGCGTGCCGCAGCGGGAAGCTGGTGTTGAGCGCCTGCCAGAGCCCGACGAAGATCGGCAACTGGATCAAGGCCGGCAGGCAGCCGGCGACCGGGTTGACTCCGTGCTTCTTGTAAAGCGCGAACGTCTCCTTGGTGAGCCGTTCCTTGTCGTCCTTGAACTTCTCCTGCAGCTCCTTCAGGTGCGGCTGAAGCTGCTGCATCTTCTGGGCGGCGAGCGCCTGCTTGCGGCCGATCGGAAACATCAGCCCGCGCACCAGCAGCGTCAGCAGGATGATCGCGATGCCGTAGTTTCCCTTCGTGCCGCCGAAGAGGCTGGCGACCCGCTCGGTCACCTCGTAGGTGAAGCGCAGGGTCGGCGTGATGACGTACTGAGCGATCTCGGGGGCGAATGGGATCCACTGGTTCTTGCGGTACGACGCCAGCCCCTCGGCGTGGTACGGCTGCGAGCGCCTCGGTGGTCTTGGGGCCGGTGAAGACCCGGTAGTGGTGCTCGACCGGCTGATTGGGGCCGACCGAAACGGGCCGCGACGTGATCCGCACGCCGACGTCGGCTTTCTGAGCGCGCTTCTTGCGTCCTTGCTCAGCACCAGCGCGATCGTCTTGCTGTCGAGGCGGTCGTCGTCGCCGGTGGGGAGTGGGCACCGGCTCGATCAAGAGGGCGAAGTACTGGTTCTCGACCCCGGCGAAGACCAGCGGCAGCGCTGGTATTGTCGAGTGGCTTGTCGCCGGCTGAGGCGACGTCGTTGGCCGAGTTGCGTCACGGATCTCGATCTTCTTGCCCGTTCAACTGGCCGAAGACCACGTCGCGAAACGTGCCGGTGTACCACTCCCCCTCGATGGGAATGCCGTGCGGCCCGAGCAGGTTGTAGACGACCGTGCGCTCTTGTCGGGGCTCTCGAACTTGAGGTCGACCTCCAGGCCGTCGGTGTGCGGGAAGAGGCGGAAGGTCTTGGTCAAGACACGCCGTTCCTGGCCGTGGTTCGAAAGACGACTTCCTGGCACGGTGACTCGGCTGGTTGGTGACCGGGTGAATCGCGCGTCGCCGTGCGGACGAACTTGCCCTTTGTCGCGGACGACGTCCCAGAGCACCGAGTCGAGGCCTTCCTCGGCCTCCGCCGGCGGCCCGGCGCAGCCAGCGCCTCTTCTTCCGAGACATCGGCGTTG
Source organism: uncultured Isosphaeraceae bacterium (assembly GCA_963830625.1). Taxonomy (GTDB): domain Bacteria; phylum Planctomycetota; class Planctomycetia; order Isosphaerales; family Isosphaeraceae; genus CAWHMZ01. The sequence continues at coordinate 137,769 of CAWHMZ010000027.1, read as the reverse complement.
GCGTCGGCGGCATCGGCCTGGCGGCCGGCGGCGCCCAGGTTCAAGGTCAGCGAAGCGGGCAGCCTCGCGATCGCACGCGGATCAAGCTCGAGCGGGCGATTGCGGGCCTTGCCGTCCTCGAACTCGGCGTCATACAGCGACGAGCAGACCGACTCGATGCCGGCCCCTTTTTGCTCGAGCTGGACCTCGATGTTGTAGCCGCTTCGGGCTTGGCGCCGACGGCACCCATGACGAGCTCCGACCGGGTCGAACCAGCTCGATCCTGCGGCAGCGGCCGGCGCGGCCGCGATGGCCGGCTTGGCGCCGGCTTTGGGCTGGTCCTTCGGCTTCTTGTCGACGACCGGCTTCTGCTCTGTGCGGCCTTGGCGGCTTGGCGAGCTCGGGCAGTTTCGGCATTCTTGTCTTTGTCGTCCGCGGCCGCTGCCGCCGGGAGCACCGGCGGCTTCTTGGGCGGCCGGTTCCAGCCCATCTCGCCGCGAGATGAACGTAGTACGCCAGCATCCAGCACGAAGACAAGCAGAACGAAGAGGACAATCCGTTTCTCGTTACTCATGGTGTGGCGACCCTGGCGCCAGTCCAAGAAATAGCCCCAAGTCGATCGGTTCGCCGATGGCCGGCCGAACGGACATCTGTCGGATGCCAGTCGAGCCCGTCACGAACCGTGCGGCGAGCGACCGCGGGCCCTCCACCCGCGCCGTCGCTCTCGCACTTACTGGACGGCGAGACGGCCAGAAAAACGTCTGCGGCCGGCGCCCGATCCGACTCATGCGAGGGAAACCGGTCGCCGGCCGGGGCACTCGCGGGGTTGAATGCACGAGACTACCGTCCTTGCCGGAGCCGGTCGCCCAGGAACGGCTCGAGCTCGGGAATGGCGTAGATCTTCTGGATGGTGGTCTCGAAATCGTAAGGCAGACGACGATAGACAATCTTCGGCCGGACCGGGCGGCCTTCGAGTCTCGGCCGCGTCGCTCGCGGCGCCGTTGGCCTGAATCGTCGCCCAGGCCGTCCTCGAGAATCACGTAGCAGGCCCGATTGTCGCCGTCGCGCGGCTGGCCGACCGAGCCGACGTTGACCATCACCTTGCCTTCGCCCAGCGTGTATTCCAGGTCGATCTCCTCGGGGGCGAAGAACTGGTAGCTCTCGGTGAAGATGCCCGGGACGTGCGTGTGGCCCTGAAAGCAATATCGCCCCACGAGCTGGAACAGCCGCTCCATCTTGCGATGATTGTAAATGTCCTCGGGAAAGATGTACTCCGACAGCGGATTGCGCGGCGAGCCGTGCACGAACAGAAAGTCGCCGTACCGGTGCGAGCGCGGCAATTCGCCGAGAAACTCCCAGCGCTTCTGGTTGTTGGCTCGATCGCCTGGGACTCTCGAGCTGCTCGCGCGTCCAGAAAATGGCGCGCTCGGCCCCGATGTTGAACCCGTCCGGGTCGAACATCGCCCCTTGGTCGTGGTTCCCCAGCAGCGTGATCTTGCAGGTCTCCATCACGCGATCGATGCACTCGCGCGGGTTGGGACCGTAGCCGATGATGTCGCCCAGGCAATAGAATCTCGGTGATCCCCTGCGCCTGGATGTCGCTCGAGCACGACCTCCAGGCTTCCAGGTTCCCATGAATATCACTGATCAAAGCGCGGCGCACCGGGGGGGAATCTCCGACCGAAAAAGGTCAAGCACCGCGGTCGCGAGCCAGACCGAGGCGAGGGCAAGGTATCTCGACCGTCCTGTCGATGACCCTTAGTCTAAATATTAGCTCCAGATAAAGGATAAGTCGAACTGGACCGGCGGGTCAAGTCCACGACGTCATGGTGTTGCCCCCTTTTCTGCGATCACGCATCCGATCATGAATCTTCTTGTACTGGACACTTCAACAGACCGAGCGGCGATCGGCCTGTTGACGGCGACGGGCATCGGTTACACGGCGACTGCGACCGAGCCGGCGCGGCGGCATGGCCGCGATCTGATCCCCCAGATCGGCGGCCGTTCTTGCGCAGGCCGGCCTGTTGCCGCGGCGACATCGACGTCGTCGCCGTCGGCTTGGGCCTGGTTCGTACACCGGTCTGCGAGTCGGGTTTGATGGCCGCCAAGACCCTGGCCTATGCCACGGGCGCCGCGATCGTTGGGCCTCGACAGCCTCGAAGCGATCGCGCGCAATGCGCCCGCCGGCCGCCCGGATCTCGGTCGTCGCCGACGCCCAGCGCGGCGACGTCTACGTGGCCGATTTCCACCGAGTGTGCCGAGCCCGGTCGGGCACCGGCGGTCTCGCGCGGCTGCCGGATCGAAGCCCTCGCCGACTGGCGTCGCTCGGCTCGAGCCGGGCACGCTCGTGCTCGGGCCTGGGCTCGACTGCGCCGCAAGATCCGCGACGCTGTCGCCTGCCGAGATGCTCGCGGCCGATTCCGCGCTCGACTACCCCGCAGGCCACGGCCTGATCGAACTGGCGCGCGACGCCTGGGCCAGCGGCCGGCGCGACGACCCTGGCTGCTCGAGCCGCGCTACCTCCGCCGAAGCGCCGCCGAGGAGCAGTGGGATCGCGAAACCAACCGGCGGACGACTGCAATGAATCACGCCATCTTCACGGTGGATCAAGTGCAACTTACGATCAACGGCCTGCGGATGAACCTCATGGCCCTCAGCCGATCAGACCCGCACCAAGTCGGCCTACGGCCTGCAGTGGAACCGGTTCCGGATCATCCGGCCGGAGGAAGACCGCGCCACCTTTCGCAATCGGACCGGGCTCTCGGCCCGTCGGACCTGGACGGCAAGGTCGTGCTTGACGCCGGCTGCGGCATGGGCCGGTATCTCCGGATCGCGGCCGAGTCGCCGGCGGCCTGATCGTCGGAGTCGACTTGAGCCAGGCGGTCGTGGCCGCCCGCGAGCTGACGGCCGGGCTGCCGCGGGTCGCCGTCGTACGCGGCGACCTGCTCCGGCTTCCGTTCGCGAGGCCAGCTTCGACCACATCTACTCGCTCGGAGTGCTCGACCACACGCCGCGACCCGCAAGGCCGCCTTCCTGGCGCTCGCCCGGCTGCTCAAGCCCGGCGGCCGCATCGTCATCTGGGTCTACCCTCGCGAGCGGGCCGTTGTCGGAGCGATCATGAACGTCCAGCGAGCGATCTCGACCCGGCTGCCGCTCCCATTGCTCGAGTTCCTCTGCCGCGTGTCGGCTCCCATCGGTGCGGTCAAGCGACGGCTCATGGCGAGCCGGATACAGGCCGATCGAGCGCCTGGGCGTGGCGCTCCATCTCGCCACGATCGGCGTGTCGATGCACCCCGATCCCGAGGTCCGCGTGTGCGACACGCTCGACTGGTACGCCCCCCGATACCTGTCGCGGCACACCGTCGACGAAGTCGCCGGCTGGTTCCGCGAAGCCGGGCTCGTCGATCTCGTCGACCTGAGCCGCGACCAGGTCTTCTACCACGCGGGCCAAGGCCACGGCGTCAACCTCGCCGGCCGCCCGCCCGCCGGACGGCCAACTCGACCAGCCGGCCGTGATCGCCGCCGGCTGCGCATCCCCCGCTGAGATGGCTTGCCTCGATCCCGACTCTCACCTTATGATCGAGGATACCGCCGCGAACGCATCGCACCGTGCCGATACCGGTGATCGTAAGACTTCTGGTGGCAATCACGTCTCTCGGCAATCATCTGCGCGCGGCGATCGCTGGTGCGGCAGTCCTATCCGGAGACTCTCCAACATGTTGCGGTGGATCGGGCTCGCGGTTGTCGTGGTCGGCTTGACCGCGGCGATAACGTTTCTATCGCTGTACGTTCCGGAACCCGAGCATCGGCCCGGCGGCACCCGGTCGGCGAGGTAACCGGCCCTCAGCCCAAAGTCGAGATCGAGGAACCGCTGATTTACGACTTCGGCGACATGGCCGCAACTCGACAAGGGCTCGCACTCGTGGAAAATCAAGAACGTCGGCGAGGGCTGATCTCGAGCTGTGGATGGAATCGTCGATCGTGCAAGTGCACGATCGCCAAGCTCAAGTCGCCGGATGGTGACGAGACCAAGCCCAAGGCGGTCGTCAAGCCCGGCGACTCGACACGATCGATCTCGAGTGGGAAACCAAGGACTACTCAGGACGCATTTCTGCAAGGACGCCACGATCGCGCACCAACGACCCGAATCGCCAGCTGTTCCAGCTCGACGCCAAGGGGAATGTGCACCTGCCGGTCGTCATTTACCCCCCGGAAATGATTCGGTTCGACGGCATCTCCAACGAAGAAGCTAACTGGCACGACTTGCCGTGTACTCGGCTGACCGGCCCGAGACCAAGATCACGAATTGACGTCGTCACGTCCCGATCTGATCGTCGCCAAGACCGACACCCTTCACGGCCGAGGACCGCAAGCACTTCAAGATCAAGTCCGGCGGTTATCGGGTCGAGCGTCGAGGTCAAACCGGGCATGCCGGTGGGGACGTTCCAGGATGAGCTCATCGATCGAGACCGATCATCCGCTTCAAGCCCGTGGTCAAGGTGTCGATCGCGATCAGGACGACGGGGCCGATCAGCGTCGTGCCGCTGGGCGTGCGGCTGACCGACGTGCAGCACCAAGGACGGCGCGGCCGCGACCTGGCGATGCTGGTACGCGACGGCCGGCCGACCAAGTTCGAGGTCGAGCACAAGCCCGACAAGGTCGAGGTCTCGATCGAGCCCAACCGACCGACAACCCAGAAGGGCCGGTACCTCTTGCGGATCGACCGTGCCGAAGGGCACGCCGCCGGGCCAGGTCGATGACTCGATCATCATCAAGACCGACCATCCGCAGTGCCAGCGAGATCAAGGTTCCGGTGAACATCTTGATCTCGAACGTCGCCGGGTTGAGCCGTCGACGCCGCTTGACAAGGGATTGTACGACGATGACGCGAATCGACCCTCGGCCGTGGGCGAGCCTGATCGCTCTTCGCCGGTGTGCTCAGCTACGTGGGCTGCTCGACGCAGCGCCCGATCCCGGGCCCGCGCGAGCTCCGCCGCAGGCTCGCCGCAGCCCGCGACCAAGCCGACCGGCGATAAGCCCGCCACCAGGTTCGAGAAGCTGCTGGGCACCCTCGGCAAGCCCGCGGCGATCGCGATCGTCTCCGGCGAAATGAACGGCTACATCGAGCCGTGCGGCTGCTCCGACGACCAGGAAGGCGGCTTGATCCGCCGCTACGACCTGGTCGAGCGACTACGCAAAGCCAGGGATTGCCGGTCGCCCTATTCGACCTGGGCAGCCTGATCAAAGACCCCGCCGGAGCCCGCGGCGGCTTCGATCAGGCCAAGATCAAGTTCGACCACGCCTTGAAGGCGCTCGAGCTCTTGAAGTACAGCGCCCTCGCGTTGAGCGCCGAAGACCTGAAGGTCGGCGTCGGCGAGGCCCTCGGGCTATTCGAGAACTGCCTGGGCCAATCGACCAAGATCGTCGCCGCCAACGTTCAGGTCGACCCCATCTTCGCGAAGGCTATTCCGGCCGAGCGTCGATCGCCATCGGCCGGCCCGGTCAAGATCGGCGTCACCGCCGTCATCGACCCCGAGTCGCTCCAACAAGCTGAACGACCCCGACAAGGAATTCTGTCTGCCCATCGATCAAGCCTCCCGACGAGGTCTTGCCGGCGGTGCTTGCCGACCTCGAAACCAAGAGCGATTTTCAGGTGCTCATGGTTCAAGGACCGCCCGAGCTGGCGAAGAAGCTTGGCCTGGCCCACCCCGGCTTCGACATCGTCGTCTCGACGTCGAGTCTCGACGACGTGCTCGACCCCGATCCCGAGCCGCTCAACGGCGGCAAGACGATGCTCGTGACGGTCGGGCACAAGGGGAAGTACGTCGGTGTATTCGGCATCTACCCCGGCGAGACCCCTGCGTTGCGCTACACGCTCGTCATGCTCGACAAGAGCTTTGACGTTCCGTCGAGCGCCGATGAAGAACGCTGATCCAGAACGACTTATCGCGACGCCTTGAAAGCCATGGGAGTCGTCGAAAAATACTCTCGCGCCATAACTACGTGAACGGTGCCCCCGGCGCGACCTTCGCCGGCGCACGCACCTGCAAGGAGTGCCATCCCAACACCTACGAGTTCTGGTCGCACGACGCACGCACGCGCGGGCCTTCAAGTCGCTGAAGAACGACCCGAAGCCCAACACCATCTATGACGCCGACTGCGTCACCTGCCACACGACCGGCTTTGAATACGTGAGCGGCTGGCATATCCGAGGCAAGCAACGCCCTACCTGGCCGGCAATCAGTGCGAGAACTGCCACGGGCCGGGGTCGAAGCACGCCGCCGAGCCCGACAACGCCGAGTTCACGCAAGCTGATGAAGGTCACCGCCGAGCAGGCCGACAAGAACCGGCTCTGTGCCTCGACTGCCACGATCAAGACAACTCGCCGCATTTCGAGTTCGACGAATACTGGAGCAAGATCGAGCATAACGGCCTGGATACGTACACCGACCCCAAGGTCCACGTCGGCATCAAGCCGAGAACAACTGCCAAGGAGCAACCGTCGGCACACTGACACGCAGGCGGAAAGGATTCCCATCGATGAATCAGTCGACCTCGGCCTCAGCAGCACGGGCCGGTGCGCGGTCGCGCTCGTGGACTCGGCCCGCGTGGCTCGGTGCCCGGTACTGCCAGGACCACAACCACCCGGTCAACCACTTTCCTGCACGTCGGCGTCGGCTGGCCGATGGCCGCCGTCGCGGTGATCATGCTCTCCGTTTCGCCCGTTGTGGTCGTGATGCTCTTCATCGCTGCCTACGCCGATCATGTTCCTCGGCCATTTCGTCTTCGAGACGCAACATTCCGACCGTCTTCAAGCAGCCGGGCACGCCGTTTGTGATCGCCTGGTCGGTGATCCGCGGCCTCTGGGCAGCCTGCTTCGCCTGGCGACCCCGCATCGCGTCCGCTAGACTGTCGTAGGTCAGGCTTCAGCCTGACGTTGTCTCGGATCGAGAACTGCTAAGCTAACGGAGCAGCCCGAATGGCCGACCCGATCAAGTACGACGACTTCGCCAAGCTCGAGCTCCGGGTCGCCAAGGTGCTGGAAGCGCGCCCACATCCCAACGCCGACCGGCTGCTTGCTCTTGCAAGTCGACGTCGGCGACCAGCAAAAGCAGATCGTCGCGGGGATCCGGGCCAGCACTACACGCCGGAGCAGCTCGTCGGCAAGCTGATCGTGGTCGTCAACAACCTCGAGCCGGCCATGCTGCGCGGCGAGACGTCAAACGGCATGCTGCTCGCCGCGACTTCCGGCGAGAAGGTCATCGTGCTGACGGTCGACGATCCCAGCTGCGACGTCGGGGCGAAGATCAAGTGACGCGTGCTGATTGATTCGCCGCGGATCGGGTCGCGAGGTAGAAGCCGGTGCGACGTGAGCTTGGCGACTTTCAAACTCCGCCGGCGCTGGTGGCGCAGGTTCTCGACTTGCTCGGGCCGATCGGCACGCGGTGGCCGCGTGTGCTCGAGCCGACATGCGGGCGGGGTCACTTCGTCAGCGGGCTCCTGCGAGCAGCCCTCGCCCCCGCGCGAGATTCAAGCGATCGAAATCCAGCAGCCGAACATTGCCGCGCCGCCCGGGCTCTCGCGCGGCAGTCGGGCGACGCGGCGCGGCTTTGCACGTCGCCCGCGCCGACCTCTTTGGCCTGGATCTGACGCGCGACCTGCGCTGGCGCACCGGCGGCCCGCTGCTTGTGATCGGCAACCCGCCCTGGGTGACCAATTCCGAACTGGGCCGCTGCGCCAGTCCGCACCGGCCCCCGCGGCGCAATCTCAAAGGCTTGCGCGGGCTTGAAGCCCGAACCGGGGCTCGCCAATTTCGACGTCGCCGAGGCCGTCTGGCTCAAGCTGATCTTCGAGCTCGCCGAGCAGGCACCGACAATTGCCCTGTTGTGCAAGACGGCGGTGGCTCGCAAGGTTCTCGAGTTTGTTCACCGCGCCGGCCCGCCGATCGCCGAGGCCTCGATCCATCGCATCGACGCCTTGCGCGCTGGTTCGGCGCCGCCGTCGATGCGTGTCTGTTCCGCGTGAGTCTCGGCACGGCCGGTTCGCGGCTGCGGGTCCCCGTCTTTGATGACCTGCTCGCGCACGGGCGCACGCTCGGTGATGGGTTTCGTCAACGATGTGCTCGTGCCGGATTGCGATGCCCACGCGGAATGGGCCTTTGCCGACGGCACGTGCCCGCTGGTCTGGCGGCAAGGCGTCAAGCACGACGCAGGCGCAGTCATGGAGCTTTGCCGCCAGTCGGGCTCGTCGCGCTGGCAGAATCGTCTGGGCGAGCAGATCGACGTCGAGCCGGAGCGGCTTTATCCGCTGAAAAAGGCCGCCGACCTCGCGCTGGCCCATACCGTCGCGCCTGAACGTGCCGTGATCGTCACCCAGGGTTCGCTCGGCCAGGATACGACGACGCTGGCTCGCGACGCGCCGCGCCTTTGGAGCTATCTTCAGGCTCATCAGGCGCGGTTCCAGAACCGCAAGTCGTCGATCTATCGAGATCGGCCTCCGTTTGCGATCTTCGGCATCGGGCCCTACAGCTTCGCCCCCTACAAGGTCGCGGTTTCCGGCATGCACAAGACGCCCCGTTTCCGCGCCGTCCCGCCCAGAAACGGCCGACCTTTCATGCTCGATGACACCTGCTACTTCCTCCCCTGCCATTCGGCCGCCGTGGCGGCTGTTCTCACAGCGATCTGCAACGACCCGATCGCGCTGGGCTTGATCAGCACCATGAGCTTTCGCCAGGCGAAGCGACCGATCACCAAAGCCGTTCTGCAGCGCCTCGACCTGGCGGCGATTATCGAGCATGCGCAGCGCGACCGGCTGCTCGCCCGCGCGCTCGCCGTGCTCGAGCTGGAGCTGCACGAAGAGCCCGGCGAATCAGTCGAAAGCACGGTCGATCGGCTGCGCCTCGAGTTTGCTACCGCCTTTTCCTCGAGAAACGAGCCGCCGCATGCCGATGAAAAGGATGAGAAGCATTCTCGCTCGATTGCCCAAAAAACCAGCCGAACTCGTTGACGCAGAATTGTTTAGATTGACAGTTCGGCGGCGATCGGTTACACAGCCGCAGCGCGGCGATCTCTTCTGGTTTCTCGCCAAGACAATCTTGAATCGAACATGACGGCGTGCATGTGGCGCGGCGGGTTTGGGAAAATCGAGGTGTAAGGCCGATGATCGCACGGACGCTTCGATTTCCCTTCCGCGGCTCCGTGTTGGCGTTGGCTCTGGCTTTGGCGGGTCTTACGGGCTGCCAGGGACTGGGCCGGTCGCATCAGGCGCGGCGCCTTCCGCAGTTCGGGACGATCGATGCGAGCCAGCCGGGAGAGCTGCGCAAGGTCGCGCAATCGCCGTACACAATTGAGCCGCCCGACGAGCTGGATATCTCGGCTCAGCCGCCGATTCCCGACTGGAACCAGGCAACGGTCGTGGTCCAGGCCGACGGTTTTGTCGACCTGGGTCTGGCGGGTGACGTCTACGTCTACGGCCTGACGCTGGCGGAAGCCGAAGAGCGCATTGCAGCGCAGCTCAACGACCATGCGCGCAACTAACGCGAAGCCAAGCCAGCCGTACCGCGTGTCGGTGCGATTGGCGAACGGGCAGAGCAAGTACTATTACGTGATCGGGTCGGTGACGACGCAGGGGCGATTCAAGTCGACGGGCAGCGAAACGGTGCTCGACGCGATCTTGCTCGCGGGCCTGCGGTCGTACAGCGTGCCCGAGAAGGCCTACCTGGTGCGCCCGCATCCCCTGGGCGGGCCGGATGAAGTCTACAAGATCGACTGGTGCGGGATCAGAGACCGAGGCGACACCGTCACCAACTATCAGATCTTTCCCGGCGACCGCGTGGTCGTTCCCGGCACCAAGCCGCCCGGCTTGATCAGCAGCTTGCTGGGCAACTAACCTGGCGCCGCGCGGTTTGCCGCGGCGAGTGTGGCGATTACGAGAAGACCCGCGCGATCAGGAACGCCGCCGCGGCGGCGAGCGCCGCCGATCAAAGTTGTCTGGAACGCGCTTCGGCCCGGATGGGTGCCGGTGAAGTGCCCCTTGATCTAGCCGAAGACGGCGAGCGCGGCGACGGTGACAGCGATCGATAGCCTGAGGCCCTCGTGTGTCTGCGCGACCATCATGTAGGGTGCCAGCGGAATCAGGCCGCCGGCGATGTACGCGATCGCGATGGCTGCCGCACTGCGGAGCGCCCGGCGAGGGTCGGGCTCTTCGAGCCCGAGCTCGAACCGCATCATGAAATCGACCCATGCCGGATGATTTTTCTGAAACGCGTTGCAGGATCGGCTCGATCTCTTGATCTCCCAGGCCGTATTCGCGAAAGACGTCGGCCACTTCGTCACGCTCGCGATCGGGCAGGTTAACGACTTCGAGCTCCTCGCGGCGCTTCTCGCTGGCGTAGTGCTCGGCGTCGCTCCTGGCGGCGAGGTAACCGCCCAGTCCCATCGCGATCGAGCCGGCCGCGACCTCGGCCAGGCCCGCCGTGACGACCAGGCTGGTCGCTACGTTCGTCCCTGACAGGCCCGCGGCCAAGGCGAACGGCACGGTCAGGCCGTCGGACATGCCGATCACGATGTCGCGAACGAGCTCGCTGGCGGTGAAGTGACGCTCGACGTGGGCGGCTTGGTGCATCGAGGGTCTGGTTCCTTGGGGCAAAGTCGCGGAATGAAGGATCAGAGAGCGGCACAGAATCAATCGAGCTCGCCAGTTGCGCGGCGGGCATCGCGCTCGAACCAGTTGTCGCGATAGTAATGCCCCCCGCGCCACCATGCCAAGAGACTGGCGAAGAGGTACGCCGGGATGAACGCGGCGCCCCAGCGCTCGACCTGGCGCACGTGGGCCTGTTCGTGATCGCGGCAAGAAGTGAAGCGTCCAGGGGTCGCGGCCGATGATCGACGTGCCCCAGCGTCATGGCCCCGAAGCCGATCGCGTCGGCAAGCCAGAGCGACAAGCCGCCGTAGAACTCGAGAGCTCCCCGCCGGCACTGCACCTTGCCGCCCGAGCAAAGGGTCAGCGCGCCGGCGATCAGCCCGACCAGCGTCGTCGGGCGAAGCCCAGGCGTAGCGTAAGAAACGTCGCACGCCACTGACGCTCCGGAACATCGCGCAACGAGCGCCGCTCGATGCTTATGCCGCGCACCGGACGTGCAGCTGGCGAGGCGACTGCCCCCTGGCAAAGTCGCGCCCGCTCGGTTATCTAAAAACAATTCCGCTCTGCGTACCAGCTCTCTCCCCGCGCGGCAGCGAACGAATTGGATCGGAGACCGAGCGCATGAATCCGCGTCGACTGTTCGTGGCGAGCTGCATCGCCCTGGTTGCTTCGGCATTCTCGTTCGTGACCCGCGGCGACATCCTGCCGGCGCTCGGGTCGACATTCGACTTGAACCAGGCGAGCCGCGGCGCGATCGCCGGCGCGGCGTTTCTCGGCATGGCGATCTCGATGTTCGTCGGTGCCCCGATCTGCGACGCACTCGGCATGAAGCGGATGCTCGGTCTGGCGTTCCTGTGTCATCTGGGCGGCAGCGTCCTGACGGTCGGCTCACCTTACATCGTGCCGGCCGGCAACTCGTCATTGGCATTCTACGTCCTCTGGGCGGCGATGTTCCTGGTCGGCTCGGCCAATGGGTTCGTCGAGATCGGCATCAACCCGCTGACGACCACGATCTACGCCAGGGAAAAGACCCACATGCTCAACGTGCTCCACGCCTGGTGGCCCGGGGGCCTCTTGATCGGCGGGTTTCTGGCGTCGATCGTGATCAACAACGTCATGGGCTTGCCCGACGACGGCATCGCCACGTTCGCGGGCGCCGGCGGCGAGACGGCGGTCGATCCAGCCAAGACGCTCCTCGGCTGGCAGGTCAAGGCGGCCCTCGTCTTCATTCCGACGTTGATCTACGGCGCGCTGTTCCTGTTCGAGAAGTTCCCGGTGACCGAGCGAGTCGAGGCCGGCATCTCGTCGCAAGGCGATGTATGCCGAAGCCCTGCGGCCGATGTTCCTGCTCTGGGCCGTTTGCATGCTCATGACCGCGTCGGTCGAGCTCGGGCCGCAGCAATGGCAGAACTCGGTGATCACGAAGACGTCGAAGATCAGCGGAACATGGATTCTCATGTACACGAGCTTCATGATGTTCCTGCTCCGGCATTTCGCCGGGCCGATCGCCCACCGGCTGTCGCCGGTCGGGATGCTGACCGGCTCGGCCGTCCTGACGGCGATCGGGCTCTATCTCCTGAGCTTTGCCGACAGCACGTTCACCGCGTTTGCGTACGCGACGATCTACGGCCTGGGAATCGTCTACTTCTGGCCGACCATGCTGGGCGTGACCGCCGAGCGGTTTCCCAAGGGAGGGGCGTTCCTTGCTGGGGCTGATGGGTTGTGTCGGTAACCTCGCGGTCGCCATGATCCTGCCGGTGATGGGCAGCATCTACGACAACGGCACGCTTGAACGCGCTGCCGGCCGACGTTCGTCCGCAGGTGTTCGTCGACGGCGACAAGCTCGACGCCGACAAGCTCAAGGTAGTACGCGAAGGACCGGCCCGCGGTGGTCGACGCGGCCGAGATCGCCGGAGCGCGGCAAGCGTTCCGCAAGGTTTCGGCGATCCCGGTCGTGCTCGTTCGTCATCTTCGCCGCGATCGCCATCTCCGACCGCTTGAAGGGGGGCTACAAGCCCGAAGAGCTGACGGGCAAGCCGAAGGAGTTCACCGAGGCCGAGCTGGCTTCGGATTTTTAGGGACAGTGCGCGGCCGGTGGCCGAACGTCTGGCAATTGCAATGACCGATCCGGCCGGCCAGTCACGGTTGACGTCGATTGCAGAACTGAATCTTGGCGGCTCATTCCCTTGACCGACCGACCGAAAGAGCTGGCGCACCTTTCTGTCTCGCTGCCTCCGATCGTGCGGACCGATCTCGAGACCGCGCCCGTGGCCCCGAGGCCGTGGTACGCATCGATTGGCTCGGCGTATCTCGGGATCTTCGTCTGGGCCGCATTCTTCGATCAGCTCTGGATCGGAGACTTGCCGCGACACAACCTCGTCGCCTTGGTCGCAGCGGCCGTGGCTGCGCCCTTCTTGTGTTTCGGCTTGTTGTATCTTCTGCCCGCGACGTGGGGGTTGCGCACCGGGCGGCGGTTGCCCCTGGTCGCGGCGTCGACCTTTGGAACCCTTGGTTCGGAGTGGATCGCGGGGATGGCCGTAGGTGCCGCAAACGTCGTCTGGTATGCGGTGGCCCTCGATTACGCACTGGCATCGACCTTTCTCGGCTTGCGCGCGGGCGGTCTGGTCGGCGCCGTCCAGCCTGACCGATTCGGCGATCGGACCGCTGGCCGTCAGAAGCCCGGTCTATCTGTGCACGGCGCTGTTCTGGATCTTCATCACGGGCACCGCAAACTTGATGCGGCTAACCAAGGTCGTTGCGGGTTTGATGCGAGTCTTCGCGCCCGTGGCGTTGCTGCTCCTCTTGGCGACCGCGGCGTGGTCGGTTGGCGGGGTGGGTTGGCGTCCGACCGAGGACGGCGTGATGGTCGCGCAGAACGCGGCGCCGGCGCCGGGCGGCGAGCCCGGTGCGTTACCGGTCATTTTCAGCTACTTCGCCCTGGCGGGCTTCCTCTCCGTCGATTGGGGGCACGCGGCGCGAAGCTCACGCGACGTCGCGATTGGGGGGCTTGCTGGAATCGTCTTGGCGGGCTCTCTCACTGCCTTTCTGTCGCTGCTGGTCGTCGCGGGCGCGACCGCACGGTTGGGGACCGAGGGGGTTGCGAGCGTCGCCGGCGTCGAGCTGGCCCCTTATCTCTCGTTTCGCTGGGCGGTCTTCCATGGAATCGGCGGAATTTCGGCAGGCGCGATCCTGGTCCTCTTCGGCTTGGCGTCGCTCGCGCCAGCGGTCTACGCCGCGTATACCTACAGCCGTGTCTTGTCGACCCACTGGCCGCGTCTGCGCCTGTCGGCGCTCGACGTGGCTTGGAGGTGCGGCGGCGTTTGGACTGATTGCAACCTCGGCCATCGGCCGTCTGAACCTGATCTTCTGCTTGACGGGCGACATCTTCGCCCCGGCCGTCGGCGCACTCACCGGCGACTGGCTCTGCCGGCGCGGCCGCTGGACCGGTATCCGGGTGGGAATGAACCCGGCCGGAGTTGCGGCGTGGGTAGCCGGAGTCGGAATCGCTCTCGCGGCCGAGTTGGCGATGGCGCACGACCGCTCGCTCCCCGTTTCGTTCGTACCGGCTTCGCTCATTGGTTTCGTCGCCTCGGCAGTCGTCTACTGGCTGTCTGCGCGGCTGGGTTGGCAAAACAATTTGGTCGAGATACCGGCTGACAACCCAGTGCCATCGGCAGCGCGAGCCGACGAGCCTCAAGTCCGGTCAGGACCGGTGCTCTGATGGCCGGGTCGGCACCGTATTCGAGCAATCGTCGCCCGGTCCGGTCGCGGACACTTCGCCGCGCCTGCGACATCCGGGATTTCGCCGGTATTTCATGGGACAGGGGATCAGCCTGGTCGGGACCTGGCTCCAAGGAGCGGCCGTGCGCTGGCTGGTCTACGACCAGACGCATTCCGAGTTCATGCTCGGCATTGTCGAGGTCGCGTCGCTCTTGCCGGGCGTCGTCGTCGGGCTCTATGCCGGGGCGCTGGCCGACCGGATCGCACCCTTGCGAATGATCGTGCTCATGGAATGCGGCCAGATGGTGCTGGCGCTTCTTCTTGGCGCTTCTGGTCGGCCTCGATGTGGTTCAGATCTGGCAGATGGCGGTCATCCTGGCCCTGGCGCGGATCTGCGTTACGTTTGAGCTGCCCAGCCGGCAGGTCTTCTTCTACGAGCTCGTCGGGCCGGAGAATCTCTCGAACGCGATCGCCCTCAATTCGGGGCTGTTCAACGCGACCCGCGTGCTGGGGCCGGCGCTGGCAGGCGTTTGCCTGACCGCTGTTCGGGGCAGCGGGCTGCTTCGCCTTGAACGGAGTCAGTTACCTGGCGGCGATCGCGGCGGTGCTCTCGATCCGGCTCGCCACGCGCCCGCGCCCTCCGCGCAGCGAGCCGTTCTCGTGCGAACGAGCTGCTGGGCGGCCTAGGCTATCTGCGCACCGACCGGCAGAATCTTCGCCCAGTTCGCGCTGGTGACGTTCTTCGGCGTCGTCGGCATGGGCTACGAGGCGATGGTGCCGGCGTACGCGCGCCGGGTCGTGCAGACCGGGGTCGGCGGGTACAGCGTGCTCCTGGCCTGCGGCGGCATCGGCGCGACCGTGGGTGCGTTCGTCGTGGCCTCGCTCGGCGGACTGCGCCGCAAGGAGCGGTTGACGATCGCGGGCATGGTGATTTTCGGAGCGTCGATGGCGTGCGCGGCGCTCCTGCCGGGCTGTGCTGCCGGCCAGGCACTCGTCCAGCGGAGCACGGCTCGCCGCCGCGTCGGTTTGCCTCGTCGGCGCCGGCTTCGGCGCCGTACTCTTTTACTCGTCGTCGATGACCCTGATTCAGCTCGCCGCGCCCGACCAGCTGCGCGGCCGGATCATGGGAATCTGGATGATCGTCTACTCCGGATCGGTCCCCTTGGGTGCGCTCTGGACCGGCCGGGCGGCGCAGTCGTGGGGCGTGGCGCTGGTCATGGGGTTCTCTGCTCTCGCCTGCGTTGTCGTCGGCCTTCTGGTCGGGGCGTCGGGAGTTCTGGCACAGCCTAACCTCATCATCCCGGCGACGCCAGGCTGGTGATCATCTGGATGATCGGCAGGAAGACGGCCAGGATGATGAAGAGGACGATCGCCCCAGGACCACGATCACGAGCGGCTGGACCAGGTGCCCGAGGTTCGCGACCATGACCGAGACTCTGCTCGTCGTAGTCGTCGGCCAGGTGGGCGAGGCTCTCGGGCAGCTTGCCGGTCTCTTCGCCCGAGGCGATGACGGCGATCACGTCGGGAGTGAACTGGCGGCGTGCGGTCGAGGATCGCGCTCAGCTCCTTGCCGGCGATGATCTTGCTGCCGCGCCGAACGGACGGCCTCGCGGATCGGGCTCATCCGCAGCACGTCGGCGGTCAGGTCGATCGAGCTGCCGACGTCGACGCCGGCATCGAGCAAGACCGAAAGCGTCCGGGCGAACCGCGTGGTGTCGAGCATGCGGCAGAGCGAGCCGAACACCGGGATCATCGAGCACGATCCGATCCATGATCGCCTTGCCGGCGGCGGTCTTGTACAGGTAGATCAGGAGAAACGGCGTGCCGATCATCGAGCAACGGGAATCAGCCACCAGCCGATCCATAGTGCACGAAGGCGCTGAAGGCCATGAGGAGCTGGCTGGGCAGCGGCAACGGCTTGTTGCCGCGGATGTCTTCTCGCAAGAGTCGCCGCGAACTGCGGCAGCAGGAAAATCGAGATCAAGCGCGACGACGCCCGACGCGATCGATGATGCACGATGACCGGGATAGATCATGGCCGAGCGCGCCTGGCGGATCAGCCGCTGGCGGGCCTCGTAGTGGTGGGCGAGCATCTTCAGCGTCTCGGGCACGCCGCCGCGCGCCTCGGCGACCTTGATCATGCTGAGGAACATCGGGCCGAAGGCCTGCGGCTCGCTGCGCCATCGCCTCCTCGAGCGTCGAGCCGCGGCGGATGCGCACGCTGCATCGCGGCCAGGATCGGCCCCAGCGCGGTCCCGCTGAACTGGCGCTCCAGGCTGGACAAGTGCACGTGATGAAATCGACGCCCGCGTGCAGATACGCGGCAAACTGGCGGCAGAACTGGGCGAGCTGACCCGTGCTGACGCGGCCGAAGAAGATTCGCTCCCACCAGGTCGGCCCGCGCGTCCGGCGCCTCGAACTTGGCGGCGAGCGGTTTCGTAGGGCGCTCGATTCTTGGCACCTTGCGCGGCTTTGTCGCCCGCGCGGCCGCGGCCGGATTGGGCCGAAACGTCGAGTACTCCTCGCCGTCGCCGGCCGGCGACGGCTTCGCCGCGTTTCGCCGCCACCGGGTCGCGCTCGGCCTGGCTTCGGCGGATCGTCAATCCGTCTGGTCTCGACTCATCGCGTAGTGCTCCGGCCCGCGCGTAAGACGAGTGACTCGACGCCCCTGCTACGTTCGATACCGACCAGTTCCCCAAAGCCCTGCCATCTTTCAATCGTCCCGATCGCAGTGCCGCCGGTCAAGCACCGGAATTCGACATTTGTCTGAGCGGTGCCGCCATCTCATGGGAAATTGAGCATACGTCATGCCGACGCCGTCCCGCCGGCACAGTCGGATCCCGACTCACCGGGGAGTCCACTTGAGGACGGGCGTCTTGGCGGCCTTGACCTCGTCGGGCCGGCTGATCGGCGTCGTGTGCGGGGCGTCGTGGAGGAACTCCGGGTCTTCGCGCGGCGATGGCGCAGCAGCACCTTGGCGAACGCCTCGAGCGTCTCGCGGCTCTCGGTCTCGGTCGGCTCGATCATCAGGGCCTCGGGGACGATCAGCGGGAAATAGACCGTCGGCGCATGGAAGTTGAAGTCGATCAGCCGCTTGGCGATGTCCATGGCCCGGATGCCGCGGTCCTTGGCGAGCGAGCGGGCCGAGGCGACGAACTCGTGCATGCAGCGGCCGCCGTAGGGGACCGGGTAGACGTCCTTGACCAGAGACATCAGATAGTTGGCGTTCAGGACGGCGTTCTGGGCGATGCGCTTCAGTCCGTCGGGCCCCTGGCTGCGGATGTAGCAGTAGGCGCGGAACAAGCACGCCGGTGTTGCCGAAGAACGACCGCACGCGGCCGATCGACTTGGGCCGATCGTGGTCGAGGCGAAACGATGCCGTCCTGCGTCGCGAGCGACCAGCGGGGCGGGCAGGAAGGGGGCCAGGTGGCCGCGGACGGCGATCGGGCCGGCGCCGGGGCCGCCGCCGCCGTGCGGGCCGGAGAAGGTCTTGTGCGGGTTGTAGTGCATCAGGTCGACCCCCATGTCGCCCGGCCGGACGATGCCGAGGATCGCGTTCATGTTGGCACCGTCGAGATAGAGCAGGGCCCCGCGGTCGTGAAGCAGCCGGGCGATCTCGCCGATCTGCGGGTCGAAGAGGCCCGACCGTGTTGGGGTTGGTGATCATGAACACGGCCGTCTGGTCGCTCAGCTTGGCCTTGAAGTCGTCGAGGTCGACCAGGCCGCGGCTGTCGCTCTTGATCGTGACGGCCTCGAAGCCCGGCCAGGTGGGCCGAGGCGGGATTGGTGCCGTGCGCGCTGTCGGGAATCAAGACCTGGGTGCGCTGCTCGCCCCGGTCGCGGAAATAAGCCGCGGCGACCAAGAGCGCCGTCAGCTCTCCCTGCGCACCGGCCGCCGGCTGCAGGCTGACGGCGTGCAAGCCGGCGATCTCGGCCAGGATCTCCTGCAGCTCGAACAGGATCGCCAGCAGGCCCTGCAGCGTGCTCTCGTCCTGATACGGATGCTGGCGCCGAAGCCCGGGCAGCGCCGCCAGCCGCTCGTTCCGCTTGGGGTTGTACTTCATCGTGCACGAGCCGAGCGGATAGAAGTTGGAGTCGATCGACATGTTGAGCGCCGACAGATTCGTGTAGTGCCGCACGACGTCGAGCTCGCCCAGCTCCGGCAGCGGGGGCGGCGCGGCCGCGCGGTGCGCGTCGGGAATCGAGCGCCGACAAGCGGCCGGTCGGGCACGTCCGGCGGCGGGCAAGATCGCCGTGGCGCGGCCGGGGCGGCTGGACTCGAAGAGCAGACGGAGGTGGATCAAGTTTGTACATGAATCTCGCTGGTTGGTGATGGCCGTCTGCCTGGCAGCCTACGGGTTACCGAAATGAGCAGCCAGATCGAGTGATTGACCGCGTTCATGCCGATGCTTGCTCCAGGGCCTCGCGATACGCGTCGGCCAGGCCGTCGATCTCGGCCTTGGTGCGTTTCTCGGTCACGGCGATCAGGATGCAGTCGGCGAGGTCGGGATACCAGCGGCCGAGGTCGATTCCGCCGTGGTAGCCCAGCCGGCCGACCTCCGCGAGCACCGCCTTGCGGGTCGTGCGTCCGACCGCACGACGAACTCCTTGAAGAACGGGCCGGGAAAGGCCAGCGAGAGGCCGGGCACGGCCGCCAGCCGCTCGGCCGCGTAGTGGGCCTTGCGGGTCGAGAGCTCGGCCGCCTGCCGCAAGCCCGTGCGGGCCCATCACGGCCAGGTAGATGCTCGCCCGCAGTGCCAGCAAGCCCTGGTTGGTGCAGATGTTGGAGGTCGCCTTCTCGCGCCGGATGTGCTGCTCGCGGGTCTGGAGCGTGAGCACCCAGCACCGCTTGCCGTTGCGATCGGTCGTCTCGCCGACGATCCGGCCCGGCATCTTGCGGACGTACTCCTCGCGGCAGGCCATGATCCCCAGGTAGGGCCCGCCGAACGACAGCGGATTGCCCAGCGACTGGCCCTTCGGCCACGACGATGTCGGCCCCGTAGTCGCCGGGCCGCTTGAGTAGCCCCAGGCTGATCGGATCGACGCTCACGATCGCCAGCGCGCCCTTGGCGTGGGCCGCCGCGACGATCGCTCGCACGTCCTCGAGCTGGCCGAAGAAATTGGGGTACTGCACACCACGGCGGCCGTCTGATCGGTCGACCGCCGCGGCGATCGACTCGGCGCGTGACCTGGCCGCTCGGTCGCGGGCACGGTCACCAGCTTGGGCTCGAGGTGGTCGAGGAACGTCGCCGAGACCTGGCGATACTCGGGATGGACGATCTCGGCGACGACGACCTGGCCGAACCGCCTGGTGATCGCCAGCGCCATCAGCATCGGCCTCGGCCGTCGCCGAGCCGCCGTCGTAGAGGCTGGCGTTGGAGACGTCCAGGCCGGTCAGCTGGGTCATCAGCGTCTGGTACTCGAACGTCGCCTGGAGTGTTCCCTGGCTGGCCTCGGCCTGGTAGGGAGTGTAGGCCGTGTAAAACTCGCCGCGCGACGGCCAGGTTGTCGACGACGGCCGGGATGAAATGGTCGTAGCTGCCGCCGCCCAGGAAGCAGACCCTGCTGGTCGGCCCCCTGGTTCCTGCGCCAGCATCGCGCCGATCTGGTCGGTGAGCTCGAGCTCGGAGAGCGCGGGCGGACGCCGCAGCGCGCGCTTGAGCCGAAGCTCGGGCGGAATCGCGTCGAAGAGCTGATCGAGCGTGTCGAGCCCGATCGCGCTCAGCATCATCCGTGATGTCGTCGGGCGTGTTCGCGATATACGCCATGAGTGGTTCGATTCCCGTTCCAGCCAGTGGCGCAATCGATTCGTGATGCAGAACGTGCGCAGTCGAGCCGACCGTCGGCCGGCGACCGTCGCGACTCGGACAGTCGCCGTGCCGAGGCTCAATGCGCGTCTTCGGCCACTTTCTGCTCGTAGGCGTCGAGATCCAGCAAGCCCGAAGTGTCGACCGGCTGGTCGACCTTGAGCTTGATCAGCCAGCCCTTGTCGTAGGGGTCTTCCGCGAGGAGCTGGACGTTGTCCGCGACGGCGGAGTTGACCTCGACCACCTCGCCCGCCGATCGGGGCGTACAGGTCGCTCACGGCCTTGACGCTCTCGATCTCGCCGAAGCGTCTTGCCGGCCGTGAGCCGCGTTCCGACCGCGGGCAGCTCGATCATGATCAGGTCGGTCAACTGATCGACGGCGAACTTGGTGATCCCGACCGTCGCGACGGCTGCCCTCGATGAAGACCCACTCGTGGGTCGGGGCGTAACGCAGCGTCTTCAGATCCATGAATCGAAGTCCTTGCCTTGGTCGTCGAGTCGAGATCGAATGCGGAGTCTGCAATCGATGGGTAGCGACATCTCAACTGGTCGCGGCCGCGGGGTGCGGCCGCTTGTAGAACGGAAGCTTGACGACCCGGGCCGGCTCGCGGTGTCCGCGGACGTCGACGGCCAGCGCGTCGCCGGTCGCGGCCGCGGCGGGCTCGACCAGAGCCATCGCCAGGCTCACCTGCAGGGTCGGCGAAAACGTGCCCGAGGTCACCTCGCCGACCGCGTCGGTCGCCCGAGAACACGGCCGCGCCTTGCCGGGCGATCCGCTTGCCGTCGAGCTGCAGGCCGATGCGCGTCCGCCGGGCGGCTGGCCTTCAGCGCTTTCAGAGCGCGTCGCGTCCCACGAAGTCGCCCTTGTCGAGCTTGACGGCCCAGCCCACTCCCGCCGAGAACGGGTCGATCGACTCGGTGAGCTCGTGGCCGTAGAGCGGCATCGCCGCCTCGAGCCGCAGCGTGTCGCGCGCACCCAGACCGCACGGCACGATCCCGTGAGGCTTGCCCGACTCGAGCAGCGCGTTCCAGACGTCGACCGCGGCTCTGGCGCCGACGATCAGCTCGAATCCGTCCTCGCCGGTGTAGCCGGTCCGGCTGACCACCGCGTTCACGCTGCCCAGGAGCCGGCCCATCGTGAAATGATAGTAGCGCACCGGCTCGAGCGGCTGGTCGAAGAGCGGCTGGAGCGTCTCGAGCGCCCGCGGGCCCTGCACGGCGATCATGGCGGTATCGAGGGTCCGATCGACGAAATTGCCGTCGGCGCCCGCCCGCAGCCGCTCGAGCTGGGCCACTGACGCGCTCGCGATTCGAGGCGTTGCACACGACGATATAGGCAAACGGCTGGCGATAGACCAGGATGTCGTCGATCACGCCGCCGCTGTTCGTTGGCCAGCAGGCTGTACTGGATCTGGAGATCGGCCAGCTTGGCGACGTGATTGGTCGTGACCCGCTCGAGCCAGTCGAGCACGCCGGGACCGTCGAAGGTCAAGCCGGCCCATGTGGCTGATGTCGAACAGCCCGACTCGCTCGCGGACCGCGGTGTGCTCGTCGACGATGGTCGTGTACTGGACCGGCATCGACCAGCCGCCGAACTCGACCAGCCGGCCGCCGTGGGCCTGGTGCCAGTCGAAGAGCGGCGTCTGCTTGAGGAGCGTTTCGTCGTCGACACGAGAACCTCGAGCTCCGTACCGCGGCCAAGGGCAAGTGGGTGCAGCAAACGACCGAATGATTCTAGCCGGAGCACGGCTGGTGCGACAACTGGACTCGCGGCCGGCCCCGAAACTCGCTCGCCGCGGCGGGTTGCGGTGCCGTGAGAACAATCTGGTGTTCGGCTAGCGGGAAATGCCGGCGATTCTTCAGGGGCGGGCACGGCGTGGCGGCAAACGATCGACAAACCAGCGGGAGCCCTGCGCAAGAGATCCGCAGTGTCTATACGAGCAGGCTGGCAAGCCGCGCGGCAGCTCGAGCGCTGGACGACGGCGCGACCGACGGGTCGCCGACGCTCGGCTCGTCGTCTTTGCCGTCGGTGCATTGCCCTGGCCCTGTTTGATCTTACCGCGGGCCGCGTCGAGCCCCTGGTGGCTCGCCGTTCCGGCGGCCGTTTTCGTCGCGCTGGCCCTGTCGCACGAGCCGATCCGACGGGCCGGCGATCGGGCCCGGCGGGCCGTCGACTTTTATTCCAAGGGACTGGCGCGGCTGGAGGGCCGGTGGGCCGGACCGGGCGTGACCGGGCTCGAATTCCTCGACCTCGAGCACCCGTACGCGGCCGACCTCGACCTCTTCGGCGAGGGCTCGCTCTTCGAGCGGCTGTGCACGGCCCGCACGCGGGCCGGCGAAGAGACGCTGGCCCGCTGGCTGCTCGCGCCGGCCGATCCCGCGAGATCCGGCAGCGGCACGAGGCGGTCTTGCGAGCTGCGTCCCCGGCTCGACCTGCGCGAGGACCTCGAGCTTCTGGGCGTCGAGATCCGCGCGGCGATCGATCCGGCGGCCCTGGCCGCGCTGGGGCACGAG
Source organism: uncultured Isosphaeraceae bacterium (assembly GCA_963830625.1). Taxonomy (GTDB): domain Bacteria; phylum Planctomycetota; class Planctomycetia; order Isosphaerales; family Isosphaeraceae; genus CAWHMZ01. The sequence continues at coordinate 115,108 of CAWHMZ010000027.1, read as the reverse complement.
CCATCGGGCGTTTCCCGGCAAGATGGTTCCTGCTCATCGCGACCATCCTGGGCGTGCTCGGCACCGCGGCCCTCGTCGGCTGGGCGTTCTTCGAATACGGGCCTCTTCCCGCTGCTGGCCGTCATTGCTGGTCGACGGCATGTTCGCCCGGCATGCTCGCCGGGCGGGTGCGCAGCCGTGCTGGCGGCCGTCGATCGGCGGACCCACGACCTCGTCTTGCTCTCGGAGCTGCTGCGCCGGCTGGAACGCGAACCGTTCCAGGCGCCGCTCCTGCGGCGGCTGGTGAAAGTCGCTCGAGACCGATGGACTGCCCGCCTCGAAGCAGATCCGCCGGCTGGCCCGGCTGCTGCAGCGTGCTCGACTACCAGCGGAACCAGCTCTTCATGCCGCTGGCGGTCCTCTGGCTCTGGACGATCCAGCTCGCCGTGCGGATCGACGCCTGGCGGAGCCGGCTCGGGCCGGAGGATCGGCCGACTGGCTCGAGGCGATCGGCGAGTTCGAGGCCCTCTGTGCGCCTGGCGGCGTACGCCGCCGAGAACCCGGCCGACCCGTTTCCCGAGCTGGCCGAGGGCCCCGCATGCTTCAAGGCCGAAGCGATCGGCCACCCGCTGATCCGCCGGCGATGCCTGCGTCCGCAACGACGTCGCGCTCGGCGAGCCGACGCAGGTCCTGATCGTGAGCGGCTCGAACATGTCGGGCAAGAGCACGCTGTTGCGCACCGTGGGCGTCAACGCCGTGCTCGCCCTGGCCGGAGCGCCGGTGCGTGCCGGCGCGGCTGCGGCTCACGCCGCTGGCGGTCGGGCGCGACGCTCCGCATCCAGGATTCGCTTCAGGCCGGCCGATCGCGGTTCTACGCCGAGATCACCCGCGTGCGCCAGCTGGTCGACCTCGCGCGCGGGCCGCTGCCGCTCTTGTTCCTGTTCGACGAGCTGTTCCACGGCACCAACTCGCACGATCGCTGCGTCGGCGCCGAGGCGGTCGTCCGCGGCCTGATCGACCGCGGCGCGATCGGCCTGGTCACCACGCACGACCTGGCCCTGGCCCAGATCGCCGACAACCTCGCGCCCCACGGTCGTCAACGTCCACTTCGAAGACCGGCTCGAGGACGGCAAGATGCTGTTCGATTATCGCATGCGCCCGGGTGTCGTCCAGCACAGCAACGCCCTGGCGCTGATGCGCGCGGTCGGGTTGGACGTCAGCGATGATCGCGACAATCACCCAAGCGCGGCGAAGCCGCCGGCGTAGCAGGCACGCTCTGCTTGCCGTGGCTGAGCGTCGCTGGGGGCTACTTTGGCAACAGTCGGCTACGGCACGCGGAGAGGCCGTGAGATTTTCGTGGATTTGCGGATCGTCGGCTCCGCACCGACCCGGTTGTGGTTCGGCCCGCGGTGGCTCATTCAGGACCAACGACCTGAACCGATTGTCAAAAAAGTTTATGATTATCGCAAATTAGTCTTCCCACTTTGACCACTTTTCGCAGAGTCTGGCTCGGACCGGCTTCTAGGCCATCACTGGGCGCAGCCTCTCCGCGACGACCAAGTTATGGGCAATTGCAAACAGCAATGCGACAATGCGACAGCGCGGCTGACCGCGTACCGGCATGTGCCAGAATCCGCGGTTGCGGCATTGCGCGTTGACCCACTCCGCCGTCTGGCAGCGCAGCCGGTAGATCAGCTTCGCGTCCGCCGTTCCCATTCGACTTCGCCACTGGGCAACTGGTTCGCTGTCCCCTTTCTTGGGCGCATGGGGATCTTTCCCCGTTGCCCGTTGCTTCTCCTCGTCTTTGATCGGGGCGTACACCGTAACGCCACGCTCGGCGGCCTGGTCGATAGTGTCCACGGTCGCGAACCCGCCATCGACGAGTGCCTCAGCCGGCATGCGGTCGTAGCGCTCGTTCAACTGATCGAGCATGGGGGGGAGTTCCTCCGCATCCGTCCCGGCGTTCGTCACCTCTACACCGACGATCACGCCGCTTTCGGTATCGGTCGAGAATTGAACGTTATATCCCGGCCCGTATCCGCCATTAGCGAACTTCATGTTCCGTGCTTCCGGATCGGTGGTCGAAGCGCGCGCCTCATCCACCTTGCGGCCGCTCTTCTTCGCCGAGTCTTCGCGCTGCTTTTGCAGTTCGTCCCGCTGACGCATCGCCTCTTCGATTCGCTCCTGACGCTCACGGGCGGCACGCTCGCGCGCGGCACGCTGCCGTCGCGTGAGTTCTTCGGTGTCCTCCTCAGCAAGTTGCTTGAGCGTCTCGACCTGCTGACGCGCCTCGTCCAGACACTCTTCCAGTCGCCCGCGGCGCCGGAACGAGCTCTTACCGGCACTGGCACGTACCCTCATGCCGTCTTGAGCGACCCGGTCCATTTTTACCAGCCCAGCATCCAACAGGACGGCCACGATTTGCGTGAGCAGATCGTCCCACTTCTCGCCGCCTTGCGAGCGGAAGTCGGACAACATGTGGTAATTGACACTCACTCCGCCGCAAAGCCACTGGTACGGCAAGCAGTCGTCACACAGACGGGCGAGCTCGCGAGCGCTGCCGATTCCCTTCAAAGTGGCATAGACCCACAGCGCGACCAGCAAGCGCGGATCGGTCGCGTCGCGGCCGACATGTCCCTTAACGGCCTTGATCTCCCTGAGCCAGGAAGTCAGATCGAGCGCGCAAACGGCCGCCCAGACGATCCGTACCGGATGGTCGGCCTCAAGCAACTCGTCGAGGGATGCCCAGCGGAACACCGACTGGTCGCGATGCGGGACCCGCAAGCGCGGCTTGCCCGCCGGCAGCGACTGGGCAGCTTGGGCGGGAGAAGGAGGCTCGGGCAACTCATCAGGATGAAAGAGGGGCATCGTCATGGCGCTTATCCTGCAACGCGTGGACAGCCCGAAGTCGGAGAAGCCAACTGGATGCGTGGTATCATAACGTGATCACTAGAAAAATCAACCCGTACCCGCGAAAAAATCTCACGCTCGGAGCGTGCCTGCTACAGCCCCGCCAGCGCGCCGGTGCTGTCGCCCAGGCGGTTCAGCGAGACGCCCATGCGCTCGAGCAGCGCGAGGTAGAGGTTATTGAGCGGCTGCGGCGTGACCTTCAAATGCCGGTCGGGACGAATCGTTCCGCCTCCCTTCCCCACGAGCAGAATCGGTAGATCGTCGTGATTATGGCGGTCGCCGTCGCTGATGCCGCTGCCGTAAACGATCATGCTCGAGTCGAGCAGCGACGCTTCCCCTTCGCGAATCGACTTGAGCTTGGCGAGTAGATACGCGAAGTGCTCGATGTGAAACCGATTGATGAGCTTGAGCTTTTCGTGTTTGTTGTGATCGCCGCCGTGGTGCGACAGGTCGTGGTGGCCGTCGTTCACGTTGATTGACGGATAATTGCGGTTGCTCCCCTCGTTGGCGTACATGAAGGTGCAGATCCGCGTGACGTCGCACTGGAAGGCGAGTGCCACCAGGTCGAACATCAGCTTGATGTGTGCGCCCAGGTCGTCGGGGATTCCCTCGGGGCGCGCCGCGCTCAGGGCGGCGCGCGGACGCGGTCTCGGCTTCGGCCAGTTGCTGCTCGACCTGGCGAATCGCCGTCAGGTATTCGTCGAGCTTCCGCTGGTCGTTCTTGCTCACGCGGCCGCGCAGCCGATCGGCGTCGTCGCGCGCGAAGTCGAGGACGCTCTTGCGATAGAGCTGCGTCTTCTTCTGGTCGGCGGCCGAGACATGACGAGTTTCACCGCCAAAGAGCCGGTCGAAGACCAGCCGCGGATTGATTTCCTTGGCCATCGGCATGTTGGCGCTGCTCCAGGAAATGTTCGACGAGTAGGCACAACTGTAGCCCGAGTCGCAATTCCCCGACTGCGCACCGCGCTCGATGCCCAGCTCGAGCGATGGCAGCCGGGTGCGCCGGCCGAGCTTCTGGGCCGCGACCTGATCGACCGATACGCCCACGTGGATGCCCGCCCCATTGGTCTTCAAGGGGTGGGCGCCCGTCAAGAAACAGGCCAGAGACCGCGCATGATCGCCGGGCCCGTCGCCCAGCGCCTCGGCGTTGTGCTGGGCCAGGCCGGTCAGCACCGTCAGTTGATCACGGTAGGCGCAGCGCCTTGAGCGTGGGGGGCATGTCGAAGCGAGCCCCGACCTGGCCCGGAACCCAGTCGGCCATGTGGATGCCGTTGGGCACGTAGAAAAATGCCATCCGCTTGGGCGCGGCCGTACTCGCGCCAGTTCGCTGGGCCCAGGCCGAGCTCGGAACCATCGCCTCGAGCCACGGCAGCGCGATCGCGGCCCCGGCGCCTCGCAAGATCGTTCGCCGCGATATTCGTGCGTGCTGGTTCATCGTGCCTTCCCCTCTAAAAAGTCGCCTTTCGCTCCGCGAAAGGAAAGAATAAAGCCGGCCTTTCGCGGAGCGAAAGGCAACACTTCATTCGCGGCGTTTCTGGAACGGGTCGCTCTTGACGATTCCGGTCACCACTGACGAGAAACGATAGTGGTTTCCTTCCAGGCTCTTGACGATCTGCTCGACGGCGCACCGGTCGTATTCCTCGAGTCCCCGGCCCAGCGCGTAAGTCAGCATTTTTTCGGTCAGGCAGCGGGCGAAGTCGTGCGTGCGAGTCTTCAAGAACGCCTTGAGCTCGGCCGGCCCGCGGAACGACGCGCCCGAGGGCAGCGAGCCCGACGCGTCGACCGTCACGCCTCCATCCTGATCGCGCCAGCCTCCGACGGCGTCGAAGTTCTCGAGTCCGAAGCCGAGCGGATCGAGCTTGCTGTGGCACACCGCGCAGCTTGCCTTGGCGCGATGCTGCTCCATCCGCGCCCTGACTGTCGCCGCCGTGAGCACCTTGGCGTCTTCTCCCAGGATCGGAACGTTCGGCGGCGGCGGTGGCGGCGGCGTGCCCAGCAATTGCTCGAGCACCCACCTGCCCCGCTTCACCGGCGACGTGCGCGTGGGGTTGGACGTGACCGTCAGGATGCTCGCCTGGGTGAGCAGCCCCCCGCGCTCGTGGGCCTTGAGCTTCACCCGGCGAAACGTATCGCCGCGCACGCCCGCGATCCCGTAGTGGCGCGCCAGGCGCTCGTTCAAGTAGGTGAAGTCGGCATCAAGGAAATCCAGAATGCTCATATCGCCTAGCATCACCGCCCCGAAGAAGAGCTCGGTCTCGCGAATCATGGCGTCGCGCAGCTTTTCGTCAAAGCCGGGGTACTTGCCGCGATCGGGACTGGCGCTCCGCACGTTGCGGAACTGCAGCCACTGGCCCGCGAAGTTGTCGACCAGTGCCTGGGCCTTGGGGTCGTGGAGCATGCGGCGCACTTGCTTTTCGAGCACGTCGCCCGTGCGAATCGACCCGTTCACGGCCGCCCGCCACAGCTCGTCGTCGGGCATGCTGCTCCAGAGGAAGTACGACAGCCGGCTGGCCAGCTCGTAATCGCCGATCAGTTGAATCGGCTCGTTCTGGCCGGTGCGCTCCGCCGTCTTCTTGCCGCGAGAGTCGAGCTCGACGCGGAACAGAAACTCGGGCGAGACCAGCACGGCCTGGATCGCCACCTGGATTCCGCGCTCGAACGAGTCGCCCTGGGCGACCGCCAGCTCGACGAGCTTCACCAGCCTGGCGAGCTCGGCCGCGGTCACGGGCCGGCGGAAAGCCCGGCTGGCGAACTTTTCCAGGACCGCGCGGGCTGCCTCGGTCGTGTCGGCTTTGGTCTTGGGCTTGCGGAAGATGATTCGCCGGTGCGAATCAGGCACCGGGTCGCCAGGCGCGAACTGCGGGCCCTCGACGGTCACTGACGCCACGTGCAGGTTGCGGTCGCGCTGCCGCGGATCAGGGTTCTTGGGGTCGTAATAGTCGTTCAAGAACGCCACCGCGAGTCGCCGTGGCCCACCGCGCAGCTTCTGGCTGAAGCGATAATCTTGAAACTTGCCCGCCGGCGTGGGCACATTGAACCGCTTCAAATCCTTGCCATCGATCCTGACGGCCATGCGCACCGGCTCGGGACCCGCCTGATCTCCACACGCCCGTACCCGGATCACGTAGTTGCCTTCCCTCGGAAAGGCGTAGTTGACCACGAGCTCGCCTTCGGAACTAAGGGTGGCGTAGCCTTCGGCATGAGGCGACCCGCCGCTGAGCTCGTCGGCATTCCACGTCTTCGCCGGGCCCTGCGACGAAGTTCCCGCCACGATGGCCTCTTCGCTGATTTTCTCGGCCGCCCCGAGGTAGCGCTCGAGCAACACCGGCGGCAGGCTCAAGACGTCGCCGATGTTGTCGAAGCCGTAGCCGACGTCGTCGGAGGGAAAATCGTCGGCCGGATGAAAGTCGACGCCGACCAGGTCGCGGATCGTGTTGTTGTATTCGGCGCGGTTGAGGCGGCGGATGGTGACTCGGCCCGGGTCGAAATGTGCGCCCGCAGTCGTCGGGCTTGATGGCCGCCTTGATCCAGTCGATGACACGGTCTACCTCGTCGCGGCCGGGCTGGGGCTTGTCCTCGGGAGGCATGACGCCCCCCTCGAGGTACTCGCGCACCCGCTCCCACGCCTTGCGCTTGGCCCGCGCCGACTGGTCATCGGTGAACGACGCCAGATTGAGCCCGGCCTTCGGCTTGGTCGCTCCGTGACAGTTCGTGCAGTACTTCGCCAGGAACGGCCGCACTGCGCCGGCAAACGAAACCGAACCCGCCGCGCCCCGCCCAGTTGGCTCGCGCTCTGCGCCTGTGCGCGATTGGGTGGGCACAAGGAAAGAAGCGACGACAGGCAAACGGCCAAAAGCCAGCAAGAGCTGGTTCGCATTATTGCCTCAACGCGGCAGGATCAACGGCAGCATGCACACAATTCATTCTACATAGATTCAACCGCGGCGTCAGCCTACTGTGACTTTTGGGCTGCTCCCAAAATGCGTCGTTGTAGGTCACGCTTTCCAGCCCGACGAGGATTGGCCACGGCACCCTGCCGTCAGGCTAGAAAGCCCGACCTACCTGGCACCATCTGGCACCTTCTGGCACTTTTTGGGTTCGTTCCGCGGAAGCACTGAACCTGCGCAAGTACTTGCGAAGCGTTGGTTTGAATTCGCACCTGCCTCGTTCGCGCAGCCGACACTCGGGCGCGGGTGCCTGAACAGGCCGGTCAAGCAAAGCGCGTGCGCATGCGCTGAGGCCAAAAACACCGTCACCACCGTCACAGCCTTTCGGGACAAGGACTTACGTGTGACGCTCCGATTGTAGGACCGTCACGCATTCGACACATGGCGACGGGCCGATTATCGGGATTCTTTCGTAAGGTCGGTTTATATGATCGCAAATGGCGGGTAATCGTAATTTTTGGGCAGGGCTCGCGAACTGCCCGCAGCGTCTGCTGGTCGACATGCCGGTTCTCGGGATTATTTCGTGCGGGCGCTTTATGCAACCGAAAATGAAAGCCTGTTGGAGCTCATTAGTAATTTTTGGGCAGGGCTCGCCGGCGCACTTGCCGCCGATGTCTCCGTTCGAATCACCCGCTTGGGTCGCGGCCGTGATAAACCGACGTTATCAGCTTTTGAACCATGCCTCGAATGATGAATTGTGAAGACGGCACCGGATGCGTTGCATGCGTTGCGTGCGCAGCGGAACAACGTAATATGTTGATACAAAGTGCTTTGTGTCGCGGCCGCGATGGTCGGCGTGCGGCACTGGTGCGCAGCGGTGCGTAGGAGTGCGCAGTGGTGCACTTTCGGCGGCGTTTGGTTTACGGCGCTCGCCAAAACGCTCTGTCGGTCTCAGCGGATCGGACGGGTCGTGCGTGCGGTCATGTGCTGGTCAGGCAAAGCTGCGGCGCACTCGTGCTGGGGCCAAAAATAGTGTCACCAGTGTCACAGCCTTTCGGCACAAGGACTTACGTGTGACGCTTCTACTTTCGGTCGTCACGGCATAGACGCTACAGGAGGTTCTCGTCCGCGGATCGCGCCGATTTGCGCAGATCGAAAGGATCGATGAACGCGAACCATTCCCGCGAAGCTCTCGAGATGATGCGGTGCGGTAAGTCGTAATCTTGGATATCGTCGTTGTGATCTGCTCATTGAGAATGTGGGAGACGGGTGTCGTTCGCCGTGCGCCGCCGATGTCCCCGTTCGGATGACCCGCTTCGGTCCCAGCCCTACTAAAGCGACGTTACCAGCCTTTGAACCTGGCCCCGAATGATGAATTATGAAGATGACATCGCATGCGGCACCCGCGGCACCCGCGGCACCCGGTCGTTGTAATACCTTGCCGGCAAGCGACTTCTGATGAACGAAGTGGGCGCCGCAGTGCGGCCTGATGCGGCACCCGTGCGGCAGCGTGCGGCACCTGGAGCTTCACGGAGATGCGGGTTATACGGAATTCGCGGCGCGAGCCGACTTTTCCATTACCCGGTCGGGCTCTCCGCGTCAGACTTGGCGATCGTGACGAAACGTATTCCGTGTAAGCGTGAGGTTGTGCAGTGAACCCCGAGCGCGGAACCAGGCACCCATTCATTCCACGCAGACCATCCATGAATGCTCAGCCTTCGGAAATTGCTGGGTGTCTTGAAGCCCGAACCAGGCCCCGAATTATGAGTTATGAAGATGTCATCGGATGCGTTGCATGCGTTGCGTGCGCAGCGTAAAGACGTAATATTTTGCGGTAAAATGCTTTGTGGCACGATCGCGGAGGTCTGACAATGGCTCCTGCGCGCAGCGGATGCGTTGCGGTACACTTTCGGTGGCGTTTGGTTTGCCAGGTTCGTCAAAGTGCGCCTTCCGTTTCGGCAAATGGCGCCGGTCGAGGATTGCGGTGTAGCACAGGCCGGTACACGCCGGCTGGAGGTTTCGTCGGTGTCTGACGACACGACTGCTCTATTGCCGAGAAGCGGCAATGGCAGTTCCGTTCAAGAAAGTAGTAAGTGGACAGTAGACCGCAGCCGAGCGGGCGACGGCTTATCTGGTCTCCTCACTCCTTTCTCCGCTCTACTGCTCTATGGCCGCGAAGCGGCCATTGTCAAGTTCCGAAAGACCGCCGGAATCTGGTGCAAGTTCTATCGATTCTTTTGCTTACATGATCCTAATGGTTTCATCGAAATTGGCTTCGTTCGTCACATTTTCGTCGATTTTGGCGATCGCGATCGTGTGGTCGCGGTGCCGCTGCACGCTGTCTGCATCGATCACGTCGGTGCGCACGGAACGATCGTCCTGGCCATCGCCCGACCCAAACGGGTCAAGAGCGGTGCGCTTTGAGCCATCGCCTTTTCCATGCTTGAGTACGTTCATAGATGACCTCGCCCGGCTTACCGGTGTGCGCGGGCCAGTCGATTTGCGGCTGTTCAGCCGGTTCGCCGCGATCTGAGCTGCAGCAGCCACGAGATGATCTCCGCTTCAGTCATCGATCTTCCCGGTCCGAACTCTCATTTGGGTCTGAATTCGCGACCCGGCCCACAGGCGAATACAAGCGAATGACAGGCACCCTTCTTTTGCACGTTGGAAGCCACGGGAGCGCGTGGTTTGTGAGGCCGTCTATACCATTGATCGCCGATTTCCGCGGCCGGAAAAATAATCAACCTTTTCAGCCCACGAGCATCCTATTTCCCGGAGAATTCCGCGGTTCTGGATTCGCATGGTTGATTTTTTTTGGGGCCGAATTCGCACTCGCCGGCTGAGCTACTGCACCGGCGGTTTTCGGGGTCGTACCTCACTGCATACAGCGCGTTGTCCGTGTTTTCCAGGCTCCTCGGCCCCGCGCGGTCTCATGGTGGCCTTTCATGATGCTGCGTCGATGCATACACTCAACGCTCTTTTCGGCCGTTAAAATAATCAACTTTGAGGAGCTGGCGTCATGGATGACCGCCCCTGCCGTGAGTTCTTTCTCGAGCCTCAACAAACCTTCCAACGGCGTTACGAGGCCCTGCGCGCGATCTTCGTGAGCGGTGAGCCACTCGTTCGCGTGGCCGAGCGGTTCAGTTACAAGGTCGCCACGCTGAAGTCGGTGGTGTCTCGGTTTCGTGCTGATCGCCGGCGAGGCGTCACGCCCCCCTTTTTCTGCACGACGGTCGAGGACGACCTCCCGGTCAACGGTACTCCGTGGACAAAGACGGGCCCGAGCTGCCAGAGGTCGCCGACCGCCGACAACTGAGTCTCGCCTCGGAGAGGACACTCCAGACGCGCGTGGCGGGTATCTTTCTCTTTTTGCCCCTCTTGGCCAAGCTCGGTTTCGACCGCTGCGTCGCCGAGTCGCAATACCCTGCCTCGGCGATGGTCCCGGCGCCGTCCGCGTTGCTGTCGCTCTTGTCGCTCAAGCTGCTCGACAAGGAACGCCGTAGTCACATAAACGACTTCAACTTCGACGAGGCCATGGGCCTGTTCGCGGGCCTGAACATTCTTCCCAAGAGAACGTTCGCCACAGACTACTCATATCGGACGCACCGCGAGCAGCAGCGCACGCTGTTGCAAGGCTGGGTCAAAGCCTTGGCCCCGGTGATGTTCCCCGATGCGTCGGGGTTCTCGCTGGATTTCCATCCAATCCCCTATCGCGGCGATCCCTCCGGCCTGGATCGGCATTACCTGCCGCGCAGGGGGATTGCCGGGCCAAGCGTGTTGACGTTCTTCGCCCTGGAGCAGAAAAGCCGCTGTTTGTGCTACTCCAACGCCAACCTGGCACGGGCCGACCAGAAGGGCGAGCTCATGCGTTTCGTCGAATTCTGGCACGCGGTCACCGACGCCGATCCCCAGTGGCTTTACTTCGATTCCAAGCTGATCGACTACGCCGAGATGTCTCGCGTCAACCAGCGCGGCATCCAGTTCGTGACCATTCGCCGGCGCGGAGCTCAGATCGTCCGACGCCTGCAGCAGTGGCCCAAGGCGGATTGGAAGAAGGCGGTCATCGACACCCCTAAGCGCTGCCACCAGGAGATACGCTACATCGAAGAGATGGCAAAGCTGCGCGGCTACGAGGGGCCGATCCGCCAGCTCGCCGTCTCTGGGTTGGGGCGCGACGCTGCCGACGCTGTTCCTCTCCAACAACTTTGACGAGACACCCCGCGAGTTGATCATCCGCTACGCGGGTCGCAACCGCATCGAGGATGGACTGGGCATCAGCGTGAACTTCTTTCATCTCGATTGTCTGGCGAGCGAGGTGCGGCTTAACGTCGACCTCGATGTCGCATTGACCGTGATCGCCAACGGCTGCTACCGCTGGCTTGCATCACGGCTCCGGGGTTACAAGAAGGCCGCACCCAAGCAGCTTTACCGCCGCTTCGTCGAGACCGGCGGGACGATAAGGATCCAGAACGATCGAATCAGTGTCACCTTCGAGCGCCGCAGCCACAATCCGATCCTCCGGGAAGCGGTACTGGACCGTGAGCCGACTCCGATCCCCTGGCTCGGAAACCGACCCGTTGTGTTTACCTACCGCTAGCCCTGACAATCGTAAAATGGTTGATTATTTTTCCGGCCGCGGAAATCGGCGTTGATGAGCGGCCGCCGGCAAACCCCGCGAAGCGATGGGTCTGGGAAATGCTGCTCGAGCGGAGCTGCTCGATTGCTGATGTGGCTGTTCAAGGGCCCGGCCGTTCGTCGGCGGATCGCGGCACGCGTCGTGCGCACGAGTTACATATCAATACGCGGCCTTTTCCGATTTTCTCTAACGCGTCTCAGCCGAAAACCGTGCAAAGCTATGCTGGAAGTGATTGGCGGTTCTCGGGATACTTTTTTTTGAATAAAAAAAGTAGCAAACCATTTTGCGCACTGGATGTCGCCTTCATCAACTTACTACGATCTCGGGTTTGTCGTGTACCTCATTCCGTTTTGAGATCTGCAAATCCGGTAAGTCCGCCTGTGGCGGTTCCGCGGTTTGCCAGACACCCACACGCGGTTTGCCAGACACCCGCGCGCGGCGTGCCGGACACCCAGGTTTGAGCGGCCTCTTGCTGTCCATGGATGGGTGTCCGCTGGTCCTGCGCGCACCCGGGAGTTGGGGGCGGCCAGTGGGTGTCTGCCTTCCGCTGGGAGGGCTGTCCGTCCGAGTTCTCCCCCGGATCAGTTGTCAAGGAACACCACGTTCTTCTCGATGGCGTCCCGGCCGATGTGCAGCTTATTGGCAGGGAAGTCCGGGTCGGGGTAGCCGACCGCCAGGCCGCACAGGATCGATAGTTCCGCCGGGATCGCCAGCTGCGCGGACGATCTCGGGATACCCCGCAATCGAGACCTCGACACAAGTCCCCACGCCTCGTGCGGTCAAGGCCAACAGCAACGTCTGCAGATACATCCCCACACCCAGAGCGTCCGCCGGGCCGAGATCCCGGTGCATGCAGACGATGCCGGCCAGCGGGGCGCGGAAGAATTCCCAGTTGCGCAAGACGGCGGCATCATGGCCCGCCTTGTCGTCGCGGGCGATTCCCATCGCCCCGTAGACTTCGGCGCCCAGCTCGCGGCGATAGTGCCGAAACGCCTCGGGCAGGGGCGGGATGTTGGGTGGTCGACGCTGGGCCTCCTCGAGAAGGGCCTTGACGAGCCGGTCTCGAGGCGGCCCGGATGCGAACACCACGTGCCACGGCTGGATGTCGGAGTTCGACGGCGCGTGCTGAGCCAGGACGAGAGACTCCTCGACCAATGCCCGCGGCACCGGCTGGGGCAAAAAGAGCCGCGTCGAATGGCGCTCTCGGATCGCCTGCTCAAGGTCGAACATGGTGACTCCTCCTGCCGAAAGAATGCATGGACGCCATGCGCCCCCTCAAAGCGGGTATCCTTGAGGCGTGACAACCACCCCTCAGGAGCCATGGCCACGATGCTCAGGCTGGCCCCCGGCACGGTCAAGAGCCTCGCCCGCCTCTACGACCCCGGCACCGCCCCCCGCCCACTTCACGACTGGGTGCTTCGCGGTTTCAAGCTTGGTTTTTTGTTTTCGTTCGGCGCGAGCACCGTGAGACGTCCGCCCAAGGACAAGTGAAAAAACAAGAAACAAAGCTTGAAACGGTGACACCGCCCAAGTTGATGCTCCCGGGATGGATCGCCCCGGGCAAGCGAGGGGGCCTCCCGTCCGACCGGGGGCCTACTGACGGGCCGAGTCAGATATTGGCCAGCTCGCCAAAGTACCCCTGGTCCTCGTGTTGGCCGCCCTCCCCCTCGCCGAAGGCTTTGTGGCTCTCGGCGAACTCGATTTCCCGGATCCACTTGACCATCTTGAAGCCGAGCTGGTTCTCGACCCGCAGCCGCAGGGGCGGCCCGTGCAGCGTCTTGAGCGGCTCGCCGTTCATCTCGTAGGCCAGCAACGTGTGGGGGTGCATGAGGTTCTGCAGCGAGTGGCAGTCGTAGTACTGGCCCCCATCATGTCCTTCGCCGAACGAGTAGAACCCGGCCACCCGCGCCTCCGGGTTGGGCCGGACGAGCTTGATCAACTCCGCCATGGGAAGCCCGCCCCACTCGGCGATGCCCGACCAGCCCTGAATGCAGTGGTGCAGCGTGATCTGGGTCTTCTTGCCCATCGCCCGGATCTCGTCCAGCGACAGCTCGACCGGGTTCTCCACCAGTCCGGAGACCTTGAGGCGGTAGTCCCTGAAGTCATCTGCGGCGAGGGTCCTCCATTCGTCGCTGGTGGGCACCTTGCCGTTCGGCCAGAAGTAGGGCGAGATGTCCTCACGGCGGAACTCCGCGACCGGAGCGGCGCGATCGAGCAGGAGCTCCATGACAGGCGTGACGATCGCCCGAGCGAGATGCTGGATGGTCCGGGGATACCACCACGACATCCCGTTGGCCAGCGCGTTGAGCGCCACGACCACGCCGAGGCCCACCAGGCCCAGGTACAGCCCGAGCGGGCCGGTATCGTCTGTGCCGAGCACGATATGGTTCATGTTCCGCATGAGCCCGGTGAGGGCCACCATGGTCACATGGCCGATGAGGAAGGCGACGAAGGCGCACATGATGAGGAAGTGGAGTGACCGGCCCATCTGGCGGTTGCCGGCCAGCTTCGGATACCACGCGAATCGATTGGTCAGGGCCGGCGACATCGAGGGCCCGGTCAGGATCGCCAGGGGGGCCAGGAGGAAAACCACCGCGAAGTAGGACAACTGCTGGAGGGCGTTGTAGCGGTAGAACCCGTTCGGTTCGGGCGGCATGTGGAACGTGGCGTAATGGACGAAGGTGGCCCAGGCATCAGGCACGATCGACCAGGAGGGCGGCACCAGCCGCCTCCATTGCCCGGTCCCGAAGAGCAGGGCTACGAAGACCAGGCCGTTGCCCACCCAGAACAGTACGCTCAGGAAGTGCCAGTGCCGGGCCATGCCGACGGTGAACCGGTAGCCGGGCAGGCCGATCCAGGGAGAGAGGTAGCGGTTGTCGTCGTTGGCCGTCCAGACGCGGTCCTTCGGCACGTCGATCGGAGTCAGCCGCAGCCACTCGGTGCCGGGCGTACAGTGGACGTTCCAGTACAGCCGAGGGTGGTCCATGAGGATCTGCAGGCCGCTGCGGACGAGCACGATGAGGAACAGGAAATTGATGTAATGGGTGATCCGGAGCCACGCCGGGAAGCCGTGGGGCGTGGCGGCCTCGGGAGCCGCGTCGGGACTGACGGGCACCTGCGGCAGGCCGAATAGGGCCCATTGCACGTAGGCCGCGGCGACTGGGAGCAGGACCGCCGCGAGGAGCATCACTCGTCGATCTCTCATGTACACACTCCTATCATAGGTGGTCTGGGGAGCTCGGCCCCTCGCTCGAGGGGCACGGCGTCGTTTTCCTGTGCGGCCCGGCTCAGTGCGCCAGCGGGCCCGGGATTCTCTGCCGTGTCTGACACCCGTTTTTCTGCGGGATTTTCGACTCTCCTCGCTGAGGCTCGACACAGAATGATGTGCCGTGATATTGACAGCATTTCACCTCGAATGACCAAGCCTGAAAACTTGAACGCTCATCTGTGGGAGTGATCGCCATCTCAACCTCCCTTTGCTCTCGGAATGAACCCGGGAACTCCGGTCTCTACAACGGCATTGAACCTGACCCGCGACGTGATTCCTTCGCTAATCTCCCGCATGGCGTCTTGAGGAAGGGTGGAGACGTCAAAGTTCTCCTTGATCCGGCTGGGGGTCTTCGACGTCGTCAGGAGGGCCGTGCCGCGCTGGATAGCCCAGGCGAGCAAGACTTGCGCGGGGGTCTTGTTGACTCGCTGGGCGATAGCGGTGATGACAGGGTCTTCCAGCAAATTGGGCTCGCTACTGTGCCCTAGCGCCGCGAACGCTTGCAACACGATGCCATTCTTTCTGCAAAAGTCCAAAAGGTCCCATTGCGGGAGATACGGATGGGACTCGACGTGAACAACCGCGGGCTTGATCCTCGCGACTTCAAAGATTTCTCTCGTCTGTTCCAGGCTGATGTCCGATAATCCGATGGCCTTGCACTTGCCCTCGTCCACCAGGCCCTCGAGCGCCCTCCATGTATCCAGCAACGTCACCCCTTTGTCATAAAGCACATTGCCATTCGCATCCCTCGGGTCTTGCTCGTCTCCAGGTTGGAAGGCAAAGGGCGTGTGGATGAGATAGAGATCGACGTAGTTGAGTTGGAGTTTCTTGAGGCTGACCTCGAAGGCGGGTTTGACGCGTTCGGGACGATGATTATTGTTCCAGAGCTTCGTGGCGATAAACACGTCCTCCCGCTTGATCTTCCCCGCTTTGAACACCTCCTGTATCGCCTCGCCGACCTCTTTTTCATTTCGGTAGCGTTCAGCGGCGTCGAGCTGGCGAAATCCTGCCTCCAGCGCCGCCTTGGTCGCGGTTCTGGTTGCCACGGGGTCGGGAATCAGTGTGCCAAAGCCGAGCGCAGGGGATCGCGCCGGATCCGTTGTTGAGCGCTATCTTCGAATAGCGAAGGTTGTCGGGTTCTACCATTGTTTCGCTCCTGCGATATTTCCCAGGTGGACTTCAGCCCGCGACGGTCGCGGACCAGCTCTAGATGTCGATTGCCAGATCTTCCCGGGGGCGCGAGCAACAAATCAATAGGTTGCCTGCCGCCGGAGGTTCGAGCGGCTCGGGATCATACTTCACCGACCCGGAAATCCACCCGCACTCGCAGGTATCTTTAGTATCCCCTCGACCGACGCATCGTTGAAGCATGGAAAAAAGGGGCTCGCCAGGCCACGCGAGCTCGTCACGAACCCGAGGCGTTCTGCCCGAGGCGCCCCTCCGCCTCGTGAACGTAGCACCACGTCCACGTAGCCCCGGGCATTACGGATCGCATCACGGGATGGCCCGCCTCATGGAAGTGCCTTGTCGCGTGCTTGCCGGGCGAGGAGTCGCAGCAGCCGACATGGCCGCACGCCTGGCACTCCCGGAGCTCGACCCAGCGCGTGCCTTCTTTCAGGCACTCCTCACAGACCCCAGGCGTTCGCGGCGGTGGGAAGTCGGCCACGGTCAGGTCCTGCGGGTGTTCACACGGCTTCGCCATGTCTTTCTCCTTTGGATGTTGGTAAGGATCGCGTCGGCGGACGTCGGCCCGTTCCAGTTAGCCCTAAACCAAGCGTGATATAATTCCCGGTTTTGCCACGATCGGCGAAATGGGCAGGTACGGAGTATCCCCAGGGCCGGGGTATCACCTGGGGGTCGTCCCCCCATCACTCGTCTTTTTCCGCGTTTCACGGACCTTCGATTGGGAAGCCTACACGGACCGGGGCATCCGGACCCCGGCTTCAACGTGGCGATGCTCAGCAGAGCCAGGCGCTGTTGAGCCGTTCCACGAGTCTCAAGAAGACGCTTTGCCACGGGTTCCACGACAGGAGGCGATAGACCAGTCGACGGCTGCTCCGGACGATCTGGCAGGGCATCTCGATCATGGCCGCGCAAAAGGTCCTGAACTCCATCCGCAAGAGCGTCTGTTTCTCCACCCGATGCTTGGAGGCATGCCGCGGCACCTCGGGCACCAGCAAAGCGGCCCAGGCCTTCAAGCTCCAAGCCAGACTCGCCATCACCATGTAGGCCCAGTTGCTCATCAGATCGTCGACCGGCGTCGTGAGGGCGTGTACGCCCCCCTTGAGCTGCGCGATCAAGTTCTCCTGGTTGCAGCGACCATTCGCCGAGTGCACGACCTCGGCAGCGGTCATCTCGCGGTCATTGGTGATGAAGAAGAAGTAAAGATACCCGTCGAACAGCCGCATCTGGCCCTTGTCCGTCGCCACCAGCTTGCGGAGTACGATGACCCGATAGGCTCGCTTGCAGGCCCCTGGTTGATAACTGAACTCGGCGACCGCCTCCTCGAGCGTGTGGATCGTCTCGAAGCCTCGTTCCTCAACAATCCGCTGCTTGTGCCGCTCGGGCCGCTGCCGCGGAACGGTCTTGATCGGAGCCTCCGGACGCTCCAGGACGCTGAACGCCGACTCCGGCAACTGCTGAGCGAGCGCAACCAAGTTGGGCATGGAGTCGATGCCGAAGAGGAAGCGAATGTCCCCAGCATCGTCCCAGCGGTCGAGGTGCGTAGTCTGGGTGAAATCCGTGTCGCCCCGAAGCAGGATCGAGCGGAAGCCCCCACGCCGACAGAGGGAGATCGCCTGATCAAGAAAGCTCGCGGCCATCTCATGTGAGGGGCGGTTGCCGCTTCGATTGGCAAGGAAGAGCGGCTCTTGGGTGTTGGCCAGCGAGACGACCAGAGGGTGGTAGCCCCAGACGCCGTTGTAGGCCAGGTCGACACCCTGCTTGCACGAGGCATCTGTGGCCACGATCGTGCCATCGGCGTCGATGACCGCCTCGTCGAAGAACACGGACGGCTGCTGATTCCAGACGCGGAGCCTGGCCTCGTTGATGGCATCCATCAAATCCAGGACATCCCCGAAGTGGAATCGCCGGCAGAAATCCCCGGCGGTGGTGGGATCGGGGATCCGCTGGGCCCCCAGGGCATTGAGGTAGACCTCGTCGTTACGTCGCAGCTCGAGATGCTCAAGCTTGTGTCCTCCGGCCAGGATGTTGAGGGCAATGTTCAGCACGTGATCGGACTCATGCTAAGGCAGGTGACGCTTGAGGAGGTGGAGACGGCTGTCGATGTCGCTGATGAGTCCGATCTTGCGGGCCACCAGGAGCATGGCGCCGATGCCGCCACAGGCCTGCCCCTGGACCCGATCGGCCAGCTCATACTGGATGTTGCTGGCAGCAATCATCGGGCGTTCCCGTTCCGGACCGGGACGATTCTCAATGCGTTTGAGAATTCTGCGCTTGCGTTGACTCAGTTTGTCGAGGACATTAGGTTTCACTCGAAAGCCTCCGTTGCTTGGAGTAGTGAGGACGTGTTGACACCTCTATTATTCCAAGAACTCCGGGGGTTTCGAGTCTTTTTCTCCGAATTCGGCCCTTACGGACTATTTATCACGCTTGATTCAGGGGTAATTCTGGAGGACCAAACTCTCGTAGATGTTAAGAAACTCAAAGAGGCGGTGCTTTTGATGCTTCGGACGTGCGATGTATTCTTGCTGTCTCGTGGTAGCCCTGAAAAGTACTTTCCTGATGGAATCACGGGGGATGACAAACCATCGCGCACATTGAATTTCTGCAAGGCCATAACGACGCGTGAGCAGGCACTTGGGTTGTGCGACCGTATTATAGCCACCGAGGACGGAACCCTAGACCACGAATTCGATGTGATGTTCTCGGGCATTTTCAACACTCCAGAAGTGCAACGCGTTTAGGTGCTTAAATTACGATGGCTCGAGTAATGGAGGTAAAATCCGCGTCGGTAGGCATCAGTAAGCGGCATGTGCCGTTGCTGCGAGAGGCCCAGACCTCGCCGACCACAAGTTTTTCTTCGGCGTCGGCAGCGTCATAAAGATGCCTTCCCTTGAGTAGGCCGCCACGGGCCGATTGTTCGGTGAAGGCAAGGCCGCGATTTCCCGCGACGTGGCGCCGGTCCTTGATCGACTGGGCACGAGCGCCGAAAGCTGGTGGGCACGGGTCGTGAAGCTCGCCCAAGGCCGGCTCTTCGGCCGCGTCTTCGCGGCCACGCTCGACCGCTTGCGGGAGGTTGCCAGCCGACTGGGCGTGCGCCGGCTCGTCAACTTGGGCGGATGCCCGGCACGATAAGATAAGACGGTCGATCGCCAAGGGCCGGGCACGATCGCGGCGCGGCGAGGTGCGACGTCTCTTGCCGCTCGGCAGGCGATGACGCCCCGTGTGCATCCCCCATGCACGTGCTCGGGGCGAGCGCGCACGGCGCGATTCCGTTCATTTCGCGGCAACTCAATCGGCCTGCGGGTATCGTATACAGGAGACACCCATTCATTCCACGTTGACCATTCGTGAATGCTCCGCTTTCGGCAATTGCTGGGTCTCTTGAAGGTTCGGTCTACGCTAAGACGCCCGGTCGCTACAGGTGCAAAAGCGGATCATCGACGGTCAACCCTTCCGCGATGGCCGCGTCGTTGAGCGCCTGGTCGGCTGAAATCAGCGTTGGCGGGGCTAAACCGGCGCTTTCACGCTCGCGGCGGATTTTTAGGGCGGCTGCAAGTTGCACGGCGTCATAGGCGCGCAGCGCATGCGTATTCGCCAATTGCATGGCCGCGTCGAATAGGGCGGGCGTGAGATCGATGAGGGTGTAGCGTCCGGCAAGATGCTGGCGGAAGCGGTAGAGAATCGAGGATGCCTTCTTGGGGGTCAGTGTCCGGCCTTTTCGACGGCGGGCGACGGCAGCAGTGACCTCAACGGGTGTGATGCGGGCGAGATAGACGCGGTTATCGCTGGTACGCCGCGTCACGCGGCGTACCCAGGGTGTTCCATCCTCCTGAACGTAACGATTAACCAAGGCGCTGGAATCGAGGAAGTAGGCTTCGGACACCTCAGCGCCGCTCACGGATGATGGTTTCCGATAGCGGCTCTCCCTTGATGGTCACAGGCTGATCATCGGGATCGTCATCGTCGATATCCAGGGCGGGATCGGGAAGCGAGGAAACGAGGCCGATCTTGAGCAGGTGTTGATCGAATTCCGCCTCGGTCATCTTCTTCCTTGGCACCGCGGGATTGCTGAGCTTCGCGGCCGTGCCGGGCGTTGGAGCCGTCGGCTTCTTGGGCTTCGCGCTCTGGCGGTCGAGCCGCTGACGAAGTTGGCGCGCGCCTGCTCCGGCGACAGGGCTTTGATGCTGCTGAGGAGTTGGTTGAAATCGTTGTGTGTCATGCGGTTGCCTTTGCGTAGACGGCCCAGGACAGCATCTATTTTAGCAGCTACCGGTCGTTTTGTCTCGGTCGACGTGCATCGTGGTCCCGAAGCGTCCGTGCCCCCAACGACGACATGACGTCAAGGACACGCATTGGATCGGAGGCCACATGACCAATGATCAATCGAATCCGCGAGAAAATTCCACGGAGCTTGTCGGGTTGCCCATCGCCGTGTTGATGGTACTTACAGCGTCGAGCAGACTCCACGGCTTCAAGGGCGATTGGCCTCGGCAGCGAGGACTGCACACCTCGAATCGCGATACGGGCTTCTCGCAAACCTCACGCGTTGAATGATTTTCAGCGATCAACCTCCGCTTCAACGAGCAATTGCCAAGGGGAATACGATGGCACGTCCGCTTATCGTTACACAGTTGCATGAGATCCTGAATGCGATGGCACCTCGACACCGCAAGGATCGTCGGTCCCGCGTTAGCCGAATTCCCCTTGCTGAATCGCTGGAATGTCGCGGGCTGATGTCCATCACAGCCAGCGGCGTCATCAGCTCGACGCCCGACGGTTCGAACTACAACTACACGATCCAGCTCACGAACTCGAGCACGAGCACCGAGGGAATCGGCTTCTTTTGGTACGCCTGGGCCGAGCCGGGCCAGGATTATCTCGCAACGAAGCCTCTTTCCGTCACCGCACCGGCAAATTGGACGGGCACCTCCATGGGCGGTGGGTCGGGCGATGGGTACTCCATTCAGTTCGTGGCCGACAACACGACCTCTGATCTCCTTCCGCCGGGAAACTCGTTGAGTTTCTCGTTCACGAGTGCCGACACCCCCTCATCGGTGTATGGCAACTCCAAATTCTACCCTGGAACGCCCGTGGGAACGTCCTTTGTGACGGGGACGACGACCAGCACTGATACATTCGTTGTCACATCGCCCACGCCAACGCCAACGCCGACTCCGACGCCGACGCCCGCTCCGACGCCAACTCCCACGCCGACGCCAGCTCCGACTCCAACACCAACACCAACACCCACGCCGACTCCGACTCCGACACCTACCCCGACCCCGACGCCGGCGCCGACGATCATCGTGGGGGAGGTCATCTCGGCTCAAGATCGCAATAGCAAAGGCAAGCGTGCGCTCAGCTTGGGACTCAAGTTCAGCGCGGCGATGGATCCGTTGTCGGTCACCAACACGAACAACTATCAGTTGGACTGGGTGTCGACGAGGAGAGTGAAGAGGAAGTTAGTGACGCTGTTGCACCAGGTCGCGATCAAGTCAGCGACCTACGACGCGTCAATCAACGCGGTCGTGCTGTTAACCGGCACCACGAGTAGCACGTTCGCGAAGGGGGGACAGCTCACGGTCATCAATTCGCCGCCGGGCGGCGTCGACAGCACCGCGGGGGC
This sequence comes from uncultured Isosphaeraceae bacterium, assembly GCA_963830625.1. GTDB lineage: Bacteria > Planctomycetota > Planctomycetia > Isosphaerales > Isosphaeraceae > CAWHMZ01. Next base: position 93,617 of record CAWHMZ010000027.1, on the reverse strand, counting down.
CTTCCTGGGCGGGAGAACCGTCCTTACGATCTCTCCCAAAGCGAGCAGAATCGTGCCTTGACAGATCGCGTTCGGGAGCATCTCTCACACCTGATCCAGCACCATGTCGACCAGGGTTCCCGCCAAGCGGGTGGTCTGGTCGACACGGGCGAGCGCACGTGCGCTGATCGTCACCGCGGACTTCCTGATCACGGCCACGGCGTTGCCGCCTTACACCCATATCGGGATGGAAGACCGGGCCGAAGCCCTGGCAACGATTCCAGATCAGTTTATATCAAAATACGATGCTAGCCTGCGTATTGTCTGCATTTCGGGCGGCGCCGGACGGCAGCATGCGTCGCGGGCTGACGGCGGCGACGACGACGACGGCGGCGGCGGAAACGAACAAAACCCGGTTGTGCCGGGGTTTGCGTCACCGCGTGTCACAAACTATTACCAGTTAACCGCTTGCGGAAAAATGGAGGCGGCGGGAATTGCACCCGCCGCCCCGAGTTACCCCATTCCCGTTGCAAAATCGACGGAGCGACCTGGGTCGGAAATAGGTCGATACCGAGAGACGCTAATGCTTGACCGCGTCGAGACGGTCATCTGGCGGGCCATCCATGCCGTCGCCGGTTGTGCACGCGACACCGGGCCTTGTCCGGTCATAGAGCTAACCTCGTCGGGCGCGTCTGGCGGACACTCACCGACACGCGGCGGGCAAGTCGTGCGTCGACACCGACCGGCGCTTGTGGGCATGGGGGCTGTAAATCAAATCTGCGGTTTCTTTACTCGCGGCTCCGTCATCGGTGGCGAATCTTGCGTGCTTCGGCGGTAATCAATCAAACGGCCGTTTTCTTTACTGGTCGCGGCAAGTTGGCACGTTCGACGCAAATCCATACCTCCGTCGGTAAAGAAACTCAGTGAGGAAATCAAAGGCAAGCTTACAAGCTTCGCGACGGGTTTCTTCACGAATGGCCGATGGAGTGGGGATGCGGATCGGATACGCCAGGGTATCGACACAGGATCAGAACATGGATTTGCAGGGGGACGCCCTGAAGCAGGCGGGTTGCGATAAGATCGTCATAGACACCGCCAGAGCCGGCAAAGCTCAGCGGTCCGGAGTGGACCGGATGCGGGAGCCACTGAGGGCCAGGAGATGTGCTGGTGGTCTGGCGGCCGCGAGCGCCTCGGTCGATGACGTCAAGACGTCAAGGACACGCATTGCATTGTAAGTGCGATTGCCCTCGGGCTGAGAACCGCTGCCCGATTCGTCGGCTCGGTTTGGCCAGTGCGCGGGTCACCGTGCGGACGGGCGCACCCGAATCGGCCTGTGGATATCGTGCCGAGGATCGCCGTCGGGGGCCCGACGATCAGCCCGCACCTCGCTGTTGCGCATGTAATTCGCGTTCCAGCGCCACGCCGCCGACCAAGCTGACGGCTGCGGGTGTGCGCGGGCATGCTCGTACTGCACGTGAACAGCCACGGCGGCGAGCCATGCCGCGAAAGGGCACCGTGCCGGATCATATTCTCCGAGATCAGGGGGCGGCGGTGAACCCAGAAAAGAAGACTCACGTTTAATAGTTGATGTTGTAGTTTAGTGCGTTTGGGTCCATTGGTTGAGCCGCAAAAGACCGCCGTCGACACGATCCCCACGTTTCCCTGCCCCGTCCAGTCGCCGCTTTAGGCTCGGCTCTCTTTCTTCGTGTCCTTCGTGTGCTTCTGTTCAACGTATGTTCGCACCGAACAGGACAAGCCTCGACATTCCGTCAACGAGTATCATCTCATGGAAGTTGAACAACAACCCCAGCGGCAAGTCGAGCAGTTTCATGTAGCTCAGCAACTGTGCCTTGTGGATCGGCAAGACGTCTTGGATGGCCTTTAGCTCAACGAGAAGACACCCGTCGACGAGCAAATCGAACCTCAACGTCTCCGTGAACACGTTGCCCTTGTAGTCGATGACGACTTCCCTCTGGTTGACAACGGGAATGCCTCGTAGCTCGAGCTCGTGCATCAAGCACCGCTCCTAGATGCTCTCCAACAATCCCGGCCCCATAATCCGGTGGACTTCGATGGCGGCGCCGATGACCTCACCGGAGAGCCTGTCAGCTTTGGCGAATAGCGGGTGCATGGTAAAGCTCCGAACTTTGAACAGAAGCACACAAAGGGCACAAAGAACTCGTTCGACGCGGCGAGGAGGCCAGCGCCTGGCATTGATGATGCGCTCGGTGACGCGTCAGGATCAGTGTACGATATTGCGAGCTAGCCTGAGGCCAGTGGGAAGGCAGACATCCATGGAAGGCACAGACCTACGCGATTGGTGGATCGTGAAGCCAATCCCAACAACCTACGTTCGGAGCCAAATTCAACGGGCGAGACCCGAACGCACAACCGCCAAACCAGGGGAGGGATCGACGCACCGTGCGAGCGCCGCTCGTTCGAGCCGGCCGACTCGACAATTTGGGAATCGGCGCGATCGCGGCGCACTGCCCAGAGGGGCCGACGCGCGGAAGGAGGCGCCCGGATTATCAGGCCTGACCGCCGTCATCCACTCCGGCTCACCACCGAGCCGGGCTTCTACAGAAACGCAAGTCCAGCCGCCGCTTTGCCCTGGCCAGGCCATGTCAAGACTGTCGCGGAAGAAGCAGATTCGGAGCTGGGACTCATTCAGTTCCGAGCGCAGACGGATTGCTCGCCGGGGAACACGTACATGGCCGGGCTGGCGCGTACACGGCTGGGCTGGCGGCGACCGTCGCGCTCCGCTACTGTTTGGCCAGGGCCCGAAGAGTGGGTGTCTGCCTTCCCCGAGGGCTCGAACAATGGATGTCTGCCTCCCCGCGCAAAAATGTCAAACCCCGAACCACGACGGTGCCGCGCCGGCTCGTAATCGTATTGTTAACGCCTGCGGGGTACGAAGTCGTCGATCGCCGATTACTCGACTTCCGCGCTGGCATTTTCGGCGGCCTACTTCTTAGCGTTATCGGCGGCCTCCTTGGCCTTCTTGTGTGCCTCGGCCTTCTCGGCGGCATCCTGCTTGGCCGCCTTGTGTGCGTTGGCCTTCTCTTCGGCGTTCTTCTTCGCATTCTCGGCTGCCGTGGTGAGCGCGTCTGAGTGCGCCTTGGCAGCGTCTGCTGCCTTTTCCTTGGCCGTCTTGTCGGCTGGGTCTACGGCACTCTTGGCCGCCGCGTCCTTCAGGTTGGCCTCATTATTAGCATTGACGGCTGCCGTGACAATCGCGTCTGAGTCTTTCTGGGCCTTGGCGGCTTCCTGGCCCGCCACGATTTCGTTTGCATTGGCCAGGACGCTCGCGTTCTTGGTGTCGTCCACGGTGGTCGTCGCCGGCTTGGGCGGCTGTTGGTCCGTCGGCTTGGCCGGCTGTTGGTCCGTCGGCTTGGCCGGCTGTTGGTCCGTCGGCTTGGGCGGCTGTTGATCCGTCGGCTTGGGCGGCTGCTGGTCCGTCGGCTTGGGCGGCTGCTGGTCCGTCGGCTTGGGCGGCTGCTGGTCCGTCGGCTTGGGCGATTGTAGCGTCTTGACCAGATTCTCAATTCGAGCGAGCCCGGCCTCGGTACTCGCGCTCAGGCCGGTAACTTGTGTATTGAGTCGGCCGACCGTGTCGTCAAGCGCCTTGAATTTGTCGTCGGCCGTCTTCTGGAGCGCGGCGAGTCTTCCATCAAGGTTGTTCCATTTCTCGCTTGCGCGGTTGTCATACACCTCCAAGCGGTTTTCCAGTTTGGTCAATCGGTCAAGCACCTCCGGGCTCGTGCGGCCAGAGGTTGTCGACTCCGTGCCGTCGCCGTTCTTGCGCTGTGAACCGCCATAACAATTTCCGGCGTACGGTAACGAGTAGGGATAACTGTAGCCCGGGCTGTAGCTGTAATTGGACGAGCCGTAATTGGGCATGTAACCGGCACCACCGCCATATCCGTATCCGCCGCCATAGGGCATGGCATAACACGAATACCCACCCCACCCGCCAGACGCCTTGGCGGCGCAGAGCGAGCAGTTCTTCCGACCATGACACGCCTCTGCTGTTTGACTCGAGAAGAGCAACAATCCACCGGCAACGAGGGCCGTGACCGCGTTCGGAATCGCACGCATGGCAAAACTCCTGGAGGCTCGTCAATTGGAGGGGAGCCCAACAGCGGGGGTGAGCTCACCGGGAATCGCGCTAGTCGCAGGCACCCTCGAAATGAGTGATGTGCCACGTGAACACAGCAAGCTTAATCACATCTTGCCCAACAAGCAAGGCTATCCTAGCTATTCTATTTACCTCTTAATGCGCATTTTGCCGCGCCGGCAACCAGAATACGGTGCGCCTCGCCCTTCCGCGTCCGGAGTCGCTGCGCGTTCGTGGCGGCTTTTGGAGAGGTTGACGACGCAGGAAATGTTCAAGTCGATTTTAGCGATTATCCGAAGTATTCCGACACGAGACTCGGCCCCGCTCAGGTTGCGGGGACCGCACGTTCGGACTGACAGTTTCCCCGCCACCGGAGGGCGGCGCTGTCCGCGCAGCGCAGGAGTGGTTCCCAATGGTGAGGCAGGACCGGCCGGCATTCCGGGAGCGTTCGACAGCACCGATCACGGTGCTGCGGCACGTTGGTGCGGCGGTCTTTGGCTTGGGCGCTCTGCTGTCGACGTCAGCAGCCGACGAACCCGCGCCGGTGCCGGCGCCACCGCGCGCTGACGCGGCCCCAAAGGCCGATGTAAGCCTGCCGTCGATCGACAGCTTGCTGTCGGAACTGTTGCCGCCCGCATCCGGAACCCGTGACGGAGAGCGCGTGTCATCCCCGCGCGCCACCACTCCCCGTGCCGTTGCTCGGCTCGTTGGGACCGCGGCGCCCGGACTGCGCGTCACGCTCGACGGCTCGGCATCCGCGGGCCAGCCACTCTGGTATCGCTGGGTCCAGGTTCAAGGGCCGGCGACGCCCTTGAGCGCCGACGATCAGCCGGTGGTGACCCTCGCAGTTCCGGGCAATGCGAACTCTCTTGCCTATCTTTTGCTCGTCGGCAACAGCGCGGGTGCCGACGTGTCAAGGCTGACCGTGCCCGTGGAATTCAAAGGGCGATCGACCGTCTCCGGCGAAGTTCGCGCCGACGCCGGCGACGACCAGATCGGCCAGGTTGGCCGCCAGGTCACGCTCAACGGGCTCCGAAGTGTCCCGAAGAACAGGCTTGGCTATCGATGGATCCAGATGGCCGGCCCCAAGGTCGCGTTGAAGCTCGAAGACGGCCATGTTTTCACGTTCGTACCGCAGGCCGACGGCCTGTATCAATTCGCCCTGGTCGTCGCGTCGGGGACCGAGATCTCCGAGCCCGATTTCGTCTCCGTCGCAGTCGGTGTGCAACTGCCGCCATCGACCAAGGAACCGGCGCGGGCATCAACCAACTTGAAGGACCTTGCTCGCGAGGCGTTACTGGGCATAGAAGGGGGACCATCGGCTGCGGCAGAGCTTGCCGAGGCATTCGACGGAGTCGCCGGCAAGATGGACCTGTACGGGTCCTACGCCGAATTGATGGTCGAGTTGACACGCCGCTTGGAGGAGATCGTGCCGGCCGATGCCGGCAGGCGCGCGGTCTGGCTCCAGCGCCTGTTTGCCCCGCTCACGACGCCCATCGTCAATCAAATGCGATCGGAAGGGATCGACCTTACGCGCGCCGATGGACAGGCCTCCGACATGACCCGTCCCCAGCGCAAGGTCTTGGCGCAGCAATTCCGGGTCGTCGCCGACGGCTTCCGATCCGTCGCCGACGGCCCCTGAGTGGTCGCGCAACAGATTTGTGGCGCAGGCGTCTCGCCCGCCCCATGTGCAGTCTGGAAGCCTGCACCCCAATCGCCCAAAACGTTATGCGGCCCCACCAAGCCCGCTCACGGAGCCCCCTTTTGACGCCAGTGATTTCGCGCATCGGTACGAGGTCGTCGCCGGGCCGTTTTGGATGCAAGGAAAGGAATTCTCGCCGATGAAACCGCGCAGGCGAACGAGTGGACGGATGGCGTTTGCCGTCTTGGCGATCGCCCTCGTCGATTTATCCTGGGGCTGCGCGGCTCGGGCGCAGACAGTCGACGGCACGACGGAGACCTCGGCTTGGCCTGGCGTCGAGGCGGCGCTCAAGGCGACACTGCAAACCGGCCGGCCGAGCGTCCTCGTAATTACAGCGCGAACGTCGCCGGCCTCGCTGGAATTGGTCGAGGCGCTCAAGCGCACCGCGACTTCAACCCTAATCGGCAAGCTGGCCGAGTTCGCAGAGATGCGGCAAGAGGCGTACGCCCAGCAGATCGCGCGCATGGGTGTGAAGACCTTCCCGGCTGTGTTTGTGTTCGGGAAGGATGGCGCGGCACTCAAGCTGCTGGGCCAGCGAGCAGGGCCGAGCGATGCGCCGACCGTACTCGCGTGGCTGGCCAATCTGCCGACTGGCGCGCTCGCCGCGCGCTCGCCCGCGCAAGACCCGGCGGTGAGGCGCACCGCGCAGGATGGATACCCCTCCACGCCGTCACCGCAAGCGCCGTATCCGTCGTCACAGAACGTTCCCCAGGCCCCGCCACCGGCGCCGCCGAAGATGGGCTATCAGCCTCCGCCGCAGCCGATGCCACAGCCGATGCCGGTACCCGTGCCCGTTCCTGTCCAGCAAGCCCAGATGCCACCCATCTATACCGCGCCGTTGCCACAGCCCGTGGTGGTCTCTCCTCCCGCCACGCCGGTTGTGATTCAGCCCTCTCAACCACAGATCATCATTGGGCCCAGCCAGGCGCCGCAGATCACGTTCGCTAGTGCGCCGTCGGCGCCGACGGTTTCCTACGTCCAGCCACCCGCGAACGCCCCGACCCCAAACCAGCCCCAGCAGATCTTCATGGCCAACGCCCCGTCGATGCCTATGCCGCAGCCGAGCTACGCGCCGCAGCCAAGTTACGCGCCGCAGCCGAGTTACGCGCCGCAACCGAGTTTCGCGCCGCAACCTAGTTACGCGCCGATGGCGATGGCTCCCGCGCCTGCTGCGAACGCCCCTGCCCCGGCACAGTCTCCGCTGCTGGCGGCAGCGCTACTCACCAATCCGCGGCTCTGGGACCGGCTCTTGGGAGCGCTCGGCGAGCACCTCGCGCAGATGCGAAACCCGCGGATTCAGATGTCCAACGCCCCGACTGTTGCCCAGGCACCGGTGGCCATGGCGCCGGTCGCCGGCACTCCGGGGGCGTATGCTCCGGTAGCCCAGCCGGCCATGATGCCGATGCCCGCCATGGCCCCGATGTACGCGCCGCAACCTGCTTACGGTTACGGAGTGATTGCCGGCTACGGCTATTGTCCGCCGCCGGGATACGGTCCTCCGCCCGGATACGGTCCGCCGCCCGGATACGGCTACGGTCCGCCGCCGCAACAACCCTACTATCAACCCTTTAATGCCCCCTCGGCGCAGGCTGGCGCACCGAGCATTCCGAGTCCGCAGCCTTTGCCTCCACTGCCCCAGCCCTCGCCTGATAACGCGTCACAGAGCCAGGGTGGGTTCTTTCACAATCTGTTCCATCATTGAGCCGCAGGGCGAGACGCAAACAAAAGAGCTCAGTCCTCGTCGAAGATGGTGTAGTCGAAGTACAGCGCGTCCGGGCCCGGATCGTCGGAGCGATTGGGAAATTCGTCCGGTTTCAGCGGCTTGCGGTCGTCTACACCCTGGATGGTCGGAACGAGCTTCGGGTTCTTGGCGGGGGTCTCGGGCGTGTTCATTTCATCGGTTCGCAAGAGGCGTCCGCTGGTACGACCGAGGAGTTCATACACGATCGAGGTCAGGGGCATTTCTCCATAGGTCGTGTGATTGCGCGCGAGATTCTCATCAACGGGGAGCATCGCGACGAATTCGCCGGGCCAGCGTGTGGCCATCGCCTCAAGCCCCCCGCGTTTGAGGGTTGCGTTGTGGCTGCCATGGTGGCCGACCTTGTAGAGCACGGTGCGTGCCAGAAGGTCCCGGGCGTCGACCTTCCGCCCGTTGTCCACGGTCCACACCATTTCCTTGCCGCGATCCGCTCCGTCAGGGTACGGCACCTTGCCGAACCACGAGAGCCAATTGCCCATCTGCGCGTCGCCCGGGAAGAGCAGCACCCGGCCGTTCGGCGAGAGCTCGACAGCCAGAACGAGGCTTGAGTTGTTGGCCAGCCCATCGACATTCAGTGCAAACTGACCGGCGGCGGCGAGCCAGTCGGAGTCGATTCGCCTCCATTCCTGCTCCGGATCAAAGTATCGAGGTCCGAAAAAGCGATGCGCTTTCGCCTCTTGCGAGTTGACATCAATGCCATGTGACTCATCGAAGGGGCGGGATCGGCGCCGCCGCTCGTCGGCGAGCCTGGGATCGTCGGATGAGCCCGAGTCGTCGGTCTCGGGCTCTCCGGGCAAGACTCCGAAGGCCGCGAAGTAGGCCGACTCGACCGCGGCGGCGAGGGCCTTGGTCTGGGAATACGCCTCGTCGTTCTTTTCCTGTGGATTGAGCCGGCGGATCAGGTCGGCGTCCTTGGGTGGGCCGAGCACGTAGAAGCGGGCGCCCGGAACACCGGCCAGGGTATCGTCGTGCTTTGCGTCGGGACCAGGCTCACGGAAGAGGACCACATCCTTGAAGTGATCTTTGATCCAAGTCAGGGCCTCGCCCGCGCCGTCGGTGCGATCAAACCCGTCGGGAACCTCGGCCAATAACTCGCCCGAGTCGTCGCCGAAACCCAACATGTTGAGGGCAGACTTCACCCGCAAGGCGGGACCGTCACCATCGGCGGCACGGCCGCGCATCTCTTTGTAGGCCAGCCTCAGGGCCTTTGCCGCGTTCACCTTGAGACCCCGGAGTTGGCGCCGAGGGGGTCGGCGTGATCCTCGGTCCAGGGCAGCCACACTGCCCCGACTTCGAACTTTACAAAGGTCTCTCGCGCTTGCGATTCATGAAACCCGGAGAGGTGGTCCCAGTGCTCGTGCGTGATAACCAAGAGTTCGAGTCGGCTTTTGCCCGTCCCGTCCGCCTCATCGTTGGTTGCCCGGAAGATGTCCTCGGCGATCGTTTTGATGCGGCTCGGGCCATTCTTGGTTCCCTTGAAGACCCCGCAGTCGATCAAGACAAAAGCCCCCCTCCCCGCTGCTGCCCCCTTTGCCTTCGACTCCGGCCCGGCGGGGAAACACAGCAGAAAGCAGTCACCCAACCCCGTGCGATACATCCGGACAGTCACTCCCGATCGGGGGGCGCATCCGGCGATCTCCGTCCGTTGCTGCGCGATTCGGCCGGCGATTTGACCTTCTTCGACGCCCTCCTGACATTCTTCCGCGAGTCCGCCTGAGGGGGCCGCGACTTCGCAGATGACAGCCTCTTGGGTCCCGCAGAAGTCGCCTTGTTGTGGCCGCTAGTCGCCTTCGTGGCAATCGTACTGGCGCCGGTAGCCTTCTTCTTGGCCATGCTCGGGCCTCTCGCTGCAATGTGCCTGTGGCGAATGGATGTCGCTCAGAATCCTCGATGAAGCAGTGCAAACGGCTCGCGAACCCGATCCGGGCGAACGCCGCTGAAAACCATACCTAACCCGTCGGTCGCGTCGCCCGACTCGTACTTGCGACGACGGGAGAGGCGCGTCTCGGAAAGGATGTCCTTGATGATGACGTAGCGGACCAACCCGGTTTCACCGTCGATCAAGAGCGTGCAACCACCGCGGAAATTGAAGTCGGGACGATACGCTTCGTCTTGGGCGTTCGGGTCCGAAGCGATGTCGTGGTCGAGGCCGTCGACCTTCTTTTGCAGATCGGGGTCGAAGTAACCCCGGCGCCGCTGGACGACCTCCAGCACGACGTCGCGAATGGTCGCTCCATCCTGGCGGGGTCGCAGGGCGTAACGCACCGAATGGACTTGCACACTCGGCTTGCCGTCGGTCTCACTGCGATAGATCGACCGCGGCGCGTCCGGCCAGAGAGCCAGGCCCAGAGCCGAGATCGCCGTCCTTTCTGCTGAGAATCCCGTGGACGCGGTCGACGGGTCGGGACGCTGAGCTTTCCCGAACCTCTTCTTGAGCCACCTCCACGCGCACTTCTGGAGCCGCTCGCTCGAGGACGCGATCCTGTTTCGATCGGCCGAGACCCTCCAGGCTTGTACCTTGTTGGGCAGCTTATCCAAGCGCGAGAAGTCGACCAGCACGTCACGGAAGTCGTCCTCGTTGATCTCCTTCAGCGGGTTCCGCCAGCGCAGGGCGTCATCGGCAAGGGTGCGGACATCGTTCTGGATAGATGCCCCGACGGCGGAACCCCTCGATCACGGCGATCCGGTAACCCAGCGGGTCGTCGGGCATCAGATCGGCATCGCCGGTGACCAGGGCGCGGAGGTAGTCGCCGAAAGTCAGATCCACCGGCGGGCAATAGTCCAGGGCGCGGATCGCCATCCTCAGCACGTGCGAGGCCGCCTTGCTCGCTTCTCGGGCGAGGCGGCTGACCAAGTCGGGATGGATGTTGCCGCCGGGCAGCCGCCCGGTTCCCCCTGTCGCGATCCGGATGAGGTCGGCCGTGCGCACCTCGTAAATAGCCAGAAACGCATCGAAGATCGCTGCGACCAGCACGGATCCGCGTTCGTGGGGCTCGAGGGCGGATGCATAGTCGCTCGGGGTCGGTTTGTGAGGGACCCACGTGTCACCGACTCTCTTGCCGATGGCATTCCGCAGCGCCCCGTGATTGCCGATGGCCTGCCCGAACTGGTGCGCCAGCTCCGCAAGGAGGGTGTCGCTTCTCAGGTCGCCAGAGCTCTTGGCGATCTGGTGCCGCAGCGCCTCGGGCTGGGAGAAATGCTGGAAAAGCGCCACGACGTCTGCGAACGCTTCGTGGAAAGCCAGGGAGTCGGGGTTGGTGTCTTCGGAAAAGTAGCGGTGAAGTCCGTCGAGAAGCGCGTGGGTCGTTTCGTGGGCCACCACGTCGTGCGACAGGCACGTGAAAACCAGCCCACCCGGCAGATTCTCCGATGGCTCGTTGGGATCGCTCAAGGCTGCCGGGAAGTAGCCGAAGAGCAGTGCCTTCTTGTCGGGACTGTAATAGGCGTTCGCCTCGCGAAGTGCGTGCGGGTAGATCCTCAGGCTCAAGACGGGCGTGCGGGAATACACTCGAGCATTTCGATCCCACCCCCTGCTACCCCACAACGCCTTGCGTCCCAGCGCCTTTTCGAAGTTGGTGATCGTCGCCATCGCCACGGCATAGACCATCTGCTGGTGGAACTGCGGATTGCCTTCCGACGGCGTCAGGCCGTCTTGGGCCAGGATGTGACGATCGTTTAGGTCCACCGGCTCGTAGAAGCAACCGCTGGCCGGGTCGAAGTCGATGACTTCAAGGTACTCGCCCACTGGACCGGGCTTCAGTTCGGGCTCCCAGGGGATCTGCAGGTTCGTCTCGTTAATCAGGGCTGTCTCCAGCCGCGTCTTGACGCTGGGGTCGTAGGTATAGACCCGGAGGCAACGATATGGCGGTGCTGGATTGAGCGCGTCGGACATGTGCGGTCTCCCTCAAATCGGGATATTAGGGCGGGGCACGGCGTTTGCCAATGAGGATCTGGTCAATTCGCAAAGTTTGGTTCGAGTGCCGCCCTCTCCGGCGCTCAGAACTCGGACCGAGTTCGCAGAAATCACGCGGTTCGGCTGATCGGCTAACGGTGCTGCCTGGTCGACTACGTTGCTCTCGGCCGGCCGTCGCACCCGAGGAAGTCGCCGTATTGCCCAGCCTTAGGCCCGATGGACTTCGCGTGGCGCGAAGACGGGACTCGCCAGGCGCGGCGTCACGAGGTTCCCGACGCCCCTTCGACGAGGAAGTTCACCGACGTCGCCCGCTGGAACTTGGGCACCGCCGGCGGCTTCTGCTCGTCGACCGGCGGCGCGGGCGCCTTGGCCTTCTTGCTCGCCGTCGTGGCGCCGGAATCCGTCGGAGTATCGGGCTTCTTGAAGGTCTCGGTCGGGACGTACGACGTCTTGTCGGTGGACTTGGCCTCGATCAGGACCCGGTAATCAGCCTGCTTGCGCGTCTCCTGGGGATCCAGCGTGATCTTGGTGGTATAGACGCCGTTGCCTTGGGTCGTGTCGGGCCATACGCCGTCATCCAGAAAGATAAGCGCCGGTGAGGAAACCGTCCCGCCGTTCACCTCGATCTTCTGGTAGAAGCCCGTCACGTCGACGTTCTGGACCGGCGATCCTGCGGTGACCATCGCCTCGATGACGGCCACGCTCTTGGATCGAGGAATGATGCCGCGGGCGGCCACCTCGTCGTCGTTCTCCTCGTCACCGTCATTGGAGCGGATCGCAATCTGGCGGAGCGTGGCGCCGAGGACGACCTTCGGGTTCGCGGAGGCGACCGAGAAGGTGTAATCGACCTGGCCGCCGCGGTCCGGCAGGTGCTTGGCCTTGAGAAAGAGCTTGGGGTAATAGCTCCCTGACGCGATCCGCCCGGCGTCCCGGTTGGGATAAGGCAGACGGAAGACCAGCATGCGGTTGGTCGTCTTGGCGGGGTCGACCTGGAGGAACGGCGCCCCTTTCTCATTGGCGTCGGCGCCGGCCTTGTCGAAGAGCTTCAGAACCGGCGGGTCGTCGGGGTCATCGGTGATCTTCATCGCACGGCTGAAGCCGACAATCAGGTCGAACGATGCCTTCTCCTCGGCCGTGAACGGCTTGAGGTCGAACGGGACGACCTGGGCGAGCAGCGGAGTCTCGGCCAATAGTTGCTCGGGCAGCGATTTCGCACCCGGGCTGTCTTGACCGCCCGATTGCTGCGGCAGTTGAACGATAGGCGGTACAACTTTTCGCGGCATCCGTGCGTACGTAGCCGTGACCAGGTTGCTCCGGCCCAGCTCGTGCTCCAGATCGAAGAGGTCAAGATAGATCTCGGCGAGAAGTTGCAAGTACTGTTGGCTCGCTGGTGCGAGAGTTATTGCGGCCGCCGGTGCAGGCTTCCCGTTGCCAGTCGGCGCTGGTGCGGCCTCTCTGGGTTCGCCCGGCCCTGGCGCGGCCTTCCCGGATTTGGCTGGCGCTGGCAGCATCTCGGCGAGTTTCTTGAAGACGTCGTTTCCCTCTGGTTTCTCCGTTGCCTGGATCGCGTCGTACTTGTGCAGGTTCTTAAAGAGCTGCGAGAAGATTGAAGTGAGCTCGACGAATGCCTGGTAGTGCTTCTCGGCCTCGGGTAGCTCACTCAGACGCGTGTGATCTTGAGCGACCGCTGTCGCCAGGTCTTGATAACTCTTCGCGCTATCGCTGAATCGCTTAAGACGCACGAGGATCGCCCGTTCGATCGCCAGCCGCATCGCCCGCGAACGATACAGGGAGTCCTCGGTACTGGTGAAGCCCGCCGAGGCGTCCGCCGGTAGCGCTGCCAGGTGCCGTCGAGCCTTGATTGTTAGGTCGAGGGCCGTCTTCATCATCTTCGGGTCCCTCACGTCGATGTCCTTGAGGGCGCGATCCAGGTTATTGAGATCGGACCGAAGCGTGTCGAGATGAGCTATCGTGGGCAAGACGGTCTTGGTGAGCTCAGCCTGTTTCACAACATTGTTTTGGTCGGCTCCCCGGCACGCGAGGGCAGCTCGCAGCGTCACAAGGCTCGGCAGGTGATCTATGATGGCGTGTTCTTGCTTGATGATCGCATCGCTAACTTGGTCCTTCGTGATGGGCTTGGCTTGGCCTTGGTCCTTGGGCGCGGTCTCGCCCTGAAAGAAGCTCGGATTAAAAAGACTGGCATATGCATCCGCAGTGGCTTTCTCAGCATCCTGTTTCGCGGGCAAGGCTGTGCGGTAATCCTGGAACGCCTCCATCAACCGCTTCCGCTCAGGGGTTGGGTTTGGGTTGTTGGCTGGGAAGTTCTTGACGGATTCGGCATTCGGATTGGAAGGGCCCGGCAGATTGTTGAAGAGCACAAGTCGATCGCGCAGTATCCCGAGCTGCTGCTGACGGGGAAAGCGGGACGGATCGGGGGAGTGCCGGCCGCGGCAACTTCCGCCTTCTGACTGCTCGGCGTCAGGTCGAGGTGGCCTTGCTCGGGGGCGATCACCCACGAGCCCGAGATGCCCTCGCCGCGCAGCCGCTGGCCGATGGCTCCGAAGCTGTCGATGTCGAAAGCGAACACCGAGTTGCCACGCGAGCGGGCGCACAGGTCGCGCAACCGCTGGGGAACATTGCCTGTGTCCACCTGGACGATGTCGAGCCGGACATCGGGGTTGAGCGCCATTCGCTTTCGAAGCGACTCGAGCTCGTCGCCGAGGTTCTCCGGCAATCCCCCGGCGGCACGATCACGATGATGTTGTCGTACCGGTTGCGCCGCACCTGATCGGTGAGGTCCGTAATCTGTTGGCGTAACAGACTCCGCCGATCCGCGGGATCTGTCGATTTCGACTCCTCTCGGCAATGGGCGGCGTCGTGCCTTCGGGGAGGACGACGATTTTCTCGCGGGTGATCTGCGAGCTGATCTGGTTGACGATGAGCTTCCGCACGAAGGCGTAGGTGTACGAGGGGCTAGCCTGGAGCGGGAGGTGATCGTTCTCGGGCTTCATCGGCAGCGGCGCGAAGATCACGGTGCGGCGCAGGCCGAAACCCTGGATCGGGTTGCCCGGCAGGGCGAGCTTTAAAAGGTCGCGGTCTGCATCGGAAAGCGAGCTCCGGATGATGTCGGTTCCGGGCAGCCCCAGCTCGTCACGCGTGTCGAGGGCCAGTCGTGCGATGATCTGGTTGATCCTGATGTGGACCTTTGCCGCCGCGAGGTACGTTCCGAGAGGGCTCGTGTCCGCCGAGGTGGCCTGGGTGGCAGCATCGGCGGACACTTGCTTGATGTAGGCGTTCTCTTGCGGGCTGAAGGCCCTCAGGTCCGAGGAGAGGTTGCTGTCGGTAAGACCCAGGGACGCCTCGGGCGAAGGTCAGGAGCTCGGTCTCGATCCGCCTCTGGAGCGTCGTGGTCGCCCTGGTCTGTGCCGCGGTGCTGGAGGTGAGCGGTGAGGTGATCAGCGACGAGCCGCCCGGCTTGCCCAGTTCCTTGGCCGCGAACTCCTTGGCCTTCTGGATGAGCTGGCTGACGAGCGGCGTGCCGAACCTCTGTGGGGGCTGAAGCCGCGTTGTCACCGCGGTCTTCACGGCCATCTGCACCCCGCTCTTGATTTGGTCGGCCGTGGGCGTCGGCATGCTGCTTGTCTGCTTGCCGAAGGCGACCTGATTCTTCAAGAACTTGGTGGCTGCCGACCGCAAGGTCCCCGACGACGGCGCCGTCTTGCCGTCGTCCTTATTGTCCTGGATCAGGTTGCGCAGAAACGAGCCGGTCGCGTCGACCAGGCTTGCAAAGATCCCGGTAAACGGACTGTCGGCGGTCGGCTGGCTGCTCGAACCGGACGCCGCGGCTCCGCCGGCCGCCGGAGTCGTACCGCTCGTGGTGCCCGTGGCCGCACTACCATCGGGCGGCGGGTTGGTGGCATCCGCCCCCTTGAGATGACTCTGGAAGAACAGGTCCATCAATTGCTGGCACGTCTGCTGCGCGGTCTGGCCCGTGATGATGGTCTGGGGCAGTAGGGGCCTGGGCATTGTGGTCGCCGTTGCAGAACCGGCCGTACCAGCCGTGCCGGGGGCCGTCGAACCAGTAATTGTCCATCAGGCAACCGGGCCCCGAACCGTTCTGCGCGGGGCAGAGCCCGACCTGCTCGTTATCGCGATACTCGTCGGGCAGGGCGAAGAGGTAATGGCATAACTCGTGGAAGATGGTGAGCTGCGCATCGATGTCCTTACCGCTAGCGGTGAGGTCCTCGTACGAGATCACCAGGTGGCCCTGGCGATCCTCGAACCCGCCCGGCGTGGCATAGCCGCCCCGTCCGATTTTGCCGGTCGGCGAGACGATCACGTCGGCCTGCTTCACATTGTCGACGAGATTTAACGTCCCGATCTTTCCCTTCTGGCCCGTGGCCTGCCAGAGCTTGTCGCTCACGGCGGCGAAGTAGGCGCGTATCTGAGCGTTCTGATCAGGAGTCGCCGGCTGGACCTGACCGAGCTGCTCGAGCTGGGCACCCATCATCCCTGCGCTGGGCACGACCGCAAAGGTATATGTCAGGTTGAAGGTGCGCGTCGCCGGATCATAGTTCCCGGGACCGGCCGTTACCTCCGAACGACACCAGCCGAAGAGCGCCCAGAAAAACCACCGCCATAAGCAACCACTTCGTTCCGGTGCGATCGTCGCGCACGGCGGAAACTCCCCACGTAATCCGGCGCGCCGCTTTCGAGCCACGCCAGAGTCCCACTGTTGTCGCCCGACTGGACTTCAAGTGTCGTCGATGCGCAGTTATGCGTGACTGCCAGCGCGCATCAGTTCATGACCGTATAGCCAGCCACGGCCGACCTGCAAATTCGTGGTATACTGACCAGCATAGCTCAATTGCAGTGATCTGGGCGATCTGAGCAAAAGAGCGAGATTCGATAGACCTGACCCACACCCAAATTCACAGAGGAATCTTACCGTGTGGAAAATGGATAGTCTACGAAAAATCGGTAGGACAAAGAAAATTATCGGGGCTGCCTTGGCTGCGACCGTCGCGACTTGCCTGATGGCATCCGCATCGGCGTCCGACCACAAAAAGCAAAAGCAGGTTTACGTGCCCGTGTACCCGGTCCCGTGGACGGCCACAGCACAGGCGCCCGCCCCTTACTATTCCTATGCACCCACAGCGGGCGCCTCGTATGCGCCTGTCGCGGGCGCGCCGATCGCCACGACCGTCGGCGGCGGCATGGTGAGCAGTGCTTTCTACGCGCCGACGGCCGGTCCAGGGGCTGGTGTCTTGCCGACAAACTTCGCGTATCCCTCGACTGCCAATGCGCCGCAGGCCTATTATCCCGGCGGGGCGGTTTCCACAGTCGCCAATGCACCACAGGCCTATTATCCCGTCGGGGCGGTTTCGACGGCCGTCAATGCCAATGCACCGCAGGGATACTATCCCGGTATGTCGATGGCGCCGACCTCCGTCGGAGGTGCTCCGCCGAAGTTTTTCGAGACGCGCTTGAGCGACAGCGGCCGCAAAGATGTGCTCGACGATCTCAAGGACGCATATGAAGACTCCAAGTCATCGGAAAAATCGCGCACCGCGCTCCGCAAATCGCTCAAGGACCAGGCCAAGGAAAAATATGCCGAAGCGATTGGTGACGACAAGACCACCGACGACCTGACCGCCGCAGAGGTGAAGGATATCGACATGCTCGTGGACTTCGCGATGCGTGACGATCCGTCACCGAACGCGCCGACCCCGAATGGTGGCTACCCGATCCCGCCGCAGTACCCTTACGGCAACGTACCAGCGGCCATGCCACCCGCGGCCATGCCACCCGCGGCCCTGCCGCCGGGGATGTTCTATTACTACTACGTTTTTCCGCTGGCCCCGCCCCCCCAGCATCATCATCATCATCATCTTTTTCACCATCAATGAGTCGTGCTTTCGCGGCGTCGCGGGGCGCGTCTGCGGAAGCCGTCGGCGTGCTTTTCGCCTGGAGTCTCGCGCGACGAGCAGATGAACCAAGCCGCTCAAGCGTGTCCAGCGTCGCGTTCATGCTGTGCCCGTTTTCCAGACGAGATAGGGCTGGCTGGTCGATCCTTGAGCGCCGGGCCACCTTGGCCAGGGTAAGTCCGGCAGCCTCTTACGGCTTGTACTCGGCCACGCCGGCCGAAGCGGCCGTCGCCTTCAATGGGCTAGCCGTCTGTGCGCGTCCGCGCGCCGCCCCTGCACGACGGACGTGTCGCCCACGTTGGCGCCGCGAACGCGCAATTGGCAGGTCCCAGCCTCCAACTCCCATTGCTCGGTCGATCCGGTCGACGTCACCGCAGGACGCGGAAGACAGGGTCGAGCCACACGCGGAGCAGGTCGGACAGGTCATACGATACCGCCGCGAGTATGCCCAACAAAGGCAGGACATAACCCATCATCGAGGTCGCGAGATTATGGTCGAATTTAAACCCGGCCACTGTGTTCGCAACCCGGCTGATCGTCTCGTCTCGATTGATCCCGATGACGAGCCTCAGGATCGCCCATGCGGCCACGGAGATCAGGATCGCGAGGAAGAATCCGATACGGTGCTGCGACGGAAAGGGGTACGAGTTGATCGCCAGCAGCAACGTCAACCCGCCGAATACAATGAATCGGACCATGACCCAGATATGAGCCAGGAACTGGCTCATGTGGCGGAGCAATTGCATCGTAATGAGGTCCTCTGCTATCTCGGTCCACTCGCGTGCGCGAACGAGTGTGTCGTTTTCCGAATCCTCGGCCGTGCCGAGCAGGTCCGCTGCCGTCGTTGGCAGAATCGGCCACCCGGCGCCGGCATCTTCTTGCAGCTTCTCCGCCGTTTTCCCTTCGGCAAACGTCCAGGTGAGAGGTCTACCATACCAGATCGGATTGAGGATCTTCTTCAAGATTTCGTTCGCGTCGAGTGCCGGCGAGCCCGCCTCGCGACTTGGATGCGCGACAGCGGTCGCTGACGGCGCCGCCTGCTGCCCAGTCGCAATCGCCGCCCCTTGCGTTTCCTCGACGAGGGCATCCAGTGATTGCCGAAGGCCAGCACCGGTAGCACCCGTCGACCGCGCAGGCGCGGGCCGACCGAGGACGACTCTCACATACCCACGTGCGTCTCTCAAGAATTTTCGAGCGGGCGCGAGCCAGGAAACGACGATTCTCCAGCCTCCG
Organism: uncultured Isosphaeraceae bacterium; assembly: GCA_963830625.1. GTDB lineage: Bacteria > Planctomycetota > Planctomycetia > Isosphaerales > Isosphaeraceae > CAWHMZ01. Next base: position 74,987 of record CAWHMZ010000027.1, on the reverse strand, counting down.
CGGCGCTGTGCGTGCTTGGGTATCCCGTGGTCGTTGATTCGCTTCAGGAGGTCAGGTAGTGCGTCCCATTCTGCTGGTGAAACGACGTCCGCGGAAGCGCCGCCATGGAACCGCACCCTTTCGAGGGCCGACCTGACTTGAAAGCAACGGCCCGCCAGCGCGTTGGCCTGATCCCGGATCATCGCCGACCGATTCTGCGGTCTCGGCGCCTCGAAGAACCACCGTGCCACCCGTGCCGGCATCCTTTCGAACGACCGCGCCAGGGGAAGCCGAGACACCGGCGCGAGGATCGACCGAAGATCACTCCAAGCCACGAAGACGAGATAGACGTGAAACGCGAGGAATATTGAAAGAAAGGAAAAGAGACACCAGAAGACGAAGCTGAAGACCGGACCCTCCCCGAGCGAACGGAAAAACGCATAGTGCCACCCGGAATGTGCGAGCGTCACAAGGTAAGCAGCCAGCAAAAACGTCGGAATGAGATCTCCCAGGCGGAAAACACGGAACGGTTTGTGGAACACCTTCCTGAGTTCGTCGATCTTCTCCTCAACACGGGTCAGAGCGTCTGCCGGACGGACCGGTCTACCGCCAGGCGAGGTTTGTTCAGGCCTTAATTCTCTAATAGAAAACTGCTCGTTCAGATAGCAGCGCTTGAACTGCGCCATCAAGAAAGACATCGCGGCGAGGCCGACAAAAAGCATCGGAAACGTCGGAGAAACGCCACTCGTCACCGCGACGATTCGCTCAAGGGCGAGAAAGGTCGCGGGGGAATCGCCATACCGGGGACTGGGAATCCAGAAAAGCACGCCGAGAATCGTGACAACGACGGCTGTCGTCAGGGCAAGTGTTTTAATCGGGCGCTTTTCAACGGCCAGCGAGAACCACGCCACAAGTGAGACCGCGAGCGACACGAGCGACATGCAGAAGCCCGCAATAGCCAGCCCGAGCCACACGTCTACTTTGAGCAGACTCTCACGACCAGGGAACAAGAAGGGCAGGTTGACCGTCACGTATACGATAAAAAAGGTGACGTGAGCAAGAACCAAGAGAATGCCTGGTCCATGGCCCGAGGAAGAGCGAGGAGCTCTTGCTTCGGGCCCTTCCATTTCGTCATCCCGCACTCGAGACCACGCTAGGTATGACGCCAGCGGTTTGAGGGCCCTCCAGACTGACCACCGGTGTAGATCCCTGCGATTGATACGAGCCAGTACCCACCACAGCTCGAGTAGGGCTAGGCAGAACAGCGCGCACCCGAACATCAGGAGGATACCCTCCAGAATTTTCCAGAAAGGATGGTACGACGCCTCAAACGCTGGGTACACCTTGGGCGATGGATGCAAGCGAGGCCACTGGTTGCGTGCTTTCTCAACAGGGTCGGGGGCGTTTCTAACGGCGACCGGGTAGATGCCCCGGTTGCCAACGATGCTGATCCAGATCGGCGGGCGCGGACTATCGTCGGCTGGAGCGAAAGGCTTGCTGAATTCGAGCGGCAGCGCGTCCGCCAGCAGCTCTTTGTCTTCATCAAACATTTCCGCCAACAGTAACATGGTCGAGTTGTAAACGGCCTGGACGCTCTCCTGGTTGAAGAATACTTTCCCACCGGCGCCGTACGGATAGCTCCAATGCCGGTTAGGTGCGTAGAGCGGATAGCTCGATCCGATGAGCATCCCGCGTAGGTCGGAGATCGTCTGGGGTTGCGTATACAGAAGGTCTGACATATTCGTGAAGAGCACCGCATCCGGCGAGTACTTGTTCACGAGCTGGGCCAGAAAGATCACGTCGAGGCTACTCGATCCCGCGATGCCCACGGCGGTGTAGTTTCCCAATGAGATCTGGCGCGCGATCTCGGTCATTGTCTGCACCATTACCAACTCATCGACACGGGTCGAGAACGCCGGCGTCGTCGGGGCGACGACATCTCGCCGGCGCTCATCCTCCTCCGGGGCGACTTCCAGCCGACCGGCCGAATGAAACACTTGATTCCCGGCGTCGCTGAGCAATCCCTGCTTTTCATAGCTCGCACGGAGCGAGGCGATGTGAATCGGATAATGGTAATAATCAATCTGCTCGGCCTGCCTATCCGTCGTGGTGCGGGAAGTCTTCTCGAAAAATCGGTCCGGGTCCGCGGTCGCCGTATTCTTCGCTCCAGCTCTCTGTTTCTCCTTTTTGTGTGGGTGGGGCAACAGAGCACGGCCCAAGCCAGTGTTCGATTCGACCAGCATGGCGATGTTCCCGGGGCCGAATTCCTTCTCGAGGAAGTCAGTCAAGGCATAGGTAACGTCCCTGCGCCGGTTGGTGGCGGAGCGGAAAACGACGGCCTGGGGACTTGGCTCAAGCGCCGGGATGGTATCGACCGGATGCTTTGCGTTGGTGAGTTTGTCCACTGACGGAAGTTTTCTGAACTCGACAGCATCGATGTCTGTCGCGGCCGCAGCAATCGAGAACCGGTGAGACCGACAGTTGATGGGAGCGGTGCAGCCAGCGTCCCGGAGCCGTTCGGAAGGTAGGCAGGTCAGCCAGCCATCAATCGCTTGATTGAGCGACCGCCAGGTTCCGGTGTACCTCGGTCCCAGAATGTGGAACGAACGGGGGCCCGGCGCTTTTTCGCTGCTCGGTCGCTGGTCGGCGAACGCGTTGAGAAGATCGAGGCTCCAATTGAACTGATGCTTTCGTAGCCCGCGTGTCGGCGTCTCCAGTACGAGAAACACAGCAAGCAGCGTCTCTCTTTTACGAAAAACGAGCAGCCCGGGTTGATCGTACATCCTAGGACTCCACGGTACCTTGACGCCGGATTGCGACGCCTTGATTACCGCGCTCCTGCCGTCCATTCCTTGATTTTTCTCGGACTTGTCGATCTCGTCCCACGGAAACCAGAAGTAGGCAAGTACGAATCCGGCGGCCTCCGCCGCGCGTTGGATTCCGTCGAGTTGAGAGTCGAAGTCCTGGCTCGCGCTGGTGCGCACGGGGTCGGGAAGCAAGGCTATCATGGCCCGGACCTCGCCGTCGCGCTTATGGGCCCCGTCGAGGATTTCTTTTACAAGCTCTTGCCTGCCCGCGCGGTTGAATTCGGGTGGCTTGTCCCGGTCCGCAATTCGGTGACTCGATCCGTCATTCGTCAGGTAGGCGATTGGTTCGAGGATTGCGAGATCCGGGTTTTCGAACGTTCGTGGAGGAGCGATGGTTGCCGATGATTGACGAGTTGTCGCCGCCCCTCCCGCCGCATTGAGAGGTGCCTTCGGCGACGAATTGTCAGGTGACGATCCCCTCGGCAGGGTGGAAAGGCCGACGAGCGCGAGCAGGATCACAAGGAACAACGGCTGCGACTTTCGTTCATCCATTCGGCACTTCCAGACAGTGTCTCTGCAACCTCGATCGCGAGTCGAAACGTCACGGATTTCGCGCCAGCAATTACCCGAGCCCTCAAGTTGATCAAGATCTCCCGAGCGTTGCGCATTTTGACGTAGCCAGGTGCTGCGGAATTTGCTGACCGTACGCGGTCGCGCAGTCGACTCGATTGCAGTTGCCGGTGGCAACGAAGGACACTCAACTCCATCGCGTCCAGATCAGCTCTATCTTGCCTACGACCTTGCGAATACGCTTCCCATCACTCGGGATCGAGCGGCGACCGCGGGTGCCGGGCAGAGCAGATTGTCTCATGGTTTTGCTACATGCGCGCTCACATCGGCCGGCGCCGATCCAGATGTTGCGCTTCGGGCTCGCCTTGCCTGGCACAAAAGCTTACATGACGGGAAGCCACGCGGCCACCAAGTTTGCCGTGATCGGCTCACTCAAGAAGCTGGCGATCGAGGTGCGGGCCGAGATGTTCGCCGTCTGGAACAAGTCCCGACTCGTCGATTTCGACTTCGCGACCATGGGCATTGTCGCGCTTAATATCGCGGCGATCAAGATCGTTGCCGATCGAGTCATCGCCACCACGGTGTTCTTAAGTTAAATCACGGTGGCGTCCAGCGCTACGGATGTGACAATCGATGAAGGCCCCTTGAAGGGCCCGTTGGGTTAACAATCAGGCGGCGCGGCGTTGGCGGCCAATCCCGTGAATTCCAGAGTTTACAGCCGTGCAGGAAAGCGCAGGAAAATCCTTGTGAATTCCTGAAAATCCCTGCAATATATGTAATCATTGGTAAGTCGTTACGGGCTCCACAAAGGCTCAAGGCGATCCGTCCCGTCCCGGCATTGGCCGGACCAGCACGACCCCGCCCTTGCCCAGGAAGGTGCCCTCCCAGGTCTTGCCGACGAAGGACAGGGCGACCGCGCCCGCTGCTCCGACTAGCGCGAACGCCAGGAAGCCGCTGCCATAGCTGTGCGTCAATTGCTTCAGGCTGCCAAGGGCGTTCGGCAGCACGAACCCCCCGAGCCCCCCCGCGGCCCCGACGAGCCCGGTGATCACGCCGATCTCCCCGGGGAACCGCTGTGCGACCAGTTGGAAGACGGCACCGTTGCCCATCCCCAGCAGCGTTAGCCCCGTCAGGAGCAGCAGAGTAGAGGGACCGAGCGGGGGCAGGGCCGACATGCCCGCCATCGTCCCCGAGACGCCGAGACACAGCCAGGTCAACACTCGGATGCCGCCGAACCGATCCGACAGGTAGCCGCCCAGGGGGCGGATCATCGAGCCCGTGAGGGCACAGAGCGTGACGAAGGCCCCGGCCTGGACGTTCGTCAGCGCGTACTGGTCGCGGAAGAAGATGCCCAGGAAGCTCACCAGCCCCACGAATCCGCCGAACGTGATGGCATAGAAGACGCAAAACCAACCGGTCTCGGCGATCCTCAAGACCGCCGTGTATTGGGCGAGCGACTTCGGCGCCGGCTGCGTCGCACTGTCCTTGGCCAGGAGCGCGACCAGGGCCAGGGTCACGAGCACCGGGACCAGCGCGACGCCGAACGCCGCATGCCAGCCCCAGGACGACGCTACCCAGGAGCCGAGCAAGGTGGACAGGGCCGTGCCGACGTTGCCCGCTCCGACGATCCCCAGTACCAGCCCTTGGTCATTCGGCGGATACCAGCGGCTAGCCATGGGCAGCGCCACGGCGAAACTTGCCCCGGCCACACCCAGCAACAGGCCAACGAGCAGGACTTTAGGGTAACTATCCGACCAGAGCCAGCCCAAGAGAAGCGGTACGAGCGTCAGCGCCAGGCCGAGCAGTGCTGTCTTCTTCGCGCCCGAGTGGTCGGCCAGTGGGCCGAAGACTAGCCGCAAGAGCGCCCCGCCGAGAACGGGGACCGCGACCATCAAGCCCTTACGCGAGTCGGAGAGCCCCTCAAGGTCGGGGATAATCCAATTGGCCAGGGCACCGACCATCATCCACGCCATGCAACTTATCGCGAAGTACAGGAATGAACAAAAGAACGTCGGTAGGTGGCCGGCGCTGCGGACTTTCCGGATGTCCATTGGATCGGGGCCCCAACTCGGGCTTCGGGATGCCATCGCGGTGTAGGCCATGCCGGCCTGCACCCGGGCCCCCGGGCTGTTACAGGCCTTTGTCTGCTTCACCCTCGGGAAGCGTGCCAGGAAAAATGCGAGGCGTCTTTGGGTCAGTTCGGTGCGGTAGCGGGGTAGGCTCGCCCACGATCGCGGGCGGCAGGTCTTGCCGCGTCGTCCGCGCAAATTCTGTTGCGGGCTCGGGCGCATCGGGGGCCGGGGCGAGCCGGACGGCGCAATACTTGAACTCGGGCTGCTTGGCGACCCGGCCGATGGCCGAGATCGTCAGGTAGTTGGCCGCTGTCTGTTCGCTGTACTGGTCGCCCCAGTGGAACGGCACGAAGACCACGCCTCGTGACAGGCCCGGATTGATCTTGATCGGGAGCCGGAGCGTCCCGCGCCGGCTGCTCAGCTCGGCGAGTTGACCGGCCGCCATTCCGAGTTCGGCCGCGTCGTCGGGGTGGACCTCGACGTAGGCCCGCGGCTCGCGCCGGACCAGCCTGGGTGACTTGCCGGTCCTGGTCAAGGTATGCCAGTGGGCATAGATCCGGCCGGTCGTCATGACCAGCGGGAACTCGTGGTCGGTCGTCTCGCGCGGCGGTTGGTGCGGCCGGGGGAGGAAGCGGGCACGGCCGCTCTTGGTGGGGAACTTGCGGTCGAGATAGAGCCGTTCCGTCCCCGGATGATAGACGCTCGGACAAGGCCATTGCAGGTGCCGCTGGGCACGCAGCCGAGCGGCCGTCATGCCCGACATGTCGCAGGGCCGGCCCGTGGTCAGACCGATGAACTCGTCCCAGACCGCACCCCAGTCTTTGAACTTGAACCCCGGGTAACCCATCGCCTCGGCAAATTTGGCCAGGATCTCCCAGTCGGTCAGCGCCACGCCTGGGGGGTTCAGGACCTGCTCGCTGTACGAGACCAGCCGTGCACTGTCGGTGCTGGTGAATGTCTTCTCGGACCATTGCGCCGTGGGGAGGAGGACGTCGGCCAGCTTGGTCGTCTCGGTCGGGTGGTAAGGATCCTGGACGACGATCAGCTCGGCCCGGGACAGGGCGCGCCGGACCTGATGCAGGTCGGGAAGGCTGACCACAGGGTTGGTCGCCGCGATCCAGATCGCCTTGAGCCGGCCCGACTCCAGGGCCCGAAACATCTCGACGGCCGTCAAGCCCGGCCGCGACGAGATCGTCCCGGGCGAGCGTCCCCAGTACGCCTCAACCTCGGCGCGGTGGCCGGAGTCCTCGGTGAACCGATAGCCCGGCAGCGACTGCGCGAGCAGCCCGACCTCGCGGCCGCCCATCGCGTTCGGCTGGCCGGTCAGGCTGAACGGCCCCGCGCCCGGCTTGCCGATCTGCCCGGTCAGGAGGTGGAGGTTGATGATGCTATTATTCTTCCACATACCGACAGTGCTCTGGTTCAGCCCCTGGCAGTAAAACGTCAGCCACGCACGCGAGCGTGCGACCCGGTCGGCCAGCGCCCGAATGAGCCCCGCCGGGACACCCGAATCTGATACCAGCCCCTCCCAGTCAGCGTGCAGGAGGAAATCGCGGTAGGCCCCGAATCCCTCGGTGTGCGCCGCCACGAAGCCCTCGTCCACGGCGCCGTGCTCGAGCAGGAGACGGCCGACGGCGTTTGAGAGCGGAATGTCGCCGCCGGGTGCGACAGCGACGTAGAGCGTGGCGTGCCTGGCGGTGTTCGTCCGCCGGGGATCGACCACGATCAACTCGGCGCCGGGGTTCGCCTTGATGTGGGCCTTGACCCGGTCGAAGGTGACTGGGAAGGCTTCCGCCATATTGCTCCCCCAGACGACCAGGCAATCGGAGAGCTCGATGTCGGCGTAGCAAGTCGGCGGTCCGTCGGCGCCCAAGCTCGTCTGGTAGCCCGCGACGGACGACGCCATGCAGAGCCGGCTGTTGGAGTCGGTGTTGTTGGTGCCGATTGACCCCTGGAACAACTTGACGGCCAGATATCCCGCCTCGCTGTCGAGCTGGCCGCTGCCGTAGAAGGCCACCGCGTCCGGTCCGTGCCGGTCGATGATCTGCCGGAACCGCGCCGCCGTCCAGCCGATCGCGTCCTCCCACCCCACCGGCCGGAGTTCCTTGTCCCGCGACTGGCGCACCTGGGGCTGCGTGAGGCGATCGGGCGTGTGGATCACCTCGGGCAGGGTTGTCCCCTTGGCACAAATGCCCCCCAGGTTGGCCGGCGCGTCGGCCACCCCCTTGACCCGGATCAGCCCGTTGTGTGCCGCCTCGATCCAGAGCCTGCAACCCACCCCGCAGTAGGGGCAGATCGCTTGGCCCCTGGTTATCTGCGGGACGTTAAGCGGGCTCGTCATCATCTCCTCCCGGGACACGGGACGAAGGAATCCCGAACGTCAACGGATAGGCGAAAAACGCGGCTCGCCTCGCTGTGCGACCAGATCGCGGCTAGCCCAAGCTTCCTACTTGGAACGAACGCGTCTTTAGCCGCAAAGCCTAGCAGCTTCAGACGCAGATAACTAGAACGGACATTTATTTGATGTGCTATTTACCATCCCCGAGGGCGCCACCACCCTGCTGCCCGAGGGAACACGATACGCCGATTTCGCCAGCGTTTATAACTACATTTATCATCCCAACTCGCCGGGACTGGATGACAATAAGACATGGAATGCCGCCGATCCGACTTCGGCGTGCAAGGTCGACGGCTTGTTCGGTAACCGCGGCAAAGTTTTGGGTTCTTCAAGCCCGACTACGAGCCGCGCAAAGCCACGGTGTATCTCCACAATCTGACGACGATTCTGGCCGACCGAGGAACGATTCGAGAGCCGGGGAAGCTCACGTACTCGATCCCAGAAAACCCAGCGACCGTGCACGACCTGCTGCTGCAAAAGAGCCGTGGCACGATGGAGCTGGTCGTGTGGGGAGAGTTGGTGAAGGGATCGCTCCGCGTCACGGTCAACCTGGGCGGAGCCTGTCCATCAGTGAAGGTTCATGACCCGGCGGTTAGCACGACCGCGACCGAGGTTCTCAAGAACGTCGATTCGGTCAAGCTGACGCTGACCAACCATCCGCTGACTCTTGAGATCGACAGTGTGACTGGCGATCTGCGCCGCTAAATGGCCTTTCGCGATTGCGGGAGCGCGAGGCTCCGGCCGAGCCGGTCTCGGAAGGGCGGGCGCGAATCAGTGAGCCCCGCCGAAGCGCCGCGGCGTCATCGGAGGGACGGCAGACATGCATGGAAGGCACAGATCTACGCGATTGGTGAATTGTGAGGCCAATCCCAACAACCTACGTTCGTAGCCAAGTTCAAGGGGCTAGACCCGAATGCCCAACACCCGACCGAGCCAGGGAAGGGATCGTCGCACCGTGCGAGCGCCGCTCGTTCGAGCCGGCCGACTCGACAATTTGGGAATTGGCGCGATCGCGGCGCGCTGCCCAGAGGGGCCGACGGGCAGAAGGAGGCGCCCCGATTAACAGGCCTGACCGCCGGCATTGATTCCAGCTCAGCATCGAGCCGGGCGTCTACAGAAATGCAAGTCGAGCCGCCGCTCAAGACTGTCGCGGAAGAAGCAGATTCGGGAGTGGGCCTCATTCAGGTTCCGAGCGCAGACGGGTTGCTCGCTGGGGAACACGTACATGGGCGGGCTGGCGGCGACCGTCGCGCTCCGTTACTGTTTGGGCGGGGCTCGAATAATGGGTGTCTGCCTTCCCATGAGGAAAAGAGCGACGAGCAAGAGCTAGCCCTTCTGCAGCGCATGCGGATAAATGTACGGCCTGTAATACTCGGGACGGGGCTTCTCGTTGAAGAAATCTCGTCCTTCCTTGACGTGCGCTGCCTGTTTCGCTTCGTGCTCGTGATTGGCCCAGGGGCGCAGCACCATGTTCAGCTTTGCTCCATTGAGCGTGTTGTTCCAGGCGTAGCACGGGGACGGCTCGAACACCCCATCGCCGTCGGCATCTGTCGCTCGCCCCGGCTGGCCGAAGGCAGGATAGCCCGCGCCTTTCTGGCCCGCTGGGATCTGGTTGCCGTCAATCGGGTTCGTGCCGTCGCAGATCCCGAACTCGCCGATGGGACCAAACGATCTCTCGTGGCTGACCTGGATCGTGCGGGTGTTGAAGGTCGTTCCCATCACCCTGTTGTTGAACACCACCGCCACGCCACCGGCGACGAAGATGAACCCCTGGGGCCGGCCCATTTTGAGGCCCTCCGCAGAGAACGTGTTGTCATAGATCTCCGCGCTCTGGCTCCCCAGGGCGCCCGGGCGGAGACGATAGATCTCCAGTTGACTGTTGACGATCGTGTTGTGCCGGATCACGACCCGGGCGCCGCTGTATGGAACGATCCACGGGTTGTTGCCGTCGGTGTTCACAACCTCTGGGCTGAAGCGGACATCGTTGTCTTCAAAGTAGACCGCCTGAGCCGTGCCGAGAGTGAGAGGCCTGGTGAAGGCGACCTTGCCAGGGCCCTGGCAGTAGATCGTCTGAGCCAAACGGTTCTTTTTCAGAGCGTGAAACTTGCAGTGGTCGACCAGGCCGTATGTGTCTCGCGTGATCGTCATCATGTGATCCATGTTCAGAAACTTGCAGTGGTCCACGCGGAAATTCTTGCAGTTCCCGTTGATCACGACCTCGCCGGCCCACGTTCCCGCGTTGGCAAATCCGGTCCCGTCAAAGGTGATCCCCGTGATGCGAAAGGGTTTTCCTTCCACTCCATTGAGTACGAACGCCTTTTCCCCAGGAGCCGTGGTTGTGTCAGTGCGGATGATCGTCTCATCGATGCCGGCGCCCTGAATCACGATCGCCTTCATTTTCGCCCAGTGGCCGGAGTTCCATCCGCGCTTCCACACCGCCGTCCCCGCGGGAAGCCGGACGACGTCCCCGTCCTTTGCCGCGTCAATCGCATCCCACACTGCTTCTGGCGTCAATGCCGCGGCCACGCGGATTTCGGCGCGAACGGTCGTCTGTAGCGAGCCTACAACTGCGACGACGAACGACAAGGCCAGCGGCAACCGATATGCCGTCATTCTGATTCCCATCGTCACTTCTCCTGTGCGGCCCATCCACCCCGCAGCGACGGCGGAACGTCATTCGTCTCGCGGGCCGAGCGCGTCTGGCTCGACCGGTAGCCAGGGGCGCGACGCCGCACGCTCCCATTTCGCTTGCATCGCCGAGTGATAACTCGTGAGCGCAGGGATGAACGGCGGCCCGCTCGGCCAGGGATACGAGGCGCCCATGCCCTCTCGCATCAGGGTCCAGCGCCGCTCCCAGTACTCGGCCCCACCGGGAACCTCGTGGATTGTTCGCAACCGATTCCGGTGCTCGCCAGCGCGGTCAAGATGCTCCAAACGGAGCAGCCACAGCCGCCCGACAGCGACCACGGCGAGCAACGCGGCGATCGCCGCCGCCACGCGCCACTTTCCCATCCCCGAAAGGCGCATCGCTCGACCACACCCCGCCGCCTCACGACGTTTTCGACTGAATCTCGCCTGGCGACGTCGACCCGATTTTGCGCCGGGAACCAGTCGCAGTATACAAGGCGCCGAACTAGAAGGAATCCGACACCCGTTTTCTCGGCGAGGAACCCGAGACGCATTGGTTCTCCGAGATGAGGGCTCCACGGTGTCGTCGGCCCGAAGCGCGCACGACCGCTCGAAGGCCAAGCCCGACGAAGTTGTTCAAACGCCTGTCGCAAGGTTGAGCGGTCGAGCTGCCAGCCGCGCGACAAATGCTGATGCAGTTCGCGCTTCCGAAGTCGTCTTAACCTATTGATTCATTTGGACGTTCGCTGATTGACAGGCCGACTTTGGCCGGTCATTATCAATGTGTTTTCGTGAGAGAATCACAAGTTCGGCGGCAGTATCGCTGTCCTCTACGTGTCGAGGAGAACAGGTATGCGAATCTCTGTTGCAGCACTGTGCTGCGCCGTCGGTTTCGCCACGTCCGGCGGGTCCGGCACCCGGGCGGATGACAAGGCGGACCTTGAGAAAGAGGTCGCGAAATTCAAAGGCACCTGGACATTCGAGTCCAGCGAAACGGGCGGCAAGGAGCTACCTGCCGACGAGCTGAAGAAGCTCCTCCTCACTTTTGAGGGTGATAAGCACACCGTCAAGAATGGTGACGAGGTGATCCAGGTCGGCATACAGAAACTCGACCCGTCCAAGTCACCGAAGACCATCGATGTCACGATGACCGAGGGCCCGAGCAAGGGGGCGGTCATGCTGGGCATCTACGAGATCAACGGGGACACGCTGAAAGTCTGCTTCGATCCCCAGGGGAAGAAGCGGCCAACGGAGTTCAAGAGTGCGGCCCGGTTCGGAGAACTTCGTCAATATCCACAAGCGCGTCAAGAAGTAATTCCGGCACTTGGCCACGGCGGCCGATCCCGGTCTCGAACGACTGGGTTCAATGGCGTTTGCGGGAATGGTTGAAGGATTCTCGCTGGGCAGCTATCTGCTACTGTGTCGACGACACGGGCCGATTGTTCCGTGAAGGCAAGGCCGCGATTTGCCGCGACGTGGCGGCGGTCTTTGATCGACATCGGACCGCCTCTTGACAATGCCTACACTCGTCGGTAACATTGCCGACAGTCGTAGGCATTTCATCTGGGGAGGGTCCAGAACCATCATGTTCCCTGCCGATCCCAACGAGTTGCCCTCCCTTTCGCCGGGGCAGCTCGAAATCATGGACGTCGTTCTGGCGGCATGGCGATGCGACCGTGGCCGAGGTTTGGAAGGCACTGTCGGCGCGGCGGCAGGTCGCGCGAAATACCGTGCTGACCATTTTGGCGCGCCTTGAGGAAAAAGGCTGGCTGGCGCAGGGCCGACGCGCACGCCCACGTCTACCGGGCGACCGTCCCGCGTGAGACCGCGCTGGGCACGATGCTCGATCAACTCGTCGAGACCGCGTTCGGCGGTTCCACCGAGGGCTTGGTAATGACGTTATTGCAAGGCCGAAAGATCTCGAAGGAAGAAACCGCCAGGCTGAGGGCGTTGATCGACCAGGCTGAAGCCCGCTCCAAGGTACGCGGCGATCGGAGGCACAGGTCATGACACGACTGCTCTTTCTCACCCTCAGCGACCACTCTCTTTGGCGCCTCGGCTCGATCTTGGTCGCCATCACCGCGACAATCGTGCTCGGCACGCTCATCGCCCGGATCCTGTCAAACCGCGACGCGGCCTCTCGGCATGCTACTTACTTGGTTGTTCTGGCATCTGTTCTTATCCTTCCGGTCGTTATCACCCTGCTAGACCACTTCGGGCTGAACTGGTCGCTTCGCGTGCTCGCCGGCGCCAAACCTAATCCCGCGGTGACCGCTCCAAACGCGAACTCGCCAGCCGCCGCACTCGACAGCGCCTCGCTCATCATCGACCTCAAACCCGGCACACACTCGACGCCGGAGCCCCCGACCATTGAAGCGACGAATTCAGTCGCGCCCTCGTCACCGACATTCGCGTTCTCGTGGCGAAACGTCATCATCGCGGCCGTCGTCACTTGGGGCGTTGGCACACTGCTATTGTTCGCTCGCTTGTTCTGCGGATTGATCAGACTCGCCGGCTTCCGTGCCAGGTGCCTGGCAATGACGGATCAACAAACGATCGAACTCCTCTCCGAAGTCGCTTCCACGCTCGGCATGGCAACCAGACCGCGCCTGCTGTCGCGCGAGGGGATCGACGTTCCGATCGCCCTCGGCTTCTTGCGTCCAGCGATCGTGATGCCGGCGCGGCTGGAAAACATCGACGGGCTTCGCGAAATCTTGATTCACGAAGCCGCCCACTTGGTGCGCCGGGATCCACTGGTCGGCCTGCTGCAACGCGTCGCGGGCGCGCTCTTCTGGCCGCATCCGTTGATCTTTTGTCTCAACCGCTCCCTTTCTCGCGCATGCGAGGAGGTGTGCGACAACTACGTGCTTCAATTCGGCGACCGCTTTCGCTACAGCCGCGTGTTGGTGGCCCTCGGTGGCGCCTTCGAGCAGGGTGTTAGCTCGCTGGCCGCGGTCGCTCTCATGTCTTCGCGGTGGGATTTAACTGACCGTATCACCGGACTTCTCGACGATCGGAGGAATGTCATGCTACGAGCTCGTCCACTCAGCAAGTTCGCCACGGCGATGCTCCTGCCGGCGATCGGCTTGACCGTGGGTTTGCTCCGCTCCGCGTCGGCCGCCGCGCCCGCGGATATCGTTGTCGCGGCGGGTCAATCGGTTCAGGAGGCGATCGACAAAGCACCGGAGGGTGCCACGATCACGCTCGCAGCGGGGGCGTTCAAGGAGAACATAACGATCACGAAGTCACTCACGCTGCAAGGCGCGGGCTGGCAGGAGACAACGATCGGACCCGACTCGACCGTGCCATTGACCCAGCAGAAGAAGGACGAATTCTTTGCCGCTCTTGAGGCCACGAGTGATCGGCAAGAACGCGCGAAAATCGCCGTCGCCTTCGCCAACCGTCAGCCAGCGCCGGCTTTGACCGTAAAGAACGCCAAGGGCGTGGTACTGCGCGGGATCAGGTTTCGTGGTCCGGCGACAGGTGATTCCCCGGGCGTCCTCTCGAGCGAATCGCTTGTCTCGTTTGTGAATGCCACAGGCTCGATGCGTGAGTGCGCGATCGTAGGTCCATACATGAACGGCGTCACGATTCTTGACGGCTCGGACGTACAGCTCGAGAATTCGCTTGTGGCCGCGCTTTGGGGCACCGGCGTCGCCGCAGGACCAGGGACGAAGCTGCGGATCTGCGACAGCGACGTTCGCAACTGCTATCACCGTTGCGTCACACTCGTCACCGACCAAGCGACTATCGAGCGCTCTAGGATCAGCGGGTCGGCGTGGCATGGCATCCGATACGACAACTGTTCACCAAGAATTCTGAACAATCATATCTTCGGGAACGCGCGCAGTGGGATCTATGCGTCCGGGCGGACTTCGGCGACCGTCGTCGGAAACGTGTTCTGGCGGAACGAGATGGATGCGATCTCATGCTGGTTCAATAACGCCGATACGATTGAACATAACACGATAATCGGCAACTTGCGCGAGGGGATCGCGGTCGTCGGCGGGTCAAAACCGACGCTGTCGCGGAACATCTTCGCACGGAATCCGATCGCCGTGACCTGCTCGAAGGTCGCGTCGACAGGCCAGCCGTCGGCGGAAGCGCCGAGCGGTGTCCCAAGGATTCTAGCGAACTTCTTCTTCGAGAACCCAAGACAGGTTCAGGATGGCGAGGTCGGAAAGCCATTGCCGCCCGGTAATCAGTCCTCCGACCCGAAGGTCGCTGGTGCGAGCGACAACTTCCGTCTGGCCGCGGATTCGCCCGCGCGCCTTGCCAACGCCGGCGCGGCTGACCCCATCGCTTTCGCCAGTCCGTTCCCGATCCAACCGGAGGAAACCTCGATCATTCCCGATCTAGACACGCGAGACTATTCTAAGTGGAAGAAGTCTGCGGCGCCGGAGGAGACGCGGAGGAAATCAGGTCGCAGCTAGTGTCTGTTGACCGATTCGTCGGCCCGGTTTGGCCAGTGCGCGGGTCACCGTACGGACGGGCGCACCCGAACGGATCGCAAAATGCAACCATTTCTAGCTTGACGCACCATCCCGCATTGACGTGCACGAGGCGAGCGCGCACGGCGCAATTCCGCGATGCTCGTCCCATCGAAGAGCGCCTCGATCAGGGCAATCCCTTCGTCGAGGCGTTTGTGCAATGAGCAAAGCTGTTTGCGATGCGCGGCCGGTAAGAGCGGACAGCGTGTGATACGCTTGAGTGGATCGACCGCGTTGATCACGTTCAGCACCGTCAGTTCATCGACCGAACGGACCAACACGAAGCCGCCGCCCACCCCCCGCTGCGAATCGACCAGACCTGCCCGGCTCAATCCCTGGAGAACCTTCGAAAGGCAGTCAGCGAGCATCGAGGTGAATCGCCGCGCTCGACGGGCCAAGTCCGACAGTTTGGACGCTGTGAGCCTGGTCGGACTGCTCGTTCGCTATTGCGAAGGCGAGACCGACGTCTGGAGCGCGCGAAGGCAGACATCCAGTTTTTGGTGGGAAAATGGAGAACATGGGGAGCCAGACGCCGGTCTTTTTGATCCGCCTCGCTGTATGGGTGCGTGCAGCAAGCGCGGGGAAAATGGATGTCTTGGATCGCTACGTGCAGCAAGCACCGGGAAAGTGGATGTGTTGGATCGTCTTGGAAAGTGGATGTCTTGGATCGTTTTGCGATCGCGACGAGGTCCCCAGGCGAACCATCGCCTGAAGGCTTGATTTGGAAGCCTTTTTCGGAAAGGCTGTGGGTAGACGGCCTTGCCAGCGAGCGGGCGAAGCGAAGGGGGCATTCTTCTTCCACCCCGGCCGACAGAGAAGCCAAGTAAGCCTCCATCTCGCTCCGCCTCGTCGCCGCGACCGTGCGCGGCCAACCCGTAGATTTACCTCCACTTATAAAACCAGGAGGTCTTGTCGGTGACACTACGAAAAATTGCTTCGCTCCTACTTTTAGCTTTGGACGTCGTTATCCCTACAGGGGCCGAATCGAAACCCTTTCGCAAGGTGCTCATTCTTTCAGGAGGCGAGCTTCGCTTCTCAGCGGGCCTCGGGATGATGGCCACACTTTATCAGAGGGGATGGGTTCCCGATGTGACCATCTACACCTGCGGATTCTCCAAGATCCCGGGCGCGTACCTAAACTC
Source organism: uncultured Isosphaeraceae bacterium (assembly GCA_963830625.1). GTDB lineage: Bacteria > Planctomycetota > Planctomycetia > Isosphaerales > Isosphaeraceae > CAWHMZ01. The sequence goes on along the minus strand of CAWHMZ010000027.1, from coordinate 58,901 downwards.
ACTCACCCAGCTCCAGCCCGGTCAACCCGATCCGGCAAAATGGTATGAGGCCGCTTTGTCGGACGAGTACTTCCGAATCATGCAAAGAGTCAAAGTCAATAAGGACTTCTTTTCTCAGTGTCGTGGATAAAGACGGAAACACCGCTTCGAGCCTGCTTTACTTGCAAATGACTTCCCGGATCGCGGGAATGCAATTGAAGAAAGGGGTCAACAAGGCAAGCGAGCTCCCCTTTCTTTCTTCCCTGCTAAGAACTAACCCAAACCCACTCAGGATGACTCCGGTAGCCATCTATCCCGCCCTTTATCGAGACAACAAAGACACCCTCCTTGATGTCCCTTTCGATCTCAGTCCCCCCGGAATGAATATCCCCTTTTCAGCAAACAAGATGCGCGCCATTTTCGTGGCGACAAAGATCCTCTACCCGCGTGAGTTGCAAGATAAGCCTCGACCCGAGAATTCTCAGCCCCTCTATCAAGAGGTGGTTTTCACCGATCGGCTAACGGCAGACGAAATCGCACGGGTGAAATACGAAAAGTCGCCGATCGCCAAGATGTTCCCGAAGGCCCCGATCCATACCGACGTAGAGGTCCGCAGTGGCTACCGAGTCTGGGATGTGGCCCGGGCCGCATTGGCAGATATGTACCTTACGGCGCCCATGTGGCTAGAAGACCCCACGGGCGCTCATCCCAAAGAACTTTTTATCACAGGAGCGCTGAACATTTCGCCCATCGAATTAGCGCTTTCGCTGGGCGACGAGGTGATGGCCATTCGAATGAAGGAGTTGCGAGCGTCAAATCCCGCCGAGAAAATAGAATCGTACATTTATGAAAATACATTCGGATTTACCAACGACGAGAGAAGACTAGAGATCAAAAACCGTTTCGGCGATAAGGTGATCTGGATCGATCTGGAAGGAATCCAGGAAATGGAGAAAAGAAACGGTTTTTCCCCGCTGCGCGTCGGAGACGGGCCGAAAATGCATTTAGAGGATAACATCCCCAGTGATCCCGCCGAGTTTAAGAGGCGGAGCAAAGCCCAGTGGGAATGGGGTGTGGAGCAGATCAGGCGGGTTGATCTTCGAAGGAAAGGCGGCTAAAGGAAAGTCCCACGAGTCTCATCGTCGGCGCCGGGCCGCCGAGACTCTTTTGCAGATGACGCTTTCCTGGCCCTGAGTCGAAGCTTTCAGAACGGAGATCACGCGTGGGCATGCCGTTCTGGGAAGCATTCGCAGGGCTGCCGCTTTCCCACAAGATCTACTTCGCGATCGCTCTCGCCATCGCGTTTGGCTTTGAATTCATCAACGGGTTTCACGACACCGCCAACGCCGTCACGACGGTGATTTACACCCGGACGCTCAAACCGATTCCGGCCGTCGTCTATTCGGGTATCCTGAATTTCCTCGGCGTCCTGCTGGGCGGCACGGCCGTCGCGTTCAGCATCGTCAACCTTCTGCCCGTTGACATCTTGATCGAAAACTCGTCGGTGCGCGCCATCGTCATGGTCGTCTCGCTGTTGCTTTCGGGAGTGATCTGGAACCTCGCGACCTGGTGGTACGGGCTGCCGGTATCAAGCTCGCACACGCTGATCGGCTCGATCCTGGGCGTCGGGTTGGCCAACAGCCTGCTCGTGCACGGAGACGCGCGCGGGGTCAACTGGTCGAAAGTCGGGGAAGTCGGTTTCTCGCTGCTGACGTCGCCCATGATCGGCTTCGTTGCCGCGGCCGGACTGTTTCTGGCCATGAAGCGGCTGATTCGCGAGCCGAGGCTCTATCGCCCGCCGGACGAGGGCGACGAGCCACCGCACTGGGTGCGCTGGGTCTTGCTGGCGACTTGCGGCGGCGTCAGCTTCGCGCATGGGTCGAACGACGGCCAGAAAGGCATGGGGCTCATCCTGCTGGCCTTGATCGGCTTTTTGCCGATGCACTATGCGCTCGACGTGAACTCGCCGTCGCGGGCGATGGGGGTGCGTGAGGCCGCGCTCGCCATCCACGAAATCCTCGAAACTCGCGAGCCTCGCGCGTTAACGCCCGCAATCGAGGCCGATCTCGACGCCATCGCGACGAACCTCGACGGGCGGGTCAGCTTCAGCGAACTCCCGTCCGCTGAGCGCTGGGAAATCCGCCAGGCGATCTATCGGCTGCGCCGGGACCTGGGCAGAGCAGATGTGTCGCCGGCCACGCGCACAGAAATCGCTCCCCATGTCAAGCATTTCGACAAGGCGATCGAGTATGTGCCGATGTGGGTTGTCTTTGGGGTGGCACTGGCGCTGGGGCTGGGCACGATGATCGGGTATCAGCGCATCGTGGTCACCGTGGCCGAGAAGATCGGCAAGACGCACATGACCTACGCCCAAGGGGCCGCCGCCGAGGTCGTCGCGGCGGTCACGATTGGGCTGGCCGACGTCGTGCACATGCCGGTCAGCACAACGCACGTTCTCTCCTCGGGCGTCGCCGGCACAATGTGGGCCAACCGTTCGGGCATTCAGGGAGACACCGTGCGTAAAATCGGGCTGGCCTGGGTTCTGACCCTGCCGGCCGCGATGGTGCTGGCGGCAGTCCTGTTCGGCGTGGGGGGATTTCTGATTCCAGCGGCCAGTCCGTAGGCGGGCGCTGAGAGCTGGGTTTTTACGACGTCGTTGCCAATGCTACAATTCCCTTGGATTATGGCGCGCGAGTGGTTGGGCGGCTCGCTCTGTACCTCTGAGCGGGTCGGAACAGAGAAGGAGCACAGTCATGGCGACGGTCCCGCGACAGCGACGCAAGCGCGAAGTCGAGTATCCCACCGGAGACGGCAAGCCGATGGCGGAGACCGAGGTTCACCTTAACGACATGATGGACGTCATTCAGACGCTCCAAGATTATTATGCAGAGGAGCCCCGCGTGCATGTCGGGGGAAATCTTCTGCTCTACTATGAGGAGGGCAACCGGCGAAAGCACGTCTCCCCAGACGTGTTTGTGACCTTGGAAATTGACAAGGAGCCACCTCGCGACTACTACCTGGTCTGGGTCGAGGGGAAGGCCCCGGATGTGGTGATCGAGATCACGTCGAAGTCGACCAGGCGCGAGGACAGGAAGAAGAAGCTCGAGATCTATCGCGACGTCCTGAAGGTGCCCGAGTACTTCTTATTTGACCCGACGCAGGATTATCTTAAGCCGCCACTGCAGGGGTTCCGGTTAATTGGCGGGGAATATGTCGGGATCGAGCCGACCGCTGGTCGAGTGCCCAGCAATGTCCTGGCCCTGCACCTGGAGCGTGACGGCAAGGAGCTTCGCCTGTTCGATCCTGCCACGGGTGCGCGGTTGCGGACACCGCGCGAGCGAGCTGCGGCCGCCGAAGCCGATCGCCAACGTCTCGCGGAAGAGAACGATCGCCTCCGACGAGAGATCGAAGCCCTTCGAGGCCGGTAGTGCTCTGATCTCAGGGCTCAGCCGGCGAAGGCCGTGGCTCGGTCGTGCGGAAGGCACCCACAAATAGGTTGTCGCGGCGCCGGGCCACTGCGAAGAGACCGCGTTGGCCGTCGAGCGACCAGAACCCTTCCAGCTCGTCGTGCGGCGCAAACGTGAGCCGGAGCACGCGCACCCCCTGCCCTTCGGCGCGGCCGTCGGCGACGGCGCGGGCCAGGTCGAGCACGTCGAGCCGCCAGCCTCGACCGGCGACAACGTTTTGCACGCACGTCAGTTGCCCTGACTCGGCGTTCCAGTGCAGGTTCTGGTTGAACGGCCCAGAGAGCACGCGGCGCACGACAACGCCCGGCGCGCTGGTGCGGCCCGATGCAACGAGCGCTTCAGGGTCGTAAAGGCGAATCTCGGGCCGGATATCGCCATAGTCGGCCGTCGCCAAGAGCGGCCGACCGCCGACCGCGACGAACTCGGGCCGGCAGCCGTTGATCGCGGCATCGTCGTCGATGACGTTTCGAACCGCATTGTCGAGGTTGCCGTCTTTCCAGGCGCGCTCCCAATCCAGGCGGTAGATCACCGCCCGCGAACGATTGGGGTCGGCCGTCTTGATGGTGTCGCCCAGGAACGTCCCCCAGCGATCGTGCCAAGTCAGGCCCGTGGGGTGCACGATCAGCGGCTCATTGCCGCGGCGCAGCCAGACGACCCGGCCGGTCGGCTCCAATTTCTTGTTGTATTCGCGAATCACACCGACGCGCGGCTTGGCGTTGAATACGTCGCCGTAGGCGTAGACCATGCCGTCGCGCACGACGACGCCCTGCACGGCCCCGAGACCCATGTCGGTGATCGACCGCTCGACTTCCACGGCCGCATCGGCCGTCCAGGTGGCGTCGGGCGGGGGATTCTGGCCAGCGGCCGGGACGAGCAGGGTGCAACATGCCGCAAGCAAGACGGCGACGTGCAGGCACAGAGATCGCCGTGCGCGCTGGCGATGCACCTGGTAACTCATCGATCAATCGACTCCCCGGTCTGTTTCCGGAGCGAACCCTTCGACCCGTTTCGAACCGGCCCGATGATCGGTTTTTTGGGTGGACGAGTCGAGTGAATTTTGTGTGAACTCTGTCCCAATCGGTCCCAGAAAGGTCGACGCGGTGAGAACGGAGATGGCCTCCGCGGGACTCGCGTCTGCTCCCCCGACGACGCCGACTATAACTGTTGAGGCTTCTCGTCTGGGCTGTGCCGCTGTCAGCGCTATGACAGCCTTGCTTCGCGACTTGGGCGCGACGATCTTTTCCACGATCGTCGCGGAACTGGTCTTGAAGCTTTGGGCGCCACTATACACCGCGCGGACTGTGTTTGGGCCGAGGATCAGGCTGGACGTCTTCAAATCCGCCTTGCCGTGGACGAGAGCGGTCGTGCCCAGATTGGTGGCGCCGTCCCAAAAGGTGATGCTCCCACTCGGTGCGCCTCCACCGTGGCCGATATTCCTGACCGTTGCAACAAGCGTTACGGGCCGCCCAATGCTCGCTGGCCGTGGCTTTGCCGTCAGGACCGTCCGCGTCGCCTCGATGCCTCCGATCGGACCACCAGGGCCATGTGGAGGCGCGACCGGTGGAGGCGTCGGTGCGGGAGTTGGCGTCGGAGTCGGCGGCGGTGTGGGCGCAATTGGCAGATGCGCGGGCGGAGGCGTCGGAGTCGGCGTGGGGGTCGGCGAGGAGGTGGGTGACGTGTAAAGAAGGTACCCGTGGAAATAGCCGTTATCGCTTCCGATTCCGACGATCTCGTTTTGATTGCTGACGGCCGTCGCGGTCATGAGCGTCCAGCCCGAATTCGCCGGCAGCAGAGAATTGAGATCGGTCATCTTCCCGTTAGATTCCATGAAAGCGTGGTAGTCCAGACCTCCGTTACCGGGTCCGTACAAGTATCCCACGATCAGTCCCGAATTGTTGATCGCGGTCGCGTACGAGTCGGTGAATCCCGACAGCGTTCCCAGGTTTTGCATGCCCGTCGATTGACTCCAGAGGAAGGCATTTTCGACGAGCCCATCGTCCGCTCCCGTTCCCGAATAGCCGACGACCTCACCTGAGTCATTGATGCCGGTAGCCTGGCTGCTGGTGCCGCTGCCACCAAGAGTTCCCAGGGCCTGCATCGCGCTGCCTGGAGTGACCACGAACGCCTGAGTCGTGTAGCCGAGGTCCGAATTCTTCGTCGCGTAGCCGACAACCTGTCCCGAGTCGTTGACCCCGGTCGCATAGCTATTGGTCGAGCCACTGAGCGTACCCAGGTCGGTCATCGAGCCCTTGCTATACAAGAACGCGTGGGTCGGACTGCTTGAACCAGTGGACGTAGTCGAGTAGCCGGCGACCCAGCCCGAAGCGTTGAGACTCGTGGCGACGCTGTCGCTACCCCCCAAGGTTCCGAGATCTTGGAGCGTCCCCTGGCTGTAGAGAAAAGCTCCGGTGGTTGCCACGCCTCCGAGCCCGCTTCCGGTCGTTACCTGCGAATAACCCGCGATCTGCCCGGCGTCGTTCAGCGCTGTCGCGAAGCTGTCGGTATAACCGGCTTCGGGGCCGATGTTATGCCAGGTCCCTTCGTTGTCGAGAAAAAAAGCCTGCTGGGTCGACGAACCCTGCGCGGTGGCCTTCTGGCCGACCAGTTCCGCCGTCGAGTTCACTCCCGTCACCGACGATCCTTGTGCCCCGAAGAGGATAGCCGGCAGTCCATAGAACTGACCCAAGTCGACGAGGCTCGCCATAAGCGCGCGGCCCTCGAGCGACTCGGAGCCCGGAATGCTCTTGCGACGCGGTTTCTGCTTCGATTCCCCGAAACCGGCCAGCGCCAAAGTGTGCGACCTGAAAATCATCGAAGGTGACTCCTCTCTTTCCACACCCGATCGGCGGAATCGCGGCCTCCCGCCCGGACGGAAATCCAACGACGCCGGCCCGCGCCGGACCCCTCTAGCAGGAGTACGGCGGACTTTGACGTCGCCCACGCAGAAACGTCAGAGTTTTTTTTCGTCCGGCGCGCAAGTCGGGCGAGCGGCTCTCGTCTTTGGTTATGTGTCGTGCAAAGAGAATCTCCGAAAGGTATTCGGCGGCACTTCACGCCGGCGATTAAGACCACCCATTGTCGCCGCCCGACGACGCAAAAAGCCCCATCGGCCGAAAGAGAGGCGCTCGCGATGGCCAGCACCAACTTCGACTCGACGACTGCTGATTTGCTCACGCGAGTCGCACAATTGCGTGATAACGCCGCGTGGCGGGAGTTCTACGACCGCTACTGCCCTCTTGTGAGGGCTTATTGCTCAGGCTATCGCCTGGATGCCGCTACGGTTGATGAGCTTTGCCAGCGCGTCTGGGTTGAGCTCGCGCGGCGGATGCCGTCGTTTCGATACAACCCTAGCGGTTCGTTCCGCGGCTGGCTCCGGAGGCTTTGTCACCACCGCGCAATCGATCTTTATCGAGAACAACGCAGTCGAACCTGTCTCCCGCTCTGCGACGATGATCTTGTTGACGGTCGCTCGATGGAGGGAATGACGATCGATGGCTCGCCCGATGATGACGGGATTGCGAATGCGCGATTGCGGCTTCTGCAGGAAGCAGAGGCCGCTCAGGAAGCGGTCAAACGCAAGGTCAAGCCGCTGCGCTGGGAGGTCTTCTGGCGAGTTGTCATCGAGGGCGAGCCGCTGAACGAAACGGCAAAGGCTCTCGGACTGAAATATGCCACGGCGTACGCAGGCGCCCACCACGTTGCCGAACTGCTACGCGCTGAGGGCGGCCGACGCCGAGCCAGTCTGGGCGTTCGTGCATCGTCGAGCTAAGCCGATAATTTCTGGCAAGGTCTTCTCAGTTGGGCCCAGGGATCGAGTCGCGCCTGCTTCCTCGTGACGCTCCTGGCCGGTGAGGTGTTCGGTGGAACAGGCGTTGTCGGCTGTGACCTTCGGGGGGTCTTGCGCGCAGCGGTTCGGATCGACCAGGGCCCGGTGTGCACTGGCGAGCTCGGCCAGAAGCCTCTGTGCCAGTTCACGGCGCGGGCCGGTCAACTGCTTGCGGATTTTATCCATGCGGCGCACGGCAGCCTGCTCGATCTTGTCGGGATCGGTTTCGGATATCGCCAGGTCGAGCAGGTCGCAGGGTGTCGGGGGCCGGCGATCGGCAGCGATCCCAAGCCAGGTTTCATACGGGTCGAAGTGGCTCATCGTTCCTCCCAACCATCGCAGTGCCTCCAGCAGATAACCGCCGAGGTCATAGGAAAGACGAAGCGGTCCCTCACACATCCACACGCCGAGCGAGCCAGAGCCGACGAGTCGCGAGTCGGGCACGGTGCGCGGCGTCGAGCACAGACAGAGGGGTTTGCTCCAATGGCCCGGGCGCGTGTGGCCTTCTTGTCGCGGATTCGGCGCACCAAACTGCTTGCTTAGCTCCGACGATCTCCTGTTCCTCACTGCCTTCAATGCGACTTCCGGGCGCGGGCACTGCCAAAAAACCAGGTAATTCTCAGTTCCTCATTCGCAGATTCGCGGGCCAGATCAGATTCAACAGATCAGCAGCCAGATCGGGGTGGCCAAATCTCGATAGCTAGCCCCGCCGAGGTCGTTGCGCGGCGTAGGTCACGCTTTCTAGCCCAAGTTACGGAGCTGGGAAAAATTTTGGGTGATTTTTGCCCGAAAATCGACGTAAGTCCAATTCCAATGGGCTGACCTCGTCGTTTTTACGATGTAGTCAAGACTTCACCTATTGATTGTGCGGTCTTTGATGCGATCATGGGCCCCAAAGGAGGCTCGGGCGCATCATGTTTCTCAAACGCTGCGAGCGACGCAAAAGCGGCAAGAAGCATACCTACTGGGTTCTTGTTGAGTCCTACCGGACAGCTCGCGGGTCGCGGCACAGAGTCGTTGCTTATCTCGGCGGCCTGGGCCGCGGCGAAGCCAGCGGTTGGGCTCAGCTCGGTCGCACGCTTTCCGGGAAACGTCGCACCCGGCCAGAGCTCTCGCTCTTTGATCCGCCGCATTATGACGCGCCGGATGACGACGAGCCGGTGCTGGTCAAGCTCAAGGACATCCGTCTCGAACGGCTTCGCGGCTTCGGGGACATCTGGCTGGCCTGGGGCCTCTGGCGGCTGGTCGGGCTGGACGCTTTGCTCGATCGCATCATGCCCAGAGGACGCGAAGAGATCCCCTGGCCTCAAACGGCGGCCATCCTTACCATCGCCCGGTTCTGTGAGCCATCCAGCGAGCTGCACATCGAGGACACCTGGTATCGCGGTACGGCACTGGACGATTTGCTGGGCGTTCCCGTCGAGAAGGTCCACACCGACCGTCTCTATGCGGGATTGGACCAGCTCCTGGCACAGAAGGACGAGTTGGAACGGCACTTGCGGCAGCGGCTGGGAGACCTCTTCGACTTGAAGTATGAGCTTTTGCTCTACGACATCACCAGCACGTATTTCGAGGGCGGGTGCGCGGCCAATCCGCTCGCCCGCCGGGGCTACTCCCGCGACAGTCGTCCCGACTGCCTCCAAGTGCTGATCGGCTTGGTTGTCACCGAGGAGGGCTTTCCACTGAGCTACGAGGTTTTCGCCGGTAATCGCAACGACTCCACGACCGTTGATGAGATGGTCACGGCGATTGAGCAGAAACACGGGCGGGCGAACCGCGTCTGGGTCATGGACCGAGGCATGGTCAGCGAGGAAAACATCGCGCGGTTGCGCCGGAGCAATGCGTCCTACATCGTGGGGACGCCGAAGGCGATGCTGCGTCGCTTCGAGCGCGAGCTGACCGATCAACAGGATTGGCACACAGTGCAGGAGGGAGTCGACGTCAAACGGGTTGCTGGGCCCGATGGCAACGAAGTCTTCCTTTTGGCCCGCAGCGCTGACCGTCAAGCCAAGGAACAGGCCATGCACCAGCGCTTTCTTGATCGCCTCGAGAACGGCCTGCGTCAGCTCGAGTCGGCGATGAGCACGGGCCAGCTTCGGGATGAAGGCTTGGCCAACCGCCGTTTGGGCCGCTTGCTGGAAAAGAACTGGCGAGCGGCTGGCGCATTTGGCGTTCGCATCGAGCGGCTCCCTGAGCCAGTCAACAAAGCGCGGCTCAAGATCACCTGGCAGCGCAGCCAGAGCTGGAATGACTGGGTGAACCTTGCAGACGGCTGCTACATACTGCGGAGCAACCTGTGCGACACGGACCCAGTAACACTCTGGAAACGATATATCCAGCTCACGGAAGCGGAGTGGGCATTCCGCATCAGCAAGGACGAGCTTGTCATTCGACCGATCTGGCACCAAAGGGAAGATCGTGTGCGGGCCCATATCCTGGTGTGCTTCCTTGCCTACGTCTTGTGGAAGACCCTGGCGGGCTGGATGCAGCGAGCCGGGCTGGGGGATGCTCCGCGCACGCTGCTGGAAGAATTCGCGAAGATCAAAAGCGGGGACGTGGTCCTCCAAGCGCGATCTCAAGACGGCGGACCGACCCGCGCGATCCGGCTGCGTTGTGTACCGGAGCCCGACGCAGCCCAGAAGGTCCTGCTCTCACGGCTGGGGTTGACCTTGCCGCGGCGCCTACGGCGGATTGACGAAGCGACTGAGGCGCTAACGACGACCACTCCTGGCACCGACGTGGCGATCCATGCCGGTCACACAAGCGGCCGTTGAAATGTAGTCAAGACTTTCGCCAAAACTCAGCGAAAGTCCTGCTTTTCTCGCCTTACCTCCGTAACTTGGGCTAGCCTGACGTCTGGATATCGCGGACAAAACGCGTCAGGCTGGAAAGCCTGACCTACGCAACTTTCCGCCGTCTCCTTAGCCGCCTCTGCTACGTCAGCCACTGTCGAGGAGGACTGGATCATCTCATCATGCGGCGCTCAAGCGCCGGCCCGTTTCAACGTCGTTTCGACTTCTGCCCATAACGAGCGAAGGGCTTCCCGCTCCTTCTCGGGCAGGCGATTCAATGCCTCATCATCGCGGATGCCGGCCAGGTCAGGGTCGATCTTCCAGTGCTGGAGCATTTGATTTGCGGACGCTTTGGATTGCGACGAACCGCTCGCGAGTTGCTTGATCCAAGAAGCCAGGTCGTCCGTGAGCCAGATGAGGGCTTGTTGGCGGAGTTTCGCCTTGGCCGCCTCGCTCGGTGGTGGCTCGTCCTTGCTCTTGCCGACCCCGGCCAGGGCCGCTGAGCAGGCGGCGTTGTAGCGGTTGCCGGCTTCCATGTCGTCGGCCAGCTTGCTGTCGGCCTGGAACGCTTCGGTCAAGAACCGAACCGCAGTGGCGTTCAACTGCTTGTCGTAGCACATCGAGGCGATCGCAATCCGCTGAGCGGGATCGGCTGGCTGGACGTCGCCCTTGAGGATTGCCGGCAGCTTGGCCGCGAGCGAGACCATCTGTTCGCAGTCGCGGACCCACTGCGCTGAGGGATAGCGCCAGTCGGCTTGCTTTGAGCCGAGCTCATGGCCACGTCGGAATTCTGCAAGGGCCTCATTGTACAGGCCCTGCGATTGTAGCCTTTGAGCGAGATTACAGTGGGCCTCGGGATGGTCGGGCTTGAGGCGGATCGCCTCACGCAATGCGGCGATCGCCTCCGCCGACTTTCCTTGGGCTTGCAGGGCATTGCCGAGGTTGTAGTGGGCCCCAGGCAAGTCAGGCTGGAGCCGGATTGCTTCACGGAACTCGGCGGTGGCTCCAACATAGTCGCGAATCCGGTCGCAGAGGATCGCGCCGAGGTCGGAGTGGGACGAAGCGGAGTCCGGCTGGAGCCGGATCGCTTCACGGAACTCGGCGATCGCCTCGAAAAGCTTTCCCTCGTCTGCAAGGAGTTGTCCCAGGCGTCCGTGAGCTGCTGCGTCGCCTGGCTTGAGCCGGATTGCCTCCCGGTATGCAGCGATCGCCCCATGGAGCTTTCCTTGTTTTCTCAGGGTGTTGCCGAGGTTTACTTGTGCATGGGCGTCGTCAGGCTCGAGGCGGATCGCTTCACGGAATGCCACGATCGCCTCGTCGAAGTTCCCCTTGTTGCTGAGGGCGCTGCCGAGGTTGCTGTGTGCATCGGCATCGTTGGGATCGAGCCGGATCGCTTCACGAAACTCCAGGATGGCTCCGTCATAATCGTGCTTCCCGTCGCAGAGGAGCGCGCCGAGAACGTTGTGGGAGGATGCGTCTTTAGGATCAAGGCGAAGCGCCTCTCGTAGCTCCGCGAGCGCGTCGGAGGTTTTTCCCTGTTGTCGCAATGCCCATCCCAGATTCTCGTGATAGTCGCATTCATCGGGCTTGAGCCGGATTGCTTCTCGATACTCAGCGGCCGCCTCCGCCCACTTCCGCTCGTCAGCGAGAGCGAGACCCAAATTATTGTGCGTCCACGGTTCATTGGGCTGGAGGCGGATCGCCTCGCGGTATTCGGCCATCGCCTCCGCGCCATTGCCGTGTTTTCTGAGAGCGTAACCGAGGTTGTTGTGGGCGGACGTTTGTTTGGGGTTCAGGCGGGTCGCGTGACGGTATTCCGCGATCGCCTCTGAAAGTTTACCGTGCTCTGCGAGGGCAACGCCCAAGGCTTCGTGTGCTGCCGCGTTGTTGGGTTGGAGGCGGGTCGCTTCACGATATGCCGCAAAACCGACGTCGATCTTTCCCTGCTTGAGCAAGGCTGCACCGAGGCCGACGTGGGCCCAAACGTCATCCGACTTGAGCCGGATGGCCTCACGGAACTCCGCTATCGCGGCGTCCTGTTTCCCTTGCGTCAGCAGAACGTTCCCGAGGCTGATATGAAATTCGGCTAGGTCGGGCACAAGGCGGATCGCCTGTCGGTACTCGCCGATTGCACCATCAAGATCGCCTTTGCTGTTCAGGATTCCTGCCAGGTTACCATGAGCCATTGCGACGTTGGGCTTGAGCTTGATGGATTCCCGGAAAGCGTGGATCGCCTCGGTCGGCATCCCTTGGATTTGCTGGGCGCGGCCCAAGTCGAAATACGCATCGGCATCGGCGGGTCTCCGGCGGATGTTCTCGCGAATCGAAGCGATCGCTTCGTCGAGCGCGACCGAAGCTTCCGCATTGCGTCCCTGGGCCTGGAGTAGTTGGACCAGGCAGATGAGATCTTGCCTGTTCCGAGTATTTCGCCGGGCCGAGTCGCGAAACACCTCAATCGCCTCGTCCGACTCGCCTTTCTCTTGCAGGGCATGCGCCAGGGCATGAGCGGTCTCGGGGCGGATCGAGCGGGCTGCCGTGTAGTAGCGAATTGCTTCTTCAGTTCGCCCGAGCCGGCGCAGGCACCACGCCAGGTTGTAGTTGAGCCACAAATCGCCGGGATGGCGGCGCTGGGCTTTGCGGAGCATGCTCTCGGCCAAGCTGTGATCGCCTGCGCCCGAAAGAGCGGTGCCGAGAAGGTCAAGGCTTATCGGCGGTAACTCGTCGATCTTGGCCGAGCCGACAAGCGCATGCAGCGCCTCCAGACGCTTCGGCGCCTCGGGGACGCCGAGTGCGTCGCGGAGTTGATTGCGCCAGGGATCAGCGTCGGCGGCGCGGGCGACCTGGACCAGCCGTTCCGCACCAGCGCGGTCGCGCCGGAACCCACGTCCCATGACAGCCCAATAGTCTAGGGCCGCGGCAACTGAAACCGCGACAGCGGCAGGTCGCGTCTTGACCTTCGCGCCCGCCTGAGCAGGCTGCAATTCCGCGACGTCGATGCCGGCCTCGCGGAATGCCGCAGCGTAGGCGGCGTCGGTCGCTGACCCGTCCGGATCGTCGGACTTCGCCAAGCGGATGTTAATGAGTTTGTCGAGCAACTTCCGATCGTCCTGGGCCGCCGCGGCCGCCGCCGTCACGGTCCGCGCCAGCTCTTTGACCCTGCGCCGGGTCCGTTCGTCGCGAGCATCGGCCAAGAGCAGCTCGATGGAATGGGCTGCGTCGCGGGCCGCCGCCCAGCGGGCGAGGTCGTCGCCGGCCTGCTTGGCTTGATCATGCAATACCTCCGCCTCGCGCAGGGCCAGCTCGACCCGACCCGCTCGCTCCCGACGCTCGCGCTCATTCCAGAACCAGCCGCCCCCGACCACGATGATTGTGCCAATCACGGAGGCGGCGAGCGCCAGCGTCAGCTTGCGCCGTTTCCGTTCTTCCGCAGTGCGGGCGTTGGCCTCCACTCGGGCCAGCTCCGACTGGCGCAGCCGTCCTTGCACCCCGGCCAGATAGGAGGTGAACGCCTCGGCCAACTCCCGCGCGCTTCGCGGTCGGTCCTCGCGCTCGGGGCCAGGCAGTGTTTGGCGAGCGCGATCAGCTCCGGCTCTGCGCCGCAACCATCGAGACGTGCGAACGCCTCGGCCAGCTCGCCCCGCGCTGCCTTGCGCATGATTTCGGCATTGGACCGGCCGCTGAAGGCCGGATCGCCCGTCAGGATCTCACAAAGGATCGACCCTAAGCCGAAGACGTCGGCGCGCTCGCAAACACGCTCGAGCTCACCCCGCGCCTGCTCGGGCGCCATGTAGGCCGGCGTCCCGAGCACGCTCCCGGCTTCCGAGATGTCGAGGTCGGAACCGCTGCGCGCTGTCTGGATCACGCTGATGGCAGGCTGCGGCTCGGGCTCCTGATCGGCACTGGCACCGTCGCGCGACAGAACCTTGGCCAGCCCCCAATCCATGACTTGAACCTCGCCGAAGGTTCCGACCATGATGTTCGGCGGCTTCAAGTCGCGGTGTATCACGCCGCGTGTGTGCGCATAGGCCATCGTCTGGCAGACCTGCTCGAAGATGGAAAGGAATCGCGGCAGGTCGTCCGTAACAGACTTGCGGGCTTGGAGCAAGGAGGCCAGCGTTTGCCCTTTCAACAGTTTCATCGTGAAAAATGGTCGGCGATCGGCGAATGCCCCAATGTCGTAGATCGGCACCACGCCGGGATGCTGGAGCTGGCCGCCGATCTGGGCCTCCTCCACGAACCGGCGGATCAGCTCGGGCTTATTCTTGTGTGCTTCGAGTAGTACCTTGACGGCCAGGTCACGGCCCAGGTCGATGTCGCGGCCGCGGAGAATCGCGCCCATTCCGCCGTGGGCGATCTCGCCAAAGATCTGATAGCGGCCCGAACGATCCTCGCGACTCGGCATTTCTGGCGATGCGGGCTTGATGACCGGCGACGGCTCCTCGCAGGGGTCAGTGTCGCGCAACAAGACGCGGGGGATGCCGCCGATCGATTCGGCCAGAGCGGTCAGAAGGCTGGCTCGACCGGACGCAGGAGAAACGAGAAAGTTACCGGCGTCGGTATGAGCGTCCAGCAAGCTCTCAACTTCGGCACGCAGCTTGTCGTCGCCGCGGCACGCGTCGGCGAGGTAGCGCGCTCTCTCAGCGGGGGAACGCAGCTCGAGTGCTTCGGCGAAAATGGATTGGAGATCCGGCACGGGATTGGTCATGAAATGGGCATCTCCTGGGTCTACCACTGGTTAATGCGACAGATCCGCCAATTCGCTGCCAAGTTCCCCACAGGTTTTCTCGCCGATGAGTGTCATGGATCGGCTGATGTCGACCCGTCCCGAATGTGCCTGAACAGCCATGCGCGTGCGAATTCCCAGCGCCGGTAAGCCGAGCGAGCGGAAATGCCGAGAATCTCGGCGGCCTGTTCAATGGTCAGACCGGAGAAGAAATGAAGGTTGACGAGTTCGGCGGCCTGTGAGTCGAAGTTGGCCAGTTGTTCGAGGGCTTCGTCGAGGGCAACCAGGTCGTCGCAAGGCGGATCAATCGCGATCACGTTATCATCCAGGTCGACCCGGTGTTGTCCGCCCCCCCTCTTAAGTCGCCGCTTGTGCCGGGCGTTTTCGACCAGGATCCGGCGCATGGCTCTCGCCGCGGCCGCGAAGAAGTGACCCTGCCCATCCCATCCGCCGCCGCGGTCGGTACCGATCAGGCGCAAGTAAGCCTCGTGAACCAGCGCGGTCGCCTGAATCGTTTGCCCGGGCGGCTCAAGCTTGAGTTTTTGGGAGGCCAGGACGCGCAGCGCGTCGTAAACGATCGGCAGGAGCTCATCGGCGGCCTTAACGTCGCCTTGGTCGATCGCCGACAGAAGTCGAGTGACATCGCTCATCGGTGCACGGCCCACTTACCCAGGTTAGCCCCCTCGGCGCTCGTTCCTCAGCAGTTCCTCAAACCATTCAACGATGTAGATAAACTCGCCCGATGGGACGAGCTCGAATCGGTCGCCGAAGCGTCGGCCAAGCGCGGCGAGCGCCTCCCGTAGCTCCTTGTTATCGTGCAGCTCCTTGTACCTCTTCCGGGTCGCCTCAAGTCGCCGGCGGAATTCGCCACGAGCTCGCTCGTAATTCTGCCAATTCGTGCGGAGCCGCTCAGCGATCCTGGGCCCTGCGTTGGGATCAAATGCCTGGGTTCTCAGCCTGGCAAGGAGGTCACTGACCTGCTTCTTTTCGGCCTGGAGTTGTTTCTTGTGGTCTTGAAGCCCTTGGTGAGCACCGGGGTGCATTCCTCGCCCGTGTCGACGGATGTGGGCAATGCCCTGATCGACGCCGGCGATGGCAACCTGATACTGGTTCAGCCATGCTTGGAGCTCGGGGATCACCTGCTCGGCGTTGATCATCGCCTGCTGCTCCATGTAGGCCATCTCTGATTCGACGTACCAGCGCTGAGCTTCATTCACCGCCTGAAGCACCGGTGTTTCGTCGTCGAGCATGCACACACCGTCGTCGAGTCGCACGCCAAATTTCTTGAGAACTTCCTCGGGACTCGCCGGTTTGTCCGCTACGGCGATCACGGGCGCGGCCGACGCGATCTCGAGCTTGCCCAGGTAACCGTGCGCCGTGAGGTCCCTGACCGGCGCACGCAGGTCAGGGCCAAGCATCCAGTGCCTGACTGGTGGGATGCCGTCAGGTTCGTTCGGCAGCGCGGCGATTTGCGCGTCGGTCAGCGCCTGCTGGTAAAAACGAAGCTCGGAAATCTGACCGTTGAAGTACGTCGGCGTCGGCGGCTCCGGGAAATCGGCGGCGCCATATCCGATTCGCATCACCGGCGACGTCGGGGCTTTCGGCTCCAGCAGACCTTGCCGCTCTGGTCTGCCATCGATGAACAGTCGCACCTCGTGGTTTTCGCGCGTGTAGGTCATCGCCACGTCATGCCAGCGGTCGTCGTCAATCCTGCGTTCGGTACGAACCTCGCCGGCGTCACCGATCGCGAAGACCAAACTTCCGCCGCCAACGAACAGCGCCTTTCCGCCGGGGACCCAATTGCCGTCATTCGTCTTCGAGAAGATGGTGCCGCCGAGCCGAGTCTTGATCCGCGCGAAGATCGTGTAATCTCGCTTGGCCATGTCAGTGCCTGAGCCGCCGAATGTGATCCGGGTTCGACCGTCGAACGAGAGCGCACCAGTCGGGGCGGGCGGCGCGGGCGGCTCTTTCACCGGATCTGGCGCGCGGCTTTCAGCGACACTGCCGGGCGAACTCCCAGTCGTACCATCCTCCGTCGCAGTGTCGGGGGCACCATCTTGGCCGCGATCTGCCGCGAACCGCTCGTCGATGCCCTCGGCGTCGCTGATCACCAGCATTCCGTCCCTGACGAAGTAATCGAGACCGAGCTGCATCAGCACGCAGCGCAGGGTCGTTCGCAACGGCACGCCTTCAACGTCGATCCGGACGGTCGACCCCATCGACTTTTCGGCCTCCTTCAGGCCGTTCGGCGCTACGTGGATCTGGATGCCCGGCCCGTTCGGCACCTTAGTTGCTTTCTTGATGTCGTCGATGACGGTCTCGAGCGGAGTCTCGTTGGGATATCTCATCGCGATCGGGGTGGCCAGTCCCTCCAGGGTTGCCAGGGTCTTGGGCGATCTGTCGCTCGTTTTGACCGGCGGTGCTTCCCTCGGTCCGTCAATCCGGCGTCCGCCGTTGTCTTCATCAACGCACGTAATCGTCAACAGGCCGTCCGACACGATGTATGTCAGACCAAGGTCGCCGAGGACCTCTGAGAGCGTCGAGCGAAGCGCCACGTCTTCCACATTGATCGTGACGGTTGATGTCAGCGACTTCTCCGCCTCTTGCAGGCCCAGCGGGTCAACGTAGATTGGAATTCCGCTGTCGTTCGGCCCCTTGGTGGCTTTTTTGATATCTCTGACGACAACTTCCAGCGTTGTCTCGTTGGGGTATTTCATGGGGATCGCCATCTCGAGCTTGGCCAGGATCGCCGCGGTTGCGGGGGACCATTTAACGACCGGAGGGGCCTCTCCCTTGGGTACCGGGTTCACCTTGCCGGGCCGACGCGCGTCCGCCACGTCTTCTGCCGTCGGCGAAGATTGCACCGGGCGTTCGGGGGCCTTTACTGTCGCCATCCAGATGATCAAGCCCAGCGCGAGCAAGACCGGCACGGCGGCGCAGGCAACCATTGGCCATCGCCTCCACAAAGGCCGGCGCTCCGGCGGCTCGGTGGTTGCCGGTCCTGTTTCGTGCTTCGGTTTGGGAGCGGCTTTCGGCTTGGGTGGGCCGATCGATTCCTCCGTGTCCCTTAATTCGATCAGGCTCTCCCACGCCACCGCCTCCGCCCCGGGCCTCGACGCCCCCCGTCCGGCCGCGACTGAAACCGCTGGCTCGGTCCGCGGCAGCGGCGGCGGGCCGACCTCGGAAGTTTGGGTCGGCGTCACCGGCGGATTCACGCGCGAGATCTCAGCGCTTGAACCAGCCGGCTGTGACGCCGCCTGCTTGAAGAACGGAGTGAGCGCCAAGGCGACCGCGCCCGGAGTCTGAAAACGCTTGTCCGGCTCCTTCGCCATCATCTTCGCCACCAAGGCCGCAAGCTCGACCGGGACTTCTGGGCGGGCGAGATTCAGCGGCTCGGCGTCTCGGGAAAAATGGGCCTGGTAGATGTCCCAGAGATGGTCGCCCTCAAACGGCGGACCGCCGGTCAAGAGGTAATACAGAGTGCAGCCGAGGCTGTAGATGTCGGCCCGGACGTCGGACGATTGAGCATCACGGATCTGCTCGGGAGCCATGAAATCGGGCGTGCCGAGCGTCTGGCCTTCACGGGTCAGCGCGCGGTCGACCGGTCGCTCGCTGCTTACCTTCGCCAGGCCGAAGTCAAGGACCTTGACGAGGGCCTTGTTCCCCTCGCGAGAGAGAATCAAATTGGCCGGCTTGATGTCGCGGTGGACCATGCCGTGCTCGTGCGCGTGCTGCAAGCCGAGTGCTGCCTGATGGATGTAACGGCAGGCATGCGCTACCGGGAGCGGCCCCTTGGCTTTGACCAGCTTCGCCAGGTCGAGGCCCTCGACGTACTCCATCGCCAGCACGAAGCTCTCGCCCACGCGCAAGGCCGCGTAAGCCGTGACGATGTTGGCGTGGCGCAAGCTGGCGGCAGAACGAATCTCACGGAGGAATCGCTCAAGAACCGCGGGGCGGTTGATGAGCTGGGCTGACAACCTTCAGCACTTCGGCGCGATTCATGAGCGTGTTTTGGGCGAGGTAAACGACGCCCATGCCGCCTCGGCCCAGCTCGCGCACAATTTTATAATCGGGGTGCTCGGCCAGCCCCGGCGGAAGCGCGTTGGCCTGCGGCATCGCCGGGGCGATCGACCCGTGCGGGTCTTCCGAACTGTCAGCGCCCGATTGCCCGGACATGATGGGCTCGGCAGGCTTCCGGCCATCTCGCATCCGTTCGAGGAAGCTGTCGGCCGACATTTCCGCAACCTGCTGGCGACAATCCGGGCATTGCTCGAGGTGCTTGCCGACTTCATGCGCCTGGCCGTCGTCAAGCTTGCCCAGGCCGAAGGAAGAAAGAATCTCGGCACTGGGATGCAGCTTTGCAGGGGCGTTCATCGTTTGGTCTCCGGCGACATTTGGAGTAACCGACCCTCAAGCTAAGACGCTGGTTCCACGCCGAACTTGCCGCGAAAATCGAAATATACCAGAAAGAATTGCCGGATGCATCGCTTAGAAGCGCCTTGAATTCAAACACCCACCGCGACGGCCATACGCACCGATTGTTGCCTCGCTTAGACCGCTTAGGCACTCACACAATGCGTTGCAACGGCGCCGCATGCATGCTACCATGATATCGTCGAGTTTAGTGTTCGGGCCGCGGGGATCGCGGCGGTAGCGAGCCGGCTGAAAATGACCAGGTGGACCCGCCGAAGCCAGCGCGACGTAAGTCAGGCTTTCTCAGTGGGGCCGCGTCGATGCGCAGGTCTTGGGGCCGGGCATTCAGGCTGAAAAACCGCCCCGGGCGCCGAGTCCGATCAGACGGATCGGACGGATCAGACGGATCGGACGGTTCGGAGGCGGCGGCTGAACCGCGAAGTTTCTCTAGGGGGTCCACAGAGCCGGAAAAGTCGTCTCACGCTCTGCGAAAGAACGTCGTACGGCGGCTCGAAACGAGAAACTTATCGATCTCAGGGTCGATCTCTATTGAAACGGAAGCTTTCCACCGCGAGGTGAAGAACATGAGACGCACTCGGCGCACGTTCGGTCGCGAGACCCGTCGTTGCCAGCGAACCCTTCGAGCGCTTCTTGAGACGCTCGAAAGTCGAGTTGTTTTGAGCACGTTTGACGTGAACACCGAGAGCGAGCTCAGGTCGGCGATCATGTCGGCGGACACCAACAACTCCGCGAGCAATACGATTGTGCTGACGGCCTCGATTACGTTGACCGATGCGTCGGCAGGTGAGCCCGAGATCCAGAACGCGACGACGACGGCCAAGACACTGTTGATCGAGGGCTCGGGAACGAAGCCGTCGCAGACCGTCCTCTCGGGTTCTTCGACCTTGGATACGGGAGTCTTGGCGATCGTCGGAACGGGCCCTGCGAGCGTGACGGTGATCCTTAAAGACCTGTCAATCAAGGGCGGGCGTGCCCACAAGGGCGGCGTGCTGGGCGGCAATACGGCAGCAGGCGGCGGGCTCTTGATTGACGGCGGCGACGTCACCGTCAGCGATGCGGTGATCAGCGGCAACGACGTCACGGGCTCCAACGGCGCGAACGGATCGGTCGGCGCCACCAATGAAGCCGGCGGCAATGGCGATGACGGCGAGGCCGCACGCGGCGGCGGAATCTACCTCGAAAGCGGACAACTCACGCTGCTCGATACGGTCATACAAGACAACGGGGCGCAAGGCGGCAAGGGCGGCAACGGGGGTGCTGGCGGCGCTGGCGATCCGGGAAACCCGGGCGCCGACGGCGGTAACGGCGGTAATGGCGGATCAGCAGCCGGCGGTGGGATTTACCAGGCCGGCGGCGAGCTGGAGATAAGCTCGTCAGATGCCCACCCTCCCGGCTATTCAGGTGCTTACAGCCTGGCCATTCAAGATAACGACGCCGTTGGCGGCGCGGGAGGCAACGGCGGCAAGGGCGGCAACGGTGGCGACGGCGAGGCCGGCCACGATGGCTCCAATCGGAGCCCGGCACAGAGCGGCAACGGCATGCCTGGGGGCGGCGCAGGAACCGGCCAGGCCGGTGCAGACGGCGGCCGCGGCGGCAACGGGGGTGACGGCGGCAACGCGTACGGAGGGGGCGTGTACGTCGCAGCAGGCACCATGACCGTCTTCGGAGGCATCGTCTCCCAAAACGATGCTCGCGGCGGCCACGACGGTATCGGCGGCTTCGGAGGCAATGGCGGCGCGGGCGGTGCGGGCGGCAACGGCGGCTCAGGCGGAGCCGGCGCCAGTGGTACCTCGCACCGTGCGGCGGGCGATGGTGGTACGGGCGCCTCTGGCGCCGATGGCGGACTAGGGGGCAACGGCGGAGCCGGCGGCCTGGTTGGCAAGGCCGGCGACGCCTTTGGGGGAGGCCTCTACGTCGAGGAAGGCAGCGTCACGCTCACCAGTGTGGGTTTCTCGCAGAACGACGCGGTCGGCGCCGATGCCGCCGCGAGCCAGGCGGGCAGCGGCCTCTTCGCGACCAACGGCGGCGGTGGCCATGGCGGCGGAGGCGGCGGAGGCGGCCGGGCAGGCAACGGCGGCCTTGCCGGGCGCGGCGCCGTCGGCGCCGCCGGCGGAGACGGCGGGTTGGCTGATCGAGGCGGCGCGGGAGGCGCAGGTGGAGCAGCCGGCCTGTCCGAGCCCGGAGCGGACGGCGGGGCGGGCGCCGGCGGCGCGATCTATGTCGCGGGAGGTGAACTGAGCCTCACATCGTCGCTGGTCTCCGACAACCAAGCGGAAGGAGGTAACGGAGGCCACGGCGGGCAGTTCACGGTGGACGGCGGTTACGGCGGCGGAGGCGGCAACGGTGGTGCCGGCGGTATAGGAGGCGCGGGCGGTAAAGGGGGCGCTGGAACGACCAAGCATATGACTGGCGGGCCAGGTGGAAACGGTGGAATCGGGGGCAACGGCGGCTTCGGCGGCCATGGGGGCGATGCGGTCAACGGCGCCGCAGGCGGAGACGGCGGACTGGCAGCCGGCGGTGGAATCGCTGTCATGGGCGGAAGCGTCACCTTGACACTCGATCTCATCGAGAGCAACACGGTCAAGGGTGGAGCGGGCGGGAACGGCGGTGCGGGCGGATCCGACGGAGGCGGAGTCTTTTCCAACGATGTCCCGATCGGTTTCGGCGGCAGCGCCGGGCCCGGCGGACCGGGCGGTAAGGGCGGCAGCGGCGGCGCCTTCAGCGGCAAGGGGGGAAATGGCGCCAAGGGCGGCTCGGGTGGTGATGGCGGAAGCGGCGGCAATGCGGGCGACGGCGGCGCCGGCGGCAACGGGGGATACGCCGATGGCGGCGGCATCTATGTCAACGGCGGTCAACTCGTCATCGCGAGCACGACGATCACCGGCAACTCGGCAACCCCCGGGGCGGAAGGATCGGGCGGAGCCGCTGGCGCACAACGTGGAGTCGCCGGCAGCGCCGGCAGCGGCGCAACGGGCGGAATCGGCGGGCCCGGGGGCACGAAAGCGCACGGCGGCGGGTATGCTCCCGCAGGATCGTCGGGCAAAAGTGGCGATCCCGGCATCATTGCCTCGGGCGGCAAGGATGGTACCGCCGGAGCAGACGGTGCGCCGGGCACCGCCAGCGGTAACCCCAACAATTTCTCGAGTGGGGGCACAACAACGACGCAGAACCTCGAGATCGTGATCACCAGCCCGCCGCCCGGCGCGGTCGGAGTGGGAGCGACGTTTGGCTTGACGGCAACCGTCGAAACCACCCCGGGTCAGGTCGACACCGGCTTCGACGGCGATATCACGGTCGTGATCAGTTCCAACCCAGGAGGCGGGACTCTCGCCGGACCGGTCACCGTGCGCGCTTTCGAGCGGAGTCGCTGTCTTTTCCAACCTCAGCATCAACAAAGAGGGCCAGGGCTACCAGCTCGAGGCCACAAGCGGCGATACGTCCTCGGCTCCGATCTCGATCAATGTCGGCACCCCGCCGCCACAACCGCCCTTGATCATCGCCGAGCTCACCCTGTTTACGCGCAAGCTCAACAAGCACAAGAAGCCGGTGGGCAAGCCGATCCTGACGGGCTTCGAAATCGAGTACAGCGCCGCGATGGATCCCGCCACCGCGGGCAGCTCGAGCAACTACCAGGTCGACTGGATCTCAACCAAGCGCGTGAAGAAGAAAACGGAGCTGGTGTACCATCAGTTGCCGATCAAAGTGCAATACAACGCAGCGACCGATTCGGTGAATCTGCTGCTCACGGGAACGCAGGCATTCGCGAAGGGGGGTCGGATCACGGTTATCGCTGCGCCGCCGGGCGGAGTCAGTAGCGCTCTTGGAGTCTTGCTGGATGGCAACGATGAAGGGACCGCGGGCGACAACGGCGTGTTCTCGATCTTGCCGAAAGCACGCGGAATCGCGCGTGCCTAACGTCGCCTTTCGCTCCGCGAAAGGACGCGCTTGCGCAGAGCGAGAGCCGACAGTCATCGATTGAGGGTCAATCCCTTTTGAAGCGATATCGTCGCCGACACGAGGTAAAACCATGAGCCGCGCGAGTCACCGAACGCTCAACCGCAAGGCCCGTCGCTGTCAGTGGACTCTGCCGGCGCTCTTCGACGCGCTCGAACGTCGAGTCGTTTTGAGCACGTTTGATGTCGCGACCGAGAGCGAGCTGCGGGCTGCGATCGCTTCAGCCGACAGCAATAGCTCGGCGAGCAACACGATCAACCTGACGGCGTCGATCACGCTGATGGATGCCACGGCCGGCGAGCCGGAGATCCAGAACGCGACGAGCATGGCCAAGACGCTGTTGATCGAGGGTGTAGGATCGCGTCGATCGCAGACGGTGCTTTCCGGATCGCCGACGTTGGACACCGGCGTGCTGGCGATTGTCGGAACGGGTCCGGCGAGTGTGACGGTGATCCTGAAGGACTTGACGATCACGGGCGGCCATGCACAGAACAGCGGGCCGATCGGAGGCACGGCGGCGGTAGGAGGCGGGCTTCTGATCGACGGTGGTCACGTCACGCTGAGCGACGTGGCGATCACGCGCAATGATGCGACCGGCGCCGATGGCGCCGACGGTTCCACCGGGGCCAACGGCGCGGATGGCGGCGCCAGCGACTCGGGCAAAGACGGTGACCCTGGCGGCGACGGGAGCGACGGCCACGCGGCTCGCGGCGGTGGGATTTACCTGGCTGCTGGACAACTCACTTTGTCCAACGCCCTCGTCGCTCAAAACGGAGCTGAAGGAGGCCGTGGCGGCGACGGCGGCCAGGGCGGCCAGGGCGGCACGGGGAATCCCGCCGGCAAGGGCGGCGACGGCGGCAAGGGCGGCAACGGTGGATCGGCGTCGGGTGGTGGAATCTACCAAGCGGGCGGCGAGCTGACCATGAGCTCGGCGACTGCTCATGCTCCGGGCTACTCGGGCACCTATAGCCTGGGCGTGGAAGATAACGGAGTCGCCGGTGGCATTGGCGGCAATGGCGGCAACGGTGGCAAAGGTGGCCAAGGACACAACGGGGCCGACGGCGATAACGGTGGACAGATCTCGACACTCTCTGGCGAGGGAGCCCCTCCCGGCGGCTCGGGGAAATCGGGAGGCAACGGTGGCGACGGGGGCGCAGGCGGCCAAGGCGGCGACGGCGGGAACGGCCGTGGCGGTGGCGTGTACGTGGCAGCCGGAACCATGACCGTTGCAGGCGGGTTGTTCAGCGGCAATGGCGCCCGTGGCGGCCACAATGGCGTCGGCGGCTACGGCGGCGTTGGCGGCAATGCGGGCAATGCCGGAAACGGTGGAAACGGTGGCAATGTCGTCAATGGCAACAAGCAACCCATTGGCAATGGCGGCAATGGCGGCGACGGTGGTGCTGGCGGCAAAGGCGGCAATGGCGGCTCCGGGGGATTTGCCGGCGACGCCGGCGCGGCTGAGGGAGGAGGCCTCTATGTCGCAGGTGGTGCTGTCACTCTCGACAGCCCCGATTTCTCCGACAATTCGGTGGATGGCGGCAAGGCGGGAAGCGCTCAGGGCACAAACGTCTCCGCAACGAATCGCGGCGGCGCTCATGGCGGCGCGGGCGGCAACGGCGGCAACGGCGGCGTGGGCGCGGCGGGAGGCGCCGGCGTCCGCGACGTCGCGGGCTTCGCAGGTGGCCACGGCGGCAACGCAGGCCCCGGTGGCCCGGGCGGACAAGGCGGCGAGTCCCAGCCGGGCGCGGCGGGAGGTATGGCCGCGGGCGGAGCGATCTATGTCGCGGGGGGGAATCTGAGTCTTGTCGCCTCGGTGCTCTCGGGCAACGAAGCCGAGGGGGGCAACGGTGGTGTCGGCGGGGAGTTCTCGCCTGGCGGCGGTTACGGCGGCGGCGGCGGAAATGCCGGTGCGGGCGGCGGTGGAGGCTCCGCTGGTCACGGCGGCGACGGGACGACAAAGGCACCCACGGGCGGCGCAGGCGGCCTCGGTGGTGTGGGCGGCAACGGCGGCATCGGGAGGCAATGGCGGCAACGCTGTGAACGGCGGCGAAGGCGGCGCCGGCGGACTCGGTGCCGGCGGCGGCATCGCAGTCGCCGGCGGCAGCGTCACATTGACGCTCGTTCTCATCGAGAACAACACGGTCGATGGGGGCGCGCAGGGGCTGGCGGGGTCGGAGGCTCCGACGGTGGGCAGTTTCTCTCGGAAAATGCCCGGCCCGGATTTGGGGGCTCAGGCGGACCAGGCGGCAACGGGGGCTTCGGCGGCAACGGCGGCTCGTTCAGCGGCAAGGGTGGCAACGGCGGCAACGGTGGCTCCGGCCACGATGGAGGCCGAGGGGGCAATGCCGGCAAAGGCGGAAACGGCGGCACTGGCGGCAATGCCGACGGCGGCGGCATTTATCTGAACGGCGGCGCGCTGGTCGTGGGCAGTGTGACCACCGCCGGTAACACAGTCACTGGTGGTGTGGGAGGAGCCGGCGGGGTCGCGGATGGCAAGCAAGGAATCGGCGGGCAATCGGGCGCCGGCGGTTCGGCGCTACGGGCGGCGTCGGAGCATCGAAGCAGCATGGTGCCGGCCGGGCCGCGGATGGGACGTCGGGTAAAAGAGGTGCCGGCGGCTCCGTGGGACCCGAAGGCGCCAAAGGCACCCCTGGAGCCCAGGGCAGCGACGGTCAGGCCAACGACCCCGGTGACTTTGGCGGCGGCTCGACCGCTCCGCAGACGCTCATGATCGTCATCACCAGCCCACCCCCCACAACGGTCGCGCTCGGGGCGAGCTTCGGCCTGACGGCCAAACTCGAAACCAGCCTAGGACAGGTCGTCACCAGCTTCAACGGCAATATGACTGTCGACTTGACCGCCAACCCCGGCGGTGCCGTTCTCGGCGGAACGGCCACGGTGCGCGCTTCCAGCGGCGTGGCCGTCTTTTCCGGTCTCAGCCTCAACAAGCCCGGCATTGGCTACCAGCTCGAAGCCACAAGCGGCGGCACATACTCGGCTCCCGTCACGATCAATGTCGGCACCCCGGCCCCCACGATTATCGGCGAGCTGACCCTGTTTACGCGCAAGCTCAACAAGCATAAGAAGCCGGTGGGCAAGTCGATCCTGACGGGCTTCGAAATCGAGTACAGCGCCGCGATGGATCCCGCCACCGCGGGCAGCTCGAGCAACTACCAGGTCGACTGGATCTCAACCAAGCGCATGAAGAAGAAAACGGAGCTGGTGTACCATCAGTTGCCGATCAAAGTGCAATACAACGCAGCGACCGATTCGGTGAATCTGCTGCTCGCAGGAACCCAGGCATTCGCAAAGGGGGGTCAGATCACGGTTATCGCTGCGCCGCCGGGCGGAGTCAGTAGCGCTCTTGGAGTCTTGCTGGATGGCAACGATGAAGGGACCGCGGGCGATAATGGTGTCTTCTCGATTCTGCCGAAGGCGCGCGGGATCACGCGGGAGTAAGTGGGACCGCATCATTGCTCGGGTCTAGGGTCGGGGCTTCTAAGTAGGAACGCAGAATCTTTCAGCCAGTTTTTCCCAAGAGCATCGTCATGGTCAAACATGAAGCCCATTCGGTCACGGTGTCCATTTACTCGGCCGACGCCCTTGCGGAAGGCGGCGGCCAAGTCGTCAAGGGTTTCGAACAGGACGTTTGCCAAGACCGTTCGTTTCAGATGGCCCCACAATCGCTCGATCAGATTGAGGCTCGGGCTATATGGCGGCAGCCAGTAGATTGTGATCCGATCGGAATTGGCCTCGAGCCACTCCTGGATCGCGCGTGTGTGGTGGAATCGCCCGTTGTCGCACACCAAGCGAATTTTGCGACCGGCGTACGACTTGACCAAGGCGACAAGGAAGATCAGGAAGTTCATTCCACTCTTGCTGTCGGCGATTGTGTAAGTGATCTTGCCCGTCGCGTAATCCACGCCGCCGTATATGACCTTCTTCTCGTTCTGACCAGGTGCTGGGACCTCCGGTTGTTTCCCGACCGGCCCCCACATCCGCGACAACGTCGGATGCCGGTGAATCTCGACTTCGTCTTGGAAGACAAGGGCCTCCGGGGCATCCTTCTTCAGGGCTTTTTTTTTAACCGGCGAAGCTGCTTCTTCGCCTTTGTGTAAGCAGCCTCGTCGCGCTTCCCCTTCATGGTGTGCTTGGGACGATGAACCGAGTAACCCTCTTGATGCAACAGCCGTCTCATCTGATCGGCGCTGAATTGAATCCCGGTCACTTTCGCCAGGTGGGCAGCAAGGCGGGCTGCCGACCAAGTTGAGAAGCCGTAATCGAGATCCAGCGGGTTGGTTCCAATGGCTTTCTTCATCGCGGCCAGAAATTCCGCCGTCGCTCGGCTGGGTCGCCCCGGGGGTTTGATCGGCCGCAGAGCGTCGATCCCTCCGGTGCGGTACAGGCTTCTCACACGCTTCACCGTAAAGGTAGTGCAACCCACTCGCTCCGCGATCGACGCGATGGTATCTCCGGCGTCGGACATCAAAATGATCAGGCAGTTGCGGAAGACGTCGGCCGAGCCGGTCGAGAACCGGAGGTGGTCGAGCTGATCGAATTCGTTGTCGCTGAGCTTGATCCCGCGTCCCATGATAGCCTCCTTGCAACTGGGTTGCCTGGAGGTTAACCAAGGACTCCAAACAGGAGAATAGAATCATTCTGCGTTTCTACTTAGCAAAGAGAAGTGCGCCGGCGGCCGCATCTGATCAGACGGATCGGACTCGATCGGACGCGGGGGCCGGCCTGCACAGCTTTGTCAGCGGGTCCACTGAGCGGCGGGTCCTTCCCTGAGCGCGCAGAAAGGGAGTCTCTGCCGTGGCGTATTCCGCGCCGTCGTCATTGCTGGCGGCAGCCTGCGCGCGTGATAATGATATTGAGTTGTTGAGTGGCCTCTCTCTCCGGGGGCTCTCGATGGACGCTGGCGAACTGCTCCGTGGTTACACAATTCCCGATCCCTGCCGGATGGATTGGGAGCAAATGGATGGCGACGAGCGGTCGCGCTACTGTCGTGCGTGCGGCAAGCATGTTCACGACCTCACGGTACTGACCCCGACAGAGACCGCCGCCCTCATTCGCGACGGCAACGAATTGCCATGCGGCCGGCTCTATCAGCGGGCCGACGGCACGCTGACTACATCGGCGCCTCAGGTTGCAACCCGGAGAAGCGCCGGCGCTTGCAGCTCACGATTCGCTCCATCATGGAAGTGATCGCCGCGGTCGCCGGAGCGCTGGGAATCGTCCGGCTGACGGCAAACTTCGTCGCGTCGCAACCGGTGCGCACGGCGGGGCGGCTCGTGCGGGTGGCAGCGCCCGGTCCGCAGCCCGGAAATGGACTTTCGGGTAGCGTGCCGGTGCAGCGTGATTCTTGCCCGGTATCAGGCGGCGCCCCCAGTAACGCCCCGCATTAAACTGTTGGCTCTCATTCAACCGCGTCATCAATCGGCAGGGACAAGCCTGCAAGAACAGGAGCAATCATGAACATGCAATCGAATCGGCGCCGGTTTCTGGGTGCGTCGGCGGCTTCGGGCGCGCTCGTCGGTCTCGGCGACCTGGGCTTCCTGTCGCGGCTCGCGCCGGTTTCGGCAGTCGAAGCGGCCCTCGACCCCAAGGTAGTGCGGCTCGAGCCGGAAATCGAGCCTTTGGTCCGACTGCTGGAAGAGACATCGCGCGATCGGCTGCTCGAGGAAGTCGCGTCCCGCATCAAAAAGGGACTAAGTTATCGCGACCTCGTGGCGGCGCTGCTCCTGGCCGGGGTGCGCAACGTGCAGCCGCGGCCGAGCGTGGGCCACAAGTTCCACGCGGTGCTCGTCGTCAATTCGGCACATCTCGCCAGCCTGGCGTCGCCCGACTCCGACCGCTGGCTGCCGATCTTCTGGGCGCTCGATTATTTCAAGGACTCGCAAGCGCGCGACGTGCGCGAAGGCAACTGGACCATGGCGCCTGCCGACGAGTCATCGATGCCGCCGGCGCGGCGCGCGCAAGGTGGCCTTTACTACCGCGATGGACCGCTGGGACGAGGCCGCGGCCGACGCGGCGATCGCGAGGTTCGCTCGCACCGGCGGAGTCAACGAAATCTACGAGATCTTCTTCCGCTACGGTGCGCGCGACTTTCGCTCGATCGGCCACAAGGCGATCTACGTGGCCAACAGCTTGAGAACGCTTCAGTGCATCGGCTGGCAGCATGCCGAGCCGGTCTTGCGCTCGCTGGCCTACGCACTGTTGGCTCGCGAAGGCCAAGGCAATCCCGCCGAGCACGACCATGCGGCCGACCGGCCCTGGAGGCGCAACATCGATCGCGCCGTCAAGATCAAGGAAGACTGGACGGGGGCGCGCCCGAGCGCGGCCGCCTCGGGTGAGCTGCTTGCGACCCTGCGCAAGGGCTCCGAAGACGAGGCCTGCGACCAGGTGGTCGAGCTCTTGAACCGCGGCATTGCGCTCAGTCGATCTGGGATGCTCTGTTCGATGCCGCCGGCGAGCTGCTCCTGCGCCAACCCGGCATCGTGTCCTTGCACGCCGTCACCACGACCAACGCACTCCATTTCGCATTCGAGGCCAGTGGCGACGACCACACGCGACGGATGCTCCTGCTCCAGAACGCCGCCTTTCTGCCCTTGTTCCGCGCTGCCATGGGCGGACGCGGCAAGGTGGGCGAGGCGCGTATCGATCAGCTCGAGCCGCTTGCCGCGTCGAGCGAGGGTTCGACTGCCATCGAGGAAATCTTTGCCGAAGCGAGCCGCGACCGTATGAAAGCGGCGCGCAAGGCCCTCTCGTACCTGCAGGCCGGCCACGACCCGGCGCTCCTGATCGACGCGGCCCGGCGGCTCGTGTTCTTGAAGGGAGACGATCCGCACGACTACAAGTTCAGCTCGGCCGTGCTCGAAGATTATTACCACGCCTCGCCCGAGTGGCGCGAGCGATTCCTGGCTTCGAGCCTGCTGCTCTTGCCCGGTTCAGCCGACAAGGAGAACGCACTGGTCAAGCGAACGCGCGCAGCCCTCACTGCGTAGCCGTCACCGTTTCGGCGGATTTTGGAACCGGCCCATCGCAACGGAGCCGCCGCGCCCTTTAATTGGACAACTCCGTTGACGGTGCGAACAGCTCGGACGGAAAGGCCAGGTCCAGTTCGATCTCCTCGGCCTCGCTCAGGAACAACTGCGACTCACTCGTGCTGGCATGCTCTGGCTTCTTCATGAGCGCCCGCAGGCGGCCCAGGGCGGTCCGTGCCTGGTCTGGTTCGGCGAGCCGGTGGTGCGCGAGTGCCAGGAAGGCCAGATCCGCCGGTTGCGGACCCAGCGCGCCTCCGGAATTGAGCCGATCAGATTGCGTCAAGGTGGCCACGGCCTCGCGGTAATGCCCCGAGCGGTACTGGGCCACGCCCAGGGTGTTGAGCAGTTCGCCATTGTTCGGCTCGAGCCGGCAGGCGGCCTCGGCCTGCCTCAAGGCCAGGCGATACACCTCCGGTGGAGCACCTCGCTCGCGTACGACTGACCAACTCGCAGGATTGAGGCGTGACGGAGACTCCGGGATCTGCTCGGCAAGGGCCAGCGCCCGCCGCCGCATCGGTTCGCTGAGCGTCCTGTCGGCGCGGAGGCTCGCCCGGACCTCCGGCCGAAGCAGCAGCCTTTCATACAGGCCGTTGACCACGCGCTCGGCCTCCTGGTCCAGCAGGAGCTCGCCGTGGGCCTCCGCCAGATCCAGGGCCCGGCGGCGGCCCTCCGCGTCGAGGGAGCGGTTGTCGCGAATTCGGTCGAGGACTTCGGAGGTTGGCAAGCGCTGTCCGAAGAGAAATTCGACCAGCTCTGCCGCGTCACGAACCGTCCGCAGCTCCGGGGTCATCGGTGTCGCGTCCCAAAGCTTGACGTTCTCGCCCACGGCGGCGGCAAGACGGCGCCCCTCGGGGCCAAACGCCAGGCCACGGCCCGAGCTCGCCTGCCCGCTCAGCGTCAGGACCGGCTGACCGGTTGCGGCGTCCCAGAGCTTGACGACCCCACCCCCGGCGGCGGCGAGACGGCGGCCGTCGGGGCCAAACGCCACTTCGCTCACCCCGGCCGCGTTCCCGCGCATGGCGAAGACCTCGCTGCCAGTGTCGACGTCCCAGAGCCTCACGGTCCCGTCGATGGAACCGGCCGAGGCAAGGCGGCGGCCGTCAGGGCTAAACGCCACGCCGGCGACCCTGCCCGTATGCCCACGCAAGGTGCGGACCTCGTCCCCAGTAGCCGCGTCCCAGAGCCTCACGGTCTTATCGGCGCCGGCGGAGGCGAGGCGGCGGCCGTCGGGGCTAAACGCCAGGCCAAGGATCGCGCCCGAATGGCCACGGAGGACGCGGACCTCCGAAGCGGTGTCGGGATCCCAAAGCCGCACGATTCCGTCGCCGCCACCCGAGGCGAGAAGGCGGCCGTCGGGGCTAAACGCCACCGACGCAACCGGGCCGGCGTGCCCGCGAAGGAATCGCACCTCCTGGCCGCTATCGGCGTCCCACA
The DNA here is from genome assembly GCA_963830625.1 of uncultured Isosphaeraceae bacterium. GTDB lineage: Bacteria > Planctomycetota > Planctomycetia > Isosphaerales > Isosphaeraceae > CAWHMZ01. Next base: position 27,246 of record CAWHMZ010000027.1, on the reverse strand, counting down.
GCCTCACCGACTGATCGCGGCTGGCGGAAGCGAGGCGGCGGCCATCGGGGCTAAACGCCAGGCCAAAGATCCTGCCCGCGTGCCCGCGGAAGATCCGCGTCTGCTGGCCGCTATCGGCGTCCCACAGCCTCACCGTCTTATCGACGCCGGCGGAGGCGAGGCGGCGGCCGTCGGGGCTAAACGCCACCGACGCAACCGAGCCGGCGTGCCCGCGGAGCAAGAGCGCCTCCGGCTTCGGTACGAGGTCCCAGAGCTTGACCGTGCCCTCGGTGCCGCCGGAGGCGAGGCGCCGGCCGTCGGGACTGAAGGTGACGAAATGGACCATGCCCGCGTGTCCGAAAAGGGTCTGTAAGGTCTGACCCGAGCTGGCGTCCCAGAGCCGTGCGGTGCCGTCAACGCTGCTCGAGGCGAGGCGACGGCCGTCGGGGCTAAAAGCCACGGTATGGACCGCGCCCCCATGCCCGCTCAAGGTCATGAGCTCCTGGCCCGACGCCACGTCCCAGAGGCGCACGGTGGCGTCACTGCCGCACGAGGCGATCCGGCGGCCGTCAGGGCTGTAAGCCACGCCCCAGGCGCCGCCCCCATGTGCGCTCAAGGTCCGCAAGAGCGCCCCGAGGCCGCGTCCCAGAGCTTGACGGTGCCGTCATGGCTGGCAGAGGCGAGCCGTCGTCCGTCGGGACTGTACGCCAGTCGATTGATTCCTTTCGAGTGCCCGCGCAGAGTGCGGACCTCGCGACCGGTCTCGGTGTCCCAGAGCTTGATCGTCTCGTCCGAACTGGCGGAGGCCACCCGGCCACCGTCGGGGCTGTACGCCACCGAGGCGATCACCGCGGAGTGCCCGCGGAGGGTCCAGATGAGCGCCCCGAGGCGGCGTCCCAGAGCTGCGCGGTGTTATCAGAGCCGCCGCCGCTGGCGATCCTGCGCCCGTCGGGGCTGTACGCCACGCAAATGACCCTGTTCGACCGCCCGCCTGACCGGATCAACTGGCCCGAGCCGACGTCCCAAACCCTGAAGGTCGCGTCGTCGTAGCCGGCGGACACCAATCGGCGGCCGTCGGGGCTGTACGCCACGCAGGTGACCATGCCGGAGTGCCCGCGCAAGGTTCGGGTACTCGCGTCGCAGAGCCGAAGCAGGTAGTACCACTCGAAGCCGCGCAGGTCGGCGTCGCCAGGGCGCCGCGGCTCCGTCGCCTGGAGGTGCTCGCGCACCTGATCGATTTGGGCCTCGCGCCATGCCTGCTGGGCCAGGCCCATTTGCGCCACGTAATTGGTGCGCCGCAAGTCCTGGTTAAGGCTCGCCAGCTCGTCACGCCCCTTCTCGGCCTGTTTCCTTGCTTGGTCGGCCTCGCGCTTGCTGCTCTCGGCCGTCCGTTCGGCCAGGGTCGCTCGGATCGCCTGCAACGTGCTCGCGATCACACCCGCGACCAGCAAGATCAGGAATGCGCCCGCCACCCGCAAAGGCGTGCGATACTTGCGCGCCGCCTTCCGCAACCGGTATCTCGCGCTGGGCGGACACGCCTCCACCGGCTCATCGGCCAGGTAGTGCTCCACGTCGCGTGCCAGGGCGCTGGCGCTTTCGTACCGCCGCGTCCGGTCCTTCTCCAGGCACTTCATCACGATCCAGTCGAGCTCGCCCCGCACCAATCGCGGCAGCCGCTCGGGCTCGGTCCTGCGGGCCGCGGCGATCTTCGGCAGATGATCCGAGCTGCTCAAGCGCACGCTCGGCCGCGGTGCCTCCTCTTCCTTGATCAGCCGCACCAATTCGTGCAGGGCCGCCGACTTGAGCCGCGCGCTGCTCGAGAGGAGTGCTGCCGGTCAAGAGCTCGTAGAGCAGCACACCCAGCGAGTAGATGTCGCTGCGGGTGTCGACGCCGAAGGCGTTCATCTCCGCCTGCTCGGGGCTCATGTACTCGAACGTGCCCACCAGGGCCCCGAACTGGGTGAACAGGGTGCGCTCGGTCAACCGCTGCTCGACGGCCTTGGCCACGCCGAAGTCGATCACCTTGGCCACCGGCTTATCGTCGTACAGCGTCACCAGGATGTTCGACGGCTTGATGTCGCGGTGGATGATCCCCTTCTGGTGCGCGTGCTGGATGGCGCGGCACACGGGCACGAACAGCTCCAGCCGCTCGCGGGGCGTCAGGTGGTTGGCGTCGCAGAACTCGGTGATGGGCACGCCGTGGACCAGCTCCATGACAAAGTAGGGCCGGCCGCTCTCGGTCGTGCCGGCGTCCAAGACGCGGGCGATGTTCTGGTGGTCCATCACCGCAAGCGCCTGGCGCTCGGCCTCGAAGCGGGCGATGACCTGACGGCTGTCCATGCCGGGCTTGATGATCTTGAGCGCGACCTTGCGGCGCACAGGCTCCTGCTGCTCGGCCATGAAGACGATGCCCATGCCCCCCTCACCGATTTCTTGCAGGAGCTTGTAGGGCCCGATCCGCTGACCCGGTCCTTCGCTCGTGCGGTCGGGGGACGCGCTGGCGCGCCCTCCGCGGGCTGCTCCAGAAAGGTCCTGTTGTTCCGGTCGATCTTGACCAGCGCCTCCAGCCTGCGCGCAGGGCGTGATCGGCGCCGCAGACCTGCTCCAGGTACAGGCGCAGAACTTCCGCGGAGGCGATCTGTCGTGCCACGTCGAAAATGGAGGCTTCATCAAGTTTGAGAGAGCTCATGGGAGTGCTCGTGTGTCGCGGCGCGCCGCTCTATATCCAGTGCGAGAAACACGCCCGCTTTCCTCATCGCGCGCGGTTCCGATTCCAGCGGGCGATCAGGAATGGCCCTCGGCTTGGGCCGTTTCGATCTCCAGGCGCAGCCAACAACGAGCATACGCCCAGTCTTTTTCGGCGGTGGAGCTCGAGATGCCGAGGGCCTGGGCTGCCTCGTCAGTGGTCATGCCGGCAAAGAAACGCAGCTTGACAAGGTCGGCCCTGCGCTGGTCGATGGCTTCAAGCTTCTCGAGCGCTTCGTGGAGCGCGATCAAGTCCACGCCCGGCTCTTCGGCGGTGGGCTCGACGTCGGCAAGGTCAAGCCGGTGGCGCTCGCCGCCGGCCTTCTGTGTACGCTTGTGCCGAGCCCGGTCGACCAAGATCCGCCGCATCGCCTCGGCCGCGGCCGCGAAGAAATGGCCCCGGCTATTCCACGACGGCGCCGACGCCTCGGCCGGGCTGCCGACAAGACGTAGATACGCCTCATGAACCAGAGCCGTCGGCTGCATCGTCTGCCCCGGAGTCTCGCGCGCGAGCTTCTGCGCAGCGAGCCGGCGCAGCTCGTCGTAAACGAGCGGGAGAAGCTGCTCCGCAGCCCTGGGATCGCCCGCGTCGATGGCCGTAAGAATACCGCTGATTTCATTCATCGACAGCGCTCTCGCTGCTAGCGCCCAAATCCGTTGGCCCGGCACGGTTACGTCCCCTCTTACTTACCTCATTTTTCGGGCCAGCGCCAAGCAACCAGGGGGCCGGTCGCGGCAATCGATGATGGGTCGGTACCGGACCAGACCGGACGGGGCAATTGGCGCAGGCGTTCGCAACCCCTCGATAACACTCAAAAAAAATCGAGGCGGAAATTGCTGGCGTTTCTCGCACTGCTTTGTGGATTGGCATCAGGGCGGTCGCGGCAAGCCGATTGCCGTCGAGCGGAAAAAAGGGGCGAAACGTCCGGGCCATTCGGTCGGCTTCTTGTCACCTCTACGAGAGGAGTCTGGTCATGAGATTCCACGTCCCGCAAACTGAGCAGTCAAGCTGGAAAGGGCGGCACCCAGGTACACGCTCCCGGCGACAACGGAGTCCCGCGGCACGACCTCGACTGGAAGGTCTCGAGCCGAGGCGGCTCTTGACGCTGTTCATGAATGAGTTCCAGGTCTACCCCAGTGTCAACTCCGGTGGCTCCATCACGAGCGGGCCCGACGGCAATCTCTGGTTCACGGTGCCGGCCAACCACGGTTCCGGTGAGCCAGCGATCGGCCGGATCAACCCTGCCAGCGGCCTGATGGCCGAGCTCCCGACGCCAGGCCTCTTTCTGCCGTACGCCATTACCTCTGCCGCGGATGGCAACCTTTGGTATACCACTTATTTCGGCACTCAGATCGGCGAGGTCAGCCCGGCGACCGGCGCGATCACGACGTTTACAGTTCCCACCGCCAACGCCGAGCTCACCGGGATCACCGAGGGTCCCGACGGCAATGTCTACTTCACCGAGTCAAAGGCCAACCAGATCGGCATGGTGAACGTCACGACCGACACGATCACTGAGTTTCCGAACACCATTCCGTCGTACGAGCTCGATTCCATCACCGCCGGCCCCGACGACAGCCTCTACTTCACCGGCCTCGATTCAAACCAAAACGGCTACGTCGCACAGTTCAATCTGAGCACGCACCAGATCACCGAATTCAGCGCTCCAGTGGAGGTCGCTTATCCCAACGGGATCACCATGGGGCCCGACAACAACATCTGGTTCACCGAGGTCAATTCCAGCAACCAAGGCTTCATCGCTCAGCTCAACGTGACGACCGACGTGATCACGCCGTTTGCAGTCCCGACTGCCAACAGTGGGCCGGCAGCCATCACCGTCGGGCCCAACAACGACCTTTATTTCACCGAGGCCAACACGAACAACATCGGCCAACTCGACCTGACGACCGATCAAATCACAGAGGCCAACGTCGGCGAGGGCTTCGACATTGCGGCGGGGAGCGACGGCAACCTGTGGGTAACGGCGTACAGTGGAGGCCAGATCTTCAAGGTAAACCCGGCGACCCTCAGCGCCTCGACCCTCAATACGCCGGATTCGACGAGCTTGCCGTTTGACATCGCCCCTGGGCCCGACGGCAACCTCTACTTCAGCGAGGCCAACGCCAGCGAGTTGGGCGCGATCAACCCCGTAACGGATGTCATCAGCCAGTACCTGATCCCGACGGCAGATGTCACCGCCAACTACGTCACGGCCGGGCCCGACGGCAATGTCTGGTTCACGGAGAACGGCGGCGGGATCGGCCGGCTTGATCTGGCGACCGGCATCATCACCGAGTTCCCCCTTACCGATGCGGGCGGCACCCAAGCGGAGCAAATCACCACCGGGCCGGACGGCAACCTCTGGTTCACCGAGCAAGGGGGCCCCAACGGCGGGTACATCGGCGAAATCGACCCCGCCACCGGCGCGGTCGTCGATTTTCCGACGCCCACTGCCAACAGCGATCCCCTGGGCATCACGGTCGGGCCCGATGGCAACCTCTACTTCACCGAAAGCGGGGCCGACCAGATCGGCATGATCAATCCCACGACCGACGCGATCCAAGAGTTTGCCATTCCGACGGCCAACACTTCTCCCGCTGGGATCACGCTCGGTCCCAATGGCAACCTTTGGTTCGCCGAGGCAGCGAGCGGTCAGATCGGTCAGTTCAACCCCACGACTCACGCGGTGACCGAGATTCCTCTCAATGGTTTCACCGGCTCCCAATTTATCGCTGCCGGGGCCGATGGCAACCTGTACTTGGACCCGACCGACGGCAAGTTCAGCGATATCGCCCAGCTCAACCCGGCGACGCAGGCGCTCGACGCCGAGAGCTCCCCATTCTCGACCAACGCACCGGATGTCGTCGCAGTGACCGCCGGGCTTGACGGCAATATCTGGTACTCCGACCAGGATAACAACGGCATCGGCGAAGTCGTGCTGAAGGCGATTCAGTTTGGGCCGGGCCTCGCGCTCAGCGGCACCGCCACGCCTTCCGTCGCAGTGGGCGGCACCATCACGTACACGATCACGTTCACCGACAACGGCACCGATGACGACACCGACCTGCAACTGTCCGACCTTCTGCCGCCGGGCGCGACCTTTGTCTCGGCGACCGGCGGCGTCACGCCCCAGAACGGCGTCTTGAACTTCAATATCGGCACGCTCGAAGGCGGCACCAGCAGTACTGTCACGGTCGTCGCGACCGCCGCGGCCGCCGGCACGCTCGACAACACGTCAGGCATCGACGACTTCCAGATTGGAGACTCAGACGGCACCCCGCCCAGCTTGACCCTGGAGACCACGGTCACGCCCGTATCGTCGCCGACGCCCACACCCACGCCTACACCGACACCCACACCGACACCCACGGCCAACCTGGCGGTCTCAGCCAGCGTGCCCACCTCGGTGGTACAGGGGAGCGACCTGACCGAGACATTTACGGTCACCAACAGCGGCCCGGCGAATGCGACCGGCGTCGTCCTGACGGCGACAGTTCCCTCGAACGCGTCGCTTGTCTCGGCCACGGGGGGCGCCAAGCCCGCAGGCGGCGTGCTCGCCATCGACCTTGGCAACCTCGGTGCCGGCGCCAGCACGACGATCGAGATCGTGCTCGCCGCAACGACCGCCGGCGTGCTCACCAATCGCGCGACCGTGAGCGCCGACCAATCCAATCCCGATTCCGTCAATAACAGCGTCACCGTGACCACCACGGTCACGCCGGCGGGCACGGGCCCGGGCGTCACAACGGTGCAGCGGTTCGGCATCCACATGGAGCCGACCGTGGTGGTGCTCACGTTTAGCGCGGCACTCGATCCAGCGAGTGCCGACAACACCGCCAACTACACGATCGTCTCTCCCGCGGGACGGCGGATCGCGATCAAGTCGGCCGTGTACGACCCGACCGCGAAAACCGTGACGCTGAGGCCCCTGCAGAGAATCAATCTGCACCATAACTACCGGCTCATCGTCAATGGCAACGCTCATGGCGGCGTCATCGGCGCGAACGACGTGATGCTCGATGCCGCAGGGTCCGGCTTGCCGGGCAGCGATTTCAAGACGATCCTGAACTGGAAAAACGTGGTGCTGACCCCGGCGCAGGTGCGCAAGTACCTTCGCGAGCTAGAGGCATTCGGGAAGTCGACCGCCGCACAAGACCACAGCTTTGTCGACAAGAAACGCTCCTGATAGTGGGCCCCTTCGCGGTCAGCGCGATGCGCGAGGGGGCTTGATTGTCGACGTCGCCGGCGTCGCGGCGGCCGGCGTCGATCTCCACGGCAGGTCGGCAGCTTGGTGTACCGAGCCGGTGCGCTTGTCCTGCACAAACACGGCCAGTCGCAGGTTGTCGCGCTTCCAGCTCGGTTCGGCCGCCAGCGTAAACCTGAGCGTCGCCGGCGACTTGCCGTCGAGCTCGACGAATTCGAACTTGGTCCGACGCGCGGGGAAGCGAGCCAAGAGCGACTTGCCCGCGTTCTCGCCCGAGCGAATGTCGGTTGACACCCGGTCCTCACGCAGCACGGCACAGACGAGCAAAGGCGTCTTCTCCGTCTGCGCCGATCGGCTCGTCACGTTGATCGTGGCCGTGCCCGAGAGACCATCGCCCTTGGTTTCCAAGGTAGTATCGAGGGCAACCGCGGGCTTCTTGGCCCGAGCCCGGCGAATCGCGGCCTCGGCCGAGGCACGGTCTCGGCCGTTGACCGATAGTTCACCGTCGATCATGAACATGGGCGTGTAGTACAGGCCATATTCAGCGTTCTTGGGCCCTTTGTAGAGCTGGTTGTAAGTCATCTGCCGCTGGCTGAAAAGAGCGTCGGAGAACACGTCCTTCCAGGGCTCGTTGAAGTAATCGACGTGGAAGGCGATCGGCACGATCGCCGGATCGCGCACCGCCAGCTCGCCGAGTATTTTCTCAGCGGCCGGGCACATGTCGCATCCCTGGGACGTGTAGAGTTCGACCAGGACCTTCCGGCTCGAATTCGATTCCACGCTCGTACCGGACTGAGCGAACCCGCTGCCGGCACCCAGAGCCAGGCAGGCCATCACCGCAAACGTGCGAAGCCAGGACGTGTTCATGAACGCCTCGATCAAAGGGTGAGTCGACGAAATCTACTGGTCACGGATGAAGCTTGGCATCGGCATTGGCATCGGCCGGCGGCGCTGGATTGGCTATGACCTCGAGCCCCTCGAACCCGGCTTTGAGCGGCTTCGAGGCCGAGTTGACGACCACGACCCCGACCTTTACGCGATCTTTGAGGCTGGCGATCATGGGTGTGAGTGGCTCCCAGTGGTCGCCGTCGGAGCTGACGGCGCCGTCGATCTGACCACCCCGTCGATCGAGCCGAAGATAGCTCGCGCCGTCCGGGACTTCGAAACCGCGGGTGACCGTCAGTCGGCCGGCCTGGCGGAGCTCAAAGTTGGCGTATGGGAAAACCTTGGCTTTGCGGACGTCCGCAGCGATCTCGAGACGGACATAGTTATCCGCATCTTGCCAGACGAGGATGCCGGCGCCGTGATACGGGCCGTACCGACTGGTTGTTGCTCTGCCGGCGGGACGGCTGGTGCCCGTGGCCCTGACGCGGACCTCGAAATCGCCTGTGATGTCGTGAAGGATGCGCGGAGCGTTCATGGCACCAATTTCAGCGCTCAAGAGGTGCGGTGTGCCGGGGACAAGGATCGTGACTCGATTGGCGGCCGCGTCGGGAACGACCTGACAATTGCCGTCGGGATCGATGACTTCGCCCCAATCGGCTGGTTCCTGGGCCCACTTCACGGGAGTTGGCGTCAGCGGTTTCTCTGCGACCGCGCGCTTCGGCAAAGCGCGTTCCGGCGACGGCTTGGGGGAAGCTGCGGCGATCGTTTCCCGGCGAGGAGGTTCGGGGCGGGTTTCCTTTTTTTCGACGGGCGGCACGACTGCCGGTGTTGGCGCGATCGGGCTGGGCGCGCGCGGAGGCGGTGCAGGCTGGGCGACGACCTGCTTTGGCTCGCTGGCAACGACGACCAGGGGCGCCGGACGAACCGATAGGTCCTTCCCGGCACGTCGCCAGACGGGCACAATTCCGGTCGCGACCATGATGATTGCCGCGGTGCCGAGCAAGGCGATGCCCAGGGCAAGCCGCCAGGCTCGCGATTTCGCCTTTGGGAGTGGCTCGCCGGGCTCGACGCTGCTGCCGGAGGAAAGCCGTCTCGCGGGGCCCGCGACCGCGGGCAACGGTGACTCCGGCGAGAGTTCCGCCCGTTGCCGCTGGGCCGCGAGCGTGCGCTCGATCTCCCGGATTGCCGCCACCACCGCCTGCGCCGATGGCGGCCGGTCAGCCGGCTGCTTGGCCAACAGCCGCACGACCAGCGCGTCCAAATCGCGCGGTACGGCGGGATTCACCTCGCTCGGCGGCGGCGGCGTGTCTGTCGCGAGCGAAGACAGCACGGCCATGATCGTGCTCCCCGGGAACGGCAACTGCCCCGAACAGAGCCGGTACAAGACGCACCCCAGGCTAAACAGGTCGCACGATGCGTCGCCTCCCTCGCCGCGCGCCTGTTCGGGGGCCATGTAGGCCGGAGAACCCACGGTCGTGCCGGGGCTGGTGATCTGGACGTCCTGGCTCTGGGTGCGGGCCAATCCGAAGTCGAGGATCTTGACTCGCCCGAGGGGCGCCTCGAGGTAGATGTTCGCCGGCTTGATGTCGCGGTGGATCAGTCCGCGGCGGTGGGCGGCGGCCAGGCCGTCGGCAATCTCGCGGCCCAGCCGCAGCACCAGGTCGGGCGATGGCTTGTGTCCCTTATCCAACCAGTCAGACAGCGACGTTCCGCGGAGGAATTCCATGGCGAGGAACGGCGCGCCGCGATGTTGACCGACCTGGTAAATCGTCACGACGTGGTCGTGTTTGACGGCCGCCATGGCCCGCGCCTCCAGCGCGAACCGTTCCGCAACTCGGGGATTGTCCGCCAGCTCGGGCCGGATGACCTTCAAGGCCACGCGCCGCAGCAGGTCGGGGTCTTCGGCCTCGAAGACCAGGCCCATGCCACCTTCACCGATACAGCGGCGCACACGGTAATTAGCCAGCCAGCCGAGCTCTCCCGCGGCCCGCGGCGGGTCGAGAAACGTGTATGGCGCAGACGATGCGCCGCCCGCCGCGCCGGCGTCGGAGGGAGCGCCTTCCTTCCCGCGGTCGTACGCCACGGTTGCTTCCGGTCCCGCGGTCTCGCCGAGCGAGCCCAGTCGCTGCCCATCCTCAGGCCGAAGGGGGCCATTCATAAAAAACGCCGTTTCAATGCCCTGCTTACCGTCAGAACGTGTAGGTAAGCGTATCGAGCGCCTTGTCCAAGTCAAGGAAGAACGCCTCGAGCGCAGAGCCGTCGGTGGCATTCTTGGCCCGAACCTGCGGCAGGATTTTTTTCTCGAATGCCTCCAGTTTGTTCTTGGCGTCTACCACCGGCCGCACCGAAGCATGCCCGGTCGTATTTGACTCGGTGACCACGGCCTTGACGGCCGACTCGGCCGACCGGCGCAGCTCGGCGACCGACGGGTCGGCCGGCACCGTGCTGGGCCAGAGGATCCGGCCGTCGTGGTCGAACGTTTGGATCGGTGGAGTGGCCGGCTGAGAGTGGGCTCGCTGGCGCGCCCGCCGTACCTGGCCGCTCCAGCCGGGGACCAACGTGATGGCATCGAACAGCGGCTGGTAGGCGACGGTCGTCTGGGGCCTGGCTGCGTGAATGGCTCCCTGATAGAGCCGGCCGGCCGACCGAGATCCGGCGCCAATCTGACCGTTGGCAATGCCATAGCGGTAACCGGTTCCTCCCAAAGGGTTGGCCCCGTAGCCGATTCCCGAGCCGAAGCCCGAGCCGTATGCGCCGACCGTCGCAGAGCCCGGGATGCCGACCTGCGCCGGTGCACGGCCGCTCGCGGCCACGGCAAGGCCGACGAGCAAGACCGGCACTCGCATACGCAATGGTCGCAGTGTCATCGTGAGACCTCCTCGATTCTCGACTCAGCGGGATGTGCCGTTGGCCCGGTTGCCGAAGGCATCGACGATCGCGCGTTCCAGAGCATCGCCACTTTGTTCCACCGCGATGATATTGCCGTCGCGGCCGACAAGGAAGCTGGCAGGGATCTGCTCGACTCCGTAGCCGGCGGCCAGATCATTAGCGCCCTGACCGCTGAGCACGTTGGTCCAGGTGATACGGTGCTCCACCAGGAACCGCCGCACTTTGGGCAGGACAGCGCCGGTTCCATTGTTCTCCTGGTGCATCGCGTCGACGTTGATACCCATGATGACCAGTCCCTGATCGCGGTATTTGTGATCTAAGTAGAAACGCAGAATGATTCTATTCTCCTGTTTGGAGTCCTTGGTTAACCTCCAGGCAACCCAGTTGCAAGGAGGCTATCATGGGACGCGGGATCAAGCTCAGCGACAACGAATTCGATCAGCTCGACCACCTCCGGTTCTCGACCGGCTCGGCCGACGTCTTCCGCAACTGCCTGATCATTTTGATGTCCGACGCCGGAGATACCATCGCGTCGATCGCGGAGCGAGTGGGTTGCACTACCTTTACGGTGAAGCGTGTGAGAAGCCTGTACCGCACCGGAGGGATCGACGCTCTGCGGCCGATCAAACCCCCGGGGCGACCCAGCCGAGCGACGGCGGAATTTCTGGCCGCGATGAAGAAAGCCATTGGAACCAACCCGCTGGATCTCGATTACGGCTTCTCGACTTGGTCGGCAGCCCGCCTTGCTGCCCACCTGGCGAAAGTGACCGGGATTCAATTCAGCGCCGATCAGATGAGACGGCTGTTGCATCAAGAGGGTTACTCGGTTCATCGTCCCAAGCACACCATGAAGGGGAAGCGCGACGAGGCTGCTTACACAAAGGCGAAGAAGCAGCTGCGCCGGTTAAAAAAAAAGCCCTGAAGAAGGATGCCCCGGAGGCCCTTGTCTTCCAAGACGAAGTCGAGATTCACCGGCATCCGACGTTGTTGCGGATGTGGGGGCCGGTCGGGAAACAACCGGAGGTCCCAGCACCTGGTCAGAACGAGAAGAAGGTCATATACGGCGGCGTGGATTACGCGACGGGCAAGATCACTTACACAATCGCCGACAGCAAGAGTGGAATGAACTTCCTGATCTTCCTTGTCGCCTTGGTCAAGTCGTACGCCGGTCGCAAAATTCGCTTGGTGTGCGACAACGGGCGATTCCACCACACACGCGCGATCCAGGAGTGGCTCGAGGCCAATTCCGATCGGATCACAATCTACTGGCTGCCGCCATATAGCCCGAGCCTCAATCTGATCGAGCGATTGTGGGGCCATCTGAAACGAACGGTCTTGGCAAACGTCCTGTTCGAAACCCTTGACGACTTGGCCGCCGCCTTCCGCAAGGGCGTCGGCCGAGTAAATGGACACCGTGACCGAATGGGCTTCATGTTTGACCATGACGATGTTCTTGGGAAAAACTGGCTGAAAGATTCTGCGTTCCTACTTAGTCCTTTGAGGATGGGGATCTCCGCGAGGCTGGGCGGGCACCAGGTCGCCCAGAAGTCGATCAAGACGACTTTTCCTCTGAGGTCTGCCAGCGCGGCCGGCTTGCCATCGACGTCGGTCGCCGCGATCGGGGGCGCCGGCTTTCCAATTCGATTGATTCGCGTCAAGCTGCGCACTGAAGTGGTCTTTCAGCACGGGGGGCGCGTCGCCTTTACAGGCCAGTTCACAGAGCGCGCGGGCGACCTCATAGCGACCGTCGCGGATCAGGTGCTCGAGGTAGGCTTCTCCGACGGCGAGTACAGTCTCGGTGTCAAGCTTGCCGGCGCGCTGCTCGCCCTTCGCCTGTTCCTCGAACAGTGCCTTGAGGTCGGCCAGCGGTTTATCGTGCTCACCTTTCTCGGCTCGAGCGAGGATCTGGACCAACATGGCCAGGGCATGGGTATCCTGGCTCGTAGCTGGCGACGCCAGGCAGCGCTCGGCCGCGGCCTGAGCCTCGGAGCAGAGGCTGTGCGCGATCGCAAGGTGAAATAACTGGCGGTAGGCGGCGTCGGCGTCAGCACCACGCGACTGTTCCGCGAGCGCCGCGAGGTCGACGATCCAACGACCCTCGACGGTGCGCAGTTGCTGGTGATATGAGGCGTTGAGCGCCTCGAGTTTTTCAGGAATGCGGCCAGCCTGCGGTTCCTGGCCGGCGATGGCGTGCCCAAACGCGAATGCGCCGAGGGCGAAGGTCAGGATCATGGTCGTGCGGTTCGTGCGCCTCATGGGGCCGTGGTCCTCCAAGGTCGTTGTGAACGAGAAGTCTGTCACAAGCAGATCAACGCGGCGGGCTTAGTGCCCTGCATACCAGTCATAGCCGCGCTCGGCCCAGTAGTCGGCGGGGCGCTCGTCAGTGAAACGGATGGTCCCGATCTGTTTGAGGCTCTTGATACCGTATTTGACCGGGATGACGAGCCGCAACGGCGCACCATGCTCCGGGGTCAGAGGGCGGCCATTCATCTCGTAACAGAGCAAGGTCTGGGGATGAAGCGCGCTGGCCATGTCGAGCCCAATGTAATACGCCGCATCCGGGGTGTTCAGCGCGGCGTAGTCGAGGAAGTCGGCGGGGTCGTTCCCATGGCCACCGCGCGCGGCCAGTCCGGTCAGCGCGGCGAGGTCCGCCAGCCGCGCACCCGCCCAGCTCACCACTGTGCTCCACCCCTCGATACATCTTAGCTCGGTCGTCGTTTCGACACGCGGAAGAGCCTTGATCTCTTCCAGCCGGAAAAGCCGTGACCCCTTCGCGCCTGAGGCGCCGATGACCCGAAGCCGCCACGCGGCCGGGTCGATCGCCAGGTCAAGGCCGATTTCACCGTTAACCCGCGGTTCGCGGGCCGCGCTCCGAGGGAACTCGGGCGATCTGCGCGACTGCCGGAAGGCGAGCCGCGCCACTCTCTCGTTGAACCCGAGGACGCGGCGCAACGGCCAGGGAAGGCCGTCTTCGTCGCTTCGGGTAATGAGCCAGCGCCAACCGGCGAGGCCACCGAGCGCCGCCACACCCGCGAGGGCAAACCCGCGGCGCGTGAGCCGGCGGAGCGTCCGCTGCGGATCCGGCGCGACATCCAAGGGCGCTTTCGTGGGCGACGGCTCAGGAGCCACCGGCGGTTCCACGGATCACCTCCTCACCGGCCACGGCCTCGACCCCGATGACCATCGCGCGGAAGTTGTTCCAACCGGCGCGGACAACCTGGGTGATGTGAATGATGAAGAACACGACGTAGCCGATCGTCAGCCCAAAATGTTCCAGCCGCGCCATCGGGTAGCCGCCAAGCAGGGTGGTAAGCCACGCGAGCTGAACCGGCTTGTAGATCGCCAATCCCGTCAGGAGCGATCCGGCGCCCATGGCCACGACTCCCGTGTAGGCAAGCCGCTGGGCGCCGTTGAACTTCCGCCGCGGCAATGGCTCCTTGCGCAAGCCGAGGTCGTGCCGGACCACTTGCCACGCCTCGGCGAAAGTATGCCGATTCGGGACCAGGTGCCGCCACTCTCCGCTCCAGACCGTATAAGCGACGTAGAGGACACCGTTGGCGGCGAAGAGCCACATGAACGTGAAGTGCCAGGCCATCCCCTCTGCGAGCCGGTGATCGACGTTGAGCGCGCGGTAAACCCACGCGGGAAAGAAACTGAAAAGAGTGAATCCGCCGATGCGGATCGCGTAAACGCCGTGGGCCCAGTAGATCAAAAGGCCGCTCCAGATCATGACGGCCAGGATCGGCGCATTGAGCCAGTGGAACAGCCGGGTCGCCAGCGAGTGTTTGTGCTCGAGCCGCGGCATCCCCATCATCTCCTGCGCGTGCCGGCGCAACCGGCGTCACGGCCGGCTGTCGCGGGGATCAGGAACCACCGTCACTTCGGGCTCTCGTCCATCTTGCCCTTGTCCATGGCACCACTGCCCATTTTACCCTTGTCCATGGCGCCGCTGTCCATCTTGCCCTTGTCCATGGCGCCGCTGTCCATCTTGCCCTTGTCCATGGCGCCGCTGTCCATCTTGCCCTTGTCCATGGCGCCGCTGTCCATCTTGCCCTTGTCCATGGCGCCGCTGTCCATCTTGCCCTTGTCCATGGCGCCGCCGCCCATTTTGCCCTTGTCCATGGCACCGCTTTCGTCTTCGGTTGAAGAACAGCCGGAAAAGGCGCAAGCCGCCAGCAGCAACGAGCCGGCGACCCAACTGAGTCGAGGAAAAGCACGCATTCGTAAACTCCTGTGATGTTGAGTAGAGGGCCCTTTTGATCGCAAGCCTCACTGGCCCGAGTCAAGCCTACAGCAATCTCGGTGCCGGCCCGCGTTTCAACGCCCATTCCAGCGTCCCAAGTCAGTGGTGGGGCGGGAAATGAAGAATCCTTGACCAGTCGAACGATACGGCACTATTGCGGCCATTAGAGAGAACGCGCCACGCAATGTCGTGGCGGCCACGATGGTTCGTGGGGCAGGCGAGAAAGCCCGAGCTTCTTGAGCCGGCTGACGGAGGACCGACCCGAGCTTCATGCTGCCATGATCGTTCAAAGGCCGTCATTGGTTTGCGCGCCGGTCCTGAGATCACCTCCGGCCCCGGGTCTTTCCAAGGTCTCCAGGCCCTCGAATTCCGCAATCAAGGGCTTCGCCGAGCTGTTGATCGCCGAGACACCAACCTTCAGGCGGTCGTGAAGTTTGGCGGTCAGCGGAGAGAATGACGTCCAGCGCAGGCCGTCCGGTCCGAAGGAAGCATAGATCTCGTCGCCGCGCCGCCTGAGGCGAAGATGGTTCGAGCCGTCCGTGTTCATCATGCCGCTTGAAATGGCCAGGGCGCCGTCTTTGCGGTGCTCGAAGTTCACGTAGGGGCGAACCTTCCGGTGCTGGACGTCGGCGGCGATCTCGAGCCGGACAAAGTTCTCCGGGTCCTGCCAGATGAGGAGCCCGGCCCCGTGATAAGGAGGATACAGGTTCGTCGTCGGCTTCCCTCCAGGGTGATCGGTGCCGGCGACCCGCACGATCACATCGAAATCGCCTTTGATATCGCGAAGGGTTCGTGGCGCGTTCACGCGACCGATCTCCGCGCTGAGAAGATGGGCCTTGCCGGGGACGATGATCCTGACCCTGTCTTCCCGGGAGTTCAGTTCGAACTTACAATCGCCGTCGGGGTCAATGGCATCACCCCAATTCCCTCTCTCTTGCGCGAGTCGGTCATGTCGCTCCGGCGATCGCCCCTCGTCGGCGCCGCTTGCGGCCGGTGTATCGCTGCCCATCCTTCCCACACCCGGGGCAACTTTCTTGGCCGCCCGCTCTTCGCGTGGCGAATCCTCCGCCACGGGAGGCAGACCACGTTCGGTGGTGGCTTTCGAACGAGGTACGTCGATACCGTCCTTAACACTGGGCTCCGAGACGGCACCCCGAACAGTCGGCGGACTGAGTTGATCCGGACCGGCAGCACGCTGAGCCCTTGGCGCGGCCCCGGGCGCCGGCGTCTTGATCGGGGAAACGGCGTCCTGGTCGTGGGACGGGGCTGGCGTGGGCCCAACGACGACGATCCCAACGTTGCTTCTACGATGCCGAGCGAACACCAAGCTCCCGCCCGCCATGGCGGCGAGCGCCGCCAGCACGGCCGCCGCGATCACGAGCCTGCGCCGGCGACTTTGAGGCGTCGACGTCGGCTGTGTCGGGCTCGTTAGCGCCATGCTCTCGCCGGGCGCTTCGTTGGCGACCGCCACGAAGGCCGTCGGCGGTGCGCCCGCCGCGAGTTCGGCCCTTTGCCGGTTGGCAAGCAACTCACGCTCGATACTCCTCAAGTCCTTGACCACGACTTCCGCCGAAACCGGCCGTGCCTCTGGCATCTTGTGCAAGAGCCGCATGATCAGATCACTGAGACCGGCCGGGATCCTCTCGTTCAGATCGTGCGGCGCAGCGGGGGTTGCCGTCGAGATCGACCTCAGCACGGCGATGACCGAGTCACCCTCGAAGGGCAATCGCAGGGTGCAGAGCCGGTACAGCACGCAGCCGAGACTGAACAGATCTGAGCCGGCGCCCGCCGGTTCGCCGCGAGCTACCTCCGGAGCCATGTAAGCCGGCGTGCCCATGACCTTGCCAGTCCGAGTGATCTCAACGTCCTCGCGCTGCGACCGTGCCATGCCGAAATCGAGGATCTTCACGCGGCCCGACGGTGCTTCGAGCCAGATGTTTTCCGGCTTGACGTCGCGGTGGATCAGGCCTTGCCGGTGTGCGGCGGAAAGCCCGCCGGCGATTTCGCGGCCGATCCGCAGCACGAGATCCACTGGCGGTTTGTGGCCTTGGTCCAACCACTGGGCGAGCGAAATCCCCTTCAAGTACTCCATAGCCAGAAACGGGATACCGTTTTGCTGCCCGACTTGGTAGATGGTCACGATGTGGTCGTGCTTGATCGCTGCGGTCGCCCGGGCCTCGCGCGTGAACCGCTGCGAGATACCCGGCTTATCGGCGATCTCCGGCCTGATGACCTTCAACGCGACGTGTCGGGAGAGAAGACTGTCTTCGGCCAGGAAGACAAGGCCCATGCCACCCTCGCCCAGGAGCCTGAGAACGCGGTAGTGGGCCAGCCAGCCGAGCTCTCCAGCGGCTTGAGGCGAGCCGAGGAAGCCGACGCGTTCGTGGCTGGTCGACGGACCCTCAGGCACGGTCGCAGCGGGCGGCCAGCTAGCCACCGCATGATAAGAGCCTGTTTCTTCGGGGTCCTGGGAACCGCACGGCCCGTTCCGCGAGGGAACGGGCGGCTTTTCTCGGTCGGAGCCGTGGGAGATCATGGCTCACTCCGGGCCGGGCACGACTATGAATCAACAACGCTTGTCACGCGGTATCGGGCCCAAGCGACGCGGCGGACTCCCCATGGATAGAGAGGCTTGCACGGCCCGTGCCGGATTGACTCTCCTGGGAGATTCTGTCGCAAGCCTCAACGAATCAACAACCTGGGGCGATAGATTTTCGGCAGGTGCAGGCATCGCTCGCGCGCGCGGCCGATCAGCGTCACGAAATGCCGTGGCCCGCTACGACGGTTCGTGGGGCGAGCGTGTGATGCCGAGCGTCTTGGACCTACTGACTCGAGTTTGCTCAGTTGTCCGTGCTACGTGAAGAATCTCGGCGCAGCGCGCCAGTCGGTCCAGCCTCGCGAATGGCTTGCACGATCGGCTTCGGGCTCGTGAAGAGCCCGTCGAGCAGGATCGGCTTTCGGGAGGAATTGCTGGGAAAGATTGCATAGAGCGGTATCGACGCCGCCTTGTTGCCCAGGCGACGCAGGGTTTCATCGACCTCCGGAGCCGGGTTCGTCTTGTCGGCCCGAAGCGCGACGACACCGTTCTGCCGAATCAGCCGGGCGACCTCAGGTCGTTCGATGGCAACCGCTTCGTTCGCCTTGCACGTCAAGCACCAGTCGGCCGTGAAATCGACGAAGACGGTTTTGCCTCCGTTGACCAGCTCTTCAAGTCTGTGTTTTGAGAACGGCTCCCAGGCAATGCCATCGAGATCGTGACGGGGGAACACCAAAGCCCGCCCGGAAGACTCAGTCGCGGCAAGGAGCCTTCGTTCCACGGCGCGCTCGAACCGCTCGGCCATCACGTGCTCCAGCCAGCCGAATGACATCCAAGCGGTTGCCGCGACGCTTGCCGCAGCGATGGCCCAAGCTCGCAGTCGGCGCCGGCGTGATTCCAGCCACACGCCTCGGCCCACCCACCAGCATCCAAATCCGACGCCAAGCAGTGTCGCCACTGTGGGAACAACGCTCTGAGGAGAAATGAAGCCTAGCAGGTAAACAACTGTCGCCAGGAGCACGAAGCCCATCGATTGCTTGAACGTAACCATCCAGTTGCCCGGCCGCGGTAGGAAGCAGACCAGCCGCGGGAACAGGCCGACCAGCAGGTATGGGCTAGCCATGCCCAGCGCGACCACGGCGAAAACGGCGTAGGTAAGGTAGGCGGGCTGAACAATCGCCCAAGCCAGGGTCGAGCCCAGAAAGGGACCGCTGCACGGGGTCGCCAGCAGCGTACTCAACACGCCCTTGCTGAACGCGCCGCCATATCCTTCGCCGGTGGCAGAGCCTTGGGCTGTTCCCACGAAGCCGGGCACGGGGACCTCCCAGATGCCGAGAAAGCTCAATCCAAAAGCGAAGACGATGGCCGCGAGGATCACGCTGAAGGTGGTACCACTGAACTGCTCTCCCCAGCCCAAACCGGCGAAGACGGCGAAACTGGCCAGCACGAGCATCACCGACATCAAGCCGGCCGAGTAGGCGACGTTGAGCAACAGAACGCGCCGTCGACTCTCGTTGGACTGCTGCACGAAGGAGAGGAGTTTCAGGCCGACCACCGGCAGCACGCACGGCATGAGGTTGAGCAGGAAGCCCGCGACAAACGCCAGCGGCAGGATCAGCCAGACGGAACGAGAACCGGATTGAGCCACGGTCACTTCGATCTGATCGAGGGAAAAGCTGCCGCCGGAAGATCCTCGACCCGCTGGCGGCGATGCTTCGGTCCGCGCACCGGCGTCAGCGGGAGCGGGAGGAGTGACGGCAATGGACGTCGACGCGTCAGAACCGCCGGCGGCCGTGCCCGCCGCGGAGCGGCCGTGCAACGGTACGGGATCGGTAGCGAACGAAGCTTTGAACTCGTACATCTTCGGGGCCAAGCAGCGATCAGCTTGGCAGGCTTGAGCGACGACCGTACCCTGCAGGATGAGCTCGGAATTCTGGGCCGAGAAGAACTCGACGGGGGCGGTCCAGGTGACCTGTCGCTCGTACTCGCGGAGCTCGACCTCCAGAGTTGGGTGCTTGACGATCTTCGGCGGCCGCGACGGGGTGAACGCTCCGGTCACGCGCAGCGCCGGCGACCCCGCCACGGCGATCGTCGTCGCCAGGAACGGGCGCGGCTGCGAGAGGGCGTAGATGTGATAGCCGTCGGCGATGTCGGCCGTCACGGAAACATGCCCCACCCGAGCCGATGTGCGGGTCAACGTTGAGGAGATTCGCACGACTGGCGGAACGCCGCCTGCATCGGCGGCCCGGACCGACGGGCCGGCGATGGCCAGTACGAAGGCGATCGTCAAGAATCGAAGAGGGGACCGCATGGCAAGGCGACCTTTCTGTGCAACACGTGGGGTGGATCAATCTGAAAAAGTCCCTCCCGCGGACGAGTGACCGGCGCGGGGACCGGTGCGCTCGCCGCGTTCGGGGCACGATCATTTCTGGACCATCAGCTCGGTCGGCTCAATCCATGTGAAGCGACCCTGCTGCTTGATGACGCGGCCGCTCACACGTACCTTCTCTCCGGCGTAGCGCTTCTCATAAGCGCCCGGGTACAGTTTGTGCGCCTGTTCGACGATCACGACTTTTCCGTCGTCGGTGTTGACGGCGAGCCCGAGCTCTTCGGGGTTTTGGATCGGCGCGACGCCGTGCTCGCAACCCGCGCACGTTGTCCTCCCCATTACGGTGAGCGCGCCGTTTCCCTTGGCTCGCTGGCTGGTCGTCGACTCCGAGGCCTTCGACATTGAAGCCGCGCGGACATAGTGGGCCGGGTCCTTGCGGAATTCGGCCTGCTCGCGGGCGGAGACGAACTGATAACGGAGCCCGTCCTTGATCTCGGTGAACTCGGGCTTGCCGGCGACCCGCTTGTTGGCGTGGACCTGACAGACCGCACACTCGCCGTTCAAGGCGAGGTCCGCGTTGGCGAACGCCTTGGGGTTGCTGAGGAAGGCCTGTTGCTGCTCCGCGCCAGGGAACAGGTACAGCCGGTTGCCGTACCGCGCAGTGTGATTGACACTGCCAGGGACGCGCTTGCCGAGCTTGGCGTAGCAGACGATGCAGTCGCCGCCCAGGGCGGGTACATACTTCGCGGGGTTGGCCAGAAACTCCTGTTTGATGGCCTCCTCCGGGAAGTAGTACGTGACGCCGTCGTAAGTCGCCTGATGATCGGGCGACCCCTTCGCCCACTTGTTGGCGTCGATGATGCAGACTGGACAGTAGCCTCCCAGGCCGATCCGGGCCTCCGCCATTTGATCCGCCTTGACCGGTTGCTGGTTTCCAGTGGCGACGATGGCCAGGGCGAGCAGTGATCCTGTCAGTAGCTTGGAGCGAGTTAGCAACACACGACTCATGGTCTTCTCCTTTGGTAGAGCATCGAGTGAATCAGATATATCAGCCCCAACGGAGTCGTTGACCGTAACTGATCAGCCGAAGCGAACAGCCACCGCCAGCGCCCATGCTTGAGACGTCGTGGCTGGGGCAGTTCTTACCTCCAACGAGTCAGAAAACGCGTCGGGACGAATCTTGCTTCGGCGGAGTAAGAGATCGGGGGCCGACGTCGTCCTAAGAACGTCAAGTGTGAACGACGGTACGAAAGATGAACGAGCAGCCGGCCAACGACCGGGGAGCCAGTGCCGCCATGAACGAATCTCAAACCACGAGCGGAGCTCCCACTGAACGGGCGCTGCACCGGATCCGCGATTACGTCGCGAAATACTGCGAGAAGAGCGGCACGACGGTTCACCCGGATCCGGAAGTCACCGAAGCCGTCGTGCTCGGATTGGCAGCACACCTCGACGAGCTCGGACGGCCGCTCTGTCCGTGCAACTTCTATGCGGACAAGACTGCCGAGCTGGCGGCGAGCCGCCGCTGGGTGTGTGCCTGCGAGGAAATGAAGCGCGTACAAGTACTGCCACCGTCTGCTCTTCGTGAGTCGCGATGGTCTCCCCATCACCGAGTACCTCCCTCCGGAGCACGAGGGGCGACAGATTTACGGCTTGGTGACCGATCGCACGCCGGAAAAGGGCCGAGAGGCGCGCCACCAAATCGGCTCGAACGACTGATGAAGATCAATGCAACAATTATTTTACTTTCATGCTAGTGACTCACAACAACAACGCAAATGGAGAAAATCATGTCTGCTCAGAATCTCACCGACAGCACGTTTGCCACCGAAGTTCTTCAGTCGGAGGTTCCGGTCCTTGTCGACTTCTGGGCCCCGTGGTGCGGCCCGTGCCGCATGATGTCGCCGATCGTCGACGAGTTGTCCGCGGAGCTCAGAGGCCGCGCCCGCGTCGTCAAGGTGAATGTTGACGAGGCGCGGGCCACGGCCGTTCGGTACGGCATCACGTCGATCCCCAGCTTCGCCGTGATTCGCGGGGGTGAAGTCCACGAGCGGTTCTCAGGAGTGGTGCCGAAGCATCGACTCCTGGGGGCGCTCGATCCGCACCTTGGCTGACTGAGGGGCACGCCCGATCTGTGGAACGACGGCTGCCAGCCTTCGGGTCGGTAAGCGGATGCTTGACGTATCGGACCGGCATCGCACCAGGAGGATGAGATGAAAAGCAAGAGCGGCCCGACCGATCGTCGCGACTGTTCCTTGCGCGTCTGGACCCACGCCCAGGCACGGGCCGTGCTTCCCTACGTCACCTCAATCATGGGCTCGCTCCGCGAGCACAGGTTAGAGTTCCTGCGCCACCGTCTCTGCGGCCCAACGATTGGCGGGCGAGCCCGGCAGGCCCAGTCGGGATACACTGTTCGCCCAGGAAGAGGCTGCCCGCGAGGCAAGACCGAGCCGATGCGGAGTGCCGGGGAATCCTCGCTGAGCTGAAATCGCTTGGCATCCGCTGCCTCGACTCCATCGCCGGGTTGGCCATCTTCACCGTCTACGAGAACGGGTACGTCAGGGAGTACGTCTACGACCTGTTCGACTCGGAGCCTTTACGCTTCCCGGACGAGCATGAACCCGGCATGGGCCAGCTACGTCGAGGAGAACAGCCGGCACATGAAAAGCTCTGAGGCAACAGAGTCGGTCCTGAGATAACGACAGACAAGTGGCCCGGACGCGGCAGGCGGAATACACTAAGAGCGAGGCAGCCGAGTGCGTCGACAACGTCGCCTTGGAACTGTTGACCAACTTCCACGTGCCGGCACGTGTCGACTTCCCGTCGGCCGCGACTGCTCGCGGTTGAATCGGCCCGACGTTGCCCGCGGACACCCGAAATGGATCGCGCGAATGACGTCTGGATTGAGGAACTAAGGCAACCCGGCCCGCGCCGCGAGGCCGCGCTGGCGGACCTGCGCGCCGACGTGCTCCGCGGCCTGCGCAGCGCGCTGGCGGGGCGCGCCGGCATGGACGATGCGTTCTTTGAGGACACCGTGCAAGAGACGCTCCTGAAAGTGCTGGACCGCCTGGAGACGTTCGCCGGGCGGGGTCGGTTCGTGAGCTGGGCCCTGGCCATCGCCATCCGGGTGGCGCAGACCACGATACGAAAACAGCGGTGGCAGGGCGTGTCGCTCGACCGTTTCAAGGATGAACGCGGTGGTCCGGCCGTCGACGTGGCCGACCAGTCCCCGGGGCCGCAGCGTGCGTCGCTGCGCTCGGAGTTGCTGGACGCAATGCATCGGGTCATCCGCGAGCAGCTCACGGACAAACAATGGCTCGCCCTGACCGCAGAGCTGAACGGGATGCCCCAGGACGAGATCGCCCGGCAACTCGGCAGCAACCGCAACGCCGTCTACAAACTCACACACGACGCCCGCCGCAAACTCAGGGCGGGGCTTGAATCAGCGGGATATGGTGCTGACAGCTTGTTTGAGGCGTGGGAGAGTTAATAGGGAGGCTTATGGCATGAACCTATCAGTCGACCAGATCGGTGCCCTTCTGCAAGCCGTCAGCCGCACGCGGGATCAAGAGCTGACCTGCGACGAGTGCCTGGGGGAACTGGGCAGCTTCGCCGAGCTGAACCTCGAGGGGCGGCCAGTCGAAGAAGCCTATGACCTCGTCCAGCAACACTTGCAGATTTGTGAGGAGTGCCGCGAGGATTTTGCGTTGCTCCTAAAAGCCCTTGAAACGCTCGCGGAGCCCAAGCCGTGAAAGACATGTCGCAGTATCCCTTCGTTCCATATCGGATGAAATTGCGCCGGAAGATGAGATGATTGATCGCGGTCAAGCTTTCTACCGACTGATGTCCAGCCGCCGAAGCGTTCGGCACTTCTCGTCGAAGCCGGTGTCCCGCGCTTGCATCGAACTGGCGATCCGAATCGCCGCCGCGGCCCCATCGGGGGCCAACCGCCAGCCATGGTGTTTCGTGGCCGTCAGTGAGCCAGGCGTCAAGAGAATAATCCGGGAAGCGGCAGAGCGGGAGGAGCGTCAGTCGTACGAGGGGGGCCGGATGCCTCCCGAGTGGTTGGAGGCACTTGCTCCTCTCGGCACCGATTGGCACAAGCCCTTCCTCGAAACCGTTCCGTGGATCGTCGTGGTTTTCGAGCAAGTTCACCAGGTCGACCCCGCGGGCAAACGCATCAAGAGCTACTACGCCAAGGAGAGCGTGGGCATCGCGTGCGGCCTGTTCATTGTCGCCCTGCACTACATGGGCCTGGCCACACTCACACACACGCCAAGCCCGATGGGTTTCCTGTCCCAAATCCTCGGCCGACCGAAGAACGAACGACCGTTCATGCTCTTTCCGATCGGTTATCCTGCCGATGACGCCACCGTGCCCGACCTATCGCGGAAATCTCTCGATGAGATCGCAGTGTGGGACCCCCCCGCGGCAACGGACAAGCTTTGACCAGCCCTAACCGCCTCGGCACGGCGGCCTCCCGTTGTTCACGCAAATGCCTCGTTGAGCTTGGCCTGCAATTCACGGGTCGCGCGCCCGCCGATCCACGACCGCGCATGCGACTTGCCAGGGGTAAGGCTGATGCGCCCTGGCGCGTCTGATAGTTAGGACAAGGCTTGCCCGCGACCGCGCGGCAGGAGAAATGACAATGGCAACCATCCCATCAATCCGTTTGCCTGGACCGTTTCTCGATCGGAACCGCGCGGCGGTGAAACGAGACCTTCGACCCAGTACCGCGTTTGTTTTCGGCGGCGGTGGAAGCCTCGGAGCGGTCCAGGTAGGAATGCTCAAGTCGCTCACCTCCTACGGCGTCCAGGCTGATTTGGTGGTCGGCTCGTCGGTAGGGGCGATCAACGCCGCCTTCTTCGCAGGCGAGCCGACCAGTGATGGGGTCCAGCGCCTGGAGCAGATGTGGCTCGGGGTCCGCCGGCGCGACGTATTTCCCCTCGGTCCACTTGGGGGCTTTCTCGGGTTCTTTGGCTGGCGTGACCATCTGCTGGACCCGACGCCCCAGCGGCGCTTGATCGAGCGAAATATCCAGTACCGGCAGCTTGAAGAAGCGCGGATTCCTTGTCACGTCGTGGCCACGGACCTTATCGCGGGAGGTGATGTTCGATTCTCCTCGGGGCCTGTGGTCGAGATCCTACTCGCCAGCGCGGCGATCCCCGCAGTTTTTCCCCCCGTGCGGATCGGCGAGCGCTACCTCATCGACGGTGGTATCGTGAACAACTCGCCCATTTCAACTGCGGTCGAACTGGGTGCGACGCGGATGTTCGTGCTTCCTACCGGGTTCTCGTGTTCCGTCGAGCGGCCTCCGCGCGGTGCACTCGCGATCGCGCTACATGCTTCGAATGTGCTCATCGCACGGCAACTCGTACTCAATGCGCAGCGATATGCAGATGAGGTGGAGCTGATCGTCATTCCACCGCTTTGTCCGCAAACGGTTTCCGCTTACGACTTTTCGCGCACCCAAGAACTGATTGACCGCGCTGCCAAATCTACCAAAAGCTGGTTTGAGAAGGACGGTCTTGCGCCTCGGGGTATTCCCGGCGCACTCGCACCCGGCGGTCGCGCGACGGAGCTCGCCTCTCGGCCGCCCCTGCAACTTTCCCCGGGGTAAGGCCAATGCTTCGGGGACGGTCCAACTCAAGCTACCGGCCGACTTGGTTCACAAGAACTCCTTGGCCGTCGCGGATGTTCAGGAAGCCGTCGCCTTGGGATCATGGGCTTTGAACAGGCCGTTCGAGCACTGTGGAGGCGTCTGTCGGTCGCAGTCGCGGGAGATCATGGATCACTGCGCGTTCGGAACTAAGTCATCGACATGGAGCTGAACGAATTAGTGGTGGTGTGCGTCAAGGGACTTTGCCATCGAGCGAATGGCTGCCTCGCAAAAGTGGCAAGCCCCGGCGCAGTCCTTCAGCCCTTACTTCTTGGAATTTGTCGTATGCGGCCCGGCAATCCTGACATGCCGCGACGCATTCCGCAGGCGCCTCCGCGATTCGATGACGAGCCCTGGTCCGGTCGACTGAAAACGATTCCGAACGCGGCCGTGTAAGGATTTTCGGTTCCGACCGACTAATTTTTCGTGCAAAGCCAACACCACAGGCCGACCGCGGCCGAAAAGAACGCCCCCGGCGCTTCCCGATCCCGAAACGGACCGGAAAGCTGGACGGATTCCCATGGCGATTGCCTCTATCGCTATGCGTTGCTACGCGTCCGCGTGCCGGAAGTTGCCACCGAGTTGGTGCAGGAGACGTTTCTCGAGGCTCTACGCGGCTGGGAGAGGTTTGCCGGACGGTCGAGCGAGCGCACCTGGCTCGTCGGGATCTTGAAGCATCGGATTGTCGACCATCTTCGGAGGACCACTCGTGAACGCGCGACATCGGAAGAATCCGCTTCACGACCGAACGACGACCCCGAGTTCGATGCGCACGGACACTGGCGCGACATACCGGACACCTGGCGGGGCGACCCGAGTTCTGTCCTCGAAGCGCGTGAATTCTGGGATGTTTTCGGCGTCTGCCTGTCGCGGCTACCCCGCAGTCTGGCCGATGCGTTTTTCCTCCGGGAAGTCGACGGCCTGAGCGCCCTAGAGACCCGCGAACTGCTCAAGATCAGCGCCGAGAACCTGTGGACGCGTCTCCATCGCGCCCGGTCGCTCTTGCGCGATTGCCTACAACTTAACTGGTTCGGAGAACACCCCCCACCGACACGAAAGCCGAAGTGACCCATGCCAACCCGACGCCTCGTCTCGCTCTGGCGATGGCTGAACCTTTCTTGCCAGGAATTCGCACGCCTCACCTCCGAGGCACTCGACCGCCCCCTCTCACGACCCGAAAAGTGGGCCCTCCAGATTCACCGTCTCTCCTGCGTCGCCTGCCGACGCTACGCCCGCCAGATCGCTTTTCTCCGCGATGCGCTCCAGAGGCTCTCGCACCGCCTCGATCACGCCGATTGTCCCCTTCCCGGGCCTGATCTTCCCGAGGAGGCCCGGCAGCGGATCCAGAGCTTACTCGACAGCAATCAAACCTGATTCAATGAGCGCATTCTTCTCTGTGACGCTTGATTCCACGGAGACCGTGGGTACGTGTTTAGCGTCTCGGGCCCGAATGCCACGAAGTCAACCGTAACCTTCTTGGGGAGGCGCAAGAGGCGCTGTCGGTGAAGTTCCATTCGCCGAAGTGGGTGGTGTGCTGACACGAAGTGTTGCCGTGGATGATCTCTATATGAAAATAGAAATTGTAGTTTGCGTCGAAGTCTAAGACGATTTCATCGACTCCTCCGCCAGTCCGATCGATTTGTGTGTCAGGATTCGCCCCCAGCCTCGACTCATTGAGGTGAGGCCGATCAATCGACTCCGGTCTCAGCTCGTGCTCTAACGAAATCACTACGAATGAGGAGAGACGTCATGCTCAAGACGACCGTATGGCGCTGT
>CAWHMZ010000026.1:0-323143 GCA_963830625.1 uncultured Isosphaeraceae bacterium | reverse complement strand
CGCTGCGGTACATCGCCGGCGGCCTGTCGGCGACAATGAACGACAGCGACTGGGTCATGACCAGCTACCTGGCCGCCAATGCCACCATCCTGCCCATCACGGGATGGATCTCGGCCCACCTGGGCCGCCGCAACTACTTCCTCCTCTCCATCGCCGTCTTCACCGTCGCCTCGGTGTTCTGCGGCGTGGCCACCAGCCTCGAACAACTGATCCTCTTCCGGGTGATCCAGGGCGTGGCCGGCGGTGGCCTCCAGCCCGCCAGCCAGGGGATCCTGATCGACAGCTTCCCGCCCGAGAAGCAGGGCACGGCCATGACGCTGTTCGGCGTGGCGGGACTGATCGCCCCGGTCATCGGACCGACGCTGGGCGGCTACATCACGGTCAATTACAACTGGCGCTGGGTCTTCCTCATCAACCTCCCGATCGGCGCCATCGGCTTCCTGGCGAGTTACCTCCTGGTCACCGACCCCGATTACCTCAAGAAGGAGCGGGCGGAGTTGCGTCGCCAGCCGCTCAACTTCGACTACATCGGCCTGGGGCTGCTCACCCTGATGATGGCGTGCTGGGAAATCCTGCTCAGCAAGGGACAGGAGTGGGACTGGTACAACGACCCCTTCTGGCAGGCCCAGACGCTGGCCGTCCTGTTCGTCGTATGCCTGGGTGCCCTGGTCTTCCGGGAGCTGAGGATCGCCAACCCGGTGGTCAACTTCCGGCCGCTCTTCGAGCGCAATCTCGCGGTCTGCAGCATCATCATCTTCTGTGCCTACGGCGTCCTCTACGGCGCCAGCGTGTGCCTGCCGTCCTTGCTCCAGTCCCTGTTCGGCTACGACGCCTTCGTGTCCGGGTTGGTGATGTCACCCTCCGGCGTCTTTTCCATCCTGATGATGCTTGTGGTCGGCATCCTCATTAGTCGGGGCACTGATGCCCGCTGGCTGATCGCCGCGGGCCTGCTCGTGATGGCGGCCGGGAACTACTGGATGGCGCGGATGAACCTGTACATCAGCCCCGAGCAGGTGATCTGGCCGCGGGTGGTGTTGATCGTCGGCCTCTCGATGATCTTCGCCCCGATCAACGTGGCGGCCTTCCGCTACACCCCCCCGCACCTGCGCGCGGCCGCCGTGGGCCTGTTCGCCCTGCTGCGCAACGAGGGGGGCAGCGTGGGCATGTCGATCAACAAGATCATCGAGCAACGGCGCGAGCAGTTCCACCTGGCGCGTGTAGGCGAGAACCTCGGCCCGCTGAACCCCCGGGTGCAGACCTTCGTCCGAGCGGGCAAGGCCTACTTCATGCAGCAGACGGGCGATTCGGCCCGGTCGCAGGGGATGACCCTCCAGTCGCTCGACAATCTCCGCCAGCAGCAGGCGGCGTCCTTGGCCTACTTCGACGTCTTCTGGCTGTTCGCCCTCCTGAGCCTGGGACTCGTGCTCCTCGTGCTCTTGATGAAGCGCTCTGTGGCCGAGCCCGGGGAGCACATCGGAGGCGAGTAGGCACGATCCGATCTCCGGCTGATCCCGAAAACGCACTGTTTGCGCTGTCCCGCGTCCTTCACCGGACGGCCGGCCAACTCCACGAGACCCGGATCGCCTGCGCCACCAATTTCGATCTCGACGGGTGGATCATCACGGTTGCAACGTCTGTCACGAAGAAACCGAGCGAGCGCGATTGTGAGCCATGGATGAATGGCTGCGGGCGAATGATGCCAGAGGATCGATGTCTGAAATTCCTGTTCTGGAAAAGAATCAGGTCCGCAAGCGCCAATTCCTGCATAGTAGTGATAACTGCATCGAACATCACGGCGGGACCTAGCGAGCATGGGATTGGGACAAACCGGCTCCGCATTGCGGCACGTGCGAGCCCTCTTTGCGGCCGGGACGACAACCGGTTCGACCGACAGCGAGCTGATCGAGCGGTACACGGCCAATCGAGCCGAGTCGGCCGAAGCCGCGACAGCGGCGGAAATGGCTTTCGCGGCCCTGGTGAATCGCCACGGAGCGATGGTCTGGGGGGTCTGCCGCCGGGTGCTCGGCGATGTCCACGAGGCCGAGGACGCCTTCCAGACCACCTTCCTCATTCTCGTCCGCAAGGCCGGAACGGTGCGGGTGGATGGGTCTCTCGGCCGCTGGCTCTACGGGGTCGCCCACCGCGTCGCGCTTCGAGCGCGGTCCGAGGCCGAGCGACGAGGGTCCGGGATCGGCCGAGTTGCGCCCACCTCGTCCGATGATCCGGCAGGCGACGTCGAAATCAGGGACCTGCGCAACGCCGTACGTGAGGAGCTGGACCGGCTGCCGGTGAAGTACCGATGTCCGGTCGAGTTGTGCGACCTTCAGGGGATGACTTACGACCACGCGGCGCGGCAGCTCAACTGGCCGGTGGCGACAGTCAAGAGCCGACTGACGAAGGGCCGGCTGAGGTTGCGGAAGAGGCTGGCGCAGCGAGGTCTCGCGCCGGGCTCCGTCGCATTCGGCGTGGCCACGGTGCTCACCGGTGAGACCCAGGCAGCCGTTCCACAGGAACTCGTTCAATCCACCTGCCGTGCGGTATCCGCGTACGCCACCGGGGCGTTCCCGCCGGCGGTCGTCGATCTGACCAACGGAGTCCTGAAGATGATGATGTGGGAGAAGCTAAGGCTGGTCGCGCTCGGCGCTCTTGTCGCCGTCGGCCTGACAGCCCAGGCCCTGTCGCAGCAGACGCCGAAGGGTGGGATTGGCGCAGCACGGCCGCCACAGACGGCGGCGCAACCAGCCGAAAACCCGAACGCGAAACAACTCGGCGATCGCCGCTGGGTTCGCAGCCTGCCCTGCGGAGCCGTCATCGAGGTGATCGGGGTTTCCAATTTCCCCTCCGGCCCCGATACCTGGTGGCGTCCCGATGGAACGCCGTTGGATCGAGCGCCGTGTGACCCAGCCGAGCCGAGGGTGTCGGGCGACAACGCCGTCCGTAAGTTGGTTGTGGTGCGCCTGGCCCGCATTCCCGATGGCGCCGACCATGAGTGGTCGATCACCGAAGCGAGAGGCTCAGCCCAGGCGCGGGCAATGCGAGACGGCAAACCGTTACCCGGTCTGAGCGAGACGACGGTGCTACTCCCGGCCGATGCTGCAACGGGCACGGTCCGTTTCAAGGTGGCGGCCGGTCCCTGGACAACCATTCAAACCTGGGGAAAGAATCCGGGCGGCTGTCGGCACCCGGAACGGGGGGTGTTACATCTTCGGTGTTCCGCTCGCCACCAAGCGGGGAACGACGTTATCGGTAACTCATAACATCGTCGACAAGCCCGTGCGGCTCGTTGCGGTCGACGTCGACGGTGCGGAACTGCCGGCGGCGGTTCGATCGGGCGGCGGTGTCAAGGACTTCCTCCAGATGGTGGTCGAGTTCGACGAGCCCCCCGAGCAAGTCAAGCAATTCCTGCTCCAGACCCGGCCTTACGAAGAGGTTGAGGTCCCCGGTATCGCGCTCAAACGCAAATGATCGCTCCCCGTTTCCTGTCCGAAGTTCAGGCCTGTCCGTGCTGCCCATCCCAGGGATCGACGGCTCGTTGGGAGTTTTAGCAGGTGTTGTATAGAATAGGAATTAACACCGACCGAAGGAGATCAAGCATGCCGTACCCATTTCCGTCTGACCTGCGAGAACTTGTGATGGAGCAAATGGCGTCGGGCAAGTACGCATCCGAAGACGAGCTGTTGCGATGCGCGCTCCTCGCCTTGGCTGAGGAAGAGCAAGACCTCGATGCCGCGCGCGAGTCACTGGCCGAATGGCGCGCTGGGGATTCGGGTGTTCCCCTCAACGAAGCGTTCGACGCCCTGCGCCGCAAACACGGGCTCGGCGTCAATCACGATCGCGCTCGATTGTCCGGCGATTGTCCTCGGGCTTCAATCGATGAGCGAAGCTGAGATAATGACTCGTTGCGACCACCGTGACTGCTTCATCCGGAGACAGGAACATGGCTGTCACCTCGCCGAGCCGACGTTTCTTCGCCCTATTGATCGCCCCGGTCGTGTTCCTCTCTGGAACGACACGCGGCGACGACAGCCCCCTGCGGTCCTACTTTGTCGGCAACAGCGTGACCGACACGATTCGTTACGGCAGCCTTGCCAAGCTCGCCAAGAGTCAGCGACACACTCTGACGTGGGGGCGGGACATGATCCCGGGCTCCTCGTTGTCATGGCTATGGGAGCACCCGAAGGATGGATTTCAGGAGGCGCCGTTTGGGCTCTATCCCAGGGCACTGTCGGAGCACCCTTGGGACGTGCTGAGCTTGCAGCCCTTTGATCGCCACCTCGTTGGGAAAGACGGCGATCTGGCGATTGCTGGGAACTTCATCGACCTGGCTCTCTCGCGCAGTCCTGACGTCCAGGTTTACGTCTATTCGCGCTGGCCTCGAAAGGACAAGGCGAAGGACGGGTCGCTGATCCTCGACTACAAAACGAAGTGGCTCAGGAAGTACACCGGTAGCTGGGACGGGACCGAGGAGACCAGAGACTACTTCGAGACCGTCGTCGCCGGGCTTCGCAAGGCATACGAAAGCAAAGCCAAGCCGGTGCTCATGGTTCCTGTAGGCGACGTGCTGCTGGAACTGCACGAGCGGATGCGGGTGAACAAGGTGCCCGGCTTCACCAACATCGCCGAGGTCTACGTGGACGCTATCCACTTCAACAACGTCGGCTCTTACATCGTGGGCACGACCTTCTACGCCACGCTTTTCCGTGACGACCCGAGGGGCATGACCGCTGACCCGTACAATGAGAAACTCGACCCGAAGAAGGACCGCCTGATCGACGAAAGGCTAGCGGCTGCAATCCAGGATGCGGTCTGGACCGTCGTGAGCAAGCACCCGCTGGCAGGAGTTCGCAGGGCTTTGCGTCGGGAGGGGCAGTCTGCAACGCATGGAGCCGATCGTTAACTGTCAAGTCCAGCGCCCTTTGGGCAGTGGGTCAGTCTAAATCGGAGGCGATGTGCGAAGTGAGAGGCTTGTCGAAGAGTGCCATCTCCTCTGGTGTCGGTACCTGGAATGTCTCGTAGCATCGGGACACTACATCTCGTTCGATGGGTGGATCTTCCCTGCCCCGGCGTTGAATCCTGTCGAAGAGAACATCCTCAGGCGCAGAGACATAATGCAACTCAACAGCAGCGCCAAGGGCTCGCGCTCCGAGTCGCAAGGCATCCCGTTCCGACCTTGCCCATGTGCCCCATTCGAGGATCACGGTGAGACCTAGAGCGAGAAGTTCCTGACCGAACTTCCACTGCAGCGCCTCGATCTTCCCGCGTCGCTCTTCGTCGTAGAGGTCGAGTGAAAGAGCGTCCAACCAGTCGTCGGGAGAAAAGCGAACCGCGCGAAGCCTGCTTTCAAACACTCTGGCAAGCGTGGTCTTACCGGAACCCGGCAAGCCACAGACGATGATCAGTCTCGGGCCGGTGTCGGATCTTTCCATGAGGACGGTTATCGCTGATTAACAGTCTGGTGCTGCCGGAGTTTCTCTGGCCGCGAAGGGTGGGTGAATCTCGGACTGACCCAATACCGACGCAGCAGCAACCTGGCAGGTTCACGCTCCTACGGCTAAGGTTCAACAGCAGTCGGAACGGAAGGACATGGATCGGGAATGGACCTTTTATTCCTCCGTGTAGGTCCGTGGGTTCCGTGGTTGAACTCTTCTGCTCTCTGGTTTCAGAAGGTTTCTGAACCACGGTGGGCACGGAAGGGGCGCAAGACCTCGCTATCCTGCGTCTGGAGGTCCGCGCGCTCCGTCCGAGACCGGAATGTCTGACACTCTTCTTCTGCCCCTTGGAAGCCACGGAATCGCGCGGTTTTCCAACGTCTGCGAGCTATAGATGAGTGGCCGCGCGGAAACAACGCGAAATGGTGGGAGTCTGAAATCATTACATCTTGTCGCTCTGAGGCGGAGCCTCGCTAGATCTGTCAATTTGCGACGTCTTTCGTTCGTGCAAATGCTGTGAAGGTTCGGATTTTACTTGACTCCGCTTGATCGCAACTTTACGCTCCTCTTTCAATGTGGACACGATCTGACTTGGGAGTGGTAGCCATGCGTTGCAACAAAGCGGTGACGGCAAGCACATCGAGACCATGGACGTGCGTCGCGGCGATCGCGCTCTTGTTCGGCTGCGCGCGCACGATCGAAGCCGGCCAGATGACGTTTACGAGCTCGGCGGCGTTCGATGCGGCGATCACTGGCTACATCACCTCCACCGAGAACTACGGGGGCTTCGCGCCCGACACCTTGATCAACGCCGGTGACACGTTCGACGGCCTGACCTACACAGCCTTCACGCCGGGCCCCTTCGGTACGCTGCTTGGGGGAATCATAACCACAGAATTCAACAGTTTCAGCGGGCAAAGCCTCGGGGGAAATCAAAGCGGAGGTGAACAATTCTTTTTCGGTGGTGATTCGGTCACTGTGACATTCGCCCCGACCAATGCGTTCGGTATTTTCTTTAACGTCAATCTCAACTCCGGCAACTACGGCTTCAGTACGTCCGTCGGGGATGCGACCACCGGCAGCACCAGCTACGACACGAACACGTTCGTCTTTGCAGGCCTGGTGTCCACCACTTCGTTCACGTCGGCGACGTTCTTCTCCACGGACGACGCGCTTGGAAGTTATAATATTCCCGCGATCATCACGGCGTCGTCGGTGCCCGAACCATCGACGCTGGTGCTGGGCCTTTTGGGAATGACGATCTTGGGTGGCACGGTCGCAGCAAGTCGCGGCCAGCGCTTCGACCGCCGCGCCACACGCGCGGTCGACCGATTTAGAGCGTCGACGAGGTTGCTCTGAACCTGCTTTGCACGCGGCGACCTTTCGTATCAGAGGCCGGACACTCCCGTCTGTTGTAACGGAACGTCAGACACCCTTTTTCTGCACCTTGGGGGCCACCAGAGAGCGTCGCTTTCCATCGACCGTGTAAGCCATGGCTGAATGGCCGCGGGCAAACGACGCCAAGCGATGGGTGTCTGAAATCACGATGGCTGAATGGCTGCGGGCACACGAAGTCACACGATGGATGTCGCCCGACGCCGAACGACGGGTGGCCGAAATAGCCGGCGTTGTCCGCTCTGCTGGTTCCGCTGGAACAGCCGGTTCGAGCTGTGAACTCGGTGAAATCAGCATCTCCGTCAAGGTCGCGGTGACGCACTGTGACGAATCGGGGCCGCAATGCGGCACCTTCTTGAGTCATCAGAAGTCACCACCGCGCAATATGTTACACGATCGGGTGACGCGGGTGACGCGCGTGACGCATCCGGCGTGATCTTCATGATTCTCGGGTTCCGCGCGGCGATCGGCCGCAACGAGTCGTTCGCAATCGGCACAGTCCGCGGGACCCATTCAAGCACCGGGCCTGGCAGCGTGTCGGCCTTCGCTTTTGCGGCCGACGGTGGACTGATCAAATGGGCGACGCCGTGGTCACCGGCGGCAATGGGGCCGAGGCGATGGTGCCCGACCCAACGACGCGGCGGCTCCTCGTCGCCAACTTCAACACCGGCCTATGGGGCAGTATCTCGCCATTCGCCATCAACCGGGATAGCAGCGTCGACCTCGGCGGCGCGCCGATCCCTACCGGCGGCAAGGAGCCCGATTTCGGAGGCCTTGTGATTATCCCGAGTCATGGGCGGCTCCGAGACCGAATCGATCGGTTGCGGAACGTGCGACACCCCTCAAATCCCGCAAACAACGGCAAAATTGTGGAATGTCCCCCTTTTCTAATGTGGCACACGGGCCGGCGTCTGCCACAATTGAGATGGCGTTCCGACGCTCCCGTTCTGCGAGCCCGGCGCAGCTTAGCGCGGGGGAGAGCGGAACTGCAACGCATTGGTGCGCGATGGCTTACGCAAGATCTCCTTGAGCGCTATGCGTCCGCGAACCGCCGGCCCAAACGGCCCGCGAGCACCCGAAAATGGCGGAAACCGCTGCCGTAAAAACAGCCATTTTCTGCCACTAGCGGCGATCGCTTGCGTCGGCGGACACCAAAAAACCGGCGCTAGTGGCTCAACCGCCTCAGGTAGCGGTCCACTTGCGTCTCCGTCGTTTTGAGCGGCTCGATGTGCTCTTCGTAAAGCGCGACCCGCTTCGCATCCTTCGGAGCCTTGTTCAGGGCGGCCAGGTAAGCGCGAAACTTTGGCAGGCGCTCCTTCTCCTTGATGAGGTAGTGGACCAGCAACCAGCTTTCGGCGTAAGCGAGCTGTTGCGTCTTGGTCTCCCAGATCGCGTCATCACTTTTGATAAGCTCGGCGACAGGAAGCCAGGTCGCACCCGGCTGCTTCGCGAGGCGCAGGAACATGAGCCAGTCGCGATGCACCCCGCCGATCGGTGTTGGTGGCCTGCGCCGCCACAGCTCAACGTGGATAGCCAGGCCTTCACTCACCCAATCCGGTATGTGCGCGGCTTGGCGCGAAAGCATGCCCGTGTTGAACGAAAGCATATGGGCCGTCTCGTGCACCAGCACCCGCAGATTGATCTGCTCTGGGTTGACACCCAATTCCTCGCGCTTGGGACGGAAGTCGAAAATGACCAGGCGATTCGAGTCGAGGTCGTAATGGCCGCCCACGATCGCGCCGGGATCGTCGCCCGAAAAGGCTTGATAAGAAGCGGCGTTCTTGAGCGTGATCACCGTCATCCGGCCCTTGGGAAGGGCCAGCGTGAACCCCTTCTCCTTGAAGTAGTCGAGGAACTTAACGGCCAGCGATTCGCAAATGCCCAGGGCCGTATCGCAAAACAACTGCGGTGCGTCGCCCAGACCGAGAAAGTGTTCCGTTCGGCTGCGCGCGAACGGCCCGAGGCCGAGCTTCTTGGCGATGGCCTCAACCTGCGCGATCTCTTCGGCCTCGCTCTTCGCGTCTTGGGCCTGAGCCGACTTTGCAACCTGCGACGAAGCCGGAAGCCCACACCATGGCGCAGCCAGAAGCGCGCTCCAAAGCCAGCGGCGCCGGGATAGCAGCCATTGCGTCTCTTCGCGCTCGTCACGTTCCGGGCATGCCATTCGCGGCACCATCGGTTTCGCTCCCGCGCTCCAAAGTGTGAAGTCCCCGAAGAATCGCCGATCGGCAGCACCGCCCTTTATTCTATACGACTCCCCGAGCGATCGGCGACGGCTGCGGTCGTCTCGCCGGGTCTTTGAGAGCGCCGACCAGCTCGCAGAGCCCGTACTACGAGCGACGATTGACCATTTGTGAGTCGGTCCGTAGATTGAATCCTGCCAACTGTGGCCGCACCGATTTCGCTTGATTCACGTCGCCGAGTGCAAGTTGATGAGCGCTGTCCGGAACTCACCGCCGTTTTTTCTCGGTATCGACCTGGGCGGCACCAACATCAAGAGCGGCGTGGTTGATGACCAGGGACAGCCGATGTCGTCGGTCAGCCTGCCGACCCGGGCTGAAGCAGGGCCCGAGGTCGGGCTCGACACACTGGTCGCGGCGGGAAATCAGGCCGTCGCGGCCAGCGGCCTCGACTGGGGTCAGATTGCGGCGGTCGGCCTCGGCTCGCCGGGGACGATGGACCTGCCGCTTGGTTTGCTCCTCGACCCGCCCAATCTGCCCGGCTGGCAGAATTTTCCGATTCGCGACCGGCTCGCCGAGCGTTTGCGCAGACCGGTGGCCTTCCAGAACGACGGTAACGCGGCCTGCTACGCCGAGTACTGGGCCGGCGCCGGCAAGAATACGCATAGCATGGTGATGTTCACCCTGGGCACCGGCATCGGCGGCGGCATCGTGATCGGCGGCCAGATTCTCGAGGGACGACACAGCCACGGCGCCGAGTGCGGCCATATCATCATCGAGATGGATAACGGCCGCCAGTGCTCGTGCGGAGCCTACGGCCACCTCGAGGCTTATGCCTCGGCGACGGCACTGGTCAGACGTGCTCACGAAGCGCTTGCGGCCGATTCCAACGCGAGCGTGCTGCGATCGCTCGCGCCCAGGAGCTGACCAGCCGTGCCATCGCGCAGGCGGCGGACGCCGGCGACGCGCTGGCGCGGCGGCTCTGGCGCGAAACGGCCCGTTACCTGGCCGTCGGGGCCGTGAGCCTCATGCATACGATCGACCCCGATCTCGTGCTCTTCGGCGGGGGCATGATCGCCGCCGGCCAGTCTTTCCTCGAAGAAATCAGGCGCGACGTCCGGTCGATGGCGTTTCCGATTCCGGGCGCAAAACGCGCATTGAATACGCCCTGCTTGGCGGCGCGGCCGGTTTCATCGGCGCGGCCGGCTGCGCGCGGCTGGCGCACCGCGCGCGCTCGTCGAGCGCGCCCGCGGCTGATCACTCGGCGCCATTGCCTTCTAGTGCAAAGTCCTTGATCTCAAGCTGCACGTCGCGGCGGTTGTTCCACTCGTTGATCGAGGGGAAAAAGACAAACGAGCCGCGCGCGCCGGCGACCAGTGCCTTGCCGCGCTCTGCCATGTTCCAGGCGATGGCCTTGGACACGACGTGGCCTTGCCTGAGCCGGATCTGAAGGTGGTTTTTCCGCTCGCCGACCGGACGGGGGTCTGCCACAACCTCGACGTCGCTGGCCAGAAGAAGCGGGCGCGGATTACCGATGCCGTACGGCTCGAGCTGTTCGATCTCGGCGACCACACCGGGGGTAAGGACGCCCAGGTGCACCTCAGCGTCGATCGTGAGCGTCGACTGGAGTTGGTCGGAAGCGAGCGTTTGGCGGCAGTGTTCCTCGAATCGGCAGGCAAAAGCGGTGAAGTGCTCGGGAGAAAGCTTCAGCCCGGCGGCTGCGGGGTGGCCTCCGAAAGCGATCAGGCCGTCGGAGCACGCCTTGATGGCCTCATAGAGGTCGAAGCCGGGAATCGACCGCGCCGATCCTTGGGCGATTTGGTCGCCCAGCGTGACGATGATCGCCGGCCGGCGATATGTCTCCGCCAGCCGACCCGCCACCACGCCGATCACACCGGCGTGCCAGCCTTCCTTCCCGAGCACGATTGCGCCTCGTCCGCCCAGCCCCCCTTGGGCCTCGATCATGGCGCGGGCTTCGTCGACAATCTGCCGCTCGACGTCCTGCCGGCGGGAGTTGCATTCGTCGAGCTCGACAGCGATGGCCAGCGCGCGCTTTTCGTCGTCGGTGGTCAGCATTTCGACGGCCGCCATGGCATGCTCGAGCCGGCCGGCGGCGTTGATTCGCGGCGCCAGACCGAAACCGATCGTTCCGGTCGAGAGCCGCCGCGCGGCGAGCACCCCGCTGACCTGCATCAAGGCAGCAAGCCCCGTGCTCGGCCGGGCCACAATTCCTGCCAGTCCATGCCGCACCATCACGCGGTTTTCGTCGGACAAGGGCACCATGTCGGCGATGGTCGCCAGCGCCAGTAGTCCCAGTGCCTCGGTCAGGTAGTCGCGCAGCCGCGGCGAGGCGCGTTTGCCGTCGCCGAAGCTCTTGCACACCTGCCATGCCAGCTTGAACGCCACGCCCGCGCCGCAAAGGTCAACGTTGGGGTAGCGGCTCCCCGGCAAACGCGGATGCACCACCGCGCCGGCCGCGGGCACCGTGCCGCCGATCGTGTGATGGTCGGTCACGATCAGCTCGATGCCCAGCTCGCGCGCCACTTCGGCCTCATCCACCGCCGAGATGCCGCAATCAACCGTCACGATCAACTCGGCGCCGCGCTCTCTTGCCAGCCGGCGCAGGGCCTCGGCGTTCAGCCCGTATCCTTCCTCGACGCGGTGCGGAATGTAGTATTCCAGGTTCTTGGCGCCCGCGAGCCGAAGGCAGCCCCACAGGATGCTCGTACCGCATACGCCGTCGACGTCGTAATCTCCATAGATCACGATCTTGCGCTGTTCGTGAATCGCCCGGACGATGCGCAGGGCCGCGTCGGCCGCGCCGGGGATCAGCTCGGGGTCATGCAGGCTGCCCAGCTTCGCCTCCAGGAACGCCGTGGCGCGCTCGGGCTGATCGATGCCGCGGTTCAAGAGCAGTTGAGCCAGAAGGGGCGAGATGCGCGCGCCGCGACTCAAGCTCTCGATGCGCCCCGAATCGTGCGGCTTTAGCCGCCAGCGTTTGTTCATCGCCCGCGAGCGCCCCTCCCGGCCGAAAACCGCCTGCCGTCCCGGCTCAAAACCATTTGCGCCGCCGCGCGTAAATCCAGATGAAACACGGCGAGATCGCCATGATCGCGCATGATCCCCAGAAGAGCAACCCTTTCGGCAGCGGCTGGGTGAACGCCAGCGAATCGGCGAAGAAGTTCATGCCGAAAAAGCCGACCAGAAACGACATCGGCATGAACATCACCGTGACGATCGTCAGGATCTTCATGATGTCGTTGGTGCGGTTGGAGACTACCGACAAATAAGTCTCGAGCGTGCTCGAGATCAGATCGCGCAGGCCCTCTGAGATGTCGTGGATCCGCACGACGTGATCGTAAAGGTCGCGAAAGTAAACGCGGTGCTTGGGCTGGATCGTCGGGAAGGGATCGCGCGCCAGGCGGTTCAAGACCTCGCGCTGCGGCGTGAGGATCTTGTGCAGCCGGATCGCCGACCGCTTGATCCCGAAGATCTCCTTGAGCCTGCGCGGAGTGGCATCTTCGATCACCGCGTTCTGGACCTCGTCGATTCTTTCGTCGAGGCTCTCGATCGCGCTCAAGGATTGGTCTATCGCCAGCTCGAGAAATCGGATCAGCAAGTGGTCGGCGCCATGGCGAAGTCGGTCGCGCGGGTCGCGCTCGATGCTCTGCCGATCCGCGTCGAGAATCGCCATCGGCCCGACGTGGTAGGTCACAAGATAATTGCGGCCCAAAAAGACGTCGAGCTCCTGGAGCTCGAGCCGGTCGGTCTCGGGATCGATCCGAGCCAGGTGAAAGACCACGTACAGATAGTCGGTCCAGTCGTCGACCTTGGGAACGTGGGCTTCCTTGAGCGCGTCCTCGATTGCCAGCGGATGGAAGTGAAAGGTGCGACCGAGCCAGTCATCGAGCTGGTGGCTGACGTATTCTTCGGCGCCCTGGATGTCGACCCACAGCAGTCCGGCGGGGTCGCTCACGGCTTGATCGACCTTCTCGAGGGGCCAGTCGGCATGAAACACGCTGCTGCCGTCGCGATAACAAAGGTGGATTGCCGCCTCGGCCGGAGGGTGGGGCATGGTGGCCGGGGCCGGCTCGCTCGGCGGCGCGACTGCCGCTTCCAGGTCCGGAGGCGGCGTGCTCACGGCGAGGCTCCGGGCCGCGGCAACTCCGGCATCACTCGCCGCGGCGCCGTGCGCGCGTAGGTGAGCGACTCCTGAACCAGGTCAATCGACAGCGGCGTAACCGGGCGCGGCGAAATCGTCCGCCGGATCGGCGAGGTATAGGCGCCGAACAGCTCTTTGGCGTCGCGCGAGGCTATGGGGGCGTTGATCAGGCGAATGAGGTTCAAGCCGAGAGCCACTTCGCGGGCATCGAACGAGCCATCGGCGCGAATTCGTGCCGAACGGAGGTTGCCGACAGTGCCATCGACCGGAAAGAACTCAATCCAGCCTCCCGCCACCGGACGTCCGCCTTCGGTCACGACGCCGGTGACGTCGGCCACCGGCATCGTCTCTGGACCGAGCTCCTCGGAACAGCCCGAGGGCGCCAATCCGAGGCAGGCCGCAAAGAGCAGCCCGCGCCAGTCTGCCCCAAGGCGTTCGATCGTCATGGCGTGGCCATTCAGGTTAGTGCGACCTCTCTTCGAGGGCGACGGCAGCGCTGGCACGCGCCGGCATCTTAGCGCCGGCCCGCGCCTTGGCCGGCCAGGTTGTTGGCCGCGGGGGCGCGCACGGCCGCCGCCGCGGGCGCCGCGGCCGCTGGGTACTCGGGGCCCCCTTGCACGAGGTGCCGGTCCTGAGGAGGGTTGTCCCTGAGAAATGCCCGCAGTGCCTCGACTCGCGCCAGCAACTGCTTCTGGCGATCCTTCAACTGCCTTTGGCCGGAGTTGATCAACTCCAGCGACGCCGCGATCACCGGCTTGATTGCGTCGAGGACTTTCCGGCTGTATTGCGCGGATTCGCCGCGGGCTGTGTGCAACAGCCCCGACTCGCGCGCGCCGGCCACGCCGTCAAAAGCCTGGTACACCGGCCCGACCAAGAGCGCGGCCAGATACTTCGGTTTGCCGTCGTTCAAGCCGCGATACCCGCTGATGCCGACGCCCAGGTCGGCGGCGAGCTGGCCGGCCGCGTTGGCGATCAGGGCGTAATTGTATTTGGGGACTGTCGAATCGACCTGCATCATCCCCAGCGCCGCGCCGCCTCGGCACGTACCTCCGGCTTGGCCTGGCCATCGGCCAGAACACGCATCGCCGCGTTAGCCATTTCGGCGCGTTCTAGGACGAGCCGGATCATATCCGTAACGCAAGGCCGCCAGCGCTTCCATCGCCCGAAGCTGAACCGGCCATGGCAGGTCGTCTTCCTTGTCCAGGAAGTCGGCGACCACCTTGGCCGCGTCGACCTGGGCCTGCCCCGAAAGCCGCGCGCCCTCTTCGATCAAGTTGACGATTCCCTCGAGAGCCCACAGCTTCACCCAGACCGTCTGGTTGCGGTCGTTGAGCTGGTCCTTGTACAGCTTCAGTGCATCCGGGCTGCCCAGCTCGCCCAAGACGATCATCGCCTGAATGCGCGGAATCAGGTGGTTCTTCAAAAGCGGCGAGAGCCTGTCGATCAAGGCGCGGTTGTACGCTGCCAAGAACGCGTGTTGCTTGATGTCCTTGGCCGAAAAGAGCGGCTCGAGCAAGGTCTCGGTGGCCTTGGCAATCTCGTGGCTCGCCGCACCGCTCACCTTCTTTGTCTTGCCGGCTTTTTCCTCGGCGGGAACTTCAATGAGCGCCTGGATATTGGCGTGGTCGGTGAGCTTCGAAACCATCGCGTTGATCACGCGGTTGATCAGATCTTTATCGATTGTGGCGTTGGGGTCGCCGGCCATCCCTTTGAGCGCGTCAATGT
Organism: uncultured Isosphaeraceae bacterium; assembly: GCA_963830625.1. Taxonomy (GTDB): domain Bacteria; phylum Planctomycetota; class Planctomycetia; order Isosphaerales; family Isosphaeraceae; genus CAWHMZ01. The sequence goes on along the minus strand of CAWHMZ010000026.1, from coordinate 308,252 downwards.
CGCTCTGGCCGACCGGAGGATAGTTTTCGTGCCTGTACTTGGTGATGTCAAGCAAGGCTTCGGCGCGGGGGTCACGGAAGACTTCGTTGGGAGATATCTTGCGCGTGCGGCTGGGGTCCGCCGCCGCCGCCGCCACGTCGGGGGCCACCGCAGCGTCGTCAGCGGCCGGTTTGGCCTGCGCGTCGGCGCCCGCAGGTCCGGGCTTGCTCGTCTTGCCGGCATCGCCCTGTCCGACTGGCGCCGCAGCACCTTTCTTGGCGGATTGCTGCGCCTGCGCCCAGCCCGGTGCTCCCAGAACCAACAGGCCGCCTACACACCACGCAACCCCATGCCATGCCCGTGGGGGCCCCAGATTCCTCCTCGGGAGAAGCACATTGAGCATGATGCGAAACCTCGTGAAAAAGTCCGTGAGAATCGTTCTGACGGCGGATCGATCGAGCGCCGTCCGGGTCGGGTGTCGCTACCAAAGGTCGAAGTGTTCGAAGGACCGCACATCGGGTCGCAGCCACAAGGAAACGCGAGTCGCCGGATCATCTCATCTCGCGACTATCCTTATACTTCCATCAAATCTACCATAGTTGAACTTAACCCGCTAATCCCGGCGTGTCAAGCTGACGGAACTGTTGGCCTTTCCGATCGCAGGCGCCTCGATTTGCGGCGCGATCGATCGCGCCCGGTGAGGCATTGGACACGGCCCGTCGTCCACTAGGCAGATCAGACGGCGCACTACACCCTTACATTCGACGACGGCGAGCGCGATTTGGTTCCGTGACTTGCCAGGTCGCGCGATCGGCCACGTTGAGCGATCGGCACCCGCGCCGTACAATAACGCACCGCGGTTTCGACGGCGTATCGCTTGCGGAGGTGGAGAGCGCATGCTACCACGGCGTTATGTGTTCCCGGGCGTTCTGGAGATGAATTACCAGGCACAGCGCCGGATGGGAGTTAACGTCTATTTAATTGATGGTGGAACTGAGTTTGCGCTTATCGACGTGGGGTTTCTCGACGAACTGCCCGACGTCCTTGAATTGATCCGGCAAATGGATTTCAGCCTGTCGGCCTGCAAGCTGATCGTTGCGACCCACGCCGATGTCGACCACACCCAAGGGCTGGCACGGGCTCGCGAGGTGCTTAAATGCGAGGTGGCCGCTCATCCCAAGAGCGTCGCGGCCATCGAAGAGGGCGACGAGGTACTCACCTACGCGCGAATCGAGGCCCAGGGCATCCGGATCCCCATGCCACGCTGCAAGGTCGACCGCACGCTCGACGAGGGCGACAGGCTTCAAATCGGCAACAGAATTCTCGAGGTGTGGAGCACCCCCGGGCATACGGCCGGCCAGCTCGCGCTGCGGATGGGAAACTTGCTCCTTTCCGGCGACAACATCTTCCGCGACGGCAGCGTGGGCGTCATCGACGCTCATCACGGGTCGAACCTGCTCGAATATCTCTCAAGCTTGAAGCGCATCCTCGCTTCGGACGTCGATTTTCTGCTGCCGTCGCACGGTCCCATCTTCCGCAAGGACGACCGGCTCATTGAGGCCACGATCGCCCGCTTGGAACGATACACCCACATGGCCGACTTCGGCACCTGCGCTGTCGATTGGCCGCTCATGGATGAGTGGGAAGAAGAACTCGCGCGCGGCAGCCTCGAGTTCTGAGGCCGGCGTCGCACGCGCCTTGTTTTTGGCGGTCATGCTTCCTTGCGCGGTCTCCCGCGCGGGCGGGGCACGAGCGGGATGTGCAGGCGCCGGCACATCGCGGCCGTCCACTCCGGGTCGCCGTACGGCCGGGCGCGCTCGAGCGCCGACCGAATCTCGGCGATTTCCGCTGGCTTTTGGGCCGTGCGGATGCGCTCGCGCCACCGCCGGCGCCGCTCGCCGTCCGTGCGCCCCAGTTCGTCCCAGGTGGCAAACGGCGAGAGAAGCGCGTCTGCCTCGCCCAGACCATGGAAGTGGTAGCTTGACCATCGATAGTTGGCTGCGCCCTTGACCAATCGCGCACGTAGCGGATTCGACTCGACATAACGCAGCGCGACCAGAACGTGCGCGTCTTCTTGAACCACCGAGCCCCGAAATCTCCCCTCCCAAACGTGTCCCGTCGTGCCGTGGCGCCGGTGCGAGTGCCAGGTATGCGCGACCGTGAGAGACTGGATGATCCGGCTGATGGAAGCGCCTGGCCCGGGTTTCACCAGCAGGTGAAAGTGGTCCGGCATCAGGCAGTAGCCCAGTAGGCCAAATGAATAGCGTTCGTTGGCTCGAGCGATCGCGTCGAGGAACGCCAGGCGATCGACGTCATCCTGAAAAACGACGGCGCGGTTGTTGCCCCGGTTGTGGACGTGGTAGACGCAGCCGGCAATGGCGGACCGGGGATGGCGAGGCATGCCTTAGAGCATAGCAACCTCATCGGCTTAAGGGTACCAGGCACGGTTCTCAACCGGCTGCGGTCGGTGGGGTTTTGTCTAAAGTGCAGCCGCATTGTACACTGTAGGCTGACGGTGTGTCGGCGCAGCGGCATTTCGGCCCATGCTAGGTCAGTCCGGCGGCCGAATATTATGAGGTGGCTGGTTCGAATAACGCGGCCTGCGCCGACGTCTTTGCCCTTTAGGCTGAATGTTCGGGCAAAGGACCGGGCAGGAATCAAATCATCTCCATCGGTTTTGGCGGAGACTCGGGCCCGGAGGGTTCGAGCGATCGACCCTCCGGCGACGGCCCCGTCCAGAAAGGTTAAAGCGCAATGTTGTGGCGACACCTTTGCCTGGTCCGGGCCGGGTCGGCTGCGGGCCTTTTCAGTGGCGTGATGTTTATGTGCGGGCTCGCTGGCGACGGCCCAGATCAGACCGAGGTCCGCAACCGGCAGCGAGCCGTCCGCGGCCCTGGTCGAGGTTGCGACCGAGACGGTCGACATCTTGAGCGGCAGCGAGGCGGGCGATCTCGCCGTGGTCGCGCGCGGCCACGGTGACAGGACAAGGTTCGCATCTCGATCAGGAACGCCTCCAACCGCCGGCTCAACGTGGTCCTGCCGCCCGGGCTGGTCGCCGGCGAGCGTCGGCCAGGGCCCAGGCGGCGGCCGAGGCGGCGGCGGCTTGCAGAGCATGGGGCTGGGCTCGGTCGGCCAATCGCGAAGGGGCCTTCGGCGAGTTTCAAGGCTGCGGGCCGCTCGCCGGCTTGCAGTCGGTCGGCGTCTCGGACGATCCGGCGGCGCGTGCCGTGACCGTGCCCGTCGGTGAGACGGTCGAATTCAACGTGCCTGGCGTCTGCCTGAACTTCGGCTTGCCTGCCCGACCGGCCGCAACATGTTCAAGCTCATGGACGTCGACGACTACACCAAGGATCCGCGGGTGCGCACGGCCCTCCGCAGCCTCGCCACGTACGGCACCAGCCACGGCGTGGCCCAGGCGGTCATGTGGAACGTGTGCAACGACCTGCCGTTCCAGACGATGCTCGAGCAGGGCAGCGGTCATGAACGCTCATGAGATCGCCCTGGCGGCGCGGTTTGTCGATGAGCTCGAATCGCGTCGGTTCCGACGAGCTGGTCGACCCGTCGTCAGGTCGGCGGTGCCCGGCTCTTCGTCCAGGTCAGGGGCGAAGGGGCTCGCTCGACAGCGAAGCCAAGCGGTTGAGCGGCCAGCTCGCCGGGCTGCGGCTCCTGGGTCTGCCGCTTCAGGTGGCCGACTCCGACGACTTGCCGCCGGCTGCCGGTGCCCGCCCTTTATCTGCGCGTCGTCCTCAACGATGCCAAGACCGGCGAAACGCGCGGTCGCGTACTGCGTGAGCGCATGCGCCCCACCCGATGCCTGGGAACCGCTCGGGACACGTCGCGTTCCGCGACAATTCCTCGATCTCGGTCCTGGACGGCGTCACCCTGGCAAAGGTGATCGATCGCGCGGTTGCCTCAGCGTTTGTCACGGTCGAAGCCGGCCCGGCGCAGCCTGGGCAGCACGACGCTCAAAGTCGATAACCGGCTTCCCTTTACCGTCACGAGCCTGATCGTCAAGGCGGGGAACTCGTCGGGATCGCCGTCGGTGCCGTTCGAGGCAGTCGGCGTCGGGCCCGGCTCGAGCCGATCCTGCTGCCGATCCAGGCGGCGACGGCGTCGCTGGTCGAGCACGTCGAGCTGAACGGGCTGTGAATGCTGCTTGCTTCGCGCCGGCATCCGCCGCTAGGATAGTTCATTGAACCGTCGTTAACGTTTGCCCGCGACGGCCTTTGGTTCGAGCCGGTCGCTCGGCCCGATCGGGGGGTGTCGGTGATGCCTGGTCCGCGATCAGCGGCGGGGCCGAGCGGTATGCCTCGTGAACGTCGCCGAGTCTATTTCTCGGGTCGGGTGCAGGGCGTGGGTTTCCGCTACACGTGCCTGTCGCTGGCGCGGGGCTTCGAGGTTGGCGGGCATGTCCGGAACCTGCCTGACGGCCGCGTCGAGCTGGTGGCCGAGGGCGAACCGCGACTGAGCTCGACGGCTTCCTGTCGGCCATCGAGCGCGAGATGGGTGCCTACATCAAGGACGTCGTTTCCCAGACTGAATCACCCAGCGATCAGCCACTTGTCCGAATTTATGATCCGATCATTGATGAGGCCGGCGGCTGCCGTGCTCGATCGGCCAGGCAGCACTTCGTGTCCCCGGCTCACTGCGGTCACTCGATTCCTCCTTCTTCGTTTTCCATCGTGAATTGACCAACGAACCATGAAAGCACTCACCATCGCGTTCGCCACGGCCAAAGAGGCGATCCGCCAGCCGGCGTTCTTCGTGATGGCGTTTTTCGCCGCCGCCCTGTTGATCGTGACGATCTTCGTCTCGTACTTCACCTTCGGTGAAGACATCAAGATGTACAAGGACACGGGCCTGACGACGATCTCGTTCTTCTGCATGCTGCTGGCGCTGCTTGACGGCGAGCTCGACCGTCGCCGACGAGATCGAGGGCAAGACGGCGATCACGCTGCTGTCGAAGCCGATCAACCGCCGGCAGTTCATCATCGGCAAGTTCCTGGGGATCGAGCTGGGCGTGCTGGCGCTTTACGTCGTTGCTGGGGGCGCTGTTCGCGGCGGGCGTCTGGTACAAGTACGCCTACGACCTGCGCGAAACGCCGGCGAGCGTTGCCGAATCGGCCGAAGCAGTGGGCGCAGGTGATGCAGGTCATTGCCTGGGCTGGTGCTCGGCTTCTTCGAGGTGACCGTCCTGACCAGCATCAGCGTGGCGATCTCGACCCGGCTGCCGATGCTGGCCAACCTGGTCGTCTGCATCCTGATCTTCTTCCTCGGCCACCTGAGCCCGGTGCTGGTCGAGGTGGCCGAGCAGGGCCACGTGAACGAGCTGGTCACGCTTCATGGCCAAGCTGTTCGCCTCGGTCTTGCCGTGCCCTCGAGTTCTTCAACGCCGGCCCGTCGATCTCGACCGGCGCGGTCATCCCCTGGATCGGGTACGTCCTGCCGGCATTCGGCTATTGCATGTTGTACAGTGGAGCAGCGCTTGTGTTGGCGTTCCTGTTGTTCGAGGACCGCGACCTGGCCTGAGCCGACTGGGCCAGTCAACTAGAGCGCGCGGCAAGGCCAGACGTTCGGGGATATCGACGCATGCAAGCCGATGCGTATCGTCGCGCACGACAGCTCCTGTAGTTCCCGCCGCGATTTCGTGATCGCGCGGGTGTCTGGGGTTCGTGCAATCGCTGCTTGCTGGTGGCTGCTCCTGGGGGTGGCGGCGCTGTTCGTGGCGCTGCATGGCCTCGCGCGGCGAGGCACGGTTCCCGGTCGGCCCAGGTCGACGTGCTGCCCGAGCTGGGTGTCGGGCGCGGTCGACGGGCGGTGACCGCAACCTGCGTTCTGTTCGACAACACGGGCATCTTCCCGCTGATCGCCGGCAACCTCCGAAGCGAAAACCGCGTGCACCGCGTCGGCGCCCGGCGTCCTGGAGCGAGTGATCCGACGTGCTGCCGGTCTTGCAGACACAACCTGGGAGCGCTCGACGACGCTGCTGGTCGCCGGGTCGCGTGTGCATCGTCTTGATCGCGCTGGTCGCGCTCTGGCGCCGGCGGGTGATCGCCGGCGGCCGCGACCGAGCGTCGCGGCGACCCTGCGCCGGCAGATCCACCGCCAGATGTACCGGCTGGGCCAATCGTCGCTGCCGACCGAGGGCGTCGGGCCGGTGATCAACCTGTGGACGCGCGAGGTCAACGACATTCGCGACGGCCTGATCGCCGACCTCGACGTCACGCCCGCGGATCCACGTGCTGGCCGTGGGACTGCTCGTGCTCGCGCTCCTGGTCTCGCCGCTCCTGACGATCTTCCTGGCGTCGCTGGGTCTGCTGGTCTGGCTGACGGCGCGGCGTCTTGAACCGCGCGGCCGGCCAGGCGACCGAGATCGGCCCTGCGCGACGCCTCGGTGCAGCTTTCCTTGCTCCACGAAGACCTGGGCTTGCTGCGGACGGTCCGCGTCTACGGCGTCGGCGAGTACGACCGGCAGCGGTTCGACGAGCACCTCGACCGATATCGCCAGGCCGACGTGCAGCGGATCTTCACCGCCGGCCCGCTCAACCCCAGCACCGGTCTGCTCTTCGGGGCGGCCCTGGTCGATCGCCCTGGGCCTGCTGGGCTACAACGTCGTCGTCAACGATCGAGATCTCGATCGCCACCATGCTGATCTTGCTCGTGTCGCTGGCGGGCCTGGCCCATCCGATCGTCGAGTGGCTGCGCATGAACAAGGCGATCCGCCAGGCGAACCGGTCGGCCCGAGGGATCTTCGAGTTCCTCGAGCGCAGGCCCGAGCTTCACCAGGACGTCGGCGCCCACTTCCTGAACGCGCTCAAGGAGCAGATCGCGCTTCGAGAACGTCGAGCTCGAGAGCCGGTCGGGCAAGCGGCTGCTCGACGGGGTCTCGGCTCGAGATCCCGGCCGGCTCGCGCACGGCGATCATGGGCCTGGACGACGATTCCAAGCTCGCGCTGGCCTGCCTGATCCCGCGGCTGATCGACCCGAGGGTCGGGCGGATCTTGATCGACGGCCACGACCTCCGCGACGTCACCCTCGACTCGGTCCGCGCCCAGGTCGCCACCGTGCTGCAGGCCGACCTGGTCTTCACCGACTCGGTGCTGGTCAACATCGGCCTGGGCGATCCCATGAACACCCTGCCCCGGGTCATCGAGGCCGCCAAGGTGGCCCATGCCCATCACTTCATCCAGGACCTGCCGCACGGCTACGACACCATCATCGGGCCGCTCGGTCATTACCTCAAGCCCGACGAGCAGTTCCGGATCGCGCTGGCGCGGGCCTACCTGCACGATCCCTCGATCGTGATCGTCGAGGAGCCGAGCGTGCCCATCGACGACGACACCAAGCACTTCATCGACGACACGCTGTCCCGGCTGGCGGTCGGCCGGACGCTGATCGTGTGCCGCACCGGCTGTCGACGGTCCGATCGTGCGACCACGTGATCGTGCTGCACAACGGCCGGGTCGAGGACGCCGGCTCGCCACTCTCAGCTCCAGACGCGAGAGCAAGCTCTATCCGCCACTTGCTCTACGTCGAGTTCAACGAGTTCGCCGACCGGCGAGATCGAGGCCGGCCGACATCGACCAGGGCGAGCCGATTCGTAAGAGCGGTTAGTGATCGCGCGGCAAGCCTCAGGCGAAATCATCCACCGTCGGCGTGATGACCAGCTCGGGCACGTGGGCGCGCGCGGCAACTCGACCACGAACTTGACCGCCGCGGCCACGTCCTCCGGCTGGAGGATCACGGCCCGGCGCTCGGCCGCCACCGGAACCGGCCGGGCGTCGAGGATCGGCGTGTCGACCTCGCCCGGATAGATCACCGTCGAGCGAATGCCGCGGTCAGCCTTCCTCGCGCCCGAGGCCGATCCCCAGCGCCGACTGGCCGAACTTCGACGCCGAGTAGCCGATCCCGCCGACGGTGCTGGCTCGCAGGCCCGAGATCGAGCAGATCTGGATCACCAGCCCTTTTTCTGCCGCCGCATCGACGGCAGCACGTGGTGGACGAGGTTGAACGAGCCGGTCAGGTTGGTGGCGATCATCTGGTCCCAATCGGTCGGGTCGAGCGCTTCCAGCCTCCGGTTGCGCACATTGGTGCCGGCGTTGCAGACCAGGACGTCGATCGTGCCAAAGGCCGCGAGGACCTGCTCGACCAGCGCCTTGACCGCGTTCCGGTCGGTGATGTCGCAAGTGGCGACCAGCGCCGTGTCGCTCCGCGCCCGAGATCGGCGCGGGCTGTTGCAGCTTTTCGCGGTTGCGCCCGACCAGCGCAACGCGCAGGCCCAACTCGGCCACGTGGCGACAGTGCTCTTGCCGATCCCGCTCCCCGCCCCGGTGACCAGGGCCGTGCGTAATTCGCCACCCAAGTGCGTATCCTCCTCGTGCAATCACCAGCCGATACCGATCGAGCGCGCGGTAGCGCCGCTCGCGCCTTACCCGGCGGGCCGGCCCATCGATTGTACGCAATGCTCTAGCGGCAGGCGACAGCGCCGGCGGGCAAGCGCCGTCGACATCGCGCGCTCGCGCATTGCGCGGCCAAGCTGTCGCACCATAATGAAAAAGGCCGCGGCGACTGCTGCGTCGCCGCGGCTCGAAAAGCAATCCATTCGAGAGCACAACCCGGGCCGGAGCAACTCCGCCCGTCGTCACGAAGTTGCGTTCCAGATCTGGACCTCGGTATTGCCCGGCGCCGAGCTGGCGTCGCCACTGGCGGGCCAGGCCGTCATGGCCTCAAGAAGCAGGGCGAGCGTCGCGGGGTCGAGCGTGGTCGACGAGCTAGCGGTTGTCGAGCTGGTCGTGGTGACCGGCTGGCCGTTGACGTATACCTGCACGCTGGCCGTTGCCGCCGAGCTGTCCGCTGACGACGATGCAGCGCCGTTCGACGACGACGCGGCTGTCGACCCAGACGAGTTCGACGCTGCCGCGCCGGCCGGCTGAACGGACCCGATCGGAGTGGGCTCTGGGATCAGGTTCGCCGACGCGAGGACGTTGAGCTCGCCGATCGTGATTCCGGTCACCGAATCATAGATCGGGGTCGCTCCTTGCTGCAGCCACGACTTGAGCTGGGCGACGGTCGGCAGTGCCCCGAACCGCGACTGGTAGATTTCCTGCAGCAGCGTGACGGAACCCGTGACGAGCGCCGTGGCGAAGCTGGTTCCGTCGACGGTGGCGGTTCCCGAGTCGCCCGACGGAGCGGTCAATCCTTCGCCCGGCGCCGCGAGGGTCGTGGCCGACGCACCGCCGATAGGCCGTGCCCAGCCGCTGGGCGGTGGGCAAGCAGAGTTGCCCGACAAGTCCGTCGCCGTGACACTGATCGTGCCGGCGACGATCGCGGCGAAGCCCTCGCCCTGCTGGCCGGTGAAGTTGTTGCCGGTCGCGACGATCACCGGGATATTCATCGCTGTGAGCTGCCCGATCAGGTCGGTGATCTGCTCGCCGGTGCCGCCGTCGTTGGCGAACCAGTTCTGGGCGTAGTTGCCGCCGTCGGAAAGCGACATGTTGACCGCGGTGATGTTGTACTGGCTGTGATTGTCGATCACCCACTGCAAGGCATTGGCGACGCTGCTCAAGCTGGCGGTGTTGGTGTCGTCGGTGACCCGCAGGGCGACGATGTCGACGCCGGGCGCGACGCCCAGGTCGTCGGGGTCGTCGGAACCGATCAAGCCGGCGACGGCGGTGCCGTGCTGCGAGGTCGTTGCCATCGGGTTGGCCGTGTCGTCGGCGAAGTCGAAGCCGGCGATGACCTTGTCGCCGGGGCCGAAGCCGCCGCCCAAGGCGGGGTTGTTGTAGTCGACGCCGGTGTCGATCACGGCGACGGTCATGCCGGTGCCGTCGACGCTGATACGTCGAGCGGGTCGCCGCGGCGTTGATGATCGGGTCGTAAGCAGTCGGCGCGCCGGTCTCGGTCGAGCCGGCCGGCCGCTCGACTGGCGCTGCCGCGACCGCCGCGGTGTTCCCGGTCGCGGCCCTGGCCGCCGGTTTGTGCTCGTGGTGTCGCACCAGCGCGTGGTCTTTGCCCACAAAGTCCGCCCCGAGATGGTCGGTCGACCTGGCCTCCCCCAGCGCTCGAGAGAAGACACCGATCGTCAAGGTGCTCGATCTGAGGTCGCTGGCGCAATTGGCTCCGACGGCTGCGCTTCCGGGTCCGTGCCATGAAACGTCTCTCCCCAGACGGCCGCCACGCCATTGGCTATAGGCCGCCCCGCGAGTCAGTAGTGAACGCCCCCCTTCCCTGGCGCGTTCCATCCGGCCGCCCTAGCAGAAGCCGGCCGAGCGTCGGAACGCGGCGATCGGGCTCGACCATTCGGTCAAGCCCGATTCATCAGAGCGCAAGCAACGGTTGTAAGAGACGGACCACCTGAAGGCTCTTGGTTCTTTATCCATGGCCGATATTGGCTCGGTGCAGGCTCCCCTCGAGCCATCGGGCGGATCGCCCGAGTGCGAAGAACCAGCGCACCATTACGAAGCGGCCAGCGGGGATCTGGGGAGCCTCCCCGACTGCCTTCGACGGGACGACGGTTCGGGACCGACCTCCTTTGGTGGATCAGGCGGCACCATACCGACTGATCGTCGGGACCGCCGGCCGGCTTCGGTACGCCGACCCGGTGTGGCCCTCACCGACACGGTTCCTTTCGCATCGGATGTTTCAACGGCACGCCGGATCGCCTGCCGGCGCCGGCACCTTTCCGCGCCCGAGGCCGCCTTCGCCCACGCTCCGTCTTGTGTCCCGTCGTGGGACGTCCTAGAGTGTGGGCAACGCGTCGCCGGGCCTGGTCGAGCGCGTGTCTCGATCAGTGCCTCTTCTATCGGACCAGCCCACGGGAGATATTCTTTAGAAACATGGAAATCGTCGGCGTGATACCGGCCCGTTTCGCTTCGACCCGACTCCCCGGCAAAGCCCTTCTATCCCAAACCGGTCGTCCGCTGATAGAGCACGTCATCGAGGCGGCGCGACGGGCGCATTCGCTACAACAGATCATCGTGGCCACCGACGACGAGCGAATCGCCGCCGCGGCGACGGCCGCCGGCGCTGTCGCCCTGATGACCCGGGCCGACCACCCGACCGGCACAGACCGCGTCGCCGAGGTCGCTCTGCGGTTCGATGGCGCACGGGTGATTGTAAACCTTCAAGGCGACGAACCCGAGGTCTCCGGCGAGGCGATCGACCGCGTCGTCGCCCTGCTCGAGAACGACCCCGATGCGCCCATGGCCACGCTCGCCACGGCCATCCACGATCAAGCCGTTTACCGCGACCCGGCCTGCGTGAAAGTCGTGTGCGACCGCCGCGGACGCGCCCTGTATTTCTCGCGCAGCCCGATCCCCTACCACCGCGACGGGCTCCCAGAGCCGGCAACTGCCAGCGCGCCGGTTGCGTTGCTCCATCTCGGCCTCTACGCCTATCGACGCGACTTCCTCTTGAAGCTCGCGTCGCTGCCACCCTCGCCGCTCGAGGCCGCCGAAAAGCTCGAGCAGCTTCGCGTGCTCGACGCCGGTTACCCGATCGCCGTCGGCCTGGTCGACGAGCCCTCGATTGGCATCGATACGCCCGAAGACTACCAGCGGTTCGTGGCGCGCTGGCGGGCACGTCAGGCTCAGTCGAGTTAACTCGCCCGCCGAAGCGGCTGCGCCGGCCTCGCCTACTTGAAGAGACCGTTTGCTGTCCCTTATGATTGGCTCACAACAACGCCAGCAAACGCTCGCGACCACCTCGTCCGATCACGATCAACCTGGGAGCATACGATGAACACGATCTCGATGCGGGTCGCTCTGTCCTTCGTGGCCGCCATGTCGTGCCTCACGCCGCAGAACGCCGGAGCCCAGAATGCCGGGCCCTCGGCCAAGGACCAGGCTACGCTGGTCATCGAAGGCGTCGTTCGCGAAGTATTCCAGAGCGCGCGCCCAGACCGTGTTGACTACGTAGTGCAGATCGACGTCGAGCGATCCGAAGCGGTGCGCGCGCCGAAGACGGCACCGCGGGTGGCCGTGCCCGCGCCCGGCAACCTCGTTTATATCCATCTCTCCGAGCCTGCAGGCATCAACCGGCCGGCGGATGACCGCAACCGACCGGTGCCGCCTGAGCGCGTTCTGGTTCGCGTCTACGTCATTGCTGGAGCCACGGGCGCATGGGAACGAGCCGGCAGTGAATGGTTCGAGATCACAGCAGCCAGGGCGGCCGACGCCACTGACTTTGAATCTTCGCCACCCGCGCGCGACGCGGCCCCGACCGGCCCGCGGACCGGGGCCGCGCCCGCAAGCAACCGCGCGGCGCTCTCGGCGCTGGGTTTCATAGGCGAAAGCGTGAACGCCAAGGGTCAATTCGCCCTGCGCGTGACCAGCGTCAAACCAGACGGCCCGGCAGAGCGCGCCCGCCTCGAGCCCGGCGACATCGTGGTCGGAGCCAATGAGAACCCCATAAAAGGTGCTGCCGAGCTCGAACAGCTTGTGCGCCAGGGAGCTTTGAAGACTCTGACCGTTGTCGACGTCAGGACGGGCAATTCTGTAAGCTTGCCCATCGAAGTGGCGGTCGGCGATCGCTCAAGGCCGGCAAACCCAACGACACCCGCAGAAGACCTGCCAGATGCGCCCGCGGTTCCCGACGCGAACCGGCCGCCGACCGCTCCGGCCACGGGCCGGTCGCTGGGAATCGGCGCCGAGCCGGTGAAGGTCGGCGAGCGCACCGGGATGAAGGTTACACGCGTCGAGCCGACCGGCCCGGCCGGCCAGGCGGGCATCGAGGTGGGCGACGTCATCGTTGCCGCCAATGGCGTGCCAGTGACCGGCGCCGACGTGCTCAGCTCGGTTGTGCGCAAGAGCGGCGCCGGCCTGGTCCTCACGGTGCGCGACACGCGCACCGGGAAAGACGTCCCCGTTGACGTCAAGCTTCCCGGTCCCGACAACGCCGCGCCTGCCGGCATCCCTGCCGACGCCCGCATCCAGACCGAGTCGGGCCGCAAGCTCGGCGTCGTGACCGAGCTCGTGTTCTACGACGTCGATCCGGCGGTGAAAGTCACCGAGGTCGAGCCTAACACGCCGGCCGCGCGCCGGTATCGAGCCCGGCGACATCATTGTCGAGGCCAACGGCTCGCCAGTCCTCCATCCCAAGACGCTTGATGACCTCGCACGCAAAAGCGGGCCGGTTTTCAAGCTGGTTGTGGTCAAGCCGCGCACGAACCAGAAAACCGCCGTCGACGTCAAGCTCGACAGCGAGCGCTGAGCCGCACCGTAACGCCTCCACCCCTCTTGTCGCGTTGATCGCCGCCGTATCATTCCCTATGATGGCCACGGGCGGACGACTGCGCACGTACTCAGGGCAGAACCATGGCGACAGACCTCAAAATCGCGGCCGGCCTTGCCGAGATCACTCAACGGATCGTCGAGACCTACGAGGAATGTGGCGCCATCCACCATCTTGGCCATTCACCGCTGCCGAGCTACCGCGAGGTCGTCGATCTCCTGGCCGACTTGCGGGAAGATCCTCTACCCCGGCTACGGACGGCGGCAAAACCTGCACCTGGGCAACGTCGCCTATCACGTCGGCGACCTGATCGACGGTCTGCATAATCGGCTGACGCAGCAGATCGCCCGGGCGTTCCGCTACGACTGCACTGGCCAACAATGGCGAGGCCGACCTCGAGGCGAAGGCCCAGGCGATCGTGATCCGCTTTCTGGAGACCATCCCCGAGCTGCGGCATACGCTCGCCGAAGACGTGCAGGCCGCGTTCGACGGCGACCCCGCAGCCAAGAGCCCCGACGAGATCGTCTTCTGCTACCCGGGCGTGGCGGCCGTCACCGTCTACCGCATGGCCCACGAGCTGCATCGCCTCGGCGTGCCCCTGATCCCGCGGATGATGACCGAGTACGCCCACGGCAAGACCGGCATCGACATCCACCCCGGCGCCACGATCGGCCGGCGGTTCTTCATCGACCACGGCACCGGCGTCGTCATCGGCGAGACCACCGACATCGGCGACGGCGTCAAGCTCTACCAGGGCGTGACCCTGGGCGCGCTTGAGCTTTCCCCGCGACGAGCAGACCGGCGAGATCGTCCGCGACGCCAAGCGCCACCCGACCATCGAAGACGGCGTCGTCATCTATGCCAACGCCACGATCCTGGGCGGCGAGACCGTCATCGGCCACCACTCCGTGATCGGCTCGTCGGCCTGGGTCACGCGCAGCATCGCTCCCTATACCACCGTCACCATCGAAAACCCGCGGCTGCGGTTTCGCGAAGGCCAGCAGCAGCGACTTCAGCCGACGCCGAGTACTCGACTGCGGCTCAACTACCAGATCTGACCAGCTCCTGCTCCGGGCGGCGAGACCCGATCGAGCAAGACGGCCACGGTCATGTCGCCGAGCACGTTCGACGTCGTCCGGCAGCGGTCCAGCAGCCAGTCGACCGTCAGCAGGATCGGGATCTTGTCGGCCGGCAGGCTCGACGGCCGCGAAGATCAAGCGGCATCGTCACGAAGCTGCCCGACGGGATTCCGCCGGCGCCCACGCTGGCCACCAGCGTCGTCAGCATGATCATGACCTGGTCCACGATGCTCGAGCTCGAAAGCCGAGCGCCTGCGCCATGAACAGCACCGCGGTCGCCTGGTAGAGGGCCGTGCCGTCGTTGTTGAAGTTGGTGCCGATGCAGGCCGTCAACTGGCTCGACCGTCGCGAGATGCCCAGGCGCTCGAGCGCGCGCAAGGTGATCGGGATCGTCGCGGCCGTGCTCGCCGTGCTGACCGTGCTGGCCATCACGTCGAGCGCACCGCCCAGAAACCGCCACGGGCGACATCCGCGCGACGACCGACATCTGAAGCAGATACCAGATCACCTGGATCGCCAGGCCCAGGACCACGACGACAATCAGCCAGATCAGCGAGGCGAAGACCTTCATCCCCTCTTTCTGGCCGACGCTGGCGGCCACGATCCCGAAGACGGCCAGCGGCACCAGGGCCACCACCCAGAGCAAGACCTTCATCAAGAGCTCGAAGCCGATCGTGAGCAGATCGATGACGACCTGGAACGACGTGTCGCCGCGGCGTCTTCTGGCTGTCGCGGATCTTGACCAGCCCGATCCCCAGGGCCAGCGTGAGCAAGACCAGTTGCGCCAGGTGGTTCTGGGTGAACGGCTCGCCGATGCTCCGCGGCATCAGGTCGAGGAGAATCTCGGTCGCCGTCTTCTTGACCAGCGGCTTGGTCGCGGCGCCCGGCTCGACGAGCGACGCCCCGCGACCCGGCCGGATCAGGTTCGTGAGCGTCAGACCGATCAGCATGGCCACCAGCGTGTTGATCAGGTAAAAGAACATCATGAGGGCGCCCTGGCGGCCTCTGACCTCGTTGGTCACGATCGCGCTCAAGATCGCCAGCACGACCAGCGGCGCCGCCAGCGCCGTCAGGGCGCGCAGGATCAGCTTGGGCAGCAGCTCGAGGCTGGTCGCGCCCTCGCCCCAGAACAGCCCGACCGGAATCGCGATCACGACGGCCGCAATGACCCACACGTAAAGCGGCAGCCCCGCCGGGCCGGCTCTCCGGCTCGTCCTGAGCGCGGCGGGCGCGAGCGGCGGCTCATCGTTTGCTTGCTGTGGCTCACGTCTCGGTCATCGCGGGCTCCCGGTCTAGAATTAAGTAGAATGACGGCATTATCGCGAGTCGGTCCGGTCCGCCGAGCGCGGGAGTCGAGTCGCGAGTCGGGCCGGCTGTTGACCCATGCGACGGGCATCGTTGGAATGGAATCAGAGTGCTTGCCTGTATCGCCACAGTCGCCGATGGCCCGGCGAACATGGCGCTCGACGAGGCGCTCTTGAATGAGGCTGGCTCTCAGCTCGGGCACTGCCTACCTGCGCACCTACGGCTGGACGGTCCCGACATTGAGCCTGGGCTACTTTCAGCCGATCGCCGCGGTACATTGCGACTCGCGGTGGCGGGGAATTCCGCTGGTGCGCCGCCAGACCGGCGGCGGTGCCCTCTGGCACCACCACGAACTGACCTACGCCCTCGTCGTTGCCGGCCGGTCATCCCCTGGCGCGCCCAGAGCACTCGGCTCTACCAGGCCGTCCATGCTGTCATCGCCGACGCTCTGTCGCGCCTCGGTATCGCGCAAGGCGGCGCGGTCTGGAGGCCGACCGGAAAGATCGCGAGCAAAAACGATCTTTATTATGCTTTACTGACGCCGATGCGGACGATATCGTAACGGACGGTGTCAAGATCGTCGGCAGCGCACAGCGCCGCCGTCGAGGCGCGGTGCTCCAGCACGGTTCGATCCTGTGGGCTCGATCCCACTGGGTGCCGGAGCTACCTGGTGTCTGCGACGTGGCGGATTTGCGCGTGGAGCCACTCGACTGGTCTGCACTACTTCTGGCAGCGATTCCAAAAGCCCTCGAACTTATTCCGCAGCCGTCCAGCATACCCGAGTGGGTGCGTGCGCGCGCCCGCGAAGTGGAGCAGGACCGCTATGGAAACTCCGCGTGGACCGAGCAGCGTTGACCGAAGCAAAGCGTCCAGGCGGCACGGTGTGCAATCTTCGGGAAGATTAAGCCAGCGGAAGTGGAGTCAGTATCTTGGAACTCCGAAAAATTAAGTTACAATAAGAGCTCGCCGGGGCAGCAAAACGCCCCCGGCACCTTTCAGTGGTAGTGGTCGCACGTCAACCGATTCGCGGGTGGTTTGTCGTTCAACTCAAGGCTGATCCTCGTCGTTGGAGACCAACAAGGTCGGGATGGTTCCCATGAAAGTGCAACTGGTCGTGGTGCGGGGCAAGCCCGAGGGCAAGGTGATTCCTTTGGTCGGGCCTAACTTCAAGATCGGCCGGGGCGAGACCTGTCACCTGCGGCCTAACAGCGAACAAGTGAGTCGCGAGCACGCCGAGTTCACGATCAGACGGCGATTCGGTCGTGGTTCGCGACCTGGGCAGCCGCAACGGGACGCTCGTCAACGGCAAGGCCCTGACCACCGAGCCATGCCGGCTCAAGGACCGCGACCTGGTGCAAGTCGGTCCGCTCGACCTTCGCGGTCGCGATCCTCGACGCCCCCGCCGCGGCAGCGAAGCGGCCGCCACCGGCCGCCAAGGCAGTCGCTCGATGACGTCTCGACCGACGACATTGACTCGTGGTTGATCGGTCCCAACGTCGCAGGCGTCCGCCGAACAGCCCACCGCCGTCTACGGCGGTGACACGATCACGATCACCGCCTTCAAAGATGCCAGCAACGTGCGCAGGCCGCCGCCAAGCCAGCCAATCCCCCGTCCGCGTCCGACGACGAATACGAGCGCCAGCCTGACGACGAGGAACCGAGCCGACGAAGAAGAACTGCCCGAAGAGGATTCGACGGCGATGACGAAACCCTGGGCGAAGACGAGTCGGAGGCCGACGATGAAGCCCTGAAGAAGAGTTCATCGACGAGTCCAACCCGTTCTATGCCGCCAAGAAGGCACAGCAACAGGCGTCCAAGCAAGCGGGCCGCCGCCAAAGGCCCGCGTTCAAGGACACGAGCGACGCCGCCAATGATATCCTGCGCAGGCTGATGGAGAAGCGACGCGCCGATCGGGGCTGACAGACGCGCTGGCTCTGCCGGGGTGACTTCAGCCGGCTAAGTGCCTTACAATACCTCAGATACGCCGTGAGACGAGACCTCCATCGGCAGAGGGGTCTTACCGCGCGATTTTGCCCCTCCCTCCGTTCTCGGGCCACGGGGAACCCTGTCGTTCATGTCCAGCGACCGCCACGACCCGGCCCTCGAGGTTTCCGAGCAGTCCCCGTCCTCTTACACCGAGGCTCCCGAGCGCCTTGCCCGGCTCATCGAGCGCATGGAAGCCCTCGTCGTCGGTCAGCGGGTGCTTCTGGAACGGCTGGTGATCGCACTCCTGGCCGGCGGTCACGTGCTCATCGAGGGCGTGCCCGGCCTGGCCAAGACCCGGGCCGTCCGCGCCCTGGCCCAGGCGCTCGACCTCCCGTTTCGCCGCATCCAGTTCACGCCCGACCTGCTCCCCGCCGATCTGACCGGCACCCAGATCTACCGGCCCGCCACCGGCACCTTCGACGTGCGCCCCGGGCCGATCGTCACCAGCGTCCTCTTGGCCGACGAAATCAATCGCGCGCCGGCCAAGGTGCAAAGCGCCCTCCTTGAAGCCATGCAGGAAGGCCAGATCACCGTCGGCGACGAGACGATCCTTCTGCCCGAGACGTTCTGGGTGCTGGCCACGCAAAACCCGATCGAGCAGGAGGGAACGTACCCGCTGCCCGAAGCTCAGCTCGACCGGTTCTCTGATGAAGCTGGTCGTCGGCTACCCCGATCGCGACGCCGAACTGACGATGCTCGATCTTCCCAGCGTCTCCGAGTCGGCCCGTCCCGACTTCGATGCCGGACCAGCGAGGCAGCCCCGCCGCTCTACGGTCCCGATGACGTCATCGAATTCCGCGCTCTGGCCGCCTCGATCCGCGATCGCGCCGGCGGTCAAGGAATACATCGTCGACCTGGTGCGCGCGACCCGCGAGCCGGCCGCGTACGGGCTTTCGCTCGGCGCCGTTACTGGAGCTCGGCGCCAGCCCGCGCGCCACGATCGCACTGGTGCGGGCCGCCCGCGCGCCACGCCTTGCTGCGCGGCCGCGACTTCGTCACGCCCCACGACGTCAAGAGTCCTGGCCCGCGACGTGATGCGCCACCGGATCCTGGTCAGCTTCGAAGCCGACGCCGAGGGCCTCACCCCCGACGACATCCTGCAGCGCATCCTCGACCACATCCCGGTGCCCTGATCAGGCCCGCGCCGCCGCCAGCGGCAAGGCTGCTCGCGACTCCGCCGCGGCGACCTGATCGCGGTAAAGCTCTTTCGGCAGAGTCGACAGCCACGCCCAGTACGCACATCCGGCCACCAACAAGCGCCACGCTGATGGTCTGCGAGATCGTCAACCCCGCGAAAAACGTCGCCTCGTCGTTCCGCAGGTACTCGATCAAAAACCGCGTGATCGGATACGTGACCATCAACAGCCCGATCACTTCGCCGTCGCGCCGCCGAAGCGGAAAATAAGCCGACAGCAGGAGCAGGAGGATCAAAGCGTCGAGCGCCGAATAGAGCTGGGTGGGGTGGACCGGCAGCGACTGCACGGCGCCAGGCGGAATCAGTCCCAAAGCGAGATGCTGATGCCACGGGGGCGAGGGCTTGGGAAACGAGACCGCCCATGGCAGACTGCACGGATCGCCGAAACAGCACCCGTTCAAGAAACATCCCAGCCGGCCAAAGAGCGTCCCGATCGCGATCGATGGCGCGATCACGTCCATGTAGGGCCGCAGCGGAAACGGCCGGAACCAGCGGTAGACGAAAAACGCCAGCAGCCCCCCGACGATCCCCCCGTAATAGACGATCCCCCCCTTCCAGTACTGCACCACGTCCCAGACACTGCGTGATGTCATCGCCCCAGTACTCGATGCAATAAAACAGCCGCGCGCCGACAACTCCCGAAGAGGAACAGCCAGAACGCAATGTCAGCGACGACCTCGGGATCGAGCTTCTCGCGCCGGCGCGCCAGTACGCCAGCCAGGTCGATGAGACGAATGCCACCACCAGCATCGTGCCGAAGCCAAAGAGCTTGACGCCGCCGAAGATCGGGATCGTGAACAAGACCTGTCGCATCTGCCCTTGGGATCTCCCGAAACCCCACGAGACCAGCGCGTTATCGAGAAGCCGCGTCGTGCTAACCCGGGCAGCCACCAAAACAACGGCGCGGCCGTAATTTCCCAATTGGTCCAAAGGCTCCAATGTTTCTGGATCGGCGACTTCGACGTAGTCGACTTTGGCCAACTCCTCCGATTCTAGTGTATCCCGAAGAATCTGTCGAATCGTCTCGCCGCTGGCGCTCGCCGCCGGCGAGCGCCTCGTGCGCCCGTGCCAGCGACGTTGCCAGGATGCGAGCGGCCTGGCGTTCGACGGGACTGAGATAGCGGTTCCGGCTCGAAAGTGCCAGCCCGTCGGGCTCACGCACCGTCGGCGACGACGCGCAGCGTCGACCGGCACGTGCAGGTCTTCGACCAGGCGCTTCACGAGCAGTTGCTGCTGGTAATCCTTTTGGCCGAAGACGGCGAGATCGGGCCGAACGATCTCGAACAGCTTGAGCACGACCGTGGCGACGCCCCGAAAGTGACCGGGGCGGCTGGCCCCCTCGAGAACGTTGGAGAGCCCCGGAACCTCGACGAATGTGGAATCGGACCATGGGGATAGACTGTCGCAACGCCGGGAGCGAAGACGATGTCGGCGCCGGCGGCAAACGCTCTGGCGCAAGGTCGTCGTCGCGTGGTCGGGGATAGCGCTCGAAGTCTTCGCCCGGGCCGAACTGGGTGGGATTGACGAAGATCGACACGACGACCAAATCGGTCGCTGCGGCGGCACTGCTTGATCAGCCTGACGTGCCCTGCGTGCAAGGCGCCCATGGTGGGCACCAGCCCAATCCGCTGGCCGCTCCGCCGCGCCGCCGCAACCACCTGCCGCACCTGGGCGACCGAATCGACCCACTCAGCCACGCGAATCGCTCCCACTTGTGCCGGCGCGGTGCGGACAGTCGGGATTGTTCAGGCAATCGTCGGCGATCAAGAGGTCGTTCAAGATCTCGCCCCCCAGGATCGTCTTGGCCACGATGCGCGGCACGTCTTCCAGCTTGACCCGGCCGTACCAGATCCCCTGCGGATAGATCACCACCGTCGGGCCGTGCTCGCACTGCTCGAGGCAGCCCGAATGATTGGCGCGCGCCAGCAGCCCGAAACCAGCCGCCTTGAGCTCCTTCTTGAACGCTTCGCGTAACGCCTGCCGCCCCTGGGGATCGCAACAGCCGCGCTTGTGGCCCGGGTCGCGGACATTCCCACATACAAAAATATGATGGGTAAACGTCGGCATGCTCGACCAAATTCGCCCGGGTTGGTGAACTGCTGTCCTACGACCGAGCCGTTCGATTCTAGGCTAGCATTTTACCCCGACAATTGCAGCACGAGGTCACGCGGCGAGCGAGCACGAGCAGAAAAGGCGCCGGCTGTTCGGTCACGAACCATTCCCCCGCATTTTCTCCTTATGACCTGGGACGCGTGACGTCTTCGCGGCGCTTACATCGATTAGAGGAACGAGGTGATCGTTCGTCGCGCCGCACGGTCGTTAGACATTGGTGTCTGGCTCGCCCGTGCGTGAATGAAGAAAGTTGTATCTGCACGGCCGGCGCGCGCTTTGACGCATCTGCAGGCCGTGCCGGCCGTGCAGATACAACCTCGTTGAACTGAGCCGCTTCGCGGTGGGCATTCACCCTTTGGTTTTTGAATCGCTCACTCGATCGTTTCAAGCGGTTTCGGTGATGCCCTGGACGTAACCGGCGAACGGCCGATGAGCCTTTTTACTCAGGCGATTCGATTGGCAGGTCGCCGTTGGGTTCGGTGACGGTCCTTCGAGGCCGTTTTTTCGAGGTGAGCGCGGGGATTATCCGGCCCACCTCACCCGTGGGGCGTCTTGGTGACTCGAGCTGGGCGGTTGCCTTGTTGCTCCCTCTCGGTCAGGAACTGTCCAGAACCACGCGGGCATCGGCGCGCGTGGCCGGTTCGAATGTGGCCGGTAACGGCGGAAACTCCTCGATCACGATCATGCGGGCCGCGCCACAGTTGGGGCACGACCGCACAGGAGTGACCAGGGTGAGAGTCTCCAAGGGTTCGGTGGGCTCGGCCGGCTTTGGTTGCCGCACCGTCTCGCCCGCCAAGAGTCGGCGACATAAGGCAAGGTCCTCATGCCGGCGGCGATTGGATAACAGCCCGTAATGGCGAATTCGGACCAAGCCCCGTGGCAGCACGTGCAGCATCAGACGCCGCACGAACTCCGGCGCGGGCAGCCTCATGACTCGCTGCTTGTTGCCGTGAGCGTAGTCCTTGAAGCGAAAGCGGACGATCCCATTCTCGAACCCGAGCAAGCGGCTGTTGCTGATCGCCACCCGGTGGCTGTACCGCGCCAGATACTTGAGCACCACCTCCGGGCCGGCAAAGGGACGCTTGCAGTAGACGACCCAATCCGTACGCGTGGCGGCCGAGAGGAGCTGCTCGAAGCGAGTGTCGGCCGTGGCCCGATCTGCGGACCAGCCGGCAACGCGCAACCTCCCGGCGGCGTGGGCCGCACGCAGCCCCGAGAGAAACTTGCCGCGGAAGACCCGGCTGAGGACGCGCACGGGCAGAAAGAACTTGCTCCCGGAGCTGACCCAACTGGTCCGATCCAGCGCCAGGCCGCCCCCCGGCACCACGCAGTGGACGTGGGGGTGGAACTGCATGGTTTGGCCCCAAGTATGCAGCACGGCCAACACACCCGTCCGGGCACCGAGCCGGTCCGGATTGGCTGCAACGTCGAGCACCGCCAAGGCCGCAGACCGCAACAGCAGGTCGTAGACAATTCGAGGATTCGAACGCGCGAGCGGGCCGAGAACATTCGGCAGCGTGAAGACGAGGTGGAAGTAGGGCACAGGGAGCAGATCAGCCGCGCGTGCTTCCAGCCACCGCGCAGCCGCCGTGGCCCGGCAGGCCGGGCAGTGGCGGTTGCCGCAGGAGTTGTAAGCGATCTGTCGTTGCCCACACTGCGGGCATTCCAGAACATGACCGCCCAAGGCCGCGGTGCGGCAGGCGGTCAGGTCCTCCAGTGCGCGGCGCTGCTCAGAGACGAGCTTGGCGCCACACTTTTCCAGGAACGCGTCAACACAGCTTCGAATGACCTCGGCCACGCTGGGCCGAGGTCGAGTCATGAGGGGCGACCTCCTCGCGGGTTGAGGTCGAGGCGGTCGAGCGGGCTCTTGGTCGAGGAGAGTGAGGCGGTGGCCACGTGAACGTAGCGGGCGGTGGTGCTGAAGCTCTGATGGCCCAGCAGGACCTGAATGGTCCGCAGATCGGTGCCGGCCTCGAGCAGGTGGGTCGCGAAACTATGGCGCAGCGTGTGGACTGTGACATGCTTGGCCAGGCCTGCGGCCTGGCGGGCACGGTGGCAGACCCGCTGGATGCACCCGGTGGTAATGGGCCGGTCGGCAACGGCGCCGGGGAAGAGGACGTCACGAGGGCGAACCGCCTTCCAGTAGGCGCGGAGAATTTCCAGGAGGCGCGGGGAGAGCATGACATCGCGATCCTTGCGCCCCTTGCCTTGGCGGACGTGGATGACCATCCGCTGGCTGTCGATGTCGGTGACGTGCAATCGGGTGACTTCGGAAACGCGCAAGCCGGCTGCATAGGCGGTCATGAGGATGGCGCGGTGCTTGATGTTGCGGAGGGCCGCAAAGAACCGGGCCAGCTCGCCGGGGCTGAGGACGACCGGAAGGGTGCGCGGCTGTTTGACCGGGGGGATGCTCCGGGTGACCTCGCCACGGCCGAGGGTCACGCCGTAGAGAAAGCGTAAGGCACAACGATTCTGGTTATAGTGGCTGAGCGAGGCGCGGCGCTCTTGGACGAGGTGGAGCAGAAAGGCGCGAACGTGCTCGGGACCGAGATGCTCGGGGGAACAATTGAAGTGACGGGCGAAACGAGCGACGCATTGGACGTAGGACCGAATGGTCTGCGGGGTGAAGTTGCGGAGGACCATGTCGTCGATCATGCGGCGGCGCAAGGGTGTCATGTGCGGCTCCTTTGCGAGTGAACGGTGCTGGTAGAAAGCAACAACCCGTTCACGATGCCGCATCGGAGCAGAGAAGGGGCTTACAAAACCGGCGTGCGGAACAGGAACGCCGGCTCAGCGGAGCACATACACCCAGCGGCGGAGATGGATGCCGGAGAAACGCTGGCGCGAACGATCGTCGAGCGGGAGCTCGTTCTTGCCCGCCGCGAAGCGGGTTAGTTCAATGGTCGGCTTACAGTTGATCGGTGTCTGGCTCGCCCGGCGTCTGCCTTCCGCGAGGGCTCGAATAGTGGGTGTCTGCCTTCCGCTTACGGTTCCTCTCGCGGGCTTCGCACCTGGTTGAGATTGGCCAGGTAGACCATCACGCTGATCAATCCGGCCGCGTACATGATCGCCCGGTAGCCGAGCATCGCAAGGTCGCCGCTGGCGAACCCCACGAGATTCTGGAACAGCATCTTGCTCACCTGCTCCGTCACGCCCAAGGCCCCGTAAGGCATGGGGATCGCCGTGCTGAAGAGGACCAGCGGCACGACCAGGTAGTGCTGCATGAGCGTCGGGGCTTCGGGGCCGAAGAGGGCCTTGCAAGCCAGGTAAAAGCATCCCACGTACATGCCATGTCCCGCGACCGCCAGCCCGAGCGCCAGGGCGATCACCCCCAGCCGATCGCGATAGGCCGAGGCCACGGTGATCAGCTCGTTGAATAGCGCTTCAAGCTTGCCCCGGCCCCGCGCTACGGCGAGGAACGGGCTATAGAGGGCCGGGGTGAAGAGGACCGCCAGGCCGATCGTCCCGCATGCGACCATTATCAAGGCGAACGCGATGAGGTTGCGGACCCTGAGGTCGGCCGAGGGCCAGGCGAACTCCCCGACGGCGCCGGCCAGGACGAACAGGCCGAGGAGGCCGAGTGCCCGGTCGATCACCATCGAGGCCACGGCCTGCGTTTTCCTCTCCTGCTCGCGGCAGAGGAAGGCCGCCTTGATCACGTCGCCCCCCACCGCGCCTGGGATCACCAGGTTGAACACGTTCCCGATGAATCCCAGGCGCACGGCGTCGCGAAGGCGGAACGGCAAGCCCAGCGCACGGACCAGGCGATGCCAGCGGAGGAAGGTCACGAGGAGGGCCCCCACGTAGAGCCCCACGGCCGCCACGAACAGGCGTAGGTCGGGGTTCCGGGCGCGGACCTCCGCGAGCTTCGCGCGGTTGCTCCACACGGTCCAGCCTAGCAGGCCGAACGCCACGAGGCTGAGCAGTACGTTCAGGACGAGACCCTTCCACGATCGCCTGGCCGCCATGATCAGCGGGCCCCCACGGCTACCGCACTATGAACTACTGACGACGCCGGGACTTGTCGCGATGCGGAGGGGAGCCACAAAGTCGAGCCTGGTACCCTTGCCCGGATGACCGTCCTCGATGACCTGCCAGTCCGTGGCCAAGAAGGGCTTGCCACACGGCCTGGGACGAGAGCCATCGGCGACAAAACTCGCACGGTTTCCGTGCACCTATAGTGCGGTAGCCCTGTACACCGAAGCAAGTAGTTCCGCGCTATCGCCCAACTCCAGCCTATGGCGAGCCAGACACCCATCAACTGTCAGCCGACCATTCACGCATGGCATAATGTCGCGGAACACTGGGCGGGCGAGCCAGACACCCATCAACTGTGAGCCGACCATTCACGCATGGCATAATGTCGCGGAACACTGGGTGTCTTACAATCCTGTGCGGAAGAGCTGCAGAACCAGCCTCGCCAGACACCGGAAATTCAGCGCTTTGGATTGACCAGGCACTATCCTCCCAGGGCGTCGCTCCGGCCTCCGAAATCATCGAGCGTAAACCCGCTCGCGATGTCACTGAGATTCTCCGAGAAGCGACCGGAAACCCTCGTCCCGTCAGAGCCGGATTCGACTTCATAGCCTGACGTATCGATGCCGGAGCTTAGGCTCCTCAAATCCGAAGCGTTGTCCGGACGTGTAAATGTATGCATGATTCCTCTCGTTTGAATAACGGTTCGCGATCACGTCAGACGTGGAGCGGGCAATCGACGAGATTTGGTGGGTTGGGATTGAAGTCGGCGGAGTTGGGCGATGGCCGAGCCGGTTGCAATGTCCCGCGCAAAAAGGGTAGGCGATCGCATCAGAAGTGTACTCGATGGGCTACCTTGCAAAGGCAGTGCCAATCGTCAGGTAATCCGAACTACCGGCGTCGATGCGGCACGCTTTGGTAGTTCGCATGCTACCCGCGCTTAACGAGCAAACCGGACACCTCGAGCGCTCGTTGGAGGAACCTGAACCACCACCTGCTCGAAACGAGTGGGCTCGAAACTCGGCTAAAAACCTGACTGGCGCTGCTTCAGGAGGGTCAGAACTCCAGCAACCAAGCCCATTCGAAGCTCACCGACTCGCTCAGCTTCAGCCCGTGCCGTTAGCCAAGCTCAGTCCAACGAACTGGAAGTGGTCGCCTGGAGCGCGACGGATTTTAGGGCCCAGGGCTAGAAGATGAATTTGCAGAGATCATGAGGAAGGATTTACAAAATCCGCGACTCTCACTTCCAGGATCAGGCTCCCGATTAGGGCCAATCTCACCAACCCGCATTCGGGGCCAAATTCAACCGGCGAGACCCGAACGCACAACCGCCAAACCAGGGGAGTGAAACGGCCAGGCCATGTCAAGATTGTCGCGAAAGAAACAGATTCGGGGATGGGCCTCATTCAGGTTCCGAGCGCAGACGGGTTGCTCGCCGGTAAACACGTACATGGCCGGGCTGGCTGCGACCGTCGCGCTCCGCTACTGTTTGGCCAGGGCCTCGAAGAGTGGGTGTCTGCCTTCCCCTTCCGGGCAATGAACAGGATTCTTGAACGGAGATGCCGTGTCCAGCCGGGAACGGAGAAAGGGCAAGAGTTCGCACGTCGAGACTTACGGCAATGAATCAACTGGGTGCCACGACACATTTGAGCCGTTTCTACCTCCCGGGTGGCGCGGTTTCCCTGGTCCTCGTATTGTGCAGAGTGCGTCCAGCGCAGCCTCCGCAGAAGGCTGCCAGCAGGGCCCAGTAACAGTGCCCCATGCGACGGAGCGGGGTGGCGCTTGACACGGCGGACGCGTTGCCAATCTTCAGCAGGCCGTCCTGCACAACGTACTCGAGGTCGAGCTGCTTCAACAGCAGCCCCAGCGTGACCCTCAGGGGCACGCCGTCGAGATCCAGGTTGCGGACGGTCGAGGTCAAGGTCTTATCGGCTTCCTGGAGGCCGATGGGGTCGACGTAGATCGGGATTCCCGGGTAGGTGGCAGTGGTGGTCGCCTGCTTGATGTACTTGAGGATGTCTTCGAGGGGGGTTTCCTCGTTAAAGGACATCGAGATCGGCTCGTCGAGCTTGGCCAGGATGAGACGGTTCGTCTGGTCGCCGCCGGTCGGCCTGGTGAAGCGCCACAAAGCCGTTTGCGGGTCCGGCGTGCCGTGGAACCAGGCAGCCAAATGGTCGAGGGCGATCGAAGTGAGCGTTTCAGGCCGATGCGCGCTTCGTCCTAACCACGACTCCCAGGTGAGCGCCATGTAGCCCCAGCCGAACAGCGCGAAACCGAGCCAGAACGCCCGGCCCTCCCCTGCGCGGTAGACGACGGCGAGGATCGCGAATGCAAGGGTCGCCTGAGTCAGCAGGAGCGCGGCGGCTGCCGCGGCGTCGGAGGGAAACCGCAGGGAGGCCAGGACGAGCCCCAGCCCGAGCAACAGGATCATCATGCCCGCAACCGAGATTCGTAGGTGTGCCACGGCCTCCTCCTTTCCTACCGTGCCCCCTTGTCTCTGGACTTAGACGGCGGGCCCGC
This sequence comes from uncultured Isosphaeraceae bacterium, assembly GCA_963830625.1. Classification (GTDB taxonomy): domain Bacteria; phylum Planctomycetota; class Planctomycetia; order Isosphaerales; family Isosphaeraceae; genus CAWHMZ01. The sequence continues at coordinate 280,871 of CAWHMZ010000026.1, read as the reverse complement.
GGTTCGGGTTCCCGGGACCTTCGGCGACGATTGTACTCGCTGATCCTGGAGCGATACAATTCGCGGCTGCGGCGCTCATGGGCAGGCATCTGACAGGTGTGGGCCGCCCTGTCGCTCTTCTTTGCGCACGGAGTCCTGATGGTGGCGATTGTCGGCGCCGTTTGTCGCGTGAGGAACGGCGGCCCCACCGGCGCTGGCGGTGCTGGCCTCTCGCTCGCGTCGCGGAAGGCGTAGAGTCGAGATGTGGCGCGGTGGTTTAGGTTTGCATATCGGTTGCTGGCTCTTTCGGCGTGGTGCCGTGCTCATCGCGCGTTCCTGCTTCCGCTGCCGTCCCGCCTCCTCCAGCCAGCGGGCCATTTTCTCGCCGTTGTCGCCGTGGCGCACCAACCGACTGCGTTACTGTTCCAACGATAGTCCTTGATGGTCATGTTGATGCCGCGGTCGATCAGGAATCGCATCGAGTCGTAGCTGTTCGGCAGAAAGACTAGGTGGTGCAGAATGCTGGCCGGCTCATGGGAGTTCCAGTTGGTGTTGATGTCTGCACCGTGCTCGAGGAGGAAGTCCGCCACATCGAAGTGACGGTTGATGACGGCGAAGGCGAGCGCCACGTCGAGCACCTGCTGCGCCGTCGGCGTATCCCACGCGAGGTGGCTGCGCGCGTCCGGGTCGTTGTAGGGATAATGATCCTCGAGATTGCGGATGACGCCGGCGCTGTCGAACCACTGCTTCGCCCGCGCGAGGTTACCCATGCCTGCCGCATGCGGGAGGTCGTCCGGCACCGGCCAGATACGGGTGAGCAAGGGAAGCAGGTGCGTGTGGGCGTACGTGAATGCCCAATCGATGGCTTTAGACGGCGCCGGCGGCGGGCGCCGCAGGATGGCCGGATCGAGGTCGAGAAGGGCGGCGATGATCTCGCCGCGATCGTTCAGCGACGCCGCACCGATCAACCCAGCCTGAAAATCGACGCTGGCTTCGCCGAGCAGCCATGTCTCGCGCTGTAACCAGCCGACGAACGCCGTCAGGTCTCCGTCGACGACCGCGCGGCTGACCTGCTCCATGACGAACACTTTCCACGGTCCGAGCTCTGCGACCTGCGCGAAGTCCGATTTCTCGAATGCCTTGATGAAAGAGAACGTGGTCGGTGCCTCCGTCGATGTGCTTGCCGAGCTCGGGATCGAGTGCGATCGATCGTTCCAGCAGAAGTGACGCGACGGCCTCGCGATCGAAGCGGCAGGCGCACACGAACGCCTCGTTGACGGTCCTAAGATCACTGCCGTTCTCATCGAGAGCGGCGCGAACGCCGTCGAGATCACCGAGCGCCGCCAAGAACTTCGGCGTGCGCGGCAGCAGGCCTTTGCGCTGAAAGAGCTCGAGCAGCCCCCTGGCGCGGGATCGGAGAAGGCACTCGCACACCGACGGGATCACGACTGCGCCGGCGTCGATCAGTAGCTCTGCGCATGCTCCGCGAGTGAACGACCTTTCCCTCTGCTCGTCGCCGGCGTCGCCATAGGCACTCGTGGCCATCCCCAGCAGGCCGCCGTCATCACCCTTGTCTTTCCAGGAAAGCAGCGCCGGGTATTCGGCCAATAGTTGCCTCAGGCATTCCACGTCGTTGTCGTGAATGATGCGTCGAGCCTGCGCGACCGCCCACTCGAGCCCCTTGCCGAGCCGCTTGCCGACCTCAGCCGTGAGGTCTTGCCAGCCGGCGTAGCCGTACTCGCGCGCGATCACGAGTTGCGCGTTGCGCTGCGTCAGCGGCAGGTCGACATTCGGCAGATGCGCGCACACGCGCGATGGCAGCCACGTCACCAGCGGCGATGTCGCGCGCGAGCTTCTTTGCCTGTTTACGGAGGGAGTCCAGCGACGGACGAGCCGGGAGGGAATTCGAAGTGGTCATTGCAACCTCCTTTCATGAATCGCCTGTGCCCCGCTGAACCAGGCTGAAAGAAGGTGCGCACGCACACGACTCAGACCAAACAGGTGGGAGTGTTCCCTTGCCGCGGGTGGGTGGCGCCCTGCGAGCGCACTTGCAGCAGTATCCGGGGACGCCGCTTCGATGTCAACCGCGGCGAAAACGGTTAGTCGTGCTCTTCGGGCTGGTCGTAGCCGGGGCATAGGAGATCCGCGCGGTGTTCCATCCCACCAGGCCCGGACCGCTGGCTGTCCCATCGTCTTCGTGGCGGGGTACTACGTGGTCGCCGCGGTGATCGCCCTGTGCGTGCTGGTGTTCGCCACCGAGATCCCCGTGTCGGGCGGGATGGCGCGGGCGCGCGGCGTTGCGGGCGACGGCGCTGGTGACCGCGCGGGTCTGGCTCGCCTGTACGGCCCCAGCCGTCTCGCGGGCGAGGGACGCGAAGGCGCGCTATGACGCCCTCGTGGTCGCCAGCGTAATCCCGGCCGGCCTGATCGCCGGCCTCAACGCCGGCCGCCTCGGGCGGCTGGGCCGGTGGTGGGACGACGAGGCGCTGAAGCGCGGCCGCGCCGACCAGGGATGAAACCCGAGCTAGAGCCAGGCGCTCACGCGCGAAGGCGAGCCGCGGTAGTGTCTCAGTCTGAAATTTGAAATCTCGTGCCGCGCGGTGACGTGCGCGCCTGCGGAACCGCTACAGGCGGACTTGCCGGATTTGCAGATCTCAAAACGGGATGAGGTGGTCGACAAACCCGAGATCGCAGTAAGTTCCTCAACGCGACATGAAGTGCGCAAAATGGTTCGCTACTATTTTTATTCAAAAAAAAGTATCCCGAGATCGGCCAATCACTTCCAGCATAGCTTTGCACGGTTTTCGGCTGAGGCGCGTTAGAGAAAATCGGAAAAGGCCGCATATTGTATGTAGAAGACGCGCGCGACGCCTGCCGCGACCTGCCGACGAACGGCCGGGCCCTTGAACAGCCACATCAGCAATCGAGAAGCTCCACTCGAGCAGAATTTCACAGACCCGTCGGTCGGCGGCGTTTGCCAGCCGCCACTCATCAGGGGTATAGACGGCCTTACAAACAACGCGCTCCCGTGGCTTCCAACGTGCAAAAGAAGGGGTGTCTGTCGTTCGCTCGCATTCGCCTGTTGGCGGGTCGCGAATTTAGACCAAATTCGAGTTCGGACCGGGAACGTCGATGACTAAATCGGAGATCAACTCGTGGCTTCTGCGGCACAGACCGCGGCGAACCGGCTCAACAGCCGTAAATCAACCGGCCCGAGCACACCGGTAAGCCGGGCAAGAGCTGATGAAAACCGGGGGTAATACTGACGTTTTCGGATTGCGCGTGCTGGTGGAATCTGGTGCGCTCTCGGTCAGAAGCGCACGCTCAATCGGCATAAGGAAGGCATGAAAGCAGGAATAGCCCCAAGACGCATTCGAGCTGTTGAAGCCCCACCGAAATCTTCGTTTCCTGTCCTTGGAAACTTCAAGGGCAATTTTTTCACTTTTTTGGGGATGCCGGCGGCTCTCTTTTGCGAACGCGATCTCTGACCATCTGGATACCATCCATGGTCTGAGCCGGCGTCCGCTGACGGTGTCTGACTCGATCGGTGATTCCGCTCTCTGGAGGGCCGATCTGGGACAGAGCCAATCGGGTAACTCAAGCCTGTCACCTCGAGCGTATCGTGCACAACCGCGACCGCCGAATTGGCCATATTGGAGATTTTACCGATCACCTCTGTCCGTGCCCCTCGATACTTCTGTGGGCGCTCCTCGAAGGGCGCAAAGGCAACTCGAGAAAGGTGGCAGGACAGATCGGTGGCCTGGGGAGAGCCGCAATCCCGTCGGGGAAGCTCCTCCTTATAGATAAGGCTTGTCGAAATCACTGTTCTCGCGGGACGGTGCTGCTGTCGAGCTCGCCGGCTCAGCTTCGCATGCCGCTGAGTCGGCCGCAGAGGCGGTCTTAAAAGCGGAACACAGAGAGAGGCTAGCCGGGGGTGCAGGGGGCGGCAATGAGCACCCCTGCTCGCCCGCACGACGCGGGCGAAATCCGCCGCCGGGATGGCCCCGTCCAACCTGCAGTTCACGCTCGCGCATGGCGGTTACCTGCAACGCGTACGTAGCCTCCTTCAATTGAACTGCTGTAAAACTATATCTATATTCGAGCATGACTATACTCTCCACGGCGGGCTCGTCCGACACAGGTGAAACCCGCTCGTCCGCCGGTCGCACCTCGCGGCTTCTCCCGGCCTGCCCTCCACCAGGCCGCCACAACCGCCAGCTTTGGTCAACATCCACTTTGCGCACCACGCGTCTCACCCCAAGTTGGGACCGTTCTGTCCGTCGGACCTCGATTGCTCCTTGCCCGCCATCGCTCGCAGGGCCGGGCGGCCACGGCGATTGCGGATTCGGCCAAACAGCCGTCGCGGTTCGAATTCCTCGCACCGCACCCCGATGTGATACAGCGCCAAGGCCAGCTTCCGCATCACGGCTATCAGCACCCGCCGTGCGTCACCTTCGTCGCGGGCCTTCTTGGCTTCATACCAGGGACGTACCCCGCACTTCTGGACCAGCCGCAAGACCGCAAAATAGAGCCATTGCCGCGTCCGCGCACTGCCCCGCTTGCTAATCCGCAACCGCCCCTGGTAGGTCCCACTGCTCCGCTCCGCCAAGTTCAATCCCATCGACTTGCGGTAGGCAGCCGCCGAATCAAACTTCCTCGGATCACCTGTGCACACCCACAACACACACGCGGTCGGTACACCCACGACCTTTCCTTGCGCCTGGAGGACCGGATGTCGCGCTGCTAACTGACGCAATCGCCGTTGCGCCGGTTCGACTGCCGTCGAGCGGCGAGTGCCTTTTCGGCGTAATCCTGGATCTGACGCTGATGCCACGGTCCTACCCGCACTCCCACACTCGACCGCGCACCGGCCAGCAACTCATCGATCTTCGCTGCCGACAACAGCGAACCACCCCACCGGGCCAACTGGGTCCGGGCTCTTGGATCGGCCGCCAACGCCTGCGGACTCCCATAACGCTTCAAGATGCGAAGCAACGTCCCGGACGAAAGCTTGAGCACTTGCAGCGCTTCCGGCCAATGCCGCGCCACCAGACCCTCCAACCGCCCCTGCCAGAGAGTGACTATCTGCCGCTGGCTCACCATTTCTTCCACCCAATAGGCCAGTTCCTCTTCCCAGGAATCAGGGGCCTCATAGGGCCACGGTCTCCCTTTGCCTAACGCCGCTAGCTCCGCAAGCACCGCGGCATCTTTGCCGTCGTGTTGCGACGGAACTCCGTCGAAGACCTCCGCGTAATCATGAGCGGCCTTGCCGCCGATGCGCTGGATTTCAATCCCGTTGTCTGCCAGCGCCTGCCGTAGGACATCACCATAGGTTCCCGATGACTCCATGGCGACCACCGACTTCCGATCCGTCTGGACCCGTTTGGCGAGCACCACCAATGTCGGGATCTCCCGCGGGTTCTTAACTCGCCAGGGACGCTCGAACCGCCCGTCGGCCCACCGACAAACGACCAGCACATCGAACTTCCCGACGTCGACGCCCAATGTCACGCCCAAACCCTCCTTCGCAAGCGCAAGCTGCTCCCAGTTCACATCATTGACACCCGTCGCACGGTATGCTTTCCTACTCATGGGGATGACCTCCTGCAAGTGCGGTTGCGAGACCTCAACAGTTTCGCCAGTAGCCGCCTATTGAGGCATCCCCATTTCCGTTTCTATAGCCAACTTCGTTAGCTTATGTTCCAAGATCCGACCTGCACCATCCGCCCGCGATTCGCCGCGCTGTAAACGCACTTTGAACAGAAGTAAACGAAGGGCACGAAGAGAAATACACCAGCCTCATGCAATAGCTAGACAAGTCACGGAGAGTCTGAATGTCGGCGAGAACGGCCTGCGGGTCTCGCCCCTAAAGGCGATCACTGAAAACGGCCGAAGTGTTACCCAATTTCCGGATTTTCTGGCCTCCTGCTTTCCTGCGTTCCTTATCTAACCTTTAAAGAGAAGGGATTCGCGCAACAAAACTGGTGGGAAGCGCGAAGTGCTGCAGCGCTAGGTTTTCATCAGCCCAGGCCGGGCGAGGTCATCTATGAACGCACTCAAGCATGGAAATCACTCCCAGAAGCTGGCGCTCTTGCGCGAGGAATCGTAGAAATGTCACAGGGCCCGGGACACGCGGATCAACAAAGCGACCGCTCAAAGCTCGCGGCTCTTGACTCGTTCGAGTCGGGCGATGGCCACCACGTTCGTTCCGGCGCACCGACGTCATCGATGCAGACAGGGTGCAGCAGCACCGCGAGACATGATCGCGATCGCCGCAAGCGACGAAAATGCAACGACCGAAGCCAATTTCGATGAGAGCGTTAGGAGCACAGAAGTACAAAAATCGAATCAATTTACGGCAGATTCCGGCGCCATTTTCGAACTTGACAACGGGGCCATCGCCGCTTCGCTGCAATAGAGCACCAGAGCGGAGAAAGTGCTGAGGCGGACACGGCTGAAGCGGGCCCAAAAACTATTAATGAGCTCCAACCGGCTCCAGCTTGGACCGGATAAAGCGCACGCACGAATTGAGCCCTACAACCGGCATGCCGGCCACAAGACGTTGCCGGCGGCCGATTGAGCTGCGAAACCCTCAGAAATGCTCCAACCTTGCCAACGACCAATGACCCGTTCGGCAAGCTTCGGGCGGGCTAAGGACCAAGAACCAAGGACCCAAACTGTCACTTCCCTCACGGCCTACTGCATCCGGCAGCGTTCGCCCTTGCCGGCATTCCTGAGCCGCCGGTACCCTGGATCAGAGGCGGCTCATAGCTCGCGGACCGTTCGCGATGTTTTCTGCTCCGAACTCGGGACGTGTGAGGCCGTGGCGGCGCTTAGATCGCTTAGACGGCTGACCCGATGGTGTGCCGTGTCGCACGGTGGTTCGATATCGTCAAGGTTGCACGCAAGACGTCATTGGGCGCGGCGACATCCGGGGCCGCTCAGGGTGGGCGGCCATGGCACATTGAGGCGTATGATTCGATGAGTGTGACCAGCTCACGCCCAGCCGACGCGGCGAACTCCGGCAATCCGTCCGCACTTGCGGGTCCCGCCCCGATGGCCGCCGACCCGTCCGAACTCGCGGCGGCGAGTCTGCCCGGCACGCCCTTTCTTCAGCGTCCGCAGTTCTGCTGGCCATCGCACTGGGCCTGTGCGGGGGTTATCTCGACGACGGGATCATCGTTTTGAAGAGGCTCGTGTGGCATGAAGAGGGCTATTTTCGAGCCGCCAGGGATTTCGCCTGGACGGTTCCGCTGGGCCATGCCGCTCTGCTGGCGACGGCTGGGTTGATCGTCGCGCTGGTGAATCGGGTCCGCCCCCGCGGGATTTCGCCGCGGGTCGCCTTATGGCTGTTTGCGGCGCTCGCGATCTGGGGGCCGCTCTTGCGTATGCCGATGTACGGATGGTGCACGTTCATTTTCGCGGTCGGTCTGGGCCGCGTCATCGCTGACGCCGTCATCGCCAGGGGGTTCAATCCACCGCGGTTGCGCCGCGCGTTGGCCGCGGTTCTGGGCGTCCTGGCGGTACTGGCCGCGTTGACGTCAGGCCGTCAGGTTCTCGCGGAACACCGCCAGGTGGCGAGCTTGCCGCCGGCGCACTGCTGGCGCCGCCCAACGTCGTGCTGATCGTCTGGGATACCGTTCGTGCCTACAACTTGACCTTGTATGGATATCCGCGGAATACCACCCCCAACCTGACGGAATGGGCGCACCGTGGCGTCGCGTACGCGCATGCCGCGGCGCCCGCGCCATGGACGTATCCCTCGCACTGCTCCTTCTTCACGGGACGGTGGCCGTTCGAGCTCAACTCGCAGTGGAAGTTCAAGCTCGATGCCCCTTACCCGACGCTGGCCGAGCACCTGGCCTCTCAGGGTTATCAAACCGCCGGCTTCGCGGCCAACACGAACTGCTGCAGTTACGAATCAGGGCTGCGCGCGGCTTCGTCCACTACGAAGACTACGTCCTGTCGCCCCTGCTCGTCCTGTGCGCACGGTCCCCGGCAAGTGGCTCCTCGAGCATACACTCGGGAAGATCGATCTTCGCGCTCGAAAATGGATCGCCCTCGAATCGCGCGGCGCCGCCGAGTTGGATACGGCCTTCCTCGCCTGGTTGAGCCGGCGGCGGAGCGATCGGCCGTTCTTCGCGTTTTTGAATTATTTCGACGCGCATGAGCCCTATGTACCGCCGCCGGAATATGAGGGATGTTTCGGCATCCGGCCCACGTCCGCGGCCGACTACGAGTTCCTCATGGATTTCGTGGGAGTGGTCAAATCCGGCCGGAAAGAGCGCGACATCTTGATGGCTCGCGACTGGTACGACGATTCCATTGCCTACCTCGACGAACAACTCGGCCGATTGCTGCGCAGGCTCGAGAGCGAGCGACTGCTCGATAACACGGTGGTCATCATCACCTCGGACCATGGGGAAGGCTTTGGCGATCACGGCACCGTCGGCCACTCATACGGCGTCTATCTCGAGGAAATTGGCGTTCCGCTCGTGATTCTTGCCCCGGGTGCGCCCGCAAGCAGAGCAGTGAGGAAACCGGTCAGCCTGCGCGATTTGCCCGCGACCGTGGTCGATTTGCTGGGTCTCTCGTCTGTCTCGCCGTTCCCGGGAGGATCGCTGGCGGCCCACTGGCGCGACGCGCCCGGCCAAACGGGGGCACCGACCAGCCTGGCGTTTTCCGAGCAGGTCGATTCCACAGCCCTCGAATCCGATCTCCCGCGAATCCCGGGGCGGTCGACGTTCCAGATGTCTGTGATCGCCGCCGGCCACCATTACATCCGCACCGGTAAGGGCAAGGAGCAGCTTTTCGACTTGACGGCCGATCGGTACGAGCGCGTTGATCTGATGGCGCAGCCGGCCGGCGAATCGCGAGTTAACAGCTTCCGTCGACTGCTGCTCGATTTGCTCAGCCACGACACGGGCTCGGCCGAGGCCGAAAAAGGTTATCTCGCGCATTATCGACAATCGCTCAAATCCCTCGTCGACACCGCCTCCCCGGCGCGGCTCGTCGGTGCGCGGTAGAGTGCCCGATCGGTTCGGGTTAACGGCCTGGCCATTTCTCGCATCGGTAACCGAACAAACCTGCCGGCGTGCCTGAGCCGTCGATCCCGCGCCGCCGCCGGGTTATACTCTTGAAAGGAACCTCTGGCGCGATGTTTCGCGCACGATTCGAGATGATTGCCGGGAGTCTTCTTCCATGCTGGTACCACCGAGGCACTGCCTGCTCATCGTGGACGACGAGCCCGACGTGTGCGACTCGGTGCATGACCTGCTCCGCCGCGAGTTCCGGGTCTTGAAGGCCACACAGCGCCGAGGAGGGATACCGGATCATGCAGGAGGAGGAAGTGCACATCGTGATGTCCGACCAGCGGATGCCGCAGATCACGGGCGTCGAGCTGCTGACCAAGGTCAAGGCGCGGCACCCGCATGCGATCCGCATGCTCTTCACCGGTTTCGCCGATCTGGAATCGATCATCGCGGCGATCAACCAGGGGCACATTTACCAGTTCCTGAAGAAGCCCTGGCAGCCGGAGGAGCTGCTCGCGGCGGTGCGGCAGGCCGCGGTCGAGTATGACCGGCTCGAAACGCTGGCGCATCGAGCGCGAACAGCTCGCCGAGGAAGTGACCGAGCTCAAGATGCGGGTTTCGGCCCTCGAGACCGAAGTGCAACGACTTTCAGGCCGCCACGCACACTGAGCCATGCGGCCGCGCCGTTTCGGACATCGAGCAGGATCCGGACGCCGAGGCATGCGATGGACCAGAGACGCCACAGCCTGCTGATCGTCGACGACGAGGTCGACGTGCTCGAGAGCCTGCGCCACCAGTTCCACCGCAGCTACCGCGTGCTGACCTCGGTCTCCGGCAGCCAGGCGATCGAGATCCTCGAGCACGACGACGTCGAGCTGATCCTGTCCGACCAGCGGATGCCCGGCATGTCGGGCGATCGGTTTCTCCGCGAGGCCCGCCGGCTCAAGCCCGACGCGATCCGCATGCTCTTCACCGGTTATGCCGACATCCAGGCGGTCATCAGCGCGGTCAACGAAGGGCACATCTTCCGCTACATCTTGAAGCCGTGGGACACGCGTCGAGCTCGAGGGGATCATTCGCCAGGGGGTCGAGCAATACGACCTGCTCGCCGAGCGCCGGCGGCTGATCGACCGAGCTGCAAGCGGCCAATAGCCAGCTCGTGCAGGCCAACGAAGAGCTCGCGCCGGCCGGCCAGCTTGAAGACGGCGTTCATCGAGGTGGCAAGCCACGAATTCAACACGCCGATCACGCTGGTGCTGGGGCTGACCGAGCTGTTGCGGCTGTCCAACCCCAACCGTTCCGACCAGGAGCAGGAGATCCTCCGCCAGATCACCGCCAGCGGCCAGCAGCTCGCGCGGCTGGTCACCAACATGCTGACCTTGCTCCGCGCCGAGGATTTCCGGCGGACCATGCGACCGCAGCCCGGTCGACCTGGCCGAGCTCATCGACCGCGTCGTCGACCAGGTTCGCCCGTTCGTCGATGCCCGCCAGCTCCAGCTTGCACACCAGCTCGCCGACGACCTGGGGTCATTCGAGATCGACGCCGACAAGATGCAGCGCGGTCCTGATCAACCTGCTCACCAACGCCATCAAGTTCACTCCCGACGGAGGCACGATCGAGCTGATGGCCCGCCTGGCCGACGGCGATCGAGGCCGAGATCTCGGTCGAAGACCGCGGCGTCGGCCTCGAGCCCGCACGCGCTGCGCGCATCTGTTTCAGCCGTTCTTCACCCAGCTCGACCCCAGCCGGCATTCCTCGGGCGATTTCGGCTTCTGCAAGCGCGGGCTGGGCTTGGGCTTGTGTATTGCAAAACAATTCGTGGAGATGCATGGTGGACGGATCGCCGCCGAGAGCCGGCCGGAGGGGGAACGCAAGTCACCGTTCACTTGCCGCGCCGTGCCCGGTTCGACCGCGGTCTGCCGCTAGAAGAAAGCGGCTCCGTTGCCAACGGCAAGGATCAAAACGCGGCACGGACCGCCGCGGGCCCTTGAACCGGCCGGCACCCCGCCGGACGTTGCCGCCCTTAGGGCTCGACGCCGCTGGCGATGAGGACACGGGATGCCGACCGCTCTGATCGTCGAAGACGAACCCGAGGCCAACAAGCTCCTGGCGATGCTGCGTCCAGCTCCGCGGCTACCAGACCGAATCGGCGTTCGACGGCGCCGAGGCGCTCGAGAAGGTGCCAGCAGTCGGTCCCGGACGTCGTCTTCCTCGACCTGATGCTCCCCGATCGCGACGGCTACGACGTCTGCCGCGCGCTCAAGGCTTGCGGGACCGACCAGCAAGGTGCCCGTCATCATCGTGACCGCGCGCATCGCCGCCGACAACCGCATCGAGAGCTTCGGCGCCGGTGCCGACGATTACGTTCCCAAGCCGTACACGCCCGATCAGATCTTCGAGGCGCTCGATCAATCCGCACGCGTGGCAGCGAGCAGCTTACCGCTGCCGCGCGTCGAGGGGCAGGTCGTGCTCGACGGTCGCGACGACGGCGAGACCCTCCGCCGGCTGGCCCAGCTGCGCAGGCTGCTGCTGGCTCGAGCGGCCTCGAGCCCGAGGCCATCGATCGAATCAGCCGCGCCATCCGGGCGATCTGGTCGAGCGTCGACGAGCTGGTCGCGACGATCTCGGCGCGAGCAAGTGGCCACGCTGGCCTACGCGCTTGACGCACAAGAGCTCTCGCTCTCGGTCCTCGACGAGGGCGGCTGGCTTGAAAGCCTGCCCGATCCGGTCGCCGCCGATGGCGGCGGTGCTCTGGCCGCCGCGGGCTTCGATCAGATCGTCGCCGATCGAGCCGCGGGCTGCTTCAAGCTTGTGAAGCGATTCGAGCCCTTGCCCCAGGCCGCGGGAGGGGGGCCATGAGCAGGAGGTCGGTCCAGAAAGAGAGCGGCACCGCGGCGGTATCATTGGCGACCAGCGAGTCGGACGCCGCACTGATCATGGCGCTTTGCGCCTGGACCGGTTCGCCTGCACGCCCGGCGGCAATCGCGAGCGAGCAGTCCCGCGCCGCCGCGCCAGACGCCCTGGAACGGTACGCCGCCTGGCTCGACCCTGCGCGGCTGAATCGCTTGCGCGCCTGCTGGGGACACGACGCGAGCGACGGCGATGCCGCGGGTCGGCAAAGCTGCGCTCGATCGACTTCGAACAATGCACCGCCATTCTGCCCGCGTGGACCTCCGCCGCGTGCACTCAAGCTGGTGGGTCCGCGCACTCAAAGAAGAGTCGCCCGCCGTCCAGCGTGCTGTCGCAGCCAACGTCGCCGAACCGATGCGCGGCCGTTGCAAAACGAGCTCTTGCTCGACTCCGAAGATCTGGCGACCGAGCGGGCGCCTGCACCCGAGGTCGTGCGCTGGGTGATGGCGCTTTGGACGGAGCGATTGGTCGGCGGTGAGCCGAAAAGGCCCGACGATTCGCTCGCCCTCATCGTCGTCGACCGGGCTGTCGCCCCGCGCCGGTTATCGCCTGTGCCGCCTGGCCGGCCTCGCCAAGCTGCTGCGCTGGCCGAGGGTGAGCCGCTCGCGTCTGGCCACTCGCAGAAGGCGCATGAGCGAGCGCACTGGTTCGTAAGTCGATTGACCGAAGCCGGCCCCGGCGCCGGCAGCGACGTCGACGCCCAGTTCGTGGATCTCGCACGCAAAGACGTCCAGTCGAGCATGGCTTCCGGCGTGCCGCGCCGGCACCTGGAGGCACTTATCGGCGTGACGACCATCGCCCGCCTGCTGGCCGGCGTCGAGCCGGTTCGTCTGCGCTGGGCGCTGCAGCACTGGCCTTATCCGCTTGCCAAGCTCATTCGATCGGTGATCGCTCAAACGCCGCGCATGCCGCCGTGGTTGTCACGCCGAGAATCGTCGATCTTGAAGACGGCCTGGGAACGGCTCAATCTGGAAGGGAAGCTGGGCAGCGAGCCTCCGCTCGACGAGGCTCGCGGCAGGCCGTGCGCGCCGGACTAAACCTCGGCGCGAGCTCGGGGCAGGGTCAAGAGGGCAAGTGTGTCGCACCAAGATCCACAAGATAGTCTCGAGGCCAACCCCTCGGGCGAGGTTTTTGGATGGCTCCCTCGGCTGCCGTCGCAGGCAGGTGCGACTCGAGCGCATGCTGGCGCGCCTGGAGAACGACCGACCGGCTCCCTCCTGCCTTGCACTGGCTCGACTTGGAAACCGGCGGAGCGATCCGGTCGATCGGCCCGAAGTGATCTGGGGCGCCTCGGGACTGCCCGGCCCAGCCTGGTCGTCCAACTCACCGCGCCGCGGCTGGCGACCCACCTGGGCCTCGGCATCGAGGTCCCCCTCGCGCACTGCGATCGTCGACCGCCTGCTCGGGTTCGACCGTCCGCTGGGCGAGAGCCGTCTTCAGCTCACCCCGGTCGAGTGGGGCGTCTGGACCTTTCTGGTCTTGCGCGCCCTCGAATCGTTCGACGCAGAAGCTGCGCGGCGGCGGACGGAGCGTGCCGACGCCGCCTTTGCCTGGCCACTCGGCCCGCGACCTGTCGCTCGATCGAGTCGGGCCCGACCGTTCGATCCGGCGGGCTTGAGCTCGCTCGTCACAATCCGCTGGCCGGTGCGCGCCGGCGGCATCGTGGCGGCGGTCCGCCTCTGGCTCGCCGAGTCCTTGGTCGAGCTCTGGCTGGACTCACCAGCCGCCCCGCGGCCCAGGCTCTGCGCGAACCCATTCTCGGCCTGCCAGTCCTCGGCAAAGCGTGGTGAGCTGGCAGGCTCGTGGCGCGCGGTGCGCCGGCACGGTGTTCTTACCCCAGGGACTGGGCCGCCTGCGCACCGGCGGCGTGCTCCCACTGACCGAGACCCGGCTGGCGGGCACAGCCGGCAGTCCCTCCGGGCCGATCGACCTGATCCTCGACCTGGAAGGCGCAGCCGTCGCTGTCGAATTCCCTGCCGCCTCGTCCCCGACTCGGGCGGCCGGCTCGTGCGGGTCGAATCGCCGGCTTCAAGACGAGCCCGCCCCCGAGACCCCGTCGTCGCTTCCAAAAGTGAGAATCGACCGATGAGTCAATCACAGGCCCCACCAGATCCCGGCCGCCAGGGGTCGCTCCGCTCGACGTGCCGGTCACGCTCACCGTCGAGCTCGGCCGCGTCAACTTCACCGTCACCCAGCTCGCCGACTTGAAGCCGGGCGACATCGTCGAGCTGCACCGTCATAGCCGCGCCCCGGTCGAGCTCACCTCCAGCGGACGCCTGGTCGCCCGCGGCGAGCTCGTCATGATCGATACCGACCTCGGCGTGCGCGTCACGCACGTCTTCCTCTAGTCGTCCTTAGTCCTTGGTCATTGGTCCTCACGACAACGGACTCACACCGGATAAACGACCTGAATCATCGCCTGCAGCGCCAGCGTTTGCAGGCCGAGCAAGCGCAGTCGTGGCGGCGAGAACTGCACGGTCGTGCGCCGAGCTCGGTGACCACCCAGCCCTGCCGCAAGCAGCAAACGGCGGCATGAACAGCATCCAGAGTCGCGCCACTTCGCCCAGGTTGCGCCCGACCAGGTCCAGCAAGACAATCACCAAGAGAGTCGCCCACGCCGAGCTCGGCACGTTGCGCGGATCGAGCAACCCGACCACGCACCACACCGCCGACGGCAGCCCGATCGCGATCGAGAGCTCGACGGGATTCACCATGAGCCACAGGCGGTACGTTGCGCGGATACTCGACGTAAAACCGCGCGTGATTGCGCAGGTTCCACCGTGCGATCACGAACGGGTCGGCGCCGATGATGGCCCAGCCCAGAAGCAGCACAGCGAAGAAACCGATGCCCATGCCCGGATCACAGTCGCGCGAGTCCGCCAGGTGACCGTCGGGCTCGAACCGACGATGCAGCGCGACGATCAGTCCGACGGCCAGGAACGCCAGCGTGAAGACCATGCCCAGCCATCATCACCACTCCCGATGCGACGGCGGCCAGCATGCCGCGAGCCATCGCTCGAGCGGTCGCGCTCCGCGTGCCGTCGCCGCGAGTTGCCCAGGCGGCCAGCGCCAGCGCCGACGTCGACAAGAAAGGGTATGCGGTATCCGCCACCGGCTGAAACAGGTTCGCGGCGGGCGCCAGCGGCCAGAGAGCCGCCGCGGCCCAGGCCGCCGGCGCCGGCAGCGCGACCCGCGCCAGCAGGTAGAGCGGTACGACGGTCGCCGCGCAGGCAGCAGCGTCAGAAGCGAAGTCGCGTAGAGCGCCGCCTGCTCGGCTGCGCGACAGCGGATGCGGGTCGTTGCCGCCGAACGCGCGAAATCCGGCCTCGACCGTCGCCGGCATGTGATTCAACAAGCGCGCGGCCAAGGCCGGATGGCGCTCCATCATCGAGAGCAACACGCACTGCGCGACGATCAGGCCCGGCGGATGCGTGCCGATGTGCAGCGAATCCTGGCGGCGAATCCACTGCGGATACTCGGCCAGGAACCGCCAAGGATCGCCGGCCGCCTGCTCGCGGGCGATCTGGAAGTAACCCGTCGAGCCGGGCAGATAATTCACGGCGGCCCATTTCGCCAGGTCATAGCCGGGTGCGGCACCCGTGGGAACCGCGACCTGAACTGCCGCCGCCGCGATCGCCAGCCCCGCACCCACGCCGCCTCGATCGCGCGCGACCGCGTCTTCGCGAGCGACCGCATTCCCAGCGCGACGAACCCGGCGAAGCCCGCCACGCCGGCCCCTGCCAGCACCAGCGCCCCGCCGAAGCGGCGCAGCTCGCACGCGCAGCCACTCCCATTCGCCGGGCACGCCCAGCGGCATCATCCGGCCCGCCACCGCGACCACCAGAAGAAGCACCAGCGCCGCCTGAGGACGATCAAGCAGCCAAGGGTTCAGTCGCATCGGCCTGATCTCAAGTCAAGGTTCGCAAATTCTCGATTGGAGCTTGAGCAAATCATCGCAAAAGTCGCCGACCGGTGCCAACCGGCACAAGGCACGAGAAATCGGCAGCGCTCGGTTGCGACGGGTGTCGTGGCATGGTTTGATCGTGGGCGGGCTGCTCGCTGGCCGTCGTCGCCAGAGAGTGATCCATTCTACCGGCTGCCAAGACGGCCGGGCGCTAGCGACGAGCACCGGCCACGCCACGGAGAATGCGTCCGATGCATTTTGAAAACGCGGTCGCCGGCCACGGCGCGACGCCAGCCCTGACGGTGGGCCCTGGTGGCAGGGACTGACGCGATATCAGTGGTTCGTGTTCGTCGTCGCCTCGCTCGGCTGGCTCTTCGACACGATGGACCAGCAGTTGTTCACGCTCGCCCGCATGCCGGCGGTGCGCGAGCTCAAGCACCTTGACCCCGGCGACCCTCAAGCGGCGGCGACTTGGTCGCTGGGCCGGGTATGCGACCACGATCTTCATGATCGGATGGGCGACCGGGCGGGATCTTCTTCGGCATCCTCGGCGACCGCATCGGCCGCGCCAAGACCATGATGCTGACGGTCCTGTGCTACTCGGCGTTCACCGGCTTGAGCGCGCTATCGACTCGGGATCTGGGATTTCGCGTTCTACCGGTTCCTGACCGGACTGGGCGTCGGCGGCCAGTTCGCCGTCGGCGTCGCCCTGGTTGCCGAAGTCATGTCCGACCGCGCCCGGCCGTTTGCGCTGGGGTGGCTGCAAGCGCTCTCGGCCGTCGGCAACATGCTGGCGGCCGCCACCAACCTCGTGCTGGGCAAGCTCGAGGAGGCCGGCTCGATCAGCAGCTCGTGGCGAATCATGTTCTTGATCGGGCTCGCGCCGGCTGCTCTGGCGATTCCCGATCTTCCTGCGACTCAAGGAGCCCGAGCGCTGGCAGGCCGCCGCACAGAGGCTGAAGCTCGCGCCGGCAGCATTGCGCTCGGGTCGCTCGCCGAGCTCTTCGGCAATCCGCGCTGGCGGCGCAACACGGTGGTCGGCATGGTGCTCGCCTTCGCCGGCGTGGTCGGGCTCTGGGGCATCGGTTTTTTCAGCGTCGACTTGGTCGACGCCGTGTTTCGCAAGCACTTCCGAGGGCCAGGGCCTATTGGAACAGCAAATCGCCGGCAAGCTCACGTTCTGGAAGGGAATCACGTCGCTGATGCAGAATGCCGGCGCGTTTCTCGGCATCTACGCCTTCGCGCGGGTCACCCATCGCATCGGCCGAAGGCCGGCGTTTGCGATCTCGTTCGTGCTGGCCGCGGTCGCGACCGCCGTCACGTTCTGGTTTCTGGACACGTTCTGGCAGATCTTCGTGCTGATCCCGATCATGGGCTTTTGCCAGCTCTCCCTCTTCGGCGGCTACGCGATCTATTTCCCCGAGCTCTTCCCGACCCGGCTGCGCAGCACCGGCACGTCGTTCTGCTACAACGTGGGCCGGCTGGTCGCCGCTGCCGGCCCATCGGTCAAGGGACTGCTCACCAGCGTGGTCTTCGCGGGCTTCCACGAGCCGATGCGCTACGCCGGCAGTCGCGATGTGCTCGGTCTTTCTGCTCGGGCTGGTCGCCCTGCCGTTCGCACCCGAAACCCAGGGCCAGCCGCTGCCCGAATGAAGGCCCGCGCTATCGCGAAGGCTTGCGCCGAGAGCGGAGGCGGCGTCAGTTTGAGCTTGCGGAGCAGGGCGTCGCGCAAGGTCTGCTCGTCGAACTTGAGGTCGCCGCGCTGCGAAACAGTCTTCGCCCAGAAATCGACCATTTCCTTCAAGCAGCTCGTCGCGGTTTTCGGTTGTCACAAACTGCAGGTAACGCAGCACGAACTGCTTCCTGCAGCATCGTGCCCGTTATGGCCTGTGATCGGCGCCTTCAGCCGGTCGATCTCGACGGTTCTCTTGACGACCTCATTCCGGCCGACGATCGAGCCGGTCGCCGGGAAAGATCTGGTAGTTCGACGGTGACGTCGCCCTTCTCTTGAATCGCCTCGAGGTCGACCTTGTAGACCTTGGCCGGCTTGCCGCCGCGTGCGGGACGAACCAGCCGGATGTCCTTGGGATCGGCGCTCGGCAAAAGCCCTCCCGCGAAGTTCAAGCGCGTCGAGGACCGTCTCATTGTCCGGTGCAGGGCAATCTGACCGGTGACCAAGACGTCTCCCTGAACGTAGTAATTCCTCGTGTTGTAAGCCGTGACGTCGACGAAGACCCTGTCAGTTTGCTCCGGAGCGACGATCGTCCACGTCTCATTGCCTTCGTCGACAGTCGCTGGCAAGAGCGGCCCAGGCTCTGGAGCGGCCCGGCTGCGTCACGACGACGCGATCCTGGCCGTCGACCTGGATCGTGATCGTGATCGGCCCGCCGCCTTTCTTCGCGGGAAGGCCGATTGATCGGCACCTTGTGGCTGGCGCCTGCTGGTCTTTAGGCTCATCGCGCGCTTGAAGTGCTTTGACTCGGCGCACGGAAATCGGGTCGTCGGCGAGTCGCATGGATGCTGATCGAGTGCGACGTCGTGGAACGCTTGAGCCTCCGCTGAAAAGACGACGACCGTGGCTTGGGCGTTTGCTTGCCATCGTTCAGATCCGGCGGGTTCCCGTCGTCCTTGGGAGGTGCGGGCAACGGCGGTTTCTCGAGCTTGGGCTTTTGCTCTGCAAACGGGTTTTCCTCCTCGCGAATCTCGAGCCCGAGCGTTTCGTCGGTGAGAAATTCTCGGAGATGCTTGATCATCGTGACCTTCACCTGACCGCAGCGTCAAGCCCTTGACGTACACATCGCCGTAGAACCCCAGAGTGATTGTGCCGTCAGGTCTGACCAGACGCTCTCCGGAGATTGGCCGTCCCGGCAGGGCCTCGAGCACCTCGACCAAGATCAGGTCGGGCGGCTCGACGACGTACGGAAGACTGATCAAGGCACCTTCGTGCGGAGGCGGATCATCGGGAATCGGCGGCGGCGGTTGCGGACTCGAGTATCGTAGCGGCGAGCATCGTGTCGATCGCGGCCGCTCGCTCCTCCGCGGTCTTCAGGTTCGGGCCTTGCGGCGGCGCCACCGGCTCGCTTGACTTCGCCTTGCCCTGGGTGCCCGAAAGCGGCGGTTCCTTGACCGGCTCCTGCGGGCGGGTGAACGCCGGGCTCATTGCAAACAACAAGGCGGGGGCGGCCAGTGCCGCCAAAAAGAGACGGGCGGAACGTTGACGGGGCATGGACGTGGTCTCCACACGCGCGGAAAGATCGGTCTGGAAACTCGAGCGACACACGAAGGTGCAATTCGAAGCCTAGCGGCGCGCGGACCGCGGTCGCAAGCTGGAGTGCAGACATGCCGGCCGAGCGAATAGGCTCTCAGAGCACGAGCCGTGCGGCCTCGCGATCGAGGTAGAGCTTGGCACCGGGATGACGGCGCAGCACGGTCGCCGGACAGGCCTCGCTGATCGGTCCCTGCAGCGTCGTCAAGACCGCGTTGGCCTTGCGCGCGCCGGGCACGACCACCGAGACGACGGGCGCGTCGAGCAGTGCCGGAATCGTCAGCGTGTAGGCGTGAGTCGGCACGTCGGCGAGTCGCTCGAAGCAGCCGTCGTTGACCTGCTGATTGCGGCAGGCAGCGTCGAGCTTCACCACCTTGACGAGCACCGGGTCGAGAAAGTCGGCGACCGGCGGGTCGTTGAACGCGAGGTGACCGTTCTCGCCGATGCCCGCGCAGACGATATCGGGCGGCGCCGCCCGCAGCACGTCTTCGTATGCAAGGCAGGTGGCGAGCGGCCGCTCGGATCTGCTCGCCGGGGATCAGCCTGAGCCTGCTCCGGACGCAGGCCGACCAGCCCGAAGAGATGCTCCTGCAGGTAACGGCGGAACGAGGCCGGGTGGTCGGCCGCGATCCCCAGGTATTCGTCCATGTGAAAGGCCGTGACGCGCGACCAATCGATCGCGCTCGTCGGCCACGAGGCCGGCCAGAAACTCGTTCTGGCTCGGTGCGGCCGCGAAGACGACGTTGGCGTGGCCGCGTGCGCGCTGGCGGCGGCGATCGCCTGCGCGACCTGCCTGGGCGGCCGCCCGGCCCGCGAGCGCGCGGTTCTCGAAGACGAGCACGTCGAGCGAGTCTACGGTGAACCGCGCGATCGGTCGGCGGCTCGGTGACGCTCATGGCCTGCATCCTGGCGGCGGCATCGGCCCGCCGCCTGGCCTTCGGTCTTGGGATCTTTGAATGCGAGTCACTCAAGAACCATAACCGAATCGCGCGCTCGATGCCACTCGAAGTCGCCCGCGGCCGCCAGAACGCTCAGGTCGCAGCCAGCGCGGCGCGACCGGCTCGTGCTGCGCGCTGGGCCGTCGCGGAGCTGCTCGCACAGCTTCTGGCACTCGTTCAGATCGCCAAGCATCGCATCGGCCAAGAACTCCTGGGTGGCTCCATCGCTTGGCCCACTCGAGCTGGTCGTGGCACCGCGACAGGTGCTCGATCAGGTCTTTCATCCAGAGGAGCGTGTGACGCCGATTTCTCATCATGGGGTGTTCCTTCACTCGACTCGACTCGATGGACAGGGCGAAAAGCTCAGCTTCCGTCTCGAGCTTCGCACCGATCTCTTGAGGCCGCAAGGCCCTGTGAAATCGCCTCGCGGCGCCCGATCGGTACGACTGAGCGGCGTGAAGCAAAGGTCGTGCCGTGACCGAGCCGCCGCCCGCGTGACTCTCCCAAACCTTTCGCTGGCGAAAACTTGAGGAAAAACTGCCGAATTCGTCGCCAACAGAAAGCACCGCCAGGCCGATTGTAAGGATTACACGCTCCATCGACGCTGGCATCGTCACTCGAGCGAAGAGCCGGGTTGCATGACGTCGCATTGCAAGTCGATGGCGCCACTTTGGCGGTCGCTCGACCGAAGTTAGCGGCGTAGCCTTTTTTCTTGGTGGCCTAGGCTTTAGACTAGGAGGCGTTCCGTGCAGGTCTCATCCAGCGGGGAGAGCGGGCATGGGGGCGTGGCAGTCGGCGTCGACGTCATCGAACGAAGCCCGCGGCCGAGGGCTCAGCCGGCAGCATCCAGAGCTGGCCCCAGTCGGTCGTGCGCTGGCTCTTCGGCATGGGCGAAGAAGAGCGCCAGCCCGCGGCGTCGTCGATCGCGGTCGCGCGGTTCCAGAACATCTGCATCAGTCGCGAGACCGGCTCGGGCGCCGGCGCCCTGGCGCGGATGGTCGGCCAGCGGCTGGGCTGGAAGGTCTACGACGAAGAGCTGATCGAAGCCATCGCCCATCGCATGGAGCTGCCGATCGACGACGTGCGCGCCTTGGACGAGCAGGCACCCAGCATGGTCCAGGACTGGCTCCTGCCGCTGCGCGAGGAGTATTACGCGCCCCAGGAGGCCTATCTCGACCACCTCGCCAAGCTGATCGAGGCGATCGGCCGCGCCGGCGAGTCGATCCTGGTCGGCCGCGGAGCCGGCTTCATGCTGCCGCGCGAGACAACGCTTGATCCGTCCGAGTGATCGCGCCCTTGCGGGTCCGCGCCCAGCGGCTGGCCGAGCGCATGGGCGTCTCGGTGCGCACGGCCCGCCGCGCCGCCCGCGACCTCGATCGCCGCCGCGCTCAGTTCGATCGCACCATGCACCGTGCCGATCCCAACGACCCGCACAACTTCGACCTGGTGCTCGACTCGCACAGCTTGGGCCTCGAAATCGCCAGCCGAGATCATCGTCCGCGCCGTCGAGGCCGGACGTCCCGACACGCCTGCCGCGGCGCCGGCTCGAGCTTGCGCGCCCGCCCCGACTCTCCGATCGCCCGGCCCGAGCCCAATCGCCGTGCCCCCGAGCTCCGCGCCGGCCCCGCCCGGGCTGCCGGCGTCGACCCGCTCGCCCGCTCATCCGCCGACGCGACCGTCCGACGAGCCCTGACGCGTCGCGAGCCGCGTCAAGCAGACGAGTCGCTCGGCCGCTCGATTCAATCGCGCACGATCGACAGGCCGTAGCGGTCGGCCAGCGCGACGACGTCGGCCTCGTCGAGCAGGATCGTCTTGCCGGCCTCGATCGCCAGCACCCGGGCGCCGCGCCTTCCGCAGGTTTTCGATGGTCGTCACGCCGATCGTCGGCACGTCGAACCGCATGTCTTGCTGGGGCTTGGCGACCTTGACCAGCGTCCAGCCGCCCGCGCGGCACAACTGGCCGGCCCGCTCGATGCACCGGTCGGTTCCCTCGATGGCCTCGACGGCCAGCGTGGCCTTTTCCTTGACCGCCACCGATTGGCCCACGTCGAGCCGGCCCATCTCCTTGGCCATCAACCAGCCGAACTCGATGTCCTCGCGCTTCGCTCGCCGTCGGACGCGCGGCGAGTCAGTATCCCTTCTTTCACGAGAAGCTCCGGGCAAAAGTCCAGGGCCGAGGCAAACGTCATCCCGTCGCGCTCGAACTCGGCGATGATGCTCGAGCAGCAGACTGTCGTCGCGATTATCGAGCCGGTTGCGGCGGTACCACCACGTGACCGTTCGCAGGTCGGGCCAGAGCTGGACGCATCCGCCACGGCGTGTAGATCACGTTCTTGGTGACCTTGCCCGCCATCACGATCCGCTCGACGCCCTGCCGGCGAAACCCGCGGATCATCGCGCCCAGCCGGGCGACCCCGACCAGCTTGAAACGACGCGCAGAGCTCGCGCAGCTCGTCGGGCGCCTCGTACTTGATGCCGACGCACGCGACCGCGAGGCCCTGTCGCCGCGCCGCCTCGGCAAACAAGATCGGGAACCGCCCGCTCCCCGCCAAGAGGCCGATCGCTCTGCCCGCGCGGACCCGCGGCCGGTCGGTCGTTGACTTGAGAGCCGATCCAGCTCACGGTGCGATCGCTCCTCGATCGCAGCCGCGCTCACCGCGTCCTGAGCACGTCACTCGCTCGGCCGGCTCGTCCGCCCGCCGCGGACGAATCGGCTTCGGCGCCACCGCCCGATCCGGCCGCTCCTCCGACTGCGAACGCCGAGCCGCCGCCACCAGCCGCGCAACTGCGCGGCCAGCTCGCGGAGCTGGCGGTGCATTTCCGGCAATCGCGCGATCATCTGAAAGAGCCGCCGCTGTTCCCGGACCGGGATCGCCGGCGAGCCCAGCACGTTCTGCCCGTCGGGGATGTTGCGATGCACGCCCGCCTGCGCACCCACGATCACGCCGCTGCCGATCTGCGTGTTGTCCTTGATTCCCGCCTGGCCGGCCATCACCACGTAGTCGCCGGTCTTGCAGCTCCCGGCGATGCCCACCTGGCCGCAGAGCAAGTTGTGACGGCCGATCTGGTTGTTGTGGCCGATCATCACCAGGTTGTCGATCTTCGTGCCCTCGCCGATCCGCGTCGTCTCGAACGTCGCTCGATCGATCGTGCAGTTCGACCCGACCTCGACGTCGTTTTCGATCTCGAGCCGGCCCGTGTGCGGGATCTTCACGTGCCGGCCGTCCGACTGCCGGTAGCCGAAGCCATCACCGCCGAGCACGCTCCCGGCGTGGATCTCCACCCGATCGCCGAGCGTCACGTTTTCGTATAGCACCGCGTTGGGATGAATGACGCAGTCGCGGCCGAGCGTGCAGCCGTCGCCGATCACGACGCCGGGGTAGAGGGTCGTGCCGTCGCCGATGACGGCGCCGTCGCCCACGTAGACAAACGGGTAAACCGCCACGTCGTTGCCGATCCGGGCCGTCGCCGCGACGCACGCCTGCGGGTGAATGCCCGTCCAGCGCGGCTTCTCCTTGCCGGTCAAGTGGGTGCGAACGGCCAGAAAGGCCGTCATCGGATCATCGACCTCGATGACCGCCAGGCCTTGCCCGACGTCGGTCCGGCCGATGTCGAAGTGCGGGCCGACGATCGCCGCCGACGCCGGCGATGTCCGCAGAAGCTTGGCGAACCGCTCGCTCTCGATGAACGTGATGTCACCCGGACCAGCCTCGCCGACCGGCCGCGCCGATTGGATCGGCACGCTGCCGTCGCCGACCAGCCGCCCTCGAACCAATGCCGCAAGTTGTTCCACCGTTGCGACCACGGGCGATTTCCTTTCTTCCGTGAAAGGAGTAAACCAGAACCGGGCTGCCGCCTTTGACGGGCGATCGTGCTCGGTCCGATCCCGGTTCGGCCAGCGCAATCGCGCCGAACCGCCGACGTGGTGGCCTTCCTTGCCGGGCTGAATGCTAATCCATGTCGGCCCGGCGGGCAAGCCGAGTCGCCGACGATCGACTGCTCACCGCGCTTCACTGACAACTGATCGATCGTCAGAACGCCCGTCGCACTTCACGTCGGCCGCTTCCGCCTCCACAAGTGCCGTCAGGTTCGGCACACACGGTAAATCACCCATCCTGGCAGTCGCTGCGATCCAGCAACAGTCCGTGAAGCCCCGCCCGAATCGCCCCGCGGACGTCGTTTTCAAGGTCGTCACCCACGCAGAGCACGTGCTCGGCGGCAAGGCCGAGATGTGCGCATGCCGCCTGAAAAAACATCGGATGTGGTTTTCTGAAACCAACTTCCGACGAAATGACGAGCGAATCAGCCCAAGCGCTCAGCTCGCGGCAGCCCTCGAACAACTCCGCGCAGCCGGCCGTCGAAGTTTGAGCCCGACGCACAGCGCAATCCCCATTGCTCCAAAAGCGTCGAGCGTCGGCGGCACATCGGGGAAGCAGCGCCACGACTCGGCGCGGCCGAAGTGGTCCCACAGCTCGTCAAATGCCCGATCGAGCCGGGAATCTCGGGCAACACTCCCGCCACGATCTTTCGCCACCGTCGGCGCTCGGTCGCCTCGTCAGTCGACAGCAGACCTCGCTCGGCGTGCACGTCATCCGTTCGAAAGTGAATGTGAAAGCGCCGGCGCACTTCGTCGGGGTCCAGAGCCGACCCCTCTGCCGCGCCGCGGCCGCCGTGTAGGCCTCCGCCACCGACGGGACCGGCCGGATTAAAGTCCCCACCGCGTCGAGGACGATACCGCGAATACCATTCCAATTGTTTGATGGTTTCATCAGTGAGGTTCAATCAGTTACAAGTACCGGCCCGGCCAAACCGACGCCATCGGCCGCAATATGCTTCCTGAGAAGATCGACAAAAGACAAAGACCGGGTGATCTACACGGACATTATGGGCAGGGACGCGTGTAAAGCAAAACGTTTTTGTCTCCGCGCGGTCAGCTCGCGGAGACGCACAACCCGCTGCCATTCCCATGAAGAAATTGTATCCGCGACCTCACACGGTGATTGGTGACAATACGCGCCATGCGATTCCGGCCGGTCAGCTTCACGCGCTGGACCGCCGGCAGTCGCTCGATGCCCAGCAACGGGCTTATCGGGAGCCGGGCAACCGACCGCCTCAACCCCAACCGCGCCCTCGGCGGCCGGCTTGAGTGGCGGGCGTAGTGCTGGTGCAACTGTCGCCGGACGCTCGGTTCACGGCGGGGCGAAAACGTCGGCGGGCAGGCCGCGCATGCCGAGCTTCGCCCTCCATTGGGCGGCCTGATCGGGCTTATTCCACGCTTTGACCCGCTTGCCGTCAGTCACGGAACAACGGGCGCGAACACATCCGCCATGCGGGCTGGGTTCTGGATCTTCTGCTCGATCATCCACGAATCGGCCCGGTCGACATGTGCTCGACCCTCATCTCCCCCGAGGATTTCGCCTAGCCGACGCCGCGACGCGGCGGCGTACAGGTTCATGTCGACAGCTTCGAGCTGTTTCACCGCCTCGGCCAACAGGGTCGCTGCTTTTGACCTGTCGCCGCGCGCGGCGGCAACCCCGGCGCGGATGGGGAGCGCCAGCGCCCTCGACCACGCCATCCCCTCGCGCTCGAGCCGCCGCGCGTCGCGCTCGGCGGAGCGCAAGAGCGGGCCGGGGGCGGTGGCGCCCAAGGCTGCCGCGAGCGCGCAGCGCGCCGTGTCTCGTAAAAGAAGACCCTGGTCCTTTGGAGGCGCATCCGGTGCGATCGGAAGAGCTGCGGCGCGTAGCGCGTCGTGAGGAAGGTCCAGGCGCCCTGGCCATCCCCATGGTACAGCATGGTCTGAACCTGGGCGCAGCACCACTCGTTGTGCTGGAGATGAAATCCTTGCTGCGTCCAATGGTCCAGGGCCTGCCGCAACTCTTCAAGAGCCCCCTCCGGGTCGTCCGCGGCGAGGCGGAGCGTCGACATGAGCATCGTGTTCAGGACCGTGACCATGTGGCGGTCACCCCGCTCCAATGCCTCTTTGAGGGCGACTGGCCACTGGCGGCCCAATTCGGCGAGCTCTCCGCGGAACTGGAGCGACCAGAGGGAAAAAGCAATCGTCCAATCGAGTTCGAAGGTGAGTCCGGTGCAACTCGTGCGGAAGACGACTCCGGCCTGTTCGTGAAGCTCGCCCGCCCGCTTCCACTGCCCAGTCAGAAACGCCAACATCCCCTGCGCAAGGAAGACCCCGCCCCGGAGGTGGGGGTTGTCGAGCTGGTGCGCGATCTGCCCAGCCGCTCGAATGAGATTGGCGGCGCGGCGCTCGCCGCGTCCGCCCGCGGCTGCGGCGTGGCCTGCTTCGAAGCACAGGGCCCGGCCGATCCGATAGAGGTCGCCCGCACGCAGTGCCAGCAACAGACCGCGTGCCTGAAAGTCACCCCCGAGGATCGGATCGACAATCGAAATGCCGCTAGCCGCCGCCCAGCAGACGTCGATCCGGGTCAGGTCCTCCGCGCAGATCTGGCTGGCGTCGCGCGGGCGAAAATGGAGCCCACGCAAGCGGATCTTGATCCGATTCAGGATCAGGGACAGGAGGGCGCGCCGGGGTGTGGCGGGAAGGGACATGCCGACCGCTTTCAGGACCGCACCGAGCTGCGCCAGTCCCTCGTCGATGTGACCGCTGATTAAGTATTGTATGGCGGCGCACCGCCGGCGCTCGAGCGTTTCGGCGACCGTGGCCCCGGCGACTGCGGCGAGGTATTCCCGCGCCGCCTCGGGTCCGCGCCCGGCGTTTGCGAGGGCATCCGCCAGGCCCACCCTGAGCCGGCGTGCTTCGGCTTCATCTCCCGGTCGCAGCTCCAGGGCCAGGCGGTACAGCTTGGCGGCGCGGTCGAAGGCCAGGGCCTCCGTCGCCTGCGCGGCCGCCTGCGCGTAATACATCCCCGCGCGCTCGTGTTCCCGGCAGCCGTGGAAGTGGACGGCCAGGACCTCGGCATCGGATCGGCCCGACGACTCGAGCACCTGCGCGAGGCTCCGGTGGTGGCCCTCGAGCGCCGCCGGTGGGATATGGGCAACCACAGCTTCGCGGACTCGGTCGTGGTAAGTCTCGATCTCGTCGTGCTCCGCCGGGCCGGTGCTGCGGATCAGCCGGCCGGAACGTAAGAGGGGTAGCGCCTTTTGCTCGCTGGCGTCCAGAAGGGCGGCCCGCGACGCATCGGCCTGGCCGAGCGGACGGCCCGAGACGGCGACGACCTCCAGAAGGCGCCGCGCCTCCTCTGGCAAGCGCCGAACGCGCGCCCAGAGCATCTCGTCGAAGGCCAGCTCATTGGCCGCCGGCAGCTGATGCAAGAGGCCCGAATCGGCCTGGACGAAGCGCACGAGTTCGGTGATGAAGAACGGGTTACCCCCCGACTCGCGGGCGATGGCCGTGGCGTGGGCGCAATCTGCCTGATCCTGGCTGCCGAGGAGGGAGAGCGCCAGGCCCGCGGCGTCGGCGGGCCCAAGCGGCGCCAGCGCCAGCACCCGACGGTCGAGGCCGGGGCCTTTCCCTTCGTGGGCCTTCTTGAGTGCTCTCAAGAGCGGGCTTTTCGCCGCATCGTCGCTGCGGTAGCAGCCCAAAAGCAGGAGCCGCGGCGCGCTCGGTGGCTGAAGAAGCTCTGAGAGAAGAACCGCGCTGTCGGAGTCACCCCATTGCAGATCATCGATCGCCAGAACCAGCGGACGGCGATCTCCCAGGCGAACCAGAAGCTCACGCAGAGCGCGGAAGGCGCGACGCCGCAGCTCCTGCGGGTCTGGAACGGCGGCGGCGAGCTGCGACGCCATCGCCATGGCTTCGGCTTCCCGCAGCACGGGGAAGACGCGGACCAGCGATCGGATGTCGTTGGGGAGGAGCGCCTGCGCTTCCCAGAGCGGTAATTGCTTCAAGTATTGGCTCAAAGCATCAACGATGCTGTCGAGCGCCTTGTAGGGCACCGACTCCTGCTCGTAGCACCTGCCTGAGAGGACAATGGCCTCTTCGCGGGCGACGAGATTGTCGAGGAAGTGCCGGACCAGCGCGGACTTGCCGACACCCGAAGGGCCGTGGATGTAGAGGGCCACGGTTTGCCCTCGGCCCACGTCGGCCAGCGCGAGCTCGAGAAACTCGAGTTCTCCTGTGCGGCTGACCAAGGGTGCCGCGCAGATGCCCAGGCGACTGGAAGGGGATGGAGAGCGTGGGCTCGCCGGTCGAGCTCCCCAGGCGACAGAGCACGTCGCGGCCGGTGGGCCGCGCCTCGGGTTTGCGTCGGAGCAGGTCGACACACAGCGCGTTCAGGTCGTCGGGAACTCCGCTCACCACCTCGCACGGAGCGAGCGGCTCGAACTCTTGCTTGTCGCGCAGCATGTCGCCGGGTGAGCCCAGAAACGGGGTGTGGCCGGTGAGCGCTTGGTAGAGCATCGAGCCCAGGCTATACCAGTCGCTTGCCGGGGAGACTGGCAGACCTGCTGCTTGTTCCGGGGCCATGTAGGAGCTGGTGCCGAGTACGTATGGCATCACGCTCTGGTGCAGCCCCGACGCCTCCATGTCGGCCGCGAGCCCAAAGTCAAGAATCACGAGACGCCCCTGACTGGTCACCAGCACGTTCGAGGGTTTCAGGTCGCGATGGAGCTTGCCCGCCTGATGGAGGAACGCGACCCCCTCGGCCAGTTGCCGTAGCGCCATTCGCAACCGGCCCAGCGCCGCCGGGGATACGCTGCGTCGCCGATCTGGTGGCACGCGGGGGCCCGTCCTCTGCCGTTTCGCGTCCAAGGAATCACTGTTGCCGATCGCATCTGTAGTCGATGCTGGACCCCCGGCAAACGATGGAATCGGTGTTCGCCGAGCCTCGGTCGTCTCGACGACCGCGGCCGGCGCATCGGTCGCCGAGAGCACGAAGCGCAGAAAATCGACCCCCTCGATGAACTCCATGGTGAAGAACCAGATCGGGCCGTCGGTAGCCAGCTCGCGGAGCGCGACCAAGTTGGGATGCGGCACGTCGGCCAAGGCGCGGAACTCTTGCTTGAAACGGAGGATCGCCGTGGAATCGGCGCGCTTGAGGGTCTTGAGGGCGACCGTCACGCCACGCTTTTCGTCGAACGCGCGGTAGACGACGCCCATGCCGCCACGCCCCAGCTCGTGCTCGATGCGATAGCCACCGAGCCGTTGCAATCCGTCGGCCGTGACGGCTAACGCCTCGGCCGGGTCTTGCAGGAAGCTCCGATCAAGGTCGTGCACGTGCAGCAAGGCGTCGACCCGCCCGCGCAGGGCGTCGTCGGAACCGCACGACTGCTCAAGATAGAGACGGCGCTCCTCTGGCGCTTCGATCCGTCGGGCGGTATTGAAGATTTCTTCTTCGGACAACGCGGGCATTGTGGCGCACCTGGATGGCACGGCGCCGCTGGTCGCCGCTCCCTTGATACAGTGCGAAAAGAACTGGCCGACTCCCCGAAGCGTGCCTGGATTTGTTGGTTCGCCGGCGCTCAGGTCGCGAGGGCGTCGTTCTGACCGTCCATTTCCAGCCGGAGCCAGCAACGGGCGTAAGCCCAGTCATTGTCGGCCGTGGAGGTGGAGATGTCGAGCACCCGCGCCGCCTGCTCGACAGTCAAACCCGCGAAGAAGCGCAGCTTGACAAGCTGGGCCTTGCGCGGATCTTGAAGCGCGAGCTTTTCGAGGGCTTCGTCGAGCGCGAGCAAGTCGTCGTCGCTGCCGGGAGTTTCCGGCTCGACGTCGTCGAGGTCGAGCCGCTTGCGGTGACCACCTGCCTTCTGGCTTTGCTTGTGGCGCGCGTTCTCCACCAGGATGCGCCGCATCGCTTCGGCCGCGGCCGCAAAGAAGTGGCCGCGGCTGTTCCAGTGCTGGGCCGCTTCAACGTCCACCAGGCGCACGTAGGCCTCGTGCACCAGCGCCGTGGGCTGCAGCGTCTGGCTGGGCCGCTCCTGGGCGAGCTTGCAGGCCGCGAGCTTACGGAGCTCGTCGTAGACCAATGGCAAAAGCTGGTCGGCGGCGTGAGTGTCGCCCTGTTCGATGGCCGACAGGATGCAAGTGACCTCGTTCTGGCCGTCTTGCGCCGCCACCGTTGCCCCCCATGGAGCCAAACTATCGCAAGGCACGCCTTTGATCGCCCGCTGTAACCCGGCGTCGCGAGGGAGGATCTGTCACTCCATGCAGGGATGGTACGCCATCCGATCACGTCGGTCAAGTTAGGGGCCGGTAAACGGTTAGAAGATCATTTTCGAGAACGCTTGGGTAATTGATTCCCCGTTTTCGCACTGTGGTTCGAGCGAGGAGGACGCGTGAGGCGCCCGCTGAGCCTCTTCCAACTTTCAGCCCGCAATCAAGATCGTTTTCAGCGGCGCGCTGGGTGGCGCTGCCGGCACGGGCGGCGCCAGCGGCCAAGGCGTCGGCGGTGGCCTCTAGATCGGCACAGGTGCCGGCGTGACGCTCAGCGCGCCCTCCGATGTGGTTTTCGACTACGCGTCGACGAGCGATGACGACATTTTCGGAACCTACACCGTCTAGATTGAGCGTTGCGCTTGGTGACGCGCTGTGCCCGGCGGTGCCACAGCAAAAGAAAACGGTCATCACAAGCGAGGTTGTCGGCACGACGGATCGCGGCGTCAGACGTCGGCCCCGAGGCGGCGGTCGCGGGCTCGACCCAGCCGGCCGTCGTGCTGACATTCCAAGAATTTGAGCAGGTGCAGGACCTCGCGGGTGAGAAGGTTCTGCTCATCGAGAAGGGTCGCCGCTTTCTCGAGGGGCATCTTGACCACGTAAAAGAGTCGGTGCGCCTCTCGAATGGCGCCCAAGCCCTTGCCGCTCAGGCCCCGCTGTTTCAGCCTCTGACCGTTCAAGCCGCGGACGATCGGCGGGTTGCCCTCAACCCGCATGTAGGGCGGGATATCTTGAGTGATCTTGGAATGGCCGCCGATGTAACTCTCGGCGCCGATCGTCACAAATTGATGGACGCCCACTTTTTCACGGATCGTCGCGTCTGACTCAACGTGAACGTGGCCGCCGAGCATCGATCCGGCCTCGATCGTGATCCGGTCGCTGAGCTTGCAATCGTGGGCGATGTGCGCGCCGGTGAGAAAGCGGTTGCCGTTGCCGATAGAGGTGACGCCGTCCTCCTTCTCCGAGGCGCGGTGGATGGTCACCCGCTCACCGATCGTGTTGTGGTCGCCAATCTCCACCCGCGTTGCTGTGCCCCAGTATGTGAGGTCCTGCGGCTCACCCCCGATGGCCACGAACGAGCCCACCCTGTTGTGTTCACCGAGTTTGATCACCCCGCTCAAGCAGACGTGACTGAGCAGGTGGGTACCCCGTCCGATCTCCACATCCGGCCCGATCACGCAGCCGGGCCCGATCATCGCATCTTCAGCCACTCGTGCACGAGAATCAACCCTGGCCGACGCGTCGATGAGACACGGCATGAAATGGAACCCGGTAAGTTGAGGTAGGCATCTCTGTCAGGCGAGTCTGCCGGGAGTAGCGGAAAGGACGTAGCCTAATCAAATTCGACTTCGCGTGCTACACGAACTTGCACCGGCACCAAAGCCGACGCGCGCCCTGGGGCCTTGAAGGTCGTTACGCGTCACGTCCAGGGCGGACGAGCCCCGGCTCGACGTCGATCTCGAGGTCTGCGATTTGTCCGGCGGCGAGCTTCACCAGTGCGATGCCGCCCATTGCGGCGTTGTCGGTGCAAAGCGCGAGTGGAGGAATGAACAACTCGACTTTCATGTCAGTCGCCATCTGGGCGAGGGCCGCGCGAAACCGCGAGTTCGCCGCAACGCCGCCGCCGACGCAGAGCCGCTTGAGCCCGGTCTGCCAGGGCGCCTGCCGCGCCTTGGACGCGATCACGTCGACGACCGCCTCTTGAAAGCTGGCAGCCAGGTCGCGAACCACGCTCGGCTCGATCGGGCCGGGCGGTTGTTGCGCGTTCGGCCCGCGCAGCGCATAGAGCACCGCCGTCTTGAGTCCCGAAAAGCTCAAAAGCAGCCGCTCGTCGTGCCGGAACGCGCGCGGAAATGAGAACGCCCGGGGATTGCCGCCCTGGGCCGCGCGCTCGATTTCCGGTCCGCCGGGATATCCCAGGTTGAGAAGGCTCGCGACCTTGTCAAAGGCCTCGCCGGCCGCATCGTCGGTGGTTCCTCCCAGGAACTGGCACGCGAGCGGCCCGTGGCAGAGGTAGAGGCTGGTGTGGCCTCCCGAGACGACGAGCCCGATACAGGGATAAACGTCTTGGTCGGGATAGGCGAGCTGGCAGGCGTAGAGATGGCCTTCGAGATGGTCAACGGCGATCAAGGGAACGTCGAGCGCCAGTGCCAGTGCCTTGGCCGCAGTGAGACCGACGACCAGCGCGCCGACGAGCCCGGGGCGGGTCGCGACTGCGACCGCGCCGACCTCTTGCAGCGTGACATCAGAGCGGCGCAGGGCTTCGTCGATCATCGGCAGCAGTTGCCGGAGGTGCGCGCGCGAAGCGATCTCGGGCACCACGCCGCCGTAGCGCTGGTGCAGACCGACCTGCGAGGCCACGACGCTCGATCGAATGCGCGGCACTCCGGTTCGCGGCGGCCGCGGCCCTTCGAGAACCGCCGCCGCTGTTTCGTCGCAGGTCGTCTCGATGGACAGGAGGAACAAGCTGTCGTGTTCGGGTGACATGCGCTCGCACCATCGGCACAGGCGGGCGGCGAGCGTAGCACGCCGAAGGGCTCGCAGCCTGCGCTTACGCGGCCTTGGTCTTCGCCTCGGCGATTCTGGCGCGGATCACCTCGAGCGCCTTGTCGAGCTGTTTGTCGACAAACGCCCTTTGCCGCACGCTCGACTTGGCTTTCGTCTGGTCCTTTCGTTCCTCGCCCTTGGTTGTCTGGTTGTCCCGCGGTTTGTCGGCAGCGGTCGCCTCCTTTGCTTTCGCGGTCTCGGCCTTCGCAACCGGCGCCTTGCGGTGCCCCTTGGCCGACGACTCCACGTCGCGAGCGCGACGACCTTCGAACCAACGCACGAAATCGTTGTACGAAAGCTTCACCTCCAGCCCAGAGTCGGGCGAGACGCCCCATTTATCGCTGGGCTTGGCATTCTTGAAGCGGTGAATGTTTTCGCCCGAGGGCCGGTAATAGCTGGCGACCGTCAACTTGAGCACACTGTTGCCCCCTTCAAGCTCGATCAGATTCTGGACAGATCCCTTGCCGTACGAGCGCTGGCCGATCACAGCCGCCCGTTTATGGTCTTGCATGGCCGCCGCGAAAATCTCCGAGGCTGACGCGGAAAACTGATTGACGAGCACGACCAGCGGGAGGTCTTCATAGGGGCTGTCCTTGTGGGCGTCGTACCGCTTGGGGAGGGTGTTCCGTCCCTTGGTGCTGACGATCTCGCCATTGGCCAGGAAGAGGTCGCAGATCTCCACCACCGAGCTCAGCATGCCGCCGGGGTTGTCGCGAAGGTCGATGATCAGGCCCGCCGCCCCTTCTTCCTTGAGCTGTTCGAGCGCCCGTTTCAGCTCATCGGCCGTGTTCTGCATGAAGGTGGTGATCCGCACGTAGCCGATCTTCTTCTCTTTGTCGAGCATGAAATCCCACTGGTCGTCGGGCTTGCGGTGGTCGCCCAGAACGCTCGGCAGCTCGATGATCGCGCGGCTCATGCTCACGGTGTCGGGCTCGTCGGAGCCTTCGTGCAGCACGGTCAGCTTGACTTCGGTGCCGGGACGGCCCCGCAGAACCTCGGCGGCGCGGTCGGTGGTCATGCCCTCGGCCGATTGCCCGTCGATCTCGACGATCTGGTCGCCGGCGAGGATGCCCGCCTCATACGCCGGCGAGCCGGGCATCGGGGCGACGATAAACAAGCGACCCGTCTCGAAGTTAAAATCGACCTGAACGCCGATTCCTTCCAGCCTTCCCTCCATCTGCCGCCGAAAGACCCTTTGCTGAGTCGTGTTGAAGAACGACGAATGCGGGTCGAGGTTTTGCAGCATCCCCTCGATCGCGCTCTCCAAGAGGTCGCGGCGCGTGACCGGGCGCACATAGTTTGCCTGCACCTTCTCGACCGCGTCGACAAACAGTCCGTACAGCTCGAGCATCTCGTCCTTGGGCTTGGCGGCTTCGGTCGCCTCGTAGCAGCCAAAGCCGACCAACCCGATCAGGGCAAACCCGAAAAAAGTGCGGCGCAACATCTGCGGCGGCCCTCCTGTTCCCTCCTGGAACGCCATCGTCTTGATCGGCGGCAGCCCCTCGACGTCTCTCGGAGCCAACTCTCGCGCCGACAGTCCGATATCGTTCGAAGTGTATTCCATTGCCGGAGGGCCTGACAAGCCAAAGGATCGCTGTTTACAAGGATCTTTCGGGCTTCCCATAATATTGGGTTCGAGTTGTTTGTATCCTCAGCCGCTTCAATTCCAGCGCCGACAGCGGCGCGCGAATGTGCGCGGCACAACAAAGTCAACTCTTGAATCGGGACGTTCCATGACAACGACGCAAGCCGAGCCGGCCGCAGCCCCGAAATTCGACAACCACGGCCAGTACAGCCGCACCGGGATCTTGCGCTACGAGATGATCTTCGGCGCCGACTACGTCAGCACCGGCGGGGCCGCGACCACCGACGACCTTGTGCGCCCGGCTCGGAGCTCGCTGCGGCCTGGCGTGCGCGTGCTCGACGTCGGCAGCGGCATCGGCGGGGCCGCCTTTCACCTTGCCAAGACCTACGGCGCCAAGGTGACCGGCATCGATCTGGCCGAAGAGATGGTCGCCATCGCCCTCGACCGTGTGGCGAAGCGCAAGCTGAGCGACTCGGTCACGTTCATGCTCGGTGACGTCCTCGAGGCGCACGTTCCCCGAGCCGTTCGACATCATCTGGAGCCGCGACGCGTTCATGCACATCCCCGACAAGCCGCGGCTCTTTTCGCGGCTCTATTCCGCTGCTGGCACCTGGCGGCCGGCTGGTGATCACCGACTACGCTCGGGGCAAGACGCCGGGGTCGCCCGAGTTTGAGCGTACATCGAGAAGACCGGCTATCACGTCATCGAGCCGCGCGACTACGGCCGGCTGCTCGAGGACGCCGGGTTCGTCGACGTCGTGGTCGACGACGCGACCGCGCAGTTCATCGAGATCCTCGAGAGCGAGGCCACACCGGCTGGTCGCCCACCGCGGCGAGTTCCTGGCCTCGTTCTCCGAAGACGACCTCAAATACCTGGTCGACCGCTGGGCGATGAAGGTGCGGCTTCTGCCAGGCCGGCGACATGAAATGGGGCATCTATCTGGCATCGAAGCGTTCGTGATCGGCGGCGATCGCTCGCGTCGCCGTGCTCGAGGGCGCTGGCAGTGACGTTGCCGAGGGGATGAGCCCGTGCGAGAGCGTGCGGCCGACGACATCGGAGACCTGGCGGCGTTCGGCTACAAGCAAGTGCTTGACCGGACGCTGGGCAGCTTCTCGTCGTTCGCCGCCGGATTCTCGTACATCTCGATCCTGACCGGCGTGTTCCAGATGTTTCTACGTGGGCTATGGCGCGGGAGGGCCGGCGTTCTTCTGGACGTGGCCGCTGGTCTTCCTGGGCCAGTTGACCGTGGCGCTTTGCTTTGCCGAGCTGGCGGCCCGCTATCCGCTCTCGGGCGGCATCTATCAGTGGTCGCGGCGGATCGAGCTCGCGCGGAGTCGGCTGGATGGCCGGCTGGGTCTATCTGTGCGGCTCGGTCATCAGCCTGGCCGCCGTCGCCCTCGCCTTGCAGGCGACGCTGCCGCAGATTGCGCCGGTTTTTCAGTTGATCGGCGATCGCGCGGTCCCGGCCGATAGCGCCGAGAACGCCGTGCTCCTGGGCTGCGTGCTGATCGGGCTCACGACCGCTGATCAACTCGGTTGGGCGTGCGGCTGATGGCGCGGATCAACAATGTCGGCGTGATCGCCGAGCTCGTGGGGGTGGCGCTCTTGATCGGCCTTCTTGCCGCCGAGCATCCGCCGCGGGCCCGCCGTGCTTTTTCGAGACGCACGGCCGCGGCGAGGGCCAGCGCCTAGGGTACCTGGGCCCATTCCTGGCCGCGTCGCTCATGGCGTCATACGTCCTCTACGGGTTCGACACGGCCGGCGCGCTCGCCGAAGAGACCGCCGAGCCGCGCCGGCGAGCCCCCTGGGCGATCCTGCAGGCCCTGGCCGCCGCCGCCGCGGCGGGCGGCCTGCTGATGCTCTTCGGCATCCTCGCCGTCAGCGACCCGAGTCAGCCCGAGCTGGGCGAGCATCGCCGGCGGACTGCCGTTTCTCGTCAAGGACGTGCTCGGGCCGATGCTCGGCACCTGTTTGCTCGTCGAGGTCATCTTCGCCGTCTTCGTGTGTGCCGTGGCCGTGCAGGCCGCGGCCGGTCCGGCTGATGTTCGCGATGGCCCGCGACAACAACCTGCCGTGCGCCCACGCCCTCGCCCGGGTGCAGGGAAGGACCAAGGCCCCCGTATTGCCCGCGATCGTGGTCGGCGCGCCGCCGTCGCATTCCTGGTCGTGAACGTCAACCTGCCCAACGTGATCGAGACTCTGTGCTCGGTCGCGATCGTCTGGGCCAACCTGGCGTACCTGTTCGTGACGGTTCCGCTGCTCTTGGCCGCCGACTGCGACGCGCAGCCGAGCCCGTCGGGCGTCGGCGCCAGACGCTCGACCGGGCAACCCATACTTTTCGCTGGGCCGATGGGGGCTCTTCATCAACCTTTTCGCGGTCGTCTGGGGGCTATTTGTCGTGATCAACATCGGCTGGCCGCGCCGGAGATCTACGGCGCAAGCCTTTGGGGCCGCTTTGCCGCGCCGCTGGCGACGCTCGCACTGGTCGGTTCGGGAGCGGTCTACTATCTGTGCATCCAGCGCAAGCGCAGGGGAATCCTGGCCGAACATCGTGCCGTCGAGCCTCCGCAGGGCGTGTCGTTGGCTGCGCCAAGGGCGGTGATCAATGCCGAGTGGATCGGCCACGGCCAGCTCGCCCCCGGTGCCGCGGAATAACACGTTGCACAATCAAGGTGCGCGGGGCCTTCGACGCATCGGAAAGGAAAGAGGCCGGGTGCCATGGTCAAGCTAGGGGTGCGAAAGCGGCGGAAGCCGGCTCAACCGCGTGAGCTGCGGCCCCCGACTGCGCTGGCACGATTCCTGGGCTGGTGCGTGCACGGCTACACGGCGTTGGGTTTGGTGGCGGCGGCGTTGATCGCCGTGCTTGCTGGTCGAGGCGGCGCCGACGCGTTTCGCTGGTCGTTCCTGCTGATGGCCGTCGCCACGATCGTCGACTCGACCGACGGCACCCTCGCTCGCAAGGTGCGCATCAAGGAAGTCGTACCCGGGTTCGACGGTCGGCGCCTCGACGACATGATCGACTTCTTGAACTACACGTTCCTGCCGTTGCTCTTGATCTGGCGCGCCGAGATTCTTCCCAGCGGGCAGGAGGCGTGGCTGTTCCTGCCGCTCCTGGCCAGCGTCTACGGCTTTTGCCAGGTTCAGGTCAAGACCGACGACGGCTTTTTCCTCGGGTTCCCGTCGCTCTGGAACCTGGTGGCGTTCTATCTCTATGCCCTGTCGATCCCTGGCTGGCTCGCCGCTTGTGATCGTGATCGTGCTGGCGGTGCTCACGTTCGTGCCGACCCGGCATCTCTATCCGTCGCAGCCCGGATTGCTCAACCGTGTGACCATGATCGCCGGCGTCGTTCTGGACCCCGCTGGTCTGCTGGGTGATCTGGACGCTGCCGAGCGGCGACGACACGCAGATACCGGCAGCCGACGCGCCAGCTGGCGCTGGTCTCGCTCCTCTATCCGATCTACTACCTCGGGGCCTCGTGGGTGATCAGCGTTCGGCGCTGGAGGCAAGCAGGCGTGCCCAGGCATGAGCGGCTCAGGACAACTCGGCTCACCTCTTCGGCGCGTGCGACGCGTTGCCCTTCGGCGACGTCGACCTGCGCCAGGAGAAGCCGCCGACGACGAAGAAGGCGATCACCGACAAGATCGAACTGCGGCTCGAGCCGCTCACCCAGTTGACCAGACCGAAGATCGCCGGGCCGAAGATGCCGGCGAACTTCTCGGCGACTCCGAAGAACCCGAAAAACTCGCCCGACTTGTCCCGAGGGATCAGCCTGGCGAACAGCGAGCGGCTCAGGGCCTGCGTGCCCCCCTGCACCACGCCCACCAGGATCGCCAGCATCAGGAAGTGCGTGCCGGTCTTCATGAAGTAGCCGAAGATGCAAATGC
This sequence comes from uncultured Isosphaeraceae bacterium, assembly GCA_963830625.1. Lineage (GTDB taxonomy): Bacteria > Planctomycetota > Planctomycetia > Isosphaerales > Isosphaeraceae > CAWHMZ01. The sequence continues at coordinate 242,698 of CAWHMZ010000026.1, read as the reverse complement.
CCGGTATAACCGACTAGCCCAAGTGCGATCGAGCGCTTGGCGCCGATCCGCCGGCCAGCGAACCGAAGAGGAACGCGCACGGGATTCCGACGAACTGCACGATCACGATCGCCGCGATCATGACATCCTGGCTTGATGCCGATCTCGTCGCCGTAGATGACGGCCATGCGCATGATCGTGCCGATGCCGTCGTTGTAGATCAGAAACGCGAGCAGCATCAAGAATCGCCTGCGCGGTACCGGCGGAGTGACCGCACCGTCTCGACCAGGCGATCGATCGCCGCGCGGATCGGCAGCCGCGGTGCCGGCCGGCTGCACCGCCGACCGCCGGCGGCTCGGGAACGCGCCGAAAGAGCGGGATCGAAAAGACCAGCCACCAGACCGCGACCGACAGGAACGCCAGCCGCACCGGGAGCGACTTGTCGGCGGGAGACAGGTTCTCTCCCGCGGGGAGCCCGAACCATTCGGGCTTCTGGATCCACGCCAGGTTGAGCGCCAGCAGACATCCGCCGCCGAGATAGCCAAGTGCATAGCCGGCCGTCGAGACCCGGTCGATCTCGTCGTCGCGGGCGATGTGGGGCAAGAGTGCGTCGTAAAAGACGAAGCTGCCGTTGGCCCCGATATTGGCCAGGATGAACAGGACCGACGGCCAGAATCCAGAAGCCGGGGTAGATGAAGAACATCCCGGCCACGGCCGACGACACCCAGCGCCAGGAAGCCGCCGAGCATCCGCTTCTTTCCGCCATTGAAGTCGGCGATCGTGCCGAGAATCGGCGAGATCACGGCGATGATGACCATGCCGATGGTCGTCGCGAGCGTGAACCAGCGCGTCGCTTCCTCGGGCTTCATGCCCGCGCAGGCGACCTTCCAGTAATAGTCGGGAAAACGGCCGTGATGATCGTGCAGACCATCGCCGAGTTGGCCCAGTCGTACATCGCCCAGGCGCGGAGCTCGGGGCGGCCCAGGCCCAGCTTGTCGAGCCAGCCGCCGTCCGCGCTGCCCGGCTCGGGATCGCGATTGGTCTCGGTCGAGCTCGGCATCGGCTGCCCTCCGTGACGCTGGTAACAGTGAATCGCGTCGGCGGCGTCGAGCTTCGGCCAGCTCGCGTCGGATCGTGAGGACGCTGGCGAACGTGGTATATCATAACGGCGCGAGACGGATGAAACGGCGAACATGGCAATCTTGTCATCTGGCAGTGAACTCTGGCATCGCGGCACTTGACCGATGAAAAGAATCTTCGACGGACATCTCGATCTATCCTGGAACGCCCTGTCGTGGGATCGCGACATCACGCTCGAGCTCGACCTCTTGAACCAGGCCGAGCGGGGCTTGACCGATCACCCCGCGCGGGGGCGCGCCACGACGACGCTGCCCGAGATGCGCCGGGGCGGCGTCGCGGTCTGTCAGGCGACGCTGCTGGCGCGCGGCCGGTCGGGTCGCAGCATCCACGGCGGCAACAGCCGCTTGAGCCTCGACTTCGCCAACCAGGAGATCGCCTCGGCGACGGCGCGCGGCCAGCTCGCCTACTACGAGCTGCTCGAGCGCCGGGGCCTGTTGCGGATGATCCGCACGGCCGGCGATCTCGACGCTCACTGGGCGAGCTGGGCCGACGAGTCCGCGCTCGCGCCGATCGGCTACATCCTGGCCATGGAAGGGGCCGACCCGATCGTCGACGTCGGTCACGCCGCAGCCTGGTGGGAGCTCGGCCTGCGCTCGGTGAACCTGGCGCACTACGGCAAGAGCCGCTACGCCGTCGGCACCGGCGACGACGGTCCGCTCACGCCCGACGGCGTCCAGCTCCTCAAGGAATTCGAGCAACTCGGCATGATCCTCGACGTCACTCATCTCTCCGACACCAGCTTCTTCCAGGCGCTCGACCTGTTCAGCGGGCCCGGTGCTGGCCAGTCACAACAACTGCCGGGCGCTGGTTCCCGACGGCCGGCAGTTCAGCGACGAGCAGATCAGGCTCCTGATCGAGCGCGGGGCCGTCATCGGCGCGGCCCTCGACGCCTGGATGCTCGCCCCCGGCTGGATCCGGGGCGAGACCACGCGCGAGGTCGTCGGCCTCGAGAGCGGTCGCCGACCACATCGACCACGTCTGCCAGCTCGCCGGCAACGCGCGGCACGCGGCCATCGGCAGCGACCTGGACGGCGGCTTCGGCACCGAGCAGACGCCCGCTCGGGCTCGATCGCATCTCCGACCTGCAAAAGCTCGAGCGCAATCCTCGAGCAGCCGGGGCTATTCGCCCGAGGCGATCGACGACATCTTCCACGGCAACTGGCTGCGGTTCTTCCGCCAGCACCTGCCGCGCTGAGTCTGGAGAGGCGGTATTCCGCGGCTGGCGGAGGTAAAATCTCAGGGAGACAATCGCTGCAGCGCTCGAGCCGCTGGGCCGGGCCATGATCGATCACTCCGGCACGGGGCCTGCGGTGCCCGCGGCCGAGGGCGGCCGCGGGGCGACACCACGGAGTCACTGGGTTGGACGAACTTAACAGGCGTCGCAGTGGTGCGAACAGGCGCGACGGTTGTGCGCGGTTTCTGCCGGGTGCGACCTCGGTGACCTCGAAGCGTTGCTGGACGCGATCGGCGACGGCTTGCGCCTGCGGCGCCAGCTCGACGGACTTGGCCGGCGACGCCAGCGCATCCATCCGGCCGCGATGTGGTCGCGCCTTTTGACCGAGCTCCAGCAGCGCGTCGCGATCTTGATCGCTGATCTTCCCGCCGGAGTGCCCTGGCGCCGCCATCGTGGCGGGCCGGATCAAGGAATGGCTCGACGAAGCGCGGCGGCTGTCCGCAATGTGCTCGCCAGCGTGCAGCTCGGGCCCGCTACAGCAGGCTCTGGCGATCGAAGGCCTGCGCGGCGACCTCGAATGGCTGAGCGCCGTGATCGCGTTTTTGGACGATGAGACGCCGCCGCCGCTTGTCGGCTTGGCTCGAGGTCGAGCTCGACCGGCTGCGCGGCTGGCTGACGACCTCGGCCGACGGTAAGCTCGACGCCCGCGACGCCCAGCTCCGCGACGGCTGCGAGCGGATGCAGGCGGTCATCCTCGATCGACGGATTCGCCGCGAGCTCGCCGAGCCCGCCGCGGGCTTGAGCCCCGAAGCGCTGTGGGCGCGACGTTTCAGGGCTCTCGCGGCTCGAGGCTCACGTCGCCGATCTGGAATTAGCCGGTCCGATCGGGCGAGATGACACCCCGGCCGCTCGAGCGCCCGCGACCTGGCGGCAGCAGCTCGAGGGCCGCCGCGCCGAGCTCGCCGCCGCTGCGGACGAGCTCGCTGGGGCAATGGCGCCGGATGACCGCGGGCAGCACGCCGAGCGGATCGTGCAGGCTGCGGTGGACGAGGTCGGCGAGACCATCGCGTTCCTCGAGGACATGCCGCTGCGGCGCGGAGTCAATCGGCTGCGAACCATGTGCGACGACCTCGAGCGGCTTGCCCGATCGTGCCGGCTCTGGTCGCGCGAGCCGGTGAGTCGGCCGGTCGCTCATGCCGGCCCAGGCGGCGAGACCGGTCGCATATCGGGCTATGACCCGGCGACCCGCGACAATGGACCGGCCGGCCCGAAGGAGGGCGCCGCAGACGGCGATCACGGCCCAGCGGCCGCGAATCTCGACTTAGATCGTGCCGCATCCAGGCTGATCCACAACCAAACTCGCCGGGTCGAGCGGCTGTCGAGGCAGGTCCGCGCCGAATGGCAAGAAAAGCTGCTGGCCCTGCGCATGGAGACCCTCTTCGGCCGGCGGTTCGTCGCGATTCTGGAAAACGACCGTGCTCGTCTTGATCCTCGTCCTTTTCGGGTTGATCGCGGCTGAAGCCATGCTCGAGCGCGCCAGCCCGCAGGGCCTCTCGGTCCGGCAGCACGAGTTCTTCGCCTGGGCCGACCTGGCGGTCTGCTCGGTCTTCCTGTTCGAGTTCGCGGTCAAGCTTGTGCTGGCGCCTAACCGGCTCACCTATTTCTTCCGGCACCTGCTGATCGACCTCGTGCCGTCGCTTCCCGTTGGGCTTCATCGCGCATACGATCGCGCTTGCACAACTTGAGGAAACCGCTCTGGCCGGGATCACCCGCGGGCCCGTTGCGGCCGCTCCTTCGGCTGGGGCGAGTGGCCCTGCGGTTCATCCGGGTGGCATTGCCGGTCGTTCGGCTGGCGCGTGTCGGCCTCATCCTGCTGCGGTTGAGCGACCGCCTGGTCCACCGCATGGCCGGGCTCTTGAATCGCAACATCGTCCTGTTCGAGCCGGTGCACGCGCAGAAGGCCGAGTCGAGCGACCGGCATCGGCTGGTGGCCTTGCGCAGCGAGCTCGAGCATGCGGCGGAGCATGATCGAGGCGCGGCTCGATCGCGACCAGCGCCGGCAGCTGGCCGCGCGGATCCTTCGCGACCTCGAGTGCCGGATCGACTGCTCTGCCCGACGGCGACATCGCCGAGCGGCCGAGCGAGCCGCTCACTCGCGAGATCCCGGTCGAACGGGTGGTCGAGCGCTTGATCCAGATGACGCCCGAACGGCTGGTCGACCGGACGGGGCCGTCGTTCGTGGCTGCCGTCGACCGCTACCTGCGCCTGCTCGATCTGCCGCTGGTCCGCCGGCTGCCCCTGATGCGCAACCTGGTCGCCTACCGCGAAAAGAGCCCGGCCGAGGCCGTCGCGCTCGCCGCCAACTATCTCGGTCACCTGATCCAGCGCGGCCTGAATGTCGTCTACTTCCTCGCCGACCTGCACGGGACCCTGTCGCCGCCGGTCTTCCTCGACCGCCTGGGCGCGACCATCGTCAACGCCACGCGCACGCCGGCCAAGCGCCTGCTCTGGCTGGGCTCGGCCTTCCTCTTCGCTGTTCCTGATCGTCAACGCCGTGGCCTTCCTGAAACCGCTGCGCGGCGTTGTCGACAAGCTCCAGACCTTGATGGGCTGGCCGGTGATCATCCTGGGAGCGATCTGCCTGGTCTTCTGGCTCCTGGGCGCGTGGTTCCGCAAGATCGCCAACCAGTCGGCCGATTTCTGCGAGCGCGTGGTCGAGGCCCAGTTCGCCACCCACACCAAGAACCTCAAATCGCGGCGCCGCGACCAGGACGCCCAGTTCCTGGCCGAGCGGGTCATCGACCCCGAGCTGCTGCTTGCGATCGGCCGACGACCGCCTGCCCGACCTGGGAAGCCACGGCGGCGACGACGGCGAGCAACGACGGCCGTGAGCTGGTTCGAGAACCGCGAGCTGGCCTTCCTGCGCAACGTCCGCCTGCTTTATCAAGATTACCTCGACGGCTCGCCGCTGCATCGCAGCGACACCAAGGCGTCGGTTCAGCTCCTGGGCAACCTGGCGCTCGGCAACCTGAGGCGCAGCCACCTGGGGCACCTGCTGCGCGAGGGGCGCACGATCGACCGGCTCGACCTGAGCCGCGCGGGCGGGCTCTTTGGCGGTCCGTATCTCTGGTTCAACTACATCACGCGGATGCTCGTCCAGGAGACGGCCCTGCTGATTCTCGACTACAACCGCCACGCCGTGCCGGTCGATCGCCTGGCCTGCTCGCCCGAGTCGGTTCGGCGCGAGTTTCAAGACCTGGCTCGCCGACCGGCTCAAGATCGACCCGGCAGAGGTCTGGCTGCCCGAGCTCATGACGGCCGAGCCAGCGCGGCCGAAACCACGCTCGCTCGAGTCAGGAAGTTTGAGCAATAGCGCAAGCCGGCCCGGCGCCACCGCCGACGGCTCGCCGCGCCGTGAAGCCGGCGCGTTCCTCGAGACGGTCGAGTTCACCGCGGTCGACTTCCTGGCCGACGACCCCGAGCGCATCGCCGAGATCCAGGCCCGATTCGGCCCGCAGGTCGCCGAGCTGGTGCGCCGCGATCGCCAGCAAAACGTCCGCCGCGCATTTCGCAGCTTTCCCGCTCCACGAGCTCCCGCTGGCGGCCCGCACGATCAACCCATACGCCCTCTACGAGAACTACCTGGCCGGCGGCCGGATCGTTCTCTTGCCCTTTCACGTGGCAGCAGGCTTCGCTCGGGCGCTCGACTGGCCGTGCATAGCGTCTACCACGTCGTCCGTGAGATCCTTCATCCCCAGGTCGACCGCCGCGTGGTCGTTCCCTCCGACACGTACTGGGCGGCCTTGCGCAAGATTCACCGCATGCGCAAGCCTGTATTCATGGGATCGCTCTGGCTGCGCGCCCGGTTCGACGTCGAATACCTGGGGCTGCCGCTGCCGACGGCGCCGGCGGGCATGGCCGCGCAGTCGCTCATGGAGGTCGACCTCGACTACATCGGGGCGACCCGGCAGGACCGGATCATCGCCGACCAGGTCCGCCGCCAGCACCAGCAGCCGTCTCGAGTGGGTCGCGCGCTGGCTCGAACGCTTCGGCTGGACCTTCGACGAGATGCCGGAGTACCTCGCTCGCGAGATTCCCTACCTCGCCAATCGGGGCGGCGAGGCGCTGCGCGCCTTGGTCGCCGCCTGCGTCCTCGACCATAACGACATCGCCACGCTCGCTCTTTCGATCGAGGGACTGAAGCGAGTGCTGGCACATGCCGCCGATTTGCGTCAGGACCAGAGTAAGCTTCCGCCCGACCTGCCCGACCCGGTCGTCAACCTGCGAACGCTGTGGCACCCCGTCCATCGCTGCCGGCGCCCGATCGCCGATCTTTTTCTGCTCCCCTGTTTCCCCGCGTTTAGCGCCGCCGATCGCCCGCGCATTATCCGCTACCTCCGCCGCCATCGCCGCGCAGTCAAGGGTTGGATCAGAGTGTTACTCGGGCAGGGCGGGCGCGACCCCTGGGAGACCGTGCAAGCGCGGATGCGCGACGTCCTATTACGCACCGACCTCTGGAGCGACCAGATCCTGGTGCTGCGGGCCGTCCAGAGCCTGACGATGCTCGACCTGCAGCACAATTGCGAGCTGGTCTGGAGCCTGGGCGGCTACACAGAAACCGAGCCAGGACGGCCGGAGCAACAGCCTTGGCCGTCGCAACCGCCGTTTTCGCACGAAGAGCGAGAGCTTTCGGCAAGACGTTAGTCAGACCGGCCGCGCACCAAAATAGCCTTGCGTGATTTAGGGCGGGCGAGGCTCCTGCCGAGCCATCGTTTGCGTAGTGCTGGGAGGGCGAGGCTCCTGCCGAGCCCGTTTTGGAAAGCGGCTCGCCGGGAGGGCCCGCGCTAGGGTGCTGAATTGACGTTGATCGGGCCCAGCCTGGCGCTGCGTGGCCCCACATCAACTCCCGCGGCCGCAGATCGCCCGCTCGGAAGCCGGAATGAGGAACTGTTCGAGAATTGTTTAATATAAATAAAACCCGAGAATTCGCTCGCGATTGCACAACCGCACTGCTAAGTTAGGCGGCCGTTTTAGTCGGATCGTCTTGGTGTGCTTCCGACCGCTTCGCGTTGCGAGCCCTTCAGGACCTAAAGTGAAAGGATGCACGGACCGCGCAGGCCCTGATGCCTCGCATCCCGAAGACACGGTCACATCGGAGGAGGCGGTGATTCATGGGCTGTGAAACTGTCACCTACGACGCGCCAGCCTCGAGCGACGAACGTCAAACGGCGGACGGCGGCCTGATCCGGTGGTTGGTTTCCGGCGATAGCAGCGCCTTCACGGCGTACCTGGCGCGACACAAGCGCGAGCTGATGGGGCTGGCGGCGCGCGCAATCTGGCGTTTCCACATCGACAAGGCGGACCTCGATGCGCAAGCGGCGGTTGACCTCGCACTGGGCCGGCTGTGTGTAGCAAGAGAAATGGGCAAGCTCGCGGCGATCGAAGACGAGCAGGCGCTTCGGCGCTATCTGCGCGTGCTGCTCAGACGAGTGGTTACCAACGAGAGAGACCGCGAATACGCGCGAAGCGCGGCGGACGCGGCGCGCTGCGCGCTCCCAGCCCCAGCAAACCCGGCGCGAGCGCGCCGGCGGCAGGGTTCCAGCGCGTCGACGCCGATCTGGACGCGTTCCTCTCACCGGCCGCCTCTGCCGAGGAGCAAGCCATGGCCAACGAAGAGCTTGGCGCGCTGCTCGCGCGCCTGAGTGACCCGACGGACCGCGAGATCCTGACATTGCGGTGGCGCGGTTGCTCGATCGACGAGATCTCTCGCCAGCTCGGCGTATCGCCGCGAGCCGTCCAGCTCCACATGTCGCGAATCCGCGGCGTGTACTGCGCGATGAAGGGCAAGACGTGAGCGGCGACCGGTTGGCGTTCGCGGCGTTCGGTGCGGCCGATCATTCGCAGAGCGCGGCGCACCCTCGACTCTTGCCGGCGCACGCGGGCCGCGACCGGGCTCTGCGCCGGCCCATCGCAGGGCGGGGCGTCGTGTTCCTTAACTGGTTGTCAGCGCACGCCATAAACGCACTCCGACGGCCGGCACGATCATGACCAAACCGCGAAAGTCGGATTTTTCTCAAGGATTCTTTGCGCCCCTCGGCCGCGTTCTCCCATCAATTTAAGTAGAGCGACCTGCAGAAAGAACATGATGTCGCGGGGTGCCCGCCTGGGAGCTTGCCCCGCCGACCGAGGGATCGGGGCACTCCGTTTCGCCGACCTTACGCCTCTGTCACGTTCCGCGCACACGATACTGCCAATCAGAACGACCGATCTCGGGCTCGGCTCGGGCGCGCCAACTGCGCGCACCGCCGCAGAGACCGACCAAGGCGTTCCAGCCGCGGCAGCGCGTGAGCGAACGGTCGCTTCATGCCGACCGTTCGCACTGCTACCGACAGGGACAGCGTGCGCGCTTCGATGTCGTTCATCCGCCGCTCAAAGTCGCCTTTCGCTCCGCGAAAGGATGTTCATATCAATTGTAAGTAAAAATTCTTTCGCGGAGCGAAAGACGACTTACCCACGGAGTGTGGGGGCCTGAAGGGTTCCACAATTTCGCGTGGCCCCTCCTGGGGATCTTGCGCCCCCACTAACCATTTTCTTCGCACGGGACACCGCACCATGAGCCGCCGCAAGAGCTTCACCGAGCGTCGCCGCGCACGCCTTGCCTTTAAGTCTGAACGGCTCGATCGGCTCGAAATCCGAAACACGATTACCGAGCCGATCTCGGTGACAGGCTTGAGCATCAGCGCTTTTCGCGGGCTCGTGCAGTTGGGGATCATGCGTGCGGACTGGGCGGCCAACATCCCACGCCGGCCGCTGCCGCCGGCACAGCAGGCGGCGCTCGTCAAGCACGGGCTGGGAAAGCCTCTGCTGCCGGCCGACTTTGTCTCGACCGCGATCGGGCTGCCCTACCACAAGCCCGCACCCGCCGCGGGAGGCTCGGCGGGCTCTCAGGGCAACGCGGCTTCAGCCGCGCGTCCCGCGCCGACCGACGGCGGCGATTGGCTCACGCTTGGGGCTGCGCCCAGCCAGAGCGACTCATCGGACCAGGGCATTAGCTCGCCATGGCACCCGGCCGCGCGTGCAGGCGGCGGCGCCGCCATGGCGCCGCGCGGCGGCTCCGGTAACGGCGTGCTACCCGTGACGCTGGCACTGGTCAGGGGTCAGGTCGGCCCCTTGCACGTGCCTGCTCGGCTCCCGTCGGCGCCGGCGTCCGCGTCGGGCGGCGCTTCGGCGGCGCTACTCGCCGCAGTGGCCGGCACCGGTGGCGCCGCCACGCTCGGCGCACCCGAGATTCTCTTGACAACACACGTCGCCCGGCACGGCGGCACGGCGCCCGGCCAGGGCACAGGCACCGGCTCGCAAAGCCCGCCAGCCGGCGGAGCCGGCGCGAGCCCGATGACCGCCTCCGGCGGCGCAACGCCTCCCAGTTCGACCCCCGACCCGACTCTCGGCAACTCCTCGGGCCCGAGCGAGGACAGTTTCCCGTATTTCCCCGTTTATGTGCTCGACAACAACAACGGCGTCGTGCTCTTCCCCGGTGCCGACCAGCTTGCGAGCCTGAGTGGCTATGTCGACCTCGAAGCCCAGGTCGCGGGAGCCACCGTCTCGTCGTACAACTGGAACACCTCCGGGCTGGGCCACGACGCCGAGGACATCGCGGGAACGACGACATACGACCTCACTTTCAAGTGGGTGAACGAGAACCCCGGGTCCGCCCACACCGATTCGGTAACACTGTCTGTCACCGATACCAGCAGCCAGACCGAGACCTACACGTACGATTTCTGGATTCCGTTTGGCGGGGGCAACGGTTCGGGCGGCGGCGGTTCCTCGGGCGGAGGCGGCACGACCACCACATGGCCGGCCACAATCACACCCGAGTCGGAGCTCCTGTCGGCGCCGTCTTTCCAGAGCGACTACGCGTCGGTTGATGCGACGAGCGGTACGCTCGATACCGAGATCAACCTGCCCAGCTACAATCCCAACGTCCCGGCGCTGGCGCTCACGTACGACTCGCTCACAGCCGACCCGCTGCCGATCATCCTGGTCCAGAACACCATTCCGTCGACGGTGCCGTCGACCGTGTTTGCCCAGTTGACCTACAACAGCAGCGGCGGCACGACCTGGTACTACAACACCAGCACGCTCAATCCGGGCGACGTGCAGCAGATCGCCCTCCAGGCCTCTGGTACCGCATCGCTGGCCACGGGTCGCTATAGCTACTCCGCGGTGGTCACCGACAGCGGCTCGACACCCACAACGCTCACAGGCTCGTCGACGCTGATCAGCGAAGCGAGCAGCGCGTTCGGCGAAGGCTGGACACTCGAAGGTCTCGAGCAGATCACTTCCGCCTCTGGTGGCGTGATCCTCAATCTTGGGGACGGCGGCAGGAGCCTCTGGTTTACGGGCAGCTTCGGCAGCGGCGGCGGCACTTACACCGACCCGCCGGGTGAGTTCTCAAAACTCGTCGAGAACTCCGGCGGCACCTACACCGACACCCTGACCGACGGCACGCAGATCAACTTCAACAGCGGCGGTTATGAGACCGACACCATCAATCTCAACAATCAGCACACGACGTTTTCGTACAACGGCTCAAACCAGCTCACGTCGATCGAGGATCTCTACCAGAATCTCACAACCTTCACCTACAGCGGCGGCTATCTCCAAACCATCGAGGACCCGGCCGGGCGGCTCACGACGCTCACCAACAGCGGCGGCGACCTCACTCAGGCCACTCTGCCCGACGGCAGTACCTGGGGCTACGCGTACAGCTCAGGGGGCCTGTTGACCAAAATCACCGATCCGCGCTCAAACGCCGTCACCATCACTTACGACTCGGCCGGGCGCGTCGGCACCATCTCGCAGCCCGACGGCACCACCGAGACCTTCACCAACGACCAGGAGTCAGGCTGGACCAACACGGGCACATCGGGCAGCCCGGCGGCAGCGACCCTGCTCGCCGAGGCCACCAGCACCTACACCAGCCCCAACGGCAATACGACAACTTTACGCCCCGACTGGGCCGGCCTGGGCCAGACCGGCGTGCAAATTGATGCGCTCGGCGACGTAGTGACTAACGACCTCAACTCAAACGGGCTCGCAACTGTCACCATCGACCAGGTTAACCGCGTCACATCGTATGTGTACGATTCGCACGGGAATATGGGCACAGAAGTCTACGCCGACGGAAATTATATCGCGTACACCTACAACAGCGACGCCGAGCCGCTGACCTACAGAAACGCTGATGGCAATACCTACAACTACACTTACAACAGCGGCGGCAACCTCACGGTGGTCGAGGACCCCATCGGCAACAGGACGACCATGACCTACACCTCGACCGGGCAGGTCCAGTCCATAACGGATGCCGATGATAATACGACAACCTATCAATACGACAGCCAGGACAGGCTGACCACGGTAACCAACGCCGACAACACGACGATCCTGTATTCCTACAATTCGCAGGGGAACGTGATCAAGGTCACCGACGAGCGCAACAACGTCACGACCTACAGTTACGACGCGATGAATCGCGAGACCGGGACGACCAGCGCCGTGGGCGGCGTCACGACCTTGACTTACGACTCCGGCGGCAACCTGATCGAAGACCAGGAGCCAACGCCGGCCGGCCAGGCGGCACGGACCACAACGTATGCCTACGATTCTATGAATCGGGTCACCACTGTGACCGATCCGCTCGGCTATCAGACCGTATATAAATATGACGGTGACGGCAACTTGATCTCGACCACCGACCCGATGGGGCGGATCACGACGACGAATTATGACGCCCTCGACAGGCCCACGGTGACGATCGATCCGATGAACAACGTCACGACGACGGTTTACGACGGCGACAGCGAGGTGATCGAGGTCATCGACCCGATGGGGCGCATCACGACCACGACCTACGACAATCGCGGCTGGGTTGCGACGGTCACGGACCCGCTGGGGAACGTCACGACGTATTCGTACACGGCGACCGGACAGCCGTCCACTGTCACCAATCCGTCGGCCAGCGGCGGCGGCACGCAGTCGTACTTTTACGACAAGGATGACCGCCTGATCGCCTCTACGGACCAGAATTCCAACACGACAACCTACACCTACGACGGCGTGGGCAACGTGATCGCAGTGACAAATGCTAACAATCAAACGACTTCCTATTCGTATGACTCACGCGAGCAATTGACGACTGTAACCGACGCTCTGGGCGATACGACGGTATACGGCTACGACGCGGCAGGCAACCAGCAGACTGTCACCGATGGCCTGGGGCACACCACGACGACGCTTTATGACGCCATGAATCGCCCGACGACGATTACCAGCGCGATCTCGGGGACCACGACCATCGCCTACGACGTGGCGGGCCGCGAAACGAGTTTGACCGACCCCGAAGGCAATGAAACGCAGTGGGCCTATAACGCCAATGACGAGGTCACCACGCTCACCCAGGCGAACGGCGGGACGGTGACCTACATCTACGACAAAGACGGCGAGCTCACCGACACGACCGACGCCGACGGCCGCCGCACGACGTATTCGTACAACGCCGACGGCGACAACACCGGCGAGACCTGGGTGGGCGCTTCACCGGCTGAAGTCATCACATACACGTATGATGCTGACAACGAGCTCACGGGCGCCGACGACAGCTACGCCACGTTGACGTTCACCTACGACTCGGGCGGCAACATGCTTTCGGAAGCGACGTCCGGCCCCGGGAGCGGCCAGCCGAGCGTTTTGCTGTCGTACACTTACGACCAAAACCACAACGTCACCAGCGTCAGGGACAACCTGTCGAGCCAAGGAATCACTTCGTATTCCTACGATGCCGGCTTCCGGCTCACGACCATCACGACTTCCTACGGAGGCACCGCTGGCCCACAGGTCGCGATCACCTACGCGCCCGATAACCAGATCACCTCGCGGTCGCGCACGATCGGCGGCTCGGGCACGGCTGTGAACACGAGCTACGGTTACGACGCTGCCGACAGGCAGACGACCATAACCGATTACGTCTCGGGCGGCGCAGCCCTCGCTACCTTTGTGTACAGCTACGACAAGGCCAGTCGCGTGACCACAATGGTCGACGCACAGGGAACCTACACGTACACATACGACAACGCAAATGAATTGACCGGCGTAGACGAAAACGGCACTCAGGTCAATTCGTACAGCTACGACTCAAACGGCAACCGAACCGGCACCGGCTACAGCACCACCGTCATGAACGAGACGCTCACCTCACCTGGAGGAATCACCTACACCTATGACAAAGCCGGCAACATGATCTCGGCGAACAGCGGAGGCACGATCACAACCTATGTTTACGACTATCGAAACCGTTTGACCGAGGTCGAGCAAGGCGGCATTGTGACCGCCAGCTACACTTACAACGCCCTGAATCAGCGGATCGGCATCGACGACAGCGGCGGGCGGACGTGGACGGTGTACGACGGCAAGAATCCGTATGCTGAGCCTTACGCCGACTTCAACGGCTCGAGCACTCTGACAGAGCGGTACGTGCACGGACCAGGAATGGTCAACGGAGCGGTGGTCGACGAGCTACTGGCGCGCACGAGCTCGGGCGGCTCGACGGCCTGGTATCTGACCGACAAGCTCGACTCGGTCGACAACATTGTGAGCTCGTCGGGAACGATGCTCGACACGATCGTGTACGACAGCTTTGGGAACCTCCTGAGCGAGTCGGACCCGGCAAACGGTGACCGCTTCAAGTTCGCGGGAACGGAGTTCGATCCAACAACTGGGATTTATTACGACCGGATGCGGTATTACGATCCGGCGACCGGGAAATTCATCGGCCAAGACCCTCTCCGTTTCCAGGCGCGGGATTTTGATCTGTATCGGTACGTCAACAACGACCCAACCAATGCTATCGATCCCAGCGGCGAGGTCGGCGTCTTGGGTGTTTTGGGCGGGGCGGGCATCGGCGGCATTATCGGACTTGGGGGGGAGATCTATTTCAACTGGGGAAAATTTACATCCGGCAGCCTCTTCTGGGCATTCACTTCTGGGGCCGTGACGGGGGGTGTGATGGCCGGCGGTGGATGGATTTGGGGAGCCGCGGGTGGTGGCCTGGGGGAACTTGTTGGAATGGTGCCGTCCTTTTGGAAGGGGACCTGGACGAGATCGCAGGTGGCGTTCAACGTCGGGGCAGGAACCCTCCTAGGCTTTATCGGCGGAGGGGTTCAGCAGAGCCTCATCCAAAACTTGGAATTCAAGGTTGGAGCCCGAACGGGGTGGGTCTCGGCTGCCGACGCGGGCCTCAGCGCCGTAACGACCGGGCTGGCTCTTCTCCCGGCTCACATCGCGTCAAAGGTCTTCGGATGGATGGGTGGCAATCTTCCAAACCAGAACCACGGGGTTGATCCCAACGGCCTGACGTCGGGACCTGATGAATACTGGATCGACCCGTTCTGCAATTCAGTGATCAGTGCGATTCGAATCGCCTCGCACGCACTCGGAAGCCTCGGACTTGGGTAGGGGCGGCCAAAGAGATCGCTGAGCGTTCGTACGGCGTGAGTGCAAAATCGCATCGCTTGGGACCGAGCAACATTTCAGCGCCGTTTTTGCGCAAGGTGACAGCGCCACTCCAGAGAGGGTCGGGGTTGCCGTCTGGTTCAGAGCGCCGGGAGAAAGCCGTCTTGCTCTGTGTCTTGTTCCCGCGCGATGCGCTAGACTAGCGTGGTAGCGTCGCATTCGCGTTTCTGATAGTGCTCGAGGAGAATGTAGGAGCATTCTCCCCGAGCTTTTCCCGTGGGAGTGGCACCTCCCGTGGGCACTGGCCAGGGTACGGGAAAGCATCGCCGTTCGGCCAGAGGGCGCCGACCGCGCCGGCGGACGTGCCTGCGCAAAGGGTGCGGACGTAAGTACCAGCCGCGTAGTTGGAACCAGCGCTACTGCCAGGCCCCCATATGCCTGCGGCTGGTCCGCCAATGGCAGGCGGCGCGGCGGCAGGCCAAACGTCGCCGAGATGCCGCAGTCAAAGCCCAGCATGCGCAGGCTCAGCGTGCGCACCGCCTGAGGGCGAAGGCCGCGTCGCAGACTGGCCAGAGACCTCCGCTTACGTCGGCGCGTGGTCACGCAGCACAAGCTTTTTTTCCCTTCCCTTATGCGATCGGCCGGGGTGCCATGAACCGCCTGTGAGCTCCCTACGCAACCCGGCACGTTTCTGTTGCCCCGCCTGCCGTCAGGCCGTGCGCAATGTCCAGGATCGTGAACGCAAGTGGCTCTGGCGCGGCACCTTGGATGGCCGGAGGAAGCGGGCCATAGAGTACCGAGCGGCTCGCCTGAAGCAGTCCCACCGCCGAGCCGGCGCCTTCACCTCGCCACCGCGTCCGCCGCCTCAGTGACATTCCTCGCAAGGGCGAGCCGGTCGTCAATTATCGCGTGATGCCGGCGGGCTCATTAGCTTGGTCTACCGGTTCAATCCGCTCTCAGGGCCCAAGCATGATCCCCAAACGCATTCTGGTTCCTGCGCGATTGCGGCGTCCGCCCCCGACAGGTTGGTCCTGGGTCGACCGTCGCTTTGTGCACGAGCACGCCGCGCGTCTGTCGCGCGACGCCGTGCTGTTGTACTTCATCCTCTCCGCGGTCGCCGACAAGAACGGGTTGTCGTTCTACGGCGATGGCACGCTGGCTGCCCTGGTGCGGACGCCCTTGCCGGCCTTGGTCTCTGCCCGGGACGAGTTGCTGGCCCACGATCTGATTGCCCATGAGGGGTGCTTGACCCAGGTACTCTCCCTGCCGCCGCGTGGCCAACGCGCCCGCCTCGAGTCGGGCCGAGGGCCGATGCCCCTAGGTGAGATCTTGCGCCAGGCTATCGCGGCGACGCATCCAGACGAGCGAAGGGGCTCACGATGAACGTCGCCTTGTGGGCTGAAATCCGCCGCTTGGCCCTGATCGAGAAGCTCTCGGGCTGGGCCATCTCACGCCGGCTGCGCTGCTCGCGGCACACGGTGGCTGTTGCGCTCAAACTGGATCAGCCCCCAGGGCGCGAGGTCTCGCGCCGCAGCAGCCTCTTGGACCCGCACCGGACCAAGATCGACGCGCTACTGGCCCGATATCCTGAACTATCGGCGGTGCGCATCTGCGAGGAGATCGCCCGCGGTCCGGAAGGCTATACCGGCAGTGCGTCTACCGTCCGCCGCTACCTGCGCAGGGTTCGTCCTGTGCGCGGGCGTGTCTACCAACAGGTCCATTACGAGCCGGCCCAGGCCATGCAGGTGGATTGGGGCGAATGCGGCCGCGTGCCGTTCGGCGCCGCCACCCGCAAGGTCTCGGTCTTCGTAGCCGTGCTCTGCTACAGCCGGCTGATCTATATCGAGTTCGCACTCTCGCAGCGCAAGGCGGAGTTCTATCGCGGGATCGTGCATGCCCTGGAGTTCTTCGGTGGCAGTCCCCGCGCCGTCATCTTCGACAACCTGAAAGCCGCCGTGCTCAATGGCTCGGGGCGCGCCGCTTGCTTCCATCCCGAGTTTCTGGCGCTGTGCGGCTACTACTGTTTGCAGCCGATTGCCTGCGAACGGCGCGACCCCGAATCCAAGGGGATCGCCGAGGGGGGTGTGCGCTATGTGAAGCACAATGCCCTGGCTGGGCGCGCCGGCGAGTTGACCTGCTTCGACGACTACCTCGACCTGGCGCCGTGTGGCGCGACCACGTGGCGAACCTGCGGGTGCATGAGACCACTGGGGAGACGCCGGTCGACCGCTTTCAAGGGGAGCGCTGCCGGTTGCGTCCCTTGCCGGTGATCCCCTTCGATACTGACGAGATCGTGCCAACAGTCGTCAGCCCCTATGTGCGCATCGAGTTCGACGGCAACCGGTACTCCACACCGCCACACTTGGCGCTCCGGCCGGTCACGATTCGCGCTAGTCGCGGCGAACTCCGTGTGCTGCACGAGGGTCAGGTGGTGGCCCAGCACATCCGCTGCCACGAGCGTGCGCAGTCGATCGTGTTGCCGGACCACCGTCTGGCAGCGCCGGCATTGCGCAAGCGGTCCCGGGACTCCGCGCTGGAACACGAGTTCAACGCCTTGGGGCCGGAGGCGCGTCAGTTCCATCTCCAGCTCAAGCGCCAGCCGGTGAAGACCGGCATCCACCTGCGTCGCTTGCTAGGGCTGGCGCGCCTCTACGGACCGATCGAGCTCCTTTCCGCTGTCACTCGAGCCTTGGAGCTGGCGACCTACGACGCCGCTTATGTGGAAAACCTGCTCTTGGCGGAACGCCGACGCCGACAACTCCCCACCCCCACTCTACCGTCTCCCCAGCGACGTGAACTGATCGACGAGATCAAGCTGGAGCCTGCTGATCCTGGCATTTACGACCGCTTCTGCAAGGACACGTAGGAGGATTCGCATGGCCCGACGTGAAGAAAACACACGAGCACGCCTGGAGCGCAGACCTGGCCGAGCTGAAGCTACCCGAGATCGCCAGGTGCTACCGCGAAGTGCTGGATGAGGCAGTGCGCAACGGGAGCTCCATGCTGGAGGTCCTGGCTCTGCTTTTTGGCGTGGAGCAGACCGCGCGCAGCAGCGCGCCCTCCAGAAGAGACTGCACAATGCACGGCTCCCCAAGCAGAAAACCTTGGCCGAGTACGAATTCAACTTCCCCAAGCGAATTCCCAAGTCGGCGATCCTGCGGCTCTTCGACTGCGACTTCATCCCGCGGCACGGTTGTGCCGTCTTGATTGGACCCACCGGAACTGGAAAGTCGCATCTTTTAACCGCGTTGGGCTACACAGCCTGTGAGCGTGGTTACTCGGTGCGCCACACGCGCGTGGTGGATCTGATCAATCATCTTACCACGGCTCAGATCAACGGGCTTTTGGGCAAAGCACTCAAAACCTATGTCCGTCCCGGTCTTCTCCTCCTGGATGAGCTGGGCTATCTGCCCATCGACAAGCGCGGGGCCGATTTGTTGTTCCAGGTGGTCGCTGCCCGTTATGAATCCGGATCGATCGTGATCACTACGAATCGACCCTTCCGGGAATGGGGCGCACCTGTTTGACATGGACAGCACGCTGGCAACGGCCTTGATCGACCGGCTGATGCATCATGGGGAGGCGATCGTCATTCAGGGAGATAGCTACCGCATGAAAGACAAGGATTCCGATCCCGAACCGCCCAGCGCGTGACCACACGCGGTGTGTCCACGTCCAGACTGGGTGTTCGATAGCGAAGTGAGCGGCATCCGGCGTACACGGACGGGACGTCCAGCCCACCCTTGAGCGAGCGCGGCGATCATGTCGGGCTCTTCAAGCGGCCGGTTCCTTGAATCGCGGGCTCGCGTTGGCGCTAGGCCCTGATCCAGACTCGCGAGCAGCTCCCTGCGAGAAGCTTCGTCTCGGCAACCTGGTCATCCTCTGCGGCCCGCGGCAGCCCGTGGCAAGCGGATTGGCGGTGGTCCCGTCCGTCACGTCCCGCTCACCAAGCGCGAACGCCTGGCCGGCCCGTCCACGCTGCGCTGCGCCACGCCACATCTTGGGTTCGCCATCACTCCGCGCACACAAGTGCGTGCCGAGCAGCGCCCGCGTGTGCGCCGAGTCTGCGGCATTTTGTGCGCCTGCCCACGGTGGCGTCTCTTCGTGCTCGAAATTGGCGCTGTTTCTCTGCTCGGTCCCATCGCTTACGTCACCGGTGTCGCATGCGGGCGTCATGGCGAGGCGGGCCCTTGTGGCACTCAGTTCGCACTCGTGTTCGCCGCTCAAGGCCCGGTCCCTAACAGGTCTGGCGAAGCGGTGGGTGTCGAGGCGGCGCGTCGCCATTTTCCACGACGGACGGACTGGAGATTCTGCGTGCAGGCGGACGTGCTGGGAATGCCCCCATTCGCACAACAGCATCGGAGATGCCTGGTTCGCGCGCAGTCAAACATCGCGTGGATGGACCGACGGGCGCACGAATCGAGCCGGCCGCCCAGAGACGACGGCGCTAGCGTGGTCGCGCGCCTCGCTTGACCGGCAACCGCTGCGCAACCGTCGTCGGCGCGCCGCCTCATGATACGGCGTCAACCCGCGCGCTGGCCGATGTCGTTCGATTGTCTTCGAAGGTGGCCCACTCGACTGCTGCGATCGCACACTCATCGTCCCGCGAACGAATGAGCGGCTGACGCACGGCCTCGAGGAGGATCCCGCTATGAAAATCTCCATCATTACACCTGTCTACAACGGTCAGTTCACGCTGGACCGGATGGTCGGCTCGGTCCTGCGGCAGGAGTACACCAATTGGGAACTCATCATAGTAGACGACTGCTCGCTCGATTCAAGCTTTCACAACGCCGTCGCACTCGCGTGCGAGCACCCCAGGATACGCGTGTACCAAACGCCCGAGAACGTCGGACCGAGCGCTGCAAGGAATTTAGCGCTCGCGCACGCGACTGGAGAGGTGATCACCTTTCTGGATTCTGACGACGAGTTCTATGCCGACTACCTAAAAAACGTCCGCTCGTTTATTGAAAAGGGCGATATTTTGGTGTTCGACTATGACTACGTGGATGACGCCGACCCGGGCTTAGCGGGTACTTACAATCCTGCGGCGCATAAGGATGGGCTATTCTATGCGAACGTCGCAACACCTCTAGGGATCGCTCACAAAAGGATCCAAACGGGGCAGCCGCATCGTTTTGATGAGGGCCTTTGGTGCCTGGAGGACTGGGAGTACTGGAAACGGCTCGCTCGCCTGGGACTACGCTTTGTCTACCTGCCGTGCAAGAGCGGGCTATACCACATCAGGTCCGGAAGTCGGAGCCGCAGGCCGAGGGTTACCGAGCGACAAGGCGTCGAGTTCGAACGCAACAGGTCATGCTCGAGCTCAATTTACTCGCCCGGGCGCTCCTTATCGTGCGTGGGTGCCGCGACGGCGAAGCGAGTGCTGGTAATCACGTCGAGTTATTACCTCGGTGAGAACAGCGATCGCGGCGACTCGTTGCTCGATTTCCTCGAAATCGTTCGGTCAGGCCCCGCCGTGGTCGAGGTTTTTATTTACTACGACAACAACCAGTACCACCAGGTTGACGTCGAAGACTGCCTCGCGGCGATAGGCGCCGCTCACCGTGTCGGGTATTGCAACGTCGACGACTTCTGCGGCAGGGTTATCTACGCGCGCGTGAAATCCGTCCCGGTAACCATCTTCCAGAACTATCCGAAAACGGCCTATCTGACGGCACCCCTCGATTACGCTTCCCTGCTCAAATTCTTTTATCGCCATTTGGTCGCGTATCAGCCGGATGTCCTCATCTCGTTCACCTGCGACAAATCATCCGACCATGTGGGGCACGCCATGATGTCGCTGGCAAAGCAAAGGGATGTCACCCTGGCCTACTTTGCGGGCGGACACATTCACGCCGGCTTAAATGACTCGCTCTTGAATTTGGACTACTGCGTTGCGACCTCGCGCTTTTCGCGCGATTACCATTGGCGGAATTACGAGCTGAACTGCAACGTACTGCCCCCTCCGGTTGACCTGAGGCGTGTCACGTGCACTGGGGCGCGCGAGCCCGCCTATATCGTATATTTCTACCCGAGCCTTGAGAATGGAATGGATCTCGTCTTTCGGCTCATCGAAAAGTTCGGCGACTGCGGGAAGGACGATGTCAGGTTCCTGATTGTTGAGGGAGCCCACCAACAGCCGTGGAGAAGAGACATTCATGCTGAATTCACTGAGCCGAAGAACGCTTGGGTGATCGATCGCCCCCGCGACTTACGGCTCATCTGGTCGAAGGCGAGGCTCCTGCTAAACCCATGCGTTTCCCTGGAGCAACCGATAGGTCTGCTAGCGGAGTCAGTCGCTAATGGAGTGCCAACTGTTACGTTTAACCAAGGCGCCGCCACGGAAGTTCTAGGAGCAGGCTCCATCGCGATTTGCCTTGACGCCGTACCAGCAGCACCGCTCGAGTACCGGGCCACATCAAAGCAAGTGGAACAGTGGTTCGACGAGATTTCATCCCTGCTTGGCGACACGGAGTTATACGAGAGAAAGAGCGAGCAAGCTCGTATGTGGGGTGCGAAGCTAGAATTCGGCGCAATAGTAGACGAGTACGCGCGGTTCCTCGCGAGGTTGCGGCCGCAACCCGGGCCACCGCTCACTCCTTCGCGTTTCTGAAGGGACCCAAAAGTTCCGGTTGCGGTCGGTGGTGACATGTTCTGACGCCGGACGCCCGCGCCCTGTTGGCGCGGCGCTCTAACGGCCATTAAGACGGCCCCGCGCGTTCGTTAGCGATGGCTCCCTGCCGGAACCCGCCTCGGCCTTGAAGACCGCCGCGCTCGCGTGTGTATAATACCGCTGGAGATCGCCAGATCTTCCCGGATTTTTTGGGGTACTTCGGTGCGACTTAGGATTTTCCACCTTCTGCTGCTGGCCGGAGTCTCAGGAGTCGCCTGCTGGATATTTACGAGGATGCGTTATGACGTGTTCGCGGTCTTGGTTCCGTGGCTCGGCTCATGTCTGGCAGGACTCCTAAGCGTAGGTTTGTTCCTATTACTACTGAGGACTCACGCGGGCCCCTGGTGGTCATTCATGATCACATTTTGGCTCGTCAACATCGTAAGTTTCGGGGTGTGCGGCACGATCTTCGGTCTTTTTTTGACCGATGAGGCCGGGTCTAGGCTTTTCAGCTATTATATGTTCCTCGGTGCGTCCGTGCCTCTGGTATCCATCGTAGTTGAGTTGAACCGGTGCCACCCGAAAAGCAAAAGTTGGGGCAGCTGGAATCATTGGCTTCGCCTGAACCTCACTCTCTCCGTCGTCGGCGCCGCGACGTTCGCGGTTGCTTGGGGCCTGCCTTGGTTGTATTTTCAGTTCGGCCGTAAAACTGTTGGGGTAGCGGTCTCTCGGGATGAAGCCACCGATACGCTTGATGTAAGCCTTTACGGTCCCGCCGTGAACCGCAAGACGCTTCGGCTATTTCTGGAACGGAAGATTCTTCCCGGAGCTGTCGAGAGCATTGACGTCTTCGGCTTCTTGTTCTTGCGAGGATTCCTTCCGTATGATCCACATTCCAGCCCCGATGTTCGTTCGGTTCAACGGATGAAGTTTCGTCGGACGAAGGTAGGGGACGGAGTGATTCCGGTGCTCAAGCAGTTTTCGGGCCTCACGTTCCTCGATCTGCGCGAGACCAACATCACGGCGGCGGGGGTACAAGAGCTTCAGGCCGCGTTACCAAACTGCCAGGTCATCCACCGGTCACCCGCAGCGCAAAACAGGGTTCGCCGAGATGATCAGGACGAGGGCGAGGAGAGCCAGACACCCAAGGGCGAGGAGAGCCAGACACCCCCGCTGGGCGAGGGGCGCACGGAGAGCCGGACATCCACCCGGTGCGCAGCGTATCCGACGGGAAGTCACACGCCGCGAGAGCCAGACACCCGGAAGAGCCAGACACCGGGAGAGCCAGACAACCACCCGGTAGGCAGCGTATCCGACGGAGAGTCAGACGCCCGCCTGGTGGGCAGCGGGCCGTGTGTACCTCAACGGCCTGATTTTAGAACCGCGCTCCGATAATACGCAACCACGCGCCGGTACCGCGGAGCGAGACGGACCGTCCCGATGAGCTCACGCTGTTTGGCCGAGCCGGGAATCCCCGACGGTCGATCTATCTGCGCCGTCGCGGCCCGAGCGGCGCTGCCCCGCGCACCGACAGATGTGTGGCGCGGATCAGGCCCGATCGCCGTCATCGACTCCTGCTCGCCATCGAGCGGGACGTCTACAGGAAGGCAAGTTGAGCGGCTGCTCTACCATGGAACCAGCGCCTTGAGCAGCGCGGTGCGGCACGTGCGAGCGAGCTCCAGCGACCGGCCGCTTGCTTGAACATCCGGCCGAAGTCGTGCGCCGTTTGCACCCAATTCGATCCATCGAGCCCCAGTCGATCGAGGATCGGAGCAAGGTGATCGGGGATGGCGCCGCGCTTGTCTTGCGCAACTCGCGGCCCGTCCAATCCAGCAGCATGTGGGAGCTAGCCAGACGCCCATGCGTCGTGAGCCGGCCGTACATACGCAGCCAAATCGCGCCGGAAATCGGGTCCGTCAGAACCGGCGATCGCGTCAAGAGCGTGCATCCGGCCCTTCGTTGACTCCGTTATCTTCTTCTGTTCAAGGCCTCTTCGCGCCGGAGGACAAGCCTTGAGATCACGCGAGTTTGAACGTCGGCCCGAGCAGGATATCCAGCAGTTATCATGTAAGTCACCATCTTTTGAACATAAGGCAACGAAGGAAACAAAGAATTCGTTCGACGGTAAGACCTCGGCCACCCTCCGCGATTCGTTCCATCCGGCGTTTGAGTTGACCTCGGGCAAGTGGAGTTTGGTGTTCGACGCGAAAGTGCGGTCGTCAGGCCCGCGGTCCGTTGCGGCTGCCGACCACTCGACTCCAACCATCGAGCAGCCCCGTGAACCTCTTCCCCACACCCGGATGCGCCTATTACATCGTCTCGCCGCCCTTCACCGAAAAGTCGGCGGGCGTCAATGTTCTGCACAGGCTTTGCCACGCGCTCAACGTGAGTGGCCAGCGCGCATACATGGTCGGGATGAATACCCCGCCGCAGGGAGGCGAAACCTATTGCGCCCAATTCGTCGCCCCGCCGCTGGGGCCGGAAGCAAAGCAGTATTACGCGACACAGCGCATTGAGCCCATCGTCGTCTACCCGGATATCGTCTCGGGTAACCCTTTAAACGCCAAGCGGGTCGTTCGCTGGCTGCTGGCCCATGCCGGCGCGTATGGCGGCGACAAAACCTTCCCGGCGACCGACAGCGTATGGTGCTATTCGACGCGCATCGCCCGCAGGGCAGGCTATTCCAACGTCCTGAACTGCCCGGCCGCCGACCCCTCTGTGTTCGTGCCGTTGCCGAACGTCGAACGCGCGGGAACTTGCTTCTACTCGTACAAGCACCGTCTTTTTGGCGGCCGGCTCACTGAAGACGTGCGCCACAGCACCGAGATCACCCGCCAAATGCCGCGGCCGGAGATGATCAGGCTCCTTCAGCATAGCGAGCTGTTCTATTCCTACGAGGACACCTTTCTCATCATGGAGGCCGTGCTCTGCGGCTGCCCCGTCGTGCTGCTGCCGAACGAAACGTTCGAGGAGTGCCATACACTCGAAGATTACGGCTCGAGCGGTGTCGCGTGGGGCAACGAGCCGGTCGAGATCGAGAACGCGAGAGCCACCGTCGCCAGAGGCCGGGGCGACTACTTCAAAGTGATTGGCACATTCTGGACGCAGCTCGACCGCTTCATCCGCGAGACACAGAACAACGATGCGGCAGCCCCCGGGCTTGCCGCGAGCGCCTTCGAGCATGCAAGAACAAGCGTGCCGTTCGGCATTGGGTACCGGATTGCTCCAGTACGCGAGAACTGGTCAGAAATCGCATCGTCGAAGCGGGTTCCTTTCGAGTTATCGATCATGAACACAAATGGGAACGCCAGCCACGCCCTGGCGTCGATTATCGTACCTTCCTGGAACCAGCTCGAGTTCACCAGGCACTGCGTTCGCTCGCTGGTGCGCCACACGCGGCTGCCGTGGGAGCTGATCGTCATCAACAATGGCTCGACGGATAGCACCGGCGATTACCTGGCCGGCGTTCAGGACGCGGCGCCCGCGCCCATCACCATCATCGCCAACGCGACAAACCGGGGGTTTCCCGCGGCGGTCAATCAAGGGCTGCAAGCCGCACGCGGCGAGTACCTCGTGCTGCTCAACAACGACGTCGTGGTTACGAGCGATTGGCTCGAGCAGATGATTGCGCTGGCGGATGCGGAAGCTGGGCCACGGCCAGGCTGTGCGTCCCCACCCCCCCTTACCCCCCCTTCGCAAGGTGGGGAACGCTGCTCGTCGGTTGGCGGTCTTCGGGTCGGCGCGATCGGCCTCGTCGGCCCGATGTCGAATTACGCGGCGCCGCCGCAGCTCGTCGACGACGTGCCTTATCACGACCTTCACGAAATCGATGAGTTCGCGCGGCGCTGGCGCGACGAGCACCGCGGCCAGTGGTTCACGGCGTCCAAGCTCTCCGGCTTTTGCTTGCTCATGAAGCGGGCCGTCTATGACAAGATCGGCGGGCTCGATGAGCGCTTTGGGCTCGGGTTCTTCGATGATGACGACCTGGCGGAGCGGGCGCGACGCGCGGGCTTCGAGCTGGCTGTTGCGCACGACTTGTTTATCCACCACTTCGGCAGCCGGACCTTTATCGGCAACGGGGTCGATGCCGAAAAGATGCTTGAAGAAAACAGCCGCAGATTCGCCGCCAAGTGGGGAACGCGCGAGAACGGCAGGCGCCGGGCGGCGCTGCGGCCATTTGTGAGCAACGGCACATGCGGGGCTAACAAGACCGGCTTGCTCCAATCGCATAGTGTGCCCCCACAGGCGCACGCTGCCCCGGGCCCCATACCAGCCCGAAGCGCCAGCGAGGGATCTGCTACTGAGAGCACGGACCACACCCCCATACCAGCCCGAAGCGCTAGCGAGGGATCTGATAGGGAGAGTAACGGCCGCATCCCCATACTAGCCCGAAGCGCCAGCGAGGGATCTGCTGCGGAGAGCACGCGCCACGGCACCAGCGATCGAACCGCGGCAATCTTAACGCCCCCTCGCTTGCGCTTCGGGCTGGTATCGCCTGCGACCGACTCGGTCTCGGTCGTCGGGACGGTGCGCGTTAGCCTCACCATGATCGTCCGAAACGAGGAAAATAACTTGCCGCGTTGCCTGGAATCGGTCCGCGGTCTCTTCGATGAGATCGTGATCGTCGATACCGGCAGCACCGACCGAACCATCGAGGTCGCGCGCTCGTTCGGCGCCCGTGTGTTTGATTTCCCCTGGGTCGACGACTTCGGCGCAGGCGCAATGCCGCCCTTGCCCGAGCCACCGGCGATTATGCCTTTTGGCTTGATGCCGACGATGTTGTCGAACCGCCGGAGAGGGAGAAGCTCGAGCGGCTGTTCGGTCAGTTGGGCGAGGGTCTCACGACCGTGTTGTGCGAGGGTCTCCCGACCCTGCTCGATCACCCTCGCAGCAGGCCGCACATGGCCCGACCGAAGGTCTCTCTGTTCGGCGAGGGTCTCCCGACCCCCTCTCCCCTGTATAGACCGGAGACATAGGTAACGGGTGTGCGGAGACATGGGTAACACATTCTGGCATCATGGCGACCCCTGTACCAAGGAGGGTCGCCATGCCGTGGAAGGATGTGTCTCTGATGTCTCTGCGCCTAGAGTTTGTCACAATGGTCGCCACGGAAGGTGCCAGCGTCCGAGAGCTGTGCCGTCGTTACGCGATCAGCCCCAAGACAGCCTATAAGTGGATCGCCCGCTACGAGCAAAACGGAACGGCCGGTTTGGTCGACCGCTCGCGAAGGCCCACAGCTTCGCCGAGTCGCTACCCCGAGCCAGTCGAGGCCGAGGTGCTGCAGTTGCGGGACAAACACCCCGCGTGGGGTGGTCGCAAGCTTCGCGCCCGGCTCATTGCCTTGGGACACCCGGTCGGCACCGTGCCGGCCGCCAGTACCATCACCGATATCCTCCGCCGTCACGGCCGGCTCAACGCCGCCGCGTCGGCCATGCACTCTCCATTCACGCGGTTCGAGCACGACACCCCCAACAGTCTCTGGCAGATGGACTTCAAGGGACACTTCGCCATCGGCTCGGGCCGCTGCCATCCGCTCACTGTCCTCGACGACCACTCGCGGTTCGCTCTGGGACTGTTCGCCTGTGGCAACGAGCAAGAATCGACGGTCCGAACCCACCTCACCACGATTTTCCGCCGGTACGGCTTGCCCGAGCGAGTGCTTTGCGACAACGGCTCCCCCTGGGGTACCGGCGGGTCGAGCCAGCGCTACGCGGCGCTGGGAGTGTGGCTGCTGAAGCTGGGCATCGGGGTGACGCATGGCCGGCCCTCGCATCCGCAGACTCAAGGCAAGGACGAGCGGTTCCACCGCACGCTCAAGGCCGAGTTGATCCAGGGGCGTACATTCACCGACCTGCCCGCGTGCCAGCGGCGATTCGATCCGTGGCGCGAGACTTACAACCACGAGCGGCCGCACGAGTCCCTGAATCTGGCCGTGCCAGCCAGTCGGTATCGACCCAGTCCGCGACCATTCCCGGAGGAGTTGCCGGTGTGGGAGTACGGCGACGGCGACGCGGTGCGGAAGGTCGCCTGCGACGGCACGATCAGCTTCCGCGGCCGACCGATCGACTTGGGCAAGGCGTTTTTGGGGGAGCGAGTGGCGGTCCGCCCAACGAACGAGGACGGGGAATTCGGAATATACTTCGGCGTCCACAGGGTTGCCCAAGCCGACCTCCGCGTTCAAAATCGACCCAATTGACCCGTTACCTATGTCCCCGCACGCGCGCCACCCATGTCACCGGTCCGTACATCCCCTCGGGGAGAGGATGGCCGAAGGCCAGGTGAGGGGGGGCAGGGTGAGGGGGAGCGCGACCGAAGGTCTCCATGACACTGCCCGACCGGAGTTCTCCATCGCACGGCCCCCCGCGGCCGCATACGTGCTGCGCTGCGCCTGCGACCCCTCGCCCGATGGAACCGGCGGCGATACGGTGGTCGATCACATTCGACTGTTTCCGCTGCGCGAAGGCGTGCGCTGGACTTATCGCGTACACGAACAAATCCTGCCGGCGTTGCGACGGGCCGGCATCCGGACGGTTTGGACCGACATCACGGTCAGACACACCGGCTACGTCGACCAGGCCCTGCGCGGCCGCAAGCTCGAGCGCGATGCTCGAATCCTGCACGCCGAGCTGGAAGAGCGGCCCGATGATCCGTTTATTCAGTTCAACCTGGGCGCGATTGCCGTCGAGCATAGAGATTGGAAGAGCGCGATCGGTTACCTCCAGCGCAGCCTCGACGGCTCGTCACCGACCGATTCGATCGTGCGCAATTGTACGCGCTGATCGCCCGCGCGCATCAGATGACGGGCGACTCGGAGGCGGCGCTTCGGACATGTACTGAGGGATTGTCGCTGGACTGCGAGGACGCCGAGCTCTGGTTTCGCAAGGGCGTGGTACACCGCTACCGGGGCGAGTCGTCCGACGCCGAGAACTGCTGGCGGCGAATCCTGACCCTCAAGCGGCCGAACCAGTTTTGCAGCGTCGACCAAGGGATCTACGGGCATCTCACCCGGCGCAATCTGGCAGCGCTGGCCGCCGAGCGTGGTGACCTGGGCGAGGTCGAAAAGCTCTGGCGCGAGGTGCTGGCCGAATGCCCGGGCGACCGCGAGGCGCTGACCAAGCTCGCGGGTTTGGGCGGATAGGCGACGTCCGTCGCGGCGCCCATGGATCGGGAGGGCGAGGCTCCTGCCGAGCCGCGAATTGGCCTGGGCTCGGGGTCGAACCTCGCCCTCCCTGGGGATCGCGAACTGGTCTGGGCTCGGGGTGGAACCTCGCCCTCCCGGGGGACCACGAACTAGCGTGGGCTCGGGGTGGAACCTCGCCCTCCCGGGGGACCGCGAACTGGTCTGGGCTCGGGATGGAACCTCGCCCTCCCGGAGGACCGCGAACTCGCGCGGGCTCGGGGTGGAACCTCGCCCTCCCGGGGACCGCGAACTGGCCTACTCCGATGGCAAAGGGCTAATGACAAAGGACTGCGTCCCCCTCACCCCGGCATCCTGCCGGACCTCTCCCCGCGGGGGCGAGGAAACCAATGACAAGGCACCGGCTCTTGTTCGCCTCGATCCACAGCTATCTGGACCCATCAAGCGGCGCCGCCTTGGCAACCCGCGAATTGCTCGAGCTGCTGGCCGCTCGCGGCTGGGATTGCCGGGCATTCACGTGCGGCGTGCTCGATTATGCTCAGGAGACGCCGCTCGACGACGTGCTCGCGGCAGTCGACCGACCGGTTCCGCGCGTCGGGGCGGCTCTCTCACGCGGCGGCGAGGCAGAAGTCTTCGACCTCGAGCTCGGCGGCGTGCGGATCACGCTGCTGCCGACGTCCCACAGCCGGGCCGACAGGGCGCCTAATCGAGCGCGAGCGCGGCTGTTTCTCGACCTGGCCGACCAGGTGCTCGAGCGGTTCCGGCCCGACGTGATGCTCACGTACGGCGGGCATCCCGCCTGCCTGGAATTGATGCGTCGGGCGCGCGGGCGGGGCATCGCCGTGGTGTTCCACCTGCACAACTTCGGTTACGGTGATCGCCGCGGCTTTGCCGACGTCTCGGCCATCATTTTCCCGTCAGAATACTCGCGGCGCCATTACCTGCACATCGGGCTCGATGGCACCGTGATCGCCGACCCGATCGCGCTCGACCGCGTGATTGCCGACGACCCTGAACCCAAATACGTGACGTTCATCAACCCCCAGCCCGAGAAGGGAGTAACGGTCTTCGCGCGGATTGCCCTCGAGCTGGGCGCCCGGCGGCCCGAGATACCGATTCTGGTTGTCGAAGGGCGCGCGACGTCGGACACCCTGGCGGCGATTCCAGTCGATCTGTCGGGCTTGACGAACCTGCATCGCATGGCGAATACGTCAGACCCGCGCGACTTTTACCGGGTGAGCCGCGCCATCCTGATGCCGTCGCTGTGGCGCGAGTCGCTCGGCCGGGTGGCGATCGAAGCCATGGCCAACGGCATCCCGGTCCTGGCGAGCGACCGCGGCGCGCTACCTGAAACGCTCGGCGACGCCGGGTTTGTCTTCACGATTCCCGATCGCTGCACACCGGGTAGCGCCGCAATCCCAACAGCCCACGAAGTTGCGCCGTGGGTGGCCACGATCGAGCGTCTGTGGGACGACGCCGACTTCGAAGCCAAGCACCGCGCGCTAGCCAAAGCGGAAGTAACCCGCTGGCAAAGCGGCCGGCTCGGCGAGCAATACGAGCTGTTCTTCAGTCAGAGAATGCGTCGTATTCCGTAACGGCCGATGCACTCTGTTCGGCGAGGGTCTTCTGACCCCGCCCAAACGCACGACCTCTGTTCGGCGAGGGTCTCCTGACCCCGCCGAAACGCACGACCGAAGGTCTCGATCACCCAGACCTCCAATTCTGGCCTGCTGCGATGGCCCGCGTACGTCGAACGAAACCGATCCATGTCACCCAAATCTAGCGACATGCGCAACATCAAGTCACGATTTGACTTGCGTCGATCAGCGACTGAGCGAAAAAGTAGTGACATGCGCAACTCCTTATCTGGAAAGCATATGACACCATGTCACTGTTTTTGGGCCTCACGCGAGTTTTGTGGCCACAGCGCCCACCTGTGATTGGCGCCGTCGGGTCGGCCTGCCGCGCTCGACGGCGTCGATCGTGAAGCCGTAAACAATGATTTGAAAAGGAGTTGCGCAGGATGACGTTTTGCGCGAAACGAACCCAACGCCGACCGGCAGGGCGAGCCTTCCCTACGACAACCGGGGCATCCGCCAGCAGGCCCTGCCGCCAGCCGTGTTGGCGGCGAATCGCGGCAATCTTATGCAGAAAACGGACGAAACTGCCGATGGTAAACGCCATAAAAGGCGAATAACTAACTTCTCGGCCCAGGACGGAGCCGACCAGGTATGGCATGCGACGGCGTCGCCAATATCGTAAACCGATTGCGCGAACGCGGCTTCGATCCACGCCGGGTCGGGTCTGATGCGTGGGAGTCGCGTTGTCCGGTGCATCGCGGCTCTGACTATGCGCTGGCGATCACACGTGGCGACCGCGCGCGAGTCCTCCTCGACTGCCGCAGTCGTCGCTGCCGGGCTGCGAGCATCGAGAGCGCGCTCGATTTCACCGCGAATCGATTGTACGCCGGCACACCGAATTGGGTGCTGCAGGATTTGAGCAAGCGACCGATCGTGCCCTCGCTGTACCCGGGCACGAACAGAGAGGAGCGTGCGCTCCCGTCCGCCGCACGCGCCGAGGACCGCGGCCCTACCGCGGTCCCCGTTGCGGTCGTGGCGGCGGCGATTGCCGGACTGAACGCCCCCGAGCGCACCCCGACCGGTGCTGACGATCAAGGACCAAGTCCCCCTAACCCCGGCGTCCTGCCGGTCCCTTCCCCGATGGGGCGAGTGAACCAAGGACCGAGGACCACGTACGAAGGACCACCCGGGATCCTGCCGGACCGCTCCCGGACGGGGCGAGGCGGCGACCAGAGCGTGGTCGATGGCTTGCTGGACGCCGCCGCGCCCGCCCGTCTTTTTCGGCTGGCCGACGGCCGCCTTCTTGCCCAGTTGCAGTCAGGCGGCCGTCAGGAATTCTACGGGCTGAAGTCGGCCGAATTCCGTGATTGGTTGCTCGACCGATACCTCGCCGCGGGGGGCAAGGTCCCCTCGAAGTGGTCGATTCGCCGCGCGGTCGACGCCATCGACGCCCGCGCGCGGTGCGACGGTACCACGCCGGAGCTGTCTGTGCGCGTTGGCCGTAAGGCGGCTGACGAGAGCTTGCCGATTTACGTCGACGTGGGTGACTCCGACTGCCGGGCTATTGCCATCGATGCCTGCGGGTGGGCCCTCGTCGATCGTCCGCGGGTCGCGTTTCGTCGCCCCGAGGGTTTCCTGTCATTGCCGGTCCCCAGCCGCGATGGCTCGATCGAGCTGTTGCGCTCTTACGTTAACCTGAGCGATCGCGATTTCCGCCTCCTGATTGTCTGGCTGGCGGCGGCGCTGCGGCCGGTCGGACCGTATCCGATCCTGGCGCTTTATGGCGAGCAAGGGTCGGCCAAGAGCACGCTGGCCAGAATCGTCAGGCGGCTCGTCGACCCGCACGCGGCGCCTCTTTTGGTCGAGCCCAAGAGCACGCGCGACCTCATGATCACGGCGCTCAACGGTTGGCTCCTCGCCTACGACAATATCAGCACGATCCCCCGCTGGCTCTCCGACGCGTTGTGCACGATCGCGACCGGTGGCGCTTACGCCGGCCGGACCGAGTACACGACCTTGGAGTGCACGGTCCTTCACGCGCAGCGCCCGATCGTTTTGACCGGAATCGACGAGTTCATCCGCCGCGGAGACTTGAGCGACCGCTCGGTGGTTCTCCATCTTCCGCCAATTCCACCGTCAACCCGCCGCCGGGAGGACGAGCTCTGGCAGGCGCTCAACCGCGATCATCCGCGAATTCTGGGCGGTCTGCTCGATGCTATCGTCGGCGGCCTGCGTGAGCAGCCGAATGTCAAGCTCGCCGAACTGCCGCGCATGGCCGACTTCGCCGCTGCCGGCGAGGCAATCGGGCGCGGGCTGGGTTGGCCCTTCGGCACGATGCTCGCCGATTACGAGGCCAGCCGCCGGGAAGCCGCCGCCGCGCAGATCGAAGACTCGCTCGTTGCGACGGTCCTCCTTCAACACGCCGGCCGGCTCGGCTCGTGGACCGGCACCCCGGCCGAGCTGCACGCCGACCTCACCGCAGCCGCCGGTCGAAAAGCCGCAGCGTCGGCCCGCTGGCCCAAGTCGCCGGACCGCCTGGCCAACGAACTGCGCCGCATCGCCCCCCAACTCCGTATGCACGGCCTGAACCTCACATTCGGCCGCACCTACAAGGGGCGATTCGTGGCACTTGAACCAAGCGGAACCACGCCACCTAAAACAAGTGACATGTGCAACGGCTCATATTGACGACTTGACCCGACCGGCCTTCTCGGCACCCATGGCGATTTTGAACTTGGGCGCCTTCACCGGAGGGCGCGCTTTGACCACGGCGCCCGGTAATACGCCGTCCATCGAGCCGGCGGCGCTGTCGTCGGGCGAGCCGCCGGCGAGGGGCTCGAGCTTGGGCAAAGGGGGCTCAGACTGACGCATCGCACACTGCGGATGAATGCCACCACGCGAGTAAACGGCCTGATGGCAGACCGGACAACGAAGACGGTTGGAGACCGGTGTGTGGAGATGTTTGGGGTTCATCCGCGCTCGTCCCGGGGGAAGGAACGAGGACGTCAAAGTGACGTCCTCGCGAGGAAGATTTGGTGAAACGACGGCACCGCCCGCGCGGTCCGAACTCGCTGCCTGAAAATGGCAGCGCTCGGTCACCGCGCCGCGAAAGAATGCCGCCACGCGCTACCGGATGGCGATCAATATCGCCGTCCGCCGCCGCCGCCGCCATAGCCGCCGCCGTAGCCACCGCCACCGCCGCCGCCACGACCTCCTCGGCCGCCGCCGCCACCGCCGCCGCCGCCGTAGCCGCCGCCGCCACCGCCACGCTCTTCACGCGGCCGAGCTTCGTTGACCGTCAAGCGCCGGCCCTCGTGCTCTTGATCGTGAAGCCCGTCGATCGCTGCCTGCGCCTCGGCCTCGGTGTCCATCTCCACAAACCCGAAGCCCTTGCTTCGGCCCGTCGCGCGGTCCTGGATCACCTGCGCACTCTGAACTGTCCCGTACTGAGAGAACAACTGCTCCAAAACGGAGCTCGTGACCCCGTACGTCAAATTCCCGACGTACAACTTCTTGCCCACCGCGAAATCTCCTGGGCGAATACGTACCGACCCATTTTGGCTTTCCGGGTCGAAGAGAAAGGGGCTAATCAGACTGCCCTGTCGGTGGGAAAGGCGATGGAGGGAACGAGGTCCAGCTCGTGTAAAGCCAGGACCGCTCTCTTCTTTCGACAGACCAACCGGATAGCAGGTTATCCGAAATCCGACCTGAAAGATAGGCCATCTTATCGAAATCCGTCGTGATGTTCGTCGAGGAACCGCCGGACGTTATGGTAAACTCAAGACCGAAAGCGGCGGCTTGATCGGGCTTGGGTCACCTCACGTAACGGTTCGGACGTTCACTTAATGATCGCATTGCCGTGGTCCTCAGTCTTGGCTGTGCTTTTCACCTTGGCCTGCCAGGACGGACCAAGGGACGTGGAGGTGCCGCGCCCGCGCCCAAGGTGCAATCCGGCGCCGGCGCCGCGGAGAAAAAGCCCTTCCAGCCGGCGCAAAAGCGATCCGTGCCGACAGCCCAGACTGCCCCGGCCGAGCATAAACCAGCGCCGCCGGCCAAGGCGAAGAGCACAGACACGCCCGCCGGCGGTTCAAAGCCCGCGGCGGCTGCGCCGTCTCCTGCCACTGGGCCGGCCGCGGGTAACGGTACGGCTTCCGACGTGCGCGTGCGCACATTGGCCGAGATGCGGAAGGGTCGTAGCGAGTTCCTGGCGCCGCCGGGCGCCTCGCCTCTCGACCGCTATAACCCCGACGCCGCAGTCGACTGGAGCGAGCTTCCCGCCTGGCGCCAGACATCGTTCTTCGGTCTGCGCGGCGCGGCCAGTTTTTCGTATACGTGGTGGATTGTTCCGGCAGCATGATAGACGATGATCGATTTCCGCGCGCCACCATCGAACTTCGGCGCAGCGTGTTGACGCTCCAGCAGCCGCAGAAGTTCGAGGTGATCTTCTACAACAGCGAGTCGATTCCCATGCCCGGCGGCCCGACCCCGCGTACCGCTGATCTCCAGTCGAAAAACTTGCTGCGCGCCTGGCTCAGCATTATCGAGCCCGATGGCGGCACCGACCCGCGCCTCGCGGTGAAACAAGCCCTGTCCTTGCGCCCTGACGCGGTATTCCTGCTTTCCGACGGCGCGTTCCCCGACGGAACCGTCGAGGAGATTGGCCGGCTCAACGCGCAGAAATCCCGATCCATTGCGTCGACCTCGCCGGGGGACTCGGCGGAGATCACCTGAAACGCATCGCCGCAGCAAGCGGCGGTGACTACGCCTCGCGTCCTGGCGACCTGCAGGGGCGGCCGTAAGGCCGGTTTCGGACCAGACCTACTTCTTGAGGTATTCATCAAACCACGCCACGGCCAATTGCTGCGCCTTCGGACGCGCTGGGCCGTAGATGCCGTAATGGGTGATACCCGGAATCGTGACCAGCTTCTTCGGGCCTTTCGCCCGTTCGTAGGCTTTGCCGGCGTGATCCTTGTTGTCGAAATACTCTTCCTTTTCGGCGACGATGAACAGCATCGCGCAGTCGGCCTTGTCAACGTCGTCGACCGGCGCATAGTCGATCATCCGCTCGCGGATCGGCGCTCCTTTCAAGCCCATGATCACGCGCTGGCCGGGCTTGGGATAGCCGATCTCGCCGCGGCGCACCCGGTCGCCTCACGGAAGGTCAGAGCGCGCTCGGCTGGGTTAGCGGCCACCCACCGCGAGTCAAGTGCAGGAACCTGCGAGACCAGCGCCTTCACTCGCCGGTCGCGCGCGGCAACATAAACAACGTGACCGCCCGAGTAACTCGACCCCCACAAGCCAATGCGCACCGCGTCGCACTCCGGCTCCCCCACAACCCAGTGGATCGCGTTCTGCAAGTCCGTCGTCTGGTCAAGCGGGTCGACGACCTCGCGAATCTCTTGCACTTCGGCCGAGAATCGCGCGATGTTTCGGCCAGAAGGAGCAGGCGAAGCCAATATCAGTCTGCCGTCGCTGGCACCCCAGCCGCGGTAATCGAACGCAACGGCGAGATATCCGGCACGCGCCAGCACGATCGCCTCGGGCCGAAGCTGCGCGGCCACGCCTCCCCAGCCGTGACAGAGAATAATGGTCGGCAGCTTTGCTCCCGAACGGCTCTTCAGTGAAAAGACCTCGGCCGTCATCCGCGTTCCCTCGCTCTTGATGTCTCGCGTGTGGAACTGGATGTCGTCGGGCGGCGTGAACCCGCCAGCGGGCACCGCCGCCTGAGCAAGCACGGCGCGACACGGCAAAACCACGGCGACCGCGACGGCAGCCCACACCACGGCCAGGCGGACAGCAACCATCATGAGACGCTCCTTACAACGTCGTGCGTGCGGGTAAAGCGCCTTGCACGATCGTCAAGAAGACGATGAGATCGTGGACGTCGATTCCGCTCGATCGTCGCAGGCACCTGACCGGCTGACAAGACGACGTCGCCATTGAACTCGTGGTCGTGTGGCGAACCCCGGTCAGGTCAGAATGCTCCATTTTGGTAAGCGAGGTCGCCGTGCCTGGGCAACAGTTGATTCGCCACGGGCTCGACAATGGTAAAATCCCAAGCCGAATGGAAAGCTGCAATCTCATCCTCAGGGCCTGCCCATCATGATCGACCCCCGTGTGGCCAGCGGACTGCGGGATCTACCCCCGGCGATGATGATTCCGCGCGAGCGGATCCTGTCGTCTTTCAGGCACACATTCGCCGGTTTCGGGTTTGTGCCCATCGAGACGCCGCACATCGAACGCCTGGAGGTGCTCACCGGCAAGGGGACGGGCTCCGATGAGGTGCTCCGGCAGATCTTCGAGGTCACCAACAAGGGGGGCACGCCCGGCGAGCTCGCCTTGCGATTTGACCTGACGGTCCCCCTGGCGCGATTCGTCGCCAAGCACATCGACGAGCTGGGCGTTCCATTCAAGCGGTATGCCATCGGCTCGGTGTTCCGCGGTGAGCGGCCGGCGAAGGGCCGCTTTCGTGAGTTCGTTCAGTGCGACTTTGACACGATTGGCACCGAGAGCGCAATCGCCGACGCCGAGACTGCCCAGGTCATCCACGCAGCCCTTTCTGCGGCTGGCGTGCCCGAGTTCACGATCACGCTCAATAACCGCAAGGTCCTTGACGGGCTGCTCGAGTCGCACGGCCTCGCCGGACGCAGCGGGCCGGTGCTCCGGGCGCTCGACAAGCTCGCCAAGATCGGCCGCGACGCCACTCGCGAAGAGCTTCAGAAAGGCACCGACGCCGGCGGGGCCGGCCTCTCGGCCGATCAGGCGCGGCAGGTCCTCGAATTTGTCGAGACCGGCCGAGGCCGAGTCGAGGTTCTGGAGACCGTACTCAAAACTCTGGGGGCATCCAGCGCCGGCGTCGCACAAGGAGTCGACAACCTGCGCACCGTTTTCGGCTTGCTGGAGCGCGCGGGCGTCCCGCTCGAGCGGCTGGCGATCGACCTGGGGCTCGCGCGCGGGCTCGACTACTACACGGGCATCGTCTACGAAACAACGGTCGATGGCTGGGAAAAGTACGGCAGCGTGGCCTCGGGCGGTCGTTACGATAATCTCGCCAGCCTGTTCACCCCCCGCCGGCTTCCTGGCGTGGGCGCGTCGATCGGACTCGACCGGCTCCTGGCGCTCATGGACGACGCGGGCTGGCTAAAGCCGGCGGCGACCACGGTCCCGGTGCTCGTCGCCAATTTTCCGGGCACAGATCCCGCCGTGGCCTTTGCGATGGCCGCGCGGTTGCGGGCCGCGGGCATCGGTGCCGAAGTTTATCCCGATGCGATCCCGATTGGCAAACAGATGGGCTACGGGTCGTCGCGCGGGCACAAGCTGGCGGTGATCGTCGGGCCCGACGAAGCAAGTAAACAGGTCTTCAACCTGCGCAATCTGGGGTCGCGGCAGGAAGACAAAGGGCTCGCCTGGTCGGTGCTGGAAGACTCGGTGTCAAGCGCGCTCGAGATCATCAAGCAGGAAGGAGCCGGCGCATGACCGCGCAGGTCGCCGAGCCAACGCCGCAGAAGCCGATTCCGGTCGCGGAGCAGCCGGTCGGCCTGGTGCGCGGACGCGCGACCGGCTGCCCGAGGACTACGCGCGCTTGGCGGCGCTCGAGCGGCAACTGCTCGACGGCTTCGCTCGCGCGGGCTATGTGCCGCTGCGCACGCCCATCCTCGAATTCACCGAACTGCACGAGCGCAAGAGCGGCGCGGGCATCGTCTCCAAGCTCTTCGAGCTGGCGGGGGGCGGCACAGCCTCGATCTGCTTGCGCCCCGAGCTGACCGCGAGCATCGTGCGGGCATTTGCCGAAGCGCCCCAGTGCCCGCAATTGCCCTGGCGCGTCAGCAGCTCGGGACCGGTGTTTCGCTACGAGAACGAGCCGAGAGCCGGCCGGCTGCGCGAGTTCACGCAGGTCGGCGTCGAGCTCATCGGCGCCGGTGGGCCCGCCGCCGACGCCGAAGTGATCGGCCTGGCCCACCGCTCGCTTTCTGAGAGCGGAATCTCGGGCGCGACCATCCGGATCGGGCACGTCGGGCTTATTCTCGAAGTCCTGGGGCGCACCGGCTTGCCCGCGGCCGCCGCGTCGGCGCTTGTCGAAATGCTGAGTGCCGCCGCCGCCGAAGGGCGCGGCATCCAGACGCTCGAAGCCGCCCTCGACCGGCTGGCCGGCTGGCTCAGCTCGGGCGGAGAGGCCAGCTCCGTCGCGCCGCCGGTCGCCCAGGGCGATGACGTCGCATTCGACCGGCTATTCCGTCACCTGGTTCCCGACGTCACCGGCCGCCGCACCGGCGGCGAGATCATCGAACGCCTGCGTCGCAAGTGGGACCTTGACCGCTCGCTCTCGCCGATCCTCGATACGGTCCGCCAGCGGTGCACGCGCTCGGAGAGCTGCGGGGCCCCGCGGCGATGGTCCTCGAGCGGCTTGACCGCGACGTGTCGGCGCTCGCGCCTGAGTCGGCGGACGACCTGCAAGCGCTCGTTGCCCAGTTGCACGCCCAGGGCATCGAGCCGGGCCGCATCGAGCTCGACCTCGGCTTCGGCCGCGGCATCGGCTTTTACTCGCAGATGATCTTTGAGCTCTACGTCGCCACGCCGGAAGGCCCGTTCGAGGTCTGCGGCGGCGGCCGCTACGACGGCCTCGCTCACGTTCTGGGCAGCGACCGAGATGACCGAGGCGCCGGCTTCGCCTTTGGCCTTGAGCGGCTCGCCGATGCTTGCAATGCCCGCGCCAGTGAACCAGGGCTGAGTGCCCCACAATGCCAACATCCACCCGACCGATCGACCCGATCCGCCTGGCCCTTCCCTCCAAGGGCCATCTCTACGACGGCGTCGTCGAACTCTTGAACACCGCCGGCTACAAGATCAGGCGCGCCAGCGACCGCCAGTACGAGGCGACGATCGTGGGCCACGACCGCTTCCACGTCGTTTTCATGCGGCCGACCGACATCGTCATCCAGGTGCAGGAAGGCGCGGTGTCACCTGGGTGTCACCGGATTGGACGTATTTGCCGAACACACCATCGAAGCCGACGAAGACGTCGTCGTCGTGCCCGACCTCGGTTATGGCGCCTGCCGGCTGGTCGTCGCCGTACCCGAGAGCTGGGTCGACGTCACCCACATCATGGACCTGGTCGACTTGACGACCGAGTTCAAGTCGGCCGGGCGCACCTTTCGCGTCTCGACCAAGTATCCCGCGCTCGTGCGCCAGTACTTCCGCAGTCTCGGCATTTTTTATTATCAACTGATCGATTCCGAAGGAGCGCTCGAGCTGCATCCGAGCCTGGGCATCGCCGACATCATCGTCGACTTGACGAGCTCGGGAACGACCCTCAAAGACAACCGCCTGCGCGAGGTTGAGGGGGGCACGGTGCTGGCGTCGTCGGCCTGTTTAATCGGCCATGCGCCCAGCCTCTCATTGCTGATCGATGAGGGCGAAACCGGTTCGCTGGCTCTCGTCCTCGACGCGATCGACGGCGTGCGCGGCGCCGAGGGACGCCTGCATGTGGAGGTCGTCGGCAGCCAGACCGCCGCGGGCCCCGAGACGGCCGCTCTGGTTGCGCGTCATCTCCGCGATCAGGGTGCGTCGCATATCGTCCGCGGCGAAGTCTGGAACGACGCCGGAGCACCAGGCTGGCGAGTGACGGCCCTCCTGTCGGCGAAGAAGCTCACAGCGTGCCAGCGCGCACTCTTTCGCCTGGGCGCCGGCCGTGTCGTCGGACTGCCACCCCAAATCGTGTTCGACCGGGATGCATCGTCCACGTTCGACGACCTGAGCCGGCGCCTCGAGAAGTTCGCGAAGCCGACCTCTCGCGAGATTCACCTCCCGTGACCTGGGCGTCATGGTGATTCGCCGTCACCCCGGCGTATGACCGGGGCCCGCGGTGACGATCGCTGCCCGGTGCGACGCGGCGCGGGCCAGCCGCGCAATTCCGATAGCCAGGACCAGTGCGATCAAGAGCACGGGAATCCACGGGATGATCGCAGCAAAGAACAAGAGCAACGCCTTGCCGAACTCCAGAACGCTCTCGACCGATTGGGTGAAAGTACGGCTGAGCTGCGTCGGAAACGACGCCAC
The DNA here is from genome assembly GCA_963830625.1 of uncultured Isosphaeraceae bacterium. GTDB lineage: Bacteria > Planctomycetota > Planctomycetia > Isosphaerales > Isosphaeraceae > CAWHMZ01. The sequence continues at coordinate 202,502 of CAWHMZ010000026.1, read as the reverse complement.
CACCGGCGGCTTGTAGTCCTTGCGCTCGAGCACTTCGATGGTGATTGTGGAAAGCGCCGTCCGGTTTGTCAGAAAACGGATTCGGCCCTGCATCTGCTCGACCTCGCCTCGCACCCGGCTCAGCTCGCGCTCGACCGTCAAGATTTCGTCGAGCTTGCCGGTCGAATCGTTCAGATGCTTGATCAGTCGCTTCTCCTCTTCCTGCTTGTTGCGGATGCGCGATTCGATGTCGACGAACTCTTCAGTCACGTCTTGCGAGCCGACGTGCTCTTTCGTCACCTCGCCCAGCCGGCTGATGCCGCTGACAAACGCGTCGAACCGGTCGATCGGCACGCGCACCCTCCACGTCGCGCGGCGCTGGCTGCTCGTCAGGCTTGATTGGTCCGACTCGGCGACGAAACCGTTGCTGTCTCTGATCAGATTCAGGAGCGATTGCTCGGTTGCAGTGAGACTTTCGACCACCAGTTCGATCCGCGCGTCGTAAATGATCTTGCGTGCGGCCGCTGCCGCACGCGCGGGCGCTTGGCCCCTCTCGGCGGCTTGATTCGCGGCAGTCGCCTCGCCTTGACTGGGCCCGGCGGGGCAGTAAACCTCTGAATAATTCGAGAGGGCGAGACCGAGCTGTTTGACGCTGGTCGAAGCGACAGCCTCGGCGGGCATCGTTTCCTGATCGTTGATTCGTTCTGCCGCGCAGCCGCTGACAAGCAATCCTGGGGCCGCGGCCAGAGCAAGGAAGACCACCGGTCCAAACCAAGGTGCGCAGGGCGCTGGCGCAATGAGCCGATCGTAGTTCGCGGTCATCATGTTTTTCAGCCTCGCTGGGAAATGGTGACCGAGGCGCAAGAGTAATTGAGATGAGTACGACGGCCGGGTAACAGCCGCTGACGGTTCGCGCTCGCTCAATTCCGATTATTCCCCGCCGCCCTGAAAGTTTCAATCGCGGGCGACGGTCAAAGCGGCTTCAGTCACAATTCGCAGCGCGGTGGCCGCGCGGCGGCGACGCCTCGACGGCAGCCAGGGTGCGGCGTTATGCTCGTCCTTTCCCGCTTCTTTTACCTCGGAGGTGCTGACCATGGATCGTCGCGAATGGCTGGGAGTAGTGGGCTCGGGAATGGGTGTCTCGCTCGGGTGCACGGCTCAAGCCGACGACGGACACAGCACCAAGAGCGATGGCAAGCTGATGGCGCCTGCGCAGGCGCTTCATCTGCATTTCTGCGGCATTCACATTGCCAAGACCAACCCGAAGTTCCAGATCGTCGCCCAACACTATTGCATGTCGCGCTCCGAGGAGATGCACCAGTGCCTCCTCTACGATTCGACCGAGAAAAACGCCAAGCTGCTGGGCGTCGAATACATCGTCTCCGACGCAATCTACCGGCGCCTTCCCGACGAAGAAAAGAAGTACTGGCATCCGCACACCTACGAAGTCCTGGCCGGCGGCCTGATCGCGCCGAGCATGAAGCCCGACGACGAAATGGCGTTCATGAAGGCTCTGCTCACCACGTGGGGCAAGACCTGGCACACCTGGCCCGATCCGAGCACCGCGGTGCCGCTCGGCCAGCCGCTCTTGATGTGGGCCGTCACAGGAGATGGCCAGATCGATGAAAAAGTGCTGGCGGCGCGCGACCAGGAATTCCAGGTCGACGCGGCCACAATCCGCACAAGCCGGTGTAGCGCGCTCGGGCTCGAGGTCCCCAAGGTCTCGCAGCCGCACTCGATCCATCAGGTCGGCCGCCAGTGGACCGACGAAGGAGAGGATAAGCCGACGAAGCGAGTGGTCGGCAATCAATAGTCGCTTCGCGTGCGATACGCTCCGTCGCACTTCAGCGGATGCCGCGCATGCCGAGAGCCACATGCTCGGGGTTGGTTGCCAGCCGCAGCGCCTCGGTTCCTGAAACGACTTTTTGGTGGTACAGGTCGAGCAAGTGCTGATCGAATCGCTGCATGCCCCCTTCGCGCCCCGAGATATAGTCGCTCAGCTCGCCCAGCCGATTCTCGGTGATGAATTTCGAGGTCACCGGTCCGCCGCGCAGGATCTCCATCACCGCACGGCGGCCGCCATCGCGGGTAACCGCCAGTCGCTGGGAGATGACTGCCTGAAGTGCGCTCGCGAGCTGCGAGGTCGCGATCGAGCGCTCCTCGGGGGGAACCATCGCCAGAATGCGCTCGATGGTTTGCGGCGCGTTGGTGCTGTGAACCGTGGTGAAGACCTGGTGGCCCGTATCGGCGGCCCGCAGCGCCATGCGCATGGTTTCACTGTCGCGCACCTCGCCCACCAAGATCACGTCGGGGTCTTCCCGCAGCGCCTGCCGCAGGCCGTGTTCGAACGAGGGCGTGTCCTGGCCCAGCTCGAGCTGCGAGATCATTGCCTTTTGGTTGGAATGCGCGTATTCAATCGGGTCTTCGATGGTGATGATCTTGCAGCGATACGAGTTGTTGATCAGGTCGACCATCGCCGCCAGCGTCGTGCTCTTGCCGCTGCCGGTCGTGCCGGTTACCAGGGTCAGCCCGCGCATCGATAGCGTGATCTCGCGCAAGACGGGCGGCAAGTTCAGCTCCTCGAGCGTGCGAATCTTGAGCGAAATGAGCCGCATCACCAGCGCGGGACTGCCCATGTGGCTGTAGACATTGCAGCGAAACCGCGACACGTTCGGGATCGCGTAGGAGAAATCAAGGCCATTGTACATGTGCTGGTCTAGGCTCTCGGGCGCAGCCCGGGCTTGATCGACACGATGAACTGGCGCAGCTCCTGGCCTGTCAACGGCGGCGACTCGACAGCTCGAATTTGGCCGCTGATCCGCAGTAGCGGCGATGCGCCGGTCTGGAAGTGAATGTCGGATGCGCCCTGTTCGGCCGCGAAACGAATGAGCTGGTCAAAATTCATGAGATGTCCCCGGTCAGGCAATGCGACGTGCACACGACTCTAGCATAGCCCCTTCTGCTCACTAAAACCCAGTCTCAAGCCAGCGCCGGCCTGTAAACTTCGCCGGCCGGTCACGGGTCGTTCTCCATTCCCAGAAGGTAACGAGCCGCCAAGAGGCGGCGCTCGATGTCAGTCATCTGGGCACGAGCTTCGCGAATCTGGATCAGCGACTCGGGGTTGTTGGTGACGAGCCGCCCGACGCCGCGCTCGATCAGGCGGACCATCGCGCGCGGATCGTCGACCGTCCATGCGTAGAGCGGTTTGCCCTGTGACTTCGCGGCACGAACCAGGTGATCAGACAGGACCTTGGTGTTCACCGACAGGCCGTCAACGTCGAGCCGGCCGGGGTCGCCGAGAGCGTAGGTGACAAGCGCTACCACCTTGAGCCGCGGGTTCGCCCGCTTGGCCGTCAAGAGGGCCTCGTAATCGAGTGAGCTGACCTCGCACTGGTCCTCGAAGGCTGCTCCCTTGATGAGCGCGGCCACCTTTTCGGCCAGGCCGCGATCCTTGCCGTAGTATTTGAGCTCGATCTGCAGCTTGATTTTGCCCCGGGCCAGCGCGATCGTTTCGGCAAGAGTCGGCACGTGGTCGCCAAGGGCGCCGGGCGCAAGCTGCCGGCCGCCGAGTTTGAGCTGGCGCACCTGGGCAAGCGTGAGATCGGCGATGGCCCGGCGGTCACCGGCCATACGCATCAGGTCACGGTCGTGCAGCACCACGACCTCGCCGTCGGCAGTCTCCTGCACATCGAGCTCGATCATGTCGGCCCCGGCTTCGATCGCTTTGCGGAAGGCACTCAGGCTATTCTCAGGCACTCCCCGCGCATAGCCCCGGTGCGCGACCACGAAGATCGGCTCGTCGACCCGTAGCCTTCCCGCCACGGTAAACCCCCATAGCGGAATGACAAACGGCACCAGAGCGATGGCCGCCAGTTTCAGGCGAGCCGTTCGCCGCCAGAGGGGATCGAGCCAGAGTGAAACAAATGGCTCAGCGGATGCTGGGTCTGCTCGCAGCTCACCGCCGCGCCAGATAGAGCCTGAGGATCAAGAGGCAATGGATGGCCACGGCGACAAACGAGAGGACGGCCAGCAAGAGAGCGTGGCCGGCGAGCAAGATCGCCGCCACGGGTACCAAGGCCGCGGGATGAGCGCCGGCCGAGTCAAGTGCAAGCGCGCCTGTTCGACCAAACCCCCACACAGCGATGAAGCCGGCCAGCGTGCTCAAAAGCTGCCATCCGAGGACGATCGCGCCGATCCTGAGCCGCGCTCCCTTCGTGCGTGCGCGGCTCTCGCGCACGGCCCCGAGAACGCTGCGGTTTTCGAACAGGAGCAAGGGCGCCGCGAAAATCGTGCTCACGTAGAGCGTTGTCACGATCGACGCCAACCCGATCGCGAGCCCGCCGCCCATTGCCAGCGCGAGATACCAGCTCCACGGGCGGTTCGCCAGGTAGAAGTTGATGTCGTGGTGTGACAGCAAGACGACGTAGCCGAGCCCGGCCAGAAGGACAAAGGGTGCGCACAGAACGGTCATCGCGACAAGCTGCGCGAAACTGAACGAAACAAGGCGGGTGGCCACGGCCTTGAGTGCCGCCAGCGTTTCGGCCGGCGTCACGTCGCGTCCCCGCAGGTGGCAGGCCGCGATCGCGATCACCCCAACGTGCTCGAGCATCGTACCGAGCACAAACGACAACGCCATGACGACCACCGCCAAGGCCCCCGGCGGCGAAGCCAGAAACCGCGCGATGTCGGTGTTGGTCACGGCCGCCCGGCCGGTCCGAGCAATCAGCGGCGAGATGATCCAGGCCGTGCCGAGTGCTCCCAGCCCGATGGCCACCGCCTTGAACACCGACTCGAAGATGACAAGTGGCTTGATCAGATGCCACAAATCGGCCGCGACCGCGAGCGCCAACCGCGGCACGGTTGGCTCGGCGGGCCGGCTCGCCTCGGCGTTGCTCACAGGTTGCACAAGTCCCAAGAGCGGGAACTCCAAGTCACGCCACCACCGTCGGGGCCAGTAATGATTTCCCAGCTTCGATGGAGAGCCCTGATCGAGCAAGCCCAAACCGCTTTCGGACCACAAGCGGTTTCCGCCTCCGAAATCGTCGCGCGGTCATTGTCGCGGGGCGCGATATTGGTTTTCATAGCACACGAAGGGAGACCGTCGACACATGGCAGAGCCCCGTGACATTCTCCTGGAATCGCTGACACCGCGGCTGGAACGCGCGTTCGAATTCGCGGCGCGGCAGGTTCGCGCGACGATCGAGCGGTACCCCGATTTCTTCCCGATCTACACCTCCAGAGGCCGCTGGCAACATGGCGGTGAGCTCTGGACCGACTGGTGCGGCGGATTTCACTCCGGGATGATGTGGCTCTGCGCCGCGCGCACCGGAGACCCCTGGTGGCGCGCGGCCGCCCTTCACTACTCGCGCCTGCTCGAACCCAGGCAGCATGACCGCCAGGTTCATGACCTCGGATTCATCTTCCTGAACACGTTTTTGCCGTGGTACCTGCAAACAGGCGACGAACAGCTTCGGCAAGTCTTGATCACGGCCGGACAAACGCTCGCCCTTCGGTTCAACCCGCGCGGCGGCTACCTGCGGTCGTTCGTCGGCCCCGAGAGCCTGTTCATCGACATCATGATGAACGTGCCCCTGATCTTCTATGCCGCCGCGAAACAGCCGACCGCGCGCTCTATGAGCTGGCCGTAGCTCATTGTCGCACGACCGAGCGCACTCTGGTGCGACCCGACGGCTCGACGGCCCACGAGGGCATTTTTGATCCCGGCACCGGCGTCTTCTTGAGACAGTCGACCCATCAGGGCCATAGCGACCTTTCCACCTGGGCGCGGGGGCTGGCCTGGTCGCTCTATGGGTTCGGTACGGTGTTTACCTATACGGCAGCGCCCCGGGACCTTGAGGTCGCCGTGCGCAATGCCGATTGCTTCATCGCCCGATGCCCCGAGAACCTGGTCCCCCCGTGGGATTTTGACGTGCCCGACGGCCCCGACCGTATCGCCGATAGCTCGGCGGCCGCGGTCGCGGCATCGGGATTGTGGAACCTCGCTGGCCTGGTCGCTTCGAGCGACCCTGCTCGGTCCCGTCGCTATCGTCTGGCGACTTTCACCATTCTCGATTCGCTCTGCAGCGACCGCTTCCTGGCGTGGTCGCAACCCGGCTGGGAAGGAGTCGTCAAACATGGCGTGTATCATTTCCATAAGAATCTCGGCGTTGATGAATCGGTGATGTGGGGAGATTTTTACTTTCTCGAGGGCGTGAATAAGGTTCTGCACGCCGGTCGAGGCGGTGCCGGGGCGAGTGTCGACCCCGCCTGAAGGGCGGCGTGCTGCTCGCAGACAATGCTGGGGCGCCGCCCTGGGCGCGATGGCGGGCGATTTTTCCGTGCAAACGCCTGTCTCGCGACCTGCGACTTGCTACACTATGAGCCCGACTCGGGTGTCATGGCCCGAGTGACCTTTGCCGGAACCAGGAGGACCTCAACCATGTCTCCCGATCATCCCGCACATCCCGGCGAGCCCGAGGACCAAACCGAGCGGCCCGCGCGCCCAAAGCTCGATGACCCTTGGGACGAATTGACCGCGGAGGAAGACAGTCTGGACGACGGTGGAGACGACGAGGACCTTGGTGAAGAAGAGGCAAACGACGACGAAATCGATGAAGCCGGCGACAATGACGAAGAGGCGGAGGACCTCGAGCTCGAATCGTTTCCCGAACAGGTCGAAGCCGAGCCGCGGACCGTGCTCATCACGGGGGCGTCCGGCAACATCGGCCGCAAGCTGCGTTCCGCCTGGGCCGACGTTTACGACCTGGTCTTGATCGACAAGAACGCGCCGGACGACGATCCCGACGTCATCGCCGCAGATCTCTCAGTCCTCGACGACGAGTGGATCACGCACTTTCACGGAGTCGATACGGTCGTGCATCTCGCCGCCAATGGCGACGAATTCGCCGGTTGGGATGAACTGATCGCCCCCAACCTCGACGCCCTGGCCAACGTGTTTCATGCGGCGGCACTCGCGGGAGTGGAGCGGATAATCTTCGCCAGCTCAAACCACGTGATGGGCGAGTATCAATCGCGTGGCGACGGCCCGATCACCGTCGACATGCCCCCTTTGCCCGACGGTCCCTACGCCGTCACCAAGCTCGTGGGCGAACGGTTGGGACGAAGCCTGGCAGCGCGCCTTCGACATGACCTTCATTGCACTCCGACTCGGGTGGATCCAGGAGGGCAAGAATCGGCCCGAAACCCTTCCGCACGAGTGGGCGCGCCTGATGTGGCTCTCGAACGCCGATCTCGTTCGCCTGTTCGACTGCGCAGTCGAGGCCGAGATTGAAGATCGCTCGTTCGTGATCGCCAATGGCATGTCACGCAACCACAGCATGCGCTGGGACCTTTCCGATGCGGCCGAGTTGCTCGGTTTCCTCCCCAAAGACGATGCGTTTGCCGAAAGCCAGCGCACGGTTTAGGCGACCGTCGAAGGCAACCGACTTGCGCACCGTTCGACATCGCTGTGAAACCGACCTGACCGAATGAAGGCGGTCGAACCGAATACTTTCAAGAGCCGCACCAATCGATACGATCCCTAATCTGGACGACGGATCGTCCGTAGACGGCGATTGGGCAATGCCACGGACACCGGCGTGGATGGATTCATGCGCTCGCAGGTTCGTTGATACGTGGCGGTGGTGTTTTGGTTGACGTCGGCCCAGGCGGTGCGCACCTCGGGTGGACGACTGGCCGTTTCGATGGTGGGCCGAAGCTGACAAACCCAACACGCTCGAACAGGTGGCGTGCTCGATCGACACGATCGAGGAGAAAATCCTCGATGACGGCACGGTCGTGATCAAGCAGCCCGACGTCTACGGCCAGTCGCGGATGACGGCGCGGCAATGGCCCGACCCCTAAGTCGCGGCGGAAGTTCGCCGCGAGCCGGGCGCCCTGCGCTGGCGCAGCTCGCGGTAAAAACGGATCTCAATGCGATTGCTGCACAGCGCCTCACGCGCCTCGAGCACGAGATTGATGCTCGCGAACAATAGCAGCCCAACTCCCGCAACCGCCAGAACCGTGGGCAGGACAATCAGCCAGTTCTTGAACAAAGCGTCGATCGCGAGGGCCAGGCTAGTCCCCACGAACATCGTAAATGCCAGATACAACGCCGTGAGCGCGAACCGGAGCCGGTCGCTCCGGAATTCCAGCCGCTCCATCTGGTCGTGCATGTGCGCCAGCCGCTCGTCGGTAAAGTCAACGTGGTCGACTCCGCGGTCGATCTTGTCGGCCATGTCGTTCAAGAGCCGGATCCGGTCCACGACCCGCGAGACCCGGTTAGAGGTCGAGATGATGAGCGACGCATTGGCCGTCAAAAAAATGGCCGGCGTGATCATCGCTGAAAGCGCGCCGTAGTTGGTCGGTCCGATTTGCATTGCTCTACCATTTCGTCCCAAGGTCGGCGACCGATGCTCCCGCCGCCGGCTCAGATGAACGGTTCGTCGTCGGCCTCGGGACCATACGAGGCATCCACGGTCGCCGTTTTGTCCATCGGCGGCACCCACGGAGGCAGGGTGATCATGAGCGGTCGCGCCAGAGCCCGGAGATAGACATCATACCGCCGGCTGAGTTTCAGAAGACGAGCGGCGTGGTCGGGGCTGAATTTCAAGCTAATGCCGGCGATCTCGAGTGCTGCGCGCAGGGCCGGCACGTCGGCGTCGGTCAATCTCGGGTCGGCGTAGCGCGGCACGTCGAGCGCGAGCGCCTGCGTCAAGTCGGCCAGAAGGAGCAGCCCCATCCGATACGTCAGCCGCGCTTGCTCCGACGGCCGGCCCTCGCCCCCCACTATCAGAAGAGCGCACGTGTCGAGGAGTGTGGCCAGTGTTGCCAGCCACGATCGATCGAAATGCTGCGCCCGGTAAAAGCACAGGACGGGATGGGAAAGATGGCTCTGCAAGATGTCGGCCAACCAGCGCTCGCCTTCGCGCAGGTGGCCGCGCAGGATCTCGGAATGGTCGGGGCTCACGTAGCGGCGCAACAGCCGAATCGCGCTTGGCGCGTGCCGGTGCGCGAATGCAGCAGCATGCTATAGATCTCGCGCCGAGTAGGCTTGGTCGAGCAAGGGCATGTAAGTGATTATCAAACCGAGAAACACGTACCCCGTCGCCGCCTCAAAGATCATGAACATTCGGCTAACGCCATCAGCCGAGCTCACGTCGAGGAGCCCGAGCGTGAGGAAGGTCGAGCCGCTTACACAGAGGAGGGTGCCAAAGCCTTGGGCACGCCCGGTCGCGTCGAAATGAGTCTCCAGGCCTTGGTAAACGAAAGCAAACCCCAGCACGGCCAGCGCGCCCCAGATGACGAGCAGGAGCACCACCGAGATCGGACCGTAGACGGCCAGAAACGCCAGACGCATCCCCGGCGTCTTGATCGCGCGCGGCCCGCGACCACAACCACCAGCTTGCTTGGTAGAACCGACCCGAAAGCCGTCGCATCGGTGCCACCGTGCGCGGCAGCACGATGGTCGCAAACCCGTCCCACATCGCACCGACCCAGATCACCAAACCGATCGAGAGCGAGAGTGCACTGAGCATGGGATTTGCGCACCAGCCTTTGGCGTCCCGAGCCCGAATCATCCGACCTGGGTTGTCGCCACAATCTTAGTGGGCAGCCGACACGCTGTCGACTGGCCTTGGCCGCGGGACGAGCCGTGCCATACGATAAACTCCTCACGGCAAGCTGAACGCGGCGAACCCGGGATCAGTCCAGAAGATCAGCCGATGACACGACAGCGTTACCGAATCCTCGCCTTGGACGTCGACGGCACACTGCTCGACCCCGACAGCAGGCTGCGCCCGCGCACGCTGGCCGCCGTCGCGCGGGCGGCGGAAGCGGGGGTCCGCCCGGTCTTGTGCACCGGCAGGAGGTACCGCCGCGCCCGGCCGATCGCCGAGCAGCTCGGACTTGATTCCCCCTTGGTCTGCAACTCGGTGGCGTTATCAAAGACCCGCGCGACGGCCGCACCCTCTGGCGCACCGACTTCGACGCCGCGCTCGCCGAGCGCGTGCTTGCGCTCTTTCACGACCACGCCGAGCCCGCTGTGGTTTTCACCGACCGTGCCGATCACGACGCCGACTTCATCGTGCGCGATTACCCGACCGGCCGGCGCAGTTCGACGACTACGTGACCCAGAACCAGCCTCACGTCGAGATCAACCCCGCGTGGCGCTGGTCTCCTGGCGACCGGCCCGACGGTGACACGAACGTGCGCCGCGAGGCCTTGTTTCACGTCTTTGCCATCGGCGCTCACAGCGAAATGCTCGAGTTTCAGGCAGGAGCGCGGCTGTGCTGGCCCCAGAAGTGCAGACGTTCGTCCAACGCAGTCCGCGTTATCTCGGCTTCATGTGCGAGATCATGCGCCATGACGCCGGCAAGTGGGCCGCGATCCGGCACCTGGCGGAGCTCTGGGGTGTGGCGCCCGATGAAATCTGCGCGGTCGGCGACGACGTCAACGACATCCCGATGCTCGCTCTGCCGGCCTCGGCGTGGCCATGGGCCACGCGGCACCCCGAAGTTCAAAACGCGGCCCGCTGGATCACCGGCAACCACGACCAAGACGGCGTCGCCATGGTTGTGGACGAGATTCTGGGGCATACGCGGCCCCGGTTGATTTCAGCCTGATGGCGAGCCCGAATCGACCCGACCAACTTTGACCTGCTGGCAGCTTAAGGACCATCGGCGTGAGCTCGAACCAACGCAACGACACCCTGGACGCCGCGGCATCGTGGGCCCACGACGCCGGCGGAGCGCACGACAAGGCACTCGTCGAAAACTGGCTCTTGCGACTGAGGCAGGAACGGTTCCGCTCGCGGCAAACCGGCAAGACACACGATTACTTCGTCGCCTATCTTGCAGACGGCGTTCATACGATCGCCCTCACGGAAGATGACCAGGTGGTGATGGTGCGTCAGTTTCGCGCGGGATCGCGGCGCGACAGTCTGGAAACGCCCGGGGGCCTCCTGGAATCCGGCGAAGACCCATGCACTGCCGGTGCGCGCGAGCTGCTGGAAGAAACCGGGTATGCAGGTGAACCGGCCGAGTTGCTTTTGACGATCTGGCCCAACCCCGCACTGCTGACGACGCGCATCTCGACGATTGTCATTCGCGGCGCCCGCCGTGTAGCCGCCCCGCGGCCCGACGCGTCGGAAGAGCTCGCCCTCGAGCTGGTGCCGGTGCACGCTCTGCGCGACCTGATCAAGACCGGCCAGATCGATCACGCCGTGTGCGTAGCCGGGCTCTTGTGGTGGTTGGCACGCGAGTAGTCCCAGGGCGTTGCCCTGTTCTGTCTTGTTCGGCCCCTTCGGGGCATTCCTGAAAATGTCGCAGCATGAAACTTGCGGGTCACGGATGTTCGCCGATCGTCGTGGCCGTGTTCTCGCCGAGGGCTCCGCAGGCGCTGAGTGCGAGCACGCAGTAGGCACTGCCTACGCGGCTGATGTAGTGTTCCTTATCGTTATTGAGCGAACGGGTGAACCAGCGCCCGGAGGCGCGCTGTGGGTTCTAAGCCAGTCGACGCCCCGCTCAGCGCCGGGTTGGTTGTCGGAACGCCCGCTCGACGCAATACATAGACGACCAGCCCGGTCGCGTAGCCGTCGCTCGGTGCGCTTTGATCGTTGGGCGTACCGTCGCGGCGCTTCCAGGAGCCGAGCGTAGGGAGGTTCCAGCCGCCGTCGCGGCGCTCAAGCTTCCGCAGTCGCTCGATGGTCGCCACTTTCTGCTCCGAAGTCATCAGTCCCTCGAGCCGACTGGCCGACCAGAGCAGCACGGTCTGGTGGTGCAGGTCGGGGGCGGGGTTTTTGGCGAAGTAGGTGCGCAACCGGTTGAGCCCCGCTTGCGCGGCGGCGTCTGCGCATAGCCGCCGGGAGCGTGCCCCACTCCCAGCGCAACCACCAGTGCCCCGTAGTAATCGTCGTGCTCGAGCGGAGGCCAATTGCACTTGAGCCATTCAAATCCTCCGCCGGGCTTCTGCAGCGACCACATTCGATCGAGTGCGACGCTGCGACAGCGGATGGAGCGTCTTGCCGCTTGCCGCGTCGTTGAACGCCAGCGCGGTTGCTGTGGAGATCACTTCGGCGTCCCACCGCGGCTTGGACGCGGAGTCGTCGTCGTTCCAGTGTGCGACCCGCTGTTCAAAGAAGCCGCGGACTTCAGCCAGTGCCGAAGTCGACGGCTCGGCAAGCGGGCCGCGCGAGCAAGTAAGGATAGTTCGAGTGGCAACTGCCACATTTACGCTGGCGCGTCCAGGTGACCGCCATGTCGTCAAGGAAGCGGGCTGCCTGGGCCGTCGATACCGTCTTCGCGATCGGCTCGTCGGCCAAGCTCACCGCGGGGCCGACGCCCTTGGCGGTGCGCTTCGCTTTGCCCTCTTGGCCGACGCTGTCGCACGCAGCTAAAGCGAAGATCGCTAAAAACGCGGCCCAACACGTGCCCGCCACCGCCCGTTTCACGCCTGCTCGTTGAACCACAACGACGCCCTCCCGATCGAGCAGGTTCTCTGCAATTCCGCCGGCCGTCCAGCGCCGCGGTAACACCCGAGGCTGCTGGGAGCCAACCTTCGACTCGGCATCGTACCAAAACCCCGCCGCGGCCGCGATCAGGCCGCGGCAACGTGACTGGGTTTTGCCTGCGCCCTAATCGAAGAACGTCAGACCGCGCGGCGATAGAGCACCCAATTGCCGGCTTTCCCCACAACGTGGACCGCCCCGGCGCGCCGCAAACAGTAAGCCACCCTTTGAGAAAACCACAGGGGCCGTTCGATGCGACAAGCGAGGTCGCGGGTCGTGAACGGTTCGTCAGACACGCAGCTTGTCGGCAAGAGCCCCCAGAGGTCGCTAGCTTCGGTGATTGGTATCGCGCCGCGAACCTGGTCGAGGCAGCGGTCGACGACGGTGTAGCCCGGCCAACGTCGGCGCGGCACGCGTACCTCGTCGATTGTGATCGCGAGCAGCTCGATCTCCAGGTTCACGTGCGGGAAGATGCCGACAATGCCCACCAGGTCATCAAACACGTCAATGGACGCGCCGCGCCTCGGGCCTGCGCCGCATCGAGAGGACCCGGCCGTCGCGCCGCGCCTTCTTGACGATCCGCCGCGCCAGCACCAGCGGTTTGACCACTCGAACGCGGTGCCGAGGAAGCAGCGCATGCAGCTTGCGGCGCAACGGGCCCAGCGGCCCCGATTGGACCTCGATCAGTTGGCCGGCATCGTCGATGGCATCGATGCGGAAGCTCTCGACGATAACCTCTCTGCGCTCGCCCTTGCCGGAGGCATACCGCTCCTTGAGGGCGCGATGCAGGCTCGTCTCCATGAATGGCTCCGAAGGCATCATGACTGGCACAGCGGATCGGGTCAGTTGGCCGGAACTTACCAGATGTCGGCCCAAACGCCCAGGGTCAAATTCGGGTTCACTCAGGCCGGCTTCGTGGACTTGATCGCCGCGCGCACGGCACGCCGCGGGCGTTGCGATCGCGCCCCAAAGTCGCGTTCTGGCGGCTCTCGGTGCGAGTCGGGTCAAGCCCGGCGGCCGGATTGCCGATGCTTCCCGGGGGAGTCGGCCTTCAGTTCCGGAGCGATCGATCAATGTCACCACAGCAAGCTCGCTCGATGCGACAGCTCGACCCGATCGGCCCGTTCTTGCATTACTTGATGGCGGAGTGCGGCGACTCGCCGCATACGCTGGCCGCTTACCGATCGGACCTGATGAGGTTCGTCCGGTGGCGGCAGGCCCACGCCCCCGGGCCGCTCGATCGCCTCGATGCGGCGACGTTGAGCCGATACGTCGAGTCACTCGGTCAATCGGGGTTGGCCCCCAGCAGCGTGATCCGGCACATCGCCAGCCTGTCGACCTTCTTCCGATTCCTGGTTATTGACGGCCGCCTTGCGGAAAACATCGCCAAGCTGCTGGTCGCCCCGGCCGTCTGGGATAGGCTGCCGGTGGTGCTCAGCCCCGTCGCAGTGGATCGGCTGCTTGAAACGCCCAGCAAACTCACGCGGTTGGGACGCCGTGACCGCGCTGCCCTTGAAACCCTGTACGCCACTGGCTGTCGCGCCTCGGAAGTCGTCGGCTTGCGGCCGGTCGATATCGACTTGAAAACCGGCAGTGCCCGGTGCGTGGGCAAGGGAAACAAGGAACGGTGCGTTCCGCTGGGGTCGCGCCGATCGAAGCCCTCAGCCTTTATCTCAAGGGTGATCGTCCGATCCTGATCGCACGGCATCCGGAAACGGCGACTGTCTTCGTTTCGAAGTCGGGCGCGCTGCTCTCACGAATTGCGTTATGGCGCATCGTCAAACAACACGCCCTCGCCGCCGGCTTGAACGGCGACGTCAGCCCTCATACTCTGCGTCACAGCTTTGCAACTCATCTGCTTGCTGGTGGTGCCGATTTGCACGTGGTGCAGGAAATGCTTGGCCACGCTTCGATCGCTACGACCCAAATTTATACGCGCGTCGAGCTGAGCCGGCTGCGCGAGGTCCACGCGCAATTTCATCCGCGCTGTCAGGTCACGGGGTAATTCATGCCCGGACGGCGCGGACGGCGGCGAGGCACTATGCGTCAAGCGGCACTTCTGCCATGGACCGTTCGGCAAGCTTGCTCTGAACCACTGACCGATAGCCGGCTGGATCAGTCCCCTTCGGACTGGCGACGCCGATCCCGCGGCAATCTTGAATGGGCACGATTCGGACGACCTTACGATCCTGGTCGGCAAGCAGCGCGACCCGCACTTTCCCGATCAAGACCGTTTCGTCCCAGTGGCACCGGCAGGCAGACCCGTCGGAGAGATACAGCATGACATCGGGCATTCCCGCATCCTTCAAGCCTTCCCAGATCTCCGCAATCAAATCGGGCATGTGCCCCCCGCTCCTGGAGACATTCATCGTTCGCGGGGCGGCCGCGGTGTGAGATTGTCGACGGTGAGCCGGCCCTGGATCGCCTTGGTCGCGCTTTCACTGCCGGTCGGTTGCACCCGAATCGGCTCAGGCGCGGGCGAGGGCGAGCCTTCTCGGATTGGCTGCAAAGCGCGGAGGTGCGCCTGACCGGCGGCAAGTCCTTTCGTCAAGCGCGTCGACAGTCGAAGGGTCCTGCCCCTGTATTCCTTGCGCTCTTTGTTCTCGTTGTTGAACGCGACCGCCTGCTCGTTCAGTCGATTGATCGCTCGCGCGACTTGGCGCAAACACCTTGCCGCCTCAGATAGCGTGGTGCGGTCGATTTCGACCTCGGCCAGAGTGAGAGTCGCTCGCGCCTCGTCGCTCGTGACGAAGAAAAGTTTGAGGTCGTGGTCCTTATAAACTCCGTTGTCGAGACACCTGTGGCAGAAGGCCAAGTCGTCGATCGCGCTCTTGAGCTTCTCGAGCATGCCATCATCGACCCTCACCTGTCGCTCGCGAAGTTGTTCGGTCCAGAGCGTGACGACTCGGCCGCGCAGCTTGCGGCAGAAGAAATCCGTTTCTCTCAATGACGGCTCATCCAGTGACCCTTCGTCGGCCTCGATCTTGTCGATCAAGCTCGTGAGGCGATTGTACGCCGCCTGGTACTCGCCGTTGATCTCTTCGGCCCGCGCCAGGAGACGCTGGACGCGACGCTGGACCTCGGGCGACTTGGGGCGAACTTTCTCGACAAGACGAAGGGCGTTGCGCGGCAGGTCATAGGCCGCACTGCGAACGTAAAGGTCTCGCAGTTTTCTGATGTGCTCGTCGTCATCGGCGTCGGCTTTTCGCGTGCCGGCCGGGCTCGCGATTTGGTCGGCATTCACGTAGGGCTGGCCGCCGTCCATGTCATCCTTCACCGCGAACTCGTCAACGCCTAGAATCCTCGAGTCGGCCAAGTCGATCAAGTAGTCGGTAAGATCCTCATGCGACCTGGCCCACTCAACCAGTGAGGTTGCGGAGTCGGTGGCCTGGAAGGCGTCACGCAGAAATCGATCGGCCGCGTTTTCGTTGCCGCCCATCTCATCGAGAGTGCGGCTGAGATAGATTTTGACCAGGGACGAGTTGGGGTAGGACTTTTCGAGTTTGAGCAAGCTCTGTTCGGTGCGCTCGTACTCGCCCGCGCCGATCGCCCGGACGGCCGCCTGGAAAGCCGGGAGCGATTCGACCTTGGGCTTGCGCCATTCGGCGATGGGACGTTGAACCGCGGCGCAGAACAAAGCCGCAAAAAGACTCGCTGCGATGGCCCGCTGATGGCGCAGTCCCCAATTGCTCAGCCGCTCGAGACGCGACGGATTGCGCGAATAGGGCAGCGGGGCATGTTTCAGAAACGCTTCCAGCTCGTCGGCGAGGGCCTTTGCGCTATGATGGCGATCCCCCGGCTTGAACGCCAGAGACTTGGCCACGATCGCCTCGAGGGCGTGGGGCACCGAGCGGTTGCTCTGGCGCACCTGCACGTCGAGGTTTGGCCTCCGGTCGAGCAACCGGCGGAGTGCGCGCGACAGCGGCAGATCGCGATCGGGAATTTCCGGCGCCGCGCCAGTGAGCAGCTCGCGCAAGACAAGTCCCAGGGAGTAGATATCGGCCTTGGCCCCGACACTGCCCCAGAGATTGGGGTTGATGAACGCTTCGATCTGCTCGGGCGCCATGTACGGTAACGTTCCGCCTTGCAGGGCGGCGTGCGCGTGGTCCGCCGCGTGCGGCGATTCGGCGAGATTGAAGTCGAGCAACTGTGGGCCGTGAGCGAACGTGATCAGAATGTTGGCCGGTTTGACGTCCCTGTGGAACGTGCGTTTACTGTGTGCATAGTGGAGGCGCGCGCCACGACCATACCGAGCCAGGCGGCGCCCTCAGAATACGTGCCGCGCACCGGGAAGCGCGCCCAGCCGTCGCCGCTCGGGCTGCGGCCGGCGTGCTCACTAAGGTTGAAGCCCTCGACAACCTCGTGGATCTTGGTCGTCGCAAACTGGTCGTTGAGCGCTTGCCAGATCGCCGTCGCCTTCCGAGGCTTCGAGGCCGGGTCGAGCCGCGCGATGACCTCGTCCAGCGGCAGGCCAGGCTGGAACGGCATCGACAGCCCGCAGAGGTTGCCGCCGATTTGAAAAGTGACTGAGTTCACGGGGACGATGTGGGAATGATCAAGCGACCCCTGGACCTTCGGCTCCTGGCCGCGGTCTAGGGTCACCTTGAGCACAACGTGCTTGCCGCCAAGCGAGAGATTGGTCGCCAGAAACACCCGCGACGTTCCGCCCTTCCCCAGGAGGGAGATCAAGTGGAATTCTTCGAAGTCGTCGCCGGGCTTGGGGAATGACGGCAGCGCCGGCCGTTTCACCCCGGCCGCTTCGCTGAAGAGGCGGTGGTACTGAAGCTGCGAAACCAGCGAGCTCTTCCAGTCGGGGTACCGGTTGCAGAACGACTCGATGTTGGGTGCGTAGCCCCGTTCCTCGCTCAGGCAGAATTCTTCGTAGACCAAGCTGACGACCCGGTCATCGGTCGCCAGCAGCTCGGGGAACCGCTCGAGGTAGGAATGGGCCGTCGGGGACTCGCCACGTTCGAAACGACGGCGGAGATCGGCCTTGATCAGGGCGACCAAGAGCGCGAGCTCACTCTCTGCGTCGGTCGCCAAGACGCCGCGCTGGTTTCCCCAAAACCGCTCGAGGTGAACTTCGCCGTGTCGCTTCCACTCGTCTTCGAGCAATTGCACGGCGCGGTCCACGCGATCGAGCCCGTCAACGGCACGGGCCGATTCGACGCGCGACTTCATTGTCATTCTCCGGCAGAGTGCGACAACGAATCGAGGAGGTCTTTCAAAAAGCGCTGTACTTTGCGCACGTTCCAACCCGTTTGCTCGGCGATGTCGGCGGTGGAGTGGCCGTCGCGCCGTAAACTGATGATCGTTCGCTCGGTTTCGTCCTGGCGATCCAACAACTGCTCGTTGACCTCGTTGGCCACCGCGAGCTGGCTCGCCGTCGGCTCATCCGACGGAAGCTGCACTGAGCTGCCTTCCGGTCCAAGCCCCGAGAGCGAACAACCCCGCGTAAGATCGCGCTTCAGCGCGTGTTGACGCCGGTACTCGTCGATCACCTTCTGTTCGGCGACTTGCGCGAGAAATGCGATCAGAGAATTGACCGACGGAAACTCGAGCTGATTCAGGTTGGCCGCCAACCTCTCCATCGCCTCGTTGGCGAAGTCCGTCGAGTCATAAAGCGAACGCATCGAACGCGTCAGCCGCCGTCGTACGACACGCCGCACCTTGGGATAGCACTCCTTGAAGATCGTCTCCCAAGCGGTTTGATTCCCCCTTTGCGCCTCCTGCAGGGTGTTGGCGAGATCAGCCGCGATCTCGGCATGAGTCATCTGTATCATCATGGCGAAGCGCCCCCCTTGAACCCGGCGAACCGCTCTTCGGCCGCACGGACCGGTCACGCCCATGTGAACGGCAAACGCGGAACTCAGCGTATTGTAACAGGTACGAGGGGGAATGTGGAAGCGTTTTATCTAAAAAAGGCGATCTACCTGACTGGCCTCCCTTAACATCGTGAAAATCGAGAAAGAAAAGGCACCATGGATCGGGAATCGCGATCAACAGCGAAGAGAGCCTCCAGTCTCAAAATCAGCCGATGGATTTCCAAGTTCCTCATAGCTCGCGCCAATCTCATCGCTCCGGCGGGCGATTCCGACCCCTCGACGTGCTCGCGCCATGTGGCAACAACGAGCGGCTGGGCTCGCAGCGCAGCCGACCGCGGCAAACAATAACCGACCGATCCGCCCATTCCTTTTATCTAAACGTGCTTTCAGCAGATCTGCGTGCCTGACGAGCCGGAAGTCCCGATGACGATAATCGACGAACCTCCCGTCTCTGGCATGTCCGTATCAGCCGGCTGGGCCATGCCGGGCAAACTGACAGTGGCTGCGGCTACGACCACTTGCGGCAACACTCCCGCCACGCTGGCCGACGGCGCAATCCGGCTGGGCATCAGGTCGAGTGACGGCTGAAATCTTCTGTACTTACGCATTCTTGAGCTCCTGTTTCGTGAAAGACCGACGATGGCACCGCGATTCACGACGCATTTACGTGTGATACCTAAGATCGGCGCGGGCGGACACCGGGCATCAGGCCGGTAGAGCGCGAATGTTGCGGCGCAGACAGCCCGTCGTGGAGAGTTTGGGCGGATCGACGCTGCCGAGGGAAAGGCTACCCGGGGGTTGCTCGGCGCCGGAGTTACACCGGCGCATCTTTGGGTTCTTGCCGGCGGGACCGCCGGTTCAGAACCTTGGTCGGCTTGACTTGCGCAAGGATGATCGGTGACTGCGCAGATGAGTCGCGCAATTCGGGAATCCGCGCTGACTCAGTTCGCAACGACTTTGTACTTTTCGTGGACGCAGATGGTTCCGCCGGCCGGTCGTAGCCCCATCTCGCTCTGGACCTCGTCAAGTTCGTCCGCGAACTGACAGTCCGCAGGGAATAAACCAAGGCTGGCGGCGCGATATAGCGGACAAGACCGATGCTGCAAGGCGGCCGCGGCGCGCAACGACTCGGCCACGTCGGCACGCGCGGCGCGCAGCGCTACGATATACAAGCCCAGGGGCGAAACCCCGCGGTTCTTGACAGCGATCATCGATCTGATGCCGCCATCCTTGCGAATCGCCCGCTCGGCGCGGCGAACCTCTCGTTCCAATTCGGCCTTCAAAAGGCGGATAATGTGCCGGACTCGCAACCGATACCGCTGTCCTGATTCGGGTTGTGCCAGCTCAGACCAGGGATCGGCCAGCCGCTTCTGCACAGGCTGACACGCGACGAACAGCTCGGGGTCAAGGGGAATTCGTTGCGGATCGGACTGGTGTGCTTCCCAAAGCCGATTCGCGCCGGCGAACCACACTCGAGCCGTCGAGCAACCACTTACCCAGCGCGGCTGCCGTAGCCTATAGGCCAGCTCGATCCGGGTTGCCAGCGCTTCGAGTTCTTGCTGCGTGGGTAGCACGGAAGTCTCTTTCTGGAGGCGCCTCAGGCTGTTGTCGCTAACGTTGCTGATCCATCCCTCACTGCTCCTGTTCCAAGGACCGGAATCCGCACGAATCCGCGTCAAACGAATTTGTAACTTTCTTAAGACTCGCCTCGAAAGGGCTAAAATGTGCCCATTTCGTCTGCTGTTAGATGCTGCGACAGCTAGAGTTACGGCGATAAGCCGCCGGCGTAGCCATGCCGCGCGAGATTGCGCCACCCGCGTATCCGCAAGATGGCGAGACGGTGCGCCGGCACCGCCGAAATTGACAGTTCGTGACACCTGGCGGCACATAAAAACCCAAATCCATCCGCAGGAGGATCTCGTACCGCTGATCATTTCTTGTACCGAATGCACGCGGCCGCTGCCATGTTAAGCCGCTGGCCCGTGGACGAGGCCGACCCGACCTTCCAAGCGCCATTCCGGTGCCGCGCTGGCGGCGAACACCTTACTTCCGAAGAAGCGCCGAAATCACAATAAATGCACCGCCACTTGCTCGGTTTGGCCGTTTCAGGTTTCATGTGAGTTGCCGAGCCGAACCCGACATCTGTCTATTCGAGCGCCCCGAACTCCATGGACAACAAACTCTTTGAAGACTCCGACTGGGACGCTCTCAAAGGGGACCTCGCCGCCCGAGTACACCAGACCCGCGTGGCGCTGTATGGCGAAAACGGCGGTCCGCTTTTGGCCGAAGCCCTGGGGGTCTCGTTCCGAACGTTGCACGGCTACGAAATCGGCCGGAGGATCCCGGCCCCCTTCATCCTGAGATTCATCGAGTTGACAGGAGTCGATCCCCACTGGCTTCTCACGGGAGAAGGATCTCAGTTCGTCGAAAACGAGTGACGTACCCGGCCGTGATGGAACCGACCGATGACCGTCGACTTGGGTTTGGACCGGTGCATTCGCAGCCGCACGCGCCGCGCCAGCGGGTGCCGAGTGAGAACCACGCAATTGGGTCGGCTGGGGCCGACCGGACAGACTGTCGCGGCCGTTTACGGACCGGCGGGATTCGTGAGCCGCGATTTGGGGTCGATTCCCAGATCGGCAGGGAGCGGGTCGCGTGTGTGAATTTCCAAGGTCGGGTCGAGGGGCATTTCGCCGGTCGTGGCCCCGAAGAGGCAAAGGCCGCCGGCGCGGGGCCCTGCGTCAGGCACAGCCAGGCGCAGCACCAGCGGCTGACCGGAAGCCATACCGGCGCGGTCCTGGTTGGTCAAGGTAATCATCGCGTCGACGAGATCTCCATGGCTGCCAGGCTCGACGCCGGCCAAATGCGACTGCACGCCCCGCGCGTCGGCGCCGTCATCGAGCAGCTTGATCGGTTCAATCGTGCGCCCGTTGACCGAGATCACCAGCGTCGACGTCCAGGGCCGCGATGGATCGGTTTGGGGGTAATCTCGGTCGGTTGTGCGCTCGTTCCAGTCGACCCGTTCGCGCCTGGCCTTGGAGCCGGCCTCGAACAGGAAGTAAATCGACTCGGGGTGGGCCTTGACGATCGCGGCGGGCACGTCGATCTTGTACTCGAAGAAGCCCTTGCCGCGGCCGTAGACCTTTCCCGGGGGCGCCTTCGCGGGATCGGACCATTTCTGAAGGCTGAAATCACCGGGCGCGAATCGGATGACGACGTCCTGTGAACCCCGGCGCTCGACGCGCAGCAAGGGACGGTCGGGCTTGACCACAACGTTGACGAAGTTGCCCGCGAAGCGGTGGTTCTGTTCGTCGCGCAGCGTGAACAAGATAGCCCCCACGAACGGGTAGTTGGGCAGGGTGAACGTAAGCGGCTCGAGCTCGACAACGCCGTACGGTTTCCAAGTGATTGGAAACGAGCTCGGCGCGACGACCATCTGGATGTTGGCCCGCGAGTCGTACCCGCTGACCCACCAGCGCACCTTGACCGGGTGCTGGCGCTCGGAATAGTGGCTCACGAAGATTGGCACGCTCACCTTTTCACCAGGCTTGCCCATGATCGCCGGTGGCGAGTCGTAGCCGATGAAGTCGGCACCCATGAGCTCGTTGGGCCGCATATCGGGCAGCCAGGTGTCGTAGCCGAACGCCTTGGGCGAGCGGTCGTAGTTCACCAGGCCGTTGTGCTCCCATTCGATGTCGGCAAGCTCGGTGTAAACCAAGCCCTGAATTCTGGGATGGCGGTGCAGTTGCGTGGTCAAGTCGCGTAGTCCCCACGAGATGTCGCGGTCGCCGCCGCCGGCTGAGACGGCCCCGTACTCGGAGTTGATGAGCGGCGCGTTTGCCTGCGCCAACCCTGGGCAGTAGTTGAAGCTGCTGCCGGGGTGGGTTTCGGCGACGACCCGCGCGATGTGCTGCCGCGCGTGCTCGTGGTTGTCGATGTAGAAGTGCCAGCTATTCAAGTCGGTGTTGGCGACGTGGTCGTCATGGCACGGCGAGTTGTCTTCGACCAGCCGAGAGCGGCCATCGACCTCGCGAATCTCGTCCACCATCTTCGAGACCCACGCCTGGGTGCCCGTGTCTTTCTTGTACTCCTCGGACTTGCCGAGCCCCCAGGTCTCGTTGAACGCGACCCAGGCGATCAAGGCCGGGTGATTGCGGTCGCGCGCCACCACTTCGCGCATCGTCTGCTCCCAGGCGCTGCGCGCCGGTCGTTCTGTTGCCAGGTGTTGGGCATGTCCTCCAGAATCATCACGCCCAGGCGGTCGGCCCAGTAGAGCCGGCGCGGTTCGTCGGGCTTGATGTGAATGCGCAGCGCATTCAAGCCCATCGCTTTGGCGATTTCCATATCGTGCTTCATGAACTCGTCATCGGGGGCGGTGTAGATCCCCTTGGGATTGAACGACTGGTCGAGCGCGGCCCTGATGAAAACGGGCTTGCCGTTTAAAAGGATGCGCTCAAACGGCTCGTCGCCGTACTTGCCGTGCGTGATCGTGCGCAGACCGAAATAGGTCTGGAGCGAGTCGATCACCTTGCCGTCTGAGTCCTTGAGCTCGAGTGCGACGTCGTAGATGCGCGGATTTTCAGGCGTCCAAAGTTCGGGGTTGCCCACGGGCGCGTTGACCGCCGCGCGATAAAGCGGTTGGGGGCGGCCGCCGCCGGCGCTTGTGGGCTCGAAGGTCGCGACCGTGCGCTCGACCTCGACGTCGGCGCCGCGCACCGCCAGTTGGTACTTGCCCTTCTCGACGCCGGCGACATCAACCAGGAACCGAGCCAGCGGCGGCTGGGCAGTCGTCACGACCCGCAAGTCGGCGATGTAGGTCCTCGGCCGTGCCTCCAGCCAGACGGTCTGCCAGATCCCCGAGCTAGGCGTGTACCACCCGATCTGCTTGCCCGTGGGCAAATCCTTGCTGGTCGGGTCGAACGTGCGAACGACCAGCACGTTGTCGCCGTCGCGATGCAGCGCCTCGGAGAGATCAACCTCGAAGGGCGTATATCCTCCTTCGTGCTCTGCAACCTTGGTCCCGTTCAACCACACGTCGGCCCGCCAGTCGACGGCCTCGAAGTGCAGCCACACCCGCTCTCCGGCCGCAAAACTCTTGGGAAGAGAAAAACGCCGCCGATACCACCCGATCTTCGCCTTGCCGCTTGTATCGTGAATGCCCGAAAGCTCACTCTCCCACGGAAATGGAACCACGATGGTTCGGTCGAAACCCGCCGCACCCGGCTTTTCCCAACCGTCGCGCACGCCGACGTCGGTCGCGTCGAAACGGAACTCCCACGGGCCGTTCAAGCATTCCCACGTCGAGCGCATGGCATCCGGACGCGGATGCTCGGGCTTGGGAACCTTCGTCTGACCGGCGGCCTGGCCGACGGATTGCAGGAGCAAACAACACACGAGCCCACGCACAGTTTCACGACACATGCTCAAAGCTCCGGCGCCCTAAAGGATGAAGGCTAAAGGATAAGGTATGACGGACGCACAAAACAATCCAACTCGGCCGCGCCGGCTGTCGCCACCCACTGACCACGGACTGCCGACGACTCAGACCGTCTTGAGCCCGAACACCTTCGCATAGACGTCGAGCTTCTGCCGTACGGACAGTCGCGGCGAGGAAGCCGCGTTGTGGTGCACGACGATCATGGTCATGTCGTCGCCGGCCGGCTCGGGCCCGCGATGGCGACCGACGGCTTCGAGCAGCGCCTGGCCGACGATCGCGGGGCTCGAGCCGTCCATGGCCAGGCCGCGCGCCGCCTCGAGCAGTCCCAATTCGCCGAGCAGCTTTCCCGACGCGTCGGCAGCTTCAGTGAGGGCATCTGTATAAAATACGACAACGTCATCGCGTCCGAGCTGCACTTCGAGATTCTGATACTTCGTCTGGTCGTCGAGCCCAAGCGGAAGGTTGCCGGTGCTCGCGCCGGCGCCGTCGGCGGCGGCGTCCGAGAGCAACGACCAGTCGCGGTCGCTGGCCCGGTAATAAAGCGGGCGCGGGTGGCCGGCGTTACACACCGACAGCCGATCGGTCGACGCAAGATAGGTCGCCACAAGCGCCGTCGCAAAGCGGCGCATCGCGGCCATTTCGCCGAACTGGCGGTTGAGCTGCTCAACCACGCGGTTTTGACTCTTCTGATTGATGTTCTTCCGCAAGAGAGCGCGCAACGACGACGAGAACTTCGCAACCGAGGCGCCGTGCCCCGACACATCGGCAACCACAATGCGCGTGATCAGCCCGCCGCCGCACAGTGTGACGTAGTAGACGTCGCCCCCCTGCGCGTCGCCCTCGAACGGCCGGCTGAACACCCAGAGATCAAGACCCGGCGTCGTGACACGGCGCTCCACCGGCTCGATGCCTCCCCAGATCTCCATGCACTGCATCGTCTGCTGGCCGGTTTCCTGCGGGCTCGTCATGGTTGATGACCTGCCAAGGAAGAAAGGATTATCAAGTTGGCCGACCTCGTGGCGCCGTCTATTCGCCCGGCTCGCGCGAATGCGGGCGCTCCCGCAGCCTCAGGGCCGACTTCACGGGGACGCGCTGGTTGCTCCACGATTCTGTTTTTCCCCAGGGCCATGCCACCTCGATGCGCTCGGCGGTCTGCGCACTGCCGAGGCCGAACCAAAGGCGCGGCTCGGAGGCAGCGAGATAGCTGCCGCCTGAGACGATGAAACCGCACTGGCGGCCGCCGCCCGCCGTCACGGCGACCCGCGCGCCCACGGCCGGCCGACCGTGACGATCGATGAGGTCGAGCGCCGGCGATGGGGCCGCCATTGCAGAGATAGATATCGAGCCGGCCGTCGCCGTCGGCATCAAAGAGCGCGAGGCTTCCACCCATGACCTCCGGCAGGTCATGCCGGCCCCGCGAGCCCGTATCAAACTGAAACCGCACGCCTGAGCTTGCGGCGACATCACGCAAGCCGATGCTCGACGACGGCCCGGCTGCCGTGTCGTCTCCCCAGGCGAAACGGTCGTTTGCCGTTGCCGTCAAGACGGTTGATAGCAGGGTGATCCAAACCGGCGCTGCTTGGTTCATTCCGATTACTTCCGGCCCCGTCGACTCGATAGGGAGGCCACGGACCACTGACTACATGGTACCAGCAGGCGTCGCACTGGTTGGCAGGTTTTTCGCTCAAGACGGTTGCCGGCAGCGTCTGTTGGTCGAAAGGCCAGTTGCAGGGAGTTTTTCGTGTGTGCGGTTTATACGGGCGAGAATTGTAGCAGATGAGAGCGCATTGTTAATTTTGGGCAGGTCCCGCGAATTCCCGGTGGCCTTTGGTGGTCGAGATGCGGGATTCCGCCGATCGGTCCGCTGGACCGACCACGAAATCAACGAGAACACACGAAAGGGCGAGCAGAAACCAATGCAGCGAACCGATCGCAACGCGAGCATTCGCAGGTTTTGATTTTTTCGTGCTTTTCGGCGATCTCGTGATTGAATGATCCTCTTGGTCGCTTTCAGAGATGGCTTTTGCAAGTGCTTGAGTGAAGTGAGAGTGCTCGAAAAACCGCCGTATTGAAGCGCCGCGCCACAGAACCGGAGAGATCGCCAACCGCGTCCGCTGGCCTGTTTTCAACGGTCCAGGCTCACGCTGGGCTGATGAAAACGGGGCGTGATGCGCACCTATTGCATTCTCGGCTTGCGCGTATTCGTTGAATCTGCTGCGCTCTCGGGCTGAAGTTCGCGCTCAGACCCCAATAATGAGGAAACCAAGAAAGCAGGAACAGCCTCAAGGAGCAATGGCTCGCTTGGGTTCGAGCGTCGTCGTGGCGAAGTTGAGCAGTAAACCGTGTTACCGCCGGTGCACCTCGATCGCCGCTCCGATGATTTGCTCGGTCAGTGCTTCGTGTTCTGAGGCCGTTTTTCTTCTCTCCTGCTTTCCTGGTTTCCTGATTCAACTCCACGAACTGGATCCCAGTCCCCGACGGCGCAGACGACGGCTCACGGATTGACGTCGACCCCCGGGATGTGCCGAGTCCCTCCGTCTCACTCCTTTCTCCGCTCTACTGCTCTATGGCCGCGAAGCGGCCATTGTCAAGTTCCGAAAGAGCGCCGGAATCTGGCGTAGGTTGAATTTATTATTGCACTTATATGATCCCGTAGGTTTCATTGAAATTGGCTTCGTTTGTCGCATTTTCGTCGATCTTGGCGATCGCGATCATGCGGTCGCGGCGCTGCTGCACCCTGTTTACGTCGATCACGTCGGCGCGCCCGGCAGTAATCGATCTTCCCGGTCCGAACTCTCATTTGGGTCTGAATTCGCGAGCCGGCCAACTCAAAACCGGGTGGAACTGGTGGCCTGGTCGTGCACAGTCCTCGCACGTGTTGCTTGCCTGGAGCGGGCGACGCAGCGGCGTCGCGGGCCGCGGTTGACGAGAGCGCGGCTGCTCGATTGCTGATGTGGCGGTTCAAGCTCTCGGCTGGACGTCGGCGGCTCGCGGCAGGCGTCGCGCGCACTTGTTCTACAAACACATACATACAATATGCGGCCTTTTCCGGTTTTCTCTAACGCGTCTCAGCCGAAAACCGTGCAACGCTATGTTGGATGTGATTGGCCGCTCTCGGGATACTTTTTTTTGAATAAAAATAGTAGAGAGCCATTTCCCGTTCGAAACGTAGTGGACAGATGTGACGATGGTCTAGTTCGACGCTCCTGGACGTCTCCGAGGAGGTCCTAAGACCACCCAGGAACCAAGCACACTCGCAGAGCGCCACCGAGGGGACTGGAGCGCTTAATCTCCGCTTTACGAAAGCCTTGGGGATAGGGCAGATGCAGACACTCAACGTTTCAGGCTCAACCAGCCACGAGTGCCGCAAGGCAGCAGGGTGATGGGTATGTTGGAACTCCGCGTCGATTTGACCAGGGCACGCTGTCTGCATTGATGACGTCGGCGCGCTCGGCAGAAATCGATCTTCCCGGTCCGAACTCTAATTTGGTCCAAATTCGCGAGCACGCGAACTCAAAATCGGCTCGAACTGGTGGCGTGGTCGTGCACAATCCTCGCACACGGCAAAACCGCTCCGGCCGGGGCGACGCGGGCGGGTGTCGTGTTCGAGCCGGCGCGGGCTGGGCTGGATTGTAAGCGGTCATTGCGAGCTACCAGCATGCGCGCCGCTTGCCAGACACCTACGCGCGGCCTGCCGCACGCCCAGGTTTGAGCGGCCTCTTGCTATCCATGGATGGGCGTCCGCTGGTCCGCGCGCGCCCAGCAGTAGGGGCAGCCAGTCGGGTGTCTGACTTCCCCAAATCAAGTCCGGCCATCCGCGATAGACGCGCCGTTGCAAGACATCCACTTTCACTGCGCTTTTGCTGCACGCTCCCATACAGCGAGTTGGAGCAGAAGACCGGCGTCTGACTTCCCCCGTATTCTCCATTCTCCCACCAAAAAGCGGATGTCTGCCTTCGAGTCGGAGCAAAAAGTGGATGTCTGCCTTCGCTCTTTGCCGGTCTTCAAACACATCGAGCGACCTGCTGCGCGGCCCCACCCGAGCGAGTTCGCGGCCGCGCGTTTCGCTGGAATTGCCGGACGCTTACTCGTCTCTGGGGGTCGAAGGCGCTTTTGTTTTCTCTCGCTGCCCTATTCCCCTCGCGGCCGTCCGCCGTAGGCGGATATCACAATCACACGCGCGCCGTCGGCCAGCGGCCGACACCACACTTTTACCTTTTTACTTTATGCTTTTGACTTTCCCCGCAGGGGGTGCTTTTGCCTTTTTACTTTTTCCTTTTTCCTTCGCCCCAGGATCGCTTTAGCGCTTGGGTATCTGCCTTCCCCGGGTGAGTGTCCTGCAAGCCTACGGTGGGTGGATGTCTGGCAACCCCCCAGACCGACCTCCTGGCTATTCCGGGCGCGGTGCGGCGGACCAACATAGTTGATTCTGATCCACCCGCGGCCGAAACCGGCAAGTGTCGCCGACAGTTCGCCCTCGAGGCCGACGCGAATATCAAGGACTTGACCCTCTTTCAACTCGAGAGTCGCCGTCCCGCCAATCGAAGTTGCTTCTGAGCTAAGTTGCTGCCTCGCGAGATAGACGTCGGCTTCGGCAAATTCTGGCGCACGGTCCACGCAAATTCCGATCGTCAGGTAGCCGTACCGCGGGTCGTCGCCGAGTTCGTGCGGCGGCGCTTGGCAACCAACGTAGGTGGAAACCAAGTAAGAGCCCGCTTTTGGTGCCTTGAATTTCCATGTTGGATCTGTCGCGACAGCACGGTACGGGTCGTAACGCTTCTCAGGAAACCCAACGATTTTGAAGTCTCCTCGGTACACATATTCCGTGAATTTCTCGGGCCATATGTAATAGACGACCGGCCCGATGGCCGAGAGGTCCCCTACTCTCTTCGCGATTTCATCGACTCTCTTCGCGGTTTCATTTGCTGTCCTCGCGGTTTCATTCACGGTCTTCGCGATTTCATCGACTCTCTTCGCGGTTTCAGTTGCTGCCTTCGCGATTTCATCGACTCCCTTCGCGGTTTCATTTGCTGTATTCGCGAGTTTCACCAACTCTCATCGCGGTTTCATTTGCTGTCCCCGCGGTTTCATTTGCTGTCCTCGCGGTTTCATTTGCTATCGTCGCGGTGTCACTGACTTTCTTCTCGGTTTCATTGAACCTCGCTACCGCGGTGCTTAACGCCCAGGCCCCTCCAATCACGCACAGCAGCCAAAGGACACTCGTGGCCCAAAAGGCGTATCGCCACTTTCTGGACCTCTGAATCTCGCTCGCGACGGCTGCTTCGAGGGAGCGGAAGTCACGGCTGCTATCCGGCGCGTCGCTTGACATGGTTCACTAAGCTCCAAAGGTCCTCAGAGCATGTTACCTTGCGAAGAAGCGGAGTCAAAGACACCCACTTTTCGGCGGCCCACGATGCACGATGGTTGGATGCGTGTTCGGTAGGGACGCCAAGAAAGGGCCAAGAAAGTGGGTGTCTCAATCTACACTGAAGCCAGCACGGCGCCGGAACAGATCGTCCGGATCCGCGCCAGATGTCATCGTACCTCAGCCTGCGGAATAATCCATGTGGTTGAGATCGTCGATCATCCCGGCCTTCGGCGTCGGACGCCATCCCAGTCGCTGTGACGAATCGGTCCGATCGGACCGATCGGTCCAATCGCGCGGTGGCCGGCCCGCCCAGTTACTTCTGCGGTCCCATTTAGCTGGCTCAGCGTCATCAGCCTTGCAGCATCCCTCCGAAACATAAGTGGAAGTCAGACACCCACGGAGCGCAGAGACCTACACGATTATTGGATCCTGTGGCCGATCTCAGCAGCCAACGCTCGTAGCCAAGTTCAAGGGGATAGACCCCAATGCCCAACACCCAACCGAGCCAGGGAAAGGATCGTCGCATCGTGCTCGCGCCGCTCGGTCGCGCCGGTCGACTCGACAATTTGGGAATTGGCGCGATCGCGGCGCGCTGTCGCGAGGGGCCGACGGGCAGAAGGAGGCGCCCCCACTTGCCCTTGACGCCGATAGACGTGATGTCTATCATCCCACGTAGACATGATGTCAACGGAGTTCGCGCGTGGCCGTCCCCAAGGCATTTATCACCGACACCGAACTGGACCTCCTCAAGGTCCTGTGGAGCGATCAGCCCCTCACGGCCCGAGCGATCGCCGGCCGACTGTACGGGGAAGAGAGCTCCTCAGCGATCGGGACAGTGCAAAAGCTGATTCAGCGGCTGGAAGAAAAAGAGCTTGTTGTACGCGACCGCCGCGAGCCGGTGCACCGCTTCTCCACCCTCGTGACACGCGAGGCGGTCGCCGGCATGCAGTTGCAGGTACTCGCGGAAAAGCTCTCGGACGGGTCACTCTCGCCGTTCATCATGCACCTGGTGCAGGCCGAGCGCCTAAGCAAAAAAGAGAAGCAAGCGCTGCGGCGTCTGCTGCGGGAACAATAAGAATACACGATGATGGACAGCTTCTTGAGCAACATCGTTTCAAATTCGGCCTTCGCGGGCGCGTTGACCCTTGTCGCGTTTGGCGTGCAAAGAATCGGACGAAGCCCTCAGCTAGCCCACGCCCTGTGGCTTCTGGTCCTCATCAAACTGGTCACGCCCCCGGTGTTTCATGTTGCTCTACCGGTCAGGCTCGGGTTATCGGTCAGTCGAGTGGCAGACCGCGGTTCGCCCGAAGACATGGACGGCTTGAGGACGTCAGTCGTCGGGAAAAGGATGCTGCCGCTGATAACGTCCCCGCCGAGACCGGCCCGTCGCGACGGCAAGCCGATTCCCGCCGCCGACGAATCGACGAGGGGGCCCGCCGAGACGACAGCGGAGACAATGTCCCTCGCCCCGCCCGGCGCATCCGCCGTCTCAAGCTTGGCGACTGTGCGCGCGGGCCGGTGGCAAGTTTTGCTGTGTGCCCTCTGGGCCGGGGGCGTAATCGTTGGCTTGGCGAACCTTTTCCGGCGGCTGGGTCAGTTCCACACACTCTTGAGCGAAGCCGTTGACGGCGATGTGACCCTAACTGACGACGTTCGAGCGTTCGCGAGACAGTTGGGAATGCGGAACTGCCCGTCGATTCGGATTCTTGATGCGCACGTTCCACCGCTCGTGTTCGCCGCGTGGCGCACTTCGATTTTCCTGATCCCCGCACGGCTGCTGCGAGGACTGGATCGCGAGCAATTGCACGCAGTCCTGGTCCATGAACTGGCACACATCCGTCGCCGCGACCATCTGACGCGATGGTTCGAGATATTCGTTCGAGGAATCTTCTGGTGGCATCCGCTGGCCTGGTGGGCCAGCCGTCAGCTTCGACAGGCGGAAGAGGAATGTTGTGATGCGTGGGTAGTGTGGGCCCTGCCCAATAGCCGGAGAAGCTACGGCGAAGCTTTATTATGGACGATTGAATTCCTCGCCGAGCGCCGCCTCTTTTCGGTCGTTCCCGGAACGGCGCTCGGCGGTTCCCACGTCAGAAGAAGAATCGAGATGATCATGAACCAGCAGTTGAACCGCCGGATGTCATGGGGTGCGCTAATCGCCCTGATTGTTGTGAGCGCCAGCGTGTTGCCGGTCGCGGCACAGGTAGGCGACAACGAAGTGCAAGACGCAATTGAAGAGCGCGGCAACGATTCGGTCCCGAAGCCAGCCCATGAATTCGCGCATGGACGTTCGCAAGCGGTGCCCGAGAAGCGCGACCTCGAAGCCCGGATCGAGCAATTGGAGCGGCTCGTGCAGGAATTGTCGAAGACAGTCAAAGGTCCGGCCGCTGATTCCAACAAACGGGGACAGATCAAACGCGACGCGCTGACCGATCCACGCCCGAAGGACGCGAAACGGGTACTGTTCGACGCCCATCGGAACCCCGGACACCAGTTGCTAGTTCCGATGCGTACTCCAGAAACGGAGGGAGACCGGCAGCTCAAGGAAATCGTTATCGCTTTGGAAAAGAAATGTTGGGACGCCGCCGGCAAGGGCGATTGGACGGTGTATGAGGAACTGCTAGACGATGATTTTATCGGTTTCGACGTGACTTCATCCGGCTTCGCACGTTCGCACAAGGCAACCAATGTCGCGGCCGTGAAGCGCCGGCGCTATTTCGATGCGCACATACGGGATGAAGTAGCCAAACGGATCGGCAAGGGCATAGTGATTCTCACATACATCTACAGTTGCAAGGTCGAGGAAGCGGGGCACGTTCAAACCTATCGGGACCACCAGGCAACGCGAATGTGGACACAGAGGGATGGCAGATGGGTTCTCAGCTTTTCCCAGGTTTTCATCTTGCCCGGAGGAGAATAAGTCATGGATGACGGCGATCACGCCTGCCGGCTCTACCGCGCGCTGGGTCCGGTTTATCGGACGTTAGGGGAAAGAAGAATGAAACGAATCACACCCGTCGGCGACGGCGCCGGGCAACCCACAGTCCGGCCAGCAGCAACCCGATAGCGCCTGTTGCAAGTGAGCCCGGCTCAGGAACTGACTGAGGTGAGACGACAAAGACTGAAAGGTCGCCGGGGATGCCCGGTGCGCTTTCGCTGGCCAGGTAGGCGGCCACATTGAAATAACCGGAAGGCTGGGGGATGAAGTAAATTCTCGCGCCGGGAGTGATCGGCGTCGTGATCAGTCCCTCGAAAAACACAGACACCGAAGTGTTCGCCGATTGGTTGGGACTCAAGAGCCCGGTGATTGTCAACTCGGTCGCATCGGTCTGCGCTCCTGCGGGGTTCTGGAAGACGACCCAGTAGGTTGCCGAAGTGCCCGGAGTCGGGAACCCTCCGGTGCTGAAATAGGTTCCCTGAATAGTGGCCGTCTGATCAAACGAGTTGGTGCCGATCGACGTGGTGCTGAAGCCTGATGTCGATACGGAGATCGGCGAGGACAGGTCATCGATCGTGATCGTGCCGGCCTCGGCCGCTCTCGGCGCCGCCAGCCCACAGATCAGGCTCGTCATACCGGCGAGGACGACAAGCGAAACACCCGGCAGTCTCGGCAAATTGCGGCTGATCCGCCGGTACCGGCGCAGGCACCCGAGAGCGACGAGCATGACCATCGCCGTGCCGAGTTGAATCCAGGTCGAAGGCTCGGGAGCTGAAGTCCCGCCGAAGATGCCCAGCGTGGGTGGTGGCAGCCCGGTATCGTCCGACGCGCCCCCAAGCGCGATCAACGAGCCCGGGTCCGAGACCAGGGTCAGGTACGAAGTGATCGAGATGGCCGCCCCGTGGGGAATGCTGATGGGTCCCCCCGGGAGGAAGCTGTCGACGAACGTGAACGATCCAGAGCCGGCGGTGGGACTGGTTCCGCTGATGCTGCTGCCGTCTGCCGCCTGCACTTGCTGAATCGTGCTGCCGTTCCAGGCCCAGCCTTCGATGACCGAAAACGGGGTCACAACCCCGTTGATGGTGATGGTTCCGGTGTTCGCCAGCTCGACGAAACTCGGCGCCGAGGAGCTGGTGTTCAAGTAGCCGTAGGCGCTGATGTATGCCCCGATCGTCTGGGTTGAAGTGCCTCCGTTGTTCACAAAATTGGCGTGGAGGGCCGTGAAACTCACCCCGGCGGTACCGGAAGCACCCGTGGTTGCGCTTTGCAGATACGTCCCCGAATTGAACGCGATCCCGATCGTTTGGGTCAAAGCGTCGCCATTTTGCAAGAGATTCGTCGATGCCGACACAGCCACGGTGGACGAGCCGAACGAACTGGGCAATGTGGTCGAAAACGGCGGGTTCTCGTTGGCCGACAGCGAATAGTTGTTGATCGTGCCCGTGCCCGACGGGGAGGAGTACGTCTGTGATGTTCCGTTGACGGTGGTGAGTGCAGGCAAATAGGAGCTCCCGGCGTCAAGCAGCATCCCGCTGCTGCCCCAGTGAACCGACCCGCTGGTGGTGCCTGTGTTGTAGAGTGCGAATGTCGCATTCTCGGTCGTGGTCGTGCCGATCGTGATACCCCCGACGGCCAGCGCGGAGCGCGCAGGGACTAAAATGCCGGCCGAGAGAGAGGAAGTCATCAAAAGAAAACCGATGATTCTTCGCTGCGCCCGGGCGGTAACGATCATCGAACATCCTCCAGCGCTCGTTAACAGCACTCGTTGAAGTGGGCTTTAAGGCAGCCCCCCTGCGGCTTGGGGCATGCCGGAACGGCGCGTCTTCGATCAAAACTCGGTCCCATGCAGTCGGATCCGTCGGCTACATTGGGCCCATGACGCGCCTCAAATGCTAATCATTGCACTTCCGGTGTGCAATAGCCCACAATGCATGAATAATTAGCGAAAGCGGACTGATCGGAATGTTCGGAACACTTTTCGCAACCGTCGAGGATTTCGTAAGTTTGCGCGGCGGGACGCTGATTGCAGCGCCGCTAGATGATAACCTTCAAGAGATCTGACACGGTGGAATGCGCAGATGCGGCGGACCGATCGGTAAGCCTGCCGCGGGCCCGACCAAGAGCACAGTGCAAGTCCGCTCCCCCTTCGGTTCGGACGGGAGCGCCCGTTCGGGGCAAATCATGGCCAAGTTGAAGCGTTCGCCATTAACTGGACGTCGCCGCCTCAAACCGCGAGCCGAGCTCTTCGAGGAAAGAGTCTTGCTGTCGCCGTTCGTGGTCACCAACACGCACGACTCGGGAACCGGCTCGTTGCGCCAGGCGATCACCTGACGCCGATGGCACCCCGGGGCCGAACACCATCACCTTTGCGATCACCCCCGCAGCCGCCGTCGTACGTGATCAACCTGCAGACCCCCTGCCCCCCATCACGCAACCCGTTGTGCTCGACGGCAGAGCCAGCCGGGCTACGCCGGAACCCCGATCATCGAGATCAACGGCGGAGGCATGGTGGGAGACGGGCTGCTCCTGGCCGCCGGCTCCGACGGCAGCACGATCGAGGGACTGGACATCGTCGGCTTCCCGGACAACAGCTTCACCGACGGCGCGGGCATTCACATCCAATCGAACGACAACCTCGTCCAGTCGAACTTCCTCGGCACCGACCTCACGGGCACGACGGCGGGCTACCGGCGACTTCTTCGGTGTGTACATCGACGGCGGCATCGAACAACACCATCGGCGGCGCGGGATCCGCGGGCAACCTGATCTCCGGAAATCATCTATGACGGAGTGCTGATCTACAGACGACATCACGCCGGCCCAGAACAACCTGGTGATCGGAAACAAGATCGGGACGGACATCACGGGCGCGGCCGCGCTTGCGAACGGCACGCCCAGCAGCAGTGGCGACGGAATCGACGTCTATGCCTCGAATAACACGATCGGCGGCGCGACTCCGGGGGACTCGAACCTGGTCTCGGGGAATCAAGGATACGGGATCTACCTGGCCGGGAAACGACAATGTGATCCAGGGCAACCTGATCGGCACCGACCTGACGGGCACGCACGCCCTGGGCAACCTCGTACGATGGCGTGACGCGATCAACGGGCGACCAGGGCAACACGATCGGCGGCACGGCCGCGGGGGCGGGAAACCTGGTCTCGGCGAATGGGGGCCAAGGAATCAGCCTCTATTTTGTGACGGGCGACGTGGTCGTCGGGAACATCGTCGGCACCACTAACGGTCTGATCACGGACTCACCTTTCAAGTTTCAGCCTCTTGGGCAACGCCGGCAGTGGCATTCGCGTCGGTAACTCGAAGCACCGACGACATCATCGGGCTGCCGGGCGCGGGCAACCTGGTCGTTCGAACCAATCCTACGGAATCGAGATCGACGAGGGTGCCGACTTCAATCTGGTCTCGGGCAACGCCGTGGGCACCACCCTCGCTACAGGCTCCGCCATCGGGATTGGCCCGCCCGTCAATCTGGGCAACACAAGCGATGGCATTTTCGTCAACGATGCCTCGGGCAACACGATCGGCGGGGCCGACCAGATCGACGCCTCGGGGAACATCACTCTCCTCGGCGGTAACGTGGTCTCGAGTAACGGGCAAGCCGGCATCAGTGTTCTGGGGAATGACACGTTCTCTGGCAGGCGGCCAGTCAGGGAAACGTCATCCTCGGAAACCTTGTGGGCACCAGCGCCGATGGCTCGCAGAGCGTTGGCAACGCGTCGATCGGGATCATGGTCGGCGACTCGGCGAACAACACCATCGGCGGCGTCAACGTGCTTAACCCGGACGGCTCGCTCAGTACGCTTCAACGGCAACCTGATCTCCGGCAACCAGTCGTACGGCCTGCAGTTCAACAATACCCTGACGGCCGGCAACCTGGCGATCGGCAACCGGATCGGCACCGACCTCTCGGGCACCCGTGCACTTCCCAACGCCGACGACGGAGTTCTGATCCAGACTCGGTGCCTCGAACAACACCATCGGCGCCGCCAACCTCGACGGGTCGACTGCCAATCTCATCTCCGGCAACGCGCAGAACGGCATCGACATTCAGGACACATCGACCGGCAATGTCGTCGTGGGCAATCGGATCGGACTGACGGCGAATGGGCTGCGCCGCGTTGCCCAACCTTGGCGACGGCATCGTGCTCAACGCGGCCGGCAACGTGATCGGCGGCACGGCCGCAGGGGCAGGCAATATCATCTCCGGCAACCTGGGATCGGGGGTGAGATCACCGACTCGCTGCCGTCGCTGCCGATCACCAGCGCGGACGACAACCAGATCCTCGGCAACCTGATCGGCCTGGACGTCACCGGCGTCTCCTCGGGCGTGGGGAACGTCGAAAGCGGCGTCGAGATCGACAACGCCTCGGGCACGACCATCGGCGGAGTGACCAGCGCACGCCGGCAGCGGGCCGGGCAACGTGATCTCGGGCAACCGTCAGTCCGGCATCGACCTGACGGGTACCTCGACGGCCACCGTCATCGAGGGAAACATCGTCGGCCTGGACGCGGCCGGCACGGCCGATCAGGGAAATCTCCTGCCCGGGCATCTTGCTCGACGGAGTCTCCGGCAATTCCGTCGGGGGCAACGAGGCCGGCGCCGGCAATGTCCTCTCCAACAACGGTACGGCGGGTCTGGCCATCGAGAACGGCTCGACGAACAACCTGGCTCAGGGGAACCTGATCGGCACCGATCCCTCCGGCTCCGTGGCCATGGGCCCGATCCAGGACGGTGTGCTCATCCTCGCGAGCACCGGCAACACGATCGGTGGAACGTACGCCCTCGCCGGCAACCTGATCTCCGGCAACGGTCTCTCCGGCATTCTCATCTCCGGCAGCGCCGCCTCGGGCAACGTGGTTCTGGGCAACCGGATTGGCACCGACCGCTCCGGAACCCAGTCCGTGAGCAACGGCCTGGACGGAGTGGAGCTCGATTCGGCGGTGGCCAATACGATCGGCGGCACGGCGTCCGGGGCGGGAAACCTGATCTCGGCCAATCGCGCGAATGGCGTTGAGATTGGTGGCACGTCCGCCGCACCCGGTCGAGAATAACGTCGTGGCAAGGGAACCTGATCGGAACCACCGACGTCCGGGGCCGGTCCGCTTGGGGAATGCCCAGGACGGGGTTTTCCTGGCCGCCGGCGCGATCGACAACCTGGTCGGCGGGACCGGCTGCCGCGGCGGGCAACCTGATCTCGGCCAACCAGTCCAACGGCGTGGAATTGTTCTCGGGAGCGACCGGGAACCAGGTGGTTGGGCAACCGGATCGGCACCGACATTACCGGCACGCTTCTCGCTGGGCAACAACAATGTCGGAGTGTCATCAACAACACGTCGGCCAACTCGATCGGCGGCCCGACGGGCACGACCGGCCGTGGGGCCGGCAACCTGATCTCCGGCAACCGCGCCAGCGGCGTGTTGATCTCGGGTGCCGGGGCAGTCGACAACCTGATTCAGGGAAACCTGATCGGGACCGACGCCACCGGCAGCCTGGCTCTACCCAACCTGTCAACCGGCATCACGATCGACAGTGCGACCGAACAACACGATCGGCGGCGATCAGCCCGGCACGGGCAACGTCGATCGCCGCCAATCGGACGTTCGGCGTGGCTGTGCTGGGCCCCGACGCATCGGGGAACCAGATCGCGGGCAACCTGATCGGCACCAACTCGGCGGGTGCCTCGAACCTGGGCAATGCGCTCGACGGCGTGATCGTCAACGATGCCGCCGGCAACACGATCGGCGGAGCGCGCCGCCCTGCGCGAAACGTGATCTCCGGCAACGGCGGCAACGGCATCAACATCCTGAACATCACCGGCCCGGACGGCATCTCCATCCTTGGTAACTTCATCGGCACCGATCCCACCGGCAGCAAAGCGCTGGGCAACGGCCTCGACGGAGTCTTGCTCAACGGCGTCACGGGAACCGTGATCGCCGGCTCCGCTCTCCCCAACCTCATCTCGGGCAACGCGGGCAACGGCATT
The DNA here is from genome assembly GCA_963830625.1 of uncultured Isosphaeraceae bacterium. Lineage (GTDB taxonomy): Bacteria > Planctomycetota > Planctomycetia > Isosphaerales > Isosphaeraceae > CAWHMZ01. The sequence continues at coordinate 164,450 of CAWHMZ010000026.1, read as the reverse complement.
CATTCGATCGGGTCGAGTGCGCGACTCGGTCATCCAGGGCAACCTGATCGGCACCGGTCTCGCGGGCACGGCCAGCCTCGGCAATGGCAGCCAGGGCATTGAGCTCGAAGATTCGCGGTGAGAACACGGTGGGGGGGCTTGCGGCCGGCCAGGGGAACCTGATCTCGGGCAACGTCGTTCACGGGATCGAGATTGACAGCGCGAGCAGCATCGGCAACGTGCTCCTGGGCAACACGATCGGCACCGACATCACGGGCACCTCCCCGGTCAGCAACGGCGGCTTCGGAATCTCGATCGAGGGCACGACCGATACGATCGTGCAAGCCGACCTGGTTTCGGGCAATGCGCTCGGGCGGCATCCAGATCACCGGCTTCGGCGCCTCGGGGAACGACATCTTCGGCTGCACGATCGGCACCGACCGGGCCGGCGGCACGGCGCCCTGGGCAACGGCCTTGCCTCGCAGAACAACGGCATTGGTGTTTTCGTCAACGGCGCGGCGGGCAACCAGATCGGGGGCGACGGTGCCCGGCCAGGGTAACCTCATCTCGGGCAATGCCACGGCTGGGCGTCTACATCTTCGGCCGCTTCGCCGCCGGCAACACCGTTGTCGGGCAACCGAATCGGCACCAACGCCAGCCGGCCTGAGCCCTCTCTTCCAGAGCGGTTCAACACTGATCCAGCAGGTCGGCGTCCTGATCAACCAGGCCCCGGACTTGAACATCCAGGACGTCGAGCCCCGGCGCCGGGAACACGATCGGCGGCGCCGACCTCAGGAGCGGGCAACCTGATTTCCGGCAATGTCGTCGGGATCGAGATCGCCGGAGCGGAATCACAGGGCAACGTCGTCGCCGGCAACCTCGATCGGTCCAGCCGCTAACGGCGGCGGCGGTGCGGGAAACACGGTGGGCGTCTACATCAACGGAGCGCCCGGCAACATCATCGGCGGCGCCGCCGGCAACGTCATCTCGGGCAACAGCAGCGTCGGCGTCTACATCCTGGGCAGCCCTTCGACCGGGAACCAGGTCACGGGCAACATCATCGGCCTGGCGCCCGACGGCTCGCAGCGTCTGCCCAACCAGACACGGTATCTACATCGAGAATGCGCCGGGGAATGTGATCGGCGGGACCACGACCGCGTCGCCGCAACGTGATCTCCGCCAACATCGTCGTGGGAGTCTACATCCTCGGCGCTCAGTCGGTGGGCAATGTCGTGGAAGGCAACCTGATCGGCTACGCCGCGAATGGCAGCACCGCACCGGCAATGGTCAATATGGCGTGCTGCTCTACAACGCGCCCACCAACACCGTGGTCCGGTCGGGGCGGCACGCCAACCGGATCGCCGGCAGCGGCATCGCCAACTTCCGTGAGTTCAACGGGCGCGCTGTCTCCGCCAACCCCCCGGCCGGACAGAAGTCAAAGCAGACAGCCTTCGGACGGCCACACCCATCGATCGACGGTTGCCAGACCGACGGCTCGTCGTCGGCCACGCAACGCCCGCGGGGCCAGTCCAACACAAGAAACACGGCAGGTGAATTGAGTTTCATCTTTGCACGCTCAGAATTCCCTGTCGCCGGCTGAGTCAGGATTGCACTCCCACGATGATATCCAGTCCGACCGGCGAACCCCGATCACGATCGCGGCGCATGCGACGATGACCAACAGGCATTTCATCGACGCCCGTGCTGTGCAATGGCCCAGAGTCGGAGATCTCCGAAGAGTTGTGCGAGGGCGGCGGGCTGGTAGTGGGCGTTGATGCCGCTGGGGTTGGGAAGGACCCAGGCGTGGCTGCCGCCGAAGGGGGCCTTTTGGAGGCCGACGCGGGCGTCTTTGATGCCGGAGACGATACGGTAGGGGCCGATGCCGACGAAGGCGACGACCGTGGGGCGCCAGCGTTTGACTTTGGCTTGGAGGCGCTGGCCGCCGGCGCGAATTTCGTCGTCGGTGAGTTCATCGGCGCGGGCGGTGGCGCGCTTGACGATGTTGGTGATGCCGAATTTGAGGTCGAGAAGGAGGGATCCTTCAAAGGGTGAGAAGAGGCGCGGGGTGAAGCCGCCGCCGTGGAGGGCGGGCCAGAAGCGGTTGCCGGGGCGGCCGAAGTGGCGGCCGATGGCGGCGGTGTAGAGGCCGGGGTTGATGCCGGCGAAGAGGACAATGAGGTTTTTGGCGATGAGATCCGGGACGAGCTTGTTGTGCGCGGCGAGGAGCTGGGCTTTGGTGGGTTTCCACGGGGTGGGCACTGTCCGATTCATAGGGACGGGTCCTGGGGGGGTACGTCATTTACCCGCGCACTTCCAAAATGACCTCCAGTTCGACCGGCGAACCGAACGCAAGGCTCGCGACGCCGATGACGAGGCGCGAAGAGACAGTCTCTTCGCCCAAGACATCCCCCTTGGAGTGATTACTGTCTCAACCTCCCTTTGCTCTCGGAATGAACCCGGGAACGCCGGTCTCCACAACGGCATTAAACCTGACCCGCGACTTGATTCCTTCGCTAATCTCCCGCACGGCGTCTTCAGGAAGGGTGGAGACTTCAAAGTTCTCCTTGATCCGGCTGGGGGTCTTCGAGGTGGTCAGGAGGGCCGTCCCGCGCTGGATGGCCCAGGCGAGCAAGACCTGCGCCGGGGTCTTGTTGACTCGCTTGGCGATCGCGGTAATGACAGGATCTTCCAGCAAATTGGGCTCGCTACTATGCCCCAGCGCTGCGAACGCTTGCAACACGATGCCATTCTTTCTGCAATAGTCCAAAAGGTCCCATTGCGGGAGATACGGATGGGATTCGACGTGAACAACTGCAGGCTTGATCCTCGCCGCTTCAAAGATCTCTTTCGCCTGGGCCAGGCTGACGTCGGATAATCCGATGGCCTTGCACTTGCCCTCGTCCACCAGGCCCTCCAACGCCCTCCATGTATCCAGCAACGTCACCCCTTTGTCATAAATCACATTGCCATTCGCATCCCTCGGGTCTTGCTCGTCTCCAGGTTGGAAGGCAAAGGGGGTGTGGATGAGATAGAGATCGACGTAGTCGAGTTGGAGTTTCTTGAGACTGGCCTCGAAGGCGGGTTTGACGCGTTCAGGACGATGATTGTTATTCCAGAGTTTCGTGGCGATAAACACTTCCTCCCGCTTGATCTTCCCCGCCTTGAACACCTCCTGCATCGCTTCGCCGACCTCCTTTTCATTTCGGTAGCGTTCCGCAGCGTCGAGCTGGCGAAATCCTGCCTCCAGCGCCGCCTTGGTCGCGGTTCTGGTTGCCACGGGGTCGGGAATCAGTGTGCCAAAGCCGAGGGCGGGGATAGCACCGGATCCATTGTTGAGGGCTATCTTCGTATAGCGAAGGTTGTCGCTCTCTGCCATTGTTTCACCCCTCCGACTACCGAGCCCGGCGGTGTCCGGTCGCTGACGCTCCCGGCTTGCCTGTTCGATCAAACCCATCCATCCTTCGGCCCCTCGGCACCGAACCAGCGTTCCGTGATCACTTTCTTTCGCGTGTAGAAAGCAACGGCGTCAGCACCCTGCGCATAGAGATCACCGTAAATCGAACTCTTCCAGCCGCCGAACGGAAAGAACGCCATCGGCGCCGGCACGCCGACATTGATGCCGAGCATCCCGGCCTGGATGCGTTCGCGGAAGATGCGGGCCGCTGCGCCGGATTGCGTGAAAAGGGAGGCCGTGTTGCCGTATCGGCTGCGGTTTGTCAACGTGATCGCCGCGTCCAGGTCCGGGGCGCGCATCAGGCTCACCACCGGGCCAAAAATCTCCTCCCGGCCGACGAACATCTCCGGTGTCACATTGTCGAAGACCGTCGGCCCGAGGAAGCAGCCGCGCGGCCTGTGGGGGACGGTTTGGCAGCGGCCGTCGAGGCGAAGCCGGGCTCCTTCCGTCACCCCGCGCTCAATCGCAGCCCGGATCCGCTTTTCCTCCTTCGGGTTCACCACGGGACAGAGCGTCGCGGTGTCGTCCAGGCCGTCTCCCAGTTTGAGTTCACCCGCCGAGCGGATGAAGGCATCGACGACGGCGTCCTGTCGCACTGGATCGCCGACCACCACCAGCACGCTCCCGGCAAGACAGCGCTGTCCCGCAGAGCCGAAGCACGATCCAATCAGGGCGGGCAGGCTGCGCTCCAGGTCGGCATCGGGCAGGACGAGCAGATGGTTCTTCGCTCCGCCGTGTGCCTGAACGCGCTTGCCGTGAGCCGCTGCGGTGCTGTAGACCGACTCCGCCACTGCCGACGTGCCGACGAAGGAAACTGCCTGGACATGCGGGTTGGCGATGAGCCGTTCGCTTACTTCCTTGCTGCCCTGCACCACGCCGACGACACCCGGCGGCAAGCCGGCATCAGTGAACAGCTCGACGAGTCGGGTGCCGGTGAGCGGTGCCTTCTCGGCAGGCTTGAGAAGGAACGTGTTCCCGCAGGCGACGGCGATCGACATCATCCACAGCGGAATCAAGGCCGGGAAATTGAACGGCGGGATGCCGACCACCACACCCACAGGTTCGCGGATGGCATGGCAGTCGACGTCCCGCGAAATGTCGGTCAGAGTCTGCCCCATCAGCTGGGAGGGAATGCCGCAGGCAAATTCGACGACGTCAAGCCCGCGCCGCAGCGCGGCGCGAGCCTCGCTCAACAGCTTGCCGTTTTCGCGGACGATACCGTGTGCCACGTCCGAGAAGTACTCTTCCAGCAGGCCCCGGAACTTGAACAGGACGTGAGCCCGATCCGGCGCCGGAGTGGCGCGCCAGCCCGGGAAAGCACGGGCGGCGGCAGCGCATGCCGCGTCCACCTGCTCCGGCGCGGCCTCGCGCACCGGCGCCAGCACCTCGGCCGCGTCCGCCGGATTGCAGATGTCGCGGCTCGTGTTCCCACGGCCCTCGACCCAGGTTCCGCCGATCAGGTTCAGCGCGGAAGCCGAACGCGAGGACGTGGCCGGCGACCGATCAGGGGCAGCAATGGTGCTCATGAAGTCCTCCGGAAGCCGGAGAGTCTGTTCACGGACGTTCTGTCGAGGCCGCTCAGTCTGCTGTCGAGCGGACAGGGGAGCGGTCGGTTCAGCGATTCACCACGCTCATGTCCTCGTAGCGCTCCCCGCTGGCCGCGCCTTTCGGTGCTGCCTCGTCGATTCGTTCCAGGTCCTCGCGCGTAAGGGTAATCCCGAGCGCGGCCACGTTCTCCTCCAGGTTTTTGCGGCGCTTGGTTCCGGGGATGGGGACAACCCCCTCCTGAGCCAAGAGCCACGCCAGGGCCAACTGGGCTGGCGTCACGTTTTTCGTGGTGGCGATCTCCTTCACTCGATCCACGAGTTCCAGGTTCTTCTGGAAGTTCTCGCCCTGGAACCTTGGCCTATGACGACGCCAGTCGTCCGCGGGGAGATCCTCGAAGCGGCGCAACTGGCCGGTGAGGAAGCCGCGGCCGAGCGGGCTGTACGCGACGAAGCCGATGCCCAATTCCCGGACAGTTGGGAGCAGCTCGTCCTCAGGGTCGCGACTCCACAGCGAATACTCGGTCTGCAGTGCGGTTATCGGGTGTACCGCGTGCGCCCGGCGGATGGTCGCGGGCGCCGCCTCGCACAGACCCAGGTAACGCACCTTCCCCTGCCGTACCAGCTCCGCCATCGCGCCGACGGTCTCTTCAATGGGGACCTTTGGATCGACACGGTGCTGGTAGTAGAGGTCGATGTGATCGACTCCCAACCGCCGGAGCGAGCCGTCGCAGGCCTTGTGCACGTGCTCCGGCCGGCCGTCTATGCCCCCTCCCCCCTTACCGTCCGTGCCGCCCACGAAGCCGAACTTCGTGGCCACTCTCACTTCGTCACGCCGGCCGCGGATCGCCTTGCCGACCAGCTCCTCGTTGGTGAACGGGCCGTAGGCGTCCGACGTGTCGAGGAGATTGATCCCCAGATCCAGGGCCCGGTGGATGGTCGCGAGGGACTCGGCCTCGTCGGCGGGCCCGTAGGCATCGCTCATACCCATGCAGCCGAGTCCCATCGCGGAGACGGTCAAACCCTGCTTGCCGAGTCGTCGCGGCTCCATGGGCTTCCTCCTCGTGAAGCGTGCTCTCTCTCCGTCGTGATTTCCTAGATGAGCGTCGACCACGTTATCCGGGGCCTCGCCCGACGGCCCCCGAACGCGCATTAGACACTGACGGATGCTCGTATGCAAAGAAAAAATGGTGGGCCCGGAGCGGTCTGGCTCGATTGACCCCCGGGCCGCCTGCCACGACGACGCGGCCGATCTCCTGGCGGTAGGTCAGGTCCTTGCCCTTGCGCAAGTCGATTCGAACGAGCGGCTTGATTTCATCTCCTTTCGCAAGGGCGGATCAGAGAAAGCCGAGCGAGTTCGCCTGCATACGCTTGCGATTCATATAATAGCTGCGTATGTTGATAAATCAAGACGCGCCAAGACGGAGACCTTCAGGTTCGGCGTGACGTCGACCCTCACCAGCAGACCGCGCGGCGTCGACAGAACAGAGGCCAGTCCTGAGAGGAGGTAAGGACGATGGTACGAGTCGCACTAATCACGGGAGCCAGCCGGGGAATCGGTGCGGCAACCGCATTTTTACTGGCCAAACAGGGATACCGGGTGGTCGTCAACCACCGCGACAGTGCACCGCAGGCCGAGGAGGTGGTGGCGACCATCGCCGCGGCCGGCGGCGAGGCCGTGGCGATCAAGGCCGACGTCACCGTGCCTGATGACGTCGCCGCCCTGGCCGATCAAGTTAGACAGCAGTGGGGTGGGACGGACGTGCTCGTGCACAACGCGCTGATTCCGTTTGCGATCACGTCGTTCGAGAAGCTGAACTGGGAGCAGCTTGGCGGCAAGCTAAACAACGAGCTGCACGCCGCGTTCCTGATGACGAAGGCTGTTGTGCCAGGAATGGTTTCGCGCAAATACGGTCGGCTGATCTATCTCAGCGCCAACCCGTCGCGTCATCCTCGTGAGGGAATGATCACGATGGGCACCGCCAAGGCAGCCCTGAATCAGTTCGTATGCTACGTCGCATTGGAGCTGGCGCCGCACGGGATCACTGCCAACCTCGTCGCGCCGGCCACGGTGGAGGGAACCAGGGTGACCGAGCAATTGACATCTGAGAAGCTGCGCCAGCTCGCCACGGCCACGCCGATGGGGCGACTGGTCCGTCCTGACGATATCGCCAAGGTGATAGCGTTCGTGGCAAGTGAGGAATCGGGTTTCACCACCGGCCATTACCTTCCGGTCAACGGTGGCCTCGCAATGGACTGAGCGTAACGCGCGAGCGCGCTTTCCGAGATCCCAAGTTACGGAGAAAAGCAATGCCGCCGATGCACACGATTGATCTGGCCTACGTCGGGCGTGGTCTCCACGAAGAACTGATCGCGTATGTGGCCGATCAGGAGGGATATTTTGAGGATGAAGGTGTTCACGTAGCCGTCCGCGACGGAATCAGGTGGAAGACCGAGCGCCTGCAGCGCGGCGCAACCATCGGTTTGGGGCGGACCTTGTTGTCACGGCTGACTGATGGCATCCCATGGAAAATGCTGGCCGTCAACACCCATCGTCCGCTGTTCTGGTTCATCGGGCGCGGCGACGTGAATTCCATGGACGATCTTCGCGGGCGCCGACTGGCGGTCCACCCACCCCGCACCGCACCCGGCTGTTTCGCGCGCATCGTGCTCCGCGGGCACGGTCTCGACCCCGATCGCGACCTGGAGTGCAACGCACGGTTCCCGGGGGATTACCAGATGGATCTGCGGCGCCTTCGCGAGGGTTCTATCGACGCGGCCTACGTGGGCAGCACCTTATCCCCCGAACAGGTTGCCGCCGAGGAGGGTTTTTCGGTCCTGTCCTGGGTCGGCGACAATTTCCAGATCCCCACCGTGGGAATCGCCGTGGACCCCACTTGTATCCCTCTCGACAGCCCGGCGCTCGCAGGCGCTGGTGCGGGCGAACAAGCAGGCCCTGCGCACGATTGCCGAAAAACCCCAATTGGCGGTCGACTACATCGCCTATTTTCTCGACCGACTGACCCGTGATGAAGTTCAGCAATACTACGAGCGTTACATCGGCCCCTATTTCACCTCCGACGGTCAGGTAGACCTGAAAGTGGCCCAGGCCGCAGTCGATGCTGTCGCCGCCGAGCTCGGGGTTGGCGCGGCGTCCGCTGACCAGATATATCAGTCCGCCCTGTGACCGCTGCCGCGACGACCCACTCGATCGATCAAAATCGGCAGGTCATCCGCCGACGATTGGCGGCAACGCGGCGGTGCGCGAACGGCCGAACCGCCAGTTGAACAGGAGCACGGCCTCGTAATTGAACGGCCGGGGCCCGGTAACCGGCGTGACCCAGCCGAAGGTGAGCACCGACTGCCCGAAAAACGCGACGTTCACGCCGTAAGTCAGGTCGACCACGTCGGCCGTTCCGAAGGGGTCGTTAGCGTTCGTCCAGTCGCGATGGGTCAGGGGATCGTTGATGTGCACCTCGAAAGTGGGGGCAATGCTGCTGATGAAGCTGTTTGGGTCGTCGGCGCGATACACGAAGTAGCCCACCCCTATGTCGTTGTAAACCATCGTCACATCCCGAATCGTCGTAGGGGTCGACATCGAGGTGAACCCGTGCAGGTAGAACCGGTTCTTGATCCACAAGTAGCCGATGAAAGGCTGGATTTCGGTATCGTTGAGCCCTTCGATGTACTTCGCACCGGCAAACTGGTTGGGCCCAGTCGGCAAGGTCGTTTCAAGACCCACCGAGATCAGGCTCCCCGTTTCCGGGTTTCTCTTGAGTACGTACTTTGCAAACAGGCTCAGGTCGTTGAGCGACGTGCTCGTGCCCCCGGGCTTGGCGAAGTTGCCCGAGATCGTCGAGGTTCCCGTGAGCTGATCCAGCGGAAGACGTGCGCCGAAGGAGCCCCAGCCGTCATCGAAGGTCTTCTCAAAGCCGAAGACGTAGCGATACGCCAGCAGGTTTTGCACCGGCGAATCGAAGCGGCGATTGATGGCTCCGTTCAAGTTGTTGAAGTAATCGGTCGTGAAGAAGACACGATCCTGGGGCTGCGGCGACTGGTTCTCGGCGATCTTTTGCCCCCGCACCGAGGGCGTGACCGCCGAGGCCAGGCGAGGGCTCGGAGGGTGCGGAGGCGCCCGGGCGGAGTCGGGGGAGGAAGTCCGGGCGCGGTCGACGCAAACGATCGAGTCAAGAGTGGCGACTGATCGCCGATCATCTGGAAATCGGGCCCGCGCGCGAGCTGACCCGTGCTGAGCAGTCCCGACGAAGGGGCTGGGCCCTCACCGAAGAGCAGCGCCTCGGCCGTCAATGCCGAGGCCGCGCCGGCGGTCGCCGCCATGGCCGAGGGCGACAAGGGCCCTGGCGTCGGGGGTGCAGCCCCGGCCGCCGCCGGCCCGCCCGCGACCGGCGGCAGAGTCGGCGGTGGGATCGCGGGGGCCCCGGGCCGGGTAGGCACCTGCGCTGGTCCTGTGGGAGCGGGTACCGCCCGCGGCGGAGTCGTACCTGGCGCTTGCGCTGCGGCCCCGCCTGAACGGGCGCAGGCGGAGCCGAAGGCGGAAGTGGCGGCAGGTCCGGGTCCTGAGCTCGGGCCGAACCAGAGGACAGAAGCAGGCCGAGGCCAACAGAAGCAAGCACGACCTTGAACCTCATGTCCGGCTCTCCGCCAATGCGAATCGACCAGGCGATTTCGGCCCCTATAACCGTCAAGATCGGCAGAACCGGCATAAACATCAAATCTTATCGCTACCGAATTCGGAAGTTGATTCATCCGTTCACCGGTTGCTGGCGGTCGATCAGCTCTTGGACGAGGGTTTTGAAGTCCGGCCGGGTGAAGAGGGGCGTGAGCTCCTGGACTCGAAGCTGCTTCAGGGGCATTCAGCAAATGACGTTCGACGGCTTGACGCAGGAGTTCGACGGCCCGCCGTCCATAGTCTTCCGACCGCTGCGCGCGCACCTCGGGTGCCAGCTTCTCATCACCGCCGACCAGCACGATGCATTGTGCAAGTCCCATCGAGGCCTTGAGATACGCATCGAGGCGATTTGGAAGCGCCTCGACCAAGCTCCTCGGCGCTCGAGGCCGCGATTTCGGGATTTTTCATTGCCAGGGCGATGAGGAGTTTCAGAAACTGAGCGCCGTAGAGGTTCCTGGTGTACGTTCGGTTTTGGGGGTCTCTCTTGAGAGCCTCGCGGAATCGTGCAGCAGCTTTTTCGGCCAGCGGCAACGCAAGGCCGGCGTTACTCCGCTCGAGCAGCAGCCTGCCATAATCCACGAGATTTCGGCCCAGGGCGTTGCAATAATCGGGCACTTCGGGGTGGCTGGCAATCAGATGCTCCTGATCCGCCAGAACGCGCGCCATGCCCTCCTGCGCCGGGCAAATCGGTCTCGGCCCTGAGACGCTCGAGCTGGAACAGTGCGATGGAGAGGTTCTGCTGGTAGTCGGGCACCTGGGGGTCGGAAGCAGTCAGCTCCGCGAGCAGTTTGGCAGTCTGGCGGAATGAAGCGTCGGCGAGCTCCGGCTTCTTTTGCTTGAGCGCCAGCAGGCCGAGATTGTCGAAGACCGACGCCAGCTCGCGCCGATACTGTCGAATCTGGGGAAATTCGACGGTGAGGCGCTCGAGCTCGTCTCGAGCCTTCGCCAACAGAGTCTCGGAGGCTTTCTCACGGGGCGGATTGTCGGTGAGGAGAACCGTGGCGAGATTGTTCGAGGCGCGTGCGGTTTGCCAGCGCACACCGGGCAGAGCACTCTGGGCGGGGCTCAACCCGGCCAGCAGCTCCAAGATCTTGCGGTATTCCCGTTCGGCAAGCGTGGGATTGGTTCTGGCTTCGAGCATCGCCAGGTTGTTGCGGTACTGTGCGAGCTTGACGCGGTTCTCGGGCTGGGTGGGGTCGAGTTGAAGCTCGGCCTCCTGGTCCTTGATCGCCTGGTTGTAGAGGGCCTTGTCTTCCGGGCGGCTGGCCAGCCGCGCCAGAGGGCGCCGAGCTGGTATCGGCTGTCAGCCAGGTCCTTGGCCGCGGTGTGATCGGCGGTGAACTTGGCCGCGAGCTGTTCGCGCAGGCGAACGGCCTCGCGCAGCTCGGATTCGGCCTCGCGGAACCGATTCAGCTTCCGGAGCAGCACGCCCAGTCCGTGATGGGCGCGAGCAACTTCGCGGAGCGGGCGCAGGTCGGCGGGATCTTGCGACTGGAGGGCCCGCAGCGATTGGATGGCCTCGCGGTCGTTGCGCTCGGCGTCGCCATACTGACCCATCATCTCCAGCACTCCGCCCAGGCGGGCGCGGGTGCGGCCCTCCAGGAGGATGATCTCCGGGTCGTTGCTCTGTTGCTCCAGCAGATTGTCGAACCGGAGCTTGGCTGTCTCGAGGAGTTCGCGCCGCACGGGCTCCATCTGAGGGATGTCGGCGAGGTCGACGTCGCCGACCCGGCTGAGCATCGTCTCCGCCGCCTCGTAGGCGTAGGCGTAGTTCTTCACGGCCAGTCGGCGCTCGCGGTCGGTCCGTTGCCGCTCGCGCTCCAGGAGAACCGATCCGGCCGAAAGGCCGACAACCGCCGCCAGCAGCAGTGCGGCCGCGGTGCTCACGGTCGTCTTGTGCCGCCGGGCCCAGCGAGCCATCCGGGCCGGCCAGGGATCGCGGAAGGCCCAAACCGGCTCGTCGGCCATCCAGTGCTCGAGATCGTCGCTCAAGGCCTTGGCCGTCGGATAGCGATCCTCGGGCTTGAGGGCCATGGCTTTCAGGACGATGGCCTCGAGCGCCCGCGGCGTCGAAGGTTTGACCGTCCGAGGAGGGCGAAAATCCCCCTCCACGACCCGGGTCAAGGTCTTGCTGAGATTGCCGCCGATGAAGGGGGGTGCGCCTGTCAAAATGTTGTAAAGCGTGGCTCCAAGGCTGTAGATGTCGCTGGCAGGACCGAGCCGGTCCACGTCGCCGGCAGCTTGCTCCGGGCTCATGAACGCGGGTGTTCCCATGCGGGAACCCGCGAGAGTCTTGAGCGACCGACTGAACGAGGCAGGAACGAGTGGCCGCTGGGCCGGGCCACGGCGCGCGCCGGAATCGGATAAATCGAGCGTGCTGTCGGCTCCGCCCTCCAACTCGAGCGTCGCGGGCTCTGAGTGCGCGATCGGTTCCGTTGAGCCACTGCCAGAGGCAGGAACGACGCGCTCGTAATCCAGAGTCTCCGACGACTGATCGAGCGAGCCAGGAACGGGTCGCTGATAATCCAAAGTCTCGTTCGACCGATCGAGGGAGGTAGGTTCGGGTGGCGGAAGAGCCACAGTCTCTTTCGACCGGTCGAGGGCGGCAGTCACGAGCGGCAGCTCAGCGACAGTCTCTTTCGACCGATCGAGGGCGGCAATCACGAGTGGCGGCTCATCCACCGTCTCTTTCGACCGATCGAGGGTGACAGTCGCGAGTGACCGCTCCGCGTGGCCGCCCGGCGCGCCGGGATGGGAAGACTCTGGCACTCTGTCGGCCCCGCCTTCCAATCCGCCCTTCGAGCTTTCGGCTCCAGCGGCAGCGGCGAGGAGAATTCCCGTATGAGGCAACCCATCCTGGGCGAAACACTTTCCCAGCGGCTTGGCCAGGCCCCAGTCGACCAGCAGGGTCTCGCCGAACTTCCCGAGCATGATGTTTTCGGGCTTGATGTCGCGGTGAAGCACGCCGCGGCTATGGGCGTAGGCGATGGCCTCGCAGACGTCGACGAAGTGCGTCAGCAGGCGACGGAGCGCGAGCGCCCGCTCGCCCGGGTCGCGAGCGGGGTTCTCGGCCCGGTGAAACGCGCCGACGGCCGTCTTGAGGCTGTTTCCATGAATGAACCTCATCGCGTAGTAGGGCCGGCCGTCGTCGTATTCTCCCAGGCCGTAGACCGGGACGATGCCCGGGTGCTCGAGTCCTCCGGTCACCTCGGCCTCGAGCACGAACCGCTCGCGGTTCTCGGCGTTCTGAGCGTGGACAGCGAGGATCTCCTTGAGCGCCACCTCGCGATGCAGCTCTTCATCGTGAGCCACGAAGACGGCCCCCAGCCCGCCTTTGGCGTGGGGTCGGACGATCCGGTATCGCTCCGCCGCGACGGCGCCGAGCAGGAGGAAAACAGGCAGCGTACCGAGAAACAACGTGGGGCGAGGAGTTGGCGTTGCCTTTGCGGAGAGTGGCCACGCCACGAAAAGGACGAACAACGTGGCGACAAGGCCGATCGACCACCGTCTGACTCGCTTCCGCGGCATACTCAGCGAACCGGGGCGCCGACTGAAGCCGTCTCGGCTGTTGCTCATCTGTCACCTCTGGTCTTGACGTGCTCCAACCCGCCATCTGACGCTAAGTGGACCCGCCGAAGTCGTCGCGCGGTGTAGGTCAGGCTTTCCAGCCTGACGGCAGGGCACGGCGGCCAATACGCGTCAGGCTGGAAAGCCTGACCTACACAGTTTTCTCTGCGGTCGAACTTAGATGATCTGCATTATAGCAATGGCCGAGGAGTGCTGCGTTTTGGTTAAAGGGGATTAAGTGCGGACCGAAGCGTAGACCGTCGCAAGCTGGCGTATTTCGTGGTTGAATCGTGTTGACCAGCTCGTCGTGAAGGATGCGGGGCAATCACCTTGTTTCGAGGACGACCGCAATGAGTCGGGACCAGACCTTGCAGCGAATCTTGGACGTGGGGGTCGTGGCGGTGGTGCGCTCCGAATCGAGCGCGATCCTGGTTAAGGTCGTGCACGCGCTCGCCGCAGGCGGGGTCACCGCGGCCGAGATCACGTTCACCGTTCCAGATGCGATCGACGTGATCCGCCAGGTGCGTAAGGAGGCCGGCGACGCCGTCGTGCTCGGCGCCGGCACGGTGCTCGACCCGGAAACGGCCCGCGCAGCCATTCTGGCCGGGGCCGAGTACATCGTCTCACCCGTCCTGAACCTCGATGTCATCCGCCTCTGCCACCGGTATGACAAGGCCGTGATCCCGGGTGCGTTCACGCCGACCGAGATTCTCACCGCGTGGGAGGCTGGAGCAGACATCGTCAAAGTGTTTCCTGCCGACGCCGGGGGGCCGCGCTATCTGAAGGCGCTCAAGGGCCCTTTGCCGCAGGTGCGGCTCATGCCCACGGGTGGCGTCGACCTCTCAACCATTGAAAGCTTTCTCAAGGCCGGCGCGTGCTGCGTCGGCGTCGGTAGCGCGCCTGCTCGATCCCAAGGCAATCGCCGCCGGTGATTTCGGCCGCATCCGAGAGCTTGCCGCGCAGTATGTGAACGCCGTTCGCGCCAGTCGGCAGTAGCGACCTCGTGGGTCGAGCCTCAAACCGCCCCCGCCGCCGCGCGCCCCGCATTTCGGCCGGAAAAGACACAGCCGCCCAGAAACGTGCCCTCGAGGGCGCGGTAGCCGTGCATGCCACCCCCCCCAAAGCCGGCGGCCTCGCCAACCGCGTAGAGGCCGGGCAGGATCGTACCGTCGGTTCGCAAGGCGCGACAGCGGAGGTCGGTCTCGATGCCCCCCAGCGTCTTACGGGTGAGGATATTGAGCTTTACCGCGATCAGCGGCCCGGTCTTGGGGTCAAGTAACGCGTGGGGTTTGGCCACGCGAATCAGCCGATCGCCCAGATATCGGCGCGCCTGACGCACGAGCGCAAGCTGCGAGTCTTTGCCGAAGCGATTCTGAAGCTGCCGGTCGCGGGCAATCACCTCGCGCTCGACTCGGGCAAATTCCAGGAACGGAGTGCCGGCCAGCGCGTTCATTCCGGCAACAAGTTCCGCCAGGTTGTCCTTGATTACGAAGTCGGCACCGTGCTTCTTGAACGCCTCGACGGGCCCGGTCGCGGTCTTGCTGAAGGCACGCCCCAGCGTTTGGCGCCAGTCTTTGCCTGTCAAGTCCGGGTTTTGCTCCGAGCCCGACAGGGCAAACTCACGCTTGATGATCGCCTGATTGAGCAGGAACCAGGTGTGCTCGTATCCTGACTTCGCGATGTATTCGAGAGTGCCGAGAGTGTCGCAACCCGGATAAAGCGGCGGCGGCAGCCGATTGCCCGTGGCGTCCAGCCAAAGTGACGACGGCCCGGGAAGGATGCGAATGCCGTGATTGGGCCAGATCGGGTTCCAGTTCCGCAGGCCTTCGGTGTAATGCCACATCCGATCGCGATTGATCAACCGCGCTCCGGCCGCTTCGGTGATGGAGAGCATCCGGCCGTCGACATGGTCGGGCACGCCCTGCACCATGAACCTGGGAGGATCGCCCAGGCGGCTGGGCCAGTTGCGGCGTACCAGGTCGAGGTTGCCGCCGATGCCGCCCGAGGCGACGACGACTGCGCCGGCGCGCAGCGCGAACTCACCGACCGAAGCGCGCGAGCTCGTCACTCCGCGCGGAACATCGCTGGGTTCCAGGATCGCCCCGCGCACACCGTCGACCGCGCCATTCGTGAGCAACAGCTCGTCGACACGATGCCGGAATTTGAATGTGATGAGGCCTTGCTTCTCGGCCGCGGCCGTCCGGCGCACAAACGGCTCGAGCACGCCCGGGCCCGTGCCCCAGGTGACGTGAAATCGCGGTACTGAATTGCCGTGGCCGAAGGCACCGTAGCCGCCGCGCTCGGCCCACCCCACAACTGGAAACCAGCGCAGCCCCTGCTGGTGCAACCAGGGTCGTGCTTCGCCGGCGGCAAAACCCATATACGCCTCGGCCCACTGCCGCGGCCAGTAGTCTTCCTCGCGGTCGAAGCCGGCCGTTCCCATCCAATCGCTGAGGGCAAGCTCATAAGAATCTTTGACTCCCAGCCGCCGTTGTTCGGGAGTGTCGACCAAGAACAAGCCGCCAAGCGACCAGAACGCCTGCCCGCCGAGACTCTGCGCCGGCTCCTGGTCGACGACGATCACGCGCTTGCGGGCATCGGCCAGTTCGGCCGCCGCAACCAGACCGGCCAGGCCGCTTCCTACGATGATCACATCGGCGTCGTCACTCAATTCAAGGCTCCTCGCCATCGAGGTAGAGTATCGAGAGACTTCCCAAGGGAACAAGCAGCGAGTGCCGAAACCGCGCGGTTGCCAAAAGCTCAGATACGTTCGCATCTAGCAACCAGCAAGGTCTGCCCATCTTCCCCAGTCAAGCTCGCGTTTAAGTTGGACCGTCTGGTCGACGCGGTGTCAGCGTACCGTCGCCGGCTGGCTCGACCCCTTCGATCGGAACATCCGGTCGATTCATTTCAAGGTGAACCGGAGTCAAGGTCGATAAAGTCGGCATGGTCTGAAACATCTCTGCGCCGTGCGCAACTTTGGGGGCTGCTTCCGGTTTCCGGAACCTGGATCGGCGATTGGCACTGGGGAATCCCCTCTGGGTTGCGGCCGACGGCCGCGTTAGGGAGAGAGTAAGGTGAGGCGAATGCGGCGAATAGCGCGCCGGGTTCCCTGCGGACCGAGCTGGTGGGCTCGGGTTCTGTGGGCCGGTGCGCTGGCCGCGCTGGTCGCGTTTGTGCTGCCTGCCGCCGGGCAGGACGGTTCCCCGGCCGCAGAGAGCGGCGCAGGCACGCCGCGACTGTTTAACAAGGGCCGGAATTTCCGGATTCCGTTCAAGCTCGATCCCCAGGGCAGAGAGCGGGTCAAGGAGCTGCATCTGCTGGTTTCGGAAGACATGGGCTATCACTGGCGTCCGGTCAGCAAGACATTCCCGGACCATCCGACCTTTACATTTCGCGCGGCCCACGACGGAGAGTTCTGGTTTGCGGTACAGATCCTGACGACCGACGGCAAGATCTCGCCGCCGCTGGACGCGACCGTCGAGCCGAACATGAAGGTCGTGGTCGACACGTTCCCACCGTCGTTATTGCTCGAGCCCGAAGACCGGCGCGGCAGCCGCGCGGCGGTGCGGTGGGAGATCAAGGACGAATTCCTCGATCTCAAGACGTTCGTCCTGGAGTACCAGGTGGAGGGCTCGCCGTCGTGGCGCCGGGTGCCGATCAAGCGGCCGAAGCTCATCGGCGCCCAGCAGTGGGACGCGGGCACGGCCGAAGCGCTCAAGGTACGAGCGTCAGTAGCAGACAGGGCGGGGAACGTCGCGGAAGCCGTCATCGACCTGCCCGAGGGCACAGGGACCGAACCCGACCTGGCTAGCGGGGCCGCGCCGGGGGAATTGACGCCGCCGTCGATTTCGGCGATTTCGGGCGGGCCGGAGCCGGAAATCTCGGCCGGGCCCGATTTCACGCCGGTCGATTCGGCACGTACCACCCGCCGAGCCGCCGCCGCGCCATCGGCGCGTTCGAGCCGGCCGACGCGAGGTGCGCGGTCGCCGGCAGTGGCACAGAATCGCGATCAAGGCACGGCCGCCGCCAGCGCCGGCGGACCTGGCAGGGCTGACAACGGTCCAGCGCCGGGCGACGACCTGTTCGCGGCGGCGCATCGCGGCAGCTTCGGGCCTGCCTCTCCGTCTGCGTTTGGCACCTTGGGCGCGGGCGATCAGCCGCCGCCGCCGGCGGCCACGTCGACCGCTGCCGAGCCGGTCGCGCGCGACGGCCAGGGTCAAACCCTACTGGTTCCCAGCCCGCGATTCAAACTCCACTACGCCGTCGACGACGCCGGGCCCGATGGGCCGGCCACCGTCGAATTGTGGATCACGCAGGACGGCGGGCGCACCTGGATTCGTCGTGGCGACGACCCCGACCGCACTTCGCCCATTGACGTCGACTTGGGCGGAGAAGGGACCTACGGGCTCTGCCTGGTTGCACGCTCGGCCTCGGGGCTGGGCGATTTGCCGCCGGCACCCGGCGACCCGCCCCAATCGTGGGTTGAGGTCGACACCACTCCGCCGGCCGTGCAGCTTTTGCCGCCGCAAGTCGGCACGGGCGCCAATTCGGGCAAAGTCGCGATCGCGTGGCGCACCAGCGACCTGCACTTGCCGCAGAAATCGGTGGCTCTCTTCTGGCGACCCGATCAGCCAGGCGCCGACTGGCAGCCGCTGGCGACCGGGCAAGATAACGCCGGCCAGTACGTGTGGACCGTCCCCGCGAGTGTCCCGCCCAGGTTCCACATCAAGGTCGAAGCGATTGACAGCGTTGGCCATCATGGCAGCGCCGAGACGACCGAAAGCGCCCCGATCATGGTTGACCGCAGCCGGCCGCGTAGCCGGATCATCGGCCTGGACCCCAACGCCCGCGCCGGCGCGGGGCCGTCGGCGCGGTCGTTGAGGTGAGGCGTCGCGTGAGAGGCCCGGGCTCTCACGCGAAACGGACCCGCTCTAGAACTGTGCCGCCCGGCCGCGGCGTTCGATCAGACGGCTCGGACGGCTCGGACGGATCAGACCCGGCGGCCGGGGCGGTTCGGCCTACGCCGCCGGCCCCAAAAGCTTCATTTCCTTGACCGCTTCGCGTTCCGAGGCCAGCTCGGCGGCCGAGGCGTCGAGGCGGCGCCGGGCGTCGTCATCGAGGGGCAGCCCGGGCACGATCGACCACGTGCCGCCTCCGTGGGAAACCAGCGGATAACTGTAGACTAGCCCGGCGGGAATTCCATAGCTGCCGTCGGAGACGACCGCCGCGCTGAACGAATCGCCGCCTGGCCAAGCCGTGTACAGCGACCGAATGCTGTCAATCACCGCGTTGGCCGCCGAGGCCGCCGATGAGGCCTTGCGCGCCGCAATCACCGCTGCGCCGCGCTTGGCGACCGTGGGGATGAAGGTCTCGGTAAACCACGCCGAGTCGCCGATCACGGCCGGCGCCGGCTTGTTGTGAATCTTGGCGTTCTTGTAGTCGGGATACTGCGTATCGCTGTGATTGCCCCAGATCGTCATGCCGGTAACCGCGGTCACGGGCACGCCGGCCTTCTTGGCCAGAATTGAGGTTGCACGATTCTGGTCAAGCCGGGTCATCGCGAACCAGCGGTCGGCGGGATCTTCGGCAGTGCGACCGGGCGATCAGGCAGTTGCTGTTGCAAGGGTTGGCCACCGTCAAGATACGCACGTTGGGACCGGCGGCCGCGTTGATCGCCTGTCCTTGCCCCGTGAAAATCGGGCTATTCACTTTCACCAGGTCGGCGCGGGACTGCCCCTCCTTTCGCGGCAAGCCGCCCACGAGGATGACCCAGTTGGCCGAGTCGAACGCCTCTTCGGTTTGATCGGTCGCCTTCAGACCTGCCAAGAGCGGAAACGCGCAATCCTCGAGCTCCATGATCGTGCCATTCAGGGCAGGCAGCACGGGCGTGATCTCGAGCAACTGCAATGCGACCGGTTGGTCGGGGCCGAAAAAGGCGCCGAAGCGATGCGGAAAACCAAAGCGTAGCCGATCTGGCCGGCGGCTCCCGTTACGGCGACGCGAATAGGCGTGGGCATGAGCTGGGCTCCATCGAACGAAGAGGGTCTCCTGGAAAAAAACTCATTCTAGTCGACCACCTTCATGGGGCGAAAGATTGCGGTAAGGCGCTAATGGGGAGTCTCCCCTTTCTCGCCGCCCACGCGCGATGATGGGGAGTCTCCCCTTTCTCGCCGCCGTCCGATCCGTCCGATCCGTCTGATCCGTCTGATCCGTGTGATCAAATGTGGCGGCCGGGGCGGTTGCCCGGGCTGGAAGCCCTGACCCCCGACCCGAGCAGTTCGCGGTCCCACTTAACCTGCGCACAGACTCGAAGGCGGTCGCGTTCTCTTCAATGGCTTGAGCGCCTCGTGCTGTCGCGAGCAGGCGATACCGGGCCGCCGTCACAACCTTCGCCTCGCTCGACACGCTGACGCTCGTCGGATCCGGCGCAGCCGTCGAGATCGTCACTTCCACCAGGAATGTGCCAAGCCGTCCATACCTATGCGCGCCTTCGACCGTGAACGTCCCGCCGCCGCCAGCCACCTTGCCCACGCTCGATTTCCCGCCACCCCAGTTGATCTTGGCGATGAAGCGTCCGGCGAGCGTCGCGGTCTGCGCATCGGTGAAGGTGGCAACCGCCCCCGCGAACGCCGTTCTTTTCGTCAGACTGATCGTGAGCGGCTGGGCCGAGAGAACGTCGGGCTGCGGCGGCGTTTGGGCGCTCACCACTGCGCTCGAGGCCGAGCCGCCCGCACTATAGGCCGCGATGACGCGGTAGTAATAGGTCGTGGCGTAGCTCAGGGCCAGATCAGTGTACGACGTAGCGGCCAGGCCTGAAGCGATCGCCGACCAGTTCCCGCCATCGAGGCTCCTCTCGACCGTGTAGCTCGAAGCTCCCGCCAACGCGGTCCACGACAGCGTGATCTGGTTGAGGCCAGTCAAAAGGGCCATCAGGTTCTCGGGCGCCTGGCGATCGGCCGGAGGCGGAGGCGCTGGCGAAACCGGCGGTGTAGGCGATGGGGTTGGCGTCGGAGTCGGCGACGGCGTAGGTGTAGGCGTCGGCGTGGGCGTGCTCGCGGCGATGTTCAGGTTGTCGAGGTTGAACGGATAATACGGCGAGTTATTGTAGGTCTCGGGCGGGATCGTCGGCGCGACGATTGTGCCATTGATCACGCCGGCGTAGACCTGCCCCGACAAGCCGCTCTGGGCCGTCGCCGTCCCGTTGGCGGCGATCGTCTCGACCGAGTTGCCGCCGATTGTCACCATGTTCTCGGTGGGGTCTACAAAAATCGGTGCGTCGTACCCGTTCACGGTGATGGCGTTGCCCACGGTCCAGGGAAATCGCGGGCTGCCGTATGGCCCCGCGCCTCGGCACTGAAACCCGCCCCGACGGTGATCGTGGGCGGAACGGAGCTTTGGGCCGGATCGTTGCCGTCGGCCACATAGCTGCTTGCCCACGAGGTGAGGAAGCTCGTGTCAAACTCGAACTTGTTGCCGGTGACGGTCGCGGTGAGGAACACCCGGCCCGTTTCCGGCTCGCCGCCGACAAGTCCTTCCCAGTAGTTGATGTCGTGTTGCACGCCCAGAATGATTCCACCGAGCGAGTCGCGGATGGTGTTGCCCGTGATCACCGTGCCCAGGTCGGCAAGCGCGGTCCAGCCCGCGGGGAGTGGGAACGCCCCGGTGCCGCTCGCCGCCGAGTCAAGCGTGGAAGTCACCGAGATCGCCGTGCCCGTGTAGACGTTGTCGTAGGTCGTTCCGCCGATGAAGAGGTTGTCGGCGATCGTTGTTCCGAAGTCCTCGCCGTTGAGCACGACGCCCGTCGACGACTTGCCCTTCAAATCGATCGTGTTGTCTTCTATGGTCGTGTTCACAAACCCGCCCGTCACCTCGACAATGTAATACCCCCCCGGAGGCATGGGGGGCAGCGGGCTTCGCATCAAGAGCTCGATCGTGCCGTCGCTCGTGAGACTGACCTGCTCCGCGACCGGAAACCACTCGCCCGCCGTGCTCATATCGGGCGCACCGCTCGCCGACACGCCGCCGAGGATCGAGACCACCAGCCCCGGGCCGGTTGAGATGGGGAAGGCCGTCGCTCGCAGATTCGTGAGCACAAGCAAAAGCCCGTCGGCTGAAATCGCCGCGGGCCTGCCCTCGAACACGACCCCGTAGCCGCTTTCGGGCAGGATCACCTCGGGACTGTTGATCCCGCCAAACTGGTTGGTGGCAACCCAGTAGCTGACTTCGTTGCCGATCTGGCCCGCGCCGCCGCCGAACGAGTTATCAAGAATGGTGTTGTCGTAGCCCCCCAGTGAAAGCACTACCAGGCGAAACTCGCGGCCGTTCGCGTCGACCTGCGACACAGAATTGCCTTCGATCAGCACGTCGTGCGGCGTGTGCAGACCGAACGCTCCCGGTGAATAGGTCTCGTCCGTCGAGCCCAGGATCGTGTTGCCCACGATGGTCCAGGGCCCGTTGAAGACCTCGATCGGGCCTCCCTGGAACGTCGAGCCCGAAATCGTGCCGCTGTCCTGGTCGTTGGTTCGCACCAGGTCGATGTCCTGCTCGCCGGCATACACGTACTCGGTACCCCATTGTTGTTCTAGCTCTGCCTGAAGACTCGAAAACGTCGAGCCGTCAAAAGCCGGCGGGCCATAGATGCTCATATTGTTTAGTGAAAGTATTGTTATGTTCAGGTTGGTATTCGAGTCGCGGGTGTCGATCACGGCGTGCTCGACGCCGGCGGGGTTGTTTTCGGGGTCGAAGAGCGCCGGGCCGGAGTCGGGTGGGTTGTTCCACCGGATCGGCTCGCTCGGGTCGAACTCGATCGTGAAGTTCTCGAGCGTAAGTTGGATGTTGTCGTAGGTGGGCGTGTCGACGTAGATGGCTCCCGACGCACTGGCAGGCCACGCCGCGGTTTGGCCTTGCTGGAAATAAAGCGTCGCACCATTGCCGACGATGGTCACCGAGTGAGTGATCTCGAGCGGTTGGGTCACGACGATCGTGGCCCCGGCGGGCAGGTCGATGGTGTCGTACTCGGGGCTCTCCGACATGAGATCGGCGCAGAGCGCGGCCTCGGTGCTCGGGTCGGGGCTGGGAGGGGCCTGCGAGTCGGGCGGAGCCGTCCTGGCCGCGAGGTTCCAGTCGGCCCCCACGAACGGCGCGACATACACGGTGCTCACGCCGGGCAAGCTCACGCTCAAGAGCATCGTCGGCGCCTGCCGGCGGGCGGCGCTTCGTTGCGCATCGGCGGAAAGTAGAGGTCGACCACATTATCGGTGCCCGCGCCAAGGTCGCGTAGACATGATTGTGGCCCAACGTGGGACTTGTACTGTCCCACTCCAGCCCCGCCTGGTCGGAGAGCTCCCACAACACCTGGCCGAACGTGCTGGAGCTGAAGGTAACGCCGGCCGGTGCGGTCACGACCAGATGCACAAACCCTGTCTCGAAGTCATTGCCGGTGCCATCCTGGCCAAGGGAGGTCACGGCGAAGGTGCTCACGACGTTTGCAGGCGTGGCGACCGCGGGCATGGGCAACGTGGGCGAAATCAGGCCCGAAACGTCCACGACCGCGGTGTCGGTCGGAACCGAGCCCTGATAAGTGATGGTCAAGTCAAGCGCCATACCATTGGCCAGCGAGATCAGGCTGCCCGTCGAACCGCCCAAGGGCAGCGAACCGCCGGGCGGCGGCAGGTCGCTTTGCACCTGGGGACTGATATAGAGGTCGCCCTGCCCCGCCTGTGCCGAGGGAAAAAACTCCGCGAGCGCCGCCCCGGTCGGGTCGGGCTCGGTGGCCCATTCAAATCCACCGGACGCCGTGACCGAGATCTCGGCGACCGCGCCGGCAAGACCCGAGAGTTGCAGGTGCAGGTCCTGCATTCCGTCGGAGCCCTGCGATGCGTTGGCCCCGACGAGATCTTGACCGTCCTGGCCTAGACACGTGACCGTCACCGTCAAGAGTCGGCGCAATTCGAGGCTATTGAGGTGAGGAAAGAAGCGACGTCTGCGACCGGGTGCTCGGCTCGTCATGGGAGATCTTCGCGATTCGCGGTGACCCGTCCCTGATCGGGGTCCTAACGAATCCGTCCGAAGAACTCATAGCACAATTCACAAGCTCTCTTCTAAAATCAGCGAGATTTGTTCAAGAAACAAGACGTCATTGCCTAAATGGCTGACGCGCGCGCCGCTACAAGCGATAGAAACGTTAAGTTCGTGTCAATCACGGGCGCGGCGGCCGGCTGCCGCGGCGGAGGCGGCGCGACTGGGGGCTGCGCAGCTTGGCGAGCATGAGGGCCATCTCGCGCGGCAGGTGGCGCAAGCCCGCGAGCAATACGGCCCCGGCGATCAGCAGGGCCGGAACCACGACGAGCATGCCGGCCGTCAGGTTCTGGGGGTCGCGGCCGGGCTGCGCCACCGGAAGTGCGCCCAGTGCGGCCAGCGCCGGCCAAAGACCGTGGCCATCGAGTCGTTCTGGCCGAAGGTGTCGATCATCCAGCCCATCAAGGTCGGTGACCAGATATCACCCAGGAGATGAACCGATGCCAGCGCGACAGCGCAGGCCACCCCGCGCATGTTGGGCATGACCACACCGGCAAGAATCGTGTAGCACGGCACCACGTTCATGAACAGCACGCCCTCGGCCGGCCAAGAGCCCGCCGAAGGTCGCGGGACGGCTGGTGCCGTAAATCGCCGCCAGCACCGCCGGAATCGCCAGGAGATTCGCCACGCCGGGCACGAGGAAAAGCGCTCGAGGCTCGTGCCGCGACGCCCAGTCGGCCAGCCATCCGCCGGCAGTCGTGCCCAGCACGGCCGCCGCCAGAAAGGTCCAGCCCAGTTGCGAGGCGGCCTGCCCCTCGGTGAACCCGCGCACCACCGTCAAAAACGTGGGCGACCAGTAGACCAGCCCCGCCAGCGCAAACGACGAAAACGTGTAGCCGAACACCGAGTAGGTATACGAGGAGTTCACCATCAAATCGATGTAGTCTTCCTGGCTGGGCCCTAGTTGCTCGTGCCAGCGCAGGCGGTTCGGGTCGACTCCCTCGCTCGGCGCCGCGCACCGGTTGGGGCAAGGCCAGAGCGACAAGTGCAAGCACCAATCCGGGCGCACGACCGCCAGAAAAGCGGTCTGCCAGGTCGTCACCCGCGCAAACGCGGCGCCCAGGCTCAGGGCCAGCGCGGCCCCCAGCGGCACCGCCAAAAAGTAGAGTGCCAGCGCCCGGGCGCGGATCGTGCGGGGAAAGAGGTCCATGATCATCGTCAGTCCCACGAGCGTGACGACGGCCCCGCCTGCCCCGGCCAGCCGCGGGCCGCCTGAAGCCCCGCGTATGACCCGGCGAGCCCGGTTGATACCGTTGCCAGGCTCCAGACGGCAAAGCCGACGGCGAGCAGCCGCACGCGGTTCACGCGGTCGACGACATAGCCGAGCGGCAAGCTCGCAAGCGCAGCCCCAAGAGCAGCACCGTCGACAGCCACCCCATCTGCGCTTCGTCGAGCTTGAGCTCCTCGCGCACTTGCGGCTGCGACAGGACCCCCAGCACCAGCCAGCGATCGATCGTGTCCAGGAGGTGCATGAGGAAGAAAAGCGCACAGCGCTCCCACGCCACGCGGGGCAATCGCTGCGGCTCGAGTGCAGGGCCGGCTGCCGGTCCGGCCCTGTCTGGAAGTGGCTCCGGGCCCTCGGTGGGGCCAGAGCCAGGTTGTGGCTCGACGCTGCGCCCTTCCACAAGCTTTCGTCTCCCGGGTGCACGCTGGCGAGATGAACGAGCGGTGCCAGCGATCATACGCGCGAGCGCACGGGTCGTAAAGGGACCGGCGCCGACGGCCGCGATGGCGTATTTCACGGGACGCTCTTCAAGGTCTCAAGATAGGCGATCAGATCGGCAAAGTCGTCGGGACTCAGGCCGGCGACCAGTCCGCTGGGCATCAGCGACACGTCGCTGCGCTTCCGCGCTTCGATCTGGTCCCCGGCGATCTTGATCGCCTTCGCGTCGGACCTATGCATCGGAGGGTATGCCCTTCGGGAGAGGCTGGCGGGTGAAGAATCTGCGGGTTCCGTTCGGTGGGAAGGCGTGCCGCTCGGGCGATCGCGGTTACCGGCAAGACAACTCGATTCTAGCCTGTTGCG
Source organism: uncultured Isosphaeraceae bacterium (assembly GCA_963830625.1). Taxonomy (GTDB): domain Bacteria; phylum Planctomycetota; class Planctomycetia; order Isosphaerales; family Isosphaeraceae; genus CAWHMZ01. Next base: position 139,110 of record CAWHMZ010000026.1, on the reverse strand, counting down.
CCAGTCGTTCTGGCTTCGCAGGCGCCGCGCCCGAATATCGGCCAGCCGGAAACCCCACAGCACCAACAGCCCCAAGCCCGCTACGCCCGCAAACGCCCGGTGCACCGCGACAGCGAGGACGACACACGGGAAGAGCCACAAGACGACCAAACGGTACGGACGCATTCGAAGGCTCTGCATCACGATCGTCCCAAGAATCCGCAATCCGTCGCGCAGCGCGCAGCTTGCTCTGGGTGCCGGCGATGCGCGGATGATAGTCGACCGGAACTTCGACGACGCGCAGCTCACGCGCGACGACCTCGCTCGCCAGTTCGGCCTCGATCTCGAAGCCGCTCGAGCGAAGCACCACGGTCTGGCGAAACCGCCGGTTGAAAACGCGATAGCCCGAGAGCAGATCGCGATTGCCCGGGCCGATCAAGAGCCAGAACGCCGATCGCATCAATCGATTGCCGACTTCGCGCACCAGGCTCATGGCGCCCGCGCCGGTGCCGGCCCGCGGGCGCCGACCGCCATGTCGGCAAGGCCGTCACGTACCGGTGCCACCAATCGCCCCGCGGCGTCGGCCGGGTAGGTGCCGTCGCCGTCGGTCAAGACGACGATGTTGAAATCGCCCAGGGCCGCAAAGGCGGCCCGCACCGCGTGCCCCTTTCCCTGTTCGGGGACCGGAAGCACGCGCACGCCCTCGGCCCGGGCGCGTTCGGACGTGCCGTCAGTCGAGTTGTTGTCGAACACGACGATCTCGGCCGCCGGCAGCGCCGCGCGGAACTGCGCGATCACGATGGCAATCGCCGCCGCCTCGTTGTAGCAGGGGATGGCGACGGCGATCTTCTGAGACGTCGAGTCGGCCTCGGCAGATTGGGTCACGAGTATCGTCTTTGTCAGGGCGAGTGGCGGGTCGAAAGATGGAGCAGGCTTAGTTGCGGTCCGCGGCGCGAGTCGCTCTGAGCGGTTCGTCGCTGGTGAAGCTGACGGGCCGGTCGGAAACCACCGTCGTCACCAGCGACGCTTCTTTGCCGCCGGCGCCGGGCACCAGCCGAACCAAGAGCGTGCTCTTCCCCGGCGGCAGCTCGACGACCGAGCTGACAGGCGCCTGACGCTCCGGACCACGTTCCAGCGATAATGGTTTGCCATCGAGCCACGCAGTGATTTCGGCCCCGCCGTCCCAAACCAGCGTGGCCCGCTGCCGCGCCGGCGAAAACACGGGCAGCCAGGCGTACAACGCGTGGTTCGGCTCGCCGGCCGTGAGCGGACCGAAGTCGGCGAGGCCCTCGGCATTGGCGCTCAGACGCCGCCACGTGAGCTTCTTGCCGCGGCCATCGTCGAGTGGACCATGCAGGTCGAGCTTCGAGATCCAAACGGTGCTTTGCCGCCCGTTCGGCTCATAAACCGGGCCGGCCACCTGGTACTGGCCGACGATACTTACCGGCTGCTTCAAGGTGGTCAGATACGCGAGCAGGTCGACCAGCTCCTGGTCGGTCATGGTTTGCGCCAGTCCTTCAGGCATCAGCGAAACGTCGCTGGTGCGGCGATCTTCGATGGTCTGGGGGTCGATCGAGATCCGCTGACCGTCGGCGGTCTTGAGCACCAGGCGCTCGGCCGTCTCGTCGACGGGAAGGCCGGTGATCACGCGGCCGTCAACGAGCGCCACCACGAGCGCTCGGAAACTGTAGCCGATCGCCGCGCTCGGGCTCAACATCGAGCGCAAGAGCTCATCGCGCCCGTATTTCACGCCGATCGTGGAGAGGTCCGGGCCGACCCACTGGCCGCGTCCCTGCACGCGGTGGCAACTGCTGCACGAGTTGTTGCCGGCGCGGAAGAAGACCGCCTGGCCCCTGGCCGAGTTGCCCTCGCGGCGGACCAGCTCGAAGAACGACGGCAGCGTCCGGCCCGACGCGGTCTTGGGCAAAGGCAGGATCGACCGCGCCCGCTCGCGCACGCTGCGGTCGCGCGACGAGTAGACGAGCATGGCCGCCTCGTTCTTCAGGTCCTCGGGCAATTTGCCCGTGCGCGCCAGCTCGAGCAGGTGCTGGCCGCCGTCGCCGAACTGTTCCAGGGAATGGAGGGCCGCGCGGCGCAGGCCGAGCGGATAGTCGCGCGTGGTCAAGATCTCGGTGATCCGGCCCCGCGCGCGGAGTGCTGCGCCATCGCCCGGACCGCGGCTTCGGCGATTGCGCTCGAGCCGGGCTTGCCGCGCACCGCGCTTGCCAACTGCTCGAGAACAAGATTGGGCGTGATGCGATACCAGCCGATCGCGTCAACGGCCGCAATGCGCACGTCTTCGGGAGCCTGCGCATCTTCGGCGAGACCTTCGAGTGTGCCACGGTAGCGGCCGTCGCGAGTCGCGGCCGCCAGCGCAATCCCTTGAAGCCGGGTTTCGGGCCTCTTGATCGCCTGGTCGATCAGCTTGATGACGTTCGGCAGGGTGTGGGCGGCGTTCCACCCGGCCGCCAGCCGCCGCGCCAGGAGCGAAAGGAGCTCGCGCTGGCGACCAGGGTCGGTCGTCTCGAGCGCGATCTTGCCCACCAGCTCGGCCGTTTCGGGCTCGTTCATCCGCTCCAGGATGTCGTCGGCAGCCTGCTGAAGCTCGGGCGCGCGCAGGCGCGGCATCATGCGCTCGAGCATGGGCAAGACTTCGCGGCGATGAAGCCGCCAGGCCAGGCCCAGGTATTTTGAAAGCGCATTGGCAGGCTGATCGGGCGTGCCGGCCGCGATATAGGCTTCGTTGCGGTCAACCGGAAAATAAGGAGGCAGCGCGACCTTGCCGTCGTTGCCGGCGCGGTCCAGATCGAGATCGCCGTACAGGGCGCCGTCGAACAATTTTGAGAGGTACGCAGTGTCGCGCTTTTCGAGCGCTAGCCCGAGCGCCTCGAGGTACCAGCGGTCCTGGCCGTCCCACGCTTGGGCGAGCTTGCGCAAAGCATCATCGGCCTGGTCGGTCGCCAGGTTTCGAAGGGCCAGTATCAGTTCGCGGCGCACGCCCGCGTCGGGATCGCCGGCCAGCGCCAAGAGGGGCTCGAGGTGCGCAGCGCCGGGGGTGGAAGCTTGGCCTCGGCGTTCTGGTACTCGACGCGCCCATTCTCGCGACAGTCGCGGCCGAGGATGCGCACCCCCAGCTCGCGCAGCCGGGGGTCTTCGTCTTTCAGCAACGCTTCCGAAAGATGGTCGGTAGCCTTTCCCTTGGCGGCGATGCCGTGCATGGTCCAGGCGGCGCGCGCCCTCTCGACGTCTTTATGACCTGGGCCGGACATCTCGCGCATGCCATCGACAACGTCGTGGCCGGCGATGATCTGGGGCGAGCCCGGGATTTGGCCAGGCGCGAGCTTGACTCGATCGATCAACAGCCGCCTTGCGACATCCTGGGCGGCGATGTTGGGTGACTTTAGCGCTGCGATCAAGCCCGTGACCGACGCAAAGTCAACCTTCACTTTCCGGCTCTTGTTCCCCTGGGGCGCGACCCGGTAGATGCGCCCGGTGGTCTGGTCGCTGAAGGCATGTCCGCCGACGCCGGCGTCGTACCAATCGGCCACGAAAATCGAGCCGTCGGGGGCGGTGCAGGCGTCGACCGGCCGGAACCACGGGTCGTCACCGGCGAGGAAAACCTTGTACTCGGTGCGAAACGCGGCGCCGGCACGCGAGAGCGGAAAGAAGTTGACCTGGCGCGTGCCGGCGTCGACTTCGAGAAGCCCGCCTGAGTATTCCTTGGGCAAGAGATCGCCCTCGTAGAGCATGATGCCGCACGGACTGCCGTTGCCCGTGCCAACCAACTTGGGGACGTTGCCCGGCACGTCCTCGCCCCAGTGGCGCGGGCTGCCGGGCGTGTGATAGCCGTAGTGGCCGCCGTCCATCGCCCAGATCACCCGGCAACCGCGGTTGCCGTCGTCGTCGTTGTCGCTCGTGAAGCTCTGGCCAAACGAGTTCAAGCAGGTCTCGTAGTTGTTGCGCTGGCGGTCGCAGATGATCTCGAACTGCGTGCCGTCGCGGTTGACCCGCAGCGTGTGCGCCAGTTGATCGGTCCGCACGTGCCGGCCGCCCCGGTCGATCACGTCGAAGTTCTGCTGGCGCTCGGAATGGTCGTGCTGCACCGAGCAGCAGCCGTCGCCGTGGGTGAAATAGAGCTTGCCGTCGCAGCCCAAGACCATGCCGTGCACGCCATGGTCGGAGTCTACGCCGCCGAATCCTGTAAGCAGGGGATACCGCTTGTCGGCCTTGTCGTCGCCGTCGGTGTCTTCGAGCACGAGCAGGTCGGGGCTGTTGCCCACAAAGACGCGGCAGCCCTGGTACTTGCCGGCCGTGTCGTAATGTTCTTCGACGGCGATTCCCATGGGCACGGGGAAGATGCGATCGGCGAACACCGTGACCTTATCGGCCGTGCCGTCGCCGTCGGTATCTTCCAGGATTTTGATGCGGTCGGCCTCTTCGATGCGGTGGAACCGCCGGTTGCCGCCGCGCGTGAGCCGGTAGTTGAGGCCCTCGGCAACCCAGACGCGGCCGCGCGAGTCGATATCGATGTTGGTCGGGTTGGCGAGCATCGGCTCCGCCGCCCAGAGCGTCGCCTCGAGCCCCGGCGCGGGCTTGAGCCGCCGGGCCGACTCAGGGGCGCTCACCTGCGCCAGCGCGGTCGTTTGCCGCAGGCCGGCAAGGCCACACAGCGCGAAGAGAACCAAGGTGGCGGTTTTCCGGCGAGGCGGCGTGCGCTCTCTCATCGGCGGCGGCTCCAGAGACCAGGGGGGAAGGCACTCGTCCTCGTCGGCGTCGTTTTCAGCGTGCGCAAGTTCGCCGGCGCGGGCCGGCAATCGACCCGGGACAAACTCATTGTGTCGCGACCATGGGCGCGCGTCCAGATTAAGACGGCGCGAGGGCGCGCGCGGAATTTGCGGTGCGCCGGCCTCAGCTTCATGGCGAAAAGCACCGCCGGCGCGCAATAATGTGCGCGCAGTCTCGCAGTGGCCCTGCCGCCCTTAGAGTGGGCACGGCCCGTGCCAGACGCTGTCAAGCCGGGTTCTAAAGCGCGATCTTGGGAGGAGCTCGATGGACGAAATCATCGCACGCTGGGAATGGCGCACGTTCGGCGAAGACTTCGGCGCTGCCCTCGAGCGGTTTGCCGCACTGGCGCGCGAGAAAGTTGAAAACAGCGACGAGATCTATCTGCTGTCGGCCTTTTCCGACGCCAACGTCAAGGTGCGCGACCAATTGATGGATATCAAGTTGCTGGAGCGTGTCGATGCTCACGGACTGGAGCGATGGCGCCCGTTGCTCAAGGCGCCGTTCCCGCTGGCCGCGCCGGTTGTCGCCAAGATCAGCGCTGCACTCGGATTGCCCGACCTGCCGGCAAGCCCCGATGGGCGGCCGCTCGAGCGATTGCTCGACGACCTGGCTCGGTTCGGTGGAATCGTTCGCGTCGTCAACGTCAAGAAGACACGTACTCGCTATCTTCTCGACGGCTGCCTTGCAGAGGTCGCCGACGTCGTCGCCGACGGCAAGACCACGCGCACCGTCGCGATCGAGGACGCCACGCCGGAGCGGGTGCTCGCCGCCGTGGGAGCCATGGCGCTCAGCGGCTATTCCAACATCAACTATCCGCGCGGTCTCAAACAGTTGATCGGCTTCGCGAGCGGGGCCAAGCACGCATGATCCGCCAGGCCGTCATCGACGTCGGAACCAACTCGGTCAAGTTCCATATCGGCGAGTGCCGACCCGACGGGACCTGGACCACTGTCGTCGACCGTGCCGAGGTCACGCGCCTGGGAGAAGGCATTCAGGAAACCGGGGCGATCGCGCCCGCCGCCATGGAGCGAACCGCGCTGGCGATCGCGGGGATGGCTGCCGAGGCAGCCCGGAACAAGGTCGACGGCATCACTGCGGTGGGCACAATGGGCCTGCGCACGGCGACTAACAGTCAGGCGTTTGTCGACCTCGTCAAGGAGCGATCGGGCGTGAACGTCGAGGTGATCTCGGGCGATCTAGAATGCCGGATCGCTTACCTGGCGGTGAAGGCGGGCTTGGGACCGGTCGAGGGCGCCCTGGTCATTTTCGACACGGGCGGCGGCAGCTCGCAGTTCACGTTCGGACGCGGCGATCGGGTCGACCGCCAGTTCAGCGTCAATGTGGGCGCCGTGCGCTATACCGAGAAATACGGCCTCGACCACGCCGTTTCGACCGACGTGTTGCGCGACGCCCTGCGCACGATCGACGCAGACTTAGCTGCGCTTGACGGCGCCCTTGCGCCGACGCTCTGGTGGGCATGGGGGGTGCGGTCACGAACATGACCGCGGTGATGCTCGGGCTATCGCCGTATGATCCCAGCAAGGTCCAGGGAGCTGTCATGAGCCGGCGCGAGGTCGACCGGCAGATCGAGCTTTATCGATCCCGGGCAGCCGAGGCGCGCCGAGCGATCGTGGGGCTTCAACCCAAGCGGGCCGAGGTTATCCTGGCCGGGGCGTGCATCGTGGGCACAGTGATGGACAAGCTCCGGCAGCCTTCCTTGACGGTGAGCGACCGCGGTCTGCGCCACGGCCTGTTGATCGACCGATTCGGCGGGCGATTGGCTGAGGCCTGAATCGGCCGTTTATTTGCTGTTACCTTCTTGGCCGTTGGTGGGCACCGGCGCTTGTGCCTGTTTCTGGGCACTGGCGGCGTGTTCGAGCACCCAGCGGGTCTTGGCCTGCTGGCCGTCGTCGCGCTGCGGCGCCGACTTCGGCCAGGAATGCCATGAAGCCCGCTGTGGCGGCCGCCGCTTGCACGGCGGGGATCTTGATCGAAACCTCGAAGATCCGCGACCCGTCGCCGCGCTGCCACAATTCGCCGGTGATCGGCCAGGGCAAGCCCTCGTGGCTGTATTTCCACTTCCACGCCTGAACGGGCCCCATGACCACGACCTTCGTATAGTCGATTTTCCGGTTCGCCAGGCTGAGCAAAAACAAGAGCTGCTCTTCCTTGAACAAGCTCGCAATTCCGTCTTTGCTGGCGGCGACCCGCTTGATCAGCCCTTTGGCCACCGGCATGGTCAGCGACGCCGATTTCACAACGCCCTTGTCGCTCGCGTCGGCCTCGATCTTGAAGCCTGCGTACTTGCGCCAGATCGCCGGCACGCTCGCGGGGTCGACGGGGCGAAACTTGATGGTGCTGTCGTGCGGCCCACCCACGATGCGCCGGGCCCGCGCGATCACGCCCTGCGCGAACAGGTCGAGCTCGACCGTGTCGAAGAAATAGATGTACCGCTCGTTCCCCTCGAGCTTGAGCCCGTAGATTTCCAGTGCGAGATCGATTTGATGCTGGGGAATGGTCGCCTTGATCTCGACGCTGTCGGCGCCCGCCATCGTTCTGGCGACTTGTCCTTGTGTTTCGAGCCCGCTCGCCATGTTGTCACCCTTGGCCTGATCCAATCCGGTTGCGCTTTCACCCGCGCTGGCCGCATCAAGACACCCTCCTAGGTTACTTCCGCAGAACTGCCGATAGAAGTGCGCTCCCCAAAAAGTTGAGGGATGAAGGTCGGATTCGCCATTCAGCGGCTCAATCGTCTTCGCCGTAGATCTGCTTGAGCTTGCCGACGCGGTGCTCGCCGTGGATCACGCGGATGGTGCCGGAGCGCGCGCGCATGACGATCGACTCGGTGGTCGCGCCGTCGGGCGAGAAACGAACGCCCTGCAGCAAGCGACCCGTCGGTGATTCCGGTCGCGGCGAAGAAGACGTCCTCGCCCTTGACGAGATCGTCGGTGGTCAGAGACGCGGTCGAGGTCGTAGCCGGCGTCGAAGGCGGCCGCGCGCTCCTCGTCGTTGCGGGGGTAAAGGCGGCCCTGGATGGCGCCGCCCAGGCATTTGAGCGCGGCCGCGGCGATCACGCCCTCGGGCGTGCCGCCGATGCCGTAGAGCAGATCGACGCCCGTGCCGCGCCGGGCGGCCGTGATGGCGCCGGCGACGTCGCCGTCGGACAGCAGGTGGACCCGCGCGCCGATCTTCCGCACCCGCTCGACGATCTCCTCGTGGCGCGGGCGGTCGAGGATCATCACGGTCACCTCGCTGATCGCCAGTCCGCTTGGCCAGGGCGACGATCTTGATGTTGGTCTCGATCGGCGCCGTGATGTCGATCGACCGCGGCCGGCCTCGCGGCCGGTGGCGATCTTTTCCATGTAGATGCACGGGCCCGGGTTGAACATCGCGCCGCGGTCGGCGACGGCGACGACCGAAAGCGCATTGGCCTCGCCCCGCGCCACCAGCCGCGTGCCGTCGATCGGGTCGACGGCGACATCGACCACCGGCGGGCTGCCCGTGCCGAGCCGCTCGCCGTTATAGAGCATCGGCGCCTGGTCTTTCTCGCCCTCGCCGATCACGACGATGCCGTCCATGTGCACCACGTTGAACAAGAGCCGCATGGCGTCGACGGCGGCCTGGTCGGCGGCGTTCTTGTCGCCCCGGCCCACCCAGCGCGCCGCCGCCAGCGCGGCGGCCTCGGTGATGCGCACCAGGTCGAGCGCCAGGTTCGAATCCAGCGTCGGGACCAGCTTCCGCGCGTCGAGCTCGTTGGCGCCGACGCGGTCACGATCGAATGGCAGGTCTGCTTTTGTGGAAATGACATGGCCCGGATCCTCTGGTGGAACGACATCGCTGTATCTCTGTCACGGCAATTCGCGGATTCGCACGTGCCGGAACTCGACCGGCGAACCTTCCGACTCGAGGCAGAGATAGCCCGAGCGCGGCTCGCAGCCGTTGCCGCCGGAGACTTCCTCGCCGTTGACCCAGAGCCGGACCTCGCCGTTGATGCCCCGAACGTAGTAGTGGTTCCACTCGCCGACGCCCTTGCTCAGGTGTCTTCGTCGGGAAGCTGCGGCTGCCGTCGGGCGAGACCGGCGGGAACGGGGTCATCTTCGACGTGCCGACCGGGAAGACGTCGCCGTTGGTCGTGAACCAGGTCGGCCTTCTTGCCGGAGCTGCTTCTCGTATTGTTCCTTGTAGCCGTGGTCGAGGATCTGCACCTCGATGCCGCCGCGCGGGCAGCGAGTTGGGCTTGAGGCCCTCGAGCGCCTTCTCCGGGGCCCACACGAAGATCCCCGAGTTTCCGCCCGAGCGGAGATGCCGCCACTCGGCGACCAGCTCGAAGTTGGTCACCGGCTTTTCGGGTGCGGATCACGCCGACCGGTTGCCCGGTGCAGTGGATCACGCCGTCCTTCCACGTCCAGGTGTCGGGGTCGCAGTTGACGTTGGCGAAGTCGTCTTCGCCCAGCGCTTTCCAGCCCGGTCCGGTCCCGTCGACGTAGGCCCTGGGCAAATCGATGGGCTCATCGGGCGCAGCCGCGATCAGGGCCGCGCACGCGGCGAGCATTGCCAGACCGGCAAATCGGCAGCAGAGATTTCCAGACAGGCCGGCGTTCATGAATGGTCTCCCCGCGTTCACCCGGCAGCCCAGGACTCGAGGCACGCTCGACTGCCGCCGCGCTGACAGCGACTCAAACCTCGGACCGCCCGAGCGTACCTTGGCCAGTGCCGCCCTTCAAGGCTGCGGTGTGGCTTCGGCCGATGATCGAGACCAGGCTCGGCGCGATGCTGGCGCGGCGAAATTGCGAGCTTTCCGTTACAATCAACGATGAATGAGCGTCGAGCCGAAATCGACCGGGGCTGGCGCGGGCCCCGGCTATCCTACAAGCGAGCGGCCCGCGCGGTATTTCAGGATGATGAAAGGCACAGTCATGAGAACAGGCATGGTTTCGTCGTGCGGAAAACAAGCGCTTGGGCATTTCACGACGGCGATGGTCACCCTGGCGCTGGTCGCTTTGCTGAGCGGCGGCCGGCTCATCTTGCCGGGGCAAACGATCACAGCCCAGAACGCAGGGCGATCACGGCGCCGGCCAATCCGCCGATCAGCCAGCCCGATCTCCAGAGCCAGACGCCCCCTCTCCCGAGGACGTGCTCAAGGACCTTGATCCCGACGAGCGGAACAACATCCGGGTCTACAACGCCGCCAACAAGGGCGTCGTCAACATCACCACCGAGGCCGAGGTCTCGGGCTTCTTCGGCGACGAGACGTCGACCGGCACCGGGTCGGGTTTCGTCATCGACAAAGCAGGGTCATGTGCTCACCAATTTTCACGTCGTCCAGGGAGCCAACGTCCGTCCAGGTCACGCTCTTTGACGGCTCGGCGCACGAGGCCCAGGTCATCGGCGCCGACGCGTCCAACGACGTGGCCGTGCTGTCGATCCGCGTGCCGGCCGACAAGCTCTTTCCGCTTGCGCTTGGCGACTCGTCGAAAGTGATGGTCGGCCAGAAGATCCTGGCCCTGGGCAACCCGTTCGGGCTGGAGCGGACGCTCACCTCGGGGATCATCAGCAGCCTGGACCGCTCGCTCAAGGCCAAGAACGGCCGGACGATCAAGGGCATCATCCAGACCGACGCCGCCATCAACCCGGGCAACTCGGGCGGCCCGCTCCTGAACTCCCGAGGGCAGGTGATCGGCATGAACACGGCGATCGTCAGCAATGTCGGCCAGTCGGCGGGCATCAGCTTCGCCGTGCCGATCAACGCGATCAGCCGCATCCTCCGCCAGCTGATCGAGAACGGCCGGGTCATCCGGGCCGACCTGGGCATCACCAAGGTCTACTCCACCGGCGAGGGACTGCTCGTGCTGGCGCTCGTCGAAGGCGGGCCGGCCGAGCGGGCGGGCATCCAGCGGCGTCCGGGTGAGGGTCGAGCAGCTCGGGCCGGGGTGTTCAGCCGGCGCGTCGACCCCGACTCGGCCGACCTGATCGTCGCCGTCGACCACAAACGGGTCAAGACCGTCGACGAGCTCTTGACCGAAGTCGAAAGACACCGGCCGGGCGAGACCGTTCGTATCACCGTCGTCCGCGACGGCAAGCCGCGTCGATATCGAGGTCATGCTCGGCCAGTCCTGATCTTGACCTCAAGCCGTGCCGCCGCGGCGAGCGTCGGAACTTGATCGCCGCCACCGATGCCGTGCGGCAGCCGCGGCTCGACTTGAGCGATCGGCGTCCTCTGCGCGTCACGTCAAATCGGTGCGTCTTTGCCGGCGCCAGGCCGGCCGCCGGTCACCCTGATGACGCGGACTCGCGCCGAGTCTCTTCAGCCGATCAGGTTGGAGAACGTCGCCTACCCCTGGCTGACCGCGACGGTGAGCGTTCCCTAGAGTGACGCGCCCGGTCGGGTCTCGCTCCAGCGTGACCGTCACCGTTCGCCGCTAGTACGACGTGACCACGTTGCCGTACGCGTCCTCGACGACCACGCCCAAGCCGAACGGAGCATCGACCTCGGTGCGCACGGGGGGCTCGGTGACGACCGCCAGGCGCACTGGTGCAGCCGGCGTCACGATCAGCGGTCCGGTCGTGGCTGAAACGGAACCGCCGGTTGAAGCCGTCACCAGAACGTGTAGTCGTCGCCCGCTCGCTCGACCCACAGGCCCTTGAACGTCGCCACGCCGTTTCTGGCCATCACCGTCACGGCTACCGCCGAGAATGCCGCCGTCGGGGTCGCTCGACAGCCTGAGTGTCACGGTGCCATCGTAACCCGATGCCGGCGCCCCTGAAGCTGACAGAGCCTCCACCGAAACTGTAAACGGCCGCCCGGCGGTCACGCTCTGGGGCTGCCCGGTCACAACCAGCGTGCCGGCATGCCGTATGCGGCCAGGTCGGGCACCATGAGGAACGGCGCACCGGCGTGCCCAAGCCCGTGACCTCGTCGTAACCCGGTACGGCGCTGAAACCCGCCGTTGCCGCCGCTCGTGATGTCGTTCAAGTCGGTCGGCGGGAAGCGCAGTACAAGGCCGGCAGCGTCTGGGTGGCGCCGTTCAAGGTCGAGCCGCCATCGAGCAACGCGCCCCTGGTCGGCAATGGCAATCAGAGCGCCGCCCAGCACGGGGCCGAGAGGCTGGTGCCGCCGACCTCCTCCCACGGACTCGGAGCCGGGTTATTATACGTGTCGTAGACCGCACGCCGGTGCTGGGGTCGGCGTCAAAGGCAACGTCCGGGAATCGTCCGCTTGCCCGTCGATCTGCACTGCCGTCTGATAGACCGGCTCGGGCTCATAGACGCTCATGCCGCCGCCGCTGCCCGACCAGGCCGACTCGCTCTGGTAAACGCCGCCGGCGCTCGTGTAGAGGGTCGTGCCGCCGGCGGCCACGACGTAGGGCGAATAGGCCGGATACTCGCCCGGAGATCCGCTGTCGCCCGTTGACGCCACGAACGTCACTCCTTGGTGGCCGGTGGGCGTTGTGAAATCGCTGTCGAAGGTTCGTCTCGTCGGCAAACTCGCTCGAGCCCCAGCTCATCGACACCACCGATACGCCCGGCAGGCTCGCGGCGGTCTGTGCCGCCGGTGTACATTTCCTGCGCCGCTGTCGGAAGTGCACTCGACCAGCACGATGTTCGCTTCGGGAGCCATCGCGTGGGCCCACTCGACGTCGAGCGCCTCTTCGACTTCCCAGTTCCCAGTCGGGTTGCCGGCCCCTGCGGGATCGACGGTCGGCAACGGGCTGGTGGTCCCATGCTGGTTGACCTTGATAAAGCTTGGCGGATCGGGCAGGCCGAACGCCTTATCGAATTCGGCCAGGTCGCTTGTGCCGAAATTCGGTGCGGACGTACTGACCAACTTCGGGTCGTCATAGGCGTCGACGATCGCAATCGTCTGCCCCGCGCCGTCGCCGGTTATCGAGCCGAACAAGATGCTGTTTATCCCGTAGGCCGTTGCCAGCTCGGAGGGATCAAGACCCGACGGCGACGACGTGCTCCAACCGGCATGCTCCATGCCGGGCCCGCCGATGAGCTGATATGCGGGCTGCACGCGAATGCTGCCCGGCGCGACGAGTGGGGTCGGCGCGATGCCGCACGCCGACGGTACGAGCCGCGGCTCGAGGCTCTCGACGACCAGGCAAGCCGCGCCCTCGGGCGCGAGCGGGGCGCGCCCGGTTTACCGCGAGAAACGTGCATGAAGTCTCCCCAGAAACGGTAAAGCCGCGGCGCGCAGAACCACGCGCAGCGAGGGCGCGGCCGTCAGAGCGACGAGGGCGTAGCTCTACTGGCAACCGCTGCAGGGCGGCCGAGCTATAGGCAGTTGCCCGCGCGGGACCAACCCGCCTGGCGCCGATCGGACTGTGTTCTTGGGCCGCGCCGACTTGGCGGGCTCAGTCGAGTGGACCCGCGCCAGAGCTCGGAACATCAGCCACCGCGGCCGATCCGTCCGATCGGTCTGATCCGTCCGATCGGTTCGATCTGACGCGGTGGCCGTGCGAGCCAAGCCGGAACCCCGACCGGCAGCAAACACAAGGGCGGGCCAGCGTCGTTTCGGTCGCTCTGGCCCGCCCCCCAAAGAAATGTAGGTCGCGTGTCAGAGCCTGTGGGAATGAGTGGAAGAAACCAGAAGTTTTTGGCGCATCGAGCTGCGCAGAACGGAATTCATTCCGTTCCGTTCAATGATGATACGCGACCGGCTGGGACGAAAAGGAGTGAACTTTTCGGTCTAGGGGATGCGCGGCGTCGGGGCGGAACGGAATGAATTCCGTTCTACGGGCCAATGCGACGAACGTTCAATAGCCCCCGCGTACGCTCGCCTCCAGCACGGCATCGACCGCGTGGGAAGAAAGGCCGCCGATTCGCGCGAGCGCCCTGGCGCTGGTGACGGTCGTGCCGGCCTTGCTGAGGACGGCCGTGAAATTCGCGCCCGGCTGTCCCGAGTCGTTGCCGTCGAGCTCGCGGCCGAGGGCGTCCAGCAGGCTGGCGGCCTTGACCGTAAGGTCGATCGGGGGATTAAGCACCAGCGTCTTTTTCGTGAAGAGCGTCACCGTGAACGCCGAGGAGCTGTAGGTCGCTTTGGATAGCGGCACCGGCTTGCTCTTCTGCTTCTTGTTCTTCGGGACCGTGGCCAGGGTGTACGACGTTGATATTCTGCGCATCCGCCGAATTGAGCGCCTCACTGAATTGCAGGACGATCCCTTGCACCGACTTGTGCTTGCTCACCTTGATCTTCTGGATCGAGACCGATTCGACGGTCGCCGGCGAGAGGATCACGGTGAGCGTGCCGGGCACGTACGTGATCGTGTAGTTGGGCGAGCTCGCGCCGCTGACGGTGATGGGGTAGCTGCCGGGAACGGCCGACGGAGGTCGCGGCCGAGTGAATGACCGGCGGCGTGGCTGAGACTCGCCGGCGTGTTGCCGTTGACGAATCCCGCGTAGGTCACCGTGGGCGTGGGCAAGGGCTGGCCGACCGAGGATGGTCGTCGAGACGGCTGTGATCACGAGAGGCGCCGGCGTCACGGTCAACGTGCCGGCGATCAGGTCGGCCGCGGGGAACGTGTAGTTGGTGGCGCTCAAGGTGCCGGCCGCGACCGTGATCGGGTAGGCGCCGGCGTTGGCGCCGGACGCCGCGGTCGTCGACAGGACGGGCGCGCCGCTCACCACGCTTGAATTGTCCCCGCCCACGAACCCGCTGATCGTGTCGCTGAGGGCAGGCAGCGCAGAGCCGTATACGATCGAGGCGCTGTTCGCCCGCACCACGAGCGGGGCGGGCGTGATCACGCCCGTCGACTCCGGCACGAACGTGTACGTGTAGTTGTTGCCGCCGTTGCCGTCGTTAACCGTCCCGCTCGGCGTCAGCGTCAGGCCGGTGCCCACATTCCTGGTGCTGTAGGTCTCGGTGAAGTCGGCCGTGTCACCCGTGGCCAGACTGCCCGAGGTGATCGTCGGCACGGCCGCCGCGCTCGTCGTGCCGTCGTAGACCTTGGTGTTGGCCACGGCCGTGATCGTCAGTGCCTGAGCCGTGATCACGCCCGTCGACTCCGGCACGAACGTGTAGGTGTAGTTGTTGCCGCCGTTGCCGTCGTTGACCGTCCCGCTCGGCGTCAGCGTCAGGCCCAGTGCCCGCATTCCTGGTGCTGTAGGTCTCGGTGAAATCGGCCGTGTCACCCGTGGCCAGACTGCCCGAGGTGATCGTCGGGACCGCCGCCGCGCTCGTCGTGCCGTCGTAGACCTTGGTGTTGGCCACGGCCGTGATCGTCAGTGCCTCAGCCGTGATCACGCCCGTCGACACCGGCACGAACGTGTAGGTGTAGTTGTTGCCGCCGTTGCCGTCGTTGACCGTCCCGCTCGGCGTCAGCGTCAGGCCCAGTGCCCGCATTCCTGGTGCTGTAGGTCTCGGTGAAGTCGGCCGTGTCGCCCGTGGCCAGACTGCCCGAGGTGATCGTCGGAACCGCCGCCGCGCTCGTCGTGCCGTCGTAGACCTTGGTGTTGGCCACGGCCGTGATCGTCAGTGCCTCGGCCGTGATCACGCCCGTCGACACCGGCACGAACGTGTAGGTGTAGTTGTTGCCGCCGTTGCCGTCGTTGACCGTCCCGCTCGGCGTCAGCGTCAGGCCAGTGCCCACATTCCTGGTGCTGTAGGTCTCGGTGAAGTCGGCCGTGTCGCCCGTGCCCAGACTGCCCGAGGTGATCGTCGGCACCGCCGCCGCGCTCGTCGTGCCGTCGTAGACCTTGGTGTTGGCCACGGCCGTGATCGTCAGTGCCTCAGCCGTGATCACGCCCGTCGACACCGGCACGAACGTGTAGGTGTAGTTGTTGCCGCCGTTGCCGTCGTTGACCGTCCCGCTCGGCGTCAGCGTCAGGCCAGTGCCCACATTCCTGGTGTTGTAGGTCTCGGTGAAGTCGGCCGTGTCACCCGTGGCCAGACTGCCCGAGGTGATCGTCGGGACCGCCGCCGCGCTCGTCGTGCCGTCGTAGACCTTGGTGTTGGCCACGGCCGTGATCGTCAGTGCCTCAGCCGTGATCACGCCCGTCGACACCGGCACGAACGTGTAGGTGTAGTTGTTGCCGCCGTTGCCGTCGTTGACCGTCCCGCTCGGCGTCAGCGTCAGGCCGGTGCCCACATTCCTGGTGCTGTAGGTTTCGGTGAAGTCGGCCGTGTCGCCGCTGGCCAGGCTGCCCGAGGTGATCGTCGGCACGGCGGCTGCCGAGGTTGTGCCGTCGTAGGTCTTGGTGTTCGCCGCCGCCGTCACCGTGATCGGCCGCGCGGTGATGTCAAACGGCGAGGATGTCGCCGGGCTCAGGCCGGTCGCCGTGGCCTGTAAGGTATACCCGGTCCCGACCTTGTTGACCGTCAGATCGCTGAAGACCGGGTAGCCGCTGCCGTTCAAGGTCGAGGTTGTGCCGCCGAGCGTCGCACTGGTCGGGTTGCTCTGGAGCGCGAGGCTCACCGTTGCCGAGCTGCTCGTGAGATTGTTGTACTGATCCAGGAACGCCACGGTCACGCCGGGACTGATCGTGTCGCCGTAGGTCGTGTTCGAGGGCCCCGTTTGGAATTCCAACTGGGTCGGTGCGCCGGGGACCTCGGTGAGTGTGCCCCAGTTCGTGCCGCCTTGCCCCTGGGTGACGCCGCTCAAGGCGGCGGTGCCGGTCTCATCGAGGTCGCCGCTGGCGAGCGGCGTTCCGGCCGCCGGCTCGACACCGACGTTGACCCACGTCAGCAAGTCTTCAGTGCCGCCGGCCGACGCGGTCGTCACCGTGAACGTGATCTGCGTGGCTCGTGACCGACGTGATCGAGCCGGCGACGTCCGGGCCCGAGCCGCTGACGCGCGAGACGGTCACTGCCGGCCCATGGCCCGGGAGCGGTGTCGAACACAAAGCCGGCCGGCGCGTTCAGGACGATCGTGCCGGTGGGAATATCGACGCCGTCATAGGCAGGTCCGGTCAAGGTGGTGAAGCTCACGCCGGTCGTATCGGCCGAGATGGCCGAGCCGCCGGTGGCGGGCGTGACGGACAGCATCACGCGGTCTTCCAGGCTCTCGAGCGACCAGATCGGGCCTCGCGACCGGCTGGTCCGACGGCGAGAATGGCTGGCGGCGAAGAAACCTGAGAGCCGACGGCGCAAGGTGCGCGACATTGCAGTTGCTCCTGGAACAGAGAGGTAAAGGCACGAGAGCGCTCTGCGCCTCTTTGGTATTCGAATAAGTACGATCGATCCAGACAGGCTAATCTTCCAGGCCACGACCCGAGCTTTGATCGGCACCTGCCCGCGCGCAGCGGGACTCGCCTCGCCGTACCATGGCAAGCATCGAGACAAAAAAAACGGATGAAACAGATTCTCCCCGACGAGCGCTCACGGGCCGTGAGGGCGGCGCCGGAGGCGGCTCGATGGGTTCATCGACAGCAAGCCCGAGGTGTCGTCAAAACGATCCTGAAGTCGCACGAAAACGAGCACTGCCTGATGCACTAGCGGGGCCGTCTTGGCCGCACGCGCTCACTCCCATCGAGAGCAATGCTTACGGAATTTACCTCGCTCCCGAGCCCCAGTCAAGGAAAAAGTTTGTTTGTAAAAAAATAGTTGTATCAGTCAAATCTGGTTTCGATGGAGTGTGGTTAGGCTCTCTGTCGCCGACATGGCCAGCGACTGCCATGCGTTTGAGTGGCTGGACGGCCAGCGCACAAAAAGAGGGCCGAGCACCTGCTTGTGACAGGTGCTCGGCCCTTGATCCAAGAGATCAGCCAAGACCGGGTCGACATCCCGGTCCAGTCGAGATTGACAGGATACTCGCCGCATCACGCCGCGGCGCGACGACGACTTGCGCGCCCGGCCGAACGCAAAGAACCCGCCACCAAGGCCGAGGCCTAACAGGACGGCGCTCGATGGTTCCGGGATCGAGCCCTGTGTCACGCCCTGGAGAGCATCTGGTACGGGCCGTTCGGAATTCGCGAAGACGCCGCTCGCGTTCGCGAAATACTCATTACCGCTCGTCCCCGTAGTGTCGAGCGAATAAGTCCAGTAGATGCTGCTCTGCCGCCTTCGAGTGGCGTCAACGAGCTCGATCCAGTAGTGCGTGTTGGCGGCGAGCCCGTAGGGACAGACCGCTCAGGTCGACTATCGGGGTCGAGCCCGGCGACGGGCTGAACTGACTGTCAGTGACTGTACCGAGCACCGCGAGAACGGAGCCAGGGCTCTTGCTGGTATCGCTCAGCAAATACGCCGTGACTTCCACCCGGAGTCTGAGCCAACCTGGTAAGCAGGTTGAGCTGCACGTCCGTCAGTGTGACGGCGGAGCCGCCAGTCGAAAACGAGTCGGCCGGGCCGTAACCGCTGACCGAGGTCTAGACTCGGCCGGCTCACCAATAGATTGTTATAAAGAGTGACCGTGCCGGCGTTGGCCGCGCTTGCGAGCGAGACGACGCAAACGCCGATGCAGACGAATCGTTTCATCAAGTCCCTCATCGGGTGATGCTCTCCTCGTTCTCGTGGGTGACATCGGATGAAAGCGGCCCGAACCGCTCGAGCGCCTCATCGCGATTATTGTGAAGGGTCATTGTCGATCGATCACAGAAAAGGCAGAGCGTTGACGGAAATCTACGCATGGCGACTGCAAGCTGCGCTTGTCGGCTTTGCTGTGCCGTCCTGGGCCGGGGGGTCAGCCCCGGCCCAGGTGTCGGCCGGAAAACATCGAGAGCACTGCGAGAGAGGCGAAACCTTTCGTGTCAGCGGCTCAACGCTCATGAAGCGTTTCTCTGACGCTCACGACCCCAGCGACCCGATGTAATAGGTCGTGCTGTACGACGCGGGATTGACGTTCGCTGTTGAACTCGACGAGTCGCATTGACCGAGGCGCCGGCGCGCCAACGTTCCGCCGGGCACCGCAACCTCGAGATACGGCTCCCCGTCGTAGGTTCCCGTCGCGTTCTCGAGGATGACCCCGCCCGGCAGATTGAACAGGACGAAGATCGGCCCACTGAACGACGACGAGCCGTTGTTGGTGAGCTTGATCGTCCCGGTCCAGAGGTTGGTGGAGCGCTTGAGATCAGGCCGATACTTCGTGATCCCGATATCGGCCGTCTCGACGTCGAAGGTGCCGAGCGTCTCGGGGCCGACGTGTTGCCCTGGGTGTCGGAGATCGTCGAGCCCAGGCTGATCGTGTAGGTGCCGTTGTCGGCCGAGGTCCAGGAGCCGCCCGGAGGCGTGATCGTGTACGTCGACGGTGAACGCCTGGTAGTCGCCGAATGGATCGGACGGACCGTTGGGGGTTGTGGTGACGACCGTCGCGGTGATCGGTCCGCCAACCGGCCGGCGGTGTGACCGTGACCACGGCACCGACAGGGCCGACGGGTTAATGCCCGCGGCTGAGCATAGTAAGTGACCATGAAGTCGTAAGACGTCTGGCCGTACTGCTGCGGCGAGACGTTGGGCGCGGAGAGCGTGGCCGTCGGCGACGTGACCGGCGTGCCGTCGAACTGGTACGCGCCGATGCTCCAGTTGCCGGCGCGGGGGCATAGCCGCGCTGGTCGGTGAAGAGCGTCACGCCCCGCGATTCCATCCTTGCCGCCAGTACGCCGCGTAACTCGAGCCGTCGACGATGGCGATGGTCTGGGTCGGGCCGCCGTTCCATTGCAGGCCGGTCGGATCGAGCCCCGCGTTGCCGACCATTGAGCCGCGCCTGGCAACGATTCCGACCGGGAAGGATCCCGAACAAGACTGTTGTAGGCGACCGCCGAGTGCCGCCCGGATGTTGAAGTAATCATAGCCGGTCGAGGCCCAAGTCGCGCTGCCGAGCCGGTGTAGCCGTTGTCGGCCGACGAGCGAGTTATAGGCGAGGACGTTTCCGCCGTTCTGGAACACGCCCTGGCCGACGCCGCCGAATTCGGATGCGTTGTAGGCGATCGTGGCGTTGTACAGCGTCACGTTCGACCCGTAGGTCACATACAGCCCGCCGCCGGCGGCCGACGTGCCGGAGCTGCCGTACCCCGTACCGGAATTACCCGGTGAGCCGACGGTCCCTGGTACCGCAGGCGTGCCGCTCACGCCATCGGGGGCTTGGCTGCCGTAAATAGCTGTAGCCGCCGAAACCGCCCGGCGCCGACGTGCCGTAGGGGTTGCGCTTCCTTGTAGGACTTCTGTGACCGGTCCGCCGTCACCGCCCAAGCCGGCGCACCGCCGAAGCCGACCCCGACAAAGTTATCGGCGATCGTGGAGTTGTAGACGGTCAACGTACCGTAGAGGACGTAGGCGCCGCCGCCGTAGGCATTGCCGCCGCCGCCGCCGTTCCCGCCGGTGCCGCCGTTGCCGCCGTTGCCGCCAACGCTGCCGCCATGGCCGCCGTTGCCACCCGTGCCTCCCAGGCCCGGCACGAAGTTGCTGATCGAGCTGGCGTAGTAGGCCCCGTACGGGCAGCCCGCCGCCATCGCCGCCATTGTTGAAGCGTATGATGCTATGGTAGACGCCGCCGGAAGACGTCTCGAACGAGAACGAAAAACCGTAGCCGCCACCGCCGGCGAAGCGACCAAGGCCGCCGGAGCCGCCGTTGCCGCCGTTGCCGCCGCTACCGCCAAAGGCCGCGTTGTAGGCAACCGTATCGGCGTTCAACGTGATTGCGCCGCCGAAGATGTAAAGACCGCCGCCGGCGCCCGTGCCGCCGTAGCCGCCGTTGCCGCCATTGCCGCCATTGCCGCCGAAATTGCCGTAGGTACCGCCGTTGCCATCCTGGCCGCCGGAGCCGCCGTTGCCGCCATCGCCGGCCAGCACATAGGAGTAGCGGTTGTTGACGATCTCGATGAAGCCGGCGTCACCGCCGTAGCCGCCGTAGCCGCCGTTGCCGCCGAAACCACCTCCCCAAGCGGCATCACCACCAGCGCCGCCGGGGCCGCCCTGACCACCGGAGCCGCCGATAGCCGTATTCCAGTCGACGGTGTCGTTAGTCAGATCGAGCGTACCGCCGAAAGAGACATAGGCACCGCCGCCGGCGCCGTAGCCGCCGAAGCCGCCCTGACCGCCCTGACCGCCGGCGCCCATGAAGTTGCCGTTGCCACCGGTGCCGGCGGTCCCGCCGCCCCCGCCATTGCCGCCGTTGCCGGGCGAGCCGACGTAGAAGAGATGGCCGGAACGATAAAACCAGGCGCCGCCGCCGGAGCCGCCACTGCCGCCGTCGCCGCCCCAGCCGCCCGTGGCGGCCTGACCGTAGATATTGAATGTGTAATTGCCGCCGTGGCCGCCGGTGCCGCCCTGGCCGCCGGCGCCGCCGATAGCAGCGTTCCAGCTTATGGTGTCGTTGGCGAGAGTGACTGTACCGAAGGCGACATAGACACCACCACCAGCTCCTGTTCCACCGAAGCCGCCAAAGCCGCCGCTGGCACCTGGCGCGCCGGAATTGATATTGCCGGCGTCACCGCCATGGCCGCCGTAGCCGCCGTTGCCGCCGTTGCCGCCGGTGAGGACGTAGTCGGTGGTCACGAACGTGGTCCCGCCGCTAGGCGTGCTGGTGAAATACCCTTCAGCCGTGCCGTGGGCATTGAACCCGTCGCCGCCGTAGCCGCCGCCGCCGCCAATGCCGCCGTTGCCGCCCGGGCGCATGTAGCCGCCCTGGCCGCCCGGGCCGCCCTGGCCGCCGTTTCCGCCCGCCGCGAGATTGTAGCTGAACACGGTTCCGTACAGGCTCAGGGACCCGTCGACCACATAGGCACCGCCGCCCAGCCCGGGACCGCCGGGACCGCCGGGACCACCCCCATGGGCAGCTCCTGCGAACCCAGGCGAGCCGCCGTTGCCACCATGTGCCGCCCTGGCCGCCGGAGCCGCCATTGGGAGCGAACACGGTCCCACGAGCCGCCGTCGCCGCCGTAGCCACCGCCACCGCCGTCGCCGCCCTGGCCGGCGGTACCGCCGTAACCTCCAAAGCCACCCTCGCCGCCAGCACCACCGATCGCGGCGTTGTAGCTGATGTGAAGCTCACCGCTGGTGGTGCCATGGGCGCTGGTACCGCCGATGAAGATGCCGCCGCCTTCGCCCGCACCGCCGAAGCCGCCGCCGCCGGCATAGCCCGCCGAGCCGCCGTTGGCCGCCGTTAGCCGCCGTTGCCGCCCGTCCCGCCCGTCCCGCCGGGGGCGCCTGGGTTATTGTAGTGACCCGTGTAGAAGTAGCCTTCCGACGTGTAGTAGTAGTAATAGTTCTGATTGGCGCCGGTCGCTCCGTAGCCGCCCGTGCCGCCGCCGCCGCCCGGCCCGCCGTGGCCCGCCGTGCCGCCCATTCCGCCGGCACCGCCCACCGCGCCGTTGGCCCAGATGTTGCCGCCCGAGATCGAGAACGAGCCATAGGACAGGTAGATACCGCCGCCGCCGCCGTTGCCGCCCGTGCCGCCGTAGCCGCCGTTGCCACCGGGACCGCCGGATGCCCACTGCCGCCGCTGCTGCCGGGGTTGCCCTTGCCTAGGCCGGTCGTGCCGGAGGCAAAGCCGCCGAAGTAGCCGTAAAACCCGAAGCGCGCCCGTGCCGCCCGCGCCGCCGGCGCCGCCGGCGCCGCCCACGGCGACGTTGTTCTTGAGGTCGTCGTAGTTGAACGGAACTGAGTTACCCGACGCGATGTAGACCGCGCCGCCCCCTCCCGAGCCGCCGGGGCCACCGTTGCCGCCGTTGCCGCCGCGCTGGCCGTAGTTGCCGGAAAAGTACTGGAAGCCGCCCGGCCGCCCGAGCCGCCCGCGCCGCCCTCGGCCGTGTTGCTGTCGAATACCGTCTGGGTGATCGTCAACTGGCCGCCGCCGGCGTAGATGCCGCCGCCCTCGGCGGCAGCGCCGGCGCCGCCAGGCCCACCCGTGCCAGGATTGGCCACGTAGAACTCGTAAGCCGTGTGAACTGTGAAATACCCACCGTCGGACGTGAAGAACGTGAACGTGCCGTGTATGGTCTCGATGCCCAAGCCCGGGCCGCCGTGCCGCCGCGACCGCCGTGGCCGCCTAAGGCCAGATTGCCGCTGATTACGGTGCCGACATTGAACGACAGGCTGCCGCCGCCGATGTAGATGCCGCCGCCGCAAGCGGCATCGCCGCTAGTGCCGGGACCGCCCGGACCGGCCGTCGGATTCCCGCCGGTCGCATAATGCCGTACGAACCCGTGTAGCCGTTGGAGCCGACGGCTTCGTTGTTGGAGACCGCGGCCCCGGTCGAGCGACACATTGCCGCCGTCGATCAACATGCCGCCGCCCCAGGCCGTGCCGGTGCTGCCGTAAACGCCGGTGTTGTTGGCCCAGCCTTGCGCGATGGTCAGGGTCTGCAGGGTCACCCATGTGTTCGAATCGCCGGCAATCTCGAAGACGCGATTGGCATACGACGCCGAGATCACCGAGTTGGCCGCGATGCCTGTGTCGCCGTAGATCGTCAGCGAGTAGTACGGGTTACTCGATGCATTCCAGACGTAGAGCTCACCCTCGGAAACGTCGTAGGGAATGGTCGACTGGGACAGCTCGATGATGTTGGTGCCGCCGGCCGAGTTCGACGCGTTAATGGCATCGTACAGGTCGCCCGGGCCGTCGGGAGTGCCATAAATCGGCATCGGGAAGTAGTAGTTGACCCCCGGTGCCGGCGTGTTCACGGTCACATTGGTGGAGGTGCCCGGAGTGAGGCTCGAGGTCAGGAGCGAGGCCGTGTAATCGTAGCTGCCCAGCGAGGCCAGCGAGATGTCGTTGAACACTGCCTCGCCGGCGGTCATCGTGGAGTAGTAACTCGAACCGTCGGTGCCGGAGAGCTCGACCGTGCCGTTCTGGGCGACGTCGGGGTCGCCGAACGCGTTGGTAGCCTCGACGATCACGCCGAAGTCGGCGCCGGGAATCACGCTCGCGGGAGGCTCGGTCGCGAACGAGATCTCGGTGGCGGTGTCATAAGCCGCCAGGTTGGGCAAGAGCGTCGGACCCTTGGGAGTCCCTATGCCCGTCACCAAGTCGTAGCCTGGCCCGGCGGAGTAGCCGTAGTTGTAACCAGAGATGATGTCGTGGTAATTGGCCGCGTAGAGCGAAGGGCTGGCCAGACCATACAAGGCCCCCTGGGTCGAGGGGGTCGTCTGGGTCGAGCTTGTCGCTCCCTCGAGTGCTCCGAATCCCTCCAGCGCGCGCCCTGATTGGCAACCGCCAGCATGCCGGCGCTCAACTGCACCGATAGGCTCGTGCCGCCCCATTCGGACCACGGTGTCGCATATCCGCTGTAGAGCGGATCGTAGAGCGCAAGCCCCGTGTCCGGGTCGGCGTCGGCCGAAATATCAGGCAAGGTGCGATATCCATAGCCCTGGAACGGTTCCTGCCACACCGGCTCACTGTAATTGTTGCTGATGCCGCCGCCCGAGCCGCTCCAGCCCGTTTCACTGGTCCACTGGTTCTGGCTGTTGACGTAGACGGCCGTGCCGCCCACGCCGACCACGAGTGGCGACGCCGAGGGGTATAGGAGCCCGATAAACGCACCGTCGTCCCCCGTCGACGCCATGAACGTCACGTTGGGGTTGATTGCCAAAGCCGGCTCGAGATACGTACTGTCCAGGTAGTTCTCGAAATAGCCCTCGCCATAATACTCGAGGGGGAAGCCCCAGCTATTCGAGACCACCGACACGCCCGGCAGCGTCGCGGCGGTGTAGTCTGCCAGCATCAGGTCGTAGGGCGACGAGCTGGAGGCCTCCACCAGGTCGATGTTGGCATCGGGTGCCATCAGGTGCACGGACTCGATGTCGAGCGCGATCTCGACCTCCCAGCCGGCGTTGACCGGCAGCGTGGTGACCCCGTCGATCAATTGGGTGCCGTACTCGTCGTACTTGGTGAAGCTGAAGCCGGTGTCGTTTATGCCCCAGTACGTATCGTAGTAATGGAGGCGCGCTGACCGCCGGGTTGTCATAGTTGGGGTTGCTCGTCTGCAGGAAGGCAGAGTTGTCGCCGACGTCGATGATCGCGACGGTCTGCCCAGCGCCGTCCCCCTTGATACCGCCGAAGTAGACGTCGTTCAAGCCGTAGGCCCCCTCGAGCTGCTGCCGGGCTGTAGCCGTAGAGCGGCGCCGAGAACTGATCGGGTTGAGCGCCGAGCTGTGCGCCGACATACGACGGCTTCGCCTCGAGCGACGGCGCCGGTGTGGTCGGCGTCTTGCCCGTGGTCGTGGTCGTCGGTGCCGGCGGCGTCTTGGTCAGGCTCGGGCTCGTCGGCAACGAGCTCAAAGTGGCTTGCGTCAGTTTCGAGCTCAGGCCCAACGCTGCGGCCCCCGGCTCCGCATTCAAGAGCTTGGAAGCCTCGCTCTGGGCCGTTGGCGGCAGGAACGCCGCCTGCGGATCCATTTCCGCCGGCGTAAGCGTCGCAGCCGTCTGATCGGTGACCGACAGGAGCAGCCGACTCTCCAGTGCCTCCAGCAGGAACGTCAAAGATGCCCGCCGCTTGCGTCGGGGGGAGCCGAATGAGCGAGGAAGGCGGTTGCGCGATTCCATGAGGATTCTTCCTTGGACTAGAGTGCCGGTGCGCGGGGAACGAACACACGACGGACGCCCCGTCGGTTCACCTGCTGGTACACAGATTGGAGTCAAAACGCCTCTACTGCCACGAACGCCGCGATGCCGCCGGACGACCTCTTACAGTCACGCCCCGGCAAGCGATCGTCAGTTTGACGCTGGGATCAGCTTGCGATCCCTGTCGGACCGTCTTCGATCCCGGTCACGATGCCGAACACGATGTCCTTTCCACGACTCGGAAAAAAGCCCGGAGATCTCGAACCTTGAGCACGAATGCAACTTCACGATAGAGAGACTGTTAATCGATCAACCGACACGGGCAAGGCCGCGAACAATTCGCCCAGGTCTTGCTCGTAGTTCTTCCAGCGCGCGACCGACCGCTTGTAGACCGGCTGACGCACCTGCGTCGACGCTGGCGGTGCGCACCGGCCGCTCGGTGCGGTGGAACTCGAGGCAGGCCGGTTCCCACTCGAGCCCGCACGCAGCGATCAGCCGCCGGGCCACCCCCTCGAGGTCCGACACGGTCTCTTCGTAGTCGACCTCGTGGATCGGCACCGGCAGCACCTCCTTCCAATGGTCCATGATTCGCCGGTATTGCTGGAACCGCGTGGCGATGTGCTCCGGGTCGTTGGCCCAGCGAATGCTGCGGAAGTTGGTGATCCAGCACGAAACGGCGACGTCGCGCAGGTCGCGCCGGCTGTGAATGAACACGGCATTCGGGAAAGATCAGGGACAGCAGGCCGAGTACATGTAGTTATCGGGCATCTTGTCGACGACCCGCTGCCGCCCCTTTGCCCAGCTCGATCAACCGCTCTTCGTGCAGCCGGCCCAGCTCCTGCACGAGTTCGCCGGTCATGTCGGGCAGACAGACCAGCGGCAGGCTCGTTGCGCTTCATCACGATGCGGGATCGACTCGAAGGTTTTCCGCCCCTGGATCAGCTCGCCGGCGCCGTGGATCTGCGAGTGGCTGGCCAGCACCTGCTCGATCAAGGTGGTGCCCGAGCGGGGCAGGCCGAAGACGAAGATCGGCCGCCGCGTCGCTTGACCTTGGCCGGCCAGGCGAGCGAAGAACTCGGCTGAAAACGCCGCCAACATGTTGGTGACGAACCGCTCGTGCTCGGCCGGCTCGTAAGGGTTGGTGCGCTTGCGGCCGTCGATCAGTGCCGCCGCGTTGGCCAAACGCAAAAGCTCGGCGGCCCGTGCGTAGTCGCCCCGCGCATCGAGCACGTGCGCCAGGCGAACTGCAGCGGCCCGCGCGCGCGGTTCCGGCAACTTCGGGTCGGCCACTTGCTCTTCGAGGAGGGCCAGGTCTTCCTCGGGGAGTTTGCCGCGCAGCATCGTCGCCAGCCGCGCCAGGCCCGGCGTATGCCCCGGATGCAACTGGAGCGTCTTGCGGAAGGTGGCCTCGGCCTCGTCCATCTTGCCCAGCTCTTCCAAGAGCCCGCCCGTGGAGATCAAGGCCGGCGGGAAATCGGGCTGGAGCTTGAGCGCCGTCTCGTACAGTTCTTGCGCCTTGTCGAGCTCGCCGGTCTCTTGCATCAGCCAGCCCAGGTTGTTGTACGAACGGGCCCGCTGCGGCTCGATTTCGATCATCTTCTGGTAGCATTCGATCGCTTCGGGATGGCGGTCGAGTTCGGTCCAGAGGTCGGCGAGCTGGCCCCAGTAGGTCAGGTTTTGGGGCTCGAGCTCGGTGGCTTTGCGGAACCACGGGGGGGCCTCGTCGGCGCGGCCCTCCTGCTGGAGCGTGAGCCCCAGGTTGGCATGCGACTGCGCCAAATCGGGGTTGATCCGCAGGGCCTCGAAGTAGCAGGCCCGCGCTTCGGTAAAGTGGCCGGTGGAGCGATAGGCGTTACCCAGGTTGTTGTGTGCCTCGGCCAAATTGGGCTCGAGCTCGACCGCTTGGCGGCAGTGCGGCAAGGCCTCTTCGGCACGCCCCAAGTCGAGGAGGAACTGACCGAGGTTGGTCCGGGCGCTGCCCAGCTTGGGATAGAGCTCGACGGCCTTCTGGAAATGCTCGAGTGCCGGCTCGACTTCCCCCAGCAAGCGCAAGACCGTGCCTAAATTGCTGTGCGTTTGGCCATCGCCGGGCCGCAGCGCCAAGGAAGCCTTGTAGTGCTCGACGGCCTCGGCATGGCGACCGAGTGCCTGCAGCGCCAGCGCCAAGTTGTTGTGCGCCTCGGGATAGTCGCGCCACAGCGTCAGCGCAGTGCGGCAACACCCCACGGCCCGCTCGAATTGTCCGAGCGACCGATAGGCCTCGGCCAGATTGGCATGGAACGGCGCCACGCTCGGCGCAGGGAGGTGGCCCTCGTAATCAGCTCGACGGCCTGAGCCGGCTGCCCCTGCTGCTGCCGTGCTACCCCCAGCAAATGCAGTGCGTCGGGTTGATCGGGCTCGCGCGAGAGGATTTGCTGGTAAAGGCGCGCGGCCGCAGCCAGCTCACCCGCCTGGTGATGCTTGAGCGCCGCGGCCATTTGTTCCTGGGTAAGACTGGTGATACCCGCCCGCGCCCGCATCGGTGGCTGTGCCGGCGTGACCCCGGCGGCACTGGATCGAACACTTCCACTGGCTCTTAGCGTCACTCTCGAACCCCCGCGCACCTCACCTTGTGCCGGTTCCGGAACGATCCATTCCGTCAGCCCCTCACGAGTCCTTGTGAGCGGCATTAAAGCAACGCGAAAACCCGAGCTCGGTGGTTTTGTGAATGTTTCGAACGCGAACACCACCACCCTTGAAACACTTCTTGACCGAAACGGAGCGTGAGTGTCGCTGCGCTCACACTCAAAGTCAAACAAAAACTTTTCATGCGATGTGATTTTCGAGGGAACACGCCGCTGTGTTGACGAGAATCAACACCCGTCGCCGCGGATCTTCAATGAGAACCTTGTGACGAGGGGTGGCACTAACATGCATGCTGGCTCGCATGTTATATACGATTCGTCATGCGACAGACACGCGGTGGCATCAGAAAAATAAGATTCCGCTGATGAGTTGATTCCAGCAGGCGGAGTGGGCGCGCGGGCACACACGCGCCCTAAAGTGAGCACGGCTGGCCCATAATACGCGGAAGTCAACTAGGGCGACTGGGCCGGCGCCGCTCGATCGGCCGGATCGGCCAAGGCGGCGAACAGTTCGCCCAAGTCTTGCTCGTAGTTCTTCCATCGCGCCACCGACCGCGTGTAGACCGGCTGGCGCACTTGCGTCACGCTGGCGGTGCGCACCGGCCGCTCGGTGCGGTGGAACTCGAGGCAGGCCGGCTCCCACGCTAGCCCGCACGCCGCGATCAGTCGCCGCGCCACCCCTTCGAGGTCCGACACGGTCTCTTCGTAGTCGACCTCGTGAATCGGCACCGTCAGCACCTGCTTCCAGTGATCCATGATCCGCCGGTACTGCCCGAACCGTGCCGCGATGTGCGCGGGGTCGCTGGCCCAGCGGATGCTGCGGAAGTTGGTGATCCAGCACGAAACAGCCACGTCGCGCAGGTCGCGCCGGCTATGAATGAAGACCGCGTTGGGGAAGATCAGCGAGAGTAGGCCCAGGTACATGTAGTTATCGGGCATCTTGTCGACGACCCGCGCCGCCCCTTTGCCGAGCTCGATCAACCGTTCTTCGTGCAGCCGGCCCAGTTCCTGGAGGATCTCACCGGTGACGTCGGGTAGACAGACCATCGGCGGCTCGTTGCGCTTCATCAAGACGGGGACTTGCTCGAAGTTCTTCCGCCCCTGAATCAGCTCGCCGGCGCCGTGGATCTGCGAGTGGCTGGCCAGCACCTGCTCGATCAAGGTGGTGCCCGAGCGGGGCAGGCCGAAGACGAAGATCGGCCGCCGGGTTGCTCGGCCTTGACCGGCCATCCGCGCAGAACTCGGCCGGAAACGCCCCGATCATGTTGGTGACGAACCGCTCATGGTCGGCCGGGTCGTAGGAGTTGGGGCGCTTCTGGCTATCGGCCAGCGCCGCCCTGTTGGACAGCCGGAGGAGTTCCGCCGCCCGGGCGTAATCGCCCCGCGCATCGAGCACGTGCGCCAGCGCGAACTGCAGCGGCCCGCGCAGCGACTCGTTCAAGTTGGGGTCGGTCAGTCGGCGCTCTAAGAGGTCGAGATCTTGGTCGGGCAGCTTGCCGCGCAGCATCGTCGCCAGCCGGGCCAGGCCCAATGTATGGCCGGGATGAATCTCCAGCGCCTTGCGGAACCGCGCCTCGGCCTCGTCCATCTTGCCCAGCTCTTCCAAGAGCCCGCCGGTGCTGATCAATGCCGGCGGGAAATCAGGCGCGAGCCGAAGTGCGGTCTCGTACAGCTCTTGGGCCTTGTCGAGATCGCCGCTCTCTTGCATCAACCAGCCGAGGTTGTTGTAAGAAAGCGCCCGCTGCGGGTCGATTTCGATCATCTTCTGGTAGCATTCGATCGCTTCGGGATGGCGGTCGAGTTCGGTCCAGAGGTCGGCGAGCTGGCCCCAGTAGGTCAGGTTTTGGGGCTCGAGCTCGGTGGCTTTGCGGAACCACGGGGGGGCCTCGTCGGCGCGGCCCTCCTGCTGGAGCGTGAGCCCCAGGTTGGCATGCGACTGCGCCAAGTCGGGGTTGATCCGCAGCGCTTCGAAGTAGCTGGCTCGCGCTAGGGTAAACTTGCCGATGGCCCGATGAGCGTTGCCCAGGTTGTTGTGCGCCTCGGCTAGATTGGGCTCAAGTGCCACCGCCTCGAGGCAGTGCGGCAAGGCCTCGTCGGGGCGCCCCAGGTCAAGCAGGAACTGCCCGAGGTTGGTCCGGGCGCTACCGAGCTTGGGATTGAGCTCGACGGCCTTTTTGAAATGCTCGAGTGCCGGCTCGACTTCCCCCAGCGAGCGCAAGAGCGTGCCCAGGTTGCTATGAGTCTGGGCGTCGTCGGGCCGCAGCGTCAAGGCGGCCTTGTAGTGCTCGACGGCCTCGGTTTTACGGCCCAGGGCCTGCAGCGCTAACCCCAAGTTGTTGTGCGCCTCGGGATAGTCGCGGAAGAGCGTCAGCGCGTTGCGGCAACACCCGACGGCCCGCTCATATTGCCCGAGCGACCGATAGGCCTCGGCCAGATTGGCATGGAACGGCGCCACGCTGGGCCGCACCGCGATGGCCTTCGTGATCAGCTCGACAGCCTCAGCCGATTGCCCCTGCTGGTGGCGCCACCCCCAGCAAATGCAGCGCGTCGGGTTGTTCGGGCTCACGCGAGAGGATTTGCTGGTAAAGGCGTGCCGCCGCGGCCAGCTCACCCGCCTGGTGATGCTTGAACGCGGCGGCCATCTGTTCCTGGGTGAGTGGGGTTACGCCTTGTCTCGGGCGTGCCGGTGGCTGTGAGGGGCCTGCATTCACTGATGTCGCGCTCCTCGTTTTCGGCGCACGGTTCTTGATTGAGCTTGAGTCTCGCTGCGCAGGCGCTCGAAGTCAAGGATCGTCATTGGTCCTTCGTTTCCTCTCCCCCGCGGGGAGAGGTCCGGCTGGATGCCGGGGTGAGGGGGACGACGCAAGACAGCAGCCCCACGAACGCGGTGGGCGTGCCCGCCCCCTCATCCGGCCGTCCTTGCCACCTTCTCCCCGCGGGGAGAAGGGGACCAAGGACTGTGTTCGAAAACGACGACGGCGGCAGTTCTCCTTACGGAGAGACGCCGCCGCTGTGTCGATCGGAAGGCCAAACACTGGCTGCGGGAATCGGCAGCGCTGCGCGCGCCCCGCCGGCGATCAGTGCGTGCAGCTCAATACTGGCCGGTGGCCTTGGCCGGGACCTGGGCGCGCGCCCCATGCGCCGCCCTGGCCGCTGGGGCCGCCTTTGCCGGGCGCCTGCGGGGCAGGTGCGACTTTGCCCGGGGCTTGCGCCGTCGGAGCAACCTTGCTGGGAGCCACGGCCACCGGGGCAATCTTGCTCGGGGCTTGGGCCGCCGGCGCAACCTTGCTGGGAGCTACGGCCGCGGGGGCACCCTTACCGGGAGCATACGGCGCCTGCGCATTGGGAGCACCCTTGCCAGGAGCATACGGCGCTGCGCGCTGGGAGCACCCTTGCCAGGTGCATACGGCGCTTGCGCGCTGGGAGCACCCTTGCCAGGAGCATACGGCGCTTGCGCGCTGGGAGCACCCTTGCCGGGAGCATACGGCGCTTGCGCGCTGGGAGCACCCTTGCCAGGTGCATACGGCGCTTGCTGCGCTGGGAGCACCCTTGCCAGGAGCGTGAAGCGCCTGAGCCGCAGGCGTAACCTTGCTGGGAGCCACGGCCACCGGCAGAGCCTTGCCCGGGGCCTGAGCCGCAGGAGCGACCTTGCCAGGTGCATACGGCGCCTGGGCCGCAGGAGCGACCTTACCAGGTGCATACGGTGCCTGTGCCGCAGGGGCGACCTTACCCGGTGCATACGGCGCCTGGGCGGCGGGTGTTACCTTGCTCGGGGCCACCGCCGCCGGAGCAAGCTTGCTCGGCGCCTGGGCGCCGGCGAAACCTTGCTGGGAGCCACAGCCGCCGGCAAAGCCTTGCCCGGGGCCTGGGCTGCTGGAGTCACCTTGCTCGGGGCTTGGGCAGCCGGAGAAACCTTCCCGGCGCCTGCGCGGCGGGCAAGACCTTACCTGGGCCCTGACCTGCCGGCAACACCCCTTGCGGGCTTTGGCCAGACAGGCTCAAGGCAAGAACTAGTACCGCACTGGTCATCGCGATGTCCTCTTGTGAAGAGTGAGGTTGTCGGTCGACGTCTCGATCGAGTCGATGAGCTCTGATTCCCCTGATGGTTCGGCACGGCCGATGCTAGACAGCGTCCGATCACCAACACCACCGCCGCATTTTTATAGGTTCACTCGCCTGGCTCGCGCATGCGTTACCAAGCGAACCGGTTCCCCAACCCGCGCTGGAGAACTCTCAAGCAAAGGCCTCGGCACGGTGGCGGAAGCCTCAAGCCGGTCTTCATGGCCGACTCTCGCTCTCCACCCCAGGGGTGGCCACTGTGGTTATCGGCTAACCTCTTCCCCTCATTTACTGAACTTGAGAAAATCGATGAACTGCCGCCTTGACGAGTTCTAGGGACTTTGACGAGTTTCAAGAGGTTGGGTGGATATGCTTGCGGAAATGCTATCCACCTGGCATCGGTTCGAAGCCGAACCTTCATGGCGTGTCCGGGCGATGGCGACGTGCTGAAAACATGGTTCTGCGACGCACGGCGGTCACGACCAGCTCGGGTGTATCGCGGAGCACGCGGTGGTGGAAAATTCGGGTAACACTCAACACCGGTATCGGGAGGCAGCATGCGTATTGGCAACTGGCTGCGGTGGTTCGGTGATCTGGTCGCTGCTCGTTTCGATGAGCTTGACGGCCAGTGCAGTCGCCGCCGAGAGCGTCATAGCGATTCCTCTGGGCGGATCGATCGATGGGCAGTCAGGAGATCGTTATTACGGAGTTTACGTGCCGACGCGATTCGGCGGCGAGCTGACGGTAAAATCGTCGGAGGGCCAGGTGGTCGAGCTCAAGGGCCCCGCAGGCGCGCCGAAGGTCAACGGCCAGGAAATCGGCATCGATCAGCAGGGCTGGTACACGTTCAAAGTCGAAGGGGCCAAGAAGCCATACAAGGTCGAGACCACGTTCGTTCAAGTCGCCCAGAGCACCAAGAAGCCGTGGAACTTTTATTACTGGCCGACCAAGGCCGACTCGATTCACGAGCCCTGGGCCGGCGGCAACGCGCGCGTCGACACGGCGATGATTCCGCCGGGCAGCGACGACCAGTTTGTGCGCGCGCCGGGCAGCTATATTCCGCCGGGCGTCGACATCGTCCTGGCCGGGGCCCGACGGGCTGCTCGCAGACCCTGCCGGCCGCCGGCGACGACGCGACCTGGTTTCCCAACCTCTACGATGACCTCTATCTGGATCGGCCCCGACAAGGAGAACGGCGGCCAGATCACCCGGTTTGCAGACCCCGTCGCCGCTGCTCAAAGTACGATCAGTTGTTCCGTACCTCGGCGCGGCAGTGGGAGGCGGCCTTCAGTCAGAACAAGGACATCTCGCGCTGGCCCGGCCATTGCCTGGGAGGCGCCGTCGCCTCGATCCTGCTTGAACGAGCCGGTGCCTGCCCCTGGAGCGGAATGACGCAGGACGAGCTCAAGGCACTCTGGGCCGAGCTGGGCGAAAACCACTACAACCACCGGATCGGCGACTACGCCAACGAGATTCCTCCCGGGCCGCCCCGGCCCGGGCCCGACGAGTGCGACTGGAAGGCACCGCGCGTGCACGCCATGTTCGAGACGCACATCCGCGGCGAGCAGAAAGCCGCTCCTGGGCAACCTGCGGGCCTTCCCGCCCCGCGGCACGATCAACGAGGTCTGGAACCACGGCGTCTACAAGTACATCGCGACCTACTCGGCGATCCCCGGCCGCGGCCCGCGCGCGGTCAACATCTAGCTCGAGCTCCACGCCAACTCGGGCTCGATGCTCAACGGCCAGGACGACAAGGACCGGGTCATCAACTATGAGTACAACCTGGTCTACGGCCTCGACGGCCGGGTCGACGAGACCAACCCCGCCGCGGCCGACTGGATCTCGGTGGGCGGCGAAGCCCTGTTCGCGCCCTTGAACGTCCTGGAGCTCGTCGAATCGCGCTGGAGCGGCCACAACCCTCAGGTCACCGAGGCCAACGTGCGGTCCCTCGACCTGGCCAACGGCGGCAACAGCTTCCGGCTTGCCAAGGCGCCCGAGTTCGTGCCGGTCGAACAGTACGAGCAAGGACGCAGGCTGGTGGTCGACCGCGACGACAACGCCCGGACCAATTCGCCGCCGCGAATCGGTGGGTTCTTCAGCCGCCTGTTCGGGCGCTAGCGATCCTTTATTCCTCACTTTCGGCGTTTGCCGAAAGTGAGGAATAGGC
Organism: uncultured Isosphaeraceae bacterium; assembly: GCA_963830625.1. Classification (GTDB taxonomy): domain Bacteria; phylum Planctomycetota; class Planctomycetia; order Isosphaerales; family Isosphaeraceae; genus CAWHMZ01. The sequence goes on along the minus strand of CAWHMZ010000026.1, from coordinate 105,062 downwards.
AGGCGGTGCGACCTCGACGACCGGGCAGTCTTTCGGCTCCGTCATTTTCGTCACCGGTGTTCAAGTTTGACGAGCCGCTCCGACGATGAAACAGATCGAGCCCGAGGGGCCGCCCTGCACCCTCACGTCAGGTGAGGCGTGGGTGAGGCGGCCGCGACCTAGAGACCAGGGAAACCGGGCTGCGACCTCGGGAGTGCGGGCCGCAAGGGGTGCTGCGATGAGCCAGGTCGAACTGCTGCCAATCGCGCCGGGAATGCGCCGGCCACGACCAGCCCTTTGCCCGCCCGCGGTCTTGATCGAAGTACCCGCCGTGGCACCGCAAAGGGGCGCTGCCAGCCGCATGAAGAGTGCGCACCGCGAGCGCATACCGCCGGCCGGTCGCGCGGCGGTCGAAGCGCCGACTCGCGCCGCGAAGTTCGTCTGGCGGGATGCGCTTTTGCTCATGGCGCCCCTGGTCTCGGCATGCAGCGTGGGTTGGTCTGGTCGCACGGAACACACGGCCGACGGGGCGCTCGATCGGTCAGGGCAGGGCGCGCTGTAGCCCTCGATAGGCCAGGTTCCTCCGGGACCGCGACCGACTGGCAGCACGGCGTGCCGCGGGTTGTCGTCCTTTCGATCGAGCCGGCGGTTCTCCCAGACAGCGACATTGACGGCCCCATCGTCTTTCCCGGCTACCTGCTGCCGGACGATATCGTTTGAGGATGTGGCGCATGAGGGAAGTTGACGAGGCGCTGGCACGGGCCTACGCGCAACGAGACGGCGGCGACAAAGCTTCGGTAGTGCCTCCGGCCCCGCATTTGCCGCCCGCATGCCCTGCGCTTGCCGGTTGCGCATGAGCTCTCCCCTGCCGAGATCGCCGTGGCCAAGCAGCTCGAGTGGCCGCCGATCGTGCAAACGCTGGAACACCAGTGCGGCAATCGATTCGAAAAGATGGCGGAGACCCTGCTGGCAGTAAGGCTTGAGCAGAACAAGAAGGTTGTGCTCTTCACGAGCTGCCATCGCGCCGAAGGGCGCACGACGCTGGTGCTCACGCTGGCCCGCGCGCTGGCGCGGCGGCCCTTGCGCACGTTGCTGGTTGACGCGGATTTGACGGGCCCGATGGTGGCGCGGCTGCTGGGCCTACGGCCGGAAGTCGGGCTCGACGACGTCGTCGAAAGCGGCCATGCGCTCGCCGACGCCTTGATCGACGCGCCCGACGATCACCTGGCCATCCTGCCGATGCGCGCGGCGCGTCGCGCCCGCGCGATTTCCTGGCAAGCCCCGCCTGGGTGTGCTCTCTTGCCCGCCTGCGGCGCGAGTTTGACCTGATCTTGGTCGACGGCGGGCCGCTCTTCACGGGTTTGAGCGCGGCGGTCTTGCACCGGTCGGTCGACGCGGCCGTTTTGGTGCACCACCGCAGCATGACCGGCGAACGCGCGATCCTGCGCGCCCGCGAGGTTCTCGAGGCCGGCGGTGTGCCTCTTCTGGGCCTGGCCGACACGTTCGTCTGATCATGACCCGCAAATTCGGTGGCACGGAGGCCGCGTGTTGTGTACGAAGCCCAGCTCGGTCTGCAGGGGCAGCCGTTCGGCGAGACGGTCAACCCATCGGCCTACGTCGCGCTGCCGAGCCGCGAGGCGGTGAAGAGGCGGCTGCGCTACGCGCTCGAGCACGGTCACGGCCCTGCGGTCCTTTATGGTCCGGCGGGGTCGGGCAAGACCCTGCTGGCGCGCCGGCTGGCGCATGAGCTATCCGTGCCGACGGTTCTTGTGACCTTTCCGGCCCTCGCGCCCGCCGAGTTGCTCGCACACCTGGCCGAAGAGTTCGGCGGTTCGACACAGCCGAAGCTCACCGCGCACGCGGCCTTGCGCCATCTGCGCGCACACCTGGCAGGGTTGGCCGCGCGCGGCCAGCGGCCGCTGTTGGTGATCGACGACGCTCATCTCATCTCCGCAGCCGAGACGTTCGACGCCTTGCGGATGCTTCTCAACTTCGCGACGACCGGCCCTTCGGACCTTTCGCTGCTATTTGTTGGGGGAGCGGAAGTCTTGCTCGAGCTGCCGCCCGGCCTGGCCGACCGACTGGCCGCGCGCTGCCTCCTGGGCCCGCTGACAGAAGCGGAATCGGCGTCGTACGTCGTGGGCCGCCTGGGCAACGCGGGCGCCAGAGCGCAGCTCTTCACTCCGGCCGCGCTCGCCGCCCTTCACCACGCTTCCTCGGGCCTCCCCCGCCGGCTCAACCGCCTCGCCGACCTGGCCCTGTTAATCGCCTACGCCCAAGATCAGAACATCGCCGACCATGCGACCATCGCCATCGCCGCGCGGGAATTCCATTCGGATGTCGCCGCCTGATCATCCAGAAACCACCAAAATGCCCAATCAACCAACAAAATGAGTGATGTCCCCTTTTTCCGCCGCGCTTTGTGATCGCTGTTGTTCGTGATCGTTCGGTCAGAAATCAGAAAGGGGGACATCACTGATTTGTGGCGTAATTCGAGAGGCTTGGGCAATTTAGATTAGGGCTGCTTCAACCGGGTGATGATTCGGGGTTGGACTTTCTGGCCTAGCCATTCCTCCGCGTGGTGCGAATCGGCGACAACACGGTCGTCGGCCTTCAGGCCCAAGGTGACCTCGCGCCAGCCGTGGTCGAGTAGTCCCACCGTGATCGAGCGATCTTCGACGACATCCTGATCGTTCACCACAAAGACGCGAACCTTGCCATCCCTCTCTCGCGAAACGGTAAATTCGTCGAGGACCACGAGCGCCTGATGAGACGCGCCGGTCACCACGCGCACGCGGGCATCCATTCCCGGCGAAAGCTCGCCGTCAGGGTTGGGGATGATGGCTCGACAACGGACCGCTGTTTCGCGGACCGGCTGAATCTCGGGGTCCACGAAATCGAGCGTGCCGCGGTGCGGGAACCCCTCTTCGCTCCGCAGGCCAAGAAGGATGGGCACGTCGGGCGCTTGGCGCCGTTTCTGCTCGCAGCATTTCTCGCCCGGATGAGGAACAATCCGGATTCCGCCTCCATGTAGAACGTCGCCTCCAGAGGATCGAGCACAACCACCGTGACCACGGCATCACTCGCGCGCACGTTTTCACCAAGCTGCCCCTTGATTTTGTTGACGATCCCGGTGATCGGCGCCAGGACCCGGGTCGACTCGAGTTTCAGCCTGGCAAGCTCGCGATCGGCCTCGGCCGCCATCAAGTCGGCCGCGGCCTCTTCGGAGGGCACGCTCTGTTGCACCGATGCGGGCGGAGGTGTCGTGTCCTGCCTGCCTTTCAGCGCCGATTCCGCCTGGGAACGCTTGAGCTGCGCCTGCGCTCGGCGGACTCCGGCCTCGGCCTTGGCGAGCTCGGCCCGATAGGACCGGCCGTCGATCTCGAACAAGGTGTTGCCTTTTTTGACCGCTTGCCCCAGTCGGCAATTCACGTTGATGATCTGCCCGCTCACTCCGGCACTCACCTCAACCCGCCGCGCGGTCAGCTTGGTGAGCTCGGCAAGGTCGATGTGGTCGCCGATCTCGCGCACCACCGGATGCATCACCCCGAGCTCGTCGGGCATGCGCGGTGGCCGGCGGCTGCGCTCCGCCTTTTCAATTACGGCCTTTGGCTTTGGCTCGGTATTTTGCGGAAGTGCTTCGGTCGTGGTTGGTTTTTCTTCTTGGCTGTTTGCGGCCGAAACGCGCGCACGCGCGGGCGTGCTCAAAGCCAGCGCAGGCAACAAAAGCAACCCGGCGATTCCCAGGACGAAAAACGCCCGCAGGGCGTTCCGTGAGATCGGTGCTTTCGCAGAGTCATGCACCACCATCTGCAATCTCCTTTTGAGTGGAACGAGCCGCCCTACCCCGCACGCGCCGGCGGGCAGCGGCCGCCGCTCTGGCGCAAGAAAGGCGGCCGTGGCCACCAGGGCAAGGGCGTAGGCGCTGCCGGCGCCCGGCACGGCCCACAGCACCCAGGCATCACAAGCACGCTCTTCGGCGTGTTCGATCTCGCGACGAGCCCACCAGGCCACCGGGTCCCACCAGTAGAGGCCGAGCACGGTCGCCTCAAGCCGCCGCACCCAGTGATCGCGCCGTTTCAGGTGTGCCAGCTCGTGGGCCAGCACGGCGTCTTGCTGCACCGCCTCGAGGCGCCCCCACAGCTCCTCGGGCAGCACCAGGCGCGGCCGGCAGCCCAGACCCACCCAAACCAGAGGCGACACGCGAACAGGGAGCATCCAGACCGTTGGCAGATTGCGCAAGCCCAGGCGGGCGGCGAGTGTGCCCACACGCTCACCCACCTCGGCCGGCGCCGGCTGCGCCGACCTCATCAGGCGACCGAAACGAACCGAGCTGCACAGACCAACAACCACCATACGCTTGCTCCCAAGAGCCAGAGAGAACCGATCGCGGGCAAGAGCGTCCTGCCAGAAATCTTGGGCAGCCCGGCCGCGCGTGACGGCTCCGGCGGCAGGGTCGCAGCTTGGGAGGGCGCGGCTCCACTCGGCTCCGCTCGCGGCGGGCCGTCTGAGTCGGTGCGGAGACCTTCGGTCGCGCCCCTGGGCGGGGTCGGGAGACCCGCGCCCAACAATTCGCTGGGCGGGGTCGGGAGACCCGCGCCCAACAATCGGGAGTGTGAAGCTCCGCTCGACTTCGCTCGCGGCAGGCCGTCCGATCCGCGCGGGCTGGCCCACTCACCAACCGTCGGCAGCGAGACCTCCAGGAGCGACGGCGCCAAGAGCTTAAAGAGAACCAACAGCCAGAGGACGTGAGCCACCTCAGGCCGGCTCCGCCAGATGCGCACACCGGCGGCCGCAACAATCGCCAGCACCGTCGCCCAAAGAGCATTGTTCAGCCCGGCATGAAAGAGCGCATCCACGGCTCGGCTCCGATCATGTCTTGTTCTTCTCGGACCTCAACTGGCGCCTTTGTTCGCGCAGAAACGCGTAAAGCTCCTCGACGTCGGCCGCTGTGAGCGGCTGCGACCGAACCAAGTTCATAAAGAGAGGCGCCACCGCCCCACCGCAGAGCTTGTCGGCCAACCCCTGGAGCCGCCGGCGAATCAGCTCGTCGCGGTTTATCTTGGCGGTGAACTCGAGCACGTTGCCCACTCGCCTATTGCGGACAAACCCTTTCCGCTCGAGCCGGCCCAACAGGTTCTGAACGGTCGCATAGTGGGCCTCGCCGCCTCCCGGGTAAAGCGCGTCGGCAATCTGCCGCCGCGTCGCCTCGGGCCGCTCCCACAGGACCTCGAGAATCAAGAGCTCCGTGTCCGTCACCAGCTCGGCATGCCGCGCCATCGTCGCCTCCTAGGCATAATGCCTAAGACGATGCTAAGGCAAAGTGCCTAGGATGTCAAGCGGGTTGTTTGGCTGGACCGATTTTGGGTCGAACGCTACAATCCCGGGCCGCCTGAACCCGGAGGGGCGCTTCGGGCGACCTTATCAATTCATGCGCCGACCGACGGATTCGGCGGGTTGCACGATGGGCCGAGCCAAGGAGGGTTAACGTGGCCATTTCGCGGTATCGATGGCAGACAGGGCGTAGCAGCGGCTTGCTCTTATGTATGGTCCTGGCGTTGTCAATCGGTGGAGGGCCGGCGCGATTGCGAGCTCAGGACCCGCCTCCGAGCCCGACGCCGGTTTCCGACGGGCAAGACGGTCAGGGCGCTCAGGCGGCCGGGCAACCGGGCGACCAGGGGCCGCAGGTCATGACTCGCGGGCCGATCCACGAGGCCTTCGCGACGCCGGTGGTTCACGACCCGGCTGCCGGGCCCGGTGATTCCCAAGCAGCCCGCCGCAGCCGATCGAGGAGATGCCTCCGGACCAGAAGCCGGCCGGCCAGAACATCCAGTGGATTCCCGGTTACTGGAGCTGGGACGTCACGCGCAACGACTAGCTGTGGGTCAGCGGCATCTGGCGCGACCCGCCGCCCAACAGTCAGTGGGTTCCGGGCTACTGGAACCAGGTCGACGGGGGTCATCAGTGGGTTCCGGGCACGTGGGTTCCCGTCAGCACGGGCCAGGCACAGGGCCAGAGTCAACCCGACGTATCTGCCGCCGCCGCCCAAGAGCCTCGAGACGGGACCGAACACACCGCAGCCCTCGCCGAACGTGGCCTGGACTCCCGGCTACTGGTCGTGGCAAGGGTCGGCTTACGCCTGGCGCCCGGGCTTCTGGGCGGCGGTTCAGCCCAACTGGATCTGGATGCCGCCGCACTACGTCTGGACGCCCAGCGGCTACCTCTTCGTCGCCGGGTACTGGGACCTGCCGGTCGCCAACCGCGGGTTGATGTTCGCGCCGGTGTATTACCCGACGCCGGTCTATGCGCAGCCTGGCTTCGTCTTCACGCCGTCGATCAGCATCGTCGGCTCGGCGATGACGGCCAACCTGTTCGTGTCGGCCGGGCACCAATCAGTACCTCTTCGGCAACTACTACGCCGAGAACTTCGTCGCGTCGGCATCACGCCCTGGTTCTCGTTCTCGTTCGCGACTGGGCCGCCCATGTTTTACGACCCGCTGTTCTCGTACTACGCGGTGATCAACGTGCGTTCAGAACCCGGCGTGGGTCGCTCAGATCAGGGCGGCCTACATCCAGCGCCGCGACAACGTGGCCTTGCGGCCGCCGGCCACCTTCGTCGAACAGACGAGGATCATCGAGCGGAACGTCACGATCAACCGCAACGTCACGGTGATCGATCACACCACGGTGGCCATGCCGCTGCGAGACCTGGCGGCCCATCCGGTCGCGGGCAGAGGCTTGAAGCTCGAGCGGGTGAGTGACGCCGAGCGGCAGCAGATTCGCCAGCAGGTGGCGCAGTTGCACCAGTTCCGCGAGCAGCGGGCTGCAGCAGGAGCGTGAGGGAGCCAGGGCGCGTGCGGCCGGCGGCGCGGCGGCGAATCGGCCGCGGCCGATGAACCTGCCCCACTCGCCGATCGCTGCGCGGCCGGCGGCACGGGCAGCCGAGTCGCATGCGGCCGCCAATGAGCGCGCCAAGCTCAGCGAGCAGACGCTGCGCACGCCGGTGCCGCGCACCCGGGCGTGCCGAACCGCGGGGACTTTCAAAATCGCGAAGGCTCGCACCCCGGCGTCCCGCAACGGCCCGATGCACGACGTCCTCAAACGCCCCCGTCGCAGGCCAAGGCTGGTTCGTCCGGCCGCAACGCCCAGTCGCGTGCGGGCTCGGCGGCCGACTCACGGCGCCCGGCCCAGCGTGATACACCGCGCACATCGTCCACCCAGCGCCGGCCCAGCCGTCCCAGCGAGGACGAATCCGGCCGCCGGCCCGAGTAACCGCGCGGCTTTGCTGCAAAACTTCGGCTCTCCTGACCACGAGCCATCCCACGCGGGATGGCTCGTGGCGTCAATACCCGATCACCAGGGAGTAACAAAGCAAGACAAAACGCAATTCGAGCGGTATCATGCGTCTCTCCTGGCAGAGAGGTCAGGAGTGCCTCGAGAAGGGACGCATGGCTTCGACTGGCTTTGCAAACGGTGCCGAGACCGCGCTGGGGCTGCTCTCGAGCCCAGTGCGCGATTGGTTTTTCGACACGTTTCCCGGCGGACCGACGCCGGCGCAGATGCTCGCCTGGCCGCCGATCGCGGCCGGTGACAACGTTCTCTTGGTCGCCCCCACCGGCACCGGCAAGACGCTGGCTGCTTTCCTGGCGATCATCGACGGTCTGTGCCGCGCGCACGCGGCGGGCGAACTCGCGCCGGGTTTGCGCTGCGTTTATGTTTCCCCGCTGCGCAGCCTGAATTATGACATCGAGCGCAACCTGTGCGTGCCGCTCGAGGGCATCCGCGACCGGCTGAATTGCGCAACAGCCCGGTGCGCGTGGGCGTGCGCACCGGCGATACATCGGCCTACGAGCGCCAAAAGCTAAGAGACCGTCCGCCGCACGTGCTGATCACCACACCCGAGAGCCTCTCGCTGCTACTCTGACTCAGGCGAGCTGGCAAGAGCACTGGCGCGGCGTGGAGCACATCGTCGTTGACGAGGTTCACGCCCTGGTGCCGACCAAGCGTGGGGCCGACCTGGCCGTGTCGCTCGAGCGGCTGGCGGCGAGTGCCCTACGCGACCCGATCCGGGTGGGTCTGTCGGCGACCTGTCGCGCAGACGGGACGGCGGCGCGGTTCCTGGTCGGACCGGGGCGTTCCTGCCGGGTGCTTCTAGCCGGTCGACCCGCCGGGGCTCGAGAGCTCGAGATCGAGGTGAAAAGCTTGATCTTGCCCGGCGAGGCGCCGCATGGCGGCCTCGCCTACCGCCGGCTGCTCAAGCACCTGCGCCGGGCGATCGAGCAGAATCGCACGACGGTCGTTTTCGCCAACACGCGTGCCCTGGCCGAGAAGGTCACGCATGACCTGCGTCAAGAGAGCCAGAGCGGGTCGGATAGCGACGAAACGGTGGCGGCGCATCACTCCGCGCTTGACGCCCGGCGGCGGCGCGAGATGGAATCGCGGCTGCGCCGGGATGCTGAGGGCCGTGGTCACGAGCACGAGCCTGGAGCTGGGCGTTGACATCGGCACGGCCGATCTGGCCGTCCAGATCGGGGCAGCCGGGAGCGTGGCGAAATGTGTGCAGCGCGTCGGCCGCGCGGGCCATCGCCTGCAAGCGCGGTCGCGGGGGCTCTTGCTGGCGGCGACGGCCGCCGAGCTGGCCGGGGCGGCGGTGACCGCTCGGGCTGCGCGCGCCGGCCGCGTCGAACCACTCCGGACCGTCCGGGCTCCGTTGGATGTCGTCTGCCAGCAGTTGATCGGTATGGCCTGCGCCGGAGTGCAAAGCGACGACGACGCTTTCGCGCTCTTGCGCAGGGCCGGGCCGATGGCCGAACTGGCGCGAGCTGATTTCGACGACTGCCTGGCGTTCCTGGCCGGCGAATTGCCCGGTTCCGCAAGTGAGCTTGAGTTCGAGCCGGGCGCTGCACCGCGCTGGACCGCACCGCGGCTGTGGCGGCGTGCCGGCCAGTTCGGCATCTGGAGCCGCCGCGTCGCCCGCTGGTTCGCGTGCAACGTGGGCACGATTCAGTCGGAAGAACTCGCTCTGGTGATGGACGGCGGCGTTGCCGTCGGCACGGTCGAGGCCGCATACGCCGAGCGACTCGTGCCCGGCGACCGCTTCGTCCTCGACGGCCGCACGCGGGAATTCAAGCGCCTCGAGCGCTCAGTGGTGCACACGCGGTTGCGCGCGGGAACGCCCAGTCTGCCTCGCTGGACCAGCGACCGCCAGTCGCTCTCGGCCGAGCTCGCCGGTGAGCTCGCCTTTGTTCGCGCCCAGGCCGCAGAGCGTTTGCTCGACGGCGGGCCAAGAGCGCTCTCTGCGTGGCTCATCGCGACGCTCGAACTCGATTTCGCCGGTGCGGCGGTCCTGACCGATCTCTTCGCCGCGCAGGAGCAATGGAGCGAGGTCCCTCGACCGGGCGCGCTTCTGGTCGAAGAGAGCCCTGCGCCCACCGGCGAAGGACTGATCTACGCGTTTCACGCCCCCCTGCACCGCGCAGCTTGCGAAGCGCTCGGCCGCGCGACGGCGGCACGACTCGGCCGCCGCTTCGGCCGCAACCTGGCGCTGGCGGTCGCCGATCTGGGGTGGTCGATTCAGTTGCCGGATGATGCCGGCGGCTGGCTCGCGCCCGATGCAATCGCAGCGCTGCTGGAACCGGAAGGGTTTGCGGCCGACGTGCTCGAGGGTCTCGATAAAGGTGATCTCGTCGCGCGCCGGTTCCAGCATGTCGCGGCGACGGCGATGATGGTGCTCAAGAACCGCGAGCCCGGCCGGCGCGTGCGGGTCGGCGGCCTCCACTGGGTGAGCACGCGGCTGTATCCGCTCGTCAAGGAGGAGTGGCCCGAGCACCCCGTGCTGCGCGAGACGCGCCGGGAGGTGCTCGAAGACCTGCTCGATGTTCCGGCGGCCCTTGGTTGGCTGGCAGCGCGGCCGCCTGTAGGCTGCCGGGTGCTTCCCGGCCTGTCGCCGTTTGCGGCCGCGTGGATCGAGCCGGGGCGAGGCGAGCCGTTGCAGTTTGAGCCGCCTGCCGATGCCCTGAGGCGCTTGCACGCGCGGCTCCAGCAGAGCGCAAGGGGGCCGGCGCATGACCGAGGCGTACGGGACGGGCGTTTATCCGCTCGAGGATTGGCTGCTCTTGCCCGAGGGCGCGGCGATCCACGCCGGCGCACAAACCGCGGTGATCGCCGACATTCATCTGGGGTATGAGTGGGCCCGCGGCGAGTCGGGCAACTGCGTCGTTGCCCACTCGCTGCACGAGACAATAAAGCGGCTGGAGTCGATGCTAGAGCGCGCACGGGTGACGCGACTGGTGGTCGCAGGCGACCTGGTCGAGTCGCCGCGCGCCTGCCGCCGCACCGACGACGATATTCGCACCTTGCGCGCCTGGCTGGCGGCGCGAGGCGTGGCGCTCGTGGCGCTCGCGGGAAACCACGACCGCCGCGCTTATGACCCGGCTGAATCATCTGAGGCAGCGGACGCCTTGCCCGCGACATGCACCGTCGCGGGCTGGACGATCGGCCATGGCCACCGCGCGCTCAGAAAGCTGCGCACGATCTCGGGCCATTATCATCCGGTACTCCGGCACCAGGGGCACACGGCGCCGTGTTTTGTGGCCGGGCCCGGCCGGATCATTCTGCCGCCGTTTTCATCCAACGCCGCCGGCTGCGACGTCGCTTCGGCCGCGGTCCCGCGGGCATGGACCGCGGCGAAGCTGCGCTGCGTCGTCAGTACGGGAAACGATCTCCTGGACTTCGGACCGGTTTCCGAGCTGCGACGCCGGTTGTTGCGCCTGCTCTAGCGTGACTAGTCGCACGTCAAGCAACTGGGAACGACCACCGGTACCAGCGTCGTGCGCTGGACGGCGATTTGCCGCGGCACAACGTGTGCCACGCAACGATTCACCGTGACAGGCACTTCTTCCGGAACCGAAACAGCGACCTGACGGCTGGCCGTCTCGGCGACCATGCGGCAGGTCGTCACGGGAACGCGCTCGACCCTTTGTTCGGCGACATACTCGCAAGTCGTCACCGGAACGGTCTCGGACCGCTCCTCCGCCACGTACTGGCACGTGCGCACTTCGTAAGGCTCGGCGTGTTCCTCGGCCACATACTGGCACGTCGTCACCGGCACGCTTTCGCGGCGCTCCTCGGCGACCATGTCGCACGTGCGCACCTCGTAGGGCTCGACGCGTTCCTCGGCCACGTAAGAGCATGTGGTCACCGGAATCGTTTCAACGCGATCCTCGGCCACGTAGCGGCACTTGCGCACTTCGTACGGCTCGGCATGCTGCTCGGCCACGTACGAGCACGTGGTGACTGGAATCTTCTCCACCCGCTCCTCGGCCACGTAGCGGCAGGTCGTCACGGGCACCTGGCGCATGACGGTCTCGCGCACGTAACGGGTTTCGGTCACGTTGCGGACGACCGGCCGCGAGACGAACACGCGCTGGCAGACTACGCGCGGCGGGCATTGAACGGCAACCGTGGCGGTCACCTTGCGCCGATGAAGGCAGCTAAAGAGTCCGCACGAGTCGCACGGATCGCGCGGGACCGGCACGCGCACTTTCTGCTCGACGATCGGCCCGGGTTCGGTCGTGTACTGCCGTTCGTAATAGCCGCATTCCTTGACCACCTGGCGGACAGTCGTCACCGGCCGGCAAACGGAATAAGACCGCTCGACCATCGAGGTCTCGTAGACGGGGCGCATCACACTGTAGCGCCGTTCGCGAGTGCTGGTCTCGTAGACCGGCTTCATCACCGTGTAGCGCCGCTCGCGCTGCTCGGTCTCGATAACGGGCTTCATGACCGTGTAGTGGCGCTCCTGTTGCACCGTCTGATAGACCGGCCGCCGCACGGTATAACGCCGCTCGAGGTGCTCGGTCTTCATCACCGGGCGGTAAACCGTGTACCGGCGCTCGTGATTCACCGTTTGATACACCGGCTTCATCACGCTGTAACGCCGCTCGCGATACTCGGTCTTGTAAACCGGCTTCATCACCGAATAGCGCCGCTCGTAGTTCACGGTCTTGTAGACCGGTTTGGTCACGGTGTAGGGGCGCTCGACATACGAGGTCTCGCTGACGGGCCTCATGACGGTATAGTTTTCGGTGCGGTACTCCAAGCGGTACCGCGTCGTCATCACCGTGACGGGCTCATTGGCGTAGACCGTCTCGTAGACGGTCTGCAAATAGGTCTCGGTGTGGGGGACCAGCGTGGCCACGGTGCACTGGGTCGCGATCACCGGCGCGGGCGTGGAACAATGGCACGCGCCACCTCCGTAAGTGGCCCAGGCCGGCGTTGCAAGGCCCCCCACGAGCAAGAACGCCGTGATTGCCCCGCCACAGCGGCGCTTGACTTTCGTGGACTTCAACATGCATGACTCCTCGGCGGAATGTCGGGCATCCTTGTCGCGCTTCGCCAATGGTGGTTCAACTCGGCCCGGAGGAGTGCGCTCTGCCGTCCCTGAGGTCCCCCCCTTGACTCGACTGCAAAAAAACCGGCTCAAGCTCAAGAAACCATCGCCCTCTCGTCGAAAACAATCCAATGCGGCCTCGACTGATGTAAGGTCATTGTGAGTATAACATCGGCCCGATCGCGTTTTTCGCCAAGAAATCAGAAATATCAATGTGCAAGGTCGTCTTGTGCCGATAACGACGAGTTAAACGGCTCGCGCCGCGGTTTGAAGATCCCGCAAGCCGCGCGCCGCAGTGCCAAAAGACGACGGTTCGGGTCCGAACGAGCCGTGCCGCAACGAGTTTCGGTCGGCCGGCGCCGGTGCTCAAGAGGGGCCGAAATGGCGAAGTGGGCGGAAATGCCGTGTCACTCAGGCCTTGATTTGTAAACTTTGCAAGACTTCGCGGGCCTGGCTGCGCACGCTGACGAGCCCCGACTTGGTGAGGTCTTCGATCTCTCGCAGGACCGACCGTGCCAGTTCGGGCGAGCCGCCGGCGATCGAGGCTTTGAGGGCCTCGAGCGCTTCCAGCTCGATCGACTCGATCTTGTTTTGCTTCTCCGAGGTGCTCGCCAGGGTGATCACCTTGTCGAGGGCCGCAGTGGAAAGCATTTCGCGGAGGGTGTTCGCCGCGGCGACGTCACCGCGCCGCGCCAGCGCAACGGCCGCGTTGTACCGGACGAAGCGATCTTCATCATGCTGTATCGCCCCGCGCAGAAATTCCTTCGCCGCCTCGCCGCCGCAGAAACCGAGCGCATAGACGGCCATTCGGCGCAGCTCGGGCTCGCCGGAAGCGGCGCACTCATCCAGCGCCTTGATGACCGTCGCGTCGTCGAGCTTGCCGTTTGTCCGGGCCGCCTGCTTGGCAAGGCTCAGCGCGGCCGCAAGGCGGATCTCGTCTTTGTTTTTGGGCCCAAGCGCGCGCGCCAGAACGGCAAGCGGGTCGACGGCCTGGCCGCGGGCCGTTTTGGCCTCGAGGGTTCGAAAGGCGCCCAGGGTCAGCGTCAGGTACTTCGTCAGCTCGGGGTCGCTGTCCGGACGGTCGAGGTCGGTTGCGAGCAGGTCGGTCAGTTCGCCGAGCAACACCGGGTCGCTGCCGATCTTGGGGTCGTGCTGAATCAAACTGGCCAGCTCAAACGCCGGTCGCCAGTTCGACGTGGGCGAGCGGAGCTTGTTGACGTACTCCATCGCGTCGCGCTCGCCGCCGGCCAGCTTGCCGAAGAGCAGCCAGACGATGATCACCACGGCGACGACCAGAGCCGGGATCACGAAGAGCTGGATCACGAATCCCGCCGAGGGGGGCTCAACCGGCGGCAGGTCGGGCAGCGCAACCGGCTTGGTGGAATCGCTCGGGTTCCGAAACGGGTCGGCTGAATGTTCAGGCACAGTCGTCGCGCTCGCTCTCATCAAACTTGATGGTACCGAGATTGCAAATCCCGCTCTAAGAGCGGCCGAGGGCGGCTTACTCGCCTTTCCCGGATCGGCCTGCTTTCAGTCTAAGGATTCGCCGCAGTGCGTCAAGCAAACGGCTCTTTGACTGCCAGATGTAGTAGAACGGAATCCCCGCGGCAATGCTCAAGAGGGCGTACAGCGAAGCGGCGGCTTTTTCTTCGTCTTGGAATACGGCAGCGATGCAAAGCCCGGTCGTCAGGAGGTAGACCGCCGGCGTCACCGGATATCCGGGCGTCCGAAACGGGCGGGGCAACTCAGGGCGTCGATACCGCAGCACATAGATCGAGCTAAGCGCAAGCATCGAAAACAACGAGAGACCAACGCTCGCATAAACGATCAAGCTCCGGTACGTGCCCGTCCACAGGAGGGCGAGGGCCACTGCCACCTGCAGGCCGGTCGCGACCGCGGGCGTACCCGCGCGCCGGGTCAGTCGCGCGGCGACGGTGGGAAACTGCCCCGAACGCGCCATCGCGTAAACGACTCGCGGGCCGATCAATATGTAAGCGCTCATCGTCGAGAGCAACATCAGGCCAAAGGCGATGCTCAGGAGGCCGGACCACTGTGAGCCAAACAACCGCCCGGCGGCAATCTGCGCGATCGGAGCCACCGCGTCGAATCCTTTCTTGTTTGAGGGATCGTCGATGATCGCTCGCACGTCGGTTGCCGAGAGTGCCAAAGCGTAAACGAGATTCACGGCCAGGTAGAGCGCCATCACGCCACCGGTCCCGATCAGGATCGCTCGTGGGAGCTGGCGCTGCGGGTCGCGTACTTCGCCGGCAAGGTATGAGGCTGAATTCCAGCCAATATATGCGTAATTTACGTATACCATTGACGCGAGGAGGGGCACCGCCAATTTCGCATCGAGCGGAGACCGGTCGTTGAGATTGGCCCAATGAGGCCAGCCGACGGCCGTGCCGGCAATCGCCAAGAGCACGAGCCCCGCCAACTTATTGACTGTGATCCAGCCCTGCACCTTGGCCGTTTGCCGGCGACCGGTGAGATGGATCGCGGCAAAGATCAAAATCGCCAGCGTGGCCAGTGCACGTTCGAAAACGCCCGACCTTGCGCCGAGGCCCGAAAACGGTGCTAGGATGTACTGCGCAAAGCCAAACGCGGCAGCCGCACTGGGCCCGGCAAAGCCGATCACGAACGACACCCAGCCCGACAAAAAGGCAGGTAACGGCCCGTACGCTTCGTAAAGATAGACGTAATCTCCACCGGTGCGCGGTAATGCGGCAGTGAGCTCGGCAAGCGTGAGTGCTGCGCAAACCGCCGAGATTCCGCCGGCAACCCACAACCAAAGCATCCATTGATTGCTCCTGACCGTCGCGACCGTGTAACCCGATGTTGTCAGGATTCCCGCACCGACCATGCCCGCGATCACGATGAATGTCGCCGTCGCCAGCCCAAACTCTGCAGGCATCGCGTCTTCGGAAATAGCGTTGTTCTCGCCGTTTTTGGCATCCCTGTTGAATTCTGGCATCATGCGGCTCGCTAGAGATGGAAAACCGTCGTACAATAGGGAAAGTAAGCCAAGATTCCAAGAATTCTTGGTGAACGTCTGGACTTTCGTCGCCGAGCGCGAAGAATGTCCTTAGCAGGATGTAGCTTACAGAGCGGAGGGATCTTTGCGAGAGGTGGAAGCGGCCCCTACATGAGGTTCACCTGTGAGCGAGCTTCGGACCCTGAGAAGAGGCCGGGGACGGTCTCCTGTTCGGTGTGTCCAAGGAAGGCTCTCGATGTTGTTTGAGGACGACGAGGCCGGCCCCATTGGGGTTCAGGTCGAGTCGGCTCCCGTTTCGAAGTCGGAGGTTCCCACGAACTTCCGCGCACCATCGACCAAATCTGACTCTCCCCCCCCGGTTTTCCATCCGCTTGCCTATCGTGGCGTTGTGGCCGAGTGGCCCATTGAATTGCGCGAAAAATGGGGTCGCCGCGCCAACGAGCTCGAAGAAAGCGGACTGACCTGGCGCGACGCCGAAACCCAGGCCTTCATCGAGGTTTGGAGTCTGGCGCGCGCTCAGCAGGCCCCGTCCTCCCCGGAGTCAGCTCCCCAGCTTTCGCAGGCCGCGCAAAACTGATTGGCGCGTCGAGCTCGGCGTTGACGCGGTATCTGCGCAGATTAGACACGTCGGCGAAGGTTCGCGACCGCGTCGACATCAAGTCACAGTGTGGCGGCTGGTTTCGCGCTCCTTCGCGTTGGTTGTGCAGGAGCGTCGAGTCGGGCTTTTTCGAAAACCAAGAAGAAGTTCTCGGACAGCTTGGGCTCTTTGACTGTTCGCTGGAGCCTGAATCCGGCCGACTGGATTTCTTTGCGGAAAACGTCCTTGCTGGCGCGCACGTGCTTGAGCACGAACTCCGAGCTCTTCCCCTCCACGCGGTCGAACTCGATGATGGCCAGCCGCCCGCCAGGCCGAAGGGCCCGATGAATCGAAGCGAGCGTCTTCTCCGGTTTTTCAAAATGATGGTAAACGTCGCTCAGGAAGGCCAGATCGATCGATTCAGGAGCTAAATTGGTCGATTCCTGCGTTCCGAGCACGGCATGCACTTGGGCCAGCCGCTGCTTCTTGACCTGGGCGCCGATGTGGGCAAGGAACTGAGGCGAGATCTCGACCGCGTACACAGTGCCTGTGGGCCCGACGGCCTCTGCGAGCAGCGTGGTGAACAGACCGGTGCCTGCGCCACGTCGGCCACCGACATTCCTGGCTTCAATTCCAGCGCCGCCACGATCTCGTGCCGTTTCTGGTAATTTTCGCGGTCGTTGGACTCGAACTTCTTGATGAACTCGCGGACGTCGGGGTTTTTGAACGGTTCGTTGATCTTGGGATCGGCCTTTTGGCGCGGCGCGGCGCGGGAACCTGGCTGCGCGCCCCGCGGCGGCCAAAAGCGCGAACATCGCCGCCGCAAGCCCCGCGATCGTGCACCGGCAGATAGAAGTCCAATCCATGTGATCTCCTTACCAAGAAGGAATCGGTCGGCCGGATTCATTCCTTGCGGTTCCAGTAGATCCGCACGTTGTGGGTAGCCCGACCACACGCAATGACGTCGAGTCGACCGTCGCTGTTCAAGTCGGCGACCAGGGCATCTTCGCAGGCCATACCGCCGTCGTCGAGTGTGTGGCGCTCGAAAGCAAGTCGCTGGTCACCGCGCTTGGGATCGAAGACAAATACGCCCGGCCCGCGCACGCCGGTCGAACCGCTCGCGTTCGCGTCGCGCTGGCCGATCACGAGCTCGTCATCGCCGTCCTGGTCGAGGTCGGCGCACCAGACGGCGTGGCCCCATTGCACGGGCTCGGCGATCACCTGGCGCGGCCAGAGCGCACCCGCGTCGCTCTTAGCCGGATCACCGTCCGACGACTTGGGCCCGTACACGACGACCTGGTAGCCGTGCCAGGGCTCGATAGTCGCCACGTAGTACAGGTCTTTACCCAATCGGCCGACCTTGACCTCGCTTGCCCCTTTGCTGAGTCGCGCGTCCTGATTGCCCGCCCCGATTCGCGTTTTGGTCCAGCGACCGGCTTGGTCGCGGTCGAGCACGAAGACTCCCTCCCAGCACGCCACCACGATTTCGTCGCGCCGATCGCCGTCGAGATCGACGAGCTGGAGGTTGTGAATCGTGTGCAGGGACGAGTCGGCAACCTCGGCGGGCCAATCGGGGCTCGCGGCGGTTTTGGGAACGTCGTAAACCAGAACGTGCACGCCGGCGCCGTCCCCCCAGTTCGGGCCCTTTGTGCCTCGGCCCTGCAGCGGAGCGACGACGAGCTGCTTGCTGCCGGTGCCTTTCACGTCGCCGAACCGCATTCGGTGCACGGTCGGCTCGTCGAACCGAATCGGGTGAACTTGCCAGCGGCCGTGCGGGTCGCGGCCGAGCCACTGGAGGGTCGCCGCGTTCTGGGTGTCGCTCGGGCGCCAGCCGGCCCCCAGCGCGAAGTCGATCTTACCGTCGCCGTCGAGATCATGCGGTTGAATGCAAACGTTGTCGCGAGCCGTTGCTTGGCGAATGACGTCGCGCTTTTGCCAACTGGGGTTTTCGTAGCATATGACTGCATCTTCAGTCGCGACCACGACGTCGGGCTGACGGTCGCCGTTCACATCGGCGACACAGACCGCGTAACAGATGGCCCCGGCATGCGGGTCGATCTCCTGGACCTGGAAGCGGGGGAATTCGGCGGCGCCGGCCGAGCGCACGCCGAGCAGAGGAATCGCGAGTATCACGAGGAGAGTGCGCATCGAAACCTCCTGGTTCAGGGGGTGCAGCCTGGGTTCAATCTGCCTCTGCCGCGGCGGTTTTGCCCCGATCGAGGAATGCCGTGGCGGCGCTCATGATGGCCTCTTCGTTCGCCTGGGCGCGGGGGATCTCGGCGGTCAGTCGCCCCTCGCAGAGCACGATGATCCGATCGGAGACGGCGAGCAACTCGGGCAGCTCGCTTGACGTCATGACAATGGCGTGCTTTTCCGCGGCGAGGCGGCGGATCAAGCCGTAGATTTCGGCCTTGGCGCCCACGTCGATGCCCCGCGTCGGCTCGTCCAGGAGCAAGACCTTCGGCTCGATCAACAGCCAGCGCGCCAGGATGCACTTTTGCTGGTTGCCGCCTGACAAGCTGGTGATCAAGGCGTCGCCGCCGGAGGTCTTGATGGCCAGTTCCTTGATCGACTTGGCAACGGCCCGACCCTCGGCCCGAGGATCGACGAAGGGACCGACCGTCAGCTTGGGAAGCCTGGCGCAAGGTGATGTTCTCGGCGACGGTCATGCGCTCGAAGAGCCCGAGTGTCTTGCGGTCCTCGGTAACCATGGCGATGCCGGCCCGAATCGCTTGGTCTGGGTGCCGAAACGCCACCGGTCGGCCCTCCAGGCGGATCGAGCCTTGCGGCTGTGCCGGTCCGGCGCCAAAGATGGTTTCCAAGAGCTCGGTACGGCCTGATCCCAGAAGGCCCGCGACCCCCAGGACCTCGCCGGCGTGGACCGAGAACGTGATGTTCTGCAAGCTGGGACGGCCGGTGCCGCGCGGGCTCTCGAGCGACAGGCCCTCCACGTCGAGCACGGCCTGTTCGGCAATTGGGTGGCGCACGTACTGGAACGCGCCGATTTCGCGGCCGACCATCCAGCGCACGACCTCATCGGGCCCGATCTTTGCCCGGGCGGTGCTGGCCACAAACTGGCCGTCGCGGAGCACGGTCACCGTGTCGGCCAGGGCGAACACCTCGTTCATCTTGTGGCTGATATAAATGACGGTTGTTCCCGAACGGCGCAGGTCGGCGATGACCCGGAAGAGCCTTGTGACCTCGGAATCTGACAGGGCCGACGTCGGCTCATCCATGATCACGATGGCCGCGTCGAACGCGAGCGCCTTGGCGATCTCGACCATTTGCTGATCGCCGATCTTGCAGATTGCCGACCTTGGCGTGGGGATCGATCGGCGCGCCAAGCCGATCGAAGAGCCGCCGGGCGTGTGCCGCCATCGTGCGGTTGTCGAGCCAGCCCAAGCGGCCCCCGCGCGTGCGCTCACGCCCCAGGAAGATGTTGTCGGCGACGGTGAGCTGGGGCACCAGGTTGAGCTCCTGGTGGATCATGCGGATTCCGGCATCCTCCGCGGCTCGCGGCCCGGAAAACCGAACCGGTCTCCCGCTTAAGCGCAGCTCGCCTTCGTAATCCGTGATCACTCCGGCCAAGACCTTCATGAGCGTGCTTTTGCCTGCGCCGTTCTCGCCGCAGAGTGCGTGAACCTCGCCCGCACTGGCGGTGAACGACACGTCGCATAAAGCGCGCACGCCGCCGAAGCTCTTGGTGATCTGCCGCATCTCGAGCCGCGCCGAGTGCAAGGGCAATGTCTGCTCGACGAGCGCGCTTTCATGGTTCATGAGCAGCTCGATCGACCAGGGGCATCGCAAAATGGATCTGCCGGGCGACTTCGATGAAGCCAACCGCCGGGTACAGGTGGCGGCCGATCACGTTTTGCTCGAGGGTCTCGATCTTGGCCACGGTCATGCCGGCCGCGCGAAAATGTAACAGCGCGTGCTCGATCAACCGGCGCCCAACCCCTGGCCCTGCGCCTGCGGGCTCACGGCCAGGTTGTGAATCCAGCCGATCCGGGTCTCGGCGTCGGTTTGCATCGTGACGTAACCAATGACCGCGCTCGTTCGCGCGTCTTCCGCGACCGCCACCCGCGCTCCCAGCAGATCGAGGTCGCGATCGAGGTCGAAAGCTTTGCGGGCGCGCCAATCGCAGCCGGCGATCGCCCCCGAGCGCTGGTCGATATTTTGATCGATCGACACGCCTTCAAACGCAGCCACCGTGAGCGCATGCAACGCGGCTCTGTCGGCCTCTTGGAACGGTCTGATGACGATGGCCATGAGTTTTTTGGCTCTCGCGGTGCGTGGCGCTGGAACGAGCGACGGCTGCCGCCCTGGCCCGATCGTGTCGATCATGTTACGCCCGGTCGCTCTTCGGTCGAAAGGGGGTTGTCGGGCCGGACCAAAGGCCACGGTCACGGGCGCGTGGCTTGACCGGCCTCTCTCTGAACATGGGCACCGGCTCGATCGACACCTTGCCAAGGGCGGTGTTGCCGGTAGGATGCGTAGGTCAGACCTTCGGCTGACATCAGCTCCAGACGTGTCAGGCCAAGGCCTGAACTACGTCGCGAGGCCGATCCCGAAAGGAGCCGCGCCGTGTCATGGGAAATGATCGCTGTTGACACCTACTTGTGCCCTTACTGCCGGGCCGAGCTCCATGCGCGACCACACGGCCGCCACGGATGGCTGCGCTGCCGGCCTGCAGCCGGCCGTCTCTCCCTCCGGAACGTGCCGTGTTCCGCCAGCCGAAACGCGCCGGCGGCGATCGAGCGCGCCCGGATGGGGCGCCCCCGCGACGACCTCGCGCGAGCAACCGGCGGCTCAGCTCGCCGACCAGCCGGTCGCCACCAGAACCGGCGCCTTCAGTCCTGCCCGGCTGGTCTACATCACCGGAACGGCGCTCTCGCTGTTCATGGCCTTGTTCGCTTATCTCGACGACAACAGAACCAACCTGGCGATCTTCGGCGTGCTCGCGATCGTCTTCTTCGTATTGCTCGTGCGCAGCGGGCTCCGACGCCAAGACAGCACGTGAAACGTCCGCCGCCAGGCGAACGGTTCGGTGAAACATGCGATGAATCGTGCCCGAACGCTCTCCAGGCACTTGCAAGCCCTGGCTCGAAATGATTCAATTCGGACTTGAGTTGATTGACCGGACTTCATGAACAAGCCGCGTTCAAGCGCCGTTTGTGAGTGAAGCTACCCAAGCACATGGCGAGGAATCATCACGATGGCTGCGACGAAACGGTTGGGGATGAACGCGAAGTCGGCGGGCGTGGCTCTTGGTTTCACGATTGCGATCAGTGCCGCTCTCGGCGTGGTCTCGACCGCGCCCTGCGCTTTTGGCGACGACAAGCCGCAGACCGAGGCGCTCAAGCCCTTCCAGGGAAGCTGGGAGACCGACGGCGAGGGCATCGACTCGAAGTGGAACTTCGACGGCGCAACGCTCAAGGCAACGGTCAACGGTCAAGACTATACGTGCAAGGTCAAAATCGACGCCGACGCCAAGCCGAATCCCACCATCGACCTGACGATCGACGAAGGGCCCGAGGAGTCGAAGGGAAAGATCTCGAAGTGCATTTACAAGCTGGACGGAGGCAAGCTCACGCTCTGTGTCTCACTTCCCGGCAAGGATCGGCCCAAGGACTTTGCTCAGGTCGAGGATGAAGCGTATCTTTTCGTGCTGAAGAAGGCGAAGAAAGATTGAGCCGACGGGCCCGATCTGAGTGCGCCGGCCCCAACGAGATGTTCAGGCTACGGGCGCCAAGCTCAGGGTGAGTGGCCCCGGGCGCTCCGCGAGAAGACTTGCACATCGCCCCGGCGTTCGACGCGGTCAAACCATCGCGAGCTGACCGCTTCGAGCGCTTTATCGCGCTTCCACATCACCACGACGTCGATTGTATCGGCGTATTCCGTCAAGATCCGCTCCCAGTCGCGCACCCGTTCGGTGGCTTGACTGGCATCCTCACGGAGTGAAATCCGCTCGAGGTCATTGGGAAGCGGCCGCTTGATGCCCGGGCGAAATTGCACCGGAAAGTAATAGTACAGCGTTTCATAATTGTGCCAGACGATGTTGCCGGTATCGACCCCCAGCCAGTCCTCGGCATGGAGCAATGGGTTGGCGCGAAACCGGCTGCGCGTCGCCGCCAGCACTGTGACGACTCGCCGGCCCTTGCCCACCAGGTCGCGAGCGCCAATGATCTGGCCCGCGCTCTGATCGGCGTAAAGGGCGTAATCCCAGATGATCGCCGACTGAAGCGCGATGGCGATAACGAGCGCCGCCACCGCGGCGCGCCCGGGCAAGCGCGCAACGTCGAGATCAAACGCCGGTACGAGTGTGGCGAGCGCCAGCAAGATCACGCGCTGGGGCAGGTAGTGACCGTGAGTATCGCCCAGCGAATCGGGGCCAACCAGGCCGACAACGAACAACACGACGGCCAAGGTGGTCCAGCCGGCCCGGTCGCCGCGGCTTGCGGTCTTCTGCCCGCCGATCTTGCCACCTGCCCAGGCGAGGACCGCCACAGCCAGCCACAGCACGGGAGCCAGCGGAAGGTACCACCAGCCCGAGCGGTCGGTAAACGGCAGTCCGTACCTGCGCAATTGTGAGCGGGTCGACCCACGCCAGGCGCTCTCCCCACGCGGCTGGCGCCCACGGGTTCGGCGGGTTCTCCCACACGGGCTGCATCGGACCGCCGCTGCGCGCCATGGCCAGATAGCCGGCGACCAAGAGTGCGAGCGGCAGAAAACCGAGCAATAGATAGGCGAGCCTCGCGCGCCGCCACCGCTTGCCGCTGGTGTGCTCGTGACCCGCCGGCGCGACCGAAACGGCGAGAATCAGCAGGCTGATGACCGTCAAGAGAGCGCTCACCAAGTGGCAGAAGAAGCCCAATGCCAAGAGTGCCGCCAGCGCGGCGTTGCGCAGGTTGCTGGGACGATCGCGGCCCGACCACCAGACGGCGAGTGTGATCGGGAGCAGGCACGCCCCAAGCATGAAGCCGGCGAATCCATACAGCCACAGCATGTTCATGGCCAGCAGTGCCGCGAAAAGCGCGGCGACGCGCAGGCCCCGTGCGCCGGCCACGCGCCAGCGCAGCCAAAAGACGGCAAGCGCAAACCCGGCCAGCGTCACAGTGGTCATGATCCGATCGGCCAGCCAGGCGGGTAGCCAAGCCACCAGAACCGCCAGACTCATCGGCCCCGCCCAGTTGGGAATGGGCTGCCAGCGGATGGTATAGGTGTCGCGCAGCGGCGCGGATGTTCGGCCCGCCACAGCCTGCGCCAAGATCTGGGCATTGTAAACGTGCGCGGGCCCATCCTGGGTCACGAACCAGGGAACCGCCCAGATCGCCGCGACAGCCGGCGCCAGAGCACAACACAGGACCAACAGGCCCGACCCGAGTGAGCCGCCTGGCACGCCCGCAGCCGGCACAGCCCTCCGCGCGGCTGCCTCGGCGTCGGTGGGCGCTCCATGCCTCGCTGGCGAAGTCGGCGAAAGTCGGGCGACTAGATCCATGTCTCACAGCCCGAAAAGAGTTGCCAAGACTCTAACGCGAGACCCCGCAACGGTCAATAAACCGGCACTCAGCCTACCGCGGCCACCGACCCGACGGGGCCCGGCGCGGGCCAAATCAGCCCGCGAGGCCGGCCTCCGAGTCCGGCTTATCCTGCGGAACGTGCTTGCCGGCCGGCTTCGCACGCGAACGGGCGTGATGGCCCGTCGCGTGCTGCCGAGCGATGTGGTGCGTCTTGCGCGGGGGCGCGGCCTTGCGCGGGGGAGCAGGAGCGGCACGCGGAGGCGCAGCCGGCGGCGGCGTGACCGGCACGGGCGACGTCGAGATCGGTGCCGGAGTTGGTGCCGGAGTCGGTGTCGGCGCCGGTATCGGCGGCGTTGGCAGCGTCGGAGTCGGAGTGGGCGCTGGTGTTGGTGTCGGTGTCGGCGCGGGAGTCGGCGTGGGAGTCGGTGTCGGCGCTGGTGTCGGCGTCGGTGTCGGTGTCGGCGTTGGTGTCGGTGCCGGCGTACCAATGGCGACCAAGTCGTCGATCAGAGCTGGCCCGTTGGGAGTTCCCAGGCCCGTTTGCGTATTGTATTTGGACGTATTGATGGCTTCGTTGGTGGAACCCTGACCAGACGGTGTTACAGCCACTTTTTTGAAGTCGGCCGAGGGAAACGAGTAGATTGCCGGCAGCAGTTGCGTGGCCCCGCTCAAGCTTGGTTGCCCGGCCAAGGCGCGACCCTGGTTGGCGATCGCGATGATACCTGCCCACGACGGTGCGCCGGCGCTCGTGCCTCCGATCACCTGCCATTGCCCCTGGCCGTTGTTGCTTGTCGGTGAGATCACGTAAACCGACAGCCCCGTATTCGGGTCGCCGTCGAAACTGACGTCGGGCGTGCTCCGCGAGCCGGTCGCCTGCATCAAGAGCTGAGCGTTCGGTTCAGTGACGTACGAGCTCAAGCCCCCGCCCGAGTCGGGCCAGCCCACCTCGGACTGGTACGACCCCGAGCCGCTCAGATCGAGCGTGGTCCCGCCGACGGCAAGCACGTTGGCGGAAACCGCCGGCCATTCGACGACGCCGCTGTCGCCGCTCGAGGCAATGTAGGTGACTCCATTGGCCAGAAAGTCGGTGTCGTATTGCAACTCATTTGCCCATTCATTATACCCCCAGCTCATCGAGACGACGGAGACGCCGGGAGTGCCGCTGGCGGTTTGCACGGCGCTCATCAAGTTGTTGAGCTCGGCGGTCTGCGACCCGCCTGGCGACGCCTGGATCACCAGGATGCTTGCCCCGGGGGCGATCGCGTGCGCCCACTCGACGTCGAGCGACTGTTCGCCGACCCATCCGCCGTTGGTCTGCGTGCCGGCTTGATTGATGATGTTGAGTGTGAGGTTAGGCAGCCCATAGGTGGCGTCGAAGGTGTCGAGCGACGCCTGGAGATCCGGGTCACTGTACTCCTCGATCAAGGCGATCGTCTGGCCGGTTCCATCACCTGCAACCTTTGTCCCGGAAGACGACGTGAACGAAATCGCATTGAGGCCGTAGCCCACCGTGATCTGAGCGGGAGTATAGCCCGCCGGTAGCACGCGAAAGTCAAGATGATCCCACAACGGCCGGAAGCCGCGTGGCGGCCGCTTCTGCATGGTGGAACGTTCTCAAGAAGCTGAAAAACGGTGCACGCAATCGAGTTGAGTATAGCTCAACGGGCACGGAATGCGAAACGCTTTGCCCCGTAACGGAACTCGGAGTCGCAACATGGCAAGCGACAGGAGACCGCCCACATCAATTGTGGGCGGTATCCAGGCCGTTTGCGTGCGAATCGCCGGGCGGGTCCGGTGAAATGCGAATCGAACGACCTTAGCGCTTGGTTTGGCGCGAAGGTTTCAGGTCAAGGAGCGCATCGTGCGCAAGCAGGTCATCGACGTGCGATTGGTGTGGCGCGAGCGTTACGGCGGACGCTCGTCGCACCAGCGCGCGGGGACGTTCGACTGCGGCGGCCTGGGCGTGCTGCGCAGTCGCCGCGGCGGGCCGGGCGCCTGCACCCTTGGCGCGAACCGCGCTCGCAGCGATCACCGACCGCGGTTGACCGTCCAAGAACAGCTCGAGCGACTTCGTGAGCGAAACCGGCTTGGCCGTGGTCAGGAGCACCGAATGATCGGCCGCGTCGTAGACTGCCGACCGGATTTTGATCGTGCGAGCGCTGCGGCCCGTGAACGAGCCGCCCTTGCCGGCCATCACCAAACGGTACGTCCCCGGCAGCTCGGCGTCGGTGGGATCGATCAAGCCGCTGAAGGAGAGCGCGAGCTGCACCACCTGATTGTGCTGGTTTGAGATCGTTTGCACCGCCGTCAGGGGGACCGCAGCCGGGGCCGGCGGCGGGCTCACGACGGCGGTGCGGGTGTCGGTAACCGTGTTTCCTTGCGCGTCGGTGAGCGTGATCGCCACGGGGAACGAGCCGACCGAAGCGTAGGTGTGCGTGCCCAGAACTTCGATCGTGTCGGGCCCGTCGGGCTCGAGTGTTCCGCTCGAGACGTCGCCGTCTCCCCAGTCGATCGATGCCGTGAACTCGGCCGCCGACTCGTCCTGGGACGTGTGAATAGCCGCGACCGGCGTCGTGAAGGCAGTCCCTACGACCGCCGGCACGGTCAGTGCCTGGCCGGTCAGCACCGGAACGACCATCTGCGCCAGGTCTGTGACCACGGCGGAACTGTCATCGGGCGTCAGGATCGAAACGGAGACCTGAAACGCCTGGAACACGTCGGTGATGTTCTTGTAAGTGTGTGAGTCGGTGACCACAAAGACCGTGCCCGCGTTCACGCTCGTTCCCTGCACCGGCGTCACGACGGCGTCATCGTCGCTCGTGCCGTCGCCCCAGTTGACTGTGACCTGAGTCGACTCGGCGTATGTTGTCGGGTCGGGGACGGGCAGTGGATCGATGAACGTCGCGACGACCGTGGAGGACGGCAACTCCTCACCTTGCGTCCCTTCGATCGGCGCCGACTGAGCTTCGAGTGGTAAGCCAAACACGTTGGCGGTACCTGAGCTCGGCGTGGTGACCGGGGTCATTCCGGGAGCGCTGACTGTCACCGAGATATTGTAGACGCCAGCCTGTGCGTACGTGTACGTCCCGCTGACATAAAAGGTCGGGTTGCCGTTGGCGTCGTTGGGCCCTGGTTCGATTTGCCCGGGCTGTGGCGGCTGGCCGTCACCCCAGTAAATCAGGGTGCCGAAGTACCCGCAGCAGAGGCACGTCGTGAGCGAAAGCACGTTGAGGTTGAGCGCCGTGAACGAGGCTACCACGGCCGTGAATGACCGGTTCGCCGTCAAGTTGATCCCGATACCGATCGCGGTCAGATTGATGATCGTCGTCGGAGCCGGAGGCGGCGTTCCGACACTGATCGCCAGCGAATCGGTGGTGACGCTGCCAGGGTCGCTGCCGTCGCCATCGACGATGCTGACCGTCACCATGAAGTTTCCTGCCGCGGCGTAGGTGTGCATGCCGGTCACCGCATAATTCGTGCCGATCGTGCCCGACGGAGCCGGCGTCATCGTCGTCTGTGCAAGGGTGCCCGTGGTTGTATCGAGCGGAGTGCCGTCACCCCAATTGATCGTAACCGAAGTGAAATCGCTGAGCATCGAGTTGGGATTGCTGTCGACCATGGTGCCGAGCCGCGCCGTAAAAGCGGTGCCCGCCATGATGGTTGCGCCGGTGACG
Organism: uncultured Isosphaeraceae bacterium; assembly: GCA_963830625.1. Classification (GTDB taxonomy): domain Bacteria; phylum Planctomycetota; class Planctomycetia; order Isosphaerales; family Isosphaeraceae; genus CAWHMZ01. Next base: position 77,926 of record CAWHMZ010000026.1, on the reverse strand, counting down.
TCCTTGGTCAGTGGTGCGCTCGGCGGAGTGAACTGTATGGGTGAGTCCCAGACGGTGGCGGTGCCGTCGTCGGTGACTGAGTTCTGACTGCCGTCGGTTGTGACTCCCACGAGCTCGAGAACCGTCACCTCGACCGTGTAGGGATCGCCTCCATTGCCATCGGTATCGCCCTCGAGGTACGTATGGGTACCCGAAACGTGGAACACGCCGTCGCCGTCTTCCTTGATCGTGCCCGCGTCGACCGAACTGCCGTCGCCCCAGTCGATCGTGGCCATGAAGCTGTTGGCCGTCGCGTTCGGATTGGAAAACGTGAAGGTGGCCACGTCGCCGCTGTACGACTTGCCCTCCTGGATCGGAGTGGCATCGTTGGTACTGATGTCAAGCGCCGTCAAGACGATCTCGCCATCAGCCACTGGAATGTAATTGGTGACCGTTGCCTTGGATCCGAACTGGTCGCTGACCGCCACCGAGACCGTGTTGGGAATTCCGTCGGGAGTAGGGCTGGCGTAAGTGTGGTCGCCAATAACGTCGAAGACGCCCGCGACCGGGTTGGCCTCGAGAACGCCGAGCGACGACTTGCCGTCGCCCCAGGAGATGACCGGTGCGAACGCGCCGTTGAATTCATCGGTATCGGGCCAGGTGAGCGGGTCGGTGTCGATGAACTGAGCCACAATGCCCGATGCGTCTTCGCCCTCGATCGCGGGCCCGAAGAGTCCCGCGGCCACGAGGTCCAGATCCTGGTTGTAAGGGTACAGCGGGGCGTCGGCCACCGTTGCGGTACCGCGAGCGTAGACCGTGTTGAGCACCGAGCTGCCGCCGTCGGTCTCATAAATCGTGACGACGAGGATATCGGGCGGAAAGCCGGTTGTCGGCGTCGTATACACATGGGTTCCCGAGATCAGAAACGCGCTGCCGATCCCGTCGGTCTGGGTGAGGGTCACGTTGCCATCGCCGGAGGTGTCGGACGTGCCGTCGCCCCATTCGACCAGCGCCGTGAAATCGGCGGCCGTTGCGTAGATATTGGCGTCGGTGAACGTGGTCACGACTCCGTCGAACGGCAGGCCCTCGACCGCACTGACATTGGAGATGGTGGCCGAGAGCGTGGCCGGCGCGATGGCGACCGACGGCGGCGTGGGCGCCAGGCTGCCAAAAAGACCGTCGGAGCCGCCATTGAGCCCCGCGGTGAAATAAAGTGAGTTGCCGACGCCGAAGAGCAAGCCGTGCAGGCCGTCGTTGGCGATCGGTGCGCCGGTGGCATCGGGAAATGCGCCCAGGAAAACGCCCGACGTGGGATTGAACGCGTCGACCTGTCCACTGCCCTGGTTGGCCACGAGCAAGTCGCCGCTGAACTGGCCGAAGTTGGACGGGGCCAGCTCCATGCCCCAAGGAGCATTGAGCGGCGCGCGCAAGATGAGCTGTTCTATCAACGCGCCGGCGGGCGTGAACTCGTCCACGAAACCGTCGCCCAGTTGAGACACTGCGGCCGTCGCCGACTGGTTCTGCAGGGCAAACGCTACGTAGAGATTGCCGTTGATATTGGCGATGTTGTACGGAGCAAAGCCGGCGGGCAGGTTGGGATCGGTGAATTCGTTGACCAGCGCAAAGCTGCTGCTGTAGACTTCGACCATTCCGGTGTGGAAGTTGGCGACGTAAAGCTGGTCCTGACCGCCGTCGTCGGCGATCGCCAACCCGGTGTAGATCGCGCCCGAGGCCGAATTGTTGACTGCGATGACGGCCGTAGGATGTCCCGTGATCGGATACACCCCATCCCATCCCGAGATGGTCCCGTCAAGGGTCGAATAGAGGAAGGCAGTCGGCTGACCGCCGATGGCGAAGTCTAATGTGGGGTTGTAGACGATGCCCGCGGGCGATCCGATCCCATTGCCGCTCGCCGGCGGAATCACGACGTAGGCCCCCTCGGGTAGGGAACCGCCCGGCCCTTCATAGCTGGCGACTCCGGACCCTTCATCGGCTACCCATGCGTAGCCATTGGCGTCGCCAGCAATCCCCCAGGGATTCACCAGGTTCGGATCGGTGATCTGCGCGGGGATCGACGGAGTGTTCGAGACGAGGTTCACCTGCGCGACGCTGCCGGTCGTCAAGCCGCTGCTCGGCAAATTGGAGATGGTGACCGGAATTCCCGCATAGGTGAGGCTGTCGGTCGTGCTGGCGATATCGGTGATTGTGGTCACGACGGGATACGTGCCGGCCAGTGTATACGTATGAGACGCGCTCACTTGAAACTGACCCGCTCCCTCCGCGGTGATCGAGCCGGCCACGGGGAGCGTGCCGTCGCCCCAGTTAATCGAGGCGATGAAGCTCGACGTCTTCGCCTGCACGTCGGCGTAGGCAAAGGTGGTCGTGAGGAAGGTGAACGCCTTGCCTTCAGTCGGCGTGTCACCTGTCGACGTGGTCACAGTCTGGTTCACTTGCGTGAGCGGAAGATCGGCCGCGTCGGTAATGTTCACGGCCAGAAAACTCGAATAAACGATCGGCGCATTGCTGCCGATCGAGATCGTCCCCGACCCCGTGGTCGCGCCACCCACCACCGAGACCGGTCCCTGGTCGTTGGCATTGACGTTGAGCGTGCCCAGGCTGCTCGCCCCTTCGATCGCCAGCGACGACAAATTCGCCGAGCCGAACGTGATCAAGTACGGCTCGATGTTGGCGAGCTGGCCGTCGGAGAGCAACGGGGTCTGTGCCTTGGTGTCGGCCGAGTCGTTGACGGTGAGCGCCGTCGTCCCGGCGGCGTTGGAGATCGTGATGTTACCGCCCAAGCTCTGGGCGCCGTTGGCAGTGCCGCCCAGCGTGACCGTATCGGCGTTTCCCGCTTGATTGGTAAAGGCGACGGCGGCGGTCGCGCCTGAGCTTTGGATCGCGACCGAGTCGTTGCCGTCGAGCGTGTTGATCGAGATCGACTTGACATCCGTCCCGGCGCCCGTGACCGTATGCGTGCCGCTGCCGGTCCACCCGTCCGCTCTGGCCCCAGATCCCAGCGTGATCGTCTCGCCCGTGTCGGTGAAAGTGTACTTCGAGCTGGCGGTGGAGGTGGCGGCGACATAACTCACGGTCAGGTTGTTCGTCACGCCCGTGGAGGCCTCGTACGTCAAGACGCCCGTGCTGTTGGTGATATCCAGGGTGGCCGATCCCGAGAGGAGCGTGCGATCCTCGAGCCGTTCCAGGAACACGGGACGAGGGAGCCGAGGGTTCGCTCGCGGTGCCAGCCGGCGGCGGGCGACTCGAGAGGCGCGAAGCTCAGAGACAGTCGACGGTGTCATCGTGGGCACTTCCTTTCGATTGAGGGGTGCATCGAGCAAGAACGTGATTGAAACGATGGGCGCGCACCGGCACCTGCCGCCCTATCGGCGCGCCGGCGCCAGGTGGAACATGGTCACGATTGCAGACGGCCAGACGGCGCGGACCTTAAGAGCCCGACCGTTTGTTGCGCCGCCGCTTGAAGAGCAGATACGAACTTCCGAGACCGAAGAAGAGCGGTACCCAGCTCGACGGCTCGGGCACATTGAGCGCAACGAATGTGATGTTGTCGAGGGCCATGAGATCATCCGGCCCCGTGAAGACCGCCGAATACGCCGTTCCCGAAAACGGAACAGTAATCTCCCCGGAGAAGGTCGCCGTGGCCGTCAGGGGCAACGTTCGGTCGGCCAGCATCGTCCCCGTGCCGTTGGGGCCGCTAAAGATCTCCACCGAGCCGGGCATGCTGTTGACGATGTCGTAGAAGCTCAGGGCCTGCGAGAAGCCTCCCACGGAGTTCATCGTGACCGAGATCGGATAACCAGGCCCAAAGGGGTTCGAGGGATTAAACATCAGAAGCACCGTCGGCGGCGAGGGGTCGCCAGCAAACGGCGTGCTGGGTATGTAGGCCAGGCCGTACGAGCTGAACGTGATGCCGTAATACGGCCCGGGCCCGCTGCCGAAGCTGCCGGTGCCCCCGTCGTAGTAGTCGGCGACCTGCTCGAAACTCTGCAGGCCTTCGAACGTGAGGATCGTCCCCGCCTGGAGAGGGCCCCCGCACGAAATCAAAAGCGCCGCGACCAAGCAACTCTTCCCTGTACGACACATGGCCGGTCCCTTTCGCGGGCTATAGCGGTTGGCTCCTCTGGCCCGGCGGCGATTCCAGATCAAGCACACGCCGGCAGAACCCAAGAGCAGACTCACCCAGCTCGAAGGCTCGGGCACGCTCTGGAACGAGATGTTGTCCAGGACCAGTTGGTCGTCGCCGGCGTAGAAGACCACCGACTCGGCCGTGCCGGAAAACGCGATCGTCACGGGTCCATTGGCGAATATCTGGGGCGTGGTGGCAAACGACTCTTGACCCAAGACCGTGCCCGTGCCGTTTGCCCCGCTGAAGATCTCCACCAAAGGCTCGATATCGATCGCGATATAATAGAAGCTCAGGGAGCTCATGAACCCGCCCGACACGTTCATGGTCATCGAGTCGGGCCTGCCCGCGGGAGTCTGGCCGCTGGGGTCGTGCAACAGAAGAACCGTCGGCGGCGAAGGATCGTTCGGATACGGTGTGACCTTGCCGCTTGCTTGTCCAGGAATATAGGCCAGTCCAAACGAGCTGAAGGTCACGCCGTAGCTTGGCCCGGGCCCAGTCCCCTGGCTCCCTTTGCCGCCGTTGTAGTAGTTGGCGACCCCTTCAAAGTTCTTGAGCCCCTCGAACGTGAGGACCGTACCGCCCTGGGCGCCGCCCCCAACCGTCGCCAAGAACGCCGCAATCAGCCAAGAACGGCCGGTGAGAGACATGATTGGTTGTCAACTCATTGAATGGTTGAAATCACCATCGCCCGGCCCTGGGCAACGTTAGTGCTGGTCGATCGCATTCCAGCCCGTCCCTGATCAGGCCGCCATCATGACGGCGAAGATTACGAAGTCAACCAAAAAAATAGCGAATAATTTGTGTTGGTGATTAATGGCAACATTCACCATGAGCGGGAGACGAAGACACGACTTGCTCCGGTCAGATCGTTCGCGCATTGTTACCGTAATGAGTCACTGCCGACGCAAGCTTGCAACGGGCGATCCTCGGTCGCACGGTCCCACTGCTAGCCATTGTCACCGCGAAGTGCTGGCGGTGGCGTGCGCGGTCTGCGTGCTTGCCTTTGCGCTCCGTGAGCTGCCCGACGGAAGCATCGCCGTGCGCGGCTTGCCCGGGCTGCCGCTGCCGCAGACGTGCGTTTCAAGAAACTGGTTCGGCTTCAAATGTCCGGGTTGCGGCCTCACGCGCTCGATCATTCATCTGGCCGCAGGAGACTACCGGGCGTCATGGCACAGCCATCGGCTTGGGCCGCTCGTGGCTCTTGTGATCTTGCTCCAGGTTCCGTATCGGCTGATCGCCCTGCGCCGGCCGGAACATGCGGTGCTTGGCCTGCGCTGGCAGGCGATCTTCTCTTATGCTCTGATCGCTCTGTTCCTCGGCAACTGGCTGGTGGAGGTTGTGGCCTCAGCGGCGGCGACCGTCTAGAATCTCCACCTAGGCCGGCATGCTACCGGTCGCGGCCTTTTTTTGCCACCAACCTCGAGAGCGCAGCCGATGCCCGAATCAAACGCGACGCCCGAGACCAACCCGCTGCGCGAGGCCCTGCCCCGCACGAGCGGGTCAGACCCATGCGCCGTCGTCCTTTTCGGCGCGACCGGCGACCTGGCCCATCGCAAGCTGGTGCCCGCGCTCTTTCAGCTGGCCCGCGGCGGGAAACCTCCCTTCCGAGTATGCCATCGTCGGCTTCGCCCGCCGCGACTGGACCGACGACGACCTCCGCGCCGAATACGAGAAGACACTGGCCAAGAGCGGCGGGGCCGACTTTGCCGAGCTATGGTCTCAGTTCGCCAGCCGCATCGTCTTTTCGCCCGGGACATTCGACGACCCGGCTTCATACCGGCAGCTCAAAGAGACACTCGACCGGGTGGACCAGACCCTGGGCACGCGCGGCAACCGGGTCTTTTACCTGGCCGTCTCACCCGAGTTCTTCGCCACGATCATCGCCCGGCTCGGCGAGGCGGGGCTGATCTACCCGAGCTACCAGGAGAGCCCCTGGAGCCGGGTCGTCATCGAGAAGCCGTTCGGCCACGACCTCGATAGCGCACGGGCGCTGAACCGCGAGATCTCGGCCGTGCTCGACGAGAGCCAGATCTATCGCATCGACCATTACCTCGGCAAGGAGACCGTCCAGAACATCCTCGCCCTGCGGTTCGGCAACACGATCTTCGAGCCGGTCTGGAACCGGCGGTACGTGCGACTCGGTGCAGATCACGGTGGCCGAGGAGGTCGGCATGGCCGGCGGCCGCGGCGCCTATTACGACACCGCGGGCACGATCCGCGACATGGTCCAGAACCACATGATGCAGCTGCTTTGCCTGGTGGCGATGGAGCCGCCGGTCGACCTCTCGGCCGACGCCGTCCGCAACGAAAAGGTCAAGGTGCTCGCAGGCCCTGCCCCGCTGGCGGCCGGACGACGTTTTCGCCAACGTCGTGCGCGCCCAGTACACGGCCGGGTCGATCCAGGGAAGCGAAGTTCCCGGCTACCTCCAGGAGAAAGGAGTGCCCGCGACTCGAAGACCGACACCTATGTCGCCATGCGGCTGGAGCTGAACAACTGGCGGTGGGCCGGCGTGCCGTTCTATCTGCGCACCGGCAAGCGCCTGCCCAAGCGGGCCACCGAGATCGCCATCCAGTTCCACCGGCCGCCGACCGAGCTGTTCGAGCCCGAGCTCGACGGCGCAAGCGGCGCCAACCAGCTCGTCTTGCGGATCCAGCCCAACGAGGGAGCAAGCCTGACCTTCGAGGCCAAGGTTCCCGGCTCGCGGCGGCGGCTCCAGGAAGTGCGCATGGACTTCCGCTACGGCACCGCGTTCGCCGTCCCGCCGCCCGAAGCCTACGAGCGGCTGCTCCTGGACGTGATGCTCGGCGATCCCACGCTGTACACCCGCACCGACGAGGTCGAGAGCGCCTGGCGGTTCATCACGGCGATCCTCGACGCCTGGCAGCAGCCCGACGCCCCGCCGCCGGTCACGTACGCGGCCGGAAGCTGGGGGCCCGAAGAGGCCGACGCCCTGATCGCGCGGACGATGCCCGCTGGCGGAGGCTGTGACCGGCCGCACCCAAATACGGAGGCCTCGCCATGCCCGAACCGCTGACGATCCTTCCTCGAAGGCCAGGGGATCCCCGTCGATCTTCCCGACATCGAGACCGAGCTCGTCAACCTGTGGGGGCCGGCGGCCGAGCAGATCGGGCGGCGCCGAGCTCGAGAGCCCGCCCGTCACCCGCATCGTGCTGGCCAACCTGGTCGTCGACTGCCTGTCCGGCGACCAGCGCAGCGCCGGGACCGGTGCTCGAAACGGTGATCGACGCGGTATCCCTGCCGGACGATCGTGGTGCTGCGGGTCAGAGGACGCCGACCGGCGCATCAGGGCCGAGGTCTCGGCGCTCTGCCACCTGCCGGCGCCGGGGCTGCCCCAGGTCTGCTCCGAGCGGATCGTGCTCCGCGCCGGGCCGAGCGCCATCGACCTGGTGCCCGGCGCGGTCCGTCCGCTTGCTCGAGGCCGACCTGCCGATGGTGCTCTGGTGGACCGGCGACCCGCGCGAGCACGAGCCGCTCTTCCGCGACCTGGCCGACGAGTGCTCGCGGCTGATCCTCGACCTGCCCGACCCGGCCGCGCCCGCCGGTGCGCTCCGGCTGGGCCTCGACCCGACCCTCTGCCCGTCCAGCCGCGACAGTGCCTGGTTCGGCCTGGCGCGGTGGCGCGAGCTGGTCGCGCAGTTCTTCGATGGGCCCCAAGGTATTGAGAGCTTACAGGCCATCGACTCCGTGGAGATCGAGGCCCTGTCGCCTGACCCCGCCGGCGCCGAGGCTGGCCATCTGGCTGGCGGCATGGCTCGCCGGCCAACTTGGCTGGCAACAGCGAGGCCGGCCCACGACGGCGGCCGCCGGCACCGATAGCGTTCTGGAAGCGCAATTCGCCAGGCCGCACGGTGAGACCTCGGTTCGGATTTTGACGCGGCCGGCGCCAGCGGGCTCACGCGCGGTGCCGCAGATCGAGACCGTGACCATCAAGGCCCGGCGCAGCGGCTCGAGCGACCACCGAGAAGTTCCAGATCCACCGCCCCGTCCCAGAGTCGCCGATTGTGGTCGTCGAGGCCGATGCCGCCGCACGTCTGCTGCTTGCCCTCGATGATCGACGCGCCCGAGCTCGACCCTGCCCGGCGCATCGCCACCGCGCTGGAATCGTCGCGGCTCGATCCGCCGTTCCAGAAAGCACTGCCGACGGCGCTTTGGCTTCTCGAATCGCAGGAATCATCGGAATCTTGAGCCTTGCGACGCAAACCTGGCTGCGGCGCCTCGGGAAATGATGGTCCAAAAGTGGCAGACAGTGGCAGACAGTGGCAGGTTCCGCCAACGGTTTCCTGCCGCCAGGGCCTTCGGCGAAGCCGCCTCAAGTCCTGTACGGCAGAGCCCTTACGAGTCGATTTCCGCGCGTGATCGGAGTGCGGTTGCATCCGATGTCTGCCACTTCGCCGGCTGACCCTCGCCGCCCGGTATGGCTCTGGACTTCCAGTCTGACGGCAAGGCACCATCGACGATGCAACGCTCAGCCGGAACGTTACTGGCCGTTGCCGCGCCCCGTCGATGGATGGAGCCATGGGCCTCATACATGCCACGTCGCCATCATAGGTGCCATAGATGCCACCGGTCCGGTGTGCTGAAATCGATGGCATCTATGGGCGCGGAAGGTAATGTTCCCGGAACAAGGCGCACAGGCGACACGCGTCGCGAAATCGCTCGAGCCCTGAAAACACGCGCAACCCGACGTGTTTCCGCCGCAGCGGAACCGCCGTCTCGCGGACCGCGCAGGCGCGGTATCGAGGGTGGGTGTCCGGAACTGCGGCGGCGGCGAAGGCTGGGTGTCTGCAACTGCCGGATTCAAAACGATGCCGATCAGGTCATCGGCCTCGGCGCCGCAGCTTCGCTCGTACGCGTCCACGAGCGCCAGAGCTCGCTTCCGCACGGACAAGCGCAGGGACGAGTCGCGGTCCAGGCACGCCCGCACCTGCTGGGAGGACAACGGCCGAGCGAACAAGAACGAAATCCGGCTCTGAGCCTCGAGTTGATCGCCGAGCTCGGGCGTGAGCGTTCTTGCATCCCAGATCGCAAGCGTATGATCGGCGGACGAGCCACCGCTGACGGCGAGCTGACGGCCGTCGGGATGAAAGGCCACGCTGGCCTCGGTCCAGTGCACCGGGATGGTGAATACCTCCTGGGCCTCGCGGACGCCCCAGAGCTTCACCGCGAGATCGTTACCGGAGGATGCAAGGCGCCGGCCGTCGGGGGAGAAGGCCACGCTCCGGACCCGCTCGGTGTGGCCGGCCAAGGTGACGATCTCCTTGCCCGTGGCCAGGTCCCAGAGCTTCACTGTCTTGTCGTCGCTGGCGGAGGCGAGGCACCGGCTCGTCGGGGGAAAATGCCACGCTCCCGACACGGGCCGTGTGGCCGCGTAACGTGCGCGCCTCCGATCCTGCGACCATGTCCCAGACCCGCACCGTTGCGTCGTCGCAGCCGGCCGCGAGCCACCGGCCATCGGGGCTGAACCCGACCTCGGAGAATCGTCCCTGAGCGGAAGCGTCGCTGAGCCGGGGCAGAGCAAGCACCCCCTCGGGCGCGGCGAGGTCCCAGACCTGGACCGTCCCCGTCGTTTCCTCTCCACTGCTGCATGCCAACCACCGACGGTTCGGAGCAAATGCCACGCCCCACACAGGGGACTTGAATCCTTCCAGAGTGCGGAGCAGGTCTCCCGTCGCCGGGTCCCAGATCCTGATGGTTCGATCCATACCGGCGGAGGCCAAGAACCGGCTGTCGGCACTGAACGCGACTCGGTTGACCTGGCTGGTGTGACCGCGCAAGGTCCGGGCCACCGAGGCGCTCGTCGTGTCCCAGATCCGGACCGCCAGGTCTTGATAGGCGGAGGCCAACCACCGGCCGTCGGGACTGAAGGCAATGCTCGCAACCCCAACGCTCGTGACCCCAGGAGGGCGCAGGGCGAGCGTTTCTCGATCCGTGGTCGCGTCCCAGATCTTGACGGTCCGGTCTCTGCCGGCGGTAGCCAGCCGCCAGCCGTCCGGGCTGAAAGTTACGCCGAAGACCGCATCCGCATGACCGCGCAAGGTCAGGCTCTCGCGCCTGGGTGCTCGTGTCCCAGACGCGCACCAGGTGATCGTCGTAACCGGCGGCGAGCCGCCGGCTGTCGGGACCGAACGAGACGCTCAAAACAGAACTCGTCTGGTGGAGCGTGAAGAGGGGATCCTGCCGTGGGGGCGGGTGCGCCTTCCAGAGCTTGGCATCCCAGACTCGGATGCCCCCGTCCATGCTGCCGGCGGCGAGTAGCCGGCCGTCGGGGCTGAAGGTCACGCTCGAAACATCACCCATGCGGCCGCGGAGCGTCACGACCTCGTCGGCGCTGTGAGGCATTCCAGACCTTCACGGTGCCCGAATGTGTCGGCCGAGGCGAGCCAGCGGCCGTCGGGGCTGAAGGCCACGCTTCGAACCACGCCCTTGTGGCCGCTCAGGCGGAGGACTCGGGCTGCCAGCGCCCAGGTCCCAGAGGAGGACTTCCCCGATCAGCCTTCCTCCGGAAGTTCCTCCGCAGGCCGCCGCCAGTCGTCGGCCATCCGGGCTGAAGGCCACGCTCCAGGCAGGGAAGGTCTGGCCCTGCAGGCAGAGGAGCTGCCGGCCCGTCGCCGGGTCCCAGAGCTTGACCTCACCGGGTTGGTCGTAACGCTCTCCCGCGGCGGAGGCGAGGCGCGTCCCATCGGGGCTGAAGGCGACACAGGTCGTGCCCCGGGTGTGGCCGGCCCACGAGCGGATCGCTTCTCCGGTGGCCGCGTCCCAGATCATGATCGTACCCGGCTTGCCGTATTGCCCGCCGGCCGAGGCGAGATGCCGCCCATCGGGGCTGAAGGCCACGCCGCGCACGGGCTCGGTGTGTCCGCGGAGCGTGCGGAGCTCCAGGTGACAGAGGCGCTCGAGGTAGTACCACTCGAAGCCGCGCAGGTCCCGGGCGTCGGCAGCCTGGGGGCGCAGGGAATCGAGCCGTCTTTGCAGCGTCGCCATCTGGCCCTTCTCCCAGTCGTGCTGGGCCAGCGTGATCTCCGCCACGTACAAGCGACCCTCGCTCAGTTCTTGCGCCGGTTGGCCCGCGCTTCGTTGGCCTGGGCGATGTGCGCTGCCCGCCGCCACAAGATGGACAGACACGACGTTGCCAGGATGCCCAGGAACAGTGCCAGCGCGATGCCGCCGGCCAGTGCGGCCACCGCCCGGTTGCGGCGGCACCACCGCACCAGTCGCTCGACGCTGCCGACCGGCCGTGCCAGAATCGGCTCCTCGGCCAGGAACCGCCGCAGGTCGTCGGCCAGCGACGAGGCACTGTCGTAACGCTTGCTCGGTTCTTTCTGCAAGCACTTCAGGCAGATGGTTTCCAGGTCGCGGCTGACGGCGCCATTCAATTGCCGGGGCGGCACGGGCTCTTGCTCGACGACTTGTCGCAGGGTCTCGATGGGAGTGGCCGCCTGAAAGGGGGGCCGGCCCGTGACCAGGCAGTACAAGAGGGCGCCCAGGGAATAGATATCGGCTGCGGGGCCGACCTCGTCGGTCTTGCCGGCGGCCTGTTCCGGCGCCATGTAAGCTGGGGGTGCCCAGGACCTGGCCCGGTCACCGTCAGTTGACTGAGCCCGCGCACCTGCTTGGCCAGGCCGAAGTCGCTGACCTTGGGATGTCCGTCGCGGTCGAGCAGGATGTTGCTGGGCTTGAGATCGCGGTGGATGACGCCCTGCTGGTGTGCGTACGCCACGGCCTCGGCCACCTGCCTGACGAGCTCGCCGGCCTGCCGCGAGAGGCAACGGACCGTGCTTGATCCGATCCGCCAGGCTGCCCCCTTCCACGTAGCCCATCGAGAAGTAGTGCTGGCCCGCGTGCTCCCCCACCTCGAAGATGGGCACGATGCCCGAGTGGTCGAGCTGGGCAGCCGCCTCGGCTTCCCGGCGGAAGCGCTGGATCTCCTCGGTTGATGCCTGATCGCCGGTCAGGATCGTCTTGAGGGCGACCGTGCGGCGCAGGCTCTCCTGCCGCGCCAGATAGACCACGCCCATGCCGCCGCTGGCGATCTTCCGGATCAACGAATAATCCGCCGAAGGAGCGCACAACCCCTTGATCGGCGATCCAGGCACCGTCGCTCGGATGCTCGGGCGATTTGGCCGGGAAGAGTCCAATCGGAGATGGCCGGCCATGGTCTCGCCCAGGGCTGGCGGCCTTTCGGTCGGTTCGGCGCTGCCCGCGGCGGGCGGCACAGTGGCCGAAGTGGCATCTTCCGCTTCCGGCTCCGGCCCGAGCGACGTCGCCCGATCATCGAAACGCCGCGGCTCCCGGGCGCCCCTGATACTCCTTTCGTGAGGTCTTGTGGGAGAATGGGGTCGCTCATCGCTGGGTCCGAGGATCCTCGTGGAGCCGGAGCTCCTCGTGTCACGATCGCCCGCCGGCGCGGCGGTGATTGCGGGGGTGGTCGTGACCGTGGCCGTGATGATGATCGTGCCCGTGGGAATGCGAATGCGCCGGCGCCGCGCCTTGGTCGGTTACAGGCTGCGCCGACGAGAGAACCAGGCGGCCGGCCTCGACGCCCTTGGTGCCGATCAAGTCGTCGGCCAGGTCACGAATCTGGCGCACCGGTCCGCGGAGCAAGATCACTTCAAGGCAGCGCTTTTCGTCTAAGTGCACGTGGGTCGTGGTCACGACCCGGTCGAGATGATGATGCTGAAGATCGGTCAGCCGGCGCCCGATCCGTGAGACGTGATGGTCGTAGATCAGAGTGACGACCCCCATCGCCTCGCTCTCGTCGTGGGCGATCGTCTCTTCGATCAGGGCCGCGCGCATCAGGCCCCTGACGGCCTCACTGCGATTAGGGTATCGGTGCAGCTCGCGGTACTGATCAAAGCGCCGCAGCAGCTCGCCGCCGATCGCCACGCTGAACCGCACCAGAGCGTCTTTCACGCCAGTGACCTCATCCGGCCTTGGGAACCTCGATCCATTCGCCGTCGCGTTTCGAGCTGGCGACGGCTGCCTCGATGAACGCCATGCCGGCCACGCCATCGCCGATTCCCGGATGTTCGAAGGGCTTGGGAACTTTTTCGCCCCGGCGACCGCGAATGGTCCATTCCAGGGTGCGGTGCAGGTTGGCCAGGGCTTCGTGGAAACCTTCAGGGTGCCCCGCCGGCAGCCGGAGATACGGCTTGATCGACGCGGGAAAGTACCCATACTCAGCGCCCTGGCGATACAGCTTGAGCGGCTGGCCTCCGGCGTAATGCTTGAGCACCGTGTGATCGGTGATCGACCACTCGAGCGTGCCCGTGGTGCCGACCGCGCGAAAGCCGTTGTCGTTCTGGGCGCCGATGGTCACTTGCGAGGCGGTAATCGTGGCGATCGCGCCGTTATGGAGCTCGGCGAGGACGGTGAAATCGTCGTCGAGGGCGCGGCCGGGGACAAACGTCTTGAGCCGCGCCCGCAGCCGGACGGCCGACAGGCCGGCCACGAACCTGACAAACTCGTAGGCGTGCGTGCCGATGTCGCCGCCGCAGCCCGAGGCGCCCGCCTTGGACGGGTCAACGCGCCATGATGCCTGCTTCTGGTTTTCGGCCTCGAGCTTGGTGGCGAGCCAGCCTTGCGGATACCACGCCTCGACCTTGCGAATCTCGCCGATTTCGCCCTGATGCACCAGCTCGCGCGCCAGCATCACCATCGGGAAGCCGGTGTACGTATAGGCGACAATAAACGGCGCGTTCTTGGAGCGGACCCGGGCATGCAGGCGCTGGGCTTCGTCGAGCGTGGTCGTGAGCGGCTTCTCGCACAGGACCCCGATGCCGGCCGCGGCTGCAGCGTCGGCCGGGCCGAAGTGGGCGTCGTTGGGAGTGACGATCGTGATGTAATCGATTCGTTCTGCTTCGGGCAAGGCCAGCTCGGCCTTGATCATTGCCTCCCAGTCGCCGTATCCGCGCGGGATAAATAGCTCGCGGGCTGCCGCCAGCGACTCGTCGGGCCTGCTGCGCAGCGCGCCGGCCGTGAGCTCGGCCGAGTTATCCATCAAGATCGCCCGGCGGTGGGGCGCACCGAAGAAGTTGGCCGGCCCGCCCCCGCCCACCATCCCCACTCTCAGCTTGCGCTGGCTCATCGTCTCGCCTCCCTCTGCTCTTTCGCCTCGCTAGAGCGCCGCCGCCGCGAAGTCACAACACGCGGCGCGCGCCTGCCACGAGGCTACCGCACGGGGAATGCGCCCGCAAGCAAGCGATGGCACGCGCCACATGCGCCTGCAACCGCGAGCGGCTCGCAAACCAGCGCGACTTACCGGCGATTGTCTGCCAGCTTCATGAGCAGCCGGAGCACTTCGAGGTACAGCCAGATCAAGGTGACCATGAGCCCAAAGGCGCCGTACCATTCCATGTACTTGGGAGCATGGGCGTGCTCGGCGTTTTCGATGAAATTGAAGTCGAGCAAGAGGTTGAACGCGGCCAACCCCACCACGAACAGGCTAAATCCGATCCCCAGCGGGCTCGAGCTGTGGAGGAACGGTATATCGACGTGAAAAAGCCGCAGGACGATCGAGACCAGGTAGAACAGGCACAGTGCGCCGGTGGCCGCCACGATGGCCATCGTCAGTTGCTGCGTCACGCGGATGATTCGGGTTGCATACAAAAACAGCATCACGCAAAGCACGCCGAGCGTGAGCGAGACGGCCTGCGCCGCAATGCCCTGGGCGATGCTATCTTCGCCGCCGTACCTCAGCTCGATGGCCTGCGAGACGGCCCCCAGGAAGACTCCCTCGATGGCCGCGTAGATCGGTGCCGTCCAGGGTGCGGCCGTCGGCTTGGCGACCGTGATCATGGCGACGATGAACCCGGCGATCCCCGAGATTGCGAGGACCCCGGTGGCCAACGAGCCGGCCGCGGTGGCCTGCCACGACCACGCTGCAGTCACCCCCAGAATCGCCGTCAGCCCGAGCGTCTTGAGCGCGGTCCCCTGCACCGTCGCCGTGGTGCTCTTGGCCGCACCGTAAACCTGCTCGTAGCCGGGGAAAAGGTCCTTGGAAAAAACGGGGTTGCTCGAAGGCACTTGAATACTCCTGGCGTAGGGATCAGCCGCCGGCGCTCTCCCAGTCGTCAACGAGCGCCGCGGTTCTAGTCGTCGGTTCGCACACATACACTATTTTGAGCCAAATCGTGCGATTTGACAACTCGGATACCGGCACACACCCCGTCCATCGTCCGGGAAATCGCGCCTGCGCGGCAAAACTTCGACCAAACCTCGGTAACCGCGCCCCCCTTCCCGCCGACTCTCGCCGCCGTGCGGCCGGCCGACGAATTGATTGACAATTCCTCTTGCCCACGAATACGTTAGGCATGGACTAGAAAAGATAGGGCCCAGGGTCGCGCGCCGGCACCGACGATCATTCGCATAACAATGTGATCAAACTCGCTCTTTGGGAGATTCACCCGTGATCGGTCGTCGCGGCGGGTTGAAGGTGCGCCGGCGGTTGGTGGGGCTTGCGACTTTGATCATCTTGGCGGCGGTCCTGGCTGCCGCCTCGTGGTTGGCGCCGCGCTACGCGGGAGGATGGGTCGGCGCGAAAGCGCCCCTGCCGGAGAATTTCAGGCCCAAGAACCTTCCCCGTTTTGCCATGCGCGTGCCCGCCGACAACCTGGGGGGCGTGATCGACCTGGGTGGTACGATCGGCGGCTGGCCGCCGGAGGCGACTCTCGAAGAGATCGCCCAGATCTGCCGCGGCGCCGGTTACCGCGGCGTCGAGGCGATCGACCGGTCATTGGCCGAAGGGAATGTTGCCGCCGAAAAGCGGATCGCGCTCGTCATCAGGAAAGCCTCGCTCCTGTCGACGGAGGGCGAGGCCGAGAAAGCCTACAAGGTATTAGAAGATTTCCGACCGTCGCTCGAGCAGGACCCGATCTACGGGCCACTCGTGCTGGGCACACTGACGATACAACAGGGAGTAATGGGGCTACGGCGCGGCGAAAACGACAACTGCATCATGTGCCGGGGCGAGAGCTCGTGCATCTTGCCGATATCGCCGGCGGCCGTGCACACCAACCCCCGCGGGTCACGGCTCGCGATCAAGCACTTCAGCGAATACCTCGAGATTTACCCCGCCGATCTCGAGATTCGCTGGCTCTTGAACCTCGCCCATATGACCCTGGGCGAATATCCCGACCGCGTCGACCCTCGGTTTCGACTCGATCTGGCGCGCTTCTTCCACTCTGAGCTCGACATTGGCCGGTTCCGCGATGTCGGCCAGTTGGCCGGCGTCAGTCGCTTGAACCAGGCTGGCGGCGCCATCATGGAAGATTTTGACAGCGACGGCCTGCTCGACATCGTGATCTCGGCGTTCGATCCGACGCAGGAAATGGCGTACTACCGCAACAAGGGTGACGGGACGTTCGAAGACTATTCGAAGGCCGCGGGCCTGACCGGCCAACTCGGCTGGGCTCTGGTCTGCTATCAGGCTGATTACGACAACGACGGGTGGATGGATGTCTTCGTGCCGCGCGGCGCTTGGATCAAGTGGCCGGTCAGACCGTCGCTGTTGAACAACTCCGGCGGACACTTCACTGACGTCAGCGTGCGAGCCGGGGTGGCAACGCCGGTCAACTGCAACGCCGCAGCGTGGGCCGACTACGACAACGACGGCTGGCTCGATCTGTTCGTTGCCTGCGAGCGACAGCCCCATCGGCTCTATCACAACCGTGGCGACGGCACGTTCGAAGAAGTCGCGGCGGCAGCGCGGCTGCCGAACGAGCCCCAACTTTGGTGCAAGGGATGCACGTGGATCGATTTTGACAACGACGATTACCCCGACCTGTTTCTCAATAACCTTGCAGGGGTCGGCCGGCTGTATCACAACAATCGCAACGGCACGTTCACCGATGTCAGCTCGGAGCTCGACATCGACGGGCCCCGTAACGGCTTTTCATGCTGGGCGTGGGACTACGACAACGACGGCTGGCTCGACATCTTCGCCACGAGCTACGACTATACTGTGGCCGACGTCGTCAGGGGATTGATGGGCCAGGCGCATGCCCGCTATTCCAACCGGCTGTTTCGCAACTTGAAAGGCAAACGCTTCGAAAACGTGGTCGCGGCAGCCGGCCTCGACAGTACGTTTGCAACCATGGGCAGCAACTTCGCCGACTTCGACAACGACGGCTGGCTCGACATCTACCTGGCAACCGGCGGCCCCCAACTGTCCGTTCTGGTCCCCAACCGTATGTTCAAGAACGTCGGCGGCCAGCGGTTTGCCGAGATCACGGCCTCGAGCGGCACCGGTCATTTGCAAAAGGGGCACGCAGTCGCGTGCGGCGATTGGGATCGCGACGGCGACATCGACATCTTCATGGAGACCGGCGGGGCCAACAACGGCGACAAGTATCACAACGTCCTGTTTCAGAACCCCGGCCAGGGAAATCACTGGCTGACACTCAAGCTCACCGGCAAGAAGACGAACCGGGCGGCCATCGGTGCGCGCATCAAAGTCGTGACCGCGGGCGAGCAGCCGCTCACCGTCCATCGGCACGTCACCTCGGGAAGCAGCTTCGGGGCCAACCCCCTCGAACAAACCATAGGCCTGGGCGGCGCCCCTCGAGTGGCCCTCCTCGAGATCCACTGGCCGACCAGCGGGACGACCCAGGTCTTCCGCGACATCGCCGCCAACCAGGCGATCGAGGTGACCGAGTTTGCCGAGTCGTACCGGCCGCTGAACTTCAAACCGATTCCCCAGCCACGCTGAACCCGCAAGAAACTGTATCGGCCGGCCCGTTGGCGGGAATTATAGAGGGGGCGAAGCGATGATCCCGCGCCGGCGGAGGGAAATCGATGGCGAGGATCGAGACAGCGATCGGGCAGGACCTGGGGCGGTTATTTGACGGCGGGGCCGTGGCGGGCCTGACGGAAGCCCAGCTCCTGGACCGCGTTGCGCGCCGCGGCGAGATGAGCGAGGCGGCCTTTGACGCGATCTTGACTCGGCACGGCCCGGCCGTGCTCGCCTGCTGCCGCCGCGTGCTCGGCGATTCGGTTGCGGCCGAGGACGCCTTTCAGGCAACATTCCTCGTCCTGTACCGCCGCGCCGGATCGATCCGCGTCGATGGATCGCTGGCGCCCTGGCTGCTCCACGTTGCCCGCCTGGCGGCGCTCGAAGCGCAGCGCGGCGAGCTTCGCCGCCGCAACCGGGAACGACGCGCCGCGCGGCCGGAGGCCTTCATCCCCGATGACAAAACGTACGATCTACACGCCCTCGTGCGCACCGAAGTCGATCGCCTGCCAGGGAAGTACCGCGAGCCGGTGCGACTCTGCTACTTCGAGGGTCAGACGCACGACGACGCGGCGGCGGCCCTCGGCTGGCCGGTCGGCACGGTGCGCGGGCGGCTGTGGCGCGCGCGGGAGATGCTCCGCAGCCGCCTGGAGCGGCGCGGTATCGGCGTCACCCCGATGGCAGTGGCTACAGCGCTCGCCGCGAGCGGCGAGGCGCGCAGCGAGGTCCCGCAAGCACTCCGCGCAAAGGTGATCGCCGCGACGGTGCGCGGCGCGGGCGTAAAAGTCGGATTAAGCGCGCTCGCGACTGCGGCCAGGACGGCAGCGACCATCGTAGCCGCTGTCTCGTTGATCGGTGCCGGAGTGGCCCTCGTCGTGATCGCCGGCCGCCCTGAGGGTCCAAAGCGGCAGCGAGAGCCTCAAAACGGCGAGCCTGCGGTCCGCGCTCCGACTCCGGACGTCGATCGCTACGGCGATCCGCTGCCCAAGGGCGCCATCGCCCGGCTGGGGACGACCCGATTCCGCCACGGCAGTGGGTTTTTCCGCGTCTTCTTCGCGCCCGACGGCAAGACGCTCTTGACCGCTCGCGGAGACGTCCGGGTCTGGGACGCGGCGACGGGCAGGCTTGTCCGTTCGTTCGATGCCGGATGGGAAGTGGTGCCTTCGCCGGATGGCGCGACGCTGTTCGCGGGCGGGCGCGGGTTCGTTCGGGCGATCGAGAGCTCCGCCGGCCGAGAGTTGCGCAGGGTCGCGCTCGAGCCGGCGATCTCTCTCGAACGCCTGGTTATCTCGCCCAACGGCAAGTCATTGGCCGTGCTGACGAAACTTCAGAGACAGACGCGTGCTAGCAAGGACCTTTCGAAGCTGGTCGTCGTTGATGCCGACACTCTGATTGAGCGGTGGCGAATCGAGAGGGAGCATCCGTTCGGCGCGGAGCTGGCGTTCTCGGGCGACGGGCGCGTACTCGCGATCGCCGGCCCTGCCGAAGGGGCACGGAGCTTCAACATGATGGGGCCGAAGGCGTCGACGATCCGGCTGCTGAATGTCGAGCGTGGGGCAGAGGTGCGCCAGATCGCCGTCGAGGGGTTCGGCATCGGGTCGCTTGCGTTCGCGCCCGACGGCCAAACGCTCGCGGCCGGGGTCGGCGACCGGACGATCCGGCTGTATGACCCGGCCACCGGGCAGGAGCGGCTGCCCCGGCTCGGTCGAGAGCAGGCCGTACCGCCGTCGCCCGAGCGAAAAGACAACCTGGAGGGATACGGCGCCAACAAGGGGTTTGATGCAGGGAAGGCGCGCGAGCCGTCGTGCCTGGCCTTCTCGCCCGACGGCACAATGCTGGCCTCCGGCCTCGAGGACCTCGGTTATTACGGCGGTCTGGTCGACGTCCCTCCGATCACGCTCTGGGACGTCGCCGGCGCGCGCGAGATCCGCCGGTTCGCCGGCCATTCGAGGGGCATCACGTCGCTGGCGTTCTCGCCGGACGGCAAGACACTGGCTTCGTCGGGCGGCGAGGAAGTGGCCCGGATCTGGGATGTGGCAACCGGCCGCGAAGTGGATCACCGGCCGGGACATCCAGGCGACATCCACTCGATGATCGTCTCGCCGGTCGACGGAACCGTATTTACCTCGGGTAACGCCGACGGTCTGATCCTTTACTGGGACGCGGCCGATGGCCGGTCGCTGGGCGCGATCGGCGTGAAGCCGAGCATGATTGACTCGCTGGGGATCTCGACGGATGGCCGGACGTTGTTCGTATCCGATCCTGAAGGCGGTCCGGTGCTCTGGGATTTAGCCGCAGGGAAGGAGTTGCAGCGTCTAACCCCTGATCGGCTGCTGGGCGGCCGGAACTTCCGTCCGTCGTTCTTGCGCGACGGCCGAAGGATCGACCCACGGTACCACCATGTGGTCTTCTCCCCGGACGGCCGGACGGCCGTCGCCGATAATCACGTCTTTGATGTTGCCGCAGGCCGACTGCTCGTCGCCTTGCCGGGTCCGTGTTGCGCCGCCTATTCCGCCGATGGCCGACGGATCACGGCCCTCGGTCAAGACGGCGTCCGGACCTGGGATGCAATCACCGGCAACGAGGAGGGGGCGCCGGTCCCGATTCAGTGGCCCGGCGCGAGTGCAGCGTTCTCACCCGACGGCCGGCTCGTAGCGGTGGGGTGCATGGCCCCGCGCACGCCGGGACAGCGGAACACTGGCGACCACCCGATCGACCCGATCCGGGTCTGGGAGCTGGCCTCGGGCCGCGAGGTGGCCACTCTCTATGGGCACACCGAAACATCGAGCGCGATCGCGTTCTCTCCCGACGGCCGGATGTTGGCCTCGGTCAGCGGCGGCTTCTTTCGGGGGGATCCCGGGATGCGGATCTGGGACGTTGCCTCCGGCAAGCCGCTGCGGCGGTTCAAGTGGCGCCGGTGGGTCCATATGCGGTCGCCTTCCTTCCGAAAGGGCGTGCCATCGTGACCGCGGGCGGCGACGGCACCGCGCTGGTCTGGGACGTCGCCGACCTGGCCGATCGCCGCCCGCCCGAGCAGCTCGATGGCAAGGCACTTGAAGGCCTCTGGTCCGACCTCGCGTCGGATGATGCGCCGAAGGGTTATCGTGCATCGTGGGCGTTGAACGCCCAAGGCGCCGTCGCGTTCCTTCGTGAGCGGCTGCATGCCGCGACGGTGAACGAGCCGGGCGCGGGCCCCGAGGTTCTTCGATCGCTCCGCGCGATCGCAGCGCTCGAGCGCATCGGCAGCCCGGCGGCGCGAAGTGTCTTGGAGCGCCTGGCACAGGGCGATCCGGGCGCCGACGCCACCCGAGACGCGGCCGACGCGCTACTCCGCCTGTCTCGCCGGACAACTCACCTCCCCGCCGGCTCGACGGCGAGATGAAGCATACGATCGAGGTGACCGAGTGTGGAGCTTATAGGCGGGGGCTGTACCACATACAATTCGCGTTTCTCCCATTGCGCAGCAGCCGTCCGTCGAGCTTGACGACTGTCTTCCCTCGCCGGCGCCGTCACGTCATAGTCGATGGACAGGAGAATCGACGATGAAATCGCGCCGCCGCAAGAGCTTCGCCCAAAAAATGCAGCCGCTGACCGCCCATCGGCACGTGACGTCGGGAAGCAACTTCGGGGCCAACCCTCTCGAGCAAAATATCGGCCTGGGGCGAGCAGACCGGCTGGCGCTCGTCGAGATCCACTGGCCGACCAGCGGGGCGACCCAGGTCTTCCGCGACATCGCCGCGGACCAGTCGATCGAGGTGACCGAGTTTGCCGAGTCGTACTGGCCCTTGCACTGGAAACCAGTCCGGATGCCGGAATGAAACGGGCGCGGCCGTCGCGCTGGTGTCGCCGGGCTTTTTTTCCCGCTGCGCTTGAAACGGCCTGCGCGGATTGCCTATAGTGGATTTGCAACTTTCTTGCGTACTCTCGCGACGAATCTGCCTCTGTTGTCACAAGCACTGGTTCCATAGACGTAGCGGTCGAGAGGGCGAATCAGCCGCTCGGCGGCGATGGCACGATGAGATCAGCTCACGGCAAGCGACTGGCGCGGTGGGTCATCGGGGCGGTTGCCCTCTTGGCCCTGCACGCGCTCTTTGCACCTCGCTCTGCACGGGCCGGTTGCAATCATCAGGTCAGCTCGCAGTCCGACCGTTACGCGAGCCTGAAACAACTCGACCAGTTGATGGTGGCGGCGGCGTCTTCGCCGAACGACCCCGCCGGCTCGCCGCTCGGCCAACCCGAGCCGGGGCAGCGTCGCCCGTGTTCGGGCATGAGCTGCTCGAGCCCGATGCCGGTTCCCGGCTCGACGGCCAACCCGGTGCCGAAGAGCGTTGATCAATGGGGTGCGCTCGGTGCGCCCGCGGTCGCTCTAGCGAGTTCTCGTGCAGGCCGGATCGCCGATCTGCCGGCCCCGCGCGGCGCTGCCCTCAAGACCTCGATCTTCCATCCTCCTCGCGTCTGAATCTGCACCTCATTCGCTGCGCCGAACGGCTGCGCCGCTTCGGCGCGACAAGTCATCCGCAGAGAGCCCGCGCCCGTCCTGGGCGCGTCGTTAGCTTGGTAAGGCGTGAGCGGTTTGCACCGACAGAAACGTTCCGGCTCGCGGCCGGAGTCTCGAGCGCGGGTGCGCCGAGCGCCCGTGCGGGGACGAGATCGTAAGCTCAGACATCTGCTGGCGACCAGTTGGCGAACCCAAAGATCGTGAGGCGACCGATGATTGATCCACGAAGAATCAGTGCGGCGGGCCCAATCCGTTCCACTGCTGCCGATCGTGATCTGAGCGTGTACGGCACGATTTGGCTCCTCGTCATCTGCATGGCGGTCGTGGCGGCCGTGCTGCTGCCCGGTTGCGCCGACTCCGGTCGGGCGCACGCTGTGGACGTTGCTCAAACTGAACACTAACCACTCTGGAGAGTTCGCACCATGTTGACGACATCGCTCGGAAAACGGGCCATACACCTTGCTCTTTGCTGCGCCGGCGTGATGGGGCTGGGCGGGGCTGACGACCCCAAGAAATCGGATGCTCAGCCTGCGTCACCGCCCGCGAGCGTTGCGAAACCCGCGAATGAAGCGGCCGAAATTGCCGCGGCGCTCAAGGAGTCTTGGCCCGACCATCCCGAGTGGCTCGACATGCTGGCCGCCATTCTGGACGACGAGCCGATGAGCGCGAGCTTCGGTTGGTTTCGCACCGCTGTCTCGCAAACGCGCTACGACTGGAGCGCCATGCGCAAGCGGTTTGACCGCGACGGCGACGGGCGGATCACGCGCGGGGAATTTCCCGGCGGCGACGCCAGTTTCGCGCGCGTCGACCGCGACCACGACTCGGTGTTGACGGCCGCCGACTTTGACTTTTCGGGTAGTGCACTCACTCCGACTCCCGGGGCGATGGTCTATTCGCGGCTCGATCGCGACGCCAACGGCAAGGTGACACGCGAGGAGTTGGAAGCATTCTTCAAAAACACCGATCGTGACGGCCTGGGTTTCCTATCGCTCTCGGACCTGCAAGAAGCCTTCAGCATGCCGACTGTACGGTCTTCGACGAGGCCAGCCGGCTCGGGCCTGCCGTCCAAGGCAACTCTGGTGCGCGGCCTGTTCCGCCAGGAGATCGGCTCACTGCAGCCGGGGCCCAAGCTCGACGAGAGCGCGCCCGACTTTACCTTGAAGACCAACGACGGCAAGGCCGAGATCACGCTGTCGAAGCTGGTCGGCCCCAAGCCGGTCGTGCTGATCTTCGGCAGCTTCACCTGCGGGCCGTTCCGCAGCCACTCGGGAAACCTCGAAAAGCTCTACCGGCGGTACAAGGACCGCGCGACCTTCGTGATGGTCTACGTGCGCGAGGCGCACCCAACCGACGGCTGGCGGATGGAGAGCAACGACCGTGTGGGCGCCATCACGCCGCAGCCGAAAAGTTATGACGAGCGCGTCGACGTTGCCCGCAAGTGCGGCAAGGTGCTCGACCTGGGCTTCCCGATGCTCGTCGATACGATTGACGACGCGGTCGGCGCTCGCTACAGCGGCATGCCCGGCCGGCTTTACTTGATCGACCGCGACGGTAAGGTCGCGTTCAAGAGCGGCCGCGGGCCTTACCTATTCAAGCCGGCCGAGCTCGAGCAATCGCTCATCCTCTTACTACAGGAAGGACAGCCACAGCCAAGCCAGGCCGATGCGAGAGCGACCAAGCGCGGCCAGCCGTTCGCCGATCCAACAGGCGCAGACCGCCAGGCCTTAACCCGGCCCGCTAAATGACCAAGCGAACCAGTCCGATTGGCATTGAGAAAGGAGCTTGGAGTATGAACAGACCGCCTGGATCGGTCCGGCGCCGAGCCACCTTGCTCCTCTCTGCGGCCATTGTCATCGGCCTGTACGTCATGACTCGCGAGCGGGCATTATCCAAGGCCGAGTCAGAAGAGATTGTCAACAGCTTCCGGTTTAGCCGGACGCCGTTGCCCGAGGTGGCCGACCACCCGCCGTACAAGTACGTCCGCAAGGTTCACCCCAGCGTGCGGCACATCCGAGCATACGTGTCCACACTCGGGGCGAGTGTGGCGCTGGGCGATCTGGACGGCGACGGTCTGCAAAACGACGTCGTTTGGGTCGATCCACGCACCGACCAGGTGATTTGCGGTCCCGTACCTGGTACTGGGGCGCGTTACGAAACATTCGCACTCGACCCAGGATCGTCGTTTCCCAATTGGAACCCCGCGACGATGTGCCCTCAGTCCTCCTTGATCGCCGACTTGAACGAGGACGGTCTGATGGATGTGCTCAGCGTCCAGTGGGGCCGTAGCCCGATCATCTATCTGCACAGAACGCCGGCCGACTCGAAGACCCTACCATCAGCCGCCGAATTCGAAGCGCAGGAATTGATCCAGGGCGGCGACCGCTGGTACTCCTCAACGGCGGCTGCGGCCGACTTGGACGGCAACGGGCACCTCGATCTGATCGTCGGCAATTACCTCCCCGACGGCTCCCGAATGCTCGACGAGAATGCCCAGGGGTCCGAAACCTTGCATGACTCGCTGGCGAGGTCCGGCAACGGCGGTGGTCTCCGATTTTTCCGGTTTGCAAGCGCGACCTCGGGCCGGCATCCGACGGTCCGCTTCGACCAGCAGAAGGATTCGATCGCCGAGGAACTGACCCACGGCTGGAGCTATGCGATCGGGCCCGTTGATCTCGACGGTGACTTGCTGCCTGAAATCTACGTTGCCAACGACTTCGGCCCCGATCGCCTGCTGCATAATCGCTCGACCCCCGGCCACTTTCAATTCGTCGCCTTGCAGGGAGAGCGCACGATGGGCACGCCGGCCTCGTGCGTGATCAACCAGGACTCGTTCAAAGGCATGGGCGTGGACTTCGGCGACATAAACGGCGATGGGCTGCTTGATATCTACGTGAGCAACCTGACGTCGAGCTGGGCCCTGACCGAGAGCCATTTCCTCTGGCTGAACACCGGCCAGACCGAGCGCATGAAAGACGGGATCGCTCCGTTCAGGCAATCCAGCGAAGAACTGGGCCTGTCACGCAGTGGCTGGTCGTGGGATTGCCGGCTGGCAGATTTGAACAACGACGGCGTCCTTGAGGCGCTTCAGGCGAATGGCTTCATCAAGGGGCGAATCAACAAGTGGCCCGAACTGCAAAGCCTTGGCACCAGCAACAGCCAACTCTTGCATAACCCGAAGTTCTGGCCGAGCCTCCAGCCTGGCGACGACGTCAGCGGCCATGACACTTTCGCCTTCTTCGTCAGGGCCAGGGACGGCCGCTACTACGACGTGGCCCCCAAACTGATGTTGCAGGACGGCCAGTCCATGTCAGAGGCGATGGTGACGCGCGGCATCGCCCTGGCCGACGTGGATGCCGACGGCCGGCTCGATTTCGCCGTTTCGAACCAATGGCAGCCGTCTTACTTTTACCACAATGAGTGTCCCAAGCCCGGCAACTTCATGGGGCTGCACCTATTGCTCCCTCTGGAAAAGGGAACGGCGACGCTCGTCGAGGCGGGTATCGGGCATTCGGTCGAGGAAATTCCGGGCCGGCCTGCCATCGGCGCCGCAGTCACCATCCGGTTGCCGGACGGGAGTAAGCGGGTGGCCCAGGTCGACGGGGGCAGCGGCTATGCCGGAAAACGTGCCGCGGATGTTCACCTGGGCCTCAATACAATCGCCGAAGCTCCCGTAGAGATTCGCTGGCGGGATCCAGACGGCAATCCACATGAGGAAGCTTTTCAGTTGAAGGCGGGTTGGCACACCATCCGACTCGGTTGGCCGGCAGATAAGAAGAGAGAGCTTTGATGACGACGACAGCCGACGCGAACGTGACGCTGCAGTTTTACCCCAAGCGCAGCGCCGTGCGTCGATATTTCGCCCTGTGGTACTTCACCATTTTACTCATTGTCTGGAACATCATTGGCCATGTGTTTCTCGGCTTCGAGCAGTCACACATCCAACCGCTAGTCGGGATAGCGACGGCCATCGCCCTCCAATTCCTGCTGGAGTGGATCGACGCGCGAGCCAGCGACCGCAAACTGCGATTCGCCGGCTCGTGGGCGGACGTTCTCAACTTTCTGCCGCCTGCCATCATTCCAGGCCTGGCTGTCACGATGCTGCTGTATCCCAACGACAGGCTGATGCCGGTGATCTTTGGCGTCGGCGTCGCCATCTGCTCGAAGGTCATTTTCCGCGCACCTGTGGCTGACGGCAAAACACAGCACATCTTCAACCCGTCAAACCTGGGGATTGTCGCCACGCTGCTTTTATTCCCCTCGATCGGAGTGGCGCCCCCGTATCACTTCACGGAGAACTTGACCGGAATGGGGCACTGGGCGCTGCCCGGCTTGGTGCTGGCGACGGGAATCATCGTCCATGCGCTGTTTACGGGCCGAATAACGCTCGTTCTGATCTGGCTCGTTGCGTTTATCATTCAGGGTCAACTGCGGAGCTGGTACTTCGGGACGTCATGGATCGCGCCCCTGACGCCGATGACAAGTGCGGCGTTCATGGTATTTACCCTGTACATGATCCCTGACCCGGCAACGACACCGGTCAAGCCGCTGCGCCAGGCGCTATTCGCCATTGCCATCGCAGCCGCCTACGGTGTGCTCCAGGTCGAGCATGTGGTCTACGGTTTGTTCATCGCATTGGCGATCGTCTCCGCCATGCGAGCTGTGGGTTTGTACGCCTGGGCGGCATGGCAGTCCCTTCGCGCCAATCAGCAAGGGCCCCTGATGTTTCAGCCGGAGATGGCCGGCACCGCGAAAGGAATGTCGGCGGGTTGATGCCCGCGCGGCGCGGCCAATCGAACGATTGCGTGGCTTGTAACTCACGTTCCGTGCAAGAGCGCTTGGTTTTCCGTGAATTTCCGCCGTGAGCGTGATCATGGCGACTGACCGAAGGAGGTTTAGCCGACGATGCGCAGTTTGATCACGAGTGCACTGGTTCGCGCGAGCAGGCAACTCGCCGAGCGTTATATCTGGACGCATCCAAGTATCGCCGAGACGTTTCATTGTCGGCCGACGTACCAGGCTTCGTTCAAGAAGGCTTGGCTGTCTCTCATGTGGGGCGGCGAGGCCGGTACACGGCGCTTGCGAGAGTCGATCGCCGTAGCAATTTCAGCGGCTAATCAGTGCTTCTACTGAACGTCAGAGCATCTGCTCTTCCTGCAGGCTGCAGGATCCGATTACGGTAGAGCGCACGACTTGGTCGATGCCGTCGCCGAGGCAATTCGAGCTCCGCACGACGAACAGGCACACGGAGATATCCCTACACTTAGACATCAGAACTCAAGTATAAATAATGGGTGCGCCCCCAGGCGTCCGGCGCTGGATCCAGAGCGGATCGCCGAGTGCGCCGAGCGTGCCGGTTGTAAGCGTCCCGAGAGCTTGCTCGTGGCGCTCGCGGCGCATGCTACGATCGCCTCACCCTTAAGTGGCGTGGATGTCGACTGGATCGCCTCGGCCGCGGCCCGTATCGGGGACGCCGATCTCCTGCTCGAGACGGCCGGGGTCGTGTTCGCGTTCAACACCATCAATCGCATCGCCGACGTGCGCCGGGTGCGGCTTGAATACCGCTTCCTTCGCGAGTTGAAGCCCATTGGGGGCTGGGTCGAGCGTCGGTTGGCGACACTGACCGGACTGGCTTATGACTTGTCATACAAGCATCAGCCCCGTCACTCGCCAGCAGAGCTGCTCGATCGGCTAGGTGTCCTGTTTGAGCGTCTGGGTGCGCCGGCTGTGCCCGAGGTCTTCAACTGGTTGAGTCGATCGCCAGCGGTGCTCGAGGGGGTACTTGAGATGCTCGAAGTCAATGTTACGAGTGCCGGGGTCCGTTCCGACCTCTTGAAAGAAGCGGCGGCGATCGCCGTGGCATCTCGGGCGATGTCGGGTTCTGGCCTGACCAGGGCGGTCGATCAGTGGCTGTCGCAGGGATCGTTGCCCGATTCGAATACGCTCCGCGCGCGGGCTGCTTCGTCAGGTGTCGCCTCCGATTCGTGTCTTGTGTCGGCGTGTCGCCGATATTCGTGGCAAGTTGCGAACGCGGCCTACACGATTAGCGATGAACACATCCGCAAAATCTCCGCGCTTGGGCTCTTGGACGCCGAACTTCTTGATCTCACACTCGCCAGTGCACTTTTCTCGGCGTTGGCCATCATCGAACCGATCAGCGCGGCCGTCGCGCCGATACCGATCGCCGGGGGTTAGACGTTGCAATCGACACGGATATCTGGCATTTCATAATTGACTTGAAACTGTCGCGAAGGACTACTTATGGCATACCGCACGTTGTGGACCGCGCTTTTGTGTGGGTCGCTCTTTGCAAGCGGAGCTCCGAGGCTGGCGGCCGGGCAGGCTCAGCCGCCGGCGCAAGAAAAAGGTGAAACGCGCAAGGCCGCCGAGCACGCGACCGCCAACGAGACTGGGTTGCCGCATCCTACCGGTGCGCCGGCGAACGATCGGCAAATCATCTGGCCGGGGATGAACCAGGCCGGCGTGGTCGTTTTGCCGAGCGGCTGGTCGCTCAAGCCGGCCGGGCGCCAGAGCAGCCTGGGCGATCTGCCGGTACAAGTCGCCGTTCACCCCACCGAGCCGATTCTCGCCGTGCTCCACGCGGGCTACGGCGAACACGAGATCGTCACGATCCGTCAGACAAACGGCCGCGTGATCGGCCGGGTGAGCCTGCCAGGCAGCTTTGCCGGTCTGGTATGGTCAAGCGACGGCTCCAGGCTGTTCGCGGGGGGCGGGTTCGACGACTGCATCTACCGCTTCGATCATGCCGGCGGGCTCCTCTCGGGGCAACGCGTGCTCAAACTCCCGCGGCGCCCGAATTCGGCGCCCCCGAGAGAGTCTGGATCAGGAGCGCGGCTTACTACAAACCAGAGCGTGCCCGCTGGCCTGGCACTCACCAAGGACGGCAAAACGCTCTACGTAGCGGCAGCGTTCGGGCATTTCGTGGCGCGGTTCGACGCCGATACTGGGGAGTTTCGCGACGAGATCGCTCTCGAGACGGATTGCTATCCCTACGGTCTGGTCCTCGATGAGGCTCGCCAACGGCTCTACGTCAGTCTCTGGAGCAAAGCCAAGGTCGCGATCGTCGACCTGGCAACCATGAAGGTCGCCGGTAGCTGGCCAACAGAGGAGCATCCCAACGAGATGCTCCCGGCGCGCGGCGGGCGCATTCTCTACGTCGCGAACGCAAACCGCAATTCGGTCACGGTGATTGACGTCGAGCAGGGCAAGCCGATCGAGACCATCAACACGGCGATCGATCCGCGGGCGCCCGCGGGTTGTACGCCGAGCGCACTGGCCCTCACGCCCGATGAGTCGATGCTGTTTGTGGCCAACGCCAATACCAACGACCTGGCGGTCGTCGATGTGAAAGAAGCCGGCGCGAGCGCGCCTTTGGGGTTCATTCCCACCGGTTGGTATCCGACCTCGGTCCGGCTGTCGCGCGACGGCAAGAAGATCTTCGTGGCCAACGGCAAAGGTGCCACCTCGCGCGCCAACCGCGACGGGCCCGTGCCGATGGCGCCTGCGGGCACGCTGTCGACAACCCGCGAATACATCGGCGGACTGTTCCAGGGAACGCTCTCGATTATCCTGATGCCGACCCCGCGCCAGATGGCTCTCTATTCGCAAACCGTGTACGAGTGCAGCCCGCTCAAACGGGGAGATCCCGCCGGGGTGCGCGCGCCCTACCGGCAGCAGGGAACCCCATTCCCGCCAAGGTCGGCGATCCGTCGCCAATTCGCTACGTGGTGTACATCGTCAAAGAGAACCGGACTTACGATCAGGTCTTTGGCGACATGCGGGAAGGCAACGGCGCGCCGGAGCTTTGCCTGTTCCCTGAAGCCATCACTCCCAACCACCACGCCCTGGCCCGTGAGTTCGTGCTGCTCGACAACTTTTACGTCGACAGCGAGGTGAGCGCCGACGGGCATGAGTGGTCCATGGGGGCTTATGCGACTGATTTCGTGGAACGGATCTGGCCGCTGGGCTACCGCGGCGACCGGCGCGTTCCCTATCCGGCTGAGGGAGCTCACGACGCCATCGCTCGCCCCGCGGGCGGTTATCTCTGGGACAAGGCCAGTGAGAAGGGTATCAGCTACCGCAGCTACGGCGAGTTTGTCGACAACGGCCCGAAGCCCACCGACCCTGCCACCACGGCGATCAAGGCCCTTCAGGGTCATTTCGACCCCTTCTTCCGCAGCTACGACATGGACTATCCCGACGTCCAGCGCACCCAGCGATTCGTGCAAGAGCTGGCCGAATTCGAAAAAGCCGGCGAGATGCCGCGACTGATCATTCTTCGACTCCCGTGTGATCACACCTCCGGCACGTCACCGGGCAAGCGAACGGTCACGGCCTGCGTCGGCGACAACGACCTGGCGTTAGGGCGGCTGGTCGAAGCCCTCTCGCAGAGCCGATTCTGGTCGCGGATGGCGATTTTCGTGGTCGAGGACGACGCTCAGAACGGCTCTGACCACGTTGATGCCCATCGAACGGTCGCCTTGGCGATCGGCCCGCACATCAAACGACATTCCGTCGATTCGACGCTTTACAGTACCTCGTCAATGCTGCGCACGATCGAGCTCATCTTGGGCCTGGAGCCGATGTCGCAGTTCGACGCGGCCGCGCGGCCGATGTTCGCCGCCTTTTCCGGCCAGCCCGACGTGACGCCGTATCGGCATCGGCCGGCGCGCGTCGATCTCGACGCGCGAAACTCGCCCCGCGCGCCCATGGCCGAAGTCTCGGCGCGGTTAAACCTCGAAGTCGAAGACCGCGCCGACGATCTGCTCTTCAACGAGATCATCTGGAAAGCCGTCAAGGGGGCCGACGCCGTCATGCCGCCGCCGGTGTCGCGCGGCATTCGTGCTGCCGAGACCGTGAGTCGCCTTTCGCTCCGCGAAAGGATGATTTTCATAACAGTAGATAAACGTTCTTTCGCGGAGCGAAAGACGACACTCTCTTGGTCTGCAGTGCTCAAAACCATCCTTTCGCGGAGCGAAAGGCGACTATCCGGCCCGCTCGACAGCTCAGATTCTTCAGAGGATCACTTAGTCAAATCTGGAAGAACGACAGTTGGTGTCGCAGACGTCAGGGCGCAAGCTTCCTCAGCACCCGCTCGCCGTCGCTGATCTTAAACAGGACGCCCGTCACCTTACCCGAGCCGTCTTTCTGAAACGTGAACCGCGCATCGGTGCGCGGCAGGATGAATTCGGTCGGCGAAACCGGCTGCATGACCAGCGGCGTCGGGCGCCGAGGGAGCTTGAGCAGTAAGTGACCTTCGCCGCGCGTGATCGACGCCGGAGGTCCGCTTTTCTTGGTGTCCAGTTCGTAGCGACCCACGTACTGATCGAGAACGTCGGCCGCAAGCGTGATCGTCGCAGGACGCTGTGTTTCTGGCACCCTTGGCGCGGCGCTCGGGCAACTCGCGCAGCCAGATGTTGCGAAAACGGACCGGGTGACCGTGGTCCTGAAGTTGAATCGGGCCGCGCGTTAGCCCGGGATCGTCGGGCTGTGATTCGAGCCACGATGTTTGACCCCATAGCTCTTCGTTGTTTTGAACGAGAATCCCGTTCTGAATGAGCGTGATGCGGGCCGGCTCGAGCACCTTGCCCTCCGGGCCAAACCGCGGCCGGCGGAAGGCGATGTCGTACGACTGCCACTGTCCCGGCGGGCGCGAGGCGTTGGCCAGCGGCGGATACTGACCGTAGATGGCGCCCGCCTGACCGTCGGCATAGGTATCGGCGTGGTACGAATCGAGGACCTGCAGCTCGTAAACGCCCATCAAGAAGATGCCGCTGTTGCCGCGATCCTGACCGACACCGGTCGGCGGGTCGGTGCGGCCCATTCGACGTGCAACTGCACGTCACCGAACTTGGCCTTGGTCTCGATCGCGCCGGACCCCGGTGTGACTTCAAAGTAACCGTCTGCCACCTTCCACCGCGCCGGCCCCCCCTGCTCCGACCGCCAGGAGTCGAGGCTCCGGCCGTCGAAGAGAACCAGCGCGTCCTGCGGTGCGGGAGTCGAACCCGAGCTTGCCGCCGGCTCGACCACGGGCGCCCGCGGCCGGCGCAGGTCGTGCTGCAGCCAGGCATCGCGCCGGACGACCACGGGAGGAAGGTCGGCAGCCCACAAAACCAGAAACGCCGCCGAGACAATCATACAAATCAATGCTGATGGAATCAGTTTTGCTGGCATGGCGACAAGCACCCGTTGGGGGAAGAAGAGCATGAACCACGCGCCGCTGGAGCCTAGTCGCGCCGGCTCGTCTCATGCTGATTCTAGGTCGTCAGCGATTCGATCGAAAGGCCGTCGTCAATGCGCCGCTGTTAATTCCCAAACCGTCAGGCTGGAAAGCCCGACCTACAACGGGCTCTGCGCACGCCTCCTTGACAGCACCACGGGGATCATGCGAGGTTAAACTTAGTTTTAACAGCGTGAGAGAGACTTCTGACATGAACGGAAAACCCTGCTTGGCGGCGTCGATCGCATGGGTGGCGCTGGCCGTCGCTCTTCGGCGTTTGCACAGGCGCGACGGCCGCGCCGCCGCAGATCGGCGAGATCAGCCCGCTGGGCGTACAGCGCGGTGTGGCCGCTGAGGTGATGATCGGCGGCGCCAACCTCGAAGGGAACCCTCGGTTGATCGCGCCATTTGGGTTTCGCATCGATCCGGCGCCGGCGGGCCAGGCCAAGAGCGACGCGGCCAACTGGAAGATCAAGCTGACCGTCGCGGCCGAGCGGCCGTGGGCGTCTATCCGATCCGGATTCAGACCGATGACGGGATCTCCAACCCGTTCCTGCTGGCGGTCGGCCAACTGCCGCAGGTCGCCGAGAAGGAAGACAACAGCACGTTCGAGACGGCCCAGCTCCTGCCGTCCGTCCGCTGGTGGTCGAGGGCCAGGTCGCCGGCAATGACGTCGATTTCTTCCGCTTCCACGGCAAGAAGGGGCAGATCGATCGTCGTCGACGCGCAGTGTGCGCGGATCGGCTCGGGGATCGACCCGACGATCCGGTTGACGACGGCTGGCGCCGACTCGCACCTATGTCGCCTCGGCCGACGACTCGCCGGGCCTGTTGACCGATGCCCGGCTGACCGCCGTGCTCCCCGACGACGGCGATTACGTGGTCGAGCTCTCCGATTCGCGCTACCAGGGAGCGGCCGGCCGGTCTATCGCCTGGTGATCGGGGCCGGTGCCGATGGCCGAGGAGATCTATCCGCTGGGCGGCCGCGCCGGGGAGACGGTCGGCCTGGAGCTTCGGGGCGGCACCTTGGCGGGAGTCAAGATCGCCGCGGCGACGCTTGACTCCGATGGTTGGCACCGAGCTGGTCTGGCCGCCGCGAATCAGCAGCGCGATGCTGGGTGACGAGCGGCGGCGCGGCGCCCGAGTCTGCGACGTCGAATCGCTGGCGCCGCTGGCTTGCGTCGCCGTATCCCGAGCTCCGCGAGCCGGCCGATCCGGCGGCTCCCCCGCTCAGGCCGCGGTGCCCGTCGTGCTCAACGGCCGGATCGACCCGCCCGGCGACGACGATCGGTTCGTCCTCGCGGTGACGCCCGGGCAGCGGCTGCGAATCAAGGTGCAAGCCTCGGAGCTGGGCTCGGCGCTCGACGGCGTGCTGCGCGTGCTCGGCAACGGCGGCTCGGTGCTCGCGAATGCCGACGACACCACGATCGCTATCCCGGTCCGTCGCCGGCCAGCAGGCCGCAGTCGCTCGTCCTGCCCGACCCGTCGCTCGAATTCACGATCCCGGGCGGCACCAACGAGATCACCGCTCGTGATGCGCGACCTCGAAGACCGCGGCGGCATCGGCTTTCCCTACCGGATCGTGGTCGAGCCGCTCTTTCCGGACTTCGAGCTTCAGGTCAACGAGCCGCAGGTCAGCGTTCCGCGCGGCGGCACGGCCGCGGTCGGCGTGACGGTCCGGCGCAAGGGCTACAGCGGGCCGATCACGCTCGACCGTGGCCGACCCGCCCGCGGGCCTGACGGCGCCGGCCGGGCACGATCGCCGCCGGCCAGACCGCCGGCGTGCTCTCGCTGTCGGCGGCGGCCGACGCCGCGTTTCCCGCCTGCCCGATCAAGCTCGTCGGCGCGGGCAAGGGACCGGATGGGCCGTTCGAGCGGCTCGCGTTCAAGCCGGTCGTCTATGCCCAGCAGGCGCCTCTGCCCACCTGCTCGATCACGCAATACGGCCTGGTCGCCGCCCCCGCCCTGCGCACGCCGGTCACGCTCGACACGCCCGCTAGCTCCGATCGAGGTCGCCCATGGCTTCAGCGCGACGATCCCGGTCAAGGTGACGCGCACCAAGGGGTCCGACGGCGCGCTGGCGATTTCGCCCCTGCCCTTGCCGCCCGGGCTGACCATCGGCAACGCGACGATCGCCGACAAGGCGACGGAGGGAAAGGTCACGGTCAAGGCCGCGCTCGCGGCGCCCTGGGCGACGATGACCGTCGGCTTGCAGGCCAAAGGCAAGTTCGCCGGCGCCGAGCGGACCTTCGCCCTGCCCGCCGTGACGCTGACCGTCGTGCCGCCGGCGGCGGTCGAGCTGGCGCGCGCCGGCCGTCGAGATCAAGCCGGGAGCGACCGCTCGAGCTCAAGGGAAAGATCGTCCGCAAGGGAGCGTTCGACGGCCCGGTGACCGTCAAGATCAACGGCCTGCCCGCCGGCCTCAAGGCCGAGCCGGTCACGGTGGCCAGGGCGCCGCCGATTTCGTGCTCAAGATCGTCGCCGACGCCAAGGCCGCCGCGGCCTCGGCCAGCGCCCAGGTCGCGCTCGCCTTACAGGTCGAGAAGAAAGACTACTCCGTTCCCGCCACGCCGCTGGCGGTCAAAGTCGTTGCCGTCAAGTAGAATGAACGAAGCCGGTCGCTTGTCGCCGCGGCAGCAAAGCCGTGAGAGTGCCCGCTGCTCTCGGAGGCCTCCCTCGATGCGGCAGATCGTTTTTCGGAGCGTATCGGTGCTGCTTTGCGCTCGGCTTGCTATCGCTCTGGCATGTGCGAGGCGACGACGGCCAGGACAAGGCCAAGAAGAACGACGCGCCGGCGGCCAAGACGCGCCGCAGCCGACCAGCAAAGGCACGGCGCCGGCGGCCGGAAGCCGCGCCCGGGCGAAAGGCCGCGTCGACGACCGTGCAGCCGGCAAGCCGGTCAGCTTCATGCGCGACGTCGCGCCGATCCTGGTCGAGAACTGCATCGCCTGCCACAACCCGCGCAAGTCGGAAAGCAAGTACGTCATGACGACCTTCGCCCAGCTTGCCAAGGGGGGCCAGCAGGGCGAAGGGATCACGCTCGAGCCGGGCGAGCCCGACGAGAGCCACCTGGTCGAGCTGATCCGGCCCGACGGCCAGCCGCGGATGCCGTACAAGCAGGACCCGCTGCCCAAGGAGAAGATCGCGCTCATCGAGCGCTGGGTCGCGGAAGGGGCCAAGTACGACGGCAGCTCGCCCGGCGAGGACTGGACGATCCTGCTTGCGCAAGACGCAGCAGGTCGCGATTCCCGCGGCGTATCCCGTGACGGTGCCGATCACGGCGCTCGCAGTTCAGCCGGGACGGGTCGGCGATCGCGGCGTCGGGCTATCATGAAATCACGTTCTGGAAGACGGCCGACGGCACGCTCGACCGCCGGCTGACCGGCCTGGCCGAGCGGATCTACGACATCGCCTACAGCCCCGACGGCAAGTGGCTGGCCACCGCCAGCGGCGACCCGGGCGTCTACGGCGTCGCCAAGCTCTGGCTCGCCGAGCCCGGCGGCGGCGGCAAGCCGGTGCGCGACCTCGTCGAGACCCAGGACGTCGTCTTCGCGGTCGCGTTCAGCCCCGACAGCAAGAAGATCGCCACCGCCGGCGCCGACCGGACGATCCGCGTCTTCGAGGTCGAGACCGGCAAGCTGCTTGACCCAGATCGAAGACCACGCCGACTGGATCTTCGGGATCGCCTTTTCCCCCGACGGCAAGCGGCTGGCCAGTGCCAGCCGCGACAAGACCAGCAAGGTCTTCGACCTCGAAAAGAAAGAGTCGCTCGTCACCTTCCCGGCGCATGCCCAGCCGGTTTACACCGTCTCGTTCACGCCCGACGGCAAAGGCG
Source organism: uncultured Isosphaeraceae bacterium (assembly GCA_963830625.1). Taxonomy (GTDB): domain Bacteria; phylum Planctomycetota; class Planctomycetia; order Isosphaerales; family Isosphaeraceae; genus CAWHMZ01. The sequence goes on along the minus strand of CAWHMZ010000026.1, from coordinate 41,486 downwards.
TTGCGACCGGCGGCGAAGACAACCGGATCCGGATCTGGAACCCCGACAACGACGGCAAAGTCGATCCGCGAGATCGGCGGCTTCGGCGGCACGGTCTTCAAGCTGCGGTATTCGCCCGACGGCAAGAACCTGCTCGCCGCCGGCGCCGACAAGACCGTCCACGGTCTTCGACGCCAAGGGCTCGCAGCTCCGCAAGCTGCAGGGACACAACGACTGGATCTACGCCCTGGCGATCTCGCCCGACAGCAAGACCGTCGCCTCGGGAAGCTGGGACGGCGAGGTCCGGCTCTGGAACCTGGCCGACGGCAAGCTGCTGCGAACCATCATCGCCGCGCCGGGCTACAAGCCGGCCGGCGCTCAAGCCGCGGCGAAGTGAGCAGACCGCCGACTGGCGGCCAGATCACGGTCCAGAGTGGCGTGACCAGCGCCTCCGGCGGCGCGCTCGAAGGAACCACCGTGTTCACCATCGCGAAGGGCGGAAAAAGATCGCGCCAGCCTGAGCACGCATCCGCCACCCTGACACGGAAACTCGACAAACTGGGCAAAATCGACACGATTCATTCCACTCGGATTGATGAACGAGCCGATGAATTCAGGAGAGTGCCTACGCGGACGGCGTGGGCGCATGCAAGGGACGGCAGGGCAACGGATTGTCCATCGATCGGCGTGGGGACAGGCTGTGAGATGGGTGCGGGCATGCGCGACGACTGCAAGTAGCGCGGGCTGGGGCCCAGTCCTGGCCCTGGACGGTTTTTGCGCTGGTGCTGCTGCCCCGCGCCGGCAATGCGCAGGGCCCAACCATTGAGGGGACGGGTGTCTTTCAAGCCGGCGCGGCCAGCACGATGCCGGGTTCGTCGCAGTCACTCCTGGGCCCGACGCCGGGCGTGAGCGGCGGGAGGCTGGGCATCCAGCCGGGCAGCGACGAGTTGCTGCTCGGCAGGCTCGGCACGTCGGCACCGCGGGTGCCGACTGCGATCTCGACGCCCGGCGGAGTTTACCAGGGCCCGGCCGCGCCCGCGCGCAGGCGCTCCTCAGGCCCTGCCCACGCCGAGCGTTCCTTTTTACGGCACCCTCGAACTGCCCAAGGACGAAGAGATCATGGTCGGCCCGCCCGACGGCCTCACGCTGGAACAGGCCATCGATCGCCTGCTGGCGGCAAACCTCGATTTACTGGCCAAGCAGTTCGAGATCCCCCAGGCCCGCGCCGACGTCTTGACGGCAAGCCTGCGCGGCAACCCGATATTCTATGCCGACGCCCAGTTGGTCCCCTACGGCGTGGACTCGGTGAAGAAACCGGACGGGCCTACACAGTATGATCTCAACATATCTCAGCCATTTGACTTTGCCCACAAGCGGCAGGCGCGGGTGATGGTGGCGAGCCGCGCACTCAAGGTGCAGGAGGCGCAGTTCCAGGAACGTGGTCCGGATGGGGATCCAGAATCTCTATAGCGCGTATGTCGACGTGCTGGCGGCGCGGCAGGCCGTGACGTACGCCGAAGTGAGCAAGAAGGGGCTCGAGGACGTGCTCAAGACCACGATGACTCTCTTGAAGGAAGACAAGGCGACCAGCGCCGACGTCGATCAAGCCCGGTCGGATCGCGAGATCGCCGTGGTCGGGTTGATGGAAGCGAGCGAGGCCTCGCGCCGCAGCAAGCGGCAGCTCGCCGAGCTCTTGAGCCTCTCGCCGGCGGAAGCCCAGAGGCTCGAGCTCAAGGGCACGATCCAGGACGTCGCGCCGCCGCTTCCTCCTGACGCCGAGCTCTACGAGCTGGCATTACAATGCCGGCCCGACGTGGTGGCCTATCGTCTGGGAACCATGCTTGCCGAAGCGAACGTCACGCTCCAGCGCCGCAACCGCTACCAGGACGCATACGTGCTCTTTCAGCCGTTCACGTATCAAAACAACATGCCCTACGGCAAGGAGAGCGGTGCGTCGTATGCCTTTGGCATCACCGTGCCGATGCCGATCTTCAACCGCAACCAGGGAAACATCGAGCGAGCGCGGCTCAACGTGAACCAGTCGCAAGTAGAGCGTGAGTACGCCGAGCGGAGGGTGATCCTCGAGGTCGAGCAGGCGCTAAACGAGTACCGGGTATCGGGCCAGATCGCGCGGCACATTCGCCAGCAGATCGAGCCGCCGTCGCGGAGCGCGCGCAACGATCGGCTCAGGCTTTTTACCGAGGGCGAGGCGACGGTGTTCGATTATCTAAACGCCCAGCGCCGGTACAACGACATGGTCAAGGCTTATCTCGACGCGGCCGTGCGGCACCGCCGCAGCATGCTGGCGCTGAACACCGCGGTCGGCCAGCGGATCTTGCCATAGTCGATAGCCAGGCGCGCCCGTCGTGCAAGTGAGAACGAACCGTGAGGCTCAAAGCCTGACCTACGCCGACCGGCGACAAAAAGAGCGATCCCGCCATGCCGTTTCTGGCATGCCGGGATCGCGCGGCAAAGCGACGAAATGCCCACGAGGCACACTGACGGTTAAACCGAGCGATTCTTGATGACATCCGATCAACAAGCCCGAAGTCAGCTGCTCAGGCGATCAAATTCTTGACGACGCGGGCCAGGTCGGAGCCGGTGTCGGTCAGGCTGTAGAAGTTGTTCTTGCCCTGGCGGCGAGGGGCGATGATTCCGCCGTGCCGCAAGCAGCGCCAGGTGATGGCTGACGGCGGGCTGGCTCTGGCTGAGCTGGGCGCACAGGGCGCCCACGTGGCGCTCGCCCTCGGAGAGGATCAGGATGACCTGAAGCCGGGTGGGGTCGCTGACGTGCTTGAGCAGAATCGATGCGCGCCGGGCCTGCTGAAACCTCTGCTCGGCGCCGCGGAAGGCCTTGGGCTTGCCCGCGGCCGTTTTCGGAGCTGCGGCAGCTCTTGACGCTGGTCTTCGTTGCTGGCCATGGAATTGGGCTCCTCACCTGAATTGGTTCAGTTGCGCGCGAGAGATCGTCCGCGTCCCCGATCTCCATCCCCGGGGCTGGCGGCATTGCGATCGGTCAGCCGGGGTCGCATCTGCTCCCCTCGGGCAACCGACTCTCGGTCCGCGAACGGCGGTCGTGACCTCAAGAGCTGCGACCCGAACCTTGCTTCAGTCACGGGCTTCCGTAGCTGCCCGCGCGGTTTTGGTGTGGCTCTAAGTCGAGATCGCACAACCACCAACGGCTACGTCGATCAATCGACACGTGACCGGCCGCGATCTGACAACGACGCGATCACGATCTTGCGCGAACGTATCTCAACGTGGGTGGTTGTCGACATCTTAGTGCTTTTCTAACAACTGTCAACCGTAATCTGCAATCTTTTTGCGCTTTGATTCGTCACATTTGTTCGATCGAGTCGATGCCGTACGAATCGGGCGGCAGGCCAACCGCGGTCGGTCACAATTCACAAAGACTGTGCGAGATCGAACGTTACAGCAAGACGGGACTAATCGATACATCGGCAAGCGACTCATCTGGTCATTTCTGGAAGGCGGAAACAAGGAATAGATGGTCTTGAGTAGGTCGGTTGTATCCCACTGATTTCGCTGGGTTCCCACATCGAGCCGCGCCAGTTGGCCGTTCGGATCGATGACGGCCGTGCAGAGATTGTGGGCGATCTCATTCGTTCCCGGGTCGTAGAACAGTCCCAACGGCGCCGGTGATCTTGGCCAGTTCCTCGTGCGAGGCGACCGCGAAGGTCCAGAGCGGCGGCACCGCCCCTCGAATCTGGGCATGCTTGCGCAAGACCTCCGGTGTGTCGTGGTCCGGGTCAAAAGAAAGTGAGATCAAGCCGGATCGTGCTCGGCCCGAGTCCGGGAAAGTGCTGATTCGCTGGCGCAGGTCGGCAGAACTTCCGATCCATGAGCGGGCAGAAGTCGGGCAAGGGGCATCGCGTGTAAATAAACGTAAGTACAACCACATATGCCGCGCAAGTCGGAGAGCTTGACCATCTTGCCATCCTGGCGTGGTCATCGCGAAATCGGGAACCGGGCTCGCCGATTTCAAGCATCTTCGGGCATCGCCCGAAGTTGCGGCTTGCCGGTTCGAGATCGCGAGCTCAGCGGCGCGGCGATCGCGGGCTTGATCACTGCCAGGCTCAACGAGCTCATAATCCTTGATGCCCCCGTTCTCTTCGCACACTCGCAACGTTCCCTCGACGGATCACCCGGCTGCAGCTCGATCCAGAACCGCACGGTCGTTGATGCGGAACGGCATGGTCATCGCATCCATCAAGCCGGGATCGTTCTCGTGGCGGATCGTCACTCTCGGCTCTCCTGCGACTTCGACCTCTCCAGCCACGGTCCCTTGCAGGCTGGTAGTCGGTCCGTTGCAAGCCGCCTGCTCCGGCCGTGCCTTTCGTTGTCGTCGCAGGGGCGGTCAGCTTGCTGGCCTGGTGCCGGACGCGAGCCGCCCGAGCGGCTGCACGCGGCCAAGAATGACCCGCAAGCCCCAGCGCTGAGGTATCCAGTCGAACTCAGGTGAGAACCGCATACAGAGTCTCCATGGCGTCGGTCATCCGTGCATCGCACAATGATCGTACTCGGACCAGGCGAACGGCGGGAATCGTCTAGAAGAAAGGAAAAGTCTCGTCGAGCGGGCTCGCGGCGAGCTCCTTCAGGAAGCGGCCGATCCGCTCGGCGACGAGCGCCGTGAGAGCCTCCCCCTTGGCGGCCGTGGCGGCCCGCGGATCGCCGGCCCCCGAGTTGGTCGTCAAGCAGGTGCCAGGGACGCGTGATCTCGACCCAGCCCTCGTTCACCGCCTCGAACCGGCTGGGCCGACGGCTGCCCGCATCGGCCTGCTCGAGCGCGACCAGTTCGGGGAAATGGGCCAGGCCCATGCTCGTCTCCATCTCGCCGGCATGGTCGTCCTGCCCTCGAAAATCGCTCGCATAGACGTCGGACGCGACCTTGTACCAGTTGCACAAAAAGAGATGCACCGGCGTGGCTCGTGCAGCTCGCGGAGCACCCATTTCAGGTCGTTGCCGCCATGGCCGTTCAGGAGCACGCATCGCGAATCCCGTGCGTCGCCAGCGAATCGACCAGGTCGGTGATCACTCGAGCGAGCGTCGTCGGATTGAGATTCATGGCCAGGGGAAACCTCATCTGGTTGGTTTCGGTGCCGTACGGAATCGTCGGCAAGAGCAGCACCCGCACGGCCTCTTCGTTGGCCAGCGCGCACGCCGCGCCGGCGATCGTCTCCACCTGGAATGTGTCGGTACCGTAGGGAAGATGGAGATTGTGGGGCTCGGTCGCACCCAGAGGCAGCACCGCGACATCATAGGGTGGGCTCGACTTGACGTGTCCGTAGTTGATATCCTCGAGTCGCCAGGGATGCATCGAGGCCTCGTCCGTGATCCGAAGCTCGGTTGGTGGGCTCGAGTCGGGGACTGTGGCCCTGGTGAGCTCTTGTCGTCGGCGCGACCGACGCATGAACCGCGTCGCTTCCTCCGCGACGGCCAGCCGCGACGGCCATTGCGGGGGGTGGGGTGGTCCGTTACGATCGGAGCGAGCGGATCGTGCCGGGCCGATCTTCCCAAATCAGTTATCCAGGACAGGCGCTCGATGCAAGCCTTCGAGGCCACCAGCTACTACTTCGACCAGGCCGCCAAGTGCCTGGACCTGACCGACAACATTCGGACCCTCCTGGTCACCCCCGATCGCGAGGTGCGGGTCGAGGTCGTGATCGAGCTCGATTCGGGAAAGATCGGCAATTTTATCGGCTACCGGGTCCAGCATGACAATGCGCGCGGGCCATACAAGGGCGGGCTGCGCTATCATCCGCTGGTCGATCAGGATGAAGCCCGCTCGCTGGCCAGCCTGATGACCTGGAAGACCGCGCTGGTGGACCTGCCTTACGGTGGTGCCAAGGGGGGATCAACTGCGACCCCAGCGAAGCTCTCGCGCGGTGAGCTGGAGCGCCTCACCCGCAAGTTCATCGAGAAGATCCACGACATGATCGGGCCCTACAAGGACATCCCCGCCCCCGACATGGGAACCGACGCTCAGGTGATGGCCTGGATCATGAACGAATACGGCAAGTTCGAGGGATTCAACCCGGCCTGCGTCACGGGCAAGCCGGTCGAGTTTCACGGGTCCGCGGGCCGCGAGGCGGCCACCGGTTACGGGGTTGCGATCATCGCCCGCGAGATGCTCGGCCGGCTCAAACGATCAATCGCCGGCTCGACCTTCGCGATTCAGGGCTACGGTAACGTGGGCAGTCACACCGCCCGCTTCCTCTGGCGCAGGGGGCCAAGATCGTGGCCATCTCCGACGCCTACGGCGCGGTCATGAACCCGACGGGCCTGGACATCGCCGAGCTCGACCGGCACGTCGCGGTGAACCGGAAGGTCGTCGGCTTCAAGGGTGGAGAGGCTGCCACCAACGACCAGCTCTTGACGACGCCGGTCGACGTCCTGATTCCCGCGGCCTGGGAGGCGTCTTCGATAACGAGATGGCCCAGGCCGTTCAGGCCAAGCTGATCATCGAGGCGGCCAACAGCCCGACCTGGCCCGAGGCCGACCTGGTGTTCAATGCCCGCGGCATTCCCGTCGTCCCCGACATCCTGGCCAACGCCGGCGGCGTCATCGTCAGCTACTTCGAGTGGGTCCAGAACCTCCAGCACTTCCGCTGGCCGCTGGAACAAATCCAGCGCGAAGAAGAGCTCAAGCTCGTCGAGGCATTTCGCGAAATCCACGATGTTTCCCAGCGTCGCAACACGACCCTGCGCACGGCCGCCTTCATGAAGGCCATTCAGCGGGTCGGCCGTGCGCGGATCTTGGGCGGCATGTGAAGAGCGCCCGCGGCACGAGGCGGCCGGCTCACGCATTGTGTCCCTGCCGGCAGCATTCTAAAGGCCGCGGCCGCCCTTATGCTTTGCCTTTCTGGGGTTGCGCTTGCCACGTATTTTCGGCCGCCGGCACTTGGCCACCGGCGGCGTATCACAGGATTTGCGCCACTTATAGCTCTTACGATGTCGTGTCTTGGTTTTCATGGAGGTCGCTGTTTGGGCGGATGATGGTTGTTTTTTGTGATCGGACGACGCCGATCGTCGGGCAAAAGATCTTCGATTATCGGCTACCTTGCCGCTGCCTTCAAGCCGCAGTGCGCGGGTGATCGCGTTTGGTGGCAGCCGATTGATGCCTAAACAACGATGCCGAGAGACTTTCGGCGGTCGTGAAGTCGCGGACCGGGCTTCCGGCAATCGTGAACAGGGCGCCCCTTTCGTACCTTTCTGCGAGTGAACAACACTACAGAAATGTGGCTCGTCACGTAGGTTTCGCGCTAGGTGGTGACGGCAACCTATGATGGATGATAGAGGCGCCTGCCCCGCGTGTAAACACCCACGGGAAGTGTTCGTGACGTCGATGAAAGTCGTCGAAGGGGATCGAGGTGGACACAGAAAACCGCGACTTGCTCGTCGCCGTGCTCGAGATGCTCGGCGACGACACTCCGCATCCTGATGTGATGCCCGACCTGAAAGCTTGGACGAACAGTCATGGTGAGGCGGTGACGGAACGGCCGAAACGAGAGGATCGCTCGGTTGCGCTCGGGCTCGATGAATTGGAAACGCCGGCGGCACCCCAGAGCGTGACTGACGACACCGAGCGCCGCGATGCAGCGCCTTGAGCGCCGCTCTAATGACTCGAGACGACCTGACCGTCATTCACGATGACGCCCTGCGGACGACGCTCTGCAGCCAGAGCACCGGCTCGGCGCGCCTGTCTCGCTGGGCGGCCAACCGCACGTGGCCGTCGAACCCCCGGGCGCGGCTGCAAGCCCGCAGCTCGCACCGGGTGGGCGTTTCCAGCTCGTCCGACCGCATGCGAAGGGCGGGATCGGGCAGGTCTGGGTGGCCCGCGACTGCGAGCTGCAGCGCGACGTCGCGCTCAAGGTGATCCAGCCCCATTACGCCGAGCGCGACGGACCAGCGAGCCCGGTTCGTGCTCGAGGCCGAGATCACCGGCAACCTCGAACATCCCGGGAATCGTGCCGGTCTACAGCCTGGGCCGAACGCCGAGGGCCGGCCTTACTACGCGATGCGGTTCATCCGGGGCGAGAGCCTGTCGGTGGCGATCAAGCAGTTCCACGAGCGCCTCGAAGCACTGCGAAGCGGGGCCGGCGCGGCGCGCCGTCGATGTGGGGCATCGAGTTCCGGCAGTTGCTCGGCAGGTTCCTCGACGTCTGCGACGCGATCGATTACGCCCACAGTCGCGGCGTGCTGCACCGTGACCTGAAGCCGGCCAACATCATGCTCGGCCGGTACGGCGAGACCCTGGTCGTCGACTGGGGGCTGGCCAAGGTGATCGGCAAGGCCGAGCCGAAATCCCGCTGGAGGCCGACGACGAATTCGATCTGAACCTGGCGGGGAGCGCGACAGCGATCTTCGGGAGAGACCCAGCAGGGCACGACGATCGGCACGCCGGCCTACATGAGCCCCGAGCAGGCCCGCGGCGCCATCGACCAGCTTGGGCCCGACCAGCGACGTCTACAGCCTGGGAGCGACCCTCTACGAGCTGCTCACCGGCCAGGTCGCGTTCCCCGGCGACAAAGCACAGAGGTGATCGAGACGGTGACAGAAGGGGATTTCGCTCCGCCGCGGTCGGTCTCGATCGGTCGATCCCTGCCCCGCTCGAAGCCATCTGCCTGAAGGCGATGGCCTCCGACCCGCAAGACCGTTATGCCTCGGTGCGCGAGCTGGCCCAGGACCTCGAGCACTGGCTGGCCGACGAGCCGGTCGCGGCCTACCCGGAGCGGCCGCCTGGAGCGACTTCGGCCGCTGGCTGCGCCAGCACCGCACCTGGACCTGCCGCCGCAGTGCCGGCCTGATCGGCATCTCGGTCGTCGCGACCGGTGCCGCGTGTGCCATCGAAACGGCCCGGCGCCGCGAAGCCGAGGTGCGCAAGGAAGCCGAGACCAACTTCGTGATGGCCCAGACGGCCGTTGATGATTACCTCACCAACGTCAGCGAAGAACACCCTTCTCAAAGAGCAAGACTCCGATGATTTGCGGCCGTTGCGGCACGAGCTTTTGGCCAACGCCCTGAAGTATTACAAACAGTTCGTCAGCCAGCGCAGCAACGATCCGACCGCTGCGCCGGCAACTGGCAAACGCTTACTTCCGCGTAGGTGACATCACCCAGGAAATCGATCCGGGCCCGGCGACGGTCGCGGCCTATCGCGACGCCCAGGCGATCTGGGAAAAGCTTGCTGCGGCCGCTCCCGGCGACGCCGAGCTTGGATTGCGGGTGGCGGAATGCCACCTGGCGATCGGCAAACATCAAAGCCAAAAGGGCGACTTGCTCGGGGCCGAAACGTCTTTGAGCGCGGGGCGAGTGCTGCTCGAACGGCTCGTTGCCAGCCATCCCGACTCGGCGCCGTGTCAGGCAACTTTGGCAAGCTGCCTCTCGGAACTGGGTACCGTCCAGGGCCAATGCCAGTCCGGAGACCAGGGGCTGGTACTCTTGCAACAGGCCGAGGCGATCCAGCAACAATTGACCGAGCGATTTCCGGGAGACGCCAAGTACGAAAAGAAGCTCGCCGAGATCATCAATGTGCTCGGATTTGTCCATTTCAAGCGACACGATTACACCGCCGCGCTCGATTCGTTTGAACGAGTGAAGGCGATCTGTAAAGCGCTGCTCGATCGAATCACATCTGGTCCCAAGCCCGTGCGGCTGCTCGACCTCTTGCGCTTGCCGACTACAACATCGGCGAAATCTGTCTGACGAACAAACAGACCGAGCGGGCACTAGCAGCCTTCGAGCAAGCGCTCGAGTATCGCGCGGCGTTGGTCACCGCCCACCCGTCGGTGACCAAGTTCCAGGTCAATCTCGGCAGGAGCTATTCCAAAACCGCTTATCTGCTTTATGGAGCGGGCCAGACCGATCAGGCGGTCGCCTTGACCCGGAAGTCGATCGAGATCCTCGAGCGGCTCGTCCAGTCTCACCCCGACAATGCCGGCTTTCACGGTGCGCTGGGCCTAAGCTGGAATTCACTCGGCTATTTCCTCGACGAAAAGATGCGCAAGAACGACGAAGCGATCCCGGCATTTCAGACGGCCATCGCCGAGCAACGGATCGCGGCCCGCATCGCACCGGCCGACACCGAGTACAAGCTCTATCTGGTCAATCATCTTGAGAACCTGGGCGAGCAGTACGTCGATCTGAACCGGGTTGCCGAAGGGCTGCCGCACTACCAGGCGGCGCTCGAGATTCGCCGGCGCATCGCGGCCGCCCAGCTCGAAAATCGGGACTACGTGCGCGATCTGGCGAAGGCCTTGGCGGTGGTTGGCAACATCCAGCGTCACGTGGGCGACGCGACCGGCGGGCGCCAGTCATTTGCCGAGGCCCAGACGTGGTTGCAACCGATCGCGGCCGGGTCGCCAGATCGCCAGGCCCAGCTTGCCTCGATTCGCGCCCAGATCGGGCTTACCTACGCCGACACAGGACAGGTGCAACAGGCGGCTTCCGTACCTCGAGCAAGCGATCGCCGCGCTCCGGGTTGTCACGGCACTACCGACCGCCCTCGCCGAGCAGCGCGGCTGGCACTCCGAGGCGCTCTTGGAGCAGGCGCGGATCCTGCGGCAACTCGGTCGGCGCAGCGAGGCCGACGCCGTCGATGCCGAGCCGCCAGGTTGTGGACGGGCCGTCCGACCAGAGAAATCGTCGATCTGGCGCTCGAGGAAACGAAGGGAGCCGGCGTGATCGGCTACGGCAAGTGCGAATTACCGCCGCCGGCTGCGCAGGTTCGCGACCTGGACCTCGACCTGGCCTGCGGCCACCTCCAGATGGCGATACAGCGAGGATTCACCGACGTCCGGACGATCCGATCGCACCCCGACGGGGAGCTTCTCATGGCGCGTGCCGAAGTTCGAGCGTGGATCGACGGCACGACGCCCGGCGACGAACCAGCCGGGCCGCGGCCGTAAAGGCGACAATCGGCGACTTCTGGCAAAACCGGCCGATGTACCTCGGAACGCGAGCTAGGATTTCGGTAGGAGCTACCCATCCACTTCTATTCCAAGGGACTCGACCATGGCTGACACCAACCGCAAATCGGACAAGAACACGACCGAAAAACCTGCCCAAAAGCCCGCCCGTGCGGACCTGATTACCCCCCAAGAGCTGCGCAAGATCGCCGGCGGCGCATCGGTCCCGGCGCCCTCACCGCAGCCGAACGACTGCAAGAAGGGCTGAGACGTTCGGCCGCGGGCCTGGCGCCGTCGTGTTTGCCGATTGGAGCGCGCCCGGAGCTTCGGGGGCAGCCGTCCTCGAAGCTCCGGGCCGCCACCACGCGCTAAGTCGAACGCGACCGAAATCCGGTCCGGCCCGCGCTGCCAGCGGAGCCAAGTCATGAACGACGTGCCAACGCGGCTTCTTGACCTGCCGCCAGCGCCCTCCCGAACATCGCTCGAGCAACTGGATACCCTGGTTCGGGTCACGACGATCCAATCGTGGGCCTATCTGGCCACGCTCTTTCTCGTTTGTGTGGCGGCGCTCACCTTCGCTGTCTGTTATACCGTCCCGACCAAAGTCAACGGTGAGGGAATCCTGCTGATCGAGGACGATCGTTTGACCAGGTGCGAGCCCCGGCGACCGGGAGGCTCCTGACCTTGAATGTCAAGCCCGGCGATTGGGTCGCGCCGGGAGATCAAATCGGCGACGTCTCGCAGGATGAGCTCAAAGACGCGATCCACGAGGCAGAGTCGAAACTCGCCGATCTCAAGCGCGAGGACCGAGAGCTATCGGCCTTTGAGCAGCAAGAGCGAGAAACCCACGGCGCGGCCCTCGCCAAGCTGAAACAAGCGGTCCTGGCCGCGCAGGAGAACTCGACCGACAAGTTGAAGCTCGCCGAGAAGATCTTTACAGCGCCGAATCGCCTGCGTGCGATGAACCATCTGGGCGACGTCGAGCTGCTCGAGTCGCACGCGACAAGCTGTACGAGATCCACGACGACCTCAACAAGGGCCAGTCGCGGCTGGCGGAGCTCGAGCTCGATTGGACCAAGGCCGAGTACGCGCGGCAGCCGAGCCAGGATCGAGCGCGGGGACAAGATCGAACAGGTCGAGACCAAGCTCGAACGCTCGATCGGGAGAAGCTGGTGCGGACTTCGCGGATCGTCAGCCACGTCTACGGGCAGGTCGCAGAGGTGCTCATGGCCAATGACGAACTGGTGCGCGAGGGCTCGCCGGTCGTGCTCCTGCACTCACCGCGGGCCGAACGAGGGGCCGACGACCCCGACTCTCCCTACGAGTCGATCGTGTTTGTGCCGGCCGGCGAGGGCAAGAAGATCGAGGTCGGCCACGCGGTCGAGGTGAGCCCGGCGACCGTCAAGCGCGAGGAGCACGGCTTCATTCGCGGCCAGGTCGTGGGCGTGTCGGAGCTGCCGGCCACCAAGCTGGCGATGGAGGCCGCGCTCGCGCATCCCGAGCTGGTCGACACCTTCCTCAAGCGGTTCGCGCCCGGAGTGTTGTTGCGCGTTCACATCAAGCTCGACGAGCTCAAGCCGTCGGACTCGGCCTTGCTAGCGGTCAGCCGGCTCGGCGCCCCAGAACCACTTCCGCTGGTCATCATCGTCGGGTCCGGCGCAGCCGCTCAAGACCGGCACGATGTGTCAGGCCGCGATCGTCGTCAAGAAGCAAAGGTTGATCAACCTGATCCTGCCCTGGACCAAGACCCTCGTCGGGGCCGATTGAGCCGCGGCATCGATCGAGGTCAGGCTCAGGCCGATCGCAGGGCAGCTCGGACATGGCGATCGCAGCGAGCCGAGACACAGGGACGCGACTCGGGTAAAAACGGGGACCATGTACGATTGGGAAACTCAGGCTCGAGGAGGCACCGACCGGTCAGGACGCCGACCGTCCTCCAGATGGAGGCCGCCGAGTGTGGCGCGGCCGCGCTGGGGATCATTCTGGAGTACCACGGCCGCTACGTTCCCCTGGACGTGCTGCGCGACGAATGCGGCGTCTCGCGAGACGGCAGCAACGCGTTCTATGTCAAGGAGGCCGCCCAGAGCCATGGGCTCGAGGTCGACGGCCATCCGCACCGACCCCGAGCGGCCTGCGGTCGCACGACCGCCGTTCATCGTCTTCTGGCAGATGGAACCACTTTCCTGGTCGTCGAGGGCTTCGGCCGCGGCAAGGTCTATCTGAATGATCCGGCCAGCGGCCGCCGGACTCGTCAGCGACGCACGAATTCGAGCGCGGTATACAGCGGCATCGTCTTCACCCTCGAGCCCGGCCCTAATTTCCGGCGGGCGGGACGAAGGCCCAGCGCGCTTTCGGGGCTGGCGCGGCGGCTGGCGAACGTCGCGGGCGGCGCTTGCCTTCGTCATCCTCGCCGGGTCGGTGCTCGTGGTACCCAACCTGGTCGCGGCCGCGCTTCAGCGCGTGTTCATCGACGAGATCCTGGTCGAGGGCCATCGTGGCGTGGCTCAAGCCCTTGCTGGTGGCGATGGCCGTGACGGCGCTCGTGCGGCTGGCCGCCGCGGCCGCTCGAGCAGGTTTACCTCACGCGGCTTGAGATCCGGCTGGCGCTGGTCGAGTCGCTCGGTTTCCTCTGGCACGTGCTGCGGCTGCCGATCACGTTCTTTCAGCATCGATTGACCGGCGACATCGTCGGCCGGGCGGCCAGCACCGCGCGGGTGGCCGAGCCTGATTTCGGGCGAGCTGGCGACCACGGCCGTGAGCCTGCTTGACCCTCGTCGTCTACGTCGCGGTGATGGTCCCCTACGACCCGCTGCTGGCGGTCGTCGGCACCGGCATCAGCAGTCTGAACCTGGTTGCGCTATGGTGGATGAGCCGCTGGCGGGTCGAACGAAACCGGGCGATCGAGCAGCTTCGCGGGCGGCTGTTGGCCGGCGCCATGTGGGCGATCCAGATGATCGAGAGCGTCAAGGCCAGCCGGCTCCGAGTCCGACCTGTTCGTGCGCTGGAGCGGCGACCAGGCTCGGATGGTCAACGCCGAGCAATCGCTGGGCGCTGATCGACGCGATCCTCGCCGCCTTGCCCGCCCTCCTGGCGAGCCTGACGGCCATCGTGGTCCTGGGCCTGGGCGGCCGGCAGGTGATCGAGGGAAGCCTGAGCATCGGTGTGCTGGTCGCGTTTCAGGCGCTTTCTGGCGAGTTTCAACCAGCCGTTCCGCGACCTGGCCCGCCTCGGTGCCGACGTCCAGGAGCTGCGGGCCGACCTCGACCGGATCGACGACGTGCGCACCGGCCGATCGACGCCGTGGCCAGGCGAGGACCGCGAGCCGACGGCCGCCGCGCGCGAGGGCGGGCTCTCGAGTCGCCGCGGCGCCTGAGCGGGCAGATCGAGTTTCGGCGGGTCACGTTCGGTTACAACCGCACGGTCGACGAGCCGCTGATCAAGGAGTTCTCGCTGATCGCCCGGCCGGGCCAGCGGATTGCCCTGGTCGGCGGCTCGGGCAGCGGCAAGTCGACGATCGGCCGGCTCGCCGCCGGGCTCTATCATCCCTGGAGCGGCGAGATCCTCTACGACGGCAAGACCATCGATCGAATTCCGCGCGAGGTCTTCGTCAACTCGGTCGCCGCTGGTCGATCAGGAGATCTGCCTCTTTCGAGGGATCGGTCCGCGACAACCTGACGCTCTGGGACGACAGATCGCGTCCGACCGGCTGATCCAGGCGGGCGTCGACGCGGCGATCCACCGCGACCTGCTCCAGCGCCGGGGAGGCTACAACGCGGCCGTCGTCGAGCAGGCCCGGAATTTCTCGGGCGGCCAGCGGCAGCGGCTGCAGATCGCCCGCGCGCTCGTGCGCGACCCAGCCTCCTGATTCTCGACGAGGCGACCAGCGCGCTCGATCCGCAGCACCGAGCGGATCGTCGACGACAACCTGCGCCGGCGCGGCTGCACCTGTCTGATCATCGCGCACCGGCTGACGACGATCCGCGACTGCGACGAGATCATCGTCCTCGCCGGCGGCAGAGTCGTGCAGCGTGGCACGCACGACGAGCTGATCGCCGATTCGCGCGGCGAGTATGCCCGGCTGGTGTCGCATCAAGCTCTGCCGGCCTCGCGACCCAGTGGCGGGCGATCGAGCGACGGCGGCGCGGCGGCCTCGATCGCTGGCGTCGCGGTCGCGCGGCGGCGAGTTTCGCCGAAACGATCGGCGCGGCTCTGGCGGCACTGTCGATACCCGGCCGATGGCGCCACGAGCTCGGAATGGGATTGCCGCGGTTCATCGTCGAGGAGCTGTTGCCCTACAGCCAGCCGGAGCGGTCCGCCGCCAACCTGCCGCTGCCGCTCGACGATCCCGAGGCCGTCTGGTGGGTGTCGTCGGGGATGGTCGACGTCTTCTTCACGCAGCTCGAGCCGGGCGGACCGCTGGGACGAAGGCGGCACCTCTGCCGGGTCGAAGAGGGGGGATCGATCTTCGCCTTGAGCGGAGTCCGCGGCCGGGCGGGCAGCGGCGCTGGTCGCCGTCGGGGCCGGTCCGGCCCAGCTCTTGAAATTCGCCCGGGGAGACCTGATCCGGCTGAGCTTCGAGGAAGGACTGGCGGAGCAGGTGGCCGTGCTGATCGACGACTGGCTGATCCGCGTCGGCCGGGCACTTCAGCCGGTCGGCCGGCCCGCGCGGCGTGTCGGGAGCTCGACCTCAACATCGGCTGACCGCGCTTCGAGTGCGGGTGCGCGGTACGGCGTGCGCGAGGGCGTCGCCTGGGTTCGCCACCTGAGCGGCACGTCGTCGTTCCTTGACCAGGTTCCGCTGCCGGTCACCGAGCTCGAGGCGCGGTTTCCGCTCACCGAGCACCTCTGGCTCACGGCCAAGACGAGCCTGCGAGGTGACGGTCTGCGACACCGCGACCATGATCCGCACCGGCGATCCCTGGGCGGGCCTCGACGACTTTCATCGGACGATTCTCGATTTCATCGCGGGATTCGACGAGCAAGAGGCCCGCGGAAGCTGGGCCGAGTTTCGACGTGCGAGCGCGCGCGAGACCGCGCTGCTCGAGCGGGTGTCGACCCGACTGGCCGCCGCGGCCAACGAGACGTCCTCGCCGGTGGACGATGCCGACGGACAACGGCGCTGTCTGGCCGCCTGCCGCATTGTCGGAGAGGCGATCGGAATCGAGGTCCGCGCTCCGCAGGCGTCGCGGACCAGTGCGGCCCGGCACTGCCGGGCGACCCCCTGGGGGACCTGGCCCGAGCGTCCGGATTCCACTACGCGACCGGTCGCGCTGGGCGAGGACTGGTGGCGCCGCCGAGGCGGCGAACCGCTGCTGGGCCGGCTCGCCGACAGAGGCAACGCGCCGGTGGCCCTGTTGCCGGCGAGAGGCCGCTGGCGCTGGTTCCGGCGACCCTACGAGCTGCACGAGCCGGGAGGCGAGCAAACAACCCGTCGACCACAAGCTCGCCCGGCGAATCGCGCCGGAGGGCTGGATCTTCTATCGCCTGCTGCCCGACGAGCCGCTGCGGATCGTCGACCTGCTCCGCTATGCGCAGCGCGCTGCCCGAGCTTCGGGCGCGAGCTGCGGCTGATCCTCGCGCTCGCGCTCTTGGGCGCGGTGCTCGGTCTGTCGATTCCCATCGCCTCGGGCATTCTCGTCGACCAGGTGATTCCCGCGGCCGACTTGCCCCGGCTGGCGTTCTGTGCGTGTTCCTCGCCGTGCTGACGGTCGCCTGCCGCGATCTTCCAGGCGATCCAGGGCCTGGTGGTCCTGCGCGTCGAAGGCCGCGTCTCGTCGACCCTGATCCCGGCCGTCTGGGACCGATTGCTCCGGCTGCCGAGCCGGTTTTTCGGCCGGTTCTCGTCGGGCGACCTGGCGCTGCGCGCGTCGGGATGAGCGAGGTCTTCAAGAAGCTCTCCGGCGCGGCGGTCACGACCGTCGTCACCGGCGTCTTCTCGCTCTTCAACCTGGCGCTGCTCTATTACTACAGTTGGAGCTTGGCCATCTGCACGAGCGTGTTGCTGGTCGTCATGCTCTGGTGATCGCGTTCCTCCTGGCCCGGCTGCTGCGCCATGAAACGTCGATACGCCGGATCGACGGCTCGATCTCCGGGTTGTTGCTCGAGCTCTTGGGCGGCATCATCACGCTGCGAACGGCGGGCGCCGAGAGCCGCGCCTTCGCGCGGTGGGCCGCCCGTTACGCCGAGCGGCTCGCGGTCATGATTCGCGCGCGGCGTTGTTCCAATCGCATCGGAGAGTGGCTGGCGATCTATCCGATTCTCACCATGATGGTCGTCTACGCCGGCACGATTCATCTCGACCCGGTCTGATGCAGACGGGCGCTTTCCTGGCGTTCACGATCGCGTTTGCCAATCTGATGGCGTCGGTCGTGGCGGTGGGCTACACGTCGATCGGCCTGCTCGAGCTGGTGCCGCTCTTCGAGCGGGTGAGGCCGATCCTGGAAGCGCGGCCCGAGTTCGCGGCGGCGATCGCCGAGCCGTTTCGACTGACCGGCGCCCTGGCCCTCAACCACGTGTCGTTCCGCTATCCGGGCCAGGACCAGGCGACCAAGGTCCTCGACAACGTGAGCCTGCAGGTCCGCGCCGGCGAGTTCGTGGCGATCGTCGGGCCGTCGGGATCGGGCAAGTCGACCCTGATGCGTCTCTTGCTCGGCTTCGAGGCACCCGATTCGGGCACGGTCACCTACGACGGACGCGAGCTGGCCACGCTCGACGCGCGCGACGTCCGCCGGCAGATCGGCGTCGTCCTTCAGGACGCTCAGCTCATGCCGAGCGACATCGTCAGCAACATCGTCGGCTTCGCGCCCGCAGCTCACCATGGACGACGCCTGGCGCGCCGCCGGCATCGCGGGCCTCGAAGACGACATCCGCGCGATGCCCATGGGCATGTACACCCTGGTCGGCGAGGCAGGCGGCAACCTGTCCGGCGGTCAGCGGCAGCGACTCTTGATCGCCCGGGCGATCGCGCGGAACCCCAAGATCCTGCTTGCTCGACGAGGCCACCAGCGCCCTCGACAACGTGACTCAGACGACTCGTGAGCGAGAGCCTCACCCATCAGCTCCGAGGCGTCACCCGGGTCGTGATCGCCCACCGCCTCGACGTGGTCGTCAAAGCCGACCGCATCTACGTGCTCAAGGACGGACGGATCGTCCAGTCGGGGCGATACGATCAGCTCGTCGAGCGAGCCGGGCCCGTTTCGCGATCTCGCCCGCCGGCAAATCTTGTAGCGCTACGATGAGGGGTGGTGCTTCCTGGGCACAACCTTGATCAAGAACGGCCGGCTCGGCCGGCTCAAGTGTCCGGCCGTGTCGACGGCCACAAGGTCGAACTTGTACACGCCCACCGGCAGCGCTGTCGTGATATTAATCGTGTAGTTGTTGTTCTTGCGTACGATCTCGGAGCCCACCACCTGGCCGCTCGCCGACACGACCTCCATGGTCGTGTGGAAATGGTAGGTGCCAACCAGAGTCGGATGGTGTAGCGGCGTCTTGATGTGCTGGGCGTCGGCCTGGATTCCCTGGTTGCGCTTGACATGCGGCAGACTCGGCGGCGGCATCGGGCGGCCGATCGCCAGCGCGGTCTCGAGCACCATCGTGTAATCGTTGGACGCCAGCAGGATCGGCATCACGCTTGCCGTATCGAACTGCGTCGTCAGCGCGACGAGCGGCGCCTGCAAACCGACGATGTTCAGGCGCGGGCGTCGTGGCACTTTTCAAGACGACGCCAAAGGAATGGTTGAGCCGCTTGACAACGGTCGGCGTGATCGATTGCTTGAAAACGACTTTGCGAAGCTGCGAGTTGTAGTAGTCGAGTGCCTTGGGCACCGGCTTGTGAATGGAATCCACAATGTCGAAGAGCGTAGCCTGAATTTGCTTGATCTCGGGCTTGGGCAGAAACCGGCCTGGTGAGATCTTCTCGAGGTAATAGGGCAAGTGCTCGATTCGCAGCTCTTTCTGCTGATAGGTGATCGGCACGTTGAGACCGGGATTGAGCGAGAGGCCAAACAGGTTGTTGAGCGTCGACGCCGCCTGCAGCGTACGTGTCTCGAATCCTTCGGCGGAAGGGACAAACCGGCGGCGGTTCATCGCGGAATCTCCTAAGATTCAGCTCCGGCCGGACCGGCATCAATCCGCGGCGCGAAAGCGCCAAGCCGACGGCCGCCGTCTAGATGGGTCGAGACGGCGAATGAGAAGTGGCGGTGCGCCCCCGTCTTGGGAGCGGAGTGTCTATAACACAAACCTTAAGATCCGACCAGCCGGTTTGCCGCCTGAAAATGAACCTCTTGGCAACTTCAGGCGTCCCATGGATAATCTTTGGTCTTGAGCTGCAAGACATGCTGATGCAACGCTTAAGGGACGTTCGCCGGCAAAGGCCTCGTGGCGGAATGGCAGACGCGTCGGTCTTAGGAGCCGATGCCCGTAAGGGCGTGGGAGTTCGAGTCTCCCCGAGGCCACTGTTTCGGGCGCAGTCGCGGTCGCACGGACCGGTATAGACGCGTCTGCACCACGTCGCGTTTTGGCAGGAAGTGGCAGGTTTTCGGGAGGTCTGGGCTGCCAAATCCGCGCGCTGGGAGTCCGCGCGGTGCCGCGATCTCGAGGGTGTGCTCCTCGAAGGCCGACGAAGCTCAAGTGCCCAGTCTGGAATGCCTTGCGCCGACCAATTCCGCCGGCATTCGGTCTCCCGTCGGGCCACGAAATCGCGGGAATCATGGTCCTCTTGACCCTGGAGCGTGAGTGGCAGTCTGCCATTTTTCTGCCCGGAGGGCGCAGAAAAGCGCCGTCGGTGCCGGGCATGCCGTTCGCAACGATCGGCCGGTTTGCGACGGTCCGCATTCTTAGGCGAACAGTGCAGCCTGTCCTGGCTGCATACGGCTCGTTCAGGGAGATTTCGACTGACCGCGACCGAGAATTGTGAAGGCCACATCCGATGCGTCACGTGCGTCACGTGCGTCACGGCAAAATTATAAGTTATTTAATGACAACATTTTATGATAGTCAAACGGAGAGACAGCCGAGGAGCTTGATGCGTCACGGTGCGTCACGGTGCGACGCGGCGACACGCCGGCGCCGTGACGGATATGCCGACTGCACGGAATCTGCAGACGGAACAGGCGCTGCCGGCAAATCCGGCTCGAACGCAGGAGAATGCTCCGGCCCAAGCGACGGACTCTGCCAAAGAGAAGGCGCAAGCGCGCGCCCAATTCATTTGACACGAACGATCGTCGCGCCCACAATAAGAGTGAATAGCCCCTGCCCCGCGTCGTCCCTGTCGAGACGCTTCGGCCTCGGTTGACGCCGATCTGTCGGCTCCGCCGTCAATTCGAGCTACCTGCACAGTGTGGGTCCACGCGTCGAGTTCGTCCCCGAGACATACAATAGCATGGCCCGCCGGCGATCGGCGGGTGTGGTTGCCGCGCGTACGCGCCCGCCTGGCGGCTGATGCACTCGCGGTTCCCGGCGGCGCTTTTGCGATCGGTCTGGGTCGTCACCTTTGGGAAGAGAGCGATCATGATCGGCTTGCGGGAGCTCGCGGTCGTGGCCTTGGTTCTGCTTGTACTCTACGGCCGAACGGGCGTGCGGGCGGTGCGCAGCCCGTCGTTTCAGCGAATCCGGCCGTGGCTCTCTCCCGTCCGGCGCGGGCCGGCCGGCACGCGCGAGGGGGCACGAGCACGCTCGCGAACGCCTTCGCGGCTGATTCGACTGCCGCGGCTCGAAGGCAACCGCCTTTTTTGGGTTTTGACCATCCTGGCGGCGGCGGCCATCGCCGCCTGGATCGCCACCCGAGTCATCATCGCCAGCGGGGTCGTGGGTTTCTCCCCTCCCCAGACCCTTCCGCAGGGTCTTTCCCAGGGCTTTCCCCAGGGTCTTCCCCAGGGCGTTGCCCTGGGCTGTTTTGTTCGGCCCCTTCGGGGCGTGACCGAAAAATTCTGACCGACGTCGGCCCGGCAAAACCCGGCGCCGCGCAGTCGCCTACCGTAAGAGATCGAGCAAACCGCTACTAGCCGCAAAGGAGCCTGTTCATGCTGCCCCTGGCATTCGTCAATATTCCCGGCGGATGGGAGCTGCTGATCGTTGCGTTCGTCGCGCTCCT
The DNA here is from genome assembly GCA_963830625.1 of uncultured Isosphaeraceae bacterium. Taxonomy (GTDB): domain Bacteria; phylum Planctomycetota; class Planctomycetia; order Isosphaerales; family Isosphaeraceae; genus CAWHMZ01. Next base: position 20,490 of record CAWHMZ010000026.1, on the reverse strand, counting down.
GATCTTCGGCAACCGCCTGCCCAGCGTGATGCGGTCGCTCGGTCAGAGCGTCACCGAGTTCAAGAAAGGGATCTCCGGAAACGATGACTCCGGCCCTTTCGGGGCGGCGTGATCCGTCCTCAGGGCATTGCCCTGGTCTGGTTTGTGCGGCCCCTTCGGGGTGTGACTTAAAAATTTGCCTACCGTAAGAGATCGAGCGAACCCCCACTAGCGCAGAGGAGCCTGTTCATGCTGCCGCTTGCATTTTTCAATATTCCGGGCGGATGGGAGCTGCTGATCGTGGCGTTTGTCGCGCTACTCATCTTCGGCAACCGCCTTCCCAGCGTGATGCGGTCGCTCGGTAAGAGCGTCACCGAGTTCAAGAAGGGCATTTCCGGAATCGAGGACGAAATCGACCAGGCCGTCACCAGCGACAAGAAGCCCAACCCGCCCGGCGCCTGATCTGGGTTTCGATACGGCTGACGGCACGCGGAGCGTACGTGCTACAATTGTCAAACGGTCCGGCGCCCGATTTCCGTTTTGAGAGGTTCTCATGTTCACCAATGTTGGCTTTCCCGAGTTTTTGATTCTCATGGCGCTCGCCGTGCTCTTGTTCGGCAAACGGTTGCCGGAAGTCGCACGATCGCTGGGCAAGGGAGTGATCGAGTTCAAGAAGGGATTGAGCGGCCTGGGCGACGAGCTGGACATCTCTGGGCCGCCCGATCGATCGTCGTCGAGCAGCTACGGCTCGTCGTGGCGCTCGGAAGATCATGCGTCGGGCGCGAGCTCAGGCGGCGAGGCGCACGCCTATTCCGACGCCTCGGTCCCCAAGTTTGAGCTGCCTGGTGCGCCGTCTTCACCGCCAGCCACCACCGCCCCTCCCGTCGAGCAGGCGTCGGAACTGCCCAGGGATTGAGCGGGCTGGGCGAGCGATTTCTATGGAGTCTGGTCTCCGCCGCGGGCTTCGGCTCGGCGCACCAGGCGCACGGCCTGGCGCGCCGCGGCGGCCTGTTGCGCCTGGCGCTCGCCGTCGGTGGTGACGAGCAAAGCGGGAACCGGGCGCGGCCGGCGGCCGTCGTCGTCGAGAGCGACGTACAGCCCGTAGCCGACCGCCACTTTGCGCCGGTCGCGCGCTCGATCGGCTCGGCATGGATCTCGATCTTCGTTTCGATCGACGTCCGGCCAACATACGTCACCTCGGCCGAGATCTCGACCAGCTCGCCCACGTAGACCGGCCCCAAAAAAGTCATCGAGTCAATCGCGGCGGTCGTGATCTGCCCCTTGCCCGCGTGCCGCAGCGCTGCGATGCGCCGCATTCGTCGGCCAGGCGCAGCATCACCCCGCCGTGCAGCGTGCCAAACGCGTTGGCCTGTCCCGGCTCGGTGATGATCGCCAGGCTCACCCGCGATTCCGACGCCGCCTTGGCCGGAATTTCGTCCATTAGCACGGCACCGCTCCTTTCGTTCCCTCGTGCGTGCCACCAGCTTAACCGTGCAGCGCCCCCGCCGCCACGTGGTTTCGCTGTGGAGCGAATCGGCCATCCCTTGACAGGCGATCCGCCCGTCATCTTTAATTAAAAGGGAGAGGCACGCTTTCAAACGGATAAGCCCAGAGTGTCCGCGAGATGCTGCCTGCCCCCCTCGGTTGTGCGTTTGGATCGGAGACGATAACAGGCTTTCAAGGGGCCCGCGCGCTCGGGCGGTCGCTCGATGCATCGTGGTCAGGCCTTGTTTTTTCCGGACAGCATCGACAAGTAGCGAGGTTTGGGACGAACCGAGATTGGCTACCTCGATGTGCGAACATCGTCCCATGCCACACACAAGCTGATCACCGCGGTCAAACTGCCGTGAAGCAGTGCCAGGTCGGCTTCCGGAATCACAGCCGGGCCCAAGGTCGAGCAACCAAATGACGGAACAATCATCGCAGAGAACGATCACGGCCGATGCAATTTAGTAACGCCATCTTGGGCGTTTACGCTGTCGAGCCTAGAATGGGAAGCATAGACTGGGTCGTGCAAACCTCGCCGTATGTAGGTCTCCCTGAACAAGGTCAAAGGATCGTCCCGACATGGGCAGTACGCTCGCGAACAACAGCGTCGCCGTGCTCAGTGACCCCTCCGACGGGTCACCGACCAGTGCCCCACGGCAACGCACTGTAAAAACTTCGATTTCCCCAGGCGTGGCGCTCATGATCGTCTGTGCGCTCTTGGGGCTTTCGGCTGGGCATCGCTTCTGGCGCGACCACTATTTTCAAGCATTGAGGGCAGAAAACGCCCCGTCCCCGTTTCCGCTCAAAGACTTGCCCACGGTCCTGGACTCCTGGCGCGCAATCGAGGGATCCGACGTCACGCTCGAGCCCGACATCGTTCGTACCACCGGATCCAGCGACTATATCATGCGAACTTATCAGGACGACAAAAGCGGAGAGGTTGTCGCTGTCTTGGTCATATACGGCCTGGCGACAGGCGTCTCGTCACATATACCCGAGGCCTGCTATCCCGGTTCCGGCTACGATGCTGTGGGTGAGCCGACTGACCACGAGTTGTCAGTAAGCGGCTCGAATAACCCCGTGCGCTTCCGTATGGCATACTACGCCAAGGCAAAGGCAGGAATCCGCCAGTACCAGGAGGTCTTTTACACTTTCCGTCACAACGGGCAATGGTCGCCCGACGTGGCGAGCCGGTGGAAGTCGTTCCGCTATTTACCCGGCATGTTCAAGATCCAACTCCAACGCCCCACAACAGGGCTTGGAGAAGAGACCGTCAACAGCCCAGCCGAATCGCTGCTGAGAGAGCTCGTTGAGGAAATCGATCGCCGAAGCTCTTGAAACAAGGGTGCACTGGCGACTGCGGCGGTCGAACTGCAAATTGCGGGCGCATCGACGCTGGTCCTGCGATCGGTCAGGTTGAGGATCGCGTGGGCGGCGGCATTGTAGTCGCACGAGCAGAGGGTTTTGCTCCTAATCGTCTTTCCGATCTTAATCTAATTCGTAATCGTAATCTTATTCGTAATCGTAATCGCAATCCTAATCTTAATCCGGGTGTTAACCTAAACTCAGTCTTGCTCTTCCTCTGTCGGTGAGCGCGCGGCGGCCAACCGGCCAATTGGCTGTTGAGCGCTCCGGCAACTAATGGCCTGTCAGAGACTAAGCTGCTCAGCCTGTGCTTGTGGTGCAGGCGTCTGGCCTGCATCTCTTTGTGGTGCAGGCGTCTCGCCTGCATCTGTTTGTGGTGCAGGCGTCTCGCCTGCATCTTCCAGGCGTGCAGGCGGGACGCCTGCACCACAATCCACCAGGTTTTTTCGCGACTGCCGCTAAGCCAGCGGAGCATCCGGCCAAAGCACTTCGCGGACCTTCGCTTCAATCTCGGGCTCGCTGAGGTTCATGGCCTGGAGCAGGTGACGATAATTCTCGACGGCAACTCTGAGGTGGGGATGCTCGTGGCCGGTGACGCGGGTGAAATGGAGGAGGATTTCCAGCGCGCGACGGCTCAGCGGCTCCGCCTCAGCCAGACGGTTCGTCGCCCGCAGCAATTGAGCCAGGTTGTTGAGGTCTCGCGCGACGTCGGGGTGTTCCTTGCCATAGGACTGCTCGTCGATGGCCAGCGCTCGCCGCATCAACGGCTCGGCTTCCGCCAGACGGTTCGTGGCCTGAAGCAAGAGGGCCAGGTTACTGAGGTGTCGCGCGACGTTGGGGTGCTCCTTGCCGTAGGACTGCTCGTCGATGGCCAGCGCGCGGCTCATCAGCGGCTCGGCCTCTGCCACACGGTTCGTGGCCTTGAGTAACAGAGCCAGGTTGTTGAGGTCTGTGGCGACTTCGGGGTGTTCCTTGCCGTAGGACTGCTCGTCGATGGCCAGCGCGGCGCATCAGCGGTTCCGCCTCCGCCAGTCGATTCGTGGCATAGAGCAACGCAGCCAGGTTGCTGAGGCGAATGGCGACTTCGGGATGTTCCTTGCCGTGGGGCTGCTCGTCGATGGCCAGCGCGCGGCGCATAAGTGGCTCGGCTTCTGCCAGACGATTCGTCGCCTTGAGCAACTGGGCCAAGTTACTGAGGTATGTGGCGACTCTGGGGTGCCCCTCGCTGTAGGACTGCTCGTCGATGGCCAGCGCGCGGCGCTCTAGCGGCTCGGCATCGACAGATTGCGCCTTACAATGAAGGAGAACGCCTAGGTCCCTCATGAGCCGTGCCGTCGGTTGTGCGATGCCGGCTTGGTCGGCATAGGTTGCAGCCGCGCGGACATGGGGTGCGAGCGGGTCGAGAGTCGCCCAGGTGCGGACATCCTGTGGGTCGCCGACACAGGCTTCGCTTAACCAGCGAAGCGCGCGGCGCACGGGAGCCTTCGTGCCGCGCACCGTGGCTCGCCCGGTGATAACTTTGTCCAACCATCGAAGCGCGCGGCGCAGGGCCGATTTCTCGGTGTCGTCCCGCAGGTTGCGGCGCGTGACGTCTTGCACCAGCCGGTGAATTGAAAACGTCGGTGAATCGGTAGCTCGTGTGACCAGCGAGTAGGCTTCCAGATCGGCCAGCGCTTCGTGGGGATCGGGTGACGCGTCGGCGCCCTCTGCTGGAGCCACATCGCCCCACGGGCCACCGCCGGCTGCCAGCAGCGATTCCGGGATCGGGTCGGTGCAGAACCAGGCGAGCAAATTCAATAGTTCGCGGCCGCCGGCGGTGAGCTGGTCAAACGACGTTTGCCACGTGATGGCGACACTGAGCGGATACTGCATCAGCCGCTTGTCGAACCAGGTCAGCACAAGGTCGTGCTTGCTGCGCCACCGCTCGACGTATTGCGCGAATGTCAGCCGCCGTGTCGCGATGTAGGCCCCGGCCTGTTCCAGGGCCAGAGCCAATTGCCCGAGCTCCACCGCCAACTGCGCTGCCTGCTCAGCATCGTCGGCCTGTTTGCGCCTGCGCTCGTCGGTTCGCTCCAGCAGAAACACCGCCGCGTCGGCCTCTTCCAGCACGTCGAGCGCCAGTGATTTGACCGCCCCCGGCCAGTTACTCAATCGCGATGTGACCAGGAACTGACCGGATGCCGAGAGCTGCGACCGCAGGTCCTCCACAGCCTGTGCCGCGTCCTCGCTGTCGACGTTGTCGAAGATCAGCAACCAGCCCGGATGCTGTTGCAGCCAGCGCAGCACGGCCGCGACTTGGATCTCGGTCTCGCGCGCCTCCTTTTCCGGCAGGTCGAGCACGGCCGGCGCACAGAGCGACGCAAGGTTTTGCTGCAAGCCGGCTGGCGAATCGGCTCGAACGAACAAGAGCGCAGTGAAGTCGTCGGCATGGCGGTGAGCGTATTCGATCGCGGCGCGGGTTTTGCCGATTCCGCCCAGTCCGTAAACCGCCGCAGCGCTGGCGGAAGCCGTGATCGCCGCGAACCGCTGAGGCCCAAGGCGGTCGTCGCGTCCGAGCGCCTCGCGAATCTGCTGCAAGAACGCTTCGCGCCCCTTGAACAACGAGCCGATCGAGGCCAGTGGCAAGTTGCTGGGCTTGTGATCGGGCGGCAGTCCCTCCCACGTAAAGCGCAACAGAGCAAGCTCGGCGCGAAGCTGGTCGGGACTGCCAAACGACCGCCAGTTCTGGTCGCGGATCGCGTCGGCTCGATGGACTAACTGTAATTGCCGGAGTTCATCGCTCTCTGGCTCGTGCTCGTCAAACTTCGTTTGGTCATCGGCCACCAGCAAGTAGACGGGCTTGTCGAGCTCACGAGCGAAGTAATGCTCCCACTGGGTGTAGGAACGCCGGGGCTCATCGGGCGGGCGGTTCGACGGCTCGCGGCCGAAGACGAAGCCGATCAGGCAGATGACCGCATCACAGGCGGCGATACGCTTTTTCAAGTCGACGCTGATCTCGTGGTAGGTCAGGTTGAAGATCGCCTGGTCCTCGACGTCGTAGCCGCCTGGCGCAGGGTCTGGCTCGCAAGCTCGCGGTAGCTTTTCAGGTCGCGGGAAGTCGCACTGATGAAGAGACGCTTCTTGGGCATGGTGCGCGAGGCAGAAAGATTGGGAGTCGGATCGAGAGCAAGATTAAGAATAAGACAATGATTAAGAGAAAGACTGGGATTACGATTAGGATTACGATTACGATTACGATCAAGACTACATTAGGATGAGGACGTGTCGGCTGCCAATATGAGGCGCAGAACCAGGCTGGGAAATCGTTGATAATCGCTTCCTTTGGGCTTTTCGTGGGCACGCTCTTCTTGAGACTGCTCTTGATCGCTGGGCCGCCGTGCGCCGACGACTGTTTTTACACACTCAATGCCGAGCTGGCCGCCAGGGGAGTGGGGACATTTCCGTCGGCGCCCTTGAATCTCTACCCGTCGCTGGTCAGCGTCGTGGGAATGCCGCCTGCGACTCCACTCTTGCGGTTACGAGCCGTCGATGCCGTGATGGCGGCCGGCGGCGCGGTGATGCTCTTTGGCTTCCTCAGCCGATGGGCCGGCCCTGTGATCGCGCTGATCATGGCGTCGGGCTGGTCGATCGCCGTCAATCTTCCCATCTTTGTGGAGAGCGGATTCCGTAATTCGATCGCCGCCGCAACGCTGGTTTACCTGGGAGCGCTTTGGTGTTTGTCGTCGCGGTCGCGCTTCGCGCCGTTTTGGGCCGGGCTCTTGATACCGCTGGCCGTGGCCCTGCGCGAACCGTTTATATTCGTCCCGATCGTGTCGCTTTACCTTGCTTTCGCGCTGCACGGGCCCCGCGGTTTGGTCCTCCACCTGGTGGGGCTGGCCGTGGCCGGCACGGTCCTTTTACTCTGGATCATCTGGTTCCGCGGCTCACCCCGCCTGGTCATGGAATACTTCTACGAGCACACCATGTTCTACGAAGGAATCCGCAAGTACTGGGGCCCGAGCCACAACCGGGCGGCGCTGCGCGATGCGACCAGGGCGACCATGTGGCTCTTACCGCCGGCCATGGTCGGACTGGGCTGGCTCGTTGCTCCGGGACGCGAGCAGCGTGCGGCCAAGGGCCTGGCGATCCTCTTGTTCGTGCCGCCACTTCCGGAACCTTTCGCGAAGTTCGCCGTCCCATACCATTGGGCGCAGCTATTGCTCGGCATCGTCTTTCTGGGAGCGATGGGGCTGCGCTGGCTGACCACGATCGTCGCCCGCGCGTGCGCCGGGCCCCGGTGGATCGCGCCGGTCGCCTTCATTGGCTTGGCCTGGCTGGTCGGCGAGCTCGACGGCCGTTCGGTCTATCAAGCCTATCGCGACGCGTTTCGCCTCTCGCGCGAATTCGCACCGGTGATGATCTGGGACAACTGGAACGATGCCTCAGTCGATCGCAGCGCCTTTCTCGAGGTGGCAAAATACATCAAAGAAACGACAGCCCGTGATGACCGCATCGTCGTGGGATTTCAGGGCGAGCCGTTCTATGTGCTCTCGGGCCGGAAGCCGCCCTCTGAGCTGGCCACGAATCTGGGCATGATGGCGTTCAAGAAATACCCAACGCGGCGGCCCGACGTGGTGCAAGCGCTGCAAAAGAGCCCGCCTCGCCTGGTGATCGATGTCATCGTGTTCGAGACGGATATGCACCAGTTCTGGCCCGATTTCGATCAGCGATACCATCTCGCCCGGATGTTCCCTCCCAATGAGCTCCAGCATCCGCCATACGGCCAACGAGGAGTCGTGGTGTGGGAGTTGACCCGGCATGCTGGTCGGTGATGAAATGGACTGGCTATCGTGGTGTCTCCGAGGGTGAACCTTCTGCTCAGGACGTATTGGCAGCGGGGTGAATCGCGGGCGGATGGAGCGGGTCTGATCGTGGAACGGAAGTCGACTCAGGTGGGAGGAATGCGGTGAAATCGCCGATCTCGATGCTCCAGCGGCTGGCGGCCGAGCCGCCGTTCCGGCTCTTTGCCAAGCACACGCTGGCGCTTCTGCCCTGCTCGGTCGAGACTCGAGCGAAGTGGGACGTCTCCGAGCGGCCGAATTACCTCGTGGGCACGCTGTTCGCCGCCGGCCGAGCCCGCGCCCAACAGATTCGCGAGATCTCCGTGATCGAGTTCGGAGTCGCGGGAGGCAGCGGGCTCCTGACGCTCCAGGCTGAGGCCGAAGCCGTCGAACGAGCGACCGGTGTCGCGATCCGTGTCTACGGCTTCGACGCCGGCCCCGGCGGGTTGCCCAGCTTTTGCGGTGACTATCGCGATCATCCCGACATGTGGCGGCCGGGCGATTATCCCATGGATGTCGATGCGCTAAGGGCCAAGCTCGCGCCCCGCACCTCGCTCATCCTGGGCGATATTCGCGACACCATCGAGCGGTTCCACGACGAATACGAGCCCAGCCCGATCGGGTTTGTGTCAATGGATGTCGATCTTTACTCATCGAGCGCCGCCGCCCTTCGCGTGCTGGAACTCTGCCCTATCCTCCGGCAGGTCGCCATCTATTTTGACGACATCGACCAGACGCCCTGCCACCAGTGGGCGGGAGAGCTGCTCGCCATCGACGAGTTCAACCAGAGACACCCCCATCTCAAGATCGATCGCTGGCGCGGCCTGCGGAACGGCCGGCCGTTCCACGAGATGCCCTGGATCGACCGAATGTATCTCTGCCACGATCTTGAGTCGATCTCGAGGTGCGAAGTGAGCCGACAGGCCCTGCGCCTGCCGCTCCCTCACTGATCGACCCGCTCGGCCGCCGACGGCATCGGGCGGTTCGGGTCGAGGTCCATGATTTTTTGATGGAACCTGAGCGTTCGCACCTGATCGGTGGGAACGCTGATCATGCTCGCAATGAGCTGCCGCCAGTGCGTCAGCTCGCCGTCGTCGATCTCGCCCACAACCCAGACCGTTCGGCGGTATTTCAGAGCGGACTGCAAGACTGCCGGGATCTGGGCCTTCAATGTGTCCACGTGGAACTGGGCGATGCGATGCTTTGTCTCGACCTCGATCGGTTTGCCTGGCGTGCCGAAGGAGAGGACGTCGACGTCGTCCACGACCAGCAGGTCGGAGGTCTGCCAGGGCCAGAGGATGCGCCCGTCGTCGAACTCGGGCTTGTCCCACTGCCCATCCTTGAGCGCGGCCTGAAGGAGCTTGGCCAGCGTCGTGTACCGACCGATCCCCATCCGAATCGCAAATTCGGTCCCGATGCCGACAGCGAGACTGCTCTTCCCCGAATCAAGCGGGCCGGCGATGATCAAGTGATGAGCAATGGTCGGGGGCTCGCCCGGCGGGGAGGGCTTGATCAGCCGCACGATGAATTCCGCCGTCAACTTGTCGATTGGACCGGGGAAATTGGCCAAACGGTAGAGGTACGGCAGGCCGGCCTGCTGGAAGGTAAGCTTTCTGCGAAGCCACGCGTAGCCGAGCACGAGCGCGAAGATGGCCGTGACCGGGATCGCGATCAACCCGAAGATCGGGTTCAAAAGTCCGAGACCCGCGACGATGGCTCCCAGCGCGATGTAAAAGACCGCCGTGAAGGTATTGTAGAATAGCTCAAGGCCGTTGAATTTGAACACGCTCTTGGCCGTTCGCGCTTTGGTCCACTCCCGGTAGAAATCGTCAGCCTCTTTCGCCACGAACACCACGACGACCGCCAGGCCGATCAACAACCCGACCACGCCGCCTTGATAGCCAAACAAGGTCGCGATCCAGTAGAGCGCCAGCGTGATCTCGAAGCCGAGGGCGAAATGCCCGAACTGATCGGCAATCCATTCGTAACTGAACGTTGCCGTATCCTGAACATCCTTGCCGAAAAGGTCGCGTATAACCTGGTCAATCACAGCGTGGACGTCAGGTGGTTTCGGCGTTGGGGGGAGCGGCGGCACCGTTGCAGGCGCTCCTGAGACCTGGGTCGTCAGCTTGATGGTCATCGACATGCTCCGCTTGCAAGCTGTTCGTTATGGTCGATCCGATCAACGTTCGGTCGTCGCGGCCTTCGTCCTGCCCCGAGCAAAGCCGAGGGGGGCAACCTTTCCCCGCGCGAGGCTGGCTCACGATCAGGCGGCGCCCCCCTCACCCGCCCTTCGGGCACCCTCTCCCCGCGGGGGAGAGGGGGTCGGCAGGCTCACGGTCGTGCGCGCCCCCCCTCACCCAACGCCGTTAAGCATCATCAGGAGGCGGGTGTCAGAGCGCGCCCGCGAGGATGACCAGGATGAAGAAGATGAGCAAGATTACGATTACGATTACGACCATACCCAAACGGCTCGGGCCCGTCGGTTGGGCGTCACCGGGGTTGCGTTCTTGGTCCTGGTCCTGCTCTCGGTGTTCTTCCTAGTCATAATCGTAATCGTAATCGCAGTCTTTCCCAGGATGAAATCCTTAACGGCGCCCCCCTCACCCGCCCTTCGGCCTGGCCCGAGCAGAGCCGAGGGGGCACCCTCTCCCCGCTCGAAGCTGGCTCACGATCAGGCGGCGCCCCCCTCACCCGTCCTTCGGGCACCCTCTCCCCGCGGGGGAGAGGGGAAGCGTCGGCCTCAAGCCGCCGCGAGCAGTTAGAAGGCGTAATTGACCTCCGGCTTGAGGATCACCGCCAGGGGCCGAAAGCCGTTCGCGCGCGATCGCCCAGTATTCCTCGATCGGGTAAGACGTGAAATAGGTCACGTTCGCCTGATAGTCGCTGGTCTTGGGCTTGAAGCGACCGATGACGGAACTTCCAGCCATCGTTCAAGAATTGAACACTAAGTTACTCACATACAGCGTTGCCTGCTTAAATCCAGCCAATTCCTCTTTCATCTGTTTCGACCAACTCGATTTAGGGTTCGATCTCGGTGCGGGTGACTACAAGAATAGGCTCATAGGCTTGCTCTTGGCTTCCAGGGATATTAATCTCGCCGCCCGTGCTGCCCGGAAGAACCTTTGCGTCGTTTCAGAGCAGTCGTCGGCAACGCGCCATCCTGGAATGATGTGTTTGATGAGACGGATCTTGAAGTGCAACTAGGAGTTGACGGCAGGATGGTGTCGGTCGCGCCGTGGGGGAGCGACGCGAGGATTGCAGTCGCAAGACAGCAATGATTAAATTCGACTGTCGATTAACCCCGAATTCGACGATTCCGAGAACTTGGACCAGAACATGTCTTGCGTTGGCCGACGACAATGGCCGTGGCACCGCGAAATGTTGGGGCGAGCAGAACCGACCCGAACACTCACTTTGGAGCGCTGGGGGACGCTGTTCGTGTGGGGGGTGTGGGCGCTAACCCTCGTAACAGCCGTGGCCCTCGTCGTGACTTATGGCGCGAACATCCCGGTTTGGGACGATTGGTGGGGCTTTGTGAACCATTTGGTGAGCGGGAAGCCAATCTCCGTCGCCTGGCTGTGGTCGTCTCATGATGGCGCTTCACCGCACCACTACGTGCTGACGAGGTTGTTGGTCGTGAGTCTGTACAGGATCACTGGTGACCTCCGTGGGGCGATGATCTTCGATGTCCTGATCCTAGGGTTGTTGGCGTTTTCGCTGATCCTCAGAACACGACAGCTACGCGGCCGGTCCAGCTACGCAGACGCCTTCCTTCCGCTGGCGTTGCTTCACCTGGGGCACACCACAAATTTCCTCTGGAGCTGGCAGTTAGCCTACATCCTCCCGGTGTTTCTCATCGGCGTCTGCCTGATGCTCATACTTTCGGCCAATTCCGGACCGCGTCCCAAGCCCTTGATCCTGCTGGGGGTCTGCCTGCTCTTGCTTCCGCTGTGCGGTGCGATCGGGGTTATAGTCCTTCCCGCCCTCGCGCTTTGGCTGATCTATATGGGCGTATTGCACTGGCGGGCTGGTGGGTCGCCCCGCGCCCGGCGAGATTCTCTATTGATCCTCGCCTTGGGCGCAACTGCCCTCTTGTGGTTACGCCTGTATTGGATCGGCCTGCCCCACTCCGACTTACCGAAATCAAACCTGACAGCGATTTTGCGGGCGATACTCCAATTTGTCGCGCTGGGAACGTTCGGTCCGACGATTTCAAGTTGGCCTAGAGCACTGCGCGCTGCTGGGCAACTCACAGCAGTCTTCTTGTTTCTGGTAAGCATCCCACCGTTGTTGATTACGATACTTCGCTCGCGGCCAGAACGGCCCCGCGCCCTTGGACTACTGGCGTTTCAGGGCGCGATGGGTTGCGTCGTTGGGACGATCGGTATCGTACGCGCGGGCTACGCGGGTTGGAGTTACTATGTTACCTTGTTCGCACCCGCGCTCTGCAGTACATATCTGATTTGGGTGCTTTACGGCCCGCCTGTGATCGGGAGGCTCATGACAGCGGCCCTATTCGCCAGCCAAGTCGCCGTCGCCCTGCCTAACTTCGGCTTCGGAATTTCCGTCGCGAAATACCATCACGAGAAAATGGTGGCGTTGGAGCGGGATCTGCGAGCAGGTGTGCCCACCTATGTGTTCCTCGGCCGCTACTCGCGGCTCCTGAATGCCGACCGAACTGAGCTCCTGAACGCCAAACGCTCTGGTTTCGGCAGCTTCGCGTCGCTGCAAGAAGACCCTGCGTTCCGTGAGATCCGGCTTCCCCTGGAACCGGCTGCGGTTCACGATATCACCTGGGATCGTGGCATTGCCCGCCCGATTGGCGGCGACCCATACGTTGTTTTTGCGCTCCCTGAGGAACGGTTCGTCGGTGGCGTCCGGCTCAAGTACTCGCATGAGGGGAGACCGGACGGCACCCCAGAGCCGATTCGAACCTCCTGGAAGAAGGGCGGTCAGGACCGCTTCAACGGCCTCCAGACCCGGCTGAACCGTTTCCACTGCCTGGGACCTGGGGACGAAACTCTGACGACATGGATCGGCGGTACGATCCAGCAGATCCGTATTCGCCTCGACATCACCAAGGGCGCCTACGAAATGCGGATCTCGGAACTCGTTCTCTTAGTACCGGACCCAGAAGACGACTCCACGCGCCTCGCCAAGGACACAGAGGTGGAGGTCTGGCCCAAAGGGCGTCGGTTTGAACCCCGATCTAACGAACTTTTTCTGAACCCGTTCGAGGAGATGTGGCCAATCGATCGTTTTCATAGCCTGCCGGTTTTCGTGCGCGACATCTGCGAGCATTTATTTACGAATCGGCGATCATGAAATAAATACGTTATCGTCATGGCAGCGCTGCCAGCAAATAGAACGCGTAATTGACCTCGGGCTTCAGGATGACCGCCAGGGGCCGAAAGCCGTTGTCGCGGGCGATCGCCCAGTATTCCTCGATCGGGTAAGACGTGAAATAGGTCACGTTCGCCTGATAGTCGCTGGTTTTGGGCTTGAAGCGATCGGTTCCATCGTCAAAGCGAGTCTGGATCAGCGCCACGCCATCGTCGTTAAGAAGGTCGTGCGCAATTCGTGTGACGCGAACGCCGTAGTCCTTGGTGGGGAAGTGCTGGAAAACGGCCGTGCAAAGGAAGAAGTCGACCTTGGTGCCCGCTTTTTCCCGGACCTCTTCCGGTTTCAAGGCGTCGATCAGAACGCCGCGAAAATTGCGGTATCCACGAGATTCGAGCTGGCGCGCACTCGTGGAGGTTGGGTTCCGAGATGTCCACGGCCACGAAGTTCGGGATTTCCGGCGCGAATCGCACCGCGTTCGCCCCGCCGCCCGGGCCCCACTCGAGCATCGACCGCACCGCGGCTGTTCGACCCGAAAGCCGGAGGAGCCACTCGTAAAGTGCAAAGTGGTACTGGCCGATGTCCAGCCATTTTTGCTCGGCGGCCCACCGGCCTTCGCCGAGCCAGTGCGACATGTCCCGCTGTGCCGCCTCGGTCTGGCTCGCCGACCAATACCGCTCTGCGTCGCGCGTGATCGCCTCGGCAGACTGGGGGCCCGGCCCGGCGCGCGCCCGACCTGCGGACGATCGCGCGTAAGTACCGGCGCACGGGCGCCGGAATAAGAGCCTTCACTTGCATGTTACGACACTCGCCTCCGACACAGGAAAACAATCGCACATGGATGCACGCTTTGGAGTTGCCGGTAAACACTCGATTATGAGCCGCGGAGTGGACCGTGGCAACGGCCGTCCGCGCCACGAGACGATCCGTGCGCCTGGTGTTCGAGTCCATCGACCGGAGAAACTGACGAACTGAAGCCGACCGATCTTCCTCCTGATCCCCACTGATCCGAGGATCGCACCGAGGAATTCTGATGTAATCCATGCGGAAAGGCTCGAAATGATTTTCGGCCGTGTAGGGCGCGGCGAAGTGGTCGCCGACGAGATCGTTGCGGACAAAGAAGCTGTTCACGCCGCAAAGATTGCAGCCCACAAGTTTGTAGCCCTTTTTCGCCCCGAGCTCCTCCAGCGCCTTCAGGCTCGCGCCGTTCCCGCTACCGAATAGGTTTCGGCCGTAGCCGTTCGGGTCATAGGGTATCACCCAGGACATCGTGGGTGGGATGCCCGCGTTGTACTCGACCACTGCGACGCGGGGGCGATAGTGCGTGATCTTTTCCCAGACGTGGTAATCATTGCGGTCGATATCGATTGAGAGGAGGTCAAACTCCTCGGGCACATTGCCCCGGCGGAAGAGATCCTCGATGTTCTCCGCCGTGATGAACGCTTCCAGCACGGTGAGTTTCCGAGCCGCTATCTCACTGGCGAATGAAGCCCTGGCCCTGTTGACCGCCTGGGTATCTCCGTCGATCCATAACCCGCTCCATCCCTGTCGAACGAGCAGGGCCGTGTTGTTCTCAAAACCGTCGGAGGTGCCGAACTCGACGAAGTAACGATTTGCTGTGCCGATCCGCCGGAACATCTCGGCGACGATCCCGTCCTCCCCGCTCTGCGAGCACACTTTGAGCTCGAATCTGTTGAGTCGTTTCGGATTCTGATACCTCGGCCGGCTCAGGATCTCCCGAACGATCTGTTCGGACTGTGCATTAGCTACAATACTCACCTGTGACGCTTGATATGACACCCGACCGGACACTTCGGCCAGTCAATCGGCAAGATCGAAGTCCTTCATTCTCAAGGCCCCCAGAGGGATGATGATCCCGACTCCGAGGACGAGCAACGCACCGACGGCCAGGAAGAGAACCGAGCCGACGATGCCAAGACGTCGCCGTGGCGTCCCCCCCTCCGAAACCGTTTGCCGGATCGCGGCCCAGGAGAGAACCAACCCAACGAGCCCCACCAGAACCAGGGCACTACCGCCGGCGATGACCAGGCCTCGTTTGATTCCCACGTCGGCAACGGCCGACCAGAGCGTCTCTTGGATCGGAACATCCATCGGATGAGCCTCCAAACTCGTGGTGATCCACGACGATTTGCCGGAAGATCCCGGAACGACCAACGGGGGACATCATCGAAGAGCGGTCCCCCCATCGCTTTCGCCGCTGCGTCTACGGATTCTCAGCCACCCGGCGCAGTGGCCGACGCACCAGGTAATACACAGGGACGCCTGCCAGGATGGTCAACAAGGAATAGACCGATGGCCAGGGCCGCTCCAGGAAGGCAGCGATCGTCAGGAGAGCCGTTCCTATCAAGAAAATGGCCGGGACGACCGGGTAGCCTGCGGCTCGGAAGGGGCGATGCAGGTCAGGCCTGGTACGCCGCAACACCATGATCGTGCTCACTGACAGCATCGAGAACAGGGCCAGCCCCACGCTCGCGTAGATCAAGATCTTCTCGAAGGTTCCCAACCAGAGCAGCGTCAGCGCCCAGGCAACCTGCAACGCGGTCGCGACCGCGGGGGCTCCAGTGCGGGCGGACAGCCGTCCGGCAATCGCCGGGAATTGCCCGGCCCGAGCCATGGCAAAAGCGACTCGCGGGCCCGTCAAAACGTAAGCGCTCAAGGAAGCGAGCAGACTCAATCCGAAGGCGACCGAGAGAGTGGCTGTGATCGTCGAACCAAACAGGCGCTTCGCGGCCAGCTCGGCGATCGGCGCAACGGCATCGAACCCTTGTTCCTTAGCAATCCGCTGAATCTCTCCAGCCGGCAAAGCCAGGGCGTAGACCGTGTTCAGGCCGATATAGAGCGCGACGACCAGCACGGTGCCGATCAAGATTGCCTGCGGGAGCCGTCGACCCGGCTCGGCGATCTCGCCCGCGATGTAAGAAGCAGCGTTCCACCCCGTGTATGCGTAGGAGATGTAAACCAGAGAGAACAGCATCGAAGATGCGGTACCGAGGTTCACCGACGGCCGGTCGATCAGGTTCTCCCAGTGTCCCCAACCGGCATACAACCCGGCTACCAAAAATGTGCACAGGATACCCAACTTGAATAATGTGACGCTGAAGTGAGCGCGTGTCGCGTGCCTCGCCTTCGACGTGTGGATCAAGGCGAAGGAGACGATGGCCACGCTCGCCAATACCTGGTGGGCCAGCCTCGCCGTTGTGGGAGGCAGATCAAGCGGTGCCAGCAAATAAGACGCGGACGCGAACGCTGACGCGGCGATTGGCGCGGCGAAACCGATCAAAAACGAGACCCACCCGGTAAGAAACGCCGCGAGTGGGCCATAGGCTTCGTAAAGGTAAATGTAGTCTCCCCCCGACGACGGGAGGGCGGCCGCCAGCTCCGCCACGCAGAGCGCCCCGCACAGCGCAACGACGCCACCAACAACCCAGAGAAACAGCATGAGCTGGTTGCTTCTCACCGATGCGACCGTGAACCCGGACGTCGTGAGAACCCCGACGCCGATCATGCTCGATACAACGACGAAGATCCCCATCGGCAGTCCGAAAACCCTGGAGGCGAACGGCTCTGGCGGCTTGATCGCGTCGGTATCAGAGGCAATGAGTCCTGACATCGTTGGCTTCCCTCTTCGTCGCGTTTCTCACAGCTCGAGCGGAACTGCTCCCGCCAATTGTGCCAGCACGCCGACCCAGCCGGGGATTCCAGCCTTGTCCGCGGGCTAGGCTCGATCGAGTCTGCCAGAGCGGAGCGGCAAAGTCGACATGGCGCCGGCCGCATGCTCAACAGGGGCTTATGGACCCCGTTCCGTTGGCTTCTGAGGCTGAACCCTTGTTCGATCAGTGTGGCTACTGTGGAGATCGCTTGGAGGGTTGGCTCCTGCGGGGGCGGGCAACGGTCCAGAATGACCAGGATCGGCTTCGAGCAGAATTCATCGTGTGACGGCTTTTTCGTGCTCCCACAGCGTTATCGTGTTAGGTACGATTCCGTTGTCCAGGGGAGAATAGTAGTCTGCGGGGTACGTCTTGGCCAGCCGGTATCGCGATTCAAAATCCGGCCAGAAGTCGTGCAGCGTAACTGGGAAGCGCGAGAAATCGATGACGACACGAGGCGGGTGCTGACGAAGGATTTCGATAAGGTCGGGCCGGCGTTCTGGGTACCGCGTCGCGGACAGGAGCCACAGATCCGCGACGAACTCAGAGGGCGGCAAGCGCCCCGAAAGTGGAAACATCATCGTGTACATCCCCGACGTGACGATGCGATCGTCGGGCGCCGTATTGTCGCGAATGTACTTCGCGATCTTGAGCAAGGCGTTCTCCTCGACCACGGGATCGTCCCAGTTGCCCCAGACCATCACCGGGGCGTATTCGCAGCTCATTCGAAACCCGTCCCGATAGGCGCGACTCACCGCACGGCCGTCGAGCTCGCCGCAAAGCCAGGCTAGCGCGCAGTAGGCGGCCAGCGCGAGCCAGGGCTTCTCGATGCGTTCGAGAACTGATGACAGCCATTGCAATCCCATTGCGCCCAGAAAAACGACGCCCACCAGGAGCTGGGCCCAGTGATAGAAGCCGCAGATCTTCCCAAAGATCTCGGGAAGCGGCGGCATGCACAAGAGGACCGCCAGACCTTTGGCCACACGCTTCTCACGCCCCGGCGAGAGCAGCCATCCCAGGCCGATGAGGACCGGGGGGAAAAGCCACAATGTTGCCCGCACGGAGACCCTCAACGAGTGCCACCTCGCGCGGGCGGCGTCTCTGACGGTCTCGTTGTGCCGGAAAAGCATCGCCATTTCGCTGTAAAGCGCCATGACCGCGCCGGGAGAACCACGAAAGATGCACATCCAGACAAACAGCAGCGATCCCGCCACCGCCAACCCCGCGACGTGGAGCAAGAGCCCCCGTCGATGATGCAGCGCGAACGCGAGGTAAAGCGAAACGATCACAACCGGCGCGAATGGCTCGCGCAGGAACACGGCGACGGGGATCAGGAGGCCGGCCCAGAACGGTGCAGTCCGCCAGGGAGATGACAGCAGCCAGAGAGCTGACAGATAGACGAAGGTCGCCGCGGGGATCGAGTTCTGGAAGCCAGCCTGCACCATAATCGGCAGGTTGGCCGCGATCGACCAGCCCGCAGCCATCACAAACGCGATGACTGGCTTTGTCCAGCGCGACAGGAACAAGAAGAACATGAGCGAAGCGCCGGCCGCCACAAAGGCGTCGGCTACTCGATATCGTAAGAAAGGCGTCGAAGGGTTCGTCCCAACAAACGACATCAACGACGGATAGAGGTGCAACGGTGCCACAGGGAAGGCACCGGCACCGTTGCGAGACATTTGCGCGAAAAAGCCGTAGCACCCTTCGTCGCCGAACGGGGGCCCGCCGATGAGCAGAAGCCGTAAGAACAGGGTCCCGAAATACAACGCCAACGAAGCGAGAACCCACCACTTCCGAGCCGGACTTGTCGAAGTCATAAGAACCGCCAGGCCTCCCCGTTGTACGATGTTTAATCAGTCGACGGCGCCACGTTGCCGCTTGCGATGAAGCAGAAACGAGTGCAGCCATTTTCGATGAGGCATTTGGGCGCCACAAGCACTATTTCGACCCTAATACGACAGCGCGGGCCCTCTGATCTACTGCGCACGGGGCGTAAACGCGTTTGATGCAGGATGTTGCGACTCTGCCAAGACAGGCAAATGCTGATCGTAGCTCTTTGCCGATGTTCTCGGGCCGAAACCACTCGCACAATCTCCGGGGATTATCGAGGAGCGCACTATTGGCCGTTGGCTGCTTCGACGTAAAGCGAATAGAAACGCCGGTGCGCCTTCGTCCGGATCGACTGAGGGACGTCTTCGTTGAGCTTCAGCTTGGGGATCGTGGTGCTGCCGAAGTCGACGCGGACGACGTCGGTGAACCCGGCGTTCTCGAGCAGCTTCTTCAGCTTGGAGAAATAAATAATGTTCTGGTGCCCGCCGCTCTTGCGCGGTCGGGCGTTTGAAGCGAGAAGCACCATTCGGCAAACGAGTCGAGGTCGAGCGTGGCGAGCTTTTCGTCGAAGATCTCTTTCGGGGCGTATACCGGCATGTGAACGCCCTCGCCGGGAACGATGTAGTTCGAGATCTCGCCTAAGACCATCAGATGATCTTCCTGGTACTTGGCGTCGTAGCCGAACCGTTCGACGATCGTTTCCTTGCGGTAATTCCGGAAATGAGCCAGGGCGTGAGGATCGGCTTTGCGATAGAGCGAGACGAGCGCTTCGGCGTCGGGACATTCGATCCGGATCCGGCCGCCGGCTCGCAAGACACGGTGACATTCCGCCAGCAGCGTGGTCAGGGTCGCGGCCGGAAGGTGCTCGATCAAATGCGCCGTGTAAATCAGCCGTTGAGAACGATCCTTGAAGGGAAGCAGGGGTTGTTCCACAAGGTTCACCGTGTGGTCAGCGTCTTTCCAATCAATATGGACCCAGTCGAGCGGAAAGTCGTGATAGGTCAGCCGTTCGCCCAGCGCGACCTTGCCCGTCGTGTACAATCGGGTCTGCCACGCCCGCCGGACGGGCTTGAGCGCCTCGCCATTCCAGAGGCGCGTAATCCTGGGCATTATCCCGAGGCCTAAACCCATGCCGCGCGAACTCAAGGTGACTTGTTGCGAGCGCCGCGCATCGCGCGGGGCCGGCCCGGAACAGCGAGGGGATCAGCGAGTTCGGTCGATAGGTTATGCTGTGCGCGAGCTGGGTGATATTATGCTTTTTCCCGCCAATGCTCGCAAGTGCGGAGGTGCGGCTCGTTGGCCCGCGCAGCCGCAGAGCAACCACCGCAAGGACTCTATCAGCCGCTGTTGGGGCTGATGGGGATATCACGCGCCGCGCCGCTGCTGCGCTTCCGGATGTCGGCGGTCGGCGCGTGATTGACCGACGCCGCCTCAGCGGGGCCGCCGGCGACTGTGCGGGTTGATCGTGTTGGCATCGGCGGAGGACTCCCCGAGCACGGCGGCCATGATGGGCTGATTGTCGTCGCTGCCAAAGTCGACCGTACCGATGGAACCGGCTGCCGCGCTCGCATTGGCCACGGTCGGGTCGACCTGAGTCGCCGTGAGCTCGCTCTTGGCCGCCTCGTCAATCCCGATCGGCGATCGCGCGCTCACTCTTTGCACCGAACGGCCGCCAACGGGCACGAGCGCTGGGCCGCCGCTCGCGTCGACGGTGACCGTGACCGTGCCCACGGCGGGAATTCCGAGGGCGTCCGTGACGGTCAACGTCGCGGTGTAAGTGCCGGCACTCTCGTAGGTATGAGTGGGGTCGAGCGTGCCGGTGGACGTGGTGCCGTCGCCGAAATTCCAGGCGTAAGACAGAGGGGCCGTTCCCGACGCGGTTGCCTGGGTGAAAGTGAGCGGCGAGCCTACGCTCGTTGTGAGCGCCGGGCCTGCACTCGCGGTATCGGGCTGGACATTGGTCGTCGTCACCGAAACCATCGCGAACGAGACCGTGG
>CAWHMZ010000025.1:0-132180 GCA_963830625.1 uncultured Isosphaeraceae bacterium | reverse complement strand
CGTCGGTCGAGGAGACGGAAGGCGAGGGCGACGGCGACTATTCCGAGCTAATCCAGACGCTGGAACGCTTGAAGGACACTGGGAGCCTGGCTTCAGCCGCGGAGCTAGGCGACCCGCCAAGCGTCAAGGCAGGGGCGCTGCACGTTTCGCCTGTGGAGGGGGAATCGGGCGGCAGCGACCCGCCGAGCGCCGCGCGACCGCCCGGCCTCGAGCCCGCGGCTCTCGCCCCGGCCGCCGTCGGTAGCGCGAGTGGCAGCCCGGCGTTCGCAGCAGCACCGGCCCCCCCCACTGCGCTTGCGGCGGCACCGGCCCCTCCGACCGCCGTGAGTGTCGCGTCCGCGCAACCCGGGCCCGCCGCCGCCGAGCCGGCCGAGCCGCGCGCCCCGGCCGTCTCCGACAGCGCCATCCGCGTGGACGTCGGCCTGCTCGACAAGCTCATGACCTTGGTCGGCGAGCTCGTCCTGGCGCGGAACCAGATCATGCAGTTCAGCACTTCCCAGGAGGACGCCTCGTTCCTGGGCACCGTGCAGCGGCTCAACCTGCTGACCACCGAGCTGCAGGTCAACGTCATGAAGACGCGCATGCAGCCGATCGGCAACATCTGGAACAAGTTCCCCCGCGTGGTCCGCGACCTGGCGGTCGCCTGCGGGAAGCAGGCGCGCATCGAGCTGGAGGGCCAGGAGACCGAGCTGGACAAGACGATCATCGAGGCCATCCGCGACCCGCTGACCCACCTGTTGCGCAACGCCATCGACCACGGCATGGAGCCGCCCGACGAGCGGCTGAACCGGGGCAAGCCCGCCGAGGGCCGGCTGCTCTTGCACGCCTTCCACGAGGGGGGCAAGGTCATCATCGAGATCACCGACGACGGCAAGGGGATCGACCCGCAGCGCGTCCGTGAGAAGGCCGTCCACGCCAAGCTCATCACCCCCGAGCAGGCCGACCGGCTCGAGCGATCGCGAGCTCGTCAACCTCGTCTTCCTGCCCGGGTTCTCGACGGCCGACCGGGTGACGCACTTCTCCGGCCGGGGCGTCGGCATGGACGTGGTACGGACCAACGTCGAGAAGATCGGCGGCACGGTCGACATCGAGAGCCGCCCCGCGCGCGGCACCACCGTCAAGATGAAGATCCCGCTGACGCTGGCCATCATCCCGGCCCTGACCGTCACCGTCGGCGGCGACCGCTACGCGATCCCGCAGGTCAGCCTGCTGGAGCTGGTCCGGCTCGAAGGAGAGCAGGCCGTGCGGGGCATCGAGCAGATGCACGGGGCGCCGGTCTACCGGCTGCGGGGCAACCTGCTGCCCTTGGTCTACCTGAGCCGCCAGCTCCAGGTCGAGTCGGTCCGCGCGGAGACCGGCGTGATCAACATCGTCGTCCTCCAGGCCGACGACCGCCAGTTCGGGCTGGTCGTGGACGCGATCCACGACACCGAGGAGATCGTGGTCAAGCCGCTTCAGAAGCAGCTCAAGGGCATCAGCGTCTTCTCCGGCGCCACCATCATGGGCGACGGCAAGGTGGCCCTGATCCTCGACGTCCTGGGCCTCGCCCAGAAGGCCCAGGTCATCTCCGGCGCGCGCGAGCGGGCGCTGTCCGAGAAGGCGGCCGGCGCGGCCGAGCCCGCCGGCGACCGCCAGACCGTGCTCCTGGTCGTCACGCGCGACGGCGGCCGCATGGCCATCCCGCTGTCGCTGGTGGCCAGGCTGGAGGAGTTCCCGCGCTCCGCCCTCGAAAGGGCCGGCACGCAAGACGTGGTGCAATACCGCGACGAGATCCTGCCGCTGATCGACGTGTCGCGCGCGCTGCGCCGGCGCGCGGCGCGACTCCGCGAACGGGAGGGCGGTCGGGCACGCCGTAAGCCGCCACGCGTCCAGGAGGCGGGCAACGACGAGACGGTCCAGGTCGTCGTCTACTCGGACGAGGGCCGGCGCGTCGGGCTGGTCGTCGGCCGCATCCTCGACATCGTCGAGGAGACGCTCGTCTCGCGCTCCCGCTCCAACCGGCCGGGGGTCCTGTTCACGGCCGTGGTCCAGGGCCGGGTCACCGAGTTCCTCGACGTCGAGGGCATCATCCGCTCGGCCGACCCGGAATTCTTCGAGCAAGCGCCAGCCTGTCGCCGCGGAGGCTTGAGTCATGCCGGATGCCCATCAATACTGCACCTTCTTCGTGGACGGCCATTTCTTTGGGCTCGACGTGCTCAAGGTGCAGGAGATCATCCGCTACCAGGAGATGACCTCCGTGCCGCTCGCCCCGCCGGTCGTGCGCGGTCTGATCAATCTCCGCGGCCAGATCGTGACGGCCATCGACCTCCGCCGCCGCCTCGAGCTGCGCGACCGTCCCAGGGACCAACTCCCCGTGAACGTCGTGGTTCACACCGACGACGGCGCGGTCAGCCTGCTCGTGGACGAGATCGGCGACGTGCTGGAAGTGCCGGAGAAGGCGTTCGAACGCCCTCCCGAGACGCTCCAGGGGACGGCACGGGAGCTGATCCGAGGCGCCTACAAGCTCGAGGACCGGCTACTTCTCATCCTCGACATCGATCGGACGGTCAACGTGACGGCCGTCGGACGGGCATTCGAACGGCTCGAGTAAGTCTGCGCGGGCGGTCGCGCAGCGACCCAAACGCGGGACTCGACTGACAAGCTGGGCAACGACGCGGGACCAGACATGACGGCGCCAATAATAGTGAGGCCGAGGCTCCGCAAAGCCTGTTCGATCGCCTCGGGGGAATGGACGCCATCTCGGCCGTGGTGGACCGATTTTACGATCGGGTGCTCGACGACCCGGAGCTCAGCCCCTTCTTCGAGCGCACCAATGTCGCTTGGCTTCGCAAGCACCTGGCGCTCTACATCGCTTTTGTGGCGGGCGGGCCGGCCGAATACCGCGGCAGGGACAGGAAGACCGTGCACGAGCGCCTCGCCATCCAACCCGTCCATTTCGACCGGGTGGCCGACCACCTGACGGCCGCGCTGGATTCCCTGGACGTCTCGCCTTCTCTCTTCAACGAGGTGATCGCCCTCGTAGCCCCTTTGAAAGCCGACATCGTTACCACTTCACCTCCGCCGGCCTCGCCGGCCAAGAACGGAGCATCCACGATGAGCACTGCCCCCAAAACCCACGTCGGCCCCGAGCCGGGCGCAGACGGGCAACTGAACTCGCTCGACTTTCTGCGGGCCAGTCTCTCGAACGTTCAGGCCAACGTCTTCCTGGCGGACACGTCATTCGTCATCATCTACGCCAACGACCGGGCCATGGAAACCCTGCGCGGCATCGAGGACGAGATCCAGAAGGCCTTCGACGTCGAGGTGGAGCGACATCGTCGGCGCGACCATTCACCGCTTCCATAAGGACAAGCGGCGGGTGGAGCGCATCCTGCAAAACCCGGCCGCCTTGCCCCACCAAGCCGAGTTCAGCTTCGGCAACATCACGCTTCAGGCCAAGATCAACGGCGTCTTCGGCCCGGGCAACCAGGTGCTCGGGTACATCGTCAACTGGGAGGACGTCAGCCAGCGCCAGCGCGTCGAACGCGAGCAGTCGCGCTGGCGTCGATGCTGGAGAACGCGCCCACGAACGTGCTCATGGCCGACCGCGACTTGAAAATCATCTACGTCAACCCCGCCTCGCTGGCGACCTTGCGCAAGCTCGAGAAGTACCTGCCCGTCAAGCCCGAGAACACCCTGGGCTCGTCCATCGACGTTTTCCACAAGGACCCTGCCTACCAGCGCAAGATCCTGTCCAACGACAAGAACCTGCCGGTGCGGGCCAATATCAAGATCGGCCCCGAAACCGCCGACCTGCTCGTCACCGCCATCTACGACCAGAACAACAATTACCTCGGACCGATGGTCACCTGGGAGCTGGTCACCGAGAAGCTGACGATCGCGAACGAGCAGTCGCGTCTCGCCTCGATGCTCGAGAACGCGCCCACGAACGTGCTCATGGCCGACCGCGACTTGAAGATCATCTACGTCAACCCCGCCTCGCTGGCGACCTTGCGCAAACTCGAGAAGTACCTGCCCGTCAAGCCCGAGAACGCCCTGGGCTCGTCCATCGACATCTTCCACAAGGACCCGGCCTACCAGCGCAAGATCCTGTCCAACGACAAGAACCTGCCGGTGCAGGCCAATATCAAGATCGGCCCCGAGACCGCCGACCTGCTCGTCACCGCCATTTACGACCAGAACAACAATTACATCGGACCGATGGTCACCTGGGAGCTGATCACCGAGAAGCTGGAGAACGAGCGCAAGATCCAGGATGCCGCCGAGCGCGAGCGCGTGCAGGCCGAGGAGCTGCGGACCAAGGTGGAGGGCATCCTCGAAGTGGTCAACTCGGCCAGCCGCGGCGACCTCACGCGCGCTATCCAGGTCAAGGGCGCCGACGCCATCGGTCAGATGGGCGAGGGGCTGTCGAAGTTTTTGGCCAACCTGCGCCACAGCGTCTCCAGCATTGCTGAGATGGCTCAGACGCTCGCCAGCTCGTCGCGTCAACTGACCGCGGTGAGCCAGCAGATGGCGTCGAACGCCGAGGAGACCGCGGCGCAGGCCAACGTCGCGTCCGCGGCGGCCGAGCAGGTGAGCAAGAACGTCACCACGGTGGCCACCGGCGCCGAGGAGATGGGAGCCAGCATCCGCGAAATCGCCAAGAACGCGAACGAGGCCGCCAGGGTGGCCACCTCCGCCGTCAAGGTGGCCGAGAAGACCAACGACACCGTGGCCAAGCTCGGCGAGTCGAGCGCCGAGATCGGCAACGTGATCAAGGTCATCACCAGCATCGCCCAGCAGACGAACCTGCTGGCCTTGAACGCCACGATCGAGGCGGCCCGCGCCGGCGAGGCGGGCAAGGGATTCGCCGTCGTCGCCAACGAAGTCAAGGAGCTGGCCAAGCAGACCGCCAAGGCCACCGAGGACATCAGCCGCAAGATCGAGGCCATCCAGAGCGACACCAAGGGCGCGGTCGATGCCATCGGTCAGATCGGCAAGATCATCAACCAGATCAACGACATCCAGAACGCGATCGCCAGCGCCGTCGAGGAGCAGACGGCCACGACCGGCGAGATCAGCCGGAACGTGGCCGAGGCGGCCAAGGGGAGCAACGAGATCGCCCAGAACATCACCGGCGTCGCCCAGGCCGCCCGGAGCACCACCGAGGGGGCGAGCAACACCAAGGACTCGGCCGACGGGCTCTCCAAGATGGCTGTGGAACTTCAGGAACTCGTCGGCCAGTTCAAGTATTGAGGGCCGGAGCACAGGGGCCCCGCGGGCTGCCGCGGCGACCCGCATGGTCTACTTCATGGTGGAAAAAGCGCCCGTGTCCACGCCGCTTGGCGCCTCTTCAGGGTGGGCCTCCTCGCCAGCGACTTAGCCGGCGTGCGCCTGCGGCGCAAGGGCCCCGGCGCCGACGACGCCCGGCGCCGGCTCGTCGAACGCCTCGGCTCGCTGCACGGCCTGCCCCAGAAGATCGGCCAGCTCCTCGCCCTCGCCGGGCCGGACGGTCCCTCGTCCTTCGCGCCCCTGACCGAATCGCGCTCCGCCTTGCCGTTGCGCGCGGCACTCGATCTGCTGGAGACGTCGCTTTGCCGTCCATGGACCGATTGCTTCCGCTCGGTCGACGCCGAAGGCATCGCCGCCTCACTGGGGCAGGTTCACCGCGCCGTCCTCCGAGACGGGCGGATGGCGGCTGTGAAGATCCAGTACGCCGACAGCGCGGCCAACGTCGACGCCGACCTCGGGAACTTGCACTGGCTCTCGCTCCCCTTCGGCGGCCTGCGCGGCGGGTTCGACCTGGCGGCCTACCGCCGCGAGGTCGGCGGCATGCTGCGGCAAGAGATCGACTACCGCCAGGAGGCCCAGGCCCTCCGGCGGTTCGGTGCACTCGCCTCGGGGTGCGCAGCGGTAGTCGTCCCCGAGGTCATCGACGAGCTCAGCACTGACCGCGTCCTGACCATGACCTGGCTGGAAGGGGAGCCGTTCGACGCCGTCCGGATGTGGCCGGTGGAGGATCGGCGGCAGGCCGCACTGGCCTTGTTGCGGCTGTTCCTGACGAGCGGCTTTGCCTGGCGCTTCCTGCACGCCGACCCGCACCCCGGCAACTACCGCTTCGTGCGCGACAACAAGGGCGTCCGAGTGGGCGTGCTCGATTTCGGCTGTGTCGTGCCGCTCTCGCTTCTTCGCGCGCAGGCCCTCGCCCGACTGGTCCAGGCGGCCAGTTCGTCGTCTGCCGATCAAGTCCTGGCGGATTATCTGGCGCTCGGGTTCAACCCCGAACTGCTGGAGCCGATGGCCCACTTGCTCCCCGCGCTCAACCAGGTCGTGTTCGAGCCGTTCGTCACGCTTGGGCCTTTTTCCCTCTCGGCCTGGCGGCTCTCTGAACGGGTCGAAAGCCTCCTCGGGCCGTTCCGCTGGAACTTCCGGTTCGCCGGACCGGCCGAGTTGATCTTTGTCGTACGGGCATACCTCGGTCTCTGTGCGCTACCTGCAAGCCCTGAAAGTGGATGTTGACTGGTCGGAGGTCTGGCGCACGTCGGTCGGCTCGGACCTTCATGCAGCCGTCCCGGCCGCGGCCCACAAGCCGGCGGCCGGCGGCCGCGAGGTGCTGTCGCAGCACTTGCGGGTGGCCGTCTGGGAGGCGGGCGAGGCCGCGTCAACCTGACTTTCAAAGCGGTTCTCGCGGGAAGCCTGCCCGACTTGATACCCGACGAGCTGGGGGAGAAGCTCCGGGCGCGAGGGCTGGATGTAGAGCGGCATCGCGAACGAAGCCGCCCTGCGCCGGTTCGCGCCGGGGGAGTTGTTTCGGCTGACGGAAGGGAGCAAACTGGTACGGGTCTGGCTGGAGTGAACGCCGCCAGCTCTCGGTTTTTCCACTGGCACGGAGACGTCTATGCGTGCACTGGTCGTTGATGACTCTCGGGCCGTCCGGATCATCATCCGCAACATCCTGCGCGAGATGGGGATGGAAGTGGTCGAGGCCGGCAACGGCCGCGAGGCACTCGAGCAGTTGCGGCAGAATCCCGACGTCGAGCTCGTGCTGGTGGACTGGAACATGCCGGAGATGAACGGCCTCGACTTCATCCGCGTGGTCCGCTCCCAGCATGTCTACGACGCCGTGCGCATCGTCATGGTGACGACCGAAACCGAGAGCGAGCAGGTCTGCCGTGCGCTCGACGCCGGCGCCAACGAGTACGTCATGAAGCCGTTCAACAGGGAAGTCCTGGTCGCGAAGCTCAACATGCTGGACGTGTTCGGGGAGTAGCGCATGGCGAAGATCCGCATTCTGGTCGTCGATGATTCCGTCGTCTTCCGCCGCCTGGTGTCCGAGGAACTCTCCCGCGACCCCGAGCTGGAAGTGGTCGGCACCGCGGCCAACGGCCGGATCGCCCTCGCCAAGCTGGGCCAGTTGAGCCCCGACCTGGTCATCCTCGACGTCACGATGCCGGAAATGGACGGTCTGGAGGCGCTCAAGGAGCTGCGCAAGACATACCCGCGGCTGCCGGTGATCATGTTCAGCTCCCTGACGGAGCGCGGCGCGGAGGCGACGCTCGACGCGCTGGCGCTCGGTGCGACCGACTACTTCACCAAGCCCACGGACGTGGGCGGCCTGGACGGTTCGTTGCGGGTCATCCGGGAGAAGATGGTTCCCGTGATCAAGGCCATTTGCGCGCCCCTGCAGCAGAAGGCGGCACCGGCCGGCGCAAGAGCCGGCGGCCTGACCGCGGCAAAGTCCGCCGCCCTCGCCGCCACCGGCACGGTCCGGGTGCTGGCCATCGGAGCCTCGACCGGCGGACCGAACGCCCTGACCGAGATCTTCACGCATCTGCCGGCGGACTTCCCCGTGCCCATCCTGATCGTCCAGCACATGCCCCCAATGTTCACCCGGTTGCTGGCCGAACGTTTGTCGGCCCAGTCGCCGATCCGCGTCCACGAGGCCAGTTCGGGCTGCCTGCTCAAGCCGGGGGACGCCTGGGTCGCGCCCGGCGAGCATCACATGATCGTTGTGCGCGACGGTCTTCAGTATCGCCTCCTGGTTCATCAGGACCCGCCGGAAAACTCCTGCCGGCCGTCGGTGGACGTGCTCTTGCGCTCCGTCGCCCAGTGCTTCGGGGCCGACTCCCTGACCGTTATTCTCACGGGCATGGGTCAGGACGGGCTGCGGGGCTGCGAAGTCGCTCCGCGAAGCCGGCGGGCAAGTGCTGGCCCAGGACGAGGCCACTTCGGTGGTCTGGGGGATGCCCGGCTACGTCGCCCAGGCGGGATTCGCCGACCGGGTGCTCCCCCTGTCGATGATCACGGGCGAGATCGTCCAGCGCGTCCGAGCTCAGAAGCGTCACGTTTGAGGCGGTGTGTGAGGGTTCAGACATCCAGGGGCGGGCTCTTTCCTGCGTCCCGCGTTTTTTCTTCTTTCGGAACGGCTCGACTGCATGACGGACCAGGACTTCGACTTCATCCGCAAGATTCTCCGCGAGCGCAGCGCGATCGCCCTGGAGGACGGCAAGCAATACCTGGTCGAGTCACGGCTGGCACCACTGGTGCGCGAGCTAAAGCTGGACTCGATCGGTGACCTGGTCGCCCTGCTGCGCGCACCGCTATCCGAACGGCTTGCAGCAGCAAGTCGTCGAGGCCATGGTGACCACCGAGACGACGTTCTTCCGCGACCTGCATCCGTTCGAGGCGCTCCGGAAGTCGCTGATCCCGGAGCTCATCCGCAAACGCCAGAACGAGCGCCGCCTGAACATCTGGTGCGCGGCCTGCTCGACCGGGCAAGAGCCGTATAGCCTCGCCCTGTTGATCCGCGAGCATTTCCCGGAACTGGGGGGCTGGAAGGTCAACATCCTGGCGACCGACCTCTCGCGCGACGTGCTGGCTCGCGCGCGAGGGGCGTTACAGTCAGATCGAGGTCAACCGCGGTCTGCCGGCGGCGCTCCTGGTCAAGCACTTCCGGCAACACGGCACCTCCTGGCAGCTCCACGAAGACGGTGCGTGGCATGATCGATTTCCAGGAGCTCAACCTGGTCAGGGCGTGGCCGCCCTTGCCGCGCATGGACCTGGTCTTCTTGCGGAACGTCATGATCTACTTCGACGTGGAGAGTGAAGAAAGCCATCCTGGGCCGCATGGCCAACGTGCTGCAAACGGACGGCTACCTGCTCTTGGGTGGGGCGGAGACAACGTTCAACCTCAATGGATCCTACCAGCGCCTCGAGCAGTTCAAGGCTGGGTTCTATCAACTGATCGGTTGAGCCGCCCTGCGGCGGTTCGTGCCCCGGCCGGGGCGGGAGGTCGATTTGGACATCGTGGAATTCCCCGACGCGCAGCCGGTCCCGCCCGCCGTGCGCGAACAGCTCCTGGAGCCGTTCATCGCGGCCGTGAGCTTGACGCTCACCGAGCTGGCGCAGGTCGAGCCGGTGGTCCGGTCGACTTACCGGACGGCGGTTCCCCGCACGCTCGGCGACATCTCCGCGGTGCTCGGGCTGACGGCCGAGGGCGGCGAGCTGCTCGTCCTCAGCTTCCCCTCCCAGACGGCGGGGGCCATCGCCGCTCGAGTCCTCGCCGAAGTCAACCCCGCGCCGGACGACGACCTCGTCCGCGACTGCGTGGGTGAGCTCGCCAACGTCATCGCCGGCCAGGCCAAGACGCTGCTGGCCGAGACGCCATACCAGTTGCTGCTCGCAACGCCCAGTGTCCTGTCGGGCCCGGGCCTCGAGGTCGGGACGCGGCCGGACATCGCGGGATTGGTCGTGGTCTTCGGCAGCGACGCGGGAGAATTCGCGCTCCAGGTTTGCCTGCACTGGGATGGGCCGTACGAGGCGTCATCCGCGACGGACGACAGGCTTCCGCAGTGACGATGGGCCTCGAGAGGATTAGCACATGCCGAAGATCCCCTCGGTCGTCCGCTGCTTCGGGGCCGACTCTCTGGCGCTAATCCTCATCGGGATTGGTCAGGACGGCCTGCGGGGCTGCGAATCGCTCCGCGCCGCCGGCGGACAAATACTGGCCCAGGACGAGGCCACTTCGGTGGTCTGGGGGATGCCGGGCTGCGTCGCGCAGGCGGGGCTGGCCGACCGGGTGCTCGCCGTGGCGATGATCGCGGGCGAGATCGTTCAGCGGGTCCAGGCC
Organism: uncultured Isosphaeraceae bacterium; assembly: GCA_963830625.1. Classification (GTDB taxonomy): domain Bacteria; phylum Planctomycetota; class Planctomycetia; order Isosphaerales; family Isosphaeraceae; genus CAWHMZ01. The sequence goes on along the minus strand of CAWHMZ010000025.1, from coordinate 122,072 downwards.
CGGAAGCGTCATATTTGAATCGGAGACCGCGGCCGCCCTCGGCATCGCGGTCTACGGTGTGCGCCAGAAATGGACCGACGCCCGTGCCTGGATCGGCGACATCACGGGCGGCTAAAATGTTTGTCGGCACTTCGCGCCGAAGGCCGCCGCCCGGACCCCCCTCACCCTAGCCCTCTCCCCGTCGGGGCGAGGGAAAAACTAGCCGATGCCACTCGATCCGCAGCGTGTTCAAGCCGTGTTCCTGTCGGCCGTCGCGTGCCGCGACCCTGCGGAGCGGGCCACCGTCCTGGACCGCGAGTGCTCGACCGATCTTGAGCTGCGCCAGCGCGTCGAGGCGCTACTCTTGGCTCACGACCAGCCCGAGAGCCTTCTCGATCAACCGTTCGTCGGGCCCGCCGGCCACGCGTTCGCGCCCCTTGGTGCCTCCGTGGAGCCCAACGCGACGATGGGTTTGCTGCCCCGCGCCGACTCCGGGAGCGACGTTGGTACCCCGTCGCTCTCGCTCAACCGCGCCGTTCCAGCCATTGCCGGCTACCAGATCTTGGGCGAGCTGGGCCGTGGGGGCATGGGGGTCGTGTACTTTGCCAGGCAGGTCCTTCTGAACCGACCTTGCGTCGTGAAGATGATCCTGGCCGGGGCCCATGCCAACGTCGAGGCCACCGTTCGCTTCCTGGCCGAGGCGGAGGCTGTCGCCCGCTTGCAGCATCCCAATATCGTGCAGATCCACCACATTGGCGAGGCCGACGGCCTGCCGTTTTTCGAGCTGGAATACGTCCCCGGCGGCAGCCTGGACCGACGGCTTAACGGCACGCCCTGGCCGTCCAAGCGGGCCGCCGAGCTGGTCGAATCGGTGGCGCGCGGCGTCGCCGAGGCGCATCGTCAGGGTATCGTCCACCGAGACCTGAAGCCGGGCAACATCCTGCTGGCGGCCGACGGCACACCCAAGATCACCGACTTCGGCCTGGCCAAGTCGCTGGCCTCCGACAGCGGCCTCACGCGGACCGACTCGATCATGGGCTCACCCGGCTACATGGCCCCCGAGCAGGCCGAGGGCAAGACCAAGCAGGTCGGCCCGCGTGCCGACGTCTACGCTTTGGGTGCAATCCTGTACGAGTTGCTCACCGGCGGTCCGCCCTTCCGTGGTACGACCCCCCTGGAGATTCTCCACCAGGTCAAGAACGCCGAGCCGGTGCCGCCTTCGCGGCTCGTCCCCGGCCTGCCACGGGACGTTGAGACGATCGCGCTGAAATGCTTGCAAAAGGAGCCAGAGAAGCGCTATGACTCGGCCGCCTCGGTGGCAGAGGACCTGCGGCGGTTCCTCGGCGGCGAGCCGATTGTGGCCCGGCCGGTCCCGGTATGGGAACGGGGCATCAAGTGGGCGCGGCGGCGGCCGGCGATTGCAACGCTCGCGTTGGCGGTCCTCCTGCTATTGGCGGCGCTAATGGGCCTTGGGGTTCTGTCGTACCAAAAAATCGGCAGCGCACTACGCATCGCCGAAGTGCGCCGCACGGCCGCCGAGGCAAGTCAGCTTGAGGCAATCAAACAGTCAAAAGTCGCCGAGGCCAATTTCACCCGCGCCCGGAAGGCCGTCGACGACTCGTTCACCATAGTGAGCGAAAGTAAGCTGCTCAACGTCCCAGGCCTCCGTGCCCTCCGCGCCGATCTGCTCGGGTCGTCCATGAGATTCTACGAAGAGTTCCTCCGAGAGCGGAGCGACGACCCTACTCTGAAGAACGACCTGCTGCGGACCCGCGTGCGCGTCGCTGACGTGCTCCGCGAGCTGGGACGGACGACGGAAGCCAACGAAGCCTATGAGGCCGCCATCGCCGGCTTCGAGCTGGCCCTGCGGGACCGCCCCGACGATCTCGATCTCAAGACCGGCCTGGCGGATGCGCTGCACTTCGTCGTCTCGCTCAGGCCGCCGGACCAGAAGATCGCGACCATGCGCCGGATCGTCGCCTTGCGGGAGGATGTCTTCGAGGGCCTCCACTCCGATCGACGGAGCAAGCGGGACGTCGCCCTCGCCTGCAGCCGGCTTTACGAAAGCTTGATCGGGACGAGTCCCGGCGAAGCCCTCATCGTTCTAGAACGGAGCGCGGTGCTCCGGCTCGAGCTGGCCGAAGAGGTCCCGGATGACGCCGATGCGATCGACGGCGTGTTCGTGTCGTTCCTCAAGCTCGCGCGTTCGATGGAGTCGAGTCAGTCGCTGGCCTTGTATCAGCGGGCGCTGGAGTTCGGCCGGGAGTCGGTGCGGCTGCGGCCGACCGACTCGATTACCGCCCATGACTTCCTGTTGGCCACTCAAGACACGGTGTCGATGCTTTCGGACTCGGGCCGCAAAGACGAGGCGATCGCCGAGTTGCGCCGGTCGGTGAAGACACTCGGCGAGATGGCCAGTGCAAACGCCGACACGCCGAAAAACCAGGAGATTTATCTCGAGATCAGTCGCAACCTGGCTGACCGGCTCATCGAGTCGAATAGGCCAGAGGAGGCGGTCCGCGCCCTCTTCGAATCGCGAACGGCTCTCGACCGATTTTCCAGAGAGACCGCGGCCGACATCGCCGGCTCTGCCGGTCGGAATGTCGCTCTCGCCCAGCGGATCGGCGAGATCAAGACGGACCCCACACCAGGACAGAAAGCTCGGCGCGATGAACTCCTCGACCGCGCGGTGAGCGACTACCGGGCGGCCGTGGCAGGCGGCTGGAAAGACTTCGCTGTTTTGAAACAGGCGACGCCAATCAAGGACCGCCCGGGCTATAGCGCGCTGTTGACGGAAGCGGAGTCCGCGGCGAAAAAGCCGGCCAATTCGACCGCGTCGGGCAGGGCAGTCGTTGCATCCGCGGTTTCCCGACCTAATCCGGACGTCAAGCTCGATCGCGCCTTGACCCAGGCAGGCCTCGGCCTCGCCCGCGCCCGATCCAGGTTGGTCGACGAGGCCATCGCCACAATGGACAAGGCCCGCGCCCTCCTCGACGAACTGGCGCGCGAAAGACCCGGCGACTCCGAAGTCAGGAAAGGCCGCGTCGACGCATTCGTCGGCTTCCACATCGCCCTTTATGCCCTTGCTCTCGATAGGCGCAGGCGTGGGAAGGCTGACGAGTCCGCCTTGGTACAAAAAAAGGCCGACGACTTTTACGCCGATCTTTCCCGCGAGCGGCCGAATGACCCCGATGTCGATGCCGCCCGACGCCAAGCCCTGCTCGGAGTCGCCGAACTTCGACGCGAGGCAAGTCGCTGGGGCGAGACATACCTGGCTCTGCGCAATTTGGAATCGAGCGCCCGAGAGGCTGTTCGGAGTGCCTCGGCCGGCAGACCGCCAGACCGGAGTGCCCTCGCGACCTTGGCCGGAGTCGGCTACGGGTACGGTAGGCTCGCCCTCTGGGACGAGGCCGCAGCCGCTTTCAGCAAGGCGTACGAGATCGACCCCGCCGGTTTGCAGACCGTGGAAGGCATAGGGAGCAAGGGGTTCGGCGCCTGGTACCGGGTCGCCGTCTTGCAGCTTCAAAGCGGTGAGACGGACGCGTATGAGCGGCTTCGCGAGAAAATGCTCCGCGAGAACGCCTCGGGCAACCTTGTGTCTCCCCTCGATCAGATCCGAACCGCAACCCTTCGCCCCGATCCGCGCTCTGATTGGAGACAGATCCTCGAGCTCGCCGAGAGGTTCCCCGAGGAAAACCCCTGGGGTCAGACTGTGAGAGGGTTCGCGCTCCTGCGAGCCGGAAGAAACCAGGAGGCGCTGGACCGATTCAAGAAAGACCCCGACTGGATCAATAGCTGGCCTGCGCGAGCGATCGCCCACCACCGATTGGGACAAGCCGCTCTTGCCCGTGAATGGCTCGACCGGGCCGACCAGCATGTCCGTGAGGATCTGGACGATGCTCTGGCCTGGGCCGGATTCACCCAATCAGGTTGGGTTTCCTGGTGGGATGACTGGCTGTTAAGGTTGATCTGGACGCGCGAGGCTCACGAGTTCATCGACGGTAAGGCCTGGCCTGACGCGGCGTGGCTGAAGCAACAGAGAACCCGCGTGCTCGCCCTCGTTAACGAGGCGAAGTAGGTCGACTGCGAGTTTACGGGCGTCGCCGCCCCCATTCACTCGGTAATCACGCGCAGCGTCTGGGACGGGCGGGCGGGCCGACTGGCCTGCCCGCCGTTTGAGCACGCCAAGGACGCCATGACCGCAGCCTTCACGCCGGACGCACGCTGGGTGCTCTCGGCGAGCGACGATGGTACCGCCCGCGCCTGGGACTGGCGGACCGGCAAGCCGGTCACGCCTCCGCTGACGATCACACGCAGGCCCTGGAGCGTCGCCGTGATCCCCGACGGCAAGCATGCAGTTGTCGGCGGCGACCTCGATACGTTGGCCTTGCTCGACCTGGGCAACCTGGCCCGGCCCTCGGCCTCCTTGGTCGGGTTGCTCGCCAGCCTTCCCCGCCGGCACAATGGCACCGTTTTGGCCTCTTTTCGATTTTTTTCGACAGGCACGGCGGCAAACGGCGCAGGAAAGAGTGCAACCGACTGACTGTACGCGACCGGAGCGCCATTCCATGCCCCGGCAGCCGCTTGACAGCCGATCCAGTGGGCCTGAGAATAATGCTGTTCACCTGCTCGCGACGGGTAGGAAGATAGGGCTAGGGTCGCCCCGAAGAGCGCTCTTTGGCGCGGACGGGGCTTTTTTTGTCGCCTCGAACGATCCATCCATAAACGAGTGGCCATTTCTCCCCAAATGAGCCCGAACCACTCATCCTTCCCGGTTACAAGGATCGCTTGCAATGAAACCTCGGCGCAAGTCTCCGCGCCCGGCTCGAACCATCACGGAATCTCCCGGCGATGAACTCGATGTTCTTCGAGGCGTCGCCGCTGCAGGAGACGACTCCATGACGAACGCATCGTTGTCACCCGCCGTCGGGACCAACGGGTCGGGTCGGGTTGGTCCTGCTGGGCTAACCGCGGCCGCGACCGTCGATCGCATCACCGCCCGAAAAAGACGCGATATGCGCTCGGATCGAACCAGCGCAGGCGATCGACCGGGCGTCCCACCCACGCTATCTGATGCTGCAATGCATCGGTCCCTGGACGGGATCCTGGCGCGACTTCCTCAGGAGCAGATGTCCGTCGTAGCCTCGACCCACGCCGTGGGCTGGGAGCACGTCCACGGCGTGATCACGGCAGGGCGACTGGAAGAGTTCTTCGACTACTCCGCTCCGTTCCACGCCGTCGCATTCTGGCTGAGCGGCGCCACGACCGTCGAGTGGCAGCGCGGGACGCGATTCACGCGCTTCCAGGCCCAACCCGGCGAGCTCTTGATCACGCCCTCGGGCGAGGCGAATTCCATCCGTCTGCCCCAGCCGAGCGAGGCGTTCGGTTGCTGTCTCAGTCCAGACCGTTTGCAGTCCCTCGCCGAGCAAGAGTGGGACTTGCGCGGACAGACAATCGAAATCGTGGCAGGCTATCACCGCGACGCGGAGCTGTGGCGACTGGGCGAGCGGCTGGCCGCTCGTCTGCACTCGCCGATTGCTGGCTCGCGGCTCTTCGCCGATGCCCTCGTTACACAGATCGCGATCAAGCTCTTGTGGAACTATTCGTCCCTGCCGCGCCAGAGCCACGCGCCCGAGGAGAAGCTGGCCGATCCGCGGCTCTGCCGGGTGATCGATTACCTGCACAGCTCGTTCGGCGAGGAGATCTCGCTGGAGGGACTGGCCCTGGTGGCAAACCTCAGCCCCAACTACTTCCTCCACGCCTTCAAGCAGACCACGGGGCAAACACCCCACCGCTACCTGACCGAGCTGCGGATCGCGAAGGCCTGTGAGCTGCTGGAAAACCCGCACCGGTCCATCGTGGACATCAGCCTGGCCGTCGGCTTCTCGTCGCAGAGCCACCTGACGACGGTCTTTCGCCGCTTCAAGAAAACAACGCCGGCCGCGTATCGCGAAGCAGTCCTGGGGCGATGTCGCCCCCAACCATGAGCCAGGACTCGGCGAAAAACCCGATGGGCCTCACCGTGGCGTTTTGAGCGCGGCGCGTGTCGAAGAAAAGACGAATGCGGCCAAAAGTGCGTAATAACAGAGAAAGCCACTCAGTGATTTCTTGAAAGATCGCGCGACCAGACCCGGTAAGATCAAGCGGCTATAAGAAGCCGAAGTGATTGACCCCCAATCTTCTCGCGTCGAGGTGACCCGATGTCCGAGCGCCCCGTTGATGAAACTCAAGCCCCCGTCGGATCCTCGGCCGGCGCCCTGGATCTCGTCGCGAAGGGCGTCCGAGACGGCGCGGCCGACGCCCGTCTTGCGGCGGTCCGGACGTGGGAGGCAACCAGCGCCGTCGCCTCGCAGTGCGTCTACACTACTTGCTACACGCTCGCTTACGGCGTGGTGTTTCCGGCGATGCTGGCGGCCCGTGCGGTCCCGCGGAACAACGAGGCCGTTCGCGGCCTGATCGACGGGGCCCAGGCCGCGATTCACAAGGTCGATCAACTGCGCGGGTCGCTCGACACGGCGGCGCCTGCCGTCTCACCCGCCTGAGCCGTCCTCACGACAACTCTTCCCTCGGAAGGATCCACGTCATGGAATCAATCTCGATCGACGACAACTCTCTCCCGGTCAAGATTGAACCGGAGCAAGCGGGTGAGGCATCACCCTCTTTTGAAATCGAATTCGATGAGAGCTCGGGATCGGCCCGGATTTACGACCCACGGCTGTTCCAGGCCGGGCGACGCGGTTTTTGTGAGCGGCTTCTCAAGGCGGCGTCTCGTCAGCCGGAGATCAACAAGGCAGAGGTTGACCTCGCGACGGCTTCCTGCCGCATCGAGTTCGGCTCTGGCTCGCAGACACCTCGATGCATGGCCGACTCGTTCGTCCGCGCTGTTCGCGCGGCTTCGGCGGGTTCCTCACTGTTAGACAGAATCGGTTGGTGGCGACGCCGCAGGCGATGGTCCGCCATGACCGCGTTCCGACTTCCGGAGGGTTCCTCGCTCTGGGAGGCCTTCGAGGTCGAGCCGGCCCAGATCCGGCTGCGCCGTCTGGGGGTCACGGGTGACCGGGCGCGGCTTTCCCGATTGGCCGACACCTTGGCCGACCTCGAGGGGGTCGAGACGTGCCGCGTGTCTCCCTGGGCGAATCGCCTCACCATCGATGTCTCTCTGGACAGTCCGCTCTCGGACCGGTTCCTCGACACGATCGAGCAAGCGCTGGCGTGTGTGAAGGCGGCCGAGCTGCTCCAGCCCGAGAGTTCCGCTCTCGCATTATTCGCGACTGCAGACGGCGAGGTCACGGTCGCCACCGCGACCGGAGGGAGGCGTCTTGTGTACCTGGCACTCGCCGGCGGCGCCTTCTCAATGACCCTGGTGGGTCTCGTCATACCCGGCATTCCGACGGTCCCGTTTCTACTGGCGACCAGCTACTACCTGGCGCGCTCGTCGCCCCGATTGAACGACAGGCTCCGGCACACGTCGTTCTTCGGGCCGATACTCGTGGAATGGGAACAACACGGCGGGTTGAGCCGATATTCCAAGGGGAAGCTCACCGGGCTAACTCTCACGATCGTCGGCGTGACGCTCGTCCTGGCACCTCTCGCGCCGCTCACGCTGGTCGTCATCGCCGTCATCTCGTCTCTGAGCATATACGGGATTGCCCGGATACCCGACCTCACGGCAGAGCCAGCAGGCTGGCCGCGACTCTACGACGAGCAGGCGCGCTCACATTGGGTGCGCCTTGATGCGACAGATCGGTTTCGCGGAGTCCCGGACGTGAATGTTGCGATTTCGCAAAGAGCGTCCGTTATTTCGTGAAAGATGACCTGGCGGATTCGGTGGTATCGTGCACGCTCTGCTTATTGATCACCAACTGATTCTCCTTGGACAGAAACATGGAAAACGAACCTGTGGCTTCCGTGGGCTCTGACCCATTACGGGCCGTCGCCGATGCTATGGACGCGGCCGTCCAAGGCGCAAGTGAAGGCGGCCGCCGAGCGCTGGCGGCCGCGAACGAAGTCATGCCGGCCGCCGGTCGGTTCGCGTCGGACGCCGTCTACAAAACTTGTTATTCGGTTGCCTTTTGCGCCGTCTTTCCCGCGGTGCTCTTGGCCAGATTGATCCCGCGCGATAATGCCGCCGTTCGCGGGCTGATCGATGGTGCCAGTGCCGCGATCGGCTGCGTCGACCAGGTGAAACCGAGGTCGCTTTCGAGCTGACCCATCGGGCAAAAGAGACTCTCACGTATGACCGATCTCGATCTTGCGGTAGCGTTTCCGTCACCGGGTGTGATCTGCGTCCGAAGCCGATCCTTGTTCAGCGACGCCGACAGCACGAACGCTCGTACTTTCCTCGAGCGGGTGTTCCAGGCCGAGGACGTTTCGAGCGTCACGATCATGGGGGGGAGTACGCCTCAGGCGGAAGTGCGCTTCTGCCCGAAGACCTCGACATTGCGAACTGTTGTAGAGCGGATCGTCGCCGTACTGAGGCAAGGCCCGGAAAAGGAAGTCGCCTCACCGAACGGCCAGGTACACGAAGGCGTAAACGGCCATGCCCAGCGGAATGGCCACGCGCTCTTGAACGGCCATGCCCTGGCCAATGGCCACGCGCTCTCGAACGGCCACGCCCTGACGAATGGCCACGCGAAGAGCGGCGTAATCACGGCACCCCGCTTCGAGCATCACGCCCACGATCACAAGGCACGCAGCCTGACCGTCGCGAATGCTGCGACAGCTCGGGGCAAGGGGGGCGTCGTCAGGTACTTTCGCCACGATTCGGTTGTCACGGGCTGGGAGATCAAGCGCGATCATCCCGGCCGGCTTCGCCTCAAGAATCCGGTTCTCTTCCGCAAGTCGGAGCTGTGCCAGGCCATCGAGCGCGAATTAATGGGTGTCCTCGGAATCGATCAATACAAGACCAGCTCGCTGACCTGCTCGGTTTTGATCGACTACGACCCGCGGCAGCTCAGCAAGCTTCAGGTGATCGAGATCCTCGATTCGGCGCTCGTCAATGCCGAGCACCCGACTCGTCTGGACAAGCTTGACATTCACCTGCCGGTCTGCACGGCGTCGCTGCCGATCGCGGCGGCAGCCCAGTTCGCGTTCCCACCGCTCCTGCCGGCGGCGGCGGCCGTTTTCGCGTACACGTCGATCCCGACGTTCAAGGAGGCTTACAAGGTCTTGTTCAAGGAGAAGCGCCTCGGCGTGGACGTCCTGGACTCGATCGTGGTCATTGGCTGCCTGGGGACCATGGCGATCTTCCCTGGGGCGGTTCTCTGCTGGTGCCTCAGCTTCGGCCGGGTGCTGGTCAAGAAGACGCAGGACAACTCCAAGAAGCTGCTCTTGAACGCCTTCGGCAAACAGCCGCGGTACGTTTGGCTCTACCGCGACGGCGCCGAGGTGCAGGTGACGATCGACCGGCTCCAGAAGGATGACATCATCGTCGTCAGCACCGGCGAAGTCGTGCCGGTCGACGGGCACGTGGTCGAGGGGATGGCGATGATCGACCAGCACGCGCTGACCGGTGAGTCGACGCCGGCCGAGAAGGGCGTCGGCGACCGCGTGTTCGCCTCGACCGTGATGGTGGCCGGCAAGGTCTTTGTCTCGGTCGAGACGTCGGGCAGCGACACGGCCTCGGCGAAGATCAGCCAGATTTTGAACGACACGGCGGGTTACAAGCTTGCCTCGCAACACAAGGGCGAACGGCTGGCCGACAAGGCGGTGATTCCCACTTTGACCATTGGCGCCGTCGGTATGGCGACGATGGGCCCTGCCGGCGCGGTCGCGGTTCTCAACAGCGACTTCGGCACCGGCATCCGCATGGCCGCGCCGTTGGCCATGCTCAGCTCGCTGGCGTTGTGCGCCAACAAAGGAATCCTGGTCAAGGACGGGCGGGCGCTGGAGCTGATGAACGAGGTCGACACGGTCCTGTTCGACAAGACCGGCACCTTGACCCGTGAGCGCCCCGAGGTCGGCCGGGTCATCGCCGCCGCCGGGTTCGACGCCGAGAAGATCCTCGGGTTCGCGGCGGCCGCCGAGCGGAAGTTCCATCACCCGATCGCGCTGGCGATCCTGCACAAAGCGCAGGAGCTCAACCTGAGTCTGCCCATGACCGACGATACCCAGTACAAGGTCGGCTATGGAATCAGCGTTCACGCCGAGGGACACACGGTTCGCGTCGGCAGCAGGCGGTTCATGGAGATGGAGGGAATCGAGCTGCCGCCCGAGGTGAGCGACGCCCTCGAGCTTGCGCACCGCGAGGGTCACACGATGGTGATGGTCGGCGTGGACGACCGCCTGGGCGGGGCCATCGAGCTACGGGCATCAGTCCGCCCGGAGGTCCGGCAGATCATAGAGGGGCTGCGCACCGCCGGATCAAGCACATCGCGATCATCTCCGGCGACCACGAAGCCCCGACCAGGAAGCTGGCCGAATCGTTGGGGATGGACCGCTACTTCGCCCAGGTCTTGCCCGCCGACAAGGCCGACTACGTCGAAAAGCTCCAGAAGGAAGGTTGCAAGGTCTGCTTCGTGGGCGACGGGATCAACGATTCGATCGCGCTCAAGAAGGCCAACGTGTCGATCTCGCTGCGCGGTGCCTCGTCGATCGCGACCGATACGGCCCACATCGTGTTCCTGGAAGAAGGGCTCGCAAAACTGTGCGACCTGCGCGACATCGCCCGCGACCTTGATCACAACGTGAAGCGGAGCTGGTCGATGATCCTGGCGCCGAACATCGCCTGCATTGCGGGCGTCTTCACGTTGGGGTTCGGGATCATGGCGTCGGTCGTGACCAACAATGTCGCCGCCTTGGCCGCGCTCGCCAACGGCATGCTGCCGCTTCGCAAGGTCGCCCAGATCGAGGCCGAGCGCCGGCACAGGTTGGAGATGAGCCAGACTCATGCAGTGGAGAGAAACGCTTTGCCAGCGCCGTCTGCAGCGGCCGATCGAATCGATCGCGAACGTCCTGGGGCTCTGAAGTCGTTCGAGCACTTGAAACGGACCCAGCCACCATGCCACGCAGAACACTGAAGAATTCTGGCTCCGCCCCGCCGATCGATCTGGACCTGAAGGCCGCGCCCCCGCCTCGGCCCGCGAACGACGAGATGAAGCGGTTTGACATCTTCCTGATCGATACGGGCTGGAATACGCCCGTCTCGAAGCTGGTGCGCTCGCACCTGCCGCTCTTGTACCAATATCAGAAGCACGACAGCCTCTACCTGCTCACAGCCGAACAGTCGGTCGAGATCCTCAAGCGCGCCCCGAATTCATCGGTCGCGATCCGACCGTCCTCGTGTACGATCTCTGCGCCCCCACTGGCCGCAAGCATCGCAACTATCACGGATTTCACCTGAGTCTTGGCCGATTCAAGAACCCCGAGCAGGCGTTGGCTCGGCTGCAGGAGTTCGTCCGTTTTCTCATCGCGCACCGGTCCTCTGTCGCTCTGGATACCGAGGTCCGGCGAGAACTGCACCGCGAGGGGGCCAAAGGCATGATCAAGATCCTCCGCGAGGCATCCACCGAATTGCTTTGACGATCCATCTCACGCGTCATTCTCACAGGAGAGCCAGATGAACGAAGAAATCTCGATCATGCCGATCGTGATCGGCGCCCTGGCTGTGCTCTACTTTGGTTACGAGGTCGACAGACGCCGAAACCAATTGCGCGAGACCTTCAACGTCTTCGACAAGCAGGAAAGCACGATCGCTCAGGCGCTCGAGCTCATGGTCGAGAGCGGCCGGCTCAAGCCGTATGTCCCGGGCCAGGCAAGCTGAACTCGAGCACGAGCTTCACCTGACAAACCGAGCCGGGTCATCCCTCGGCTAACGGAACGCTCAATTGACGCCACGACCATGATGCAACAAACCTCCGATACCGAGCCCAAAAATGAAGCGGTTCCGGCGAGAGTCGGTGCGGCCCCGTGGTCGCCCAGCGCCAACCAGGAATGCGGCATGACCAGCGACCCGAGTCATGATCCAGACGCGGCCGAAAACGAGTCGGCGGTTGAGAGAATCAAGGGTCTGCCCACGGAGTTCGGCGTGATGCTCGTTTCGGTTGGAGTCCTCGGCGTCGTCCTGCCAGGTGTGGTCGGCGTGCCAGCGCTCGTCGCCGGCGGGCTCGTCCTCTGGCCGGGCACCTTCAGCGGGCTCGATGAATGGCTCAAGCGCCGGAATCCCGGTCTTTATCAGAAGGGCGTGCACCAGCTCGGCCGTTTCCTGAATGACCTGGAGCGCCGTTACCCGGTCTCGCCGGAGAAGTAGCCAAGACCATGTCGCAACGCGCTTTTGATCCGATGGACGACGCCGAAGAAATCCGACGAATCCGGGCAATGCCCACGGAGGTCGGCGTCTTGCTGATTGTCGCCGGCATCGGCGGGATCTTGCTGCCAGGCCCGGTCGGAACTCCTTTCCTCGTCCTGGGGGCCGTCATGCTCTGGCCACGCGCCTTCGGGCGACTGGAGACCTTCGTGGAGCAGCGATTCCCTCGAATGCATCACCAGAGCGTGCGCCAGATCAAACGTTTCCTCGACGACCTCGAGCGGAGGTACCCCATTTGATGGAACTGATCCTGTCGACCGTTGTCGTCCCATGGGCGGGAAGCTTGTTTGGCTTTGCATTTGCCGTGACGATGATCGCCGCGCTCGTTGCCCTGGTTGTTTACGCCGGCGCGTATTACGCAGTGCCCCGATGGATCGCGAAGATTCTGGGACAGATCGCGATGAGGCGGATCTCATGACTCGTGTTGCAGTTGTTGATCGTCGGGATGGGCATCGTGTCGACGAACTCCGATAGCGCGAAACCGCGCCACCATTCTCTCGTTCGTGGCGGCTTCTCATACGACCTGGCCCGGCGGTTCGGGTTCGAGCCGCCGACCCTGAAGCGGCGGCTGACGAAGGTTTTGTTGCTCGTTCTCGTGACCTGGATACCGCTCTTGGTCCTGTCGTTCGTTGAGGGGCACGCCTGGGGGCACGCCGTCGCAGAGCCTCTGCTGCTTGACCCCGTTGTTTACAGCCGGTTCCTGTTCGTGGTGCCCCTGTTGGAACTCGCTCTCGTCGTCGTCGAGAAGAGTCTTGGCGTCCAGATGCGCCATTTTGTCGATTCCGGACTTGTGCCCGAGCAGGAGCGGCCCGAGTTTGAGTCGGCGCAACACACTGCGATTCGCCTCCGCGGCTCGCGACTGGCGGAAGCGCTCGTGTTGCTCGTGTCGGTGATCATTCCCGTGGCGGCGCGCCAATTCGTCGCGGGCAGTGGCGTTGGCTCGAGCTGGGAGCGGGTGGGAACGACAATCACCCTCGCCGGCTGGTGGTACATCGTGGTCAGCATGCCGATCCTGCTCTTCTTGCTCCTGCGCTGGGCTTGGGTTTTCGTGCTCTGGGCCGGGTTCCTCTTCCGCGTGTCACGGCTCGACCTGGAGCTGACCGCCACCCACCCCGACCGGGCGGGGGGCCTGGGATTCCTTGGCTGGGGCCTGGCGAGCTTCTCCCTGATCTTGATGGCCGTCTCGGCCGTGCTGTCGGGCAGCTTCGCCCGCGAGATCATCCACCGTGGCTCGTCGCTCGACAGCTTGAAGTACCACGTGATTGTCTTCGTTGTGCTGGCCATCGTGATCGTTCACGCACCGCTCCTGGCATTCGCCGGCAAACAGGCAAGGTGCCGGTTCCGGGGGCTTCTGGATTTCGGGACCTTGATCTGGCGCCACGATCGCGCGTTCGACGAAAAGTGGGTCAAGACCGTGAACACCAGCCAGCAGAGCCTTCTGGGCAGCGCCGACACGTCGTCGCTGGTGAACCTGGGGCTCGCATTCGAGCACGTGGATCAGATGCGGTTTATCCCGCTCGACAAGAAAGCCGTGGTCGCGCTGCTCCTCGCCGCCCTGATCCCGATGATTCCCCTGGTGGGCACCGCAATCCCACTCACGGAGATCCTCGCGAAGCTGGGCGAATTCATGGTCTGATGGAACGATCAGCCCGCAGGGGTGTTCAGACCGTCTTCCTCGACGTTCAACGCCCTATTCCTGCGTCGGCCCGAAGCACACCAGGGTAATGTCGTCGGCCTGTGAGTGATCGGCGGAGAACTCACGGATATCCTGCAGGATCGCCCGGCCGACGGCGGCCGGTCCGCCCGACGACTGGGCCACTCGTTTGATCAGACGGTGGTTGCTCTGGGAATCGTAGAGCTCATCGCCAGGGCTGCGCGCGTCTGTGACGCCGTCGGAGTAAACAACGACGACGTCGCCCTGGTTCAACTGGACCTCGGTTTGCGAGTAAACCGAATCCTCCATGATACCCAGCGGCACCCCGGCGACGTTTTCGCCGACTTCCTCCACGCGGCCGTCGGCGCGGCGGAGAAGCACTGGAGTGTGGCCTGCTGACGTCAAGGTCAGCTTGCGCGTGGGAGGATCGAGCACGCACAGGCAGAGAGTGATGAACTTATCCTCGATCCCGGCGGCGCAGAGCAGGCCGTTGAGACGGTTGGCGGTCGGCGCGGGGGCGTTCTCGGTCATCATGCAGTACCGCGTGTCGCCGGAGAACTTGGCCATCATGAGTGCCGCCGCCACGCCTTTGCCTGCGACGTCGCCCAGCGCCAGGGCCACGCGGTCGGAAGGGAGAGGCACAAAGTCGTAATAGTCGCCGCCGACTTCGTAGGTAGGCTGGTAAAAAGCGAAGAACTCGTAGCCTGGGACGGTAGGCACGCCTTGCGGTAAGAACCTCTTCTGCACTTGCTCGGCGATTTTCAGATCGCGGTTGAGCCGTTCACGCTGCAGGGCCGACTCGTGCATCGAAGCGTTCTCGATGAAGACCGCCGCCTGGCTCGCGACGGCCGCCAATACGTCGAGGTCGTCCTCGTTGAACTGACGGCGGTCGCTCGTGTCGAGCTGGATAATACCAAGTGCCTTGTTCTCCGGCGTCAACAGCGGCACGCACATGACCGAGCGGATTTTCAAGTCGGCGATCGAGGCGCTGCTAGGGAGGTTCTTGTCGTCGCCGGCGTCCTGGCTCAACACCGCCTTCTTCTGGCCGAGCACGTAGTCAACGATTGACCGGCTGATGGTGGTTGGGACCTCGTCCTCGGGTACGGTTCGAAACAAAGACCCACGCTTCTGGGGGCGGTACTTGAAAGCCTTGCGCACCAGCCGCTTGCTCGCGGGATCTTGCAGCATCAGGAAAAGCCGCTCGGCACCGGGAAAGATTTCCAAGAGCGAGTCGAGGATCTTGGGGGCGACGGCGTCGATCCGCAACTCGCTGGAGAGATTTCGGGTGATCTCCAGGATCGCTTTGAGCTTCACTTCAGGACGAACCACGGTGGCCATCGTGCTCGAGCGCGAGGCTTCGAGTGTGTGGAAGTCCGCACTTTCCCTGCCGTCGCTTTCGGTGACCACCATGACGTCGGCGGCCGGTTCCGGATCATTCGTCTTGGGCGGCTTGGCAGCGTAGTAGACGAACTCGACGCCGCAGATGTCGATCCGGTCGTTCTCCTTCAGAGGATGCTCGACACCACCCACAAGCGCGGTGTCGTTGACAAGCGTCTTGTTCCGCGAGTTGAGATCGACCAAGAAGAAGGCAGACCCGACTTTGCGGATCTCGGCATGCCGCCGGCTCACACCTTCCTTTGTTAGGATGATGTCGCACTCCGGCAAGCGACCGATCACCGTCACGTCGCTTTTCAAATCAACCAGCGTACCGGCATTATCTTCGGTCACCTGCTTCAAGACTGCCATTTGAAACGACTCCGACAGTACATGGTCCTCGGCGCTGAGGGTGCACTATAGCTTAATCATCGCAGTGCTCTTTTCGGAAGGTGACGTGCGCTCGGCGCACGAAATCAGAGCCAGATCCGAGCATTGGCGCCAACGGGCACGCTGGCCTCACAAGATCCCTTTCCGGTGCCATTCGGCTGCCCAGACGCATCGACGAGGTGGCAAACCCGGCCGCATTTCGTTTGGCCTTCGCGAGGGAAACACGGCGGATCGCCTTCTAATAATAGCTGTACCCCGATCTCCGTCTCTGCAACGGTTCATTCGGGTTTGAAAGCGAAGAGGCGCCTCCAATCGTCCTTCATGTCGACAACCGTCCAGCCATTTGACTGTGCCTCGTCGAGCGCCTGGTCGAGGTGGCCGATTTGCGACGTCCGGTCGTAAGCCCACTCGCGCACGGCATCGGTGTGATGGACGAGGCCCATGAACCTCGCGCCGGAACCGGCCGCCGTCCACTCGAGCATCTGCAGGTCGCCGTCGGAGTTGCCGAAGGCGAGGAGCGGGCGCCGGCCAACGAACGTTTGGATGGCGACCGGCTTGCCGTCCCCATCGTCGATGAACAAGACTTCCGGAAGGCGGACGAGCACCGGCTTGCCGCCCCGCTTGTCGAACTTGGTCTTGATGGTGCTGCCGATGACCTGCTCGGGCGGGACGCCGTAGACTTTTTCCGTCCAAGGCCGCATGAATTCCGCACCGCCGCCGGAGACGATGTAGGTCTTGAAGCCGTGCTCGCGCAGGTAGGCGAGCAACTCGAGCATCGGCAGATAGACCATCTCGGTGTAGGGCCGGCCCGTCTTGGGATGCTTCGCCGTCTCGATCCATTCGCGCACGGTTGTCTCGAATTCTTCGGTCGTCATCCCGGTGTGGGTCGCGGCGACAATTTCCATCAAGGCCTTATGACCGCCGGCGAGAGCGTGCTTCAGGTCGCCCTTGAGCACCGAGGCAAACGGCTCCGTCATCTGCCATTCGGGATGCTGCGGAGCGAGCGCCTTCACGCGGTCGAGCGCGAAGGCGAGCTGAACATACATTGGTTGCTCGGCCCAGAGGATACCGTCATTGTCAAACACGGCGATGCGATCGGCGACCGGCACAAAATCCGGCGAGCCCTGCTTCGTCACCTTCACGACGAAGTCCAGAATGGCTTGCTTTGCCTTGCCGTCGTTCCAGGACGCCAGTGGGTCGGCAGCGCGGACGATTGGCGCGATGAAGAGCGCGAGCGCGACGAAGAGGAGCGAAAGAGGCCCTTTCATATTGACGATTCCTTTGCTTCGCTGAAGTAAGCCGCACTCAAGGGCGCCGCGGGCACGGTTCGGTTGGCGGCTCTGGTTCGACACGTTGTCAGTTGCCATCGTGCCAAAGGGCGGACTCTTCAATGAGCAGCGCACTTCGAGCATAACACGATGCCATTCGGCAGCGTACAACCGGACCGTTGCCCTGACATTGGCCCGGTTGTATCCCGCGATCGGAAGTATTTGTTTTGCTCGTCAGGTTCCGCGCGTTACCATGATTGCCTTGAAGTCGTCGGACGACTAGATGAAGAGCAGCCCGGCCAGCCCGGGAGGCTCGTTAGCGAGTAAGCCGACGTGGTCGAATACCTCGGGGTGTTCCACCACGTCGGCTTTTTTTTGATTTTTTTCGACAGCCACGTCTGCGAACGGCGCATGGGAGAGTGGAACCGACTGGTTGTACTCGACCGGAGCACCATTGCCATGCCGCTTGACCCCAAGCGCGTGCAGGCCGTTTTCCTGGAAGCTGCAAATCATCATGACCTCACGCATCGCGCCGAAATCCTGGACCGGGAATGCATGGGCGATTCCGAATTGCGGCAGCGGGTCGAGGCGCTCCTGGAGGCGCACGACCGATTCACCCATTTCGTCAACCAGCCGCTCGTCGGCTTAGGCGGCTGGGCAAAGTGGCGTTACTGAAGGAGATCTGCGATGCTTCGAGCGTTGAAACTGGCACTGGCGACGACAGTCGTCTTGAGCACTGCGGGCGTGGCCCACGCCCAGTACGGCTACGCACGCGGATATGGGGGCTACGGCTGGGGCGGCTGGGGCTCGACGCCCGGAAGCTGCATGGCCCGCGGGCTGGGCATGATGAACATGGGTCGCGGCATGTATAACACCAGCACAGCCCAGGCCGAATCGATCGATGCCAACACCGTCATGAGATGGAACCAGGCCATGTTCAACTCGCAGTCGGGTTGGGGCCCACATGTACGCCCAGCGTCAAAAGGCGTTGACGCAGCAGAACCAAAAGGACTATTCCGAGATCCACGACCGGCTGCGAAATCACCCGACCGCTCGGGATGTCACCGACGGCGACGCCCTGAACGCCGCTGCTCGACGTCCTCCTGAACCCAGCAAACGCCGACAGCTCGCTCCAGCAGATCAAGACGCCGCTAAGGCCCGACGTGATCGCCAACATCCCCTTCGAGCTCGCCTCCGAGGGGATGACGGTCTGTCTCGACCGGATGACCATGGACGGCCAGTGGCCGCAGGCCGTGCTCGGCGACGAGTTCCAGCCGGAACGCGAGGGCGTGCAGCAAGGCGATTCAAGGCCGCGCTCGAGGAAGACAAGCAAGGCGAGATCGACCCCGACACGGTCCAGGCCGTCCAGGCCGCCATCGATCGACTTCGGACCAAGTTTGAAAAGCTCGTCCCGCAAACCAGCCCCGACTACGTTTCCGCCCACTGGTCGCTCAAGGCGATGGACGGACTGACCAAGATGCTCTACAGCCCCGCGATGGACAAGGTCCTCTCCGAGCTGGAAGACTACCAGGGGACGAACCTGGGCGACCTTTTGAGCTTCATGCAGGCCTTCAACCTGCGGTTCGGCGAGGCCAAGTCGTACCGCCAGCGGTTGATCTACCAGCAGATTTATCCCATGCTCGCCGAGCAGGCCAATAGCTCGGCCGTACCCTCAGCGAGCGACGTCACGGCGGTCGCCTCGAACGTCGCCAGCACCGTCGCGAATGCGGGTGATGAGGCCGTCAAGACTGTGGAAGGGGCCGGAGCCGACGCATTCGATAGTCTGAAGTCAGCCGCGATCGATTTCTTCAAGGACTGGAAGTGAGCGGTCCTGAAAGGAACAGTGCACCATGGCTTTGATTAGAGACCGATCGCGCGGGACGGCTCGTCAATCGCCAAGGATGTCGGCGAGCCAGGCGCGGGCGTAGGTCCATTTCTGGCGCGCGAGGTAGACGGTGATGCCGAGGGCGGCCGCGATCTGCTCGTGCCCAAGGCCGGCGAACTGTCGGAGCTCGATCACCTTGGCCGCAACCGGGTCCTCAGCCGCCAGCCGTTTGAGAGCTTCGTCGAGGGCGAGGAGATCTCGATCCGGATCAGGGGCCGGCGGTTCGGTAAGGTCGATCCGACGCAGCTCTCCGCCCCGCTTCTTCCGGGACTTCCGCCGGGCGGTCTCGACCAGAATGTGTCGCATGGCCTGGGCCGCCGCGGCGAAGAAGTGGCCGCGACTCTCCCACTGGCGGCCTGGGGAGTCGCCAACAAGCCGCAGGTACGCCTCGTGAACCAACGCCGTCGCCTGGAGCGTCTGCCCCGGCGACTCTTGAGCGAGCTTTCGGGACGCCAGGCGCCGGAGCTCATCGTAGATCAAGGGGAGCAGTTGCTCTGCCGCGTGAGGGTCGCCCTGCTCGATCGCCGTCAGAATCCGCGCTGCCTCGCTCATCACTTCACCTGCACTTGGACCCGGGAAACAGCGTGCCAGGGTGCATTCGTCTTGCCAGCCTAGCGCTCGAGCGGCGCCGCCGGTCAAGATGGCCCCCCTTCATGGAACAAACCCATTCGCCAGCCCACCGGCAGCGGCGGGCACGATCGCAGGCCCTTCTATCGCCGCTCGGTCCCGAACGCCGTCCCCTCGCTGGGTTTGCGCATGCTCGGCCCGGCGCACCAGCAAGCCCGAGCGGACGTCAGATCGTCCGATAGGGGCTCCGGCGTCCGTGTTTCAGAAAAAATTCCGGGTTTCCGAATATGGCGCACGACGCACGGATTCGGGCGCGAGACGGCACTATTAATAATAGGAGCACGCGGTAGGTAACCGTTGCAGGTGATTTTGGACCCCCTCTCCCCCGCGGGGAGAGGGCTGGGTGAGGGGGCAAGACTCGGATTACGGCGTTCAGACGCGATCGCGGGCTCGAGTTGGGCACTCCAAAATCCAAAATCTAAAATCCGAAATCTAAAATCCAAAATACGGGACGTTGCAATGCGACTCACTCTGAGAACTCTGTTGGCCTGGCTCGACGACACGCTTCAGCCCACCCAGGTGCGGGAGATCGGCCGTCAGGTGGCTGAAAGTCCTTTCGCGCAGGAGCTCGCGGAACGGATTCATCGTGTCACCCGGCAGCGTCGCTTGACCGTGCCGAGAAGCTCGGGGCCCGACTCGACCGATCCCAACATCGTTGCCGGCTACCTCGATAACGACCTCGATCCCGAGGTCGTGGCCGAGTATGAGAAGAAGTGCCTGAAGTCCGACGTGGACCTTGCCGAGGCGGCGAGCGTTCATCAAATCCTGAGCTTGCTCGGCCAGAAAGTAAAGGTACCGGGCGAAGCGCGGTCGCGGATGTATCAGCTTGTGAAGGGGCGCGAGGCCACCCGCGCGCGGCCCGCCGCGGCCAAGCCTACGCAAGCGCGCGAGCCGGTAACCCGCCCGATACCGGAGTGGGTCGTTCCGGAATCGCCCAAACCGCCCTGGGTCAAGCGGTTGGGAATCGCCGCCGCGAGCGTGGTCTTGATCGCGCTGGCGAGCCTGAGCGCCTGGAGAAGCTTGTCGGGGCCGGCGCGCGATTTCGAGCCGAGTATCGCAGGAGCGATTGTGGCTGGCGAGCACGCGCCGGCCGTGGCCGCAGTCCCCGGCCAGGAATCTCGTGACCTGACGTCCGGTGATGAAACGCAGATCGCCAGCGCAGCCCCGGCGCCCGCACCGAGCGCCTCGTCCGAATCCGGCGCGCAACCCCCGGCGCCGGCGCCGCCAGCCGCCGGGCCTGAGGTGGCCGCCACAGCGAGCCCCGAGGTGGCCGGCTCGACCAAAGCCGCCGGCAAGGCGGCCGAACCCGACGTCGCCAAGCCCGATACGCGCGCCGCCACCGTCGCGATTCCGCGCGAGCGCCCGGCTTGGTCGAGTCGACCGATGGAGTCGTCCTCCGATTCAACTCCGCCGAGCGCACCTGGGACCGCGTCATGGGCACCGCGCCGCTCACGCGCTCCGACCGCATCCTGTGCCTTGCTCCTTTCCAGGCGAGGCTCGAGCTCGGCAAGACCAAACTGGTCCTGGAGAGCGACACCGAGGTCCGCATCGTCGCACCAGCGGCCGAAGTGGCGCCCGGCCTCGAACTGGTTCACGGGCGCATTCGCATCCAGCAGCCCGCTGCGAGCGCGCTCGACATCGTGCTTGCCAGCCGTAAGATCTCGCTGGCGGCTGCCGATGACAGCACGCTGGCCCTCGAGCGAACGCCGGAGCGCGTCTACGGCGTGGTCAAGCCGCCGGTCGCGCCGCCGCTATTCATCTACTGCACACGCGGCGAGGTCAACATCACGGTCGGTAAGCAGCAAGAAACTCTCAAGCCCAGCGACGCGCTGGCGCTCGATGCCACGAGCCCGGTCCAGCGGTCGAAGCAAGACGCACCGGCGTGGGCCTCAGCCGCCGAGCCTCCGGCGCACGAGCTGCAAATCCGCGATCAATTCCTGCACGCGTTCCATGTCGGTCGGCCGGTCCTCACCGAAGTGGTCGCGGCCAGCGAGGACGAGAGCGCCGACACCAAGCGACTGTCGATTCAGGCGCTCAAGTCGCTCGGCGAGCTCTCGCTCTTGATGCCGATCTTGAATCGCAAGGACGATCCGATCGCGCGCCGCCGCGCCATCACCGAAACCCGCGCCTATCGGAGCGTCGGGCCCGCCGAAGCCAGTCGCGTGCATGATCAGCTTCTCGAAGAATTCGGCCCCGAAAACGCCCCCATCGTCGAAAAACTCTTGGTCGGCTTTGCGCCCGAGGAGACCTCCAATCCCAAGCTCTTCACGCTCCTGGTCGAAACCCTGTCACCCGAGCAGCAGGCGGTCGGTGTGCGCGAGCTCGCGCTCGAAAACCTCAAACGGTTGACAGGTCGCGACGACCTCGGCTACAACCCCGACCATCCCGAGGAGAAGGACGGCCTCAAGGCCTGGCAGGACCTTGACGCCGAAGGCAAGCTCCGGGCGGCGTCCCCCGCACGCGCCAAGACAGAGTGAGCCAGAGTCAACCGTCTCGCCGTCGCGACCCCTCGCCACTCGCGCGTGCGGTTCCGCTCCCACACGCCCGCGGGGGCTAACGGCGGGACGTTTGGCAGCCGGCGCGTGGAGGGCCCGCAGAACCTGTGTTATAGTTAAAGTCGACGCCCGGAGATTTGCGCGATATCATGAGAGCCCGCTCGGGCCCAACAGACCGCGCGGACGGGTTCATGCGGCGGCCAGTCGAGTCCAGCCAAGCCAAGCGACGCAACGCCAGGTAGGTGCCGCACCTTGCGATTCTTCACCAGTTTGATCGGTGGGCGGGGCAGCATCCTTCTGGCTCTGCTTTGTGCTCCGCTGACGGCGGCGGGTTCCCCGCCTCAGAAGCCGACTGGCTCGCCGCCCCGGCAGGCGGCTGATTCCGCCGGCAAACCCGCAGCCGCTTCCGTGGCTGCGCCCGCGGCTGCGGCCGGGCGCGACCAGGCGGAAGCGGCCCCAAATCCCCCGTGGTTCATCATTCTGAACAGTCCTCAGGACCTCGATGCTCTCTGGCAGAGCATCGAGCACCCCGACCTGGTCGTGCAGAAGCCGGTCGAGCACGCCGGTCGTGACCAAGGAGTCGGGCCTGACGCCAACCGAGCCGAACCCATTCGCTCGCTCGTTGAATCCGTGCGGGTCAAAGGCCGAGTCGGGCAAGATTCCGCCGAGTTAACCGTCGCGCTCGGCGTCGCGGTAAAGGGAACCGACGCCGTGTGGGTGCCGATCCGCCTCGACGATCAAAACTTGACCGCGGCTCGAGAAGGCCGGCGCGAGCTCAACGTGAGGCGAGCGCTGCGTTCGTGGCAAGTCCAATTGGCGGGGGAAGGTAAACATCAAGTCGAGCTCGGGCTCAAGGTCACACTGGCCATCGACCTGGAGCGCAAGAGCCTGGCGCTGGCCATCCCCGAGGCGGCGTCGACGGCGCTCGAGCTGGTTTTTTCCGGGCACGAATCAGACATCGCCATCGGGTCAGACGACGATTTTCGCCTCGAGGAACCGGCAAAGGGCGCGGGCAAGAGGCTCGTGGCCTACCTTTCACCGCGATCGCGGCTCGAAGTCAGTTGGGCCTTCGGCGCCGTCGCGGGCGCACTGGCCCCGCCGCTCTTGACGGCCCAAGGTGAGATCGAGCTCGATATCGACGACCAGCAGCTTCGCACCCGCTCGTCGTGGTCGATCGGTTGCATTCGAGGCGCGACCAAGAGCCTGGAATTGTCCATCGACCGTGCCGACGAAATCACCGAGCTGCGCTTGAACGATCAACCGGTCGAGCCCAAGGTCGAGCGCCTGGGTAGCGCAGCGAAGGTCAACATCCCGCTGGGCGACTCACTCAGGCCCGGGACCACGATGCGCGTGGTCATGAAGACACGCCGCCCGGTTGCCGAGTCGGCCGGCGGGCGAATTCCCTTCAGCGGGTTCCCGCTCACTGGCGCGGGCGAGCAGTCCGGCGCGATCGGCGTTTCGTTCAGTCCGGGCTTGTGGTTAACGGCTGCGCCGTCGCGGTCCGTGCGGCGGATCGCACCCACTGTGCTGCCGGCATACCTGCGCCCGCCCGTCGATCAGTCAGGCATTCGAGTTCCTCGATCAGCCGTTTCAGCTCGACCTGAAGGTCGAGCCGTCGCGGCCTCTGGTGCGCTCCGAGACCCGAACCACGTTTCAAATCGAAGCCGATCGGGCGCGCAGCGAGACCACCATCGGCTTGCAGTGGGTCGGCGGCCAGGTTTTCGAGCTGGAGCTCGTCATCGCGCCCGGGCTCGAGGTCGTCTCGGTCGGCCCGCCCGAAGTCGTGGAGAGCTCTCACCTGAGTTACGACCCTGCCGGCGACGACACGAAAGGCTCGCAGCAAGGCTCGGGCAGGATCAAAGTTCGCCTGACGCCCGGCGGGCGCAAAGACAACAAAGCGACGCTGCGCTTGGCCGGCTTGCAGCGCTTCGCCGCCGGCGAACAGGTCAAGCTCAAGCTCGCGCTCGTCGCTCCCAGGCAAACGTCTGTTTCCGCCGGCTATTACTCCCTGGTGACGGATCGGGGCTTGACCGTGGAGCTCGACGATGCCGAGCGTTTCCGGCGCTCGGAAGAGACAGGTACGTCGGCGTGGGGCCTGTGGGGCGAGTGGCCCGCGCCCTGCTGCGCAAGGAGCAAACCGCGCCGCCGCTTCGGCTCGAGGGGGACGGCGATGCCCAGTTCCTGCCGATCCGATTGACGCGCCATGCGCGGGTCATTTCGCACGAGAGCGTGCTGGCGGCGCAGGTCAAGAGGCGCTCGATCGACGTGGTTCAGCGAACCACCACCTCGGTGCGATTTGGCGCGCTGCACTCGATCGAGATCAAGGTGCCGGCGGCGATCGCCGACCGGTGGGAGCTGCTCGACAAGGAAATCGCCGACAAGGAAGAGCTGGGCCGCGATGCCGACGGCGCCCGGCGCTTCCGGCTGTCGTTCGACCGGCCCGTGCTCGACAAGGTCGCCCTGCGCATACGCTACCGCGTGCCGATCGTGCCCGGCCTCGAGGCGACAACCGCGCGGGAGGTCTCCATTCCGTGGGTGTCCGTGGACGGAGCCTCCGCCCCAGCACCAACGATCGAGCTGACGCTTTCGCCCGAGATCGTCGTTTCGGGCACGAGCCCGCGCTGGGTTCGATCGTTGCATGAGCCGCGGAGCGAGCTTGCCGCCGAGGGCGCGACCGTCGAATTCGTTTGCGAAGCCGCGACGGGACCGGCGCCGCCTTTCACGCTTCAACTGCAGGCGCTCGAATTGCTGCCGCTGCCGCCGCTCCTGGTGCCTCGGCTCCTGGTCAAATCGGTGCTCGGGGGCGACGATACGGTGACCTCCAGCGCGTATCTCTGGGTTGAGTCGCACGGGCTCGACATGTCGTTTTCACTTCCGGCAGGGGCGCGCTGGCTGGGTGCGAAGGTCGACGGACGGGTCGCCGCACAGGTCGAGTTCGACCCGCCGCGCAAGGGCTACCGTCTCGTTTTTCCCGGCGACGTCGGGGCCAAGCCGGTCCTGGTCGAGCTGGAATACCAGGCCGAGGCTCGGGGGCAAGCGGCCACGTGGCAATCGCCGCGCCTTCTGGGTGGGGGCGTCGTCTTGCAATCGTTGTGGGAGGTGCGCCTGCCATGGAACCTGGCCCTACTTGGCGTTCCCGCCGGCTGGGTCGACGAAAACGAATGGTACTGGGATGGTCGCGTCTGGAAGCGCCGGGCCTGGAAAGACAGCGCCAGCGTGCACGACTGGCTTTCGAGCTCGAGCGCTTCGCCCGCCGCGTTTGCCGATCTCGACGCGACGCAGATGGATGTCTCTGATCGCTATTTATTCAGTCGATCGGGCGAGCCGGGGGCCATGCAGCCCTGGATCGTTCCCCATGCGTGGCTGGTGGCGATCTTCTCGGGTTCAGTGCTCTTGGTCGGGTTCTTTGTGATCTTTGGCAAGCTGCGCGTGCGGACGTTGTGGCTGGCGCTGGCGGCACTCGGCCTGCTTGGTAGTGCGCTCGTGCAGCCGAGTGTCGCCTTCCTGGCGATCCAGTCAGCGCTCTTGGGCGTGGTGCTGACCCTGCTGGGCTTGGTGATGGAGCGCTTGATCGAGCGCTCGCGCCGAGCGCCGGCTCGCGACGGGAGCGCCTTGGTGGCCCGTGGTCCGGCGGCCGATTCGTCGCTCGATCGCGCGGCGGGCGTCGGGTCCGACGATCCCACGGCGATCCGGGTTCGCGTCCCCTCGACGCTCGATTTTGTGCCCGCCGCCGCCGCGTCCGCCGCCCCGCTCGAAGAGCCCTCACGCGGCTCGGCGGTTGAGCGTTAGGGAGCCTTGAGCCAGTCAATCGCCTTCTGTTTGTCTGCGGACGCAAAGTGCTTGATTTCAGCACTGACGAAGTGTGCCGCGATCCGAGGGATGATCGCCAAGAGCTCGCTGTCGCTGACCGCGGCGATCTTCTTGATCTTGGTGTGGTGGTCGCGGACGAAGCGGAAGTGGGCGACCAACCCCGCAAAGTCGTGCCAACCCGGGAACGACGCGGCTTCGAGCAGCAACCCCTTTAGCGAGCCCTTCTCCTCGATATACGGATCGACTTCGCGAGCCACTTCCTTGAAGTCGCCCGCTTCCAGCGGCGACGTCGGCGACACGATCAGGATACCCTCATCGCGGAGCAATTGGTGAGTGATCATGGATGTGTAACCCTCCTTAAAGGAGCCTCATCCTCAAGGGGTCGCCGCCAGCCAGGACCTGAGTTCACCTTCTACTGTCATTGTCGCAGATTAGCCGACGCTGAACAACGAATTGGGAGGAATCGAAGCGCCAGTGCCGCACAGTGCCGCATCAGTACCGCATCAGTGCCGCACCGATAACTCTCGCTCAAACGATGCATGACCATGGCCCGGTTGCTTCCGGGACTGTAGACTCGAGCATGCGTAGGCGGCGGTTGTCTACTTCGGCCAGGCGGATTGGAGAAAACCAGCGTGTACGAATCGCATCGCAGAATCATGTTGTGTGCGACTGCGAGCCCAAAGCGCCTGACTTCGCCCGCGCGTGGCCGCGAGGCTGCTGGCGGCAGGTGTGCTGCTCGGCATGCCGTGGTGGCTTCTCGACACGATCCGCGGCGACGAGCCGCAGCCAGCGGCGAAGGCGAATGAGGCTGGCCTACCCAAGGGCTGGTTCGGCGGCTCGGCCAACTTGGCGGCTTACGAGTCAGGCATCGATCGCACAGTCATGCACAGCGGCAAGGCCAGCGCATACGTCCGGATGAACGGGGCGCGCCAGGAAGATTTCGGCACGCTCGTCCAGATGATTCAGGCCGATCCCTACCACGGCCGGCGCGTTCGCCTGTCGGCGTTCCTCAAAACGGAGAACGCCGGCGAAGGGGCCGCACTCTGGATGCGCGTCGACGGCACCGACGCCATCCTGGCTTTCGACAACATGGACTCGCGCCGCATCCGCGGGACCAAGGAATGGCAGAAGGCCGAAGTCGTTCTGGATGTGTCCGGTAAGGCGCGGAACATCTCCTTCGGGTTGATCCTGGCCGGCGACGGCAAGGTTTGGGTCGACGACTTCCAGCTCGAGGCTGTCGGCAAAGACGTGCCATCCACAAACACGTTCGACAAGGAACAGAAAGCCGAGTTCGGCGCGGCGATCGGCGCGGTCAAGGCGGTCAACCTCGACTTCGAAGAGGGGATCGGTGAGCCGGGGATGGCACTCGGGTCGCTTGCGGCCGACGCGACGCCGCTCACGACGGAGCAGAAAGAGTGGCTGCGCGCCGCCGCGGTCCCGTTCGATTCCGCCGAGGCCGGCCAGGGATTTGGCGACCTCTCGCCGCTGAAAAACGTCATCGGCGACGCCCGGATCGTGGCCCTGGGCGAGGCCACCCACGGCACCAGCGAGTTCTTCAAGATGAAGCACCGGCTGACCGAGTTCCTCGCCAGCGAGCTCGGCTTCAACCTTTTCGCCATCGAAGCCAACATGCCGGAAGCGTACCGCGTCAACGAGTATGTCTTGACCGGCAAGGGCGACCCGAAAGAGCTGCTCCGCGGCATGTACTTCTGGACCTGGGACACGCAGGAAGTTCTGGACATGATCCTCTGGATGCGCCAGTTCAACCTGTCGGGCAAGGGAAGAATCCAGTTCCTCGGCTTCGACATGCAGTTCGGCCAGGTGGCGATGGCCAAGGTGCGCGAGTTCGTCGCCAATGCCGACCGGGATTATTCGAAGGACCTCGAGAAAGCCTACGAAGGGCTGGGCGACTATTGGGGGCCGGCTCCGCGCAGTGCAGCGGCGCGCGCCTTGCCGGCCGCGGAAAAGGAATCGCGAACGAACCGGGCGTGGGAAGTCGTCAAGCACCTCGAGGCGTCGCGCGCGATCTACCTGAAGAAGGCTGCCGCCGACGAGGTTGACCGAGCAATCCAGAACGCGCGAATTGTGGCCCAGGCGGCGCAGTGCAGTCATCAGGCAGCGGCCTCTATCGCGACAAGTGCATGGCCGAAAACGTGGCGTGGATTCTCGAGCACGCCCCGCCGGGCTCGAAGCTGGTGCTGTGGGCGCACAACGGTCACGTGGGCAAGCAGCCGGGCGCGATGGGATTCCACCTGGCAAAACGGTATGGCCCGGAGATGGTCGTGTTCGGCTTCGCCTGCCACGAGGGCCGCTATACGGCCGTCCGTCCGGGTGCGGGCTGGTGGACGATAACGAATTGAAGCCGTCGGCATCGGGAAGCCTCGAGCACGACCTGCACGAGACGGGGCTGCCGCGCTGGTCCTCGACCTGCGCAAGGCGTCGCGCGACGCCCCTCTTTCGGCCTGGATTTATCGCCCGCTCGACCTGCGCTCGATCGGCGCGCTAGCGATGGAGCGACAGTTCTTCGCGATCGTGGTCCCCGACGTCTACGATGTGCTCATCTACTTCGATAAGACGAGTGCATCGGCCTGCTTCCGCGCCAAGGACGCGAAGGCTCGCTGATGGCATCGACTGGACCAACCACGAAATCGACGAAAAGACACGAAAGGGGAACAGGAACCGAAGCTTGGAAGGGATATCAACGCGAGCATTTACATGTGTTGAGTTTTCGTGTATTTCGCTTATTTCGTGGTTGACTCTGTTGCCCGCCTTCGTTGAATCGGTTGCACCATCAGGCGAAAGCCCCGCTCGTTCTTAATGAGGAAGGCAGGAAAGCAGGAACAGCCCGAAGGCGCAATGGCACACTTCGAGCCCTACCGAGATCTTCGTTTCCCAGGCGTGCTTCTGGTCCAAGACCAGGGACGCACCATGGGCCCGCCATTCGCCCCGCTGCAAATACACCTTAAACAGAGGGAAACGAAGGTAACCAAGAGCAAGATACGAGCCTGTTGCAGTACCTAAATCGAGTTACACGATTCTGGGAGGGCGAGCCTCCTGGCGAGCCGCTTTGGCATGGTGCTCGGCCGGAGCCTCGCACGGAGAAATCGAAAGCAGTCGACAATGCACTGCGGTTCTCACCCCGAGCGCGATCACTGAAAGAAACCAACCGAAGTTTTACCCGACTTCCCGATTTTCTCGTTTCCTGCTTTCCTGCATTCCTCATCTAACCCGCCGAACCTTCAGCCGCCGAAATTGACGTCCCCGCCTTTCAACGGCGCGAACGACGGCTCGCGTATTCATCTCGACCGATGGTACGTCCCCTGTTCCTCGGTCCGCAGTCCCAATGAGTCGAAAGCGCTCTTGGCTTAAGGGGGACAATTCGACGATTTCCCCGACGGCGTCTTGGCCGCATGCCGTTCGGCCCACTTTCTGTACCCGGCCGCCACTTTCGATCCCCAACCGCCGTACCAGGCGTAACCATTGCGGCGCTCGGGCTCGATCTGGGCGATGTCGTACTTGATCACGCCGTCGCGGCCGCTGAAGATCGGGCGCATCGAGGGGAATTCGTAAAACCGCGCCCCGAGCGGGGGCGCATTTGGGTCGCTCTTGACCCTCTTGTCGCCGTCGACCTTGACTTCGCGAATGCCGGTGAGCTTGACCTGGTCGAACCAGCGCGCGCCGGCCTCGACCGCGCGGACGACTTGAGGTTCCGGATGGTCGAGGCTCATCAAGAGTAGGAGGACGTCCGCGCTCTCGGCGCCGCTCAGCGAGACCGGCTCGAACGTCCGCGCGGGTCGCGGCTCGAGCGTGATCTCATCGTGCTGCGCACACCAAACAGTGAGCGTGCCGTTCACGGTGACCTGGCACTTGAGAATGCACGCAATGCCGGCGTCGAACGCCTTCCGGGCGGCCGCCCGGCGCACCGGATCGACAAAGTCGAAATCGTGCTCGCCCGCGACGTCGCGGACGAGTGCCATCAGATTGACCGTCGTATTGTCGTTGAAAGTGATGTGCCGGTGATATCCCTTGCCCGGCGGCGACGCCTGCGGCCAACCCCCCGTGGGATACTGTGCGGCCAGGATATGGTTGAGCCCCTTCAGAAAGGCGTCGCGATCCCTGGTGTCGCCGTTCGCGCGAAAGGCACGCGCCAGGAAGCAAAGCTCGCCGACGGTCGCCCCATTGTCGAAAGTCCCCTTGATCGCCTGCGGGTCGCCCGTGTAGGGCTCTGCAGAGTTGTCGACGTTCTTGGGCCAGTCGCCGAGCGGGGACTGGTGCGACCGGATGATGGCCGCGATCCTGGCGCCCTCCGCCCCGCGATACCAGGCGTCGGGCTGGCGCGCGAATTTGCCCCACGGCGCTTGATCAGCGGCCGACGCACTCATCGCGGCGGTCCCCGATGCCACGGTCAAGATCCAGGTGATCGAAGTCATTCGATTCATGGAAGGAATCCCAACGAGATTCCACACCCACGGTACTTTGGTGTGGGTCCCCGTTACGAAAAGAGCCGACCGCAGCCGCGCCATAACCCTGGCGGGCTGTTGAAGTCCGCTGCGATCCATGCCAAGCCGGCCGCCCGCCGGCGTAGCTCACGCCGAGTCGCCGGCAGCGACAGGGATGCCGAAGTCATTCTCAACGTCGTTCACGTGCCACTTGATCACGATACTCGCGTCGACGACCACGCAGGCCAGTGCGACCGGCGGCGATCCTTCGCCCGCGCGCACCGCGCCCGATCCTCAGCCAGCAGCGCCGCGCTGTCGGCCTGGAGCTGGTTCCCGAGCGCCGCTCGGACCTGGTCCGCCAGGACGCGGTACTCAGCGCGAAGGCCGGGCCGGAGCCGCCTTGGCCGCGTACTCCAGGATTAGCTTCAGCTCGGCTTGCAACGATCGTCCAGCGCCGTGCGCGCGGGCTTCGAGTTGCTCGACCACATCTTCACCAAGGCTGCGCACCAGAACATCTGACACGACGACCTCCCGCCACGATCTTGCCGAAATGCCAGCATTATACTATCACCCGAACGGAATCGCGTCCACGGCGCCGACCGAAGTGCTGACATGACGAATCTTCGGGGGAACGATCGTTACGCTGAAGGCGTTGCAAATCAGAGCCCAGGGTCGCGGAAGCGCGCACCCTGGGAACACATCGCCGGCCGGCTCGGTGTCCGTGCCGAAGAAATTGAAGATTACTAATTCGATCATTTGAGGCTCGAAAGGGGTCTGCGCACCTGCATGACTACGGAAGCGGTATGCCCCAGTTCTTTGAGATGATTCCCGCGGGCGGACCGGGCGATACAGTATTTTTGCGATTGGTGTGCGCGGCTCCTATCTGATTTCGTGCGCAATGGCCTGCTGCGCTGCACCTTTTTTTCGGCCGGGCGGTTCCTCCCCCCTTGCGGTTCTTCCCCCCTTGCCAAGGGGGGGACAAGAGGGGGGTGACCGCTTGGGGAAATCAGGGGGGGCTTCCCAGGCACGGGTGAGGTGACGAAATGACGTTGATGGCAAGCCCGGCGCCCGGTCGAGCGTCACGTGCTTTTGATGCGCGTTGTCAAATGAGAACGCGCTCGATCGAAGGCGGTCCCCCCCTTGCGGTTGCTCCCCCCTTGCGAAGGGGGGAAAACAGGGGGGTGACTGTTAGGGGGCCCGGGGGGGTGGGGACGCACAGCCCCCGATGCCGGGGATCAGGCAATTGGAGGCGCACAGCCTCTGTGTCCGATGGAAACGCGCTCCGGAACCCGCTGTCCAAGCCCCCCTCGCACCCCCCCTGACCCCCCCTTCGCAAGGGGGGGAACGCCGTTGAACAAGGCTTGCGCAGCGAACTGTCCGCTGCGCCCGGCACCACTTTTTATCACCCCAGGATACAGGAGCGCCCAGACCGCGGCCTGCCACACGCCGCGGTCCCGCACCGTATTCAATGGCTCTAGCTCCCCGGGGCCTGTCATCAGATAATGATGACAGCCCGACGATGAACTTCGCCGACTGCCTCGACAGAACGGGTCCACCCACGCCGCTAGCGTTGGTTTCGTGGAGGCAAGAACCGTGTGGTCGCCAGAGGTTCCCACCGAGCGCTCCGACCGGACCTCGACTTTCAGCCTTCTCCGCTGGGCCGATGGTCTTGGCGCCTCTCACGTCCGCGCCCCGAGCTTCTATTTACTTCTGGCTTTCGCCGGATGGCTATCGCTCGGGATTGCCGGGCCCAACACGGTTGCCAGCGTCCTGGCGTTCCTCGCAACTGCGGCGGTGACGTTCCTCATCGTGTGGTCCGCCCACCCGGTCGCTTCCCCCAAGGTTCAAGTCCCTACCCATTTCTGGAGCGATCCCCATTTCACGACGCCGTGGAGACTGTGCGATCCCACATTGTCTCACTGGGGCCTCTGGCGGGCCGACCTTCCGCGCCTTCCCGATGACCTCGAGAGCGCACACGGTCGCCCGCTCGTCAAGAAGTACATTCAGAAGCTCATGGACGATTGGAGCCGGAGGAGCGCTCGGGGTGGAAGTGCGATACGGATCTTCGGCGAGCTCTCGCGAACGCGCGGCCCCTTCGGCGGCGATCGACCGGGCGGCAAGGTCTATCTGATCACCCTGCTCGACGCTTCGGAAGTGCGCCGGACCGGCTGGCTGCGCCTCGGCCCGGATTGGGTCGAGTTCCAGTTGGTGCCCGACCGTCGCGAACGGAACTTGCATCGCGGGGTCTTCTACGAGACCGAAATGAGCAGTTCAGCGATTCCAGCACTCCCCGCCAGGTCGTTTCAGTTTGACCCCATGTGGGACCGATGGCTCGACGGTTGAGATGCGCATTATGACGTTCGCGGCCGCGTCGTTGATCGGCGTCTCGGCGGTGCCGCTCGGCAGAGGCTGAGTGTTTCGCGCCGCGCCGACCCAGGGTGCGCCTCCGGCGACCCTGGGCTATGATGTCTATCCCCTTCGGGGAAACGATCGTTACGCCGCAGGCGTTCCAGCGCCAGCTTCAGGGCCTCGCTCGCGATCTGGGTCGGGTCGCTCGCAGGCCTCTTCTGCTCGAGCCGCTCTATCCACGTCCCTTGGTTTGTCTTCAACACATGCGCGTAGGTTTCCACGGCGCTGAGCATC
Source organism: uncultured Isosphaeraceae bacterium (assembly GCA_963830625.1). GTDB lineage: Bacteria > Planctomycetota > Planctomycetia > Isosphaerales > Isosphaeraceae > CAWHMZ01. Next base: position 89,204 of record CAWHMZ010000025.1, on the reverse strand, counting down.
ATCCGCTCGCGCTGGAGTGCGCCGACGCGGCGGGGTTCGGGCGCTCCGTGGCCGACCCGGCTTCGATCAAAGGTCCGCGCGCCAGAGCATGGCGCGAGTCTGATTGCGCAGCGACCACGAGGCAGTAGACTTCGTACTCGCTTCGACCGAAGCCACCCGGCTCTACGGCGATTCGCCGTATCTAAGCGGCCACGCACGATGTTTGTGGTGCAGGCGTCTCGCCTGCCCAGCGTGCAGGCTGGAAGCCTACACCACAATCGCCCAGAGTTTTCTGCGGTTCCACTTGGTCCATTATCCGGCATTGCGAGAGGGCAGGGTCTTTTATGGGGGGTAGGGCGCTCCTATGTTGTCCAATCCTCGGTGCTCAAGCCTGGCAACCGTTCGCGGATGCAATGCTATCCGAGACGCCAGCGCGGCGTAATCCGGCCCGGATTGCTGCTGGAGGACACTGATATGATCCGTGTCCAACAGGTACTTCACGAGCCATCACCGTCGATCGGTCGATCAGCCTCCCGAATCGCCCGCCCGTGGGCGACGACCTCGGCGAACGCGGGCTCGTCCTTAAAGGAGCCGGTAAACCGCTCCACCCAATCGAGATTCTGGGGCAGAGGTTGGCTTGCGAGTCGTTGTTGGATTTCGGCGACCGCAGCTTCCATGGCCGTCAGCCGGCGCTCAATGATCGCGTCCGTCAGCATGGTCAGGCCCTCTGGAAAAGGGGTCGCTGATGCCAAGTTCGTTCATCAACTTCCCTTCTAATGTACCTCACCGCGTCGGCCATTCCCAGATCGTTCGCGACCAGACTACTGGACTCGAATCCGGCAGTTACCACGTCGTCGTCGCTGACCCACGGGTGCCGCGCGGCGCTTGCTACCTGGACGCATGCGTCCAATCCTCGTGATCTCACGGCGGGCTTTGGCGCGAACCAACGGACGCCAAGCCCACGCGAGCGCACCCGAGGATGTGTCCGTGGACAAGTTTCGCCGTCGTGGCCTTGGCGCCGCCTGGCGTTAGTGTAATAATGAATACCTAATGCAGAACGGTCGATCGGGAACTCAGTTGCTGTTACGTGCATTAGATCACTAGACCCAATGCCAAGAGCTCTGTGACGATGAAACGCATCTTGACTGACCAAAGCCAGCCCTTTCGACGTCGAAGGAGACGCAACCATGGCGGCACGAACGAAGAAGCAGCAACTTGGATACGCACTGCGATTCCGTATCCTGAAGCAGCCGTCATTTTACGGCGAGGTGGCCGCGGAGGCGGTGATCGACGCGCTCCGCGATGAGCGGTTTTCAGGTCGATGCGAATACTACGCCGCCGCCGTGGTTTCGTACGGGCCGCCAATCTACCTTGTAGCCCTCGCATTTCGGCAACCTGGCCGACGCAATCAATTCGACGCCGACGGATGGAGTCGGTTCGCTCAGCGGGTCGCCATGTTCCTTGCGAGCGACCAGCCCAGCCCGACGCTCGGTCTGCTCGGATCGGAGCTGATCGACCTGCGTTTGATCCGCTCACGCATGTCGTCGTGGTTGCGGTCGCTACCGTGTAGCGACCCAAACGGATTTGGCCATCGCGCCGCTTCGCTCCTGGGCGCTTGAACCGATTTCAATCCGCCGCTCCCGGACCAACGATGGAAACCAACGAACGCCAAGCTTACGCGAGCGCGCCTGAGGATATCTTCATCGAGCTGTTCGCGCAGGTATTTGGGATCGAGAAGATCCAGATGCTTGCGCATGAGTACCCAGTCGAAGACATCTATGGCAACGGGCGCTCGATCGATTATGCGATCCGCACCGCCGACGAGAAGATTGCTTTCGAGATCGACGGATTGACCTGGCATCTTCCGGACGCAACCTCGGTGGCGAAGTTTGAGGACGACCTGCTGCGCCAGAACAGTCTGATCCATCAGGGCTGGCGCGTATTTCGCTGGACCGATCGCGAGCTGCAGAATGAGCCCGAGCGCGTGAAAGACCAACTCGCGTTGTTCCTGGAAAGTATTCCGGGCCTGCTGTCGTTCGACGAATTCTTGCCAAAGCAGACCGGCGAAGTCGTTGAACTTCGCGAGCACCAGAAAGAGGCGCTCGAGTCTCTCGAAGAGATGCGTGCGAGGGGCAAAACGATCGCTCTGCTAACCGACGCGCAAGGTACGGGCAAGACCACCGTGGCAATCAGCGACGCCAAGCGGCTCGGCGGCCGGACCCTGTTCGTGGCCCACCGTCGCGAACTGGTGAATCAAGCGTATGACAGCCTGCGCAGGCTCTGGCCCGAGGCGACCACAGGGCTATTCCTGGCTGAGGTGCGGGACTCCGATGAGCACAACATTGCCGGCTCGGTCCAAGGAATCGCCGAGCGCCTCGGCGATTTCCCGCCCACCGCATTCGATTACCTCATCATCGACGAAGCTCACCACGCGGCAGCGCCCACATACAAGAGGATCCTCGGCTACTTTCGGCCGGCGTTTGTACTGGGATTGACCGCTACGCCAGACCGAGCGGACGGGCAATCGATCCTGGAGATCTTTCGCGATTGCGCCCACCGCCTCAGCCTCCGCGAAGCCGTCGAGCGCGGCGAGCTTGTGCCGATTCGCTGCTTTCGCGTATTGACCAACGTCGACCTCAGCAAGGTCCGATTCAATCAGGTTCAGTACAACCGCAAAGACCTCGAAGAAACCGTGATGGTGCCGCCGCGCGATCGCTTGATCGTGGACTCTTACCTCAATCACGTGCCCGGGCGCAAGGCGGTTGCATTCTGCGTGAATGTTCGCCACGGGGAATCGTTGGCCGAGCTTTTCCGCGCGCGGGGGTCCCTTCACGATCCGTTTCCGGTCGCATGCCGAAAGGCGACCGAGAGAAGTATCTCGCCCAATTCCACCAGGGCGAACTTCGGGTCCTTTGCGCATGTGACATCCTGAACGAAGGCTGGGATTGCCCGGACGTGGAAGTGCTGCTGATGGCGCGGCCGACCCTCTCGAAGGTGATCTACATGCAGCAACTCGGTCGAGGCACGCGAAAAGCGCCGGGCAAGGAGTGTCTCGTTGTCATCGACTTCGTCGACAATTCGCTGCGATACAACCAGTCGCTGAATCTTCATCGCGTCGTACGGATGTCGCAGTATCGGCCCGGCGGCCTGGTGCTCGCGCCCGACGATCTGAAAAAGGCCGACGAGGAAGCGATCGGCCGAGGCGAGCGCCCGACGGCGGTGATCGAAATTGGCCTGTGGGCCAGGGATTACCAGGAAATCGACATCTTTAACTGGCAGGAAGCCGTTGCGGGCATGATCACGGCTTCAGAGCTCGAGGTCGAGCTGGCCGCGTCTGAAGGCGTCGTTCGCCGCGCGATCGATCGCCAGGAAATCCACCCCGACCACAGCCTCGCGCTCGGCGATCGGACCTATCATTACTTCGTCCGTGACCGCATCGAGGAGGTCCGGCAGGCCCTCGGACTGCCACGGGTCGAGCAGCACAACATCAAGGACCTCTTTCTTGAATACGCGGACGACACGATGGATATGTCTGCCTCATACAAACCGGTCATGATCCTCGCGCTGCTGGACTCTGTGGACAGCCACGGGTGCGCGAGGCTCGACGACGTTGTCACCCGGTTTCGCCAGTTTTACGAGGCTCGAAAGGAGGCTCAACTTCCCGTCGAGAGGGCAACCGCACGAATGGCGAAGCTGGACCGCCTCGATGACTCGGAAGTCCGGCGAGTGATGCTCGAAATGCCCTTTGAGAAGTTCGAGCGGCGCAAGTACCTGCGATACGAACGCGACCTTGCATTCGTGCGCTTCGAACCCAGTCTGTGGCGCCAGTTGAAGCCCGACGACCTGGCGCAACTCCGGGCGATCTGCGAGGAGAACATCAAGAAGTACTATGAACGAATCGAAGAGCCTTGATTGCCCATTCTGTCGCATGGCGCCAGACCGCGTGCTGGCGGAGAACGATCTGGCGGTTGCGACCGCCGACGCGTTTCCGGTTGCAAAGGGGCACACGCTCGTGGTGAGCCGGCGCCACGTCGCCGACTTCTTCGACCTGTCCGCACCTGAAGTAGCGGCGCTCTTCGAGCTGCTCTTTCGTATGAAACAGCGTCAGGCAGCGGAACTTTGTCCCAGCGGCTTCAACGTCGGAATAAACGTGGGTGCCGCCGCCGGCCAGACAGTCATGCATGTCCACGTTCATTTGATTCCACGCTTCGTCGGAGACGTGGCGGAGCCACGGGGAGGCGTTCGAAACGTCGTCCCCGGAAAGGGGCGCTGGCCTTGACCGACCGGCCATGCCCGCGCCGTGCGCTGGTTAACACGTCGCTCGGTAGTCGATAGGTTTGACTCCAGAGTCGGTACAGTGATCATGGACGAGAAAGCCGCCGACCGTCAGCGCTTCTGGCACGAACCTGGTCGAAAATCAAAATGAGCCGAAGCTCGGATTCGAACCTTCGTTTTGTGGTTCAGAAGCACCGCGCCCGGACGTTGCATTACGACTTCAGGCTGGAGCGAGATGGCGTCTACAAGAGCTGGGCTGTTCCCAAGGGAATCCCGGAGACGATCGGGCCTCGCCGGCTGGCTGTGCAGGTGCCCGATCATCCGCTCGAGTGGGGTTCCTTCGAGGGAACCATCCCGAAGGGCGAATACGGCGCGGGCACCGTCGAGATCTGGGATGAGGGGACCTACGATCCGCTCGTGTGGAGCGACGAGCTGATCGAATTCATCCTCCACGGCCGGCGCCTGCAAGGGACCTATTCCTTGATTCGGTTCCAGCGAAAAGGCCCCCGGGATTGGCTGCTGTTTCGGCGGCGAGACGGGACGTGAGGTTGATTACCAACGTCTCATCTCAGACACCTTTCTTCGGCACCTTGGAGCCCATCAGCGAGCGTGGGCTTCCACCAACCGCGTGAGCCGCGGATGAATGGCTGCGGGCAAACGACGCCACCTGACGGGTGTCTGAAATGCAACTGCGCGGCAGAAAGGCTGCCGGCGCAATGCCGAAGAATTTGGCGAGCTTCAGGATCTGCGCCTTGGTGAGCGACCGAGCGCCCGTCAGGACGGCCGAGACAGTGGACTGCGCCATCCCGACTGCCTTCGCCAACTGCATCTGGCTGAGCCGGTTGGACCGCATCAGTTCGCGAAGGACGTCAACCTCTGAAACATCCGGCATCGGAACATGCTCGTCCTCGTACGCAGCGACCAGATCGGTCAAAACGTCCAAGTATTCTTGGGTCCCCTGATCCCGCGCCTGGCGCAACAAGTCGCTGAGCAACGCGATGGCTTCGGCCAGGTGGGCGTCGTCCCGGATATGAATAAGCGGGAATCGCTTCACGAGTTTCAAATAGGTATCCGGCACCGTCCTTGCAGCGGCCTTGATGACCATTGGTTACTTCCCTCTCTTGCGCCGCCGAGGCTTTCTCTCGCGCGCCGCCGACGATATCTTCACTTCCGGGTGCCGCAAGGGTGGCCGATCGTAGCACCCGCAGTCATCAACCCAGCGCCCCTTATCGTACTCTTGGTGATCCATCACCCGGAGGATGTAAAGTTCGCCAGCCGCGTAGAACACGCGCCCGATCAGTCGGAATCGGTTGTTGCCCACATCAAAGACGACGCAGTTGCCCACTTGGTCGGCTAATCCGAAGGTCTGTTTCAGCGCCCCGAAGTTGGCCCACTCGGCGCTTTCGGCCAGCTTGAACCATGTGAGCAGATCTCCTTGGGCAACCTCGGAGTCGCCCAACCGGCATTCCCAGAACCGCCGCAGGTGTGATTTGGCGATGACCCACACTTTTGCTGCCGAATGGTCCAGGAAACCGACCAGAGCCAGGATACCCGCGAAGATGCGCTCAGTCAAGCGATTCTATCGCAGATTGCGATAAGGCGAACCGATGCGGTCGCGCCGGTGACGGCGACCCAGTCACAGACACTGCCCAGATACGTGAACTGGCCCTTGGAAGCGCGGATCCGGCGTTCCTCCCCCGGCAGGAAAACGTATAGCGGCTCATACTGCGCCGATCTCTTTTCCATCCTGGGGCTGATAGAGTAAGATTCCGTTATGGCCGCTCCACCCACCACTTCCGAACCGCGCGATACCTCGAGCCCGAGCCTTGCGGACTTCATTGTCAGGACCCCGGGCGTTTGCAGCGGCCAGCCGCGCATTGCGGGAACGCGGATCAAGGTCAAGCACGTCTACACCTGGGTGGAGCGGATGGGTATGACCCCGGCTCAAGTCGTGGCGGATTACCCCCATTTGACGATGGCCCAGGCTCACGCGGTGCTCGCCTACTACTGGTCGCACCAGATCGAGATCCACCAGGACATCGAGAACGAGGAAAAGCTGGTCGCCGATTCAGAGGCGACCGCCGGCCCGTCGAAACTCCGCGAGAGGCTCGCCGAAATTCAAGATCGGTAAGGGACGGAAACGAGGACGTAGCGAGCATCGAGCCGGCCTGCGAGCTGGACTGCTCGCTTCAACATCTCACTGACGGCGTGAGAATTGGCCGAGTTCGGGTCAGCATCGACAGGGCACGACTTACGGCGAGGACGAATCCGCAAGCTCGTCACGCCGTCGATGACGCAAAATGACGCACATGACGCAACGAGACGCCTTGTGAGCTCGGAGCTCGAACGTCATAGCTGCTTGTCGTGTAATGCGTTGCACCGAAGCATGACGCAAATGACGCAAATGACGCACCTGATTCGATCTTCACAATTCGTCTATGATGCAGCGTATGAGGGCGGAAATGCGCCCTGAGCAGCCGGCACAAGCTCTACGCGCCGCATCTTGCTCGCAAGGCAAGAAAGCAGGAACAGCCCGATGACGCAATGGCCCAGTTGAGGCCTCGCAGAGATCTTCGTTTCCTTTGTGTGCTTTTGTTCCAGGCTCGGGCATGCACCATGCCCCGCGTTTCGCGCCGCTCCAAACGCATCCTGAACAGAAGGACACAAAGGAAACAAAGAATTCGAATCGCCGGATAGCCAGGGTTAACCCGATAACCGCATCACGAACGGTTGGTGGGTAATACAAGCGCCAGCGCTCGCTGTAAGCCACGTCGTTCATCTGATGGGCAAGGTACGTAAGCGCTTAGCCGAACCAGCCTTGCCGGCCGTGGTAACCTCGCTCCCGGAGCCAGGGAAACCGCTCCGGGAAAACCATCATGGTTGGATTTGGACCGCCGGCAGATCGGCGAGCTCGGGGCGAGTGGTGGCACCGCCAGATCCTGGGTCGCTCGAATCTCACGCTATTCCCGTGCGTGGGCCCTGTCCCGGCTCAAGCCGCGGGTTTCGCAACTTCGCGGGAAGGCGGGAAATCGCCCGATGGCAACCGCACACCCAGCTCAATGGCCGATTCGCTCGGCTCGAATCGAATGCCGTTGTCACCGGGAAAAGGCTGCCGATGATCGTGCAGGTTTTTGCGGATCGCCTCGGGAATTTCGAGGGGAAACGCGCGGCAATGAATCGGCTCGCCGGGAACCCAAGGGGCCAGGTGCTTACAGTCGAAACACTGGAGTAGCGTCATCGCGGCGGTCCCTTCACGGCGTCAGCGTGGTGACCGACGCCGGATAGAGATACACGCCATCCGCGACCATCCCGCCGAAGCTTGTGCCGCGCAAACGGGTGGCGATCTTCGCCGGGAAACGGCGGTGAATATCCAAAGCGGCTTGGGCGAGAGGATCGCTGGTCGAGATCAGCTTCACCTGGAACGGATCGAGGTACGGGCTGCCGATTTCCTCGGCGAGCCGCAAGACTTCCCTGTATGCTGCGTCGATCGTATTGTCCTGGATCCGGTCGGACGCGACGTAAAGGTACCATGGCCCTCCATCGCTGTCCTTCGCCCAGAACGCGGCTTTGACCGGAAAGGATCGGTCCAGGCGTCGGACCAGCTCCGCTCCCGCATCCGTTTCTTCAGTCACCAATGACCCTTGATCCATGGCAACACCCCGTTGACGGTGTCAGTAACGGCTTGAAAGAGCCTCCGAGCTTGTGCTTCTGTTATCTGCTGGTAACGGGCTTTCTCGTCCCAATCTTTCACACGCTGCCAATTCACGCCCAGCGCAGGGTTGGCGGCCGGCGTGGTGTCCAGTTGAAGTTGCAGCTTCAGGCCCGCCAAGGCAAGCAGTTCGACCACATCGTGCGTAAACGCCTGTTGAGCGAAGGACTTGCCGGGGAAGTCATGTAGGTTCGTTTTCTTTGCGAGGCAGGCCTTGAGGGCGCACTCGACCCCGTAACCAGCTAGATAATACGCGCCCGACCATCTCCCGGCGGCGACCAGCGCTTGCGCATCGAGCACGCGATCCTCGGCAAGCTGTTGCAAGTCCGTTCGATTCAACGCCGCGGTCCTGATGGCATGTATTGCTCACCTGATCTTACGCTGTACTGACGATCAAAGGCAAGGCCGCCCCCGTCCCGCAGAGTTGCTTCCAAACAAGGGCTGTTAAGCCCAACGGACTCTGCCGATCGTGAGGAAGCTGCCGCAAGAATCGGTTGAGGCCAACGAACTCGACTTGGCGACAATGCGGATAAATCGAGCCTCGCGAGCGATCCAAGCCATCTTCTGAGAATTGCACTTTTTGGTCGACGTAACATGCTCACTAAAGCATGTTTACGCAAATCGATAGCCAAAAAAGTGCGCACAACCCCGCCATTCCAGTATATATAGAGAGGACGCGCGCGATTGCGATGCGCGAAGCCAGGCACGCGAGCCGCGACTCCGCGGCGCGAGCTGCCTCCAAGCATGTCTCATGCACGCAACCAGTGCCCGACCTTTCTTCGACGCTCCGCATGACGAATAGCTCTGTCGCCCTGTGATGGCACAAGTTCCAGGTTTCGCCGAGGTTCGAGCCGCCGACGCGCTCGTTCCGAATTGTGTCCATTCTCGGCCGGAAGCATCTGGAACGAATCGGCACAACGACCGGCAGGATCAACCATTGCGCTCAATCCATCCCGACCTCAGCCGCTCGCAGCAGTGTCGTCTGAAATCACATTTGACCGCCGCGAAATGGCAGGTTTGCCTTTCAGGAAACCTGCCATGCTGTGCCATTTTGGACGTTCGCTCGCACGGTGGTAACGCGAATTTTGCAGGCAGGGTAAGATTGAGTGGTCAAAAGGCGCTGTCTAGACGCCCAAATTGCACGTCCCGAGAATTGCGACCGCGGATGGTTGGCTCAAGTTCACTGATCGATCCGATGATACGGCTGGCCTGCCACGCTGCCGGCAAGCGCGCGCTCGTTTGGGCCACGATCGGGGCAACCCTCGTGCTGCCACCGCTTGCCATCGGGGCGTCGGATCCGGAGATCGTGCGAGCCCGGGTGCCTGCCCGGAACATCTCGCGGTGGTTTCCGGCGGGCACCGAGCTGCGGGTCATGCCGGCGGAGGAATTTGAATCGCTGGTCGCGCGGGCGACCAAGGGGCTGGCGCGAGCGGGCTCTTCAGCCGCCGAGCCTCGTTCGCGCGACCCACCACGCGCGCTGGGACCGCGGGACGTTAATCGGCCAAAGCCGGCTGGTGATCGCGGCGGCTTCGTCGGGAGCGGCCGACTTCGAGCTCACACCGTGGAGCCCGGCGATCTTGCCGTCGTCGCCCTCCGCGAAGTTGATTGGCGCGCGCGACTCGGGAAGACCCAGCCTGTGGATTGATCAATCTCCCGACCAGACGATCGTTCTGGACTGGGAATTGCGGCCCGCGCCGGGCCTGGGCGGCCGCACGTTCAGCTTGAGCCTTCCCGGCTGCGAGACGACGGTGCTCGAGCTCGAGCTTCCCACGGGCTGGGCGCCGTGGTGCCGCCGCGGATCGCGCCGCGGGCCGCTGCCGGGGCGCGCCCGGAGTCGGCGCGGTGGGAGATCGGGGCTGAGGCCGGTCAGATCGAACTTCGCCTCTGCGACACCGGACACGGCGAGTCGTTCGTGGGCTCGAGCTCGTGGCTCACGAGCACGACCACGGTTGACATTCGCTCGACAGCCGTGGGCGCTCCAGACGCGTCGGCCAACTGGTCCACCGAATGGTCGCTTGCACTCGATGCGCGCAATCCCAGCGCACTCGAGGCCGAGCTCGATCCGGGCCTCGAGCTGATCGACGTGAAAGGGCCGGCTGTTCGCGGTTATCGGACCGAGCGCCGAGGATCTGCGACACACGCCGACATCGACCTCGAAGGCGGCGAGAAGGCACAGACGTCGATTCAATTCCTGGCGCACGTGCGGGTGCCCACCGAGGGCCGGTGGCCAATCCCGGCCGTGCGCCCCTCTGGCGCAACCTGGATCGGCGGCAGCACGAGCGTGATCCTCGACGATTTCCATGTCTTGGCGGAATGCGTCGAGACCAACGGCCGGCGCGTTGCACCCGCGGTCACGAGCGCAGGACCGGCCAATCGGCTGGATTTCGAAGCGGAATCGCCTGGTTCCGTCGCCGAGCTTGTGTTTCGCCAATCGCACGCGGGCTCTGCGTGCACGGTCCGCGGCCAGCTCGTCCTTGAGAGCGGCCCGGCCAAGCTCGAGTGCGCCCTCGACTGGTTATTTGACCAAAAACCTGCTGCCGAGCTCGAAGTTGACTTGAGCCCTGGCTGGCTTCCCGATTATGTTCGCCTCCGCGGCCGGAATGAGCCGCTGGCGTGGCATCCCAGGGCGCTGTCGTCGGGTGCCACCGGGATCTCCGTCGCATTGCCTGCGAGCGTCTTCGCTCAAAAGGACCTGGCGCTGGAGTTGGGCGCCAGCTCGACCGCTCACCGAGGGATCGGTCCGCTCGATCTGCCTTCGGTGCGCCCCGTAGACGCCCGAATCGTCGACGACGCCTGGGTGGCGTGGGTTGACGACCGGACGATGGTCCGGCCGATCGCGGCGCAAGGGCTTGCCTGGATCGACCCGGTGGAGGTGCCCGGCCTGGCGAGCTCGCAGGGTGCGCGCGATGACTTGCGCGAGGGGCTGGCCTGGCGCTGGAACACCGATCACGCCAGCGCACGCATTGATCGCCAGCGCATCGAGCAAGAGCCGTCGGCCTTGATTCGCGCGGTCGCGCGGGTTGATGCCACGGGGCGACGCATCACCGTCGTTGGCCGATTGACGGTAAAGGCGGGCGGCGAGAATCTCGAGTCGGTTCCAGTGTGGATCGATCAGCCAGGTGATCAGCCGGCAATCTATCGATTTCGCGACGAATCCGCCGGCCTGGCGGCGAGTAGCCCGTTGTCGCCTGCGCGGCGAATGAGCCTGGGCTTGCCCAGGAACGGCCTGGCGCTCGAGCTGCTCGTCAAGGTTGCGGCCCAGACCGAAAGGACCATCGAGTTCTCCGGGGATTTCCCGTCGAAATCGCCCGATTCAATTCCGCTCGTCACGCTTCCTCGCAAGTATTTGCCCAGGGGCATGATCCAGATTGAGACGCCCCCGGCGATGCGTTCGTGGGTCAAGACCGAGGGGGTGCGCCGACTCGACGCGACGGCGGTCGGGCACGAACGTCTCGAACTCGCCAAGGGCATCGCGGGGACCAGCCGCGACGAACGATCGTGGGCCAGGGACGGCACGTTCTACGCGTTCTCCTACAGCGAACCCGCGGGCAAGATTGAGTTGTTCACCGAGCGTCTCGAGCCGGTCCGGTCGGCCGGGGTGATTCGCGAGGCGTTCTTGACGACGGCGATCGATCCCGCGGACGCGGCGCTCAGTCGCCTGAGGCTCTTGATCGCGGTCGGCGAGCAGCACTCGCTCGAGCTGGCATTGCCGCGTGGGGCATCGCTGGTGCGGATCCAGCGCGACGGCGCTGATGCCGAGGTGGTCAAAGCGCCCGGCCACGTATCCATTCCGCTCACCGGGTCGAGCCAACCGGCCCGGTGGTCGACCACGATCGTCGTCGACTACACGGTGGCGCGGCGCATCGGTTGAGGGATCGCGAATGCGTCCCGAGTTGCCGCAAATTGGCTTGCCGTGCGTTTCGTTCGTCTGGGAAGTCGTCGCGCCGCCGGCCTGGAAGGCGGTCGACTGCGGGCCGGCGCTCATCGCCGGCGATCGAGACGAAGCGGCCGACTGGCCGTGGCTTGCGCTCGGGATTGGGCCAGACAAGCTGGACCTTCTCGAAGAGCGACGCCCGCGGGCAAGACGGCGAGTTCTATGCCGCTCTGGACGAGCGCCTGGGTGCTGTCCGCTCGGAAGAGCTGACGTTCGCCGAGTGGTTCACTCGTTGGGATTCTGGTCCTCGCCCGCTCGTCGTCGACCGGCTGGCGCTCGACGCGGCGGGGCTAGGTCCGCGATCGCTTTGTGCTCCGGGCCGGGGAGCTGCCGAGCCGGGCGGGCTGTCGCGGGCAACCCTCAAGCGAAACGGGCTCGCACTCGTCAGCAAAGCGGGCGTGCTCGTCATCACCACGGCCGGCGATCGACCGCGGTTCGATGGGGACGATCGCTGGGCGGCCCCCCTCGGTGAAACGCTGATCTGGGGCGCCGACCGCGGCAACCGCTTTCAGTCGGTCGCCCGCTGGCGCGGCGAGCCTTCACCGAGACTTGCTCCGCAGACCGGCGACCAGACCGGCAGCCAGCCCAAGTTTCCGCCCGGCTGGTCGACCTGGAGGTTCTCTGGATCGGGATGGCCCGGTGACCTTGGCTATATCCATCTCATCGACGTCCGCAGGCGCGTTGTGGCCGGCTGGATTATTGTTGGGCTGTGTATCCTGGCGTGGGCGGGCTGGCGCCGGCTGGCGGTTCGGCGGCTCCTCTTGGCCGTCATCGCCGTCATGGCAGGCTGTCTTGTGGCGGGCCAGGTCTTGCCGGCGCGGTTCGCCAGCTTCACGGCCGCGGGTTTCCTCGGCGGGTTGAGCGTTTTGATCGCCGAGCTTGCACAGAGGCTGCGCCGGTTCGCGCGAGCACGGCGCGGAACGCGATCGGCAAGCTCGCTCTGGCGGCGGGCGGGCAGGGCGGCCATCTCGGCGATCAGCTCCGGAGCGCTCGCTCTGTGCGTCGCTGCATCGCCAGGCTCGGCCCAGGCGCAGCCCCGCTCCGTGATCCTGGCGCTGTTTCCATACGAGGGCGTTTACGATCCTGCGGTCCCGCTCAAGGAGGTTGTGCTTCGGCTGTCAGACTATAACCAGCTCAAGCGTGGGCTGAAGCCCAAGCTTCGCCCTTCGAGGCGCCTGTGCGGGCGCTCTTTCGCTGTTCACCGGGTCCGGCGTGCCGGAGCCCGCTCGGCCGCGGTGGAGAGCGAGCTTGAGCTCGAGGCTGTCGGGACAGGGCCGTTCGCATGGCGCATGCCGGTCGCAAGGCGCCGAAATCGAGGCAAGTCTCGATGGCGAGCCGATCGCGGTGGCCGTCGAGGCCGGAGCGGCGATGGGTACCATTGCGATTTCGACGGCCGGGGAATCATCGTTTGCACCTGCGGCGCACGACGGTCCTCCAGAATCGAAACGGAATGTTGGTCCTGGACCTGCCGATCAACGCGGTGCCCGGTGCGCGCGTGGTGGTGGAGGCAGACCATGACGGTCCGGCCGGCGAGCCGGTGTCGCGGGGCCGAACCGCGCTCGAGTCCGGCAGCTCGGTGGTTGGCCTTCTTGGCCCCGTCGATCGTCTCGAGGTAAGCTGGCCGGCCGCGAAGGCGGCCGCCGACGTGCGGGCTGCGCCAGCGCGGAAGGCTTGATCCTCTGGGACATCAATCCGGCCGGCGATCGCCTGCGCGCGCAATTCACTTACCGCCAATCGGCCGAGCTTTCCGCTGTGCGGATCGCGCATGCAGCCGGGCTGGTCCTGGTTGCTGCGCAGGCGCAGGGCGCCGTCGACATCCTCTGGGACGATCATACCGAGCGCGGCGAGTGGTCCCTGCACTTCGATCCTCCCCTGCGATCGGGCTCGACGATCGCGCTGGACTGCTGGATGCCGATCAAACCGTCGCGTCGCGATCAACCCCCGCGCGGCGGGGCGGCCGCGCTCTCGAGCGCGAATGTGCGCACGCTGCCGCTCATCGAGCCGTTGGGCGTCGAGCGCTTTACCGGCGCGCTCGGCGTTCGGCGGCCGGGAAGCTGGGTGGGGCGGCTGGGCCCCTTGGCGGATACCGAAGCCATCAGCGACGAAGCATTTGTCAAGGCGTGGGGCAACCTGCCCGAAGAGCCGCTCACGTTCTGCGGCACGAGCCGGTTTGCCGGCGCGTGCCGCGCGGCGCTGGCGACCGGGCCGGCGCCCCCGAGGTTGCAGGTCGCGCCGACGGTCGAGCTCGAGCTCTTTTCCGGGCGCATCGCGCTGGAAGCCAAGGCCGACATCGTCGAGCTCTCGGGACAGGTTCGCCAGATCGAAGCCGTCCTGCCGGCGAACCTCAATCTCACCGAGGTCGAGTCGGACACAGCGATGACCTGGACCACCACTGCCGATCGCCGGCTGCGCCTTTCGTTCGATCGGCCGAGTGCCACGACCCACCGGCGCATGCGCATTTCGGGGTGGGTGCCGGTGGAACAACATCCGCTGCAAGTCGGGCCAACCAGGCATCGCGTCGCGACGCCCTGGATCGGCTGGAATGGGATGGAAGCGGTTTCGGGCTTCTTGATCATCGCCTCGGGCTCAAAACCCGAGATGGAAAGGTCGGAGGGTTTGACGCTCATTTCCTCCGAATCGTCGGCCGCCGGCGTGACCAGTCGACCCAGGCATCGATTGACCTACCGCGTGGACGATCCGGGCGAGCTAGGCGCGATCGGCTGGCAGTCCGTGCCGCCGCGCGGCAACGTCGTGGTGGAGAGTCAGATGGCGATCCATCCCGACTGGGCGGAGTGGGTCGCCGTCTTGCGCTACGACGTGCTGGGCGGTCCGCTCGATGTGATTCACCTGAAAATGCCCGCGGCATGGTCGGCCAGCGCCGTGCTTCAGCTTTCCGGCGGCGATTATTCGCTCACGGCCGAGACGCGCGGCGCACTTGCGGTCTGGTCGATTACGCCGCGGCGTCCCATCTGGGGCTCGCAGCGGTTTGTGTTGCGATCGACTCGTTCCACCAGCGGCGAACGCGAGGTCGTCCATCCCGAGATCACTCCTCTGGGCAGGGGGGCGGTCGATACGTATCTGAGCGTTGTGAACGCGACCGGGCGCTCGCTCGCGCTGGGCAGCTCGGCGGGGCTAGCGCCGATCGCCATTTCGACCAGGTTTCAAGCCAACGATTTTCTGGCGAATTCAGGCACACCGCTCGGAGCCTTTCGGGTGATTGCGGAACCGTGGTCGCAGAGGACACCGCTGCCCAGGGAGCCGGCCGACGCCAACCTTTCGCAGGAGCACTCAGCCCGGCTGGCGTTTGCGGAAGTGACGCTGTCAGAGATGGCCGATGGGTCGATCCTCGGCCGCGCTGTTTACGATACGGTCCCGGCCAGCGGCCCGCTCTTCTTGGTCGAGCTTCCCGCAGCGAGCAGCCTTCTCTGGGCGACCCTCGACGGCGCTGCGGTCGTGCCGCTTCGCTCCCATTCGGGAACGTGGTCGATCGCGCTTGACGACCGCTGGCAAGTGCGCATCGGCTTGATCTGGAAGACTGAACCCTTCGGATCGACCACGACCGACGAACGCCGGGTGCAGATACCCAAGGCCGGGCAGGGCAGCGCGCCGACGTTTGTGTCGGTGTACACGGCGGGCGAGCGCGCCGTCATCCACGGCCGCGAGGGCCTCGAGCCGGCGACGACGGCCGAGCTGGAAGCTGGCCGCGCCGACTGGCTGGGCCGATTGATCGTCGACGTCATTGCGCGGCTCGACCGCAGCTCGGGCCGCGATCATGAACGGCTGGTATCGCTCTTGATCAACCACGAGATGGCCCTCCGCAGTGCGGAGCGCAGCGCCCTCGCGAGCGATGCGACGCTCACCGCGGCGCCGGCGGCTCGAGCTGGCGGAATCTACGAATCGATCCGCATGGCCAGGGCTACGCGGATCGAGGCGTTGCGGCGGACGGGGCTCGAGGCCGACCTTGCTTCGGCCCGGCGCTATTTCGGCGAGCCATCGGCGGAGCTCACCCGTTCGGCGGTCTCGGTGCCTGAGCCGGCCGTTTCCGACCGATTCGGCCACCTCGGCTGTCCGTCGATTTTTTCCGGGCCCGCGCCGGGAATTGACGGGCCGGAGCCCGCGCCGGCGATCATCGTACCGCGGCCCGCGATGCTGCCGCTTGCGCCAACTTGCCGTCGCCGGTGCTCGCCGGCTCCGCCGTTTTGGCGGTATTCGCGCTGGGAGCAGCCGCCGCGCCGCGCGGTCGCGCGATGGCGGCCCTCGCGCTCACCTTGGCGGTTGGTCTGGCCGGTTACCTCGGCGGCCCGGTGGCGCTGGCCGCAGCAATCGGATGGGCATTGGTGGCCTGGAAGCGGGCCCGCCCGTGATCAGCCGAACAAGCTCCTTGATCGGCTGGCCGCCGTCGACGAGCTTGATGGGGCGGCCACGAGGTGTCGTGTACTGTGTTTGGACGTTGATGCCCATGGCCTTGCTCATGGTAGCGATGAGGTCCATGATGCCGACCGGCCGGTCGACGATATCGATACCATCCTTGTCGGTTGCGCCGATGACCTGGCCCCCCTTCATGCCGCCGCCGCCGACCACGACCGACCAGCTGCGCGGCCAGTGGTCGCGGCCGGCGTTCTGGTTGATGCGCGGAGTGCGGCCGAACTCGCCCATCCAGACGATGGTGGTCGTATCGAGCAGCCGCCGAGCTGCCAGGTCGGAGACCAGGGCCGACATGCCCTGGTCGAGGTCCGGGAGCAACCGGCGCGACAGGGTATCGAAGTTGTTGCTGTGCGTGTCCCAGCCGTCCAGCGCGACCTCGACGTAGGTGACGCCCTGTTCCACCAGTCGCCGCGCCATCAGGCAGCCCGAGCCGAACGAGCCTTTGCCGTACTTGTCGCGCACGCCCGCGGGCTCGTGCTCGAGATTGAAGGCGTCTTGATAGCGCGAGTTCATCATGCGCAGCGTTTTGCCGTAGACGGCCCGATGATCGAGGGCCGCCTGGGCGCGGCGCTGCGACGCGAACTGATTTTCGGCGTAGGTCAGCATGTTCAGCCGTCGTTCCAACCTCAATCCCTCGACGTCCTTGGGCGGGCGGAGGTTGGCGATCGGCGCATTGGGGTTCTGAACGACGAACGGCGCGTACGACATTCCCAGGAACCCCGCGCCGATGCCGGGCGAGTTGATGGCGATGCAGTGCGGCAGATCGAAATGCTCGAGCCGCTCGCCCAGCTCGAGCGCGCAGATCGACCCGAACCCGGCGTGCACGACCGTCGGATTGGGCGCATACCCGGTGTGCATCAGATAGGTGCCGCGCTCGTGATTGCCTTCCTTGGAATCAAGCGAGCGGATGATGTTCAGGTGATGCATCTGCTTGGCCACCTTGGGCAGGTGCTCGGTGATCTTCACACCAGAGGCCGAGGTGTCGATGGGACGGAACGGGCCGCCGTTCTTCTCGCTGTCGGGCTTCAAGTCCCAGATGTCGAGGTGGCTGGGGCCGCCGCCCATCCAGAGCACGATGCAGCTTTTGTTGGTCTTTCGAAGCTGCTGGGCGTGCGCCTCGAGGCTGCGAGAAAAACTGGATCGCGGGCACGCCCAGCGCGGTCGAAGCCAGGTGTCCCATCCAGTGCCGCCGGCTCATCCGGTTTGCTGGCCGCAGGTCGTCTGACATGGGAGTCGGTCTCCTCCTCGTGACGTTCTCGTGCGTCGGGTCCTTGATTACAAGCCGGCCCGGCCGGATCGAAGCGGACGCTTAATGAATCAGCACAAATTCGTTCGAGTTCAAGAGGGCCCAGAACAGGTCTTGCAGAACCTGCAAGCTGTCGGGATACGCTTGCGAGATACTCGCGGGCGTGCGTCGACCTCCCTGGGCGTCGGGTGCCGGCGAAGCGCCGCCAAGTAGATCGAGTCGACCATGTACGCCTCGGGCGACCGGCCGCTGTGCCGCGGCCTGCTGGCAGACGTCGCCCAGAAAGCTCCCGGGCTTGCCGGAGAGTGCCTCTTGCATGAGCTCGCCGTTCATCATCATCAGGGCCTGCGGGATCGTCCCTTGAAAGCTGGTCGTTTCGTCGGCTTCGTCATTGGCGAAGGTGAAGATGAACTGTCGCAGCCAGGCGTCGCGCCTGCGGTTGCCGTCGTCGCTCGAGCCGGCCCTGTGCGCCGACGTCGCCGTGAGCAGCGAATCGAAGAGCTGTTCCGGACTCATCGGCTTGAGCTGCATCTGGCTGAAGAGGCCGTCTTCCTTGTCGCTCGCCTTGGCCTTCACGCTACTGAGCTGGTAGGCCCGGCTGTTGGTGATCCAGCGGCAGAGCGCCTTCACGTCGTAGCCGCTCTCCTTGAACTCCTTGCCGAGCTGGTCCAAGAGCTCGGGGTGGCTGGGAGGATTGTGCGGCCCGAAGTCGTCGACCGGATTGACGAAGCCCCCGCCCCAGGAAGTGAGCCCACAATCCGATTGACGAAGGCTTTCGCCAGCAAGTCATTGTTGGGGTCGGCGATCAGCTTGGCCAGCTCGACGCGGCGGATCACGTTGTCGCCCTGGCTGATCTTTCGGCCGTCCAGAAACCTGCGGAAACGTCACGCCCACCATGCCGTTGCGCCGGTCGTAGCGGACGTAGTCGTCAGTCGGCTCGTCAGTCAGCTCGGTGTGGTCGTAGGCGTCAAGCCCGGTGGCGCTCGGCTTGCGTGACTTGCTTCGGTCTTCATTCCCTTGAAGAACGCGTTGATTCCCCAGAAGTCGAGCTGCTTCCAGTCGTTGGACGGGTGATCGTGGCACTGGGTGCACTGGATCTGCTGGCCGAGGAACAGACGGGTGGTGCGCGAGGTCAAGGGTACCGCGTCGAACTCGAGATGGGCCAGCACGTAATTGACTGCGCCGTTGTCCTTGTTGGAGCCGGTCGCGGCCACCAGGTCGCGGACGACGTCGTTCCATGGCCGGTCCGACGCGAACTGCTTGCGCAGCCAACTCGTAAGCGCCGGCGGTCGACCATGCGACCCTGGTTGCCGCGACCGATCAATAGTACGGTCCATTGGGTCGCGAAGTTCTTGGCGAAGTCGGGTGGTTGAGCAGGTACTCGACCAGTTTTTCGCGTTTATCGGTCTCGCGCGTCCGCAGAGAACGCCGGCGCTTCCTGAACGTTCGGGATTCGGCCCAGAAGATCGAGGTAAGCGCGCCGCAGGAATTCATCGTCGGTGGCGATTCTTGCCGGCGTGACCCCGGCCTTCTTCCAGGATTGGGCGATCAAGTCGTCGATTGCGCCGAGGCGGGCACTCTTGCGACTCTGACGTCACCTTGGGCGACGACGACCTATCGTCGGCCCTCGAGATGGCCCGAGAGCCCAAAAACCATTCCCGTACACAATACCCAGCCGACCGCGGCCGGTCGGACTGTTGCCGTCCCGCGGGCGCGAGAAGTCCGCCGCGTCTCCATCGATGTGCCCCCTCCACTCCTGAAGCTCATAGCCGTCCTCGGCCGCGAACCTCGCGCCCGCCGCTGTCGATCCAACATGAACGATCGCTACACACCATCCGTCAGACGATGCGACAAATTTTGGGCGGGGCCTTGGGTGGATGCATACGCGATTGATTAGAGACCACAATCCACTACGGACGGGCAGCCGCCGCGTGACGCCAAGCCCTCACAATTCGCCGACACTGGTTGGCCCGTTCAAGTTGTGCCCACGTCACGATCCACCGACGCCCGGCCGCACCGCCACCCTTAATTTTCCACTCTGGGTCCGTTCAAAGGCAAGGGGTGGCTACGAAACTCGGCGCGATTCGGCTCGGCGGAAAGCGGAACGCTTGCGATGTGCGGATCGGGCGGTAGCCGGTGGTAGTGGATTTCGTGGAGGCGCCGGTAGAGAGCCGACGATCGCTTGAGCTCGGAGTCGGAGCCGACTGCCTCGATCCGGCCGGCATTGATCAGAACGATCCGGTCGGCGGCCTGGATCGACGACAGGTTGTGAGAGATCAGGAACGTGGTGCGGCCCTTGGCGAACTCGTCGATTGCTTTGCGAATCAGGAGCTCGTCTTGGATGTCGACGGCGCTGGTCGCCTCGTCGAGGATGAGAATCGCCGGATCGCGAAGCATGGCCCGTGCCAGGGCGATCCGCTGCCGCTGGCCGCCCGAGAGACCCTGCCCGCGCTCGCCGATCAAGGTATCGTAGCCCCGAGACAACTCCATGATAAACTGATGAGCATAGGCCCGTTCGGCGGCGGCAATGATCGGCAGCGCGGCTGGCGTGGGGCACGCCGTAGGCGATGTTATTGGCGATCGTGTCCTGAAAGAGGATCGTCTCTTGCAAAACCATGCCGATCTGGCGGCGAAGGCTGCGGAGCTGGATGTCGCGAATGTCGTGGCCGTCAATCCGGATCGCACCGCCGTCGACGTCCCAGAAGCGCGGCAGCAGGTTGACGAGCGTGGTCTTCCCGCATCCGTTGGGGCCGACCAGCGCGATCGATTCGCCGTGGCGTACGACGAGGCTGACGTCCTGCAGCACCGGCGAGCCAGGCAGATAGGCAAACGAGACACGGTCAAATTCGACGAGCGATCGGTGACGGGGCAGGCTGGCGCGCGCTTGTTGTCGCTGATCTGGGGGGCGCGGTCCATGAGCGTGCAGATGCGATCGGCGGCGGCCGCCGCGCGCTGGATCTTTGAATGGACATTGGCGAGCTTGCGGATCGGGTCCGAGGCGGCAGCAAGCATGGTGTAAAGCGTCAACAGGTCCTGGATCGCCATCGGCTGCCCCGCCAGTTGCAGCCGGAAAAAACCGAGGTTCAAGTAGATCGTGTGGTTCAACACGATGTACGAGCCTGCTAAGAGCGCGATGGCCACGGTCGTGAGGGTGAGCATTTCCAGCACGGGGTCCGACGTGGCGTCGATCATCGCCACCCGCACGCTCTTCTTGTACAGGTTCTTGGTCTCGTCGAAAAACCGCCGGCGCTCGACTCGCTCGGTGGCGAGCACCTTCACAATCTTGATTCCTTGAAAGCTCTCCTGAAGGATCTTGTAAATCGACGACATGCTTTCGAGCGAGCGCCTGACGGCCCGCTTCATGATCTTGCCCACGCGGAAAGTGGTCGCGGCCGAAATCGGCACCAGCACCAGCGTCAGGCACGTCAACCGCCAGTTGATCCAGAGCGCTCCGCCCAGGCAGGTCGTGAACCTCATCGGCTCGCGGATGACCTTGCTCATGAGCGTGTTGAGCCCCTGGCCGAACGAGTCCATGTCGTTGGTGAAGCGGGCCATCAGCTCCGACGACCCCTGGCTGGAAAAGCTCGCCAGGTCGAGGTTGATCGTGCGTCTGAAGAACTTGTTGCGAATGTCGAAGAGGGTGCAGCTGCATCACGACGGCGACCAGCACCTCCTGCAGGAACGTGAAAAACCCCTTGAGCGCGACCCCCAGCATGACGAGCCCGATCAAGAGAACGAGTGTCTTGAAGCTTTCATCCGGCAGATATCGGTTCACATAGGGCTGCGCCAGCTTGCATCGAGAGAGCAGGCTCTTGGTCCCGCGCAGCTCCTTGCGTACCGAGGTCAAGCGGCGCTCGATCGCAACCCGGTCAGTCTTCTTCGGGTCGTTCTTGTTGATGAGCCGGCTGCATTGTACGAGCTCGTCTTCGCGGCGCTATCGCGACCGTGCGGTCGCGGCGCAGGCCCTCCAGGCGCTTCAGGTCGTCCTTGACCGCCTGACCGGGCGCGTCTTTCAAATCAGTCACGCCGATGGCGCGCTCGTGGTTCCGCAGCGCCGCCTCTTTGCCTGTGAGATCGTCATGCACTATTGTGTAGATTTCGTTGATCTCTGGAACGCGCGCCGGCCCTGCACGCGCGATCTCCAGCACGGCGGCGGCCTGCGACTCGCGGGCTTCGAGTGAGAGCATGTCGGTCTCGAGGCCCGCGATCTTTCCGGCCATCCAGCGCTTCGGGTTCTGGTCGTCGAACAAGATGTGAAGGAGCGGATAGACGGCGCCCAGCTCGGTGAAGAACAGAAGAGCGACCATCGCCGCGCAACCGACGGAGAGGCCGAACTTAACCTTGTATCGCCAAGCGAATTGCACAAGGCGGGCGAAGTTTTTCATGGGAACGATAGGCCGCTCGCGGGAAGCCCCAGAATGCGTCCATGCATTATCGGAGTCCATCGGGGGCGGCTCCGATCATTGGGCGGGCCAGTGTGTACCATGATTGGACGCGACAGACAATCTGACTTCGACTCGATTGGCGGGGGAATTTGGGCCGAGTCAGTCGCTCTTGGAAAAAGGGGGTTCGATGGTTATGATCCTGCCGATGGAGGAGACCCGAAAAGCACTGCGACCGGCGCGCATTGCCGCCGACCGTCAGGGAGGACGGGATGAAACTACTTGCCCTGGTCGAATCACCCGACCACGTGTGCTGCCGCTATCGAATCCGTGCTTTCGCGGCCGCGCTGGCTGACGCCGGCTGGACCTTGACCTGCCAGGGGCTCGAGCGCGGTGCGTTTTTCCGCCCGTTGCAGCTCCGTCGAGCCGCCGAGTTCGACGCGGTTATACTCCAACGTAAATTACTGCCGACCTGGCAGTTGTACTTGCTGCGCCGGGCCGCTCGCCATCTGGTCTTCGACTTCGACGACGCCGTGTTGTATCGCGACAGTTACGATGCACGCGGCCTGCATAGCGCCGGCGCGCTCGTCGATTCGCACAAACGGTCCGTCTGGCCGATACGATCGTCGCCGGCAACGATTTCCTGGCGGATTGTGCCTTGCGGGCCGGGGCGCCGGTGGAGCGCGTTCACGTGATCCCGACGTGCGTGGACCCGCGGCTCTACCCGGTGGCGCGGCACGTATCGGCGACCGCACGAGTTGACCTTGTTTGGATTGGGTCGGCCAGCACGCTCCAGGGTCTCGACCAATCTCGCGCCATCTGGGAATCCGTCGGGGCCGCGTGCCGCAATTGAGCATGCGCATTATTTGTGATCGCATGCCCGAGCGGTTCCCGCTGCCGGTGATTCCGGTCGCCTGGAGCCAGGAGACCGAGGCATGCGATCTTGCCGCCGGCCAGATCGGAGTCAGTTGGCTCCCCGACGACCTCTGGAGCCGCGGCAAGTGCGGGCTGAAGGTACTTCAGTATCAGGCCGCCGGCCTGCCCGTCGTGGCCAACCCGGTGGGTGCTCATTGTGAGATGGTGCCGCCCGGGCGAAACGGGCATGCTGGCGACGACGCCGGAAGAGTGGATGAGCGCCGTGAAGACGCTGGTCGACGACGCCCGGCTGCGTCAGCAGATGGGTTACCGCGCCCGGCAAGTGGTCGAGTCGGACTACTCGGTCGCGGCCTGGGCCGGCACGTTCGTGTCGTCGACGACCGGAACGCTGCGCACGGCGGCCCGATCGACGTGGATGATGGAGCGGCAATCCGCCGGCAGCGCCGCGACCGGTCTATGAGCCGCACGCGACCAGGATCAGACCATCTCGTTCTTTAAACCAGATCGGCGGTCGATGAGCCTTTGCACGTCCCGTGAATCGGCGCCAGCCACCCGCGCAGCCGCGCTGTCGTGGTCGCGACAGCCCCGGCGCGAAGACCCGAGCGCGCGGATGTTCAAGGCGCCCGAATGGCAATGGTCGCAGCCCGCTGACGTGGGCTGGTGGTCGCGCGATGGCTGGGGCGAGGTACTCTTGGGACCGCAGGGCCTGCGCTTGGACGAGTGGCGCCAAGAAGGGCGGCTGGCGACCATCAAGTCCGGACCGAATCGCATCGTTTACAAGGTCGAGCTGCCCCAGGGAACAATCTACATCAAGCACTTCCTGGTGCCCGACCTCCGCACCACCCTCCGGCAGTGGATTCGCCGCGGCAAGGGGCGCAACGAAGGGCGCCGGTCGGTCCATTTGAACGAGATCGGCATACCAACGATCACGCCGATCGCGCTCGGGGAGAAGCGGAAGCGGCAAGTTCCTGTTCGAAAACTATCTGATCACCCTGGCCATCTCCGGCGCGAGCCCGCTCGACGAGTTCGTGGAGCGCCATCTTCCGGCGTGGCCCGAGCCGCTGCGGTCGCGCACGCGTCAAGGGCTCGCCGAGGCGATGGCCGTGTTGACGGCCCGGATGCACGATGCCGGCCTCCTTCATCAGGACTTTCATCCGGGCAACATCCTGGTTCGTTTTCCGCCCGGCGGCGCACCTGAACTGGTGATGATCGACCTCGATGCCTTGCGCAAGAGCCGCCAGGTGACCTGGAAGGTGGCGCAGCACAACCTGGCGCTCCTGGACCATTATTTCTGGCTCAGAAGCACGCGCACCGACCGTTACCGGTTTCTCAAAGCCTATCTGCGGAACCGCAGCGCGCCGGAGCCGGAGGTGCGCCAGTTGGCGCGGCGCATCGAAGACGCGACCCGGCTCTGGGCCGAGCGGCTCTGGACGCGCTGGGGCCGGCGCTGCCGGTCGACGAACAAGTACTTCGAGGTGTTCCCGGGCCGTCCTTGCTGGTGCGTGGCATTGCGCGACCTCGACCCCGACGCGGTGCGCAGCCATGCAGGCCGATCCCGACGCGCTGTTCAATCAACCAGGCACCAAGCTCCTGAAGAAATCGCGCACGACCACCGTGGCCGAAACGACCATGCTGGTCAAGGGCCAGCCCACGATGGTCATCTACAAGCGATTCAACCGCAAGAAATGGCTTGACCCGGTCTTGACGCTCGTTCGTCCGTCTCGAGCCTGGCGCTCGTGGCAAGCGGGCCAGCACCTCGCCAGTCGCGGAATTGCGACCCCGCTGAACCTGGCGTTCTGCGCCCGGTCGCGCTCTTTCAGCGATGATCCGCTGTGCTGGTTCCTGCCGCGCGAGACCTACCTGGTCACGGTCAAGGAAGCGGGCGCCGTCAGCCTGGCTTCCTACTGCGCCGACGTGTTGCCCCAGCTCGCCTGGTACGAGCGGCGTGTCCAGGTCAGAGCCTTGACCGGGCTGCTCGCCGCACTGGTGCGATCGCTGCACGAGCGGTCGCTTTCGCACCGAGACCTCAAAGCCTCGAACATTCTGCTTTGCGCCGGCGAGCCCGGCGGGACGGGCCGGCTGAGTTTGATCGACCTGGTCGGCGTGCGCCTCCGTCATCCGCTGCCGTGGTCGCGGCGGGTCCAGAACCTGGCGCGGCTGTGCTTGAGTATCCAGGCAACCGGCCTGATCACGCGAACCGACGCCCTGCGCTTCCTGCGCCTCTACCTCCCTCGGGGCCTATCTCCCCTGGGCGACTGGAAGCGTGTGTGGCGGCAGGTCGATCGGGCGATGGGCGCCAAACGCTCTCGCAACCAGCGCCGTGGACGGCCTCTGGCTTGACCGAATCGGAGTCGAATCGTGGCGGCTCACAGGCACATTCGGCCGATTTTGCGACGCCCCCGCCTGCGCTGGGCCGCGGGGCTCTGCGCGCTCGTGCTGTCGTCGCTTTGCTGCGCGACCTTGAGCGACCAGGGACAGCCGCTGGTGCCGAGTCGATATCAGCTTCGCACCGGCCCGTTCGTCATCTTGTCCAACTCGCCCATGACCGATGATCCGCTAGCCGTCCGATGCTTGGTCGCGCTCGAGCGCGACATGAAGGAGCACCTCAATTTCGAGCCCGGCAGCGCCGAGCTGCCCGTCGAGATCTACGTCCTCGACTCGCGAAACGCCTTCGCCCACTTCCTCAAGTTCTACTATCCTGACCTGCCACCGCGCCGGGCGTTCTTTCTGGCTCAGGGCTCGCAGCGGGTCGTCTATACGTACCTGAGCCCACGGCTCGAGGAAGATCTGCGCCACGAGGCGACTCATGCCTTGCTCCATGGCAAATTCGGCGATCTGCCGCTGTGGCTCGATGAAGGGCTTGCCGAGTACTTCGAAGACGACCTGGCAGAGCCCCGCGCCGAGCGAGAGCGGCTCGAGCAAATCACCAAGGACCTGGCCGGCGGCTGGGTTCCCGACCTGGCGCGGCTCGAGTCACTTAGCGACATCCGCGAGATGTCCCCGCGCGATTATCGCGAAGCATGGGCGTGGGTGCACCTTCTGCTGAATGAGCCCGAGCGCAAAGCCGCGCCGCTCCTCTTGGCCCTGGGCGATTCGGCCAAGTCGTCGGCAAAGGTACGGTTCTCCGACCGAGGCGTTTCCAACGAGCGGCTGCTCGCGCACTTGAAGGCACTCGAATCGCGATCGAGCGCGGCGCCCCCCGCCTCGCCGGAGCAATCGGTCCGCTTGCAAGACCGGGCCGTCACGCAGGCGTCGAATCCGGCGCCTGCGGCCCCTCGAAGCTTCCTCCAGCGCGTGCGCGCGTGGCTGGGATTGTAGCCGCGCTTTATTTCCGCAATTGCACCGGCAGCAGATTGATCTTCGCGGCCAGGATGAAATCGTTTTCGGTGAGGCCGCCAACAGCGTGAGTCCACAGCTCGATCTTGACGTTGCGATATCCCTCAAGGTGCAGGTCGGGATGGTGCCCCTCTTCCTCGGCCAGCGCGGCGACCCGGTTGAAAAAGTCGATCCCCGCCATGAAGTTCTTCAGGGTCCACGACCGGCAGATTCGCTGCCCACTAGAGTCGAGGCTCCA
This sequence comes from uncultured Isosphaeraceae bacterium, assembly GCA_963830625.1. Taxonomy (GTDB): domain Bacteria; phylum Planctomycetota; class Planctomycetia; order Isosphaerales; family Isosphaeraceae; genus CAWHMZ01. The sequence goes on along the minus strand of CAWHMZ010000025.1, from coordinate 62,804 downwards.
GCCCTCGACGTCGCGAAGGAGTGCACGGGCTTCCTCGCGGGAAAGCGCGGGTATCCCGCCCTCGCACGGGACGCATCGCTTCTTGGTGAGATCTCCTGGCGCGGGGGCACTCATCGGATTGGTTCTCCGCCTGGTAAGGTCGCGGAATGGGATGACGGCTTATCGGAAGCTCTCGGGTTCGCCCGGAAATTGTCCTTGGGCCACGTCGGCGATGTAACGCCCGACGGCTGCGCGGATCTGCGGCCCGAGATCGGCGTACTGGCGCACAAACTTGGGTCGGAACCCCTCGATGAGTCCCAGGAGATCGTGACTGACCAGAATCTGACCGTCGCAGTGCGGGCCGGCACCGATTCCAATCGTGGGGATGGAAACGCTGGCCGTGATTTTGGTCGCAAGCTCGCGGGGAATGCACTCGAGAACGACCGCAAACGCCCCCGCCTCGAAAACCGCCTGGGCGTCGGCGAGGATCTCTTCGCCCGAGCGCTGAACCTTGTACGTCCCAATCCGTCGAATCGCCTGCGGCCGCAGCCCGACGTGACCCATCACCGGGATCTCGGCGTTCACGAGCGCCTTGATCGTTGGTGCGATCTGACGGCCCCCCTCAAGCTTGACCGCCTGGCAATTCGTCTCCTTGAGGACCCGCCCCGCTGATTGGAGCGCCTGCTCTACCGAGACCTGATAGCTCAGAAACGGCAGGTCGGCAACAACCAGAGCACGCCGGGCCGCCCGGCCGACCATTTCGGCATGGTAGATGATCTGGTCGACGGTGACTCGCAGCGTGGTTTCCCATCCCTGGACGACCGTGCCTAGCGAGTCACCCACCAGCAGGCAGTCGACCCCGGCGTCGTCCAGCAGCCGGGCCGTGGGATAGTCGTAGGCGGTCAGCACCGCGATCCGTCGCTTCTGCGACTTCCAGATGTGGAAATCAGGAATCGTGACCGGATGAACCTCAGTTGGCATTCCAGCGCACCTCGGGGCCCGTCAGGTCCGCGATAATCACCTCGCGAGAGTCCACCATGACCTTGTATCGTTGCCGCACGAAATCATGCAAGCCCTTTCGGCGCGGGTCGACTCCGCTTTCTCCCAGGTCCGCGAAGTAGCGAGCCCCGCGCCGGCGGTAATACTCCAGCAGATCTTGCGGGCCAAGGACGGTCGCACCCGAGCCCCATTCGCCGGCCGCCCGCAGTGCGGCCGGTCGCGACCACTCCAGGCGGCAACCACGACGGTCGGCTTCGAAAAGCAAGGCCTCAGGCGCGACGAGCCAGGCGTCGCGCGGTACGCAGGTCGCAACGGCCCGCGCGGCCTGTTCGATGCCCGTCCATTCCGCCGGCGTCTGCCAGGTCGACCGCGCTTGAATGGCGCAGAGCACGGCAAACACGGTCCAAAGCGCAGCCGCCCTGGGGAAGTGGCGGCCCGCGAGCCGATCAAGCATTCGCCCGACGCCCACGGCGACCGGAGGCGCCAGCAAGAGCCAGTAATACTCGTGATGGAGCTTCCCTGCCAGGAATGCCAGCGTCACAAAAAGCGCAACCGCCCATGTCCACCAGAGCCGGTCAAGGCGGGCCGTCTGCTGGCCGCGCCACACAAACCCGGCGACCGCCAGTAGGACACCGACAGGACTGAATCCTCGGAGGAGCGACCAACCCACGAAGCGCAGCGTCTCGAGCTTCAAGAGCGCGGCCGAACCGACAACGCCGAGCCAGATCGAGCGGTTGTCGGTCGCGGCGCGCGAGCCGGTACCGTCTGCGATCAAGTGAAGCGCCCAAACGTACCATGCGAGGGCCGGCAACAACGCCGCGCACGCGAGCGCGATTTCGATCGCGCGCCGCCGCCGAACCACGGCCAAGAGCAACGGCACCAGCACGAGTGCCCCTGTGATCTTGAGGGCGAACCCAGTTGCCAGCAGCAGCCAACCGACCGGCAGCCACACCCATCGGCCCCCCGCTTGATGCCGGTCCCAGCAGGCCAATCCGAGAACGACGGCGCCGAGCATCAGCGCATCGGGCTGGAGAGCACGACCGTAGCGGATCAAGAGCGGAAAGACCGCGAAGGCAACAACGGCCCACAGGGCCGCGCGGTCCCTCGCGCCGCCGGGCCAGCTCAAAGAGGCCCAAGGCCGCCAGGCTCGTCGCCATCGCCGACAGGATGCGCCCTGATTCTTCCAGGCTCCATCCCGACGCCCACTTGAGCGCCACCACCAGGGCCTCGTAGATCGGCGGCTCGACAACGAAGTAATTCGGAAAGGGTGCTGTGTCGAGCTGCGGGCGGAAGAATCCCGAGCCGCGCTCCAGGTTGCGCGCGACCATGGCCGTCGGCACTTGCCGCCCGACGTAGTTCTCGACGATTGGCTGCGCCGGGTTGATCGCCCGGATCAGGAACACCAGCGGCAGCACGCACGCCAGTGTCCGCCAATCCTCCCACCAGACCGGCCGGCGCACCGGTTGTGAACCGCGGGCATCCATTCCCCGAACCCTCACGCAAATGAGTGCGACGTCCTTGAAAAAATGTTTTGCAAACCCGAAAAAATAATGTCAGGATAACTGCATCGAACACCTCGCTTCCGCAGCTCTAGGGCGTCGCTGGGTGGGCCTGTCGGTTCGTTGGCAACGCTCGCATTGCTCAAGTCCAGGAGGACTCTCATGCTGGTACGAGACGTCATACTCTCGAAGCACCGCAATGTCATCACCATTGACACTGCCGCGACGGTGCATGAAGCGGTTGCCAAGCTGGTGCAGAACAATATCGGGTCTCTCCCGGTCGTCGACGCCGCGGGACGCCTGGTCGGGGTTTTCAGCGAGCGCGACGTGTTGCGGATCATTCACCACCGCGGCGAGAACTTCGGCCGGCTGCCGATCGCCGAAGTCATGACGCGCGACCCGATAACCTGCCGCATGAGTGACGAAGTTGACGATGTCATGGGCAAGATGAGCGAAAAGCGCATCGCCAAGGTCCCGGTCCTCGACGGCCAGGAACTGGTCGGCGTGGTGTCGGTGGGCGACGTTATCAAGGTCCTCTACGACAAGGTGCATACCGAGAATCAGCATTTGATGTCCTACATTCACGGGAATGTTTGAGGATCATTTCGATCAGGCCGGCTCGCCGCGCGGCACCGGGCGCCGGTCGGGCCCAGGGGTCGATCGCCGGGGGAACGTTGCCGTTCCAACGTCTATAGACTGCAGTCAGCTCGGCGAGCTGTTCGCGCGAAGTCGTCGATCTGGCCTTTCCGGAACCGCCACCGCCAGTTCCCCCCGCTGGTGCCGGGCACATTCATCCGCGCGGGCTGTCGAGCCCTAGAATGTCTTGCAGCGGAATGATCGCCGTGTCGGCGACCGACGCAAACGCGATCCGGATCATGTCCCAGTGGAACTGATCGCGCCGCGCGTTCACATAGCGTCGGGCGTAGGCGCGCTCGGCGTTGATTTCATCGAGCGACTGAGTGGTCGCGACGTCAGTTGAAGTGAACCAGCCGACGGTCGTGTCGTTGTCGTGCGTGCCCGTGTAAGCCACGCAGTGCGGCGAAAATCGGTGCGGCAGGTGCTTTTCCGAGCCCGAATCGGGCCCGAAACCAAACTGGAGCACGCGCATTCCCGGCAGGTCAAACTGGTCGCGCAAGGCTTCCACGGCGGGTGTGATCATTCCGAGGTCTTCGGCGATCACGGGCAGTGACCCCAGCCGCCTGCGGATCGCCTCGAAGAAGTTAATCCCGGGCCCTTCCACCCACCGCCCCGGCGCGGCCGTCGCCGCGCCGGCCGGAATTTCCCAGTAAGCCTCGAAGCCGCGGAAATGATCGATGCGAATCAGGTCGACCCGCTCCAAGAGGGCACGCAGCCGGGCGGTCCACCACGAGTAATCGTCGCGGGCGTGCACGTCCCACCGGTAAAGCGGGTTGCCCCAGAGCTGCCCGGTCGCGCTGAAATAGTCGGGCGGGACGCCGGCGACGCAGAGTGGTTGCCCGTGCTCATCGAGGTAAAAAAGATCGGGGCGAGCCCACACGTCGGCGCTGTCATGGGCCACGAAGATCGGCAAGTCGCCGATCAACATCACTTGCTGGCTCCGGCAGGCCGCGCGCAGCGCTTGCCACTGGAGGTCAAACGCATACTGGACGAACTCGTGATAGCCGATCGCGTCGGCGACGCGCTCGCGCCACCGCGCGCACGCCGCCGGCTCGCGCACCACCAGGTCGTGCTCCCATTCGTACCAGGGCAGCCCGCCGTGAACGTCTTTGAGAGCGTGGTAAAACGCATAGTCGCCGAGCCAATCGCGGTTCTTCCCTTTGAAGTCCTCGAAGTGAGGATCGTGGCCCCTGGCCTTGAATCCTTCGTATGCCGCGCGAAGCGCGCCCGATTTGAGCGCGGAGATTGCATCGAAATCAACCGCATCGGGCGGCGCCTCCACGTCGCGTGGGCATGCATCGGCTGCCAGCCAGCCGCGCCCGACGAGATCGTCGAGGTCGATCAAAAGCGCGTTGCCGGCGAACGACGAATGCGATTGGTAGGGAGAGTTGCCGTAGCCGGTCGGGCCCACGGGCAGCATCTGCCACCAGCGCTGGCCGGTCGCGACCAGAAAATCGACGAACGCGTGCGCTCGGCGCCGAGGTCTCCGATCCCGTGGCGCCCCGGCAGCGACGTGGGATGCAACAACACGCCACCGGCGCACGGATGTCTCATTCGAGTTCGCTCCTCAGCAAGAACCGCTCGATCTCCTGCCGAAACCGCAACGGGTCTTCAACGTGCGGCATGTGACCGACTCCCGGCAAGACGACCGATTGCGCGTTGGGCAGTGCCGCTGCCAGCTCGGCTGCGACCCGCGGCGGATTGACCAGGTCGAGCTCGCCGACCAACACCAGGCACGGCGCATTGATCTGCTTCAGGCGGTCACGCGTGTCGTGGCCGGCCGCCGCCTCGGCCTGGCGGCCAAACGCGCCCGCATCTTGCGGCCATGGGTTGCGCTCGGCAAACTGAACGAGTCCCTCGATCTGCGCCGGCTGACGAAAGAACGGCGGCGCGACCAGCCACGGCAGCACGGCGCGGGTGAATTCGCCTATGTCAACGCGCCGCCGCATCAAAACCCACGCATCGATCACCGCCTTTCGCCACGCGTCGGCGCCGGCGTGAGTCGATGCGAGGATCAGGCTCTTCACCAGCCGTGCGTGCCGCAAAGCCAGCTCCTGCGCAACCAAACCTCCCAGCGATTGGCCCACGACGAGCGCTCCATGCACCCCGATTGCGTCGAGCCATCCCGCCACGTCGTCGGCCATATCGGCCGTCGAGTAAGGGCCTTCCGCCCGGTCGCTCTGCCCCACGTCACGCGAGTCGAACGCCAGCGTCCGGAATCGCGACCCGAAGTAGCGCTGCGTTCGATTGAAGGCGCGGTGGTCGCCTCCCAGCCCACTCAAGAAGACCAGCGGCTCGCCGGAGCCGCCGATCTCCTCGTAATAGAACGTCCGGCCTTTCACGGTGATCTTGGGCATCGTCCCTCAGCGTAAAGAGAACTCCGGCAATGAAAAGGCCAAAATCCGGAAGAGCTCCTAGCTCGGAACGTCTGACTGAGCCACGTGCGTCTTGAGAACCGCCTCCACGGCCTCTCTGTCATCGGCACGCAAATAGTAAGTCAGAACTGCGTGTTCCGTCTTCAGGACCAGAGTCGAACCGCCCTCGGTCCAGCGCGACTCGCGAATCTTCTCCCATGGCCAAAACACCTCCGACAGAATCCCATGCTCGCGGAATTCCACCGAAAGAGCCCGAAATGACGTCCCGAAGGGCGTCCAGTACGAACTGACGATCCAGAACACGACCAAGAGCCACTGCAATCGCTCGGAATTCATGATGGTTCTCCCGGCTTGGCAGGTGTGCACCAGCGCGTAGTCGGTCTCACTTTCCCGGCCCAGACCCGAACCCCAGGTCCGCTCCGTCGTGTTCTGCGAGGCCAATCTGCTCGACCCCGCCGCGTCGGCCGTTATACCAGAGCCGCCAATTCGCGCCATCGAGAATGGCGAAAGGCTTGTACACGGCGTCGGCATCCCACTTGTCGCGGCCGGGCCGAATGATCGGGTTGGCCGGGTGGCGCTGCCAGCCGCCGATCCCGTCACGCGACCGGGCCAGGCCGATCTGTGCGTGGTCGACGTCGCGGAAGCCGATGTAAAACATCACGAACCACCCATCCCGGCGGATCACCTGGCAGGCCGTAACCTTGTGCCGCTCCCACGCGTTGTTTGGGTCGGCGCGAAAGACCGGATTGGTGCTGTGCTTCGACCAGCGCAAGCCATCGGGGCTGGTCGCAAGGCCGATGGCGTCGGGCTCGTACTGCTCGCCGCCGGAATACCACATGCGATAGAGGTGGGCCTCGTCGTCCCAGAGTACGTGCGGGCACATGAGCGCAACCTTCTCCCACGCTGCCTCGGGCTCCAAGACCGGCTTCTTGCCGGTGCGGGCCCAGGTCTTGCCGTCGGGGCTCGTGGCATACCCGATCTTGGAATGCCCGTGCGCCTGGCCCGTGTACCACATGTGGTAGCCGTCGGGCCGGCGCACCACCACCGGGCGGTTGATGTCGTCTTCCCAGCCGGTCGTCACGTCGGGCGCAAGCACGATCTCCGGCTTGCTCCACTGCACTCCGTCGGCGCTCTCGACCAGAGCGATGCTCCGTTTCGGCCGCCACGAGAACCACATGCGATAGGTCGCGCCCTCCTTCAATAATGCGACATCGAAGCATGTTCCGAGCGCACCGCCCAGCACGGGGTTTTGGTCGGCCTTGCGCCAGCCGGCGACCGCCTCGGCCGGAGCGTCTGGCCGGGCCTGGGGCAGGGGCCCGGTCAGGCGCGCGAGACCGGCCGACGCGGCGACCTCGCGGCCGTCGACCAGCAACCTCAGGCCCGCGCCCGATGGTAGTGCTCGCCCGACTTGTCGTAATAAATCGTGATCGTGCGCCCGTGGTAGGGCACGCCGTCGAGACCGAAGTGGTCCCAGGTCGCCTCCGGTATAAGCGGGTTGATTTCAACGATTTCGTCCGCCCGAGGCCGCAGCCCGGCCAACCCCGTGATGACCAGATCGGCAAAGCCCGAGTGATTGTAATCGCGCCCTCGCTCCTTGTCGGGCCGGCCCTGCGCCTGAAGGATTTCGCGCGCGATCCATCGGCCGGAATCCGGGTCGATGTCTTCGTCGATCCACGGCACGATCGTGCCGTCGCCGCGGCGCAGCCGCTGCGATCGGGCGTAGGTAGTCAGGAGGGCCAGGTAATCCGCTTTGCCCAAGGGCGGCCGTTGCCGCGAGTCGTTCAGCAGATTGGCCAGCGCGACCAATGTCTGCGTCGTGGCGAACGGCCACGACGGCCCGTTCCAGAGGCACTCGTGATTGTGGCGCTCCATGAACCGCGGGCTGCGCCGCTCGGCGGTCGTGGGGCCAAAGGGCGCAGCGAAGCCCTTCGGGTCGACGAGCTGCTCCCAGGCCGCTTCGTGCCCGGGAGTGGGGAGGTTGAAGTACCACGGGACAAAGCCAATTTGCTCGCGCACCTCGACCAGCGCGGTCGCCTCGCCGCGCGGCAGGGTCTTGAAGAAGTGCGCCCGGGCATCCCATAGCTTCGCCTGGACCAGCCCGCGCAGCTCGTCGGCCGCGCGCTGGAATCGCTCGGCCAGATCGGTGCGGCCGGCCCGCGCGGCGATCCGGGCGATGGCCGCGGCATCGCCGAACATGTACGAGTTGATCGTCGGCCGGTAGCCGCTTCCCCCAATCGAGTATTCCATCCCATCGCGATCGTCGATTTGCCAGAACAAACTGTTCGGATCACGATGCAAACGCTCCCAAGCCTCGAAGTTCGCAACGAGGTCGGGAAGCAGCTCAAAGGGCAAAGACCAATCGCCGGTGGCCAGAGCGAGCGCCTCCACGGAGTCCGCCGCCCAGAAGCTGTACCGCCGGGGCTCGCCCCCCTTGCGGAACCAGAAGCCAACATAGTCGTTGATCGCGCGCTGATCGCAGAGCCAGCGGCCCTCGCGGATGTGGTGCCCGGCGGCGCACGAGATCGTGTTGTGCTTGCCCGCCCAGGGCACGTCGGGCAGGAACTCGGTGACGACATACCCATCCGGCGTTGCGCGGATGTGCTTCTTGAAGACTCGCCAGCGAAAATCGTAGGTTTGGCGGATATCGAGGTCGGGACAATCGAAGAGCGGAACGTTCGCGGCGGCCCACTCGGCGTCGTCGCCGAACCGCGATCGGAACCCCTCTGGGTCAAGCACCGCAAGGCGCCGGCCAGGCCCGTCGGCCCGCGCTGGCGGTGCGAACCGGGCGCAAAACGGGAAAGCGAGGGTCGTCAGGGCGAGGAGGCGCGGCAACGAAAAACACGAGGACCAAACCAACGGCCGTCTGTTCTGCCTTACCCACATTTTACCCTCCCCTCAATCACGCACCGCACGCAAGCACGCCGACGCCGACCGGCCTCGAATTCGCTTGTGGTCCTGCCGCGTGAGTGCGAAGGCGGTTGGCTCACTTGACTCACGCCTTTCCCGGTTTATGATAACGTTTGCTTGACACGCCCCCATCGTCTAGCGGCCTAGGATACTTGGTTCTCAGCCAAGGGACCGGGGTTCGAGTCCCCGTGGGGGTGCTTTGTCGAAAACCCGATAGCCACACGGCCCTCGGGTCGTTACACTAGAAATGAACCTGGCTCGGGCTGTGCGTGTCTTGTCAGACCGGAGGCCGGGTTGCGGCTTGGTGGCCAGAGGAGATTCCGGCCGAGAATTTGCTCGACCAAAGCCTCCGCCTGAGCGGATGAATTGAATGGAAAATCACAAAACCGCCGACAGCTCACCCGCTCTTGAACCCGTCCCCGAAAAACGTCAACGAACCCTTCGCACCCGCGTCACGCGGTCCAAGATGATCGTCCCCCACCAAGCGACCGCGCGCCGCGAGCCGCGGCGGGCCGCGGTGGCCCTGGAGCACGCCAGGGCCTGTGCCCGCATCGCCGACGACAATCGCGGCAAAGACATCCTCCTCCTTGACCTGCGGAAGACGACCCCGATCGTCGACTTCTTCGTGATCGTGACGGCGACCTCGCGCCGGCAGAGCCACGCGATCGCCAGCGAGATCGACCAGGCCATGAAGAAGCTGGGCGAGGCCAAGCTCGGTCTCGAGGGATCCGAGGAAGGGCGCTGGATCCTGATCGATTACGGCGACTTCGTCGTCCACATTTTCTCGCCCGAGGACCGGGCCTACTACGCCCTGGAAGAGATCTGGGGCGATGCGCCGCAGCTCGACTGGCAAGACTCGTCGTCGCCGCGCCGATGAACGTACTTGATCGATTGCGCGAGCTTTTCGGCCGGGCGACTGCCCGAGGGGGTCGATCGGGCCGCCTTCGAGAAGGCGGTCCGCCCGGCGACCGATCCCAAGTTTGGCGATTATCAGGCCAATGGCTGCATGGCGCTGGCCAAGGCGCTCGGCGCGCACGCCGCGCGAACTCGCCGCGGAAGTCGCCAGAAGGTCGATCTTGCGCCCCTCGCCGGTCCGCCCGAGGTGGCCGGCCCGGGCTTTCTCAACGTGCGGCTCGACGACGCCTGGGTCGCCTCGGCCCTGCGGGCACTCTTGGCTGACCCAGCGCTTGGCCTGGGCAAGCCCGCACAAGTCAAGACGGTCGTCATCGACTTCTCCTCGCCCAACGTCGCCAAGCCGATGCACGTGGGGCACCTGCGCTCGACCGTCATCGGCGACAGCCTGGCGCGGATCATCACGGCGCTGGGCCATCGCGTGGTTCGCGACAACCACCTGGGCGACTGGGGCTCGCAGTTCGGCATGATCCTCTGGGGATGGAAGAACGCCCGCGACGAGGCCGCGTTTGCGGCCGATCCCGTGGCCGAGCTGGCGCGGCTCTATCGCCTGGCTCAGGAGCGAGATCAAGGACGGCGACTCGGCCGTCGAAGAGGCCGCGCCGGGTCGAGACGGCCAAGCTCCACGCCGGCGACCCCGAAAACCGCGCCCTCTGGAGCAGTTCATGCCGCACTGCCTGGACGCCCTCCAGGCCCTCTACGACCGCCTGGGCGTCCGCTTCGACGTCCAGCTCGGCGAGAGCTTCTACGACCCGATGCTCGCCGCGGTCGTCGCCGACCTCGAGAGCAGGGGCTCGCCGTCGAGAGCGAAGGGGCGATCGTCGTCTTCGTCGAGCAGACCGAAGCACCGTTCATCATCCGCAAGCGCGACGGTGCCTTCAACTACGCGACCACGCGACCTGGCGACCATCAAGTACCGCGTCGAGACCTGGCATCCCGATCAGATGCTCTACGTGGTCGACCACCGCCAGGGCGATCACTTCAAGCAGCTTTTCGAGGTGGCGCGGCGGTGGGGATACGACTCGGTCGATCTCGAGCACGTGGCTTCGGCACGATCCTGGGCCCGGATCGCCGCCCGTTCAAGACGCGCGAAGGCGACGTCGTCGGTCTCGAGTCGCTGCTCGACGAAGCCGAGTCGCCGAGGCGCTCAAGGTCGTCGAGCGAGAATAGCCCCGAGCTCGAGCCGAGCGAGCGCCGGCAGGTGGCCGAGGTCGTCGGGCTGGGTGCCATCAAGTACGCCGATCTCTCCCAAAACCGGATCAGCGACTACGTCTTCGACTGGCAGAAGATGATGGCCATGAACGGCAACACGGCGACGTACCTGCAATATGCCTACGCGCGGATGCAGAGCATTTTTCGCAAGGGGGGGATCGAGGCCGCGGCGATCCGGCAGGCATGGCGCCCGGCGATCGTGCTTTCGCACCCGGCCGAGCGTGCGCTGGGCGTGCGGCTGCTCCGGCTGCCGGAAGTGCTCGAGCTGGCCGCCGAAGAGCTCAAGCCCAACATCCTGACCGACTACCTGTTCGAGCTGGCCAACGCGTTCAGCACGTTCTTCGAGGAGTGCCCGGTGCTCAAGGCCGAGTCGCCCGAGCGTCGCGACAGCCGGCTGGCGCTCTGCGACCTGACCGCCAGGACCTTGAAATTTGGGCTCGATCTGCTTGGAATCGATGTTGTGGACCGAATGTGAAACTCGCGAGGGTGGTGTATGATCCATCGGCGCGAACGCCAGCACTTGATCGCCGCGGGCAGTGTCCTGAGGAACAGCTTGGTCTCGGCGGTCGTGGCCGTGGGGATCGTGCTGGCGCTCGCACCCGGGTCGAACTGCCCGGCGACGGCGACGTGGCGGCGTACGACCCTGAAGCCGGGCTCGTCGGCTGCGACGCGCCGAACCCCATCGCTCGCCGATCGCGCTGGCTGTCTTCGGCCGACGGCACCCGGCTTCTGGTCGCCAACCAGACGGCCGGGATCGGTCTCGCTGGTCGATCCCAAGTCCGCCCGGCTGCTCCACGAGCTCAAGACCGGTGACAAGCCCGCGGGCGTGGCGCTTTCGCGCGACGGCCGGCGCGGGGTCGTGACGCACTGGTACGGCTACGACCTGGCGGTGCTCGACATCAAGGACGACAAGATCGCGGTGGCCGGCCGCGTCGAGGTCGGTCCCGAGCCGCGGGGGGTCGCGCTTTCGGCCGATGGCGCGACGGCCTTTGTGGCGGTCGGTGTGACCAACGAGGTGGCCCGCGTCGATCTGAACGCCCGCAAGGTCACCGGCCGGCTGACGGTCGGCCGTGAGCCGCGCGAGCATCGCGCTTTCGCCCGACGGCTCGCGGCTGCTGGTGGGCAACGCCCGCTCGCAGAGCGTCTCGCTCGATCGACGCCGAGCGTGGAAAGTCGCCGAGCACGATTCCGATCGACGGCGACAACCTCCGGCAGGTCGCCATCAGCTGCCGACGGCAAGACCGGCTACATCGCCAACATGCGCAATCGCGGGTTCGCCGACGACCCGGAACAACATCGACCTGGGCTGGGTGCTCGGCCAGCGGCTGACGCGCGTCCCGCTCGACGGCTCGGTCTCGTATGACACGCTCTCGCTCGACACGCAGGGCAAGGCGGTCAGCGACGCCCATGGCGTCGCGGTCAGCCGCGACGAGCAAGTTCGTGGCGGTCAGTTGCGGCGGCACCCACGAGGTCATGATCTTCCGGACCGACCTGAAGCGGCTCCCCTGGCGGACCGACAGCTCGCGCGACCTGATCGCGCCCGAGCTGCTCAAGAAAGACGGCCGGTTCCGCCGCGTCGAGCTCGGCGGCCGCCCCACCGAGCTGGCCTTCGCCCCCGACGGCAAGACGCTCTACGTGGCCAACTACCTGGCCGACGCCATTCAGGTCGTCGATGCCGAGTCGGCGACAGCTGGTCAAGACGATCCCCCTGGGCGGCCCCAAGACGCTGTCGCTGGCCCGGCGCGGCGAGATCCTGTTTCACGACGGCCAACGTTCTCGCACAACCAGTGGTACAGTTGCAACACCTGCCACAGCGACGGGCACACCAACGGCCTTGACTTCGACACGCTCAACGACGGCCGCCAGGACCTGAGCACGTTCCACCTGCGCAGCCGCAAGAAGGTCCCGACGCTGCGCCGCGTCGACCAAGACCAAGCCCTGGACCTGGCACGGCTGGCAGACCAGCTTGACGACGCGATGGTCGAGTCGTTCACCAAGAGCATGCAAGGCCCCAAGCCGAAGTCCGACGATGTCAAAGCCCTGGTCGCGTATCTGGACACGCTCGACTATCCCAAGAACCCTACCGCGAGCCCGACGGCGGGCTGACGCCGGCCGCCCAGCGCGGGCAAGACGTCTTCCGCTCGGCGAAGGCCGCGTGCAACACCTGCCACGGCGGCCCCGAGCTCACCGACGGCAAGATCCACGAGGCTGGGCTCGAAGAGCCCGACGATGCCTATCGCGGCTACAATCCCCCCTCGCTCCGCGGCGTCTACGACAAGGACCCGTACCTGCACGACGGCCGCGCCAAGACCCTGCGCGACGTCCTGACCGGACCGCACGAGCCCGACGCGGTCACCGGCCTCGGGGAGCTCTCCGAACAAGAGCTCGACGACCTGATCGCGTATCTCAAGAGCCTTTAGTCGCGCCGTTGCCGGCTGCGCAGCATTCCATACCGAACGAGGAAATAAAGCAACTGCAACAGGCTGGTGAGCGTCGCGGCGACGTAGGTCCAGGCCGCGGCGTTCAAGACCCTGCCGACCACTTGGTCTTCCGCCTGGCTGATGATGCCCGTGGACTGGAGGATCTGCCGGCCGCGGCGGCTGGCGTTGAACTCGACCGGCAGGTTCACGAGCTGAAAAACAACCGTCACCGAGAACAAGATGATCCCCAGCAGGATCAGCCGGTTCATGCCGAAAAAGAGCCCGGCCAGGACGGGCACCCAGAAGACCGTCGAGCCGATGCTGGCCATCGGCACGATCAGGTTGCGAACGACCAGCCCCGGATAATGCGACGCGTCCTGAATCGCGTGGCCGGCCTCGTGGGCCGCCACGCCCACGCTCGCGAGCGACCGGCCGGCGTACACGCCTCGTGAGAGCCGCAGCACCTTGTGGCTGGGGTCGTAATGGTCGCTCAGCTCGCCGGCGACCGGCTCGATCGGCACGCCCGTGACGCCGCCGGCCCTCATGACCAGCGCGGCAGCCTCGGCGCCGGTCAGGCCCGAAGCGGCCGGAATGCGTGAGCCCGCGGCATAGGCGGTCGCGATCCGGGCCTGCGCCCACATCGACAGAGCCATGCCCGGCAGTGCGAACAGCAGGTAGTCGATCGTCTGAAGGTCCATCGTCGCCACCTGAGGACAACAAGGTTCAGAACTCGCTCGACCGCCATTCGTGCGCCGCGATGCCGAGACGGTTCATGATCTCGCGCTCGAAATGCACCATTGTTTCCCAGCACTCGGCCAGGTGCTGGCCCGCAGCGATCAAGGTCAGTACCGGGTCGCCCGCTTCGAACCACGTGCCTGGCCGGGGGATGTCGGCGATCGACGCGGGCTCGCGCCGATGCCGGGGCCATTGTCGTCGAGGGCGCCGGCCCTGACAAGCAATCGCCGCGGCGCATGCACGATCCACTTGGCGACGACCAAAGGCGGCGGCCGATCGGTTGCCGGTATGCCCGCACCCGCGTTCCATTCTCCCGCGTCTTCGCAGGCGCGCCGTGGTCCAAGAGCAGCGAGCGGCCCATCGATCAGCTCGTGGATCTCGACCGAGGCCGTGTAGCGCGGATTGACCTCGACCGGCCACGGAACGCCATCGCGCAGGATGTAATCCACGCCGAACCAGCCGGCCAGGCCGAATGCCGACGCCAGCGCCGACCCGAGCGCACACAGCCGCGCCGTTAACGACTCGTCAAGCGGCCACGGGCCGATGCTGCCCCGGTAGCCGAAAGGGCAGCCCCGGGATGCCGATCAACTGCCTTGTCACGCCGATCAGGCGAGCCCGGGATCGCTCGCCGATGAACAGGGCCGAGAAGCTGGGCCCCTCGATGCGTTCCTGGTAATACGACTGGGCCGCTTTGCCGCCGCCATCGGCGCGGCGTCAACGGTGCGATGCCGCGTCCGCCTCCCGAGCGCCAGCGGCTTCTTCAGCCAGGTCCCGTCGCGCGGCAAGCCGCCTGCGATCGCGGCAGACCCGCGGGCAAGCGATGCCCGCCGCGTGCAGGACCTGCGCGACTCGAGCGGGATCGCGGACCGCCGGAGCATTTGGCCGCCGATGCCCCAGAGCCGATGCCGGCGCGAAATCCGGTCCACCACATCGGGTGATTTTCGAGCCCGCCGGTGTAAAACCACGGCGAGGGCGGGAGCGACTCGGCGAGCGCCAGGAACTGGCTCGCGGCGTGGTGGGAGTCGATGCGATCGACCGGGCAGATCGCGGCGAGGTCGCGATCGGCGAAATAATCGGCGCAGCGAGGATGCAGCCCGCACCGAATCGCCGAGAACGCGGCGGCGCGGGCGCTCGCCCCCAGGATCAGGAGGTCGTGAGGCAAGGCATCTCAAAAAAAGAAGCCTCGACAGCCCGGAGGCCGTCGAGGCGCATCACGTGCCACAGGTGGCGCTGGCAACCCGGCGTCCCAGCCGGCAAACGGCAACAGCCGACGAGACGCGAATCATTCCTTCTCGATCTTCTCGGCCGTCAGGATCAGCTTGTCGTCCTTCTTCTCGACACGTGCCGGTGACCTTCACCTTGATCGGGTCGTCCTTGGTGGCCTGCAGAAGCCCAGGCCGCCGTGGGCCTTCTTGGCGACGTCGTTCTTTTCGAGGTAGTAGGTCTTCTTCTTGCCGTCCTTGGTGACGATGACGACGTTCTGGCAGGTCTTGGTTTCCTTGAGGGCGCACTTGGCGCACATGCCGTCGCCCGTGATCGTGATCTTCTCGCCCTTCTCATCATCGGCCCGCACGAAGGCCAAGCCCGAGAACAGCACGCCGACCGCCGCGAGCATCAAAAGTTTCCGCATCGTCGATTCCCCGAAAGAAGATGGAATCACGTTCCACAACACCATGAACGCCGCGCGAGCGCGACGCCCGCCCCCTAGTCGAATACTTATTGAACCACCTCCGGAAGTCAATAACAATCATTTTCTTGGGATTCCTGACTGACTAGCTCGGGATGAGTCTCACTGGTCACTAGCCACGAGCCCCAAGTCGCTACGTATGATTCGGAGTCCATGACCGGCGACTCGTGCCCAGCCGCGAGCAGGAGTCGCGCCGGCAGTGAAACGGAACCGAAGGCAACGCTTGGTCGACCGGCTGGGCTGCCCAGCCGGCCTTTGCATCAATCTGGAGACGCGTAGCATGGCCAGCAACATCGTCATGAACATCGGTGAAGCCCTGGTCGGCGAGGGGAATGAGATCGCCCACATCGATCTGTTGATCGGCGACAAGACCGGGCCGGTCGGGATCGGCGTTCGCCAACGCCCTGGCCAACCAGTCGAAAGGGCACACCAACCTGCTGGCGGTGCTCGACGCCCAACCTGCTCGCCAAGCCGGCGACGGTGCTGATCACCAAGGTCACGATCGAAGGGATGAAGCAGGCCGTGCAGATGTTCGGGCCGGCCCAGTACGCCGTCGCCAAGGCCGTCGCCGACTGCGTGGCCGACGGCACGCATTCCCGGCGAGCGCGGCCGACGACCTGGTGATCGTCTGCGGCGTGTTCATCCATCCCGAGGCCGAAGACAACGCCAAGATCCTCAAGTACAACTACGAGGCGACCAAGCTCTCCATCCAGCGCGCGATGAAGAGCCAGCCCACCGCGAGCGAGATCGCCGCGCAGAAGGACACGGTCAAGCACCCGTTCGCCGGCTGAGACGATCCGATCCATGAAGCCGAAGATCCTGATTCAGCTCGACACCGATCCGCAGCCCAGCGTCTTTGACGCCGTGGTGGCCGTCGACGCGGGTGTCGAGCATCTGTTCCGCCACGGCGGCGTGACGCCGGCGAATGTGCGCGACCTGGTTTACGGGGCGCTCTTCACGCGGGGCCTGCCGGATCTGGCCGCGACGGCGATTTTCATCGGCGGCTCGAATGTGGCGGCCGGCGAAGCAGTGCTCGACGCGGTCAAGAAGACCTTCTTCGGGCCGTTCCGGGTCTCGGTGCTCTTCGACGCCAACGGCGCCAACACGACGGCGGCGGCGGCCGTGCTGGCGGCCTTGCAGAGTCTGGAGCGGCTCGCTCGCGGGCGTAAAGGCCGCAGTCCTGGCCGCGACGGGCCCGGTCGGCCAGCGCGCCGCCCGCTTGCTGTGCCGGCTGGGCGCCAATGTCTCCGTCGGCTCGCGCAGCCTCGACCGCGCGGCTGCGCTGGCCGACAGCTTCCGCGCAGGCGACCGGCAGCGCCGTCACGCCGTTCGCGGCGGCCAGCCCCGACGCCCTAGCGGCTGCGCTCGAGGATGCTCGGTCGTTATCGCCGCCGGGGCTGCCGGCGTCACGCTCCTGCCGGCCTCGGTCTGGAAGCAGTTGCCGAGCCTGAAGGTGCTCATCGACTTGAACGCCGTCCCACCGCTGGGTATCGAGGGCGTCGAGGCCACCGACAAGAACGCCGAGCGCGGCACGGTGCGCACCTGGGGCGCGCTCGGCGTCGGCGGCATCAAGATGAAAATCCACAAGAAGGCCGTTGCAGGAGCTATTCACGGCCAACGACAAAGTCTTCGATGCCGAAGAAGTCCTCGAACTGGGCCGCGACCTGTTGAAGTAGTCACTTCTTGGACTGCACAAACTTGTTGGGCGTTCCCTCGAGCGGACTTCCCGATTCGGGACGCCAGAGGACGACCTCATCGATCTTGCGGGCCAGCGCGAAGTCCTTGTCGGTGATGCCCCCTTCGGAGTGGGTCTTGAGCTTCACCCACAGCTTGCCCCACGTGACCGAAAGGTCGGCGTGGTGCCAGGCGGCTTCGCACAGGTAGCCAATCGCGTTAACCAGCATCAATGTCGTCGGCCAGCCGTCGGTGTTGTACTTCCGCCGCAGCCAGCCGTCTTCGAGGGCCCACTGGTCGAGCCCCTCGGCCTGAAGCTTGGCGCTGATTTCCGGGTCGCTGTAAACCTTCAGTTTGCCTTCGGGCATGATGGGCCTCCTGATCTTGAATCACCTGAGTTGCTTCCTTTCCAGAGGTTATCCTTGCCGGCACGCTCGGGCAACTCTAGAGCGTGCTGAACCCCGGCGCACTCGTTCGCACAACGGAGCCGCGGAGCGGCGACAGAATGTAGCCTGGGGTGTGAACCCCAGGACTTCGGACGATCCGGCTCACGCCACAGCTCATCGAAGCAATCCAGCAGCGCGCGCGCCGAGGCGGCCCAGGTGAAGCGTGAAGCACGATCGAGCGCCAGCCGGGCGAGCGCGCTGCGCTCTTCGGGACGGCTGAGCAAGCGCTTGATCGCCTCGGAAATCGAGCCAACGTCGGTCGGGTCGAAGTAAATCCCCGCTTCGCCGACGACTTCAGGCAACGAGCCGGCACGGCTCGAGATCACCGGCGTGCCGCACGCCATGGCTTCGACGGCCGGCAGGCCGAACCCTTCGAGCAGCGACGGAAAAACCAGTGCATACGCGCGGTTGTACAGGAACACGAGGTCTAGGTCGGCGACGTAGCCGGTGAGGAGCACGCGTTTTTCAAGCCGGTGCGCCGTGATGGCCGCGCGGATCTCGGGCACGTGGCTGTGGAAGACGTCGTGGACGTCGCCGGTGAGCACGAGCATGTCGTCGGCCGCCGCTCCCCGCGCAAACGCCGCGATCAACCGGAGCAGGTTCTTGTGGGGGCTCAGTCCGCCGACATAAAGCAAGAACCGCGCGCCAGGGGCGATGCCCAGGCGCTTGAGCACCGCATCACCGGCCGCGCCGTCGCTCTTGGGCCCGAAGATCGGGTCGGGGCCTTCGGTGATGACTCTGATCCTTGCTTCCGGCCAGCCCGACCATGCCAAAAGCGCCTGCCGCGACGCTTCCGACACGGTGACGATCCGGTCGGACCATCGGGCCGCCGCGGCCTCCTTCAGTCGCCAGGCCAATCGACCGCGCAGGTTGGGAAAGACCAGTTCGGGGTGAGTCAAGGGAAGCGCGTCGTGCATGGTTACGACCAGCTTCGCGACGTTCCAGACCGGGAAAAAGCTGTAAGTCGCCGGAAAATACATGAGGTCGATCCCCGAGCGCGCGACAGCCCGCCCCATCGCGAACATGTCGCGCCAGCGCCGCCGCCCCGCTGCCCTGGCCGCGCGGCTCGGTGCTTCCGCGACGTCGACCAACACGCGGTCAAATGGCTCTGGGACTTCGGTCGTCGCCGCCGACGGCCGGTCGACGAAGACTGTGAACTCGTGCGGCGCCGCCTGCTCGGCGAGCGCGCCGACGAGCCGCCTGGCAAAACGCCCGAAGCCGCGCCGGTTTGATAAGCAGCTCCCGTCGATTCCAATCTTCATCGGCGACCTCAGGGCACGCGTCAATCGCTGTTCCGCCGCTATCCACGCCCGGACCGAAACCGCGCCAGGAGCGACCGCCGCCTGCCCGCCGCCAAAGGCGGGATCGCGGCCGCGGCACGGTCCGGCCGCGCCTGCCGGGCCGGCCGAGCGCGCTCGACCGCCAGAGGCCGCGTGTGCCACAGGTAGAGCGCAATCACGACCGACAGACCGCAGGAGCAATAGTACAGCATGTGCAGCGGCACCGAGGCACACGCCAGGAACAGCCCGCCGCGCTCATGCAAAAAGCGGAAAAACTTGTGATTGAGCGCCACGATCGACGCCACGCCGGCGCCGGCCGCGACGGCCGCCCACGGCGTGACCAGGCAACAAAGAGCGGCGAAGAGCACCAGCCCCGTGACCGCCACGCTCGCTTTTTGATCGGACTTGACGTTCAAGTCCTTCTCGACGATTCCAGTTCGCTTGAGAAGAAGCATCCAGGGCACGCCGCGCTGAAAGATGTCGGTTCGGATCATTTCCCACAGCGTCCACCGCTTCAAGTGGGTCGCCAGGACGTCGCGCGCCAGCACGATGCGGTGGCCCGCCCGGGTCAAACGATATCCCAGCTCAATGTCTTCGATGGCCGGGCGCGGATAGATGAGCGGGTCGAAGCCGCCGTACTCCAGAAAAAGCGCGCGGCGAATGGTGCCGCACCCGGTCCAGAAGGTATGGACCGGGCGAATTCCGCCCTGGAAGGCCCCTTGCTGATGGACGAAGTGGTGCAGCAGGTTCCGGTATCGGCTCACCACGCCGGGCGCGTCCGGCGAGTCGTCGTACGAGCCAAAAAGGGCCGCGAGTGCAGGGTCGGCGGCAAAACGCGACGCCGCTCGCCCCAGGGCTTCAGGATGAATCGCGACGTCGGCGTCGAGAAAGAACACCAGGGGAGCACAGGCGGCTTTGGCCCCCAGGTTGCGCGCGCCTGCCGGGCCGATCGGCCGCGGGTTGCTGATCACGAGTGCCCCGGCTGCGCGCCGCCGAGGCCGAGCCGTCGGTCGAGCCGTCATCGACGACGATCAGTTCGAAGTCCGTCTGCTCGGAGTCGCGAAGCCGCTGAAGGCAGCGCTCGAAGTCGCGGCCCCCGTTGCGCACGGGAACCACCACCGAGAGCGACGGCCTCCGCGGCTCCGGGCTCGCCGGACCGGCGGGGACATCGTCCATGATTCACCCTCGCCCGTCAAAAACCGACACGCGCCGGAATGCGTCTCCATCCTTGGGATCGCCCGAACACGAGCCGACACTACACGGCGACGAAACGGGGCGAATCCTCGCCGAGGCCTATTCGATTTGTGTGATCCAGCCGTGCCACCGCCAAGCAGTCGCGACGAGCCGGCGGACTTTAGCCGGAAGCGCCTCGTCTGTCAACCTGACGCGGCGTGGTTTCGTGCACCGATGGATACTATTTGGCCGGACCGGTCTGGGCATCCTGCCTGCCGAGGTAGGGACGGCAGTAATCGAGCAACTTCAGGTCGGAAAGCTCTTCTTCGAGATCGTCGCGCGTCGGGCTCTCGAGGCTCGCAGCGACTTCGGCGAGCAAGAAGTTCACGTATTTGCGCCGCGACCGCTGCAAAGCCTGCCGGGCCGCTCCCGAGGTGAGTTGCCGGCCGAGCCGCCGCGACATTCCTTGCGCAAGCGCGTCGGAGCGCAGCTCGGGATGATCGACCCGAAAGCGGAGCACGGTGTGATAGGGCCAACCGGTCGTTTCCTCGAGCTCCGACAGCGATCGCCAGGCTCGGTCCAGGAGATCGTTGCGCCAACTGTCCAGGAATTGCTGGTCAAACTCGGCCGAGTCGCCGCCGGGCGCCGCGGGCTCGGTCGTGACCACGGCCTGCACGGGGCTCGACCGCTTGCGTCGATAGTAATCGACGATCAAGTTCTGAACCGCGCGCTTCACGTAATCGCGAAACCGCCCGCGCCTCGGGTCGCAGTTGCGAAAATCGCCGCGCAGGAACCGGAGGGCAAATTCCTGGTCGAGATCGGCGGCCGCATCGGGGTCCTTGAGTGCCTTGAGCAAATAGCGATGGACAGCCCCGGCATAGCGGCACATCAGTGCCGAAATCGCCATGCTGACTTCCTCGGGCGTGCCCGAGTGGGCCTGAAAGACCATCGTCCACTGAGTGGACATCTCGCTCAAATGAGGATCGGCTTCGACATATTCCATGGGTCCACCTGTCTCGCCTGAAACTGGGGGGGGCTCAATCTTTGCGCCGCCCCGCCGCACGACCCCGACGGCCCGATATCATACCACTTGCACTCGCCCAATTTACAAAAAAAAGAGCCGCCGAGCAAATTCCGTGCGCAGGGCGTGACAGTCGCCGGCCCTGTGCGTATGTGATAGCGGAACGAGAATGAGGCGCGAAGTCACGGCGAGGCTGGGCCAGGCGATTTTCCCGGGCTCAGGCTTTGTCGAGAAATACATTATCTCTCGCCACAGACTCAGTGCGAACGACGGCATGCCGCGTCTGATCCCAGACGAGGCCGGCTGCGTGCAGCCCCAGACTGCTCTGGAGAACATCGGCGCTAGGCTCAACTCGGGATCGATTACACGCGAGCCAAGTCGTCTTCTCCACGTTCGCCCTCGGTGTGGACGATCCCTGAGCTGATTTCAGGGTCGGCACCGGGTGCATTGGCCGGGACTCCGCCCGTTCGAGTGGATGAGGCGCTGCATCGGGGCCCTTTGCCGGGCCGTGCTGCGACGTCTCGGTTCGCGGTACTGGTCGGCCGGCGCTCGGACACCCTGACGTGGTCGAGCTCGAGGGGCGGGGGGTGCCCCTGCCGGCCGACCTTTTCGATCGTCCTACCTTGATTCCTTTTACGGCAATTATTTCCCATGATTATGCACGATTTCCACACCGGTGAGGCCGCGTGGCGCGGACTGATGAACCGCCCCGAGGCCAAGGTCATGAGCACGGCGGAGGAACGCAAGCTGCTCGTGGAGCTTGGCGAGTGTCGAGCTCAGCTCCAGGATGCGTTCTTCTTCCCCACTGATGCAAAATGGGCGTCTGCCGCCCGCGAATCGGAGTTTCAGCAAGCCGTTCGCGAGCTTGCGAGCTCAGAGGGTTTGGTCGAACCGCGAGTCGCCGCGCTTCGTGCGGCGGCCCGCCGCTATCAAGAGGTGCGGTCAGCGCTGGCGATGGCCAATGTGCGCCTGGTCGCACACGTCGCCAAGCGGTATCTTGACCGCGGGATTCCCCACGCCGACTTGGTCCAGGAGGGCTTTTGCGCGTTGCTGCTGGCAATCGACCGCTTCGACCTGGTCAACGAGACTCGCCTGGCCACCTACGCGATCTGGTGGATCCGTCAGGCCATCCAGCGGTTCGTGGCGGCCGGGGCCTACCCGGTTCGCTTGAACCCACGGCAGCTCCACAGCCTGGCGCGGTCGCAGCAAGGCCAGCCAGGCCGCCGCGCCACCGCCACGGAGGATTCCGCCGCAGCCTGCGGTGCCTCGGCCGAAATGATCGACCGCTTGCTGGCGGCGACTCGACCGGTGATTTCGCTGAGTGCGCCCAGCCTTGGCGACGGCATGACGCCGCTTGCAGAGCTCATCAGCCTGCGCCGCCACGACGAACCCGAACCGGACGACGTAAGCGAACGCGTGCACGACCTGGTCAGGGCACTTGATCCGAGGGAGCAGGTCGTGCTCACGCTCCGCTTCGGCCTGGACGGCGAGCCGCGCCGGACGCTGGTTCAGATCGGCCGGCAGCTCGGCGTCTCGAAAGAGCGCGTGCGCCAGCTTCAGGATCGCGCGCTCAAAAAAATCCGCAACGCGGCGCCGCGTGACCAGCGCGACGACCGGAACGAATCGGCGGCGCCTGTAAACGGGCACCGGCAGGCCTCGCGAGCCAGGGCCTAGGTAAGAGTGGCTCGATTGAGTACGCTACCAGGAAGGGATGTGCCCTCGCGGCCATCCCTTCCGCTGTTTCCGGGTGGCTCGCTCGACGCTCTTCTTGTAAACCCGCTCGCCATGGCCGACTCGACCAAGAAGGTGCCGGAGAACGTGGCGGGCGCGTACTACGTCGACGTGACCTGCATCGACTGCGACCTCTGCCGCGAGACGGCCCCTCGTTGTTTTACCCGCGAGGAATCCGGGCGCCACAGCTATGTGTATCGACAGCCCGCCGACCCTGGCGAAGAAGCCCGTTGCGAAGCCGCCCTCGCCGAATGCCCGGTCGAGGCCATCGGGCGCGACGGACGGACCACTCGTGATTAGCGGACGATTCGCTTCCACTGAAGCTTGGCGTCGTGGAAGTTCAAGAACAAGGCCAGGTTCAGATCGGAGATCGCGAGGTATCCGACCATAAAATATCCGTGTCAATCCGAGTCATCCGTGGTTGAAGAGTTCTGTGTATCGAGCGTCGCGGCACCGAGAACCGTCCGTGGTTCGCTCAGAGCGGACCGCGCCGCCCTGCGCTCGAGCTCGAGGATGATCTGGTCGAACCCGTGGAGCAGCTCTTCGCGGTCGGAGTAAGGTCCCGGGCGGTAGGCCCGCGACCCTACGCCCTTTTGCATCTCTTCGCACACGTGCCAGTCTTGGCGGTTGGTCATGTCCCAGAACTCGACGGCGTCCGAGCAGTCAAAGTCGGGCCGGGCAACCGTATCGGGGTGAAACAACCACTCGCAGACGATCTCGGTTCGGCTGGAGCCGCGCGGCCAGAGCGTGTGCGTCATGACGTAATCGGGATGCAGGCTCAAGAGCAGGTTCGGCAATAAGGCATAGTAATAAACATAGCGGCATTCCTCGGCGGGCAACCCCGGCAGGCACGCCCGCCGCGGCCGGCCGTCGTGCGAAAGCGTCGCGATCCCGTTGCGCAGCGTCATCCGCCCTCCGAGCGCGCCCGCAACCGGCGGCTGGTTGTCGCCGGTCAAGTAGTGCGACAGCTTCTGAAGCGCCGGGTGCACTCCCGGGCAGTGCAGGCACTCGGAGTAGTTGTGAATGAGCAGCTTCCAGTTCGCCGCCACGTCGTAAACGATGCGCGCTTGCTGCTTCAGCTCGTACATGCGCCACGGGCGGAACCGCTCGTCCATCCCGCCGAGCTGCTCCAGTAGCGGTGCGGGGCTCGCACTCAGGTTGACGAACAGGTGCCCGTCCCACTCGCTTAAGGCGGCCTGGGCGAGTGGATAATCTTCGACCCGGAAGCCGGGCACTCGCTCCATCTGCGGGGCCGCGATCAAACAGCCGCCCAGGTCGTACGTCCAGGCGTGATAGGGACACTGAATCGTCGAGGCAAACCGCCCGTTTTCGCGCTCGGTCAGCCGCGTGCCGCGATGCCGGCACACGTTGTAAAAGGCTGCGATCGAGCCCTCTTCGCGCCGCACCACGATCAAACTATCCCCGGCGACCTCGCGTACCACGAAATCACCCGCGCGCACAACCTCTTCCACTCGCCCCGCGTGGACCCACATGCTGCCGAAGAACCATTCGAGCTCGGCTCGATAGTAATCCGGGTCGGTGTAATAACGAGCCGGCAGCGAGAACGCCATCGCGTCCATCCGGGGACGACTTGCTGCAATAATGTCGTCATCCATAAATGCGAATTACTCCTGTCAACAGGCAGCCATCACGGTTGTTGTGGACTTGTTTTGCGGGCCCAATCCCATTAGAACCAAAGGACCGCAAAAGCCCCATCTCTTCTCCTACGCATTCTTGAGGACTTCATGAAATCGACCCTTGCACGTTCGCTGGTGCTCGCCCTGGGCTTGATGGCAATCGCCTGCGCCTTCAAGACCGCCAGCATGGCCAGCCAACCCACTCCCAAGCGGACCCGCGCCGAGTTCATGCGCCAGAAGCTCGACTTCTCGAAAGAGGTCCTCGAAGGGCTCGTGCTCGAACAATACGACACGATCACAAAGTCCGCCAAGGCCCTCAAGAAGCTGAGCGAAGCGGCTGAGTGGGAAGTACCGACGATCCCCAATGCCACCGATTACGTGATGCTGACCAGCGAGTTTCAACGGTACGCCGACGACCTGGTGAAGCAGGCCAAAGACAAAAACGTCGATGGAGCCACGATCGCTTACTTCAAGCTCACCACCACTTGCGTTCAATGCCACAAATATATCCGGAACACCGGCAAGTAGGTAATCTAGGCAAACGCAAGCGATGAGAAGAATTGGCGCGGCCGCGTCCTCCGGCAAAACTGAGCGCCGGTGAATGGCGTGACGATAGGAAGAGAACGAGGGTGTTCTTTGCGGGTGCGCACGCGACGCGCTCGGCGCATTCCGCAGGAGGCTCCTGATGGTAGCTCGCGCTTGGGGGATTCTGCTGGCAACCTGGCTCCTGGCGGGGGTGCGCCTGTGCCCGTGCAGGCCGGCACTTGGGCCGATGCGCTTTTTCCCGAGAACAAGCACGATTTCGGGATGGTGCCGCGGGCGCGAAGGTCAAGCACGACTTCATGCTGGTCAACCGGCTGGCCGAGCCGGTAACGATCTTGAGCCTGCGGCCGTCGTGCGGCTGCACCAGTGGCCGCGCCAGCGTGTCGACAGTTGCGCCGGGCCAGAGCGCCGTCATCGAGGCCGAGATGGATACGCGCAACTTCGTCGGACTCAAGTCGACGATCCTGTTTGTGAGCCTGATGACCGCCGGCGGGCGTGAAGCCGAGGCGCGGCTGGCGGTCAGCTCGAACATCTTGAGCGACATCGTGCTCAACCCCGGTGCGCTCGATTTCGGCGTCGTGGGCCGGGGCCAAGCGCCGACTCTCACGCTCACGATCGATCGGTTGGGCGCTCCGGGCTGGAAGTTTGAGCGCCTCGTGTCGGCGAGCAAGCACCTGACCGGCCAGCTCGCCGAGACCCGCCGCGACGGCGCGGGCGTCGCCTACACGCTTTCGATCAGCCTCAAGCCCGACGCCCCCGCCGGCCCGCTCCGCGACGAGCTGCGCTTGATCAGCAACGACCCCGAGACGCCGAGCATTCCCGTGATGGTCACCGCCTGGGTTCGCGGCGAGCTGACAGCGGCCCCGTCGGTCCTCTCCATGGGCCCGATCCATTCGGCGGCGGGCGCCCAGGGCCGATTCGTCCTGCACGCATCTCGTCCGTTTGCAATCACGTCGATCGAAGGCGCCGGCGACGGCTTTTCAACCTCGCCGCCGGCGACAACCCGCCAGGCCACACACGTCGTGACCGTCGCCTACAAGCCCGATGAAGGCACAACCCGGGGTGACTTGAAGCGCGTCTTCCGCGTGCAAACCGACCTGGAAGGCGAGCCGCCCCTCGAGCTCACGGCGACGTTGCACGTTGATCCCTGAGGCAACCTTATCTCACCGGCGCCCCACCCAGCTCTTGCAGCCTACGGCGAAGATCCCAGAGAGTCAGTTGGTCGATCGGGCGGATCGCGTCGCCTTCGTCGAATTCGAGCTCGGTGGCGACGCGAGCCCAGCACGCGATGCGCTCGGCGGCGCCGGCGACAGGCGCCGGCACTCGCCAAATTCGGGCCAGACCGTCCGAGCATGCCGTAGCCAGGCGGCGGCCGTCGGGACTGAAAGCGACCGCGCGAACCATCCCCTTGTGCCAGAGCGGCGGTCCGATCGGTAGGCCGGTGGCCGCATCCCAGAGCCGCGCGGTCCCGTCGACGCTTCCCGTCGCGACGACCGTGCCATCGGCATGGAACGCCAGGCAATCGACTCGTCCCTGGTGCGCCAGCGGCTCGCCGATCGGCCGGAACGTCGCCGCATCCCAGAGCCGGGCTGCTCCGTCCTGCCCCGCTGTCGCAATCGACCGCCCTGTGGGGCTGAAGTCGAGGTACTCTGCGTCGGCGCGGTGGGGAAGCTCGCACGTGGTCGTCCAGCCTTCCGTATTCCAAAGGCGCGCGCGGCCGTCGCGGCAGCCCGTGAGCACGGCCCTGCCGTCGGGACTGAACCGCACGACCATAACGGCCGCCTCATGCGCGAGCGTCACGTCGAGCGCGGTTCCCGTTGCCGTGTCGCAGATCTGCACCAGGCCGTCGGCACCGGCGACACCGAGTCGAGTGCCGTCCGAGTTAAACGCGATCGACAAGATTTCGGTACGGTCCGTGACAGGATTGCCGATCGGGCGCCCGGTCGCGGTCTCCCACAGGAGGGGCGTTCCCGAGCGGCTCGCCGCCGCGATCTTGGACCCGTCGGGGCTGAACCAAATGCCGGTGACCAGCCCGTCATGCCGCATCGCGTGGCCGGCGGACGCGCCCGACACGGCGTCCCATTGCCGGACTGCGCCGTCTTCGCCGGCTGTGACGAGCAAACTTCCGTCGGGGCTGAAGGCGAAAGCCGTGATGGCCGAATCGTGTGGAATCGGAGCGAAGAGCAGCCCGGCCTTGGCGACGTCCCAGAGCCGGGCGGATTGATCACCGGAAATCGTCGCGAGTCTGCGGCCGTCGGGGCTGAACGCAACGCCGTGCACCGGGGCGCCGTGAGCGAGGGTGCGCTCGAGCAGCTTCGGTGCGGCGTGCCAGCCGGCCAGGCTGGCGCGGATGGCCCGCTCGAGGTCCGGCGAGTCCCCCGCGACGTTTTCCAGCGCGGCGACAGCCACAGCATGCCCTCGCCGACCAGCTCGCGGCCCAGGAGGTTTCTGGCGCGCTCGATGCAAAGGCGGCCGAGCGACCGCTTGACGTCATCGAGCGCCCGCACCTGCTCGTTGCGGTAACGGAGGTCGGCCAGCCAGGCCTCGATCTCGCCGGCCAGCACAAGCGGCGTCGGGTAGCGATCGGCCGGGTCGCGCGCCATCGCTTTGAGGCAGATCGCGTCGAGCGCCTGATCGATTGACGGTCGCAGCCGCTTCGGTGCCGGGAAAACGCCGCGCCGCACCCGCTCGAGCACGTCGGCGACTGCGCCGGTCGGGAACGGACCGTGCCCCACCAGCAAGCAGTAAAGCGTCGCGCCCAGGCCGTAGACGTCGGTCGCCGAGCCGATGCGGTCGACTTCGCCGTTGGCTTGCTCGGGACTCATGTATTGCGGCGTGCCGATCGCGGACCCGGGACGGGTGAGCGACGGGTCGCCGGCCCGAGCATTCGCAAAAGCACCCGCGTCCGCGCCTTCCTCGTCTTCATCGCTCCCGAGCAGCTTGGCCAGTCCCCAGTCGACGACCAGCGTCTCGCCGAACGGCCCGAGCATGATGTTATCGGGCTTCAAGTCGCGGTGCACGACGCCGCGGCTATGTGCATAAGCGACCGCGTTGCAGGCGTCGATCACGCTCTTGAGCAGGCGGCGGAATGCCAGCTCGCGCTCGCCGGGCTCGCGTGGCGTGCTGTCGCTGGCGTGGAACCGGACGATCGCCTGCTTGAGTGTCTCGCCTTCGATCAAGCGCATCGCGTAGTACGGCCGCCCGTCGGGATACTGACCGAGCCCGTAGACCGGCACGATTCCCGGGTGCTCGAGCCGCCCGGTGATCCTGGCTTCCAGCAGGAAGCGCGTCTGGCTGGTCGAATCGAGCGCATGGTGCGACTGGAGCTCCTTGAGCGCGACCTGCCGATCCAGCTCGGGATCGAACGCCAGAAACACCTCGCCCAAGCCCCCGCGGGCCACCGGACGGACGATGCGGTATCGGTCGCCCGCGCCGGCCGCACGGTCGGAAAGGTTGCGCTTCTCTCCCGTACGTTTTGGGCTGACGTGAGTGATTGTCGCGAGCGGATCGGGGAGAATGTGCGCGGTTGAGTGCTCGTGGCCGTGACCGTGCTCGAGCCGGCTTGCGACCAGCTCGTCGATCCGCACGCGTGCCGATTCATCGACCGCCCGTTGCGCGATCAGGATCTCGCCCAGGCTCTGCGCCGAGTCACGGCTCCAGATTTCAAAGGCAGCGACGAGCTGCTGCTGATCGATCAGCCCGCGCTCGAGTGCGAGCAGACCGAAGAGCAAGTCGCCGAGCGAATGCACGCGTCGGTTCATGGTGAGCCGCCCGATCTCTTGGATGTCGAACAAAGTGCCGACCGAGTCGCGCCGACGCAGTGACGCGCGCGGCGGATATGATTAGTCCAGCATCCAAGTTAGCCGGAGCGCCCGGCGAGGGAAAGGCTCGGGCGTCGCCGTCCGCGTTCGAGAGCAGGTTCGCCGCGTCGGGCAGCCGCGACCGCGAACGCGACCAGCTTCGCAAGTGCTGAGGTGCCGGGTTAATACGAATCGGCCGAGATCACCTCGCCGCAGGCGATCGTCCCCAGCCCGCGCCACGTCTGAATGTTGATCGAGCTCTTGATGAACCGCACGCTGCCGTCGCCGAAGAGTACGTTGACGCCGCCGGGATGATAGCTTCGCGACGTGACGGACGCGTAGGTCGGGCCGCCGTCATCCTCGTCGTTGGAGCTCACGTCGGAGTCGAGCGCCGGCGTCCCGGCGAGCGCGAGTGTATTGGCGGCAAGCGCGGTTGTGAACCCATCGTAAAACGAGTTGCCGTTGAACCAGTGCGTGTGGCCGGAGGCGGTCTTGCATTGTGCCGGTGCGGCCGCGATCGCCGCAAGGATGGTCGCCTGGTCGGGAACCACGGTTGGGATCGCCGTGGCGGGAGGAGGTGCGCCGCCGCAATTGTGGTAGACCTGCTGATACGTTTTCACCTCGGCCGCAAGCAGCGATTGACTCAGGCCGTCGGTGAACGACGCGAACCGCCGGCTCGCGTTTGGCCCGAAAGCGCTGCGGTTCGGCAGTGTCGTGACCACACCGCCGAAGACGTACCAGTCTCCATCGCACCAACCGTAATTCGACACCGCGTAGTTCACCGTGAAGCCGGCGCTGTCGGTGCTGGTCACGGGCTGTGGATTGATTTCGCTGGGACAGATCAAAACCGACAGGGTCGACGTGACCGCGGTGATGTTGGAGGGATCGGTCGTCTTGTTGTTGAAGTTCATCGTGTTGTACAGGGGGCCCAGTTCCAGGAACGGCGCGATCCGCGAGCTCACCCCCCACTGCGACTTCCAAAACACCGTTGATCCGGCAAACGTCATGACCTCTTGTGGTGGCAAAACGCTGTTTGACGATTCGTAATTGTGAATCCCCAGGCCGAGCTGTTTGAGGTTGTTGGTGCACTGGATGCGCCGGGCGGCCTCGCGGGCGGCCTGCACGGCAGGCAACAAGAGCGCGATCAACATCGCAATGATCGCGATGACCACCAAGAGCTCGATCAGCGTGAAGGCATGCCGGCGGCACTTGCAGGCCGTTCCACATTGCGCCAGAGCATGCCTGCCGCACGGACCGCACCTTGCGGATGCCGAGCCTTCACCAGATCCGTTGACACCCGTCTCAACTTCCAGCGAATCAGCGGCAGAAACCACGTCGACGCCCACCACAACAATCGAAGAATCAATATCATGCATCGCTTCGCGAGCGCGTCGCTCGACCGAATCGGCCGGTAAGGCCGAGGCGCCTTCTGGTTGGTCGGATCGCACGGCGTCAGATGATCTGAACTGATGTTTCTAGAACCATTTGCGTCCATTGATACGCAACGATTAGGCATCGACTCTCGGTCAGATTCCGTTTCGCGCATCGGGTGGCCCCTTGAATCAAGGAACGTCCTGGAGGCCGGTGGGACCTCAACCGGCGCTGAAGGACTGGTTATCAATTAAGACTGAGATTCAATCTCAACAGGAAACGAGGTTATCGAGTGTTGGGGCTGCTCGTCAAGACCACTCCGAAAAAACGGCCATGGGGCCTGGGGTCGCTAAGGACTCAATAAGGGTGAAGCCGCATTGCGGCACCGGCCGCCCTTTCAAGGGCGAGCACCGCCGGCAAGACGACGAGCAAATTGAGGTCGATGGATGGCGTGGAAAGTAAGAATTCATTGTCTCGGATTCTCTTTTCGGAATCGGCCACGGCGCCTAGTATGAAGCCGGAACGACCACGAAACCAGCAACAGAACGGAGAATCGATGTCATCACTGCACTCGAAGCAGGTCGCCGACGTCCTCGACCGATTGTTCGAAGCCGCCGACAAAGAAGACCCGCCGGTTTTCGAGCGAATCCAGCAGGAATTCGGCAACCACCGAGGGCCAGACGGCGAGCCTCAAGTGCGCGGCCTGCTCGCCGAGGTCTTCATGCCGGTTGACCGGGCGGGGGGTCGCTTTCTCTATTGCCTCGCGCGGGCCCAAGGAAGCCGGCTGATCGTCGAATTTGGCACGTCCTTCGGCGAGCTCCTCGAGCCCCGGCTGCGGCCCGGCGCGGCAATCGTGGGTGACGACGTGAACCTCTTTCCGGAGCAGTTGCAACCGTAC
Source organism: uncultured Isosphaeraceae bacterium (assembly GCA_963830625.1). Lineage (GTDB taxonomy): Bacteria > Planctomycetota > Planctomycetia > Isosphaerales > Isosphaeraceae > CAWHMZ01. The sequence continues at coordinate 31,869 of CAWHMZ010000025.1, read as the reverse complement.
ATCGACCACGTGCGCAACCCCGCAAACGGCTACGTATCGCAAGAGATCCCCCTCGGTGACGGGCTGGAGCTGTCGATCAGGCTCTAGCGACTCGCCGCGAGCGGCGAGACAGGCGTAGGTCCCGGGCGGCGGCGACAACAATTCAGGTGCGACGCTTTCGACTTCGCGACCTGTGGCGCTGGTCAGTTGCCGATTGGTCCGGCCTCATCGCCAATAAAACGGCGAGCTCGCCGAATAAGGGTGCAGGGCATCCAATCGCCAACGACAACTGCGGAGCCGGTTCTATGAAGACATACAAAGTGTCCGGCCTCTATCGCTGGTCACGGTTCGGGGCCAAGGTGGTCCTCACGGGCGTGGCCGGCGTGCTTTATTTCCTGGCTGTGACTGAGCCCACACCGTTTGTGCTTCGCCTGGCGCTCTTGGCGGGCATCGCTCTGTTCGGCTGGCTGTTCTATGTGCGGCTCCCCAAGGTGCCGACGCAAATCACGATATCCGACGACGGTCTGGTCAATTTCAAGAGCCGCCGGGGCACCACGAGTATCGCGGCGGCCGACATCCGCTCGATCGACCGAACCTTCGGCCGCGCGCTCTTCGTATCGCCCACGCCGGTGGCCAGGTCCGAGTGCCCAACCGCTTCCGAAAGCTGGTCGACCTGCTCCTCACCGTGAAGGGGCTCAATCCGGCGGTTGTGATCCGCGGTTTTTGACGGCCACTGCGCACGTTATCTCGGAACGGCTCGACCCGCATCCTCGCCATGTGCTGCCGCGACAGCTCGTTCAGCCGGCGCGGGGCTTTGATCGGTCCCCAAGTGTCGAAAAGCTTTGGCGCCGGCGCGATTGAGCTGCCACAGATGCGCCAGCGATTCTGCTTTCGGATAGGGGAGCAACGGCCAGCGGCCATGGTAACGCTCGACGATCTGTGATGCCGGCAACCCAGCCCGCAGGTCGCGCTCGAATTGTCCGACCACCTTGCGACGGTCATGCGCGTGAGCAAGAGCGAGTTGTGCATTGGGCCACAGCACGACGCACATCGAGGTCAAGAGGCAAGTTTGGACTAGCGGGCGTGTGACGCGCCCGCCGTAGAGCTCCCATGCAAAATAAATGGCAATGACGAGCGGAACCGCCAGCGTCGTGTAGCGGGAGGTCAAACCCGGCTTATGGCCAAATCCCGAGCGGCCCCATCCCACGGCCAGCGCGAGTGAAACCAGGGCGCCCAGAAAGAACAGCAGGCCCAGGGCGCGCAACCGTTCTTGCGGGCGCTTCACCCCGATCGCTACGACGAGCAAGCCCGTCGAGACGAGCAAGACGAGCGAGACCGTTGCCCAAGCCGGCCACCTCGATCTGACCACGGGCCCGAAACCGAGGGTGACGAATTCCAGGGCCGTCCGTAACGCGGCCTTGAGACCGGGGTTCCCTGGATGCTGGTCTACCCGCTTCAAGCCGAGGCAATCGACGATCACCGAAGCGATCGCCAGCGCCGCGAAGGCTAGCTGGAGTAGTGCCAGAGCGCGCAGCGCACTGCGCCCTTCTTCCAAAGCGCGGCCGCCGAAAACACCATCCAGAGCGCCAGTGCGGGGACCAGCGCCACCCCCTGAGCCCCCAGGTAAGGAAGCGCCACCAGACACATCCCCGCGGCGACGACACCGCCCACCGTCGACAACCGGCGCGTACAGGCGATCAACAAGAGCAGTGTGCAGGCAAGGACTTCCGATAAGACGAACCCGATCTGAAAGCTCGACTCGAAGTTGGCGTGATGCCCCATGTGCAAGAGTGCCAGCGGGAAGAACGCGTCCGCGTAAATCGTCCGTCCGCGCAATTTCGTCACGGCAAGAATCAGCACGGCAGCCAGAGCGCTCTGAGCGGCGACGATCGCCAATAAGCCGGCGCGGAAGTCGGCGCGACACAGCCGGGTGAGGCCCACCAGGATCAGCTTCGGCAGCGGTATGCGGTGCTCGTTGTGCTGCGCCCAGAGGAATTCGAACGTCAGCGGTTGTTGACCGGCCACCGCCGGCACCAGCGACCACTCATCCCAGTAAGGCACGCTGCTGCCGTTTCGCGCGACGAACGAGAACGCGGCCGACACCAACAGCCCCCAGATCGCCCAGACGAAGATCCGCGCCAGGCTCGTGTCCCAAGAGCGCCGCAGAGGACGATATACCCGCGCCGGGGGAGTCATCGGTCGCGCTCATCGAGGTCTCCTCCTTCGGAGCTCGGCGTCGCCCGGCCGCGCCTTCGAGCTACTGGCTCCGGACCGGCCGTGACGTGGGGGCTGGAAAGCACCAGTCTGGCGATATGTCGGCAGCCACTTCGATGAGCTTATCGGCTCGCGGCAGAGTGCGCTTGAGTCGGCCGTCGGCACAATTTACGAAACCGTCACGAATCGGGTAGGCGGAAAGTATGCCCCATTCCACGATAAACGCCTACGCTCGTGGTTGAGTGGCCGACCAGACAACCGATTCCGGAAGCACCCATATTACGTTCAAGGCCTTTCCGTGCTTCGATGCATATCCGCTAAAATACCCAGTTTTTGTGCCAGGCCTGTTATTCTGAAATCACAGAGCCCGCAAACAACCCAGGTTTTGCGCCAGGCCTTTTCTCGTGCAAAAAAGATCTCCCGCCCGGGCACGCGCAGGATTGGCGATCCGGGTGACGCCCGTCACGCCCTCGGTCACGCCGCGCTTCGTGAGTCGCTGTACCGGGACAGCGGGCGCGGCGGCTGATATAATGCACCTACTTTGGACAGACCCCGTGATTCGGGAGATTCAACATGGAGCGCGGTGCGTTGGCTTCCCTGGGGCTCATGGCCCTCGTCGCCTGTGCGGCTTCGACCGCGATCGCCGGCGACGACCGTTATCTCGATGAGATCGCGCACTGGCGCCAAAAGCGCGAGGCCGACTTGAAGGCCGACGACGGCTGGCTAAGCGTGAGCGGGCTTTTTTGGCTCAAACCGGGCGAAACCAAGATCGGCAGCGACCCCACCGCCGACGTTCTCCTGCCGCCGCGGGCGCCTGCCGCCGTGGGGACGCTCTTGCTCGCCGACGGCCGCGCCGAGTTCCGCGCAGCGCCGGGTGCCGCAGTGACCCGCAACGGGGCACCGTTTGAAGCGGGCGCGATCCACTCCGACGCCGACCTTCGGCCTGACACCCTGGCCGTGGGCGATCTCAAGCTGATCTTGCTCAAACGCGGCGAGCGGTTTGCTCTTCGCCTCAAAGACAACCAGAGCGCGATTCGCGCCGGCTTCGCCGGCCTGCGCTGGTATCCGCCTCGCGAAGATTGGCAGGTCCAGGGCAAGTTTGTCGCGTTCCCAGCGCCGACCAAGCTTGTGCTGGATACGATTGTCGGCGAGAGCGAGGCCGCGGAAAGCCCCGGTTATGTGACCTTCGAGCGCGATGGAAAGGAATACCGGCTGCAGGCCATCGGACAGAAGGACGGGCGGCTGTGGTTTGTGTTTCGCGATGGCACGAGCGGGCGAACCACGCACGGCGGCGCGCGCCAGCTTTACGCCGAGCGGCCCCGCGGAGATAAGGTCACGCTCGACTTCAACAAAGCGGTGAACCTTCCGTGCGCGTACATCCCCTATGCGACGTGCCCCCTGGCGCCGCCACAAAACCGGCTGAGCCTGGCGATCGAGGCCGGCGAGCTGAAATATGAGCCGATTCGCCCCGATCGGACGCTGGGGCAGAGCGATCCGGGCCGATAGCCGCAGTCAGGGTGTCTGGGTGGTTGTTTCCGCTCGATTGCGATCGCGAGTAGGAGCGCGAGGATGAGCCAAGAGTCGAGCCGGCAGCAAGCAACAGCCGGCGCAGGCGCGGCCGAGCGGGCCGCGTTGCCGGGCGTCGTTGAGGAAATCGAAGTCCGCGGCCACATCGTCGACTCGCTCTTGCTCCCCAAGATCCTCGATCGAATCTTGCTCATGGGCGGGACCTTCGAGATTCGCGACTGCAAAATCGGCGTGAAGCGCTCCGACCCGAGCTATGCACGGATCGCCGTGCGGGCCGATTCCCAGGAGGCGCTGGCGGCGATCCTGGGCGACCTGATCGAACACGGCGCGTCGCCGACGCACCTCGAGGATGCTGCGGTCGTGGCCGCCGACGTCGCCGGGGCGTTTCCCGAAGGTTTTTACAGTACGACCAATCAACCCACCCAGGTCCGTCAAAACGGTCGCTGGATCGACGTCGATGACCAGGAGATGGACTGCGGCATCGTGGTGGACGAGCGCCTGCGCCATGCGCGCTGCATGCCCATGAGTCGCGTGACGGTGGGCATGCCGATCGTGGTGGGTCACGTGGGTGTGCGGGTGCTGCCGGTCGAGCGGCCGCGCGAAGTCAGTCCGTTCGGTTTCATGACGTCCGCGGTGTCGAGCGAAAAGCCCAAGTCGATCAGCGTGAAAGGAGTGGTCGACGCGATTCGCGCCACCCGCGCGGCCGGGAAGAAGGTGCTGTTGGTCGGCGGGCCGGCGATCGTGCACACCGGGTCGGCAGGGCAAGTCGCCCGCTTGATCCGCGACGGGTGGGTTCAGGTGCTCTTCGCGGGCAATGCGCTGGCGACGCACGACATCGAGCAGGCACTCTACGGCACCAGCCTGGGCGTGTCGCTGACCCACGGCGAGCCGATCGAGCACGGACACGAGCATCATCTCCGCGCGATCAACACCATCCGGCGCGCCGGCGGGATCGCGCCGGCGGTCAAGGCCGGCGTGCTGACTTCCGGAATCATGTACGAGTCCGTGAAGGCCGGGGTCGAGGTCGTGCTGGCCGGCTCGATCCGCGACGATGGGCCGCTGCCCGAAGTCATCACCGACGTCCTGGCAGCCCAGGACCAGATGCGCCGGTCGATTCGCGAAGTCGGATTTGCGCTTTTCATCGCGACCGCGCTGCACTCGATCGCCACCGGCAATCTCTTGCCGGCGTGGGTCAAGGTCGTATGCGTCGACATCAACCCTGCAACGGTGACCAAGCTGACCGACCGGGGCACGTTCCAGACGATCGGCCTGGTGACCGACGTCGAGCCGTTCGTGAGATCGCTCGTCGCCGAGCTGGCGGCGCCCGCAGAGAACGTTCCTCACGCCCAGGCGTCGCCGGAATGTTGATCGCCAGGGCAGCCGTCTGCTTCATGCCCCACGTTTTGAGCGCCGGAGGCCTGATTCAGAACTATGGAGACCATCTCACAGCCTCGTATGTTGATGTGTGCGCCCGATTACTTCGGCATCGAGTACGAAATCAACCCGTGGATGAACGTGAGGGTCAAGAGCGACTCGAAGCGCGCCAGCGACCAGTGGAGTGCACTCTACCAGGTGCAGGGCGAGCTGGGCGTGGCCATTGACCTGATCGAGCCGGTGCGCGGGTTGCCCGATCTGGTGTTCACGGCCAACGCGGGGTTGGTCTACCACCGTCTCTTCGTCGTGTCGCAGTTTCGATATGGGGTTCGACAGGGTGAAGCGCCCTACTTCGCAAACTGGGCGAAAAGCCGCGGGCTCGAGGTTGTCGAGCTGCCGCCGGGCTACCACTTCGAAGGCGCCGGCGACGCGCTTTTTTGCGGCGAGACGCTCTTCGCCGGCTATCGCTTTCGCAGCGACGTGCGCAGCCATCAGTGGATCGGCGAGCGGCTGGGAATCGAGGTCTTGCCCATGGAGCTGGTCGATCCGCGGTTCTATCACCTCGACACGTGCTTCTGCCCACTGGCCCCCGACCTTGCCATGTACTACCCTGGCGCGTTCGACGAGTACGGCCGCTCGGTCATCCGCGATCGGGTGCCTCGGTTGATCGAAGTCGCCGCCGAAGAAGCGATCTCGTTTAGCTGCAATGCAGTGGTCGTGGGCAAAACCGTCATCTTGAACGAGGTGCGCCCAAGCTGGCTGCGGACCTGGCGGAGCACGGCTTTGCGACGCGGTTGCTTGGCTTTTCCGAGTTCATCAAGTCGGGCGGAAGTGCCAAGTGCCTCACGCTCCGCGTCGACGGCGAAGAAGCGGCGAGCTGGAAACAAACCGCGCGGCGCGACGAAGCGAGAATCACCGGAGCAACGTCATGAGCGCACTCTACATCGTGCGGCATGGGATCGCGGTCGACGCACTGGCCCCCGGCACGCCCGATGCCGAGCGGCCGCTGACGCCCAAAGGCGAAAAGCGCATGCGGCAGATCGCCCGTGGTCTGCGCGGCTGGAGCTCGACCTCGACCGGATCGTCACCAGTCCGATGGTGCGGGCGCGCGCAGACGGCGGAGATCCTGGCGAAGGCGCTCGGCGTGGTCGACCAGCTAGAAGTCTCGAACGTGCTGCAAGTCGGTGCGTCGGCCGGACGGTTGCGCGGTGGCTGCGCGGCCGGTCGAAGGAACGGCTGATGATTGTCGGCCACAACCCGGCCGTGAGCGAGCTGATCTCGGTCTTGGTGTTGGGCGCCAGTCAGCCGTCGATCTGCGACCTGAAGAAGGGGGCGATTGCGGCGCTTGCTCCTCCCGCGTCTCCTGATGACCTTTATCGCTTGCACTGGGTCGCGCCGCCGCGGCTCCTGCGCAGAATCGAGGGCGGCGACGAGGAATGAGCGGCCTGGGAGGGCGAGCCTCCGTGCGAGCCGAGGGAGATCTTCGGTCGCGCCATGGGCGGGGTCGGGAGACCCGCGCCCAACAGCGGTCGACTGGGCGGGGTCGGGAGACCCGCGGCCAACAGCCTGCGCCATTTGCTCAAGCGAGCGCGCCCGCTGCCAGCGGGGCGCCCGCGTGGCTGATCGGGCTGGCTCCACCCAGCTCGAGGGCCATGTTCTGGAACTCGACCTGCGAGCGGATGCTCGGTTCGCCCGGCTTGGCGGGCGCGACCCGGCGGTAGGTTCCGTCGGCCTGGAGCTCGCGGGCCTTGACGTTGTCGGCCAGCACGACGCCCAGGATGCCGTCGACCAGCCGCGCCTTGAGCTGCGGGTCTTCGATCGGGAACATGATCTCGACGCGGCGGCGGAAGTTCCGCGGCATCCAGTCGGCCGAGGCCAGGAAGACCTCCGGCTCCTGCGCCGTTCTGGAAATAGGTGATCCGCGAATGCTCGAGGTACTTGTCGACGATGCTGATGACCCGGATGTTGTCGGAGACGCCGGGCATGCCGGGCCGCAGGCAGCAGATGCCGCGGATGATCAGGTCGATCTGCACGCCGGCCTGCGAGGCCCGGTAGAGCGTCTCGATGATCTGGGGATCGACGAGCGAGTTCATCTTGGCGATGATCCGAGCGGGGCGGCCGGCCTCGGCGTGCGCGCGCTCGCGCTCGATCAGGCGCGGTCAGCCGGTCGGCCAGGTGCCCGGGCGCGACGATCAGCTTGTTCCAGTCGTTGGCCTGCGAGTAGCCGGTCAGCAGGTTGAAGAGCGCGCTGGCGTCCTCGCCGAAGTCGGGACGGCAGGTGAAGAGGCTCAGGTCGGTGTAGTGCCGCGCGGTCGTCGGGTTGTAGTTGCCGGTGCCCAGGTGGACGTACCGGCGGATGCCGTCGTGGTCGCGGCGCACCACCAGCGCCGCCTTGCAGTGGGTCTTGAGGCCGACGATGCCGTAGACGACGTGGACGCCCGCCTTCTGGAGCATGCGGGCCTTGTCGATGTTGTTTTCCTCGTCGAGCCGGGCCTGGAGCTCGACCAGGGCGGTCACCTGCTTGCCGTTCTCGGCGGCACGCGCCAGGGCGGTGATGATCGGGTTGGCCTCGGCCGTGCGGTAGAGGGTCATCTTGATGGCCAGGACCTGGGGATCTTCCGAGGCCTGCTCGATGAACTGCACGACCGAGCCGAACGACTCGTACGGATGGTGGACCAGGATGTCCTGGTCGCGGATGGCGGTGAAGACGCTCTTGCGCTTGGCCAGCGGGGCGGGCATCTGCGGCTCGTAGGGGGGCTCCTTGAGGTCGCGGAACCCCTCGAGCTTGCAGAGGCCAGGAGCGCGGTCAGGTCGACGGGGCCGGGGACCTTGTAGACGTCGCGATCTTCGAGCTCGAGCGCCGAGGCCGAGAGCAGCTGCGCCAGAAAGTCTTCGTCGGCGCGCTCCGAGATCTCCAGCCGCACGGCCGCCCCCCACTTGCGCTGGCGCAGGGTTTCCTCGATCGTCGAGAGCAGGCTGCTGCTGACCTCGTTTTCCTGGATCGTCAGATCGCTGTTGCGCGTGACGCGAAAGGCCACGCGCTCGGTGGTCCGATAGCCGCCGAAGAGGGCGTCGAGCCGGGGGCCGATCACGTCCTCGAGCAAGACGAACCGCCGCTGGCCGTCGGCTTCGTCGGGCAAGCGGGACCAGCCGGTTGAGCACCGACGGAACCTGGAGCACGGCGTAGCAGCGGTCGCGTCATGCGGCTTGTTGGACTCGATCCGCAAGAGCAGGTTCAGGCTCTTGTTGTGCACGTGCGGGAACGGATGCGCCGGGTCGATCGCCAGCGGGGTCAAGACGGGGTAGACCTGGGTGTCGAAATAGTCGTCGAGAAAGGCGTTCTGGGCGGCGCGTCAGCTCCTGGGCGAGCACACAGCGAATGCCGTGCTTGAGCAGCTGCGGGCGGATCTCGGTGAGCCAGACCTCGTACATGCGGGCGACGAAATCGTGCGCGCGGCGGGTGATCTCGATCAGTTGAGCCAGTGGGCCCATGCCGTCGGGGGGCGGGTCTTGCGGCTCGAGGTTCTCGTAAAGCTGGGCCTGGAGCCCGGCGACGCGGACCTCGAAAAACTCGTCGAGGTTCGATGCGCAGATCGCCAGGAACCGGAGCCGGTCCAGCAGCGGATTGGACGGGTCGCGCGCCTCTTCGAGCACTCGCTCGTTGAAATCGAGCCAGCTCAGCTCGCGATTGATGAACCAGCTCGGATCGAGAGGCCGGCGATCGCGCGTCCCCGCCGCAGTGGGCGACAGTAACGACCTGACCGTTGACTTGAGTCGTGGGCATGACCATGCACTCCGCCGCGGTCTTATCCAGGCGGCGTTCCGTCGCGGCCCAGCGACAGAGCGAAACGGCTCGGGGAAGCGATCGAGCATGCAACGGGCCCGGCCGGCTCAGCCGCGTTTGCGGCGACGGCGCGGCCGGTCGAACGAGCTGCGCGAGAACCCTCAAGTTGCGGGCGTCGAGGTCCTCGCCGTCTTCGATTCCCTTGGGCGTCTCCAGAATCATCGGCAGATCCCGGAAACCGGAGATCATTGACCAGGTGTCGAAACGGTTCAAGCCCCATGCTGCCCGCCCCGATCCCCGCGTGGCGGTCGACGCGGCTGCCGCAGCTCGCGACAGCTATCGTTCAAATGCCAGACGCGCAGCCGATCCGAGCCCGACGGACCGGTCGAGCCGGTCGATCGTCTCATCGTACTCCTCGGGCGTCTCCAGTGAATAGCCCGCCGCGAAAATATGGCAGGTATCCACGCACACACCGAGACGCTCGGGGTGTGCCACGCGCTGGAGGATATCCTGGAGATGCTCGAAGCGATAGCCCAGGTTTGTGCCCTGGCCGGCGGTCGTCTCGAGGTCGATCGTCACGCTCAGGTCCGCGCGTGCGGCGGTGAACTTCGTCGAGCGCCCGGGCGATCCGCGCGAGGCCGGCTTCCTCGCCCGCGCCCATGTGCGAGCCGGGATGAACGACCAGGTCGCGCGATGCCGAGCAGTCCGCAGCGCTCGACCTCGACGGTCATCGCGTCGATCGACTTCTGCCACAGTGCGTCGTCGGGACTTCCCAGATTGATCAGATACGAAGTGTGGGCCACCGGGTCGACGAATCCCGGTCTCGGTCGAGGGCCAGTCGAAACGCCGCGGCCTGCTCGGTCGGACAGCGGGGGGGCGTTCCACTGGTTGTTGTTCTTGGTGAAGAGCTGCACGGTCTTGAAGCTCACGGCGTGCGCCGCCCAGACCGCGCGGTCGCAGCCTCCGGCGATCGACATGTGAGCGCCGAACTTGCGCGGCAGCTGCGCCGGCGTCGTTCGCGCGTCTGGGCTTTCGACCATCAGCTCGCTCGTCCCGATCCGGCGACCGGCCTTGGATATCATCAGAAATCCGTCACTTGCGGACGGCGGTGATTCGATTCTACAATGAAGTCGCACGCATTGCCAACTCAGGGAGGTGGCGGGGGCTTGCCATGGGATTGCTGATCGGCTCCGGCATCCTGTTTGTTTGTGTCTGGTGTGGCCTGGATGGTCCTGCGGACGGCCGCTCCGCCAGATCGTCGAGGACGTTCACGTCGACCATGCGCGCGCGCCGTTTCACCAGCAGCGCGAGTGGCTCGAAGCCCGGTTCATCTCGGCGCTCCGCCAGGTCGATGCCGCCGAGGGCCAGCGCTGGGAAGGGGCCCAGTGGCACGACGAAGTTCTGGGCGCGCGACCGGCAGACGCGCATCTTGCTCGCCCTGGTCTGCGTCCACTTCGAGCCGGGTCCGTTTGATCTGCCGCCCTCGGCCACGGCACGCCACGGCCGTCTTCGAGTTTCGCAAGGGGCAATGGTGCGTCGACGGCAAGAGCCTGGACGAGATGCGCCCCGACGAGGCGATCGGCCGCAACCAACGATTCGAGGCGGTCGTCGATCTTCGCGATCCTGACCCGCGCCGAGTCGGTCTGATGGAAACGCCGGCGATCGGCGGCCGATGCGTGCATTCATTCGCGGATCTTCGCCTGCGACACCGATCCGCAGCTTGATGTACTCTTCGAGCGAGAAGTTGTCGGAGCGGCAGATTTCCAGGAGCGGCCGCTCGCGGCTCTCGACCTCGACGCAGGCCTCCGCCAGCTTGGGGGCGACCTCGTGGGGGATCAAGCAGACGCCGTGCTTGTCGGCGTGAAGCAGGTCGCCGCGGTGGATCTCGACGCCGCCGATCACGACGGGCGAGCCGAAATCGACCAGCCGCACGTAGGCATGGCTGACACACGGGTTCAAGCCGAAGAGCTGAAAGCCGAGCGCCTCGACCTCGTCGAGGTCGCGCGGGCAGCCGCTGGTGATGTGGCCGACGCAGCCGAGCTTCTGGTGGATCGTCGCGGTGACCTCGCCGAACTGGGCACCCAGCCCCGGCGGTTCGTCGAGGTCCCAGCCGACCGCGATCTTCGGGCCGGGCATCGAGGCGACGTAACGCAGGTAGTCGCCGAGTGAGGTCGACCTTGCTTTCGGTCGGCTCGGGCCTGGCGGCTCGGGTCCGCGACGTGACCGCATAGCCGACGATCGGGCCCAGGTTCGGGAAGCAGGCAGCGGATCGTGTGGGGCAAGAAGCCCAGGTGCCGCGGCCGGACGTCGAACAGCTCGATCGCGTTCGAGATCGTCGGCGTGTTGTACCGCGCCAGCACGTCAAGCTCGGTGGCGGTCAGGATCGGTGTCGGCATGGTCGAGGTCCTTTCGTGATGAGCGAAGCATAACGGCGGCCAGCATAGCGGCCGGCCGGTGAAAAGAGGGTCGTAGCGATAGCGGCTTGGCCCGGCGACCGAGAATCGCTAGGCTGGAATTCAACACGCGGGGCCAACCGGTCCCGATCGCAGCGATCTCTGGCTTCGGGCGTTGCAACTGGGCCCTCTCTGCGAATGATAGTGGCCAACCTCTCCTGGATTCGATCTGATATGGCTGATCCCAACGTCAACTCACCTCTGAATCGAACGGTTCCGACTCCATGCCGGCCCGACAACGCCGCTCTGCCGGACGACGCGACCGATGCCGCCTCGAGGCGGCACTGCTAGACCCAGATGAGGTCCGATCGTCTCCGTTCAAGCGCCAGTGGGACGCCGGGACTGGAAGCCGAGCTCGAGGCGGCCCTGTCCGGCTTCGACGCGGCGACCTTCGACGCTCCGTCGCCCGGCCGCACAGGCCGAGAACGGCGCGCAGTTCCGCGACGGCGAACGCGGCCAGGAAGGCCGGCCCGGTCCTCGCACGGGCAAGGTCATCGGCGTGCGCGGCAAGAGCATGTTCGTCGACCTCGGAGGCAAGAGCGAGGGGATCTCTGCCGGTCACCAGTTTGAAGAGGCAAGCTCCCTGCGCCGGGCTCGAACATCGAGGTCGTCGTCGAACGGTTCGACCCCGAGGAAGGGTTCAGATCCTCCGGCTCAAAGGGGCGGCGATCGAGGCCGACTGGGACAACCTCAAGAAGGGCGTGATCGTCGAGGCCCGCGTGACCAAGACCGATCAAGGGGGGCCTCGAAGTCGACGTCGACGGCATTCGCGGCTTCCTGCCGATCAGCCAGATCGACCTGTCGCGGGTCGACGACGCCGCGTCGTACGTCAACCAGAAATTCAAGGCCATCGTCACCGAGGCCAATCAGCGCGAAAAAAACCTGGTGATCTCGCGCCGCGAGCTGCTGGAGCAAGAGCGCGCAGAACAGCGCGAGAAGACCTGGGCCACCCTCGAAGAGGGCCAGATTCGCGATGGCGTCGTCCGGTCGATCAAGGACTTCGGCGCCTTCGTCGACCTGGGCGGCGTCGACGGCCTGCTGCCGATCGGCGAGATGAGCTGGTCGCGCGTCTCCAAGGTCGACGACATGGTCAAGATCGGCGACCAGGTCAAGGTCAAGGTGCTCAAGATCGACCGGACCGCGCGCAAGCTCACGCCTCGGCCTGAAACAGCTCACGCCCAGCCCCTGGGAAGCTGCTACCGAGAAGTATCCCCGCGGCATGATGGTCAAGGGAAAGGTCATCCGAAGATCATGGACTTCGGCGCGTTCGTCGAGCTCGAGCCGGGCGTCGAGGGGTTGATCCACATCTCCGAGCTGTCGCCGACCCGGGTGCGCAGGGTCGTCGACATCGTCAAGCCGGCCAGGAGGTCGAGGTTCGCATCCTCAAGGTCGAGCCCGAGGACAAGAAGATCGCGCTGTCGCTCGTTGCCCGCGCCAAAGGCGCCGCCGCTTCAGAGGCCGACGACGACGAGGAAGACGACGAGAACGCTCCCGCGCCGCCGCCCGAGCCCGCCAAAGTCCCCTTGAAAGGCGGACTGGGCGACCGCGAGCGCCGTAACTGACCAGACGAGTCGTAAAGTCGAGGGCGCCGATCGAAATGTCGGGTTTATCGCGGCTCAATCCGACGGGGCGGTTTACCGGTCGGGCGGCCGCCTATGCGAAGTACCGGCCGACGTACCCGGCCGCGGCCGTCGATGCGATCGTGACGCGCTGTGGGCTCCGGCCGGGTTCGCACGTGGTCGACGTGGGGTGCGGCACGGGCATCGCATCGCGGCTAGTGGCGGCGCGGGGCCTGGATGTCATCGGCATCGAGCCCAATGCCGAGATGCGCGCCGAGGCCGAAGCGGCGAATGGCACAGCGGAAAACGCGCGCGTCGCGTACCGCGGCGGCCAGGCCGAGGCTACCGGTTTGCCGTCCGCGAGCGCCGACCTCGTGCTCTCGGCGCAGGCCTTTCACTGGTTCGAGCCCGCTGCGGCCTTGCGCGAGTTTCACCGGATTCTCAAGCCGGGTGGCTGGGTTGCACTGATGTGGAACGACCGCGACGAGAGGGACGCATTTACCGCCGCCTATGGCGCGCTCGTGCACACATCGAAAGACGCCGCCGCCAGCCACAGCCCTCATCACGCGCTTGCCGGGAGCGCACTCCTGGCGAGCCCGTTGTTCACAAACGGCGAGCGCATCGCCGTCCCCCACCAACAGGCCCTCGACGCCGAGTCGGTGTTGGGCCGGGCCTTCTCGGTGTCATATGCGCCCAGCGACGAGGGCGAAGCGCGCGTGTGGACTGAGCAGTTGCAAGCCCTTTTTAACCAGTATCAGCAAGGTGGAACGGTCGTCCTGCGCTACCAAACCGTGATCTATCTGGCTCAGCGCGCCCGGTGAGAGACCGTACCTTTAAGGCTGACTGGTTACATTGCAGCAGTCCTGGTGTTCCAGTACGATCGAAGTATCATGTGCCCCATGAGCGAGCCAGCGCAAAGAGCCCAGGGACCAGGGACTGATCCGACTGAACGGGTTCCCGGCGAGGCTCAATCGGGTGGGCTGACGGAGTGCATGGGCGACGCCGCGGAACCGAGCACGTCGGCTGCAACGCAAAGCGCCGATCCCGGCGCAACGCAAACGCAACGGCATGTCACCGAGTCAGCCGCGACCACGATTTCCGACGGAGACACCGTCGACCTCGCGCCGGCCACTGCCGACCTTCGTGAAACGATTGTCGACCCGGCGCTGGCCGCTTCCGACGAGACGCTGGGCTACCACGTCGTCGAAGAGGAACTCGAGGAAACATTCGTCCACGGCCCCGACGATTCGCTTGTGGGTCGTCGGGCGACGATTGCCGGTTACGAAATCCTGGGCGAGCTGGGCCGCGGCGCGATGGGCGTGGTCTACAGGGCGCGGCAGCGCGGGCTCAAGCGCATCGTGGCGCTCAAGATGATCAGGGCGGGAAGCCATTCCACGCCGGACGAGCTGGCGCGATTCCGCAGTGAAGCGGTGGCCGTGGCCGAGCTGCAGCATCCCAATATCGTGCAGCTCTACGAGGTCGGCGAGGACCGCGGGCATCCGTTCTTTTCACTCGAGCTCGTCCATGGCCCCAGCCTGGCCAAGAAGATCGGCGGCGTTCCGCAGCCGGCGCTCGAGGCAGCCCTGCTGACGCGAGCCCTCGCCGAAGCGATGGAGCTGGCCCACAGCCGCGGCATCATTCATCGCGACTTGAAGCCCGCGAACGTCTTGTTGACCAAGAACGGCGAGCCCAAGATCAGCGACTTCGGGCTGGTGAAACGGCTCGAGGACGACGCGGGGCACACGCAGTCAGGCTCGATTCTGGGCACGCCCAGCTACATGGCGCCCGAGCAGGCCGAGGGCCGGCTCAAGGACATCGGTCCTTGCGCCGACGTCTATGCCCTGGGCGCGGTCTTGTACGAGCTGCTCTCGGGCCGGCCGCCGTTTCGCGCCGCCACGGTGCTCGACACGCTGTACCAGGTGCGCCACCAGGAGCCCGTACCGCCGTCGCAGTTTCAGCCCAACGTCCCGCACGACCTCGAGACGATCTGCCTCAAGTGCCTTCAGAAAGACATTGGCAAGCGGTACGCGTCGGCCGCCCTGCTGGCTGAAGACCTGAGGCGATTCACTGGCGGCGAGCCGATCCTGGCGCGGCCTGTCGGCCGCGCCGAGCGGCTCTGGCGCTGGAGCCGGCGCAATCCCGGAATCGCTGCCTTGAGCGCTTGTGTCAGCTTGGTCGTCGTCGCCTGGGCCGCTACCTCGACATTGCTTTTCAACCTGGCGCGATCCAATGAACGCGCCGCCGTGGACAACGCGGCCAAGGCCAGCCGCAACGAGCTGGCCGCGCTGGCCAGTGCCGAAAGCGCGCGGCAGAGCGAGGAGCAGGCGCGAGCTAACGCAGGGCTGGCGAAACGCCGCGCCGACGCTGCGGCGGCGACGGCGCACGACGCCATCGGACAGATGGTCAGGTTGGGAGAGCGCGTGCTCTTGCGGTTACAGACCAAGCCAGATCCAGAGCACGTGGATGCCGAACGGCTCCGGCTGCGCGACGACGTGATGGCCATGCTCCTCAAAGAAATGGTGCCAATGGCCCAGCGGATCGAGGGACAGGGAGTTACCTCGTTTGCCGTGGCCGCTTCGCATCAGTCGCTGGGCGATCTCTTGCGGAAGTTCGCTCGTGGTGAAGAGGCGAGGCAACAATATCGCCAGGGTTGCGCCTTGATCGAACAAATCATCGAGGCACAGCCCGATAACGACCAGGCGCTGCGCCAATCTCGGCGTCTTGCTCGTCCGGCTCGGCGAGACCGCGCTTGATCTGGATGGCGACGCGCAACAGGCGCGCGACGAATTCGAGCGCGCCTGGGACATTCAGGACCAAATCGCCCGTCATCCCAAGAGCGGAAACTTCACGGCCGTCGACAACCACCGGATCCTGGCCGGCGTCGAGCTGAAGCTGGGCATGGCCGAGCTCTCACTCGGGCACCCCAGCGTTGCGGTCGAATGGTGCCGCAAAGCGCTCGCCGATCGGGCGGCGTGGACCGAGGCCGAGCCGCGCAACGTTTCGGCGCGGAGCTATCTCTCCGAGACCGAGCTCTGGCTGGCGATCGCGCTTTCCCACCAGGGCCAGTGGCCCCCGGCTCACGAGCACTTCGAGCAGGCGATTCAGATCTGCGAAGAACTCGCCAGCCGCTTCCCCAACGATTTCAGCTTTCGCAGCGACCTTGCCGACGTGTTTGGAAGCTACGCCGACGCGCTGGCGCGATTCGGCAAAATCGACGACGCCGAAAAGGCGTACAGCAGGGCGCTGCGCGATGCGCAGGCCGCGCTGGCACGCTCTCCAAACGACGCGGCCAGGCGACTCGGTGCGGCCGATGCCCACGAGCGGCTCGGTGCGTGCCTGGCGCGACGCGGCCAGCAAGATGCGGCGGATGAGCAACTGAACGCAGCCTTGATTGTCCGTGCCGAGCTGGCACAGCTCGAGCCGGGCAACTTGCCCCGGCAAGCAGCGCATGTTCTGGTTCTGGCGCGCTTGAGGAAGCACGAAGAAGCCCGGCGCAAGGCCGACGAGATCTTGCGGCGTTCCCAGAAGCGGCCCGCGCTGCTCCTTCCTCTGGCACGGTCGTTGGCTGTCTCCGCGGCTGGCGACGTCGACGACCTGGTTCGTCGCGGCGACCTCTCTCTCGCGCTCGAGGCGATCGAGTCGGCGCTCGCCGCCGGCTACCGCGACCGGTTTGTGCTGGCCACCGAGCCGGACCTGGCGATCCTCAAGACAGAACCCAGGTTCTCGTCACTGCTCGAGCGCATCGAATCCGTCGGCAAGTAATGCGTGTCCGATGCCTTAGGGCCGGAAATCATGCTGGGGGGACGCGAAGTCGACGCGTCTGTTATCATTAAACTGAAAACCAAGCGCCCAAGACGGGAGGCACGTTATGGCGACTAGCTTGCTCCACGACCGGGGCCGTGGCCCAGAAATTGCCGGGACGCGGATCACGGTTTACAACTTGCTCCCGGACTTCCTCGACCCGGCTGTGACCGAGGCCGACGTATGTCGGCTCTACGAGTTGACACCGGACCAAGTGGCGGCCGCCCGCGCTTATGTGCTCAACAACTACCAAAGCGTCTGGGCGAAGCACACTGAGATCGAGGCCCGGATGGCGGCTGGAAATCCTCCGGAGGTGATTGAGGCAGCCAAGAAGACCCACGCCGAATTCCTGGCGTTCAAGGAGTGGCTTGCCGAGCGGGAACGCGTCGAAGCCGGCGAGATTTCCGTCGGCGTGAAGTCCGAAACGCGCGGGAATGGCGCACGATTTCCCACATTCCGAGAGTGGCTCGAGCAAAGGGGCTCGCCGTCCACCGAAGGTTCGTGAGATGCAGGGTCTACTCGCCGATGTGAATGTGGAGGGACACCTCGAAGTCCTCCAGCGTGTCCTCGAAGCGCTGGGCCTTTGGGTTGTCCTTGTGGAGGTTGACGTACGCTTTCTCACTTTCGCCGACGTTCAACTGCCGCGTGACCTGGATGACCGGTCATTGTGGAATCGCTGTCAGGCGGAAGGGTGGGTGCTGTTTACGGAAAATCGCAACGAAGACGACGCGGACTCTCTTGAGGCAACGCTTCGAGACTCATGGAAGCCCAACCATCTCCCGGTCTTAACTCTGGCGAACAAGAGGCGATTTCTGGCCGACCGCGCATACGCCGAGCGCGTGGGGACCGATGTGGCCGAGCTATTGTTTGGAATCACGCAGGAACAATACCGCGACCAGCCTCGGATTTACGTTCCGCTTTCTGCGCGAGCTGCGCTGTAGCGGAGCGTTGCACGGCGCGATGTTACCGCCGGTCACGGCGGGCCGACCGGCCCGGCGTTCGTCCCTTCCACCACAACGCGCCGCGCTGGCCCGTTGTCGAGCTCGGCGGAGCCGTCGTCGGGCAAGTGGTCGAGGTACAGCCCGATGAGCGCGCGTTCGGACGGCGGGGGTGCTCCGTGCTCGCGGCGATAAAGCTCCTCCGCCAGGAGGAACACCAGGTTGCCGTAGTGACGTTTCTCAGTAACCCCGATCGCCGGCCACTCCCAGAAAGAGAGAAGCGCCGCGGCGTCACGCGTGGTGAAAAGCCATTCGGCCACGTCCTCGGGAGGCAAGCCTTTCTTGCCCGACGCCGCGCGAGGGTCTTCATCATAAAATGACAGGCTGGGGCTCAGCTTGTCTCGAAACGTGGCCACCACCGAACCGTGACAATCTTGTCGCTGCCCGTGTCCGGCGTGTGCCAGCCAGTTGGCGAATACCAGGCGAAGCACGCGCCGGCTGCGCTCAGGTTCGTTGAACACGAATCGGCGCACTGTATGAAGCAGTCCTGCCAGGTTCGGCGGCAACTTTTCGCCGCCGATCCAATGGTCGAGATCTTCGCCGTTTCCGGTTTCAAACCGTCCGTTGCGTGTGTCGAGCTCGGCCATCATGTCGAGGTAGTCGAGCTTGAGCGAGAAAACATCCCAATCGGCCTTCGGCTCGTGGGCGAGAACCTCGGCCAGGGCCTTTCGCAACAGCGGAACCTCCGTTCGGCGGTCGGCGACCCACGAGGCGATGCGCGTGTTCAGCCCTTCGGTGACCAGTTCGCTATCGTATCGCTGGAAAATCGACCCACGGCGCATCACGTGAGTTTTCATCAGTAAAACAGACCGATACCAGCCCCAGGCGCCCGCCATGTCACCCTGCTCCTCAAGCCGGGAGCCCTCGAGGAGCACCATGTGGACAAGCAGCCCCAGGTTGAGAAGAGTCTGCCTGCGTCCCGATTCGTCGCTGGTATGGATGACGGCATCCGGTCGTTCCGCGCCGCGTCGGAACAGCTTGAGCAACTCACGGTGCGCCGCCACAAAATCGCGCAGCTTCGGGTCGGCCTTTGACCAGCCGACGGCAAGTCGCAGTTGCGCTTGGCTGACCACGGGCGGCAATGCCGGCACTTGGCTCAGCTTCACCTCCGCCTGCCGGATGAGCACGAAGGCGTCCTGGTCCTTCGGAACGCCGAACGCGCGAAACGCCGCCACATCGAATGGGTCGCCGATGTCGGGAAGCCCGATCAAGCCCGACCAGCGCCGCACCAGAACGGCCGCCGTGATCACAAGTAGCACGACGGCCAGAATCGCCACGGTCCATAAAAATTGCTGAGCGCGGCGTGCCGCCCAGCGCCGCAGCCGTGAACACTGAACGGCGGGAGAAGCGGGCGCGAGCTGGGTTGTTTGTTGCTGCGTGAGCATGACCGACGAACTCCCATCAAAACATTCGAGCAGGTACGGTCATCCCGCCAGTCTAACCCGGTGTCGCCGTGATTGCTACAAGTGTCGGACAGTCGCTGCCAGCCTGGAAAGATCTGGATCGGCGCGGCGGTCGGGACGATAGATGAATCGGGCGCGATTTGGGCCGGAGGCGGCAGAATCGTTGCCGTCGCCAACGCTTGACTGGAACGAAGGGCATTGAATGTCGAGGATCACGATGAGCTTGAAAGTCGACGCGTCGTTTGAAAATGGGGTGTTTGTCCCGGCAAAACGCCCCGCGCTGGTCGATGGCGAGCGCGTGCGGCTGACCGTCGAGCGTCAGTCGCGCGACTCTGGACGCAACGAGGCGCGTCCCGCGGACGGTCTGCGGAAGGACGGAGACCTCGCAGTGGCTCTCGATTACCATCCGGATGGGTGCTGAACGAGAATCAGCTTCCGTTCCTGAACCGGTCAAGGCGACCCGATCGGCACCGGCGCCTTCTGTTCGACCACCCGTTTCGCTGACCCACCATCGAGCTCCGACGACCCGTCATCCGGTAGATGATCCAGGTACGGCCCGATGAGCGCGCTCTCAGACGGCGGTGCCGCGCCATGCTCACGGCGATAGAGCTCTTCGGCCAGGAGGATGACCAAGTCAGCGTGGTGACGTTTCTCGGATACTCTGATCCCGGGCCAAAGTCGTCCGTGCAGGAGGTTTTTCGCGTCGTGCGTCGTGAACAGCCATTCGGCCAGTTTGTCGAGCGTCAAGCTCTTACTGCCGGACGCGTTTGAATTGTCAGCATAGAACGGCAGGCTCGTATTCCGGTCTGTGTACATCGTTGCGATCAGCGCGGGCTTATCATTCGACTTGCTTGTGTTTCCGGCATGCGCCAGCCAATTGGCAAATGCGAGGCGCAGAACGCGGCGGCTGCGCGCGGTTCGTTGAGAAGAAACCGCCGCGCCGCATAGAGGTTGCCCGCCAGGTTCGGTGGCAGCTTCTCGTCACCGATTCGATAATCAAGCTCGTGCTCCATTCCGGTCTGGAGCCACCCGTCGGGTCGGTTGAGCTCGCCCATCATGTCCATGTAGTCGATCGTCAGCGAGAAGACATCCCACTCGGGTTTCGGTTCTTGAGCCAGAACATCGGCCAGCGCCTGCCGCAAGAGCGGCACCGCGGTTCGCCGATCGGCGGCCCAGGAGGTGATGCACGGATTCAACTGGTCAGTGACCATGTCGTTTATAAACCGCTGGAAAACCGACGCTCGGCGCATGATGTGCATCTTCATGAGCAGAAGCGCGCGATACCGGCGCCACGCCCCGGCCAGGTCTCCTTGTTCCTCCAGACGCGAGGCCTCGAGCAGCGTCAGTTGTGAAAACGATGACACGTTCAAATCCCTGAGCCTGCCGCCGGCCCATTGCTCTGGAGGATGGACCATTGCATCGGGCCGTTCCGCAGCGCACCGGAATAAATCGAGCGCCGCGCGGTTTGCC
This sequence comes from uncultured Isosphaeraceae bacterium, assembly GCA_963830625.1. GTDB lineage: Bacteria > Planctomycetota > Planctomycetia > Isosphaerales > Isosphaeraceae > CAWHMZ01. The sequence goes on along the minus strand of CAWHMZ010000025.1, from coordinate 11,307 downwards.
AGCGCCCAATCGCGCAGCTTTGGGTCGGCCTGCGACCAGCCGATGGCACCCTTTCGCTGCGCTCTCATGACGTCCAGCGGTAACGCCGGCATCCGGCTGAGCTTGGCCTCCGCCTCCCGGAAAAGCACCATGGCATCCTGGTCCTCCGGAATCCGGAATGAACGAAGCGCATCGACATCAAACGGGTCGCCGACGTCGGGCAGCCCGATCAAGCCTGACCAACGCCAAATCAAGACGCCGACCGTGGTCACGACGAGGGCGATCGCGAAGATAGCTCCGGCCCACAACAATTGGCGCGCTCGCCGCGCCGCCCAGCGCCGCAGGCGCGAAGGGTGCGCAGCGGCTGTCGCTGCCGAGGGCTCGGTTGTTCGTTCTTGCGCAACCATGAACCACAAACTCCGGTCACAACGCTTGAATCAACCGGGTGACCCCGACATTCTAACCCAGAGTCGCCGCGAGTGCTACAAGTGTCAGACATCGGAGCCGATCGGCGCGGCGACCAGCACTGAAACTCAACCGGTTGTGGGCTCGTCGATGGCCCTGCGGAGGAACAATTCCCATCGCCTGTCTCAGGCGTAAGGAATCGACCGCTCATCGAGGATTCGCTTGAGCGCATTGGCCGCATCGGCGAATCGCTCGGGGCCGGTGAATCCAAACGAGGCCTCGGCGACGACGAGGTGCGGCTCGAGCACGCAGAAGCCGTCGTAGCCGGTAGCGACTGCATCGGCAAGGAGCCGCGGAATCTGCCCATTGCCGGCGCCGGCGGGCACGTTACGGTGGGTCTTGTCGTCGTAGTCCTTGACGTGGAAGTGGTTCACGAACGGGCGCAGGCGCGTCCACGCCTCGTCGATCGATTGCCCGACCTCAAGGTAATTGGCCGGGTCGAACGCGTGGCCCAGGAATGGCGAGCTCACCGATTCGAGCACGTCAACCACGCGGGCCGCGGTATCGCCGTAGATTCCCTTCTCGTTTTCGAGGAAAAGGGTGATGCCGCGTTCGGCCGCGCGCCGGGCCAGCTCGGTCATCCGGCTAAGCACCGCCGTTCGGTGCATCGACGGATCGTCGCCCGGCGGCATGTAGAAGCTGAAGACCCGGATCCGCGGTGCCGCGTAGTACTCGGCCAGGTCCAAGGCGCGTTCAAAGCGCCACAGATGCTCGTCAAACGGCTCGTCGATGCGCACTTTGCCGATCGGCGAGCCAATCGCGCTCAAGCCAAACCCGTGTGACCGAAGCAGGCCGCGGAACTCGTCATGCTGCGCGTCGGTCAAATCGAGAACATTGGTCGCATGGATCGCGCGGAACTCGATGTGGCGGATTCCGTGCCGTGACAGCACCTCGATCTGTTCGGCGGGGTTTTGTGAGATCTCGTCGGCGAAAGCGCTCAAGCGAATCATCGGTCGCGTCTCGGGCCGGAATCGACGGATACGGCAGCAGAGCAGCACCCTGATGATAGCAGATCGAAGGAAAACGGCCAGGCGGTGGTGGCTTGTGACGGCGGCGTGGGTTAGGATTGGAATATAAGTTGCGGACTCATCCGGCAACCGGCTTTGACGTGGATTGCAGGGCTATGTCAGCGATTGTGTGGCCGCTCCTCATTTACTGGCTCGTGCTGTTCGTCGGCTGCTTTGTCGTCGTTGAAATCGCGCAGGACCAGCTTTACGACGAGATTACGCCCCGAGCCGGGCTCAAGGTGGCGGGAGGCTCGTTTTTGCTGGCCGCGCTGCTCACGATGCTCCGAAAATCCGGCTTCCCGGCGACCTTCGAGTCGATGTTCACCACCAACATCGCCTGGACGGTGTTGCAGGGCGTCGTCTGGTTTGGGGTCTTCACGCTGATTTACCGGTTTCATCCCTGGCATGCCTTCGGTTTGGGCGTTGCGACCTTGCTCGTACTTTCGGGCCTGGCGACGATGGGGGTCGAGAGCCTGCTGGCCAAACCCTCGGCGACAGCGGCAGCCACCCGTGCGTTCAGCGCCACGCCGCCGGTGCGCCAGTCGCTTGCACCGAGCACGGGGACCGAGGCGGCCAAGACCGCGGAAAAGGCCCAGTAATCGCCCCGGTTCCAGCGTGCTCTGGCGATGGGCTGCGCTCAACAGTGGAGGATTGAGAAAGTGCGATACGTCACTCACCAGTTTGCTCATGTCGAGACTCTCGAGCGGGCCAAGCGATGGCTGATCGAGGCGGGACTCGATCCCAGTCGGATCGAGGCCAACACGCAGGGCATTCCGCGGCTTGCGGTGCAGGCGGCGCCGGGCGAGGCGGCCGAGATCGAGTGGATCATTGACGCGGCCGAATCGACAGACCCCGAAGGCAACCCCAGCTTCTGGGACATCGCCCGCCAAAGGCATGTTTATCCCCAATCGGCCGCGCCCGCCGACACGGCAAAAGAAGCGCGGTCTGAATCGTTCCTCGTGGGCTGGCGACCCCTCGATCCCGCGCGCGAAGTCACCCAGGAAAGCACCGACATCGAGCGGCAACGGAAGTTTCGCGAAGAACGCGAGTGAATCGACTGTTGGGCGCGGGTCTCCTGACCCCGCCCACGCGCGCGAGTGTTGGGCGCGGGTCTCCCGACCCCACCCGCGCGCAAGTGTTGGGCGCGGGTCTCCTGACCCCGCCCACCGCGCGACCGAAGGTCTCCACCGGCTCACCCTGCCAGGTCTCCTGACCCCGCCCGCCGCGCAACCGAAGGTCTCCACCGGCTCGCCCTGCCAACGCGCGGTGCCCGCTTTTCACGGCGGCAAGTTGTCAAGGCAGCGCCGCACACCTTGCGCTAGCGAGGCGGCCGCCTCAATCGCCCGCTCGTAGAGACGCCAGAAATCTCTGACACTCGATGGCCGCCGCCAAACCGCGCGCATCACCGCCCCGAATTGATAGCCGCCGGAACGAGCGACCAGCGCGGCAACCTCGGGCGGCAGATCGCTGGAGGCGTCGTCGCTGATCACGCGGATCGACAGGAACCGGACGGCCTTCTCCTGGCACAGCGATGCGACCGCCGAGGTCTCCATGTCGACCAGGTCGGCGTGGTGGGCCCTGCCGACCTCTTCCTTCTGGTCCGAGCGCAAGCAGGGGCTGGTCGAGCGTGAGCAGGCGGCCCGTCTTGTGGCGGACGCTCTCGGCAACCTGCGGTGGCACTTCGATCGCCTGGAGCGTGCCTTCGGTATCGATCACTTCGTGCGCGAGGACCAGTTCGTTGCGGGCCAGCGCGGGGTTGATGCCGCCGGCAAATCCCGCCGACAAGATCCAGCGTGGGCGGTGGCCGGATATGAGTACATCGGCCGCGCGCCGGGCGGCGTCCCGTCCCGCCCCGCCGACAGCCACCACTACTATCCGCCCCTGGTGCTCACCTTCGACTAACGGCAGCTTGGCCGTCTGATACTTCCAAACCTTCCTGAGGCCGTCGATCAGGTCACCGACCTCGATCGGCAGCGCGGCCACGATGCCAACGTCGGCGGGGAGCGGCGGAGGCGCCACCCCGCACGCCCAGCCGTCCGGAACGCTGCCCCGTCGTTGCATGCTCATCCATTGCACAAGCGGCTGCTCACCCGAAGTCGTGTTTCGCAATCCTGGGAGGGCGAGCCTCCCGGCGAGCCGCTCGCATATCCGGCTCGGCGGGAGCCTCGCCCTCCCGGAATCCACGCAAGGCCATTTAGCTGAGTTGCCATTTGATCATTTTCAACGTGTCGCCCAGCCGCGAATTCACGCCCACCGCCGCCGACGTTTCGTAGCCGACGTGCACCATGCAATCTTCGCACCGGGGATCCTTCCCGTAACCATAGTTGTTCCAGTCGGTCTTGTTCAAGAGGTCGTCGAACGTGGCATGGTGGGTATCGGTGATCAGGTAGCACGGCCCCTTCCAGCCCTTGATGTTGCGCGTGGGGCTAGCCCACGCCGTGCATTGCATTTCGCGCTCGCCGGTGAGAAATTCCTGGTAGATCGGCGAGGAATGGAAGCGGTACTTGCGGAACATGTCTTGAGCGGCGCGGAACTTGGCCTTGATGTCGTCGCGGCTCATGAAGATCTCTTTGGAGTGCACCGCGGCGTAGCTGTAGGCGGGCGAAATGATGAAGCCATCGACGCCAAGCGATGTGAGATAGGCAAACAGGCTATCGAGCTCGGTCATATCGGTTTCCTTGAAGACCGTCGTGTTGGTGCAAACAAGGAAGCCGGCCTCCTTCGCGGCCTTGATGCCGTCGACGGCCGACGTCGAAGACCCCCTCGCGCTCGACCGCAATGTCGTGCGTCTGCCGCATGCCATCGATGTGCACGTTGAAAAAGAACGTGTGGCTGGGTCTGAATTCGCCGAGCTTCTTGCGAATGAACATCCCGTTGGTGCACAAGATGACTGCCCGCTTGCGCTCCTGGATTCGAGCCACCAGCTCGCCGATCGCCGGGATAGATCATCGGTTCTCCGCCGCAGATCGACACCACCGGCGCAGGGCACTCGTCGACGGCAGCCAGGCATTCGTCGATCGATGAGCTTTTGCTTGATCGTCGATTCATATTCGCGAATCCGGCCGCAGCCGGTGCACGTCAAGTTGCACGCGTGCAGCGGCTCGAGCATCAGCACCATGGGGAACTTCTTGGCACCCGAGAGGCGCTGCGCGCGACATAGCCGGCGATTCGGCTGGTCATCGGCAATGGGAAAAGCATGGGCCTCGAGCTCCTCCAAACGCGCCGGCTGGTCAAGGGCGCGGCGCCTGCGATCGGGAAGGAAGGGAAATGCCACCAAGGCCCGCATCCCCGCACGGGGACGGAAACACTGCGGGAAAGATCACGGCTCTGCGCCGCCGGACTTCAACAATCGAGCGAGACCGGCTGCGCGGGAATCCGGCACGCCAGCGCAGGGCCTGATTGGCCGAGCCGGCGCTCGACCGCCGTCCGGTAGCGCGCCAGAGCCATGAGCGGGAAATAGACCCGGTAAAGATGATAGCGGAGGTAGAAGACTCGCGGAAAGCCGGTGCCGGTGAACTGAGGCTCGTCCCACGAGCCGTCGGCAAGCTGAGTGCTCGATCAGGTAATCGATGCCGCGGCGCACGGCAGGCGAAAAGCGCGCGCCCGGCGGCGATCAGCCCGAGAGTGGCCCAGGCCGTTTGCGATGCAGTCGGCTCGCCCTGTCCCTTCAGCGCGGGTTCGTCGTAGCTCTAGCAGCTTTCGCCCCAGCCGCCGCAGGGCTGCTGAGCGCTTTCCAGCCAGGGCGCCGCCTTGCGAATCGCCGGGTGATCCATCGGAAAATCGAGCGCCTTCAAACCCTGAAGCACCTGCCACGTTCCGTAGATGTAGTTGACCCCCCACCGGCCGTACCAGCACCCCTCGGGTTCCTGGGTGCGCCAGAGATAATCGAGCCCCTGGCGACCGACGAGTCGTCGCACTTGTAGCCGAGCGTGCCGAGCAATTCGAGCACCCGCGCCGTGATGTCGGCGCAGCTCGGGTCGAGCATGGCGTTGTGGTCGGCGAACGGGAGCTGGGTCAACACCTGGTTGTCGATGTCGACGTCGTAGGCTGCCCAGCCGCCGTCGCGATTCTGCATCGACAAGAGCCAGTTGATCCCGCGGCGCGTGGCCGCCTCGACCGCGGGCTCGCCGCCGAGCGGCGATCGCTGCAAGGCCGAGCAGCACCATGGCCGTGTCGTCGAGATCGGGGTAGAACGCGTTATGGAACTGGAAGTGCCAGCCCGTCGGCTCGACGCCGCGGCGGCGCGTCTGCCAGTCGCCGGGATTGCGCACCTCTTTGGACAGCAGCCACTCGACTGCGCGGCTGTAGGCGAGTGCTCGGCGGGTACAGCGCGCGTCGGCCAGTGCGATCGTGGCAATCGCCGTGTCCCACACCGGCGAAAGGCAGGGCTGCACGCGAATGCGATCGTCTCCTTGCGATCCGCAGACCGTCCAGCTGCTCCATCGCCCATTGCACATCGGGCGAATCGAGGTCGTACCCCAAAGAGCACCAGCGCGATGATCGAGTAGACCATCGGCGGGAAGATCGCGCCCAAGCCGTCGGTGTCGTCGGCAATGGTCGAGCATCCAGCGATGGGCCGCGCGAACCGCCGGCCGGCGGCACACCGCCGGCAACCAGCGATCGAGGACCTTGAGGACCTGGTCGACCCCCAGGAAGAAGTTGGTCCAGGAGAGCCACCGAGTCGTGCGCCGCGTGCGGCCGGGCGCGATCGCTCGCGAACAGCTCGGCGATTCCCCGCTCGGGCGGCAGTGTCCGCACCGGCTTGTGATACGCCATGATCGACAGCGGCACCACGATCGTGCGCGTCCACGCCGACATCGCACTCAAGCTGAAGCCCAACCACGACGGGATGAGCACCAGCTCCGGCGGCACACACGGGCATTCGTCGTAGCCGATCTGTCCCAGGAGCGCCAGGTAAAAGCGCGTGAAGCTGTTGCAGTGTTGCGCACCGCCGCGATCGAGAATCGCCTGCGCGCCGCGCCATCGCCGGCTCGTCCGGCGAGACGCCGACCAGCTTGAGTGCGAAGTACGCCTTCACCGAGGCACTCACGTCGCGTCGGACCGCCGGGATAGATCGACCAGCCGCCATCGCTCAATTGATGGTCTTGGATGTATCGCGCGCACGCCGCGCACGCCGGGTCGCTTTCTCGTCCCAGAAAGGCCATCAAGCAGCACGTACTCCGACTCGAGGATCGTGTCACCCTCGAGCTCGCCGATCCAGTATCCGTCGTCGTGCTGGCGCTTGAGCAGCCACTCGCTCGTTCGCTCGACGGCCGACTCGAGCGGAGTCGGCAGAACGGTCAGCCGGCGCGATGATCCCACGAGCAGCGAACGGCTCCGAAGGCATCGCGACAATGCCTCCGTCCTTGTCGGCGATCATGCGTTCCTGACCCTCTCCTCGATTCTGAGGCATCTTGAGGTCGGTCAGTCAGAACAAGAATCGATGACAACAGTTTGAACGCCTTGGCTCTGCCAAAAAGCGGTGCTCATCCTACGTGCGTTGTACAGAACCAATCAAGATCAAAGTTCGCCAAGATCTTCGGTCAATTGAGACCTCGATCGCGCAAGTGCCGTTACAATTTGCCCATCTTGCGAACACCGATTGAAATCGCGCCGCCGATCAGCAAGTGCCGGTGGCACTCGTTGCCGGATGGCTTCGCGGTGCGGGCGTCAGTTGCGTGGTCAAATCGTGGGAAATGTTGCCCGAGCCTATTCGGCCGAGAACTCGGTATCCAGACGGAAGCCGTGGAGGACGGGAATCGACCGTAGGGTTGCCAGCAGGCGCTCGCCATCGGCGGCGTGGAGCAACTTGCCGCGGAGCTCGACCCGATCGCCGCGCGCCGGATCCCCTCGAGGCGCGCAAGTTCGCCGACGTGGCGGCGAATCTGTGCCGCCAGGTACGGCTCGACGTCTTCCGGCCGGCCCAATCGGACCAGCGGGTTGGCGTTGTTCTCGTCGGGCACGGTGAACTCCAGCATGTCGACAATATCGTCGACGCCGGGCGTCTGCTGAACGGCGCGGTAGACGACCATGGCCTCGTACGCGGTGGGCACCTTGCCCGAAAGCGTGACGGTGCCGCCGAAGGAGCGTACCTTCACCGGCAGGGTTGCCGACACGGGCCGGCCCTCGAGCGCGCCGACCACTCTGCGGGTGAGCTCCTGCGAATCAAGGGCTGCGGGCCCGGCGGGCGCGGGCACCGTGCGCAGCAACGTGGGTACGGCGGGCTTGGGTTGGCCGGCGGCCGGCACCGGCGTCTTGGGATGGTCGCCTGCCGGTGCGTCCGGGGCGATCATCGGCTCCGGAGGCGGAGGCGGAGGCAGAGGTGGAGGAGATGGCGCCGTCGCGTCGGCGCGGCGGGGGACCACCGAAAGTTGGCTGTCGACCCGCGTCACCCCCGGCACGCTACGCGCGGCCTCGATGATGTCGCGCGCAGCCTGCTCGCTCACGGCCGACCCGCGCAAGAAAACCTGGCCGGCGATGTCGACGCTGACCTCGACTTGCCCGAGTACCGGGTCGACTTCCAGCGGCCGCCAGCCGCCGCGGTCGGCGGCGGCTGGTCGCGGCAGGCGGTCGCCGCAGCCGGCGGTGCGCCGTGGCGGGTGCAGCGGCGGCCGGGTCCCGTCGCGGCGGGACCATGGCCACGCCCTGATTGCCCTGATTGCGGCGCGACCACCACGGCGGGAAGCTTACCAGCGGCGGAACGAAGCCGAAAAACGGGTCATCGACCCGGCCCATCAAGGGGGGCGGATACACGTACGGGAACGACGACAAGTTGCCCTGGGCGACCGGCGCCGCCGGCGTGATTACGGCGCCGACCCGCCGGCGACCGCGCCGTCGGCCGCGAGGTGGGCCATGCCCGTGTCGATGACCAAATCGTCGCGAAACCGCACCCCCACGTCGATCGCCATCCGCACCGCCGCGTCGTGAACCGGTTTGGTGCCCACTCGGCCCGAGAGCACCACCACGCCCTTCTGGAGCGAAACCGTTATCGGATAGGCTGCCGTCAGCGGGTTCGATCGCAGGCAATCGACAGGAACACGTCGGGCCGGACGATCACCCCGCCACCGTTGCCCTGGGTCGCGGCCGGCACGCTCTGGCGGGTGCCGGTCTGCGCGGCTGAACTGGGGCCTGTACCGGCAGCCTGTGCCGGTCGAGCGGGTTCCTGACCGAAGTGGCCGCCCGCGCAAGCGACCGCGTCGCCACGACGGTCAGCACCGAGGAGACGATTCGCCGCGGCCTCATCTTGGCTCCTTCCGAATTGTAGACGCTCGATTCGCGCCCTTGCGGCCACTCTTTCTGGAAGTGTACTGCTGTGCTGGTCGAGCCGGCAAGTGTGCCTAGGACGGAATTCGTTGGTTGTGCAGTGGGTTCGCACGGACTGCACTCGGGCTGGCGCATGCGCCCGGCTTAACAGTGGAGTGATGAAGGGCTGGTCTCGGCGCCACGTGTCGTTCCTGCCGGAATTCTTGCGCCGTTCGGCGATGCGCAGTGTTTTTTCCCCCCTTGCGAAGGGGGGACGCAGGGGGGTGGCGCGGGCGTGTTTCCCGGCGGGCGCCGAGGCTTGCCCCCTCGCCCCCCCGTGCCCCCCCTTCGCAAGGGGGGGAAAGCCGTTGCCGCGCAACAAAAACGTGACACGGGCGCCGCCGCGCCGGGCTCGCTGGTCGTCGAGTATTCCGCACGCCAGCTTAGCGGACCTCGAGCGTCTCGATCTGCATCTTACCCATGACGCGCACGACCGGCATGAACGCCTCGAACGGCGAAACGCCTTCCAGGCTCGAGTCGGAAATCTTGATGTGAACCGCGTCGACTGAGGTCTGGTCCCACGTGGGGTCGACGGCAACCCAGCGCCGGTTGACGTAGACTTCGACCCACATATGATAACCAAACCCTCTGAGCTTCCTGGGTTCGTAAACCAGCCCGATGACGACCCGAGCGGGAATGTCGCAGGCGCGGCACATGGCCGCGGCCAGCACGGAATGTTCGGTGCAATCACCCGCGAGGTTGCGCGCGACTTCGCTGGCGGCGGCGAACCCGACGTTGAAGTTTTTGTCGGTGACGTTTTTCTTGACCCAGTTAACGATCCTCACGACTTTTTCCCATGGGTCGACGACATTGCGCGTGGCCTCGACGGCCAAGCTTCGTACCTGGCTGTCGTCGCTCGTAACAAGCACATTGGACTTCGAAGGTACTGGGATCGACTTCTCCCGTGGCGGGCTCGCCGTCCGAGGGCCCCAAGCTCCTGACCTCGAGAATCGCCGACTTCTTGTCCCCTTCCGGCGTGACGGTCTGGCGTGAATCGCTGGGAATCACGCTGGGCGGGATCGCCGTCCGACAGCGTGATCCGATACTGCACGTTCCGCGTCCTGTCGGGGTTGGTGATCGTCGAAGCGATCTTGATCACTGTCCCCGCGATCAAGTCGAACTGGAACGGCCCGCCCGGAGACTGAGCGGCCTTCTTGGTCGTGCGATATTGAATGTAGCCGCCCAGGAGGTCCTGCTCCTGCTTGAGAACCTGCCCATCGGAGTCAACCCACACTTTTATGTCGAATTCGGGCTTGGGCTTGCCGTCGACCTTGGTCGTCTGCTCCACACGCAACAGCGAGCGCGTTGAACCGTCGCCCATGATCACCGTCTCGATCCCGTTCGAGACTTTAGCTCGATGTCGCAAATCTTGTTGAGCGTCGGCATGAACATTTTGAGCGACGCGTGTCTCATTTTCCTTCATCGGATGGCGTACCATGCTCTGCTCGGCTGCGTACGGCCCGCGTACCTCAGGGCCCCACGGAATGACCAATTCCTGATGGGTGCCCGTTCCCTTCGAGGATGAACTTCAAAGCGGCTTGTAATCAGGATTCCACAAGCGAGAATGGCTGGAGCGGCGCAGAATATCTGCCTTGATCCCTGCCAATTCCAACGCGGTTGGGAAGATCTGGCGCGTCTGAGCGATGTGGGAGATGCGGCGGCCGGCGGGAACACCAGGGCCCGCGACGATGAGCGGCACGTGCACGACCTCGCGATACAGATCCCAGCCGTGAGTATAGGCGTGATGCTCGCCAAATGCCTCCCCGTGGTCGGCAGTGATGATGACGTAGGTGTTGGACCATTCGGGAAACGCCGCAGGAATCGCAGCAACTCTGCCACCTGGCTATCGATGTATCTCAGGGCATCGTCATAGGCGGCGATTAACCTTTCCCGCTGGTCGGCGGAGAGCTCGATGCGACCATACTTCGCCGCCGGCAGCAGAAGCTTGGCCTCTTCGGGCAACAAATGCTTGGTCTCTTCGGAGACTGGTCCAGAGTAACGATCGTAGGGTGAGGGAACTTCGTAAGTGTCATGCGCATCGTTGTAATTGAGAAAGAGGAAAAACGGCCGGTCGGAGCGGTGATTGAACCAGTGATAAACCCGCTCGTTCAGTTGGCGGGCGGTGAACTGGTTAATGCGACTGCGGTGGAACAACTCCTCCGTAAAAGGTTCGACGAGGTCGCGGCCGATGCGGGAAGCATCGAGGTCGTAGCCCAACGTGGTCGTGCAATCGGAATAAGTTTCAAACCCCCGGGCCAGCCCCCAGGGAACTGCCCCATAGCCCGGGTTGGCGTTGAACCCCGCCGTTTCGTAGCCGTCTGTGCGAAGGACTTCCGCCAACGTCCTCGGCCGATTTCCCAAAGGGATGTCCGCGCCGGCGCCGTGCTGGTGCGGCAAAAGGCTGGTAAACATTGAAGCCATGCCCGGCAACGTCCAGCTTGATGCCGAGATGGCGGATTTTCGAAAACCACTCCGTGCTTCGCGAATGATCGACGTTCGGCGTGGTATTTCGCGAATATCCATAGGAGGAAAAATGGTCGGCGCGCGTCGTGTC
>CAWHMZ010000024.1:0-68517 GCA_963830625.1 uncultured Isosphaeraceae bacterium | reverse complement strand
CGCAAGCGTTGATCGGCAAGGTCGAGACATTGACTTCTTAGCAATTCTTTTGAGATATTCTGCTCCGTGTGTCGATTTCGTCCTGGCCCGTTCGACCATGGAGTGAGCGCTCGGCAAATCAGTTTGCTGAGCAAGTCCCAAAGGGGAGCGTATCTTGCGCACAAGTGAAGACGGAACATCAAAGGAAGCCTTCCATGCCGACTTTCCCTAAGACACGCTGGCTACTGGTTCTCTGCCTGCCCGCGCTGCTTACCCTCACTACCCACGGCCAGTCCCCGGCGAAAGTAACGCCACAGGAAGCCGGGCTCTCTTCTACGGCGCGACAGCAGATCGATGTTCTGCTCCAGCAAGCGGTCGAGCGCAAACAAGTTGCTGGAGCGGTGGCCCTGCCCGCTCGCGACGGAAAGCTCGGTTACCTCCGGGCAAAGGGCTTTCAGGACGTCGAAGCTGGCAAGGAGATGACAACCGACACACTCTTCCGCATTGCCTCGATGAGCAAGCCGGTGACCAGCGTCGCCGTCATGATCCTGGTTGACGACGGTCGGCTGAGGATTACCGATCCGGTGTCCAACTATCTTCCCGAGTTCAAGAATCCAAAGGTGCTGATGCCGGGATCCGGAGGCGATTCCAAACTCGTTCCCGCCAGCAGGGAGATTACTATCCACGACCTGCTAACGCACACCTCGGGCCTTACCTATCGCTTCATGGCGGAGAAACCTTTCGCCGAGCTCTATCACAAGGCCGACATCTGCGACGGGCTTACTCGTCCCCCCTTCACCATGGCCGAGAACGTGCGTCGACTGGCCTCATTGCCGCTCCTCCATCAGCCGGGGAGCGCCTTTCAATACAGCCTGTCCACCGACGTGCTGGGCAGGCTGGTAGAGGTGATCTCCGGCCAGGATCTTGAATTTTTCATGCGCAGACGGATCTTTGAGCCGCTCGCCATGAACGACACTTACTTCGATCTGCCTACCGACAAGACCGGCCGTCTCGCCGTTGTTTACGAACCGGGACCGGACAAGCGCATCCGCCGGGTCGGCGAGGAACCGGTGTACAGTGGTATCAGTCCCCTGTCCGCAACGTCAACGAAGGGGGAGCTAGTTTACTGCGTTACCTGCCCCTACCGGGGGCAGCGCGGCTACTGTTCCGGCGGAGCAGGCCTAACTTCGAGCGCTGCCGATTACGCTCGCTTTCTCCAAATGCTCTTGAACGGCGGGCAATGGAACGGCACTCGCATTCTGAAGTCGGAAACCGTCCGGGAAATGACTAGCAACCAGATTGGCGACCTCAAGTTTATGTCGCCAACTGACCGCTTCGGTTACGGTTTCGGCATTGTGGCTGGTGCGGACAAGGACCAGGTGGCTGCGGTTGGGTCTTACTATTGGGGCGGTTTCTACAGCACTGGCTTCTGGGTCGATCCGGAGAAGAAACTGGTCGGCGTCCTCATGACGCAGATTTTTCCCTCGGAGCAGCCCGGGTTGTATGGCGATTTCATGAAATTGGCCTATGCGGCGTTCCAGTCGCCTGAAAAAGGTCAGTAGATCAATCGCGACATCCCCTACGCCGAATCGGCGCACAAACGCCAGGTACATTATGATGACGGCTGCCCGGAGCAAAGCGAATCGCCGTTTGGCAACTGCTGCGCTGATCGGCGACAATTACACTTCCCTTCAGCGACAATTACAATTCCCGTCGGTCTTGACCGCGCTCTCGCTTCTCTTGAGCTGAAGAAATCGGGTCCTTCACCGTGTCGGATCTCCGGGCACAGCCGGTTCCGCGGTCGGCGGCTCGGCCGTCGGCGGTTGACCGCGCTGGGCGCGGGTTTCAAGACACCCACATTCGGCGTTGGCTTAGGGGTTTCAAGACACCCACATTCGGCGTTGGTTTAGCATTCATGGATGGTCAATGCGCAGGGATTCGGCGTTCGCTTGCGCCCCCGCATTTCGCGCGAAATGGTTCCGCAATAATCTTATTCAAAAAAAAGTATCCCGAGATCGGCCAATCACTTCCAGCATAGCTTTGCACGGTTTTCGGCTGAGACGCGTTCGAGAAAATCGAAAAAGGCCGCATATTGTATGTATTCATAGAACATCTGCGCGCGACGCCTGCCGCGATCTGCCGACGAACGGTCGAGCCCTTGAACAGCCACATCAGCAATTGAGCAGCTCCACTCGAGAATTTCAGACACCCATAGTTTGGCGGCGTTTGCCAGCGGCCACTCATCAATGGTAGAGACGGCCTTACAAACCACGCGCTCCCGTGGCGTCCAACGTGCAAAAGAAGGGTGTCGCTTGCATTCGCCCGTTGGCCGGGTCGCGAATTTGGACCAAATTAGAGTTCGGACCGGGAAGGCAGACAGCGTGCAGCAGCACCGCGACGACATGATCGCGATCGCCGAAATCGACGAAAATGCGACGAACGAAGCCAATTTCGATGAAACCGAGATGAGCACAGAAGTACAAGAATCGATTCAATTTACGCCAGATTCCGCCGCTCTTTCGGAACTTGACAATTGCCGCGAAGCGGCAATAGAGCAGGAGAGCGGAGAAAGGAGTAAGGAGATCGGAGAAAACCGTCGCCCGCTCTGCTGCGGTCTACTTTCTACTCACCACTTTCTCGAACGAGCAGCCTCGCCGGTCGCATTTAGTCATCCAAAATGGTTCTAACTTCTATTTATTGGAAAAAAAGTATCCCCAGAGCGTCCAATCACTTCCAGCATGGCATTGCGCGGTTTTCGGCTCAGTCGCGTTAGAGAAATTCGAAAAGGGCCGCATATTGTATGTATTCATATCGCATGTGCGCACGACGCCTGCCGCGACCTGCCGACGTCCGGCTGAGCTGGTGTGCGCCCCGGGCTACGTGCTGTCGCCCCCCTCTCCCCCCGGGGAGAGGATGGCCGAAGGCCAGGTGAGGGGGGGCCGGGGAGAGGATCGCCGAAGGCCAGGTGAGGGGGGGGACGTCCGGGGGCTCGAAAACGGCCTATCTGTGAACTTGAACGACCCGATAAATCGCCCGCACCGAATAACCGCTACAAGCGGCAAGCCGTCCAGCAAACGCTGCCGCCCCTCCGCGGGCCCAGCCCAAAAAATAAGAATGTGCTCCAACGGGCTCCAATTTGGACCGGATAAACCGCACGCGCGAATTGACCCCTACAACGGGCATCTCCACCCGCTCTCGGCCGAGAACTCGCGCGGCCCAAGAGGGAGAACCTCGCCCTGGGCTCATGAAAGCGGGGCGTAATTCTCACATTTTTCGGCTCGCGCGTTTGCGTTGAATCTGTTGCGCTTTCGGGCAGACGTTCGCGCTCAGACCTCAATAAGGAACTCAGGAAAGCGGGAACAGCCTCAAGGAGCAATGACTCGCTTGGGTTCGAGCGTCGCCTTGGCGAAGTTGAGCAGTAAACCGTGTTGCCTATCCACAGCCTTCAGTTGGGAGCGAACGACCGCGAAGTGGATGTCTTCCAGGTTCTTGGGAGAAAACCCGGCCCGAGCCGCCGGTGCACCTCGATCGCCGCTCCGATGATTTGCTCGGTCAAGCCCTCGTGTTCCAAAGCCATTTTTCTTCCTTCCTGCTTTCTTGGTTTCCTTATTCAAATCGACGAATTGGTGTCCCAGTCCCTGAGGGCGCAGACGATGGCTCACGGATTTGCTTCGACCCATGCAATGTGCCGTTTGCCTCCGTCCGCAATCCCAATGAGTGAAAATCGCTCTTGGCCTTGTAGACGACAATTCGCGCAACAAAACTGGCGGGAATTGTGAGGTGCTGCAAGGCCAGCTTTTCATAAGCCCGGCCTCGCCCAAGAATTACACTGCGCCGCAATTGCCGGCAATTTCGATTTCGTCTGTTCCTCCGCATGGCCGCTAGGGTATAGAGGCATTGGACGGCATGGCTCTCGATAACATCGCCCCTGATGGCCGGCGTTTCGCGTTGGAGGTCGAGCCCATGGACGACAGGTTCCACGGAGCGACCCGCTGGCGGGCTGCGGGCCTCGGCGTCTTGGTCGTCGCCGCAGCCCTCATGGAAACCTTCGGCCCGGTGCGCGCGCCGACCCTCAGCGCGGGGCCAAGACCACCGCGCGACCCAATCAACCAGCCGGCAATCCAACCGGATTGAGTCCTTATAGCGCGGCCTACGGAGTGGGCAGGTACACGCCTTATCCCGTCAAGGACCCGACCGCCGCCGAGCGGGCCGAGATCGCAAGCCGAGTTTACCGGACGATCCTGGACGGCTGGGTACAGCGGGTCATGCCACCGCCGGGACAGGGAGGAGGACCGGCCGACCTTGATGCGCTCTTTAGCCTCGAGCTCGTGGAGCGGTTGGGCCAGTGGTCGCTCCGCGTGCAGGAAGCGCAGGACAACGCGGCGAAGAGCTTGGCCGGCCGATACGATGCCTTGTCCAATCATCTCGGCCGGGTGAGCTCGCTGGAGAACGGCCGTTTCTTGCGCGAAGCGGTCAAGCCGGGTGGGTTGCTGAAGGGGCGTCCGGTGGAGTCGAAGCCGCCGCGCTTGTTCGCCGAGGTCGCGCGGTTCTTCCAGCCGGTCGACGGGTGGGGCATCGACCGGGTTGTTTCCGAGATCGTCGAGTACGAGCGACCGCTCAACCCCCTGGGGATTACCGTGACTTCGGCCGAGCGGGTTGAGATCGCGGGCCGAGTGTACGAGTCGATCCTGGACGCGGCGGTCGACCGATACCTGGCACCCGCGCGCGGGCGCGGCCCGCCTCGACGAGGCTGCCATCTTCGATGCCCCGCTCGCCGAGCGGTTGGCGAACTGGTCGGACATGTGGAGGCAGGCCGAGGACGATGCGGCCACTGACGCGTCTTCGCGAATCGCGGTGGCTCGCAACGGCTCGGTGCGGTTGGCACGAGCTGGGACACGACTGGCGGGCCCGGATGCGCTTCCGGCTACGCTTAAGTCGCACGTCGAGCGGATGAGCGCGCTCGAGACGGGCCGTTTCCTGGACGACGCCCGCAGGCAGGCAGGCCGGCCCGCCGGCGCAGCCCCTTGATATGGCCCGGCTCCGCGAGTTCGTCGCCGTCGCGAAGTTCTTCCGGATCGAGGCCGAGAGCCGACGGCCGGAGGTGTCGAAGTCTGCGGGCCCGGACGTGACGGCCACTAACCGGGCCGCGGCCGCCGGCCAGATCTACCAGGCGATTCTGGACGGGGCGGCGCGCCGGTACCTGGCGATCCCCCGCGCGGGCGGTGCGCCCCCCGAGGGCCGCTCTGTCTTTGACACCCGCCTTGCTGAACGACTCGCGTTTTGGTCGATCCGCTGGGGCCGAGTCGAGGCCGGCGCGGGCGAGGGCGCAAGTTCTCGGTTCGCTGCGATGCGGGCACACTTCGAGCGCATGGCCTCGCTGGAGGACGGCCGAGATCTGCACGACGCGCTCGCCCGAGCCGGCCCACGCGCTGGCGGTCCAGATGCTCCGCCGCCACCACGCGAGTTCGCCGAGGCCGCCAAGTTCTTCCGGCTGGAAGCCCGGTGGGAGCTCGAGCTGATCAAGTCTCGGTGAGATCGCAGCGGCCAGTCGAATGGCCAGTCTTGCGGGCAACGGCGCTGAACTCGCGCGAATGACACGTGGAATCGCTCCCAACGGCAGCGTATCGAGCCGGTCGCGCGCACAGCCGGCCCGAATTTTCAATGGCGGCATTCTAAGAAACCAGCCCACGGCTCGTTGTACAGAAGGATGGGCGGTTTGTACGAAACGATCGCGGAGTCGAACCCATGGAACCCCTGGCCGTCCTGAACAACCTGCGGATTGCATCGCCGTGTCCAGCCACGTGGGAGGCGATGCGGGGCGATGACCGTGTCCGCTATTGTGACTCGTGTTCGAAGCATGTGTACAACGTCTCAGACCTGACCGCCGACGAGGCCGTCGCCTTGATCCAGAAGTCGGAGGGGCGCTCCTGCCTTCGCCTGGTCCGGAGGAAGGACGGAACGGTCCTGACCGCCGACTGCCCGGTTGGCATCCGCTTTGCCGTGCGTCGACGGCTGATCCGGCTGGCCTCAGCCGGCGTGATCGTATTCGCCATGCTGCGATCGGGCGTCTGGCTGTCTGCGCGGCCCTGGCGAATGGAAGACGTCCCCGCCATGCCGACCGGGCGCGGCGTGACCTTCTCAGACTGGGCGGACTGGGCCGCCAGGGCACTGGGATTCAAGAGACCCGGCAACATGGTGACCGTAGGGAAGATTTGCCCTGTTCCCCTACCGAGCGCCCCAAATCCGGATGGCGCCGAGACTGGGCCGCAAGATCTAGCTGGATCGTGATCCATCTGCGCCTTGAGTCACTCCCCTTGCTCAAAACACGGCGCATGGCGTCGGTGAAGGTGTCGATCTCGTCTATGGACGAGATTCCCCAGGCGGGGGTGGTGTTGCGACCGCGCCCGGAAATCGAAAGTTGGGGGGCGGCCATGAGTCTTGCTTCAGGAATTCGACCAGTTGGCTCGATCCGTTATCGGCCGGGACAGCCCCACTTGCCCCGACCTTCGCTCGCGCTTTCTCCAATCGGTCTTCAGCCTCGAGGCGGTCAAGCTCCGCGGCGAGGACATCGATTCTGCTGAGTTGGCCGCTCTTGAAGAGCTCTGCGACCAAATGCTCGATCCGCTTCAGGGTAGCCACTCGGTGTTCGAGAAATCGCACTCGGTCTGCATCGGTCTTTACCAGCACGTCGCCCACGACCTCGTCGTAGCGACTTTGCCACCTGAGAACCTCGGTGAAACTTGCGCTTGCGTCTATTCGCCATCGCTCCAAGTTTAGATCCCGCAGCTTCTTGGCGACATCGAGCCGGGCCTTTGCATTGGGGCCCAGCGACTGCGCGCGACCGAGGCCGAAACGATTGGCCCAGCTTTGACCCCGGCAGCGTCTTTTGCCGGAGCTTCTGCCTGTGGCGCGGCGCTCGGCGCTCCTGACCACCCGCCGACCAGAATGCCAGCAGAGCCGTTCCCGCGAACAAGCCTCCCGCCAGCATGCCAGCAATGATCAACTTGAGCTTGTTCCAGAACATGACTCTCAGAACTCCTTCCGTCAACGAACCAACCAGCGCAATTGTGCCGGTCACGGCTCGGTCGGCAACGAGCCGGACGGCGGCTTGGGTCGTAATTTCCGCGAGTGTGGCCGGCACCGCAGCCGAGGGTGCAAGGGAGGTGAGCCACGGTAGAGCCGGTACAACAGAGGGGGCTTCCGAGACTGCGATTGCTCCAAGATTTTTTCAGTTGAGAGAAAATGGGGGGTGTTGTATCCCGCAGTGCTCACGAGATTCCCTTGCTCAAAACACGGCGCATGGCGTCGGTGAAGGTGTCGATCTCTTCGAGCGTCGTGTAAACGTTGGGGGTGATCCGGATCCCGGCGAAAGCCTGGTGCTGGATCGCCACGGTGAGGATCTTGTACTGGGCGAAGAGATGATCGCTGAGCTTGGTGGGGTCGACGCCCTCGATGCCCAAGAGCGCGATCCCGCACGACGCGTGGTCGTCGTCGAGCGCGGTCCAGATGGTGACCCGGCTGCTCGCTTGCTTGAGCGGCCTGGCCCATCGGTCGCGAAGGTGCCGCAGCCGCGCCGCCTTGCGCTCGTCGCCGATGCTCTGATGAAAGGCCAGCGCAGCCGCGATCGCGTTGTGGTTGGCGGCCGGGTGCGTGCCGATTTCCTCATATTTGCGGATGTTTTCATCCATGTCGGCGGGCGCCGCCATGAGCGGCCAGATGGTCTTTTGCCGGGCCTTGCGCACGTAGAGAAAGCCGGTGCCGATCGGGGCCAGCAGCCACTTGTGCAAGCTGGTGGCGAAGAAGTCGCAATCAAGCTGGTCGCGCGTGAACGGGAAATGGGCGAACGAGTGGGCGCCGTCGATGAACACGACAATTCCGCGCTGCGCGCCAGGTGCACCACGTCGTGCACGGGCAGGATCTGGCCGGTCAAGTTCGTGATGTGGGGAAACTCGATCACGCGGGTGGCGGGCGTGATCGCGCCTCTGATCCGCTCGACAAACTCGGCGGGCGAGGGGAGCGGAACGGGGAAAGTGACTCGCTTGACGACAATTCCCTCGCGGCGGGCGCGCTGGTCCCAGGTGGTGAGCATGCGGGGATAATTATGGTCGGTGACGATCACCTCGTCGCCCCGCTTCAGATCGATGCCCAGGATCAAGGTCTCCATCCCCTCGGAGGCGTTGCGCGTGACCGCCAGCTCCTCGGGGTCGCAGCCGAATTGAGTTGCCAGCGCGCGGCGGACGGTCTCGATCCGCGGCTCGAGCACCTGCCACATGTGGTGTGCCGGCAGCTCGTTAGAGAAGCGCAGGTCGCGAATCATCTGCTCGAGCACGTGAGCCGGCGCGGGGCTGACACCGCCGTTATTGAGGTTGATGACCGTCCGATCGGCGTCGAAAGAGCGCTGGACCTGCGACCAGTAATCTTCGTTGCCCGCGAGGTCACCGGCCGCCTCGCCCTGCGCGTCGCGCGCCGCACCGAGCGACCGAGCGACCGCGTCACGCCGGAACGACGCGAGGGCCGTCCCGGCGGTGAGCGCGCCCATGAACCCGCGCCGCGTTTTGTTTTCGCGCCGTCGCTCGCCTCTTGCTTCGCTTGACATCAGCAGACTCTTCAGGGAAATTTCGCGGAATCGAAACAGCGCCAGCATAACGGCGGGAGAGCGGCCCTGGAAAGGGGCGGTGTCGCCGGAGCAAGATCTCTGCGCCGCGGGAGCACGAAAATCACCCCAATGCAGACTGCGACCAAGTGCACACGACCCGCGACTCTACGCGCTGGTGGTCGGGGCCAGATCGCGTAGAATGTCGGTCTAGAAAGCGCTCCAGAGAGGAATTCCATGAAACGCTTCATGATTTGCCTTGGCATCATCTCTTCGGCACTCGCCGGCGACTTCGCGACCATCGCGAGAGGGCAGGCCGACGCGATCGGGCTCTTTGAAAGTCACGCCGACGTCGGCACCGTGCTGCACCCGGGGTCGGCGACATTCGACGCGGCGAAAGCCAGTTACACGATCGCCGGTAGCGGGCAGAACATGTGGTTCGCGCGCGACGACTTTCATTTCGTGTGGAAGAAAGCCTCCGGCGATCTCGCGCTTGCGGCTGACATCGAGTTTGTGGGCGCGGGGCACGAGCCTCATCGCAAGGCGTGCCTGATGATCCGTCAGGGCCTCGAGAGCGACTCGGCCTACGTCGACGCCGCGCTGCACGGCGACGGCCTGACGTCGCTGCAGTTTCGCGAGGCCAAGGGCGCGGCCACTCACGAGGTTCAGGCCAACGTGTCGGCCCCGCGGCGGCTCTGCATTGAAAAGCAAGGCAAGTATGTTCGCCTTTATCTTGCTCGCATGGGAGAAAAGCCGAGTTTCTCGGGTGCGGCGGTGCGGATCACGTTTGTGGAACCGTTTTACGTTGGGCTCGGCGTTTGCGCACAACCAGGACGTGACCGAGCAGGCCGTGTTTTCCAACGTGCAACTGGCCGCGCCGTTTGCCGCGGCGGGCGCGCGGCCCGTTCTTCATAGCACGCTCGAGACCCAAACCATCTCGTCGACCGATCGCAGGGTGGTCTACGTCACGCGCGCGCGAATCGAAGCGCCCAACTGGCTGCACGACGGCCGCACGCTGATCTTCAACAGTGACGGGAGGATCCATCGCGTGTCGGACGCCGGAGGCAAACCGGAGGTGATCGATACGGGCTTTGCCACGCGCTGCAATAACGATCACGGCGTTTCGCCCGATGGAACCATGCTGGCCATAAGCGACCAGTCCCAAGGCCGGCGGCAATCGCTCATCTACACGCTGCCGGTCGCCGGCGGCACGCCCAAGCTGATTACAGAAGCCGGCCCATCCTACTGGCACGGCTGGTCGCCCGACGGCAAGACGCTGGCCTATTGCGGCCAGCGCAACGGTGAATTTGACATCTACAGCATTCCCGCCGGCGGCGGGCCGGAGACGCGGCTCACGACCGCGCCGGGCCTCGACGACGGGCCCGAATACTCGCCCGACGGCAAATTCATCTACTTCAACTCGATGCGCTCCGGCTCGATGCAAATCTGGCGCATGGGCGCGGATGGTCGTGATCAGGAGCAGGTCACGTCGGACGAATTCAATAACTGGTTTCCCCACCTCAGCGCCGACGGCCGCTTGATGGCGTTTCTCTCGTACGACAAGGACGTGTCAGGCCATCCGGAAAACAAGGATGTCACGCTGCGCATGATGTCGCTGGCGAGCAAGAAGATTGAAATCGTGGCGCGGTGCTTCGGTGGGCAGGGGACGATCAACGTGCCGTGCTGGTCGCCCGATGGTCGGAGGATCGCGTTTGTGACGTATCAGTTTGTTTCGCCGGGCGGTGGTTTGTGAACCGTCTCCCGCGCACGAGCGAATTCGCCGCCTTTCAATCGGGCTTTCCGCCCGGCGCATCCGCGGCGAGGTCAGCGGCCGGGTGGACGCGTATGAAGTGATCGGTAAAGAGCGCGTGGGCCATGGGCGTCTTGCGCTTCGGCATGTGGCAGGCGATACAGCCGCTCTTCGGCTGCACGGGGCAAAAGGTGTTGCTGGCTCGTTGCGCTACGGTCGGCGCTCGCGCCTTCGCTTTGCCTGTGCCGGCCGCGGAATGGCATTCCAGGCAGCGCGACTCGTACCACGCCGCCGATTTTTCCACGTCGCGGTGAGGGTCGTGACAGGTCACGCAATCGAGTGCATTAGCGCTTTCAGAGTAGCACCGGCTCCAGGTGAAGGTCGCGCCTTGGAACCGGACCGAATCGGGCGAGCCCGGCGATAGTTTCGTGCTGCGGTGGCGCGGGCTGTGGCACTCGCTGCATAAGCCGACCACGGGCGCCCCCGTCGCCAGCGAGGGTCGCGCGATCGCCAGATCGGCGCTCTTGGCGGCAACGGCGTTGAGGTGATTGCCACCGGGCCCGTGACAGCGCTCGCACCCGATCGCGCGATCCGAGGCCTCGGGGCCCTTGCCCGTCAGGATGGCGTACGGATGCGTATTGTGACAGTCCATGCAGTTGCGGATCTCGTCGGCCGACACCGCCAGACCCTGGTAGATCGCGGCGGGCAAGTCGCTGTCGCGGGGATGTCCAGACGTGACGTCCCAGCCGATCGGCTTGGCGTAGTACGAGAGCCGGAATTCGAACGACTGGCCGCCGCTGTCATGGCCGACGAGCGTAAGGCCCCGGTCTCCCGAGCCAAATGCATAGTCCACGATTGTTTGGTACACGTGATTCCCGACGGTTGTATCCACCTTGATCCCGGCGCCAGTCGTTTTGAACGTATGGTTTACCTGCGGATTGGCAGGATCGGCGATCGGCGTGGCCGGAAAGGGAACTCGCGAGAATTGCTGCGGAGGCAGATACGTCCGCGCGTGCCGCGACTTGTGTTGAGTCTGATAGGTCTGTTTGTGGCAAAGGGCGCATCGCCCCTCGCCGACGAAAGGAGCCGGTTCGGGCTCGACGAGATGTAGGGCGCGATAGGCGCGCGCCAGGGCCACCCTCTGATCAGGGCTCGGAATTCCTTGTTGGAGGTCAGAGCGCGACAACAGCCAGGCAATCTCAGGGTCATTGGCACTTTCGGGCATCGACGTCAACACAGTGCGAGCCCGCGCCGGTTCACTGAGCTGCAAGAGCGAGCGCGCAAGCAACCTTCGCAAGCGGTGGGAATCGGCGGTCTGGTCCCACTGCTCGGGGTGCTTTAGAGCGCGCTCGAGCGCCTGCGCGGCGCCTGCGGGGTTGCCCCACTGGGCGTGGACCTGCCCCAGCGCCACCTCGCCCAGAGCCTCTTTTCCGGGTTCCGCCGCCAGACTCTCGGCCACGCGCTCTGCATTGCTGAGCCGGTCGTTGCGGAAGAAGATCTCCTCAAGCGCGAGCCGCGCCTCGAGATGGTGGCCGTCTCGCTCCACGGCTCGTTGCCAGGCCATGATCGCAGAATCGGTTTGTCCCCCGCGTGCAAAGGCCTGGCCACGAAGGAAGTAGTCCTCGGGCATGGCGGTATTTTCGTCAAGTCGCTGATCGATTGTCGCGGCCGTTTGATCGTTCGCCTGACGGTAGAGCGCGCGGGCGAGCAGGCGGAGGGCTCGGAGGTCTTGGTGATTCAGCTTGAGCTGGGTGCGTGCCGCTCGTTCAGCCGCGGGCCAATCGCGCCGCTCGTAGGCCGCAATGGCCGCACCAAGCGGGTCCGCTGGAGGCATGCCTCGCGCCCACCAAAGGGTGGTGGCAGTCGCGCCTGCCAATGCGACCAGGCAGGCCAAAGTCGCGAACAGTCGCAGTATTCGACTTCCGGCACGCGCCATGCACAACCTCGCCGCAGACATCGGTCTCGAGTCGGAGAGGGCATCGCCACGCGCGCGTATCGCTCGCGCGGCGGGGCGCCCTATTGAAATGATTCTACGGCTGTTCGCAGGTCGCGGTCGATTCTGAAAAGTCGATCGAGGTTCGAGGTACGGAAGACCTGTTGGATGACCGGCCCCATCTCGCAAAGCCGCAGGCGGCCGCGCGTGCTGTCGATGCGGCGCTGCAGCAGGATCAGCTTGCTGAGGAACGTGCTCGAGATCAAACTGACGTCGGAAAAATCGATCACCAGACGGATCGGGCTGCCGTCATTGGGCAGCGCAGCCGCGATCTGGTCGGCGGTTTCGCGGACGGTTCGCTCGTCGAAGAGCTTGTCGTCAACGAAGCGAACGACCTTGACTCCCTCGGTCTCGCTGAGCTGGATTCTGGATGTAACGGCCATCGTCTGGATTCCGCAGAAGAATCGTTCTGCCGGTGCACTGACCGCGTGCCCTCTCGTGGAGCTCGTGGTCCCGTCTGTCGCTGTCGCGTGAATTCTGATGAAACGGGTCGATCATGCCGATTCCGGACCTTAGCGCCGTCGTTTGAGCGGGCCGCCGCCGGTCCGGCCCGGACGCTGAGTGTTGTCGCCTTGGCCGGCGTCGGCCGCCGGCCCTTTTCGGGCTCCGGCGCCGGCCTGAATGCCCTCGGCGATGGTGCGCACGGCCGCCGCGCGATCGGTGGTGAATTCGAACAGTGCATCGAGCTTGCTCGCCCGAAAAACCTCAGCAACCGTCGGGTCGACGTTGCAGAAGACCATTCGGCCGCCGCGCGACCGCACCACGCGCTGAATCGCAACGAAATTCCCCAAAGCCGCCGATCCCGCGAAGCCTACGCCACTCAAGTCCACGACCAGGTCCGGGCGACCGTGTCCATTCGCGTGTGCCTCGTAATGGCTTCGGAGCTCCGAAACCGGCGCGGGATCGAGGCGCAGGCTTTCCCAGAATTCCGCGACCAGGACGCCGTCCACGTTGTGGGTTTCGAGCGAAGGTTTCAGCATTCGGCACCCGCGGCGAGGTTGTTCATTCCGCGTATCCTAGCAGAGCGGGGCGATGAGACGCCAGTCGACGATGCGAATCGCACTCGACGGCCCGCCCGCAGGGCGGCACAATCGATTTGACCGGACAACCTACGTGCCGCAGAATAAAGCAAGTTGGAGAAAAGGGGGAGTCGCCCTGATGCGTCGCACTCTCTGGTTCTTGATCATCGTGCTCTCGAGCCTGGCGCCCGCGGCTGCCAAGGCCGCACAAGCCGACGTGCTGGCCTCGGTGTTTCCCGAGCGCTCGTTCGATTTCGGCAATGTGGCGCGGGGATCACAGCTCCGGCACGCCTTTCAAGTCGTCAACCGCACCAATTCCGATATCCGGATTGCCGACTGGAAGACCAAGTGCGGCTGCACCGACGTCAAAGTGGGAGCGCGGGTGATTCCGCCCGGTACGAAGACGACCGTCGAGGCCACAATCGACACCACGAGGTTCCAGGGGCCGAAAGCTTCGGGGCTGATCCTGGTGATCGACCGTCCGGTTTACGACGAGGTCCATCTCAACGTGACGTGTTACATCCGCGGTGATATCACGCTGGTCCCCGGTCAGCTCGATTTCGGCGTGGTGCGACGATCTGAAAAGCTGCCATCGACCTCACTGACCCTCACCTATGCCGGCGGCCGCTCGGACTGGGCGATCACCGCCATGAAAACGCATACACCCAAGGTCAAAGCCGAGGCCAAAGAGCAAATCAGGACCAGTAACGGCCCGATCCAGTGGCTCATCACGGCGACGCTTCAACCCGAACTTTCCAACGGCACGTTCAAGGATGAGATCACGCTCGTGACCAACGACTCGCCCCCGCAGACCATTCCGATCTCGGTCGTGGCCAATATTCAAAGCGCGGTCACGGTGCTGCCCTCGATCATCAATTTCGGGCCAATCCGCGCCGGCGAGTCGGCGACCAAGGTGGTGCATGTCCGATCGTCGTCATCGTTCCGTATCACGAACCTGGCGGCCGACACGAGCGACCTGCTCGCCGCCGATAAAGAGGCGGGGGCGGCGCGCGACCATGCCGTGAGCATCACGCTCAAGGCCCCGGCGGTCGCCGGGCCGTTCCACGGCGTGGTCACGTTCGAGAGCGACATAAGCGACGAGCCGGCTGCCCACTTGAAGACATTCGCAACCATCGTAGCCGGACCGTAGGAAACGGCGTTGACGATTGATGGCAAATGAGTTATAGACTTTGGGGCACGGTCGACGGATAGACTGTATCCAGCGTTCCCAGAACGTTCCGATCGAGACGAGAGCCAGGGATGAAAGCCCGCCACACCGAACGACGGAGCAATTCAGGCGGGGTCGGCTCGAGGTGTGGCGGCGGGGCGCAAGGGCCATGAAAAGCGCGACAATGCCTGCAGCAAAGCCTCGAGCCGCGAAGCCGCAGCTCGAGACCGGTGGGCTTGCGCTGGCGGTCGCCGACGTCGGTTGGTTCAACACCGAGAACCTCTTTCGCGAAATCGATCGCGAAGACGTCGCCGTCCTGCTGCTTAAATGCTTGGATTATGTCAACGGCTGGCGCTGCGGGGCTTACCCGTGGTCGCGCGCCGGCCGACTGGGACGCTACGGCCCGTCGGCGTGGGAACAACAGCTCGTCCTGCCCACCGGCTGGATGAAGCGCTATCCCAAGCTGGGCATGTGGCCGATTGCACGGTCAATTCGCAGGTGGTGGGACATGCTTCCGCCTTCGTACCGGCGCGGGCTCGTGATGTCTTACCCGCATTACCTGCACTTGCATAAGCAGCTCGAGCCTGACGTCTCGGTCTATTACAATATCGACGACTACAGCCTTTACTGGCCGCGCTGGGCCGAACGAATTCGGGCGATCGAGCATGAGGTCGTGCGGTCGGCAGACCTGACGATCTGCGTGTCGCGCCTGCGAGCCGATGAACTGCAGGCGTCGGTGCCCGATGCCGCCGGCCGCATCCACCACATTCCGCACGGTGCGCCGACGCCGTTTCTGGCCGCTCGCCCGCTCACCCAGCCGGCGGCCGCCCCGCCGGACCTCGCCCACCTGAGGCGTCCCTACCTGGGCTACATCGGGTCGCTCGAAGATCGAGTCGACTGGGAGCTGATGGATCGCGTGAGCCTGGCGTGTCCCAGCGCGTCGATCGTGGTGGTGGGGCGAATCAAAGCGTCCCGCAAGCCGTGGTGGGACGGTTGCGCCCGGTTTCTGGCGCGGCCCAACGTGCACGCTATAGGCTGGCGGCCCCAGGACACGCTCGCCGGCTATTACCAGGCCTTCGACGTCTGCTTGATTCCGTATCGGATCGACCATCCTTTCAACCGGGCGTGCAACCCGACGAAGATCATGGACGCAATGGGCTCGGGCCGGCCGATCGTGGCGACGGCCATTCCCGAGTGCCGGCTGCACGCCGAGCGTTTTCACGTCGTCGAGCAGGGCGACGCGTTCATCGCTGCCGTCAGCGAGATCCTCGCAAAGAACTCCGACGACGGCCGCGCCGCGGTTCGCCACGCGTACGCACGGGCGAACTCTTGCCATGAGATCGGCGAGCGCATTCTCGACCTGATCAACCACGCGAGTCGATCGCCGCGCGCGGCGCCGGCTTGGTCCATTCGTCGCTGCCAGCTTCGATCGACTGACAGGTCGAAGGCCAGAAGCCCGTGGCATCCGGCCACACCCGGCGGTACAGTCGTTTCCATGCGGGCGTCGTGCCGCCCTTCTGGAGCAGGGCCGCCGCGTGAGACCTTGGTTGTAACTCCGACTCGAGAGCACCGACATGAATTCCGCCATCCGCGCCAAGTTATCTGTGATGATGTTTCTCGAGTACGTGATCTGGGGCGCATGGCTGCCGCTACTGGGCCTCTACATGGGGGCGGACTACCTCAATTTTGGTCCCTACGAAAAAGGGTTCATCTTCGGCGCGTTTGCCCTGGCGTCGCTCACGGGAATGTTCTTCGGGGGCCAGCTAGCCGACCGTATCTTCGCGCAGGAGCACTTTCTCGCGTTCAGCCACTTGGTCGGCGGCGTGGCCATGCTTGCCCTGGCCTACCAGACGTCGTTCTGGCCGTTCTTCGGCTTGATGATGCTGCATTGCTTCTTTTACGTGCCGACGCTGTCGATTACCAACTCGATCGCGTTTGCGAACCTGAAGGATGCCCAGAAGGACTTTGGTTTCATCAGGCTCTGGGGGACGATTGGCTGGATCGCGGCGGCGTGGCCCTTCATCTTCATTCCGATCGACTGGTCGAAGGTGCCGGCGAATTGATCAGGCGGGCGGAATCGTCGGGTGGATCGGCACGGTTCTCTCGAGAGAAGTGCTCAAAACCGGTCCGGCGATGGCCACGGCGCTCGAGCAGCACGTTCACCGTCTCGGGAATTGCTTCGCTGGTATTGGCGGCCTTCAGCCTCACGCTGCCGCGCACGCCGCCCGACCAAGAGCGAGTCCAGCGCATTTGCCCCGATCGAAGCCCTGAAACTTCTGGCCGTTCCCAGCATCCTGGTCCTGTTTGTCGTGACGTTTTTTGACTCGCTCGTGCACTGGTGCTATTTCGTCTGGACCAGTTCTTTTCTCCCCAAGCTGGGCTTACCGGAGAACTGGATTCAACCGGCGATGAGCATCGGCCAAATTGCCGAGATCTTCACGATGGCGTGGCTTGGTTATTTTCTCAAGCGGCTGGGCTGGCGCCGCACGATGATCATCGGCATCCTCGGACACGTTGTTCGGTTCGGAATCTACTCGCTAGGCTATTATTACCAGGGTAATCTCTGGCTCTGGATCGTGATCTTCTCCAACGTCGTCCACGGCTTCGCCTATGCATTCTTCTTCGCGACGGTGTATATCTTCGTCGATGAGACTTTCCCCAAGGACATCCGCACCAGCGCCCAGAGCCTGTTCAACCTGCTCATCCTGGGCTTGGGCCCACTACTGGGCGGCTTTCTCTGGCCCTGGCTCGGCGACGTGTTGAAAGGGCCCGAATGGCGAGATCCAGTTCAGCTGGCTTTTCCTGGTTCCGCTCGCGCTCGGCGTGGTGGCTACGCTCATTCTCGCGGTGGCGTTTCATCCCGAAGAGAAGAAAGAACCGGTGCCGGAAGAGGTCCCTGTCCTTGTCAGCTAAGGCGTTTTCGTGGTTTGGGCCTGCAACTGGCCTGGTGCGTCATGGTCGCCGGTTCGTTTGCCGCCAAGAGGCTGCGACCGACGCCGAGCTGTCGCAGCACCTGACGGTGGTGAAGAGCGCAGATCGAGACGGCGACGCTGAACTCGCGCGCCGCGAAGAGCTGGCGCTGGACTGAGCGCGACCCTGGACCGCGCAGCCCAAGCCGCGACGAACCCCGAAGTACGGCGGCGGCACTGGTCTGAAGCGATCGACCTGCTCGACTGGTTCTTGAAGCTAAACCCCAGCCCGCCGCGCGAGCGTCAAGTGCGGTTCGAGATGGCGGCTTTTTCGCTGGGCGCAGGGCAGAGCTGGAAAGACTCAGCCTTGCTTGCGCCCGGTGATCCCAAGCCGCGCGCAGCAAGCGGCAGCGGCGTTTGACGACGCGATCGCACGTTTCCGGTCGGTGGCGGCGGGCGACCCGGGCGGAGCGTTGGCTGATAACCTCACGTTCCGGCTCGCCGAGGCGCTCGCCGATCGGGCCGAGCTCGAACCGATCGATTCTCCCGGCCGCAAGAGCCGCGAGGTCGAGGCCCTGGGGCTGCTCGATCAGCCGGGCAAAGAGCCGGGCCTGCACGGCTACTGGCATCTGCTCAAAGCCGACCTGCTGCGCCGCGGCGGCAAGACCGGTCGAGGCCGAGAAAGAAATCGAGGCCGCGACCAGCTCGAAGCCGCCTCCGCCCGAGCGCGAGATCGTCGGCTGTCGCGTGTGCCGCTCTTTCTGGAACAGAAGAAGCTGGGCGAGGCGATCAAGTGTGTCGAATCGTCGAAGGCCGAGCGGCCCGTGCAGGGGCTTTGGATGGTACGGCTGCGGCTGGCGCAGCTCGCGGCTGGCCCGCCCGCGAGCGAAGTTGACGCGGTGGAAACCGACCTGTTTCGCTGGGTCAAGGAACTGCGCGGCCAGAGCTCGCCCGAGTCGCGGCAGGCGATGCTCGACCTGGCGACGAGCGGCGTTCAACCGACTCTGAAGCAGCCGCCGGAGGCGTGGGAGGCGCTGGCAGAAGCTTACGGCCAGGCCGGCGAATCGGCCAAGGCCGGCGACAACCTGGTTCGCGCCGCCGATCGGGCGGCCGCGCTCGGACAAGCGAGCACGGCCGCGGGCTACCGTCTCCGCGGTGGAGCATTCCTGTTTCAGGCGGGCAAGTTCCGCGAGGCCGAGGGCGTTCTGGCTGCGGTTGTCGACGACCCCGCCGCCGGGCCGCTTCGCGCCAAGGCAGGCATGCTTCGCGCGCTGGCCTTGGGCCGGGCGCTGGCACTTCGGCTGCCCGGAGCCTCGAGCAACGGCTACACCGCAGCCCTGGACCGGCAAATCCGCGAATTCCCGGCCGACCCGTCCACTGACGAAGGCGCTGGCTCTTGCGCGGCCGCCTTGCCCTGGCTGCAGGCGACGGTGAGCGTGCCCAGTCGTTGTGGTCGGCCATCGTGCCCAGCTCCAACCGCTGGCTCGACTCCCGGCTCGCCATCGCTGATTTCGATCGCGACGAGCTGGCGACCATCCTGCTCAACCCTGAGCGTCATCGGATGCAGCGAGCGCTTCCTGGCGAGCGACCGCTTCCTGGAATCGTGCGTTCAGCCTGGCGCGATCGGAATCTGATGCCGCTCGGCTGCTCCTGGCACGCGCCCGGCTCAACCTGACCCCGGCGGTAGGCGCGCCCGAAGTCGCTCGCGACCTTTGCGACCGTGTCAAACGACTTCCGGCCACGGTCGCCGTTCTCTACCGGGCAAGGCTCTATCGCCTGGTCTCGCGGTGCAGATCGGCCGGTATGTCGAAGCCGAGCGCGAAGCCCAGAGCCATGTCGTCGTGGCGCCTTGCCGGCGAAGAAGACGCCCTGTTCGACACGGTGCGCTTGCTCGACCAGTGCGCCGCCACGTCGAGACCGACCTGCGTCAGCGACGGTTCGGCCTGGTCCTCAAGCTGATCGTCGAGCCGTTGCTCGCGGCCGGCGAAGAGTTGAGCGACGATCAGCGTCGTCGAACTATCGCTGCGCCTGACGCGGTCGCTGCTGTTCATCGGCCGCCGACCGCGACGCCAAACGCTCGTTCAGCCGCCTGGAGCGGCATGCCCCCAGCCATGAGCGACCGCCTGCTGCGCGACCTCGGCGACACCTACAACCGGCTTGGGGTCTACTCGCTCGACATCGACGTGCAGAAACTACGCCAGAAGAACAGCACGACGGGCTCGCCCGAGTGGTTCGACTCGCGTTACGCATTGGCTCTGGCCTATTTCCGGACGGGACGGCTCAAGGAGGCCGCGCAGCTCATCGACTCGACGGCGATCCTTCACCCCGACCTGGGCGGCGGCGTGCTCCACGACAAGTTCATCCATCTGCGCCAGCGGCTGGGAATCAAGCCGCAGTGAAGGCGCCGCCTGCTGACTTTCGGCGCCGCCGGCGGTCCGCTATCTTGAAACGTCGGTGAGCGACTGTTCTGGGGCAATCGAATTTCGCTCGTGCCAACGCGGCGCCTATCGGTTAGAATCAGCGCGCTTGCGGGTTCAAGATTGCCACCGATTCGTTGATGAGGACGCACCGGCCGCGTGTGGCGACTCTTCCCCACAACCTCGGCCTGAGCAACCCGTGTTAGGACCGGATTTCGCCCGACATGGGATACATTGAGATCCTGCTGATCGCGGGTCTGATCTTGATCAACGGGTTTTTCGTGACGGTCGAGTTCGCCCTGGTCAAGGTGCGGGCCACCCAGATCGAGCAGCTCGCCGAGCAGGGCAACTGGGCAGCCAAGCTGACCAGCAAGGCGCTCGATCGGCTCGATTTCTACCTGTCGGCGTCCCAGATCGGGATCACGGTCGCCAGCCTGGCGCTGGGGCGGGCGATGCACGACTGGGTCGAGCCGATGGTCGAGTCGGGTTTCCAGGCGATCGGATCTGCGCTCGACCCCGATCGTCGATTTTCGGCGTCTCGATCGCGACCGTGCCGCTGGCCGCCCTGTCGCTGGTGACCTTCCTGCACATGGCGCTGGGCGAGCAAGCCCCCAAGAGCCTGGCGATCCGGGCGCCCAGGGTCCTGGTGCTCTTGACCGCGCCCCCGTCTGGTGATCCTGTCGTACGTCTTCTCGCCGGTGATCTGGCTCTTGAACAAGGCGAGCAACCTGACGCTCGTGGTGCTGGGCCTGGGCCAGACCAACACGGCCGAGCTGGCCCACAGCGAAGAAGAGCTGCGGCTGATCGTCGCCGAGAGCGTGGCCGGCGGCCACCTGTCGCGCAACGAGCGGATGATGATCGAAAACGTGCTCAACCTCGAAGAAAAGACCGCCCGGCGGGTGATGGTCCCGCGGCCCGACATCGTCTACCTGAGCCTGTCGCGGCCGCTGGAAGACAACCTGCGGCTGGCCCGCCAGGCGGGCCACACCCGGTTTCCGCTCTGCGAAGACGACCTGTCGACCGTGATCGGCATGATCCACGTCAAGGACATCTTCCGGTCCGGCGCCTATCAGAACGGCCGGACCGAGCTGCGCCAGCTCGCGCGCAAGGTCCCTCTTCCTGCCGGTCACCCTGCGGCTCGACCAGCTCTTGCTCGAATTTCAGCGCAACCGGGTGCACCTGGCCATGCTGCTCGACGAGTACGGCAGCGTCGTCGGCATGGTCACGCTCGAAAACGTGCTCGAAGAGCTGGTCGGCCCGATCCAGGATGAATTTGATCGCGAGACGCCGCCGATCACGCCGCTGGGCGAAAACGTCTTCGAGGTCGACGCCGTCGTGCCCGCTCGACGTCCTGGCCGAGACCTGCGGCATCGAGATCCCGGAAACCGACGCCGAGACCGCCGGCGGCCTGGTCCTCGACCTGCTGGGCCGGCTGGCCAAGCCGGGCGACAGCGTCACGATCAACGGCTTTCGGCTCACGGTCTCTGCGCGGACCCGACGCGCATTCGCAAGCTCCGCCTTGAGCCGTTCAGGCCCCGAGACGGCGGCCGCAGCCCAGCGGCGAGGCCGGCGAGCAAGCCGGCGACAGCCGCTGAATCGGGCTGACTGCGAGATGCTCGCTTAAGTGCGCTGCGCGATCGCCGGCGAGCTGTCGGGTGTCTCGGGCGACTGGTAGTCGAACCAGCGCGGGTCGAACTCGATCCGCCGCTTCTGCCGCATGGCGATGTTGCTCGTGAGTGCGATGACGGCGTCGGCCAGGGCGACCTCGCCGCGGCAGCGCGGTTGGTGGTCCTTGTCGGCGTGATAGTCCGAGGGGTTGCCGTGGCGGACGCAGTAGGCGAAGTGCTCGAGCTCCTCGCGATAGCCGCGGGAGGGATCGGCCGTGGCCAGGCCGCCCAGCGCCGCTGGCCGCGGTCGGGCCGGCCGTGCTCGGGCTGGTCTCGAGCACCGGCTTCTTGCCCTGGGTCTCCACCGTCACGCTGGTGGTGCGCGACAGCGTCGGGCTGCCCGCTTCCTTGAAGAGCAGGATCTCCTTCTCCTGGCTGACGATCATCGTGCCCTGCGAGCCCATGACCATCTCGCCGTAGCCGTCGAACGAGTTGGTGTTGATCGACGAATAGGTCACGACGATCCGGTCCTTCTCGCCCTTGCCGGGGAACTCGAAGACGGTGAAGACGTGGTCGTCGACCTCGCGGCCGTCGGTGTAGAAGAACGTGCCGCCGATGCCGGTGACCGCCAGCGGGTGCTTCTTGCCCAGGAAGATCGAGCAGGCGTCGAGCTGGTGGCTGCCCAGCTCGGCCATCAGGCCGGCGCCGGTGCGGTTGTAGAGCCGCCAGTTGATCAGCTCGTCGAGGCTGTTGTAGCCGTATTTCTTGTAGTCGATGTTCTTGTCCGGCGTCGGGATGAATCCGCTTCCAGCTATCGCGGTAGACGACCTTCCCCTCCTCGTCGTGGACGTACTTCGGCAGGCCGGTCTTGGGGTCGAAGATCGGGTTGCCGTTCTTGTCCTTGGCGACCAGGGGCTGTGGCGTTGTTGCGGTGCCAGAGGGCCCGGATGTGGCGGATGTCGCCCAGCATGTCGTTCTGGACCAGGTAATTGGCGTTGTCGTAAAGCACGGAATAATGCCGCTGGTGGCCGACGGCCAGCAGCCGGTTCTTCTTGCGGGCGACCTGGCACATCTCCTTGCACTCGGCGACCGAATGGGCCATCAGCTTCTCGGTGAAGACGTGCTTGCCCTGTCTTCATCGCCTCGATCGCCACCGGCGCGTGCAGCCACAGGGGCAGCGCGATCACGATCATCTCGACGTCGGGGTCGGCGTACATCTCCTCCTTGGTCGCGTAGTGCTTGAGCTTCTTGACGTCGGCGGCGGTGTAGTCTTTGTGATTGGAGAATTCCTTGATGGCCCGCTCTTGCTGCGAGGGGCGGATGTCGCAGAAGCCGATGAAGTCGAGATAGGCGCGGTTGTGCGAGCGGATCATGGCCTGGCAGCCTTCGTCGCCGGTGCCGATGATCGCGGCGCTTGACCGGCGACTTGCCCTTCATGTCCTCGTAGCCGAAGTAAAAGGCGCCCAGGGCCGGCGTGGCGGCGGCGGCCTTGAGCAGGTCGCGGCGCGATACGCCCAGGGCCTGATTGGCGTTCTCGCGGCCCAGGACGCGCTCTTCGGGTGTCAAGTGGGTCATCGGTCGCTCCTTGTCGTCGAAAATGAGTGCTGAAGGTTGTCGGGATGATTTGTACCCAGTGGAATCGGCTTGCGGTCGTGGTCGGTGTCCTGCGGCGCGACCGGCATGGCTCGAGTCGCGGTCTTGCTGGCCGACGCGGCTGCGGGCTTGGGCCTGCTCGTCTGCGCCAGCCGGCGACGGCGGCGGGCGCCGAAGAAGAGTGCATCGAGGCCGATCCAGTGGCCGCTGGGCGTCGTGGCGATCACCAGGCAGGCGATCAGCTCGACCAGGTTCTTGCTGACGATAAAGGTAATGCCCCTCGGCCTTCGGGTTGGGAGGCATGCCGGGCCACGGGGGCATCGAGAAATAAATCATCGCCAGAAACGCCGCCGCCGACAGTGCCGCCAGCGGCGTCAGGAAGCCGGCGATCAGGCACAGCCCGATCGCGATCAGGCCGTACATCGTCAGGTCGTTGATCAAGTCGAGGTTGGTATAGCGCGGCGGCGGCGGGCCGGCGCCGCTTGCTGTTGATCGGGCGGTCGCCAGCTTGGCGACTGCGTCGATCATCAAGTGCCTGGCGCGCGCTCGACGCAGCGGCTGGGTCAGCGCGCGGCGGTCGGCATCGAGGCTGCCGGCGCGCGTCCCAGGCCCGTTCGCGCTGGTAGGAGAGCGCATCGGGGTCTTGCTCGGTCTTCTGAACCTGCCGCAGGTCGTCGAAGTACTTCTGCCGCTTCTCGCTGTTTTCGGGATCGTTGAACCAGTAGTCGGCCCAGTGAAGACTGTCGTCCAGGACCTTCTGGGCCTGGCCGTCGCTGTTCCTGGGTGAACCCGTAGTGGTCGGCGATCCGCGTCACGTCGTCGCTCCACGCCGCCTTCAGCTTGCGCCGGGTCGAGCAGTCGCCAGGCCGTTGACGTCGGGCAGCATGCCCCGGTAGTAAGGGGCGAGCGGACCGGTCGCGTTCCGCAGGTAGATCTCGGCCGAGAACGGCTCCTTGCCGGGCCGGGTCGACTCGACTTTCTCGCACTCCCTCGATACAGGAAATGCCAGCCGATGGCGACCCGGAGCAGGACGATGAAGAAGGCCGCGAGGAACCCGGGATAATGTCGCGACATACGCTTCCAAGCCTCGACGGATTCAACAAACCAGCGAAGTACACTCAGATCAGTTTACCACGCGTTCACGCGGTCGACGAAATCGTGTTCGCTCAGACCGAAGACGAGCACGTCGGGCGATGCGGCCGCAGGCCCCTCTCGACGATGACGACGCCGACCTCGGGATGGGCCGACACGTACAGCTGCGGCGGCCTCGGGACCGAGAAGGTAGAAGGCCGTCGAGAGGGCGTCGGCCAGGGCGGCCGTGGGCGCCAGCACGGTCACGCTGGCCGGGCCCAGTGCCGGGCTCGCCGGATCTCGGGGGTCGATGATATGGCCGTAGACCCGGCCGTCGACCACGAACTGCTGAAACGCCGCGCCCGAGGTGCCGAGCCCGCGATTCCGCAGCCGAAGCATGCCCAGGGGTGTCTCGGGCTCGAACGGATTCCGGAGCGCAATCTCCCAGCGCCCGCCGAGCTGACCCGGCGGCGAGCCCAGGGCAAAGAGGCTCGATCGCCCGCCGTGCACCAGCGCCGAGGTCGGCCACCAGTGGGCGCGGATCAGCTCGACGGCCCGGTCGATCGCATATCCCTTGCCGATGCTCCCCAGGTTGATCTGAATTCCCGCGCGGTCAAACGCGACCGTGCGGCGCTCGGGATCGAGCCGGAGATGATGGCTGCCGGTCCGGCGCGGGCCTCGGCCAGCGCGACCGCATCCGGAACCCGCTTCGGCCCTTTCACGAAGCCCCAGGCCTCCGACAAGGCGCCCGACGTCGACGTCGTAGGCGCCATCGGTTTCGCGGCTCAGGGCGACGGCCGTCTCGCAGCAGCCCGAAGAGCCGCGGCTCGACCTCGACCGGGCCGAGGTGGGCCGTCGCAGTTGAGCCGGCTCAGCTCGGAATCGTCGCGGTAGACGGTGAACTGGGCTTCGAGCGCGTCGATCAGGTCGAGCGCGCGGCAGGCCAGATCGACCGCGCCCGGCGTGGTCGCCGGCAGCCGGACCTCGAAATACGAGCCCATCGCCGGGCGATGAGCCCGAATCAACCCCGGGCCGCCTGACTCGGCTGTCGCGATGCCGGCGCTCTCCGGCGCCTCGGCTTGAGGCCGTCCCAGGCGCAGAAGATCGCGGCGATTCACGCCGGCACGAGGCGGTTTCACGGATGGCCTCGGCTCGTTCAAGGGCAGGGGGGTGGTCCAGGATGCACGCGGGTTCGGTGCATGGTGGCAGGGAACCCGTGACGCTCAGGTCATTTAGTATAACGCACGCTTGGGGCTTATCTCCACAGCCGCTCGCCGATCCGTGAACCTAAACTGGTGATAGGAAAACTCGAATTCCATAGACACGGCCCCCAACTTGCGGTCCGCGATGGACACCACCAGGTTGCGCGATTCAGCCGGTTGATTCCCCGGTCCGGGCGAAGTTGTCTTCGCCATCGTGCTCGGGATGGTCTTGATCGGCGGGCGGTATGCCTTGCTGAATGACCCGGGAACGCCCTGGCACTTGCGGCTGGGCCGTGAAATCCTGGCGACCGGGTCGGTGCCGCATTACGACACGCTGACCTTCACGCGCGAGCACGCGACCTGGGTCGACCAGTCGTGGGCGTTCGACGTCGCTGCTGGCGATGATCGTCGACGCCTGGGGATGGTCGGCGGCGATCGCGCTGGCCTCGCTCGGGCTGGCCGCTCTCTTTGCCGTGATGGCGCGCGACCTGGTGCGCGACGGTATCTCGCCAGTCGTCGCCGTCGTCGTGGCACTCTTGGCCAGCTGCATCAGCGCGATCCATTTCCTGATCCGGCCACACCTCTTTACCTTCGCGTTCGTGTACCTGACATTCCGCGCCTGCCAGAAACAGCACCGGCAGGGAGGCTGGGCGGTCGCGCTGGTGCCGATCTACACGGCGATGCTTGCGAACCTGCACGGCGGCTTCGTGGCGCTGCCGGTGATCGTCGCCACGGCCGCGCTCGGGCATGCGATCTCGGGAGCGTGGGATGCCGACGCGACGGCGCAACATCGCGAAGTTTGGCGCTGGCGTTTCTGGCGTGCGGCCTGGCGGCGCTGGTGAACCCTTATGGAGTGGGCCTGTACCGGCACGTGGCGCACTTGCTGGTCTCGAGCGGCGTCACGAGCTTGATCATCGAGTATCAGCCGGCGCCGTTCGGCAAGCCCGAGGCCGACGTGCTCGAGTGGGTGCTGCTGGCGCTTGTGGGTTTGCCGGTCGTCTCGTCGCGGCGACTCGATCGGTATCAGTTGGTACACGTCCTGGTCTGGCTGCACCTGGCGCTTACGTCGATCCGCAATGCACCGCTGTTTGCCCTGGCGGCTGCGCCGGCCCTGGCCGACTCTGCTCGATGGTCTGCCGCTGG
This sequence comes from uncultured Isosphaeraceae bacterium, assembly GCA_963830625.1. Classification (GTDB taxonomy): domain Bacteria; phylum Planctomycetota; class Planctomycetia; order Isosphaerales; family Isosphaeraceae; genus CAWHMZ01. The sequence continues at coordinate 42,073 of CAWHMZ010000024.1, read as the reverse complement.
CATTCCGGAAGTCGTGGAAAGCGCGACGAGCGGCCGTCGATCTGGCCGGCGTTCGGCGACGCTCGCCTTGTTGCTGGTGGTGATGAGCGGGCTTCAATCTGGGTGGCTTCGACGAGGAGAAGTGGCCGCTCGCCGCGCTCGAGACCTTGAATCATCAACCGACCGCGGCGCGGCTGTTTCACGAACAGGACTGGGGCGGCCTGATCGAGGCCGAATGCCAGCCGCTGCGCCGGTCATACCTCGACGACCGGTTCGAGCTCTTCGGCAAGGAGGCGATTCTCGAATACGTCGACGTGCTGTCGGGCGGCCCGGCCTGGGACACGGTCCGCGACCGCGACCGGATCGACCTGGTCTGGCTTCGTCCCGATCGCGGGCTGGCCAAGCGGCTGCTCAAAGACCCGGAGTGGGAGGTCGTTTATCGGGACAAGGTCTCGATATTGTTGCGCCAGGCCGCGCCACGCCAGCTCATGGCGCGCTCGACCGCACTTCGAGACTGAGGCCGCAGCGATTAGTTCCCCTTGGCATGCTTTTCCACGGCGAGCCCGTCGCGCACCGCTTTGATCAACTCATCGGGTAGCGCGATCGTCCACTCGTTGGCCACGCCCAAATCGGCCTTGAAGCCGTTGAGCTCGCTCTGCCACGCGTCCTCCGGAAGTATGATCGTCGGCACTTCTGAGACATAGCCGGGTCCAGGGGATATCAGCGCTCCCCTCAGTCGCCCGGAAAGGTACAAAGGATAGGATCGCTCAAAGTCTTCGTCATCAGGCATTTTAGACCAATTAACCGCCGTTGCTGGCGGGCGTCGAATCAGTCGCGTCCAACCGGGACGACACGTCGCTGCCACCAATTCGAATGTCTTTCGACTGCGCCCGGGTGCCGATCGATCGGGACGCAGCACAATCAGTTCCATCAATTGATAGGCGCCTGCTTCCCAAGAGATGGTCTCTGCAGCGGCGATTGGCTTGCGGACGTCCTTCTCGCGAACATCCGCCCAGATTCCCGGTGCTACCGCGGTTCCATTCCGGCCGCCTCCCTGCGGTTCATCGGCCTGGTAGGCCCAGAGCACGACGCCGTGGGGTTGCTCGATTTCGGCGAACGACAGGCCTGGTCCGCACAAAACAGAGTGCGCAGCGGGGATGGAAGAAAGCGAGCCGAAGTTTGCGAGAAACCGCTTGCTCGCTCCTCTGGAAACCCACGGCGCGTCGTAATTAATCGACCACGTGATCCCAGGCTCGAACGAGCGACCGTTAAAGGCAAACAGCAGGTTGACAACCAGCCTCTTTTCCTCCAGATCGGGTGGCCAGGTCCATTTGATGCGCACGGGCGCTTTCTCGGGAGTTGCTTTGGGACACACGATCGCCTTGTGGACTTCGCTGCCAGGTTGAACCTCGATCCAGCCGAGAGCATTCTGGCTGCCGCCGGCGAAGCGCATCGGTATTTCAAAACTGTAATGGCCCGGCTGGACCAAACCGAAATCCGCGATACCGTTGTCGTCTGACGTCCGCTCGATCCTGATGGGCGGACTCTCTCCCTGACGAACCAGCATCACGGACGCTTTGGCCACGGGCGGACCGGCTGGTGTCTCCCTCGTAAGCTTGAGGGTCAACGGATTCCAGCCGGGCGTGCGCGGGTTGCGGATCGCGTCGGACATCGCCCCCATTTTCGTCAACATGTCCTTGTTCGTCGCCTGAGCGTCCGCCAGCGCCGCCGACAGATTCCTGCGGGCTTCGATGGCTTCAGCGGCCGCCCGGCTCGACTGGAACCAAACCACTCCCACCAGCGACAGGCTGGTCACCGCCATGAACAGGCAGGCTGCAATCAACAGACGTTGAGCCATGATCTTCCCCTTCATCGCATCGAACCAGAGCCGAAGCGCCAGCACCGCTGGATCGCCAAACCGCTCGAGGACGTTTTTCCGGGCCGCGACCGGGCCCACTCCCCGCAGCAATTCCCGCCGGTACGCGCACGCGAGATGATCGGCCAGTTCGTCGACGATGTGTTGTCGCAGATCGGCCGGCTCATCATCACGCGGTGGTGGAAGCGAGGCAATCAGCTCGTCGCGGAATTCCATCTGACCGTTAGTTCTCATCGTTGGGCGCGGCTGGTTTCGGCTCTGGTATTTTTGCTTCCTCGTTGAGTGCCGCGCGCACCGCTTTGATCAGCTCGTCCGGCAGCCGAATCGTCCACTCGTTGACCCGGCCGCGCTGGACTTCAAAGCTCGTGTCGAACTGGTCCCAGTATTCGGTCGGCAGCTCGATCGTCGCGGCGTTCAGCCATTGTTCGCTGACGCCGACCCGCCTCATGCCGCCCATCCCACCACCCATTCCCGTCCACATTCCACCCATTCCCGTCCCCATCCCACCCATCATGCCACCGACACGCTGCTTCAGGTCTTGCTTGTCAGGGGGCCCCCTGCGGGCTTCGATGTGAAGCGGATCGCCGTTGGCAAAGCTAGCGGCCAGGATGTTGAAGCGCTTGCGGCCGGGCTCTACAGGTTGAGCGTGTGCCGGGCGCAATACGACCAAGGAATCGACGCCATACGTTCCCAGTTCGAATTGCAGCTCGCGCGGCTGGGGCGATTCGGCGGCTGTCCTGATCTCGTGGAGGTCGTCGGCCGCGACGTCGGCCCAATCGCCAGGCCCGAGTGGTGTGGTTTCGGTCGTCTGCCTCCCACCAGGTCCGCCCATCATCCGCTGCATCCCTGCACCTCTGCCCGTCTTCCGGGTCGGGTTACCTCCGTTGTCAGGTACAGGCTGCTCCTGTGCGTCAGGAGCATCGGGATTGGCGTACCGCCAAAGGTAGAGCATTCTGAGCCTGGCGACCTCGCTAACCTGCGGTCCCGGGCCGCACAGAACCGTCCTGACCATGCCCGACACTGGGCTCCAGAATCCCGTACCCTGGAACGCCGCCGCGCCCAGGTTCCGGCGTCGTTTCGGCCGCTCTTGTGCAACCGTGTCGGTGAGCGACCAGTCCAGGCCCGGTTCAAGTCTTCGGTCGCGAAAGGCGAACGGCACACGCAGCACGAGCTGTTCCTTCGCGAGATCGGCCGGCCAGGAGCAATGCACGCGCACCGTGGCCTTTTCGGGAGGTGTCTTGGGACAGATGATCGACCTTTCGACCTTGCTGCCAGGTCCGACATTGAGCTCGCCTTGAGTCTGAAAATAGCCGCTGTCCCAGCTCTTGGAGATCATGAACCGGTAGTCCCCGGGCTGGACGGCCCCAAAGTCGACGGTACCGGAAGTGTCCGATGTTCGATAAATGTTCCGGGTCGCCGCGCTCCCCGCGCCGCCTCCCCCTCCCATCGCCGGCATTCCGTGCAACTCAGTCAGCGTCAGCGAGAGCCCTGCTGCCGGCGGTCCGTCGGCGGTTTCTTCGGTGAGCTTGAAGATCACGGGGTTCCAGTCGGCGGAGACGGGGTGCAACACCGACTGAGACATCTCGCGCATCTGCTTCAACATTTCTTCGTTCACCGCCTGGCTCTGGGCCAGGGCTTCCGACATCCTGCGGTTGGCCTCGACGGCTTCCGCTGCCGCGCGGCTGCGCAGCAGTTGGTCGTGGTTCATCCAGTGCCAGGAGAGACCGACGGCCGTGATGCAGGCCGCCATGACCACCAGACAGGTTGCGATCAAGATGCGCTGCGTCATGATTTTCCCCTTCATTTCATCGAGCCAGAGCCGCAGGGCCACTCTTGCCGGGTCGCCGAACCGCTCGAGGACGGCCTCGCGCGCCGCGCTTGCTCCTACGCCCCGCAACAGCTCGCGCTTGTATGCCGAGGCCAGGTGATCGCCGATCTCGTCGACGATGTCCTGGCGCAGGCTCGGCGGCTCGTCGTCGCGCGGCTCGGGCAAGCGAGCGGAAATCGCGTCGCGAAAGTCCATGAGCAGGAGGCCCGTAAAAAGAGACGGTGAAGGGCCGGCCGCAAGACAATCACACACCCTCGAGCCCGACACGGTTCGTGCCGAGCACACCGTTGACGCCCGCCGCGAAGCTGAACCACGTCTGCTTGCGCTTCGAGAGCTCGGCGCGACCCGCCTTGGTCAGCTCGTAATACTTGCGCCTGCGACCGTCGGCCTCGCGCCAGTACGACCGCAGCAGCGTTTGCCGCTCGAGGCGGTGCAGCGCCGGATAGAGCGAGCCCTCCTTCAGCTCGAAATAGCCGTTGGACTGCTCCGTAACCGTCTGCGCGACCTCGTAGCCGTAAGTGGGCCCGGCGCGGCAACCTCGAGAATCATCATCTCGACGGCACTTCCCAGAAATTGCGAGTCCATACATCGACCTCCTATGCATCGTTATCTAATACATAGACGGACGAGGTATCGTTGTCAAGGGGTGGCGTGGCATTTCGATAAGTTTGTTCGCGCGGCGCCTAGCGCGGTAATATGACCAGAGTGAGCCCAGTGCCCGTGTTTATACAGAGGTTCATGCCGATGAGTGTCTCGATTCACAAGCCGAAGCCATCGGCGATCATCTATCCCGAAAGCGATGGTGAGCCGATCGCCGAGAACACGCTCCAGTTTGAGTGGATCGTAACGATCAAGGAAGGGCTCGACCTGATCTTTCACGACCGCCCCGACGTGTTCGTCGCCGGGGACTTGTTCTGGTATCCGGTGGAGGGAAGGCCCGACATTCGCACGGCCCCTGACACGATGGTGGCCATCGGGCGGCCGAAGGGGCACCGACCGTCGTACAAGCAATGGGAGGAAGGGGGAGTTGCACCCCAGGTCGTCTTCGAGGTCCTCTCGCCCGGAAACCGGCCCAGGGCGATGATCGAGAAGTACAAGTTTTACGAAAAATACGGGTGCCTGGAGTATTATATCTACGACCCCGATGATTTCGATTTGACCGGGTACCAACGCGCCGAGGGCGAATTCAGTGAAATCCCCCGGACCAACATTTGGGTGAGCCCGTGTCTCGGCATTCGGTTCGACATGTCTGATGGCGAGCTCAAGCTCTTCGGGCCCGACGGCCGGCGCTTCCTGACCTACCAAGAGATCGCCGAGGAAAGCGAGCGGTTGGCTAGCGAATGCGATCGCGCCACGCAGGAACGTGACCGCGCCACCCAGGAACGTGATCGCGCCACGCAGGAACGTGACCGCGCCACCCAGGAACGTGACTTTGTCGCCGCAGAACTCGATGCCGAGCGCCAGCGGACCGAAGCCTTGGTGGCCCGATTGCGGGCGTTGGGCGTCGACCCAGCAGAATAGACCAATCAACTAGCGGTCCACGGTCACCTTCCTAGTTCGATATGCGCAGGTTCTCGAAGAGATACAGCCCGCTTTTGCCGGGGCAGACCAGGTCGACGTCGCCATCGCGGTCGATGTCGATGGCGGTCAACTGAAGGCCGGTGCCGGCGGTGCCGGGCGGGAAGTCTCGGAGAGCCAGGCGCTTGGCGGCCTCGGCCGGGGCGTTTTTGGCCGGCTCTCCCTGGAAGATGACGTGCTTGACCCAGCTCTTCGATCTTGGGGTCGAAATCGTACCAGGCGATCACCGAGCCGTCGGTCGCGCCCGGCTCGACCTCGTGGGCGTAGACCCGCTTGCCGGTCACCAGTTCGTGGGCCTTGCCGTCGCCGTCGATGTCGGCCCACAACAGCGCATGAACCGACGCGATCGAGTTGTCGATCGTTTCCTTGGTCCAGGTGCGCTCGCCGCCTGAGCCTTTGCCCTGGCGCAGCCAGAAGAGCCCGTAGTCATGGCCCATGCCGTAGACGACGTCGGAGAGGCCGTCGCCGTCGACGTCGCGCGCGAGGATCTGGATGCCGGCCTGGCCGAGCTGCCAGTCGGCGTGCCAGGTCCATGCATCGTGCGGCCGGATCGGCGGGCGCCTCGAACCAGCCTTTGGGCGTCAAGAGGTCGGTGCGGCCGTCGCCGTTGACATCGCCCGAGCCGACCCCGTGGCCCGCCGCTTCCTTGCCCAAGTCGTGCTTCTTGAGCTCGACCCCCTTGCCGCCCTCTTTCTTGACCACTTCGTACCACACGACGACGTTGACCGTGTTGGGCAGTACGTCCGGCACGCCGTCGCCCGAAAGGTCGACCATCCAGGCCGCCTCGATGTTTCCCGGCTTGTCGACTTCGTGATAGGTCCACGTCGACCCGACCTTGCCGGGGTTCTCGACCCAGCCCACGTCGCGACCGAAGTACGAACAGGTGACGAAGTCGGTATATCCGTCGCCATTGACGTCGAGCGGCAGCGTGGCGAAGTCGTTGTAATACGTTCCCACGCGCGCGACCTCGCGCACCGGATGTGGCTTCCAGTCGGGCGCCTGGTACCACGTGCCGCCGGCCACGATGTCGAGCTTGCCGTCGTTGTCGACGTCGAAGACGCCGGCCGCCTCGAACTCGCTCTGCGGCCGTTGATCGTGTGCTGCTTCCACGTCGGCTCGTCGGCCCGGGCGACGCCGGCAAGCAGCGATCGATGCCAGGGCGCAGCAGGCGAGTACCAGTAGTCCATCGGCTCATGCGGGAGATCTCCTGGCTGGCTGAACTGCATAGGCTGCCATTCGACGACGATGCACGTCTCTTCGACCTCAAACGCTCGGCAGCGCTCCAGGGCTCGCGGTATTCCTTGGTGAATAACCGGTTGGCATCGGGGTGGTTGGTGATTCGTTCGGCGACCGGGTCCCACGTGAGCTTCTCGCCGGTCCAGAGCGAGATGTTTCCCAGGTTGCCGACGGTCGTCAGGCGATGGCCGTATTCAAAGTGGCACGAGCACTGGCTGCGGGTCTTCTGTGCATCGAGCCATTCGCGGTGATGGCCGACCGAGCGCGGCAGAGCTGCGGGGGGCTCGACGATCTTCACGCCTTTTTCGGGGATGATGCGGTAGCGTGTCGTAGTTGGCCACGAGGGTCGCCTCGGTGCCCTGGAACATGATGCCCAGGCCCTGGTTTTCGAGTCCGTGGGCGTTGGCGTCGGTGTGGCTCCAGACCATGAGGAACTTGCGAGTCGCCTTTTTCGTATTCGTAGGTGACGTCGAGCGTGTCGGGCACTTCGGCGTTGTCGGCCGAGGGCGTAGCGGCCTCCGACCGCCGAGATGGTGCGGGGCGCATTCGACGTCCATGGCCCAGTGGACGAGGTCGACGATGTGGCAGCAGAAGTCGGTGAGGATGCCGCCGCCGTAATCCCAGAAATAGCGCCAGTTGAATGTGAATCGGTTGGGGTTGAACGGGCGCTTGGGGCGGGGCCGAGCCAGAAGTCGTAATCGCAGCCGCGGGGGGGCGCGCTATCCGGCGGGCGTCCCCAGCCCGCTGCGGTCGGCCGCCAGCCAGACGCGGGTCTTGCTGATCTTGCCCAGGACGCCCGAGCGGACGATCTCGACGACCCGGTGATAGTTTTCGCCGGCGTGGATCAGGTTGCCCATCTGGGTGACGCGCTTGTACTTCTCGGCGGCCCGCACCATGGCCCGGCCTTCGGCGACGCGGTGCGCCAGCGGCTTCTCGCAGTAGACGTCCTTGCCGGCCTGGCAGGCGAGGATGGTGATGATCGCGTGCCAGTGATCGGGCGTGGCGATCGACGACGGCGTCGATGTCTTTGCGATCGAGCACGCGGCGAAAGTCGTCATAGACCGCGGGCGTGCCGCCGGCCTCCGATCGCTCGGCGGGCGTGCGGCTCGTAGACGTCGCAGACCGCGGCGATCGACACATCGGGAAACTCCTTGAACGTCTTGATGAGCCCGGTGCCCATTCCGCCCACGCCGATGAAGCCCAGCACGATCTTCTCGCTGGGCGGCACGCGGTCGGACGGTCCTGAGTCTGGCTCGCGCGGTGGCGCCGCCTTCCTGCGGCCGTCCCGAGCGCGTTCGCTCGTACGGCGTCGGCCTGAGCCGCGGCCGCCAGCGTCGACGCGGCCAGAATCTCGCGGCGGGTCCAGTCGTTCATGGCTGCCCCGCCTCTGCGATTCGTCGTCGCTCGAATTCGATTCTGCAACGTCTACCTAACTCGATGCAGTTTTGGGTCATGGGCACGCCGAAGTCACCCAGCATATTGCGCCAGACCGAGTGAATGTGATTGGCGCCGTTCTGGGTGTTGTTGAACTCGATCAAGAAGGTCGGGCCCTGGACGCGGTAGGCATGGCCCTGGGTGCGGTCGCCCGGGCCGGCCCAGGCGAAGCGGACATTCTCCGATGCCGGCCTTGGCGATCTCGTCGAGCCAGGCACTGGCGACGTCGAGCGGCATGTCCTCGGCGTACGACTCGATCAGGGCTTTGAGCATTTCCTTCTGGTCGTTGTTCAGCGCCGAAATCGATGCCGACGGCCGCGTCGGTCGGCGGCTGCGGCGTGTTGGCGGCCCGGATTTCGCTCGGGGCCTTCTCGGCGAATATGGCCGTCTTGCGCTGGCCGTCATCGAGGGCCTGGATCAAGCGCAACGCGCGGTCCTCCCGATCGGCGAGCGTGCGTAGGCCCTGGCGCGGTCCCTGGCGAACCTCGGCCTGGTTGGCCCCGAAGAACGCGGGCGTCGCCGCGACGATCTTGCCGTCCTGTAATGCAAAGTTGAGCGAGAGATGATGGCCCTCGATCCGCCAGCCCCACTGGCCGCGATCCTGCGGCTTGCCGAAAATCGTCAGATAAGTAGAGCTCGGGGTCGCGCACCGGCCCCGATCCTTTCTCGATCTCCTTCAAGATCTGCTCGAGGCTCATGATCGTGGTGGCTTTCAGAAAGCCCGAGCCGGCCAGCCCCGACTGGATCAGCCCGAAGGCAAGTGCGCGCTCGTCGGGGCTTAGCTCCTTGATCGAGACCCCTTTGCGGTCGCGGGGGATGAAGTGCCAGTTGAGCCGCTCGGGCGAATCGTAAGGAAAAACGGCCTTGGCCGCTTGCTCCGGCGTGAGCGACGCCAGAAGCCGATCGGCCGCGACGGCCATCTGATCTCCCACTGGCGCGACCTGCGCACCGGCCCACAGCGCCAACCCCACAATTGCCGACGACGCCAACAAAAGGCTCGGCTTGATTCCACGCATGTTTTCAACTCCTCTTGTTATCCGCGTCCGCCGCCACGGCGTTCGTCGGCTCGCGCCATCTGAACACTGGGATTGGTCACCCTAAGCCTTCTTCTTCGATCACGCTCGCCAAGTCAAGCCCCGCGCTTTATTTTCCGCGACCTGGCGCCCGGAGGGACCTTGAGCACTTCGCCATTCCGGTATACTGGCGGTGAAGGCGCGACGACCCCCATGCGGGTCATTCGTCGAGGCTGAGATCAACCAATCACAAGGAGGATGACAGGCGATGGTGCGGCTGCATGAAGGTGCTCGTTCCTGCGTGCTGCCGTCGCGGGCCTGATCTCGACGGGCGCGAGCTTGCGAAGTCAGGCGTTCGGCGCCGACCTGAGCCCGCAGACGCTCGTGTACAAGACCGCCGGCATCTGTGCGATCAAGGCCGACGTGTATAACGGCTCGCTCAACGAGCGCCGGCCGGTCGCCGTCTGGATTCACGGCGGTGCGCTGATCTTCGGCGATCGGAGCGGAATCGACAGGGCGCTGCTGGATAAGCTTGTGAAAGCCGGCTGGGTAGTGGTTTCGATCGATTATCGGCTGGCTCCGGAGACGAAGCTGCCGGGGATCCTCGATGACATCAAGGACGCGTTTGCCTGGCTGCGGGCAGAAGGCCCAAAGTCCTTGGGCGCAGCGACCGACCGGATCGCCGTGCTGGGCGGCTCGGCCGGCGGCTATTTGACGTTGGAGAGCGGCTTCTTGATCGAACCGCGCCCCGCCGCGCTGGTGTCGTTCTGGGGCTATGGCGACGTCGCCGGCGCGTGGTACAGCCGGCCCGATGCGTTTTACCGCCGCCGGCCGCTTGTGCCCGAGACCGAGGCGCGCGCCGCCGTCGGCACGAAAGCCATCGCCGAGCCGCCGCCTGACCACCACCGCTTCCGCTTTTACCTCTACTGCCGGCAGAACGGACTCTGGCCCAAGGAAGTGACCGGCCACGACCCCGAAACCGAGCCCAAGGCTTTTGATCGGTTCTGCCCGGTCCGCCACGTTTCGGCCGGATATCCGCCCACGTTCCTGGTGCATGGTACGAAAGACACCGACGTCCCGCACGAGCAGTCGGTCGCCATGGATCGGGAACTCGCCCGCCACGGCGTGCCTCATGAGTTTGTTTCGGTCGCCGGGGCAGGACATGGACTCGGCGGCGTCGAGAAAGAGCAGATCGCGACGATCCACGATCGCGTGTTGTCGTTCTTGCGGCGCCACGTCGTGTAACTTGTTGGTGGCCGCCCGCGGGCCGGATGCTCGGGGATTGTCGCTCTTAGAGGGAAAGCGGCGGCAGGCGGCAGGAATTGGCGGCAGGCCTGCCGCCGGGCGCCGTCGCCAACTCCCCTGTATAGTTGGTCGCCGGAGGCGAGAATTGACCGAGTTGTGATCCAGGCTCGTGACATAGCGATGGCCGCTTTCTACAATGTCGAGTTTAATGCCAGGGTCATTCGTCCCTCCCCGAAGCAGATCGACCGCCCTCTGCAACCGCCGGCACTCAGATTCACCATCCGATTCGACCCTCGTTGGAGACCCGCGATGAAGCCCCGATTGTTGAGCTGTTTCTTGCCGCTGGCGGCAGCCTGTCTGCTGCCGGCACTAGCCCTCCACGCCCAGCAACCTCCGCCAGGTGCTCGCGACGGCCAGCCCCAGGCCAAGGCCGCGGCCAAGGAAGCAACCAAGCCGTCGACTGATCCGATCGAGCGGATCAAGGAAGAGGGGCTCCAGCGGTCGCAGGTGATGGCGACCTTGAGCTACCTGACCGACGTGATCGGCCCGCGGCTCACGGGCTCGCCCAACCTGAAGCGGGCCAACGAGTGGACGCGCGACAAGCTGGCCGCGTGGGGCCTGGCCAACACCCATCTCGAGCAATGGGGGCCGTTCGGGCGCGGCTGGACGCTCAAGCGATTCTCGGCACAGGTGGTCGAGCCCCAGTGCATTCCGCTGATCGGCTATCCCAAGGCGTGGTCGCCGGCGACTGATGGCACGCTGACGGCGCCGGTAGTCTATTTTGACGCCAAGGCCGAGGCCGACTTTGCCAAGTACAAGGGCAAGCTCAAAGGCGCAATCGTCTTGACCAGCCCGGTCGCCGAGGTGACCGCGCACTTCGAGCCGCCGGCGCGCCGCAAGACCGATACCGAACTGCTTGTGCTGGCCAACGCCACCGAGGCAAACGCGCGCGGCTTCGGCCGTGCGCGGCGATGGCGCAGGGGCAAGGTCAAGCGCAAGGTGGAGGGCCCGGTAACGGCCGATCGCCGGTCGCGGCACCGCCCGCACCGGTATCGACCGCTGACGCTCCCAGCGGCGCACCCGCCGCCGGCGACCAGCCCCGCTTTGGCCGATTCATGTCGCCGGAGAGGCGGGCCCGCATGGAACTTCAGCGCAAGAAGATCAAGTTCCTGGCTGACGAAGGGGCCGCGCTCTTGGTTGAACCGAGTGAGCAAGGCGACGGCGGCACGTTTTTCGTCTCGGCCGCCAGCGTGCCGGGTGCCCCTCTGCCGATGCCCGGCCAGACCGGCCGCCGCATCTCGCCCTATGACAAAGACGCACCCAAGATCGTTCCGCAGATCGTTCTGGCCAAGGAGCACTACAACCGCCTGATCCGCATGTGCGAGGCGGGCGAGACGCTCAAGATGGCGGTCGAACTGGCTGTGCAGTTCCACGACGATGACCTGATGGCCTACAACACGGTCGCCGAGATCCCCGGCACCGACTTGAAAGACGAGGTCGTCATGCTCGGCGGCCACATGGATTCGTGGCATAGCGGCACCGGCGCGACCGACAACGGGGCCGGCGTGCGCGGTCGGCCTGGAGGCGATGCGCATCTTGAAGGCGCTCGACCTGAAGCCCCGCGGCACCGATTCGCATCGCGCTCTGGAGCGGCGAGGAAGAGGGGCTCCTGGGCTCGCGTGCTTACGTGCGTGAGCACTTCGGCCGGACGCCCAGCAACATGATGTTCGGAGGACCGCCGCCGGCGAATGCGCCTGCTCGCAACGGCAACGCTGCCCCGGCCAACGGCAAGAGTCGTCCGACTCGGCGCCAAAGTCCGAGTACGACAAGTTCTCGGTCTATTTCAACCTCGACAACGGCACCGGCAAGATCCGGGGCGTTTACATGCAGGGCAATGAAGCCGTGCGGCCCTATTTCCGCAAGTGGCTGGCGCCGTTCCGCGACATGGGCGCGGCGACGCTCACGATCTCCAACACCGGGGGCACCGACCACCAGTCGTTCGACGGCATCGGCCTGCCCGGCTTCCAGTTCATTCAAGACGAGGTCGAGTACGACACCCGGACCCACCATTCCAACCAGGACGTCTTCGACCGCATTCAGGCCGACGACATGAAGCAGGCCGCGGTTATCATGGCGGCGTTTGTGTATAACGCGGCCACGATCGATGAGAAGTTGCCCCGCAAGCCCGCGACAACCACCGCACCCACGGCGCCGGGCGCTCGCACGGCGGCCAGGGCCGCGGCCCCGTGATTGCAGGCGAATCGCTGCACGCGACACCCCCTTGCCCCCCCTTGAGAAGGGGGGCGGCGGGGGGGCGGACAGCGAGCTAGCAACGGTTTTCAACGGCGTCTCTCCATCGCTGGTTTCTCTCGCTCGCGCATTGGGAGCTACGCTCCAAGGCGACGTCCCCCGCCCCGCCCTTCGACGGGCTCAGGGCACCCCGCCCCGAAGGGGTGGGGAAAACCCTGCGGTGCCGCACCGACTGACCGAGATCCTCACCCCGAAACCCCGCCCAGCCAGCGGACGGCGTTGGTTACGATGCGCAGCGGAATTGCCTGCTTGTAGACCGGGTACGTCTCGTGCCCGGGCCGAAAGTAGAACACCTTGCCTTGCCCCAGCTTCCAGACCGCGCCACTGCGAAACCATTCCCCAGACGCCCAGCGCTCTTCCAAAATGACCTCGTCCGGCGGCGGCACGTGAAACGGCTCGTCGTACATCTCGGTCTGGGGAATCTCGAACTCAGGCGGCACGCCTTCGACGATCGGGTGCTCGGGACGCAGTACCTTGACGAAGCTCGGCTTGCCGTCGCCGCGATACGCCTTCGTCTGCGCCGGCTGGCGCTCGTCCCACACGACGACCTTGATGGCACGCCCTTGTCCTGAGGGAGCCGCCGCCGCCGGAGCCGTTGTCAGCAGCGAGCCGCCGGCAACGGCCGACGCGGCCCGCACAAACTGGCGCCTGGTCGTGGGTTTCATCTCATAGCTCTCCCAGCCGCAGTCTTATCGTCTTGATCTCGAACGGATGCAGGTCGAACGAAACGCCGTTGCCCTCGATCGGAAGCGCGCCCCGCGGATCTTCGAGCAGGTTGACCTCGCCCGCCTCAAGGAGCTTGGGTCGCAGCACGACTCGAACGTCGGCGGCGGCCTTGCCGGCTGCTTCGTAGACCCGAAGCGCCAGTCCGCCGCCGTGCGCGGGCTTTAAGGATGAGACGACCGCGTTGGGACTGGAGACTTCGAGCACGCCCCACTGGACGGGCAGCGAGCCGCTATGCGGTGACACAGGGCGGCAGACGAGCGGATGGTTGAATTCCCACCCGTCACGAAAGATCCCGGCAGCGCGCCAGTCGCCTTCATGCGGAACCAGAGCGTAACGCATCGTGCGCTCCCGACCGAGCTGAAAGCCGCTGTCCGACGACATTCCTGGCTCGTATCCACCGCCGAAGCCGTAGGCGCCGAGCGTGTGTGGCGCAGCAGCGAGACCATCATCGTGTCATCCGAGACAACGTTGCCGGGCAGGCCCACATTCAAGATCGCCAACCCCCGCGCGCCGTCGCTGTAATCGACCCAGTTCTGCGCGGGGAACTCGATCGCGGCCGGGCGCTCGATCGCGCCGAATGGAATCTCGTGCGTGCTCTTTCCGCCGTGAATCGTGGTCGGGAACAGCACCTGGTAGCGGACGTACTTCTCGCGATTCACCAGCCGCGTCGTGACCTCAATGCGACGGATGCCGTGATAGACCCGGACAGTCGTCGCGAACCGGCCCGAGTCAAACGCCGGCGCAACGCGGTATTCGGCGAATACCGGCCCGACGAACACGGTACCGGCTTCGCCTTTCCCATCGTCACTGAAGACCGCTTCGCCTCGTTTCGGAACGGGCTGGCGGGTTGTCATCGCGACCCGGCTGCCGCCATCCAGGCCACGATTCAGCTCCCAGAGGTCGCCGCGATCTTGCTGGCGCGCCACCACGTTGCCGTGTGCCGAGAGCACCTCCCATTTGGCCGGCTTGAAGAACAGGCTCGCAATCGCCCCGGTGTCCGGCTCGATCGTGACGCGGTAAAGGTCGTTTTCGAGCCGGCTCTGGACGGCGGTCGACGGCTGATCGCCGCCCTCGGCGGTGCGCGTCGGGAGAACGTGATAGACGCTGTAACCCAGGGCCGGCACGTCGCGCGCCAGGAACGCGACCCGCGCGGTCTTGAGGCCGCCGTCGGCATATCGGGTGCTCTCGACGAGCTGTGCGGGCACCTTGTCGCCGCGCGGCCCGGTTAGATCAACTCCCGTGACGCCCTGTTCATCAAACCCGACGTCGGCGTAAGCAACGTCGGTCCGACGCCAGCCCAGCGTGTTGAAGACAAGCACCGGACAATTCGAGCCGCGTGTGTCGATCTTGGCAGCGAGCTCGTCCCATTTGGCGTTGATGATCGAATCGGCCCGGCGGTTGGTGAACTCGTAGCTCCGCACGGTGTCGTCATAAACATGGTCGGTCATCACGCCCGACGCCAGGTCGTGCGTCTCGTTGAACAGGACAGGCTCCCACGTGTCCAGGAGCGATGCCGCGTCGGCCGGCGAGCCCGGCAGCGTGGCGATCGCACTCAGTTTCTCAGCGGTGAGCAGCTTCTGCTCCAGCAGGCGCATCCAGCCCTTGAGCTCGATGCGACTGCTGTAAATGCCTTGAAAGATCGGGTTGAGCTCGCCCTTGAAAACGGGCAGGTCGGTGCGCCCGGCGACGGCTGCCTCGTAGTCGGACGGCACGGCGATCTTCATCACGAACGGGGCCTTGTCGTCGCGGTGGAATTCCTTGATTCGCGCAAGTAGGTGCTCCTCGGGTTCGCTCACGTCGACGCCCGACAGGCCCACACGGTGCGGGCCGTGGGCATTGGGATTGAGCAGGTTGAACCGCTCGATCGCCCACGAGCGAAACTTGGCCGCGTCGTGAGGCGCGCCAAACAGGATTCCGTAGCTGTGCGGCAAGTAGAAGGCGGGAATGCGCGTGCCGTCGATCCCTTCCCACAGGAACTCGGCGGGATGCTCTTGCCGCGGCACCCCGCGCACAAACCAGAAGGTCTTGTAGCCTCCCTTGGCCATCAACTGAGGAAGCTGGGCATGATGACCGAAGGTGTCGATCAGCCAGCCGCTTGTCACGTCCACGCCGAGCTTGTCGCGATAGTAGCCCTTGCCGTATTGCATCTGGCGGATGAACGTCTCGCCACCGGGCATATTGTCGTCGGGCATGACGTCGAGCGCACCGGCAAGCTGCAACCGCCCTTCGGCCAGGAAGCGGCGAAAATCGGCTTCGAGCGCCGGAAAACGCTCGAGAAACGGCCGCACGTAAGCCACCTGGTCGAGCGTGAACCGATAGCCCGGCTGCTCGCGCAACAGCCGCATCGCCTTGACGATATTGGGCAGCCCCATCTCCAGGTATTCCTCGCGCGTCTTGAAGACCGCCCCCTCCCAGTGAGTGTGCGGGATCACCCAGAACGTGTCGCGCTTGGCCCCTCCCGGCTCGTCGCCAAGCACACGCGCGCCCCAGATCAAAAGGGCGCACACAGCGACCGCGCAGCTTCGACTTGTCATCAGCGTTGCTCCCACATCATCGAACGTGATTCGACGCCGGCGTCTGGCCTTTTTTGGGAGGGCGAGGCTCCTGCCGAGCCGCCCGTCGCAGTAGGATGCTCCGTCCGAGCCGGCGCCGGCGCCCGTGTCACGTTTATGTTGCGCGGCATCGGCAAGAGTTTTCCCCCCCTTGCGAAGGGGGGGTACGGGGGGGTGAGGGTGGAAGCCTCTGCGCCCGGCGGGAAATACGCGCCGCCACCCCCCTGTGTCCCCCCTTCGCAAGGGGGGAAAAAATGCGCAGCGCATCGCCGAACGGGGCGAGAATTCCGGCAAGAACCGCACGCGGCGCCGAGACCAGCCTTTCATCACCCCAGGCTCGCCCTCCCGAGGACGTTCGACACGACCCAGCCCGAAAGTAACGCACAGCTCGGCCGGCGCCTTGATGGTGGCGTCGAGCCAGAGGGTGTGGCCATCCCAGGCGAAGCGGCGCTCGGCGAGCACCTCGTTGCCCAATTTCACCGCGATGCCGCCGCGCGGCGCGCCCGTAATTTCAAAGACCGGGTTCACACATGGCGTTGCCGGCTTGATTTTGATCCGCACGTCGCGCTCGTCGACCGCCAGCCGAAACGCGCGGCGCTCGATGGCGTATGCCTGAAACTCGAGCCTGCCGCCGCGCACTTCCAGGGCCGGCGGCGTGGCGTAGCTCTTGGCCCACTCGAGCAGCCGATCGTCGTTCTCGTCGGTCGTGCCGATGAGCCACGCCCAGCGCCGCAAAGTCATCATCCGCGACCGTCCCAGGCTATCGAGCGTTGCGCGGGTCGCCGTTTCGATTGGCTCCGGCCGGCGATTGGCCCAGGTCATCACGCTGTTGTGGCAGGGCGTGAACCCGATCCGATCGTCGATCGCGTTTCCCGTCGAGTTCCCCCGCGCCAGCGGCCAGTGGCTGCCCCAGTAACACGGCGTGACCAGTAGCCGGCCGTCGAAGAACGGCCCGAAAACGAACGGTGGCTGGGCGTTTTCTTGCGGGCTGAACCACACAGCCGCCGGCTCATCGCGCTTGTTTAGCCGCAGCCGATAAATCGCCGGTTCACCCCCAGGCAGTTTTTCGGCGTTCTCGCCCGCCTTGGCCAGCGGGCCCGGAAGGCGAACGCGATGCACGCGCCCGCTCAAGTAAAGCGCATCGACGGGGCTCTCAGGCAACACGTCGAGCGGATACTCTCCTTGCGGCGTCAGGATGATGAACTCAGAGAGCTCATAGTCGTTCTTGGGGTCGGCCTTCAGGTTCACGACGCGGGTGCCGAAGCCGTCGGGATAGAAGTAATAATCTTCGACGGTCTCGTCGCCCCAGATCTTGTATTCGAAATCGGTCGACTGATACCTCCAGCGCACGTGGACGCGGGCCGCGGTCGACTCGACGATCTCGACCCGGCCGTAGCGCAGCTCTTTGTCCATGAGCGGCTCGACGCAGTTGACCGCTCCCTCCGCCCGCGTGATCATCTCGGCCCACTCGTAGCACGCGCCTGTGTTATGCAGGCCCGCCCAGAACGGGATATAACTCGACCCGCGCCAGAACACGAATCGCCCGCCGCCCGGCAGCCACACCACGACGTCGCGCAGCTCGGGCTTCCACGCATCTTCGTATTTCAGGCTCGAGAACTTGCCCGTGCCAGCCTGGCGCACCGAGATCGGTGCGTCGTACCGCAGCCGCTCGTAAGTGGCACCAAATGGCACGCGCCGCGGAGGTTCGCGAACCAGCATCACAGGGATCGTCTTGCGCCAGAGCACCCTGCCGAGCCCGTCGTCGATAACGACCGACAGCTCGTCTCGATCGCTGTTGTGCCGAGGCGCAGGCACCGTCATGTCAAGTTTCGTGCGGACTCCGATCGGAAGCTTGATCTGGCTTATCGCGGCAGGTTCCGACGCGGAGCCGTAGCAGGCTTTGATCTGCGCCCGCGGCAGGTCTTCGCCCCGGCTGATGGCCGCGAGCTCGAGCTTGGCCGATTGCCCTGGCCCGAGTAGCAGCCAGCCGGCGGGCACCAAGATCGTCCCCAGGTCGACAGGATTGATCGTGCGGTCTGGCAAGGCGAGCGCGTCCGCTTCGAGTTCGGGAACAGCCACGGTTTGTCGGGCCAGCTCGACGGGCTTGGATTCGTTCGGTCGCTCGGCCGTCAACTCAATCTCATCGACCGAGCTGAGTTCTGCAAACGTCGCTCGGGCGGAGTAGGGGGCCTTGTCGGGGAATGCGACAACCTGGCGTCCAACGTCGTGACCTTTCCAGAATGCCGTGATGACATACCTCGCCCGATCGGTCTGGGAGTCGGCCTCGACGATCACGGCGATCGAGCGGCCCACGCGATCAAGACCGAATGGCGGCCGCCACGGATGACCTCGGTCGACCTTGATTTGAAATGCGGAGTCGGCGCTGGCGATGGCCACGAGTTGCAGCAATCCAATCACGACGGTGCTGATGAGAACGGCCTTGTGTTGGTCGAAGGTTTTGCGCCGCATTACCGGCTCGCTCATCTTTGATGCACGACGCGTGCGGTCACCGGGTTCAGTTCCCACGCGATTCCAGCCTGGTGTCACAGATTCTCACGTTCGACATGGCGACGCCAGTACGCGGCGGCGCCATAAATCGCAGTTCCACAAGCGTCCCTCGCTAGCGCTTTTTGGTGTTGCGCGATTCTGGTTCCCTCGCCCCGCAGGGGCAGATGGTGGCGGCGCTCACGAACACCACTGTTGCGCGCGAGCTCGCCCTGTAAGGCCGAGACAATCCCCTCGCGAAAAAGTGGCACGAAATGGCAGGTTTTTCCAATGGTTTGTTGCCAAATCAACGTCCGCCGATGTGACGCAAGAACTTGGCCATTGATTGCTTAGGGAGCAATTGCCGCTCGCAGGCGGCGACGACAAGGGCAACTCCGTGCCACGCGGTGTGCTCTCCCCCTTGAACCCCCAAGTCCTTTGGTACGACGAACCGGTGACCACATCCCTCGAGACGGAAGGATTCGGGTCCGGCTCGAAGTTATATCGGCGATTGCGCCATGCTTCCAAGCATGGAGCCATTGGCCCCATAGATGCCACTTCACTCCATAGATGCCATAGATGCCACACTTGCGCGTACTCAAATCGATGGCATCTATGGGCGCCGGCAGCGATGCGCCCGGCATGACGCGCGCAACGGACACACGCCGTGAAGTCGCTGACGCCGTCAAAACGCGCACAACCCGACCGTCGGCCGGTGAAGCCGAACCTGTCGCATACCGATCGGCTCGAGATCATCGCGGCCGATCTCACCGATGCCTTTGGCCGCGCACTCGATGGCAATGACGACGGCGAGCCGGGCGGCAACTTCGGCGCCACGTTTGGCAAGAGCGGTGTGAACATCGATGCGGTGGCGCTGGCGCGGGTGGTGAGAGGGAGACCTTCGGTCGCGTCCGGTGCGGGGTCAGGAGACCCGCGCACAACTAGCGAACATCGCACAGCGCGCCGGCGGCGCAGCCAAACTTAGTCGACGCGTTGCTCGAGCGCGGTGAGCTGGCGCGGTTGAGACTCGAACTTGGCAATCAGGCAGTCGGCCGTTCGTCGAGCCTGTGAGTGCGTGTTGGTTGGCAGGGCAACAGACACTCGGCGAGAGCCGTTGCCAAGCTACTGTGGCCCGAGCTGGTCATACGTCAGTTGGCGGATGCCAGCCGGCGAGCACCCAGTACGCGCGAACGAGCAAGGCGTCAGGATCATCGGCGAGACGAAGCAGTGCAACGGTGGCGCGGCCTACCGGCGTAAGCCCTATCACTCGGGTCCCGTCGACGGACCACTGAAAATGGCCGGACCAGCGCTCCGTTCTAGGGTTGAAAATTGGCACGTCAGCGCCAGACTCCGGGTCTCGAGCGGAAGTACGGTCCGATTTAAATCGGTTGCGCAGCGGGCAGCACAACCAGAGGTTCGACTCCGCGTTTGTGCCTCCCTTGGCGATGGGGATGATGTGCTCGATCTCCAGTCGCGCCATCACCAGCCGCTGAGGACTGAGGCAATAGCCGCACCGGTCGTGTGCGGTCTCGCGCACGCGCCGTTCGATTTCACGCGGAATCGGGTCGCGCGGCATCATCGCCCTTTGTTTCGGCTTCGGCCAGTGGCGTTCTCAGACCGCGCGCCACGGCCACTCTCCAGGCGCGTGCTTTACTGACCAATCCGCGGCGGTAGACCGCCATGAGCTGGTCAAGTCGCGCCCTCCCCGCGTCACGGAGCTCGCCTTCGCGTGCCTCGGACAGCAGGCCGTTCAGCTCCTCTTGCAATTCAGTCGCGATCGTTGCGTCACAATGCGTCAAGAGCTCGTCGTCGGGCAAGGTTTCGATGTCAGGCTCCGCAACGGCTTGCCTGATCCAGTCGACGACCGCATCCTCGAGTCGGCGATTACCAGCCGCCGCGAGGTTGCGCAGCGCCGCGCCAATTCATCCGGAAGTTCGACGGTTAACACCTGACCCATAAGACCTGGCCTCCGGGATCCCATAACGCCTTCTAAGCGGACCCACCGAAGTCGTCGCGCGGAGTAGGTCAGGCTTTCCAGCCTGACGGCAGGGTACGGTGGCCAATATACGTCAGGCTGGAAAGCCTGACCTACACGATACTCTCTGCGGTTGCACTTAGTCCCGTACGCTGAGGAGCTTATTCGGCAAGAACGTCCGAGGCGTTGAACTCCAGCCGTTTCCATCACGATGATACCATGTGGCGTCGCGTTACGCGACGGCGCTGAGGGCCGACTTCCAACGCTTGGGGACGGATTGAACGTACTGCACCTAACCAAACGCTCGGTGCTGCCCTGCACACCGGCCGCCGTCGATGATCTACTCGAGCGTGAAGGCGCGGGGGCCATCGCCGTGAGGCACGCCGCACGAGCGTTGCGCCGCATCGGAGAACACCTGGAGACGGACTAAACGATATCGCTGTGGACTCGCGACGAGCCGTGATGATTGCTATGTTACGTGGGACTGGATCGGCTCTTGAAAGTGGGGCTCGGGTCGGACATCCTCGGGGAGCTAAGTCGGACGGCGACGCCACCAGCGGCCGTCGAAGAGCAAGCTGCTCAGTTGTGGTGCAGGCGTCCCGCCTGCAAGCGAGGACATGCAGGCGAGACGCCTGCACCACAAACCCGAGCTGAGCCCCACCTCGCGTGAGAGTTCCTTTGTGACGCGCCGTTGGTAACCTGTGGAGTGCTCTCGTTGATGTCATACCACGAACGATCACACCGACCCTTCCATTCCCGGCGCCACCGCTCCCTGATCGCGCGCGTCGAAAGCTTGGAGAACCGGGTGACGCTTTCGTCGTCTCCGGTTGGTCATATCCTCGACCAGGTCCGCCTGGCCCACGCGCTCGGCAACATCCGATTCGGGAGCGGCACCCGAGATGATGTGTCCGATTCAAACGAGTTTGGCTACGCAAACCGCAATCACAAGATCCAAGAAACAACCACCGTTCGCGGAGCGAACGGCGACAATGTCGTTAGTGAGGGCACAACTCGGGTCACCTCGGCAGCCGCGACGCGAAAACAATCGTCGCCGTTCGCTCCGCGAACGGTGGTTCTTTCGCGGAGCGAAAGACGACTCTCAAAAGCCCAAGTCAGCCAGCTCAAGCCGACTACCTGCGACGCAACAGAAACGCGATCATGTCGGCTGTAAAGACTTCATTCGCTCTCACCAAGCCCGTCGGCGCCGTGCCTGATGTCGTGTCGCCGTCGCGCATCAAAGGCCGCCCGCGCCGGATCGTCGGTCGAGGAGAAAATGCGAGAGTCGCACTCGGCCGCGGAGGTACCACGATCACCGCCTTCCGGATTGCAGCCATCGGTGCGGGCCGGCCGTCTGGACGGCGCCTCGTGCGCGGCCCGGCCGATGCACTCCTGAAGCGCACCGGCGCGGGCACAGCGCGCTCGCTGTGCAGGGCGCCGCACGCGCCGCGCGACGTCTCCGAGACGACACCGCCGCGAGGTCCAAGACGCCATTCGTACGACGACAAGAGGCTATTCCCCAGATCACTCAGGTCCGAGCCGAGTGGCGACCACCCCTCCAACCTTGGACCGAATGGACGCCGTCCGGCGATCGATTCACCATTCCGCTTGAGCGGTCTTTGAGATCCTCAGGACGCTTAACCTTCGAGACGTCTGGTCTTGCCAGCCCGGGCCGGCGCTCGGATGGATCGGCGGAGCGGACGAGGCGGAACGAAACTTAAGCGACACCACGCGGACCGGATTAGTGCGCCGTTCGCAGGGTTCGGTTGCGCTTTTGCGTGCGCTGCTTGGTGGCGACCGGTTGTGTATGGACACCCAGGGTGCCGCCTTCGGCGACCCTGGGCTCTGGTCTGTATCCCCGTTAGGGAAAAGAACGGCGTGCGGTGTGTGCGGTTCGCGATCCCAGGGTGCGCCCCGGTGGCGACCCTGGGCTCTGGTCTGTATCCCCGTTGGGGAAAGGAACGGTGAGCGGTGTGGGCGGTTCGCGATCCCAGGGTGCGCCTGTGGCGACCCTGGGCTTTGGTCTATATCCCCGTTGGGGAAAGGAACGGTGAGCGGTGTGGGCGGTTCGCGATCCCAGGGTGCGCCCGATGGCGACCCTGGGCTCTGGTCTGTATCCCGGTTGGGGAATCGATCGCTACGCCGAAGGCGTTGCATATCAGAGCGAAGGGTCGCCGGAGGCGCACCCTGGTAAGCCTTCGCCGAAGGCGCACCCCGGAAAGGCGTCGCGCAGCAAGCGCTGGGTAAAAGGCCGGCGCGACGGGCATGGCGAAACTCACAATGTCTTAGGTTACACTCTATGCTCGCCAAGGCGGAGTAAACCATAGAGAGACAGTCATGCGGATTTCAACTGCAATTGTCGCGCTGCTCGCAGCGATGCCTGCTCAAGCGGGGAGCGAGACGCGTTATACGGTACTGTTCCAGGGCAAGCCGTCGGGCAGGCAGATAACGCAGGTTGCCGACGACGGCAGAATGACCGTCGATTTCAGCTACCGCAACAACGGACGCGGGCCCGATCTCAAGGAGGAGTTTGCGCTGGCGAAAGACGGCACGCTGCTGCGGTATTCGGGCAAAGGCAGCTCGACCTTCGGTGCCCCGATCGACGAGTCGTTCACGCGTCAAAACGGGCGGGCCGAATGGAAGGCGCAATCCGATCAGGGCAGCGCCAGTGGATCGAACGCGGCCATCTACGTGCCGGTGCAACCGTCGCCGGAAGCGCTCATGAAAATCGTTCGGGCCGTGGCCCTGCAGCCAGGCCGGCATCTCGCGGCGCTGCCGGCCGGTGAGCTGGCGGTCGAGAAATTGCTCGACCAACATCTGGAACTCGAAGGCAAAACGCGCGACCTGTCGCTCTACGCCCTCACCGGACTGGAAATCGAGCCTTACTACTGCTGGGCATCGCGCGAACCCGAGATGAACTTCTTCGCCTGGATCACTCCGGGATGGGTACACGTCATCGAGTCGGGCTGGGAACCTCTGGCTGCGACCCTGGAACGCCGGCAGGTCGAAGCGGACAATCAGCGCCTGCGTGACCTCGCTTCCAGAGTGCGTCACCGGCTGCCCGACCCAATCGTCATCCGCAACGCGCGGGTGTTTGACGCCGAAGCCGCTCGACTCGGGCCGGCGCAGGACGTGTATATCCACGGCGGGCGCATTGCCGCGATCTACGAAACCGGCTCGCCCGCTCAAGGAGTCGCGACCGTGCTCGACGCCGGCGGGCGGGTTCTCTTGCCGGCGCTCTTCGACATGCACGCCCACGAGACGAGCGGGAACGCACTTCAACAAGTCGCCGGCGGCGTGACCACCGTCAGAGACCTCGCTAACGATAACGCGGTTCTGGCCGCCCTTATGCATCGAATCGACAGCGGAGAGACCGTCGGGCCGCGCATCGTGCCGGCCGGATTCATCGAGGGCAAGAGCGAGTTCTCAGCGCGCGGCGGATTCGTCGTGTCAGACATCGACGACGTCAAGAAGGCGATCGATTGGTACGCCCAGCGCGGGTATCCCCAAATCAAAATTTATAACTCATTTCATCCGGAATGGGTTTCTGCCGCAACCCAGTACGCGCACCAGCGCGGCCTGCGAGTCAGCGGGCACGTGCCGGCCTTCATGCGCAGAGGACGCCGTGCGCAAGGTTTCGATGAGATCCAGCACATCAATCAGATTTTGCTCAACTTCTTCGTCGGGCCCAAGGACGATACGCGGACGCTGTTGCGTTTTGACCTGATCGCGGAAAACGCCCACAAGTTGGATCTCGACTCGAAAGAAGTGCGCGAATTCATTGCGCTCTTGCAGCGAGGGCCGACGGTCGTCGACCCGACGCTAACCTGCTTCGAGGGTCCGTTCGTCCAGCGTCAAGGCGAGATGAACCCCAGCTACGCGTCGATCGCCGACCATCTTCCGACCGGGCACCAGCGGCACTGGCGCACCAACTCGATGAATGTCACCGATGCCAACGCCGATCGTTATCGCAAGTCATTCGCCAAAATGGTCGAATTCGTGGGCGTGATGCACCGCGCGGGCATACCGCTTGTGGCGGGTACCGACGCAATCGCCGGCTTCACGCTGCACCGCGAGCTGGAACTCTACGTGAAGGCCGGCATCCCACCGGGCGAGGTGTTACGCATCGCCACCTGGAACGGCGCGAAGTACACGCGCACGCTCGATCGACTGGGATCGATCACGCCCGGCAAACTGGCCGACTTGATCCTGCTCGAGAGCAATCCCATCGAAGACATCTCGGCCATCCGCCGGATTAACCTGGTGATGAAAGAAGGCGTCGTGTATTACCCGGCCGAGATCCACGAGGCGACCGGTATCAAGCCGTTTGTGGCTCCGCTCAAGGCGGTGGCGGCCATGCGGTGAGGGAAGGCTGGGCAACGCTAAGACGGAGAATCCGATGACGCGGCGCGACGTGATCAATGCATCGATAGCGTCTCTTCTTGGGCCGCCGAGCTTCGCAGCGGCGATGCGACAGAATCCCAGAGAATCTGCCCGGGCCGAAGCGCACTGGCCGGGCTACGCCAACGCGATCGTGATCGACGGCGTCGGTGGTCCGGGCGGGTACGTTCCGGGCGATGATGGAACCGCGCCGTTGACACCAGCCATGGTGCGCGATGCGAAAGAGTCGGGCGTCACGGCGGTCAATTTCACCGTCGGGCCGGTGGGCAACCAGCCGGATCTGCTCGAAAAAACCTTTCGGGCGATCGCCCTCGCGGAACGCGAGCTCACCGCGCACCCCGAAACCTTCATGAAGGTCCGGACCGCGGCGGACCTGCGCGCGGCCAAAGCCGCCGGAAAGCTCGGCTTGATCTACGGTTTTCAAGACGGCGCCATGCTCGAAGCCGACCTCAGCCGGCTCGACTTGTTCTACGCGTTCGGCCTGCGGATCCTGCAGCCGACTTACAACCAGCGCAATCTTTTGGGAGACGGCTGCCTCGAGGAACAAAACAGCGGTCTCTCTCGCCTGGGCCGCTCGGTCGTCGAGCGATGTAACGACATGGGCATTCTGGTCGATCTGAGCCACTGCGGCCAGCGGACGACCGCCGACGGGATCGCAGTTTCACGCAAGCCGGTCGCCATCACGCACTCCGGCTGTGCTGCCATCGCCGATCGGCCCCGCAACAAGCGCGACGAGGAACTGCGTGCGCTGGCCGACAAAGGGGGTGTCTTCGGCGTTTACCTCATGCCCTTCCTGCGCTTGAGCGGGCAGCCGACCGCCGAAGACGTCATCCGGCACATCGAGCACGCCATCAAGGTTTGCGGGGAAGATCACGTGGGGATCGGGACCGACGGCGGAATCTCCGCGATTACCGTCAGTCCCGAGTACCAGCGCGACCATCAGAAATTCGTCGCCGAACGGAGGCGCCTCGGCATCGCTGCACCGGGCGAAGATGAGCACGTCTATAATTTCATCGCCGAGTACAACACGCCCCATCGATTCGAGTCGATCGCGCTGGATTTGCTCAAGCGGGGCCACTCTGAGGCACGGGTCGAGAAGATCGTCGGAGGTAATTTCGCCCGGCTCTTTGGTGAGGTCTGGAAGTGATATTCTCCTGCGAATCGAAGTCACACGACCAGAAGGAGCCATTCATGAGATCGCTGTCCCTGCTCGTCGGCGCCGCGGTCTTTGCCTGCATTTGCAGCCTCGCGCTGGGCGCCGAGCCGGTGGTTCCCGAGCGCGAGGCCGATCGTGTTCCAGCACGTGACGGTGATCGACGTTGCGAATGGGGCGGCCCTCACCGATCGTTCGGTCACCGTCGCCGGCGGGCGGATCACGGCGGTCGGTCCGGCGGGCGCCGTCGAAGCGCCGGCCGGGGCGAAAGTCGTCGACTCAACGGGAAAGTACATGATTCCCGGACTCTGGGACATGCACGTCCACTTCGTCGTTCAAGCCTTACAGCGCGCTCTTCGTCGCCAACGGAGTCACCGGCGTGCGCGTGATGTGGGGCAACCCGCAGGGCGTGGCCCATAACCAGTGGCGCAGCGAGTTTTCCGAGGGCAAGGCCGTCGGGCCGCGAATGATGATCGCCAGCAACATTGTCGACGGGCCCAACGCCATCTGGCCCGGGTCGCTGGTGGTGCACAATGCCGACGAAGGCCGCGAGGCCGTGCGGACGGCCAAGCGCGCCGGAGCCGACTTCGTGAAGGTCTACGAACTGATTCCGACCGATGCCTATCTGGCCATCGCCCTGGAATGCAAGGCCCAGGGCATCCCGTTTGCCGGGCACGTCCCGCAGCGCATCACCGCGCGGCCAGGCTTCCGACGCCGGGCAGAAGAGCATCGAACATCTCTCCGGCATCCGCTCGGCGTGCTCGACCCGCGAAGACGACCTCATGAAGGACCGGGTCAAGGAACTCGAGAATTCCAAGCGACTCGAGACGATCCGGGCTCGTCTCGGAACGCCAGCACGATGTCATCCAGGAGAGCTTCAGCGAGCCAAAAGCCCAGGCGCTCTTTGCCCGCTTCAAGAAGAACGGAACGTGGCAGTGCCCCACGCTCACCGTCTTGCGCTCCATCGCGTGGCTCGATGACCCGGCCTTCACGAACGACCCCCGGTTGAAATACACGCTGCCCATGGTCCGAAACTTCTGGGACCCGAAGAGGGACTTCCGGTTCAAGTCAAGGAAACCGGCGGATTTCGCCCGCGGCAAGCAGGACTTCCAGCGGAGCTGCGAGCTGGTCACCGCAATGAACAAGGCCGGCGTCGGGCTGCTGGCGGGAACCGATGAGTTGAACCCGTATTGCTTCCCGGGTTTCAGCCTTCACGATGAGCTGGCGCTCCTGGTCAAGGCCGGGCTCACGCCGCTGGAGGCGCTCCGGGCGGCTACGATCAACCCCGCGCGGTACTTCGACAAAGAACAGACCCGCGGCACCGTCGACGCGGGCAAGGATGCCGACCTGGTGCTGCTCGATGCCAACCCCTTCGACGACATCAAGAACACGACCAAGATTCACGCCGTCGTCGCCGACGGACGGCTCTATGACCGCGCGGCGCTCGATCAAATCCTCGCTGGCGCCGAATGGAAACCGGCCGGCACCAAGCCGCGCGAAGCCGCGGCACAACCAACCCAATAATACCGCGGGGTTACTGCGCTACTGGTCGGGCTCTCAAATCAGAGTCAGGCTGAAGCCCGACCTACATCCAGTCAGGGTCGAAGGCGTTAGTGGACGATGCTACAATTGCAACGGATGCTCGCAGGCGAGCGGGCGGGCGGATAGCTCCCTCCGTGTGAGTCATTCGGACGAGAGAAGGAGCACGAACATGGCGACGGTTCCGCGACCAGCGCGCACACGCGAAATCGATTATCCTACATCGGACGGCAAGCCCATGGCGGAGACCCACGTCCACCGCGAGGACATGATCGACGTCATTCAGACGCTCGATGATCGTTACGCCGGGGAGCCACGGGTTTATGTCGGCGGCAATCTCCTTCTTTACTATGAAGAGGGCAACCGGCGGAAGCATGTCTCTCCCGACGTGTTTGTCACCATCGGGATCGACAAGGAGCCACCCCGTGATTACTACCTGGTCTGGATCGAGGGGAAGGCCCCGGATGTGGTGATCGAGATCACCTCGAAGTCGACTAAGAGGGAAGACAAGAAGAAGAAATTCGAGCTCTACCGCGACATCTTAAAGGTGGCCGAGTACTTCTTGTTCGACCCGACCGAGGATTATCTCAAGCCACCGCTGCAAGGTTTCCGGTTGGTTGACGGCGAGTATGCGGCCATCGAGCCCGTTGGCGGCCGGCTGCCCAGCGAGGTTCTGGGACTGCACCTGGAGCGCGACGGCGAGCAGCTTCGCCTGTTTGATCCCGCTACGGGCACGCGTTTGATGACGCGGCGTGAGGCGCTAGAAGCTGCCGAAGCCGCCAAGCAACATCTCGCCGACGAGAACGAGCGCCTCCGCCGGGAGCTCGAAGCCCTCCGGCGCCGCTGATGCTGGAAATGAGTCAGGCGGCCCAAAGGCAAATAGTGCAGGGTCGAAATCGACCAACCAGTTTTCAACTCGTCGTGGTGCTGGAACTGTTGCCATGCAGTTCACCGATTGATCTCCCCCTTCGTGAAGAACGACCTGTTACATCGGGTCGCCCGGATCATGATCGCTCGATCCGGAAACAAGCGGCTCGCTGGTTGATTTCGGCGTTTCAAGGGGGCCGGCGGTGGTCCAATTGATCTCGGGGCAAACGCCGCGGAGGGCGGCTCGAAGGTTGTCGAGAACCGGCTGCAAGTCGCCCGAGTGGGCCCTGTTGCTGTTCTGGCCGGGATCGCCAGCCACGTCGTAGAGCTCTTCCGAGCCGTCGGCGTTGCGGATGTAGGTCATGCCACCGGCCACAAGCGACGACATCTTCCCACGCCATGCTGGCGGGCCGGCAAGATTCGTCGAGACTTTTCCCAGTAGCGCGGCCTCGGAGACGACCGGGCCTTCGACGCCCGTCATGGCCGTCGCCCGGCGGCGCCAAAACCGCGCCAGCGACGCACCAGGGAACGGCGAGCCTGGGCTAACATCGAGCAAATCGACAATCG
Organism: uncultured Isosphaeraceae bacterium; assembly: GCA_963830625.1. Taxonomy (GTDB): domain Bacteria; phylum Planctomycetota; class Planctomycetia; order Isosphaerales; family Isosphaeraceae; genus CAWHMZ01. The sequence continues at coordinate 13,313 of CAWHMZ010000024.1, read as the reverse complement.
TCGCAGGGATTTGGCGCAGGCTGACCGGCTGGCTGATGCGCAGGGCCGGCGACCGCTTTCCGGGCGGGATAACCATGAGCGGAACGTGCACTTCCTGGTCATAGAGGCTCATCCCGTGCTGGTAGAACCCGTGCTCACCCATTGCCTCGCCGTGGTCGGACGTGATGATGATCAGCGTTCGCTCACGGACCCCGCGGCGCTCGAGCTCATCGAACAAGTTACCCAGCTCCTGGTCGAGCGAAGCGATGCAGTCGTCGTAGCCGTCGAGCGCGAGCTCAGCCGTCTGCGCAGACACTCCCTTCCGAGACCGCTCGTTCCATTCCATTAACGTTATGTAATCGCCGGCAGAGAGCGGGCTTCGACCAAACCGGCGCTGAAACCCCTCGGGAGGCAGATACGGGGCATGAGCGTCGAAGTAGTTAAGGAACGCGAAGAACGGCCGTCCGCTCACGGTCGGGAGCCACCGCAAGAAGTCGCGGTTGACGCGCGCGGCGTCTTTACGGCGGCGAACCAGTGGCAGTGCCCTTCCGGTCAGGCTGCACAGAGCGCGGCCGAGCGTCGAGGAATTGAGGGTCTCGCCGATCGAGACCGTGACCTCGTCGCCGTAGAAGTCATCGTAGTGCTCGAACCCGCGAGCCAGCCCGTACCACGCATTGCAGAAAAAGACGTTGGCGACAAACCCACCCGTCGCGTAACCGTGGCTCGACAGATACTCGGCGATCGTGGGGCAGGTGGCGTCCAAAGGGGCCTTTTCGCCAGCGCTTAAGTCGTGTGGCCATCGCCCAGTAAACATGCTGGCATGAGATGGAAGCGTCCACGGTGCGGTTGCCCTGGCCTGTTCGAAAGTGACTCCTCGCTCAGCGATGCGCACGAGGTTTGGGCTCGTATCGCGATGGTAACCGTGCAGGCTCAAGCTTGCGGCCCGAACGGTGTCCATCACGATCAGCAGGACGTTAGGGGCAGCCGGACCGGGCTTGGACGCGCGAAACCGCACCCATTCTTCCTGCAGCACGTCCTTACCGCTGACCCACGCCGACAAGCATGTGAGGCCCGCGACGAAGCATGGCAAGCTTGCCGCCGTGCGCAAGCCGAAGCCGCGCGCGCCCGCCAAGATTGGCCGGCCGACCAGGAGCGCGAATCCGCCGGCCAGCGCCAGCGGGGCGGTCTGGTAGAGCCTGGGTACCAGCAGCAAGAGGGCCAAGAAGGCCAGGAAGCAAAGAACGAACGGGCGAACCTTGGCTTCGAGCCGCGGCCGAATGAGACTGACAACGTAGAGCGCGAGCCCGCACGCCAGAAAGATCAGGACGTCGGCGACGGGCACCATCCAGGTAAAATGTCGGTTCAACCGCAGCACGCCCAGCGCCACGCCGCCAGTCTGGGCATTTCGCACCAAGAGCACGCTGAGCTCGAGAAAACCGGTGATGACTCCGAACCAGGCTGCCCAGAGCATCGTTTCCCAGAACGAGGAGCGGCGTGCCGCCGGCTCGAACGGCAGCCCAGCGCGGCACACTTGCTCGCGATCGAGCCATTGGCCGTGTCGAGGCGGTGGCGGCGTCGGTCAAGGCTGTCACAGGTAAGCCCTCCATTGGCTTCAACCGCGAGTCCGTTCCTACCCTACGCGCCGCCGGTAAGACCATAACTCGGCAAACACGTCAAGGCGTTCGCGTGCGGCCGTTGCGCTTCGTGGCCATGGCACAAACGCACAAGTCAACCTTTACGGCAGAATTGCGCCGACGTCTTAAATTTTGTTGTCAATTCGTGAATCGGCGCCCCCGCCGCAGCGGGTCGAACTACCGCCCCGGCTCTGGCAAGCCAAACGCCACGAACGCATCGCCGGCCCTGGTCTGTAGCTTGCCGGCGCCGCCGGCGGCGATGACGACGTACTGGCGGCCATTCACTTGATAAGTCGCAGGGGTGGCGTAGCCGCCGGCCGGCAGGGGATGTTCCCAGAGGAGGCGGCCGGTCTCTTTGTCAAAAGCGTGGATTCGCTCGTCCTTCGTGCCGGCGATGAAGACCACGCCGCCCGCAGTCACGATCGAGCCGCCGAAGTTTTCGGTGCCGGTGCGGGGAATGCCGCGCGCGGTCAGCTCGGCGTGCTCGCCCAGTGGCACCTGCCAGGCAAATTCGCCCGTGCTCAAGTTGATCGCGGAGAGCACGCCCCACGGCGGCTTGATCGCCGGATAGCCCTCGTGGTCGAGGAACCGCTCGTAGCCCGTGGTCCGATAAGGCCCGCGCTTTGACTTGCCGTCCTCCTTTGTTTCGACCAGCGTCACGATGTTCGGCACGTTGTTTGAATTCAGGTACAAGAGCCCAGTCGTCGGGTCGAACGAAGCGCCCGACCAGTTGGCGCCGCCGTGATAGCCGGGGATCACGACGGTCCCTTGCCGGCTCGGCGGGTTGAAGGCCGGCCCGCTACGGATCTTGCGCAGGCGGGCGAGAACCGACTCGCGGTTGGCTGCGCCGATACTGGTGACGTTCGTCTCGTCAAGAAATTGAGCCGAAATCGGCGGCGGCTTCACCGGCACCGGCTGGGAGGATGCCGCCTGTTCGCCGGGAATGTCGGAGGATGGTACAGGCTGGTCCTTGACGTCGAAGAGCGGCTTGCCTGCCTCGCGGTCGAACAGGAAGACATAGCCCGTCTTGGTCACCTGCGCGACCGCGTCGATCGTCTTGCCGTTGCGCGTGATGGTGACCAGGTTGGGATAGACGGGCAAATCGTGGTCCCACAGGTCGTGGCGCAAGGTCTGGAAGTGCCAGACGCGCTTGCCCGTTCTGGCGTCGAGCGCGATCGTGCAATTGGCGAATAGGTTGTCACCATGCCGATCGCCGCCGTAGAAGTCGAACGCGGCCGATCCCAGCCCGGCGAAGACCAGCCCGCGACCGACGTCGACGGAGAGTCCGCCCCAGGCGTTGGCCGCGCCGCGATCCTTCCACGAGTCACCTTCCCAGGTCTCGTTGCCGAATTCGCCAGGCCGCGGCACCGTGTGGAACCGCCAGACCTCGTTGCCGGTGCGGACGTCAAAGGCGCGGACGTCGCCGGGTGCAGCAATGCCGGGCCCTTCGTCGCAGGAGACCCCGACGATGATCGTGTCGTTCCAGATGGCCACAGCCGAGGTCGGCCCGTAGGAAAGCGACGCGACCTCCGGAGAGAGCTCCTTGCGGAGGTTGCGGATACCCCCGTCGCCGAACTTTGGGTCGAGCTTGCCGCTCCTGGCATCAAGCGAAAACAGGCGCCCGTCGGACGTGCCGTGAATGATCCGGCGCTCTCCGTCGGGCTTACCGTCTGACCAGAATGCGCAGCCTCGGTTGACCCCGCCCGACGCCGGGCGGCGCGGAAACGGATGGCTCTTGAGCGGATCGAATTGCCACAGCTCTCGGCCGGTCGCGGCGTCCAAGGCCACCACGCGCAGGTATCCCGTGGTGATGTACATCACGCCGTCGATCACGATCGGCGTGCATTCGATCGTCTTGCCTTCGCGACCTTCGAGCTCATGCGTGTGGTACGTCCAAATCGGAACCAGCCGCGGCACGTTTTCGCGATTGAGTTCGCCGAGCGGGGAATACCGCATGCAGCCGGGGTCATTTCCCACCCTCGGCCAGTCGACTGACTGCTGGGATTGTGCCAGAACACTATTGGCCGTTAGCGCCAGCAGGCCGCCGACTGTCAACACGCAGACGCGCATTGCCATTGCCCCGAGTTGGTCCAGGAATGCCAAGCTCGGAGTATACACGCAATGAGCGCAGGAATGGAGAAGCCGTCGCCACGGCCGAAACGCGTGCTCGATCACCTCGTCGCAGAAGCATGCGACGTCGCGTGGCTGGATTCAAAGCACATGGTCGGATAGTCGACGGTATCTTCGGCACCGCGCAGCGCCGCTCCCTCGGCTGCGTGAATCGCTTCCGACCGATTGGCGGACCACTCGGTACATTCGTCTAGCCCGATCAATGCCGCGCCGAGCCGCAGGTTTTCGGGCAGGTTGCAAACGTACGGCCGCCCGGCTTTGTGCGCAAACGAGACCACGGCGCCGAAGGCCGTGCTGCCGAAGAGCCGAACGTTGCTGAAATCGATGACGAAGGTGCGTGGCAAATCCGGCCGGAGCAGCGACTCGAGCTGCTCGCCGAGCTCGCGCGCGTGCGCGGGCCGGCGATTTCTGGCGTCACGAATTCGATGACCACCACTCTCGGATCGGTATCGTCAATCACCTCATAAGTGATGTGGGCGGAAGTATCCGGTTCGATCGACATGAGTTCAGTCCCCCTTGCTTCCATTGGTGACGAAATGGCAAGGCGATCAAGAGGGTGGTAATCGCAAAGCGTGTGCCGCCGTGATTTTTTTCATGTATCTCGGCGAGACCAATCGGCGGTCGGTCTACAGATTACCGGTGCGGCACCTGGAGACCTTCGGTCTGCCCCCCTGGGCGGGGTCGGAGACCCGCGCCAACAAGCCGTGAATTGGAGCGTGACGGTTGACCCTGATCAGGCCAGCGGCTGAGATTCACGGCACCAGAGGGTATAGTCGGTGGCGGCCGGCTCGCCTCCGGCGTGCGCACCAAGGCGGCGATCTGGCCGCGGTGATAAGCTGAGTGTGTGAAAAGTTGGGCCAGGACGTCTTGGATCACTTGGCGAATGTGGCCGACGCCGGGGCTCTCGAATTCAATAACCCTGGCGAGCTCCGCGTCATCAAGCGTGCTCAAGTAGCGGGTCCAAACGTCGTGAACGGCCCGGAAATCTTCGTGCAGTTTGCCGAGGTCGACCCCGTGCGGAAATCTTGAGTCGGTCGGAAACGGAGTCTCCTGAATGCGCGCCAGCCATGCCCGGTGCCCGAAGGCGATGTGACCCATGATGGATGCGGCTTTTTGAAACTCGGGCGTAGCCCTCCGGTCCGCCGGCACGCTTTCGAGCGACCGCAACACCTTGGCGTGGGCGTCCTTTTCGTATTCAAACCACTTGCGGAAGCTCTCACAGCAGGTGCGCGACATTTGGTCGTCTCCGGATTTGGGATTTTCGATTTTGGATTTTGGATTTTAGATTGGGGTGCCGGCGCTGGGCTGTCATCGAACATGTTAATCCAAAATCCCAAATCCAAAATCGAAAATCTAGAATGATTGGCTCGATCCTCAAACGAGAAGCGCCCCTGGTCTGGGCGATGGTGCTGGTTGGCGGCTGTCTCGGCGGGCTCTTGGTGGGATATGAGCCGGTCGGCGGCGACCCGGACCGAATTTATCGCCCGGTCAAGGCCGAGCTGGCGTGCGCTCGCGGCAGGCCGGCTGCCTTTCTGGAGCGATCGGTTCGGCCTGGGAATTCCTCTTGTCGCTGAAAGCCACGTCGCGGCGTTCTATCCGCCCAACCTCGTGTTCTACCGTTTGCTCGGCGTTTCGAGCGCCTACCGGTTGTCGATGTGGCTTCACTTTGTGGCGCTGGCCGCGACGACTTACCTCTATGCCCGCACCCTCGGTGCTGTCCCGTGGGGCGGCGCGATCGGCGCGGTGGCGTTCTCGCTGTGCGGGTTTCAAACCGTGCACTCGAGCCATGAGCCGTTTTATTGTCTGATGCCGTACTTGCCGCTGGCGCTGGCAATCGCCGAGCGTTATCTGGCCGACGGCCGGACCTGGTGGGTTCCACTTCTGGCACTCTGTCTGGCAATCCAGTGGACCGTGGGCCACTTTCAGATTCAGGTGTGGACGGCAGGCTTGGTGGTGTTTACCGGGCTGTGGTGCGCGGGCCTCGATCGCCGGTTGCTTCTCCGCGCGGTTGCGTTGCTCTTGGCGACACTCTGGGGCGCATCGGCGGCGGCGATTCAGCTCGGGCTGAGCTGGGAGCTGGCGGGCCTGGTCGGGCAGGCGCGACTCTCGGCCGGCGAGCGGTTGTACTATCCGTTTCCGCCCAGCCACTGGTTTCGAGCTGGCGCTGCCGCGGCTGGTGCGCGACCTTGCACTCGGGCCAGAGGACCCGTACTGGCTGTGCGCGGTACGACCGGCTACGAGGCGGCGCTCTGGGTCGGCACGGTTCCGCTCGTGCTGGCCGCGATCGGCTGCTGGCGGCCATTTAACCGCCGCGCGGCCCTGTGGCGCATCGTCGTGCCGGTGAGCTTCGCGCTGGCCACGATGCCGCACTGGTGGCCCGCCGGCTACATCAGATTGCTTGCCTTGCCGGGCGTCGGCTACTTCCGCGTGCCGGCGCGCTACACACTCTTGACGAGCCTGGGACTTGCCATGCTGGCAGCCGACGGCTGCGACCGCTCCATTCCCAAGGCGCGGTTCCGCGCAGGCTTCTTGGTCGCGATCGGTTTCGGCGCCTTGGCGGCCTTGGCGGCGGTCCGCTTCGCCGGGCGTCCTGACGTGCACCTGCGCCTGTTCCTGGGTGACACGATCGACGGGATCGTTTGGCGCTGCCGGTGGTGCGTGGCGCCGGTGGCGGTGCCGGGTTGGTACCGCGGGCGAATCGGTTCGTGGGCACTGGTTGCGGCGGCGGGCATCGAGCTGGGCATCTTGTTCCATTGTGGAACCACTCAGTGGGGCTGGTCGATTGCACTGCCGGAGCAAAGCCCGATCCTGTCGCGGCTAACCGGCGAATCGCGGGTGGGGCTGGTCGCCGGGCCGCTCGAGAACTTGCCGGTCCGCGTCGGTCTGCGCACGGCGTTTCCACACCTGGGCTTCGCGCTGCCGCGACCGGACGACGTGCTCAAGTTGATCCAGGAGCGCCTGGCCCTGGGCGAGGCCGTCGAGGACCCTGAGCTGCCGAACGTCGAGGCATTGACGCGCTGGTTTCGGCGCTTTGGCGTGACTCACGTGGTCGGCCACGGGCCGCTGTATCGCGAGCTGGGTACGGAGCTGGGGCACTGGCACGACCCGGCACTCGACGTGATGCTCCACCGTCTGCCGACCGAGCGGGCCACGCGGGCGTGGTCGCTGGTGCGGCTGGCTGAGCCGTTTCCCGAAGCACGCGTGGCGGCGCAGGGGCGCACGATCGCGGGCCGCCCCGCCCTGATTGAACGGCTCACACGCTCAGACGACGTTGACGTGGCCTGGTTTCTGGCGGAAGACCATGTGCCCGAGCGGCCCGCGGCGCGGATGGTGCGCCTGGTGTCATGGCAGGGAAATTCGGCGACGGTCGAGCATGACGGGCCCTGCGACCTGGTGATTGCCCGCACGTTCGACCCCGGCTGGATGGCGCGGATCGACGACGGCCTGGAGCGGCCGGTCGTGCCGGCCGACGGCGGATTTCAGTCGGTGCGGCTCGCGGGCTCAGGGACAAATCGCGTCGATCTGCGCTATCATGCGCCGCGGCTTTTGCTCTGGGCGTCGATCTCGCTCGGGGCGATCTTGGCGATCGGCGCGGCGGCGGGGGCCGTTGCGGTTGGGCGGCGCGTGCGTCTTGCTGGGGAAAGTGCGCGAACGAAGGCGGTCCCCCCCTTGCGAAGGGGGGGCCGGGGGGGTGACGGTGCGCCTCTGCGTCCGCTGGCGTTTGCCAGCCGGAACCGCTGAGTGCGAGCCGCGGACCCCTGAGCGCGTTCGAAGCCCTGCGCCCCACCCCCCCCGACCCCCCCTTCGCAAGGGGGGGAGAACCTTCGTAGGGGGCGCGCAGCCGCGCGCGGGAGAAAGCCTCACGGGCTGAGCTTGTCGAGCTCGGTCTTGATCGTCTCCATCAGCGACGCGATGACCGCTTCGCCGAAATCGAGCCGGATGCCCGCGGCCGCAAACAGCTCGGGCAATGGGCGCGAGCCCCCCAGCGCCAGGCGCGCTTGTACGAAGCGACCGCGCCCGGGCAGTCGGTAAGCGACCGCTGCCAGATCTGCAAGGCGCCGAGCTCGGCGATGCCGTACTCAATATAATAAAAAGGATACAAGAAAATATGTAATTGACGATGCCATGAGTGGTCGCGGGCTTCTTCGTGGCCCGACCAGTCGACGATGCCGCCGAAACGGTCCAGAAGCGCCCGCCAGGCGGCCTTGCGGTCGGCCCGGGTGTGGTCGGGGTGAGTGTAGATCCAGTGCTGGAAGGCGTCGACCGTGGCGATCCAGGGGAGAATCATCACGATGCCCTCGAGCAGCTTGCGGTTGGATCGATCAGCGTCGGCCTCGTTGTAGAAGGGATCGAGCCGGCGCGCGCCCAAGAGCTCCATGGTCATCGAGGCGACCTCGCAAAATTCGAGCGGGCTTTCGCGGTAGGCCAAGAGCGGCTCGCCCCGCGCCGCCAGGGTGTGAAACGCATGGCCTCCTTCGTGCAAGAGGGTCCGCACGTCGGAATCGAGCCCGACGGCGTTCATGAAGATAAACGGCAAGCGCGCGTCTTCGAGCGTGGTCTGGTAGCCCCCGGCGCTTTTCCCTTGCGGTTGGCCAGGTCGAGGAGGTTGCGCCCACGCAGGAAAGCGAACTGCCCGCCTAGCTCGGGATCGACCTCGCGAAAGATCGTCTCGGTTCCGGCAGCAAGCTCTGTGACGTCGCCAAAGGGATGCAACGGGGGCCGGCCCAGCGGGTCGACCGCCGCGTCCCAGGGGCGCAGGGTTTCGACCCCAAGCGCTGCCCGATTCCGCTCCTGGATCTCGCGCGCCAGCGGCACGACCACCCGCTCGACCGCGTCGTGAAAACCGATCGTGTCGGCGATCCCGTAATCGAACCGCTCGCGGCTCTTGAACGCATACTCGACGTAATTGTCGAACCCGGCCTCCTGCGCGATCTCGATGCGCAGGTGCTTCATGCGGTCGAACAGGTCGTCCAGGAGCTCGCGATCTTCGAGGCGGCGGCCGGCGGCGAGCTGCCAGGCCTCCTGGCGCACCACGCGGTCGGTCTCTTCGAGAAACGGGGCCATTTGCGCCAGCGTGCGCTCCTCGCCGCGGAAGCTCACGGTCATCGCCCCCATGATCTTCTGGTACTGCTGCTCCAGCTCGGACAACTGAGTCTCGCGGGGAATATTGGCCTCGCGAAAGAGAGCGCGGTAATTTTCGAGCGCGCGCTCGAGGACGGCATAGCGTGCCTTGGGCAGGTCGTGGCGTGCGGGGGCGTCGAGAAAACGGCTGCGGATCGCCTGCGCCAGCGGCTTGAGCTTGGGCTCGATGTCGCGCACGTAAGCCAGGTACGCGGCTTCGCGGTCTTGATCGTCGGTCTGGCAGGTCATGGCGATGTAGCGCTTGACCCGCTCTTCGCCGACCGCCGCGGAGAGCTCGCCCGCAGCGATCACCCATCGCTCGAGCTCGCGGGGCGTGTCGATCGGTTCAGCCAAGAGCTTCTGATACCAGGGCTCGATCTGTTCCCAGGTCGTGAGCTCAACTTGGTCGGGAAGCCAGTGGTGGGGATAGGTTTCCGGGACGTAGCTGCTCACGGGTGATCTCCGAAGGAAGGGGGAAGAAAGGCAGCAAGACGATTATGAGTACGAGCACGATTACGAGCACGATTGCGATTGCGAGTACGATTACGAGTACGATCACGATTGCGATTGCGATTACGATCAGGAGAGATCTCTACGGGAGGGAGGCCTGCACGAGCCAAGCGCCGGCGAACAGCCAGGAAGACATGATCGCCGTCGCGACAATCAGGACCAGCGTCGTGGTGGCGACGGCCTCGGCGTGGGCGAAGAGGCCTTTGGCCTCGCCCAGCGCCGATCGTCCGGAACAGGGCCAGGACGGCGGTCGTGCCGATGATCACCTCGCCCAAGGCGGTCACGAACACGATCAAGGCGATTCGCCCGACTTGATCGCGGCCGATGGTCAAAACCAGGCTAAACCCCAGGATGAAGACCAGCAGGTGCCACAGTCGCATCGAAGATCGGGAGCTCCTCGCACTCCAGGCGGCGCACCCGCAGCAACGGGCGGGCTGGGACGGCCACGTTGCCCCAGCATTTTTCTGGATCATGACGCGATGGACCGGCTGGTGTCAACCATAAGGGCGGCTTGGGCTCGGGCCGGGCGCTGGGAGATTGAGCCGGCCGCGCGGTTCGGGTATCTCTTAACCAGCGATCACGCAGAGCACGAGCGCACGGCCGGCTTCGAGCGGCACGCTCGGCGACATCCATTCCAGCCGGGAGAACGACCTCTCATGAGCACTGCAAACCAGCCCACGCGTTATCGGTTTTCCTTCGGGCCGTGGAATATCAGCACCGGTGCCGACCCGTTCGGGCCGCCGGCTCGCAAGGAAATGGAGTTTGCCCGCAAGCTCAAGACGTATAAAGAACTCGGCTTCGACGCGGTCCAGTTCCATGACGACGACATCGTGCCGGCCGATCTCCACTGGCCGAGCACCCAGCGCGGGGTCGCCGAGGTCAAGAAGATCCTCGACGGCGAAGGTCTCTTCGCCGAGATCGTCGCGCCGCGGCTGTGGGAAGACCTGCGCACCATCGACGGCGCGTTCACATCCAATAACCCGGCCGACCGAAAGTATGCACTCGACCGCTCCCGGCGCTGCGCGGATATCGCGCGCGAAATCGGCTGCAAGAACTACGTGTTCTGGCTGGCCCGCGAGGGGAGCTACATCCGCGAGGCCAAGTGCGCGAAGACCGCCATTGCCCGCATCATCGACGCCTGGAACGCCATCCTGGCGCACGACAAAGAGGTGCGCGTGCTGGGCGAGGCCAAGCCCAACGAGCCGATGGATCAGGCCTACCTGCCGACCGTGGGCCACATGATGGCGATCGCCAATGCGACAGCCGACCCAGCCGGTCGGGCGTTTTGATCGAAAGCGCCACTCGATCTTGGCCGGGCTCGATCCGGCCGACGACATGGCGTTTGCGATTCACTTCGGCAAACTCTGGAGCGTGCACTTGAACGACCAGAACGGGCTGAAATATGACCAGGACAAGGTGTTTGGCTCGGTCGATCTCCGCCGCGCGTTCAACGAAGTCTGGGTGCTCGAGAAGAACGGCTACGGCCGGAACGGCGAGTGTGTCGGCCTCGACGTCAAGGCGATGCGTACGACCACTTCGAAGAGTCGACGTATCACCTGGCGCATTCCAAGACCATGTTCCTGCGGCTGCTCGACGTGGTGCGCGGCGTCGACGAGCGCAAGGTCGAAGCCCTCCGCTCTGAACGCAAGTACGAGCAGCTCGAGATGCTCATCTTGAACGCGCTAATGGGCCGGAAGGCTTGATGTCGGGTTCGCGCACGGGATTCGGCCGCGCCGGTTGCTGTTCGGGCGGCACGAGGTACAAGTCGATGAGAGGGCGTATCGGTCGGCGCCGACGTCTCGGCACGATGTCGTCGCGCGTCGCGACCAAGCGTTCGTACATGCGCTCGAGCAGCTCATCCTTGACCGCGCTGAACCGAGGGTCGGCACTCAAGTCGTTGGTCTCGTCGGGGTCGGCGATTTCGTCGTACAGGCGCTCGTAGGATTGGCGCGGCAACGCGCAGCCGTCTGATAGCCATCCTGGCGCAGGCGCATGCCGGTGCCGACGATCAGCTTGAAGCGGGCCGAGCGAACCATCGCCTCCTCGTTTTCGAGATACTCGCTGAAGACGACGTCGTGGGCGCAACGCCCGGGCTTGCCCTGGATCAGCGGCACGAGGTCGAGCCCCTGATGGCGCGGCGGCATGGGCAATTTCAACAGGTGCAGCGCCGTCGGCAGGATGTCGACCATCTCGACCAGGCTCGAAGATGCGCCGACTTGAGGGAACGTGGCCCGGCCAGCGCACGATGAGGGGAATGCGCACAGCCGGCTCGTACATGCAGTGCTTCTCGAATCGGCCATGCTGGTCCGAGCATGTAGCCGTTGTCGCCGACATACACCACCAGCGTGTCTTGCGCCAGCCCAGCGGCATCGAGTGCCTGGATCAGTCGCCCCACCTGGGCGTCGACAAACGAGAGCGACGTGAAATAGGCCGCCTGAATGCCACGTACTTCGATCGGCGGAGAGCGAGGCGAAGACGGCAGGCTGCTCGCGCCGGTCACGCTCCGATACGGGCGGGACCGTAAAGTGCCTCGGGCGCAAATCGCGGCTTGCCAGTCGCGCGGAAACTGGAATGGGCTGTGCGGATCGTAGAAGCTGACGACCAGAAAGAAGGGCTTGTCGCGGCGGCCGCTGAGAAACTCGATGGCGCGGTCGACGAAGTAAGTCGACTGCATCGACTCAACGGGCAGCCCAGCCGAATGGCCGGCGGCGTTGAGCCACTCGCGGCCGGATCGACAGAACGGCCGCCAGGGCCGGCGATGGTCGCCGCCGCGCGGCGGGTGCTCACGCAGATGCCGCTCCCAATCGGGTGTGTCGACCCGGAGCGCGAATCCGTGTGACGACGGGCCGTTGAAGTGCATCTTGCCGATTGCGGCGGTCTCGTAATTCAGAGTCGCGCAGCCATTCGGCCAGCGTGAGCTGCTTTGTCCGAGAGCGGCGTTGCCAACTGCGTCACGCCGACGGCGTGCGGCAGCAACCCCGTGATCAGCGACTGCCGGCTCGGCGTGCAAAGCGGCGAGTTGCAGTACGCCCGCAGAAAGAACGTTCCCTGCTCGCCAGCGCATCGAGGTTGGGCGTAGCCTGCCGCGGGTCGCCCTCGATGCCGAGCGTACCGCCGCCATGGTCGTCGGCGATGACCAACAGGAGATTCGGCGGTTTGTAGGCTCGCGCGCGCGAGGGAGCGGTCGACTGTGTTTCGGCACTTTTGCGCAGCGCCGGCCTGCAGCGCCGGCGTGAGGACAGGCGTCTGTGCCGCCGAGGCTACATGCAGGACAACCGACAGTTGTACCGCTAGCAAGCGCGTCAGCAATTCGGCCGGACGAAACATAAGGTTGTCTTTTGAATGGTGTCACCTATAATACCACGATGGGCGTGCCGCTGGCTGTCCTCGATACAAACGTGCTGGTCGCCGGCCTGTGCTCGCGCAGCGGAGCATCACACCGGCTGCTTGAGTTGATGGGAACCGGCCGCTTCGAAATCGCGATATCGGTCCCTCTCGTGCTGGAATATGAAGACACGTTGCTTCGACAAGCCGAAACGATCGGCCTCGAGGCGACCGATGTTACCACGGTCATCGACTATGTTTGCAGTATCGGCCGGCGACAAGACATTTATTTCCTGTGGAGGCCGCTGCTCCGCGATCCCAAGGACGAGCTCGTCCTCGAGTTGGCCGTCGCCGCGAATTGCGACGGGATCATTACGTTCAATACGCGAGCTTTCGCCGGAGCGGACCGATTCGGGCTGTGGCTTATGACCCCGCGCCAATTCCTGACCCATATCGGAGAGACGCGATGAGCACGCTCAGCGTGAGGCTGCCTGAGTCCCTGCACAAGCGATTGAAAGACATCGCCGAAAAGGAAGGCGTTTCAATCAACCAGCTCATCGCGCTTGCCGTTGCCGAAAAGGTGTCGGCGTTAATGACAGTCGACTACCTCGAAGA
>CAWHMZ010000023.1:0-716632 GCA_963830625.1 uncultured Isosphaeraceae bacterium | reverse complement strand
GTTGCGGTCGAGCATGTAAATGTTGATGAAGTGCGAGTACGGATCGACGACCCCATCGGGGCCGATGCCTCCAGAACGTCCGATGATGCGATCGCCGGCCCGCGCGACGAGCTCGACCCAGATTTCGTTGGAGTCGGCGGTTCCCTGGCTGAAGGCGTGGCCGACGGCGAGCGTGCGTACCACGACCTCGACCAAATACTTGCCGCCGGGGTGTCAGCCGCGGCGCCAGCGGTCGCAAGGGGGCCAGCAGCTTGCCCTCGATCACGCCGCCGTCTGCGCAGGCCGAAAATGTCGATCCGCACCTTCTTGTCGCTCAAGAACTTGGCATGTTTCCCTCCGCGACGTCCTTGTTGCCCAGGATAGCCGCCAGCCCGGTGTTGGCGCCGATGAACAGGTGGTCGTGAATCTCGCGCCCGCCCTTGCCGTCGAAGTCTTTGGCGCCGAAGTTGCGCGAGGCTTTGAGCTCCATGTGGCATTCGACGCACGTCGGCTTGGCTACGTCGGGATAATAGAAGCTCTGCGCTCCATGTCCCGACACGCCCGAGAGCAGATGCGGGTCGTGATGGTTCTGTCCTGCGCACGAAGTCCTTGTAGTGCGTGACGCCGATCGGCAGGCCGACCTTGTGGCACGTCGAGCAGAACTTGGGGTCCTTGATGACATCCTTCAGGAACGTTTTTTTGTGCATCTCGGGCTTGGCTTTGACGAGCGCGTTGTTGACCCACTGCAAGAACGGGTCGTCGCTGAATGCGAACGGGTAATGCTCTGGCTCTTCGATGGTGTAGGCGGCGTTGCCGCGCGTGTTGTTCACATTGGTGATCGCGTGACAGGTGGTGCAGGTGATGCCGGCGTGCGCGGTCGGGTTGCTCACGTCGTCGAAGTTGGGGTCGTCAAATTCACCCGAGAAGAACGGCACGGGGTCATGGCAGCCGGCGCACCAGCGCGGCCTGAGTCGAGCGGTCGGCCTCGAGCGAGACCCGCCGCGTCGCGGCACGCTGGCCCTGTAGGCCGGGTTGTTGAACGAGCTTAAGTGGTGCGCCGAGTGAAACCAGCCGGCGTAGGCGTCTTGATGACATTTGAGGCAGTAATCGTCCATCATGAGCGTGCGCGCGGGAATGAAGCTGCCGGTTCTGGTGATGGCCTCCGACGGATAGAAGTACTGCTTGCCCTCCTTGGGGCCCTTCACGCCGAACGAGCGCGGGTCCTGGAAATGCAAGAGTCCCATCACGACGACGAAGCCGCCAACGGCCACGGAGAGCCGTCGGGCCCATTCCCAGCGGATGCGCGGCCCGCCAGCCGGTGCCGCACGTAGAGCACGATCGCCGCCAGCGGAGCCAGCACGTGCAGCCAGTAGCCGGCCTCGCGACCCGGGGATCGCGCACCTCGAACCCGCCCAGCCGCACCAGCAGGATCCCCGAAATCAGGATCACGAGCGCGACCGCCAAGAGTGCCAGCCCAAACCGCACCGCGGTCTTGTTGGGCCGCTTCCACGCAGTCGCCAGATGGGCAAACCCGAACAAGAGAAACGGCACGATCAAGGCGAAGCCCAGCAGCAGATGGAACGCGACCATCAGCATGTAGAAGAACGTCTGCTGGGTTGTGCCCAGGTACCACGTGAGCGCCGTCACGCTGGAAAGATAGAAACCGTTGGCAAACAGCAGGGCAAATCCGATGAGACTGGTCCACAGAAGAGGGTGCAGGCCCCGGCCCACGGCGGGCGTATACACCCGCCCGAGCCGGTCGCGCATCGGCCGGACTTGTGTCGACATGAGAGGCCGCTCCATCCGAGGGCGAACGACCCGCGGCGCGGTGGTCGGCACCGGCGGGTCGGTCGCGTGTTCGATCGTTGCCAAGAAAATGAATCAGTATCCCTGGGCCTGCGACTTACCGCCGGCCGTAAACCGCAAGGTTTCGAGGGCTTCGTCGATTTGCGCCGCGATCTGGTCGTGCGCTTTCTCGGGCATGTGCCAGCAGACGCATACTGTTTCGCCCGGCCTGCCGAAGACCAGTGTGACCTGGCGCGTGGGGACGAGGGCTTTGCCGTCTGGTGCCACCGGCGTTCCCAGGCCGCTCGGGGCCAGTGCGTCGCCCGTGCCGGGCGCGACGGCTTCGACACGAGCAGCCGTCGTGCCGCTCATGGCTGCCGTCTCCTTCACGAGCAGCCGCGTTTCGGGCAGGCTGAGCAGGCGGTTGCCGAGCGCCTCGGCGAGCATCGCGGCGTTGCTGCCGGGTACCGGGAGCGTCCGGTACACCACCAGCGACGAGCCTTCAGGGCCGGTCCACGCCCGAAGCGGTGTGCCGGGAACCATCCAGGTCGCCGGCGCGACCGGCCGCCAAGATGGCGGCGGATGCAGCACCACGCCCGTATCGCCCGGCGCTCCGCCCGGCCGGCATCCCGCGCAGGCGAGAACGGCATTGACCAGAGCGCTCGATAACAGCGCAAGCTTGATCGGCGCACGCACCACGCGACGGCACCCCCAAACGCGAGGACTCGGTAGCTGGCAAGCGATTCAGGGAGGGCGAGCCTCCCGGCGAGCCGCTTTCCCGCAGGGCTCGGCAGGAGCCTCGCCCTCCCGGCGGTCACTCATACCGAACCAAGCGGTCGGGGCGGTCGTAGGAGGCGAGACGAAAACGGTTGACCCAGCCGGCCTGGCGGTGGGAGATCAACCGGTTGCGATGTGTCGGCGGCGGCGAGCACCACGCGATGCGCCCGACGCAAGGCAGAGGATGAGGCTGGGTTGTTCGAGCAGGTGTGGGACCTCGCCTTCACAGGGCGGCCTCGAGAGCGCGATGGCAACTCGCGCGGTCGCGCGACTCACCGCACCGGCGGGCTGGTCTTGTTCCCACGACAATTTCGTCTGCAAGGCGGGCCGGTCGGAGACATGACACCCAGCAGCCAGAGCCGGACGCGTGCCTGTGAACAGGCTAAGCACCATCGTCAGGCAGAGAATACTCCCGCGGCCACAGGCCGCTGGTCCCGACCAAGACACGTCGTCGTCACTCCAGAAGGCCGACCAGGAAGCGTGCAGAAAGGCATAGTAGCGATCGTAAGACGGCTCGCCGGCGGTTGTCAATGGCCGTTTTGAACCTGCGTCCGGGCGCGGCGGGCTCGCCTTGGTTGGCGAAACATTCATCTGGTAGACTGAATTGGTACATCAATCCTCACAATGTTTGCAGCTTCGTCGCGACCGCGGCGTGCGCCCTGGGAGACTCGTCATTGTTTGCCGGACCCATCATTGCCCGAGAGGTCCTGACCACCCCTCGGCCGTTGCGCTATTACCTGTGGCGGGCGTCGTTCGCCTGCTTTCTGTTCATCATCTTGTGGACTGCGTGGCAGGCGATCGTCGGCTGGCAGAACGTGATCGAGTTAGGCGTGCTGGCGCGGTTCGGCGCGATCGTCTACTGGATGTTTGCCATGCTCCAGTTGACCCTCATGCTCTTCTTCGCCCCGCTCTTCACGGCCTCGGCGGTGTCGTACGAAAAGGATCGCCGCACGTTTACCTTGCTCTTGATGACCGATCTGTCCGACCTCGAGATCGTGCTGGGCAAGCTGGTCGCCGGGCTCTTGAACATTTTGACCATCCTGGCGGCGAGCCTGGGGCTTTTGTCAATCTGCGCGTTCTTTGGTGGGATCTCGTACGGGCAGGTCGCAAACCTGTTTGCGGTGACCGCGGCCTCGGGCGTTGCGGGCGGTGCGCTCGGGCTCTTGATCGCCTTGTGGCGCGATCGGACGTTTCAAGCGATCTCGCTGACCATCTTGATGGTCGTTTTCTCGGTTGCGGGGGTCGAGGCGTTTGCGATTGCGTTTCCGGACGCCGAGTTAATGGGAGTGCCGCTGGTTGAGGTGCTGAACCCGTATCGCGCGATGATGGCGGTGCTCTATCCACCGACTGTCCAGGCGACGGGTGTGGTGCGGGCGTCGAGCCTGGTTTACATCGGTTGCCGGCTGACATTCGCGGCGGCGCTGGTGGCCTTCGGGACGTGGAAGCTGCGGAAATGGAACCCCGGCCGCAACGAGCCGCGCGAGCTGCGCGAGGAGGGCGAGGTCGAGGCCACCCTGACGCTTGTTGAAGTCGAGGAAGAGCCGGCCGAGGTCGCGCTGGCCGCCCTGGCGCGGCAGGGGCCGCGGTCGGGGCCGTCACGGCGGCAAGCCCGGGGCGCACGCGGACCTTCGCTACCGCCTCCGCCGCCTCGCCGGCGTCCGCCGCGGCCAACGGCAGCCCGCTCGAGCCCGGCGCAACGACCGGCCTGCACGTCCCCAGACGCACTCACCGCCGAGTCGCCCCGGCGCTTCGGGCGTACCGCCATCCCTGGGCCAACCCGATCCTCTGGCGCGAGCTCATGACCCGCGCCTACGGTGCCAAGCCGCTGATCATCAAGGGGTGCTACGTCCTGATCTTCGCCCTGGGCATGGGCCTGTTCTTCCACCTGGCTCGAGAGCTCGAAAACCCCCTGCGCTCGACGCTCGGGCTCATCCCTATCGGGCTGGCCATCCTGAGCCTCATCCTCGTGAATGCTCAGGGCGTGACGGCGCTCACCAGCGAGCGCGACACCGGCGCTTTAGACTTGTTGCTCGTTTCAGAGCTGACACCCAGGGAGTTCATCTACGGCAAGTTGTACGGCATTCTCTACAACTGCAAGGAAATGATCCTCCTGCCGGTTCTGACGGCGATCGCCATGTGGGCGCTGGGAATGCTCACCGGCGAAAATCTGGTGCTCTTCTTGATCGATTTCCTGTTGCTGTGCCACTTCGCGGCCATGCTCGGCCTCCACTCGGCGATCACTTACACGAGCAGCCGAACCGCCGTGGCGAACAGCCTGGCCACCATCTTTTTCTTGATGGTGGGCATCCTCCTCTGCGCCTTCTTGATCGTGCTCAACAACCAGGAATTCGCCCGCCAGCTTCTGAGCTTCATGATCTTCATCGGGGCAGGCAGCGTGGCGCTTTTCGGGTCGCTGGGTTCCAAGAACCCCTCGCACGCCATTGCGCTTGTGGCGCTGCTCACGCCGTTCTGGACTTTCTACTGCATCATCAGCCTGGTGAACGGTGACATGATGGCGGCGTTCCTGGTCAGCGCGAGTCTCTACGGCTTTGCGATCGCGGCGATGCTGATACCCGCGGTCGGTGACTTCGACATCGCACTGGGTCGGACCAGCGCGATCCAGGGTTGACGGTTGTCGCAGCGCCGCCGCGGAAGCATGCGACGGCCTCGGCCGGCGGCGCTTGTTTTCTCCCAGCGAGCAGACCATGCATAGCGGCGAGTCGAAGCTTCGGTGTGCATCTTCGTCTCGAAAAATCTGCGGCGGATTGGTGGCAAACCTGGCAGTTTGGCTCGCCGCCTTGTCGGCGACCGGCCGGGCCGACGACCTCGCGCGAGTTGCCGCGCATCAAGCCGCTCGAGCCGCCAGACGCCCTGAAATCGTTCCGCGTACACGCCGACTTTCATCTCGAGCTGGTCGCGGCTGAGCCCTTGGTCGCCAGCCCGGTGAGTGCCTGCTACGACGCCGACGGGCGGCTCTACGTCGTCGAGATGCGCGGCTACCCTTTCGCCGAAGCGGTTCCCTCAGGCCGCGTGGCCCGACTCGAAGACCGCGACGGCGACGGCCGTTTTGACGTCCGGACCACGTTTCTCGACGGGCTCTCGTGGCCGACGGGCGTGGTGGCCTATGACGGCGGCGTGTTCGTCGCCGCCGCGCCCGAGATCATTTACGCGAAGGACACGAGCGGCGACGGCGTGGCGGACGTCAGAAAAGTCGTCTTCGCCGGCTTCGGCACCGACAACGTCCAAGGACTATTAAACGGCTTGCTGTGGGGGCCCGACGGCTGGATTTATGGGGTTGCCAGCTTGAACGGCGGGTCAATTCAGAATCGGACGCGTCCCGACCTGAAGCCGATGTCGGTTCGCGGCCGTGATTTTCGGTTCAAGCCCGACGGCTCAGCATTCGAGGCGGTCTCGGGCGGCGGCCAGTTCGGCCACGCGTTCGACGACTGGGGCCACCGTTTCACTTGCAGCAACAGCAATCACGTCCGCCAGATCGTCCTGCCTGCGCATTACCTCGAGCGCAACAGCGCATTGTTTCCGCCGGCTGCGGTGATCGACATCGCCGCCGAGGGACCGGCCGCGCAGGTGTTTCGCATCAGCTCGGCCGAGCCCTGGCGCGTGGTGCGAACCCGCCAGCGCGCCGCCGACCCGGTACTCTCACGGCGCCTGCCTCCCACCGAGCTCTTCGCGACCGGCTTTTTCACGTCGGCGACCGGCATTACAGTCTACCGCGGCTCGGCCTATCCCGCGGAATTCCGGGGCAACGTCTTCATCGGCGACGCCGGCGGCAACCTGATTCATCGCAAATTCCTCGAACCCGACGGCGCGACCTATCTGGCCCGTCGCGCCGATGCCAAAGACGAGTTTGTCGCATCACGCGACAACTGGTTCCGGCCGGTAAACTTCGCCAACACGCCCGACGGAACGCTCTTGATCCTCGACATGTATCGCGAGACCATCGAGCACCCGCTGTCGATCCCCGAGCCGATCAAGAAGCACCTCGACTTGACGAGCGGCAAAGATCGGGGGCGCCTCTACAACCTGGCCGATTCCGAAAGCGCCCAGGCGCCCGCAACCCCGGCTGAGCACGGCGCCGGCCGCCGAGCTCGTCAAGCTACTGGCCGATCGCGACGCCTGGTGGCGCGAGACGGCACAGCGGCTCTTGTTCGAGCGCCAGGACCGCTCGGTCGTAGAGCAGCTCAAAGCCCTGGTCCGCGAGCGTCCCACCGCACTGGGACGCCTGCACGCACTTTATACGCTTCGACTGCTCGGGCGCTTGATTCCGACTCGATCGCACTCGGGCTGGCCGACGCCGAGCCGCGGCGTGCGCGAGCAAGCCATCGGCCTGGCCGAATCGCGGCTTAAGAACGAGCCCAATCTGCTGGCCAAGCTGCTTACCATGGCCGGCGACCCGGACCCGATGGTTCGATTTCAACTCGCGTTTTCGCTGGGCGAGGCGGGCGGTGATCGCCGAGCCATCGGCGCCCTGGCCAAGATCGCCTCGCGCGATGTCGCGAGCAGTTGGGTTCGAACAGCCGTATTGAGCTCGATCGCGGGGCGATCGCCGGATTTCGCCCTAGCGGTCTGTGCGCAGCCGAGCTTTCTCGGTGCGCCGGCCGGTCAGGCATGGCTCGAGGAATTGGCCCTTGTCGTGGGCTCGGAGCGCAACATAGAGCAGGCGCGTCGGCTCCTGGATCGGTTGAAGAAATCGGGTGCGACCGCCGACGTATTGATGCGTGTCGTCCTGGCCGTGGGTCGCGGACTCGAGCGGGCCGGCGGCTCGTTCCGGGCGCTCCTGGACGGCGACGCCAAGGCCATGATTGAGCCCCTCCTGGAGCAAGCGCGCCCGCTCGTCGATTCGGCCGCGCCGGTTGAAGCGCGGGTTGCGGCCATTCGCCTGCTGGGCCTGGCGGGGGCGAAGACCGTTCGCGAGTCGTTTGCAGCGCTTTTGGACGCTCGCCAGCCGACGGCCGTTCAACTCGCCGTTTTGCAGAATTCCGCGGGCGTTTTCCAAGGCGATGCGCCGCGAGCAATCATCGCGCGCTGGAAGTCGATGAGTCCCGCCGTGCGGCGCGAGGCGGTGGAGGTGCTGTTGAGTCGGCGGGCCTGGTCGGAGGCCCTGGTGGCGGCCATCGAGTCGCGTGCCGTGCCGGTATCGGAAATCGACCCCAATCGGTTGAGGCGGTTGCTCCAGGCGTCTGATCCGGCGCTGCAGGCCAAGATCGGCAAGATCGTTGCGGTTTCCGCAGCGGCCTCGCGCGATCGCAGCCGTGTCGTCGCCTCGTTTCAGCCCGCGCTTACGCTCACGGGTGATCGCCAGCGCGGCGCGCGGTCTTCGACAAGGTCTGCGCAACTTGCCACAAGGCCGAAGGGCGCGGCAACGACGTTGCACCGAGCATGGAGACCGTCGCGACTCGCTCTCCCGAAGACCTGCTCGTACATATTCTCGACCCCAACCGCGAGGTTGCGCCGAACTTTGTGAATTACAGCGTCGCCACCGGCGACGGCCGCGTTCTCTCAGGAATCATTGCCCAAGAGTCAGCGACGGCGCTGGTGCTCAAGCGTGCCGAGGCCGCCACCGACGTGGTCCCGCGGAACCAGATCGAGCAGATCAGCTCGACGGGCGTGTCGCTGATGCCTGAAGGGTTGGAGAAAGACCTGACGCTAGACGACGTGGCGAATCTGATCGCGTTCATCCGCTCGATTCAGCCGGCGGCAC
This sequence comes from uncultured Isosphaeraceae bacterium, assembly GCA_963830625.1. GTDB lineage: Bacteria > Planctomycetota > Planctomycetia > Isosphaerales > Isosphaeraceae > CAWHMZ01. The sequence goes on along the minus strand of CAWHMZ010000023.1, from coordinate 708,372 downwards.
CTAGCCCGCCGCCAACTGCGCGGTGAAGCGACTATAGCGCCAGTGGCCAGTGGTTCGCGCGGCCGAATTGTCGGGCCAACAACTCGCGACTATTGCCCGGCGATGTTAGCCCGCTCCGGCACCGCGGCCAGAGCTTTGGAGCCGAGCGTCAGGTAGTCACCGACGATTCTGATGACTTCGTCGTTGTAGAAATCCGACGCCCAGACTTCGCGCTCGGCGTACTTCTTTTTCTTCTTGTCGCGCTTGGCCTTTTCCAGCGCGGCTTTCTCTTCGGGGTCTTCGGCGACGTATTCCGCGCGGAACTTGGCCTCGTTGAGCGAGATCGAGTGCCGGGCTTTGCGCTCGAGGAACCGCTTGATCTGGTCGTCCAGTTTCTGGAACTTCGGGTCCGATTTCCGCCGCTCGACCGACCGCTCATTGAGCTGGGCGACCAGGTCGTCGGGCACGCGGTTATAGTGGTCGTGCGGCAGCCCAGCGACTTTGTTGAACTTGAAGGCGTTGTCCATCTTTCCTTCGAAGATATCGCGTTGGTCATTCATCGAAGGAATGTGCACGTGGGGAGGCACGCCGTTGATCTGGGTGCTCTCGCCGTTGGCGCGGTAGAACTGCTGAATCGTCAGCTTGAGGGCGCCTCGATTGGGCGGAGGCGCTTTGCGATCGCGGCGGCGCACGTGGTCGTTGATCATGACGATCTGCTGCACCGTACCCTTGCCGAAGGTGCTCGAGTCGCCGATGATCAAGCCTCGGCCGTAGTCTCGGATCACGCCCGCGAAGATTTCCGACGCGCTGGCACTCCACTTGTCGATCACGACCGCGAGCGGCCCATCCCATGCAGTGCCCTCGTCGTCGTCGTCCAGGTGCTTCACGCCGAAAAGCTCCTTGACTTGCACGACCGGTCCGGTGTCGATGAACAGACCAGAAAGAGTCTTGGCCTCCTCGAGCAGCCCGCCGCCGTTGCCGCGCAGATCCATGACGGCCACGTCGACCCCCTGCGCCTTGAATTCGGTCAGGATTCTGCGGCAGTCGCCCGTCGCGCTCACCGCATCGCGCTCGCCCCGCAGGATCGCCGCCGTGTCGCCGTAGAAAGCCGGCAAGCTGATGACGCCGATCTTCAGCATCTTGCCGTCGTTGGCCTTGAACTCGATCACCTTGCTCTTGGCGTGCGCCTCCTTGAGCTCGATTTTCTCGCGGGTCAGCTCGTAGACGCGTTTTTCGGTGGTGCCGTCGGGCTGCACGACCAGGCGCACCTTGGTGCCGCGCGGGCCGCGAATAAACCGCACCACGTCGTTCAACTTCTTATTCACCAGATCGATCACCTCGCCGTTTTCCTTCTCGATGCCGATGATCTTGTCTTCCGGCTGCAGCCGTCCGTCGCGATCGGCCGCCATGCCCGGAACGACCTCCTGGACGACCGCGTAGCCGTCTTCGGACCGCAGCGACGCACCGATGCCCTCCAGCGTCAAATGAAGCTGCTGGTTGAGCATGTCCTCCAGGTCCTTGGCGGCAAGGTACGACGAATGCGGATCGAACGTCTGTGTCAGGCTCGTCAAGTAGATCTGCAGTAGTTCGCTCGAGTCGGTCTGGTGCCACTGTCGATTGCGATCTTTGTAGCGAATCTTCCACTTGCGGAGCGCCTCGTTGTCGTCGATGTCTTCGACCACCTTCGAATACAGAAGGTCAAACTTCACCTTCTTGCGCAAGCGTGCTTCGGCTTCGGCCTTGTCGGCGGGGTAGTCGATCTTGTCGGGATCGTCGTTCAAGTACTCGTCGACCGTGAAATCCGGCTTCTGCTCGAGGAGCTCTAACTGGGTTCTGAAGCGCTCGTCCTGACGGGTCAGAAACCGGTCAAAGACCTTGCGCGAAGTCGATGTTCCCATTGCGAATCTCGTCGTCGAGGTCGTGCGCCTCTTTATGGAACTCTGCCACGTCGGCTTTCAAGAAGTAGTACTTGGCGGGATCGAGGTCCTTGATGAACATCTCGAACCACTTCTCGGCGATGGCGTCGTTGATTTCCGGCCGAGCCATGTGGCCCCGCTCCACCAGCTCGACGACGATTCTCGCGGTGTCTTGATCCTCCGGCAGCGGCACCGGTGCTTGCGCCCAACGATGACCGCCATCAAAGCCAGGACCGCGATCAGTACGAGCGGACGTAATGCAAGTCGGGGCATAGCGTTCTGTTCCTGGTTAAAAGACGACGCCATCGGTCCTGGTAAAAAGACGCTCAACTTTATTTTAGCCGTCGATTCCGGGGCGGACAAGGGCATCCATGACTGAAGGTGCTTCGTGCGGAATACTTCGGCGCGCGCGAAGCGAGCAATCACTCGATTACTGCACGGCAGGTTGTGCGCCCAACTGCCGCGGCCACGCCGATTTCTTCGGTTTCTTGACAACCTTTCGACCAATTTTCTCCGGCAGCGACTTTCCGCGCGGGCTGCGGCCGGCACCCCCGAAACGCTAACAAACTATAGTTTTAGTACGTGCGCCGATCGCGCGTGTTCGATTTGGCAGGCAACAGCGGAAAGGCAAAATGAGCAAACGGATCTCAAGTCGGCGATCGCGCCGTGCCGATGCTACCACATACAGCATGGTGCCAACCTCCCGATCACCTACCGTCCACCGCGCGCTACACCCATGAATCGACAAGTGGGCCCGAGTATCGTCTTGAGCGTATTGATCGTTTGCTTCTTTGCGGTCGTCTTCTTCGAGCACGAACACCCGCGGTCCACGCCGCTTGGCGCGGCGGCGGCACCCCGCGACACGAGTCAGCACCGCGCGGCGCCGGCATCACCCGTACCGAGCACGGCAGAGCGCGAAGCTCGATCGACCGAGCCGTCGACTGCAGGGTTCACCGCTCGCGATTCGCGATCGCCGAAAGTTCTGACTGCGGCGCGAGCGCTCAATTCACAGCGCAGTGCCGAACGTGTGCCGCGGACCGCCGTGACGGTCGTCCAGGCAAACGAAACGATTGGCGACGTCGCCCGGCGAGTCTACGGCACAAGCGACGACGTCGACGTACTCTGGTGCGCCAATCGCGATGCCCTGCCCCACAAGGACGCACCGCTCGTTTCAGGAATGGTCCTGCGCACGCCGGCCATCCGGTGACCGGCCGGCGCGTAGGGATCAGACCGCGCTGCGGAAGTAGATAACGTCGCCGTCCTTGACGATGTATTCCTTCCCTTCGAGGCGCACCAGGTGCTTGGCCTTCGCATCTTTGAGCGTGCCGGCCTGCTGGAGCTCGTCGAATGGGGTAACCTCCGCCCGGATGAACCCCTTGGCGAGGTCGGTGTGGATCTTGCCGGCGGCCTCCACGGCCGTGGCGCCGCGCTCGAGGTTCCAGCCCCGAACCTCGGGTTCCCCGGCTGTGAAGAAGGTGATGATGCCGACGGCGTGATACGCCTCGCGGATGATTCGGTCGTGGGCCAGTTCGGCCACGCCCATCTCGGCCATGAATGCCGCGCGTTCGAGCGGCTCGAGCTGCGAGAGCTCGAGCTCGAGCTTGGCATCGAGGGCGAGCGTCTGGGGCGCCAGGGCGACGAGCAAGGGCGGTATGCCGCGGCCGTGAACCGTGTTCAAGACGATCACCTCGGGCTTGTCCGTCAGCAGGCCGAACGAGCGCAAGGGCTTTTTTTCCTCGGCCGACAGGTCCAGGGAGGCGACTTTTGAGCCGGCCTCGAGGCAAGCTTGAACGGCCTTGACGGTCGTTAGCTCCTTCTGCGATTGCTCTCGGTCGGGACGGGGCTTCTTGATGCTGGCCTCGAGCCTCTCGGCGCGACTGGTGACGACAGTGAGATCGGCGAAGAGCATTTCTTCGCGGAATGCCGCCAGTTCGTCGTCGGCGTTGCCGCCCGCGAAGCCGTTCAAGACAATGAGCAGGGCGTCGCCCTCGCGAATCAAGGCTAGCCGCTGGGGATTATCGGCGTGAGACCCGGCAAGCAGCCCGGGCGTGTCGAGAAACTCGACCGACGCCGGGGTGACTTTCTTGGGTTTGTGCATTGCGGCCAGATAATCCAGCCGCGGGTCGGCCAGAGTGGCCACGCCCACCTGGCCGGCGTGAGTCTTGGCGGGGTCGGGTCGCGTCGCCGTCAAGAGCTCGAAGAGGGTACTCTTACCGCTGCCAGCAAACCCGACGATTCCGACACGCATAGGACTTCTTTTCCCCTTTCGCTGCCGCGTCTGCCGCGCCGGCGCGATTGGCATTGTGGATCTGTTGCGCCTAACCGGCCGGAAGGCCCGCTCGGCGAGCAGGGCTGTTCAAGGGTTTTTCAAGGAGGCTTCCAGCAGATCGAGCCGGGCGTCAAGCTGTTCGAGCGACTTCGGCTCGAGGTCGAGATGTCCGAACCGCACCCGGTAAAACGCCTCGACGACTTGCTCCGGCACGTCGGCAACGTCCTGGGTGAACGGTCCCTGGCGGCTCAGTAACTTCTGGCGCGCAGCGCAAACTCCCGCTGCGTTTCAGCCGGTGTGCGCACCAGGTCCATTTCGCCGAGCATCTGGGTCATGCGCCGGTAGAAGAAGGTACTCGCAAGGTGTGAACCGGTGTCGGGCCCCGGCCCGCGCAGCCACGACAAGATGCGCCGCGCTGCCCGGTACAAAACGTGAGCAATTCCGACCAACAGGGTAAGGCCCATGAAACTGACCACAAAGCCGCGAACGCTGATGAACGAGCTGAAGTCGCGGAAGTGGAAAAACGCAAACCACATTTGCAGGCGCTCCCCCAGCTTTTTGTACTCCTTGCGCCCTTCCTCGATCATGGTGCGCATCGGCGAATAAACCAAGCGGTTCTGACGCTCGCTGTCGTACCCTACCACGTAGAAGACCCATACGTGACGGACCGAATCGGTGAAGGGGCGCAAGCTGCCGACGATGCCACCGACCCGGGCGATCGACTTCTGGCGCTCGAGCGCCGGCGTGGGGTCCAGGGTGATCCAGATCGGCGCCGTTTCGGGCCTGACACCGGCCGTCACCGCCCCATTTCCCACATAGGCTTCGACCCAACTATGCGCGTGCTTCTGGCGCACAAAAAGCGTCTGAGTGAGCTCATTCCAGTCTCCCCCCTTGAAGCCGTTGACAACCCGCGATGGGATGTCGATCGAACGAAGCAAGAGCGCCAGCGCGCTGGCGAAATACTCGCAGTGACCTTCCTTGCGATTGACCAGGAAGTCGACGACCGGGTCGAGACTGGGGTCCTTGACATCCATCTGGAGGGTGTAGCTGAACTGGCCCGATTCGCGCAGGAAGCGTTCGAGTGCAAGGGCGCGCGGTCTCATTCCCTCCTCGCCGTCGGCAGGGATCTTGGCCACGATCGGTTCTGCGATCTTGCGCAGGCGTTCCTTGAGCTTGGGATCGATCACAAGCATGTTGCGACCACCGCCGCTGGGAATCGCTTCGTAGAGCTGAAGTGCATTGGGGTCGGCGTCGGAAGTGACCTCGTAATCGTAAGCGCCGCCGCGCCGGTCGAGGGGGCGAAGAAGCGTTCCGTCGTTGCCGCTGAGACTGGGGGGGAAGTTCGGGCGACGCGATGACCCGAAGAGGAGCACCGGGCGAATGCAGAACAGCGTGTTCGAGTCGTTGGGCTCGAGCTTGATCTTCTGGTGAATCGTGCGGATCTCGCTGGGGGCGACCGGTGCCGCGCTGACGACCATCTCGGTGGCCTTTCCCTGGCGGTGCCACTTTTTTCGATCGTACTTGATCAAGGTCACGCCGCGCCAGAGCAGCTCGTGGTCAGGGTGATACGGATTACCGTCTTGGTCGGAGAGCTCGACGGTCATCACAACCGAGTCGTTCTCGAGAATCTCGCCGAGCTGGCCCAGTTGCACCTCTTCATCGAAGCCGGTCAGGTGCGGAGCCAGCGGTACGCCGCTCCGGCCGCGCGTGGCGCCTGCCTGGCGCGGCAGCACCAGGAAAATCAGCCCGCCGAGCGCAGCGTCGCCGCCATGATACGCGACCGTGGCCACGATGTAGGGAAGATCGAACAGTCCGCGGTAGGGGTCGGTATTGGGGTCGACCCCGCCCTCTTCGAGAGCCACTGTCTGTCCCGCGGCGGGTTGCAGGCGGCGCGCCTCGCGTTGCAGGAAGAACTGCCCCAGCACCCAAACCGCCATCATCGCCCACAGACACAACAACGTGCCGACCTGATCGCTCTGATTGGTGACCGACCCGATCAGGACCTGCATCAGCCCCAGCACGAACAGAAACCAGTCGTCCTCGGCGGTTTTGGGCAGAAAGTACTTGATGAGCTGCAAGTACACCAGCCAGTGACCGAGCGCCTGAATCAAGTTGGTTTCGTCGAGTTTGTAATCGAAGTAAAGGATGGCCAGTGTCGCCACGGCCATCGCGTTGGCCACTTGCCGGGGCAAGGCCCATTGCTGGCGGCGATCGACGGTGAAGAACGCGATGAGCCCGGCCGCCGCGACCGCCAGCGTGTACGCTGCGCCCAGCGGTCCCTCGCGACCGTCGCTGCTCAGTGACGCCGTTGCGATGAACAGCATCACATAAAAACTGGCCCGATAGACGAGATAACTATTCATGACCGGCCGTCTCCGTCGGCGAGCGACGTCCGGGGAAGCGCACCGCCGGCGCCGTCGCTCAATTCGTCGCTGCGCCGGCGCTGCTCCTGGCTCGAGAGTCGCTCCTCGATCGCGCTCGAGACGCGCTGCTCGAGCAGGTTGCGCGCGGGGGACGCGGCGAATTGAAGGAGCGGAGCGAGGTCTCCCTGCGAGACGTTGAGCAACAAGACTCGACCCGGCAGGCCGCGCGCCAGGCGCCGGAGAGTCGCGCCGAGCGTTCTGCCTCTTCCATCAAGTTGATCGGCCGCGTCGAGACAACGACGAGGAGCGCCTCGCGCAGGACCGCCGGCGGCAAGACGTCGAATAGATCGGAGAGGCCCCCCTCGTTGGCCGCGCGCATCACGGCAAGCTGCTCGAGCAGTTCGTGCAGCAACTTGACCGACGACGGCCCGTGCCGCACGCCCGGCGCGGCGCCGGTCCAGCCCAGGACGATCCTGCGCCCCTGCTGCCGGCACGTCTCGACGCAGAGCGTGGCCGCGAACGAGATCGCCAGCTCGACCGCCTCGCGCTGTTCGGGCGCCGTCTTGGTGCGCGGCAGCCACGGGTCGATCAGAATGGCCAGGTCCTGCTCGTTCTGCTGTTCAAACTCCTTGACCATCAACTCGCCGCGGCGGGCCGACGTGCGCCAGTCGATCCAGCGCGGGCTGTCGCCCGAGCGATAGTCGCGCAGGCCGTGGTACTCGACCTGCTGTGCCGATCGGTCGTGGCGCTGGCCGCGCCGATTCTCGGTCGCCTGACGCTGCATTTGATGCCAGCGCCGAGTCAGATGGCCGATCTGGGGAAACACCACGATCTGGCCGGGAAGCGAAATCGACACGCTATGTTCCACCAGCCCGAAGGGAGAGCGCGTGCCGAGCTCGAGCTCGGTGAAGGCGTACTTGCCGCGCTTGGGAGTTCGGTCTTGCCAGCGCATGCGCAGCCGATCGCGCCCGGCCACCCGCGCAAAGAAGACCCGCGGCGTGATCGCCGCGAAACCCGACACCGCGCGATCCAGAGGCGCGAGCTTGTCTTCCAGGAAGAGGGCGAGCGACGCGTGCCACCGCCGGCCGTTCTCGAGGGTATAATCGATGACCAGCGGGTCTCCCGAGAAAACGTAGGTCGGCGCCCGCCGCACCACGCTCTGACGGCGAAGCATGCTGCGCCCGCCGAAAATGGACGCCAGAAACGGGCCCGCCGACAGGGTGAAAACCAGCAAAATCAAGTTCACCTGCTGCCAGAGCCCGGCCCCGAGCAGCAAGACCGCGATCGAGAAGTAGATAAACCCCTCGCGCGTGACCCTCAGGCCCTCGGTCGGCCAGAGGGCCGAGAGCCGCCGCGACAACCGACCGAAGCGCCGCCGTGACTCAGCCGCTCGCGGTTTTTCTTCGACACTCATCGCGGGTCATCCTCGCGCCGATTGAAAGCATGCCACTGGCCGCGCGCCAGATCGTCTCGAGCTCAGGTCGGCACCCGGATGCGGTCAACGATGTCGCGGATGATCGCCTCGGCGGCCCCGAACTCGCCTGCCTGCAGGAACGACTTGCCCACCACCCGGTGAGCCAGAACCGGCACAACCAGCGTCTTGATGTCGTCGGGGACGACATAATACCTGCCCGCCACCAGCGCGAGACTCTGCGCGGCGCGGTAGAGCGTAAGCGCCCCCCGCGTGCTCACGCCGACGTGCAGGTCCTCGCTGCGGCGGGTGGCGTGCACGATGTCGAGCAGATAATCGCTGATGGCGTCATCCACTTGAACCATCCGCACCCCGCGCTGAAGCTGCAGAACCTCGTCGGCGGTCAAGACCGCTCCCAGGCCCTCGACCGGCTCGCCGTCGCGATGGTTTGCCAGCAGCTTGCGTTCCTCGGCGCGAATCGGGTATCCCATGCGCACCCGCAGCATGAACCGGTCGAGCTGGCTTTCGGGCAGGACGTAGGTTCCCTCGAATTCGTAGGGGTTTTGAGTGGCCAGCACAATAAAGGGGGGTGGCAACAGATACGTCTTTCCCTCGATCGATACCTGCCGGTCGCTCATCGCCTCCAAGAGCGCACTTTGGGTTCGCGGGGTTGTGCGGTTGATCTCGTCGGCCAGGATCACATGCGCGAAGAGTGGGCCAGGCTTGAAGACAAACTCGCTCGAAGGTGCGTGAAAGATGCTCGATCCCAGCACGTCGGATGGGAGCAGGTCGGGGGTAAACTGGATTCGCCGGAACGAGCAGTCGATACTCGCGGCCAAGGCTCGGGCCAAAAGCGTCTTGCCGACGCCCGGCACGTCCTCGATCAACACATGCCCCTCGGCCAGCAGGGCCACCGTGGCCAGCCGGATCACTTCGGGCTTGCCCAGCACCACGAGTCCGACATTTTCAAGCAGCCGATTGGCGAGAGAGATCAGCTCATCAAGATCTGGAATTGCGGGCTCGGTCGTCTGCGGTGCATTCATGCGGTACGCTCAACGTACAGTGCGATGCGTTTGCCCAAAGCTTGGCTGTTCACGATTTTCACAGTATAAACCATCATCGGATTGTTTCCAACGGCTGGATGGATGGGCGAGCCGGAGACCGCACGCAAGCCCGACGAACGGTCTTTGCCATGCAAGAAGGTGCGCTGCCCATACCGGAGCGGCTCTTAATCATGGGACACGAGGCGCTCCGAGTCTTGCTCGTTGCCGGTCGAGTCGACGTAGGTGACGGACACTGGCCCGTTTCGCCGTTCCTGGACCGGCTGGAGAGACGCGGACTCACCATCCAAGTCTTGCGCGTGTCCAGTGAGGTCCCGCAGCGCGACGACTCGCGCGTCGTCCTTGCACCCGCACTTTCAAGCCCTTGGCTGCGAACCCTCAGAGTGCGCAGGCTCTGGTCCGACGGGCGACTCCAGCGACCGGACCTGCTCCATTTGATTCACGAGGGCATGGATGACGTAGCGCTGTCGCTCGCCGAGGGCAGCAGCCTGCCGTACATTCAGACCGTATCCGGCTTTGGGACAGTTGATCGCGGCTTGAGGCTCAGCCGGCGCTGGTGCCGCGGTCTGGTAGTGACCAGTGCAGACCTCGCTTCGGATCTCGTCGGAGTGCTTCGGGTCCCGCCCGATCGGATCACCGTGATCCCTCCCGGCATCCCCGCGCAGCCTGTCCCGAAGAACGCCGACGGCCGTTCCAGGGTTCCCGTCATCGGGACTGGCGGTGGACGGGATGAGACTACGGGATTACTGGTCTTTCTGGCGGCCGCGCGCCGAGTTCTCGACGCCGGATACGACGTCGAATTCCTGGTCGGCGGCCATGGCTGCGACCAGGCCGTTCTGCGGCACCACGCCCACCGGCTCGAGATCGCCGACCGCGTGACCGTCGCCGACTACTCAAGCGTCGGCCGAGAGTTGTGGACGGTTACTGACATCTTCTGTCAACCGGCTGTCACAGCCAGCTCGGGGGGGATGCTCATGCATGCCCTGGCGCACGGCGTGGCGTGCGTGGCGACCGACGTCAAGGGGCTCCGCTCCTTGATCGAACCCGGCAAGACGGGTCTGATCGTGGCCCCTGCTGACGCGGCGGCGCTGGCACACGCCGTCATCACCCTGCTCGAATGTCCGGGCGAAGCGCGCCTCCTGGGACAGCACGCTCTCGAGGATGCCCGTGTGCGCTTCGACGCCGACTTCGAAGCCGACCGGCTCGCGAGTCTTTATCGGCACGCCGTCAGGTCGGAGGGTCACTGGAACCGGGTCGAGCGCTGATCATCGGCTTGACGATGTGAACCCAAGTTCTGAGAATCAAGAAGTCCGCTCTTCCCGCCTGAGTTTCCGCCACGGGCGCGCCTGCCGTCGCAGGATGATGGGGAATCCGTCCAGACCTTCGACCGAGCCAAAACCAAAAGGAACGACTTGCATGCTGTCGGAACCCAACACGAGGAAGATCGGACCAGCGCGAATTCGCCGTCCCCGCGCGCGCATCTGGCGCTCTTGTTGCTGGCTCTGGCGTGTGTCGCTCGCGGAGACGATACCAAGGACGGCGGCTCGCCGACCGCGCTGCGCCCGGGTGCACTCGCGCCGAGTCCCGCCGAGGCGAGGCTCGAGGCCGACGTGTCTTTCCTCGCCGCTGACGCCCGCGATGGCCGTGCGCCCGGGACCGACGGAATCGAGTCTGCGGCCCAATATATCGCCAGCGCCTTCCAGAAGGCCGGTCTCAAGCCTGCCGCTGGCGCAAACGGATACTTCCAGCCCTTTACCATCAACGGCAATCCCACGCTCGGCGCCGAGTCGGAACTGGCTTTCGCCGGGCCGCGGGGTGAGTTGGTGCACGGCACGATTAACGCCGACTACCAGCCGCTGGCGATCGGCACCAGCGCCGCACTCGGGAACGTCCCCGTGGTGTTCGCAGGATTCGGCATCACCGCACAGGACTCGCAGGCGCATTTCGATTACGACGACTACGCATCGATCGACGTCAAGGGGAAGCTGGTGTTGATCATCCGCCGCGAACCGCGGCCCGCCGATCCGAGCAATCCCTTCCACGGCGACGACAACACGGTCTACGCGACGTTTCAGCACAAGGCCACCAACGCCTTTCAGCACGGGGCCGCCGGCGTCCTCTTGGTGAACAACCTCGAGATGTCAAACGGCGGCAATGATCACCTGCTGGCTTTCGCGGCGGCCGGGCGCGACCTCAACTCGAACATTCCGTTCGTGATGCTCACGCGCGACTTTGGCGACAAGCTATTGGCCGCCGCCGGCGAGCCGTCGCTCTCGGAACTGGAGACAAGAGATCAACGACGGACCTGAAGCCGCGTTTCGCGCGAGCTCAAAGGGGTGGTCGTCAGCGCGCAGATCACGATCAAGCGTGAACGGCATCGAGACCAAGAACGTGGTCGGCGTGCTCGAAGGGGCGGGGCCGCACGCCGGCGAGACGGTCGTGATCGGCGGCCACTACGACCATCTGGGCCACGGAGGCATGATGTCGGGTTCGCTGGCCATCTTTTCGCACGACATTCACAACGGGGCCGACGACAACGCGTCGGGCACCGCCATGGTGCTCGAGCTGGCACGCCGCTTGGGCGCGCGCCGCGATCCCCTGCCCCGCCGCGTCGTGTTCATCGCGTTCTCGGGCGAGGAGAAAGGGCTTCTGGGCTCGCGTTACTACGTCGAGCACCCGCTCTATCCCCTCAAGTCGACGGTCATGATGATCAACTGCGACATGGTGGGCCGGCTCAACGACAAGAGCGAGCTGACGATGATCGGCACCGGCACGACGCCGGGAATCGACGCCCTGGTTCGACGCCCTCGGCAAATCGGCGGGCTTCAAGATCAAGACGATCGCCGGCATGACCGACGGCTTCGGCGGCAGCGACCACGAATCGTTCTATGCCAAGGACGTGCCGGTGCTGTTTGCGTTCACGGGCATCCATACCGATTACCACCGGCCCAGCGACGATTCCGACCTGATCAACTATCCGGGCATGGCCCGCATCGCCGACTATCTCGAGCTGATCGCACTCGACATCATCAGGCGTCCCGATCGCCTGCCGCTGGTCAAGATGAAAACCGCCGCGCGCGCCCGCTCCGCCCGTGAGCCGGTCGGGCAGTGCGACCCTGGGCATCATGCCCGATTACGGCCACGAGGCGACCGACGGACTCAAGATCGCCGGCGTGAGCCCGGGGCGCGCCGCCGAGAAAGCCGGGCTCAAAGAGGGGGACCTGATCGTCAAGCTCGGCGGCAAGCCGATCAGCGGCATCCGCGATTACATGGAGACCATGGCGCACTATCACGGCGGTGAAGACATTGAAGTGGTGGTCGAGCGCGACAGCAAGCTGGTCACGCTGCGCGCGACCGCCGAGGCGAGCTCAGGGGCACGAAGCAACCCGCACAATTGATCCGCGGCGCCGACCGCGTAACCAACTCAGCCTGCTTTGGGCCCAGTCGCGATGCCAGAGCACCCCGGCCGTTTGAATGTTCCGGTTTTCGCGCGGGCTCGTGGCGTCGGGGCTCGCTCTGGCGAGCTGCGCCGGGAGCGGCTGTGACACTACTGCGGCCGGCGGTCTGCTCGTCGCCACCACGCTGCCGGCCGGCGAGCGCCGGCGGATCGAGTCGGACTTTCGAGAATGGCAGCAGGCGCCACACAATCGCGCTGGCGCGAGCCCTGCCGTGCACCTGAGCTGGCTCGTCTTGGGCGAGCGCGACGACCCGGCGAAGCTGGCGGATCGGCGCAGCCCGCCGGATGTGTTCCTGAGTGCGGGCGGGTCGGAGCCAGTCGGCACTTGGGGAGTCCGCGACCCGCGCAGCCATCCCGCCGCGCTCGCGTGGGTGGTCGACCAGATTGGCCGCGGGCGCTGGCGCGAAGTTTACGCGCGCCTGGTGCGGCTGGCGGCCGCTCGTGCAGCCGCCGGGCCGGCGCCGCCCGAGGAACGCGCAGCCGTGCTCGCGACCACGCGCCAGGCAGGAGTCGGCGCGGCGATTTTTGCGGTTCCTGAGCGAAGCCGGTGCTATTGGGGTCGGCGCGGCCGCAGCGGGCGGCCGTCGACACGGCGGTCGAATCGTTGATCGCCGACCTTTTGGGCGCGGCACTCGTCGACGCGCGCGACGAGCTCTTCTCGGCGTGGGCGGCCGTGGAGAAAGCCGGTGAGCCGGCCGCGGCGCTCGATCGGCTGCTCGAACCCCCCACATGGCCGCCGCCGTCGGTGGCGCGTTATCTGCGCGACGGCGGTGAAAACGGCATGTCGCTCTTGCAGACGCTGGCAGCCGAGCTGGCGCCCGATGCGCCGGCCCGGGCCTGGCTTGTCGCGAGCTGGCTGGCGCCGCAGCGCACGGTCGATCTGGCGCTACTCGCCGAGATTGCGCACGCGGCGGACGGACGTCTCAGCCGCGAGCCGCGGTTCCGCACCTGGCTGGCGGCCGAGTGGACGGCCTCGGCGCGACAACGCTATCGGCGGGTCGCACGGCTGGCCGCCGGGCTCGCCAGCTCAGGCGCGCGCGCCGGGCCCGCCTCACCCTGAAAATAGGAGGTCGCCGCGTCGATCATGGTCCGCGTCATCGTTGAAGGCCTGGTCAAGCGCTATGGGTCGATCGCCGCAGTGGACGACGCGTCGCTCGAGCTGCGCGCCGGCGAGATGTCATACGTACTGGGGCCTTCGGGCGCCGGCAAGACCACGCTGGCCCGTTTAATCACCGGCCTGGAAACTCCCGACGACGGCGAGATCTATCTGGGCGACCGGATGGTGCAGTCGCTGCCGCCGGCCGAACGGAACGTGGGTATGTTGTTTGAGGACCTCGGCCTCTGGCCCGGCCTGACCGTGTTTGAGAACGTGGCGTATCCTCTGAAGGTCAGAAAGCTGGCGCGGCCCGAGCGGCGGCGGCGGGTCGCCGAGGCGCTCACCACTTTACGCATTGACAGCGTTGCCGGCCGACGCCCGGTTCAGTTGACGGCGGCGCAACGACTGCGGGCCGCACTGGCGCGGGCACTCGTGACCGGCCCCGACTTGCTCGTGCTCGACGCGCCGCTGCGCGCGCTGGACGCGAGGGTGCGCGACGAAGCCTCCGATGACCTGCGGCGGCTGCACGCCGAGTCGGGCGTTACGATGCTCGTGCTCTCCGGCGACCCCGCCGAGGCACTGAAATCAGCCGACCGGCTCTCGGTGATGGACCTGGGCCGGATCGTTCAGGCCGGCACGCCGCAGGAGCTATACAACCGGCCGATCGACGTGTTCGTCGCACGGCTGCTAGGCCCGACCAACCTGCTGCAAGGCCAGGTCGAGAGCCAGCCTCTCGACCCGAGCAACGAGGTGGTGGTGCGGACGCCCGTCGGCCGCTTGATCGGGAGCGTCACCCCGGGGACAACGGGCCAGGGATCGGCGGTGACCATCTCGGTGCGCCCCGAGACGCTTTCGATCGGACCGACGACCCCTCCAGGCTGGAATCGCTTCCCGGCCACGATCGAGCGCATCGTCTTCCGCGGCTTCCTGCGCCAGATCGACGCCCGCGCGCCTGGCGACTGGCCAATCACCGTTTGCGCCCTTCAGAGCCACTCACAGAACCTGCGCGAAGGCCAAAGCCTTACCCTGTCGGTCGCGCCTGAGCATGTCGTGGTGTTGCCGGGCAAATTTGCCGTCGCGGCAAGGCAGTGAGACGATTCCGAAGCATCGAATCCGAGGACCTTGCTTCTCAATTGCACTTCCGCCCGGTAGCATCCGAGTTTGCACCTGCATATTGAGCCTGGGAGTCGAAGTTGGCGCAGAATTTCCGGTCTGGCGGCGGAGCGCCCGGAGGATTCCCCGCCGCGCCCTGGCGCAGTCCCGGCTCCCCTGTCCAGAGCGATGTGCGGGTCACGCTCTCGAACGCGCGTTTCATGCGCAGGACCAGCCCCATCGGAACGGCGCAGCCGAGGGTCGAGTTCAGTGTCGAGTACCGCATCGAAGCGGGCGAACTGGCGGGCCCCGAAAGCTTCGTCCTGGTCATCAAGTCGAGCAAGGGCCGCGCTGAGCTCGACAACCTGCACGAGTTGCGCTTCCGCCGATCGGGGACGATCAATGCGTCGAGCTTTATGGCGAGTCCCTCGGAAGGGCCATACGAGGCCTGGGTCGAGACTGCCTCGATGCCTGGCCCGATGGGCCAGCGCAAGCAGGTGTCGAACACGATCCCGCTCCAGTTCACCGACGAGCCCGTCCGCGACCTGGTCGCCGAGGCACGCGCAGCCTTGGAGGAGCAGACGCGGAAGATGATGAACCCGCCTCCGATGCCGCAAATCGGTCCCGGGTTCCGCCCGCCGGGACCAACGGGGCCTCGCGGCGGGCGCCTCGGCCCGGGCTCGCGCTGACGGCTTGTGGGCAGGCGGACGGCTACTTGCCGGAGAACACCCGGTCGCCCGACAGGAGCCACCTCCGAGCCGGCCAGGATCAGCGGGCGTCGGGATTCGGAGTGGCGACCTCGATCTCGACGTCGACGCGCTGGCCGAGCTTGAGCGGAGTCGGCTCCGCGAGGGCGATCTTGACCGGCAGGACACGGGCGTCGATCGGACGGCCGGGGTCCGCCGGGCGGGTGCGACGGCCTACCACGGAATCGGGGATCTCCTCGACCGTGCCGTGCCATTTCGCTGGGCTGTACCCCTCCGCCGTGATCGTGACTGGCGACCCCAGGGCCACCCGCGCCGTGTCGAACTCGTCGACCTCGGCCTCGATCCGGAGCCGGTTCAGGTCGGCGATCGTGACGACCGCTCTGCCCGGCTCGGCGATCTCGCCGAGCTGGACATGCCGCGCCGTGACCACGCCGTCGATCGGCGCGGTGATGCGGGTCTTGGCGATCAGGGCGTCGAGCCGGTCGCGGCCGGCGAGGGCCGCGTCGCGCCGGGCACGGGCCAACTCCAGGCCGCGGACGTTGACGTCGAGGTTCTGCGGAGTGGTCGCATGCTTGGCGAGCAGCGCCTGGTCGCGGCGGACCTCGCGATCGTAGAAGCGAATGTCCGCCTCGGCCTCGGCGACCCGCGCGTCGGCCTCGGCACGTGAGGCCCGCAGGTCGGCCGAGTTCAACTCGGCGATGAGGTCGCCAGCGCGGACTGCCGACTTCTCCTTCACGGTCAGTCGCACGATCAGGCCGGCGACCTCCGTCCCGACGACCACCTCGGCGCCGGGGTACGCGACGACGCGGCCCTCGGCGGCGACGCACGGCGACGCGGGCGATTCGGCTACGTTCCCGACCTCCGCGCTCGGCGGGCGGCACCCAGTCGCAGAGCCGGGCGCGCCACTCGCTGGATTGCGATTGCACGATGAGCCCAGTGGTCAGCAGCAGCCCCGTCGCGGACAGGGCAAGCCGATTGGGAATAGTCGCGAGCATTGGATCAATCTCCTCAGTTGGTAAGGTTACTTCGCTTCAGTTCGCTATGATCCCGTCGTGGATCCGGACGACGCGGTCGGCGATGACGCGGACCTTCGGGTCGTGCGTCA
The DNA here is from genome assembly GCA_963830625.1 of uncultured Isosphaeraceae bacterium. GTDB lineage: Bacteria > Planctomycetota > Planctomycetia > Isosphaerales > Isosphaeraceae > CAWHMZ01. The sequence continues at coordinate 691,916 of CAWHMZ010000023.1, read as the reverse complement.
CGATCAAGAGCGCCCGGTTTTCCTGCTTCGCGAGCCCACGGAACAGCTCCAGGATCTGCGTGCCGACCTGGGTGTCGAGGTTCGCGGTCGGCTCGTCGGCCAGGAGGATCGGCGCCGTGCCGACCAAGGCCCGGGCGATCGCCACGCGCTGCTTCTGTCCGCCGGAGAGGTCGCGCGGCAGGAAACGGGACCGGTCGGAAAGCCCCACGGCCTCGAGCAGGCGGGCGGCCTCGCGCCGCGCCTTGACCCCCTTGGTTCCCTTAATGTTCAGCGCGTACTCGACGTTCTCCGCCGCGGTCAGCGCCGGGAACAAATTGAACTGCTGGAACACGAACCCGATCGAGGCGCGGCGGTACCCGGGCAGGAGGTCCGGTCGGGCGGGATCGACCTCGCGGCCCTCGATGCGGACCCGGCCGGAGCTCGGGGTCAGCATGCAGCCGAGGATGGTCAGGAAGGTCGTCTTGCCCGAGCCCGACGGTCCCTCCAGGGCCACGATCTCGCCCCGGTCGAGCGAGAGCGAGGCCCCGTTGAGCACGGCGACGGTCTGCGAACCCTCCCGAAACATCTTCGTCACGTCACGCCCTTCCAGAACAGTCATGGGTCCGAACCTTTCCGTTTCGTTGTTCGTACAACCGACCACACAGAGGAGCCGTGTCCGGGTCCTTACCCGCGGAACACCAATGCCGGATCGAGCGTGGCGACCTTCCGGCACGAGATCGCCGCCGCCCCCAGGCAGAGGGCCAAGGTCCCCACGAAGACGGAGATGGCGAGCGGCGGCGTGAGCGCCAACCTCAAGTCGATCGACGCCATGACCGGGCGGAGCCCGTACGCCATCGCCGCGCCTAAGGCGAAGCCAGCCACCGCCGCGATTGCTGCCTGCTTGCCGATGATCGCGTAGATGTCCGAGTTCCCCCCGCCGATGGCCTTGACGGTCGCGAACTCTTTCAGGTGCTCGATGGTCGAGGTGTAGAGCGTCTGCGCCACGACCGAGACGCCGACGATGCACCCCATAAACACGGTCATGAGCATGTTCAGTCCCAGGCCGGTGGTGTCGGTCCAGTACGTGCGTGAGCGTGCCGCCCACTCGTCACGGGTCCAGACGTCGTTGTGCGGCAGTCGGCGGCGGATCTCGGCGCGGACCCGCTCGGGGTCGGCCCCCGGGGAAAGCTTCACGAGGATGTAGGTCGCCCGGTTCTGCAGCTCCTGCGGGGCCATCGACTGGGTGACCCGGTAATCCATGAACGCGATCGGCATGGTCGTGAACGAAAGCGCCCCGCGCGACCGCCCGATGATCTTCAGCCGCTGGCCGTAGAACTCACGGTAGTCGCCGACCTGATACGCGCCGAACCGCTTGCGGGCCGAGTCGTCCAGGAACACGTATTTGCCCCGCTTCAAGTCGCGGGGATCGCCCGCCTCGACCTGCCAGGGCAGTCGCCAGCGGCACACAGTCCTCGAGGCCGTATACGACCGCATCTTCGGTGGCGCCGGTCGGCAGCGCAACGCGGACGACCCAGACGATCAGGTTATCGGCGCGGGCCACCCCGGGGACCGAGCGGACCCGCTGGACGTAGGTCTCGGGGAACGTGCTTGCGAGGTCGACGTTCGGGGCGTTCCGCGCCGTGACCCAGAGGTCGGCCGCGGACTGCTCGATCGTGACTGAGGCGTTGGAAATCAGCCCCTCGAACAGCCCGACCTGGACGAAGACCAGGGCGACGGCGAAGGCGACACCCATCACCGTGACCGCGAACCGGGTCTTGTCATAGAGCAGAAGCTTCCGCGCCAGGTCCACCATCACACATCTCCACCCGATAGAGTCGTCTCGAGTCTGATCTCCGACCGAGACTAGAGACCAACGCCCGCACCGTCCCCCGTCAGAACGTCGCCGTGATTGCGTGGCCGAGGACAGCCCGGTAGTGGCAGATACTCCCTGCCAACACGAACAAGTGCCAAATCGAATGATAAAAACGTTTCTCATCGTTGAAGTAGAAGATCGCCCCGGCCAGATAGCAGAGACCGCCTGCCGAGCAGCCACGTGGTCTCGCCCGAAGGTAAGTTCGTCAGGAGCTGCTGGGCCGACATCACACACATAACGCCCAACACCAAGTACGGCATCGAAGAGTCGTCGTCGAGCCGGCTCATGCGGGCGACCTTCGCGCAACTCCCGAAGAGGGCAAAGCCCCAGGCCGCTGTCACACACGACCAACCGAACAGCCCCCGCGAAGCGAACAGGGCCATCGGTGTGTACGTCCCCGCGATCAGGACGTAGATCCCGATGTGGTCCAGGAGATGAAAGACCCGCTTCAACTCGCCGGCCGGCCAGCTATGGTATAGGGTCGAGACGGCGTAGAGCATCACGAGCGATGCACCGTAGACGCCGCAGCCGACCGTGTATCGCGTCGTCCCGATATTCCCGGCCAGTGTGACAAGGGCTGACAACCCGGCGATGGAGAGCATCAAGCCTAGCCCGTGCGTGATGCTGTTCACGAGCTCCTCGTCGCGATCTTGGGCAGTCGTTGCCGAGCGACGTCCGGAGTCCGGAATTGCCCCTCTCACAAGCACAACGGTACTCATTGGTCCTCCTCGGACATTTCTTCATACCCCGAGTCCAGTCAATCGATGGGCCTGGGGTCGCCGCGAATCGTGGGCGGCTGCAGGATGGCCCGACTCAACTTCCACCGGAAGACGGCCGGCCGCTCCCTTGGTCTGGCTATTCTAATCATTGCGATATATACCTGATTCCAGACATAAGAATTCATTAGTTCGCGATTTCGCGCATTCGTTCCTGGGGTCTGACAATCAACAGAGCCGAAACGTACGCGAAGGCTCAGTCACTCGAGCTGGAACCTGGAGGGCTGAGTACGCCCTTGGTTCCCATGCTTGTGATGGCCTAGCCGCTCTGTTCGATCGCGGTTTCCCGGCCGATCCGTTCGCGAAGGGAAGGTTTACGATTCCATGCAAACGGCCGAGGTGAGTCTGGCCCACGTCGGCCCTCTTCGGAATCAAGATATAAATCGGCCGGCGCTAGCTGATTGCGATCCTCATCCTCATGCCTGGGAAGTCACTGCTCGATGCCTGCGCGCCACCCCTGCTGCCGGTAGAGTCGTGCCGGGTGGAGCGGATCATTGAGGAGGGGTCGGAGACGCCGGAGAAGGCGGCCATCTCGGTGAGCTCGTCGACCGCCTTGTCGATCGTGTCCCCATTCATCATCGCCCCGACGCCGATGGTCTGGCCCGCAAAGTTCTGCGAGATGAACGCCGCGCTCGCCGGGAACAGACCGAGGATCTTACCGGTCTCGCCGGGGGCCCACCCATTCGCCTGGGTGCCCCAGGGGTTGAAGAGCTCGAACGGCTCGGCTGCTCGACGCGTTGTAGCCGACGACGGCGTAGCAGTGTTCGCCGAAGATTTCGGAACTGGCCGGGTGCGTGGTATCGAGCACGATGAGGTCGCCCGCCTTCCAGGCGGCGGCGATGTTGGTGGGATTGATGCTGTACCTGGTCGCGGGCTCGCCGGTGATGGCGTGCAAGGCCCACGCCGGCCAGCCGCCGTTTAGGGCGGCGTAGGAGTCCTGGCCTGGATTAGCGGTGGTCACGTAGCCGAGGGCGTTGGCCTCGGCGTAAGCCTTCTCGGCCAGCGCGACCCACAGGGCCTGGGTGCCCTCGGCGTTGTCGAACATGTGCATAGTACTGGCCGCCGGCGGGAAGCTCCGTGTCCACTTTGACGTAAACCGCGGATGCCGCTGTTGCTGAAGAACCGGACCGTGTACAGGCCGACTGTGGACCCGTTGTCGACGGTGGTGCCGTCGTAGGTGAACATACTCTTGATGACCTGTGGGTCTCGAGCCGCCACCTCCGCCAGGCTCGCCATGAGCCAGCAGTCTCCCACCGTCAACCCATCCTTGTTCCACGTCGAGATAGGAAGGTTCGCCATTGTGGAAGAGCGGGGCGCTCGGCAGGGGCGGGAGAATAGGGCGCACTCGCCACCGGGTTGGCGAACGGGCTGACACTCCACTGCTGATTCAAGCCGCGGTTCTCCTGGTATTGCTGGATCTTGGTCCCGTTGCTCGTTCGAGAAGTCCGGGTCGTCGAGCACCTTGTTGCTGGAGGCGTTAACGATCAGATCGTTGCCATCGGCCTGCGCCACGAGCTTCCATTGCTGGTTCAGGCCGCGGTTAGGCTGGTATTGCTGGATAAGGGTCCCGTTGCTTTTCGAGAAGTCGGGATCGTCGAGCACTTTGCCGCTGTATGCGTTCATGATCTCGACGTTGCCGTCCGGCCAGCGAGACGAACATCCCATTGCTGGTTGGCCCCGCCGTTGAGCTGCCACTGATCGACGTGGGTCCCGTTGCTGGTCGAGAAATTGGGGTCGTCGAGCACCTTGTCGCTGGAAGCGTTGACGATGTAAAACCCCGAAAGCATCTGGCGGCCCTCCAGGGCCTCGCAGTTCAGTCGCTCTTTGCGCCGAGCCGCGCACCGTCGACCGACTCCGTTCTTCGGTTCTCGCACGACTCGCGGGCCCCCGAATGCCGCGCGATCTTGCCTGTAAATCACGGCCGAATCTCTGCATGAACTGATACATGGTGATGTCCTCGTTTGTTGTCGTGTCATTTCACTTCGGAAACAGTGAGGCGCCTCACCCGGTTCCATCACGCTGCGGGAGCGGACCGGACACGATTTTCCGGCTCGGTCCGACTTCGACCCGCCCGTGTCGATCCCGCGGCGGAGATGGCTATTAACAGGAAGGGCCTGGGCCAAATCGTGAAGATCCCTACACAAGGGCGCCGGGCCTCCGGGCCGGGGGCACTCGGTGGACCGTGACGGCGGATGGTCGGTACAATCCTGGGTGGAAGTTCTCGTTGATGCGACGGGAGCTGAACATGCCCGAGAGCACCGCCTTCGCCGACGTCATCCGTCGGATTCGCGCTGGCGACGATCAGGCAGCGCGCGAGCTGGTGGAGCGCTATGAGCCGCTGATCAGGTGCGAGGCGCGGCTGCGCCTGCGCGATCCGCGGCTGTACAGCCGGTTCGACTGGACCGACATCTGCCAGTCGGTGATGGCGAGCTTCTTCTTGGGCGTGGTTGAAGGGATCTCTGCCCCTCAGGGCGCTTTGCGGAACTCCTTACCCGCCAGGTGAAAGACGGGCGTGGTACATGGGTCGGTTCTTCCGAGTGTCCGCTTGCCCTTGTGGATGGTGAAGGTCTCGTGCCCGGAGAGGATTTCCAGCAGCTCCCGCCCCCAGGCTAACTTCTCCTCCTTGTTTCCAATCGCCGCACCCACAAGCTTGATGCGAGCGGCGAGCAGTGTTGTACTCTCCAAGCTGCGGGAGCCGGTGACGCTGGCCGTGAGGTCCCTCGCGATTCTCTTTTTTGTACCGGCCATGCCCATGGTGGCAAGTTGATATTTGAGCCACGCGGCATCGTCGTTGCTCTCGAGAAAGGCAGCGACGGCGTCCCTCGCGGTCTTATCTTTGGGCACCGGCAAGGTCGCGATGCAGGCCGAAAGTCCCTTCAGCGCCAAGTCGCGGTAGAAGCCTTTTGACGGACAGCCCGGCTTACTCACCGCGTCGAGCCTTCTCTCGAATTCCTTCCAGAATTCAACTTCCCGTTGCGGCGAAGTGATTGCCTTCTCCACGGCCTCGACCACGTTGATGTCGAAGGGATTGATCGCCAAGCTGTTCATGAGCAGATCGAGGCCATGCGCTCTTTGCGACGGGTGCGGCAGTCTATTGAAAAAGGCGAGGGACAATTGCCCGTCGAGGAATTCCTGAAACCCGTAATTGACGGCGTGCGCGATGCCGAGCGGGTACGGCGCATAATTCCGACTCAACGGCTCGGCGGCAGAGAAGACCCACCATTGGAGCTTGAGGTCGCCGCCCAAGATGGTGGTGCCATCGAGCTTGGCGCTCACGGATTGCACCAGCCTGAGGCTGTAGCCGTCTTTTTCTGTGTGGTTGTAGACAACGAAGCAGGAGTGCCCCGGCTGCCCGGCCTGGCGCGCCGGAATTCCGAAGGTGATATCGGTCCGTCGTCCCAGGCTCGAGCAGGTACTGCAGACCCCGCCGTCTTTAAGCATCTCGGGGTACGTGCCAGAAACGAAATCGATGGGCGCAGCCGCCTGGCCTCCAAGAACACGGGGAAAAACGCGATGGGGCCGACGTATTCACCGTAGCGCACGACGATGTTCTCGTCGCGAAAGCGTTTCCAAATGAACTCTCGCTCGCGCAATGGCAGCCGGTCGACGGCCAGGTAGACCAGAACGGGCCAGGGTGCGGTGAGCGGGAAGAGCGGCCACACCCGTTTGTCTCCCGCGGGGAAACGAAAAGCATCGTTGCGCAGCAGGTAAGCGGCCGTTTGCGACGACGTGGACGGGCGGTCAGGCGCTTTGGGATAAAGGCCCTTGGCCTTGTAGGCGTCGACAAAAAGGTTGAAGGCCGCAGTGATCTCCTTCTGGTGCGTGGCCGGCCTGTGCCTGGAGTCGCGCGTGAGCACGTGATTGCCGCAATTAACTGCGACACGTTGCCCGTGCTCTTTCATGTAGACATTGAATTTCCGCTGCAAGGCCGCGCTCGCGATCACGTCGCAGGCTTCCAAGGGGTGCGTCCACTTCTCGGTTGTCGGGACCTTCTTCCCGTTCACCGTCTGCGTGACGACTCGATCCTCCGTGATCGTGCGGCCCTCGAAAAAGTTGATGATGTGATCGTTCATGTCCAGCGGCCGATCAGTCGGGTGGGTGTTCACCTTTTTTAGGGGCTCGGTGGAATCTTGAGCTGGAACTTCGTGGTTCGTGGCGCAAGGCTGATGCCGCGCTCGGGGCAGGCCATCGTCGCCATGTCCACGAAGGGCGCATCCACCACGGCGATGGCCAGGGCGAGCTGCGTGTGTTTCTGGCGGACTTCCTCGGCACCCAGGTCCAATTCGAGCGAGCGCAAGGCGGCCAGCACCTGCGCCGGACGACCGCGCTGGATGCCATAGACCGTCGCGGCGACGGCAGGATCGGAATCCACCCAGGCGGTAAAATCCACGGGGAGGGAGTGCCGAGCCTTGGCAAGGTCGCGCAGCGCCTCGCCCTTGGCGAAGCCGAGGTAGGCGGCCTTCACCTCGGGCGTAAAGTGGTGCTTGGCCTTCGCCCACGCGGCGACGACCGCTTCGCCGGCGGGGTTGCCGTCAGCGCCGGTAGCGGCGACGGATTCTTCGGCACGCGCGGGGGTGAGTCAGAGGCGGCGAGCGCGGGCGATTGCACCACGAGGACGGCAGCGAAGGCGATGATCTTCACGCTCATTGAAGGAGTTCTTGGGATGAGGCGTTCTCGGACATCTGCACGCGGAACGCACTTTCCTCGGTGCGGGCGACTGACTGCATCAGGGCATTCGACCCGCCCGTGTCCGTTCCGCGGCGGAGATGGCAATGAACAGTAAGGGCCTGGGGCAAATCGTGGAGATTTCCCGCTTTTCCCCATGTCCCCGATTTTCCGTCCCCGCCCGTGGCGTCAGGCCATCGGATATGGGGGACACCACGTGGCAGCGCCCGCACCCGGGCGCTCGGGGCATGCCCACTTTCACTTCGGGAACGGTGGGCCGCGTCATCCAGTTCCATCACGCTCCGGGAGCGGACCGGACACAATTTTCCGGCTCTGTTCCAAATTCGACCCGCCCGTGTCGGTCCGGCGGGGGAGATGGCTATTAACAGTAAGTGCCTGGGCCAAATCGCGGGGATCCCCACACCAGGGCGCCGGGCCTCCCGGCCGCGGGGACTCGTTGGACCGTGGCTGCGGACGGTCGGTGCAATCATGTGTGGAAGTTGTGTTGATGTGATAGGAGCCGAACATGTCCGAGAGCACCGCGTTCCCCGACTTCATCCGTCGGATTCGCGCCGGTGACGATCAAGCGGCGCGCGAGCTCGTCGACCGCTATGAGCCGGTGATTCGGTGCCAGGTGCGCCTGCGCCTGCGCGACCCGCGGCTGTACAGCCGGTTCGACTGGACCGACATCTGCCAGTCGGTGCTGGGCAGCTTCTTCGTGCGGGCGGCCGCCGGCCAGTACGACCTGGAGCAGCCTGACGAGTTGCTTCGTCTGCTGGTGGTCATGACCCGGAACAAGCTGGCTAACCAGACGCGCCGTCACCGCGCGGAAATGCGCGACTGTCGACGGCTGGCGGCGTGTGATCCGGCGGATCTCGCCGGCCGAACCGGTGCCCCCAGCCCCAGCCGGCTGGTTGCCGGCCGCGAGCTGCTCGCTCTTGTCAATCGCCGACTCTCGGAGGAGGAGCGACTGGTGGCCGACCTGCGCGCCGATGGTTGCGAGTGGACCGAGATCGCCGCCAGGCTGGGCGGCACCGCCGAGGCACGCCGCAAGCAACTGGCCCGCGCGGTCGATCGCGCTCGGCAGCAGCTCAAGGGGAGAGAGATCGGAGATGACTGAACTGACCTGCATCCATTCGCCGCAGACGCATCCTGGGGACTGGGCGGGGGGGCACGACCCCGCCCGGTGCTTGTGGCGCTTGTGGCGCCAGGGTCAGCAACCCAACGTCGAGGACTTCCTGGCCGAGCGGACATTCGCGACCCTGACCGGATCGTCGCGGTACTGCGGGTCGATCAGTGGGAGCGCTGGCGGCTGGGCCGGCGGGTCCCGGCCGAGGCCTATCTCGACCTGTTCCCGGTGGTGCGGGACGAAGCGGAACATGCCGTCGAGCTGGTCGTTGCCGAGTACCTGCTCCGCAACGAGCTTGGCGAGCAGCCGGCGCTGGAAGAATACCTGGGCCGCTTCCCACAGTATGCCGGCGCGCAGAGCTCCAGCTCGAACTGCACCAGGCGATGGGTGCCGACGCTGAGCCTGTCACCGACTGGGCCGAGCGGACCGCGACACTGGGTCACCGCCGCGAGATCGCATCGGGTGCCTGGTGCGAAGAACTCCCCACCATTCCGGGCTATCAGGTCTTGAGTGTGCTGGGCCGCGGGGGCATGGGGGTCGTCTACCGGGCTTGGCAGAAGGGGCTGCATCGCTCGGTGGCGGTCAAGATGGTGCACGCGGGGGCCCAGGCCGACCCGAAGGTACTGTCGCGGTTCCGCGTCGAGGCCGAGGCGGTCGCCCGGTTGCAGCACCCCAACATCGTCCAGGTCCACGAGGTGGGGCAGCACGCCGGCTCGCCATTCCTGGTGCTGGAGTTGGTCGAAGGCCGCAGCCTGGCCGAGTGGCTGGCCGGCACGCCCCGGCCGGCCCGGCACGCGGCGGAGCTGCTCGAGACCCTGGCGCGGGCCGTCGATTACGCGCACCGCCAGGGGGTGGTGCATCGCGACCTGACCCCGGCCAACGTTCTCCTGACCGCCGATGGCCGGCCCAAGATCACCGACTTCGGTTTGGCCAAGCTGATCATCGGCGCTGGAGAGTTGCGCACCCAAACCGGCGATCTCTTGGGCACGCCCAGCTACATGGCGCCGGAGCAGGCGGCCAGCCGGCACCAGGCGATCGGGGCGGCGACCGACGTCTACGCCCTGGGTGCGATCCTCTACGAGCTGCTCACCGGCCGGCCGCCGTTCAAGGCGGAATCGACCCTGGAGACCTTGCGTCAGGTCGTGGCCCATGAGCCCGTCGCTCCATCGCGCTTGCGGCCGAAGCTGCCCGGCGATCTGGAGACGATCTGCCTGAAATGCCTGCACAAGGAACCATCCCACCGCTATGCCAGTGCCGCCGCACTGGCCGAGGACCTGCACCGCTTCCTGGAAAACCGGCCGATCAAGGCCCGGCGCAGCTCCGTGATCGAACGGTTCACCCGCCTGTGCCGCCGCAACGCGGCGGTGGCGGGCCTGGGGGCGGCGGTCTTCCTGGCGATGGCGGTCGGGACGGGGGTCAGCACCTGGCAGATGTTCCGGGCGCGGCGAGCGGAATCCGAGATGCGGGCGGTGCTGGAGTTCGTCGAGAACCGGGTGCTCGCGGCGGCGCGGCCGGAAGGGCGTCCGGGGGGCCTGGGCCGCGCCGTGACGCTCCGCCAGGCGATCGACGCGGCGCTGCCGGCGGTGGCCCAGGACTTCGCGGGCCAGCCGCTGGTCGAGGCGCGGTTGCGGCAAACGCTGGGGACGTCCTATTACCACCTGGGCGATCCGGCGACGGCGGCGGAGCAGTACGAGGCGTCCCGCGACCTGTATGCGCGGCACCGCGGCCCGGGGGACCCCGACACGCTCCAGAGCATGAACAACCTGGCCAATAGCTACTCTGACCTCGGCCGGCGCGCCGAGGCCCTCAAGCTCCGCGAGCACACGCTGGCGCTGCGCAAGGCCCGGTTCGGCCCCGATCACCCCGACACGCTCGATAGCATGCACCACCTGGCCAACAGCTACTTTGAGCTCGGCCGGCGCGCCGAGGCCCTCAAGCTCCGCGAGCAGACGCTGGCACTGCGGAAGGCCAAGCTGGGCCCCGACCACCCCGACACACTCAAAAGCATGGACAACCTGGCCGTCAGCTACAATGCCCTGGGCCGGCGCGCCGAGGCCCTAAAGCTTCACGAGCAGGCACTGGCGCTCATGAAGGCCAACCTGGGCCCCGACCACCCCGACACGCTCCAGAGCATGAACAACCTGGCCGTCACCTACGCTGCCCTGGGCCGGAATGACGACGCCCTCAAGCTCCGCGAGGCGACGCTGGCGCTGATGAAGGCCAAGCTGGGCCCCGACCACCCCGACACGCTCGGAAGCATGCACAACCTGGCCAACAGCTACCGGGCCCTCGGCCGGATTGACGAGGCCATCAAGCTACACGAGGCGACGCTGGCGCTGATGAAGGCCAAGCTGGGCCCCGACCACCCCAACACGCTCCTGAGCGTGAACAACCTGGCCAACAGCTACCAGGCCCTGGGCCGGCAAGACGAGGCGCTCCGGCTCCGCGAGGCGACGCTGGCGCTGATGAAGGCCAAGCTGGGCCCCGACCACCCCGACACGCTCCTGAACCGTCTCGGCGTGGCGAGCGGCCTGGTGCGCCTCGGTCGCGGCGCCGAGGCCGCCGCAGACTGCCGGCGGGCGGCCGAGGCGTGGGAGAAGCGGGGCGGCTCCGATGCGAATAGCCTCTACAACGCCGCGTGTTTCCAGGCCGTCACCGCCGCGGCGCCTGCGCGGCTGACGCGTCGCCGGCGGGGGCCAGGCAGGCGGAGGCCCAGGCCGACCGGGCCCTGGCCTGGCTCGAGCGGGCCGTCGCCGCCGGGTTCCGCGACACCGTGACCATGGCCGAGGACCACGACCTCGATGCGCTGCACCACCGGGCCGACTTCAAGGAGCTGCTGGCGCGGCTGCGCGCGACCCGGCCGAAGTGAAGATGTCGGTGCCGGGGCGAGCCTCGGGGCCATGGTTCCGCGGGAGCATGGGCAATGCGAGACCGGAGCGACGCCAGCGCGATGCGACCCGATCAAACGTGATCGGCAGCTTCACACCCGGATCACCACCTTGCCGAAGTGAGCGCCGCTTTCGAGGTGTTTGAACGCCTGCGACGGCTTGATCAAAGTCGAAAACGCGGTCGATGACCGGGTGCAGCCCGGCGATCGCGATCGCGCGGTTCATGGCCTCGAACATGGCGCGCGAGCCGACGAAGATGCCTTGCACGCGGACGTTCTTCATCAAGATCGGCATCGGGTTGACCTCGGCGCCGGCACCCGCGAAGACGCCGATCAAGGCGATGTGGCCGCCGATCCGGACGGCGCGCATCGACCTCGGCAGCGTGCCGGCGCCGCCGACCTCGACAATATGGTCGACCCCTTTGCCGCCGGTCAGCTCGCGGACGTTCTTGTCCCAGTCGGGGGTTGTCTTGTAATTGATAACGTCAGAGGCACCCAGCTCGCGAGCGCGCTCGAGCTTCTGCGTCGCTGCTCGAGGTCGCGATCACCCGCGCCGGCGAGCCGGGCGAACTGGAGCGCGAAGATCGACACGCCGCCGGTGCCCTGCACCAAGACCGTGTCGCCGGGCTTGAGGCCGCCGCTGGTGACCAGTGCGTTCCATGCCGTCACGCCCGCGCACGGCAACGTGGCGGCTTCTTCGAAGCTCAGGTGCGACGGGATCGGCACCAGGCCCTTCTTCGGGCAGCACGGCTTGCTCGGCCAGCAGCCCGACGTCGCCGCCGCCCAGGGCCGAGCGCGCCTTCTCTTCGTCGGGCGGCCCATCCACCCAGCCGGGCATGAAGCAGGCGACGACGCGGTCGCCTGGCTTGAACCGAGTCACGCCCGCGCCCGTGCGCGACCACCTCGCCGGCGCCGTCGGAAACCGGCACCACTGGCAGACGCAGCTTGGGGTTGTACACGCCCTTCGACGACCATCAGGTCGCGATAGTTGAGCGAGAGCGCTTCGAGCCGGACCAAGACCTGGCCCGGGCCTGGAGTCGGGTTCGGCGACCTCCTCGAGCCTGAGTGCGTCGGGGCCGCCGAACTCGTGGAGCCGAAACGCTTTCATGATGCGTCCTTTCCGGGTCTTGTCGGTGATGGTCGCCTGTCGTGCCGGACTTCCGCGCAGGCCATTGCTGCGATGCTCCATTTTGCCTGGATTGTGCGGCGGCGGGCAAGATGCCTCCCGCTCTGGCGGCCGGCTTGACGGGCCGGGCTACAATAAGGGCGCGTTCGGAGGGCGAGCCTCCTGGCGAGCGTGTGGAGACCTTCGGTCGGGCGTTTCGGCGGGGTCGGGAGACCTGCGCCGAACGTTTCGGGGTAAGCCCCTGTTTTTTGAAAGGTCGATCGCGATGACGCCGAAACATGCTTCGGCTGGTCCACGATGGGTCCGACTCGTCGCACCCCGCGCCGGACCCTCCCGACGTGCCACCGACGGACCGAGAAGCTCTCGATGCGTATTCGCGAGTGATTGTCACGGTGGCCGAGCTGCTTGGTCCGGCGGTCGTGAACCTGCGGGCCGTCGGCGCCGGGCTCGGGTGGAGGGGGCCGGCGCGTCGGCGGCTCGGGCTCGGGGTTCCTGTTTACGCCCGACGGATTTCTGCTCACCAACCACCACGTCGTCCGCGGGCGCCGACCGGGTTCGGGTGCGGCTCTACGACGGCCGCGAGGTCTCCGGCCGCGTGGTCGGGGCCGACCCGTGGACCGACGTCGCGGTCGTTCACGCCGACGCATCGGGGCTGCCGCATGCCCAGCTCGGCGAGTCGAGCGGCCTGCGCGTCGGCCAGCTCGTGGTGGCGATCGGCAGCCCATTTGGGTTCGACTCGACCGTGACCGCGGGCGTGGTCAGCGCGCTCGGCCGCACATTGCGCAGCATCACCGGCCATCTGGTCGACAACGTCATCCAGACCGACGCCGCGCTCAACCCGGGCAACAGCGGCGGTCCGCTCCTGGACAGCCAGGGACGGGTGATCGGAATCAATACGGCCATCATTCAATCGGCGCAGGGGATCTGCTTCGCCATTCCGATCAACATGGCCAAGCGCATTGTGCCCCAGCTCATGCAGCACGGGCGCGTGGTGCGCGGCTACCTGGGCCTGCACGGCCGCGACGTGCCGCTCGCACGTGCCGCTGGCGCGCCGGCTGGGCATCAATCAGGAGAGCGGCGTCGAGGTCTTCGGACTCGAGCCGGGCGGCCCGGCCGCACAGGCGGGGATGGACGAGGGCGACCTGATCGTCGCCCTGGGCGATCAGCCGATCACGTCGATCGACGACCTGCAGAAGCGGCTGGCCGAGGTTCCGGTCGGCATCCCCAGCGAAGTGGTTCTGCTCCGCGGTGACCGCCGGCTGGCCCGCTTTGTCGTTCCCGGCGAATATCCGAGCTTCAAGGACGAAGGCTGAATAAGTGCCCCAGGGGGCTGGGCGGCGATCATCCCTCGTGCTTCATCGCTGGATCGGATACCCTAGCGTGGGCACGGGGGCATCCACGTGGTTCGTCCTTCAATTTTTATCCTTCGTCCTTTGCGGTTGCTCCTGGCAGCGCCGGTGATCGCGCTGGTGCTTGCGGCTGTTCTGGACCGCGGGCCGGCGGGAAAGACACGGTTCTCGGCGCACTTCCTGCCGATCGTGCTCTGGCTCTACGACGACTTTGCATGGACCTGCGCGCGCAACAGCGTGGTCTTTGCGGGAATCGTCACCGTCGCCTCGCTTGTCGTAGGGGTGATGATGGCCTGGCTGGGCGCCCGGCGCCGGTTCTGGGGCCGGGCGGTCGGGCGCGGGTTGATCGTTTCAATACTTGCGGTTTCGCCGGCGTACATGGCGCTCGGGCTGCTTGGTCTATGGGGGCAGCCGCAGCAATGGTCCTGGCCGTTTGCGGCGCCGGCGGCATTGGCGAACGGTTTGAGCCTCGAGTCGTGGTCGGGCTTGCCGCTCTGGGCGGCGTGGGCCTGGACGACGCTGCCGGGTGCGGTCGCCGCCGTGACGGCGATCACGTCGCCTGCGGTCGAGCGGCTCAGGCCGTCGTGGGACGATGCTGCCCGACTTGCCGGTGGCTCGGCTCTGGCGGCGTGGCGCCGGCTGAGCTGGCCGCTGATCCGGCCGGCGGCCGCACGGGCGGCCGCGCTCGTATTTTTGATCAGCCTGGTCGAGCCGGGCGCGCCGCGGGTGCTGGGGCTACGGCGGACGCTGTCGTTCCAGATCGTCGATCTGGCCGGCCGACCTGAGCCGTTTCCCCGACTGGCGGTCTGGGCGCTCATGGCGGCCCTGATCGCGCTCGTCGCCTCGATGATGATTCGCTGGTGGGGCGGACCGCTCTACGTCGACGGCCCTGACCAGACCGCAGGGACGTCAGCGCCGCGGCAGGCCACTCAGGTGCGCGCATTGATCTCGAGCCTGCTGCTGACGTCGTGGGGAATTATCTCGTGGCTGCCGATCTTCGGACTGGTAGACCTCTCCCTCGGCGCAGCGTGGCGAGAGACCGCCTCGGCCGGAGGCACGATGCGTGTCGCCGCCGCGCTGGCCCACTGTTTCGGCGACGCGCCGGTGCCGGAACTGGTTTCCGCGTCTGCTATTCTCGGGTTGGAAGTCGCCGCCCTGGCGGCCGTGCTGGCCTGGCTCATGGGAAACGGCGCGCCGGGTCGTTCGTCGCACCCGGTGGCGTCGAAGCTCGCAGCTCGCCTGGCGCCGATGCCGCCCCTGGTTCTGGGTGTGGGCGTGCTGGCGTTTCCCTGGGTCGCGGGTCTGGCGGCACGGTTCTTGACCGACGGCGGCCGGCTGCCTTCGCTGGCGCGCTTTCTCGAGCGGCTGGCTCTTTGGTTTGACCCCGACCGGCACGCATGGGCCCTGGTCTCGCTGGGCGTGGGACTGGCGCTCGCGCCTTGGTTCATGCGAATGGCGCCCGGCGGGCGCAGTCGAGCGTCGCGCCCGGCGGGCGATTCGCGGGTCGAGGCAGCGCTCCTGGCGGGCGCGTTGCGCGGGGCGCTCGGCGCATGGCCGCAGCGCGCGGGTGGAGTCGCTGGTTTTGGTGGCTGCTCGTGGTGTGGGCGATCGCCGCCACAAACCTGTCGCCCGCTTTGCTGTGGGTCCCATGGGCCGACGGCCGAACCGTGGCGTCGGGTGCCGTCGCGCTTGCGGCGGGGCCGGCCGATGAACAATGTCAGGCGGCGTCGCTCGCGCTCTGCGCGATTATCGTCATGCTGGCGGCGCTCGGCGCGATGCGGGCAACTTCGTCTCGTCCGGGTGATGAGCAATTCGAGTAACGCGGCGGGTTCGGCGGCGCCACGAGGACATCTCGACGCACGCCGGCGCGGTCGCATACACTACGACTGGTGTCGCCGCCGCGGGGCGGCCCTTTTTCGGCATCGAAGCACGCAGCACTTTCGGCCATGGACATCGCGAAACTCGCTCTCGAGGACGGCACGGTCTTCACGGGCCGGGCGTTTGGCGCTCGGGGCGAGAGCGACGGCGAGGTCGTCTTCAACACGAGCATGACCGGCTATCAGGAGATCCTGACCGACCCGTCGTATCACGGTCAGATCGTCACGATGACCTATCCACAGATCGGCAACTACGGAGTCAACGACGACGATGCCGAGAGCCGCCGTCCCTGGGTGCGCGGGTTCGTGATTCGCGAGCTGAGCGGCCGGGTCAGCAACCATCGCGCGGCCGGGATCGCTGGCGGCCTACCTCGAGGAGACACGGCATCATCGGCATCGAGGGCATCGACACCCGCGCCCTGGTGCGGATCACGCGCGAGCGCGGGGCGATGAAGGGAATCCTGTCGACGATCGACCTCGACGACGCCAGCCTGGTGGCCAAGGCCAAGGCCAGCCCCGGACTGGTCGGCCGCGACCTGGCCCGCGAGGTCATGCCCCGGGAGATCGACGACGTGGGAGCCTGGCCTCGACCCGTCGTACCTGCTCACGTCGCTGCGAGGCGACGCCCCGCGGCCAGGCCGGCATGCCGGCCGACCGGCTCAAGCCCGGGCTCGCGCCGGCCGCACGTGGTCGCCCTCGACTTCGGCATGAAGTGGAACATCCTGCGCCATCTGGTCGAGATCGGCTGCCGGGTGACGGTCATGCCCGGCTCGGCGCCCGCCGCAGGCGATCCTCGACGCCGAGCCCGACGGGATCTTCATCTCGAACGGACCGGGCGATCCCCGGCCCTCGACCGAGGCGACCGAGACGCTGCGCACGCTGATTCGCACGGCCGCCGATGCGCGCGGAATCCCGATCTTCGGCATCTGCCTGGGCCACCAGCTCCTGGGCCAGGCCTTCGGCGCGCAGACCTTCAAGCTCAAGTTCGGTCACCGCGGCGCCAACCATCCGGTCCGCAACCAAGACGACCGGCAAGGTCGAGATCACCACCCAGAACCACGGCTTCGCCGTCGACCCCGCCACGCTGCCCGCCGACGTCGTGCCCAGCCACATCAACCTGAACGATCAGACCCTCGAAGGCCTGCGGCACAAGCGCTTGCCCGTCTTCAGCGTTCAGTACCACCCCGAGGCCTCGGCCGGCCCGCACGACAGCCAGTACCTCTTCGACGAGTTCCGGCGCATGATCGGCTAAGTGGGCCGGCAGTCTACAAATGAGCGGCGCGGCACTTGGAGACCTTCGGTCTGCCCCTGGGCGGGGTCAGGAGACCCGCGCCCAACAGGCCCTGGGCGGGGTCAGGAGACCTGTGCCCAACAAGCGCAGCGCCTACACTGGTGCAACGCGCGATATGTGTTGTAGCATGTTTCGAGTCAGTCACGTCGACCCTGTCTCGACAACATGGGCAACGGAGAACGACCGATGAAACAGCCATCAAGCCTCCCCATCCGAAACTGGAGCATGATGCTCGTCGCGTCATTCGCGACAACTCTGGCGGCTCACGGCCAGGACCAAGCCAAACGCTCGTCGAGTTACGCGCCTGTCGACATCAAGGAAGACTTCGCGACGATCCAGGCGCGGATGGAAGCCGCCAAGGCCGAGATCGAGGCCCGGCAGCAGAAGCTGCTCAGCGGAGCGATACGACCTGAGCAATCGGCCCGCAGCCAACGCCACGATGACCAAGCGGCAAGCCGCTTCAAGAAGGAGTGCGGGCTTTGCTCGCCGCCGGCCAGACCTGGGACACGCTGGCAGCCCTCGCCGCCGAAGAAATCCGCGACAAGAGACCTCTTTCCCAAGGGCTTCTTGCCCTTGCCGCACGTCAACCATCCCGAAGGAGGCATGGTCTTTCCCAAGTTTCATATCGACGAAATCAAGAAGCAGGAAGATCGAGACCTGACCCGCTTCGACCTTGATTTCGACCTGCCCGACCACTTCCTGCCCGAGTTTCCCGCGCCGATCTTCCTGACGACGCGGCCCGACCTGGGCGACGTTTCCAAGGGCAAGGAAGTGACCCTCGAAAACTACTACGAGCTTTTTAACGGCATCTTGAACCCCAAGCAGCTCGAGGGCCTGACGCCTGCTTTTGACGCCGTTTCCGCAGCAGCAGTTCAACGCCACCGAAGACCGTCGCAGCGTGCGGAGCAGCCGCGGCGTTGCCTGTTTCGATTGCCACGCCAACGGACACACCAACGGCGCCGAGCACCTGGCAGGTGACGGGCGGCCTCAGGAGTTCGCGGCATCGCATCGAGACGCCGACTCTACGCGGTGTCAACATCCAGCGCCTCTTCGGCTCGCAGCGCGCCTTGAAGACCGTGGAAGACTTCACCGAGTTCGAACAGCGCGGCGCCTATTTCGACGGCGACCCGGTGATCGCGACCAAGAAGGGCGTCAATATCCTCGACCGCGGCAGCCAGGTTCACTTCATGGCTGAGTTTCAAGAACTGCTCGACTTCCCGCCGGCACCCGCTTTGAACACCTTCGGCAAGCTCGATCCGAAGCAGGCGAGCGAATCCGAGCTGCGGGGCCAGGAGGTCTTCTTCGGCAAGGGGCAGTGCGCGAGTTGTCACCCGGCGCCTTATTACACCGACAACCTCATGCACAACCTGCACACCGAGCGATTCTTCAAGCCGCGGATGATTAACGGTATCATGGCGTCGCACGACGGTCCGATCAAAACGTTTCCTCTCCGCGGAATAAAAGACTCGCCGCCGTACCTCCACGACGGCCGTCTGCTGACCATCGATGACACCGTGGAGTTTTTCAACCTGGTCCTCGAGCTCAAGTTGACCGACACCGAAAAGACCGACCTCGTGGCCTTCTTGCGCCGGCTTTGAGGCGTGGACGCGTTCTTCTGACGGTAGAGGCAGTGCTCACCGCCTGCTGCAACCATGGCCCCAGTGATTCGCCTGGCCACGCTTGACGATGCCGAGCAAGTCCAGGCGATTTACGCTCCGTTTTGTGAGGGCACGCCGGTTTCGTTCGAGACCGAGGCGCCCACGACCCCGGAGATGAAGCGCAGGATCGAGAAGACTTTGGTCTTCTATCCGTGGCTCGTTTGCGACGACGCGGGGCAAGTGCTCGGTTATGCCTACGCGAGCGCACACCGCGAGCGGGCCGCGTACCGGTGGTCGGTCGACGTTTCGGTCTATGTGCAGCGAAGGGCGCCGCCGCTCGGGGCTGGGGCGCGCCCTGTACACGTCACTCTTGGCGATTCTGCCGGCTGCAGGGATTCACGAGTGCCCTCGCGGGCACGACGATACCAAACCCGCCGAGCGTCGGCCTGCACACGGCCATGGGTTTTGGACCAGTGGGCGTTTACCGCGCAATCGGTTTCAAGTGCGGCCAGTGGCACGACGTCGCCTGGTGGCAGCTTCCTCTGCGTGAAAATGACGGCGCGCCGCCGGAACCGATCGCGCTGGACGACGTGCAAACGCTCGCCGGGTGGAGCGAGGCCCTGGGCGCCGGACAAGCTCTGCTCTGATAACGCGGCCCACGCAGCTCGCACTATTGGGCGCGGGTCTCCTGACCCCGCCCCCGGCGTGACCGAAGGTCTCCCATGGCTCGCGCGGAGGCTCGGCCCCGCTACGGCCTGCTGCCTGCCGCCCGCCAGCGCCGCGCTACCCCCAGGGCGGCGACGGCAATCAGTCCGGCGCACCAAGCTCGCGCGAATTACCGTGGCGTTATTGCGAATGCCGGGGATCGCGCGCCCGACCCGACAAGCGGCGCGCGGGGCTCGGTTTCTTGATCGCCGAACTCGCGCAAGCTGGTTGTGATCGAGGTCGGCGATCGAGTCGACGATGCGGTCGGGGCGATAGGCGTAGCGGTCGACGTCTTCGTGGCGCGTGCCTCCGCTCAACACGAGAATCGTCTTGAACCCGAGCTGGACGCCACCCAGGATGTCGGTTTCCATGGTGTCGCCGATCACGATCGTTTGGGCGGTCGCGAGGCCGAGCTCCTTGCGCGCGTGGCGCAGCATGACAGGGCTGGGCTTGCCCACGCTGAACGCCGTAACGCCGGCGGCTTTTTCGAGCATGGCCACTGTCGCCCCGCAGCCGGGGCGGATGCCGGATTCGGTCGGGCAGTTAGGGTCGAGGTTGGTCGCAACCAGCTTGGCCCCGCCCATGATCATGCGCAGCGCGGCCTCGACCAGCTCGAAGCTGATAATCCGCCCCTCGCCGACGACCACGTAGTCGGGGTCTTTATCGACGATGGCGTAGCCGTAATCGTGAAGCGCCGTCAGCAGGCCTCCCTCGCCGATGACAAATGCGGTGCCCTGGGGTTTCTGCTCGGCGAGGAACCGGGCCGTCGCCACCGCGCAGGTATAAACGTGCTCTTCCTCGACGTCGATGTCGAGCCGCTGCAACCGCGTGGCGATGTCGCGGCGGTTGCGCTGGCTGTTGTTGGTCAAGAACCGAAAGGGCACATTTTCCCGCCGCAGTTCGTTGATGAACCGGTCTGCGCCCGGGATCAAGTGCCCTCCGCGATAGATCACGCCGTCCATATCGATCAAGTATCCGAGCATACGAAAGTACGTCCTCGGGTCGTCGGATTGGTCAAAAGGCCCCAGGCTCACGTTTCGACCTGAAGCCGCGTGCCCTGCGGCGAATGCCCTGGGCAAGTCGAAGAGGTTGAAGAGGCCAATGAGAGTGGCAAATGACGTGCCACGTGTGTGGGCTGTCGCCGATGGCCGGCCGTATTGTGGATGCCAAAGAGTGGCGTCCGTTCCGTTTGCGCCCGATCGCGCGGCGTGGCCGCCTGCTCATGTGAGAATGAAGATTTCGTGGGAATGCATCCGAACCGGGCAGGAAGTGTGAGTCATTCCGGCAGGGGGTGGGTTGTTAACGGATCGGGAGCGCGCTGCCTTCCTCAACTGCATGCGAAGCGTCTGGCAATAGAGCCGCGGTTGAAGTGGCTTGCTTGACAAGCAACTCGTTCAGGAACCGACGATCTCGTTCAGACCGTCGACCAATTGATCGAGTTGCTCTCGTGAAACCCGCCCGACGCGCGCACGAGCCGTTGCATTGAGAGCGTGCGAATCTGACTTATTTTGACCCACGATTGCTTCGGCAGGTCTCCGCTCGTCAGCTCGATGGTCAAAGGAAACCCGGCTCGCTGTGGCTGACTGGTGATCGCCATGGCGATCACAGTGCCGGAAGTTTCATTGAAGACATCCTGGCTAATCACGACTACCGGGCGGCGTCCTGCCTGCTCGCGGCCGACCGACGGGTCAAGGTCCGCCCAGACGACATCGCCTCTCAGTATTCGGGCCATTCCGCCGCGTCCGATTTGAGACCTTCGTCGGCCATCTTGCGCTCGGCACGGCGGTCGAGCTTGGCACACTCGCGCGCCAAACGCGTCCGCGCCAGGCGGTCGAGCTTGTCGCGCACCGCGTCCTGCACGGCCTGGCTTCGATTCGAAAACACCCCGTCAGCCACGAGGCGGTCAAGCCGCGCCAACAATCCGGCATCGAGTGATACTGCTACTTTCGTCGTTGCCATGGGAAACTCCCGTATAACCCACTATCGCGGCGCCGGCTTCAGACGGTCAATACGAAGTCTCGCTTGCACTGTCGGGATAATCGCTCGCCTGCCTATTTCCCGCCGTCGCGCTCCACGTTCCAGATCAAGATCGACGTATCGATCATGCCGGTGGCCAGGAGTGAGCCATCGGGAGAGAACGCCAGCGCTCTATTGCGGATGGGCGGCGCGGCGATCTAGCGCGCTTCGCTGCCGGGGGCGGTGTCGTAGAGATGAATCGTCTCCTGCCGCCGCGCGGCGCTTGCGCGGCGCAACGCCCGACTTTCAGCGCGACGCCATAGAGCCAGCTCGAGAGCGCATTGCGGTCGCGGAGCGAGCCGGCCTTCCGCACGAGGATCAAGAACACCGCCTGAAATGCGTCGTCGATGTCGTGGGAGTTGTCGAGCTGCCGCTGACAGATACCAAGCACCATCGGGCCGTGGCGGGCCCCGATCTTTTCGAAGGCGGTTTCGTCATGCTCGCGGACGAAGCGCTCCAGAAGCTGGCCCTCGCCCAACCCTGCGAGCGTGCCGCGCCCGAACAAGTTATTGAGCTGCTTGATCAGGTCTCGCGACGCGATTGCGGCCATGCGAGCGCTCCTCCGGCCTTGTGCTCCCTCCAGATACTGCACCGATCCGGCGGCTGGATCGAGCTCTTTGTTGCCATCGGGCTGAATCGTGTGCTCAGCTTGACTTCGAGGCAGCGCGACGCCGGTTGACGCCGTTTGGACGGGTCGTTACCTTGGAACTTTACGGTACCAAGTGACCGTCGAGGTCGACTTGATCATCGGGAGCGAGTCCGTGGGTTCGACGTGCGTCGTCGGTTTACAATGGGGGGACGAGGCAAAAGGGAAGATCGTCGATCTACTCTGCGACGGCCACGACGTGGTGGTGCGTTATCAAGGGGGTGCCAACGCAGGGCACACGGTCGTGGTCGACGGGGTGACGTACAAGCTGTCGCTGGTTCCGACCGGCATTCTCAGGCCGGGCGTTGATGCGGTCATCGGCAACGGCGTGGTGATTCACCCCCCTGCTCTGCTCAAGGAGATCGACGACGCTCGCAGGTCAGGGCATCGACGTCGGGCGGCCGGCTTCACGTCAGCGACCGGGCGCACCTGATCCTGCCCTATCATCTCGAAGAGGAACGGCTGACCGAAGAGTCGGCGTTCAAGGCCGACCATCTCGGGAACGACGCGCCGGGGGATCGGCCCGTGCTATCGCGACAAGGTCGGCCGCGTGCACGGGGTGCGCGTTGCCGATCTTTATCATGCGGGGACGTTTCGCGAGCGGCATCAAGCGGATCGTCGACTACAAGAACCGGCTGCTCGGGGCGATGCTCGACGATTTCCGGCCGTTCGATGCGCGAGTGGTTGTCGACGAATACCTGGGCTACGCCGAGCGGCTGGCGCCTTACGTGCGCGACACGACGCATTGGCTGCACGAGGCGCTCGAGCGCGGCAGCAAGTTGCTTTTTGAAGGGGCGCAGGGGTCGCTCCTGGATGTCGATCACGGCAGCTATCCTTACGTCACGAGCTCGAACAGCAGCGCCGCGGGAATCGCGGCCGGCTCGGGCGTACCCACCCGGCACATCACGCGCTGGATCGGCGTGGCCAAGGCCTATACGACCCGGGTCGGCGGCGGGCCGTTTCCGACCGAACAAGACAATGCGATCGGCGAGCGGATTCGCAGGGTGGGTAAGGAATTCGGCACGGTCACCGGCCGGCCGCGGCGGTGCGGGTGGCTCGACGCCGTCGCAGTGCGCTACGCAGCGCGGGTCAGCGGTGCGACCGAGCTGGCGGTGATGCTGCTTGACGTCTTGAGCGGGATCACCGAGCTGAAGGTCGCCGTCGGTTACGAGTGCGACGGCAAGCCGATCTCCGCGACTGCCGAGCGCGCTGGCCGATTTCGTGACGTTGCCGGCCCGTGTATGAAGTCCTGCCGGGGTGGGACGGCGACATTACACGGGTGACGCGGTGGACCGATCTGCCGGTCGAGGCCCGGGATTACGTGGAGTTCATGGGCAAGCAAGTCGGCGTGCCCGTGACGATCGTGTCGGTCGGTCCGGAGCGCCGGCAGACGATCATCCGCTAGAGGAAAGACATGGCGATCACCGAGGAAGGGCTGGCGCGGATCGAAGCGTTCGGGCTCAAGCCCGAGCAGCTTCCGCGGCACGTTGCCGTCATCATGGACGGCAACGGCCGGTGGGCGCAGCGGCGCGGGTTGCCGCGCATCGTCGGTCATCGCCGCGGGATCCAGAGCGTGCGCGCCGTCGTCGAGGAGGGCTGCCGGCTCGGGCTCGAGCAATTGACGCTTTACTGCCTGTCGGTCGAGAACTGGAAGCGGCCGCCGCGCGAGCTGACGTTCCTGATGCGGCTGTTGCGCCATTTCTTGATCGTCGAGCGCGACGAGCTCATGGAGCAGAACGTTCAGCTCAGGATGATCGGCCATCGCGACGGCCTGCCGCCGGACGTGCTGGCCGAGTTCGAGCGGACCGCCGAGCAGACGGCCGCGAACGACGGCATGATCCTGTGCCTGGCGGTCAACTATGGAGGCCGCTCGGAGATCGGCGACGCGGCCCGCCGGCTGGCCGAAGACGTTCGCGCGGGCCGCCTCGAGCCCGACCAGGTTGACGAGACGACCTTTGCCTCGTATCTGTTTACCGTCGGGCATGAGCGACCCCGACCTGCTTGATTCGAACCGCGGGCGAAATGCGCATCAGCAACTTCCTGCTCTGGCAGATCTCGTACGCCGAGCTCTGGGTGACGCCGATGTTCTGGCCCGACTTCCGCGGCGACGACCTGCTCGAGGCCTGCCGCGCGTTTGCCGCCCGCGAGCGCCGGTTCGGCGGGCTACCACCGGGTCGGTCGCGGGCGGGCTGGCGCTCGATCGCGCCGCAGCGCTGAGCGCGCTCGCTGCATCGCGAGCTCGCGATCGAGCCCGTGCGACTGCTTCGTGCTCGAGAGTGAATGCCCTGGAACCCCTCTTGGTCGTTGGCCGCCTCTCATGCTCGCCACTCGCATTACGTTCGGCTTGTTGATGGTGGCCGGGCTGCTTGCTTGCGCTCTGGGTCGACGAATGGCTTGCGCCCTGGTATCCGTTCTGGCTGGTCGCTGTCGGTCAGTGGCCCTGATCGCGGCGGCGCGCGAGCTGGTCGAGCTTGCTGGATGCGACCAGCGCCCGGCCCTCGGGTAATTCGGTGATCGGCGGCGTGCTGGCGCTCCTGGCCGCCAACTGGCTGCCGCACACTGCCGGGCGGTTACAACGATCGGCCAGGGATATCGGCCCTGCAGCTACGACCCGGCCGCGCCGCTGTCGGTGCTGGCCTGGCCGTTCTCTGTGCTTCATCGGCGTGCTGATGGTCTGCTTCGTGGTGCAGAGCCTCCAGTTCGAGAAGCCGGGCCGGACGATGGCGAAGATCGCCGGGACGATCCTGGCGGTGGCGTACGTCGGGCTCCTGGGGAGCTTTCACGATTCAGATGCGCTGGTTCGAGGGGCCGCACCACGGCATGATGGCGATCATCTTCTTGATCGCGACGGCGAAGGGGGCCGACACCGGCGCCTATACGCTTGGCCGGCTCGCCGGCCGGCACAAGCTCTGGCCGCGGCTCAGCCCCAAGAAGACGGTCGAAGGGGCCATCGGCGGGCTGGTCTTCGGCGTGGCCGCCGCCCTGCTGGTCGCAGGCGATCGCCCGCTATGTGCTCGGGGAGCCCGATGCTCGGACTGGCCAGGCGCCGCGGTCTTACGGGCTGATCGTCGGCGCGGTCGCCCAGCTCGGTGACCTGATGGAATCGATGATCAAGCGCGACTGCGAGCGCAAAGACGCCTCGGCGGCCGTGCCCGGCTTCGGAGGCGTTCTCGACGTGATCGACTCACTCATGTTCGCCGGGCCAGTCGCCTATGGGTTCTGGCTCTGGTACGGGCCGTGAACACGATGTGCCCGGTCGTGGTGAGCAAACTCTCGAAGTGGTTGAGAACAAACGAGATCTGTCGAGAACGACACCTTGAGATCGTCGTGGTTGGCTGAAGGTGCATCTACCGATGTTGCATTTGTTGGGTTTGCGATCGCATAATACAATTGATAGGGATTGGCCGGTCGACTGTTATCGGTGTGAGGCTGGCGAGCCCGCGCGACGAGGTTGCGCGGCAGCGTCTTCGCCGCCTGGGGCCGGCGAAAGGGGAGGCATGTCGGAAGTCACAATCAGTCTGGATGGTCACGCCGAGGAGCTGGCGGTCTTCGGCAGTCGTGACCAGTATCTCAGGCAGGTTCGCGACGCAGTGGGAGTGAAGGTCCTCGCGCGGCACGGCGAGGTCCGGATCGACGGCGACGCCGACCGGGTCGAGCAGGCGCGGCGGATCTTCGAGGGGCTGAGATCGATCTTTCGCGCGCGCAAGACGATCAGCTCGAGCGACGTCAGCGAGTTGATCGACGAGACGCTGCAGCGCGGCGGAGCCCGAACAGGCCGAATCGGTCGAGATTCGCGAAGGCAACCGCGTGGTGCGGCCGCGCTCGGAGGGCCAGTCGCGCTATCTGGCGGCGCTGCTTCGAGAACGAGCTGGTGTTCTGCATCGGCCCGGCGGGTACCGGCAAGACCTATCTGGCGGTGGCGACCGCCGTGTCGTTTTCTGCGTCGCGGCCGCATCAAGAAGATCGTGCTGGTTCGGCCGGCGGTCGAGGCCGGCGAACACCTCGGGTTTCTGCCCGGCGATCTCGAGGCCAAGATCAATCCCTACCTGCGGCCGCTCCTGGACGCGCTGCACGACCTGATGGAGTACGACCAGATTCGCCGCTACATGGACAACGACCTGATCGAGATCGCGCCCGCTGGCCTACATGCGGGGCCGGACCCTGAACGACGCAGTCATCATTCTCGACGAAGGGCAGAACGCGACCGTGCCGCAGATGAAGATGTTCCTGACGCGCATGGGCCAAAACGCGCGGATCGTCGTGACGGGCGACGTCACGCAAGTCGACCTGCCGCCCGGCACGAAGAGCGGGCTGGCCGACGCGGTCGAGCGCTTGCAAGCAGATTGCCGGGGTGGCGACGGTCCTGCTCGATCGCTCGGACATCGTGCGCCATCCGCTCGTGCAGGAAATCGTCAACGCCTACGAGGCCGGCGAGCGCGAGCTCCGAGCGCAGAGGGCGGCCGACGAGCCCGGCGGCCGGTGCGATTCTGGAGTCGCGGCCGACCGGGGCGGCCGGCTCCGCCGCAATCGTGCTGTTGCTCAGCACCGGCCGAGCGTCGACCCGCTCCGCGAGTGGGGCCCAGCGGAAACCTCGGGGTGAGCATCCTCCAAGTCCATGAGCAACGGCCGACGTCGTCCTCGACTTTCGCGCGTCCACTGGCGCCCGCCCGAGCCGGGCACCCTCAAACAGCGGTCGGCTGGCCAAGCAGCGCACGCGGGCCGCGCTTTCGGCGCTGGTAGCCGCTCTCGGTGGTGGTGAGTACGGCCTTGGTGCACGGCTCGGGCCCTCCGTTTCGCCTACCGGCTCGGCCAGCGCCCGACGCGCGAGCTGCGGGTCAACGTCAAGGAATTCAAGCTGCGCAACCAGACCAAGACCAGCAACGAGCGGCAGGCGGCCGCCGACCAGGTGCCGCCGTCGCTCGTGAACGACCCGGCCCCGCTCCGCGAGCTGGCCGCCCGGCTCGACGACCTGACGACCGCGGTCGCCAAGTCGGCCCGATTCGAAGACCTGCGCGAGCCGGTCCGAGCCGCGTGGAAGCTGACGCCCGAGAGCTATCTCGACCTCAAGGCGGCCACCGATACGCCCGAGCGGCGCGACAACCTGCACGTCCAGATCGCGGCAGCGTTCCGCCCCTTGGTCCGCGACGGCGTGCTCGGGCCCGAGCACCTTGCCACCCAACGAAGATTCGAGCCGGATGCTCTCGATCCGCACCGTCGGCGAGCCCCGGCGTGCGGCTCGGCTGGTGCCGCGCGATCGCGTCGTCCCCGAGCGGATCGTCAAGCCAGAGGGCCGGTCAGTCAGGAGTTTTGCTCGGCGTTTCACCACGCCGCGCGTCGGTCAGATCCTGTTCGGCTTGATCGCCGACAAGCTCGATGCGACCCCCACGCTTGTCGTTCGAGGCCGAGGCCACGGCCCGCCTGCGCGAACAGGCGCGAAGCCGCGTTCCCGATCACTACGACACCTACACCCGCGGCGAGGTCTTGGTCGAGCAAGGTCAGACGATCGGCGAAGAGCAGCTCATCCTGCTGCGGCTGGAGCACGATGCCGCCATCGGCGAGCTCGATTTCGGCGACCGGTTCCGGCGCGCCTTCGGCATCTTCGCGCTGGTCACCGCGCTTTTCGTGCTGACGGCGTCATACGTCTACCGGCACGAGCGGCGGTTCGTGCGCGAGCCCAGGCGGATCGCCATGGTCTGCGGCCTGGTCGTGCTGGCTCTGGCCGTGATCCGCATGCTGGCCGACGCAGACCTGGAATGCCGAGCTGGTGCCGGTCGCGATCGCGGCCATGATCGTGGCCATCGCCTACAACCCCAGCTTCGCCATGATGCTGACCTTCGGCCTCTCGCTTCTGACCTGCGATCACCCTGGGGACCGAGATCCCCCACTTCCTGGTCGTGATGGGCGGGACGGCCGCCGGCGTGCTCACGCTTGAGCGAGGTTCGCACCCGCACCAAGCTGATCAAGGTCGGCGCGACCGCGGCGCTGGTCTACTTCCTCATGACCTGGGCCACCGGGCTCTGGCAGGACCAGCCGCTCGATCTGGTCCGCAGCGACAGTCTCTGGCGCGCCGGCTGGGGACTGATGGCCGGGTTCTTCCTGGGCGGAAGCCTGCCGTTCATCGAAAACGCGCTCGGGATCGTCACCGGGATCAGCCTGCTCGAGCTGGGCGACAACACGCATCCCGCTGCTCCAGGAGCTGGTCCGGCGCGCTCCCGGCACGCACAACCATTCGATCACGGTCGGCGCGATCGCCGAGTCGGCGGCCGAGCGAGTCGGCGCCGACGCCCTGCTCGTGCGGATCGGGGCCTATTTCCACGACATCGGCAAGATGCTCAAGCCCCACTACTTCGTCGAGAACCAGATCGGCCCGACCAACCGCCACGCCAAGCTGGCGCCGGCGATGAGCACGCTGATCATCATCGGCCACGTCAAGGACGGCGTCGATCTGGGGCGACAGCATCACCTTCCCGAGCCGATCATCGACCTGATCGAGCAGCATCACGGCACGACCCTGGTCGAGTACTTCTATCACGAGGCCAGCAAGCGCAGCGGCAACAACCCCGACGGCGCGCCGGTGCCCGAGAGTGCCTACCGCTATCCCGGCCCCAAGCCCCAGACCAAGGAAGCCGCGCATCCTGATGGTCGCCGACGCCGTCGAGAGCGCCAGCCGAACCCTCTCCGACCCGACTCCGGCTCGGCTGGAGGGGCTGGTCAGCGACCTGATCGACAAGCGGCTGCGCGACGGCCAGTTCGACGAGTGCGGGCTCACCCTGCGCGAGATCGCCGAGATTCGCGAGAGCCTGATCAAATCGCTGATCGGCATCTATCACGGCCGCGTCAAGTATCCCGAGCACCGGACTGCCTGAGCCAACCATGAGCGAGCGCGTTCACAAAGCGGCGGCATGCGCGGAATTGCCGTCGAAATCAGCGACACGCAGAATCATCTTCGCGTCGATCGGCACGCGATCGAGCGGCTGGTGCAAACCACGCTTTCGCTGCGAGAATCGCCCGGCGGCGTCGATTTCGATCGCGCTGGTCGACGACGCGGCGATCCAGGTCGCTCAATCGAACTCATCTGGGCCACGACTGGCCGACCGACGTGATCAGCTTTCCGCTGTCGGAGCGCGATGACCCCGTGCTGGCCGGCGAGCTCGTTGTCTCGGCGGAGCTGGCGCGTGTCAAGCTCCGCCGCAGTCGGATACGCCCCCGAGGAAGAGCTGGCGCTTTACGTGGTCCACGGTCTGTTGCATCTTTGCGGTTATGACGATCACGACGAAGCAGGTGTGCAAGCGATGCGCCGCCGCGAGTCAGAGATTCTCGCGCTTGCCGGATTGAGCGAACCTCCGACCGTGCTCGATCGGGACTGACCGCGCCAAGTGGAGCGGCCAGAATCGACTTGCCTGCCGCGTATAATGCGTATCGGACGCCGCGGGTGACCTCGAGCGCGAAGTCCCGCGTTTTGCGAAAGAGAGCCAAAGACGTGCCCGCGCAACGTACGCTGGCGCTGGTCGTTCGAACGACCGAGGTCTTCGAGACCAGCCTCGTGGCGACCCTGTTCACGCGCGAGCTGGGCAAGGTGTCGGTGCTGGCCAAAGGTGCACGGCGGCTGCGAGTCGGCGTTGCAGGGTGGCCTTGACCTTCTGGGCGTTTCCGATATCGTGCTCTTTCCCAAGGCGTCCGACGCGCTCGACCTGCTGGCCGAGGCCGCGCCGATCGAACGCTTCGCATCTCTTCGCCGCGATCTTGCGGCCCTGTATGCCGGCTACTACATCGCCGAACTGCTGACCGATCTGACCGACTTTCACGACCCGCACCCCAAGCTGTTCGACGCGGCGAGGATCACCTTGCGGCATCTGGGCGACGCGGAGCTGCGGACGCTTGAGGGTCATGCGATTCGAGCTGGCGTGCCTGCGGGCACTCGGGCTGATGCCGGCTCTCGATCGGTGCGCCCACTGCGGCGGCGGCTGTCGATGCGAACGGAGGGCGTCGTGGCGTTCGGACTGGCGCTGGGAGGGTTGCTCTGTGCCGCTTGCCGGGTGGGCCAGCCGCACGTGTCGCGTCTCTCGGCGAGCGACGTCGAGGCGATTCGCATTCTGGCGAGCCCGGGCAGCGAGTGGCGCGCGCTCGATGCGCGGCCGGCACGACTCGCGCCGGCGCGAGAGACGATCGGGGCAGTCGTCAGTCACGTCCTGGGGCATCGCCCACGGCTCCGGCCTTTACTGGGAGTGTGAGCCGATGGTTCGGGTTGGCCGCAACGTTTGTCGCACTGTGCTCGCCGAGCGTGTCGGATTCGGCGGCGCCCCTGGGCGGCCAGCGCCGGTTTGCACCGCGATCGGCTCGGCCGGTGCGCCGCACGGTCTCGCTGCTGTTGCCTGATGCCGCTTGCCCTTGCCGGGTGCCAGACATTCACCAGTCCCACTTTCGGCGTGGCGCGCCGCCTATGACGGCAACCTGTTCCGCGGGCGTCTCGCGCGAGGAGATGGCCGACGTGGCCCAGGGCTCGAGCTCGCAAAACCTGCTCGATCGCTGGCTCACGCCCAAGTCGGGCCCCGGCGCTCGAAGTCCCGACGATCCGGCTCGACCCTCATCCTCGGCTCCGACGGCTGGCGGCCGATCACCAAGCCCGCCAAGGACCCCAAGGCCGAGGCCGAGTTCCAGGCGGCCATGACGCTTGTTCCAGCAAGGCAAGCTCGCCGAGGCCGAGAAGGAGTTCGCCAAGATCGCCAAGAACCGCAAGGGAACGACCTACGGCGAGAACGGCCAGTACTACCTGGCCGAGACCCAGTTTCAGCGCAAGAAGTACGTCGACGCCCACGACAGCTTCGAGAAGCTGCACGCCGACTATCCCGGGACCGCAGCTTCCGCGACGAGCTCGTCAGCCGCGAGTACGAGATCGCCCAGCTCTGGATGCGCCAGCTCGACCCCAAGGCGCCGAAGGAGCAGCTGATCCCCTGGTACGGTCGCTTCGACGGCCGGCTGCCGATCATCGACACGGCCGGGTCGGCGCTCAAGGCCCTCGAGCACGTCCGCCACAACTATCCCGACGGGCCGCTCGCCGACAAGGCCGCGATGCAGATCGCGATTATTACATGAACCACCGAGACTATCGAGTCGGCCGCGCTCTATTACGACCAGTTCATCACCGAATACCCCAAGAGCCCGCTCCTGCAGGAGGTCCAGCTCGCCGCGATCGACGCGCGGATGAAAGGCTATCTCGGGCCGGAGTACGACGACTCGGGCCTCGAACAAGGCGCGCGAGCTGGCCCGCAAGACGATGGACAGTCGTTCGACGTCCAGCAGGCCGAGCGTCGAGGGCCTCTACCACACCCTCGACCTGATCAACGACGCGCAGGCGGAAAAGACCTTACAAGACCGGCATGTACTACAAGCACGTCGGCAAGGTCACGTCGGCCGAGTTCTATCTCGGCAAGATCCCCCGGCGCTGGCCCAATTCAGACTGGGCCGTCAAGGCCAAGCACGAGCTGGCGCATGCTCGCCAAGATGCCGCGCAAGCCGTCGAAGCCCAGCAAGATCATGATCCCGCCCGGCTCGACCGATCCCGATGGGCGGAGGCATGATGGGCGGCATGGGCGGCATGGGCGGCATGGGCATGGGTGGCATGGGCATGGGCGGCATGGGCATGGGAATGCCGGCGGAATGATGTGATCGGATGCCGGCGGCGTCAGGCCGCCGGTCGTCGTGGCGAACGCGTGCACGGATCGACGATGGCCGGGCGAGCTCGGCCCGTCAGAATGTGGGAGTCTCGGTCTCATGCGACAGATCATTCCCGGACGGTTGCGACCGATCAAGGCTCGGCAACGTGCCGGTCGACCCGCGACTCGTGGCTCGACCGCTGATCGGCGCTCGGTTCTCGACCGCCTGCTCGTCACGCTGGCGGGATGCGGCTCGGCCGTTCGCAAGCCGGCGGTCGAGTCGGAAGACAAGGGGTTCTTCGGCTGGCACTTCCACGCCCCGTTCGATACGTCCGAGGTCAAGACGGTCGCCGTGTTCATCAAGTCGCAGTCGTTCCGCCGCGACTTGCAGCAGCAACTGACCGAGGCCGTCATCAAGGAGATCAACCTGCGCACGCCCTACCGCGTCGTCGGGACCGCACGAGAAGGCCGATTCGCTGCTCACCGGAGTCATCACGCAGCGACGGCAAGAACCTGGTCGTCGAAGCCCCGACCAACTTCGCCCGCGAGCTCAACGCGACGATCACCGTCCAGGTGAAGTGGACGCACAACCCGCCGACCGAAGCCGAGACGAACGCGCATGCCGACCGTCGTCTCCGAGACGATCAACTTCGTGCCGGAAGTCGGCGAAACGATCTTGAGCGCATACAATCACGTCATCCAGAGCCTCGCCAAACAGATCGTGGACATGATGGAGAAGCCGTGGTTCAACGACGACGACGTCAGATAAGCTCAGGCGATTCCTGGCACGGCGCGGACGCGATGCGGTCAGTGAAGCGGCGACGACGACGTGCCGAATGTAAGCGATGATCGAGCGGAGATGCACCATGAGATGGGAAGCCCGTGGCGCGAACGATCGTGGCCGCCGATGATCCGGTGCCCGAGGTGATGGGCATCGTCAACGTCACGCCCGACAGCTTCTCGGACGGCGGCCGGCGCTTCGACGCCGACGATGCCGTGCGGCACGCGCTCGCGCTCGTCGCCGAAGGGGCCGACCTGCTCGATCTGGGTGGTGAATCGAGCCGGCCCGGCGCCGACGCCGGTCGCGCTCGACGAAGAGCTGCGGCGCGTCGATCCCGGTCGTCGAGGCGCTGGCGGCCGAGGTCGCGATCCCGATCTCGATCGACACGACCAAGGCCGAGGTCGCGCGGCAGGCGCTCGAGGCGGGCGCGGCGATCATCAACGACATCTCGGCGCTGGGCGGCGATCCCGGCGATGGCCCGCGTCGCGGCCGAGACCGGCGCCGGCGTCGTGCTCATGCACATGCAAGGCGTTCCCGCGACCATGCAGGTCGATCCGCGATACGACGACGTCGTGACCGAGGTCTACGACTTTCTGGCGCGGCGCGTCGACTGGGCCGTCGCCCAGCGGCATTCCCCGCGAGCGGATCGCCGATCGACCCCGGGATCGGCTTTGGCAAGACGCGCGAGCACAACCTCGAGATCTTGCGGAACCTCGATCGATTTGCCAACCTGGGGTGTGTGGTGCTTGATCGGCACGTCGCGCAAGGGATTTCTGGGCACGATCACGGGCCGGGCGGTCGGCGAGCGGGCGGTGGCCTCGGTCGGTCTCGTCGCTGGCGGCCTGCCTGCGCGGGAGCGCGGGTGGTGAGGGTGCACGACGTCGCGGCGATGGTCGACGCGATCAAGGTCTGGAGCGCCGTCGCAGGGCTGGGAGGATTTGCCATGAGTACGATCGTTGCCGTCGATGAGCTGCGTCGAGCCGAGCAGCGTGATCACCTTGAGCCTGTGCCGCACGCTGGCGCAAGACGCCAAGCTCGCGTCGCGCCGGCTCGCCGCTGGCCCGGGGAGCCGACAAGAACGCCTGGCTAATGCGGTCGGCGGCGGCCCTGCGCGAGCGCCGCGACGAGATTCTCGCGGCCAACGATCGCGACGTCGCGGCCGCGCCCGGCCAGGGGCTCGACGGCCGCGGCGATCGACCGCCTGACCGTCAATGCCAAGCGGATCGACGAGATGGCCCGAGACCCTGCGCGACGTGGCGGCGCTGCCCGATCCGATCGGCGAGGCCGTCACGGTCGAGCCGCCGGCCCAACGGGCTGGAGGTCAGGCAGGTGCGCGTGCCGCTGGGCGTCATCTTCATGATCTACGAGAGCCGCCCCAACGTGACGGTCGACGCGGCCGCCCTCTGCGTCAAGAGCGGCAACGCGGTGATCCTGCGCGGCGGCAAGGAAGCCATCCACACCAACCGCGCGCTCCATCGCATCCTGGCCGACGAGCTTGTCGCCTGCGGCCTGCCCGAGCAGGCCGTCCAGCTCGTCTCGACGATCGATCGCGCCGCCGTCGGCGAGCTGCTTGGGCCTGCCCGAGTTCATCGATCTGGCGATTCCGCGCGGCGGCGAAAGCCTGATCCGCCGGGTCGTCGCCGAGGCGAAGATGCCGGTCCTGAAGCACTACCAGGGCAACTGCCACGTCTACGTCGATGCTCGCTGCGACCTCGACATGGCGGTCAAGATCATCCTCAACGCCAAGGTCCAGCGCCCGGGCGTCTGCAACGCGGCCGAGACGCTTCTGGTCCATCACGCGATCGCGCGCGGTCTTCCTGCCCCGGGCGGCCGAGGCCCTGACTGCGCGAAGGCGTCGAGCTGCGCGGCGACCCCGTCGCCCGCAAGATCGTGCCGGCCATGAACGCCGCCGAGCCGGCCGACTGGGACACCGAGTACCTCGACAAGATCCTGGCCGTCGGCGTTGTCGAGTCGATCGACGAGGCGATCGACCACATCGCCCGTCACGGCTCGGGCCACACCGAGGCCATCGTCACCAGCGACCTCGCGGCCGCCCAGCGGTTCGTCGCCGAGGTCGACAGCTCGGCCGTCATGGTCAACGCCAGCACCCGCTTCAACGACGGCGGCCAGCTCGGCCTGGGCGCCGAGATCGGCATCAGCACCGACAAGATCCACGCCCGCGGGCCCTGCGGCCTGCGCGAGCTGACCTCGCACCAAGTGGATCGTCGTCGGCGACGGGCATGTCCGCGAGTGAAATCCAGGGCGGCTCGTGATCAAGGTCTGGCCGTCTCGGCGTCGGCGTCGGGCATGCGCAGCCGCGCACCGTCAAGCGCAGCGGCGGTGTCGGCGGCCCGCTGCCTGCGGTCGTGGTTTTCATGGTCGTCGGGCAGGCCCTCGGCCAGTCGATGCAAGAGCCAGCGGGCGCGCACGGTGCCGATCTGCCACAGGACGAAGGTGGCCCACTCATCGCGGCGGGCGCGGAAATGCTCGCGAAGCAGGTTTCGCACGTCGTCCACGGCCCGAGCGGGAGCCGGAATTTTACGAACGTTGGTCATGGTCGTCTTCGGCCAAACTCCGAGCGCCTCGAGCCGGTCGGCTGCCCGCACGCGCACGGCAGCGTCAGGATCGGTCAGCGGCACGACCAACTTCTCGATTTCTTCGTCGTCTTTGCGGGCAAGGTGTGGGTCGAGGAGCCGAGCGGTCAGAAACTCGACGGTGCGATCGCCCCCCTCGGCCAGCGAATCGATCCGAGCGTTCCTTTCCCGCGCGCCGAGGTGGGGCAAATAACCGCGCACCAGCACAGTCCACCGCGCTTCGATCTCTTGATCGGTCAGACGCGGCCGATGCGCCGGCACCGTCGCCGGTGAGGACAGGTCCCATACCAGCACCGTGCCGTCGGTGCCGCACGTGACGAACGAGCGGCCGTCGGGAGAAAAAGCCAATGCCGTCGCGTGCGCATCCAGCTCGTGCAGTCGCCGGCCGTCGGCCAGGCGCCAAACATGCACCGTACCGGCATGGCCGCCCTCGTAGCCCTCTTCGAGCGCCGCGATCTGCGTCCCGTCGGGTGAGACTGTCAGCGACGTTGCGCGTGAACCAAAACGCATGCCGGAGAGCGTGAACGACAAAGTGCCGGCGTCGGCGTTCCGAACTTGCACCCAATCGCCGCCGCCCGTTGCCAGCCACGAACCGTCGGGCGCCGCTGCGATCGCGCCGGCGTATCGAACCTCTGACAGAAGCTCCCGGAGCAGCCGGCCCGTCTCGGTTTCGTAGAACTCCAGAATGTCTTCGCGGTCGGAGGGATTCGCCCCGTTTACCGGGTTCCGGGTTACAGCGAGGACCAGCGTTTTGCCTCGGTCGAGAAACACAGGCGCGGCCTGCGCGTAGCCGTCCCGCGCGATCTGACAGAGCAGCCGTCCCGTGTCGACCTCCCAGATTCGGACGGTCGCCCGCTGGCAATTTCCCAGGTGGCTATCGAGGGTCAACGACGCGATGCG
Source organism: uncultured Isosphaeraceae bacterium (assembly GCA_963830625.1). Lineage (GTDB taxonomy): Bacteria > Planctomycetota > Planctomycetia > Isosphaerales > Isosphaeraceae > CAWHMZ01. The sequence continues at coordinate 656,071 of CAWHMZ010000023.1, read as the reverse complement.
CCGGCCGTCGTCTGAGAAGGTGAGTCCGGGCGTCGGGGTGTTGTCGATTTCGGGCAATTCAGGCCGCGGCAGGAATTCGGCATTCGACCACGAGGGCCGGCCAGTGGCAAGGTCGTAAACCGCTACCTTCGCGCCCTCGGCGACGGCAGCTCTTTTGCCGTCGGGCGCGACGGCAATCGCCTCGAGGTCGCGATCACTTGCGGGTAGAGCGACGCTCGTTTGCAGCGCGCGCTTGGCCAGGTCGAGCACGCGAATCATCCGGTCGCGCGAGCCGACGACGATTGACTGTCCGCCGCGCGCGACGACCACCGTCATCGCTTGATCCCAGTGCGCCATCGGGCCGCCCAGGCGTTTTTTGCCGGTCGCGACATCCCAAAACCGGACCGAGTTGTCCCTGCCGCCGGAAACGATCGTGGACCCATCGGGCGAAAAGGCCACCGACATCACCTGATCGGTGTGCCCTGTCATGGTCTTCACGAGCGTGTTGGTCTTGAGGTCCCAGAGCTTGATCGTCCGGTCCCAGCCCGTCGAGGCGAGCCGGCGCCCATCGGGTGAGAAGGCGAGATAGCTTTGCCGTTCCGCTGCAATCTGACTGCGCAAACGGCCGGCGGCCACGTCCCAGATTTGAATGCCGCGGCTCTCCGTACCGGGTTGCGGCGAGCGGCCGTACCAGGCGAGCGTCTTGCTGTCCGGCGAGTACACCAATTGAAACCACGATGATTTGTTGGGGATCGTTTGCAATAGCCGGCGTTCGCTCAGGTCCCAGATCTGGATGCCGGTGTTGTTGCTGGCGGCGGCGAGCCGCTGGCCGTCGGGCGAGATCGCCAGCGCGGTGATAATCCAGCTAAACGGTTCGACGCGGGCCTGCTCGATCACAGGAGGCCGCTTGAGCCTTGCGTGCTCGAGACCGGTGCCGACATCCCAAAACACGATTAGTCCATTGATACAACCCCCGGCGACCGTCTTGCCGTCGGCGGCCAGCGCAACCGGACACGGCATAACCGGGCCGCTGCCACCGACTTCATAGGCAGGAATGACGCGCGTTGGCCGGCCGGAGTTGACGTCCCACAGGCGAATGGTCCAGTCGTCGCCGCCTGAGGCCAAGATCGAGCCGTCCCGTGAAAACGACAGGGTTTGCAGATAGTGCGCATGACCGGGGAGCTCGCGCACCAGCCGGCCGGTGGCGAGGTTCCAGAGCTTGACCATGCCCGAGCCCGCTGATGCCACGCAGCGCGCCGCCCGGCTGGCATGCGACGGCGCTCACGGCCGCCCCGTGGCTTAACCGGCGGCTGCCTATTCGGGCGATCACACCGGCAGGAAGCGGGTCGCCGTCGGCGTCGAATGCGACAGGGACGGTCTCTCGTGCCTTCGGCAGCTCGCGTTGCGGTGCCGCGCCGGCCGCGACCGCCAGCGCGAGCACGGCAAGCGATCGGAGCGCAGCCTGGTCCCAACCCGGCATGCCGGCTTTCCGCTCGTTGTTCCACCGAGTGAGGATCGGTATCGGCATACGAAACAGGGTGTCGAGGAGCCTCTGCAACTTGACTGGTCCGAGTTACTGGCCAGCGAGTTTCTTCGCCTGGCGCACCAGCGCTGCGAACTCACGGCGGTAGCCGGCAGGGTCATCAGCGAGCGTCGACTCGGCCATCTCCAGCACGCTCGCGTACGTGAGGTTACCCTTGTACGGCGAATCGCGAAGCAGCATCCCAAACCCGGCGACGGCCGCCGCGAACTTCAAATCGCTCGACGCACCGCCAGAGTCGGTGTTCGAGTCGACGAGCGTGCGCTCGATCACCCGGTTTGCCGCTTCGTTTGGTTTCTTGTACGACACCCTGACCGTGAAGAGTGCGGCTGCGGCGTTCTCGCGGTGCGGCACGATCTCATAGAGCGCACTCACGTAATGCCCGGCCGTGATCTCGCCCGCGCGGTCGGCTTGGCCTTGCGCGGCCTGCGGCGGGGCGCTCAAGTTTTCAGTGCAGCCGATCAGGCGGAACTGGTCGACAGCGGCCGGATTGAACACGACCTCAATCGCGACATCCTTGGCGACCACGTTGAGCGTCGAGCCCAGCTCTTGGACGAACGCGCGATAGACCGCTTGCCGCGAGTCGATGGGCGCGTAGCGGACATTGCCCCGCGTCGCGACCTTCGCTGGCTCTGCGTCCTTGCTGTTGTCTGTGCCGAGGCTCAGCACCGTCAATGGCACGTCGCTCTTGCGTTTGCCCTCGAACTGTTCGACTAACTGTTCTTCGCCTCCGGCGGCGTGGACCGATTGATTGTCGGTGGCCAGGATGACGCGGTTGACGCCGTCCTTGATCGAGTTTTGCGCGGCGATGTCGTATGCGACCTGAATGCCGGCCTCGCCGCGCGTAGGGCCGCCGCCAGGCAGAGCGTCAATCGCCGAGCGGATCTGGGCTTGGTTGATTCCGGAAGTCGACGGGAGCAAAGGTCTCGAAGCGCCGCGCCGGCCACGATGGCGATTCGGTCGTTTTCACCGAGCTGCTCCGCCAGCCGTCGTAACCCCGACCGGACCAGACCAAGCCGCTCCATTTGGTTCGCGGCACGCGAGACATCGACGACGACCACGAGGTTGAAGGCCGCCCGCCCAGACTGGGCGATTGGTCTGGCGGCGATGCCGATGCGTGCCAACCGGTGCTGTACATTCCACGGGCACCCGGCGACTTCCGAACGAATCGCCAAGGGATCGCCTGCGCCGGCTGCCGGAGCGCTGTCATGGTACGAAAAGTAGTTCACCATCTCCTCGACGCGCACGGCATCCGGCGGTGGAAGCGCGTTTTGGTTGAGGAAGCTGCGGACTGTCGAGTAACTCGCCGTATCGACATCGACCGGGAAGCTTGACGGAGCCTCCTTGTTAACCGGCTGGAACGGATTGTCTACGACAAGGCTCACGGACTTACCCGCAACCGCTGCCTTGAAGACGCGCCCGCCTGCTCCGGCCCGATCGCGGAGGGCAAACTCAAGATTCTCGGCTAGCGGCTGCGCGCGAGAAGGTGCCGGCGCATTCTGAGCCAACTGAGATTCACGAGCGCCCAGTTTTTGCCCGGCAGTGTTTTCAGGATTCCGTCCCAGTTGGTTATCCTGCCCGGGCGCCGGCTGCGCCTGGCTTGCCATCGCGCTGCGCAGCGACCGCCTTGACGGTAATTGCTCAAGCTTCTGCGCAAGCCCAGGGAGCGGAGCCGCCGCTTCAGGCTCGGCCGCGGCGAGGTCCGCGGCGTTTTGGGCTGGATTGGGCGTGGCGGGTGCCGCGCGTGCCTGCAGGCTCTCCGGACGCTGCCGGCGCGGGTGCCGGAGCTGCGCTCGCGGCTGCCGAGGCAACCCTGGGGATCGAGGAATCGACCTTGAGCTCCGCCTCTCGGTCCAATGCTTCTGGCTGTGAATACTGGTCCTTATTCTTAAGGGATACCGGTTGCGCCGGCGCCGCTGCGGGGAGTTTCGTGGCCTCGACGAACGTGATCCGCTCGTCGGCGGTGCGATCGGCTGCGGCGCCCTTGGCGGCTACAGGCTGCGGCGCCATCACGACGATCGCCGCCGGGCGCACGCCGTCTCTGACAGACGGCCCGATCGATACGAACGCGACGGTCGCTCCCACGAGGACGAGCGCGGCCAACCCCATCAGCTTGTAACCATTTCGGCGCAGCCAGGGTGTCGCCTTAGAAGTGGGTTGGCCCGACGCTTGCACTACGGGCTGTTGATTGACCGAGGCGGTCATGGGCTCTGTTTCGACCTCTTGCCGCAGCTCGCGCGACAGCCAGGCGATGGTCAGGCGGATCTCGTCGACGGCCTGCCGGCACTCGGGAGACTCGTGCAGCATGCGCTCGACGGCGTCGCGCTTGGCCGGCTCGAGCTCGCCAAGCACATAAGCGGTCAGCAGGGGGTCGTTGGGGTCGAGATTCACGTCAGGTTCTCCTCTCGCTCGTAACGAGCCTCTGCTGCCTGCGCCACGAATAACCGCCCGCGCAGCGCCTTGATCCCGGCATGGATCAAGTAGCCCACATTGGAGACGCTGTGGCCGCTGATCCGGCTGATCTCCTGGTACGAGAACCCGTTTTGAAACTTGAGCCTGAGAACTTCGCGCTGGCTGGCTGGCAGCAGCTCCAGGAGCTCGAGCGCCCGCGCCGCCCAGTTCTCGGCTTTCGGCCAGTTCGAGCGGCCCCGGTGCGGAGCTCAGGCAGCGAACGACCTGCTCGTCGTGAAGCTGACTCACGCGCTGCTCCTTCCGCAAGACGTCGATGCCCGGTTGCGGCAGACCGTGAAGAGCCATTCGGCCAGGTGGTCATCGACCGATTCCCGCTCCGACGCGCACAATTTCAAAAATGTCTCCTGCACCACGTCGCGCGCGGCTTCAGCGTCGCGCAGCAGGCGCGAGGCGTAAACGAAGAGTGGCTTTTCAAAACGAGCCACCGCGCCAGTGACCCACGACTCACGATCGGGGGTTGTGAAGGTCGACATCACCCTGCTCGGAAAGGGCCGGACGTCCGCTTGCTATCTCTGTATACGTGCGGCGCAGCCATTTCTTAGTTCAGTTTGGGATCATTGGGGCGATGCTTGAGCGGAACCATCGACAACATCTGCCATCGGCCCACCTCGGTCATGGTGTTTCTCCAGAGTGAGTACGGGTCGTGATCGCCGAAGACGTGGTCGCAGGTGGCCGGCAGCACCAACCACGAGCCGGCCTCGAGCTCAGTCTCAAGCTGCCCGGCTCCCCAGCCTGAATGGCCGATGTAGAAATACGCTCGGCCCTCGTCGGAAGCTGCCAGCGCTTCCATGGCGTTGAGCTCGGTGGCGACGTACAGTTCGTCAGCGACGACGACGTTGGCGTGCACCCGCTGGTCGTGGAGTGCCATCAGCGTGCCGCCCACCGGGCCGCCATGGCGGACGTTTTCCGCGCGGACACAGGCGGACTCGCTGATCTGGCCCCAGACTTGCTGGAGGGGAGTGGTCATTTCGCGGTTCAAGATGAGGCCGAGTGCGCCGTCTTCGCCGTGGACGGCAATCAAGACGACACTGCGCACGAAGTTGGGATCGAGCAGGCTCGGCGAGGCGATGAGCAACCGGCCTTGAAGCGAATCCATGATGAATTTCCGCCCGACAGATCGAAGCGGCGTCGAGATGCGTCGCGCGCGCGACCGCATCCCGTCGCGCCGGCCGCTGACCTCGGGTAGCGCCGGCACGACGCTCTCTTGCCCATGAGACCATGCTCTGCGCCGGTTGTCGAGGCGCGCGCGACGAATCGCTTCGGGTCGGTCGGAAAGGCTCGGCAAGAGCGGTGCGGTGTTTTGCGGCGCAGGTGGTGTACGATCGGGTGGCCCTTGGTGAACGATTCCGGCACGTGATGCTGCGTAGAGCGGCGACAGGAGTCAATCGACGATGTTTCTCACCCCCTTCCTGAGCAGGCGCGAAGCGATACGACTCGGAGCACAAGCCGCTGGCCTGGCCGCGGTCGGTCTGGCCGGAACGGCCGCGGCCGCGGCCGACGACAAGGCCGCTGCGGCTGCGGTCGCGCCCAAGCCCGACGACGTGGCATCGATCGACGCGATCTTGGCCGCACTCTACGCCTCGATTTCCGGGCCCGCCGGCACGCGCGATTGGGATCGGATGAGGAGCTTGTTCCACACAGGCGCGCGGCTCATGCCGGTCGCCCGCGCGACCGGCGAGGGCGACAAGGGCCAAACCGAGCTCCGCGTTTACGCTGTCGAAGAGTTCATCAATCGCATCAAACCCATCGTGATGAAAGAGGGGTTCTTCGAGCGCGAAATCGCCCGCCGCGTCGAACAGTTCGGGGCTGCTGCTCATGTCTTCAGTACTTACGAATCGCGGCACGCCCAGGATGAGCCCCAGCCGTTCGCGCGGGGGATCAACAGCATTCAGCTCTTCTTCGACGGCAAGCGATGGTGGGTGGTCACGATTTACTGGGACAGCGAACGGCCCGGGCAGCCGATACCCGCGGAATACCTGCCGAAGACCTGATGCGTACCCGCTTCGGCATTGCCGAACCCGCCTACTTCTTGTCGAAATCGCCCGCGGTCACCACCGAAAGCCGCTTGGGATCGATGTGGCGGCGCAGGGCGGCATCGACGGCATCGGGCGTGAGGTCGTGGATCCGCTCCTCCAGCTCAGCCTGGAATTGCATGGTCCGATCGACGAATAGGTTTTCGGCCAGAATCCTCGCCAGGGCGGCGTCATTGGTGCGTTCCAGCGCGAGCTGCCGGAGGTATCCGGTCTTGGCCTTGTCGAGCTCGGCGGGCTGCACGCCGCCCTGGATCAGCCGGTCGAGCTCTTCGTCAACACCGGTGACGACCTTGGCCCGATTGGCCGGGTTGTAGATCGCCAGGATGATCAGGTCGGCCCTGGGGTCGAGCGGGCTGGCAGCGAAGATCGACGCGGCCGTATAGGAGAGGCCTCCCTTTTGGCGCAGGCGGTCGGCAATGCGCGAAGAGAGCCCGCCGCCGCCCAGCACGTAGTTGCCCGCGACGAGCGCGGGGTATTCGGGGTGATCGTCCTTGATCGGCAAGCAGGTGCCGGCCAGCAAGGCGGCGTTTTCCTTGTCGGGAGTCAAAACGGTTTCACGTGTCGCCGCCAGTTCGGTCTGGCAGGGCCGTTCGATGCGCGCGTAGGGCTTGGCCGCTTTCCAGCCTTCGAGCGTCTTGGCCAGAAGCGGCAAGATCTCGGAAGGCTCGAAGTCGCCCACGATCACCAGCTCGCCATGATCGGCGCCGAGATACTCGCGGTAGAGGGCCCGCACCTGCTCGATCGAGAGCTTCTTCAAGCGGTCGATCTGCTCGTCGATGGTCGGCACGTAGCGGACGTCGTCGGTGTTGTAGCGCGCAAGAGCCGCTGAATGTGATTGAGTGCCTGACGCATCGGCTCGGACCGGCCCTGTTCGACGGCGGCGATCTGCTCATTCTTCATCACCTCAAATTCCTGCACCGGCAGGGTCGGCTCGCGGAGAACCTGCCGGAGGATCTCGATCGCGGCCGGGAGGTTGGCGCGCTTGGTCTCGAGCGAGAACCGAGCGACCCCCAGGGTCAGGCCGCCGCCTCCCATGCCTCTCATGCCGCGCATTCCGCCCATGCCCGTGCCCAGCCGCGCGAAGTTCTGATCGAGCGCATCGTGGATCTGCTGGCGAGTCAGGTTCTTGGTGCCGCGCGTCATCAGCTCGGGCAAGAACGAAGCCGCCTCGTTGTAACCGCGTCAGGTTTTCGGCGTTGCCGTAGTGCAACGCCAGCGTGAGCTGGACGGACTGGTTGCGGGTCTTCTTGGGCAAGAAGCGCCAGCTTGACGCCGGCGATCGGCTGGGGCCGCTCGAGGCGGGCCTCGATGGCCCAGCGGCGAGACGTCGGAGGTCTCGCTCGAGCCTTCGTGAATCGAGCGGCCGGTGTAGCCTTCCACCAGCTTGGCGACATCGGGTGTCGCGGGGACCGGGGTCCGTTCGGGCTTGGACGTCGGGACGAAGTAACCGATGGTGCGGTTGCTGGTGGCGAAGTACTTTTCGGCGACCTCCTTGACCTGGGCGGGCGTTACCTTCTCGATGCGGTCGCGGAAGAGGAAATACAGCCGCCAGTCGCCTTGTGCCTGCCATTCGCTGAGCTCGATGGCGATGCGATTGGGGTCGGCGGCCGCGAGCTCGCGGTCCTTGAGGAACTGCTGCCGCGCGCGGTTGACCTCCTCCTGAGTCACACCCGACCGAGCCACTTGGTCCAGGACCTTGAGCATGATGTCGCGGACCTGTTCTAAAACGGCGGGGTCTTTGGTGTCGACTTCGGCCATGAGCTCGATCGCGCCCGGGTCGTGGCCGGCGGTGGTCTGCGCCGAACGCTGGCAGCCTTCTTGGTTTCGACCAGTGCTTTGTAGAGCCGGCCTGCCGGCTCGTCGGTGAGGATGTTGGCCAGCACCTCGACCGCGGGGAACTCGGCGTGCGACGGCCGCCGGCACGTGATAGAGCAGCCCCACCAGGGCGACGTCGCCCACCCGCCGCAGCGTCACGACTCGCTCGCCGTCTTGCGGCGGCTCTTCGGTGTAGGTTGCGGGCAGCTTGCGGTCGGGTTTGGGCAAGGAGCCAAAGTATTTGTTGATATAACCCAGAGCTTTCTGCTCGTCGAACTTGCCGGCGACGACCAACAGCGCGTTATCGGGCTGGTAGTACTTCTTGTAAAACGCGCGCAGGCTGTCGACCGGTACGCGCTCGATGTCAGACCGGTTGCCGATCGTCGACTTGCCGTAGTTGTGCCACTCGTAGGCGACCGCCATCATGCGCTGCGACAGCACCCGCTCGGGCAAGGTTTCGCCGCGCTCGAACTCATTGCGCACGACCGAAAACTCGGTGGCGAGGTCTTCGGGCTTGATGGGGCTGTTGACCATGCGGTCGGCCTCGAGCCACAGTGCGAACTCGAGGTTGTCGTCGCTGGCCGGCAGCGTTTCGAAATAGTTGGTGCGGTCGAGCCAGGTCGAGCCGTTGTAATTCGCCCCGCGCTCCTTGAGAGCGGCGGGAATATTGGGATGGCTGGGAGTGCCCTTGAAGACCATGTGCTCGAGCAGGTGCGCCATGCCGGTCTCGCCGTATCCCTCGTGCCGCGAGCCGACCTGCACGGTGAGGTTGACCGTGACCTTCTGGCGCGTGGGATCAGGAAACAAGAGCACGCGCAGGCCGTTTTTCAGCCGGTATTCAGTGATTCCCTCGACAGAGGCGACCTTTTCAGGCGCGCCCGCCTGCGGCGGGTCGGCTGCGGCGGCCAGGGGGCTCATTGCTCCCATCAAGCAAAAAACGAATGAGAGTATGTGCATTATGCGAATCATGGCGATCCCTCAATGGTGCGGTTCACTCAAGCGCGTCAACAATGCCCGTCATGACTGTGAATTTGGCAAGCTCTGGCTGCTCGGCCGGGGCGCTCGATGGCCGTTGCGCAGCGCCCGGCGCCGGTCTTCTTGGGTTCGTCGGGCGGCGGGGCCGACTTGGGCTGGTCGCTCGCCGGCGGGGCAGCCGCCTTCTTGGTATCCTCACCCGCTTCAGTCGGCTTGGCGGCGTCTGCGGCCGCTTTCGGCCGAACCTTGAGTATGATTTTACCGTCCTTGATTTCCAGGCTCTCGAGCCTGCGAATCATCTCGGAGGTTTTTTCGTCTTTGTAGAGGTCCTTGGCCAGGTTCTGTTGGCGGATCGGCTTCATGAACTCTTCGGGGATTTGCTTGCCGTTGACCTCGACCGAGTCGAGTGTGACGATCAAGACTCCGTCGGCGAGCGATGCCTTGAATTCGGCTTCGCCATTGAGATATCGACCCTTGCCACCGGGGATAGCATCCAGCGGAATACTGATTTCGCCCTTGACGACGTTTCCCTCGATCTTGGCGTAAGCCTTGCCCTTAAGTTCGGGATCGTCTTCCAACAGGGCGTTGATGTCGTCGCTGGTCAGTACGAGCGTTTCGGTGGGCGGCGCCGTTCCCTCGGTCACGGCCTTGCGAAACGCCTTCGCACGCTCCTTGAGCGCCGGCGCTGTTCTTCGGGCATCACGACCGTCGGAAGCTGGTTCGGAGTCGTGGACGTGTACTGATCGCGTAAATTCATGACGAATTTGTAGCCGATGAACGAGACGACGCCCAAGAGGATCACGAAGAGCACCCCCACGACGCTCGCAATGATGCAGCCGTAGAAAAAGCAGCCGTGCTGCTTGGGCAGGGACGGGGGCGGTTCCGATGCATATTTGGGGGCATTGTAGAATTCAGGGTCGTGGGTCGTCATCGGATGGAGGTCCTGCTGGGCAATACCTATCGAACTTGGGCCGATTCATTTCGCGTCCCCCGTGGGAGCGAACGGGCAGATCACCCGAGCTCGCCCGGCGGGCTCTTGCCTCTTGGCAGGCCGCCGTCGCGCTTTCGCCCATCGGGTGATTACGAGAATCTTCGGTCCCGAGCCTCAAATCTTGGTCGACCGGTGGCGAATTGTCGAGTGTCTGCCGGCCGTGGCGCCGTCAACGAGCATCCGCCGAGCCCGCCCTGGCGCCTTTGGTGTAGCGCGGTTCGTAGAGCTGGATTTCGAAGCCCCCCGGCACGCGGAAAAACGTCACCAGGCCGTAGCCGCGGTCGACGACCGGCTTGGTGAATTCGACGCCGCGTCTCTTGAGATCGGCGACGGTCTCGTGGATATTGTCGCAGTAGATCGAAACACCGGGTGTGCCCGAAGACGCACCGTCGCTTTCGTCGGCCGGATGGCAGCCCATGTCGGCCTCGGGCAAGTCGAAGATGAGCCAGCCGCCGCCGACGTCGGTCGCCGGAAAGCCCAGCTTGTCTCGCACAAAAGCCCGAAACGCCTCGGGCTCGGACGAATAAAACATCGTGTGCACGCCGCGGATCATGGTGCTCTCCTGTGTAAAGGGCGCGGGCAGCCGTGTCACTTGATCGTCAGAGATGGCGGATCTCGCGTCAAGTTTCGGCCGGCCGGCTGGCGAGATTTGCGTTGCAAAGTGGCAGAAATTGGCAGGTTTTTCGCAGGCCTTTTCTGCCAATTCGTCGTGCTCGGAGGCCGCCGGCGACCGCGCTCGCGGGAGGCGTATGATCTTTGGTTGCATTTGCCCAAGTGCCTCACTCACCGTGCCTTGCGGCACAACGCCGGCCTTGCCGTACGGCGGCGTCCGCTGCGCGTCCGCGAAGCGCGCGGCGCTGCCATTACGGTGACGAACCCCGATGTCTCTGCCACAGTTCGGTGAAGCGCTTGCGTGCTCTGGGGGATTGCTCGCGAATCGAGAGCAGGCCCTATAATTGTGGGTTTGCCCGCGATCGTCCCGTCTACTCTGGTCCACACTCAGAAAGTGATGACATGCTGATCGATTCGCGTGAATTGTCCGACGGCGAGACACTGGAAGCGGACCTGTGCATTGTCGGTTCGGGGCCGGCCGGGTTGACCCTGGCCGATGACCTCGACGGCCGGCCGGCCGGGTCGTCGTGGTTGAGAGCGGCGGCGTGGAGCTCGAAGCGGCCACGCAGTCGCTCTGTGACGGCCCCGGCGGCGACAATTCGGAACCCTACTCGTCGCGCTTCCGCCAGTTCGGCGGCGTAGCGAGCCGATGGGGGTTTGACCTGGGAGGCGGCGTGTACGGAGTGCGCTTGGTAGGCATGGACGAGATCGACTTCGAGCGCCGCGACGGAATGCCCTACAGCGGCTGGCCGTTCCCCAAGAGCCACCTCGACCCGTACTACCGCAGGGCCGAGCAGTTCCTGAAGCTTCGACCCTTCGACGTCGAAGCGTGGGTTGGCGGCGACTGCCGCCCCCTCGACTTCCCGAACGGCCGCATCGGCTCGGCGCTCGTTCAATTCGGCCCCCGCGACGTCTTTGTGCGCGACGTCCGCGCGAAAATGGAGTCATCGAAGAATATCTCCGTTTATTTACACGCCAATGCGGTCGAGATCGAAGCCAACGACGAGGCGAGCCTCGCCTGCCGCGTGTGCTGCGCCACTCTGGGCCAGAAACGGTTCCGCGTGCAGGCCAGGTCGTTCGTGCTGGCCGCGGGCGGAATCGAGAATGCCCGGCTCTTGCTCATGTCGAAAGGCACGATGAAGGCGGGGCTGGGCAACCAGCACGACCTCGTCGGCCGGTTCTTTATCGATCATTACGGACTGCACGGCGGCGTCTTGTTCCCGAGGGACCCGAAGATCTTCGATCGGACTGCCTTCTACGACATGAATCGCGCAGGGGGCGGCGCGGGCATGGGGATCGTCACCCTGACGCCGGAAACGATGCGCCGGGAAGGATTGCTCAACGTCGCGACCTACCTGATCCCGTGGCACAAGACTTATCACTGGCACCGGATGGCCCATTATTTCGAAAAACTACTTGAAAGCGCGGATCTCGAACCGGCCGATGCCCAAGCAGCCGGTCCACCCGCGGGGCATTCTCTTGAACCTGAAGCGGTGCGCGCTGGGCTACATGGTCAACGTCCCGCACCGGATCTACAGGAAATTCGTGGCGAGGCGGCCGCTGCATTTTTACTGGGCGATCGGCGTCGGGGGTTGGTCGGCGCTGCCGCACAAGGAGCGCGAGTTCGGCACGTTCGAGCTCGCGCAGCTCTTCGAGCAGAGCCCCGATCCCGATAACCGGGTGATGCTCAGCGACGAACGCGATCAACTCGGATGCCCGCGGGCCAAGGTCGAGCGCCGGTTGACCGAGCGCGACGTCGCGAGCGTCAAGCGCAGTCACGAGATCCTGCGCGATGAGTTCGCGCGGTGCGGCCTGGGCCGCGTCGAGATCGATCACGATTTCGTCACTCCTGAATTCACGTCCGTCGATCACGGTGCCTCGCACCACATGGGCACGACACGAATGCACGACGACCCTCGCCAGGGAGTCGTCGACGCCAACTGCCGGGTGCACGGGATCGCCAATCTCTACATCGCCGGCAGCTCGGTGTTCCCAACGGGCGGGCACGCCAACCCGACGCTCACGATCGTGGCCATGAGCATGCGCCTGGCCGATCACCTCATGGCCTCGCTCGGGCTGGTGCTCTGGCTGGCGGTCGTTTGCGCGGCCGCGTGCGCCGGCCCTGCAGCAAACGCGGCGGCGCAGGCGGTCGTCGGGCCGAGTGATCGATACGCCGAGGTCGCGCGCCAGCTCGAACCGTGGATCACCAGTGAACTGGCGTCGAAGGGGCTGCCGGCCGTTACGATCGCGCTGGTGGACGACCAGCAAGTCGTGTGGGCGCGCGGCTTCGGGTTCGCCGATCGCGACAAGCACGTGCCCGCGACGGCCGAGATGGTGTGCCGGGTCGGCTCGGTCTCGAAGCTATTCACCGCGCTCGCTGTGATGCAGCAGGTCGAGCAGGGCAAGCTTGATCTGGACGCGCCGGTAAAGACCGTGCTACCCGAATTTGGGCCTCGCAACCCGTTTCCGGTGCCGATCACGCTGCGTCAGTTGATGGCGCATTGCGCGGGCCTGGTGCGCGAGCCGCCGCTGGGGCATTACTTCGACCCGGCCCCGCCGCCGCTATTGCGCGTGGTGGAAAGCTTGTCAACCACGACCTTGATATACGAGCCCGGAACCCACACAAAATACTCCAACGCCGGCGTTGCGGTCGTGGGCGCGGTCCTGGAACGGGCCGCGCGCGAGCCGTTTGCGCGGCTGGTCGAGCGAACGGTACTCAAGCCGCTCTCCATGACGCGGTCGAGCTTCGAACCCAGCCCGGCACTCGCACGAGAGCTGGCGCACGGCGTCATGTGGACTTATGACGGCCAAACCATCGCGACGCCGCAATTCCTGCTGGGTACGGGCCCGGCGGGCAACCTGCTGTCCACGGCGGTTGACTTGAGCCGGTTGGTGAGCTGTCTCTTTGCCGAGGGCCGGGGACCGGGCGGCGTGATCGTCAAGCCAGAAACCTTGCAGCAGATGTGGCAGCCGCAGGCGGGCGCTAGCGGCGAACCGTCGAGGTTCGGGATCGGGTTTGCGCTTTCAAAGCTCGAATCAGAGCGGCGAGTCGGCCACGGTGGAGCGGTCTACGGTTTCGCGACCGCGCTTGAAGCGCTGCCGGATGCCAAGCTCGGCGCGGTCGTGATCGCGACCGCCGATTGCGCCAATGGCGCAAGCACGCGCATTGCCGAGACGGCCCTGCGGATGTTGCTGGCCGTTCGCCAGGGAAAACCGTTGCCCAAGCTGGAAACGACAACACCGCTCGCGGCCGAGCGCGCGCGCCTGCTGGATGGCCACTACGTTCACGGCGACAAATCGGTCGATTTGACGGAGCGCGGCGGCAAGCTGTACTTGAGTCCGTTCGAGGGCGGGATGACGGTCGAGGTGCGCACCAGAGGCGATGCGCTCACGGTCGACGACATACTGGTGTCGGGGTCGAGGATTGCCGTGGACGGAAACCGGATTACGATCGCGGGTGAGACTTATGAGAAAAGACCGGCGGCAAAGCCCGCCGCGAGCCCTGCGCGCTTTGACGGCCTGATCGGCGAATACGGCTGGGACCACGACGTGCTGTACGTCCTTGAAAAAGACGGCCGGCTGCACGTGCTGATCGAATGGTTCTTTAATTATCCGCTTACGGAGCATGGCCCGGACCGGTTCAAATTCGGCGACGACGGCCTCTATCGCGGCGAGGAGCTGGTTTTCAGCCGCGGCCCGGGCGGCGGTGCGACGCAGGTCGCGCTCGATGGCGTGATCTTCCGCCGGCGGATACTCGACGGCGAGGGGGGCAAGACCTATCGCATCAAGCCCCGGCGGCCGATCGAGGAAATACGCCGCGAGATCCACGGGGCCAACCCGCCTCTCGAGCGAGGCAAGTTTCGCGCACCGAGCTCGTCGAGCTGGTCACGCTCGACCGTACCATCAAACTTGATATCCGCTATGCGACGGCCAACAACTTTCTGGGCGTGCCGGTCTACACGTCAGCGCGGGCATTCCTGCAGCGGCCGGCCGCCCTGGCGCTCGTGCGGGTTCAGCGACGATTGGAGAAAGAAGGCTATGGCCTCTTGGTGCACGACGCTTACCGGCCGTGGCAAGTGACGAAGCTGTTCTGGGAGGCAACGCCCGACGAGGGCCGGGCCTTTGTGGCCGACCCAGCCAAGGGATCGAAGCACAACCGCGGGGCGGCCGTCGATCTGACGCTTGACGAGCGAAAGACCGGGCAGCCGGTGCAGATGGTCGGCGGCTACGACGAGTTCTCGCCGCGCTCCTATCCCGATTATCCCGGCGGGACGTCTTCGCAGAGGTGGCACCGCGAGCTGCTGCGGCGGGCGATGGAAGCCGAGGGATTCACGGTCTTCGAGTTCGAATGGTGGCATTTCGACTATCGGGACTGGGCAGAGTATCCGATCATGAACTTGAACGTCGGGGATTAGCCGCGGAGCGCTGGGCGGCGGCCGCGATCGTCGTTACCAATTGGCTATCGCAAGGACCCGGGTCGTGCGAGTGCTTCGCGCGGTTCAGGTTGTGGCACTGGATGCTGGCCGCGGGGTCGCCAGACACCCATCCTTTAGCTGTGCCCCGGGGCGCCTCACCCCATGCTTGAATGTAGTTTTCAGACGGGAATTCGTGGGTGTCACCTATCCCTTATCCGAACCAGGCCGGTGGCTGGATGGTGCACATCAGGAAATTAGCCGACGTTCGGAGCGCCGATTCTCACACGCTTCGGCGGTCGCTAGCGACGATCCTTCTAGCATTGACTTGGGCGTGCCCGTCGCCGGCGCAGTCCCCGGCGGCGCACGGGGCCGACGACCACCCTGCGGCCGACTCGACTCGAGAGCCGGCGCCGATCACCCGAGTGTCGTCCAAAGACCTCGAAACGGCGCTGGCTCGCGGCGTGACCTACCTGTGCCGAAGCCAGAACGCGGATGGCTCCTGGGGCAGCGCACGATGGACAGGAGGCGTTGATAACGATCCGGTCCCGGGCGCGTTTCGCTCGTTCGAGTTGGCCACGACCGCTCTGTGCCTCGAGGCGTTGCTCGGTGCCGGTGACTCGCCCGAGGTGAAAGTGGCCCTGGCGCGAGCCGAGGATTTCCTGCTGACAAATCTCAGTAAGTTACGCCGAGCCGATCCCGGCAACTTGCCCAACATTTGGGGCAGCATCTACGGCATCCCGGTGCTGGCCGAGCTGGCCCGTCGTGAGTGCGCCGGCAGCGAGAACGCCGTCGCTTTGAGGACGCGATCCGCGCTCAGATCAATGCCCTGGAGCATTTCGAGACAGTCAACGGTGGCTGGTTCTACTACGCCTCGGGGCTGCAGCGGCCCCTGGCCCCGTCGGCGAGCTTCGTCAACGCCGCGGCTCTGGTCGCCCTGGACCGCGCACGGCCTCTCGGCATCGCGATGAATGATCGTGTTCTCAAGAGGGCCATCCAAGCCACGGCCGACCAGCGCAAGCCCGACTCCAGCTATCTCTACAGCCTGTCCAGCCCCCTCGACATGGCGCAAGCCATGGCTCCGATCAACCGACCAGCCGGCAGTCTTGGGCGTTCGCAGGCTTGCAATCTGGCACTACGGCTGTGGGGCGACCGGCGGATCAACGACCACGTTCTCAAGGAGTGGCTCGATCGCCTGATCACGCGCAACGGTTGGCTTGACATGGGCCGAAAAAGGCCGATCCCTCACGAGTCATTTGCCCAGGTCGCGGGATACTTCTTTTATTTCGGCCACTATTACGGGGCCCTCTGCATCGGCCAATTGCCCGCGGCCGAGCGCGCGTTCTACCAGGACCGACTCGCTCAGTTCTTGATCCGGCTCCAGGAAAGCGACGGCTCGTGGTTCGACTATCCCCTCTATAGCTACCACAAGCCTTATGGCACTGCCTTTGCACTGATGTCGCTGCGATGCTGTCGTAGGGCTGCGTTGACAACCGGTTCTTGACTCGATCTGAGAGGAGCTAGCGCGGGACGATTCCGGACCACATCGATTCATCCCACGAGCAAGGCCCCGGCGGCGAGGCGCCGGAGGCTCTCCTCGAGCAGTCGGACGAGCACGGGCTCGGCCTCTGTGGGGTCGGTGACCGGGCTCCCCCGAAACTGAATGTTTAACACCCCGTCCCTGACCGCATCCTTCATTTTCGCGAGGATCGCAGGCCGATCGTGCCGGCCGTCGAGCTGCGCGAGCACGACTTGGTCGAAATCGACCAACGCGATCAGGCGGTGGCGAAGGTTTGCCACTCGCGGCGCGGTGGCGGCCGCCTGGCGACGGGCGACGGGGCTGGCCTCCGGGAATTCGGCGATTTCGGTGGTGAATCGAGGCTCACGGACGTGCAGCTCAATGAGGTTGTGCGCGAAGGTGTCAAGGAGCGATTCGGCCAGCGCTGCCGGTGAGGCCGCGCGACGATCGTCTGGACCGGCCGCGGCGAAAGCGGAGGGCAGTCGCTCCTCGATCCGGTCCCACAGCGTCTCGAAGTGGACCGACCGCGGCCGGGCCTCGTCCAGGATTCGTAGCGCTGTCCTGACGCACGGGTCGTTGGTGGAGAGGGCAAACTCGCCGCGGAGGTTGTGGAAATCTTCACCTCCGTCCGGACGAAGGGCGACGTCGCTTGCGGCGGGCCGGACCATTGAGGTGATTCGCAGGGACATGATCGCCCGCGCCGACGGCACGCGGGAGCAGGGAACCTCCTCGCGGCAAAGCAACGCGTTCCGAAATGCCCGGCCCTTGATGAAATCGTAAATCTGCTCGCGGTCGTGCCAGTCAAGAGCGCGATCCCCGAAGGCCCGGAACAACTCGTCGGGTTGCGCGGCGGCCATGCTCCAGTACTGGGCATCCGTGAGATAGTGCAGGCCGTGGACCGCCGCCCGATCCGCGAACTCGTGGAAGTAAATGGGGTGGTTCGTCTCCTCGAGGTATTCGTGAGCGAGATAGGATTCGTCGTGACGGACGATCTGTTCGGCTTCCTCGCGGAGGCAACGCGCATAGGCGTTGTCGTGCTTGGCCAACAGCTCGGCCAGTTGTCGCATGAAGGTCCCGCCGGCGGACACGCGGGCTCGCGTCTCGGCGACTCCCCGCGCGAGGAAGAACATCATGTCCCGGACCATGGTGCGCATGTGCCAGCCCGGATAGGCATTGTAGCTGATGTAGGCCAGTCCGTTCGGCGCCAGGGCACGGCCGCAGAGGCGCAGCATCGCCTCCTGGACTGCGGCGGGCACCCAGGAATACACGCCATGCGCCACGATGAAGTCGAACCGACCGAGTTCCGGGCCGGCGTCCATGATGTTCTGCTCGCGCAGCTCGATATTCTCCAGACCGAGCTCCGCGATCGTGGCCCGGCCCTCGGCGATCTGTCGCGGGGACAGGTCGATGCCGACAAACCGGGCCCGCGGCAGCGACAGGGCCATGGGAATCAGGTTGTCGCCGCGGGCGCACCCCAGTTCCAGGACCCGGCAAGTCTCAACATCCGGCGTCACCACCCCGAAGAGCCGAGCCAGCGCGGCGAGATGATCCGGGTGGGTCAGGAACAGCGCGAACCCCTTGTAGGGGACCTCTTCGTAGCTTGAACTGGCAGTCGTCGACATGCGAGTTGTCCCCACGAAACGAGGCGCCCGATTGTTCTCTCGTTGTTGTCGCTATTCTGCAAGGAACAGCAAAAGGGATCAACCAGATCGATCGCGTCACCAACGGAGTACGATGACGAACATTGCGTCCCGACGGAATCGCTGGATTGCGTCCCGACGGAATCGCTGGCTTGCGTCCCGACGGAATCGCTGGCTTGCGTCCCCACCCCCTCCGTCTCCCCCTTCGCAAAGGGGAGAGCGTCTGCGAATGAGGCCCGGGGGTCTTCAGGCACCCACTTTTTTTGGGGGTGGCTGGCTTCATCGAGCGGCGCACCGACCGTGCAGTCTGTGCCGGTTGCTCACGACGGTTCTGGCCCGATCGCCCCGCGGAACGCGAGAATGATCAAGATGACATTCGGATGCGTCACCCGCGTCACCCGTGTCACGGGTCATTGTAATATACTGCAGGCAGGCGACTTCCGATGAATCTTAAAGAGCGCCGACCGCGGGTCTGATGCGTCGCGGTGCGTCACGGTGCGTCACTGGCGCCTTGACCGAGATTCTGATTTCAGAGGCATTCTAAGACTCGCAGTGCTCCGCGAGTTTATGCCATGCATGAATGATCGGGTCACACTTGTTGGGTGTCTGTGCGTCGCTACCTCTGTGCGTCGCTACCCTGCATTCCGGCGGAATCGCTGGCTTGCGTCTCCACCCCCTCCTTCTCCCCCTTCGCAAGGGGGAGAGAGTTCGCGAACGAGGCCAGCACTGCGCTGCGACGACGCTCAACGGGGTCGCGGGCTGCGGCACAGAAAGCCTCCCGACCGCAGTCGGCCTCCCCCTTGCGGTTGCTCCCCCCTTGCGAAGGGGGGAAGACAGGGGGGTGACCTTGGCGGGGAGCTCGACGGGGTGCAGGCGCATAGCTTCGCCGCCACGGAAGCGACGTAACCAATTTCGGGCACGGGGAGAGTCAGACTTGGCACGCGTCGACGGCCGCCCAGAGTTCTTCCACCCCGAGCCCCTTGCTCGAGCTGACGCGCACGACCGGGACCGGCCGGCAGCCGGGCAGGTTGAGCAGCTCGCGGAGCTGCGACTCGACGCGCTCCGCGCTCGGCAGATCGGCCTTGTGGACCACGACGATGTCGGCGATTTCGAGCTGGCCGGCCTTTTCCCATTGCAGTTCGTCGCCGGTCTCGGGTTGCACGAGGACGATGACGACATCGGCCACGTCGCGGATGGCCGTGTCGCCTTGCCCGGCACCGACGGTCTCCACGATGACGGTGTCGAATCCGAAGCGGCCGAACAGACCGATCATGAGATCGACGTTGGGCGCGACACCCGAATGACCGCTGGGCGTGGCCAGGCTGCGGATGAACACCGCGTCGTCGTCGGGCCGGTTCGGCATGCGGATGCGATCGCCGAGCAAGGCCCCGCCGGTGAGCGGACTCTGCGGATCGCACGCCAGGACGGCGACCGACCGCTTCGCCCGCCGAATCACCTCGATGAGCTTGCCGATCAGCGTGCTCTTGCCCACGCCGCCGCTGCCCGTGACGGCGATCACCCGCGGGAGCTCGACCGTCGGCGCCTTCGCCGAGTCCGAGCCAGCGATCGGTCCGGTCGTCCGCCGCCGCGCGATCGTCTCCGCGCCTTCCCCGCGCGCCGCCTGCGTCAGCAGTCGGCTGAGCGCCCGCCGATCGCCCCGCGGAAGCGCTGCGAGGAGTTGCTCGTGGCCTCGCGGCTCGTGCCCGCGGAGAAACTCGGCGATCTCCTTGAGCACCGTGCCCGGACCGAACACCCGCGCCACGCCAAGCTGCAATCAGTTTCGGCACATCCGCTTCCGGAATGATCCCACCGACCAGCATGCCGACATCCCCCAGCCCGGCCTGCCGCATCAGCTCCAGCACCCGCGGCACCAGCGTCATGTGCGCCCCGCTCAAGAGGCTCAAGCCCAACCAATCGGCGTCCTCATCGGCCACCGCGCGCACCACCGCCTCGGGCGACTGCCACAGCCCGGCGTAGATCACATGAAACCCCTCGATCGCGCAGCCCGCGCGCCACGACCTTGATGCCGCGATCGTGGCCGTCGAGGCCGACCTTGGCGAGAACGATACGCGCCGGCGTTGTCGTGCCCATCGATCGATCTCTCGCTGCCTGGAGACGATCCTCACGCGCTCTTCGGCTCATACCGGCCGAAAACGTCCGCCAAGGCGTTCATGATCTCGCCGACGCTGGCACGGGCATGGGCGGCCTCGAGCAATGGCCCGACCAGGTTCTGGCTCGTGGCGGCCGCGCGACGAACTTCGCCCAGAGCATCGCTCGCACTTCGCCGGCATCGCGCCGGCTCCGGCTCGCTCGCAGCGCGGCGATCTGGTCTTGCTCGACCTGGTCGTCCACCGTGAGGATCTCCATCGGCTTCTCATCCGGCTCGACGAACGCATTCACTCCGACGATCAGCTTCCGCTTCGCGTCGACGTCGCGTTGATAGGCGAACGCGGCATCGGCGATCTCGCGGCGGAAAAAGCCGGCTTCGATGGCGGCGATCATGCCGCCGACGGATTCGATGCGGTCGAAGTAGGCCAGGGCGTCGTGCTTGCATCGCGCGCGTGAGGGCCTCGACAAAGTAGCTGCCGCCGAGCGGGTCCACCGTGTTGGTGACTCCGGTTTCGTACGCCAGAACCTGCTGCGTGCGCAGGGCCAGCGTGACGGCGTGTTCCGACGGCAGGGCCAGCGTCTCGTCCATGCTGTTGGTGTGCAGCGACTGGCAGCCGCCGAGCACCGCGGCGAGAGCCTGGTACGCGACGCGGATCAGGTTCACCTCCGGCTGTTTGTCCTGGAGCGAGCAGCCGGCGGTCTGGGCGTGGCAGCGGAGTTTCCACGACGCCTCGTCGGTCGCACCGTAGCGATTGCGCATCGCGTCGGCCCAGAGCACGCGGGCGGCGCGGTACTTGGCCACCTCCTCGAACAGGTCGTTGTGCGCGTTGAAGAAGAACGACAGGCGCGGGGCGAAGTCGTCGACGGCCATGCCGCGGGCCAGGCACTGCTCGACGTAGTGGAAGCCGTCGGCCAGCGTGAACGCCAGCTCCTGGGCGGCGGTCGAGCCGGCCTCGCGGATGTGGTAGCCGGAGATCGACACCGGGTTCCACTGCGGCACGTGCCGGGCACAGAACTCGATCACGTCGCACACCAGCCGCACGCTCGGCTCCGGCGGGAACACGAACTCGTTCTGGGCGTGGAACTCCTTGAGGATGTCATTCTGGATCGTGCCGCGGAGCTTTCGGAAGTCGAAGCCGCGTTCCTGGGCGGCGGCCAGGTAGAACGCCATGATCGACGATCGCCGGCGCGTTGATCGTCATCGACACCGAGATCGTTTCCAGGTCGATGCCGTCGAAGAGCACGAGCATGTCGTCGAGCGTGTCCACCGCCACGCCGAGCCGGCCGACCTCACCCGCTGCGCGCGGGTGGTCGCTATCGAGGCCCATCAGCGTGGGCAGGTCGAACGCGGTCGAGAGCCCGGTCTGCCCCTTCTCCAGCAGGAACTTGAACCGCTCGTTCGTCTGTCGCGGCGTACCGAACCCGGCGAACTGCCGCATCGTCCACAGACGCCCGCGGTACATGCTCGCGTGCACGCCGCGCGTGAACGGGTACTGGCCGGGATATCCGAGGTCCGTCTCGTCGTCGATGCCGATTCAGATCGTTCGGCGTGTACAGCGGCTCGATCGGCCGGCCGCTCACCGTCGTGGGCGGCTGCTCGCGGGCCGGCGAATTGGCCAGCTCTTCGGCCCAGCGTTCCATTGCCGCGCGATCGGGCAAGAGTGGCCGGCTCATGCTCGAATCCTTCCACACAAGAGCTCGAGTGGGGCGAGTCGGTTGGGCCCTGGCAACTGGTTCGCACACGACCCTGCGAGATCTTGAGCCCGCGGCCCCGAGCTACCCGAAGCGCTCATCCGCCAAGGCCAGCACGTCTAACGGCATACTACCACCGAAGGGAGCCGCGCACCACGGCAAGAAGAAAAATCGCTCGCTCGGCCCCTGCTCACGTGCCGGATTCGCTGCACGTGCCGTGGTCCAGGTCAAGCAATCTGCTAAGCTCCTGGTGAGCCGCGGATGACAGTTAAGTGTCGTCCGGTGTATCGGGAATCTGTGCGCCGTGCCAAAGCGCGACGATCCATACCGTGTCTTTTTCACTGCGATAGAAGAACCGATACGGCTTCACGTAAACTTCGCGGTAGGGCAGGTCGGGAAACTCCGAGATGGCCGCCCCGGACCGGGGAAATTGCGAAAGTCGCCTAAGCGCTTTTCCCGCCTCCGTGCGGAATTTCCGAGCCGCGTCGCGATTGTTGCGCCGAATCGTCTCGACGGCGGCTAGAAACTGAGCCTTCGCCGACGCCGTGAATCGGACCTTCACGATCCGTCTTTCGCCAAAAGGTCGTCTGCTTCCGCCAGGACCGCGTCGAGGTCGTAGCCAGCTTTGGCTGCGATCTCTTTTTCGCCGCGGGCCAGCAAAAGCAGGAGCTCGCGCTCGGCTTCGGATCGTTCGTATGCGTCGAGGCTCATGAGGACGGCCGTCGCACGTCCGCGCTGGGTGATAACCAGCGGTTTCTGCGATTTCTTCGCATCCTTCAGCACGCGGGCCGCGTCTTGCCTCAAGTCCGATACCGGCACGATAACTGGGAATTTGGCCATCGAACGTACCTCCAAGAGTACGATTAATCGTACCATGGGAGGTCTCCTACGACAACAGGAGGCCAAGCGCCCTTGCCGCCGCAGTCCGCGCTTTGCGTTCCGGTGGGCCGAAGCTGACGGTACTCATGGTAGGCTGGGTGTCGTTATCTCCCGTCTTATGGCATACTACCACTGAGGGGAGCTGGCGCGACACATCAACAAGAAAAATGCCTCATCCGACTCGGGCTGGCGACGTTACGGCGGTCCAGGGTTTAACAATGGTTCCCGACCTATAGCCGCCGAGAGACTGCCCAAGTGATTGTAACTTCCGTCGGCGCACCGCCTCGTTATGAAGTCGTCTCGCGCCCGATGCAAACGATAGTCAGATCGTCACGGGGTGAAATGCCCTCAGAGTGCAGGATGACGGCCTCGAGCAGGGCCTCGCCGGCGAGTGACGCACCCGCGGGGGCGTGCGACAAGGTTGCCATGACTCGCTGCGCGCTGAACGGACACTCGTGCCGATTGTAGGCAGCGTTCAACCCGTCGCTGTGCAGAATGACGACGTCGCCGGGCGCCAGTTCGAGCAAGGTTGGGGCGTAGACTGTGTCGGCGCAGACGCCGAGGGGCAAGCCGGAGCCCGGCAGCTCCAGTCGCTCGACGCTGCCGCTGGCGCGGCGGATCAGGGGTAGCTCATGGCCGGCGCTGGCCAGCGTGATCCGATGTCGTTGCGGGTCCAGTTGTGCCAGGATCATTGTCACGAAATGCGTGTCGAATCCAACGTCGCAGACGTGGCGGTTGACGCGCGTAAGCACCTCGGCCGGCGAGTCGCCGCCTCGGACGGCGTGGCGGACCTCGGGACAGACCGCCGCCGAGAGCAAGGCCGCAGGCATCCCCTTGCCCGAGACGTCCCCCACGCAGATGACCCACCGGGGGTCGACGCCCTGCCCGCCGCGGGCCACTTGGATGTAGTCGTATGAGTCTCCGCCGACCTCGAGCGCGGGTCGATAGCACTCCCAGAAGGAATATCCCGGGATATCGGGCCGCTCGCGGGGTAAGAGCGCCCGCTGGATCTCCCGCGCGGCCGCCCAGTGCGCGCGCTCGCGGAGCAGCCGATCGTTCTCCACGGTGGCGGCCATTGGCACGGCGAGCGCGGCGAGCAGCTCGAGGTCGTCGCGTGGTGAAACGTCTTCCGTTGATCCTCATCGAACGCCGAGCTGGACCATGCCTACGGGACTGACCGTCGGATCCGGGGAGCGGGACGCACAGCGCCGAGCGAAACAGCGCCGCGACGCTCCCGCGTTCCCTGTAGCGTTCGTCCGTTGCGACGTCGCGGATCAGGGCAGCCTCGCCCTGATCGAGGACTTGATGGAGGATGGTGCGGCTAAGCGTGAGCTTGGGCGGCGGGCCGCCGCGACGCCGGATCGCGCGGACCGGCAGGTGACCGTCGGGCTCGACGGTGACGATCACGCCGCACTCGGTGTTCGGGAAGAGCTCCATGAGGCTAGCGAGCGCTCGACCCATGACCTGATCGAGCTCGCCACCGCCCCCGAGCGAGCGATTGACGTCGAGCACGGCCCTGAGCGTCTCGGCGGGGCGCCTGGCGCGTGCCGCCAGGTGGTCAGAGCCGAGATCGCCGAGCGTCTCGAGCACGGTCGACCCGTCGTCGGACTCCACGGGCACGACCATCGACTCACAGCGAAAGATCGTCTCGTGATCCCCGACCCTGATCCGGTCGCCGTCGCCGAGCCGAACCGGCCGCGCTTCCAGCAACCGGCGACCGTTCAAGTAGGTCGTCTGATTCCGGCTCGTGTCGACGAGGTAGTAGGCGCCGTCAGCGTGCCGTTCGATCCGGGCATGGTGGCGAGAGATGCGGGCGTCTTCGAACCGGACGTTGACGGCAGCGTGCCGTCCGATCTCGATCCCGTTATCCCCGATCGGGACACTCCGCCCCGGCTTGCCGTCGGTGATGAGCTCCAGCCGGGGGCCGAGCGAGTCGCAATGGTTCATCGGGAATCTCCTCGAGCAGTTTGGACGGACGATCATCGGGCGGGCGTCGAACGAACCTCGCGGTACTCGTTATTCTTCTACGCACTTAACCACGGAATCTTACAAGCCAGCCGGTATCTCCGCGTTGACGCGGCGACGAGCAATCATGCGGGAAGGAGGGGGACACTCGAGACGGACGCCGTCGGCGCAACGATCCCCGTGCCGTAGATTGCGCAAGCCGCGGGGGCCAGGAGCCCACAAGCAATCAGGAAGCGGAGCGCCTTTGCCGCCGCAGTCCGCGCTTTGCGTTCCGGTGGGCCGAAGCTGACGGTACTCATGGTAGGCTGGGTGTCGTTATCTCCCATCCCCTGGAGGCGACTACCCGTTCAACGAGCTCTAACCGCCGTAGAGCAAGTACGCCGCCACCTGCTTCTGCCAATCCGCCCTGTCGAGAACGAGGAGCGCATCCAGGTCGGCAGGCGTTTTGACTGTGTCCCGATCGAGCGCCTCGCGGAACATGCAATTGCCGAAGAGGATGTCGATCGGACGCTTCTGCGTTTCGTACTCGTAGGGTGGATCGCGCCAGGCGAACTCGCTCGGCCACAGACGGCGGATCGTGGTGACGAGCGCCAGCGTGTTACGCACGGGCTGGAAGGTCCGCGGGTTGGTGACATGGAGGTACAACCCGCCGCAGCTCTTGTCCCGCCATTTGTGGAACGTCGGGAGGAAGCGGACCGGCCGCATGCGCAGTCCGGTCAGCTTGAACGGCTCCAGTTCCGCGAGCAACTTCATCGGGTTGACGTAGTGGCGCGCCAAATACCTCGAACGGCGTCGTCGTGCCGCGGCCCTCGGAAATGTTTGTCCCTTCCAGGAGCACCTGCCCCGGGTAAACAAGGCAGCCTTCCCAGCGCGGGAGGTTGGGCGAGGTCAGCACCCACGTTCTCCCGGTGTCGGGCCAGAGCATGTGCCGGGACCATCCGCTCATCCTCACGACGGAGAGGTCGGCGCCGATTTGATGCCGGGCGTTGAGCCACTGCGCGAGCTCGCCCATGGTGAGGCCGTGCCGCATGGGGATCGCTGACCGGCCCACGAAGCTTGCGTAATGCAGGTCAAGCAGCGGCCCTTGCGCGGAGTCGCCGCCGAGCGGGTTAGGGCGGTCGAGCACGACCACGGGGATTCGCGCCGCCGCGCACGACTCCAGGCACGCCATCATCGTCCACGTGAATGTGTAGATCCGCGTACCAACGTCTTGGAGATCGATGACCAGACACTCCAGTCCCTGGAGCATGGCCGGCGTGGGCTTTCGCGTCTCACTGTAGAGGCTGAAAACCGGCACGCCGAGCACCTCGTCGCGGCTGTGCCTGGTTTCGATCATGTTTTCCTGCTGCTCGCCCCAGAAGCCGTGCTGTGGCGAGAACAACGCGGCGAGCCTTCCGGGAAAGCGCCGGGCGAGCAGCGCCCTGCGTATTCGAAATCCTTGTTTACTGACGCCTGGTTGGCGAGCACTCCGAACCGCGCCGCGTCGCGAAGCACCTTCGGCGGCGATTCCAGGCAGTTCTCCAGTCCGGTCGTCACGCTGGCCATGGGGCAGTCGCTCGGGTAGGTACGTCGTGCTTCGCGCCTTTGAGAAGTTTGCGCTGCTCCAGAAGGGCGAGGCCTGTTGCTGTAATCTTAACGATACAGCGACCGTTGGCTTCCTCCCTTATGACAAGTCCCCGATCATTCGCATCTTCCCAAACCGGAAGCCGGGGGCAGGATGTGCGCCAAGCATCCATCACTTCTTCGTAGCTCCTTTCGCCATTTGCCACCCACTCAAGGAGATCGAGGATCAGGGCTTCTACAACGGTGTCGACCATATCGATTTCCGGGTACACGCGACGCCTGGTCCTCGCAATTAGAACAGGCCCATCCCGCTTGCCTTCGCCTGCGTGTAAATCTTCTCCTTGGCCAGTTCAATGGCCTTGGCCTTCTCGATCTCGCTCTTCAATTCCCCGATCATCCGCACCTTCGTCTTCTCCAAGTTCATCCTCTTACTTTGCGCCTGCTGTAGACGAGACCTCGCCCGCTGAATCTTCTGCTGCGAGTCCAGCTCAGCCTCGGGGACATTTGACTTTCCAGCGTTGGGGTTCGTCCCGCCAGGTCGTCTCTCGGCCGACTTCAAATCGGCCTCGGCCGACGAGATCTCGCCATCGACAGTTGCGATGTCCGGCTTCAAAATACCCTCGAGGTATTCATGAATTGCGATCTCGGCGACTTCCCGCGTGAGCTTGGCCTCCTGATAAGCGGCCCAGGACGCCTTGACCCGGGCGCGAAGTACGATCATGCCGAGAACGCACCCGATTAAGAGGACCAGAAGCAAGAGAGCGCCTAACCTCACACGGAATGCGCGCCGATGCCTGGGTTCAGGGGGGCCGTGCTCTGACATCTCAACCGACCCTGGTGGCAACTCCGATTTCGCGATCACGCGTTCGAGACCTGCACATCGTCGCGCGCTCGAGCGCCTCCGCCAACTATTCTGCGACTGCGCGCGAGGGTGATCCCAGACGCCCAAGCCAGGCAGCCACCGAGCAAGCCCGCGATCAATAACGGAAATGATAGCACCGCAGAGCAGATCGCCAGTCCATACAACTCTTGAAAGGTCGATTCGGGATCGTATTTCATGCCCCAACTCTCGTGGAGACGTTCCAGTGGGGCGATCACGGCCTGGAGATATGCCGAGAGGGCATCGAACGCCGATGGGGACAAGCAGAATTCAGTGAAAACCAACACGGCCGCCCACCCGAAAACTTCGAAACCGGCGAGGAAAGCGTGACACGCCCCTTGACGGCGCAGTTGACTGGCCGTCACCAAGATTCCGGGCAGCAGCACGTCGAGCATCGGCAGCAGGGCCAGCGCAAGCAGGGAGGATATGGCGCCTGCCACCACAGAGACGCGCAGGACTGCGCAATTGGCAGCAGCGAGGACCACGGCGGCCATCAGCCAGCGAAGCCGGAACTGCATTCGACGCGGTTGCATCTCTCGGCACTCCAGGTCCCGGAGAGGGAATTGGCGGTGGTCGGACGCTCGAAGTTCGGGCGGCTGCCGTCGCCAAAGATACCACGCTCGAGCGGTCGTTGCACCGTGAGCTTGCGAGGGTCCCAGCGGTACGAGCCACGGTCAAAAGCTTCTCGTCGGTCAGTGCCCCGAGAAAGGCGACTCCCCGACCAGGTTTGCTGCGACGTGCGTGCGCCACGTTCCCAAGCCAGCGAACGCAACGTAGAATGGTTTTTTGTCATAGAGATGCTGACCGGTGAAGAGGACCGAGCGTAGGCATGCGGCTAACGTCTCAAAACTTGCCGGCGATTGAGAATGTCTCCGAAGCCGACATCGATCGGGCTTTTGCGAATGGAGAGATCGGGAAGTTTGCGCAGCTTTCCGCGTCAAAGAAGCGCTATCTCCAAACGGCTAGCAAGGGTACGCCGTCCAACTGTGTTGAGCCTGATCACCCAGAAGTGAAGGGCCACTGGGAATTCATCCGTCAAACCGGCACTGAGCCCTGGTACATGGAGTGTGTCGATTCAGCCGGCGTGAGGGAGTGTCCGCTTGAAGGATACTTCACGCTGGAACAGGTCAAACGCGCCTTCATTAGTTTTCTGCGGGGCGATCCGTCGTGGCGGCAAGCCTACTCTTGGGTCGAAGTGAGTCGCCATCCTTGGTGGACGCGCGAGTTTGCGGTCACGGAGGATGAATGGCGCTCGTTCAGTCATTCGATGACAATGCTGGACTTGGTGCAGAAAAAGGCCAGCGAGCGAAACTTGCGGCGGTTCATGATCGCGTGTTGTCGCCGCATCTGGCCGCATATCGTCGACGAACGAAGCCGAAGGGCCGTTGAGCTCGCGGAACGCGACGTCGATGGCCAGCTTGGGGACGATGAACGCATCGCCGCGGCTAGAGGGGCTGCTGCTGCTCTCGCCGACGCCTTTGAACACCTCGATATCCGCCCCGGCAACGGCCACCTCTACAGTGCAGCTTGGGCTGCGGCTCTGTGCGCATACACGCCGGAGGTTCCGCTACAGACGCCGATCGACGCGCCCACCATCTCAGGGGTATTCGATTGTGCCCAGCAAGCGGCCATCAACAGCGCCTATGCGGCCGCCATTTCGAAGGTGCTCGCGATCGAATCCAAAGTCGAGATGCACGCTCGGCTCGACGCCGAAATCAATGCCGAATATGCCGCGCAATGTGACCTGCTCCGCGATATCTTCGGCTACCCGCCATGAGGGGCGCAGCGGCCCGCGTGCTGGCACACCGTTCGCTACCCCTCTTGGTGGCTCTGCTGGCGATCTTATTCGCCTTGCCGGCGCTTGGCGTCGGCTGGGCCGCGGACGATTACTTTCACCGCATAATTCTGCTCGAGGATCCGCGCTATCGCGAACTGCTGGGCGGACCGTGGGAAATGTTCCGGTTCTTCCGCGGTGACCCGGTTCGCACCGGCCGCGAAATCGACCTGGGCGTGTTCCCGTGGTGGACAGATCCCACGATCAAGGCGGAGTTCCTGCAGGTATTGACCGTCCTCACCCACCGGCTCGACTATGCGCTCTGGCCCAGCTCGCCCGTGCTCATGCACGCTCACAGCCTGCTCTGGCTGGGAGCGGCGGTGGGCGCCGCGGCGGTATTCTATCGTAGGATACTGGGCGCGGCCTGGGTCGCAGGGGTGGCGGCGCTTTTGTTTGCGCTTGATGACGCTCGCGGCGCGACCGTGGGCTTCCTCGCCAACCGCAATGCACTCGTTGCCGCGACGTTTGGCATCTCCGCCTTGATCGCCCACGATCATTGGAGGCGAGCGCGTGCCGGCTATTCGGCCGTGCTGGCGCCGCTGCTCTTAGCGGCGGCGCTCTTCTCGAAGGAAGAAGGGATCGGCACATGCGCCTACCTGGCCGCCTACGGCTTGTTCGCCGACCCATCCGGACGTTGGCGCGGGTGCCTGGCGCTGGTTCCCTATGCGGTGGTTGTCGTCGCTTGGCGGACCGTGCGCGACTCTTGGGGATTTGGCGTCCGAAACGTGGGGTTCTACCTCGACCCGCTCACCGACGCGGTTGGGTACACGAGTGCCCTGCCGGTGCGGGTGCCGGTGCTGTTGCTCGGGCAGTGGAGCCCGTTGCCGGCGGAAGTCTCTGCTTTGCTTGGTCCCGCGCGACGAACCGGGTTGGCCGTGGCTGCCGTGCTTTTCCTCGTAATCGTCGGCTCGGCAATTTTGCCGCTGCTGTCGCGCGATCGAATGGCGCGGTTCTTTGCCGCAGGAATGCTCTTGGCCGCGCTGCCCGTTTGCGCAACGCTTCCCATGGACCGCTTGCTCACGTTTGTTGGTCTGGGCGCATCGGGTTTGCTCGCTCTGTTCTGGGCCTTTGTGTTTGGCGGAGCCCAGAACGCCTCGGATCGCTTCGGCGCGTGCTCGGGCGCGGCCTCGCGTGGTTCTTCGTGGTCGTGCACGCGGTGCTGGGGCCGCTGGCCCTGCCGGTTCGGGCTGGAAATCCAGTCGGACCACGCTGGGTCGAGCGCCGGCTTTATGTGGATGTGCCGCCAGGTCCTGCACTCTCCGACAAGACGCTGGTCGTGGCCAACGCGCCGAGCCCGCAGCACGTCAATTATTCAGTTCTCCGGTGGGCGGCTCGCGGCGAAACGATCCCCAAGCAAATTCGCTCGCTCGCGCCCATGGTCTCGTCGGTCGCCATTCATCGGGTCGACGAGCGGACGCTCGAGATATGGCCCAAAGGGGGCTATCTTGCCATGGTGCTGGACGCAGTGTTTCGTTGCGATCGGCGACCGCTGGCTCGGGGAGATGTGGTGCGGCTTACTGGCATGTCGGCCCTGGTCTCGGAGCTGACGGCCGACGGGCGCCCGGCTTCGGCAATGTTTCGGTTCGACGTGCCGCTCGAGTCGCCCTCGCTCGTCTGGCTCTGTTTTCGCGGGAGCCGGTACGAGCCCTTTGCTTTGCCCGCCGTGGGGGAGACGGTCGTCCTCGAAGTTGACTGGCCGGCCCTGCTTGCGCCGGCTGGTTGAGGCGGTGTCGAGGCTTGAGGCCCGTGCGCGGCGCGGCACCTGGAGACCTTCGGTCTGGCCCTGGGCGGGGTCAGGAGACCCGCGCCCAACAACCGGTGTGGCCCTGGGCGGGGTCGGGAGACCTGCGCCCAACAACCGGTGTGGCCCTGGGCGGGGTCGGGAGACCCGCGCCCAACAACCGGTGTGGCCCTGGGCGGGGTCGGGAGACCCGCGCCCAACAACCCTGGGCGGGGTCAGGAGACCCGCGCCCAACAACTAGGAGTTGACGAGCCAGAGCGGGCAATCGCGGCGCATGGCTTCGTTGGCCGCGAGCGCCAGGCGCGCGAACGCGACGACCTCGGGCGGGTCGGCGACCGAGCCTTCGCGTGAATCGTGACCCACCTCCAGGAAGTGTCTGCAGGCCGTGGTCGTCCAAGGGGAGGTCCCAGCGCTGGGCCAGCTCGGCGAGCTCGTTGCGCAGGCCGTGAAGGCTGGCGCATTTCAAGGGTTCGCCGCCGGGGACGGGTAATGAGATCGCTTGCACCTGCGCCGGCACGTAGACGCCTCGTCGTGCTTCGCCCAGGGCGGACAAGTTGGGGACAGTCTCGCCGCCGAGCTCGGCGACGGCGCGGCGCAAAAGCTCAGACCAGGTTGCCAGCGCCAGCTCGCCGTAGTGCAAAGGCGGCGTTCCTTCCCAGTCTCCTTCGCCGCCAAAGGCGTGGTCGAGCGCGCCGGCGACCTGGTCGGCAAAGGGAGCGCTGAAAGTCCCGCGCGTTCCGCCGACCGTGAATGACAGAGCCATGACGTGTCCCTCGCGAAAGCACCAATCGATACGCGTCTCTCTTGTCACGGGCGAGGCGGCGGACCCGGGAAATGGGGCGGGTTGCGCAGGCGCCCACAGGTTAGGGACTTGATCCGGCCACACGACTCGCGTGAGGCGACAGCCTGGGGCTCGCCTCTATCGGCCGTGGCCGAAGCGACGTATCCTGGTGTCGTTTTGCGTCAATTTCGGCCCGCGCCGCGGCGATTCCTTAGGGGCGGGCCAATCCTGTCGACGGGCTCGACAGACGAGCCTGCCAGACAGTTCCTGAGTGTGGCCCTCGGTGGTGGCCCTGTCAAGTATCTGCTGCTCCAAGAAAGGCTGGCTGATGAGGCGACGATGTTTGTTCTTCACCGTGATGAGCACGACGGTTTGGTTGGCGGCCAGCGCGGGCTGGCCGGTACGTGGCGACGACCCGCCCGCGTCGGAAGCGGGCGACGACGGCGCGAGCCCGGCGCACGCCAAGCACCCACTGGGGTTTGCACCGCGGGGCCGCGAGCGGCAGCTCGAAGCTGAGACCAAGGCGCTGGCTGTGCCCACGCCCGAGAATGCGCGCAAATGGCTGCGCACGCTCACCGCCGAGCCGCACGTCGCCGGCACGCCCGCCGACTACAAGACCGCCGTGTTCGTGCGCGACAAGCTGCGCGAGTGGGGCTTCAAGGCCGACCTGCAAGAGTACAAGGTACTGCTCAATTACCCCGCGAAGAACGGCCAGGCGCTCGAGATCACACGGCCCGTGGCCAAGGTCATTGCCCTTGACGAACACCCGGTAGCCAGCGACCGCGATTCGGCAAATAGCGCGGCCTTCGGCGCATTCCACGGATACGGCGTCTCGGGAGTCGCGAACGGGCAGCTTGTCTATGCCAACTACGGCCGGCCTGACGACTACGCCGCGCTCGAGAAAATGGGCATCGACGTCGAGGGCAAGATCGTGCTGGTGCGCTACGGCGAGATCTTTCGCGGCCTCAAGGTGCGCAATGCGCAGAAGCGCGGGGCCGAGGGCATCTTGATCTTCTCCGATCCCGGCGACGATGGCTTTGCCAAAGGCGATGTTTATCCCGGCGGTCCGTATCGGCCGGGCTCGGCCATTCAGCGCGGGAGCGTGCAGTTTTTGTCGTTGGGGCCCGGCGATCCGTCGACGCCGTTCGGACCGTCGACGAGCGACGCCAAGCGACTGCCGATCGACGACCACAATGGCTTCCCCGGCGCGTACGGCGGCGTCCGGACCACGCAACTGGAAGAGTGGGAGAAGCAGACCGGTCTGAAGCGCGAAGACTACTTCGCGACGATACCGTCGCTGCCCCTCTCCTACGACGCCGCACACGAGATCTTGAAGCTGCTGGCGGGCCCGAACGTGCCCAGCGGCTGGCAAGGGGGGCTGCCGCTGGCGTATCACATCGGGCCGGGGCCGGCAGAGGCGGCGATGTCGGTGTTGATGAATTACCAGCTTCGCACGATCTGGAACGTGATCGCGACCCTTCCGGGCTCAATCGAGCCCGAGCGCTGGATCATGATCGGCAACCACCGCGATGCGTGGGTTTATGGCGCGGTCGACCCCGGGAGCGGGACGGCGGCGACCCTGGAGATGTGCCGCGCACTCGGCACGGCGTACAAGAACGGCTGGAAACCCCGGCGCACGATCCTGTACGCGAGCTGGGACGCCGAGGAATACGGCCTGGTCGGCTCGACCGAATGGGCCGAGGAGCACGCCAAGGCGATCGGCGAGAAGGCAGTGCTCATGCTCAACGTCGACTCGGCGGTGAGCGGGCACGAGCTGGGCATGTCGGGCGTGCCGTCGCTGCGCGACCTGGCGCTCGACGCCGCCGCGGCGATCACCGATCCGCACACCGGCAAGTCGCTGCGCTCGATCTGGATCGAAGAGCGCCGGAAAGCGTGGGCCGAAAGCGCGCCGTTGGTGCTCAGCGATCCGTTGTGGGATTCGGCTGGATCCGAAAGCAGCGGCACGCGCGAGGAGAAGAAAAAGCCCGCCCGCTTCGCCCCCCAGATGGGCTGGCTGGGCTCGGGCTCGGATTTCACGGCCTATGTCGACCATCTCGGCGTGCCGGCCGTCGACATCGGATTTCGGGGCAGCTACGGCGTTTATCATTCGATGTACGACGACTTCAACTGGATGGAAAAGTTCGGCGATCCCGAGTTCATCACTCACGCGACGGCGGCGCGGCTCTACACGCTGCTCGTGATGCGTGCGGCGGCGGCCGACGTCGTGCCGCTCAAGTTTGTTCCCTATGGTCTGGCCCTGCGCGAGCACGTCGACCAGCTTCGGTTGATTCACGCGAAGAAACAGCGCAAGGCCGGCACGGCGGAGGCCGAGCTCGATCGGCTGCCCGGTCTGGTCGCGGCCGTCAAAACTCTCTTGGCGCGGGCGGAGGCGCTCGACCGGGTTACCGCGCTGGTTGCGAGCCGCGACGACGTTGGCGGCCGCGAGCTTGCGGCAATCAACGACGCGCTCATGGCGGTCGAGCGCGCGTTTCTGATCGAGAAGGGCCTGCCGGGGCGGACCTGGTTCAAGCATGCGATTTACGCGCCCGGTCTGACCACGGGCTACGCGTGCTGGCCGCTGCCGGCGATCCGGCAGGATATCGAAGAGCCGAACAAGGCTAAGCTGGCGGCCGATGTGGAGCTGACAACCGAGTGCATCAAGAAAGCGACCGCCGCGCTGGAACGGGCGATTGATTGCGGGGCGGCGGAGCTCAAGACGCACGATTGAGCGTGCGCGCCCTCAGGCGGACAGAACGAATTCGCGGAGTTGGATAAGGAAACCAGGAAAGCAGGAGAGAAGAAAACTGGCCTTGGAACACGACAGCGAGTTACTGCTTGTTGAGGCCCTTCCTGCTTTCCAGCTTTCCTCATCAAGAATGAGCGGATTCTGCCCGAGAGCGCGACACATTCAAAGGATGCGCCCACGCCGTTAAAGCTTACGAGCGAGTACCCCCAGGATCGATGAGGAGATACATGCGGGCAGAGCTCGAACCGCGCGAAAACGGACCGAAGACCTTGCCACGGGTGTTGGGCCCGGTGCAGGCGTTTTGTGTCGTCGTCGGGTCGACCATCGGGTCGGGGATCTTTCTGGTTCCGGCGACGGTGGCGAAGAATGTGCCGTACATGAGCGGCATCCTGGCTGTTTGGCTGGTCGGCGGCCTCTTGAGCGGCGCCGTGGCGCTCACGCTGGCCGAGCTGGGGGCGATGCTCCCCCAAGCGGGCGGACTTTATGTTTTCCTCCGCGCGGCGTATGGACCGCTGCCGGCCTTTCTGTTTGGCTGGGTCGAATTCCTGGTGGTGCGGTCGGGCTCGATGGCCACGCTGGCCGCGGCCTTTGCCCGATATTTCGCGCAACTGGTGCCGGCGCCCGCGTCGATCGGCGGCGAAGTGTGGCAGGCGGGCGCCGCCGTAATTGCGATCGCGGTCGTGACTGCGGTCAATGTGCTGGGCACGCGCCTCGGAGGCGCGCTTCAGGTTGCAGGCACGGTCCTGAAAATCGGCGGGCTGGCGGTGCTCTTCGCGCTGCCGTTTGTGCTCTCCAGCGGATCGGTCAGCAACCTCACGCCGGTCTGGCCCAGCGTAGGCGGGGGCTCGCTCTTTGCCGGCATGATGACGGCGATGGTCGGCGTGCTCTGGGCCTACGACGGCTGGACCAACGTGACGCCAGTCGCCGAGGAGATTCGCGACCCGGGCCGCAACGTTCCCCGAGCGCTATTGTGGGGGATGGCGGTGATCATCGGCGTATACGTGGGGATGACGCTCGTCTATCACTATGTCATGCCCATGACCGCAGTGGCCGCGGGCAGCCGCAGCGATGTCGCCAGCGCGGTCGCTGCCCAGTATTGCAAGCTGCTCGTCGGCCGGCCGGGGGTCGTCGCGATCTCGATGCTCGTGATGTGCTCGACCTTCATTTCTTTGAACGGCAACGCACTGTCTGGTCCGCGCGCCTATTTCGCGATGGCCCGCGACGGGCTTTTCCCGGGCGCCCTCTGCCGAGTTCACCCGCGGTTTCAAACGCCGGCCAACGCGGTTCTGGCTCAAGGAATCTGGGCGATCATTCTCACGGTCGTGGGCACCGCGCTTGTTGTCGTTCCACCGCCGGCGCCCGGCACGGGCGTGCCGGGCCCGCTCTTCTATGCCTGGGCTCAGCTCAACAAGACGCCGCTCTACGACATCCTTTTCACTTACGTGATCTTCGGCGCGAACCTCTTTTATATGCTCGCGATCGCAAGTGTTTTTGTTTTGCGGGTGCGCCGGCCTGAATTACCGCGTCCGTATCGCACGATCGGCTATCCGATCACCCCCCTGCTCTACGTCGCCGGCGTGCTGATACTCTTGGGCAGCATGCTCGCCGACCATCAGAGCCGGGTGCAGGCCCTGGCGGGTCTCGGGATCATTGCGCTGGGCGTGCCGGCGTTCTGGGTGTTTCGCAGAAAGTCGCCCGAAGCCGGGGAGCAGAGCCGCCAAGGATAGGCTGGCCAATTGCAGAAGAGCAAGCGGTTTCGGAGCCGGAGTCACGATTCCGCATTACGGCGGCACATGAGGTAGAGCATGCGCCCGGACTGGGTAACCGGCTCCGAGACGATCGTCGCGAAGTGGCGGTGGAACGCCTGCTCGAAGAGTTCGCGGTTGTAGGGATGGTGGATTCCGCGGCGGTGGGCGATGAGCGACTGGGCTTGGGGGTCGGTTTCCGGCACGAACTCGATCACGAGCCACGGGCCGAGGCGCGCGAAGAAATCGGCCAGGTTTTCCAGAGGCTGATTGCCGACAAGCGCCAGATGATGAACCAGCGCCAGAGCCATGACCAGCTCGGGTTTGCCGCGATCGAAGAACGACGATCGCTCCTGGTTGAGCCAACCCGAAGCGGGGCTCGGGTTAAATAGGTCCATGACCAGCGGCAAGAGCCGGGTCTCAGCGCGACGCTTCGACTCGAGATACATTTGCTCGACGCACGCGGGATCGAAGTCCAGCGCGAGCGTCGAAAGCCCGCGCTCGCACGCCAAGAGACTGAAGTAGCCGGTATTCGCACCCAAGTCCCAGACCCGTTTTGAGCCGGTGCGCTCGAGAAACTCGGCGATCAGGCGCGCCTTGTGCGTGAACTCGGCGGCAGAGTACGAGTGCTGGTCGTAGTACGCGGCCCAGCCAGCGTTTTTTGGTTTCCAGCGCAGACCCCGGACCGCTGATTCGAGGCTGTCGACCAGCCCCAATAGCGCGGGTGTGCCGACGCCGCCGCGGCCGGCGGCCGCTGTCTCCTTCGCGTTCGAACCTTGGAGGGCGGAGTGAAGGTGAAGATGTATTGCCAACCCGAAGCGCAGGCGAGATCGCCAGGGCAAGAGCCGGCCGGCGAGGTCGAGCGGGATGCCGTCGATGTTGGTGCGGCAGAGCTGGCCGAGGCGGCAGTCGCGCAGACTCACGAGCGCGAGCGGCGCCAGAAAATGCTCGCAGAATTGCCGGTAACCCGTCCAGGGCCCGCCCGCCTTTGCGACCTCGAATGAGAGCGTGTCGATGAAGACCGGCCGGCCTCGGTAGAACTGCACGTTGTAGGCACTGCAATCCTTGAGGGTCATGCCGTGCAAAAGTGCGCGGCGCTGCACTTCCAGCGCCACCAGTGCGGCGTCTTTGAGCTGGCTGAAGCTCCACTCGTAGGGGTACGAGACAAAATCGATCCGCTCGGGCCTCAAGAGCTTGTAAGCCAAGCGGGGCTCGGGCGGTGCGCAGTCGAGCTCTTGGTGAGGAATCAGCAGCCCGTGGGCCACCAGCTCGTCGTAGAGGCCGCTCGACATGAGCCGGTCATAATGTTCCTGGTAAACCAGGTTGACCTGCCGACGCAGCTCTCCTCGCTCCTCACACACGAAGCCGGCAGGGTCGCGAAACGAAACCGCCGAGTGCGAGTGCACGATCAGGCCTTGTCGCTTTTTACCGGCAGATACTCACGCAGGCGGCGAAACCACGTCTTCACAAAAAACAAGCTGCTGAGCATTCCCGCCAGCATGATCTGCAAGAGCAAGCTGCCCGAGCCGGGATCGAGATAACCCCAAACTCGGGGTAATGCCGACAGCGAGGTCGACCACAATTGGAAAATTTCAGCGCTGAACATTGTCGGTGCCCACTCCTCGAGACACGAATGATCGTTCCCGTCTGCCCTTAATTCAATGGGCGTCATCGGGGACGCACGCGGACCCACTTCTACGGAAGACGTCTCGTACGCGCGAACGCCTTACGGCAAGCAACAGCAGCGTGCGGGTTGTCGCCGGCACCCGTTCTATGCGTTTTCAGTCAGGGCGTCATACCACTGCCGGGCTTCCCTGCCCCTCTCCAAGCATAGGCTTGAATTGCGACGTTGCGGGATCTGGGAGACGCACGAAGCAGGAAATCGAGCACGTGCGTTAACTCTCCCCCACTTTATACGCAGCGTGCCGCGCTCTGTGACGACGAAAACTGTTCGAATCGGCTTTGAATTCTTAAGTTTTGTAAGGATGTCATGCATCGGAGCACGCAGTGTTCACGTTGCGTGAGGTCACGTCTGATCGAACTTGGGGTGATCAGCGAGCGGCCGTGGGAGGCGGGTTTTTGAGTGCTTGCTCGACCTGGGGCCGATGCATGTCGGGCAGAAGGGATTGCAAGCGGGATGAATCGAGCGAGACGTCGGCTGGCCGAGGCTCGGGAAATGATACGTCGGCTCGCGTGCTGGGCTGCACGAGGGTTGCGTCGATGCCGTGCGCCAGTGCGGCACCTTCGCATCAGGTCATAGCGGCTGAGTCGTTCGGGCCCGCCGACGTGGAGCAGGCCGGTCGCCGGCGAGTCGACGAGTCGCACCAGGATGCCGGCGGCGGTGGCGTAGTCGAGCGGGGTTCGGAACTCATCGATGAAGAACGCTTGCGGCTGGCCGGTCTGCATGCGGGCCATCGCCCGGTCGAAGAACCCTGGGCGGCCCGAAAGCGATGGTCCATACAAAAGCGCGATCCGGGCCACGAGGCCCTTCGGCGCGGCCAGCACGCATGACTCGGCGGCGAGTTTGGCCCGGCCGTACTCGGTGACGGGTGAGGCCAGATCGGTTTCGCGATACCAGGCGCCGCGGCCGTCGAAGACCAGATCGGTCGAGGTGAAGATCAAGCGGCGATTGTGACGGGCGGCCCAGTCGGCCAACTGCTGGGTCGCGTCGGTGATCACGGCGCGGCCGCGTTCCGCGTCGGCGTGTACGGCCTCGGCTTGGCTGATGCCGCCGGCGTGAATCACGACGTCGGGACTGGCCTCGGTGATCGCCGCGGCGACGGCGAAGTGGTCGGCGAGCTCGACCGGCTGCAGCGGGAACCCCATGTGCTCGCCGAGTGCTGTTCCGCTCCAGGCGATGACCTGGTGCGGAACGTCGCGCAGTCGTGCCAGCAGGTAAGAACCCAGTCGTCCGCTCGCTCCGGTGATGAGAACCCGCATGATCGTCACTTACGTCCTTGCACTTGAGCTTATTCGAAAAGTTCACGCAAGCCGTTGTACTGCCTCGCCGATCATAGGCCGACAGAGTCGGTTTGAGAAGAAATGTGGGCTTGCGCTCTGCGCCGACAACGAAGGAACCGCTACGATGAAGATCCGCGAGGTACCACTCGACGACCTCGTCCTCGACCAGAACCTGAATCTTCGCGACCGCCTCGACGATTTCACGGTCGAGCGTTACGCCGATAGCTGGGAGCGGCTGCCGCCCATCACGGTTTTCAGAGTTGACGATCGCTTGCTGATTGCCGACGGGTTTCACCGCCATGCGGCGGCCGTGATGCTCGGCAAACGGACGATCCGGGCGGAAATCCGCGAGGGGTCGTTCACCGACGCGCTCGATTTCGTGGCGAGCGTCAACCTGTTCCACGGGCTGCCGCTGACCCGCGCGGAGCGGCGGCGGGCGGTCGAGGTGAAGCTGAAGCTGCACCACGACTGGTCGGATCGCCGGATGGCGGAAGAACTCGCTGTCAGCCGTGAGCTGGTGGCCAAGATCCGGCGCCAGTTGATCGAGTCGCGCTCGATACCGAACCTGCCGGGCCGGGTCGGTGCCGACGGCAAGCTCTACACGTCGGCGGGGCTGCCCCGCGAGGCGCCGGAGCGGCCGGCGAAGGAAGAGGCGGGCGAGGTCGCCGAGCGCGGCCGCCGCGGCATGGGCGCCGCCACGGCTCCCTGGGTCGAGACCAAGGGCGAAGCCCCGCCGGGCAAAGCACCTCGCGCGGGCGAAGTTCCAGCTCCCGAGGCGGCCAAGGGGCCGGCGGCCCAGTTTCCGACCGAGGTGAGCGCGGCCACGATCGACGAAATGCTCGATCTGATGACCAAGCAGATCATGCAGGTGATCACCTGGACGCAGGCCGAGGGCTTTCTCGACGCGTATCGCAACGCCAGCCCCAATGCGCGCGGGCTCTTCCACACAGCCGCGATCAAGCTGGCGGCGCGCGCCGATCAGCTCAGGCGCGGTTGACCCCCTCTCCCCCGCGGGGAGAGGGTGCCCGAAGGGCGGGTGAGGGGGGTGCGGACCGTTCGCCGAGCGAACGGCGACATTACGGCTCGCCCTCGCTGTGCGCTTCAGACCAGCTCACAGAAAACCTGATCGGCCAGAAAGAGTCCCTCACGAGACAGGCGCACGCGGCGGCCGTCGTCCTCGAGGCTGCCGCGCGCCTTGAAGCGTTCGATGGTCGAGCCCAGGAGTTCGTCGAGATTGAATCCGGTGCGCTCGCAAAAGTCGCGGCGGTCGATGCCGAGCTTGGTTCGCCGCAGCATGAGCATGGCGGTTTCGCGCGCGCGCGGCTCGGCCGCCAGCTCTTCGCTGGGGCCGGTAGGATCCTCGCCTGCTTCGACTCGCCGCAAATACGCCGGCAGGTCGCGCGTATTGACCGCGCGTACGCCCCCGACGTACCGCGCGGCCCCGACTCCAAACCCAAAGTAGGCGTCGTTGGCCCAGTATGCGAGGTTGTGCCGCGATTCGTGACCGGGGCGGGCGTAGTTGGAGATCTCGTACATCTCCAGGCCGGCCGCGGCCAGCCGATCGATGGCTGCCTCGTACATCTCGCGCTCGAGCTCTTCGGCGACGGGTGCGCACCTCTCCGCGGCGACGCTGGCTCCACAGCGGCGTGCCTTTCTCGTACACGAGTCCATAACACGAAAGGTGAAGGGGACCGAGTTGCACGGCGGTCTCGAGGTCCGTTTGCCAATCAGCGAGCGTTGAACCGGGCACTCCGAAGATCAGGTCGAGGGACCAGCGCGGAAA
The DNA here is from genome assembly GCA_963830625.1 of uncultured Isosphaeraceae bacterium. Lineage (GTDB taxonomy): Bacteria > Planctomycetota > Planctomycetia > Isosphaerales > Isosphaeraceae > CAWHMZ01. The sequence goes on along the minus strand of CAWHMZ010000023.1, from coordinate 615,404 downwards.
CCGGGGAACAACCAGCTCGACGGCCCGCTCGACTTCGGCTCGACCGTGGTGGCGCTCCAGAACCTGGAGCAACTGCGGTTGGAAGGATTGGGCACCCAGGCTGATGCGATTGACGCCGGCGTCCGCCAGGACGGCGCATTTGTCGGCGTCGAGCGTGCCAGGATTGGCCTCGACGGTCCATTCGCCGCCCTCTTCTACTGGCAGCCAGTGCCGGATCATCGCCGTCAAGCGCTCGAGCTGAACGGCGTCCAAGCGCGTGGGCGTACCGCCGCCGACGAAGACGGTTTCAACCGGTTGGGGCGAACCCAGCGACGATGAGATCTCGCGCTCGAGCGCCGACAGGTAGCGGTCGGCAAGGTGGTCGAATCCGGCCAGGGATGCAAAATCGCAGTAACCGCACTTGTGGGCGCAGAAGGGAACGTGCACGTACGCTGCGCGCGGCTCGTGCTGTTGCGACTCGAGCGTTTCGCGGCCCGGTCGCAGCACCGCCGTTTCTTCGTCAGTAGTCGCCGCCGCCGTAGCCGCCGCCGCCACCGCCGCGATATCCCCCTCCGCCGCCGCCGCCACCGCGATAGCCCCCTCCGCCCCCTCCCCCTCCGCCACCGGCCCCGCCGGGAGTGCGCGGTTTGGCTTCGTTGACAGTGAGTCGGCGGCCATCGAACTCTTGGCCGTCCAAGCTCTCGATCGCGGCCTGGGCCTCGTCATCATTGGACATTTCCACGAAGCCGAAGCCACGGCTTCGCCCGGTCTCGCGGTCGCTCAACACCTGGGCGGAATTGACCGCGCCGAACTGTTCGAACATCTCTTGAAGCTGCGCCGATGTTACTGTGTACTTGAGGTTGCCGACGTAAAGCCGCTTCGCCATCGCACTCGCCCGAGAAGGCTCTCCCCCGACCCCCGCTACCAAAGCAGAGCGATCAGGAAAAACAGGGGCAAGCCCCGAGTTCCCCGACCGCCGAAGTTCCGCCGGAGCTTGCCCGGCGCGGAGGCCCAACCATGATCAACCTGCCCGCCCACCATGAGCAGGAATCGATGCACACAAAACTATAAACACTCCATTGCCTGCCAGCAACGACAAAAACGGCATTTAGTACGAAATCGTTCGGCGTCTTCACAAGAGATTAAAAAACCATGGTCCCAACCAGATTGCCGGTGGTCGCATTCATGGTGTTTCTTGGGTGCGGATCGGCAGCCGCGCGCCCGCAGGCGCCGGCGAGTGGGTGCTGACACTGCGGGGAGGTGAGGTCGCTCTTGGCGAGACTCCGATCGTGGTGCCGCTGGCCGCGGGGATTCCCCCGGGCATGTACCACCTGGTGCCCGGAAATGGGGGCGACCTCGCAATCGCGCAGGTGTTCGTGCAGGGTGATCGGCCGTTTCTGGCGGCGATTTTCCCCCGGGTATCCGCCGCCAAGGAGGCCGTTTACGCGCTGACACCGCTCCCCTCGAGCCAGAGCGAGCCGGCCTTTGGCCTCTCGGTCCGTACAGGCGGTCAAAACCTGGCCGTCGAGCTCGGTCGGCAACTGCTCACCGAGTACCGGATCGCTGAGGGCAACAAGCCGTTTTTCTTCCCGCTCGTCGGACCAACCGGCGTGTCGTACACGCGGGCCTACCCGATGCTGGCCGTTGACGGCGAAGACCACGATCATCCGCACCAGCGGTCGTGCTGGTTCACTCACGGCAAAGTCAACGGCATCGACTTCTGGTCGGAAGGCAAGAATACCGGCACGATCCGCGAGCTGGAGCGAAAGCTCGTCGCGGCAGGACCGCTCGTGGTGCGGCTGGAGACCCGCGACGAGTGGCTCGGGCCCGACAAGAAACGGATCTGCTCCGACGAGCGCACGGTGACAATCTATGCGACGAAGAAAACCCGGGTGTTCGACTTTGCATTTACGATCCGCGCGACCGACGGGCCCGTCGAGCTCGGCGACACGAAGGAAGGGATGTTCGGTTTAAGGGTTGCCTCGAGCATGGATGCCGCCAAGAAGACCGGCGGCAAGATCACCAGCGCGGATGGTCTGACGGACGAAAAAGCGTGGGGTCGGGCGGCGCGGTGGGTCGATTATAGCGGCCCGATCGACGGCAAGCCCGCCGGCATCGCGATTCTGAACCATCCCAAGAGCTTTCGTTATCCCACGACCTGGCACGTCCGGCCGTACGGCTTGTTTGCCGCGAACCCTTTCGGCTGGCACGATTTCGGCATGACCGAGCGCGGCGACTTCACGATGCAAGGCGGCGGGTCGATCGCGTTTTATTACCGCGTGATCCTGCACGACGGCGATACCGACAGTGCGGCGCTTCCGGAGCAGTTTGAAGCCTACGCGCGGCCCCCTGTGATCGAGCTCAAGATGAATTGATGGCGCGGTCAACAACATTGCCCGTGCTCCTCCCCGCAACGCGAGGAAAGGCACGGGCAAATCCAACCTCCACCGTTATGCCGGTGGGGTGCTTTTGAGAACCCGCAGTTCAAGTGGGAACCTAAGGCACTCGAGGAAACAAGTTCCTAGGAGCCGATTTTGGTTCCCGACGGGTTTTATGTTGGTTCGCCAAAAGGACCACCCCTTATCGAACATGGCAGAGGCTGCGCCCGGTTGACCCGGACGTAGGCACTGTAATCGTTCGCATGCCAAAAAACAATCCCCTGTAGGTCAGGCTTTCTAGCCTGACGCGCGTTCGCATTTCGTAGGTCAGGCTTTCTAGCCTGACGCGCGTTCGCGGGGGCTCTAGACCGTCAGGCTGGAAAGCCTGGCCTACACCTCGGCTAGATCTCGTTGTTGTCGTGGATCATCGGCTCGAGCTCCTTGGTGTTGCGCTCGACGGCCAGCACGATCGTGCGCTCTTCAATGCCGTCGGCGCTGGAGGCGACGGCCGGGATAATCTGCCGCGAATCGGGCAGGCTGAACCGAACGGTGAAGGTCCCGTCGGCGCGCAACTGAACCGGCTCGCCCTGGAGGGTGACGCGGGCCGATGGCTCGGTGGTGCCATAGACGATCAACTCGGCATCGATCTGGAAATGGAAGTCGCGCCCCACCGCGCCAGCGCGCTGGTGGCCAGATCTTGAAGAGCGGCGCTGTTCATCGGCCGCCGCAGGCGCTCCTCGAAGAGATCGCGCAAGTCGAGTACGTGGTCGTGACTCACCGAGCCGTTGCCGTTGGAGGAGCCGTGCTCGATCCGATCGAATTGTTTCTGAACGTTGGCCCAGTTTTCGTCGAGGGCGTCGGTCACGCCGGCGCGCGGCGTGGTCACGACGTTGGAGCGAGCAAGGACGTAGAATTTTCCATTGCGGGATAGATAGCCAATGTCGATGCGGTAGGAGCGCGGAGGCTCAACCACATCGATGTACCAATTATTCACGCCACCATGAATGCGTATGTCGCGGACGTGTTGTTCGACGGCCGAGGTGGTATCGTCGCTGGAGACATCCATGACACGAAGGATGGGTCGGGCACCGTGCCAATCTTGGCCAAGAGCCGCGCGGGCGCGGGCAAGCGTGGTACGGCTGAGCTCCCAGTACGCATGCAGCCAAAACGAGTCACGGGTCAGGACGATGATCCGGTCCTTTTGACAATCGTGGTCGAGCGGCTGGCCGGAAGCCGCCGGTGCACTCTGGCCGCCGCGAGCCCCAGAATGCTTGCGGCCGTTGGCCAAGAGCGGGTTCTTGATGGGCTTCTTCTTGCGAGGGCCCACATGCGGCGCGGTGGCCGCCTGGCGTTGCTTAGGGGAGCTTGACCGCGACGCCGCCTTACGTGCCCGCGAAAGCGCGCGGATCAATTGATCTTTGCGCATCGCATGCCACCCCGGTATTCCTTTGTCTTTGGCTAGCTGTGCAAGACGCTTTTTATTGTAGTCCTTGAGCGCATCGACACTCATGCGGTACCACTCCGACACCCCTCGCTCCTCGCCGGTCGGCCGGCGCGAGAGATGATTGTGATTGAATGCGACATTCATCCGTGAGTGGACCGATCCGGATAGCTCCATGCATCCGGGACAAAAAAGGCGTGAGACTCAGGAACTGCGAAAGCCGCCGATGCCAGCGATCACTACGGCGATGGATGCCCTTCGTCGGGGACGGCTGCTGTCACGCTCAGGCGAAAAAAAAAGCGGCCGTCGCCCCGGTCAATCGGGCCGACGCCGCCTCTCACGTGCGACGGACGCCAAGCGCAAGCAAGCTCGCATGACTGGTCCCCAGGCTGGGTCGAACGCGTCGGATCGAGGACCGCCGCTTTCGGCAAGTTAAGCCAGTTACTTGAAGCTGGTTAATCCATACCACAGCGAACTAATTTTTGTCAATCGGCGTTTTCACAGGAGGTGTTCGGAAATGGACGAATCCACCATCCTGAGCGCCGGCGGCGGCGTTTGGGCGGCTCGCAGTCGTCGGGATTCTAAAATGTGAACAGATACTTGCTAGATTCGGCTGGTGACTTTGTGAAAAATTTCTCAAACTGGGTGCTGAGGAGTTGACATGGGGTGATTCTGCGGTTTAACTGGTCGCTGCAAGAGATCGAACTTTCTGTCCCCTAAGGCGAACGGGCGCGGCGCGGAGAGCGGCGTGGCGACATCCGTGCGGATGCCATGGGTCGTGCCGCCGGTGTCAGGTTGCGCCCCTGCCCGGGGAGTCGTGCTTGCTAAACGAGCGGGGGCCGCGGTCGCCGTTTTCGGCGGGGATGGAGTGGGCGACGACGATCACGGCGATCGGCCTTGAGTACACGCTGCCGATCCTTCTGGGTTACGCTCTGGACCGATGGTGGGGAACGTTGCCGGCCGCGACCATGGCGGGCGTGGTGCTGGGGTTGGCCGTTGGCATGCTGCACACCGTCAGGTTGCGCGAGCGCTGCCTGGCGGAAGAGTGCAGCGCCGGCAGGGCCACCCAAAAGACGATACGCCACCGAGATCGGGGCCGGACCAACCGCAGCGGTAGCGCCGGCCGGCCTCAAGCGACCGCCCGGCGCTCGCGGGACTAAATGACGGCACTCTTTGGCCTTTTTTGTTTTGACGACTCTGACGCACCATGGCTGAGCACTCCGCCAATCCGCTGGACCATGTTGTCGACCACGACTTTCTCGAAATACCTTGGTTTTGGCCGCCGCATTTCGAGATCAAGTTGCACCTACCGCCGATCATGGGCATCCAGATCACCCGCTTCATGGTGATGGAGCTTGTCGCGGCGGCGTTCATGCTGCTTATCCTCATTCCCGTGGTGCGACACATCGCGCGCACGCCGTACAGCCGCGGCTGGTTCATGAACATGTTCGAGGCGATGCTGCTCTTCATCCGTGACAACGTGGCCCGGCCCGCCATCGGCGGCCACGGCGCCGATCGCTTTCTTCCGTATCTCTGGACCGCCTTTTTCTTCGTGCTTTTCAACAACCTGCTGGGCATCTTGCCTGGAGGCGCCTCGGCGACCGGCAACATCAACGTCACCGGCGTTCTGGCGGTGATGACGCTCTGTGTCGTGACGGGGGCGGGCATGCGCGAAATGGGCGCGGCCGGGTTCTGGATCGGGATCGTGCCCCATCTCGACGTTCCCAAGTTCTTGAAGCCTCCGCTCTGGGCGCTCATGTGGGTCATCGAGGTGGTCGGGCTCTTGATCCGGCACCTGGTCCTGGGCGTGCGTCTCTTTGCAAATATGTTCGGCGGGCACGTCGTCCTGTCGGTGCTCCTGGGCTTCATTCTCATGACGGGCTTTTTGAGCGCGCCATTTTTCTTCGTCACGCCGGTGAGCTTGGCCGGGGTGGTCGCGCTGTCGCTCCTCGAGCTGTTCATCGCCTTTTTGCAAGCTTACATCTTTACGTTTCTGTCAGCGATTTTTATCGGGATTGCCCTGCATCCCCATTAGCAACAAGGAGCTCAGTTTCCGATGAAGTTGATCAAGTCGATCGTTGTGGCCGGCGCGGTCATGCTCGCGACCCAGGGAGTGGCCGGCGCCGCCGAAGGAGCGGGCGCGTTTTCCGACCTCAAGGGCATCGGTGCCGGTATGGTGATCATCGGGGCCGCGCTGGGCATCGGTTATCTCGCCAAGGGAGCCGTGGAAAGCATGGCCCGCCAGCCCGAGGTCGCGGGCAACGTGCAAACCGCCATGCTGATCGCCGCCGCCATGATCGAAGGGGCGACGTTCTTCGCACTGGCGATCATCATCCTGCAGGTCATTTTGAACCGGTAGGCCCAGCACGCGAACAGGCCGAGGCCAACGAAGAACCATGGTGCATCAACCAAAGATCGTCACGAGGATCGCCCTTTTTGCCGCTATTTGGCTGATCGGGGCGGGCTACTGCCTGGCGGCCCAGGAGCATGGGCCGGCGGACGAGCACGCCCAGGCCAAAGCGCGCCGAAGCCGCGCACGAATCCTCGGGCGAGGACGCCAATCCCTTGAAGATCGAACCGGCGCTGGCTTTCTGGACGCTGGTGGTCTTCGTGCTGCTCCTTGTTGTCCTGGGTCGGTTCGCATGGAAGCCGCTGTTGGCGGCCTTGCACAATCGCGAAAAGCACCTGGAACACGTGCTCCTGGAAACAGAGCGCGGCGCAACGAAAGCGAAGCAGCACTTGCCGAGCACCGCAGGCTGATGGCCAAGGCGGGCGACGAAGTGAGGGCGATCCTCGACAAGGCGCGGCAGGAGGCCCAGGCTGCTGCCGATGGGCTGATCAAGCAGGCCCAGACCGAAGCCGAAGCGGCCAAGCAGCGGGCGCAGCGCGACATCGCCTCGGCGCGCGATTCGGCGCTGGCCGAGATCTGGGAAAAGACGGCAGACATGGCCGTATCGGTGGCCGGCCGCGTGTTGGCCAAAGAGCTCACCGACACCGAGCATCGGCGCCTGCTCGATGCCGCCATCAAGGAGCTGCCCGCCGCAGCCAACGGCCGAGGAGGAAAGCCCGCATGAGCTCCTCAGGCGCGACGGCAAAAGCTGAGGCCCCTGCGGTGGCGGGCGAGCCGGTCGAGCTGGCGCGCCGATATGCCGACGCCGTGCTCGCAGCCGCCCTTCGGGCCGGCGACGCGGAACAGGTCTTGGCCGAGCTGGAGGAAATCGACCGCGACGTGTTCCGGGCGTTTCCCCCGTTTGCGCAGATTCTGGCCTCGGCCCGGGTGTCGAAAGCCGACAAGGACCGCATGTTGGTCGAGCTCTTTGAGAAGCGCGCGAGCGACTTCGCGCTCAAATTCCTGCGGGTCTTGAATCGCCACGACCGGCTCGGCCTTTACAGTGACATCGTCCGCGAGGCGCGGCGGCCTGGGATCGGCGCAACCACCGCATTCCGGTGCGGGTGAAGACAGCCGTGCCGCTCTCCGACAACCAGCTCGAGGCCCTGCGCGGCCAGCTCGCCCGCATGACCGGCGGCGCGCCAATCTTGAACGTCGCAACCGACCCCGAGTTGATCGGTGGAATCGTGATCCAGGTCGGTGACCTCCGTTACGACGCGTCGGTGCAAAACCGGCTAGCCCAGCTTCGCTTACGACTGATCGAAGGAAAGACGCATGAAATTCAGAGCCGACGAGATCAGTTCAGTTATCCAGCGTGAGATCGAGCAGTTCTCACCCGAGATCGCCCGCAGTGAAGTGGGGCAGGTGCTCGAGGTGGGCGACGGCATCGCGCGGGTTTATGGCCTCTCGGGGTTGATGGCCGGCGAGATGGTGGCGTTTGAAAACGGCGTCAAGGGGATCGCGCTGAACCTCGAAGAATCCAGTCGTGGGCGTGATGGTCCTGGGCGATTACACGCGGATCGAAGAGGGCGACACGGTCACCGCGACCGGCGAGCTGTTGCGCGTGCCGGTGGGCGAGGCGATTGTGGGCCGGGTGGTCAATCCGCTAGGTGAGCCGCTCGACGATCAAGGGCCGATCTTGACCGACAAGACGCGGGCGCTCGAGTCGCCGGCGCCGGGCATCGCCGAACGCCAGCCGGTCGACGAGCCGCTCCAGACCGGCATCAAGTCGATCGACGCCATGACGCCGATCGGCCGCGGCCAGCGCGAGCTGATTGATCGGCGACCGCAAGACGGGCAAGACGGCGATTGCGATCGACACCATCCTCAACCAGAAGGGGACCGGGGTCATCTGCGTCTACGTCGCCATCGCCCAGAAGGAATCGACCACGGCGGCGTTGGTCGACGTGCTCCGCCGCCACGGTGCCATGGATTACACGATCGTCGTGGCCGCCGGCGCCAGCGATCCGGCGCCGATGCAGTACGTCGCCGCCTACGCCGGCTGCGCCATGGCCGAGTACTTCATGTACGAGCAAGGCAAGCCGACCCTGGTCATCTACGACGACCTTTCGAAGCAAGCCGTCGCTTACCGCGAGGTGTCGCTGCTATTGCGCCGGCCGCCCGGCCGCGAGGCGTTTCCCGGCGATATCTTCTACGCGCACTCGCGCCTGCTCGAGCGGTCGGCCAAGCTGGCCAATCACTACGTGATCCTCAAGGACGAGGCCCCGACCGACAACGTCACCGAGTACGATGGGCGTCGACGGAAAAGTCTACATCGGCGTGCCCGGGCTCGAAGAGGCCAAGCACGCGGTCAAGGAGCATTATCCGCAGGGCCACAAGATCGTCAAAACCACCATCTCGGGCGGGATCGCTGACGGCGCTGCCGATCATCGAGACGCTCGAGGGCGAGGTGTCGGCGTACATCCCCACCAACGTGATCTCGATCACCGACGGGCAGATTTACCTGCAGCCCGACCTGTTCTTCGCGGGCGTGCGCCCGGCGATCGACGTGGGCATCAGCGTGTCGCGCGTGGGCGGCAAGGCGCAGATCCCCGCGATGAAGAAAGTGGCCGGCGGGCTGCGGCTTGACCTGGCGGCGTTCCGCGAGCTCGAGGCCTTCGCGCAGCTCGGTACCGAGCTCGACAAGGCGACTCAGAAGCAGCTCGACCGCGGCTACCGCATGGTCGAATTGCTCAAGCAGCCGCAATACAAGCCGATGAGTGCGATCGACCAGGTCCTCTCCATCTACGCCGGCACCCAGGGGCACTTGGACGACGTGCCCAGGACTGACGTCTCACGGTGGGAGGCCCAGTTCTTGAACTTCATAAGGGAACGCAAGCCCGAGCTAAGGGCCGCGCTCGAGCGCGACAAGAAGCTGACTGAAAAGATCGAGTCGGAGCTGGCAAGCGCCATCGTCGAGTTCAAGGGGCAATTCCGCTAGGAGGCAAGTGCAGCGACCATGGCCAAGGCCCGTGCGATCATCAAGCGCCGCAAGGCGGTCGATAATATCCGCAAGATCACCCGGACGATGGAGCTGATTGCCACCAATCGGTTCCGCAGGGCGCTGCGCCGGGCGACCGAGGCCGCGGCGTACACCAAGCAAGATCGCCGAGCTGGTCGCCGACCTGGGTGAGACCTCGGAACAGTTCACCCACCCCCTGCTTTTGGTTCGCGAGCCGGTCCGCCGCGCCCTGCTCCTGGTCATCACCAGCAATCGCGGTCTGGCGGGCGGTTACAACGGCAACGTGCTGCGCGTGGCCATGGTGCGCTACCAGGACAACCAGACGTTCGGCACGGCGACGGCGCTCGAGGTCGCCGGCAAGCGCGGCATCGGCTTCTTCCGGTTCCGCAAGATCGCTGCCGAGGCAACCTACACCCAGTTTGAAGACCGCCCGCAGTTTGACGAGGTCGAAGTGCTGGCCGACCGTTACATCAAGATGTACGTGGAGGGCTCGATCGATCGGCTGGACGTGGCCTTCACGCAGTTTGTGTCGTCGTCGCGCCAGGTCGCCACGCTGCAAACGCTCTTGCCGGTCGTGACGGCCGAGATCGCCAAGCCTGCGGCGGCACCGCCTGCGGGCCCGGCCGCCAAAGCGGCCGCCGAGCGCCCGGCCGAAAAGGCTCCCTACGAGTTCCTGCCCGATGCGCGGAGCATCCTCGAAGAAATCGTGCCGGTATCGTTCAAAGTACGCTTATTCAAGTGTTTTCTCGATGCCGCCGTGAGCGAACAGATCGCGCGGATGGTGGCGATGGGCGGCGCCACCAAGAACGCCGACGACCTCGTGAAGACGCTCACGCGGCAGTACAATCGTGCCCGCCAATCGCAGATCACCCGCGAGCTGGCCGACATCGTTGGGGCAACCGGGGCCATGAAATAGAGCAAGTTGCTCGAGAGGAACAAGCGCACCATGGCGACTGTAGCGGCGAACGTGAACGGACGAATCTCGCAGGTGATCGGCTCGACCTTCGACGCCGAGTTCGACGAAGGCCATATGCCCAATATTTACAATGCGCTGACGATCGACGGCGACGTCAAGGGGGTCAACATCCACTTGACCGGCGAGGTGCAGCAGCACTTGGGCGGCAACCGGGTGCGCTGCGTCGCCCTGGGCTCGACCGACGGACTGGTGCGCGGCATGGCCGTGGTCGACACCGGCAAGCCGGTGAGCGTGCCGGTCGGCAAGGAGGGGCTGGGGAGGGTTTTCAACCTGCTAGGCGAGCCGATCGACGGCCGCGGACCGGTGCACGCGGCCGAATGGTGGCCGATTCACCGCGATCCGCCCGCATTTGACGCGCTCTCGCCCAAGACCGAGCAATTCGAAACCGGCATCAAGGTCGTCGACCTGTTGACCCCGTTTGTGCGCGGCGGCAAGATCGGCCTCTTCGGCGGGGCCGGGCTCGGAAAAACCGTCATTCTCACCGAGTTGATCGCGCGCATCGCCTCGGTCCACAGCGGCTACTCGGTGTTTGCGGGGGTCGGCGAGCGGACCCGCGAAGGCAACGATCTCTGGCTTGAAATGCAGGACACCAAGATCGGCAACACCGGCAAGTCGGTCATCGACAGCACGGTCATGTGCTTCGGCCAGATGAACGAGCCGCCCGGCGCACGGCTGCGAGTTGCGCTCTCGGCCCTGACCATGGCCGAGTGGTTCCGCGACGCCACCGGCGCCGACACCTTGCTCTTTATCGACAATATCTTCCGGTTCAGCCAGGCGGGATCGGAAGTCTCGGCGCTTCTGGGACGTATGCCGTCGAACGTCGGCTACCAGCCCACGCTCGCGACCGAAATGGGCGCCTTGCAGGAACGCATCACCTCGACCAAGCGCGGGGCCATCACCTCGGTGCAGGCAGTGTACGTGCCGGCCGACGACCTCACGGACCCCGCCCCGGCAACCACCTTCGGCTTTCTGGACGCGTTCATCGTGCTGTCGCGTTCGATTTCCGAAAAGGGCATCTATCCGGCGATCGACCCCCTGGGCTCGAGCTCGCGCATCCTCGACCCGCAGTACGTCGGGCAGGAGCATTACGACGTCGCCCGCCGCGTCCAGCAGACCCTGCAGCGCTACAAGGAGCTGCGCGACATCATCGCGATCCTCGGCGTCGACGAGCTGTCGGAAGACGACAAGCTGATCGTCCATCGTGCGCGGCGGATCGAACGGTTCATGTCGCAGCCCTTCGTCGTTGCCGAAGCGTTCACCGGCAAGGCCGGGCAATACACCAAGCTGCCCGATACAATCCGCAGCTTCAAGGAAATCTGCGACGGCAAGTGGGACCAATTGCCCGAGTCGGCGTTCATGTACGTCGGCTCGATCGAGCAAGCTGAAGAGCAAGCCAAGAAGCTGAGTGCGTGACAGCGCATCGCGAAACGAGAGCGCGAACATGGCGATCGAAAGAGACCACGACCACGTTGGCGAAGAGAAGCGGGCCGCCGTGCCCGGCGGCAAGCAGCTCAAGTGCGCGGTCGTCACACCCGAGAAGACGCTCTTTGAAGAGACGGTCGATTTCGTCGCACTGCCGCTTTATGACGGCGAGCTGGGCGTCCTTCCCGGCCGCGCCCATGATCGGCCGGCTGGGGTACGGCGAGCTGCGGACCAAGACCGGCTTGGCCGAACACCGCTATTTTGTCGACGGCGGCTTCGTGCAGGTTCGCGACAACGTCGTCACGGTGCTCACCAGCCGCGCCCTTCCCGCCGAGGCGATCGACCCGGTGACCGCCGTGCGCGAGCTCGAAGCGGCGGGCACGAAGCGCGCGCGCACCGAAGTCGAGTTCGCCGATGTCGACAAGGCGCTGGCGCGCGCTCGGGGAATGATCCGCGTGGGCTCACACAAGGGGTGACGACCGCCCAGAAGCCCGGGTCATCGTTGGACGCGCTCGCCGACCCGAGGCTGATTCTGACCCATCGTTGACCGAGAATCGCTCGGGCCGACCGGAACAAACTCGCACACGACATACGTCTGAGCCGCGTCAGCCGTGGTTCCGTGCGTTGCCGCGTATCTGCGCACTTCTTTCAGACTGAACTGCTGGCGGTGACTCGCCATCCACTCGACGAACGCGGGGACATTCTCGGGCGGCTGGTTCAAGAGCACGCAACACAACGGCCGCGCTCTTGAGATCGAATCCCAGCGCGGCGGACGCCCCTGCCGGTGCCGTTGCGAGTAGATTCGCTGGTAGCAGAGGTACTGATCGCCGCCGTCGTACGCCCAGGGAACCTTGTGAAGGGAGATGCCCAGGTCGGTTTGAACGCACACCAGCTCGCTGTCGACTCCCAGCTCGGTCCAGAACCAGCGCGCGAAATCGCGCACCGTCCGATCCCATGGGGTGCGGTACGGGTGGGTGAGGTCGCCCGCGACCCGCGCCAGGCCGACCCCGCAGAGGATCATCGCCAGCCCGGGTATCAAGATCCGCGACCGACGCACGATTCGCAGACGAGCGCAGACCCAGGCCGCACCTGCGGCAGCGAACAGCACCGTCGATGGAGCCAGGAACTGTGCCAGCCGGACGCTCGTGCCGTAGGGGTATCGCCGCATCCCGGCGGCCGCGATCGCGAGCAGAAATGGCATGACCAAAAGGGCGGTGGTCCGCAGATCGCGGCGGCCGCGCACGATGATTCCCACGACGATGCAGCAAAAGACGATCGCCGTCAGCCACGGGAGCCTGGTACCACCATGAGGATAGGCGAACATTGGCCCGGTGTGCACTCGGACCAGCCAGGCAAGAAGAGCTGCAGGATCGCGCCACGAGGGAGGAAAGGCATCGGACCAGTAACTCAGAAAATAGGCGCGATGCCGTGGCAGCGCGTGGTATTGGCCCAGAGCGGCCATGGCCGCACAGGCGAGCCCGCCGGTCGTCAAGAACCCGCCAAAGGCGAAGAAGAGCTTGGCCTCTCGCCGCGCGAGAACCTGCCACAGGCCGACGGCTGCAATCGTCGCGATCAGGAATGCCGACGGCAGCGAAACCGCGATGGCCAGAGGTGCAAAGGCCGCCAATGCCCAGAGACTGTGCACACGCGCCGGAACTTCGAGCCACTTCACCGCCAGGACCAGGAGCAAGAGACCGACCGCGAGGTCCGTCGCGTACGGTTTCACCTCGGCTGCGTAGCGGATCGGCGCCTCGGAAACGGCGAACATCGCCACCGCCAGCAGCAGGCCGCTCGTGCCAGTCCCCAGTACACGCCGCGCCAAGAAATAGAAGAGCGGTACGCTCGCGACAGCCGCGAGCACGGGCACCAGTCGCAGGGACGTCTCTGAAAACCCCAGGAGCTCCACGACGGCCCATTCTATGGCCAAGAAACCGAGCGGGCAGATTTGCCGGTACCAGAGCGGCTGCGTCAGCTCGGCGAAGCGGCGCCGAGCAGGTTCACCGCCAGCATCGTTTCATCGCCCCACATGGGGTAATTCAGCAGATAACGGATCAGGCGCAGCGCGACTGCCAGAATCAGGAATGCAAGGACCGCCCATGCGAGCGTAGGCTTTAGACTGCGCCGTCTTGCGCCTGCCGATCCCTCGGCATCGTGCATGGCCAACGGCCTCCGTGCCATTTCAAGCGGAGAATCCCCTTCGATTGTGTCAATACATTAAGAACTGTGTCAATACATTAAGATCGGCACGATGTCGAGGTTACATGATTCTTGATCCGTGCCACACGTTACCCAGCGGTGTTTTTCACTGGCACGGCGCGTGCAAATCAAATGCACCGCGGCGAAAAGCGCGCGGATCGCTTGGGCCGTCGGGCGCGGCGCGCGTGCGTCACGAAGGATCAACCAGGCGCTTGGCAACTCCCACGCGATTAACCGGTGGAAGGCGGTCATCTCCCGGACCAACGCGCCTGTTGAACCGCACGCGCTCTGCGACGCCGACTGGTCTGGCGTCGTTCGCGGAATTCCGGCGCGGCTCTATGATGTGATCTCTTAACCACCGCGCAATGTGCTGGGCGACGAGAGTATTTCCCTGGCCGTTCAAATGGTAGGGGTCGAAAGGCGAGAGGAATTCAGCGTTTCCCCCTTTGGCAAAATACTCAGCGACGCAGCTAATGGCCGGAATCTCGGCGGCAGCCGCGTCTGCCTCGTACTCCTTGAGAAAGCTGCCCACACGCATTGGCAGGACGTCGGTCGGGGCGTTCATGAGCGTGGGTGAAAGTGTCACCAGGAACTGACTGTTCGCCTCGCGCGAAATCTTGGCCATCACGCGCAGAGCGCCCAGACAAGGGGGCGCGCCTTGGCGTATTCGGGGTGGAAATTGGCACGGATCGGCCATTGTGGATGGTTATGGCGAGCCCGTCTATCGCCGTTCTCCATGACCTGGCCGATTTTATACAGAAGGGCGGGCCACAGACCCAGCGATGGCTTCTCGCCGGGCGGATACGTTCTGCCCGAGGCATATCGGGGAGCCGGAGCGTAATCGCGTACGAGTTTGATTCGATCCCCCTCCAGCTCGAAGAACGGCTTGTAGCGCGTGACGTCGAGCCACATCAGCCAGTTGTAGTCGTTGCACACATCCGCAAAGTCGTTGACACAGAGGTGCACGATGACCAGGTCAGGCTGAAAGAGCAGACCATGCTTCTTGAGAGCGAGAAATTCTTGGTCCGTACCGTAGCCCGGACCGCCCAGATTAATCACTTCGGTCACGCCGTACTTCCTGGTCCAGGCGAGATCTGCGTTGAGAAGAGCCTCCAGTTGGGACGGCCAGGACATCTCGCACGGATAACTCAACCCGTAGGTTGTGGAGTCGCCAACGCACACGATGCGGAAACGGCCCCCGGGCTTGGCAGCCGTCCGGTAGGGCCCGCGCCAGCCGTGCGCGCCTGCGCCGTCACGCCCGCTTACCGGCTTCCAGCCGAGTTCCCGCGAGTACTCCGTGTACGGTGGGGAAAGTTCGGGCAACTTGGCCCACGCCGCGTTGATTCCGTAACGGCAGATTGCCTCCAACCCGACCAAGCCCAGCAAGCTCGAAACGTAAACAGTGATAATTTGGGCGGTGTGGGTCACGATCCACTGGCGCAGCTTGGGCACGCACAGGCCGACCAATCCGCAGGCGTACCAGACGAGCGCCGACCCCATGGCAACGTGGGTATATTTGCCGACGAGCTCCCGGTTGCCGAGCCTGACCATCACGGGGACCAGCGCCACGGTCGGGAATGTGAGTTGGACTAACCAGACAGCGACCGCCACTTTCGGATGACGCTGGACTCCCTTTCTGAGCATCCCCACGCCCCTCTGCTGAATGGGTGGTCGAAATCGCGACGGACGTTTTTCTGATCCCGAGCCTCGGCGCGCGGTGGAAGGAGCTACAGGTGCGGCGCCCCCTCGTTTAGCCAATTGATCGGCGATAGCTGGCTTTCCGCTTGAAAGCAACGTCGATTCCCGGTTGTGCCACGCATGCGACCGTTCGAGCCGTCGATCGCGGGCAAACCGGCGCGTCCGTTACGACCCTAGCGATCAGTCGCCGCCGCACGGGTTCCGGGGACACCATACCTAACTTGGGCGCCTTCCGTTACGGCCGGGTTTCTGCCGTCGCGCGATCCGGTTTTGTTCGAGCGGTGCCAAAGCACGAGGAGGAGGACATGCACAACAGCGTACAATCCAAGGCACCCAACATTCGACTTTCATTGAAGCGTCTCTTTGGTCTCGGGTGCAAAACGAGGAGGAAGCATGGCTTCGCTTCGCGGGCTGCTCGGCAGGCACGTCGGGGTCCTACTGGCATTGCTGGTCTCGCCAGTGATTGCCCTGTTCGCCTTCGGCCAGCCGCTGCGTCCCAGGGCTATCCTCCCCGAACTTGACGGCAAGATCGTCGAGTTTTCACCTGACGGCCGGACGCTCCTGACGGATGGGGATTCCGGCGGCTGCGTGCGCGACGCGGCCACCGGCGGCATCCTGGCGCGTCTTCTGCGAAAGGACAACACGCGCGCGACCGATATCACCTGGCCCCGCTTCACACCCGACGGCAAGCGCCTGATTGTTCAGATCGGCGGAACGCGGTTCGGTAACCATCAGACCCGGACCGTCGCGCTCGCCGTGTTCGACCTTCCCTCTCCAACTCCCCGCCTCGACTTCAAAGAAACGGGCGTGCGTGTCGCCGCCATCTCCCCTGACGGCAAGCTGCTGGCCTTGCCGTCGCATCGATGGGGGGTCACGGGATTTCCGCCGCTGTAGTGCTCGCCGGCGCAGCCTTCGATTGGCGTCGCGGGGGATGATCGCGCGAGACTTTCATGAGATTACGAGGGCGGCACCGACGTATGCTCGTCTTGGGCTCGGCCAGCCATTTGATCCTCCCGCGCGCGGTGCTTCGGTCCGACGACACCGAAGCAATTTGGTGCGAAGCATCAGACGCGCCCTCACGTGGCAGTTCATGGACCTCCCGATAGCACCGAGGAGATGGGGGCGGCAGATATGGGTGCCACGCTGCGGTCCTTGCCTTCTCAAGAAGTTCCGCGGAAAATTCCGGCGGATCCGTTGGTCGTTTTTTCGGAGGGGATAGTGGCCGAGACGCCGCAAGGACTTACGGTCATCCTGGCGCGGGCCTGGCTCGCCGGTCAGCTCGGGGGTGGGACGGATGACGCCGGAGCGCTGGCGACGGATCGGCGAGCTGTTCGAGGCTGCGGTCCGGATCGACCCCGCCGGGCGGGAGGCCTGGCTGCGCGCCGCCTGCGGAGGGGACGATGAGGTGCGGACCGAGGTTGGCCGGCTCCTGGCCCAGCACGAACGGGTGCACCGGAGCGCGTTCCTGACGCCCCCCCAGGCGGCGGGTCCGCCGTCGGATCGGACGGCGAGCGGGCCCCCCCGTGTCGAAGCCCCCTCGCAACCGCCGGAGCCGGCCGGTGGGTCCGGGGACGCGCCGGCCAACGAGAGCGCCGGCTTGGCTCCCAGCCGGGCGATCGCGTCGCAGAAGGAGCAGCAGACGATCTCCGAGCTCTCGGACGCCGTGCGGGCACGACTGCGCGAGCTGCCGATCGTCTACATCCTCATCCTGGCGGCCTCGACGCTCTGGAGTCGCGGCGTCCTCGGGCGGGAGGACGCGACGATCGCTCGTGTGGACGGGACGATCATCCTGGCCCTGATGGGCCTCATCGCCCTGCTCTGGAGCCGGTGCCCGATCCCGCTGACCTCGCTCCAGGCCCTGGAGCTGGGGGCGGTCGGCCTGCTCGCCGGCCGCGTCGCCTTCGTCGAATACCGGCTGATGCTGAGGTTCTCGCAGCGTGGTGACATGATGACGGCTCCGATGGTTTTGAAGAATGTCGTGCTGCTGACCGCCGTCCTGATCCTTACCTACGGGCTCTACGTCCCCAAGACCTGGCGCCGCGCCGCGCTGGTGGCCGGGCCGCTGGCGCTGTTGCCGTTCGCGACCCTCTCGGTACTGGCGCTGCAGCACCCGGCGGCGATGGCGTGGCTCTGGGAGGGTTGGCTCGATAGCCAAACCCCGCGGGCCCTCCTGTTCGCCTTCGACGCGCTGATCCTCGCGATCCTGGCCGTCGGCTCGGCCTACGGGGCCCGCACGATCTTCCGGCTGCGCCGGCAGGTCGCCGAGGCCCGGCAGTTGGGCCAGTATCGCCTCAAACGGCGCATCGGCGCCGGCGGAATGGCGGAGGTCTACCTGGCCGAGCACCAGCTCCTGAAGCGCCCTGCGCCGTGAAGTTGATCCGGCCGGGAGTTGTGACCGACCCGCGGGCGATGCAGCGGTTCGAGCGCGAGGTTCGCCTCACCGCCAGGCTCTCGCACCCGAACACCGTCGAGGTCTACGACTACGGCCGGACCGAGGACGGGACGTACTACTACGTCATGGAGCACCTCAAGGGCCTCAGCCTGGACGAGCTGGTGGACCGCCTCGGCCCGCTACCGCCCGGCCGAGTGGTCTACCTGCTGCGGCAGGTCTGCGGGGCGTTGCGCGAGGCGCACGCCGCCGGCCTGATCCACCGCGACATCAAGCCGTCGAACATCTTCGCCGCGCGCCCGGGTGGGCTTGGGGATGTGGCCAAGCTGCTCGACTTCGGGCTGGTCCTGCCCGCGGCGATCCTCGGCGAGGCGACTTTGACCGGGGAGAGGGAGATCCTGGGCACACCCCATTACATGTCGCCTGAGCAGGCCAAAGGCGGCCATAAGCTCGATGCGCGAAGCGACATCTACTCGCTGGGGGCGGTGGCCTACTACCTGCTTACCGGCCGGCCGCCGTTTTTTCAGGCCAACGGCAGAACCGCCGTGCTGATCGCCCACGCCCGCGACCCGGTCGAGCCCCCGTCGCGGGTCCGCCCTGGCATCCCCGAGGACCTGGAGCGTGTCGTACTACGATGTCTGGCCAAGGCCCCTGACCAGCGTTTCCCTGACGCCGAGGCCCTGGAGCAAGCCCTGGGTGCGTGCGCCTGCGCGGGGGATTGGGACCACGGTCGTGCCGCCCAGTGGTGGCAAGACGAGTACGGCGACTCGAGCTGAGCCGGGCGCGTGAGACGCTAAACTTGATTCCTATCATTGTTCACCCAGCAGAGGAGCTTGAGACCGATGCCTTCACACCCGCGCTCGCTGGGGCCACGCGCCGCTCGGCTCGCACGGCGGCTTCGTCCCTGCCTCATCCGGCTGGAGCCGCGGGTCGTTCCAAGCGTGCCGGGGATCGCCGGAATCACGCTCGACGCGACCGGCGACGCCTTCGTCAGCTACGACAGCGCCGCTGGCTCATCAACCCCGCAGGAGTCGATCGAAAAGTTCGATTCCAGCGGCAATATGGTCAATAGCACTGTAATCGGCACACCCGGCCCATCCGCCGCTCCCGGCGCCTTGGCCACGGTCGGGCCGTCGGCCGCGCTCCCCTCCATCTCCGGCGCAAGCGATGACTCGGCCCCCATCCTCGAGCTCCAACCCAATGGCCAGCTCTTCGTTTTCAACCCGGAGAGTGGCGCATCGTCCCAGTACGACAACCTGGCGAGCTACACCGCGAACGCGTTGAACGTCTACGACGCCCAGACCGGCGCCTCAGTCAATTTGAGCAGCCAGATCAGTCTCACGGGTGCGACCTTTGGCGATTTCGGCGTCTACCAGAACTCGCTCGTGATTGCCGCCGAGTCGAACAACTGGGACTTGGTCATGCGGCTGACCTACGGCTCATCGGGTGGGGTGGCCACCGTGCTGGTCGCCTCGCCGATAACCGATGGGCAGCCGGCCTCACCCCAAGGGGTCGCCGTCGACTCGACGGGGATGGTCCTCACCACGCTACCGTATGCACCAGCCCCTTCCGGTGCGACGATCGACGCGCCTGTCGGATTCAACCTCTTCTATGACACGGGAAGCACCCCCGCGCCGTTTGTCGCGAAGCTCGGTTTGACCAGCGTTCCCGACATCGAGAGTGGTGGCATCGCGGTTGATCAGCAGAACAACTTCCTGGTGGCCGAGTCGACGACGTCGCTCTACGCCGGTGGTCCCGGGGTTGTGCACATCAACTCCGCCCTCACAGCCTTCGTGGCAGTTCCCAACTCCGATGCGAAAGCGATACTTTCCGCGATCGCCTATCAAAACGTGGCGGGGACGGATTATGTGGCATTTATCGACTCGAATTCGGACCCGACGGACCCCGATTCGGAGACGTATACAGTTCGTACCGAGCTGCCGCTCTTCAGCGATCAAATCAGCCCGGAAACTCTTCGGCATGCCTACGGTGTCGACCAGATCACGTTTGCGGCCCCGGGGGGCGCGACCGTCCTGGGCGACGGCTCCGGCCAGACCATCGCCATCGTCGAATCAGGAATCGACCCCACACTCGGCGCCGACTTGAATACCTTTGACGAGTTCTTCGCAATTCCGCCTCCTCCCAGCTTCACGGTCGTGGACCAGACGGGAGCGACACAGAACAACGAGACGGTCGGCGAGGCCGCCCTTGATGTCGAGTGGGCGCACGCCATCGCACCCGGTGCATCGATCGTCGTTTACGACGCGGGCCCGTCGCTTCAAGACTTGATAGTAGCGATGCAACAAGCCTCCGAGCTTCCGGGCGTCTCGGTCGTCAGCCTGAGTTATTCCGAACCCGAGTCGTTCTTCAACGCGGCGTACGAGCGGGCGCTCGACTCGGACTTCACCACGCCTGGCGTCACCTTCCTCGCTGCCTCGGGCGATTACGGAATCTATGGCGACGGCGGCAGCGTGGTCGCCGCGAACTATCCGGCCGCCTCGCCCGATGTGGTTTCGGTCGGCGGCACCGCGATCGTGGTCGACTCGTCGACCGGCGACTACCCGGGCACCGGCCCCTCCGGCGAAGTCGCCTGGGGCGAAGGGACGCAAAGCGGGACGGCCGGCGGCGGCGGTGGCGGCTTGAGCGCGTTCGAGCCCGAGCCGGCGTGGCAAAGCGCCATCGTGCCGGCCAGCGTCGATTCCTCGGGCGCTCGCGCGCTTCCCGACGTCGCCATGGACTCGGGCGCTGCTCAGGAATACGACGTCTTCACGAGCACCCTGACCGCCGATCCCGAGACCGCATCAGGGTCGGCGGTCGGCTGGCTCGGCGACGCCGGCACGAGCGCCGCCGCCCCGATCTGGGCCGGCCTGATCGCCATCGCCGACCAGGGACGCGCTCTGGCCGGCGGCACGCCGTTGACCGGCTACTCGCAGACCCTGCCCGCTCTTTATTCGCTGCCCGCCGTCGATTTCCACGACATCACCATCGGCAACAACGGCGACCCGGCCGGGCCCGGCTACGATCTGGCGACCGGGCTGGGCACGCCGGTTGCCAACGTCTTGATTCCCGACCTCGCTGCTTATGAGATCCCCAGCAAGCTGGCGATCAAGATCGAGCCGCCGGAGAGTGCCGTCGTCGGGACAACCTTCGGCCTGACCGTCGACGTCAACGACCGATTGGGGAATCCGGCCACCGGCGGCACGGTCACGGTCGCCCTGGGCAACAATCCAGGCAATGCGACCCTGGGCGGCACCCTCACCGAGCCGGTCGAAAACGGCGTCGCAAACTTTTCCAACCTGACCCTGAGCCAAGCCGGCGCCGGCTATACTTTGACTGTGACCGATGGCGGCATCGCCGGTGGCGAGGCGACGACCTCGCCCTTTAACGTACGAGCTCAGGTGATGGTGATCGGCGAGCGGCCGGTTTTCCAACGCAAGCTCAATGAAAAACGCAAACCAACCGGCAAGGCAGTCCTGACGGGATTCACGCTCGACTTCAGCATGCCGCTCAGCGGCCCGTCCGTATTGGACCCGGAAAACTACGCGCTCGACACCGTCGCGCTCAAGAAGGTCAAGAAACACCCCAATCGCGTCCTGCATCCCATCAAGAGCTTTACCGTCACGTACACGCCGACGACCAATTCGGTGACGCTCGAACTGGTCGCCACGCAGTCGTTCCCGACCGGCGGCCAGATCACAGTCTTGTCGGGAGTAACCGCCGACTCCGGCAGCTTGCTCACCGGAATCACGGTCTTCAAAATCACGCCCGGCGGAAAAAAGCTCGAGCCGTCCTGAGCGCCGGAGTTCGTGGGCTTATAACTCTTCGGTCATGGCTCGCTTGGCACGTGCTGTAACGCGAAGGACACGCACAACAGCGAGGTGCGGGCTGATCGTCGGGCCCCGACGGCGATCCTCAGCACGATATCCACAGGCCGATTGAGTTGCCGCGAAATGAACGGAATGGCAACGCACTACGCCCGCCAATTGAGATGATTTGTGTCCGGGATGCCAGCGCCAGCACGTGATCAACGACAAGGCGAACTCGTTTTCATCGCCCGGTAAAGCGCGGTAAAGGTCGGCGGTATCGGATCAGTCGGGCCTTGTTTTCCGCGACCTGCTCTGTTGAGCTTATGGGTCGAGGTAGGGCGGCACTCTGGGAGGAGTCGCGCACGGAGTTCAAATAACGTGAACAAGCTGCTCATGATCCTGATCGCCATTTTTCTGCCGCCGGTCGCCGTCGCTCTGAAACGGGGCGTCGGCAAGGATCTTCTCATCAACATCCTGCTTTGCCTGTTGTTGATCTTTCCGGGGATGGTTCATGCCTTATGGGTCGTATCGGAGTAGCACGCTTACCCGAGCGTCAAGACCATCGAGACCTACCGCGACCGCATCCGGGCGAAACTGGACCTGAGCGATGGCACCGCACTTGCCCACTACGCGACGAAATGGATGCTAGAGAACGCGTGAGTCATGCTTGTAATGTGAGCCTCACGCATGTGGCCTTCACGCTGGCCGATGCCCGCGACCAGATCCTGGCCAAGGCCCCTGCCGCGGTTCGGGTTTCAGCGGCGACGGTGACGACGGCGACGTCGAGAGGCTGAGCCGGCCGCCCCGGCAAAGGGAGTCGAGCCAGCGCGAGGAGAACCGTGCACGAGAGTATGGCCAGGGCGACCCATTCCGTTGGGCGCAACGTGGGACGGAAAGGGAGTTAACTTCGCGCTTTTCTCCGAGCACGCCACCAAAGTGGAATTGTGCCTGTTCGATTCGCCCGAGGCGACGGTGGAGGCGCAGCGCATCCACCTGCGCGAACAAACCGATCAGGTCTGGCACGCCTACCTGCCCGACCTCAAGCCCGGACAGCTCTACGGCTACCGGGTCCACGGACCCTACGAGCCGCAGAAGGGTCACCGCTTCAACCCGCACAAGCTCGTTCTCGACCCTTTCGCCAAGGCCATCGGCCGCGACCTGCGCTGGGACGACTGCCTGTTCGGCTACAAGATCGGCGACCCCGACGCCGACCTGTCCTTCGACGAGCGCGACAGCGCCCCCTTCGCGCCGCTGGCAGCGGTGGTCGACGGCGCCTTCACCTGGGGCGACGACCGTCCGCCGCGGACATCCTGGCACAAGACAGCTCATCTACGAACTGCACGTCAAGGGCTTCACCAAGCGCCATCCCGACGTGCCCGAGAAGCTGCGCGGCACCTACGCGGGCGTGGCCTCGGAGGCGGCCATCCAGCACCTGCTCAGCCTCGGCGTCACCGCGGTGGAGCTGATGCCGGTCCATTTGCACGTCGACGACCGCCACCTGGTCGAGAAAGGTCTGTGCAATTACTGGGGCTACAACACGCTGGCCTTCTTCGCCCCCGCCCTCCCGCTATGCCTCCCGACGACCCAGCGCGTGAGTCGGTGCAAGAGTTCAAGATGATGGTGCGTGCCTTGCACGCCGCCGGCATCGAGGTCATCCTCGACGTCGTCTACAACCATACCGGCGAGGGCAATCAACTGGGGCCGACGCTGTCCATGCGCGGGATCGACAACGCCTCGTACTACCGGCTGTCGCCGGAGGACCCGCGTTACCACATGGACTTCACCGGCTGCGGCAACACCCTCAACATGCAGCACCCGCGCGTCCTGCAGTTGATCATGGACAGCCTGCGCTACTGGGTCACTGAGATGCACGTCGACGGTTTCCGCTTCGACCTGGCCAGCACGCTGGCGCGCGAGCTGTTCGCGGTCAACCGGCTGGGGGCGTTCTTCGACATCATCCACCAGGACCCCGTGCTGTCGCAGGTCAAGCTCATCGCCGAGCCGTGGGACGTGGGCGAGGGCGGCTACCAGGTCGGCAACTTCCCGGTGCTCTGGACCGAATGGAACGGCAAGTACCGCGACTGCGTCCGCCGCTTCTGGAAGGGCGACGGCGGCACTGTCTCGGAGTTCGCGACGCGCCTGGCCGGCTCCAGCGACCTGTACGCCTGGAGCGGCCGGCTGCCGTACGCCAGCATCAACTTCATCACCTGCCACGATGGCTTCACGCTCCAGGACCTGGTCAGCTACAACGACAAGCACAACGAGGCCAACGGCGATGACCTACCGCCGCTTTTTCGACGTCAATGAGCTGGCGGCCCTGAACATGGAGAAGCCCGAGGTCTTCGCCGCAACCCACGAACTGATCCTGCGCCTGCTGGTAGAAGGCAAGGCCGACGGTCTGCGGATCGACCACCCCGACGGCCTGTACGAACCCAAGCAGTACCTCCGCCGCCTCCAGCAGTACTACGTCCTGGCCTGCGCCACGAGGTCTTTCGTTCGGACCCGGTCTGGCGCGGCCGGGACTGGAAAGAGCTGGAAGGCCCCCTCCTCGAAATGATCGGCGAGGCCGGCCCGGACGGCGCCGGAGTACTTCCGCGTTGCCCCCTTTACGTCGTCGTCGAGAAGATCCTCGGCACCACCGAGCAGTTGCCGCCCGACTGGGACACCCACGGCACCGCTCGCTCGTTGACGAGGTCTTCGTGCCGGAGGCGAACGAGGAGTATCTGATTTACCAGACACTCCTCGGCGCCTGGCCCCTCGGTCCGTGCGGCGCCCTTGAGTACGCCGAGTTCGTGAAACGGATCCAGGAGTACATGGTCAAGGCGCTGCACGAGGCCAAGGTCCACACCAGTTGGATCAACCCGTACGAAGCCTATGATGAGGCCGTCCGACAGTTCGTCGCACGCATCCTGAACCAGGAGCAGAGCGGCCCCTTCCTGCAAGACCTGCGGGCGTTCCAGCAGCGGGTGAGCCATTTCGGGCTGCTCAACGGGCTCGCGCAGACACTGCTGAAAATCACCTTGCCGGGCGTCCCCGACACCTACCAGGGAACCGAGTTGTGGGACTTCAGCCGGGTGGACCCGGACAACCGCCGTCCCGTGGACTACGTACGCCGGCGGGAATTGCTCCGGGCATTGCAGGTTCGGGCGGCCGAGGCCGGGCCGGATCGGAGGGAACTGCGCGCGAACTGACGCACGTCAAGCTGGACGGTCGCATCAAGCTGTACGTTACCGCGCAGGCCCTCCGTTGCCGCCGCGATCACCCGGGATTGTTCTCGACCGGCGACTACCTCCCGGCCGAGACCACGGGGGCCAGGGCGGAGCACGTCTTCGGGTTTTCCCGGCGCCTGGGCGACCGACAGGCCATCGTGTCCGTGCCGCGCCTCCTCACGCGCCTGGTCAAGGAACCGGAGGGCCTTCCCTTCGGCGCAGAAGTCTGGCAGAACACGCAACTACTGCTGCCCGACGTCGAGCCCAAACGACTCTGGCACAATCTCTTCACGGGTGAAACCCTCACCTGCGTGGACCCGCAAGGGCAACCCGCACTGTCCCTGTCCGAGGTGTTCGCGCATTTCCCGGTCGCCCTGATGCTGTCGCAGGGCTGAGGCGCCACCAGAGGCACGGGCGGCTCACCCAGGAAGGCCTCCATTCGAACCTCGCGACCAGGTTTGGCTCAACCCGAGGTTTTCATCCAAGAGCGGAGCACCTCGGCGACGCTCCAGGCCTGGGCAATGCAGCCACGCGGGGTATACGGTGGCTCGGCGTCGAAGATCTCGCTGATGGTCCCGAGGCCCCCCTCGCTGAGGTGGGGCACAAAACCTTCGAGAAAGCGGCGGGCGCCGCCGCGGTCGTTGGGGTGGACCTTCAGCCAGGCGTCGATGAACGGGCCGATGAGCCAGGCCCAGACAGTGCCTTGGTGATAGGCCGCGTCGCGGGCGCGTAGGTCGCCGAAGTAGCGGGCCTTGAAGTCGGGGTGACCGGGGGCGAGCGAGCGGAGGCCGACGGGGGTCAGCAACCGCTTGCGCGACGACCTCGACCACGGCCTCCCACCGCGCAGGGTCGAGCACCGGGTGCCGCAGCGAGACGGCGAAGAGTTGGTTGGGGCGGCACGCGGGGTCGTCGCCGTTCACGCCGTCGACCACGTCGTAGAGATAGCCCCCTTCGTCGTACCAGAACCGCGCATTGAACGATTGTCGGGCCGCTTCGGCGTGGCGCGCGTAGGGCAGAGCGGCAGCGGCGCCGCGGGTCTCGCCGACCCAACCTTCCATCAGCTTCAGGGCGTTGTACCAGAGTGCGTTGATCTCGACGGCCTTGCCCCGCCGGGGGGTGACGACCCAGTCACCGACCTTGGCGTCCATCCAGGTGAGCTGGTAGCCCTCGGCCCCCTGGCGCAACAGGCCATCTCGGGTGTCGACGCCGATGCCGAACCGCGTCCCCTTGAGGTGGTGATCGACGATGTCGATCAGGCGGAGGGTCAGGGCGTGGAGTGTGGCGCGGTCGTTCGTGGTCTCGACGTAGCGGTCGATCGCGTGGAAGAACCAGAGCGTCGCGTCGGCCGTGTGGTACAGGCCCTGCTTCTGGCCCTCGGGGAACATGTTGGGAATCAGGCCGTCTTGAACGTAGTGGGCGAACATGCGGAGAATGTATCCCGCTTCCGCGGATCGGCCAGTGGTGAGGGTCAGCCCTTCGAGGCTGATCATCGTGTCGCGGCCCCAGTCGGTAAACCAGTGGTAGCCGGCGATCACGGTGCGCACCTCTTCGCCGGCGGCGTGGGCCCGGGCAGCGTCGGCGACGCGGCCGTCGGGGACGATCAGGAACTGGTCTGCGGCCAGCACGAGCTCGGCCTCGATCTGGGCGGTCTCGCCCCGCGAGGCGTCGGGGCCTTGGTCGCCCCTTGACACGTGGCGGGCAGCGCTCACGAGCCGCCCGCGCCGCCCGCGCTCAGCCCGGTGGGCCTCCTCGGGCGTGAGGGCGAGCAGGGTCTCCCACGACTCGACCGAAGCGATCAGCGTGGCGGGCTCGTCCAGAGTCAGCGCGACCCTGAAGAACCCAGGGCTCCACAGGTCGCCCGTGGATTCGTAGCCGCGCTGGGCCTCGAGTGGATAGCTGATCGGCGTCGTCTGCGCGATGTCGAGGGTGAACGCCCGGTCGTGGCCGACCAGGGTCAACCGCAGCGGAGGGATGTCGCCGCCGCTCGAGATTTCGTAGCGATCGGCCCAGGCAGTAAAACGGTACGGAGCGACGCGGGGCGCGCTCACCGGGGCTTCGTGCGAGCGGAAGTGCATGAGCGGCCGCAAGATGAGCTGGACGGGCCGCTCCGGACCAGGCGGCGCCCCCCCGCACCGTTCCCCTCGATGAGTCGGTACGTAAGGTAGACTGTGTTCTGGCGGTGGGGCAGGAGGAGCCGCTTCTCCAGGGTGACACCGCCGACCTCGTAGCGCCAGACTGGGAGCCCAGCCTCGAGGTGGAACTTGGTAAGGAGGCCCCTGACGTCGGGGATCGGCCGGCCGACGAGCGCCTCGACGCCGATCGGGGCGAACGAGCCGTCGGGCAGGCCGAGGCGCTCGTTGAGCCGGTCCAGCATCATCATCCGGCCGAGCGGAGTGGGTAACGCGGCGACGAGCAGGCCGTGGTAGCGCCGGGTGGGGACGCCGCAGACGGTCCCCGAGGCGTACCCCCCCAGTCCGTTGGAGACGAGCCACTCCCGCGTCCGCTCTGCGTCCGAGTCGTCCCCCTCAATTTCGGGGCAGGGTCGCACGATGGGTTCTACCAGGACGGACATCGACGTTCTTGTCCTTTCCGGCGCGTTTGCTTGATTCATGTTGCTCACATCACGTCGGCTCACACCGAGCCCGGCGGGTCGCGGTGTGTGTCTCCGACGGCGTCGGCGGGGGCCATCGCCACGGCCGAGTGGCCGCTCAGGCGCCAGTTGTACGCCTCGCTCTCGGGCGGTGGCGTGCCGCCCCCGCCGTAGCTGGGGTCTTCACTCGACCAGACGACGCGCCAGCATTTTCCCGCGGGCGGGGCCAGGAGCGGCTCGGCGGCCACCTCCAGCCGCAGCTCGGTACCGAGATTCACCAGAAGCAGGCGGTCGTCCCCGCCGGGGCCGAACCAGCGGAGCAAGAGCGCCTCGGAGCCGAGCACGGCGCCGTCGACCATGCCGGGGTGCTGGAGGCGAAACACCGGGTCGTCGCGCCGCAGCCGCAGGAGGTCGCGGTGCAGCGCCAGCGCCTCGGCGTGCGGACTGCGCCCGCGCTCGTTCGGGTCGAGCTTCGACCGCGCGAACGTCTCCGGGGCCGAAGGGTAAGGCAAGAGCGCCAGCATCGCCTCGGTCGCCAGACTGGGAAACTGCAGGGCGGACTCCTGGCGGCCCCGACGAATCGCTTCGGCGAGCTCGGTCTTGTGGTCGCCGAAATAGAGAAACGGTGTGGAGGCGGAGTACTCCTGGCCCTGGAAGATCAGCGGGGTGGACGGGCCGAGGAGCTGGAGCGCCGTCAGCGCCCGATGGCGCCCTGGGCTGGTCAGCCGGTGGAGCCGCTCGCCCCGGGCAGAGTTGGCAACCTGGTCATGGTTCTGCAGGAACACGATGAAGGCGGCCGGCGCGATATCGAGCGCCGCGCTGCCTCGACGCTTGCCCTGGCGGAGGTTCCACTGGCCCTGGTAGAGCCAGCCGCGCTTGAGCACCGAGACGAGCTCCTGCGGGGTGCCGAGGTAGTCGCCGTAGTATGCCTCGCGGTTCCCGGTGGCGGCGACCATCACGGTGTGGTGGAAGTCGTCGCTCCAGAGCATGTCGAACCCGAGACCGCCCCGCTCGGCCGGCCGGAACAGCCGTGCGCTCTGGGTCTCGTTTTCGCCGACAACCAGCACACGACGGCCCCCGGCGGCCGCGCGGACCGTCCGTACGATCGCCCCGAGGATGTGGTCGGGACCGTCGTCGAAGATGCTCTGCGTCGCATCGACGCGCAGGCCGTCGACGTGGAACTCGTCGACCCAATAGGCGGCGTTGGCAAGGACAAACTCGCGCACCGGCCTGGCGTTCTCGCCGTCGAAGTTCAGCGCCTCGCCCCACTCGGTCTTGTGCCGCTTCGAGAAATAGTCGTCAGAGAACGATTTGAGGTAGTTGCCGTCGGGGCCGACGTGGTTGTACACCACGTCGAGGATCACGGCCAGGGCGAGGCCGTGGGCGCGGTCGACGAACCGGCGAAAGTCGTCGGGCGTGCCGTAGCCGTGGAACGGGGCGAACAGATCGACGCCATCGTAGCTCCAGCCAAAGGTGCCGGGGAACTCGGCCACCGGCATCAGCTCGAGCGCAGTGACCCCGAGTTCGGCGAGGTACGGGAGCTGCGCCGCGGCGGCGGCCCAGGTCCCCAGGGGCGTGAACGTGCCTACGTGCAGCTCGTAAATCACCTGCCCGTTCAACGACGTCGGCCCGCGCCAGTCGCGGTCGGCCCAGCGGTAGGCTGAGGGATCGACCACCTGCGACGGCCCGTGTACGCCCTCGGGCTGGAAGCGCGAGGCCGGGTCGGGCGCGAAGGCGCGCTCGCCCGCGCTTGTGCTCTTGTCGTCGCCAAGGCGAAACCGGTAGCGCGTCCCCGCCCCCGGCGCTGGGGCCGTACCCGAGTAATAGCCGTTCCCCTCCGGCGCGAGCACGAGCGCCTCCGCGGCATCATCGTCGAACTCGACGGCCACCGCTGGGTGCCTCGGGGCCCAGATCCGGAAATGCACCCCCCCGCCCGGCCGCGCCTCCGCGCCGATCGGCAGCCTCCGCCCTGGATTCCTACCCTGGCCCTGGTCCGTGCCATCCATCCCCGCGGCGCTCCTCCCTCGGCATGTACGTTGTACGGCCTCCGGTTGGCTCGCCAGAAGCGTGGATGCGGCCGCTCATCGGACGAGCTGAATTAAGACTGTAGCAAAGAAAGCGGGTAACAGGTGAAGCTCTTTGCGGGTTTCCTCGTGGTCTTCCTCACCGAGGGCTTTGAAACCGAATAGGTCGAAACCGAGAATCGATCAGACTGAAACAAGTTTCGTCAACTGGGCCGCAGCCACGGGCGGGACAGGTACCGGTCCCACGAGTCGGCCAGAACGGCGACGACCGGCCCGTCGTAGCCCCCGCGTGCCGCCAGTCGCAGCGCCGCCGCGACAGTCGTCCCCGAGGAGCCCCCCACGAGCAGCCCCTCCTCCCGGATCAGCCGGCGAGCGACCGCGAACGATTCCTCGTCGGTCACCCGCTCGGCCTCGTCGATCACGCCGAGGTCGCACGTGGCCGGCACCACACTTCCCCCGATTCCCTCGACCTGGTAGGCCGTGTCGTGGTCTGGGTGCGAGGGGTCCACCAGATGTGCCAGCCGCGACCCAACAGGGTCTGCCAGGACGATGCGCACGCCGGGGCAATGGGCCTTCAGGAACCTGCCGACCCCGGTGATCGTCCCACCGGTCCCGACTCCGCAGACGAACGCACCGACCCGCCCGCCGCACTGCTCGAGGACTTCCGGGCCGGTCGTCGTCTCATGGACGCGCGGGTTGGCCGGGTTGGCGAACTGGTCGGTCAGGAACCAGCCCCGCTCCACGGCAATGCGGCGGGCGACGTTCTGGAAGTTCTCGGCAGAGGACGGCGGGGCGTTCGCAGTTACGATGACCTCAGCCCCGACGGCGGCGAGGGCGACGCGCTTGTCCAGCGACATCTTTTCCGGCAGCACACAAACCAGCCGATAGCCTCTGGCGGCGGCTACCAGGGCGAGGCCCAGCCCAGTGTTGCCAGCCGTCGCCTCGACGAGCGTCACCCCCGGCGCAAGCCGTCCGTGGAGCTCGGCTTCCTCGATGATCGCAAGCGCGATGCGATCCTTCACGCTGCCGCCGGGGTTGAGAAACTCACATTTTCCCAGGACGGGCGGCAGGCAAACCGGCCGCGACCCGGGTGAGGCGTACCATCGGCGTCCGGCCAATGTGGTCGAGGACCAACGGGGATCTCTGCATCGGCGCATTCTCGCCCCTAACCCGGGGGGACGTCGAGGGACGAGGCCGTTGCAACCACGAGAAGGCCTACCGCCGATCCCGCTGCGGAAATATCCCGTAGGAACCGGCTTGCCCGGTTCGGAGTCGCTGCAACTCGCTTAACAAGTAAAGACGTACGCGGGCGACACGGTGTCGAAGATGACGTTCGTTTCGTGCACCGATGGATGACGATCAAATGCCCTGACCATCGTAGCGCGGTATGTCACCTTTTTCGCGTCCTTGACGTCCCGAGATTGACCGCGAAGTTCAGCGTCACCAGAAAACGTTGTGGCATCCTCAGGGGCCGAACGGGTCGGCGGGGAAGGCGAGGTCAGCAATCAGTTCCTGGAAGTCCGGCCGATCGCCGAGGACCCGCAGCGCGGGCTCCGACGCGAGGAATACGCGGTCGCGGAAGCCGAGGCTGACCGCCCGCCTCAGGGCCCCGACTGCCCGCTCGGCCTGGTCCTCGG
This sequence comes from uncultured Isosphaeraceae bacterium, assembly GCA_963830625.1. Classification (GTDB taxonomy): domain Bacteria; phylum Planctomycetota; class Planctomycetia; order Isosphaerales; family Isosphaeraceae; genus CAWHMZ01. The sequence goes on along the minus strand of CAWHMZ010000023.1, from coordinate 584,308 downwards.
CCGTCGACGCGGACCCGCGACGGCCCTCAACCTCGTGGCAGACGGCGTGCCCGCGGGCCGCGGCGAGCCAGTCGAGAGGCTCACGCGAATCGAGCGACTCGAGATCGCGGGCCGCTGCATCCACCGCGGCCGGTTCCTCGAGCCCGTGCACGCGACGACGGGCGGCCGCCAACTCGATCCGACAGAGAGAGCTCTGCCTGCGGAGATAAGGGTCCGACGGGGATGCCGCGACGAACGGCTCCAGGGCCTGCGCGGCTGCCTCGAGCTCGGCGATGGCCGCGGCGATGTCCCCCCGGAGCGCGAGAGTACGGCCCCGGTCAAGCAGGAAGGACCATCCCTTGCGAGCGGTCATATCGGTGGTGAGTGCGATGAAGTCGGCGCGGCCACGGAGCGGGTCGAGGTCGGGGTTCTCGCGGATCTGACGGCGGTCCTTGTAGCCGGAGGCCAGGGCCTCCCGTAGCGCGGCCAACGCCCGGTCTGCCCAAATCCCCGCCCGGGCCCGATCGACCGTGCTGCCCAAGGCGTAGACGCGGCCCATATTGAATGCGACGCGCGCGTCGCCGTCGCGGGGCGGGACGCCGAGGTCGAGCGTCCGTCGCCAGGCGTCCCTGGCCTCCTCGCGGCGTCCCCCTTGCTGGTGGATCGAGGCGATCGCGGCGAGGGTGGCGGCCAACTCGGCACGGAAGAAGGGGATCGTGGGCCGATCGCGGACGATCCCCTCCCAGATCCGCAGGGCCCGCTCGTAGGGCCCGAGGGCATCCTCCGGGCGACGCTCGTTGCGGAGGCGTTCGCCCTCACCCATCAGGTCCCAGGCCTCCCCTACCGCGGTCTTCGGCGCCATGACTTCGACGGCCGGCCCGGCCTGGGCGACCCCGGAAGGAGGTGGCTCGTTGGGCCTCCAGGAGAGGCCGATCGTGGCCAACCGGGTCCGCAGCCCGTCGAGGTCCCAGAGGGTGAGCCGCTGCTCGATCCCCGCGATCGCCAGGCGGCCGCCGTCTGGGCTGAAGGCCAGGCGATAAACCGTGCCGTCGAGCGGCGGGAACGAGAACCGTTCCTCGAGCGTCCGGGGGTCGCGTACGACCACCCGCCGGTCATCGCCGCCGGTCGCGAGCAGGGAACCGTCGCGTGACAGGGCGACCCCGCGGACCTCGCCGTCGTGGGCCTTGGCCTGCTCGCGGGCGGTGTTGAGGCTGCGGAGATCCAGCGTCAGCAGGTCGCCGCGGGCCCCGCCGACCACCGCGAAGCCGTCGCCGGGAGCGACGGCGAGTTGCGACACCCCCCCCTCGAGGTGGCGGCTGCGGATCGGCGCGGTCGATTTCAGGTCGTAGACGGCGACCAGGCCGCCCCGCGACCCGACGAGTAGTCGAGCCCCCCGGTCGAGGAAGAGGACCGACCGGACGGGCGTGTTGTCGGCCTGCACGCGCCAAACCACCTGACGGGATCGGGCGTCCCAGACGATCACGGCCCCGTCGCGGGCCCCCGAGGCGAGCCGGGCCCCGTCCGGGTCGAAGGCAAGGGCCGTGACGGGCGCCTCGTGCCCCGCCAGGGGGAGGCCGGGCGGCCCGTCGTCGAGGCCCCAGAGCCGGACGGAGAAGTCAGGGGCGAGGATGCCGTCGTAGCTGCCCGACCCGACTGCGAGCAGGCGGCCGACGGGGCTCAATGCCAGGCACTCGAACGTGCGCTGGCGCCCGAGGTCGCAGAGCCAGCGGCGGAGCAGGCGGCCGGACCGAGCGTCCCACAGGTGGATCTCGTGGTTGGCGGACCCGGAGACGAGCCACGGCTCGACTTGGTGGAAGGCGACGTCGGGGACTTCGTAGGTGTGCCCCGGCAGCGATCGCCGCTCGCGCAGGCCACTGATCTCGCTGACGCCGACCGTGTCGTGGCCGTAGGCGAGCCGGGATCCGTCGGGGCTGAAAGCCACCGAGAGGACGGAGCCGATCCCGGGGCGGAGGACCAGGATCACCACGCCGGTCCGCGCGTCCCAGAGGCGGACCGTCTCGTCGTCGCTGGCCGACGCGACGATGTCGCCGTCGGGGTGGAAGGCGACCGCGTTGAGCCGAGCGGTGTGGCCCCGGAGGGTGGCGTATTCCTCGCGGCGCTCAACGTCCCACAGCTTGACCGTGTTGTCGCTGGAGGCGGAGGCGAGCGTCCGGCCATCGGGTCTGAAGGCGAAGGAGCGGATGGCGTCGGCATGCTTGCCCAGGCGGGCCGACCCCTCCGAAAAACCGACGCGGTAGAGCCAGACCTCGCGGTCCGTCCCCAGGCCGGCCACCCAGCCGCCGTCGGGGCTGAGGGCCACCGGGTTGAAAGGCCCGCTGGCGGTCGTGAGGATCACGCGGCCGATGGCGCCGGACTCGGCGTCGTGGACCGTGATCCGCCCGTCCGACCAGCCGACCGCCATCGACCGGCCCTGCGCGTCGAAGGCGAGCCCGCAGGGCTGGGCTTCGGCGGTCGCCTTCGTCTCGATCGCCGTCGATTCGGGGGTGTCGAGCCACGCGACGCGGCGGCCCCAGGTGCCGAAGGCCAGGCCGCCCCCGGGCCGGAATCGCACGACGGGCAAGGGCGCCTCCTCGCTGTACTGGAGCGGGTGATTGACGCCCGGGTCGTCGATGACACGAAGGTGTCGCGCCCGGGGGACGTCCCAGAGCCGCAGGTGGCCGTCGTAGTCGGCGACCGCCAGGGTTTGGCCGTCGGGGCTGAAGTCGAGCGAGCGGACGCCCCCGCCGTGGCCGACGAATCGGGCGACCTCACGAACGTCGATCTCGCCGAGGCACTGGACCGCGTCGGTTCGCAAGGCGACGACGTCCCGCCTCGGGACGTCCATCGAGGCCGTCCGTTTGAGGTCCCGCAAGGCCTCGTCGCGCCAGCCCGAGCGACGCCCCAGGCGAAGGGCCGCGACGTCGTTGACCAGGGCGCGATACGTCTCGGCCTCGGCGGTGGCGCGGGCCTCCTGGGCCTTCGTGTTGGCCAGCCTCTCGGCCTCCAGGCTCCGGCTGATCCGCCGGTACGAGTAGACCCCCAGCCCCAGCAGGCCGAGCACGCAGGCGAGCAGGGCTGCGGCCATCCCGGCCGCCCAGGGGCGGCGCCGCGCCCACTTGAGCCCCCGCTCCCAGGCGGGGATCGGGCGGGCCAGGATCGGCTCACGGGCGCGGAAGCGGCGCAGGTCCTCCGCGAGGGCCTCTGCCGTGGCGTAGCGGTCGGCGGGGCGCTTCTGGAGGCACTTCAGGGCGATCGTCTCGGAGTCGCGCGGCAACGAGGGCTGGAGGCGGCACGGGGGGACGGGGGCCTCCTCCCGGACCTGCCGGAGCGTCTCGGGGATCGTCGCCGCGCGGAACGGCGGGCGACCTGTGAGGAGGGCGTAGAGGATCGCCCCCAGGGCGTAGATGTCGGCCGACGGGCTGGCCCGCTTCGCGTCGCCACTGGCCTGCTCGGGGGCCATGTAACTGGGGGTCCCCAGGATCAGGTCCGACCCCGTGATCCGGCTGTCTGTGTCGAGCATCTTGGCCAGGCCGAAGTCGGCGATCTTGGCGCGGCCGTCGCGGGTCAGCAGGATATTCGAGGGCTTGAGGTCGCGGTGGACAACGCCCAGGCCGTGCGAGAAGTGGATCGCCCGGGCCAGGGCCTCCACCAGCTCGGCCGCCTCGTCGGCCGGCAGCGGGGTGCCGTCGCTGCGATCGTCGAGACTGCCGCCGTCGACGTACTCGAGCTCCAGGTAGGGCCGGCCGTCGTGCTCGCCCAGGTGGTGGATCTGGACGATCGCCGGGTGCTCCAGTCGCGCGACCGTCTCGGCCTCGGAGAGAAAGCGCGCCGTGGCCTCGGGCCCGGCGTGGGCGCCGGCCAGGATCATCTTCAAGGCGCAGATCCGGTTCAGGTTGACCTGGCGCGCCTTGTAGACGACACCCATGCCGCCCCGGCCCAGCTCCCCGACGATCACGTAGCCTGGCACCTGCGGCAGGCCCCGGCCGACGTCGGCCGCCTCGGCGGCCCGGAGGGAGGCGATCTTGGCCTCGATGCGAGCCGCGTCGCGGGCGCCGCCCGAGGTGTTCGGCCCTGTCGGGAGGTGGGCGACGGTCAGGTCCTGGGCCCAGCCCTGGATCGTCGGCAAGGGGGGGGCGACCCCCTCGTCGGGGATCGTCTCGCCGTGCGCCCCAGCGACGACCCGCCCCGGGTCGTCGCCGTTGAGCGGAACGGTCAGGCCTGGGTCGCCCGCGGCGACCGGCTCGTGGACCGTCGACTCCCGGTTCTCTGGGTCGTCCATTCGTCGGGGCCTCGCCCCGTGGGGGTTGGAGCGTCGCGCTCAGGCCGTCGTGCACCTCGGCCGGGACCCGTTCACGGCGTCCGGCCCGCGTCGGCCGGTCGCCGGTCCTGTCCCAGCGCTACGCCGGCGATGGCCACCCCGCCCGAGGCCCGGCGCGCCTCGGGCGATTTCGGCCCCGGTCGCCCGACGCGAATCCCTTGCATTGTCGCTTGCTCCCCCGACGGGGTCAACACGGCCGAGCACGTCCGCGACGTGCTCGGCCACCACCGCGTCTGGCAGCGCCGGGCCTCCCGGGTCCTGCGCCGGTACCGCTCCGCCCAGCGGCGCACTACGGCGTTGATACCGGGACCGTCTGGAGGTCCACGCTGGACCACGAACCGATCCTCTGGCGCCTGTGATCTGGGATCGGAAATCGCCGGTCCGTGAAGCGAGTCGTCGGGCGAGATCCTGGGCCATTCGGTCGGCGGGATCACGTATCGCCACTACGCCCACCGGGCCCCGCTGGCCTTCCGGGCGATCATGACCCTGCCGCAGCCAAGTGCGTTCTCGGCGATCCTGCGAGGGGGGGACTAGGCCTCACTTCCTCTCCACCCGCTCCCACACCTCTTCGATGGTCAGGTCGTTGCTCAGCTTACCGTCGTGATGCCACTTGTTCCCTTCGACCTTGCACTGAGGTTCGGTCAACGGTTCTCATCCCGAGGGCAATCGCACTTACAATGCAATGCGTGTCCTCGACGTCATGCAATGCATGTCGCCAGCACGACCGGCCGGCCCTGCACGACAAGGGCCATAGTCACCCCATCCCAGCAGGGTCGCACCTGGCCGCGTGCGTCAACTGGTCCGGCCGGCGAGGGCCCGGTCGAGGTTGAAGGCAGCGCTGATCAGCGCCAGGTGGGTGAAGGCCTGCGGGAAGTTGCCCAGGGCCTCGCCGCTCGGCCCCGTCTGCTCGGCGTACAGTCCGAGGTGGTTGCCGTATCCCAGCATCTGCTCGAACAACAGGCGGGCCTCGTCCAAGCGGCGTGGGTCGGTCCGCCCAGCCCGGGTCAGCGCCTCCACCAGCCAGAAGCTGCATATGTTGAACGTCCCCTCCACGCCCGGCAGCCCGTCCGGCGCGGCCTTCGGGTCGTAGCGGTAGACCAGCCCGTCGGCGGCCAGCCCGCCCTGGGCGGCCGGCGCGCGGATCGCGTCCACCGTGGCCAGCATGCGCGGGTCGTTGGGGGCAGTGAAGAAGGTCAGCGGCATGAGGAGGACGGAGGCGTCCAGGGCGTCGGAGCCGAACGACTGCACGAACGACCCCCGCGCCTCGCTCCACCCTTTCGCCATCACCTCCTCGTAGACCGCGTCGCGGGCCTTCAGCCAGGCGGCCCGGTCGGCCGGTAAAGAGCGCTTGTCCGCCAGCCGCAGTCCGCGGTCCAGCGCCACCCAGCACATGAACTTCGAGTAGACGAAGTGCCGCCGCCCGCCGCGCACCTCCCAGATGCCCTCATCCTCCCGTTCCCAGTTGTGGGCAACCCAATCCACCAGGTCGCGGACGTGCCTCCAGCCATCGTAGCCGATCGGGGCGACATACTTGTTGAAAAGGTAGGCCGCGTCCAGCAACTCGCCGTAGATGTCCAGTTGGAGCTGCCCGTGGGCGGCGTTGCCGATCCGAACCGGCCTCGACCCCATGTAGCCGTCGAGGTGCGGCAACTCCTCTTCGGCGAGGTCGGACCGGCCGTCGATCGCGTACATGAGTTGCAGCGGCCCGTCGCCGTGCGAGTCGCGCTCCTTGTAGCGAGCGGTCAGCCAGTCCCGGAACTGAGCCGCCTCCTCGGTGAACCCGATCCGCAGGAAGGCGTACACCGTGAAGGCGGCGTCGCGGATCCAGGTGTAGCGGTCGTCCCAGTTCCGCACCCCGCCGATCCCCTCCGGCAGGCTGCTGGTCGGGGCGGCGACGATCGCCCCGGTCGGCTGGTATGTGAGCAGTTTGAGAGCCAGGGCCGAGCGCAGGACCGTCTCGCGCCACCGGCCCTGGTAGGTACAGCGGGCCGCCCATCGCTGCCAGTAGGCGACCGTCTCGCGGAACCAGTCCTCGGCCTCCCCGGTCCCGGGGCACCTGCCGGGGTGGTCATCCGGGGCGATCACCCGCAGGACGAACGTGGCGCTCTGGCCTTCGCCGAGGGGGAACGCGGCCACCGCCCCGCCGCCGTCGGGCCGGAGGGGGACCGAGGAGGCCAACCCCAAGGACAGGCCCGCGCTGTCGAAGCGGGCGCCGTGTGCGCTCACCGCAGTGTCGTGCCGCGCCCGGGCGTAGTCGAACGCCGGGCGGCACTCGACCTCCAGCGGCAGTTGCCCCCGGACCACCCTCACCCGGCGGACGAGCTGGGCAGCCGGCCCGGACCCGGGCTCGACCGGCATGTAGTCCTCGACCTCGGCGATGCCGTCGGCGTGCAGGAAGCGGGTGACCAGAATGTTGGTGTCCGGCCAGTAGTATTGCTTCTGGCGCAGATTGCCAGTCGCGGCCGGGGCGATCCGGAACCGCCCCCCCTTGTCGGCGTCGAGGATCGCCCCGAACACGCTGGGCGAGTCGAAGTGCGGCAGGCACAGCCAATCGACCGACCCGTCCAGGCTAACCAACGCGGCGGTGTGCATGTTCCCCACGATGCCGTGGTTCTCGATCGGTTGGTAGCGCATCGGCTTCGACTCCCGTTACCAGCGGCCAAAATGGGCGCCGCCATCGACGTACAGGATGTGACCCGTGACCGTCGTGGCGTCTACCCCGGCGGGGGACCGAACATTTCGTGGTGGTCCGCCTCCGGGTTGAGTTTCCTGCTGCTGCACGGCGTAGGCCCCGACCGTATCGGCGCCCACCACCACGGAAGTCACTGCCGGCGCCAGATGGCTAACAAAGCAATTCTCGCGCCGCAGTCAGAGTTGTTTTGGCTGCCGTGTCGATCAAGGTCGAACCGGTTAAGCTTGAAGACTCGCCGCTCGTCACCGCGCTTGTCATGGCGCTCGAGTCCTACCGGTCGCTCCATTGCTCCGCCACCGAGCTGCTCGGCATACTCGAAGGCTTTCGGCCGGCGCACGCCACCGCGGCGACCGGCTGGCCAAAGTCACCCTGGGCACTTTCCACCATGCTTCGGCGCCTGGCCGGCCAAATGCGCACGGTCGAGGTTCACTGCACAACCTCACGCTCACACGGAATACGTCTCATCACGATTGTCAGGTGTGACGCGGAGAGCCCGACCGCGTAGTGGAAAAGTCGGCTCGCGCCGTGAATTGCGTGTAACCCGCATCTCCGTGAAGCTCCAGGTGCCCCGCGCTGCCGCACGGGTGCCGGATCAGGCCGCACTGCGGCGCCCACTTCGTTCATCAGAAGTCGCTTGCCGGCAAGGTATTACACCGACCGGGTGCCGCGGGTGCCGCGGGTGCCGCATGCGATGTTATCTTCATAATTCACGTGCTTGGTCCTTGGTCCTTAGTCCTTGGTCCTTGGTTTGGCGCGCGCCTCGGCCTGTGGTGACTAGGGACTAAGGACTAATGACTAAGAACTAAGGAGGCGAGCCCCGCCCAAAAATTACTAATGTGCTACAGCAGGCTCTCATTTTCGCTTGCATAAAGCGCCCGCACGAAATAACCAAGAGAACCGGCATGTCGACCAGCAGACGCTGCCGGCAGCCGTGTTGGACGCGAACCGCGGTCCGCGCTGTTACCCAAGATCGGTCGCGGTTGAACCAGGCCTGACGGCCGATTAGCGGCCCGTGGCCTCCGCAAAAAAACCGACCGCGTGGTACAACTGACGCAGGTGCCAGCCCGATCCAGACCAGGCGTGGTGCACGACGGTGACGTCGCCGCGATCGAGGGTAATCTCCAGGAAGCCGGGCGGGTGCCGGCCGCTCCGGTCACGCAGAAGAGGTGCGCCGGCGCAGAGCGAAAGCTGGTTGGGGACCTCCACGGGGCAGATGGCCCAGGCGGCGTGGATGTGGCCGCAGCAGAAGAGGTGAGGACCGATCGTGGCCAGCCAGCGCGCGACGCGTCCGGCGTCGACGAGCGGCTTGCGCACATACTCCCTGCGATGCTCAGCGGGCACGCCGACCGGATAATGGCAAGCCACCACCAAACGAGCGATCGCGGGCGCGCCTGCGAGCAACTGAAGGGCGCCGGCGAGCTGGGGTTCGCCCATGAGCCCGCGCCGAAATGCCCGCGCGGGTCGGATCCAAGGCCAGGATGGCCGTGTCTCGATCGAGCCGGCGCAGCCAGGGAAAGTGAGGGCCGCCCATGAAGTCGCCGAAATACTCTTCGAAGCGCCGTAAACGGTGCGCACGGCGCGTGTAGCGGTCGTGGTTTCCAGGGATGATCGTCACCCAGGCCGGATCGTGCAGCCACTCCGCGAGTGCGGCCCGCGCGGCGCGGAACTCGGCAGGAAGCGCCGTCGTCGTCAGGTCGCCGGTGATCAAGACATGATCGGGCTTAAGGCTCTTGACCCGGTCGACCAGCTCGCCCGCGCGCTCCTGCTGAAATCGCCGCGCCCGGCCGAGTGCCAGCGCGGCCATCCCCAGCATGCGCTTGCTCATGAGCCGCAGCGGGTTGAGCGCGTATTGCCAGAAGTGAATGTCGGAAACGTGAACGATGCGCACGGCCCGGGGCCCCACGGGCAAAGGCCCGGCTGGTCCGCGCGCGGCTTCAAGAGTGCCACGCGATCCAGCCGACCAAGATGTCGTACAACGTGTGGGTGCCAACGGCAATCCCGAATCCGCGCAGCACGAAGACCCAGGCGAAGTACACGCCGGCCATCCAGCGGAAGATAAACGCGAACTAGGTGAATGGCTCGGCGGGGTTGCCCGCGTGGTGCGCCAGCGCGAAAAGCAGTGCCGAGCCCGTCACGGCCAAGGTGTTCGCGGCGACGTGCGGCGCCTGGAGCAGCCGCAGAGCGCCGAAGAAGACCGGAACCAGGACCAACCGAAACAGCGTTTCCTCGTAGACACCCGCACCGATGTAACCGATTAAAGACCTGGCGGACAGATGGCCGCCGCCCACGTCGAGCGCCAGAAACATGGGCCCGGCCCGCTCGAGATGCATGAACCCGAGGTCGATCAAGCGACTGATGCCCAGAAGCACGACGGCCCACGCGAAACTCTCGACGAGCATTCCCGCGAGGATTCCGGGCGAAAACCGCCAATCGCGAAAAGCCACGACCTGCCAGCATAACATGATCAGCACCAAGAGGAGGGGCAGAAGCCAGTGGTCGTTTGCTCCGAGCGACGAGAGGGCGCGGCGCATCCAGGTGTCGGCGCCGGTGCGCAGGCTCAAGCTCGCCGCCGCGTCGCCTCCGCAGTAAAGCACGGTCGCTTCGTACACGAGTACCAGCGGAGCGACCAGCAGCAATGAGGGAAATGGCCGCCGGGTCGCGCCCCAGTACGAGGTCGGGCGCAGCGCGCGCCACCCACTGGCCCTTTTTCAAAGTGGGCGTTCCCGCGCGCAGAAACCGCCCGGCAGATTGGGTGAATTGTGCCATGATGGCTCGCGAGAGAGGCTTCCCTCTCCCCCGCGGGGAGAGGGTGCCCGGAGGGAGGGTGAGGGGGACGCCGCACGACCGCAATGCCTGCCGATGATGTCGGCCTGAACGCCCCTCACCTGGCCTTCGGCCATCCTCTCCCCCGAGGAGCGAGGAGGACGCAGCACGACGGGATTGCAGTTGCTCTTTCAATATTGTTATCGTTTTTGGAGTGAGCGAAACCTACGAAATCAGCCACGACCTTGTGGCGCCAGGTGTCGACCGCTACGATAATTGCGTATCCGCGGGCTTCAGGCCCTTGACGGATAGGGAGTTGATTCCGAGGAGGGCGACTCCACGGGGGCGCTTTCCTCTGCCCGCCCGCACGGTGAACAGGATTCTGGGTCGTTGGCTCGCTCGACGGGTTCCTCGAAATCGCTTGCATGGACCGGGCGGTTCATGAGAGAGATATTGCACGGGGCCACATTCCGGCGTGGGCGTGTCGCTGCGTGATACTGGTGACAAAGCGACGTTAGGAGGTGTTGCGCGTCATGTCGCGGTGTCGTCTCGCTTCGATGGTCGTTGCCTCGGCGGCGGTATTGGCGGTGACGGGTTGCTCGGACGCCTGGAATCAAGGCCCTCTCCAATACGTCGAGAATTCAGCGCTGACCAAGAACCCCGAACTCGCCAAAAAGCCCGTGCTCCAGGCTGCCGTGCGCAAAGCCTTGCTGCGCTGGTTCGGCGAGTCGCCCAACCGCATCCGCGTGCCGGCGGGATCGGGGCTGACGGAAGACGGGCTCTTGCTGGGCAACTACATGCAAGAGGGCGACGGGGCCAGCGCCAAGCTCGTCCCGATTTACCAAGACGCCGGCGTGCTGGTTCCCACCAAGGTTGCAGGCCGTGAGGCCGCCGCGCTGCACCGCCAGGAAGGGGGCTATGCGATCTACCGCCGGAACTGCCTGCACTGCCACGGCGTCTCGGGCGCCGGCGACGGGCCGACGGCGCCGTTCTTGTATCCGCTGCCGCGCGATTATCGCAAGGGGATCTTCAAGTTCACCTCGACGCCGTACCGGAAGCCGCCCGCATCGCGACGACCTCCGCCGCACGATCACGAACGGCCTGCACGGGACGTCGATGCCGGCGTTCGACGCCCTCCTGAGCCGGGACGAGATCGAGCAGGTCATCGACTACGTGATGTTCCTGAGCATGCGGGGCGAGACCGAGCTGGGCTTGATCGAAGAGGCGGCCGATCGCCGACGAGAACGATCCGAATGCGCTTGCCGACGAGATCGTCAAGGAGGTCGCCGACGGCGTCTTCAGCAAGTGGAAGCTGGCGCAGACCGCAGGTCGTCAATCCGCCGATCGCGCGGACGCCGCCGACCCGCGAGAGCATCCTCCGCGGGCGCGACCTGTTCCTGGCGTCGGACTGCAAGGACTGCCACGGCGTCGCTGGCCCTGGGCGACGGGACGAGCTTCGTCAACCAGGACGTCTTCAACGACGTCGTCTTCGGCGGCAATCCCAGCGAGCGGCAGGCCCGGGTCGACGCAGCTCGACGAGCAAGACTCAAGGAGCTCTGGAACCAGAAGCCGGACGACTGGGGCAACCCGCTCCGGCCGGCCAACCTGAATCGCGGCGTCTACAAGGGCGGCCGGCGGCCGATCGACATCTACTGGCGGATCGCCAAGGGGATCAACGGCGCCCAGATGCCGGCCCACTATCCCTCGCCGCTCAATGAAAAGAAGATCTGGGACCTGGTCAACTTCGTGCTGGCCTTGCCCTACGAGCCCGAGCTGCTGACCGAGACGCCGCCGCCGCCAGCCGCGGGCCCGGCGGTCGCCGCGCGGCGAGACAGTGGCCGTCGTCGCGTGCGACCAGCGGCCTCGATGATTGCCGGATCGACGATGCGAGGGCACTGGCACACTGGCTGGAACAGGCACCTTCAACCGGCATCTGGCGAATCGAGCGTCAGGCCTTCAACTGCCGACACCTTGAACGGGAGCGTTTCCGTGCGTTACTGGAGCATCCTCTTCGCCGCTGGCCGCGATCCTGAGCGTGGCTGGCCTTCGTCTACGCGCCGTTCTCGCCGGACTGGTGGCTGCCGCTAACGGCCGGCACGCCCGACGCACGTCGTCTCGACCTTCGGCCGGGAAATCGACAGCCTCTTCATGATCATCCTCTGGATCACCGGCATCGTCTTCATCGGCACGCAGATCGTGCTGGTCTGGGCCGCGTACCGGTTCGCCGACGAGCTCGACGCCCAGGGCAAGCCCGTCCGCCAGGCCGCAGTACTTCCACGGCAGCCAGCGGCTCGAGGTGATCTGGACGATCATTCCGGCGGCCATCCTGGTCTTCATCGCGCTCTATCAGATGGGGACCTGGGCCGAGCATCAAGTTCCGCAGCGCCGCCCCCAAGGTGCCCGCCCTTGGCCGAGATCACCGCCCGCCAGTTCCAGTGGGTGATGCGCTATCCCGGGCCCGACGGCAAGCTCAACACGCCGCGACGACCTGTTCACCGTCAACGACCTGCACTTCGTCAAGAACAAGCAGGCACTGATCTATCTGAAGTCGTCCGACGTGCTCCACTCGTTCTTCCTGCCGCAGCTGCGGATCAAGCAGGACGCCGTGCCGGGCATGACGATCCCGGTCTGGTTCGACTGCCGACACGGCCGGCGAGTACGAGCTGGTCTGCGCCGAGCTGTGCGGCTGGGGCCATTACAAGATGCGCGGCAAGGTCACGGTCCATGAGACGGAAGCGGAATTTCAGAAGTGGCTCGACGAGCCAACTGGCCGAGCAGAACCGGAGCCAGCTCACCATGGCGACCGGTCCAGAGGGGAGATGACGCGGATGAGTGACGAACATCTCCAACGGAGCCGCATGAACGCGGCGCCGCACGAGCGATCACGCCGGCACGGGCATGAGCCACGACCATGATCACGGCCATGGCGACGATCATATTCATCCGGCCCCCCGGTTCTTCCTGACCAAGTACGTCTTCTCGACCGATCACAAGGTCATCGGCATCCAGTTCCTGTTCTCGGGCTTGATCTTCTTCGTGATCGGCGGCCTGCTGGCGATGGCCGTCCGCTGGCAGCTCGCCTGGCCGTGGAAGCCGGTGCCGATCCTGAGCCGGCTGCTCTGGTCCGAGCCCGTCGCTCGGCTACCAGATGCCGCCGGAGTTCTACAACAAGCTGTTCACCATGCACGCGACGATCATGATCTTCTTCGTGATCATCCCGCTCTTGACCGGCGCGTTCGGCAACTTCCTGATCCCGCTCATGATCGGCGCGCGCGACATGGCGTTTCCCAAGCTGAACATGTTCTCGTACTGGTTCATGCCGCCGGCGATGATCTTCATCACCTACTCGTTCTTCGTGGAAGGGGGGTCGGCCGAGGCGGGCTGGACGAGCTATCCGATCCTGACGGTCGCGCGGTGGGCGACGCCGGGCTCGCTGAACGGCCAGACGTTCTGGCTGCTGGCGCTGCTCTGCGCGGGCATCTCGTCGCTGTTGGGTTCGATCAACTACATCACGACGATCGTGATGCTGCGCGCGCCGGGGATGAAGATGTTCCGGATGCCGATGACGGTCTGGGCGATGTTCATCACGGCGATTCTGCAGGCGTTCGCCCTGCCGGTCTTGACCTCGGCCTTGATCATGCAGCTCCTGGACCGGACGGTCGGCACCAACTTCTTCAGCCCGGTCGGCTGGACGGTGGCCAACGCGCCGCCGGTCGTGGGCGGCGGCGGGCCGCTCTTGTTCCAGCACCTGTTCTGGTTCTATTCGCACCCGGCGGTCTACGTGATGATCCTGCCGGGGATGGGCATGGTCTCCGACATCATCGCCACCTTCTCGCGCAAGCCGCTCTTCGGCTACAAGCCGATGGTCTTCGCGATCGCCGGGATCGCCGGGCTGGGCTTCATCGTCTGGGGCCACCACATGTTTCAGTCGGGCATGAACCCGGCCCTGGGGGCGACCTTCATGCTCTCGACGATGATGATCGCGCTGCCGTCGGCGATCAAGGTCTTCAACTGGCTGGGCACGATGTGGGGGGGCCGCATCCAGTACACCACGGCGATGCTCAACGCCATGGCGTTCGTGGCCATGTTCATCATCGGCGGCCTGTCGGGCATCTTCATGGCGGCGACGCCCGTCGACATGCACATCCACGACACCTACTTCATCGTCGGCCACATCCACTACGTGCTCTTCGGCGGCAGCATGTTCGCGCTCTTCGGGGCGATCTCCTTCTGGTTCCCCAAGATGTTCGGCCGGATGATGAACGAACGGCTGGGGCTCATCCACTTCTTCCTCACGTTCATCTTCTTCAACGGCACGTTCTTCCTGATGCACATCGTGGGGATGCACGGCCATCCCGCGGCGGATCGCCGATCCGACGATTTATCCGTTCCTGCAAGGGGCCGGCATCGTCGGCATGAACCAGTTCATGACGATCAACGCCTTCCTGCTCGGGCTTACGCAGCTCATCTTCGCCTACAACTTCCTCTACAGCCTGGTGGCCGGGCCCAAGGCCGCCGAACAATCCCTGGCACGCCAACACGCTGGAATGGACGACGTCCTCGCCGCCGGCGCACTACAACTTCGAGCGAATTCCGACGGTCTACCATGGCCCGTACGAATACAGCGTGCCGGGCGTCGAGGAAGACTATCTGCCGCAGACTCGTGCCGCGGCCGGCGTCGGCCGGCCCGCTCGATCCGGTCATGGCGTGAGCGGAAGTGAACTCAGCGATGAGCGACGCCGGTCGCCGCTCTCCGAACTCCCCGACCGGCAAGAACCGCGACCTTACCGGCGCAGCCCCCACTTCGCGGCGGCTGGGTCGCGGCCGCGGCTGTTCACCCTGCCGTTGCTCTACGTCGGGGGCTCGGTGACGACCTATCGCGTCGGGCTGGCCGTGCCGGACTGGCCGCAGACGTTCGGCATCAACATGTTCCTGTACGATTTCTGGAACGCCCCGTTCGGCGTGCGGGTCGAGCACACGCACCGGCTCTACGGCGCGGCGGTCGGGCTGGCGACCGTTGTTCCTGGCGGTCTGGTTCTGGCTGTTCGAGCGCGCGGCGGTGGATGAAGGCGCTGGGCGTGCTCGCGCTCGTGGCGGTGATCGTGCAGGGCGTGCTCGGCGGGACGCGGGTGACCCAGGTCTCGACGCTCCTGGCGGCCGTCCACGGCTGTCGTGGGGCAGGCGTTCTTCGGCCTCATGGTGGCGCTCGTGCGTCTTGACCGGCCGGAAGTGGCACGAGCGACCGGCGCGGCAGGCCGACCGCGATCACCTGCGCCGGCGTCCGCTCGTGATCCTCTTGCTCTGGTGGCGGCCCAGATCGCGCTGGGGAGCTGGCTGCGGCATTATGGCACCTGGGCCGCGCTGTGGCTGTCATGGCATGCTTGGCGCTGGCCGTCTGGGCTCATGCGCTCTGGTTGGCGGTGCGGGTCGAACGGCCGGCGGCGGAGCTGGCGGCGCTGGTGCCCTCGGCGCGGGCGCTGGCCGTTGCTGTCGACGGTTCAGATCGTGCTGGGGATCGTCTCGCTCGCTTATCTGCTTGCCGTTTGACGGGATGCCGCGGCCGGTCTCGTTTTATCAGGCCGTCGTCCGGACCGGTCATCAGACGAACGGGGCGCTCGTTCTGGCGGCGGCCGTGGTGCTGACGCTGCGGACGTTTCGGTCATTCTTGTCGGCGCTGACGGTCGGTCGCCGAGCCGGTCGAGCGCGGCAGGCGAACCGGCCGCGACTGGACTGGGAGGCGGTTGCTTGAAATCCATGGCATCGATCGATCAACCGCTGCTGGTGCCGGCGCGGCCGCGCCGGACGACGGTCTGGGCCGCGGTCGCGCAGCCGGGTGGCCGCCTATCTGTCGCTCACCAAGCCGCGGCTGGTGTCGCTGGTCCTGGTGACGGTCGGCCGTCGGGTTCCTGCTGGGGGCCGCGGCGGCGGTCAGCGCGCAACGTCGCTCGATCGCTGGCGGCGACGCTCGTCGGGACGGCCCTGGTGGCCGGCGGCGCAGGTGCGCTCAACCAGTGGCTGGAGCGAGCCGCGATGCCCGGATGCGGCGGACGGCCGGACGGGCGCTTCCCAGCGGCCGGCTGGCTCCGTCGGAGGCCGTGGTCTTCGGCGGTCTGCTCGCCGTGCTGGGCACGTCGGTCTTGCTCTGGGGCGCGAATCGGCTGGCGGCCGCGGTCGCCCTCGTGACGTTCGTGCTCTACGTCTTCGTCTACACGCCGCTCAAGACGCGTCACCAGCTTAACACGGTGATCGGAGCCGATCCCGGGCGCCTTGCCGCCGGTGATCGGCTGGGCGGCCGCGACCGGCCGGCTGGGCATGGAGGCGTGGGCCTGTTCCTGATCGTGTTCCTCTGGCAGTTCCCGCACTTTCTGGCGATCGCCTGGATCTATCGCGACGATTACGAGCGTGCCGGCTTCCGGATGCTGACGCTGCGGCGATCGCGCGCGGGACGGATGACGGGCTGCCAGGCCGTCTCTTATGCACTGGCGCTCGTGCCCGCGGGGCTCTTGCCGGCGATGGTCGGGCTGGCCGGGCCGGTCTATTTCGCCGGGGCCGCTGTGCTGGGACTCGTCTATCTCGTTGCGGCCGCTCGGTTCTGGCTCGACGTCAGCGACCGCCGGGCCCGCCGGCTGCTCCGTACGTCGTTTGTCTACTTGCCCGCGATCCTGCTCCTGCTGGTGCTCAATCCCGCTGCCGTACTGACGAGCCGCACGGGCCGGCCGAGCCCATGTCTCCTTTCGTCTTGCTCCGAGGGTCGTTATCACGATGGCAATCGCCACCCACAGCTCGACCGCGACCGAAGCCGCCCCGCATGGCCCGGCCACGCACCCAGCTCGACGCGCGCCCGTGTCACCCCGGCAAGGTCGCCATGTGGCTCTTCCTGGCCACGGAAGTGATGTTCTTCACCGGCTTGATCGGCTCGTACATCGTCCTCCGCGCCGGCAGTCCGCACGACGCCTACAGCAACCTCTACTCGCCGGCGACGCCGCTCAAGGGACTGGAGAACAAGCACGGGCGTCGTGATCGAGTCGGCCGGAACGAGCCACGAGCCGAGGTCGAGCACGTGCTGCATACCGACGCCGGCCTGACCGAGGAGGCAGGCCGAGAAGCGTGATGCACCGGTCCCTCACGGCCTGGTGAGCGGGCTCACGAAGGAAAAGGCCGAGGAGCTCGATGCGAACGCTCGATGGCGGCCGGAGCCGACGGTCGAGGAAGAGGAGCTCAAGACCCACAAGTGGCCGGCTGCCCTACGACGAGCTCACCAACCCGCTGGCCATCAACCTGACCGCGTTCAACACGTTCGTCCTGATCTGCTCGTCGGTGACGATGGTGCTGGCCCTCGCCGCGATTCAAGACGGCAAGCGCGGCCGGGGCAACTTCTTCCTGGGCGCCACCGTCTTGATCGGCAGCGTCTTCCTGAGCATTCAGGTCTATGAATACTACCAGTTGATGGTCGGGCACCATTATCCGCCGGGCATCAGCGCGACCGGGCATTTTCGGCCCGAGCGTCAGCCTGTTTGCCTCGTGCTTCTTCACGATGACCGGGTTTCACGGGGCCCACGTGACCGGCGGCGTGATCCTGCTGTCGGTCATCTTCATCGAACTCGCTCTTCTTCGGATGCGTACATCGCCAGACCACTACGCGCCGGTCGAGCTGGCCGGTCTGTACTGGCACTTCGTCGACCTGGTGTGGATCATCCTGTTCACGATCGTCTACCTGCTCTGATCTAGGTTCGCTTTCGGCAGGTCGGCCGCTCGAGCTGCGGCAGACGGTCGCCGGCGCGATCGGAGGATGACGTCAATGACCGAGACAACTGCCGCTTGCAGCACCGAAGTCGCCGAAGAGCATGCGACCGAGGCGCATGCGCCTTATCTTCAGGGTCTGGGCGGCGCTGGCCGTCTTGACGGCGATCGAGTACTTCTACGCCTACTTTCTTAAAGATTCGTTCCTGGCTCTTGCTCTTGGGGCTGCTGTTCTGGGCGGTGATCAAGGCGGGGCTGGTCGGCTGGTATTTCATGCACCTGAAGTTCGAGGGGAAGTGGGTGTACATCTTGATCGTTCCGGCGTTTGTGCTGGCGACGATCCTGACTTTGGCCCTGTGCCCCGACATGGCGATGAAGCCAGAGAGCGACGACTATGCCGGTGACGAGTCGGTTTTCGTTGTGCCCGCAGGCGGGCCTAGGGCGGCGGGCGGCGAGCTGGGGTGAATCGAGCGGTGTTCCTTTTGCGCGGGGCGGTCCATTCGACGTGAGCAGGTCTTATCGACTCGGCGTGCGGATCGTTCTGGGCACTGTGCTCGTTTCGGCATGCGTCTGCCTGGCACAGAGCGCTCGCCGGCCCGCGCCCTTTCAGCCGGCAGGTCAGGAGCTGGGCACGCACGCGCTTGCCGCTCGGCGACTTCCGGCTGGTTGAACGCTCCGGCCGAACCATCACCCAGAACGACCTGGCCGATCGGGTCTGGGTCGCCTCGTTTATCTTCACGCGCTGTCCGCTGTCGTGCCCGCGGATCTCCGGCGTGATGAAAGAGCTGCAAGAGCGCCTGGCCCAGACCGACGTCTTGCTGGTGAGCATCTCGGTCGATCCCGATCATGACACGCCGGAGGTTCTGGCGGAATACGCCCGCCGATTTGCCGCCGACCCGGAGCGCTGGTGGTTTCTGACGGGCGACAAGGATGACATTTACGACCTGGTCGTGAACCGCTTCAAGCTCGCCCTGGCGGTGCCGAACGAGAGCGAGCGCGCCTCTGGCGCGGAGGCGATTGCGCACAGCGACCGGCTGGTCTTGGTGGATCGCGGCCGCATCGCGGGGTTCTACGATTCAGTGGATAAAGACGCTGTCTCGTCCCTGGTCGCCACGGCAACCCGAACGGCGCTCCCCGGCTGGGTGCGGCGCCTTGCCGTCGGTCAACGCCGGCTTGAACGCGGCGTGCGCACTGCTGCTCGTTATCGGTTGGACGATGATTCGGCGGCGCGATCGCGCGATCCGTCAGGATGCGCGCCTGGCGTCGGCCACACCTGCAAGCCCTCCCCTGCTCGAGCAGCCGGCCGTTCGCGGCCACGTCGCGCTCATGCTCCTGGCGGTTGGCACATCGGCGCTCTTTCTGTCCAGCTACCTGCTTTATCACTTCAAGGCCGGCAGTGTCCCTTTCAAGGGTACCGGCGCCGTCCGCGTAACCTACCTGACCATCCTGCTCTCACACACCGTGCTTGCGACGCTTGGCGTGGTTCCACTCTTGATCGTGACGCTTGCTCGAGCCATGCGCCAGCGATTCGCCCAGCACGCTGCGATCGCCCAAGTGACTTTTCCCATCTGGCTCTACGTTTCGGTCACCGGCGTAATCATTTATCTCATGCTGTACCACTGGCCGGTGAACCTTCTCGCCGCGTACGGCCCCAACTGAAGCCGTATTCAGCATGGATCACTGCATGGTGGTGTACATGCATCAATGCATGATCCTTTAAGGTCTATAGCAGCCATTCAAGCATCCGCACAAGCAGTATAGTATTGACTCGCGATTGCAGAGCATGGAAAATCACTCTTGCGAAGGGTTTGCTGGTTGGTAGCGGATGGAGCGGCAAAGATCTTCTCGCCCGGTCGTGATTATGGCAAACATCGCGAATATAATTAAATAGTCGCGAATTGAGCAAACAGGGTCGTGCTGCAGGCGTATAAGTAGACAACTGATGACGGTGGCACGAATCTGCCGGGCCAACGATCGGCGACGCTTGCCGGTGTGACGACTTCTCGCATAGGCTCCGATCTGACTGGCCTGCCAAGAGCATACAGCAAGATGAACGAGAGCAGACGGAAGCAAGGGCGCCGGGGCTCACGCCCGAGCCGGAGATCGTTCCGGTGCGCGTGCGAAGAGATTGAGCGCCGCGTGCTGCTCAACGCATACCCCGTCTACTACACAACCGACATCAACCCGACGAACCCAGCTCCCAACACGCTCCGCTGGGCGATCGATCAGGTGAATTCCGACGGGCAGAGCGGCGACGAGATCGACTTCGACATCAACGGCGGCGGCAGCGCTGCCACGATTTCGCTGAGCGCCGCGACTTCCCGCAATCACCAACTCGGTATTGATCGACGGTACCACGCAAGCGCAAGGGAATTACGCTGGCACGCCGCTCATCGAAATCGATGGATCGCAAGCCGGCGGGTCGAGCGACGGACTGACGCTGTCGGCTGGCTCGAGCACGGTGCGCGGGTTGGCGATTGTCAACTTCAGCGGCGCCGCGATCGTGATCAACGCATCGAGCAGCGCGAACATCATCGAAGGGAACTACCTGGGGGTCGCTACGTCGGGGACGAGCGCGGCCGCCAATCAAAACGGCATCGTGATCAATGGTTCGTCGGCGAACACGATCGGTGGTACGGTGGCGGGGGATGGCAACCTCATTTCGGGCAATACCGACAACGGCGTGGTGATCGACACCACCGGCGGCGCTGCCGCCAGTAACGTGATCATCGGCAATTTTCTCGGCACGACGGCAAGCGGGCTCTCGGCGCTGGGCAACGGTGAAAGCGGCCTTGTGATCGAGGGCGCAACGTATACCCAGGTTGGCATGCCCGGCGCCACTAACGCGAACGTGATCTCGGGCAACGTTGGGCCGGGGTTGGTGCTGACCTCAAGCGCGACCGGAACCACGGTCGAGAACAACGAAATCGGGGTGGGCAGCGACGGTCAGACCGCGGTGAGCAACGGCAGCGACGGTATCCAGATCGACGGTGATTCCCAGACTCAGATCGGCGGGACCGACCCAGGCGACGGCAACGTGATCAGCAGCAATCGGGGCAATGGAATCAACATCGAGTCCAGCCTGACGGGCGTCTTGGTCGAAGGCAACGATATCGGCACCGATTCGACCGCGACCCTGGCTCGGGGCAACGTTCAAAACGGAATCAATCTCGAGTGCTCGTCGAACACGATCGGCGGGACGGTTGAGGGGGCTGCCAATGTCATCGACTACAACGGCAGCGGTCAAACCGACTCGGGTGTGCAGTTTGTGGGCTCCTCCCCGGTTGACAACGAGATCCTCTCGAATTCGATTTACAAGAACGCGTGGCTGGGAATCAACCTGGGCGCAGGACCGACCGACAATCACACGCCCGGGACGGCCGGCCCCAACGACTATCAGAACTATCCTGTTCTGGGCCAGGCCGAAAGCGACGGCTCGTCGATCAATGTCACCGGGTCGTTGTATTCCGCGGCGAATACCACCTACCTGGTGCAGTTCTTCGCAAGTCAATCGCCCTCTAGCTCCGATTTTGGCGAAGGCCAGGTTCTGATCGGGTCGAGCAGTGTAACCACGAACTCTGTTGACGACGCGACCTTCTCGGTGCCGCTGCCGTCGGCGGTGGCCGCGGGGGAGTTCATCTCGGCGACCGCCACGTCTCCCAGCGGCGACACGTCGGAGTTTTGCGAGGATATCGCGGTTCAGGGCGAGATCAACCTGGTCCTTTCAGGCACAAGTACGCCCAGCCCCGTACTCGCCGGCGCTGACCTCACCTACACGCTGACGGTCGCCAACCACGGACTCATCTTCGCAAACGACGTTTCCTTGACCGACACGCTCCCCAGCAGCGTCACGCTTGAGCACGCCTCGGCGAGCCAGGGTTTTGTGCTGAGCGACACGGGGGGCTCGATCGTGGCTTCCCTGGGATCGATACTACCTGGCAGCTCGGCAACCGTGACCATCGTCGTGCAGACGAGCAGCTCGTTTCTGGGAACGCTCACCGACCAAGCCACGGTCACCAGCGCAGGGACCGATCCCGATCCGTCCGCGGAAAGCCTGACGCTGAACACCTTGGCCGTGACTTCGGCCGACCTCGCCATTTCGATGTCGACGACGCAAAACACGGTCTTGGCCGGCGGCAACTTGACCTATTCGATCACCGTCTCGAACTCGGGCCCCGGTGCAGCCAGCGGCGTGGCGGTGACGCTGCCGCTGGCCGATGGCGTGGAGTACGTGTCGTCGAACTGGCCGACGGTCACGAACAGCGACGGCCAGGTCGTTGCCTCGGTGGGGGCGCTGGCGGTTGGTGCCGACGCGAGTTTCACGCTGACCGTCTCGCCGCAAATCGCCGGCCAGCTCACCGAGACCGCCACCGTCTCGAGCACGAGCATCGACCCCAACATGAACACCAGTTCGACCGTGACGACCCAGGTCGAGCCGGCCGCCGCTCTTGCGGTCGGCGTCGTGGGTTCGGCCGCGAAAGCCGTCACCGGCACCGACTACCAGTACACGGTCACCGTCACCAACAACGGCCCGAGCACCGCCACCGGCGTCGTGGTGAGCGACGCCTTGCCGCAGGGCGTGTCGTTTGTCTCGGCGACGGGTTACGACGGTGTGAATCCAGTCGACAACAACGGAATCGTGACGCTTTCGATCGCCGAGCTCGATGCGGCCGTGCCGGCGAGTTTCACGATCGAGGTGTCCGTCAGCGCTGCACCCGGCGCGATGCTTACCGATACGGCATCGGTCACGGGCCAGCAAGTCAATCCCGACCCGACCAACAGCACCACGTCGATTCAAACGCCGGTTGTGGGGATCAGCAACCTCTCGCTGCTTGCTGCCGGCCCATCCGGTACCAACTACGTGGGCCAGCCGCTGACTTTTTCACTCACAGCCTCGAACGCCGGTCCCAATAATGAGCCCGACGCCGAGGTGACCTGCGACCTTCCCTCCGACGTGGTCTTCAGCTCGGCCACCGTCAACCCGCCGGGGTCAGGAGCGTCGGTCGAGCAGGGAGTGTTGACGGTCGACATCGGCTTGCTGCCGGCGGGTCTGTCAGCAACGGTCGCGATCGTGGTGGTTCCCCAGGCGGCAGCGGCCGGCACGCTGTCAATGAGCTTCACAATCCAGGGCGACAACGTCGACCCCGATTCCGCCAATAACACCGCCCAGGCCTCGGCGACGGTCGCGCCGGCCGCCGATCTGGCGATCGCGCTGGCTCCGGGCACGGCACCGCCGTGCGTGCAAAGCGACTGGGACTATACGCTGACGGTCACCGATCTCGGTCTGTCCGGCGCGACAGGGCTGACAGTGCTCGCGCCGCTGCCGAGCGACGCAACGTTTGTGAGCGCCCAGTCGACTGTCGGGCCGGCGCCGACCCTGCAAGCAGGCGCCCTCACGGCCGACGTGGGCTCGTTGAGTGCGAACCAGAAGGCGGTGATCACGGTCGTTGTTGAACCGGCCGCGACGGGCAATATGCCGTTGTCGGCGTCGGTAAGCGGCAACCAATACGACCCCGACAGGGCGAACAACAGCGCGAGTACGACCGTCGTGGTCGATCCGTCGGCCAATCTGCTGGTGACGCTGGCACCACAAGGTTCGGCCCCGCAGACCGGATACCCATTTACGCTGCTGGCCACCGTCGCCAACACCGGGCCGGACCCGGCGTCGAACGTCTCGTTCGCGCTGCCGCTGGTCAGCGGGTTTCTTTACGACTCGGGGACCGCCAGCCAGGGGACGCTGAGCGTGTCCGGCAGCCAGGTCGCGGTCCAGGTCGGCTCTCTGGCCCCGGGCACAGCGCGACCGTCAGCGTGGTGGTCACGCCCACGACACCGGGCACCTTCAACCAGACTGCAAGTGCGTCTGCCAGCGAAAACCAGCTCGATCCCGGTGACGAATCGACAAGCGTATCGATCTGGGTTGCCGAGTCTCCGGGGTTCCTCCAGTTCGCGGCCAGCGGTTACACCGTGGCCGACACGGCCGGCGAGGCCGTCCTGGTTGTCGATCGCGCGATGGGCGCGCTCGGTGCGGTCACGGTCGGGTATCAAACGATCACCGTCAATGCCACGCCGGGAGTCGACTTCATTCCTACCGCCGGGACCTTGTCGTTTGCCTCGGGCCAGACCTCCGCGACGATCGTGGTGCCCGTTCTCAACGACGTTTGGAATAACCATGACGTCTATGTGAACGTCGTGATTCAATCGCCAACCGGGGGAGCAAGCCTCGGCTCGATCACCACGTCATTGCTGCACATCGTCGACGTCGACCCCGACGTCACGCCCCCCGAGGTTTCGCAATTGAACTGGAGCGGCTCGGCTCACTCGATCACGAGCATCAACTTGACCTTCGACGCACCGCTCAATTCCGCCTTGGCCACCGACGCCGCGAACTATGAGTTGATCGGCGCGACGAAAGGCCAGGTGATTTCGTTCGGCGCGCCGGCCTACAATCCCGTGACGCACACGGTCACGATCGTCCCCTCGGCGCCGCTGGCGTCCAACCAGTATTTCGAGATCGAGGTCCTGGGCACCGGACCGACGGCGATTCGCGACATCGCCGGCAATATCTTGGACGGCGCCGGCAACGGCGCGCCCGGCTCGAATTACGTGGCCTACTTCGGCCAGGGGAACAAACTGCAGTACGTTGACACGAGCGGCAACAAGGTATCACTCAAGCTCAGCGGGCCCGGCTACCTCGAACAGGTTCGCGACTCGAGCGGCGATGGCGAATTGCTCGAGCTTGTCGGCATTGCGCCCGGCCGCACGACCCTTTCGGGCACCGTGCGCAGGGTCAAGAGAAGCAGCGGACGAACGAACCTGGGCACCATCACCGGCCTGGGAACTTTTGGCGCCGTCAAGGTCCTTATGACCAGCCCGCCGTTCATGGTGACTCAATACCCGTTCCAGCGCAAAGGCCGGGGCGTGCTCTGAGCGGCGATCGCTCTGGTCCCCAGGGCCGGCCAAATCGCCGGCGATTGACGGTCGCCCCTCGTTGGAGCTAAAATTGGGCGAACTGATCACGATGGTTCCATCCGTGGGGACGTGCTCAATGGGCCGAAGGAAGCAGACGCTCGGCAGGCTGTGCTTGGCCTTGCTCATGGCAGCCGGCTTTTGTCTTTCGAGCCCGTCGCGGACGCTGGCGTGCCCGAACTGCAAGGAAGCGGTGTCGGCTTCGGAGGGGCAGGTCGCCAACATGTCGAGCGGTTACAACTGGAGTGTTGTGTTCATGCTGGTCGTGCCGTTCTCGATGCTGGGCACGGGCGCCCTGGCAGTTCGACGGGCCGTCAAACGGGGCGTGCTGCCCGAGATGTGACCGGACGCTTCTCGACCGCGATCGGTTTGAGTCTGACCGGCCGACGGATCAATCGAGCGAATAGTTTGATCAGGCGCTGCCGGCGGCTGGAGCGCGCAGCCGGCCGGCGGTGGTATTGGCCGCCAGATCGTCGACCATGTCGCGGACGGCCTGCGCGATGGCCGACTGCCAGTCGTCGCCGAAGCGGGCGTGGTAGGCCGGGCGTTCGTAGGCGAAGGTGATTCCCCGCGAATTATTGATGATCGCCCCCAAGCCGTTTTCGTCGAACGCGCCGGCGACGTCGCGGCCGGTGCCGCCTTGGGTGCCGTAGCCGGGGACGAGCAAGACGATGCCGGGCATGGCCTGCCGCAGCTCGGCCAGTTGTTCGGGACGGGTCGCACCCACGACTGCGCCAACAAGGCTGTAGCCCTGTTCGCCGCGGTAGCCCTCGGCCCATCGGTTGAGCCGATCAGCCACGTGGCGATAGAGGGGTTTGCCGTCGACCGACAGGTCCTGAAACTCGCCGGCCGAGGTGTTGCTGGTGCGCACCAGGACGAAGATCCCCTTTGTGCTCGCGCGCCGCGACTTTGACGAACGGCATGACCCCGTCGCTGCCGAGATAGGGATTGACGGTGATCGCGTCGACCTGCCACGACGGCTCGAACGATCCTCCGACCGGCACTTTGCCCAGGTAGCCGCGCGCGTAGGCCTCGGCGGTCGAGCCGATGTCGTTGCGTTTGCCGTCGATGATGACGATGAGTCCCTGGGCGTGAGCGTACTGGCGGTCGCGTGCAGGGCGGCGACTCCCGGGCGGTCCGTAGGCTTCGTAGAACGCGCGATTGAAACTTGACCGCGGCGACCATGGGCGCGACGACGTCGACGACCTCGCGGCCGAACTGGTCGAGTGCCTCGGCGACGCCGTCTCGGCCGCCGGGAAACCTGTCGAGGAAGCCGGTCGGGCAATTCCTCGGGTCTGGGATCGATTCCGACGAGCACCGGATTCCCCACTCGGCGAATCGCCGTGAACAGCCGGTCGACGAAATGCACGAGTCTTTACTCCGCTTGGGGTTGGGTTGACAGACTTGCGTGGATTCTACAATCGATCGACCGGCCTGGGATAGACGGCACTGACCGTCGGCGGTTATCCTGGCAGGTAATCGGGGCGTAGCGCAGCTTGGATTAGCGCGCTTGCTTGGGGTGCAAGAGGTCACCGGTTCAAATCCGGTCGCCCCGATTTTTCGGCCGGAGGCCGAAAAATAGAGCAGGAGAGCGGAGAAAGTAGTGAGGAGATTAAGAAGACCGTCGCCCGCTCGACTGCGGTCTACTTACTACTTTCACCTTTCTGCTGTTTCCTTTGGGATCGCCATTGCCACGTTTGCCGTTGCGTACCTCAAGCATAGTTCACGCTACGACATCGTCCACGGTTGGCCGGTGCGCCGTAATTCAGGATAGCCGCTCATTTCAGGGCGGCCTTGTAATCCCCTTTGAGGAAGGCCGATTGCAACGCCTTGCGCTTTGAAGATTCGTTGGGCAAAGCAGACCACTTAGACCGAGCTTTGACAATGTCCTTGACGGCCTGAGCATCGTACCCCGGGACCAGCGGCCCGAGGATGCCGGAAATGTCTTCGGGCGCCCGATCTGCAGATAGGCGGCAACATAGGCCGTGCGCAGCGCCGACGGATTGGCACCGAACGCGTCCCAGTGAATCCCGTCGTCGACGGCCGTGCGGAATGCCTTGCGAAACATCGCCCAGCCGAACTGGTCCTTGAGTTGCAGGAACATCCCGACGAGCGGGTCTTCACGTCCCTGCCGCTCGTGGAACACCGCCATTTGCGGCACAAGGGCGTACTCGATCTCGACGGCGGTCATGAGCGGAAAGGGGCTGCGGTGGTTGGCCCACCAGTCCACCGGCCACCCGCCGCTGACCACCGCGCCGGTAAACAGGTTGACCATCTCGTGCGTGATGAGGATGTGTGCCCAGTAGGCTTTGATGCCGTGGTCGGAGCCCGAAAAAGCGTCGTAGGAGCAGCCGATACCGGGGCTTTCCTTGCCGGTGATCGCCCGCACTTCACCAATGTTACCGGCCGCGAAGCCGCCGCCGGTTCGCTCCCACACGAGCAACGTGTACTTGTCCCTGGGGGGCCTCAGACCCCACGACTCGCAGAGCTTTTCATACGCCTTGTCGGCGTAGTCGTACAGAGCCTCGATGTCGGCCTTGTGCCGCGTGAACTGATCCTGGCGGGCAAACCAGGTCCAGTGCTTGCCCTCGTGAATCTTTTTATAGTTCGGGCCCTGGGCCCGTGCCGCGCTCGACAGCGACAGCAACGCGAGCACGATCGCCAATCGGCAGATGGACGTGGGCAGCATTCGACAGTTTCCTTGCTTCGCTCGAGGCGGGGGACGGGTTTCACCCAACCGCGCCTCATCTGGTAATCACACTGCAATCATGGTCCGCGCGATCATCGATGTTCAAGGTTGACCCCTCGTTACTCGGGTTCCGACCGTGCGGCATCAGGACTCATGTGCTCCCAGAGCCCATTTTCGTGCAACCAAATGGGATCGGCGTTTCTGGCAATGAATTCGTCCACGGGCAAACCATCAATTAACTGAGGACGTGGTACCCTCTTCTGCTTGCCGTTGATAAAAACGATTATAAAATTCTTCTTTCGCTCGCGCCGCGCTCGCTTCTCGGCAGCGGTTTGCTTGCGTTTCGGACGTGAGGCTTTTTTCTTCTTCTTCCGTTCGGGCATCCTTCCCCTCCAATTCGCGAACAATATGTGCTTCGAGCGTCCGGTCGCCGCGAGAGATCTAACTGCGCCTTGCGACAGCATATTGCCGATTGTGGGCCTGTCAAAGCAAGAGCCGGCTACTCGCGGTTCTAAGCAGACCCCCAGACGAAGCTGGGCCGACGACCGCCGGCCCAGCGCCATCTAGCTTGGGAGTCCCTCGCGCCGTTGGCGGTGGCTTGGTTTGTGCCCTTGGCACCCTGCAACATCCGGTCTCTGCGTCACATCCCCTTCGGCCAGCGGCGGGTTGCTTCGAGCGATTCGCCGGTTTCGAGCAGACTCTTGAGGCTCGCCAGGATCTGCGGCCATCCGCCCGAAACCGCTTCGATGAACTTCGAGTCGGGCTTGTCGATCTCGTGGATGAGAGTGAGCTTGACCGACTCGCCCTGCTCTTCGAGCTCATAGGTCAGGCGCGAATATCCTTCCTCGAGCAGCTCGGGTTTGAATTCATTGCGCCAGGTCAGGACGAGCCGCCTTCGCGGCTCGATCTCCACAATCTCGCCGCTGTCGCCGACGCGCCCGTCGGGAATCATCAACCGCCAGGATGAGCCGGGCTTCCATTCGCGATTCCTGCCAGGTCTCCACCCAGTAACGGCGGGTGAACTCGGGATCGATCAGCGCCTGCCACAGTTTCTCCGGCGTCGTGCGAATGTAGGTCACGTAAACGAATCGCGAACTAGCCATCGGTTTCTCCTTCCAGTTGTTTCTTGAGCTCGGCGAGGGCCTGCAGACGGCCCCGCTCGAACTTGCCGATCCAGCGCTCGGCGATCTCGTGGATCGGCACCGGGTTGAGGTAGTGCAACTTCTCGCGGCCCCGCCAGATCGTGACGACCAGATTCGCCTCTTCCAACAGCTTGAGGTGCTTCGTCACGGCCTGACGAGTCATGTCCAGGTGCTCGCAAAGCTGCCCCAGCGTCTGCCCGTTATCGGCGCGCAACCGGTCGAGCAACAGCCGGCGGCTAGGATCGGCCAGCGCCTTGAACACCTTGTCCGTGTCCGCGTCCACGATCTTCATTATGCAACCTTTTGGTTGCATGTCAAGCTCAAGTTCACAGCGCCCCGGCGCTCGAATGTCTGCTCAGGCGACGAGGTGCGACGCAACGTCGCCCTCACGGCTCCTCGCGAGGTCCATCAAACACGTAACCACGTGATGTTTCACAAAGAATGACGTCATAACTTTCGAGCATGGGCATGGCGATGTGTTCGAGCTCGTTCTTCCACAATTCTCCTTCATAGAAGGCGTTTCTCATCAGCTCGCGTTCTTCCAGCGACGGGAAACTGCGCAGCCAGACGAATTTGTTGGGGTTCTCGAGATCGAGCAAGGGGCCGAGAACCTTCATGCCGTGCGTGCGCAGTGCAGGCACCGCTCGCGTCTCGAAGAACTTGATGAAATCGTCGCGTTTGCCTGGCTTGATTCGGTAGCTTCGTACCTCTACGATCATGGTCATCCTCCGAAGGTGGTGTGGAATCATTTGATCGAAATCCGCCGTTCGTCTGGATCATAAAGGGGATTTGATTGGACGCCACCCAGCCCACGCGCTGCCGGCTGCCGGTTCGCGCGCGGAGCGTGCATCACGTTCCGGCCAATGCTTTGTCGCGAGCCTCGTCCGACGAAATCAGCGGGACGATCTCAAAGTCGACCAGGTCATCCCAGTGGCGCGTCCATTGCGCGAACAGGGTGTTGTCATCGGTCTCCATGAGTTGATAGCACCTGCTGAGGTCGGCCGATACCCAGCTATCGATGTAGTGCAATCCGGCCGGGATCAACCGACCCTTCTGGGCGACGCGGCGGTAGATCGGTCCCGCCGCCGCAGGCTTGAAACGCTCGATGACCATGTAGCGCACGGCTCGCTCCTTTGTACACATGGCGAAACCGGCAATCGACGGCATGGATGAGTGAGCCGAGGACTGAATTTACGCCGGCAACGCCAGAAGGGCCAGCTTCGCAACCCGCTTGAGCTCCCCACGCGTGGCGCCGCCGGCTGCCTCGACGGCCATGCCGTGCGATACCGTCGCGACAAACCGGGCGAGGTCGGCCGGATCGGTAAGCGGCGACAGGTCGCCGTCGGCAATAGCGCGCTGGAATCGCTTGCGCAGCAGCGTCTCCACACGCGCGCCGCTTCGCCAGCTCGCGGCGGACGCAGTCGGCCTCGTCGCCGCACGCGAGCGCTGCCTGCACCAAAAAGCAGCCGCGCGGGCCGCGCGGCCGGCAGTCAGATCAATGGTTGCGCTCCAGAGCCGCTCCACCGCGGCGCGCCGTCGGCTCTTCGAGTGCTTCCACAATGTGCGCAGCCGGGCCTTCGACATAACGCTCGACGGACTTGCGAAACAACGTTTCTTTGTTGCCGAACGCGGCGTAAAGGCTTGGCCGGTTAATGCCCATCGCCCTGGTCAGGTCCGGCAGCGTCGCCCCCTCGTATCCCTTGCGCCAGAAGACGTTAAGGGCGGCGTCGAGAGCTTGGTCGATATCAAACTCGCGGGGACGGCCTGAAGGCACGGGTCAACCTCCTTGAGCGAATTCTACCATTTTTTACCAAGAAGTACATTACGGGCCTTGCCTGTCGGGCCGCGATTGTTACTATATACCGGTCAGTACAAAATTCTCGAACCCGGAGAAAACCGTCATGTCCGAGAAACTCGCCAACAAGGTAGCCATCGTGACCGGCGCCTCGAAGGGGATCGGGGCCGCGATTGCCGAGCACTTGGCGCCGCCGGCGCCGCAGTCGTCGTCAACTACGCGTCGAGCCGTCAAGGGGCCGAGCGGGCCGTCGCAACCATCACCCGCCGCGGCGGGAAAGCCGTGGCCGTACAGGCCGACCTGAGCAACGAAGCCGACATCGTTCGGCTGTTCGCCGAAGCCAAGAAGGCGTTCGGCGGCGTGGACATCCTGGTCAATAACGCCGGGATCTACCAGTTTTCGCCGATCGAAGGCGTGACCCCCGAGCACTTCCACTCGCAGTTCAACCTGAATGTGCTCGGTTTGCTGCTGGCGTTGCGCGAAGCGGTCAAGCATTTCGGCCCCGCGGGCGGCAGCATCATCAACATCAGTTCGGTGGTCGCCACGCTTGCTCCGCCCAACACGTCGGTCTATAGTGCCACCAAGGCCGCGGTCAACGCGATCACCCGCTCGCTCGCCCAGGAGCTGGGCCCGCGGAAAATCCGCGTGAACTCGATCAACCCGGGAATGGTCGAAACGGAAGGAACGCACAGCTCCGGCATTACTGAGAGCGATTTTCGCAGTCAGGTTGAAGCACAAACGCCGCTGGGCCGCATCGGCCAGCCGCAGGACATCGCGCCCTGGCCGTGTTTCTGGCGTCGGCCGATTCGGCGTGGATCACCGGTGAGTCCTTCTACATCTCGGGCGGACTGCGCTAGCCGGCCATTTTCCGCACGTCGAGCGTCGGCGAATCGGGAGAACCTGGATGTCCACCTTCGGCATCGTCCACACGGCGATCAGCGTCCTGCCCATCGGGTTGGGTGCTGTGGCATTTGTTCGTGACGGCAAGATCGATCCGAAGACCTGGGCGGGCAAGGCATACCTGTACACGATGCTGGCGGGAACGGTCAGCTCGTGGGGGTTCTTGCTTACCAAGGGATTTACGCCCGCCCAGGTGCTTACTCTGATCACGCTCGCTCTCGTTCTGGCCGGGATGTTCACAATCAAAGGCCAGCCGCGGCTCCGGAATTGTGCAAATCGTCAGCTTGTCGGCAAGTTATTTCTTGTTGATGTTCTTCGCCACGACCGAGACCCTCACGCGCCTGCCTCTCGATCATCCGTTCGCAATCGGGCCGACCGACCCGGCGCTTCTACCCGTCCGTCTCGGACTACTTGTGGCGCTCGTCCTCGGCGTGGGCTATCAACTCTTCAGAGAGTGCGCGACCGAGCGGAAGCCGTTGGTGGGTTAGGATCTCAGCGCTTGGCCCTGCGCGGGTGAGCGGCCCATTCGCCCGCTCGCATTGGGCTTCGTGCGCGGCCGCACTCCGCATATAACTACAGCGCATTTCTGGCCAGGGACCGCGATCGGACGCCGCGCGGACCACTCGGCATTTCGGCGGCCGGCTGTGGCCGTGCCACTCTAGCGGCGATCACTTCACCGGAAAATGGGTTTTGCAAATGCGTTACGGCAAGACGACTGCCCGTGCAATCGTCGCCCTCGGCGTGGCGTTTGTCGCATTGAGCGGCGAGGCACCTGGCGGTGAGGCGCTTGATGATCGGCTCGGGATTCGCACGGTGCCGCTCTTTCTGTTGCTGCGAGCCGATGTTCAAGCCGATCTGGGCCTCGACTCCAAGCAGATTGCGCATTGCAACCGAGCTGCGCGGGCATTTTACGAACGGGCCATGAAAGTTCGCGGCAGAACCGGGCACGGGGCCGAGCAGGCGCGAAAAGAGGTAGACGATCAGGAGTTGCGCCGGATGCAGACCGCGCTTCGCCTGCCCAACGCGCGCGGCTCGAGCAAATCGACCTTCAGTGGGAGGGCGCAGGAGCCATGCTCAGCCGCCCGATGCTGGACGAGTCGCTCGAGCTCAGCCCGGAACAAAAACAAAAAGTCACACAGATCATCCAGGCGGGGCAGGCAGAGCGCGCCAAAGGCGCCTGGTCTTACGAGCAACACACCGAACTGACGCGGCAGGCAATCGCGGTCTTGAACGACCGGCAGAAAGAGCTTTGGATTCGCTTGCTCGGTCGCGCCTGCCGGTTCAAGATCGGTCAACCGGCGAATTCCAGCGTCGGCGACCAGCGCGGCCTCACGAGTGCGGGCAACTCGGCCCAGAGCGCGAGGGCAGGCGCTCCGGCACCGGTGCGCTGAGCCGGTCGACGCGTTTCCCGAGCTAATGATACCTAGCGCGCTAGAGCCGGTGGTTCTCTGTGATCTGAGCAGTCGTGCGCACGCGGCGCATCGCCGCGACCCGCGTGGTCGTCGGGGCCGGCTGCGGGTTCTTGGGCTTGCGGTCCCATGTGAAACCGGAAGTCGCAAAAAGGTGCGCCTTGCATGATGGTCTGGGTGCGCGCGAGCTCAATCTCGGGGTTGAAGCCCTGCGCCAGAGCAAAATCGCGCTGGCACGACAGGCTCGCCCCGAGGTCGGCGAGCCCGAGTGCGCGATACATCTCGGCGTAGCGGCAGCGTGTGACGTTGAATGCAAGTCGCGACGCCGATTGCTCGAGGATCTCAATCTCGAGCGCGCCGTCTCGCGCCACCGATCGAGAGAACGTGCGAATGCCTCGAGCGTGTGCTCTCCAATGGCCAACGCAAGCTCGCGGCCGCCTTCGAGCGCCAGCTTACCGATCACGTCGCGGACGATGGCCAGCGTACGGTCTGTACCCAGTTCACCTGCAAACGCGTGGATCAGCGGTCCGACGATCCGCGCCTCGATTTCCCGCTGCTCTAGCAGGGTCAGCCGGGGCTTTTCCGGGCCCATGGATCGGCGCCTCCTGAAAGTTGTGCCCGGTCGTCGGGCCAGAAGATGGGGTATCGCTCGCTGCAACCGGCATTGTACCATGAGGCTCTGCACGAGCGGGCTGGCGCTTGCCGGAGCTGCCCGCCACCGTTTTCGAGCCTTCGGCGTATGACCGCGATGCGAACGGCCGTAATCGCCACCCGCACTGTCGCCTGGCTTGGATTGGCGGCTTTCACCGCCTGGGTCTGGTATCGATCGCCTCCGCCGAAGCCACCCCCATGGGTGCGCGCGGGAGTCACGTTGCAGAAGGACCAGGTGTACCAGCGAGTCGGCTCAGAGCCCCTCAAGCTGGACGTCTACTTGCCCCCGACGGCTGACGGCCGGGGCGGCCCAGAGCGGCGGCCGGCCGTGATCGCCGTTCATGGCGGCAGTTGGATCGCGGGATCGCGATTGCTGATCCGGCTCGACGCGCGCAACACGTTCACCCGGTTGGCCGAGCACGGGCTGGTTGTCGTGGTCATCGATTACCGCCTCGCACGACTCGGCGCGCCCAGTTGGCCGGGAGTTTTGGACGATCTGCGCGAGTCGGTGCGCTGGGTTCGGCGGCATGCGGAGAGGCTGAACGTCGACCCCGATCGCATTGCAGCCTTGGGCATCTCGTCGGGTGCGCATCTGGCGGCCTTGCTTGCCACGCTTCCCGACGAGCCGGCACCGGACGGGGTCTCGGCGCGGGTGCAGGCGGTCGTCTGTTTTTACGCCCCGTTCGACCTGCCGGCACTCGTGGAATTCAGGCATCTGGAACACGAACCCGTCGAGCGTCTTTTTGGGTACCGGCAAGGGGCCGCTGGGGGACGTCGGCCGAACCGCTTCGCCGATCGAGCACGTCAGCGCCGACGATCCCCCGATGCTCCTCTTGCACGGCACAGACGATTTATGGGTGCCGCCCGAGCAGTCGATGCGCATGGCCCGCGCGCTCGACGGCGTGGGCGTCGCCAATCGACTGATCGTGGTCGAGGGAGCACGCCACGGCTTTGAAGCCCTGGTCGAGGAACCCGAGCGCCGCGACCTGTTGCCCGAAATCCTGACGTTCCTGCAAGCCTCGTGGCGCGGCCAGGCGCGTGAGCTGCGCCTGCCCGCGATTCTCACAGGCCGAAAGGCGACTTCTGTGGGTAGGCCTTGTATCCGCTCGGGTCGTCCGGCAGGAACTCGAGGTGGCAGGCACACATCTCGTCGTCGGTGCCGATGCCGAAATGAACGCGGCGAGGCGGCTTGTGCGGATTGCGCGGGTTATCGGCCGAGTTGTCGAAGGAGACGGCCAGCGTCAAGAGCGTGCCCTTGGGCAAGCGCACCGGCTTCAAATATCGGTACTGATCTTGCCAGTCGAGGTCCCAGTCGGTGATCCATAAAAGCGGCTGCGCGGTCCCGTCGGGGAGGGTCGCCGCCAGGCGAAACTCGCGAGCGAGGTAGTGGCGCGTGGGGGACCACCGTGTAAAGGTGAATGTCAGCCTTGACCCAGCGAGCTGATCACGATCGAGTGACGGTGTGTCGCCGGGCGGGATATCGATCTTGTTGGTGCAAAACACCAGCCCGGCCATGTGCCTGGTGACCGGTTTCTTGGTCGCGTACAGGCCGATCGAGGAACGGTCCTCCTCGGGCTTGCCGCTGGGGTGATAGTGGATGCGAAAGACGATGTCGGAGCCATTGGGCACAAGGCGGCCGACGCCGTCGGGCGCAGCGCGAGGGGTCATGCCGGGCGTCCATCCGCCGAGACCGGGATAAGGCAGTTCCATGGTGCCGGGAGCGACGCCCCATCCTGGGAATCCCGCACCGGGCTCCGCGAGGTCGCGGCGCTGGGCGTCGCCGGTTGTATCGAGATACACCCGGCTGTGGTGAACCACGCGGCGGTTGCCGGGCCGAAACTCGATTGCGTTGATCGTCAGGTCGCGGCCGAGATTCGCCGGCAGGGCAAAAGCCCAGTAGGGGTCGCCTCCGCTCGCAGGCACGCGGAACGGCTCGGTCATCGTCAAGACCACGTCGGGCTCGCCGATCTGCCAGCCGTCGTTGAAGCGCGGCATCGGGGGCAAAAGAGCCGGGTTTCCTTCCTGGCGGCCGGTCTGGGCCCAGCGCTCCAGCAGCTCCTTCTCGACAGCCGAAAGCTGGGATGCGTCGCGAAACACGCCGGCGCCGGCCTGCGGCTTCCACGGCGGCATGCGCCCGCTCGAAACAACTTCGCAAATGAAATCCGCACGTTTGGCGGCATCTTTGTATGAGATCAGCGAAAACGGCGCGACCGCTCCAGGGCGATGGCACCGTGCGCAGTTGTTCCAGAGAATCGGCGCCACGTGCTGCGTGAACGTGATCGTCTCGTCCCCGCTCCCATCGCCGCCTTGAGAAGGCAGCGGCGAACCGAACGGCTCGGCATAAGTCAACGGGGGCAACTCGTCGGCGAGGGTCGCCCGGATCGCGTTCTCGAGCTCGCGCACGGAAACCCGCGGCCGGCGCGAACCATCGCCGGAAAAGCGGTCGTCAATCCTGCCGTGGTAGAGCACCTGGCCGTCATCGGCCAGCACGACCGCCTCGGGCGTGACCCGCGCGCCGAGCTGACGGGCAACAATTTGAGCCGGGTCGAGAACAACCGGAAACGGCAAACCATGCCGCGCGGCGTGGTCCGCGGCGGCAGCGGTTGTGACGCCGGGATCGGCATGAACCCCGTAGAAAGCGACGCCGCGTGGTGAGTAGTCTTTAGCCAGGCGCGCCATCTCGCCGGCGTAGGCCTTGGAGATGGGGCAGTCGATCGCAATCAGAAAGAGGACCACTCCCGGGCGGCCCGTCCACTCCGCCCGCGTGTGAACCGCGCCTTGAGGGTCTTTGAGAGCAAAGTCCTTGACCGGCCCCGGCATGTGCGCCACGATCCGCTCGAATGGCGGCTCGATCGTAGGCGGCACGGTCATCCAGTAGTGCCCCGCAAGGCTCAATCCGACGATGGCGGACGTAATGCAGAGGCCCCGCAGCACACGGCGCCAGGCGGGCAGGCGTTTGCGCTCGCCCGTGGGTCTTGGGCTCGTCCATCGAACCCGTCGACGCGCCCATCGCGGCGCCGTCCCCAGTGATTCTGTTGCTTTCATCATCCTTGACCCGTCGCGAACAATCCGACCTTCCTGGTTGTCAATCGCGGCGGCCCCCGCGATACGTTCCACCGAATCGACCGCCATCGGCTCACATCTTAAAGTGCCAAGTTGTCCGACCTGCGGCGGAGGCGTCAAGATCGATCCAAATTGTAGCCGATGACCAGCGCCTTGTGTGGTGTGTGGTAAGATGGATAAACTAAGCACTCTCCGCCGAGATTTGAGGGCTTTGTCTGCGAGCCGTCAGGCGGAAGCGACCGCGCCCGTTTGGCATGTCGAGCGCGCATCGATGAAGAGCACCCACTGCCCCGACGAGAGCGGAATCCATGAAACGCGCGTTGATAGCGCTGTTGATTCTGAGCGGTTTGACGTCGTCTCGACTGCCACGGACAGATGTTCAACCACATCCCGCCGCAGCCCAATATCCTGCTTTTGTTGCTCGACGATCAAGACGCCTACACGCCCTACTGGGAGGCGATGCCGCAGACGGCCGCGATGGTGTCGTCGGGGGTGCAGTTTCGCAATGCGTTCTCGCCCACACCAATCTGCAGTCCGGGGCGCTGCACCGTCTTGTCGGGAAGGTTGGCGCATAACACCGGCGTGTTCACTCTCGTCGGGCCCCATGGCGGCTGGCACTTCGGCGCCGAGCTGCAGACGAGCTTTGCGATTAACCTGAGTCAGTTCGGCTATGCGACTGCGCATTTCGGCAAGACATGGGGCGGCACACAGCCCGAGCCCGGCTGGCGACGCTGGGTTGCAATCAGCGGCAACAATATGTACACGGGCTACGACTATCAAGTCACCGATTACTGGATCGGCGGCCCTGCCTCTGGGTATACGTCGGGCACGTACGTCACCGACTTCCTCGCCAGCGAAGCGGTCAAGTATCTCCAGGCCGAGGCAATGAACGCGCAGCCGTTCTTCGTCTGTCTGGCGCCCACGGCCCCCCACCTGCCCCTTCCGCCGGCGCCGCGGCACTTGGCTTATGCCAGGGCCGAGTGGAACGGCAAGCTGCCGATCCGCGCGAACTTCAACCAGCGCAACGTTTCCGACATGTCACGCTGGCTGCGTGACACAGCCGCCGTTCGATCGGCCTGCGTTCCGTACGCAAAACAAGAGTACTACAGGCGAATGGGCTCCCTGATGTCGGTAGATGACATGATGGTGGCGGTTCGGAACGTGCTCGTCCAACAGGGAAAGTGGAACAACACGATCGTGATCGTGACCTCCGACAACGGGTACAACCTGGGATCGCACCGGCTTATTCACAAGATGGCTCCGTACGAGGAGAGCATCCGCATTCCGATGTACATCGCCGGCCCTGGCATCCCGCGGGGCACGGTGAGCAAGATGGTCGGGCTGCAAGACCTCGCGCCAACGATCATCCAGCTCGCCGGCGGGCAGATCCCGGCGTACGTCGATGGCAAGTCGCTGCTTCCTTTCCTGGTGAGCGGGTCTGACGCAGCAGCACCCAACTGGCGGCAAGTGTTGCTTACCGAGTACGACACGGGGGGCGTTGATCCGGGCTTCAATCCCGGCGGCGCCATGCGAATCGGCTGGGAGCTCGACATTCCGACCTATCGTTCGGTCCGCACCGACACCTACAAGTACATCTACTGGCTTGCGACGGGTGAAGAGGAAGTCTACGACCTGGCGAATGATCCGGAGGAGCTGAGCAACCTCACCCGTGTAAATCCCGCGGCCGCCGCACCGCTACTCGCTTTGCTCCGCCCCCTCCTGGCGAGTGAAAGGTACTGCGCCGCGCGGGCTGTCCCTAACCGCGACCCAATCCGGCGAGCACGGAAACGGACGGACGGAAAAAAAAGGGGGACATCACTCATTCTTAAGGCGAACAGGATAAACTGGATAACAAAAAGCGGGACAAAAAATGGGATATCCCTCATTCTCAAGTGTGATTGGATAATCTGGGATAGTTGTCGAGGGGTCTCGTCAAGTGGAAGGGGACGATTGCTCATTGCGGCGGATGAATTGATAATTCGGAGCAAACACTGAGTTCGATCATCCGGGTCTGATACGATGCCACGGACTGCTCGCGCCTCTGTCGGCGGATACACATACCACGTCCTCAACCGAGGCAACGCCAAGTCGGCCGTTTTCCATAAGCGGCAGGATTACGAGGCATTTATCGGGCTAATCTCTGAGGCGAGCTTGCGCATACCTATGCGGATTCTCGCTTATTGCCTGATGCCTAACCACTTCCATTTGCGCTCTGGCCGCACGAAGACGGCGATTTGAGCCGTTGGATGCACTGGCTGATGACCACGCACGTCCGGCGTTATTCGAGCCATTATTCCTCAACCGGGCACATATGGCAGGGTCGCTTCAAGGCGTTTCCCGTTCAGGACGACGACCATCTTCTAACAGTTCTTCGTTACGTCGAGCGTAACCCGTTGCGAGCCGGACTCGTTGAACGGGCGGAGGACTGGCTGTGGTCGAGTCTCCGCTGGCTTGCAAGACTTGAGGAAGCACCAATAAGGCTGGTCGCGGGCACTGTGCCGCGCGGTGCATTATGGGTCGAGGGGGTCAATTCGGCCACGGCGGACGTCGAGCTGGAGACGCTGCGAGAATCCGTCCGTCGGGGCCGGCCGTTCGGAACGGCAGACTGGGCGCGTAAAACCGCCCAGGACCTTGGTTTGGAGTACAGCGAGCGCCGACCGGGAAGGCCCCGACGGGTGCCCGAGGCACCCTAGTGCGCGCCCGTTACTGCCCCACGACATACTCCGCGCCATCAGATGAAAAAGCGGCGGATCAAGTTAACCAAACTGCGCAGGCTTCGTAAAGAATTAGGGATGTCCCCCTTTTCCGTTCCGTTCCGTCCTTCGCAGGGGTCTATCGTTGTTCGCGCGGGGTGGCGGCGACGCGGTTGGTGGGGTGGCGAACGTCGTCACGTAGCCTGAGGAGGTAGTACTCGCACGGGCGGCCGCGGGTGAACCAGGGGCCCACGCGGTGCTCGATGATCGGCACCGACGTCAAGAGAGGCGCGTAGCTCGCACGGGCAGCGGGAGGCACCGTTGGGTCGAAATAGACCGCGACGTACTCCGCACCCAGGTCGCGGTATTTCTCGATCGTCGCCTGCCAGCTTGACGGCAGCGACAACCATTGCTCTACCCAGCCTTGGTGGCCGCTGTAATGGATTTGCGCCCAGCCAAATCCCTGCCCCATCACGATGACCCGACTGCCCGCTGGGCAAAGTCCCTTGAGCCGCTCGGCCACGACCAGGTGACCGATTTCCAGCTCGTACTTCGCACTGATGAAAAGCGGCGAATGGACCACCGCGGCCATGCCCAAGGTGACGGCCGGTAGCCACGCGGCCGCGCGGGGCCAACGGCTCGCTAACCGCTGCAGAGCCCGCCACCCCAGCGCCCCCCAGGCGGGAAGCACGGGCAGGAATACCAGCTCATAATAATCGTGCTCGAGCATCTTGGGAGCGAACAGAAACCAGAAGAACAACCCAGTCAGCGACCAGCCCCAGAGCGGCCGCGACCGGTCCTTGCCCATGATGGCCGCCAGCGCGCCCAGCACGATCAACACCGCCGCCACCGGGCCGCAATCCTTGACGAACAGCCCGTATGTAATGCGGTCGTACAGATGAGGGTTCCATAACGCGCCGAGCTCCTGCCAGAAGAAATACTGAGTGCGCGATGTCGGGTTCGGGGCCTGGGCGAATACGGCCACGATCCAGATTGTTACCGGCATGACAATCGCCGCTATCAACACCAAGAACCGCGGTCGGAACCAGTAGCGCCAGCCGCCGCGCCGATACGCCATGTCCGCCAGCGGC
Source organism: uncultured Isosphaeraceae bacterium (assembly GCA_963830625.1). GTDB lineage: Bacteria > Planctomycetota > Planctomycetia > Isosphaerales > Isosphaeraceae > CAWHMZ01. The sequence goes on along the minus strand of CAWHMZ010000023.1, from coordinate 544,417 downwards.
ATGACAATGAACAGGCCATAGTACTTGAAGACTCCGGCTAGAAGGCCCGCCACCCCGGTGGCCACCAGCCAGCGTAACCGCTCGCCCGAATCAAGATAACGTCGAAACGAAGCCAGGCATACAACCATGCACGCCATCATGCATGGATCGGGCAATACCGCGCGTCCGTAGAAGATTGAGAGCGGTGCGACCGCCAGGAGGAAGGCCGCCACCAAACCCGTCTTGGCGTCATATTCCTGGCGGACCAGGTGATACAGTCCCACGATGGCTATCAGACTGGCCACCAGATTCATGAGCCGCCCGAGCCACTCGTGTTCTCCGAAAAGGTGGTAGCTCCCCCCCAGGAGGGCGCCGTAAAGCGGCACCTCTTCGTAAAGCTTCATTTGATTGCCATGCTCGTCGAGGAAATCGAACTGGCAGCGCATCGGATTCCACGGCGGTCCTGCGATTTGGCGGGCAAGGTTCGCGACGTAAACTTGCTTGACGTACAGCCGGTCTAGCAACGGCCCTTGGAGATGATAGAGCCGCAAGAGCGCAGCCGCGACCAAGAGCGCAATGAGCAGCAGCCAAGTTCCCCGCGGGCTCGTCGAATGGCGCGCGTCCATGCGACCTCCTTGTCCAGCCGACCGCCGTCGTTTTGAACCCGAATTCGAGGGCAAACACCGGCACACCCAGCCGGCGCGCCGATCAGACCATCTTCTTCAGGTAAGGTCAAACTCAATTGTGATGAGGGCCGGCAGATGAGCACGCCGGCGACCAGTTGCGTATGTGTCGGCGCTCGCCCGGCGAAACGGCGAATGCGCGCGAACCGCTTGGCAACGCTTTGCGTTTGGCGAGAATATGTGGAATGTTTGGTTTGCAGCGAATCGACTCGGGGCGCCGTCAGACGGCCCGGCGCGCCAGGCTTGGCTCGATCTCGAGGGAAAGAGCGGCGTGCGCTCCGACTCCGCCGCAACCTGAGCAAGCACCTACGAGACAGGACGGAGCAGCACACCGTGAATTCGCCGACGTTGCGCATACCTTTCGAGCGCGTGCGGGCCGCGTTGCCGGCCTGGCTTCGCGCTTCCATCGGGAAACACACGCGCCGCTGCCGGCGGCACGTGCCGCGGCTCGCCGGTCAGCTTGAAGAGCGGGCGCTCCTGTCAGCAGCGGTTCCGGCTGTGCGCACGCCCGCGCACGCTGCGACGGTCTCGGTCTTGCAGGCGCGACTCGAACTCCCGGTGGAAACCGTCGCTCCGCAGTTCCCAAACGTTTCTTTCCCGACCGTCGACGGCCAATTTGAGCAGCTCGACGTCTACGAGCCGACTTCGTCACCGCCGACCGGCGGGCGGCCCGTGATGATCGCGATCCATGGTGGCGGCTGGCGGCGTTTCAACAAGACGGGCTTCGGTGAGCGCATCGCCAGCGCGTTTGTATCGCAGGGGTACGTGGTCGTGGCACCAAACTATGAGCTGTCGGCGCCGGGGAAGCCGACGTGGCCGGTGAATTTCGAGGACGTGCAGGCCGCGGTCCGCTGGGTGCGGACCAATGCCACGGCCCTGGACATCAACCCCAACCAGATTACCGCGATCGGTGAATCGGCCGGAGCGAACCTGGCGGCTTTGCTGGGAACCTACTCCAACGAAACGGGGGGCGCCGGGGTGTCGGCGGCCGTCGACTCGGTGATCGCCTTGTCGACTCCGACGTCACTGGCTGCGCTTTACGCACAGAGTCCTCTTGCCGGCCGAGCGGCCGCACAATTCCTGGGTGGGACACCCTCCCAGGTCCCCGCGAACTACGCGGCGGCCTCGCCGATCGACCACGTGGCGCCCGGCGACCCCCCGATGCTTCTGGTGCAGGGAAGGCAAGATCCATTGATCCCGATGAGCCAGTCTGTGGCGATGGCGAATGCGCTTGCGGCGGCCGGCGTCCCGCACCGGCTCATCCTGGTCAACGGTGGACACAACCTCGATTTCCCGGGTCGCTACGCAAATTTGATCCCCCAGATGCTTGAATTTCTCCGGGAAACTTGAAAGGATTAGGAGACCCTATCCTTCGAACGCACTACACTCTTAAAAGGAATCGACACGGCGCCCGCAAGGTGGCGGGGGCCAATGCTTTAAGGGAGACGCCACGTTGTCGACCGAGATTCACGTTGGCGCGCTTGACTTCGTCGATCCCCGGCGCCATCGAATTGAACGGGGAGTTTGACCGGGTGTTGCATACGGCGGCTGATCGGCCGCACACCGATACGCTACCGCCCTTGCAAGACCCCGCCGCCGATCACGGCGATGAAGAGGTCAAACGCCGTCGCGACGACGTCGAGGAAAAACACCAGCGCATCCGCGACTTCCTCGATGCCACCGGCCACGACGCCGTCGTGCTGGGCCTGGCCGATTCGATCGCCTGGTTCACAGCCGGCGGAGACTTGAGTCAATGTCTCGGCTCCGAGCAGAGCTCGGTCTTGCTCTTTGTCAACCGTACTTGCCGCTCGGTGATCGCCGACAATGTGCAAAGCAGCCGCGTTTTCGAGGAGGAGCTGGCGGGTCTCGGGTTTCAGCTCAAGGAGCGGCCGTGGTACGACGACCCCTTTGTGGTCGTCGCCGAAATGTGCCACAACAAGAAGATCGCCACCGATCTTGGTATGAACTCGTGTTCGCATATTCGGCGCGAATCCGACGCGTTGCGGAACCTGAGGCGCCGGCTCACCTCGCTCGAGCGGCAGCGGCTGCGCGAGCTGGGGCGAACCTTGAGCCTGAACGTCGAGGCGACGTGCCGCAACTTTTTGCCTGGCGAGCGCGAAGCCGACGTTGCCGGGCACCTGGCGCATCGCCTCATTCGCGAGGGTGTCATTCCGGTCGAGCTCCGCGTCGCCGGTGACGATCGCCTGGCTCGATACCGCGAGCCCAAATTCAAGGCCGCACCGATCCGAAACCGCGCCACAGTCACCGTCACCGGCCGTCGCCACGGACTTTGCGCATCGGTGACGCGCACCGTGGCTTTCGGCTCGATCGACGACGAATTCCGCGAGCATCACTCACTGGCAACAATGGTCGACGCGACCTGCATCTTCTTCTCCCGCCCCGGTGAAGCCGTATCGGAAGTGTTTCGCCGGGCCAAGCGCATTTACGAAAAGTTCAAGCACCCGCACGAGTGGACGCTTGACTACCAAGGCGGCCTGCTGGGATACAACCCGCGCGAGGCGTACTTCCGGCCCGACAGCACCATCGTGCTCGAGCCAGGCATGGCACTCGCGTGGAGCCCGAGTGTTCAAGCTGTGCATCCAAGACACCGTTGTCGTTGACTCGCGCGGCTACGAGATCGTGACCGGAATGCAAAATTGGCCTCACCTCGACGTCGCCGTCAAGGGGTTCGTCATTCCGAGGCCGGGAATCCTTGAGCGCTAAGCTGCGTCGGGCCACAACGTCCCGCCACTCTTCTGCTCTCTGCCGGCGCTTTTCGTATTCTTAGCCGTCATCGCCTCTTGGGAAACGTAAACCAAAGCCTGCCATTGCTTTGTCTGCACAACGATGCCCGCATCCAAGTCTGTTCCAACTTTCCTCAATTCGTATGCGAAGTACAATATAGAAAGAAATCGGAGTCCATGCGCTCCGAAGGAAGGACAACGGAATCGATGCGATTATCTTGGAGAATCGGCCGGGTTGCGGGGATCGACCTTTACGTACACGTCACGTTCCTGGCCGTGTTTCTATTGTTTGGCGGCGGACCAGACTCATTTTTTAACCTGGTGCTGGTGCTGTCGGTGTTCGGCTGCGTGCTCTTGCACGAGCTAGGGCACGCGCTGATGGCTCGCCGGTTTGGGATTCAGACGGCCGATATCACGCTGTATCCGATTGGCGGCGTCGCCCGACTGGCGCGCCTGCCTCGGGCGCCTGGCGCCGAGCTGTTGATTTCGCTGGCCGGGCCGGCGGTCAACTTCGCGATTGCCGCCGTACTGGCGCTCTTGGTGCCCGCCGGGGCGGTCACTCTCGGCTCGGCGACGGGGCTGGGTCGTTACTTGTCGGATTTGATGCTGGTCAACTTGGGCCTGGGCCTCTTCAATCTCATCCCGGCGTTCCCCATGGACGGCGGCCGCGTGCTGCGAGCGCTTCTGAGCGGCTACCTCGGTCGCGCTCGGGCGACGAGTGTGGCGGCCCGGATCGGCCAGTTTCTGGCCATCGCGTTCGGCATTGCGGCGATCGTGGTGACCGGCAGCCTGTTGCATCTGGCGCTGGCGGCGTTCATCTTCTTCGCCGCCCGTGCCGAGGAAGCACACGTCTTGTGGGAAGAACGCCGCGGTCGCAGAGCCACCGTGCACCAAGACGGAATCTGGACGGCCCCGCCCGGCTATCACTGGGTCGACCGAGGCGATGGCGTCTGGCAGCTCGCGCCGATGGTGGTACACGTGGGCCCGCGCGCCCCCAGCAATTCACCGTGGCTCTGACCCCGATCATCGAGCTCGGCGTGGCCGAAGCCCACGCTGGTCCGGGCTTAAACCACCGCGCGACATGCCGACTCTACGCAACGCCATGGTGAGTCGTCGAGCTGGCCAACGCCGGGTTGCGCGCGTTTTGACGGCGTGAGCGATTTAACGGCGCCTGTCGGCTGTGCGCTTATTCGGTCTCCAGCGCTCTTCGTGCCCATAGATGCCACCGATTTCAACACCCGCGACGTGTGGCATCTATGGCATCTATGGAGTGACGTGGCATCTATGGTGCAGATGCCTCCGTCGTTGGATGCATCACGCGAGTGCCAGTAAGTCGCCTTTCGCTCCCGCGAAAGGAAGTGCTTTCTCGGGAGCGAAAGCCGACAAAGCGCGACGACTGCCAAGCGCGGGCCGGCACCTGCGCCGCAATGGCGAATTGGCAGACTCATCCGCGAGCGCCACTCAGATCTTGAGCCGAAATTGTTCCGAAAACCATTGGTGTCCAAGTTCTTGCTTCAACGCCGATTTCCGCGGCCGGAAAAATAATCAACCTTTTCAGCCCACGAGCATCCTATTTCCCGGAGAATTCCGCGGTTCTGGATTCGCATGGTTGATTTTTTTTGGGGCCGAATTCGCACTCGCCGGCTGAGCTACTGCACCGGCGGTTTTCGGGGTCGTACCTCACTGCATACAGCGCGTTGTCCGTGTTTTCCAGGCTCCTCGGCCCCGCGCGGTCTCATGGTGGCCTTTCATGATGCTGCGTCGATGCATACACTCAACGCTCTTTTCGGCCGTTAAAATAATCAACTTTGAGGAGCTGGCGTCATGGATGACCGCCCCTGCCGTGAGTTCTTTCTCGAGCCTCAACAAACCTTCCAACGGCGTTACGAGGCCCTGCGCCGATCTTCGTGAGCGGTGAGCCACTCGTTCGCGTGGCCGAGCGGTTCAGTTACAAGGTCGCCACGCTGAAGTCGGTGGTGTCTCGGTTTCGTGCTGATCGCCGGCGAGGCGTCACGCCCCCCTTTTTCTGCACGACGGTCGAGGACGACCTCCCGGTCAACGGTACTCCGTGGACAAAGACGGGCCCGAGCTGCCAGAGGTCGCCGACCGCCGACAACTGAGTCTCGCCTCGGAGAGGACACTCCAGACGCGCGTGGCGGGTATCTTTCTCTTTTTGCCCCTCTTGGCCAAGCTCGGTTTCGACCGCTGCGTCGCCGAGCGCAATACCCTGCCTCGGCGATGGTCCCGGCGCCGTCCGCGTTGCTGTCGCTCTTGTCGCTCAAGCTGCTCGACAAGGAACGCCGTAGTCACATAAACGACTTCAACTTCGACGAGGCCATGGGCCTGTTCGCGGGCCTGAACATTCTTCCCAAGAGAACGTTCGCCACAGACTACTCATATCGGACGCACCGCGAGCAGCAGCGCACGCTGTTGCAAGGCTGGGTCAAAGCCTTGGCCCCGGTGATGTTCCCCGATGCGTCGGGGTTCTCGCTGGATTTCCATCCAATCCCCTATCGCGGCGATCCCTCCGGCCTGGATCGGCATTACCTGCCGCGCAGGGGGATTGCCGGGCCAAGCGTGTTGACGTTCTTCGCCCTGGAGCAGAAAAGCCGCTGTTTGTGCTACTCCAACGCCAACCTGGCACGGGCCGACCAGAAGGGCGAGCTCATGCGTTTCGTCGAATTCTGGCACGCGGTCACCGACGCCGATCCCCAGTGGCTTTACTTCGATTCCAAGCTGATCGACTACGCCGAGATGTCTCGCGTCAACCAGCGCGGCATCCAGTTCGTGACCATTCGCCGGCGCGGAGCTCAGATCGTCCGACGCCTGCAGCAGTGGCCCAAGGCGGATTGGAAGAAGGCGGTCATCGACACCCCTAAGCGCTGCCACCAGGAGATACGCTACATCGAAGAGATGGCAAAGCTGCGCGGCTACGAGGGGCCGATCCGCCAGCTCGCCGTCTCTGGGTTGGGGCGCGACGCGCCGACGCTGTTCCTCTCCAACAACTTTGACGAGACACCCCGCGAGTTGATCATCCGCTACGCGGGTCGCAACCGCATCGAGGATGGACTGGGCATCAGCGTGAACTTCTTTCATCTCGATTGTCTGGCGAGCGAGGTGCGGCTTAACGTCGACCTCGATGTCGCATTGACCGTGATCGCCAACGGCTGCTACCGCTGGCTTGCATCACGGCTCCGGGGTTACGAGAAGGCCGCACCCAAGCAGCTTTACCGCCGCTTCGTCGAGACCGGCGGGACGATAAGGATCCAGAACGATCGAATCAGTGTCACCTTCGAGCGCCGCAGCCACAATCCGATCCTCCGGGAAGCGGTACTGGACCGTGAGCCGACTCCGATCCCCTGGCTCGGAAACCGACCCGTTGTGTTTACCTACCGCTAGCCCTGACAATCGTAAAATGGTTGATTATTTTTCCGGCCGCGGAAATCGGCGTTCAAGTCTCCCGACGTTCACTTGGCACCCAAACCATTGGAAAAACCTGCCACTTTCTGCCACTTTCTGCCATTTTTTCGCGAGGCCGTTGAAGTGGAATGTGGGCGCGATCGAGGCATCTCAAGGCGACTGGTACAACCATAAGGCTTGATCGGAAAATGTCTTGCGCGAAGCGACCGCACCCAGATCGAAGACTCGCTCGTAGCCCCGGTGGTCCTTCAGAGTTCAGGAGGCAGGCGATCACAACCGCAGCAAGCCGGCCGTAAAGCCCACCAGGTCGCCGTGCTCGCGCGAAGCTGCGCCAGCCGCGCGTGCTGGCCGGCGCGCTCGCAGAGCTGCGCGACCGTCGGGCACATCAAGGCTGCCTCGCTCAGCCCCGCGAGATGGGCGGCCGCCACGTCGATGGCGGCATCAATCCGCCCGACGTGCATCAGGAGGTTAACCAGCACCGAAGCGGCCAGCGCGGCGTAGTCGCTGTCGCCGTCGCGTGCGCCGGCGGTCACTTTCGCCTTGAAGTGGGCAACCGCCGCGTCGACGTCGCAGCCCAGGAGTGCAGAGAGGTACATTCTGTGGTCGTCGAAGATCTTCTCGAATGGTGGAGGTCCGTCGAAGACCAACCGGGACGAGAGGCGACGGCCGTACTCGGTCAGATCGGCCGCCAGGGCCGTCACGTTCGGGCTCGTTGCACGATCGTCGACATCCGCACCACGGCCGCCAGGTGCGAGACGTCGATGTGGTAGGCCTCGTCGGCGAAGAGCCAGGAGCGACCCTTCAACCAGCTCGCGCGATCGAGGTCCCCTCGCGGGGCAGCGGCTGGCCTCGGCTGGCGATCTCGGCACGCAGGTTCGCGGTCAGCTCACGATGCAAGTGGCGGATCAAGCGGCCTGCGCACGCGGTTCGCACCCCGTCGTCGGCGGCGGCAACTGCTCGAACGCCGAGATCGCCGGGCAGGTCCCGTAATGCTCCAGAATCAGCTCGAACCCGCGCTCGGGCTCGACGCCGTGATTGAAGGCGACCTCGATGACCGCGCCCGAGTCGCTCGTCGTCTTCGGCCGGGCACGTAGTCGCGAATGGCCTGCGCGACCGGCTCGGTCTCGGCGATCGCCCGGAAATATGCCCACGCCGTCGGAATGTCGCCCGCGTCCAGATACTTCGAACCGACCAGTCGAATCGCGGCGACGTATTTTTCCTCGTACTGGGTGCGAGCCGGCTCGGGTAAACTCGGCAAGCGAGCCGGTCGTGACCAGCGGCAGCCCGAGCTCGTGCCGCGCCTTGAGCAAGAGAGCATCGAGCAGCGCTCGATAGTCTCCCGATGCGGTGAGGCTGTCGATCAGGCAGTCGAGAGCGACCGTCGGGCCGCCACCGGCGAGGGCGACCTCTAGCCTTTTGGAACGGGTCGTCGCCGACGGGGTCTCGACCGCTCCGAACCACGGTCGCTGGCGAGGGATTGCGCATGAAGGGTCGGGTCCTTGTGCCGGCTCTTGGTGCGTTCAAGCGGGCGAATGCCGGGCCGCTCTTTATTCGCCGGCTCCCTTGGACGGATCGATCGCGGTGGCCGGCCCTCCCGGCGGGTCGGCATCCATGCGGGCGCCGACCGAGTGCTTCCAGGTCGACCAGCACCGCGAATGATAGCAGTCGACCAGCATGTCGCGGGTCTCCTCGATCGAGTCGGTGACGATCAAGAGGTTCAGGTCCTCACGCGAGATCGTGCCCTTCGCCGAGCTGGGTGTCGGTGATCCAGTCGAGCAGCCCGTGCCAGTAGGCTCTACCGAACAGAATGATCGGAAACCGGTTGATCTTGTGCGTCTGGACCAGCGTCAGCGCTTCAAACAGCTCGTCGAGCGTGCCAAAGCCGCCCGGAAAGATGACGAAGCCGGTCGAGAACTTCACGAACATCGTCTTGCGCACGAAGAAGTAGCGGAAGTCGACGGTCAGGTTTGTGTAAGGATTGGCGAACTGTTCGAACGGCAGCTCGATATTGAGGCCGATCGAGTAACCGCGCGGCCTCCTGGGCCCCGCGATTGGCGGCTTCCATCAAGCCCGGTCCGCCGCCGGTGATCACGGCGAAACCAGCCTCGGCGAGCAATTGACCCAGCCGCCGCGCCTCGGCGTACATCGGGATGCGACTCTGCCAAAACGAGCCGAGCCAAAGACGCTCACGGCTGCCCCGATCTCGGCCAAGGCGTCGATCCCCGCGACGAACTCGCCTTCGATCCGCAGCACACGCCAGGAATCGGTGTGAGTGAACGCTCCCAGCTCGGCTAGCGCGTGGCAACCGGCTCGACCGGCAGCTGGCGGTCGAGCATCCGTTCGTCTTCGGTTCGTCGGACGGCGGGCCGGGCCGCGCCGGGCTCGGCCTCGTATTGATTGTGCCGCGGCGCTCGGTTTGCCACGGCTTTTTTCCTGGGCCCGCTGCGGCCGCCTAAGTTTCCTTCCGCCTTGGAGTCAAAACCCGAACCGTTTGCCCGAATTCCCTCGCCATCACCTTCCATCATGCATCCTCGTTCTTCCCGCGGCCGAAATCGGCTGGTCGTAGGCCACACCGCCTTTTCTGAGCAGATGTTTCGCTTCTGCGCAAATCATGGCCCGAGCCGCACAGCGCGATTCGTTTCCCGAACTGCCTCTTTCATTGTAGAAACAACCGGCAATGCCGCACAGGTTGTTACCATAATCCTACACCACGCGCCGCCAGTGTCGTCTGAAGGTACGTAACCGGCTGTCAATCAATAACTTGCGGTAATCGAACTGTCAAGCGGAGGACGAGCGGGCCAAATCTTGCGGCATTCGCGCGGAAGAGAGACAATTCGATTTGCATGGGAATCGAAGCACAACGAAACTCGTCGCCATTTCTTAAGGCCTGCCGCCGCGAGCCGGCCGAGGTCACGCCGATCTGGCTGATGCGGCAGGCGGGCCGGTACATGCCCGAATACCGGGCGGTCCGCGACAGGGTTCCGTTCCTGGAGCTGTGCAAGCGGCCCGAGCTGGCCACCGAGGTCACGGTCACCGCGGCCGAGCGGCTGGGCGTCGATGCCGCCATCCTGTTCGCCGACATCCTGCTGATTCTCGAGCCGCTGGGCTTCGAGCTCGAGTTCGCCAAGGGCGAAGGGCCGATCATCCACAACCCGATCCGCGCAGCCGCCGACGTCGATCGCGTGCGGCCGCTCGACGATGTCGCGCCGCTCGACTACGTGATCGAGGCCGTGCGCATCGATCCGCGCCGCGCTGCCGCCCGGCATCCCCTTGATCGGCTTCGCGGGCGCTCCGTTCACCCTGGCCTGCTACGCCATCGAGGGAGGAGGGTCGCGCCATTACGAGCAGGCCAAGACGTTCATGTACCGCGACCCCGGGGCCTGGAATGCGCTGCTGGAGCGGCTTGCCGACGCGACGGCCCTCTACCTGAACGCCCAGGCCGCGGCCGGGGCCCAGGCCGCTCCAGGTCTTCGATAGCTGGGTCGGCGCCCTTGAGCCCGCACGACTATCGCCGGTTCGTCCAGCCGCACATGGCCAGGCTCTTCCGAGCAGCTCGATCCGTCGGTCCCGATGATCCATTTCGGCACCGGCACGTCGTCGCTGCTGGAGCTGCAGCGCGACGCGGGCGGGACAGTCATCGGCCTCGACTGGCGGGTCGAGCTCGACCAAGCCTGGGAGCGACTCGGTTCCGACGTCGCCGTGCAAGGGAATCTCGACCCGGTCGTGCTTGCTCGCGCCCGCTGGCGGAGATCGAGCGCCAGGCCCGGCGGATCCTCGCCCAGGCCGGCGGCCGGCCCGGCCATATCTTCAACCTCGGCCACGGCATCCTGCCGCAAACCCCGGTCGACCACGTGCGGGCGCTGGTCGATATCGTCCATACGATTTCAGAGAAACGTGAGGCGTCCGCCGGCCTAACCGGGCCTGAGCTGCATGCACCCGCGCTGCCTCGCAACGATCCGAAAGTCCAGCCGGCGCACTTGCTGGCCACCCCCTTGACAACGCGCTGCATGCGATACCCAAGCAACTGGTGAACCGTCTCTGACAGGAGCGAGCAACGTTGATAAGCTCGCCGCAGATGCGGGACGAGATCGATTACGTGGTCCCAGCCGGTCAGGCGAGCCAAACCACTTTGGCGCGAGCGTGCGTCGGATTCGGGAAGATCGGCTCGCGTGATCGTGATCGGCGGCGGCCTCTCCGGCCTGGCGGCGGCGCACCGGATTCACGAGCGGCGCCGAACGTTGCGCCGGCCGGTCGAGCTGTCGGTCCTCGAAGCCAAGGACCGGATCGGCGGCGTGATCTGGACCGATCGCTTCGACGGTTTCAGCGTCGAGGGCGGCCCCGATTCGTTCATCACCAACAAGCCGTGGGGGATCGACCTCTGCCAGCGGCTGGGGCTCACGGACCAGCTGGTCGAAACCGACGCCCGCCATCGGCGGTCGTTCGTGGTCAAGGAACGGGCGGCTGGTGCCGGTGCCCGAAGGCTTCGTGCTGATGGCGCCCCTGCGGCTCGATGCCGATGCTGACCACGCCGATCCTCTCGTGGCGGGGCAAGCTCCGTTTCTTGATGGACCTGGTGATCCCGCGGCGCGACGACGACACCGAGGAGAGCCTGGCGGCGTTCGTGCGCCGCCGGCTGGGCGCGAGGCGCTCGACCGGCTGGTCCAGCCGCTGGTCGCGGGCATCTACACGGCCGACCCCAACGACCTGAGCCTGAAGGCGACCTTGCCGCAGTTTCTGGCGATGGAGCGCGAGCACCGCAGCCTGATCCTGGCCGGCCGGAGCGAAGCGCAGCTCCGCGGCCCTCGGCACGTCGAGCGGCAAGCCTCGGGCGCGCGTTACGGGATGTTCGTCACGCTGGCCGATGGCATGGACACGCTGCCCAAGGCGCTGGCGCAGGCGCTGCCGGCCGGGACCATCCGCACCAACACCGCCGTCCGCCGGATCAGCCGCAACGAGCCCGCCTCGCCCTGGCTGGTCGAGCTCCTGGACGGCCCGCCGCTCGAGGCCGACGCGGTCATCGTCGCGACCGAGGCCCACGCGGCGGCGCGGTTCCTCGACGCCGAAGACCCGCGCCTGGCGCTCCAGCTCCGCGCGATCCCTTATGCCTCGTCGGTGATCGTCAACGTCGCCTACCGCCGCGACCAGATCAGCCATCCGCTCGACGGCTTCGGCGCGGTCGTGCCGGCGATCGAGGGGCGGTCGATCCTGGCGGTCTCGTTCCTGAGCGTCAAGTTCCCCAACCGGGCGCCCGCCGGCACCGTGCTCTTGCGCGTCTTCATCGGCGGAGCGACTCATCCCGAGCAGTTCGACCTCGACGATGCCGCCGTCACCGAGCTGGTCCAGCGCGAGCTGGGCGAGTTGATCGGCGCCAGCGGCGAGCCGCTCTTCGTCGCGGATCGGCCGCCATCCGCGGTCGATGCCCCAGTACATCCTCGGCCACCTCGACCGCGTCGCGACCATCCGCCGCCATCTCGCCAAGTACTCCCGGCTCTACCTGGCCGGCATCGCCTACGACGGCGTCGGCATCCCCGACTGCATTCACGCCGCCGAGATGACCGCCGACGCCCTGCTCGACGCCCTCGCCGCCCCGGCCGCCTCGGCCGCTTGACGTGAACCGGGGCTGCTCACCGCCGAGCCAGATCGCTGGGGCCTCCTAGCATTTTAGTTGAGCACCCTTTCTCTGCCGGTCGCCTCACGGCTAGAATGTCGGAAACTTGTCAGGGGTTTGCCGCGCCGCGGCGTGTGGGACCGGTTCTTGGTCTGCATGTCCTGGCTTTCCTTGAGCGACAACAGGAGTGTCTTCATGGCGCAGGGCCCGGAATCGCCGGCGCCGAGCGGCTGAGCGAAAACGACGTCGAGGCGATCGATCACCTGCGGGATGCGTATGCCCGGCTGCGCAAGGAGCTGGCCAAGGTCATCGTCGGCCAGCACGACGTCATCGAGCGGCTGTCGATCTGCCTCTTCGCCCGCGGCCATGCGCTCTTGATGGGCGTGCCCGGGCTGGCCAAGACGCTTGATGGTCAACAAGCTGGCCGAGACGATGTCGCTCAAGTTCAGCCGCATCCAGTTCACGCCCGACTTGATGCCGATGGACATCACCGGGACCGACATCCTCCAGGACACGGCCGGCGGGCCGGCGCGAGTTTGAGTTCGTGCACGGGCCGGTCTTCGCCAACATCGTCCTGGCCGACGAGATCAACCGCGCCCCGCCGAAGACCCAGGCCGCCATGCTCGAGGCGATGCAGGAGCAAAACGTGACGGTGGTCGGCAAGGTGTTTCACCTCGAGCCGCCGTTCCTGGTGCTGGCGACGCAGAACCCGATCGAGCAGGAAGGGACCTATCCGCTGCCCGAGGCGCAGCTCGACCGGTTCATGTTCTTGATCGAGCTCGAGTATCCGTCGGAGGCCGAGGAGATCCAGATCGCCCGGACGACCACCGGCGAGGCGCTGCCGCGGCTCGATCATCTGATGACGCCGGCCGAGATCATCCGGCACCAGAGCCTGGTGCGCCGGGTGCCGGTGCCCGACCACATCTATTCGTACGCGGCCCGGCTGGTGCGGAAGACGCGGCCCGATCGGCTCGACGGCCCCGGCGTGGCTCAAGCCCCTGGTCTCCTGGGGCGCCGGCCCGCGCGCGGTCCAGTACCTGATCCTGGGCGCCAAGGCCCGCGCGGCCTTGCTCGGCAGCTACATGGTGCGGCTCGAAGACGTGCAGGAAGCCGCCGTTCCCGTCCTGACGCACCGCATCATCACCACGTTCGCCGCCCAGGCCGAAGGCATCGACTCCAAGAAGATCGTCCGCCGGCTGGTCGAGGAGACGGAGAATACGGAATAGGAATCAGCGACTAAGGCCTGGCCACTCTGACCATGTTCCCCGACCGACGCACTCGAAGCTTTCTGGATCCCGGGGTGCTGTCGCGGCTGGCGGGCTTTCCGCTCTTGGCGCGGCGGCCGATGCAGGGGACGTCTCGGGGCGGCATCCCAGCCCGCACCGGGGGTCGAGCGTCGAATTCGCCGAGTATCGCAAGTATGTGCCGGGCGACGACCTCCGCCGGCTCGACTGGCGGGCGTACGGCCGGTCGGACCGGTTCTTCGTCAAGGAGTTCGAGGCCGACACCAACCTGCGCTGCTGCCTGGTGCTCGATACCAGCGGCTCGATGGGTTTCGGCTCGGTCGGGATGACCAAGCTCGAATACGCCCGGCGGATCGCGGGGCGCTGGGGCACCTGGCCCTCCAGCAGGGAGACGCGGTCGGGCTGTCGTGCGTGGCCGGCGGGATCGTCCGCAACATCCCGCCGCGGCGCAATCCGTCGCACCTGATGACCGTCTTCGACGTGCTCGAGCAAGCGCAGCCGCAGGGCGGACGCAGCTCGTGCCGGTGCTGCACGAGCTGGCCGAGACGATCGCGCAGCGGGCGCTTGTCGTCATCATCTCGGACCTGTTCGTCGAGCCCGAAGAGCTGCGTGGCTGCTTCCAGCACCTGCGGTTCCGCAAGCACGACGCGGCGATCTTTCATCTGCTCGACCCGCAGGAGCTGGCCTTCGATTTCCGGCGGCCGATGCGGTTTCTCGACATGGAAGGGGGCCCGTCGATCTTCGCCGAGCCCAACGAGATCGCCGAGCGCTACCAGAAGGCGCTCGCGGGCTATCTGCAGGACTTGCAGCAGGTGGTGCTGGAATCGGCCGTCGACTATCACCGCGTGACGATCGACGAAGACTATGAGCAGGTGCTGATTCGGTTTCTGGTGGGGCGGACGCGATCGAAAGGGCGTGCGATGAGCTTCCTGCAGCCGATGCTGCTGGCGGCCCTGCCGCTGGTGGCGCTGCCGATCATCATTCACCTGATCAACCAGCGGCGGTATCAGACGATCCGCTGGGCGGCGATGATGTTTCTGCTGGCGGCCAACCGGATGTCGCGCGGCTATGCGCGGATTCGGCAGTGGCTGATCATGGCGTGCCGGATGGCGGCGATCGCCGGCTTGATCTTCGCGGTCAGCCGTCCGCTGGCCGGCGGCTGGCTGGGGCTGACGGCCGGCGGCCGGGCCGACACGACGATCGTCGTGCTCGACCGCTCGCCCAGCATGCAGCAGACCGGCGCGCCGGCGCGGCGGCTCGAAGCTGCGAGACCGGCGTGCGGCAGCTGGTCGCAGACGCTCGAGACGCTCGGCTCGGCGCGCTGGGTCTTGATCGAGAGCACGACCAACCAAGCCGCGCGAGCTGGAGACGATCGGCGACCTCCTGACCACGCCCGCCGCCGGCCCGGCGAGCGCGTCGGCCGACCTGCCGGCGATGCTGCTGGCCGCGCGCGACTACATCAAGGCCAACAAGGCGGGCCGGACCGAGATCTGGATCTGCTCCGACATCCGCGAGAACGACTGGAACGCCGAGAGCGGCCGCTGGCAGGCGCTTCGCGATGGCGTTCGGCGAGTTCCCGCAGGGCGTGCGGTTCCACCTGCTGGCCTATCCCCAGACGGCCCCCGACAACCTGTCGGTGCGCGTGACCGACGTGCGCCGCCAGAAGACCGCCGACGGGGCCGAGCTCTTGGTCTCGCTGCGGCTCGCGCGCGAGGGAGGCGGCGACGCCAAGCAGATCGGTCCCGGTCCAGTTCGAGATCGATGGGGCGCGGTCCGAGGTGACGGTCGAGATGGCCGGCGGCCGAGGCCGAGCTCAAGGACCATCGCATCCCGCTCGAAAAGGGCGCGAGCGCGGCTGGGGCCGGGTCTCGATTCCGGCGGACGCCAACCCGGCCGACAACGACTTCTGGTTTGTCTTCGAGCAGCCGGTCCCCGCGGCGCACGATCGTCGTCGCCGAGGACCCGCAGGCGGCGCGGCCGCTGGAGCTGGCCGCGTCGATCGCGCCCGACCCGGCGGTCAAGTGCGCGGCCGAAGTGGTCGCGCCCGATCAACTCGCGGCGGTCGACTGGGACGAGGTCGCGCTCCTCCTGTGGCAGGCCCCGCTGCCCGAGGCGGACGCGGCCAAGGCAGGTGCAGGCGTTCGTCGACCGCGGCGGTGCGGCGATCTTCTTCCCGCCGCGCAGCCCACGGGCCGGCGAGCTCTTCGGCGTGCGCTGGACGTCCTGGGTCGAGGACAAGGCCGAGAGCGCCGGTCGAGAGCTGGCGGGGCGATGAAGACCTGCTGGCCCACACCCAGAGCGGCGCGCCGCTGCCGGTCGGCCAGCTCCAGATCAGGAAGTACTGCGGCCTTTCGGGCGAGGTCACGCCGCTGGCCACCTTGAAGGGGGGCGCTCCGCTCCTGGCGCGGGTCACGACCAATCGCGGGGCCGCTTATTTCTGCGCGACGACGCCGGCCGCCGGCGATTCGTCGCTGGCGACCGAGCGGCGTCGTGCTTCTACGTGCTGGTCCAGCGAGCGCTGGCCGCGGGCGCGGCGGCCTTGGGGAGCACGCGCCAGCTCACGGCCGGCGAGCCGCCCCGCGACGATCCGACGACCTGGAAGCGCGTCGCCGGCGCCGAGGAGGCGCTCTCGACCGACTTCCGCTTTCACCGCGGCATCTACGCAGCCGGCGAGCGGCTGCTGGCCGTCAACCGCGCGGCCGGCGAGGCGTCGGCGCCGGTGCTGGCCGACGCGCGCGTGGCCGAGCTGTTCCGCGGGCTCGACTTCGCCCGGGTCGACGACAAGGCCGGCAGCCTCGGCTCGCTGATCCAGGAGATCTGGCGGCTGTTCCTGGTCGCCATGATGGTGGCGATGGTGGTCGAGGCCGCCCTCTGCCTGCCCAGGCGGCCGCGCTGCCGCGGGAGCTGCGCGTCATGAGTGTTTCGCGATCGCTCACGTTCCTGGGGACGCCCTGGTCGATCGCGGCGTCGATCGTGGTCGTGCTGGCCACCGCCGGCTTCTGCTTCGTCGCCTGGCGGCGCAGCGGCTATCGGCCGTCGATCGGGCTTGCTCGAGCTCTTGCGGCTGGTGCTCGTGGCCGCGGTCGCCGTGCTGCTCAATCAGCCCGAATGGATCGAGGAATTCCGCCCCGAGGAGAAGCCGGCGATCGCCGTGCTCTGGGACGCCTCGACCAGCATGGACACGCGCGACGTCGTGCCGCGACCGGACCCAGGCCGCGGCGCTCGTCGGCCGGCGCAGCGCGCATCGCGCAGGCGATCGCCGCCGCTGGTCGATCCCGTCGGCCTGGAACAAGCTGCGCGAGCGGATGAACGTGGTCATCCAGCCGTTCTCCGAGCCGAGCCCGGGGCACGGCACCGACCTGAACGAGCCGCTCGTCCGCGCTCCGGAGAAGATTCGCCAACCTGCGCGGCATCGTGCTGGCCTCCGACGGCGACTGGAACGAAGGCCCGCCGCCGGTCCAGGCCGCCGCCCGGCTGCGGATGCGGGGCGTGCCGATCTTCGCCGTCCCGGTCGGCAGCCGCACCCGGCTGCCCGACGTCGAGCTCTTGAGCCTCGACGTGCCGACCTTCGGCGTCGCCGGCAAGTCGGTGCGCATCCCGTTTTCGATCGACAGCTCGCTGCCGCGCGATTATCTGACGACGGTGACGCTGCGCACCTCCGACGGCGACGAGGTGTCCAAGGAAGTGCGGATCGCCGCCATGAGCCGCACCAGCGACTCCCTGGTCTGGAAGCCGAAGGCGACCGGCGACTTCACGCTCACGCTCACGGTCCCCAAGCACGGCGACGAAACCCTGACCGACAACAACAAGCTGACCGCCCCGATCTCGATTCGCGAAGAGAAGCTGCGCGTGCTCGTGGTCGAGTCGTACCCGCGGTGGGAGTATCGCTACCTGCGCAACGCACTCTCGCGCGATCCGGGGGTCGAGCTGTCGTGCCTGCTGTTTCATCCCGGGCCTGAGCAAGGTCGGCGGCGGCAACAAGGACTACATCAAGCAGTTCCCCGCCGGGCTCGACGAGCTGTCCAAGTTCGACGTCGTGTTCCTGGGCGACGTCGGGCGTGGAAGACGGCCAGTTGACGACCGAGCAGTGCCGGCTCTTGAAGGGGCTGGTCGAGCATCAGGCGAGCGGCCTGGTGTTCATGCCGGGCTGGCAGGGGCGCGAGTTCTCGCTGCTGGACACCGAGCTGGGCGACCTCTGTCCGGTCGTGCTCGACCCGGCCCAGCCGGGCGGCTGGGGCTCGCGGGTCGCCAACCACTTCGAATTGACCGAGCTGGGCCGCCGCAGCCTGCTCACCAAGCTGGCCGACACCCAGGACGACAACGCCGAGGTCTGGGAGGGCCTGCCCGGCTTTCAGTGGTATGCGCCGGTGCTGCGGGCCAAGGCCGGCAGCGACGTGCTGTGCGTGCACAAGGACGCGTCCAACGAATTCGGCCGGCTGCCGCTTCTGGTCACGCGCACCTTCGGCGCGGGCAAGGTGCTCTTCATGGGAACCGACGGCGCCTGGCGGTGGCGCAAGGGGGTCGAAGACAAGTACCACTATCGCTTCTGGGGCCAGGTGGTGCGCTGGATGGCCTACCAGCGCAACATGGCCAAGGGCGAAACGATGCGGCTGTACTACGTCCCCGACCAGCCGCGGCTGCAACCAGACGCTGGCGCTTCACGCCAACGTGATGGAGCAAAGCGGCGAGCCGCTGCACGGCGGCGAGGTGACCGCGCGGATCACGGCCCCGTCGGGCAAGGCCGAGCTGGTGCGGTTCACCTCGGCGGGCGACGAATGGGGCGAATTCACCGGCCAGTTTCACGGCGCGCGAGTCGGGCAGCCACCGGGTGTCGCTCTTCTGCAAGCAGACCGGGGCGACGCTCGAGGCGTCGTTTTTCGTGCAGGGCGCGGCGGCCGAGCAGGTGGGCAAGCCGGCGCGGCCGGAGGTGATGGAAGAGCTCGCCCGCGTGACCGGCGGCAAGGTCATCGAGCGCCGAGCAAGCTCGAAGAGGTGGTGCGGTCGCTGGCCGAGCTGCCCGACCCGCCGCCCCTGGTGCGCCGGGTGCCGCTCTGGTGCCATCCGGTGACGGCCGCGGCCCTGGTCGCACTGTTCGGAGTCTTCTGGGTAGGACGGAAGGTGATCGGTCTTGTATAATCGTCGGACGGTCGTCGTCGACGTGAGTGAACCTTTACCATCGAGGTCGCCATGAGCCTCGCCTATTCGCCTGATCGGCTGCGGTTGCCTGATTCGCTTCAGGCGCAGTTGCACGAGTTTCGCCGCCGGGTCTGGACGATCAAGATGGTCGAAGCGGTCGCCGCGGCGGCCTTCGGCATTCTGGTCGCCTACCTGCTGCTGTTCGGCCTCGATCGGGTGTGGGACACGCCGGGCTGGCTGCGCGCTGGCCTTGTTCGTGACGGCCGCGGTGGCCTGCGCCAATGTGCCCGTGGCCCTGCACCGCTGGGTCTGGCGCCATCGCCGGCTCGAGCAACTGGCCCGGCTCTTGGCGCGCAAGCACCCGCGGGTCGGCGACCAGTTGCTGGGGATCATCGAGCTGGTCCGCAACGATTTCGAGCAAGCGCGGTCGCGCGCGCTGTGCGAGGCGGCGATCCGCGAGGTGGCGCACGACGCCCAGCCGGCGTGACTTTCGCGACGCCGTGCCGAACCCGCGGCATCGGCTCTGGGTCCTGGCTGGCGGCGGTGCCCCTGGCGATCGCCGCTGGGCTTGTTCGGCCTCTTTCCCGGCCGCCGCCGCCAACGCCTGGCAGCGGTTCCTCGTCGCCCTGGAACAACGCGCCGCGCTACACCTTCACGATGCTCGAGCCGCTGCCGGGCAACGATCGTCGTCGCCCACGGCGAGCCGTTCACCGTCGCGCTGGCGCTCAAGCCAGAGACCACAGTCTGGCATCCGCAAGGAGGTGTCGCCCAGCTTGGCGCCCAGCACCCGGTCACGGCGCCAGTTGCGCGACGGCCGTTACGAGTTCGAGCTGCCGTCGCAGATCGATCCGGGCACGCTGCGGCTCGCAGATCGGCGACGCGACCCGAGCGACGTGCGCATCGAGCCGACCCTGCGGCCCGAGCTGACCTCGGTCGTCGCGTCGGTCGACTCTGCCGGAGTATCTCGGGCCGGCCCGAAGCCGAGCGCAGGGACGTGCGCGGCGGGGCGATCTCGCTGGTGCAGGGGAGCGAGGCGACCTTCACCGCCACGGCCAGCCGCGAGCTCGCAGCGGCTCAGGTCGACGGCCAGTCGCAATCGCCCAGTGCGGCGCGGCGGTCACGAGCCCGCCGATCGAGATCGACGGCTCGCGGAAGCTCGAGTTCCGCTGGGAGGACGACGTTCGGCCTGGCCGGCAAGGAGCCGTTCGTGCTCGCGATCACCGGCCGCGACGACGAGGCGCCCGTCGATCTGTCTGCGAAGACCTGCCGCGCCAGAAGGTCGTGCTCGATACCGAGCTGCTCGAGCTTCAAGGTCCGGGCGCAGGACGATTTCGGCATCAAGCAGATCGGCATCGACTGGCAGGGCGTCGAGAACCCGGTCGTTCAGACGCCGGCCAAGGGCGAGCGCATCCTGGCCGCGGGCGGCCACGACAAGGAATCGCTGGAGATCAGCGGGACGTTCTCGGCCAAGTCGCTGGGCATCGAGCCGCAGCCGGTCGGCGTGCGGCTCTTCGCCGAAGATTATCTTCCCGGGCCGCGCGCGGGTCTATTCGCCGACCTACATGTTCTATGTCTTGAACGCCGAGCAGCACGCCATCTGGGTCACCGAGCAGCTGAGCAAGTGGCATCGCCAGTCGCTCGAGGTGCGCGACAGGAGATGCAGCTTTTACGAGACCAACAAGCAACTGCGGGCCCTGGCGGCCGAAGAGCTCGACCGGCCCGAAACCCGGCGCAAGATCGAGAACCAGGCCGCCGCCGAGCGGGCCAACGGCCGGCGGCTCTCGGGACTGGTCGGCGCGCGGCGAAGACCTGATCAAGCAGGCGATGCGCAACCCCGAGTTCGGCATCGCCAGCCTGGAAAAATGGGCCGAGATGCTCCAGATCTTGAAAGACATCGCCGGCAACCGGATGCCGTCGGTCGCCGACCTCTTGAAAGCAGGCGCGCCCAGGCCCCGAGCGTGGCCATGGCCGCTCGCCGCAACCAACAACGGTCGCAAGATGGCCGGGCAAAGTCCGGGCGGGCGGCTCAGGCGTCGCCGTCCGAAGCCCAAGGCCGGCGACAAGCCGAAGCCGCCGTCGGCGATTCCCACGATCGCCGACCGGGAATCGTCGCAGCAGCCGCCCGACGAGAAGGCAGGCCAGGCCAAGCGCCAAGAGCCAGCAGCAAGACGCCCCGGCTCACGCTTCCCGGTGACGACGCTGGCCGGCAAGGCCGAGCCGAAGCCAAGCCGAAGACGAAGCGCCCGCCGAAGAAAAGGTCGACGAGGCCGTCGCCAAGCAGCAAGACCTGCTGGCCGAGTTCGAGAAGATCGCCGACGAGCTCAACCGCGTGCTCGCCAACCTCGAAGGGAGCACGCTGGTGAAGCGGCTCAAGGCCGCCTCGCGGCTCCAGTACAAGATCGCCGGCCGGATCAGCGACCAGGTGAGCGCGGCCTTCGGCGTGGCCGGCCATCGGGTCGGCGACCGAGCCGGCCAAGGTCCTGGGCGAGATGTCCGAGCAAGAGGCCAAGGCCAGCCACGACGTCTCGCTGATCATGGACGACATGCACGCCTACTTCGAGCGCCGGCGGTTCCATGCGGTTCAAGACGGTCCTGGACGAGATGAGGCAGCAAGACGTCGTCGGCTGCCTGCGCCAGCTGGGCGACGACGTGAAGAAGGAAAACGGCCTCTCGATCGCCCAGTGCGAATACTGGTCCGACACGCTCGACCGCTGGGCCGAAGACCTGGTCGATCCGGCGTAGTGCGGCACCTGCAACGCCAAGTCGAAGAGCAGCCTCCCCCCTGCCCTGGTGCTCGAAGCGCTTCAGATCCTGGAAGGCGAGGTCAACCTGCGCGAAGAGACGCGCGTCGCCGAGCAGGCCAAGCCCGCGCTCCTGGCCGACCAGCTACAAGCGACAGGCGCGGCAAGCTCTCCGGCACGCAGAAGGGGCTCGGCGACCGGGTCGACAAGCTCGCCGAGAAGATCCGCGAGCTGCCCGACGCCGAGAGCGAGTTTGGCTACGAGATCGGCCTGCTGGGCAAGGTCTCGGAGGTGATGGGCGAGGCGACCGAGATCCTGGCTCAGCCCGAGACCGGCGACCCGGCGATCGCCGCCGAGACCGAGGCGATCGAGCTGCTCTTGCAGTCGAAGCGGATCAACCCCAAGGGCGGCGGCGGCGGTGGCTCGACTCCCGGCGGCGGCGGCCACGGCAAGACGCTCGACTCGGCGCTGGCCCTCTTCGGCGGCGGCGTCAACGACAAGGAAGTGCGCGAAGACCGCGGCATCTCCCAGGTCACCGGCGACGCCGGGCCGTCCTTGCCCGAAGAATTCCGCGCGGGCCTCGACGAGTACTTCAACCGGCTCGAACGCGGCTCCGGCGGCCAGTGAGCCGACGCCGCCACCGACCGGGCGGTCCAGTCGTGAAAGGCGCTGCGAGGACACCTGATGAGCGAGACCATGCCACGATTCGTCCGGTCTGCCGTCAGTCGCGCGATCGGTCGGCGCCCCCCTCACCCGCCCTTCGGCCCGCCCCGAGCGGAGCCGAGGGGGCACCCTGTCCCCGCGGGGGCGAGGGCTCGCGCCTTGCGCCGGCGAAGTTCGCCGCGGCTGCGAATCGCCGCAAGCGCGCTGGTCGCGGCATCGATCGCGTCGGCCGGCGTGGTTGCGCAGGTGCAAAAAACCCCCGCGCCTGCGCCGCCCCAGGCCGTTGTTGCCGAACAGGCGAGCGTGAGCGTGGCGCCACCACCGCCGCCGCCCGTTGTTGGCGAAAAGGCGGGCGTCGCCGTGAAGCGGAAAGGGATGATGGGAGGGGCCATGGTGGGCGCCGTCAATATCGACCCCATGATCCAGCAGATGACGACCCAGGGCCGCCCCCTCATTCGCGCCGAGGTTCTGTTCGTGCGCAAGGTTTGCCAGCCCGGCATCGATCAGCTCCGCACGATCAACCGCGAGGCCACCGCGGTTCTCAAAGACGTCGCAACCCAGATTGCCGAGGCGCGTGGGCGGCCTCGCATGCGCAACGTCGCGCAGGGAAAAATCATGCCGGCCCCGATGCCCGACGCCAACAAGCTCCTGCGCGACGGACTGGCCGCCGTCATGAAGAAGGACCTCACGCCGCGTCAGTGGGCCGATTACCAGGCCGAGGTCGAGAAGCGGAGCGAATCTCAAAAGAAGCACGGCGTGGCTTACCTCGTCGACGCGCTCGACCGCGAGCTCGTCTTGTCGGACCAACAGCGCGCAGCGATTGCAGAATCGTTGGCGGCGCACTGGGACGATTCTTGGGTTATCTCCCTCGACTACGCCCTCTACGGCAACCGGTTTTTTCCGATCGGCATCGACCCCTACGTCACGAACCAGTTGAGCGACAACCAGAAGAAGGTGTGGCAGAGCGTGCAAAGGGTGGGGGGCTTCTGGAATTTCGGCACGCAAATGAGTGCTTTTACCAACGACGGCGACGCCCTGGAGGAAGAACTGGGTGAGCCGGCCGGCGGGCCGAGTGTCGAGGCGAACGGACTCGTCCCACCGCTAGGGGACGTCTTAATCCAGGTCCAGGCTCGCCGCATCGAGGCCGAAAAAAGTGGCGAAAGCGGCGGCCGCCAAGAAGTGACTCAAATGGCACGGAGCGGTTCGCCGCTCGGTTCGCGGTGGTGAGGGGCTATCATGCTTCGGTTCTGGTTGCGGCTGTTGGTGGTTGTGTGCTTGTTGTCGACCGCGCCGGCCGAGCGCGTTGCGCGGGCTCAAGAGGAGGAGGCAGAAGCACAAATCCATCCGCAGGCGGTCGCCGCGGAAGTGCAAATTGTCCAGAATGTGAATACCGACCAAGTTGACCAGTGGGTCTTTGGCCGGTTCGGCGGGGCCGCCGGCACCCGCACCAAGCTCGATTCGGCGCTCGCACTCAAGATCGACGAGCTCGAGCGGCTCTGCGGCTTGACCGAGTCCCAGAAGAAAAAATTGCTGCTCGCCGGCCGGGGAGACATCAAGCGGTTCTTCGATAGAGTAGAGGAGCTGAAGCGGAAGTTCGTGGCCAACCAGAACGGCATGAACCAGAACATCTGGCAAGACCTTCAGCCGTTGCAAGGTGAGCTCAACACGGGCCTCTTTGACGAAGAGTCGCTCTACGCCAAGATGATCAAGCGGATCTTGAGCAGCGACCAGGCGGTCCATTACGAGCGCCAGCTCCACGAGCGCCGGCTGTGCGCTATAGATCGACGGTCGAGTGGTTCGTCATGCACGTCGACAAGGCGCTGGGACTCACCGAATCACAGCGGAAGCAGTTCGTCGACGTGCTCGTGACCGAGACCCCTCCGCCGCCCGTCTTCGGCCGGGCTGACTACACGTATCTGATGTTCCAGGCGGCCAAGCTGCCCGAGGCCAAGGTGAAGCCGATCTTCGACGCGGCCCAGTGGCGGCTCCTCTCCCGGCAGTTCAACAACGCTCAAATGATGGAGCAGTGGCTAAGACAAAACCAATTGATCGCCGGCGGCGTGAAGGGCGCGGCCAACAATGCCGTCGCCATTCAACCGGCGGCGGCCTTGGTCCCGGCCGCGCTGGCCGTGAAGGCCGCCGTGCGCAAAGGGGCGGCGAGAAACCAGGACTAAACGCAGGTCAGGCTTTGGCCTGACGTGAGGATCTTGTGTCGTGCGTGTCAGGCTAAAACCTGACCGACGTGTGGCAATCGAGGCGCAGCGGGCACCGATGAAACGCGTTCTTCCACGTGCTGGGCGATGGCTCTCGTTCGCAGCCCTGCTGGCTGTGGCCGGCGGTGAGCCGCGTGCATCGGGACAGGATCCAGCCATTGTTATTGGTCGCGGTCGGCTCGCTTTACCGCCCGCCTTGGGCCAGGACGAAGATGCCGAGGAAGAAAAGCCCGCGCCGAGCCAGCGCGAGCCGCGATAATTGTGGCCCAACAGAACTGGCTCGCCGAAGAAGCGCGACGCACTACCTTGAGGCTTCGTTACCGAGCTGCGTTCGACAACTGGCTAAAACAACAATTTCGCGGTCCACTCGACCCGAGCGCTTATTTGCAGAAACTGCTCGATGCGCGGCTCGACGAGGCGACGCGAGAATTCCGGCTCTCGGAAGCACAGGTCAAGAAGGTCCAGCTCGCCGGCAAGGGCGACATGAAACGATTCCTTGACAAGGTGGAAAGCCTGGAGCAAAAGTTGGGTGACTCGAGCGCCGACGAGGGCGAGCTGCGAGCCGCCCTTCTCGCCGTGATGGAATACGGCCAGGCACGCTCACTCGCCGATCTCTTTGGTGATGGCTCGCTTTTTTCCAAGACGCTGGCTTCCACGCTCGGCCCCGAACAAGCGGCCCTGCAAGAAAAGGTCAGGGACCAGAAAAGGCGCCTGCGCTATCAGCGGGCGATCGACAATGCCGTCGCCGCGCTCGAGCGCAACGTACAGCTCACCAGCGGCCAAACCGATCGGCTCGCGAGCTTGCTCCGCGCCGAAACCAGGGCCCCCAGGCAATTCGGTTCTGCGTCCGACCGCGCTTTGATCATCTTTCAGTTGTCGCGGCTGCCTGAAGGCAAGGTCAGGCCGATCTTCGACGACGGCCAGTGGAAAACCGTTGAGCGCTTGATGTCGGCCTACAGAAAGGACGATCGCGCCCAGAATGTGCTCGAACTTCATGGGTTTGTTTTCGAAGACGACACGAAATCCTCGATCCCTAAACCTGCTGCGGCAGCAAACTGGCGACCAAAGCCCAGATGATGAAGCCGGCACCAGCCGGCGATGAGCAAGCGCGATGAATCGACACCGATCTCTTTTGACCTGGGTTTTCGCTGCGACCGCGATCTTGGCGGCCGCCGCCTGGCCGGCTGCGCGTGCGCAAGACGACGGCGGTTCCGACGACGAGGTTGAGGTCGAGCGCACCGTGGGCGCCAAAGCCGCCGAGCAACTCGAAGAGATCGCCCTGCTCGAGGACCCGCAGGAGCGCGAGCAGGCGATCAAAGGTTGGAAATCTTTGCACTTCGGCGGGACGGCCGACCCGCGCCGCCATCTCGAGCAGGTGCTGGAAATGCAGCTCGCCGACCTGAAGAAAGACTGCGACCTGTCAGAGATCCAGCAGCAGAAGCTCCGGCTCGCGGGTCACGGTGACATCAAGCGGTTTGTCGATCGCCTGCAGCAGATCGCCGGCGGCCCAAGCGCAAGCACTCCCCTGCAAGCGCTCTCCGGCAACGTCCTCGCCGACCTCGAGGCACTCGACAAGTCACTGAAGGCAGGGTTCTTCGTCGAAGGCTCCCTGTTCGCCAAGGTGCTCGCGACGACCTTGAGCGCCGACCAGTTCGGCAGGCGCTCCCGCGGCGTTTTGAACCGCAACGCACCGCGGTATGCGGAAGCCGTGCGACAATGGATCGGCCAGATCGGCAACATGTTCGCGCTGCGCAAGAGGCAATGCGACGAGCTGGCGCATCTGATCATCCGTGAGACTTCGCCGCCCCGGCGGTTCGGGCAGTCCGATTACGCCATGGTGATGTACCAGATGTCGAAAGTGCCCGAGGACCGCATCAAGGCGATCGTCACCGAATCGCAATGGAACGAGATGCGGAACCATCTTTCCTCGTGGGCGAAGTCGGCAGCGTTCCTGAAGGAATCGGGGTTTGTGTTTGACGATTTGTCCTCGCAGCCTCGGCCCGGGCCGGCCCCGCCTCCGGCGGCAGCAGCCCAGGCCGTAGCGAGAGTCCCAGTAGGGCGTTGACCAAAATGTCGAGCTCAAAACGCAAGCTGACGGCTCTGATCGCGATCGTTATTTTGCTCGCGGCCGAACGGACTGCGCCGGCGAGGCGCAAGCGCAGCGCCAACTCATCGAAATCGGTGACGGCGATGGCCTGCTTCTGCAGGATTTGGCCCTCGATCTCCCATTGCCCCTGGCACTCGAGTTGCCCCCGGCACTGCGGAAGTCGTTCAACGATTTCGAAAACGGCGCTTTGAGTGCACGGTTCGAGACTTCGTTAAAGACGCGCATCGACGGCCTCGCCAAGCGATACGGGCTTACCGAAGCGCAGCAAAAGAAGCTGATGGTGGCCGGTCGCGGCGACATCAAGCGGTTATTCGACGGCGCCGCCGCCGCGCGCAAGCGCTCGAACGCGCAGGCGGTGATCGTACCGAGCGACAGCAAGCCTTGCACGACGTCGAGGCAATCTGCCAGCGCGCCCGCCTGGGCCCGTTCCGGCGCGGCTCGATCTTTGCAAAGGCGATTGCCAGTACGCTGACCGCGGAGCAGTTCGCCCTTTATGAAAAGATCGAGTCCGAGCTTGTTCTGAACCGTCATCGCTCGACGATCGTGTGGGTACTGGGCACGTGGGACGAGACGTTGAAATTGAGCGCGGAGCAGCACCGGCGGTTGCAGGCGCTCTTCGAGGAGGAGACCCGGCCTCCACAAACGTTCGGCACCCACGACTATTTTGGCCTCTTGCTCCAGTTGTCGCGACTGCCGGAGAAGCGGCTCAAGCCGTTCTTTTCGTTGGAGCAGTGGAAGTCGCTTCAAGTGCAGCTCGCCGAAGCGACGCGACTGGAAGTGGAACTGAAAAACGACGGATACGTGCCCGATGATGACGTTGCTCGCGTGCCGGGCGGCGGCGGCGGCGGGCCCGCCGGCAAACCTGAGAACAAGCGAGGATGAACTGATCATGAGCAAGCCAGAAGCGCGTGCCCGCACGTTGACAATTAGCCCCAAAGCCTGCCTGCTCGCCACCGCCGTGTCGGTCGCGGCCGCCTCGGCGGCGCAGGCTCAGCCGCCGACTTCGCACTTCGGCGAGGTCGTGCCGCGCGACGTGCGCGAAATGTACGACCGCGGCCTGCAGTACCTCGCGACCACTCAGTCCGAAAATGGCGACTGGCCCAGTGGCGGCAGCGAGAACGGCCCGGCACGACCGGCATGGCGCTGATGGTCTTCCTGGCCTGCGGCGAAGACCCCAACTTCGGGCCGTACAGCAACCACGTCCGCAAGATCGATCCGCAACATCATCACCGCCCAGGATGCGACGACGGGCATCATGGGGCATGAGCATGTATCACCACGGCTTCGCGACGCTCGCGCTGGCCGAGGCCTATGGCGTCGTCGACGAGCGCAACCTCTGGCCGGACGGCAAGGGCCCGCGCTCGATCGGCCAGGCGCTCGAGCTGGCCGTGCGGGCCGCGATCACCTCGCAGAAGAAGAACCCGCACGGCGCCTGGCGCTATTCGCCCGACGCCCGCGACGCCGACACGTCGGTCAGCGGCGCGGTCTTGGTCGGGCTGCTGGCGGCCCGCAACGCCGGCATCGAGGTCCCCGACGAATCGATCGACAAGGCCATCACGTTCTACGCCCAGATGACGTCGGCCTCGGGCGAGGTGGCGTATACCGGCGGCATGGGCGGGTTCGGCGAATCGCTCGCCCGCAGCTCGATCGCCACGCTGGTCTTCTCGGTGGCGCGCCGCAAGGACCTGAAGCAATACAAGGCGACCGCTCGACTACCTCAAGCAGCGCATCGATCAGACCCGCCAGCAGCAAGGCTGGCCGGAATACGCCCGCTACTACGAGGCCCAGGCCCTCTTTCAGGGCGACGTGGCGGCGTGGGAGAAATGGAACAAGCTCCTGGTCCGCCAACT
Source organism: uncultured Isosphaeraceae bacterium (assembly GCA_963830625.1). GTDB lineage: Bacteria > Planctomycetota > Planctomycetia > Isosphaerales > Isosphaeraceae > CAWHMZ01. Next base: position 516,029 of record CAWHMZ010000023.1, on the reverse strand, counting down.
CAAGCAGGCGCAGCAGCCCGACGGCAGCTTCCGCGGCCAGCTGGGCACGTCGGTCAGCACGTCGCTGTCGCTGCTGGCCCTGGCGGTCAATTTCCGCTTCTTGCCGATCTACGAACGATGAGACGTTAACCCGGGTTGTTGAAACCATGCGACACAAAGCCACGCCGTGCCACGTTTATATGCCGAGCTTTCATGGGACTGGTCTCTTCGCCGCCGCGGCCGCGGTTGTCGTGGTCGCCTCGGCCCTGCGGGCCGACGACGCGCCCAAGCCGTCGCCCGCACCGGCGGCCCGTCCTGCACCTGGCCGACGGCAGCTTTGCGGCCGGCGAGCTCGTCGACTCGACCGGCGCCGGGGACGCTTCGCTGGCAGGCGACGGCCTTCGTGTCGCCGTTTGAGTTCCCCGTCAATCGGGTCAACGCCGATCCACTGGCCTCCGCCGGCCGAGCTGCCCAAGCCCGACGGCGACTTCTGCTTCGAGCTGGCGGCGGGCGACGTGCTCTTTGGCTCGCTGCTCGCCCTCGACGAGCAGACGCGCCGAGCTCGACGTGCCGCGGAGTCGGCCGGCTGCAGGTGCAGCGCTCGATCGTCCACCGCATCTATCGCTGGCGCGGCAGTGCCGACCTGATCTATCTGGGGCCGAACGGCCTGGCCGGCTGGCACGAGGTCGTGCCGCCGCGGCCGGCAGCCGTGCAAGTCGATCGTCAATGGGCCCCGCGGCCGGCAAGTCGTCACGCGCCAGGCCGCCTGCCGCCGAAAAAGGGCTGGCGCGAAGAATCGGGTCAGCTCGTCACCGATCAGGAAGGCGCATCGATCCAGGGTGACTTCGGCATCCCCGACCGGGCGGCCATCGAGTTCGAGATCTCCTGGAAGACCAAGCCCGACTTCGTCTTGCGCTGGGCGTCGGCGACAAGGACAACGCGGTCAAGCGAGCCTTTCGCTTCGAGGCCTGGGGGGGCGACCTGGTCGTGCAGCGCGAGCTGGAGAACGAAGCCGACCTGGCCGTGGTCCAGGAAATCGGTCCCGGTCCGGGCCGCGCCCATCTCCAGGCGTATCTCGACCAGGACGAAGGGCGGATCCTGGTCTTCTCGCCGACGGCAAGCAGCTGGCCAACCTCAAGGTCGGCGGGCCCGAGCTCGCCGGCGCTGCCGGGCCTTTACCTGGCCAACCTCCGCGGCGACCTCCGGCTGGAATGGCTGCGGATCAGCCGCTGGAGCGGCGAGCTGCCCCGCGAGGTCAAGGTCGAACAGTCGCGCATTCACCGCGCCGACGGCTCGATCGTCTACGGACAGGTGACCGGGTTCGACGCCGGCCGCCAGCGAGTTTGTCGTCAAGAGCGAGTCGGGCGAGTCGCGAATCGCGCTCGAGCAAGATCTCCGAGCGTGTTCCTCTCGCATGCCGGGCGACGAACAAGCCCCGGACGATCCGCGCGGTCTACCAGGACGGCACGCGGTTGAGCGGCGACCTGGTCAAGGTCGAAAACGGCGTTCTCGTGCTCAAGGTGCCCGGCATCGAAGGCGCTCTCGAGCTGCCGGTCGCGCGGCCTGCGCTCGCTGGTCGTCATCGAGCGCGGCGATGCCAAGCCGCTGGCCCAAGGACGAATCGACCGGCCGGCTCGAGCTCGACGACCTGCGGCTGCCGGGCCGGCTGGTCGACGGCCGCGGCCGGCCGGGGCGACGCCTGCCTGGTCTGGCAGCCGCTCGCCAGCGACAACGGCCAGTGCCTTGCAGCCGGGTGTCTCGGGGCGCATCATCTACAAGGAGCCGCCCTCCGCCCGCGCCCCGACTGCGGCGGCCACTCAGGCAGCAGCAGCGGATGATGATGCGTGCACATGGTCGTGCAGCAGCGGCAGCCGCAGGGCGCCGCCGGCGTGGTCGTGCGGTTCGCGACCGCGCTGGCCGAAACGCCGGCCGACACGCCGAATCCGCCGAAGAACGCCGCTCGCTGTATCCTCCGCGACGGCGACGTCATCCCCTCGATCATCACCAAGATCGACGAGGACGGGGTCTGGTTCAAGATCATCGCTCTCCGCACAGCACGTTCGTGCCGCATGCCAAGGTCAAGGCCGTCGAGCTCGTGCCCGACGATCCCGAGTGCCAATACCGTGCACCTGACCAAGTCCAAGCGCGACCGGATGCTCACTCTTCCCCGGATGCAGAAGGCCGACCCGCCCACGCACCTGATCCGCTCCAAGAACGGCGACTATCTCCGCGGACGGGTCTCGAAGATGGACGACAAGACGCTCGAGGTCGAGGTCCGGCTCGAAACCAAGGAGGTGCCGCGCGACCGGATCTCGCGGATCATCTGGCTGCACGCCGACGAGCTCGATCGAATCGAAGAAGCCGCGCTCGCGCCGGCCTGCGGCGGGCATGCCACGCGCGTGCAGGCCCTGCGCAATGACGGCGTCCGGCTCACGTTCGTGGCCGATCAGTTCGCCGGCGACGCGCTCTCGGGCAAGAGCGACGTCCTGGGCGCCTGCCAGGTCGCCGTCGAGCCAGATCGATCAGCTCTTGATCGGCGGCGCGATCGAGCAGGCGGCCGCGCAGCTGGCCTACCAGCAGTGGAAGCTGAAGAACGCACCCGAGCCCAAGTACGTGACGGCCGACGACGGGGGGCGAAGGCGGGCGGCGACACCGGCACCGAATCGCCGCTGGTGGGCAAGCCGGCGCCTGATTTCGAGCTCGACCTCGTGGGCGGCAAGAAGTTCCATCTGGCCGACAGCAAGGGCAAGGAAGTGGTCGTGCTCGACTTCTGGGCGACCTGGTGCGGGCCTTGTCTGCAGGCGATGCCGCAGGTCGAGCGAGCCGCCGCGCGAATTCAAGGACAAGGGCGTGCGCTTGGTCGCCGTCAACCTTCAAGAGACCGCCGAGCAGGTGACCGCGCTTGCTCGAGCGCCAGAAGCTGCACGTGACGGTCGCCCTCGACCGCGACGGCAGCGTCGCCGACAAGTACAAGGCCGTCGCGATCCCGCAGACCGTCATCATCAACCGCGACGGCACCGTCGCCCGCCTCTTCGTCGGCGGGGCGCGCGCCTCGAAGACAAGCTCAAAGAGGCGCTCAAGGCCGTCGTCGAGGGCGAAAAGCCCAAAGAGCCGGCCAAGCAGCCAGAGAAGTGAAAGGGAATCGATCAGTCGCCGGGCGGCGTCGGCGAGCGTCGATTGATGTAGGCGAATAACGCGATCGCCAGGCTGAGTCCAAGCAGGGCCTTGGCGATGCCCGGCAGATTGCTCGGCGAGACAAAAGCCTCGATCGCACCGGCGACCAGCAGCATTGGCACGATGCCCGACGATAATCTGCACCGAGCTTCGGCCCTTCAGCCGCAGCTCGACGCGCCGGCTATAGCGTCCGGGAAAGAGCATGGCCTGGGCCATGAGCAGCCCGGCGCCGGCGCTGATCCAGATGGCGGGCAGTTCCAGCGATCCGTGCGCGACGACGAATTCCGTCAGAGGCAAGAGCATTCCGGCGCGCAGGCAGGCCGCGGCGATGGCCCCCAGCATGATCCCGTTGAAAATCAAGCAGCCACATGGTGCCGATGCCGAATGTCAGGCCCAGCCCCCAGGTCAAGAGCGAGACGTTGATATTGTTGACCGCGATCTCGCTGCTGGCTGCCGGCGCTGTCCGCGTGAGCGATTCGGTCCACAGTCGCTTCGACGCGATGGCCTCCCGCATCGGCGGGCTGACGAAGAAACTCTCGAGCACGGGGTTCTGCGCGGTCAGAAAGAATCCCAGGATCGCGCTGGCCCAGAAAATTCGCCGTGGCCAGCAGGATCGGGCGGGCTGCCTCGCGCACGCGCCTTGGCCACGTCTCTCGCCAGAACTCCGTCCAGCTTCTTGACCTGGTGCGCCCGGCCTGATACAGGAGGCTGTGCGCGTGGCCGACCAGTTGCTCGAGCTCTCTGACGACCGGATGATCGGGAAAGCACATCCGGGCATAGGCCAGATCGGCGACTGTCTGCCGGTAAAGCGCGCTGCCTTCGCGAAAGACATCGAGCGGCACGCGGGCCAGGGAGAGCCGGCGCGCCTTCTCGAGGAAGGTCTGTAGCTGCGCCCAGGCGTCCTTACGCGTGCGGATGAACTCATGAACGACCATCGACAGCCTCTCTCCCAGCGCCTGATTTCGATCCGCACTCCGGAGAACATCGAGCTCTCTTACGCCCTGGCGGGACCGGGAAGCCGCGCCGCCGCCTATTGTCATCGATCTGTTCATCATGTCCATCGTGTGCCAGATCGCTGATCAACCTGCTCGCGTATGCCTTCGCCTTGCATCGTGGAGCGCCGCTGGGCGTGCAAAGCGAGTTGTGGGTCGCCGCGATCGTGGGCCTGGGCTCATTCGCGCTCTACAACGGCTACTTCATTCTTCTGGAATGGCTCTTGAACGGCCAGACGCCGGGCAAGCGGCTTGCTGCATATCCGCGTGATCAAGCAGGGTGGCTACGCGCTCCGCTTCTTCGATACGTTGCTGCGAAACCTGCTGCGCGTCGATCGATTTCCTGCCGCTCTTCTACGGGGTGGGGCTCACGAGCCTGCTCCTGACCCGCGACAGCCAGCGACTCGGCGACCTGGTCGCCGGCACGCTGGTCGTGTACCAGGAGCCGGTGGAAACCGAATCGCTCCTGCCGGACCTCCCCGCGCCCGAGGAATCTGAGACCGCCCCTTCCGGCCGCGCAGCTGGCCGCGATCCCAGACGAGGCGATCTCGCTGGCGGCCCAGTATCTGCGCTCCCGCAACGAGCTGGCCCCGCGGCCGCGCCAGGAAGTCGCGGCGGAGCTCGTCGAATCTCATCCGCGACACCAGCGGACTGGAACCGCGGCCCGCGCAAGGCGTCGAGAGCTTCCTGGCGGCCGTCGTCAGGCAATCCGAGCAAGCTCCTCCATGGTCATCCCAAACTCCGGCGCAGGCTGAACTCCCTTCTTGATCAAGTCGCCGCGCGATCTTTGCCCGTACCTTGGCGAGCTTCTTCGTCGGTGTCGATCACTCGCGTGCCGGCCCAGCGGTCGCCGATAGCGACGAAGCAAGCGGATCGCGATACGGAACCGACAGCATCAACCAGGTTGAAAAAGGGGATGAACTGGCTCAGCCAGCGCACGACTCCCTGGCCATAGGTGAGCGGCGTCTTTCCGTCCTTCGACTGCACGACCCGCAAGCCGTGCAGCGCTTGCCGATGCCCGGCACCGCCGAAAGATCGAGTCGCGGAAGAAGAAGAGGGCAACGCAGGCCAAGTTGAACAACGTTTACGACAGCGACGTCTGCATCTCGGACTATGCCGAGCGCGATCAGGCCAGAATAACGACGCGATGATGACGGGAACATAGACAAGAACGAGGATATCCACGAACATCGCGAGCGAATCGACGGTTATACATGCTTCCCTGGCAGCGGCGGCACAAGAAAAACTGCTTGCGAAAGGGCTTGGCCCGGCAGCTTGTTGCAATAGGGGGCATGGCAGCGAACGCACACCAGCACGGCAGGCCGCTTGTGCCAGGCGCACGGCAGCGAGTCTTCCGCCAGGGCTTGCCGGTCTCGCGTTCTTGCGCGGCCACGCCTCGGCCAGCCGGTCGCCCACGCGCCGATCCTTTCGCCTCCAGAGTGAAGCTGCTCCATGATCGCGGGCTGATCGGCCGCCGGTCTGGCTTCCGGCTGGGTGCAATGGCGGACCAACGTGTTCGGCGTGATCGTCTTGTCCTCGAGGAAACGGCGGACAGCCTGGCGCGAAACCGGGCCGTAGATCTCCTCATCCGCCGATTCGATGTACCAGCCGATTTCGTATGGATCCATGACGATCTGGCTCAACGCCTTCTTCTAGCGACCTGGCTCATGATCGGCTCCTGTCCAAGCGAAGGATTGACCGCCACCGGCATGCCGATTATTGGCAAGCGGTTCCGTGCGTTCAAGCCTGTCTGCCAGCGCGCAAGCTCTGGTTTCTGCCGCGCACTGCGACTTGGTGCTTGCAGCTTCGAAGCGCGCCCATTACAATACACGCACTCCGGGCGTACGAAGCGCGGCGGGTAGGGACAGCGGCGCGGATCGGAGGGCGACCTGATTCATGGCTCGTCCGAAAACATCGTTGCTTCGGCGGATTCTGGTGCAAACCGACTGCGCGTTCTGGTGCATTCACGATCACCTCGACGTGCTCGCGTATCTTGCGCTTGCCGACCCTGGTCGCGCTGCTCACCAGCTCGCTGGTGCTGGTCGGAGCCTGGCGCACCTGGGACTTCCCCGCCGTGGTCGATGTCCTGATCGCCGGCGCTGCTCTTCCCATTCGTGGCGCTCTTCATCTTCACGGCGTTTCCGCTGCCGTGCGCGGTCTTCGCCTGGAAGGCCGCTCAGGGCGAGACGGCCACCGCCGGAGAGTGCTTTGCCTGGTGCTGGCGCCGAGCCGGCCGGCTGCTCTGGGTTCTGATTCGCCTGGGCCTGCTCTGGCTGGTTTCGCTCTTGTTCTTCGGCCTTCCGCTCCTCTGGGTCTGGCCGCGGACCTGCCTGACGCCGCTCGTCGCCCTCTTTGAGGACGAGCGGCGAATCTTCCGCCGCAGCCGGCGAATGCTCCGCGAAGACCTGGCCGTGCCTCTGATGGGCTTTCTCTACCTGGGAATGGGCATCGTCCTGGGCGGACTGGTCGTTCTGCCACGGCTCCTCTTCGGAACCCCGGTACTGGGCGCACACCTGCTCGACGCGCAGCTGGCGGCCGGTGATCGTCGATCATCTCTGGATATTTGAAACGATGTCCGTTGCCGATCCTGCTCGACCGCCATCGCGATGAGCTGGTGGATCTCGCTCACCCTCGTCTACCACGACATTCGATGGGTGCGCGAGGGAGAAGACCTCAAGCGCCGGATCGCTCTGCTGCGCGCCAAGCTCGCGGTCTGACGCTGAGGTGCGAGCTCGAAGCCGATGGCCTCGAAAGGGAGCGATGCGCGTGACGGTCTGGCGGTCGGTTGCGAAGCTGATGGTCTTGTTCGCCGTGGCGGCGTGCCTGTGGTTTCTGGTCGCGCTGCCAGGCGGTGCGTTCGCATCCGCGCCCGCCGGCGTAGACCCCGCTCGCGCGGCTCAGGAGGTATTCCAGAGCGACGACTTCTGGTGGAAGCGGGTCGAGCCCCGGACGGTATCGACGTCATGGTTCGAGTCGATCGTCACGGCCGTGCTGGAATTTCTCGGACGCGTTTTCGGTTACATGGGCCGCCTACTCGCACGGATTCTGCGGATGTTGAGCAGGCTCTTCGGCGTCTTCCCTCGGCGATTGGTCGGGCGGCTCGGGACTGATTTGGGTGATCGTCGCGGTGCTCATCGCGTGGTCGGTCTGGAAGCTCTACCCGGTGATCGCGAGCTGGCTCAGTGCTCGCAGGGCTACGCCGGCGCGCGAAAGCGGACGTCGCTTCGCAAACACTGGCCGAGGCCTCCGACCTGTTCGAGCAAGCCGGCCAGGCGTTTCGCGACGGGACTGTATGCCGAGGCGATCCGGCTGGCGCTCCTGGCGCTGATCGCCCGGCTGGAGAAACAGGGTCTGCTTGCGCTACGATACGACCCGGACCAATCGCGAGTACCTGATCGAGCTCCGGCACGCGACGGACGTCGCCGCGTGCTTCGGCCAACTGGCGCGGATCTACGAACGGGTCTGGTACGGCCGGGTGTCGCCGGGCCGCGCCGAAGCCGAAGCGGCGATCAGTCTATGTCGGTCCGTCGATCAACAGGGAGGACCTCGCTCCTGAGTAAACCCGCGCGGTCCCGGTGGATCCTGCTGGCTGCGATCGTCGCACTGGGCGTCACGATCCTTGGTGTTCTTTGGAAGCCGGCTTGGCGTCTCTTACCGGACGCCGCTCACGGGCTGCGCGCGACAACGGCACCGGAGGTGCATCGGGCGTCTTTCGCTGGGCGAGTCGAATCGGCATCCCCGTGCGGCTTCTGGACGTTCCCGTCTGGGAAGCCGCGACCGCTCTCTCCGAGCCCGCGGGCAACTGCGTCGTGACGATGGGCAACGGCTCATGGTCTCCCACGGGCGAGGACGTCGACGCCGCGAACTGGCTCGCCACGCGCGAGTGGCTCGCCCAGGGAAACACGCTCATGGTCGTGACGACTGACCCGGCGAGCTTGCCCGGCTCGTTCCGGCAGGACCTGCGAGTGTCGATTTTCAAGGAAACGGCCGCCGAGCAGCACTTGACGATCGGCTGGGAATCCGTCGACAATCGGCCGGCGACCAGCGAAGCCCCGTCAAGAATGGGGGAACGCTCACTGTCGCGAGTGCTGGAGCGCGCTGGAGCGCTCCTGCTCCCCCCGCTGCGGCCGCGGGCGCGTCTGGCACGAAAGCGTCGCGGCCCACGCGCGATACCGAGGCCGGCCCTATGGCAACTGGCCGCCGACGGGCGCGGCGGGGTCTTGTTTCGCATCCCGGTCGGCCAAGGTGCCGTCTACGTTCTGCTGGATGAATTCGCGTGGACGAACACCGGCCTCGATCACGGCGACAACGCTCGCGTGCTCGCCGAGCTTCTGGGCCGCGAGATCCGGGGCGGTGTGCTCGCGTTCGACGAATATCGCCACGGCCACGGCCGGACCGAGTCGTTCCTCGCCTACCTCTTGAATTTGCCCGGATCGACGGCGTTCATGTGGCTTGCCGGCATCTGGGCGGCTCTGTACTTCGTATGGTCGCAACGTCCGGCTCAGGCCGGTCGAAGTCGTACGTCGAGCGGGAGCGGCGGACCGCGCAGGAGTATATCGACGCGGTGGCCCAGCTCTACGAGCGTGCTCGAGCCGCGCCCCTGGTCGTCGAAGCGGTGGCCCGGCGGCTGCGCCAGCTCGCGCGATCGGCGGCCGAACGCCGTGCCCGCCGTCGAAGCGCTCCTGCAAGAGAGCCGACGACTATGCCAAGAGCGAGGAGCGGCCGGCCTCGCCGACTGCGGCCATTCAACTGGTGCAACGAACTGATTCAGCTTCGGAAACGGACTCTATGGAACTCGCACAGTTTCATGAACACGCGGGCCGGCTCAAGGCCGGTCTGCGCCGGGTCTTCTTCGGGCAGGACGACGTGCTTGACCAGCTGCTGGCCACGCTCTATTGCCGGCGGCCACGTACTGCTCGAAGGGGTTCCCGGCCTGGGAAAGACCCTGCTGGCCAAGAGCCTCGCCCGGCTGTTCGACGCCGACTTTCAGCGGATCCAGTTCACGCCGGACCTCATGCCGGCCGATATTCTGGGCACCGAGGTCTTTCAGCTTGCATCGCAGACGTTTCCAGTTGCGCCGCGGGCCGATCTTCACCACGATCCTGCTGGCCGACGAGATCAACCGGGCCCCGCCGAAGACCCAGGCCGCGCTCCTGGAGGTCATGGAAGAACGATCGGTCATCGCTCGGCACCCAGACGTATTCTCTGCCGCCGCTCTTCACCGTGCTGGCGACGCAGAACCCCATCGAATACGAAGGGACCTATCCCGCTGCCGGAGGCGCAGGTCGATCGCTTCATGTGCAAGATCCTGCTCCGCTATCCCAGCAGCGAGGAGGAGCTCGCCATTCTGGAAGCGTACGACCAGGGGACACGACCTGCACCGCGCGGCCCAGACGGAGTTGACGCCGGTGACCAACCCCGACGAAGTGCTGGCGACCCGGCGCGAGCTTGATCGGAATTCAGATCAGTCCCGAGGTCCTGCGCTATTTGAGCGATGTGGTCCGCGCGACGCGGTCGTCTCCGCAGATCCAGGTGGGGGCCAGCCCGAGGGCCGCCGTGCACCTGCTCTTGATGAGCAAGACGCATGGCGGCGATGGACGGCCGCGAATTCGTAACGCCCGACGACGTCAAGGCGGCGGCGCCAGCCGTCCTCCGGCACCGGCTGATCCTGACGCCCGAAGCACAGGTCGCGGCCGAAACACCCGACCGCGTGCTCACGAGGGCCTTGGCGCAGGTCGAAGTGCCGCGCTAAGGCGACGATGATCATTCCCGCGCGACGACTCATCTGGCTGGCAGCCGTTCCCCTCGTCGTCATCCTCGGCGAGCCGAGGCGCGCCGGGAGCGATCGTCGCCGCATGGGTCCTCATGGGTCTGCTCGCTCGCCGGCTTCGTGGTCGACGGCGTTGCTGGCCGGCACGCGGCCTCGGCTGCGGCTCCATCGCGAGGCGCCAGGCCAGCTTCACGTCGATCAGCCCGACCGGCATTGCCTGGATCGTCGAAAACCAGAGCCCGTTTCCGCTGGCGCTCGTAGCTCGCCGATCGGGTTCCCGATCAGGCTCGCGCCGACCCAGCCACGCTGGAGGTCGACTGCGCCGCCCCGGTCCCGCACGACCTTGCACTACGATCTGGTTCCCGCCGAGCGCGGCATGGCCGCCTTCGGCGATCTCGACTACCGGATTCGCGGGCCTCTCGGCCTCGCCTGGTCGCAAAAGCGGCTGCCGGCACGGCTGGAGATTCGGTGCCTGCCGCACCTGGCCAACGCCAAGGCTGCCGAGCTGGCTGAGCGGCGGGCGCTATTGCGGCAGGCGGGCAGCCATCGCTATCGCTGGCGCGGCGCCGGCACGTCGTTCGAATCGCTGCGCGAATACAGCTCGCAGGACGACATTCGCTGGGTCGACTGGAAGGCCACCGCCCGGCTTGGCCGGCCGATCAGCAGGAACTTCGAGATCGAGCGCCATCAGCAGGTCATGCTGCTCGTGGATGCCAGCCGGGCGCTTACGACCTTTTGCGGCCATCGGACCAAGTTCGACGCCATGCTCGAAGCCGCGATCCTGGTGGCCCGCGCGGCCTTGGGCCAGGGAGACGACCTCGGCCTGATCGTGTTTCGCCGACCAGATCGATGTCTATCTGCATCCGCGCCGCGAGCGGGCGCAATTGAATGCGGTCATCGAAAACCTCTATGCCAAGCAGCCGCGGCTGGTGGAACCGAACTACGAGTCTGGCCCTGACCCTGGCGGCCAGGCGCAACCTGCGGCGAACGCTGTTCATCCTCTTGACCGACGTCACGGTGATCGAGGCAGCCCGGCGCATGCTGCTATACCTTCGCGTCCTTCTCGGCGCCATCTGCCGCTGGTCGTGACCATCGCCGACGAAACGCTCGAGCACAACGAGCTGCTGGAGCCGCAAACCGCCGAGGAGTTCTATCGCGTGGGAGTGGCGACCGAGCTGATGTACGAGCGAACGCTCTTACTCGAGGAGCTGCGGCGCTCGGGCGTGGAGGTCCTCGATTCGCGCGCCGACCAGGTCGCCGCCCGCGCCATCGAGCGTTACCTTGACCTCAAGCGCCGCCTGCGGCTTTAGCGATTACGTCCGAATCGGGCGGCAGCTTGAGCACGTAGTGCGCGCGATAGATCGGCCGGCCCTCGAGGCGGTACTTGCGCTCAAAGCTGGTGAGATAGTCGAGGTCGTGTTCCGGCGTTTTGGCGCGAGCACTTCTTGCTCGAGGAACTCAGGTCTGGCCGCGATCAAGGCGCGAATGACCGAGAAATACTCTTCCACGTCGCTGGCCACGCGCAGCTCGCCGTCAGGTTCCAGGCAGCGCTTGACGTCGGCCAGGAATGCGTCGGTCATCACCCGGCGCTTCTTGTGCCGTTTTTTCCACCAGGGGTCGGGGAAGTAAACATGCACGGCCTTGACGCTGCCCGCGGGGACCAGTCGGGCCATCACCAAACGGGCGTCGGCGCGCATGATTTTGGCGTTGCGGCAGGCGTGACGTTGCAGCCGTCCGGCAGCAATCGTCGCATACTTAGGCGACAGCTCGACGCCCAGAAAGTTGCGCCCGGGATTGGCAGCGGCAGCGTTCAAGAGAAACAACCCCTTGCCCGAGCCGATCTCGAGCTCGACGGGCTGATCGTTTTCGAAGACGGCCCGCCAATCGAGCGGCGCGGGGCCGTCGGGCGGGACAGCTTCGATCAAGTGGGAAGAAACGTCGGCCGCATGTCTGGAGCGAGGCATGGCTTGTGCACGCGAGCGAGTCGCAAGGAGGTCAGGCGGCGGCGAATTCATCAGGTCTCGGCGACTTCTTCCTGGCCGGCGAGCGGGACGCCGATAATCCTGCCGTGGAAAACCATGTTGCCGCCGACGAATCCCTGGCATTCAAAGACAGTGTGCCGCCGATGGAGCCGAATCGCCTTCGCCACCAAGACCAGTCGATCGCCCGGGCGGACCTGACCACGGAACCGCACGTCTTCCATCCCGCCGAAGGCGATGAAACCGCTCTTGTGCAGCTTAACCTGAGCGCAGAAATAGCTCGAGAGCTGGGCAGCCGCCTCGCACATCAAGACGCCCGGCATCAGGGGATAATCGGGCATGTGGCCGCGCACCCAGAACTCATTGGCCTCGACGTCCTTGTAGCCGATCACGACATTGTTTTCGAGGTCGATGCGCACGATCGCCGTGAGCTGCTCCATCTCGTACCGCTGGGGGTTGCAGCGACGGATCTCTTCCCGGTCGATGAGGACCTTGGAGGTGTCTATGGAGGCGGGGTCGACCAGCGGCGCTGGCGGCATGCGCGCAAATCCTTTCTCGATTTCTCCGCGGCGAAACCGCGTTTGTGCGCGGCGAAACCGGGGGTAAAGCCGGGCCGACTGCCGACTCTGTTCGCTTGCGCGTCAACCCTGCTCCGGAGCGCTGTCGGTGTGGTCGTCGTGCGAGTTCATGATGGTACCAGACCACTCCGCTGTTATGATGACTTCCGCCGACGTCTTCGACAAGAGGTCAGGGCGCCCGTGTGTGTGAACGCATGCCCGAAACCTCAGTGAGCTCAAAGATTGTGGCCGAACGACCCCTGGGTACCATGATTGTCTACGGCCTCGGCGGAATCGACGTCGATTCCGAGCTGGCACTGGCCGCGCGGATCGGCGCGTCGGTCGTCGAGATCCTTCCCGATTGGGGTTGTCTCCCTGATCCGTCGCTCGTGCGCACGTGCGGCCGATCACGGGCTCTCGATTCACAGCGCACATGGTTGCTGGGGAAGTCGGACAATCAAAGCAGACCGGATCGACCTGGGGTCGCTCGACGCGACCACGCACCGCGAATCGGTCGAGGACTTGAAGCGGTGCGCCGACTGGCTCGAGGGGGCCGGCGGCCGCTGCCTGGTGGTTCATCCGGGCGGCTTGTCGGCGGCTGAAGACGGCTCGCAGCGCAAGACCGCGCTGGCGCTGGGACTGCGAACACTCGCCGATCACGTGCGCGGAACCAAGATCGTGGTCTGCGTCGAGAACATGCCGCCGGGGGTTTACCCCGGCAGCCGAATGGCAGAGATCGCCGAGCTGCTCGCCGAAATCAACGACCCGGCTCTGGCCCTGGCTCTCGATACCGGTCATGCCAACTTGACCTCTTCGGCCGCCGCCGAAACGCGAGCGGCCGGACGTCTGCTGGCGACGACTCATGTGCACGACAACAACGGCCGCCAAGATTCGCACGAGCCCCCAGGCCACGGAACCATAAACTGGCCCGAATGGGGAGTTGCGCTCGACTCGGCCGGTTACATCGGCCCGATCGTGCTCGAATGCATTCGCCGGCTGCGGGAAGAGCCGGAAAGCTATCGGCCCGAGGTCCTGACCGGAATTGCTCGTATGGCCGAGCGGCCGACTCGTCGGTCCTGAGCGGTTGTGAGGAAGATTCAGGGACCAATGGTCTTGATCGGCCGCCGAGCTGTTTGCGGCCGAAGGCGACCCCGCCCGCGTGCCGATACGATCACGTCGAGGTCGAAGGTGCGCCGAACGGACACGGCGAGCGAGCGGATGAGACGCGCGGTCTGGTGCGATGACTCCGGGTGGCAGTGAGCGAGGCTGCGTGGTCGAGCGTGCGGTGGTCCACGGCCATATCGGTCGTGCGGCGGCCTCAACCGGGAGGGAACCCGAACGTGACACCCCAGGTCAGCCGGCGCGAGGTCTTGGCTGCCGGCGGCACGGCCGGAGCTGTTGTGGCCGCGTCGGCACTGGCTCCCGAGGTCCAGGCCGGTCGCGTCGAGCTCGGACGAACCGCTCACCGCGCGGGCGTGCAAGGCAAACTGACCGGCGCCCAGGCGGTTGCCGCCACACTACAGTGCGTGGGCGTGCGTTGCGTTTTTGGCATTCCCGGCGCACAGACCAACGAACTTTGGGACGCGCTGAAGGCGCAGCGTGCCGTACTTCTTGGTCTCCCACGAGGCGTCGGCCAGTGTCATGGCCGACGCAGCCGCGCGGGTCACCGGCGAGGTTGGGGTCTTTTCGGTCGTGCCCGGGCCGGGCCTCACCAACGCCATGACGGGCATCGGTGAATCCCTCTTTGACAGCATCCCCGTGGTCGGGATCATCACCGACATCGATCGTTCGCGCCGGGCGCCGATCGGCCAGGTTCACGGCCTCGCCAACGCTGCCATCGTGCAACCGGTGGTCAAATCGCTTATCGGCGTGCGTCATCAGGCAGAAATCCCTGGCGCGATCTTCCAGGCGTTTCGTGTTGCACAGGCCGGCGAGCCCGGGCCCGTTGCCGTCTTGATCCCCTACCCTTTCTACTCCGAGGTATGGGATTACGACCTGCCGGTTCCGCCGCCGTACCCCGTTCCGTTTGACGAGGGTGCGTACGGTCGTGTCGTTGCACATCTGGGCGATCGCCGCCGGCGGATCGGGATCTATGCCGGCATGGGCTGCGCCGAGGCCAGCCAATCGCTGACGGCAGTCGCCGAAATGCTGTCGGCGCCGGTGGCCACGTCGGTCAGTGGCAAGGGGGCCATTCCTGATTCTCATCCGCTGGCCGTTGGCTGGGGCTACGGCAAACAAGGCACGCGGGCAGCGGAAGCCGTTTTCAAGGATGTCGACCTGGTGCTGGCCATCGGCGTGCGCTACAGCGAGGTATCGACCCGGCGCTGGCCATTCCGCGGCACGATCTCTTGATTCACGTCGATGCCAACCCGAATAACCTGGGGGCGAACTTACCCGCGCACGTGGCGCTGTGTGCCGACTCGCGACTGTTTCTCGACCGGTTGCTCGCCGACGGTGCCGCGCTGTTCGCGGCCCGGCTGCCCGCCGCTCTGGCAACGGATCGCCAAGCTCCGGCAAATCGACCGATGCGAGGCCGTGACCGTACGAATCGGCCCGTGCGTGGACCCGATGTTCTTCATGAGCCAGGCGCGTGCCGCCCTCGGGCCCGACGAGCTGGTGTTCGTGGACGTGACCGCGGCCACGCACTGGGCGGCCGAAGTCTTCGAGGTTCCAGGCCCGCGCCGGTTTTTCACGCCGGCCGACAATCAGAGCATGGGGTGGGCGATCCCGGCCGCGATCGGCGCCCAGCGCGTCCGGCCCGATCGCCAGGTCGTGTGCGTTACCGGCGACGGCTGTTTCTTGATGTCCGCCATGGAGCTGTCGTCGGCCGCCCGCGCCGGCCTGCCGGTCAAGTTCTTCGTGCTGGACGACGGCGGCTATCACTACATGCAGATGCTTCAAGAGCCCGTTTACCGCCGCACCACCGCCACCGAGATCGCCCGCATCGACTACGCGGCGTTCGCCCAGGGGGTGGGCCTCTTCTACAACGAGATTGCCGGCAACGCCGATGTACTTGCCGGCATTCAGCGCACGCTGATTCTGCCCGGGCCCCGTACTCACGCGCGTGGTGGTCAGCTACGAGGGCCGCGAAATCCGTTGGCTCAATGCACTGCGGTCGCAATACGTCAACAAGCTCCCGAACGGCCAGAAGGTCCGTTTGGCAGCGCGTGTTGCGGTTCGCGCGCTCACGCCGCGCGACGACAACGACTGAATGCGATGCCCGCGCTCGCGAACGGCAATATCGGGTCGACGTTATCGACCAAGAACGTTGTAAATGGGTGAGACCGGGAAATTGGGTTAAGTGTCGATCTCGCGTGGTTGACCTTCCGCGAATTGAACGTTGTCCTTAAGATGCCTCGCCGTCACGTCTGAATCCAAATGAAGGTGGATCGGGCAATCTGGCGAGGATGGGAAAGATCCAGGGATGGATGTCCGCACTGGGCCAAAGTTCCCACACACGGAATTCTTTCCGCAGGCTTCCGCTCCGCGTGGACCGAGTGTCTGGTGGACGAGGGTGGTTGTCGATCGCCGCGAGCTCGAGCGGTTTTGGCCGGTCATTCAGAACATGGTCACGCAGGAATTGCGTGTCCGCTACCAGCGGTCGGTCATGGGGTTCTTGTGGACCCTGCTCAATCCGCTTTTGATGATGGGGATTTTGTCGTGGGTTTTTTCCCATCTCAGGCCCGAGATGGAACACTACTCGCTTTTCCTCTTTTCGGGCATGGTTCCCTGGTCGTTCTTGAGCACGAGCTTGAACGAGTGCGCGTATTGCATCATCAACAACGAGGGATTGATCCGGAAGATTTATCTTCCGAAGTTGATTTTTCCCTTGGCGAAGGTTCTGGTCAGCCTGGTGACGTTCATGCTGTCGTTCGGCGCGCTGTTTCTGCTCTTGTGGCCGCTGGGCGCCCGGCCCGCATTTTCGATGCTGGCACTGCCCGTGGCGATCGTGCTGCTGGCGACTTTCGCGACGGGTCTTTGCCTGGTCGTGGCGACAGCCAACACGTTTTATCGCGACTGCGGTCATCTGGTGTCGGTTTTCTTGCAGGCCTGGTATTTCGCGACGCCGATCCTCTATCCCATCGAGACATTTGGCAGAGCGCAATGGCAGCTTCGTCTCAACCCGGCGTTTTACTTCATCGAGATCTTTCACAACATTTTATACGAGGGCATTTGGCCTCGGCTGAGTCTGGTGGCGACTGCCGCGATGATTGCTGTGGCAACTCTGGGGGTCGGTTATGCCGTTTTCAAGTCCCATGAAGACAAAATGGTCTTCCGACTGTGATGGAAGCGAGCGGGCCGACGGGGAGTCGTCGTGCGCGCAACCCTTGATCGAGCTGGATGACGTTTCGCTGCGCTTTGTCAACTATGCCGACAAGCAGTATTCGCTCAAGCGAGCGTTCCTCGATCTGGTGCTGCGCCGCGAGCCGGTGGTGGCTAATGCCGATTTCTGGGCCTTGCGCAACATCACGCTCAGCGTCTCGGAAGGCGAACGGGTCGGCGTCGTGGGTGGCAACGGCGCGGGCAAGAGCACGCTCTTAAGGATGCTGGCCAAGATCTATCCGCCGACGTCGGGCCGCGTGACGATACGCGGCAACGTCGCCCCGCTCATCGAGATGGGGGCGGGCTTCAATCTCGAGCTCTCGGGCACCGACAACGTGGTGCTCAACGGCGCGATGCTGGGCTTCAAGCGCAGCGAGATGTTGGGCAAGCTCGAGCCGATTCACGAGTTCACGGGCTTGCGCGAGTTTTGCGACATGCCGCTCAAGTATTACTCGAGCGGAATGTACATGCGACTGGCTTTTGCGATCGCGACCGAGGTCGATCCCGACATCTTGCTCATCGACGAGTCGCTGGGCGTGGGCGACGCGGCGTTCCAGAGCAAGGCCAAGGAGCGCATCAAGGGCTTGTTCGATCGCTCCAAGGTGGTGATCCTCGTGTCACATGACGCCGACTCGCTGCGGGAGCTCTGCACTCGTGGGCTGTTGATCGAACGGGGGCAACTGGTGGCCGACGGTCCGATCGACGAAATCCTCGACCGGTATCTCGAACCAGCCATGACCCCCGCCGCCGAACCGGTACCGGATTAAGCCGTCAGCCAGCGCAGGCGTTCCACCTTCGACGCTGCTTTCAAAAACTGGGTGGTCTGGGTTGCGGCACGCGATCACGCCATTGATTACAGAGAGGCGGGGTTTACCGCCGATAACAGATCACGGAGGAGTGTCTTGACGAGTGCACGCGCTTTTCGAGCGCGGGCGCAAGCCGGAAAAACCCGACCGGCATTGACCGGTTGACGGCTCCTCGGCATGATTTCCGGGACTGATCAAGGAGGGCGCGGCTGGTGGACGCCTCGCCGAGGGTCAAGGGAGTGGCCCGCCATGTTACTGGCTCAGTTGACGGTGTTGGCATCGGCGCTCGTGGGCTGGTCGGACATCACGATCCAACCCAGTCGCAGCGAGCGCTCTGGCACGGCCTTGCAACGCACCATAAACAGCCTCGACCGCCCGAGCGAGCGAACTATCGAGACGCTCAGGCGCTACGACCTCGACAAGGAATATCGCCGCGACGTCAATGCGGCTTTGCTCCACCTCGAAAAGTATGCTCAGAAGCGCCCCGAGGCCGAGCTGGTTTACGCACTGGCCGAGATCTCCTGGATTGAAGCCAAACGGCTCGATCGCTGGCGCAAACCGCAGGCGATCGACCGCTACCTCGATGCCGCTGCTTACGCTTATGACTACCTGTTCGACCCCGATCCTGAGCTAGCCGGCGCGCGGCGCAGTCCGACCCGCGATTCGGGCTGGCGTGCGAGATTTACAACGCCGGCGTGGAACGAGTGATTCGGGCGGCGCAGACCAAGGGGCAGATCCAGCCCGAGAACGGTGCTGCCATACCGTTCAAGATCCACGGCCGCGAACAGACGCTCCGCATTGTTCTCAAGGATTCGCCGTGGCGCTCGACCGACGTGAGCAAGATCCTCCTGTGCTCGGATTTCGAGGTCACCGGCCTCAACCGAGACCTCTACCAGTACGGTCTGGGCGTTCCCTTGATCGCGGTCCGCGAGACCGACAACAAGAAGGGCGATCGCTCGCCGGCAGAGCGGTTCTACCCGCCGGAGATGGCATTTCCGCTGACCGCCTTTCTGGTGCCGAACTCGCGCCTCAAGGACCCGAACGTCGACGTCGCCAAGGCACGCGAATGCAACCTCGAGCTGATCGATCCGGTGAAATGGCGGACCGTCGGCCCCAATCCTTTTCAGATCGCCCTGGAGACGGACCTCACAACGCCGCTGGCCTACATGTGGTCGCGCACCGATC
Source organism: uncultured Isosphaeraceae bacterium (assembly GCA_963830625.1). Classification (GTDB taxonomy): domain Bacteria; phylum Planctomycetota; class Planctomycetia; order Isosphaerales; family Isosphaeraceae; genus CAWHMZ01. The sequence continues at coordinate 497,264 of CAWHMZ010000023.1, read as the reverse complement.
TTGATCGCTATCGCTGGTCGGGCTTGCTCCGGCCGGAGCACGCGCTCGAGCGGGCGAACCTGCTCTTGATCCGCCCTTATGAACCCGACAAGATCCCGGTCGTGATGGTGCACGGCTTGATTTCCAGCCCGCTCGCCTGGATCCCCATGCTCAACGAGTTGTTGCGCGACCCGGTGATTCAGCAGAATTACCAGTTCTTGCTCTACATGTATCCGACCGGCGTACCGATCCCGATCGCCGCATCGAACCTGCGCGACGCTTTGATTCAGGCGGGCCAGTTGTACAACGGCGACGGCCGAAACCCTACCTTCAATCGGATGATCCTGGTGGGGCACAGCATGGGCGGGCTCTTGAGCCGCACCATGGCGGTCTCGAGCGGTGATCAGCTCTGGCGGCTCTATTCCGATCGGACGTTTGACGAGATTCTCGGCCCGCGCGAGATCCTCGAAGAGCTGCGCAAGTATTTCTTCTTCGATCCCGTTCCGTTCGTGAGCCGGGTCGTCTTCCTGGCCACTCCGCACCGCGGCTCCGATCTGTCTCGAGGCGTGGTCGGCCGGGTGGGCTCGAACTTGATCTCCGATCCCGACTACATCCACAAGCTCTTGTACCGGCTCGTCAAGGACAACCCCGACGCGTTCGACTCGCGCCGCTTCCGCCGGCTCCCGACGAGCATCGAAACCCTCGAGCCGAACTCGCCGATCCTGCAAGCTCTCTTGAATATGCAGCCGTCGCCGGCCGTCAAGTTCCACTCGGTCATCGGGTCGCTGCGCCCGGCCGGCGTCGAGAAGACGACCGACGGCGTTGTTCCCTATCGGAGCGCCCACTTGGACGGCGTCGCGTCGGAGAAAGTCGTTCGGTCGGACCACGGCGTTCAGAAAGACCCCGAAGCGATTCGCGAGGTGCGCCGGATCTTGAGAGAGCACGTGAACGCGGCGATGACGGCGTTGGCCGTTCAAGAAGCCCGCGCGCAGCCTGCCCAGGCGCTGCCGGTTCCGCTGGAAATGCCCGCCACAGACCGGTAAAGTCCTGCTTGGCGCCTTGGCGTGCGCTCGCGCAAGCGCCGCGGCGCCCCGGCTCCGGTTTTGGCAGCGTAAGGCAAGCAACAGGAGTGAGGCCGATCGATGTCCGACACCCTTGCAGACCACCTGGCCGCGTTCGCGCTCACGACCCGCTTTGAACACTTGCCGACGGCCGTGGTCGTAGCGGCGCGGCACCGGCTTGTAGACGCCCTGGCATGCGCCGTCGGGGCCTTCGGCGAACCGGCGCCCGAGATCGCGCGGCGCGTGGCGGCGCGTGTGACCGGCTCGCCCGACGCGACGCTGATCGGCGGCGGTCGCTCGGCGCCGGACTGGGCCGCCTTTGCCAACGGGGTTCACATCCGCTACCTCGACTGCAACGACACCTACCTCTCGCTCGAGCCGGCCCACCCCAGTGATAACTGGGCAGCCGTGATGGCCGCCGGAGAGGCCGCGAGCGCAGATGGCAAAGCGTGGATCACCGCAGCCGCCGTTGCTTACGAAGTTCAGTGCCGGCTCTGCGACGCGGCCAGCATCCGCGCTCGAGGGTGGGACCACACAACCTATGGGTCGCTCTCTTCGGCCCTGGCGGCGGCGAAGCTGTTTGGGCTCTCGCACCAAGAGACGGTTCATGCCCTCGGCATCGCTGGAACCACCGGCACTGCCCTGCGGCTGACCCGTGCCGGCGAGCTCTCGATGTGGAAGGGCTGCGCCTTCGCCTTTGCGGCACGAAATGGCATCTTCGCCGCGTTGCTCGCCCGCGACGGCCTGACCGGACCGGCTCCCCTCTTCGAGGGCGAGATGGGCTTCTTCGAGCAGGTGAGCGGTCCCTTCTCGCTGGCCCGGCTCCGTGGTCCGTCGGCCGACGACTGGATGCTTCCCAAGACGTCGATCAAGTTCGTCCCCGCGGAATATCACAGTCAGTCAGCGATCGACGCGGCGTTCAAGCTCCGCCCCAAGATCGGCGACCCGAAGCGGATCAAGTCGATCGAGGTCGCCACGTTCCGCGTGGCTGTCGAGATCATCGGCAAGGACCCCGAAAAATGGCGGCCGAAGACGCGCGAGACGGCCGACCACAGTCTTCCTTATTGCACGGTCGTCGCGCTCGTGGATGGCCGCGTATCGGCCGAGCAGTTCACGCCCGAGCGCCTCGCAGACCCCTTCATTCTCGACCTGGTGTCGCGCACCCGCATCGTCGAAGATCACGCGCTCACCGCAGGCTATCCCGACGGCATCCCCAACCGCGTGACCGTTGTGCTGGCCGACGGCTCGAAGTTCGTCGAGGAAGTCGCCTTTCCTCCCGGCCATCACAAGAACCCGATGACTGAAGAGCAGCTTGCCGCCAAGTTCCACGGCCTGGTCGACCCCGTGCTCGGCAAGGCGCGGGCCGATCAGATCTGGCAGAAAACGGCAAGCCTGCAGGACGACCCGGCGCCGCACGACATCCTGGCGCTCTTGGTGCGGTCTTGAGCAGCGACCACGAGGCCATGGGGCGCCGCTACTCGTCCATTCCACGCCGCCGCGTGCTCGACGTGAGATCGATCGCTCGCGACGGCTTCGCCCGATGGGCAGCCGTCCAGAGCAGGCGATCCGGCGGCAAGACGAGCTGGTCGCGTAACAGCTCGCCCAGTTCCTGGTAGCCCTCAGGCGTCAAGTGGCACTCGTCGGCGAACACCTGCCGTGGAAAATGCTCCAGGAGCGCCTGGACGTCGATCAAAGGCACCGCGGCGGCGCGAGCCCAGGCGGTGAGGGCCGCGTTGTACCGCGTGACGGTCCCACGCCAGCTCGCGATCTTGGCTTGCTCGCCCACGGTCAAGCGGTGCGGACGTGTGAGAAACACGATCGGAATGCCGCGCGCCGTCGTTTCGGTCCGGAACCGCTCGAGGTTGGCGACGTAATCGTCGAGGCTTACCCGTGGCCCCAGCGGAGTCGTCGTCGGCTGTTCGCACCCTTTTCGGGCGTAGTACATCAGCACAAGATAAGACCGATAGCGCACCAGGGCCCGCTGGCAAAGAACCACAGGCCACGCCGGGACGCGAAACGACTTGTCCGGCTGCGCGATGGCCAGGGCGGCGTCATTCCAGCCGAACGAAACCATGATCAGGTCGGGGTCAAATTGATCGACCTCCTGTAGGAAGCGCAAGAGCCCCTGGTGCGACGAGTAGCCCGCAACACCGGCATTGATGACCTCGAACCGCCGCCCTACGATGGGAGGCTGGCGTTTCAGAAGGTCGTTGAGCTTGTTGGGCCAGCCCCCTCGCGGGGGACCATCGGTCAGCGAGTCGCCGTAGCACATGATTCGAACGACGTCCGAAGGTTTGGGAAGCTCTGCCAGCGGTCCCTTGAACCGCTGGGCGTTGAACGGCCTGCGATGGGCCGGCCGCCAGAGCAAGACCGGGTCGGGTTCGCACTTCTCGCCGCCGATGATGGTGGCCAATCGCCAGTCGTCGTGATCCGATGTCCGCACGGTCTCGAGCGGCTGGTAGCAACGAAGGAGATGGGCGTCGGTCAGAAGTCGGCACGCCTCTTCGACGAGAGCAAGCGGAACGAGCGTAGCCGACACGACGGTCAGCACCACGATCGCGACCTTGTGTTTCACCAGGCCGAGCAAACGCCGCTCGAGAGTCGCCCTGGCCCTCCAGAGAGCCAGGTTGATTCCGCTGAGAGCGCCGATGGCGACCACCGCCGCAACCGGTCCGCCGCTAGGGGCCAGAAGCACGTAGGCGGCAACGACGAGCAGGCTCGCAAGCGCCGCCAGCGCCGCGAGCTGCCGGCGGCTACGGAATCGTGCCTGCAGCCACGGGGCGGCGATGGCCAAGATCCACAGCGTCCATTCCCATCCGGAACCAGGCATAACGATTCTCCCAATCACGTCGCCGCGGCCCTACTGTCGATTGGGCTGACGGTTTGTCGTGGGACTGGCGATCTCGGCGCGAGGCTCTGCGCCCTCGACAGCCAGCTTGATCTCGGCGGCGTGGGGCGGTGCGTCTGCCCGGCCTATGCCCGTGAATGACGGCTCGACCCGAACCGGGCGATCACACCACGTTGCGGGCAGGCGATCGAGCGGAATGGTCACACTCAGTCGCCCACCCGGAGGAAGGTCATAGGGCAAGGGTATCTCGCGTCCATCGCCCGGTTCGGCCGAATCGCCCGCAAGCGGCGTGAACCGCAAAACGAGCGCACCAAAGCCGGCTTTCTTCCAGCGCGATCGCAGGCCGGGATGCGATCGAGCCGTACCGGTGAGCTGCTCGCGAAAGACACTGGCCTGAACGTAATAGGGCGAGGTATTCGCGAGCGTCAGCTCGAGGGAAGAGCGGCCGCTCGATGCGAGCGCGGGCTCGACGACGATCGGATGCGATGTCACGCCCGGTCGTCGCGCGGGGTAGTCGCTCTGACTGACCGTGAGCTTGGCGATGATGCAGTACGCGAAGCCCGCACGAGCCTGTCGGGCGCGATCGAACACCGTCAGGCGATACGATCCTGGCCGATCGGGCGCACGCACAACGAAGGCGGGAATGCTCGGCCCGAATACTCGCTGGAAAAGCGCGGGCACGAGCGGCCCGATGGACCGGCCGTCATGGTCGGTCCAGCCCAGGAGCGCCCAATCGGTATCGGTCACGATGACGTCGTTTGTGACCGGCCACGATCCGGTGATCCAGCAGCCGGCCGGCGCCTTGCGCGGCCGCGGGTCGGTCCGACCTTCAGCAAGCACGTCTTCAAAGGCGCGCGCCGGCAGGCGCGGCGTCTCGGGACGAGCGCGAAAGATCTGCCATTCGCTCGCCACGTCGATCGGCTCGAGCCAGGGAACCGCTGTGATCCAGGAATTGGCAGCAACGTAATCGCGATGGAACGCCAGGGTTTCATAACCGAGGGAGACGACAAACCGAAGGCCGGCGGGGTTGATCCGGTCGAAGGAGGCACCCAGGAGCCGGAGGTCCCCTTCGAACAACGCGAAATCGCCGCCATTCAAAGTCGCATGGCGATGGAGGGGAAGCCAGCTTGCGGCCTGCACTCCCCACCAATCGAGAGACGGACCGTGCGCGGGCGACGGCGCGAATGCCGCCAGGCGCACGTGCTGCGGCTGGCTCTTGAGCCAGTCGACCCACTGCGGCGCGGCGCGGCGCCCGGCCAGCCCGGAAACGACCGCACCGCCATCCAGGCGTCGGTCGCAACCACACCGAGCAATCCGCAAGTCAAGAGCACTCGCGCCCGCCGCCGTGCCACGCCCTGCACAAGAGCGTGAAAAACAATCGGAGCCACCACGGCGCCGAGCGCGATCACCAGCAGGCCCGAGCGCCCGTAGCACCGAAAGCTCGGCGCGACGAAATAGAGAAAAGCAGCCGGGCCGCCTGAGAGGCTCAAGACGGTCCAGACGACCATCAATGCCAACCCCACCCTCACCCATGGTCCGAGTCTCTGATCGAGTCCGGATCGGCGCAGCCGGCTCACGCCGGCGACGATCACCGCCAGCAGGATCGCGTAGCCGGGGAAATTCCAGCCCTCGTCCAGGATCGGCGGAGTCGGGCGGAGGCGAACATCGCGGTAAAAGGTGCGGGCCAGCCACGAGTTTTTGGGCACGAGGTATTGCCACAGCTCCGAGCCGTAGGTCCACGTTTCGTACCAGTTGCGCTGAAAGAACTGAGCACTCGCCACGGCGGGCGACGAACTGGTCCAGACCGGGAAACACAGCGCGGCGCCGGCTGCCACGAAGGCAATGGCGGCCACGGCTGTCGCGACGGCATGTCGGCGCTCGAGCCGGCCCGCCACGAGCGCAACCAGATACGCAGAGCCGAGCCCCAGAATCACGAAGAAACCGAGGTAGAAGGAACTCTGGAGAACGAGCGCGACGGCAAGGCCCAGCAAGAGCCCGCGGCGGCGCTGGGCCTTCTCGAGGAACCTCACAAACGCCCAGACCGCCAGCAAGACCCAGCCAAATTTGAATAGATGAAGATGTCCCAGAATGCGCACGGCAACCGACTGGTTGAGCACGATGAGCGTGGCAGCCACGCCGGCCCAGAGAACCGAGCGCGTGACGCGCAAAACGATCCACGCGGCGATCCAGCCGCTAAAGGCCAGTACGGTCAGCACGGCCAGGTGATAGGTCAAGGCCGCGCCCAAGGCCCCGCCGGTGAGCGTGGCCAGCAGCATCAAGTCGACGCCTTCGAACAAGCCCGGATGCTTGGCGAGCTCACTCGGGTACGGCTGCCCGAGACGCTCGTCGGTTGCGACGCGCCACCACTGGCCGCGGCACTCGGCGGCATGCGTGAGCTGATAGGCGTACATCGCGGCGTCACCGCTCGGAGCAGGAAACGGCGAGCCGGCGAGCTGCGACGGATAGTAAGCCGCGAGCGCGAGCACGAGTGGCAGGATTGCCAGCACGGCCCGCGCCGACCAGTAGCCCCAACCCCGGGCGCGCCCCCTCATGGCGATGTGACACCTGCCTGCTGCCGGGCCGGCAGCGAGAAGTGCGGAGCAGGAATCGTGCCGTTTTCGTGGGTGGTTGAGCCGCCAAAGCCGCACGCCGACCGCAGGATGTACTGCGGCCGGCCCTTGACCTGGTCGAGAGCCCGGCCCAGGTATTCGCTGATGATTCCCAGCGATGCGAGCTGGCACCCGGCCAGGAAGTGAATGCAGATCAAGAGCGACGTCCACCCCCCGATGGTCTCGCCGCCGATCAGTTGCCATAGAAGCGCGAACAGGCCGTACGCGAAACTCGCGGCCATCATGGTCAGGCCGAGCGCCGCCACGAGCCGAAGTGGATACAAGCTGAAGGCGGTGATGCCCTCAAGCGCCAAGCGCAGGCTGCGACCGAACGTGTATTTGGGGCGGCCGGCAAACCGCGCGGGCGCGTGAAACGTGACGCTTGTCTGCCGGAACCCCAGCCAGGGGACGAGGCCGCGAATGAATCGGTGCCGCTCGGGAAGGGAGTTCAGCGCGCTCAACGGCTCGCGAGCCATCAACCGAAAATCGGCGCTGCCGGGCTCGATGGAAAGCCCGGTCAGCCGGCGAAAGACCGAATAGAACGCACTTGACCAAAGGTTCTTGAAGAGCGAGCCGTCCTCGGTGCCCTTGCGAACCGTGTTGACGACTTCGAAGCCGTTCTGCCAGCGTTCGATCAAAACCGGAATCAACCCGGGTGGGTGCTGGAGATCGGCGTCCATCATGATGACGGCGTCTCCTCCGGCGAAGGCCAGTCCGGCCGAAAGCGCACCCTGGTGCCCGAAGTTTCTCGACAGCTCGAGGTAGCGCACGCGGTCGTCCTGCGCCCTCAACTTGGCCAGAACCTCCGTCGTGTGGTCCGTGCTGCCGTCGTTGACGAAGATGAATTCAAATCGAAATGGCAACTTGTCGCAAACCGCACTGAGCTCCTGGTGCAGTTTGCTCAGGCAGGGCGCTTCGTTGAATGCCGGGATGACGATCGAGATCGCCGGCGTCGTTTCCATCGACCGACTCCCTTCCGGCGACGAGCCGTTCGGCGAGCGCACCGTCTCCCGGACCTTCGCCATGATGCGCCGTCGTGCAGTGTCATCTCCGAGGCGCATTCCGGGCGAGATGTGGGTGTTCCCTAACACAAGACGGCATTTCTGGCAACGCCAGTTGCGGCACGCGAGATCGTCTGGTTGCGTGCTATTCACCGGTGCTCGTTGGAATTGACACGTCCGCGCGGTTTGCCTAAATACACGCACCACGCGGGAACAACGGCATGGTCTTCAACTCCCACGAATTTGCCTACTTCATGGCGGCGCTCTGGCCAACCTACTGGCTGCTACGCCGGTGGACGCGCGCGCAGAATTTCTTGCTCCTGTGCGCTGGTTACTACTTCTACGCGTGCTGGAGCGTGAAGTTTCTCAGCGCTGCTTGTGCTCTCGACGGTCGTCGACTTTGGGTGCGCTCTGCTGGTCGATCGGGTCGCCGACGAACGACGGCGCCGTCTTGTCGTGGCCGCGTCGATGGCGCTCAATCTGGGAATGCTCGGCTGGTTCAAGTACTACAACTTCTTCGCGGCCAGCCTCCAGGCCGCGCTCTCGCGAATTGGTGTGGTGGTTCCCCTTCATCACCTGGAGATCGCGCTGCCGATCGGCATCTCGTTTTACACGTTTCAATCGATGAGCTACGTGATCGACGTCTATCGCCGCGAGATCGAGCCGACGCGCAACCTGGTGCAGTTCGCCTTGTTCGTCTCGTTCTTTCCGCACCTGGTGGCCGGGCCGATCATGCGGCCAAGGACGCTCTTACCGCAGATCTCCGCGCGGCGGCGTTTCGAGCTGTCCCAGTTTTACGACGGCTCGTACTTGATCTTCTGGGGCCTGGTGAAGAAGGTCGCCGTGGCCGACAATCTGGAGCTCATTGTCAAGAACCTGTTCGGGCGCTGGCAGTCGCTCGACGGCGGCATGGCGCTCTTGGCTATCTATGCGTTTGCGTTCCAGATCTACGGCGACTTTTCGGGGTACACCGACATCGCGCACGGCGTCGCCAAGTGCCTGGGATTCGAGCTGCCGCTCAATTTCAATCTCCCCTACTTCGCGACAAACCCACGGGACTTCTGGCGCCGCTGGCACATCAGCTTGTCGCATTGGCTGCGCGACTATGTTTACGTATCGCTCGGCGGCAGTCGCCGGAGCTCTCTTTTGACCTATCGCAATGTGATGCTCACCCTCGTGCTCGGCGGCTTGTGGCACGGCGCGGCATGGACCTTCGTGGTCTGGGGCCTTTACCACGGAACGCTGTTGATCGTGCATCGCGCTCGAGCCCTGGCTGGAACGAATTCAACCTGCTGGTTCCATCGAGCAGGCATGCTGGCGCGGCTTGCGTATTTTCATCATGTTTCACCTGGTGTGCCTGGGCTGGTTGATCTTCCGGGCAGGCTCGATCGAGCAAGCGGCCGGCATGCTCGCCGCGATCGTAGGGCGCCCTGCGTTACCGGAAGCGCGATACCTCATTCCGGTGGCGCTTGCCGTAGTACCGCTCTTGTTCGTCCAGCTCACGCAATACGTTTCCCGCGATCTGAATGTGATCGCGCGTACGCCGTGGTACGTTCGCAGCGTGTTCTACACGGCGTGCTTTTACGCCATCGTGATCGGTGGCGAATTTGGCGGCCGACAGTTCATTTATTTTCAGTTTTAGGCGACGCCCCCCGAGCTTGCTTTTTGGCACAGGATGGCAGGTTTTAGACGCCCAAAACCTGCCAGTTCGCGGTGTTCGGCGACCGCTGAGAACCGGGACCAGAGCTGTGCGAAGCGCTGACGTCGGTCTGGCCCAAACCGTTGATCTGTTTGACCTTCTGCCGGCTGAATCCGCCAGTTCCCGCCGATCTACGGACGGGTTGATCGGTGCGCCTGAACGCTCATTCGGAAGTGGCAGGTTCTGTGGCGTCTGCCAATTGCTCAGCGGGCTGCTCCGGGCGTCTTTTCCCCCCTTGCGAAGGGGGGACAAAGGGAGGTGGGGACGGAGGCTCGGGCTCAGTGGGTTCTTGTGGGTGTTTCCAACCAGGTTGCCCTCGGCCCGAAACTCGCGGACTCGCAGCAGGTGGGTATTGGCGACCTTGATCGTCACCGCGTCGGCCGCCTTGAGGCGACCGATCGATTGGGCTACGACGCGGTCGGCCTCGCCGATGCCCCACCCTTCGGCGACCACCGTCAGCCGGTGGAGATTTCCCGCGGTGAGGCCGCTGATCGTGAACTCGCCGTCTTCGCGGGTGAAGGCGTGAGTATCCGAGGGGAGTCTCGCATGGGGTTGAGGTCCTGGGCAATGGGTTGGTGCGCTTTGCTGCGGGGGGGTGGTTAAGAGTGCGAATTCGATTGCGATTACGATTACGATTATGATTAAGACCATGATTGCGATTACGATTATGACGAAGCCTAGGATCGGGATTGCGATGGGGAGCGCTCGCACGTGGGGCCGTGGCGCTGGTCATGCCGACGGTGCCGATTGTGCTGGCTGCGCACGGAGGATTGCGGGCCGAACGTCACGCGAAACGCGCGAAGTGCTAACGCCGCAACAGATGCGTCACCCGCGTCACCCGCGTCACTGCGGATTGTAAGTCATTGGTAGACAGGCTGTCGCGATCACGGTTGCGAACACAAGTGGGACGGCCTGGTGCGTCGCTCCGCGTCACGGTGCGTCACGCAATCCTGACGGGATCGTCGACTTTGCGGGTTCTGCCGGCCGATCGCGATCCTCTTCATAATCATAATCATAATCGTAATCGTAATCGTAATCGTAATCCCATTCCTGTCGATTGCCAGCAACTCTACGAGCACCGCCCGGAATACGATCGGCCGGCCACGTTCCCCCGTTGCCGATGTGGTCGGTCGTCGGGCTCAATGAGCTTTCAGCTTCACGATGGCCGCGCCCACGTTCGGAACGTTGTTCGTGATGTACCAGAGGTCGCCGTCCGGAGCCACGGTCATCGGCTGCGGCGTGTACAAGCCTCCAAAAGTGAAGTCCGGAGCGATTCGTGAAGGAACCGAACTGAATGAAACTCCGCCCGAGATTGAAAACGTGCCGATCGTGGGCTGAGGATTCGGGCCGACGTCATAATTGTTGTCGGTTACGCTGAAATACAATTTGTTGCCCGGCCCGGATGCGATCGCGCCCAGGAGCCGGTCAGAGGCCAACGAAATCGGGAACCGCTTAAAGTGGCCGGACGGGTCGATACGCAGGATTGCTTGCGGAAGTTCCTTTCCCTTGGAGGTGAGAATTGGGAGTCCTCCGTCGATCAGCCAGGGGTCGCCATCCGGCCCGCGCACCAGATCGAATCCAACGGTGGCCTCGAGGGTCAATTCCGCCGGCCCGATCGGATGCAAGGTGATCTGACCCGATGGCGTCACGCTACCCATCTCGAGCTCGGGGTTGCCGTTGCCGTTGGCGGTGGGAATGAGCGCTCCAAACCAGACGGCGCCATCGCGACCTTCAACGATCGGACCGGTGACCACCTGGTCCGCCAGCGGGCCAGACTGGATAGGGAACGTGTTAATCACGCCCGATGGCGTGATGTACCCGACGACGCTCGCGGCCGGCGCGTTGTTTCCGGAGGCGGCCGGCGAGCTCGTGAACCAGACATTTCCGTCCGCGCCCGCCGTGAGCCCGGAGATCGTGGAGGCGATGGCTGGCGCGGGATAGAGAGTGATGACGCCAGCCGGCGTGATCTTGCCGATATCGCTGCTGGTATTGAACCAGACATTTCCGTCCGGGCCCGTCGTCAGTTGATTAGCCGCATTGCCGGCGTTCGGATCGTTGATGGCTGGGAACCACGTGATCGATCCTGACGGCGTGATCTTGCCGAGCTGCTCCGCATTGCCGACATTGTCGATAAACCAGACGCTTTTGTCAGGCCCCGAGATGATGGACTCAAGCTGGTCGTTACCGCCCCCGACCGGCGACTGGATCGGGAACTCGGTCAGACCGTTTGAGAGCAAGGCACGCGCTTCCAGGCTTTCGACTCCGCTCGGGAACCGCCTGGTCAGACGGCGCGAGCCGCATTTTGCGCCCGGCGCCCTGATTTGTTCCGCACGATCTGACAAACTGTACGAACGAGCCTCACGGTTCCCTCCATGTTGGCAGACAGACAACTTCGTCCCGGCGAACCGCTTCCCGGTTGCGATTCGGACATCCGATTCCGACGAGAGAGAGGACGAACAGCGTCCTCGGGTCCAAGCCAGTTATACAAGAGTCGGCATACGGGGAATCTCGGCAGCAGTTAATTCTACTGCTGTGTCACGACTGGCCATGAGGGTAGGCTGAATTCCGGAAATAGGCAAGACCGCTCTGAACAGAGGGGTTCTCTTCAGAAGCATGCGCCCATTCTGCCCTGAGTCAACACGGCCAAGGCGGCCGGCAATTCTGCGAGATCGTAATCCTATTCGTAATCATAGTCGTGCCTGTGGGCTTGTGGCTCAGACGGAGCCTCGCGCTCCCGTTGCTCGGACGAAGCCACGCCTGCGTGCGATGCAATCGGCGAGCGCGGCCGTTTGGGAGGGCGAGCCTCCGTGCGAGCCGCTCTTGCCGATTCAACACCTTGCGAGCCGCACCGGGGCGATCCGACCTGGGAGGGCGAGCCTCCCGGCGAGCCACGAACAGTACTGGGCTCGGGGTGGAACCTCGCCCTCCCAGGATTCGATCGCTCGCCGCGCGTGCGGGGAGGGCGAGCCTCCGCGCGAGCCGCTCTTGCCCGGTCTTTGTTTGGGCCACGCGGGTTCAGTGGCCCAATTCAGACGTGTGCTTTTTGCCTTTCATTGACAAGCTCATTGCCCATTCGTGGGCGTTAGACTCAAATAACGCATGGGTCACTTTCTGGGGAGCGGGCCGAAGCGCCCGGCCGTCTGCAGCTTGCCGGGCGGCGCCCCGTGCCCGACAATCCCCATACCTTGACGGTTCAGCACCAGCGCCGATCTCCGGGGAATGCCCGATGCCGCCCGTTCCCGATCTCGTGAGGGTATACCACGTCTTCCTCGCCTCGCCCGGCGACGTGAATGCCGAGCGGCAACACGTGCGGCGGTTCTTTGACGACTACAACCGCAGCACGGCCCACCTTTGGGGTGCAGAATTCCGGGTGATCGACTGGGAGAACTTCGCGACGATCGGCGTCGGCCGGCCCCAGGAGCTGATCACTCAACAAACACTGGAGAAGTACAAGCCATCGTTGGCATTGGTCGTCGGCATCATGGGGCAGCGGTTCGGCTCGCCGACCGGCAAAGCGGAATCGGGCACCGAGGACGAATTCAACTGGGCCATGGAGAGCCACAAAGCGACGGGCTACCCGGAGATCAAGTGGTTCTTCCGCAAGGCAGACACACTGGAGATGCCATCCGATCCTGACGCAATGATGAAGGCCGTCGAGCAATGGCACAAGGTGCTTGCCTTTCGCAAGCGAATGCACGATCTCCATGATCCCGTCTTCTACGGCGAGTACACGGGCGCGGACCGGTTCCGCGACGTGTTCGATCGCGATTTAAGTCTCTGGCTTGGTGCTTCGTCACGGCCGTGGGCGGCGCAGCGAGCGACCCAGCTTGCCGCCGGGGGTGGGGCGGTGGCCGTCGCCCTGCCCGCCGCGTTCGATGCCGAACGCTACCGGGCCGCGGTGCTCAAACGATTCGACAAGCTCAACTTCGACATGCTGGAAACGACGGGCGCGAATTATAGCGGCGTGCGGCTGTGGAGCGTTTTCGTCCCGCAGTCGGTGCGCGAGTGCCACCAGTACAACCCGCGGCTGCTGGAGATTCCCAAGGAATACCAGCAGCGGCTGCTGAAGGCCGGCGAGATCACCGCCGCCGACCTGGAAGAAGCCGAGCGTCAGGCCGATCGGCAGCGGCAGGAGTACTTCAGCCAGCCGCTCCGCCCCGTGCTGGACGTCGTCGACGAAGCGCTCGGGGCAGCGTCGTCGCGGGCCGGGCAGAGGCTCGTGATCCTGGGCGATCCGGGTTCCGGCAAGTCCTCGCTGGTCCGGTTTCTGGCCCTGCGCTGGGCCAGCATCGCCGAACCGGCGGTCCGGGACACCCAACCAATTCCGCTGGTGATCGACCTGCGCGAGTACGGCCGGTGGCAGTGCGATGGGCGGAAGGCATTCGTCCGGTTCCTCGAAGAAGCCCCGGTTTGGCACGAATGGCCCAGCGGGTTGCTGGAACGGCTGCTCAAGCAGCCTGGCCGCGCAGTGCTCCTGTTGGATGGGCTCGACGAGATCTTTGACGCGCAGACGCGCGAGGCAGTCATCAACGACATTCAGCGGTTCAGCAGCGAATTCGCCCATACGCCGGTCCTGGTCACTTCGCGTGTCGTGGGCTATCAGCCGCAGCGGCTGCGCGACGCCGAGTTTCGGCACTTCATGCTGCAGGACCTGGACGCCGATCAAATCGCCGCCTTCGTCGACCGTTGGCACGCCGAGACGTTCGACAGCGAGGAGCAAGCGGCACCGAAGCGCGAACGGCTCAAGAAGGCCATCAAGGATTCGAAGGCGATCGCCATGCTGGCTGGCAATCCGCTGCTCCTGACGATGATGGCGATATTGAACCGCAACCAGGAACTGCCGCGCGATCGAGCTGATCTGTACGCCCAGGCCTCCCGGGTGCTGCTGCACCAATGGGACACTGAACGCGCGCTGGCGGACTTTCCCGGGCTCAGTACCGAGATCGGCTTGCGGGAAAAGACCGACATCCTCCGCCGCGTGGCCTGGCACATGCAAGCCGGTCCTGGCGGTTTGAAGGGAAACCTGATCGACGGCGCGACGCTGACCGACCTGATCGAGGAATACTTGCGCCAGGAGCTGCATTTCGACCAGGCCCGCGCCGCGGCCCGCACGGTGGTCGATCACCTGCGGCTGCGCAACTTCATCCTCTGTTTTGTCGGGGCGGACAGTTACGCCTTTGTGCATCGCACGTTTCTGGAGTACTTCTGCGCGGCCGAGCTCGTGCACCGCTTCAACATCGCAAAGTCGCTGGACGTCGAGGGCCTGATCGCCCTGTTCGACGACCACTGTCGCCAGGACGAATGGCGCGAAGTACTGCGACTGATCTGCGGTCAGATCGACGAAGCGTTTGTGGGCAGGATTGTCGAGCGGTTGGCAACGCGAACGAATCTGGAGGACTGGGACTGCGAGACGCCGCTGCCGGAGTTACCGCTGGCGATTGAGTGTTTGGCGGAAGTACGAAGCCCCGCCAAGCTAGCGTCGACCGCCGATGTTCTGCTGGAAGTTCTCATTCGCTGCGCGTCCAGCAAGGGTCAGCGGGCGCTTAACAGCTTGCTCCGTGAAAGAATCCTTCCGGCGAGCCAGGGGCTCGGCGGCAAGTGGCCCGCTACCAAGCCACTCAGTGACCGTGCCTTCGAGATCGCCGACGCGATGGCCGGATGGGGAGTCGACACATGGCCAGAATTCCTTGCGACCGTTGATCCGAACCGCTGCGTGGTCGAGCAATTCCTGCGTCATTCGAAGTGGCAACTCCAAGTGAGTGCGTGCCGAGCGTTGGCCGAGAAGTGGCCCGACAAGGCGACGTTGGCCCTGCTTAGCCAGCGGGCCGTCCAGGATGACAGCGCGAATGTTCGCTACGTCGCGCTTCAAGCGTTGGCCGCGAATTGGCCCGACGACGCGACGCGCGCCCTGCTCGCCGAGCGGGCCGTCCAGGATCACCACTATGCTGCCCGCCACACCGCGCTCGGGGAGTTGGCCGCGAAGTGGCCCGACGAGGCGACGCGCGCCCTGCTCGCCGAGCGGGGCGTCCAGGACGACGAAGGCGCTCTCCGCAGCTTCGCGCTTCAGGCGTTGGCCGACAAATGGCCCGACGGGGCGACGCGCGCGCTGCTGGAACAGCGGGCCGTCGAGGATCCGAGCGTTTATGTGCGGGGAGTAGTTTTCTCCGCGCTGGGAAAGATGCACTCCCAATTTGGCCGCATCCTGCCGACGCGAGACCTCGATGGCAGCGAGCCATATCTCGATCCGCTGCAACCGGTTTCACGCGATCACATCGAGCGGGCAGCCAAAATGACCAACATCCGTCCCGATGACATCGACGCAAAAGTCGCGTCGCTCTCGGCATACCTGGGATGGGATGTCACCCTCGGCGCGAAGCCATCGGGTGAAGGAAAGGTCAGGAAAAAACCTACCACGAAGGGACGCGAATCCGACCAGTGAGCGCGCGAAGCTGAATGAGATCTTCGAGGTCTAAGTCGTCGTGCTGGCGGCGCAGTGGCTCAGACGGCCTGCCGCGAGCGACCTGCCCTGAGCTTGTCGAAGGGGAGTCGAGCAGCCTGCCACGAGCGCTGTCGAGTGGAGCCTCGCCCTGCTGGCACCCACCCCATCCCGTCCGCGATCCTAATCCTATTCGTAATCGTAATCGTAATCATAATCGTAATCGTGCTCGATTCGGCTCCTCCCACTCCCCCCGTCACTCGGCACTTTGGACACCTGCGTCCGGTAGAGCTCTGCCTTTCCGAAACGTGAACCGAAGGCCCGTCACGGCTTCGGAGCCGGTGGATTCAGCAGCCGGAGCAGCGCCACGGGATCGAGGATCGTGAGCGTCGGATACCTTGCGCGAAATGCGCTATCCCGCATCAGATCAAGCATGTCGTTGTCACGCGTGACCAGATAATCCGCCGACACAGCGATGGCGAGATTCAGGTATGGCTCGTCGTCGGGGTCGCGAGCCAGTACAAACGAGGCAGGAACCAGATCGATTCTCTGTGCAGCAACACCATACAGTCGAAGACGGCTCGTGGGTGGCCACCTTGGCTCACGATGTCTCTTTCGACCGGCGGCGCTCGTTGCGGGCCTCTCGAACCTCTTGCTCGAAGAGGTCGTAAACGTCGCCGTCGGCGACGCCGCTCTGGCGCCACTCGTGCCAAATCGGTGCGAGGATTTCCGCGAACGACTTTCCGCCTTTTTGATCCGTACCATTCAAGTACGCGATGACCACATCATGCGCATGTGCGGCCGGGTCCTTGCCCCGCGCGCGGGCCAGTTCGGTGAGCTTTCGCTCTTCCTCAGGAGTCAGGGTGATCTGGATGCTCATGACTGGGCCTGGATCGGGGAACGGTTTCATACTCTCTTACTGTACCGCAAGGCGGGTGCCGTTGGCAAAGCGACAACACGGTCTCCAGGCATTAACTTGATGAGCGGCTGAGTCGTGCGGCCCTTTAGCGGTAGTCGATGCCCACCGCGCCCCCTCGCGATCTTATTCGTGCTCGTGCTCGTGCTCGAATTCGCACAGATGCTCGATCCGTCCGCTCCGACTCCTTCCCCTCCCCGCCCGCGATCGTGCTGGCGGCGCAGTGGCTCGGCAGGAGCCTCGCCCTCCCAACGCGGCTCGGACGGCCTGCCACGTGCTGAGTCGAATGGCCTGCCGCGAGCGCGGTCGAGCGGAGCCTCGCCCTGCTGGCACCCACCCCACCCCGTCCGCGATCCTAATCCTATTCGTAATCGTAATCGTAATCATAATCGTAATCGTGCTCGATCCGGCTCCTCCCACTCCCCCCGTCACTCGCCGCTCTGGACACTTGTACGTCTGACAGCCCCTGACCACACTCGACTGTACGATGATCGAAAGCCAGCCCAGGTCGCGTGTTTGATCGGCTCGCTGTAGAGCCGGTCACCGCCGGCCTGGGCTGGACCGGGCCCGGCGGAGTGCGCCCTATGACCGACGAACCCTCGCTGATCCGCCAGTTGATCCTCCTGCGCATCCTGGAAACGCGCCGCTACGGCGTGACGATCAAGGAAATCGCGCGCGAGCTGGGCGTGACCCAGCGGACGATTCACCGCGATTTCGAGCGCTTCCGGCTGCTCGGCTACCAAATAGTGGAATCAACGGGCGACCATGGCCGCAAATCCTGGCGCCTTGCCGACGCCGGCAAGATGCCTCCGCTGGTTTTCACCTGGGACGAAGCCCTCGTGCTCTACCTTGGCCGGCAGCTTCTCGAGCCCTTGGCCGGCACCACGCTCTGGGAGGCCGCGCACACCGCGATGCGCAAGATTCGCGCCAGCTTGACCGAGCAGTGGCTCGAGTACCTCGACGGGTTCGCGGGCATTTTCCATTGGAGCCAGCGCGGTACTGCCGACTATGCCGCCAAGGCCGAAATCATCGATACGCTGATGGTCGCGATCGAAGATTGCCAGACCACGCGCATCACCTATCAATCGCAGCACGCCGACGAACCCGCCCCACGCGAAGTCCACCCTTATTCGCTCACCCGCCACAAGACCGGCGCTTTATACCTGGTCGCGTTCGCGCCCGAGCACAAGCAGGTGCGCTCTTACAAGGTCAACCGAATTGCCGCGGTTGAGCCCCAAAAGCGCAAGTTCGAGCGCCCGCCGGATTTTGACGCGGCGAAACATCTGGCCGATTCATTTGGAATCTACGCCGGCGACCAGGACATCACGGTCGTCGTCGAGTTCAAGAAGCCCGCGGCGCGCTACGTCACCGAGACGGTGTGGCACGCGAGCCAGGTGTTGGAACCCAAGGGCGACGGATCGTTGCGGGCACGTTTTCGCCTGTCGTCGACGGTCGAGATCAAGAGCTGGGTGCTCGGATTCGGCGAGAATGCTGAAATCGTCGAGCCTCAATCCCTGCGCCGAGGTTGCCGCCGAGCTGGCGCGCATGGTCGATGGCTACCACAAACCGCCTTAGGTCAGGCTTTCGAGCCTGACGGTTTGCGGGCAGCACTGCGGTGCTGAACCACGAAATGGGCGAAACGACACGAAACTGGCGCGTTCGGATTCTGGCTGAATGATCTCTTGGCTCGCACGGAGGCTCGCCCTCCCGGGACCCAGCGCGGCCCCTTCGCGATCTTAGTCGTAATCGTAATCGTAATCGCAATCGCAATCGTAATCGTATTCGTATTGGTAATCGCGCTCGCGAGCCTTGGCTCGGCGGGAGCCTCGCCCTCCCAAAAACCCTTTTCGCCGTTGTGGAGCTCCCATGCCTTCTGCACCGCCCGACCTGATTCCCGTGCGAGCCTTGAACCAGGTGAGCTACTGCCCGCGGCTTTACTACCTCGAGTACGTCGAGTCGGTGATGCCGATCAATGAGTTTGTCGAGGACGGCCTGTTTCAGCATCGCCGCGTCAACGACCCGGCGCTGGCCAGCCGCACGCGCAAGGAAGGCGACGCACTTTGCACGCGCAGCGTCTCGCTCTCGTCCGAGCGCCTTGGGCATCACGGGCAAGCTCGACCTGCTCGAGGAACAGGAAGACCGCGTGCGCCCGGTCGAGACCAAGCGCTCCGAGGCCCCGCGCGACGACGACGGCAACCCGACCTTCTGGGAAAACGACGCCGTCCAGCTTTGTGCCCAGGCCCTCTTGGTCGAGGAAAGCCAGGGCGTCACGATCCCGAGCGCCGTCATCTATTACGCCGGCTCGAAGGCGCGCGTCGAGGTCGTCCTTGGACGAGCGCCTGCGGACCAAGACGCTCGAGATGATCGCCCTGATCCGCGACCTGTCGGCGCGCGACGTCCCTCCCGAGCCGCTGCCGCCGGAACTGCGCCATCGCTGCTTCGGCTGCTCGCTGGCCCCGGTCTGCCTGCCCGAGGAAACGCTTTACCTGATTCATCAGGCCGACGCGGTACCGAGCGCGCCGGCGGGGCCCATACCAGCCCGAAGCGCCAGCGAGGGACCCGAAGTCGCCACCGAACCGACCGCATCGGCGGCGGCGACCCTCACGCGTGTCATCGCCGCCAACGACGACAAGGCCGTGCTGTACCTCCAAGAGCAAGGTGCGCACGTCGGCCGGCGGGGCGAGCACCTGGTCGTCTCGATGCAAGGAAAAAACGTCGAGCGAGTGCCGATCGCCTCGATCCGCCAGGTCGTCGTCTTCGGCAACGTGCAGGTCTCGACCCAGGCACTGCACACGCTGGCCGAGGCCGAGGTGCCCGTTTCGTTTTTGAGCATCTACGGCAAGTTCATCGCCGCGCTTGTTGCCGGCCCCGGCCCGAAAACGTGTCGCTGCGGGCCGGCCAGTACCAGGTGTTTGCCGACCCGGTGCAGGCGCTGACCCTGGCCGCGCGCGGTGGTCGCCGCCAAGATCGCCAACCAGCGAACGCTGCTGATGCGTTCGTTGCGCGCAGCGCGCAGCACCGCCGAACCGGTCGAAGCGGGGTCGCGAGCAACCCGATGCGGCCGCGCGGGCGGCCGACGAGCCGGCCGTGCGCGACATGGCCGAAATGCTCGCGCGGGTTGCGACTGCGCCCGACCTGGGCGTGCTGTTGGGTCTCGAGGGCCAATCGGCCGCGGTCTATTTCGCGAATTTTGGTCGGATGCTCAAGGCCAAGACGCCCGGCCAGGCGTTTGACTTCACCACGCGCAACCGCCGCCCGCCGCGCGACCCGGTGAACGCGCTCTTGAGCTTCGCCTATGCGATCCTGGTCAAGGACTGTTTCTCGGCCGCCTGCACGGTCGGCTTCGATCCCTATCAGGGCTTCTATCACGCGGGCCGCCACGGCCGGCCGTCGCTGGCGCTCGACCTGATGGAGGAATTCCGCCCGGTGATCGCCGACTCGGTCGTGTTGAACCTGATCAACAACGGCATGCTGGCGCCCGCCGATTTCCTCGACGTGGCGCGACGCCTGCATGCTCACCGACGACGGCCGCAAGACGTTCTTCGAGGCCTACGAAGCAGCGCAAGGCGACCGAGGTGACGCACCCGGTCTTCGGCTACAAGATGAGCTACGGGCGGATGCTCGAAGTCCAGGCGCGGATGCTGGCCGCGCACGTGCGGGGGGATATACCCCGCTACGTTGGGTTTACGGTCAGGTAACGGGGACGGGATTACGAAGAAGCGTTCGATTACGATTATGATTACGATTACGATTATGAATAGGGACAGGACCGCCTAGGGGGACACGGTGCGCACCGGGAGGGCGAGGCTCCTGCCGAGCCAAGGCTACGTGGGGTTTACGGTCAGGTAACGGGGGGAAGGGATTGCGATTACGATTACGAGCACGATTACGATTACGATCGGGCGCCGCGGGACGCGATTACGAGTACGAGAACGCAAGGACTAAAGTGGAAACTTTCCTCGTCTCCTACGACATCTGCGACCCCAAGCGGCTGAGAAAGGTAGCGAAGACCTGTGAGGATTTTGGACTGCGGAAACAATATTCGGTGTTTTTTTGTCGACTAGCGGCAGTAGACTTGGTAAGACTGAAGTCGCGGTTGTACGACGTGATCGATCTGGACCAGGATCAGGTCTTGTTCGTTCCGATTTGTGCCCGCTGCGCCTCGGCGATCGAGGCCCTCGGCCGGCCGATCGAGCCGCCTGATGCGAGGAATGTGGTGATTGTGACTTGAGACGAGAGAGGAGCGGCCGGAGTGGCTAGCGATCTTACAATGACGACTTGCAGTCGCCGGTCATGTGGCGCGGTTTCAGCCGTCGAACGACACAGGGAGGAGATCTCGATCCATGGAGTTTACGAGCCGGGAAATGCCAAATCATTCAGCCCGCGTGGAAATGGAATTGCACGTCAACGGGTCGGTGCTAAAAATCTCCCACCTCGGTCCCGATTTTCTGATCCTCAGGGAACCGGTCGACCATCCTCCGTCGGAAGCCGAGATCTACATGTCGGTCGACGGCAAGGAAAGTCGTTGGGCGGTTCGCTTGCCTGCCGGCGTTTCTACGACTCGCGAGCGGACGAGCATCCTGTCGGGTGCGTAGGGAGGTGGCCGGCGATTGGGAGCCAGCGTAGGGGGCGGTTGCGCCGGCCGACCGACTTCGGGCGACTGCTTCCTTCTACGTCCGATTGGGCCACGGTCCAAAGGTGCGTGCCATACGTGCCATACGCGCCGTGGGTTGTTCCTCAACCAAACCGGATTGGCGGCTGTCGCGAAATAACCCGGTCGATTGTGGTGCAGGCGTCCCGCCTGCGCATGGAATTTGCGGGCGGGACGCCTGCATCTCGAGCCGAGACTGCGCGACTTTTTCGTTGGCAGGCCGTTAGGCCGGAGGTCCGAAGCTGGGGACCTCAAGAGCGAGGATTGCGCCTCGGCGATCGAGGCTCCGGGGCCGGCCTATCGAGCGGGCTGATGCGAGGGATGTGGTGATTGTGACGTAGAAACGGGGGTATTCGGCACGCCGCCGCGGTAACAATCGTGGAGACCTCCATGTCGGCAGCAACCCCGACGCCATTTGCGTCATTTTTCCGCGCGGCTGCGCGTGTGGATCCCTACAAGTACCAGTGCCGCCTCGCGGAGGCTGATCCCTTCCCCGAAATGATCGACGTACCGACCGGCCTCGGCAAAACCGCCGCGGTGGTCCTCGCCTGGTTATGGCGGCGGACAAACGGTCACCCTCTTTCCGCCCTGCCCCGCCGGCTAGTCTACTGCCTGCCTATGCGGACACTCGTGACGCAGACCGCCGAGGCCGCGAGCCGGTGGACGAGGAATCTCTCGGAAACTGGCATCGTTGGGGCCTGCCCAGTGCACATCCTGATGGGCGGCGACTCACCCGACGACTGGGACCTCCATCCCGAGCAGAACGCAATCATCGTAGGTACCCAGGATATGTTGCTGTCGCGGCTTCTGAATCGCGGTTACGGTATGAGCCGCTACCGTTGGCCGGTGCACTTCGGTTTGCTCGGAAACGATTGTCTGTGGGTAATGGACGAAGTCCAGCTTATGGGCTCTGGCCTAGCGACCACCGTGCAGATCG
This sequence comes from uncultured Isosphaeraceae bacterium, assembly GCA_963830625.1. Taxonomy (GTDB): domain Bacteria; phylum Planctomycetota; class Planctomycetia; order Isosphaerales; family Isosphaeraceae; genus CAWHMZ01. The sequence goes on along the minus strand of CAWHMZ010000023.1, from coordinate 475,127 downwards.
ACGCGTTCCAGAAGCGATTTTGGCCGCCCGCCCGGCCCTGCCATTTCCTGTGGATGTCTGCCACCCTCGGCGCGTCTTTGCTGAGGACGAAGGACCGAGAGGATCTCGGCATATCCCAGATCGACACGGAACGATCCTTTTCGCTTGAGGAGCTCGAAAAGCGGGAGCCCGCGCTTCTGCCCCGGATTACAGCCCCAAAGACAGTCGAATTGCGGAAGGCTCCGCCGCCGATCCGAAAGAAGGACGGCTCAGGAATACTCGACCGGCATACGGCGGGCCGGATCTCGCTCCTCATCCTCAACACAGTTCCGATTGCACAGGGCTGGTGCCGTGAGATCCGAGCGGCTGTTGCAGCTCAGAAAAAAGGAGGTAGTGGGAGGCTACCAGAGACGATCCTGCTGCACAGCCGATTCCGACCAGCGGATCGACAGCGCCAGATGAAGATCCTTCAGCGCTTCGTGGATCAGCAAGAGAATGGGGACGGGGCCGTCAGCGGGGATCCAGGGCTCATCGTTGTCTCGACCCAAGTCATCGAGGCAGGTATCGATATTTCCGGCGTCCGTCTCTGGAGTGAGATCGCCCCGTGGGCATCGGTCGTGCAACGCCTTGGTCGGTTGAACCGAGAAGGGAAGCAGGAGGGGGCTGCGGCAACGTTGTGGATGCCCGGCGGTACTGAAGAGAACGACAAGGGAGCACCGAACGAGACCAAGAAGAAGCGTGAGCTGATCGGCCCCTACCTCAAGCGGAGCTTGGATACCGCCAAGGAGCTCCTGGAATCAGTGCGACAGAGGATGGACCCGAACGGTGAAGGGCTCTCATACCGCGAAGCCATTGATGCCGTGCTCCAGACGGACGAGAGCAGGAAGGCTCTCGAAGTGGAGTACGAAGCTGTCATCCGCCCCCATGATTTCTTGGATCTGTTCGCGACCGAACCGGATTTGTCCGGCGGATTCACGGACGTTTCGCGGTTCGTCCGGGGGCAGGACAGGAACATGGATGCCTATGTCTTCTGGCGTGAGGCACGAGTGCCGGAACGCAGCGAGCCGGCCCCGGCGGCGGTCGAACTCTGCTCGGTGCCGTTCTACTCCCTGCAGCAGTTCCTGGGACCGAAAGGGACCGCCCTAGAGTGGGACGCCGATTCTGGTCAGTGGGTCACCCGCCGATCAGGCGGGGTTCGACCGGGGATGACGCTCCGGCTTTGGCAGAAGCAGGGAGGCTACGATCCGGACCTCGGCTGGACCAGAAACCCGGCGGACGTTCCGACCTTGGATCAGCCGGTGATGGCCTCCGTCCCTGACAGGCTGTCTGCGGACCTAGCCAGCGAGAGCCAGACATGGCTGCGTCTCGCCGACCATACCGCAGACGTGGTGGCGGAGACGAGCGAATTGGTTCATGCATTGGAGTTGAGCGACGAGCCCGAGGGAGCGGCACTTCGCGAAGCCGCTCCCTGGCACGACGTGGGCAAGGCTTCCATTCGATGGAAGTCCGCGATCGAACATTACCTAGCGAACCTCCGAGCAAAACTCGAAGAACGCCGACAGCAGGAAGAGGACCCGCTGGTGCAGCGATTGCTTGACCGTTTCGCCGCTGCACTGGCCATGCCAGGCGACGACTGCTGGGCGAAGTTTCCTGACGTGAAGTGGCTGTTGGGCCAACCAGACATGCCCGCCAACCGGACAAGGGGGCTCTGGCGGGACCTCTACACTCCTTTCCAGCCGCGATTCCGCCACGAGGCGGCGAGTGCCCTGGTTGCCTGGAAGGCATGGCGTGAGGGAACGAATCCGTCATTGAGCGGCCTTGCCGTCTACCTGGTCGCCTCTCACCACGGCAAGGTCCGGACGGTGCTCCGCTCGATCCGGGGCACCGACGCGGTTTTCGGGATTTGCCAAGGAGAAGAGCTCCCGCCGTTAGATGGGCTCCTTCCGACAAGATCCCCAATCCCGACGGAACCGATGCTGTTCGGTGCGAACGGACAGTGGGACAACGAGGGCGGCAAGTTCCAGCTGTCAAGTACGTCTTGGGTGTCGATGGTGGCGGACTTGCTCAGCGGCTTGCCGATCGAGCAGGAGGCGGCGGACGGGAAGCCGAGCGAGGATCAGCCAAATGCCCTCGGGCCATTCCGGCTGGCATTCCTGGAGATGCTCTTTCGGGTAGCAGATGCCCGAGCGAGTGCTCGTCCGGGAAAAGGGAGGAACCGATGACATCCCACCTCCAAGTCCTCCGTTTCGATGGTTTGCATCCGGACACCCTTGGCCACTACTTCGCCGCTCTCGGACTGCTCTCCGCCGTGGCTCAGCAACGGCCGGACGTGCGGGGCTGCTGGCACGAGCGACGATTTGTGCTCTTACACGAATCACTGGTCGAACGGCAAATAAAGGACCATCTGCTCGACGCCTGGTGCCCAACGCGCTACGAGCGATGGTGGGGTAACGCCCAGAAGGCCGACACGAAGGCCAAGTCTTCATCGGAAGTGTGGCGGCTTCGGAATAGCCGAACCGTCCAGGAAGTGCAGGTATTGGAGGCTCATCTCGTTGGCCTGAACCGGAACCAGTTCAACCCCGTGTTTGGCACTGGCGGGACGATGGGGCAGCGTGACTTTGCCGACGTCTGGTGCGAGTGCCTGAAGAAGGCTCGACCGGCCATCAAGCCCGCGATGGCGCTCGTGGACGGTTCTGCAAAGCCGGCCGAGCCTCCAAGGAAGAAGAGCAAAGCCCGTCTGAACTCGGAGGCATGGCTGGACGCCACTTTGTCGGGCAACGACGCGGCAGAACTGCCGAGCGTGTCTGCCGCCGGCACCTGGTTCGTGTTCGCCAACAAGTCCTTCAACACGGGTCAGGATTGGTTCCGTCAGGGTAGGCTGTCTCCCTGGCTGTTCCTGCTCGCCGCCGAGGGGGCACTGCTCCTACTCGGGGATGCCAATCGGCGGCTCGGCATACAGGCACGACCGTACGCGGTCTTCCCGTTCGTATGCGATCCGGCCCAGCCGACGAAATCCGGCGAAGTCGGGATGTCGAAGGGCGAATTCTGGGCACCGCTCTGGGATTGTCCTGCGACGATCACGGAGGTCCGTCATCTGTTGAAGCGCGGCCATGCTCGGTTGGGGAATCGCTCAGCCCACGCTCCACACGAGTTCGCAATCGCCGCGCTGGCGGCTGGGACTGATACTGGTGTCGCCGAGTTCGTTCGGTTCGACCTGCGACAGACGACCAGTGCCAAGGTCTACGAGGCGGTTCCGCAGGGGCATATTGCCGTGTCACGTCGCGGCGGAGCAGACAGCACGGACGGGCTCGCTGCTTCCGCGCTGCTCTCCTCGCTCATCCCGTGGTTGAACCGTCTTCCGTTTGAGCCGAGAGACTCGAAACAACGAGGACGCTTTCGCGGTCTTCGGGGGCCGGTTGAGGCGGCCATCATTCGGGTCAGTGAACGTCCGGACGATGCGGAGCGGTGGCGGCGCCTTTTGTTCCTCCTGAGCCGGCAGCAATCCCGCATTGACCGGAACAAATCGTTCCGCGAGAAGCTCCCACCGGTGCCGCGGCTTCATCCGGACTGGTTCTCCCGAGCCTGGCCTGAGCATATTCCTTCTCCCGAGGAAGTCTCGCTGGCTCGGGCAATTGCGTCCATCGGGGCTGGGACCGCCTACCCAATTATCTCGAATCTATTCGGCGTCGAATTCGACCGGCGAGGGAAGCCGAGCTTCGGAAAGGGGAATCGGCCACCACGAGTGGTTTGGAATGACGGCGAACCGCTCCGGGTGTTCGGTCAGGTGCTGGCCCGGCGCGTGCTGGACACGGAACCGGGTACACCGCTCTCCGTTGGAGGGACGTGTTTGGCACCCATCGAGGCGGTGGCACGGCTGCTGAGCGGCGACCTAAACCTTGATCGGCTAGCCGAGTGGGTCCTTGTACTCAGCCTGATCGATTGGAGGGCCGCGAAGCCTAGCGTCCGTCGCGGCAACCTCCCGTTCGCAGGCGAGTTGCTCCTCCTAGGTCTGTTTCGCCCGATCTTTCATGAAAACCCGCACAAGCTCTTCGACTGGCTCCCAAGGGAGCCGAAACCCGCTCTCGTCCGACGCGTCCTGAACTTGATCCAGTTCGGGAACCTGGAGGAGGCGGTCCGAGCCGCCGGCACCTATTACCAGGCTGCGGGACGTTCCGTCGTGAGCGTGCCGACCGGTCGATCGGCCGGCGATGACCTTCCGGCGAGATTGGCGGCGGCCCTACTTGTCCCTCTCAGGAATGACGACATTCGACGCGGCCTGAACCGCTGGCTCGTACCCGAAAAGCAAACCTAACGTAAGGAGTTTCTACCCATGGCGACAGCCGTGCAAGCCTCCCAGTTTTCAACGAAGCACAAGCTGCTGGACCCCGACGGCCCGGTGTGCCTGATTATACAGGCTGAGATGGGCGTCGCCGCCGGCCTCGACCGCTTTCAACCGACGGGCTTTCCCGAGGTGGGCCACGTGATCTACGACGCCCCCCGCTCCGATGGGCGGTTCGAGAAGGTCTGCATCGTGGACAGTCCGGCGAGCATGGCCAATCATCTCGAGCAAGTGTGTTTGGCCGGCGAGAACGACCCAAACTTGCACCCGGACTTGGAGGGGCTTCCTTACATCAAGTGTGTGACGGATCGGGACCCCATCATCAACGGCAGCGGCGCCACGCAGAAGTCCGACGACCCACGTGATCGGGTCGTGACGACCAGCCTGACCGAAGGGCACCGAATCGCCTCCGACTACTTTCTGAACGGCCTTCTAGCCCCCCGCTGGGTCGAAGAAACGAGGACCAAGGTGAAGAAGGGCGACAAGGAGGAAGAAAAGGTCGTCCCCGCACACTGGGATGGAGAGTCCTTCCGAGAACTGCTTCGCAGGGAGTTTCGCATCGAGCCCGTCAAGAAAGACAAGACGTACTTCGTGTACCCCGAATCTTGGTGGTCGATCTACCGGACCTTGTTCAACTACGACCCGAACTGCCTCGTTCACGGCGTCCTGTTCGCGAAGGAACAGATCAAGATCAGCCGCGTCCTGACCGCTCATCTGGAAGCGATGGGGGCCGCTCGAGTCGGCCGCTCCGGCGTGAAGTTCGACCGGCTCGGTAAGACTACTTCCGGCCAGCCGATTTTCGCCGTGGACGAGGAGACGGCGCGCGAGATCCGAGCGACGTTCATCATCGACCTAGCTCTGCTCCGCTCCTATGGTCGGGAGGCTGGCGAGCGGCACGAGCCGCTTGGACTGACCCGCCAGCAGAAGGAGTTCCTGCTCGCTTTCGCCGTATGGAAGATCCAGGAGTTGCTCGGCAAGACCTTTTCCTACCGCTCGGGTTGCAAGCTCCGGATGCAAAAGGTCTCCATCACAACCGAAGAGGAGAAGGACGGCGATGGATCGCTTCCCACGGAACTGCCGGTGATCGACATTCGGTCCGCGATCACCGCCGCCACGTTCCCCGACCACCCGATCACCTGCGTCTACTACCCATTCGGCGACCTCTTCAAGCCGAGCACTGACGACGCGGCGAGCGGGACCGCCGAGGAGGCAGAGTCCGATGGGGAAAGCGAGGAGTGAGATGCCCCTGATCCTCGAACAGTCTTTCCCCCTCGGGCGGTTTCACGCGACTCGCTGGAACCAGAACCCGTTTGAAGACCCGTACGGCGAATGGCCACCATCGGCTTGGCGGCTGCTGCGTGCTCTCGCCGCGCGATGGTTTCAGTACAGTCGAGAAACGGGTGACTCGAACGAATCCTTGCGGGACCGAGTGCTGTCCAAACTGGCGCGGGAAGTCCCCTGCTTCCGGTTGCCGGAGAACACTTGGCGGGGGCCTGCGATTCACCAGTACCAACCGGTCGGGTTGGAGGAGCAATATAAGTACAAGAAAGTCGCCGGCAGTTCGATGCAGGTTCTCGATTACAGCTTCAAGCAAGTCGGGACCACGCTCAATCAAGATCACTACCACCTCATCAGCCCTCAAGACCGAGTCTACTGGGTCTGGGGCCGTGCAGAGCTGGAGCCCCGGGAGGCGAACCTGTTGACTCAATTGCTCCGAAGGGTGCTCTACTTCGGGCGTGCCGAGAGCTACTGCCGGTTACGAGTTTCTGACGGCGGGGCGGTGACTCCGAACTGCCGGCTGGAGCCGACTGCCGGGGTTGGCCTCCCCGTCCTTGTCGCGATTCCGGGGGGCGAATTCAATCTGGAGTCGTTGCTCGCCGTCACCGACAGCGACTTGCTCAAGCAGCGGCGGATTCCACCCGGTACGGCCTGGTATTATGCGAAGGTTTCAGCCAAAAAGGCTGCCAGTGCGGCTCCTGCTATACGACGGCGGCACCCGCCTGATGTTCGGATTCTACAATTCGCCGTCGGGGGGAGGGTCTATCCGCCGGGTGCCCACTGGGTCAAGCTGACCGAGCGGTTCCGAGGGGAGGTGCTTCGGCAGCGCTGCCTTCAGGTCAGCCGCGCTCGGACATCTCGGTACGGGGAGTTGAATGGCGAAGAACGCGACGCCCTCGCGTTGATACGCGGCATCGATGGAGCTGGGAATCGGGTGGATGGGCGGACGACAGCCTTCTTTGCCCTCATCCCAGACGCCGAGGGGCTCCCGACCCACATGATCTGTTGGAGAGCTTCGCCCTTCAAGGACGACGAGATCGACGCCTTTCTTGCGGCGATTGAGTTACCGCTGGCGTGGGAGCGCGGGAGTGCGAACTGGCAGGTTCGTCTGGTCGCGCTGCCATTCTCGGCGCGCCCACCAGCAGAGTACTGGTCGCCGAGCCAGGTCTGGCACTCGCTAACCCCATTCGTCCTCCCGGCTGGGCGGAGGCGATTCCGGCAGAATGGTCGCCCCCGTCCGGCGGAAACCCCGGACGTGTGCCTCCGGGCCCTGCTTGTGCGGTCCGGCCTGCCAGAGCCCCTGTTGGAATCGTCCGGGGACCGCTCTTCCTGGGTGACCGTTCACGAATCGCCAGAGGAACGCCCTGCTCGCGGCGAGGCGCGGGGGACACGGGCGCGACCGGGCTACCGGTTCCGCATCCGCTTCCCACGACCGGTCCCTGGTCCCTTGTGCGCAGGTCACTCTTGTCATTTCGGACTCGGGCTATTTCGCGGAGTCAACTGACATTCCTTCGGCCCACTCGGCTCACGATACCAATGCAACCACCCCAGCGACGCCACAACCCTCCCAGCTCAACCTGGAGACGGACGCCGACCACACGCCCTTCCGCGTGCGCCGCAAACGGTCCAATCCACACCCGTCGGAATCTGGCGCTCCGATCGCGTCGGGAAACCCTACCGAACCGACCTCGGTTTACCGAACCCAGCCTGTCCCGGCTGCCCGCGACTCCGAGGGCAGGGCCAGTTCGCCGTCACGCGTCAGGAGTCAGCGTACCGCTCCCGTCCGATCGACCTCCGGTGACCCATGCCCACCATCGCCCGCTACGGTCTTGACGGTCCAGTGCTTCCTCTCGTTTCGGCCACGCTGCCCCTGGCCGAGGCGATGCGCCGGGCCCTCATGTCGCGGTACCAGCACCGCAAGCGGTTCGAAAAATACGGCAGGGACATTCCCGCCGACGCGGAGAGATTTGCGTCCCAGGTTTTCTCGGGCAAAGACGAGCACGGCCAGCCCCTGCGCGGCGACCACGATCATGCGTTCTACCTACCCACCGACGAAGACGGCGACGGCCGGCTGGACCACGCGACGGTGTACGCCCCGGCCGGCTTCAATCGCGACGAGATTCGCGCGATCGACGCGCTGCGACGGCTCAAGTTCGGCGACCTTGAGCTCGCGCTGCTCTTGGTCGGCCTCGGTGACAAACGAAGCTTTGGCGAGGCGCCGCTGTTGGACAAGTCGACCGTGTGGACCTCGGCCACCCCGTTCCTCGTAACCCGGCACATGAAGCGCCGCGGAACCAAGCGCGACCCGATCGCGTTTTTTGAGTCGCCCGAGGGCCGAACCGAGTTCGTCAAGCAAGTTCTGCGCGAGGAGCTCGAGCGCCGCGACCTGTCCCACGGAGGAATCGAGATCGAGCCGCTCGAACAGGTCGGCAAGCATCCGGCCCTGCGGCCAGTCCAGTTCCGTCTGTCGCGTGTCAAGGCCGGCGACGACGGCGCGAGCCGCCCGCGCGGGCTCTTCCAACTGCGCTTTCCGACCCCGGTGACGGGGCCGATCGCACTCGGGCACTCCTGCCACTTCGGGCTAGGCCTCTTCGTGGCGGAGCCACCCCCCTCTCATCCCCCCTTCGCAAGGGTGGAGTAAATGCCACTTCGGGCTGGGCCTCTTCGTGGCCGAGCCAAGCAGGATGTAGGAAAGATCAACCACGGATTCCGCGGATTGCACGGATATGAACCGTCGTTCCCTCTTTTTGATCCGTGGTCGTCAGTGTAATCCGTGGTTCAACTCTTCGTGTTCGCGCGCGATCGGGTTTGGAGAAACCGACCACTCGCTTGTTGCAGGCACGCCCGTCGTGCCGTCGCTTAATCGTTGCGGCCAATCGCCGGCTGACCCCTGACCTCTAGCCACTTAGTTGCTATGCTTTCTTGTCGTAAAACTCGTTGCGAGCGGCGAGGTGGTGAAAACGGCGTCGCGGCCGATTCTCGACTTAAGCCCTTTGGCAATTCGCCAGTTAGTGATTCTTTTCGCTGCGCCCCCTCTCGCGGATCGAAACGTCTTGCAGAACTTGGACTTCCGTCGCGCGACCTCTGCGCGGGTTGCTGTTCGTGGCCTCGCGTGAGGTACCCTCTCGCGGAAGGCCCAGCAAACCACTATTCTGCAAGGGTCCACGAGGGGGGCTGACTTCCACGCCGACATCGGCGTGGCCTCATTGAAGCGATGATCCCAATTTCGCGGAAGAGAATCTGCTCGCGACTTCCACGCCGACATCGGCGTGGCCTCATTGAAGCACCGTCTGGGCGCACTGCTTCCCGCGCTTCGACGGCGACTTCCACGCCGACATCGGCGTGGCCTCATTGAAGCAAGCCGAAAGGGTATAACCAGGAAGACAACTTGGAGGACTTCCACGCCGACATCGGCGTGGCCTCATTGAAGCGCGACCGGCGCCCTGATGGATCACTCGGGGCGCCGGCGACTTCCACGCCGACATCGGCGTGGCCTCATTGAAGCGCGATGTTCATGAGATTGCCGAGTGCCGCCCGCAGCCGACTTCCACGCCGACATCGGCGTGGCCTCATTGAAGCGGATCAACATACTGAATATTCGTCATGCCCTGAAGGACTTCCACGCCGACATCGGCGTGGCCTCATTGAAGCTGTATTCGCCGCGTCGAAAGCCCGGCCGCTTCGGCGACTTCCACGCCGACATCGGCGTGGCCTCATTGAAGCAAGAAATGGTGGAGGACTTTTCAGCAAGCGCCAAGGTGACTTCCACGCCGACATCGGCGTGGCCTCATTGAAGCCGGTCCGGCGCGCCGCGAGATTGAGCATTCCCTGGCCGCGACTTCCACGCCGACATCGGCGTGGCCTCATTGAAGCCCTGTGATCGTATCGACCTTCACGACGAATGCCCCGACTTCCACGCCGACATCGGCGTGGCCTCATTGAAGCAACGGCATCGGTTCCGAGGACATTGCCGAGCTAAAAGACTTCCACGCCGACATCGGCGTGGCCTCATTGAAGCCTTTAGAAAAGATCGCGTGTCGGCCGAATCAGGAATTGACTTCCACGCCGACATCGGCGTGGCCTCATTGAAGCCACAACAACGGAACCAACCGCCTGTGGACGCCTGAGGACTTCCACGCCGACATCGGCGTGGCCTCATTGAAGCGGTCTGACCACCGAAACGAGCATTAACGATTGTGGGACTTCCACGCCGACATCGGCGTGGCCTCATTGAAGCCCTGAATCACGGCTAAAATCGTGCCCGCTGTTCTCTGACTTCCACGCCGACATCGGCGTGGCCTCATTGAAGCGCTTTATACGGACCTGGACCGAGCATCGAAACGGATGACTTCCACGCCGACATCGGCGTGGCCTCATTGAAGCTGCTTCCTCGGCCGTCATGCTCTCCCCTCCTCAAGGACTTCCACGCCGACATCGGCGTGGCCTCATTGAAGCTTCTCGGTCGCTTAGTATCATCACTTCACCCTCTCCGACTTCCACGCCGACATCGGCGTGGCCTCATTGAAGCCGCTTACTGAGGGGGAGAGCATGACAGATCCTCATGGACTTCCACGCCGACATCGGCGTGGCCTCATTGAAGCCGGAGCCGCCCCGGCCGATCGGCCAACTCCGGAGCGGACTTCCACGCCGACATCGGCGTGGCCTCATTGAAGCTTCCGATGGCCGTCGCCTTCCGCGACTCGCTCATCGACTTCCACGCCGACATCGGCGTGGCCTCATTGAAGCTGCACCCTGGCCAGCGAGTCGGCCTCGATCGAGCTCGACTTCCACGCCGACATCGGCGTGGCCTCATTGAAGCGGCGACCCACCGCCCGCCCACTCCGTAGGCCGTTAAGATGACTTCCACGCCGACATCGGCGTGGCCTCATTGAAGCCTTGTTGTGCCGCGCCCGGTCGCGAAGGACCTGGCGACTTCCACGCCGACATCGGCGTGGCCTCATTGAAGCACCAATGCCGAGGCCAAGGCCGACTGGGCTTACACGGACTTCCACGCCGACATCGGCGTGGCCTCATTGAAGCTCGTGCTCCGCGATTCGCTGTAGTTCAAGGCGCTCCTGCCTTCCACGCCGACATCGGCGTGGCCTCATTGAAGCGCTTTGGATGGGCGGCTACACCGGATATACGCATCGGGCCTTCCACGCCGACATCGGCGTGGCCTCATTGAAGCACGGTCCCGGCGCGGGGCATTTGATCGGGATCACGGGCGCCTTCCACGCCGACATCGGCGTGGCCTCATTGAAGCTCGGCCGTCTCGCTTGATTCATGCCGCAGCCGCCGGCGCTTCCACGCCGACATCGGCGTGGCCTCATTGAAGCCCGGCCTGCCGGCCGGACAGGCGCTCGGCGTCGTGACTTCCACGCCGACATCGGCGTGGCCTCATTGAAGCACGACGCTCGAGGAATATCGGGAGCTCTACATCCTGACTTCCACGCCGGCATCGGCGTGGCCCCATTTAAGCACGACGCTCGAGGAATATCGGGAGCTCTACATCCTGACCTCCACGCCGACATCGGCGTGCCCTCAGCTTAAGCGCAGCCGGGACGGCTGCACCACAATCAGATCTTTGCCTTCGACGCCTTCATCGGCCTGGCCTCATCGAAGCGGAGCCGAGGGGCACCATCGCCCCAAGCCCCTCACCTGACCTTCGGCCATCCTCTCCCCAATCCCCCCTCATCTGGCCTACGGCCATCTTCTCCCCCAGGGGCGAAGGGGAAGAGGGGACGCGGGGGTGGAACCCCGTTGGGGTTCTTCGGAGAAGAAGTTAAATAGGGATAAGTCGGCGCGACCAGTTCCCAGGGTGCGCTGCGCGACCCTGGGCTATGATTTTTGACCCCGTTGGGGTCCGGCCCAGCCAACGCGTGCGACACCAAACGGCGCGGGCGACGTACGCGCCCAGCCAACGAATTCACCGGCCGTCAGCGCTGAACTGATACGGCCTCGTTGGGTGCGCGTTCCGTGTACTCTCCATGTCTCCTTTCTACTTTCTATCTTCTACTCACTGCGAAGCCTTCCACGCCTTCATCGGCGTGGCCTCATTGAAGCGCAGCCGGGACGGCTGCACCACAATCAGATCTTTGGCTTCCACGCCTTCATCGGCCTGGCCTCATTGAAGCGGAGCCGAGGGGCACCATCGCCCCAAGCCCCTCACCTGACCTTCGGCCATCCTCTCCCCAATCCCCCCTCATCTGGCCTACGGCCATCTTCTCCCCCAGGGGCGAAGGGGAAGAGGGGACGCGGGGGTGGAACCCCGTTGGGGTTCTTCGGAGAAGAAGTTAAATAGGGATAAGTCGGCGCGACCAGTTCCCAGGGTGCGCTGCGCGACCCTGGGCTATGATTTTTGACCCCGTTGGGGTCCGGCCCAGCCCACGCGTGCGACACCTAAAGCTGTTGCGGGCGACGTATGCGCCCGCCAACGAAGTCACCGGCCGTCGGCGCTGAACTGATGCAGCTTCTTGGGTGCGCGTTCCGTCTACGCTCCGCGTCTCCTTTCTACTTTCTATCTTCTACTCACTGCGAAGCCTTCCACGCGTTCATCGGCGTGGCCTCATTGAAGCTGGCAGATCATGGCCGGCAACGGCTTCGTCGTGCCGCCCTCCGCCCCTTCATCCAGAATCGCGCCACCCACTGCCGAGCCGCGCGCCACCTATGTCCTGAACCAAGTTTGTCACCCATGTCCTGATTGCTCCGTCCTGATTACTCCGAACTAAGGACCACTGACTAAGGAATAAGGACGTCTTCATCGGCGTGGCCGCGACCGTACCCTTGCCCGCGTCGGTCACATCGACCGGTGTTTCGGGCCCCGGCGAGTTGCGCAGAGCCGTCGCTCAGGCTAACTCATTGAATCGGAGGAATGGGCCAACTATTTTGATCGTGCGGCAATCGAACCTCGGACCAGTGGATATGTTGACTGGCTGCGCCGGCTCAAGAGACCGGTGAGAGTTTGACCCACAGGGAGAATTCCATGCCAATCCGTTACGAGCATGCGGAAACTGTCCGCACGTCTCCGGATCGCGCGTTTGCGGCAATTGACGACTTGCCGCTAACGGCCAAATGGCTGCCGCCGTGCGTGAGTTTGGAAAAAATCGGTTCGGGGCCTAACGCCCCCGGCGACAAGCTGCGGTACGTCTACAAGCAAGGCGGTAAGACGGCCGAGATGCCCGGTGAAATCGTCGCGCGAAGGCCCGGCGAGCGGCTGCACTGCAAGTACTTCGATAGCATGTTCGATGTATCGGTCGATCTGCGAGTCGCCCCAGCCCCCGAAGGTGCGCTGACCACGCATATCATCGAAATCACGCCCAAGAAATTCTTGGCCAAGCTGATGTCGCCGCTGATCCGTCTCGGCCTGGGCAAGCAAACGCGCGAAGCCGCCGCCAACCTCAAGAAGCTTCTCGAATCGACGACCGCATAACAGAGTCCGCAATGGGACCGTCGTAGATTCTCAAGGCCAAACAACCGCAAGAAGTTGACCGCGCCGGTAACTTGGTGCTCGGGGGGCCGAAGTCATTACAGTCGGCCGGGGAAATCATCCGGTCCGTTCGGCTGCCCGCCTCGGTCACATCGAACGCGGTGTGTCGGACCGACGGGCGCAAAAAGAAGGAAAGCCAGCTCGCTGGGCTGCAGAACTCCAGGGGTAAGCCATTCGTGCGTGCCGATTCAAACGCAGCGAGCAAGGACGTACACCGGCGTGCCGCGATTGCGCGGCTGAAGTGCTGTAGTAGGCCGATCTGAATGTCGCAAACTGCCTGCTCCGAAGAACCCGCGGAAAGCGGCATGCGGGTGCAGGTCCCGCCGCGGCGACTTTGAACCCAGCGCAGTGAGAGCGCGGACAGCGCACACTGTCGACCCGCGAGACCTGCGGTGCGTGAAACGCCGTCGCTCGTTTCGATTCGAGTGGTACTGGCCCTACCTCAGCGGCCAGACTGACTCACGGCCAGGCGAAAGCCCACGGCGGTCCCCCGGTAATCCGGAATGCGCCTGCTGCGGGCCGCCGACCGGGCGCGGCTGGCCTTGAGTTTCCAGCTCCCGCCTCGGACCACGCGGTCCGAGGCACCCGCAGGACCGGTCGGGTCCTCCGCGGCTGGCTGATTGTAGTATTCCTCACCCCACCAATCCCAACACCACTCGTAGACGTTCCCATGCATGTCATACAGCCCGAACCCATTCGGCCGTTTCTTGCCCACTGCGTGCGTCCGTTGATCGGAATTATCGTCGAACCACCCATATACTCCCAACTCCCCCGCATTGTCTCCGAACGAGAAGCGCGTTGGTGTGGACGCGTTCGCCCGGCAGGCGTATTCCCACTCCGCCTCAGTCGGCAAACGATAGCCCAGCCCGTTCCAGTCCGGAACCCGGATCCCTTTCCCATCGATCTCATAGAATGGCCTTCGACCCTCGTTCTTGCTGAGCTGGTTGGAGAACTGAACCGCGTCCAGCCAGGAAACTTCCTCGACCGGATACCGGTCGGTCGACTCCCATGTGATTCCGTCCTTGCGTCCACCATTTGCGGAGAAGTGGCTCCGATTGTTGCCCGTCACCGCCTTATACTGCGCCTGGGTCACTTCGTAAACGCCCAGGTAGAACGGCTTGCTGATCTGCACCCGGTGCTGGGGCATCTCGTCGGTTCAGGGCATCCATGTCGCCTTCAGGCGAGCCCATGACGAATTCGCCGGCCGGAATCAGACTGAACTTCATCCCGATCGAGTTATTGAACGATCCCTGAGCGACGGCAGTCTTGACCGAGAAACCTACGTCGGGGCGAGTGTCCTTCCTCGTCGTCCGGGTTGAATCGGGGCCGGCATCTTTCGGGGGTTTCACCAGCCCGATCATCCCGTTCGAGGTCTTGATCCCGAGAACAACGGCCGACGTGACGACGAACCCGAGCAGCAAGATTCCGGCCGCCACAGCCGGCCAAAGCCACGGTGGACGTCGACTTGAAGCGGCGGCCGGCGCCGCCGTCTTCACCGGTTCGGTCTCCATGAAATCGACCGGGCCCTTCCACACCGCCTCAGGTCGCGAGGTCACCACGTGCTTCCTGACTGAGGGCTCCTTGGCCGGTGGTAACTCCGCCGCAGGCCGCGCCGGCACTGAAACGGCGCCGGCGGTTACCGGTTTCGCGTCGGTTCGTTCCGCCAGGGAGAGCTCCGGCGTTGATCCTATGGACGCGATGCCATCCTTCTTGAAGAATGGGGTCAGCGCCTGCGCCACCTCTTTCGGTGTCTGGAACCGCCGTCTCGGCTCCTTGGCCATCATCTTTGCCACCAATGCCGCGAGCTCGACCGGCACTTCCGGACGCACCAGGTTGAGCGGCGTCGCGTCCGTCGAGTGATGCGCCTGAAAAAGCTCATAGAGGCTCGTGGCCTGAAACGGCGGACCACCGGTCAGGAGGTAATAGAGTGTGCAACCCAGGCTGTAAATGTCGGAGCGGATGTCGGCCCCGCGAGCATCCGTGATCTGTTCGGGGGCGATGTAGTCGGGCGTGCCCAGCATCTGGCCTTCTTGCGTCAAGCCGCCATCCACGGCACCCTCGCTCTGGATTTTTGCCAGGCCGAAGTCGAGCACCTTGATCACAGCCCGTTCCCCCTGGCTCGCCAGCATGAGGTTGCTCGGCTTGATGTCACGGTGGACCATCCCCTGGTCGTGTGCGTGCTGAAGGCCCACCGCCGCCTGATGAACGAAATTGCACGCGTGAGCCACCGGCAGCGGGCCCTTTGTCTTGACCAGCCTGGACAGGTCGAGCCCCTCAACATACTCCATGGCGAAGATGATGCTGTCGCCGCTGCGAGTGGCCGAAAAGGCGGTCACGATGTTGGTGTGGTGCAGCCGGGCCGCGTTGCGGATCTCGCCGAGAAACCGGTCCAGAACGCCGCGCCGATTCATCAGGTGGCTGCTGACGACTTTGAGGACTTCGTGACGTCGCATCAACCGATTGCGGGCCAGGTAAACGGTCCCCATGCCCCCGTGACCGAGCTCGCGCAAAACCTCGTAGTCGGGATGGTCGGCCAGGCCCGGCGGCATGGTGTCGACCGAAGGTGGCGCGATGGCGACGGCCGGGCCGTGGTCGGTATTCGAGTCACCAACCTGTGACCGGTTGGCGGCCGACATCGCCGGCGATCCCTGCGCGTTGCGGCGCCGGTCCAGGAAATCGTGCGACGATAGCGCGGCAACCCGACGCTGGCAGGAACGGCAGCCTTCTAGGTGCGTGCTCACAGTCCCGGCGGAGACGTCGTCGAGTTTGCCCAGCTTATAGGCTCGCAGATTTTGCTCGCTCGGGTGGCCGCCATCGGCGCCCATCGCGCAATCTCCTCGTCGAAGTCGAAAAAACGGTTGTTGGATCAAGCACTGATAGAGTGAAGACGCATCTCGGCAAGATATGCCGAGGAAAACCCAAAGACCCGAAACAGATCCGAAGTTGCATCATAACTCCTCTCTTTCGGCAAGCCCATACCGCCCAAGACATCCTGACCCGCGCCTTTGATCCCGGAACGGAAACGGGGACGCAACTCGTTCCGCTCCCTTGTCCGATGCCTCCAGGCCTTGAGCGCCGACAGATCCCTCGCTTGCGCTTCGGGCTGGTATAGGCCGGTACGCTCTGCGACGGCGCGACGCGTTCGGCGCCCACGTCGTCGGCGCGTGCCGACAGGGCTCAGGCTTGCTTCCGCCGCGGGCGACGCATGGGCCCCTGCCAATCAAGCCACCGGACTTCAGCGCGGCACCGACTCAACTTCGTTGGTGCGTGCTCCGTTT
Source organism: uncultured Isosphaeraceae bacterium (assembly GCA_963830625.1). Classification (GTDB taxonomy): domain Bacteria; phylum Planctomycetota; class Planctomycetia; order Isosphaerales; family Isosphaeraceae; genus CAWHMZ01. The sequence continues at coordinate 458,767 of CAWHMZ010000023.1, read as the reverse complement.
ACTTTCCGCTCTTTCCTTTCTGCTTTCTATCTTCTACTCACTGCGAAGCCTTCCCCGCCTTCATCGGCGTGGCCTCATTCATCGCTGGTCATTGGTGCTTTGTCATTAGTCCTTAGCCCTGCGTTGCAAACCCTCAGCGGTGTGGCCTCGTTGAAGCATCGCGTCCTCTTTCGTTCATGTTGGGCTTCCGGTAATGTACATTTCCGGAAGCCTGTTTGTGGCGCAGCCTTCCGCGCCTTCATCGGCGTGGCATCGTCGAAAGGGCGAATGACTAGGGACAAAGGACGAAGGACAAGAGTGCCTTCCACGCATGAATCGGCGTGGCCTCATTGAAGCGTTTCTACCGTCCTTTCGCGGGAGCGAAAGGCGACTATGGCTTCCGCGCTTTCATCGGCGGGGCCAGGGGGCCCCATGATCAGGGTCGAAGTCAATCCGGCCGTTTGGCAATGGGCCGTCGAGCGAGCAGGCAAGCGCGCCGACGCTTTGCATCAACGCTTCCCCCGACTCCTTTCCTGGCAGCAGGGCGAAGCACAGCCGACGCTCAAGCAACTTGAAGCGTTCGCCACCGCAGCCCACGTTCCGGTGGGCTATCTTTTTTTGCCTGAGCCGCCAGACGAAAAGCTGCCGATCCAGGACCTTCGGACGGTTGGCAGCCGCGGCGTCGAGCGCCCCAGCCCCGACCTGCTGGATGTTGTGTACCTCTGCCAGCGCCGGCAGACATGGTACCAGGATTATGCCGACGGCATCGGCCAGGAACCGCGCGAGTTCGTCGGTTCGGCGCGGCTGACGACCTCGCCGGAGCGTGTCGCGGCCGAGATCTCCCAGAAACTCGGGTTCACTACCGAACAGCGCGGCCAGTGCACCTCATGGACCGACGCCCTTCGGCTGTTTATCGAGCAAGCTGAGGAAGTCGGCGTGCTCGTGATGGTCAGTGGGGTCGTGGGTAGCAACAATCGTCGAATCCTCGACCCGGAAGAGTTTCGCGGTTTCGCGCTCGCCGACCGGCTTGCTCCGCTCATCTTTATCAACGGCGCCGACACCAAGGCCGCCCAGATGTTTACCCTGGCTCACGAGCTGGCGCATTTGTGGTTGGGCGAGTCGGCGGTCTCGAGCGTCGGCCTCGATTCGCCGCCGGTCGGCAGAATCGAGACTTGGTGCAACCGCGTGGCGGCCGAGTTACTCGTTCCGTTACCTGAGCTGGAACGCGAGTTGGGGAGCGGTGATCCCCTGAGGTCCGTCGGTCGGCTGGCTCGGGCGTTCAAGGTTAGCGCGCTGGTGATTCTGCGGCGTGTTCTCGATGTCGGAGTGATCTCCCGTGATCGGTTCCGCAAAGCCTATGCAGCCGAGTCGGCCCGCTTGACGGATCGCCCGCGCCAAGCCGGCGGCGATTTCTATCTGACTCAACCAGCTCGCGTCAGCCGCCGCTTTGCGCGCGCGGTCATCACCAGCACGCTCGAGGGACAAACACTGTTTCGCGATGCGTTCCAGATGCTTGGGATCAGCAAGGAAAAGACTTTCCGTGAGCTCGGGCGAAGCCTCGAGGTACTGCCCTGATGCTGTATCTCCTCGACGCGGACGTTCTCATTGAGGCCAACAAGCGCCATTACGGGATGGATTTCTGCCCCGCGTTCTGGGATTGGCTAATTGATCAGAACGGCCGCGGCAAGGTTCACAGCGTCGAGCAAGTCGCGAACGAGATCGCGGCCGACAGCGACGATCTCGCCAAATGGGCGGTCGCGCGCGGCGACGCGTTTTTCCTCGCTCCCGGCGAGGACGCGCTACCCGCGTTCGCGGCCGTAAGCACCTGGGTTTCCCGTCAGAGTTTTCGACCCGATGCCGTCAGCGACTTTTTTCAGGCAGCGGATTACTATCTGGTGGCGCAGGCGCTCACGTACCAATGCACGCTTGTAACACATGAAATTGCGAGCGCTGCGGTGAAGAGGGTAAAGATACCGAACGTTTGCATCGGCGTGAAAGTGAATTGCATGTCGCCTTACGAAATGCTGCGCAGCGAGGGAGCGCGATTTGTATTGGCGAAGTAGTCCGATCCGCTTTCCGTCCTGTGGAGCGGCGCGGCTTCATTGATGCGATGCCGGCCCGGTCAGCTATCCCGCATAGCTCGATAGATTCCATCCCATCATCCGCGTGGCCTCATTCGTCTTTGGTCCTTGGTCCTTAGTCCTTCCGACCCTCGACGCCTCCATCGGCGTTGCCTGAACTGGATCATCGGCGGCAGGACGCGCTCGTAACGCAATCCGACAGGAGGGGTTCCCCCGCCGAGCTTGTAAGCCTGTCGGAGCTCCTTGACGTTTGCGCCCTAGCCGAGAGAGTCACTCAGACGTCTTGCTCCGCCTTAGCGAGCAGCTCGCGGGCGCGCGGAATGGGGCAGCTTGGCGTCCCGCCTCGTTCGAGGATGTGCTCGCACGCGCGAACCATGAGGCTCGCCACGACCGGGTTCCAGTCGTAGACGGAAGGAGGGAACGAGGCGGAGCAGGCCTCGCAGGCGGCACGCGGAACCTCGCAGACCGACGGTCCGTCTGGCCCGATCCAGTGCGCGAGTAGGCCGCAACAGGCGCGGTCGGACTCGTCGGTGCGCGTCGGTGCCCGAAAAGGACAATGCTCGACATGCCGGGGTGGGATCTGGGCATCGGCTGTGCGAAACCAGCGCTCGAGTTCGGGATGGCGGGCAAGCAGACCGCTCCGGCCGAGAGCGCGCGCTTTGGAGCCGTTCCAAAAATGGCGGAAGTCCGGCGCGTCGACGAGACTCGCGGCGTCCTGCACCGCCGCTTCAAACCAGGCCTTCTCGCCGGTGTCCCAGAATCGCTCCCACCAGGGCCAGCGTCCCAACGGTTCCACCTCCGCCCGGAGCCCCTCGATATCGATCAACTCGGCGTAGCGCGGATGGCGCGAGTCCGCGGCCCGCTCCCAGCCGGAGAATGTCGTGCGCAGCCGATCGATGCGCCAGGCCGAGGGGGTGGGGTGGATCGTCCCGTACGCCTTCCTGTGCGCGCCGGCCATCCACGAACCGCGCTCAATCGCCTGGAGCAGGTTTTCGCGCCAGCGCCGGCCCTCGATGACACAATCGGGCTCGAAGTGAAGGAGCACGTCGGCGCCGTGGGCGCGACACCATTGTACGGCCAAGTCGATGCCCAGACCGTGCATCCGTTCACCGTTGCTGCCGCATGGAGTCAGGGTGTTGACCACGTGGTCCACCCGCGGATGCGCCCGCAGCCAGTACCGCTCACGTTCGCACTGCGGGTCCCAGCCCGGCTCCCCTCGCCGCGGATTGTTGTCGACAACCAGGATGCGGTCCGCGGGGAAATGCTCGAGGTACGAAGCGACCGCCACCTGAATCCAGTCGGCCGTGTGGTAGGCCACCAAAGCCGGAACGACGCGCAGGGGAGAGTCGGCGTTCACGGTGCTGTTCCCCGGTGCCGGTGCCCGAGGCGCAGGGTAACTCCGGGCGCGGCGCGCAGGGCTCCCAGGATGCGTGGGTCGAACGGACCTCGCTGGAACATGTGGAATCGCCGATGATTCTCGGCTTCGGACCACAGGCGCGCTTCGGACCCGAAGCCTGTCCGGCTGTTCCGCACCGCCGAGTCTCCGTGGACCCGGTAGTCCACCACCACGCGTCGGGAGATGGCAAACCGGGCGCCGCTGTAGAACGCGCGCATAAAACTCGGTATCGAGCCCGCACTTGTTACACTCGAGATCACCGTAATCGGCGAAGCCGCGGACCGCCTCGAACGCGGCGACACCGAACATCGCCGTCGGGTTCTCGAGGAAGAACCCGGCTCCCACGTAGGGATAGACGCTCCGTGCGAAGAAGGGCTTGCGGCGCAGGCGCGAGTCGCGGCGCACGCTCCACTCGGCCGGCACGTCACCGAAGATCTGACTTCGGCCGCCGAAAACGTCTGCGTCGGCGAGCCGTAGTAGGTTTCCCGAGCGGTGGAGGCGGTCGGGCCGGCTGATATCATCCGCGTCCTGGACGGCAACCAAGCCTGTCTCGAAATAGGGAAACACGTTGTTGAACGATTGGAACTGACCGATGTTCCGTACGTTTCGATATGTTCGCACCTTGGGGTGTGAACCCCAGTATCGCAACAACTCGTCGGCGCCCCCTTCAGTCGCGTCGTCGATCAGATGAACAATCGCCTCCGCCCTATCCTGTTCCAGGATGCTCGTCAGAGCCTCGCGCACGTAGGGCAGATGGCCGTGGAACGGCAGGACGACGTCGCATTCGACGGGCTGGCGCGGAAATCCGCGCACATGGTGGTCGAGCAGTCCCGTGCGCGGCCGGTAGCGCGGCGGAGGCCCCAGGGCGCGGGCGACGGCGCTCTTGCGCCGTGACCGTGGCTTCCGGCGCAAGTAGGATCGGCCGGCCTTCACGCGAGGCCCGATGCACGAGCTCCACGTCCGCGTCGGCGAGTCGGTCAGCGAATCCGCCCATGTCCAGGAGGGCTGCGCGGCGAAACACCAGGGTGGGCGTGGGCAGGTCGCGCCGAAAGGCACGGCCGGGCGCGCGCGGTCGAACGGTTCCCGCGGGCGTCGCCAGCGGCGCCGCCAGGATCTCCGCTCCGCGGGACACAAGAGCGGCCACGGACGTCGCCAGCCGATCCCGATGACTGATCGTGCCGACTTCCTGAACGGCCACGAATTCGGTCCGCATCTCCGGCAGGAGCTCGTGCAGAGTCGCGAACAAACCTCGAGCGGTCGGATTGCGATGAACCACGACGTTCCAGTGGCGGGCGAATCGCGCGACCAGCGAAGTTCCGCCCCCGCCGTCGTCGACGAGATGAATGATGGGGATCGCCCCGTCCTGCTCCATGGCGCTCTTGATCGCCTGCTCGGTCTCTGGCGCGGAGTCCGCGCAGCAAATGACCACATCGCAACCCCAAAGGCTCGAGGGCTCGACCTGGCAGGGCGCCAGCGCGAGCTCGACAAACTCCTTGAGGTAAGTTGCTTCGTTCACGGAGCAGCCCGGCGCACCGCCCTGCGCGATGAGATCATCGCAGATGCGGTACAAGAGCGAAGCCACGACCGGATTGGCGGTCGACGGCGACGGCGGGCCACTGGCGAGGCATGCCAGGCAGGCGTCGCGCGCGACGCGGCAACGTTTCGACCCGTGCAGGCCGCTCACCGTTTGCAGCCAGCCGCATACCGCATCCTCGGCCGACCCCCTGCGGCGGATCGAATGGCGGAACCGGCAGGTGTCCAGCGACGTTTGCTGCATAGCCCCCTTACTCATCCGGCGCGATCAGTCCAGAGCACATCACATCAATCGACGTTCGCTGCCGTGACTGGGACGTCGAGTGCGATGGGATCGAAGTACTTTCGAATCAGCTCGCCCTCGAATCGGCCCGCTTGCACCGGGGCGCGCCCGGCGTGTAGCCGACCGGGCACACTGCGCTGCGGAGCGACCAAGCTCCCTGAGAGTACTCCCAGATCCCGTAGCCGCCGGATGCCTTGCGTGCTGTTGTGGTCGGGGCGGCGCCGACCGTGCCGAAAACCGGCTGCTCTTGTTTCGTCGGCATCGAGCTTTTCTCCATTGAGTAGGGCTATCCCGGTCGTCGTCGACGGCCGGGAATGGATATTGATAGTACTTATATGCGGGACGGACGCCCGCGTCAACGAACCGCCCGGATCGTGCGCACCACCCGGCAGCCGGCGTCGTCCCAGAGGGTCTTGGGGGCGATCGCGTGGCCGGTATCGGAGCGAACCCCCTCGGCGGAGTGAATGTAGGCGCCGCCGCGGAGGAAGCGAGCGACACCGCCGTCGACCGGGCTCGGATCCTCAAGGTCGCGGTCGCGGTTGCGGGCGCCCTGGGACACGCTTTCGTGGCACCACTCGAGCGCATTGCCCAGCATGTCGAAGAGGCCAAACGCGTTGGGCTTGAGTCGCCCGACCGGACGAATCTGTCGCGCCGAGTTCTGCGCGTACCAGGCGTATTCGCCGATGAGTTCGTCGCGATTGCCGAACGGACGAGCCGTGCGGGTCCCGGCCCGACAGGCGTACACCCACTCAGCACACGTCGGCAGCCGGTGGCCGGTCCGCTCGAGGTATCCCGGGCGCACTCGCATGCCCTCTTTAATTTCCGGAATCGGCGGATAGCAGCATTCCTCCTCCGGAACATGATCTTGATCGTCGAGCCAGCGGCAGTAGGCGGCCGCGTCGTACCACGTCAGGACGACCGCGGCGCAGTCGGGGCTTGTGCTGACGTGCGGCGGCTGGAAGTGGTCCGGACGGAACCGCCGGTATTGCTTCAGGGTGACTTCGCGATCGGCGATTGCAAACACGCGGTCGATGGGCCGGTTTGCCGATACACTGAGATCGCCGTGCCTCGGGTCGATCACGACCATCAGGTGGCCCTGGTCGAAGAACCATCGTCGTGCGCCGCGCGTGCTCTCGCCGGTCGAGGAACTGTCGATCTGGTCGACCGATCGGGCTTGGTCGAGGCCGTTGAGGAGTAGCCGCGCCGCGCCGTGGACGCCCGAATCGGGCTCGTCGCGGTACATGTCAAGGAGCCGTGAAACGAGACCCTGCCGGCGCACATCTTGGGGAATCTGCGGTGCCAGGTCGCTGAGGGCCAGGAGCAGTCCCCTTCGGGCAGCCGGGTCGGTCTCGTCGCCAAGTCGGGCCACGAGCGGGCCAGGTTCGGCGTGGAACTCGGCCAAGGCATGGATTGTCTCGGCCTGGGTGCGGGAATCGCTGGCGGAGCCGAGCGCGGTCCAAACTGTTTCCGGGGCCCCCAGGCGAAGCAAGGCGGCCGCGGCGCGTGCGCGGCGTCGGGCAGCCACGTCTCGGGGGCCGGGCCGATCGCCGTCTGCCGTTGTATCGTGTTCTGCAGGGGCCGCGGCGGCGCGCAGCCGGACAATCGCGCGGTCGCGGTTCGACGCGAGCGCGAGCCGGGGAAGAAGCTCGGCGAATTGCCGCGAGTCAGCATCGCCGACGAGATCGGCAAGCATTTCGGGCTCGGCGGCGGCATACTCGATGACGATGCGCGTGGCGCGGGCACGGCGGTCGCCCTTGTCGTCCGAGGAACGGGCCAGGATGCTCAACGACGGAATGAGCTCGCGCCACGCGGGGCGGAGGAGCTCGACCCACTGAGGGCCGAGGAACCAGTCCTCGGCCAGGAGCGCATCGACAACCTGAGGTGCGATGTCGCGCCATTTTGGCGAGGTCGGATCGAGCCCGGCCAGCGCGGAGGCTGCCCGAAAGCGACTGCCCGGCTCCGCCGCCGGATCGCGCGCGGCCCGCCACAATGGGTCCAGAACCTCAGGGCGATGCGAGCGCAGTTCCTCACCGATGACCCGGACTTCGTCGGGACCTCCTCTCTGCAAGGGCGCGATGAGCGATTGCGCGGGTGCGCTATCCCAATGGACAAGCGCCAGCGAGGCGTGCAGTCGCTCGGGGCGGGGCCGTGCGGCATCGCTTGCGATGGCATTGAGAGTGCCCGCGGCCCAGCGCCGAAACGGGCCGAGCTCGCGGACGATCGCGGGCACATTGGCGATCTCGGCGGCGCGTAGCCGTTCGACCAGCGCCCGGGCCTGGAATGCCTGGTAGCCGCATGCCGCGCCGACGACGAGCAGGGAGGCGACGAGCAGCACCACTGCGCCACGGGCGAGGTGGAACCGCTTTGCGTCGGACATCATGGTACGTTCGCGCGCGCTCCGACGCGCCTGCCCCGTATACACGCTGATCGCCAACCATTCCGCGAGCGATGGGAGCTGCCGTGTCTCGCGCCGACTGTCCCAGAGCAGGGCCCGCTCGGCGAGCCGCAGCTCGGCCCGTCCCCGACGACTTTCCTTCTGCTTGGCGGCCAGCCATTCGCGTAGCGCCGGCACGAGGTAATCATGCGTGAGCTGGTAATTCCGCTCGATCTTCGTCGCGCGCTGTTCTGTCTGGTCGCCGGAGGGGTCGGTCGGCGTGATCAGCCGGAGCTCGGTGTCCAGGATCCGCATCAGGTCCTCGAAGTCATCGGGCCGGCCGCCGTAGCCCGACGCCTCCAGCAGCTCGCGGTACGGGCGCATATGCCCGCGGATTTCCGGGCCCTGGTCGCGGAGCAAGAGCCGGAGGACCTCGCGCGCCGCACGCTGATGCAGCCGATGCTCCGGTGGCGCCGCCGGGCCGGCGAATGTCTCCTCGAGGAACGCGACGCCGACTCCATGCGCACCGCCGACGGCGCGCAGCGTCGCCGGAGTCCAGGCTCTGCCCTTGACCATCTCGGCGAACAGGCTGAGCTGGACCGGGCTCACCATCCCCTCGTGCGCCAGGCCGTCGACGGCCTGGTTCACAAACGTGAGGTGCTCCTTCGTGAGCTCAATCCGCCCGGGCGGCAAGGCGCCGAATGCACGGCCGAACGCGGCCAGAACCTTCCGCGCGTGCCGCGTGTCGAACCGGTCGACACCCGCGCTGTTCTGGCCGTCCGCAAGGCGCACGTCCAGCTCGCGCAAGAACGACGTGACCGACATCCAGAAATCATCCCGGACGATGACGACCGCCTGGACTCGCGTGCCGTCGCACTGTCGGAGCGTCTCGACCAGTTCCGTTCCCTCCGGTGCCGGGTGCGCGTGCAGCCACTGCTCGAATTGATCGAGAACGAGCAAAAGCTTGTGGCCGGGGGGAAGCGACTGGCCTCTGCGTATCGCCGCGAGTAGCCCGCTCAGAGGCAAGTCGGCCGGCAATCCGGGCACAGCCTTCTGTATGGCCGCGCCGAGCCGCGCCTCGGTGGCGCCGGGGGCCGCCTCGACGAACACCGAGACAACCCGATCGGCCAGGCGGGGCAACAGCCCCGCCTTGACGAGCGACGATTTGCCGCATCCCGACGGGCCGTAGATCAGGCCGACGCGCAACGTCTTCTCTGGATCCATCTCCTCGATCCGCGACCTCCAGAACCGCAAGACCTGAGGCATCCCGAACCGATCGCGGGGTCCTGGCAGGAGCTGGAGGAAGAAGTCGGCGTCATCGGCCTCGAACGAGCGCAGGCCGCGTGGTACGATCGGGATCGCGAGCAGCGACGGATTGTCGCCGGGACCGCTCGGAACAGCCGGCGCGACGGTGATGGCTGGGGCTCGGCCCATGCCGTCCCCGGGCAGGATGTGGCGGATGTCGTCCGCGAAGTCAATCGCGGTGGCGTAGCGCTCCGAGAGGCGTTTGGACACGGCCCTGAGGCAGATTTCTTCCAGTGCCCGCGGTAGCGTGTCATCATGCTGACGAGGCGGGCGGGCTTCCACGGTCTTGATCCGTTCGAGCGTCTCCTCGAGCGTGGCTGCTCGGAACGGCGAGACGCCGGTGAGCAACTGGTACAGCACCACCCCCAGGCTGAAGACGTCGGACCGGCCGTCCACGAGATGTCCTTCGCCCCGGGCCTGCTCGGGGCTCATGTACTCGGGGGTCCCCACGTAGCAGGCGAACTTGCCGAAATCCGCCTCGCGCAGGGCGAGCCCGAAATCGGTGAGGTACGGCCGGCCCGCGCGATCGAGAAGAATGTTCGCCGGCTTGACGTCTCTGTGCACCAGGCCGTGGACGTGTGCGTGATGCAAGGCTTCGGCGATGGCGGCCACCAGCGTCACCGTCTGATCCCACGGTCAGGGGATCCACCCGCATCCGCGCACCCAGGTCGCTCCCTTCGATCAGCTTCGAGACGATGTAGCAGCGTCCTTCGCCGGTCCGGCCGACGTCGTAGACCGGCACGATGCCCGGGTGGTCCAGTGTGGCGAGGATGCGCGCCTCGGCGAGAAAGTCGTTCGCACCGGCGGCGGAGTCGATGTCGGCCCGCCGGGGCATCTTGATCGCCACCTGGCGATCCAGTTCCAGATCGACGGCCAGGTAGACGCGCCCGAAGCCGCCCGATCCCAGCGTGCGGACAATCCGATACCGCCCGACGATCGTCGGTGGTGGTTCCTCAGTCGGGACACCAGTTGCCTGGTCAAGCTCGGTCGACGCCAATCCCGATCCAGCAAGACGATTCCCCGCGGCGGCGCGAAAGGTCGTCGTCTGCGCAATCGAACGGGGCGTTTGCGGCGATCCCTCGGTCGGCAGGTCGGGCTGCGTATCAGCCGTGGCCAGGTCGTCGTGCGGACCGGCTCCCGTCGGGTCCGAGCAGACGGTGACCGAATCCGGGTGAGGCGGCGATGAGCCGTCGATGGGGGATGGGGTCACATCGCTCACACCAACCCTCCGCGCCGGAACGATGGGCCAACGTTCCGCTTGGGGTGCGGCTAATGCCCGCGTCGGCACCACGCGATTCAAGGCGTCCCGCGGGACCCGACCGGAACGGATCCCGCATCCAACGCGCGATTATAATGCGGGGGGCCAGAAAGATATAGATGCAGTTCAGAGGCGCTCGAGCGGCGTTACGGCGCGTTCGTTGCACACGTTCCCGGTGTTGAGCGTCGTGGCCGGCTCGAAGACCAGCGCGGTGTGACTGCTCCTCATCATCTGGGCAGTGCGGCTACGTCAAGAGGAGCGCACCGCCGCAAGACTGCGATAAAACGTCGAGGGACTGAAACAGCGACGCAGCTAGTTCCGCTCCGTTCTCCGGTGCCGCAAGGCCTTGAGCACCTAGCTTTAGCCCGCATTTTGGCGAGCCGAGTTTGAGTCCGCTCCCTTCTGCGATGCTGCAAGGCCTTGAGCGCCGACAGATCCCTCGCTTGCGCTTCGGGCTGGTATAGGCCGGTACGCTCTGCGACGGCGCGACGCGTTCGGCGCCCACGTCGTCGGCGCGTGCCGATGGGGCTCAGGCTTCCTCCCGGCTCGGGCGAGGTATGGGCCCTGCCAGTCAATCCACCGGGCTAGAGCGCTGAGCTGAACCGATTGGGCTGCGCCCCGTTTTTTGGTCCACGGCTAATGAGAGTTCGTTCAACGACTGTGCAGATCAACTTGTCACTATGCAACAAGCCTTTTCCGATTCTCCTTCCGATCGCAGGCTGCACTGAATTCGTTCGGCGTCGCATACGACAACGAACTGTGCGGCCGCACCGCGTTGTATTCCCGCCGGTACCAGGCCCCCTTTGCTCGAGCGTCCGCGACGTCCTCGAATTCTACCCGCTCTAGGAACTCGTCGCGCAACCGACTGTGGAATGACTCGATATATCCGTTCTCCCAAGGGCTTCCTGGTGCCACCGGGATTGGGTCGGCCCCCGCCCTTGGCAGCCAACCCACCAAAGCCTCGCAAATGAATTCCGATCCGTTGTCGCTTCTGATGCGGGTCGGCGCCCCGCGACGACCGATCACCCGGGCCAAGATCCGACGAACATCAGCTCCCCTTATCGACTCGGCTGGGTGCAGGACCAGGCACTCCCGAGTATATTCGTCCACCAGCGTCAACCACTTGAGAGGACGACCGCTGGCGGTCCGATCGTGGATGAAGTCGCAGGTCCAAACGTCGTTCTTGAACTTCGCCGGTTGCTGGACGCAACTGTTGGCGCTGACCCCCGGTTTGGGGCCCAGTTTTCTCGTTTTTCTCAGCCTCAACGGTCAACGCAGTCCCAGCTCATTCCAGAGCCGCCGCACCCGTTTGAGGTTGACCGACCAGCCACGCCGGAGCAGGAGGGCATGGATTCGCCGGTACCCGTAACGCGGATGCCGACGCGCCAAGCGTTTCATCTCCCGGCTCAATGCCGGCTCGTCAGCCCGGCGCTTGCGGCGATACCGCAAGGTCGAGCGAGAGCGATCCATCACACGGCACGCCCGCCGCTGAGAGACCCCGAAGTGCTCTCCCAGGAAATCCGCGGCGGTTCGTTGCTCGTTAGGTGTCACCACTTTTTTTTTGCGATCTCCTGGAGCATCGCCTTGTCCAGGAGCAAATCAGCCACCAGCCTCTTGAGGCGGTCGAGCTCGCCTTCCAGCTCGCGGCAGCGGCGATCGGTAGCATCCTGGCCGGGCGCCTGCCGCTGCCGCCACTTGTAATAGGTAGCCTGGGCAAAGCCCTGCTTGCGGCAGATGTCAGAGACTGTCAGTCCCTTGGCCAGGTCGTGGTCGGCTTCACGCAGCAAGCGTGCCACTTCCTCGGCGGTCCTTCGCCTTCTCATGAGTCCCTCCGTGGCTCATCCTACCGGGAGACTCTCATTTCGGCCGGACCAATTTTTGGGGAGCAGGCCACGATGCGGCTTCGCTGGTCCGTGTTCCATCTAATTTTCACTGTCTCCTTTCTACTTTCTATCTTCTACTCAATGCGAAGCCTTCCGCGCCTTCATCGGCGTGGACTCATTCATCTTTGGTCCTTGGTCCTTGGTCCTTGGTCCTTCCGACCCTCAACGCCGTCATCGGCGCAGCCTCGTTTCCCTGAAGGGATGGGGGCGAAAGGATGAACGAATTGAAGCACCCTCGACGGCCAGGTCGTTGTGCGGCCGAGGAAGCTCCTCATCGCGGCTCGGCAGGAGCCTCGCCCTCTCGATGCCTACCGCGCCCCTTCCGCGATCCTAATCCTATTCGTAATCGTAATCGTAACTGTTCATGTAAGAACCTCACGGATCACTCGGCCGTGGACGTCGGTCAGGCGACGGTTGGCGCCGTCGTGGTACCAGGTGAGCGCTTCGTGATTGAACCCGGCGAGGTGAAGCACGGTCGCGTAGAGGTCCCAGACGCTCGTCGGATCGACCGCAGCGCGGCGGCCGAAGTCGTCAGTCGCGCCGAAGCTGACGCCCCCTTTGATGCCCGCACCGAGCAGCCAGCAGGTGAACCCATCGGGGTTGTGGTCGCGACCGGTTGTTCCTTGCTGGTGGGTCGGCATCCGGCCGAACTCGGTCGTCCAGAGTACGAGTGTGTCTTCGAGGAGGCCGCGCAGCTTTCAAGTCGCAGAGGAGCGCGGCGGTCGGCTGGTCGAAGATGGGGCAATGCCGCTCGTAATCGGCCTTGAGCGTCTTGTGGGCGTCCCAGTTGAGCAGGCCGTCGACCCCCGAGGCGCGCGAGGCACAGTAGAGGTTCACATACCGCACGCCCCGTTCCAGAAAACGCCTGGCGAGCAGGCAGTTTCGCGCGTACGCGGCCTTCAAGGGGTTCGGGTCGTCGGTGCCGTAGAGCCGCTGCACGACGCGTGACTCGCCGGCCGTAAGAGTGGCCTCGGGGGCCGACAGTTGCATCCGCGCGGCAAGCTCGTAGGCGGCCATGCGGGCTTGCAGCTCGGTGTCGCCGGGATGGCTCGCGCCATGGCGGCGGTTGAGGGCGTCGATCATGGCCCGCGTGTCGCGATCCTCGGCGTCCGAGACGCCGGCCGGCCGCTTAAGGTTCCGGAGCGGCTGTTGCGTGTTGATCATCACGCCTTGATAACGAGCAGGTAAGAACCCATTGCTCCAGTTCGCCTTGCCGTTGGGAGGCTCGCCGCGGACGTCGGTGATCGCGACATAAGTCGGCAGGTTGTCGTTGGCACTTCCGAGCGCGTACGCCAGCCAGGCACCCGCGGCCGGGAACCCCTCGGTCGGCCGCCCGGTGTTCATGAAGACACAGCCGGGGCCGTGGGTGTTTGTCTTCGACCACATCCCGTGCAGAAAGGCGATGTCGTCAACATGCCGCGCCATATTCGGTAAGAGCGTCGAGATCTTCTTGCCCGACTCCCCCGCCACGGCGAACGGCCAAGGGCTTCTCATCAGGCTGCCGTTCTTCCCCTGGAACGAGACGAGGTTTTCCTCGCCCGGCAAGGGCGACCCGTGGCGCTTCTCCAGTTCGGGCTTGTGCTCCCAGAGATCGATATGCGACGCCGCGCCGGGACAGAAGATCTGCAAGACCCGCTGCGCCTTCGCCGCGTGGTGCGTCAGCCCGCGCCCCGGCTCCCACCCCGTCCCCGCAAGGCCCTCGCGCGCGAAGAGCGCGCTTATGCCGAGACCGGCCATTGCCGTATAGACGTCGCCTAGAAAATCGCGGCGGGTGGTGGAAGAGTCGGTCATATCGAGCTCGACAGTCAATCAATCAATATAAATCAGCTCATTTGCATTCAGGAGCGCTCGGCAAAGCGCCGGGAGCCCGTGGCGATCGATCAAACGCGAGGCGTCGGCCAGTTCGTCGCCGGTGGGCGCCCGGCCGAAGGCGAGGGCGAAGGCGCGGCGGGATTGATCGATGGGAGCAGGACCGACCTCGCGGCGGAGGCGGTCGGCGAAGGCTCCGGCGGTGTCGACGGCGAAGCCGTGATTGAGCATGGCGAGTGCTTGCAACGGGGTCGTGGTCGACGTCCGCCGAGGCGCGCCGAAGGCGTTGTCGGGGCAGTCAAAATCGGTCAAGACGTCGAGATAGCTCGCGCGGGCCGAATGATGGTAGACGCTGCGCCGATAGGTTTCCGGGCCGGGACGGTCGAGCGGCACGTAGGTCGCGACATTGTCTTGGAAGTACTGGTAGAGCTTGAAACCCGGCCCGCCCATCCTGGGATCAAGCAGCCCGGCGACCGCCAGCATCGTATCGCGCACTTCCTCGGCCGCCAGGCGTCGGGGCGGGAACCGCCAGAGCGAGCGGCTCGCGCCGTCGATGCGACCCGCGGCCTCGCGGTAGGTCGAAGCTTGCCGATACGTCCGCGAGGTCACGATCATGCGATGCAGAGGCTTCAGCCGCCAACCTAGATCGACCAGGCGACGCGCCAGCCAGTCGAGCAAATCCGGGTGGCTGGGCCGACCCCCCATGAATCCGAAGTCGCTGGGAGTATCGACGAGCCCCGTGCCGAAATGGTAGTGCCAGATCCGGTTCGCCAGGACTCGGGGGGTGAGCGGGTTGCGCGGGTCGATGAGCCAGTCGGCCAGCGCCAGTCGTCGCCGCGATTCGGGGGCATCGTGCGGCAATACATATCCGGGCACGACATCCTTCAAGGCCCCGAGACTCGCGGCCGTGACGTTGCTCCCCGGCCGCTGCGGGTCGCCCCCGAGGAAGACGTGGAACGGCCCAGGCGCGGGCTCGAAGTTGCCGATCCACCAGGTCGGCAATGGCGGGATTGCTTTCAAGGCCGAGCGAACGGCGTCGCGCTCGGCCTTGCGGGCATCGAGGCGCTTAATCACGTCGGGCGAGGCGCCCTTACGAACGGTCGGCTCGATCTTGGCGACCTCAGCAGTAGCGTGAGCCTCACGGTCGCGGAGCGATCCGGCGAGCGCCTCGTATTCGGCACGGGCCGGTGCGGTGGCCACGGCGCGGTTGCCGTGGCGGACGCCCGCGAAGGTGGCGTACAGGGCGTAGTAGTCGTTCTGGCTGAGCGGGTCGAACTTGTGGTCGTGGCACCGGGCGCAGCCGATGGTCACGCCGAGGAACGACTCGCCCGTGGCGCGGATCACGTCGTCGAGTGTGTTCGCCCGGATCACGGCGGCCTGCGCGGCGTCCTGGTTGCCGACGTCGTCGTAGGGCCCACAGACGAGGAACATCGCCCCTGCCTCGACCTCGGGTTGATCCTTGCCGATCACGTCACCCGCGAGGTGTTCGCGTACGAGACGGTCGAACGGCTTGTCGTCGTTGAACGATCGGATGACGTAGTCGCGAAACGGCCAGGCGTTGGGGATGATCTCGTTCCGTTCATAGCCCCGGCTCTCGCCGAACCGGACGACGTCGAGCCAGTGTCGGCCCCATTGCTCGCCGTAGCGCGGCGAGGCAAGCAGACGATCGACCAGCGCCTCGTAAGCCATGGGCGACCTATCGGCCTCGAAGTCCGCGATCTCTGCGGGCAAGGGCGGCAGGCCGGTGAGGTCGTAACTGAGACGACGTATCAAGGTCCGCCGACCTGCTGGCGGCGACGGTTCGAGCCCCTTTTCTTTCAACCCGGCGGCGATGAACGCATCGATCGGATTGGCTGACCACTCTTCGGGCCAGCCCTCCGCTCGCGGCGGTTCGATCTTTCCCAACGGGCGCAGAGACCACCAGTCGGCTCCCGCCTTCGGAGCCTCTTTGAGCACCATTCCGTCGGGCCATCTTGCCCCCTGTTCGATCCATCGGCGCAAGACCGTGACCTGTTCGACCGAGAGCGCCTGGCCTTCCTTCGGCATCTTCGGCTTGCCCCCCTTCCCCGACGACAGGACGACCTCCAGCAACCTGCTCTCCTCTGGCTCGCCGGGAACGACCACCTCCGACGCCTCTACATCGGCGGCGCTGACCAGCGAAACGTCACCCTTCTTGCTCGCCGGCCGATGACACCGGACGCAACGATGGACCAGGATCGGGGCCACGTCTCGCTCGAAGTTGACCGGATCCGCCCCCTCCACGCTGAGGGCGAACAGAGACAGGGCGAGCGCCACCACCACCACTCGGAAACGATTGTGCCACATGCGAAGGAGACTCTAACGGGCTGTTAAACCTTCCTTAAACACAATACCGTTTAACGAGGCATAACCACAAACTGCTTAAAGGTTTTCTCGAAGGGGCGGCTGTCGTCGACGATCGGGGCGTTTCTTCTTCCACTACGACAAAGGGAAAAAAAGGGGCCATCACTCAATTCTGAGGCAGACTAGGGGATTTGGAAACCCGCGCAACCGCCCGACGCATTGCCGCGCGGGAGGGCGAGGTTCCACCCCGAGCCCGATACAATCCACGGCCCAGCGCGGCTCGGCAGGAGCCTCGCCCCTCCGCTGTGCACAACTTCTAACCGGTGTCTTTTAGGTCCCTACTTTTCAACTTATGCTCTTGCAAGACGCGATAAACGGACGTGTGGGCGCCCGAGCCCTTGCGCTTGGGTCCGTACACACGCGGGTTTTTGTTCCGCGCCTGCGCCAGCCTGGTTCCCACAACCCGGCCATGCGCGCCGTCAGGTACGCTCGCGTGTCCTCGGGGCTCGCGAGTTGCTTGATAGCCAACGTAAGCCTGGCCGGTGGAATGACGGTGAACACCGAGACCAGTTCTCGGCGGATGCTGTCGAACAGCATGGAGTTCGAGATGTCGTCCACGGACAATGGCTCGGGCTGCGATTGGGCGACGTAGCCTCGGATCACTTGGATGGCGTTGTATATCACCATGCAGAATACTACTTGGAACGCTGTTGCCTCGGGTGTGCTGCCGATCAGCTTCTTGAGACCGAACACAGTTGTCACT
Organism: uncultured Isosphaeraceae bacterium; assembly: GCA_963830625.1. Taxonomy (GTDB): domain Bacteria; phylum Planctomycetota; class Planctomycetia; order Isosphaerales; family Isosphaeraceae; genus CAWHMZ01. The sequence continues at coordinate 441,781 of CAWHMZ010000023.1, read as the reverse complement.
TCCTGGAATACAGTCTCGATACGCCAGCGAATCAAGTAGACGTCTATCAGGTCCGCAGCCGGGATCGGTGCCGGATCCCCCGAATCCCTCGCGACGTTGAACAGGTCGGTAACGACAACCAAGTCCTTGTGGTCGGTCCGCAGCCACGTAATTCGACGCACATAGCAGCGTCGCGGGTCGGCGGCGGCGCCCAGCCAACCGTGTTCTTCGATGAGACGCCGGCCCTTCGCGTCGGTGAATGTGGTGGCGCTGCGCCGGGTCCGGGTGGAAATGCACTTTGGGGTGGTAGCGCAGCACGAAATTCAATCGCGCCTGGCGATAACGGTCGATCTGCACCAAGTCGCAGAACTGGGAGTCCGAAACGATGATCCGTGGGCGCTGCGGGGCCTTCAAGTCGAGATCGGCCAAAAGGTCGGGGACCAAGGGACTGTCGTTGCGCTCGCCATCGGGATGGGCCGCTGCGTTGCGGATCAACCGGGCTACCGGGTCGTAGCCCACCAGAAATTTGGCGCCGAAGAGTTGACCCGCCAACTTGCGAGTAAGCTTGAGCCTTTTCGACACGTGCTTGGTCTTCTTGCCATCGACGATGATGACGTCGTAACCGTGCAGCGACTCCGGCAACGGGTTGAACGGCGTGGGGAAGACTTGGCGAATCCTTTCGCTTGCTTCGGTCAAGAAGGCGATACTCAGGTCGATAGGAAGCCGACGCAACTTGCCGTAGAAAGCCTCCTTGACCGTGGGCAGTTGGTCGTGCTTCTGGGCATCGAGCAGTGCCTTGCGGCCGCTGCCTTCGTGGACCAGAAGCGCGTCGGCGAGGATGTTGACCAAGGAAGAAAAAGAGAGGATATCCTCGTAGCCGCGGCCACGATGTCGTTCGTACATTTCGTCGAGGAATTCGCCCAGCAACACGTACCGCAGAAGATGCAAAACGGCATCGGCCAGAGGAAGTCGAGCGATCGTCTCGCGGACATAGCTGGCCGAAGGGGGACTGATTCGAATCCGAGCAGGGTCGTCCATGACCGCGAGCTCCCAAGACCAACGCCGTGCGCAAACTGCGATTGGAGTCATTCCAACCGCGACGCAGCTTTTCGTTCAGCGTTCTCATGATTAATGTCGGATGCCGCTTGATGTTGCGTGAGTCTGAAGTTGTTCACAGCGGAGGCCTCGCCCTCCCGAAACTACGCACCTTCCAAATGCGGCTCGGCAGGAGCCTCGCCCTCCCGAAACGACGCGCCGTCCAAATGCGGCTCGGCAGGAGCCTCGCCCTCCCGAAACGACGCGCCGTCCAAATGCGGCTCGGCAGGAGCCTCGCCCTCCCGAAACGACGCACCTTCCAAATGCGGCTCGGCAGGAGCCTCGCCCTCCCGAAACGACGCGCCGTCCAAATGCGGCTCGGCAGGAGCCTCGTCCTCCCAACACACACTCGCTCCCCTGCCCGTTTGTGATCCCAATCATAATCGTAATCGTAATCGTAATCATAATCTTAATTATAATCATGCTCTAACGTGCTGCTTCGCCTCCCACCGCGCCCCCTACGTGATCGTGCTGGCGGCACCTTGGCTCGGCCGGCCTGCCGCAAGCGAAGTCGAGTGGAGCCTCGCCCTCCCAACCCGCGGCGCGCGTTTAGAGCGCTCAATCGGTATCGAACGTTTGCCAGCCTGCTTTCTTCAGAGGATTCAGCAATTCTTTGTAGAGTGCCTCGTAGGACGCGAACTCAAAACGAGTGCCGCGCTCGTTCATGAACTGGGCCCACGGCGGATTGTCGTCAGCGCCACGCTGGCCGACGCAGCGCGTGTTCCAGGCAGCAGCGCTGTCCGCGGTCGAGCCCGGCAACGTGACGAACTCGCTGCTCCGGGCGCGCCATCGGCCCCAGCCTCGGGCGCACTCCTCCAAGTCAATGAATCGCTCGTCGCCGGCGGCATCGATGTAGTCGATGCGCTCGCGAGTCACGCCCACGATGCGAGCACCTGAAACCCCGATGCTCACGCTTTCGTACGATGAATCGCCCATCAGCAAGCCCCCTCTTCGCTCATGCTTTCGGCTTATGCACCGTTCTTGGCGAACATCTTAGACCTGCGCGAGAATAACTTGTGCAGTTGTGGTGCAGGCCTCTGGCCTGCACGCGAGAAGAATGCAGGCGAGACGCCTGCACCACAAAGGAGAATTGATCAACTTATTCTGCGCGGCGCCTTACTTCTAGAAAGAATCCTTCTCGACACGCTCTTGGCGTGTCTCGACTCACCCTTGGATTTTACTGCATGGAGCCGCCTTGCAGTCAGCGACGACGGCGCGAGTGTCCCGTCCTTGGATCGATCCGAATCGGGACACGCCCAACAGAACCCGTTGTTTCGGCCGACTCGCCATCGTGATCGCCTTGGTCGGGCAAACGTCCGCGCCTGTTGACACGCGGCTCGCGCTTTCGATACTTGATTCTTCTTGAAACGGGAGCGCCAACGATTCTGCTCATCAATGAACGGACGGTTCCCTGCGGCCGTCTTTGCCGTCTCTAGCGAAACCGCCGACCCATGAATGAAATCGCGACGGAGAACCCCGCCCCACCTGCTGCCACTGCTGCTCCTGCTCCCGTGTCCGAAACAGAGCGGCTCAAACTCATCGATGCACTCCGCGGCGTTGCCCTCCTGGGCATTTTGCTGATGAATATCCCGGGCTTTGCCATGCCCAACTATTTTTCGGAATCGTTCAAGAGCGATCCGGCGAACATCAACTTCTGGGTGTCGGCCGTGATCTCGGTCGTCTTTGAAGGCAAGATGAGAGCGCTCTTCGGCATGATCTTCGGTGCGGGCGTTGTGCTGTTCGTTTCGAAAAAAGAGGCGGCAGGGAGATCGGTGACGGGGCTCTTTTATCGGCGCATGTTCTGGCTGGTCCTGTTCGGTCTGATCCATGCCCATCTGATCTTGTGGATCGGTGATATCCTTTATCTCTACGGCTTCTGCGGCATGCTCGTGTACCTTTTCCGCAAGGTGAAGCCGATCTATCTGGTTATGGGTGTTCCCCTGGTGGCCGTCTTCGATTTCACGGCGGGAACGTTGCTTTACCAGCACATCCGAGCCCAGCGCATCGCCTATGTGCAAGCGAGCGCCCTCGCCGCCGAGAACAAACCGCTGACCGAGGCACAAAAAGATGCGATAGCGCAATGGCGGGAGATGGAAAAAACGTTTATCCCGAACCGCGAGGACGCCCAAGAAAATACCCGGAAAATGAAGTCCGACTATGCCACCGTTGCGAGTTACCTTCGGCCCCTGGCATGGAAAATCGAAACCATTTTCCTGCCGATCGAGATCTGGGATTCGCTCGCCTTGATGCTCCTCGGGCTGGCCCTGTATCAATGGGGATTTCTCTCGGGACAATGGTCGAATCGCGGCTACTGGAAAGTCGTGGCGATCGGCTACGGCATTGGCTTGCCACTGGCCATTTTTAGTTTCTATCACGGTTATCTCTACAGCCCGAACCACGAAGCCAGCCTGCGCCGCATGGAGCTCGTGCCCATTGAATGGGTCAGACTGATCTATCCCTTCCAGCGGATATTTCTGGTCATGGCTCACGTCGCCGCACTCATTCTGCTGTACAAATCGCGATATGGCCAAGCGCTTTTCCGATGCCTCGAAGCCGTGGGGCGAATGGCACTGACCAATTACATCATGCAGTCGGTCATCTGCACGCTCTTCTTCTTCGGCTATGGATTGAACTACTATGCCGAATTGGAGTTCTATCAAATCTACTTCGTTGTCGCGGCCATCTGGATCGTGCAGTTGATCGTCAGCCCGCTCTGGCTGCGGTTTTTCCTGTTCGGCCCGCTCGAATGGGTGTGGCGGAGCCTGACGTATTGGAGAATTCAGCCATTCCTGCGGCGAGCATGAGTGGTACTCGCCGAGGTTTTGCTCGCCCCGATCAACCTCCCGTTGCCATGATCGCGAGCAACGCGGCTCGCGCCGGTCGCGCCGACCGAGGCGGTGCTCGGGGCTTCCCGTTGCCGGAATCTGGCCGCGCGGCCGAGAATCAGCGGCGCTTCTTCCCGCAGCAGAACTTATATTTTTCACCGCTGTTACACGGACACGGTGCGTAGCGGTCGGTTCCAGGGTACGCTTCGCGGGGGTTCGTCGTTCCCGGCTGCGCCCACTGCGAGGGGGCACTTTGCCAAGCGGCGGCGGAGACCCGCTCGTGCAGGAACGGGAACATCTGGTGGTGGCGCTCGATCATGGGGTCGACGATGGAACGCCGAAATTCGTCGAATTCCGCGTCATCCATTTCGGCGGTTGCCCGCGTTTCGCTGAGCACGTTCTCTCGCTCTTCATCCGGTAACAGCGCGAGGTTATAGCATAATTGGGTTATTGCGAACGCCTTGTCCAACTCGGCCTGTGAACCATCGGTCTGGTCGAGCAGCGGTCGCGCGTACTCCACAAATGCCTCTGCAATGGCGCCCATGTCCAGTTTCCTCCGTGTGGTTGCAACGAACCATTTTCGGGCGTCGGCGGGGGAAGTCCCGTCCGCGCCGCGATGCCGCCGTGCGGCGTCATTCTACTGCGCCGAAGATGTATGAGTAAACTGCGATCGATCGATGAAGGGGGACGGAATTGCGTCGGTTGACTTTTGAAACCGTCGCGCCGACAATCTGGGGGTCGTGCTCTCGGACTTTCATGGCACCGAGAAAGGTCACTCCTATGAAGCGCCTGCTCGCAATTTCAGTGGTGTTGTTCTTTCCTGCGCTGGTCGTCGCGGAAGACGCCAAAAACCTGCTCAAGCCGGTTAACAAGGAAGACTCGTGGCGGCTCGAGCAGCACGAAGGAGCAACAGGGACGCTCAAGATTGTCGATGATGCGGCCGTAATCAATGCGACCAAGGTGACGGGAACCAACTGGCATTTTCAATGCTTTCAGGTCGATCTCGATTTGAAAGAGGGCAAGGAATACACCCTGAAGCTCAAGTTGGCGTCCTCACAGCGCCGCAATCTGCTGCTGGTCGCCATGATCGATGGCGAAGACTGGCACGAGATCGGCTTGCACGAAGATCTCACTGTCGACAAGGACGTCCGCTCGTTCGATTTCACATTTCAAGCCGGCAAAACCCTCGAAAAGAAGAATCGGATCGGTTTTGTGATGGGCGACGAGACCGGCGACGTGATTGTCAAGGAAATGACGCTCACGGAGAAAGGGGACAAGAAATAGCAAAGGACTAAGGACCAATGACCTTGAGCGGCCTCGAGGCCGGATCGCCCTCGCGCAACGTGTAGCCTGTGTCGACCGCGAGGCCGTCATAACAGTCGCGGCGGCCGGAGGGCCATGAGACAACGACGCGCTCGATCTTCCGGGCTGGTCCGAGCCCGAAATGGAGCCGGTGGTCGCTGGCCGAGAGGTAACTGCCTCCGCCTGAGCGAGCGGCGACTTGAGTCCTCCCCGACGCGGTGAGCGTCACTCGGGCACCGATGCCGTCGCGGTTGGACTTGGTGCCTTCGAGGGCAAAAGTCACGAAGTGGCTGCGCAGGTCGCCGGCGGCGCGTTCCTGGGCGACGCCCTGGTTATGAAACAGGACCAGGGGCAGGTTTTCGGCGACGAGCACGAGGTCAATCTGTCCGTCGTTGTCGATGTCGCCGGCGGCGAGGCCGCGGGCCAGGCGCCGGACCTGCCAGGGCGGACCCGCGCGGCTCGAGGCGTCGATGAACCGGCCCGCGCCGTCGCCCAGGAAGAGCTGGGCGGGCATTTCGCAAGGGGTCGAAGGGCGGTAGTCGCCGACGTGGCCGTTGGCCTGCGCCAGGTCGAGGTGTCCGTCGTTGTTGGCATCGATCGCGACCAAGCCGAAGCCTAGAACGAAGCGCGTCGGGGCGGCGAGGCCGGCGGCGGCGGTGCGGTCGGTGAAGATCCCTCCGCCGTGGTTATGGTAGAGCGTGGTCGACTCGCCGAAGAAGTTGGTGACGGCGACGTCGAGCCGGCCGTCGCCGTCGAAGTCGCCGCAGGCCACTCCCATTCCCGCCAGGTAGCCGCCGCTCTCGTTGGCCGCCAGCCCCGATTCCTGGCCCCGCTCGACAAAGCGGAGGTTTCCTTCGTTGCGGAAGAAATAGTTGGCCGTGGTGTCGTTGGCCACGAACAGGTCGATTCGACCGTCGTCGTCGAGATCGGCGGCGACGACTCCCAGTCCCCTGCCCTCGCGGTCGACGATCCCCGCGGCGTCGGTCACGTCGACGAACCGGCCGGCATCATTGCGGAAAAGATGATCTGACACCGATTTAAACTGCCGCGGGTCGCAATAGGTGTGTTCGCGGCTCTGGGGGAGCTCGCAGGTGGGAGATGAGACCGGGTCCCAGGCGACGTAGTGGCAGACGTAAAGGTCGAGGTCGCCGTCGTTATCGAGGTCGGCCCAGGCGGCCGAGGTCGGCCAGTCGCGCGGGCCGCCGAGGCCGCAGCGTTCGGTCACGTCCTCAAAACGGCCGGCGCCCTTGTTATGGTACAGGGCGTAAGAGCAAAAACGCGTGACGAAGAGGTCGGGCCGGCCGTCGTTGTCGTAGTCGCCGACGGCCGCGCCGTGGCTGTAGCCGCCGGCGAGCCCGGCCAGGCCGGACGAGGCGGTCACGTCCTGGAATTGACCATTTCCTCGATTGCGGAACAGGCGGTCGCCAAACGGTGGCGGCGAGCCGATCGGGGGGAGTGGCCCGCCTTGCAGTGCGTAGACGTCGAGCCAGCCGTCGCCGTCGAAGTCAAAAAGCGCGATGCCGCCGCTCATCGTTTCGGGGAGTTGCCTGCGCTCGCTGCGGCCGTTATCGAAGATGAATCTCAGCCCCCGGGTCTCGGCGTCGTCGTTGAACTCGAGCACGCGCCACGACACGGCGGCAGCGGCCTTGCTGCCGGTATGCGGCGCGAATGGCCGCAGCACAGCGGCCAGATCCTGGTCGCCACCCGTGGGCTCGGTCGCGAACTTGGCCATGCGGGCGAAGGCTGCGGCGGCCTCGGCGGCGAAGTCCTGGGGCTTTGCCAGCCGCCACCAGATACGCGCGTCAAACCACCGGCCAACCGCCTCGGCGGCGCGCGCCAGCTCGGCGCATCGGGGCTCAAGATCAGGCAAATTGATCAGTGCGCGGTAGCGTTCGATCGCGGCATCAACGGCGGCCTTCTTTTTTCTCAGCTCGGCAACGCGGTCGAGCTTTCGGTCGAGCGCGGCCAGTTCAGCCAGTCGCTCGAGCGCCGCCGCGGCGCTCGGGTCGATCGCGATCTGCTCTTCGAGGGCAGCCTGCTCGGCCGGCCGGTCGCCGTGGCGGTCGGCGAGCCAGGCCACGAGTTTTAGCACGGTTGCCGGCGCCAGGTCGGAACGATGCAGGTGAGCGGCCGCTCTCATCGCCTCGTCGGGCCGGTCGGCGGCTTGGGCCCACAAGAGGCGGGCACGCCAAACTGCCCGGTCAGCGGGCGAAGCGCGCTCGCAGCGATCAAGCCAATCGCCGGCCTGGGCGAGCCGGCCGCGGTGCGTCTCGAGGTTGGCCAGGGCCAGCCAGACCCGGTCGTCGTCGGGCGCCGTCTGCCTCGCCTGTTCGAGCAGCGAAGTCATGCCGTCGATCGGATAGGCGTCGTGGTCGGTCTTCCAGAGCAGCCGCAACGTTTCCGACGGGTCTTCCGCGAGATCGGCGTCGTGCCGAAGCTGGTCGCGGTATTCATCGTGGCGGCCGGTGACCCAGTGGAGGCGCCCGAGCAACCCGCGGCCAGGTCGCCGGCTTCGCCGCCGGAGCGGATCGCGCGTTCCAGGCACTTTTCTGCGAGGCGGTAGCGCCCGGTCTCAAACGCCAGCCGACCGCGCGATAGCGCGGCCAATGGGGCCAAGGCGGCCTGATCGGGCACGCGGGCCCAGGCCGACAATGCTGCCTCGTCGTGGCCCTGGCCCTGCTCGCATACGCCCAGCCAATACGCGATCTCGCCGCGCGCCGGCCATTGCTGGGCCATGCGCGTCAGCCGGGCGCCGGCCAGGGCGAATCGGCGCGCGCCGACCTCGCGCTTGACGAGATTCAGCTCGCGGTCAAATCGCCAGGCGCCCAGGCCCTGAACCCCCAGCCACGTCGCCAGGCCAACCGCCAAACCGCACGCCAGGACGATCAACGGGCGCCGCATTGGGTGCTCACCATTCGACGACCAACGACAAGACCCGGCCGAGGACGCTCCTGGGCCGGGCCTTGCCGGTGCACGCTACTCACAGCGGACCGCCGTGTGTGAGGTCCGCCGGTCGTCACGTCGATCAGTAGGAGTCGGAAGTGAGGACCTCGCCGCCGCTTCTCGTCCCCAGCGCCATCCAGGTTCGCTGGTTGACCGAGTCCTTGACAAATCGCACGCTGCCGTCGGCGAACAAAACGTTGACGCCGCCCGGATGGTTGCTCTGAGCATTTGAGAACTCGGAATCATCGGGGCCGCAGCCGCCGCACTGGTCGCGGCACGAATTCCAGGGATATTGCTTGGAATTGGGCGGCACGATCGTATTGAACAGGGTCATGGTGGCTGCGCCCCATCCCCAGCGATTGCCGTTGAGCCCGCTGATATTACCGGTGCCGCCGGCGCTCTGGTACGCCGTGGTGCAGGCCTGCACGCGCGGTCGTGAGCGTGGCAATCGGCAGATTCGACGCATCAAGAGTCTCGGCGATCGCCGCGGCGGTCACTCCCGTCACGGAGTTGTTGCGATGCGTCGGCGTGGGAGTGCCGCCGGGGTCGCCGACCAGCGATTCGGAATAGAGCACGGTGCTCGACGTGCCGTCGAGGCAGTCGCTGACAGTGTATGCCTGCCAGTAGACGAACATCCCGGACGAGCTTGCCGAACAGCCCGGTGAGCCCCCTGCGATCTTGAGCGGGTCGGGCTGGCAGGCCGCGTAGCCGGGGTTGTTGTAGACCGAGGTGGTGGTGCCGAGGCTGCCCTTGTAGCTGTTGATGTTGGGAGGGTTGGTGCCCCACTGCGGATGGGTCAAGGACACGTTATTATCGGAGGGGCATACGTAGCTGCTGAGGAACGTTGTCCATGCCGTTCCATTGCAGTTCATGCCAAAGGCGTAGCCGCCGCAGAAATCAAAATTGATTGCGCCGTATATCGTACTTTGTTCCATGAAGGGCAGAATGAGCGCCTGGGCGCTCCATTCGGTCCAGCTGGCGTACCCGCTCGAATAGTTCGGCCCCGCGAGGGACTCGGAGTGGCCCATGGGGAACGAGTCGTGAGTCGAGTGGTAGTTGTGCAGGGCCAGACCGATTTGCTTGAGGTTGTTGGAACATTGCCCGCGGCGGGCCGCTTCGCGCGCTGCTTGCACCGCGGGGAGCAAAAGTGCGATCAGCACCGCGATGATGGCAATGACAACGAGGAGTTCGATCAGGGTGAACCCTCGCCGGAGTCTGGGATTCATAGCGTATCTCCCATCACAAAAGACGAAAGAAAGAAAAAAGGATGTGATGCCGGTTCAGGGCGCCAGCGGACTCACTTCGTCCGCGGCGCGACGCTTGATTTCTTAGGTTTCGTCTTGCCGGGATATCCGGACTTGCCGTAGGCATTTTCGCGTGCCTGGCGGTCGGCATCTTGCAACGCTTGGGCTTCGGCCGACGGCGGACCGCCGGATCCCCCGGAATCGCCGCCGCAACCGCCAGTGAAAGCCAGCGCGCCGAGCAGGCCCAAGCTCAGCAGCGTCGGTTCCACATTCAAGATTCGTCCGTTGCGCATCTGTATGTAGCGTCCTTCACCGCCCGCGGGAACGACCACGACGACGCGAAATCTACGACCCAATTCCGAGGCTCATGAAACGCGCGGCACACGTTTGAAAAAATCACCTTCCGCCCGCGCACCGTTGCTCGTGTCATTTAGATATGGCCCCCATACCGCGCGGGCACCGAGCGCGCGTCGACTGAGTTTACAACACGCTTTCTTCAAACAGGATCTTAATTTACGACGAATTTCTTTAGACAGTGATGGCGCATACACGCACAATCAGTGTATGCGGCAGTCAGGCGTCAGTCAACGCATCGGGCCGGCCGTGCGTGGCTTTTCGCTGGTGATGCGTGCCGCGAGCCATCGCATGGCGCCGGGGCGGCTTTGCGCATCAGGCCGAGAGGTCCGCCGATAATCCTATCATTCCGATCAATTTGATGAACTTTAGTCTTGACGACTTTACAGCATGCACCTATTGTTGAACCGAAGGTACGCGATGGTCGTGCTGGACTGGCAGAGCGTGCACGTAAGTGCAAGGACCGAGGCACAGGACTTGCGAATATCGCCGCAAGTGAACTACAATGCGACTAGAGAGGTCTTTCTATCCCTTTGCGCTCTCTAACTTTTGGATGAGATCGTTCGCGGTCTTGGGTGAGCGGTCTTGGGGGGCTGAGAGCTTGGCTGACGAAGCTGCTCAAGCGGCGACGTCGCTTTCGCGACGGCAGTCAGATTGGACTGGCCGATGGCCAGCTATGGACGTTCCCCGCGCCGCCGAATGGGTCAGAAATCGAAGGCGGGCCGTTCGCAACGGAGTACGAGCCTTTAGTTCAAGCTGTCAGCGAGGCGCAGAGCGGACCGGAACGAGGGCTCGCCGAGCTCGCCTTGGCCATCTTTTTGCTGGACCACAACTACTGCTTGTCGACGATCGACTACCAACGGCTGCTCGGCTTCGAGCCGGGTTTCCCCGACTCAGCGGAGTGGCAGCGCGCGATCCATCGCGTCGCGCAGGAACATATTCACTCGCTGGAAGCACCCTCCGTAGTGCTCGTCGCGACAAGCCAGTCGGCTCTGCCCGCGCCGCCCGCGGGTCTCGGGCGTCTGGTGGTCTGGGCGCGTAATCACCTCCCGTCTCGCTGGTGGTCCTTCGATTCCTGAACGAGATTGGGCGCCGAAGCGACCAGATTTCTCACGTCCCTTCTTTTAACATTTCCGACCGATTCACGACAATACGTGCATTTCGGTGCGCACACGTAAAGGCGGGAGCGGTTCTCGACCTGCCCTGGCGCTCGCCGGCCCGCGATCTCGTATCCACGACGTCCCTTAGGGCCTGTCAAGGAAAAAGTTGCTCAGCCTGTGTTTGTGGTGCAGGCGCGACGGCTGCACCACAATTTGGGTCGTCGCACCGCTGCGCGTGCGCGCGTGAACGGCGGTGCACGCTCGAATTCGGCGCCCTTCTGTTTTTTTTGCGGAAGAGACCGATTTCATCAAGGCTTTCCGCGAGCGAGGGGGCCGATGTTGCTTTTTGGCAATGTTCCAAATGATAAACTAACAGGAACCTTGACGCTTAAGATCATAGTCCTCAGAATATGGCCCAGGAATGACGGGAATGTTCCCCGAAGTGCGGCAAGGCGGCCGCTTGCGGCGCGGCAAGAAAGCCATTTTTAACATCGCTGTGGCTGCATCAGGGATATTTCCGCTCGGTTAGTTGGCCGATCGCCGGAATTGATTGGAATCAGTCGAGAGCGATCGCAGAGACTCGGTGCGGCATTGCGTCGTACACGCAGGCCCACTCGCTGGCAAAGACGCTTGAACGATCGAGGGTGACGTAGATTTGGGTATCGGCATGGCTTGGGGCGGCGCAACCCACGGGGACGGAGTCTGCGCTGAAGAGCGTGAGTCGCCAAATCTGTTGACCGACGTAGCTAAAGGGCAAAGATGGGCAAAACGAGAAGCGCGGATGTCGTCGTGATCGGCGCGGGACCGGCGGGGCTCACGGCTGCTCTGGAGCTCGTCGAGCGGGGCTACCGGCCGATTGTGCTGGAGAAATCGCACACCGTCGGCGGCTTGGCCCGCACCGAAAACTACAAGGGCTTTCGGTTCGACATGGGAGGGCACCGCTTCTTCACCAAGTCGGACGAGGTCCGAGAGCTGTGGCATCGCATCCTGGGCGAGCACTTCCTGCGCCGGCCGAGACTGTCGCGGATCTTTTACAACAAGAAGTTCTTCCACTATCCGCTCCGGCCGCTCGACGCGCTCGCCAAGCTGGGGGTCGTCGAGGGGGTGCTCATCGTTCTCTCCTTCCTGCGCTGGAAGGTCTTCCCCTACCGGCACGTCGACACGTTCGAGCACTGGGTGACCAACCGATTCGGCCGGCGGCTCTTCCTGATGTTCTTCAAGTCCTACACCGAGAAAGTCTGGGGCATTCCCTGCTCGGAACTGAAGGCTGAATGGGCCGCCCAGCGCATCAAGAACCTTACGCTCACCTCGGCCCTCTTGAGCTGGCTGTTCAAGCCGAAGACCGCGATCACCAGTCTGATCGAGCAATTCGACTATCCCGAGCTGGGGCCGGGCATGATGTGGGAAGCGTTCCGCCGCGAGGTCGAGCGGCGCGGTGGCGAGGTTCGGCTCAACTGCGACGTCGTCAAGTTCTTGTGCGAGGGCAACCGCGTCGCGGGAGTGGTTGTCAAGCAGGCCGGCAAGGCCGACTTGATCGAGACGGGCCACGTGATCTCGAGCATGCCGGTCACCGAATTCATCAAGAAGCTCGATCCTCCCGGGCCCGACCAGGTCGTACGGGCGGCCCGCCAGCTCAAGTACCGAGACTTCCTCACCGTCTGCCTGATCGTCGATAAAGCCGAGCTGTTCGCCGACAACTGGATCTATATCCACGAGCCGGCGGTCAAGGTCGGGCGGATCCAGAACTTCAAGAACTGGAGCCCCCGGATGCTGCCGGACCAGACCAAGTTCAGCCTTGGGCTCGAATACTTCTGCAACGAGGGGGACGAGCTCTGGTGTGCGACCGACGCCGAGCTCATCGAGCTCGGCAAGCGCGAACTCGAGCAAATCGGGCTGGTCCAGGCTCGCGACGTGAGCGACGGGTGCGTGTGCCGCGTCCCCAAGTCCTACCCGGTCTACGACGGCGACTACCGCGAATGCCTGCTTACGATCAAGTCGTTCGTGAACGGGCTGGAGAACTTCCAGACGGTCGGGCGCAACGGGCTGCATCGCTACAACAATCAGGACCACGCCATGCTCACCGGGTTGTACGCAGCTCGCAATCTGGCCCTGGGTGAGACCAACGACCTCTGGAACGTCAACGTCGATCAGGAGTACCACGAGGAAATTCGTGAGCCGCGCGACGACCGCGCCGCCGGGCGGCAACCGCAGCGCCGCCCCGAGGACCTGATCGCGGCCACTCAGACGGGATGATGAGTCAACCTTCGCCGACAATGGCCGCCTCGCGTGCACGGTCGTGGGTCGCCGACCCGATGGTCGGGGCCCTTGCGGTCCTGACCGTCAGCGGCCTCGCTCTGCGCGCCTTCGGGCTGAACTCTCAACTGTGGTACGACGAGATCTTCTCGCTCGTCGAGACCTGCCGTCCGCCCCTGTGGGAGATCTTGACCAGGTACGCGGGCGACATCCAGCATCCGCTCTATTCAGTCCTGGCCCATGTTTCAATCGCCCTATTGGGTGAATCGGCCTGGACGGTGCGGCTGCCGGCGGTCATGTTCGGCGTGGCTTCGATACCGCTCTTGTTCCTCTTGGGCAGGACAATCGCGAGCACGGGTGAGGGCCTCCTCGCCGCCGCCTTGCTGACGGTGAGCTACCACCACGTTTGGTTCTCGCAGAATGCGCGGGGCTATACGGTGCTTTTGTTCTTCACGTTGCTCTCTACTCTGCTCTTCTACCGAGGGCTTGAGAGCCGGCGCTGGCCGCCGTTTCTGGGCTACGCGCTGGCCGCGGCGCTCGGGATGTACACGCACCTGACCTTCGCGTTTGTCGTTGCCAGCCATGCGCTCACCGTCCTCTTGCTGGAGGGACACGCACTCTTGAATCCGAGCGCGGCACTGCGCCGCCTTGCGGCGCCCGCCGGGGCTATTATCCTCACCGGGTTGTTAACCGTAGCGCTCTACGCGCCGATCCTCCTTCAGGTGATCCATTTTTACCGGCATGGCACCGCCAAAATGAAGGCGCTCTCGACCCCGACTTGGGCGCTCCTGGAAACGCTCCGAGGGCTGCAGCTTGGGTTCGGCTCGCAGGTCGCCTTGGTTGGCGGAGCGCTGTTGGTCGGCTGCGGGCTTTGGGGTTACTGGAGAGAGAACCGGCCGGCGTTTTTCCTTCTGGTCTTGCCGACGGGCGCCACGGTTGTGGGACTGGTGGTCTTGCTCGGGAAGATGTACCCGCGCTACCTGTTCCTGGTGGCGGGTTTCGCGATCCTGATCGTGGTGCGCGGGTCGCTGGTACTGGGAGACCGGGTGGCGAAGCTCGCCTCTCCCCGTCGGGGCGCGCTGCTGCGCGCGTCGTCGGGATCGGTAGTCTGATGTTGCTGGTCGCCGCGTCGGCGGCCACCGTCGGGCGGGCTTACAGTCTTCCCAAGCAGGATTTCTTCGGCGCCTTGCAGTTCGTGGAGTCGGCGCGGCAGGGGGCCGATCTGGTGGTGACGGCGGGCCAGGCCGCGTGGCCGTATCAGCGTTATTACCTGCGCGACTGGCCCCAGATCAAGGACATCGAGCAGATGGAGTCGATCGGCGGTCCGTCGGCTCGCGTCTGGCTCTTGTATGCCTTTCCCGGCTACATCGACGACGAATCGCCGGGGCTCATGGACGTGATCCGGCGCCGGTTCAAGACGGTGCGTGTCTTTCCGGGAACACTGGGTCATGGCGAGGTTTACGTGTGTGTGAACGACGCCGCCGGGCTCTCGACATTTTAAAAAGGGATACCACCAGGAGCGTGCAATGAAGCTCATCATCCAGATCCCCTGCTACAACGAGGCACAGACGCTGCCGGCGACGATTGGCGCCTTGCCGGTTTCGCTGCCCGGCATCGACGAGATTGAATACCTGGTCATCGACGACGGCAGCCGCGACGGCACGGCGGAAGCGGCCGCGAAGCTGGGCGTGCACCACGTCATCCGCTGTCAACAGCACGTGGGGTTGGCGGCCGCGTTCGTGATCGGCCTGGAGGCATGCACCCGCCGCGGCGCCGACGTGATCGTCAATACCGACGCCGACAACCAGTACCAGGCAAACGACATCCACCGCCTGCTCGAGCCGATCCTGGCCGGCCGGGCCTCGATGGTGATCGGCGATCGGGGCGTGGGGAGTCTCGAGGCCTTCTCGCCGATCAAGCGCCGGCTGCAGGTGCTCGGAAGCTGGGTGGTCACGCGGCTATCGGGCTACCGGACTCCCGACGCCACCAGCGGCTTTCGGGCAATCACCCGCGATGTTGCGCTGCGCACCCTGGTTTTCGGGTCTTACTCCTACACGCTCGAGACCTTGATCCAGGCGGGCGCGCGGCGGGTCGCCGTCGAGTACGTCCCCGTCGGCACCAATCCCCAGACGCGGCCGTCGCGCCTGATGCGCAGTATCTCGCAGTACATTCGCAAATCGACGCTCACGCTCTTGCGAACCTACACCCTCTACTGGCCGCTTCGGGTCTTCAGCACGCTCGGTCTCATCTTGATCGCGCTGGGTTTGCTGCCGGGCTTCCGCTTCCTCTACCTGCTCATGATCGGCCAGACGACCGGGCACGTGCAGTCGCTGATTCTGGCGGCCATTCTGATCATCATCGGCGCCCAGGTCGTATTGATCGGCTTCGTGGCCGACCTGGTCGGCTTCAACCGGTCGATCCTCGAGGAGACGTTGTACCGCGTGCGGAAGCTCGACATGCTGGTACCGGAGTTGCTCGAGCGCCGGCC
The DNA here is from genome assembly GCA_963830625.1 of uncultured Isosphaeraceae bacterium. Classification (GTDB taxonomy): domain Bacteria; phylum Planctomycetota; class Planctomycetia; order Isosphaerales; family Isosphaeraceae; genus CAWHMZ01. The sequence goes on along the minus strand of CAWHMZ010000023.1, from coordinate 426,198 downwards.
GGCCGGCCCCGCACTGGCGCGGGGCTGGCAGAACGAGCCGCAGCTCCTGGAAGGTGCCGGCGCTGCAAGTGAATCTGTGCCCGTCAACGGTGCCGCCGCCGGGAGTACCTACCGCGATGACGATTAAGTCGGCGAGTCCGCGACCACCGGCTGCTCCGGGCGCAGCCCCGCGCAAGTGGGCGCGCCTGGCCGTGCGCTGACTCGGCAGCGCCGTGATCTTGACGGCGCTCGTGGCGTTTGTCTCGCCGCGTGACCTCGCTGCCGCGGCGGGACGCTTGAGCCCCGCGGTGCTCTTGCCTTCGCTGTGCATTTATCTGCTCTTGCACCTGCTGGGCACGCTCAAGTGGCAGATCATGACCAATGCCGCCGGCGCCGGGTTGTCGTGGAGGCATGCGGCGCGGTGTTACTACGCCGGGTTGTTCGCCAACACGTTCTTGATCTCGCTGGTCGGCGGCGACGTGGTTCGCGCCGGCATGGCGCTCGAGCAGCGCGGTCGAAGGCCGGCTTGCTTGTCGGCAGCCTGGTCGACCGGTTGTTTGACGTGGCGGGGCTCCTGGCCATTGCCGTGGGCGGTGCTCTCTGGATGCCGGGACTCGTCGACCAGACGAGCCGGCAGCTCTTCCGCGGCTTGCTGGTCGCCGCGGGGATCGCGGCCGTGGCGCTCTTTTGTCTGCGCGTACTCGTGCCGGCCCGGCGGCTGCCTTACAAGCTTAGGCGGCGCGTGGTCCGCCTGCGGGCGGCGACGCATGCGGTGCTACGGCGGCCGCACCTGGTGCTGCTGGCTGTCGGCCTGGGAATCGTGCTCCAGGCGAGCCTGGTGCTGTTAAATGCGTGGCTGGGAGCGGCCTGCGGGCTGCACCTGGCGCTGTGGGCGTGGCTTTTCGCGTGGCCGCTGGCCAAGATCGCCTCGATGCTGCCGGTGAGCTTGGGCGGGCTCGGCGTGCGCGAGGCGGCGCTCTTGAGCTTGATGGTACCGCTGGGGGCCGAGGCTGCCGAGGTCGTCGCCGCGGGGTTGGCCTTCGAGGCCGTCATCATCATCGGCGGCCTCTTGAGCGGACTGATCTCTCTTGTGCTTACCACCGAGGCGGCGCACCGCCTTTCCTGGCCCGGCTGGGCCGCGCAGGGCCGCGCCCATGAGCCATCGACCGTGGCGCAACGTTAGAGGAAAAGAGTACATGACCAGTGTTCTGACCTCGCAAAACGCGACGGCGACCGGCCTGTCTGCCGCGCCGGCCACCGATTCGCGGCCGTCTGGGGCGCGCACCGCCGCGGCCGGATCGGGCGCCCATGTCGTGATCCTGGGCGCCGGCCCTGCGGGCGCCGGAGCGGCATATCGCCTTGCTCAGCGCCCCGGGCTGCGCGTCACCGTGCTCGAGCAGCGCGACACCACCGGCGGCAACGCCGGCAGCTTCGTTCTCGAAGGGATCAACTGCGACTACGGCAGCCATCGCCTGCATCCGGTGGTCGAGCCGGACGTGATGCGCGACGTGGAGTCTCTCCTGGGCGACGACCTGCTCTGGCGGGTGCGGCACGGGCGCATCCTGCTCAAAGGCCGCTGGATCCATTTCCCGCTCAAGCCGGTCGACCTGCTGCTGCGTTTGCCGCCGAGCTTTGCCCTGTCGATCGCCGGTGATCTGGCCGGCAAGCTCTTTGCACGCTCGCCCGCCGGCGAGGAAACGTTCGAGTCGATCCTGCGCAAGAGCCTGGGGCGGACCATCTGCGATGAGTTCTACTTTCCTTATGCCCGGAAGCTGTGGGGACTCGAGCCCAAGGACCTGGCCGTGACGGCCGCCCGGCGCCGCGTTTCGGGCAGTTCGGTCGGCAAGATTCTCAAGAAGGTTGCCGGCCAGATTCCGGGACTGAAGTCACCCACCGCGGGGCGGTTCTACTACCCCCGCAAGGGCTACGGCCAGATCTCGGCCCGGTACGCCGAGGCGGCGCAGGCGAAGGGCGCCCTATTCCTGTTCGAGTCGCGCGTCTGCGCGATCGAGACCGACGGCGGCCGCGTGACCGGCGTCCGCTACCAGCACGACGGCCAGGAGCGGCTCGTGCCCGCTGATCTGGTCTGGTCGACTCTGCCCGTGAGCCTCTTGGCCCGCTTGCTCCGGCCCGAGCCGCCGGCCGACGTGGTCGAGGCGGCGCGCGGCATGACTTTCCGCGGGATGATTCTCATCTACCTGGTCCTCGAGACCGACCAGTTCAGCACCACGGACGCCTATTACTTCCCCGAGTCAATCATTCCCATCTCGCGCATGTCGGAGCCGAAGAACTTCACGGGCACGACCGAGCCCCGGGGCCGGACCGTGCTCTGCGCCGAGCTGCCGGCCGACCCGGGACAGCCGGAATGGGCTCTGAGCGATCAGGAGCTTGGCCGCCGCTTGACCGATTGGCTTAAGCTCGCGGGCTTGCCGGTCTCGGCCCCGATCAGCCGCGTGGTCACCCGCCGCTTGAGCCACGCCTATCCCGTCTATACCCGCGATTACGAGTCGCGCCAGGCCGCGCTCGACGGCTGGCTGGGCCGGATCGACGGCCTCTTGACCTTCGGCCGCCAGGGGTTGTTCGCGCACGACAACACGCACCACGCCCTGGCGACGGCTTACGCGGCGGTCGAATGCCTTGGCGAAGGGGGCGTACTCAACCGCCCGCGCTGGGCCGAGTACCGGCGCAAGTTTGAAACCCATGTCGTCGAGGACTGATTAGTCGCGCGAGCCCCACCTTGTCGGTCTCGATCGCCTCGCGTGCCGGCGGCTAGTTCGCGCGCCGGTGCGTCGACTCCCGCTCTGCGAATCGCGTCCAGGCAGCCATGCCTTCGTCCTTGAACATGCCGGGAGATTGATTGCGAACGTCTGCAATGACGGCTGGTGTTCGGGAACCGAATTTGTCGGTCGTCGTGACTTTGGTCTCGGGCAGGACGGCGAAGCTGGAGTCGTGTCTGCGGTCGCTACGCGACCAGGACGATGTGCCGGCGTTCGAGGTCCTTGTCCCGTACGACGACCCGTGCAGCGAGGTCACTCGGCTCGCCGCCGCTTTCCCCGATGTGCGGTTCCTGCGCCGATGGCCTGGATTTCGCGGCGGCCCGGGCCGCCGGCAGCCACGAACCTTTTGACGCATTGCGGACGGTGGGTCTCAAGGCTGCCCGCGGCCGCTTCGTGGGGCTGACCGAGGACCACGCGACGCTTGCGCCGCAGTGGTGTCGCACAGCAGCCGAGCTGCTGGTCGAGCATCCCAAGCTCGGCGCCATTGGCGGCGCGATCGAGTGCGGCTCGAGCCGGCTCTTGAACCGGGCCGTCTACTATTGTGACTTCGGCCGATACCAAAAGCCGATTCCCGAAGGGCCGGCAGTGTTTGTGAGCGATTCCAACGTCGCCTATCGACGGGAGGCGCTCGAGGAGATTCGCAGCGTCTGGGAAGGCGGCTTCCACGAGTTCCCGGTGCATCGGGCGCTCGGGGAGCGCGGCTGGTCGATCTGGCTCACCCCCCGGATGACGGCCTGGCAGCACCGAGTCGAGATGACCCTGGGACAGGCGCTCAGAGAGCGGTTTGTGTGGGGGCGCGCATTTGGGGGGATTCGCTTCGACCGGGAATCGGTCGGCCGGCGGTTGACCTATGCTTGCCTCTGCCCTGCCCTGCCGCTCTTGCTCACGATGCGGCTGGCTCGAAAGGCCTTGTCGGGCGGGCGACGACGGTTTGCCGAATTTCTGCCCTTGCTGCCTTCTATTGGCCTGCTCACTTCAGTCTGGGCGTGCGGTGAATGGATCGGCTACACCACCGGCCGGGCTGGCTCGCTTCGGCTGTCTTTTTCCCCCACTTGCGAAACCGCGGGCGTCCCCGTGCCGTAGCGATCGTGGTGCAGGCGTCCCGCCTGCACGCCTGAAAACGGCAGGCGAGACGCCTGTGCCACAATCCCAGGCCGATGTGACAGCCCTTTGGTGCCCGCTTCAGTTGCCATGGTAACGTCCTCGATGTCAACCTCGCGAAGCTCGACGATCGGAGAGAGCCCGGGCGCCCTGGAGAGTTGGCCGCGCATTTTGCCGCGGGACCCGGACCGCAAAGCCCGCGCCCGCTCGCGATTGGCATCGATTCAACCTGCTGGAACAACGACCGCGGCTACGGGCGGCACGCCCGGGCGCTGATCTCGGCGCTCCTGCGCATCGATCACGCCAACCAGTACACGCTGGTCCTGGATGCGCCGCCGCGATTCGAGCCGCCGAGCGCCCGGGCCACGCTGTCGGTCATCGCCAGCCGCCGGCCGACCAGCCTGGCCGCCTCGGCCGACTCTCACCGATCGCTCGTCGACATGATGCGCGCCAGCCGCGCGCTCTCGCACCGGCGGTTCGATCTGGTGATCTTTCCGACGATCTACAGCTTCGTTCCGGTGGTGTCGCGGGCCAAGAAAATCGTCTTCATTCACGACGTGATCGCCGAAACGTATCCGCAGTTGACCGTGCCGCGGCTCCGATCGCGCCTTTTCTGGAATGCCAAGGTGGCCCTCGGCCGGATGCAAGCCGACGTGCTGGCAACCGTGTCGGAGTTTTCGCGGCGCAAGCTGATCGAACACTTTCGCCTTGAGCCCGATCGCGTCGCGGTGGTGGGCGAGGCGAGCGATCCGGTCTTCGTTCGACTGGATCGACCCGAAATGGGCCCGCGGCTGACATCACTCGGGTTAACTGGGGCGGGCCGGACAGTGACCTACGTGGGCGGCTTCGGGCCCCACAAGAACCTCGAAAAGCTGCTGCGGGCGTTCGCGAGCCTCGCCGGGCTCCCCGGGTTCGACGACGTGCGGCTGGTGATGGTCGGTGAATTCGCCCGCGAAGTCTTCCACTCCGAGTTCGGCGCCCTGCGGGCCCTGGTCGGCGAGCTGGGCATCGAAGACCGGGTGATCTTCACCGGCTACTTGCCCGACGAAGACCTCGTCGTCTCTGCTGAACTGGTCGACGGTGCTGGCCCTGCCGTCTTTGATGGAGGGGTTCGGCCTGCCGGCGATCGAGGCGGCCGCGTGCGGCTGTCCGGTCGTCGCCACCACAAACAGCCCCCTGCCGGAGGTGCTCGGCGACGGCGGGCTGTACGTCGATCCCGGCGACGTTGAGCCGCTCGCCCAGGCCCTGCGTTGGTCGTTGTCGTCTGAGGATGTGCGGGCACAGATGCGTCATGCCGGGCTCGCCGCCGCGCGGCGACTGACGTGGGACGCCGCCGCCCTGCAGTTGCTGGACTTGATCCGCGAGGTCACGACCCGATGCCCCGGCCGCTGAAGTTCCTCCACCTGACCACGTTTTATCCGCCCTACAGCTTCGGCGGCGATGCCCAGTTTCCTGTACCGGCTCAGCCATGCGCTGGGCGACGCCGGCCATCACGTCGACGTCGTCCACTGCGTCGACAGCTACCATCTTTTCCATCGGGGCGAGCCGCCCTTCGCGGTCGACGACCACCCGAACGTTCACCGGCACGAACTGCGCAGCAAGGCTGGGCTGGCTTTCGCCGCTCTTGACTCAGCAGACCGGCCGCCCGCTCTTGAAGGCCGGCCAAATTCGCCGGTTGCTGCGCGAGCACGACTACGACGTCATCCACTATCACAACATCTCGCTCTTGGGCCCGGCCGTACTGGCGATGAATACGCCCGGCAAGCGGGCGGTCAAGCTGTACACGACGCATGAACACTGGCTTGTCTGTCCCATGCACGTGCTCTGGAAGTATAATCGCGGCCCTTGCGAGCGGCCCGAGTGCCTGCGCTGCGTGCTGCAAGGGGCGGCGGCCGCCGCAACTGTGGCGCTACACCGGGCCTCCTCGGCGAGCGAGTCGGCACGTCGACGCGTTCATCGCCCCCAGCCGATTCACGCGGGCGATGCACGCCGAGCGCGGCTTCGCGCGGCCGATGGAGCACCTTCCCCACTTCATCGATCGGGCCGACGACGACTGGCGGCGGCCGAGTCCGCGGCCGCACGGTCGGCCCTACTTCCTGTTCGTGGGGCGGCTCGAGGCGATCAAGGGGCTCCAGACGGTGATCCCACTCATGGCCCAGGTGCCCGAGGCCGACCTGCTGGTCGCGGGCACCGGAAGCTACGAAAACGAGCTGCGAGCGCTGGCCGCGGCAAACCCGCGCATCAAGTTCCTGGGCTCCCAGTCGCAGCGCGCACTGGGCCCGCTTTACCACCACGCGATCGCGTGTGTCATCCCCTCGCTCGTCTACGAGACGTTCGGCATGATCACGCTCGAAGCGTTTGCGCGGCGGACGCCGGTGCTCGCGCGCGACATTGGCCCATTGCCCGAGGTCGTCCGCGAAAGCGGCGGCGGCATCCTGTTTCGCGACGACGCCGAATGGATTGAGGGCGCGAGGCGGCTGGCGGGCGACCTGCCCTTGCGGAACGAGCTGGGGAATCGTGGCTACGACGCGTTTCTCGCCAGGTGGACTCGCGAGGCCCATCTGGAGCAATACGTCGACCTGATCACGCGAACCGCGCTTGTCAAGTTTGGCAGCATACCATGGTCGCCGGCGCCCGCAGCGCGAGCTGCCGGTGATGGCGGAGGCCCTCGCGTGAACGGCGCGACCCTTGGCAGTTGGCTCTCAGACCGTGCCCGTCCTGATGTATCATTCCATCTCCGACGGGCCCGGGCCGACGTGCATTGCGCCTGCGGTTTTCCGGCGGCAGATGGCCATGCTGGAAGAGGCGGGTTTTCAGGTCGTGTCGCTCGTCGACCTCCTCTGCTGGATGCAAAGCGGTCGCGAGCTGCCGGCACTGTCCGTTGCCTTGACCTTCGACGACGGCTTCGCCGACTTTGCCGCGGTGGCCTTCCCCGAGCTGTACAGCGCGGCTGGCCTGCGACGGTCTTCGTGCCGACCGGCTACGTCGGCGACTGCGATCGGTGGGAGGCGCCTCTGGATCGGGCGCGGCCGCGAGCGCTTCTGGACTGGTCAACGATCGCGGAGCTTTCCGCCGGCGGCGTCGACTTCGGCGGCCACGGCGTCTGGCACCGGGACGTGACGCGGCTGCGCGGGGCGGCACTCGAAGAGGAGGTCGCAGGCACCAAGCGGGCGATCGAACAGAAGACCGGCCGGGAGGTCACCAGCTTCGCCGCTCCCTATGGTTATTCTAACCGCGAGGTGCAGGCGATGGTTCGCCGGCACTATTCGCTGGCGGTTTCGACCACGCTGGCCGTGGCGGGCCGCGAATCGGATCCTTACGACGTGCCGCGGATCGAGATGTGGTATTTCCGCGGGCCGCGCCGCTTTACCGCCTTCCTGCAGGGCGGGGCGCGGACGTTTCTCGCAACCCGGAGGCTGGTGCGCAGGTCTGCGTCGCGCTGTCGCGCGGCAAGCCGCACCGGCCGGAATCGGTGGAGAGTGCCTCATGAATTTCTGGTCCCGAGCGGTTCGACATGCGCGGATCACCTTGAAGAATTACCAAGGCGCGCCCTCGCCGCCGTTTCTCATCTTCTTCATCAACTCGATTTGCAACCAGAAATGCGAGCACTGCTTTTACTGGCGCAATCTCAACCGCAAGGACGACCTCACGCTCGAGGAAATCGTCGGGCTGTCGCGCTCGCTGGGCCGGATCGAGAACCTCGAACCTGTCGGGGGGCGAGCCGTTCTTGCGGCCGGAGTTTTCCCAGATTTGCCGGCAGTTCATCCGGCACAACGGGGTGCGCCAGATTTACGTGCCCACCAACGGCACGTTCACCGAGCGGACGATCCGGCACGTGACGGACGTCCTCCTGGAAAAGGACCTCGACCTCTTCGTGGTGGAGCATTCGCTGGACGGGACGGCCGAGTTTCACGATCGGTTCCGCGGGCAGCGTGGCGGCTTCGCCAAATCGATCGAGACTTACGACGCCTTGGCCGAGCTCCAGGCGCAGCGATCCGCGGCTGCGGATCCACGCCATCTCGACGGCGACCGACGTCAACATGGACGAGATCCGGCGCTTGACGACATACCTTTTCGAGCGCTGCCTTCGGATGGACCATCACAACCTGGCCATGATCCGCGGCGACCGCAAGAACCCCGACCTCATGAGCCCGCAATTGCAGGAGTATCGCGAGCTATACGCGTATGTCCGCCGACTCTGGGCCAGCCGCGAGCACGGGCGGTACGGAGCGGTGGTCGAGCCGATCTTGCAATGGACCAAGACGCGCACGGCTGCTGCCGAGGCACAGGTGGTTCCCTGCCGCGCGGGCGTCTTGTCGGCCGTCGTCTACTCCAACGGCGACGTCAGCTTCTGCGAGAACCACCCGCCGATCGGCAACATCCGCGACCGGCCATTCCCGGAGATCTGGCGGTCGTCGCCTGCCGGGAAACTGCGGCGTTCGATCCGCGCCGGGGATTGCACGTGCACCAACGAGGTCTTCCTCTGGCCGAGCATCGTCTATCAGCCGGTGCACCTGCTGCGAGGCGCTGGTGGCGCCAAGCCGTGGCGGGCCGTTGAGCCGCTGGCGGCCGACGAGCGGTCGTTCGTGCCGCTTGATGCCTTGGGCCCACTCGCGCCGGCGCACGACGGCCACTCGGAAAAGAAACGCAAGTCGGCGAGTTTGGAGCTGCCCATTCTCTCGGAGCGGCACGACTGATATGGGTTCTCAAGCGGAGACCATCGCTGCCACCGACAGCCCGCCGGCGCCGCCGTTGCCCCGCGCTGCGCGGCCGGCTCATCCGAGGGATGCTGCTTCTTGGGCGGCGGCGAGCTGGCGGCGAAGCTGTTCTGCTTCTTCGCCTTCACCCAGATCGGCCGGCTTCTGGGGCCGGAGCGTTACGGCAGCCTGGAGTTCGTGCTGGCCTTGATCGTTTTCTTCACGCTGCCGTTCGAGTGTGGGCTAGGCTCGTACGGCGCGCGCGAGATCGCGCTGGGCCGCTGGCCGGCCCCGCGGCTTTTGGCCGGCATCGCGACCCTGCGATTGATCCTGTCGCTGGGCTCATTCTTCATTCTCCTGGCGACCCTGCCGGCGCTGCCGGCGGTCGCAGCGAACCCTGCTTTTGGTCTACGGGCTCGGCGTGCTGTTGACGCCGCTCCAGTTTCAATGGCTCTTTCAGGGCCGGGGCAAGATGCAGTGGGTGGCCGCTTCCTCCGTCGTCCGGTACGGTGTGTTCGCCGGCTTGGTGTTCTTGTTCGTGCGGGCCGACACCACGCTTTTGTGGATCGGGGCCTTCGAGTGCGTCGCGCTCTTGGCCGCGGCCGCGCTGTGCCTGGCGGCAGCGCGGTCGGACCTCTTGGCCACGATCGGCAGCATGCCCCCGCGGTGGTCCGACTTAAAAGCGCACTTGAAGAGCGGCTGGCCGATTGGGCTCAGCCAGATCTCGTGGGCGGCTCTCTGGTACTTCGCGACGATTTTTCTCGGGCTCTGGGTTGCCGGAAGCTCGCTGGGTCATTTCACGGCGGCGCACCGGATCGTGCTGGCGCTGCACACGTTTGTCTGGATGTACTTCTACAACCTGCTGCCGGCGATCTGCCGGACGGCCGCGGCCCCTGGCGAAGACATCGAGCGGCTTCTTTCCCCTTCCCTGGCGCTAACCTCCTGGGCTGGTGGCCTCGGGCGCTGCTTGGTGACGTTTCTGGCCGACGACATCGTCGTCCTGGCCTATGGCGAGGCCTATCGGCCGGCCGGGCGGCTGCTGGCGGTGCTGATCTGGGCGGTGCCTGTGGCCCTGGCAAGCGGTCACTATCGCTACGCGCTGATCGCGTGCGACCACGAGCGTGTCGAGTTCCGCGCCAACGCGATCGGCGCGGTGGTCGCAGTGGCCCTGGGCACGCTCTTGATTCCCTGGCACGGGGCCCTGGCGGCGGCCGCGGCGCTGGTCGCCTCGACGCTCGTGGTCCTGGTTCTGGCTCATTCGGCGGCCCGCGAGCACAGTCTCTCGGTTCCCCCCCTGGCCCGGGCGCTGCCGGCCTGGGCTGGGCTCGCCGTTGCAGGACTTGTTGGGCGAAGTCTCTCGATCTACGGGAGCTGGACGGCCGCGGCCGGGGCGGCTTGTGTTTATCTGGCGCTCCTGGTGTCGTTCGAGTCGCGCGGAATCTTGCGCGGCTGGCTGCGACTCGTCCGCTCAGGACCGACCGCAGTCGGCACGCCGCCCGCGCCCTGGGACCAATAGGCGGGACGGCGATCGCCTCGTTGCCGATCGCCGAATCCCGATTGCACGATTACACGAGAATGACCAAGAGACCCGTTACGGGCAACGACGCCCTGGGAGTTTGAGGCTCATGCAAACCACGACCGAAGTTCAGGCGCCCGTGCTCGTCGTCAACGATGTGCCAAGCAAAAGCGATATTACGGGCACGGGCATGGAGTCGCCGATCATCTCGGTCATCGTGCCCGTGCGCAACTGCGCCGCCGACCTGCGCCAGTGTCTGGAGCGCTTATCTGCCTCAACGTACTCGCGCTTTGAAGTGATCGTGGTGGACGACGCGTCGACCGATGAGACGACGCAGGTCGCCGCCGAGATGGGCGCGCTCGTGCTGCGGCTCGGGGAGCGCCGCGGCCCGGCGGGGGCTCGCAACCGCGGCGCCGAGCTCGCCCGCGGCGAGTACCTATTCTTCCTGGACGCCGACGTGTGCGTCTATCCGGACACCCTCCAGGAGATTCATGACAGCTTCGGGCGCGACCCGCAGCTCACCGCCGTCTTCGGGTCGTACGACACGCGGCCGGCGGGAATGAACGTGCTCTCGGAATACAAGAACCTCTTTCACCACTTTGTCCACCAGGAGGGGTGCGAGCAGGCCAGCACGTTCTGGAGCGGCTGCGGGGCCATCCGCCGCTCGGTGTTTCTCGAGATCGGCCGCTTCAGCGATCGTTACAAACGCCCTTCGATCGAGGACATCGAGCTGGGCAGACGGCTGCACCGAGCTGGACACCGGATCATGCTCAACAAGCACATCCAGGTGACCCATCTCAAGCGCTGGACGCTCTGGAGCATCATCAAGACCGACGTGCTGGACCGGGGCATCCCCTGGACGGAACTCATCCTGGAAGAAGGGAGCATGCCCAACGACTTGAACCTCAGGGTCACGCAGCGGATCAGCGTGGTGCTGGCGTACGGGCTGCTCCTCTCCTTCGGGGTCGGCGTCTGGTACTACCGGCATCTCTTCTGGGTGCCGATCGTCACGTTCTTGATCGTTTCGGTCTTCGACTACTGGTCGGTGCAGAGGCGCTATCCCACGCTCGTTCGCCTGGTGGCGGCGCTGGCGGCCTTAGGGGCGCTGATGTGGAGCATCCACACCTTTACGACCTGGCAGCTCGTGCCGCTTGGCTTGATCGTCGGGATCGTCGCCATCAACTTCCGGTTCTACTGGTTCTTCGTGAACGAGCGCCGGCGGTTGCTGGTGGCGCTGTTGTTTCCGCTGCACGTGCTCTATTACCTTTATTGCGGACTGTCGTTCGCGACAGGGCTGGCGCTCCATCTCTGGAAGTCGCCCAAGAAGGATAGCGCCAAGGTGTCGGAATGCCGGCCGGTTTGACGCGTGGAGGTGAAGAGTCATGAGCTCGTTATCCCTTTTAGCGCCGCCGAGGTCAGTTGCGACGAGCGCACGCCGTCACACGCTGACCGTCGTGATTCCTGCGCTCAACGAGGAAGGGGCGATCGGTTCGACGATCGAACGCTGCCTGGAGGCGCGCGACGAGATCAAGCGCGGCGCGGGCCTCGAGGAAATCGAGATCATCGTCGTGAGCGACGGCTCGACGGATCGCACGGTCGAAATCGCGCGGTCATTCACCGAAATCAAGGTCGTCGTCTTCGAGAGGAATCGAGGATACGGTGCCGCGATCAAGGAGGGGTTTCGGCAGGGCAGCGGCGACCTCCTGGCATTCCTCGATGCCGACGGAACCTGCGACCCGCGCTTCTTCGCCGAGATGTGCCGAGTGGCATTGGAAGAAGACGCCGACATTGTACTGGGGTCACGCATGGGCCCTGATTCGAAGATGCCCCCTCTGCGCAGATTGGGCAACCGGATCTTCGCGTTTCTCCTCGGCTTGTTGTGTGGCAGGTACGTCACGGACACGGCGAGCGGCATGAGGGTGCTCCGGCGCAGCTCGCTTGACTTCCTCTACCCGTTGCCCGACCGCTTGCACTTCACGCCTTCGATGAGTGCAAGGGCGCTCACGAATGGGCTCCGCCTTCTTGAAATTCCGATGCACTACGAAGAGCGGATCGGAGAAAGCAAGCTTCGAGTTTTCAACGACGGTCTCCTGTTCCTTCGAACAATCATCGAGGGGGTGCTCTGCTATCGCCCGGAGCGGTTCTTCCTGATCGTCTCCACGTTGTTTTTCGGCGTTGCGGTGCTGATGGCCATGTACCCGACGGAGTACTACTGGCACCATCGGCGCGTCGAAGAGTGGATGATCTACCGGTTCATCGCCTGCTTCCTGCTCGGTAACGCCGCGTACCTTCTGGTCGGAGCTGCCGTGCTGTCCAACCGCATGGCTGCCCTCGGCCCGAAACGCCGAGGCGGCGAATCGTTCGGGATCGGCGTGCTCAAGCATCTCTTTCACGGATGGCCGCTCGTCTTGTTCTGTGTCGCGGTGTTGACTGTCTCGCTGGGGTTGATTTGGCCGGGACTTGTCGAGTACGTCGGGACCCGGGGAATCACTCTCCACTGGTCGAGGATCATCGTCGCCGCCTTTGGGTTCCTTTCGCTCTTCCAAACCCTCGTTATCGCCGTTTTGCTTGAGGTCGTCTCGCTCTGGAGATTTCAACTCGAAGGCGCGGAACGTCAGCTCCACGAAACGAACTGCGCGGCCGATTGCAGGAAGACCGGGAAATTCGCTCAGTTGAAGGGGCGCTCGATGAACGGCCTGATCCCTGCCATGCACGGGGCTCTCGTCTATCACCGCCGGATCCGGCGCCTGGGCGAGATCCTGGCCGAAGTCATTCCGCGTGAAGCGTCGGTGCTGGACGTCGGTTGCGGGGACGGTTTATTGTCGCGCCGCATCAAGGAGCTCCGGCCCGACATCGACGTCCGGGGGATCGACGTCCTCGTGCGCAGACAGACGCACATTCCGGTGAAGGCATTCGACGGGGCGACGATCCCTGAGCCCTCCGGGGCGGTTGATATCGTCCTTTTCGTCGACGTACTTCACCACACGGTCGACCCGAACGTGCTGCTGCGCGAGGCGGCGCGGGTTGCTCGGCGGGGCGTGGTGATCAAGGACCACACGCAGGACAGGGCCCTGGCCGGGCCGACCTTGCGCTTCATGGACTTCGTGGGCAACGCCCACCACGGGGTTGCTCTTCCTTACAATTACTGGCCGCGCCGGCGCCTGGATCGAAACTTTCCAGAAGATGTGCTGGTCAGTTTCCGCCTGGCATGACGACCTGAAGCTCTACCCCTGGCTCGCCAACCTGGTCTTCGGTCGTTCCCTCCACTTCGTTGCCCTGCTTTATCCCGAGACTTGCCCCGAGCGGGCTGATCGAGACGGCACGGTGCGCCCGGTCTGCTCGAGGGAGGTCTGCTCATGAGTGCTGCCGCGCCAGCCTCCGCCGAGGGCCTCCGCGTTCGGGCGGACGAATCCCCGGGTGCCAGACCAATGATCGAGCGGGCAAGAGCCGCGGCCCCGCTCGCCGTGATTCTGGTCCTGTGCTTGGCCGTGCGACTGGGTTACCTCGCTTGGTATCTGCAAGAACCCCGAAAGATGCAAGGCGACGGCTATCCCGAAATCGCGCAGAACCTCGTCACCGGCAAGGGGTTTTCGGTCACACCGTTGCGCCTGACGTGGTTCCGTACCCCGGGATACCCCCTGTTCATCGCGGCGGTGTGGACCATCGTGCCGATTGCGGCGCGATATCCGGCGATGTTGGTCGCGCAGGCGGTGCTTTCGGTCGTCACTTGCGGGCTGACCTACGTGCTGGCCGACGCCGTGCTGGGACGGCGCGCGGCCTTGACCGCGGCGTTTCTGTTCGCGCTGTCGCCGTCGAACGTCATACACTGCGCGGCGGTGCTGCCCGAGGCGCTGCAGCTTTTCTGGATCGCTCTGGCCGCGCTGTTTGCATTGCAGGTCTATCGGACGGGGCGAATTCGCGCGGCGATTGGATTCGGGCTGACCTGGGGAGCCGCCGGACTGACCCGGCCCGAGGCAACCTTCCTGCTCTGGGCGCTGCTCTTGCCGGTGCTGGTGGCCGGGCAGTTCACGGTCATGGCGCAGCCTTTCGGCGTGCGCGGCGGCGGTGCTAGCCAAGATCGCAGTGATGGCCCCGTGGGTCGCGCGGAATTACCTGGTCTACGGCACGGTTGTTTTGCACGTACCGGTGGGGGGCCTGGCGTTTAGCGGCATGGCTCCGCGCGACCTTTTCGGTCCGGAGCTCGTGGTGCCGCAGTCGGAGTACGAAGGTCAAGCAGACCGCTCCGCCGTCGAGGGCATGCCGCCGTCACTGGTCAGCCCGCGCATTCTCGTGCTCCGCAACGAACGAGCGATCTTGGAGTTGAATCGCCAGCTCACGACGCTCGGGCTGAGCCAGTTCAAGCAGAGATCGAGGGGTGAGGTCGTGCGGTCTATGCTGAGTCACTTCGTGACGATGTGGAGGCGACCGTCGGCTTGCTGGTCTCACTGGGGACTGATCATTCCGAATTCTGTGGAGCGCGTCTGGTACGGCTCTTACGCAGTGTTCATGGCCATGTTCGCGCTGGGTGTATTGGCTGCGCGCCGACGTGGCATGATGACGGCGGTCCCGCTTAGTTGGTTGATCTTGATGGCCGGCCACGTGGGGCTGTTCCTGTTGATATTGGGCTCTCCGCGTTACCAAGTGACCTCGGCGATCTTCATCTACATCTTTAGCGGGCTCGGCGTCGCGACGTGCCTGGCGTACCTCACCCGCAAAAGACCGCCAGCGGTCGCTTCATCTTGGGAAGGGCATGATGGCCTGCCATCTTGACGAGAGCGCAAAGCTCATCGCGGACACGTCGGCATCCCCGGCGGTTGCGCGCCGCTGCGGGTCTGTTCGTATGAAGACCGACCCGAGGCGATGGCCAGCGTCATATTGATGGGCGAATCCCTCTGCCGGTGGGATCCTCACGTCTCGCTCCATCTGACAGTGCCCGACCCGCCCGCCGCGGTGCAAGCCTGGGCCGCCGGCCGGCCGGAGGTTGAGCTTTCAACGCAGCCGCCCGCCGGGGTCGGCGGCTGGGACGTCAAGCCTTCGCTGTTACTAAAAGAACTGGATCGCGGCTGGGATCGGGTTCTCTGGATCGACACCGACATGATTGTGACCGCTCCAGTGAGCTCGCTGCTCGACGGCTTTTTGGAGGGTGCGGTGATCGTGGCCGAAGAGTGGAACCGGCAGGGCCCGGTGCCGGTCAGCAAGTTTTGGAATCTCAGGCCCGCGCGGCCATTGCGGGTCATGAACGCCTGCTTCGTTTATGTGTCTGCGGCGCATCGTCGGCTCCTTGATCGCTGGCTTGAGCTGATCCACGACCCCCGGTACCGCGAAGCGTCGCGCCTCCCCTTCGAGCGCCGGCCTATTCACCTGGCTACGGACGGATGGCTGTTGGCCGCCCTCCTGGAAAGCGAGGAATTCGGGCACGTAGCTTTGGATTACCTCCTGGTGGGCCGCCACATCGCCCAATGTGCCGGTTCCTCCGGCTATCGCCCTCATCACCGCTTGTTTGACTTGGTGCGCGGACTCCCGCCGCTCATTCACTGCATCGGCCGCAAGCCCTGGCAGTCTGATCGCGAGGTAGGCCGTGTCCAAAGGTACTTGATCGACCTGGCCACCGATGTGTCGCCGTATGTCCTGGCTGCGCGGCGCGTTGCCAGAGACCTCCCGTTAAGTCCGAGCTGGTTTGAGCCGCGCACTTCGGTCGGTGCGATGCTCAGGCGGATGACCGCTGGCCACCCGGCCGTTGCCGGTCTGCCGCTTGCTGTGCTGCATGGCGTTGAGCAGAAGGTCAAATCGGCCCTCCGATCAGCGAAGCATCCGGTTTCGACCGGGCCTTTGCTTCCAGCCGCGTGCCCCGCCGATCGGTCCTAAACCGCCTTGCACAATTTTGGGAGGGCGAGCCTCCGTGCGAGCCGGCTTGCGACGGGGCTCGGACGGAGCCTCGCCCTCCCAGAATCACGAAAGGTCGCTTAGGCGTGCCCGAACCTGCAAGCGCAAGGGCGGGCGTTAGCCCTTCCCCGTTTTGGATTGTGTGTTTGCAAATGGATCAGGTGGCAGACGTGCTGCAAGATCGACTGGCGCCTGTCGGTAAGCCCCGGCGGTCGCGTGCGCAATCGCTCGAGGACACCGCAGTCTCTGCGACTGCGGCGCTTCACCCTGCCGCGCGGCCAAGCCGGGCGGCGCGCGAGCTGCGTCTTTGGCTTGTGAGCCTGGCGCTTTTCGCACCGGCGCTGGTACCGTACGTCTCGCATTTTGCCCTGCAGCCGGCCGGCAAGCTGCCGACCGGGTTCATCCAGTACGACCTGCCATACTACCTCGCCAATGCGCGCGAGCATTTTGACGGCGGCCAGTTTCGCTTGTTTTACAGCAATCCCTACGACGTGAGTTACGACTCGCCCGCGATCTATTTCCAGCCGATGACTTTGGCTCTCGGATCGCTCATCCACTTTACGGGGCTTGCTCCTCACCTCATTCTCATGGCGTTCGAGTTCTTGGCGGGATGGGTCTGTGCACGGGTAGCCCTGGCGCTTTACGCGGAGATCGTGGGGCTCAATGGTTGGGAGCGCAAGCTTGGGCTCGTCGTCTTCTTCTGGGGGGGCGGTTTGCTGGCGCTGGCGGGGGCTGCTTATGTGCTTGCGACGGGGTCCAGCATCGAGCAGCTCCTCGTCTTCGATCCGGCCCATGGCTGGTGGTGCCTCAATTTCGGGCGCAACATGATTTACGCCACCGAAGCGCTATATCACGCGCTCTTCTTCGGGTGCATCCTGTGCGTCATCCGCCGGCAGTTCTGGGCGGCGGTCGCCCTTGCGTTCCTGGCATCCGCCAGTCATCCGTTTACGGGCGTCGAGCTGCTCTTGATCGTGATGTCGTGGGCCTCAGTTGAACTTTTCTTCATCCAAAGCGGCAAAGTGCCCGGGGCGTTCCTCGCGTCAGTTGTCGCGCTCTTGGCCGTGCACGTCGGCTACTACCTCGTTTTCCTGACCCAGGTTCCCGAGCATCGGGTCTTGATGAAGCGCTGGGAGCAGCCGTGGTTCCTTCAGGCCGAGAACTTCGTGCCGGCCTACGCGCTGGTAGGATCGCTCGCGTTCTGGTCTTTCCGCCATGTGAATCTGGCCCGCACATTCTTCGCCTCGACCAAGAACCGTCTGTTTCTGGTCTGGTTCCTCGTCGCGTTCGCGCTGGCGAACAACGAGTTCGCCATCAAGCCGATTCAGCCGTTGCATTTCACGCGAGGCTATATCTGGACGGCCCTGTTTTTTCTGGGCGTGCCCACGCTCCTCGGCCTGTTTGCTGCTTTGAAAGCTCGGGGCGGGCGGGTGCTCGGATCGTTGGCGATCGCGGCGGTTCTCGGGCTGTTGCTGCTGGACAATGCCACGTGGCTCGGCCGGTTTCCCTGCAGGGCGGCGCAAGGGCGGCCGATCCTGGACTTCCCGGTGACGGCCGATCAGCTCGCGCTCTACCGCTGGATGAGCCGGCCCGAGAATCGTGGCGCGTTCTTGATCACAGACGACGCAGAGCTCGGCTATTTGGCCGGCGTGTACACGCCCCTGAGGTCATGGCTCGGGCATGACAAGAACACGCCCGACATCGACGCCCGGGTCCGAGAGGTCGACCTGTTCCTGGCGGAGGGCCGAGTCATCGACGCCTGGCGCGGGAGATCGCTGCTGGTGGTGCTCGATCGCTTCACGGCCACGCCTCCCGCCCTCGCGGGCACGGCTGGCGAGCCGGTCTTTGAGAACCCGACCTATCGCGTCTTCAGCCTGACGCCGGCAGTGCGGTCTGCTGGCGGATCGCCCTGACATCGGCCACCGCTTCGCGGCGCACGGTTCGATCGCTCCTGCCCGTTGGCCTGGTCTTCGGTTCTGCTTGCACAGAAGGTTTAAGCTAATGAACGGCCTCCGACCGTCAGACGAGCCCATTGTCGTGCTACTGCCTTTGTACGACGACTGGGAATCCCTTCGGCTCCTTTTGGATCAGCTCGACGACGTGCTGTCGGCTCACGGCACCTCGGCGCGCGTCCTGGTCGTCGACGACGGCTCGATCACACCGGTTGCCGACGATGTAACTTGGGGGCCGTTCGAATCGCTGCTGAAAGTCGAGGTGCTCGCGCTTCGCCGCAACCTCGGTCACCAGCGCGCGATCGCCATCGGGTTAGCGTATGTGGAGGAGCACATCCCCGGCGGTCCCGTGGTCGTGATGGACAGCGACGGCGAGGATTCGGCGCAAGACGTGCCGAAACTGCTGGCTCGGTTCGATGCGGAAGGCGGCACCAAGATCGTGTTCGCCGAGCGGACCAAGCGATCGGAGAGTCTCACGTTCTTGTTCTTTTACCACCTGTATCGCTTGGTCCACTTCGTGCTGACCGGGGTGCCTGTGCGGGTGGGAAACTTCAGCGTGATACCCCGCGTGCGGCTCGAGAGCTTGGTGGTCACGTCGGAAATGTGGAACCATTACGCCGCGGCGGTGCTCAAGTCGAGGCAACCGCATTGTCGCGTGCCGAGCCGGCGCGCCAAAAGGCTCTGCGGTCGTTCGCGGATGAATTTCGTGGGGCTGGTGACCCATGGTCTGAGTGCCCTGTCGGTTTACAGCGATACAATCGGCGCGCGGCTCTTGGTTTTTAACCTGATCGTCCTCGTTTTGGCAGCGGCCGGAGTGATCGCCACTTTAGTGCTGCGGTTGGGGATGAGCGTGGGAATTCCCGGCTGGGCAACCAACGTGGTCGGGATCCTGCTGATCATCATGCTGCAAACGTCGATGCTGATCGTGCTGTTTTGCTTCGGCATCCTGGGCGGGCGCCAGGCGACGGCTTTCATCCCGCGCCGCGATTATTCCCATTTCGCCGGGCGACTACGCGTGCTCTACGCGGTTAAAAACATCGAGACACTGCCACTCGCGTCGGCAACCACGCTTCGACGTGGTTCCGGAAACAGTGAGGGCAGGCAGGTAAGAGATCCGGCATTGGGCGCGGTGGCAAACCCGGTCTCGCGCAGCGCGCACACATGACCACCGGCTTGCGGTCGCCCTGCTGTCGAGCTGGGCCCCTCGTCGATCTCTCTCATCCAGTCCCGCCCAACACCACAACGACGGAGTCAACCAGGTGCCTCCGAGTGCTGCGATGAATGAACAGACTGCGCCGGCGCCGGCACAGACGCAAGTCGCGGAAGCAAGTGTTGCTGACCAGCGAGTTCGACCGAAGGCAAAGCGACGGCCGTTTTGGGCTCCCTTGGTCCTTCTCTTTTCAGGCACGGTCCTCGCGCTCTTACTGGGCGAGGTTGTGGTGCGCGTCGGAGTCGTCCTGTTGCA
The DNA here is from genome assembly GCA_963830625.1 of uncultured Isosphaeraceae bacterium. Lineage (GTDB taxonomy): Bacteria > Planctomycetota > Planctomycetia > Isosphaerales > Isosphaeraceae > CAWHMZ01. The sequence continues at coordinate 406,831 of CAWHMZ010000023.1, read as the reverse complement.
CCGCGATCCCTTGCTCGTCAGTGAACCACACACGGGCTGGATATTGCGCCCCAACCTGCGCAACGAGATCAGGGCAGGATGGGGCGGTCAGTACAAGATTAGCACGGACGACGAGGGGCATCGCATTTCTCGGCCCCTGGGTGAGCCCGCCTCGGCCGACAGGCCGACGGTCGTCCTGCTCGGTGATTCCTACGTTCACTCGATGGGCGCCGATGACGCCGATACCTTCGCTTGGATTCTCGCCCGCGATCTGCCCATCAACGTCGTGAATCTGGGCGTCCTCGGTTACGGCACCGATCAAGAACTGCTGAGTCTCGAGCATTACCTGGCGACGCATCCCACCGTGGCCGTATCGGATGTCGTTGTATTCGTGACCGAAAATGACTTCCTCGACGTACAATGCGATTACGGTTACCTGGCTCGGAACAAGCCGCGTTTTCGCCTTGAAGACGGGCGCCTGGTCCGCCCAGCCTACCAACTTGCTCTGGCCGACCGCTTGATGGACGCGTCGCAGCTTTTCTGGTTCCTCAACAGCAAACGCGCGGAACGTTTTACCGTTGGTGCTGTCGACCCGACGCCCGGCATCGATCTCGTCGTCGCTTGCCTGGCCGAGATGCGAGCAGCTGCCGCGCACCGACAGGCCAGCTTACATGTGTTGGCCCACCATCTGGTCAAGATTGCGCCTCTCACCCAGGCGCAGTGGGCTGACGTTTTGAGCCGTGCCGGCGGCATCGACATCACCGAACGATTACGCCCGGCCGGCGGTGCCAACCCGATTTGTTACGACACGCACCACTGGAGCGTCGCCGGCCATCAACGGGTGGCCGCGATCGTGAAGGAGCAGATCACGGCACCTTCCGCCGGCCGCCCGGCGCCCTGATCCCACCGGACTTCCGGCAGGGCTGGAACGCCGCGCTGTGTCAAGTTGTACCCGAGGTGTTCGATGAGTCAAAGCGCACCGACCTTGGCGTCGGCTGAACCAGCCGGCTCAGCGGTTGCTGGTCCGCGCGTCGGGCGCTGGCTGACGCGCAGGCGGTTCCTGAAAGCGGCCGGCGGCCTTGTCGCCGGCGCAGGCGCGGTTGCGTCTGGGTATTATGCGACTCGGGACCGAATTCGCCTTGGCCTGATCGGATGCGGCATTCGTGGCTCGACGCTGGCCGAAATCGCGAAGCTGAGCGGGTATTATCTTTGGCGCTACGGCACGATCGTGGCCGTAACCGACGTCAACCGCGCCAAAGCCGCAGCACTCAAGTCCAAGTTCTGCCCGGGCGCCGACGTCTATGGTGACCATCGCCAGGTGCTTGATCGCGGTGACGTTGACGCCGTCATCGTGGCGACGCCTGACCACTGGCATGCAGCGATCTCGCTGCAAGCCTTGCGTGCGGGCAAGGCGGTCTTTCACGAGAAGCCGTTTTCGCACACGATCCGCGAGAGCGAGGCGCTGCTCGCGGCGGTCCGGTCGGCGGGGCTGCCGTTCCTGGTCGGCACGCACCAGCGGAACATGTGGTCGTGCCGGACCGCGGCCGAGCTAGTGCGCAACGGGCGCCTGGGCAAGGTGAGAAAGGCGACCGTCACTCTGTTGAATAAAGGGTGGCGCGGTGGGCCCTTTCCATCGTCGCCGGTGCCAAACGGGCTCGACTGGGACCGCTGGCTTGGGCCCGCGCCCGAGGTTGCTTATTGCCCCGAGCGCTACCAGAAGTTTCATGGCTGGTGGGACTACGGTGGCGGCGAAATGATGAACTGGGGGTCACACCACGTCGACATCGCCATGTGGGCGATGGACCTGGCACGCGTTCCCGTGGTCAAAGTGGCCGGCAGCGGCAAACTCCCATCGATTCCCGGCGGTTACGAGATTCCGGCCGACTTCACCGCTCGGCTCGATTTCGCCACAGGCGCGACCCTCGAAATTCAAACGACTGCCGACCGCGTACGTCCCTCCGGGGTGCTGTTCGAGGGCGAGAAAGGCACGCTGTGGGTCGATCGCGAAAAGATCGAGGGCCGCGCTGCGCTCGAGCTTGCGTCCAAACCCCTGCCGCCCGACGCGATCCGCCTGCATACCTCACCGGCCGTCACCAGGCTGCCGACCGTCAGGCACCTCGCGCACTTCTACGACGTCGTGCGCGGCTTGTGCGCTCCGGTCTCCGACGCGGAGAGTGCACATGCGACGAACGTTGCCCTGCACCTGGCGAACATCGCAATCCGAGTCGGCCGTCCGCTGCGCTGGGATGCGACGGCACAAGCGATTATTGACGATGCCCAGGCATCGGCCTTCTTATCCGCGCCGCGCCGGAGCGGGTATGAGCTCTGATTTTGAAAGCGGGGCTTCCATGAATCATTTCGACCTCACGACCGAGCCCTCCCCCATGATCAGCGTCGTTGTGCCGCTGTACAACGAGGAGGAGACCGTCCTTGAATTACATCGCCGGCTCGACGTGGCCATGAAATGCCTGGAGGTCCCGTACGAAATCCTGTTCGTCAATGACGGCAGTCGGGACGGCACAGCCGCGCTCGTCGACCTGTTGCAGGAGAAGGATGGAAGGTTGATGGGCATTCATTTCAGCCGCAACTTTGGCCACCAGGCCGCCGTGTCAGCCGGGATCGACCACGCTCGGGGCCAAGCCGTCATCGTTATGGACGGCGACTTGCAAGATCCTCCCGAGGTCCTTGCTCAATTCGTCGAAAAGTGGCGTGAAGGGTACGAGGTGGTTTACGCCGTTCGCCGTAATCGAAAAGAAGGCCCGCTTAAGCGGTTTGCTTATCATGCTTTTTACCGGCTCTTGAATGCCATCGCCGACCTCCACATTCCCCTCGACACCGGCGACTTTTGTCTGATGGACCGGAGGGTGGTCGATGTCCTCAAGCATTTACCCGAGCGAATCAGATTTGTGCGCGGCCTGCGATCCTTTGCGGGCTTTCGCCAGGTCGGTCTGGCCTACGACCGGGCGGCCCGCGCTAGAGGCAAGCCGAAATATACGTTTCGCTCCCTGATCGGGCTGGCGGTCGACGGCCTGGTCAGCTTCAGTAGCTACCCCCTGAGGTTGGTGACCTATTTGGGGTTGGCCACCATCTTCGTGACGATGATTCTGCTGGTTTGGGTCGTGCTTGACGCCTTGCTCAACCGGAGCACGCCGCGGGGTTGGGCCAGTACGATCGTGGTCGTATTGTTCATGGGCGCCGTCCAACTGTTCTCGATCGGCATCATCGGCGAGTACATCCGCTTGATTTTTCTCGAAGTGAAACGGCGCCCCACCTACATTGTCGGGGCTATCAAGCGCACGGCCGACGATCATGCTGAACTGCTCGAACACGGTGATTTCGCGCATGGAACAGTCCGAAGGTGATCGAGCGCCGGTTGCAAGGGATCGCCGACTCGCTAACGGTCGGCATCAAACGATTCTGCAATTCCCGATGTGATGTGGGACGACCGGCGCGCTGTCCGACTAAGTTTGTCGCCGTATGGCCATGCCCTCGTCAGGTTGTCCTTGCCGGCCGTCGCATGACGTGGAGTTAACGTGTCGAGTCTGTCTGCAACGACTCCAGCTTTGCTTAGCGATAAACTGGGAACAGCTCTCCAGTATGCCGTCGCCGCATGGCGCCGGCACCGGGTCCTTTGGGTAGCGAGCGCCGCCCTGCTTCTTTTAGGCGCGACGTACGTCGGCCGGGGACTCCGTCTTCTTGTTTTCCACAACCCCCCGGCCGTCGACCTTCACATGCGCTGGGTCGAGCAGCGCTATGTCTATCACGGCCAGAACCCATACGACGTGGTGCAGCTCGTGCACGCGCAAAAGTTCGGTTTACCGGTGCCCGAATGTCGCCGAGACAATCGTGTCGACCCCGAAATCGGCGAGCCCTATCACCGCGCCGGTGGCTACCCGCCCTGGGCCTTCCCCACGGTCGCACCGGTGGTGCTCCCGACCCCATGGCGGTTCGCCGTCCTTTACTTTGGCCTTTTGAACGTCGTGGCTCTCGCGATCACGTTTGTCTGGGCCTACCAGATCGGGCGGCCCCACAGCCTGGCCGGCGGGGTCTTTCTGGGAGCTGCCGCAGTCGCCGTCTTTGCCAACTACCGCGCCCTCCGGGTCGGTCAGTACGGAATCCTGGTGAACGCGCTGCTCGTCGGCGTTTACTGGTTGATCCAGAAACGGAGGCCAGTCGCGGGCGGAGTGCTCGTCGGCATGGCCACGCTGAAGCCGCAGATCAGCGCGCTCTTCGCTCTGGGCTTGTTGGCGAAGCGGCAGTGGCGGGCCCTCGTCGCGGCCACCGCCTACGTGGTTCTGGCGTCGCTGCTGACGTGGTTGCTGACCAAGACCAATCCCATCGAGATGTGCAAGCAGATGTATGCTCTGGCACAGCAGTGGGCCGATCACCCCAATCCGTGGATACACGAGCAGATACCACTGGGATGTAATTCTTTCTCGTCGCTCCTGCTGGATCTGCACCTGGACAAGAACCTCGCCACACCACTGGCGGCAATCACAGGGCTCTCGCTGGCTTCGGTGCTCATGTGGTTGTGGCGGAACAGTCCGCCGCTCACGCTCTTCGCGATCGCCGCCACGACAGGGCGGCTCTGGTCGTACCATCGCCCTTACGACGATGTCATGCTGATCTTTTTGATCGTCCCTTTGGGCAAGCTGGTCCTGACCCACCCTTCGATTGGAACGCTCCTCGCCTTTTGCCTGGTGGGACTCTCGCTATGGGCACCCATTCCGGTCGAGTACCCTCCGCTGGCCCTGCAGGTTGCCATGATGAGTAGCTGGTTGTTCGGCTTGGCAACGCTCTTGGCGTGGACGCCCCGGTCGGGTGGGATCGACGGTCTGGACGTTGAGCGGAGCGACTGATGGCCAACGCGCGCCCGGCTGAAGAGATGACGGTCCAGACGAAACGCGTTCTCGACGCGCGATGGGGTGCCTGTATCGTTCTGGTGAGCTCTTTTCTTTTCATCGCCGTCACGCGGGCGCGCACCTCCCACGAGCCCGTGGAGGGGGACCAGGCGATTTATTCGGTGATCGGTCACGAGCTTTTGAAGGGGAGGTCGCTGTACACAGATCTTTGGGATCACAAGCCGCCCGCCATTCATGCGACTTATGCGCTGGGTGAACTGGTCGCGGGCTACGGACCCCATCAGCTCTACGTGCTTCATCTTGCAGCGTCAACGCTCACTCTCGTCGGTCTCTTCCGAGCGGGTACTCTACTGGGTGGGCCCCGCGCTGGCTTGTATTCGGGCGTGGTGTGGGCGCTCGGCTCTGTTTTTCCCCGCTGGGAGGGCTTTCAACCCAACACCGAGGTGTTCCTCAATGTGATCCTAGTGTGGAGCTTCTGGATGATCTGCCGCCTCGATCGTGCTCCGCGGTGGTGGCTGGCGTGCGCGTTCGGCGCGGCGATTGGCGTTGGGTCGCTCTACAAGCAAGTGGTCATCGCCCCGGCGGCGATGCTCGGGATCACCTACATTCTACGATCAGGTCCGAAACTGAAAGACCGCTGGGCGGCAATCGGCTACATGCTTGCCGCGGCCGGAGTGAGCGCCGTGGCTTGGGTCGTTTGCGTCGCCTGGTTCTGGAGCCAGGGAAACCTTGCCGACTTCTACGATGCCGTCTTCATTTATAATCGTTATTACACCGGCAACGTGGCACTCAATCTGGTGCGGGCACGCCATTTCAAGTTCAAGAGTTACCTGCTGGCGGTCGCGCTTCCTTGCCTGCTGGCGCCCTTCGCGGGTCCAGGACTGACACGGGCACAGAAGAACGGTTGGTTCTTCCTCGCCGCCTACGCCGCGGGCTGCTTCATCGCACAGGCCCTTCCCGGACGACGGTTTGAGCATTATTCCGAATACTGGATGCCAGTATATGCTCTGGCCGGCGGCGCGATGCTAGCGGGTCTTTGTTCGGGGCTGCTCGAGCGACCGCGCCTCGGGCGCTGGGGGCTGCTGGCGATGGTCTTTGCCCCGCTCGCAATCCGGTATGTGCAACCCAACGAGTTTGCTTCGTCTCACTGGCTCGTCCATGAGCCGGGTGGGCAGGAGTATCTCTTCCGCCACTCCTCCAGGGCTGCGGGGCTTGCTCTCAACCACCTTCTGATGCCGGGCGAGCGGATGTACGCGCTCGGCACGCCGGGGCAAAGTGCTCCACTGTACTATTACACGCACCAAAGCCCGCCAAGCGGTCTCATTTTCGACTTTCCGTTGCGGCCGGGCCGCCCGCTTGCCGCCTCGCTGGAAGAGCGAGTCATCCGCGATCTCGAGCGAGGTCCGCCGGACCTGATCGTCTCTGCCACGACCTCGTTCTTGGGCGCGGTCGACGGCAAGCCGGTGGACTGGGGGCAGCGCTTGAGCGACTGGGTTCGCCAGCGCTATTCGCCTCAGGGTTCCGATCCGACCAATCGCTACCTTTTATTCGCGCGGCGTGGCAGCGCGATTGAACGACGTCTTGCACAAGGAGACAGATCATGACCAGGCCGTTATCCGTGATCATGCCGGCGTACAACGAGAGCGAGTGCATTCGAGATGCGGTAGCTGAAGTCAGCCGCGACGTGCTCGACCAGGTATCCGAAGCCGAGTTGGTGGTCGTCAACGACGGCAGCAGGGATCGCACCGGTGCGATCCTGGACGAGATCGCGGCGGCCGACTCGCGTATTCGGGTCATCCACCAGCCCAACGGCGGCCATGGCCGTGCACTTCGGACGGGGTTGGACGCGGCGCAAGCGGAGTATCTGTTTCTAATCGACAGCGATCGCCAGATTGCTCTGGATGGCTTCGCCAAGTTCTGGGAGGAGGCCAAGCGCGGCGACGGCGCTTTCGGCATCCGCGTCAGGCGCAACGACCCAGCCCTGCGCCTGTGCCTGACCCGCCTCATTCGCCATTCGCTGGTAATCTTGTTTGGAGTAAAGGTCTACGACGCCAACGTCCCGTTCAAGGTAATCCGCCGGCAGGTTTGGGAACGGGCGCGGCCTTTGATTCCGGAGGATACGCTTGCTCCCTCGTTGTTCCTGGCTATCTTTGCAGTGCACACGGGCTGCACCCTGGCATTCCGCGAGGTATCGCATCGCGAGCGCAAGACAGGAGTTGTTTCCATTCGGCGTTGGAAGCTCTTCAAGTTTTGTGCCAAGGCGTTCCGTCAGATGGTTGCGTTTCGATGGCGGCTGGGTCGTTATTGTGCTGGCGCGCGTGACCGCGAGGCCGTGAGCCGGCAAGGTGTATTAGCTGGTCCCGCATTGAAGGTGGATTGATCGGTGCGCCGCCGCCGCGCTTTTCTCTGGCTCATGCAACTCGTCCTGCCGGGCGGTGTGCTTGCCTACACGCTGTTCCGCGCCTCCGTCGGCTCGGCACCGGGCGACTGGCTGCTCTTGACCGCCGCAGGGTCGTTCCTGTGGGCGGTTGCAGCCGTCTGGGTTTTGGTCGCAGCTCGGGCCGCTTGGCCGGTGCTCGTGCGCGTCGGTTTCTCACTCTGGGCGACGGCATTGAGCTGGCTGCTGGGCATGGCCATCCTATCGCTCGCTCACGTGAAAGTCGACGTGGCCATGACTGTGTGGCGCGCCAAGCAGGCGCTCAGCGGACATCGGCTGAATGGCAAGGAAATCGGACTTTTTGCAGCGCATCCGCGTTATGGCTGGTGGCATCTTCCCGGGGCCGTCGGCACGCATGAGTTCGTGGACTACACCGTTGTCTACCGCACCGGCGAAGACCGTTTCCGGGTTACACGCACTCCCCAGAAATCCGCCGGCGAAGTGCTTTGTTTGGGCTGCTCTTTCACGTTTGGCCATGGCGTTTCGGATGACGAGCCGTATGTCGCGGTGCTCGCGGACCGGTACTGGACCGACATGAAGATCCATAATGCCGCCGTCAACGGGTGGGGAACGACCCAGGCGCTTCTCTTCGTGGAAGATTACTTCTCCGGTCACCCCGCGCCCGCCGTCGTCACCTACGGCTGGATCTCCAAGCACCTCGAGCGGAATTCGTTGCGCCGGCACTGGCTGGACTCGCTGGCAGAGTACGGCAGGCAGAACCCCTGCTTTGAGATCGCCAACGATAGGCTCGTCTGGAGCGGTTTGCACGGACCTGAAGACGGACTCCCCGATTCGCCTGGCCTGGACGCGGCCGAGCTGGACCTGACCGTGAGGATGCTGAGCGCGATCGACCAGGTCTGTCGGGCTCACGGCTCGCGGTTTGTGGTGGTCTTGCTGCCGTATGGCAAGAAAGACACGCCCTACGCACGGCAACTTGATTCGCTGACCGACGAAGTCGCCATGCGGATCCGCCGGGCGGGCATGGAAAGTCTCGACGTTCGCCGCAGCCTGACCGGCCAGGTCCGAGAACGACTCTACTTCGCCCATGATCCCCATCCCAAGCCGCGCTGGCACCAGCTCATCGCACAAGCCATTGCCGCGGCGATCGACCCCCACGGAAGAACCGTTTCCATGCAACGCGTTGCGAGCAAGTCGGATGAATGACACGAGCATTGCCGCCGTGCCAAGATCGATTCTCGGTCGCGCGGTCGAGACGCCGCTCTGCGTCGTCGCCGTGCTTTGTGCCTGCGTTCTCTACATGGCGGCGATGCTCTGGCGGACTCGCGACGATTCCGCGGGAGCCGACCAGGCACTCAATGCAGCGATCGGCCACGAGCTGAATAACGGTCGGCGGCTATACGCGGAGGTCTGGGACCAGAAGCCGCCTGTGGTTTATGTCGCGTATGCGGCTGCCGAGCGGGTTGTCGGTTACGGCCCTTGGCAGTTTTTCGTGCTGAATTTGACGGGCTGGATCGTCGCGCTCGTGGGTCTCTACCGGGCTGGATCACTGTTGGCCGGACGGCGCGCCGGCCTCGGTGCGGCGATCTTCTGGGCGATCCTCGTGGTCCAGCCCGAATGGTTCGAACAGCCCAATGGAGAAGTATTCATCAACGCCAGCCTGGTTTGGAGCGTCTTTTTTCTGTTGCGTCTGATGGCCTCTCCGAGCTGGTGGCTGGCCTGCGCCTTCGGCGCCGCGGTCGGGATCGCCTCCCTGGCCAAACCGACGGCTTTCGCCGCCGCCGGGCTGATGGGGATCGCCTATATCGTTGCGTCCTGGTCACGAGACGGCACCCCATGGCTGGCGCTCAAACACATGATTGCGGCGGCCGGCGTGAGCGCGGCGCTGTGGGTCTGCTGTATCGCATGGTTCTGGAGCCAAGGCAGTCTTGCGGATTTCTACGATACGGTGGTCGTGTACAACCGCCACTACTCCGGCAGTCTTCTTCAGAATCTCTCCGACTTGTTCCAGGGGCGCAACCGCAGGTATATGCTCGCGGTGATTATTTCCTGTCTGGCGGTTCCCTGGCTCGCCGTGTTCCCGGGCGCCCGGCGCAACGAGATGGATGGCTCGCCGTGGCCGGCTGGGCCGCCGGATGCGCGATCGCGATCGGCTTGACGGGACACTGGTACCATCACTATTACTTGCTGTGGGTACCGGTCTATGCGCTCGTCGGCGGAGCGTTGTTGTCGACGCCGTTCGCTGGAAGGCTTGCGACCAGAACCGCCGCTCGGGTGGTGCTGCTCGCAACCGTGATGATTCCGCTCGCGCTGGTACACCACCGCCGTGCATCGGGTCCCAGGGCGAGCTCTCCCCCCAATCGGGTCGAGGCCATGCGCACGGGCGAGGCCATCGATCGGTACTTGCTTCCGAGCGAAACCGTCTACGTCTTTGGATATCTCGGCCAGACAAGTGGGGTCTATTTCCATAGCCGCCGCAGGCCTCCCAGCGGCGTGATTTTTGACTTTCCTCTCCAGAGCGGCCCGCTCGCGGGGCGGCTGGAGGAACGAATCTTGGGAGACCTCGACCGGTCCCCACCCGACATGATCGTTTTGACCAAATGCTCGTTTCTGACGATGCCCAAGATCACGGCTCTTACAGCTTCGAAACCGGCCACCTGGGGCCAACGACTGGTCGACTGGATCTCAGAGCATTACGTAGAGCGCGGATTTCCCGGATCGACCAGATACGCGTATTACGCTCGCCGGGGCAACGACCTCGAGCGGCGGCTCCCGGAGCTGAAACGACAATGACAATGACAGTGACCGCACCATCCCAGGGCATCGCCGAGCCGCGGGTCCATTCCAGGAAACTGCTGTTCCCTTTGCTCTTTCCCGTGCTGGCGTACGCGATCGTCATGATCTTGTCCGTCCAGCGTCGGGGGCCGCTCACGTTCGGTTACACTGACCTCGGGGTGCTGCTTCTCGTGCTGGCTTACTCCGCCGTCGGCGCGTGGCTATTCGTGTGCAGACCGCCGATCGATGCCGTTCGTTTCCTGGCTCTTGTCTATTCGATCTTGACTGCCGGTGCCGCGTGCGAAGCGGCCGTGCGGATTGTGCGTCCTCGGCTCGTAGACGTCCCCTGGGTTCCCATGCACGCGGTCTACGTGCCGAGCGCGGATCTCCCTGGAGTCAAGGGGCCGATCGAGTTCACTGTGAACGATCTGGGTTTCAGGGGCCCGCCCGCTCGTCTGGAAAATGTCGACGTGCGAATCTTGTGTGTCGGTGCCAGCACGACCGAATGCATGTATCAGACGGACACGCGGAGCTGGCCGTGGCAGCTCCAGGAAAAGCTGGCGCGACGGATCGGCAAGAAAGTGCTGGTCGCCAACGCCGGCAAGAGTGGCCATATCACCATTAATCACGATTACTTGCTCAATCATTATCCGCTCGCCCCGCGCTTTGAGTGGGTCGTGTTGTTCTGCGGCCAGGCCGACATGATCGTGATGATGAGCCTTCGGAACTACGAGCGAAGCAAGTCTGCCGTCGCGGCGGTCACTCTGCGCAACCCTTCTGCGACCAACATGCGGGCCTACTATCGTGATCTGGCGCTCATACGAGGTTGGCGGGAGGCCTTGGGCAAGCGTCCGAAACCTGGGGGAATCAAGCAAGACACCGCCGGTTACTGGATCGAGAAAGAACGCCAGAAGCGCAGAGACGCACTGCGCAAGATGACCATCAACGACGTGCCGTGGGACGACTTGCAAAAGGCGGTGGCGACGTACAAGGAGAACCTCGACCAGATCATCAGCACTTGCCGATCACGAGGGCAGCGGCTTGTGGTCATGACCGCGCCAACGATTTACCGCAAGGACCTGCCGGAGAATCTCGAGCGCTTGACCTGGTCTTACAGAACCGACGGCGCTTTTGCGACGCCGGTGCTCGAACAGCTCATGGACGCTTTCAACCGGGCCACGATCGAGGTGTGCAGAGAGCGGGGCGTTGATTGCATTGACGCGGCCCCCGCCTTGCCCAAGGATGCCACGAGCTTCATGGACGACGTCCATTTGACCGACGTTGGCTGTGACAAGGTGTCGGACATGGTGTGCGATTATTTCGTGGCCAAGCTGCAGGGCTCGGCGCACAATTAACTGCGAGCACACGCCGAGCGCTCGCACATGCCCGTTGGGGTGTGGGCAAGGCGAGTGCGCCGTGGTCAGAAGGCTAACGGCAGTCCAGCAACGGATCCGACTCCTTCTCCTTTGGGGCTGGGTAATGTCGAGAATCCATAAAGCCAGATGGGCGCTCCTCGCAGTCAGTCTGTTGCTCGGAGCGCTCAACGCGTGGTCAGGTCGATTTATCCTCAATCCCGACGCTATTTGCTACTTGGATGCCGGCGACGATTTGATGCGCGGCGACTTCTGGAGTTTCATCAATGCCCACTGGAGCCCGGTCTACCCGATGATCCTGGGCGTGGCCCTCTGGCTCGTTCGACCACCCATGGAGCAGGAACTGGCCGTCGCCCATGCAGTGAATTACTTCACCTTCGTTTATGCTCTCGTTTGCTTCGACGCATTCTGCCGCCAACTGCTCTTCCACCGGCGGCGTTGGATCCAGGCATCTTCACCCGCGCCCGACGACGACGCGCTCGACGCACAGGATTGCTGGCTCACACTCGGGTTTTTTGTGCTGTTCTGGTGGGCCACGATGCGGCAACTCCGCGTTCTGGATATTCTGGCAGATCACCTCTTGATGGGAAGCATGTTCCTCTGTCTGGCGGTGTTCCTGCGCATCTGGAACCGGCCCGGCGCGGGTTGGTCCTGGAGCATCATCCTGGGCCTGTGCCTGGGATTCGGTTATCTCTGCAAGGCCGTGTTCTTCCCGCTCGCCTGGCTCCTGATCGTGGCCGCCGCGTTTCCGCCTGGCGGCGATTGGCGGAGAGTGGGCTTGCCGCGGGCGGCGCTGACCCTGGCGGCGTTCCTCCTGGTCGCCTGCCCCTGGGTGGCTTGTCTTCATTACAAGTACGGCCGGCTTACCTTCAGCGACAGCGGACGTCTCAATGTGATCTGGTGGGTCAATCGATCGCTACCCCCCTTCGACGTCGCGTGGACCGACCCTTCCCTCGGCAAACCGGATCACGGCTTGCGCCCCATTCTGGATCAGCCGCTTGTTTATGAGTTTGATCAGCCGATTTCTGGTGCCTATCCTCCGTTCAAGGATCCCGCCTGGTGGCTCTCTGGTGCCCGAACGCGGTTCGACCCGGCCGGCCATCTGAGACAGTTCCGGCACGAAGTCCGCAAGCTTCTCGAGATCGCGTTTCATCCGCTTTTTCTCTGCACCGTGTGTCTCATGATCGCGATCGCCGTGGATCAGCGGAACCGCGGCAAGATTCAACGGCCGGCGCTGCGCTCGCCCGCGTTTCGAGCAACCTGGCTCCTGACGCTCTACAGCGCAGCCGGGTTGCTGATGTACTCCATCCTCATTGTTTCACCAAACTATGTGGCGGTATTTCTCCTGATACTCCCCGCGGCGTGGCTTTGCGGGTTCACGCTCGTGTTCCCGGCCGTCATGCCCGAGCGCTTGAGGGCCATCGCAACCACCATGACGATCGTCTTTACCGTGGCCTTCTTGCCGGGGCTGGCAAGAGATGTGCGGGAATCCTTGCCGCCCGCACTGGCTGCCGACGGATCGGAGCCTCGTTCTTTCAACTCTCGTTCCTACGACCGTGTGCGCGTCGCCCAGGAACTCCGCGAGCACGGCCTTCGACCAGGCGTCCGCGTTGCATTGCTTGGGGACTGGACTCACTGGGCAAGATTGTGCCGGGTGCACATCGTCGCCGAGGTTCCCAATCGCCAACTGTTTGCGATCGACAATCTGCCGCGATTCCAGCTCGTCCTGGATGCCTTGAGGCAGGCGGGCGCCGAATATGCCGTCGTCACCGTGGACAAGGTTCCCGTGACGGGATACGGCGGCACAACCCTCGCCGCCGATGCCAACCTTCGTTTGATCGACTTGCGGACGCGCATCGGAGATCGCCGATGATTGAAAATCGGAAAGTTGTCGTGGTGTTACCGGCTTACAATGCGGCGAGGACGCTGCGGCGAACGATTGACGAGATTCCGCGCGACATAGTCGATGCGCTGCTCTTGGTCGACGACGGCAGCTCCGACGACACCGCCACACTGGCTCGCTCGCTGGGGATTGAGACGTTCGTCCATAACTCCAACTATGGGTATGGCCGGAACCAGAAAACCTGCTACAACGAGGCTCTGAAGCTGGGGGCCGACATCATCATCATGCTGCACCCCGACTACCAATACACTCCCCGGCTCGTGGGTGCGATGGCCGCGATGATCGCTTCCGACCAGTTCGACGTGGCTCTTGGGTCGCGGATTCTTGGTGTGGGGGCCCTCGCCGGCGGCATGCCGCTTTACAAATACCTGTCAAATCGTTTCCTGACGGCAACCCAGAATCTGCTCCAGCGCTACAAGCTGTCGGAATACCACACGGGTTATCGCGCATTTTCGCGCAGGGTCCTCGAATCGCTGCCACTGCTCGAAAACTCTGACGACTTTCTCTTCGACAACGAGATGCTCGCGCAGGCGATCTACTTCGGGTTCGAAATCGGCGAGATCTCGTGTCCAGCGAAGTACTTTGAGGAGGCGTCTTCGATCAATCTGCGACGGAGCATCGTCTACGGCTTCGGCGTGCTGTGGACCGCGCTGCGATTTCGCATGCAGCGATGGGGCCTGGCCAGTTTTCGGTTCCTGTCGGACACCGGCCGCGGGCTCTCGGGCGTGGCGTACCGGGGAGATTACTACACGCATTTCGAGCCGGGCGGCGGTGCGATGTCCAGCACCGCGAACGACTCGGCGCCAGCAATTGCAGGAAGTCTTCTTGGGCAGCCGCGCGCGGCCTCCGATGTGTAACGGCAAGGATGACGGGCAACACGCAGTATTAGAGCCGTGCACCAACACCATGAGCCTATCATCGCCAGTCCAGCTTGCCCTTATCTCGCTTGCAGCGTGCTTCGGGCTGGCCACCGGCATGCTCGAGTTGGTCTTGAGCTCTGTCAGGTGGACCCTCGATCCCAGTTCGCGCCTCGCCCGAAGAGTGATCTTCGCCCGTTCTAGTTAAAGGAGCGCATCATCATGAGCGAGCAACCCATCAGCGAATTTGAAAAGGCGGCCCAGTCGCATGGTCCTGACAACCTGCTGGTCGAGTTTTGGAACTTCCTCCGATGCAACAAGAAATGGTGGCTCTTGCCGATCGTCTCGATGCTCGTCCTGTTCGGGCTGATGATGATGTTGTCCGGGACAGCGGTGGCACCGTTCATCTACACGCTCTTTTGACGTCGAGCCATCCACACGGCCCACGAAGGCGTGTCCGCCGGGTGATTACCTGAATCCCGATCGGCTGAACCATTTTCCGAGAGTTCGGGAGCGAATCGCATGCAAGAGATCGCATCCGACGTCGGGCCGCAGCATTTCGCTGAGGCCTCGTCCGGCAGTCCGCAGGCGCACGCCGGCACGCCACGTCCGGCCCCCCTTCCAAAGGCTCGCGACGACGAAAACCGGGAAGTCGCCAGGCAACCGCTGGGGGCGGTCCAACCTCCGCGAGGCGTCTGGAAGCCCCTCCTCATGCGAATCAGCCTGCTCGCGTGCGTGGTCCTCTCGGGTCTGGTGTGCCTCGAGATGATGACTCGGGTCATCTACGACCGCAATGGCATGCACTTTGGCATCGAGATGTGGAAATACGCCAAGAAAATCAAGAGACCGAGCCCCATCCACGCGATGGGGCACGAGCACACGCCCAATCGCGAGGCCTTTTTGATGGGCGTACCGGTCAAGATCAATTCGTCCGGGCTCCGCGACCGCGACTTCAGCCTCGCCAAGCCAAAGGACACGTATCGCATTCTTGTCCTCGGCGATTCGATCACCTTCGGCTGGGGCGTCGCGCAAGAGAAGACCTTCGCCAAGGTTCTCGAGAGAATGCTCAATGAGGGCCCCCTGCCGGGATGGCCGCGGCACTTTGAGGTGATCAATACCGGCGTGGGAAACTACAACACGGCTCAAGAGGTCGCCTATTTCAAGGAGCGCGGCCGACTTTACCAGCCGGACATGGTCATCGTCGCGTTCTTCATCAATGATGCCGAGCCAACACCGCGGGAGGAGCGAAACTGGTTGGCGCGGCAGTCTTGCTTGTACGTCTTCATGGCCTCGTTCTGGGATGGGATTCTCCGGGAGATGGGCTGGCGCCCAACCTATTCCAACTACTATCGCGGGCTTTACGCAGACGGAAAACCGGGCTGGATGGCGTGCCAGCACGCTTTCGGGGAGTTGATCGCCGCCTGTGAGCAGGAACACATCGACCTGCGGGTCGCCATTGTTCCGGAGTTGCACCACCTCGATTCGAGCTACGAATTCCCGCAGGTGCACGCGGCGATCCGAGGCCTGGCGAAGGACGGAGCCTCGGCCGTAATTGACCTCCTCGATGGTCTGTCGGGGCAAGACCCACCTTCCCTCTGGGTATCGCCGGGAGACCCGCATCCCAACGCGCGTGCCCACAACATCATCGCCGCCCAGCTCTACGACGCCCTGGCATCTGGCCCGCGACCGCAAGGACGTGCGGCGATGAAGGCCAAGGGCGCGCACTCGGAACGGTGAATCTTGAAGATGGCTGATCTCATCAAGCGGCAATTTGTGATCCTGGGCGCCGGTCCGACCGGGCTGGGGGCGGCCCTGCGCCTCCAGGAGCTGGGCGCGACCGACTTTCTCGTCGTCGACCAGGCCAATTCCGCGGGGGGGCTCGCCTCGTCGTTTGTCGACGAGGCCGGCTTTACCTGGGACCTGGGCGGTCATGTGCAGTTCTCGCACTACCGCAAGTTTGACGAGTATATGGATCTGGCCCTGGGTGCTGACGGCTGGCTGGAGCACCAGCGCGAGAGCTGGGTTTGGATCTGCGGCCGCTTTGTGCCGTACCCATTTCAATACAACTTGCACCGCTTACCCAAAACGGAACGATGGGAGTGTGTCCAGGGGTTGCTCGAAGCCAGCCGGGCGGCGGCTCCGCGGCCGGCGAATTTCCGCGAGTGGATTCTGGCTACCTTCGGACAGGGCATCGCCGAGATCTTCCTCCTGCCGTACAACTTCAAAGTCTGGGCCTACCCGCCTGAGATGATGAGCTGCGGCTGGGTCGGAGAACGCGTGGCCGTCCCGCCGCTCGACAAGGTGATCAGGGGCGTCTGCCTTGAACAGGACGAGGTGAGCTGGGGACCGAACAACACGTTTCGCTTCCCCAAGCGAGGCGGCACCGGATCAATCTGGCGAGCGCTGGCGAAGCGCTTGCCCGAGGAGCGTCTCCGGCTGGGCGATGGCGTTGAGGGCATCGACGCCAAGGCCCGTGAGATTGTCTTGGCGAGCGGCCTGCGCATTCGGTACGACCATTTGCTGAGTTCGATGCCGGTCGATCGCCTCGCGGCCATGATTGCCGAGCCCGAAGTGGCCGCCCTGGCGGGGCGCTTGAAGTATTCCGGTACTCATGTCGTGGGCATCGGCTTGGAGGGAGAACCTCCGGAGCATTTGCGCACCAAGTGCTGGATGTATTTCCCCGAAGCGAACTGCCCGTTTTACCGGGTGACGGTGTTCAGCAACTATAGCCCTTACAACACGCCGCGGCCGGGCCAAACCTGGTCGCTGATGGCCGAAGTGGCGCAAGCGCGCACAAGCGGGTCGATCACGAGACAGTCGTTGACGAGGTCGTGCAAGGAATGCTGGCGACCAGGCTGATCCGTCCGACGGACCAGGTCTTGAGCCGCTGTCACCGTTTCCTCCGCCACGGCTATCCAACGCCGTCGCTCGACCGCGACGAGATTCTCGCGTCTGTGCGGCCGCGCCTCGAGGACCTGCGGATCTTCTCCCGGGGCCGGTTCGGCGCCTGGAAATACGAGGTCAGCAATCAGGACCACTCCTTCGCCCAGGGCTACGAGTGCGTTAATCGACTGATCCGCGGCGGCAGTGACGAAGACGAGCCGACGCTCAACGACCCCAACCGCGTCAACGCGCACCGGGATAACTGATTGTCGTCGTTCGCTCCGCGAACGAGCGTCGCCCCGAATCAGCACCCTGGCAGTGGTCATTTAGATCCAACCACTTATGAACCTATCCTCCCCAGTAGAGCCCGCAGTCAATTCGCCGCCGCGATCGGTGAAGTCGCGTTTTTCGAGGCGCACGGCCCTCATCTGGCTTTTTCAGCTCGTTTTCCCGACGATCGCTCTTGCTCACGTGGTGATCTGGGTCCTTGATCCGTTCCCGCTCGGTCGCTTTGGGATACTTCTTCTGGCGTTCTGCCTGGCGTGGTATGGCACTTGTTTTCTAGCCCTGGCGCTCAAGCCGGTGCGACGCTGGATCGCAGCTTGCTCGGCGCTGTTCATTGTTCTTTACCTCTTGTTGGCCGCCGGCTTGGTCGCGGCCGAGGTGGCCTGCCGCTCGACACCTGCCTTCGAATATGAGCCGCGGGCGCGGCACATCACCCAATTATCCCCGGAACTAGGCTGGCGGCTTACTGCCGGCGCGGCCGACATCGGTGAGCACGGCTGGCGCTTCCAGCCTACCCGCGCGACAAGGGCCCCGGCCGCTACCGCATTCTCTGCATCGGCGATTCCACCACCATGGGCACCGGTTGCTCCTGGAGAGAAGCGTGGCCGCATCAGTTGGAAGTCCTCCTTAACAAGGATGCAGACTGGACCCGGTCGCACGGCGTCACCGAAGTGCTCAACCTGGGCGTTCTGATGTACGGGCCAGACCAGTCGCTGCTTGTTCTCAAGAACTACGGGCTTGCTTATTCGCCCGATCTCGTGATCTTCCAGCTCTCAAGCGACGACTTCGCCGATGCCTCCTTCGACTATCACTGGAAGATGAATTTCAACAACAAGATGCACAAGCCCCAATTTGTGCTAAAGGAAGGCAAGCTCAGCCTGGCGCGCGACCACTGCCCGCCTCCCACCGATGCCCTGGGAAACCCCGTCACGCCTCAAAAACAAATTCTGCCCGAGTCGCAACTAACCGTCTTTTCGTTTCTGCGCACGCGGGGCCGCTCGCTGTTCCGCAGCGAGCCTGCCCAAAAGCCGGAAGTGCTTACAAAAGCCCATTGGCCGCTCCACGATTCGTTCCGTGCCGAATACGCTCAGAGCCGTCCGCTGGTCTGGGCGCTCATCAACGAGATGTCCAGGCTGTGCAGCGAAAACGGCGCTCGATTCGTGGTCACGTTGTCGCCACACCATATGACAAGCGCGCAAGACAATCCCCCCTGGCGAGTCGCGAGCTTTCGGCGCGAGTTTCACGAAGAGGCCCAGGCTCGGGGAATTCCTGCTCTCGACTGCGCGCCCGAGTATTTCGCCCTCGGGGGCAATGACCGTTTCCAGTTGAAGGCGTCGGGCAACTACCTGAATTCAGCGGGTAACGCCTTGATTGCTCGGACGACGATGGGCTGGCTGAAGTAAAAGAATCAGAGCCTCCGGTTCCGATCGCGCGATATCGACACCGAAGTAGCTTATCTAAAACACATTCATGCCGATCTACGCTTTTCCGCACAGTTCGCGTTGACAAAAATCATCATTGCATTGACAGAGCGAGAGCTTTCGTAGTTAGCTCTAACGCACGCTACGAAGCATCTCACACGGCAAGGGTACTGTGCCGTTCATCGTGTGGGAGCGATGTCCAGCAGGTGCGAGGCGATGAACGCGCTCGACGAAGCCGCTAGCCGAGAAGTTCGTCGGTGCCGACGTTCACCGTTTGGGGGATGCCGGCATCGGAATGGAATTGTCCCGATTCAACCGACCGGCGGGGGCACAAAATGCGTCCATCGACAACAAGATAGTCGAAAATGTGGCCTTATGAACGACACGGTGCAAAAAAACCGCACATTATTGACAGGACAATGCGGGTATGGTTTATTGATCTCGCGCAATGAAGCGCGGTTCGAGGCATGGCCGCCACGTACGTTGTGCTGTGCAGCCCCTTCAGCTCCGGTCGGTTTTCCCACTGGTCTGAGTTGAAGAAGGGGCATAGAAAACCTTATTAACTTGAAGTCTTCTGGGCGCCGACTCCTCTCGTTGGGGGCGGCCAGTTGCAACCCATGGGCACGGAGTGTGCGCGAAATCAGCGGATTTTGTGTTCTTTTGCAACCATTTCGGCCTCCGGGTTCCGAACGTGTGTGAACGATTGCTGCTTGGTCGATACGAAGGGTGGAGGCCGGTCTCTCGGGGCCGGATGGCCGCGAATTCCGTAAGAGAGCGAGCGGTCGAGCGAGGTCAACGAGATCGAGTCGGGGATGGATCGGCCGCGGTATTCGCGGTCGAAGGTCGAGTCTAGACGAGCCGATGACCATGAAACTCCGTTTGAGCAAGCCGCGCATGGGTGGTGTCCCTGGTGGTGCTTTTGGGCTGCCTGCTCTGGTCGCTTTGGCCGGCACTGGCGGCGATGCAAGAGCGATGGTCGACCGACCCTCGCTACGCCCACGGTTATCTTGTGCCCCTTTTCTCACTCGCTTTGCTCTGGTTGCGCAAAGATCAGCTTCGGGGCTTCAGTCCGCATACCAGCACCTGGGGGCTGGCCTTCTTGGGGTTGGGAGCGGCCCTTCAACTTGTGGGCGGACTGATCCGACACGACTCGGTTGTCGGGCTCGCCGTCTTGCCGTATTTGGCCGGAGTTTGTCTGGTGGTCGGCGGCTGGCGGGCCCTCAAGTGGGCGTGGCTCTCGATCGTGTTTCTTGCGTTCATGATTCCGCTCCCCTTTCGGGTTGAAAACGCGCTGGGGCCACCCTTGCAGTACATGGCCACCAACGCCAGTACGTACCTGCTGCAAACCCTTGGCTTCATGGCCTTCGCCGACGGCTACGTGATTCAGTTGAACGATGCGAAAATCGGCGTGGTCGAGGCCTGCAGCGGCCTGTCGATGGTCATCACGTTCATCGCTCTGTCAACCGGCGCGGCGCTGGTGGTGAAGCGGCCGCTTTTTGACCGAATTGTCCTGGTTGCCAGCTCGGTCCCCGTCGCCTTGCTGGCCAATATCATCCGCATCACGGTCACAGGAATCCTCCACGACACCGTCGGCGGTCACGCGGCCGACACGTTTTACCACGATCTCGCCGGATGGCTCATGATACCCCTGGCCCTGGGACTGTATTGGCTGGAGATTTGGGTGCTTTCCCACCTCCTTGTCGAGACTTCGCTGGCGGTGCCGGCGCTCGACCTGGCGCGGTCGCGTCCTTCCGCGGCCGGCGCCGAACCCGGGCGAAAGGTTACAAGCCCTCCGTTTTGTGAATGTGTGGCTCTTAACCGGATTCATGATCGAAGCGTGACGCGCCGCGCAACGATCGGGCTCGAGAGAGGGCTCCGCCATGAACCAACAATTGAATTCTCCCGACGATCTCGGCCGGCGTTTCACCAGCGCTGAGGGCGTGGTCGCCCAGACGGCCGGCGCAATGGCTCGCGCGGCATCGGCCGCCGGACCGCCCAAAGTAACGGCCCTGACGGCGACGAGCATCTTCAAGGCGCTGCGCCGCCGTCAAACACTCGCCTTGGGGGTGGCGACCTTGGCCCTGGGCATCTGCGGCCCGACGGCTTGGTTCGCCGTGCCCGCCGGCAAGTTCAAAGCACAAGCCAGGCTGATCCTGGTCGCCCTGCCACCCAAGGTCCTGTTCCGCACAGTCGAGACCGAGACCTCCGGCGGCGACGATTACAAGCGGTATCAGAGCACGCAATTGACGCTCGTCACGAGCCAGCTCGTGTTGAACGCGGCGCTTTTGGATAAAAATGTCAGCAAATGCCGCATGATCCGCGAACAGGCCGATCCGATCGCGTGGCTGCAGGAGAATATCAAGCCCACGTTCGTGGCCGGCTCGGAGGTGATGGAAATCTCGCTCATGGGTGACGATCCCGGGCAAATTGCCAGCATCGTCAACGCGATCAAGAAAGCGTACATGGACGAGGTGGTCAACGTCGACACCAAACGACGAGCGGACCGCCACGCCAAGCTCAAGGGAATCAAGGAAAGTTACGCCGAGATCCTCAAGGAACGGCGCGAGCGCCTGCGCAAGAACGCCGAAGCCGTCGGGTCTGACAACCCCGAGACCCTGGCCCTCAAACAGCAATACATCATCCAAAACGCGAATTCGCTGATGACGCAGCTCATGACAATCCAGGCGGAGAAACGGCGCCTCGAAGCGGCGGCGAAAGCGCGACCCCAGGCTGAGATCGAAGATGATGCTCCGCTCGAGTCTCCGATCGCTGAAAACGACATCAACGACCTCATTGATCAGAGCCAGGTCGTCCGCGCGCTCGCGTCGGACCTCGCAAAACAGGAAGCGGCGTATCACGAGCACGTGCTGCGCTGGCGGCAGGCCTCGCGCGGCGGCGGCGACGCGACGGGAAGGACGTTGCGCGATGCAGTCGCCGCGACCAAGGCACAGCTCGCGACGAAGCGCAGGGAGCTACGTCCCCTCGCCATTCGGCAGCTTCAGGCTCAAAACAAGGTCGAGCAGGTGAAAGCCAGTAACGTGGGCGCGCAAGACCTGGTCATACTCGCCGAGCTCGAGAAAAGCCTGACCGCCGAAATCAAGACCATTCAGGACCAAAGCAAGTCGCTGAACGTCAAAACGCTGGACCTCACCGCCCTTTCGGAGGAAGTGACCGAATTGCAGAGAACGACCAGCCAGGTTTCCGCCGAAGTGGAAGCGCTCACTGTAGAGCTCCAGGCGCCCCCGCGAGTACGAACGATCGAGGACGCCGTTCCCCCGCTGACCAGGGACGAACGGAGACGATATGCGGTCATCGCCATGATTACCGCGGGCGCGTTCTTCGCCGGGCTCTTCGGCGTGGCGTTCCTCGAATTGCAGACGCAGAAGGTCGATTCGATCGACCTTGTCCCCTCCGAGCTGGGGCTGCCGGTGGTCGGTACGCTGCCGATGGTGCGCTCCAAGACCGCCCGCCAAGGAGGGGCGCTTGCGCGGGTGCCGTCGCCGAAGGACAAGTATTGGAACAACGTCCTCTTGGAATCGGTCGACGCCGCCCGGACCATGCTGGTGCACGTAGCCCGCGCCGAATCGCATCGGGTGGTCATGATCACTAGCGCCGTCAGCAGCGAGGGCAAAACGTCGCTCTCGAGCCACCTGGCAACGAGCCTGGCTCGCTCGGGCCTGCGCACCCTGTTGATCGACGGCGACCTGCGCAGTCCCTCGATCCACCGGCTGTTCGATCTGCCCGTGGCCAGCGGGCTCAGCGAACTTTTGCGGGGCGAAGTCGACACGAATCGGCGCCATCGCCGACACCGAAGTCCCGGACTTGAAAATAATGCCCGCCGGCCGCTGTGATCGCCAGACCATTCGGCTGCTCTCCCAGGGTCGCTTTGGTTGCCGTTTTCGACGCGCTCAAGGGCCAATTCGACTTCGTGATCGTCGACAGCTCGCCGATCCTCCCGGTCGCCGACGCCTCGATCGTCGCCCAGGTGGCCGATGCCGTCCTTTTCTCGATCTTCAGCGACGTGAGTCGCAAGGTCAAAGTGACCGCCGCGCTAAACCGACTGGAATCGCTGGGCGTTCGAGTGCTCGGGGCGGTCGTGACCGGTTCCGCCGATCATGGGTACGGCGGCTATTACTACCATTCCGACACCTACTATGCTTCGCTGCCGGAATCGGCGGCTGACTCGACAGTGGATTCGATCTCATGAATGGCATGATGCGCATCGTCGCGGCCGTTACCCTGATTGTCGGAGCCGGGCTGGTCCAGGGGACCTATTGCGGCCGGTTCGGCTCGTCGTGCGCCGAAAGCGCGCTGCGCGCGCGCATCGAGTCGTTACCCATGACGATCGGCGACTGGAAGGGGACCATGTTCGAGTTGCCGGCCCCAGAGCGAGACTTGGCGGGGGCGACAGCTTGCTTTGCCGCTGTCTACACCAATGCGAACCGCGGCGTCACCGTCTCGGTACTCTTGCTCGGCGGCAATCCCGGTAAGATTTCCGTGCACACCCCCGACATATGCTACCGGGGCGAGGGATACTCGACCAGCGCGGCGGGGGAATTCGATTACAGCTACGGCCAAGAGCCCCGACACGCGATGTTCCGTACCATCGTCGCCACCCGGGGCGGAACGACTCCGTCGGTCCTGCGCGTCTTTTGGAGCTGGAACAACTCGAAAGGCTGGTCTGCGCCGGAAGATCCCCGCTTTAGCTTCGCGCTCGAGCCGGCGCTGTGCAAGCTCTACGTAGTCCGAGAGACCTGGGGGCAGGTCGTCGATCCGGCGACCGATCCTTGTAAAGACTTCCTGGCGGTTTTTCTGCCGGAGGTCGATCGACGGCTGCTGTCTGACGAGATTCGGTCGGTGTCCCGCTGACGGGTGTGTGACGAATCAGTCCTAAAGGATTCTTCCATGAGCAGTGCAACTTCGGATATTGGCGACGTGGCCACGACCGTTCTCTTTCGCGCTAAGAGGACCAGTACCAGCTACGTGGCGTTCAAGCCCTGGCTTGACGTTGCGCTGTCTCTGGTCATGCTCGTACCGTCTATCCCGATCATCTTGGGTGCGCTCTTGCTCGTGAAATTAACCTCTCGCGGCTGCCCGCTCTATACTCAGAAGCGGCTCGGTCGGCGTGGCAAGGTCTTCACGATCTACAAAATCCGGACTATGTACCAGGACAGCGAACGCGACAGCGGCCCCAGATGGTGCGTCGCCGGCGATCCGCGGGTCACGCCGATCGGCTGGTTCCTGCGGCGAACCCACATCGACGAGCTTCCCCAGCTTATCAATATCATCATGGGGCACATGAGCCTGGTCGGTCCGCGGCCCGAGCGCCCGGAGTTTCTGCCACAGCTCGAACGGGCTTTGCCCAACTATCGCGACCGGCTGGCTGTCCGGCCCGGTTTGACCGGCTTGGCCCAGGTGCAGCAGCCTCCCGACGAGGACTTGTTCAGCGTGCGGCGCAAGCTGAGCTACGACCTTTGCTACGTGGAACGGATGAATCTCGGGCTTGATGTTCGGCTGATCCTCGCCACGGCCTTCAAGTGTCTAGGCGTTCCCTTCGCCCGGATCGGTCGCACCTTTCGCCTGCCCGCGCCCGACGGTGAGGGGGGCCCGGAATCGGTGCCTGCCGGAGCACTTACCTCGACAGCGATTGTCCCGGAAACCTACGTGGGTTTGAATTGAAGAGCTTGACCTGGATGTTCAGCCGAGAAACGACGTGGATCGAGCGAAACTTGCAGCCTGGTTGAACTTTCTCACGCCTCCACCCTTGCGCAGGAAGCTCAACCTGCTCTTCCTGGCGATTCTCGTGGCGGTGGTCGTCGTGCTGGGCGCTGGCGTGCACGTTGTGCACGGCATCCAGGTCCAGCGGAAAGCGTCTGCGCTCTTGGATCTCGCTCGTGGCGCCGAGCTGAACCACGACCTCGCAAGAGTCGCGGAATTGCTGGGTTGGTACCTCCAGATCGAGCCCGAACACGGCCCCACCTGGAAGTGGTACGCTCGGGTTCTCGATCAGTCGGACTTCGCTCGCCGGGAGCGCGACCGAATCTTCCTGGTGCATGAAGAAGCCCTGCGGTACTTTCCCGAAGACTGGGACCTCGAGCATCGGTGCGCCGAGCTCGCGCTCGAGCTGAGCCGGTACCCGGACGCGGAGGGACACCTGAAGAAACTTCTCGAGCGAGCTGAGAAGCAATCGCCGGATCAAAGGACGGCCGCCGAGCGAGCGGAGGTCGAAGATTTGGTGGGTCAAACCAGCCGCGGATTGAACAATTACGACGATGCCGAGCAATGGTTTCGCCGCGCGATCCAGCACGACCCGGGGCTGCTCACGGCCTACGATCATCTGGCGCGGCTGCGCCGCACCGAGCTGCGCCGGAACGCGAGCGCCGACGCCGCGATCCGGGAGATGGTTGTGAAAAACCCCCAGGTGGGCCGAGCCTATGTGTACCGCTGGCGGTATTTCCACGAGTTCGCGCCGCCAGCCGACCCCGGCGATCTCCGGCAGGCGCTGATGCTTGGCCCCGACGATCCCGAGGTTATCGCAACCGCCGCCGTTGCGAGCGAACGGCAAAAAGACATCGGCGCGGCCAGGCGGTACTGGCAAAAAGGGGTGAAGCTCGACCCCAAGAACTTGACATTCGCTCTCGGACTCGCGGGGCTGGAGACCCAAGAGCGGCACCTCGATCGCGCCGAAGAGGTGTTACGGCAAGCATTTCAGGCGAACCCATCCCTCGACCTCGCTTTCGCGCTGGCCGAAACACTCATCCTCGAGGACAAAATCGACGGCACCGACCAGGCCAGCGATTACATGGCGCGGCTGCGCGCAGCGGGCCTCGGAGACTCATACGTTCGGTATCTTGAGGCACGAATACTCTTTGAGCGGAAACAGTGGGACGTTGCGGCCCGCGATCTGGAGCTCGCCCGAGAGGGGCTGCGGTTCGACACCCGGCGCATCACTGCGCTTAATCTGATGCTCGCCGAGTGCTACCGTCGGCTGGGCTCCGATGAACAGCGGTTAGTCGCCCTGGAACAAGTCGCCGAGAGTGAACGGGCGCCGGACAAGGCCCGTATCGCCTACGCGCGGGCCCTGGCAAGGGCAGGCAAGTTCGACAAGGCGATTGCGATCGTCCGACCGCTCGCGGAGCGCCAGCCCGAACTGCGACTCGAAGTCGTGCGTTTCATGATGGAAATGACCAGACAGGAACCTAGCGAACAGCGCGACTGGCCGGCCGTGGAACGGGAACTGAGCGCCGCCGAGAAGGCGCTGCCCCAGAAGGCCGAGCAACTCGTCCTCCTTCGCGTCGATCTGCTGGAGGCCCAGGACCGTCTGGCCGACGCGCGCTCGCTCTTGTCGCAAGCTCGGGCCAAGGACCCGCGGAACCTGCAGTTCCGGCTCGGGCTGGCCCGATTGAGCCAGCGAAACGGCGCGGCAGCCGCGGCCTTGCAGATCCTTGACCAGGCCGAAAAGGACCTCGGAATAAGCCTCGACCTCCAACTGGCGCGCCTCGGCTACTGGGAACACGAGGGCGGCGGCGCGGCCCGGGCGGCGGTGGCAAAAATGGCCGAGACGCGGCGACAGGTTCCCGAAACCGACCGCCCCACGTTTCTCGATCGCCTGGCCTGGGTGGAGCTGCGACTCGGCGAGCCGTCTCTGGCACGTGAGCACTGGCGCGAACTCGCAGGGATGCGCCCGGCCGATCTCGAGGTTCTCACGGGCTTGCTTGACCTCGCCGTCCAGGCCGGCGACTACGCAGATGCCAAGGATCTCGTGGCCAAGATTCGCTCGATCGAGGGCGAACGTGGGACCCGCTGGCGGTTCGGGGAAGCCGCATGTCTGCTCGCCC
Source organism: uncultured Isosphaeraceae bacterium (assembly GCA_963830625.1). Classification (GTDB taxonomy): domain Bacteria; phylum Planctomycetota; class Planctomycetia; order Isosphaerales; family Isosphaeraceae; genus CAWHMZ01. The sequence continues at coordinate 380,260 of CAWHMZ010000023.1, read as the reverse complement.
ACGCTCGGCAAGGCGCGACCAAAGAATTGGAGGCCTGCGCGCATTTGGCCGCGCAGATCTCCGAGCTGCGCCCGGACTGGTGGGGGAGCTCGATTTCGCGCCGAGATCGACGAGCTCGAAGGCATGATCGACGAAGCGATCGCGCACTACAGCCGTGCCATTGAGCTGGGAGACAATCGCTCGGCCGTGGCTCGCCGGCTGGTCGGGCTGCTCAATCAGAGAGACGACTCCGCCCGAATCGATCGGGTGATCGAGATGCTGTCCGAACGGGGCAGGGCCACGGGAGACCTCGCGACCGCGACGGCGCTCAAGGCGATGCGCCAGCAAGATTACGACCGGGGCATCGCGCTGGCTCGCCAGGCCTTCTCCGAGAGTTCGACCAGTTTTGCCGATCACGTGCTGCTGGGGCAATTCTATCAAGCCGCACGCCGGACCGAGGAGGCAGGAAAGGAGTTGCGCCGCGCAGTGGAGCTCGGCCCAGCCGTCCCCATCACGTGGGTGAGCTACGTTCAGTATCTGGTCCGGGAAAAACAGCTTGATCAGGCGAAGGCCGCCGTGGCGGCGGCGCGCAGAGCTCTTCCGGCCGAGCGGGCGAGGCTGCCCATGGCCCAATGCTATGCGATGCTTGGCGAGTTGAAAGAAGCCGAGAGCATGATCCAGGAGGCCCTTCAGTCGCCCGCTTGCGACCTCAGAACGATCCGGGTTGCCGTCGATCTGTACATCAATTTGGGCCGATTCGATCAGGTCGAGCCTATCCTCGACAAGCTGCAAGGCCCCACCCTCGACGCAAGCCCCGAGACCCTGGCGTGGGCCAAGCGAACGCGCAGCCTCGCGCGGCTTTCCACCGGGCGACTGGCCGAGATGGATCGAGCCTTGGACCTGGTCGAAGAGAACCTGAAAGCCGATCCTGCGAGCGCCGCCGACCTGAAGCTCAAGGCGATCATCATGGCCCTGCGTACTAGCACGCGGGGCGAGGCAACCAAGCTGCTGGAAACACTCGACAAACAGAACCTGCTCGCTACCAACGAACAGTTCATCCTGGCGCGGGCCTGCCTGGCCGACGGGCTCGTCGAGAAGTACCACGCCGAGATGCTGAAAATCATGGGCCATCCGGTCAAGAACCCGCAGCATGTCGTCCATTTCGTTGACTTCCTGCTTGCTCGCGAGGAGCTTGACCAGGCGCAGCTCTGGCTCGCCGAGCTCAAGCGACTGGTGCCCCGGTCCGTCGAGCTCTTGGCGCGCGAATCGCGGCTGCTCGATCCTGCGCAACGCAAGCCGGAGCTGCTTGAGCTGCTCATGGCGAGGGGGCGCGAGGCACCTGATCAGATCGCCACAGTGGCCGCACTGCTTGAGCGATTCGGCTTCGTGAGTGAGGCCGAGGCGGCCTACAAGGCGCATATTGCGCGCAAGCCAGGCGAATCGGAGCGCTTACTGGGCCTGGCCGCCTTCCTCGCCCGCCAAGATCGGTCCAAAGAGGCGCTCGCGCTTCTCGAAGCAGCGTGGACGACGTGCCGCCCCGAGGCCGTCGCCGAAACGTCGCTGCCGCTCTTCTCCGCACGCTCCGCTGACAACGAGGTGAAGCGCCGGGTGCTGGCGTGGGTGACCGGAGCCATTGAGAAAAGCCCGGCCGCGGCCGGCTGGCTGCGGACGAAGCTGGGCCGCATTTATTTCAACGAAGGACGATTCGACGAGGCCGAGGGGCTGTTTCGTCAGGCGCTGGCCAGCGATTCCGAGCAGATCGAGGCGATGAACGACCTCGCCTGGGAATTGGCCCTCCGCGAGCCGGCTAAGCCCCGTGAAGCGCTCGCGCTGATCGACCGAGCCATCGAAAAAGCGGGGCCAATACCGAGCCTCGTCGACACTCGAGCCGTAGCGCTGATTCGCGTCGGCGATCCTGAGCGCGCCGCCGCAGAGCTCACGAAGGCCCAGGCTGCTGACCCCAGAAACTTGAGTCTCGCCGTCCACATCGCCTGGGCCTATCGGGCCAGCGGAAAAAATGCGGAAGCGCGCGAAGCATTACAGCACGCCGAGGAGCTCGGACTCAGAGCGGAATCGAGAGGTGTCTTGGAACGCGACATCATCGGTCGGTTGCGCCGCGAGCTCGCCGATGACCAGCCACGGAGTGGAGCGCGGGACCGGCTCGGCGCAGGGACTTGACTCATTTTCTGAAAGGAGGATCTTCCCGGAGAGAAGTCGCAAGAGCGCGGTGCAGGCGACGCGACCGTGGATCGCCTAGCGAGCAGCCCATCCCTCCGTAGCGAGTGAGTCGAGGGAGCTGCAGGGACGCCGGAACGGGTACGAATGACTGCTAACAAAGATCGTTTCCATTCAGAGAGGATATCACTTATGTGCAACCGCCTTGTTCGAATTGCGGGACTGATGTTGGGCGCGCTCGCTTGCGTGATCGGCAACGCCCGCGCCGACAATGAATACTCGGTGTCGTATTCAACAAGTTCAAGCCTGGCAGTGGGTATCTCCTTTACCGCTGGTGGGACTGAAACCCATGGGACTGCCTCCACGTACGCGATACCTTTCACAGTCACGCCGGTGAGCCCGAGCGGTTCATCGTTCACGGCTTTCTGCGCCGACCTCTGGCACACGGAGAGCAACAATTCGGATTTCTATACTTCCTCCCAGATCACCAGCGGCTTCGCATCCGCGATCAACACCGCAGCCGGGAGTACCGTCGCTTCCGACACCGGATCGACTCCTGCGACCAACATGTTGAATTACCTCGGGTACGTCTTCCAGAGTCTGAAGTCAACGGACACCTATTATGCGGAGGAAGTGGGTGCCGTCCAGCTTGCTATCTGGCACGTGATCAACCCGAGCTCTTTCCAAGTCACCTCCTGGCCAAACGGCACGGCAGGCACGGAGCTGGAAAGCTATTTCAAGTTGATCACCGGCTGGACAAGTGGCACGAGTTACAGCGGTGGGCTGCTAGGGGGGGGCACGAGTGAGACCATCGGCACCGCATCAATCAACGCTTACGTCAGCAGCGACACTTACTCCGGCGGCACGATGTACGTGGTCAACCAGAGCGACTGCCAAGCCCAAAACCTGATCGCCTGGGGGGGGACGGTCACTGTGGAGACCGCCGGTACTCCCGAGCCGTCGAGCTTGGCGATCGCCGGTATCGGCGCGCTGGCGTTTGTCGGCTATGGCCTGCGGCGGCGCAAGGCCATGCGGAGTGGGCGCCCGAACGCTCTACCTGAAGCAAGCGACTCCGCTGCCGGCGATGCGTCGGCGGAAGTCACAGCGTAGTTAGACTGTCCAGCCCGGTGGTGCGTTTCTTATCTCCCAGCGCGCATCCCGGTAGCGGTCTCGAGTTCGTTCTCCGGGAGCGGACTCGAGACCCCTTTCTGTTTCCGCCGCTCCTCGCTCCGGTGGATCGCCCGCGGTTTTTACCGAACCGCCGGCCAGCCGGAAGGATCATGGTTGGCAGGAGCGCGGGGACGCAGGTAACGAGACGTGCACGTTTGGCTTTTTCCCTTGAGCATCGGTTGGATCGCTGCACACGCGGCTGGCGAGACGGCGCGTACTTGCCGATGGCTTCTGATCTGATGGTGAATCGCTTGACTCACTTGGCCCGACCCACTGAACTTGCACCGCGGCGGCGACGGTCCCGCGCCCGTTCCAGTCACCGGACGACCAGAAGCCTCAACCTCGTGCTCCTGGCGTCGCTGTTCGCCGGTCTCGGGCTCTTGATCGGGGGCGGATACCTCTTGCACGAAGCGCAGATGCGGCGCAACGCGCAGGGGCTCCTCGAGGCGGCGCGCCGCGCCGAGCTCGAGGCGGCGCGCCGCCCCGAGGCCGGTAACTCGCTGTTCCAAGCCGAAGGTTTCTTAAAGCAATACCTCAAGATCCGGTCCGGGGACGCGGCGACCTGGGCTTGGTACGCCCGCGTGATCGAAAAGCGGGACGTCAATCACCGTCGCCGCAAGCAGATTTACATGGTGCTCGAACAGGCCCTTCAGCATGACCCAGGCGACTTAAAGGTTCTGCGCCGCTGTGCCGAGTTGGCCTTAGAGCGCGGGCTGGATCGGTTCGTCGACGCCGAGCACCATCTGAAGAATCTGCTGGATCACGTCCAGCAGAAATCCCAGGACCAACCAGCCCTTGCCGAGATGGCGGACGTCGAGGACCTGCTGGGTCAATGCAACGTCGGCCTGGCGCGGTACGCGGAAGCCGAGGAGTGGTTCGCCCAGGCCCTCAAGCATGATGCGCACCGCGTTGCCTGCTACGACCGGCTGGCCCGGCTGCGCCGGACCTCACTTCGGAAGCTCAACGAGGCCGATCGTACGATCGGGGAGATGGTCGCCAAGAACCCCAAATCGGGCGAGGCTTATCTGTTCCGCTGGCGCTACGCCCGGGATTTCGCTCCGCCGGCCGCCGCCGCCGACCTGACGAAGGCCGTTGAGCTGGCCCCTGAGGACCCCGAAGTTCTCTTGACCGCGGCCATTGCCAGCGATGGCAACCGGGACGCGACCGCGACCCGCAAGTACCTCGAGAAGGGATTCAAGCTGCATCCTGAGAACGCCCCGCTGGCGCTCGCTCTGGCTCGCCTGGAGCTTCGAGAAAAGCATCTCGAGCGGGGCGAGGAAATCTTGCGGCAAAGTTTCCAGGCCAATCACCACGTCGCGCTCGCGTTACACCTCGCTGAGACCCTGATCCTAGAGGACAAGATCGAAGGCAGAGACCAGGCGAATTCGTACATCAACCTCCTGCGCAGCCACGGGCTGGGTGACACGTACGTGCCGTACCTGGACGCCGCGATCCTGTTCCAGCAAAAAAAGTGGGCCCAGGCGGTCACCAAGATCGAAACGGCACGCGTGCTGCTGGCGACGGAGCCGGGGCTTGCCGCCCAGCTCGACGTGATGCTCGCCGAGTGCCACCGTCATCTCGGTAACGAACAGGAGCGGATTCAGGCCCTAAGGCAGGCTGTTGAGCGCGACAAAAACGCGGACGGCGCCCCGATTGAGCTCACTCAAGCCCTTGTCCGCTCGGGCAAGCTCGATCAGGCGATCTCGGTGCTTCAGCCGCTCGCGGCGCGCAGGCCCGAGTGGCGGCTTGACCTGGCTCGTCTGCTGCTCCAAAAGGCGATTCGCCAGCCCAGGGACGAACGGAACTGGCGGGAAGTGGAGCTCGCGCTGCGTGAGGCCGAAAAGGCCCTCCCGCAGTCCGGCGAGCCGCTCATCCTGGCTCGCTTCGACGCGCTGACTGCGCAGGACCACCTGGAAGAGGCCCGATCACTCCTGTCGTCGGCGCTGGCGAAGGAGCCGCGCAACCTGAATTACCGGCTCGCGCTGGCCGGGCTCAGTCAGCGGCAAGGCCAAGGACCCGCGGCCTTGCAGATCCTCGACCAGGCCGAAAAGGAGCTCGGGCCAAGCCCTGGCATTGAACTGGCCCGCCTCGACTGCTGGAGCCTGAATGGAGGTGACGCGGCCAAGGTCGCGGTGGCCAAGCTGGCCGAAACGCGCGAAAAACTTTCCACGACCGACCGTGAGGTGTTCCTCGACCGGCTTGCGGCGGCCGAATTACGGCTCGGCGAGATCGCCCTGGCGCGACAACATTGGCGCGAGCTGGCGGCCCTCCAGCCTGACAACGTCGCCGTTCGGATGGCGCTTGTCGACCTGGCTTTGACGGTTGGCGACCACCGCGACGCGACCGCTTTGGTGGAGGACATCCGCAAGGCTGAGGGAGACAACGGCACGGCCTGGCGGTTTGCCATGGCGGCCTCGCTGATCGATCGGGTTCGCCGCGGCGAGCTCGAGAACCTGGACGAGGCGCGGCGGCTCGCCGACGAGATCACCCAGCGGCACCCCAAGTCCCCGGGCGGTTTTGCCTTGAACGGAGCGCTCGCCGAGCTCGGCGGCTCGCCCGACCAGGCCATCGGGCACTACCTCAGTGCCGTCGAGTTGGGGAGCGTGCAGCCATCGATGGTCCGCCAACTGGTGCGACTGCTTAACGAGCGCGGCCGGTTCGACGACATCAACCACGTGTCTCGGGTGCTGCGTGGACAAGGTGCCGCGCTCGATGAGATCACAATAGAAAAAGCCCTCGATGCGATCCGCCGGCAGGATTTCGACCGAGGCATCACGCTGGCACGCCAGGTCTTCCCTGAGAGATCGACGAGCTTTTCCGACCACCTCACGATGGGGCGCCTCTACATGGCAGCCGGGCGGAAAGACGAGGCCGGCAAGGAATTCCGCCGGGCCGTCGATTTGGGCCCCGGGGTTCCCCAATCCTGGCTGACTTATGTTGTGTTCTTGGTTCAGACCAAACAGCTCGACCAGGCGAGGGGGGTTGTCGAGGCGGCGCGGCGAGCCTTGCCGCCCGAGCGGGCGACCATCACTTTGGCGCAGTGCTGGTCGGCTCTGGGGGACGACCAGCGGGCTGAGGACTTGGTCGACAAGGCTCTAAGCGCCGAGGGCAAGTCCAACGACCCGGACGCGCTGCGGACGGCTGTGACCCTTTATCGCCGGCGTAGCCGCCTTGACAAGGCCGAACGGTGCCTCGACATGCTCGACCGCCAGGCGAACCTGGCCGCGAGCGACAGGTCATGGTCCAATCGCACCCGCGCCAACATGCTCCTGGCCAAGGGCCGGCGCAGCGACCGCGAGCGGGCCCTGCGGCTGGTCGACGAAAATCTGGCAAGGGATCGTAACAACAACGAGGACCAGGTGCTCAAGGTCGGCGTCCTCGCCTTACTGCCTGGCCGCCGTGGCGAGGCGATTGCGATCCTGGAAAAACTGGCCACTGCGGGCGGGCTGAGCGCCAGCAATCGCTTTCTGCTGGCCCAGCTCCACTTGATTCAAGGCGACGAGAAAAAGTACCAGGACGAGATGCAGAAGCTCCTGGTCGGCAAAGCGCCGGACCCGCGGTACCTTACGCACTTCATCGATTTCTGCATCCGCCGACACGAGCTCGACCAGGCCGATCGCTGGTTGGCGGACCTCAAGAAAGCCGACCCCAAGGGCCTGGCGGCACTGGAGCGCGAGGCGAGGTTGCTCGACTTGCGGAAGCGCAGACCCGAGCTGTTGGCGCTGTTGGACGCGCACGGCCGCGCAGTTCCCGACCAAGTCGGCTCGGTTGCCGGCCTCCTGGATCTTTACGGATTCGCCAGAGAGGCCGAAGCGGCGCATCGTGCTTTCGTCGCCCGCGACCCCGGGCAGCCGCTGCGTGCCCTCACCCTCGCCGAGTTCCTGGCTCGCCACGATCGGGTCTCCGAGGCGATGGAAATTCTCAAGACGGCTTGGTCGACCTGTCCCAAGGATCGAGTCGCCGGCGCGGCGCTGACGTTGTTCGACGCCCCGTCAGCGGGCGAGGCCGAACGTCGGCAAATTCAGGCGTGGGTCGCCGAGGCCGTCCGCAACCAGCCGGCGGCGGTCGCGCTCCAAGCGAAACTGGCGAGTATCTGGTTGATGGAGGGCCGGATCGACGCGGCCGCCGCTTGTTATCGGCGCGTCCTCGCCGGGTCTCCTGACAATGGCGAGGCGCTTAATAACCTGGCCTGGCTGCTGGCATTGCAGAGCACCGGACGGTCCCAGGAGGCCCTGAAGCTGATCGACCACGCCATCGACATTGCCGGAGCGGTCCCGGCCTTGGTTGACACCCGGGCCATGGTCTTAATCCGCAACGGCCAGGTTGATGAGGCCATCCGCGAACTGACCCGCGCTATGACCAACGACCCCCGGAACCCGTCCTTTGCCGGCCATCTCGCCTGGGCCTATCACTCACTAGGCAGGACTGAGGAGGCGCGAAGAGCCCTGCGAACGGCCGATGATCTCGGCTGGCAAGCCGGTCGGCGCGACCCTCTCGAAACGGCCTTGATCGACAAACTGCGCCGGGAACTGGCTCAGTGATCGTCTCAATGAAGTGACGAGCGCCCGGTTCTCTGGATGAATCCACCTAGCGATCTACCTGGTACCCGATCGCCCTCTCGGACCAGCACACGGGTTTGAGGGCATATCCACGAGAGACGAGGAGGGAAACGGCGGATATCCGCGCAATCAATAGAGTCGAAAGTTGTTCCAATTCTTTTTCGCAACAACGGAGTTACACGATGATACGAAGAACGTTCATCGCCCTCGCGGCCCTGATTGGGCTCTGCGCGGCGTCAACTGCCCACGCAACTGTACTCACCCCGGGTTCAGGGAACGTGGCGTCCAGTACTGTTTCGGTCGGTGCCGGAAGCACGCTACTGGCCACCCAAACGGTCTCCGCCAACATCGTCGCCACCGGTCTCGTTGCCTCGGTGACTGAGTGGGTCTATTCGGACGGTGTGACACACGGCCTTGACTTCGTCTACCAGGTCAACGTCTCGTCTACCTCTCTTGACTTCGTCGACAGCGTCACGGCGAGTAATTTCAACACGCTCGCGTCAGGCTCCATCAACGTCGGCGCCAACGGTTCAGGCAACGTGCCACTACTGGTGAGCTGGTCGGCGGGCGGCGCGGCTGTCAAATGGTTCTTCTCGAACAACACCAACAACGACATACAGCCGGGTCAGTCGAGCCAGCTGCTCGTCATCCAGACCAGCGCGACAACCTACACCACTGGCAACTTCACCGTTCAAAACAGCGGTGCAACCACCATCGCCGGCTATGAGCCGGGCGCTCTCGCCAGCGTCCCCGAGCCCTCGAGCTTGGCGATCGGCGGCATCGGCGCGCTGGGCCTCATCGGCTTCGGCCTGCGGCGACGCATGGCCAAGGGCGCTTGAGCCCACCACGACAACCTCAGCCCATCGCGTGTGAAGCCGGCGATTCGTCGTTTGGGTTCACACGGTGATCCAACAACCCGGCCCGGAGGCGTGCTTGATTTCCAGGACCGCCTCCGGGCACCGCTGTTCCCGGAACGCGACGAAACTCCTCTTTCCCTTGCCAACGCCGGGTGCTCTTCACGTGTTCCCGAGCTTCACGTACCATCCTCCCGAAGCATTCCAGGAAAGCCTCGAGCAGAGCGGCTGGCCGACGTTTGATCGCGCCGCGCTGCCCGCGCCCTTGAGGAGGCTCAACCTGGTTTTGCTGGCGGTCCTTCTCGTCGTTGCGATACTCGCGGCCGGCGGCACGTACCTTGTCCATGAGGCCCAGGTCCGGCGGCACGCATCGTCGTTTTTGGACCGCGTGCGTCAAGCCGAGACCGACGGCAATCTCGAGCGCGCCAAAAAACGCTAGAGCAGTATCTCAAACTCCGGGAGGAGGATGGGCCTGCCTGGAAATGGTATGCGCAGCTCGTCGATCAGCGGGACCCCGATCGCCGGCGTCTGGGCCGCGTCTACCTGGCTTACGAGGAAGCGCTCCGGCACAACCCGGTCGACGCACAGCTCGAACGACGCTGCGCCGATCTCGCGCTCGAGATGGGCCGGTTCGCCGACGCCCAGCGCCACGTCGAGAACCTGCTGGAACGGGCCGCGAGCGATGCACCGGGCCAACCTCAGTCAGCCGAAATGGCGGAGCTCGAAGACCTGCGGGGCCAATGCAGCCGCGGAATGACCGAATACGACGACGCCGAGCGATGGTTCGTGAAGGCACTCGAGCACGATCCCCAACGAGTCGTGTGCTACGATCGGCTTGCGCGGCTGCGCCAGGTCGAGCTCCGCCGGATCGAGGCCGCCAACGACACGATCCGCGACATGGTCGCCAAGAACCCGAACCAGGGCCGAGCATACATCTACCGCTGGCTTTTCGCCCAGGAGTTCGCGCCGCCGGCCCTCGATTCCGACATCGCCCGCGCCCTCAAGCTGGCCGCCGATGATTCCGAGGTGCTGGTCACCGCGGCGTTCGCGAGCGAGCAAAAAAACGACGCCGTCTCGGCGCGTCGTTACTGGGAGCGGGCCGGCCAGCTCGATCCCAAGAACCCCGCCGTGGCCGTTGGGCTGGCCCGCCTCGAGACGCGCGAGCGCCACCTCGATCGGGCCGAGGCCATCTTGCGGCAAGGGTACCAGGCCAGTCGCTCCCTCAGCGTGGCCTTCGCGCTGGCAGAGTTTCTGATCAAGGTCGACAAGAAGGACGACGCCGGCGACTGCATCATGGCCCTCCAGCAGGGGGGGCTGGGCGACACCCTTGTTCTGTACCTTGATGCCCTGATCCTGGTAGAGCTCCAAGATTGGCAGAATGCGATTCCAGCGCTCGAGCGTGCCCGGGCGGTCTTGGCGGCCGAGCGTCAGCTGCGTCAGCTCACCTTGCAGCTCGATCTGATGCTGGCCGAGTGCTACGAGCGCACGGGTGACGCCGAGGAGCGCCTTGATGCCCTGAGTCAAGCAGCCGCGGGCGACCGAGGTTCGGAGTCGGCCCGCATCCGGCTGGCTTCGACTCTTGCCCGCTCCGGCAAGCTCAGCCAGGCGGCCACGGTCATCCAGCCGCTGGCGACGCGCAAGCCCGAGTGGCGGCTGGATCTGGCGCGCCTGCTGGTTCGGAGGACGATTTGCCAGCCCAGGGACCAGCAAAACTGGGCCGAAGTGGAGCAGGCCTTAATCGAGGCCGAGAAAGCGCTACCCCAGGCGGCCGAGCCAGTGATGCTGCTCCGCTGCGAGTCGCTCGCCGCTCAGGGACGCCTCGAGGAGGCCCGGTCGCTCCTGGCCGCCGCGCGGCTCAAGCAGCCGCGCAACCTGCGCTATCGGCTGGCGCTGGCGCGGTTGGGCCACCATCAAGGCCAGGACTCGGTCGCTCTCCAGGTCCTCGACGAGGCCGAGATCGAGCTCGGGCCGAGCCCGGAGATCCAACTCGCTCGGCTGGACTACTGGGGCCTGAAAGGGGGCGCGCTCGGCAAGGCGGAAGTGGCCAAGCTGGCCGCCGTTCGGCAAGAGGTTCCCGCCCGCGACCGACCCGCGTTTCTCGACCGGCTGGGCTGGGCGGAAATACGTCTCGGTCAATTGGACCTGGCGCGCCAATACTGGCGCGAGCTCGCGGCCCTGCAACCTGCCAACCTCGACGTCCGGCTTGAGCTTGTCGACCTGGCCATCATTGCCGGCGACCACCAGGACGCGGCCATGGTGATCGAGGAGATCCGCAAGGCCGAGGGCGAGCAGGGAATGGCCTGGCGGTCCGCGCGGGGCCTTTCTGGTCGATCTAGCTCGCCGGGGCCAGCTCGAGAGCCTGGACGAGGCGCGGCGGCTCGCCGACCAAATGACAAAGCGGCGCCCCAAGTGGTCCGGCGGCTACGCCCTCAAAGGAGGAATCGCCGAGCTCGACGGTTCGGCCGATGAGGCGATCGGCCAGTACCGCCACGCGATCGAGCTGGGGAGCGCCCGCCCTGTGCTGGTCCGCAGGCTGGTGCGGCTGCTCCGCAATTCGGGCCAGCTTGCCGAGATCGACCAACTGGCCTGGGCGCTCCGCGACCAGGGAGCCGCGCTCGAAGAGATCACCATCGTCCAGGCGCTCGATGCCATCCGCGCGGGTGACCCTGAGCAGGGCATCGCGCTGGCGCAGCAAGTCTTCTCCCCAGCATCGACGTACGGTCCCGATCACCTCATGCTGGGCCGAGTCTACACGTTCGCCGGGCGCACCGATGAGGCCGGCCGCGAATTTCGCCGCGCCGTCGAGCTGGCGCCTGCTGCCGGCCAGGCATGGCTGACTCACATTCAATATCTGGTCCGTTCGAACCGGCGGGAAGATGCCAAGCGGGCCCTGGACGAGGCGCGGCTGGCTTTGCCCGCCGACCAGTCGCGGCTGACCCTGGCCGAATGTGCCTTGATGGTCGGGGAACTGGAGCAGGCCCAGTCGCTCTTGCAAACGGCCCAGAAGGCGAGCCCACACAATCCGACTGCGCTGCGGGTCGCCGCCGATTTATGTTTTGCCCAGCGACGACTCGACCAGGCCGACAAGTACTTGAAGGAGCTCGAACAGGCCACCGGCGTTTCGCCGGGCGATCGAGCCTGGGCCAACCGTGCCCGCGCCTCGTTGTTGCTTGCAACGGGACGAGCGGCCGACCGCCAGCGGGCTCTGGCAATGATCGAGCAGAACCTGACGAACGACCCGGGCAGCAGCGAGGACCTCGAGAAAAAAGTGGCGATCCTGGCGCAATCGCGTACGGGCCGCGCTCAGGCGATCAAGATTCTGGAACAGCTCGCCAAAGCGAAGCGATTGGACGCGAACAGCCGATTCCTGCTGGCCCAGCTCTACTTCGGCGCCCGCGACGAGCAGCAGTACCAGCGCGAAATGCGCACGCTCTTGAGCGCAAAGAGCATGCACCCGCAGCATCTGGCTCATTTCACCGGATTCCTGGTCGCCCACAACCAGCCGGACGAGGCGACGCGCTGGCTTGACGAGCTCAAAAAGATCGCGCCGCACAGCCTGGCTGCGCTCGAATTGGAGGCGCGGTTGCTCGTTCTCCAGAAGCGGGAGCCTGAGGCACGGGCACTGCTCGTGGCTCGCGGCCACGAAATTCCCCAGGAGCTCGGTGTCGTGGCAGACCTGCTCGCTGAAGTCGGCTTGGCGACAGAAGCCGAGAAGGCGTACAGGGTCTTCATCTCCCGCGACCCCAGCCGGCCCGAGCGTCTGCTGGCTCTGGCCCGGTTCCTGGCCCGTCAGGATCGGCCCGCCGAAGCGATGGAAACCTTGACCAAGGCGTGGTCGATAGGCGACTCCCGAACAGGTTGCATCCGCGGCGCTCGCGGTCTGCGATGCCCCGTCGGCGCAGCCGAACGATCGCCGTCAGGTCGAGGCCTGGATTACCGAGGCGCTCAGGCGGCGGCCGGATGCCGTGCCGCTAGCCGCCAAGCTCGGCGTGCTGTGGATCAGGGACGGCCGATTTGACGACGCGGAGAAGCTGATGGCGCCGGCTGCTCGCCGGGGATCAAGAGAACGCCGAGGTGCTCAACACGCTCGCCTGGCTGCTGGCAATACAAGACCAGCGCAAAGCTGAGGAGGCGCTGACCTTGATCGAGCGCACCATCGAGCTCGCCGGTCCGGTTGCCGCGCTCCTCGACACGCGGGCCGTCGTGCGCATCCGCACCGGGGAGCCCGCGAAGGCGATCGGCGATCTCGAGACCCTCCGCGCCAGCAACCCGGCTCATGCGGCCTCGGCCGTTCATCTCGGCTGGGCCTATCAGTTGAGCGGCCGATCCGTCGACGCCAAGAAGGCGTTCCGGACGGCCGACGAATTGGGGTGGAAACTGGCGAATGCAGATCCATTGGAGCGCACCCTCATGGCAAAGGTACGCCAGGATCTTGGCCCGCCGGCGCATTAATGGCCCCGCGGCGCACGGCTTCTCGGAAAAGAAACAACGGTGGCGGCCGCGTTGCAAAAAGAAAACATCGGTGCAAAATTCCGGACAAAGCTGGTAACCATCGTACGATCATGATAAATTCACAACCGATTAGCGCGAGCTTGCGGGTTTGTCTCGGTGAGGGACCGCTCGCGATTGCCCCGCAATGGTTACGGGGTGATCCTTGTGCCCCCGAAGCCCGCACGCTTTCCCCCTTCCGCCCCGCTGGGCCGCAGAGGTTCTCATGAGATTCTGGACACTGGCGCTTGCTCTGATTTTTGGGCTCTTCTCCGGACCAAGCGCGCGAGCCGATTTGACGTTGAGCTTCTCGAACGCGACCAACGCGAACATCCAGTTCCTGGGCTCGGGCACAGGGGCGACAATCAATTTCAACAGCAATAGCTCTGGTCAGGGCTTCCAAATCACCGGCAGTACCAGCGAGAGTGAGTCTTCCGTCGGGCTCTTTGGCACGCTGGGCGGTTCGTTCTCTTATACGACGGCGCAAATCGTCACGACCGGCAGCATGCAAACGGCGCCCGTGACGAGTTCGGGCGGCACCCTGACGATCAACGACGGCAACGGGCAAACCTTGTCCGGCGCGATCGAGATGGTCAGCGTGACGACCATCGGAGCGGCGGGCGTGCTGAACCTCGACGCCGCCATCAATCTGACCGATGTGACATACAGCGGCACCAACCAAGACTTGACACAATTGCGAAACGAGGCTGATGACTCGGCCGGCGGCACTGTGACGATTTCCTTCCAATTCGTTCCTGCCCAGACCTTGACGAGTCTCGCCGCCGCGGGCGCCGATAACACGAGCTCGTACTCCGGATCGATCGAGACGGTCGGTTCACTGGAAGCCGTTCCAGAGCCGTCGAGCCTTGCGGTTGCCGGCATGGGCGCGCTCGGACTGATCGGCTACACCCTGCGCCGCCAGGCTCGGCGCCGCTCCTGATGCCTGCCGGCTTCGCGGGCCATGCTAAACCTGCGTGCAGGCAAGAGTTTTCGTGGGTGACATTACGTCACGCCGCACCAACCGAGCCCTTCACGAGGGGGATGGTGATTCCCATCCAACCGGGAATTTGAGGCAGCCTCGACGAAGGCTCGTCGCTGATCGCGATCTTGCGGTGCCGACGGATTCCTCACACCTCTCGTTGCTGCGTCGTACGTGGGTCCCAGCAGCTCACGTGTTCGCGCGGCCGCTTTGATGAGCGTATTGTTCGCTGCCGGCCTGATGCACGCGCGGCAATACAGACGATCTCGCCCAGCGTGATTGCGGTCCAGCCAAACGTGGCCAATTTCCACCAGACCGCTGCTTTATCGCTACATTCAGCCTATTTGGGCGTCGTTTTATTTAGACCTTTCTTGTTGCACATCTGCATGTGACTTATCGTGCATTCCGGGCGCAATATTCCTTAACTCTTGTTCAGAATGTCCTCCGGGCACCGGAGGCTGAGCAAGTTGGGGATGGGCCGCCTGGAAAGGCACAAAGTGATGAGGAGTTTCTTCAGCCTTCGCATCGGCGCGAGGACCGCGGGACTGCTCGTAGCGACGTTCATTGCGCTTGGCTGCGGTTCGAGCGGCAAAGCAGACAGCATTACGCTTGATTTCTCGAACGCGAAGGGAGCCGATGTTAGCTTCGCCGGCAACAGCACCGGAACTGGTGCGACGTTCGTGTTCAACAACAATGGTTCAGGGGAAGGATTTCAAATCACGGGCAGCAGCGGCGTGGGCAACTCGGTCGGGCTCTTCGGAACGCTCGGCGGCAGTTATTCGTACACCACCGCATCGATCGTCACGATGGGGATCTTGCAGACAGCGCCCGTCACCACGAGCGGCGGCAGCATCACGATTACGGACAATAGCGATGTTTCATTGACAGCGACCGTCGCCGGGATCGACGTCACCACCATTGGCGCGGGGGGAGTCGTGAACGTCGGCGGAGTCATCAATTTGACGGGCGTTTCGTACTCCGGCACGAACGCCGATCTGCAAGAACTGAGAAATGACGCTGCGGGCGGCGGTATCGTTTCAATCTCGTTTCAGTTTGTCTCGCTCCCTATCCCGAACCTGACCAGCCTCGCCGCGATGAACGCTGAGCATTCGACGTCCTATTCAGGGACGATCGTGGCGTCGGCCGTACCGGAGCCCTCGAGCTTCGCCTTGGCTTGCATCGCCGCGGTCACCCTTATCGGGTGCGGCTTGCGACGGAGCCGAGCCTGAGCGGCGGCCGATTGAGCCTGATCGGGCCGGCCTCGCCCGATTACGGCAAGCGATCGCGGTCGCGTCGAGCAGCCTCGCCCGCAGGGTGATTTCATTCATTCCCTGCGGGCGGAAGGCTTGATCCCGCGACTAGTTGCGCCCGCCAAGACTCGTGTTCTAAGCTACCATTGAGTTGCGGCGGGATGGTCGGTCAGGAGCTCGCCGAACCGGAGAATCCCGCGTGGGTTTTTTCCAACGCACCCTAGCGTGGCGGCTTGCGACCTTGCATAATCGCTCGGTCGAGACGGTTCGGTTCACCGACGCTGCTCGATCGACCGCGATGTCGCCAGCCGTGAGCGGCTCGGTGTGCGATTGTTACGATTTGATCAGCATTGCATCTAGTTGGGTTCCGGTGAGCGTCTGCCGTCGGCAACCCATGGGGACGGAGTTCGCGCGGGTCGCTCGTCCGGCATCCACCACCAGTGACCCTGTAAGATTGATCGAGTACGTCCCCTTCCCGGAGTCGTTGCACGGCAAGTATCATTGCTTTACCAAGTCGGCTATCCCGCGGTTGCGGGCCGCTGGCTAAAGTCGCGCGTTCGAGTCGCTCGAAGCGGGGGCGAGTTCTGCGAGCGGGTCCCATGAATTGTGCCGATTCGCGCCTCGAATCTTTGGTCCGCGGGTTACGAGCGTGCCGGGTTGCGGTGATCGGCGACGTGATGCTCGACCGCTACGTCAAGGGCAACGCCGAGCGCGCTCAGTTCTGAGGCACCGATCCAGATCCTGGACGTCACCGACGAATCCCAGTTGCCCGGCGGCGCAGCCAACGTGGCCATGAAAGCGGTCGGCCTGGGGGCCGGAGGTGCGGCTGGTGGGCTTGGTCGGCGCCGATCGTGCTGCGGAGGATCTCCGGGCCCTGCTGACGCCGCAACCGGGCCTGAGTTGCGGCCTGGTCGCCGACAAAGGATGGCCGACCACGATCAAAACTCGGTTCATCGCCCACAATCAGCAGCTCCTGCGAGTGGACCGCGAGCGGCCGGGCTTCCGTCCGAACCGGTTCGTGCCCAGCTCGCCGAGGCTGCGCCGGCGCCGCCGCTCGACGCGGATGTTGTCATTCTTGAAGACTACGGCAAGGGTGTGCTCGCCACCGAGGTCATCGCGGCCGCGTTGGGAGCCGCCGCCCAGAGCGGCGCGCCGGTCGTCGTCGACCCCAGCGGGCGCGACTACAGCCGTTACGCCGGCGCCACGGTCCTGACGCCTAATCTCAAAGAGGCGTCCGTTGCTGCAGGCACGCCCATCGTGGACCTGGCAAGCTTGAGTCCGCCGCGGCGGTGCTCGTCAGCGAAACCCGGCGCCGCCGTGGCCATCACGCGTGAAGCCGACGGCATCTCACTATTTCATGGCGAGGGGCCTGACGGCCGGGCCGCCGCATGTCCATGTGCCCACGGTCCCAGTCGCGGTCTACGACGTCACTGGCGCTGGCGACGCAGTCGCGGCCTGCATGGCCATCGCACTGGCCTCGGGCGCCGATATCGTCGACGCCTGCGCCTGGCGAACCTCGCGGGCCGTGCCGTGGTCCGCCAGCCGGGCGTGGGTACGATCTCGATCGGACACCTCTTGGCCGAGGCACGCGGTGAGGCAGCCAGCCGAACGGCCAAGGTCGTCGATTTGGTCTCCGCCCAAGCAGCGCCCGTCAGATCCAAGAAACCGGTGCCAAAGTTGTATTCACAAACGGTTGTTTCGACATTCTCCACCACGGGCACGCCCTCTTGCTCCAATTCGCTCGCAATCAGGGTGATTGTCTGATCCTGGGTTTGAACAGCGACGCCTCCGTGCGACGCTTCAAAGGGCTCGACCGGCCGATCGTTCCGGAAGACCAGCGCGCGTATATGCTGTCGCTGTTTCCCTTCGTCGACCTGATCGTCGTCTTCGATGAAGACACCCCCATGAAACTCGTCGAGGCGATCCGCCCCGATGTCTTGGTCAAAGGGGGCGATTACACGCGAGAGACGACGGTGGGGAGCGAATTCGTCGAGTCGTACGGCGGTCGGGTGGCGATTTTCCCGCGTCTCGAAGGGCTGAGCACCACCGCCATGCTGAGCAAGTTTCGCCAGGTTCGCACCGACGTTCCCGACGCGGCGTGGTCGAAGCGGTGAGAGGTCGTCTTTTTTGTCGTCGTCGCGTCGAACATCAACTTTGCTACGTTCGAAGGTCCTCTGACTTTCGCCGGCGCAAGGCCCCAACCCGGGACTGGTTGCGCCCGGTGCAACAAGTGTTCTAAGCTTCGCTTAAGTTGCGATGGGATGATCGGTAAGCGCTTGCCTAACCGAGGAGGCGCGTGTGGCGTTTTTTTGCAACGCACCCTAGTGTGACAGCTTGCGACCTCGCATAATCGTTCGGTCGTGGCCATTGGATTCGCTGATGGGCCTCGCCCGATCGCGAAGTTGCCGCCCGTGAGTGGGTCAGCGTGCGATCGTCCCGATTTGATCGGCATCGCACCGGCTCGGGTTCCGTTGGGCGATTACCAACAAGCAACCCACGGGGGCGGAGTGCGCGCCGATTCTGATAAACCGCAGGAACGTCGTCCACGTTTGAACTAAGGGATCGAGCCAGTCTTAGCGTTCGGCGATTTGAAGATCACGATGCGTGGTCGTGTTTCAATCCGCCCGGCTGACCACATCAAGGAAACGAGTCATGTCTTCTAAGGTCGCCGAACTGCGCGCGCGTGCACATGATGCGCTTAATTATCGGCTGCGGACGTTTGCAGGTGGCCGTCTGGCTGGGCATTGCCGGCCGACTACCATTACGATTCTGTTGACCGAGCGATGTAATGCGCACTGCCTTCACTGCGACATCTGGAAGAATCGCGGCAAGGAGACCGTCCCCACTGTGGACGAGTGGAAAACGGCGATGCGGGACCTGAGGCGCTGGCTCGGCCCGGTCAACGTCGCATTCAGCGGTGGAGAGGCCCTTTTGATGCCGTTTGCCGCCGAGGTGGTCTCGTACGCCTCGGCAGTTGGCCTCGTCGTCGAGCACTTGACCCACGGGTTCTGGCTGGATCAGAGTCGCATTGAGAAGATGGCCATGGGGCGGCCGCACCGGGTGACCATCTCCTGCGACGGCATCGGCGCGACGCACGACAAGATCCGCGGCCGCGAGCGCTTTTTCGACGCGGTCGAGACGACGATCCAGACGCTCCTCCGCCTCCGCCGCGATCACAACCTGGGTTACACGATCCGCTT
The DNA here is from genome assembly GCA_963830625.1 of uncultured Isosphaeraceae bacterium. Taxonomy (GTDB): domain Bacteria; phylum Planctomycetota; class Planctomycetia; order Isosphaerales; family Isosphaeraceae; genus CAWHMZ01. The sequence goes on along the minus strand of CAWHMZ010000023.1, from coordinate 361,606 downwards.
GAAGACCGTGGTCATGGAGCACAACCTCCATGACGTCGCCCAGGTGGCGCGGTATGCAGGGGCTCACGGCCTTGAGGTGTGGTACCAGGCCATCGAGCAAAACTACAACACCCCCGAGGACCCGCGGTGGTATGAGCACAGCGCCAATTTTCCCAAGGACCGCGAGCGGGCGGTGGCCGCGATCGAGGAGCTGATCGAGCTCAAGCGCCAGGGCTTGCCGATCGCCAACTCTGTTCATCAGCTCGAGGTGATGATCCCCTACTTCCGCGATCCCGAGCGGCTGATGATTCAGACTCAGAGCCACAGCGCCCACGACAAGCCTCTCTGCTCCGCGCTGACGACAATGCAAATTGAATCGGAGGGGGACGTCAAGTCGTGCTGGTGCATGGATCCGATCGGCAACATCAAGGAGACGCCCATACGCCAGATCTGGGAGTGCCGTCCCCGCTGGTGGGAATCGGGGTGCTGCATGGAACGGCGGATGTCGGAGGCTGAGAAAGCGTATGTCGGCCTGGCGGTCGTCTCCTGATCCGATTGTTCGGTCGTCGAGCGCCTCACTGGGATCGATCAACCGATTCTTGCTCCGAAAGCGCAGCATGACCGAGACCATGCCGGCACAATCGGCGCTCGAATGCCAGCGGTCGGGCGCTGCGTCGCAGGCCGACTTCGGACGGCTCAAACGTGTGCTTTTCGCCCTCGATCTGGACCCGGCCGGCAAGTTCGGCTCGCTCGAGGAACAAGTTTTGACGCTGGCCCGATCATTCCGCGATCGGGGCGGTCTGTTCCTGCCGCTGTACCTGAGGCCTATTGACCCCGAGTCGGCGGGAGTGTACCAGCGCGAAGGACTCGCGGCCCAAGCGCTCGACCTGCGCGGTTTCCGTCTCGGCACGTTGGGCCGCCTGCTGGACCTGATCCGGCGGTATCGCATCGAAGTGATCCACTGGAACTTCTATCATCCGATTTTCAATGGATATCTCTGGGCTCTTGCGATCTTGCGCCCTGGCCTTGAGCACTATTTCACTGACCATATTTCCCGGTCGAGCGGGGCGCCGGCAAAAGGCCGCGCCGGGCCGCTCAAGTCGAAGCTGAAGCAATTGCTCGCGTCGCGCTACCGCAAGGTCTTCTGCATCAGCGACTTCGTCCTGGCCAGTGTGCGGGAATCGGCCGGATCACGTGCCGCGCGCGTCCGATATTTTGTGAACACGGACCGGTTCCGTCCTGATCCAGCCGCCCGCCGTGAGGTGCGCCGGGCGCTGGGCGTCGGCGCGGAATTCATCGCCCTAGCCGTCGCTTACCTGATCAAAGAGAAGGGAATCGACATTGCTCTCAAGGCACTGAGTCGATTGGACCAAGGCGTATTGCTCTGGATCGTGGGTGCTGGTCCGGAACAAGCGGCGCTCGAGGCGCTGGCACGCGAGCTGGGCGTAGAGCCCCGCGTGCGATTCCTCGGGCCGCAAAGGCATGTCGAGCCGTTCATGCAGGCGGCGGACTGTGTGCTCTGCCCTTCGACCTGGGCCGAGGCGGTGGGACTAGTCAACCTCGAAGCTCAGGCCTGTGGCCTGCCGGTCGTTGCCAGCCGGGTTGGTGGTATTCCCGAGTTTGTAGAGGACGGACAGAGTGGCCTGCTTTTTGAGCCAGGCGACGACAGTCAGTTGGCCGACCTTGTCGGCAGGCTCCGGCAGGACCGCGAGCTAGGGCGCCGGATGGGCGAGCATGCCCGATCGGTGGCAATTGAGCGGTATGCGGCAGAGCGGCTGTTGCCCGAGTACCTTGAATTCTATCGCCGGCCCGAGCCGTAGACTCTGGAACAAGGGTGTCCCGCTTCATGAATCTGGCTTTTGTGGTGCAACAGGGCCTGTATCCTTTCGGGGGCGGGACGGGAGTCTACCTCGACCGGGTCCCACGCCGCTTGGCGCGGTTGGGGCACGTTGTTTGGCTCATCAGTAACACGCCGAAGGACCCCGATGAATATCTGAAGGATGGCGTGCATTTCGTGCACGTGCCGACGGTGCGATCAGCCATCCCCTTCACGGCGCTCTTGCGGTGGGAATGGCGGGTGGTCGGCATCTTGCGCGAGATCGAAGTCGCGCATGGGCTCGATCTGGTCGAGTTCCCGTCATACCATCCCGAAGCTTTGCTTTATGCATTCCGGAAGCGCCGAGCGGCGGTTTGCATTCGAGTCCACGAATCGCGAATGCCGGTCGGGCTCCGATGGCTGGTGCGCGACCCGCGCGATGCCCTGCGCGAAGCGTTGTGCTGGCTGCAAATGACCCGAGCCGATGTCATACTGCCCGTGAGCGACGCGCTGAAGAACAACTGCGTTTCGTACATGGGATCGGACCGCCACGCCCGCAAGATCATCACGATCCGCCCCGGCTACGATCTGGATTTTTTTGGTCCGACCGCAAACCCTCCGGCCGCCTACCGAAGACTGCAAGGCAAAAGGATCATACTCTTCGTGGGGCGCATCACTGAGGCCAAAGGCACTTTCAATCTCATTGAAGCATTTAAGAACCAGATCGGCCCGCGGTTCGGCGATACCGTTCTCGTCCTTGTGGGGCGGACCGAGGAGCCCGATCAATTCCGCCGCGCCCTCGAAGGTTGCGGGGAGAACGTGATTCACCTCGATGACGTCGAGACGCGGGACTTGCCCGCCTTTTACTCGCATGCTTATCTTTTTGCAGGTCCCAGCCAGAACGAGGGGTTCGGCGCCACTTTTGTGGAGGCCCTGGCGTGTGGGACGCCCGTCGTGAGCGTCGCCAAGGGGGGCCCGCTCGAGATCGTCGAACACGCCAAGACCGGGCTGCTTTGCCCTGACAACTCGCCCGCGTCGATCGCTTCGGCGCTCGAGCGGCTGCTTCTCGACCCCGACGCGCGCGACCGTATGGCTCGTGCAGCCCGACCGAGCGTGCTCGGCCGATACAGTGTGGAGCGGGCCATCGCGGAATTGCAGCAGACGTACGACCAGGTGGTCCGGTCACGCCTCGGCAACGGCGCACTGCTCGATGCGGTCGGCGCACACCGAAGTCGTTCCGCGAACCAGACCGAATCGCGGCCGGTCACCGTCAAGTGACAGTGCGGTCTGGCGCTCCCCTGGTGCAAAACCCGGGCTGAACACCTAACACCGAGAAATCCCCGTGGATTTCGCCCTTTTCGTCATGGTCACAGCGGTCGTGTTCGTGCGCCCGACGGATTTTGTGCCGGGTCTTGAGAACATGCCGCTTTATTTGATGATGATCGTTCCCTGCATTCTCCTGTCGTGGCACAAGATCGTGCCTCAGTTGAACGTGCCCGCACTTCGCGAGCGGCCGGTGCTAGTCTTCGGCTTCGGCATCTTGGTGCAAGGCTTTATCTCGGGGTTGGCGCGAGGCCGCCCCATCCCCACGTATACCTTTGCCGGCGATTACTCCAAGCTGCTGATCCTCTACGTGCTGATGCTCGCACACCTCGATTCGCCGAGGCGGCTGAAGTTCTTCGCCGGCTTCCTGGCCGTCATCATCCTGATCCCGACAACATTGGCGGTTCTGGATTTCAATCATGTTATCACGATCCCTGGATTCAATCACATCGCCGAGGATAGAGACGCTGGCGACGGAGCGAATTCGATCAAGAGGCTGGGGGCGACCGGGAATTTCTCAGACCCGAACGACATGTGCGAGATCATCAATTGCGCGATACTCTTGAGCCTTTGCGGTCTGCTGAATTCGAGTGGTGGCCCGCGCCGAGTCCTTTGGCTCGGCCCGCTCGCCCTGCTCGGCTGTGGCCTCTTCCTGACCAAATCCCGCGGCGGTCTCCTCGCACTGATGGTCGGCCTGTTTGTTCTCTTCCGCAGCCGGTACCGCGGAATTAGGTCTCTGCTCTTAGTAGGAGCGCTTGTGGGGCTCTTGGTGCTCTTCGCCGGCCGTGGTCGCCAAACGACGCTTTCGACCGGCGAGGGCACGGCTCAGACGCGGATCCAGCTCTGGGATACCGGATTCGAGATGATCAAGGCGGCGCCACTGATCGGACACGGCATGGGCGCCTATCAAGAGTTCGTTGGCCGCGCTTCTCATAACGCGTTCATATTTGCTTGGGCCGACCTGGGGTTCGTCGGGGGCACTTTTTTGTTCGGACAGTACGTCTATTGCCTCAGTAACCTCGCAAAACTCGGCTCGAAGCGTTATACGGTCCTTGATCCGGAAATGCGCCGACTTCAGCCCTTCTTCTTCGCGATCGTGGCGAGTTTCTTCACCAGCGAGATGTCGCTCACCAACGCGTATTGCCCCGTCACCTATGCAATGTTTGGCACGGCGACCGCCTTCATTCGTGTGGCGGAGGTGCGGCCACCACTGCGGGATCTCGTGTTGAACGGTAGGTTTTTGGCGAAAATGCTCGTTTACACCGCCATTTTCGAGGTGGCCCTCTATTACTTTGTACGATTCAACGTCAACAACTCTTATACTATGGGTTGATGCGGCGGGTGGAGAGCCGCGGCGGAAACGCCGTCGGCCCGCCGACCGCTTGACGATTCCGGGAACAAAAGTGCCGTGCTGACAGTAGGTCCACCCCCCTCGCTCCCCCGGCCGGCGCGGCCGGATTTCATACCGCCTTGGCCTTCACCTCAATCCGGTGTCGTGCGTGCCGTTGGGCGGCGCATCAAGAATGCGCTGGTGCAGGCCAACGACCGCGGTTGGGTCGGCATGCGGCCGCTGCGCACGCACGTGGTTGTTTGCGGCTTCGAACGATCCGGATCGACGCTCCTTCAGTTGCAGATCGAAACCTGCGTCTCCGACGCTCGAACGTTCGGCACCGAGATGTCGGCCGCATGGGTCCGGCATGTGATTACCAATCGAGCGTTTCTGATCACGAAGGCCCCGTGGGACATTTTCAACATTGACAGAATCCGCGAGCTCTACGCCCTGCGCCGCCCGGACGTCCGGTTTATCGTGACGGTGCGCGACCCGCGCACCGTCCTCACATCAGTCCACGAGAAGATCCGTGGTGGCCCCGACGGCTACTTCTTGGACCCGCCGCGGTGGATTCACTATTACGATCATCTGCGCTACGCCCAGCAGTTTGACGATGTCCTGACCGTGGAATATGAGGACCTCGTTTGTCGTCCCGCGGAGGTCCAGCACCGGCTGACCGATTTCATCGGCTGGCACGTCCACTTGCCGTTCGACCAGTTCCACACCAATGTCCCGCGTGAGTTCGTCCAGGTTCATTTGAATGGACTTCGGCCGCTCGATCGTTCGCGAGTGGACGCGTGGCGGCAGGACCGGCACCGAGAACGGCTCCGCCGGGTGCTATGCGAGGTCCCTGCGCTGCCGGAGTATTTGATTGAGATGGGCTACGAGCGCGATACCGATTGGACTGCGGATTATCTCTAGATGACTCAAAGTAGGAAAAGGAAAACCGGAGTGTCCGGTCCGCGACGAAAAGTGCTTGTGCTCGGCGATCCGACGGGCGACATCAGGTCGTTCCTGGGGGTTATACGGTCGCTCGGCCGGGGCGGAATCGACGTTCATGCGGCTTGGTGCCCGAGCGATAGCGTTGCGTTGCGGTCGCGCTACGTCGCCTGTCGCCACGAGGTGGCGACTTACCGCCCTGACGACGACCGCTGGAAGGTCGAGTTGATCGACCTCCTAAAGCGCGAGGCTTTCGATCTGGTCATTCCGTGCACCGATCCGTCGCTCATCCCCTTGCAGCTTCACCGCTCTGAACTGGAACCGCGTGGACGGATGTACCTGCTCAGCGACGAGGCATTCCGGATCGTCAGCGACAAGCTAGCAGCCAACGCGCTGGCTCGGTCGCTGGGGCTGAGGCTAGCGCGCGAGCTGGTGGTCGAGCATCGTGCGCAATCCGACCAAGTCGCCAGCGAGCTGGGGCTGCCGGTCGTGCTCAAACCTCGCTGGTCGTACGACCGGCTGTCGGTGGGCGCGCGCCGGTCGGTGCAATTTGCCGACACGCGTGAGCAGCTTGACTGGGCACTGAAGGAAATGCTCGCCTTTGGTCCGGTTACGGCGCAAGAGGTATTTGAGGGGCGCGGGGTGGGCGTGGAGCTGCTTCTCGCTGATGGCGAGCCGCTCCTCGAGTTCCAGCACGTCCGGCTGCACGAACCGACGCGAGGCGGCGCAGGATCCTATCAGCAGAGCCAGGTGTTGACGCCGGAGCTGCGCGATGCGGCCGTGGCACTCTTGGCGCCGTCGCGCTACACCGGTGTTGCGATGGTGGAGTTCAAGGTAAACCCTCGCACTAGTGAGTGGATCTTCATCGAGGTTAACGGTCGATTCTGGGGGTCGTTGCCGCTGGCTTTGGCCGCCGGTGCCGACTTTCCATTATCGCTATTCCAGCTTCTGGTCGAGGGTCGTCGCGATTTCCACCGCAACTACCGGGTCGGCGTGCGCTGTCGCAACTGGCGCGACGACCGGTGGTGGTTGATCAACAACGTGCGCGATCGCTGGAACAGTCCGCACCTGCCGACAATTCCCCTGTGGAAGGTGGGGCTCGAGGCGCTCGCCGGCTTGGTAACGGTTCAGGAGCGGAGCGATACCTTGGCCCTGGATGATCCCCGCCCGGCCGTCGCGGAGCTCGGGCGAATCACCCAGGACAATTGGCGCTCGGTGACCAGACTGGCAAACAGGGCGTGCCTGCATATTCCGCTTGTGCGGCGGCGGTCGGAGCTGCGGGCGCGCACGTCGCTCTGCGCCGCGCGGTCGATCGTGTTTGTCTGCCTTGGCAATATCTGCCGCAGCCCGTTCGCCGAACACTTCGCGCGGCAGTACCTCGGAGCCGACTGCACGATCCGTTCCGCCGGTTATTTTCCAGAGGCCTTACGCTCCTGCCCGGAACTCGCGATAGCCCAGGCTTCCTTGCGGGGCGTCGACCTGCGCAATCACCGCTCGCAGGTTCTTTCCGCCGACCTTGTGGCCAAATCTGAGGCGATTTTCGTCTTTGACGAGCAGAACTACCGGCACATGCGGCACGCGTCATCCCGATGCGCTGGATCGGCTGCACTTTATCGGTGCCCTCAACCGCCGCGGGCCGCTATTGGTCGAAGACCCGTATGGATTCGATAAATCGGCCTTCGAGCGCGCCTACGACGCGATCGCGGCGGCCTTGCGCGAAGCCCTGTCCATGCGCGGCGGCCTCAAAACCTCAGTCCCCAAAAAGCGTGTGCCGGCGTCGCTCCCCGTTGACGGTGAGGCGGTCGGCTACAATGTCAACGGGCACACTCCCACCGGCGGGTAGATCGAATCGAAGATCATGGTCGTCTCCAAGCGCGAACGGCTCGCCCGGATTTGTCAGCGCGTAGGCTTGCTGCGGGCGATCGAATGCTTAAACCGCAAGCCGGGCCTGTTGGTGCTCAATTATCACCGTTTGGGCCCGTTGGTGCCGACGCCCTTCGATGAGGACGTCTTCGGCACTCAGCCCGACGAATTCAGAGAGCACCTTCTGTACCTGCGCGAGCACTTCGATGTGGTGGGTCTGGACGACGTGCACCGAATGGTCGACAACCCATCGACTCTCAACCGGCCCTGCGTGCTCATCACCTTCGACGACGGCTACCACGATAACTTTGACGTCGCGTTGCCGATTCTCGAGGAGCTCGAGCTCCCTGCGGTGTTCTTCATTCCCACGGGGCTCATCCAGTCGTCCCGGTTGCCGTGGTGGGACCACATCGCGTATTCCGTGAAAACGACCGATTGCGACACGTTGACGATTGACTATCCGGTGCCGCTGGCGCTGGACTTGCGGCAAGAGAGGCGGCTGGACGCCATTCGCCGGATCCAGGTTGCCTACAAGCGAGCCGATCGGATCGATGCCTCTACCTTCTTCGAGCAACTCGACAGACGCCTGGGAGTGCAGGTCGATCCGGAATCGCTGGGGCGCGGACTCTTCATGTCCTGGGATCAGGTGCGTGCCCTGCGGTGCTGCGGCATGGGAATCGGCGCCCACACTCATACGCATCCGATACTTTCCCGGCTTGCCGAGCCCGACCAATGGTCGGAGCTCGTGGAATCGAAGAGGGTGCTCGAGTCGGAATTGGATGAAGAGGTCGCGGCGCTGGCTTATCCCGTCGGTGGCAGAAAATCGTTTACGGGCACGACCAAACGCCTGGCCGCGGAGGCCGGATACCGCATGGCCTTCTGCTACGGGCCCGGAGTCAATCGGCCTGGCTGTTTCGATCCCTACGAAATCGAACGTGTGTCGGCAGCCGAGAGCTTCCCGCTGTTTCGGGCCCGCACGACCAGCTATTCTATACTCGGTCACGCGGTGATCTAATCATACGGCTGGAGGGCCGACGGCTACGGCACTGTAAGGGCGTGACCGGCACGGTCAAGGTTGAGCTCGCGGAGACGCGCGCCGCCGGGCGAGCGTAGCCGTTCTCACCGTGGCCGGTGAACACATCGGGCTTAATGCGGCAGCGTCAAGTGGAGAGCCGTCAGATGAATCAGTCCTGGCGCCGCGAGCTGCCGGTGTTGGTCGCCGATGCCGAAACCTTGGGGGCGATCGGGGCCATTCGGTCGCTGGGCCGTGCCGGATATCCGGTGCACGGCTGCTCGCGGCGGCCCATGGCGCTGGGGATGCGCTCCCGCTATTGCGGGGCGAGCGCGGTTTGTCCCGACTATCGCCGGCCCGAATTCGTTGACTGGCTGCGTCGCTACCTTAGCGATCACGGCATTCGCGCGATCGTTCCCTCGGCGCCGTTCATGCGCGCGATCCGGCCCGTCTACGGCGAATTGGCCGCGCTCGTACCGTTGCCTGACCGAGAGGACGTTGTCTTCCGGGGCTTGAGCAAGACGGATGTTCATCGCGCTTTCACCGAGGCCGGGGGTAACGTCGCCGAGAACCTGCCGCCGAGTCTCTGCGTGGAGGCCTTGCAATCGGACGTGAGCGAATGGGAACTGGCGCGGCTGGGGCGTCCGCTGTTTCTCAAGGTCGACAGTTGCCATTCTCGGACCGGCGAGTCGGGGAAGGTGATCCGGGCTCAAACAGCGAGTGAGGCAGCCGATATCCTGGCGGCGCTCCGCCCCCGATTCGAGAAGGTCCTGGTTCAGGGCTATGTCCCCGGCCGGGGCGTGGGGTCTTTCTTTCTCGTCTGGAACGGCGAGGTCCTGGCAAGCTTCCAGCACCGCCGTATCCACGAAGTGCCTCACACGGGCGGTGTGTCTTCGTTCCGCGAGAGCTTCTCACATCCCGCGATCGAGGCCGATGCGCTCCTGAAGATCCGCTGCTTGGACTGGCGTGGGGTCGGGATGCTGGAGTACCGCCTCGACGAGTCGACCGGCCGGCATCACTTTATCGAATTCAATGGGCGCTTCTGGGGTTCGCTGCACCTCGCACTCTTCGCCGGGGTCGACTTCCCGACGCTGCTCTTGGACGCATTCCACGGTCATCCCCAGCCGCTTCCAACGTACCGGTTGGGCGTGCGGTGCAGGAACACAATCCAGGAGGTCCAGTACGTCTGGAGCCGGCTCAAGGATGGTCAGCTCGGTTTGGGCGCACGGGGCTGGTCGGTGCTCGAGTTCGTGCTCTTAAGTTTCGATCCCCGGCTCTACCAGGATTTGCTCTATTCCGGCGACCGGGGCCTGTGGTTCATCGCCAACCGGCGAGCGCTGGGGCGGCTCTTCAACGGCCTGCCTTCTCGGCTCAGGTGGAGGAGAGAGTCCGGTGCCCAGGGAACTGAAATGCCTTCTCTATCGGGTGAGCAAGAAGTTGGGATTGTTCGCTCTGGCGCGCCGGCTGACGGCCAACCAGTTGCGCATCCTGTGCTACCACGGCTTGTCGATCGATGACGAGCATCTCTACATGCCTGGTCTGTTCATGCGGCCCGAAACGGTCCGCTCGCGCCTGGAGATCCTGGCACGCGGCGGTTATCCCGTTCTGCCGCTGGCCGAGGCGTGTGCCGGGCTCGGCCAGGGCACGCTGCCAGCGTGCGCCGTGGTCATCACTTACGACGACGGATTCTACGGCACGTTCCTCAAGGGCGCCGGTATCCAACGCGATCTTTCCATGCCGGCGACGGTTTACGTCACGACATACTACGTGGTCAACCAGGCCCCGATTTTCCGGCACGCGATCCAGTACATGTTCTACAAGACCAAGCGAACCGAGGTCTGCCTCGACGGTTTGCCTGGAACCGACGGCGCTTGCCTCAAGCTGGCCGACCGCGCTCGCGCAGAGGCCGCAGCGTGGCGGCTGATTCGCCACGCCGAAAAGCATCTGGACGAGCCGCAGCGAGTCGCGCTGGCGCGGGAAGTCGGGGCGCGCCTCGGTGTCGACTACGACGAACTGGCACGAAGTCGGCGGCTCTCGCTGGTGACCGGCGACGAGATCCGCGCTGGCTGACCTGGGCTGGGACATCCAGCTCCACACGCACCGGCACCAGTTCCCGCCTGTGGAGCAGCAGGTCCGGCGCGAGATCGACGACAATCGGGCCGTCCTGGAGCCGATCGTGGGGCGACCGTGTGACCACCTTTGTTATCCCAGCGGCGTCTACACGCCCGATCAATGGCCCTGGCTCGAGGCCTGCGCGATCGCGAGCGCCACGACCTGCGAACTGGGCCTTAATGACCGGTGCACTCCTCGGTTCGGCCTGCGGCGGTTCCTTGACTCGGAAACCGTCAGCGAGATCGAATTCGAAGCGGAGATCTCCGGGTTCGCCGAGCTGATCCGCCGCGCGCGGTCCGTGCTGCTGCCCGGGCGTCGCTCGGTGAGCAGCGCCCCCGGAAATTACGGCCATTGACCCCGATCACCCTCTTTGCAGACTTGTGTTGAGCTTCTGATGCTGATGAAAGGCAACTCCGAGCCGCGTAGCGGGCATTCCCTCGATCACGCGGGCGGTGCTCCGGCCCTTTGCGTCGACGATGACAGAGCCGTTCCGCGGATGGCCCCGCCGGCGGTCGCAGAGCGCGGGTTAAAAGACAATCGTTTCGGCGTCGCCGTCGTCGACTTCACGGAGAGCTACGGAGGTGCATTTGAAATCGGCCTCAATCTCGTGAAGTATGCCAACGAGATCGAGCCCCACTCTGCGGCTCTCGTTTCATCGCAGCCGCCCGAATACTTGAACGCCCGCGTTGCCGGCGCTTTCGCCTCCTGTCATCTGCCGATGCGCGCGCCACGTTCGCGCAGGGGCACGTCGTGAACTTGGCATGGAATGCCGCTCGAAACCTGGTGCGCCGCGATCTGCCGGCGGCCTACCGCCTCTCTCGTTTCCTGCGGGCCTTTGGCGCCCGCGTTGTCCATCTCAACAACGGGTTGACGCACCAGATATACGGAGCCTTGGGAAGCTGGTTCAGCGGCGCGGCGTGCGTCGCCTCTTACCGCTGGTACGCCCATCCATCGCGATATGTTAAACCCTATCGACCTCTTGTCGACCGCTACATCGTTTGCTCGCAAGTGGTGAAAAACCATCTCGTGAATGTTCTGGGTATTCCCGAGAGCAAGCTGGCGTACATCGCCGATCCGGTCGACACCGACGACTTCAGCCCGGCGGTTCCACCTGCTGACCTGGAGCAGCTCTTCGGCATACCGCGCGGGCGGAAGGTCTTCGCAATCTTCGGCCGCGCCGTCCGCTGGAAGGGCCACCCGGTATTCTTGCGGGCGGCGCGTCTGGTGCTGGATGCGGTGCCCGACTCTCACGCGATGCTCGTCGGCAATCTTACTGACCTCGGGCCGGGCTATGCAGGCGAGCTCGAGGAGCTGATTCGCGATCTCGGCATCGCAGAGAGGACCACGTGTACCGGCTACCGCGCCGATATTGCGCCCTTGATGAGGGCGTGCGAGGTGTTGGTTCATGCGTCGACCACACCGGAGCCGTTCGGCACGGTCGTGCTGGAAGGAATGGCCTGCGGCCGACCCTACGTGGCGATGGATGAGGGAGGGCCGACGGAGATGATCGACTCGGGGGTTCACGGCCTGCTCGTGCGACCCAACGAGCCCGAGGCGATGGCACGCGCGATCATCACGATCCTGACGCAGCCGTCGACGGCGGCGGCCTTCGGCGCCGCCGCGCGCGCCCGTTGCCTCGAACGGTTTTCGGCGCCGATCATCGCCAAGCAGCACCTTGAGCTTTACCACGAAGTCGCACAGTGCAAGCGGGCCGCAAGCCGCAGCACGGTACGGGGTGGTCGCCCGTGAACGAAACTCTGGTGCCATCGACGACTGCGGCTGCTGCCGCCGAGATCACCGCGACCGGCACGAGCGGGGTCGATTCGTCCGACTACTCGGCGACGATCGAAGTTGCATCGTTGCGGCGAATCGCCGTGCGGGGAGCGGCGTTCGTGTTCGCCGCGCGGCTGATTGTCCAGCTTTTCAGTTGGGTCGCCACTCTCGTTACCGCACGCATACTCTTCCCGCACGATTATGGAATTGTGACCGCCGCCGGACTGTTCACGGTCTCAGCGGACATTTTGGCCGAAGCCGGCATGTGCCGGGCTCTGGTTCAGAAAACCCAGTTGAGCGACGACGATCTCGCGGGCGGATTCACGTTCAGCCTCATGTGCTCGTCGGTCATGTACATCCTGCTCTTCGCTTGCGCCGGCGCCGCCGCAAAGGCGCTCCAGACGCCCGAGCTGGCCCTGGTTCTGCCGGTCGTTGGTCTCAGTCTGTTCTTGATTCCGTTTCGATCTGTGTCCCTGGCTGTGCTGGAGCGTCGTCTCCAGCTCAAACGCTCGGCGACGATCGGCATGATGTCGGTGATCGTGCAGGGCTGCGTCGTCCTCAGCTTGGCGCTGGCCGGGTTTGGCTACTGGGCTTTGACCATCGGATTCCTCGTCCCGAAGCTCCTCGAAGTTCCGGTGCTTGCCTGGCAGGCGGCCTGGGTGCCGCGGCTGGGCTGGCCGGGCGGATGGAGCAACCCCATCGTTTCGTACGGCGTTCACTTCACCGGCGCCGCGCTTTGCTGGTATGCCTATCGCAATGTCGACTACGCCGTCGTGGGACGGCTCTTGGGCCCGGTTGCTTTGGGCTATTATTCGCTTGCCTTCATGCTGATCTCGATGCCGGTAGACAAGCTGGTCGCGACGTGCAACCGGGTTTCGTTCCCGGTTTTCTGCCGCATCGCCCACGATCGCGCACGGATTCGCGATTGGTATCTGCGGCTCTGTATCCTCTTTGGCTTTGTGGCCACGCCGACCCTGGTGGGCCTGGCGCTGGCGGCCGACGACGCCGTTCGCGTGGTCCTGGGCGAGAAATGGTTGCCGGCCGTGTTGCCGCTACAAATCATGAGCCTGGCGGGAGTGATCATGATTCTCGGCAGCTCGATCGACGTGGTGTTTAACGCGCTCGGGCGCCCTGACGTCAACTTTCGGTTCACGGCGCTGAGCGTCGTCATTTACCCGCCGCTCTTCTATTTCTTCGGCCGCCTCTGGGGAGTCGTGGGCGTCGCCTCGGTATGGGCGATCTGTTATCCGATCATGGTGCTGCTTTTGATTGCCACTACGCGGTCGATCACAGGCGTCAGCGCCCGCGACGTGCTCAACTCGCAGCTCCCGCTTTGGGCCTCCGCCGCTTTCATGGCATTGGTGGTCGCCGCGACCGGCTATCGTTTGCGCTTCTTGCCGGTCGGAACGGTGCGGCTCGGGATCTTGATCGCCGCGGGTGCGTTGAGCTATGCGGCAGCAATTCGCGTGCTGGCGTGGGAAAGTGTGATGACGAATGTCCGGTTGATGTGGCGCGAGCTGAAAGGCACGTAGGTCGGTCGCGATGGACACTGATCGCACCGGAAGAGCGCCCGCTTACCTGCGGGTTGCGCACGTCACCTTCGGTCTGGACATAGGCGGCCAAGAGAAGCTCTTGGTCGAGTTCGCGCGGCATGCCGACCGCGAACAGTTCCAGCTCGCTTTCGTCTCGCTGGGGTCCAGGGGTGAGTTGGCGGCGGAGATCGAGTCGCTCGGCTGGCCGGTGACCGCGCTTGATCAGCCCAGCGGGCTGCGACCGAATCTTGTGGTGAAACTCGCCGCGTTTTTTTTACGCTGGCGGCCTGCGGTTGTGCACACCCATGATCAGCGCGCCTTTTTTACGCCGGACCGGCGGCGCATTTGACCGGTGTTCCCATACTCTTGCACACACGGCACGGTCGCGATATCCACGCGACTCGCCGCCAATCCCAGATATTCCGTTATCTCTCCCGCCTTGTCGATCGCTTCGTGTGCGTTTCCGCCGAAGTCGCTGAGTTGTCGTGCAAGCAGGGGATCAGAGCTCCCTTCGTGAGCACGATTCACAACGGGATCGATTTGAGTCGATTTCGCTACCATGGTCCCCAGGCGAACGGTTCTGTCGTGGCAGTCGCGCTTGAGTCCCGAGAAAGACGTCGCCAACCTGGTTCGCGCGGCAGCGCTGGCGATCCAGCGTGCTGCCGATTTTCGCGTCGAGGTGGCCGGCGACGGTCCGTGCAGGGCAGACCTGGACGGCCTCGCTGAAAGCCTGGGCATCAAGGATCGCGTGACGTTCTTGGGCGAGATGCATGACGTCCCGGCGGTACTCGCAAGAGCGCTGTTGTTCGCCCTGCCGTCCCGCTCCGAGGGGATCCCGTTGACGGCGCTCGAGGCGATGGCCAGCGGCCTGCCGGTCGTTGCGACGCGGGTTGGCGGGTTGCCCGAGGTCGTCGATGACGGTTCAAGCGGCTTGCTGGTGCCAGCGTCCGATCCCGGCGCATTGGCCGATGCGATGGTCTCTTTGTGGAACGACCACGACCGCTGCGATCGGATGGGGCGTGCCGGGCGGCGCCGGGCCGAGCATTGCTTCGACATTCGCCGGATGGTTGGCGAGTACGAAGCGCTCTACTGCGACGGCAAAAGCCGCGTGGGTCGCTCCGATTCCACGCGGCGGCCGTCTGCTCCCAGAACCGGACCGACCGCACTCGCCCCTGTCGCGGAGTGAATCCAGTTGACGCGCTCATTGAACGTGGCGATTGTAGCCTCGGAGCTGCCCTATCCGGCTACGGCCGGAAACCGCATCCGGACTTTGAACCTCGCGCTGCGCCTGGGGCGCAGACACAGGATCACGTTCATCTCCCACCACAACGACGAAGCCGATGAAGCGGCGCGGTTCTTGGGCGACCAGGGCATCGCGACGATCTTGGTGGATCGGCCCGTTCCTGCGAAATCCGGCATACGGTTCTACGGGCGTCTTTTGGGCAACCTCGCTTCGGCACTCCCCTACTCCGTGGCCTCGCACAGCAGCCGCAGCCTGCGTGAGGCCGTGCGCTCGCTGGTGTCGCGTCAGCGAATCGACGTGTGGCAGTCCGAAGCGACGGCTCTCATCGACACGCTCGTCGATCTCAACGGTGCCGCCAAGGTCGTGATCGCGCATAATGTGGAGTCGCTGATCTGGCAGCGGTACACGCAGACCGAGCCCAACCTCCTGAAGCGCGAATACATTCGCGAGCAGTGGCGGAAGTTTGAGTCTTTTGAGCGTCGAGCGTTTGCCGCCGCGACGCGGGTCGTGGCGGTCAGCTCCGAGGATGCAGCGCTCATCAAGGATCGGTTCGGCGGGCGCAATGTCGATGTGGTCGATAACGGCATTGACCGGAGTTCCTTCGAGACGATACGGCCAGACCCCGATCCCAATGCCATCCTCTTCCTCGGCAGCCTCGACTGGCGTCCGAATCTCGACGCGGTTGGCTTACTGCTGGACGAGATTTTCCCGGCCGTCCGTGCCGCCCTTCCGACCGCACGGCTCAGGCTCGTGGGTCGCAGGCCGCCGCCGGCACTTGTTCGCAAGGTCGCCGAGATCGACGGCGTCAAGCTGCACGCGGATGTTCCCGATATCCGGCCGTTCCTGGCCACAAGTGCGCTCATGGTCGTGCCCTTGCGGATCGGCGGTGGGTCGCGCCTGAAGATCCTTGAAGCCGCCGCGGCTGGTTTGCCGGTGGTCTCGACTCGCGTCGGCGCGGAGGGACTGGAATTGAGATCCGGCATGCACTACATCGCAGCCGAGCCCGTTCACATGGCCGACGCAATCTTAAGGGCCCTCCGAGACCCAGATCCGGCGTCCGCGATGGCCCGACGCAGCCGAGAGTTTGTACTTAATCGCTATGACTGGGACGCGCTTGCCGATCGGCTCGAACGTGTCTGGCTGTCATGTGTGGAACACGAATCCTTAGCGCCGCACCGCCGAACGGCGCAGTCTGCTGTTTCTTGAGCTGCTCGGCGGGTGAGTTGTAATCGGGCCAGGATGTGTGAGCAAGATGCTTTGGGGCGAGCTCCAAGATGACGGCCGGAAGCGCTAGGTCGTTGATCGGCAGTGCGGCAAAAGTCGGCGTCGACCGTCACGCCTGGTGGTTCGGCACCGCGGTGCTTTACTCGGTCATTATGGCCGAGACATCCGCCCGTTATCTGGCCGACACCGTCGACTATGCGTCCTCGATCGAGTCGGCCGTGGCCGGTGACAGCCGCGCACTCTGGGAATTCGGGCATCTTCTGTGGCGGCCGCTCGGGTACCTCACGTACGAAATCGCCGGTCCCCTGGTCCAGGCGGCAACCGCGACGGGCACCCAGGGCCGCGTGATCGGGTTGTTGATGGCGTGGAACTGGCTGGCCGGTCTGGTGGGTGCGCTTGCGCTCAATCGCTTCCTGACCCGGCTCGGCGCGGCGCCTTGGTCCGTCGCGGTGGTCACGCTGTCCTACGTCGTCAGCTTCGGCGTTCTCAACTTTGCTCACTCGGGGAGCTCTTACATTCCCGGTCTCGCTTGTTTGCTGATCGCGCTCGCGCTGGTGGTGCGGCGCGAGACCATGCCGGCGGCTGTCGCCATCGGGGCCGGGTCAGCGCTGGCACTCGCGGTGGGTTTTTGGGTCCCGTACGTCTTGGTGGCGCCGGCGGTTGTCGCGTTTCCGCTGGTGTGGTTCGGTTTCGAGCGCCGTCGCCTGGTCGGTGTCGCCCTTGTGGCGGCCACCTTCGGCGTCGTGCTCGGCTCGGCTTACCTGCTGGCGCTCGGGCAGCTCGGGATCACCGACCTTGCCGGCCTCAGGTCATGGATCTCAGAGTCAACGCATGATATTGTTAACATCAAAGGAGTCTCGCGGGTGGTCTTTGGTTTGCCGCGCTCCTTCATCTCGATGGGCAAAGACGGCATTCTCTTCAAGCGATACCTGCTCAAGGACCCGTACAATGTGGTGACGCTGGCAGACCTGGCCCGCCTCAGTCTTGTGAAATTGGGGTTCTTTTATGCCGTGCTGCTGGCCACCGTCGTCGCCCTCCTGCGCGGCAAGGCAGAGCGCCGGCTCCTGGTACTGGCACTCCTTGCCGGCATTCCCGTCCTTGCGTTCGCTGTGAGCTGGCAGGGTGGCGACGTCGAGCGCTACATGCCGGTCTATCCGCTTGTCTTCGCGGCGTGGGCCGTGGTTCCCGGCGGAGGTCGGCCAGTCCGCTTCCTCTCGGGACTGGTCCTCCTCTTGGTTGCCGGTATGAGCGTGGTGAACCTCCCCGTCTTGTCGCGGGCTACGGCCGAGCGCAATCGCCTCGAGCTCGAGCGACGCACCGAGGAGATCGTGCGCAAAACGAGCCCGGGAGATCGCGTCTTTGTCGTGACCCTTCAAGACAGCCTGGCGCAGGCAAGCCGCGGAATCGACGCAGCGCGACTGGGACACCTCGAAGTCGACCTGCTCATCACGCTCGGAGACGGCAGTGCGCCGAAATGGCGGGAAACGTTTGCCAAGGCCGTGCACCGAGTTTGGTCGCAGGGCGGAAGCGTCTGGATCTCCACCCGCGTTTTCAGTTCGCGGCCCCAAGCCGACTGGGACTGGGTTGAGGGAGATGCCGAAAAGGTCTCTTGGTCAGACCTGCACTCGTTCTTTGCGCCCTTCGAATACGGTCCGACCGCCGGCGGCCAGGATGGCTTTGCGCTTCTGGCACATGGACCCAGAAACGAGCAGTTGCTCGCTCAATAGCATGACGCGTTTGCAGGGCCCGTCGCGGCTCGAGCGCGGGCGTTCGCTGAACGAGCGAGTTCTGGGGAGTCCTCTTCGGCGGCATCGACTCTGGCCGCGCGACACATGATAGACCGGGTTCTGGGAGCGAGCTCGCGACGAGGGCCCGACCCGGTTGCTGCGCCGAGTCTTCCGCGCGTGGTGGATCGGCCGGCAGATCGAAGCCGGCGGGAATCGCGTGGCGATCGGCGACCTCGTGTTCTCCGTGGACAACCTCACGATCGGCGTGCGCATGAAGAGTACGCTCTTTGACGGCAGCTACGAACGCCCGGAGCTTGAATTAAGTGAGCATTTCTTACTTCGCGAACTGCCGGTAATTGAGTTGGGTGGGGCCATTGGCGTGGTCTCATGCTTCACGAACCGCTGCTTGTCGCACCCCCAGCGGCACGTGGTCATCGAGGCCAACTCGGCTCTCGTGCAGACACTGTCACTGAACCGTGACTGAATCACTGCCGGTTCAGCGTGCATCACGCCGCTTTGGGCTATGATTCGGAATGGATTGATTTCTATCAGGGTCGGTCCCACGTTCCTGACCGGAAGTGTAGCACCTGGGGCTGGGCAGAGCACGCGGGTGCCCGCCGTCACGCTCGCAGCAATCCTCGATCAGGCAGGTTTTCCGACCGCCAGTCTGGTCGCCGACATGGGGGGGGCTGAGGCGACTTTGGTCGAGCGCGAACCCGACGTATTGCGGTTGCGGATAAGGTGGTTCATTTTCGAGTTCCATCCCCCCATTCTCGGACCGGTGCGCACCGAGAAGCTCTTCGACGACCTTCGAGCGATCGGCTTTCGAGAACGTGCGCGCGACGATTGGGTGGCCGCGTTCGAAAACCCGCACGCCTCCGCGATGTGAGCTGACCTCAAAGCCATGATTGTGATGCACCTGGCGACGTCTCCCTTCTTCGGCGGCCCGGAGCGGCTGATGGTCGGGCTTTCCCAGAGTCTTGGGCGAGCTTGGCAGCCGCTGTTTTGCTTGTTCGCCGACCGAGGAAAGAGCCAAGCCTTTCGCCGCGTGCTTGCTCGGGAAGGGCTCGAGGCCGTCACGCTTGCGCACGACAGTCCCCATGCCGCCGCCATGGTGACGGACCTCGCCGAGCGGTTGCAGAAGTTCAAGATCGACGTCCTGTGTTGCCACGGCTACAAGGCCGATATCGTCGGCCTGCTGGCGGCGCGCCGCGCCGGGATGCCGGTGATCGCCCTGTCGCATGGCTGGACCGCCGAGACGTGGAAGGTGCGTGTTTATGAAGCGCTCGATCGCGCCTGTCTGCGCAGGATGGATCGCGTCGTCTGCGTCTCGGAGGGTCAGGCCGCGAAGGTTCGCCAGGCCGGGGTGCGGGCCCATCGGGTGGCGGTCATCCGCAATGCGATCCAGCCCGAGCGGTTCGACCGCGCCGATCCCGCAGATCGCTTGGTGCTGGAGAACATGTTTCAGAGCACTCCTGAGCGGATTGTCGGCTCGGCGGGAAGGTTGAGTCCCGAGAAGGGGTTTGGCGTTCTGGTCGAGGCCGCGGCGATCGTGGCTCGGTCCGACCCCGGCGCCGGTTTCATTCACTTCGGCGACGGACCATTGCGCGATGCGATCCGGCGCCGGATCGGCGAGCTTGGGTTGGAACGGCGGTTCATCTTGGCCGGTCTCCGCGACGATCTCGACCGCTTCATCCCTTACTGGGACCTCTCGGTACTCCCATCATTTACCGAAGGGCTTCCTACTGTGGTGCTCGAGTCGTACGCGGCCGGGGTCCCCGTGGTCGCCACGGCTGTGGGTGGAACGCCGGAGGCGGTTCAAGACGGCGTTGACGGCTACCTTGTTCGTCCGGGAGACCCGCCGGCCCTGGCGGCACGCATCCTCCAGGTCTTGAAGGACGAATCGAAGCGTCGCGAGATCGGCGCGCTGGGGCGCCAGCGGATCCGCGCCGAGTTCACGTTCGACTTCCAAGCCGCCCGGTTCCAGCAGGTCTGCGAGGAACTTGTCTGGCGACGGTGCCCTGATTCAACGAGAGTCCAATCGTGACGAATCAGGATTCACTTCCGGTCGCTTGTGCGCACATGCCGCCCGACAGCAGTCGCCCCCCAGACGCGGCGGGCGGCGGCCGCGACCGGCTGCTCAGTTGGTCGGAAGACCACTCAGTCTGGCCGCGCTGTTTTTGCTGGCTTTGGCTTTGCGGATCGGCCTGGCCGCACCGCAGGGATTGGAGCACGTCGAGAGCGGTGATGCGGCCGC
Organism: uncultured Isosphaeraceae bacterium; assembly: GCA_963830625.1. Taxonomy (GTDB): domain Bacteria; phylum Planctomycetota; class Planctomycetia; order Isosphaerales; family Isosphaeraceae; genus CAWHMZ01. The sequence goes on along the minus strand of CAWHMZ010000023.1, from coordinate 341,476 downwards.
TTATTACGGAGCGGCGGTCGGATTGGTCGATGGGACGGGATTGGTCCACGAGCGCTTAAACTTCAGAGACCAACTGTCGGCATACAGGATGCCGTTGGTCTCGCTCCTGCTCGCGATTACTTGCGGGGCCATCCCGAGGTCATTCCACCCTGATTCTTAACAAATGGGCGCACTGGCTGACACCAATCACCAAGTCCGGCGGGTTCTACCGAATTCTGCTGCTCATGACGTATGGCAGCCTGGTCGTTCTGGTTCTCCTCGGCGTCGTCTTCAGGACGGTCCGATATTCCCCGCTATTGGGGGCAACCCTGGCGATCACGCTAGCCGACTTCGCGATCGTGGGAATCTATTGGGGCAACTTGACGCGCGGGCGCATCTCCCTGGAAGTCATCTGGCTCCCTTGGGGAGTTCAAACGCTCCGCTTGCTTTTTGTGGAGCCGCTCACAGGCTGGTTGCACCGGAGGACAGCAGAGGCGCGTCAGGAGACTTGGTGCAATGCTTAGCCCCCCACAGGTGCCGATGCAAAGCGAAACGAACCAAGCGCGCGCAACCCTCTGGCCGTCGTTCTGCTGACTTGCCTGGTCGTGCGCGTGGGGTATGGCCTGTGGGCTCTTAATGACCCTGGGCTTTGTCCCTGGTGACGGCTATATCGAGATTGCGCAAAATATTCTCGAGGGCAAGGGGTTTGCCCCGACGCCCCTGCGCCAGTGGTGTTTCCGAACACCGGGCTATCCGCTGTTCATCGCGGCTGTCTGGAGCCTTGTTCCCACTTCCGCCCGATACGCTGCGCTCTCTGGTCGCGCAGGTGATCCTCTCGGTGGCAACCTGCGGGCTCCTGTTCGTCATCGCCAAGCCAGTCTTCGGCCGCCGCGCCGCCTTGAGCGGGGCCTTGCTGTTTGCCCTGTCCCCGTCGGTGATCGTGCATACCGCGCGACCCATGAGCGAAACATTGTATCTTTTCTTGATCGCACTTGCAGCTCTGGCGGCGCTGCGGCTCTATCGATCGGTTCGTCTTTTGACGGCGCTTGGGTTCGGGCTGGCCTGGGGTGCCGCCGGCCTTACGCGGCCCGAAGCGGCCCTCGTCCTTGCTCCACTCGTGCTTCCGACCGTGACGACTGGACGATTTCAAATCGGGAAACGGCTCTCGGTTTGTTCGGTCGCATTCCTCGCTGGCCTCGTCGTCGCCGCTCCGTGGGTCGTGCGCAATTACCAGGTCTACGGAGCGTTCGTCCCGAGCGTGCCGATGGGGGGGCTGCAGTTCTTCGCCGGAACCTACCCGCACGCTCCTCGGTTTCCTGCGCAAGCGGGGACGCCGGGGCCCGTCCCCATCACACAGACGCCGGAGTATTGCGAGATCACCGGCCCATACTGGGACCCCGAATACCGGCCTGATTCGCCGGCTCGCGCCAGTCACGAGGCGCGCGATCGGGTAGAAGGCATGCCGGCGTCGACGCCCGACTTGTCGATCGTGGTCGTGCGGAACGAAGGCGACTTGCTGGAAATAGACCGGAAGCTGGCCGCGGCGGCCTGGGCCAACATCAAAAACCATCCGCTCACGCAATTGTATAACTCCCCGAAGCATCTTTTTCTGTTGTGGAGTTCTCCCTCCGCCATTTGGGCCATTGACGACGAGTCCCACCCCCGGTTGCTCATCGGGTGGAAACGGCTCTACCTGGGGCTGCTGGCGCTCTTTGTATTGGGTGTCGTGGTTGCCTGGAAAAACAACAGGCTCGGCGCGATTCCTCTAAGCTGGCTGGCCGTCGTGGCTGCAAACACGGTGGCGTTTTTGGTTTTGCACGCCGAGCCAAGGCACCAAATCAGCTCGACGATTTTCCTCTTTGTCTTTAGCGGACTTGGCGTCGCGGCAATCCTCACGCGCGCATTCCCTGATCGGGTGCACCAAAATCGTCGCCAGTTCCAGGACGCCGACGATGTTGTGCTGGCCGGAGTTGGGTCGAGGCCCGTCACGCCTGACCCGCTCGGCCATCCTCCTCGCGATTCTGCATAACCACCACGAAGCACGGCCAATCCGCTCGTCGGGTCTGAATGCCAGGGAATCGTCGCGTACATGGAGCTCGAATTCGATGAACGGCACTTTCGGCGCTGACAGGGCAAACGGCCAGTGATGGCGATACTCGAGTCACTCTTTTGGCTGTCTGCGGCCTGCGTCGTCTACACCTACGCGGGATATCCGCTGATCCTCGGCTTGGCCGCACGGCTGCGGACCGGGCGGGCGCGCGAGAGCGCGTTGGAGCCACAGCCGCCGATCTCGGTCGTCGTGGCGGCGCACAACGAAGAGTCGCGCATCGGCGCGGATCGACGAGCTCGTCGCGCTGGTCGCGGCGCGACCCGCGGGCGGCGAGGTCATTGTGATTTCCGACGGGTCAGTCGACCGCACGGTCGCGATGGCGCGGGCCGCGGCCGACCGCGCGCTTGAGACGACCGGCAAGATAGTCCCGGTGTCGATCGCCGTGCAAGAGCCCAGGCAAGGCAAGGCGATGGCCTTGAATCGGGCTTACGCGATTACGCGGAATCCCCTGCTCGTTCTCGCCGACGCTCGCCAGACATGGGCAGCCGACGCGATCGACCGGCTCGTGGCTCCCTTTGCCGACGCAGCGGTCGGCGCCGTCAGCGGTGATCTGGTCGTGGAGACTGCGCCGGGTGTGATGGCGGGTGTCGGCGTATACTGGCGGTTTGAGAAATGGTTGCGTCGAACCGAGAGCCGGTTTGATTCGATGGTCAGCGTCACCGGGTGCGTTTCGGCCGTTCGCCGCGAGCTTTTCCCGGTGTTGCCTGCGGGGACGATCCTGGATGACGTCTACTGGCCGCTCGCGGTTGCGATGCGCGGTTATCGGGTCGTGCACCAGGAGCGCGCCAGGGCATTCGATCGCCTGCCCGAGAAGACCCGAGACGAGTATCGCCGCAAAGTGCGGACACTCGCGGGCAATTTCCAGTTAATGGCCCTCATGCCCACGGTGCTCCTGCCTTGGCGCAACCGGCTCTGGTGGCAATTCGTTTCCCACCGGGCATTGCGTCTGCTGGTGCCCTGGGCCCTGCTGGCCGCGCTGATCACGGCCGCGATGGTACCCGGGTCCCTCTATTCGGTCGCCTGCTGGAGTCAGGTGATCTTTTACTTGCTGGGCCTGGCGGGCTGCTGGCCCCCTGTCGCGGCGCGGTCGCGACTGGCAGCGGGAATTGCCTCGTTTTTGGTCCTCAATGCGGCTGCCTGGGTCGCGTTTTGGGTCTGGGTCAGCGGTCGTGCTTCGCGATCGTGGGGCAAGATCCCATACGGCCAGTCCGGCTCAGCACGCCGGCAGGACGCAATGGCGCCCAACACGCTCTCAGCGCGCGACCTCGGTCGCAACCCTAGATCTCAACCATCGCCTCGCTCGGCCCCGGGTGGGCCGTACCCGCGAAACGCGGCCGGTTCGCTCCTCCCGTCTTTCCGGAGTCGCACATGCCTGGTTCTGTTCGCGCGTGTCTGTTGTGCGACCAGACCGAACCCGCGACGATCTATCAGGCCCTGGAGCCACAACGATTCGGGGCTCCGGAGCCGCTGTTCGGTCTGGTCAGATGCCGAGCTTGCGGGCTCACATTCCTCTCCCCGCGGCCCAATCCCGATGAGATCGACCGCTATTACCCGGACAGTTATTACACGACCCTGTTAGCGGGCCCGGCCGCGCCGAAGAAACAGGGCTACTTGAAGGGGATTTATAATTATTTCTCGCCGTCTGGTCGTCGCCGGTACAGCAGAAGACTTGAGTCGCAGTTGGCGATCGTGCGCCGGCTGTGCGGCACGCGCGTTGGACTGGTGCTCGACGTAGGGGTAGGTGACGGCGAATTCCTCTACGAGATGGCCCGCCTGGGATGGGACGTTGAGGGGGTCGACTTCTCAGCGGATGCCGCGCGGCACACGGCCGAGCGGCTCGGAGGAAAGGCGATCCACGTCGGTCAGCTCGAGCAAATCGAACTGAGACCCCAGCGCTACAACCTCGTCACGCTGTGGGATGTCCTGGAACACGTTTACCAGCCCCTCGAAACGCTTCGCCGTGCCCTCTCGTTGCTCGCGCCGGCAGGGGCGCTCGCCATCAGCGTGCCCAACCTGGCGGCGCTGGAATCGCGCTTACTGGGCCGTAACTGGGGGCACCTTGACATCCCCCGGCACTTATCCCATTTCAACCCGTCGAGCCTTCGGAAGGCCCTCGAGAAGACGGGATTTCACCAGATCCGGCTCACGACGGGCTACCGCGTGCTCACAGAGCACCTGCCGCACGCAATTGTTCCCGGCCGCAGCGCGATGGATCGCTGGACGTCGCGCCCGGGACGAGCGGCAATCCGCGTCCTCGACGACAGCGTGCGCCTGCTCTCCACACCGATCCTCTGGATGGGCCTGGGTCCCGGGCTGGTCGCGACCGCCCGGCCGTGAGCCTGCGGATCCGACCCGGGGTGAGAATCTCGCCTCACGTCCGGGATCGCCTCTTTCCTTCTGCTGAGCGCCGCGGCATGGGTTGGCTTCTGGGTCCGGGCGACTGGGCGGGCTCCACGGTCCTGGACCAAGGCCCCGTATGATCAAGCCGTCTCCTCGGTCAGCCACGATTGTGCAGCACCGCGCGGACCGCGCGTTTGGCCTTGCCAGAGGTTGCCGAGACATGATTGACAGCTCCTTGCTCGTAAAGCTCGTCATTTTGCCGGTTCAGGTGACCCTGTTCCTGCTGACGATCGCCATCCTGCTGGGACGGCGAGTGCCGAGAAGGTTCGCGCTGGCGGTGAGCGCAGCCGGAGTCCTTTCGTTCGTGCTCCGCGAAGCGGTTCTCCTTGTCAACGGCGGGCTGACGGGCACCGACTTCAAGGTCTTCTGGGAGGCCGCCAGAATGTTGCGAGACGGGATCGACCCTTATACCGTACTGCAACAGTTCAGCTTGCCGTTTCCGTATCCGCCTACTTCTGTGGCGATCTTCGCGATTTTCGGAGCAATGCCGTTCTGGCCCGCATTTATGGTTTGGGAGGTATTCAACGTCCTGGCGAGTCTGGCGCTCGTGCCACTCGCAGCGCGAGTACTGGAACCGAGCGAGAAGGGCTGGCGCCAAAGCGTTGCTCGCCCCGAGGTCTGGGTACTCACGGGGCTCGTCGTGCTCAGCCATCCGGTGTCGACCACGATGGAGCTCGGCCAGACGTCGATCTTCATCGCCCTTTGCCTGGTTCTGTCGGTGCTCGCGCGGAGTCGCAATCGACCCTACCTTGCCGGGTTGCTGCTGCCCCTCACCACGATCAAGCCGCAGACGACGCTGCCGTTTCTCATCCTGTTCCTCAGACTGCGCATTGATCAAAACCTGGGTCGCGCTAGTCGTCGTGACGATCGGCATGTGCCTTGCCGTGATCCCGCTCGCGGATTTTCCGCGCGACCTCGGGGCTGAGCTGGAAACGATTCGCGCGACGGGAGGTGAAGGCGGGATCAATTACTACGGATATAACGACAACGATAACCAGCTCGGGCTCGACCACGCATTTTATCGAACGGGTTTGCGCTCGCATCGCCTGATTCTCGCGCTCTCAGATCTTGGTCTTGGCCGTCGTCGGCGGGTGTCTCGCCCTTGAGGTCTCGTGGTTCCGGAGGCTATCCGACGCGGCAGTCTGTTCGCTCGTCGCCCTTTATTCGATGGTTTTTTTCTATCATCGTGTCTATGACATGATGATCTTCGCAATGCCGCTGACGTTCGTCGCGACCCGAACGCTGAGTGTCGCCGCCCCCACACGGTGGCTTTATACGCTGAGCGGGTTCGCTCAACTGTTCGCGATTCATCCCGTGGGCCGCCTCCTCAAATGGATCGAGCGCGATTCCTGGGGCTGGGGCATCGAGGGATCGATCGCACGCGGCCTCGTTCTCCCCAGCACGACTTGGGCGATTCTGCTGGCGATGGCTGCGTTGGCATTGGCAGCATGGCGCGAAGCTCGCCCGGTCAGCGAACCTCAACCCGCCAGACTCGGCAGGGCCGTTGTGCCGGCTTGATGACGCGCGTCGAGGAGCTCAAGCGGAGTCGCTTCAGCATGACTACCACGACCGTAGAGCGTCGACCCACACAAGAGCCATTGCCGAGCCGCGCGTTCGCGCGAAAGTACAAGGTGCTCTTCATAGGCCCGGGTCCGTGGCCGCCCAGCCAGGACCCGCGCAAGAACCTGTATTCTCATATCTCAGAGTTCTGCGAGGGCGAATTAATCTCTACCCACTTGGGCTGGCGCAAGGACTTTCGCGGGCGATCGCTCACCGACGAGTTTGATGGCGCACTCGGATCGTTTCGCTATCACGCGACAGTGAGCGAGAGCATTCCTGGGCCAGTCCGGCGGAGCTGGGAGTTCAGCTACTTGCTCAAGAAGGGCCTTCAGCTCTCGCGGGAACGCGGCCCGTTCGACGTGATCGTTGCCTACGGCCCCTTCATGTTTGCGCTGGTGGGTTGGCTGATTCGCCGCGCAACGGGGGCTAAGCTCGTCGTCGAGGTGCCGGGTCCCCCCACGGGGGCGCACGCCTTCGATCGAGGTTTCACCAACCGATTCAAGCCCTATCTGGCGAGCGCATTTGTTCCGCGGATGCTCAAGAGCGCCGACGCGCTCAGACTCTACTTTCCCAACCAGCTCGAGGGCTTGCCGCCCGGCAAGTATCCCCCGACGTTCGTATTTCCGGATCTGGTTGCCGTCACAACCATCGCCGACCTGGCGGAGGTACGGTCTGGCCACGATGGCCGCTACGCCTTGTGCACGGGCTTTCCATTCCGGCGCAAAGGAGTCGACGTTCTCATCAAGGCGTTCCAGCGCATCACGACCAGGCATCCTGATTTTTCGGTCAAGATCGTCGGCCACTGCGTCAACCTCGCTCCCTACCAAGAGCTCGCCGCCGGCAATCCCCGGATCGAGTTCCTCCCTGGCCAATCCCATGAGAAGATCATCGAGCTGATGGCTGGCTGTACCTTCTTTGTTCTTCCGTCGCGAGCCGAAGGGGTGCCTCGTGTTCTGATCGAAGCGATGGCTGCCAAGAAGGCCGTCATTTCGACCCGCGTGTACGGTATCCCGTACTTGATGGAGGACGGCGTCCATGGGTTGCTGATCGACGCCGACGACGTCGATGGATTGGCGTCGCGCATGGAGTTGTTGCTTGACCAACCCGAGTTGGCCGGCCGGCTGGCACTTGAGGGCCAGCGCCGCGTCGTCAAACAATTCTCCGAGGATGGCTACAAGCGGCTGTTCCGGCAAATGATGGAGTACTTGGTCCCGTGAGCACGGCTGTTTCGAACGGCGCTGCGATGAAGCCTGTGAAGCAATCGGGACGTTTCCTGTACATCCTTCCGCCCCCGCTCCCACCAGAAACCGACGCGACCCTCAGCAAGACGGCCTACATGAGCGAGGCGATCGCCGGCGACGCGCTGATGCCGGTCTGGTGGAAAACACCCCGCGAAGCGCTGGAGAAGCTCGGTGCCTACCCGATCTTCGAGCTCGGTCGGTTCCGGCACCACATCATGCTTTGGGCTGCGGTCCCCGCTCCGATTCGTGCGCTGCGGGCGATGTGGTTCTATCTCTCCACCGGACTTCGGATCCACCGCAATGAGCGGCTTGCGGCGGTGATGTGTTGGGGCACAAATTCGACCGGCATCGCCGCCGTGATCCTCAAATGGCTCACCGGGGCCAAGCTCGTCGCCGAGATCTGCGGAGTCCCGCACGACGCTTTCGTGATCAACAGCAAGCCAGCCGACTCGATTGCGTACTTCAAGCGTTGGTGCGCCGATCGGCTGCTGTCGTTTGTCGTTCGTAACAGCGACCGGGTCGAACTCTATTATCGCGAACAGCTTGATCATTACCCGGCTCTGAAGAAGATCCCGGCGAGTGTCTTCCACGAATTCGTTCCGGTGCAGGCGCTGGCCGGCGAAACCAGCGACGACAAATACATCCTGACGCTTGGAAATCCCTGGTACCGAAAAGGGATCGACGTCTTGATCAAGGCCTTCGCGGCCGTAGCGGACCAGATTCCAGGCTACCGCCTTCGAGTGGTCGGCTATTTGCCCGATGCGGCCGCGCAGCGCATCTCGAGCATCTGATGGGTGATTGCCGCGCGATCTCGCTCGAACGATCGGTCCGCTACGAGGAGGCGCTGGAGCTCATGCGGCGGTGCAGCATTTTCGTGCTCGCTTCGCGCAGCGAGGCGATGGGGCGAGTGCTCCTGGAAGCGATGGCGGCGAGGAAGCCAATCATCGCGTCGCGGGTCGGTGGCGTCCCGACTTACGTCCGCGACGGAGAAAACGGCTTGTTATTCACCAGCGAAGATGTTGCGGACTTGGGCAACAAGATCGTGCGCCTCGTACGCGATCAAGAGTTGCGCCAAGAACTGGGTGCGCGCGGATTCGCTCTGGTGAACTCGGAATTCGACGAGGCAGCCTATGTCCGCCACACCCGCGAGATGCTGACTGCGATGGGCGTCTTGCTTCCAAGCGCGCCGGTTGAGCGAATTGGCGCCACGATATGACCTTCCCGAGCGCGCCGTTCAACGGTAACTGCCTTGAGCGCCGTGGACTGTAGTCGGGCTCTGCGCGTGCGCTCAATCGGGGGCGACTTGATCGAGCACGGCTCGTGGGCCAGGACCGCGATCTTTGCCGGCGAGTTACCGTTCAGCGACCACGACGAGCTGGGTCGGATGACCGAGCATCGCCGGGCAGTTATGACTCTCGACGATGCTCTGGACTCGACAGCCGAGCGATTCGAGGATGCGCCTGAGCCGGCCCCCCGTTGCGAACGCTCTTCCGCCGCGCAGGGTGCTGCCGGGCACAGGTTGCAACCCGCTCAGGGCATGAATGGCTCCATACCCCAGGTCTCGGAATCGACAGATCAACGCGGTGGGTGACGGTGACCGCATGATGCGGCCAAAGTCGTGCCAGATTCGCTCGACCCGGCAAAATAGAAAGCCGCCGGGCCGCAGCATTCGGACCATCTCCGCGAGCGCCCGCCGCTGGTGCATGTAATTGAGCGCGACCCTGGTCACAACCAGGTCGAAGCTCGCCGTCTCAAACGGCAAAGTGTATGCCGACGTCGCCGCCAGCGTGACGGGCACGTGCTCGAGCCGTGCAAACTGGTATCCCAGTGCCAGCGCTTTGACATCGACATCTACCCCAGCGAGCGCGACGGGTCGATCCGGTTGAAGCAATCGAAGGGTTTGTGCCGCACCGCAACCCACGTCGAGCACGCGAACCCGAGGCCCGATCGCACCGAGCTCGAGCATACCATCGAGTCCTTTGTGCCCCGCTTGCCAGACCGACTCCGATACATGATAGTAAATGTCAGTCCCCAGCGGTGTGAGTCGACCATCCGGACCGATCAGGCCGTAGTGTGTCAGCTCGTCTCGGTGCTCGAGAGGCGGGGCCTGGTCGCGGGTACCGGTTTGGTTCCATGTGCGGATCCGCTCGATGAAGTCCTGCGGCCAGCCTAGGATTGCCCCCGCGATCGACAGGTCATTGGAGAGGAAACTGACGAAGTTCTCCGCCAGCATGGCCGCGAATCGGCCACAGCGAGGACAGGCCGTAACCGCTGGGTCGCACGCGAGCTCAGAGTGGCATTGCGGGCAACATAACTTCACGTTTGCGGCCGCGAGCGCGGCTTCATCAGCGAACATAGGGTGGTTGCTCCAGGTCAACGCCCTCGTCGGCGCGGGCACCCAACCCGCGGTTCGCAGCGCAGCGAAGAAGTTTATTCACAGTTATATCCTAGCATAACGGCGTGCAACATGTCGCGGTCAGTTAGACAGAGGAGGTTTTCGACCATGCACTTCATGCGCTTGACAGTCGCAGCAACCGTTTTGGTGGGCGTGGGATTAACCGTGCCCGGCAAGGCTCGCGGTCAATCGCGCACCGATGCGCGCCGCAACCCCCCGACGGCGACGCAGCCGGGTGCGAACCGTCTTGGACCGGAGGCGTCGAAGATATACCGATACGTGCACATGATGAAGCCAGGCGATCTCGACTGGCAGCAGATTCCCTGGCTGGTCGACCTCGAGGACGGGGTGCGCCTGGCCAAAGCCGAGAATCGGCCAATCCTCATATGGGCCACGGACGACGACCCGATTGATCGGTGTTGAGGGTATGCAGGTGGGCTCCGTGCGGGCCCTTTGTCCGATGGCGCGGTCATCCGATTGATCTCCAACAATTTCGTTCCCGTCGCGCTCAACCGCCACGAGATCAGCGCAGCCAAGGGCGCGGGCGGCGACTTTTTCCGGCTCGTTTATAACAAAACGAATTCAATTCAGTATCAGGGCCTATGGCTTGTGACCTCTGATGGAGAGGTGCTGGCCACTGCGTTCGGCGAAGGCCTCGAAGTTGCGCCTGGACGCGGCTGGTCCTGGAGAGAATGCAAGGGGGCTTGAAAAAGTTCGGCAACGTGGCGCCGCGTCAGTTTCAGCAGGCGTCGGTCGCCTCCCGGGGCATTGGCGTGCGGCCCGACGGCGGCGTCACACTGGCCATCTTCGACAAGGAGATTTCGCAACACCTGCTTTCCGATCGCCTTCGCCCGGACCAAATCGGAGCGACCCAAATCGGGAGCGTGACGCTTTCGGCGGCCGACTGGTCGGCGCTGGCACCTCCCGAGCCCCGCGCCGGTACGCGCTGGACTGTGCCAGAGAGCGTTGGGCGCCAGTTCTGGCCGCTCCTGTCACCAAGCGACGCCAAGTTCTCTCGGCCCGATGAAGTCGATGACGTCCAGTTCATGGGCCGCGTGACCGATGTGCGGGACGGGGCCGCATACATTGCGTACGGCGGCCGGATCAGCGGCCTCCACAATGGCGACGGCCGGGGTTGGAAGGGCCACGAATTATTCACGAAGATGAAGTTGGTATCCGGGGTGGGCATCTTCGATTCCCGGTCCGGGCAGATGCTGGCGCTCACCTGGGTGTTCGACGGGGTTTACTCGAATTACTATCGCCCGCCGTATCATGGCCAGCCCATCAGGTACGGCTGGGTGCTGGAATGGCGCCGCGGAAGCAAGAGCCAGGCCGCTGCGGTTCAAACCACCGCGCCCACATCGGAAGCCGAGGCCCAAACTGACGACTCCACTCCGGAACGTGCCCTCCAGACTTTTCTACTCGCCCTTGCCGCTGGCGACGAGCCGACGCTTCGTGCCGTTTCACTACCCCACGCGCAAATCGGCCGGTTGTTAGGCGGCCCGCGGGCCACCCCCGAGCAGTTGGCGCAGCTCAAGGCGCGGCTGGAGGAAAAGCCAATCAGACGGCTCAAGGAAGGAGATCCCGTGACCATGCCTAACGGCGAATCTCGGGTGATCAGACCGGACGACGTTCGTGGCGGCCGGGTCGTGCTCTGGCCGGACGGTGCCCCGCTCCCGACGCGCTTGGAGAACGTGGGCGGGCATTGGAAGGTCTTCGCGGGAACATATATTGCAACTCAACGATAGCCCCTAGTGCGCGACGGCGGCCGACGCGCCGTTCTTTTCATGTCTCCCTCGGACCGAGCGACGAGCCCAGCCCGGTCGTCCTGAACCGCTCGCCGTCTGACATCAGCTCATCCGGGCCGCCGCCGACTACTTCGGTAGATCGCGCTGGCGGCGTTCGCGGAGGAATTGGCGAGCTCGACCGGAACCACGCTCTGGGCGTCATCGCTGCCGAGGTCGAGTGCACCGATTTTACTGGCTGCTCCGCTGCCGTCGGTCGCCGTCGCATCGGCATGACTCGATTCGAGTTCACTCGCGCTTGCATTTCCGGTTTCGACCCCAGATCCCGCGTTGACACTTGCGATCAAGCCGTCCCCAGCGATTACGGATTCCGTAGTGCCGCTCGAGTTGACGGTGACGGTGACCGTGCTGTACGCCGGAATCCCGAGGCCATCGGTCACGGTCAATGTTGCGGTGTACGTGCCGGCCGTCTGGTAGGTGTGAACGGCATCAAGTATGCCGGTCGTAGTTGTGCCGTCGCCAAAGTTCCAGGCGTACGACAGGGGCCCCATTCCGGAGGCCGTGGCCTGGCTGAATGTGACCGCCGAACCTGCGGTCGTGGTAATAGCTGAGCCCGCGTAAGCCGTATCGGGCTGGACGCTGGTGTTCGTGACCGTGACGTTAGCGAAGGAGACTGTGGCACTTCCCTTGGTGCTGCTGGCCGAGCTGCCATTGAGCGCCGGTGCGCCGCCTGTGCGGTCCGTCCAATCCGGTTGCTCGTACATCCAGCTCGTTGGCTCTGCCGTGCCGGCCGCCCACACTTTGCCGTACAACGTTCCGTTGTTTTCCTCGAGCTGGAACCAGTACCAAGTGCCGACCTGCCAGGTAAACGAATAGCTGTTGCCCCATTGCACCGAGTCGTCCAGGAATTGAACCTGGTTGGTGTCGTGAAAGACGAGGTTAAAGCCGTCGCCGGTGGTCGTGTTGGTGTAGAGGCCAACGCCGGCGCGGGCCATATCTCCTGCGGTCCAGGAATTGACCTCGACTTCGGCGGTGATCATCACGTTGGACGGGTAGGTTTGGTTGGTGATCATGGCCTTTTTGGGATCGGCCGACGCCGTGCTGGTTTGGCTCAAAGTGCCGCTACCGAGCTGCCACGTTCCCCCCACGAAAGTCCACGCCGAGCTGATTGAGCTCTCGTTGAAAGTGTCTTGGAACAGGATCGCCGACGACGGAGGCGCTGATGGTGATCGTGCCGCTGGCCGTGCCCGAAAGACGGTACTCGTCGGTCGCAATGACCGTCACCGTGTATGTTCCGGCGGATAAGAAGGCGTGGGTCGGGTCGGCGCCGGTTGCCGTTCCGCCGTCACCGAAGGTCCATGCGTAGGTGAATCCAGCCGCCGTATCGGCCGGACTGATGTCGGTGGCGGTGGCCGAAAAGCTGACCGCTGTCCCCGCGGTTCCCGAGGGAGGATCGTTGAACGTCACCGTCGGCGCCACGTCGTTGACCGTCACCGTCACGGTGCTGAACGCGGGAATTCCCAGTGCATCGGTAACCGTCAACTGGGCCGTGTACGTGCCCGGGTTAGCATAAGTATGAGCGGCGTTGAGTGTGCCGCTGGCGGTATTGCCGTCGCCGAAGTTCCAGGCGTAGGACAAAGGCGCGGTTCCGGACGCTGTCGCCTGGCTGAATGTGACTGCCGACCCGGCATTGGTGGAGAGCGCAGATCCGGCGTAGGCGGTATCGGGTTGGACGCTGGTTGTCGTGACTGAAACCTCCTCGAACGACACGGTGGCGCTGCCTCCCGCGCTGCTCGCCGAACTGCCGTTAAGCGCGGCGCACCACCGGTGCGGTCTGTCCAACCTGCTTGCTGGTACATCCAGCTTGTTGGTTCGGCAGTGCCGGCAGCCCAAACTTTGCCGTACAACGTTCCGTTGGATTCCTCGAGCTGGAACCAATACCACGTGCCGACCTGCCAGTTGAACGAGTAGCTGTTGCCCCAGATCACGTGGTCGTCGAGGAACTGAACCTGGTTGGTGTCGTGGAAAACGAGGTTGTAGCCATCGCCGGTGGTCGTGTTGGTGTAGAGGCCGACACCGGCGCGGGCCATGTCTCCTGCGGTCCAGGAATTGACCTGCACTTCGGCCGTGATCATCACGTTGGACGGGTAGGTTTGGTTGATGATCATGGCCTTTTTGGGATCGGCCGACGCTGTGCTCGTTTGGCTCAGTTCGCCGTTACTGACCTCCCACGTTCCCCCCACGTAAGTCCACGCCGAGCTGGATGTGTTGGCGGAGAAGTTCGATTGAAACAGGATCGGAGACGTGCTGATGGTGATGGTGCCGCTGGCCGTACCCGACAAGCCATATTCATCAGTTGCTGTGACCGTTAAGGTGTACGTTCCGGCCGAAGCGAACGTGTGGGTCGGGTCGGCGCCGGTTCCCGTACCGCCGTCACCAAAAGACCACGCGTAAGTGAATCCTGCCGCGATATCGGCCGGGCTAACGTCCGTGGCGGTCGCCGCAAGGTTGAGCGACACGCCAGCAGTTCCCGCGGAGGGATCGTTCAAGGTTACCGTCGGCGCCACGTCGTTGACCGTCACGACTGCAGAGCTGCTGCTTGTGAGGTCGTTGGCGTCGGTGACCATGACCGTGGCCGTATACGCGCCCGGGTTTTGGTAAGTGTGCGTTGGGTTGAGGCTGCCTGACGACTGGGAGCCGTCGCCGAAGCTCCAGCTATAGCTAAAGGGAGCGGTGCCGCCGCTTTCCGTTGCTTGGCTGAACGTGGCGGACGATCCCGCGTTGACGCTGAATGCCGGGCCGGCGCTGACTGTTGGACTAGTCGATCCCGTGGCGGTCACGGTAACCGTGCTCACGGTGGGAATTCCGAGGGCATCGGTGACGGTCAACGTCGCGGTATAAGTGCCTGCGCTCTGGTAGGTATGCGCGGCGTTGAGAGTGCCGCTGGCGGTGGCGCCATCGCCAAAGTTCCAGGCGTAAGCAAGGGGTGCGGTTCCGGAAGCGGTTGCCTGGCTGAAAGTGACCGCCGAGCCGGCGTTGGCTGAGAGCGGCGTTCCGGCGTAGGCCGTATCGTCCTGAACGCTCGTGTTCGTGACCGAGACATCAGCGAAGGAGACCGTGGCACTCCCGCCTGAGCTGCTGGCCGAGCTGCCGTTGAGTGCCGGCGCGCCGCTGGTGCGGTCAGACCAGCCGGTTTGCTCGTACATCCAGCTCGTTGGCTCGGCAGTACCGGCTGCCCAAATCTTGCCGTACAAGGTTCCATTGGATTCCTCGAGCTGGAACCAGTACCAGGTGCCGACCTGCCAGTTGAACGAGTAGCTGTTGCCCCACTTCACGCCGTCGTCGAGGAACTGAACCTGGTTGGTCCCATGGAAGACCAGGTTGTAGCCTTCGCCGCTTGTGGTGTTGGTATACAGACCGACGCCGGCACGCGCCATACTTCCCGCAGTCCAGGTGTTGACCTCGACCTCGGCGGTGATCATCACGTTGGACGGATAGGTCTCGTTGGTGATCATGGCCTTCTTGGGATCAGCAGCGGCGGTGCTGGTTTGGCTTAAAGCGCCGTTGTTGAGCTGCCACGTTCCCCCCACGAACGACCAGGCCGAGCTGATTTTGCTCTCGTTGAAAGTGTCTTGGAACAGGATTGGCGACGTCGACGGAACGCTGATGGTGATGGTGCCGCTGGCCGTGCCCGAAAGACCATACTCGTCGGTGGCCGTGACCGTCACGGTGTACGTGCCCGCGGATGCGAAGGTATGAGACGGGTCCGCGCCGGTCGCCGTGCCGCCGTCGCCGAAGTTCCACGCGTAAGTGAATCCAGCCGCCGTATCGGCCGGGCTGATGTCAGTCGCGTTGGCCGCGAAGCTGATCGACGTCCCTGTCGATCCGGAGGACGGGTCGTTCAAGGTCACCGTCGGCGCCACGTCGTTAACAGTCACGACCGCCGAGCTGCTGCTGGTGAGGTCCTTGGCATCGGTGACTGTGACCGTAGCTGTGTACGTTCCGGGGTTTTGGAAAGTGTGTGTTGGGTTGAGGCTGCCAGACGACTGTGACCCGTCGCCGAAGATCCAGGTATAGCTAAAGGGAGCGGTGCCTCCGCTTTCCGTCGCTTGGCTGAACGTCGCGGCCGATCCTGCGTTTACGCTGAATGCCGGGCCGGCGTTGACCGTCGGACCTGAGGTGCTACCCGTTGAAGCGACGGTCACACTGACCGTGCTTACGGCGGGAATTCCGAGGGCATCGGTGACGGTCAACGTTGCGGTGTAAGTGCCTGCGGTCTCGTAGGTGTGCGTGGCATCGAGTGTGCCGTTGGCGGTGGTGCCATCGCCGAAGGCCCAGGAATAAGTAAGGGGCGCGGTTCCCGACGCGGTGGCTTGACCGAACGTGACCGCCGAGCCGGCGTTGGCGGAGAGCGCCGTTCCGGCGTAGGCGGTATCGGGCTGGACGCTCGTCGTCGTGACCGAAACGTTAGCGAACGAGACGGTGGCACTCCCTTTGGTGCTGCTGGCCGAGCTGCCGTTGAGCGCCGGCGCACCGCCTGTGCCGCCGGACCAGTTGGGTTGCTCGTACATCCAGCTCGTTGGTTCGGCAGTGCCGGCAGCCCACACTTTGCCGTACAAGCTTCCGTTGTTTTCCTCGAGCTGGAACCAGTACCACGCGCCGACCTGCCAGTTAAACGAGTAACTGTTGCCCCATCCTACGTTGTCCTCCAGGAACTGAACCTGGTTGGTGTCGTGAAAGATGAGGTTGTAGCCATCGCCCGTGCTCGTATTGGTATCGAGGCCAACGCCGGCCCGAGCCATATCGCCGGCATTCCAGGAATTGACTTGGACTTCGGCGGTGATCATCACGTTTGACGGATAGGTCTGGTTGGTGATCATCGCCTTCTTGGGATCGCCCGACGCCGTGCTCGTTTGGCTCAGTACACCGCTGTTGATCTGCCATGTTCCCGACACAAACGACCAGGCCGTGCTCGGGGTGCTTTCCGTGAATGAGTCGAGGAACAGAACCGAGGTGCTCGTCACCGTGACCGAGGTGCTCCCGGTGATTGTTGCCGTGGCTGTGTCGGTGGCGCTCAGCGACTGAGTGCCCGGCGTCGCGAAAGTGACTGAGAACGAAGCGGCCCCAGCGTTGGCGGCGGTGAAGGTGTAATTTGACGGCAAGGTTGCTTGGCTGTCGGAGCTGGTGAATTGGATCGTGCCCGCATATCCGCTCGCGACGTTGCCGTAGGCGTCGAACGCCGTCACTGTGAAGTTGTTCGGAGTCGCCGGCACGAGCGTCGCGGGCAGCCCGGTGATCTTAAGCGACTGGGCCGCTGCCGGCTGAACGACAATGCCCGATTCGCGGCCGGTAAGGGTCGACGTTGTGGTATCAGTGACGGCGATGTACTGCGTTCCCGCAGTCTTGAGCGTCACGTTAAAGGTGTACTGGCCGGCGTCGCTTGACGTAAAGGTGTAATTAGCGGGCAGGACGGCCTGGCCGTCGGAACTGGTGAAGTGGACCGTGCCGGTGTATCCCGTGACGATGTTGCCGAAACCGTTATAAACCCCGACGGTCACGGCGTACGACGTGCCCGCCGTGTCGGTTGTAGGAAAGCCGCTCACCTGCAGGTACTGGGGCCCGAGAGTACATACCAGGATGTTCGACTCGCTGCCCGTGATCGTCGATTTCGACGAGTCAGTTGCGGTGAGTGACTGGTCGCCCCACGTATTGAGCGTCGCTGCAAACGTATACTTGCCGGCGTTGCTGGTGTTGAAGGTGTACGGGCTGGGCAACGATGCTTTGGGATCGCTACTGCTGAAGTCGACAGTGCCCGTATAACCGGTCGCGACGTTGCCGTAGGCGTCATACGCAGTCACTGTGAAGTTGTCGCTGGTGCCGTCCGTGTCGGGATTGGGATAACCGCTGACAACTAGCGAGACGGCGGCGCCGGGGTCAACCGTGACACCAGCCGATGTCGCCGAGAGATCGTTCGTCGAGTCGCTCGCCGTGATCGTTTGGCTGCCGGCCGTCTTCAGCGTGGCGCTGAACGTGAATGTGCCCTCGTTGCCGGCCAAGAAACTGTAAGATGAGGGCAGTACTGCCTGGGCATCCGTGCTGGAAAAGCCGATCGTGCCCGTGTATCCCGTGGCAATGTTGCCGTATTTGTCTTCCGCCGTCACGGTGAAGTTGAACGACGAGCCCGCTGTCTCGGTGCTGGGTAGCCCGCTGACGACCAGTGAGCTTGCCGTCGCACCATTAACCCAAATGTCTTCCTCGGCGCCGACGATTGCGGAGTTGGCTGTATCGGCGACGGTAATCGACTGCGCGCCCTGCGTGCACAGCGTCACATCAGACGTAAAAGTGTATGTTCCTTTATCGCTAGAAGTGAAGGTAAAATTCGACGGCAAGCTCGCATCGGGATCGCTGCTACTGAATGCGACGGTGCCGGTAAAGCTGGTGTCTACGCTGCCGCTGGGAGTAAGCGCCGTCACCGTGATCGTCTGGGCCGTGCCGGCGGTGGTGACTGTCGGGAAGCCGGTGACGCTCAAGACGTCCGGCGAGCCCGTCTTAGCCAGGTACATCGTGTCGGCGTAGGCGTCGGACGACTCGCCGTTCGTGAGATTGCCATTCTGGTTCATCTCGTTTCCGTACCAGTCCTGGATATCGGGCCCGACCTTCAAGGTGTAGGTCCCGGCGCTGGTCTGGGTGGGAAAAGAAATCGTGAATTGGGTGTCGTTCGTGGTCGAGGTAAGCGCGACGCTGATGCCGCTGATCGTGCCATTTGGACCGGTGAGAGTGACTTGCGAGGGCGTGAACGTCGTGGGATTGATGTCCTCGTTGAACGTCAACTCGATGCTGCTGAGGCTGCCGCCGGTGACCGCACCGCTTAGACTAGCAGTGGTGACGTGCGGCCCCGAGGTGTTCGCGACGGCAGACCCGGCGTTGACGATTCCGCCGCTCCCGACCAGTCCCGACAAATTCGAGTCGGGCGTGGTGTGCTGGACGACGGCATCGACGACTTGCTGCATCGACCAAGTCGGGTGCGCTGATTCCACGAGAGCGACGGTTCC
Source organism: uncultured Isosphaeraceae bacterium (assembly GCA_963830625.1). Classification (GTDB taxonomy): domain Bacteria; phylum Planctomycetota; class Planctomycetia; order Isosphaerales; family Isosphaeraceae; genus CAWHMZ01. Next base: position 322,994 of record CAWHMZ010000023.1, on the reverse strand, counting down.
CGCGACGAGTGGTGCGGCCATCGATGTGCCGGAATCGGTTTGGCCTTCAACGTAAACGTTTGTTCCAGGCGCCGCCAACTGCACCGTGCCGACTCCCCAGTCGGAATAATTCGCGATGGTGCCGTTCTTGTTGGTGGCCGCGACGGCAATCACGTTGGGGTCCACTGCCGAATACGACGCCGGCGTCAGGAAGGTGTTGTCGTTGTCCATCGTGTAATTGCCCGCCGCGGCGACGACGATCACGCCGTGCTGATCGGCATACTGCAGCGCCGTCTGGATCGTGGAATCTGGCCCGCCGAACGCCCAACTGCAATTGATCACCTTGGCGCCCATGTTCACCGCGTAGTCGATCGCTTCGGCGCACCACGTGTCGGTCCCTGACCCCGAGGAGTTAAACGCCACCAGCGGCATGAGCTGCACGTTCCAGTCGACGCCGGCGCCCTGGTACCCATTGTTGGCGACTTCGGCGATTTCTGCGGCCGTGAACGACCCATGCCCGTTCCCATCCGACGGGTTGTTGGTGTTGTTGACGAAGTTCCAGCCGATCAGGTCGTCAGGGTACGAAGTGTTGCCGTCCTGCGTGGAGCCGCTGGCCCAGCCCCCGACGCTCGTCGAGGCGAGCACATCGGACCCGTCGATGTACCCGGCGTTGGTGCTGTCCTCGATCTTGCCTGGCCCCTGGTTGACGTACACCCCGTTGACCTCGGCGTTCAAATCGCCGAAGGTAATGACACCGTCGTTCAATACGTCGGTCAGGTTCGGCTTGACGCTGTCGGGAATCTCGGCTTGGTTGATCCAGATGTTGTCGTTGATGTCCGACCAGTTGTAGTTCACGCCGGTATCGACGTCGGCAACGACGACCGCGTCGGAGCCAGTCGTCGTATTCCACGCAGTCGGAGCGTTGATGCCCCAGGCACTGTTAAGTTGCCACTGTTGGCCATCGGTGTATTCGGGATCGTTCGGAGCCGACGCGATCTGGAGCGTCTGCTGCGGCTGGGCGTATACTACGGCGGCGTCGCCCGCGAGCTGCTGCGCCAGCGCGGCCATGTTGGTGGCGCTCCCCTGCACCTCATAAAGGCCCGATATCATCGTCGATTGCACGGTTCCGCCTTCGGCGTTGATGAGCGGCATCAACTGCGAAAGATCAGCGACCGACCCGGCATTAAGCTGAACGTTCAAGGTCTCCGGCGGCATCACCGGGCCAACGATGGCCGATACCGTCAGCAACTGCCTGGTCTCAAGTTCGCTCAGGTCCGGCCGGTATCCCAATCGGTGGTGGCGTCGCGCTCTCGACTCGGCTCGACGACCGCGTTTTGGCCGGCTCGTCAACCCGTTGAAGCTCGCAAGTCGGTCGGTGCCCGTACGATCTTGTGACCACATCGGCGCAATACTCCGGTTGGTGCGTGAATTGCTAGAATCGAGATGTCGCAAGACAGCGGGTGCGATTCATGGTCGCGCTGGTCGCCCGCTTCACGATCGAAGCGGCAGGACAGGAGGACCCGCCTTCTTAAGGAACCCTATCTCATGTCTGACGCGTCAGAGTGTTGATTTTTCGCACGGGAGTGTCACGGCGTCCCGTGCCGACGCCCACGTGCCGCGGTTCCGAAGCGCGACGAACGCTCCAAGCCGCGTTTGACCCTGCACGTCGCGTTCGGCAAGTTGTTCGCGTAGGCATCATATGATCATAATGTCAAATATTTATAATAGTGTCTATTGCCGAACTTCAGCACAACCGGCGTGGCACGGCGCCGGTGACCGCGATCGGCTTCAAGGGGGCACGTCAGGGCCTTCCAGACCGCGCCATTTTTCGGCGGATAAAAGGGGGGCACGATTCGCTATGCGAGCTGGGACGTGCTTCTCTGAAGATTCAAGAGCACTCGGTCGGTCGGCCTCCCTGAACCTTGCGCGTTTTGGCGCCTCTTTGCCGCGTCGCTCGTCGTCCCAGGCCGCTTTGCTCTCATGGAAACCCACCGGTGATCTCCGCCGCTCATTTCCGCCTCCGAGGGACTTCGGTGATTTCCCGCAACCTTTTGTGCACGCCGCGCACCGCTGGAAGATCTGCCACGTACGGCGGTCCGTGTGATACGGCAACCCCTCAGCACCTCGTTGCCGGTAGCGCGGCGACTGCTCCCGCCGCTATTCGGCGATCGGCAGGGCGCACCGAGACACCGAGCTGGCGATTTGCAATCGCAACGACGCGCGATTTCAGTTTGTGATGATCTGAGGGTTGTCGCAGATGAGGTCTCAGCGATCTGCGCCCACGACGCCGCAACACGCCAGCGGCGTAAATTGCATCTGTGAGAGCAGTATCGGCGTGAGTGATCTGCGACCGTCAAGCATTCAGGGCAAGCCACTAGCGACTGCCGGCAGACGTTGCGGACTTCCAGGCAAGAGTCTTCCCAGGATGAATGGCTTCATATTCACGTAGTCTTGTGCTAGGGAATCAAGCTAAGCTTGGCATAGTCAATGGTTCCACGCATGACTAGATGAGCCGATTAAGTCCTGATCCGTGACACGGGCCGGTCTGACGCTTGCTTTTCGAAACACACCGCTTCACAGCGACACGCTACTGTCACGTTTCTTCGAAATCTTCATCTTGGTGCGTGTCACGGCCACTTAGACCCTCCATACTGGTATGGGGCGGGGTTTCGGCAGCAGCCAACTTAGTAGTTCCGGCCGTCATGCGAGGGCTGTGACGGCGAGCGGCCCTCGTTATTGCGTGAATAAGCGGTTAAGGTCATTGCCGTCAGCTCCTAATAACGTCGTGGAAATGGCAAAGATCGCGCTGTCCCGTAATTCTTCCTAGCATCCCCGTAAGCCCCGACCCCGAACGCTTGTGTAAGAAGCGCCGATCGCTCGCACGCGGTGCATGGTCCAATTATTCTGAGTTCGTTGCGGTCGGGCACTTGGCGTCCGAGCGCAGCCGCTGGCTCGAGGAGGTGGCGTGATGCGAATTCTGATGCGTCTCGTGCTGGCGGCAATTGCGGTTGTGACGTCCGTTGGCCTTGCCTGCAACACGTCGGTCGGCGACCAGGAGGCCGGCGCCGCTGACCAGTCGGTCAAGGTCATTGCCAACTTCGAGGACAGCAATCCCTTCGGGGGCGGCAGTGTCGTCGAGGGCCGGGCGCCCGAGGGGCGCCGGGCACTTCGAATCGACAAATCGTACGCGAGCATGGAACAGCGGCAAAATTGGCTCGGCTACGACTACCTCAAGGTCGAGCTTGACTCCGCCGCTTCGGTGCCAATGATCCTCACCATAGAAATTCGCGACGCCTCCACAACCGGCTACTGGACTCGGGTCAACTTCGAGACGGTCGCGCCTCCGGGCGCAGTACCCTGACCATTCCCTTGAAGCAACTCTTCGTAGGAGAGAAATCCAAGCCGGGTCGAGGACTCATTCTGGACAAGATCACCCGGCTGGTCTTCAGTATCGGCGACACGCCGGCCGGCGCTCTGGTTCTCGACAACGTGCGCTTGGATCGGGACGTATCCGCCGCCCGGGCGAGTTTCGCGGGCCTCTACGCCTTCGATTTTGGGACGACCAAGAGCCCTGTGATGGACGGATTCACGGCCGTCACGCCCGACACGCAGTACAGCGCCGGCCGCGGATTCGGCCTGAAAAACGCGCGGATCTGGCGAGCGTTCGATGCGCTCCAGCCTGATCCGCTATACCAAGACTTCCTTTGCATCGAAGCGGGTGGCCTGGCGGTCGACGTTCCCAACGGCCGATACCGGGTATCTGTCAACATCGACAGCCCGTCGGCTTACTGGGGTGAGTTCCAAATGTACCGCCGCCGCGCTATCCTCGCCGAAGGCCGGCCGGTCGTTTACGAGACGATGGATTTCAATGCGTTCCGAGCGAAGTACTACCGTTTCTGGAACGTCGAGGATCTACCCAGTGATAACACGTTTGACAAGTACCAAAAAGCACACTTCAACGAAAAGCGCTTCGATGTTGTGGTGTCGGACGGTCAGTTGAACATTGATTTCGAAGGCCAGGATTGGGCGTGCTGCGTTTCCGCCGTCGTGGTCTTTCCGCTGGCCCAGGCGGCCCAAGGGGAAGAGTTCCTGGAGTACGTGCAGTCCAAGCGCCGTTTCCACTTCGAAAACTACTTCAAGCGTACACTCCATGTCGCAGCCGGCGATCCGCTCCAACCCACTGGCGCGGACCGCAGCCGGGGCTATGTCGTGTTTCAGCGTGACTTCATGCAGGATGTCTATTACAACGACACTCCCTTCCAGCGTGAGCGAGGCGATCGGCTCAAGGGAGAAGCGTTTGCGGGCGAATACGAGCCGGTGACCGTCAGCCTCTTTCCATTGCGCGCGCTCGGTAAAGTCGCTCTGAGCGCCGCTGACCTGATCGGGCCGAACGGATCTATTCCTGCCAGTGCGATCGACCTCGGGTTCGTATCATATCGCATCAGTCGGATCAACCTGGAGGGGTCGATCTACACGATCACACCTCGGCTCGTCATGCCCGGCGGCGTCGCCGACGTGCCCCAGGGGCTGACGCGACAGTTCTGGCTGACTGTGCGCACCCCGGCTGACGCCAAGCCCGGCGTGTACAGGGGAAATGTCACGATCCGCCCCGAGTCGGGCGAGACCGCTTCGGTCCCGCTGGAATTCCGCGTGCGCGCCGGCGCCCTTGACCCGGTGGACATCCCCGCCGGACCGTTCGGCTTCCGGATAGGTGTGCCTTGGTACGACGACGATCGCGCGGCCGCAAGGTTCAACGCGCAACTGACCGAGAAAAGCCTACATAAGCTGCGTGAATACGGCTTCACGGCCTTTAGCGGCCTGCCGTCGATTGCGTACATGGGAAGCCAGAACGGCAGACCGTTGCTCAATTTCCGGACGGCTGATCCGCAGATGAAGTACGTCAAGGACCTGGGGTTCCTCGCCGTCGTCACCTACGGCAGCGGTGTGTCGGGGATAAATGCGTATTACCAGGACACAAACCAGATGACCGGCGCTGGCTTCAAGGACTACGCGCGGTTCATCAAAGCCGTCTATTCCGAGGTCCAGAATCACGCAAATCGCAGCGGATGGATCCCGGTCTACTTCAACCTCGGCGACGAGCCCGGCGGCGACGATCTCGTTCGGTCGGCCGAGAATGCCGAGGCATACCGGAAGGCGTTCCCGAAGGGGCCACCCTACTTCACGGCCGCGACCAGCTTCTCGGGCGGCAGCCGTCGCGACCGGGCATTTCGCCTGGCCTCGGCCCTCCATGCGCCTGCCTTGAATAATCACGACGAGGCGTCGGTCAACCTGCTGCATCAGGCCGGCGGCGACTGGGCATTCTACAATGGCGGCAACCGCTGGACTTTTGGCACCTACATGTACAAAGCCGCCAAGCAGTTTGGCATGAAATTCCGGATCGCCTGGCACTGGAACATCGTAGCCGGCGACCCGTATTACCCGCTCGACTGCCGCGAGGACGACTATGCGTGGTGCAATTCGTCGCCGGACGGACAGCTCATCGCGTCGGTCGAATTCGAGCGTCTACGCGAGGGACTCGACGACTATCGCCGACTCCTGACGCTCGCGCGTCTTGCGAACGAACAGCCCGGTAGCCGCACCGCCCTATCTGTGCGCCAGTTGATCGACGGGCGCCTCGCGGCATTTCACCTCGGCCAGCGCGACCACGACGCACTGTTTCCCGCCGAAGACTGGACAGAGTTCCGGCGCCAGGTGGATGATGCGATCGAGGCCCTCAGGAAGTAGCGTATCGCCGCAGTGCGGCGCCGTTGTTCTCGCCAAGAGTCGGCGCAGCAGTCGCAATTCACATCGCCGGCGCGATATCTTATAAACGTGTGATGCCCTTCGTCCGACCTCGATCCCCAACGGGGGAGCTCGGGTGCGTTGAAACCGACCGCTCCACGTGATGCCCTTCTGTCCAAGATCGCAACAGCGACGGTGCGTGTCGGGATCATCGGTCTGGGCTATGTCGGCCTGCCGCTGGCGCGGGCCTTCAGCGACCGCGGGATCGCGGTCCTGGGCTTCGACGTCGACCCGATCAAGGTTGCCAGCCTCGAGCGCGGTGAAAGCTACATCGGGCATATCGCCGACGCGACGATCCGCCAGATGCGCGACAACCGACTTCGAGGCCACGGTCGACTTCCAGCGGCTGGACGAGCCCGATGTCATCATCATCTGCGTTCCGACGCCGCTCACCGACTCGCGAGATCCGGACCTCACCTATATCGTCAACTCGACCAAGGCCATCGCCGAGCGTCTCCGGCCGGGACAGCTCGTCGTGCTCGAAAGCACCACCTATCCGGGCACGACCCGCGAGGTCGTCCTCCCGCTTCTGGCCGCCACGGGGCTGCAAGCCGGGTATCGACTTCTTCCTCGCCTTCAGCCCCGAGCGCGAGGATCCGGGCAATCCTCAGTTCTCGGCCCCCACCATTCCCAAGGTCGTGGGAGGCCTCGACCCGGCCGAGCCTGGAGCTCGCGGTCGCGCTCTACGGCAAGGTGGTCGTCAGGGTCGTGCCCGTCTCCAGCCCGGAAGTCGCCGAGGCCTGCAAGATCCTTGAAAACACCTACCGCGCCATCAATATCGCGCTCGTCAACGAGCTGAAGATGATCTACGATCGCGATGGGAATCGACGTCTGGGAAGTGATCGAGGCGGCCAAGACCAAGCCGTTCGGTTTCCAGGCGTTCTACCCTGGCCCGGGCTGGGCGGGCATTGCATCCCGATCGACCCGTTTTATCTGACCTGGGTGGCTCGCAAACACGGCCTGGCCACGCGGTTCATCGAGCTGGCCGGCGAGATCAACACGTCGATGCCCGCGTACGTCGTCAGCAAGGTCGCCGACGCCCTCAACGACCGCCGCTAAGCCGGTCAAGGGGAGCAAGATCACGCTCCTGGGCATGGCCTACAAGAAAGACGTCGACGACCCGCGCGAGTCGCCCGGATTCGAACTGATGGACCTCCTGCTGAAGAAAGGGGCGGTGGTCGAGTACAACGACCCTCATATCCCGGTCCTACCGTCGATGCGCCACTACCCCCACCTGCGCATGTCGAGCCAGGAGCTGACGCGCCGAGTACCTCCGGTCGCGAGACTGCGTGCTGATCGTGACCGACCACTCGGCCTACGATTGGGACTGGATTGCCCAGCATGCGCCCCTGATCGTCGACACGCGCAATGCGCTTGCAGAATGTGGTAGCACCTAAAGCCCAGAATCGTCCTCGGCCTAGAGCTCGTCCCGGTCAGCGAGAATCGTGGAACCAATTATCCATGAGCAGATCAGAGCTCGCACTGGTAACCGGAGGGGCCGGGTTTATCGGTTCCCATCTGGTAGAGGCGTTGCTGGGCGAGGGGACTGCAGCGTGCGCGTGGTCGACAATCTGGCCACCGGTCAGCCTGTCCAACCTTGCTCATCTCGAAGGTCGGTTCGAGTGGATCGAGGGGAACGTCGCCGATTTCGCCGTCTGCCGCCGGGCCGCGACGGGCGTGGATTACGTCTTCCACCAGGCGGCGATCCCCAGCGTGCCGCGTTCCGTCCGCGAACCTTTGGCATCGCATGAAAGCGGTCCGACCGCCACGATCAACATGCTCGAGGCGGCTCGCCTGGCGGGGGTGCGCCGCTTCATGTTCGCGGCATCGAGCAGCGCCTATGGCGACACGACCGAGCTGCCCAAACACGAAGACATGCTGCCACAACCCTCTGAGCCCGTATGCGGCCGGCAAGCTGGCCGGCGAACATTATGTTCGCGTTTACGCTCAGACGATGGGGCTCGACGGCGTGAGCCTGCGCTACTTCAACATTTTCGGCCCCCGCCAAGATCCCTCGAGCCCCTACAGCGGCGTGATCTCGATCTTTATCAAGAAGATGTCGCAAGGCCAGCGGCCGACCATCTTCGGCGATGGGCAGCAGACCCGCGACTTTACCTATGTCGCCAATGCCGTGGCCGCCAACCTCGCCGCAATGCGGCATGCGGAACCGCTCGGCGGGGACGTATTCAACGTCGGGATCGGCCAGAGCATCCGGCTCCTCGACTTGGTCGCGGCCTTGAACACGATTCTTCGGGACGAATCTCGAACCCGACTTCCAGCCCGCCCGTGCCGGCGATGTCCGCGACTCGCTGGCCAGCCTGGACCGAATCAGCCGAGTCCTCGGCTATCGCCCGTCTGTCCCTTTTGAGAAGGGATTGAAGAGAACAGTTGAGGCGGCCTTGCCAATGAGCGGCCGGTGACGGCATATCCCGCTGCCAGGGCGAGTTTTCCCCACTTGCCCCCTTCCTTCCACATCATCTCTCTGCCCCGCTCGTCATAGCATCATCTCGAAAGCAGCGGGTGAATCCATCGTTGCGCCACGACTTCCGCCGTGTCGCGCGCGCTTACGCGCGGCAATGCGCGCGTATTTCGCCTATAATTCCTTGCGAAACCGGCGCGGATTCGTTCGAATTGAGTTTTTACGCCATCAGCAGGCTGGCGGCTGCGTTGCTGTATGTCTCCGCCGTTTGACTCCCTTTGGGAAAACCACTCCTGCTATGAATGAGCAAGCACTGGAACTTTTTCGCAGGGCCTGCGGGTTGAATGCCCCGCTCAGTCTCGATTGCGAAGGCCCAAACGGATCCAGTGCCACGACCTCCTTATTCGATTCTCCATTCGTTCTGATCGGACGGCATCCCCGGTCGGACCTCATCTTGGATGACGACCAGGTCAGCCGGCGGCACGCGATCCTCCAGGTCGTGGCGGGACAGTTGTTCGTCTTTGACCTCCAGAGCCGAACGAAGATCTACTGGGATGGCGAGGAAGCTCCGCGGTCGCAGGGGTGGCTCGATTATGCCCGATCCATCACGATTGGACCGTATCGGATTCGCCGTGGAAGCTGCCACTCGAGCGCGGAGATACTGAGCGATCGTTCGTCCGTTCTTTCCCCCATGCACGATGACCGAACCGACGCAGGTTCCCCACCGCGGGCGGCACTCGAATTGCCCATTCGCATGGTCAACGGGCCCGCGCAGTGGCCGATTGTCGGGTGGATTGCCTTGGTAGGGCGCTCCGACCCCTGCCAGCTCGTCTTGACCGATGACAGCATCTCTAAGTTCCATGCGATACTGGTGCGCACACCGCTTGGAGTTTGGGTGGTCGATCTTCTCACCAGGGAAGGCGTGCATGTTAACGGCCAGCGCGTGCGCTGGGCCTGGCTTGGCGATGGCGACGCTGTCCAGTTTGGCCAGTTCACATTCATCGTTCGCTACGAAACCGCCCCCGAGCGGATCAGCCGGGATGACGTCCCCGTCGAAGCGGGGGCCGATCTCGCCCATGGCGCGAAAAACGAACTGGCCGTTCGAGACGGCCAGTCCGACGGCGGGCCGAACATACTGGCTCTTCCGTCCAGGGACCGATCGCGCGGCGGCCTGCAATCACTGACGCCGACGACTACGTTCGTCCCGGACACGCTCGTGCCCACCGGCGGCGAGCCGTGGCAGCCCGCAGTGTCGCACGCTCCGACGCCCATGCTGCTTTGGCAGCAGCAAATGCAAATGATGGAGCTATTCCATAACGACATGATGTTCATGATGCAGATGTTTATAGCGATGCACGGGCAGCATCTAGCCTCGGTGCGCGACGAGCTCGCCAAGGTCCAGCAGCTTACCCAGGAGCTAGCGCGCTCGAGGCCAGGCTGGGCGATCGCTCTGGACCAGTCGATGTCGGCCCGACGCGCGGCCGCGATCAGTCGGCGCACGATCGCGGGACGGGCCAGTCAGGTGCTCAAAAAAAGCGTGACGGCAAGCCTGTGTCCCGCGAATCACCGAAGGGCCGCAATTTGGCGGGGCCGAAGCCGCCCCCAGCGATCGGCGGCCCCAGGGTCGCCAAGCACGATCCCCGCGCTCAAATGGGCTCGCCACCACCCTCCGCCACTGATCGGCCAAACGCGGGCGACCCGTCACAAGTCCACGAGCGCCTGACCCAGCGCATCGCCGAACTCCAGCGCGAGCGGCAAGGCTACTGGCAGCGGATCTTGAGCGCTCTAAACAACTGAAGGACCGAAGCTGGGATCTGTCCAGTGAGATGAAATACTCTAAGTCTCGCAGCGCCGCCCAGGCTCAAGAACCGGGAACTATCTACGACGACGGTGACATGATAGCATAGCGCGGCTCAACGCAAATCCGTGCGGTGGGTTTCTCCGGCTCCTGAATGTCTGAGCTCGCCTCGTGGCGCGAGCCGCTCGCGCCGGGAAGGGCGCGATGGTGGACGGGTGGTCCGCCAACTCGATCGTTTGATGCAATTGGCGTTTACATTGGCCCTCGTGAGCCAAGCGCGGGACATGCTGAGTTTGTCTCCAGCCATGAGTCCACAACTATGAAAGCGATTCGTTCGTCGACCTTGCTGTTTCTCGGCAGCCTGGGTCTCGCCGCGGGCCTCCAGGGACCATTGAGCACTGCCATGACCGGCCAGGTCGTGGCGGAAAAGCCTGAGAAAACGCCAGCCGAGAAACAAGTCCAGGCGGCGACTGATGCATTCGTCAGGGCCTACAATGCGGGCGATGTCAAGGCCATCGCAGCGCTCTTCACCGAAGACGCCGAGTCCACCGATGAAGATGGAACCCTGATCCAGGGGAAGTCGGCGATCGCGGATTTATTCGCCCAGGCTCTCGCAGCGAACCCCGGCAGCAAGATGGAGGTCCGGGTTGATTCCCTTCGTTTCCTCAGCCCCGACGTGGCCAAGGAAGAGGGCCGGTGCACGATCACGCGGGCCGGCGGCGGGACGGACGTGGACCGATACACGGTTCTCTACGTGAAGAAGGACGGACAATGGCTCCAGTCCTCCGTGCGAGAGCATCCCGACCAGGACGTCAGCCCCCACGAGCGCCTCAAGGAGTTGGAGTGGCTACTCGGCGACTGGATCAACGAGAGCCAGGACGCAGTGGTCCGCACGTCCTGCAAGTGGTCCGACGACGGCAACTTCCTGATCCGCGATTTCATGATGAAGACCCAGGGCCATACGGTCTTAAGCGGCACGCAGCGGATCGGCTGGGACCCGATCAGGCACCAATTCAAGGCCTGGATTTTCGACTCCGAGGGCGGCTTCGGCGACGGGTACTGGAACCGCAACGGCGACCAGTGGGTGATCAAGGCCGAGGGCGTACGCCAGGATGGCAAGCACGCTTCAGTTACGAATATCATTACTCGTTTGGGCAAGGACCGAGCGGCCTGGAAGTCGGTCGACGTGACCATCGGGGGCGCCGCAATGCCCGGGATCGACGAGTTCACGATCGTGCGTAAGCCACCTGAGCCCAGCAAGTAGGGCCAACAGACCTACCCCGAACAACCTGCTTTCATCGAGGATCCACATCATGAATCGCACTCTTTCACAACTGGGCTTCGGCGTCGCTGTGGCACTCCTTGCCCTTCCATCTGCCGTCCTCGCGGGCCGCGGCGGCTATGGTGGCGGCGGTGGCGGTTACCACGGCGGCGGTGGCGGCGGCGGTGGCGGTTACCACGGCGGCGGCGGCTATGGGGGTGGCGGCGGTTACCACGGTGGTGGTGGCGGCTACGGCGGCGGTTCCATGACCCACAGCCCATCATTCAGCCAGCCGCATCTGCCGGCGAGCCAGTCGGGTTCCTACGGCAGCCACAACCAGGGCTCGGGCTATCCCAACGCCGCGGGTCGCCGCCGCCGGCGCAGGCTACGCCAACCGCAACCAGAGCCAGGGTCACCCCGCGGGTGCCGCCGCGGCCGGCGCAGGCTACGCCAACCGCAATCAGGGCTCGGCCTACCCTAACGCGGGTGCCGCCGCTGCCGGGGCGGGCTACGCCAACCGCAACACAGCACCCTGATTACCCCTACGCGGGTGCCGCCGCCGGCGCGGGCTATGCCTATAACCATTCGGGCATGGGCTACGGCTACTGGAGCGGCAACTAATTACGCAGGCTGGGGTGCGACCGGAATGGGCATGGGTTACGCGAGCGGAATCGGGGCTTGGGGCGTCGGCTCGCCGATGTATGGCTGGGGCTATTCGGGCTACAGCAATCCGTACTCCTACGGCGGCGGATTCGGGTCAGGTGGCGTCGCGCAGGGCGCGGCCGTGCAGCAGCCGACCGCGGGCGCAGGGCTACAACTACTCCCAGCCGATCAGCACGACCGCCGCCCACCCATCCGAGTCACCGGCCAGGCGAGCGCGGCTCTACGACCAGGCCCGCGAGGCGTTCAAGACGGGCGACTACGCACAGGCCCTTCAGCTCGACCAGCAGGCACTCGCCCAGTCGCCCAATGACGCGACGATGCACGAATTCCTTGCGCCTGTGCTACTTCGCCCAGGGCAAGTACCCGCAGGCCGCGGCTCCGCTCTACGCGGTCCTGTCCGTGCGACCCGGCTGGGACTGGACGACCTTGATCGGGATGTATCGCCGACGTCGACACCTACACCCGCCAGCTCCGGGCGCTCGAGGCCTACGTCAAGGCAAATCAACGATTCGGCCCAGGGTCACTTCGTGCTGGCCTACCAATACCTGACCCAGGGGCATGACCCAAGCCATCACCCAGCTCAAGGAGGTCGTGAAGCTCAATCCGGGCGACACACTCTCTGCGCAGATCATCGCCCAGTTCCAACCAGCCGGCGCGAATCAACCGCCGCCTGCGGATACGGCCCCGGTCGCTGCTCCGGCCGTCGCTGGGAAGCTGGCGGGGAACTGGGCGGCCACACCGGCCGCGGACGCGAAGATTGCCCTGGCGATTCAGGAAGACGGCCAATTCACCTGGACCGCCACCAGCCCCGGCAAGCCACCGATCACGATCGCAGGCAAGTCGACTTTCGCTGACGGCATCCTGACCCTCGCCGCCCAGGGAGGCCAACACGGTGCCCTGGTTGGCCAGGTGGCCTGGAAGAACGCCGACGACTTCACCTTCCGTCTCGTTAATGGCCCGTCGAATGACCCTGGGCTGAAGTTTGCGCGTTAATAGAGGAGAACCGCATGTTCAGAAGCGTACGCTTTCAAACGCTCTCCGTCTTGGCCGTCGGTATCCTGCTAGGCTACCTGGCGGCGTCTGACAGGATTAGTCCGTCCCCGCACGCCCGCGCAGCTCCAGGCCCACAGGATCGCGTGCGAACCCCGAAGTCGGCCGAGCTTACCGCTGATACCGAGACATCGAGCTGCTCCGAAGGTGTCAACAAGGGGACGCTTCTGGCCATGACAGCGCCGGCAGCGGCGGGTGCCGTCGCGAAGACCCAGGAAACCGGCAAGAAACCCAACATCGTCGTGATCATGGGCGACGACGTCGGCATCTGGAACATCGGCGCCTATCACCGGGGCATGATGGCCGGGAGGACGCCGAACCTCGACCGGCTGGCCTCCCAGGGACTGCTCTTCACCGATTACTACGCCGAGGCGAGCTGCACGGCCGGGCGCGCCAACTTCATCACGGGGCAGCTACCGATCCGTACCGGGCTGACGACCGTCGGTCAGGCCGGCTCGCCCGTCGGCCTTCCAGCCCAGGCCCCGACCATCGCGACGGTCGCTCAAGGCTATGGGCTACGCCACGGGCCAGTTCGGCAAGAACCACCTGGGTGACCTGAACGAGTTCCTGCCCACCGTCCACGGCTTCGACGAGTTCTTCGGCTACCTCTATCACCTGGACGCGATGGAGGACCCCGCCCATCCCAACTACCCACCTGAGCTCAAGGACAAGGTAGGCCCGCGAAACATGGTCCACTCCTGGGCCACCGAACACGACGATCCCACCGTAGCAGCCGCGCTGGGGCAAGATCGGCAAGCAGAAGATCGAGGACGCGGGAACGCTCTACCCGAAACGAATGGAGACCGTGGACGACGAGATCCTCGAACTTGTCGCTCAAGTTCCTCGACAAGGCCAAGAGCGACGGCAAGCCGTTCTTCGTCTGGCTCAACCCGACGCGGATGCACATCGTCACCCACCTCTCGGAGAAGTACGAGAAGCTGCGGACGCCCGGAGAACGGCTGGTCCATCTCGGAAGCCGGGATGGCGCAGCTCGACGACATCGTCGGCTCGGTCATGAAAAAGCTCGAGGACATGGGCGTCGACGACGACACGATCGTCGTGTTCACCACCGACAACGGCACGGAGAATTTCACCTGGCCCGACGGCGGCCAAACGCCGTTCGCCGGTGGCAAGGGGACCGTGATGGAGGGGGGCTTCCGCGTGCCGGCCATCGATCCGCTGGCCCGGCCACGTGCCGGCCGGTAAGGTCGAAAACGGACATCATCTCCGGGCTCGACTGGTTCCCGACCTTCGTCGCCGCCGCCGGCAACCCCGAACATCGTCGACGAGCTGAAGCAGTGGCAAGACGTATCGGCGACACGACCTACAAGGTGCATCTCGACGGCTTCAACCAGATGGACCTGATCACCGGCAAGGGGCCATCAAAGCGCCACGAGATCTTGTACTTCGCCGAGGGCACGCTCGGTGCCGTGCGCATCGACGACTTCAAGTATCGGTTCATCGATCAGCCGAATGGCTGGTTCGGCGGCACCGTCAAACCAGATATCCCGATCCTGACGAACCTGCGCCTCGATCCGTTCGAGCGCACGGGATTCGCCGGCTCCATCGAGTACTTCCAGTGGTTCAAGTTCGAGTTCTGGCGCTTCGTCTATGCTCAGCAAGAGGTCGCGAAGCTGGCCATGACCGCCGTCGAGTTCCCGCCCATGCAAAAGGGCGCGTCGTTCAATCTGGAAGCCGTCAAAGAACAGATCTCCCAGGCTGCCAAGGTGCATCACGGCCAGTGAGAGACTTGAGCGAATTGGCGCCCCAGGGCCGGGGCGCCCATTACTCCGGAAGATCGGCGCACGGGACCGATTGGGGATTCTCTCGACCGATGCGGAAATCCTCGTATTCGCATGAGAGCCAAGCCCCTTTTCATTGTGACAGCGGTGGTAGAAGTTGTGACGGGCGTTGCTCTGGCGATCGCGCCGTCGGTGCCGGTCGCGTTGCTCTTGGGTTCGCCGCTTTCCACGACGGTGGGTATCACAATCGGTCGTGTCGCCGGGGCGGCCCTGTTCTCCTTGGGGGCCGCCTGTTGGCTGGCGCGGAATGATGAACACAGCAGCGCAGCGACAGGGTTGATCGTGTCCATGCTGTTGTACAACTCCGCGGCCGTCGCGCTCCTCGGTTACGCCGGCACGGTGTCAAAGCTGTTCGGTGTCGGCTTGTGGCCGGGGGTCGTGCTTCACGTGGCTCTGGCGGCCTGGTGTATCGCGTGCCTTCGACCGAGCCGGTGAGATTTCCGAGGGAGCCGATCCCGGAAGCAAGGTGTCATGTGCAGGTGGCCAGCCGAAGGGTGTGCTGCCCGCAGAGAGTGACGCGGTTTTTCGATTTCAATGGGCGGTTTCTCGACGGCCTTCGGGTGGCGCAGAACGACACAGTGAAAGCGGCCCGCCCCCTGCCCCGTCAGTCCTCAATACCGAAGGTGGGACTTGAACCCACACCCCCTTGCGGGGACCGGATTTTGAGTCCGGCGCGTCTGCCATTCCGCCACTTCGGCGTGCCGATCCTGATTCAGCATCACTTGAAGCGCAATGGGTGTCAACCCCAGCGCAGAGTGCCCGGCGGCCAGTGCGTAAGAGAGCGCTCACGTCTTCAGTAATGCGATGCCCAGAGCCAGGAGCACGCCAGCGATTGGCAGTACAATCGTGGGTTGCGACGAGCATTCGGAAAGCCAGAATTCGCCGGTGCTCCAAAGTGATGTGCTCGCCGCTTGAAAGTGATCCCAAGCCGCGTAGAGGATCGGCGCGTGCACTTCGCCGGGCCGACCCAATGCCTCGCGCCATTGGCCGTACCAGATGGCTGCGCCTTCGACCACGATCGGCGCAAGCAACAACGCAATGATGGCGAACCACAGCTTCCGCGGCGCCTTCGATCGACGGGGCTCGCCGGGCATGACCGCGTTGACTGACAACGAGTGCTTATACATAACCCACCTAACCATCTGCGATGATCGAGACGCTCAATTCTGTGCTCACAAGGTCCGGCCGGCGCACGATCAATGGCTCGCGAAAACCGTAGCCATACGCATGGCCGCCGGCCCGACGAGTACGATGAAAACGCCCGGAAATATGAAGAAAATCAGCGGCAGCATGATCTTGACCGAGGTCTTGGCGGCGCGTTCTTCCGCCAACTGGCGGCGGCGCAGCCGCATCGCATCGGATTGAACTGCGCAAGGCCGCGGAAATGCTCGAGCCGAACTTCTCGGCCTGAATGATCACCGCTGCCAAGCTTCGCACGTCGTCGACGCCGGTGCTGCGTGCCGAGGTCGCGGAGCACGTCCCTCCGCGTACGGCCCATCTGGATCTGAAAGTTGGCGATGGCAAACTCCTCGCAGATGATTGGGCACGACTGCGTCAGCTCATTGGTTACCCGTCGCATCGCCGCGTCGAGCCCCAGGCCCGCTTCGACGCAAACGACCATCAGGTCCAGGGCGTCGGGTAATCCCAGGAAGATCGCCTCGCTGCGCTTCTTCTTCTTCATGTTCAGCACGACATCCGGCAAGTAAAATCCCAGCCCGCCGGCGCCCATTGTCCAAAGGTATGTGGTCTGGCACATCCCCATGCGAATTGCGCACGGAGGGAACGCCACGATCAACCCCAGCAGGAGCCCGATGAACTTGACGCCGTAATACACGGTCACTGCCTGTTCGTGGCGGAAGCCCGCGTTGAGCAACTTGATCCTGATTTTTCCCAGCTCGACGGCGTTGGACGGACGAAGCGATTGTCCCAGTTTGTTCGCCGCCGCGGTCATTTTGGCCTGAAGGGCCTCTTGCCGCTTCGCATGGGAAAGCGCCGCGTGCGCCGGCTGCGTGCGGGTTCAAGAGCCGGTGGAGTCGCTCCTCGGCCGTCGAGTGGCGGCCGGCGAGCAGCCCGAGCACGACCCACGCCGAGAACGAGATCCCCAGAAAAACGCCCAGCGGCAACAAGGTTTCGGCATTGAGTGTCACGGTAGGTTACACCTTGATGGCAACGATTTTCTTGATCACCGCCGCACCCACCACCTGCATCGCGGCCGTGAACATCAACAACTTGTTGCCGCTGGGAGTGTTAAAAAGGATACTAACATATTCATAATTAAGAAAGCAGAGCAGCCCCAGGAGTGCCGGCGGCAACGCCAGGAGGACGACCCCCGAGAGCCTCCCCTCGGCCGTCAAGCTCTTCACGAGGCCGTGGAGCTCGAACCGCTGGCGGATCAGCCTGCCGATCTTGTCGAGCACTTCCGCCAGATCGCCCCCAGTCGCCCGCTGGATTATGACAGCGATCACGAAGAACCGTACATCCATCACGGGAATGCGATCGGCCAGGTTGCGCAGGGAAATTTCGATGGGAATTCCCAGGTTCTGCTCCTCGAATACGCGATTGAATTCATCGGCGATCGGCCCTTTCATTTCCTCGGCGACCAAGCGCAACCCGGCGGCCAGTCCGTGCCCGGCCCGGAGTGCGCGGCTGATGAGCTCGACGGCGTCGGGCATGTTGGCGACAAACTGGCTGATTCGTTTTTTTCTGCGCCGCAACAGCCATAGAAACGGTAGCGCGCCCAGGCCGGCTCCCGGCGCGGGAACCACGAAAAGCGGCAGTCGAAAGACCAGGGCAAAGAGGAAGCCCGCTGACGCGAGGCCGCCCACGACGAACATGAACGTCCGAAACGACATTGTGACGTCGGCCTGCTCGTACAGCAGGTTGAGGTTTTCGGCATTGGGCACGATCCGCGCCCAGAACGAAGCCTGGCCGAGGTCGATCGCCGCGGGGCGCGCCAGGATACCGCTTGCCAGGTCTTGTTTCGTGGCACGACGCGCCTGCCGCTGGCCGGTGAGCCCAGCCAGGCGATCCTCGGCCACCGTACCGCTCGACCGAGACATCACTAGCCCCAGCCCGCCGATTAATACGATCACGCCGGCGCCGATGATCATCGATAGAACCGTTGGGTCATTCACCACAGTCACTCCCGACTACGCTCCACTCGAAGGGGGGGCATTGAGTCAATCCCTCAAAAGGACGCGCTGGACAAACAGATCAGGCGGGAGCCGGCAGCCCGCCTGTTCGAGCCGAGCCATGAACGCAGGGCGAATCCCGGTCGCGATGAATTCGCCAAACGCCCGGCCGTTGGCATCGACCCCCAGTTGGCGGAAAGCGAAGATCTCTTGCATGATGATCGTGTCGCCTTCCATGCCGATCACCTCGGAAATGCTGGTCACTTTTCGTGGTCCGCCTTGAAGCCTGCTGGCCTGGATGATCATGTCGACCGCCGAGGAGAACTGCGGCGCAGGCGCGGATCGGCAGCTCCAGTCCGGCCATGCTGACCATGGTCTCCAACCGCGACAGAGCGTCGCGGGGCGTATTGGCATGCACAGTGGTCATCGAACCCTCGTGCCCGGTGTTCATGGCCTGGATCATGTCCAGAGTTTCGGCGCCGCGGCACTCGCCGATGATGATTCGATCGGGACGCATTCGCAGAGCGTTCTTGACCAGGTCGGTCGGCGTGATGGCACCCCGGCCCTCGATGTTGGCAGGGCGCGTCTCCAGGCGCACAACGTGGTCTTGCTGCAATTGCAGCTCGGCGGCGTCTTCGATCGTGATCACGCGATGGTCGGGCTGAATGAAGCTCGAAAGCGTGTTCAAGAGAGTCGTCTTGCCCGAGCCGGTGCCCCCCGAGATGATGACGTTGAGCCGGGCCTTCATGGCACATTCCATGAGCGTGAGCATCTCGGGCGTGAACGCCTTGAAGCGCAAGAGGTCGTCCTTCGACAGCGGCTTGGAGCCGAACATGCGGATCGTGACCACCGGGCCGTCGAGGGCCAGCGGTGGGATGATGGCGTTGAATCGCGAGCCGTCGGGAAGCCGCGCGTCCACCATCGGCGAAGTCTCGTCGACGCGGCGGCCGACGCGCGAGACGATCCGGTCGATGATCTGAAGGAGGTGGTCGTTGTCGCGGAAGATCACCTCGGATTTCTGGATCTTCCCCGCCTTCTCCACGTAGATGTTCTTCGGCCCGTTGATCATGATGTCGCCGATGGTGTCGTCCTTTAACAGCAACTCGAGGGGACCGAACCCGAACGTTTCATCGAGGATCTCGTTTACCAGCCGCTGGCGCTCATTGCGGTTCAAGAGCGGGTTCTCGGTGTCGCAGAGCTGCTCGACGACGCCTCGAATGTCATTGCGCAGCGTCTTGCGATCGATTTCGGCGATGCGATTCATGTCGAGTCGGTCGACCAGTGCGTATGGATGTGCCGTTTCAGAGCTTCGTACTGCTCCTGGGCCGGGTCGACTTCCTTGGGCCCTTCGCTCCTTTTTGGCGGCGGCGGCGCGGGCGGCACGACGGCAGGGAGTGTCGCCGTCGTCTCGCCCGCCGCAGGCCCAGTCGCGAGCGACTCGAGCGACTCGACGTTCCCCGCCGAGCTCGCCGGACCACGTGCTCCGAATTGGCTCCGACCGAATCCTCGCAACATGCTACCCCGCTCCTCTGGTTGCTACGACGCTCTAAAAAAACGCTGCGAACAAACCTTTGCGCGGCTTGACGGTTCCGGGCGTGGCCGGCCGCAACGAGCGCGCGATCTCGAGAATCACCTGGTGCGAGCGGCTCCCCTTGGCAATTTCCGACATCGGAACGCCTTTCAAGATCGCGTCCTGAAAGTGTTTGGCCGAATTGGGGATTTGCCAGGAGATCGGCACCTTCAGGGTCTCCTCGGCCTTTTTCACGCCGATCTCCCAATCGAACGAGCCGACTCGGTTGGCGACCACCTTGACGCGCTCGGCGAGCCCCTCGTACTCGCGAAACAGATTGATCAACCGGACCGTGTTCCGCAGGCACATCAAGTCGAGCTGAACGACCAGCAAAATCACGTCGGACATTTCGAAGGCCGTGAAGTCAGAGGAAGTCAGTCCTTTGCTGGTATCGATCACGACCGTGCTGAACGCGGCCCGCAACAGTCCAAACAGCCTGCGCAGCGTTTCCGGGTCGATCGTGGCGGCATCTTGCATGGCGACGGGGCGAGGCAGCAGGTACAGCCCCGACTGGTGCCTGGTGATTGACCGCTTGAGCAGCGTGAGATCGAGGCGATCAAAGTTCTGAATCGCGTGCGTGAGGGTGTGGTCGGAGTGGACGTCGAGGTACGTATCGACGGATCCAAAGATGAGATCAAGATCGATCAGCAGGGTTTCGCGCTTTTTGTCTGCCGCTAGCGTGGTGGCCAGATTGACCGCCAGGGTCGTGCAGCCGACCCCTCCGGCGGCGCCGTTGACCGTGATGATGCGCGGCCCGCGGGCGGCGTCTGTCTGAGAGTCGTTGCGGCCACGGAGCAATCGGGCAATGACTTCGACGAGCTCATGCGGCTCGACCGGCAGCATCAGGAATTCGCGTGCCCCGGCGCGAATCGCCTTCAAGATCAGGCTGCTCTCGCTGTTTCGGCTCGCGGGCAGGATGACCGCGCCCGGATTGGCGGCTGCGAGTCGGCCGATGAGCTCGACGGCCTGAATCGGGTCGTGGTCGAGCGTCACGATCGTCAAGTGGGCGCCGATTTCGGCCGCGCGGCTGGCAGCCTCGTGGTAATCGGTGACGACGTCCGAGAGCCAGATCGAGGCAATTCCACCCAGAATCCGCTGCAACGAGTCTCTCGACTCTCGGTCCGGGTCAATCAGGATGCTTCGGATCACGTCCGTCATGGTGAAAAACTCGGCTTGGAAGAGGCGCCGTCGGCCGACGTCGGCGGGCACTGAGTCGACTGAGTCCGCTGGTGGCCGTCATGTCTGGCCCCGCCCGAATCGCTACGCATTTTGCGGGTCAATCAGGGCTTGGGTTCTGGTTCGGCCGAGGCGACCTGTGTGCCACGCGACCCCTCCCTCGCCCCGTCCGCCGCGGCCTGCTTCGCTTCTTCTGCTTCTGTCTGGGAGAGCTCCGTGACGCCGGACAGGTCGAGACGAATTCGCTCGACGTCCTTGATGCCGCGGTAGATCGTTGCGATCCGCGGCAGCGCGCGGGCTTTCCGCACGGGCGGCGGCGGAGCGCCTTGGCCAACTCTTGCTTCAAACGTTGCAGCTCCTCTTCAAGGTTCTTGCGTTTTTCCCCCTCGGCCTTCAACAGCTTGTCATGTTCAGACTCGTCGGGCGGCGGGCGACTTGACCGGAGCGAGCGTGTCGTGATCATTCACTCCGCGCAGGGCAAGCGACAGCGCGCCCTTGCCGTGCGCGGCGACGACGATGGCCACTTCCTCGGGCTTCAGGGCCAGCGTCACCGTGCGCGACTGCACCGAGCGCTCTTCGGGTCGGCTGAACACCTGGCCGGCCGCCAGCACCAGTACGTCCTGCAAGATCGTTTCGCCGCGGAAGTCGTTTTTGTCCGACGACTCGAACCTAATGACATCGACGTGATGGCCGGGCAGGATGAATCCGGAAACTCCCGATTGCTCGGTCACGTCGAGCGCGAAGGCCCTCATCCCCCTGGGAATGTTGGCCACGAGCCCCGGCGGGGTGCCTTTCGGGCCCAGCTTCTTCTCGACCAGCACGTCGCCTTCAAGCAAGGCCGTTTTCACCCAGCGTTCTTCCACGTCCTTGAATGACGTGAATGCGTAAGGCGGCACCGCCGAACGGGCCATCTTCACCAGCTTGGCCATATCGGGCTTGAGCGTCTCTTCTTCCTTGATGTCGCGGGCGGCGACCAGAACTTCCTGGGTTTCCTCTGTCTTACTGTGATCGGGTGCCAGCATCTGGCGAGTGAGCAGCATGGCTCCCAGACCGATCATAACGGCCACGACCATGATGATCAGCGATCGAGAATTCATCGCAGCGTCTCCCTTGCACTCTCGGCCGTCGTTCCGCCCGGTGGGGCGGCTCGAGTCAGATCAAGAAGCCTTTCCACGCGAGGTAGACGATCGAGCCGACGGCGATCGGGATCGCGTAGGGGAGCAGCAACATCGTCGGTTTGCGTTTTTCGGCCCGCGCGGCCAGTGCGGTCGGCCGGCGCACAGTCAGCACCTCGCGGCCGATGATGTGCGTCATTGCCAGGTGCGCATACAACTCTCCCGACCACATCATCATCAAAATCGCAATCAAACTGCCGGTAAGCGCTGACGAAACAAACGCCCAGAGTGTGAACCAGGGTCCGATCCAGGCACCCATGGCGGCCATCAGCTTGACGTCACCGGCCCCCATCCCCCCGATGGCATACAGCGGCAGCAGCGAAGCGAGACCGACTCCGGCGCCAGCCAGCGACCACCCCAGCATCCCGTTGCCGCCTTTCCAGTACGCGTACACCAGTCCGCCGATCAGGAAGTGGTACGTGAGCCAGTTCGGCACGCGCAGCCGGCGTCCGTCGATCACCGCGGCTTCAACCAGAATGAACGAGACCAGCCAGGCAATTTCTCTGGGGATTTGTTCCATGAACTGTCGCTCCGATCGTGGTGCGTACCTGCGATTGTCGGCGTGCCCAAACGCGAAACGCTAGAAGACGCCGGCACGTCCACCCCAAACCTGTGTCGCGTCTTGGCGACTGTCAAATCCAGGGCGGGCTCCGGGCAACAGCTCGACTGCGGGCTTCCTTGCGCTGCAATCGGTACCGTGAGATGCCGCAAAAGTCCTTGCGTCCTTCCGTGCTGAAATGACGAGAGGCGGGGCGGCCGACAACGCCGGCCGCCTCGCCCCGCGATGGGGAGCTCAACGCTGTTGTCGCCGTTCGGTCGACGGCGTTGTGTTCGGTCGCGCTCGCGATTACGAGCCGGATCCGAGAGTGCTGCTCACGGTGCTGAACGTGCTGCTCATGGCGGTGCCGAGCGCACCGATGATCGAGGCAATGGCCACCACGATCAAGGCCAGCAAGACCGCATATTCGACGGCCGTGGGGCCGTCTTCATTAACGAGAAAACTTCGAACGCGGGACATGATTGTGAGCATTGGCGGTTTCCCTCTCCGGACGGCCACATGGCCGGGACTGGGGAGAATGGACCGCAGCATCGCGTCAATTCGACTCCTGGCCCACGGCGCATGACCGACACGGTCACGACGACCCGAGCGTGCTGCTGACGGTGCTGAACGTCCCACTGATCTTCGTCGCCAGATTGCTGATCGCCGAGGCGATCACGACTACGATCAGACCAATCAAGACCGCGTATTCGACGGCTGTCGGGCCGTCTTCACTGACGATGAACCGGCGTGCTCTCGAAATCAAGTTGTTCATGCCACTCTCCTTCGCAAAAGAATCGGAAACCGGCGGTTGACCGCCTGAAAACCTGAATCAGCCCGCGGTTGAATGACCGACCGGTCACCCTCGTCCTGGTGGCAATTGCGGCATCCATCGCGCGACCCGCGGGCTGAGTCATCGCCTTCATTGCAACCCTAGGCCAGCTCGCCAACTGCTGTCAAACGAAGCGCGGTGATGCCGCACATCATGTATGATTCCGGCAACGTCGGCCGCTCGAGAGGGCTCGGCAAGGGCGGGCCGATTGAGCCGTTGTTCACCTGTACGCGCGCGCTTCACGTTCTGGGGCATGTCGCGCGATGACACGCGCTGGCACGGGCGCCGTGCGCAAACCTGAACTAGTCTTCTGACAACGGCCCAGTGCACCGGCGCGCGTGACCGCAGCGCGAGGACGGCGCAGTCGGCTGGCTCACTCTCCTGAGATTCCCATGCGACGACAAACGTCAGATCACGCGCATGCCGACCTCGTGCGCGAAATCCGCCGCGCGCTTTTGGCAATGCGTGGCTCCGATTCGATGTGGGGTTATCGCCCCAGCCAGGCGGCGTGCGTGGAGCCGACGGCCCTCGCGTGCCTGGCTTTGCTCGCGTCCACCGAGCCGGAATCGCAAGCCGCAGATCACAAGCTTGGTCATGACGCGGCCCTGTGGATCGGATCGATCGCTCGCGCGGACGGGTCGCTTCCTGTTTCCCAGAAGCTGGACGGGCCGGGATGGACAACCCCCTACGGCATGCTGCTCTCTAGTCAGTTCTCCGATTGCGCCGCATACCCACGCCGCGCCGCGCTTTGGCTCTTGCGGCTTGAAGGGAACACCCTTCCGGGCTTCAAAAACACCGACTCGATCATCGGTCATGACTGGAGCATCGTCGGCTGGCCTTGGGTCGAACGGACGCACTCGTGGCTCGAACCCACCGCGCTGGCGATCCTGGCACTCTGCCGGCAAGGGTTCGCTGAAAACCCGCGGGTGCAAGCGGGCGTGAGCTTGCTCGAGGACCGAGCCTTGCCGGGAGGCGGCTGGAACGGCGGCGGCAAGGCGGTTTTCGGTCACGATCTGCGCCCGCAGCCGGCGCCAACCGGGCTCGCGCTCCTGGCCCTGGCCGCGCGCAGCGATCGGACCGAGGCGGTCGGTCGCGCAGTGGCCTACCTCACTGATGCGCTGCCTTCACTGCGCAGCGCCCTTTTCCCTGGGCTGGGCCCTTCTGGGCTTGCGTGCGCACGGCGTTTTTCCGCCCCACGCCGAACGCTGGGCGGCCGATTCTCTCAATCGCTCTACCGGCCGCGCCGAGTCGGCGGTGGCATTGGCGGTTCTTCTCCTCGCTGTGTGCGCGCCTGCGCTCCACCTTCTAGGCGCCGTGCCGGAACGAGCGCGGCCGCCCGAGCGGAACCGCGGCGATCACCCGTGGAAGCCGGCCGAGCGTCAGGTCGCTAATCAAACCCCTGCGGAGCAGCCTTCATGAAGCGCCGAACGTTCTTCACGGGGATGGGGGCCGCGATAACTGCCGGGCTGGGAGGCAACCTCGCCTGGAACTGGAACGAAGCCGGCCGGTGCGCCCGCGTCTTCATCGCCAAGGCCCAATCGTATCAAGCCGACCTCGAGGCAATTATCACTTCCGGGCTCGCCGAGCTGGGCCTCGGGCCGGCGTGGGTAAACGGTCGATCGGTACTCTTGAAGCCGAACCTTGTGGAACCTTACCGCGATGCGCCTCAAATCAACACGCACGCGGCGGTCGTGCGGGCGGCGGCCGAGGTGTTTCGCCGCTGGCGCGCGCGCGAAGTCCTGGTCGCCGAGGGACCAGGCCACTGCCGTGACTCTCAGCTCGTGCTCGAGCAATCCGGCTTAGGCGCGATCCTGGACGAGTCGAACCTCAGTTTCGTCGACCTCAATTACGACGAGGTCGATTTCGTGCCGAATCGACTGGGGCTGACGTCACTCAAGGATCTCGCCCTGCCGCGCACTTTGAAGTGCGCGGAGCTTGTGGTCTCACTGCCCAAGATGAAGACCCATCACTGGGTTGGCGTCACGCTCTCGCTCAAGAACCTCTTCGGAGTCATGCCGAGCATTGTTTACGGTTGGCCCAAGAACGTGTTTCACCACGCCGGGATCGGGCCGGCCATCCTCGATATCGCCGCGACAGTCCGTCCCCACCTGGCGATCGTCGATGGAATCGTCGCCATGGAAGGCGACGGGCCGATCATGGGCTCTCCGCTGCACTCGGGGGTGCTGGTCATGGGAACGAACCTTGTGGCGGTCGACGCCACGTGCACGCGGCTTATGCAACTCAATCCCTACCGCGTCGGCTACCTCAAGGCTGCGTCGGCACGCTTGGGCCCGATCGGCGAACAGCACATCGATCAGCGCGGCGAGACGATCGCAAGCCTCGCCCAGCCATTCCGCTTGCTCGATTATCCCTGGTTCTCAGCGTTGCGGGCCTGAGTGCTTGCGAGCTCACGTTCACGCGATCGTGATGCCCTTTGCCTTGGGCGAAATCAACAAGACGTCGTCGCTCAAGCTGAGCGCGACACCCGCCTGGCTGGTGACCCCCGAGATCGTGATCTTGCCCCCCTTCGCGAATGGCGTGGTGCTCTTGAGGCCGAGCAAGACCGAGTCAGTCGCCGGGGTGTACGAGACGCTAAAGCTCACCGGCTTCCAGGTGGTCACTTTGGTCTTCTTCACCTTCTTGACCGTTTCGGAAAACACCTGATAGTTGGCGGCGAGGCCGGCTGTGGCCGAATTCATCGCACCGCTGTACTGGAGTGTGAATCCGCCGAAGACGGGCTTGCCAACCGGCTTGCCCTTCTTGTTGTGCTTCTGGGTGGTCGCGATCGTCTCGAGGATGATCGTGGGGGCCGCCGGCGGCGTCGAGTGCGTGACCTGTGTGACGTTCAGAGGGTTCGTCGCCGTGCTCGGTAGCCCTGTCGCCGTGACCTGGATCGCGACGCCCGAAGCGGAGAGCGGTGCTGTCAAGCCGGTGAAGCTTGCCACCCCCTTGTCGGCTTGCACGGTCGTCGTGAAGCTGGGATCGCCGGGAAGAGCAACGGTGACGGCGCCACTGTAGCCCGTGTCCACATTGTTGAATGGGTCGAGCGCTTGAACGGTTACGCTGAAACTCTGACCGGCCGTGATGGAGCTGGGCGGCGGGGTCGACACGAACAGCTTCGTTGCGGCCGCGGCCGTCACGGTGATCGAGTTGGTGGTGGTGCTCAGATTGCCCGCCTTGAGCTCGATCGAGATCGTCTCGGCCAGATCGTCGGCCAGGTTTATGAACGTGCCCACACCGCCCGAGAGCGTCGCTGTCGTCATGCCCTGTAGCGGTCCCGTTCCGCGCGCAGCGACGCCCTGACCACCGTGCTATTGTCGCCCGTCTCGAGATTGCCGTACTGATCCAGTTCGCGAACGACCGGCTGGGTGGCGAAGGCCATGCCGGCCGTCGCCGTCGGCGAAGGCTCGGTCTCAATCAACAGCATCGCGGCGGCCGCGGGGCTCACCGATTCCACCTGGGTGAGTGACGAGGTGAGGGCCGAGTCGGCAGCGGCCACGGTCGGCGTACCGGCCTTGGTGTCTTCATAATAGACGCTCGCGCTGCTTGCGCCGGCGGCAATCGTCACGCTGGTCACTGCGCTTGTGCCGGTCGCCGTCAAGAAGAACTCCCCGGCCGCGCTTGTTGTCGTCAATGCGACCACTTGCGCCTCGTCGACGTGGCCGGGTTGGCGAAAGGGTCTTCAAGCTGGAAAGTGATCTGGCCCCGATTGCCGGCCAGGAGCGACAGCGCCGAGCTGGTGAGCACCACCTGGCTCGCCGGCGCTGCAGCGACCGATTCCTCCTGCGTCGGCGCGGAATTCAGGGCGGTGTCCGAGGCGGTCACCGTGGGTTTGCCCGCCTTTGTATCTGAGTAGTACACGCTCTTGCTGCTCTGCCCCATGGCGATCGAGACGCTTGTGATCGGCACCGTGCTCGACGACGACGCGTAGAAGCTGCCGGTCGTTGTTGTTGTCTGGAGGTTAATTGTCTGCGCGCTTGTGGAAATCGCACCTTGATTGCCGTAGGGGTCCGCCAGCTCGAAGGTGATCTGGCCGCCGCTGCCCGCGGTGAGGGCCAAGGGCGCGCTTGCAAAGACGACCTGACTGGCGGCCAGCGCGTTGATCGTCTCCTGCTGTGTATCACCGAGAGAGATGTTCGTGTCGGAAACGGTCACCGACGGAGTGCCGGCTTTGGTGTCGCTGTAGAAAAAGCTGACGCTTGTCTGGCCCGCCACGATGACGACGGTTGTGGTCGGCGGTGCGCCCGATTGCCCTGTGTAGAACGTGCCGGCCGTGCTGGTGGTGGCCAGGTTAATTGTCTGCGAGCTCGAGGAGGTGGTCGGGTTGCCGTACTGGTCCACGAGCTCCGCGGTCATCCCGCCCATGCTGCCGGCACTGATGGCGAGCGCGGGACTATCAATCGTAACCTTGGCCGCCGGACCGGCCGTGATCGTCTCGTTCTGCACGGGACGCGATGCGAGCGCAACATCATCGACGGTCAACGTCGGCGTGCCAGCCTTGGTGTCGGTATAGTAGGCGCTGCCGGCCGACTGGCCGATGGGCACGACGATGCTGGCGATCGACTGGTTGCCCGAAGCCGAGGCGTAGAAAGCTCCCCCGGTGCTGGTCGACGAGAACGCGAGCGTCTGCGCGCTTGACGAAACGGCGGGATTGCCGTATGTGTCCTGGAGCTCGACGGTGAACTCTCCCAGCGCGCCTGCGACCAAGTTCAGGGCCGTACTCGTAAATGCGACTTGGCTGGCCGCCAGGGCGCTCACCGATTCTGTTTGGGTCGGAGCCGGAGAGTTGAAGGCCGTGTCGGTGGCCGTGACGACAGGACTCCCCGCCTTGGTGTCGGCGTAATAGACGCTCCCGGTCGTTTGGCCCGCAGCGATCGAAATGCTGGAAACTGTCGACGTGCTGCTTTGCGTTAGAAAGAACTCGCCCGCGGTGCTGGTCGACGTCAGTTTGATCGTCTGCGCCGCCGCAGCCGACGCTGGGTTGCCGTAGGGATCTTCGAGCATCAAGGTAATCTGCCCGCGGCTGCCCGCCGCAAGGGAGAGCGCGGCTGTGGAAAAGACGACCTGGCTGGCGGGCGCGGAGTTGACCGTCTCGACCTGGGTGGGTGCCGACTCGAATGCTGTGTCCGACGCCTTCACGGTCGGGGTACCGGCCGCCGTGTCACTGTAATAGATGGTCTCGCCGGTCGTTCCGACGGGAATGGTGATGTTCGTGATCGCGGTCGTGCCCGTTTGACTCGCAAAGAAAGCCCCGCCAGCGCTCGTCGTACTCAGGTCGATCGTCTGCGCGCTTGTGGAGGTGCTTGGGTCGCCTTCCGCGTCTAGAAGGGAGATGGTGATTGCCCCTCGGTCACCCGCGGTCAATGTCAAAGGCGCGCTCGTGATGGCCACCTGGCTCGCTGCGATCGAGTTGATCGTTGCCTGTTGCATAGGCGATGAGCCCAGTGCCGTATCGGTGGCTGTCAGGGTCGGTTGGCCGGGCTGACCGTCTTCATAATAAACGCTGGCGGTCGTCTGACCGCTGCTGATCACGATCGTGGAGACCGGGGTGTTCAAGCTTTGACTGGCGTAGAAGCCGCCGCTCGTACTCGACGTGGAAAGATCGATCGTCTGGCCGCTCGATGACGGTGAGGCGTTGCCGTACTTGTCCTCGAGCTCGACGGTAAACAAACCAAAAGCATCGACGACCTGGTCAATTGCCGGGCTCGTGATGGCCACTTGACTGGTCGCCAGCGGCGTGACGGTTTCCTGCTGAGTCGGCGTTGGGCTCAGGGCTGAGTCGGAAGCACTTACGGTCGGCGTACCGGCTTTGGTATCGAAGTAGTAGACGCTAATGCTCGACTGGCCGACGGGAATCGTGGCGCTGCTGATCGGCGACGTGCTGCTCGAAGTGGCGTAGAAAACACCCGCCGGGCTGGTGCTCGCCAGCGTGATCGACTGCATGCTCGACGAAGTTGTGGGGTTGCCGTACGGGTCTTCAAGCTGCAGCGTGATCTCGCCCTCGCTGCCGGCCGAGAGCAAGAGCGGCAGCGTGGTGATCCCGAGTTGAGAGGCCGGCAGGGCGTCGACCGTCTCTTGTTGTATGGGCGCTGCTGAGGTAAACGAGGTGTCGGTGAGCGTTACGGTCGAGGTGCCGGCGGTGTTGTCAAGGAAGTAGACACTGGCACTCGCTTGGCCCTCGTCAATCACCAGTTGAGTGATCGGCGAACCGCCGCTCGACGACGCGTAGAACACGCCGCCGTTGGTGGCGGCCAGATCGATGGTTTGGTTCGCCGAAACGGGCGATGCGTTGCCGTACTGGTCCTCCAGCTCGAAAGAAATTTGTCCTTTGCTGCCGGAGTTCTGCGTCAGCGGCGAACTGGTGATGCCGACTTGAACGGCCGGGGCAGGGTTGATCGTCTCGTCCTGGGTGCGCGTGCCGTTTGTGGAGTTGAACGCCGAGTCAAACGCGGTCACAGTCGGTGTGCCCGCCAGCGTGTCTTCGTAATAAAAACTGACGCTCGTTTGTCCGGCGGGGATTGACACGCTGGTGATCGGCGACGTGCTGTTCTCGGTCGCGTAGAATGCGCCCGAACCGCTGGTTGTGCTCAAGTCGATTGTCTGCGCGCTTGTTGATACGGCCCCTGAGTTGCCATACTGGTCCTCGAGCCCGACGACAATGTTCCCCATGGTCCCGGCGGTCTGCGACAGTGGCGAGCTCTTGAATGCGATCTGCATGGCGGCTGCAGGGCTCACGACGATCGATCTGGACGGGCCGACCGTATCCGAGCCGCTATAGAAAGTAAGCGTGATGGTTGCCGCCGTCTCTTCGGAAAGGTTGGTGTAGGCTGCGACGCCTCCCACCAACGTTACGTTCGTATTTCCTTCCAAGGGCGGCCTAATGCTGTCGATCGCGGTTACGACCGACGTGTTGTCCCAGATTTCGAGGTCGCCGTTATTGTCTTGCTCCTCGACGACCGGCTGGGTCGAGAACCCAACGCCGGCCGTCGCTGTGGGCGACGGCTGGGTCGTGATCACGAGCCCGTTGGTGGTGTAGAGTAGGTAACCTTCTTGAACGCCGTTGAGCGTGCCGGTTCCGACGATCACGCCTTGACTGTTAATCGCCGTCGCCGTCTCGAGCACCCAGCCCGAACCGCTCTTGAGCACATCGTTCAAGTCGATGAGTGCCGGGGTCGCGCCGGGCTGTAAAGAAAAGCGTGGGGGGTGGCATCAGGATCCTTGGGGTCGAAGTCGTAGCCGACGACCATGCCGCTGTCGTTCATGGCGGTTGCGTAGCTGGCGTCGAAACCGTTCAAAGTGCCCACAGCAGTCGGGGTGCCGTCGGTCCAGATCGTGGCCGACGTAGGCTCGCTACTTGGCCCGACGTTAATCGAATCGGTCGAGTTGCCCGCGACCTCGCCCGAAGAGTTGACGGCCACGGCATAACTGTCCGTAAACGAACTCAAGGCCGGCAGGGCCGTCATCGTTCCGCTTATGTAAGTGAATGCGTCATTGTTCGTGGAGCCGTTTGGGTTGGAATAACCGACGATCTCGCCCGAGGAATTGATACCGGTGGCCGCGCTGTTGCCCCCGCCCAGAGTGCCCAGGTTTTCCATGCCGGAGCCGTTGCTCGGGTACAGGAACGCGTGGTTGGAACTGAACGGCATGGTGCTGATTGTGGAATAACCCACGACGTCGCCCGCGGCATTGAGCGCCGTCGCGACGCTGTCGTTGCCACCCAGCGTCCCAAGGTCGGTAAGAGTGTCGGTGCTATTGTTATAGAGGTCGGCCTCGTCTCGCGTGACCGTTCCCTCGTCGATGGTCTCCTGCGAATAGCCGGCGACCTCGCCGGAATCGTTGATCGCCGACGCGAAACTGGAAGTGTAGTTGGGTAGAGGCAAGATCGGGGTATTGGTGCCGGTGCTCGTGAGTACGAACGCCTGATAGGCCGAACTGGAAGACGACGACACCTGGTCTGTTCCCGCAAGCACCTCACCACTGTTAATCGCGACACTGGCCTGTGCACCTGGAAATGAGCCTAAGTCCACGATGGTCGACAAGAGCACTCGATTGTCGAGGACGTCGAATTGTCGTTCGCTGCTCCGGCGGGATCGCCGGTTCTGCTTCAAGAGCGGCGCCGAAACGTGGCGGTGGAATTTCGCAGTCATAGACGAGGTCTCTTCCAAAAAGCAGGGCCTCGATCGCACTGATAACCACATGTCCTGGTCGAGCGTCGCACCAGCCGCGGTGCGCCGCCGGGAGCGGTTCCTGTTGAACCGGCAAGCGCGAGCTTGACGCGGGCCCGGCAATCCCGGGCCGCACCGATGCGGCACGACCACGCTACGCGCTATTCCGTGCAGGCGAATCGCCCGAGTCAGAAAAGGATAACACCTCCATCTGCCTGCTGTCATGTGTGCACTGCATTTTGATTACAAATCTCACCAAAGAAGCACCATAGAGCGCTTATGGCCCGAAAGAGGCCAGGCGCAAAATCTGGGGTGTTTGCGGGCTCTGTGATTTCCAGAAACGGCGCTGGGCACCGCCATCATAAGCGGTGTGCTCTTCCTGTCTCATTGGTTCAGTGTCTGCTTCCTCTTGTCGCGGTGAGTGAGGGCGCTTACGCTCTACAACTGACGTGCCATGCCTTCTCTGGAGATGGTTTTCCATCTCCGGACCGAACCGCAATCTGGACTGGTGGAATTCGCAACGATGGAAAAGCGGGTGACGCGACTGTGGGTTTTGCTCGTCGTTTCTTCCTGCCTGGCGGTGGGGAATCGCGGCTGGGCTCAGGCCCCCGACAAGAAACTCGCCGATTATTTCGGGTTCCAGCCGCTCGAGCTCTACAAGCTCGACAGTCGGATCGGCAACCTCCAGCTCAAGGACCTGGACGGCGACAAGGTCGAGCGACATCATCGTCACCAACAATGGCCGGTCGCGAATCGACCTGCTGCTTGAGCACCAAGAAGCCGGTCGACGACAAGGCCAAGCGGCCCGTTCCGCAAAGATCCCAACGAGCTCGAATACGACCGGCGGATGCGGCTTGTGAGCATTCTCGGTCAACAAGGAGAGTCGTCAGCGTCGACACCGGCGACTTCAACGGTGACGGCAAGCCCGACCTGATTTTCTACGGCACGCCGGCCGAGGTCGAGATCCTGTTCAACGAGGGCAAGGGTCACTTCGGCAGTCCCAAGAAGATCAACACCGGCGATGCGGTGCAGAGGCCGGCGGCGCTGGCCGTCGGCGACTTCGACCAGGACGGCCGCGACGACCTCGCCCTGCTGGCCGAAAAGGAGTTGATCTTCGTCTATCAGACGGCACCGGGCGTGCTGAGCGAGCCC
This sequence comes from uncultured Isosphaeraceae bacterium, assembly GCA_963830625.1. Classification (GTDB taxonomy): domain Bacteria; phylum Planctomycetota; class Planctomycetia; order Isosphaerales; family Isosphaeraceae; genus CAWHMZ01. The sequence goes on along the minus strand of CAWHMZ010000023.1, from coordinate 290,481 downwards.
GAGCGGGTGCCGCATACCGCCGGCAGTCCCGTGGCTGATCAAGGCTGATCGACCTCGACGGCGACGGAGCCAAGGACCTGGTGATCGTCGACACGGAAAGCGACCACCCGATTCACGTCCGGTTCGCGACCGACGAGAAAAAGCTCGGGTCCGGAGCAGCGGTTTGCCCTCGACGTGCCCCGAGCGGTCGCCTTCGGGCAGATTGACGGTCAGGGGGGAGCGAAATCCTGGTCCTCGAGGGAGCAGTCGGGCCGGGCCAAGGTGCTGACCCTGGACCAGTCGTCCGACGACGAGGCCAACAAGCGCGGGCGGCTGGCGTTTTTCGCACTGCCGCAGGGCAGCGAGCGGCGGTCGGTCGCTGGCCGTCGGCGACCTGGACGGCGACCACAAGAAAGACGTCATCGTGACCGACCCGGCCAACGCGCAGGTGTGGGTCTACCTGCAGACGGCGCACTCGGGCCTGAGCTCGGGACAGACGTTTCCCAGCCTGGGCAATGCACGCACCGTTCGGCTTGCACACCGGCGGCCGGCGGCAAGGACGAGGTCTACGTGCTCTCGGAGCAAGAAAAGCAGATCGGCCGCAGCGTTTTCGAGAAGGGGCGGCTGTCGTTCCCGACCCCGCTTTCGGTGTCCGGCGAGCCGGTCGCGATGGATGTCGTCGACCTCGATGGCGACAAGCCCGGAGATCCTCTACGTGTCGCGCACCAAGCCCGGCGGCAGACACGTTTCGAGCTGCGGGCCGTCACCCGCGATCGATCCGGGCGTTCATGCCCACACAAGTGGGGTGAGGTCGAGTCGGTCGCGCTGCCCGGCGTGACGGCAGTGCCGACGGCAATTCAAGACCCTCGACATCAACCAGGACGGCCAGACCGACCTCCTGATCTTCAAGGACTACGGAGTCGCCCCTCCTGATCCTGGGCGAAAAGGGAGGCCCTCCCCGCCCGTTCACCGGTAGCCTGGGCCCGCTCTCCAACGCGTCCCCGCGGGCGTGAGCTCACCGAACTGAACGGCCCGGCGTGATCGTCGCTCAGAACACGTACGCTCGGCGGATCTCGCTCGACTGCGGAGGGCACTGGAACATCAAGGATCAATACAACGCCGGCCGCAACTCGGCTCAAATCCTCGGAGCCGCCGCTCTCGACACCGACGGCGACGGCACCAAGGAGATCGTGCTGCTCGACCGCACGACCAAGTCGCTCTTGTTCCTCAGCCTCAAGAACGGTGTCTACCGGCCCACCGGCAGCATGCTGGTCGGGTACGATCAACTTCACCGGCTTGCACGTCGCCGACCTCGACGGCGACGGCCGCGACGACCTGCTGATCGCCGGCACCGATCGGTTCGGCGTGCTCCAGACCGGCCGCAAGGGACAACGGCTCAAGACGATTGCCACCTACGAATCGAAGCGCAACGAGGCCAGACTCGCCGACCTCGCCGCCGGCGACGTCAACGCCGACGGTGCTCCCGACGTCGTCTTCTCCGACGTGGCCGAACAATCGCTCGAAATCGCCACGTTTTCGCCGGCGACCCCGAGCTTGTTCCGGCGATCACGTTCAAGATCTTCGAAAAGAAAACTTCCGCAACGTCGGCGACGTGATCGAACCGCGCGACATGGCGATCGGCGACGTGGACGGCGACGGCCGGGCCGACATCGTCCTGGTCATTCACGACCGCGTAGTCGTGTTGCGCCAAGATCCCGGCAAAGCGGGCGCCAAGCCGGCGGAGCCGGCGCAAAAACCGGCCACCGCGTCCCGCCCGTGAAATGCCGTGCTGCATCGTTGCGGTCAGGTATTCAGGGTGGGCTGTGCCACAGTGATGGCGTGGCCGAGCGCTGAGCACATCGGAGCATCGCCAGCGGGCGCACGGCGCACGCAAGGAATTGCGGGCAGGTGTCATTCGATCGTTCGAGCCGCCTTATTCGAGGCGTGCCCGGACGGTAGCCGTCGAGACCCTGTTCCAAACAGTCGTTTCCCGGCCAACAGCGGGGACCGAGACCGCGGGTCACGGCGACACCGCACAACCCGCAGTCCACCCAGATTTTGTGCCAGGCCTTTTCACGCTGATCTTGACGGATGAGCCGAACCGAGCGATACCACCACCGCGATCGAACGACAGACGGCCGCGATGACCCGGGTCGAAACCGGCCAACGAGGAGGGAGCCACGGATGGCGAAAAGTGCCCAGACTTCGCAATGGACAGGATATGTCGGCACCGTCACGATGCTGGTCCTGGCTTTCTTCTTCCCCGTCGGACTGATGATCTTCAACCCGACCCTCATGTTTGAACGCGGATGGGAGCAGTACGTCGGCACGGGCATCTACTTCTGGGCCGTCGTGACCCTGGCCGCGAGCTCTGGCGGCTCTGGCGCAACGAGCGGCATTTGAAGATTCGCCGTTGCTCTTGAAACGGGTCGTTGCGGCCATCGCCGGCGAGCCGTCGCGCGACGGATCTCGATCCAGCACGATAGTTTCGACGACGACGATCGCGCATTCTGCCGGTCCGAGTTCGGCAATTGATGAGCTTCTCGAAGGAGAGCCGGCAGCCCGTCGGTAACCCAGCTCATGGAAGTCAACCGCGAAAGCTCCGGACTCGACCAGGAGCAGATGGCCGGCCGGTTCACGCTGACGCGATATATCCTCTATCTTCTTCCCGTTATTGGATTTATCGGCACCGTCGAGGGCATCTCCAAGGCCCTGATGAATATCAGCAGGGTCTTGCCGATGGTGAAGAACCTGGACGGCTTCCTCACCAACCTGACCAGCGTGACGTCGGCGTTGCAGATCGCCTTTGACAGCACGCTCTTGGCCCTGTTTCTGAGTGCGGCCTTGATGCTGGTCCAGACGCTCGTATTTCGGCGGTCGGAAGACCTTCTGGCGCGCGTTGACCGCTGGGTCGTCGACCATGTGCTGCCGCGGGTCGGGGCAGACAACCCTGTGCCCGAGCGGCTGGTCGAGATCATTGGCCCGCAGCTCGATCGACTCGGCGACCGCCTTGCGCAGGTGATGGAGCCGGCGGTCCGCTCGCTCGAATCCCAGAGCGAGAAGCTGGGCGAAAGCTTGCAGACCCCGATCGCACAATTCGCTCGCGAGATCGAACGCCTCCCCGAGGCATTGATCTCCTTCAAGCAGGCGCCGACACGATCGGACGCGTGGGTGCCGATCTCGAGGCGATCGGCTCGGCGAGCGAGTCGCTGCGCCGAGGAGTGGCCGCGCTGCGCGCATCGAAACGACCGTCGCGCAGTTGCCCAGCACCGAAGCCCAGCTCGAGGAGATCAGGCGGGGGCTCGAGCGCGCCGGGGCGTCGATCGACACGCTCTCCGGTTCGTTGTCGGCGGCGTACGAGCGGTCCAGCCGGGCCACTCAGGAGCAGCTCGCGCACAGCCTGACCAGCCTGAAGGATGCCCTCGAGCTCTTGAACGTCAGCATGGAGCAGGGCAACGCCCTCTATCGAACGATCGTCAAGAAACTGTTCGATGAGCGTGCCGATCCGGGGCGAGATCGGACGGAGTCGATCAGGGTGGCGTAAGCGAGCCACGGAATGGGAGCGTCTCGATGCGTCGGTCACGGCGAGGCGGCGATACCGGCCTGGAATTTGGCAGCTCGGGCGAGGATTCGTTCGTCGCCGTCGTCGTCACCAAGCTCACCGGAGCGCTGCTGTTTATCTTGCTGCTCACGATGGTGATCATGGCGCTATTGCCCAAGGCAGTCGATATCAACCGACCGGCGCCCGAGCAGGGCAGCGAACGCGCCGAGGCGCGCGCGGCGCTCCGAATCGTCACGCCCGGACGATTACCCGAGGCCATCGTGGGCCATTCCTACGTCGTTGCTCTCGCCGCGACCGGCGGCCGCGGCACGTTGCATTGGTCGAACGACGGCGCGCTGCCGGAATGGCTCTCGCTTGACGGAGAGACGGGTCAGATCACCGGAACGCCTCCGACCGCAACCGACGAACCGCTGGCACTGGACATCCGCGTGACCGACGGCTCCCAAACTGCCGGAGAGCGTACGTTGTTGACAATTCTGCCGTCGCAATCGGTATCAGCCGCGGGCGCGTGGTGGAAGCCGCGCTGGCAGCGGGTTGCCCTGAGTACGTGGCTCGAGGAAGGAGTCGGCTTTCTGGTACTCTGGCTCGTGCACTTGCTGGGAATGAACCTGCTGGCCAATTTCGAGCGTAACACACTTGGCGACAATGCCTTTGAGCCCGAGCACGATGCCGCGCTACAGTCCGCTCGAAAACGCTTCGGCACCTACCGCTTGGTGGTGCGAGTGGCAACGATCGCCGCGATGGTCGCCCTGGCCGCGTGGATGGTCATGGCACCAGCGGGCCGGCTCTGAGTCGGCCAACTTCAGCCAACCTTCGTGCCGCTCTGGAATTGCACGCGAGTTCACTCGTGCGCGCCGGCAAATCATGCGTGCCTCCACTTTTGATGTGCTTTTTTGGAAGTTCTAAGGCCACAAGCCATTCGATTGCCGCTAGAATCAATAATGTTGCCGAGAAAACCCTCGCGGGTTCGCGGGGGTTGCCGTGCGAGGAAGGCAAGCGGGCCGCGCGCCGAGGAGTGTGCGATGTCACGACTACGAATCACAACGATGACAGCGATCGCGTTCGTGGCGATGGCGGCCTTGACGCTCAGTTCGCTCGCACAACAAGAGCCCGCCCAACAAAAGGGGGGCGGCGGACCCGGCGGCGGCTTTGGAAGAGGCGGTGGGGGCGGGTTTGGCTTTGGTGGCGGCAGAGGCGGCGGGTTTGGCTTCGGCGGCGGTTTGATTGGCCTCGCGTCGAACCCAGGGGTTCAAGAAGAGCTGAAGCTCAAAGACAAACAGAAAGCGCAGGTCAAGACCCTCAGCGAGAATTACAACCAGCAGACCCAAGAACTGCGCAAGGAAATGGGCTTCGGCCGTGGCGGCGGCCAGAACGGGCAAACCAAGAAGGGTGGGCGACGCGGGCAGAACGGTAACCCTGACGCAGTAGCGGGCGGCCAGAACGGCGGTGGCGGCTTCGGCCGGAACAACGGCGGTGGCGGCGGCGGGGGGTTCGGCCAGAACAACGGTGGCGGCGGCCAAAACAACGGCGGCGAAGATGACGGCGCCGTCCAAAACAACGGCGGTGGCGGCTTCGGCCAGAACAATGGTGGCGGGGGCCAGAACAACGGCGGCGGTGGCGGCTTCGGCCAGGACAATGGTGGCGGGGGCCAGAACAACGGCGGCGGTGGCGGCTTCGGCCAGGACAATGGTGGAGGTGGCCGTGGCGGCTTCGGCCAGAACGGCGGTGGCGGCGGGCGAGGAAATCGCGGGGGCAACTTCGGAGGCGGCCCGCCTGATCCGGAGCGCGTCCAGCAAATGGCAATGTTTGGCGCGGCCATGAACGAGCTTCGGCTCTCCGCTGAACAGGCTCTCGGAAAGATTCTTGATAAATCACAGGTGAATCGGCTCACCCAGATCGACCTTCAGCTTCAAGGCCCCGACCTCATCCTCCGGCCAGACATCGTTGACAAGCTCGCGCTCGACGAGACGCAGGTCGAGATGTTGCAGGAAGCTCGAGGCGAGCGCCGCCAGCTTCAACGGACGGCTCAGAAAGCGCAGTTCGAGCTCATGCGGTCCTTTCGCGAGGAAAACGCCAACCAAAACGCCAACCAAAACGACGACGGACCGGGAGGGGGCGGTACCGACGGCGGCAATCAGCGAGGCCGCGGTCGACAGTTCAACCCAGAGGCCATGAAAAAATTATTCGAAGACCCCGCGATCAGAGCGCAGATGGAGAAGGGCAAGAAGGAGCTAGAGAAAATTGACAATCAGTTCGGCGTGATGGTCAATAAAGTTCTGACGAAGCGCCAGCGGGCGCAGTACCAGAAAATGCTCGGTCCTCCCTTCGATCGCTCCAAGTTGGGTGGACCGCCCTGGGCTGGTGGTGGTCCTGGCGGTCGTGGTCCTGGCGGCGCCGCGGCGAAGAAGGGTGCCGTTGCCAAGGCGGGTGCGGGTACCGACGCCGAAAACGATGACGGCGAAAACGCCGCCGCCGTCCGCAGCACGCCGCGATCGACCGGTGCGGCGAAGCCGGCAGCTCCCAAGCGAAAGACCATGCAAGATCTGCGCGGTGTGCCCGACGACAAGCCCGATGATCAGTGAGCCGCGGCGGCGCTTCTGATCAGGTCCGATTTGAACTATAAACCGCGAGCGCTTCATAGAGGGCCACGTGCCCTGGCGGCTTTAGCGGCCCTGGAGTTCGCGCCCCAGGGCGGCGGCCATCGACTCGAACACGTCATCCCAGCGATTCATGACGGTCTGGCGAAACAATCGGATGCTCGGATACCACGGGCTATCTTCGCGCTCGATCATCCAGCGCCAGTCTCCCACGAAAGACAGGGCGACCCAGGTCTTGACGCCAAGTGCACCGGCCAGGTGCGCCACGGCCGTTTCGGGAGTCACGACCAGGTCGGCAAGCGTCATGATGGCGGCGGTGTCGAGGAAGTCGCGGCGCTCCTCGCCGCCCTCGACGTACCGGTCAAGCTCGGTGACGGCAAACTGGCCGCCGAGCATGCGGATCTGTTCGGTGCCGGCGTTCTTTTGCATGCTCACGAGCCGGACGCCGGGCACTGAGGCGAGGCGCCCGAAGTGGGCCAGCGGGAAAGATCGCCAGCGATCGATGCGATTGTCGGGGTTCCCCTGCCAGGCGATCGCGACCTTGTAGACCGACGCCAGGTCAGTGACGCCAAGGGCCTGGGCCATGATCCGCCTCCATCGCTCGATTGTGGCATTGTCGGCGGCGAGGTACGGCTCAGACGGAAGCGTGGCCAGACTCGAGCCGACAATGGCCGGCACGCTCAGAAGGGGAGCGTGGACGTGAAAATCAGGGATCTGCGCTCCAGCATCGAAGACCCGATCGACGTAAGGACAAAGCGCGAGCAGTCGCACGAGCGACGCCTGGCAGAACACCCACACCCGCCCGCCGCGCTTGACGACCTCGGGCGCGAACCGAATGTATTGCAGGGTGTCGCCCAGCCCTTGCTCATAGTGCAAAAGGATCGTGCGCCCTTCGAGGGGCTCTCCGGTCCAGGGTGGGCGCAGAAAGGTGAAGCCCGGCGGGCACCGGCAGCGGAACCGCCACTCGCACTCGGCAAATCCGCGCGCAGGTCGCCGAGAGTCAAGTACCCGAGGGCCCGGTTTCGGTGCGCCTCGCCAAAGTCGGGCTTCAGCTCGATGGCGCGATCATAGCAGGCCATCGCCTCGTCCCATTTGCCCTGACGAGCCAGGGTCATCCCCACGTTGTCCCACGCGTCGGCGGAATCGGGCCGGATCTTCAGCGACGAGCGCATCCACACCAGCGCTTCATCGAATTCACCGAGGTCTGAAAGCGCAACCCCCAGGTTCATTTGCGCGTCAAACGACTCCGGCCAGAGCTCGAGCGCTCGCCGGTAGTACGTGACGGCGCGATCGGGCTTGTTCTGGTCCCACAGGACGATGCCCAGGTTGTTGAGGATGCTGAAGTCCTTGGGCTTCAATTGATAAGCGCGCAAATAATAGGCCATCGCTTCCGAGGCGCGCCCCTGCTCCCAGATCGCAGTGCCCAGGTTGTTGAGCGTATCGGCGTCATCGGGCTTGAGCCGCAGAGAGTCACGTAGACATGTCTCGGCTTCGGCGTGACGGCCGCGATGCAGCAGATTGGTCCCTTGATCGAAGCATTTCTTTGCGGCTGATTGATTTGGGTTCACGGTCCTGACAACGGGCGCGCACCCTGCTTGGGCGACAAGACATTCGGAAATCGGGCCATCGGCAGTCCTCCCTTCCATGTCGAGCGACGGAGCGAGAGTAAAGCGTAGGTGGGTTAATCTTCCAAGCCCAAAATGAGGTCTCCGACGGCTTGCCGGCAGTGCCCTGGAGAGACTAGGCTAGCCGGGTCATGCGTGGACGTTTTCCGGAGAAGATCAGAGTCGCAGCCGAGCGCACACGGGTGGGTGCATCCGGCAGCAAACCAGCCAAATTGAAGGAGCGAGCTGCGATGAAGGTGTCTTGGGAGTTCGTGCCGGCGGTCGTCGGGGCTCTGATTGCGGTGGCCGCCTACTCAGCGCTGGCACACGCCGATGAGGGGATGTGGGCCTTCAATAACCTGCCGCTCGCGCAGCTCAAACAGCGCTATGGATTTGTTCCGCCGCCGGGCTGGGCCGACCATCTTCGCTCGGCAGCGGTCCGCTTCAATAACGGCGGATCGGGCTCGTTCGTCTCGGCCGACGGGCTGATCATGACCAACCATCACGTCGGTGCCGACACGCTGGCGAAGCTCGGCAGTCAGTCGAAAGACTACTATCGCGATGGCTTTTTTGCGCGTACCTATGACGAGGAAGCCAAGGCCCCCGACCTCGAGCTCAACGTGCTGGTCGGAATCGAAGACGTGACGGCTCGGGTGAACCGCGACGTGGCCGCGAGCCAGAGCGACGCCGCTGCCGGCACGTTGCGCCGGCGGGCCATCGCCGAAATCGAGAAGGAAGCGACCGACAAGAACGGCTTGCGCAACGACGTTGTTACGCTCTATCACGGCGGTCAGTACCATCTCTATACGTACAAGAAGTACACCGACGTCCGGCTGGTGTTCGCGCCGGAATTCGACATCGCTTTTTTCGGCGGCGATCCCGATAACTTCGAGTATCCCCGCTACGATCTCGACATCTGCTTCTTCCGCGCGTACGAGGACGGCAAACCGGCCAAGATCGATCATTTCCTCAAATGGTCCCCTCATGGCTCGAAGGAGGGCGACCTGGTCTTCGTGGCCGGGCATCCCGGCCGCACCGACCGGCTCAACACGGTGGCCAGCCTCGCGTTCCTGCGCGACCACGAGCTGCCCCTGAGGCTCGAGTACTTGAAGGGCCGCGAGGCGTTCTTGCTCGACTATGGCCGCCGCGGTCCCGAGGCCTCCCGCCAGTCGAAGGAAGACCTGTTTAGCGTGCAAAACAGCCGCAAAGCCCGCGTCGGTGCCCTGGACGGTTTGCGCGCCGGCACGATCCTGCGCAAGAAAGTCGGGGCCGAAATCGAGCTGCAAGCTCGAATCCAGGCTCACCAGCCCAAGTACACCGACGGCCGCGCCGACGCCTGGAAGAAGATTCTAGCGGCCCAGAGCGTGGCCGCCCGAATTATCAAGCCCTATTTCTATCACGAAAGAGCTTATGCCTTTGAGGCGGAGCTGTTCACGATCGCTCGCCACCTTGTCAGGCTGGCGGACGAGCAGGCCAAGGCCAATTCCGAGCGGCTGGAGGAATATCGCGAATCGGGGCTGAAGTCGTTAGCGCTCAAGCTTTTTTCGGAAGCGCCGATTTATCCCGACTATGAGGAGGCGAAGCTCGCCGATTCCCTCGCGCGCTGGCAACAGGTCATGCCTGATGATCCCCTGGTCAAGCGCGTGCTGCGCGGCCGCTCGGCCCGAGAGGCAGCCCGGGACATCGTGCGCGGCTCGCGGCTCGCCGACGTCGCCGTCAGGCGCAAGCTCGCCGAGGGAGGCAAGGATGCCATCCTGGCCTCCGACGACCCCATGATCAAGCTCGCCCTCGCGGTTGACGCCGATGCGCGCAGCGTGCGCAAGACTTACGAAGACGAGGTCGAGGGCGTCGAACGCACCAATTACGCACTGATCGCGCGCTGCTCTTCGACGAAAAAGGAGAGAGCATCTACCCGGACGCGACCTTCACCCTCCGGCTCTCTTTCGGCGTGGTCAAGGGATATGTGCTCGACGGCAAGCATGTCCCCGCCTACACCACCATCGGCGGCGCCTTCCGGCATGCCAAGGCTCACGGCGACCAGCCCCCCTACGAGCTCCCGCCGAGCTGGCGCGATGCACTTCAATCCGGCAGGCTTGAGCTGGAAACCCCTTTGAACTTCGTCTGCACGGCCGACATTATCGGCGGCAATTCCGGGAGCCCGGTTGTCAACCGCGACAACGAGATCGTCGGTTTGATTTTCGACGGCAACATTCAGTCGCTGGTGCTCGATTTCGGCTACGACGACAAGGTGGCGCGCGCCGTCTCGGTCGATTCACGCGGAATCATCGAGGCGCTTCGATCGATCTATCACGCCGATCGCCTGATCCAAGAATTGACGCGCAGGTAACCACTCAGTCGACAATCGAGATCGTTGTTGAAGCCGAGAAGCCGCCGCGCGACGCTTGCACGGTGTATGTGCCGGGGCCCAGTCGCCCCACTCCGCGCTGATTGGACCGGCCGTTCCACGTGGTCGACCAGAAAACGACCTGGTCCGGCAGCAGGGTCTCCGACAGGCCACGAATGCGATGAGGCGATCGCCAGACGACGGTCGAGCCATTCGAGATGACGAAACCGTCGGCACTCGTCGCCGGCCCGAGGTTCACGTAGTTGTCGGTTGGGTTCGCCAGCTCCAGTACCAGCCGCACTTTAGTTCCGCGCCGGTTGGCCTGTGCCGCAACCACCGCTTCCACGGTCGGGGTCGGAGTCGGAGTCGGGGTCGGGGTCGGACTCGTGATATCGAGCGCGACCTGGTCGGCGCTGGCAGCCGAACCGGGCGTCGCATTCGGACTTGTCGTGGGTGTCGGGGTCGGCGTGGGAGTCGGTGTTGGCGTCGGCGTGGCCGCTGGGCTCGGATCACCTGCCGACGTCGGCGTCGGGGTCGGCGTGGGCGTCGGTGTTGGCGTTGGCGTTGGCGTGGCCGCTGGGCTCGGATCACCTGCCGACGTAGGAGTAGGAGTTTGAGTCGGCGTCGGCGCGGGAGTTGGAGTCGGCGTTGGGCTCTGACTGGACGTGGGCGTAGGTGTGGGTGCTGCTGTGGTCCCCTGCGCAGGCGTGGGCGTTGGAGTGGGCGCCGGCGTCGGCGCCGGCGTGGGCGTCGGCGATTGAGCCGGCGGCGCGATCGTGAACGTGGCGGTCACCCCCGCAGGTGCTCCCGTGTTGGAAACAACGAACGAGCCAGTGGCTGGGCTAGCCGCCGAACCGCCTGTGGGGACTCCGTTCCACGTTGCGCTCTGGGTGAGCGACTGGTTTGGTTGCAAGGTGTCCGCCGTGATGTCGGTTTGCGCCGGGGCCGAATACACGACCGCGCCGTTTTGTTGCACCGTGAAGTCGGTTGAACCGGCCACGAAGGTCACCGGCTGGCTCGACGAGTTGGTCTCGCTCAGGATGAACTGCACCGGCTGACCTGCCGCAGCGCTGACAGGACTGGCGCTCAAGGTGGTGGTGAGCGGCGACGCGATCTGGAACGACGCCGTTGCCGTCGTCGGCTCGTTGGTCACCGAAACGTCGAAAGACCCCCAGTTATTCACTTGCTGGCCCAGCCAGTCGGTCGCGCCGTCCCACGTCGCGGTTTGCGTGACCACTTGCCCCGGCGCCAGGGTCTGTACCGATGCCGGGTAAATGGCCTGGGGATTGGCGGAATTCCAGATCGCGTTCCCGCCTTGCGTCACCTGGAACGTGGCCGGAGCCGAATCAACCGCGACGCTCTGTGCTGAGTTATTGGTCTCAGAGAAGGTCAACTGGATGGGCTGGCCCACTTGATAAGTCGACGGGGTGACCGTCACGGCGTAGGCAACGGGCGAGGCGACCTGGAAGGTCGCCGAGGCGGCCGTCGGATTCAGTTGATTGGTGACCGTGAATGTTCCCGTCGGATAGATTGACGATCCGTCGCTGGGCTCACCAGACCACGTGGCGGTTTCGGTCAAGGAGTCCCCCGGTTTCAGGGTATCCACCGAGATGATATCCGGGTTCACTCCCGAGTTCGAGGTCCACACCGACTGACCATTTTGAGAGATCGTGAACCCGTCGATGCTCGGTCCGTCGTCGACGTTGACGGGCTGGGTGCCATCGTTGGTCTCGGTGAACGTGAGCTGCACGGGCTGACCGACCTGGTAGACCTGCTGGTCGGTCTTCAGCGTGATGGCCAGGTTGGAGAGCAACGTGCGAACTTCCAACCGTTCCACGCGCAACGCGATCTTGCGAGCCATGTGCGAGTCCTTTCGCTGGGCTTCGCCGGCACCCTTCTGGAGAAATGGGCAGAAACGGCCCCTGCGACGTGATTTGCGACTTGAAGTGTGATGCCCCGTGGCTCGTCGCCCATCGGAGCATCCGGAATCATACCAAGGCGCCAGAGCGACGCCAGCCCAAATCGTCTATTCGCGTCCTCAAAAATCCGTCGAGCAGCTCTCCACCCCTCGCTTGGCAAGGTACTGCTGATGGTATTCCTCGGCGCGGTAGAACGGCGCGGCCGGTAAAATCTGGGTGACGATCGGCCGCCGGAACCGGCCCAGTGATTCCCAGTGCTGTTTCGATTCCTCGGCCTCGGCCTTCTGCTCTGGGTCGTGGTAGAAGATCACTGAGCGATACTGGGTGCCGATATCCGGCCCCTGGCGGTTGAGCTGCGTCGGGTCGTGCGAAGTGAAGAAGACTTCGAGCAGCCGCTCGTACGAGACCTTGGCCGGGTCGTAGGTCACCTGGACGACCTCGGCGTGGCCCGTCCGGTCGGTGCACACGTCTTCGTAGGAGGGGTCGACCGTGCGGCCGCCGGAATAGCCGACGGCCGTGTCGACCACGCCGGGAATGCGGCGGAAGTCGGCCTCAACACCCCAGAAGCAGCCGGCGCCGAATGTTGCTTGTTTCATAGGATCAACCTCCTCGAGCTCCGGTCAGTCGGTCCGCTCAGAAACGGATTGTGAAGTCAAAACCGTACATCAGCAGGTTCTTGCTCCTGCCAAGATCAAAGGCCGGAACGTTCCATGAGTGATAATAGCCGATTTCCGGGCGAATCATCATCAGGTCGTTGAATTGATGACTGATTCCGATCGTATTGCTGGTGTAAGGGGTCGCGTAACCGGACCGCTCGCCCCGCTGATCGTCCCACCACTCGTTACGGAGCGTGAGGTAGTCTCTTTTCGATAGTGCGAACATGGTGTAGTTGAGGATGCCGTAGGTTGGGGACAGGCCCGGTAGGTACTTTCCGAGTCCCCCGCCGCCACCGAACGACGCCGGTGCACCGAGGCTCGGCGTTCCTCCCAACACCGCGTTGATCTGCCACATGTAATACGCTTCGGTTTTGGTATGAATCTTGTCGGTGAACCTGTGCTCCCACGTGCTCACGACGTAGTTGAAGTTGTCGTGGCCCGATAAATGGCCGTCGGCGTAGAAGTAACGAAACTTGGCGTTGTTGATGTTGTTCAAGCAGGTGTAAAAGGCGTTGTTGTTATCTTCCGCCACCCAGCGCCACCCGAAGAAACCGGTCGGGGTGGCACCGGGATACCAGGGCGCCATATCCGTGCCCGAATGGATCGCGCCTTGAACCATGTTGTACTTGTTAAGCTGGAAGCTGAACATCACACCCGACTGCGTGTAGGAATCATACGTGAAGAGCAGCGAGTGGCTGGCCAGGTAGTTGTCGGGGGCGTACTGGGTTTCAATGTCCGGGCAGGCGATCCAGCGACCGCAGCGAATGACCATTCCTTCGAAGACGCGCGGAATGTACATCTCGAAATAGAGCTCGACAGGATCATATCCATACAGATTGTTGTGATACAGCAGTTGCTGGCTGAAATAACCTCCGGCCGTCGTGTAGCGGTAGTCGATGCCGTACAGGCTTACCGAGCGGAACCCGATGTCGATGTGATCTTCCTGCACCCAGTCGACCTCGCGCTCGAGCTTGACGACGGCTTGATCGACCTGCAACGTGTTGGGAACGATCCAGTAGGCCGTCGGCAGGTTCGATTTGCTGGCGGTGCTCCAATTTCCACCCGCAGTCACCCAGCCGTGGACCTCGAGTCGGCTGTCCCGAAGCTCCTGCCCGTAGGGACCAAGGTAGAGGGCCTTCAGCAGCGGGTCCTCAGTGGCGCTAGTCGGGACTCCGATCAGGGGATAGCCCTGGTATTCCGAAACCGGAAATGGCGGCGAGCTCCACGGGCTCGGCGGCGCCCGTCGCGGTGCGCTGGGGGGCTCATATCCGCCGCCGCCAGACCGTTCTCCCGCGCGCTCGCTCGGCTCGTCCTCCTCCAAGAGCGGCCACCCCTCCACGGTAATCGGGTAGCCCGGCGACGGTTTTCTTGGCGGTCCCAGATGCTTCGGAAACCACAGTATCAGGGTTGGGTAACCGCGGAAGAACCTCTTGCAGAACCCGTATGGCTCTTGCTCGCTTTGAGCAGCCAGGGGCGCGAGCGATGTGCCATTGGCCGCCCCGTTCGTGTCAGAATCGATGGGCTGGTCCATGCCCGGCATCAAGGGCGACGGCGCCGTCGCGTTCTGACCCGCGAAGCCACCGGCAGAATTCGGTACGATCGGAAAGTTCGCCGGGTCGCCTGGTGCCAGGGACGGTAGTGGATCCAGAGGAGGAACCTGCGTGTTCCCGACAGGATTGGCGACGCTTGCCGCCGCCGCGGTCCGCTGTGGTGGCTGCACCGTTTCGTACCCGGCCCGTGTCACCGCCGGGTCTTCTGCCGGATCCGCGTCTTTGGGAGAATCCGGGTCTCGGCCCGGGGCATAACGAATGTCTCTCCCCATGAGCCATCGCGTCCGCGGTTGTTCGGCACGGGCGCTGCCTGAATCACTTCGCGGCCGCACGATCCGCATGCGCTCGAGGACACCCAGTAGCCCGGGCGATCGCGCGGGAACGCCTGGGGACGACGTGGATGCAATCGTGGCTTTCGGTTTTGGGGCGTTCGGACTCGCGCCCGTACCGTCAGAAACATCGGTCGCCGCACCGCGATCGCCAGACGGCGCGGTCACCTGCGACCTCGCCGGCGTGGTCGGCACCGCCAGGCAAATGCCCGCAATGAGATGAATCCACAGCCAGCGAGAGGCCCGCAATGGCACCGACTCCTCCGATAAATTCGGAAGCCTCGCCCGATCGGGCGCACACGCATGCTGAGTATCACCTTTTTTCGGCTGACGGTTGTAACGATCTTTAGGGTTGCGCAGACTTGCTCGGAATTGTCGGTTGTAACACCAAGCGACAATGCGTCGTTCTGCCGGCGCATGTTGTGGCAAGACTTCGGGCCGGGAGGCACAGTCATGACGCGGTCGGAGCTCGAAAAGCTGTGGGAAGACCATCTTGACGGTGAGTTCATTTCCAAGGACGTCGAGGCCACGCTGGCGACGATGACCGACGATGCGTCCGTCGATCACGTGCCGGTGCACACCGGCGGACGCGGCAAAGACGCCCTGCGACCGTTCTACAGGGACGTCTTCATCCCGTCATGGCCCGACGACACCGAGCAGACCAACATCAATCGCGTCGTCGGCGATTCTCAGCTCGTCGACGAGATACGCACGCGCTTCACCCACGACCGGCCGATGGAATGGTTCCTGCCCGGCGTTCCGCCCACGTACAAGCCCGTCGAAATCGACATCATCGTGGTGGTCCAGTTCCGCGGCGACAAGATCGCCTGCGAGCGCATCTACTGGGACCAGGCAACCGTGCTGCGGCAACTCGGTCTGCTGTAGGTCAGGCTTTCCAGCCTGACGCGTATTGGCCGCGATGCCCTGCCTGTGTAAGTCAGGCTTTCCAGCCTGACGCGCATTGGCCGCGATGCCCTGCCGTCGGACTAGAAAAGCGACACCGCGTGCCGCCGGGGTCAGCTCGCTGCGCGAATCCGCGACGTGCTGCGCCGCTCCCGCCTGCTGCGATACCAAACCAGGCCTGCGGTTGCGAAGGTCCAAAGAACGACGGTCGACGGTTCGGGAATAGGGGGAGGAAGCACCTGGGCGTCCTGCAGCGACGTCGTGCCGATGCTGCCCTGGTTGGCCAGGGCTTGGTTGATGGCCGCGGCCGCGGCCGTGCTGAAGGTCGCGTTGGGGTTCACCATCATCGACCAGTTGGCGTTCCTCGCATCGATGTAGTTGCCCGTCTGGTCGTAGTTCTCGCCGACGCCGAAGGCAAGCATCAGCTCGTGGGAAATGTTATGGGCCGCGATCCATTCGAGCTGGTTGAGGTTCTGCGCGTTGGGGGCGATCTGATCGATGAAGCTGAAGCCGCTCTCGCCCAATTGCGTCATGCCGATCGCGTTGCTCAAAGACGCCGCGGCCGTGTTCGATACCAGGCTCAAGGTATGCAGCGCCGACACGGTCGGGTCGGTGGTCAGACTGACGGAAATGCCGCTCTGGGCGAATGTCTGCTGCACTCGCTGGAGGACCGTACTGTCAAAGCTCTGAATCTGCTGCGCGGTCGGCGTTCCGCCGAAGAAGCTGGAAATCTGGGTGCTGTCATACCACGGCAACGCATTGCCGGTCGTGATCGTGCTCTGCAGCGGATATGGGCCCGCGCCGAGGTTGAGGAACGCGTTGACCGGTCCCGACGGGCTCGCGATCGCAGGGGTGGCGGGAGCCGACGGCAGCGACACCAGCGCCGGCTGGACTGAGTTGATCGCTGCGTTGGCGGTGGCCGCGGGCGTCGTCTCGACCGGCTGCGGCTGCGGCGCGACAGGCTGCACTGGCGCAGCTTGCACCGCCGGTGCCGGCGAAGGACTCGATGGCGGCGCCGGAGTATCTGCCGGCGCCGCTTGCGGCGCCGCGACCGGACTGACCGGTACGTGGTACGTCGTCACCAATCCCGAGTTGGTGCCGCCTTGGTTGCCGGCGAGAAAGATCAGCCAGGTATCCAGCCCGCTCGGCCAGGTGATCGGGTCGGCTTGAACCGAGCTTGCCCATGTAAGCAGGAGGACGATACCCCAGGCGAAGCGTCTGAGTGCCGACATCACGAACCTCCTGTTCGAGCCCTGGCAGATCGCCGTCATGACGATCTCCGCCCATAGGCATCCCAGCTCGGTTCACACACCCCGCCCGCCGCGCCACGCACCGCCCGCTCACCGCGCGGCGACCAGGCGCTTGCGACAGATGAATTCAATCGGCCAGACGTGCTGTAGACGTGGGCAAGGGAAGGGTGAACCGGCGCACCACCTCGTGTAAGCATTTTTGATGCCGCAATGGCGGTCTCGAGCCCACTATCCCTGCCAGTGGGCTGGCACACACAGGAGACTCGAGCCGTAACGCTCAACCAGCCCAGTCGTTCGGCAAATTGAACCGTAGCCGTTCGGGCCCCAGACTGCGCCGAAAGCGCCGATTTCAACGAAATCCCTCATTTTGGCGGTTTTTACAAAATAGAGGGCGTTGTTGCAAACACGATCGGGTCAAGATAACGTCGGAATCATCGCACAAATCGTTGATAATCGACTATTCGATGTATCCGCTCTGGCCGGTCAGGCTTCCGGTGCCCAGGTCATGAAAATCCGACTGCGTCGGCGACGAAACGCGCAGTTTCGCCAGCGGGCTCTTGGCTTTCTGGATCGGTCCTCGCGCCGCGAGCGGCATGTTCAAGCAATGGATTTTCTTCGGGACGGCCGGCGCGGTCCTGATCATCCTCACGGCTGTTCCCTGGGGGCGTTATCTGACGTCAGCCATCATCGCGGTGGCCGAGCGAACCACCCGCATCGTGCCCCCGCACCAGCGTCACATCGCGACCGAAGATTACTGGCGTGATCACCGCCGCCGCGGGATCGAGCTCACCCGTCCGCGGGTGGATCGGTTTTACGCCGACTCGTCACCGGCGAAGCGGCGGCTGCTGCATTACGCCGGCATGGACCCCGAGCACGGGCTCTTGCGCTGGGGAAACGTCACCTGGACGATCCTGCTTTCGTCAAAGGTGTTCGAAGCCGATGACACCGGCCGGTCCTTCCGCCTGCGACCTCATACGCGTGCGATCTGGCTCTTGGATGAGCCGGGCGTGCTCGCCGTCCCGGTCTTTTACCTGGTGCCCGACGGGCCGGGGCTGGCCCAAGCGATCGCGGGGACGCCGACCACGCCGATCGAGACCTCGCGCCAGACCGCCAATTCCTGGGGCTTGCGCGGCCCCGAGCCCGACCTTGCTGCGCCGCTGCGCGTGCTCGTTTTGGGCGATTCTTACATGCAGGGGATGTTCATCGGCGATGACGAAACGCCCCCCGAATGCCTGCGGCGCGATTTGCAAAATCGCTTGAAAACCACGGTTTCGGTCCTGAACACCGGCCTCATGGGGTACTCCCCCGAGCAGTACTACTACACCCTGCTGGCGTTCGCCGAGCGATTCGATCCTCATGCGGTCGTGATCAGCTTCTTCGCCAACGACTTTGGCAACGTCCTTGAAGTGACGGCCGAGGGCAAGGGCGACTTCAGAGAGGGAAAACACTGGCTGGAAAAGATCGTCGAGCTTTGCAAAGAGCGCCACTGGGCCCACCTGACCGTGGCCGTGCCCTTCAAGGGAAACGTGGTCGGAAGGCGCAGGGCCGGCCGCTACCCGGGTCAAATCTTGAACGTTCTCAACATCCGCAGCCTGAATTTCCTTGATCCCGTCGACGAGTTCGTGAGCGCCCTTCTCGAGGAGGAGGTCGCCGCCACCGAGCGCGGTGGCGCTTTGGCGCAAAGATCGCTGTTCAACGATGCGTTTGGCGACGACGAGCATTTCTCGGCGTTCGGTTCCGAGGTGTGGGCCAAGGCGGTCGGCCGCAGGCTGGTCTTGCTCTTGAAGCGCCAGCGGTCCGCCGCCGACCAACCCGGGGCGCAGCCCCCCCAAAGCGCAACCGCCCGCTGAATTGAGCGCCTGCCGGTCGCGTCAGTTCACGACGTTAATCGGCCGGCTGGCGATGAAGGCGGCCACGTTGGCCACGACTGTTTCCATGAGGCGGCTGCGCGCCTCGGTGGTCGCCCAGGCGATATGCGGCGTCACCAGGCAATTCTTGGCGGCGACGAGCGGGTTCTCGGGACGGATGGGTTCTTGAGACACCACGTCGACCGCGGCGCCGCCCAGCCGGCCTTCGTTGAGCGCGGCCGCGAGGTCTTTCTCGACGACCAGCCCGCCGCGGGCCGTGTTGATCAGGAATGCGGTGGGCTTCACGTGCTTGAGCCGCTCGCTGTTGACCAAGCCGGCTGTCTGGTCCGTCATGGGACAATGCAGGCTGATCACGTCGGCGCGAGCAAAAAGCTCGTCGAGCGAGCACCAGGTCGCCGCCAGCTCTGCGGGCAGCTCTTGGGGATAGACGTCGTAAGCCAGGATCGACATTCCAAAGGCCTTGGCCAGCTCGCCGACCCGCCGGCCGATCCGGCCCAGGCCGACGATGCCCATCGTCTTGCCGGCGAGCTCGATGAGCGGTGTCTTGCGCAAGGAGAAATCGGGCTGATTGGTCCACTCGCCCGCGTGCACTGCCGCGACATGTTTGCCGACGTGGTGGCACAGCTCCAGGGTGAGCGCGAAGACGAACTGCGCGACAGAATTCGTGCCATAAACCGGCACATTCGAGACCGGAATGCCCTTCCGCCGGGCTGCGGCGATGTCGACACAGTCAAATCCAGTCGCCATCAGCGTGACATACTTCAGCTCGGGTGACGAGTCGATGAGGGCGCGCAGGATCGGGGCCTTGTTGGTCACGAGCACCGTCGCTCCTCGCGCTCGCGCCGCGACGTCCTCGGGCGCGGTGAATTCATGGAGCTCGAGCTCTCCCAGCCGGCCCAGTGCGGTCCAGGATTCGCGCTCCGGCGCGAGCGGCCGGCCGTCCAGAACGACGATCTTCATGGGGTTCCCCTTTTCCCGAGCAATCGGCCAGCAGACCCTTCTAGGGTGACGACGCGCAGTATAACAGCGCACGAGGCGACTACCGAGAGTCGCCTCACCGCACCGTCCGATCCGTCCGCTCCGTCCGATCGGTCCGACCCGCCGCCGCGCCGTTCGCCGCCCGAATTCCGCCTTTTCGCTCAACAGCCCAGGTAAGGCGTGGTACAAAAGCGGGGTGTGTATTGCGCTAGTTTCAGGGAGCTGATCATGGCGGGATACTCAGGGACATCGCTGGCGAAGAAGCTCGGCATCAAGCCGGGTGCGAAAGTGTGCGTTGTCGCAGCACCGGCCCACTACGCCGCTCTGGTCGACCCGCTGCCGGAAAACGTCACGATCACGCAGCGGGCGAGCGAAGGCCTTGACCTCGTCCATCTCTTCACCAAATCGCGCTCAGAGCTCATCAAGCTGTTGGATCGTTACAAGACCAAGATCAAGCAGAATGGCGCCATCTGGGTGTCGTGGCCCAAGAAGACATCCGGCGTGCCTTCCGAGATCACCGAAGACGATGTGCGCGAGGTCGCTTTGCCGATGGGCTTGGTCGATATCAAGGTGTGCGCGGTCGACGACATCTGGTCGGGCCTCAAGCTGGTGATTCGCAAGGAATACCGCCAATGACGATCGGCACTGTCGGGTACGCCTCTTATGCCCAGTCGCCGATTATCGGCCGCGCTGTGGTTAAATGGAGTTGAAAAAAATCGGCTGGGGCTGTCTCGGGGAGCCCCCGCCGCGCAAGTTAAAACCTAGGGAGCAGACCATGGCCGACCCCGCGAGTGCTCGAGGCGCTGACGACTTGCTGATCGACCGAGCCGCCGCCGGCGACACCGCGGCGCTGGCCGAGTTGTTTGGCCGTTATCGCAAGCGGCTGCGCGCGATGGTCCGGCTGCGGATGGACCGCCGCTTGCAGGGCAGGGTCGATCCATCCGACGTCTTGCAGGAGGCCTATCTCGATGTCACCCAGCAACTGTCCTCCTATCTGACCAAGCCGGAGATGCCGTTTTACCTTTGGCTGAGGCTTACGACCGGCCAGCGTTTGATGCGGCTGCACCGGCAGCACTTAGGGGCAGCCAGTCGCGAAGCCGGCCGCGAGGTGTCGTTGCATCGCGGGGCGTTGCCCCAAGCGAGCAGCCTTTCTCTGGCCGCGCAACTCCTGGGAAAAATGACCTCGGCGAGCAAGGCGGTGGAGCGGGTTGAGATCCAGTTGCAATTGCAGGCTGCCTTGAACGGCATGGACGAGATGGACCGCGAGATCATCGCGCTGCGAAACTTTGAAGAGCTGTCCAACGCCGAAGCCGCGCAGGTGCTCGGCCTGGAGCCTCCGGCCGCCAGCAAGCGCTACGTTCGCGCACTGAAACGATTGAAAGAGATTCTCGAGGGTATTCCCGGCCTCCTGTGAAACTTACTCTCCAGAGGAAGCCAAGCATGACCGACCCGACGGCGGGCAACGTCTCGGTCGAAGCGCTAGCCGAGGAATTCCTGGAGCGCAAGCGCAAGGGGGAGCGACCGACAGTCGCCGAGTACGTGGCTCGGTATTCTCACCTGGCCGACGAGATCCGCGACGTCTTCCCGGTGCTGGGCCTGGTCGAGGACTTCAAGCCCGGCCTGGGCGAGGCCACCGGCTCGTTCGCGAAGGCCGAGATCCCCGGGCTGGAGAAGCCCGTGGAGCGTCTGGGCGACTTCCGGCTGCTGCGGGTGGTCGGCCGGGGCGGCATGGGGGTCGTCTACGAGGCCGAGCAGGTTTCGCTCGGCCGGCATGTCGCCCTCAAGGTTCTGCCCAATCAGGCCTTGAAGGACGCCAAGCAAAAACGGCGGTTCGAGCGTGAAGCGCGCGCCGCGGCCAGACTGCACCACACCAATATCGTGCCCGTGTTCGGCGTGGGCGAGCACGATGGATTGCCTTACTACGTCATGCAGTACATTCAAGGCCAGGGACTCGAACGTGGTCCTCTCTGAGTTGAGTCACATCAAGCCGGGTGGTTCCACCGCCGCGACCGGCAGTGAAGTAATCGATATCGGTCGCCGCGGCGCCACCGCGGCCGCGATGGCACACTCGCTCTTGTCGGGTGCGTTTCCTCTTTCGGACGACGCCACCGACCTGGAGGGCGCCGCCGCCGCGAACATCGGTTTTGACGCGACGGAAGCGGCGGAAGAACTGGGCGTAGAGAGCGGCGAAGGTGCCGCCTCGGCCGCCAGCCCTTCTGCCAAGGCCACGCCTCACTCCGGCCGCGTTTCCGACTCGTTCGACCTGTCGGCATCGTCACTTTCGCTTCCCGGAGCCAGTAGCGCGGCCTCGGGGCGGAAGTCCGCGGCCAGGAAGCCGACGTACTGGCAAACCGTGGCCAGTATCGGCCGGCAAGTGGCCGACGCGCTGGATTACGCGCATAAACAGGGAATTCTCCATCGCGACGTCAAGCCGTCGAACCTGCTTCTGGACATGCGCGGCACCGTGTGGGTCACCGACTTCGGCCTCGCCAAGGTGGCCGGGCCGGGCGCGGATAACCTGACCCACACCGGCGACATCCTCGGCACGCTGCGGTACATGCCGCCCGAGGCATTCGAGGGGAAGAGCGATGCCCGCAGTGATGTCTATGCGCTGGGACTGACTCTCTACGAACTGCTGGCGCATCCAGCCGGCGTTCGCTGAAAAGGATCGCAACAAGCTCATCAAACAAGTGACGACCCTGGAGCCGATGCGCCTCGACCACGTGAGGCGTGAGATTCCGCGCGATCTGGTCACGATCGTTCAAAAAGCGATCGAGAAAGAGCCTTCACGCCGCTACGCCACGGCAGAGCAATTGGCTGCCGATCTGGAGCGATTCATTGATGATGAACCGATCCTGGCGCGGCGGCAGACGGAACTCGAGCGCTATGTTCGCTGGGCGCGCCACCACCCCGGGATCGCGGTCCTGGGCGCGGTCCTGACGGCGGTGCTGTTGATCGCGACCATTGCATCGCTCGTCGTGGCGGGCCAAATGATCAGTCTGGCCAGTGAAGCGGCGCAGAAGGCCGCGGACGAACGATTGGCTCGCCTGCAGGCCGTCGACGCCCAGAAGAGGGAGGCCGACGAGCGGGCCAAGGCCGAACTGGCCAAGAAAGCCGCCGAGAACAGTTTCGCGGAGGCACGGGAGGCGCAGGAACAGGGCCGCAAGTTGCTCTATGCCACCGATATGCAACTTGCCCCGTTTGTGTGGAAGGACGACCGATCCACGGCCGATCAACTCCGCGTCTTGCTGGCGAAACACGTTCCTGAATCCCCGGCGGGGTCGGGAGACCCGCGCCGAGCGAAGGCGGAAGGCGGACGGACGGACCAGAGACCTGATTCATCATTCATCCTTCATCCTTCATCCCTCCTGACGCAGTCAGACCTGCGTGGCTTCGAGTGGTACTACTATCAGCACTTGGTGGAAAACAGCGCCACGGTTTTTTCGGGACACGGTGTCTCCCTCGTGGGCGGCGCTTTCACCTCGGATGGCCGACTGGTGACGCTGGATCAGCGCGGCCAGGTGAGGCGTTGGGACCTGGAGTCCCAGGCCGAAGAGAAAGCGTGTCGCCGAGACCTGCCCGGCGGCGCCGCCGCCCAGGCCGTCGCCCTGTCGCCCGACGGACACCTGGCCGCACTGGCCGCGGGGAACAAGGTTCGCCTTTTTGATACCTCCACGGGCAACGAGACGAGCCAGATCGATTCCGCCGATTTGCGATTCCGCGATCTGATCTTCTCAGGCGACAGCGCGACGCTGGTCATCGTCGACGACAGGATACGGTTTCGTAACGCCATAAGCGGCGAGGTGATCGCATCGCGCAGTTCAGAGATTCGACAGCTTCGCCAGTCTCGCCTTGTCTGCCGATGGTCTGACGCTGGCCGTCGTCGGGCATGGTCGCAACGGCGAACAGTTTTCGACTTTCCGCCTGGACGCGACCGCGAGAACCGTGACTCCGCTGGCAACGGACGTCACCGGCTTTTACGGCGCAACGTTGGGTGCTTCCGCGCTCAGTCCGGACGGCCGGCGACTCGCTGTCGGCTCGGGGTTGATCGGAAGCGTGACCGTTTTCGACGCAGCCACGGGCGCGGGATCGCAGAGCATTTCTCCGCTCACGCGTCGCCCGTCACGGCGATGACCTTCTCCGGCGACGGCGCGAAGCTGGCCACCGCGGATGACCAAGGGACGATCAAGATCTGGGCCAGCCCGCACGAGCTGAACTCGAAGAGCACGGCGCTCGTGACGCTGAAGGGCCATCACGGATCGATCAAAACCGTCGGCTTTGCGAGCGATGGCAAGCGGCTCTTCACGACGAGCGCGGACAACACGGCCCGAGTTTGGGATCTGGAAACGGCGGGCGCGGCCATTCGACAATTGGAAACTGGCGCGCATCACTGCCGCGTGGTGCGCTTTTCCCCCGATGGTCAACTGATCGCTGCTGCATCGGCACGTGGGCTGTGCCTGTGGGATGCCGCGACAGGGCGACTCGTGCGCAAACTGTCGGGTGGCGGTCGGGGTTCTGTGATAAGCGTGGCGTTCTCGCCGACCGACAATCGCCTGCTGGCTGTGGGCTACACCGGACAACCGGACGACCGTTATATCTCGCTGTGGGACGTTGACACCGCAGTCGAACGAGCGCGGCTGCCGGTAGGCACCGATCTGCCCGGCTTCCGTCCCGACAACAACCTGGGCGCGGCCGGCTCATTGGCGTTTTCTCCCGATGGCAAGTATCTGGTGGCCGGCTTCGGCTTGAAGCATGTCTTTGACGAGCGATATGCAACCAATCCGCTCAGGGTCTGGGAGGTCGCCACGCGCAGGCTAATCCACCGCCTGGACGGACACACAGGCTACTGTCTTTCCCTCGACTTCTCGAGGGACGGAGCGCTCTTGGCCAGCGGAAGTCGCGACGGGACGGCGATCATCTGGTCCACCGACACCTGGAAAGCGAAAGAGACTCTCCGGAACCCAGACCAGGGCCCTGGATACGGCGGCGAGGGGAGAAAGGACATGGTCGCGGATGTGGCCTTTTCGCCAGACGGCAAGACGCTCGCCCTGGCCAGTCTCGGGGGGAGCGTGCAGTTATGGGACGTCGCCACCGGAAAGCTCCTGGAACCCCTCAACGGGCATTCGGGTGCGGTTCTCGCCTTGGCGTTTTCGCCGGACGGTCGCACCCTGGCGTCGGGCGGCACTGACCAGACGGTCCGGCTCTGGAACGTTGAGACGCGGCGCGAGCTGATGCGGTTGGATTCCGGCCACGTCGTTCTCCATGAAGTGTGGTCACTCGCGTTTTCTGCCGACGGAAAACAGTTGATTGCCGGAGGAGGAGCAGACACCGGCTTCTGGTCCGCCGCGCCCATTTTCTGGACCGATCCCGACCGAGCCGCCCCAGCGCTGCGAGATCTGTTGCGATCGAACGCCGACTTCCGGAGCCGCATCCGGATGTTGTCCGAGAACCTCCGGCTGCACGAGTCCCTGGAAAGGCTCGATGCCAAAGATGCGCGTGTGCAAGCTGCGGTGGCCGCCACCCAGGCCAGCCGGCATGCCGCGTGCCGCGCCTGGCCGGAAGCTGTCCGTGCGTTTGATCGATTGGTGGCCGCCGATCCGGCCGAGCCCGACGCCTGGCTGCGCACGCCGGGACTGCTGCGCCTGGCGACGGCGCTGCGCACGAGAATCGGCCCGGTGACGCGGCAAGGCTGTTGCAACGAGGGGCAAGACGCTTGAGCCAAGATGGGCTTTCGGTGATTTGGCCGGACCAACAGACCATCCAGCAGTTTATCTCGTTACAGGAGGCGCTGGAAAAACGGCTGGGCGAAAACCCGCGCGACAGGGCGCGTGCTCGAACTTCGCGCAGAGCTCACTGGGCCGTTTCCGCTTCTGGCGCAGGCGTCCGCGGCGAATCCTGAGGACACATTGCTCTCCCTGAAGCTTGCCGCTTTCCAGGCGTGGTCTGGAGAGGAGAAGGGACTCACCGCGACCCGGCAGCGGATCCTCGCGTTCGCCCAGGGAACCAGCGAGGTGGCCACAGCCGAGCTCGCCGCCAGGGCTTGCAGTATCCTGCCGACCGCCGGCGAGGCCGAGCTCGAAGCGGCGCTGGCCCTCGGTCGCAAGGCGGTGGAGCTCAATCCGGGTCACGGCTGGTGCCGGCTGGCACTCGGCACGGCCGAATACCGGCGCGGCAACTACGCCGCGGCGAACGAGGCGCTGCGCGCCGCGACAGAGGCTGGATTGAGCGACCCTCATTTGATGGGCACGTCGGCGTTCTACCGCGCGATGAGCCTGTTCCGCCAAGGGAAGAAAGACGAGGCCCGGAAAATCGCGATCTCGGCCGCGGCGAACATGAAGCCGTTGCCCGCGGACGAGCGCAACCCGCTGTCGGGCGATGCGTCCTACCTCGACCTGATCCTGTGGCTGGCCTACAAGGAAGCGAAGGCGATGATTGGGTTCGACGCAGGCACGCCCCCGACGGCCCAGACCGGCAAGAATTGAAGGCGGCCGGGCGCATTCGGCAGTGGACAAGGTAGACGACGCGACGAGTTCTCCGGAGGCCCGGCCACGCCACGGGACGGACCGCCGGACGGCAGAGAGTCGGCTGCGGCCGCGCTACGACCAGATCCCGGCGGGCGCGAACACATCCGCCATGCGGGCCGGGTTCTGGATGCCCTCCTGCCTCATCCAGGAATCCGCCCTTTCCATCTGTGCTCGGCCCTCATCTCCCCCGAGGATCTCGCCCAGGCGGCGGCGTGATGCGGCGGCGTAAAGATTCATGTCGACGGCCTCGAGCTGAGTCACCGCCTCGGCGAACACACTCGCTGCTCGTGACGTGTCGCCCCGGGCGGCGGCGACCCCGGCGCGAATGGGATAAGCCAGCGCCTTCGACCATGCCATCCCCTCGCGGTCCAGCCGCCGCGCGTCGTGCTCGGCGGAGCGCAGGAGGGGGCCGGGGTCGGCGGCCACGGCGGCTGCCGCGAGCGCGCAGCGGGCCCGCGTCTCGTAGAAGGAAAGCCTGACCCTCTGGACGCGCATGCGGTGCGACCGGAAGAGGGGTGGCGCGTACCGCGTCGTGAGGAAGGTCCAGGCGCCCTTGCCATCCCCACGGTACAGCCTGATCTGGACCTCCGCGCAGCACCAATCGTTGTGCTCGACATAAAATCCTTGCCGCGTCGAGTGATCCAGGGCCGGCCGCAACTCCGCCTCGGCCCCTTGCGGGTCGTCCGCGGCGAGCCGAAGCGTCGCCATGAGGTGGGTGTTCAGAATTGTCACCGTGTGGCGGTCACCCCGCTCCCTCGCGTCCTTGAGGACGACAGGCCAGCGCAGGCCCAGCTCGGCGAGCTCTCCCCGGAGCTGGAGCGACCAGAGGGAGAACAGGTTCGAAGTGGCGACCTCCCAGAACCCTCCGGTGCAACAAGTTCGGAGGATGGCTTCGCCCCGGTCGCAGAACTCAGTCGCCCGCTTCCAGTCCCCGCTCAGATACGCCACAATCCCCTGCGTCAAGTTGAACCGACCCCAGGTATGTGGGTCGTCAAGCCGTTGCGCGATCTCCTTGGCGGCCCGCAGAAGCTCGGCAGCGCGGCGCTGGCCGGGCCCGCCGGCGCTCGAGACGTGGGCTGCCTCGAAGATCAGGGACCGCGCGAGCCGATAGGGCTCTCCCGCTCGCAGCGCCAGCAGGAGGCCTCGGGCCTGGAAGTCCGCCCCGCGGATCGGGTCGATGAGCCCCAGACCGTCGGCCGCTGTCCAGCAAACGTCGATCCGGGTCAAGTCCTCCGCGGCGACCTGGCTGGCGTCGCGGAGGCGAAAATGGAGTCCACGCACGCGAATCTTGATCCGACTCAGAATCAAGGACATGATGGCGCACCGGGGCGTGGCCGGAAGGGTCATCCCCAGAGGTTTCAGGATGGCACGCAGCTCCGCGAGTCCCTCGTCGAAGTGGCCACTGCTCAAGTACTGCAAGGCGGCGGCTCGTCGGCGTTCAAGCGTTTCGGCGACCGTGGCCCCCTCAACGGCGGCGAGATATTCCCGCGCCGACTCGGGACAACGCCCGGCGTTCGCCAGGGCATCCGCGAGCCCCACCCTCAGCCGGCGTTGCTCGGCGTCGTTCCCCGGTCGCAGGTCCAGGGCCAGGCGGTACAGCTTGGCGGCGCGGTCGAAGGCCAGGGCCTCCGCCGCCTGCGCCGCCGCCTGCGCGAAATACATCCCCGCGCCTCGTGTTGCCGGGACCTATGAAGGTGGATGGCCAGGACCTCGGGATCGGCCCGGCCCGAGGACTCCAGCACCTGCGCGAGGCTTCGGTGGTGGTCCTCGAGCGCCGTCGGTGCGACGTGCGCGACCACGGCCTCGCGGACGCGGTCGTGGTAAGTCTCGATTTGGTCACGCTCCGCAGGCCCGGTGCTGCGGATCAGCCGGCCCGACCGCAGGAGGTGAAGTGCCTTCTGCTCGCCGGCGCCAGAAGGGCGGCCCGGGACGCGTCCGCCTGCCCGAGCGGCCGGCCCGACACGGCGACGACCTCCAGGAGGCGCCGTGCGTCCTCCGGCAAGCGCCGGACGCGCGCCCAGAGCACTTCGTCAAAGGCCACCTCATCGGCCCCCGACCCTCGGTGCAAGAGGCCGGTATCGGCCTGCACGTATCGCGCGAGCTCAGCGACGAAGAACGGGTTACCGCCCGACTCACGGGCAATCGCCGCGGCGTGGGCACAGCCGGCCTCGTCCCGGCGGCCCAGCAGGGAGAGGGCCAGGCCCTCGGCGTCCGCGGGCTCCAGCGTCCCCAGAGCCAGCACCCGGTGGTCCACGCTGGGGCCTGCCGCTTCGTGGACGTTGAGCAGTGCTCGCAAGAGCGGACTGGTCGCCGCATCGTCGCTGCGGTAACAGCCCAAAAGGAGGAGCCGTGGCCCGTCGGGTGGACGGAGGAGTTCGGAGAGCAGGACCGCGCTGTCGGAGTCGCCCCATTGCAGATCATCGATCGCCAGGACCAGCGGGCGCCGGTCTCCCAGGCGGGCCAGGAGCTCACGAAGGGCGCGAAAGGCCCGGCGCCGCAGCTCCTGCGGGTCGGGGACAAGAGAGGCGAGCCGTGACGCCGTCGCCACCGCCTCGGCCTCCCCCAGCGTTGGGAAGACCCGGACCAGGGATCGGATGTCGCCGGGCACGAGCGCCTGCGCCTCCCAGAGCGGCAGGCGCTTCAGGTATTGACTCAGAGCATCGACGACGCTGTCGAGTGCCTTGTAGGGCACCGACTCCTGCTCGTAGCACCGGCCCGCCAGGACAACGGCCTCTTCGCGACCGATCAGCTCGTCCAGGAAGTGCCGGACCAGGGCGGTCTTGCCGACACCCGAAGGGCCATGGATGTAGAGGGCTACGGTATGGCTCCGGGCCACGTCCGCGTATGCGGCCTCCAGGGACTCGAGATCTCGGGCGCGGCCGACCAAAGGCGCTCGTTGATGCTGAGATGGCGCAAGGGGGATCGCGATTTCGGGCGCACCCGTGCGGCTCCCCAGGCGGAGGAGCACATCGCGGCCCGTGGGCCGCGCCTGGGATCGCGCTTTAGCAGGTCGACACACAGCGCGTTCAAGTCGTCGGGAACACCGCTCACCAGCTCCGATGGCGCGGGCGGAACGAGCCGCAGCTTGTCCATCAGCATTTGGTGGGGCCGGCCCAGAAAGGGAGGGTGGCCGGTGAGTACCTCGTAGAGCATCGAGCCCAAGCTGTACCAGTCGCTGGCCGGGGAGACGGGCAGTCCTGCGGCCTGTTCCGGGGCCATGTAGGCGCTGGTGCCGAGGACGTACGGCACCAAGCTCTGGTGCAGCCCCGACGCCCCCAGGTCGGCGGCGAGCCCGAAGTCAAGAATCACGAGCCGGCCCTGCCTGGTCACCAGCACGTTCGAGGGTTTGAGGTCGCGGTGGAGCTTGCCCGCCTCATGGAGAACGGCGACCCCCTCGGCCAGTTGCAACAGGGCGATTCGCAGCCGGGCCAGGACAGCCGGCGATAGGCTGAATCCGCGATGAGCTCGAACGTGGAGGCTCGCCTTGACCTGCTTCGGGTCGAAGGGTTCGGTGTCGCCGAATGCATTCTGGGCCGGTCCTGGAGCCCCGGGTAATGATGGGCTCGGCGGTCCCAGGTCGTCGGTCGTCTCCGGGAGCGGGGCTGTCTGCTCGGTCCCCCATCGCACAAAGCTGAGGAAATCGACCCCTTCGACGAGCTCCATGGTGAAAAACCAGCTCGGACCGTCCGCGGTCAGCTCATGGAGCGCCACCAGGTTGGGATGAGACACGTCGGCCAGGGCCCGGAACTCTTGCTTGAAGCGGAGGATCGCCGTGGAATCGGCCCGCTTCAGGGTCTTCAAGGCCACCGCCACGCCGCGCTTCTCGTCGAACGCCCGGTAGACGACTCCCATGCCACCACGGCCGAGCTCGCTTTCGATGCGATAGCCACCCAGCCGTTGCGGGCAGCCGGCAGCTCCGGCGGGTTCGCCGCCAGCGTCCGTGTCGGATGCGCGGCCCACCGGTTGGTCCGGCGCGGTCTTGGGCGTCTCGCAGAGCTCCAGGTCCAGGAACACTTCGGAGATCCGCTCGGCGTGCTCCGGGCATCGGGCCGCGTACTCGGCGGGGGTGGGCTGCTCGCCCAAGCGGCGGTGCGCGTGGAGTTCCGCGGCCAAGAGGTCGCGGAGCAGAGCGGGGCGGTACGCCTCGGCGATCTGGCCGAGGACCTCCTCGATCCGCGGCGGCTCACCCACCTCCCACGCCGCCTCGAATCGGTCACAGATCCGGTCGATCTGGTCGAGTACGGCCAGGGGCAGAGCGGTGCGATCGGGTGTTCTCTGGGCGCTCATGATGCGATCTCGTTCTCGGCGAGCCAGCTCCTGCGGATCAACTCGACCTTGCGGGCGATGGTGCGCAGGCTGCACCCGAGTTGACCGGCGACCTCCTTGTTGGAGTATCCCTCCATCCGCAGCCGCGCGACGACCCGGAGGGACTCATCGCGGAGCACCCCCAGGAGGCGGCGGCACTCGTCGGCCACCTGCGCGGCGAACTCGGGTGTTGGCTCGGCCCCGGCGACGCACACCAGTTCCCCTTCGAGAGAAGCGGTGTCGACCGCGCCGGCAATGCTCCTGATTTTCCCCCCGCCGCGTTTCTGGCGCCGCTCGCGGTGGGCCTGGTCGATGGCCTTGCGCTCGGTGATGACCACGAGCAGCTTCCACAGGTCATCGCGGTCATCGAGCCGGGGATAACGTCCGCGGGCGGCCCCGCGGACGAAGCTGTCGAAGGCGCTCAAGGCGGCATCTTCCTCGTCGGCCACGGTCCGGGGCGCACCGCGGAGCCGGTCGCGCGCCAGCCGGACCAGGGTCTCGAAATAGCGCTGCCAGAGCTTCTGGGCGGCATCGGCATCCCCGGCCTTGAGGGAGGCGATCCAGACGGTGACGGAGTCCTCAATCTCGCCGGCCATGCGGTACTCCCCAGGTTGCGGGCCGTGCGCGGCTCGTGACGACGTGATTCCCCGGCATTCTAACGCGACCGCCACGACCTGTCTCAATAGATTCCTGCCGGCGAGGTGGCATTTCCCGGCGATGGCTGTGGATGAGGATGTTGTGGGCCGGACTCGCCGGCCTCTCGAGAGTGGACGATTCGAAGGGTCATCCCCAGCTGAGAGTCCCTCATCCAGTTCTGAGTCGCGGCCAACCTGCCGCTCGACCTAGGAGGCGATCGCGATGCGTCCATACCTCTGCCGATTGCGCCCTCGCCGGCGAGCATCCCGGTCTGATTTCGACAAAACGATGATGTGACACCGACTTTTCCTTGTGTTTGAGAGAGATTCTCAAGAGTATTCCCGGCCTCCTGTGAAACGCACTCTCCAGAGGAAGCCAAGCATGACCGACGCGACCGCGGGCAACATCTTGGTCGAAGCGCTGGCCGAGGAATTCCTCGAGCGCAAGGCGCAAGGGGGAGCGGCCGACGGTTGCCGAATACCTGGCCTGGTATCCTCACCTCGCCGACGAGATTGAGGACGTCTTTCCGGTGCTGGGCCTGGTCGAGGACTTCAAGCCCAGCTTGGGCGACGCCACCGGCTCGTTTCGGGGGGCCGAGATACCTGGGCTGGAGAAGCCGGTGGAGCGTCTGGGCGACTTCCGGCTGTTGCGGGTGGTCGGCCGCGGCGGCATGGGGATCGTCTATGAGGCCGAGCAGGTTTCGCTCGGCCGGCACGTCGCCCTCAAGGCTCTGCCCAATCAGGCCTTGAAGGACGCCAAGCAAAAACGGCGGTTCGAGCGTGAAGCGCGCGCCGCGGCCAGACTGCACCACACAAATATTGTGCCGGTGTTCGGCGTCGGCGAGCACGATGGATTGCCTTACTACGTCATGCAGTACATTCAAGGCCAGGGACTCGACGCGGTACTCTCTGAGTTGAATCAGATCAAGCCGGGTGGTTCCACCGCCGCGACCGGCAGAGAAGTAATCGATATCGGTCGCCGCGGCGCGACCGCGGCCGAGATGGCACACTCGCTCTTGAAGGGTGCGTTTCCTCTTTCGGACGACGCCACCGACCTGGAGGGCGCCGCCGCCGCCGCGAACATCGGTCTTGACGCGACGGAAGCGGCGGAAGAACCGGGCGGTTCCAGCGGCGAAAGTGCCGCGCTGGCCGCCAGCCCCTCTGCCAAGGGCACGCCTCACTCCGGCCGCCTTTCAGACTCGTTTGAACTGTCGGCATCGTCGCTGTCGCTTCCCGGAGGCAGTAGCGCCGTCTCGGGGCGGAAGTCTGCAACCAGGAAGCCGACGTACTGGCAGACAGTGGCCAGTATTGGCCGGCAAGTGGCCGACGCGCTGGATTACGCGCATAAACAGGGAATTCTCCATCGCGACGTCAAGCCCTCGAACCTGCTTCTGGACACGCGCGGCACCGTGTGGGTCACCGACTTCGGCCTCGCCAAGGTGGCCGGGCCGGGCGCGGATAACCTGACCCACACCGGCGACATCCTCGGCACGCTGCGGTACATGCCGCCCGAGGCCTTCGAAGGGAAGAGCGACGCCAGGAGCGACGTCTACGCACTGGGACTCACGCTCTACGAACTGCTGGCGCTCCAGCCGGCGTTCGCTGAAAAGGATCGCAACAAACTCATCAAACAAGTGACGACTTTGGAGCCGACGCGCCTCGACCACCTGAGGCGAGAGATTCCGCGCAACCTGGTCACGATCGTTCAAAAGGCGATCGAGAAAGAGCCATCACACCGCTACGCCACGGCCGAGCAATTGGCTGCCGATCTGGAGCGATTCATTGACGATGAACCGATCCTGGCGCGGCGGCAGACGGAACTGGAGCGCTGTGTTCGCTGGGCGCGCCACAACCCCGGGATCGCCGTCCTGGGCGCGGTCCTGACGGCGGTGCTGTTGATCGCGACCTTTGTATCGCTCATCGTCACGGGCCAGATGATCCGTCTGGCCAGTGATGCGAAGGAGAAGGCCGCGGACGAACGATTGGCTCGGTTGCAGGCCGTCGACGCCCAGAAGAGGGAAGCTGAGGAACGGGCCACAGCCGAACTGGCGAAGAAAGCCGCCGAGAACAGCTTTGCGGAGGCACGGGAGGCCGAGGAACAGGGCCGCAAATTGCTCTATGCCACCGATATGCAACTGGCCCCGTTTGTGTGGAAGGACGACCGATCCACGGCCGATCAACTCCGCGTTTTGCTGGCGAAACACGTTCCCGAATCCCCGGCCGGGTCGGGAGACCCGCGCCGAGCGCAGGATGAAGGCGGAAGGGTGAATGAAAGGCCCGATCTGCGGGGTTTTGAGTGGTACTACTACCGGCACTTGGTGGAGAACAGCGCCGCGGTTTTTTCGGGCCACGGTGTGTCCGTCGTAGGCGGCGCTTTCACCTCGGAAGGCAGACTGGTCACGCTGGATAAGAACGGCCAGGTGAGGCGTTGGGACCTCGATTCGCAGGACGAAGAGGAAGCGAGCCGCCGAGACCTGCCGGGCGGCGCCGGCGTTCAGGCCGTCGCCATGTCGTCTAACGGACGCCTGGCCGCACTGGCCGCAGGGAACAAGGTTCGCGTTTTTGATACCTCCACGGGCAACGAGTCGTTCCAGATCGATTCCGCCGATTTGCGGTTCCGCGATCTGATCTTCTCAGGCGACAGCGGTAGGCTGGTCATCGTCGACGACAAGATACGGTTTTGTAACGCCATAAGCGGCGAGGTGATCGCAACGGTCGAAAAGAGATTCGATAGCTTCGCAAGTCTCGCCGTCTCTGCCGAAGGTCTGACGCTGGCCGTCGTCGGGCACGGTCGCGATGGCGTACAGTTTTCGACTTTCCGCCTGGACGCGACCGCGAGGAGCGTGACTCCGCTGGCGAAGGACGTCAAGGGCTTTTACGGTGCAACGTTGGGTGCTTCAGCGCTCAGTCCGGACGGGCGGCGACTCGCTGTCGGCTCGGGGTTGATCGGAAGCGTGACCGTTTTCGACGCAGCCACGGGGCGCGGGATCGCAGAGCATTTCTCCGCTCACGCGTCGCCCGTCACGGCGATGGCCTTCTCCGGTGACGGCGCGAAGCTGGCCACCGCGGATGACCAAGGGACGATCAAGATCTGGGCCAGCGCGCACGAGCTGAACTCGAAAAGCGCGGCGCTCGTGACGCTCAAGGGCCATCACGGATCGATCGAAACCGTCGGCTTCGCGAGCGATGGCAAGCGGCTCTTCACGACGAGCGCCGACAAGACGGCCAGAGTTTGGGATCTGGAAACGGCGGACGCGGCCATTCGAAAATTGAAACCTGACGCGGGTTACTGCCGCGTGGCGCGCTTTTCCCCCGATGGTCAACTGATCGCTGCTGCATCGGCAGGTTCGCTGTGCCTGCGGGATGCCGCGACAGGGCGGCTCGTGCGGGAACTGTCGGCTGGCGGCCAGGGTTCTGTTATCAGCGTGGCGTTCTCGCCTACCGACAATCGCCTGCTGGCTGTGGGGTACAGCGGACAGCCGGACGACCGTTATGTCTCGCTGTGGGACATTGACACCGCAGCGGAACGAGCGCGGCTGCCGGTAGGGACCGATCTGCCCGGCTTCCGCGCGGACAAAGACCCGGGCGCGGTCGGCGCACTGGCGTTTTCTCCCGATGGCAAGTATCTGGTGGCCGGCTTCGGTCGCAAGCATGTCTTCGACGAGAGATATGCTCCCAATCCGCTCAGGGTCTGGGAGGTCGCCACGCGCCGGCTGATCCACCGCCTGGATGGACACACGGCCTACTGTCTTTCCCTCGACTTCTCCAGGGATGGAACGCTCATGGCCAGCGGCAGCCGCGACGGGACGGCGATCATCTGGTCCACCGACACCTGGAAAGCGAAAGAGACTCTCCGGAATCCAGACAAGGGCCCGGGATACGGCGGCGAAGGGACAAAGGACATGGTTGAGGACGTGGCCTTTTCGCCAGACGGCAAGACGCTCGCACTGGCCAGTCTCGGGGGGAGCGTGCAGTTATGGGAAGTCGCCACGGGAAAGCTTCGGGAACCCCTCAACGGGCATTCGAGTGCGGTGCTGTGCTTGGCGTTTTCGCCGGACGGTCGCACCCTGGCGTCGGGTGGCACTGACCAGACGGTCCGGCTCTGGAACGTTGAGACGCGGCGCGAGCTGATGCGGTTGGATTCCGGCCACGTCGCTCTCCACGAAGTGTGGTCACTCGCGTTTTCCGCCGACGGAAAACACTTGATTGCCGGAGGAGGTGCAGGCACCGGCTTCTGGTCCGCCGCGCCCGTTGTCTGGACCGATCCCGACCGAGCCGCCGTAACGTTGCGGTATCTGTTGCGATCCAACGCCGACTTCCAGAGCCGCATCCGGATGTTGTCCGAGAACCTCCGACTGCACGAAGCCCTGGAAAGGCTCGACGGCAAGGATGCGCGTGTGCAAGCTGCGCTGGCCGCCACCCAGGCCAACTGGCATGCCGCGCCGCGCCTGGCCGGAAGCTGTCCTTGCATTTGATCGATTGGTGGCCGCCGATCCAGCCGAGCCCGACGCCTGGCTGCGCACGCCCGGGCTATTTCGCCTGGCGACGGCGTTGTTGCACGAGAATCGGCCCGGTGACACGGCAAGGCTGTTGCAAGGAGGGGCAAAACGCCGCAGCCAGGACGGGTTTCCGGCAATTTCGAGGGACGAGGTGACCGGCCAGCAATTTATCACACTGCAGGCGGCGCTCGAAAAACGGCTGGCCGAAAACCCGCACGACTCCGGGCTGCTAGAACTCCGCGCAGAGCTCACTGAACTGGAACCGGTTGCGCTTATGGCGAAGGCGTCTGCGGCCAATCCGCAGGACACAGAGCTCTCCCTGAAGCTGGCCGCTCTCCAGGCGTGGTTTGGAGAGGAGACGGGACTCGCCGCGACCCGGCAGCGTATCCTGGCGTTCGCCCGGGGGACCAGCGAGATGCGCACTGCCGAGCGCGGCGCCAAGGCTTGCAGTATCCTGCCGATCGCCGACGAGGCGGAGCTCGAAGCGGCGCTGGCCCTCGGTCGCAAAGCGGTGGAGCTCGTTCCGGGTCACTACTGGTGCCGGCTGGCACTCGGCATGGCCGAATACCGGCGCGGCAACTACTCCGCGGCGGACGAGGCGCTGCGCGCCGCCACACGGCCTCGATCGACCGACCCGCAAGTGGGGGGCACGTCGGCGTTCTACCGCGCGATGAGCCTGTTCCGCCAAGGGAAGAAAGACGAGGCCCGGAAAATCGCGATCTCGGCCGCGGCAAAGATGAAGCCGTTGCCCGCCGACGACCGCAACCCGCTGTCGGGCGATGCGTCCCACGAAGACCTGATCCTGTGGCTGGCCTACAAGGAAGCGAAGGCGATGATCGGGTTCAACGCAGGCACGCCCCCGAAGGCCCAAGAGTAAAAAATCGGCCGGGGCTGTCGCCGAGAGCCCCCGCCGCGCAAGTTCTAACGTAGGGAGCAGACCATGGCCGACCTCTCGCTGCATCGCGGGGCGTTGTCGCAAGCGAGCAGCGTTTCCTTGGCCGCCCAGCTCCTGGGAAAGATGACCTCGGCGAGCAAGGCGGTGAAGCAGGTTGAGATCCAGGCCGAGGAACTGATCATCGCCAAATCGGCGGAGAAACCAGCTAAGAAACCAGGCTGACCATTCGCTCGTCGATTCGGTGTGCAGGCGAAGCAAGCAGCGAAGCCGTTCATCACCGTAGTGACGACGCCCGAAGCAAAGGGGCCGGCGGGGTCCTTACCGCCAAGCAAGCACCCGCCGGCCCGGCACCGCTCCAGCGCACGGTCTGCGCGCGGGGCGATGGCTTTTTCATTGTACCGCAGACCAGCTCTCGAAAGGAGAAACATCATGTTGTCCTCGTCCTGGCTGCGAAACTGGAAGCCCTCCGCGCCGCGGCGCGCGGCGCACACAAACGTCCTCTCGCCAACGGGCCAACCTCCGCCCGCGGCTGGAAGCGATCGAAGATCGCTGCCTGATGTCGACGGCCATCGCGCAAACCAATCTCGTGTCCGACAACACCCAGGTCAATCCGGCCGAGGTTCAGGATCCGAACTTGGTCAATCCCTGGGGGCTGGCCGCCAGTTCCACCGGCGAGTGGTGGGTGGCCAACGAGGGCACGGGCACCAGTACCGTGTACAACACCTCGACTTCGCCGGTTACCCCCGACTCGCTGGTTGTCAGCATTCCACCCGCCTCGGGCTCTTCGAATGGTACGCCGACCGGTACCGTCTACAACACCAGCGGCACGGGGTTCAACGTCTCCGAAAACGGCCAAACCGGCTCGAGCGTCTTTCTGTACGACACTGTCGACGGCACGATCTCCGGTTGGAGTCCGAGCGTCAACTCGACCAATGCCGTCATCGGGGCGACGAACCCTGGCGCGATCTACACCGGGTTGGCCATGGCCACGGATCGCGGGGAAACGCTGCTGTACGCGGCCGATTTCGGCAAGGGCACCATCGACGTCTACAATCAGAACTTCCAATTGGTAACGAACCTGCCCGGCAAGTTCACCGATACCAGATTGCCGGCCGGCTACTCTCCGTTCAACATCCAGGCCATCAACAATCTGCTCTACGTCGAATACGCCCCAGCCGCTGACGTCCTCGCCGGGACGGCAGCTCCGGGCGAAGGGGCCGTCGATGTCTACCTTGCCGACGGCCAGTTGGAGGAGCGCCTGATCCGCCCCGGCGACACCGACATCAATCAGCCGTGGGCCGTTGCATTGGCCCCCTCCGACTTCGGCAGCTTCAGCAACGATCTGCTGGTGGGCAATTTTGGCGACGGCACCATCAGCGCCTTCAATCCCCGCAGCGGCCATTTCGCCGGCGATCTGGAAGACGCCAGCGGCCAGCCGATCGCCATCACTCACCTGTGGGGGATCGCGTTTGGCAATGGCGGCGAGGCCGGCCCCACCAACACGCTGTACTTCACGGCCGGCCTGACCTCGCACTTGGCCCCCGGCAACGCCCCGTTCCACGGCCTCTTTGGCTCGCTGCAAGTGGCGCCGGCGTCGGGCGGCGACGCGACGACGGTCAACCCGAGCGAGCCCGCCCCCGTGAGCAACAATTCGGTCGGGATGTCTGCTTTGCCGCCGAGCTCCAGCAGTCAACCAGACCAGGCGATCGAAGCGCTCCCTCCGATCTCCAATGCGGTGACGGTGCTCCAGGCATCTGACCTCCAAGCGGTGGCCGAGTCCATCGACGCTTTCGCCGGGACCTCCCATGCGATGCCCCGTCGCGGGAGTTTCGCCCGGAGATGATAGTACAAAATCGGCCGGGGCTGTCGCCGAGAGCCCCCGCCGCGCAAGTTCTAACGTAGGGAGCAGACCATGGCCGACCTCTCGCTGCATCGCGGGGCGTTGTCGCAAGCGAGCAGCGTTTCCTTGGCCGCCCAGCTCCTGGGAAAGATGACCTCGGCGAGCAAGGCGGTGGAGTGGGTTGAGATCCAGGCCGAGGAACTGACGAGCGCCAAATCGGCGGAGAAACCAGCTAAGAAACCAGGCCGAACATTCGCTCTTTGATTTGGTGTGCGGGCGAAGCAGGCAGCGAAGCCGTTCATCACCGCAGTGACGACGCCCGAAGCGAAGGGGCCGGCGGGGTCCTTACCGCCAAGCAAGCACCCGCCGGCCCGGCACCGCTCCAGCGCTCGGTCTGCGCGCCGGGGCGATGGCTTTTTCATTGTACCGCAGACCAGCTCTCGAAAGGAGAAAACATCATGTTGACCTCATCCTGGCTGCGAAACGGGAAGCGCTCCGCGCCCGCGGCACGCCGGCGCACACAAACGTCGTCTCGCCAGCGGGCCAACCTCCGCCCGCGGCTGGAAGCGATCGAAGATCGCTGCCTGATGTCGACGGCCATCGTCCAAGAGAACCTGGTGTCCGACGACACCCAGTTCACTCCGGCCCAGGTTCAGGACGCGAACCTGGTCAATCCCTGGGGGCTGGCCGCCAGTTCCACCGGCGCGTGGTGGGTGGCCAACGAGGGCACGGGCACCAGCACCGTGTACAACTCCTCGGCTTCGCCGCTTACGCCCGACTCGCTGGTTGTCAGCACTCCGCCCAGCTCTACGGCCTCT
Source organism: uncultured Isosphaeraceae bacterium (assembly GCA_963830625.1). Lineage (GTDB taxonomy): Bacteria > Planctomycetota > Planctomycetia > Isosphaerales > Isosphaeraceae > CAWHMZ01. The sequence goes on along the minus strand of CAWHMZ010000023.1, from coordinate 251,426 downwards.
GCACACGGTGCGCCGACCGGTATCGTCTACAACACCAGCGGCACCGGGTTCGATGTCTCCGCAAACGGCAAGACCGGCTCCAGCGTCTTCCTGTTCGCCACCGCCGACGGCACCATCTCAGGTTGGAGTCCGGGCGTGGACTCGACCAATGCCATCGTCGAGGCGACCCACCCCGGCGCGATCTACACCGGGCTGGCCATGGCCACGGATCGCCAGGGCGAAACGCTCTTGTACGCGGCCGATTTCGCCAAGGGAACCATCGACGTCTACGATCAGAACTACCAATTAGTAACGACGCTGCCCGGCAACTTCACCGACCCCAAATTGCCGGCCGACTATTCTCCGTTCAACATCCAGGCCATCAACAATCGGCTCTACGTCGAATACGCCCCGGCCGATGACGTCCTTGCCGGCACGGCAGCTCCGGGCGAAGGGGCCGTCGATGTCTACAACGCCGACGGCCAGTTGCAAGAGCGCCTGGTCCGCCCCGACGACGCCCACATCAATCAGCCGTGGGCCGTAGCGATGGCCCCATCGAACTTTGGCAGCTTCAGCGACGATCTGCTGGTCGGCAATTTCGGCGACGGCACCATCAGCGCCTTCGATCCCAAGAGCGGCCATTTCGTGGGCAAGCTGAAAAACGCCAAGGGCCAGCCGATCGCCATCACGCATCTGTGGGGGATGGCGTTCGGCAACGGCGGCGCCGCCGGTCCCAAGAACACGCTGTACTTCACGGCCGGGCTGACGTCGCACTTGGCCCCCAGCGACAACCCGTTCCACGGTCTGTTTGGCTCCCTGCAAATGGCGCGGCGCGGGCCAAGGGGGCGATGACGTTGAGCGGGAGCGTGACCGTCCCGGTGAGAAGTTCGGCGACAAATCATGGTCCCAGACCGGGACGTCGGGGGTGTGCGCCCGCGTCCCGCGAATCGCATCGCGTCGCAACACACCGTATCGCAGGGCATCCCACTCGAGGAGGAGACATCCATGGCCAGTCGTCGCAGACTTGAAAAGCGGTTCGCATTCGCCCCCCGCCCGATTAACCATCAGCGCCGCCGCCGCCCGGTCCTGGAGGTCCTCGAGGGCCGCGTCGTGCTGTCCACGTTCACCGTCAACAGCTTGGGGGATGCGGGGAGCGGTTCCCACGGCTCGGGCGACCTGCGGTACTGCATCAATCAGGCCAACGCCGACGACCAGGCGAACACGATCGTCTTCGCTTCGAACGTGTTCAGCACGCCGCAGACGATCACGCTCAGCGGCGGCCAGCTCGAGCTGAATGACACCGGGGGGACGCAGACGATCACCGGGCCGGCCGGGGGGGTGACCATCAGCGGCGGCGGCGGGAACAGCCGCGTCTTTCAGGTCGACGACGGCGTGACGGCCTCGATCTCCGGCCTGACCATCTCCGGCGGCTCAGGGGTTGGCCGGGGCGGCGGTCTGGTGAACTACGGTACGGCGACGCTCACTGGCTGCATCATAAGTGGCAACGCCGTCATCGGATCAGTCTACTACGGCCGTTACGGCCGGCATGACGCTACCGACCAGGGCGGCGGCGTGTTCAATGGCTCCTCGGCCAACCTGACCCTGACCGACTGCACCATCAGCGGCAACACCGCCTTCATTAGAATCGAACGGGCAATACCAGGCGGCTACAGCAACACATACAATTATTACTATTACGGCAACGGCGGCGGCGCGTTCAATTCCGGCAAGGCCACCCTGACCGACTGCACCGTCAGCGGCAACGACGCCGGCGGCGCCGGATTCGCTGGCGGCGGCCTGTACAATTCCGGCACGGCCACTCTTACCGACTGCACCGTCAGCGGCAACTCGGGCGGCGCCGAGTACAACGGCGGCACGGCCACCCTGACCGACACTATCGTCGCCGGCAACAGCGGCGGCGACATCGGCGGTCGCAACAACGTCTCTGGCAGCTACAACCTGATCGGCACCGGCGGCTCGGGGGGGCTAAACAATGGGGTCTACGGCAACATCGTTCTAACCAGCCTCACCGGGTTGGGCCTGGCGCCCCTAGGCAACTTTGGCGGCCCGACCCAGACCATGGCCCTGCTTCCCGGCAGCCCGGCGATCGGCGCGGGTGTGATCGCCGACTACCCGGGCACCACCACTCCGGTCACCACCGATCAGCGTGGTGAGCCCCTCGATTCGCCCAATCCCGACATCGGTGCCTTCCAGACCCAGGATCCCACGCTCATCCCGCTCGCCTTCTCGGGAATCAGCAACCAGGTCATCAACTACGGCACCTCCAGCGTGACCGTGTCCGGTACGCTGGCCGACGGCTCGCAAGCCCCGGTCGGCGAGACTGTCGCTGTGACCTTGGACGGCGACGAGCAGCCGGCCACCATCGGCTCCGGCGGCGCCTTCTCCACGTCCTTCGACACCACCAGCCTCACCGGGGCCGATTCGCCCTACACGATTGCCTACGCGTATACCAGCGACGGGACCTTTGCCTCAGCCAGTGCCACCAGCGCGCTGACGGTCACCCCGCCGTTGACCATCTTCACCGTCGACAGCCTGGGCGATGCGGGGACCGGTTCCGGCGACTCGGGCGACCTGCGGTACTGCATCGACCAGGCCGACGCCGATGACGGGCCGAACCAGATTGACTTCGATCCGAGCCTGTTCAGCACGCCCCTGACGATCACGCTTTCCGGCGGCCCGCTCGAGCTGAGCGACACCGGTTGGACGCAGTCGATTATCGGGCCGGCCGCGGGTGTGACCATCAGCGGCGGCGGGAGCAGCCGCGTCTTTGAGGTCGACAGTGGTGTGACCGCCTCGATCTCGGGCCTGACCATTTCCGGCGGCGCAACCGCGTCCGCCAACGGCGGCGGTCTGGCGAACTACGGCACGGCGACGCTCACCGACTGCACCTTGAGCGGCAACTCCTCCCTCTACGGCGCCGGCCTATTCAATTACGGCTCGGCCACCCTGACCGACTGTACCGTGAGCGGCAACTCCGGCGGCGGAATCTACAACTCCGCCAACCTGACCCTGACGGACTGCACCGTAAGCGCCAACACCGCTGCCGACGACGGCGGCGGCCTGCTCAATACCGGCTCGGCCACCCTGACCGACTGTACCGTGAGCGGCAACTCCGGCGGCGGAATCTACAACTCCGCCAGCCTGACCCTGACGGACTGCACCGTAAGCGCCAACACCGGCGGCGGAGTGGACAACTCCGCCAACCTGTACCTGACGGACTGCACCGTAAGCGCCAACACCGCTGCCGACGACGGCGGCGGCCTGCTCAATATCGGCACGGCCAACCTGATGGGCTGCACCTTGAGCGGCAACTCCGCCAGCGCCGGCGGCGGCGGTCTGTGCAATGATGGCTGGGCCTTCCTGACCAACTGCACCTTGAGCGGCAACTCCTCCACGAACGGCGGCGGCGTGTTCAATGGCTACGGGTCCACCCTGGCCCTGACTTTCTGTACGGTCAGCGGCAACTTCGCCGTCGAGGGCGGCGGCGGCCTGTACGCCGAGGGCAATAGCGCCGGCGGCCAGTATGGCTACAGCCCCGACCTCCCGTACCTGACCTGCACCATCGTCGCCGGCAATTCCGATTCCTCCGGCGCCAGCGACATCGGAGGTGAGAGCTCGGTCTCGGGCAACGTTAACCTGATCGGCACCGGCGGCTCCGGAGGGCTCGTTAATGGCGTCGACTTGAACACCGTCTTGACCAGCCTCACCGGCCTGGGCCTGGCCCCGCTGGGCAGTTACGGCGGTCCGACCCAGACCATGGCCCTGCTCCCCGGCAGCCCGGCCATCGACGGCGATGTGCTCGCCGAGTACCCGGGCGGCAGCCCCACGATCTTCAGCGACCAGCGCGGCGAGCCGCTCGATTCGCCCATTCCCGACATCGGCGCCTTCCAGAGCCAGGGTTTCACACTCACTCCCGCTGCCGGCAGCAGCCCGCAATCTACGGAGGTCGGCACCGCGTTTGTCAATCCCCTGTCCGTCTCCGTCACGGCCAACAATCCCGTCGAGCCCGTGGCCGGCGGCGTCCTGACCTTCACTGCACCCGCCAGCGGCGCCACGGCGACGTTATCGGCCACCACCGTCACGATCGGCTCCGATGGGGTCGTCTCGGTCACCGCAACGGCGAACTTGTCGGCCGGCTCCTACACCGTCACCGCAACGGCCGGCGGCGGCAACAGCACCGAGTTCGACCTGACCAACAGCGTGCTGCTCACCGTCAACCGCTTGGGGGATGCGGGGATCGGCTCCAACGACTCGGGCGACCTGCGGTACTGCATCGACCAGGCCAACGCCGATGACGGGCCGACCCAGATCGTCTTCGATCCGACCCTGTTCAGCACGCCCCAGACGATTACGCTGACATCTGGCCAGCTCGAGCTGAGCGACACCGGCGGGGCGGTGACGATCACCGGGCCGGCCGCGGGGGTGACCATCAGCGGCGGCGGGAACAGCCGCGTTTTTGAGATCGACAGCGGCGTAACCGCCTCGATCTCCGGCCTGACCATCGCCGGGGGCTCGACCGCGTCCGCCAACGGCGGCGGTCTGGCGAACTACGGCACGGCGATGCTCACCGACTGCACCCTCAGTGGCAACTCCGCCAGCTCCGCCTACTCCGGCGGCGGCGTGTACAATGCCGAGTATGCCAGTCTGACCCTAACCGACTGTTTGGTCAGCGGCAACTCCGCCTACATCGCGGGCGGTCTGGAAAACGACGGCACGGCCTTCCTGACCGACTGCACCGTCAGCGGCAACCACGCCAGCTACGTCGGCGGGGTGTTCAATGGCGGCGCGGCCTACCTGGCCATGACCGGCTGCACCGTCAGCGACAATACCTCCGCGCACTCCGCGGGCGGCGTGGCCAATTTCGGCGCGGCCACCCTCACCGACTCCACCATCAGCGGCAACTCCGCCAGCGGCGATGGCGGCGGTCTGGGCAATGTTGGCTCGGCCACGCTGACCGACTGCACCTTGAGCGGCAACTCCGCCAACAACGGCGGCGGCGTGTTCAACGGCTACGAATTCGCCCTGAGCCTGACGAGCTGCACGGTCAGCGCCAACGCCGCCAAGAGCGGCACAGGCGGCCTGTACGTCGGCGGCGCCGGCGGCCCGTACAGCAACAGCTACGGCTACGGCTCCGCCCCGTACCTGACCGACACCATCGTCGCCGGCAACACCGATTCCTCCGGCGCCAGCGACATCGGAGGTTCCGTCAGCGTCTCGGGCAGCTACAACTTGATCGGCACCGGCGGCTCGGGGGGGCTGGTCAATGGAGTCGACGGCAACATCGTCTTGACCAGCATCACTGGCCTGGGCCTGGCCCCGCTGGGCAACAACGGCGGGCCGACCCAGACCATGGCTCTGCTTCCCAGCAGCCCCGCAATCGGCGCGGGCATCGCCGAAAACGGAGTTACCACCGACCAGCGCGGCAATCCGCTCGACTTCCCCAATCCCGACATCGGCGCCTACCAGACCCAGCCCGATCTAGTCGTCAACACGACCGCTGACGGCAGCGCTTCGTCGCCGGGCGAGCTGAGCCTGCGCCAGGCCGTTGCGCTGGCCGACTCCCTGGGCGGATTCCAAACCATCGCCTTCGATCCGACCGTCTTCGCGACCGCGCAGACGATTACTCTGACGTCTGGCGAGCTCGAGCTGAGCGACACCACTGGGACAGTGACGATCAACGGGCCGGCCGCGGGGCTGACCATCAGCGGCGGCGGGAACAGCCGCGTCTTTCAAATCGACCAAGGTGTGACCGCCTCGATCTCCGGCCTGACGATCTCCGGCGGCTCAGTCTCGGCCGCCAGCGGCGGCGGGATCGAGAACAGCGGCGCGTTGACGCTCGACGACTGCACCCTCAGCGGGAACCAGGTTGCTACCGGCAGCTCGGGCTATTTCGGCGACGGTGGCGGTCTGGCCAACTACGGCACGGCGACGCTCAACGGCTGCACCGTCAGCGGCAACTCCGCCGCCAACACGAGCAGCGGCTACGGCGGCGGCCTCGGCGGCTACGGCGGCGGCGTGTCCAATTCCGGTACAATCACCCTGACCGACTGTACCTTGAGCGGCAACTCCGGCAGTGGACTCTTCAACGACGGCACGGCCACCCTGACCGACTGTACCGTGAGCGGCAACTCCGGCGGCGCAGGCGGCGGCGTGCAAAACCAAAGCGCGGTCACCTTGACCGACTGCACCTTGAGCGGCAACGACGGCCAGGGCGGCGGCCTGTGGAACTCCGGCACAGCCAACCTGATCGACAGCACCGTCAGCGGCAACAACGCCTTCCTCGCCGGCGGCGGTGGAGTATTCAACGCCGGCACGGCCAACCTGACCGACTGCACGGTCAGCGACAACTCCGCCGCCTACGGCGGCGGCCTGCACGGTGGCACGTTCACCCTGACCAATACCATCGTCGCCGGCAACACCGATCCCTCCGGCGCCAGCGACATCGACAGTGTGTTCTACGGCGGCACCAACGTCTCGGGCAGCGACAACCTGATCGGCACCGGCGGCTCGGGGGGGCTGGCGAATGGTGTCAACGGCAACATCGTCTTGACCAGCCTCAACAACCTGGGCTTAGCCCCGCTGGCCAACAACGGCGGGCCGACCCAGACCATGGCCCTGCTTTCCGGCAGCGCGGCCATCGGCGCGGGTGTGATCGCCGACTATCCGGGCACCTCCACTCCGATCACCACCGATCAGCGTGGCGAGCCGCTCGATTCGCCGAATCCTGACATCGGCGCCTTCCAGACCCAGGGTTCTACACTCAGCTTGCTCTACTTCTCGGGAATCAGCAACCAGAGCATCACCTACGGCACCTCCAGCGTGACCGTGTCCGGTACGCTGGCCGACGGCTCGCAGGCCCCGGTGGGCGAAAGCGTCGCCGTGACGATGGACGGCGTCTCGCAGTCGGCCACGATTAGCTCCGGCGGAGCTTTCTCGACCGCGTTCAATGCCGACGACCTCACCGTGGCCGGCTCGCCCTATGCGGTCACCTTTGCCTACACCAGCGACGGGACCTACGCCTCCGAAGGTACGACCAGCACGCTGACGGTCAATCCGGCGACGCTCACCATCACGGCGAGCCCTGAAACCAAGGTTTACGGCACCGCCGACCCTGCGCTGGCCTACACTGCCAGCGGCTTCCAGTTCTCGGACACCGCGGCGACGGTCCTGACCGGGGCGCTGGCCCGGGCAGAAGCGGGCACCCTGGCCGGGGAACAGGCCGCCAGCTATGCCATCGGCCAAGGAACACTCGCGGCCGATAGCAACTACACGATCGCCTTCACGGGCAGCACGCTGACGATCACGCCGGCCGCCCTCACCGTCACGGCCAATCAAGAGACCAAGGTCTACGGCACTAACGATCCCAGCTTAACCAACAGCGTCACGGGGCTGGTCGACACGACGGTCAACGGCGTCACGATCGACGACACCGCCGCCTCGGTACTGACCGGATCTCTCGCGCGGGCTCAGGCAGGCACCCTCGCCGGGGAACAGGTCGGCAGCTACACGATCAGCCAGGGAACGCTCGCCGCTGACGGCAATTACACGTTCAAGTTCACCGGCAGCACGCTGAAGGTCTCCGCGGCGTCCTTGACGGTCACAGCCGATTCCAAGACCAAGGTCTATGGCACCAGCGACCCCAACTTGACCGACAGCGTGACGGGGCTGGTCGACACGACGGTCAACGGCGTCACAATCGATGACACGGCTGCGACAGTGCTCAGCGGGTCCCTGGCCCGCGCCAATCTGGCACTCTGGCCGGAGAGCAGGCTGGCGATTACGCCATCATTCAAGGGACACTGGCCGCCAATAGCAACTACGCGACGACCTTTACCGGCGGCTCGCTCACCATCACGCCAACCACTCTCGCGGTCACGGCCAATTCCCAGACCAAGGTCTACGGCACGGGCGACCCGACTTTGACCGACAGCGCGACGGGACTGGTCGACACGACGGTCGACGGCGTGGCGATCGACGACACCGCAGCCTCGGTGTTGACCGGGGCGCTGGCCCGCTCGCAGGCGGGCACGCTGGCCGGCGAGGAGGTGGGCGATTACGCGATCACCCAGGGGACGCTCGCCGCCAGCAACTACACGATCAACTTCACGGGCAGCTCCCTCACGGTCACCCCGGCGGCTTTGACCGTCGGGGGCAACCTCCAGACCAAGCTCTACGGCACCAACGATCCAACCTTGACCGTCACGGCCACCGGCTTCATCGTCACCACGGTCGACGGGGTGACGATCGACGACACCGCGGCCTCGGTGTTGACCGGGGCGCTGGCCCGGTCGCAGGCGGGCACGCTGGCCGGCGAGCAGGTCGGCGATTACGCCATCACTCAGGGCACGCTCGCCGCTGATAGCAATTACTCGATGAGTTTCACCGGCGGCACCCTGGCGATCACCCCGGCGATCTTGACCGTAATCGCCAACCAAGAGACCAAGGTCTACGGCACCGCCGATCCCACCTTGACCGACACCGCGACCGGTCTCGTCAACACCACGGTGGACGGCGTGACGATCGACGACACCGCCGTGTCCGTACTGACGGGCCACCTGTCGCGGACACCGGGCGAGACGGTATCCGGCGGCCCCTACGCGATCACCCAGGGAACGCTCGCGGCCAGTAGCGACTACACGATGAGCTTCACCGGCAACACGCTGACGATCACCCCGGCGACCTTGACCGTCACGGCGGAGCCCGAGACGAAGGTCTTCGGCTCGCCGGACCCGGCGTTGGCGTATACCGCCAGTGGCTTCCAGTTCTCGGATACCGCCGCGACGGTACTCACCGGCCACCTGGCGCGGGCGGCCGGCGAGACGGTGGCAGGTGGTCCCTACGCGATCGCGCAGGGGACGCTCGCGGCCGACAGCAACTATACGATCCAGTTCACCGGCAGCACGCTGACGATAACCCCGGCGACGCCCCTGGTGACTGTCAGCGCCCCTGGCGGGAACTACACCGGCGCTCCGATCGCGGCCACGGTCACGGTGACAGGCGTCACTGGCACGGCGGCGCCGAGCCTGGAGGGCGTCACGCCGACGCTGACTTATTACGCCGGAACGGGAACCGCGGGCACGGATTTAGGCGCGGCGGCGCCGTCCGCCGTCGGGACCTACACGGTGGTGGCCAGCTTCTCCGGCAGCGCCGATTACGCCGCAGCCGTGTCGCGGTCCGCCACCTTCGCGATCGCGCCCGTAATCACCCGGAATGCCGCCACGATCGCACTGACGTCCTCAGCGACCACGGCGGTCTACGGACAGTCCGTCACCTTCGTCGCGGCGGTGACCTCCGGCGGCGCGGCGGGCGGTACGGTCACGTTCTTCGACGGCACCACCCCGCTGGCCACGGTCTCGGTGGACGACTCCGGCCAGGCCGCACTGACGATCTCGACCCTGAGCCTGGGCTCGCATGCGATCACGGCGACTTACAACGCCGGCAGCGGCTCGCCCGGCGTGAACTCGAGCACGGCGGTCGAGTCGGTCAGCCCGGCGGCCACGGCGATCGTGCTGGAGCCGCACGCGGTCCTCAAGGGGAAGAAGGCGCTGAAGGAGGTCGAGCTCACGGCGGCGATCGAGCCGCTGGCCCCGGGCGGGGGCCTGCCAAACGGCCAGGTAACGTTCGAGCTGGTCACGAAGCACCGGAAGAAGACCCACGTGAAGACGCTGGGAACAGCGGCCGTCAGCAGCGGTGCGGCGACGTTGACGTTCAAGACCAACGCGGTGTTGAACAAGACGCTCACGGTCGTCTACAGCGGCGATCCCGACTTCCTGGCCAGCATGATGAGCCCGCCCAAATTGACCAAGTCCGGGATCAAAAGTTCCGCGCGAATTGCAAGCCCCGCATCGTTCGAATGGTGAGGCCGCGGTCAAACTCGTGTGTCTGGCAAGCCTTGGGCAACTCGGTACTGGAGGGTAGCACCATGAACGGCAAGACAGATCGTTTTGAAGGTCGATTCGTCGTGAGTGTCAGCGTGATCCTCGCCTCTTGGCTCGCCGCCGGAGCAGTCCAGCGCCGGCCCAGGAAGGGCTTTCGCACGCCGAGGACCCGGCGCTTTCTCCGCGGCTCAGGAGGATCGATCAGGACAAACTTCTTCTGGGCGAGTACACACTCCGGGATGTCACCGAGAACGGCCGCCACCTCTTTACCACACCCTTCACCAAAGTCGAAGGCTACGGAGAGGGAGGCAAACCGGATGGCACAGGTGCGATTCTGATCGGTCCGCGGGAAGTGGCCTTCCGCCAGAACCTCGATGCCTTCCGGGTCCAGACCCAGTCTGGGCTATCGAGCGACCAGCTCCGCCAATTCCTGAACTTCCCCGTGCCGGAGATCAATCCGAATACCCGAAGAATTGTCTACCCGTACGTCCGGCTCAACGGGCTCGATTCTCAAAGTTGCTGGGAGTGCCACAACTTCATCGGTTCGGAGCGTTTGCCCGACACCCGCACCTATGCGCTCTCACGTAAACAGAGCACCAGTGGCGGCGCGGGGGGATTCGCCGGCAACGCGTTCATTAACGCCAACTTACCCAACCCGATCTTCATGTTCATCCGCAACGCGCCCCATGTGTTCGGCAGCGGCTACGCCCAAGAGCTTGCGGAGGAGATGACTCTGGATTTACTCGGGCTGAGGACGATCGCCTTGAGAGACGCTCTCGCCAATCCCGGGGTTGCGGCGTCGCAACCTCTCAAGGCCAAAACGATTGACTTCGGCTTTTTTGTCGTCACGTACATCGGCGACCCAGCCAACAAGCCCGGTCTGAAGACAGTCATCGACGAGCTGAACGATCTCCCGGGCCAGGACCCGCCGGGCTTCAAGATTCAGTGGGACAAGATTCAGGGCGTCAGCGCCGACTTGGTTGTCCGACCGTTCCAGTTCAAGGGAATCGCTTCGAATACGCGCAACTTCGTCCGCGACGCTTGCAATTTCCATTTCGGAATGGAACCGCGCGAGATCAATCCCGGCTTTGACACAACAAGCGAGAACCACGACTCGGACAACGACGGGATTCCTGATGAATTGAGCCTCGGTGACGTCTCGGCCTTGACGGTTTACACGATGACGGTCCGACCCCCGTTCGAGGTGCAGTCCCGAGACGAAGTTGAAAATCGTTTGGCCGAGCGAGGGCGCAGTATCTTCGAAGGCAACGAGATATTCACCAAGGCCGTATCCTGCGCACGCTGCCACACGCCCTCGCTTCACCTGATCGACTCCATCGCCGTCGTCCAGGACCCCCGCAAGGAGCTTGCGAAGTTCGGACCGGAGCAGTTGGTCGGCAACGGAATTGGGCTGTCGGCTCAACTGAAGTCGAGCGCCCAGCTCCCAGTCGTGCGGCGGTTCATGGCGCTCGACCCAGTCGCGGCGGTCGCGAACCGAGATGCTGGCTCGGCACTGAATGTGTTGCGCCAGGCATGGACAAGGTATGAGCTGTCCTTCTTCGGACTGCCGAATAACCAGCTCGACGCCTATGCGTTCAACCTCACGACCCTCAAGCCTGCGAACCGGCTGCCGAATTCACCCCCGGAACCGAGGGCGCTCTCCGAGACACAACCGAGGCTGCCCGCCTCCGGCCAGTCCATCGAGGTCCCCCTGTTCAGCGACTTGCGCCGTCACAAGATGGGTAAGGGTTTGAAGGAGCGCGACGGCTTCCGCCAGCCGACCGACGTCGCAGGACTCGTTGTGCCGGAGGACGAGTTCCTCACCCGGCCGCTATGGGGCGTCGGAGACACCGGCCCGTGGCTGCACGACGGCCGCGCCCAGTCGCTCGAAGAGGCCATCCTGTTGCACAGGTCGGACGGAAGCGAGGCCAACGATGTCATCGATGCCTTCACGAACCTACCTCGTGGCGATCAGGACGCCATCATCAAGTTCCTACTCACCCTGAGGCTGCCGCTCGACCCGCGCTATGACTTCGATGACTACCGTTAGTCGAAAGAATTCCGGCCTGGTTCAAAAAGCGCATTTCAACCGCGGCGATCTGCAAACCCCCAAGATCGCTGCAAGATCGCTCTGTGTCCAGCCGCGGGCCTCCAATTCCTCGCGGATGAAATCACCAGGCGGGAACACCTCCGCGACGGGACGAGTTTTCGTGGTCATGGTCCACCTACTCGGGTCAGTGATAATCTTCGTTGTCGAGAATAACGAGGTCGCCCCCGACGTGTCATGAGTCTCTCCCATGGGCTCTCGCGCGTATGGATAATATAAAGGCTTCCTGCGAGAGAGATGTTCCCGATTTCCGGTTCGCATTGGAATCGGGATTCGCAATTCTAAGCGAACGATGCGGCAGGGAGGATTCGATGCACAGCGAGCGCGACAAGATGCTGGCCGGCGAATTGTACGACCCGATGGACCCGGGCCTGGTGCGCACCCGCGAGCGGGCTCGCAACCTGTGTCAGGACTTGAACGCGACGCGTGAGGCCCAGGTCGACGAGCGACGACGGATTTTGAAGGAGCTTTTCGGCGCGGGCGGCGACACCGTGTGGATGCAGCCGCCTTTTTTCTGCGATTACGGCTCGAATATCCTGCTGGGCGAACGAGTATTCTTCAATTTCAATTGCATCGTGCTCGATGTGAGTCGCGTGGTGATTGGGGACTACACGATGTTTGGTCCAGCCGTCCAGATTTACACGGCCACCCACCCGATGAACGCCGAGCTCAGGCGGAAACAGGAATTCTCCAAGCCGATCGAGATCGGCTCGGACGTCTGGGTCGGCGGCGCGGCGATCATCTGTCCCGGCGTTCGAATCGGGTCGCGATCGGTGATCGGGGCCGGCAGCGTCGTGACTCGCGACATCAAGGGCGGTGTCTTCGCGGCCGGCAATCCGTGCCGCGTGATCCGGGAGATAACCGGATAGCGGCGTCGTCAGACACCCACGCTGCACGGCCTGTAATGTCGATGGCGAGTAATGGGTATCTTACGGCTCCCAAGAATAGGGATGTCTGGCAATCCCATGTCGGCAAAATGTATCGGTGGCTGCGCACGATTCCCTGGCCCGTCAGTCATCCTCACGATCGATCGGCGTCAGTAGTCTCCTCCGATGATTTCTCCGCCGCTGATTGTGCCGAGCGCCTGCCAGGTCGTAAGAGCGATCGAAGATTTGACGAACCGAATGGACCCGTCACCCAGAAGCAAGTTCACGCCGCCCCAGTGCGCGCTCGTGGCCGTCATCGCGACACCGTTCCAGGTCAAGCCGTTCTTGCACGCGTTGGAATTGGGCGGGAGCACGTGGTTGTAGCGGGTCCAGTTCATATTTCCTTCGAGCCAGTTCTGTCCCCCGTCCACGTCATGATAGAGAGCGACGGCTTGCGCCTGGGTAAGCGACGCGCACCACTGACTGAACGTAGTTTGAGTCCACGCCCCCGGATTGGCGTACAGATCCGCCAATCGGTCACAAACTTTCGGGTCGCCGGTCCCCTTCTCCCGCTCGCAGAAAGCGGCCGTGTTCGAGAGGCCGTCGGTGATATCGGCGAACCGGATTCGGCTCGCCTGGCCGAACATACCGTCGGCGGCCCGCCCCGACCAGCTCGAGCCATTACAAGAACGGTAGTTATTGTGTCCCCACGGTTGCACGACCCGATCCTGGTCCGAAGGGCAGAGAAACACCGAGATCACGGTGGTCGCGGCCGTGCCGTTGACTCCCAGCTCGCCGGTCGGCGACAACTGTCCTGAGACGTTGGGAAAGAACGGGGCTACCATAAAGTTGATTGAGTTAAAAACCGTTCCGAGCTCGAGATATGCCAGGAGCTGGGCCTGGCAGGAATAGCGCCGCGCGTTCAGGCTGCCGATCGTCGAGACGGCCTGGTCGTCGTCGGTCCCGACGCCGAACGGCAGCACGTTGTTTGTCGCATGATAGCTATGAACGGCCAGCCCGATCTGCTTCAGGTTGTTCGCGCACGAAGCCCGCCGGCCAGCCTCCCTCGCCGCAGACACGGCAGGGAGAAGCAGGGCAATGAGCAAGGCAATAATGGCGATGACAACCAGTACCTCGATCAACGTGAACCCTTGACCGGCGCACCAACGCCTGCCTGCAGTAGCCATCAGCGAACCTTCCTTTCATGAGTGCGGTGCCGCTTCAGTTTCCGGGCCGCTAGGCCCGCGAGTGCGATACACGAAGCCACAACCGACAGCACCAACGGGCCCGACCATGATGTCGAATCAACTGGCTGCGGGGTTACATCGAGAAAAGCTTCAGCTTTTACGCTGATGCTTTTGTATAAAACCTCGATCCCGTAGGCTTTCGAGCTCGTTTCGGCACCGATGCGCGTGATCATGGCGTCGCCGGTGCCCATTTCCTCGACTCGGAGCAGCCTGAACGTGTTGCTTCCATCGGTGTAATAGGCGCGAACTGTCGACCCTGTGCGTTCCAGGCTGAGCCTGCCGGCTCGCGAGGTCGTCGGCACTTGCTTCGACGGCAGCTTGCCGGCGCGGTTGCTCCCGGCCATGATGTCCGACGTAAAATGATCGCTCCCGTCCGGACCAAACATCCTCTCGACCGTCAGCACGCGGTTTGCCGGCGCCCAGAAATCGACGACGATCCCCGCAGCGACCCAATCGCTGCGCGGCGGCCTGTCGTACCTCAACAATTCGTACTCGACGATGATCTCAAAATCGCCGTGGAGCGCGACTCCGCGTGGCGCGAATCCGATGGGCACCGGGTCGCGCTCCTTGGCAAGAATACCGACGAGAAGGCCGCGCCCTGTTGGCTTGACGAGGTCCTCTGCCCTGTCGCCCATGAGCGTCAATGCGGCGTTATCGAAATTCGCATTCCGGAAATCGACCTGGATCTCGCCCGATCGCGCTGTTCCGGCGAGTGCCAGCGCTGCCCAGAAAACAGGAAAACAACGATTTGCCGCCATGGGTTACCGTGAATCAGTCCGATCGGAACTCAGTAAGCACCTTGATCAATGACCTCGCCGCCATTGCGGGTGGCCAAGGCCTGACTAACGGACAAACGAACGAGAACACGCTCGAAATCCCACAGCCGCACCGTCCCGTCGGCGCCGCTGGTTGCCAGCAGCCGCCCGTCACTCGATAATGCCAGCGCGGGGAGCCGGCCGCCGCCGCTCTGAAGTACGCCCAATTGCTGCCCCGCAACGGGGTCCCACACACCGAGATCCCCGTTTTCCTGCGCGGTGACGAGCAGGGGACGCCCGGGCGAAAAACAGAGCGCATAGACACTACTGGATGTGGTCAAGGCGCCCAGTGATCGGCCGGTCGCCGCGTGCCAAAGCCGCACGGTCGACTCGAAAGCGCCCGCAGTCGCGATCAGCGCGTCGTGGGGAGAAGACGCCAGCGCAACCACGCCTCCGTGCGACGGCCGATGCGCTTGCAACGTCGCGATTTTGCGCCAGGTGCACACGTCCCAAAGTGTGACCGTTCCGCCGGTATCCCCCACCGCCAGTCGCGCACCGTCGGCCGAAAATGCCAGGCCCTTGATCACCGCGCGATCGACATCCAGCAAAGCGAGTCGGCTGCGGCTCTTGAAGTCCCAGACCGAAACCGTCCATTGCCAGTCTGGGCCGAGCCATGCGCCGATCGCCAGCATGGTCCCGTCTGGTGAAAAGGCCAACGATCGGGCCGTTTCGACGCCGGCGTCGAATTCCGCAAGGGGCGCGGCCGAGTGTGCGTCCCAGAGTCGAAGAGCGGGATGCGCACCTGTGAACGCGAGTATGCTTTCCCGCGGCGAGAACGCCACTGTGAGCACACTCGGCGTGGGTCCATCGCACAGGCGCAGCATGTGCCCGGCCGAGAGGTCTTTGACGATGACTTCTCCGGTGAGCGTGGCCGCGGCCAGGTGCGTGTTGTCCGCCGAAAACGCCAGCGACCAAACCTGTCCGCTGACCTGGAATTGCTCGATCAATCCCGGCGATGCTCCCGGGCTTCGCCTGCTCTCCTCGGTACTCGACGGCTCGGTAAGGCCAAGGAATAGAGCGCCGATCCAGGCGATGATGAACAGCCTGATGCTGAACGCCCAAATCCGCAACACCCAGCCCACGCCCACCAAAACGCCAGTGCGCCACGCGTTCGCTGCCATCCCAACGCTCCCCACCGTACTCTCAATCGAACCAGTCTTCACGAGAGCGCGCCTCGCGCCGCTACGTGGAATTGCCCGCTCATGCGCCATCGCGGTCCCCCAAGGACCTGCATGATCCGGAACTGCATCCGCCCCAGTTGCGTCTCGCCCATCGCCCGCGCCTCCCGGACCGAGCCGTTGTTTACCATAGTAAATCTACCGAAGTAAACGATGGCGTCAAGGAGGTGCCGCATCTCTCGCGAGAAAATAAGCCAGATGAGGCGTCGAGGTCGAGGTGCTCGACAGGTGCTGGTGGACCGGCGCACCGCCGTCGGATGTGCCGGGCCGGGACCGCGTCGATCCGCGGCGAGCGATCGTCCGGCGGTAATGTCAGACACCCTCTGGAGCTTGGGGACGCGAGCGGTCAAGCGGGCCAGGCTCGCATCGCCATCGCCGCGACTCTCCGCAACTCGGTCTCGGTCGCCCCGCTCGTCGCCTGGACCGCCAGCCCGTTCAGGACCGTAGCGATGTACCGCGCCAGTGACGCGCAGTCGGTGCCCCCCGGCAGGTCGCCCTCCCGCACGGCCCGATCGAACCGCTCCCTCAACGCCGCGACCGTCGCCTGCCTCAAGCGGGCCAGCTCCCGACGGACCGGCTCTGCCTCCTCGCCGCACGCGAGCGCCCCTGAGACGATCATGCAGCCTCGCGAGCCGCTCGGGTCGCGCTGCATCCGGACGAACCCCGAGAAGATGGCCTCGGCCACGGCGCGCGCGGTCGGCTTCTTGAGGGCTTCGTTCACGAACGACTGTGGGCCCGTCTGGTAGCGGTCGAGGGCCTTGCGGAAGAGCTGCTCCTTGTTGCCGAAGGCGGCGTAGAGGCTGGGCCGGTGGATCCCCATCGCCTTGGTCAGGTCCGGGAGCGTGGCCCCCTCGTACCCGCGCGCCCAGAACACCTCCAGCGCCCGATCCAGCGCCTCGTCCGCGTCGAACTGCCGCACGCGCCCCGAGGGCATGCCGACCTCCCATCGAGAAATGTCTTGCTGACCCTTGACGGTCCCCCTACACTTTCATTATACCGAATGGTATAGAAAACTCAAGACGGGACGAGGGTAACCGATGGCGTCACGAGCTCTCATCGCCGGGGTGACCGACGCCGCCAGTGGAGGATCACGAAGCATGCCGAACGAATCGACGACGCGCACCGCGGTGGTGGTGGGCGCGACCGGAATCATCGGCCGGGCGATCGCGGCGAAGCTCGCCGGGCTTGGCGGATGGCGGGTGCTCGGGGTCACGCGGTCCGGGGGCACCGTCCCTGGCGTCGACGAGGCCATCGCCGTCGACCTGCGCGACCCGGAGGAGGCCCGCCGGCGACTGGCCCCTGCCGCCGGCGCGACCCACCTGTTCTTCGCGGCCTACCTCCCCCAGGCGAGCTGGGCGGCAGAGGTCGGGCCGAACCTCGCGCTGCTGAAGAGCGCGGTCGAGGGGCTGGAGGCCGTCGGCGCCCCCTTGCAGCACGTCACACTCATCACCGGGGCCAAGTATTACGGCGTCCATCTCGGCCCGTCCGCGGCGCCCGCCGCGGAGACCGAGCCCCGGCATATCGGCCCGAATTTCTACTACGACCAGGAGGACTACCTGCGGTCGCGCCGCGATGCCGCCTGGCGCTGGACCCACCTGGTCCCGACCCATCTGACCGGCTTCGCCACCGGCAACCCGATGAACCTGGCGCTGTCGGTCGCCGTCTACGCATCGCTCGTCCGCGCGGCCGGGCTCCGCCTCGATTTCCCGGGTTCCGCGGCGGCCTTCGGCGCCATGACCCAGGTCGTCGACGCCGAGCAGCTCGCCCTAGCGGCGGGGTGGGCGGCGATGACGCCGCAGGCGGCGGGTGAGGTCTTCAACGTCGCCAACGGCGACCCGACCCGGTGGTCGCACCTCTGGCCCGCGTTCGGTGACTACTTCGGGGTTCCCACTGGCGGCCCGCGCCCGATCCCGCTGTCCTCCTTCATGCCGGAGCTGGCTCCGCTCTGGAGGAATATGGCGGCGCAATATGGGCTCGCCCAGCCCGACCTCGGGTCGCTGGTGAACTGGGGTTTCCTCGAGTTCATGTTCGCGATCGAGTACGACATCGTCCTGGCGTTGGGCAAGATCCGCCGGGCCGGATTCGTGAGGCACTCCGACACGCTGGATGGCTTCTTGAAGCGGTTCGACGAGTATCGCCGCGCGCGGATTATCCCAACCTTCGGGGACTGAGACCGCGGCGCAGCTCGTTAACGCGCCAGCCGACGAATCGGGTGGCCGAACACACCCTGTTTTGCGGCTGGGGCACCGCGCGGACTAGCCCGCCGAATCGGCGACGGATCGGTGCGCCTTGCGGAACATGTGCATCCTGCCGACGGATCGGTTCAGGACGTGGTACACAAACCCCCCAGGGGCCACCCTCGCTGCTCTTGGCATGGCACTCATTCATAACCAGACGGCCGATTCCCCGTTTGCGTCGGCGTCCCTGTTTCCCTCCGTGCTGCGTGGTCGGCCGGAGTGGGCGACTGTGATCCATGCGGTTTGTCGGCATCTGCCACGTCCCGTTACAATTGTAGCTAGGTGCGGGGCTGGCTTGCTGAGCCCCGGTTCAATTAACACGCGAAAGCGCCCTTGCAACTTGCTCGGCGTTTCGCCGATCTGCGGAGCCCGAGGGAGGTCGGACCTTGCGCCTCGTGGAACGAATGCAGAGCCGGACGAGGGCGTTTAGCAGGATTAGGAAGTGAAGCGCGTGGCGCGACGATTCTTTGGAGGGAAAATGGGCAGAAACAGGAAACAAGGTAAGCCTTCAGGTCAACTCGATTCCGTGACGGTCGGCGCGGGTTGGGCTCGACATCAAAGCAAAGGCTGGCCTCGGGAAAAGGGCGCTATTGAGCTGGCAGTACTCCGGCTCGCCGTTAGCCTCGCAAATCTGTACGACCTCACGGAGCCGCCGCAGCAGAACCCAGAAAACGACTTCGACTTCACTCTCACGACGAGAAGAGGCGATGAACATGTTGACCTGATGGAGGTCACCTTGCATCTGGACGAGGCTCCATACGATCAGACGCCGACAACATATAATGTCAGTGAGATGTCAAAAGAAGTACTCGGCGGAATCCTCGAAAAGTCAAAACACTACGGTCGGGTCACTCAACCGCTGCACTTGCTGCTGTACTCGACCGACTCGCGTTTCAGTCTCCCGCCAAGAGTCGTGGAGGCCATAGCAGCAGGGCTGGCTCAAGGGAAACACATATTCTCGACCGTGAACTACATCCAGCCGGATGGCCAGAATGGCGGGATGGTATCGCCGGTCTTCCCCCGTCCGCTGCAGGCCCAGCTTGCGAGCGCCGGCGCGTTCGACTGCAAGGCTGTTGAGGCTTTGCACTGCTCGGAACCTCGATCTGTGATTTTTGCTGATTTGCGGCGCCCGGAACTTCAGGTACATGGTGATACTGTACTGCCGATGTCCCTTCCCCTCGATGAACAGGCAGTTGTCATTGCGTCCGATTTCGAGTGCTATGCGTCAGAAATGGTCGCTGGGGGCGCTGCGATTGCAGCGTTCCGGATCAATTGGGTCAACGGAAACCAACGTGTTGTGGTTACAGGTGTGGGCAGGTTTACCGACACCTCGGATACGGACAGCGTGCGTACCACGAGCGTGATTGACACCAGGGTCAGTGTGCCCCATGCCGGGTGGGTCACCTTCGCGAGCATCGACTGTGTGGCCACGGCAAGTCCCAATGATCACATCCCAGAATAGTTGGAATGCACGAGGCACTAGAAGCACACATCCACTAGTTGCGAGGGAAACCCGGACGCAGCCAGTTAACGCGCCAGCCGACGAATCGGGTGGCCGAACACACCCTATTTTGCGGGTCGGTTCCCGCGCGGACTAGCCCGCAGAATCGGTGACGGATCGATTTGCCTTGTGGTACGCGAGAATCCGAATCGGTTCCCGCTCGTGCGCATCGAAGCACGCCGTGGCGGAGCGCCGAGTGGCCACTCGGCGCTCGACAGTCGTTGCATGATTTCCTCTTGCAAAGCGCTGATCAGCTTGAAGCAGCGAAGGAACACAAGAAGGAATGCCAAAATGGCGCACAGGAAAACGCAGTAAACCGTCAGGGAGAAGTACACCCGAACGACAGGGACCTCGGCCGGGAGGAGTGCCGCAGTTGAGAAGCCTGCCGCGAGCACGCCGGTCGCACCCAGGCACCAGATCAGCAGCTTGAGGAGGTGTGCTGCTCGCTGTTCCAGGTCAGGCCGCTCCAGAGTCCGCGCTAATCTCCGAATGAACACCAGGAACAGCGGTAGAGAGGCCAAGACCAGCAACGCGCTCCATGTCGGGTGGAAGTTCCTGGGCTTCAATTCGTTAATCGAAGGGTTGGACTGGATCACCAGAGCCGAGATCTGGAGCGCGACTGCCCAGAGGAGCACCCCGCTGGACCGCGCTTTAGGCGCGATCTGGAGACAGAGAATCGGCCCTAACACCCCCAGCAAGGTGGCCAGCGTCTCGAAGACCGGGAACTCGTGGAAAACCGAGCCAGCCCCGATAGACTGCAACAGGAAATTCGGCATGTACAGGAGCAGCCCATTGACGACGAGGCCGAGCCCGAGGGCGGCCTTCGCCAGCGGGACCGTTGTGTGGCGGAGGAGCCAAGCTGGCAAGACGATTGTGTTCCAGAAAACGACAGCGGTCAAGGCGCACAGAAAGCCGAGCAGACCTCCGCAGAAGGCCCGCAAGGCCACGGGCGTTTCCGGGGCAGTCACGTCGCTGACCCTGATTAGTCCCGGGAAATTGAACTTGAGATGACGTGGCCAGCCGATCACGCCCAGAAAGACAAGAGCCACGGCCCCGAGCAGCACCCCCACGACCAGCCATCTCCCCATGCGGATCGGCTCCAGTCGTCGCGAACTGGATAGGATCCTCTCACCGGCCAGAAACCGCTCGAGCTCCTCGGCCAACTCCTGGGCCGACTTGAAGCGCTTCGACGGCGTTTTCTCCAGGCCCTTCAGACAAATCGTCTCCAGGTCGCGCGGGACCTTAGTATTGAGCGATCGGGGATGAGCCGGCTGGGATTCAACGACTTGGATCAACGTCTCGAGCGGCGTGTCCGCTCGAAACGGCGGCCGGCCTGTGAGCAGCTCGTAGAGGATCGCCCCGAGGGCGTAGACGTCGGTGGCTGGGCCGATCACGCCGCGCGTCGCTTCGGCCTGCTCTGGCGACATGTAGCTGGGGGTGCCCATGATCGCTCCCGACTTGGTGAGGCCGTCACCACTTCCCAGATCTTTGGCCAGGCCGAAGTCGGTGACATGCGGCTGGCCTGCCTCATCGATGAGGATGTTCGCGGGCTTCAGGTCGCGGTGGACGATCCCTTTTCGGTGGGCGAGGTCGACGGCGCGGCCGACCGTCGCCATGACCCGCGCAGCGGCTTCCGGATCCCTGGTGAATTCTTCGATCCGATCCGCGAGATTGCCGCCCTTGATCAGCTTCATGCTGAAGTAATGTTGGCCCTCGTGCTCCCCGATTTCGTAGATCGGCACGATGTTTGGATGGTCGAGGTTCGCCGCTGCCTTTGCCTCGACATAGAAGCGCTGCACATCGGACGCTGAGGCCAGGTGGGCCGACAGAATCATCTTGATGGCCACGACGCGGTTCAGGCTCACCTGCCGGGCCTCGTACACCACGCCCATGCCACCCCGGGCCAGCTCTCGGATCAGCTCGTAGTCGCCGAAATAGCGCAGCCGGCCGGGAGTCGCAGCAACAGGCTCGGCCGTGGCTTGTGTCATGACGGCCGCGTCAGCAGGAGCCACGGTTTCAGCGACTGTCGTCGCCGCGCGCCCGAGGTCAACGGTCTGATCGCCGCTGCCGGGCTCGTAACTGGTTGCAGGTGCGCTGGTGGGCGGAATCGTGGCTGCGTCCGCGACTTCGGGGTTGTACTCCGCCTGCCCGACCAAGGCGATCAGAAGGAGACAGGCCGGGCAAAGCCCTTGCGGGGCATCGTCGCTCAATGGGCTGCCGCAACGACCGCAGATCGTGGGATTTGTCATCTCGGTTCTCCCTGGAAGTTCGTGCTTCCACGCCCAAGAGACGATTCCACCGAGATTTGTTACACGAAATCGCGGGTCAGCCGGACAGAGCGAGGAACAGGTCGCCGATCTCCTGCTCCACCTCATTCGGGTCAGCGACCGTCCGGCCAACTTCCTTGCGGCGTACGAACGCATACAGCGGATACCAGTAGGTGTCGCAGATCGCGGCGAGTGCCTGCCGGGCTTCGGGTGTTCCATGGCCCTTGGCCGCGAGGACAATGCTCCAGTGAGTCGTCCCGAAAGACGCTCGGGGGGATGAATCCACCGGGTCATGCCGACTTCGTAGTCCCATGCCCCTCTTGCCTTTTTGCAGGCAGCGGAATTAAGGCCGGAAAGCCAACGGAGTCCCGCCCTATCGTCTGGACCGGTTGCGGTCCCGCGTCAGCGGCGCCAGGCATTACAAGACCGGATCTCGCTCTTGGCTTGCTCCAGCATAACAGCAAGGCTCGCCGCGGGCGAGTGGTTCGAATGGCCGAGCCGGTCGTCGGTCATGAGGGCCGGCCACCGACCCGCGTAGAAGCAACGATAACTACTCCGCCAGATCGGCACTTGTCTTGGTCGCCTCGGGGTGAGCGTGTTTGGCCGTCCTGCCGCGTACCACCCCGGTGGGACGGTTTTTTTGCGTTTGAGCGCAGCGCCCGGCCGTGCTATGCATAGGCATGACCGAGAAGCCGGCCGCCGACACCTCTGAGCACGCACGGGATTTCGCCAGGACGTGGGCGGAAAAGCTTGAGGAGCATTGCACCATTCGTATGCGCGAACTCGGTATCCCAGATAACATGAATGGGCAGCCGGATTACGACGGAGATGGTCAATGGCAGGCGTTCAATCCGTATGGACGCCAAGGAGGGGAAAACACAAAAGGCGTTGTCCTCGACTCTGGTGTATTAAATCCCAATTTGTTGAGAGGCCAGAAGGGCGGCAAGTTATGGGCCAGGGCTAGGTTGCGCGACCGCATTGATGCGACGATCGCCCACGAATACGAAGAACTGCGCCACGGTGGGGTGCATGAAGCGGCGCTCAAGGCCGCCGCAAAAACGAAGCTTCCAATTTCGCAGCAGGCGAGAAGGATCAACCGGGCAAGGGCGAGATGAGCTGTCCCGCGGCTTTCACGCCAGCTAACAGTTCAGCTTTCCGATCAAAACCTTCTTTGGTGACCCGGTAGGCGGATTCCGGACCTCCAGCAAAAGTGCTCACGGCGAGCATCAATCCGGCGCGCGCCAGTTCACGATAGGTCTCTCGGTTGGAATCGTCCACGACGATATCGCCATGCCGCTCGATGTGCAGGCGGAACAAGGCCAAGGCAGCCGGGGATAAGAGTTTCATCGTGGCCTCCGTGCTTAAAGGATGCCGGTTATTATACCCACGGCTTGAAGGCCGCAGAAGGCCGGTCGTTGTGCCGTATCGGTGTCGCTTCGACGGTCCGAACTGGTGCGTACTCTTCAATAGCGATAGCGAGGCGAAACCGAACGAGAAAGGCGAACGCCGTGATCTCGCTGCATTCATCGACCCGCTCTTGCACCAGGCGGCTCTTGGCTTTTCGGACCATCTTCACACGGTGGAACTCGCTGGTTCGAATCCAGCGCCGCCCATGAATTTTGGGTCCAACGCGCACATTGCCGTAAACCGGCGGCAGGAATAGCTGAGGGCATGATTCGAATTCGCTTTACCGACCTGGACGCCAAGAAACGGGCATTGGGCCGTCTTGCGGGGCGATTTTCGTTCAAGAGTTGGGCAACGGGTGAAATGCTCGTGCCGGAGGCAGCGCTGGGCTTCCTGGCCACCGAGATCGTTTCTTTCCAGGTCGAAGGCGCCGCCACGTATGAGCAGATCACTCCGGCCCTACGAAATCCTGCTGCCGCTCGGATTCAATGACGGCCGGGCCATGCCTCCCGATGACGACGTACCCGGTCGAGGTCCTCTGACCAATGGTTTGCCCAGCCGTCGGGCGCGAGACGTGGTGACGCCAGTCGTTTGTGCCAGCGTCGCGTGATGCCGATTGGATTGAATCGAAACCCATGTTGAGCGAAAATGGCCCGGAGGCAATAACTGTGAACGAAATCACCGATCCCACCACCAGCTCGCCTTTCAGGTTTCCGAACCCGGCTCGGGAAGCCTACGCACGCGCGCAGGAATTTCATCGATTGTCGCCCGAAGACCGCTGGAAGCAGATCGCCGAACTCATGCAAATTGGGATGAACATGGTGCACTGTTCCCCCAGGCGTGAAGAAATCGAGCGGCGCATCGAGGCTCAAGAGGCGGAATGGCAGCGGCTGCAGCAGAAAGTGTTCAGCCAGTATGGCGACTGATCACTCTCTCCCCTTGGGATAAGATGGCGTAATGGCGATTTTGCCGCTGGGTTTGCAATCCTGGGAGCGGACGATACGAGCCGTAGAACTCGTCAAGAAGCGATTGTTGCGCGCGACGGCGGCGCTGGAGCATGCAGGCATCCCCTATGCTGATGTCGGAGGCAATGCGGTTGCTGCCTGGGTGGGGATGGTCGACCAGTCGGCCGTGCGCTTCACGCAAGACGTGGACCTGCTCATACTTCGTTCCGATCTGGACGCGACCAAGGCGGCTCTCGAAACGGCGGGCTTCATCTATCGGCACGTCGCCAGCGTCGATCTTTTCCTTGATGGTCCCGATGCGAAGGCGCGGGACGCGGTCCACGTGATCTTCGCTGGCGAAAAAGTGCGCCAGGATCACGCCTTGCCGGCTCCGGATGTCCTCGAGTCGGAACCCAGTGTTGAGTTCCGCGTGCTGCGCCTTGAGGCGCTGGTGCGCATGAAGCTGACGTCGTTCCGCGATAAAGACCGTACGCATCTCCGCGACTTGATCAGCGTGGGACTCGTTGATGAATCGTGGCGAACGAAACTGCCAGACGAATTAGCGGCGCGGCTGCAATCCCTGCTCGATACTCCGGACGGCTGACGCGCGGCCATGCGGTCGATCTGAGCGAGCGGCGGCAGTCCCCCCCGAGAATCACCGCTTTCAGTCCGCTAGGACAAGCGCGGCCTAGACCCTGTCTTGCGTAGCAGGTTCAAATGCGACATTTACCCGAAAATTTCACCTCAATCTGAGACTGCCCGGCGGCCGTTTACGCCATGAGAGGAAAAGACCTCCTCGGAGATAACACTCATGGCCATCGGACCAAGCCGAGTCAAAGCGTTGTTTCAGGCTGCCATTGAGCTGGACGACACGAGCGAACGCCGGGCGTTCCTCGACCGTGAAGTCGGCGGCGACATCGAGCTGCGCGCACGACTTGATGCCTTGCTCGCCGCCTATGATCGGTCCAACAGCCTGCTTGACCAACCCTTCGCGGCCAACACCGACGACGATTCCGCGGCCGCCCGGCCAATTCCGCAAGCAACCGGTGAGGGGCCAAGCACAACGGCCGGGCCGAGTGAAACTTCTGCCGGGCTCCTTGATAGCGTGATCGCCGGCCGCTACAAGATCCGCCAGGAGATCGGCGAAGGGGGCATGGGAACGGTCTACTTTGCTGAGCAAACTCAGCCCGTCCGACGCCAGGTCGCTCTCAAGCTGATCAAGCCCGGCATGGACTCCAAAACCGTCCTCGCCCGCTTCGAGACTGAACGCCAGGCGCTGGCCCTGATGGACCACCCCAACATCGCCAGGGTCCTCGATGCCGGCTCGACCGAGCACGGTCGTCCGTTCTTCGTCATGGAGCTGGTCAAGGGAATCCCGCTCACCAACTATTGCGACCAGCATCGGCTCGAGCTGGAGGAACGGCTCGCGCTGTTCCGCCAGATCTGCTCGGCCGTGCAGCACGCCCACCAGAAGGGGATCATCCACCGCGACTTGAAGCCCACCAACATCCTGGTCGAGAGCCACGACGGAAAACCCGTTCCCAAGGTCATCGACTTCGGCCTGGCCAAGGCCACCAGCGGCATGCGGCTCACCGAGCACAGCCTCTTCACCGCCTTTGGCACCGTGGCTGGCACGCCGCTCTACATGGCCCCCGAACAGGCCGCCTTCAACGCGCTCGACGTCGACACCCGTGCCGATATTTACGCCCTGGGCGTGATCCTCTATGAGCTTTTGACCGGCTCGACGCCCATCCAGAGGGACACGCTCAAGCGTGCGGCGCTCGACGAGATGCTGCGGTTGATCCGCGAGGTCGAGCCGCCGATGCCCTCCAGCCGGATCAGCACGTCCGAGGCTCTTCCTTCGATCGCAGCCAATCGCCATGTCCAGCCCATGCAGCTTTCCCGGCTGGTCCGCGGCGACCTGGACTGGATCGTGATGAAGGCGCTGGCCAAAGAGCGCAACCGGCGCTACGACTCGGCAATTGGCCTGGCTAACGATATCGAGCGCTTCACCAACCACGAACCCGTGAGCACGGGGCCGCCCACGGCAGCCTACCGGATGCGAAAGTTCATCCGCAGAAACCGGGTGCAGGTGGCCGCAGCCGCGCTGGTTCTGCTGGCGTTGGTCGGCGGCGTGGCGGGGACGACCGTAGGGCTACTGGAAGCCCGCAGGCAAAGCACCAAGGCTCGGCAACAGGAGCAGGTCGCCGTTGCCGAATCCGCGGCGAAGGAACAGGCGCGGCAGGCCGAAGCCCAGGAGCGCCAGAAGGCCGAAAAGCGGCTCGCTCAGGTGACCAAGATGAACGAGATTCTGGGCTCGATCTTCCGCGACCTCGATCCGAAGAACGCGGCGAAGGATGGCAAACCGCTGTCGGCTGTGCTGGGCGAACGTCTCGACCGGGCGACGACGGAGATCGAGGGAGACGCCACCGGCGACCCACTCGCGGTCGCAAGAATGCAGATGATCCTCGGCGAGTCGCAGCGTGGCTTGGGGTATCCGCAGAAGGCGATCGCGCTATTCACCAAGGCACGCGCCACCTTCACCGCCGGGCTTGGACCTGACAACCCCGACACGCTTGGTAGCATGAATAACCTCGCCAGCAGCTATGACGACGCCGGCCAGATCGACCGGGCGTTGAAGCTCCGCGAGGAGACGCTGGCGCTGCGGAGGGCGACGCTTGGCCTCGACCACCCCGACACGCTTCGGAGCATGAACAACCTCGCCCTCAGCTATCTTGCCGCCGGCCAGACCGACCGGGCGATCAAGCTCTTCGAGGAGACGCTGGCGTTTAGGAAGGCGAAGCTCAGCCCCGATCACCCCGAGACGCTCAAGAACATGACCAACCTAGCCATGAGCTATAAACACGCCGGCCAGACCGACCGGGCGATAAAGCTCTACGAGGAGACGCTGGCGCCTCAGAGGTCGAAGCTAGGACCCGATCACCCCGACACGCTCATGAGCATGAACAACCTCGCCAACAGCTATAATGACGCCGGCCAGACCGACCGAGCGCTGAAGCTCCGCGAGGAGACGCTGGCGCTACAGAAGGCGAAGCTCGGGCCCGACCACCCCGACACGCTCAAGAGCATGAACAATCTGGCCATCAGCTATGCCGACGCCGGACAGAACGAGCGCGCGCTCAAGCTCTTTGAGGAGACGCTGGCACTACAGAAGGCGAAGCTCGGGCCCGACCACCCCAGCACGCTCCTGAGCATGAACAACCTCGCCATCAGCTATGCCGTCGCCGGCCAGATCGACCGCGCGGTGAAGCTCTTCGAGGAGACGCTGGCGCTGAAGAGATCGAAGCTCGGACCCGACCACCCCGACACGCTCATGAGCATGCAAAACCTCGCCAACAGCTATGCCGACGCCGGCCAGACCGACCGAGCGCTGAAGCTCCGCGAGGAGACGCTGGCCCTGAGGAAGGCGAAGCTCGGCCCCGATCACCCCGACACGCTCACGAGCATGAACAACCTCGCCTTTAGCTACGCCGCCACCGGACAGAAGGAGGCGGCGCTCAAGCTCCGCGAGGAGACGCTGGCTTTGCGAAAGGCGAAGCTCGGCCCCGACCACCCCGACACGCTCACGAGCATGCATGCCCTCGCCGTCAGCTATGCCGAAGCCGGACAGATCGAGCACGCGCTGAAGCTCCGCGAGGAGACCCTGGCTTTGCGAAAGGCGAAGCTCGGCCCCGACCACCCGGACACGCTCGAGAGCATGTACAGCCTGGCCAACAGCTATGCCGCCGTCGGAAAAAAAGAGAGCGCGCTCAAGCTCCTCGAGGAGACGCTGGCTTTGCAAAAAGCAAGGCTCCGGGCCAACCATCCCGCAACGCTTGACACTCGCCTTGGTATCGCCAGCGTGAAGGTGAAACTCGGACGGGGCGCCGAGGCCGCCGCCGATTGCCGCGAGGCCGCTGAAGCCTTCGAGAGACTGAACCGCACCGACGCGAATAGCCTCTACAATGCCGCCTGCTTTCGCGCCGTCCTTGCCGCGGCCCTACGCGGGGGCGCCCGTCGGCCGAATCTACCAAGCAAGCGGATGAGGAGGCGGACCGCGCCATGACATGGCTCAAAAAGGCCGTCGCGGCGGGATATCACGATGCCTCCAATATGTCCAAGGACCACGACCTCGACGCCTTGCGCGACCGGGACGACTTCAAGAAGTTGCTCGGCGATCTGCAAGGGGACCCAGGCGTGAAGAAGTGATGCCGCCGGAAAACAGAGCAGTACGACGCGGAAGACAAGACTGATGAAGGGAACGACAGGACGACCGGCAGGGCCAGGCACGACCTTACGCGATGGCGCTCTGAATCTAGGTCTGGAAAATGAGCGACGCGGCAGATGACGGCGGCTTCTTCCCCCGGGTCTACGACGAGCTCAAGGTGCTGGCCGCCGCTCCGCGGAGGCCCTGTTTCGCACAGTCGGTGCGAATGCGACAATTACGAGAATATTTCGCCTCGATCTGAGACTGTCTGCCAACCTTTCACGCCATGAGAGGAAAAGACCTCCTCGGAGACGACACTCATGGCAATCGAACCAGGCCGGGTGAAAGCGCTGTTTCAGGCTGCTATCGAAATCGATGATGACAACGAACGCCACGCGTGGCTCGCGCGTGAAGTCGGCGACGACACCCCGTTGCGGGCGCGCCTGCAAGCGCTGCTGGACGCCTACCATCAGCCCCACAGCGTCTTCGACCAACCGCTCCACGTCAACACCGATCCCGGCGCGACTGCGACGGCCGCCGGCGCCGCACCGGCGGGCCCATCCCCCGCAGCAGACCCCGCATTCCCGCGTGACGCCGACTCAGCGCTGCTGGATACCGTAATCGCCGGCCGCTACAAGCTCCGCCAGGAGATCGGTGAAGGGGGAATGGGCACCGTTTACCTGGCTGAGCAAACTCACCCCGTCAGACGTCAGGTCGCTCTCAAGCTGATCAAGGCCGGCATGGACTCCAAAACCGTGCTCGCCCGCTTCGAGACCGAGCGCCAGGCGCTGGCTCTGATGGACCACCCCAACATCGCCAGGGTCCTCGATGCCGGTTCGACCGAGCACGGTCGTCCCTTCTTCGTCATGGAGCTGGTCAAGGGAATCCCGCTCACCGACTACTGCGACCAGCACCAGCTCGAACTCGCGGAACGGCTCGCGCTCTTCCGCCAGATCTGCTCGGCCGTGCAGCACGCCCACCAGAAGGGGATCATCCACCGCGACCTGAAGCCGACCAACATCCTGGTCGAGAGCCATGATGGAAAGCCCGTCCCCAAGGTCATCGACTTCGGTCTGGCCAAGGCCACCAGCGGAATGCGGCTCTCCGAGCACAGCCTCTTCACCGCTTTTGGCACCGTCGCCGGCACGCCGCTGTACATGGCCCCCGAGCAGGCCGCCTTCAACGCTCTCGACGTCGATACCCGCGCCGACATCTACGCCCTCGGGGTGATCCTCTACGAGCTCTTGACCGGCTCGACCCCCATCCAGCGAGACACGCTCAAGCGTGCGGCGCTCGATGAGATGCTGCGGTTGATTCGCGAGGTCGAGCCGCCGATGCCGTCCAGCCGGATCAGCACGTCCGAGGCTCTTCCCTCGATCGCCGCCAGCCGCCATGTCCAGCCCATGCAGCTTTCCCGGCTGGTGCGCGGCGATCTGGACTGGATCGTGATGAAGGCGCTGGCCAAAGAGCGAAACCGGCGCTACGACTCGGCCATTGGCCTGGCTAACGACATCGAGCGCTTCACCAACCACGAACCCGTGAGCGCGGGGCCGCCCACGGCAGGCTACCGCATACGAAAGTTCATCCGGAGAAACCGGGTGCAGGTGGCAGCGGCGGCGCTGGTTCTGCTGGCGTTGATCGGCGGCGTGGCGGGCACCACTGTAGGGCTACTGGAAGCCCGCCGGCAAGGCGCGAGGGCTCGACAGCAGGAGCAGCTCGCCGTTGCCGAAGCCGCGGCGACGGAACAAGCGCGGCAGGCCGAAGCCCAGGAGCGCCAGAAGGCCGAAAAGCGGCTCGCTCAGGTGACGAAGATGAACGAGATCCTCGGCTCGATCTTCCGGGACCTGGACCCGAAGAACGCCGCCAAGGACGGCAAGCCGCTGTCGGCCGTGCTGGGAGAGCGTCTCGACAGGGCGACGGCGGAGATCGAGGGTGAGGCCACCGGCGACCCGCTGGCGGTGGCACGGATGCAAGTCATACTCGGCGAGTTCGCAGCTTGGCTTGGGATACCCGGAAAGGGCGATCGGCCTCTTCGAGAGGGCTAGAGCCACGTTCACCGCCAAGCTCGGCCCCGGCCACCCCGACACGCTCACGAGCATGAGGACAACCTGGCCAACAGCTTGCCGGCGCCGGCCAGAACGAGCGCGCGCTCAAGCTCCGCGAGGAGACCCTGGCTCTGGCAAAGGCGAAGCTCGGGCCCGACCACCCCGACACGCTCGGCGAGCATGAACAACCTGGCCAACAGCTACTACGACGCCGGACAGTACGAGCGCGCGCTCAAGCTCTGCGAGGAGACGCTGGCCCTGCAAAAAGCGAAGCTCGGCCCCGACCACCCCGACACGCTCAACAGCATGAACAACCTCGCCGTCAGCTATGCCACCGCGGGACAGTACGAGCGCGCGCTCAAGCTCCGTCGAAGAGACGCTGGCTTTGCGAAAGGCGAAGCTCGGCCCCGACCACCCCGACACGCTCAAGAGCATGAACAATCTGGCCATCAGCTATGCCGACGCCGGTCAATTCGAGCGCGCGCTCAAGCTCCTTGAGGAGACGCTGGCTTTGCAAAAGGCGAAGCTCGGCCCCGACCACCCCGACACGCTCATTAGCATGGTCAACCTCGCCAATAGCTATGTCGTCGCCGGACAGGATGAGCGCGCTTCAAGCTCCGCGAGGAGACGCTGGCTTTGCGAAAGGCGAAGCTCGGCCCCGATCACCCCGACACGCTCTCGATCATGAGCAACCTGGCCAACAGCTATGCCAACGCCGGAGAGAAAGAGCGCGCCCTGAAACTCCGCGAGGAGACGCTGGCTTTGCGGAAGGCGAAGCTCGGTTCCGAGCATCCCGATACGCTCATGAGCATGCACAACCTGGCCGTGAGCTATGCCGCCGCCGGCCAGAATGAGCGTGCGCTCAAGCTCCTGGAGGAGACGCTGGCTTTGCGAAAGGCGAAGCTCGGTTCCGAGCATCCCGACTCGCTCATGAGCATGAGCAATCTCGCCGAGAGCTATGCCGAGGCCGGCGAGAACGAGCGAGCGCTTAAACTTCTTGAGGAGATGCTGGCTTTGCAAAAAGCGAAGCTGCGGCCCAACCATCCCGCAATGCTTGGCACTCGCCTTAGAATCGCGAGCGTCCGGGTGAAACTCGGACGGGCTCGCCGAGGCCGCCGCCGACTGCCGCGAGGCCACCGAAGACTTCGAGAAGCTGAACCGCACCGACGTCGAATAGCCTATACAATGCCGCCTGCTTTCGCGCCGTCCTTGCCGCGGCCCTGCGCGGGGGCGCCCCGTCTGCCGAATCCACCAAGCAAGCGAATGAGGAGGCGGACCGGGCCATGACATGGCTCAAGAAGGCCGTCGCGGCGGGATATCACGATGCCGCCAATATGTCCAAGGACCACGACCTCGACGCCTTGCGCGACCGGGACGACTTCAAGAAGTTGCTCGGCGATCTGCAAGGGGACGCAGGCGCCAAGAAGTGACGCCGCCGGAAAACAGAGCAGTACGACCGGGTAGTCAACACTGATGAAGGGAACGACAGGACGACCGAGGCCGCCAAGCACGCCACTGACGCGATGACGCTGAAAATCGAGGTTCCAGCAAAATGAGCGACGCGGCAGATGACGGCGGCTTCTTTCCCTGGGTCTACGACGAGCTCAAAGTGCTCGCCGCCGCTCGGCTCGCCGGCGAGACGCCAGGTCATACCCTGGACGCCACGGCCCTGGTCCATGAAGCCTATCTGCGGCTAGGGGACGCGAGCTTTGCCGATCGAAGTCGCTTCTTCCGCGCCGCCGCCGTCGCGATGCAGCGCATCCTGGTTGACCACGCGCGCCGCCGCCGAGCCGCGAAACGAGGTGCAGGCGGCCGAACGCTCGCGTTCACGGATGAAGAGCCGGTGCAAGCCGCCGATCCGGACGTCATTCTCGACATCGACGAAGCGCTCGCCCGGCTGGCGATCGAAGACCCATCGTCCGCCGAGGTGGCCCGCTTTCGACTTTTCGGTGGCCTATCGATCGAGGAGGCCGCGGAAGCAATGGGGATCTCGCGAGCGACCGCGTTCCGCGAGTGGGCGTACGCTCGAGCCTGGCTGGCCACGGCACTGGCTTCATCGCGCTAGACAGCTCACGGATCGTTTCGGGCGAGGCCGCTTGCAGCACGCTACGCTGCACGCTAACCTCGAAAACCGTGGGATTCTTGGTATCTTGAGAATCGTAAGTCGTTATTTCCCTGGATTCTTGGCTTTTCGGACCATCCTCACACGGTGGAACTCGCTGATTCGAATCCAGCGCCGCCCATTCGGTTGACGTCGAATCCGCGTGAGCGGGACGTCGACTTCGGCCAGGAGGCCAGGGCGCGGCTCGTCTGAAGCAACTAGCCAATCTGGGTCCAGACCATTTATCCCAGTACAACGAGGATGGCAGCGCCGGTAATCCACCACGTCACGTCGTCTCTCCTTGGCCCAGAAGGTCGGTCAAATCAGTTCTGCGCAAGCGATTGACCACTTGGAGAATCTTCAAGTCCGTGTCGAATTTCATGGCCAAGAGCCAAATGAGCGCGGCGGAGAAGGCCGAGCCGGCTCCCATCACATGGCTCCCCGACAGATAAGGGATCGGGAGGAAGCCGAGTGAGGCCACAACCGCGCACCAGAACAGTATCGTGCGACGCCAGGAAAGACTCCGAATCGCGGAACGAAGCCGCTCCGGATCAACCGCCGCCTCAGCGAACTTCTCGTCACTTGTCTGAAACATGACAATAGATCCCTTCCGAACTGAAATGGTTTTGGCGCGGAACCCGCGTGCGTCGTTCCGCTGTCACCGCGCGCGCCCCTACTTTGTGCCGAAGACATTACCAGCCCGGAGGTGGTTCCACAACGCGGCTCACGGGAGGAATGAAATTGACGAAGATCCCGCCTGTGGGTTGGCCCGCTCGAGTCGATCTGCGTCGGCCCCGGTGAGAATCGCCTGGAATCGGCCCTGCAAGACTTCCATCCAGGTAATGATGGTCGTCGCGACATCCGTTTCGGCCGAGCGCATCCGCTTTCCCGTAACGAGTCGCTCGCGACCTGTGGCATTCCTTGCGATTCTTGAACGCAGAAAACCCTGAAAACTTGGGGTTGTTGCCGGTGAGTGCGGTCCTCACACGGTGGAAGTCGCAAGTTCGAATCCTGCGCCGCCCATTGCGAACCCGGCGAAGGCACCCGTTCGCCGGGACAGTCATTTCCGCCAGCAGTAGCTGGTTTCTCAATGCGAATCCTTCCAGCATAGGTCATACGACGAATCGAGCCCGGCTCGATTCATCGACGGGGCTCCAGTCGTTGGCGACCGGCTGCCTGCGGATACGTCGACCACTTGCGCGTGAGTTATCGTGATGGGTGAAAGGCCGCCCGCCGATCCGGCAGCGCACGCCGAGGAGTTCGCGCACCGATGGCGCGACAAGCTAGAAGAGTATTGCACGGTACGGATGCAGGAGCTTGGCATCCCTGACCACATGAATGGCGAGCCGGATTATGACGGCGACGGGAAATGGCACGCTTTCGATCCGGCCGGCCGCACCGCCGGCAGCAACACGACCGGCGTCGTCCTGGATTCCGGTGTGCTGAATCCTGACCTGCTAAAAGGGGAGAAGGGTGCGCGACTTTGGGCCCGAATGCGCCTTCGGGACCGTATTGATGCCATCATTCCACATGAATACGAGGAGTTACGCCTCGGAACGCATTTGGGTGCGCTGAAGGCGGCCGCCAAGACCGACCTTCCCATCAGCGAGCAAGCGCGCCGACTGTGTCTTGCAAGAGCACGGTGATTACCCAGCCTGTTTTGCCTGCTCCAGAAGCTCCAATTTGCGCTCAAAGCCTTCCTTCGTGAGCCGGTAGATCGACTCATCGCCCTTGGTGTAGGTGTGCCCGGCCTGCATCAGCCCGGCGCGCGCCAGCTCCCGGTAGGGCTCGCGGGTCGTGTCGTCCACCTCCAGGTGCCCGCCTCGCTCGACATGCAGGCGAAACAGGGCTAAGGCAGCAGCAGACAATTTGATTGTCTTCATGACATTCCCCGTCCACTATCCATGATGCAAGAACCACCGATCAGATTCTACCAATAACACAAGCGGTTGCCTCCGTCAGTTTTCCCGTCAGGAATCGCTTGCGATCTGTGGCATTCCTTGCGATCCTTGAATAGAGCCCTCCGCGACACCGACATTCAGAGCGAGCCTTAGGCCGGGCGATCTGCAAGGTCATGCCCGCTTCACTCCTACCCGGTGAATGGCCCCCCTGGTAGCAGCCTTACGATGTTTCCTGGCGCGCACAGTTATTGCTGGATCGGCTTCGCGCTCGTTGTGAAGTCGATAACTGATCTCAAGGTTCATCCACAATTCTGCGGACGGTCCAAGGGCGGCCTCGAGCTCGCGCGCCGTGCGAGGCGTAATTGCCTTCCGCCCGTTGATGATCGCGTTGACGACCTGGAACGGCCGCCCCAAGATCTCTGCAAGATCGCTCTGTGTCCAGCCGCGGGCCTCCAATTCCTCGCGGATGAAATCACCGGGCGGGAACACTTCCGCGACGGTACGAGTTTTCGTGGTCATCATCCACCCCTATCGGTTCAGTGATAATCTTCAATGTCGAGAATAACGAGCGTGTTACCGTCGTCTGCCTTTTCGATTAGAAATATCAGTCGAAACTGATCGTTAAGGCGAATGGAGTATTCGTCCTTCCGATCTCCTTTCAGTCTTTCAAACCGGTACGAGTTCATTCCCGTCAAATCGTTCTCGTTGGCAGCTCCACGGATAAACTGCATCCGCTTTCGGAATGCCTTCACGACGCCCGCAGAAAAGCCACCGTCGAAATCGGCATCCTCGTCGATCTTCTTCAGCGTCTTGCTTGCATGCCGAAACTGCATCGATAACACCCTGTCGCTGATACAATGATACTGTGTCAGCTAATTCTTGGGTATGTCAAGTGACAAGGGCGGACCGCGGCCGCCGGTTGCCCGCCCGCTTTCATGGGGATGGCAGACACCCTCGTTCTGCACACTGGAAGCCACAAGAGAGCGTGGTTTTCCACCGAAGGTGTGGGCCGCGGATGAGTGGGTGCGAGCAGACGATGCCAAAAGACGGGTGTCTCAATCCACTCACCGCGCGACCGTCCCGTGCCGCCACAGCTTCACCGGTGTGCCCACTGGGCCCCCAGCCGAAGCCAACAGCGAGCCATCCGGGGAAAGCGCGATCGCATTCACCGGAGTTCCCGCCTCGATGCTCGCCAGCAACCGCCCGGTCCCAGAGTCCAGGACCTCGATCCGGCCATTTCCGTCCGATCTGATAACCGCCAGATCATCAGAAGAGAACAGGACACCGGTCGGATACTCGGAACCCTCCGCGCCGTGGTGCCAGCGCGGCACTGGATTCGGCAGACCCCAAAGCGCGAAACCGGAAGACACGAACCGACCGTCTCGGCTGAACGCCAGGGGCACTGAGGCACCTGGACCCGGCGCGTGCAGCTCGACCGGCAACCTGTGCCAGGTATCCGTCTCGTACATCAGGCCGTCAACGCAGTAAGTCGAGCCGTCCGGGGAGAACACGGCATAACTGCCGTTCACAATCGAACCCCGAATGCCCGTTTCCTGGCCCGTCCTCAGATCCCAGAAGCTATTCGGCAACGTGGTGAAGATCCCGGTCCGCCAGTTGATGGCCACACGGTTCGACCCCCGAGTGGTCTCACATCTCAGCGCGCCGGTCTTCGCGTCGAGCACCTTGACGCGGCTCCGGTTCACCGCCACCAGCGCATCACTCCCCGGCGAGAACTCGACCTGCAGGACCTTTTCGGAGGCCTCCGCTACCTGGAGCCTCGACGACCGGATCTTCTGTTCCCAAACGCAGACGAGGCCCGTCTCCAGCGGCGCGCCGCCCGGCTCCGAAACCTCGACCGAGGTCCCTCCACCAGCGGCGATCATTTCGCCGTCCGCGGAAAATGCCACGCCGTAGGCCGTGCCGCGGGCCCATGGCAACGTTCCATCGAGCGTCCACGAAGAGTAGTCAGGTACCGCAGGCGGAGACGTCACGGGGCGCGTCGTCGTCGTGGTAACCGCCGAACTGACGGGCCGCGCAGCTCGAATCGACCCCGGCCGGGGGCGCCGTCCGCCGCAGAACGACGATTGCGCCGGCCGCCCCGATCGCGAGCGCACACACTGCAACGCCGACGACCAAGGACCACGGTGCGCCCGCTCGCTTTCCATCGCTGATCCCCGATGCCGGCAACGGCGGCGGTACCGCCGCGACGGCCGGCTCAAGCGTCGGCCTGACCTTCTCCTTCTTCGCTTCCTCGGCCGCCTCTCGAGCCTTCAACTCCGCGACCTGTTCTTCCCACGTTGGAAATCTCGACAACGAGGCCTCCTTCGGTCTACCCGGGTCTTCGCCATCGTCCCCTTTTTCTCGGCGCGAGTCCATGCGTGGACACCACTTCCGCTCACCAGAATCAATCTACGTGCAACGGTGGCAAAAACCACCACATTAGCAGCATGCACGGCGTGCCAGACTCCCTCCTTCTGCACCTTGGAAGCCACCAAGCGGAGTGGCTCTCCACCGACCGCGTGAGCCGTGAATGAATGGGCGCGGGCATAGGGCGCCAGACGACGGATGTCTGAAACGTCGTTCGCGTGTCCCCCTTTCCGACGGCCGGATTGGTCGCCGCACATGGTGCTTCGCCGTTCGGCTGTCAAAACCAACTTGGGTTTTATCCCAAATCAGTTTAAGAACGGTAACTCGAAGCAGACACCCATCAGTTGCAACTTAGTCGTCCGTGGATGCACCAAATCTGAGTGCCCGCTCGACGGTTCGGACCGTTCGTCGGAGGGGAACCGATTCGGCCCAGAATAGTGCTCGGGCTGGCCGAAAATGGTTCTACAGAAAAGTTATTCAAAAAAAAGTATCCTGAATGCGGCTCGAGACTTGAGTGACAGCTTTGCACGGATTTCGGCTCCTGCCCGTTAAGAAATCGCCAAAACCGCCGCATATTATATATATGTAAATGGGGATTTTGCGCGCTCCGCATGCCGGCCGCCTCGTCGCGGCTCCAATCCGGCCGCACGCCGAAAGGCCGTGGTAGCTCGGCGCCCGATCAAGTCGAGAGCAGCAAGCACATCACATCCGTCTTGGTGATTCCGTCGGTGAAGCTCACCCGTCACAAAGTCCATTGTGCATTCATATTGCGCACCTGCTGGTTGAGCTCACTCGTCGGCCGAACCCTGCCCAAACAGTGCCAGAGTGTGCCATTTCGTGCTATGCCGCGGGTTGCCATGGGCTCTCATTTCGCGATGGCATAAAGCGCCCGCTCGAGAAAGTCGCTACAACCGGCGATCCGCCACGAGACGCTGCCGAGGGCCATGTTTGACGCGAATCGCGATCCGCGCTGGTATCCACGAGTCGCCTTGACCAAACGTTCAACGATGTCGAACAATACGTCCAGGAGCCATGTGCCTTGGCGTCACGGACGCACGCGCCCACCGGCATCGGTGTGGACGCGCCAAACGGAAGGGCGCGTCCGGTTGTTCGCGCCACGTCTGTCCGCTCGGGCCCCCCACGAGGCTGGCATGTCGGACTCTCCATCGGCGACCGTTTCCCCGGCCGAGAAAGTCAAGCAGTTTCCCACCACGCCGGGCGTCTACCTGATGAAGGACGCCCAGGGACGCGTCATCTACGTCGGCAAGGCCAAGAACCTGCGCAGCCGGGCCGGCTCGTACTTCCACAAGACGGCCGCCGACGACCGGCGGATCTGCGACTGGATCGCCGAGGTCGCCGACATCGAGTTCCTGGCCGCCGACAGCGAGGTCGATGCCCTGCTCGATGGAGGCGCGGCTGATCAAGGACATTCAGCCCAAGTACAACCGCGACCTCAAGGACGACAAGACCTTTCCGTACCTGCAGATCACCACCGGCGAGGACTTTCCCCGCGTCAACTTCACCCGCGAGCCGCTCGACCGCGGCGTCAAGCTCTATGGTCCGTTCCCGCGGGCCAAGAGCCTGCGCGGCGCGATCCAGGTCTTGCAGCGCATCTTCAAGTTCCGCACCTGCTCGCTCGACATCGAGGAAGACGACCCGCGCTGGCGGTGGTTTCGCCCCTGCCTGCTCCACTCGATCAATCAGTGCACGGCCCCGTGCAACTTGCGGATCGACCGCGAGACCTACCGCGACCGACATCCGGCGCCTCCAGCTGTTCCTGGACGGCAAGAAAGACGTCGCTGCTCAAGGAGATGGAGGAGGAGATGCGCGAGGCGAGCAAGGCCCTGCCTGTTCGAGAAGGCCGCCCGGCTCCGCGATGAGATCAAGGCGCTTCGGATCGCTCAACCTGCGCGGCAACCTGGCCAAGCACGCGCAGCCCGAGGTCTTTTACGTCGATCCGCGCAAGGGGCTGAAGGGGCTCAAGCAGGTCTTGAAGCTCGACTCGATTCCGCGCACGATCGACGGCGTGGACATCGCCCACCTGGGCGGCAACGAGATGGTCGGCTCGCTGGTCACGTTCGTCGACGGCCTGCCGTTCAAGCCGGGCTATCGCCGTTACCAGATCAAGAGCGTGGCGGGCATCGACGACTTCGCGTCGATCCGCGAGGTGGTGACGCGGCGGATCAAGGGCTTGCAGGAGCGCGACGAGCCGTTCCCCGACATCTGGCTGATCGACGGCGGCAAGGGCCAGCTCTGAGCTCGGCCCTGGCGGCGTTCGAGTCGCTCAAGGTCGTGCCGCCGACCGTGATCGCCCTGGCCAAGCGCGAGGAGGAGATCTTCGTGCAGGGCCGGTCCGAGCCGATCGTGCTCTCGCCGGCGGTCGTTCGCGCTTGCGGCTCTTGCAATACGTCCGCGACGAAGCCCACCGCTTCGCCCAGCATTATCATCACCTGCTTCGCAAGAAGCGGACGCTGGGCGAGGAGCCGTCATGAGGAATTCGGAAACGTCATGATCCTCATCTCCGCTAGGGGCTCGGTCGGCAATACAGCGGCGATCCGGTCTTTCAAGACCTGGCGTTCGAGGTCCGCGCCGGCGAGCGCATCGGGCTGGTCGGGCCCAACGGCGCGGGCAAGACCACGCTTGATCCAGCTCCTGGCGGGCACCGACCAGCCCGATTACGGCGAGCTTTCGTCCGGCCGGGCATCCGCGTCAGCCTGCTGCGGCAGGAGCCCGAATTCAAGCCCGGCGAGACGCTGATCGACGTCGTCAAGTCGGGGCTGGCGTCGCTCATCGAGCTGCAGCGCGAGCTCGAGGAAGCCGCCCAGGAGATGGCCGAGGCCGAGAGCGACCTCGACCGGCAGCGGCCGAGCGGCGGTACGACGAGCTCCACGACCTGATCGAGCATCAGGACGCCTACTCGATCGACCACCGGGTCGAGGAGGTGCTCACGGGCCTTGGCTTCACCGAGCCGAGTTTCACCGGCCCGCGACGACGTTCTCCGGCGGCCAGCAGTCGCGGATGATGCTCGCCAAGCTGCTGCTGGAAAGCCCCGACCTGATGCTCCTGGACGAGCCTTCCAACCACCTCGACATCGCCACGACCGAATGGCTCGAGAGCTACCTGGCGCGGCAGCCCGTCGCGATGGTCGTCGTGAGCCATGACCGCTACTTCCTCGACAAGGTCGTGAACAAGATCTGGGAGCTGCACCGGGGCGAACATCACGCCCTACCCCGGCAATTACAGCCAGTACTGGCGGCTGCGCGACCGAGAAGGCCAAGGTGCTCGAGCGCCAGGCCGAGCGCCAGGACGAGAAGGCCGCCGAGCTCGAAGCCTACATCCGCAAGTACGGAGCCGGCCAGCGCGCCAAGCAGGCCCACGACCGCGAGCGCAAGCTCGAGCGGCTCGAGCGCGACCGGGTCGAGACCATGCGCGACGTCGTCGGTCCGGTCATGCGGTTCGACGAAGTCGAGCGGTCCGGCGATATCGTCGTCGAAGCCGACAAGCTGTCCAAGGCGTTCGACGTCCCGTTGTTTCGCGACCTGAACCTGACAGTCGAGCGCGGCCAGTGCGTCGGCGTGATCGGGCCCAACGGAGCGGGCAAGACCACGCTGATCAAGACCTTGATCGGTCGCGAGAAGCCCGACCGCGGGCGAAGTCAAGCTCGGCCACAAGGTCAGGTCGGCTACCACGACCAGGGCCTGCAATTCGCTCGACCCCGAGACGACCGTCGTCCGGGCGGTCTGGCCCGAAGACGATCCCGACTGGGTCGAAGGCGACGTCCGCGACCTGCTGGCGCGGTTCGGCCTGACCGGCGAGCATCGTCTTCCAGACGGTCGGCCAGCTCTCCGGCGGCGAGAAGGCCAAGGCCGCCCTGGCCCGGCTGTGCGCAACCGCGGCCAATCTGCTGGTCATGGACGAGCCGACCAACCACCTCGACATCTGGTCGCGAGAGGCCCTCGAGCGCTCGATCAACGAATTCGAGGGAACCGTCCTGGTCGTCAGCCACGACCGCTACTTCCTCAACCAGGTCGCCGACCGGCTGATCGTCATCGCCGGCGGGCAGGCCCGCGTCATCGAAGGCGACTACGAGACCTATCAGCACCTCGTCCAGAAGGAGAAGGAGCGGGCGAGCCAAAGGCCGGCGCGGCAGTCGGCGGCACCCGACCGATCGCTCAAAGTCGCACCGGCGCCGGCGGCGACCGAGAAGACGAAGCGAAAGTTCCCTTACCGCAAGGCCGTCGAGA
Organism: uncultured Isosphaeraceae bacterium; assembly: GCA_963830625.1. Classification (GTDB taxonomy): domain Bacteria; phylum Planctomycetota; class Planctomycetia; order Isosphaerales; family Isosphaeraceae; genus CAWHMZ01. The sequence continues at coordinate 210,117 of CAWHMZ010000023.1, read as the reverse complement.
TCGAACGCGAGATCGGCGAGCTCGAGACGGCCGTCACCGAGCTCGAAGACCTGCTCGGCCAGCCCGCAACCTGGCGCGATCCCGTCAAGGCCGTCGGCACCCAGGAGCGCCACATTGAGCTGAAACAGCGACTCGAGACGCTCTACCAGCACTGGGAAGCCGCGCTCGAAGCAAACTGGTGAGTCGATCACTATGCCTGATCCCACGCGAAAATCCTGACCACGATCCGCCGCGCCACCGAGCTGATGCGCGCGACGCCCGGCCGTTCGGGCGGAATCATCACGCTCGACCGGGCCGACGAGGTGATGGTCGTCGGCGACCTGCACGGCAACTTGCCCGCGTTCAAGAAAGTGCTGGCGATCGCGGCCCTCGATCGCCATCCGCGCCGGCATCTCGTCTTGCAGGAGCTGGTCCACGGGCCGCACTCGTATCCCGACGACAAGGGCGATCGCTCGCATCAGCTCGTCGACCTGGTCGCGGCACTCAAGTGCCAGTATCCCGACCGCGTCCACCTGATCCTGGGCAACCACGAGCTTTCCGAGCTGACCGGCCGCTCGATCGGCAAGGACGGCGAAGGGCTCAACGCCAAGTTTCGCCGCGGGATCGAGACGGCCTACGGCCCGGATCGCCGGCGAGATCTACGACGCTTACAAGGCGCTCTTCGCCGCGCTGCCGCTGGCGGTCCGGACGGCGAATCGGGTGTATCTCTGCCACACGATCCCCGACGCAACGTGATCTCGACTCGCTCGACCTCGACCTGCTCGCGGCCGACTCTGGCCGGACGAGGCGATGAAGCGGCGCGGAACGATCTACGCGCTCACCTGGGGGCGCGACACCACCGCCGAGACCGTCGACCGCTTCGCCGCCATGGTCGACGCCGACTTCTTCATCACCGGCCACCAGCCCTGCGATGACGGATTCCGCCAGGCCAACCATCGCCAGATCATCATCGACGGCACCGATCCTTATCCCTGCTATTGCCTGTTCCCGCGAACCAGGACCCGGTCACCATCGACTCGCTCGTGCAATGTGTTCACTACATCGACGGCGGGCCGGATTCATCTGTTAACAGACGACGCACCTGACTTGAGTCGGCCCGCGGGCGCGGGTACGATGAGGAATCGGGCGCCGCACGATGGCAACCGGCGACGTTCGCGGTCGTTTCCTCGGGAGCTGATCAGTGAGAAAGTACATATCGCTCACATATATGATTCTTGCCTCGTTCTGGTCGCTGGCCGTTGCCGCGAACGATTCGGCGCCGCCAGAGCGCCGCCCAAGGCGAAGTTGATGCCGGTTGGGCGCTCTTCCAGGCCAGCGACTTCCCGCTGCCGGATGCAGGCGTCGATCCGGGGTTTGACGGCTGCCGCGACTCTCTGGGTCTGGGCCCCCTCGGCTCACCGTTGGCAGCCAACCGAAAACGACGGCGTGCTCACGCTGCGCTTCGAAGAGCAGAGCCGGAGACCCCGTGCCGCGCTGGCAGTCGCTCGGGAAGATCAGTCTGGTCAAGGGCCGCCCGCTCAAGATCAGATCGATGGTGCCTCGCCCGCGGCCGGCGGCGACGCCAAGGCCGCGTCGTCGGGCGACACCAAGAAAGAAGGCGAGCCCAAACCCGAGTCGCCGAAGCCCCCCGGTCGAGTGCCGGCTTATCTGCTCTTGACGTCGCGCGACGATTCATCCGACCCGGCGGTGCTTGACCTGGTCCGCGGCGAATCTCGAGACGCATCGAGCCGACGCGCGACGACCGCCGCACCCATGTTCGGACCAACTACCAGGGAGCTGATTTTCAAGCGCCGCTCGTCAGCGGCGGCCTGGCGCGACCGCGCGCAGCACCTGCGCGAGCAGATGCTGGTGACGCTCGGGCTCTGGCCGATGTTTCCCAAGACGCCGCTCAATCCCAAGATCTACGGCAAGCTCGATCGCGATGACTACACGATCGAGAAGGTCGTGCTCGAGACCTTGCCTGGTTTCACGCTCAGCGGCAACCTGTACCGGCCCGCCAAGCAGTGCGAGCAAGGCGCCGGCCATCTTGTGCCCGCACGGCCACTGGGAGGATGGGCGGATGAACCCCGAGGTCCAGCAGCGGTGCATCCGCTGGGCCAAGCTGGGCTGCGTCGTCTTCATGTACGACATGGTCGGCTACAACGACAGCAAGCCGTTCACGCACGCGTTCTTGAACGATCGCCTGCGGCGCTGGGGCCTGAGCCTGGCGACGCTCCAGACCTGGAACAGCATCCGGGCCCTCGACTGGCTGACGTCGCTGCCCGACGTCGACCCGGCGCGGATCGGCTGCACCGGCGAATCGGGCGGCGGAACCCAGACGTTCTTGCTCACGGCCCTCGACGATCGCATCAAGGTCTCGGCGCCGGTGGTGATGGTCTCCGACACGTTCCAGGGCGGCTGCGTCTGCGAGAACGCCGCCGGTTTGCGGCACGGCACCGACAACGTCGAGTTCGCCGCACTCTGCGCACCGCGGCCGCTCGATCTTGGTCGGTGCCTCCGGCGACTGGACGGCCAAGACGATGACGCGGGCCTTCCCGGCGATCCGCGGCGTCTACTCGCTGGTCGGCTCGACCGACCGGGTCGCCGCCGAGGTCTTCGACTTCCCCCACAATTACAACCAGACCAGCGCAACGCCGTCTACGCGGTCATGGGCCGCTGGCTGCTGGGCATCGACGACCCGGCCAGCGACCAAGGAGGGCGAGCAGCAGCCCGAGAAGCCCGAGGACCTCGCTACGTTCGACAAAGAGCATCCCGCTCCGGCCGATCGCAAGACGTCCCGAACAGCTCGAAGACCTACCTGATCGCGACCCTGGAGCGCCTGATCGACGACCTGGCCCCGTCGCCGGCGAGCCCGTCGCGCTGGGAGGCGGCGCGCGAGCTCCTTGCCACGCAGCCTGAAGATCCGTGTCGGCGTGCGCACGCCGGCGCCCGAGGACTTGACGCAGCGTGAGGTGCGGCGAGTCGCGCGCGACGGCGTCACGATCGTTCACTCGATCGTCGGCCGAAGGTCGGCCGGTGAGGCGATTCCCGTGGTCCGGCTGATGCCCGCGCATCCTGTCGGGTCGCGCTCACGATCCTGGTCGCCACTCGCGCGGCAAGGCCGGCGCTGGCGACGCGCGTCGGGCGAGCCGGCGCCGCTGGTCAAGGCGCTCCTCGCGCTCGGGCAGAGCGTCGTTGGCTTCGATCCGCTGTTCGTCGGTGAGTCGTTCGACCCGTCGCAACCCGGTGCACCGCCGTCCCGACACGGCCCACTTCGAGACCTACAACCCGGTCGCTGGCGGCCGATCAGATGCAAGACCTGGCCACGGTGCTTGCCTGGGCCCGCTCGCAGCCCGACGTCCGCGAAGTGAGCCTGGTCGCGCAGGACTCGCCGGGCCCCAGGTTCTTCTGGCGCGCCCGGTGCTCGACGGTCTGGCGCGGACGTTCGTCGAGCTCAAGGACCTTCCCGATCCGAAGGCCGCCGGCTCGTGCCCGAGCCGATCGACCTGCCCGGAATGTTTCAATTCGGCGGCTTCAAGGCTGCTGCGGCTCTCGTCGGCGCCGGCTCCACTCTGGATCTACGAGCTCTTCACCGACGTTCGATGAGAACTGGGCCAGGTCGGCCTACGCGACCAGCAGGCGCCGCACACGGCTTGCGACTCGAGCCGCGGCAACCCAGCGCCGAAGAGATCGCCGAGTGGATCGATGGCGGTGAATGAATCGAGCGTCTACAATGCGCCGCGTCGCTCCAGCGCCTTGTAATGCACGAACGAGTAAACGACGGGATCAGCATCGAGCCGATGAGCACGGCGAACGCAAGGATGAGCGACAATCCGCTGATCGTGATCAGAAACCCGATCAAGCCCGCCGCGACCATCACCCAGGCCGCCAGTCGATGGGTGTCGTTCCACACTCGATCGCTGGCCAGCGTCCAGGGCACGCGCACGCCGATGTAGAAGTTCTTGCGCACCTTGCCGATCACGTTGCCCAGCAATGCAAAAAACAAGAAAGATGCCCGCGATGAATGGCCGGCCGATGTCGAACGATCCGCCTCCGATCGTGACTGCTTGCACGTGACGACGTACAAGCATCACGCCGTGCATGTACGCCGAACAGGCCGTACTCAGATACCATGATGTAGAGATACGTGGACCGAAATGTGTCGACCTCGAAGTGCTTGGGCGAGAGTGCCGGCAGAAAGTAGAACAGTCACGAGGAGGCCGATCATGAACAGGGGCAAGAGCCAAAGGGCCCATCTTGTCGCCGTAGCCGTCGATCTGGCCGCGGAAGTTCCAGTGAGTCGGGATCTGTTGCGGCAGAGCCGGATAGAGCCACGCCGATGCACCCGCCGCCAGTCGCGACCAGAAGTGACGGCCGATGATCCAGTAGGACCGAGTCATCCGGACGACTCTCCTTTCGAGTTCTTGAGACCAAGATGGTCCCAGAGCCGCGTCAACACGTCTTCCAGGACCGTCGTGTTGAGCGAGTAATAAATCTGCTGGCCCTCGCGCCGGCTCTCGATCAATCCCGCATCCTTGAGCACCGCGAAATGGTGCGACATCGATGGGCTTGGTCATGTCAAACGACGACGCCAGCTCACCGGCAGTCTGCTCCCCGCGCGACAGCAGCCGGAGAATCTCCCGCCGCGTCGGGTCCGACAACGCCTTGAAGACCGCGTTATAAGCCATCATCGATCAGCTATTCGACGAGGGGACGAGGTTATTTAGAGAATTGTCTAACTAGTTGTCGCAGGGAAATCAATGCTTGATCCATCGTCTGCCGACGGTCGCAGCCTGCCATCAAGTCACCCACGATTGTCTCGGCGTCAGACGAAACGCGAATCAGCCCGAGGTGTTCGGGTCGAGCCAAACGCTGGGCGACGGCATGGTCGAGGAGGGTGATCAGCGGATCGAAATAGCCGTTTACGTTGAGGATTCCCAGTGGCTTTGTGGTGCAGCCCGAGGGCCGCCCAGCTCAGGGTCTCAAAGAACTCTTCGAAGGTGCCGATTCCTCCTGGCAACGTCAAGAAAGCGCTGGCCCGCCGGCCATGAGCGCCTTGCGCTGGTGCATGTCGGCGACGACATGCAGCTCCGAGAGCCCATCGATGCGCGATCTCCTTGGTTGGCGAGGCGTCGGGGATGACGCCGATCGCCCGCCCGCCGGCTTCGAGGACGGCGTCGGCCACGACTCCCATCAGTCCGACCCGGCCGCCGCCGTAGACCAGGCCCAGTCCATGACGCACGAGGGCCTGCCCGACCGTGCGCGCCGCCGCGGTGTAGTCGGGATCAGAGCCCACCGCCGACCCACAGTAAACGCAGAGGTTTCCGGGCATGAGCACGCGCGTCAAAGACAAATGCTCCGGTCGCATCGTCTGGCTGCGACCGAGCCCGCCGCGGCTCTTTTCACCACCGACGCCGGGCCGTTATCTCCGCGATTGGCCGGCGCCACCATGGGACAATAGCCAGCTCGTCCGGCCTCGCGGGAAGGCTCTTGCGTTGTCACTCTTAATCTATCACACTGGCCCCCGGAAGAGCGACATCGATGACGAGCGGAGAATGCTGCCGATGCGTGCCGCGTATATTGATCAGACCGGGCCCCCCGAGGTCATCCAGGTCGGTGAGCTGCCCCGCCCAGAGCCCCGGCCGGGACAGGTCCTGGTGCAGGTTCACGCGGCGGCGCTCAACCCGATCGACCTTTACATTCGCTCGGGGCTGGTGGCGATGCCGCTGGCGTTTCCCTATGTGATCGCCTGCGACCTGGCCGGGACCGTCGAGCGCAGGTCGGGCCTGCTTGCAGCAGGTTTCGCGTGGGCGACCGCGTCTGGGGCTCGAACCAGGGGCTGCTGGGCCGCCAGGGTGTCGCGGCCGAGTACGCCGCCGTCGACGAGGCCTGGCTCTATCCCACGCCGACCCTGTTGCCAGACGACGACGGCTGCCGCGATGGCCCTGGTCGGCATCACGGCCCATCTCGGCCTCTTTCAGTTTGGCCAAGCTCAACAGCGGTGAGACCGTCTACGTGCCGGGAGGCTCGGGCGGCGTCGGTTCGATGGCGATTCAGATGGCGAAGGCCGCCGGCGGGCGCGTCGCCACGTCGCGCGGGCAGCCCCGAGCGCATCGAGCTCTGCCGCCGACTGGGGGCCGACCTCGCGCTCGTCTTACAAGACCGACGACATCCCCGCGCGGCTCGCGCGAGTTCTCGCCCGAGGGAGTCGACGTCTGGTTCGAGACCCAGCGCGAGCCCAATCTCGAAGTCGCCGTCCCGCTGCTCGCGCAAGGGCGGCCGACATGGTGCTCATGGCCGGACGCGCCGCCAAGCCCGCCCTGCCCCTCGGCGCGTTTTATCCGCGGAACTGCGCGATCTTCGGCTTCGCGATGTTCAACGCCACACCCGACCAGCAGCGCCGCTGTGCCGACCGACATGATCCGCTGGCTCGAGGACGGCCTCTTGAAACCGTTGGTCGGCCGTGCGTTCCCGCTCGCGGCTGCCGTCGAGGCCGAGCGATTCCTCGAAGAAAACGCCGTGAAGGGCGCGGGCTCGCTCACCGGCAAAGTCGTGATCACCATCGAGTAGCCGGACGAGGGTCGCCCCGATGAACCTGCTCTCGACCTTCGCCGGCTCGATGATGGAAGGGCTTTCTGCCGCGCGGCTGGGACCTCGCCAAGATCGACGCATGTTGCTCCCATCCTCCCGCGGCGATCGGCGAGCGTCGAGTCGTGGTGGCATCCACGGTTCGAGCCGGTGCCGTGCGGCTCGATCGCCGACTTCGACGTCATGATGGGCCACGAAATCGCCCGGGCGATCACCGAGTCGCGGCAAGAGGCCGGCCGTCCGGCCGCACTGATCTTGCCCGTCGGTCCGATGGGCATGTATCGCTGGGCCGTCTACTTCCTCACGGAGTGGAACGTCTCGTGCGACCACGTGCACGGTTTCAACATGGACGAGTGGAGCGACCGGCACGGCGCGACGCTCCCACCCGACAATCCCGGCGCGTTTCAAAACGCGATGCAGTCTGCGTTCTACGGCCCGCTCGCAGCGCGTACCGTTCCCGAGGCGAACCGCTGGTTCGCGACCGCCGAGTTGCTGCCTCAATATGCCGAGCGCATCGCCGAGCTCAGAGCCGCGGGGGCTCTGCTGGTTGTGATCTTCGGAATCGGGCGGGTCTGCCACATCGCGTTCTGGGAGCCCCATTTCGCCGCCGAGTTCGCTAGCCTCGCCGAATGGAAAGCCGAGACTCACCGGCTCGGCGCCCGGCTGCACCCGTTGACCATCGAACAAAACGCCCTCACCAGCTTCAAGAGCCGTACCACCCTGGTTCCCGCGTTTGCGAACACGATTGGCCCGGGGCTTTTCCTTCAGGCCGACCGCATCATCGGCGGTGCGGAAGGGCGTCTTCGACCGCGGTATGCAGTGGCAGGGCGCCAGCCTGTGGATGACATTGCACTACGGCCCCGATCCCTGGGTGCCCAGCTCATTCATGCCCACGCTCCCGGGCCGGCTTTTCTACCATCAAGCTCTCGCGGGACCGCTCGAGCCCGCGATGAATTGAATCGCGCAGGAATTACCGCGGCGGCGATCGCTCGGGCGTTCTTTGATTGAAACGACCGGGTGACGCGCTTCACATTCAACAAAAGAATAGCCGCCGACTCGCTACCGAGCCGAGCGGCCGATTCCGACTGATGATGAAGAGTCGCGGGCCGGGTCGGTTGGCGACCCGGCCGGGCGCGGAATTACTTCTTGGGTTCTTCCTTGGTCGGTGCCGGCGCCGGTGCCATGGCTCCCTTGTCGGGTGTGGCGGGCTTGGGGGCCGTGACCCCAGGAGCCGGCTTGGCTGGCTCAGGAGGCGTTTCCTCGGTGCACCCCGGTACGAAAACAACCGCCAGGGCGAGGGCCGACAGCATCGAAAGGACTTTGACTCCAAACTTGACGATCACTGATGCGCTCCTTGGTAATCACGTCACGAGGTGAGCCGTCTCGACCTCCCAGTCGACACACTCTTCTGGGCCGTAAGTCAAAACGACGCTACGGAAGACGACCAGGCCTCATTCCGTTCGGTGGGACGAATTATAGATGAAATCGTTCGGTTACCGCAACGTACCACCCCGTTTTTCCCTGCGACCGTCTCGAGCCGACCGGCAGGTCTTGCCGCATCGTCACAACGCCCTTGACCGTTATCGCTGGGGACTCGTCTGCTCCGCCAGCCCCATTGACGATCAAGAAGCGCGCGTGCGGGTTCGATGATAACTGGGCGAGTCGCGGCGGAGTCGCAGATCGTGGATTTGCGTCGACCTGTCGTCGCCTGTGGCGTTCGTCGCTCGGCCGAGCACTGTTTTGCCGATTGAACAGGATGTCTCGAAGACGAAGTGCGTCGGCGCACGCTCAACCATCTCTTGTATTGGGGCGTTGCATGCAATCGGCGGCCACCATGACTGGTTCTCTGTACACAGAAGTCTTGACCGTCATCACCGACTCGATTCGAACCGTCTCGGCGCGGGCTCGCGAAGCGAAGATCACGCCCAATTCATTGCTCATGGAAGATCTCGCGCTCGACTCGCTCGACCTGGTCGCCGTTGTCCTTCGGCTTCAAGATCATTTCCAGGTCGAAATCGATCCCGACGAGATCCCGAACTTGAAGCGCGTTGCCGACCTGGTCGCCTGCCTCGCCGACCAGCTCGCCAAGGCGGCTTGATCGATCGTTCCGACCTTCGCGCCGCGGACCTTGGTGGCCGTGATCGCCATCACACATTTCGCAGCTTGTTCATCCCGTTCAAGGCCGCGACCTTGTAAGCCTCGGCGAGCGTGGGGTAAGTTGAACACGTTGTTGATGAAGTAGTCGACGGTGCCGTTGAAGGCCATGACGGCCTGACCGATGTGAATCAGCTCGGTGGCGTTGGTGCCGATCGCGTGCACGCCCAGAATCTGGTGCGTTTCCTGGTGGATCAAGAGCTTGAGCATGCCGATGTCGTCGCCCAGGAGCTGGCCGCGGGCGAGCTCCTTGTACTGAGCGATGCCGGCCTCGTAGGGAATGCCCGCCTCGGTGAGCTGGTCTTCGGTCTTGCCGACCATCGAGATCTCGGGGATGGCGTAGATGCCGCAGCGGGAACAGCTCGGGAATCGAGCAGGTCGGGGCGCCGAAGGCGTGGCAGGCGGCAAGCCGGCCTTGCTCCATGGCGGTGCTGGCCAGCGCGGGAAAGCCGATGACGTCGCCGACGGCGTAGATGTGCGCGACGTCGGTCTGGTAATTCGGCGTTGACCTTGAGCCGCTCGCGGTCGTCGGCGGCGAGGCCGACGTTGTCGAGCTGAAGCCCGGCGGTCGTGCCCTGGCGGCCGACGGAGTAGAGCAGGGTCTGCGCGCGCAGAGCTCTTGCCCGACTCGAGTGTCGCCTGGACCAACGGGCCGTTGGCCGCGTCGTGCGCGATGTGCTCGATCTTGGCGACCTTTTCGCCCAGCCGCAGCGTCGATTCCCACCCGGCGCATGTGGTACTGAAACGCCTCGGTGATCTCGCGGTCGAGAAATCCCAGGACCTCGTGCCGGCCTTCGACCAACGTCACCTTCACCCCGAGCGTGGCCAGCATGCAGGCGTACTCGGTGCCGATGACGCCGCCGCCGACCACGATCATGGTCTTGGGGAGCTGTTTGAGCCGCAAGAGCGTGTCGGAGCAGAACGACGTATGCTCGTCGTCGAACGGTACGTTCGCGGGCCGCGCGGGCCGTGATCCGGTCGCGATCACGAACACATCGGCGCTGATCCGCTCGCCGTCGTCGGGCCGCGTCGACCTCGATCAGGTTGGGCGAAACGAACCGGGCCTCGCCCCAGACCAGCTCGATGTCGTTGCGGTCGAAGTGGCCGCGGACCATGTCGAGCTCGTTGCGGATGACCTGCTCGCTGACGAAGATCAGGTCGGCCGATCGTGATGTGCTGCTTGACGCGATAGCTCTCGCCGAAAAGGCCGCGGTAGCTGGCGCCGGTCAAGTGCACGACGGCCTGACGGAGGGCCTTCGACGGGATCGTGCCCGTATTGATGGCCGCTCCGCCCAGCACGCTCGACCTCTCGATCACGATCGCCCTTCTTGCCCAGCTTCGCCGCCTGAATGGCCGCCTTCTGACCCGCCGGTCCCGAGCCGATCACCGCGCAATCAAAATGCCTCATGCCCTAAGCTCCCCCCTGGCACGCTCTGGTGCATACCCGGAATCATAACACGGCATGCAGCGTCTGTCGCCGCTGCGGCCGTGCCTGCTGCGCGCGGGGCTTCCGCCGGGAGGTCCGCTTGATTTCTGATCTCATTCATTGGAATCTGTCGTAGCTCGTTGCGTGCGCAACGGGTACACAGCTCTTTCGACGGTGCCGCCAAGGTTCGATGAGCATTTGGGCGTTATTGCTGCTTGTGGTGTGTGTGCTCCTGGCGCCGTCGGCGTGGGTTGCAACAGGCCGCACGTTTCAGGGCGGCCAGCGCACGCCCGAGATCCACGGGTTCTTGCGAGTCCTGGCCGCGCTCAACGCCTTTTATTGCGTGTTGCTGCATCGGCTCACGACAAGCGGGAAGGCGCCCCTGCCGGATTTCGGGCCCGCGATCTTGATCGCCAACCACACCTGCGGAGTCGACCACATGCTCTTGCAGGCGGCGTGCAATCGGGTCCTCGGCTTCATGGTCGCGCGCGAGTACTACGAATGGCCCTGGCTGCGCCCCTTCTGCAAGTACGTCGGCTGCATCCCGGTCAATCGCGACGGCCGAGATTTTGCGGCGACCCGCGCGGCCATTCGCGCGCTCAAGGACGGCCGCGTTCTACCGATCTTTCCCGAAGGGCATGTCGTGCCGGCCTCAGGGCGCCGGCTCGATGAATTGAAGCCCGGAACGGCCTATCTGGCGATCCACGCCCAGGTACCCGTTGTGCCGGCTTATCTCGTCGGCACTCCCGAGACAGACGAGATCTTTGCGTCGCTCGTCACTCCATCGCGATCCAAGGTCGTTTTCGGCGACCCGATCGACCTCTCCGACGTTGACCCGCGCACGGCCGGCGACAAGAGCGTGCAAGCCGAGGTCTCCGAGCGTTTCAGGCGGGCCTTGCTCGAGCTGCAAGCCCGCGCAGCTCGCGAGCGAGATTAACCGAGATCGCGCGCTAAGGGCGCGGTCTTTTCAATCGTGAATCAGACGACACCTGAGTCAATCCTGGCGCCTATCCACGAGAGGCTCGGCCGATCGGGGCGCTTGAATCGCTCGAGAGCGCGGGCGGCTTGAGCGGTGCCGCGCTGTGGCGCTATCGATCGGCACGGGGCCTCCTTGTCTTGCGGGCGTGGCCACCGCATGGGCCGGCGCGGCGCACCTCGAGCGGATTCATCATTGGCTCACTCAAACGGCGGTCTTGGGGTTTGTCCCGGTTCCGCTTTGCAACAGCGCGGGGCAAACGCTCCAGGAGCACGGCGACCGTTTGTGGGAGCTCGCGCCGTGGATGGCGGGCGCACCCGAAACAGCGCGGCCCCCAGCGCTCGCGCGAATGGAACACGCGTTCGAGGGGCTGGCGGCTTTTCATGCGCGGCTGGCCGGCGAACAAACCGACGACGCATCGCCCGGGCTGCGGCTACGCCACCAGACGGTCGCGAACTTGGTCCACGGAGGATTCGACCGGCTGCAAGCCGCCGTGACGCGCCAGAGCGGGCCTGCCGATCCTCTGGGCGTGCAAGCGCTCTCGTGGCTGGCGCTCGCTCGCGAAGTCGCCCCGCGCTGGCTCTCGCCGCTTGACCTCTGGGCCAACCGCGTGATCCGCCTCCAGCCGTGCCTGCGCGACGCGCGGCCCGAACACTTTTTGTTCGAAGGCGATCGCTTGAGCGGGCTCGTCGACTTCGGCGCGATGGGCGTCGAGACCGTCGCGGCCGACCTGGCGCGATTGATCGGCGAGTGGCTCGAGGGGGACGCGCAGGCGCGCGCTTCCGCACTGGCTGCATACCAGCGCGTGCGGCCGCTCGATGCCGTCGAAACCAGCGCGGTCGAACTTTTCGAGGCGGCCGACCGCGCTCTTGATCGGAGAGCGCTGGGTGCGCTGGCACTACCTCGAACACCGGCGGTTTGAAGTATCGCACGCCGTTTCTCTGGGCTTGGCTCGCGGGCTCTCGCAGCTCGAGCGACTGGCCCGCAGTTCAAACCCATGACGCGTGCCGACCGATGCCAACGGCCGGCCTCGAGCGAGTCTCACGGCTCGCGCGGCTGCTCGGGCGAATCGGTCAGGAGCCGCTGCGCCTCTTCCTGGTTGATGCTGACGCGGCTGATCGACGAGGGCGCGGCCGGTCTGGGGGTCGATCGTGACGAGGGCACCGTTCAAGCGCGGGTCGCCGGTGGCGACGTCGAAGTAGGCCGGCACGCAGGTGAGCGTCGCCGACAGGACGCGATCGTAGCGCCGGCCCAGGATCGAGTCGTGCGGGCCGGTCATGCCGACGTCGGTCTGATAGGCGGTGCCGTTCTTGAGGATCTGCTCGTCGGCGGTGACGACGTGGGTGTGGGTGCCGAGCACGGCCGACACGCGGCCGTCGAGGTAGCGGCCCAGGAGCTGCTTGTCGCTGGTGGCCTCGGCGTGGACGTCGACGATGATGACGCGGGCGTCGTCGCCGATCCGGTCGAGGATGCGATCGGCCGCGCGGAACGGGCAGTCGGCCGGCTTCATGTAGGTGCGGCCGACCACGGTGAAGACGGCGACCGGCGTGCCGTCGCGGGCGGTGACCAGGGCGAGCTCGGGGCCGGGCGAATCGAGCGGGTAGTTGGCCGGGCGGACGCACGTCGTCGGTGCGGTCGAAGACCTGGAAGATCTCGTCCTTGCGGTAGACGTGGTCGCCCATCGTCATGACGTCGACGCCGGCGTCGACGCAGCTCTTCGTAGCAGTTGACGGTCAGGCCCGAGCCGCCGGCGGCGTTCTCGGCGTTGCAGACGACCAGGCCGAGCCCCCAGCGCGGGATGATCCGGGGCAAGACCTGGCCGACGATCTTGCGGCCCGGGCCGCCGACGACGTCGCCGATGAACAGGACCTTGAACGACATCGGCAACGCTCGTTCCGGCGGCGGCATTCAGCGGGCGAACTCGACGGTCCGCGTCTCGCGCAGGACGGTCACCTTCACCTCGCCGGGATAGGTCAGCCGGTTTTGAATCGACCGGGCGATGTCGCGGCAGAGCTTGGCCGACTCGGCGTCGTCGAGCTGGCTGCTGTCGACCAGCACGCGGACCTCGCGGCCGGCCTGGATCGCGTAGGCCTGTTCGACGCCGGGGAAGCCCAGGGCGAGCGATTCGAGCTCCTCGAGCCGGCGCACGTATTTTTCGAGGGTCTCGCGGCGGGCACCGGGCGGCTGGCGCTGATGGCGTCGGCGGCCGCGACCAGCAAGGTGTACGGCGTCTCGACCCGCAGGTCGTCGTGGTGCCCGAGCGCCGCGTGGATGACTTCCTTCGACTCGCCGTAGCGGCGGGCCAGCTCGGCCCCGACCGCGGGGTGGCCGCCTTCCATCTCGTGATCGGCCGCCTTGCCGATGTCGTGCAAGAGCCCGCACCGCCGGCCCACGGCACCGCTCAGCCCGACCTCCTCGGCCAGCAGGCCGGTCAAGTAGGCCACCTCGAGCGAATGCCGCAGCACGTTCTGCGAGTAGCTGGTGCGGAAGTAGAGCCGGCCCAGATAGTCGAGCAGCTTGTCGTGCAGGCCGACCACGTTGGCCTCGAGCGGCCGCCTGCTGGCCGAGCCGGCGGATGTGCTGCTCCATCTCTTCCTGGGTTTCCTTGACGATCTCCTCGATCCGGGTCGGGTGAATGCGGCCGTCCTGGATCAGTCGCTCGAGCGCGATCTTGGCGATCTCGCGGCGGACGCTGTCGAACCCGGTGACGATGACCACGCCGGGCGTGTCGTCGACGATCACGTCCACGCCGGTCGCCTTCTCGAAGGCGCGGATGTTCCGCCCCTCGCGGCCGATGATCCGGCCCTTCATCTCGTCGTTGGGAATGTCGACCGTGCTGACGGTGACCTCGGCGGTGTGTGAGGCCGCATAACGCTGGATCGTCGTCGTCAGGATCTCGCGGCGTGGCCTGCTGGCACGTTTCCTGGAGCGAGGCGCTGGTGCTTCAAGATGACGTTGCCGACTTCGCCGGAGAGCTCATCCTCGACGCGCTTCAGCAGGAGCTCGCGGGCCTCGTCGGGCGAGAGCCGCGAGATCCGCTGCGAGGGTCTCGAGCTGGTCGGCGAGCGCCTGCTTGAGCTCGAGCTCTTGCCGCCGCTGGCCTTCCTGCAGGTCGGCGAGCGCGGCTTGGGAGTCAGCGAGATCATGCTCTTTCCTGTTGATGAGCTCCAGTTTCTGGTCGAGCAGGTCCGACCGCTTTTCGATCCGCCGCTCCTGTTCTCGCAGGTCGCGCCGGGCGGCCTCGACCTCGGCGTCGAGCTCCTCGCGGCGGCGCAGCACCTCTTCCTTGGCGGCGAGGTCGGCCTGGCGGCGGATGGTGTCGGCCTCGCGCTTGGCGTTGGCGATGATCTGCTCGGCCAGGCCGCGCGCCGTCTGCGCCGCAGCCGGGCGAGAACATACACGCTCGCCAGCCCGACGACCACGCCGGCCAGGAGCCCCCCCGGCATGCTCCACGAAACTGCGCCCACGTCGCCGCCCGGCCTTTCGCTGCTCGGCTCGCGTTCGCGCCGGGGTCATCCCGCCGGGACTGTCGGAAGCCTGCGGCCTGGCCAGCCACGCGCCTGCGGGCTGGTCAAGTCATGCTCACGCAATGGGCGAACAAGGGCAGAGACACCGCCAACAATTTCGAACCTGCCTGCCTGCCGCCGGCGCGACGCCAAGATGCGGAAGCGGCAGTCCACGCGCAGCTCGCGTCGGCTCGCGGTCGCGCCGAGCAGCCACATCAGCACGGAGTGCCCCCGCCAGTCACGACCCATCACGGCATTCGCAACCGCGTCGGCCTTCGGACCGGACGAACGAGCGGTTGTGCCGCCAGCCCGACGCGCCGTCGTCACACCGTGGTGCTGTCGCGGCGCAATGCAACCGGCACGCCGCAGCAAGACCGCCCACGCGGCAGCCCACGCCACGACCAGAAGAGACCACAGGCTCGTCGCACACAGCACGCTCGTGACCGTCTCGATTCGTTCGATAATGTTGTCGGCGCCGGACCGTTGCAATCGCTCTTGCCTGCTTCCGTCACAACCCTGGTGAAACTCGCGGTCGAATGTCCGAGCGTCGTTGTTACTTGTTCGTGAAGACCGCGTGGCCCGGCCCGTCTCAACCGAGCGATCGTGCCGCGGCGGTCGCCAAGAAGTAAGCTCCACGTCCACAAGGACGCGGAGCGTTGCGTCTAATGTATCAGAAGAGTTTCGGAGGTCAATCGGCCGTCGCCCTTGGCAGCTTGCTCTTACGTTTTTCGCTCAGGCGGGTGGTTGATCCGAACCGGGCGGCTGGCCCAAGAGATCACGGTCGTGCGCTTCCCAGTCGTGGTAGTCGAGCAACTCGTAGAGGTCGGCACGCGTCTGCATTTGCGGTAATAACTCGTGCTGCGTGCCGCGGTCGCGCAGAGTTTTCAAGGTGTGCTCGGCGGCGAACATCGCTGCGCAAAGCGCCGTCAGGGGATAGATCACGGCTTGATATCCTGATCGCCGCTAGCTCGCTAAATGCCAAGAGCGGGCTCTTGCCGAACTCGGTCATGTTGGCGAGCAGCGGAGCATCGCACGGCCTCGGCGAAGCGCGCGAATTCGTCGGCCGACTCGAGGGCCTCGGGGAAGATCATGTCGGCGCCGGCCGCAAGGTACGCCCGGGCCCGGCGCACGGCAGCGTCGAAGCCCTCGACGCCTCGCGCGTCGGTCCGTGCGACGATCACGAAGTCGCGATCGCGCCGCGCCCTCGCGGCGGCCCGCACCTTGATTGCCATCGCTTCCTGATCGATGAGCGACTTGCCCGATAGCTGCCCACATCGCTTGGGAAGCACCTGGTCCTCCAGATGCAAGCCCGCGACACCGGTCTCCTCGAAAAGCCGCACCGTGCGCTCGACGTTGACGGCCTCGCCAAATCCGGTGTCGGCGTCGCACAAGACCGGCAGCCTGGTCGCCCGAGCCAGTACGGCCGCTTGCTCGGCAAACTCGGTCTGGGTCAAAAGACCGATATCGGGCAGCCCCGCCCACCCCGCCGAGAGTGCGCCACCCGGAAAGGTAAACCGCCTTGAAACCGAGCCGCTCGGCAAGCTTCGCGACCAGCGCGTTGAATGCGCCCGGAATCATGATCGGTTCGGCCGACCAGGCGGCTCTCAGTCGCGCTCCCGGTGTGGGCATGAGTCGTCTCCGTGGCGGGTCGACTTAGGTTGATCGAACACAAGGCGCACGCCGCTATAGACCCCTGGGTGATATGATAACGGTTCCGGCATCTGATCCAGAGCCCGATTCGCCGAGGCAATGATGAGCGCCACTCCCGAGCCGAAACCCACGATCGTCCAGTTTCCGCTCTGGGCGCTCATGGCGACCCCCGTGGCGGCTGCGGTCCTTCTCGGCCTCGGCAAGTTGCTGGGGACCTTGCGCAGCACCCTTGACCTCGCTCAGACCGCCCCGGGCACACTGCCGACCGAATGGGCCTTGGTGCTCGAAATCCTGGTCGTGGCCCTCATGGTCGCCTTTGCTGCTCGCCTAGGAGTCCTTCGGCCGCTCCTGCGATCCTGCGAATCGCCGATCTGGTTCGGAGGGATACTGCTCTTCACGGCGGGCTTTTTCCGGTGGACCTACGGGCCTTGGATGAGCGACCTGAGCCACTACAGCTTCATAACCTGGAACCTATCACTGGCGGGACTGCCGAACCTCTTGATCTTCGGGCAGATGACTTACGGCGCGGTCGTGGCGGGCATGTGTTACGCGACGATTGTCTCGGGACGCGGGTCGTCGTACCGCTGGCGATGGATAGTCGTCGGCTTGTTCCTCGCAATGGCCGCCGGTTCCCAGTTCGCGCAGATTTATCAGGCGGGGGCGTGGATCGACCACGTGCGCTGGACCGCGTATCTTTGCGTTAAGGGCATGGTGCTCGCCTCGCTTGCCATCACGGTCGGATGCGCGGGGAGACCGCCGGAAAGCCCATCTGATGGACCTGATCGCGGCGCTCTGGCTGCTTGAGGGCCTAGACCCGAGGATTTCGATCAGTGGCCAAATGACCCAGCTCGGCGATTCCCTCCGGCAGGTCGGACCAGGCTACTGGCTGGAGGCTTCGGGTACCTTGTTTCTGCTTATCGGGGCGACCGGATTGCTTGTCTTTTCGTCATTCCAGCCAGACTCGTCGCCGCGCGCACACCAGATCCCGAGCGGAATGAAGGTGAGCCAAGAGCTCATCGAGCGTCAACAGTCCGACGCACGGGAACGCGCCGGTGCGCGGGGGACCGGCCGTGAGCAGCTTCCGCGCTGAGAACCGCGGCCGCGGCGCTGGGCGTGGCCGGGCCGTCGAAATCCGTTACGAGCGCGATGCGCCGCTCGATGGCCTGGCCGTCGTGGCCCTTGCCGCGCACCCAGACGGCCAATGCCCCATTGGTCGTCCCGAACGGAAACAGCATGAGCGACGCGTTCAAGAACAGCCGTGCATGGCGGGTGAAATCAAAACCGAAGCCGCGCGACAAGACCGCACACGCCGAGAGCAGGTAGTTCAGCAGGTTCAGCTCGAGGCCGGCTGAAAAGCGGCACGGTTCGAGCGCCGAACACAGCGGGGAAAAGCTCGAGCTCGGGCACGTCGCAGTTGTGCACCCGGCGGCGGCCGATCGGTGTGGGAAACATCAGTCGCTGCACATCGCCCCAGCCCGGTCGCTCGACCCAACGGCCGTCGCGCCAGGTGCGGATCTTCCGGCCGAGGTAACTCAGGACCGCGGCGATCGTGGCGGCCCCACGCGGGTTCTGGTTGCCTGGCGAAAGCGCCGTGTGTATCTCGTCGATTTGAGCAAACTCAGGTGCGAGCTCGGCGATGATCGCCGACGTCACGGCCGGCGTTGAGCTCACACCGGATGCGACCATGAGCCCGCGCTCGCGGGCACGTTCGTCAAGAACGCCGATGCCGCAGACGAAGTCGCGCATCGGCCAGATCGAGGTAATGAGCCCCCTGCTCCAGGCAGATCTCGGCCACTTGGTAATCGGCCCCCTGAAACGGCCCCGCGGCGTGGATGACCAGAAACGACCCGGCGATGGCGCGCTCGAGCGCAGCGCGGTCGGTCAGCACGCACTGGTGAAACTCAACTCCGACTCGATGGCCGAAATTGCGGCCGATCTTGGCATTTCGGCCGACGACCCGAACCATGCAACGCGGATCGCGGGCGAGCGCCTCGGCGATGCGGCCGCCGAAGATGCCATAGCCCCCCAGGATGCTCACGACCCGCGGCGATGCGGTCATTCGAGCTCCACGTTGCCCTCGTAATGGACGATCTTGCCGAGAACCGGCAAGGAGAATTGAGTCACGACGCGCCAGCCACTTTCGCCGGCGTGCACGCTGCCGTCAATCTCGGGAGCCAGCCACCGCGGGATGGCAAGGCCGGCGAGCCAGGTGCGCCGCACGTCGTAGCGCAGGCACGAGCCGTCGATCACGACGGCGCTGACAAACGAGCCTGCTCCGAACGACTCCATCAAGAGGTCGCCTTCAGCCCACTGGATCGACGCCAGACAATGTTCGCGGAAGTGGCGCCGCCAGTGCTCGCGCTGGCCATCGACCACGACTTCAAGCCGCACCGGCACGTCGTCGCCGGCCGGCGGCATGCGCCAGAGGGCAGCGAGCCCATTTCGAACCGGCCCCGCCCCGCGCTCGACGCGAAAAGTCCCGCGCGCTTTACCGCCTCGCGGCGCGTCGTGGAACCGCTGCAGCACCGCGGGAAGTGCGTCGAACCGTGGTCCAAGCACGCGGCGGTACAAAGACGGCGACGCCAAGAGCGGTCTCCTCTTCGCTGGCGCAGCCAAGCGCCGCGGCTGCGTCACTGACGCATGGCCGCGATCACCGCTTTGACATCCTCGCTATCGACTTGCTCACCGGCCAGTGACTTCATGGCGATTCCCATCGCCATCCCGTCCTTCGGGGCCGACTTGATCTGCTCGGCCACGGGGGCAAGGGCAGCTTCGACCTGCTCGCGCGTGAGCGTGGCCGGAACCCATTCGTGAATGAGGGCGATTTCTTCGGCACTCCAGGTCGTCGGCCCGGATTTGGCCTCTTTGATCACCCCCCGCATTTTCTTGATCGCGTCGGCATCGGAAACCTCCGCACCGGTGCCCAGCGTGAACTGAGCGATCCAGTACCGCAGAAAGTTCGTGCGCAAAGCGTCGCGGGCCTTCATGGCCTCGGTGAGCTTTGCCCGCATCCGCTCGACGATCGACATGGGGGTTCCCCCGTGGGTTTTCGGCTCACGCCGGCGCCGCAGCGACTAGGCACCGCAAAACAGCGGGTCGATCGTCTCGCCGTGAGCCAGGCGAAAAGGCCGTCCGAGCCGATCGCGCAGCTCGGTGGCGGGATCGATTCCCAGTGCGCCATAGATTGTCGCCGCCAGATCGCCCGGCGTATAGGGGCGGCTGGCCGGATATGCCCCCATGCGGTCCGACTGGCCGATGGTCTGCCCGCCGCGCACGCCTCCGCCGGCAAAAACCGCCGAGAAAACCGCCGCCCAATGGTCGCGGCCGTCGCGGGTGTTGGCGTTGCCGGTACTCGAGCCGATGCGCGGCGTGCGGCCGAACTCGCCGGTCACGACCACGAGGGTCTCGTCGAGCATGCCGCGCGTTTGAAGATCGTCGAGCAAGGCGGCCACGCCCCGGTCCGTGGGCGGCAAGAGCCGCTCCCTGAGCGACTTGAAGTTGGCCGAATGCGTGTCCCAGGTTTGAACGCGGCCCATGTTCACCTGCACCACCGGCACGCCGGCCGAGACCAGCCTGCGTGCCAGGAGCAGCGACTGGCCATACATGTGTCTCCCATATCGGTCCCGCAGCCTCGGGTCTTCGCGATTGAGGTCGAACGCACGGGCAACCTTGCCTGATAGCAAGAGCGCGTAGGCCCGCTCGAGCTGGTCGGCGAACGGGTCTTTGGCCGCCGACGCAAGCGCGCCCAGTTCGTCCGCCCGCGCGCTCAATCGGTCGAGTAGCGATTTGCGGCGATCGAGCCGCGCCTCGCTCAATCCGGGCGGCAGCGCCAGACCATCAAAGCCGAATCCTGGTCGATTCGGGTCCTGGCGCACTTGCCAGGGATCATGTTTCGGGCCGAGAAAACCCGCGTGCTGACCCGGCCAAATGAGCGGCCCTTCCATCAAGAACGTCGGCAGCATCACCCCGCTGGGAACTCCGTCGGATCGCGGGCAGATCGCGTCGACGCCCGACGCGTAGCACGGATAATCGTCGCGCGAGGCGATCTTGTCGAAGAACGCCCCCGGCTGCGAATGGCCCGTGAGTACTTCATGGGTCGCGTTCAGGTGATTTGTGTAAGTGTGCGACAGCGAGCGCACGATCGCCAGCCGGTCTGCCCGCGCGGCGAGCTCGGGCAAGTGCTCGCAGATATGAATCCCGGGCACGTTGGTCGGGATTGGCTTGAACTCGCCCCGCAGTCCATCGGGGGCACCGGGCTTCATGTCCAGCGAGTCGATGTGGCTCAAGCCCCCGGTAAGGAATACCAAGATGACCGACTTGGCGCGCCTGGGAGTCGCGTCGGCGCGACTCGCTCCAGCTTCCCCCGCGCCATGAGCAACTGCGACACGCCCACCCCGAGCAGCCCCGAGAAACCCACCTGGATGAACTCTCGGCGCACAAACCCGGCCGAGTGCCGGTGTCTCAACTGCATCGCGATCTTTCCACTCGCCGCGCGAATTCTCGCGCAAAGCCCACCTAAAGTGTCGAACAAAGTTCAATCGTATCTTAAACATTGGACGGGCGGCAAGTCCGAGGGGGCATTACGGCGCTTCGTCGGGCGATGCGATTCGGCGCTTTGCGCGCGAGAATGCTTGCGCTACGACGCGACTTGCCACGACCAGCATTCGTGCGAGCCCATATTTAGTGCCAGGCCTCGTCCCACGCCATACAGGCTACGCAAACATTCCAGATTTTGCGCCAGGCCAGTTATGAGACTGTGCATTCTGCGCAGAATTCCCAGATTTTGCGCCTGGCCTTATCTCGCTCGGCCAGGGACGCCATTGCTACGTCAATGGGTCGGCGCTGGCGGAGCGGACAGAAAAGCGACGATGTCTCGAGTCGCCGAGTCGCCCAGCGCGGCCGTGAGGCCCACGGGCATCACCGAGGTCGCACTCGGGCGGATCTGCTGGATCTTGGTCCGGCGGACCAGCGTTTCGCGCGCATTGGTGTCGACGACCCGGATGGCGTCGGCATCGACGGCTCGCACCAGGCCGGCCACGATCTGACCGTCGTCGGTAGCCACGGTGTAAGACATGTAGTCGGGCGCGATCGACGCACTCGGCGCCGCGATGGCGCGGTAGATTTCCGCACGCCCCTTCTTCCCGATCTCGCTCAAGTCGGGACCGACCTTGCCCCCCTGACCGCCGAACACATGGCAAGTGGAGCACCGGGCTTGATCACCGAAAAAAAGGCTGCGCCGCGCACAGGGTCGCCGGTACTCAGGTCAGGCACGGTCACCGGCGCAGTCGCGGAGCTTGGGGCCGGCAGCGGCGCCCATGGCAGAAGTAACCGGCTGCGGTGAAGCGGTTCGGCCGTCTTGCTGCCGTCGACCAAATAAGTCGCCTTGATCGTGGCCGGCCGGCCTTGGACGCCGGTGCGCAAGCTGATCGTGAAAAACAGCGGATCGCCCGTCGACTCCACCGCCAGATCGACGTGATAATCCTCTACCGCTAGCTCGGCGCCCGCCAGGTCGGCCTGCGCAGTCGCCGAGGGCCGCCTCGTCGACCGCGCCTTTGCCGTCGATCCGAAATATCACTTTGCCCTGCGGAAGCCGCACCAGCGTGCTCAGCACGAGGCGACCGGGCTTCGAGAGCAACGCCCGACAGTCCTCGTGCGATTTCGATCCCTGACTCAGCCGCCACGTCGCTTCCGAGTCAACAAGCGGCCACCATCCCGACCAGCGCGGACGCTCGGCCGGATCGCCCTCGGCACCCCACGTGGCCTCGATGCCCGAGAGGTCGTAGCCGATGCCGGTGCCATTGGGGCCAGGCCCAGGCCTTCCTTCGCATCGGCCGCGTTTAGCGGTAACACATAGCGAGCCGCGCGGATGCGGGTCGGTCGCCAGCACGAGGGTCCGCGCGCCGTCGATCGATCGCGCCCGACGATTCGCAGTGCGCCGGCCGCCTGCGCGGCTTGACCTGGCCCGGCCGGCGTCGCCGCGCCCTCGAAGTACGGGATGCTGCCCCGATGAGGGTTTGTGCCACCGACGGCTCAATTGCCACATCGAACGCAACGACCACATCGAGTGGTCCTGAGGGCCACACTGCAACCACCCGCGGCGCCGGCCGCGAGCCCGCTGCTTGCGGGGCCGACGAAGCCGACCCCAGCGCACTCCAGATCACCACCGCAGCCGAGAGACATACGCCGCGCACCAGGACAGAAGTTTGCGTGCATGGGTTCTCGCCGGCAGGAGAAAAAGACTCGGCAGCGATCGCGGCCGTGTGGATGCACCGCCAATTGGCATGGTAGCTAGCGCCCCAAACGGGACAAGCTGCCCGGACCAGTACTCCTCGTCGAGGCGCAGTCGTTTTGAATGCGCTGCGCGTCCGTGGCGGTGCACAGGCCACGAATCCACGAGTTCATGGGTGCAAAGCCGGAATTGACGCGCCCGACCAGTTGGTCTAGAGTCTGCCTTCCCGTCGAACTCGACCCCGCTAATACGAAGGGAGGGAGCCTTGGGCTGGCGATGGACCGCGTGGCGGTTGATCCTCTCGGCATTCATCATCTGGCACGTGTCGGCGCTCATCATCTGGACGAACCCGCCGAGCTTGATCAAAGACCGATTCATGGCCCCGTATCGCTATTACGTGCTGCCGCTGGGCATCTGGCAGTGGTGGGCGATCTTCGCCCCCGATCCCATGAAGGACGACCTGCGCCTCGAAGCCGAGGTCGTCGATGCCAAGGGCATGCGGCGGATCTTTGAGTTTCCCACGATCGGCGAACTGCCATGGTGGGCCAAGATTCCGCGCTACCGGCACCCCAAGTTCACCTCCAACATGATGAACGAAGAATACGTCGCTCACCGCCGCTTCACGGCGCGGCACGTGTTGCGCAGCTCGGGCTTGCTGACGATTCGTATCCGCTTGTTGTGAGTCTCTACGTCCAGGTCAAGCCGACTCCCCCGTTCGGCACCCCGGTGGCCGATCCGATGACTCCGTCGCATGTTCAAATGATCGATCGATTTGAATTCGCCTCGTCAAAGGAGGTGCGGCCATGAATCCCGTGAAGGCATGGAACCGTTTCTTCTTCGGGCCGATTTCGGCAAAGCCGCTGGGCGCGTTTCGAATCGTTTTCGGCGTGTTGATTCTCTATTACCTGGCGCTCATGACGACGGAGTTTGACTACTGGTACACGAGCGCCGGCCTGCTGCAAGGGACCGAGGCGCGCGAAGCCGCTGGCCCCTACCGGATCTCGGTGCTCAATTACGTCGACAGCCCGGGCGTCGCCCGCGCCGTTCTGGCCGCGACGTTTGCCGCCGCAATCGGCTTCACGCTGGGCTGGCGCACCCGGGTGATGAGCGTGCTGCTCTACCTGGGCATGCAGTCACTGTACCACCGCAACATATCGTCCCTCGGCGGTCCCGACGCCGTGCCCCAGATTCTCACCTTCTACGCGATGCTCTGCCCGTGCGGAAAGGCATTTTCACTCGACGCGCCGAGCCGCCAAGAAGCTGGGCGTCGCCGCCGAGCCGCTGATCATTCCCTGGGCGCAGCGCCTGCTTCAAATGCAAATCTGCTTGATCTACTTTCAGTCGTCCGTCATCAAATGCCAGGGCCCGCTCTGGCTCAACGGTACGACCGTGCATTATATCCTGTTCCTGCGCGAGTTCCGCCAATTCAACATGGAATGGATGGCTCAATATCCGCTGCTCATCAATGTCATGACGCATGGCGCGATCCTCGCTCAGTTCGCGCTGGCGTTCTGGCTGTGGTTTCGGCCCACGCGGCGGTGGGCGATGCTCATGGGAATGATGCTGCATTTAGGCTTGAGTACGATCCTCAACATCGCGGCCTTCGGCGAGACGATCATGGCTGCGTACCTGACGTTCATGGCCCCCGACGAGATCGACGCGTTCATCCGCGCGCTCGACCCGCGCGGCTGGCTGGCGCGTTTGGGCGTGCGGCTGCCGAGCTTCGCGAGCTGGCACGGCGATCGCACCACACCTGCCTTGAGCGGATTTCATCAGCTCGAGTTCCCGTTCGAAGCCGTCGAAGCGGGCGCGAACGCGCAAACGGCGTCGGCTGGCTGAGAGACCGGACTGTTCTGTGATGGTCTCTCAGGTGATCACGCGTGTCAGTAGCGCAATTCGCTTGGCGTGTTGGGGGTACTGCCTCACGAGTGACTCGCGGCGGCCTTGCTCGTAGTCTGCGTACTCGAAACCCGGCGCCATCGTCGCGCCCGAAGAGGGCGAACTCGACGCCCGGCTCGAGCAGCGAGCCCTGCCACACGCCCGCCGGCACCACGACCTGCGGCTCTTCGCCGGCCAGGATGTTCTTGCCCAGCACAATCTCGCGGCCCGAGCCGTCGCCAAAGAGCTGAAGCATCCGCAGCGGCCCGCCCAGATAGAGGTGAAAAACCTCCTCGGTCGGCAGCCGGTGCATTTCGCTGAACGTGGATGCAGTCAACAAATAATAGATCGCCGTTCCGAACGACCGGCTGGCATCCCGTGCATAACCCGCGGGCAGCGCCTCCCCTGCGATGGTGCCGCTGGCCCGATAGGTCTCGCGGAAAAAGCCTCCTTCAATCGGATGCGGTACGAGCCGTAGGGTGGTGATAATCGTCTGCGCGTCAGTCAAGGGTGTCGTCATGGAGTCTCCGCTTCGCGATTCGCGATTCTCAATTTGCTGTCATCGACCTTCGGCGAAAAGACAGCTCACGCGACTCGAAACCGTTCAATTCCTTCCGGAATCAGCTCAATTCCGAGCCCCGGCGCCTCGGGCACCGCAACCAATCCATCGTGGGCGACGATCGTTTGGGTGATAGACTGCCGCAACGTGGTGCCCTCCTCGACCACGAACTCGAGCAGCCCGAGCGTGTTGGGAATGCTGGCCAGGAAATGGAGTGCCGCCGCGACGTTCAAATAGGTTGTAAAGCCATGATTGACGATAGGCAGGCCGCGGTCGGCGGCCAGGGCGGCGATCTTCATCGCCTCGGTGAAGCCGCCGCAGCGAGTGAGATCGACCTGAACGACGTCGATCTTGCCGACGTCCATGAGCTGGAGGAACGACTTGCGCTCGCTTTCCTCCTCACCGGCCGCGATCCGTAGGCTGGTTGCGGCCGCCAGCTTGGCGTAGCCCTGGTAGTCGTCGGGCAAGAGCGGTTCTTCAAACCAGAATGGGTCAAAGGGCTCGAATGCGCGGGCACGCTGAATGGCGGTCTTGGCGTCGTAGACCAGCCCGGCGTCGATCATCAGATCGACTCTCGGTCCGAGCCCGGAGCGGGCCTCGCGGACCAAGGCGACGTCGGTCTCGCGGTCGCGGCCCATGGGGTCCCAGCCGAACTTGACGGCGGTGAACCCCTGGTCGGCGAACCGTCGCGCCGCCGGCCGGTCTCGGCGGGCGTCTCGCCGAAGAGCGAGCTGGCGTAGGCCCGCAACGACCGCGTGAAGCCGCCGCCCAGCAGCTTCCACACCGGCAGTCCCAGCGCCTTGCCTTTGATGTCCCAGAGCGCCAGGTCGATGCCGGAGATCGCGTGCACGCCTACCCCGCGCCGGCCGCCGTAGATATTGGCGCGGTACATCTTGTGCCAGAGATATTCGGTCCGGAACGGGTCCTCGCCCAAAACGACCTGGGCCAGCCCGGTCGCAGTCGTGTGCGAAAACGGGCCTTCGATGCTCCCCTTTACCGCCAGCGGGTTGGAATCGACCTCGCCATAACCGGTAATGCCCGCGTCGGTCGTGACCTTGACGATCAGCGCGTCCTGGCCGCTGTCGCATTGAGTCTTGAGCTCGGGAAGGCGCAGATAGATGGCCTCGACGCCCGTGATTTTCAGGTCGCTGGTTGTCACGAGAGCGTCCCCGCGAAATTAGGATTTGCCTGCATCTCACCCGAGGGAGGCGACTTCGCAATTTACATCGTGCCATGCTCCGTTTGCGACGTTCCAGGCCGCCATTCTATCCGAGTCGCGGCGACTGGTGCGAGCGCTCGCAGCGTCCCAGGCGCACGACAACACCGTTCCCGGCGAAAAAAACGGATTTCCCTGGCATCCGCCAGCCGATGTTAGGTAGTGAAGTGGTTCGATCTGCGCGCACCGATTCTCGAGACGAGACGAGTAGCTGATGGCTCGGGCCGTGACGTTGCGCTCGTTGTCCTTGGTTGTCTTGTGGGCTGGGCTGGCGTACGGGCAGGATCCACCGCCCTTGGAGCCACCCGCGACGGAACCCGAAGCGCCGCGGGCCGGAGCTGCGGAGCCGGCTAAACCGGCGGCGCCAACGGCGCCCGCAGCGGCGACGACACCGGCTCCGACTACAACTCCGGCGCCCGCGCCGGCCCGGCCGATGCTCGTCGTGCCCGGCGTGACGGCGCCCGCTCGGCGCCAGTGGCTCCGATCCGTCCCGCGGTCACTTCGCCGCGCACCGCGGCGCAACGACTCCCGCGCCGCCGCCCGCGGGCGCAGCGGCGCGTTCGTCACCGTTTCGGCCGCAAACCGACGCATCCGCCGCGGGTGCGCGGCCGCCGATCCCCTCGCCGTCGTTGCAGCCGCCAATCCCACTCACGATCGAGCCGCTCGACGACGATTCCAGCCCCGCCGACCGGACCAGAAAGCCCAGCACCGCGCACGCCACGCCCACCCGCCAACCAGGAAGCCGGCCGGCCAATTCACGTGACAGCAGCTCCGCCGCTGCGCGAGCGGCCCCTGCCCGCCCACCCGGCCTGCTCGGGCGGATTTTCGGAGTCCCCGCGCCGAGACCAGCCGCTGCCGGCGACCGATCCGATGCGGCTGCCAAGAATCGAGAAGCCGCCGATTCGCGCTCCGAGCCGCTGACCGATGCTGAGGTGAAAAAAAAGATCGAGCGCCAGATTCGCGACGCCCTTGGCGACCGCCTACGCTTTCTCGAGGTGCGGGTAAGCGGCAAGAACGTCTTGATCGTTGGCGAAGCCTCAAGGTTCTGGCAGCGGCGCTCCGTGCGGCGCACCCTTGAAACCCTGCCCGCGCTATCCGGCTACCGGGTCAAGATCGACCTCAACGATGAGTGATCGGCGAATGGCGAGCGCACCTATTGCGTTGCCTCTTGGTGCAGCCGCGCGAGTGCTCGCTGCGCTTCGGCATCGAGCGGGTTCCGGCTGATCGCCAGGTTGTACCAGCCGCGCGCCTCGGCGCGCAGACCCGCGGCTTCGCACGCCTGACCCAGGCGAATCAGGTCGGCTGCGTCGCGCTCCTGGTCCGCCGTGGCGACTCGGTTGACCAGCTTGTAAACGGCGTCCAGACGTTTGATGCGGTCGAGGTAGCCTTGCGCGGCGGACCTGTCGCCCTTGAGCGAGAGAGCTTTCGCCAGCTCGGAAAGCGACACCCGGTCATACGGCTCGTGGGAAAGCAGCGGCCTCGAAGTACCGGAGTGCGGCGGTGAGGTCTCCATTGCGCAAGGCCATGCGACCGCGCAGGCTCGCGAGGCGACCGCCTTCTTGGGGTGCAGCGCCGAGCATCGCCGTCGCCTGGTCGATCTCTCCTTGGATGAGCTTGATCTCGATGCGCAGGGCGGCTGCCTCGGGGTCGGACGCCGGCAGCGGCGCCAGGGCTTGTTCGGCCCGCTCGGCCGATGCCGGCCGATCGACAAGCATGGCTGCCAAGGCCAGCCGGCTGTCCCGGTCGAGCGGGTCGGCCGCAATGAACGATTCCAGGTCTTGGGCGCTGTCGGGGCCCCATGCCGCGAAGTGAGTGATTCCCCAGGTAAACATGTCGTGGTGGTTTAACGCAGTCAATTCGCCCAAGGCCTTGAACTCGGCATCGAGCTCGTGCCGGCGGAGCTGCATGCCGTAGATGTAGATGAGCTCGCGGTGCGCCGCCACCATTTTGGGATCGAGCTCGACCGCTCGGCGGTACTGGGCCTCGGCCAGCCGCACGCGGTTGTGCTTGCGCTCGATCCGGCCGGCCATGTAATGGGCCTGAGCTGCCAGCGGCTGAGTGTCGGCGACGAACTTGAGGGCCTCGAGCGCTTCGGGGTCGCGCTCCTCGGCGTTCGCAATCTGCGCGCGGAGCACCCAATCCTCGGCAGTGGGGCGCCGCAGCGACTCGAGCCGCCGCAAGCCGGCGCGGGCCAGGTCGAACCGGCCGGCCAGCAGATGCGCCTCGGCGTCGCGCCACACGACGTCGGGGTTTGCCGGCGCCCACGCGCGCCAGGCCGCGACCGCCGTGCAGATCACCGCGATCGCGAGCGCTCCGATGACGACCGAAACAAACAGGCGGCGCGTCTTGCTTGTACGGCGCAAGATCGGCTGCGGGCTTTTGGGTCCCAGAGAGGTCGTCATTACCGAACTGTAACCGAGCGATCCGATTGCGCTCAAGGCAATCTCGCCTGATCACGAGACCTCAACGCTTCTGGCGTTTCCCCTTCTTGGTAATATCCACGGTGATATTCTTGCCGCCTTCTCCCAAGACGTCGAAATCGAACGTGTTCTCGCCAGACTTGACCGCGGCGAAGTCCTTCCGGAGTCCGACGCCCATGTACTTCTTGGCCAGTTCACCACCGTAAGTGACCTGATTATCTCCCGTATACGTCTTGAGGGTGTAATGTCCGTCCGGGCCGATCTCCGCGGTCCTCGCCGCGACGAGCCGTGCGGAGTTGGCCGCGTTGAAACTGATAATCCCCGCCGTGACCGGCTCTCCCTTGGCCGTGACGGTTCCACTGACGGTCGCCTCGGACAGGGACGAATCATGGTAGGGCTTGCCGTCTCCGCAACCCGGTACCATCGCGCAGCTCAGGAAGGCAGCCGCCAGCAGAAATCTGTTCCGCAAGACGATCATCAAGTCGATCCGATCAAAAGAGCTCATCTCTGGAAGAACCCCTCATTCGACGTCAGTGGATCGGTCAGCGATCGCTGGCGGCCGGAAGCCATCGCAGCCTGGCACGACAGCGACCCACCGATTGAGATGTCAGTAACTATCGGACGAAATCACCTCGCTGCCTGACCGGCTTCCGAGGGCCCACCAGGTGGTGATGTTGACGCTCGATTTGAGGAACTTGACCGAACCATCGCAGAATAAGACGTTCACGCCGCCGGGGTGATGGCTGCTGGCGTTGTGCGCAATCTGGAGTCCGGACCGGCAGCTCCAGGTGTTGGGAGGCATGACGTGAGCGTACCGCGTATTGGCTGGCTGCCCCGTCACCCACGTCGATCCGGAGATGTTATCGTCAAAGAAGTTTGCCGCGTCCTGATTGCCGTTGACCGGCACAGGCGGAGTGACCTTGCAAACCTGGTAATACGGCTGCGGCGTCGACTCCAGGTTGTTGGCGACTGCGGGAGGCGTGGCGAGCGACGCGGTCGGAATCCCGCCGTCGAACGGTGCGGACGTGGCCGTGAAGTTGTTGCCAATCGCCTTGACGCGCTCGCTGAAGCCGGCCGTGTTGCTGGTGCCGTCGAGGATCATGGCGATGTTGATCGAGGAGCCGCCGAATCCGGGAGGGCCCGTGTCGATGCCGTTCGACGAATAGATGAACGGTCCAGATGCCGGTTCGTTCCAGGACGGTAAGTCCGAGTTGCCACCGTAAGCACAGTTGGGCGCCGAGCCCGAGTTGGCCATGTAATTGTTGTGTCCGTCGGGGCTGGTCAGACGGTCGGGGTCCGAC
The DNA here is from genome assembly GCA_963830625.1 of uncultured Isosphaeraceae bacterium. Lineage (GTDB taxonomy): Bacteria > Planctomycetota > Planctomycetia > Isosphaerales > Isosphaeraceae > CAWHMZ01. The sequence continues at coordinate 180,235 of CAWHMZ010000023.1, read as the reverse complement.
GGGCAGAGAAAACTGGAGATCACCGCGTATTCTGCCGTGGTATTCGCCGGGTTATCGTTCGGCATGGGGGTCAGGCCGAGGGATTCCACGTCGACAAAGTTGAGAGCATTGTAGATCGTCCCCTTCTCCAGGTAGGGAAGCAGCAGCGTATGAGCCGACCACTCGATCCACCACGGCCCGTCACCCCACGGGAACGAGTTCACCGCGCTGTGGTAGTTGTGCAGCGCCAGGCCGATCTGTTTGAGGTTGTTGGTGCACTGGGCGCGCCGGGCGGCCTCGCGCGCCGATTGCACCGCCGGCAGCAACAGCGCAATCAAGACCGAGATGATCGCGATCACCACCAGCAGTTCAATCAACGTGAACCCGCGGCGATTGGGTGAGCCCATGGTCTTCCCTCCCAGGAAACGGGCAGCGCTTTGACTGGGCAACGTCGCAAGCCGGGCGTGCCGGATGATCGAAGATGAAGCCGACAAGAACGATACGATCCGCTACAGCGGCGGCCGCCAGACGCAGGCCGGAGAGGTCGCTACAATAAATCAGCCGATGACCCCGGCTTGTAACTCGAAAAATCTCCGGTTACAAAATGAGCCCACCGGCTGACTATTAGTTAGATCGTCGAAAAGGGGTAAAGCGGCGCGGGGGGGCATCGATTGATCGGCCATCCATCTCGCAATGGCGCTCCGCCGTGTGCGGAACTGTCTGGCGGCGCGAGTGCCGCTCGCGACCGTAGCACCGAGTTTGCCTCATTGCTGCGCCGGCACCAGACGCAGTTGTTCGCCTACATCTATTCGCTGGTTCACGACCTCGACGACGCCGACGATCTGTTTCAGCAAACCAGCTTGGTGCTCTGGGACAAGTTCGGCCAGTTCGACCAGGCGCGTAGTTTCATCAGTTGGGCGTGCGGCGTGGCGCGGTTTGAGGTGCTCAACTTTATCCGGTCGCGTCATCGCAATCGGCTCTACTTCTGCGACGAGCTCCAACTGATGCTGATTGCAGCGCACGAGGCCGAAGACGACGGGCGACTTGAAGAACGGCGCGACGCACTTTCGTGCTGCATGAAGAAGCTTCGCGAGCGAGACCTTCTGCTGCTTGAGGCCTGCTACGCGCGATCATTGGGCGTTCGCGAGGTCGCCAGTGCGTGGGGGCGGTCCACGCACAGCGTGCACAATTCGCTCCGCCGCATCCGGCGGTCGCTTTACGAGTGCGTGAGGCGCACGCTGGCCCAGGGAGAACTGGCATGAAGAGCGGGACCGAGTTACCCGACGAATTTCTGGATCTGGTGGACCAGTACTGTTCCGGTGTGATCGATCAAGCCGGTTTCCACGGTCTCGAGGCCGCGTGCTCCTGTCGGACGAGGCGTCCCGGCGGTATTTCGCGGGCTATTTCCAGCATCACACCGAGATCCAGTTTGCGATCCGAGCGGGGCGGGCCGCCGATTCCGCGCTCGAACAACTCGCGCAGGCCGGGGGCGCACTCGAGAGCCCGCCACGGACCATCAGCGGGCGGACGGCTTGGCACTTCGCCCAAATTGGCCAGGGCGCGGTTGTCGCCGCGTGTGTGCTCGCAGTTTTGGCCGCAGCGGTGTGGTATGGCGCGACCGCGGGGCGGGTGCGGCCGGGTGGCCGCCCTGCGGCCAATGTCGCGTGGCTGGTCAATGCACAGGACTGCCAGTGGGCCGGCAGGGACCAGAAGCCCGGGCGCGACATGAAGGCCGGCAAGATATTGCGGCTCGAGCGCGGGCTAGCCGAGATCGAGTTCGATAAGGGCGCGAGGGTGATTCTTCAGGGGCCGGCGGGATTCGAGCTCACGTCGGAAAGCGCCGGGCGGCTCCTCTATGGAACATTGACCGTGCGCGTGCCCGCGCCGGCACGCGGCTTCACCGTGATCTCGCCCGGCGGCAAGGTTGTCGACCTGGGCACTGAGTTCGGGTTGTCGGTCGACGAGCGGGGTGCGACGACCGTGCTGCGCGTTTTCACCGGAGAAGTCGAGGCGTTCCCGGCGGGCGCAGGCCCGAGGCCCGATCACGGCATCACGATTCACCAGGACCAGACAGCGCGTCTCAATGGTCTTTCGGTCGCTCTCGCGCCGGCAGGGCGCAGGCGCGACCCGGTCACGTACATCCGCGCCATCGTTCCGCAACCGGTCGCGCACCCGCGCACCTTGCGGCTCGATTTCAGCCGGTCCGTTCCCGGCACGCTCGAGGACGCCCGCGGGCAAGGGATCGGCCTGACTCACCGTTTGCCCGGAACCGGCGCGGCCTTCGGAGCCCGCGATGCCAACCTACGCCTCCGCACCGACGACAAGGCGCTTGAGCTCACCACAACTCGCAGCGACTTGAACACCCAGGAACGGATCGCCACCGGCGAGTATCTGGGCTTCCGGCTTCGCGACCTCGGTTTCACCGGAGCGGAAGACTTCGAGTTGAGCGCAACCATTCTCAATATCCCCGGCCTCAAGCAAGTCGGACAGTTCGGTCTCTACGCCGGCGCCAGGAGCGACACCAGCATCCGCGGCGGCCTGATCAGCCGCGTTGAAGGAATCGATGGCGCCAGCACCGACATCTTCCGCATGTTTCTGGTCAACAACTCGGGGGGTGTCGATCACGACATCTATGAAGTCGGGCTCATAAAGACCGGCGACGACCTCCGGATCAGCTTGTGCCGCCGCGCCGGCCGTTATTCGCTCGTGGTCGACAACCTCAGGGCGAAGAGCTCGAGCACCCTCGAAATTGCGCACCCGGCGTTCCTCGACCGGGAAAAAGACCTTTACGCCGGACTATTCGGGGCCAACACCCAGAGCGATCTGCGCAAGACCCTCACGGTTCGCGAGGTCGCGGTCACCGTCTGGACGACGCAGGTCGAAATCCCGACAATAACTGCGGCCACGCGCAGGCCCCCGACCGTTTCCGCTCCCCTACAGTGATCGTGCCCGGTCACGCCAAATGCGATCGAGAGCTCATCCTATGCCGCGCTTCTTCACTCTTGCCCTTTTCGCTGGAATCGCCGCGGCGACGGCTGCATTTGTCCCAGCCGATGAACCCACCGGCAGAGCAGGCAAGTCCCCTGCCCTCAATGTTCTTTTCCTGGGCGACAAGGGCCACCACCGACCCGCCGACCGGGCCGCGCAGCTCATCCCGGTGATGGCCGGTCGCGGCATCAAGGTGACCTATACCGAGAAGGCCGACGACCTGAATCCCGCGACCCTCTCGCGCTACGACGCCCTGCTCATTTACGCCAACATCGAGCGGATCACGCCGGAGCAAGAAAAGGCCCTCCTTGATTATGTCACAAACGGCGGCGGCTTCGTGCCGCTGCACTGCGCCTCGTACTGCTTCTTGAATTCACCCGCCTACATTGCCTTGGTCGGCGCTCAGTTTCAGCGCCACGGCACGGGCGAGTTTGACACCAGGATCGTCGATCCGTCGCATCCAGTCATGAAGGGCTTCGAGCCTTTCCGAACGTGGGACGAGACCTACGTGCACCACAAGCACAACGACAAGGATCGTCACGTCCTGCAAGTCAGAGACGAGGCCGCCAAGACGCCCGAGCCGTGGACCTGGGTGCGCACAGAGGGCAAGGGCCGCGTGTTTTACACGGCCTATGGCCACGACGCGCGGACCTGGCAGAACCCTTCGTTTCACGACCTGATCGAGCGGGGCATTCGCTGGGCCGCGGGCAAGGGAGAGGTTTTTGATAGCCGCGGCCGCGTCGCCGCGGGGCTTGCCCCGTTTACGTTCGACGAGTCGCCGGTGGGTATTCCCAACTACCTCCCCGGCCGGCGGTGGGGTACGCAGGGCGAAGCGATCAGAAAGATGCAGCACCCGCTCGCGCCTGAAGAGTCAAAGAAGCACCTGGTCGTCCCCGCCGGTTTCGAGCCGCGGCTCTTCGCCGCCGAGCCCCAGATCAAGAAGCCGCTGTGCATGACCTGGGACCACCGCGGCCGGCTGTGGATTGCCGAGAGCGTCGACTATCCCAACGCCAAGCAGCGCGACGGCCAGGGCAACGACCGGATCACCATCTGCCAGGATACCGATGGCGACGGCCGCGCTGACTCGTTCCAGGTCTTTGCCGAGGGTTTGAACATCCCCACCAGCTTGCTGTGCGCCAATGGCGGCGTGATCGTGTTGCAGGCGCCCGACACGCTTTTCCTCAAGGACACCGACGGCGACGGCAAGGCCGATCTCAAAAAGGTATTGTTCACCGGCTGGGGCATCGCCGACACGCACGCCGGCCCGAGCAACCTGCGCTGGGGCCTCGACAACTGGGTCTGGGGCATCGTCGGCTACTCGGCATTTCGCGGCAAGGTCGGCGGCGAGGACCTGCGGTTTACCCAGGGCTTTTTCCGGTTCAAGCCTGACGGGTCGAAGCTCGAATACGTGCGCACGACCAGCAACAACTCGTGGGGCGTCGGCTTCAGCGAAGAGGGCCTGGTGTTCGGCTCGACGGCCAACGGCTGCCCGAGCGTCTTCATGCCCGTGGCCAACCGCTATTACGAGGCCGTCAAGGGGATGTCGCCCGAGAAGCTCGAGAGCATCGCGGCCTCGAACTCGTTTTATCCCATTACCGACAGGGTGCGCCAGGTCGACTTTCACGGCGGGTTCACCGCCGCCGCCGGGCATGCGCTCTACACGGCACGGACTTATCCGAGTCAATACTGGAACGCGACCGCGTTCGTCGCCGAGCCCACCGGGCACCTGGTCGCCACGTTCACATTGAGGCCCAAGGGAAGCGAATTCTTCGACTATTACGGCTGGAACCTGCTCGCCAGCGACGACGAATGGACGGCCCCGATCAACGCCGAGGTCGGCCCCGACGGCAACGTGTGGGTCATCGACTGGTACAACTACATCGTCCAGCACAACCCGACGCCGCAGGGTTTTCGCACGGGCCGCGGCAACGCCTATGAGACTCCGCTGCGCGACAAGGTCCACGGCCGGATCTACCGCATCGTTTACGACGCCGCGCAGCCGCCGCACCCGCCCGTGCTCGACCCGGCCGACGGCCCCGGCCTCGTCTCTGCCTTGCGGAACGACAACCAATTCTGGCGCATGCACGCGCAGCGGTTGCTTTTGGAGCGCGCCAAGACCGACGTCGTGCCGGACCTCTTGGCGCTCGTGCGCGACCAATCGGTCGACTCGATCGGTTTGAACACGGCGGCGATCCACTCACTCTGGACATTGCAAGGCTTGGGGGCTTTCGCGAGCTGGGAAAGCGAGGCCGCAGGGGCGGTGTTGGCCGCTCTCAAACATCCCTCGGCGGGGGTGCGCCGCAATGCGGTGCAGGTGTTGCCGCGCGACGAGCGTTCCGGTAGCGCGATCGTGTCGGCAGGGCTGCTGGGCGATGCCGACGCGCAGGTACGCCTGGCGGCGTTCCTGGGAGTGGCCGACGAGCCGCCTTCTGATCGTGCGGCGACCGCCGTCGCCGCCGCGCTGCGAGCCGGCGCAGCCAGCGGCGACGCCTGGCTGCCCGACGCCGCCACCGCCGCCGCGGCCCGCAGTGCCGCGCCGTTCTTGAAGGCAATTGCGGCGCGCCAAGCAGGTCGGCCCGCGGGACCAGAGCTAATCCTGATCGCCGAGCGCGTGGCCGAGCACCACGCGCGCAGCGGATCTAGCGAGACGATCGGCCTCCTGGCGAGCCTGGCCGGCAGCGAGCCGGCGGTGAGCGAGTCGATCCTGCGCGGCCTGTGCGCGGCTGGCCCAAAGGACGGTCTGTCACGGTCGACCGCCAGGGCGAGCAAGTGCTGAAACGGCTGACGACGGAGCTATCACCGGCGTCGCGCGCACACCTCGTCCGCCTGGTGGGCTTGTGGGGCAACCAGGCGCTAGACCGCCTGGCTGCCGAGATCGTTGCGGCGTGCCTGGCTACGGCGCGCGACGCCGCCCTGGCCGAATCGCGCCGCATCGATGCCGCACGCCAGTTGGTCGAGCTTCGTTCGCTTGACGCCGCCGCCGCCCGAGACCTGCTTGCCCTGATCTCGCCCCGCACGGCTCCCGAGCTGGCGGCGGGGTTGGTCGACGCCGTCTCCGCCAGCAAGGCACCCGATGCGGGCAAGGCCTTCGTCGACGTCCTGCCCGCGCTCGCTCCGACCGTGCGCGCCGCGTGCTGCGCATCCTGCTGGGTCGAGCCGACTGGGTTCCGGCTCTGGTCGAGGCGCTCGAACGGAACCAGGCGAGGGTCTCGGAGCTGGCGCTCGACCAGAAGCAGGCGCTGGCCTCGCACATCAATCGCGACGTCGCCGCCCGTGCGCAGAAGCTCATGTCGCTGGGCGGCGGGCTGCCGGACCCTGACCGGCAAAAGGTCCTCGACCGGCTTGCTCCGCTGCTCAAGCAGGGTGGCGACCCCGCCCACGGCAAAGTCGTGTTTCAGCAGCAATGTGCCAAGTGCCACCGCCACGGCGGCGAGGGAGGCCAGGTCGGCCCCGATTTATCGGGCATGGCTGCGGTACCGCGCCGGACATCTTGATCAACATCCTCGACCCCAGCCGCAGCGTCGAGGGCAACTACATTCAGTACAACGTCGCGACGACCGACGGCCGCACGATCGGCGGCCTCTTGGCCTCGGAGACCAAGACTTCGGTCGAGTTGATCGATGCCGAGGGCAAGCGCCAGGTCGTCTTGCGCGAAGACATCGACGAGATGGCCGCCTCGAAAAAGTCGCTCATGCCCGAGGGCTTTGAGAAGCAAGTCTCGACCGCGGACATAAACGACTTGTTGGCGTTCTTGACCCAGCGCGGCAAGTATCTCCCGCTCGACCTGCGCAAGGCCGCCACGATCGCCAGCACGCGCGGCATGTTCTACGACCCCAATTCGACGGTCGAGCGGCTGATCTTTCCCGATTGGTCGCCGAGGATCGTCGACGGCGTTCCTTTCGTGCTGGTCGACCCCGAGGGGGGCCGGGTGCCGAACGTGGTGCTGCTCTATTCTCCTGAAGGAAAGACTCCGCCGACGATGCCCAAGACGGTCGAGCTAACGTGCCACTCGCCGGCGCGGGCGATCCATCTCCTGAGCGGCGTTAGCGGCTGGGGCTATCCGTATGGCAAGAAGGGCACGGTCTCGATGATCGTGCGAGTTCACTACGCCGGCGGCGCGGTCGAGGACCACCCTCTAGAGAACGGCGTCCACTTTGCCGACTACAACGGCGTCGTGGACGTACCGGGCTCGAAGCTGGCTTTCAACCTTCGCAACCGCCAGGTCCGCTACCTGGCGATCGAGCCCAAGAAGAAAGACACGATCGACCGCATCGAGCTCGTCAAAGGCCCCGATGACACGGCGCCGATCGTCATGGCCGTGACCATTGATACCGGCGCGGGTGAGTAAAGAAATGTCAGCTCGGGTCCAGGATCGGGGTTTCTGGCTCGGCGAACCGCCCGGGCCGCCACGTCTGATCCGTCCGATCTGTCCGATCCGTCCGATCGTTCGCGGTGCATTAGCCGCAAGCTCGCGAACTCCCCACAATTTACCGCCGGATGCAGGAGATGCTACAATTAACTGGGGCAGATGGTGAAGCCGTCCCAAGCCATGAGCGAGGCGAATGTCATGAACGTCGTGGCCGTCGTTGTTGAAGGTACGGTGCGGCCGGACGGAACGCTCGAGGTGACTAAAAAGGTCGACCTCCCCGCTGGGCCCGTCCAAGTGACGGTTCAACCTGTTGCCGAACCAGTGCAACCCGAGCGTTTCTGGAGCATGTTGGAATCGATCTGGTCCGATGCACGCGCGAGCGGACAAGCGCCTCGCTCACGCGAGGAGATTGACGCCGAAATCGAGGCATTGCGCGATGATGCCGAAACGGAGATGCAGGCTGTGGAACGACTGCAAGACCAGTGCCGTATCGCGAGGCAGCAAGCCGAGCCACACAAGGAGTAAACCGGCTCGTGACCTTTCTGGACGCCGCCCCGGTCATCTACTTGATTGAACAGCCACCGATATTTGGCCCAAAGGCAAAAGTCCGAGTGGCGGCCCTCGTTGGCAGCGGAGAGCGCCTGGCCGTCAGCGACCTGGTTCGAATGGAATGCCAGGTGGGTCCGCTCAAAGTGAACGACTCCGCGCTCTTGGCACGTTACGCCAGTTTCTTCTACTCGCCGGACATCAGCGTGCTGGCCGTCTCGGCGGCGGTATGTGACTGCGCCGCGCGGATTCGGGCGCAATACGGGTTCAAGCCGCTCGACTCGCTTCACTTGGCGGCTGGCAGTGGAGTACGGCTGCTCTCGTTTTTTGACGCATGACATGCAGTTGAAGGGTTTCCCCGATGTTTTCGTGGAAATACTCTCGTGAGCCGCGCAACACCGGTGTGGATGAGCGCATTGCGCGGTGTCCAGCGTATCATCACAGTTTGCGTGCCCTGCTCAAAAGAGCCGCTTGACTCATCGAACCGAACAGGCCACACCAATGGTGATCTTGCTATTCGGCCTAATCATCAGTGCCCAACCACCTCAACCGTTCGCCGAATCACCCCAACGTGCGGTGCGACTCACCATCGAGCCGTTCGGCTACCGTGGCGTGACCATCGACGCGGGCCCGCTCCGGCACCGCGTCGACGCCGCCTGTGACGACTACATGCGCATTCTCAACGACGACTTGCTCAAAGGCTTTCGCCGGCGAGCCGGCAATCCCGCTCCCGGGGCCGACCTCGGCGGCTGGTACTCTAGCGACACGTTCCACGTGTTCGGCCAGATCCTCTCCGGTCTCGCCCGGCTTCACGCGGCGACCGGCAATCCGGCCCTGCGCGAAAAGGCCGAAGCTCTGCTCGCGGGCTGGGCCGAATGCATCGAACCGGACGGTTACTTCTATTACTCGCGTAAGCCCAACGCGCCGCATTACATCTACGACAAGATGGTCGGCGGCCTCACCGACATGATCATCCATTGCAAAAGCAAGCTGGCCGCCGAGTCGCTCGCCAAGATCACCGCGTGGGCCATCAAGAACCTGGACCGCTCCAACGCCTACGCTTTCGGTGGGACGGAGTGGTACACGCTCAGCGAAAACCTCTACCGCGCCTACGCGGCCACCGGCGATAAAACGTACCGCGACTTCGCGGCCGTCTGGCACTACTCGGAGTACTGGGACATTTACGCGCGTAACGGCGATCTCTTCGGAGAGCGGCCGAGCCGCAAGAAGACCCGCTCCTACCATGCCTACAGCCACGTCAATACCCTGGGAGGTGCTGCCCAGGCTTATTTCCACACCGGTGAGCGCCACTTCCTCGACACGATCGTGCATGCCCATGACGAATTGACCGCTCGCCAATGCTTCGCCACCGGCGGCTTCGGTCCCGACGAAGAACTCCTACCCGCCGCCGACTGGCGGCGCAAGATCGACTACACGCACAATTCGTTCGAGACCCAGTGCGGCTGTTTTGCCGTTTTCAAGCTCTGCAAGTACTTGCTCATGATCACCGGCGAGGGCCGCTACGCCGACTGGACCGAGCGCCTGGTCTACAACGGAATCGCCGCCACGATCCCAATGTCACCGGATGGCCGCGTCTTTTATTATTCTGATTACTGCGCGCTCGGAGCGGTTAAGCGCAACCACGGCTTTGGCTGGTCGTGCTGCACGGGTACCCGCCCGATGGCCCTGGCCGATCTGTACGACCTGGTTTACTTTCACACGACCGAAGATCTTTACGTCAATCTCTACGTTCCGTCGACACTCAATTGGAAACGCGGCGACGACACCGTGACGATCCGCCAGGTCACGCGTTTTCCAGAAGTCGAATCGACCGAACTAGACGTTTCGTTGTCGCGACCCGCGACGTTTGGTTTGAAGCTGCGCGTGCCCCGATGGCTGGCCGGCCCGCTCGATTTGCAGGTAAACGGCGAGGCAGCCCACGTCCAGGTCGATTCGCACGGCTGGGCATCGTTGCGCCGAGAGTGGCACGACGGCGACCGGATCTCGGCTAACCTAACGATGAAGTTCGACGTTGCTCCACTCGACCGCACGGAGAGCTATCCAGCCGCCCTGATGCGCGGGCCGGTGGCCATGGCAATCAGGACTTCGGCCGGTAACGCAGGGACGATCTTGCGGGAACCCGATCTTGAGCGCGCCCTCATTCCTTCCCCGGGCGAGCCGCTCACATTTCATGCTCGCGCCGATGACAGCCTGCTTATCAGGGCGTTCTATCTGTTGAAGGAAGGCGAGCCGTACGCTCTCTACCTCGATCCGAATCGTTTTTCGGCTGATGCGGCCAAGTACACCGGCGACAACTGGCGCGACTCGCAGTCGTTTCGTTTCAACGACCGAATCGGCGCATCAGTCGAGTTTTCGTTTGCCGGCACGGGAGTCCGCTGGATCGGTTATCATTTCGATGATGCGTGCTTAGCGCAAGTCGCGCTGGACGACAAGCCGGTTGCGATGGTCGATCAATACGCCCCTCGTCGCGGCGGACCTTTCGAGTGGCGCAGCCCGCTGCTGCCCGCGGGGGCGCACAAGATCACGCTTACCATCCTCGACGCCAAGCCCGATGCGTCCCGCGCCCGTTTTCTCAACGTCGCCGGCTTTGAAGTGACCCCCTGATTGCGGCGAAGCAGGCGAGGCCGGCACGACAGCGGCCACGACGCCGGGCGAGCAATTCGCGCCGGCAACGGCCGAAACCTCCTGGTCCCAGTACGACGGCAGCGCGTCGTAAGGATTACCGCCGGACAGATCGGTGATATAAACGTACCCGGCATCCAACTGGGCTGCGGTGCTCACGTCGGCAAGCATCGCCGAGCTTTGGCTGGAATCACCGGGTCGAACAGGGACAGAGCAGCGCAACGCCCCGCCCCAACGAATTCAATAATAATGATAACGTCCTCAGTGCGACAAGTGGGGCGGCTCGCCGGAGTTTTTCTTACGGCTATTGTCGCGGTGACCCTTAGAGCGCAGCCACAGTGGCGACTTCCTGGTTCCAGTACGAAGGCAGTTCCTGGTACGGGTTGCCGCCGGACGCGTTTGTGATATAAACAAAACCCGCATCCTGCGCAGCCGCAAGGGTCACGTCGGATTGCATCGCCGCGCTGGTGCTTGAATTGTCGGAGTCTGCAGGGACGTCGTAGATCACGTTCGAGAACCGATCGTTCGGGTAACTCTCGAACCATGTCTGGCCGTTCGGAAAGCTCGCGTCACTCGAGTTTGTGCCCTCAAAGACGTTGAACACATCTGCGACCGACAAGTACTGCTGCGGCGTCGCACCGTTCAAGTAAGGCTGACCGGGGTTGCCGATGACCGTGTAATTAGAGCCAAAGCTCTTAATGTAAGTGTATATGTTCTCATAATACGGCAGGGTCGTGGGCGTGACCAGCATCCCGTCGAGCATGAAGCCATCGATCTGGCCTGGATATTGAGTGAGATAGGTTGTGACCTCATTCTCGACCGTGGCAAGAGGCGCAGTCCCGTCAGCATTCCCATTGTCGGTCCAGATGTACCCGACCACCTTGCCGCCGGCGGCCTCGAGATTCGTGAAGGCGCCCGCGTAGGCCGTGCTCGCCGACGGAGCCGGCCCGCTGTCGGGGTTAAAAATCGCTGTGATCGATACCTTCGAGGCCGCGGCAGTCATGGCGGCCCAGCCGTCGCCGATCCCTCCCGGTCCACCGTTGGCCGGAGCGAAGTACGCCGGAACAATGATGCCAAGCGGCGAAGGTGTCGGCGTCGGAGTTGGCGTGGGTGTCGGCGTCGGACTTGGTGTCGGTGTTGGTGTGGGAGACTGGGTGACGTCAATAAAAACGGCATCGCGAACGATTGGGTAGTCAGCCGTGTCGCTCGGCGTGAATACGACCGACAGTTTCTGGTTATTCCCGATGCCGAGGACAGTTCCCGCTGCGGGTGAGTAAGCGAACGTTCCCGGCACGCCGGCGGTGGCATCCAACTGGCTTGACCCGAGCGGCGTGCCGGGGTTGAGATTCGCCGGCGTGGGCCACGAGACCGTTGGTGCCGGCAGCAAGCCGTCCGACGCTGAGAACTTTCGCAAAATGTTTGCGCGTTTGTCGCCGGCAGTTACCAGCCCTTGCCAGTACGCCATGCCCACGGAAGTCGGCGCTTCGCCAGCGACGGTCGCGTAAAGCGCGGCCACGAAGGTCGCCGGCGTGATACCTTTGCCCGTCTTCGACGTGGCCGCCTTGAACTCGGCTGTGAGCGCCTTCTGCCTGACACCCGATGCAAGCTGACCGAGTGCGTACGACAATTCCTTCGCATCAGGGGTGCGGTGATAATATTGCTTGTACAGCGAGTCGACTAACTTGACCTGTTTGTTGGCCTTGGCCGCCTCCGGCGAATGAACTTCTGCGCGAACTGCCAGGGGCAGGATCGCCTGTGCGACGGTGGCGCTCTCTCCCTTGCCAGAGAGCAAAATGCGGTTTTCCAGCGCGGTCAACGACGGTGCGGTTCGACGCGCGAGCCTCGCTGTAGGAAGGCGTCGTTTTTGACTTGTCGCATCCAGAGATTGATTGCAGGCTCGGATCATCGCAGGCGCTACCTCAAACAAACCGGTCAGTCGCCAGCCAAATCGAAAGCGGCGCAGGCGGTACTACTTATCGACTCTCGAACGGCAGCCAGATCTTAAGAAAATGTACGCGCCTATGCTTGAATATTCCGATCCTTACGATTCGATGCATTCTCGGAAGGCCGTCGATGGGGCGACCCGGACCGCTCGCCCGCGTTCATATAGAGCGCTGCTCCGCATAGCGTACCGCCCGGAAGGGTGGGCCGTCTGGGGCCTATGGAACCGGGCTCGTAGTCTCATTCATAATCGAAATGGTGCTCGTAGTCTTATTCGTAATCGAGATCAGTCTCGCGACTGCCGAGCAACCAACCCGAATCCTACATGAATACGTCGCTGTTGCGGTTCACCAACGCAGGTTTGTATTGCCCCGTCGGTCAATTCCATATCGACCCGTGGCAACCTGATTCGAGGAGGTGTTTTCCATGTGGCGCAACTTGATTCTGGCGGCGGGCCTGTTTGCGTGCCTGATCGCGGCCGGCACGTTCGCGCAGGACTATCGGAAGACCGTCACGGTCGAGGTCTATCTGCCGGAGGGCGCCCGGCTGTTTGTCGAGGGTCAGGAGACGAGGTCCAAGGGGCCGATGCGCCGCTTCGTGTCGCCGCCGCTGCCGCCGGGCAAGTACACCTACACCATCAAGGCGATCATTCCCGGCCCAGACGGGCCGCGAACTGTCACACACCGGATCGACGTGCGGCCGGGCGACTTCGAGTCGATCGACCTGCGCGAGCCGGGCAAACGGCCCATAACCGACGTCGAGTATGAGCCAACGCCACAAAAGGTGGTCGATGCGCTCTTACGGCTGGGCAAGGTAACCGGCAAGGACGTGGTTCTGGGACCTCGGCTGCGGCGACGGACGCATCCCGGTGACGGCGGCCAAGGAGTACGCCTGCAAGGCGTGCGGTTTCGACATCGATCCCGAACGCGTCAAGGATTCCCTCGCCAACGTGCGCAAGCACGGCGTGGAGCGGCTGGTGACGATTGAACAGCGCGACATCTTCACGCTCGACCTGAGCAAAGGGCCGACCATCGTCACGCTTTACCTGCTGCCGCGCTTGAACGCGAAATTGTTGCCGCAACTCCGGAAGCTGGCGCCGGGCGCGCGCGTCATTTCGGTCGCGCACCGGATGGCCGACGTCAAGCCGGACGAGCAGATAGTCGTTGACACTGAGCTGGGCGAGTTCGACGTCTATCTGTGGAAGGCGGAGACGCTCCGTGCCAATTGACTTTACATGTTCTAAGGTCGGCGCGGTTCTCGAAGAAAACCCGGCTTGTAGCACGATGACCTGAAGCCGCCAACCGACGCGAGTCCCGTTGCGTCGCACGTCGTCTCGCCCCTCCTCTCGTCCGGTCCTCTCTTTCGCGCTCTGCATGTCGTTCCGGGCGAGGAAGTGGTTGTCGGTAGCAGCGTCGCCAAGGCGCCCGATTACGACGAATCAAAAAAGCTCTCGCTGATCCAGGTGATCGAGCACATCTTCAAGGAAGATGAAGACACCTCGGCGGGCTTTCCGGTCAAGAGCGCCAAGGAATTCAAAGTGAACAAAGACACGAAGCTGGCCTTCGTGACAATCAGCGGATTCGAGGTCTGGTTCGGCACACCCGAGCAAGAATTCATGTTCGCCAACTCGAGAGAGGGCGTTAACGCTGCCCTCGACGCTGCACTTGATAGCGGGAAACTCACAGTCCGCGTCCGTGCGAACGGCCGACGCTCGAACCGGATCGATTATGAATGGACATGGAGATGCCACGTGGTGATCCAATGCTTTGGGTGAGGCCTTGCCGATCCCTATGATCCGGATTTGCCGTCGCCCGTGGTATTCAAGGCACCTAGTCGTTCGCACCCGGCCGATTCATGGTTGGTTGCGTCGCGGCTGATGGGTGTCTACTTTCGCCTCAGGCGTGGCCGGTCGTCACCTTGTCGAAAACCCGGCAAAAGTTTCCGCCGCCGATCTTGCCGATCTCGCCGGGCGTGAAGCCCTGGCGCAGCATCTCGGCAACGGCCGCCTTGAAGAATCCGCCGGACACGCCGGGCCAAGCGGCGTTGGTGGATTGGCCGGCCCGGGAGGACAGGATATCGGTGTCGCTGCCGATGCCGACGTGGTCAATGCCGACGGCGTCGACCAGCGCCTTGATGCCCGCGACGTACTCGCCCATCGAGTCGGACAGTTTGGTCCACACGCCGATCACGCCGCCGGCGTCCGCGACCACGCGGGCGTGGTCCTTGCTGATCAGCCGCGGGGCCATCATTTTCGCCATCCGGGGGTTCTTGCCCGCCCGCGTGTCGAGGCTGGTGTGGGAGACGATCACCGGCTGCGTGGACACCTTGAGTGCGCCGAGCACGGTCTCGTGGCTGGCGTGGGCGAGGTCGACGACGATGCCCAGCCGGTTGCATTCCTTGACGACGGCCGCGCCGAAGGGGGTCAGGCCGCCCAGGCGGGGGGGCTCAGTGTAGATGTCGCCGAGCGGCTCGACCTTATCGCCTTTATCATGCAGCAATTGGAGGTGCCGGAGCCCGCGCTTGTACACCTCTTCCACCCGCTCGAGGTGTCCTTCAAGGAAATGCGCCCCTTCGATCGACTGGACGAGGGCCGGCTGGCCCTTTTCGTGTGCGACCTGGAGGTCTTTCAGGTTCATAGCGCGGGTCAGGCGGTCCTTTCCCAACAAGCCATCGACTGCGGTGAGCCCTTGCAGGAACCTGGCGTAGGGCTCGCGGGCGTTGAAGTCGAGGCGGAAGGCCGCGCAGACGGCCGTCAACCCCGAGCGCTTGATCTCGTCGGCCAGGTCAAGGTTCGACGGAGACTTCTGTTGCTCCTTCCGACCCTGCTCTGGCCCTGCTCCCCCGGGTGTGACATGGTTGTGCATGTCGATGCCGATGGTGCCGGCCAGGACCTCCGCGACCCGCGGATCCTCCGTGTCGGCCTGCGCCCGGAGCCATCCCGGCGCGAGCAACACCGCGACGTTCGCCCCGACCGCTCCAGTAAGAAATTCTCGCCGCGTATGACTCGATTGCATGTACGACACCCTGGATATAAGTGAGAGTTGGGATACAGGGGCGATTCTTGAAAGTTACCTGAAACGAGATCATAACGACCGGCCTCTCCGTCGGGTGGTAAGGAATTCTAAAATCCCCTTCATTATTGCCCCCCTGGGCCGATGACTCGGGTGGAATCGGGGCCGAACCCTGTCGTGGAGAGAGTGTTAGTGGCGGCGCCGGCCAGCCGGGGCCTGCCAGATGGACACCGGCTGGCGGCGACCGGAGTTGATCACCAGCTTGTCGGACCACTGGAGCCTGATGCCGTTGCGAAAACCAACCGGGCGTACCCGGCTCGTCCGCATCGTGAAATCGCAACTTGTCTTCGAGCTCGGTTTCGAGGGGATTCAGGCATCGAAGAGACACAAGTCAGGCATCGCCGTCCGTTTCCCGCGCATTCTTCGAACTCGGCCCGACAAGACCGCCGCCGAGGCCGATACGCTCGACCAAGTTCGCAAACTCTTGGCCGCTGCAGCGACGACATGATTCGCTAAGTGCGACCGCAGAGGAAATCTTGTAGGTCAGGCTTTCCAGCCTGACGGCGGGGCGCCATGGCCAATACGCGTCAGGCTGAAAAGCCTGAACACCGGCGCGTTCGAGTCCATCGTTACCGACCATCCAAGGAGCAACCATGAATTCTTCAGGTTTTTCCACGGTGAATCCAGCTAACGGGGAATAGATCGACGTATTTTCATTTCTAACATCCGCTGATGTAGAGAACACTCTCGGCCTGGCAGACAAGACCTTTCAGTCGTTTCGAAAGTTGTCTGTTCATAAACGCGCAAACCTCCTCTCAAACCTTGGTACAGCGCTGAGAAGGAATGCAACGCCACTTGCAAAGGTGATCACGACCGAAATGGGGAAGATCCTTTCGGAGGCTCTAGCAGAAGTCGAAAAGTGCGCTCACGAAGCGGAGTGGTATGCAGAGCATGGACCACAGATACTGGCAGATGCACCCGCTCCTACGGGCGGAGTGAATGCCTATGTGTCTTATCTCCCTCTTGGGGCAATCCTTGCAATCATGCCGTGGAACTTCCCGATTTGGCGGTTAACGCGCATGGCGTTGCCGACGATCCTAGCTGGCAACGTTGTTTTGGTGAAGCACTCGCCGAATACCCAGAGGAGCTCGCTTGAGTTCGAGCGGGTCATGCGCGAAGCCGGTTTTGCGGAAGGCGTCTTTCAGAATCTGATTCTGAAAAGAGAGGACGTCGTGAATGTCATTAATGATCCGCGCGTCCAAGGCGCGTCGGTGACGGGGAGCGTGCGGGCGGGCTCCGCAGTTGCCTCCGAGGCGGGCAAGGTCATCAAGAAGACCGTGATGGAGTTGGGCGGATCCGACGCCTTTATTGTCTGCGAAGATGCGGACATTCCAAGAGCCGTGGCCGCGGGCATCAAGGGGCGTTTTCATAACGCGGGTCAGGTCTGTCTTGCTGCTAAGCGATTCATCCTGGTAGAGAAGATCGCTGACGAGTTCGAGCATTTATTCTTGGAGAGTGCACGAGCGCTGCGCGTAGGTGATCCACTGGACCCGGCGTCGGATATGGGACCGATGGCCCGTGTTGACCTGCGTGACTCGCTCCACGAGCAAGTGAAGGGAAGCATAGCGAAAGGCGCTCGCGTTCTCTGCGGGGGAAGACCACTTGAAGGAACAGGAGCCTTCTACGCGCCCACAATATTGAGCGGGGTCACCCAAGGCATGCCTGCCTTCGATGATGAAACCTTCGGCCCTGTTGCGGCAATAACTCGCGTTCCCAATGTTGAAGCGGCTGTCGAGGCGGCGAATTCAAGCCAGTTCGAATTCAGTGGCAACCTTTGGACACGAGACGTAGATCGAGCACGCAAGATTGCCCGCGATTTGGACACCGGTGGCGTCTTCATCAATGGCATCACGGCATCGGATCCTCGGGTTCCCGTTGGCGGAGTGAAGAACAGCGGCTACGGCAGAGAGCTTTCTCACTTCGGAGCACATGCATTCGTAAACGCCCAAACTGTATGGATTGAAAACGTTTGATCGCGGCTTCCGCTTCGACAGCGGAACTCGGGCACCGAAGGGGCCATTTCAAGGCCGCACCTCGAGGCGGCGAGCAGGAGCCTAAACATGAGCAAGGTGGCATTTCTTGGGCTGGGTGCGATGGGTTCGCGCATGGCGACTAACCTGCTGAGGGCCGGTCACGAGCTAACCGTCTGGAACTTAACACCTGAGCCAACGAAGGCATTGGTGGCATCTGGTGCCAAACCCGCGGCTACTCCTCGAGAGGCTGCCGAGGGGAACGAGTTCGTCGTGACAATGGTGACGAACGACGTCGCTTCGCGACAGGTGTGGCTGGACGCACCTAATGGTGCCCTCATGGGCATGAGATCCGGGGCCATCGCTATTGACAGTTCTACACTTACTCCGGCATGGGTGCGTGAACTTGCCAGCGTGATGAGTAAGGTCGGAGTCATGTTGCTCGACGCAATGGTGTCCGGCAGCACTCCGCAGGCTGAAAGGGCTGAGCTCGTTTTTCTGGTTGGGGGTGACGCCAATTCCTTGCAGCGTGCGGAACCAGTGTTGAAGACTCTCGGTTCCACTATTCGTCATGCCGGACCGGTGGGCTGTGGCGCCTTTGCCAAGTTGGCGACGAACACGCTCATGGGCGTCCAATTGGCGGCTTTGGCGGAATTAATCGGCATGCTCAAAAGTCAGCAGGTCGACGCGAAGCAGATCCTGGACGCGGTCTCCGCAACAGCGATGTGGAACCCTCACCTCACCCGCGACGCCGAATCGATGCTGACGGACAACTTCGAGACTCAGTTCCCGGTGCGGCTCCTCGAAAAGGACCTGGGCTACACTGTGCAAACTGGGGGAGGAGAAGCATCGATGCCAACCGTGAGCGCTGTACGCAGCATTTTCCGAAGAGCGATCGATGAAAACCTCGGCAACCTCAATATGACTGCGATTGCGAGGCTGTTCTCTAAGGAGCGGTGAGCCTTGGTTTGCGCTCGTCGGCCGCATTCGCGTTAAAGATCGACGGCGGGTCGGGTATTGGTCGGGGTTCCGGCGGCGACGCTGGTGAGTTACCACACGTCTTGACTCAGAGTTGGTCCGAGAACGACGACTTAAATTGCTATTGGCGAGACGTTTATGATGAGTGTCGTCAGTTTGAGAGAGTCAAGGGCGGCGGGTTGCTTACCCGCGTCCCCCGGCGCGATCGAAATGACATAACTTCAATGCGCAGAAAAACACTTGCGATAAGCCGTAAGTGCGCGAAGTGGAGGCGGCGGGAATTGCACCCGCGTCCCGAAATCCACAAGTTGTTTCGCCGCATGGCACTTGCGTCGACACACCTCCCCCCTGTCTGCACACTGCCTGCACTGATTTCGGCCTGCGCAACCTTGTCGCGTGCTGGCATGGGTTGTCGGCGGATGTCAGGGAGACGATCGTGAGAATCGCACGCGGCCAGGGAGATCCGTACAGCGTCTTGAGCGGCTCGCCGTTCATCTCGTAGGCCAGCAACGTCTGGGGATGTATGAGGTTCTCCAGCGATTGGCAGTCGTAGTACTGGCCCCCGCCCAGGCCTTCGCCGAACGAGTAGTCCTCCAAAACTGCAACAGTTGCAGCTCGCAGTGAGGAGCCGCTGCCGGCATGCACACGAAGCCTTCAACTCGTGAATTTCGCCGCCTTCACGCAAAGTTTATTGGATATACAAATCATTAGACAGTAGCCCGTGCAATCCTGTCCGACCTTGCCTCTCTCGCCTCCTGGTTGGTTCGCTGACCATTATGCTGCGTCGCCTGTCTGGCATCCTGCAAAGGCTCCGGTTCGATGACGACTCGCGCAAGCCGCTGGCGGGTCAAGAATTTCCACGACCAGTGCAACAGCGTCCCGATTCGGCTGCTCGTCAGATCCAGGAACTGGATGTGAACGAAGGCCCACACCATCTTGGCGAACAGGCCGGCCGTGCGGACGCCGAACGCCTCCATGACGGCGAAATTACGGCCCACCGTGGCCAGGTTTCCCTTGTTGAAGTACTTGAACGGACGGGGGGCAGGCTGCCCCTTTAGCCGCCCGGCAATCAGGCGACCGACGTAGCGACCTTGCTGGATCGCAACCTGGGCAACGCCCGGGAGAGGCTTCCCGCCGTCCTCCAGATACGCCGTGTCTCCCACGACGAAGATCTCCGGATGGGACGGCACGGAGCAGTCGGCGAGCACCTTGACACGACCTGCCCGATCCGCCTCGGCGCCCAACCATTTCGCTGCTGGAGAACCCTTCACCCCCGCCGCCCAGAACACGTTGCTGGTCCGAATCCGTTCGCCCCGCACGATGACCCCTTCCGCGTCTACCTTCTCAACCGCGGCGCCCGTGCGAACTTCCACCCCCAGCTTCAGGAGCTTAGCGGTAGCGGCCGCCGCCAGCGATTCGGCGAACGAAGCCAGAATGCGGGGACCTGCCTCCACGAGGATCAGTTTGAGCGAAGCAGGGTCGAAGCGGCGGAACTCGGTGGCCAGCGTCTGACGCGCCAACTCCGCGATCGCTCCGGCCAGTTCAACGCCCGTGGGACCGCCACCGACGATGACGAACGTCAACAACTCGGGATGGTCTTGGGGAACGAGCGTCCGCTCGCAAGCCTCGAACGCTCCCAGGATCTTGTTGCGGAGCCCAACGGCGTCGGTGAGGGTCTTCAGGCCTGGGGCATACGCTCCGTATTCGTCATGACCAAAGTAGCTGTGGCGAGCACCGGTCGCGAGAACGAGGTAGTCGTAAGGCAAGGGAAGCGGCGCACCGTCCAAGTAGCACAGCTTTTTCGCAGCATCCACTCCGGTAACAGTGCCCTGTAGAACGGTGGTATTAGCCTGCCTGCGCAGCACGTGGCGGATGGGCGCCGCGACGTGCTCAGGTGACAGGACCGCGGTGGCGACCTGGTAGAGGAGCGGCTGGAAGACGTGGTGGTTGGTCTTGTCGATCAGGAGTACGCGGGCCGAAGCCTTCCTCAACGCGCGGGCCGCCGCAAGACCCCCGAAGCCCCCGCCCACGATGATGATTCGTGGTTCGCGTGCTGTTGTTGCAGAATCGGTATCCATGGTGAGTTCCTCCCGAGTTGTCCAGTCCTGTTGGTTAGTGGAAGCCCTGGTTCCGTGATGGTGAACTCGAACTGCAGACGCTGCCAGAACCGTCCGTCTTCCATGGAGTTGTTCCTTCAAGACTGGGACGGCGGAACAGTTCCATTGCGGACTCAGGCGAAGGCAAGGTGCGAAGGGTCAGGAGTCAATGATCAGGGGTCACCAGAGACGATTGAGCGACCCCTGACTCCTGAGTCCTGTCAGCGGACCCCCTCGTTAGACAAGCCATTCGGGTTTGCTCGAGCCTCGTGGGACAAGGACCGTCCGGAAGGAGCCAGGAGTCCGCGACAGGACCACCTGGTCCGTCATCCCCTGATAGCTTCCACACGGGGTTTCCGCGGTGAAGAGATCCGGCTCGGCGTAACGATGCTCCTCGGCGGAGCCGGCCGTAGCCTGCGCGTAGGCCTTATCGAAGATGCCGAGCGAGAGCAGCCACAGCACCGTCCTCGTCAGTGAAACCGTCACGCGATAGCTGCCGCCTTCGATGGCACGGCGGCGTAGGGCCGCGAGGATGCCGGTGGTACTCAGCCAGCCAACCACGTTGTCGCAGATCGGCACGATCACCGGCTGCTTCGGGTGTGTTAGCGAACCCTCCAGCGCAAAGAGACCCGCGACGGCCGCGCCGACCTCATCGAAGCCGGGCCGGTTCGACCAGGGGCCTTTGTCGCCGTGGAGAAGGACCGTGGCGTGGATCAGTCCAGGCTTCTGGGCGCAGAGTTCCTCCGCATCCAGGCCATGCTTCGCCAGGAATCCCGGACGCTTGTTGGCGAAGAAGACATCGGCACGCTTGAGCAGCCGCTGGAACGAAGCGCGATCTTCCTTGGAATCGCCCAGGATCGTCGAACGCATGCCCACCTGCACATCCCAGATGAATGCGTCCACCTCCGTGTCACGCGGCCTCCAGATGTTCAGCACGTCCGCACCGTACAGGGAAAGGTCCCGGCCGATCGCGCCGCCCGCGATGACGTGGCCCATTCCGAAGGCACGGATGCCTTCCAGAGGAAGGTCACCGCTTGGCTTGAGCGGCACGGGCTCGCTGTCGCCGATCTTCTCCACCGTGATCAGCGGCAGCTTCGAGAGGACCTCCGTGTACTGGAGCTCTCGGCGGAATTCCTCGTTCGTGCGCACCATGGCCATCACCAGTCCTGCCTCAGCAGCCGCCTCCTCCAGCTCAACCGCATTCCATTTGCGGATGGCGTTGTTGATGGACTCGCTGCTCTCGCTGCACCGCAAAAAGTTGAGCGTTCGCTTGCGGAGCTCGGGGTAAAAGTCGAGCGCGATCACATGGCGGCCATCGCGGGTTTCACGGAAGAACGGAACTTCGAAAAACGGGCTGGTGCCAAGACTGCCGCCACTGGGCGCCCGGCCGTTGATGGTTTCCCACTTGCGTTCGAAGAAGCCGCAGAAACGCCGCAGGGTCTTGCGCACATCCAGCGCGATGTGCTGCCCTTCCCCGGTGGCATGTCTCCAGAGCGCGGCGAGCGCCACGCTCCTTGCAGCCATGCCGAGCGCCGCCATCGTCCCAAACCGATGGGGGCTGGGAAGGATCGGATCGGCGCCGTAGAAGCTGAGCGCGCCGCCGCTATCGGCGATCGTCAGGCCCACATCTGCCAGAACTTCGTTCACCCCCCGGTGCAGGTCAAACTCCGGCGAGGTTGCGGGATGACTTAGCTGGTATTGCAGAGCTTTCGTCAACGGATCGGTTGCTCCATTCGTTTCCACCGACCGGGCAGTCGCGGGACTTGGCGTGGTGTAGGTCGCCGATGTTTTCCCGTTTGAATGCACCACGGGTAACTCGGCGTAGGCGATGCCTGTGACGTTGCCTTGCGCCACGAGGAGCGTTTTTTGGTTTGAGCCGTCGAGATTGGCACTGTAGACGGTGCCCGCGAAATCGGTGATGAACATCCGGCCGTTCTTCAGATCCAGGGCCAGGCCGATTCCCTCCATCAGGTGCTTGAACACGATTTCGGGAGCCGGGCGCCGGCCGGCCGGCGCATCGAGGGGCGCGCGGTTGACGGTATTGCCGCGTGGCGGGTCTCCCCGGTCGGTCCAATACAGGGTGCGCGTCACGGGATCAATGTCGAGGTCGATCGGCTCCGGCAAGGCGTCATAAATCAGCTCGATATCTTGCCGCGTCGCAGCCGTCTGGCCCCGCGGCAGTTCGATGTTGGCGCGGAACAGGCGACCCTTCCCGGCCTTGGTGCCACCCTTTTGCGTCCAGTAGAACTTGCCCCCCTCGACATCGACCGCGATACCAACGCATGTCTTCGTCGCGTCCAACGCGGGTCGTGCGTCGCCCTGGCTGGAATCGACGAGCGTCTCGATGTGCGAACCGTCGAGGTTGCAGCGCATCACACGCATGCCTTCCCGATCGCACCAGTATAGTTTTCCGGTGGTCTTTTCGATCTGGAGCTGCTTGGGCGTGAACGTGGCGCCGAGCGGAACGATGGTCGTCATGTTTTGGCCATCGAGATCCGAGCGGAGGATCGAGCCGTCGTTCACGCTGGGATTTCCCATGTTCGTCCAGTAGACATGTTCCGCGGCGACATCGATCGCCAGGCCGTCCGGGAGCTTGTCTCGGCCTTCCTCGATGATCGTCCTGAGATCGGAGCCATCGGGATTGGCAGACAGCACGCGGCCGCCCCCCAGATCGAGGAAGAAAATACGGCCGGCGGTGCCTTTTGTGTTCGGCGTGCTCGAAGTTTTTGTGAGCGTTGCGGTCATGGTCGAATCTCCTCAATAAGTGGTGATGTTTTTGGTTGTGAGTTTTGAGTGCTTTACGGAATGCTCTTGCCTGCCTTGGCACGAAGCGCCAGGAGGCCCAGCATCACTTCGTTCTCTTCGTTGGCGAGTTGCTCGACCGAATGGCCGCGCGCCTCCTTCAGCACGCCGTCGACGACGGTCTGCTTGAGTGCCGGCGTGATGTCGGGCATCTTCAGATCCTCCATCAGGCCCTGGAGGCCGGGCATCAGGTGCTCCATGTAGTGGTGGATGCCGCCGGCGCCGCCGCCGAGATGCCACTGCAGGCTCTGGCCCATCACACCCCAACGCACCCCCGGTCCATAAGACACGGCGATGTCCGCATCCACCACATCGAGCACACCCTGCTCAATCAGAGAAAGGATCTCCTTGTAGAGCGCGGCCTGCAGACGGTTGGCCGCATGGCCCGGAAGGGCCTTGTGCAATCGGATCGGCTTCTTGCCGATCGACGCGTAGAACGACATGGCCCGTTCGATCACCTCCTCGGAGGTCTTCGCCCCGCCGACCACCTCGACCAGCGGGACGACGTGGGGGGGATTGAAGGGGTGTCCGATGACGCAGCGCTCGGGGTGCTTACAGGCCGACTGCATGACATCCATGGTGATGCCAGAGGAACTCGACGCGATGATCGCGTCTGGAGGGGTGGCCTGGTCCATCTCGGCGAAGAGCTTGACCTTGAAGTCAGGTCGTTCCGGGGCGTTTTCCTGAACGAGGTCGGCTTCAGCGAGCGCCCGGCTCATGCTCGCCGTGAACTTCAGCCGCTCGCGGGAAGCGCCGGCCGGCAGGCCAACCCTGGCGAGCGCGGGCCAGGCGTCGTCAACGTACTTGCGGAGGTTCGCTTCCGCGTTGGGCGCCGGATCGGTGGCGACCACGTCGAACCCGCGGGACAGGTAGTAGGCGGACCAGCTGGCTCCTATCACTCCTGTGCCGACGACGGCGATGCGGCGAACTGGTTTGTTGGATGTCATGTTGGTTACTCGTGAGTCAGTGTTCATATGAAAGTCCTCATCTGGTAGTGTTTGAGGCAATACGCCTTCAACGAACGTCTCTTCAAGTTTCATGTCGGCTGAGCGACTTCCTTGACGGTTACCTTCCGGCTTGGAAGCCTGAGCGATGCCGCCGGCACGAAGGCGGCGGCGCCATTCCGCCAGCAGGGCGTCACGAAACGCGCGCCGCCTTCAGCCTGGCAGTGTTTTCCTGTAGCTCCTTGTACCGGCCTGCGTTCTTGTCCGTGCCCGCGATGGCGGCGATTTCCAGTGCCGACACCGTGTGACCGGCCGCACCCCAACTTCCCTCAGGGATCTCAATCATCAGGCAGTAGAGGTTCTTCAAGTACGCGGGTGCGACGTGTTGTCCACCCCAGTTCAGGCTGGAGCCGTCATCGCCGAGCACTGTCACGAAAGCTTTGCCGACGCCCAACTGGGCGGCATCGCGTCGCTTTTGGTTGAAGAAGCCAGCGTCAGCAAACAACTCCACGACCCAAAACGGCCTTGCGGTGTGGAGGTCAGGGCCTTTTCCGCCAGGGAAGCAGTTCCGTGTCGCGATCTCGTTGAAGATACACAGGGTGCCCTCTTTCCCTGCTTCAGTAACGGGATCGACCTCCTGGCGCATGAGGGCATCGATGAGCAACGGGGCGAGCTTCGCCTTCTGTTCAGCGGTAAACGAGTTTTCGGGACAATTGATACGGATTAGAGGCATGACCATTCTCCTTTCATGAAAAACGGGACTCGACACTCGTTGCAGACCCACACGGCCTGCTTCTCGTGTCACACCCTTCCTGGGAGGGACGGGTGGACAACAAACTCGATAAAATAGCGACGGCGTCAGCCGGCGCCGGGATATCGGTCCGGGATCAGATGCTGTCTTGGCGGCGTGACGAAGAGGAGCGAGACGAGAGGCAGTCCGAGCCCCAGCATGACGAGGCTAAGGAACTTGAGCCCGTCCTGGATGCCCCGGGCCGCGCTCTCGGACTTGGCGAACGCACCGAGCGTCGCGCCGGTCAGATCAACCTGATCGGGGCCGGCGAGACCGCGCCGGCGGTAGTCGTCCGCCAGACGGGCCGCGGCCTCGCGGAACGCAGTGCGATCCTCGCGGAGGTTCAGCCGCTGGGAATCGAGGGCGCGATCGGACCAGGCGCTTATGGTCGTGCTCGTCACGGTTGGGACGATGAACAGAATGGTCATCAAGCAGACGATCGCCACGGCGCCGGCGTCGGGGGCATCCTTCGGTTCCAAGCTCTCGACCTCGTCGGTGAGGAACACAGGCGGGAGCAGGCCGAGGAACAAGCCCCAGGCGGCCAGGATCGCAGCGATGTGTTCCTTGGCGGTGAAGTTGTCGATCGAGGATAGCCACCAGACGCAGCCCGCAGTCCCTAGCACGCCCACCAGCAGCCAGACGTGCCGGAGTCGGCGGCGATAGAAATAGGTCGTCAGGAAGGTCGAGGCCGCCATCGTAAGCGACGCGGGGACGAGGACCCAGCCGGCGTCCACGCGGGGGTAGTTGCGCAGCTCGGTCATATACTTCGAAAGGATGGCGAGCACGGCAGAGAAGTTCACCAGGAGCAGCGCCCTCACGCACATCGCCAGCACATAGGTCTTCACGCGGACGATTCGGCGAAGGTGCTCGTCGGCCGACAGCCCCGAGCCCACCCAGGCGACGAGGGCAAGGGGGAGGATAAAGCACAGGGTCGCCGTGGCCGCGAACTCGTTGGACGTCCAGCCTCCCCACTTGCGGTACCAGGCGAATGTAAACAGCATGCAGGTGACCCAAGCCGCGAAGAGCGTCACACCGATCCAGTCGATCTTCACGGGCCGCGGCGTCGCCGGCCGGTCGGGCCTGATGAAGAGCAAGACGACGGGGATCGAGAGCAGGGCGACCGGCACGTTCACCCAGAAGATCCAGCGCCAGGAAAGCAGATCGTTGACGTAGGCCGTTATCAAGGGCGTCGACGGCCGGGTGGCGTAGGCGATCACCCCGTAAAACCCGACCGCGATGATCAGAGCGCGATCGAACTGGCGATATAGGAGGCTGCGACAGAGGACGATCGTCATCCCCTTGCCGAGTCCCTCGACGACCTTCGCGCCCGACATCGTGGTGACATCAATCGCGGCGCCGCAGAGCAGGTTACCCATGGCGAAGAGGGCCAGGCCGACGCAGAGGCAGTGGCGCTTGCCGTACCGCCCCATACCCCACATCCCCAGGAAGATCCCGTAGATGGTCGCGAGGCCCCATGCGAGGTTCGTCCAGATCATCTGGTAGGAGTCGGTCTCGATCCCCTTGCGGATGACGTCGGCCGTGACGTCGGTGAGCACGATCGTCTGATAGACGGTCGCCAGGATCGGGACGACGGCCAGGGCGGCAAGCACTCGTTGCCGCCTGACGGACACCATCGCAATCGGTTTGCGGGCGACGACAGGGCTCATTTCAACCCTCGTTCGGACGGTGTCGAGTCCGTGGCCGATTGATTGAAGCGGTACTCGGTCTCGGCCAGGCGGCGCGCCTCCTTCGCGGCCCAGTCGGGATCGCCCGGTCCGTGAGCGATGACGACACGCGCCGACAACCCGGCGCGAAGCTGGGGCCAGCGGTCGTCGCGCTCGATCGCGATCCGGACGGCCACCCTCTGGACCACCTTCGTGAACTCGCCGGAGACCACGTTTCGCGGCATCAGCGCGAACTGGGCGCCCGTGGATTTGTTGATCCAGACGACGCGGCCACGAACCGGACGAGAGAAGGCGTCGAGCTCGATCTGGACCGGGTTCCCCGGCGCGACCCCCGGCAGGCGGGTTTCCTCCAGATTGGCCTCCACGTAGAGAAGGTCGGGGTTGTACAGGCTCACGACGGCCACGCCCGCCGAGGCAAAGTCGCCCAGATGGCGGTAGCGCTTCACGATCACACCGGGGAATGGTGCACGGATCTTGGTGTATTCGAGGTCATGTTCGGCCGCCTGCAGCGACGTGCGGGCCTCCTCGATCGCCTGTTCCTTGACCTTCACCTGCAGCTCGTCCTCGCGGATCTCGTCGTAGCCGACCGCCGCAAGCTCGATGCCCTTTTCGGCCTTGTTCCTCGCCGCCTGCGCCGCCTCCAGCGACCGGCGGGAGACGACGACCTGAGTGCGAGCCGAGATCGCCTTGCCCAGCTTGGCCTCCGCCAGCTCGAGGTGGGCCTGAGAGGCGTCCCGCGCCTGGACCGCCTGATCCACCTCTCTCGCGCTTGCCGCGCCCGTCGGTCGAAGCTCGAGGAAGCGGCCGTGGTCCGACCGGGCAAGGACCAGGTCGGCGGCTGCCGCCTTTCGCTCGGCCCGAGCCTCGTCGATTCCCTGCTCGACGTCGTCTGCCGTGAGCTTCAGGGAAGCCTCCGCCCCGGCCCGATCGGCCTCTGCCGCGGCCAGGGACCGTCTGGCGATCTCGATTTGGATCGGGACCTCGCGCCGGAGCCGTTCGAGGTCGGCCTGCTGCCGGGCAAGCTCACGCCTCGCCGCCTCTAGCTTCGAAGCGGCCAGGTCCACCTTATCGCGGTAGGGAACCGGGTCTACCTACGCGAGCACCTGTCCCCGCTTCACCCGGTCGTCCTCGTCTACAAGCAGGCGGACGATACGTCCGGACACCGACTCCGGCGCGACATTCACGATGTGCGCCTCGACGAAGGCATCGTCGGTGATCGAGTGGGCGCCCGGTAGTTGATCCAGCCGACAAGTGCGTCGAATCCCACGGCACCGATCGCGATCAGCGAGGCCAGGACCGCGATTCGCCCTTTGTTACGGCTGAAATGGCTACCCTGTACGGGGACCTGCACGGGCAGGGACTCCGGCGCTGCCTTGGCGACGGGTGGGTAGCTGGTCGGCGATGCTAAGCTCACGGTGACGCTCCACAAGCAAGTGGGTTTGTCGTCGTCCGGTCGATTCATATCAGGCGCTCGCAAGCAGCCGGCTTGGCCGATGCAACGCGCACGCGCCGGCTTCCCGTCCCATACCCTTTCTGGGAGGGGTGGGTGGACTACAAATATTCGAATTGGTAACAGCCGCCTTGCTCTTCAAGCGCCCTGGCCGTGAACCAAGAATCGTCGATCCACGCGGGAGCGCCGTTTACTAGCAAGCTTGAGTCGGCGAGAATGCCGGAGGAGTTCCGGCAGGTCCGAGAAGCGGATCGCCGCCGAACCCGTCAGTGGACGGCTCAAACCACCGGGAACGGCTGATAATCATGGGGACCTGGGAGGAATCGGCGCACGGCGTCTGCGGGGCGCTGGGCGTGAATCCCAAAAATCGGGCGAAGCGCCGTCGGCGCTCGTGGGCGTACCACTGCTGCCGGGCATGATCCCTGGTCCGTCGTCTCCTGGTCGCGTCCATCGTCGTCATCTCCGCGGTTGATGCCGCTGCGTCAGTCGAGGGATGTGCTGGACCTCCCTCGCGGGCGCTTCCGGCCGTGAACAAAAGCTGAGAACGGGAGGGGGCGGCACTTTCTCCCCGCGATCCGGTCGAGCCAGTGACCGCTCCCCGTCCTACACTCTTCCTGGGAGGGGCAGGTGGACAACAAATTCGATAGAATGGCCTTAGCCGCCTGAGGCGTTTGGTTTCCCTGGTCATTGCACGAAGATCCGACCGCGGTCGTCATCGATGCACGAAGATCGACCACCGTCCGGACGACACGCTCTCGCCTTGAGGAGGAACACCGATGGACCCCCATGTGTTCGGACTGCTTGAGGAGATGCTCAGCTCGGACAAGACGCCGGAGGAAGTGTGCCGCGACCGCCCCGAACTGCTCCCGGAGCTCCGCCAGCGCTGGCAGGAGTTCCGCCGCATCGACGCGGAGGTCGGGGAATGGTATCTGGGACCGGGGTCAAGCAGGGCGCTCGAGCGCGCGTGCCCGTCCTGCCCCCCGCTGACCCGCCGCAGGTGCCCGGCTACGAGCTGGAAAGCGAACTCGGCCGCGGCGGCATGGGCGTGGTTTACAAGGCCCGGCACCTCGCCCTCAAGCGCACCGTCGCCCTCAAGATGCTCGTCGGCGTCTCCGCCGATCGGGCCGAGCGGGTGCGCTTCGGGATTGAGGCCGAGGCGGTCGCGCGGTTGCAGCACCCGAATATCGTGCAGGTCCACGAGGTCGGCGAGGCGAGCGGCCTGCCTTTCCTGGCGCTGGAATTCGTTCCGGGAGGCTCCCTGGCGAAGCGGCTCGCGGGCCAGCCCCTGCCGCCCCGGGACGCCGCCCGCCTGGTGGAGACGCTGGCCGACGCCATGCACCTGGCCCACAGCCGCAATCTGGTCCATCGCGATCTCAAGCCGGCCAATATCCTCCTCACTGGAGGGGACGAGACACCGATCAGTCTGTCCCAGCCGAAGGTGGCGGATTTCGGCCTCGCCCGGCAACTCGACTCAGACTCGGGTCAGACGCAGATCGGCACGGTCTTGGGGACGCCCTGCTACATGGCCCCGGAACAGGCGGAAGGCCGGGCCCATGCGGCCGGTCCTGCGGCGGACATCTATTCGCTAGGAGCCACCCTTTATGAGTGCCTGGCGGGGCGGCCGCCGTTCCAGGGGACGACTCCGCTGGAGACGCTCGAGCAGGTCCGCACCCGGGAGCCGGCCTCGCCCTCTTCGCTCAACCGGCAAATCCCACGTGACCTGGAGACGATCTGCCTGAAGTGCTTGCGCAAGCAGCCGGAGCAACGTTACTCGAGCGCCCACGAGCTGGGCATGGATCTCGGCCGTTTCCTGCGTGGCGAGCCTGTGGAGGCCCGGCCGATCGGTGTGGCAGAGCGGTTGCGAAAATGGGTGAGGCGCCACCCGGCCTATGCCGGGCTGGTGGCCGCAGCGGTGCTGCTGGCGGCAGCCGGCCTGTGGCTATTCCAGCAGCGGGCGCAGCGACGCGCCGAGCTGCGCAGCGAGGTCGGCACGGCACTGGCTCAGGCAGAGCGTCTCAGTAAAGGGTTCCATTTTCACGAAGCGGGGGAGCTCCTGGAGCAAGCCCGCCAGCAAGTGAACCTAGCTGGGCCGCCCGACTTGCGTGAACGAGTAAACCGGGCATGGGACAACCTGCTGCTCGTGGAGAATCTGGACGCGGCGCGCCTCCGCGCGTCTAGCCTTGTGGCGGGGAGGTTCGACCATGCCGGCGCCGAACCGCTCTATGAGAAGACGTTCGCCCAGGCTGGCTTGGGCAAACCGGGAGATGACCGCGAGACAGTGACGGCGCCGCTGCGGAACTCACCCGTAAAAGCCGAAATCGTCGGCGGACTGGATAACTGGGCCAGCATCACCGAGGATCAATCACGGCGAGCCTGGCTATTGGCGGTGGCGCGTACGGCAGACCCGGACCCGTCACGCGACCGCCTGCGACGACCGGAGTTGTGGCAAGACGGAGCCGGGTTGACGCGGCTGGTCCAGGAGCTTCCCGTCGATGACTTGTCCCCGCAATTAGCAGCGGCTCTCGCCCGGCGCATGCGTCGGACCGGCGGAGCCGTGCCGCTGCTCAGCGCGGCGCAGTCACGCTTCCCACACGACTTCTGGCTCAACTTTGAGCTGGGCTTTGCGTTGTTCATGGCGCAGAGGCGGGATGAGGCTCTTGGTTACTATCGCGCGGCCTTGGCGCTGCGGCCCGAAGCTGCCGAGGCTTATACCAACCTCGGCCTGGTTCTGCAGAATCAGGGACAATTGGACGCGGCCATCCAACACTTCCGGCAAGCCCTGCGCCTCGAGCCCAAATTAGTCAAGGCCCATACCTGGCTCGCCGAGGCTCTACACGCTAGGGGCGCGCTGGATGAGGCCATCGACCATTTTCAGGAAGCGATCCGCCTTGACCCCAAGGGGGCGGCCGAGCCTCTGTGCGGGTTCGGCGTTACAATGGGGAGGATGCAGCGCTACGACGAGGCGATCGGCTACTATACGGAAGCCTTGCGGCTCGACCCCGCGTCGTCGGGTCCGACGGCGCATTTCAACATCGGCGCTATCCTGCATTTGAGGGGCCAGCACGACGAGGCGATCGGCCACTTTCAGGAGGCCATCCGCCTCAACCCCAACGGATCGGCTGACGCCCACTTGGAGCTCGGGCAGGCCCTTCGCGACAAGGGCCGGTTTGGCGAGGCCGTGGCCGAATACCGCCGCACTGTCGAACACGACCCCGTCAAGGGCGCAGGGCATGAGAACCTGGCCGACGCGTTACTTGGAACGGGCCGCTTCGCCGAGGCCCGCTCTGCCATCCGCTACGGCCTCGATGTGCTCCCTTCCAAGGACGCCCACCGCCCGGCAATGTGGAAGAAGCTAAGCTTGTGCGAGCGACTGCTCGCCGTTGCCGGAAACTTGCCGGCGCTCCTCCAAAACAAGGAGCAACTGTCCGCTGGCGAGCTGTTGGAGCTGGCCCGCTTGTGCAGCAAATACGGCCGGCCGGATGGCGCCGCCGACCTGTACGCCGCGGCATTCGCAGCGCGACCGGCGCTGGCCGACGACATAGAAGCGGCCGACCGTTACAACGCCGCCCGTGCCGCCGTTCGGGCCGCGGCCGGCGAAGGCTCCGCGCAGGAGCCGCTTAGCGAGTCGGGGCGCGCCGACCTGCGCCAACGAGCGTTGACCTGGCTGCGGGCCGACCTGACGCTGGCCACCAAGCTGATGAGCGAGGGAAAGGGAACGGGGTCCCTCGCCAATTGGCAAACGGACCCTGACCTGGCCAGCGTTCGTGACCCGGCGGCACAGGCAAAGTTGCCCGATTCCGAGCGCGAGCCATGGCGGCGGCTTTGGACAGACGTGGCGGCGCTGCTCGCCGCCGATCCCCTGGAACAGGGCAAGACACACGCGGCCCGCCGGAACTGGGTCCAGGCCGCTGACTGCTACGCGCGCGTCACCAAGGGCGGCCCGACCGACGACGGCCACGTCTGGTTCGAGTACGCGGCTCTGTTACTACTGTCCGGCGACCGCCCGGCCTATGCCAAGGCCTGTGCCCAGATGATCGAGCGCTGCGGCAAGGACGGCGGCCCGAGGTCCCACCACGTAGCCCGCACCTGCACCCTGGCCCCTGACGCGGTCGCCGACGCATCGCTGCCCGGTCGACTGGCCGACAAGGAACTCAAGGACTCCGCTCAAGCATTCTGGTCGCTGACTGAGCAAGGGGCCCTGGCGTACCGGGCCGGCCGGTTCGAGGAAGCCGCGTCTCTTTTCGAGCGCAGTCTGCAGGCGGATGCAACGCCCGGTCGTGCGCTGGTGAACTGGGCATGGCTTGCTCTCGCCAGCCAGCGCCTGGGCAAATCCGAGGACGCAAGGCGCTGGCTGACCAAAGCCCAGACCTGGCTCGATCAATTCCGCGACGGTATGCCTCTTGATGCCAAAGAGCAGTTCGGGTTGCACTACCACAATTGGCTGGAAGCGCACGTCCTGCGCCGCGAGGCGGAGGCGCTGATTCGGCCGGCAGAGAAGCGCTAACAGCCGCCGCGCTGCGCCCGGTTAGGGCACTCTACTCCGCCCCGATGGGCTCCCCCGGCTCGGCCACCGAGCGCTTCATGAGGGGCACCAGCAGGACGAGTGCCAGAGCGAGCGCGGCGAACAGCCAAAAGTCATCGAAGTAGGCCAGCGACTTCGCTTGCTGATCGCGAAGATCGGCCAGCGACTGCAACGCCATTTCCTGCGACGCGCCCGGGTCGCCCGTCAGCCGGAAAGAGAAGGCCCGGGCCTGCTGGAGGAACGAGGTCACTGCGGAGTTGAGTGGGTCGAGGAATTCGCCCACGCGCGATGTATGGAAATGTTCGCGCCGCCACTCGAAGGCCGGGGCCAGCGATGTCCCGACGCTGCCCCCCTCGTTGCGAAGCAACGCGAACAGCCCGACCGCCGCCCCGCGCAGACGGGGCGGGATGTACTTGAAGGCGGCCACGTTGATCGAGACGAAGATCATCGACAGCCCAACGATCAACACCACTCGCGGCCAGACCACCTGTCCCGGGCTAATGTACAGGTTCATCAGCGCCATCCAGTAGTTCCCGGCTGCCACGATCAGCAGGCCCGCGGCGATCAGCCACCGCGCATCGACGCCCCGGCCAATGACACCGCCAACGACCACCAGCGCGATGACGGAGAAGACGCCCGCCGGCGACTGCACCAGCCCCGAGGCATAGGCGTCGTAGCCGTACAGCGACTGGAGCAGCCCCGGCAGCGATGTACTGGCGCCGTAGAGGATGCCGTACGCACAGAAGATGATGATGCAGCAGGCCGCGAAGTTCCGCTCGCCCAGCGGCCGGAAATCGACCATCGGATTGGAGATCCGTAGCTCCCGGAAGACCAGCAGGCCCAGCCCGAGGACGAACACGATGAAGAGCGTCTGCACCCGCCAGAACGCATCGTTGTACCAGTCCCACTCCTGCCCCTTGCTGAGCATCACTTCCCAGCTCGACATGATGAGGATGAGCAGCCCCAGGCCGATGTAGTCGAAATTGAGCGGCTGCCGGCGCAGCTCGGCCCGCTTCTTCTTGAGGGATTCCGGGTCCTGGACCAGGAGATAGGACGCGAGAAAGCCGAGGGCGCCGACGGGGACATTGATGTAGAAGATCCAGCGCCAGTCATAGTTGACCGTCAGATAACCGCCCAGGGTCGGGCCGACGACCGGCGCCAGCATGGCGGCGATGCCGAACATCGTCTGGGCGGCGCCTTGTTTCTCGGGCGGGAAGCTGTCCAGGAGGATGGCCTGGCTGGACGGCTGGAGGCCACCGCCACCCAGACCCTGGATCACCCGGAACAGAATCAGTTGTCCGAGGCTGGTGGCCATGCCACACAAGCCCGAGGCGATGGTAAAGACGGCGATCGAGAGGAGGAAGTACCTGCGACGGCCCAGGTGCGCCGACAGCCAGCCGGTGATTGGCAGGACGGCGGCATTGGCCGCCAAGTAGCTGGTGAGCACCCACTCGCTGTCGACGGTCGCCGCCGACAGGCCGCCGGCGATGTACCGCAGGGCGACGTTGGCGATCGTGGTATCCAGCACCTCCATGAACGTAGGCACGACCACCGCGACCGCGACCAGCCAGGGGTTGATCGCCGGACGGCTCGCGGCGGTCGGGGCGAGGGCGATGCTGCTCATGGGGGCTCCTTCAGTGTGAGGAACGACGAAGGAGGGATCGCAGGGCCCTCCTGATTCATGCCTACTCGTTCAGGGGCGGCTGGAGCCCTTGGGAACGAGAGAATTCGATGGTGAGGCCTGCCCGGAAAACGACACGACAGGTCCCTGTGGAAGCGCGCGGAGCGGTTGTAGCATCTCGCCGGCGTGCGGTCCCACGGGCCGTTCCTTGAAGTACACGTAGGGGACGACCGACAGGCCGACGAACAAGGGGGCCTTGTCGGGATCGTAGTCGGTCAGCTCGACGCGTACGGGCAGCCGCTGGACGATCTTGACGTAGTTGCCGGTCGCGTTCTGCGGCGGGAGCAGGGCGATGGTTTGGCCGGTCCCCATGGTGAAGCCGGTGATCCGGCCCTCGTACTCACGCCGGCTCCCGTACATGTCGACCTCGCAGCGCACGCGATGGCCGATGCGCAGGTCCGCGAGCTGCGTCTCCTTGAAGTTGGCATCGATCCAGATCTCCGTGAGTGACCGGACTGCCATAACGCTCTGCCCCGCCTGGACGTTATTTCCGGGGTTGATGTTGCGGCGGGTCACCATGCCATCGATCTCGCTGGCGACGTCGCAATAGCGGAGGTTCAGCTCCGCCTCGGCGAGGTCGCGCCGAGCCTGGAGGAGCCTGGCCTCGGCCTGCCGGACCGCCGGCGCCTCCGGCACAATTCGCGCGAAGACGCGGTCGATGTTCCCCTCCTTGTCGCGGCGGGCGAATTCATCGAGGGTTTGCCGGGGAGTCTGGGAAGAGGAGGTGAGAGGAAGGCCAACCTGCGCCATGGTCTGGACCAGAGCGGCCAGCGCCTCGCGGACGCCGGAGAAGGTCTGATTGAGGTCGGCCGGGACCTCCGCCAGGTCTCCCGTCTCGGGGTGCGGGGCCAGGCCGAGGGCGACCCGCGCCTCATGGACGTCCTCAAGGGCCTGCTTGGCCCCGGCTTCGGCCGTCCGCTGGGCCTCAAGCCGCTGGTCGAAGTCCTCGCGGGACAGCGCCTGGCGGTTGAAGATGCCCTTGGCGCGGGCGAAGTCGGCCCTGGCGCGGTCCAGGGTTGCTTCCTTGCTGTGCAGGGCCGCGACCCGAGCCCGGAGCTGCGCGACCGTGTCGTCGACGTCTTCCATCGACCTCTGGAGCTTCCAGCGCTGGCTCCGGGCCAGCCCCAGGGTGCCTCGAACCTGGGACCGGGCGACCTCCACGTCCACCTCGGCGTTGACGACTGCCGCCGTCTTGATGCCAACCTGAACCTGGTACGGCTCCTTGTCGAGCTGAACGAGCAGGTCCCCTTTCTTCACGCGGTAGTTGTCATCGACCAGGACGCGGCTCACCAGGCCTGCGACCCTCGGGGCCACGAGGGTCACGTGGCCGTTGACGTACGCGTCATCGGTGGAGACGGTGTTCAATATGGTCTTCACGTAGGGGATCAAGGCGTACCCACCGACCGCGAGGCCGACCACGGCCCCCGTCAGCAGCAGCCCTTTGCGCCAGGGGTGCGCCGGCGTGCCGGCCCCGGGCGGCGAGGTGTCCGAGGAGTGATCAGCCACCGGGTCCTCGACCTTGTGGTCTGGACTTGGGGTCGCAACGGCTTGCTGCGGGCGTTGGCCGTCCCGTGGTTGCGCCGGCGCCGCCTCGGCACGCGTCGGCCCTCCCTCAATTGCGGGCGCTGAATTCACATCATTTGTTACTGAATTATACATCTGTTGTCCTTTCAATCGATATCGCAGGTTGATCGCTGTCTTTGAGCTGCACGTCCACGCACTCAGGGACCACCCGGGTGATCGGCAGGGCGATGGAATCGCCGGGAGATCACGGCGCCCGATCCACGTGCGATTGAACGAGATTCCCTGACGCATCCGATTCGAGGCGGTGCGGAGGCCTCCGGAGCCGAATCCTGAGCGGATCGGCGGGCTTCTCATCCGGTTGCGACCCGGCCGGCCGGCTTGGCGCCTTCGTCGAGACGCCAGCGGGACCGGTCACCGGCACGCCGTCCCGA
Organism: uncultured Isosphaeraceae bacterium; assembly: GCA_963830625.1. Classification (GTDB taxonomy): domain Bacteria; phylum Planctomycetota; class Planctomycetia; order Isosphaerales; family Isosphaeraceae; genus CAWHMZ01. The sequence continues at coordinate 143,825 of CAWHMZ010000023.1, read as the reverse complement.
AAGACCTGCCCGGGCGGCAAGACGGCGGATCGGTCTCCCGACAACTGGCCGATAACAGGTGCGGCACGGAGGACGTCGTTGGCGATGGTGTTGCGCGTGACAAGCGGGATGATGGGGGCGCTGAGCATCGTCGGCTCCGGAGCCGACGACGATTGTCGCGGAGGCTCCCCCATTCGATCCGTTCGTCGCCGTCGTTGTGAGACCGAGCACGCCGGGACTGTTCCCTGGCAGCACGCCGGAGCCGCTCGCCGAGCCCGACATGGCGGACGGCGTGAGGAAGCCTGGGCCGCCCGACGCGCCGAACGGACTCGAGGCAATGACGGGGAAGGGACTCAGCAAGAGGACGTAACCGCCGGTCGTCAGCACGGTCGCACCCAGGTTGGCGTTCGCCGGCACGAGACGATCCTCCAGTTCGCAGTCCCGCAGGTCGGGACGGTACTTCAAGAGCGGTTTCATCGTCTCACCTCCAGGGGACACGCAGCGGGAGCCGGGCGATTCGGGACGCGAGTCGATGCCGTGGGTTCATCGAGCACGCCGGAAACGAAACCGCGTCTCCGACGTATCCCAAAACGCCTCGCCGGCCGGAGAAGGCCACGCCCATAAGCTCAATATTCAAACCACAGCGTCAGCTCGGCATTCTTCTCCGGCGTGTAGGGCGGGAACAGATGATCGATGGCCACGTCAGGCGGCGAGATGAGCATCGACTTGGCATGCGTGAGCATGTCGAAGCCGTACTTCCCGTAGTAATGCCCCATCCCCGCCGACCCCACTCCGCCAAATGGCATCGATTCCACGAACAGGTGGATGTTCACCTGATTGACCGCGCCGCCGCCGAAAGAGAGTTCGCCGACGAAGCGATCGATCGCGTTTTGGTTGCGGCTGAAGATGAAGGCCGCCAGCGGGCGCGGGGCGTCGGCAATTCTGCCAAACGCCTCGTCGAGCGTTCGGTACGTCAAGACTGGCAGAATTGGTCCGAAGACCTCGTCCTCCATGATTCGGTCGTCCCAGCTCACTGGGTAAACGATCGTCGGGTCAAGGTACCGGGCTTCGGGGTCGGACCGACCGCCAATGACCACCTTCGCCGGATCGATGAGGGCAGCGAGGCGCGAGACCTCACGGGCGCCGATGATCCGCGAATAGTCGGGATTGGCCTTCGGATCCTTACCGTAAAGGGCGAGAAGCGCCGCCTTCGCCTCCGCCACGAAGGCCTCGGCCACCGACTCGTGCACATAGGCGTAGCCGGGTGACGTGCACCATTGCCCGCCCCATGCCATCGCGCCCCAAACGATCTTCTTGGCGGCGTCCGGGATGTTGGCGGTTTCGTCGACCAGTGCGGGATTTTGTCCACCGAGCTCGAGCAGGACCGGCGTCAGATTCTCGGCGGCCGCTCGCGCAACGACCTTTCCCGTGCTCGTGCTGCCGGTGAAGAAAATAAAATCGAAGGGAAGCTTGAGGAGCTCGGTAACCTCTTCGCGATGACCTGTCACTGTTGCAACGGCGTCCGGCTCGAAATGCTTCGGCACCAGATCGCGCAATAACGCAGACGTTGAATTAAGCTTCTCACTTAGCTTGAGCACGCAGCAGTTGCCCGCCGCAAGCGCCGCGATCGCGGGACGGAGCAGCAGCAACAGAGGACCATTAAATGGGCCGACGATCAGCGCCACGCCGTAAGGATCGCGGTAGACTACACCGCGGTGCCCGGTGGCCGCGAGCGCCCGCGGCACGGGCGCCTCGATTGGTGCCATCCAGTCCTTGAGCTGGCTCTTCTGGAACTCGATCTCGCCGAGGCATGCGAGCGTCTCGAACACCTGTTCTTGGCTGGCGGTCTTGAAGTCCCGCCCGATCGCCCGCTGAAGCGCCGCCTCGTTTTCGCCGACGAGCCGGGCGACGCGGTCGAGCTGTTCAATTCGCCACGCGTAACTCCGCGTCACGCCGGTCGCGAAATGGCGCTTCTGCCTGTCGAACAGATCCTGGAACTGATTCATGATCATACCTCCCGATTCCGGCTGGTCACGTTCGCATCGCTGCTAGGTGCGGCCGAAGAACTACTCGTGTAGGTCAGGCTTTCGAGCCTGAATTCCCGGGCTCAAACTGCGGACATCAGGCTCGAACGCCTGATCTGCGCCGCGCGAGAGCCTAGGCGGGCGCGCTTAGCCATACTGCACCTTACTCAGATCGGTCGAGACGATTACTTGCCTTCTTCAACTGGCCGGCCGGCGGCCGGTTCATGGTGAGAACCATGCGAAAGCGCGCTTTCCCCGCCATCATTTTCGCGTAGGCGTCCGCTGCTCCCTCGAGCGGCGCCGTCTCGATCATGGCGGCTACGCCAGTCAGGGCGCTGAACCGGAGCGTGGCGTCGCCCGTCGCCGGATCGCCCGTCAGGGCGCCTGTGAGCGTGCGACCGCCGAATATGAGGTCCGTGCTGGAGACCTGGATAGGCTCGGGTCCAACGCCGAGGACAATCGAGGCCCCGCCAGGACGCAGGCCCCGGAATGTCGCGGCGGTCGTCTGACCCCCGGCGGCCGTGGTCAGAATGACCTTGGCACCGCCGAGCGCCTGCAGTGCCATAGCGGGATCGGTGGTCGCACTGTCGATGTAGTGGTGGGCCCCGAGCTTCTTGGCGAGCTCGGCCTTGTCGGCACCGCGGGCAATGGCGACGACCTCGAACCCCATGTGCCGGGCGTACTGGACGCCCAGGTGGCCGAGGCCGCCGATACCAAGCACGGCGACCAGGTCGGCGGGCTTCGCCGGTGAGTTTCGCAGTGCGCCGAACGTCGTGAGTCCTGCGCATAGCAGCGGCGCTGCATCGGCGGACGACAGGTCGTCGGGGACGGCCACGAGCCCACTCGCCTTGGCGGTCATCACTTCGGCGTACCCGCCGTCGTGATGAATGCCGGTGTACTCCTGGTTCCGGCAGTTCACGAGGTCGCCGCCGCGGCAGTGTTCGCAATAGCCGCACGGGCCGCCGAGAAATCCGACACCCACGCGCTGACCGACCGCCCAGCCCTTGACACCCTCGCCAATTCCATCGATCCGGCCCACGGCCTCATGTCCGGGGACGCGCGGATAGGTGACACCGGGGAACATTCCATCGACTGTCGCCGAATCCGAGTGGCAGACGCCGCAGGCCTCAACACGAATCCGGACTTTCCCCGGCGGGGGCGCCGTAAGTTCTCGCTCCACTACGTCCAGGCGGCCCGGCTTGCTTACTTGAACCGCACGATAGGTTGTCATCGTCAGCTCCTTCGTCATGAGAATGCGCTACTGCCCTCGGTTCGGTCGCGTCATACACAAATCTGATTGCAGATTGACGCGGCCCGCTTCCCGTCCCACTCTCTTCCTGGGAGGGGCGGGTGGACAACAAATTCGATAAAATGGCCAAAGCCACCGTCAACTTCGGGTACCTTGCCCATGCACGAAGAACCGACCACCGTCATCATCCAGCGATACCTGGACGCCTTGCCCGGGGACAACGCCGCCGAACCGATGATTCGGGAGCTGCTGGAACGCGCGGCCGGCCGTTTGCGCGTGTTATCTGCCACGTTCCTCTACAAACGCTACCCGCGGTTCACACGGCCGCCCGTAAACCTGGAGCCGGATGAACTGCTTGGGGACGTCGTGGCTCGGCTGCTCACGTCCCTGCGGACAACCCGCCCCCCGACCGTGCGGCAGTTCTTCGCGCTGGCCAACCAGCACATGCGCTGGCAGCTCAATGACCTGGCCCGCCGCTTAGACGAACGGCCCGCCGCCGCCGCGCTTGCAGAATCCGGCATCGCGGCCCCGCCGGCCAGCACAGACTCCAGGCTCAGCCCGGACGGACGGCGCATGCTTGAGGTAATTGAAGGCCTCCCGGAGGACGAGCGCGAGGTCTTCGATTTGATCGGCATTCAGGGGCTGACACACGCCGAGACGGCCGCCGTGGTCGGAGTTTCGGAGAAGACCGTACAGCGGCGCCTGAACCGGGCTCGGCTTCTGCTGGCGGAGCGGCTGTCTGACCGTCGCCCGGGCACGTCATAGGAACCCAAACCGCAAGGTGAAATGCCACCATATTGCGGACGGAGAACCCATGGTCGGCAATCCCAGGGTGCTCGAACTGCTCGAGGAAATGCTCAACTCGGGCCTCACGCCGGACGAGGCGTGCCGCGACTGCCCCGAGCTGCTTTCCGAAGTCCGACAGCGGTGGCAGGAATTCCAACTCATCGACGCGGAAGTCAGATCGTTGCTCCCCGCGCTCGAGAGGAATTCAGATGTCGGCACGGCCGCGCGTCGTGACCCCGCTCCGGCGCCGCCCGCGGCCTACGGCCGTTACCAGGTGCAGCGTTTCCTGGGGGCCGGCGGCTTCGGCGCCGTTTACCTCTGCCACGATGCCGAGCTCGACCGGCCCGTGGCCGTCAAAGTGCTGCGCGGCGGAACCAGGCCGGCGCAGGCCGGGGGCGAACGGGCCCTGCAGGAGGCGCGGCGCCTCGCCCAGCTACGTCACGGCGGAATTGTTGCGGTCCACGACGTGGGCGTGCATGAGGGGCAAGTCTACATCGTCTCCGACTATCTCGACGGCCCCGACCTCGGTCGGTGGCTGCGCGATCACCGTCCGCCTTGGCCCGAGGCGGTCCGGATCGCGGCGGCCGTGGCCGACGCGCTGGCGCACGCGCACTCCCGACTTATCATCCACCGCGACGTCAAGCCGGCGAACATCCTTCTCAGCGCCGAGGGAGCGCCGGTGCTCGTGGACTTCGGCCTGGCCCTCGGCGAGACTCAGGCCGGCGGCGCTGCCAAGGGCGTTTTCGCCGGCACTCCGTCGTACATGTCACCGGAGCAAGCGACAGGCACAGCCCACCGCATCGACGGCCGCACTGACATCTACAGCCTGGGCGTCGTCCTGTACGAGATGCTCACCGGCCGCGTCCCTTTCCGGGCGACCAACCGGCTAGAGCTGCTGCGGCAGTTGCGTGACGACGCTCCGCAGCCTCCTCGCCAGCTCGTCGGCGACATCCCGCCCGAGGTGGAACGGGCGTGCCTCAAGGCGCTGGCGAAGCACCAGGAGGATCGCTATACCACCGCAGGGGACTTCGCGGCGGATCTGCGCCGAGTCCTGCCGACCACGGCGGTCGCGGAGTTGACCGGACCGCAATCGGGTTGGTCGGCAAGTCCACCGGTTTCCCCCGTCAAACCTCATACCGTGGGTCGCAAGAAAGAGCTCGCGGAGCTGGGTCGCTCCCTCGAGTCGGCCGCAGCCGGTCATGGGCTGTTCCTGTGCGTGACCGGCGAGCCCGGCATCGGCAAGACGACCTTGGTCGAAGATTTCCTCATCGAGCTCGCGGCGATCGGCCGCCTTTGTGTTTTGGCGCGGGGACGCTGTTCGGAGCGGCTCGCCGGAGCCGAGGCCTATCTGCCGTTTCTCGAAGCCCTGGAGAGCTTGCTCCACGGCGAAATGGGCGAGGCCGCGGCACGAATGATGAAGGCGACCGCCCCGAATTGGTATACACAGGTCGTCTCACTCGCCGCGGAAGACTCTTCCCTTACCCGCGTGCTCGCCGAGTCGAAAGCGGCCTCCCAGGAACGCCTGAAGCGCGAGCTGGGTGCCTTCCTGCGTGAGGTGTCGCACCTGCGGCCGCTCGTCCTGTTCTTCGATGATCTGCACTGGGCGGACGCGTCGACCGTGGATCTGCTCGCCTACCTCGGCTGCAGGTGCGCGGGGATGCGTGTCCTTTTCGTTTTGACCTATCGTCCGACCGACCTGGTGTTGGGCAAGCATCCGTTCGGGCCGATCAAGCTGGACTTGCAGGCGCGCGGCGTTTGTCGCGAGCTGGCGCTGGAGTTCTTGACCCGAGCGGATCTCGATCGCTATCTCGCGCTCGAATTTCCCGAGCATCGATTCCCAGAGGAGTTTGCGGCCCTCGTCCACGCCCGGACGGAGGGCAGCCCACTGTTCATGGCCGACCTCCTGCGCTACCTTCGCGATCGGCAGGTGCTGACGCACGACCAGGGCCGCTGGGCGCTTGCACAATCGGTCCCGGACCTCCGGCGCGATCTGCCCGAATCTGTCCGCAGCATGATCCAGCGGAAGATCGATCAGCTTGGCGATGACGACCGCCGCTTGCTGGTGGCGGCCAGCGTGCAAGGCTGCGAGTTCGACTCCGCGGTCGTGGCCCGCGTGCTCGAGCGAGATCCGGCAGAGGTGGAGGAGCGTCTGGACGAGCTGGACCGCGTCCATGCGTTCGTGCGGGTCGTCCGGGAACAGGAGTTCCCAGACCGGACGCTGACGCTGCAATACCGCTTCGTCCATGTGCTTTATCAAAATGCCCTGTACGCGTCGCTGGGGCCGACGCGGCGCGCGTCATTGAGCGCGGCGGTGGCGCAGGCGTTGCTGGGCTATTACGGAGAGAAGAGCGGCGACGTGGCCGCCGAATTGGCCTTACTCCTGGAGGCGGCACGCGACTTTTCGCGGGCGTCGGACTACTGCCTGGTGGCGGCTCGGAACGCGGTGCGTATCTGCGCCAATCAAGAGGCCATTGTGCTCGCGCGCCGGGGACTCGACCTGCTCGCGCCGTTGCCGGACACTTCCGAGCGCACCGCAAGGAACTCGCGCTGCAAGTCACCTTGGGTCCGGCCCTGTTCATCACAAAGGACTGGTCGGCGCTCGACGTCGAGGTGGCCTACACGCGCGCACACGAACTGTGCCGTGAGGTGGGAGAATCCCCGGACCTCTTTCCGGCGTTGTGGGGACTCTGCCTCTTCCGCATCGCGCGCGGGGAGATCTGGGCAGCGCTGAATCTGGGAGAGCAGATGCTCGGCATAGCCCAGCGCGCTCAGGAACCCGGCCTCCTTCTGCAGGCGCACTACGCGCTGGGACGGGCCCACGCCTTCCTCGGAGATTGGTCGAGCGCAAAGACACATCTGGAGCAGGCGATCGCCTACTATGACCGCCGTCAGCACGGCTCGCACGCGTTTCTCTATGGCGGCCATGACCCGTGCGTGTCCTCGATGGGCTATGCGGCCCACGCACTTTGGATGCTCGGCTATCCCGAGCAGGCTTTGCAGAGGGGCCAGGAGGCCTTCGCGCTGGCCCGCGAGCTGGGTCATCCCGCCAGCCTGGGCCAGGCGCAGTTTTCGGTCGCACTCCTCCGTCAATACCGCCGGGATGTAACCGAGACCCTCGAGCTGGCCGAGGAACTCCAGGTACTCGCTGCCGATCAGGGGCTCTTGTTTCACTCGGCGGCAGCATCGGTCCTGCGAGGCTGGGCGATGGTGGAGCGCGGGCGCACCGAGGAGGGGATGGCGCAGATACGCCAGGGGTTCGCTATCGGCGAACCCACGCGTGTCCACTTGCGTTCTCATTCCCTTGCCTTGTTGGCCGAGGCCTGGGGCAAAGAAGGAAATTTCACCGAAGGGCTCGCCGAACTGGCAAAGGCGTTCACGCTCGTTGAGGAGACTGGGATCCGTTTCTACGAGCCGGAATTGCACCGACTCAAGGGGGAGTTCCTGCTGGCCCTTGATCCGGAGAATCCGGCGGAGGCCGAAGCCTGTTTCCGTCAGGCCGTTGCGGTCGCCTGCCGTCACCAGGCGAGGTCGCTTGAGTTACGGGCCACAATGAGCCTCGCTCGGCTCTGGCAGCGGCAGGGCCGCCACGACGAAGCACGCGCCACGCTGGCCGCCGTCTACGGCACGTTCACGGAAGGCTTCACGACGCAGGACCTCGTGGACGCCGCCGCTCTATTGAAGCATGAGGGATGAATCAAGACAGGTCTTTTTCATACTTCCCTTCATCCTTCCGAGGCGGCTACTGCCATTTTGTCGAAATTGTTGTCCACGCACCCCTCCCAGGAAAGGTGTGCGCCAAGAAAGAAGGCTCTGGCCCGACCGTGCGAACGTGGCGGCAGCACGACTTTCTTCACCCTCTCTTCCGAAGCGGAGACTTATCATGAACGAGCTGCTTGCGAGAATCGTCGAGGCCCACGGGGGACTCGATCGCTGGCGAAGGTTCAACCGCGTGGAGGCGACGATCGTTACGGGCGGCGCCTTCTGGGGCATGAAGAACCTGACACAGGACCAGGACCCACGCCTGATGACCGTCTCGATCCACGAGGAGCGCGCCTCGGTGGCGCCGTTCGGCGATCCCAACTGGCACACTGAGTTCACCCCCCATCGGATTGCGATCCTGCGGGGCGACGGCACTGTCGTCGCCGAGCGCCACGATCCCCGCACTTCATTCGCGGGCCACGAGATGACGACGCCCTGGGACCCGTTGCACCGGGCCTATTTCAACGGCTATGCGCTGTGGACCTACCTGACCACGCCCTTCCTGCTCACGATGGACGGTGTCCAGGTGACGGAGGGGGAGCCATGGACGGAAGGTCGCGAGACGTGGCGGGTGCTCCATGCACGATTCCACGAGTCGATCGCGACGCACAGCGCGCTTCAGGATTTCTTCTTCGGCGACGACCTCCTGCTTCGACGCCATGACTACAGTGTCGACGTTGCGGGCGGCTTCGCTGGGGCCCAGTTGGCCTACGACTATATCGAAGCGGATGGCATCCGCCTGCCGAGCAGGCGTCGCGCGTATACCCGAGGGACGGAATGCCGGCCAAGACTCGATCCCCTAATGGTCTCCATCGACGTCAGCGACGTCCGTTTCTCCTGATGAATCAGCCGGCGTCCGCTACCTCCAGTGGACGCCACCGCGCAAGTGAATCGCCGGGCCTGACCTCCTACTCGCTACGCCGACCGCGTGGGTTGCCGATCCACGATGTGCGCCGGGTTCGGTCCCGTGATCGGCAGCCGCAGCTCGGCGGCGGCGACATCGCAGTACGAAACTGCGGCACTTGGTTTACGCCTAGCGTTCTGCAGAATGCCTGCACTTCAGACGTCGCTGGCCATTTCGCGGCGCCTCTTGCGATACAAACAACGAGAGCGGAATCGATACAAAGAGCTGTCCCTGTGCATCTTCCGTCGTTCGCAGTGCCGTCTCCGGCGTGCCAGAAAACCGGAGGCGGCGGGAAACCAACCCGCGTCCCGGAAAGACACAAGTTCTTGCGATACATAGATTTATGACACACAAAAGTGGAGGCGGCGGGAGTTGCACCCGCGTCCCATGTTACGCAAATTATTTCGCAACATGGTAGTTGCGTCGATCATGGGTGCCAGTGGTTGCGCTATGTCTGAATTGACGCGGCACTACTGGAGCTGGTCGCGAACCGGCACCGCCTGTCGCCTTCTGTCAGGTCGGCCATCACGGATTTGGCCCGGGGGTGTTTAAGTTTGGGCCGCGGATTGGAGGCTCGAGGAATCCATCTCCGCTGCTGTCAGCGGCTGGCAAGGTGTGCCGTTCAGAACCGATCGCGGTGGCGCAAAGTGTGGTTCTGGGACCGAGCAACATTTCAGCGCCGTTTTTGCGCAAGGTGACAGCGCCACTCCAGAGAGGGTCGGGGTTGCCGTCTGGTTCAGAGCGCCGGGAGAAAGCCGTCTTGCTCTGTGTCTTGTTCCCGCGCAACGCGCTAGACTAGCGTGGTAGCGTCGCATTCGCGTTTCTGATAGTGCTCGAGGAGAATGTAGGAGCATTCTCCCCGAGCTTTTCCCGTGGGAGTGGCACCTCCCGTGGGCACTGGCCAGGGTACGGGAAAGCATCGCCGTTCGGCCAGAGGGCGCCGACCGCGCCGGCGGACGTGCCTGCGCAAAGGGTGCGGACGTAAGTACCAGCCGCGTAGTTGGAACCAGCGCTACTGCCAGGCCCCCATATGCCTGCGGCTGGTCCGCCAATGGCAGGCGGCGCGGCGGCAGGCCAAACGTCGCCGAGATGCCGCAGTCAAAGCCCAGCATGCGCAGGCTCAGCGTGCGCACCGCCTGAGGGCGAAGGCCGCGTCGCAGACTGGCCAGAGACCTCCGCTTACGTCGGCGCGTGGTCACGCAGCACAAGCTTTTTTTCCCTTCCCTTATGCGATCGGCCGGGGTGCCATGAACCGCCTGTGAGCTCCCTACGCAACCCGGCACGTTTCTGTTGCCCCGCCTGCCGTCAGGCCGTGCGCAATGTCCAGGATCGTGAACGCAAGTGGCTCTGGCGCGGCACCTTGGATGGCCGGAGGAAGCGGGCCATAGAGTACCGAGCGGCTCGCCTGAAGCAGTCCCACCGCCGAGCCGGCGCCTTCACCTCGCCACCGCGTCCGCCGCCTCAGTGACATTCCTCGCAAGGGCGAGCCGGTCGTCAATTATCGCGTGATGCCGGCGGGCTCATTAGCTTGGTCTACCGGTTCAATCCGCTCTCAGGGCCCAAGCATGATCCCCAAACGCATTCTGGTTCCTGCGCGATTGCGGCGTCCGCCCCCGACAGGTTGGTCCTGGGTCGACCGTCGCTTTGTGCACGAGCACGCCGCGCGTCTGTCGCGCGACGCCGTGCTGTTGTACTTCATCCTCTCCGCGGTCGCCGACAAGAACGGGTTGTCGTTCTACGGCGATGGCACGCTGGCTGCCCTGGTGCGGACGCCCTTGCCGGCCTTGGTCTCTGCCCGGGACGAGTTGCTGGCCCACGATCTGATTGCCCATGAGGGGTGCTTGACCCAGGTACTCTCCCTGCCGCCGCGTGGCCAACGCGCCCGCCTCGAGTCGGGCCGAGGGCCGATGCCCCTAGGTGAGATCTTGCGCCAGGCTATCGCGGCGACGCATCCAGACGAGCGAAGGGGCTCACGATGAACGTCGCCTTGTGGGCTGAAATCCGCCGCTTGGCCCTGATCGAGAAGCTCTCGGGCTGGGCCATCTCACGCCGGCTGCGCTGCTCGCGGCACACGGTGGCTGTTGCGCTCAAACTGGATCAGCCCCCAGGGCGCGAGGTCTCGCGCCGCAGCAGCCTCTTGGACCCGCACCGGACCAAGATCGACGCGCTACTGGCCCGATATCCTGAACTATCGGCGGTGCGCATCTGCGAGGAGATCGCCCGCGGTCCGGAAGGCTATACCGGCAGTGCGTCTACCGTCCGCCGCTACCTGCGCAGGGTTCGTCCTGTGCGCGGGCGTGTCTACCAACAGGTCCATTACGAGCCGGCCCAGGCCATGCAGGTGGATTGGGGCGAATGCGGCCGCGTGCCGTTCGGCGCCGCCACCCGCAAGGTCTCGGTCTTCGTAGCCGTGCTCTGCTACAGCCGGCTGATCTATATCGAGTTCGCACTCTCGCAGCGCAAGGCGGAGTTCTATCGCGGGATCGTGCATGCCCTGGAGTTCTTCGGTGGCAGTCCCCGCGCCGTCATCTTCGACAACCTGAAAGCCGCCGTGCTCAATGGCTCGGGGCGCGCCGCTTGCTTCCATCCCGAGTTTCTGGCGCTGTGCGGCTACTACTGTTTGCAGCCGATTGCCTGCGAACGGCGCGACCCCGAATCCAAGGGGATCGCCGAGGGGGGTGTGCGCTATGTGAAGCACAATGCCCTGGCTGGGCGCGCCGGCGAGTTGACCTGCTTCGACGACTACCTCGACCTGGTGCCCGTGTGGCGCGACCACGTGGCGAACCTGCGGGTGCATGAGACCACTGGGGAGACGCCGGTCGACCGCTTTCAAGGGGAGCGCTGCCGGTTGCGTCCCTTGCCGGTGATCCCCTTCGATACTGACGAGATCGTGCCAACAGTCGTCAGCCCCTATGCGCGCATCGAGTTCGACGGCAACCGGTACTCCACACCGCCACACTTGGCGCGCCGGCCGGTCACGATTCGCGCTAGTCGCGGCGAACTCCGTGTGCTGCACGAGGGTCAGGTGGTGGCCCAGCACATCCGCTGCCACGAGCGTGCGCAGTCGATCGTGTTGCCGGACCACCGTCTGGCAGCGCTGGCATTGCGCAAGCGGTCCCGGGACTCCGCGCTGGAACACGAGTTCAACGCCTTGGGGCCGGAGGCGCGTCAGTTCCATCTCCAGCTCAAGCGCCAGCCGGTGAAGACCGGCATCCACCTGCGTCGCTTGCTAGGGCTGGCGCGCCTCTACGGACCGATCGAGCTCCTTTCCGCTGTCACTCGAGCCTTGGAGCTGGCGACCTACGACGCCGCTTATGTGGAAAACCTGCTCTTGGCGGAACGCCGACGCCGACAACTCCCCACCCCCACTCTACCGTCTCCCCAGCGACGTGAACTGATCGACGAGATCAAGCTGGAGCCTGCTGATCCTGGCATTTACGACCGCTTCTGCAAGGACACGTAGGAGGATTCGCATGGCCCGACGTGAAGAAAACACACGAGCACGCCTGGAGCGCGACCTGGCCGAGCTGAAGCTACCCGAGATCGCCAGGTGCTACCGCGAAGTGCTGGATGAGGCAGCGCGCAACGGGAGCTCCATGCTGGAGGTCCTGGCTCTGCTTTTTGGCGTGGAGCAGACCGCGCCAGCAGCGCGCCCTCCAGAAGAGACTGCACAATGCACGGCTCCCCAAGCAGAAAACCTTGGCCGAGTACGAATTCAACTTCCCCAAGCGAATTCCCAAGTCGGCGATCCTGCGGCTCTTCGACTGCGACTTCATCCCGCGGCACGGTTGTGCCGTCTTGATTGGACCCACCGGAACTGGAAAGTCGCATCTTTTAACCGCGTTGGGCTACACAGCCTGTGAGCGTGGTTACTCGGTGCGCCACACGCGCGTGGTGGATCTGATCAATCATCTTACCACGGCTCAGATCAACGGGCTTTTGGGCAAAGCACTCAAAACCTATGTCCGTCCCGGTCTTCTCCTCCTGGATGAGCTGGGCTATCTGCCCATCGACAAGCGCGGGGCCGATTTGTTGTTCCAGGTGGTCGCTGCCCGTTATGAATCCGGATCGATCGTGATCACTACGAATCGACCCTTCCGGGAATGGGGCGCCCTGTTTGACATGGACAGCACGCTGGCAACGGCCTTGATCGACCGGCTGATGCATCATGGGGAGGCGATCGTCATTCAGGGAGATAGCTACCGCATGAAAGACAAGGATTCCGATCCCGAACCGCCCAGCGCGTGACCACACGCGGTGTGTCCACGTCCAGACTGGGTGTTCGATAGCGAAGTGAGCGGCATCCGGCGTACACGGACGGGACGTCCAGCCCACCCTTGAGCGAGCGCGGCGATCATGTCGGGCTCTTCAAGCGGCCGGTTCCTTGAATCGCGGGCTCGCGTTGGCGCTAGGCCCTGATCCAGACTCGCGAGCAGCTCCCTGCGAGAAGCTTCGTCTCGGCGACCTGGTCATCCTCTGCGGCCCGCGGCAGCCCGTGGCAAGCGGATTGGCGGTGGTCCCGTCCGTCACGTCCCGCTCACCAAGCGCGAACGCCTGGCCGGCCCGTCCACGCTGCGCTGCGCCACGCCACATCTTGGGTTCGCCATCACTCCGCGCACACAAGTGCGTGCCGAGCAGCGCCCGCGTGTGCGCCGAGTCTGCGGCATTTTGTGCGCCTGCCCACGGTGGCGCTCTCTTCGTGCTCGAAATTGGCGCTGTTTCTCTGCTCGGTCCCAGGTTCAGTTTTTTCTCGGGGCGACTGGAGGCGGCTAGAACTTTTTCTGGCGGGCGTTCGGGGCTGGGAAGCCGGGTTGCGGCGGGGTCTCTCTTGAGAACCGGAGGCGAGCGGCAGTAGCAAACGGTGCAACTTCGGCAGCGGCGGCCGCGCACTGAATCGTTGAAGTCCCAGAAGCCACGATCGCCGCCGCCGTCTGCTGGAGCGGCTGGCTCGGCGACTTTATTGTTCATACCGCTTGGAGATGGCGGCTCCGGTGTGGGCATCGATGATGTAATGTTGCCCACCGCCTTTCAGCCTGGAATTTGATCCGACCGGCATTTCCACGCCCCCTTAATCATCAATTTTTCTCCTCTCACACATAGCAGCGGCGCGAACGTCAGAGAAACGTGACTACGTAATGGAAGCTTTCCTACCAGACACTTAGCAAGGGGAGCTCGGATTGGTCACGAGCAGAATCCACGGCTTCAATGGCGGTTGGCCTCGGCAGCGAGGACTGCGCACCTCGAAACGCGATCTGGGCTTCTCGCAAACCTCACGCGTTGAATGATTTCCAACGATCAACCTCCGCCTCATTGAGCAATTGCCAAGGGGAATACGATGGCACGTCCGCTTATCGTTACACAGTTGCATGAGATCCTGAATGCAATGGCACCTCGACACCGCAAGGATCGTCGGTCCCGCGTTAGCCGAATTCCCGTTGCTGAATCGCTGGAATGTCGCGGGTTGATGTCCATCACAGCCAGCGGCGTCATCAGCTCGACGCCCGACGGTTCGAACTACAGCTACACGATCCAGCTCACGAACTCGAGCACGAGCACCGAGGGAATCGGCTTCTTTTGGTACGCCTGGGCCGAGCCGGGCCAGGATTATCTCGCAACGAAGCCTCTTTCCGTCACCGCACCGGCAAATTGGACGGGCACCTCCATGGGCGGTGGGTCGGGCGATGGGTACTCCATTCAGTTCGTGGCCGACAACACGACCTCTGATCTCCTTCCGCCGGGAAACTCGTTGAGTTTCTCGTTCACGAGTGCCGACACCCCCTCATCGGTGTATGGCAACTCCAAATTCTACCCTGGAACGCCCGTGGGAACGTCCTTTGTGACGGGGACGACGACCAGCACTGATACATTCGTTGTCACATCGCCCACGCCAACGCCGACTCCGACGCCAACTCCCACGCCGACGCCAGCTCCGACTCCAACACCAACACCAACACCCGCGCCGACTCCGACTCCGACACCTACCCCGACGCCGGCGCCGACGCCGAAGCCGACGATCATCTTGGGGGAGGTCATCTCGGCTCAAGATGGCAATAGCAAAGGCAAGCGTGCGCTCAGCTTGGGACTCAAGTTCAGCACGGCAATGGATCCGTTGTCAGTCACCAACACGAACAACTATCAGTTGGACTGGGTGTCGACGAGGAGAGTGAAGAGGAAGTTAGAGACGCTGTTGCACCCGGTCGCGATCAAGTCAGCGACCTACAACGCGTCAATCGACGCGGTCGTGCTGTTAACCGGCACCACGAAGAGCGCGTTCGCGAAGGGGGGACAGCTCACGGTCATCAATTCGCCGCCGGGCGGCGTCGACAGCACCGCGGGGGCCTTCCTGGGCGGGAATACCGTCCTTACGATCTCTCCCAAAGCGAGCAGAATCGTGCCTTGACGGATCGCGTTCGGGAGCATCTCTCACACCTGATCCAGCACCATGTCGACCAGGGTTCCCGCCAAGCGGGTGGTCTGGTCGACACGGGCGAGCGCGAGTGTGCTGATCGTCACCGCGGACTTCCTGATCACGGCCACGGCGTTGCCGCCTGCCTGGCCGTTGTGGTCGCCGTCGATCAACCGGACCGCAAAGGCGGTCGAGGATGTGGCGGACGTGGCCCCGCGCTGCTGTTTGCCCGCGTCGAGCGGAAGAAAACCTGGCTGATGGTGAAGAAGGATTTGGAGCGCGTGGGCACCGCGTACGAGACGCCAGAGGGGATCGCGGATTTTCATGCCGCCGGGCGGCACTCCCATATCACCGGGCTGATCCGCTCGGGGGCGTCGATCATGGAGGCCAAGGAACTGGCCCGCCATGCCGACATCCGCCAGACGGCCAAATACACCCGTATCGGGATGGAAGACCGGGCCGAAGCCCTGGCCAATCTTCCAGATCAGATTATATCAACATACGAAGATCGTCTGCGTATTGTCTGCATTTCGGGCGGCGCCGGACGGCAGCAGGCGTCGCGGGATGACAGCGGCGACGACGACGGCGGAGGCGGCGGAAACGAACAAACCCCGGTTGTGCCGGGGTTTGCGTCACCGCATGTCACAAACTGGCACCAGTTAACAGCGCCGGGGGCATCTACTCGACGGTCGAGGAACTCGCGCATTGGCTCGCGAATTACACGAAGCCCCGCACCTAAGACGAACGAACGATCCGCCAGATGTTCGAGCCGGGCCGGCTCAAAAGCGGCCAGCCGCTCGACTACGCCTTTGCCCTGCGGGTCGACTACCATAAGGGGCACAAGCGCATCGGACACACCGGTTCCCTGGCCGGCTACCGCGCCTACCTGGGGTGGTTCCCCGACCAAGATCTCGGCGTGATCGTGCTGAGCAATTTGGCCTCTTTCCCGCCGGGCAAGGCGATGCAGCTCGCCGATCTCTTCCTGCCGGCCCAGCCCGAGACGGTCAAGGTTGCCAAACCCAGCGCCGCTGCCATCCCGCCACCTGGTGCTGACAAGCCGGCATCGCCGGGATCCGCCGGCGAACGTGTTAAGCCTTCAAAGCAGCCCTGGATATTCCAGTTCACTAATCTCACCTTAACGGGTATTTCTGTCTAATCGTTCGCGCGGGACAGTTGGGAGGGAAGGGATGTCGCACAATAGAGGCGACTGTTGACACGAATAACCGAAGAAGCGATTGCCGAGGCCGGGGTCGGGTAGGTCGTCAGCCGGCAGAAGAACACACCGTTACTCCGTGATCCCAGGGAAGAGCTTCGAAAGATTGCAGCCAAGGGAATCCGCATCTCTGTTGAGGCTTTCGCGATGGGGCGTATTTGGCGTGGGCTGAGGCTTGGGCTTAAGAGCTTGCTGTTGCACAAGCTCCGCTCGGGGCTGACCACCCTGGGCCTTACATTCGGCGTGGCGGCCGTGATTTCGATGCTCGCGGTCGGCGAGGGAACCAGTCGCGCCGTCCAGCGCGACATCGAGCAGCTCGGTGCGACCAACATCATCATTCGCTCGGTCAAGCCCTCCGAGGAGGCCCAGTCCGCGTCCGGCAGGCAGGCACCACTCATCCTCCGCTACGGCCTGACGTACGCCGACTACGAGCGCATCGTCGAGACGGTGCCGACCATCAAGCGGGTGCTGCCGGTCCGCGAAATCCGCAAGCAGATCCGCTGTCGTGAGCACGCCTTCGACGGCCGCGTGGTTGGCACGACGCATGACTACGCCGAGTTCAATCACCTCCAGGTCGTAAAGGGTCGCTTCCTCCAGCGTTCCGACGACGAGCTCTACCGCAACTGTGCGGTGCTCGCCCACGCGACGGCCGCGGCCCTCTTCCCCTACCACGACCCGATCGGCGAGACGGTCGTCCTGGGGAACGCCGCCTACACCGTCGTCGGCGTGACCAGCGAGCGGGCCGCTACCGCCGCCTCGGGCACGGGCCTTACCGGCCAGGACTACAATCGCGACGTCTACATTCCGCTGAGCACCTGCCGGCTCCGGTTCGGCGAGCGGATCATCGACTTCCGCTCCGGGCGTTTCAGCGCTGAGGAAACGGAGCTCACCCAGCTAACAGTCCAGGTTAACTCGCTCGACGAAGTGACACCGACGGCCAGCGTGCTGACAGACGCTTACGAGCCCTACCACCCTGGGAAAGATGTACAGATGGCTGTCCCCTACGCCCTGCTCGAGGAGGCCCGGCACTCGGCCCGTCAGTTCAGTATCATCCTGGGGACGATCGCCTCGATTTCGCTCTTGGTCGGTGGCATCGGCATCATGAACATCATGCTGGCCACCGTCACCGAGCGCACCCGCGAGATTGGTATCCGCCGGGCACTCGGCGCCAAGCGGCGTGACATCATTCAGCAGTTCCTCGTCGAGTGCGTGGTTCTCTCCGCAGTCGGCGGCCTCGCCGGCGTGTTCCTGGGCATGGGAATCCCGCGGCTCATCGTCTATTTCATTCCCAACCAGAAGACAATTATCACGGTGCAATCGGTGCTCGTGGCTTTCAGCATTTCCGTCGGTGTCGGCATCCTGTTCGGCATCTACCCGGCCCGCCGCGCAGCCCTGATGGACCCCATCGAGGCTCTCCGCCACGAATAGCCGCCTGCGGGTTGAGATGGTTCAAGAGATTTACGCCAGAATCGGAAAGATCGGGAAGTACACCCAGTGCAGACTTGCTCGTCTGCGTGCTTGGGCAGCTAAGCGCACTGGTTATCCCGATCGGTCAATTCCCACGTCCTTCACGACCGGACTCACCGCCCGCAAACCCTCTCGATGATCGCGCGCGAGCTGATCACCACCAGACCGTCCTTGATCGTATAAGCCAGGCCAAGCTGGTCGAGGATCAACCGGAGTGTCGTTTTGAGCGGCACGCCCTCGAGGTCGATCGAGACGGTCGATTGGAGCGTCTGCCTGACCTCCTGGAGCCCGAGCGCGTCGACCACGATGGGGATGCCGAGGGTCTTGGCGGACGTGGTCGCCTCGGTAACGTACATGAGGAGATCCCCCAGCGGGGTCTCATCGGGGAATGTCATCGCGATCGGCTCGTCGAGCTGGGCCAGCACCGCCTTGGTCTTCGGCGTGAGCAGCCTGGGCAGCGTCACGGTCGCGTCGCGGAGACGCTCGATGCCGCGCGGCGAGCTGATGATGAGCACGTCGTCCTGTACGGCAAAGGCCAAGCCCAATTGAGCAAGCACCGCGGCGAGGGTGACCTTGAGTGGCGCATCCTCCACGTTGAGCTTGAAGGTCGAGGTCACGCTCCTCTTGGCCTCCTGGAAGCCGAGCCGGTCGACGTAGATCGGAAGAGCCAAGGCGTTTGGACCGTCCCCGGTGGTCCGTCTGATGTAATTGAGAACGTCAACGAGCGGCGTCTCGTTGGGAAACGGCATGGAGATGCGCTTCTCGAGCTTGGCCAGGATCGCTTCCGTCCGTGGCGAGATTGAAGTCGTCGAAGGTGCCCTTGCCGGCTTCTCCTGCGTGAACCCGACCGTGACGATCGCCAGCGAGGAGAACGCTCCGACCGCGAGCAATGCCGCGGCGGCGGTTTTCACCTTGGTGAGGCACTTGAGCACTCGCATGATCACGCTCGACGGCCCAGCCCGAGAGCCCACTCATTCAGTTGGCGGCAAAACCAATTATACCGCCTCTAACGCGCGTGCGGCAGATTCCGAAGGCCTCTTGAGAATTGCACAATTTGCCGCAACACAACCGATTGCCTGAAATGAACATACGTCAAAACTGGCTTCTGGAAAGTGCGCAGTACCCCCCCTTTCCCAGTATATATAGAGAGAGGTGCGTTTTTGGGCGCACATTGCTCGATTCGGCCAGGGCCAGGGCGCAATAAGTGGAAAGTGGCGATCACACCGATTCTGCGGCGAGGCTTGTAACGGAGAAATGGCAGGAACGCCCGTTTCTGCCACTTTCACACCGCCGGTCGGACATCTCCCGTTCGGGAGCCGGACCGCGCCGAGCGGCACGTCAACCCGTCGCCACAATCGTCGGCCAATGAGCGGCTTGCGCTGCAACAACCGGAGCTTTCCCGATTTCCAAAAGCGCGCGTCCGCGTTGCATCTGACGAGAGCGAACTGGCAGGAAAGCCCGGCCAAAAACCTGCCATTTACTGCCATTTTCACGATTCCGCAAGTTGCCACCAAACGCGCCCCTGGCGAGCACTCGTTGCACGCGATACGCTGCATTCTCAGTGGATCAATCACGCGCCTTCGGAACCATGCGGCCTGAGTCGTGGTTCACGATTCGGGGAGAGCGAGCCTCCCGGCGAGCGGCAATTCCATCCGGCTCGCCCGGAGCCTCGCCCTCCCAGGATCACGCGAGGCCATTTAGTGTCAATCGCTTCCGCGTCCGTGAGCAGTAGAGACCGTTGACCTGTGGGAGCCCACCGATGTCTTGCAAGCGATTCGCCGTTCTGATCGCCGGATTGGCGCTGCTTACGGTGCCCGAGCGCATTGTTTTTCGCCCGTCGCAGGCAGATGAGCCGAAGCAGGTTCTGCCATCGGGGATCACCGATGCTAGCGCGGAAACGGAATACGACGTCGAGCTCAGTCCACCACCCGGCGATCCGTGGTACGAGCCGCCGCAGCCGCAACAGCACGGCGCCCGGACCAGCCCCGGCGATGCCCTCGTCTTCAAGTCCCGCATCGACCCGCATTGGTATCAGCAGAACACGCGGTTCTGGTATCGCAACCAGCTCGCGGGTGGCACCTCGGAGTTCATCGCGGTCGACGCCGTGCGCGGAACGCGCCAGCCGGCGTTCGACCACGGCAAGCTTGCAGGCGCACTTTCCAAGGCAGCCGGGAAAACCTACGCCGCCGACCGGCTGCCGTTCGACGAAATCGAGCTCGTCGACGATTCCAAGGCCGTGCGGTTTAAAGTCGCAGACCAACTCTGGAAGTGCGACTTGAGCTCGTATGAATGTTCCCGGTCTGCGGGTGATCGGGCGCCAACGCCCGCGGGCGGCGCACCGAGCGCGGGTGCCGCGCCGCGTTCAGCCGACAGGCAGTGGACCGCATTTGTCAAGAACCACAACGTCTTCATCCGAACCCAGGGAAAAACCGAGGAGATACAGCTCACTCACGACGGCAAAGAGGGCCTGTCGTACGGCCACCTGACCTGGTCGCCCGACTCGCGCGTGCTGTTGGCCTATCGCATCGAGCCCGGTGAGCGCAAGGAGGTTTATCTGGTTCAGTCGTCGCCCGCTGGCGGCGGGCGCGCCAAGCTGCAAAAGCGCCCCTATGCGCTGCCCGGCGACAAGTTCGACGCGTACGAGCTAAACCTGTTCGACATCGCCGCCAAGAAGCAAATCAAGCCCAAGGTTGATCGGGTCGATTTCGGCACGCCGCGACCGCGCTTTCACGCCGACGGCCGCCATTTCACCTATGAAAAAGTCGACCGCGGGCATCAGCGTTTTCGGGTCGTCGAGATCGATGCGCACACCGGGGAAGACCGCACGATCATCGACGAGAAGTCTGCGACGTTCATCTGGACTGCGCACACCGAGGGCCTCGGCCTGAGCCCGGTGACTTGGCTCGACAAGACTGGCGAGATCATTTACGTGTCGGAGCGCGACGGCTGGCGCCACGTTTACTTGATCGAAGCCGCCACCGGCGCCGTCAAGGGCCGGATCACCAAGGGCGAATACGTGGTGCGAGGCATCGACAGGATCGACGAGGCCAACCGGCAGGTCTGGTTTCACGCATCGGGCAAGGTTCCTGGACAGGACCCCTATTTTGTCCAGTATTATCGCGTCAATTTCGACGGCACGGGACTGGTCGCGCTGACAGAGGGCGATGGCAGCCACAGGGTGCAGTACTCACCCGATCGGCGCTACTTGATCGACACCTACAGCCGCGTTGATCTGGCGCCCGTTCACACGCTCAGGCGCGCCTCCGACGGCGGGCTGGTGTGCGATCTCGAACGCGCCGACATCAGCTTGCTCAAGGAGAGCGGCTGGCAGCCCCCCGAAGTTTTCGTCGCCAAGGGGCGCGACGGCAAGACCGACATCTGGGGCATCATCTGCCGGCCGAGCGGCGTCGACCCCGGCCGCAAGTATCCCGTCATCGAGCAAATTTACGCCGGACCGCAGGGTGCCTTCGTTCACAAGACGTTCAGCGCAGCCCGGAGGTTCTCGTCGCTCACCGACCTGGGCTTCATAGTCGTCCAGATGGACGGAATGGGTACCGCGCATCGCTCCAAGGCATTTCACGACGTCTGCTGGCACAACCTCAAGGACGCCGGCTTCCCCGACCGAATCCTCTGGCACCAGGCCGCGGCCAGGAAGTACCCGTATTACGACCTCAATCGCGTGGGAATTTACGGGACCTCCGCCGGCGGCCAGAACGCGACGGCCGGCGTCTTGTTCCACGGCGATTTCTACAAGGTGGCCGCATCGGCATGCGGGTGTCATGACAACCGCATGGACAAGGCCTCGTGGAACGAGCAGTGGATGGGATATCCGGTGGGGCCCTGGTATTCCGAGTCGTCGAACATCGATCACGCCGCCAACCTGCGCGGCAAGCTGCTGTTGATCGTCGGCGAGATGGATACCAACGTCCCGCCCGAGTCGACCATGCGGCTGGTCGACGCCCTCATCAAGGCCGGTAAGGACTTTGAGCTGCTCGTCGTACCCAATGCCAACCACGGCATGGGCGGGGCGTACGGCCAGCGGCGGCTCCACGACTTCTTCGTCCGTCAACTGAAGAACGGGTCGGAACCCGCGGGCAACGGCAGTTCGGCCGGCGATTCCGTGGCGAAACAAGCAACGCCGTCGGGTTCGATCGCCGGCTCGTCCGTTGCCTCGCCCGGGCAGTCCGCCCGCTCGCTCGCCGGGCTCGATGTGCAAGACTATAACGGCGATCCGAGCGAGCTTCGAGGCGCGATCGAGCGTTATTCCACCGATCGGGGTATCACCCTGCGGTCAGCGCCGCCGGCCTCGTCGCCCGGGCGTGACGCGCGGCTGCGCCGCGTTCACCGAGGGCTGGCTCGACCGGCTGGACAAGCTCGATTTCGACAGCTTGAGCCAGGATGGCAAGGTCGACTACCTGCTCTTTGCGAACTACCTGGCGCACGAGGTGCGGCAGATCGAGCTGCGCGGCAAAGAGCGGGCCGAGATCGGCGCGTTTGTGCCCTTTGCACAAACGATTCTCGATCTCGAGGAAGCACGCCGCGCGCTCAAGACGAGCGACTGGTCGAAGACCGCCGCAACCCTTGACCGATTAGCCAAGCAGATCGTCGACACCCAGCGTGACATCGGGCAGAGCGCTCGCGGCGAGCGCCGCCCCAAGCGCACGG
This sequence comes from uncultured Isosphaeraceae bacterium, assembly GCA_963830625.1. Classification (GTDB taxonomy): domain Bacteria; phylum Planctomycetota; class Planctomycetia; order Isosphaerales; family Isosphaeraceae; genus CAWHMZ01. The sequence continues at coordinate 121,373 of CAWHMZ010000023.1, read as the reverse complement.
TCGCCAACCGGGCGCTGGCGGCCGTTGACGACCTGCGCGACACCCTGCGCGTCTGGTTCACTTTCTACGACGGTTATGACCCGCTCTTCTCGTGGTGGGCCGCAGAGCCGTACAAGGCGGCCGATCAGAAGCTTCAGGAGTACGCGACCTTCCTCCGCGAGCGCTATGGGGCCGTTGCGGCAGCGGGGGGCGAGGGCGGCGGCCCCGGCGGCGGGCGCCGGCGCGGTGGCCCCGGGGCGGGTCCCGGTCCTGGTCCTGGTCCTGGTCCGGGCGCTGGGCCAGCGCGGGCGAGACCGCCGGCGGCGGGCCCCGCGCGGGTGCCGGCGGTGCCACTCCGGGCGCCGCGCGCGACCGCGACCAGGAAATCGTCGGCAACCCGATCGGCCGCGACGCTCTGCTCTCGGAGCTCAAGTACGAAATGATCGCGTACACGCCCGAGGAGTTGATCGACCTCGCCGAAACCGAGCTGCGCTGGTGCGAAGCCGAAATGAAGAAGGCCGCCCGCGCGATGGGCCACGGCGATGACTGGCGCGCCGCCCTCGAACACGTCAAGACGCTCCACGTCGATCCCGGCCAGCAGCCGGTCCTGATCCGCGACCTGGCCCTCGAAGCGATCGACTACGTCGAGCGGAACAACCTGGTGACGATCCCCCCGCTCTGCCGCGACTCATGGCGCATGACCATGATGTCGCCCGAGCGCCAGCTCGTGAGCCCATTCTTCCTGGGCGGCGAAATGATCACCGTCTCGTACCCGACCAGCGCCATGGCGCACGAGGCCAAGATGATGAGCATGCGGGGCAACAACAAGCACTTTTCCCGCGCAACCGTCTTTCATGAACTCATTCCCGGCCATCATCTCCAGGGCTTCATGACCGATCGTTACCGGACCTATCGCCGGCTCTTCGGCACGCCGTTCTGGGGCGAGGGTTGGGCGCTCTACTGGGAGCTCTTGCTGTGGGACCGCGGTTTCGCGCAGTCCCCCGAAAACAAGGTCGGCATGCTCTTCTGGCGCATGCACCGCTGCGCGCGGATCATGTTCTCGCTCAAGTTCCACTTGGAGAAAATGACCCCGCAGGAGTGCATCGACCTGTTAGTCAATCGAATCGGCCACGAGCGCGACAACGCGACGGCCGAGGTGCGGCGGTCGTTCACGTCGTTCTACGGACCGCTCTACCAGGCGGGATACCTCCTGGGCGGCTTGCAGCTTCGCGCGCTCCATCGCGACCTGGTCGAGTCGGGCAAGATGACCGACCGCGACTTCCACGACGCGATCTTGAAGGAGAACAGCATTCCCATCGAGATGGTGCGGGCGCTGGTCTCGCAGCAGAAACTCGCGCGCGATTTCACGCCGAGCTGGAAATTCTTCGGCGCGGTCGAGCACCGCAATTGAGCCGGAGCAGCCGTTGCCGCATGAGCGATTCGGCCCGCCGTGTTCATGCTGAGGTAGAGCGGAGTCCGGTGGAGAAACCGATGGCAATCTCGCGCAGGACGACACTGAAGTCACTCGCAGCCTCGTCTGCCGGTGCGCTGCTCGCTGTGGCCGGTGGTGCGGCGGGCGCCGAGCGGCTCGTCGTCGCGGGCCGCCCAGTCGAGATCGACGTCACGCCCGTCGGTGACCAGATCGTGCGGATCAGCATTCTCTCGTGCGAAGAAGGGGGGCCCGGTGCGATCTCAGGTAATGGCTCGCTCGTGCGCACCGACTGGGGCGAGCCGGTCGCACGTGTGACGACTCTCTCGGGACCTCGCTCTATCGAGCTTGCGTCTGGGCGAGTTGTCATTTCGGCCGACCCGCTCACGATTCGCATTGACGCGGCGGACGGCCGGCGCGTAGAAGAGCTGCGCTTCGACGTGCAGACGGCCGGCTTTACCTTCCAGTTCGGCGATGGGCCAGTGCTCGGTCTTGGCGAAGGCGGAGCGCAGTTCGACCGGCGCGGGTCGGTTGATCGGATGCGGAGCGGACAGGGAGGTTATCGCTTGCGGACCCACGGCGGGCGGGTGCCGATACCCTGGCTGATCGGCACTGCCGGCTGGGCCATGTTCGTCCATGAACCGGCCGGCACGTTCGACTTGAGCGGAAGTGCGGGACGTTTTGCGCCTTTGGATGCCGCGCAATCGCTGCCGCTGGATCTATTCGTCGTGACGGCCCGCGAGCCGGCGGCGGTGATGGCTGCCTACGCTCGCTTGACAGGTCTTCCCGCAATGCCGCCGCTCTGGGCGCTCGGCTATCACCAATCGCATCGCACACTTGCTGGCCCGGACGATGTGCTGGCCATCGCCCGAACGTTTCGCCAGAAGCAACTCCCGTGCGACGTTCTCATCTATCTCGGCACCGGCTTTTGCCCGTCCGGCTGGAACACCGGCCATGGATCGTTCACCTTCAACAAGATGGTCTTTCCCGATCCCAAGCACATGATCGACGAGCTGCACGGGATGCATTTTCACGTCGTTCCGCACGTCGTGTTCCGCTCGAGATCGCTGCGCGGAACGGTTGCTGACCACGTCGACCTGAAGAGCCATGAGGAAGGCCAGGCAGCGCCATACTGGGATGCTCACCGGCAGGTTTTTGCGATCGGGATTGACGGCTGGTGGCCCGATGAAGGCGACCCGCTCGATCTTTCCTCGCGGCTTGTCCGCAACCGGATGTACTGGGAAGGTCCGCAGCTTGACCGGCCTAATGAGCGGCCTTTTGCGCTCCATCGCAACGGCGGTGCCGGCATGCAGCGCTTCGGCGCGTTTCTCTGGTCGGGCGATGTCTACTCGACCTGGGAAACGCTCAAGACTCATATTCCTATCGCGATCAATGCGGGGCTATCGGGCCTAAGCTACTGGGGTACCGACATCGGTGGTTTCGTGCCCACCAAGGAGCTCACCGGCGAGCTCTATGTGCGCTGGTTTCAGTTCGGGGCGTTCTGTCCTCTCTTCCGCTCACACGGACGAACATGGAAGCTACGGCTGCCGTGGGGCTGGAACACCGGTGAGCTCGGCCCCGACGAGATCAGGGCCTACGGCGGCGCGGCCAATCCCGACGTCAAGGAGCTCCACAACGCCGACGTCGAGCCCATCTGTCGCAAGTACCTCGAGCTGCGCTACCGCCTCTTGCCCTACCTCTACAGCGTGGTCCACGAGGGGCATCACACCGGTCTGCCGGTCATTCGCGCTCTCTGGATTTACGCACCGACTGACACCGCCGCCCGCGCGTGCGGCGACCAGTATTTCTGGGGACCAAACCTGCTGGTGGCACCGGTGACGGCGCCGGGTGTCACCTCGCGCCAGGTTTACCTGCCGCGCGGCAAGTGGTACGACTTCTTCACCGGCGAGGCGGTCGACGGCGGTCGCGTCGTCAGCCGCAGCGTCGATCTGGCGACCATGCCGCTATATGTTCCCGCCGGCGCCATTCTCCCTTTGGGACCTGTAAAGCAATTCACGTCTCAAAACGTGGATGGTCCGCTCACCATCCGCGTCTATCCGGGTGCGGATGGGCACTTTCTACTTTATGAAGATGACGGTGCGTCGTTCGATTACCGCAAGGGGGACTGGATGGGAATCGATCTCACCTGGCACGACGGCGATCGGCGGCTGGTGCTCAAGCTGAGAGAGGGCTCGCGCATGCGGCCTCCGCTGCGGCGGCCGATCGCGGTCGAAGTCGTTTCCCAAGGGAACACACGTTCGAGCGAGTTCGCGGGACAAACGCTCGAACTGAAGCTGTGACGCCGCCGCTCTCGGGGTCCATGGGCAGTCCAAGAACGGCATGGCGAGGAGGATGCCGAGATGAGACCGGTGTACATCGGGTTGGCTTTGGTCTTCGCGATCAATCCATGGGCGCTCTACGCCCAGGCGCCGCCTCTCTATCAGACCGACTTCCCGCCCGAGGAATTCCAGGCGCGCTGGAACGTGGTGCTGGACCGCATCGGCAACAACGCGATTGCCCTGGTAGCGGGCGCGCCTAAGGCACGCGGCTTCAAGCTGCCGCGGCAGACCAATGAATTCTATCATCTCTGCGGGATCGAGACACCGCACGCTTACGTGGTTCTCGACGGCCGCGACCGCACCGTCACCTTGCTGCTCCCTCCCCGCGACGCACGACTGGAGAGTGCCGAGGGCAAGGTGCTCTCGGCCGAGGATGCCGAACTGGTCAAACGGCTGACGGGCGTGACCAAGGTATTGAGCACCAAGGCGATGACCGAGGATTGGTTCCGGCAGTTGCTCGGAGGCGCCCAAACCACCGTGTACACGCCGTTTGCCCCGGCGGAAGGCAACACCGAATGCCGAGGCGAGCTGAGGAGTGCCGATGCCGCCATCAAGGCCGACCCGTGGGACGGGCGTCCGTCTCGCGAGGCGCGGCTGGTGGAACTTTTCGCGCACGCTCGTCGGCCGATCAAGTGCGCGACTTGACCCCCATCCTCGACGAGGTCCGCTCAGTCAAGAGCCAGCGCGAGATCGCCTTGATCCGCCGCGCGTCGCAGCTTGCGGGTCGTGGATTGATCGAGGCCATGAAGAGCACGCGGCCCGGCATCTTTGAATATCAGCTCGACGCGGCAGCGCGATACATCTTCCTGGCGGGCGGAGCGCGCCTCGAAGGGTATCGTTCCATCACCGCGTCGGGAACCGATAACATCTGGAACATGCACTATTACCGCAACGCGGCGCAGCTCAAGGATGGCGACCTGGTGCTCATGGATTTCGCGCCGGAGTACCGCTACTATACGAGCGACATCGCCCGCATGTGGCCCGTGAGTGGGCGGTACAGCCCCGAGCAGCGCGAGCTTCTCCAGTTCGTGCTCGACTACCGCAACTGTATCCTGAAGCGCATCCGCCCTGGAGTCACTCCTCGTGCGATTCAGCAGGAAGCGAAGAGTGCGATGGAGGAGGTCTTCGCGCGCACCAGGTTCTCGAAGCCGATTTATGAGCGGGCAGCTCACCGGCTTGTTGATAGCGGGGGCGGGGTCTTTTCGCATCCCGTGGGCATGGCCGTGCACGACGACGGCGGCTACGCGCGCGGTGCACTCAAGCCCGGTCAGGTCTTCTCGATCGACCCCCAGCTCCGTGTGCTCGAAGAGCACCTCTATTATCGCTACGAGGATGTGATCGTGATCACGCCCGACGGCTACCAAAACTTCACGAGCTTTCTACCGACTGAGCTCGATGAGATCGAAAAGCTCGTCCGTCAGGGCGGAATACTTCAGGCGTTCCCGCCCGCTCACGAGCCGATGGAGGCAAAGGCACAGTGATGAGAAAGCAGCTACGACGTTGGGCTCACGGTATCTCGTGCTTGCTAGTGATGGCCGTTTCGCAGACCGCCGGCCGTTCGGATACGTATCCCCGCCAGCCAGGGATCGACACTCTTCATTACACGTTCCGGCTGACGCTCCGCGACGAGACCGACGAGATCTCGGGAGAGGGCACCGCCCTGGTCCGTTTCTTGAAGGACGACCAGACCGGTTTCGTGCTGGACCTGGCGTCGGCGAAATCGGCCAAAGGCATGTCTGTCGCCGCGGTGACGTGCGGCAAGGCGCCCGTGCGGTTCGAGCATAAGGACGACCGGCTTCGCGTGCTGCTCGATGCGCCGCCCAAGGCCGGCGAGCGCCGGTCGTTCACTGTCGTTTATCGCGGTGTGCCCGCGTCCGGCCTGCGGATCGGCAAGAACCGGCACGGCGAGCGAACGTTCTTCAGCGAAAACTGGCCCGACCGCGCGCGCCAGTGGCTGCCCATGGTCGACCACCCGTACGACAAGGCGACCAGCGAGTTCTTGATCGATGCGCCGGCCCATTATCAGGTCGTCGCCAACGGCCTGCTCGTGGAAGAGATCGACGGCACCGACGGCCGCAGGCTCACACACTGGAAGCAATCGGTGCCGATCGCCTCGTGGCTCAATGCCATCGGTGTGGCCCGATTTGCGGCGCATCATGCCGGCACGGTCAAGGGCATTCCGCTGGAGAGCTGGGTCTTTCACCAGGATCGCGATCAGGTCGTGCCGGCGCTCGAAGACTCGGGGCGTCGCGTGCTGGAGTTCTATTCTGAGCACATCGGTCCCTACGCTTACGAGAAGCTCGCCGGCGTGCAGGCCGCCGGCTTGAGCGGCGGAATGGAAAACGCGAGTGCGATCTTTTACGGCGAGCGCAACCTGTCGGGCCGCGGCGTCACCAATCTCGTGGCCCACGAGATCGCCCATCAGTGGTTTGGCGACGCGGTCACCGAGCGCGACTGGGACGACGTGTGGCTAAGCGAAGGCTTCGCGACTTACTTCGCGCTGCTGTTCACCGAGCATGACAGCGGCCGCGACGCACTTGTGCGCGGGCTCAAACGAAGCCGCGAGATCGTCCTCGCGACGGAAAAAAGCAATCCCGGCCTGGCCGTGATCCACAACAATACCTCCGACATGCGCCGGGTCTTGAATCAGCTCGTCTATCAAAAAGGAGGATGGGTTCTGCACATGCTGCGCGGACTGGTCGGCGACGATCGGTTCTGGGCGGGCATCCGCGAGTACTACGCGCGGTTTCGCGACCAGAACGCGTCGTCCGACGAGTTCCGCCGCGTGATGGAGGAAACCTCCGGCCGCGAGCTTTTGTGGTTCTTCGACCAGTGGCTCAAACGCGCCGGCTCGCCCGTCTTAGAGGGAACGTGGCACTATCGTCCCGATGATAAGCACGTGGTCATTGAGCTCGCTCAGGTGCAGCCCGGAGAACCGTACCGCCTGTCACTCGAAGTCGGCATTGCGACCGATGGCGCCGCGGGGGAACGCATCGAGCGCATCGAGTTCTTCCAGAAAAAAGATCGCTTTCTCATTCCGGCCGACAAGGCGCCCAGCGCGGTCTCGCTCGACCCCAACTGCTGGGCACTCTTCAAGGCGACTTTCGTCGCAAAACCCGCTTCTTGACCGAGACGTGTTCGCGTTCTAAGGATCAATAAGCCAGGCACGACATGCCGCGCGCATCGGATCGAGGGGTCTCGTGTTCGACATCTTCAAACGCGCTTTGAACGTGGCGTTCGGCCGTGCGCGGCGTCCTTCACGCCGCAATGCGCCGGCCCTTCTGGGGCTTGAGAGCCGGACACTGCTTTCCGGCCAGGGCGCGCCCAAGGCAGTGGTCGCCCCCGCGCCCTTGCAGGCTGCCGCCGGCGCACACGCCGCGACTCCGGCTGTCAAACCCAAGAAACAAGTGGCGTTTGTGGTCGGGCTCTACCACACATACTATCACCGTGCGCCGAATTCTGCCGAACTGGAATACGCCCTGCAGCAGTTGGCAACCGGCGTGACGGCGCGGCCTTCAAGCGATATTTTCTTGATGTCACTTCGAAGACTGGCAAGAACATCAGCGACCAAGCATTTGTGAACGCGCTGTTCGCAACGATCGGGGGACAGGCGCCGACGCCTGGAGCCGAGGCGTACTGGCTCGGGCAGCTTGACTCGGGACTGAGCCGGCAGCAAGTGCATCGAGAGTTCCAGGCGTCGGATGGCAGCCTGCCGGCGCCCGTGATCGTTTGGCCCAACCCGGCTCCCATTGTCTACGGCACACCGCTGTCCGCAGCCCAGTTGGACGCCGTCGCGAACGTGCCCGGTACGTTCAATTACTCGCCACCCGCGGGCACGATTCTGCCGGCCATCAACGATCAAGTGCTCACGGTCACGTTCACACCCGCCGGCGGGAACGGTACCGTTACGGGTTCGGCCGTCGCGTTCCTCGACGTGCAACCGGCGACGCCCGTGATCACCTGGCCCCAGCCGGCACCGATTGCCTATGGCACGCCGCTGAGTACGAGCCAGTTGAACGCCTACGCCACGGCGGTCGTGAGCGGCCAATTAGTCGGCGTTGCGGGCACGTTCACCTATTCGCCGCCGGCAGGCACGATCCTTCCCTTGGGCTACAACCAGACGCTGACGGTCACGTTCACACCTTATGACAGTTTCGATTACATGAGCAGCGCTGCCGTTACGTTTATTAACGTCGGTGTGCTGCCGCCAACGCCGACCCCGGGGCCGACTCCGACTCCGTCCCCAACACCCTCTCCCACGCCGACTCCGACACCCACACCGACCCCGACGCCCTCGCCGACGCCCCCCCCCGACGCCCACGCCTGCGCCGACGCCCCCGCCGTCCCCGACGCCGACACCAACGCCTCCGCCTCCGCCTCCGACGCCCACACCGACACCAGCGCCCACACCCACACCGACACCAGCGCCAACTCCCGCGCCAACGCCGTCCCCGACGCCCCCAGGCGGAAGTGGCGGGGGGGCCAACGCCGTGCGCTACGTGCCCACCCCTCAACCCGGTTCGTCGGCGAACCCACCGCTGATACAAGCCCCAAGCGGAGTGCTCACGCTGGGCCTGACCGCGACAGGCACGTCATTCTCGCCGCTCGGTCTCACGCCGACGCCGGACGCGGGCCACGATCAACCCTTGATCTCCGATTCGATCCCACTTGAGGTCCGCCCGCCGGCTGTCACGCCATCTGCGGCGTTGCCTCCGAAACGGACGCATTGATATGAGCAATACTGTTTTCTTGCCGGTCGGCTGCTTGCATTTTGTCGAGGCACTCGACATTTCGGTGACGATGTCATTTACCAACTTCGTCTTCGACAACAACGACTACACGACCTTTTACCACACGTACCAGGCTGTCTGACGGCTCATGGCCGCGATCCGTTCGTACTTCATCTGTGCGTCGCCTCGAACCGGCGGCTCTCTGCTATGCGAAGCACTCGAATCGACCCGCATCGCGGGCAGGCCGCAGGAATACTTCGAGCCGACCACCGACCAAGCTTGGTTCGACCGCCTGGGCGCTCGCTCACACGCCGAGTATTTCCCCAAGGTCCTGACTTTTGGGTCAACTCCCAACGGCGTGTTCGGCGCCAAGGTGATCTGGCCTCAGTTCGAGCATCTCACGGCGGCCCTCCGCTTGAATGACAAAAGCGGCATGTGCGACCGCGACCGCCTCGCGCGCACATTTCCCGACTTGCGCTACATCTTCCTGACGCGCAGCGACAAGGTTCGCCAGGCCGTCTCCTACGACCGGGCAATCCAGACCGACGTGTGGCATTCCGTACGACAAGATGTGCACGGTGCGACGGCCGGCGCAGCGCCGGCACGAGCAGGTGCCTCACTTCGACTACCGTAAGCTTGATTACTATGTCCATTATTTCAATCGGTGTGAATCAAGCTGGCACGGTTATTTCGCCGATGCCGGCGTCGAGCCGTTTCACGTTGTCTACGAAGAATTCGCCAATGCTTACGAGTCGACCGTTCGGGCGATCCTGCGCTTCTGGGTACCCCCGATTCTGAGCAATTCCTGATTGCGCCGCCGCGACTGGAAAAGCTGGCCGACTCAACCTCGGAAGAGTGGGTGAGGCGCTATCGCGAGACCAAAAAGGCGTCTTCCGCGGTGCGCCGGCCGGCTGACAAATCGTACTTCATCTGCTCCACGCCCCGCACCGGCAGCTTCCTGCTCGCCGAGGCACTCGAGTCGACCCGAATCGCCGGCCAGCCCAAGGAGTATTTCGATCAGATGTTCGAGAAATACTGGTGCGATCGCCTCGGCATTACCGCCGCCAGTGACTACTTTCCCAGGATCATGGCTGGCGGAACGTCGGCCAATGGCATCTTTGGCGCCAAGCTGCACTGGCATCAGTTCGGGCATCTCATGACGAAGGTGCGGCAACGCGAAGCTAGCGACGCGCCCGACAGCGATCTCCTGCGGCGCATGTTTCCCGACTTGCGTTACGTCTTCTTGACCCGCCGCAACAAGGTCAGGCAGGCGGTGTCGTATGTCAGTGCGATCCGCACGGGAGTGTGGTTTGTGCTGCGATCCGGCACAAGCGAGCAGCAACTCGCTCCGGCACCGCCGCCATTTGAATTCGAGGCGATCGATCACTGGGTTGGCCAGCTCACGAAGTTCGACAACAACTGGCGCCGGTACTTCGAGAGTGTGGGCGTGCAGCCGTTTGAACTGGTTTACGAAGATTTCGTCGAAGCCTATGAGTGGTCGGTGCTGGCCATTCTTCGCGCTCTGGGGTTGCCGGTGTCGGAGGAAGTGAACGTCGCTGCGCCGCGGCTCGTGAAGCAGGCCAACCAGGTCTCCGAGGAGTGGCTCCGGCGCTATCACGAGCGCAAGGCACGCGAGCAAATGGGTCAGGCCGCGCTGCGCACCCTGAACGAGCCCTCCTACCAGATCCGCACGCGGCGCTCCGGCGCGAGCCACATCTTGTCGCCTTCCTTGACGCCGAAGGTGGAATAGAACTCGGGGATATTGCGGAGCACTCCGTTGCAGCGAAACTCGGGAGGCGAATGCGTATCGATGGCCAGCCGCCGCATCACTTCGGCGTCGCGCAGCTTGCTGCGCCAGGCCTGGGCGTAGCCCATGAAAAACCGCTGGTCGCCGGTCAGATTGTCGATCACGGCGCAGCCCCAGCGCGCAGCGAGCGCTTGTAGGCTTTGTACGCAATCGCCACGCCGCCCAGGTCGCCGATGTTCTCGCCGACCGTGAGTGCACCATTGACCTTCTGGCCAGGAAGCTGGGCCGGCGAGTACGCGCTGTATTGCTCGATGAGCATCTTGGCCCTTTTCTCAAATTCCGCACGGTCGTCCTTGGTCCACCAGTTGACCATGTTGCCGTCGCCGTCGAACTTCGAGCCCTGATCGTCGAAGCCGTGGCCGATCTCATGGCCGATGACGGCGCCGATGGCCCCGTAGTTGACGGCGTCGTCGGCCTGCATGTCAAACACCGGCGGCTGCAAGATGGCGGCGGGAAAGACGATCTCGTTCATCAAGGGGTTGTAATAGGCATTGATGGTTTGCGGCGTCATGCCCCACTCACTGCGATCGACGGGTTTGCCGAGTTTTTTGAGCTCCCGCGCGATCTCGAATGCTTCCGCCCGGCGCAGGTTGCCCAGCAAATCGTCGCGGCTCACCGCCAGCGACGAATAATCGCGCCACTTGTCGGGATAGCCGATCTTGGGCGTGAACTTGGCGAGCTTTTCAAGCGCACGTTTGCGGGTTTCGGGGCTCATCCACTCGAGTGCGCCGATGTCTTCGCGGTAGGCCTCGATCAAGTTGGCCACCAGTTCCTTCATCCGGGCCTTGGCCGCGGGCGGGAAATGCTTCGACACGTACATCTTGCCCACGGCTTCGCCCATCGCGTGATTGACGGCTTCCACGCCGCGCTTCCAGCGCACGGGCAACTCGGGCGCACCGGTCAAGGCTCGGCCGAAGAACGCGAAATCCTCGTCGACAAACGGCTTGCTCAGGTCCGCCGCCGCCTCGTGGACAAGCTGCCATTTGAGCCACAGCTTCCAATCGGCCAGCGGAACCTGGTCGAGCAGCGTGCTCATGGCCGTCAAGTAGTCTGGCTGCCGCACGATGACCTCTTCGACCTGGGGCGCACCGAACTCGGCGAACCACGCCCCCCAGTCATACCCCGGGGCGAGCGATCCAAGTGCTTTACGATCTCGCTTGTTGTACGTGAGAGTCTGGTCGCGGCTCCGCACGCGATCCCAGTGGTGCTTGGCCAGGCTGGTCTCGAGGGCCATGATGCTGGCCGCCGCCGGCTTCGGCTCGGGAATTCCGGCCAGCGCGAGCATTTTTTCGAGGTGGAGGACGTACTGTTTGCGAATGGGCTCGAACTTCGCGTCCCGGTAGAACGATTCGTCGGGCAGGCTGATCCCACCCTGAGTGAGGTAAAGAATACTGCGGTCGGAGTGCTTGGCGTCGCTGTTCACGAATGCGCCGACGAGACCGGTCAGCCCTTCACGCTGCAGGGCCGCCATGGTTCGCACGAGCGTCGCCTTGTCGGGGATCGCGTCGATTCGAGCCAGGTCATTTTCGATTGGTTTTAGCCCCAGACGATCGGCACGCGCTTCGTCCATGAAACTGGCGTAGAGGTCGCCGATCTTGCGTGGTTCCGTGCCTTCCGCAGCGCTCGAGTCTGCGGCGGCCTCTTCGATGATCGCGCAGAGCGCCGCCTGGCTCTTCTCCGTCAGAATGTAAATGGTGCCCCAGGTCGGCCGATCGTCCGGGATCTTGGTCCGCGCGATCCAGCCGCCATTGACGTGACGGAAGAAGTCATCCTGCGGGCGCACGGCCGGGTCGACGCCGCTGGTATCGACTCCCGAACGAGTTGCCGGCTGGTCCGCCGCGTGCGCAAGCGCCGTCGATGCGGAAATGGCCAGCAACGCGAATAGCACATATCGAATGCACGAAGCGTTCATCGAATGTTCCATAGCATGGGGAGATAGATGGGCCGGGCTCGCTGCTACTGAGCCGCTCGCGGCCGCGTGGATCGCCCGGCCCCCGGGCGAGCAAGACGAACGATCAGCTTCGGAAATCGGTGGAGTTTGTGCAACCCGACTTACCGGCACGAAGTGCGCGCCGCCGCAGAAGATCGCATGCCGCCGCACTTGCTGCGCGTTCCCGAGCCCGCTTTCCAGCATGACAATTTGCCGAGCCAGTTCGCCCGAGCCGTGAGACTTTGCGGAGGTCTAAGAGTGGACCTGACCGGTGCGCTTTAGCAGAACGACACACTCACGAGAACCGTCAAGCTTTTTTTGCGGTTTTTTGCCTTGCTGCCGCCGATCGTGCGGCAAACTTGTACGTTCGACTTTCCATCACGACAAGGAGGGTGATTTCATGCGTCGCATTGTGCTTTTGGGCTCTTTGGGCCTCCCGCTCGTTTTTCTCTCCGGCTGCCACCTCTGCCACAAGAAGCACCATCATCCCGCGGCCTACGTCGAAGGCGACCCGTGCGCATGCGCGACATCGTATTCGACGCCCGTTTCGAGTCCGGTGCCTTTGACATACGAATCCATCGGAGCGCCGACCAGCACGATCGTGCCCGCGCCATCCAAGGCGACCTTGCCGGCACCCCAGGTGCCGGGCCATTGACCGTTCGTCTCTCAGGCCGGGTGACGTTCGATATTTGCAAGCGAGGCTCGCGTCATGGCCGCGTAGGTAGGTCTCATGAATCGGCCGGGACTCGTGCATGCGATGCGATGACGCGAACCTTCGCTTCCCAAACAACTCAGAGCAACGATCACAGCTCAGACGCGGCCGCGGCCAGCGGCTCGGTCTCGCTCTGCCGCCGCTCGTCGGCGCGCGAGTGAGAAAGCGTCGCTTCCTTGTTGGGAAGCCAGAGCGCACAAATGAGTGAGCCGACCGCCAGCAACGTGAGCTGGAGATAGACATCGCACAGCGTGACTCCAAGACTCGCCTGTACCAGTGCGAGGTCGTGGGGGCGCAGGAACTCGTGGGTTTCGGGCCGAAGCGCCGAGGCGATATTGATAGCGCCGGCACCCGCAACAGCCAGCCGGTGTGCCAGCTCGCGGGCGAGAATTGCTCCCAAGAGGGCCACTCCTGTCGCCCCGCCGATCGTGCGCAGGAAGATCAGCGCGCCGGTAGCAACTCCTCGCTGGCCCCAGCTCACCGCGTGTTGAACCGCGAGAATGAAGCTGAGCGACGTCGGCCCCATCCCCATTCCGACCACGGCCAGCCCGATGGGGAAACAAAGGCGCGACCAATCCGGATAAAACGCCCCGATGACGAGCATCAGGTTGCCCAAGGCGGCGAGCGCTGAGCCGACGACACCCGCCGCGCGAAAGCCCAAGCGCACGACGGCCCTCGCGGCAAGCGCCACGCTGAACGCCCACGCCAGAAAGAGCGGCATGAGCGCTCGGCCCGCCTGCGTTGCATTGCCGCCCTGCACCCCTTGCACGTAGAGCGGCACATACGTGTCCAGGCCAAATAGAATCCCGCCAAAGAGCAGGCTGCCCAGAAGGGCTGCCGCGATGATCGGCCGCGTCATGAGATCCATCGGCAAGATCGGATCGGCGCGCCATGTGTTCGCGAATCACGAACAAGATGAACGAGACGATCGCACCGGCTCCAAGGCACATCGAGAATGTCCAACTGTGGCTGCTGCCGTCGAGGACGACCAGGAGCAGAGCCGACAGCCCCGCCGTCAAGAGCAAAGCACCGGCCCAGTCGATCGGTGCAACCTTGCGGTGCGCGACGGGCTCGTGCACGTAGTAAACCAGCATTACGATCGCGGCCAGGGCAAAGGGCACGCACATCAAGAAGACCCAGCGCCAGCCCAGGTGATCAGTCAAGTAACCTCCCAGAAGCGGGCCCGCCACGCTCGAAGTGCCCCACACAGTGCTGAAAAGCGACTGGACGTGCGCCCGCTCTTCGAGCGTGAATAAATCCCCCAGCATGGTGAGCACGATCGGTCCGACCGCGCCGGCGCCCAGCCCCTGGATCGTCCGCATCACGATCAACTGAACCATGCTCTGAGCGGTGCCCGAAAGAACCGACCCGACGCTGAAAAGCGCCAGCCCAAACAAGAGCACTCGCTTGCGGCCGAACAGGTCGGCGAGCTTACCGTAAATCGGCGTGCTGACCGTCGCAGCCAGGAGAAAAGCCGAGATGACCCACGGGTAGATTTCGAATCCTTTGAGCTGGGCTATGATGGTGGGCATGGCCGGCGAGACGACCAACTGTTCGACGGCGGTTACCATCATCGCCACCAGTAGCGCGGCCGTCACCATCCGCCGGCCAGCCATCTTGGTGTTGTGTTTGCCCGTGCCGTCGCCGTCGCCGGCTGCCTCGCCGTCTTGACCTGGATTCTCCATATCTTCTCAATCCTCAAGTTCTGTTCGAGGTCTACCCGCAGGAATAGATCATTGTACCGTGTTCGCCAAGTCCGACACGTTCCGGGCGAAACTGGCTCGCGGGAGAGGGTCATGTCTCGAAAAACGGGCGCGGCGGGCGTATCGTAAACAGCGGTCGCGAAGCGGCTTCCGCGACCTTCGGCCGCAACATCAAGGAACGCAGTATGTACCGCACGACCACAGCAGTTGACAACTCGGGGCGGACCAACCGTCGAGGGATGCTCAAGCAGCGCCGCCGGTGCGGCCGCGCTCGGTTTTACCGCGCTCGGACAGAAGCTCCCGGCGAACGACACACCCACACGGGAGCGCGCTGTGAAAAACGGGCGAATCAAGCAATCGATCGTGTACTGGTGTTTCGAACAGTACTGGGACATGGAGAAGGCCTGTGGTGTGGCCAATCAACTCGGCTGCGAGAGCATCGAGCTGATCGCCCCCAAGTTTTTCCCGACACTCAAGCAACACGGTCTCAAGTGTGCGATCGGCACCGTCGACATGAGCCCCGACCCGCCGTTTGTCAAAGGCTTCAACAATCCCAAGTATCGCGATAAGGTCGTGGGCGCGACTCGCGATGCGATCGACGCCTGCGCCGACTTCGGCACCAAGAATGTGATCTGCTTCACGGGCATGCGCGAGGGGATTCCCGACGACTTGGGCGCCCAGAATTGTGTCGAGGGATTCAAACAGATCGTCGGCCATGCCGAGAAAAAGGGGGTGACGCTCTGCCTGGAGATGCTCAACTCGCGGGTGAGCTCGCACCCCATGAAGGGGCATCCCGGCTACCAGGGAGACCATACCGATTACTGCATCGACATCATCAAGCGGGTGGGTTCGCCCAGCTTGAAGCTGCTTTTCGACATCTATCACGTCCAGATCATGGACGGCGACATCATCAGCCGGATCCGCCAGCATCGCGACTACATTGCGCCACATCCATACGGCCGGAAACCCCGGCCGGGCTGAGCTCGATCAGAAGCAGGAGATCTACTATCCGCCGATCATGCAGGCCCTGCTCGAGATCGGCTACAAGGGCCACGTCGGGCAGGAATTCATCCCCACGCGCGACCCAGTCGAAGGCTTGCGACAAGCCGTTTCCCTGTGTGACGTTTAGCGATTCAAACCTTCAGTAGCTTCCCGGCATGGCGCTGCACCTTCCCGACCGCCTCGGCAATCTGGTCCATGTCGGAGCGCGGGCCCAGCAGCATCGTCTGCGTGAGCCAGACGGCGGTTTCGCAGAGCCGGTCGTTTTCCGGGCAATGGGACCGCTCCAGGTACTCCGAGATCTTCTGGGGCGAGTAAATCGCCTGGTACGGCCGCGACTGGAGCGTGTTCTTCAAGAACGGTTCTTTGTTGAGCGGCTGGTATCCCCCCGAGCACGGGATGCCCTCGGCATGAACGGCCTCGAGGAACTTCGCCCGGGGCAGCCCCTCGAACTGTGCGGAATCGTAGCGAAACATGCAGAGGTGATACGCGTTGCGGGTGCAGCCCTCGTACATCTTGGCCGGTGCGATCCCCGGAATCTCGCCCAGGAACTTGGTCAGGTAGGCCGCATTTTGCTCGCGCCGCCGCGACTGGTCGTCGAGCCTGGTGAGCTGCTGCAACAAGAGGGCCGCCTGGAACTCGGTCATCCGCAGGTTGGCGCCGTTGCGAGCGTACTGGAACCCGGCGCCTGGGACCGCGCGGCCGTTGTTCTGGAAACTGCGGCATTGCTCGATCAAGGCGTCGTTATTCGAGAGGATTGCCCCCCCCTCCCCTGAATTGAGATTCTTCGACGCCTGGAAGCTGAAACAGCCGAGGTCGCCGACCGTGCTCACCTTGCGATTGCGCCACTCGGCCAAGTGTGCCTGACAGGCGTCTTCGACCACCGGCAGCTTGTGGCGAGCGGCGACGGCCATGATCGCGTCCATGTCGGCCGCCGAGCCACCGAGATGCACCGGCAGGATGCAGACCGTCCGCTCGGTGATCGCCGCTTCGAGCTTGCGGGCGTCGATCTGGAACGTCTCAGGATCGGTGTCGACAAAGACGGGAAGGGCGTGATGCATGAGCACGGCGTTGACCGTGGCGACGAACGTATACGGCGGCAAAATGACCTCGTCGCCGGGCCCGACCGCGAGCGCGGCCAGCGACGTAACGAGCGCGCTTGTGCCATTGGCCACCGCGAGGCAGTGCTTGGCGGAAAGAGTTTTCGCCCAGGTCTCTTCGAAACGATTGGCGTAATCGCCGTCGATCCGGCACCAGCGCCCCTTGCGCAGGACTTCCATCCACGCCTTTTCGTCGTTCTCGGCAATCACCGGCCAGTGGAAAAACGGCTCCTTCCGCACCTTTTTGCCGCCCAGAAGCGCCGGCAGTGCGTCGGCCTCGCCCGATGCCCGCCGCGGCGCTAAGCCGATTGCCGCTCCGGCAGCCGACATCGCGCCCAAAAAGCCGCGACGCGAATGAGCGACGCGCATGGTTCAACCTCCATTCCTCTAACGGATCAAGCGACGACGAACGTGCCCCATTCACACGGTCGGTTTCGAGGTCAGTTCATCATGATTTCGGTGCCGGGTCAAGGACGTGCGCCGCGGGCGGCCAGGCGTTGTGTCTGCGTACGCCAAACCAGGTTGAGGGTCGCGAATGAACTCGTTGGTGGTATCGCCGAGCAACCAGGCGGATTATGATACGGGTGCTGGACTGAACAGGCCCCAAGGAGACGTTGCGATGTTGCGCTTGCTGACGGTACTGGCCGTGTCGATTGGCGTTGTCTTTGGCGGCGAGCGAGTCACGCAGCAGGCAGATTTTGCCCGCCAGCCTCGATCCGCATCGACGTCGTTGCCGTCCATGCTCAAGGTTCAAAACACGCAAGTCGTCAATAGCCGTGGCGAGCCGGTGGTCCTGCGCGGCGTCAACACCGCATGCCTCGAGTGGACCAGCGACGGCGAGGGCCACATCCTCGAGACGGTCAGAACCGCGATCAGCGACTGGCACGTCAACCACATTCGCCTGCCGCTGGCCCAAGACCGCTGGTTCGGCAAAGCCCCGGAACAAAAGGACGAGGGCAAGGCCTACCGCGCTCTCGTCAACCAGGTCGTCGAATTGTGCGCAAGTCGCGGCTGTTACGTCATCCTCGACCTGCACTGGTCAGACGCGGGCGAGTGGGGCAAGCAGATCGGCCAGCACGTGATGCCCGACGCCAACAGCGTCGAGTTCTGGAAGGGCTGCGCGACAGTCTACAAGAACCACCCGGCCGTGATATTCGACCTCTACAACGAACCCCACGACGTGAGCTGGGAAATTTGGCGAAACGGCGGCCAGGTGAGCGAAAAGGCCCGGGGCCGGAACCCCGCCAAGACGTACCAGGCCGTCGGCATGCAAACGCTGTTCAATACCGTGCGCGCGACCGGCGCCCGCAACGTTGTGATCGCCGGTGGGCTCGACTGGGCGTACGACATGTCGGGCTTTCTCGCAGGAAACCAGCTTGCCGACCCTGACGGTAACGGAGTGATTTACGCCAACCACGCCTATCCCTTCAAAGGCGACACGGTCGATCGCTGGATCACCAAGATCGAAAAGGCCGCCAAGGTCTTGCCAATCATCGTCAGCGAATTCGGCGCTGATTCGCGGCCCGTCCCAAAAGAAGGGCCCCTCCGGCGAAGAGTGGGTGCACCAGGTCTTGAAGGTGCTCCGCGACCACGGCTGGAGCTGGACGGCCTGGGACTTGCATCCGCGTGCCGGTCCTTGCCTGATTTCCGACTGGAAGTATTCGCCGACGCCGGGTTTCGGCCGGTTGGTCAAGGTGGAACTGCTGGCGCCGCTTTCCAGCTCGCCGGCTCCCACCGCCTCCGGTGCCGCGCCCAGGTAAGCCGTTCCCATTACCCCGGCCCCGCTCACGTGCGGATCTGACCCCAGCGCATCGCGCGATCGTGCCGAAGACGAAGAGCGGCACCCATGCCGCCTGCACCGGCGTCAGTACGCTTGAAGCTCGCCCAGATAGGTACAGAGAATGAGCGCGCCGTAGAACAGCGCCGAATTGCCCAGCGCGAATCCCAGATTGATGAACGTATTGCGCCCGTAGCCGCCCAGCACCAGCGGCAGGCTCATGAACAAGCAGAGTCAGGCCCAAGAATGGCCGCAAGATCCGCACGTGCACGAACATGGCGATTCAATTGCGCTCGGATTATCCCTCGGTTCGACGGATCGGTACAGCCCTTCGATCAGGTCGCCGTTCGGGCAAACTGATACCAGCTTGTCTTGCGCGTCACGGCCTGAAAAGTCACGCCGGACGCGAGGAAGTAATTGGCCCGGCTCATGTCCATCTTGCGATCGAGAAGGGCATTGACGCACAAAAGCGTCGGCGTCGCGCACGAGGGGAACGGCGGCAGCGAAGCCAGCAAGGGAATCTCCGAGTACGGCCTCCGAGCGAGCCGTGGATCGCGGCGGTCGCCGCCGCAAGCGCATCGGCCATGGGCTGCGCGTCGGCCTTGTCGGAGGGCACGTAAGGAGGCGGGAATCCCTTCAAGTCATCGACGATCGGCAATACGTGTCGGCCGCTTCCCCAGGTCCTCTTCGTCCAGCGGCGGCGTGATGACCGCGTCGCGCAACAGCCAGCCGCCCTTCAAGGGAGCCGTCGGGTGGTCTGGCGGGATGTAGGTTCCCTGCGGGGCCTTCAAGAACCGGATCGAGCCGAACACGGAGACGGGAATCGTCGAGTGGAATGGCACGATCGTCTTCGTGGCGCGGTCGGCGTTCTCGCCGCGAATCATCAGTCCCGCCCGTCGTAGCGCGTCGAGACCTTGACGGTGCGCTCGCCGTCGTCGTCGTGCGACTTGGCCAGCTCTTCGGCGAAGCGCGGCATGATCAGCTCCTGGTTGCCGACGGCGAAGAAGCTCACGATCACCGACGAGACCAGCACCGGACGAATCGCCCGGTGCGTGCTGATGCCCGCCGCCAGCATGGCAAGCTGCTCGTTGTTGCGCTGCATCCAGGTCACCGTGAAGATCGCCGCCATCATGCCGATCACGCCGCAAAGCTGGTCGAAGAACAAGCTCTGGTGGACCAGGTAATACCGCCCCATCACCTGCGAAAGCTCGACGATGCCGTCGGCTCGCTTGGTGAACTCGTCGAGATTCGAAAATGCGTCGATGACGATGTACAGCCCCACCAGCGAGACGTAGCAGATCACGTACGCCTTGATGAACGACCAGTAACGCTGACGATCGAGAATTCGCACGCAGGTGTCCTTGCCGCGCTCTGGTCCGCGGCGGCTGTTCCTAATGTTTGACCACCGAGGGCAAGACCAGGCCCGCCAGAACGGCCAGCAGGACGTTGCCGATCCAGAGCGATACGACGGGGGCACGATGCCCTTCCTTGCTCAGATTGGTCCCGAAGAGCATGAGCGGATAATAGATGCCGATGATCGGCAGGAAACAGGTCATGAACGCACTCAAGAAGTCGCGCTTCGCGAACAGGATTCCGACCGGCGCGCCCAAGAGCACAAACAAGAAGCTGCCGAAGGCCATCGATACCCGCAGATGCCGCTCGGTTTCGAACTCGTTGCAGCGCCTGACCCAGTCGCCGTAGTCGCGAAACGCCCAATCGACCTTGCCCCAGTCGATCGTGTCGATGCGGCCGCTCGCAAACGCCATCGCCGCCGTGATCGCCTCGCGCTGCCGCACCGTGCGGATCAGCTCGCGGTGCTTGGCGAGCTCGATCGCCGATCTCGTCGATTGGTGAATTCCTGGATCTTCTTCTCGGTGTTCAACTGGCTGTCGCTGGGAATCGGGATCTCGAGCGTGTCGCCGTTGATCAGCACCACGTCGGCGTCGCGCACGAAGTGCTGGACCTCCGAATTCTTGAGATAGACCCGCGCGAGCATCGCCTTCAAATCGAAGTGGAGCGTGGCCTCGCTGGCCTGGATCACGGCGTCGTAATCGTTGGTTCCCTTGATCTTGTGCATGAACGTCGCGTCGATCATCTTCGAGTCTTGCACGTCGCGCACCTTGATCAGGAACGGCCACTTGGGGTGGTTGAACTCGCGATCGCGCGCCAGCAGCTTGTAGAACATGTCTTCGAGGTCCTTGAAGAGCACCATCTTGGCGTTGTGGGTGCATCGGGGAATCCAGCCACCGCTCGCGTACAGGAGCCAGCCGCCCAGGGCAGAGCCCAGGAGCAAGGTCGGCGGGAGCACATGTCCAGACGCTGACGCCCGCCGTCTTGACGGCGATGATCTCGTTGTCGCCGGCCAGCCGCCCATAGACGACCGTGGCGGCGAACAACAGCGAGACGGGGATGGTGTACGGCAGCGTGCTGGGGATGACGAACGGAACGAGATGGACGATGTCGCTGGGTGAAAGCCCGATGTCCCGCGCCTGGGCCGCGATCATGAACAACACGAAGATCGCCGTCATCGTCAAGAGTGCCAGCGAGAAGGCACGCGTGACTTCGCCGAGCACGTAGCGCTTGCAGGATTCCCAAGTTCGACGGCCCCCGTGTTAGCGTCCGTGCCGCGGGCCACACCGTCTCGAGCGGCCTATCGCGACTGCCGGCCTGCGATTCCGTGCCGGCGTCAGGCAACCGCGTCGAGACACGTACACAGAGCCGCCCCCAGCCGGCGCGCTCCTTCGATCAATTCCGCTTCGCTGGGTACTCCGAACGTCAGCCGGAGATGGTTCCTGGGCACTGGCCCGGGCTCGCGCGAAGGCGTGGTCCCCGGGCACGTAGATCACCCCCTCGCGCACGCATTGGGGGAAGAGCGGCCCCTCGAAACTGGTATCGAGGCCGGGCGGCACGGTCATCCACACGAAAAGGCCTCCGTGCGGACGCGTCCACTCGACCTCGGAATCGAGCGTCCCCACGTGCTCGGCCAGCGCCTCGAGGAACACCGCACACTTTCGCCTGTACACTTCGATGAGCGTCGCCACGTGGCGATCGTAGCTTCCATCGGCCAGAATCCGCTCCAGCAGCACGCTGGTTGAAGTTGGCCGAGCCGAAGTCGTGATTTGCCTTCAGTCCTAAGATCGGATCGACCAGCGGCTCGGGTAAGACTCCGTAACCGATCTTGAGGCCGGGGCTCAGGGTCTTGCTGAAAGTGCGGGCCAGGATCACCGTATCGGCATTGTCGATCGTGGCTCCAGAGAGTCGGAGGCTCGCCTCCCGTGAACGACAGGCCCCGGTAGGCGGCGTCCTCCAGCACGAAGATCCGGTGTTTCTTCGACCACCGCCGCGCCAGTTCGACCGAGCGGAGCCGCGGCGCTCGGCGGCCAGGCTGATCCCGGTCGGATTGGCATGCTCGGGGATCGTGTAGATCAGCTTGACCCGCTCGAGCTCCCCTGAGCGATCCAGCCGCTCCAGGGTCGCTCTCGAGTGCATCCGAGCGAAGACCATGCGTCGTCGATCGGTACGCGGATCGCCCGTGCGCCCCGGGTCTCGATCGGACCGAGAAAAACGAAATAGGTCGGCGACTCCACCAGCACGATGTCGCCGGGGTCGAGGAGCGCCTCGCACACCAGATAGATCAACTGGGCCGACCCGGTGGTCACGATCGTTCGGGATACGGCCTCCTGGTACGATCCCGGCCCGACGGCCGTCGCTCGCGCTCGAGAGCTTCGATCAGCCGTGCTCGCAGCCGCAGGATCGCCGATGGTCGTTCCGTACTGCAGCGATCGGCGCCCCTCGTAGGGATCGTCGAGCATGTCGGCCGCCGCTGATCCGGCGATCTCCACCGGCAGTGAGTGCTGATCCACGAAGCCGGCCGCGAGCGAGACGATATCCGGGTTCTCGAGCGCGGTCTGCATCAGGTGGCTGATCGATGACGGTCTGGTTCGGGTCGCCGCCGCGCTCAGGAATATCGGCTTCGTCATCGCAGAGTGCTATCGTCAGTTCGCAGCCAAAAAGAGACTGTTGGTGCGTACTCTATCCGCCCGCGGAACGGTGTCAAGCTCGATCGGGCTGTCGCACTGTCGCCGGGCTCGAGCTCCCGCGACCCTGCCGCTCACGATCGGATCGCGAGCCAACCGTTCGCTTGATCTCATCTTCTGGGACGGAGCGCCAGCGAGTCAACCGTGTGGCGGATTCGGGAGTCGCGGGCGGAACGGTTGTTTCTGCTACCGACACGCCCCTGACGATTGCGGTTCGCCGCGGGCCACAACCCGCTCACGAGGGCCCCCGCGCCGTCTCTCCCCCCGCACCGGATCCGTCTGATCCGTCTGATCCGTCCGATTACTCCAATCACGCAATCGCGCCGCGAACTGCATGGCCGGCGCAAAATATGGTGCGTTCGCATTGAATAGATAAAGGCAGGCGCCCAGAGAATTGGGCCAGGCGGCAAAATCTGGGTGGTCTGCAGGCTCTGCAACGAATGGCGATCCAGATGCGGCGTCGCGCGGGCCGTAGCGGCGCGCGGCAGAGCTCCCGCCGTGTAAGCGCTTGGTTCTGTCACCGGCCCACCTTCCGGTCGGCCGCCACCACGCTCATCAGGATGGCCGATGCCGTGCCGTCCATCGTCGGCTCGTTGGACGCATAGTCCTTGATGTCGTCGTGATAGACGGCTCGCGGGTCCTGAAACGGACCAACTGGGTCCGGTTGGGTGATCGACACCCCGCGCTGCGCCCGGAAGATGCGCTCGGAAATGGGTCCGTCGACCAGACCCGCCGCGCACCCGGCGGCCGGTGAGCTTCGTCGTCTGCAAGTGAACGTCCGTGGGAAAGACCCGGCCGACTTCCGTGAACATCGAATACCCCCACGGGTTGCGGCCCAGCAGCCAGTCGCGGTTCCGCGCCGCCAAGCCGCGATAGCGGGCGTCTCCGGTCATCCGCTCGTAGAAATAGCATTGGGTCACGAGTGCCACGACCAGGTTGTTCGAGCACCAGATGAAGGGCACGCCGACGCGGTAGGGATTGCCGGCCGCGGCCCGATGACATCGCTCGATCCCCTCGCGGTAGTAGCCCGTAAGGACCGTTTGAAAGTCGCGATCGACGAGGTCGAAAAGCCGGAAGTGTCCGGCGTTCTGAAACGGATAGTACTGGTAGTGCCGCGCCTGGTCGCGGTCCATCCACGTATCGTTGGCCGCGAGCCGTGCGTAACGTCTGGCCTCGTCGACGTAGCGGCGCTCGCCGGTGGCCCGGAACAGCTCGGCCGCGCCCCACTCCATGTCGTCGGCCCAGGTCGTCTCTTCGTAGCGGTAGGGCTCCTTGTAGGAATTGCCCTGCTGTGCCCCTTCGCTGGCGCGGCCCAGCTCGTAGACCTCGCGGCCGGCTTGCAGGCAGCGCTCCGCGAAGCCGCGCTCTGCCCGGATCGTTCTTCCAGGTTTGATAGGCCAGGCCCATCGCGGCGGCGAACCGGCCGGCGATGTTGGCAACGCCGGTCGACTCGCTCTGGTAGCGGCCCAGCCCCTGCGGCTTGCCGTCCGCAAAGTAGACCACGCGCGCGCCCTCCTTTTCCCCATCCGTAATCAGCGGTTTCATTCTGGGGCAATCGGAAGCCGATATGATCGCGGTCGTCGGCCACCTGGTGGTAAAGCTCGCCGGCGGCGGGGTGGAGCTTGAGCATCCACTCCAGGCCCCAGCGGGCCTCGTCGAGTAGGTCGGGCACGCCGTTTGGTTTCGGGATCGCCGCCGGCATCGACTCTGTCGGCCAGGTGCGAGCCGCCGGTCGTGTTGCCGCCGGCCAATATGTAGGCCAGCAGCATCTGCGCCGTCGCGTTGCCGGACGTCATGTGATACTTGAGCAGGTCGCCCGCGTCGTGCCACCCGCCGACCGCGTCGACCGGAGTCCCGGCCGGCCGCGGGCCGTAGGCCGTCCGGCCGTCGTGCTGGTGGCACTTCACGCCGAGCCAGGGATTGTAGCCGCAACGCTGCTGGCGCATGAATTCGAGCAATTGATCGGGCAGTTCGGCCAGCACACTCTCGCCGAGTGTAAACGGCAGCGACCGCGCGTCGCCGAGCCGCAAAACGTAGCGCCCCGGCCGCGCAAGCGGCGTGAAGTCGAGCTCGGCATGATGCTCAAACGCGCCCCAGCGCTCGCCCGGCAACGAACCGGCTTTGCCCGTGAAAATCGACGCCCCGGATTCGGCGTCGACCACGGTAAACGACTCGGGCAGCGGCGCCTTGGAAAAGGCCACCGCGACCTTTTCGTCCGTTGGCGCATAGCCCACCTGGCTGGCGCGGAGGAAGATCTCTTGCTTCGACTCCTCGCCGTCCAGCAGTTCGTCGAGGCGGACGAACCGATAATCTTTGCCTGCCAGATGGTCGAGCAAGGCCCCGAAGCGGGCGTGGAATTTGTCCGTGCGCCCGGGCCGGCGCCGACGTGCAAGAGCAGCAGGAAGCCACTCAGCCCGTGTGGGCCCTCGCGCTCGCGGCTGAGGATGCTCTCGAAGATATCCCGCGACGAGACGAAGTTGGCCGCCTTGTCCTCGGTGTAGTCGGCATTTGAACGCGTGCCGGGGGTGTAATTCACCAGCCGGAAGCCAAGTTCGGCTGACCAGCCGGCGATCTCTTGGTTGTAATGCTCATAGGGTGGCAGGAAATAACGGGGCCGGGCTGCTCCGACACGCTCGATCTTCTCGAGGTTGGCCAGCAGGTCGGCCTTGAAGATGTCCTTCGAGACCAGGGTCTTCTTACCGGCGGCCCACTCGCAGTACAGCAAATGCTTGTCGGAGTGGGGACCAAGGCCGTGCCCTTCGGCCACGATCCGGCGGACGAGCGGGCGAAACAGAGGATTATCGAGGAAGTCGCCGGTCAGGAAGAAGGTGGCCTTGGCTCGGTGCTTCGCCAGTTCGCCCAGGATCGTCTGTCCCCCCTCGGCGAACTCGTGCCCGGTGAAGACCAGCGCGAGCCGCCGGGCCGCAATGGGACCGCGCACGATCGCGCCGTCGTGCTCGGTCAGCTCGCCGGCGGCTGGAAGGGCCACCTGCCAGAGCACGACGCCGAGTGACGCGGCAATCCAACGCAGGCCTACGATGAAACACGTGGCCGGATTGAGTGAACCTTGATCGCGAGCCCTGATCCTATTCATGCCTTTTTCACGCCGTCTTTCAGCAGCCCGAGTCGCACCAAGCTTTCGGCGCTGGCAACGATGGCCTCTTCGTTCGAGCGCGGCGCCCAGCCCAGCATGCGCTTGGCTTTTTCGTTGGTAGCAGTCTTCACCTTGCCGAGCTCGGGCAGGATCACCTTCACCGCCGGATCGCGCAGGGCGGCGATGCGCACCAGCCAGTTGGGCAGTTGCCGGGTCGGCACTCTTTTGGCCGCCGCGCCCATCCGCATTTTGAGCACCTTGGCGATGTCGCGTATTGACATGAAATCGCCCGCGACGGCCAGGAATCGCTCGCCCTTGGCCGCGGGGTGAGTCATGGCGCGGATGTGCAAGTCGGCGACGTCGCGCACGTCGACAAGGCCGAAATGAAGCCGTGGACAGCCGGGCATGGCGCCGTCCATCAGGCGCTGCACGATGAGGATCGAGGGCGAATAGTCAGGACCCAGGACCGGGCCGAACACGCCCACCGGGTTGACGACGGAAAGCTCGAGGTTGCCGCCTTCGCTGGCGATGAAGTCCCAGGCCGCGCGTTCGGCCAAAGTCTTTGATTTCACATAGGCGCTGACGACGGCGCCATTCGGGTCGGTCCAGCACGTCTCGTCGAACGGCGTACTCCGCGGGCCATGGCCATAGCCGATCGCCGCAAATGACGAGGTCACCACCACGCGCTTGACTCCGGCCTTTCGCGCGGCACGCAGCACGCGGAGCGTACCCTCGCGCGCCGGCACGATCAGGTCGTTTTCGTGTTTGGGGACGCTTGGGGGAAACGGCGACGCCACATGCAGCACGTAGTCGCAGCCGGTGGCGGCCTCGGGCCAGCCCGCGTCGTTTCCGAGATCGGCGGCGATGAAGTCCAAGCGATCGCCGCTCTCGGCGCCGCCTGCTTTCAGCATGGCGCGCACGTCTCCCTCGCGCTTTAGGCTCCGCACCGTGGTGCGCACCCGATGGCCCGCGGCGAGCAGTTGTAGAATGCAATAGCTGCCGATGAAACCCGACCCGCCGGTGACCAGAATTGTGCTCATCGCTATTACCTTGTTAACGCGTGCCGAATTGGGAGGGGATCCGATTTCGTGGACAATCGCCACACAGCCGAGGTGAAGGTCGTGTGGGCGAAAAACGAAACCAGTATCACCGAAAACTGCAGAGGAGCGTAGATGCCGTGCGGAATTTACGCGGACGTTGCGGGATTCACCCGCAGCCGGCGCTTGCAGCGCCGCACGCCTGGAATGTCGGGTTTCTATATCCGGGCGGAACCCTGAAGCGAGAATAACGTGCGCGTCGGAGAATGGACTAGCAGCACAGTTTTTGTAGGTCAGGCTTTCGAGCCTGACGTTCCTATGTCGAGAGGCGCCGATGAACCCGACTCTGCATGTTCAATTGAGTCCCGCAGTAGGGCGCGGCCGGTCACACGGGGAAAGAGTCTCGGCGGCAGAGCAGATCATGGCCGATGCCGTGACCCGGCATGGGGCTGTGATTCTCGCCGTCGGTATCTATGGCACAACGTCGATCGGTCTGGATGGTCCATACTCCGATCTCGACATGACCTTCATCACCAGGGTCGATATCGGCAACGAATCCGTGGTGATGACCCAGGACGGACTGCTTCTGAACCTCGATTACCAAACATGGGACGAGTCGGTCGCGGAGGCTAAAGACCCGGAGTTGGCCGGTACATGGGCCGATTTCCTGGTGCTTCACGATCCAGACGACCTCTTCCCGACATTGCGAGCGATCGCCGACGCCCTGCCGGATGAGGAATACGCGAGAGCCTTCGCCAAGAAGGTTGCCGATGACGTCGCGAGCAACCTCGGGAAGATCCGAAGCGCGGTCGTCGCCGCGGACCGCGCATTCTTCCTCTGGGCCTGTCAGGCTTTTTCGGAAGCGATCTGCCGGGCGATCTGCCTGCGGAACCGGCGGCACGTTACAGGCCTCGCACGGCTGCGTGAGATGGCTAAGCAAATGCCCGTCGTGCCCGATGGGTTCGCCTCGTTGATCGATACGGTCTGCGGCGCACTTGCAGCAACCGATCAGGACGCGTACGACGCGGCTGAGATTCTGTGGGCAAGGATCCAAGACTTATGATTCGAACGGCATGGCATGACCTTGGCGAGTCAACCAAGTGGCGTCAATAATGACTGTGTTGCTTCGTCGCCACCGCGAACCGCCAGGAAGCCATCATGGATCAGACGACGATTGCTCCCCCGATGATCAAGACGCTGGCCGACTTGCGGAAACGGCTAGGGGGAATACCGCTCGACCGGATCAGGTTCAAGCCCGCACCTGGCACCGCGACCGAGGCAGATGTCATCGAAGTCGAGGCTCGGGAAAACCGGTTGTGCGAGCTGGTCGACGGGACCTTGGTGGAGAAAGCCGTGGGATTCGATGAAGCGCGAGTGGCCGCGCGTCTCGTGTACCTGATCAGCGCGTTCCTCGAGCACAACGACCTTGGCCTTTGCGTCGGCGCCGACGGCATGATGCGCATTGCTCCCGGCCTGGTGCGCATACCGGATGTGTCGTTCATCAGTTGGGACCGGCTCCCCGGCCGAGAGAGCCCGCGCGACCCAATCCCGGACCTGGCCCCCGACCTCGCCGTCGAAGTACTCAGTGCGGGTAACACCAGGCCCGAGATGGCCCGCAAGGTGACGGAGTACTTCGAAGCCGGGGTCAGTCTCGTGTGGCTGATCGATCCCAAGAAACGGACCGCGCGGGTCTTTTCGGCTGCTGGTCGCTCGGTCCTGATCCGCGCAGACGAATCGCTCGACGGCGGTGACGTGCTACCAGGCTTCACGCTTCCGCTCGGCGAGTTCCTCGATCAGGGCCGCCGACCGCGCCGGAGTTGAGATCGATGGAACGGCCGGGCACCTTCGGTCGCGGGCCGCGCCTAGGCGACCTTCCCCGAGAACTCGGGCCAGAAGAAGTAGTCGTTGCTGTTGGTCGGGATAGCGGCGGACCTGGTCCTCGAGGATCTCGATGAAGTAACGGACCCACTGGGCCGTCTCGCCCTTCTCGGGTGCGTCCTTGGGGACGAAGAACGCGGGCCGAAACTCGATGTGATAGCGGCCGTCGGGCTCCATCCGGCAGAAGACCATCACGACCGGTGCTTCGGTCATGGCGGCGAGGACGACCCAGGTGGTCGAGAACCGCATCGTCTGGCCGAGAAACCGGGCGGATTCGGTGAGCCGGCCGGTCCAGCGGACGTCGCCGGCCAGGTAGAGCAAGAGCCCGGCCTTGATCGTCCGGGCGGCCCGGAGGATCGAGCTGGCCGAATCGGCCGGCACGCCCTGGCGCGAGATGAACAGCTTGTCCTGGCCGAGCGGCCCGTCGGTCTGGAAATGCCGCGACATGAACCGCGAGATGTGCCGCGGCCGCTCCATGTAGAAACGCACCGGGAAATCTCTCGCGAAACAGCCAGTGAGCCGGCAGCAGATGGGCGCCGAAGTGGCTGGCCAGCACCATGCAGCCCTTGCCCAGGCCGAACGGCGCGCTCGAGGTTCTCGCGGCCCTCGACGGTGAACATCTCACGCGCGCGCTGATCGGGAACGCCGTCGAGCAACAGGTCCCGGGTCCGCCAGAGGATGTGGTTGCCCGCCAGCTCGCGGCTGACCTCGGCGACGTCCCACTGGCAGTCCAGCGCCGATCGGCCGTGGGCCACCGCGTTCTTGGAAGCTCTGTCGCAGGCCGCGGCTCAACTGGTATTCCATCCGGCCGATGCCCGACAAGAACCGCGACGCGACCGGCAACGGCAGCGTGCGGAAGATCGGCAAGAC
Source organism: uncultured Isosphaeraceae bacterium (assembly GCA_963830625.1). Lineage (GTDB taxonomy): Bacteria > Planctomycetota > Planctomycetia > Isosphaerales > Isosphaeraceae > CAWHMZ01. Next base: position 91,952 of record CAWHMZ010000023.1, on the reverse strand, counting down.
CGCCCTGAGGAATCCTTTGCGGATGTTGAGCCCGCGTCGCTCCATCGACGACTCTCCCCACCCAATCTCGCATCGCCCTCGCCTCGTCAACCGCAGAGCGGTCCGAGCCCGCCAGTCGAGGTCAGCGGCGATTTGAGTCCCCTCGTTCCGCCAGATAAGCCGCCAGGTCGGCGACCCGGCACAAGTTTGGCACAGCATCCTCCTCGATGACAACGTCAAAATGATCCTGGAGCTGAAGGATCACACCGACCAGGTCGAGCGAGTCGATCGCAAGGTCTTCCACCAGACGCGAATCCGCTCTGATCGGAATCCGCGGCGGGATCTTGGCGGCCTTGCGAACCAGCCCCGCAACTTCGTCAATCATGCATGCGTGGTTGGTCGTCGTCATCATGACGTCGTTCTCCTCAGAATCAGGGCGTTGTTCGTGCCTCCGAATCCAAACGACGCGGTCAGCACGTGGTCGAGCTGGGCTGGCCGGGCTTGGTTGGGTACGTAATCCAGATCGAGCTCCGGGTCGGGCAGGTAGTTGATCGTCGGCGGGATGACCTGCTCGCGCAGTGCCCGGACCGAGACCGCCGCCTCGATGGCCGAGGCCGCGCCCAGGCTGTGGCCCGAGCGCCCCTTTGATCGAGCTGATCGGCAGCCGTCGTCGCCGCGTCGCCGAACACGTCCTTGAGGACCTGGGTCTCGACCCGGTCGTTCAAGACGGTGCTGGTGCCGTGAGCGTTGTAGTAGTCGATCGTCTCCGGGCGCGAGCCCGGCGCGCTTCGATCGCGTCGGCCAGGCAGCGGGTGATCCGCTCGCGACAGGGCATCGCCATGTGGTAGCCGTCGGAATTGGTGGACCAGCCCACGAGCTCGGCCTGGGCGTTCAAGCCGCAGCCGCGCGTCGGCCGTCTCGGTCGCCAGGACGACGGCCCCGGCACCTTCGGCGAGGACGAACCCCGCGCGGTCGACCGAAAACGGGCGGCTGGCCTGCGCTGGGTCGCTCTCGGAGCGATCGCCCGGCTTGCGTCCCAGCAGGGCCTTCATCGTGGCGAAGCCGTTGACCACCGCCGGCGTGAAGGCGCTTTCGCCCGCGCCGCAGAGCGCGATCTCGGCGTCGCCCGGCCTCAGGAACATCGCCCCAAGCACGATCGCGTGACCGCCCGAGGCGCAGGCGTTGGCCGGCGCCGCGCTGGGGCCATACAGCCGCAAGTGCTGCGCGATCTGCCCGGCCGGCTGGTTGATGATCATCGCCGGCACCAGGTACGGGCTGACCGCCAGGCTCTTGCGGTGCCGCATCCGATCCTGTTCGGTCTCGAGCAGGTCGAGCCCGCCGAACGCCGAACCGATCACGACCGCTGCCCGGTGCGCGATCGATCCGGTCGTCGACGTGCGGTCGAGCCCGGAATCGGCCCACGCCGCCCGCGCCGCGGCCATCGAGAGATGAATGAACCGCGAGCCCAGCTTGGCGATCGCCGGATCCTCCGACGCCGTGCCCGGCCCGAAGTCCTCGACGACGCCCGCCGAGGTCCTGCAGGAACAAGTCGGAAGACAAGCGCCGGAATGGCGACAGATTCCCGACCGGCCGTCGATCAGCCCGCGCCAGGTCGACGCCATATCGCCGACCCAGACAGGTGACCGCCGAGTGGCCGACGATAAAAATCCGCTCCGCCATCCCGTTCTCCCTGCTTTCCTGTCGATCCGCGCGGCACCCCCAAACCGGCGCGCGCGGTCACAGCGTGAAAAACTCCAGCCTCATAATATTCGGTACAAACGATACATCTTCTTGAATCATTTCCTTCAGTAATCCGTTGATCGTGCGCCGTTTCCTGGTTTAAAGGAAAGGTCGTGCCGCGGATGTTCCCGCTGCTCCTCGAACGACGCGAGACGTAAAGCCATGCAAATCATCAAGTTTTCGGTGCCGACGAGCACGACGCCCTTCGTCGGTGTCGTCGACGTGCCGCATGGTCACTCCGATCGGCTCAGGGATCGGATGCTTGACTGATATCTTGCACTCGCGGAAGGTTGACGACAGCATCGCGAGACGGCTTGCGCAACGCAAGCACGAGTCGAGTGCCGCTCGAGTCGGTGCGGGTGCTGCCGCCGTTCGATGACCAGGAGGTCTGGGGGGCTGGGGTGACCTATGAGCGAAGCAAGGTGGCCCGCGAACAGGAATCAGACCAGGCGGCGACGTTTTACGACCGGGTCTATCGGCGCGATCGGCCGGAGCTGTTCTTCAAGGCGACGCCGAGCCGGGTCGTGGGGCCCGGTCGAGCCGATCCGGGTTCGTCGCGATTCGAAGTGGTGTGTTCCGGAGCCCGAGCTGGCCCTGGTCTTGAGTCCGTCGCTCGAGCTCGTCGGCTTCACGATCGGCAACGACGTGAGCGCCCGCGACATCGAGGGCGAGAACCCGCTCTACCTGCCGCAGGCCAAGGTCTACGACGCATGTTGCGCGCTGGGGCCGGGGATCACGCTGGCCGAGGCCATGCCCGCACGCGCGCCAGATCGGCATCGCGCTGGAGATCGATCGCGCGGGGGAACGACGCATTCACCGGGAGAGACGAGTATTGCCCGGATGGCCCGGCGCGTTCGAGGAGCTGATCGACTGGCTCGGCCGGGACAATCGCTTTCCGCACGGGGTGATCCTGCTTGACCGGCACCGGGATCGTGCCGCCGGATGACTTCAGCCTGAAGGCGGGAGACGTCGTTCGGATCACGATCGACGGCATCGGCACGCTGGTCAATCCCGTCGTGCAGGATGGCCTGGGTTGAGATTTGGAAACGCCCTCACGGCTTGGCGACCACGATCGGCAGGATTACGTGGGAAGGATGATCGCGGTCGTGGTAGATCGTCTGGTCGGCAGTCTTGGTTTCGGACGACTGGCCCAGGGGAGCGCCGGTGTTGGGGTTGCGGTCGTATTTCGGGAAGCCGCTCGAGGCGATCTCGAGGCGGATGCGGTGGCCCTTCTTGAAGAGCTGGCTGGTGTTCCAGCAGTCGATGTCATAAGCGTAGATTCGGCCCGGCTCGATGAGCGAAGGATGCTCCATGCCCTCGCGGAACCGAGGCGCGGACCATGCCATCGCAGAGCCGCTGGGCGTAGCCCTCGGGCCAGACGTCGAGCAGCTTGGCCATGAAGTCGCTATCGGGCGCGGATGATGAGGCATAAAGCTGGACTCCTACGGGACCAGTCACTTCGGTGTCCTCCGCCAAGGGCTCGGTCGAGTAGACGAGTACGTCGTCGCGGCGTTCCACCGGTCGGTAGTCGTCAGGCCCGCCGATCTGGGCGAAGGTCGGCTCGGTGATAAATGGCACGGGGCGCTGCGGATCAGAGGTGTAACGGTCTTTGGGCTCGCTCGAAGGCTCAGCCGTCGACAGCGAGCCGTCGCCGTAGAGGCTGTTGGCCCGGCCCTGGCCGTGCAGGAAGTACTTCACGCCCTTCGCGCGGGCCGGCGGCCATTGCGTGCTCGTCGCGCCATTTGTTGGCACCCATCACGAAGATTCGCACGGGCGGCTCACGCATGAGGCCGGTATCAATTCCCTTGAGCCAGTGGTCGTACCACCGCAGGAGGGCCGCGGGCAGATCGATCTTGGCTGAGGCGCCGAAGTCGACCTCGCCGAGCTTGGTTGGCTGGGTCGTCACACCGTGCGGCCACGGCCCCATCAGCAGCTTCTGCGACCGGCGCACCTCTTCCGTTGCCCCGTGGGAGGCCATCCCGGCGAAGTTGAGCGGCGTGCCGATTTGCTCGTCGTCATACCACCCCGAGATGTGCATCACCGGCACGCGGACGCGGTCGAACTTGTTCTGATAGCGCAGAGGCTCCCGCCACTCGTCGAGCCGGGCGTGCTGAAACATCTCGCGCCACTGCGGCAGCGAGCGGCCGGCGGCCTCGTCCATCGTGACCATGGGCAGGTGATGGTGAATCTTGTTCCAGTCGACTGCGTCGAGGCTCTGGAGCACGTGCCCCGAGGTGAAATGGTACCACGAGATGTCCATGGGGATCGGAAGGCCCGTGGGCCACTCGACGAACGGGTCGGAGGGTGTGACCATCGCGACCATCGCGGTGAGGTGCGGCGGCTGCTCGAGCGCGGCCAGCCACTGGTTCTTGCCTGTGTACGAGCCGCCCAAAGTGCCGACCTTGCCGCTCGACCAGGGTTGTGCCGCGCACCATTCGATGGCGTCGTAGCCGTCGCGGCCTTCGTCGCGGTAAGGCACGAACACCCCGCCCGAGTCGCCCCGGCCGCGCACGTCGGCGACCACAAGGGCGTAGCCACGCGAGGCAAAATATTTGAGGCGTTCGAGCCCCTCCTTATCGCGGGGCGTCTTCAAGTACGGGGTGCGTGTGAGGATGACCGGAAAGCGGCCGCCGGCATCGGGACGGTAGAGATCGGCTGAGAGCGTCACGCCGTCGCGCAGCGGAATGCGGCGGTCGAACTCGATCTTGACCTGATGGTCAGGCTGCGACGCCTTCGGGTGCGATTCGTCGCCCCAGGCCGCGTGCCGGGCCACAACAGGACACCAAGAGCTGCCACGACGGCGCGGTTTCTCACGGTCCTCGATCCCACGGTTGCCTCCGAAGAATTCAGATAGGTCGCCATTATGCCAGACCGGGCTCGGCCGGAAACTCAACGTTCGCATATACCTCGCGCAAGGCAACTTCGCAATCGAGCGATTCCAGCTTCAAGGCGTCGTCGAGCTGATTTATCTCCGTTAGCAGCCAATCGGTGCCCCGTCGGGTGAAGCGCTCGACCATCACCTTGTCCTGAGCGACGAGTACGTATTCGCCAGGCTTTCCAGCCTTCGATAGTGTGCGAATTTGTCACCCGGATCGTAGGCCGCTGTCGAACGCGACAGCACTTCGATGATGACCGTCGGATTCAAGAGCGTGTCGCGCTAGGTCGTCCAGAAACTTCGATTCGCCGCAAACGACCACGGCGTCGGGATAGGTGTAAAGGCCAATCGCGCTGACCAGGACGCGCATGTCGCTGTCGTAAACCCGGCAAGGCCGGCCTTTCAGCGTCAGCCCGATCTCCCGGATCGAGTTCGCGGCGATCAGGCTGTGTGCATCGGTCCCCCCGGCCATCGCGGTGATAAAGCCGTTCAGATACTCGCTCTTGAAGTCTGCTTTTCGCTCCAAGGCAAGGTATTCTTCGGGAGTATACCGGGTGCTGCGCGCCCGCCGATGCCATGATCACCTCCCCTAACACAGTCACGCGAAAGCGCGGGCCTCAGGCACGTTCCAATGTAGCACAATCACGAAAAGACTTTCAGCCCTGGACGAGGTGCGCGAGTGCATCGAAGCCGCGTTCGAGCGTGCGCATGCTGGTGGCGAACGAGAGCCGGGCGTATCCTTCGGCGCCGAAGGCCGAGCCCATGACCAGGGCGACGCTGAGCTTCGCTGAGGGCGGCCATGCAGAACGCGGTCGAATCGGCGATCGGCTTGCCGCCCAGCGTTCGGCCGAAGTAGGGCCGAGATATTCATGAACGCATAGAAGGCACCGCCGGGCGGAAGGCAGGTCACGCCCGGCAGCGACTCGATGCGCTCGAGCACATAAGTCGCGCCGCTTCTGGAACTCGGCTTTCATCAGCGCGACCGAATCCTGCGGCCCGGTGACCGCCTCGAGGGCCGCCCACTGGCTGACGGAGCAGGGGTTGCTCGTCTCCTGGCTCTGGAGGTCGCCCATGAATTTCGCGACCGGCTCGGCCGCCACCGCCCAGCCGATCCGCCAGCCGGTCATGGCGTAGGTCTTGCTGACTCCCGAGATCGTGATCGTCCGGTCGGCGAGACCCGGCCGCAGCGTCGCGAAACAGGTGGGCCGGGCGTCTCCGTAGGTCAATTGCTCGTAGATCTCGTCGGAAAGGACGCCGACGTCGGTCTGCAGGACCGCGTCGGCCAGGGCCGTCGAGCTCGGCACGGTCGTAGACCACGCCCGTCGGGTTGGAGGGGCTGTTGATCATGAGCAGCTTGGTGCGCGGAGTGACGGCCGCCAGGAATCTGGTCGGGCGTCAGCTTGAAGCCATCGGCCTCGGACGTGGGAATGACGACCGGCGTCGCACCGGTCAGCTTGACCAGGTCGGCATAGCTCACCCAGTAGGGAGCGGGAATGATCACCTCGTCGCCCGGCCCGCAGACCGCCATGAGGGCGTTGTGGATCGAGTGCTTCGCCCCGTTGGAGATCACAACCTGGGCGGCTTCGGTCGGCAGCCCGTGATGCTCGGAGTAGTGCGCGGCCACCGCCTGCCGGAGCTCGGGAATGCCCGCCGGCGGCGTGTAATGCGTCTGGCCCGTCCGGATCGCCTTGAACGCGGCTTCCTGAATGTTCGCCGGCGTATCAAAATCGGGCTCGCCCAGCGCGAAGTCGAGGACCTCGATCCCTTTGGCCTTCAGCCGCCTCGCCTCGGCACCCATCGCCAGCGTGGCCGACGGCTCAATCAAGCGTCGAACGCGCAGCAAGTCCTAACGGCATGGCCAATCCCCCTGCGATTGTCAGCAAGACCGTCACGAGTATCGAACGAGACCCGATCGACTCCGGAACGCGTTCCGCATTCGATGTCGCCGAGGATCATGAACTTGCCGCCTTCGCGCAGGTTGCCCAAGTCTCTCAAACGATTTGCTGAACGCTGTCCTCGCGTGGTAAATTATGCTAACAGGGCAATCCCTCATAAGCGATCCTGTGGCGTTGGATCGAGCTGGCCTGACGTGGTCGAGTCGATGCGTAGACAGAAGGCAATGCCGGCGATCGAAATGCTCGCGGTGCAGTCTGATCGACCGCCGATCGGATCGGGGATTCGAGCCGCGAGGCGACTCAGTCTACCTTGATCGACCACGGAGGGACAGGACTGATGAGCAGGAAACGCCCACACGACACCATTGAGTATTGCAGCGACGAACGAGGGTGGGGGAAAAAATGCACCGCGTGGTCGTGACCGGAGTCGGCGTGGTCGCGCCGAATGGGATTGGCCGTCGTGAGTTCGGCGAGGCCATCTTCGAGGGGCGTTCCGGCGTCGATTTCATCCAGAGTTTTGACACGTCGGGCTTGAGCATCAAGATCGCCGGCGAGGTGAAGAGACTTCGACGTTCTGCCGTTTCTGGGTGAGCACAAGAAGAACCTGAAGTTGATGAGCCGGGCGGTGCGGTTCGCGGTAGGGGCGGCGGCGCATGGCCGTCGAGGACGCGGGGCTCGACACCAGCCGTCTGGACCCGGCGCGGTTCGGGGTCTGCATGGGGGCGGGGATCACGCCGGTCGACGTCGGCGAGCTGGTCGACCCGATCTTGAAGAGCGTGGGCAGCGACGGGTCGCTCGACATGGGTCGGTTCACGACGGCGCGGGCCGAGTCGATCTTTCCGCTCTGGCTGCTCCAGCACTTGCCGAACATGGCGGCGGCGCACATCTCGATCCTCCAGCACGCGATGGGCCCGAACAACACGATCGTGACGGCGTGCGCGGCCGGGACGCAGGCGGTGGGCGAGGCGTTTCGGCTGATCGCGCGCGGCGACGCCGACGTGATGCTGGCCGGCGGCTGCGACAGCCGGCTCGATCCCCAGCTTCTGGTGGCGTACACGGCCATGAAGGCGGTCAGCACGTCGATCCGGCCGCCGACCGAGGTCTCGCGGCCGTTCGACGCCGAGCGCGACGGCTTCGTGCTGGGCGAAGGAGCGGCGGTGCTCGTGCTCGAGAGCTACCGACGCGCCCGGCGGCGCGGCGCGCCGATCTACGCCGAGATCACCGGCTACGGCTCGTCGTTCGACGCCTTCGGCATCACCCGGCCGGAACCCGAAGGGCAAGGGGCCGGCGCTGTCGATGACGGCGGCGCTCCGCGAGGCCCGGCTCGACCCCGCCGACATCGACTACATCAACGCCCACGGCACCAGCACCAAGCTCAACGACCTGATGGAGACCGTCGCGGTCAAGCGCGTGTTCGGCCACCGCGCCGCCTCGATCCCGATGAGCTCGCAAAAGTCGATGATCGGCCACTTGATCGGTGCCTCGGGGGCCGTCGAAGCCGCGGCGACCGCGCTGTCGCTCCAGCGCGGCGTCGTGCCGCCGACCATCAACCTGGCGACCCCCGACCCCGACTGCGACCTCGACTACGTGCCGAACACGTCCCGCGAGATGCCGCTCGAGACGGCCCTTTCCAACAGCTTCGGCTTCGGCGGCCAGAACGCCTCGCTGGTCATGACCCGCGTTTGAGGGGGTGCCGGCGGCCCTCGTTTGAGCGGCGCGGCTGCCGGCCTGGCAACCAACCCCTGAATCGGCTTTGACACGATTCGCGCAAGAGTCCTAGGCTTTAAAAAGTGCCGGCGATCGGCGCCGCCCCGGTGCCTGGGGCATTGACCGAAAGAGCCGGCGGCTGTTCCATCCCTCATGGCCGACGTCTTTGCAGGAACCCCATGGGTGTCCCCCGCTACTTGACCGGACAGCGGCGTTTATCGCGTGGCCGGCCGCGATACCGACGGCGGCAGGGTCTGCCGCTATCCCGTTGCTCCATCAGGATGCACTCGGTCGGATGGTGGGAGGACGGGCAGTTCCAGACCACGCGCGGCCCGATTGATCAATCTGTCGACCAGCGGCTGCCTGATCGATGCTCCCACGAATCGTGGCCGGGCGGAGGGGGAGCCGATCTGGATGAATGCCCACCGATCTCGCGCCGGCGGTCTGGCACCGAAGGAGTGGTGGTGTCGGTGCAGAAGCCACTTTTGAAGAAATGCCGCATCCGCATCTCGTTCGTCGTGCCCTTTCCCTAGAGTCCTTCAAGACGCTGATCTACGGCGCCGAGCAATCTGTACGACGACACGGGGCGAGACGCCCCGGCCCACGAACGCGATCACTTCTGGAAGTGATCCCTCGATTTCGTGGGCTGCGCCATCAGCGACTCCGGCTGCTCCAGACTGACGTGCCGTTCGCGGCGAGGTTAAGATGTCGCTCGCCCGTGATCACCGGCTCGGCCGCAGAGCGAAACGAGGGGCTCGTCGATGCTCGAGCGACGATTGGGCTTGCTGCAAGCCGTCAGCCTGAACATGTCGATGATGGTCGGCATCGGGCCGTTCATCACGATCCCGACCCTCGTCGATACGATGGGCGGGCCGCAGTCGATGATCGGCTGGATACTGGGTGCAGCGGTTGCACTTGGCCGACGGCATGGTCTGGAGCGAGCTCGCGGCGGCTTTCCCGGCTCGGGAGGAACCTACCACTTTTACGACGCGGCCTACGGACAGTCGCGGCTGGGGCGGCTGCTCAAGTTCGTGTTTGTCTGGCAGTTCTTGTTCAGCGGCCCCCTGGAAGTCGCCACCGGCGCCATCGGCCTGGCGAAGTACCTGGGGTTTTTCTTACCGGTGCTCGCCGAGCCCGGCGTGGAACTGGGCGCGAGCTGTTGCCGGCGATCAAGGCTCGACGTGGCCTGGGGCCAGGTTGCCGCGATGGGGATCATGGTGCTGGTGACGATCCTCGGCGTACCGCCGGATCGCGGTCGCAGGGCGGCTGATGGTTGTCGTTCTGGATCGGCATGCTCGTCACGGTGGCGTGGGTCATCGTCACCGGGCTGACCCACTTCGACGCGGCGCTGGCTTTCGATTTTCCGGCGGGAGCGTGGCGGATCGATCGACCGCACCGCGATGGGCCTGGGGCTGGCACTTGCGATCGCGATGTACGACTTCCTGGGCTACTACCAGATCTGTTACCTGGGAGACGAAGTCGCCGACGCGTCACGCACGATCCCGCGTTCGATCATGATCTCGGTGATCGTGGTGGCGCTGCTCTACCTGGTGATGAACATCGGCATCATGGGCGTGCTGCCGTGGCGCGAAGTCGTCCGCTCGTCGCACGTCGTCAGCGACCTGATGTTGCGCGTGCACGGCCCGCGGGCGGCCGGGCTTGCCACCGTGATGATCATCTGGACGGCGCTGGCCTCGACGTTTGCAGCCTTGTTGGGCTATAGCCGCGTGCCTTATGCGTCGGCGCGGGCCGGCCACTTTTTCCGGGCGTTCGCGCACACCCACCCGACCGGCCATTTCCCGGACCGCTCGCTGCTCCTGGTGAGCGGGCTGGCGATGTTGGCCTGCCTGGCCGACCTGGCAACGGTGATTGCCGCCTTGCTCGCGTCGCGGATCTTCATCCAGTTTGTCGGTCAAATCGCGACGGTAATCTACGTACGGGCCAAAGCAGTCGGGACCGGCTGCACGGCTACCGGATGCCGCTCTTCCCGCTGCCGGCCTTGGTGGCACTCGCCGGCTGGCTGTTCGTGTTTGCCACTTCCGAGCTCGAGGTCTTGCTTTACGCGGTCGGCTCGCTGGTCGTGGGAGTTGCGGCTTTCTTCGCGTGGGATATCTCTACGCGATCAGGCGATCCGAAGCGAGATGCCGCCCGCTAGGTTGGTTGGCCTTAGCTTGCGGCCCGGGCGTCCTGGGCTCTATCCCCGAACCGCTGTATGAGCAGCAAGATCCCCAAGGCTATAGATGCTAGCGAGCACTTATATATGGGCGCTTCCGTTTCATGATGCGGCGAAAGCGCCGGAAATCGGCCCTCGCTTGCCGCGTGAGTCGGCGGACGGTAATATGAGATTTCATTGCACTTGTGCGCAGGATTTAGGCGTCAAAGGCATGGCCGACGAGCCGCCGCTGGTGCTCGTCGAGCTGTCGGTTTTGGTTTGTTTCTTCGAGGAAACGATGTCGCTGGACAAGAGTCTGAAGAAGGCGGGCAGCTTGGCACGCGCACGCAACGTTTTATCGCGCGCGAGCGGCTTGCGCGTGTTGCAGGAAGACGAGCGGTGGTCGCCCGCCGTGGGTGTGTATAACCTTCCCAAGACCAAGTATCGGCGCCTCGCGCCGGGCCAGTCGGGCCCGAAGCGTCCCGAAGAGCTCAACGAAAGACTGATCTCAACCCAGGGCGGCCGGTTGGCTCGCGTTCAGTCAAGCGCGGTCGTTCACTGTAGGGCGGCGGCAGGGACTGCCGGGCCTCTGGATACAGAGCCAGGCACGCTTGGCGCGAGGGCTGCGCTCAACGATCGGTGGGATCTCGTTGATCGCGGCGATCATTGCGAAGTCGCGCTCGGACAGTCCGCCCAAGTCGTGCGTAGACATCTCGATCCGGACGGTGCGGTACTTCACGATCAGGTCGGGATAGTGGTCGGTCTTTTCGATCAGGGCGGCCACGTTGTTCGACAAATTCCATGGCGCGGCGGAACGATGGGAACTGCCAGGTCCGCACCAGCATGTCGCCATGACGGTCCCAACCCTTGGCCTGCGGCAGCCGCTCGACGATTTCCGCTTCACTGAGCTTCGACATTGGAACACCTTGATTATCGTGCGTCGGTCTTGAGTGGCTGTCTGCGATCAGTCGAGTGCTTCGCTCGAGCTTGGTCCTAAAGCCCTGACTACTCGCTATTATTTCTTGCGAGGCGCGTGCCGCCACAAGGGATTGTATCCCGCGCAGAGACGGGCGAGCGCCGGCTCTCCTAGGCAACGTGAGAGATTGGGCCGCTCCATCTGAGCGTGCGTGGGAGTCGAACGTTTCACCAGGTAATTGAGATGGCGATCACGCTCGGCGGGTTTTGCCTGGCCATCGTGACGGTAAGCGTCCTGGGCGGACTGTTCCCGCTCGGCAGGGTGCTCGACCACACCCGGTTGCAAGTTTACCTGAGCTTTTCGGCAGGGACGATGCTGGGGGCCGCGTTTTTTCACATGATGCCCGAGGCTGTGCGGGTTGGATCGTCGGCGACGATTTCGTGGGCTGCCGTCGGACTGCTGTCTCTTTTCTTCCTGGAGCGGTTTTTCTCATTTCACCAGCACGAAGTGCCGCACCATCAACCTTCGGGTGGCCGTGACGATCGGTCCGACGAGCATCGCCATCACGAGCACGAGTGCGCCGAGCGGTCGTTCCGCGCCGGGAACCAGCCGCATTCGGACCCATCGGCCGGCAATTCAAACGGCGCGTTGTCGTGGGGCTCGGCTGCTTTTGGTCTGGTGGTCCATTCGCTCGTGGGTGGGGTGGCGCTGGCGAGCGCCGTCGCGGCCGATTTTGAACGGGGCTCGCGGCTTGGCGCCGCGGGCTGGGCGTCTTTGTCGCCACCCTTGTGCACAAGCCGGCCGACGCATTGACGATCACTTCGCTCATGCTCCGGAGCGGATCAGATCGCCGGCTGGCGCATCTCGTCAACCTCGCGCTTTGCCCTGATGATTCCGGCGGGCGTGATTGCGTTTGCGCTCGGGCTCGGTGCGACTCGGCCCGGGCCTGGCATCGCGGATCACGTCATCGGCCCTCGCCTTCTCGGCGGGCACGTTCCTCTGCATCGCCCTCTCCGATCTGTTGCCAGAGCTTCAGTTTCACTCGCACGACCGGCTCAAGCTGTCGATCGCGCTCCTTCTGGGGTTTGGGCTCATGGCTGGCGCGGCGGCGCTCGAACCCGGCGAGCATCACGCCGCCCCTCCCCCACAAGCCGACGTTTCCCGGCTGCCGGCACGCTGATCTCCGCATTCGGTCGCCGTCTTCGAAACGACATAGCATAGCTTCATCCATGCCTGGAGTCGTCGCTGCTTTTTTCGTGAAATCTTGCAGAAAAACCTTACGTCCTCGAAAGGTACCACTTCGACCGCCAACACCCTTTGGTGGCGGGCCCACCTCTTCTTTTAATCTTCACGCTGCACACGGCCGGCACTTCGGTCCGCGCATCGCCAGCCCGCGCTGCGCGGACCGACTTGGTCTTGACCCGACCCGTTCCATCGGTTTCACTTAACAGTGTTATGTGACCCAATGGAAGAGAGCCGGCTCCGAATCATCTATACTAGCGATCGGGGCCCTTTGCGTTCGGTGAAACGGATCACGGGGGGGCGAGCGACCACGAGGCCCCAAGAGTTGTCGATCAGAACAAGGACCACGCACCATGTCCGTCAAGACTTTCAACGGCTTCGAATGCTCAAGGCTTGCCCTTGCGGGCCCTTGGTTGTTTCTGATCGCAGCGAGTGTGGCGGTCCAAGGCGGTGATACTTCCGGAAGGAAGGCGGCTTCTCTACGCGATCTTTCCGGCCGGCAGGTCGATCTGGCCGCGCCGCGCAGGGCGTGACCGTGCTGGTCTTCTATTCGACCGAGTGCCCGATCTCCAACAGTTACAGTCCGACGCTGTCGACGCTCATGGATGCGTTCCCCGCCAAGTCGGTCAAATGGATCGGCGTGTGCGTCGATCCCGACCTGAGCGATTCCGACGCACAGACGCACGCGCGCGACTTCCACTTGAAGCTGCAGATCGTGCGCGACCGCAAGGGAACTCTCGCCCGCAAGTTGGGGGCCAAGGTGACGCCCGAGGCATTCGTGATCGATACCGACGGCAAGGTGCGCTATCACGGCCGAATTGACGACCAGTTCGTCGCGCGCCGCCAGCGTAACGCAGTCGCTTCGCACGCCGACCTGAAGGATGCAATCACGGCGGTATTGAGCGGCAAGGAAGTGACGGCGCCCGTTGTGGCGGCCGTTGGGTGCCCGCTCCCCGAAGTTCCTGCAGATGCCGCGGCGCCGACCTACTGCAAGGATGTGGCTCCGATCCTGCAAAAGAACTGCCAGGAATGCCACCGGCCGGGCCAGGTCGCTCCGTTTGCGCTCGAGACCTACGAGCAGGCGCGTAAGCGCGCCAGCGATATCGCCACGGTCGCCGAGAGCCGGCAGATGCCTCCCTGGAAGGCCGACCCGCACGTGGGAGTCAAGTTCAAGGATGCCCGCACGCTCTCGGAAGCCGACGTGAACACCCTGGTCGCCTGGGCCCACGCCGACGCGCCTGAAGGCGACCGCGCACTGTTGCCGCCGTCCCCCAAGTTTCCCGAAGGCTGGCAGCTTGGCACTCCCGATCTGGTGATCGATACCGGCGCCGATTTCACCGTCCCGACCCAGGGAGAGGACATCTACCGCTGCTTCGTGGCGCCGACCAAGCTCGAAAAAGACCAGTACGTCGCGGCCGTCGAATATCGGCCCGGCAATCGCCGCGTTGTGCACCATATTCTGGCATACGTTGACGTTTCGGGTAAGGCCCGCGAGCGCGACGCCGCCGAGCCGGGGCCGGGTTACACCTGCTACGGCGGACCGGGAGAGCCGATTCACGGCGGCCTGGGCGGATGGGCGCCCGGCAACCTGGCGGTGTTCCTGCCCGATGGCATCGGCCGATCGCTCCCGAAGAACAGCGACATCATCATTCAGGTTCATTACCACACACAGGGTAAAGCCGAGACCGATCGCAGCCAGATCGGCATCTACTTCGCCAAGAAGCCCGTCAAGCAAGTCATGCACTGGGGTGTGGTGCTGAACCCCGGGCTGGAGTTGCAGCCAGGCCAGTCGAATGTCGAAGTCAAGGCCGCCTGGGAAGTACCCGTCGACGTGACCGCCTGGGGCATCACGCCGCACATGCACCTCCTGGGTAAGGACATGCAAGTCTCCGTCAAGTTCCCCGACGGCCGCGTGCAAGAGCTGATCAAGGTCCCCGACTGGGACTTCAACTGGCAGATCACCTATCAGTTCCAGAAGTCGCTCGAGATACCCAAAGGTTCGCTGGTTTATCTGGTCTCGCATTACGACAACTCGGCCTCGAACCCCAGGAACCCGCACAAGCCCCCCGTGGTCGTCAAATGGGGCGAGCAGACCACCGATGAGATGTGCATCGCCTTCCTCGCCGTCACCAAGTCGGGCCAGGACCTCACCAAGCCTGGCGAAAAAGACGACTTCATGGACATCATGCGCAAACAGGCCGAGGAAATGCGGGCCAAGTACGAAGAACAAGCCAAGAAGCGACATCCGTCGAACGAGCCCCGCGCCACGAAGCCCGCCAAGAACTGACATCGCCGCCAACCGCCGCGACGACGAGCTCTGGTGGGTTGCGCAGTTTGAAGGGACCGGGAAAGATCGTCCGCGAGTTCGCCCTTGTTCCAAAACTGGGCTTGGGTTAAGTTAACTGTCCCTTCAGTACGCCACCTCCCGTTGAGTTCATCGTTCATAATTAACAGAGCGGTACGAAGTGCGCCTGAACGGGGTTTTTCCGGGGAGCGGGCCATGAAAGTCGCCGAGCGCATGGTGCTCGCGATTTCGTTGACGCTGGGGCTTTCGGGCTGCCGCGCGTTCAACAACGGCTCGCTGTCCATGACGCCGAAGCCGCCGGCGCGGCCGGCCTTTGACGTCGACGGATTCGTGGCGGAACATAACCGCAACGCCGAGCTGATCAAAAGCGTTACGGCCAAGCCATCGATCGGCGTGGCCGGCCGCATGACGCGCACACGAGCCGACGGGTGGTTGGCGCTCGAGCGCCCGCGCAACTTCAAGCTCGAGCTCCGGAGCATGGGCGACAAGAAGGCCGACATGGGCTCCAACGACGAGGAATTCTGGTTCTGGGTGCAGAACGACAAGGACCGCGCGATTTACTGGTGCCGGTATTCCGAGCTGAATGCGAGTGCTCTCGTGCTGACGCACCAGCCTGATTGGATTATCGAGGCGCTTGGCTTGCAACCGATCACTCGCGAGGAGGCCGCGCAGATCACGGCGAAGAAAGGTACCGAAGCGGGCACGACAGCACTTGTCTTTCCGGCCACGCGCAGCGGTGGCGAACGGTACACGCGGATGATGGTCGTCTGGGACAAGACTCGTCGCATCAAGGAGCACCGTATTTACGCGGGAAATCCCCAGGTGCTGCTGGCTCAGGCCGATGTGAAGGGTTACAACGACTTCGACCTCGACACGTGCCGCCGACGCGAGTGCAGAAACCTGCTACCTTCCCGAGAGAGTCCAGCTCGACTGGAAACGCGACCAGCTCGCCCTGGACGTTCTGTTGCGGCGTGAGGACGTGAAGATCAATCAGTTTGACTCATCCAAAAGCGCTCGCCTGTTTGTCGAGCCTGAGGTACAGGGCTACGAGCGCGTGAACCTCGCCGAGCTGAGCCGGCGGCAATTGAAAGACCAGCGGACGTCGGTGCGGCAAACACTGCCGCCGCCCGAGCGACGAAACGGCGTGCGGCTGGGGCAGCCGACGCCGCTGCCCGACCAGCCTGCGCAGGCCGACGACGCCGATCCGGTCGTCAGTCAGAATTCAGCAGTCCAAAAGCCGGGGATGCTCGACGAGCTCATCACCGCTCCCTTGCCGGTGTCGCCCGAGAGCGACTCGATGCGGGCCGCCAGCGCGGCCTGGTATGCCGCTTCCTCGAGCCCGATCGGGCGGTAAGCGCGGCGTGCGTGCGCCGGCCGCGCCGGCTCAACCGGCTCTTTGCTCTTGCTCGGCAGCCTCGCGCAGCTTCTTGCGCGCTTTGGCCAGAATCGGCCCGATCGAGTTCTCGGTAAGGCCAAGCTGTTTGCCGATCTGGCGGTAATTCATGAATTTGAGGTGATAGAGTCCGAACGACTTCCGCCTCGCGGTCGCGTCAGGTCTTCCAGCATGCGCTCGACTTCGTCGGCGGTGAGGATTGCCTCGACCTCGTCGGAGGCTCCGTCGTCGACCGATGCGCGGTGGGCGTTCGTATGGCCGAGCTCTTCCTCGCGGTGACGTTTGACCAGCTCTTTGACGCAGATTCGCCGGGCGATCACCGTCAGGTAGGTCGGAAGCGAGCTCATTCCCTTGAAGTTCTTGAGGATCGGCGTAATCGGAGTCGACGATTTTGAGCAAGATCTCGGCGGCGATGTCTTCGACGTCTTCAGCAGTGAGAAGGCGGCTGCGCGCGTAAGCGACGTGCTGGATCACGTGGTAGATCAGTCCCATGTACCGATCGACGAAGTCCTTCCAGGCACCCGGTTCCTTCCGCAGGCAGCGATCAATCAGCTTGCGGTCAATGTCGCGCAAGGGCACTGCGGTTGCCTCCTCTCGGACGAAGAAGGCTCCGGCGGACAAGAAGACGCTTAACAACTGCCGATCCGCCCAACACTCTACAATTGTACCACAACGATGCCTGCTGGCAACCGTGCGACAACCCGGATTTCCTTCTACTACGTGCAGTCGGTGTCGGTCGTTCGACTCTCCGACGCGCCCCCTATCAGAAAGAGCGCCGCGCCTGGCCCAGGCGGCCACGTGGACTCGGTTTTCCGATTCTCGCGGCACGTTGCGGCCGTTAGAATGGGGAATCTGTGCCAGCCAATGAGTTTGCCCACCCGCGGGTTTGCTTGTTTCTGGTTCCAGATAAGATTACGGTAGCGCTCGAACGGCGCGACACACCATTTTCTGGTGAAAGCGACTTCATTTTCTGCGTGTTTCTCTCGATCCGTTCACCGTGAGGCGGTGGCGCCCGTGAACCTGTCGGTGCTCTGGGCGGCTTGATCGAGTTCCGGCTGAGTCGGTTGTTGGTTGGCCGGATGCGCGGAGGAGGACGGACTTTGGATCACTCTCCAGCTGCCCCCAAGATCCTGATCGCCGACGACAACGCACAGAACGTCGAGCTCTTGGAAGCCTATCTCAGCGATTTCGACTGCGAGATCCGCACGGCCCACGACGGTGAAGAAACGCTCGAAGTCGTCGAAGATTTTGCCCCTGATCTGCTCTTGCTCGACGTGATGATGCCTCGGCTGTCGGGATTCGAAGTGTGCAAGAAGCTGCGCGCCAATCCCGAAACGAAAGACCTCTTGATCCTGATGGTGACTGCGCTCAATGAAGCCGCCGACTTCGAGCGCGGCGTGCTCAGGCGGGCACCGACGATTTTCTGACCAAGCCTGTGAACAAGATCGAGCTGCTGTGCCGCATTCGGAGCCTGTTGCGCGTTCAGACATTTGAAGATCTCAACTGGACCGGACGTTGGCCTATCTTGCCGAGTTTGAAGCGACCAGCCGCGAATCGACGATCAACCCCTGAAGGGTTTCCGCAGAAAATGGCGCCGTCGACGGTTTGGTCGAGCGACTCTTGAGCCTCCAGTGCGATGGAACCTACGGGCCGTGTCGTCCTCAAGCCGCGCCGAGCGCGCCCTTCTTCGCGCGTCATCCGTGGGTGTTTGAGTCGTCAATCGAGCGGGTAGCGGGCGACCCGGCGGCGGGAGCCGAAGTCGTCGTCGAGACGCACACGGGGCAATTCATCGCGCGCGGGCTCTATAACCCGCAGAGCGCGATTCGCGTCCGGCTCTATCGCTGGGACGACGGTCCGATCGACGAGGCGTTCTGGTCGCAGGCCCTGGCTGCGGCGGTGCGGCTGCGGCACGGCGTGCTCGGTCTGGGCGAACCAGGAACGGGCTACCGGCTTGTATTCAGCGAGGGAGACGGCCTCTCGGGCCTCACGGTCGACCGGTACGACCGCTGGCTCGTCGTGCAGTTCACCAGCCTGGCGCTCTATGCGCATCGCGATTTGATTCTGCGGCTGCTGGCCGAAGCCACCGGCGCCGAGGGAATCGTCGCCCGTACCGAGCGAGGAATCGCCGGCAAAGAGGGACTGACGCCCGGCGAGGAGGTGCACCATCGGCTCGATCCCGCAGCGACCGGTCGCGATCGTCGAGCACGGACTTCACTATCTTGTGGACCTGCTGCCGGGGCAGAAGACAGGCTTCTATCTCGATCAGCGGGTCAACCGCCAGGCGGTTGCCGGTTATTGTCGAGGCCGGCGCGTGCTCGACCTGTTCTGCTACACGGGCGGCTTTTCGCTTGCAGCTTTGCGAATCGGCGACGCCGCGTCGCGACGCTCGGGGTCGACAGCTCGGCTGCGGCGATCGAGCTGGCTCACCGTCATGCCGCCGGTCAACGGGCTCGGCCAGGCCCAGTTCGAGGCCGGCGACGTGCTTGCGATTCTCGAGCGGCTGCGCAACGAGGGAGAACGATTCGGCGTCGTCATTTGCGACCCTCCCAAGTATGCGCGGCAGGCCAAGGACGTCGAGCGCGCGCTCAAAGGCTACCTGCGGCTCAACCTGGCTGCGCTCGACGTGCTCGAGCCCGACGGAATCCTCGTGAGCTGCTCGTGCTCGGGGCTGATCGGGCGCGAATTGTTTGTCGAGGTGCTGGGCAGCGCTGCCGAGCAATCCGGACGGCCGATCCAGATTCTCGAGCAGCGCGGCCAGGCGCCTGATCACCCTATCTCGGCAAGTTGTCTTGAAACGGAGTATCTCAAGTGCGTGATTTGCCGGGTTGGAGGATGACGCCGGTCAGTTGCCCCGATCGTTTTTCAATCGGGCGACTTCCTCGAGCAGCTTCTCGAGCTTCTTCTCGAGCTCGTCGATTCGCTTTTGATCTGCGCGGGAGTCGCTCCTACCCGCCCCTCGACCTGGCGGCGTCTTCGCGTCTTTGCCGTCGGCACTCTTCCGAGTGTCAATCATCGGGGGGAGCGAACGCACGTCCTTGCGGGTGTCAGTCAGGGGAGTGCGCGAGCGCGCGTCGTCGACGACAATCCGCGCATTCGCCGCGGCAGCGCGGGCGAGCGCAATCTGGGACCGGCGACGCTCGAGCTGCACGAGGGCTGTGCGCGCTTCGGCGAGCTCCTTCTGCTTTGCTTGAACGGCCTGAGCCAGGTCGTGGACCTTGTTGCGCGCCTTTTCGATTTCGGCTTTCGTTTCCGCACTCAGCTTGTCGGCGTCGCCGTCCTTCAGTTCGCGCATCCGGACCACGGCAAGCTTCGGCTTCACGGCTCTGACACCGAAAGTCTTGGGCTCACCGGCGACCTCGCCGGCGTGCTCAAGTTCTGTGATCGCTCGCTCGAGGGCTTTGACGAGCGCCTTGTCCTTGTTGGATTGGTCGGCTTTTTTCTTGATTGCTTCGATCTGAGCCTTGAGCTTGGTGATCGCTTCGTCGACTGAGCTGGCCGTGACGCTCGCTCCTTGATCGTCCGATCTGATTTCGAGGTGGATTTCCTGACGGCCGTCGGAGGCCACTCCGCTGCCGAAAGCGAACCCGCTGCCGCTGCCGCCGCCGCCTCTGATGGTCTTGGTCTCGGTCACGACGGCCTCGTCGCTCGACTTTTGAGCGTCGTCGTCGGTGGTGATGATGACGCGAACGTCCTTCTTGTCATCGGACTTTTGCGCCAGGGTCGCGTTCACGGGAAGGAGCAACAGGCCCAGCGCGAGCGAGCCCAGCGTTCCCCCGATGCCGAGCAGGCGGGGCGTGGTTCCGTTCATGATCATGGTTAACCTCTTTCGAAGATGACGGACCTTGCCGAAGCCGCTCGCGAGGAGCGGCTCGGCATGGTCCCGATCGGTTGAGAAAATCAAGCGTTTCGAGCAGAGTTTCGGCGTAGGACTTGGCGGCGTCGGGAAACGCCCAGACGACCCAGGCGTCGCAGCATTGTTCCTCGACGTCGCGCAGCGCCCGCCTGGCGGCCCACCAGACCACGGGGTGCCACCAGTAAAGGGCTGTGACGGCGAGCTCGAGGAATCGAACGAGATGATCGCCGCGGCAGAGATGAGCGAGCTCGTGGACGATCAGGGTCGAGCGCTGGCGCTCGTCGAGGCTTTTCCAGAGATCGATCGGAAGATCAAGAGCCGAGGTCGCCAGCCCACGGCCCAGACCATCGGCGAGAGCGTTGCCGCCGACCCACCAGACCGAAGGGGAGCGTGCAGACGCCCAAGCTCATCGGCCAGCTCGTCGACCCGCTCCTGCAGTCTCTTCGGCCACGGGCTGGGCCTCGCGCAAGAGAACCTGAAACCGAGCGATGCGCCAGGCTGATACCAAGAGCGTCGCCGCGATGCCCGCGAGCCAGATGACGACGCCAAGCCGCCTCCAGTCGACCGCGAGGATTTGCAAGACGACGGGGCCGGCCGCGCCATGATCGGCGGCCACGGCCGGTTCGCCGACCCTTGCATCTTGAGCCGCCAATCCGCCCCGAACGACGATCGGGTCGAGCACCGCGCTTCGACCTGGCACGGCCAAGGGCTCGAGAGCCAGGTCGGGCTCGACCTGCACGACGAGCTCTCTGGCGCGCCGGGCTCGCTGGCCGCAAATTCGCTTATCCAGGGGATCGGCACCTCGAAAAGCGGCGGCGTGATCAGCTTCAGAGCACGAGCAGCCAGAGACAGTGCATCACGGCCGGCCGACGCGACGAGAACGCGCCCCAGGCATGCGACCAAGAGCGCGAGCGCAGTCGCAGACAGGGCGTTGCTCAGACCCGCGCGATAGAGCGTCTCCACGACCGACCCCTTTCATTTGTGAGCGTCTCGCAGCGAAACGCGACGACCTCTCTTGCCTCTTAGCTGCTCTTCTTCTCCCGCCGGCGATCGAGCTTGTCGATCAAGCGCGCAGCTCGCGCCGTTCTTTCTCCGAGAGCCCGCGTCCCTCGACCAGGTGAGTCAAGTAGCGGCGAGAGCGAACCGCCGCACAAGCGAATCGGCGACGGCCCGCAGCCGCCGGCCGATCAGATCGTCGCGGTCGATCGCCGCCGAGAAGACATGTATCGGCGCGCCGCGGTCGCGCGCGACGAACCCCTTGGCTTCGAGCC
This sequence comes from uncultured Isosphaeraceae bacterium, assembly GCA_963830625.1. GTDB lineage: Bacteria > Planctomycetota > Planctomycetia > Isosphaerales > Isosphaeraceae > CAWHMZ01. The sequence continues at coordinate 70,624 of CAWHMZ010000023.1, read as the reverse complement.
GGTCGAGCAGCTTCTGGACCGTCGCGTAAACCGATGGGCCGCTCTGCTTGTAAACCCGCTCGACCAGTTGCCGGATCGTGGCCGGCCCTTCGTCCCAGAGCGACTGCAACAGCGCCAGCTCGGCCTCGGTCACGTCGCGATTCTGCTCTTTCATACCAGTCCTTGCTCCAAGACAACGTGTCTGAGGGGTAGTCTAAGACAACGCGTCTGAGGAGTCAAGAGGCTGTTGGTGGTTTTTGCTTCCGCGGGTGGTTTTGCCGATAGCGGCTGAGGGAGTGGCTGGAGCCGCAGCCCGTGGGCCGTGTAGAATGCACGAGTCACCACTGACGCCGGAGGGCCTGCCGAGTGAATGCGCTCCTCCCCATTCCCGCCGCATGAGACACCAAGGACGCCCTGCCGCCGCGCCTTCCTGGCGGAAGCCGGCGGGGGACTGGCGCGCTGGCACTTTCGTGGCTCTTGCATCGCGACGGGGCAATTGCGGCGGAGGGGCGCCTGGCTCTCGTGGCACGCGGCCGACGCACTTCCCGGCCAAGGCGACGAGCGTCATCTTCTTGTTCATGCACGGCGGGCCCGAGCCATCTCGACACGTTCGACCCCAAGCCCGAGCTCATGCGCCTTGCACGGCGAGCCGTCTGCCCGCGAGCTTCGGGCCCGTGGCCACGCGGCGCAAGGTGGCTCATAATCCGCTCCTGGCCAGCAGCGGACGTTTCGCAAGTTCGGGCAGAGTGGAATCGAGGTCTCCGACTTCCTGCCTCACCTCGCCGAGTGCGTCGACGACCTGGCGGTGATTCGCTCGTGCTGGGCCGACAGCGTCAACCATCCCCAGGCTGTCTACGAGATGAACACCGGCTCGATCTTGATGGGCAAGCCCAGCCTGGGGAGCTGGGTCAGCTACGGTCTGGGCAGCGAGAATCAGGACTTGCCCGCGTTTGTCGTCTTGCCCGATCCGGCCGGCGGAATCAAGGGCGGGCCGCCGGCCTATGGCGCGGGCTTTTTGCCCGCGAGCCATCAGGGCACCTTGATGCGCGGCGGCGACCGCCCGATTCTCGACCTGCAGCCGCCCCGAGAGCGTTGCTGCCGAAAATCAGCGCGGTGTGCTCGACCTGATCGGCCGGCTCAACGCCCATCACCTCGCGCTGCGCGGTCGCGACGCCGAGCTCGAAGCGCGTATCGACGCGTACGAGCTGGCCTACCGGATGCAGAGTGCCGCTCCCGAAGCCGTCGATCTGGCCCGCGAGTCGGAAGAAACCAAACGGCTTTACGGGCTCGATGAGCCGCGGACTGCCGAGTTCGGCACGCGCTGCCTGTTGGCGCGGCGGCTGGTCGAGCGCGGGGTGCGGTTCGTACAGCTTTACTCGGGCGATGTCAACGGCTGGGATGCCCATGACGACGTCGAGGCCAACCACGCCACGATGTGCGGCCGTACCGACAAACCGATTGCCGGACTGCTCAAGGACCTGAAGCGCCGCGGGCTCCTGTCCAGCACGCTGGTGATCTGGGGCGGCGAGTTCGGCCGCATGCCGATGTCCGAAAGCGGCAAGGGCCGCGATCACAACCCGCACGGCTTCTGCTACTGGATGGCCGGCGGCGGCATCAAGGGAGGCACCGTCCACGGCGCGACCGACGCCGTCGGCCTGCGCGCACTCGGTCGATCGCGTGCACGTGCACGACCTGCACGCGACGATCCTCCACCTGCTCGGGCTCGATCACACCCGGCTCACGTTCCCACACAACGGCCGCGACGACCGCCTGACCGACACCGCCGGCGAAGTCATTCGCTCGATCCTGGCTTGATACCGGGCAGAAATGCGCAGACGTGGAACCAGCTTTTGGGTGTTCTGGCTTGCCGCAGTAGCGGCCGGCTCGAGTGCACTGGCCGGTGATCGCGACCACTGGGCGTTTGTGCGGCCACGGCGGCCGGCCGTGCCGCGAGTCGAAGAACACACCATGGGCACGCAATCCGATCGACGCGTTCATCCTCGCGCGGCTCGAAGAACGCGGGCTTCAACTCGCCGCTCGCGCCGACCGAGCCACGCTTTTGCGCCGGCTGAGCTTCGACCTGACCGGGTTGCCGCCGACGCCCGAGGAGCTCGACGCGTTCCTCGCCGACGCGGCCCCAGACGCCTTACGAGCGCGTGGTCGATCGCCTTGCTCGCGAGCCCGCAGTTCGGCGAGCGCTGGGGCCAGCACTGGCTCGACCTGGCGCGGTTCGCCGAGACCGACGGCTTCGAGTTCGACCAGGCACGTCCCGACGCCTGGCGCTATCGCGACTGGGTGGTCCAGGCCCTCAACCGCGACCTGCCGTACGACGCGTTCGTCCGCTTGCAGCTTGCCGGCGACGAGGTGCAGCCCGGCGACGCGGCGGCCTTCATCGCGACCGGGTTCAATCGCTGTTATCCCGACATGGTCGACCTCAACGACCAGGGACTCCGGCGCCAGAATGCGCTCAACGACATCACCGAGACCACGGGGCTGGTGTTCCTGGGGCTCACGATCGGCTGTGCGCGGTGCCACGACCACAAGTTCGACCCGATCCGTCAGACCGACTTTTACGCGCTCCAGGCCTTCTTCGCGCCGGCGCGGTTTCGCGACGACTACCGCTGGCCGCGCCCGCCGAGTGCGGCACGATACCAGGAGCGGCTGCAAGCCTGGGAACGGCAAGTCGCCAAGGTACGCTCGATGCTCATCGCTCTTGAGTCGCCGACGCGCGAGGCCGTTGCCCCGGCGCGCCCGCCGGCTTGAACGACGAGACGGCGGCCGCGTTTGCCAAGAGCGACGAGGAACGCTCCCCACGCGACGTCGAGCTGATGTATGACGCCCTGGCGCGCGATCGCCGCATCAAGCCGGCGGAGTGGGCCAGACTGCTCGATCCGGCGACGTGGCACGCGCGGTGGCTGTTGCTGGCTCATCTCGAACGGCTCGTGCGGACGGCGCCAGCGGGGCTGCCGAAGGCTCGCGGGGTCGACGAGGCGGGCCCGACCGCGCCGCCGACTTACTGTCCTCCGGCGCGGTGAATACGCGGCCAGGGCGCCGAGGTCGTTCCGGCTTTCCCGCACGTCTTGTGCCCGAGCGACGGCCAAGCGGTTGCGCGGCCGAGGCCGGTCTCCCGGTCGACCGGCCGGCGCTCGGCGCTGGCCGACTGGCTCGCCGACCCGCACAATCCCTTGACGGCGCGGGTGATCGTCAACCGGCTCTGGCAGCACCACTTCGGCCGCGGCCTGGTCGGCACGGCCAGCGATTTCGGCACGATGGGCGACGAGCCCTCGCATCCCGAACTGCTCGACTGGCTGGCCACCGAGCTGGTTGCCAATGGCTGGAGCATGAAGTCGATGCATCGGCTGATCGTCACAAGTGCGATTTACTGCCAGTCGTCGGTCGCCGCCGGCAAAGGACCGGCGGCTGACCCCGAAAACACGCTGCTATGGCGTCAGAATCGCCGGCGGCTCGACGGCGAGGCAATCCGCGATGCGCCTGCTCGCCGTCTCGGGCCGGTTGAACACGACAATGGAAGGCCCTTCCGTCTTTCCCGAGCTGCCGGCCGAGCTGAAGAAGCAAAGCAGCAAGGGGTCGGTCTGGCCGGTATCACCCCGGATATCGGACCGCGAGAGCCGCAGCCTTTATGTGTTCGTCAGGCGCAACCTGCGTTATCCCTTCTTTGAAGTCTTCGACCGGCCCGACACCAACGTGAGCTGCCCGCAGCGACCGGTCACAACGATCGCTCCGCAGGCCCTCGGCCTCTTGAACGGCCAACTGGCTTGGGAGGCGGCCCGTGCCCTCGCCGTGCGCGTGCGCGCGAGGCCGGCGCCGAAAACCGGCAACGGGTAGAGCGCGTGTCTCGCATCGTCTTCGGCCGGTCGCCGGATGATGCCGAACGGCAGATGATGACCGGCTTCCTCGCTCGGCGCGGCTCACTCGAGAACCTCTGTCTGGCGCTTGTGAATACGAACGCGTTTATCTATGTCGATTGATGGCGGGGCGTCGCGGCCATGTGTTTGTTGCGCGGCACTGGCAAGGGCTTTCCCCCCCGGCGGTTGCTCCCCCCTTGCGAAGGGGGGAAGACAGGGGGGTGACTTGGGGGGCACGGGGGGGTGGGGCACAAGCCTCTGCTCCCGGCGGGAAATTGACACGGTTGAAACGGTTGTAGCGGTTCCGCGCGAAAGACGGCTGCTGACGGCGCCCTCCGCGCGGCATGCCGGTTGTAGGGCCTGTGCGGGCGCATAATCCCACCCCGAAATGGCACGCGCTGGCACGATCTGGCACTATTTGGGCGGGGCTCACCGGGCGTCTCGCCGCGCGCGATGCCTTTGAAAAACACTTCTTGAAACGGCTTACGGAGCGAACTTCGCTCGTTGCAACCTGCTCTGGGACGAATGCTTTGTGTCATCTGGGTGAATCAGTTCGCAGCGCGCTGCGCGCAGGAATTGGGTTCTCAATTCGGCTTTCCCTTTTGTCGCATCAACGATCGTGCGTGCTGCCCGGCACGAGGGGTTTGTTACGCTTCGGCGCGAGGTGTTTGGGCGACGTGGTTCGGCTGCGCGCGCACTCAAACGCATGAGGCGATTATGCACGCGCTTTGTCAAGCAGTCAAATCGCGGCGTGCGAATTTGATGCAAGTCTTTGGCCTGTCGGCGGAAGAAAAATCCGAATTCGAAACCGAGTAGGTGCTGCACAATTGGGCGTCGGGAGGGCGCGCTGCCGTAGAAACCGGCCACCTCGCGTCCGCGAGCGCCGCCAGCACTGTGATCCGAGCCGCGCGCCGGTATGGCCTGCCTCTTACGTAGTACCCGCAAAATCGCTACGACCGACCGGCCGCCGGCTGTTCCAGGCACTGTGCCGCAGCCTGCTACGATGTCCATCTTCGTTTCCGTTTGGGACGACGCGCGCCGAGATCGAGCATCGCTTCTTACCACGCCCCTCGGGATCACCCTGGCACGGTTCCCAATTCGAAGGCGGCTTGGCTGCTATTGAGAAAACCTCGCTCGCATCGTAATCGGTGTGCCCGACCTGGCCAAGAATCCGCAGCGGATGAGGCCGTTCAAAACTCTTTCCCATCTTGCCGGAAGGTTCTGTTGTCGCAGCGTGCGTGGGTCCAGCAGTTTGCCGAACCCGGGATTGTGCTCCAGCAGACGATCGATCAAGTCGTCATCCTCTCCGAGTGAAGCGAGGGACTCCGGTACTACGGTGAGACGGCCTCGCCGCTGCCCATCTCATTGAACGGTTCGATCTTCACCGTGCCCGCGGGGAACCTCGCCGAGACTTCCAACTCCCCGCCCAGCGCGTTCACAATGCGGCGCAGGGTCGAAATCTGCATGTCGGACTGCTTCTCCAGCTTCGACAGGCTCGGTTGCTTGATGCCCAGCGACTCGGCGACTTGCTGCTGGCTTTTACCCGCCCGCTCGCGGATTTCACTGAGCAGCAACTCGCCCAGCAGTTCGCGAGTGCGTGCGGCCGCCCGCTGGCGCGTCCTTTTCGTGGTCGTCCGCTTCACCAGTTCGTCGAATGACTTAGCCATGCTACTTTCCCTTGCCTTTTTTTCGGGCGGCGATCTTCTTTAAGTGTTCGTCATAGAGCGCGTCGGCCCTGGCGATGAGTTGTTTATAGAAGCGCTTCTGGCTGACACCCGACTTGTTCCCGCCCAGCAGCAAGATGGCCGACCGATCAGGATCGAATGCGAAAGCGATGCGCAACACCTGATCGCTGGTGTCCGCCCGAAGCTCTTTCATGTTGGAGTGCTTCGAATCGTTGAGCGTGTCCGCATGCGGCCGCCCGAGCCGCGGACCCGCCAATTTGAGGAGCTCAACCTTGGCCATAACTTCGACCTGCTCGTCTTCGCCTAGATCGGCGAACCACGCGTCGAACTCGTCCGTCGTCGCAACTTCCCACATGCTGGAGTTATAGCTTAAAGGCTATGAGTGTTCAATAGCCTTTGGGCTATGGAGGGGCTGGCGGTAGTGAAACATTTGGACTGGGGAGCCACGCCTGTCTTCAAGCTGAATCCCGGCGGGTCCCGTGATGAGTTTGCCGAACGCGGCATTGTGCGCCAGCAGACGATCGATCAGGTCGTCATCCTCTCCGCGCGGAACGAGCTGAAACGCCGGTGCGCCATTGACCGTAGCGATGACCGGTACTTCGTCCCGTAGTAGCGGTGAAGCGGGGGAACGGCCCTTCCGGACCCCTTGAGCGAAGGGGATGCCGCGTTGTGGACGGGGAACTGGAACCACGCCGAGGACACTGTGCCTCATCGGCGTGTCACCGCGAAACGACCTAATCGCGTGAGGGACAGCGACATTCCACAACATGAGGAACCGGATGCGTTAATGTGCACGTACGGATCTGTGGGAGCCCCAGGGAGTAATCCCTGGGGCGACCCGGCCCGGAACACCCAGAGCGTTGGCTGCATCCGCCACCGCCCGAGTTTTCGGACCTCGGCCGTTCCGCGCCTGCCTCTCCGGTGATCGATTGCTTCGCTTTCTTTTCCCTTTCTCCGCGCTGGCAGGTCTTCGCCGAGCCAGATACAATCGAAATGCGCGGCAAAAGCCACAATGGGCATTTCTTAGCACGAATCCAAAATCGCCGGGCCGGGGGATTGTGAAATGGACGTACGTGCAGATCTCGAGCCTCTCTTGCAAGACCTGCCGGATGAGCGCCTCAGGCAATTGATCGACTTCGCTCGATTTCTCGCTTGGCAAGAGGAGCGAAGGAGCTGGCAAGACTTCGGCCAATCTCAGCTCGCACGGGCCTACGGCCCGGACGAGCCGGAATACTCCGTGTCGGACATCAAATCGACAAATGAGATATGACAGCCGGTGATGTCGTTCTGATATCAAACGCTTGCTCACGCGGCTGATCGATCATCTCCGTTCGTGAATTGCCCGCGCGACAAAGTAGAAAGAGCGGCCCAAGGAGCTGCGTATCTTCAAAACGGTGGCGTTGCTCGATTCCGAAGAGACGGGTTGAGCCGACCGGCTTCAGGCGATCAGCTCGCCCATCTCCTCCCGGAGGCGCCGGAGCACGTGCGACTTGGCCAGGCGGACGGCATTGGGCGTGACGGAAACGTGGACGTAGCTCGTTCCGCTTCCTTCTCGGGTGCCGCAAGGCGGTGAGCACAGTCGTTCTTGGTCATTGGCCCTTGGTCATTGGTCCTTGGTCATTGGTCCTTCGTCCGTAGTCCGTGGTCCCCGCTGCGCTCTGCGATGCCGCAAGGCGTGAGCATATCGGTCGGATGCCAGCGGCTGCACGCCGCGCGTCGGTGTCGTCGGAACCGATGCGCGCAAAATGACCGCAAGACGACTTTCTACACCAAAGAATTGCGGCGGCCCGGCAGCTTGGCGGCCGGTTTAAATCCTGTGACCTTGGGATCACCGCTAACTCAGAATTGGATCGGCAAGAGCTTCGTTCACGCCATATGCGGCCCATACCTGCAAAGAGGCGGCAACAAGTTGTGAGTCCTCGTTTGCGTCGATATCGAACACCTTGCCCCAACGCATGCGAATGATGTGAACGCCGTGGTTGTTATAGGGTGAGCCATCCGGGAGATCCTGGACTGCGGACCACCGCATGATGACGGTCGTATTCCAGGGGAAACCCTTCACCCATACATCATGAACTGTGAGTTGCAACGTAGGAGCCAGCCGGCCCAGTCGTTCAAACCATCGCCCAAGCGCTTGACGATCGTGCCGCTCGCCACCCAGTGCATGATGCCCGCCAAACCGGTGATGAACATCCGGGGAACAGCTCTTCAAGATCGCAGCGTAGTCCTTCCGATTCACTCGCAGAAAGTTTTGTAGGGCAATCCGTTTGACGATCGCGTGATACATGTGCACCGCCGTTCAAATCTCGCAAGAGCGATACTGCTTAGCGTCAGTCGAAAACGCTAAAATGCCGCCGCATCATACTATCCGCAACACGACGCACTTCCCAACCGGGAGTCTGACCGAACACGATGTTGCAACCGGAGCCGGAGAACCCTGACGTGCCGAATCCCCCCGTCGTGCTTTTGACAGGGGCAACCGGTTATGTTGGCGGGCGGTTGATCCCGCTGCTCGAACGCCAGCCGGTCACCCTGCGGTGTCTGGCCCGAGACCGGGACAAACTTCGGCCGCTTGTCAAGGAACCCACGCAGATCGTCCGGGGCGATGTTCTTGACCCTCCTTCGCTGGACGAAGCGTTGCATGGCGTCACCACTGCGTACTACCTCGTCCACCTTATGTCCGGCTCAAAAGACTTTGAGAAGGAGGATCGGCAAGCGGCAACCAACTTCGCTCAGGCCGCAAAGAAGGCCGGAGTGCGGCGGATCATCTACCTGGGTGGCCTGGGCGACGACAATCAGAAACTCTCGCCGCACCTACGTAGTCGTCACGAGGTCGGTCAAATCCTGCGAGATTCGGGCGTCGAAACCGTCGAGTTTCGTGCGTCCCTGGTGATTGGAACCGGCAGTTTATCGTTTGATCTGGTCAAGTCGCTGACCGACCGCCTGCCGGTCATGCTCTGTCCTCGCTGGCTCACGACGGCGACCCAGCCCATCGCCGTGGACGACGTGCTGGCCTACCTCTTGGCGGCGAGAGATTTGCCCCGAGGCGAAAGCCGCATCTTCGAGATCGGCAGCGAGGATGTCACGACCTATGGCGATATGATTCGTGAATACGCTCGGCAGAAGGGGTTGCGGCGCTGGTTGATTTCCGTGCCAGTATTGACTCCATACCTGTCGAGCCTGTGGCTGGCCCTTGTAACACCGACGGCCTTCGAGGTCGGGCGGCACTTGATCGAAGGGCTGAAGAACCCCACTGTGGTTCGGGACAAGACCGCCCTGGAGGTTTTTTCAATCAGGCCGATGGGGATTCGGGAGGCCATCCAGAAAGCCCTCGCCAGCACGAACGAGTAAACTGCTCGGGCCAGCGCGCGTCGGGTCTGATCGACCGAAGCAACTTCGGAGTGACCGACTTCGGTGTGTCGGACCGACGCGCGCGAGTTCTTGGACGATCCAACGCACAACGAGGTTAGCAGTTCGGCAACAACAGCCCGTTCGACCCCGATAACGGCCGGTTCTCGCCGCCGCGGGACGATCCCTTGGGCGACCGGGAGGGCGATGGGCCTCGTCACGGGGCTCATCGCACGGTGAGCAATCGGTCCGACTTCGGATTGACCTCGACATAGATGTCCTTGTATTCGGACGCGCCCGCCCCGTGGCGGAACATACCGATGGGCCCGGGGATAATGCGCGTTTCGGGGTCGTGGCGCTCGCCGGGATGGGGCTGATTGTAGCGGGCGATCTCGACGCCGTCCACGGCCGCCCGCATCGTGCCCTTCTCGAGGTTGCACAGGAGCTCCGTCGTGCACCAGCGGGTGAAATCGCGCTCCGAGAAGATACAGGGCATGGCCGATGCGTTCTTGATCGCTACGGGACGCTTTGTCAGTTACAATAGCGAAGAGGACGACCTGGCTCGGTGAGGGTCGTCAGCTCCGCATGGTGGGATTAGGGTTATGCCGGGCGACAGAAGGCTCCAGATTCTGGCGGTAGCCCACCTCGCTCTCGGGTTGATCACGGGCGTCCTGGCACGCGTCGAACTACGCACGCTTTTCGAGTTCAAGTACATCCTGACCGTGCCATTCGTTGCCTCGGCCTTCTGCCAGTCGTTCCTGCTCTCCCTCTGGGGGTCGGCGTCCCAGGCGATGCTGTGGAAGCGCCTTGCCGGGCTAGTCACTGGCGTACTCTATCTGGAGGCGCTAGCAGCAGACTTAGGAAGGGAGTTCCCGGGCATCTGGACCATCACGACTACCGTGACCGTGGGGTCCTTGCTAGTGCTGCGGCGGTTTGGGATCATCGTCAAACGACCGGGCGACTTCGGTCAGCCTGCACGACCCGAGCCCAAGGGACCGAGGTTCTCGATTCTGGGCATGATGATCGTGACCGTCGCCGTCGCCCTTCTCTGGGCTGAAGCGAGGGATCTACAAGCGTTTGGGGTCCAACGTTTCCTGTTCAAATTCGTCTGCGCGATTTGTTTCGTGGCCGTGGGGCTGGTCTCCCTCTGGGCGGCGCTCTGGGATGCCCGCCCCCTGCGGCGGGGTACGGCGGTGTTCATCCTCTCGGCTGCACTCAGCGCCTACTTGGCCATGCCTGCCCACACGTCCGGGCGGGTCTACATCCACCTAATCATGGTGCTGTACCCGACGGCTCTGATGGCGTCGCTACTCATTGTGCGGTCGTGCGGCTACCGCCTGGTCCGGCGGGCTTCCACCGAATGGATAGGCTTGCTCTGCTCAGCCCCGGCTCGGCAAGAGGGGTGACGGACAACTACTATTGGAGGATCGATCAGCTCGGGGCGGGCTTTACGAGAACGCGGTCAAGACGTTCCAGCCCTACAGTGAGGTAGAGGAGCCGAGCGAGTCCGCGGGGGAAAGAGTGCAACATATTGCGGAGCATGCCCTCGAGGCGCGGGCGCCTGCGTTCTTGCTGGTCAACACTCGGCTGGAGGGCAATGTCGCCTCTGATCGACGCGATTGCAGGGTTGCTGGAAAGCGCTCTCGAGCGGCACCCCGTAGAACCAGAATGAATCAGAACGGTCGATCCTCGCTCGGTCGCCTGAGCGGTTTGAACCGCTTGCCAACTCGCGGCCCAATCGATAATTCTCTAAAAAAGCGTATAATCCCGTCTTATCACGCCGATAATGTTATTGTAGGCGAGTCATGAGTGGCGGTAGCGCTCGTAGCGCAGCGGCTATCAGGGCCGGGACGATTGGTGCCGTCGTGTAGCGCATCTGGGCCAATCATTGGCTCATCTTGGCCAGCAAATACGACCTGCCTTATTGTCCAGTTTATTATGCACCAAGCCAAGTTAGCGACCATTTTAATGGACTGAATTCGATGAAGAAACGTCTCGCAGGAACGCTGCCGATCCCCGTAGAACGCGCATTGGGGGAACTGGGAGCTGATATTCGGAACGCCCGCACACGGCGCCGCATCCCGACCGCGTTGCTGGCGGAGCACGTCGGGCTGACCCGTGGCACGCTTGTGAGGATTGAGCACGGAGACCCCGGGACGTCCATGGGTGCCTACGCTTCGGTGCTGTTCGTACTGGGCTTGATTGATCATCTGGCGCGCTTGGCCAAACCGGGCCATGACAGAAGTGGATGATCCGACAGCTTCCTTGCACCTGGCGATGGAGGTGGCCGACTATTTTGGGCTCTCCGCCGGGCAATCGCGACAAATCGCCGCCGAATCGAGCAGGGTCATCTCCTTGCTATTGCCGCTCGGGAGGTGGACCGACTTGGGCAGGAATTATGCCACCGGATCGTCCAGTTTCATCTGGCGGCGCTCGACCATTTCCTGCAACAACAGCACGGTAAACGTCTTGGTGATGGACCCGATTCCGAAGACCGTGTCGCCGTTCGTCGAGGCTCAGACCCCCAACGACCAGACGGCCAACTTCAGTGTGCCGTGCAGGGTCTTCATCGCGTCATTGACGGCACTGTGCTCGAAGCCGCTGTGCATCTTGCAGTTCTGGCAGCGACGGTCTTGGCGGCTCTCCCAATAGGCCCAGTCTGTCTTCGTCCAAAACTCCTCCCAGTCCCGGTGGTAGCCCTCGCCCTCGATGAGGTAGCACGGGGCCTTCCAGCCCTTGGGCGGGAATACGTGGTAGCCTTGCTCCTTCCCCGCCCTGATCGCGGCGACGGCCTTGTCGAAGACGCCCTTGCGGTTGGTCACGTAATCGTGCGTCTCACGCATGCCGTCGAGGTGGACCATTTCGTCCCGGAGCGTTCCATACGAGAGCGGTGCCGGGCCTGGGTCATTGTGAATCCGAGCGGATATCGCATCGCCTGGGGTTTCCTCGTGGCCGATCGAATCGTGTGGGAGGGCGTGCCATCGAGCCGTGCGCGTTCATTTAACCGCCGGGCCCGGTTGCCGCGCTGTTGTAGTCACCGTCAAGAAAGCGGTTGACGTCGCGAATGTATCGCCGGCCGTCGCGAGTCAGAGGCTTGATCAGGTTGTAATAGAAAACGTAAAGGCCGGCCATCACGCCGTCCTTGAAACCGATCTTTTTCCCTTCCTCGTAGCTCCGCCCGTAATACGAGATAGGCACCTCGTACGTCCTCGCCCGCGTCTTGCAGATCATCGCGGTGATTTCGATCTCGATGCCGAACCCGCGGCTGGTCAGGCGCAGCGGCGTGATCACGCCGGCACGGAACGCCTTGTAGCCGGTCTCGATGTCGGTCATGTTCCGATTCGTGAGGAGGTTGCAGAGGAAGGTGAGCGAGCGGTTAGCCAGGTAGTGGTAGAAGTAGAGGACCCGCGACGCCTTACGGACCATGAGCCGGCTGCCGTAGACGACGTTGGCGTGGTCCTCCAGGATCGGCCCAACCACCTCCGGGATCTCGGCCGGGTCGTACTCCAGGTCGGCGTCCTGGACAATGATCACCTCGCCGGTCGCCTCGGTGAGCGCACGGCGGATCGCGGCGGTCTTCCCCTGGTTCCTCTCCAGGCGGAAGAAGCGGACCCGCAGCTCGCGCGCAGCCAGGTCGCCGAGGACGCGGGCCGTTCCGTCGGTCGAGCCATCGTCCACGACGACGATCTCCTTAACCAGGTCCCCCAGCGCCAGCACCCGCTCCACAACCGTGGGGACCGTTTTCTCCTCGTTGTAGACGGGCACCAGCACCGATACCCGCGCCTCTCGCATATTCATCAGGCAAACTCCATTTCGGGCATCCCTTTGCTCCGGGCGATCCAGTCGTCGCCTAGCTCGGCGTGCGCCCAGACGAGGAGGTGCCCTCAGTCCAAGCATAGCGGCCCGGCCGCGAAGGCCAACGCGGGCATAAGGCAGAAGGACATGCACGGCAACATCGCCTGGACCGATGCCTCACAGACTCGCCCGCGCCGCTACCCATTTCGGCGACGACGCGCTCTGCGAACTTCGGGTCGCGCACCAACGTGGAGCCGAGCATCGGATGGCCGCCGTCGTCGTAGTAGATGCCGGTCTGACCTGGCGGTTGCATGCTAGGCTGCGCCCCCGGCCATTTTCCTTAGGCGATCATTCGCGAAATACTGAGCCTGCCCTTCTTCGATGGCTTGCAGAACAAGACCGGCGACGAATTCGGGCTTGTCACCATCGGCGTAACTGGCCGCCAGACGTCACGGGTTCGCAGGACACCATACCGAATTACCGCGTCGGAGTTGAGTATGGTGTCCTTGCGCCAAGAAGCTCGGGAAAGGAGAATCATCTCAAATGTGCAACCTTTCATCGAAACCCTGCGGACCGGGGTCAGAGGAACATGGCGAATGACCGAACGGGTTTCATGGCGCCGAGCGAGGCCATTTCGTCAATCATGGCTTTTTTTCCGGTGGCTTCTCGGCCTCCTTGCGAGCTTCGAGTTCCTTGCGCCATTTGGCGGCTTCGTCGGGCTTGTTGGTGGTCTCGTAAAGCTGGGCGAGGCGTTCCAGGGCCTCGATCAGGCGGATCTTGCCAGGCGGTGGAATCTTGTCGACTTGCTGCTTCATCCCTTCGTAACCAGCCGGCAAGAGCGGCTCGGATTCGGCATACTTCTTCTGACCCAGGAGCGCTCCGCCAAGCAGCGACTTCGTATTGAAGGTCGTCCAGGCTGTCGGCTCCTTTTTCTCGCGGATGGCCAAGCACTCGCGGATGAGCGGTAGCGCCTCCGTGAACGACTTGACCTTAAGCAGCAGCAAGCCGAACGACGCCAACTGCGCGGCCAGTTGTGGGCTGTCGTTGGGGAGCGTTTTCCGAGCGATGGCGGAAAGCTCTGGCACCAGCGCGGCCGCCTGTTGGGTCTTTCCCACCCGGATGTAGGCATCGAATAACTGCATTTCGATCCCCCCGAATTTCGGGTATTTCTTCGAGGCCCGATATGCTTCCTCAAGCAACGCCACGGCTTCGGCAGGTCGGCCCCCGTCCTTGTAGGCGCAACCCAGGTTGCCCAGCGTTATCAGCGTCTCGGGGTGCTCGCGCCCGAACCTCGCCACTTGATGCTTGAGCACCTCCTCGTGCAGAGGAATCGCCTTGTCGCATTGCCTCATCTGCCAGTAGAGACTACCGAGGTTGCTCATACTCGAGACTGTGTCGGGATGATCGGGGCCGAACTTGGTTTTCCTGAGCGCAAGCGCCTGGAGGGAGAGCGGCAGAGCCAGGTCTGGCTTGCCGGCCATTTGATACGCCCAGGCAAGAACGGACATGCTATCCAACGTGAAGGAATGGTCGGGGCCGAGATTGGCTTGTGTGAGTTTCAGTGCCTCCTCGCAGAGCGGCAGCGACTGGTTCAACTTCCCGGCATCCTGATACGCCCGGGCCAGGCCCACCATGCTGCGGAGGGTAAGGGGGTTCTCGAGGCCGAATTTGGCTTTCGTGAGCTTCAGGGTTTCTTCGAAGAGGGGCAAGGCCCGGTCCAGGTTCCCGGCGCTCTCGATATGCCGCTGCCAGGTTGCCCATGGCGATGAAGGTATCGGGGTCATCGGGGCCGAGTTTCGCTTTGGTCTCTTGCAAAGTCTTCTCCAGGAGCGGCAGGCCCTGGTCCGGTTTCCCAGCGGCCTCATAAGCCACGGCCAGGCTGTTTTGCGCTCTCAGCGTCGCGTCGTCGTCAGGCCCCAGCGCCTCGCCGTAGCGTTTCAAGCTCCGTTCCAGCAACGGGACGGCCCGCTCGAATTCGCCAACTCCCCGGTACGAGACGCCGATGATCCAGCAGAGCTCGGCTTCGGTGCGCGGGTCCAGATCCTTGCGATTGTTGAGCTTCCGCGCCGCCCGATCGAGCAGGTCGCGCAGCGTCGCGTCCTTGGTCAGCTCCTGGCCGCCAAACCGCCCCTGGCCCTCGACGCTGGTCAGGGCCAGGAAGTCGTCCTTGACGAACTTGGCGATGGCCTCGGCGTAGCCGCGTTCCTTGACCTCGTTGTCGCGGGCCTGTTGCGCCTCGACCTTGGCGCGGCGCTCGCCCTCGGCTCGTGCGGCCTCGGCCGCACGAGCCTGTTCCTTCGCACTGGCTTCCTTGCGTGCGATTCGCTCCTGCCGCCGGGCCTGGAACAGCCCCCAGGTGGTCCCCGCCATGCCGGCGAGCAGCGCGAGCAGCAGCAGACTGGCCGCCAGCACCGGTCCCTTGTTGCGACGCAGGAACTTGCCCAGCCGGTAGCGCGCACTCGGCGGCCGGGCCTCCACGGGTTGGTCGGCGAGGTAGCGCTGGATATCGCGAGCCAGGCCGTTGGCCGTCTCGTACCGACGCTCTCGCTGCTTCTCCAGGCACTTCATCACGACCCAGTCAAGTTCGCCGCGCAGCATCGTCATCAGCCTGCGGGGCTCGGTTTGGCGCAGGGCCGCCAGTGAGGGCAAGGCGTCGTCCGTAGAAAGCCTTGTCGAAGGCTTCGACGGTTCTTCCTCTCGGATGATGCGAATCATCTCGGTGAGAGCGGCCTTTTGCAGACGTTTGGCATCAATCGGCCTCAAGCCCGTCAGAAGCTCGTACAAAATGACGCCCAGCGAGTAGATGTCGGCTCGCGTGTCGATGTCTTCGTTTGAGAATCCGGCTTGTTCCGGGCTCATGTATTCCAAGGTGCCGACGATGGCACCGAACTGCGTCGACATCGACCCGTCGGTGAGCTTGCCCGCCGTCGCTTTCGCCACGCCGAAGTCGATGACTTTGGGCACCGGCTTCGCGTCGATCATCGTGACGAGGATGTTCGCGGGCTTCAGATCGCGGTGCACGATCCCTTTTTGATGCGCGTGCTGCACGGCCTGGCAAATCGGCACGAACAGTTCGAGACGCTCTTTTGGCGTGAGTTTTAGCTCGTCGCAGAACTTGTTCAGAGGGAGGCCATTCACTAACTCCATCACGAAAAACGGCTGGCCGCTGGGTGTGAGGCCCGCGTCCAAAACCTTGGCGATGTTGGGATGGTCCATCAGCGCCAGCGCCTGACGTTCTTGTTCAAAACGCTGCAACACCGCCCGGGAATTCGTGCCGGTTTTGATGAGTTTTAGCGCAACTTTGCGTTTGACCGGCTCCGACTGCTTCGCGACCCAGACCTCGCCCATGCCGCCTTCGCCGATTTTCTTTTCGAGCGTATAGCGCCCGGCGATGAGCACGTCCTGCGTGGCGGTGGATTGATAATCGGCCGTAATCGAGACGGGTGATTGTGCGAGTTCTGATTTCGGCGCGTGCACTCTCGTCGCTTCCGAACCCTGTCGTCCCGAGTCGGCGTCGATTGTCGCGTCGGCGTTGGCCGCCGAATTCAGCAAAGCTTCCGCCGCCTCGTGCGCGGCCAAGAGAGCAGAGACCGCGGCCCGAAGTTCGGGCTTCCGGGCACAGGCTTCGTCCAGAAATGCGGCTCGTTCGCTTGGCGGTTTGCTCAAGGATTCATGGAACAGCGTTTCTTCGTTCATGGGAACTTGGACACTCCTGGACTTGCCGGAGTCCGCGATCGCTCGGTCGTAGCGCAGACACGATGCGAGACGACATTCTCCGGGCGGACCGGGCCGAGAGCAAGTGGGCCATGCTCTCTCGGCACGACGACTCAGTGAATCCTGTGCGGGGATTCCCGGCAATCCAGGTGTTGCTAAAGAGCTCGCCGAGCCGATCGTCGGGGTGGGTGCAGGTCTGGAGATTTGCCCTTGAGACTTACCGCCGTCTTCTGACCGACGCCCAATCACAGTAAAGTTGACCACCTGACGCTGAGCCAAGAATGTGGTAGTGTTTTGCCGCACACCGGCGGTCAAATCCGTGCGAAATCCGCGGGCGACAGCGGCTGATGACTCGCGAGTGACGTGAAGAACGCTCCGATGACAACACAAACCTCAAACCGAAATCCCCGCGCGTACCGCGCTCTGCATCGGCCTGCGCTGCACATGACGCAGCCCGAGGCAATGAAGACGACTAATTATGTCTATGGCGTTGAGAAGTTGAATGGCCATGACGCCTGGGCACTGTTCGAAGCTTGTGCTGCGGGCGACATGCCGAAGGTGAAGGGGCTCTTGGCGAAGGACCGGCGACTGGTCAACGCGCAGTTCTGGTACCAGTTTCCCATCCACATGGCGGTGCGCGAGGGGTATGCGGAGA
This sequence comes from uncultured Isosphaeraceae bacterium, assembly GCA_963830625.1. Classification (GTDB taxonomy): domain Bacteria; phylum Planctomycetota; class Planctomycetia; order Isosphaerales; family Isosphaeraceae; genus CAWHMZ01. The sequence goes on along the minus strand of CAWHMZ010000023.1, from coordinate 53,582 downwards.
TCGTCAAGCTGCTGCTGGATCACGGCGCCGACCCGGGCCAATCACGCTTTACTTACAATTCATGGGATAAGTTGCTTCTTAGCGCCAGAGAGCGCGGGCATCGCCAAGTCGAATCAATGCTCGAGCGGGCGATGAAAAAGAGGTTTAACTACACGCCCGATTTCAATGTGCTGAAGGAAGCGATCATCGCCAGGGATTCGCGAAAGATTGGCGCCGTCTTGCGGCGGCAGCCGAACCTGGCGCAGTCGAGCGACGCACTCGGCAATAATGCTCTTCATTGGAGCGTGATCACCCGGCAATTGGGTTTGATCGAGCGATTCGTCGAGCTTGGAACGCCGATCGACGCGCAACGCGCCGACGGACACACTCCGGTGCTCCTTGCAGTAAACGGCGCCAAGGATTATTGGTATCGTGCCACGCGCGGCAGGTCGCATCCTTCAATCCGAAACGCATCCGTGATGGTTGGGAACCTGCTCGCCCAGGGAGCGAATTACACCATCTCCGTGGCGGCCGCCGTTGGCGATCAGGAACGCGTCGAGCAGCTCTTGAGAAAGGATGTCGGTCTGGCCAGGCGTCTCGACTCGGCGCGAGTCAGCCCCTTATCCTATGCGGCCCGGGAAGGCCATTTGCACATCGTCCGCCTATTGCTCGAGCGGGGCGCCGATCCGAACACTCCGGAGGAGGCGGCTCCCGACGGCCTGGCGCTCTTCTGGGCTTGTTGCGGCAATCACATGGATGTCGCCCGGTTGCTGCTGGAGCACGGCGCCAATCCCAACGCCGGCGTGGATTCGAGTGGGTGCTGTCTCACGATTGGCGAGGTGTACCACGGCGACCGGGCGAAACCGCTACAACAACTCTTGCGACGGCACGGGGCATACACACCGCCGTACCGCATGAGCGTGCAAGAGATGAAGCGTGCCATTCGCGAAGGCCATGAGGTGATCCGCCACGAAGAATTTCTCGGCAATCTGATGGGAAAGCGCAACAGCGAACTGCTCGATCTCTATCTTGACTCGGACCCTACTGTTTCGGATCGCTGGGACGGTGTTACCTATCCGAGGTCGCCTGCAATGGTCCGCAGGCTGCTGGCTCGCGGACTTGATCCAAACCGACCGGACTGGCTGGGCAAGACATTTTTGCACGCCTGCGCCGAGAACGGAGACCGGTCCGTTGCGCAAGTCTTTCTAGACGCCGGCGCCGACATCAACGCCCGGGGCCTCGAGTTCCACGAGACGCCATTAGCCGCGGCCGTTCGCTACGAGCCATGGTGCAGAGAAGAAGATCGGCGAGGGCTGGCCGAGCGCCGGCGACGGATGGTTGAGTTCCTGTTGAAGCGCGGTGCCGCGACCAACTTGCCCGGTGACGAGCCGTGGGCGACACCACTGGCATGGGCTCGGAAACTGGGACTTGCCGATATCGAGGAGGTTCTCGTAAAGCACGGGGCGACGTGATGACAGGCGTGGCTCCGCCGCCACGCGGCGATGGTCTGATATTCCACTTGAATCGATGGAATTTCTTTAGCTGCTGGATAATTATAGGTTCGGCGACGGAGGGCATCGTGGGCGGAATTGTGATCGATGACCAACTGCGCCTAACGAGGAGCAGGCGATCCAACAAGGTGTGGTGGCTTTCGGCGATGCGCACACCCCGCCACGGAATTACCGGCCGATCCATCTGTCGCTCCGCTCGCCCGAGGGGCGGCTGCTGGGCGGCTTGCTCGGTTCGCTCGTGTGGGACTGGCTACAGATCGACGTCTTGTGGGTCGATGCCGCCGAGCGGGGCCGGGGGTACGGCCGGGCCTTGCTCCAGCGCGCGGAGGAGGTCGCCCAAGGTGCCGGTTGCTGGCACGTCCGCCTGGACACGTTCGACTTCGAGGCACGTGGCTTCTATGAGAAGCAAGGGTATGCCGTGTACGCTGCGCTCGGCGGCTTCGCACGAGGGCATACGCAGTTCCACCTGCGCAAGACGTTGCGGTGAACCTGGTCGGGCCAGAGGAGATTCAAGACACCCAGCATCCGGGCGGCGATCGGCATCCATCCTCGCTCTCGTTTCGGATGGCGGGTGTCTGGTGCTCAACCTAGGAGTTTGCCGAACGCGGGATTGTGCGCCAGCAGACGATCGATCTGGTCGTCATTCTCTCCGAGCGGAACGAGCTGAAACGCCGGTGCGCCATTGACCGTAACAATGACCGGTTCTTCGTGGCAGAGTCGCCCGTGGCGGCTGAGATTCGCTTTGGTCTCACTCGGGGGAATGATCTTCATGGTGTTCTCGGAACTCCCCGCGCTGGACAATTAACACGTCGCCGCGCTTTTCCCCAACGAGCATGCTGGTGACGACCTCAGCCTACCAAAATCCTGGTCCACGCGGACGGCGGCATCACGGAAGCAAACGCTTATTTGCACGTTGACCGTCCATGAATGCTGTTGTATCGGCGAATGTTGGGTGTCTTGAAGCCCTATTCGCGCAAATTCGCTGCGATCGATCGGCCGCTGGCCGCCACCGACCCGAAGCGGCAGCCTGCTACGATTTCTGTCTGAGTTTTCCGAGGGACGGTCTGCGATGAGGACGAATTCGACGCTGGGAATCAGCGTGCGAGCATGCCGTTGCGGTCTAGAAAGTCAAAGCGCCGGCGCGCTCTCCCGATGAGTGTTTTGTCGGGGTGAGTCGCCATCGGCTGGCGCGTTAACAAGCTGCGTCCCGGCTTCCGTACCCGGTCGCCCATTCGTGTCGAGCCTATCGTACATGCAAGTCAAGAGCTTCCGCCAGCTTGTCCAAGTTGGCCGTCGAAACACCACACTGGCCTTGCGCGAAACGCCACAGCGTTGACGGCGCGATGTTCATCTCATGGGCGAGGTCATAGTTCGTTCGCTTAGAGCGTCGAATCGCGTCCCGGATTTTGTCGGGGAGGAGTTTTCGTGCCATGTTAGTGATTGTAATCGTTTATTACGTGCAATGCCTTGCGTCTCGGTTTTCGCCCCTCTGGCCGCAGCCAATGACAACAAGTAGGATGTATTGACGTATCGAAAGTAGCGTTCGAGGGTCATCGTCGTCCGGGATATTCTAGATGCCAATTGTCGTTGAGTACTTATTCCTGCTACAGAATGCCGATACATTCTGCGACTCCGAAGAGGCGTTCAATCGGCTACTTCAAGTGGACTCCACGATCTCCCTCAAGAGGGGGAAACTTCGTCACAAGAATGCGTTTGAATGCGATTATCGACTTACCATGGGGCGGATCACGGGGAAGGATCAACGATACTTTCATTGCCGGTTCTCAATCGACGGTGAACTCGAAAAGGATATCGACGCTTTTTCCTCTTTACTAAGATCCGTCCGATGCGCCACTTCAAAAATACCAAGTTCGCCGGAGACGTTATGGGACGACATTTCATTCCACTACTCGCGTCAGGCTTACGAGCACATCTATCGTATCGAAAATCTGATGCGCAAGCTGATATCCAACTTCATGCTTGTCACCGTAGGCAGTAAATGGATTTCGGAGACATCGCCAAAGGAAATCGCGGAAGCAATTGAAAAAAGCAGGCGGAAACAGTCTGTAAATGTACTGCAAGCCGTGGACTTCAGCCATTTGACTCTCTACCTCTTGAAACCGTACCCGAACAAAGACGCGCACGAGCTTTGCGAGAGACTCAAAGAGGGCGCAACGATTGATAATGTGAAACAATATATACCCGAGTCAAATTGGAACCGTTACTTCTCAGCATTGGTTGAGTGCGACGATCGCTATTTGCAAAAAAAGTGGAGTGAGCTATATGATCTTCGCTGCAAAGTTGCCCACAATTCACTTCTGACAAAAGCCGAACTTGAAAGTGTAAAGATTATCACATCGGAACTCGAGGTGAAACTAAAGGATGCGATCAACAAACTTCCCAAAGTTAAGGTCCCTCAGACCGACGTCGAGCAAATCGCCGCGGATGCGGCGACCAATACTCAAGCAATCCGCGAACTTGATGAGTGGTTTAGCCGCACCGACCCGACTCCAATAAATGCGACACACAGTCAGTACGACGGTCCCGTGAATCCGTTCGTTTTCAACAACAGTTCCGTTTTGCGTCCGGTGGTGATGAACACACGGATGGCGTCCGGTGTTCTCGCGCCCGGCCGGGCCTACTATCCATCAACGGGCGAAATGGTCACAATCCCGCCCGCAGGTGTGAGTGAAACATCAGCCTCTCCCCCACAGTCTCCAGACAAGAAGAATCCAACCGGGTAAGAGCCCGAGTGGATGCCCCGTCCATGCCCCGCATCCTCCTATTCAACGACATAGATGGCGAGCCGATCGCTTCATGGCGGGCCTGCCAGGCGGTTACCGCGGCCGTCGGAGGCTAGTCGCCTGGGAAGAAACCGGGACGCAGTTCGTTATCATCGCCGCGAGGCGGGAAATGGAACGAAGCCCGGACGCACCGAGTTTTCAACGCGGCGGGCCGTTGACTGCGGAAAACAACGAATCGCGTCCCCGTTTCCGTCCCCAAGCCGTGGACGGGCGTGGTCTGCCTCGTACGTAATACCCGCAGGTTCGCGACGACCGACCGGCCGCTGGCCGCCCCTGACATGAAGCGGCAGGCTGCTGCGATTTCTGCCTCGTCCCCGTTTCCCTCCCGACCGGCGCGTTGAATCGCTACGTCTGGGTTTCCCGCCCGACCGGCGCGTTAACTAGCTGCGTACTGGTTTCCCTCCTGAATACTTGCTTGTGCCGCCGATTTGCATACTGGACGAGCGCCAAAAAGGGTAAAACGGCAAAACTATGTTTCTCTTTCCCATTCCTGAAAAACTCCCCAAATCGCCGTGAAATGTGAAATCTCCCGCGGATGCAGCAAATCGTAGATAGCCTTATTGCCCCGCTGCTCGACCCACATACGTAAGTCTTTGAGATATGTTTTTTTGAAAGTATCTTTGTCCCATTTGCCTTCCAGATAACGGCGACATCCCACTTCGAGCGTATTGAAATATCCCTCGATTACCGAGTTGTATTCGGTCATCTTGGCTTCGATCAGGCGCCTCTCCTCCGCAAGTTTACGCGACTTTCCGGCTAGTGGGGCAATCTCCGCAAGCAGCGTTTCGCCCCGATGCCGGATCACATTCAACTTGTCCATGAACTCGGTTTCCGAGCCGCCCATTGCCAGGAGGTAGGATTGCTTCTGCAGCGCATGAGACTGTTCAGAGACTTTCTTGGCCTCGGCCTGCGCGGTTCGGCTTGACCGCCAGGAATGAATCGCCACTACGATATTCAAAACGAGCGCCAAAAGTGAAACGACTGCCGCGCCGAGGGAAATCTGATCGGCAACGGGCCACGCGGCAAGCAGCGTGATTAACTGCATCAGCTTTTGGTTTCGGTCAGGATGGTCTGGATCTCATTTAGCACTGCTAGGAAGTTCTGCGAACTTGCGCCCCGAGTCGCAATCCAGAGGATTTCTGGATGTCGCAGACCAAGCTTCTTGCCCGCGGATTCGCATATCTCTTGCTTGGCGGAGTCAGGTAGCCGCTCTTCAGTGGTGACATATACCAGGCTATCGAGAAGAGTGCCTATATCACGCAATTCTAACGCGAGACTGGCGCGGGTCAGGTCAGCCGTCGTCTTGATCACGTTAGCCGTGATGGCCCTATGATCTCGCCTAACTGCATTCCGAATCCGTTCGGCCAACTCCTCGGCGCGTTCTTCGCTCGTCATGCTCTTGGACATTATTCGCTCTCCGCCGAGCTATGTTCCGCAAGTCTATTGCCGTAAGTCCTTGCGCTGCTTAGCATGTTATCGCTGACGCCGATGTAGCGCCTAGTCCTTCCGCATTGGGAAATGAGTAGTCTCTGCCCATCGCGGTGTCGACAGTATTCGTCAGGCTTCGTGCACGGCGCAGCACGCCCCTTTCCGCACACCGCCACGGTGGAAAGACACCCAGACGCAGTTAGTTTTCATGCCGCGAGGGGGCAGGGAAAGGAGCTCGGTCGCATCGAATTCTGCATACGGCGGGCACTTGACCGTGGACCACAACTGACTGCGTCGCCGTTTCCGTCCCGCCGACTGCCGCTGCAAGCCAGATCGGGAGCCGGCGACGTTCTCGGTCGGTTAGCGGGCACTCGCCGAGTACGAACCGCAGCGCTGCGGACGGTTTCCGGTGACCGTGATCCAAGAACTGTCGCCGAGAGCGAGCAAGGATTGGAACACGCAGTTGGGGTGACACGAGCCAAAGACCGGCCGCTCCATGAAGCCCCCGACAAAGTGGTAGAGCTGCGCCCCGGGATTTGGCTGATCGAGGGGGGCTAAGGCTAGCGCGAGCATCTGAAGCATCTGCAGAGCCGCGCAGGACATCGAGAACGCGAAGACGTTTTCCCGAGCCCTCAAGAGATGATCCTTGGGTAAACCTTCGATGTAGGAAGGATCGTCAAGTTGCCCTTCGCGTTCGAGCTGCACGTGACAGGGATCGTATTGCCCGAGGCATTGGAGACATGGGCGACCGATCGTTGCGGTATGAGCTCGCCAGTCAGCGGCGGCGAGCTTGCCGAGCCGATTGGTCCGTGCCCGAATGCCGCCATCGACCACCGGAATCAAATGGCTATAGGCGAGGAAGTTCAGCACATATCGGCCCCACGGACGATCAACACAGGAGAAGAGCACATCGCAGTCGAGCGCCGCGCGATATCCCTCTTCTTCGTAAACGGCGGCGGCGACTGATGCGACATCGAAACGCTGAGCGGTGGCCCGAGCTCGCAGATGCTCAGCCAACGCCGCGACTTTCAGACGCCCGATGTCGGAACGGGTCGCATAGTTCAGGCGATCAAGGTTGCGTTGTTCGATTCGATCAAGATCGATGATGGCAACATCTTCGAGCCCAGTTCTGGCCAGGGCTTCCGCGACCATTCCGCCTACGCTGCCCGCGCCTACGACGCCGACTCGCAATCGAGCGAGGGACGCTTGGCTTTGCTCGCCCCACGCCGAGACGGTACGAACTTGCTCTTCGGTTGGTCGCGGGACCGGCGCAAGCGCATCCATGTATGTCACGGATAACTGATCCCCGACTACTCGGACTGTGGCGCACCATTCGCACGCATATGTACGCGGCGCCGTTCGTTCCCAGAAGCGCGCGCTCCACGCGCCATCGCCCGCAAGCGTTAAGCCGACGAGTGGTTGGCCGGTCGCTCCGAATACCGCACCGGCGTTGCTCTGTTCCGCGATCACATCGTCTGGGCTCAAGCCTTGCCTGCCGCGTCCCCGGGGATGACTGTGCAGTAGAGCCAGACCAGCGCCGCTCGCAGCGGCCTCGGCCATCGCGCGCTCTAGAAAAGCCGGCTCGAAGCTGGCATTCCCATGGACATTCCGCTCTCCTTCGGCGGGAGGGATCAAGCGTTGGATGAGCGCAGTCGTCCGGCCTTGCCCCTGGCTGGGACGCCAGAGCGCGAAACATAGGTCTTCCTGACGATCAGCTCGCAGGAGGTGGCCACGCGCCGCCTTGTCCATCTCGGCCGTCATTGCCGTGCTGCGTTTTGCGCGGCTCATTGCGAGTCCCACAGGCGCCAAACATGGCTCATATAGATTGCTACGGTCTTCTTGCCGGCTCCCCAATCCTGAATTGGCCGCGACCAGTATTGCCACTCGCCACCGAGGGCCTGCTGAAATGGCATCGCCTGATCACGGTGGATTCCACCTTTCGGATGCGCTCCATTCGGACTAATGCGATATATATGCGGAGAAACATGTACGCCCGTAGGCGGGATCACGGAAAAATCCGGCGGCACAATGAACCCATGCCGCACCGTCTTGCCGGCAAACCTGCCGCTCTCGACCTCGTAGTCGATGACGACATGATCAGGCTTACCGGGAAGCGTCACGGGACTGTGGCCGAGGTCACGCAGGCCTTCGATGAAAAGTTCGGCGCCGGTGCGCACGCGTGATTCTCAAGAGACCGGTGTCGGTTCGGTTGAAATAATCTGGAAACGCATGCCATCGTGCATGTCAATCGGCTCGTCGCCCTTGCCTTCGTAGCTGATTCGACGATGGTGGCCTTCGATCTGCACCAGGTAGTGGGTCTTCGGGTCCTTGTGCCCGAACTCCGTGATGATCTGATTGGGTGTCAGCTCGCGGCGATCCGTCTCGCATGGCTCGCCGTCCACCGTAAAGTGAATCTCACGATGGTGATGAGCCATCTCCGGGGCCAGCGAATCGGCAGTTTCCATGGGTTCCAGAGCAATTTCGGCCTCCTCATTTGAGTGTCCGGGTTCTCATCCTCAATCAGGATGAAAGCGTCCTTTTACAGTATCGTTGCGGGAAGCGATCTGTCAAGCTAGATTAGGACGACGACATCCCAAAGCAGGAGGAGCCACCCCATGCCAAATCTCTACGAACAGATCGGCCAGAAGATTCGGGAGTTGCGGACTCAGGCCGGCCTCAGCCAGGACAAACTGGCCGCCGAACTGAGTATCGCGGCAAACACGGTGTCACGGTGGGAGACGGGCACCTACAAACCTACGCCGGAGGACCTCGACAAGCTTGCTCGCCTGTTCGCGGTTCCGATTTCGATCTTTTTTCCCGACCTCGAGGCTGACAGTGCGCGTGTCGCCGCACTCACCTCTGCGACGGGGGGGCTAACAGACTCGGACTTCCAGGAGGTATTGCGGTACGCCGATTTTCGTAAGGCTCGTCGCGCGTTAGAACGCGCCAAGCAATCGCGGAAGAAACGTGAGGGTAACAAATAACAATGTCACGGAATGATTATTTTGAAAGCCTGCAATCCCTTGCCCGCGAGAAACGAATCCGGCACCAGGTGGACACTGCTGCCTTCGGACTCAGAGAACTGCGAAGGATATACAAGTCTGAGGCTGTTCAGCTCGATCACTGGCCGCTGCCCTACAAGATCAAGGCACTCTACATGTGCGACGACGGCGACTGCTCGGTCGCCGTTCAGCGCGAGCTGCCGGATGAACCAAAGCTCTTTGCCCTGGTTCACGAACTGAAACACCATTACTGCGATCGCGACGATCTCGGCGCGGGCGTGATCCACTGTGGGGACTACGACGCCAATGAACTGATCGAGAAGGGGGCCGAGGTCTTCGCCGCTGAGTTCATCTACCCCGAGGCTGAATTCGCGGAAGACCTGCGCCGTCTCGGCATCGTGGTTTGGGAAGCCGAATGCGTGGTGAGGCTGAAACGGCGCTGCAAGGCGAAGGTAAGTTACCGGTTCCTTTGCAAGCGGCTTGAGCGGTTAGGACTCGTCGCACCCGGCCAGTTTGACAGAGTTCGATTCAAGAAGCTTGAGGACGAGCTTTTCGGCGTACCCTTCTATCGTCAGCGCGCACGACGCACTCATCGAAGAGGATCTCGCTCGGCCAGATGACACGCAGATCGATGCCCGGCGGAAAAGCAGGAATGTTGTGGAGCGGATTCCAACCAAATGGCGGGAACCCGGAATCTGAATCGGCGGCGGACCAAAACCAAGATCTGGGCGGTGCATCGTGAGCGCCAGGTTAAACCGGGCCTGTGAAACGCTTTTGCGCGCGGCCATTGACGCTTCGACGCCGGGCGGCCGCACCTTCAGGTATTTTCGACAACGAAGGCGTGTGGGAAACAGCTGTACGGCAGGGAAGTGCGGGAGAACCTAATTCCGTGATCGGAGTGATTCTTGGCTTAGTCGGCCTGGCTTAGTCGGCTGGCTTAATCCGGGGCTGTCGCGCCTTGGTGAATTGCCCGCCGGCAGTGCGGCATTTCTGGCCGAATTCTGCGGCTGGAGTGATTCCAGCCAGCTTATTTGAAAGAGATTCACGTTACCCCACTCAAACAGTGCCAGCGGCTTTATCGTAAGCGTCCGAGATTCCCAGGGGTGTGCGCAGCGGTAAGCCCGCGCTGGCGGGCGACCCCGGATTTGTTTGCCAGAAGTGGTGCACCTATTCGCGGCCTGCCCGCGCGGGCGACGCAGTGGGCCAGGCGGCAGGCGATCGGGCAACGTCGCCTCGCGGCGCGCTACGGTGACCGCGGTCTGTTCGCGCGCCGCTGGTCTCGGCGCTGCGCTTTTCGTCGCGACTCCTCGAGCCGGTGATTGAGAACGTGCTCGGGGTGCGCCAGAGCCCACCGATCCGGAAGCAGGCCGGCTAACAACTCGGCACTCGCGTCCACCGAGAGCTGCAGGATCACGTCGTGCAGGTAGGCCCACGGCTCGAGCCGATGCCGCTTCGTCCCTGCGATGATCGTGCAAAGCACCGCGGCACGCGGGCCAGCCGCGTCGTTCCCCAGGAACATCCAGTTCTTTCGACCAATTGCCTGATCGCGAACCCGCCGCTCCGATACGTTATTGTCGATCGTCAGCCGGCCGTCCTCGGTGTACCGGCATAACGCCCGCCATTGATTTAACGCGTAAGTGATCGCTTGCGCCAGCGCCGACTTGGGCAGCAACCTCGATGATAGTCGATCCAGCTCGTTCCGCACCCGCTCCAAGATCGGCAGCGCCTCGGCTTGACGCATCGCGCGGCGCGCGGCGTCGTCCAGAGGCCGAGCCCGGTCCTCAACTTCGTAGAGCCGCTGGATCATTTGCAGGATCAGCGATGATTCCGCCGGAGACGACGACCGCGCCTCGAAGAACTTCCGACGCGCATGCGCCCAGCAGGCCACTTCGATGATCCGGCCGCCGGAGCCTGCGTAAATGCCGTCGTATCCACTGAAGGCATCGGCCTGGAGATAGCCCGCATAGTTTGCCAGGAACTGCGAGGGCCCACGCCGCTTGCGATCTTCCGTGAAGTCGTACACGTCGTAAGGCAGCGCGGTCGGGCCAATGTACACCCAGAAACGCCCCTTGTGGCTGCCTGATTCCCCACCGCCCAACACCGTCACGTGCGTGTCGTCAGTCCAGATCACCGGCGCCGTCTGCACCAGCTCCTTCTGGAGCTCATAAAGGGGCTTGAGCAACTCAGCGACGTTGCGGACCCAATCGCAAAGAGTGGTGCGGGGCAGATAGAGGCCATAGCGAGTCGAGATGTCTTCGAACCGGTAGAGCGGCTGGTGTTGAGCGAATTTGGAGACAACCACCTCGGCAAGCACGCCTGCCCCAGCAATGCAGCCGCTCAAGGGACGCGGCAGAGGTTCGGGGGCTGCCACTCCATCACGGCAACGAGAGCAGGCGTACTTGGGCAAGACGTGCACTTGAAGCTCAAAGCGGGCAGGGATAAACTCGAGCACTCGCTGCTCGTCCTCCCCGATGCGTGCCTTGGCCTCTCCGCAATGGGTGCAGACCTTCTCAGCCTCGGGCACATCGTGCTCGATGCGGACTTGAGTCAGCCGGTCGTAATCCGGCTTGCGTGATCGGCGCGCCCGTGCCGGCGCCTGATCATCGCGGGGAGACGGTTCGGGCAGTGCCGCGACGCTCTCGACCACGTCGAGCTCGAAGAGGTGACCCTGGCCGGGGGCTTCGACCAATCGTTCACGTCGTGGGCCGAAGACATAGCGCCGGTAGAGCTCCAGTTGCCGGCGCAATTCGTCGACGAGTTGTTCGTGCGCTTGGGCGGCCTGATCGTGCAGCTTGGCGGCCTCTTCGAGCGCGGCCTGGAGGTCTTCAACCTGCTGAGCAAACCGGCTCAGCAAGTCGTGACATTCACCGGGATCAGTCGGCCATGACTCTGGAGTAAGCATGGGCTGAATTATAGCGCGATCATACGATATTACAAGGGGGAACCGACCGATTTTTCGGCTTCTGGCATCGGACGTTGATACCGCTTGCGCTGCCGGGCGAAGCGTAAGTCGATCCCGGAGAGGATGAGCGCCAATTGGGTGGGGCCCATTTCGACTGACACGGCATCGCGGGCGACCGCAGGAATCTGGAACGAGCCGGTCTCAAGTCGCTTGTACCAGATCGCCAGGCCGTCGCGATCCCAGTAGAGAATCTTGAGTCGGTCGCGGCGTCGATTGACGAACAGAAAGAGGTGGCCGGACATCGGGTCCTGGGAAAAAGCAGTCGTGACCAAGCTGGAAAGTGCGTCGAAGCCCTTGCGGAGGTCAGTTGCCGGCGCGTGGAGGAACACTCGGACGGGATGAGGGAGGCTGATCATCTCGAGCCCCCGGAGTCAGTCCTGGCCCCTGCGATCGTGCGGACGAGGCGGCAAGCCAGCCAGGCGTTCCCGGTTGGGATACGAAGACGGATTCCATTGGGAAGGTCGGCCTCGATCGGCGGTCGTTCCTCGGGAGCGTGCTCAAGGGCGCGCACCGTGACAGGCAGAAAAGCCGATGGGCTGGGTAATATCGAACGCTGATCGGTCGCGTTTGCGAGCCGGAATCGGTGCCTCCAAGCATAGAATGTCGACACGGCGCACCGTTCCTTGGCGCAGAACTGCGCGACCGACAAGCGGCTAGCCAACTGGCGGCTCACGCGCTCACGCCAAAGCGCCTGAAGGGCGGGATTTGTTTTTCTTGCCATGGGGGGCTCCTGCGAGTCTCGGAGTTGATCCGACTCGCAGACTACCACACCCGGCAAGAATGGTTATCTCGGACGCTTACGCTTTATCCACAACTTGGTTGACCGCCGCCAGGCCTCAGTGCCAGTGCCTCCCTCGCTGCCATTTGCTTGTAATCGCCTGCTGTCATGCCTGGGTTGAGGTCCCACATCTCATTCAGCCTCTTAACGCATTCACCGATTTGCCTGCCCATCAACCCCTGCCGTTTGAGCCATTGCCCTATTGCCGGAGGTCGTCGTGCAATCTCAAGGCAATGCTTTTCGGTAATTCGCTCCAGCTCTTGGCTCAGATTCGTCAGTTTACAGGTTGAATTCTTCACATCCTTCAAAATCTCCGCTTGACGCAGTTTGACCACCTCCGACGGATCAAGATCGAGCTCCAGCCGGTCGATGACGCCCCTGACCGCATTCTCAACTTCATGCTCAGCGAACGTCCGAGAGCTGACTTCAAGAGCTCTCATCATCGCATAAGCAGTCGGCCACCTTTCGAGTCCGGACATTACTTCCGCCAGCTGATTAACAGACTCACGAAAATCCGCCACGAGTCGGGCGACGCACAAGCGTGCGCTCTCCCGAGAGATGCTGCCTCCAATTCCAAGCGTTCGGGCAAACCACGCCTGGGTTTCTGCCAACGTCCTGCAATCGGTGCTTTCGTCAGGGTTGAGCCCGTGCTGGAAGTAAGTCCTAAGCAATCGCAATGTAACTTGGAAAGGATTCGTTTCGGCACTGACGATGTCCCCCTCTCTGCATCAACTCGAAACTGCGAGGCAACGGCTAGGCCTCCTTTCTTCGCCGCATCAAAATAGAGACATGCGAGCTGTGATACGCACCCGATGAACCAATGTAGCGGATCCGGGCTATCGAACTGCTGGGGCAGATCATGGTAACTGCGAAACAGAGCGTGGCCTGTCTTTTGGTGAAATTCGACGCTCATTCGTTTGAGCAAGCACAGGACCTCGCCGAAGTCGGTTCGCAGGGTGTCCAAGGAGAGTATATTCGCAGGCTCAGGAAACAAACGCGCTATATTCTGGGGCGGCAATGCTGCGCAACATCGAGAACCGATTCAGCGTCCTGTCGCTCGAACTCTGCAACGTAGTGCCGCAGCCAAAACTCGACCTCCGACCGACTACGCGGGCGGGCTTGGCAAATTATGTCGTTCAGTTCCTCGCGACTTTGGTGACGATCGACAGGGGGGCGGTCCCCCAAATCGTTGACGTACTGTTCGATCGCCCATGCAACGAACGATCTTTGTAGCTGTTCTGATGCTTCCGGGAAGGATGGCACCGCCAGCACTGTGGACGAGCCGGCAGCATGAACGACAGATCGCGCCACTGGCAGGAGAACAGCTATCCGATAGCTCTTGGCATATGCTCCGAGGCCACGAACATGCTTTAAGAGAAACCACGCCGGTAAATAATTTCCGCCTCGAACAAGCAAGGCGTCGCACTCAGTGGCCGAATCGAACGCGCTTCTCGCGTCGGGGGTGCCAAATATTGACTCCCAAGCCAAACTAGGATCCGTGGGCGACAGTCGCAATTCTCGTATAAAGCCTACTCTGGTCTGCTCGAGAAATCGTTTTGCGCGGCTAAGCAGGAACTCAGACTCCTCGTGCGAGTCAGTCGGCAGTACGACTAGGCAGGGCTCCGTGACAACTTTCGCCTCAATGTTCGGCAGGAATTCTCTCGATAGCCATGCGGCGTCAGCGCATGCGACTGGTACTTCGCTAAACTGCATGACTAGACGCGTCCCTTGGCAGGCTTTCTCGCGTAACGGCTGACGGGCTCAGCATATGCCCCGCGATAGTTCATTGCGATATGAAACGGCCCAAGTAAGTCTCCTGGACCCACGGGATCGCCGAACTCAAAAACTTTATACGGTATCTCAATTCGAAGGTCCTCTATCCAGACTCTTCCGAGATGCGACAATTGGCTTGCACGCGTCTCGCCCGTGAATTCTCGCGGGCGCCCATCCGCGTCAGAGATCAAGGCGAGCGTCCGCCCGCGCCGGAACGAGCCGACACTGATGGTCTCGAGCTGCCTAAAGACGTCGTTTGCTCGCTGCGTGTGTCCGAGTTGAAGCTCGGACCATGCGAGGTGGAACAACGCTAGGCGATTGTCGCTCTCTCCTTCCAGCGAGAGACGAGATTCCGCGAGGTGCTGCAGCGTCCGCCATTCGTCACTCGCAAAGGCGAGCGTCAATTCGTCTCGTGGAAAAAAATTCGCCTCGCCGGACGCCGCAGACCACCAGAGTCGATAATACAGAAGCAGCACGACCCTCTCTGTGGTAAGCACCTCGCCACATTCCTTTTGCAGATACCTCAGCGCCGAGGCGACCCCTTCGGATTCCTGTATGGCTCGGGCGATCAACGTGTGGACGGAATAATTGCCGCGCGCAGTTGATTTGGCCACCACATTGGCAAGCCTGCGCCGATCTCCAATAGCAGCCGCAAACTCAGATTCGCGAACCTGACACTTGTCCATCTGATCTGGCGTCATGTCGAGCTCATGATATCGGTCAATGAGGTCGCTCCATTCGGCGAGCAGCTCGTAGCTATCGTCCTCTGCCACATCGGTGTACTTCAAAGCATCACGAATGATCCAGCATGCCGTATCAATCGCTCGGATATTCTCTTCGTCAGAGTTCACTGCCCGCCGCCACGCCGCTCGGGCGCGCAAGATAGTCGATTGGAGACGACTAAAATCGGATTTTTGTCCTCGCGAGCGAATGGCGGTCGCTAGGCAGCCGAGTTGCACACCGATAGTTGCAGCTATCTCGGTATGAAAGACCGCGAGCATCTGGCGCGTTCCGCGCGCCGATGCCGACTGTTTTAATTGATCTCCAAGGATCCGCTCTGCGGCTCCGAGCGCATTTAGCGCGCACTCGAGCGAATCCTCCCAATCCTTGATCTTTGAGGCCTCCACGTGGGAAGAGTGTATTTCACCGGTCTGCTGGTAGATGACTCGCTGCTCGTGCTGAACGAACTCCCGCAGACTGTGCGCCTTGACGAGGAGTAATCGCGGATTGATTTGGCCGCCACTCCGCTGCTCAATTACCTCAACGCATTGCGCGATCTGTCGGTATCCCTCAGGGACTCGATTTTGGTCTGAGCCCTGCGGCCCGACTGCTTGTAGAAGCTTGACTACGAACTCAACCTCGGTGCTCTTTTGTTTTCGAGCTTCCCTGCCATCAAGCTTGTCTGCGATTTCAAGCAGGACATTGAGCCGATTCATCTTGGAGCGGAAGACCCTTTCGCACCATACTTCCGCTTCCAACTGTTGCCTCGCCCGCAAAAAAAAATCCACGCCGTTTTTCGGGTCGGCGGTAATCACTGGAAACTTCCTGAACGCGTCCCTGTAGATATCAAACTTGTTGAGGTTACCCTCCGCACAGATTGCCAACGCTAGGCTTTGTGGCATCTCAAGGCCCAATGAGCTGACAAGCAAGACAGACTCCACAAGACGCAAGGCGGGCGTTTGCCCAGGTCCGGGTTGCTGATCGTTGCCGTTTGTCGTCGCCGAAATCAATTCTTCATAGCGGTCTCCAAACGCTTGTCGCAGAGCGTACGACATGTCGCTTACGGGTTCGTCCCGTGGCCCGCCTTGCTTGTTCAAGTAGCGATCGAGCGCCTTCGCGTGCGCTTCAACCTCCGCAAGGAGTCCCTGCGTCAATCGCAAACGCGATGCACTCGTGAGGTAGTATACGAGGGCAAAAAAATTGCCGTAGTGTGAGAAGCGTAATCGTCCGAGTACCTCAGAACAGCTCGGAAGAAAGCGCTGAAAATGAGCAAGCAGCTGCTTTCTTTCGGTCTCGTCGACATTTATATCAATTGACACCAATGCAGTCTTAGAAAGCCCTGAGTGCTCTCGTAGAACGGCAGTTCGTACGAGGTTCCGACAACAAGTGCTTTCTTGCCAAGGCTTGCGATATACCGTGAGAGCGCGTGGTAGTCCTCTACTGCCTCAAGGCCGTCCCACAGAATTACCGACGCGACGGACGAATGGCTATCCACGAGCTGCAAGAACTCGTCGATGTGTCGCCGATTTGGAGGGACAAGCTTGTTAGCGATCAATATGACGGGGACACCTGCTCTGCGAAGAGCTACCGCAAGTAGGCCAAGGAGGCTGCTTTTGCCGGATCCTGATTGCCCGGTCAGAATTACCGTGTGTTCCTGCGGTGCAGGCGTCGACAGTCTATTGATTACGGTTGGTACGAGTCGACTTGAGAAGATTGGCCGGGGAAAGGCGAACCAATCGCATTGCTGCAAATTGTCCAGCGGTCCTCGCGCTAGAAATTCCAAGAAGAGCTGCGAAATCTCTTCCTGCGTCCCCGATGGTTCCGACGCAGGTTCGAAGCCGCCCGGAATGTCGAACGTCTCCGTCAAGCGCTTGAATTCTTGCCTCGACATTCGAATCGAGGTCAGCTCAGTCGGTGACGGTCGTTCTAAGTTGCTCGGCGTGTGCTTTCGCACCGCAAGAGCAGCGATCTCAGGTGCCTCAAGAGAGTGATCGACGAAAACGCATCCCTGTGCCTCGGCATCAATGAGGAGATCGTAAAGAGGCTCGTCGTATACGCAAGCTTTGCGCTCCGCGAGCAGCAGCCCGAAATCATCATCGGTTTCGAGTGACTGTCGGTCCCGGATGTCCAGGTCGAATAACAGAATCTGTTCTTCCGTTAGCTCATACAGGCATGTCGCCAAGTCACGAGGGCGCAGCCAGTCTCCCCTCCCGGGATGCCATCCGACCACAAACAGTCGCCCCGTTGGCCCTACTACGCGAGGGATCTGTCGCAGCATTTCAGCCATGGCAGTTCTGCGGTTTCTCAATTCTGCGATAGTGCTCGGCGGCAGTTCGCCGGATCTCTGACGGCCAGTCGCACCGAACAAGCGAAATAGTGTGAGGTTGTTCGGATCGGGGCTACGCGAGTCGAACGTTGACGTAACGGGCCGCCTGGTCGGATCATGGAAGAGGCGGTAGGCAATCGGATCGATAGAGGAAGTGAATATGCATCGCCAGGGGAATCTGCGGAAGAGGGTGAGCTTCTCGTCAAGAGGAACCGCACGCGCGAGAGCGTCCAGCTGAGATTGGACGTCACTGCCACGCGGACCCAAGCATTCATCAAAGAGGTTTTGTGTCAGGAGGTCGACATTCGGGATCTGCATTGACGGATTGTCGGCATCGTTCCGCGCTAAGGCACGTTGGCCAAGCAGCAGCACGTGAGGGGTGTCCGATAGTTGCTTGATCAGCCTATCTACGTTGGCCATATAAAAGGTCCGGACTAACACAACTCGGAAATGCCGTATTGGGTAACGTCTTCTAAAAAGGGCTGGGCAACGGTCCAGCCACCAGTTTACTGCTCATCTCTTGGCCATGACACAAATGTCCGGATTCCTTGAGTCCTCTCGCAGTCCCAGCGAGTCGGTGGAGGAGGGCATACCCACGAACGCTAGCGAAGCCTTGCTGGGACTTACCAATCGCTCCACAGCAGAATTATACCATCGCGTCGGTTTGGCTGGATACGCGATGGACCCATCCGTCCGGCCGAACCAGCGGCAGATGGAGCGTGATCGTGGAGCTGAAAAATAGCGGGGTTACAAGTGAGTCCGGCCTGTGGGAGTTGTCACTCGCTCGGGCACATGGCGGCGATGGAAAAACCTGACCCGGGGCGAACGCCCTGGCGGCCGTAAGTGTGCATTACGCCCGTTGCTTGCTCGCCCGCACCACCGCGCCGCTGGCCTGATGGATCGCGCTGCCCCATGCCCTAAATAGCCGTGCGTGATCTTGGGAAAGAAACGGGGCAGCGAATAGTTTTCGATCCCGGGCGCTCGCCATCTGGTTTGTCGTCGACCGGTGCATCGCCCGGCCAGGAGATAAAGATCTGCAACGTCAATCGGAAGGGCAATTCCGTTGGCATGATTTTCGGCCCGGGCAGGCGAAGGACAGACATTGCAGTGTGCGCGGTCGGAGTCTCAAGCGCGTCGTAATTCATTGGGCTGGCGTCAGAAAGAGCGGTTCACGGCCTTAGCGATGTTGACGGACGGGCTGCGCAATCGAACGGGGCGCGGTCCTGTCGTCTATGGTCGGCCGGGCTCCGCATTGCATGTCCTAGCAGTCCCCCACTGTATCCGAACTATAACCAGCCCGACCAAAGACGCAAGGAAAAGATCGACGAAGGAGTTGCGACTCACTCGCATGGAACGCAGCGCGTCGTGTCGATAGACTGGTTTTGTTCACCGAGGTTCCGTGCCCTTCGAGCGGTCGGCGATCCGAGAAGTCCTCAGCCTCGGTACCATCATCCGCGGTCACAGGAGCATCACCGTGCCGCGATTTTGGACGAACTACTGGTTGAAATCCAACTGGCGAGCCAACGTCAATCGTGAGGGCGAGCCCGTTTATCACGGGGCGTCCAACAACTTTCGCGAGCGCGGCGTGTCGCCCGGAGACACGGTTTATATGGTCTCGGTGGCCGATGGGCAGCTCTACCTGGGCGGAAGCATGACCGTCGATTGGGTCGGCACCAAGGCCGAAGCCCTGAGACGCCGCCGCATCCGCGACATTTACGACGCGGAGGAGCACATTTACGGCGACCGCAGCCAGGGCACGCCACTCAACCTGCACCGCCGGCTGCATCCTGCCCTGGCCAGACGATTACGCTTCCTCTCGGCGAATTCAGACCCGAAGGGCCTCGCCTTCGTTTCCCCGACTCACATCGACTCTCAATCCATCCGTCGAGTCCGCGAACTCACGCCAGATTCCGCTTCCCTGCTCGATCGGATCATCGACATCACCGACCGCCTGCCGAGATCCGCTCGCGTCATCATCGTCACAGAGCGCCTTCTTCGCCAGACGGAATCGCAGAACACCACGATCGAGGCGGGGCTGTCTGGGGATCGGACGGCAGGCACTACGGGCGGCGAAGGCGACTGGCTGCCACCGCCGGACACGGCATACCAACCGCAGTATTGGGTTGTCGGCGCGATGTGGGGAGGCCACGACGACAAATACGACGATTTCATTCGCGAAGGCTACTGGCTTCTCGGATGGGCCGAGGAGGAACAGCCCGCTCAATTAAAGCGCAGAGATCAGATTCGGCCGGGCGACCGCATCGCCATAAAGAAACGAAGCGGCGGAAACAGGAGCAACATCGAGATCAGGGCCATCGGGTCCGTGACAGGGATCGACCCTGCAAGCCACCACGTCCGCGTCCGCTGGGAGATGACCGATCTCCATCACCACGTTGCCGGCCACGGGTGTTTTGCGTAAATTCACGGCCCGTACTTTGCAGACGACGAATGGATACGCGGCGCCTTTCTGCTGGACCGGCTCGATTATGGCCCCGGCGAAAGCGTTCTGCCCGACGTTGATGATGTGACGGCCATGGCACCGGAGGGAGCGAAGCGCTGGCGGTGGCACCTCGCCACAGAGAGGAACCGCGCCCTCGCCGAGCGCAAGAAAGCCCACGTCAAAGCTGAAAACCGCTGTCTCGAATGCGAAGCCTGCGGCCTGGACTTCGTGAAGGTGTACGGCGATCTGGGCGCCGATTTCTGCGAGGTTCACCACCGTCTGCCCGTGTCTGCGCTGGACGGGCCCGTGTGCCCGTGCCTTGAGGACTTGGCCATCCTCTGTTCCAACTGCCACCGCATGATCCACCGAACTAAGCCATTGATGACCGTCGAGGACTTTCGCGAAGTCGTTAAGGATCTTCGCGCGCTCCTTGCCACCTGGAGCGGGGCACGCTCGTGCGGATAGCAGTCCAGCAGGCCTGACCCCGCGCCGTGCGGTTGCCGCCGCTGCACGGGATCGACGACTTCGCGGAGCGGCGAAATGAAGTGCCTCATGGGCATGTGGTGGAGTTCTTGATTAACGGTGTTTTTGGATATTCCCGCGAAACGGCATAGCAGCGTAAAGAACTGGTTGAGCTGCGATGGGTGGGGACGGAAACGGGGAGGCAGTCTTTTCCGCGCCTTCCTCCGGTGCCGCAAGGCGGTGAGCACAGTCGTCCGTAGTCCTTGGTCCTTAGTCCTTGGTTCTTGATCTCCGCCTCTTTCTCCGTTGCCGCAAGGCGCGAGCACATCGGTCGGATGCCAGCAGTTCCACGCCGCGCGTCGGTGTCGTCGGACCGAAGCCAGATACGCCTGACGGAAAGGACCGTGCGCGAGGCCGCGGCAAAGCCTCTTGCGATGACTGACAGACGTTGAAAGGGGTTCAGGCCAATTGCCCGAGCTGTGCAGCAGAAGCGACGCTTCGAGCAAGAGTAACCGCCCTTGCGCTGGGATAGCACGCCGAACATTCCGCGCTTACGCGGCCTCCGCAGAAGACAAATGATGTCCTCGGTGGATAGTCTCGGTTGCCGCGATCATCGCGTGCCGCCCCGCGGGGCTGGGAAGGCGTGGCGACTTGACTCCGTTGTCCCGGCATGCTCGAATTCCGATAACTTGGCTCACGATCAAAACCGGATCGACCGGTTATCGGTTCCTCGCGAACAATCGACTCGGTGCCCCGCGCGACGCTGTGTCGAGCGAGACCAAGGACTGCTCCCATGTTCCGTCGGACGAGCGTCGCGATCGCCCTGTTCTGTGCCTTTGGCGCCGCAGCCGGAGCCGGTGCGGCCGCCGAGGCGAAGCGGCCGAACGTACTGTTTCTGATCGCGGACGATCTGAACAACCTGCTCGGTTGCTACGGCGATCCGCTGGCGAAGACTCCGAACATCGACCGCCTCGCGGCGCGGGGCGTGGTCTTCGAGCGGGCCTACTGCACGTTCCCGTTGTGCGCGCCGAGCCGGAACTCGTTTCTGACCGGCCTCTATCCCAACAGCGCCGGCATCCTGGCGAACGCGCAGGTCTTCCGGCAGACAATCCCGTCACAGGTGAGCATGCCGCAGGCGTTCCGCCTCTCGGGCTATTTCGCTGCGAGGATCGGCAAGCTAACCGATGATCTCCGCCGCCAGTGCCGCCAGGCGTACTACGCCAGCATCAGCTTCATGGACGCGCAGGTCGGGAAGGTCGTGGACGCGCTCGACCGTCTGGGCCTCTCCGGCAATACGGTGATCGTTTTCACGAGCGACCACGGTTACCACACGGGCGAGCACGGCCTCTGGCAGAAGATGAGCCTGTTCGAAGAGACGCGCGGGTTCCCCTTCTGCTCGTCGCGCCCGGCGTGTCGAAAACCGGAGGGGTTGCGACATCTCCGGTCAGTTCGGTCGACCTGTTCCCAACGCTCGCTGAGCTTTGCGGTGTGAAGGTCCCCTCGAACCTGCAAGGGCAAAGCCTCGTCCCCATGTTGAAAGACCCCTCGGTCGGCGGCCGAAGCTGGGCGGTCACCCAGGTCGTGCGCGATGGAGGCATCCGGAGGACAGGGGCCAGCGCGGCGGTCGGTGACAACGGCAAGCGTTTCTTCGGCTACAGTCTGCGGACGCTCCGCTGGCGATACACCGAGTGGGACGAGGGGCGTGAGGGCCGCGAACTGTACGACCACAACGCCGACCCCCGCGAGCTCACGAACCTGGCCGAACACTCGTCGCATGCGGAGACAGTCGAACGTCTCTCGGCACAACTCCGAGCCGCCGTGAAGACAACCTTCCCACCTTCGGGCAAGACCCCCGAGCTGAAGCCGGGTACCTGGTCGCCGGACCTGACGAACCCGTAACGACCGCAACAACACCTGTGTTGAGATAAGCACGAGGACAAACACGGGGCTCATCGCACGGTGAGCAATCGGTCCGACTTCGGATTGACCTCGACATAGATGTCCTTGTATTCGGACGCGCCCGCGCCGTGGCGGAACATGCCGATGGGCCCCGGGATGATGCGCGTTTCGGGGTCGTGGCGCTCGCCGGGATGGGGGTGATTGTAGCGGGCGATCTCGACGCCGTCCACGGCCGCCCGCATCGTGCCCTTCTCGAGGTTGCACAGGAGCTCCGTCGTGCACCAGCGGGTGAAATCCCGCGAGCCATTCTCTAGCGTCTTGTGCGGCAGGTTGTGATGCTTCGGCGGGTGGTAGTCCCACATCGCCCCGTGGGGCGGCATGAACTGGATCCATCCGGCGTTGTCGATCTTCGGCCGCGCGGGCTCCTTCGGCCGGTCTCCCCAGAACAGCACACCCAGGTGGTCGCCGTTGACGGGGGCCATGCGCGCCGTGAAGATCAGGCGGAAGCTGCCGTAGTCAGCGGTCGTGTACGCCAGTCGCGAACTTCCGCCGACGCCGCGCATGGCGCCCTCGGCGATGCTCCACGTCGAGGGGTCCGCTTCCCAGCCCCGGAAGGTCTTGCCGTCGAAGATCTTCACGCACCCCGGGTAGGGATCGTCCCGTCGAGTCGAATCCGGCGGGGTGCCGGCCACGGACTGTCCCTCGCCGTCATCGGTGCGGCTGTGGACCAGGGTGACGACCGCGAGAGAGGTGACGCCGAGAACCGCGAGGATCTTCGGATGATTCATGGCCTGGCCTCGACGTGTGAAGGATCCCCGGCCCTCACGAGACGGCCGGCGAAGCGGGGACGCCACGGACACCGGGTCACGGCCAGCT
Organism: uncultured Isosphaeraceae bacterium; assembly: GCA_963830625.1. Lineage (GTDB taxonomy): Bacteria > Planctomycetota > Planctomycetia > Isosphaerales > Isosphaeraceae > CAWHMZ01. The sequence continues at coordinate 30,622 of CAWHMZ010000023.1, read as the reverse complement.
CTCGGTCGCCCGGCTCGCTTGTACCCGACGGCGGGGCGCGTCGCAAGCCCCGGCCATTAGTCCTTGGTCCTTGGTCCTTGGTCCTTCGTCCGTAGTCCTTGGTCCCCGCTACGTTTTGCGTTGCCGCGAGGCGGGGCGGGTATGCGGCGAATGTTGTCTGGTTTCTTCTCGGGCGTTTGCGCGTTCAGAGCTAGGTAATTGGCTCTCTGAACTAAATGCACCACGCGAACATTTAAGCACCCACGACTGTTCTCGCCGGAAACTCCGTCGGGTACGACGATAACGGGTAATAATAATCCCCAATTCGCTATGGTGTCCCCTGAACACTGTGGCGAATCCCCCGTGAAATCCTGCAATCCTTGAAAGCTTTGTGCGGATTTCGGGATAAAAGTGTGGTAAAAGGCAGCCTGGTAGTAGCCGGAAGGTGATTCGATCTTCGTCAGGCGGTCAACGACGGCGCGTGCCGCGCCTTACTTTGGACAGAAGTCTGGGAACCATGCCGATCTGCTTTGAACGCGAGAAGGGAGAGATGAGATGTCAACAGCAGGCCCTACTACGCCGGCACCCGTTCTCAGCAATGGACTGCAGATCGAGTACAAGGCCTTTAAGCGCACCTTCTTCACGAATACTACGGATGGAGTGCTCTACTTGATGGCGACGTGCGCCTATCCATCGACTGGCTTCACGATCTTTTTCGAAGAGAGCGCCGGGAAGTTCAATCTGATGGAGCAACCCCCAACCGGCGTAGTTCTCAACATGGACACGTTCTACGTCGCAGTCTGGCCTGCGAAAAGCGTCTCCAACGAAAGTGCCGTACCGACGCACGTCACGATCGTCGACGCGCAGGGCGAACATCCGGTCCATGTGGAACACTGGAAATGAAGAGCCGGAGTTTCCGGCCGAAAGAAACACGCCAAGACCACGCAACGAGACCCGCCGCATGTTGGAGGTTGTGAGCACGCCTGCGGAGCCTGGTCATGGAGAAAGACATTTTGCGCTTCCCGAGTGCGGTCAAGAAGGACCGGACCATTGACGCGTGGCTGCGCGGCCAGCCGGATCATCTGCGGCCGTTTGCGCAAAAGTGGTTCGCGCGGATGCGTCAATGTGGCGACGACGTTCCGGGAGCTGCTGCACGACGGCTGTCCGGTAGCGTGTGTGACGGATGCGCCTTTCGGGTACGTCAACGTCTTTCGGGATCATGTCAATGTCGGCTTCTTCTATGGTGCGATGCTCGACGACTCGGCCCGGCTGTTGGAAGGAACCGGTAAACGCATGCGGCACGTCAAACTGAAGCCTGGCCTCCAGATCGACGACTGCGCGCTGAGTGAGCTGATCAACGCAGCGTATCTGGATATCAGGGCGCGGCTGTGGTTCCGGGAGCACCATACCGAATCACTGGGTCGGAGTTGAGTATGGTGTGCCCGAAACACCAAGCTCTTCACAGCTCTGTGCAGGGCCGACTCGCTCATGACGCTTCTCGGTCGTCCGAATCTTCGAGTAGGCTGTCCATGTAGCTGCGGCCTTCGTCGTCTCGCCGGTGTGCGAGGCGAGATACCCGGCCGTGACCTGACTTGCGGAGGATTGCCATGGTCAAGCTCGTTGAGATGGACGCGAACGTCCCGCTGTTCGCCCAGGTGAAGGTGAACGCCCACTCGGTAAAACACCGCCGACGAAATTCGGTCAATCACGGCTAAGGATTCGATTTCATGCGCACGTCAAAGACCTTGGAGAACGGCGGAGTCTTGGTTGTTGGGGCGGGTCCGGTCGGGCTGACCATGGCCGGGGAGCTGGCGCGGCACGGCATCAGGCCGCGGATCATTGATCGGCTGAAGGAGCCCCTGCCCTTCTGCCGGGCTATCGGAGTCACGCCGCGGACGCTCGAGGTTTGGGACGACATGGGCATCGCGCGCGACATGATCGACGCGGGAATCTGGATCGACACGGTGCGCAGCATTGTCAACGGGCAAGTAACGGATCATCCAGATGACCGAAGGCGGTCCGCCGCGTCTTTTCATCGCGGTACCGCTGCCGGAAGAGGGGCGGTATCGCGTTTCCGCCGCCGCACCGCCGAGTCTTGCGGGCGCAGGCGAGGGGACCGGGCATGGGATCCAATCGGAGATGTCGCTTCCGGGGATCGAGCACCTTCAGACCGCCGCCGCCGAGCTGTTGCCCGAAAAAGCGGTCTTGAGTGATCTGCGCTGGTCGTCCCTCTTTCGCATCAGCATGCGCCTGGCATCGCACTATCGGCGCGGCAACGCGTTCATTGCCGGCGACGCTGCCCACATCCATCCGCCGACCGGCGGCCAGGGGATGAATACCGGTATCCAGAATGCCTATAACCTCGCGTGGAAAATGGCGCTGGTGTTAAATGGAGTTGGCCGCGAGAGCTTGCTCGACAGCTACGAGGGAGAGCGCCTGCCGGTCGGCGAGGAGGTGGTCGCCCGCACCAGCCGCTCGATCCGGCGCGAGAACCTGGAGTCCGACAACCGGCTTGCCGACACTCAGATCCTCATTTCGTACCGCGGCAGTGATTGGATCGAGAACGCGACGAGCGCCGACACCGAATCGATTGGTCCGGTCGCCGGCGATCGCGCGCCCGATTGCCAGGGCCTGCGCCGCAGCGGGGTGGGATTTCCACTGCGACTGTTCGACGTGCTGCGCGGGGTCGAGCACGTGCTGGTCGCGTATTGCGCGGCCACAGAAGATGGTTCGCAGCTTGCAGACCTGGCCGAGTTCAGCGCGGAGACCGGCCTGGCCGGCTTCTTGCGATCGGCGGCGATCGTCGGGCCCGGTGTAACGGCGGCGCAGCCTTTCAGTGTGCCCGTGTATCAGGATGCAAGCGGCGGGTTCAAGGCGGCGTATGGCTCCAGGCGTTTCGCGATGCTGGTCCGTCCCGACGGGCATCTGGCCTGGCGTGGCGAATCGTGGCGCGAGCCGGCGCTACGGCGTCAACTCGACCGAACGTTTGCGCACGGGCCTTACCGATCTTGATTGCCGCTGCTGACCGCACAAGCTCGGTCATTGCGACAGGGCGCAAAGCCCTGCGCATCTGGGACGCGTTGCTCGGGCTTCTGAAAGAGGGCGGGGTCGATGGCAGTAAGGCAGCAAATCGACCGCACGCAGTTGCGATCGATCTAAACTAAATCTTCCATTTTGACGCGATAAGCTTGACGGCTTCCCGGATTCTCTTCATATCCACACCCGTTCCTACCGTCTCATCTCCCGGAAGGTCCACGCTCGGGTCGTCCACCCCATAGAGATGGCGGATGACCGGCCCTCCGGTCGTCGCCGCCAGGAGGAGTTCGGCGTCCTGCTCTGGGCTTCGGGTCAGCTTGCGCGTGCGCAGGTAAGTGGCCACGGACCGGCAGGCCTCGGCGAACACAGTGTCGTAGACCGCCTTGGCGATCGCGGGAGATCGCGCGGCGGCGGCCAGCGCGACGCGCTGGTAGCCGACGGCATCGCGCCAGCACACCAGCTCCACGAACCGGCCGCAGAAGAGGGCGACCGCCTCGACCGGCTCGGCGGCGTAGACGTCTGGGCTCCGGAGCTTGCCGAGGAACAGCCCCTTGACCAGCTCGACCACCGCGCTGAACAGCTCCTCTTTCGACTTGAAGTGGGCGTAGACGGTCGGCTTGGTGGTCCCGGCACGGCCCGCCACGTCGTCCATGCTCGACGCGTCCAGCCCCTTCTCCAGCAACACCAACTTGGCGGCCCACACGATGCGATCACGTCGCTCAGCGCGGGAAAGAGACCGGAACTGCCGTTCGTCACGAATCACAATTACCTCCTCTTGACTTGCCGGTAAAGTTTAATAGACTTTACGGTGAAGTATATACCAGCAGTATACCCGGCGGCACCAGTCGACCTCAACAGGAGGGGACATGCTCTCAGGAACTGCTGGGGTGGCAGCCGAAGCAGCCCGGGCGGATCCACGATCTCGACCGGCCGAGCTACTTCGAAGCCTGGGCAGAGCGCGTACGTATCTTGAGAAGAACGGGGCCGCGGATGCGGTCATGGTCATGAAATGAAGCAAGAGGAGGAGTCGAGATGCGTGTTTTCGTTACCGGCGCTAGTGGCTTTGTCGGTTCCATCGTCGTTAAGGATCTCATCGCCGCGGGCCACACCGTGCTCGGCCTCGCCCGTTCGGGCGCGGCCGCCGCGTCGCTCGCCTCCGTCGGGGCCAAGGTGCACCGAGGCGATCTCGAGGACCTCGACAGCCTGCGGAGGGGCGCGGCGTCATCGGACGGGGTGATCCATACCGGCTTCATCCACGACTTCTCGCGATTCCACGAGGTCTGCGAGGCAGACAGGCGGGCCATCGAGGCGCTCGGCGACGCGCTCGCCGGCTCCGACCGGCCCTTGGTCGTCACCTCCGGGACCGGGATGGGGAACGCAGGGTCAGGTCAACCCGCGACCGAAGACCACTTCGATCCCAACCACCCGAACCCCCGTGCAGCCTCGGAGTTCGCGGCAGAGGCGGTCGCCGCGCGTGGCGTTCGCGTGTCGGTGGTGCGCCTGCCGCAGGTCCATGACACGGTCAAGCAAGGCCTCGTCACCCCCGCGATTGCCATCGCCCGCGAGAAGGGCGTCGCGGCTTACATCGGCGAGGGGCTCAACCGATGGCCTGCGGTGCATCTGCTCGATGCCGCGCCCGTCTACAGGCTGGCCCTCGAGAAGGGAGCGACCCGGGCGAGGTATCACGCGGTTGCCGAGCAGGGCGTTCCGGCCCGAGAGATCGCGGAGGCCATCGGGCGGGGCTTGAAGATCCCGGTCGTCTCCCTGTCCCCCGAGGAGGCCGCCGGTCACTTCGGCTGGCTCGGGTTCTTCGCCGGGATGGACATGCCGGCCTCAAGCGCGCTGACGCAGCAGCGGCTGGGTTGGCGCCCGACGCAGAAGGCTGGGATGATCGACGATCTCGACCACATGAACTGGTCCGGGAGTTGAAGGCTCCCGCTCGGGAATAATTTGAGCTTAAACGGGGCTGCATGACGACATCGAGCCGGTCAGTGTCGCTACGGCGCGATCGCGCCGTAGCGTAGCCCATCGATGAGCAGGTCGACCATGCGCCGGGCATGATCGGGCCCTACGTCGTGGGCGGGCGTGCAGAGGCTGTTCCGGGGAGAGCCGTTCCGGGTTTGAGTGCAGGTCGTCTCACACCGCCTTGATTGTCATCATCTGGGCTCGACTCGAATCACTTCTCCTGGTTAGCTGGCGACGGCATTGCAGTGGATGTCAGACTGCAAACAATGTCATTCATGGCACCTGGATGCATCCGCCGATGTCAAGGAGGCGGATCGAGGCTGGTGTGGCGCCACGCCTGGTTCGCACTCTGACGATGGTCGTCAGTTCACGTCCGGGTCACGACGCCGATCCATAGCCAACAAGGACGCCGCGATGTCGAACGATCGTCCCCGGCCCTCCAGGGCGAGGCGGCGTGCGCTTTTCCGGGTTGACGGACTGGAAGACCGCGCTCATGAGCGGCACCGGCCACCCGCCTCGTCAACCGTACGCGCAAACTTTCGGTATCGAAGGGCCCGGCACGTACGTGAGCCAGCAGGTCGGTGCGATCGATCTGACGATTACTCGGAGCGTCATCGCGAACACCTTGGCGACTCAAGAGAAGGGGGTTATACACTCGAACTTGATCAATCTCCCGCTGACAGTTAACTTCTCCGCCTCCCTCGGCTCGACGGCGGCCGGGGGCCAACCCAGCTCGCTGCCCGCGTCCGCGAGTAAGACGTTCACGCCTGTGAACGAGTCAATCACGTTTCCGGCCGGAGTGAAGACCGTGACGGCTAGCATTCCCGTCAACGCCGGTGCCGCCAACCCCGGTTCGGTGCCCGTCGAGATTTCTGTGACGTCGTCGTCGCCCGACGTGAACCCCGTCTGGCGGACGGTGTATCTCGTCAATGGTCCGGCACCCCTGCCACCGGCGCCTGTGGGGATTACAAACGCGCACCTGATCTTCGACCGCAAGACTGCCTCGGGCATCTCCATCACGTTCAGCCAGCCGATGGCGCCGGCATCCGTCGAAAACGTCCACAATTACGCGGTCATCACGCGGGCCAGAGCCAGCCTTTTGGCGACCCTCTTCGGACCGTACGCGACGACAGAATCGACCGATGATGGGACGTTCTATTCAATCTGGCCCGTCCCACTCAAGGCTGCGCAATACGATCCCACAACGAACACGGTCACGCTGATACCGAAAAAACCACTGAGCGCTTCGGTTACTTATACGATCAGCGACGGGAACCCCGCGGGGAAGGACAACACCCTGACCGACGCGCAAGGCAACTCTTTACAGGGTAACCCTCCTGGCACCGGGTGGTTCTCGTTCACTCTCAAGGGCGATCAGTCACGCAATTGGGCACCTCCCAAGGCGGCGACCACCTAAAGCGGGAATTGACGGCTCTCATCGACACGGCGCCAGGTGAGCCACATCATTCGGATACTGAGGCGGGAACGGCGGTTGCCCGAAAGCGGCCAAAGCCGTTCGCACAACGCCCCACCTGGCACAGCCCGCCATGTCTTGGTGACAGGTTCCAGGGACACCGTACCGAATTACTGGGTCGGAGTTGAATATGGTGTCCGCGGAACACCAGCCTCAGTTGTCGAAAAGTGCAGTTTGAGCGACTCGCGAGCGAAATCAAGCCAGGATGGGAATCCAGATCTCGACTCCGCCCATGCCGGTGACGGGATTGAATTCCGGACCGTATCGCTCGAGCGTTGGGGCGGGGGCGGCCTTGTGGCCGGACTCCGGGAACCACTTGCTCCAGATCGCCGCGTACGTGGAGCGAATGCCCGCAATGTGGCCCTTGTGAGTGAAGACGGCGTATCTCTGTGCCGGCACCCGCAGCGTGCTGATGCCTTTGGGCAGATCCGGAGAACCGACCACTTCGACGCCGCACATGTAGTCGAAATCGCTCTCACCGTCGAAGTTGTAGCTCGCCCCGTAAGCCACCTTGTTCACCTGGCCCGGAAGAGCTCCGATATACCGGCCGAAACGCTGCCACTGGTCCGGAATTCCGGCCGGCGACTCACAGGGGTGACGCTCGACGAGTCCAGCAAGGACCATAGGTCTGGACGTCTCGAAGCGGGGCGGGTGCAGGTCAGGATAAGGTGCGGCATTCATGGCAATCGCCTCCACGAGCTTGATGTTGTCGAGATGGCCCTGGGAACGCACTTGTTCGGGCGTGAGCGCGAACTGATCTCGGAAAGCACGAGTGAATGCCTCGTGAGAGCCGTAGCCGATATCGAGGGCGAGTCGGAGGATGTCATCAGCGCCGCCCGCAAGCTGCCGTGCTGCCTCGCTCAACCGGCGAGCACGAACATACCGCATCAAGGAAAGTCCCATGCTGGCGGCAAACGCGCGTGTGAGGTGGAAACTCGACACGTTGCACGCCGTCGCGACGTCCTCGAGCGAGATCGGGTCTCGCGAGTGATTTTCAACGTACCAGAGCGCCTTCTGCACCGGATCCACGGCTCACGCTCCCATTGTGTTTAACGACTTTACGGGAAGTTGCGTGGCACTGCTTGATCGTTCTTGCTGTCTTCAACGTTATTGTTCATCGGCAAGTTCGATGATGGAAACACGACATCATTCCCGCGCTCGTCGCCGTACCCTCTGTGTTGAATCACCGAGCCGTCATAGCACGTGAAAGCCAGTCGTCGCCGAGCGCCGCGGTCGTGATCGTGGTAATTGGCGGCGCGGCTTGGTGGTGCGAGCGCAACCCTTGAGCCCAGGTGGGGCTTTCGCGGTACGCTCCCACCGCACGAACCACGTAACATGGGGAGAGGTGTCTTCTATTCCATCGCGTTCCAAAGCCGAGAGAGAATCCCACAATGGCCCGTCTCGCTTCCATTCGGTAACGGCAGCGATATGATGAGCCATACGATCGGTCTCATTCCTCTCGACCAGGCGAGGACGGTGCGATGAAATGGTTCTCTCTCCTCGTGATGCTCACTGTGCTGGTCGCGGCCGGCGCTGACCGGCCGAAGATGCCGGAGGTCACTAAGACGGTCCTGTTCAATACGCCTGAGGCGGACAGGATCCTCGCGGCCCTGCAGGTTTTTCCCCCGGACAACCCGTGGAACGAGGACATATCCTCGCGTCCGGTGCATCCCAACTCGGCCAAGATGATCGCCAGCATCGGGGCCGCCAAGAGTCTGCAATACAACCTCGACATGAGCTTTATCCTCGTCCCGCCAGATCAGAAGCGGGTCCCCGTGAAGCTCGTCAGCTATCCGGCGGAGTCGGACGAAGGGCCCTACCCGGTGCCGGACGACGCCCCCATCGAGAACTGGCCGCTCGACGGCCGCACGCTGGCGAACGCCCAGACCGCGCAGGAGGAAGGGGACCGGCACGTCCTCGTCGTCGACCCGGTCAATCGCATGCTGTATGAGTTCTGGCAGGGTCGGAAGACCGCCAAGGGCTGGCAGGCGTCCTGCGAGGCCACGTTCGACTTGAAGACCAACACGCTGCGACCGGACGGGTGGACCTCGTCCGACGCCGCCGGTTTGCCGATCTTCCCGGCGGTCATCCGGTTCGACGAGTGCCAGCGCGGGCTGGTGGAACATGCCATGCGGTTCACGATCCGGCGGTCACGCAAGGCATACGTCTACCCCGCGACGCACCACGCCAGCCGGCTGACTGACGAGGTGCTGCCGCGTATGGGCGAGCGCTTCCGACTGCGGGCCGACGTCGACGTGTCCGGCTTCTCACCGCACGTCCAGGCGATCCTGAAGGGATTGAAGAAGCACGGGATGTTCGTGGCGGACAACGGCGGCGATTGGAGGCTGTCCGTTGCCCCGGACAGCCGCATCAAGGGCTTGGATGAGCTGCGCAAGCTGAAGGGATCCGACTTCGAGGTCGTGCAGACCACCGGACCGACCTCGCAAGAATTCCGCGCGGGGACCGCCCGGGCGAAGATCACGCCGGAGGAATGCGGGTGGCTGGGCGGATATGGGCATCGGAACCGGCCCGCGGAGGGCGTCGCGGCCGACCTCTGGGCCCGTGCCCTGGCGCTGGAAGACACCCCGGGGCATCGCCGCGTCCTGGTAAACGCGGACATCCACATCTTCACCCGCAGACTCCACCGGGAGATCGTGGAGGCGGCCCGGAAGCGGTTCGGCCTCGAGCAAGCCGATGTGATGCTCATCGCCACCCACACGCACAGTGGCCCCGCCCTGCCCGAGGGATTCGATCCCATCATCTTGTGGGGTCTCGACGAGCGAGAACTGCGGAAGCTCCAGACTGCAGCCGATCGGATCCGTGATCAGACGCTCGACGCGATCGCTCGCGCGCTCGCGGGGCTCCGACCGGCCCGGCTCTCGTTCGGGAGAGGCGAGGCTCGATTCGGCGTGAACCGGCGCGTGCGCAGAGGCGATGGGGAGTATACGTTCGGGGCGAACCCGGAGGGCGTCGCGGACCGCGACGTGCCCGTTCTCCTCGTCGAGTCTCCCGAGGGAGCGCCGCTTGCCGTGGTGTTCACCTACGCGTGTCACAATACGACGATCAGGAACGGACACGAGGGATTCTACAAGTATCACCCGGATTACGCGGGCGTGGCCGCGGACCAGATCGAGAAGCAACTTCCCGGCGCGACCGCGATCTACGTGACCGGCGCCGCGGGCGAGATTGATCCTCAGCCGCAAGGCGGAGTGGATCAGGCGGAGAGACATGGAAGAGCGCTGGCCGGCGTCGTCCTCGCCACTCTCGAGGGGACGCACCGGCACCCGGTCCGAGGACCGTTGCGTACCACGTACCGGGAGATCCTTCTACCGCTGGCTGCGGTCCCTTCGCGCGAAGTACGTCGAGCTGTCGGCAAGCCCTGTCGCCTACCGACGACGACACGCACAACTTATCCTGGCGCAAATGGATGCCGCGACGCTGCCCTTGGAGGTTCCCTTGCCGATCCAGGTCTGGTGGTTCGGGGAGGACCTCACCTTGATCGCACTGGCCGGGGAGGTGGGGGTGGACTACGCCCTCAGACTGAAACGGGACTTCGGGGCAGACCGGATCTGGCCTGTCGCCTACGCGAACGAGGTGCCCTGCTATATCCCCTCAGATCGAGTCCTGAGAGAGGGGGGCTACGAAGCCGGCTGGGACCTTGACCAGGGCCCCGGAGTGCCGGGGGCGACGGGCAACATCCTCTTCTACGGTTGGGCGGCGCCTCTGGCGGCAGGGGTGGAGGACCGGATTCTCACCACTGTGCATTCGCTGCTCAATTCCAAGGGTAAGCCATTCGCGCGTGCCGTCCAAACGCGGTGAGCATGGAGGTTCCCCGCCGAGCACGCCACGCAAGATCGGCCATGAATCCGATCATCCCCGCCGCGGGAACGGAATGGCTGGCGATGCTGGTGCGCCGGTAGGAGTCGGATAGGGACTGAAGGCGCGGTCGATCCGGGCACGCAGGTCTTCCAGGTGGAACTTCACGATCGGCTCGAGCTTCGGATCGCCGCTCAGTACTCCCTTGATCCTGCCGAGGAGCCGCTCCAGCTCGCCACGCGCCAGGGCGGGCAGATCGGAGTCGGCGGTCGGAGTCCGGACCTCGGCGGCGAGCCGATCGACGAACGCTCGCTGGAGGTTGCGGCGGTAAAGGTCGATCGCCGGAGAAGCCTTGTCCAGCTCACTCCAGATCCCTTCATGGAGGTCGTTCATGAGCTGATCGGGCCGATAGGCGGCCTCGGGCTGGCGGGCGGCCAGCTCCGACATGCGCTTGAGCCGCGACTCGTTGATCAAACTCGCCAGGATCGACCGCTGGCTGTTCAAAATGCGGTCCGCCGCGCCATGGGCTTCGAGCCGGTCGACGATGTCGGGATCGATCAGGGCCGTCGGTGTTTGAAACGCGTGCTCGATCAAGAACTTCACGGCATCGTGCTGCTTCTGTCCTGAGACGGGGTCGTAAACCTTCTTGCCGTCGGGATACCAGAAGTTCGTTGCGACGAAGCCGCCGACGACGTTGACGACATGGCCGAGCTCGCGGTTCCGCTGGTTGAGCAGCTCGCTGTACATGTTCCGAAGCAGGTCGTAGTTCTCGCCCGTCCTTCGCCGGTGGCCTTGACCAGGAAGCCGGCGACCCGGTCGATGTTCTTGAGTCCCAGCTCGGTGGCGCGGATCGAGTCGGACACCGAGGTCCTCGGTCTGCTGCGACGGGTCCTCGGCCGGGTTGGGGTCGCCGAAGCGGAGCTTGCGGTCGTCGAGCTGGCGGGCGACGATCTTGTCGAGCTCCTTCTTCTCCTGCGACGTACGTCTTCGCGTCGGGGAACTCGCGGTAGCCCCACTCGATGGCGAACTCGTCGTAGGGGCCGATGATCGGGATCAGCCGGGCGCCGTCGCCGGGCTGGGCGACGTAGTTGAACCGGCCGTAGTCCATGATCGACGCCTCGACGCCGTACTTCTTGGTGAACTCCGGGTCGCGAAGCTGCTCGATCGTGTAGGCCGAGCTGGCCTTCATGTTGTGCCGGAAGCCCAGCGAGTGGCCGACCTCGTGCGACGTGACGTACGCCAGCAGTCTCGCCCATCAGGTCGTCGGGCAGGGGCAGCGTCTGGGCCTTCGGGTCGTTGGGCGATGCCTGGACGAAGTACCAGTCGCGAATCAGCTTCATCACATTGTGATACATGCGGATGTCGGCTTCGAGGATCTCGCCGGTGCGCGGGTCGTGAACGTGCGGTCCGAAGGCGTTCTCGATGGTGGAGGGGAGCCAGCGGATCGAGGAATAGCGGGCGTCCTCGGCGTCCCAGTCGGGGTCCTCGCGCGCGGTGGGGGGCTCCTTGGCGAGGATGGCCTTCTTGAAGCCCGCCTTCTCGAAGGCCGGCTGCCAGGCCTCGATTCCCTTCTTGATCCAGGGCCGCCATTTGGCCGGAACCTCGCGGCCGATATAGAAGACGATCGGCTTCTTGGGCTCGGAGACCGCGGCCTTCGGGTCCTTCTTCTCGAGCCGCCAGCGGTTGATGTAGCTGGACCTGCTCGACCTCCTGCTTGGGGCTGCCGTAGTCCTCGAACGTGACGCGGAAGAAGCCGACGCGGTCGTCGTAGCGCCGGGGCCGCATCGGCTCGTTCGGCAGCTCGACCATGCTGTGGTGCAGCATCGACGGTCACTCCGCTCTGGTTCGGCTCGCCGCGCGAAGGGACCGGTCGGGCCGCCTGGCCGCATCACCCCAGCCCCGGACCCCGGCCGGTAGGTCACCAGCACCTTGGCCTCGATGTTCGTCGGGAAAGGCCTTGACCTTCTCGATGAACGTCCGCCGCGAATCGATCCCGCTGGCGCTGAGCCTGCCTGCGGGCGCTGAACTCGGGCAGGTCGGTGGTGAACAGGGAGGTCACGTCGATCACCGGCCGCTTGTCCTTGCCATAGGCCGCGATCGGGAACGACCGCGATGATCGCCTCGAGCGAGCTCGCCTCCACCGCGTCCTTGATCGGGTCGTTCAACGTCGGCACGGATCACGTACTTCACGTCGCGGAGCAGGACGATGTCGTCCCCGCAGTTCCCACCGCACGACGCGATCGCCGACCGGGCTCGCCGGCGTATCCGTGGCCCGTCTGCGTCTTGCTCGAGTTGCGTGACCCAGAGCATCGGCTTGCCCAGTTCCTCGGTCGGGATCTCGTAGAAGACCTTCTCCTCCAGGCGATGGACCAGGAACAGTCCGGCCGAAGTCTTCGCTTCCTTGGTGATCACCTTGTCGTAGGGCTTGATCTTCTCCGGCTTGGTTGGATCCGCCGTCTCGCCGGGGCCTTCTTTCTTTTCCGCAGGCTTTTCGGCTTGCGCAGCCGCTTGCCGAGCGCCCGCGCCCTGCAAAGCAGAGAGCACCCCGACCAGTCCCACTGCCACCACAACACTCCAGGGCAGTTTCGATGCCATGCTTCACTCCTGAGCCTCGATCGTGACGCCAATCTGCTCGCCCAAATCCAGCGTCGACCGAGAACTGAACCAGCCGGGACGCTGCTTGAATCTTCAAAGCTACCAGCCCCGACAAGCTTCGGATATAGCTAACGAGGCAAATTGGGCACTTTAAGTAGTATGGCTTGGCTCTTGCGTTAATATGGCATTGGCCGCGATGCAGGTTTGCCCTGGTTCGAGACCGGCGTGCAGAGGTTCTGGCCGTGACGGTGCTGCCCGGCGGCGATACCCGGACATGATCAACGACGACGAGAAACTGCTGGAGCACTCGTTCGTGGTGCCCCGAATCAGATTACAGCGGAAGCTTGAGACCGGGGGTCCAGGTCGTTACCTTGAAGACAGTGGACTTTACATATGGCACCAAGTGACTTCGTACAAGCGGACCCGGCCCGCAGGGGCGCATCTCGCTCATCTCGCCGGGCTGGGTTCACTGAGCTTGGCCGGTAGACAGGTCAAGAACTCCTGAACTTGCATGGCACGCTTGAAGAAGAGCCCGAATTCGCGCCTAGCGACGCGTCCCTTCACGACGGCGGAGAAATCAGCCCGACCGCTGACGGGGCACGTCACCGTTGTCGCTGGCGCCACACGCGGCGCCGGACGCGGCATTGCGCGCGCCCTAGGCGAAGCCGGTGCAGTCGTATATTGCACGGGGCGCAGTGTTCGCGGCAATCTCTCTCCTTACGGGCGACCAGAGACCATCGACGAGACCGCCGATATCATCAAGGCAGAGGGGGGTACGGCCATCGCGGTCCGAGTCGATCACAGCGTCGAGTCAGAGGTCGAATCGTTCTTCACGCGGGTCGATCGCGAGCACGGTCGACTGGATGTCCTGGTCAACAGCATCGCGGGCGAAGAGCCAATGATGGCTCAGTGGAACTCGTTCTGGAAGACGAACCTGTCAGACGGCGAGGCCGTCTTGCGGCAAGCCCTCCTCTCGCACATCATCACCGCCAAGCATGCCGCGCCTCTCATGATCCGCCGGCGCCGTGGCCTGATCGTCGAGGTGACCGAGAACGACATCCTCATGGCGGGGGGGAATCCTCTGACGCAAAGTGTGAAGCTCGCGCTGAAGGGGCTCGCTTTCAACATGGCGGCCGAGCTGAAGCCGTACGGTGTTGCGGCGATTGCGATCACGCCTGGCTTCCTCCGCTCTGAGGCGATGCTCGAGCGATTCGGGGTCTCTGAAGACAATTGGCGTGATGCCGGCAAGAAGGACAAGAACTTTCTGGAATCGGAATCGCCGTTGTTCGTCGGTCGGGCCGTCGCCGCCTTGGCGCAGGACGGTCGCGTCCTCGAACGGTCTGGTCAGCTCTACGGCTCGTGGGAACTTGGCCGCGAGTATGGTTTCACCGACGCTGACGGTCGGCGACCGGATTGGGGGTCGATCGAGATCGATTTCTCAAGACACCCTCCGGCTCTACTCGAGTTGATGAGAACTGGCTCAGAGATCCAGCTCGAATGGCTGAAAGCGTTGTCGAAACGAACGAAGCGGTTTTTGGGACAGCTACCGCGGGCGAGGTCGTCTTCGCGCAGTCGTACGCGCCAGTGAACTGCAAACAGAATCCTGGCAGGCTGTCTATCAACCGGCTGCACCCGTCGGCGGCCGCGACCCAAATGGGCTGCTCGAAGCAACCGTAGGCGGCCGGGTGTTCCGCATGTTCTGTGGACACCATGCTCAACTCCGACCCAGTAACTCAGTATGGTGTCCCCGGAACCTAGGCGGCTACACACACGAAGGTCGACAGAAAATGCCCAACCTCAAAGTGCAGCCGCGGGTGACATCGTTCGCTCCCCAGTTCCTGGTCGATGACCTGGCGCGCTCGATGACCTACTACCAGAAGCTCGGGTTCACGTTTGGCGAGCCGTGGGGTGAATTCTACGTCATTGGAGAACTGGACGGGTTGGAGCTGCATCTGAAGGAAGCGCCGAAGAACGCCGCCGAACGCCAGTATCGGCGCGAACATGAGCACCTCGATGCCGCGGCCGGCGTGGACGGTATCGAAGCGTTCTACGACCGGTGCCTCGCGAACGGCGCAACGATTCTCAGGCCACTCACCGCGACGGCGTGGGGTACGAAGGACTTCTATATCGCACGGGGGGCCTGCAAGTGGGCCATCGCGTCTCCGGGTCGTTCCTGCTTTCTTGCGTTCCTCATGAAGAAGGAGCGGAGCATTTGCTCATCCGATGAGTTTCTTGGCGAGAGATCACCCGCCTTCTGCAAAAGCAGGCGCGGGCAAGGCGCGCTTGATCTCGTCGATGCGATAGCCGAAGCCGGGGCCGTGAACCGTCGACAGATCGAGGCGGCCGCCGTGGCGACGGTACAGACCGGGGTGAACGACCGCCTCGGGGAGCGATGCCTGCGGGTAGAACTGCATGCCGTTGGACTCAACCCCCATGATCGTGCCCGCGTGCGCCGCCAGGAGCAAGTGCGACACCTGGGCAAGCATCGGGTTGGACAGGTCCTGCACCATCAGCGTCATGCCGTGAGCTTTGGCCCAGCACAGCGAGAGCAGAGCGCCGGTCTGCGTTTTGCAAGTCTTGAGTGCCACGCCGCTCCAGCCCAGATCGCGGCCGATCCGCACGAAACGCCAGTCGTGGGCGCTTTCGTCCATGAACAGCGGCTTGCGCGCCGACACGCTGTGCACGTCGATCTTGTGGGCCTCGAGGTCATAGGGAAACGGCTGCTCGACGTAGAGCAACATCCCGTAGGTCCGCGGGCAATCGATCATGAGACGGTCGAGCATCGCGTTCACGTAGTCCGGGTCGCTGACCGTGCAGTTGAAGTCGGCCGTCAGCCAGTCCACGCGTTCCTCGATGGCGATGCTTCCCACCTTCATCAGACGCTGGTAATCCCAGTTCGCGTCGTCGCCGCGGAGCTTGACCTTCAAGCATTTGAGCCCATCACGGCGAATCCAATCGCGCAAGAGCACCGGATAGCCGTCGTCGGGCTCGGCGCCGGTCAGTTCGTCCGGCTCAATCGGGTCCTTGCCACCGATCAAGTGCCACGCGGGGATTGTTTCAAAGCGGGGACGGACCAGGAACTCGGCCGGGAATCGCCCCTTGAACGACACTGCCGCGCCATCGGCGGGCACCAGGCTTTCAAGGGGGTTGAAGTTCATGAAGTCGCGGTGATAGGTGTCGTACGTCGAGAGCTGATGAACGACGCCGAACGCATCGTGCAGTGCCAGGTCAAAAGGCGAAGCACAGACCAGTGCCGCGAGCCAAGGCGCCGGCTCTGGAAGGGCGGCCCGCGCTCGGTTGAAATCGGCGGCGATCTGCGGCAGGGCGCCGTCGAGAAACCGCTGACCGATCTCGAGTGGATGACCGGGCTCGATTGAGCTGGCCAGCCAGGATCCCGCGATCTGAACGCAGAGATCCTTGAGCGCGCGATGGCGCTCTTCGTAGCCCAACTGGCTGGGCCAGACCCACTGGACGGAGAGCGGCGTTTCGCCCCAGCCGCAGCCGCGCCGGCCGCGGCGATCTTCGACCGTCATCTTCACCCGGCGCACGTGACTTCGGTCGTGATCTCCAGGCCGAACTTCAGCGGCACGCGCGCCTTGATCGGCAAGAAGTAGAGCTCGACGCCGATGGGGCGGATGTCAGTTGCCCTTGTCATTCGTCCTTTGTCCTTGGTTTCCTCGCCCCCGCGGGGAGAGGCCCCGGCAGGATGCCGGGGTGGGGGGCAAGGCCGTTGAGGATTTCTTCCTGAGAACGATTACGATTACGATTACGATTATGAATAGGAAGAAGACCAAAAGCAGTGCCCAGACCAAGAACGCGACCCCGACGACGACACAGAGCCGACGGGCCCGAGCAGTTCGGGTATGGTCCTAATCGTAATCGTAATCGTAATCACCTTCTTAATCGTCCTCCTAATCCTCTCTAATGACCAGAAATAAGATACGCGATCAGGTCGGCCATGTCGCTCGGTTTGAGATCTTTCTCGAGCCCTTCGGGCATCAGTGATTGCCCGGTAGCGGCGATTTCGTCGATGTCGGAGCGAAGCAACACGTCTTCCTTGCCATCCTGCCGGCGCAGGCTCACGGCGGTGGCCGACTCGCCGGCGATCAGCCCGTTTACGACCCGGCCGTCGGTTGTCCCGATCGTGAACCCGGCATACTTCGCTTCGAATGCGCGGTTGGGATCGAGGATGGCGATCAGAAGCGCTTCGGGCGATTTATCGTTCAGGCTGGCGAGATCGGGGCCAACCTCCACCCCCTCGTTGCCCAGCCGATGGCATGAGGCACACAGTTTCTTGAAGATGACCGCGCCGGCAGCTCGATCGCCCTTCAAGGTGAGGGCCGGGCGATGCGCATCGACGACCGCGTGGCGGGGCTCAGCGCGGAAGGCAAAGAGCGCCTCGGCCCTGGCCCGCAATGCGGGGTCGCGTTTCTTCTGGAGCTGCTGCCGCCGGGCAGGGTCAATTTCGCCCGGCGGGACGCACCCGACCTCGAGTGACGACAACGGCGCAGCCGTCCAGGCGGAGCGGCTCAAAAGGACGTCGAGGATCGCGCTGCGGATTTGCGGTGTGTGTCGTTTCCATTCGCGAAGGAGCATGTCCGGGAGCTTGGCGTCGGCTGTTCTGGCGAGCGCGGCCAGTGCCGCTTGCTGGACGCCAAGCGGAACCTGCGGCCGCAAGAGAGCAATCAGCAGATCGCGATCGCTCGGGCTGCGCGCGGCCGAGTGCCCCAGCAGACGTACGGCGCCCAAGCGGCCGGCTTGGCTCGCCCTATCGTCGGCGACGAGCCGGCGGGCGGCGCCCCATAACTTGGCGTACGGTGTATCGAGGTCGAGCTTCAAGCTCGAGCGCGCTTTGTCACGCGCGTCAAGCAATCCTGCGAGCGCGGCGAATTGCCAGGGGGCGTAGCCGCCACCTGGCGCCGCGGGCTCGCCGATCGAGCGCGCGACTGCTGCATTTAACCCGCTCTCCGGCAGCGCGCCGGCCAGCGCCAAGAGCGGCTCGACCAATGCCGGCGGCGGCGATCCAGCTTCCTCGCCACCGCCCAGGACGTCGGCCAACAGGGTCGCGACGTGTGGCACAGCCGAGCTCAAGATCGCCGCGCGCATCCAGCCGTCGCTGCCGTCGCTGCGTGCCAGTCTGGCGAGCGCCTCACCCGCCCGGCGATCGCGCCAATTTCCTGCTGCGAGCGCAACCTGGAACCGAACCTGCGGGTCGCGATCGCGGGCCAATGACAGGAGCACGTCGGCAACTTTTGCCGAGCTGGGCAAGAGCCGCTCCGTCGCTGCGACGACGCTGGCGCACCCGGGGGTCCGGATCGGTCAGTCCGGCCAGGGCGGCGGGCTCGTCGAGTGCCTGGAGAACGGCCAAGGTCCAGATCGCCTGCACCCGAGCTTTGGGTTGCTTCGTTTCAATCGCCAGCTTGCGCAACGGCCCAATCGCCACGGGGTCGCGGCGCTCTAAAAGCAACCGCTCGACCGTATCGCGCTGCCAGCCGCTTGGGCTTTCGAGCGCGGCCACCAGCTCGGGCGTCGTAAGCTTGTCGAGTCTCTTGATCGGACGCGGCCGCTTGTCGACGGGATAGACCCGATAAATCTGCCCTTGTTCACTGCCGGCGCGGAGGTCAAGCCTTTTTTCCCAATCGTCGGGAATCCATTCGGGGTGCTCGATCACATAGCGGTACATATCAGCGATCCAGAGCGCACCGTCGGGCCCGGTCTTGAGCATGGTCGGCCGGAACCAGTTGTCGCTCGAAGCCAGGAACTCGCGCTTCGACTCGTTGGGCCCGCGACGGCCGCGGAAGGTTACACCGTCGGGCTCGAGCACGACGCGGTGGACCAGGTTGTGCACCGGCTCGCTGACAAAAAGGCTCGAGGCGAACCATGGCCCGAAGAGGTCGTCGCGATAAGGCGTGGGGCTGTTGGCCGACGTGACGCGGCCGGCCATGTTGAGGTCGTTGAACCGCGCCACGGTGCGGCTCAGCGGATAGACCAGCGTGTCGGGCTCGAGCGAGTGCCGCGGGTCGGGTGGGGCGTAATGAGGGTTGCGCCGCGCGTCGTGGTTGGAGAAAACGTAGTGCCAGGCCCAGGTGGGGTTATTGTTGCCGAACCAGCGGCCCCAGTCGTCGCGGTGGCGGCCGTACTGAGTTTGGCCGCTCTCGGCCTCGAATTCGCCGGTATCGGGGCGGAAGCGAAAATCGCGGCCATTGATGCCGGTCGTCTCTCCCGTCTTTTTCGAGCGCACGTTGCCGCCGCTGTCACCGTTGGCGCCGTAGATCCAGCCGTCCAAGCCCATCTCGAAGCCGTTCAGCCGATGTTGCTGGTTTCCCTCGGAAAAGCCGGTGAAGAGCACTTCGCGATGGTCGGCCTTGCCGTCGCCGTCGCGGTCTTCGGCGTAGAAGATGTCGGGAGCGCAGGCGACGAGTACGCCCGTCGCGCCAGGGCATCACGCCGGTGGGAAAGCCCAGTCCATCGAGAAAAGTCGTCTCCTTGTCGTACCGGCCGTCGCCGTTTGTGTCTTCGAGAAATCGCACGACGCCGCCGGGGCGGCCCTTGCCGTCGACGCCGAGCGGGTAGTCGCCCATCTCGACGACCCAGAGCTTGCCGTCGGCCCCCCACTCGAAACCGATCGGGTCCTTGACCAGCGGCTCGGCCACAACCAGCTCGATGGTGAAGCCGGGCTCGACGCGAATCGACTTCAGCGAGGCCTCGGGTGACTTGCCCCGCGGCTCGACGTCCTTCAACAGCTCGTTGAACGACCGGCGCTCGACCAGGTCGGGCAGCCCGGCCGTGTCTTCGTTTTGCCACCAGAGGTGCCGCGAATGCACGAAGAAGCCGTTGTCGGTGCCGTGACGCACGATCTTCGGGAGCGCACCGGCGCCCCCTGCCCTGCCCGCCGTCACGCGCGACCAGCCCTTTCGCTCAGGATCAAATAGGAAGACTCCATATTCCTCGTCGTTGGAAAACACCACGTCGAGGTGCCCGTCTTCGTCGAGGTCCACGAAGCGCAGGCCGGCGTCGCGCCCCAGGTCGTCGACTAACCGCGCTCCCGGCGGCAGTGCCGCCACGTCGAGCCGGTCATTGCCGCGCTGCTCGATCGGAACGCGGCCGTCGGTGGCGCCGTTTGAGGCCCTCAAGGTCTTCCCGCCCGTGACATTCTGGTTCAAGCGGTCGACGGCTTCGCGGAACGTGAGGAACTTCACTTTCTTGCCGTGCTTGGCCACGGCATGATCAACGAGCGCGACAACCTGTTCCGACTTGATCCAGCCGTGCGGGTGAAACACGAAATCGAAAACGCCTTGCTTGATGACGACGGCGTCGAGGGCGGCCTTCAAATCTTCGACGGTCTTGGCGCTGGCGGGCTTGTTGAGATGCTGCGCTTCCCAGTCACTGGGGACGATGCAGGGAAACTCCCAGCAGAGCCCACCGATCACATACGGGTAGGGATGGTTTTCGATCACATTGACGAACGAGGGAAAAGGGATGTACTTGCGGAATCGCTCTGTGCCGTCGCAATCAAAGACCAGTTGCGCGGCAGGTTCGGGTCGTCGGCCGTGAGGACCGTGAAGATCGACGAGTCGATCGAGAGATCATGCCCTTCGGGGCTCGTCTTGTTGAAGATTTCGCTGAAGAAGCGAGGGCTGACCGTGTTCAGTGAGTCGCAGCACGGCATTCGAAAAGCGACCGGCTTATTGCCGGGAACGCGGCTCAAAAGGTCGACGCAGCCGTGATAAGTCCGGGCGGCCTCGTTGAAGTCGCCTTTCTGCAAGCACGGGCAAGGATGAGTCAGGGTGTGGCACTCGAGGGACAATCCCTCCTTCAGCCAGGTTTGTAGCTGTGGGTCGTCAGGCTTGACCTGGTTGGTCATGATGCTCACGGGCGCCCGGCCGTCGATGGCTTTGAGCCGGTTCAATATCGGGCGGAGAAATGCCTCGTATTTCGCCGGCTCGCGCATGTCGTCGACGGCGAGCACGACGACGGCCTGCACGTCCGGCTCGCCGATCCAGCGCGGGGTCAAAAGCGGCGGGGAAACACGGTGGGCGTCATAGAGATTGACGTATTGCTTGGCGGCGAGCCGCGCGGTGCCCGAGACCGGTTCGTCGGCGATGACTGGGCTGGCAAACACCACGAGGATCGAGCACCAGATGGCAACACGGGAATACATGGCGAGCGGTCCTTTGAGGGTTGTTGGCGCTTTCGATCGCCGGATACCCGTTCGCGCACACGATCACGATTACGATTACGATTAAGAACGAACGGGGGGAACGGCGGTCATTGTCTCGCCGCTCTCGATGGGGCGTCAATCGGCGAGTGCCCGCCGGAACCAGCCGCGAGCTTTTGAGCTCAGATGAACTTGCTGGTTGCCGGCCTACGGATGGTGGACCAAAAAAGAATTGCCCACGTCGATTGTCCCAGCAGGAGGGCAACGCGTCGCCGGCGCACGCTTCAGCGCCGCTTCGAAATGCTGTAGGTTCTTTTCCTCATGGAAACGGACTCCTTCTTCTATCAGCTTCTGAAACAGTTGCCCGAGACGCTCTTCGCGCTGGTTGGCCAGCCGCTTATCAGAGTGGCCGAGTATCGGTTCGACGCCTTGGAGGTCAAAAAGTCCTACCGTGTGGACGGACTGTTCGTGCCAACCAGATCAAGCCTTCCGGTTTATTTCGTCGAGGTGCAGTTCCGGCGTGCGCGGCGGTTCTACGCTAACCTATTCGCCAAGGTCTTTTCGTACTTGGAAGCAAATGATCCCGAACAGGAATGGATGGCCGTTGCTCTGTTTTCGAATCGGGCAGCCGAGCCGAAGCGTCGCGAGCCCTACGAAGAGCTACTTGCGTCACCCCGCGTGCGGCGGATTTATCTTGAGGAACTGTCGGTCGCGGGTGAAGCGCCGCCCGGGTTGACAATTCTGCAACTCGCCTGGGCTGCCGAGGAAGAGACCTTCGCCTTGGCTTCGCAACTGTTGCAGCGCGCGCGTGTCGAGCCAGATTGCGAGCGGGCGACGGTGATTGTAGAATTGACCGAGGAAGTGCTGATACGCCGCTTCAACAAGCTGGATCGCGAGGAGATCCGCCGCATGTTCAAGCTTCACGATCTCCGCAAAACCCGCGTTTGGCAAGAAGCCCACGAGGAAGGCGTCGAACAAGGCGTCGAACAAGGCGTCGAAGAAGGCAGACGTCTCGAGAAGCAGCAGCTCGTCGAGCGTCTGCAGGCTAGCGGCCACACGCTCAAGGAGATCGCGCAACTGTTGGGTATTTCCGTTACGGAGGTTCGCCGTTTGGCGAACCGCTAGCACTCAGGCCCGTTCCCGATTGACGTCCAGGCTCGGCGGTGGCTCCGCGGTTCAATCGCCACATCCCTAAGCCCCAATGAGCGTCGTACAGACCATCGCCGAGCACTTGCGAGAGCATCACCCGTCGCTCTCAACGCGGGTCGACAGCGATAGCATCACCGTGGACCCTCTTGACGAGGACGGTTTCTCCGTTTGGCTGCACGAGCGAGACGGCGCGTTCGTTGTGGGCTTCGATGGCTGGCACGAACACTTCGACTCGGAGGCGGAGGCACTGAATTGCTTCTCGTTCGGGCTCAGCGGCGACTGCCGGCTGAAGATCGCTTACCGTGGCTCCTGCGCATCGCTGGACGGTTGAATTCAAGACCGACGGTGGGTGGCGCGAGGACAGCAGCACCGGGTTGCTGCTGTACCCTTTTTGGCGGCGGCCTCGCGTGGAGTATCGGAGAATGCCCGCAAGGTCGTAGCTCCCGAATAACAGTTGGCGCAGACGCCCGGCACGCGACGTTGGCAGAAAACTGAAGGGCGATCGAGGCGTGAGAGCTGGCGGGGTCGTGCGATGAAAATACCCAGGATGACGGTACGATCGTGGATGGGAGCTGTGGCGATCGTGGCCATCGCGCTGCCTCGCCCGGCCGGCCCGCTCGAGTGTTTCATCCGCGCCACTCCGACTTGTTTGCAGGGCACCGATCCGAAGATCACCGTGGCGATTTTTAACCGGACGGACTCCGACATCTACCTCGTTGGCAGTCTGGATGGATCGGAGGGGACCCGCCGCTATCCCCACTGCTATTTCGAAGTGACCGGCCCGGACGGCGCGCCGATCACTTTGCGCGGCGGCGCTTGCGCTTATATGAACGCGCTGAGGGAGAAGGATTTTATGAAGGTGCCGCCGGGCGGGCAGTTCGACCCGTACCAGCACATCGACGAATACGGATTCTTCTCCGCGCACATGCTTTCCGCAGACGCCTTCCGAGCCGCCGGCAAATACCGTATCCGGTTCGTTTACTCAACGCGGAGCCGGTTCATCGATAGCTGGCGCGGGCCGACTGACGAAACGCACAGCGAGATCCGAACCTTGTTCGAGCAAGTGCCCAAAGTCGAGATCAAGAGCAACGAGATCGAGATAACCGTGGTTGCGCCCGGAAACTAAGTGCCAATACGACGTTTTAGCACGCTGAACGGCGAGGAGATTCGCCGAATGCCCAAGGTTCCTGATCTCCGTAAGACGCAGGTTTGGCAACAAGCCTACGAAGAAGGCATCAAAAACGGTACCGAAGTAGGCACTGAAATAGGTATCGAAGTAGGCCGACTAATCGAAAGGCAGCAGCTCATCGAGCGATTGCAGGCCAATGGCAAGACGCTCAAGGAGATTGCGCAATTGTTGGGAGTTTCATTGGCGGAGGTTCGCCGCTTGGCGAACCGGTAGCTGCTCAGGCCCATACCCGAGTGACGGCCAGGCTCGGCGGCGGCTCCGCGGTTCAATCGCCACATCTTTGCCCCAATGAGCGTCGTTCAGACCATCGCCGAGCGCTTGCGAGAGCATCACCCGTCGCTCTCAACGCGGGTCGAGGGTGATAGGATCACCGTGGACCCTCTTGACCAGGACGGTTTCTCCGTCTGGCTGCACGAGCAAGACGGCGCGTTTGTTGTGGGTTTCGATGGCTGGCACGAGCACTTTGACTCGGAGGCGGAGGCACTCAATTGCTTCGCCTTCGGGCTCGGCGGGGACTGCCGCCTGAAGATCGTTTACCGAGGCTCCTGCGCGCATCGCTGGACGGTTGAATTCAAGACCGACGGCGGGTGGCGCGAGGACAGCACCACCGGGCTGTTGCTGTACCCCTTTTGGCGGCGGCCTCGCGTCGAGTATCGGACGAACGCCCGCTAGATCGTAACCCCTGAATGACAGTTGGCGCGATCATTCGGCAAGGAAGCAGGACAACCAACGCTTCGATGTCGGCATGAGCGGCGAGACTGAGGTTCAGGTCAACCTAATCAACCGCGACATGGGCGGTCTACTGAAACAAGAACGAGGCTCCGCACCAACCCAGGCTGAAGACGACCCAGCTCAGCCCCAGGAATGTGCCGAAACGGTCGATCCAGCTTCGCTCGGGTCGCCAGCAGCCTGCAAGCACGAGCGTTAGCCACGCCCCCGCGATGGCCGACGCAATATAAGCGCGGGAGATGATCCGCATGTGAATTACGTTCATCGAATACGACAACCAAAATGGCTCGTGAAGGTAGGGTCGGCGCGATGGTGTGGAGGGCAAGAAGGGCGTCAGCACAACCCGCGTGGGCGGAGGTTCGCCGGCATCAACAGTGGGCGTCGTCGCGGCGCTCGTCGGAGGACCGTATGCTACGACCGGCCGGTCCGCCTCGGAACGAACCCCGACAGCCTGGCCGAGAGCGGCCTTGAGATTGGCGGTCTTGATCGCTCCGAAGATCTCAGGGATCACGATCACCAGCAGCGGAACGACCAAAAACAGTGCTGCGGTGCTACAGGCCGCCATGCCCGGCTGTCGGGCCAGCCGGCCGCGGGCGGCCGCGGCCGGCGCAGCCTCAGGATCAAATAGCATAGCGTCCAAGCCGCGAGGAACGGAAAGCATGCTTCGTTCGCACACTTTGCAAGATAACCAATCCGCGATGAGGGCATGTCCCCGCGAAAGAACCATCCATCCGCCACGAAGCACCGCAGAATTGCTAGCCCCACCGCCGTCGCGGCCACGAGCATCGTCGCGTCGAAGATCGTAAACCTGCGCGTCGCTGCTATCTTCATGACGAGTATCGTCCCTTCGCGGCGAGCTCGAGCCGGTTGTGCTGACGTGAGGCCCCCGCAGCGTATCAGCAAGGTTAAATCTCCGCCGAAGCTCGCTTGCTCGCTGTTCCAAGCGTAAGATGACGGCGACCTGGAGAACTGTCAATGTGCACGGTGCGGGCATGAGGCTCGCACGTTCCCAGAAATGAATCTCGGGCGCGATACATTTTCGACCTCAACGTGAGGAGCTTCCCATGCCGTTTGTTCAGGTCAAAGTTCTCGAAGGCGTCTTCTCTGAAGTCCAGAAGCAGGAAATGATTCGCAGGGTCACCGACGCGATGGTTTCCATCGAGGGTGAGAAGATGCGCGAGGTCACCTGGGTGGTCGTCGAGGAGGTCAAGAGCGGGAGCTGGGGCATCGGAGGCAAGCCCCTGACCACCGGCGACATCAAGGCACTCGCGGGGAGTGGATAACTCACGCGTCGAGCGGTTCGGACCCGAACGGCAGCATGGTCGGGATGAGCTTGTTCACCTCGCGCCTCGAATCTCCGCCCGTGTCTGGTGGAGGCGGGCATTTGACTGTGACGGAGGAACGATGCTGATCTGGCGATATCTGCTCCTTTCCTTGCTCCTTACTCCTTGCGGTCCTTCACTCCTTGCCTCGGAAATGCCCGAGTTCCGTCCGAGTGCCTGGTTCGGCGAGCAGGTTCGCGAGCAGTGGTTCGCCGACGGCATTCGCGTGCTCGTCAATGCGCCGGGCAACTTTGATGGCAAGAAACCCACTCGCCTCATTTTCTACGCCACGCCCAACGGCAACACTCTCGAGCAGACGATGGGGTGCCTCACCGAGGGTAAAACCGATTGGCATTTCAATATTCAGCACGTTGCCGCCCAGGTTCGACGCTTGCGCGAAGTCGACCGAGATTCACAAATCGTCCTGGCTTGTCTCGAAGCCGAGGGACTCAGTTGGCCGGCCTGGAAGAAGAATCGCGTTGATGGGCCGAAGACAATTCGCAAAGTCGTTGAGACCGTTCGCCAATGGATACCGGCGCAGGACATCTCGATCACACTTGCGGGGCACAGCGGGGGCGGAAGCTTCCTCTTCGGCTTCATCGACGCGGGCGCGGATATCCCGAATGAGATCGAAAGAATGATCTTCCTCGACGCCGACTACAGCTATTCCGACGCCTCCAGGCACGGGGACAAGATTCTCGCCTGGCTCAAGCACGGGAAATCGCATCGGCTCGTGGTGATCGCCTACGACGACCGGAGCGTGATGCTCGATGGCAAGTTGGTGGTGGTCGGCCCCGATGGAGGAACGTTTCGGGCGACAGATCGAATGGCGAGCAGCTTTACCAGGAACGGGATTGAGCTCGTCGAATCGACGTTGGGAGATTTCCGTATCCTCAAAGGGATGAATGACCAAATCGCGCTCTGCGTGCACAAGAATCCGCAGAACAAGATTCTGCACACGGCGCTTGTGGGTGAGATGAACGGCTTGCTGCGCGGTTTGT
Organism: uncultured Isosphaeraceae bacterium; assembly: GCA_963830625.1. Taxonomy (GTDB): domain Bacteria; phylum Planctomycetota; class Planctomycetia; order Isosphaerales; family Isosphaeraceae; genus CAWHMZ01. The sequence goes on along the minus strand of CAWHMZ010000023.1, from coordinate 4,209 downwards.
CGAACGATGCTCCCCAGCAAAAGTGGGGCACCTTCGGCGGATCGCGCGCCTATACGAAATGGATTGAGCCCGCTCCCGCGATTCCAGAGCGCCCCGCCGACGCCGTCGGTGGGAAAGCATTTTTCCTGACTCTCGAAAAGCTCGCTCGTCCAGCTCGAGAGGAGGCGATCGCAAATGAGATCATTCGCGGCAACTTTCCCGACTTTCTCCGCTCGTTCGAGCCGATCAAGCTTACGAGCAAAGACGCTTCCGGCAAAGAAATCTTTGCCACGGTGGACGTGATGCCCGACTATCTGGCCATCGGCAGCAACGAAGACTTCGTGCGCGTGCCGATGAGTCCACGCACCGCTTGCCGCATCGCCCAGGCCTTTGGCTGTTCACTGCCGACGCGTAAAATCGTCGATGCGATTCACGCGAATGCCAGCGTAAAACTCGAGCCGCGCCCCCTGACGGAAGCGCGCGAGGCGATCGCCACATTTGTACAGCATCACGAGATGATCGAAGAGCAAAGAAAAGCTGCAAAACTTGGCGAGCTGCTCTCGGGGATCAAGAAAGACCTGGTGCTCTCCAATCGACTCGAAGAGAAAGCCAATCGAGTGGCGATTTACGGCTGGCACAAACTCGACGGCAAGCCGATTCAGCCGCTCAATGTCTCGCACGTCAGTTGGTATGTTGATTACAGTCACGGTGCGCGATTGATCAAACGCCAGATCGAGATTGATGGCAAGCCGCGTGATCTAAGGATGGCGCTCATTTCTGAAAAGTTGTCGCCGCTTTTGAGCGATGAGGGGCCTTTGCGGCGGACCGACTATTGAAGGCGCTGTAGCAACGTGCCCACGAGACGGTAGCGTGAATCTGATTGAGGCTGTCTTTTTCATCGATTCGGGGCTCTTTCTCGTACCTGCACGGGAGTCTTGGTGGCTGCCAAACCGCGATTGATTCTGGCCAGTGCATCGCCCCGACGGCGGCAGTTGCTCGCCGAAGCGGGGTACGTCTTCGATGTCGAGCCCTCGGGAATCGATGAGCCCGAGCCGGACCGGGAGGGAGCAATTTCGCCGGCGTCGTATGCGGCAAATCTGGCCTGGCGGAAGGCCGAGGAAGTCGCTCGGCGGCGGGGAGCCGGTTTGATCCTCGGGGCCGATACCGTCTGCGCGGTCGGCAACCAGATACTGACAAAGCCCGCCGACCGTGCCGACGCCGAACGGATGATCCGGCTGCAGGAAGGACGCGACACCGACGTGATCTCGGCAATCTGCCTTTATCGCGCCGATCGGCACGAATGGGTCGGAGCCGTCGAGGTGAGCGTGGTGCGATTTCGGACGCTCTCGGCCGAGGAGCGCCGCCAATACCTTGACACCGAGCGCTGGCGCGGAAAATCGGGAGCTTACGGCGTGCAAGACCGCGACCCGTTTGTTAGCGTGGTTCGAGGAAGCTTCTCCAACGTCGTCGGTCTGCCCATGGAGCGGCTGGCAAAGCTGCTCGAGGAGTATCCGTTGTTGACGAAAAATGGGGAATAGTGAAAAGTGAGAGCTGAAAGCCCGTTGCGAACTGATAAGTGCGGTTATCATATTTAATTCTGTAGACTTCTCTAGCGGTTCGGCTCTCCCAATCCGGAAGGAGTCCTCCGGGCCATGAAAACCTACGCCATCCGCCGCGTCGTGTCGGCTCTTATGTTCGCCGGGCTCGTGGGCGCTATACTCTGGCCCTTTCTCCCTCGCGCGCGCACCGTGGAGGCCACCGAGGTGATGTTGCTCTCCCCTGCACCGATCGACGGCCAGCGCGCTTACAAATACCTCAAGCAGGTTTGCGACTTCGGCCCGCGCACGGCGGGATCGGAAGCCAACACCGAGCGGCGCAAGATGCTCATCGAGCATTTCACCAAGCTTGGGGCCGATGTGCGCGAACAACCGTTCCGCGAGCGCGACCCCAAGAGCGGCAAGCCGCTCGTGATGGCCAACGTCATCGCGTCGTGGTTTCCTGAACGACTTAACCGCGTTGTGATCGGGGCGCACTACGACAGCCGGCCGCATCCCGACCAGGAAGACGACCCCGAGCGCCAGAAGCTGCCGTTCATCGGCGCGAATGACCCCGGTTCGGGCGTGGCGCTCTTGATGGAGATGGCGCACCACATGAGCAGCCTCGAGACCACGTGGGGAGTCGACCTGGTTCTCTTCGACGGCGAAGAACTCGTCTATGGAGACGGTGCGGAGCGCCTCGGCCGCTACTTTCTGGGCTCAGAGGTATTTGCTCAGCAGTACGCCAACCAGGTGACCAAGAAACGGACCAGAATGCGGTACAAGGCCGGCATCGTGCTCAACATGGTCGGCGGCCGCGACCTTCACATTCCCCAGGAACCCACCAGCCGGAACCACGCCCCCATCCTCATGCGCGACGTCTGGAATGTCGCCCGGCAGCTCAACGCCAAGGCGTTTGAATTGCGCGAAGGACGCGAAGTGCTGGACGACCACATCGCCCTTATCAAGGCCGGCATCCCGACCATCGATCTGATCGACTTCGACTACCAGTTCTGGCACAAAGCCGACGACCTGCCTGAAAAATGCTCGCCCGAAAGCCTGGCCGAAGTCGGCCGGGTCGTGACGGGCTGGCTCACGCTGCCCGCAGGGCGAACTCGATAAACAAAGGCAACGCGTCAGGCGCTCTCTTGCCTTTTTACTTTTGCCTCATGCCTTGGGTGGCCGGCGTCCGTTTCGTGCATTCGAGGTCGAACCGCGTGGCGGCCAGGTCGACGCGATAGCGCTGGAGAGCTTCCCGCGCAATCAACATCACGCGGCTGCGAAACAGCGCGTGCTCGAGTACCTCGTCGATCAACGGCTCCAGCTCCGCCCGAACCTTGGGGGGCTGGCCCGCAATTCGCTCCTTGAGCACCGTTAATTCGGTTGGGAACGGCTCCGATCGCTCCGCCCGCTTCTCAATGGTCGCTTCGCTCATGGTTGCACCTCGTCGATGTGTTGTAGTTCTACTCTATCACATCGATTGGAGAAGGCCGGACGATCAACGAAAATAATGGGTTTGGCGAAAAAGAGTCGATGGTAACGGTTGTAGGGCCAAGCACTCGTCCGGTTGAAACGGTCGTAGCCGACGTGCTGGGTGACATTGTGGTCTAGCCGCGCGCCGATGCTCGGAACGAGCGCCACGACGACATGGCAACGGCCCGCGATCGTGAGCATTCACTGACGATTGCGCCGTCCCCCACCCCCCGCCATCCTGGCGGACCCCGCCCCGGAAATCCCCCTCATCTGGCCTTCGGCCATCTTCTCCCTCAGGGGAGAAGGGGTAGGGTCGCCAGTGAGTGCTCGGGATTCTCGGGCTTCGAGTCGCCGGCCCTAACTGCCCACGCGTACGCGCGAGCGATGGACCGGCACCTGCGCCACGTCGGAGGCCAGATCTTCGATCGCCGAGCCGCCCGAAGCGCTATCGAACTGGAGCGTCCCCAACACCTGGTCAACCGCGGCGGTTGCCTCGGGCTGGGCGACCGCGATCCATCGGGCCGCGCCAGCGCGAGGCGAGTCGGCTCACGCAAGCGAGATCCCCTTGTCGCCGGGCGGGATAGTCAAGGTGGCATCGCCGGCGCTGACCGCCGCCGCTGTTCTGCGTGCTTTTTGTCTTGGTTGCGATTGGGCTTTTCTGGTGACGATGTCGGTTCGTTCATAAAACACCTCGGTGGCCCAGCTCTTTGCCAGCCTGAGCGTCTAAGCTCTGTGTCTCGCCTTTTGAAGTCAGGAGTTCCGGGGAACGCTTTCCTTCCAGGATCTCGGTGTCTTTTCCCCGAGATTGTTGCTGACGTTTCTGATTCTCTGTTTGGCGCGCGGGCGCGGCACGCTCCTGGCTTTGCAGTTTCCGGGCGATGTAGCAGCGGCACGAGCAACAACATGGCTTGGAAACGAATGTTCGGCGATAAAGAGTTCGCCGATCGAGAGGTGAGCATTGCCCTCGAGGTCGAGGAAGCCTGCGTCGGCCTCTTGGCAGGCTGTCTGCGCCTCCCGTGAAAGGTAAGGCGCGATGATGATCGGCGTTGAGTTTTCGGTCAGATTCGGGGCGCCGTTCCAGGAATCGCGTAACACAGCCTGGATATGAACAGGATCTCCATCGCGCTCCACAGCGCAAGCCAGAGTGTGGCTGTGACCGAGCACATTTATGCGCACGAGAATTCCGCAGGGCCGGCCTCTTCTTCCACCTTCGGGCCGCATT
>CAWHMZ010000022.1:0-124017 GCA_963830625.1 uncultured Isosphaeraceae bacterium | reverse complement strand
AGGCGGACAAACAACTGCTCGCGCGATCCTCGAAAGACACGCTCGATCAGATCGCCCAGAAAGCGATCGGACACGTCGTCGAATGAGCGAGCCGCTCGATAAAGAAACGGGCGGGCGCGATTTACCTGTGTCAGGAAGCCCTTTCCCTCGAGCTGGCGCACCAGAGTCGCCACTGTCGTATAGGCTCGATCGAGACCTGACTCGGCAAGGCGGTCGCGAATCTCCGCCGCCGTCGCATTTCGTAACCGCGTCCAAAATGCGTGCATCACCTCAAGCTCTCGTTCCGTCAGATCGCGTGCCCTGGGACGCGCCATGGGCTGCTACCTCCGTGGTTTCGGCGACCGGGAATGCCGCGTTCGACGTCAGTCGCGCGGGGATTCGTGAAAAGACTGTCCGCAAATTTGGTTTTCCAGATTTGGTTTGCCGAATCTAGCGATTGGCCGAATTCTGTCAACCGCATTGCCTCGGAGGCGAATCCGAACAAAACGATTCTTTGAGAACAGGCCGCCCGTCATTGGGGTTGTCGGGCGGGAGCAACCCAAGAGAGAGTTCGCGCCGCGTCGATAAACAAGGTTGCGACCCGTCTTGTGAGCGTCGGCGGGGTCCGCGCCGCGCGACTGAAGTGCACCGCGCGACGGGCGAAAACCGCCGGAATTCCCGGCATTCGTGCGGCCGCCCACGGCTCGCCGCATCGCAAAAACAGTTCTACTCTGGCTCGCTGCAAGTGCTTCCGACGCAAGACGAAGCGTTAGAGCGCGCGCATTGACGGCCGATCGCCGCTTGAGTAAAATCGCGTCCTTTGCCTGCTGAGAGGCATTCGGCCGACAAGCGATCCATTGCATCGAGCTGGAGAATCTGTTTTGGAATCCGCCCCGCGGGCCATGGATGCGCAGGCACCGCTCTGGTGCTAGCTCGTCCACTCATTGCTCGCCGTGGGCTGCTCGTGTCAAACTAGTGTTGAAATCGGTGAATACAGTCGGGCCGCGACCGAAGGTGCAAGATTCCGATCGGTCGCAGTGGCCGGCTTGGTCTTTTGGTTTGATCACAAGAATGTGTGAAGTGGTATCTGATTCGGCCCGGCGCGACGATCTACGACGAGCAGAATCGCGTCCAGGGCATCCTCGACATCCCGCTTGAGCGAGCGCGGGCAGGGCGAAGTCTCACGGATGGCCCAGACGCTTGGCGAGGAGCCTGGCGGGCTCGCCGCTGGCGGCCCTTTACTGCGGTCCGGGCGAGAACGTGATTCGAACCGCGGAGATCGTCGGCAAGGCACTCTGGGCCTGCGGCCCAAGCGGATCGACGAATTCCGCAACCTCGACCAGGGCCTCTGGCAGGGCTTGCAAATCGACGAAATCAAGCGGCGGAATACCCAAGGTGTTCCGCCAGTGGATCGACGACCCGGCGACGATCTGTCCACCGCAGGGCGAGACGGTCGAGAGCGCGATGGAGCGGATCAAGGCGGCGTTTCGACCGCTGTTGCGCCGGCATCACGACGAGGCCGATCGGACTGGTCGTCGGTGAGCCGCTGGCCAAGCATGGTCGCCTGCTATCTGAAATGCGAGCCGCGGGTCCAGCTCGACGAGCGGTGGTCGTCGCGGCGGCTTTGAATGGATCAAGATCGCGCCGTTGCTTGCTGCGGCAACGGGACGGCTTCAACTGACGGCCCTTCGTCGTCGAGCAGAGTTCCAGACCGACCGCTCGCGTCGTCGCCGGCACGGCCGATCAGACAGGACGCAGTTCGAGGGATCGGCGCATGGCATCGCGAGACGGACGTGCGGCGAACGCCTGGCATGGGCACTTCGAGCCGAAGCGCGTGCCCGAAGGCGTCTGGATGCGCTGCGACGGCTGCCAGCTCACGCTCTTCCGCAAGCAGGTCGAGCAGAACCTGGGCGTCTGCCCCGAGTGCAACCACCATTTCCCGCTCTCGGCGATGCGAGCGGATCGCCCAGCTCCTCGACGCCGACACGTTCGAGGAATGGTTCGCGGGCTTGCAGCCGCTCGACCCGCTCGGCTTCAACGACCGCCGCCCCTATCCCGAGCGGGTCAAGGCCGAGCAAGAGCGCACCGGCCTGGAAGAGGCCGCCGTCGTCGGCCAGGGATTCATCAAGGGCATCCGCATCGTCTTCGGGATCACCGACAGCAATTTCATCATGGGGAGCATGGGCTCGGTCGTCGGCGAGAAGCTGACCCGGGCGATCGAAGAGGCGACGCGCCAGAAGCTGCCGCTGGTGATCGTCTCGGGATCGGGCGGCGGTGCCAGAATGCATGAAGGGATCTTCTCGCTGATGCAGATGGCCAAGGTCTCGACGGCCCTGGGCCGGTTTCACGCCGCGGGCGGCCTGTACCTGAGCGTGCTCACCCATCCGACCATGGGGGGCGTCGCGGCCAGCTTCGCCTCGCTGGGCGACTTCATCCTGGCCGAGCCCAAGGCCCTGATCGGTTTTGCCGGCCCGCGGGTCATCGAGCAGACCGTCCGCGTCCAGTTGCCGAGCGGCTTTCAGACCAGCGAATTCCTGCTGCGAGCACGGCTTTATCGACCGGATCGTGCACCGCCGCGACCTGCGCAGCACGATCGCGCAGCTCATCGACTACGCCACGCCCTGATCAGCCGCTCGCGTGCCGCTGGCCGCGGCCGTCCTGGCGCGAGCAGAGTCAAGCAGCAGGTTGTCCTGGGGATAGGGATGCCCGCGGATACTGGCGGAAGCCTTCGGCGTAGCGCGACGCCGATCTCGGCGCCGCGATGGGCCCCCCATGCGGCCTGGACCTCGAGATACTCGTCCATGCCGTGCTGGCGCAAGAGCCAGTTGCGCTGGCTGGCGTGGCAGGCCAGCATCTCGCGCTTGGTGGCGAAGACCCGCGTGACGTCGACGTGGAAGTCGACCGGCACCGGCCGGCCGTCGCGGTCCGTGCCCTCGAGCGGGTCGACGAAGTAGAGGTGCGGGATCTTGCGCGAGCGGCGGCGCCGGCTCCCACTGCCGGGTGGTGTAGTTGGGGCACGGGGCCGCGAAGCAAGCGTCGCGAACCAGGAGGCTGGTCATCTCGTGATCGGCGATGTAATCGGCCGGCGGGGCCGTCAGGATGATGTCGGGCCGGATGCGGCGCAGGGCCTCGGTGACGCGCCGGCGCGACTCGTCGTCGTTGAAGATCGCCAGGTCGCGGAACTCGAGGCAGACGTACTCCGCGCCGATCAGCGCGGCCGCCGCCCGCGCCTCCTCGCGGCGGATCGCCGCGATCGCCTCGGCATCGTGCTCGGCACTGCCGCAGTCGCCGGGCGTCATCGTGGCGATCGTCACCTCGCAACCCGCCTCGCGCAGCAGGATCAGCGTGCCCGCGCACTGAAATTCCACGTCGTCGGGATGAGCATGCAAGGCCAGAACGCGAATCGGCTCGGACATCAGTGTCTCCTCGGTCTCATGCCGCGAGATTCGCGCTGATCATCGAGATTTAATCCGTCGCTGGCCGCGCGGCAAGGCCCAGCCGTCGTCAGGCGCGCCGGTCGACCGCCGAGCAGGCCTATTTTGGAATTTTCGCAAAAATGTTCTCGCGTGCGCTAGCCAACCGGTGTACATTAGCAACCAAAGAGTCAGTTACTGATCGTCCGTGTCGGACCATGCTGATCATGCTGACACGGGCGCATCGCGGTTCCCCGGCACGCTTCCTCAGATCGAGGAGCAAGACCATGGCAGACCTGGATGCCCTGACCCCCCGGCAGCGCGACATCTACAACTTCATTCGCAGCAAGATTCAGGGCCGGGGCTACGGCCCGACGGTCCGCGAGATCGGCCTGCATTTCCAGATCAAGAGCCCCAACGGCGTCATGTGCCACCTGAAGGCCCTGCAGAAGAAGGGGCTGATCCATCGCGAGCCGAACATGTCGCGGGCGATTCAGTTGCTGGAAGACCCGGTCAACGCCCGGCACATGGGCCTGAAGCTCGTCGGCCGGATCGCCGCCGGCCAGCCGATCGAGGCGGTCGAGCAGCACGAAGAGCTCACCTTCACCGACTGGACCGAGCCGGGCGACAAGTTCGCGCTCCGGGTCACCGGCGACTCGATGATCGACGAGCACATCGCCGACGGCGACTTCGTGATCATCAGGCGGCAGGAGCAAGCGCGCGACGGCCAGATCGTCGCCGTTCGCGACGAAGACGGCGAAGCGACGCTCAAGCGGTTCTTCCGCGATCGAGAACCGGGTCCGGCTCGAGCCGGCCAACAAGACCATGAAGCCGATCTACCGCGATCGCGTCAATGTCCTGGGCGTTCTGGTCGGCGTCGTCCGAAAATACTAGCCCGAAGCGCCAGCGAGGGATCCGCTGTATCGGCCGACTGTCGTCCAGAATGCTACGAGTCCGAAACGCCAGTGAGCGGGTCTGCTGCACTGGTGGGCGTTGTACGAAATCGCTAGGATCGCTGCCTATTCGAAAACGCCCCAGAATTGAGTAGGAGCGACAGGTTCGATGGGAAAGGATGCCGCGGCGCCGGCCGACTCGGTCAAGCTGTTCACGGACGGCGCATGCAGCGGTAATCCCGGTCCGGGTGGCTGGGCGTTCATCCTCAAGCATCCGGCGACCGGGCAGACGTCGTAGACGCCTCGGGCGCTGAGCCCGAGACGACCAACAACCGCATGGAGCTTGCAGGAGTGATCGAGGGGCTCTCGACGCTCAAGCGGCCCTGTCGCGTCGAGCTGGTCACCGACAGTCAGTACGTGGCCAAGGGCATCAGCGAGTGGATGCCCAACTGGAAGCGCCAGGGCTGGCAGCGCAAAGAAGGCAAGCGTCTCAAGCCGGTCGTCAACGTCGACCTCTGGCAGAAGATCGACGCCTTACTCGAGATCCACCAGGTCCGCGTGACGCACGTGCTGGGGCATCGCGGCCATCCCGAGAACGAAGCGTGCGACCGGATGGCGGTCGACGCGTACAAGCAGCTCATCAACGGCACGACGTGACCGTGAGCGACGAACCGGCTGCAACGATCAAGAACTACGGCCTGAGGCCGACGGCGGAAATTCGCGAACCACCGGGCCAGCATCTTCTGGCCCAGTGGCGTTCGCGATTGCTCAGGCCGGGCCCGTCACGGTGGCAATCGCGTCGCGGGCACGAATCATGAGCGGGCTGTCGGCCGTCTTGGCACCGGGTACGTTGAACATCGACGCCGCGATCATCGGAGCCCGCCACTTGGCGTCAGTCGACCAGAGACATTCTTCCCACACGGCCGCGCCGATACTTGTAGTCGTGGCTGTCGTGCCCCTTGTGGAAGATCATGCGCCGGGCGGCGTCGAAGATCAGGTCGGCTCGAGCCGCCGTGCGCCAGATACGCCGAGCGCCTTGGCGCTGGCCTTCTTGCGGTCGTCGCTTGATCGTCGCGAAGATCTCGCCGACCGCTTCGTCTCCGTGCGAGACGGTGTCGTCGGAACCGGCCTTGAGTGTATCGATGCCGGTTGCATCGGTGAGCTTGGCCCGGCCGCGGTAGAGCGGCTGCCAGCCGACGGCCTGCAGCAGCGCGAGCCGGCGAGTCGTGTCGTCGCCGCTGGTCGTGTAGGTGTAGTGCAGCGCGTTGGTCGCCGTCGTGGCGTGAAGCGTCAGGATCCCGGGGTTGTGCATCAAGAGCTCGCAGGCCGAGAGCACCGCGGCATCCCAGAGCGAGCCGGGCGCGATCCCCTGGTTGAGCATCTTGACGGCCTCGGCCGACGCGGCCTCGGGCGTGGCCTGGCGCATGACCTGCAAGCAGGGCCTGGGTCGCGGCCGGGTCCTCGCGTGCCGATCTGCCAGTCCGGGCGAATCTTGGCGGCGTTTTCCAGGTTGGCCTCGTAGGGCCCGACCGGCCGCGGCCGGCTGTCGCCTTGAAGGTCGAGCATGCCGAAGACCAGCGAGCGCAGCACCGGCTCGGCGTGCTCCCAGCCGATCGTTTGCAAGGTCCGCCAGCGCTGGGCGGCGAAGATCGCCTTGTGGCCGATATTGCGCTGGTCGCGCACGGCCATGCGCCAGAGCGGCTCCATCGTCTGGGCGGCACCGGAGCTGCGGCACAGCGCCGCGACCGCCGCGTCGGCGGCCTCGGCATCCCACGCCTCCATCGCCCGCGTAAATTCCTCTCGCGCCCGCTGCGGTTTGGGCAACCGGCACTCGTCGACCGGCCCCAGCACCCAGTCGCCTTCCTTGACGTCCTGCGCCTGCGACGCCTTGAAGTTGTCGAGTGCCCAGAAAAGCGGCAAGCAGCCGCTCGCCCACGGCCGCGGTCTGCCCGAGCACGTGCGCCGAGTTGATCACCATCACCGCGTGGAACTTGAACCCGACCGGCCGCGGCTTGATGTTGCGAATGCCCGCCAGGAACAAGCCGGCCAGCAGCTCTCGGTACGAGAGCCCCTTCTTGAGCTCGGCGATCGCGACCTCGAGCGCCCGGTCGCGCGGGGTCTCCTCGAGCCAGCGCACGACCGGCTCGATCTCCGGGCGAAACTTGCACCATCTCGGGTTTGACCTGGGCCTCGTCGGCGCGAAGCGGCGTGATGGTCCTCAGGCTGGCCCACGGAGCAAGCTCGGCGCCCAGTCCGAGCGCCGACGCCATCTGAAGGAACCGACGTCGCCGGAATCCTGCGTTCATGGTGCTTCTCCCTGGTTTTGAACGACGGATGCGTCTTCTCGTTCAGCCGATCCTCTGCCCGCGGCGTGACGAGAACCGGCTGCGCTCATTATGGAGCGATCGACGGCGCTTTGGAAAGAAGCGCGTTCAGAGGGGGCTAATGGCCTCGTTGACTCGATATCGCGGCGAGTTAGACGGCGCCACGAATGCCGAGACTGCGATAAGTAGTGAGATGAGGCAAGAATTCCTGACCGGCGGCGTTTTTTTCTTGCGTGAGGGGAAGATAAAGTTAGACTGTTGGGGAAAACTGAGAGCTTTATAGCGAATGCGCAGCATGATACGAGTTCGCAGAATGGCAGTATTTCGGCGGAAGCCGTGAGTTGCGTCACCAAGCACAGCGCCCCGCGATGGCGAGCCTCCGTGCGAGCTTAACCCGTCGCCGGCTTCCAATGCACAGGGTCTTGCGCCGAACTTGAGCGCACATTGCGCACCGCCGTGTCGATACGGCGATTTTTCGTTGAGGCCGTCCCTCTCCACTTCCTTTGATGAGGAACTCTCCGATGAAGAATGCCTCTGGAATTCGTGCTGAAGACGGCCGCGATCGCCCGAATCGTGCACACGGTGCCAAGCGAGCCCCATGGAAGCGGCTGTACCGGCTGGAGGCGCTCGAGAGCCGCACGCTGTTGTCGACCCTGTCGTTTCCGAGCGCGGGGAGCCTGGACTACGTGGGGGCCGCGGCCACCGCCAGCGACCTGACTGTCTCCACGGACGGCACGAACTACACGTTCACCGACGCCGACCAGTTGATTACGCTCGACCCGACGGCCATCGCCGCGGGCTGGACCGGCAGCGGCACCAATACGGTGACAGGCCCCAACATCTCGGTGACCGGGATTACGATCTCCACGAGCACGGCCGACGATACGATCTCCATCGATTCGGTGGATGCCTCGACGTTCATCGACAGCGGCGCCGGAGACGACGCGATCAACGTGACGGCCGACGGGGTAGCCGCCGCGGACATTGTCACCATCGACAGTTCGTCGAGCAGCGGCAGTGAGAGCCTCACCATCGACACCGGCGGGACCCCCGGCACCTTGCGACCGGGGGGTTTGGCCGCGTGAACTATCAAGCCGCAGGCCAGGGATTGATCGAGAACGCGAGCACCAAGCCCAGCTTCAGCGACAGCCTCACGGGAGTCGCCAGCGGCGCCCTGACCGTCAACCTGAACACGCTCTTCACGTCTCCGACCGCGCTTTCCACAACGATCTCGAACAGTTCGCGGCGACCTCGAGGCGGACATCTCCGGCGTCTTCACGCAGTTCTTCCCGATCAGTGACCTCGCCAGCATTTCGGTGGGCGGCACGACCGCGGGCTCGGACCTGACGGTCGACTACAGCAACGGCGACCCGCTTCCTAGCTCCGGCCTGACGTACGATCCGCCGGCGGCGACGGGTAATGCCACCAACAGCTTGAACCTCCAGGGCGGTTCGTTCACAGCAGAGACGTACGACCCCACAGGTGTCGGCGCCGGCTCGATCACCTACAACGGCACCACGACGATCACGTTCTCGAACCTCTCGCCGGTCGACGACACGGTCTCCTCGCCGACCTTCACCTTCAACGCTCCGTCAGGGGCCACGACTGTCAACGTCAACACCGGCCCGATCGTGGGCGGCGTGCAGACCGATCAGATCAACGACGGCGGGACAGGTGAATTCGAGCTCATCAACTTCGGCAACAAGACCGTGGCGACGGTCAATGTGCCGGCGAGCGGTGCCACGACCACGCTGAATTACCCCACCGCGGCTGCCGGGCTGACGGCGCTCGAACGTCGTCTCGGGCGGCGGCGGTGAGACCATCTACGTGCAGACGTCGGCGGCCGGCGTGACGACCACCATCGATATGGGCAGCGGGGCGGGCTCGACCACGAACGTCGGCTTGGGTGGCATCTTGGCCGCCATCGACGGCAACGTCTTCGTCAAGTCCACGGGAGGGAGCAACACGCTGGCCATCGACGACAGCGGCGAGCTTTCGGGCCAGACCTACACCATCGCGGGATCGCAGGTGACCGCCACCTCGTTCCCCGCCCTGATCGATTTCTCCGGAGGCGGAATCACCACGTTGGACCTCACCAGTGCGGGCGTGGGCGACACGTTTCAACTTCACCGGTCCGGTGCAAAGCGCCGTCACCACGTACAACTTCTCCGCCGACGGCGGAGCCGGCCCGAACACCCTCGACGATCACGTCCAGCGTGTCCACGCTGGACTTCGCGACCGCCGGCGTCATCACGTTCGGCGCCGGCGAGCCGGTCGTCAACTACACCAACTTCCAAACCATCAACGTCACCAAGCCGGCCAGCCCGCCGGCCGGCACGGGCGTGACCCTCAGCGCCAACGCCGGGACAACCCCTGAACAATGTCGTGGTGGCCACCTTCACCGAGAGCGACCTGGGGAACACGGCCGCCGACTTCACCGCTTCGATCAACTGGGGCGATGGCAGCGCCGCTTCCGCGGGCACGATCGAGCCCACCGGCGCCGGCAGCTACGACATCCTGGGGAGCCATACCTACACCGCGACCGGGACGTTCACGGTCAATGTCACTCTGACCGACAACGGCAGCACGGGATCGACGACCGTGGCCGGTACGACCATCAATGTGACCTCCACCGGGCCGGTCAACTCCATTCCGAACCCGATCGTGTCGACCACCAACGTGGCGGCGGCGCCGCTGACTGCGCAAGGCGCGACCGTTACAGGTGTGGAGGGCAGCGCCCTGAGCACCGGTACGGGTGTCCTGGTCGCCACGTTCATGGACACGGTCGCGCCTGGCCCGCCGGCCGATTATACCGCATCGATCGTCTGGGGCGACGGCTCGGCAGCGACAGCCGCGACGCAAATCACCAGCCAGGGCACGCCCAACGGCGTCGTCTTCAGCGTCTTCGGCAACCATACCTACGCCGAGCAGGGAACCTATCGCGTCACCGTCACGATCACCAAGACGGCTTCCGGAGCGACGGCGATCGCCTCGGGACAGGCGGTCATCGCCGACGCACGCACTGACGGCCGCCGCGGCGCCCGGCGCTCACGGCGAATACCGGCATCGCGCTGGCCTGCGTCGCTCGATCGTGGGCACCTTTACCGACGCCAATCCCACGGCCCCGATCAGCGACTTCACGGCCACGATCGATTGGGGAGACGGCTCGCCGGAGTCGGCCGGCACGATCACCCAGCCGGGCGGCGTCGGCACGGCGTTTGACGTCACCGGCGGTCACACTTATGCCACGGCCGGCACGTACGACCCCATCATCGTCGTCAGCGACGTCGGCGGCTCCAGGGTTACCCTCAATGCGACCACCGGCCCCTCGGCCGTGATCACCGTCACCGATGCGCGCCCCGACCGGCATACCCACGACGTTCACGGCCGTCGAAGGCCAGAACACCGGCTCGATCGTGCTCGCCACGATCACCGATCCGAACCCTCTCGCGACGGCCGCCGATCTCGACCGCCTCGATCGTCAACTGGGGCGACAGCACGCCCTCGTCACCCAAGCCGCTCTCCGTCGTGCTCATCGGCGGCACGGCCACCGACCACCATCTTCCAGGTGCTCGGCAGCCACACCTACGCCGAGGAAGGCATGGGCCTGGCCGTCACCCTGACCGTCACGACCGCCGGCGGTGTGGCCACCACCTTCACGCCCGCGACGGGAACGGCCAACGTCCAAGACGCCCTGCTCAGCAGCTCCAACGGCACCACGATCACCGGCGATGAAGGAATCGCCACGCCGGCAACCACCCTGATCGGAACCTTCAAAGACGCCAACCAGGGCGCGACCAGCGCCGACTTCTTGCCCCTGCCGACAGGCAACGGCGGCTCCGTTGTCGTCAACTGGGGCGACGGTTCGGCGTCCGCAAACGTTGGCAACTGCCAACCTCTCGCCCGCTCCGCCGACGACGCAGGGCACCGGGGTCTTCAGCATCACCGCTTCGCACACCTACGCGGAAGAGGGTGAATACGCCATCACGATCGTCGTCACGGATGACGGCGGCGCGACCACGACCATCTCATCGACGGCGATCATCGCCGATGCGCCGCTCACCGCGACCGCTACTCAGCCGACGGTCAGCACGACCGAGGCGAGCGTTTACCCGGTCCCGGAATTCGGCAAGCCGTTGTTCTCCGGCCCTGTCGGCACGTTCACCGACGCCAACCCGCATCTCGACGACTGCCGACTTCACGGCCACGATCGATTGGGGCGACGGCACCGCGCTGTCGGCCGGCACCATCAGCCAGCCCGGCGGCATCGGCACGGCCTATATCGTCAGCGGCTCACACACCTACGCCGATTCGGGAGTCAACTCGGCCACCAACGGCGGCTTGCCCGGCAGCTACCCGATCCAGGTTTTTGTCGTCGATACCGGTGGCTCGAGATTGACCATCACCAACATGGCCACGGTCGCTGACAATCCAATCGTTGTCACCGGCGCAGCTCAACCCGCAAAGCGACAGCAGCCCTGTGTCGGATACCAACGACATCACCAACGTCAAACAGCCCGACTTCCTGGGCACGTCCGAGCCCTTCTCAAACGTGAGCCTGTACGCCACGCCGCTCTCAGGCGGGACGGCCACGCTGATCGGCCAGGGCCAGGCCGCCAGTGACGGCGCCTGGAACATCGTCTCCAGTGTTCCGCTGACCGACGGCAGCTACAAGATCACGGCAACCGCCATCGATCAGTTTGGTGAGACCACCACGGTCGCACCCATCGTCATCACCGCCGACCTGGTGATCGACACGGTCGGACCCGTGATCACTGCCCTGTCGTTCGTGCGCGGACACGGCGTCGTCAATTATACCATCCAGGACCCGGCCCCCGGATCGGGAATCTGGGTCAACACGCTGCTCGACTCGTCCAATTACCTGCTCACGAAGGTGCACGCCAACAAGGCGTATCCCGGCAAGTGGATCGTCACCAACATCACGGTCACCCCCATCGGCAACAACTCGTACAACGTGTCGGTGGTCTTCAACAGCGGTAAGTACATTCGCGGCGGGTATCTACCTGTTCACCATCCGCGACTCGAGCAATGGCAACTCGTCGATTCAGGACATCGCCGGCAATCATTTGGACGGCGTATTTCTACGGGACGTTCCCGTCGGGCAACGGCATACCGGGCTCCGATTTCGTGGCGATGCTCGTCAGCTACCACAACAAGATCTTCCCGCCTCGAACGATCGTCGGCACGGCGAGCGCCGCCGACGGCGGAGTCGGCGGGGCACCCCTTGGCCTCGATCCCAAGCATCGCGCGGGCAAGGTCGGCCGGCGCGATCGTCGGCAAGGACAGGGCCGGGGAAAAGGACCGGCACGCCACCCCGCAGAAGGTCACTCGCAGGGAAAAGCTTGCCGTGCGAGTGGAATCGATTCGCACCTTGGGTGGCGGCAGCCTTTTGGCCGAGCATCGCACCCACGACGAGGCTCTCGCCGCGCTCGCCGGCGAGGCCGCGACCCGGCGCGGTCACGGCTGACGCTGCGCTCTTGCAAGCGGCCCGCTTTCAGCCTCCGCCGATTTCAAACTTGACGCCCTGGGCCAGCGGCAATTCGACGCCGTAGTTGACCGTGCAGGTCTGCCGCCGCATGTATGCCTTCCACGAATCGGAGCCGGCCTCGCGGCCGCCTCCGGTGGCCTTTTCGCCGCCGAACGCGCCGCCGATCTCGGCGCCCGAGGTCCCGATGTTCACGTTGGCGATCCCGCAGTCCGACCCGCACGCCGAGAGGAACTGCTCGGCCTCGCGCAGGTCGTTGGTGAAGATCGCCGACGTCAATCCTTGCTCCACGGCGTTCTGGATCGCGATCGCCTCGTCGAGCTCGCCGTATTTCATGACGTACAGGATCGGTGCGAAGGTTTCCTCGCCGACGATCGGCATGTCGGCCTTGGCCGACACCAAGGCCGGCTCGACAAAGAAGCCGGGCCGGTCGAGCCGTTTGCCGCCGTAGACGACTTCGCCGCCCTGCTGGTTGGCCGCGTCGAGGGCCGCCGATCATCGCCTGCACGGCCTGCTCGCTGATCAGTGGTCCCATCGAGCACCGAGTCGTCCCACGGGTCGCCGATCTTGATGCGGCGGTAGACCGCGATCAAGCGATCGACGACGGCGTCGTGGATCGATTCGTGCACGATCAGGCGTCTTGCGGTTGTGCACCTTTGGCCGGCGGTCCCGACTGCGGCAAACGTCGTGGCGCGGATCGCCAGCTCGCGGTCGGCGTTTGGCGTGACGACGATCGCGTTGTTGCCGCCGAGCTCGAGGATCGTGCGGCCGAGACGGCGGCCGACGACCTCGGCCACGCGGCGGCCCATCCGACAACTGCCCGTGGCTGAGATCAGCGGACAGCCGCCGGTCGGCGAGCATCCGCTCGCCGATGTCGTCGGCGCCGCCGACGCACAGGTTGAAGACGCCCGCGCAGCCGTTCGCGCGGGCGACTTCGTCAACGATCACGTGCACAGCGATGGCCGAAAGGGGCGTGCGCGGCGATGGCTTCCAGACGATCGTGTCGCCGCAAACCGCCGCGATCATCGCGTTCCATGCCCAAACAGCAACCGGGAAATTGAAGGCCGTGATCACGCCGACCGGCCCCAGCGGATGCCATTGTTCCATCATGCGATGGCGGGGGCGTTCGCTGGCGATTGTCAGTCCGTACAACTGGCGCGACAAACCGACGGCGAAGTCGCACATGTCAATCATTTCCTGAACTTCGCCTTCGCCCCTCAGAGCGGATCTTGCCGGTCTCGAGCGTGACCAGGAGCCCGAGGTCGGCCTTGTGTGCGCGCAGGGCCTCGCCGATCTGGCGCACGACTTCGCCGCGGCGCGGCGGGGAACGGTGCGCCACGTCCGGAAGGCGCGGCCGGCGACGATCAACGACCTGATCGTAATCGGCGATCGATCGCCATGTGCACCGATGGCAGCGCGCGACCGTTCGCCGGGTTCATCGACTGGATCTCGTCGTCGCCCGTGGTCGCTAAGACCCGCCCGCAGACACCGCTATTGAGCTCGCCGATGCCGAGTCTGCCCCAGAGATCGTCGAACATCCCTGGTCTCGCTTCCGCTTCCAGACGACGATCAGGATTACGATTGCGATCGATTCGATTAGGACCGCCAGATACCTGCTGGGATTGACGGTCATCGGGCCGAAGATCCGCTCCAGCCGCGCAGCGCGGTCTTGATCTGTCGGAATCGTAATCCAATCCTGCCTGATCCGGATCTTGATCCGGGACGCAATGCAAATCTCGGGCGGAGGCGAGTTGAATGAGTCTTCTCTGGTGGCGGCGTCGCCCGCGTTTCGACAGCGGACATTCGAGTTTCTGAAGCCGGTCGCGGCAGCGCACGCGCGCGTTCAAGCTCTGCATTGTCGGGATGACGCTCTTGGTCGTGATCGCTGATCCTGGCGGTTCATCCGCGCGGCCGCTATCTGGCGGCATCGGCGGCATCGACTGGTGCGACAAACCGCCCGCGAAGCGCTGCACCGGCCCACGCCGCGATCCGAAATCGACGAGCGATGGCGGTCGCAGCGCCAGCAGGGAATCGCCGACGCGCGACGGGCCTCGGTCGCGATGTACGACCAGCGTCGCCGGCCTACCAGCGCTTGATGCGCTACGCCGGGCTTGACCCCGATCACGGCCTGCTCCGCTGGGGAAACTTCGATCGTACGCTGCTTGCTTCCCTCGACCGCTTCGAGGCCGACGACACCGGGCGGTCGTATCGACTGCTGCCCAACAAGCGATCGATCTGGCTGCGGCACCTCACGCTCCAGAGCGGCGTGCTCACGTTCTTCCTCGTGCCCGACGGTCCCGGCGTGAAGCAACGCGATTCGCGGGACCCCGGCGATACTCGTCGAGGAATCGCGGCAGTCAACCAACTCGTGGGGCCTGCGCGGGCCCGAGCCCGATCTCGATGCGCCCGTTGCGCGGAATCGTCCTGGGCGATTCGTTCATGCAGGGAATGTTCATCTCCGAGATCAGAAACGCCGCCGGAACAATTGGCCGCGACCTCGAAGCGCCGGATCAAGACCCGAAGGTGTCCATGCTCAACACCGGTCATCTGGGATACTCGCCGGAACAGTACTATTACTCGCTGCTCGCGTTCGCCGACCGATTCCGTCCCCATTTCGTGGTCGTCAGCTTCTTCGCCAACGATTTCGGCGATGCCTACGACGTGACTCGCCGGCCGCGGCGACTGGCAGGAAGGGCGATACTGGCTTGAGCGAGATCGCCGCAGTACTGCCGGTCGCGTCGTTGGCCCTGTCTGTTCGTCGCCGTGCCGCTTTCAAGCCAGATGTTCGGCAAGCGGAAGTCGGGCTTTTACCCGGGATCATATCCAACCTGCTCGGCACAAGCGCGGCTCCAGTTCCTGAATCCCACTGAATCGTTTGTGAATGCGCATCTCGAGATGGTGATCGAGGGCGATCGTCAGCGGCGGCAGACCCAGCGGATGCCCGCTCTTCAACGAGTCAATTGCCGACGGCCACTTCTCGGCGCTGGGGTCGGAGGTCTGGGCGTCCGTCGTCGGGCGGCGGCTCGAGCTGATCTTGGAGCGGGACCACTCGGCTGCGATGGCCAAGCCCTAGGAGCACGATCTTGCCGGCTGAAGCGAAGCCTGCTGCGCGGTTTCTCGGCCCGACGACACCGCGAGCGGCAGCGCACTTTTGGCTTTATGGACCGGGCTAAGCGACGCGAGCGAGCCTTCAAGAATGTGATCGCGTGCTTGACGCTTGGCTCGGTCGCGATTTTTGCTTACCGCACTGCCCGCCGGACGCTATCTGACGAGCTGGCTCTGATCGCGCGGGCAGGGCCTGGCCTATCAGCGCGGTCGGCCTCGAAGTCGACCGCAGCGAGATCGACGCCGAGTGGCGTAGGAAGCGTGCTTTCGACATCGAACAGTCGCACGGCACGCTGGCGGCCACGTTTGCCGAATATGGTCCCGACTCGCAACGCGTCTTGCGCTTCGCCGGACTCGACCCGGACCACGCCCTGGTCCGCTGGGGCAACTTTGACCGGACGGTCTTGCTTCCGGCGACGGTCTTCGAGGCCGACGAGACGGGCCGCGCCTATCGCTTCCGCCCCGGCGTGCACTCGATCTGGGTGCGCAATTTCTCGGTCAAAGGGCCTGTGAAAGCCTATTTTCAGGCCCCCGACGCGCCCGAGCTGCGCTCGCTGGTCAGGCTCACCGGCGCCTCGGTCGTCGAGGGCTCGACCCAAACCACCAATTCCTGGGGACTGCGCGGGCCCGAGCCCGATTTGAACGCACGCTATCGCGGGATTGCCCTGGGCGATTCCTATATGCAAGGCCTGTTCGTCGCCGACACAGAGACGCCGGTCGAGTGCTTGAAGCGCGACCTGAAGAAAAGGCTGAAGGCGCCGGTCGAGATCCTGAACACCGGCCATCTCGGGTACTCGCCCGAGCAGTACTATTACACTCTGCTGGAATATGCGGCGCGGTTTCCGCCTCAGTTCATCATCGTCAGCTTTTTCGCCAACGACTTCGGCGACGTTCAGGAGGTGCTCCAGGGGCGGGGCGACTGGCGCGAGGAAAGCGCTACTGGCTGGGCCGCATCCGCGAGTTCTGCGCGCAGCACGGGCGCAGTGCCTGATCGTGCCGGCTCCGTGGCTCAATCAACTCGACGGTCCGCAACTCGCCGGCAACTACCCCGGGCAGGCGTCCAACGTCATCGAGGTGCCCGGGGTCGAATTCCTTGACCCGATCGACGACTTCGCCGACGCGTTGCTCAAGTTACTGGTGGAAGCCGACCGCGTCGCGGCCGGGCAATTACCGGCGACCCGCTGTTCAACGGCCGCGTCGGCGACGGCCACTTCTCGGCCTTGGGCTGCGAAGTGTGGGCCGCGACCGTAGGCCGTCGTCTCGGACTGCTGATCGAAAGACGCCAGGCCGACGAGGAACTCTTCCTGCGCCAGCAGGCCGAGCACCCTACTCGCCGATGACCTTCACCAGCACCCGTTTCGCCCGCCGGCCGTCGAATTCGCCGTAGAAGATCTGCTCCCAAGGGCCGAAGTCGAGCTTGCCCTTGGTGATGGCCACCACCACCTCGCGGCCCATGACCTGCCGCTTATGGTGGGCGTCGGCGTTGTCCTCGCCGGTGCGGTTGTGCTGGTAGCGCTGCGGCGAGGGGTCGAACGGTGCGAGCTGCTCCAGCCAGCGTTTGTAGTCGGCGTGCAGCCCGGGCTCGTCGTCGTTGATGAAGACGCTGGCCGTGATATGCATCGCGTTGCAGAGAAGCAGCCCTTCCTGAACGCCGCTCTTCTTGACGATCTCTTCCACCTGCCGCGTGATGTTGATGAAGTCCATGCGCGCCGGCACGTTGAAAGTGAGGTACTCGGTGTAAGACTTCATGACGGTTGTCCGCCGGGTGGGCCGGCGCCGCACCGGTCCGATTTGGGAATCGTATCACATCGTCACGCAACCGGGAACGACTTCGTGACCAGCTTGGCGTTCACGATATAGATCGGAATGCCGATCGTGACATTGTACGAAAAGGTGAGTCCGAGCAAGTCGGCATCTCATGGCTCTGCAAGCTCAGAGTCGCGATCTCCGCCGACCTCCGCCCAGGCGACAACTTGCCTTCCGTCCGGATCGAAGCCGATAACTTTGATGACCAGCGGGGCCGTTTCCGAAGTTACGCCCTCCAGGGGAATCGGCCGCGAAGACAGGTCTCCGGACGCGGGCACCGCAGAACTCCCGAACGCGGCGGTGATCCCCAGTGCGTCGAGCCGGCCGCCGTGAAAGCCCGGTTTGACGGAGCCCGCGCAAGGAACCAGCGGCTCCCACGAAAGCGTCGCCAGTTGTACCGGCACCCCGTGTTGCTCGCGCACCTTGGCCCGCAGGCGTAGCTCGCCGCCGGCGCCCTTGATCGCGCTGGCCGCCAGATCGAGCCGCGCCCGCCCGTCGCCGAGCGGCATTGCAGTGACTTGCAGCTTCGCCTCGGCCGGTCCAGCCACCTCGACCTCGACGGCACCCTCGCCAAACCCGTCCACCACCACGAACTGGCTGGTCGTGCCCAGCGCCGTCCAGTGATCGACAGCCTGGGCCGGCGCAATGCGCCCAAAACGCGGCCCCGACTCCGCGCACGCGTCTTTGTACAGCGAGACCGACCAGGCGCGATAGAGCGATTCAAACGGCGCGCCCGTAACCGCCTCGAGGCTCGCCGTCCCCTGTCGCTCCGAGCGCAATAGCGCGGGCAGAAGATCAGGCCCGTAATGATCGGCGCACCACCGCAGGAAAAGGTACGTGCTGCCGCGATTTCCATGGCTGCGGAACAGGTTCGCCGCGTAATAGTCGTCGACGACAAGCTGATAGCAGCTCGGGCCGCGCCAGAAACGCGCGAACCGATAATCGATATTGGACCTGGAAAAGCCGTGCATGTCCTCGCTCACGTGCGCCATCGCCTCGTCGAGCCAACCCTCTTCCTCCCGTCCCGGCTCGCCGTCGCGCCGGTCGCGCAGCGTCTTCTGGCTGAAGATCACTGCGTGCATATATTCGTGAGCCAAAATCGTGCGCAGGTGCGGGCCGGGCTTGAGGCGGGCACTCAAGTACATCATGTCGCACCGATTGCCGAACGGCGTTTCGATCGACGCATCCAGATCTGAAACGCGCACAAATCCATCGACAGAATAACGACCGCCCGCGAGATGATCGAGCCAGCGCGACAAGCAAGACTGTAAACCGGCCGTCGCCGTCAACGTCGCAGGCGGTGCCCAGCCGGCGGTAGGCCAGCGGATAGATGCAATCGTCGAATGCGAGTGTGATGTCTTTGACAAGGTCGACGGTCAACCATGTCGAGGTCTTCCGAGTCGGCGTACACCGAAATGCGCCGGCCGACCGCCTGACGCACGGCCCGGATGGCAACGTAATTGGCCGGGCTGGCGACGTCGCCGTCGCGCACCAGCATGTGAAACACCCGCTCCCGGGGCGGTACGCCGCGCGAGGGCTCGGGCTCGGGTCGGCGATCGAGCGCGCTCGCCAGGGCAGTTCTTGCGCGTAGCGGCGAGCAGCAGGGCGCATCGTCGGCTGGTTCGGGCGCAAGTGCGCGATCGGCAAGGCCGCGCCGAAATCTGAATCGGGAAAGGACCGCCCGACCGCGCCAGCACCGATACGACGACCAGAGTCTCGCCCGCTGGACCGGGCGTGGGAACCCGAAACCGTGCCCGGCCGGCGTGAACGGCAATCGCCGCTGGTTCGCCGATTCGCCAAGTCGCGGCGCCGGGGTCACGCGACTTCGCGGTGCCCAGTCCAACCCAACCGCCGCCGCGACCACGATCAAGAGCAGCCAGAGCGGGCCATAAGCCGACGCGGCGACGCTGCCCGTCGCTGGCCCGCCGCCGTTCGGTTCCACCACGTCGATCTTCGCACCGATCCGCCCGCCATTCACTTCCGGCAAACCACCACCAGGCACAACAGCCTTTCGATCGGCCTGGTGGTCTCGCCGTCTTGAATCGATCGGGAGGGTTCTTCTGGGAGTATGGATCGCGACAAAACTTAAGAGTTTTCCGCACGGGAAGCCATTTTTCGGCCGCGGGCCGAAAAACAGAGCAGGAGAGCAGAGACAGGAGTGAATAGAGCGAGAAAACCGCCGCCTGCTCTCCTGCGGTCTACTCACCACTTTCTACTTTCTAAGCCTATCGGCGCTTGCCGTCACCGGAGACCACGAGGTCAACTGCCGCGAAGTGCTCGTGGTCGCTTTGTGTGTTCCGCGTTTCGACGCGAATCAAGTAAACGCCGGGCGTGTCGATCTTGAACGTGCTGCGCTGGCCCGCTTTGCCGCCGGGCTTGAAATCCATGTCAAACGCGGTCTCGAGAACCACATCTCCCTTCAAGTCGGGAAGCTCCTTCTGCCCGACCTTGGACTGTTTGGCGATGTAGAAATGAACGACGGCATTTTCGAGCGTTTTGTGGGGATACACGTTGGTGAGAACGCAATTCACGCGCACCGGCTCGTTCACCACGGCCTTGAGGACCGGTCGAGGGTTTTTGCCCGAATCAGGCGGGGTCTGGTCAACATGCGCCGTCACGGTTTCGCCCGCAGCCGAGACCTCAAGCGTGATCTTGGCATGCTCCGCTCGCGCCAGGACCCGGCTGTTGTGGCCAGCACCAGGGCGCTCAATATCGTGCTCGATCGCCGCATCGTGTCTCTCCCAGATCTCGGTGCTCAAACTTCGCCTGGTCCTTCCGCCCGGACACGCTCGCCGCCACGAGCTTATGCCTGAACAGGATAACACACCTGAAAATGCCAATCTAGCGGGCCGTTCTTGCCGATAAGTAAAGAATAACCCTCCTAAGTGGACCTGCCGAAGTCGAGGCGTGGTGTAGGTCAGGCCTTCCAGCCTGACGGCAGGGCACCGTGGCCAATACGCGTCAGGCTGGAAAGCCTGACCTACACAATTCTCTCTGCGGTCGCACTTAGTCAGATTGTCCGCCGCGGCAAATCCGAGGACGATATTCCATGATCATGTCCCGAGCGGCCCATCGGCGCATCGGCTATGCGACCGTCGTGGTTTTTTCCGCCATGTTGCCGGCGTGCAGCTCGCCCGGCGGACCGCAGTGGCCCTGGCTTCGCGGTGCGGTACCGCCGCCCGATTCAACCAACGTTGTTTATCGTCCCACCTATCTGCCGGACACCAAGCCGCTCTTCGTTGGCGGGTACGCGGGCGCGAGTTACGGACCACTCTTCCCGCGCCGGGCTCTCGGGCCTCCAGAGGCCCCGGTCGTGCAAGACCAACCGACCGTGTCTGTCAGTCACGGGAGTTGGGACGAGGAGTAGTGTGGGTCAGGCTGGCACCTGACAGCAGGCCGAAGGGTCATCGTGCAACGCCGATTGGTCCCTGGTCGCTTCGGTGGGCCAAAGCAATTAGAATACAGCGGTGCGGCTTCGCAGATCATCTCCCGATCGACACCGACTCGAGAGTGGGGCGACCGATGAGCTCGGACGCGATTCGCATCGGAATTGTCGGGGCCGGCGCGATTGCGCAGGACGCGGCACCTGCCGGGGTTCCAGGCGATTCGCGGCGTACGGGTCACCGCCGTCTGCAACCGGCACCGCGAGACGGCCAGGCGGGTCGCCCGCGAGTTCGGCATTCCGAAGGTCTTCAATAACTGGGAGGACCTGGTAACGGATTCTGATGTCGACGCGGTCGTGGTCGGCGCGTGGCCCTACCTGCACTGTCCGGTCACGCTGGCGGCCCTGGGCTCGGGCAAGCACGTCTTGACCCAGGCCCGTATGGCGATGAACGCGCGCGAAGCCCAGCGCATGCTCGACCGGGCGCTCGAGTCGCCGCGACTGACCGCGATGATCGTACCCAGCCCTTATGGCCTGGCCGGCGACGCTTTCGTGCGCTCGCTGATCGAGTCGGGCTTCCTGGGCGAGCTTCGTGAATTGCACGTACATTCGTTCAACGATCAGCTTGCCGATCCAAAGACGCCGCTGGGCTGGCGGCAGTTGACGCGCTATTCGGGCTTCAACATGCTCGTGCTGGGAATCGTCTATGAGACCGTGCTGCGCTGGGTTGCGCCGGCGCAACGTGTGATGGCCTATGCGTCGAAGATCATTCCCAAGCGTTTCGACCCCGACAAGGGAAGGCCCAGTCGCGTGGGCACGCCCGACAGCGTGCAGGTGTTGACGACTCAAGAAGACGGCTCGTGCGGCACCTATCGCGTAAGCGGTGTCGTCTGGCACGATCGGTCGATGGGAGTCGCTCTCTATGGAAGCGAGAGCACACTGATTTACGATCTCGTTACCGATGAGATTCGCGGTGCTCGGCGGCGCGACGCCGCGCTCGCGCCCATGCCGATCCCCGAATCGCAGCGGGGCGGCTGGCGCGTGGAAGCCGACTTCGTGGCCGCGATCCGCGGCGAACGCCCCGTCACCCGCACCGATTTCGCCACCGGAGTGCGCTACATGCAATTCACCGAGGCCGTCGCGCGCAGCTCACGCCACCAGGTTCCCGTCACGTTGCCGCTTCATGAGTTTTCCAACCCGAGCTTGTTGTAGGAGCCCTAGCAGGTGTTCTCGATGACGCGGCGACGCGGGTCCTCGTGACGAAGAGCTCGATCGGGCTGTTGACAGGGTTCGAAAAGATCATCCCACAGCCCGCGCCGCAGAATCTTCTGGCTGGCTGTCGGCCAGACCGCCGCCGCGAATTCGTTCCCACACCTCCCAACGGTGGACAGGAATCCCGGCATCGGCCTCGAAGCCCAGCCTCACGCGATCGTTCTTGATCTCGAGGACCGTGACTTTGAGCAACTGCTCAAAGCCGCCGCGCCCTCCCACCACGACCGACTCTCGGTTCTTCCTCGACAGGACCAACATGGTTGTACCTCCATGGTCATGAATGATCGACTAATCCACTCCCGCTCCAAACTTGAGCAGGTACACTTTGAGCGAGCAGGAACACCTGCACTCGAACGCGCTCGACACCCGGGCGATCTCTTGCGTAGCGGTCGAATTGGTCTTGAGCATCGAGTACGCCCCTGTCGCTGCTGACCGTCTCATGCAACCGCACGCGAAAAAAAAAGCCGACGTGGCAGCACACCCGCAGATGCGTATCACGTCGGCTTACTCGTCAACGAGCCCCCCGACTCAGTCGGGTTGCTCTTTATCTAGTCGTCCGACGACATTCAGTCAGCTTTTGATTCTACTGGAGCCGAGGGCCGATCTCCATCACCCCTCGCTGGCCAACCATTGTGCCGGACGGGATGAAAATAGCAAGAGAAAAGTTTCCTTTTTTGGTATGGTACTTGCTCGACAATGGAGCAACGGACGGTTCGGGACCGTTCACCATCGCGCGGAGACCGAGTCGCATGGCAGCCGACCGGCGAAGGGTCGCCCTCGAGGTCTTCATGAAAACGCAGGGAGAAATCGAAGCCGCCATCTGCGAAGGGATCACGCGCTTCGAGCAGGAATACATGGGCCGGGGACCCAAGGACATTCGCGCGCACCTGATCGATGATCTCCTGGTGGTCCGCCTCCAGGGCGTCTTGACCGCCGCCGAACAGCATCTGGTCAAGTCGCTCCCGGCCGAGAAGGGGAGAGATCTGCTCAAGCAAGTCCGGACCCATCTGCTCGAGACGGCGCGGCCGCTCCTGGAGGCCGATGGTCCAGGAGATCACCGGCATAGATGTCGGTGAGCCTGCACCACGACATCAGCACCGTCACCGGTGAAGAGGTCGTGCTCTTCACCCTGGCCGAGTCACCGACGCGTTCCGCGACGCGAAGAGGAAGTCGAGGCCTTGAATCGGAGCGCTTCCGGATGGCGAGGAAGCCCCACGTCGTCGTCAACGTCGAGCACGCGGCGAAGCCCACCTCGGCATGAATGAGAGGTGGGCCCGGCAGTCCGAGGAAGATCAGCGTGATGTCCGAGACCACCACCTTTCGACCGGCCAAGTCGCCGGGATGGGTGATCTGGGCTGCCCTGTGCTTCAACAGACTCGACCTGGCCTGGCACAACCGGACTGCGTCTCGAACCGCGCGACCTCGGAGGTGCTGCGGCGATCTCCCCCGCGGAGCGGGCGTCATCCTCACGTCCAACCACGCCGACGAGACGGACATGAGGGCCTGCCTGGAACTCTCCCGCCGCTGCGGCCGCCGGTTCCTCTACATGATGAACCGCGAGGCGTTCGACGAAGGCTTCGGGAGCGCCGGCTGGTGGCTCCAGCGCCTCGGCGCCTTTTCCGTGGAGCGGGGCGGCCGAGAACGAACGAGGCGAAACGCTACGCCATCGACGCGGTGAAACGGGGACAGGAGGTGCTCGTCATCTTCCCGGAAGGGGAAATCTATTACCTGAACGACCTGGTGCAGCCGTTCAAGAGCGGCGCCGTCGAGATCGGGATGCAGGCCGTCGTCGAGGCGAGGCAGACCCGGCCGGACTGGACCGCGTACCTGGTCCCGATGGCCATCAAGTACCGTTACCGCCAGCCCATCGGTCCCCTCCTGGAGCGGCGGACCCGCGTGACTGGAGCAGCATCTCTTCCAGCGTCATTCATGGTGACTCGCTCCCGCGTCGATTGGGTCTCATCATGGCCGAGCTCTTGCATCGCCAGGAGACGATCCATCATCTGAAGCCCGACCCGGATCATCTCGCCCAGCTGAGCGAGCGCGTGCAGGAGGTGCGGCAGCAGATCCTCGCCCAGATGGAGGATCACTACGCGGGTCATGACCAAGAGCTCGCCGTCCCAGACGATGGATCGCACGTGGCGGCTCAGTTCCTATCTGCGGGAGCTTGTTGCGGCAGGGGCGGCAACAGAGCGTCCGAGAGTCGCGCGGAGTTCCGCATCGACCTGGCGGGGCTGAAGCGTGTCGCCCAGATGGGGAGCTGGCAGCCGCAGTACGTCGATCTGGACCCGTCGCAGGAGCGACTGGCCGAGACGGTCCTCAAACTGGAGCGCGAGGTCTACGGGATCAAGCGGCCCCACCAACTGGCCAACCGGGATGTGTTCCTCCGCATCGGCGACCCGATCGACCTCGGGCAACTTCGTCCCGTCCTATCTCCAGGATGCCCAGGCGGTACGCCACGGTGTCGCCGAACAACTCCGCGACGTGATCCAGGCCCTCATCGACGCCATCAAGAGAGCACCGGCTTAAGCAGAATCCGGCGCCGTCGTCGTGCGACGTTCACCACGGTTTGAGTGCCCGACATCCAAACCACTGTCACGTCGACAACGCCGTTGAGTCACTCACTCGCGGGAAGGCCCTCAAGGCCCTCGCGCGATGGGCTCGGCGATTTTGAGAATGAACCCGTAGTGCACCAGACTGCCCGCCAGCACGAACAGGTGGAACAGCTCATGGGCCCCGAAGACGCCGGGCTACAGGACGGGCCAGTGGATCAGGTTGAGCACCGCCCCCACGCTATAGGACAGGCCGCCGATCGACGATGGGCAGCAAGGCACGGTGCGACGCGACCCGCGCGATCTGGGAATAGCAGGCGACGGCGCCCCACCCCATCCCCAGGTAAACGCAGGTGGACAACACCGGCGAGAAGTGGCGGCCGGCCGCGATCAAGGTCGATGGCGATGGTCGCCACGCTCCAGACGACCGTCAGGGTCCACTGCCGCCATCGGCCGTCGCATCAGGCACCATGCCAGGGGGGTGTAGCTGCCCGCGATCAGGGCGAAGATCCCGACGTCGTCCAGGCGGGCGAAAGCGGCGAGGCGCGTCACTGGGAGCCGGACGCCATGATAGAGGGTACTGGCCGAATAGCAGAAGGCCAGGGTCAGGCCGTAGACGAGCAGGCTCAGCCGCTTGCCGGCGTCGCCGCGGCCGCGCGCCAGAGCAGCAGAGTACCGGGCAGTGCCAGCAGCAGGCCGACGCAGTGACTCCAGGTGCTGACGGGCTCGCGGAGGTCGAGCAAATGCATACAATCTCATCCGATTGGTTCAGAACGATCGTTGGCGCTTCGATCACTCCCAAGAGGGCGCATGCGCTCCTCCCTGGGGCCGATCGCAGCCGAGGCGAGATTACGTCTCATGCTCATGAGAGAAATCGCTGATTTCTCGTTCCGCCTGCTCCTTTGCGTAGCCATATTTTTGCTGGAGAAGGCCAGCGAGCTGGTCGCTCTTGCCGCTGAAGGTCGTCAGGTCGTCATCAGTCAGCTTGCTCCATTTTGCTTTCACCTTGCCTGTGAACTTCTTCCAGTCGTCAGCGATCTGATACCAATTCATCATGTGCCTCCCGCGGTAATCGCGCCTCGTCATTTGCTCGATCTTCACCGTCGTCGTGAGCTCATCACAGTCGCAACGCCGCCCTACGACCGCTGATGATCCGCGCCAGGCGCGATCAGGACGCAGGCGCCGATGAAGGCGACGACGATGCTGCCCCAGAACTGAGCCGAGCCCTCGACGAAGAAGCCCACGAGCAGTCCGCCCAGGAACGAGCCAATGAGCCCCAGGATGAGATCGCCGAAGAGACCGTAGCCGCCGCCCTTCATCACGACGCCTGCCAGCCATCCAGCGATGAGACCGACGACCAGCCAGGAAATGATCCCGCCCGGTGTGAGCACGAGCGCCGCGTACGTGATAGCCATCGCCCTTCTCCGTTCTGGCGCCCGACCGGCGCCCTAATGACCACCGTCATCGCCTTGTGTTCGCTACAAGCGCCCCGACACCGCCGCCAACAAAAAAAGCCGACGTGGTTGAACACCCTCGGGTATTCAACCACGTCGGCTTACTCGTCAACAGGCCCCCCGGCACCGCCGAGCTGCCCTTCATCTAGTCATCCGACGACATCCACAAATCTCACCGGAGCCAACCGCCAATTCCGATGGCCCTCGATACATTCCCATTATGCCGCGCAGGGCGGAAATAGCAACGAAATCTTTTGATTTTTTGTTATGATGGTCCCTTATGGTCAGCGGAGAGTTCAGGCAAGGTTACCGGCCTGCGGAAGGCCGGCACCGAGCCTTCCGACTGGGAGGTGAGACTCGTTCGAGAGCAGTGCGGAGATGCTCGGAGAGATCGAAGACTCTGTCTCTTTGCGATCGATCGCGTCGAGCGAAATTGCAGGGATAGGCCCGAACATACTTACGCACAAATAATTCTTCAATCAGTTGATTTCTCCGCGCTTCTGCGCGATAGTTGATCGGACGCCCCGCCTCGCTAGAGTGGCCGCCCCGGCCGTTCGAGCGTGCGCCAGAAACAGGGCGAGGCGGTAAATTCGCCGCCTGAGGCGTGGGAAGGAGTCGGCAATGATTGGCTTGATTCGGTTCGCGTTTCAAGGTGCGAACGCCGAGGCGGTCCTGGGGGACGATGGAAGTTGGAGTTGCACCGCGGTGCCGTGCCTGGTCCGTCCGCTTGATATCCTCTACGGCCCGAGCTGGGAAGGCATTCCGGCCGGTGGTCCGGTCGGTCTACGACAATTGGAGACGGCGGGCCGCTGGCTCAGAGGCACGATTGTCTGCGGGTACGGTCGCCCGATCCTCGGCACAGCGCAACGATCGGTTCGCAACGTGCCGGTGAATCTCGCGAGCAGGCGGTCGCGCGCCGGGCGGTGCCCGCCTTGAAGCAGCCTGATCGGGTGACCGATGACGACGCGGCCAAGATGTGCTGCGTCAGCGTGGCAATGATCCGGCTGTGGGTGGAGACCGGCGTGTGGCCGATGCCGCGGCGCGACGTTACGGCGCCGTCAACGTACGGGCACTCCGAGGTGGAAGCGTGGCTAGCGACGGGCATCTGGCCGCCCGGGGCCCACTTCCGCGCACGACCCGAATATTAAACACACGGCGCACCGCCCGTGAGGGGTGCCGTTCGCGCTGGTTTCGAAGGATGCAACCGGCTAGACGATGACCGATCGTGCGCTTTATGGGGTAGGACAGCACGATGGCCGTCACAGGGCGAATTGCGTCGGAGTCCGTTAGCGACGACGAGTTACGGCGATCCTACCGCCGAACCGCCACGCCGCCCGGTCGATCTTGAAAGACGCGGCGCGAGTGCTTACGATCAAGCTTGGCCGCGGAGGCGTCGGGCGGCCATACATTTGGGGATTGGTGTAACGGTAGCACGACTGACTCTGGATCAGTTAGTCTAGGTTCGAATCCTAGATCCCCAGTTTAAGTTCTTTTATGTTAAGGAGTTATGGTGATGCTCATCGCGGCGGACGAATCCCAGATCTCCTTTGATCGTTCTCCTTTCCATCTCTCCAGCGCGGAAAGCTAGTCAGCGCGACCGCCCTTGCTGGGACCGACCCCCGTTTCGGCGATTCGGGCGCCGGGGCTACGCCGATCGAAGTCGACGACGCCACTTAACCTTGCGGCGCCATACCCATTCCCTCGGATAGGAGAGAGGGATAGGCATGGTGTCCCCGAAACTCCGGCTCTTCGCTCGGCGTCGAAACTATGTCAATTTGAAACTTACCGATGTTCACACTCAGTGATGATCAGCGACGAAGGTCCGCGCAAGAACCACCTGCGGCCCCAAAGAGTGTAGCTGGCGGATTCTCGGGAATGCCACCGGCACGCGAAAGCTGAGGCGTTGCCTCGACACCTCACCGACACTAGCATGTGGAAAGCGGACTTTGCGGGTAGACGAGTGCACCCCTTAGCGCATGTTTCGAACGGCCACCGGCAGGCGGATCTGCTGAACGCGGCAGGCGCGATCCGCGAAGTCACGGCCACCCGGTGGTGCTGGAGGTGCGACCAACCGGTGCGCGGCAACCCGCGGCGACGCTTCGTGCGAGGAATCCATCGATCTGAATTGCGGCCCGGCCGGAGGCGCAGGCGCTCCGGTCCAAGCGCCTGCGCCGTACTGTCTACCGACCCAGCGGAGACCTGTACGATGACCGCTGCCCACGACCTGCTCTTCGGCATGCTGGCTCTCCAGAACGGCTTGATCGACCAGGTCGAGCTCGTGGCGGCTTTCCAGTCGTGGACACGTGCTAGGGAGCGGCCGCTGGCCGAGCACCTCGTGGCGCGCGGCGATCTCGATCCCGAGCAGCGCGCCGGGGTCGAAGCGATGGTGAGCTTGCACTTGAAAAAGCACGGCGGCGACGCCGGGCGGAGCTTGGCCGCGATTCCCGCCGGCCGCTCGACGCGCGAGAGCTTGGCCCGTGTCGGCGACGCCGACATCGAGGCTTCTCTCGCCCACCTTGTCCCGGCCTCTACGCCGGCGGGCGATGAAGCCGACCGCACCGCCACCTACTCGGTCGGCTCGGTCACGTCAGACGGCCAGCGATTCCGCGTCCTGAGGCCCCATGCCCAGGGCGGTCTGGGCGCGGTCTTCGTCGCCCTGGACAGCGAGCTGCACCGCGAGGTGGCGCTCAAGCAGATCCTCGACAAGCACGCCGACGATCCGGTCAGCCGCCAGCGGTTCCTGCTGGAGGCCGAGGTGACGGGCGGACTCGAGCACCCGGGAATCGTCCCGGTCTACGGCCTGGGATCCTACGGCAATGGCCGCCCCTTCTACGCGATGAGGTTTGTCGAAGGGGACTCACTCAAAGTGGCCATCGCCCGGTTTCACGACAACCCGGCGCTCAAGCGGGACACGGGACGCCGTTCGCTGGAGCTGCGCAAGCTCCTGCGCCGGTTTGTGGACGTCTGCAACGCGATCGGGTACGCCCACAGCCGCGGGGTGCTGCACCGGGACATCAAGCCAGGCAACGTGATCGTTGGCAAGCACGGCGAAACGTTGGTCGTCGATTGGGGGCTGGCCAAGCCAAGGGGACGCGATATCGCGGGCGAAACGTCCGGCGAGCGGCCGCTGGTGCCAAGCTCGGCCAGTGGATCGGCCGAGACACTGCCGGGATCGGCTCTCGGCACACCTGCTTACATGAGTCCCGAACAAGCCCGCGGCGATCTCGACCGGCTGGGCCCACGCTCCGACGTCTACAGCTTGGGAGCCACGCTGTATTGTCTGTTGACCGGCAGACCGCCGTTCGAAGGCGACGGGATGGGGGAAGTTCTGCGAGCCGTACAGCGCGGCGATTTCCCACCGCCGCGCAAGCTCGACGCCTCGATTGACAAGGCGCTCGAGGCGATTTGCCTCAAGGCCATGGCGCTGGAGGCCGAGAACCGCTACGGCTCTTGCAAGGCACTCGCCGACGACACTGAACGCTGGATGGCCGACGAGCCGGTGTTCGCCTGGCACGAGCCCTGGACGCGGTCCCTGGTGCGCTGGCTGACGCGGAACCGCACCATCGTCACGGCCGCCGGCGCCGCTATGGTGGTGGCACTGGTCGGCCTGGGGGCCGTGTCCGGAGTGCAGGCGCGGGCCAACGGTGAGCTGAGAAGGACCAACGTTGCGCTGTCCGTAGCGAATACTCGAGTCGTCCAGGCCAACGCCGAGTTGAAAGAGGCCAACGACAACGCGAGCCGGGCCAATCAAGAACTCCAAGCAGCCAACGTCCGCGAGCGGCAGCGGTTCGGACTCGCCATGGATGCGATCAAGCTTTTCCACGGAGAGATCAGCAAGGACTTGCTGCTCAAACAACGAAACTTCGAGAAACTCCGCGGCAAGCTGCTGCGCGCGGCGGTCGAGTTCTACGGCCGGCTCGAGGGGCTGCTCAAGGACCGGAAGGACAAGGAATCGCAAGAGGCCCTGGGACGGGCCTACGAAGAGCTCGGAACGCTCACGAAAGACATCGGCAGCTCCAAGGAGTCCCTTGCCGTAATCCAGAAGGCGATCCACGTCCGGCGGGAGCTCGCGACCACACCGGGATCGGACGATGCGATCAAGCTGGACCTGGCGCGGAATCTGATGACCAGCGGCATCATGCTGGAAGAGATGTCGGACCAGCCGGCGGCCATGGCGGCTTACCAAGAGGCATTGGCCCTCGCAAAGGTGCTCAAGCCGGCGCCTGGCATGACCGAGCCCCCGTATCGCGTCGAATCCAGGGCCACCCAGAGCATCGGCTGGTGGTACCACAGAATGGCCAAGGAGGAGGAAGCAGTGGGCTGGCTGCGCAAGTCCGCCGAGATCCTCGAAAAAGAGATCGCTTCCAGCCCGGGTCCGCCCGGTTCCGTGCCCGACAAGGAATCGCTCTTGTTGCTGACGAACACATTCCTCTCGCTTGGCGGCCCGCTGGGGGCGTCGGGCAGGACGTCCGAGTCGCTCAAGGATCTAGAGCGGGCTCTCGAAATGACGCGCCGGCTGGCGGTTGCCGGTCCCGACGACCCCGACATCGTGATCACGCAAGCGGCCATCTACCTTAGCATCGGTGGGGTGTGCAGGGGCATGAACCGGCCGGCCGACGCGTTCTCAGCGATTCGCGCGGGGCTGGACGCCTCGGAGAAGCTGGTCAACATATATCCCGCAATCATCAAATACCGCCGGCTTCAGGCCCAGTGCTTGGACGGCTGCGGCGACATGGCCCAGTTTCTCGGGCGCCCGGAAGAGGCGCTGGCCTACTTCCACCGGGCGCACTTTGCCTGGCGCAAAGTGGTCGACGACAATCCCGATCGATATTCCGAGCCGCTCGAGCTGGCGAACACGCATAACCGGATCGGCTGGCTTCTCTTCGGAATGGGCCGGATGACTGAGGCCCTGGAGCAATACGAGGCGGCAAGGGGGATTTTCCAGAAGCTGATGGACACGTTCCCTCCGCGAATGTTGCCACGGACCCGGAACGAGCTATCGAACGTCTTGATAAACATCGCCGAGATCGAGCGCAAGCAGGGGCGGCTGGACGATGCGAGGGCCAAGTGCGACAAGGCGATCACGCTCCGGGAGGCTGTGATCAAGGAATTCCCGGATGTCCTGAGTTATCGCGTCAGAATGGGGGAGTGCCTGTTGCGATCGGGGCAGTTGAAGCTGGCCGCCGGCGACATTTCGGGCGCCGCCGCCGACTGGCGCCGCGCCGTGTCGTTCTACGAGAGCCTCTCGCTCCGC
The DNA here is from genome assembly GCA_963830625.1 of uncultured Isosphaeraceae bacterium. Taxonomy (GTDB): domain Bacteria; phylum Planctomycetota; class Planctomycetia; order Isosphaerales; family Isosphaeraceae; genus CAWHMZ01. The sequence continues at coordinate 93,077 of CAWHMZ010000022.1, read as the reverse complement.
GGGGGCGAGACTGCGATGTTCGAGGCCGGTTGCCACGCACTGCTCTCCAGTCTCGCGGGCATGCGCGGGTCCGACGTCTCGGCCGCCGCCGGACGCTTCGAGAGGGAAAAGGCCATGGCCATCCTCCGCCGGCTCGTCGCCGGGGGCTACCATGCTCCCGAGCTCAGGAATGAGTCCTGCCTCGAACCGCTGCGCACGTTGCCTGAGTTTCGGCACTTGATGGCGGATGTGGTGTTCCCCCTCGAGCCGTTTGCGCTAGTTGCCGGCACTCGGGCCGAGGGTTCCGGCTGTGTTCTGGGCGGCATGGGCGTTTCGGGCCAGATGTGAGGGTGCTTCGATCAGAATCCGCAATTTCATAAGGTCCGGCAATCGTGCGAAAGTCTTTTAGAAGATTCGGGATCGCGCGGATCCTTTGGGCAGTGGCACTGGCAACATCTGGCGGCCCGTGGGCGCGGGGCGGCGATGGCGGAGCGCAGGTGCCCGACCTCAAGGTGGAGAAGTACACCTTGAGCAACGGGCTGGAGGTCATCCTCCATGAGGACCACACCAACCCGATCGTCGGCGTGAACGTCTGGTATAAGGTTGGCTCGAGGAACGAGGAGCCCGGGCGGACCGGATTCGCCCACCTATTCGAGCACCTGCCGCGCCGGGGGTCGAAGCACTACAGCGGTAACACAGGTACGCTGTTCGTGAATCTCGGCGGGAATTCCCGCGCGTTCACCGCACGCGACCGTACCTGGTACTACGCGACCGTACCGAGCAATGCGCTCGAGGTTGCACTCTGGATCGAGGCGGACTGCATGGGCTTCCTTCTTCCCGCCCTGACGCAGGCAAAACTCGACACCGAGCGCGATATCGTGAAGAATGAGCGGCGTCAGCGCCTGGATAACGAACCCTATGGGATGGCTTGGGAAGCTCTCGATGCCGCTTACTTTCCTCCGGGGCATCCCTATGGCCATCATCCCATCGGCTCGTTCACCGACGTCTCGAAAGCGAGCCTCTCCGACGTCGCGGCGTTCTTCCGGACTTACTATAACCCGAACAACGCCAGCCTGACGATCGCCGGCGACATCGACGTGCCCGCCGCCCTGGCGCTGGTCCAGAAGTATTTCGGTCCGCTCCCCCGCGGCCCGGAGGTGGCACCGGTCAGGCCGGTGGTGCCGGCCATCGGGGCGCCCAAGCACCTGACGATCACCGATCGCGTCGCGCGACCGAGAGCCTACATCGCATGGCCGACCGTCGCACGCGGGCACGCGGACGAGCCGGCACTGGAAATCCTGGCGGTGGTCCTTGGCCAGGTTCCCAGGGTAAGTCGCTTCATGAGCGCGCTGCAGTACAACAGCAAGCTTGCCTACAGCGTTTACGCGACCCAGGGGATGGCGTTGCCCGACCGATTTGAAGTGAAACTCACCGCCCTACCCGGCACGCCGCTCGACGTGCTGGTGGCGGCCGCCGACGCCGAGGTTGCGCGGCTCAAGAAAGACGGCGTGACCGAAGCCGAGGTCCGCAGGGCCCAGAGCGCGTATGAGCGGGACCAGGTGCTTGCGCTCCAGTCAATGGAATTCCGGGCGGATTTCCTCAACCGGGGTCATGTTCAGGATGGCGATCCCCTCGCGTACAAGGGCCGTTTGCGGGCGATCTTCAGCGTCGCGCCAGCGGACGTCAAGCGGGTGGCGAACAGATACCTGACCGCCAACCGCGTGCGCCTCGATGTGATCCCCGGACCGCTCACGCCCCGCCCACCAGACGTCGCGGTGGACCCGGAGTCACAGGCCCCGCTGGCGGATCCGCCAGTGGTCGCCGTTCGGGACACGTTTGACCGTTCGGTGATGCCTCAGCCAGGGCCGGTCCCGACGTTCACACCACCGCCCGTGGAGCGTCGGAGGCTCTCAAACGGCATGGAAGTGCTGGTCATCGAGCGGCACGGGCTGCCGCTCCTCCAGTTCCGGTTGGTACTCAAGGGGGGTGAGACGCTCGTGCCTGGCGACAAGCTCGGCCTCGCCGGCCTGACGGCGTCGTTGCTCGACGAGGGAACGCCCACCCGCAACTCCCTGATGATCGGCAGCGCGCTCGCCGATATAGGCGGTTCGTTCCTTGCTTGGGCCGACCTCGAATCGACAACCGCCAACCTCACCACGATGTCCCGGCATACCGTCTCGGCGCTGGCTCTTTTCGCCGACATGGTGCTCCACCCGGTCTTGCCCGAACAGGAGCTGGACCGGTTGAAGCGGGCGTGGCTGGCCTCGATTCGGTCGCGGGGTGATCGCGCGGAGGGGATCGCGGAGGTCGTCTTTCCGAGGCTGCTCTACGGCACGGACCACCCCTACGGACGGCCGGGCGCCTGGATTAGCGATTGGGTCGCCACTGGGACATCGGCAAGCATCTCGTCGATCACCCGCGACGATGTGGTGGCCTTCCACAAGAGGCTCTACACTCCCCATAACGCCGCTCTGATCGTGGTAGGCGACATCACACTCGACGCGATGATCCCGGCAGTCGAGGCGGCGTTCAAGGGCTGGACGGCCGGCGCAGCCTGGCGCACCCGCCCGCCGGCAGCCCTGGATCCTTCCAGGGGCGTGACGGTCTACCTGGTCGACTGGCCGGGGGCGGTCCAGTCGTACATCGCTGCCGGTCAAGTTGGCGTCCCACGCGCATCGCCGGATTACGTCCCTCTGACGGTCCTCAACAAGATCGTCGGAAGGCGGATTGGTCTGAACCTCCTCGACGACAAAGGTTACACCTACGGTTCCCGCTCCGATTTCCAGTTCCGCCTCGGCCGAGGGCCCTTCTGGGCTTACGCTCCGGTCGCAACCGCTGTGACCGAGAAGGCGCTCGGCGAGCTGGTCAAGGAACTGGCCGACGTCACCGGCCCCAGGCCGGTGACCGCGGCCGAGCTCGCCTCCGCCAAGGACGGCATCATCCGCGGCTACGCCGCTAATTTCGCGGACAACGCCGCGGTCGCGACCACGCTCACCGACTTGGTCGTCTACGACCTGCCCGACGACGAGTTCGCCACTTACCGGGCGAAGGTCGGGGCCGTGACCTGCGACGAGTTGAACCACATCGCCAAGAAGTACCTCGACCCGTCGCGGATGACAATCCTGGTTGTCGGCGACCGGGCGAAGGTCGAGCAGCCGCTCAAGACGTTGCCCTTCGTCAAGCACATTGAGGTTTTAGACGGCGACGGAAACCGCGAGCGTTAGGGCTCATTTGATAGAGATGATCGGGGCGGGGTTCGGAGACGCCATTCTTACGTCGGATGATTGGGGCGGGTGATGTGGTCCGAGGGCCACTTGATCACGATGCGGGCCTGCGCTGATCCCATCGCCCTGCGCTACGTCTTTCGGAATGGCTAATCCGCCGATGAGGCGACCGACGCTGTCCTGCAGGATCTCAGCGATCTAAATCCAGGACGAGGAGGAAGGCTCGGTGGTCATCCTCGCGCTGGCGGCTGCGCGGTGGGACGCCCGCCGCCTCGACTTGCAAATGAGGAAGCGGGCACTCACGATTATCGAGGATGGGGTCGCTCGGCGGCGAATTTGGCAACAAATTGGCAACAGCACTGCCCCTGCGAACGCAACGCGACGACAACGTGAACAAGTACAGCATCGCCGTAAATAGTTTCAGATCAATGGTTTTCCAACGTCAACCCAGCGCCACGCCGCTGCCACGCCGAACGTGGGGAGCTAGGTCCGAATCCTAGCTCCCCAGCTTCGCACTGAAGCAGCCAAAGCAAACGGGCCTCGACCGTCCAAGTCGAGTACGAGCTAAGACGGCGGTTCGCGGCTGGCGACGCCACGCCGCCGAGTTTGATCACGCGAGCAGTCCCTCGACCGGTCTGCCGCCAACCAACGGGAACGGTCGGCCTTGCAGATCGTGGATGGTCCTCTGGGGATCGATTCCCACGAGGCGATAAACGGTCGCCAGGAGGTCTTCGGGAGAAACCGGGTCTCTGACGACGGTCGCTGCGATTCGATCCGATGCGCCGAAGACGTGTCCGCGGCGGACGCCTCCTCCGGCCAGTACGGCGCTGTAGCACTGTGGCCAGTGGTCACGGCCGCCGTACTGATTGAAGCGGGGCGTGCGGCCAAACTCGCCCATCATGATCACCAGCGTCTCGTCGAGCAAACCGCGATCGCTGAGGTCCTCGATCAAGGCGCTGAAGGCCGAGTCGGTCGGAGGCAATAGTGCGGTTTTGGCCCAGGTCAGGTGCGGGGGCCTTGGCGGCGTCGAGTGGCTGTCGTACCCTTGACCTCCCTTGCCGCGATCGTGGCGCACGAAGTTGACCTGCACCAGGCGCACGCCCGCTTCGATCAGCCGCCGGGCCACCAATGTCGACTGGCCGAAATCCGTGCGACCGTATCGGTCGCGGGTTCTTTCGGGCTCGGACGAAATGTCGAAAGCCCGCTGCGCGGCCGGCGATGAGATCAGGTCGAATGCCCTCGAATAGTAGGGAGCGAGGTTTCGCCCAGCGGGCGTCTCGTCCAGGGACCGGCCGCGCTGTTCCAGTGTCGCGAGCAACGACCGCCGCTGGCTCAAGCGCGCGGGGCTAAGATTCGACGCGAGGCGCAGCTCTCCGGGTGAATAAGACGGCAGGTTGGGGTCGCTGTTGACCAGATACGGATCAAACTCGGCGCCCAGGAAACCCGCGTGCTGGCCGGGCCGCGGCACCCCCACCGGCGAAATGAATTCGGGAATCATCACGAACGGCGGCAGCGTGGACGAGCTTTCCAGGAACTTCGCCAGCGCCGCCCCAAGGTGAGGCCGGTCGTCGCGGCTCATCCCCGACGCCTGCACGACGGGACGCTGGAGTGAACCGCCCGTCATCGCGCAATAACCGGCGCGGAGATGGTCACCTTCATGGTGACTCATCGAGCGGATAATCGCGTACTTGTCGGCCAGCCGCGCCATGCGCGGCATGTGCTCGCAGACGTGAATCCCCGGCACGCTGGTCATGACCGGCTGAAAGGTCCCGCGGATTTCCTCGGGCGCCGCGGGCTTCATGTCCCACATGTCAAGCTGCGACGGTCCGCCAGACAGATAAAGTATGATCACCGACCGGGCACGAGGAGCAAGCCGCGAGGCTGATTCACCCCCCGCCGCTTCGCTCGAGCGCAAGAGCCCCGGCAGGGTCAGTGCTCCCCAGCCGAGTGACCCCACGCGCAAGACCTCGCGCCGAGTCATACCGTCACAATAGCGACTGCCTTCTGACCGATAAAACGTCAGCATGGCGGTGACCTCGAACAGCACAAGCCGGGACAGTCAGCCTCAATCGCCAGACGCGCGCCGACGCATCTTTCGCTCCGCCAGGACCTGCTCAACAATTGTGTTACAGATAGAATACCACGTTTGAGAACATCAAGAGAAACACCCTCCCGCCGTCCCTCGTGGAAAAAGTCGTCAGTTGACAGGAAGGGCATCACCCATGAGCGCAGAGCTGTTTTCGGCTATCGAGTCGGGGAACGCAGGACGAGTGCGCGAGCTGCTCGCTTCTGATCCTGCGGCCGCCGGTGTGAAGGACGGCGAGGGTGCGACGCCTCTAGCCCATGGAAAAGCTCTCTCGCAACATGCCTCCGAGTCGGGGAATGGCGAGATCGCGAGCCTGTTCGAGACGGCACTCGGGCAACAGTGACATATTGACGGGCTCGATCCGGAGCAAGCTGCTCTTGAACATCTCGGGTTAATCTTTTCTAATCCGCGACCGAGCCGGCGACCAAGGCGTACGCCGGCACCCGACCGAGGGCAGGATGCCACGGTGAGCACCGCTGCGAACGACGACCCGCTGGTCCTTCAGCTTCAGGAAGCGCGCGAGGGCGATGCCGAAGTGCTGGGCCGCGCCTTGGAGTCGTGCCGTGATTATCTGCTGCTCATCGCCGCCCGCGGGCTCGATGCGGAGCTGAACGCCAAGGGAGGAGCGTCGGACCTCGTTCAGGAAACCCTGCTGGGAGCGTACCGCGACTTCACCAGGTTTCACGGTCTTTCGCGCGACGAACTCTTGGCGTGGCTTTGCAAGATCCTCCAGAACAACCTTGCGGTCTTTCGCCGGCGCTATCGGGGCACGCGGAAGCGGCAAGTCGCGCTCGAGGTGTCGATCGGCGCCAAATCCGATGGTGGCGCTCGCGACGGAATGCCTTGCGAAACGCAGACACCCAGCTTCAACGCGGCCAGCCACGAGCAAGCGGCGGCCCTGATGGCGGCCCTGGAACAGATCCCCGAAGATTATCGCCGTGTCGTCGTCTGGTATCAGTACGACCGGCTCACATTCGACGAAATCGGGCGGCGACTTGACCGCACTGCCGAGGCGGCACGCAAGCTGTGGTCACGAGCACTCGTGCGACTCACAGACGAATTAGGACCCGAGCATGACCCCCAAGACTGACGTGACCATTCCCGAAGATTCGCAGCTCGAGGAAATCCTGGCGTTTGATCGAGCGCTCGCGTCCGGGGATGATCCGTTCCCGGGTATCGAGCCGGGCTCATCTCTGGCCGCAGTACATGAATGCCAGCGTCTGCTGGAGGCAGTCTGGCCGCGATGTGCGCCGCTCTCGCTGGATCTTCCCAAGGAATTCGGGCGCTACATGATTGAACGCGAGCTGGGACGAGGCGCCTTCGGGGTGGTCTTCTTGGCTGCGGACACCGTTTTGGGACGGCGCGTTGCACTCAAGGTTCCCCGCCTCGAGATCCTGGTGACCCCTGACATCCGGCGGCGTTTTTTGCGCGAGGCCGAAGCAGCGTCCCGTCTGGACCACCCGCACATCGTGCCGGTTTACGACGTGGGCGAGGTCGGCCCAGTTTGCTACATCGCCTCGGCATACTGCGAGGGAACCACGCTGGCCGAGTGGCTGCGCGGCAATTTGGAGCCGGTGCCGTTTGTCTTGGCTGCGCGGTTGGTGGCGATGCTGGCCGCCGCGGTCGGCCACGCCCACGAGCGCGGAATACTCCATCGCGACCTCAAACCGACCAACATCCTCCTGATCCGCGCCGGCGCGTCGGGGGCAGGAAGCGGAGGACTTTGCCGGGCGATTGGCCTCGTTCCGCGGATTTGCGATTTCGGCCTGGCGAAATTGCTGGATCAGGAATCTCACGAGACATGCAGCGGCGTGCCGATCGGCTCGCCCAATTACATGGCACCCGAGCAGGCCGCCGGACGCCTGCGCGAGCACGGACCGGCGACCGATGTCTACGCGCTGGGGGCGATCCTCTACGAACTGCTCGCGCACCGGCCGCCGCACCGGGGCGAGACCGACCTGGAAACGCTGCGCCTCGTCACCGACCAAGACCCGACCTCGCTGCGGGCGCTCTCTCCAGGAGTGCCGCGCGATCTCGAGACGATCGTTGGGAAATGCCTGAACAAACAGCCCAAAGGGCGTTACGCCACCGCGTCGGAGCTGGCAGATGACCTCGAGCGGTTCATCGCGGGCAGGTCCGTCCGCGCGCGGCCGATTCGCTCCTGGCAACGCGCGGGCAAATGGGCACGGCGACGACCCGCGCACGCGGCCCTGGCAATCATGAGCTTGCTGGCGATCTCGGTCGCGCTCGGAGCTCTGTTCTGGTACAGAGATGTTGTGCAGCGACACGATGAGACGCTGCGCACTGCCGTGGCTCTTGCGACGCGCGATACCCAGCTTGTTGAGCGCTCGGCGCACGACACGATCATCCAAGACGCGCGTGCTCGCGAGCGCGTACTGACCGCCGAGCTCGCCGATCGTTACGCCCTTGGCAGCCAGATCAAATTGATTCATGAGACGCTCGAATCGGGCAACATCGGGCTGGCCGCTTTCATGCTCGAGGCTCATCGGCCCGGCCCGGGCCAGAAACAGCCGCGAGGCTTCGCGTGGTTGTTCTTGCGACGGCTCTTCCATCCGGATGAATTCCCGCTCGGACCGGAATTCCATTACGGCACCCCGGCATTCCTGAAGCTGGCGATCGCGCCCGACGGCAGAGGGCTTGCGGCTGGAATGTCCGACGGACGTGTCGATGTTTGGGATTTGGCTCAGGGCCGGATTCGCGCGACGGTCAAGAACGCGACCGGACCCGGAGACAACAGCGTTTATAACTTGGCCTTCTCGCGCGACGGACGTTTACTTGCAGCAGTCAGCCCACCGTTCACGGTGAAGGTGTGGGACTTGTCGACCTTCAAACAAGTCGCGGCGCTTCCGGAGCAGCTCAATGGCGAGAGAGCGCACTTAAACGGAATCATCGAGGTGAAGTTTACCGATGCCGCCGATTACCTCATGGTGTTTGCCCAGGGATGGCTCAATGGGAAACTCGAAGTCTGGGTTTGGAAGGTCCCTGAAGGGGACGACCAGCCGCAGTTCAAGGCCAGATTGAACCAAAAGCAGTTGCCGCACTTCGCGCGTGAGGGGCCACTGCAGGATCCCTCTTGGTCGCGAGCGAGCGAAGCGGCTGCGCCGTGGCTCGCCTATGCGCGGGATCATCTGGCCGTGCTGGACGATGGCCTCACGCTCGCGATCAAGGAGGGGCCGGACGACGCGACCTTGTACGAGCCTTATCAGCACACGCTGGTGACCCGAATTCACCGAGCGCTCGCCGTGCCCGCGATTCAGGACCGAGGGCATACGGGCCTGACCCAGACTGAAATTGAGCGGCTCCGCAACCAGGCACGCCGCGTAGTCGACGCGTCGCAGAAGGGAGACCGCTCCGCGCCGCCCCGGGCCGACCTGGTGAGGTTCTCGCCAGACGGTCGAACGATCGCCGTTCACCTGGGGGGCGCTCACCTGGGTGGCTTGGGAGTCGCCTTGATCGACGCAGCTTCCGGTCGCACGTTTTTGACTAATGCCCCATCAAGGTGGCGAGTTGTTGACCTCGTCTTCACGCCAGACGGGCGCTCGCTCGTCACGGCCGGCTTTGACTCGAAGATCCACGTCTGGAGGCTCGAGTCGAATTCTCTCGCCGGTCACGCGAAAGAGACGTGGTCGCTGGCGTTTTCGCCCGACGGCAAGAGCCTGGCCTCGGCCGCCGATGACGGCACGATCAAGCTGTGGGAGATCGCAAGTGGCCGAGGGCGAGCCACTCTGAACGGCCACGGTTCACTGGTGACAGCAGTCGCTTATTCACCGGATGGGGCAACGCTTGCCTCGGCCGGATTTGACAAGACGGTCCGGCTATGGGACGCAGCCAGCGGAGCGCCGCTGGCCACGCTGCGTGGTCATTCAGGCCGCGTGCGCTCCTTGGCCTTTGGTCCGCATGGGAAGGCGCTCGCCTCGGCGGGCGACGACCGGACGATCCGAATTTGGGACGTGGCCGAAAAGAAAGAGCTGTCTGCGCCACTGACCGGCCACAAAAACAGTGTTTTCTCGCTGGTCTTTGCCCAAGATGGGAAGACCGTGTTTTCGGGTTCGCTCGACAAGACGATTGGGCTTTGGGACTGGTCGCAAGGGCGCACGCGCGGCGTCTGGCCGACCGACGAGCAGGTATACTGCCTGGCTGTGTCCGCCGACGATCAGACCCTGGCCTCAGGCCATGAGGAAGGGTCGATCGTGCTCTGGAGCGTGGCCGCCGGAACAGCGCGGGCCAGCCTGCGCCGACACACAGGCGACGTGTTAGGCCTCGCCTTTTGCCCCGACGGCCTCACGCTCGCATCGACAGGCCGCGACAACACCGTCCGCATCTGGGACCCGGCCACTGGCCAGGAGCTGTTAACGCTAAACGGGCACCAGGCGCCCGTTCACGCCGCCACGTTTTCACCCGACGGCTCGATCCTCGCCACCGGCAGTCACGACGGGGCGATCAAGCTTTGGCGTTCGGAGCCGCAGAGAGAGACTCGAGACCGACTCAGCGCGTCTGTCATCTCCGGTACAAGCCGTTGAATCGGCTTCAATGCGCGCCCCGTGTAAGGGCTTAACCGCAACGGAGTTGAGGCAGAATTGTCTCGATTGAGCCCAAATCGAGCGTCCGGTTTCCGCACGTTTCGATCTTTAGCTTACGGAGGAAGACCGCGCAACGGCGCTAGGGTCACGGTGGTGGAACGGATGCCGCCGCCTCGACGCCGAGGGATCCTCTTCATTTTCATGAGCATTCTCTCAGAATAAAGACAGCATCTAACAATTCACTTCAATTAATTGTTAGCGTTCTTCGCTCCGATAGAGTAACGCGAACCCTGAGATCGGTTCGATCGGCGGCGATGCCAGGGAGAAACCGAGGCGACGCGCGCATGCGGTTTATGGTCGCGCGATTCCCGCGCCATTACGGTCGCGGATGCACGTCCTCTTCCCCGGAGTGAAATATGAAGTTTGCACGACGGACTGCCGGTCCGCGCGCGGCGTCGCGAGCGCGGGCGTCCCGGCGCCCCATCCGAGCCTAACGCCGGAGCCTCGGCGTTGAGCTGTTTGAAGCACTCGTCCAGGTCGCGTCCTGGCCATCAAGAAGGCAAGCTACAATGCGGCGACTCGCCAGGTCACGTTGACGCTTAGCACGCGACTCCATCGCGGCGAGGCGTATCAAATCCAGATTAATGGCGCTTCCGGTGGCGTGAAGAGCACGAGCGGTACTGCGCTCAACAGCCCAGGGCGCTGGAACCAGGCAAGGATTATCAGGCCATACTGGATCTGGCTGCGCCGCGGTCGTGAAGTTCAGTGTGGTTGAGCGAAGAGCCCCGCCCGTCGCGAGACGGCTCAAGTATGCTTCAGCGTCACGGTCAACGTGATCGAGAAGGCACCCGTTGCGATATTCTGGCTCCCCGAGTCGGAGATTGTGCCGGCGGCGCCGGCGTACAGGCCAGTACCGCCCGTCACGCGACCTTTCGACTTGAAGGTGAAGTTCGTCGTGCTCAACGCTTTCCCGGTTCCTGTGAAGGTCGCGATGATCGTGTCACCACTGGCATCAACCAGGGTCGCCGTCCCGTTCGTGTACTTGATTTTATTGTGTGTCGCCGCGTAACTGTTGCTGCCCGTCAGTGAAGCCGCGCCGAGAGTCGTCAACGTCCCGGTGGCAGTGAATTTCTCGGTCCCCGTCAAGCTGGTGATCACGACGATAGAACCCGTGCCGGTCATCGAACCCTTGATGACTTCCTTGTGGGCTTTCGCAAGCGGAACGACGTCCGCAGGTCGGTGAGCCGGCGGCACGATGGTGCTCAAAAGTTCGCGGCGCTCGAGCAGCTCGGGCCGAAACATATAAGCGCGGCGCTGTTTGCTCTGCAAGTGACTCACGTTGTGGCCTCGCGAAATTGAGATGTGCGACGGAGACTCGAAATTCTCACAGCCAAACTAAAATATCCGATGCGAACGGTCAACGGTCCGACCGGTCCTAGGCGCGACCGAGAGCCGTTGCGCGGCTGCGGCTACTGAACCCTTTGGGTCGTATTCTGCTGAATCCAGCTTTTGATCTCTTGCCGGAACTGCGGCTTTACAATGCATGTTGATATGGCCGGCACCCTCGATCTCGACGACGGACCAGTCTCGAGGGCGATGACCAGATGGTCCTGGGACAGGTCGCCGAGAATCCCGGTCAGCCGCCAGTTGATCTCGGCACTCGAGTGCAGCCCGTGAATCAAGATCACCGGCGGTCGTCGTAACAATAACGATGCTGGCGACGGCGGTCGTCGACGGTTCCCGTGTGTTCACTGGCTGAATCGCTGCCAGGCGCGACGTTCGGACTGGCGAAGCTGCGGCGTCATAACCGATACAATCCTCAAGCTCTTCCAATCGGAAGTTTGAGATCATGCATGGAGGCTTTCTGTCGATGGCAAAGCGAAACGCCCGATGGGGCGTCGTTGTGGTCGCCCTCATCGGAATCGGGTCGACGGCACGCGGGCAGGGGATCATTGCTCCCAGTGCCGGCCCGATCAATAGCGCCATGGCGGGCGCGTCGACGGCTGCGCCGACTGACTTCGGCGCCAGCTACTGGAACCCGGCGATTCTAAGCGGGCTCGAAGACCAGGAATTCCTCTTAGGCGCGGGGCTAGGTTTCCCGAGCATCCATCTGGAAAGCGGCTTGGCGGCCGACTCGATCGGTGGGATCTTTCCGCCAACCGGCCGGTACGGCGAGGAGCGAAGCGACAGCGGAGTCGCCGCGGGATTGGCCACGGGCTTTTCTTTTCGATTCACCCCTGACTCGCCACTGACCCTGGGTCTCGGAGTCTTCGGCCTTGTCGGCGGTGGAGTGAATTTCGCGGGGAGCTCCACGACGCCGATCCTCACGCCGCGACAGCCGCCCAACTATTTCGGCGTCGGGCCGATCTTTTCGAGTATTTCGATCCTGGGGATCAATCCGATGGCGTCCCTGCAGCTCACCGACCGCTTGGCCGTGGGAGGCGGCCCGATCATCACCTCCGGTACACCAAGCTTCAACCCCGCCTTCTTGCGCCCGGTCCCAAGGGCCCGCTCGGCCTGCCGACCTTCCCGGCCGCCACCAATGCACGTCCTTACTGGGGTGCCGGGTTTCAAGTCGGGCTTTTCTATGAGCTGAATGAGAACTGGAACCTTGGGTTTTCGTACAAGAGCCCGATCTGGCAAGAGAAGTGGGACTTCAACGCGTCGACTCCCACCCTCGCCGCCCGCCGCATCGGGATACAGGCAACTCTGCCGGAAATCCTCTCTTGGGGGATGGCCTACAAGGGGCTGCCGAAGACCTTGATCGATGTCGACCTCCGGTACATCGACTATCACAATACGGATCTGTTCGGCACGCGCGTCGTCGACGGCGGCCTGGGCTGGCAGAGCGTCTTCGCGGTGGCGATCGGCGGTCGGTATCAGGCCACCGAAAAACTCACGCTCAGCGGTGGCTATCTTTACAACACCAATCCCATCCGCAGCGTGACAACGCTCTTCAATGTGCAGGCACCGGGGATCATCCAGAACACATTCACAATGGGGGCATCGTATCAATTGACCGAGAACGTCGTGGCGTCGCTTGCCTGGATGCACGGCTTTCGAAACGCAATCGAAGGACCGATTCTCCAAATCCCGGGTTCGACGGTCCGACTCGATGCTCAGACCGATACGCTGTGGGCAGGCGTGAACATCAAATTCGGTGGCTCAAAGCGCAAGGGGCCGAGCAGCGGGTCAAGCACGGGTGGCGGCGATTTCGTGCCGTCGTTCCCGAGCGCACCACCTTACGCGCCGGTACCGTCATCCACGGGAGACGTCCCCGCCACGGAGCCCGCTCCGGCAACCGGCTCGTTGGCCAGAGCAACGGCCGCTCCGCCGGCTCCGAGCGCCAGCGAATCGGCGCCGCCCCTGCCGCAGTCGCCGCCAACGAATGAATAGGAGCTTGCGCTCCGCTCTGAAACGATGACGGAGGAAGACTCATTCGCGCTCGCTTCGCTGCCGAGTCGTAGCGCCCGCGGCCGTTGATCACCTTGGCGATTTGGCGCCGCGAAACCCCACGTGCGACATGCCCGAGTCGGGAGTGCAGCCATGGCGGGCCGACGGGCGATAGCGCGAGCAATAGCTATCGTTGCACAGGAACGACCCGCCGCGTTGCACGCGCTCGGGCGCATACGGACGCGCGGGGTTCGAGCTCTGATCAGGCCCGCGTGGATTGACGACCGGTTCGCTGCCGGCGCGCGGCGGTAAAGATCGCGATCGTACCAGTCGGCACACCATTCCCACACATTGCCGGCCATGTCATAGAGGCCGAAGCCGTTGGGTGGAAATGAGCCGACCGGCGACGTGCGCGTAAAACCGTCGTTCTCGGTATTCAGGTGGGGAAACTCGCCTTGCCAGATGTTGGCCCGCGGTCGGCTGTCGGACGGCACTTCGTCGCCCCACACGTACGGGCGGCCTTCGAGCCCGCCGCGCGCGGCAAATTCCCATTCTGCTTCGGTGGGCAGCCGCTTGCCGGCCCAGCGCGCATAGGCGACGGCGTCGTCCCACGACACCTGCACGACCGGGTGAAGGTCGCGGCCTTCGATGTCGCTTCCCGGCCCTTCCGGATGCCGCCAGTTCGCGCCCGGCATCCATTTCCACCATTGCGAGAAGTCGCTGAGGTCCACTCGCCCGGCCGGCGGGGTAAAGACCAGGGCACCCGGAACCAGGTCCTCGGGGCGTGGAGGCGGAGTGCCCGGGGGCACCTGGCTCATGATCTCTTCCACGGTGGGCGCCTTCTCGGCCGTGGTGACATAGCCGGTCGCGTCCACGAATGCGCGAAACTGGGCGTTGGTCACCTCGGTCTTGTCGATCCAGAAGCCGTCGACGCACACCCGATGCGCAGGCTTTTCCTCGGGCCACGCCAGCTCTGAGTTGGTGCCCATTGTAAACTCACCACCCGGCACCCAGACCATGCCCGCAGGAGCCGACGATACCGGCTGCCGCCGGTGCCAGAGCTTCGTGCCGGCGTAAGTCGCCGCAAATGCTGTGAGCCCGATCAGAGCAAGCAGTAGACGATGAACTCTCATGAGTTACGATTGTACTCCAACGACAGTCCGCCGTCAGTCTACAGACTTCGTCGTTCCCGCGGAGCTCTCGACAACCATGCCCGAACTGCCCGACATCACGGTCTACGTCGAGGCAATCGAGAGGCACGCGCTCGGCCAACAGTTGGCTTGCGTCCGCGTTCATAGCCCGTTCTTGCTTCGCACCTTCGATCCGCCGCTCGACTCGGTCAAGGGCAAGCAGATGCGCGAGGTTCGCCGCCTGGGCAAGCGAATCGCGCTGGGTCTTGACGACGAATTGTGGCTGGTGCTGCACCTGATGATCGCCGGCCGATTGCACTGGAAGCCGCGCGCGGCCAAGCTCAGCGGGAAGTCGGCTCTCGCCGCTTTCGATTTCGAGAAGGGGAGCCTGGTGCTCACCGAGGCGGGCTCGAAGCGCCGCGCTTCTTCGTACCTGCTGCGCGGTGAACACGCCTTGAGCGAGCACGACCCGGGCGGAATCGAGCCTCTCACTTCGACGATCGGGAGTTTTGCCGCGGCCCTGCGGCAACAGAACCACACGCTCAAGCGCGCGCTCACCGACCCCCGGCTGTTCAGCGGCATCGGAAATGCTTATTCCGACGAGATCCTCCACCGCGCCAGGCTCTCGCCCCTGGCGCTGACACAAAAGCTGAAAGACGATGAAGTCGAACGGCTTCACCGCGCCACTCGCGAGGTTCTCGTCGAGTGGACCGACCGTCTGCGCGCCGAAGCCGGCGAGGGGTTTCCCGAAAAAGTCACCGCGTTTCGCCCGGGCATGGCCGTTCACGGCCGGTTCGGCGAGCCGTGCCCGGTCTGCGGCGCGCCGGTGCAAAGAATTCGCTACGCCGACAACGAGACCAATTACTGCCCAGGCTGCCAGACCGGCCGGCGAATCCTGGCGGACCGATCGCTCTCGCGCCTTTTGAAGGATGATTGGCCGCGTAACCTCGATGAGCTCTAGGAGACCACCCAATGAACTTCCTCAGCCTGGCTGCGATCGCAATCGCCAGCGTGGCGACTGACAAAACGGAACCGACGCTCAAGATCGGCGATCCCGCACCACCCCTGACCGTCTCCAAATGGCTGAAAGGAGAGCCGGTCAAGCGGCTTGACCCCGACAAAACCTACGTCGTCGAGTTCTGGGCAACGTGGTGTGGTCCCTGCCGGGGGGTCATGCCGTACTTGACCGAGCTCCAAAGGATCTACAAGGACCGTGTCACGTTCATGGGGGTCAGCATTGCCGAGGCCGATCAGGCAAAGGTTGGCCCGTTCGTCGAGCGGATGGGCGACAAGATGGGCTACGCGGTCGCCATGGACGACGTACCGACCGGTGACGCTCGAGGACAGCACGGCAAGATGATGCTCGAGTGGCTGACCGCGGCGGGCCAACACGGCATTCCCGCCACTTTTGTCATCCGGCAGGGGAAAGTTGCCTGGATGGGGCATCCGGCCAGGCTTTGCGTCGTGCTCGACAAGATGCTGACCGGTACGTGGGATCTCGCGGCCGCGGAACGCGCACGCCGGCAGCGGTCCGAAGCGAACCGCAAGTATGATGAGGTCATTTGGCCCAAGCTCAAGCCAACCTTCAAGGACGGGTGGCCGACCTCCGAGACGGTCGCAGCCATGGAAAGAGCACTCGCCGACGATCCGTCGCTCGAGCGAGGCCAACTAGGCCAGTTCAAGTTCGAGTTCCTGCTGACGTCGGGCCGGGTCGATGAGGCCATGCGCTACGGCACGACGGCGGTCGACTCGCTGTTTGCCGACGATCCCATGGGATTGCGCCATATCGCCTGGTTGATTGCTGACTACACGCCGAAGAAACCCGGCGACAAGCCGGACTACTCCCTGGCGCTCAAGGCCGCCGAGCGAGCATGCGCCCTGACCAAGAACGCCGAGCCGCTGACCCTCGATATCTTGGCCCAGGTTTATTTTGCCGCGGGCAAAGCCGATAAGGCGCTCGCAACCGAGCTCGAAGCTCATCGCTTCTTGAGTGCGCCCGACGACGACATGAACAAGCACCTCGCAGAGTACCGCAAAGCCGCGACCCGCAAGGAACCGTGACTTGACGTGCGCGGTCAGCGACGAGCCGGGTTTTCGGTCACGGTGGCCGGCTCCCACGCGCGAGTTCTCCCCAGACGGCTGGCCCGGTGCTCGAGTCTGCCTGGCGCGGTCTCTGCATCCGACCGTGCCGCTCGAGGGCGCGACGCCAGCTCGGCGAACAGACGCGCAACCGCTTCACCCGGCAAGAACGACGCGCAGCCGATCAGCATCACCAACCCGAACGTCCACATGCCCAGACACGCCCCGATGCCGACGTGTAGAACCAGCGCGCCGGCCAGCATGATCGGTCGCCACAGCCGCTTCCAAATCAATACGCAGAACGAGACTTCCCACACCACCGACACGTGCGTCATGAAGTTGATCAGCCACGGGTGCCACGCCAGCCAGGTCATGTCGAGCGATTGGTATTCTAGGTTGGCAAACGTGCGCCACATTGCCTCGCCACTCCACCACGAAGGTCCTTGCAGCTTCGAGAGGCCCGCGAACAAGTAAATGACGCACATGTGCACCTGGATCAAGTGCAGGGCCAGGCTGGCGCTCGCACTCGGGGCAGGGGGCGGGGCGCCGACCCCAGCCGCCGGCGCCAGCCAGCGATCGACCGAAAGGGCCTGCCCGCTCGGACCGATCGCCAGGTACAGGGCCAGCATGACGTTGATCTGGTCCAGGCCAAAGAGCGCGGCCGGTACACGATTGGCATACGAAATGGTGACGATGAGCGCGAGCACCGACGTCACGCGCGTCCAGAGGCCAATCGTGAAAAGCACGAGTATGACTATCGAGACGATGTGCGCCGGCCACAGTCCGTGCGCCGGCACCCAGAACCAAAAGGAATACGAGTAGTCATTTGCTTGAAGTGCCCGCACCAGCGCCGGGCTCAACCAGCCCGTCGGGCCGAAAAAGTCAGCGAGGGCAATGCCCCACACGGCATGGGTATAAAGAAGCATGAGCCCCGTCAATACGCGGATCAAGCCCAGCAAGGTCGGATCTGCGGGCGTGTACCAAAACGCGTTCCAGCTCGCGGCGGCCGATCGGGCGACCGTCTGTGCATACCGGGTAAGATCCGTCAGTGCGCGGCGCATTCGAATGACCCCAAAGGCTCGTCTTCGTAACTGGCCGGGTCGTCCAGACGAACGCCGGCTCTGACCATCTCCGTCGTCGGTAAGTTGTGGATCTGCCCGGTGAGGCTCACACGCGCCGCCCCGTACTTGCGGCAGAGGTGCTCGGCGTACGAGGCAACCCACTCGGTTCTGAGGTCTTCAGGCGCGTCCTTCATGTGTTCGGTCAACATGAAGTGCCGGTGATACAACAGGCGCGGGAAAATGCCGCGATTGGGGATTCTGCCCTCCACGACCGTCCCATCGGCACGCTCGGCCTTGTACGCTAACAGGGTGCTCTCGGTCGGCTCGGGCGCGAAGAAATGATAGCCGTTGTTCAAACACAAGAGCTGAAGGTAAGGCTGAAAGACGTCCCAGGCCGACTCGATCAGCTCGGAAGACGGTGCGACCGCCGCCGGCGCGATCACGATGGCACAGAGGTGGTACAACAGCCAGATGTTAACGGCCCAGCGTACGATCTTGAGCCTGGCATTGCCCGCGGTTGCGGCCGGCTGCGACGTCGCCGTTACACGATTCACTCGCGAGCTCACGACGGCCCTCCGATCTCGAGCAGTCTCATCACGCGAAAACGCCGGAGAAGACGGTTCCCTCTGTCTTCTCCGGCGCCCAACGAACCATAAGCCATCGACAAACTCAAGCGGACCGCGGCTTACCGGCTGGCCAAGAGCGCAACCGAGGCCACCAGCTCGCTCGTGTTCTGGCTATCGAAGCCCACGGAGATCGCAACCTCTTCGCCCGCGCCAACCACGGCCTGGGTGGTCTTGGTGAGGGTTTGACCGTTGCGAACGAGTTCCACCTTCACGGTGTAAAGGCGCTTGTTGCTGTCGTTGATTTGCGGGGTGACGAACCGGCGCTGGCTGCCGCTCAACGTCATCAACTGATCTTGGAGGTAGACCTTGGCGTCTTCCGGCACGTTAACGTTCAGGTACGCGACGTTGGCCGGAACAGCCGCCGGAGCGGGCGCTGTCACGTTCATCGTCAAGTAGCCCTGAGCGGTGGGAATAGCCTGCGACGAGCCCAGATACGTGCCGCCGCTCGAGCCGTGGCCGCTGAACAGCGACCCGTGCGAGCTGCCGCCGGAAGAGCCGTGACCCTTGAACAGCGAGCCATGTGAGCCGCCGCCCGATGAGCCGTGGCCCTTGAACAGCGACAGGTGGCTACCGCCACCCGACGAGCCGTGGCCCGCGAACAGCGACCCATGCGAGCTGCCGCCCGATGAGCCGTGGCCCTTGAACAGCGACGCGTGGCTACCGCCGCCCGACGAGCCGTGGCCCGCGAACAGCGACCCGTGCGAGCTGCCGCCGGAGGAGCCGTGACCCGCGAACAGCGACCCGTGCGAGCTGCCGCCCGACGAACCGTTGCCTGCGAAGAGCGACCCGTGCGAGCTGCCGCCCGATGAGCCATGACCCTTGAACAACGACCCGTGCGAGCTACCGCCCGTCGAGCCGTGACCCTTGAACAACGACCCGTGCGAGCTACCGCCCGACGAGCCCCACTGGGCCGATGCCGACCCCGGTGCGATCGCGACCAACGCAAAGGCACCCAGCGACGCGCCGGCAAAAGCGAAGTTACGAAGACTCTTCATTTTGTCCCTCACCTGTTGCAAATGGCTCTTGGAAAAACCAGCACACCTCACCAGTCTCGCCGCCCCTCATTGCTCCCCACGGCCCCTTCGAAGCCGCAAACGCTTTCCCCGTTCGCCGGACCCACCCCGAGGCGCGGTGACGCCATGACGCAAGCTCGCTTCCAAGAAAGACGACGGCGCGCCCCCCTTTGAAACACCAATGCTCGTCAGGGCCTCTTAACCGGCCACGACGTTCTCAATGCGGGGAGCGACACTTTGACACCCCAATGAGGGACGCCGGGCTGAAAGCAAGCGCTAATATGAGGAGTCTACGAATACTGCTCTAACTGAGAATACTGGGTGTTTTACACAAAGTCAAACGGTCGCTGGAACTTTATGCTGGCCTTTCTTAGGTGGGGTTATGAAGAGCTGGTCCGTTGCTGCGAGCGGGTCCTGCCACAACCGGAATAACCAGAATAAGGCCCGGCATAAAATTTGGGCTGTTCGCGGGCTCTGGGATCATCGAAACGAGGCCGGGCGCAGAATTTGGGCAACTCCGAGGCCGCGCCGTGCGGCGCTCAATCGCGCGACATGTTCCAGAGGAGCCAGAGGCACAGGATCAGGCCCATCGCCGAGCCCGCCGTAGGAGAGAGCGCTCGCGCCGGCACGATAGAGCAGCGACGACGCGACGAAGAGGCCCGCAGCCACGATCCCGACGGTCAGGCTGTTGCTCGCCCGCGTGAGCTGCCGGACCAGGCGCTCGAACCCCTGAAGGTCGAATCGGACCCCCAGCTCGCCCCGCCTGATCGATTCGAGCGACTGGCTGAGCAAGTCGGGCAAGAGCGTGGCGATGCGCCGCAGGTCTTCGGTGGTGCGCACCGTTTGACTCAGGATCCGATCGGGCCGGAAGCGCCGCATCATCAGATCGCGAAGAAAGGGCGCGAGCTGACCGGCGATGTCAAAGTGCGGGTCGAGCGTGCGGCCGACGCTCTCGATCGTCACCAGCGAACGAATCAAGAGAACCAGGTCGGGCGGGACGCGCAGGTGGTGGGTGCGGATCACGCCAACCAGATCGCGAAGCAGGAGCGCCCAGGTCGATCGAGTCGAGCGTAAGCTCCGAGTACGAGACGACCAGCTCGCCCACGTCGCGGCGGAAGCCGCGCGAGTCGACGCGATCGCCGCGGACGTCGAGCGAATCGAGCGCCCGGATCACGCGGTCGGCGTCCTGGGCGAGCAGTCCGCCGAACAGGTTGGCGATCCGTTCGCGCGTTCGGCTGTCGAGCTGGCCGAACATGCCGTAGTCCAGAGGCGCGACGACCCCGCCCGACAGCACGCGCAGGTTGCCGGGATGGGGGTCGGCGTGGAAGAAGCCGAACTCGAAGATCTGCTTGAGCAAGATCCGCGCGCCGTTCTTTGCGACTTCTTCGGGCGTCGACCCCAGGCGGCGGATCCCGTCCAGATCGTTGATCGAGACGCCTTCGATGAACTCCATCGCGATGATCGAGGCGGTCGAATACTCCTCGACGACGGCGGGAATGTGCGCGGTCGGGTCGTCGGCAAACTGCTTGAAGCAGCGCTGCATGGTCCGGCGCTCGATCGTGAAATCGAGCTCGCGCTTGATCGTGCGCTCGAATTCGCGGGCCAGAGCGAGGGGCCGGTAGACCGCCAGGTTGGGCAGTCGGCGCTCGACGAGCTGGGCGAGGTTCTTGATGATGTCGAGATCGGCGCTGCACGACCTTGGTGATATCGGGGCGGCGCACCTTCAAGGCGACCACGCGGCCGTCGTGCAAGACCGCGCGGTGGACCTGCGAAATCGACGCCGACGCGACCGGCGTCGCGTCGATCGATGCGAAAACCTCGGCGGGCGGCCGGCCGTATTCCTCGTGCCAGAATCGCCTCGACCTGGTCGAAAGCAAACGGACGCACATCGTCGCGCAGCGCGGCGAGCTCGGTCGTGTACGACTCGGGGAGCAGGTCGGGCCGGGTGCTGAGCAACTGTCCGAGCTTGACGAATGTCGGCCCGAGGTCCTCGCAGACCAGCCGCAAGCCGACGCGCGCGATCCTGCGGGGGCACGTCGTTGCCCAGCGCGACCCGCTCGATCGGCCGCACAATGCCCTCGATGTGAAGCGCGGCAACCACGTCCTGGTAGCCGTAGCGCACCAGGCTCGTCAAGATCTGCCGGTAGCGGGGCAGATCGCGAAGATGACCGACGGTTTCGCGAATACTCGGCATAACTCTCACCGGCGTAACGATTAGTCATTCGAGCGATTGATGCAGTGCGTATCTGATTCGTCGACCTCGCGACTCGCTTGGCGAGTCACCGCAGACGCCGGCCTTTGCATCCGCCCGCCTTCGTCTTGCAGATGTGCCGTGATTTGGTTAAATTCTCGTTTATGATTCAATTGAGAATGTGGATGTGACCCGGGAATCATTTCATGCCACTCACACAACAGTCCGTCGCGGTTCGCAACCTCGAATCTCTCCGAAGACTTTTTTGAAACCCGTCTGGAAGCCGTCGGATTCATTTTCCACGGCGTAGTTGCCGAAGCCAACGGCAAGCCACACGCCATTCGCGCTCGGCTCCAACTTGCTGCATTTTGCCAGGTGCGCCAAGCTCGAAAAGGTTGGCGACGGCGAGACCAAGATCTGGTTTCGTTCAGTACGTGTTGCCCTCAAGCATCTTGAACGACGTCGTCGGGCTTGGCCGCTGGAAGTGGTGCAAGGTCTGCGAGCGAGAAATCACTCAGCGCAGTCCTGGACGAGATGTAACCGCAAGACAGTCGTAACGGCTCGATCGGCGTCGACTCAGGTGAGGGGTTCGCGTCCGAGTACCAGGCGCTCGAATTCCGGGTTGCCGCGAAGCTGGTTGAAGTCCGGCTCGTCGGCGACGAGCGTGCGCAGATCCGGATCGAGCTCGAGTGCGCGTCCGAGCGCTCGAGAGCGCCTTCGAGCCGTGTTGCCGGCCAGGCTCCAGTAACACGCCAGGTTGTAGTGCAGAAGGGCTTCGTCGGCGTGCTCGCGGAGGGCGCGCTCGAGCGAGTCGATCGCCTGCGCCAGCCGATTGGTGCGCTTGTAGCACCAGCCCAGTGCCAAGCGCCACCCGGGCATCGCCGGGCCGCAAGGCGGCCGCCACTTCCAGCGGCTTGAGTGCCTCGCGATAATGTTTCAGGTTGCGCAGCGCCTCGCCCTTCAAGAAGCTGGCCTCGAACTGCATATTCAACCAGTCAGACCGGCTCTCGAGGATTTGCAAGCGCCGGCGTGGGAAGGTCGAGCATGAGATAACCTTCCGCCTCGTCGAGCTGCTTTCGGATTCGGTCGTCGCTCTTCCGAGTCATCTCCCAGCGGTCTCCCCGGGAGGCGGGTCGAAGTGGCGATCATGATCGCGAGCACTGTGGGAAGTTTACCTGATGCAAGCCGGCGTCCGAAAAGGGTCGGAGACGCGCTCGAGCGACCTGAAGCGCACTCGTGTGCCCCATGCGGCTCCCAAGTCGCCCACGGCTCGCTCGAGACGAAATGCTGCGAGGCCACAGTCGGTGGGAGGCGATGGTGAGCTACAGTAGCTGAGTCCCGTCGCCGTTGTCGTCCGCTCGCCCCACGCCGGCCCACTCGCTCGAACCGTTCGCTCTCCCTGCGAGTGAGCTCGTGCTCGGTGGCAATCAAGTCGGGGATCTCCAGCCCAGCGGTGGAGCGCTTGGCCAGCGCGATGGCTCGCATTCGATACCGTCGCGGTTCTGCAAATCGTCGAGCCAGCGCTCGGGGATCGCGTCGACGCCGAAGTAGGCGCCGGCCATCGCGCCCAGGATCGCGCCGGCGGTGTCGGTATCGCCGCCCAAGATTGACGATCTCGGTGATGCGCCTCCTCGAAGCTATCGGCGCAAAGCAGGAGATACAGGCAAGTCGGGATACACGCCGGCGGGAAACCCATGGTCGGGCATTTGCAAGCCGGCTCGTGCCCCGTGCCGATTGGCCTCGTGAACGAGCGCGGCGAGGCGCGGTCGCGCGGAAGCTCGAGCAGCGACTCGGCGTGGGCGACCGCCAGCGCGAGGCTGCGGGCGTGGACGTCGAGGTTGAGCACGTAGTGGGGGAACTCGGCCGCGATCTGCCGCTCGTGCTCTCGACGACGTCGGACCTGCCACCCAAAGAGCAGGCTTGGGGTTCTCGGGCTCGCCGGCGAGCAGGCGGCGGACACGTGAGCAACGGTCAGTGCACCGCTTATGCTGCGAATATCGCGGTGGGTCATCAGGCTGGCCGCCATCACCGAGTCGAACATGCGCTCGAGTTCATCACCGAAGTAGAGCGGCACCGGGGCAATGCGCATCGCCGCGCCGATTCCGGCCGTCGGCTGGCCGGCCCACTGCGCGGGCACGCCCCGCTCGAGCGCGGCGAGCACGTAGCGGAAACTTCGCCCGATTCCGCGATGCGCGCCGAGAAAGCTGCCCTTGGGAGTCAACAGGCCCAGGTAGAGCTCGGCCAGCCGCTCCGGTTCCACTCCGCTCGAAGTCCAGCAGGACGTCGGCTATCGCCAGCGCCTGCTGGGTGTCGTCGGTGTACAAGCCCGGCAGCCGCCAGCGGTATGGCTTGCGTCTTCCACGCCTGGACGCCGTCGACGTAATCGGTCACCCGCCCGTAATGCGCTCGAATCTGCTGGGCGCTCAGCCCCTCAAGGGGCGCGCCGAGTGCGTCGCCCACTGCCATCCCCAACATGCATCCGCGGACCCGGTCGAGCCGAGACCAAATGAGGCATCGTGGCAGTGCTCCTCAGATGCCGATTCCCTTACCCGCATCACCGGGGGCATCCGGTAATCGCTCGGACGAATCGAAAGATAACCCGCCTGGCCGAACCACGCCAACCGAAATTTGCCGGTCCATGCCAGATCGAGCCCTCCGCGACGGCATCATGGCACGACGTGGCCTTGATGCCGCATCCACTTAGGATCAATGGCCGCACGTCGCAAATTTTTTGACGAATCTCACCGATTGTTACAGGCTGCAACGCCCGCCCTCCATTCTCGTCGCGAGTAAAAACCTAGGTTAATGTCCGTCTGAACACCACGTCTTTCGCCAGCACATCGGGCCCGTGCCTTCGTGTTTCGGGCCGCCGGCAATTGATCAGCGAGCCCGCTCCGCCATTATCGACGATGGGGCACGTCGTGACCCATCTTCCGAGCGGTCGATTTCGGGTCACCAGACTTTCGCATCTCGCGCAACCGCCGAGATCGTTGCAATGCACGGAATCGCACTTCGACTGAACCGACGAAAGGTCGCTCCCCAGAAAACTCCTGGTGACCGCGCGCACAGCGACCGTCTCCACGAACCGTGACTTAGTCCAGCCGGGAGTAGTGGGGAAGGACGGCCGGTTAGCGCGACGACATTCGGGGCACTTTACAAGTCCTGCTACCGCGAGTCAACTCAGTAGCGCAGAAGCTGCACCGGGGCGCGACGCGTCATGCCTCTTTCGACCCCTTTGCGGGAGTGGATCTTAGCTCGAAAAGTGACTGGGTACGCACGATCGCGCACTCTTCGGGAAAGGTATGGAAAGCGTGAATCGTGAGATTTCGGACACAAGCGGCGATGCGGATGTGACTGACCGGCGGCGGAGCCAGGCGGTTGGGAGAGCGAAAGCGGTGGAAAAGCCGGCTTCCCGAACTGTCGAGCGTGATCTCGTCGGAGAGGTGGCGAAACACCTCGAAATCGAGCCGCTCGACCTCGATGCAGCTATGATACTCAATCGTTCCCGCTGGGCGCAGTAAAGCTGACCGCTCGTGCCGTAGCGTCGAATGAAACAGCCGGCCCGGCTCGGGCAGAATGGTATCGGGGCCAGCGAGCACCTCGGTGAGACGAACACCACCAGCGCGAAACACCAGCGCATGGCCTCCCTCGATAACCCGAAGATCGGCCTCCCAGTCTCGTTGCGAAACCCTGCGAAACTCTCGCGTCGCGAACCAATCGGGATGGAGCCCGGTCTTGAAGACCTGAAACGCCAGGTCGGCAACTCGCGACTGTCCGAAACCGACGCCCATATTCGACAGGTCCTTTCCGGCCAGGGCCAGGCTTGATCTCGAGCGGTTGTTCGAACCGTTTGACCGCTCTGCGGGTCAAACGGCTTCCATTATAAATCCGAATTGCCTCGTGGGTAGCCCGCGGTGATGAAGGCCAGGCCGCCTTGACCATTGCTTAGAGGCCACGTACACTCCCGTCCCGATCGCCCCTGCTCGCTTTTCGTACTTTGCGGGAATCGAGCGGACCTGCGTGCACCGACCACGCTGCCCTTTTGCCCGTGCGCCCGCGACGCCGTACGCCTCTGCAGGAACGTGCCATGGACATCATCGTTGGCTCCCGCCCCGTGGTCGCGGTCCGAGCCTGGACGGCGCTGCGGTCACGCGGGTGGTATTACGTCTGGCACAAAGCGTTACGGCGAAGCTTGAGGCACTGGGCCTGGAAACGTCGCTTCTTATACGCGAATCCGCGAAGGTATTGGACGCTTCGTGGCGGCGATGACTATTTTCGGGAACAAGAGGGGCAGCCGGCGCGCAGCCGGCGCGCAGAGTGGATCGCCGAGCGGCTGGCACAGTACCGCCCGAACTCGATTCTCGAGGTCGGCTGCGGTTACGGTAAACTCTTGCGCGAGATCCGTTACCGCACTGACGTGCCGATCGTGGGCGTCGATTTCAGCCTGACTCAATTGCAACAGGCGCGCCGCTTCTTGGCAGAACACGACAAGATCGAGCTGATCTTGAGTCGCGGCGAGAGCCTGCCATTCCCGGACGGGTCGTTCGACATGGTGGTGACTTCGGCCGTGATCCTGCACAATCCGCCGGCGGTGGCCGAGCGCATCCGCCGCGAGGTCCTTCGCGTCGCCCGCCGCTTCGCGGCCCATAACGAGGAAACGAGCACGAGCTATAACCGCTACGGCTACGACACCGCCCTCTGGTACCGTTCGCGCGGCGTCGGCCTGGCGGAGACCGGGCCGATTCCGACCGACGCTGATGCGGCGACAAGTCAGTTCTGCGTCGCCCTTCTCCGCCCCGGTGAGTAACCGAGGCGCCGGCTGTTTCCCCTCCGGAGCGACGACTCGCCCATGATCGATCTCGGGTTTGCGGTGCTCGTGGCCTTCTGCGCGGCCGGTGCCGGCAAACGGATCCTGGACCGCATCGGCCAATCGCCGGCGCACCCGCTCGACGCGCTGGCGCTGGCGTTGCCTCTCGGCCTGGGACTCATCTCGCTCGCCGCGCTCGTGCTGGGCGAGCTCGGATGCTTGAACCGCATCGGCCTGGCGATCGAGCTGGCCATCGTGTTCGAGCTGGGAGTCGTCGGCTGGTTTCGGCTGGCGCGACAGTGGAGGGCCATGCGCGCCAGCCGGCAGTTTACCGAGCCGCTTCGGCCTTTTGACTTGGCCATCGCCATCACCACCGCTTTGGTGCTCTGCGCCACCCTGATTTCCGCGACGGCGCCGGTCACCGACGGCGATGCGCTGTGTTACCACCTTCAGGTGCCCAAGGTCTTCTTGATGCGGGGCTCGGTTGGATTTCTGCCCGACTTGCACGAGACGATCTATCCGCTCGTGACCGAGATGCTCTACGCGGTGGCGCTCGAGTTTCGGGGGCCGGTGGCGTGCCGGGGAATCCAGTGGGTGCTGGGCGTCGCGTTCGCCTTGAGCGTGACGGCGCTGGCGCGGCCGAGCCTCGGCCGCCGCGCGTGGTGGGCCGGCGCGATCGCCCTCCTGGTGCCGGCCGTTTCCAACGGGATGTCCGCCCCGCTCAACGATGTCTCGCTGGCCGCATTCGGCACGGCCGCCATCTTTGCGTGGACGCGGCTGCACGAGCGGCCCAGCGATTCCGCGGCGCTCGTTGCGGGCGTGATCGCCGGTCTGGCGCTCGGCGTCAAGTACCCGGCGCTGGTCTTGTTCGCACTGCTCGCCGGTGGGATCGCGCTTCGGGCTCTGCTCCTTCCTCCGAAATCTCTCTCGATCACGACGGCCGCGCTGGCTCTGGCTGGCGAGCGTTTATGTCGCGGCGGCCGTCGCGGTGGGCGTCTGGTGGTATCTCCGCGCCTGCGGTCCACACCGGCAATCCGGTCTTTCCGTTCTTCCGGAACGTCTTCGGCGGCCGGGCTCGACGAGGTGCTCGATCCGATCAAGCGGCCGCTGGCTGTAACGCCGTGGAACCTGCTTCTGGCGCTCGGCCCGCTCTCGCTCGAGCCCGATCGGTTCGACAGCTTTTCGCACCAGTTCGGGCCGGTCGTTCCTGCTGTTCCTGCCGGCATCTGCTGCTCGAGCGCACGCCGCGTCGGGTGCTCGATGCTGGCCGCGCTTGGGCTATGCCTTTCTCATGATCTGCCTGACGCAGCGCCAGAGCATGCGGTTCCTGCTGGTCGCGCTCGGGCCGATGTCGGTCGCCGTGGCCTACCTGGCGAGCACGCTGGTGCGATCGCAAGACGCTGCCCGCGCGGCTGCTCCTGGGCGTGCTTTGTTGCCGTGCTCGGGTTCGAGGCCAGCGTGGCGGTCGCGCGAGCGCGGCATGCCTTGCCGGTTCTGCTTGGGCGGGAATCGACGGCCGATTTCCTCGCGCGGCGCGAGCCGACCTTCCAGGTCGGGCGATGGGCGGCCCGATACCTGCCGAAGTCGGCGCATCTTGATCGGCCAGGACCATCGAGGCTTCTACATTCCGCGCGACTACACGATGGAGCTGGCCCATCGCCGCCGAACCGGCCTGGGCCGGCACGGTGAGTCGGCCGGCGAGATCGTGGCGAAGTCTGCGTGAAGCCGGTTTCACGCACCTGATGCTGTGCCCGCCGATGCCGGAGACGTGCGGTCGAGTTCGACCCGACCCTCGGCCGGCTGCTTTCGCCCTGGCTGGCCGGTCGAACGCCGCTGTTTCGCCGTGACCTTGCCGACGGCGACGGCGTGGTGCGGCGGTACGCGATCTACGATCTTGCCGGCGACGCGACCGACGTTGGCCGGACGCCGGTGGAGCAACTGTCCGCGCGGTCGAGCGAGGAGACCGCGCGATGAGCCACTCGCGGCCGACGATCGCCGAGCTGCGGGCTCGGGTTCAGAAAGACCGGCATCGCGAGATCGGCAACTGGCTGGCGCGGCGGGTCGCACGGCCGACCGCCGTGTACGGAACCTGGCTGGCGATCCGGCTCGGCCTGACTGCGCATCAGGTCACGGCGGCGGCGCTCGCTGTCGTCGATTGGCGGCGCGGTCGCTGATCGGCACGGGCGGCCGCGCCTGCTTCGTGCTGGGCGTCGTGCTGTTGCATCTCGGCTTCTGGCTCGACCATGTCGACGGCCAGGTCGCGCGCTGGCGCGGCACGGCCAGCCTGGATGGGACCTATCTCGATTACCTGATGCATCACGCGGCCAACCTGGCCCTCGGTTTTGCGCTGGGTTACGGCCTGGCGGCGCGCTCGGGCGATCCGCGGTGGGCGATCGCGGGATTCGCGATCGCGCGTCGGCTGGGCGCTCTTGAGCTTGCACAACGACTGCCGTTACAAGGCGTTCTTTCAGCGGCTCAAGAGCGCGACGGGGGAGTTATCGCGTCGACGGCGGGAGCGGCGGGCGGCCGGCGCCGCCGGCGCCGTGGCCGCGGCGCGGCCGGGCGGCCCTGACCTGGCCGGCGTTCAAGGCTCTGCGAGCTGCACGTCGTCTTGGTCGGCCTCTGGCGGTGCTGGCCGTGGCTGGCGATCGCCGCTCCCGGGCTCTGGCTCGCGGTTGTGGCGCGGCGGCGTGCTCGTCATGGCCGTGCTGGCGCCCGTCCTGGGCATCGCCCGCACGGCCCGCTCGATCGCGCAACGGCGGCGTCGAGACCGAGTTTTCCCGGTGGTTTCGGCCGATCGGGAATCGCCGGCCGGCCCGGCACCGAGCGGGCCAGCGCGGCGATCCGCCCGCCACCCACTGGACACGGTACGCGCTGCGCTGTATCACCAACAGTAGAATCACGGTAAAGCCGGCGGTGACACGACCGCCGCCGTTCTTGCGCCTGGAGCGCCGGTCCGCTGCGGGTGTTCTTCGGATGTCGACGAGCCCAGCCGACGCACTGGGACAGATCCGTCGGCAACCGATCTCGTCCGACCTGGGAATCGGCGTGGTGGGCGCGGGCTTCATCGTCCGCGACTGCCACCTGGTGGCCTATGCCGACGCCGGGTTTCCGCGTCGTCGGGATCACCTCGCGGTCGATCGACACGGCGCGCGAGGTGGCGGCGCTGCGGGGCGTGCCCGCGGTCTACTCGTCGCTCGAAGAGATGCTCGACGATCCGGCGATCGACGTCGTCGACATCGCCGTGCCGCCCGCCGAGCAGCCGGGCGTGATCGGCCGCGTGCTCGCTCATCGGCGCCGCGTGCGGGGCATCCTGGCGCAGAAGCCGCTGGCGATGTCTTACGGCGAGGCCAAGGCGCTGGTCGATGCCTGCGCAGCAGGCCGGCGTGGTGCTCCAGGTCAACCAGAACATGCGGTATGATCAGTCGGTGCGGGCTCTGAAGACGCTGCTCGACCGGGGGGTGCTGGGCGAGCCCGTGCTGGCGACGATCGAGATGCGGGCGATCCCGCACTGGATGCCCTGGGCCGAGGAGGGCCGGTCGCTGTCGACGTTCGTCATGAGCATTCACCACCTCGACACGTTTCGCTACTGGCTGGGCGATCCCGAGCGGGTGCTGGCGAGCACGCGGCCCGACCCGCGGACGAGGTTTCCGCATGCCGACGGGATCAACCTGTACGTGCTCGAGTACGCAAGCGGTGCGCGCGCGTCGGCCTGGGACGACGTCTGGGCGGGCCCGGCGCGCGAAGGGGCCGCGGCCGAGATCGCGGTGCGCTGGCGGTTCGAGGGAACCGAGGGCTGGCCCTGGGCGACGATCGGCTGGCCCGGCTGGCCGCGGCGCGTGCCCAGCACGATCGACTATTCGACGATCGACGACCACGGCGCCTGGCATCGGCCGCGCTGGCCGGAAGCCTGGTTTCCCGACGCGTTCGCCGGCACGATGGAGGGCCTGCTGCGCGCCCTGGAGACCGGCGACGAGCCCGACATCTCGGGCCGCGACAATCTCGAAGACGATCGCCCTGTGCGAAGCCGTCTTGGCCGCAGCGCGCGACCATCGCGTCGTGCGCTCGATGAATTCACCGGATAGACCGGCATTGAGCCTCGTTGCAGCTCGACACGATCACCATCGTTTCTCGCTCCGCTTGGCCTGGATCGTCACGTTTCCTCGATCCTGCTCGTGGGCGGCGGGCTCGTGCTCGCTCTGGCGATCGCCGCCTGGCTGGTCAGGCGCGGCAGTGGCGGATGCGGCACTCGCTGCTCTCTTCCGACTGCGAAGCCGTCGCCGCCGAACGCCGCCAGGCCGAGCAAGCCCTGCTCCAGACCGAGGTCTTCTACCACTCGCTGGTCGAAACGATCCCGCAGATGATCCTGTGCAAGGACCTCGAGGGCCGCTTCACCTTCGCCAACCAGAAGTTCTGCGCCGAGCTGGGAACCACGCTCGAGGAGATCAAGGGCAAGACCGACTTCGACTTCTTCCCGCGCGAGCTCGCCGAGAAGTATCGCCGCGACGACAAGACGGTGCTCGAGAGCGGCCAGGTGCTCGACGTCGTCGAGGAGCACGTCACGCCCAAGGGAGAGAAGCTCTACGTCCAGGTCATGAAGACGCCGCTCTTTGGCGCCGACGGCAAGCCGATCGGCATCCAGGGCATCTTCTGGGACGTGACCGAGCGGATGCGGGCCGAGGAGAAGCTCAAGGAGCAGAATGTCACGCTCCAGGAGCTCGCCCGCTCCGAGCGCGAGGCGCACCAGGCGCTCAAGTCCGCGCAGAGCCGCATGGTGCAGACCGAGAAGCTCGCGAGCCTGGGCCAGCTCGTCGCCGGCGTCGCCCATGAGATCAACAACCCGCTGGCCT
Source organism: uncultured Isosphaeraceae bacterium (assembly GCA_963830625.1). GTDB lineage: Bacteria > Planctomycetota > Planctomycetia > Isosphaerales > Isosphaeraceae > CAWHMZ01. The sequence continues at coordinate 62,097 of CAWHMZ010000022.1, read as the reverse complement.
TCGTCAGCAACAACGTCGCCGTCCTCGAGCGCGACCTGCGCGACATGATCACCCTGATCGGCCTGTACCGCCAGATCGAGCGCTCGGATCGCCGGCCGATCGCGCCGCCTTGAACGACGCAGATCGAATCGGTGAGCCAGGCAGCTCGACCTCGATTACACGCTCGAAAACCTGCCGCGGCTGATCGAGCGCACCCGCGAAGGCCTGCGGCGGATCGAGCGAATCGTCAAGGACCTCCGCCTCTTCGCCCGGGTGGACGAGGGCGACTGGAACGAAGTCGACTTGAATCCCGGGAATCGAGTCGTCGGTCAACATGGTCCAGGGCTATGCCCGCAAGAAGGGGGTGCGGCTCGTCGACCGAGCTCGAGCCGCTGCCGCCGGTCCGCTGCCGCGCAGCCAGGGTGCACCAGGTGATCGTCAACCTGCTCATGAACGCCATCGACGCCTGCGAGCCCGACGGGACGGTCACGATCCGCACCGGCGCCGAGCCCGACGCCGAGGGCGTCCGCATCGAGGTCGCCGACACCGGCTGCGGGCATCGATCCGGCGATCCGCGAACGGATCTTCGACCCGTTCTTCACCACCAAGCCGATCGGCGAGGGGACCGGGCTGGGCCTTTCGATCAGCTACGGCATCGTCGAGGAGCACCAGGGCACGATCGACGTCCAGTCGACCCCGGGCGCCGGCTCGTGCTTCACGCGTCCGGCTGCCCCGGCAAGCCGCGATCGGTCACCGCAGCCGCGCCGCAGCTGGCGGCCGCAGGAGGTCGGGAGTCACATTCCATGAAGCTCGGTCTGATCAACTCGGCCTGGGTCCAGGCCGGCCGCGGAACGGCCTTCGGCATCCACAAGACCCGCGAGATCGGCTTCGACTCGATCGACATCTTCGCCGACCCGCTCGACATCGACGTCAAGGAAAAGCGACTGATCAAGGACGAGTGCGACGCGCGCCGGCCTGCCGATCGTGAGCGTCGCCTGCGTGGCGGTCGGCCTGATCGACTTCAACCCCAGCGTGCAGCGGTTCCATCTCGAGCGCGTGCAAGGCCTATCTCGACATGGCGTACCTGTTCGAGGCCAAGAACGTGCTGCTGGTCCTGGGTGAATACATCTGGCAGAAGGAAGTGATTCCGCCCGCCGAGCAATGGGCGACCGCCGTCAAGCACGTGCGGACGCTGGGCGAATACGCGGCCGGCCTTGGTCTGGAGATCGCGCTCGAGCTCGAGCCGTTTCCACTGTCGCTCTTGAACGACGTGGCGAGCATGGCTCGGTTTCTCGACGACGTCGATCATGCCGGCGGTGAAGGCCAACCTCGACATCTCGCACCTGGCCCTGGCCCGGCAGCCGGCGTCGCTGGTCGAGGCCCTGCGCGGCCGCGTCGCTCATGTGCATCATCTCCGACTGCGACGGCAAGGTGCACGGCGACCTGCCGCCGGGGCGCGGAGTCGTCGACTTTCCGCCGTATCTGGAAGCGATCAAGCGACTCGACATCCCCGACGCGGCGATCTCGATCGAGCTGGAGTACTCGCCGGAGCCCGAGAAGATCGTCGAATGGGTCACCGAGGCCTACGACAAGACGGCCGCTCTGATGCGAGCGGCGGGACTGCGCCCGTGAGCCGGATTGCGCGAGCTCTCTTGCGCACGGCTTGCTCTGCTCGTCGCGCTGGCGGTCGTCGTTGGCTGGCCGGCGGTCGCGACGGTCGTCGAAGTCGTGGCGCGCCGTGCACCCAGCAGCGCGAGCGCGCTGCCGGCGACGGGCACTGCGCTCGACGTGGCGGGTTCGACGGCGATCCTGCGCGATACCGGCGGGCTCGCGCGGCCGCTTCGGCTGGCGCTCGAGACGATCGGCCTGGTCGCGGCGACCGAGGCGATCGCATTGCCGCTGGGCGTCGCTGCTGGCCGTGCTTGCTGTTCCGAACCGACGTCCTGGGCCGGCGGCTCGTGCTCGCCGCTCATCGCTCTGGCGGCGTTCGTGCCGCTGCCGCTTGCACGCGACGGCCTGGCTGGGTGCGTTCGGGCAACGTCGGGCCGCGCTCAGGCGTTCGGCGTCCGGCCGATCCTGGTCGGCCGCACCGGGGCCGCGTTGTGCATGCGCTGGCCGCGTTGCCGTGGGTCGTCTTGATCGTCGGAGTCGGCTTGTGCGCGGTCGAGCCCGAGCTGGAAGAGTCGGCCTTGCTCGACTATCGGCCGTCTGCGCGTCTTGCTGCGGGTCACGCTGCGCCGGGCGCTCGGTGCGATCGCGGCGGCGGCGCTGGCGGTCGCCGTGCTGACCGCCGGCGACATGACCGTCACCGACCTGCTCCAGATTCGCACCTACGCCGAGGAAGCGTATCTCCAGTACAGCCTGGGGCGCGGGCCGGGCGAAGCGGCGCTTGTCGCGCTGCCGCCGCTTGTCGTGCTTGGCGTGCTCGATCGTCTGATCGCCGGCCGGTGGCCTGTGCGGCTCGACCCGGCGCGGCTGGTCTCGTCGTTTGCCCGGGCACGCGTCTGGCTCGCTCGGCCGCTGGCGGATTCCCGTGCGGCGTCTTGCTCGTGGTCCTGGTCGGCAACGCGATCGCCCTGCCGATTTACAGCCTGGTCTGGCGCGCCGGCAGGGTCGGAGGGCGGGCGACGCTCGGTCAGCCTCCCGTCTGGTCGCTTTCCGGACTGATGGGCACGTTGCGTTTCGCGGCCGACGAGATCTGGGAGCCGTTGCAAGCGAGCCTGGTCTGGACGGCGGTCGCGGCGACGCTGGCGGTCGTGCTCGCCGGCGGCGCTGGCATGGGCGACGCCGCCGGTCGATCGCTCTGGCGGATCGATCGCCCTGGTGATGCTCGCCCTCACGCTGGCGGCGCCCGGTCCGGTCGCCGGCATGGCCCTGGTCCTGGCCTACCGTGCGATCCCGCGATCTATGACTCACCGGCGATGATCGTCATGGCCGAGACCCTGCGATCGCTGCCCTACGCACTTGCTCTTGCTCTGGCCGTTTCTGCGCTCGTTTCCCCAAGACTATCTCGACGCGGCGGCACTCGACGGCGTCGGCCCGTGGGGCCAGATCTTCCGCGTCGTGCTCCCGCTTTCGCGCCGGGCGCTCCTGGCGGCCTGGGCGATCGCCTTCGCATTCGGCCTGGGCGAGCTGCCGGCGACGAACCTGGTCGCGCCGCCGGGCACGCAGCCGATGTCGGTCTTGATCTGGGCTCTCTTGCACACCGGGCGTCGAAAGCCACCTCGCGGGCGTCGCGCTCATCATGCTTCTGGTCATCGGCACCGCCGGCCTGTTCGCGATTGTCGCGTTGCGTTCGCTCAGGGCAATTGAACGACGCTGATTTACCGCCAACGATGCATCCTGCGCAACCTACCGGATATAAGCAATGTGCTGATCGCAACGGCCAAGTCGTTCAAGTCGGCCAGGCAAAGCCGCCGAACTTTAATGGAAGAGGCGCCGGCGTGTCATACCTGCGTCTGGTCAATTCGTGCCAGGTCTATCCCGAGGGCGCTGTATGAGGACGATGAGGCAACGGCCTTTTCCAGCTCGCGCGAAGCGGGCAATCCATCGAGCCACGCTTCGTCTCGAGGGCCTGGAAGACCGTCGGTTGATGTCTTCCGCGCTGGTCCATTCCGCCCATGGGCCACAGTTGCTTGACGACAACGCTCAACGACGCCTGCACGCCGCGCCCATCGACGCACGACGTTCGGCAGCGATATCGCCCGTCGCCAACCGGCTGGCCGGCGAGCGTGACCAACTCGTCAAGACGGCCAGTACGCTGGGAGCCGCAGTCGAGCGCGCAACGGCCACAAACAACGGCGCACTCAGCAGCCTCGCCAACAGCTCAGCCGTCAAGTCTCTCAATCAAGACTGGAACAAACTGAGCCAGTCGTCGACGGTTAAGACAGTCTCCTCGAAACTGCAGCACTTCGGCGATTCCCTGGCGACGAGTCTCAAAAAGTTATTCTAGAGCAGAGCCTGCCGTTGCCCACGGCGACTTTCTGAACAACGATCCGAGCGCTCCAAGCTGCGGGGCCTGGCCGCGATTCGGCAACGCTCCCAGGATTGTCGGCGTTGTACGGCGCGATGCGACGACGTAGATCACCGGCCCGGCTAGCGTGGCCGCCTTGGGCGAGGTCAGCACAGGACTGGATTGCCCGGGTGCCAAAGCACTCATCCCCGCCCCAGCCGACCGGATCGGTTGCTGAGCCGGTGAAGAGACCAGCGCGGGTTTGCTGTCGGATGATCCCGGCGAGAACACGAGATCAACCCAGAAGTTCGCATAGTATTGACTCACGCTCGGGAACTCCCCGCCGTAGTTGTACACCCCGTTGTCGAGGACGGTGCCGTTGATGTCGGTATCGGACGGCGCCGTCAAGTTGTCGTGGGTCACGCCGCTCTTGGCGAAGTACTGCGATTCATAGTAGAAGAGGGGGCTGCCCGTGGAGTACGAGACGGTATAGTACGTGTTGGCCGCGATCTGCACGGGACTGGAGAAGGTCACGGATTGCCAGCCTGAGTTCGTCTCGCTGCTGAACGTTGCCGACGCCAGCAGGGTTCCGCTCGAGGACCACAGGTGGCCGACATTCGTGCCGGTCATCCCGCTGTGCTTGTAGAACAGCACGCCGGTCACCTCGCCGGCGACGTTCGACTCGAACTGCACGCCGAGCTCGAATGTTTGCCCTTTCTCGCCGTCATAATAGGAATTGACGGTGGGGGAGTACGAGGTGCCCCAGATCGATTCGGTGACGGGGGCCGTGCCAGTTGTGGTGGCGCTGGCGGTGTTGCTGGCTGCTGAAGAATTGCCCCCACCGGTCGCGATCACCTGGTAGTAATACGTCGTCCCCGCGGTCAGGCCCGTGTCGGAGTAGCTCGTTGTGGTCGCCGTCCCGACCTCGGTGAAGCCGGAGGTAGCACTGCGGCTGCGCTCGATCTCGTAGCCGGTGTCCCCGGCCGAGGCATCCCAGGTGAGGTTGATCTGCGACGACGAGGCCGCGGTCGCGACCAGGCCCGTCGGCGCCGCCGGGTCGACCGAGATTCCCGATTGGGTGCCGGTGATGCCTGAGGACGTGTCGGTGACGGTCAGCGACTGCGTGCCGGCCGTCTCGAACGTGACCGAGAACGATGCCACGCCTTGATTCGTACTGGTGAAGGGGTAGTTTGCCGGCAGGACGGCAGCCGAGTCAGTGCTGGTGAACTTGACGGTGCCGGTATAACCGGTCGCCACATTGCCGTAGGGATCCATCGCAGTGACCTTGAACGATTGCGCCACGCCCGCGGTTACGGTTGAGGGAAATCCGGAGAGGACGAACTTGCTGGCGGCGGCCGGGCTGACGTCTATCCCGGAGATCGTGCCCGTGACGGCGGAGTTCGTGGTCTCCGTCGCCGTGATGGACTGAGTGCCGGCGGTCTTCAGGGTGACCGTGAACGTGGCCGTTCCGTCGTCGGTCGACGGGAAGGTGAAGTTAGCCGGCAGGGACGCTTGAGGGTCGGTGCTCGTGAAGGCGATGGTGCCCGTGAAGCCGGTGTCGGTCGTTCCGGTCGAAGTCTCGGCGGTGACGGTCAGGCTAAACGACGTGCCGGCCGTCTCGGTGGTTGATGCGGACAGGACCAGCGTGTCGTGGGGAGCCGTGGTGCCGACCAGCGCGCTGAACAACCTCATTGGCGATGGGCGTGCCCAGGCCAGTCACGTAGTCGTATCCAGGGCCGGCCGAGTACTCCGGATCGCCGGTGCTCGTGCCGCTTGTGATGTCGTGGAGGTCGGAGGTGTTCTGATAGAGGATGTCCATCACTTGCTGCGCACTCGAGCTGTTGAGCGCGCTTTCGCCGCCCAGGGCGCGGCCCTGATCGGCAATGGCCAGGAGCGCCGACCAATTCGGTGCGCCGACGCTGGTCCCGCCCACCTCGACCCAGCCGAGGGTCTCCCCCTCGTATGGGTCGGAGTCATACACGGAGACGCCGGTTGACGGGTCTGCGTCATAGGCAACGTCTGGAGTGGCCCGCGCCGTCGACGTTTGGGTGACGACCCCGGTCTGGTATGACGGTTGCGACTCGTAGGCGCTCGGCCCACCGCCACTGCCGCTCCAGCCCGTCTCGCTGGAGTAGGCATTGCTCGAAGTCAAAGTGAGGTCTGTCCCGCCGACACCGAGAACGTTCGGCGAGACCGCCGGCCACTCCGCGGCGCGCACCCTCGTCGCCCGCGGACGCCACGAAGGCCACGCCGGACTGGTCGAAATCGCCGTCGTCCGAGGTCTCGCCCGACCACTCGCTGCCACCCCAGCTCATCGACACCACACTCGCATTTTCCTTGGCGTAGCTCACCGCGGTGAGCAGGTTGGCAATGCTGCTCGAACTGGCCTCGACGAGCATGATTTTCGCACCGGGCGCCATGGCATGCGCCCACTCCACGTCGAGCGACTCCTCCAGCTCCCAACCTCCTGTCGAATCGGCTCCGGGCAATTTCGAACCGCCGGTCTGATTGACCACCGTGACCGTTAGGGAGGGCAGCGAGAACTCGGAATCGAACGTGTTTAAGTTGGACTGGATGTCGGGGTCGTTGTACGCGTCGACGATGGCGATCGTCTCGCCACTGCCTGTTCCCGCAGTGCCGTTGAAACTGATGCTGCTAAATCCATAGCCTGTCTGAAGTTGTGCAGGCGTGAACCCTCCAGCGGGGCCTGTGCCGCCGAAGGGCCCGAGCACGAACGTCGGATGGCTGACGGTTGTGCTCAAGAGCGTGCGCGATTCGAGCAAATCGATGACCGGCCTCGAAGAGCGCACTGTCGGCAAGCGGCGATGGGGCGATCGGCGAGCGAGCTGCAAGCTCATTGAGGAATCTCCTAGCTGGTGCAAAGGCTATGCGGACTCAAGCGACGCGGTTGCGTGAACTGCCGAATTCCAGCAACGTCCGGCGCATCCTCGCACGAGGGCGCAGCGGATTTGCGCGATCCATCTGAAATGCTGGTGTAATCTGTTGTTCTGTGATCGAAAATGGGTGGCCCGAGAGAAGCGGTTCGCGAGGCGAATCGCTTCCTGGAACCACAGTAGGTTATAGTTGGCGACGGACGAAATAAAGCCTCTCTCGGCAATTCATCAACTTTTCACCGACGATCGACGAGCAATCCTACCCAGCCTGTGCAGACTCGCTAATCCGAGGTGCGGCGCTGTTCGTCGGCGGCCTTGTCATCAGGATACTAATCACGAATGTCGCCGCTTGTGGCGGGTCGCTTGACCCGTTGACGGTAGTTTGAAAAGAGGGTGGGTTGCGACGAAGCGGCGGGTTCGAGCCTGCGGGATGAGTCAGCCTGTGAGGCGGACGCAGGGCGATCGTCGCACAGCGACCTGAGTCATCATGAGATTGCATGCATGGCAACGCTGGCTCGAATTCAAGCGGCGCATGCGGCGTGAGCGCGGTCGGCGGGCCGGCCGGCTTGGCCGGCGGCTCTGGCCCGAACTATTGCCGGTGGACGACCGCGTGCTTCTTTCGACGCTTGTGGGCGGGTCGTCGCTCATCGGCGAAGCCGTCGCCGGCGCCCACCGCAGCACGGTCCACGACGCCGACCCCAGGGGCACGGCAGAACGCCTGCATCGCAGCGTCGCGGCTGGATGGCAAAGCGCAGCGCAGGCGGGGAGCTGCTCTCCGATGGGCCGCGCACGTTGCCGCTCCGTGGTGCGCCTTCCCCTAACGCCACGTCGGGAACGCCCGGGGCGATCAACAAGAACGCGGCGACGATCATCACAGAGGGCCCGAGGTCGTCCGGGCGCAGATCGGTAAATCAGGCCGTGGTCGGATCGGCTCCGGCGCTTTCTTCGCGTCGCACTCCGATGCGACTCCGATCGATCGCTCGAACGCGCCGAATGGGATCATTTTGGACGAAGCCGGACCTGGCGTCGCCGAAGTCGCGGTTCACGTCGCGGCCAAGACCGGGCTCCCTGCCGTCGACACGGCCAGCGCGACGACATCTCAACCTGTTCCGTCGAGCGCAAACGAGGACCGCGGCCTGAGTCGCGACGGGCTCGGTCGCGGCGAACGTCGCCCTGCGCTGCTGCTCGTCGCCGCCGCAAGCACCAAAGCGGCCCGCGTGATGATTTCGAGCGCCTTGGCTGAAAAGACGGTTCCGAGTTTGCTGGCCGTTCCTCGCCGAGTTCGGGGCAATACGTCGCTCGCTGTAGGGACCAGTGACGGTGGCGCGGCGCTCTGCGTGGCGGCCACGCGCGGTGCAGCCGGCCGTCAAGTTCGTGGCGCCTTCGTGGGCCGGCAGATCATGGCCTTCCGGTCCTTCGAACGATGGTATCGCAACCGACTGAGCGCGTCGTCGTCCTCGAACGGCTCGGAATCCTCGAACACCGGCCAGACGAGCGCGAAAGTCGCGACGTTCGCCAAACTTTCAAACGGTCAAAGCGGTGGTCCACCTCGACGGCCAGACGGCACGGCTTGACGCCGTGCGGTTTCACGCTTCGTCCGAAGCCGCCGCCACCGGTTCATAGGCGCGCGCGCCGGCGCTCGAAGAAGAGCCGCCGTTATTCTCGATCTGGTAGAGGTACTGGCCGGTCGGCGTGGGATAATGGCCCGTGATGCAGGCGCGGCAGAGGCGTTCGGGTGACAGGCTGACGGACCGCGCGATCGCGTCGACCGGCAGGTAACGCAGGCTGTCGGCGCCAAGCTCCTTGGCCATCCGCTGCTTGGGCCTCGAGCAGAAACACCGCCGACGGCCTCGTCGACGAAGGGGGTGGCGAACAGCTCGCTCTTGCGCGACATGTCGATGCCGTAATAGCACGGCGCGATGATCGGCGGGCAGGCGACGCGGAGGTGGATCTCGCGGGCGCCGCCGCGGTCGCGGATCTCGTGGACCAAGGCGCGCATCGTCGTCGAGCGGACGATGCTGTCTTCGACCAGCAAGACGCGCTTGCCGGCGAGGACCTCGGGCAGCGGCGTGTACTTGAGCCGGGCCTTGGCCGCGCGGTCGGCCGTTCCCTCGATGAACGTCCGGCCGACGTAGCGGTTGCGCATCAGGCCCTCGACCGAGGGCACGCCCAGCGCGAAGGCCATGGCGTCGGCGGCGGCCTTGGCGGTGTCGGGCACGGGCACCACGATCGTGTCGGCGTCGAGCGGCACGTCTTCCAGCCGTGCCAGCTCCTTGCCCAGCGCCGCCCGGCTCAGATAGACCGAGCGATCGTCGAGCGTGCTGGCGACGTTGGCGAAGTAGATCCACTCGAAGAAGCAATGAGCCTGCCGCGGCGACGGCGCAAACCGCTCGATGCGCACCCCCTGGTGATTGGCCACGACCAGCGTTCCGGGCTCGAGCGAGCGAATGTTGCGGAAACCCGAGGTTGGCCAGCGGCACGCTCTCGCTGGCCGCGCCGAACAGCGGCCCGTGCTCGGCGATGCACAGCGGCCGAAAGCCATGCGGGTCGCGCACGACCACCAGCTCGCCGTGGGCCGTGATCAACACGATGTTGTACGCACCGTCGAACCGTTCCGCAGATCCGCCCGAACACCCCGACCCAGTCGGGCTCCTGGTCTTCGGTCCTGGAGCTCGTAGGCCAGCGAGTGCATGATGATTTCGGTGTCGGTGTTGCGCTTCAGGTGGTAATCGCCCTTGCGCGAGCAGCTCGTCCTTCAGCTCGTCGTAATTGGCGAGCTGCCCGTTGAAGGCGAAGGCAAACCACTTCGCCTTGCGGCCGTGGTCGCGCTCGAACGGCTGGGCATCGGTGCGGTCGTTGCCGCCGCAGGTGGCATAGCGCACGTGGCCGATCGCGACCGGCCCGTCCACCCCGCGCATGATCGCCTCGAACTCGTCGCGATGATTGAGCCGAAACGACTCGGCGACCGTGCCGACCTCCTTGTGGGTGTTGATCAGCGCATTGCGGTCGGGACGATAGCTGGACATGCCGGCGGCGAGCTGGCCGCGGTTTTGCATGTCGAGCAGCATCCGCGGGACCAGCCGCGCCACACTGTTGACGTCGCCGGGAATCGGAGCCAGTGCAGAAACCGAACGACCCGCGGCATGGTAAACAGCGGCCACGCCGCACTCATGGTGCAGTTCACCCATGTGTTCGGTTCCGCCCCCGTAATAAGAGTTTGAACCGCGGTCGGTCTCGCGAGTTCGTCCGCCCAATCCGACGGCTGTTTCTCTAGGCCAACTGCGCGGCAGTATTATAATGACGCACAGATCTACCGACAACCTTCATCATCATTGCTCGGTTGGCGCGCCATTGTATCGCCGACAGACGCGGTGCGCCTCGATTTCCTTACTCGCCTGGAAGATGGAACTTGAAACCAGCCGACCAGCCAACCTTCAGGACCGCCGAGGCGCCGCCTCAGTCGGGGATTTCCGAGAAGCCGTCTGGGGGTGCGGTACGCGACCTGGTCCGCGATGAAGTGGTTCTGTCGGCCGGAACGTGGGTGGTCAAGGTAGGAACCAGCGTTTTAACGGGCCCTGACGGTACGCTCGAGCCAGGGCGCGTCGACCATCTGGCCGAGCAACTGAGCGTGGTGATGGATCGCGGGCGGAAAGTGGCCCTGGTGAGCTCCGGGGCTGTCGGCGCGGGCATGGGTCAGCTCGGGTGGAAAGCCGGCCCGACGAACCTGCCCGAGCTTCAAGCGGCAGCCGCAGTAGGCCAGGCTTTCCTGATCCGTGCGTACGACGAAGGGCTCCGCCGCCACCGCCGCCGGGCCGCACAGTTGCTGCTCACGCACGAAGACTTTGACAGCCGCCCACGTTATCTCAATATGCGGAACACGCTGCACGCACTTTTTGATTGCGACGCCGTACCGATCATCAACGAGAACGACACCATCAGCGTCGACGAGATCAAGTTTGGCGACAACGACCGCCTGGCCGCCATGGTCACGAACTTGCTGCCAGGCGCCCTCCTGGTGATCCTGAGCGTGGTCGACGGGCTCCTTCGCATTGATCCTGCCGGAGCGGCCGAGCCCGAGATCGTGCCGCTTGTGCCCCTCATTGACGACCAGGTTCTCGGTTTGGCGGGAGCCGGCAAGACCACGCTCGGCACCGGCGGCATGCACAGCAAGCTGGCGGCGGCGCGGCTGGTGACCCAGGCCGGCGGCTCGGTGATCATCGCCTCGGGCACCCGTCCCGAGCCACTCACCCGCATCCTGGGCGGCGAGCCCGTGGGAACCTTGTTTCTCGCCCACGGCGCCAGCCATCGCGCCCGCAAACGCTGGATCGGCCTCACCGCACGTCCCCGCGGCCACTATGTCGTCGATGCCGGGGCGCGACAGGCGCTCGAAAGCGGTCCAAAAAGCCTGCTGGCGATCGGGATCGTTGACGTCGTGGGAGAATTCGACAAGGGTGACGTGGTCGGCATTCGCGATACGTCGGGGCAGGAGTTCGCGCGCGGCCTCACCAATTACGCCACCGCCGAAGCGCGGCGAATTCAAGGGCTGCGCACCCACGAGGCGCGCCATGTCTTCGGCGCCGCCGTCTATGACGAGGTTGTCCATCGGGATAACCTCGTTCTCGTCGTCTGAAGGTTCACGGCATGGGTATATCGACAAATTCAAACGGGATTGTCGTGCTCGCGCGGGTCAAGCTGTAGTAACGCAACTCCTTCGGCTTGGCATTTTGCGGCAAACTCGTCAAGGTGAGCGTAACCCGCGAAGTCTCGGCATCGAATTCGGGCTGAAACCATGGGATAAGCTGGCCGCCGGTGTCGACAATCTCGATCTGAAGGTGCTGCTGACCAAAGTGCTGGAAAGCATGGTGGAACCCGAGCGGCTCGGCGTCCTCGGTGGTCGTGTCGGCGTCGTTTTGCCTGACCGACAGCTCGATCACCGTATTATTGCCGGTGTTGGGCACGACCTTGACGTCGTGAACCGTGACGCGGAGCTCGGAGTTTTCAAATGTTTTGCCGGCGCTGTCGGTCAAGGGCACGACGAGAGGGTCAGCCCGCCGTGACGAAACCGTGGCCGGGACCGTTCCTCGCAGCTTCTTGATGATCTGGCCCGCGACGAGCGGGCGCTCCAGCGGGATCGGCAGCCGCAGGGTCGGTCCGCTGGCACCGAAGAAGCTGCTCCCGTCGCGGCTGGCGGCCTGCCCGTCGTCCCCATGGGGGACCAGGGAGTTGCCTAGCTCGTCGGAGGCTTCGACGACCTGGACCGCTCCACGCTGGCTCAAGGCGAGCCGGGGCTCGGCAGCGACGAGCAGGTCGGCGGAGAACTGTGCGACGATGTGGGGCGCCGGGCGGATGCGCGTTTCGGCGTTCTTCTGACCCGGATCACGCGGCGCGGGTCGCGGCGGCGGTGGTACCCGTCCCAGGCTGAAGCCCGGGCGTTCGTAGGTGAGCTGGCGGCGGTACTCGACGCCCAGAAGGCTCACCCGAAACGGCCCGTGGTCCGACACCGGCGTGACCGCGCAGCGTGCCGCTTGTAAACGCGAACACGGGCTGAGCCTGGCCGACATAGCCCTGCATGTTGGCGTTGTATTGCAGGCCGGCGACGTCGCAAAGATGATCGACGGCCTCCCAAAAACTGACCGGCTCGGTGTCCTGAAGCTTCACGCGCAGCCACCGCCAGCGCGGTTCGTTTTCCGGGTAGAGGGCGATTTTGAACCCGGTTTGCGCCTGAGCGACCTGGCAACCTCCGGTAGCGGAACGTTGTCGAAATCAAGGCGAACGCGCGTCGGCTGGGTCAACAGGGCATCCTCGATTTTCTGGACGAGCAACGCGGCGCGGACGCGTACCTCGGGATCGCGAGAGTTGCGCACGCCGCCCAGGGCCGGCAGCGCCATTCGTCCCAGCCGCAGAAGGGCTCCAGCCGCCGCCTCGCGTTCGGCGAACCGCGCGGCGCCTAACTGCAAAACCAGGGCCGACGGGTCGGGGTTCGCCAGCGGTTCGGTAAGCTGGGCCAGTAAGCCCACAACGACAATGCTCACGGCCACCATATCGAGCGCTCCCTGTCGGAACGAGCGCACCACACCGAGGCGCGAAAAGCACGTGTGAGTCACCTGGTCGGCACAACGCAATCCATCATAGCCGATTCCGCGCGTTTCCACTTGCCCCCGTTCTGCTCGTGTGGCGGCGCACGTCTTTCGGTTACCACACTACCGCTGCGGGGAAGTCGCTGCGCCCTACCCCCCGCCATCCGACAGCCGACGAACGGAACGACCCGCGCATCTGGCACTTTCGCCCCGTCCTCCCGCCTTTCGCCAACTTCGAAACCGTTCGCCGTCAAACGAACCGATGGCAACTGACGATGGAGTTGATACAATAGGGTTTCGTTGGTTGGGCGCACGTCCTTATTCCGCCGAGTTGCCCGCGGCGGTGTGGCGGTGCGTATTCGGATGTCCATATTGGTCGCTATCGATCCTGACCCGGCCTGATGACAGACCGAACGAGCGATCGCGCGGGAGGCGCCACGATGACCTCGACACTGGTAAACTGGGCCCGACCTCTTTTGCTTGGGATGTTGGCCGTGGCTGCGCTTCAGGTGGGGCCGGCGGCGCGGGGACAAGCATATAGCATGGATCCCTTTCGCCCGTACGTCGCGCAGTATGATGCTTACACTTTTCCGATCGGCCCCGCGGGACCTGGCGGCTCGGGCGTCGGGCCCAACGCCAACGTGGGGGTACGCGGTGCCAACCAATTTCAGAATTACTTGAACGAGCTGGACGGGGCGGGGCTGCGCCGCCACCGAAAAGTACGGCATCGGAATGCCTTATTACCGTTCAGCCGTCGACCCGGCTTTCGCCGGGGCCAATCGAGAGTATCAGCCCAATCGCAAGTCCAATCGCACTTTTGAACAGACCCAAGAGCTCCTCACGCAGAAATACCTGGCCTTTTTTGAGGAGCGTGATCCCAAGCGGCGTGCACAACTGATGCGCGATTACGAGCAGACGCGCGCCCGCACCGAACGCATCTTGTCGGCCCGCCGCACCCGCGCGGCGGGTGGCTTCGATACCACGGACGAAATCAACCCGCGGCCGGGCGTGCTCGCGGCACCGCGCGAGCCGGCGGCGCGCCCGCGCCCTGAGATCGACCGACGACGAACTGGGCACTCGAGCGCGCGCGGAATCGGGCTTGAATCGTGGGTCTAACTCGCGAATCATTCCTCCAGCGCCTCCGCGCCTCGCATTGGACCGGGGCGGTCAAACAGCTCGCGGCGCACCCCGACTGACGTGCTGGACCGGGCCCAGACTCTGGGGGCGAACGCCGATCGAGACCCAGGTTCGACTACCGATGCACCAACTCGCGATCGGACCAAGCCACGCCGGAAGAGGCCGGTTTTACTTCCTCTCGAAGACGACAAGTGAACGGCTCCCGTCGTTTGGTACGCCCCCGTCTCGGCCGCCGGCCCATGAAATCGGTGGCTCGTTGACGGTAGGCTCCCAATCTTTACAATGACGTGGCGATCCCGGGTTGGCCCGGATTTTTTTTGGTGAGACTTTGTGAAACACTTCACAAAGTGCCCGTAAGCTGATGCGAGCTCGCGGCGGCCGGGCAAAAGCGGGGAGGAGCAATCACCGATGGGGGAAGAATTCACGCCGGTTTTCTTGCTGGTAATCGTCGCTGCGGGCATCGCCGCCAGCATGATCATCGCCAGCGCGGTCTTTGCACCCCACAAGGTCACCAGGGTCAAGCAAATGCCCTACGAGTCGGGCATGGACCCGATCGGCGATGCGCGGCAGCGGTTCGACGTGAGATTTTACTTGGTGGCCATCGTCTTTTTGCTTTTCGACGTGGAGCTGCTCTTTCTGTATCCTTGGGCGGTCGCGCAATGGAGCGGCGCGATGGCTGAAGGCGCAACGGTCGGCATTCCGGCCGTGTTTCGCGGCCTGGTCTTCTGGGAGATGATGGCATTCATCGCGATCTTGGCATCGGCGTTTGCCTACGCGTGGCGGAAAGGGGCATTTGAATGGCGTTAGACAGTCCGGCGAGAAACGACTCCTCCGGTGGGCCGGTGTCGCCGCGCCCGGCCGTTTCACTTTCGGTGCAACCGGCGGGTTCGCCGGAGATTCCCGAAAACGTGCAGGTGTCGACGCTCGATTCGGTCGTCAACTGGTGCCGTAAGTACAGCCTCTGGCCGATGCCGTTTGCCACGGCGTGCTGCGGAATCGAGCTGATGGCCGTCGGGGCCAGCCGGTTTGACATCGCTCGGTTCGGCGCCGAGGTGATGCGTTTCAGCCCCCGGCAGTGCGACCTGATGATCGTGGCCGGGCGCGTGGCGATGAAGATGATGCCGGTGCTGCAGCGAATCTGGCTGCAGATGCCGGAGCCCAAATGGTGCATCAGCATGGGGGCCTGTGCGTCCACCGGTGGGATCTTCGACACGTATGCCGTGGTCCAGGGAATCGATCGGTTCATTCCCGTCGACGTTTATATTCCCGGCTGCCCGCCCCGGCCCGAACAGATCTTGCGAGCACTGCTCGACCTGCAAGAGAAGATCCAGAAGCACGGGTCAATGCGCGGGACCGCACTGCCGGAAATGCTGGCGCGGGAACGCTCCCTCGCCGCCCTTGGATTTAGCGGCGGGCTCGACGCCGGCGAGCGCGGCGACGAAGATCGCTACGGTTACCGCCTGCCCGGCGGCCCGGCCCAGTTATGACCTCCCCGGAAGGCGCACGATGAACGACACCGCCGCCACGGCAGCTACCGATTCACACGCAACGACCATGGCGACGCTGGCCCTCGTCCTGGGCGAAGGCGTTTTCACGACGGCGCGATTTCGCGACAACTTCCGGCTTTTCGTCCCGCCAGCCAGGCTGCACGATCTGCTCGTGGCGCTCAAGGACCGCTGCGGCTTCAATCTGCTCGCAGAGCTCGGCGCAACCGATTACCTCGGCTATCCGGGCCGGACCCGCGCGCGGTTCGAGGTTCACTACGTACTGCGCAACCTCGATACGTCGGAATTCTTGGTGGTGAAAGCCGGCGTCGACGACCCCGACCCGGTGCTCCCGTCGGTCGTCGCCATCTGGCCGGGAGCCGACTGGATGGAGCGCGAGGTCTTCGACATGTATGGCATTCGATTCAAAGGGCATCCTGACCTGCGGCGCATTCTCATGCCCGAGGAGTTCACCGCTTTTCCGCTGCGCAAGGACTATCCTCTGCGGGGGCGCGGCGAACGGCACAACTTTCCGCGGCTGTCGCGGGGCGAGTCATAGAGGGCGCAATCGAAAGCCCGACCGGCACGGGGAGACGCGATGTCGACACAATTGCTTGACGACCCTGAGATCCAAACCGAGTCGAAGCAAGTCACCTGGACGCTCAACTTCGGGCCGCAGCACCCGGCCACTCACACCACGTTGCGCCTGGTCCTCGAGCTCGACGGCGAGCAAGTCGTGAAGGCCACGCCCGACATCGGCTATCTGCATTCGGGCTTCGAAAAACTGGGCGAACATTTAAACTTTAACCAATACGTAACAGTCGTCGACCGCAAGAACTACATCAGCCCTCCCATGAACGAGGTCGCGTGGCACCACGCGGTCGAGTCGTTGCTCGGCATCGAGCTGACACCTCGGTGCCAGTACATCCGCGTGATCATCTCCGAGCTGGCGCGAATCAGCGATCATTTGCTGTGCACCGGCGCGGCCGCACTCGACCTGGGGGCCTTCACGGCCTTCTTGTATGCCTTCAATTTGCGCGAGCTGATCTACGACGTCTACGAAGAGATGTCGGGATACCGCTTCCATCCCGGCTACACGCGAGTGGGCGGGGTGCTCTACGACTTCAACGACCGAGTACTCGCCAAGGTTCAGGCCGTTATCGACGCCTTCCCCAGCGTCTACGCCGACATGGCGAAGCTCTTGTTTCGCAACCGCATTTTTCTCGACCGGCTGCGCCACGTGGGCACGCTCACCAAGGCCGACGCGATCGCTTACTCGTGCACCGGCCCGGTCGCGCGGGCCAGCGGCGTGACCTACGACCTGCGCAAGGACCGGCCGTATCTGGTCTACCCCGAGCTCGAGTTCGACGTGCCTTATTGCGATGAAGGCGACTCCTGGGCGCGGTTCATCGTTCGGATGGAGGAAATGCAGCAGAGCCGCCGCATCCTGGAGCAGGCCCTCAGGAAGCTGCCGGCGGGCCCGGTCAACCTGCCGATCGCCGACAAGTTTCCCCTGCCCGACAAGCTGACGGCTTATAACAGCATGGAAGGCCTGATCCAGCACTTTGAGCTGATCATGCCCAATCGCGGCATCGAGACTCCACACGATGAGCTCTACGCGGCGGTCGAAAGCCCCAATGGCGAGCTGGGCTATTATCTGGTCACCGACGGCAGCCAGACCGCCTGGCGCGTCAGGACCCGGCCGCCGTCGTTTGTGCATTTTTCGGTCTTCCCGCACATCATCAAAGGCTACGCGCTCGCCGACGTGGTGGCCGTGCTGGGAAGCCTGAACATCATCGCGGCGGAGCTCGATCGATAAGCCGAGTTCCGCGTTCGGCGTCGCCCGGTTTGTTTTCCGCGGCCCGCGTTCTGGGCTGCACGCACCTTGACGAGAGCAAAAGATGCCAGCAGAGCCAAGCACTGTAGCGCCAGCGCTCTATGCACCGATCTTGAGCGAGGCTTTGAAGGACAAGATCCTTGCGCCTCCCGCGCTACCCCAGCAAGCGAGCACTCGTGCTGCCGGCGCTCCATCTTGTGCACGAGCACCTGCGGTGCGTCCCCTTGCAGGCGATGGCCGAGATCGCCCGACTCTTGGAGATCACGCCGGCGGAGGTCCACGACACGATGAGCTTCTACGGCTTCTTCCCCCAGGCGCCGATCGGCGAGGTGCGGGTGTGGATCTGCCGGTCGCTCTCGTGCATGCTCCGCGGCGGAGATGAACTGCTGGCGCACGCATGCCGGCGGCTCGAGATCAATCCCGGCGAGACGACGCCGGGCGGCGAGCTGACCGTCGACTTCGCCGAGTGCCTGGGAATCTGCGACTTCGCCCCGGCAGCACTGGCCGACGATGGTCGCGTGTTCGGTCCGCTCTCCGAAGAGTCAGTCGACGCCATGCTCGAGGACCTCAAGAACAGGCGCCGCGACGAGCAAAAGAGCGGCCGGGCGCCCGCGTAAGGTCTCGTTAACGACCAAGGAGATGAACCGGCCGTGGCTACTTTTGAACCCGTGCTTTCCCGCAACTGGTCGGTGCCCGAGAGTCACACGCTCAAGGTCTATGAATCGCGCGGCGGATACCAGGCCGCGCGCAAGGCGCTCGCGAGCGATCCCGAGTCGATCGTCAACCTGGTCAAGGATTCGGAACTGCGCGGCCGCGGTGGCGCCGGGTTTCCGTGCGGGCTGAAGTGGAGCTTCCTGCCCAAGGACCGCAAGGCAACGCTCATGTGCGTCAACGGCGACGAGAGCGAGCCCGCCACTTTCAACAACCGGCTCTTGATCGAGAAAGACCCTCACCAGTTCATCGAGGGGATCTTGATCTCGTGCTTCGCGACCCGGGCGACGACGGCTTACATCTACCTGCGCTTCGAATACATTCGCGGCTGTTCGATCCTCGAGGGGGCGCTCGCCGAAGCTCGTGCCGCGGGTCACCTGGGCAAGAACATCTACAACACGGGCTTCGACCTCGACGTGTGGGTCCATCGCGGAGCCGGGGCCTACATCTGCGGTGAGGAGACCGGCCTGATCGAGAGCCTCGAAGGCAAGCGCGGCTGGCCGCGAATCAAGCCGCCGTTTCCGGCCATCGAGGGGGCGTTTCGCAAACCGACGGTCGTGAACAACGTCGAAACCCTCTGCTGCGTTCCCCACATCATCGAGCGCGGGCCGTCGTGGTTCAAATCGATCGGCACGCCCAAGAGTTACGGCCCCAAGCTCTATTGCGTGTCGGGCCACGTAAATCACCAGGTCTGTGTCGAGCTACCCTTGGGCGTCACCTGCCGCGCGCTCATCGACGAGCACGCCGGCGGAGTGTGGAAGGGCCGCAAGGCCAAGGCCGCCGTGCCGGGCGGCATCAGCATGGGGCTACTCTCCGCCGAAGAGCTCGACACGCCGCTCGATTTCGAGAGTCTGAAGAAGCCGGGCTGCCTCGGCCTCGGCACGGCGGCTGTCACCGTCATCGACGACCAGACCAGCATCGTCGATTATCTCTACAACACCTGCCGCTTCTTCGCGCATGAAAGCTGTGGCCAGTGCACTCCCTGCCGCGAAGGGACCGCCTGGCTCGATAAAACCATGAGGCGCATCAAGGCCGGCGGCGGCCGGATCGAGGACCTCGACATCATGCTCTCCATGGCCAATAACATGGGCATCATTCCGGGCACGACCATCTGCGGCCTGGCCGATGGGGCCGCCTGGCCGATCAAGAACGCCGTGGCCAAGTTTCGCGGCGAGCTTGAAGATTATATCCGCAGCCATCAGTCGGCCACGGCGATGGTCAGGCCGCTTCAAGAGAACATCGCGCACGGAATTCCCGCCGACGACGATTCGAAGAGCAGCCGGCTGACCGTCTTGTCGGGCCCGGATCGATTGGCCGCGCTCCATGCGCCCGGAACCGACACCACGTAAGCGTGCAAGCTGAATCGTGGACCAGAACCGCCGACCGCTTGTTAACATTCTGAGCTGGCAGCCTGAAACAAAACTCATACCGGCCGGGGACCGTTAATCCGATGGCGACCATCATCATCAACCGCAATGAATACACGATTCCCGAAGGCGAGAAGCTCAACGCCATCCAGATGGCCCAGCGCGTGGGAGTCGACATCCCTTATTATTGCTGGCACCCGGCCCTTTCCGTCGTCGCCAACTGCCGGATGTGCGAAATCGAGGTCGGCGCCAGGGACCCCAAGACCGGCGAGATCAAGCTCCTCCCCAAGCTGGTGCCGGCCTGCCAGACGCCCGCCAAAGACCTCACCGTGCTCGTGACCGACAGCCCCAAGGTCAAGGAACACCAGCGGATGATCATGGAGTACCTGCTGCTCAATCATCCGCTCGACTGCCCTGTCTGTGACCAGGCCGGCGAATGCGGCTTGCAAGACTACAGCTTTCGCTACGGGCAGTCAGTCCATCGCTTCGTGGAGGAGCGAACGGTCAACCCGCGCAAGGACGTGTCGGACCTGATCCAGCTCAACATGGACCGATGCATCATGTGCACGAGGTGCGTGCGGTTCACGCGCGAGATTTCCCAGACCGGCGAGCTCGAGGTCATGCGCCGGGGAAATCATGCCGAGATCGATGTCTTTCCGGGCGAGCCGGTCGATAACCCTCTTGCCGGCAACGTGGTCGACATTTGTCCGGTCGGGGCGCTGCTCGACAAAGACTTTCTCCACAGACAGCGCGCCTGGTTCCTCTCGAAGCACAATTCGATCTGCACCCGGTGCTCCACCGGCTGCAACATCACCGCCGAGGAAAACCGGGGCACTTTGTGGCGATTCAAGCCCCGTTTCAACCCGCATGTGAACGACTACTGGATCTGTGACGAAGGACGGTACAGCTACAAGGCAGCCAACGACCCGGGCCTGCTGTCGGCGATGTACGTCCGCAAGAACGGCGATCTGCTTGTCGTCGCGATCGACGAGGCCCTGCGAGCAGTCGACCAGGGATTGAAAAAGATCGTCCAGGAAGGCGGGCTATTAGTCGGCATCCTGTCGCCGTTTTTGACCGTCGAGGAAGCCTACTTGCTTTGCCGCTACGTAAAGGGGCTAAGCCCGCAAGCCGTGCTGGCGCTGGGGCCGGTGCCCACCAAGGGCGCCGACCGGACGTTCCGTCCCGAATTGAACAAGGGACGGACGGGAGACACCAGCTTCGTCGTCCCGCGGCCGTTCACGATCCACGCCGAGAAGTGCCCGAATCGCCGGGGCGTCGCCGCGATCATCGAGCACTTCGCGGGGACGCTCGTCGAGTACGACGCCGTAAAACGGCGCGTGGCCGCCGGCGAGTTTCAGGGCCTTTTCGTCGCGTCGGGATCGATCGATCCCTGGATCGACGGGCCCGACAGCGAGGCACTCAAGTCGGGAGTGAAGTTCGTTGTGGTGGAAGACGCGCACGTCACGGCGCTTTCTCACCTGGCCGACGTGGTGCTGGCCGGCGCGACCTTCGCCGAGAAAGCCGGCAGTTACGTCAACGCCGACGGGCGGTTGCAATATTCCGAAGCCGCGCTGCCGCCGCGCGACGGCTCGCTGCCCGACCTCGACCTCTTGGCGATCTTGCTCGAGCGGCCCGGCGGTCCGCCCATCTCGAGTGAGGTCTTGGACGAGGTCGCCCTTAATGTACCGGCCTTCGCCGCTGCCAAGGGGGGCAAGCCTCCTGCGCACGGCATCGTGCTCGGAGAGGCCGCCCTACCGGCGCGAGCCGCGGTCGCGCCCGCAAGCTTCACCGACGCCTGGTTCGTCGCCCATGGCGCAGCCCGGTGGCGCTAGCTGCGTGAACTGGCCGTGCGCGGTTGCTATACTGTCCGCGGCAAAAGCCGCTCGAAAAAAGATCGCCTTGAGGATCGACTTCATGAGTTTTTTGGTGTTCGTCGGCGTTCTGTTCAAGATCATCGTGGTGGCGAGCGTCCTCATGGGCGCAGTCGCGTACTTGATCTATGTTGAGCGCAAAGTCGCCGCCTACGCCCAGGATCGGATCGGGCCCAACCGCGCCGGCGGCGAGTTCGGCGTCCCGTTCGGTCTGCTCCAGCCTTTGGCCGACGGCGCCAAGATGCTCTTGAAGGAAGGGGTCGTTCCCGACTATGTCAACAAGCCCCTGTACAACCTGGCCCCCTTGATCGCGATCATCGCCGCCCTGGTTGCCTTCGCCGTCGTCCCATTTGGGCCCGTGGTCGGCGACCAGGCGACAAGCTTCCAAATCGCTCCGGGCCTCGACATCGGCATTCTTTACATCTTCGCCGTCGGCAGCCTGGCCGTGTACGGAGTCATCCTGGCCGGATGGGCGTCGAATAACAAGTACTCACTCATCGGCGGCCTGCGCTCGAGCGCGCAGCTCATCAGCTACGAGGTCCCGCTCAGCCTGTCGGTGCTCGGCATGGTCCTCTGGACCGGGTCGCTCGACTTGAACACGATCATCAACTGGCAAGACCATCTGCTCTGGGGATTCATTCCGCGCTGGGGAATCATCGCGTCGCCGCTCGGTTCTATCATTTTCCTCGTGAGCGCATTCGCCGAGACCAACCGGCTTCCCTTCGACCTTCCCGAATCGGAGCAAGAGCTCGTCGGTGGTTTCCACACCGAATATTCGGGAATGAAGTTCGGCATGTTCTTTCTGGGCGAGTACCTGCACGTCATCACCGTGAGCTTCCTCGTGGTCGTCTTGTTTTTCGGCGGCTGGGGCTTCCCGTTCTTGAACCAGACGCAGACGGGCATCTTGAGCGCGCTTGCCAAGTGCGCTGTCATCGTGTTCAAAGTCGCCCTGGTGATCCTCTTCATGATGTGGGTGCGCTGGACCTTGCCGCGGTTCCGCTACGACCAGTTGATGGACCTGGCCTGGAAGTCGCTGATTCCGCTGGCCCTGGTGAACCTGGTGGCGACCGCCGTGATCGTGCAGATGTTGTACAGCTTGAGCTAGGGCGCTCTTTCCCCGAATTTCCGCTCCGGAGACCAAGCAGTGCGTGCCGATGACCCGAGCCTGAAGCGACTGGAGCCGCCGCGGCTCAATACGTGGGAGAAACTCTTCCTGCCCAAGATCGCCGAGGGGCTGGGCGTGACCGCCAAGCACATTGCCGGCGTGATGTTCGCGGGCAAGGCCGATCACCGTGCAGTATCCCGAGGAACAGCACGTTCCCAGCCCCAACTATCGCGGAGTCCACCGCCTGAACAAAGACGAGCAAGGCCGCGTGAAATGCGTGGCCTGCATGCTCTGCGCGACCGCTTGCCCTGCGCACTGCATCGACATCGTCGGGGCAACGGCCCCCGAGAGCTGGCCCGACCGGGAAAAATACCCCGAGAGCTTCGTCATCGACGAGCTGCGGTGCATTTACTGCGGGATGTGCGAGGAAGCTTGTCCGGTCGAGGCGATCGAGCTGACCGGGCTTTACGACCTGACCGGCCTGTCGCGCGAGGAGATGATCTTCGACAAAGCCAAGCTGTTGTCGGTGTTCGATGCCACCAAGAACACCGAGCCGATGCAGCTACGGCAAGCCTCCCGTGGCCGAGACGAGCCAGACGAAGATATTGACCTAGAGCAGAATGATCGGTGCCCATCGCGGCGGCACGGGGCGGCGGCCGCGGAGCTCTGACAGACACGAACCAAGGCTAATCCACGATGTCGATCGGCGCTTTCTTACTCACCACGCTTGTTGTCGTTCTGGGCGCGACCGGCACGTATCTGCTCTTGCCGCACGCCCATGGTAGTGCGCTGCCGCAGCGACAGCATACGGCAGGCGCCATCGCGGCCGGCCTCGGACTCCTGGGCTTCCTTTTATTTTTGCGTGCCGCCCGCGCCCTTCCTGACGACGGTGTTCTTCTATCTTTTCACCGTGGCCGCGCTTGCCAGCGCATTGTTGATGATCACCAGCCGCAACCCCGTCCACGGCGCTCTTTGGTTCGCCGCCGTCGTGCTGGCGACAGCGGGACTCTTTCTGCTGGCAGGGGCGCCCTTCCTGGCAGCGGGCACGGTGATCGTCTACGCCGGGGCGATCATCGTCACCTTCTTGTTCGTGATCATGCTGGCCCAGATGGAGGGCAAAGCGCTCTACGATCGGGCCGCTCGCGACCCCGGCCGTGCGACGTTTACCTGCTTTCTGCTCTTGTGGTGCCTGCTAGTGGCATTCACCTCACTGCCCGTAGCGGAGCGGTCTCCCGCCTCCGCGGCGCTGCCCCCGGAACTGCAAGCGTTGCCGAAATTAACCAACATTGAAGACAGCAAGCTGCCCCGGCGGCCGCCCGTTTATATCGCGGTGGTGGCCCAAGCCGTGCCGCCGACTTCGCGAATCAACGTGCCGGCCGGCGCCGGCAAAGTCAGCGAAAAGCCCAACGTCGCCGGGTTGGGCGCAGCGCTTTACACCGATCATCTCGTGGCGGCGGGCACGGCAGGCGCGCTTCTGTTCGTGGCGCTCGTCGGCGCCGTCGCCATCGCCAACCCCAAGCGACCCAATGGTCCGGCTGCGTGACTTCAGGGTCTCCTTTAGCGGAGCGATTGACCACGATGCCTGAAACCGACCTGTTCACGATCGACGTCTTGCGGAGCTACCTGCTGGTGGGCGCTGCCCTGGTCGCGCTGGGGATGCTCGGCTTTCTGCGCGCAGGAACCTGATCGTGATGTTCCTGTCGGTCGAGATGATTCTGCAAGGAACGGCGCTGACCCTGGTGGGTTTCGGCCGTTATCACGGCACATTCACCGGGCAGGTCTTCACGATCATGATCCTTACCGTGGCGGCCTGCGAGGCGTCGATCGCACTGGCCCTGATTGTGACGCTCTACAATCGCCGGTCGTCGCTCGACGTGACCCTCTGGCGCGAGATTCACGAGCCCGACGCGCCGCCGGCGCCGCCGGTCGACCTGGCGGCCGAGGCCGAGCCGATCGAGCCGGCGCCCGGCCCCGAATCGTACCCGCACCTGGTCCCCGCCGGAGTCGAGCCGCAGCATCCGGAACAGCCCTGGATCGAGCGGCGTGAATGAGCGGGCCCAGGTCGCGAGCGAAGCGTGCACCGAGACATCGATTCGATTCGGATCGCCTTCTGCCAGAACTGAGCAATTCGAGGAGCTGCCTTTTGTGATACGAGCCGCATGGTTGGTGCCGTTTTGCCCCCTGCTGGGGGCTGCCCTGGCCGCGCTCGCGCCCGAGCACTTGCGCACCCTTGCCCACGTGCCGGTGGTCGCGGGCATCGCACTGGCGTTTCTGGTCTCGCTCCTGGTTGCTCTTCGCGGCCGGGCCCCTAGACGACCGTGACTGTGATGCGCTGGCTCAACGCCGATCGACCTCGAGGTCCCCATCGAGTTCCGCGTCGACGGCCTGACCACGATGATGCTCTCGATGGTCACCCTCGTCTCGGCACTCGTCGCCGTGTTCGCCGTCGGTTACATGGCGGGCGACCCCGGTTATGCGCGGTTCTTCGCCTTGATCGGGCTGTTCGTCTTTTCGATGACAGGCCTGGTGCTCTCCAATAACTATCTGCTCACGTACGTCTTCTGGGAGGGCGTCGGCACGTGCAGCTACCTGCTGATCGGCTTCTGGCACACGCGCCGAGCGCGGCCGCGGCGGCGATGAAGGCGTTTCTGGTCAACCGGCTCGGCGACATCGGCTTTGCGCTCGCGATCCTCTGGCTGTGGTCGGTCGTCCCTGACCATGACCTGAGCTACGGCGAACGTTTTGACCGAAGCCACGCTGGCTGGCCTGCCCGGCGCCAGCGATCGTGGGGATCGCGCTACTCCTCTTCTGGGCAGCGACGGCCAAGAGCGCCCAGATTCCGCTCTATGTCTGGCTTCCTGACGCGATGGAGGGCCCCACGCCAGTGTCGGCCCTGATTCACGCGGCGACGATGGTCACGGCCGGCGTCTACCTGATCGCCCGGTCGATGCCGCTTTTGACACTCGCCCCCGGCGTGTTGTCACTGATCGTCGATTACCGGCTGTGCGACCGCTCTTCTGTCGGCGGCGATCGCCGTCACCCAGAACGATCTCAAGCGCGTGCTGGCTTATTCGACGGTCAGCCAGCTCGGCTACATGTTCATGGCGCTTGGGGCCGGCGTGGGCAACGTGGCGCAGCTCGCGGTCGTGGCGGCGATGTTTCACCTGTTCACTCACGCGTTCTTCAAGGCCCTGTTGTTCCTGGCGGCCGGCAGCGTGATGCACGCGATGGGCGACGTGATCGACATGCGGCGGTTCGGCGGCCTGCGTCATCGACTGCCCTGTCACCTGCGGAACTTTCGCCGTGGGCGCACTGGCGCTGTCGGGCATCTTCCCGCTCTCGGGGTTCTTCAGCAAGGACGAGATCCTGCTGGCAATCGGCAGCGCGGCGCACGAGGGCGGCCGCTTGTACTGGCTTGTCTACTGGGTCGCGATCTTCACGGCGTTCCTGACTGCATTCTATACGGCCCGGGCCTTCTTCATGACGTTCTGGGGCCCCGAGAAGCTGCCTAGCCCCGACGATCCCGAGGCCGCTAGAGCGCCGGACGCCGACCATTCTTCAAGGCGCTCACGACGCCGATCTGCAGGCAGCAAATGGTCACGGCCACGGCGATCATTTTGGTCACGAGTCGCCACCGATCATGACTTATCCGCTCTACGCGCTGGCCGGCGCCACGGTCTTCTTCGGGGTTGTCTGCTTGCTCGCCTGGCCGATCGGGGGTACGACAAGCTGGTTTGCCGCCCACGTGCACAAGACATTCGGGTTTGAGTTGCTCGGCCACGCCGAGCACGGCTTCGCCTGGCTGACGGCCTTCATCGGCCTGGCGGCCGGCCTCGGAGGGATCGCGCTTGGTTATGTCATGTATGCCGAGCCTGGCCCCATGCCGGCGCAAATGGTCGATCGGCTGAGGCCGCTCTACGAAGCCTCGCTGCACAAGTTCCGGGTCGACGAAGCCTACGAGATGCTGATCGTGCGGCCGACCCGCGCGGCCGCCGTCGTATGCGGATACCTCGACGACTACCTGGTCGATCCCTTGGTGATCGGTATCGCCAAGCTGCCGCGGCTCTTCGGCCGCGATTTGCTGGCCCGATATCAGAACGGCTTGTTGCAGTTTTATGCGGGGGTGTCGCTCTTGTGCGTGGCCGCGCTAATAGCGATCTTCTTGTTCCTTTGACGTTGAACTCCGGGCAACCTGGCTAACGAGGATTATGGGATGGCGACCCTGCTGGCAATCACGGTGCTCCTTCCGTTGGTCGGCAGCTTCGTGCTAGCCTTGCTGCCGCGGCTCGAACATGAAGACGCGCGCGCGATCGGGCTTGGCGTTACGCTGCTCACGCTCGCGTGCAGCTTGATTCTCTTACTCGGGTATCGCTCGGGAGTAACGGGCCCGCAGTTTGCAAACGTCACCGAGCAAGGTCGCTACGGCTGGAGCTGGTTCGAGCGCCCCGATATCCGGTTTGCTCTCGGGCTCGACGGCCTGTCGCTCTGGCTCTTCATGCTCACATCGCTGCTCATGCTGACGGCGATCGCCGCGTCGTGGGAGGCGATCAAGGAGCGCGTGGCGATGTACTACGCACTGTTACTGGCACTCGAAACGGGGCTCTTGGGCCTGTTCGCCAGCCTCGACGTCGTGCTCTTTTACATCTTCTTCGAGTTCACGCTGATACCCCTCTTTTTCCTGATCGCGCTCTGGGGCGGCCCCGATCGCCGCCGCGCCGCCGTGACGTTTTTCTTGTACACGCTCTCGGGCAGCCTTCTGACTCTGCTGGGGGTGATCGCGCTTGTGGTGGTGCACTATCAGTATTCACGGTCCAACATGCTCACGTTCTCGATCCCCGAGCTGACGGTCGGCCTGGCGTCGTTGTCGTGGAGCGAGTGGAGAACCGCCGCATCCTGGACCAGCCCGCAGGTGCTCATCTTCTTGCTGCTCTTGGCCGGATTCGCGATCAAGGTGCCCCTTTTCCCGTTCCATACCTGGCTGCCGCTGGCGCACGTGGAAGCGCCGACGGCCGGATCGATTCTCCTGGCGGGAGTGCTGCTCAAAGTGGGCAGTTACGGTCTCTTGCGGTTCAATATCGGCATGACGCCGCTGGCGGCGGCCGCGATGTTTCCGCTTCTGGCCACGCTCTCGGTCGTCGGCATCATCTATGGGGCCCTGGCGGCGCTGGCGCAGACCGACATCAAGCGATTGGTCGCCTATAGCTCCGTGAGCCACATGGGTTTCATCGTGCTAGGCATGTTCTCGCTCAATGCGACCGGGATGGACGGCTCGACGATTCAGATGCTGAACCACGGGCTCACGACCGGAGCGCTGTTCGCATGCGTGGGCATGATTTACGAGCGGTACCACACCCGCGACATCAACGAGATCGGCGGGCTATGGAACCGGCTGCCGGCCCTGGCCTTCTTCCTGATGCTGTCGGCCCTGGGCTCGGCTGCGGTGCCGGGCTTGAACGGATTTGTCGGGGAGTTTCCGATCTTGGCAGGCGCGTTCGCCGTGAGCGGGCGCACGGCAGTGCTGGCGGCGACCGGCATGGTTCTGGGTGCCTACTACCTGATGTGGATGCTCCGCAAGGTTCTTTTCGGCCCGCTCCGCGAGCCGGCGAACGGTGGCTCGCACGGCGAGGTTGCACTTGCGGCTACGGGCCCCGAGGCGGGACACCAAGTGGTGCCGCCGGTTGGCCCGCATGAAATAGCTGGCCTGGTGCCGCTCATGGCAATGATCGTCATGATCGGGACCTTTCCCTGGCCGTTTTTTGACCAGATTCGTCCCGCGATCGACAGCCTCGAGCTGAACGTGCAGTTGCAGCAAGAAGCGGCTCGCAAACAGGCCGAGGCCCGCGAGCGTGAGGCGGGGCGTCCTCCGTCGCGGAGCGTCGGCGGGGGCGGGGGCGCTCCCAAGGCCAAGACGCAAGCAAAGGGCGCCAGAGCGCGCGGCCAGGCACTGGGGAAAAGCGCCTCGAAAACGGCCGAGGCCCGGCCGACGGGCTCGGCCGCACCGGCCACTAAAAGCGGAGAGACACCGCCATGAATCCTTCCCAGGCCCTTGACGCCATCTTGCAGACCGCGCTGGTGCTTTTGCCAGAGCTGATCTTGTTGGCGACGGCCATCGTGATCATGACGGCCTCGTGCTTCGTCGAGCGCCCGCGGCGGATATGGTGTGGCGCAAGTGCGGCCGCGCTGGTGATTGCGCTGTTTGTGCTCCTTTCTCAGAGCGATCGAGAGACCAGCGTCTACGCCTCGGTCGCTTTGAACGATTCGCTGTCAGTGCTTGCCCGCGCGATGCTGCTCTTCACCGGCCTCATCGTGCTTGGCCTGGCGCACGAAGAACCGACCGATCGTCGTGCCGGCGAATTCTTCGGGGCCCTGCTCATGATCGATGCCGGGGCGATGCTCGTCGCGGCGGCCAACGAAATCGTCTTCCTGTTCGTGGGGCTCGAGCTGGTCAGCATTCCGACCTACCTGCTGCTCTATCTGTCGCACCGCAACCAGAGAACGCAGGAAGCTGCCACCAAGTACTTCTATTTGAGCATCTTTGCGTCGGGGCTCTTGCTGTACGGGCTCGCGCTCTTTTACGGAACGACGGGCGTGGGCAACTTGAAGGCGATCGCCGTGCTCTATGACCGGCTGCCGATGCCGCAGCCCGAGCTGGGGCTGCTCGCCGCGGTGTTCATTCTGGCGGGGCTGTGCTTCAAAGTCGCGGCCGTGCCGCTCCACTTTTACGCGCCCGACGTCTATGAAGGATCGCCGACGGTGATTGCCGCACTCTTGTCGTGGGTACCCAAGGCCGTCGGCTTCCTGGCAATCGTCCGCACGCTCACCGCCGTGCTGGCGGCCAAGGATACCGGCGACCCGCTGTTGCAGCAGGCTGATCGCGATTTGCTGGATCATCGCGGCGGCCACCATGATCTGGGGCAATTTCGTCGGCCTGCTCCAAAACAATCTCAGGCGACTGCTCGCCTATTCGTCGATCGCGCATGCCGGTTACATGATGGTGGGTGTGACCGCGGCGTTTGCCAACGATCAACACGGCGGCACGCTTTACCGCGGTTCCGAGAGCGTCATCTTTTATCTGGCGACCTACGCACTCATGACCCTGGGCGCTTTCGGCGCGATCATTGCGCTCTCCGCCAACGGCCGGCCGGTCGAAGCGGTCGACGACCTGGCCGGCATCGGCTGGACTCGGCCTTACCTGGCGCTCGGCCTTACGATCTGTCTCTTGAGCTTGAGCGGCATTCCGCCCTTGGCCGGTTTTTGGGGCAAGTTCGAGATCTTTGCCGCGCTCTTCGGCGCCGCTCAAGGCGACAACCTGGTGGCGTTCGTCCTGCTGGCCGTGATCGGGCTATTGAGTGCGGCCGCCGGTGCGTTTTATTACCTCCGTCTGGTCGTCACGATGTACCTGCGCCCCGCGACCCACGAGGTCAGAGTCGGCGGCGGCTGGCCAGTCGCGCTGGCCGTTTCCGCTTGCGCGGGTTTGACAGTGATCGTGGGACTCACTTCGCCGCTGAGTAAGGCGGCGCATCTCGCCGCCGAATCTGCTCTCGCTCATCCCCCCGCGGTTCAACACGACATGGCGGCGATGAGTCGACCGCTCGCGCCAAGAGGCCACGCGGTGGTAGACAATTGATCGCCGGGCTCGCTGGCCCGTATCCTATCGTTGGAACCGACTTCCGGCAGACGACACGACAGGCTCAAGATGGCCATGGATTCCAGTTTTCTTGCGAGCACTGATGCTCCGCTGGCTGCGCGGTTTTCGCAGCTCTGGGCGGCGGAAGCCCCGGCCCCCGACGTTTTCGCGTTCCTGTCGTCGTATCCCGACGTCGAAGCCGGCGACCGCTTGAACGTCCTCTTCGTCGACCAGGCCGAGCGCTGGAAGCGAGGGCAGCCGTTGCCGCTGCGGATTTATCTGTCGGCGTTTCCCGAGATCGCCACGCGCGGCGAGATGGTGCGCGCACTGGTCGATCGCGAGCGCGAAGAGCGGCGCCGGTCGGCAGGCCGGTTGAACGAGAACGCAGTCGACCGAATCGGGCACCTCGATCTCCGAAGCGAAAACGCAGCCCATCGAAGTCGAATCTGAACCGACTGACACCGATGCCGAGAGGCTTCCGCATCCGCCGGCGCAACCGCCCACCGGCAGCTTGCCCGTACCCGACGACAACTTGCACACAACCAAGGGCCCGAGCCATGGGGCCGCTACCGACGATCAACTCTCGTTCGGGCTCGACGAGGTGCACCATCTCCAGTCGGAAGCCGAAGCCCTGCGCAGGATGCTCAATACCGTGCGGTTCACCCTGGTACGCCGGCTGGGCGCGGGAGGAATGGGCGTCGTCTACGAGGCCTACGACCAGGAGCGCGGCGAGCTGGTTGCGCTCAAGACGATGCGCCGCGTCGACCCGGTTGCACTCGTGCGCTTCAAGCAGGAATTCCGCTCGCTTTGCGACATCACGCACCCCAACCTGGTCAATCTCTACGAGCTCTTTGCGGTCGATGACCGCTGGTTCTTCACGATGGAGCTCGTCGAAGGATGCGACTTCGTAACCTACGTCAAGCAGCGGACTGCGCCGGGGTTGCCTGGGCAACACCGCATCTGGGCGTCGCCCGAGCGAGCTTCCAAGGGCGCTTTACCGAGTGGTGCCCCGGGCGAGCCGCCCGCGAGGCAGCTCTTCGATGAAGGTCGGCTGCGCGGCGCCCTGTTGCAACTGGCTCTCGGCATCGATGCGCTGCACCAGTCAGGCAAACTCCATCGGGACATCAAGCCCCCCAACGTGCTGGTGTCGGTCGACGGGCGAGTCGTGCTTCTTGACTTCGGGTTGACCGCCGACCTGGAACGCTCGGGCCGGACCCGTGCCGTCGACCGGCAGGTCGTTGGGACCGTCGGCCACATGTCGCCGGAACAGGCCGCCGGGCGGGCCGGTACGACCGCGAGCGACTGGTACTCGGTCGGGGTCATGCTGTTCGAGGCAATGACCGGCCGCCTGCCGTTCGTCGGTGCTGCCGACGAAGTCATGGCCGCCAAGCAGGTGCAACAGCCGCTGTCGCCCGCGGAGTTGGTCGAGGGGCTGCCTGTAGACCTCGTTGGCCTGTGCACGGCACTCTTGAATCCCAATCCGGCCCGGCGTCCCACCGGAAAAGAGGTGATCACGCTCTTGAGCGGCCGCACCGCGGCCGCCCTTTCGGCCGACGGCGCCGAGCCTGCCCGAACGCTCCCTTTGATCGGGCATCGCGGCACCGCCAGGTTCTCGACGGTCTGTTTGCCGCGCTCAAGCTGGGCAAGACGATGTCGGTATTCGTCTTCGGCCGTACGGGAACCGGCAAGACCACGCTCATTCGCTCGTTTCTCGACGCCTTGATCGCCCGCGGCGATGCGGTGGTCCTGGCCGGGCGGTGCTACGAGCGCGAATCAGTCCCATACAAGGCGCTCGACAGCTTGATCGACGCGCTGGCGCGCTACTTGAAGGGGCTTCCAACCCGCGCAGCCGAGGAACTATTGCCTTCGGAGGTCGCGTATCTTGCGCGCGTGTTCCCGGTGCTCGAGAGTGTCGAGGCGGTGCTGATCGCGCGGCGGCGGGCGCCGGAGCTGCCCGATCAGCAAGAGCTGCGTCGCCGCGCCTTCGCCGGCCTGCGCGAACTTTTGAATCGCTTGGCGCACGCACGCCGCTCGTCTTGGCCATCGACGATCTCCAGTGGGGCGACCTCGACAGCGCGTTTTTGCTCTCTGACTTGATCGCCTCGCCGCAGTCGCCCGTCTTGCTCTTCGTCGGCTGCTTCCGCACCGAAGACGCCGACCGCAGCGTGTTCCTGCGCGAGATCAACAAGTCGCTCGCTCGCTCGCCGACGAACCTCGACCATCGCGAGCTGGCCGTCGAGGCGTTCGACCCAGTCGGAAGCGCGCGAGCTGACGCTGGCGCTTTCTGGGCCGCGACGACGCGGTGTCGCGCGCCAGGCGCTCACGTCGTGGCCCGCGAGTCGGGCGGCAATCCGCTCTTCATCGATGAATTGGTCAAGCATCTCCAGAGCGGCGAGCCGCACCGAGCGCTGGGAACAGATCGGTCAGCTCGACCTCGATGAAGTGCTCTGGGAGCGCATTGGCTGGCAATCGGAGGAGGCGCGCAGCCTGCTCGCGGTCGTGGCCGTTTCGGGACGTCCGATCACGCAGGGGCTTGCATTTCAGGCCACGGAGCTTGGGAGCGGCGGCCGGGTGGCGCTGGCCGCGCTGCGCACGGCGCGGTTGATCCGCTGCATCGGGCAGGCAAACGACGAGGTCGAGACCTACCACGACCGGATCCGCGAAACGGTGGTCGCGCATCTCCCGGCGGAGGAGCTTCGCCGGCACCACGAGCGCCTGGCCAAGGTCCTGGCGGCGCCGGGGCGGTCGATCCCGAAGTGCTAGCCGAGCACTACCGCGGCGCCGGCGAAACGGCCCTGGCGTGTGAGCACTACGCCCGCGCAGCCGATCAGGCCGCGGCGGCCCTGGCGTTCGACCACGCCGCCAAGCTCTACCGGATGGCGCTGATACTTTACTCCGGCTCCGATTCTGAGGCGCAGCCGCTCTGGAAGAAACTGGGGGACGCACTCGCCAACGCCGGCCGAGGCGCCGAGGCGGCGCACGCGTATCTCAAGGCAGCCGAAGGGGCTGGCGACGCCGAGACGCTCGAATTCAAGCGTCTGGCCTCGTCGCAGCTCTTGATCAGCGGCCACGTCGACGAAGGCCTCGCCTTGCTGCGTACCCTTTTAGGACCGTTGGGAATCAGCATGCCCGACACGCCCGGCCAGGCCCGGCTGTCGCTGCTCTTGCACCGGGCGCTCTTGAAGGCGCGCGGCCTGCGCGTGCGACTTCGCCCGAACAGCGAAATCCAGCCCCTGGATCTCACGCGGGTGGATCTTTGCTGGTCGGCCGTCGCGGGTCTGTCGATGATCGAGCCGATCCGAGGCGCCGACTTTCAAACCCGCGGGCTCCTCTTGGCGCTCAAAGCGGGCGAACCCATTCGCATCGCGCGAGCGTTGGCCATGGAGGCCGGGCACAGTTCCACGGCCGGCGTAAAGGCCGTAGCGCAGCGTCAACAAGCTGCTTTTGGCAGCCGAAGAAATCGCCCGGCAGGTCGACTCCAGCTACGCCTACGGCCTCATCGCCATGAACCGTGGCGTCGGCTCGCTGATGATCGGCCGCTGGAAAAACGCCCAGACCGAGCTCGACCTGGCCGAGCAGATCTTTCGCAACCAGTGCACCGGCGTGACCTGGGAACGCCACACGACACACAACTTCGTGCTCTGGGCGCTGCTCCAGATGGGCGAACTGGCCGAGCTCCAGCGCCGCTGGACCGCTTTTTTCCGCGAGTCGCAAGAGCGCGGCGATCTCCACGCGGTCTCGATCCTGACCGACTACTACATGACGATGATCGTGCTCGCCAAGAACGAACGGCTCGAATCGGAGGCCGAGCTGGAAGCCAGCGTCGATCGCCGCGGCGAGCGCCCGTTCAATCTGCGCCATTCGGCCGCAGTCGAGTCGCTCGTTCACTTGAACCTCTATCGCAGCGACATCACCAAAGCCTGGTCGCGCATCACGGCCGTGTGGCCCGACTACGCCCGGTCGATGTTGTTAGGCATTCAAATGGTCCGCATCAACATCCTCGAGCTTCGCGCGCACACCGCGCTGGCCCTGGCTGAACGAACCAAGCAGAACGCCGCCTACATGCACCAGGCGAAACACGACGCCCGCCAGCTCGCGCGGGAGGGACAGGAAGGGGCACGCGCTCACGCGTACTACGTGCGCACCGGCATCGCTGCCTGCGAGGAAGACCCGGTTCGCGCGGTCGAAGAGCTCAACCGCGCCATCTCCGCCTACGATGCCGCGCAGATGCCCTTGCGCGCGCAGCTCCTGCGTTACCGGTTGGCGGAAATTCAAAACGATGACGAGACTCGCCCAATCCGCGAATCGGCCGAGTCGTGGATCAAGGCCCACGGAATCGTCTCGCCCACCCGGTGGGCGGGCATGTATGCCCCGGGCTTCGCCAAGATCGCCGGCGAATCGATCGAAACTAGTTATTAACTTCACAGCGGTCAGGACGAGCCATCCGAAGCAACGGATTGCCAGGCACCGTCGCGCTTCCGGTACTGGCCGTCGCAACTCATGCAGCGATACGGTCTCTCTGGCCCCACCTGCGGTGCGCCGTGTGCCGCAACGTCGGGAATCAGCAGCGGCAACCTGCACTCCAGGCACCAGCCGGGTATGATCCACCGCACAAGAAGAGCCAGCAACGCACCGAGCGCGATGGTGACGGCGGCCATTACAGACAGGGCGTAATACATGAATGCATCGCTCCCAGCGACAGCCCTGTAGGCAGTCGAACCCAGAAGAACCAGCGCCAAACCGGGGGTAACCGCGACCGGGATCGACAGAAGCGTGCGGACGAGCCAATCCTTGAGCGGTCCAGTGCGAAGGAGCGGAAGCGCGACGACTGCACACGCCAGCGGGACACCGACAACGACCCACAACGCGACGAATGCCCACCCGCCAATCGTGCCGAGATCGTTGAGACGTGCAATTCCCACCGCGCACGCTGACACGACCGCGGCGAAAACCACCAGCTTCATCATCTGACCCAAGGTCAACCTCAGCCGAGGAAATCGAGCGCAGCGCATCGTTTCATTCAGGTTCGACCTCGGGTCTCGTCGAATCTAAGCGGCCGCTCGGCGCGGTCCGCCGAGGATTCGCCGTCCCGCCTTACAATCGCATTCGCCCGCGCAGCGATCCATGCTCCGATCGCCCCGACGATCGCGCCTGTGGCGGCACCGGCACCGCCGCGACCTCGTCGTCGTACACGCTCGCCGCGTGCGCATGCTTCAGGCGAGCCTCGACCACAAAATTGGTGACGAGCCTGGATCCAGCCGGGAGCACGGGGCCGCTGGCACAGGCGAGCAGAATGCCGATCGTCAATGCTGCCGCAAGCCGCGGCCGGTGGCGGTTGATCCGGATCAAAACGCCGCCGAGAAGCCCAAGTCCCGCACCGAGGATTGCCGCCAACGGACCGTACAGCCTGCCACAATGGAAGGCGTAGAACTCGAAAAACGAGCGAAGTCTGAGAAACTCCCAGTAGCCCATGAAGCGCCGAACCAGGGAAGAATTCAGCCAGAGAATTGAGTAAACAGCCGCGGCACAGGCCACGACCAGAGTCGCCAGCGAGAGCCCAGTTTCGAGTGCCCGACGTCTTTGTCCCGCAACAATCAGGGCGACGCAAACCGACGGCGCGGCTGCGATGCCGAAGGAGGCCGAAAACGCCGCAAACTCCCCGTCTCGAGTCACCGTCCCGTAGCCGAAGCAGAACGTTCCAGCTCCCACTGCCGTCAGCCACAGCGCGACGACCGCCAGCGGCCTTTTCAGTGGCTTGAAGATCCGTACCAACAACAGGCGGAGACGTTCGACCGTTTGCACCAGTGTTGACCTGTTACGGCTCGCCCTGAACCGGCGCTCGGTACTCTCGGATTTTGAACATCGATCGCTAATCACCGAGCAGGCCCGGCGAACGCCCTGCACGCTTTGGAAATAGACCTGCGGCAGATCAACCGGCTTGCCGGCGTCCGACCACCAGCGTGGCTTCTCGGTATAAATCCACACATACTCGTCGCATTGCTCGAGAGCCCCGCGCAGGCTCGCCCCGAAGCGGCTCGGCGAGAAGTAATTGGCCTCGACGTCGCCGATCTTCCAGCCAAGTTTGCGCCAGTCGTAATCGAGCCAGAGGCCAAACCCTACCGAGATGGAATCGGCGTACTTCGGTCGATCCGCCGCAAGCGCGGGTACGTGGCGTGTGATCGCATCACGAGCTCGCACAAACTCCGCGCCCTCGCGATAGCCATACGACAGCTCATGGCCGTCTACGATCTGGCCCTGCCGGGTCGCCTGGTCAATCAGTCCATCGAGGAACGGCACGAGCAGGCCGTCGCGGCACTCGGCGAGCGGTTTCTTGCCACCCTCGCTCCGTTTCCAGACGAGGCTATGGCCGAACGTTAAGAGAACCTTCACGCCAGGATAGCCGTCTTGAAGGGCCGCCATC
Source organism: uncultured Isosphaeraceae bacterium (assembly GCA_963830625.1). Lineage (GTDB taxonomy): Bacteria > Planctomycetota > Planctomycetia > Isosphaerales > Isosphaeraceae > CAWHMZ01. Next base: position 25,635 of record CAWHMZ010000022.1, on the reverse strand, counting down.
ACTTCGCGGCCTCGCAGCCGAGCTTGGTCGGCGTACTGTTGCCACGAGAGCCGCTTGGCATCGCGTTGTTTTTGAAAATCAAAAAGCTTGCCCTGGTAGGCTTCGGTATCGAGCAAGATCCCATCGCAGTGCCCGGCGCGCGCCAGCTCGGCGGCCAGCCGCGCGTTGGTCACGACCGCCGCGTAATCGTCGAACCAGTCGAGCTCGCCGGGCGTGACGTTGAACCGCAGAAAATGGTGCTGGAAGCTCGTCTTGCCGCCGATCGCCGCCAAGTCGTCGAATGCCTGCCGGAGGTCGTCGCGCTTGAACTCTCGGCGGCCCCAGCCGAGCCACGCAAAGTTCTCGGGCGTCCCGCTGGCGCTCCGGGCGACGGCGTGAAAAACACAGCCGTCAAACGGCGACTGCTCGAGCTCGGCGAGATGCCGGCGCATGAAAGCAGTGTCGGGCTCGTCCCAGCCAAACTCGATCAGTTTCTTGGCCGGCACGTGGGTCACGCTCGCGTGAACCCGTCGCTCCTGCCCGGGAAAGTCACGCCGATAACGCGCGCGCAGCGCAGGGAAATCGGCCGGCATCAGGTAGATCTTGCCGCGGATCGTTTTGGATTCACCCGGCTCGAGCCCACTGATGCGAAAGTCGGAATGAACACACATGATCACGCCCTGAAAGAGCTCCTGATAAGGCTCCCATGCGGTGGCGACTAACTCCCTACCGTCGGCGGACACGCAGCCGATCAAGCCGCTCGAAGGAACAATCGTGGAAAGCGGCCGAGGGTTGACGTCATCGCGGCTGACACCCTCGGGGCACCAGACCTGCCCCGGAATGTAAAGTGCTTCCCGCGCCCACGGCGTGGTAGGCAGCCGAACCGGCCGGCCATCCTGATAGATGAAACAACGCGCAAGGTACGCTTCCGAGTTGTGCTCTGGTTTGACGCCGGCATACCGGTCGACCCGAATGCACGGCTGTGCCCACTGGACCGGCGACGCAACGGCCGTCGGATTGGCGGCGACGACGCGGAAATCGACTTCGTCGCTCCCCGCGGTGATCTCGTGCGTGACCACGACGCCGTCGCTGAGCTCGGACCGAAGTGTGATTCGCCGGCCGTCGGCGCTGGCCGCAACCAGCTTGGTCTTGTGCGGGATGACGGTCTCGTTCCAATCGCGCCGCGTTGAACCCGGGCGGCAGAACGCCTCGATGTACCAGACCGAGAGCTCTCCTCCCGGCAAGTGCCTGCCGCGGATCGAGAGCATCTCTTTATCCCACTCTAGAGACAGAGCCCGGCCGGTGTCGTCGGCAGCCAATGAGTCGATTTGCGCTTCGCAAGTGATCGCGACCATTACGAGCGCCGGCACCAATGCGCGCGATCGAGCGAGCCGCATCATTTCGCCCCCGCGAGTATACTAACCTCAAGACTGCGAACCTTGACCGCTCTCTGCCCCGCGCACGGCCGCCAGAGCCTGCGTGCTCGGCTGGCACCAGAGCCGCGATTCGACGCTGCGCAGCCGGGGCTCGACCCAGGGCACCAAAAGAAGACCGAGGGCGGCGCCGGCGAAATCGGTGAGCGCGTCATCGACCCCTGCGTCGCGGCCGACGAATGGCACGAGCTGGCCCAGCTCTGTCACGACCGCCAGGACCAATCCCCCGAGTGCAATCCACTTGAACCGGCCGCGCGCTGTGCCCACGCGCAGCCCACAAAACCGAGAAAACCACGAAGATGCCCGCGTGGATAAACTTGTCCAGATACGGGATTTCAGGCCACGGCGAGCCCTCCTTAACTTCGTGCACGACCGTTTTGGGAAGCCAACATAAAGTCATGATCACAAGTGTCCACAGAATCGCCGCGGCGATGCGATATGGCTTGAGCATCTTATTGGCCGGCCCAGCCTGACTCGGCGGATCGGGAGTTTTCGGGCCGCGTGACAAAGAATCCACTGTTTTTCTGCTCCACGACCGGTCGACTGTAACCCGAAACCGTAAGCCTTCATCCTACAAGTGCTTTGGCACGCGCCGCGAGAGGAGTCAGCCTAAGCGGTCCCGCCGAAGTGACCGCGCAACGTCGGACAGGCTTCACCCTGACGCAACTGGACCTGACGTCAGGCTAAAGCCCAGTGCCGTTCGTCAAGTATAAGCACTGTCTCGGCGAGGGTCTTGCACGCGAGCAGACGGGAAAAGGGCGCCACGAACAAATGGCAGATTGTGGCAGTAGATGGCAGGTTTTAGGAACCCCCTCTCGCCAGTTCACCGCGTCGGAGGCGTCCCGGAGGGCGGGTTTCTGAGGGTCGCTTGGGCCAAGGTCGCTTGATCGCAAACCGCGCATCTGCCCGACTTTATCCCGGACCATGCCGCGAACATCCAGCGCCATTCCGCCGCGCCACCTCGGGGTGCCGCATCGTCCGTGCGACCACCGCCGAAACCCGCGAGTATGCCACTTTTTTGCTGAGAAGGGCCGGAATCGGCTCTGGTGAACCCGGGTCTGCGGCGATCCTAGGAGTTGCGCGGTTACGAGCGTCGGCAAGGACGCGTCGGTTCCTAGCGGGCTTGACGATTGCACAGCGCTCCCGGCAGAGGACCTCTCCGCCGCAGTGCTGCAGCAGCGCCAACTTGTTCGCCATCGCGCGCTACTGCCTTTTTCGAACCAAGCCGCAGAGCCGTCGCTGTTTGGTCACAAACCGAAGCCTTCGTGGGCGCATTCGGCCCGTGCGCGGCGGCGCGATCGCAAAAGTGGAGTCATCGCATCGAGCTCGTCACGCTCGTCACGCGATAAGGAACGTTTTTATAAAGAACACGCGCCCAAGGGTTTGCGACGGACACTGGCGTGACGAGGGTGTGACGAGCGTGTGACGAGCATAACTACCGTGACGAGACTTGCTGTTCCGTGGCTTCTGGTCTCCCGGCGCGTGAAGCACCAGAGGCCGGCAGCGGACGGGCGACGTCGTCGGCGCCCGTTGGCATCGATTTTCAGATCCGGCTGGAGGTAGCTCCAGCGTTGGGCAACGTTCAGGGCAATCGGGGCCACGGGCCTCAGCTGTTAGATTGTTCGAGCTTCAAGAAAAGAACCCGGCCGCTGGGATCCCCGGCCACGACAATCCGGCCGTCGTCGCTGACCGCGCATGCATAAATCGAAGCATCAGCGTGAAAATCCGCGATGGCACGGTTCCCGGAGAGGTCCCATACCAGGATCACGCCGTCGCCCGACCCTGACACCGCGCTGTCCCCGTCAGGCGTCACCGCAACCGCACCGACCCAATTGCTGTGCCCTTCCAGGACCCGCGACTGACCGGTCGCCAAGTTCCAAACCCGAACCGTCTGGTCGTACGACCCCGAGACCGCGGTTCGCCCGTCCGTTGTGAGTGCCACTGCATAGACCAGGTAGCGGTGCCCTTCCAGGACCCGCGACTGACCGGTCGCCAAGTCCCAAACCCGGACCGTCTTGTCGTCCGAACCCGAGACCGCGGTCCGCCCGTCCGCACTCAGTGCCACCGCATTGAGCGCGTCGCTGTGCCCTTCCAGCACCCGCGACCGACCGGTCGCCAAGTCCCAAACCCGAACCGTCTGGTCGTACGACCCCGAGACCGCGGTACGCCCGTCCGCTGTCAGTGCCACCGCCTTGACCGAGTTGTTGTGCCAATCCAGGGCCCGCGACTGACCGGTCGCCAAGTCCCAAACCCGCACCGTCTTGTCGGACGACCCAGAGACCGCGGTCCGCCCGTCCGCACTCAGTGCCACTGCACTGACCGAGTCGCTGTGCCCTTTCAGGGCCCGCGACTGCCCAGTGGCCAAGTCCCAAACCCGCACCGTCTTGTCGTCCGAACCCGAGACCGCGGTACGCCCGTCCGCACTCAGTGCCACCGCCTTGACCGAGTTGTTGTGCCAATCCAGGGCCCGCGACTGACCGGTCGCCAAGTCCCAAACCCGAACCGTCTGGTCGTACGACCCCGAGACCGCGGTCCGCCCGTCCGCACTCAGTGCCACCGCCCTGACCAAGTCACTGTGCCCGTCCAGGACCCGCAGCAGCGGGCTGTCGGCTGGGGTCAGTGCGGTTCGAAGCGGCCGCAGCCACGGGCCCTCGTTCGCCGCCTGACCGATTTGCTGCACCAGCCGTTGGATGCCTGGTGACTCGATCGCCATCAGCCTTCCACAGAGCTGGCCGCGCAGCGCCCCGGGATCTCGGGCCAGCACGTGCGCCGACTGGTTGAGTGCTCGGGCCAGATACCGGAGGTCGGGGTCATCGGGCAATCGGGCCGCATCATCACGCAGCGCGATCGGATCGGTGGCCCGAAGCTTGGCCCGGAGCCAGCGGTGATCGAGCAGGAGCTCGCGCAGCCGGTCCTTGCGGCCCGCTTCAATCAGGTGGTCGGCCACGTGACGCCAGGCGTACGTATCGGGCAGATTGTGCAGGTCGCCCCAGCCATCGACCAGGCAGGCATGAGCCGCGCGCGCATCCGGCAGGTTCTGAACGAGGTACGTACGGAACACGTCATGCAAGCGAATCGACTGATGCGTTGGGTCGTACTTGAGCAAGGACCGCCGGCCGAGATTTTCGGCAAGCCGTGTCGTCTTGTACGCGGAAAGCCCCCACAGGGCGCCCAGGGTGGAGCACGGCACGGCCTCGTCTTCGGGGAAGATTGCGAGCGATCCGTATTGCTGCCGCTCTGCTTCGTCAAGCCGTTTGAGGCTGGCGTTGATCGTGAGCCGGGCCGAGCGTTCACGCCGGCGGGCCGTTTCCTCCCGATCGCCGGCCGGCTCGAAGGCAGTGAGTCCTTCTTCATCGAGCCCCTGGTTGACCTCCGCGAGAGCCTGTTGCGGCGTTGCGCCCGAGACGATCTTTAACCTGATCTCGGCCGCGACCAGGGCGATCAACAGCGGCCAGCGCCCGAGTCGCTCTACGGCCAATTCGCGGTAGGACGCGATCTGGTGTTCCGGCGGCCGCGCGGGCAAGCCCTCGAGAAGCATTTCGACGGCGAGATCGGCGTTCGGCTCGTCGACGGTCACCCACTCGTCGTGCTGATTGGGTCTGGTGCGGGTTTCGCCGACTGCGAGGCTGCGCGCCTCAGCGGCCACCGTCAGCTCACGAGTTGTAAACAACCTGGCGGTTCGAGCGCCACCTTCGAGAAACGGCTTTGCGTGATCGGCCGACCAGACGTCGTCGATCACGATCAGCATGTCTTTGTCCTCCAGCTTCGGCCGAAGCTGCTGGACGGCCTGCTCGTCGTCCGTGAAGCCGGCAGTTTCGCCGGTGAGCTCCTTGTAGAGCTTGGCCAGCGCGTCACGAACATTCGGCTTTTCGCCCAGTGTGACCCAAAGGATGCCGTCATCGAAGGCTTCCTGGATCGCGGGGTCGCGGCAGAGGTCCTTGGCGAGGGTTGTCTTGCCGAGCCCGCCCGGCCCGTGCAGCGAGGTGGTTATCGCGATCGGCGACCGGCGATCCGGCTGGAGCAACAGCGCGCGGAGCTTCTCGAACTCGGCCTCGCGGCGCACGTAGTTGGCAGGAAGATCGGTCGGGGCCGTGTTCCGCACTCGCGGGGGCCGACCAGGCCGGTCGAGCTGACGGACGAAGCGGTCCCACTCGTGCGCGAACTGGTAATCGTGGGCCGGCGCGGGCTGATCCCAGGGAGATGGCCAGGCCGGGCGGAAATCGTAGAACGTGGTCTTGGCGAGCTTTTCCAGCCAGCGCGGGAATTTGTCGAACGGAATCCGGTCGCTTGGCGCGCCCATGACCGGGTAGATCCACACACCTTGCTGCCTCGCGTAGCGAAGCTCCTTCTGCACGACGGGTGCGACGGCAGGCTCGAGCGCGCATGGCGTGACCACGAGCACCAGAAATCGCACCTGATCGAGCGCCTGCTGGATCTGCGGCCACCACTGCAGTCCGCCTTCGAGGGAGACGTGGTCTTTCCACAGACGCAGCGCCGGCGACTCTTTCTCGAGACGCACACGCACGGCCTCGGCAACGCCCGCGCCGTCGCGGCTGGCGAACGAGATGAAAACCTCTGGCTGGTCGCTCATGGGATCAAAACCTGCGTCGGTCGACTTGCGGGCGCCCGTTCACTTCACTTTGATCAAGCGCTATTATGATCGTACCTGCCACACTCGCCAGGCACCTCCCGTTTCGAGAACCTTTCTGCGGTCTCACCTCGGCTATGGCGCGGCGGTACCTCCACCGAGCGCTACGGTTTGGAGCCGGCCGATGCAACACGGTCCTTGGGCCCGTCGAGTATAAACCCCACGTCTTTGCCGAACCAATATCCGGTACCGCGCTCCCACACGCCTCCGTCGTCCTTGCCATCCAGGCCCACCGAGTAAATGATCAGCCGCTTTCCGCTCTGCTTGTAATGGAGCGGCCCGCCTGTGGGCGGGTCGAAGGGCTCGGCGGAGAGATACGCAGGGACAAGCACAGCGGGCGAGTTGGGCCAGCGCCCATGAGCGAGCCGGAACCGCTCGCTCGCCAGCGCCAAGACCGCGAGGTTTGCGCTGGTGTGATGGTCCGACTGCGCGGGCATGTGTGCGCGGAGAAGGCGGCATTGTCGTGAACAAGCAGGGTAAAGATGCGCTCGAGGGTGTTCGCGTCATCCCAGCGCGAGAGAAACTGATCCGAAGTGGCTTTGAACGCCGGGCCTTGCTGGTCGGCCGGCAGCTTGGCGAACTCGACCAAGCGATTGTTAAGTTCAAGAAGCGCGGTCTGGCTTTCGCGGATCGCCCGCCACGAGTAAAGCACGGCGAGCCGACCGCTGCCGGGCGATTCAAAAAGCGATGCGGCGCCCACATGTCCGTGGCGCACGCTCTCGAAGAGTTTCTCCTGGGCAGCCCGGTCACCCCGCAATGAAATCAGTGCCAGCGGGTGCCGTGCCTCATCGGCTAGCAGCGTCTGCAAGTCTGCGAGCACGGGCTCGGGCAGCTCACCATGCGCCAGCAGCCGCTCGAGCGTCGCCACGGCCAGGAGGACGGCTCTCCGTCGCACGATTTGAAACGCCAGCTTGGGCTGGTCGCCGATCTGCTCGGCCGGCGTTGATGATCGCTTTGACGTCGGCGGCCGCCCCGATCAGGTCTGCCTCTTCGATGCAGATCAGGGCGTCTAAATAGAGCAAACGAAAGACCGTCGTGACTTGCTCCGTAGCCCTCGGGACCGACGGCGGAAAGTCATACTCGACCCGCCATCCGGGAAACCGGCCTCGCGGCCGATTGGCAAGGTCGCGTGCATAGCCGAGACCCTCTTTGGCTTCCTCGCGGCGCTGTGCAGCGCGGCAAGCTTTTCCGCCCCGAGCAGCCGTGCCGGGTTGAGTCCAATTGGCCAGTCTCCGATCAATGGCTGCCAGCCGTCCGGAATCTCTTCGAATGACGAGACGACCAGGTTGGCCGAGTTCTGATCGTCGGGAACCGGCTCCGCCGCCGACGGCGAAATCCCCTCGCGCCAGCCGGGGTCCAGTCGATCGGCTTCGGCGACCGCCGCACGATATCGCTCTTCGGCAGTGCGCCTGCTCATGTATTCGCGGCCGGCCCAAAGGCAGATCGCCCCCGCGATCAGCGAACCCACGATCGTCGAGCGCGAGTCGCCGGCGCACCAGCCCTTTGAGAGCCGATAACCAGGTCACGTCCAGGCTACACTCCGATGTCCTCGTTCCAGAGCGTCGGGTTTGCCGCGATGAAGGCCCTCATGAGCTCGATACAGCGCGGGTCGTGGCGCACCTCCACCGCCACGCCCCGCTGCCTGAGCAGGTCTTCTTCACCCATGAACGTCGCGTTCTCGCCGATGACGACGCGCGGAATGCGATAGAGAAGGATTGCTCCCGTGCACATTGCGCAGGGCGACAGCGTGGTGTACAGGACGCTCTGCGAGTAAACCGATGCGGGCAGTCGCCCCGCTTGTTCGAGGGCATCCATTTCGCCGTGCAGGATCGCGCTACCGCGCTGGACGCGGCGATTGTGACCGCGGCCGATGATCTTACCCTGGTGCACGAGCACCGAGCCGATGGGGATCCCCCCCTCGGCAAGCCCGGCCTCGGCTTCGGCTATGGCCGCTTGAAGATACTCGTCCATGGCGGCGTCCTCGAAACAAGGGGTTAACCGATCTCCGTCGTGAACCCATGCTGTTTGCGGTGGTATGGACCGTCGAAGACCTTCGAGCTCTTGAACAGCTCAAACCGGCCGTCGCCGGCGCAAGATCGAACCTTGTTCTCGACCGCGGTCCGTTCGTCGGCAGTCAGCGGCTTGAAGTCGCGGACTATTTTGAGGTTCTGATCGAGCACCTTGTCGGAGTCGATGCCCGAGACCAGGGTTGCGATCGGCAGCGAGAAGACGTAGCGCAAGGCCTCTTCGATCGTGATGACTCCCTCGCTGATGATCTTGCCGGTGCCACCCAGGCTCTTCATGCCGATGGGGCCGATCCCGCGCTCGTTCAAGACCGGCAGGACCTTGTGCTGAAAGCTGCGGAACTGGCTGTCCATCACGTTCAAGGGCATTTGCACGGTTGCCCAGGGATAGGGCTTCTCGAGCATCTTCAAGTGAATCGACGGGTCTTTGTGGCCGGTGAAGCCGAGGAAGCGAATCTTGCCTTGTTCCTTGGCCTTCACCGCGAATTCGATGGCGCCTCCCTGGTCGAAGATCCAGTCGGGGTCGTTGTCGTAGACGATCTCGTGGAACTGCCAGAGATCGAGGTGGTCGGTGCGCAGCCGTCGCAGGCTGTCCTCCAGGTTCGACTGGGCGTCCTTGGCGGTCCGGCCGCAGCACTTGGTCATGAGGAAAACCTTGTCGCGGCGCCCGCCCTGCGCCAGCGCCTTGCCCATGCGTTCCTCGGCGCCGCCGTTGTGGTAGTCCCAGGCGTTGTCAAGGAACGTGATTCCCAGATCGATCGCGCGCTGAATCAAGTGGATGCTGTCGTTTTCGTCTTGATGGACCGACGAGTGATAGCCTCCCAGGCAGATCATGGTGACGTTTTCACCCGTTCGGCCCAATGGCCGCAGCGGAATGCCCGCGCTGTTCGTGGCCTGGGCGGCGGCTGCGCCGGGCGTTGCCAGCGCGGCCGTGGCCAGCCCAAGGGCGCCCGCCTGGATGAACTCGCGACGACTCGTGCCGGGCTCGGTCACTGAGGTGCTCTTCTGCGGCGTCATGAGAGGAAGCCTCCACGGTGGTTGGTTGGCACGGGACAACTCACTTCGGAAATGGTAACCTCAATCAGAGCGGGCTGTCGATCAGGTGGCGATTGGCGCGCACCGGCTTGTGCGCGAGTGTCCGGAGTATGCCTTCCATGCGGAAATCCACTGCGACAAAAGCTGCGGCCGCGATCACCTGGACGCTCTTTTTCGGGTCCTTGGCCACGGCAGGAGAGCCGGTCGCAGCAGTTTCGCCCCGAAGATGGCTGGAAGCCGCTCTTCAACGGCAAGGACCTCTCGGGCTGGAAGTTTCGCAATCCGGGTGCCAAGAAAGTGTGGGTGGTCTGCGACCGGGTTCGGCTCGATCCGTCCGATCCCGGCCGGCTATTGCCCGTCGGCAGCGGCGGACAGCCGGGCTCGGTCTTGCTGTGCGGCGACGACGGCCGCGGCTCCGACATCATGACTGCCGACACCTTTGACGACTACGAGCTCCACATCGAGTTCACCGTGCCCAAAGGGAGCAACTCGGGCGTCTACAATCGGGGACTGTTCGAGATCCAGGTCTTCGACAGCTTCGGCAAAGAGAAGCTCGGCTGGCACGACTGCGGTGCGCTCTATGAACGAGCCTTCCCGCGCAAGAACCTTGCCCAACCGCCCGGCGAATGGCAGTCGTTTGACATCACACTCAAGGGCAAGAAGCTCAGTCTCGACTGGAACGGCCGACCGGTCTACCACGATCAAGATGTTCGCTACGGCGACACCGACCGCGAGGCGTTTGAGCGGCTGAACCAGGAAAACGCGACCAGGCCTGAGCCCCTGCGCGTGAAGCTTCGCGAAGAAAATGGCCGCTATGTCGGCTATTTCGGCGAGGGCGGCACGCGGTCGAGCCTCGACGGGCCGGACCGGCCCGGACCGATCCTGCTTCAAGGCGACCATGGGCCGGTCGCGTATCGCAACATCTTCATTCGCCCCTTGCGGTCGCCTTAGGGCTCAGCCCGGGCTTGTGGTGCAGGCGGGACGCCTGCACCACAAACACTCTGGATCGATCACGGTCTTGAATTCCGCCACCGCGAGAAGCAACGCCCATGAAGCCTCTAAAAGTCACGCTGGATTACGGTCGAACCGGTTTGGATGTGGAGCTGCCCGCCGAGCGGGTCGTGGGACCGCTGGCTATTCGCGACGTCCCGCCGCTCCTGGACGCCGAGGCCGCCGTGGTGGCGGCACTCGAACGGCCCATCCAGGCTCAGCCACTGCGCCAACTCGCTGCGGGACGCACTGACGCGTGCATCCTGATCTGCGACATCACGCGACCGGTGCCCAACCAGACGATCCTGCGGCCAATGCTCAAGGTCTTGCACGAGGCCGGTATCCCGCGCGAGCGCACTTTGATCCTGGTCGCCACCGGTCTGCACCGGCCCAGCACTGCGGCTGAAAAGCTCGAGATGCTCGGCGAAGCGATCGTCGCGAGCTATCGCGTCGAGGACCACTATGGCACACGGCTCGAAGAGCACACGCTGGTCGGAACGACTTCGCGAGGAATTCCCGGCTGGATTGACAGCCGATACGTGCGCTCGGACTTGAAGATCACGACGGGATTGATCGAACCGCACTTGATGGCCGGCTACTCGGGGGGCCGCAAGCTCATCTGCCCCGGCGTGGCCGCGCTCGAAACGGTCAAGCGCTGGCACGGGCCAGAGCTCCTCGAGCATCCAAGGGCCGACTGCGGCATCCTAGAGGGAAATCCGGTGCATGAAGAGAACACCGCGATCGCCAGGATGGCAGGCTGCGATTTCATCGTCAACGTCACGCTCGACAGCCAGCGGCGCGTCACGTCGGTCGTGGCCGGCGACATGGAAGCGGCCTTTCTCGAAGGCGTGCGGTTCATGGAGCGCATCTGCAAGGCCGAGGTGCCGCGGCCGGTCGAGATCGTGGTCACGAGCTCGGCGGGCTATCCGCTCGACACCACGTTTTACCAGGCGGTCAAGGGACTGACGGGCTGCCTGCCGATCGTGAAGCAAGGCGGCACGATCATCATGGCGGCGAGCTTGTCGGAGGGCCTGGGCAGCCCCGAGTTTCAGTCGCTCTTTCACGAGAACCCGTCGCTCGAGGTGTTCATGGAGCGCATCCTGGGCAAAGACTACTTCGTGCTCGACCAATGGCAGCTTGAGGAGCTTGCCAAGGTGCGCAAGAAGGCCAAGGTCAAAATCGTCTCCGACGGCCTGCCGGCGCACGTGCTGGCATCGTGCTTCGTTGAGTCGGCGCCGAGCGTCGAGATGGCGCTGGCAGACTCGCTGGCGGAATACGGGCCCAGCGCTCAGGTCGCCGTCATTCCGAAGGGGCCGTATGTCTTGCCGGCTTTGGCGCGTAAAGCGGAGCGATCACGGTACGTAGATGCGCGCGGTTCCCAGATGCCGCTCGATTTCTACCCTCGAGCGCACCGCTCCAGGATTCGATTGTATTGACAGCTCAATCGGGGCTTTGCGCGGGGACCGCCCGAGACGCGCCTGGTGTCGGAGCGGCGCGATCTTTCCTATTAGTCTTCGCCTTGGAGGCGCTCCGTGTCGCCGTATAGAGCGCGGCGGCGGCCTCTTCGCGGAAACGCTTCAACTCGCCGTCGTCCGGTTGATTCTTGCGCCTCCATTCCTCGGCTTCGTCGTAGAGTGTCTCGGCCTTTTCCAGGTCTCCGTTTTGGCGCGGACCGCGGCGAGCAAGAACGCAGCCCTGGCGTCGAATCCCCCGAGCTTGACACTGCGCTCGAGGTCGCGAATCGCCCCCGAGAAGTCTCGGGCCCGGTAGTGCGCGGCCCCGAGGGTCCTTCGGTATACGGCGTTGTCAGGCCGGCGCGACACGGCCTGTTCGGCCTGCATTACGGCCGCCGTTGCCATGGGCACGCTGCGGTTGTCGAGATTCGGATCGGTCACCGTGTGCCAGGCCGCGTCGTTCATCGTCTGCGCGAACTTGACGATCTCTGCGTCGGGCGCCGTACCACGCTTCATCCGACCGACGCCATCGACAACGATCAGTGCGATCTTCGCCGTCTGGCTCCCGATGATTGCCACGGATAACGCAACGGCCAAAAGCCACGCGAAACGGCCTAGCAACTGCCGCGCCCTCGGGATTGCCGCCCTTGGCAGCGAAGCGGCCGCCATGGTGCGGAACTCTTCGTCAATCCGCCACGCCCGGCGACCCAGGTAAAGGTAGAAGAGGAAGAACGATAGCGCCCAAATGCCCCTGATCAGCCGGCTCGAGACCAAAACGCTCGACAGGATCCGCGAATCAATGATCTCGTCATCAAAGGCGGCTGTCCGTGGCTCGCTGAGCAGTGCGAGCACCAGAAACACGAGTGAAGCCACGCTGGTGAGCACGGCCAGTCCGTTCTGCACAGCCTTGGCGAGGAAGCATATCGCCGTGGGGCGTACCAGTTGCGGCCAGCGCGACACAAACATGGCCACCGTGAGAGAACCGATCGCGATCCAGAAGACGACATTGATCGACGGATCGAGTCGCGTCGCCAGCCACCAGTTTTGGGCCTCGCCAGCAGCCTGAAGAGTGGCGTCACCCGTATCGACGCGCAGATAGTCGACGCCTCGTCCGAAGAGAAGTGCCATCAGCAGCATTGGCCATCTGATTCGCGCGAGCTGACTGACAAACCAGCGGCTTTTGAGCTCGAAGCGGCCTTCTTCGTCGACCGCGCGGACAGCCGTGCCGCTCACACGGTGTTCGGTTCGAATGAAGCCGGGCACCCGCTCGGCGTTCAGATCGACGATTGCGTCGGCGTTCATCATCGCGCCTCGGATTGCGGCGGCGCTCTCGGCGCGACGCTTACTCGAGGCCTTCGCCTCGACAGCGCCCAGCAATTGAAACCTCGTGCCGGGGCGGCCCTTCAACAAGACCACCGGCTCAACTTTTGGTTGAAGCGCCGCCGGAGCGCCGGCGCGACATTCGCGCTAGCTCCTTCGATCGGCTGATCCCCCGCGACGTTAGCCCCGAGTGCTTCCTGCCAGCGCTGCGCATTCGCTGCGGCTGTTGAATCGAAACCACTGCTGGTCCTTGCCGAGGGCGCCGCGGATGCGGAAAGACAGTCCGCGCCGACCGCGCTTTTGCAGGTCGTAAAGCGCCGAGAGGGGCCAGCGCATGAGCTCGCTGCGGTGGATCGCCCAAAGGGCGTCGGCCGCCATCGCCAGGTGCGTGCGCGGGCGATCGAAAAAGGCGAAGGGATAAACGACCGTCTTCCAGCGCCCACCCATCTTCTTGATCTCGGTCTCCAGGAGCATGCGCGGCAACGGCGCCGGCCCTGTGAGAAACTGGCAGCCGAGCGCCACGGCCAGCTCTGTGCACGTGGAGAATCGCTTGTTGGGGTCTTTTTCCAGACTCCGCAGAATAGCCTGCTCCACCGCTTCCGGGATCTCGGCGTCGATGCTTCGAAGCGTGGGAGGCGGTGTCGAAAAATGCATCTCCAAGAGGTCGAGCCATGAGTCGCTTTTGAATGGCCGGCGCCCGGTGAGCATCTCGAAGATGACCACCGCCAGGGCATATTGATCGGTGCGCCCATCCGAAGGGCGCTCAGCCGCCTGCTCAGGCGCTGCGTAAGCCGGTGTCCCGGCGAACCGCCAGTCTTCTTGACGGCTGAATTCGTGCGCCAGGCCCAGGTCGAGGATTTTGAATTGTTTCTGCTCGGTCGCGCGGATGTTCTCAGGTTTCAAGTCGCGATGCACGATCCGCCGTTCATGCGCGAAGTCAAGCGCCTGCGCCAGAGGGCCGATGATCAGCCGGACTTCATCGAGCGGCAGGCGGCCGCGGCGTTCGATCAGCTCGCGCAGCGTCTCGCCCTCGATGTACTCGAATACTGTAAAGGGGTTGTCGTGGTGAAAGCCGTAGTCGAACACGATGGCGATCGCCGGATGCGTCAGACTGGCACCGAGCCGGGCCTCCTCGGCAAACGACGATTTCAACCGGCTGTCCATCGTCGCCGACGCGCTGGCCGTACCGTCGTGCGCCAGGATTACCTTCACCGCCACCGACCGATCGAGCCGCTGGTCGCGCCCGAGATACACCACTCCCATTCCGCCACGACCCAGCTCCTTGATCAGGCGATATCGGTCCTGAAGCAGGGTGCCGGTGGCAAAGTCGTCGCGAACCCTGGAAGAGACCTCGGGCGTGCCGAACATCGTCGGCCCTTCGTTGTTGTCGCGCGCGACCACATACGACATGGTCGCCTTGGTATCGACCTGAGTTTGCCGATCGCGCATCCGCGAGATCCACGGCACGCTCTGCGGCGGGATCGTCGCCTTCTCGGCGACCGAGTTCGCAGACCCCGCCGTGAAATCTTGCGTACCGACATCGGGCGGACGCGGCATGGCGGAGGTCCTTGTCGTCGTTCAGATGCGCCTGCGTGCGGCGGCGACTGCCAGCTCAAGGCACGTAGATTCGCCCCGCGCCGCGGAAGTCGTCGATCGAAACGAGCTTCTCGAGCAAGCCAATGGCGGCCCTCTCGGCGTAATCGCGATTTCGCGCCATTCGCTCGAGATCGGCGAGCGTGACGACTGGCAGGCTATCTAGCTGATTCTCGGCACGGATCACCGCTTCCAGCGAATCGGGTTCGTCGGAGTTCCGGTTCCCCGTGATCAACACCAGCTCCTCGCTCTGACAAACTCTCCAGATCGCGGCGTCAGAAGACTCGCGGGACAGGCCCAGCTCGGCAAAAGTTCGAACAGCCAACTCCAGCTCGTTCCAGATGTCGCGCCAGGTGTCAGATAGCCAGATCGCGAGCATGACCTTCACGAACCCTTCCACGTCATTGTCCGGCAGAATGCCCCTCATCGTGGACCTGTAGGCCTTTCGACCGGCGTCGTTCGCGGAGCATGGTCTGCAGGCGGTCGTGCGCAGCGTCGAGCTTGGCCTGAAGCTCGGGCGGATTGCCCCGGTTGATGCGCTCCATGATCTTGGCGTATTCGGCGGTCACTGCTTCCTTGTGGTCTTCGATATAGCGGATCGCCGCGTCGACTTCGTCTCTGCGGAGGCTGAACCAGAACGCGATGTCATCGGGGCGCCAGCCTCCTTGAACGAATTCGAAAATCAAATAAACGGAAATCCGCGTGCCTGCAATCCGCGGATTACGATCGACATCGACGATCTTTGCTTCATTCATGGTCAGGGCCCTCCCCATACGCAATCCATCGCTTGCATTTTACAAATGTTGGCGTTCCGATGAAAAGACGCTGAGGTACTCGGCGGTTTTGACCACATCGGATCCCTCGCTGGCGCTTTCCTCGACTGGGCTCGGGACAGGTCGGGCTAAATGCGACCGCAGAGAGAATTGTGTAGGTCAGGCTTTCCAGCCTGACGCGTATTGGCCGCGGTGCCCTGCCGTCAGGCTGGAAAGCCTGACCTACATCGCGCGACGACTTCGGCGGGCCCACTTAGTATGGCAGAGCCCTCGTTGGCGCACCCAGGGGTTGCGGCAGGTGAGCCATGACGTCGCGATCAGAATTAAGAAGATTATGAAGTCCACGTTCAGTGCGTCATTTGCGTCATTTGCGTCATGGTCGGTGTAACGCATTACGCGACAAGCAGCTATGAATTCCAGCTCGGCGCCGACTTGGGGGCCGTTGCGTCATTTGTGTCATTTTGCGTCATCGGCGGCGTGGTGATCTTGCGGATTACACCGATTGCGCACGGTCGGCGGCAGTTTCATGCTGACTTAATCGGGTTTTCGTCTTCGTCCGGCGACCTCGCGATCGTGATGAATCGCGTGGTCATCGAGCGTGATACCTTGCAGTAGATCCCAGCGGTGCGCAGTTGCGGGGCCAGGCGCCGCAGCATAACCGAGAGCGACCGTGGTGACCGCGGCCAGTCCGTGGCCGCGGAGGCGTGGTTCGGTTTGAATTGGGCCAGGATCGTGAGCAGCTCGGTGGCGGAGCAGTGCAGGGAACGGTAGGACTCGATGGCGGTGGTGAGCGCGGTGAAGAGCGGCGACTCTTCGAGCGACTGCTCGCAGGCCGCGCGGCGGTTGGCCCGGTAGGCGCCCAGAAATGTCCCGTCTTGCCACCCCAGGCCGTGCGCGACGGCCTCACCCCACCGGTCGAGGTCCGCCATGCGCGAGAGCGCGCCCAGCCGGACCTCGGGCCAGTACCTGAGACCGGCCGAGACAGCGCTCAAAAGCGAGCCGAGGAGCCGGGGATATTCGCGGCGAAAATCTGCCCAGAATTCCAGCCGCTCGCGGCGCTCTTCGGGCAAGATCTCCTCGAGGTGGAGAAAAATGCTGCGATCGATCAGGTCGCCGCGCATCACGAAGTCGTCAATCCCACTCAAGACGATCGGCCGCTCGGCATTGATCACCGTCTCACGATCGTCGCTAAAGAGTGTCCGCGAGGCAAACGCGCCGCCGGTCGAAAGCCGGCAGAGCGCGTCGGACTGCCAGTTGGTGATGGCGCTGGCGTTGTCGTAGATCTGGAGCCAGGCATTATGAGCGGCGACCATCAGGTCGCGCTCGCTCCTGGGCAAGCCGCGGGGCAAGGTCTCGTGCGGGTCGATCAAGCGCCGACAAACCTCGACCAGCGTCGTCTTGCCCGACCCTTGTTCGCCGGTGAGGACCAGAACGGGGTACGGTCCGACGGGCCGGATGGCCGCGGTCAGCCAGACGACAAAGAGGGGCCACTGAGATGTGGTCACGTTAACGTACTTTCGGAGGGCGTCGATCGAGCCACCGTGCTCCGGCGCGGGCGAAGCGCGCTGGCCCGGCGGCCGCCAGAATGGGACGCTGGGCAGCGCGACAATTTCCCATCCCTCGCTCGTGATCTTGACCGCGCGGCGGCTGCGGTCGCCCAGGTCAAGAAGATAGGCATTCTCAGCGTCGTCGGGCGCGACTCGCAGGAACACGGGCTCGAAGTCGTTGTTGATCTCGGCGCGCGCTTTGAGCGTCGCCACGACGTTGGCGATGGCCGCCTGCTGCGGCGCGGCGCCGGTCTCCTCGTGGTGCGACTGAAGCAAAAACCGGCGAAACTCGTCAGAGCCGAGCCGGTAGCACTCGACACGCCCCTGGGTGGGCACGACGGCGTAATGCCGCCCATCGGCGGCGCGGATCGCCCGCACCTGGGCCGTCAATCGCGTGAGCAAGTCATAGGATTTGCGTGCGTTGAGACGTTTTTCGATCGGCGGCACCGGCTGCGCGCCCGTGTCGCCGATGACGTCGTTTCGACCTGGTTCGCACGACTGGGCAGGCACTGGCAGCTCGGCGTCAGCGCCGTTCGCTGTTCTTTGCGGTTGTGGTGCAGGCGTCTCGCCTGCGCCCAGTGTGCTTTGTGATTGTGGTGCAGGCGTCCCGCCTGCGCTCAATTCCGCGGGTCTTGGGATGTCGGCATCGGCCACGGGCTGCAAGCCCGCGGCGTGCTCTGCGGGGTCTGGGCACGGCTCGGGCGGCGCGGCGCTGGCGAGATGCGCCGCGGGTTCCCGGGGCTCGTCGATCGGCATCGCGCTGATTTCCTCGGACACGGCGCGCGGGGTCGGGTCATACGCCTGTCCTCTACCGAGCCCCATCGCCGCCAGGATGCGCTCTTCGTAACATCCCTTTCCGCTCCCGCACGCCACCAGCGACGCGCGGGTGAGGACCAGCGTGCGCCCCTGGGCGCGGCACGCGGGACAGTGCGCATCCCACACGTCGGCCCCGATCCTGCGCGGGTCAAACCCGATCTGTTTGAGCCGGTGCACGACATTGAACAGCGGGTCCGCGTGCATGTCGTCATGCCTCCACGTCCTGACCGAGCAGAGTACGGCCTTTTATAGCGATATTAATCGGGATGCCGGGGCCGATCCTTGAGCACAATCGCTACAGATGGCCAGAACGGCATGTCCGGCCCGAGCCTTGCGCGAGCGCAGGATGGAGGGTGTAAATCCCCGATCGAAATCCGCTCGAAGCCGGCTGGAACAAGTGGTCAACGAGCTCGGCCCCTTAGGCGGCCCGGCGGGCGCACGCGGCCGCCGGCATCTAACCGGACCGACGTCCCTGGAGGTCGAGGCCGAGAACGAGTGGGCACGGCTCGCCGCCGAGCTGTTCGTCGACGCTGCCTGGGGCGGGACCGCAGAGCGCTGCGGGGCGCTAGCCGAGCAGGGCACAGGATGCAACGCGGCGCTTTTCGTCTACTGGCGAACGATACACCCTGGAAACGCGTAGCCTCGCTAGCGGATAGCGGGAAATAATGTCCTTTGTTGTGGTAGGCTACCACGACGCTCAAAGTAGGTTAACGACGCCGTTATGCTATCTGCGAGGCGACGCCATGAAACGATACCGGCTGAGCACGCTCATGCTCCTGATCGTGATTGCGGCTTTGAGCATCGCGTTGGTGGTGCAATATCGTCGGTATGCCCGCCGCGAGGCGGAGCTCCGGGCCCGATTGGCCCAGGCCTGGCCAGCCTTTGTGAAACAGCAGAAGGAAACGGATGAAATGCGGCGACTGACCGAAGCACTGACGGCCAAAATGAAGGAAGGTATAGAAATAAATGAAATGTTCAATAGAGAAAGTGCAAAACGTTTGAAACGAGCGGAGACTTTAATGCACGATTTGCTCGGCGATGTAGAGGCGAAGGATGAGTAGGGAAGGGGTTGCCAGACTCCCTCCATTCGGCCTGCCGTGCCTGCGGGCAATCAGATACGCGCCTGTTAGCTGCCTGAACGTGCGCCGTAATTGACCCAACCTTCAGCCAGTCAATATAATGCCGGTGTCTTGATCCCCATGGGGTCGCCGCGGATCCCTGGGTGGCTGGAATCCTCTACTCGACCGTCGGCGTCGTTTCATCAGCTAACTCGGCCGAGCCGTCGTCGGGCAAGCTCTCGAGATAGGTCCCGACCAGAGCCTCGTCGGAAGGCGGCCGTGCGCCGCGCTCGCGGCGATAGATCTCTCCCGCCAGGACTACGAGCAGTTCTCGATAACTGCGCTGTTCCCTCCGGCGAACGTTCGGCCACGCCAGGAACGGAAACCTGAACGCGAGCTTGGCGTCGTTGGTCGTGACCAGCCAACTTGCCACCTCCTGCGGCGACAGCGCGCGAGCGTCCGCCGGCGCGTCAGGGCTAACGTGATACAGCGACACGCCGTTCGTCACCTTTACGATGTGGAAGCGCGCTCGTGCAGCCGGCTTGCGGTGCCCGGGGTGCTCCACGTGCGCGAGCCAGTTGGCGAAGAGCAATCGAATGACACGCCGGCTGCGGTCGGGTTCGCGCGCGAGCCCGCGCTTCACCTGATAGAGATCGAGCGATAGGTCGACGGGCAACTGCATATCACCCAGACGATAGGTCCACTCCTCCTCGATCTGTTCGGCAGGGGGAACGACACGCCGGTCCAGAAATCGCATGAGGTCCAGATACTCGATCTTGAGTGTGAACGCATCCCACTCGGGACTGGGCCGGCACTCGACGACCTTCTCCAGGGCGCGTCGAGCCTGGTCGATCGTGGTCCTGGGATTCGCCGCCCAGGTCGCGAGATGTTTCTGCAGTACAGGGAGCCAGAGAATGACGCGCGCGCGATCCTTCAGCCTCTCGCGCCGCCGGACGTGGACCAACGTGCGGAGGACGGCGCGATAGCAGTCCCAGGCGCCGGCCATGTCGCCCCTCTCTTCGCGCAGTCCGCCCTCCCTAAGCGTCATCCCGACCAGCCCCCAGGACGAGGCCTGATGGGGCGGTACCCACGTGTAATTCTCTCCGGGCAGCGGCTCGCCGACCGGCCCTGATATCCCATCCCCTTGCTCGGCCCCCTTGATGAACAGTTCCACCGCCGGGCGGTTCGCCTCGACGAACGCGCGGAACTCCGGATTGGTCTCGGACCAATCGCCGCCGTAAATGGGCTCGATGGCTTTCCACGCCCGCCGGAAGAATGCGAAGGCGTTCTGATCGTCGGGAAGGCTGAAAGTGCGGAACGCCGCGACATCGAAGGGGTCGCCGATGTCGGGGAGCCCGTTCAGGCTGTTGAGCCACCGGACGCCGAGGGCCGTGGCGGCGACCGCAAGGCAGATCGTCAACACGAGCATGACGTGCAGCAGTTGGCGGAGCCTCTTGCGCAGCAATTGAAGGGTCTTCGACGACGCGCCACTCGACGCCGCGGGGCTCTCGGATCGCGTCGGCATGATCCCGGGGTCTCCAGGCGAAGCAGGATCCGCAGCCGGACTTTCAGGCCATCCTAACCACAAGCTGTCGCCCTCACAACGACAATTGTCAGAGAATCGGGAAACGGGGCCAAGGGGCATGATTCGGGTGGCTGGTGCGGCATTAGGTGGGCCGACGTCCTGGAGGTCGAGGCCGAGAACAAACGAGTTCGGCTCGCCGCCGAGCTGCTGGTCGACACTGCCCGTGGCGTGACCGCAGAGCGCTTCGAGGCGTTAGCCGAGCAGGGAACAGCTTGCAAGGCGGCGCTTTTCGTCTACCGGCGAACGTTGCACCCTGGAAACGCGTAGCGTCGCGAGCGGACAGCGGGAAATCCTGTTTATTTCCGCCTATCGGCCTGATAGGCTCTGGGTGCTTGCATTGCAGCGGGCATACCGCTGCGAAGCGAGGGTGAGCTGAATGAAATTTAGTAATGCTAAAATGTCGATACTTAGCGGACGTAAAGCAGTCCTTACTCTGACGGTCGCCGTGTTGACCGGCCTGGGTTACTTCTTCATGTTCCGGAGTCTATCGCCGCATTGGGATTTGTTCTGGATGGTCGTTGTCGGGGTGGGCGTTAGCGCGCATGCGGGTGTTTGGCTGGCTGAGCGCATTCCGAGGGGACGTAGGTCGGACGGCCCTGGTCTGCTCCTCCTATATCTGGCTGTCGCCACAATGGCGGCGGCCTGGTGGTTTTCTACCCCGGAGACGATTTCATTACTCGGGTCGTTATGCCGTTTCGTTGCCGGTGCCAACACGGGCGCTTTCGCCGTCGAAGTTCTGACGATGGAGCCGTACCGAAAGCATGCTCATCAAGGTGGGGGGCGTGCCGATGGCTAACGAGCTCGCCAAAGTGCCACCGGCGGATGTTCAGGCCTGCGTCACCGGGGTGAAGGTGCGCGGAGCTCGTCGAGCGGGCAGGGGGAGCGGCTTCCCAGCGTTTGCTGGAATGACTGCAGCTCGGAGGAAACAACACGTGCGACTAATCTGCAAACTCCTTGTTGGCGCTTACCTTATCCAAATCGGATTGCGAGCATGTGCGAATGACACGGCGCCATCTTCTGTCGTGAAAATTGAGACGGTGCTCCAGTCGGTTGATCCGATGGTTCCCTGGAAGAAACACGCGTCTTTACACGCCAGCGGTAGTGGTGTCGTGATAGACGGCAAACGAATACTTACAAACGCACACGTCGTTATGAATGCTCTCGAAATATCTATACAGCCTGACCATTCAAGGGAAAAATGGGCAGCGACCATCGAGGCCATTGCGCCCGGAATTGATCTGGCAGTGCTGAAGTTGGAGGACGAGTCGTTCTTCAAGTCGCACGGGCCCATCACCAAGAATCAGAAGTTACCCGATGTTCAGGCTACCGTGACAGTCTATGGTTACCCGCAAGGCGGATCAGATCTGTCGATCACAAAGGGCGTTGTTTCCCGAATCGAATTCGACACCTATTGGAATAATGTGCAAGGATTGCGAGTCCAAGTTGACGCGGCAATCAACCCTGGAAATAGTGGTGGTCCGGCATTGGTCGACGGCAAGTTGATCGGCATCGTGTTCAGCAAGTTGAGTCAGGCAGACAATATCGGCTACATCATTCCGTGCGAGGAAATCGATCTGTTTTTGAACGACATCGCTGATGGACGCTATGACGGGAAGCCCGTTCTTCTGGCGGTGGTTCGACACCTGGAGAACGCTGCGCTTCGCAGCAAGCTTGGCGTCGGGCGCACGACCACAGGGGTGCTGGTCACGGCACCGGGCGACCGTGAGGCGGGTTACCCGCTCAGGACGGGGGATATTCTTACCCAGATCGGCGACCACAAAATCGACAATTCGGGTATGGTGCGGATTGAGAACGATCGCATCGTCGATTTTCAGTACCTAGTCCAGAAGGTGGCTCACAGCAACAAAGTCCGCCTGACAGTGTTCAGAGATGGCCACGAATTGCCGGTCGATGTCCCCGTTGGCCCTGACCGAGATCAGTGGCTGTGCCCCTTTCTCGAGGGCCGCGCCCCGTCCTATTTCATCTACGGCCCTTTGGCTTTTTCTGAGGCGAGCCGGGAATTGGTTCAGGAGATGATCAAGCACCCGGGCATGACGGACTATTTGGCGTACCGCAGCAATCCTCTGATCGTACGCTATGGCGAACGGCCGACGTTTGAGGGCGAGCGCCTTGTGTTCGTCGCATCCGTGCTGCCCCACCGGATCTTCAAAGGATACGCAAGCCCTGGTGCGAAGGTCGTTGGGGAAGTCAACGGCGTCAAGGTGCATAACCTCAAACATCTGGTCGAGATTCTGCGTGACGCTACTGGGGAGTACACTGAGTTTACCTTCGTGGCCAATCACCCGGAGCGGATCGTGTTCAAGCGAGAAGAGGCTCGACGGGCTACCGAGGAAGTACTGGAAAGCAACGGCATCAGGGCTCAATGCTCGGCTGACTTGATCAAACTGTTTCCCGGGAAGGGAAGGTAATAGAGCTCGGGCAGGCGAGCCGAGGCGGATTGCTTACCAGCAGCATCGACTGCGACAGCGTTGCCCAGCACCCTCCTTTCGGCCGGCCGTGCGTGCAGGCAATCAGATACGCACCTATTGGTTGCCCAACCTTCAGCCAGTCAATGAAATGCCGGTGTCTTGATCCCCAGGGGGACGCGGCGAGTCCCTGGGTATCTGGAATCCCGCGGCGCCAAGAGGAGTCGCGTCCTCTGGTGGAGAAATTCGGCGGCTGGTTAGAGAAGGCAGCTTTTGAAGTACTGCCCAAGAGCCCGATCGGAGAAGCGATCGGGTACGCGCGGTCCAACTGGACGGCGCCGGGCGGTTCCTCGATGCCGGTTTTTTGTCAATCGACAACAACGCCGCTGAGCGGGCAATGCGGCCGATCGCGTTGGGCCGCAAGAATTGGTTGCAGATCGGAAGTGACCGAGGTGGTCGAACCGCCGCAGTGCTCTTAAGCGTGGTGCAGAGTTGCATGGCGCTGGAAGTCGAGCCGTTCGCCTACCTCCGTGACGTGCTCGATCGAGTGAGCACCCATCCGGCGAGTCGAATCGCCGAGCTGTTACCCGATGCCTGGGAGCAGCCCCGGCCGTGAACCTCGGTTGCCGTCGGTGATCCCCGGTCCGACCGCAGGCACGTTGGATCGTACCTGCGTTCAACGCGCCGCGAAGTGAAGCGGCGCTGGGATAGGCGGCGTTTTTACTCTGCGCCGCGATCACGCAAGCACCGCGCCGGCCGCCCGAATTCCAAGGAGCGCGATTGGCCGGTCGGTTACCGACGTCTCGGAGCCCTTGCCTACTTTCTGGGCCCGACTGCTTTGTCGCCGCGGCGCGTCGATCGTGCTGTGCAACTTTTTCTTTCGAAGAAACGTTGCTTATCAGCCAAAAGCTGGCCGACGAGAATCCACCGGCACTCTTGTTCGCCCTGCAATGGATGAGGTAGGCTGGTGCGGTCCAACTTGATTCGACCTTGAGTCCGGTCGCGCAGGGGGGGGCCGTGCGATGTCGCACCACGGGAGTGAGAACAGTCAGCGCGCGGGTTGGTCCAGGGCGAAGCGACGTTCGCTGGCGCGCTGCCCGTATGTCGAGGCAATGGAAGGGCGGCTCTTGCTCCAGGCCGGGTCGTGGACCAGTGCGGCGAATCTACCCCAGCCGCTCTTTAATGTCGACGCTACAACCGCACCGGATGGGCAAGTCTACGTCATCGGCGATGGGGGTAATGGGCCCAATGGGCTCTACGTCTACACACCCGCCACCAACTCTTGGTCGGAAACCCGATGACCGACACATGGTCGACCGCAGCTCCGATCCCGACGCCGTTCCACTCCTGCAACGCGGTCTCCGGGCTAAACGGCGACGTGTACGTGATCGGCGGGACAATCAAACCGACTCCGAGTTTTCCGGTTCAGGGCAACGACGTGCTCGAGGCGGTCGGCACCGTCGAGGTGTTCAATCCGACGACGAATTCATGGTCGGCCGGCGCGCCGATTCCGCAGACTGGCGCTTACGGTTGGGGGGTAATCGACGCGGCCGCTCAAGGCTCCGACGGCCGACTGTACGCGTTCGCCGAAAATGCGGCTCCGACTCAAAGCCTCGTGTTCGTGGGCTCGCCGGATGCCGAGTCGTGGACTGCGGTCAGCGAGCCGGATTCTCTGGGTGCTGTCGGGGCAGCGCACTCTTGGACGGAGGGATCATCGAGATCGGCGGCCTGACCGAGGACCCAACGGTCGTCTACAGCACTGCGGACATACCGTTCTCCGGTGCGACCTTCACCGTGAGCCTCACTCCGGTTCCGAAGCACGGCAAGACGTGACAGACTTGCATTGACGTTCGGCTAGTCGGGTAGGTTTCCCGTTCGTCGAATACTCGGCTGGAGATCTGCAAGGGTCTGCGCACACCACGATTCCCGCTCTCAGTCCTACTCGAGTCGAGCCACACCATTCCCCGGCTTCGGGAACCGGACGAACACCTCCGGGTCGTGTCCCGGGATGATCAATCGAGGGTTGGTCGCGAGCTGCTTCATCCGGTCCTGCGCAGCCAGGTTTGACTTGGCGTCGAGCGTAGCCGTGATCGGCACGTGCTTGTCGAGGTTCTCGTACAGATAGACGTTGTCCGACGCCACCACCATGCGGCCCGACTTCGTATTTACGCCCACGTACTGCGACGCGAACGTGTGCTTCCCTCCGGTGTAAACCGTCACTCCCGGTATGATCTCCTTGGCGTCGCCGTCGACCAGACGAACACGGCCCTCGGTGTTCAGCTTCACCAGGGCCGCGACATCATCCTGCTCGGTCGCAGCGCCTTTGCCGGACGGCGGCTTGACCTCGCGCGTGTAATGATTGAACTCATCTTTCTGGATCCAGACCGTTGCCTTCGGAAACAAATCGACACCATCGAAGTGATCCGAGTGCATGTGAGTGACGATGACGTCGGTGACCTCTTCCGGCTTGATCCCGAGTCGCCCGACCGCCCGGTCGGGTCGAGTGTAGTCGGCGATCCCTTCGAACTCCTTGAAGCTCTGCGGCCGGTAGAACCCGGCATCGACCAGGACCGTCCGCCCGTCTGGGCCTTTAAGTACCCAGACAGTCATGGCGAGGTCGACCTTCCGCTGCGGTTCGGCCCCCTGCACGAGAAAAGAGACTGGACAGCCGGGCAGCGTGCCATACCGGACAGCATACACCTCGTAGCGCGGCGGCTCGTCGGCCCGTGCGTCGAGCCCATAGTGGCCGCTGACTCCAGTCATGACGATCAGGGCGAGGAACCGTCGATGTGGCATGAAAAGCTCGCAAAATAGAACGGGGATAGGCCGTGTAGTCGGACACAGGCTCGACAACGACGCCGCGCCGTAGTTTAGGCAGTTGGATTGCGCCGGCGAAGAGGGTGGTGATTCATGCCCCGTCCGAGGGCGTTCCGGGAACTGCGACTGCTCAACGG
>CAWHMZ010000021.1:0-66743 GCA_963830625.1 uncultured Isosphaeraceae bacterium | reverse complement strand
GCTCGCGGCGATACTTGGTAACGAACGGGTCGGCTTCGTCGACGATCACCAGCCGCCGGCGCGAGAAGAAGGGCAGCGTGTAGACCTCATCGAGCACGCTGGCAAGCGGAGTCGTGGCTCCGGCGAACCGCGTGATCGCCGCGTCGCCCTCGTCCGCGCCGGAAACAGCCGAGCGCAACGGCGTGGATCGACTCGCGCACCAGATACGGATCATCACCGTAAACCGCATAAACCGGTCGGATTGGTTCTTCAGTCGGCTCGCGCAGCCACTCAAGAGCCTTCACCGGTGATCGCTCCACTCAGTGGTCGGGACGCGCAGCAGATTCTACCAAAAAGCCAAAGCCACCCTTGACCGATTTCCGAACTAATCTACGATGAGATTGAAACAGACGTTTAAAACAGGTGTTTCAGAGGCGGTAGGCGGTGCGGGTCGTTTGGGAAGGAACGCGAGACCTGGAACGGACATGGAATCTCAAGACCATATCAAAGCTCGGTTGCTCGAGGCGGCCGGTGAGGAATTTGCCGCCAACGGGTACGAGGCAGCGCGAGTACGGGCGATCTGCGAGCGCGCCAGAGCCAACGTGGCGGCGGTGAATTACTATTTCGGCGATAAGGAGCAGCTTTTCGTCGCGGCGGTTTTGGATGCTCACCGCTGCGGGGCGGGTGGCGATGAGGACATTCCGCCTGAGCGTCCTGCGCCGGAGCAGCTTCGGTGTTTCATCCGTCACTTCCTCTGTCGCGTGCTGGCGATCAATCACCCCGATGACTGGCGTCATCGGCTGATGCTGCGGGAGCTGATCCATCCGACTGTCGCTTCCGACGTGCTGGTACGCGAAGCGATCCGGCCCAAATTCGAGCGCCTTCAGGCGATTTTGCGGCAGATCTGCCCCGAGGCCGACGAGCGGAAGCGAAACGCGCTTTGCTTCACGGTCATCGGCCAGTGTCTTCATTACCGGACCGGCCGGCCGCTCGCCGAGCGCTTGATCGGTAAGGAAGCTTTCGAGTCACTGGATCTGGACTACCTGACCGAGCACATCACATCGTTTTGCCTGGCGGCCATGGGCTGTGCCGGGCCGCTCGATGCGTCGGGTCATTCAGTTTCCGATGCGGCGACTGCCGCCCGGTAGAGGGCTCTTGCCCGGTCATGGAAGGTGGGCCTCATGTCGTGGATCGCGCTGCGGATGCTCGTGGGCGATAAGGCGAAGTTCCTGGGGATCGTCCTGGGGCTCACGTTCGCTGCGCTCTTGATCACGCAGCAGGGTTCGATCTTCTGCGGACTGATGCTGCGCACCTGGCGCAGATCACCGACATCACGGGTGCGGACCTCTGGGTGATGGACCCGGCCGTCCGCTACATCGACGACGTCAAGCCGATGCTCGAAAACAACCTGTACCGGGTGCGGGGGGTACCGGGAGTGAAGTGGGCCGTTCCACTCTACAAGGGGCAGGCGCGTGCCAAGATCAATCCCAACGTGGCCAGCGGCAACCGGCCGACTGTCATCGAACAAGTCATTCTGCTCGGGCTCGACGATACGAGCCTGGTGGGGCGCCTCCGCATTCGAAGATCCTGGCCGGCCGACTGCGCGACCTCCGGCTGCCCGATGCGGTCATTGTCGACAACGTCCGGCTCGAGAAGCTCTACCCCGACGAGCCCTGGCACGAGCTCAAGAAACATGGCGACGCGTTCTTCGAGCGGTTCCTCCACCGCCAGTTCGAAATGAACGACCATCGAGCGATCATTGTCGGGGTGTGCGTGGCCACGCGCACCTTCCAGTCCAACCCGGTGGTGTACACGACTTATTCTCGGGCGAAGAACTATGCTCCTCAGGAACGAAAGATCTTGTCTTACGTGCTGGCGAAGGCCGAGCCCGGGCTACGACCCGAGGTCGTCCGCCGCATTGCCGCTGGCACCGGTTTGGGGGCGAAGACAAGCGATGAGTTTACATGGATGACGATTGATTATTACCTGAGATACACCGGCATTCCCTTCAACTTCGGCATCACGGCGCTATTGGGCTTCCTGGTCGGGACCGCGATCGCCGGCCAGACCTTCTACAACTTCACAATCGAAAACCTCAAGCAGTTCGGCGCCTTGAAGGCGATGGGAATGGGCAATATCAGAATTGCGGGGATGGTCCTCTTGCAAGCCAGTGCGGTCGGCCTTCTGGGCTACGGCATGGGCGTGGGCCTGGCGGCCCTTTTCGGCTGGCGTATATCCGGAACGGAGCTGGCGTTCTACACGCCGTGGCAGATGCTGCCTCTGACGGCGGGGGCGATCGTGCTGATCTGCGTTTTGTCGAGCTTGCTCTGTCTGCAGCGAGTGATCCGGCTCGAGCCGGCAATCGTGTTCCGCTAGGTCGAGCGACACGATTCTGGGAGGGCGAGCCTGGGCTGATGAAAACCGGGCGAAATACTGACGTTCTCGGATTTCCCGTACTGGAGGAATCTGTTGCGCTCTCGGACAGGAGCCCCGCTCAAAGGGCATGAGGAAGGCAGGAAACCAGGAAAAATCTGAAGACGCAATGGCCAGTTGAAGCCCCACCGAAAACGGCCGGGGGCTTGCTCAACTTCCAGATTCTTGGCCTCCTGCGTTCCTGGGTTCCTTATCCAACTCTTAACGAGAGGGGATTGGCGCAACGTTACTGGTGTGAACTGCGAAATGCTGCGGGGCTGAGTTTTCATTAGCCCAGCCTCGCCCTCCCGGAATCACACAGGGCCATCCTG
Source organism: uncultured Isosphaeraceae bacterium (assembly GCA_963830625.1). Classification (GTDB taxonomy): domain Bacteria; phylum Planctomycetota; class Planctomycetia; order Isosphaerales; family Isosphaeraceae; genus CAWHMZ01. The sequence continues at coordinate 64,020 of CAWHMZ010000021.1, read as the reverse complement.
GGAGGGCGAGCCTCCTGGCGAGCCGCTTTCCTGGTGCGCTGGTTGGGCAGGTCTTGTTGACCTCTTTTCCATGGGGCCTTCGATGACGGTTGCCAACAGGCCGCAAAACTACCTGCTTCTTACCCGCTCCGATGCGAGAAACCGCGATGGCGAGCGAGCGGAGGTCGCGGTGCAAATTCGGGGGCTCACCAAGCATTTCGGCAGCGGCGAGCAGCGCGTGCAAGCGCTCCGCGGAATCGACTGGGACATTTATCGCGGCCAGATGACCCTGATTGTCGGTCCGTCGGGCTGCGGCAAGACAACCCTGCTGTCGGTGATCGCGGGCATCTTGAACAGCGACTCGGGCACAGTGAGCATCTTCGGCTGCGAGATGACGGCGCTCTCCGACCGCGCGCGGACGCAGTTTCGCGCCGGAACATCGGCTTTGTTTTTCAGCAGTACAACCTTTTGCCCGCGCTCACGGCGGCCGAGAACGCGGCGATTCCACTGGTGATCGCCGGCTGGTCGCGCGAGCGGGCCGTGAAGAAGGCCGGCCAAGTCTTGGCATCGATCGGCATGGGCTCGCGGCTATCGAGCCTGCCGCGCCAGCTTTCCGGCGGTCAGATGCAGCGCGTGGCCATCGCGCGGGCGCTGGTCCACGAACCGGCCCTTCTGGTGTGCGATGAACCGACCGCCGCGCTTGACCACGAGACCGGGATGACCGTCATGGAGCTGGTGCGCACAGGCCGCCGTTGTGCCCGACCGCGCCGTCGTTGTGGTGACGCACGACAACCGCGTCTTCGGCTTCGGCGACCGGATCGCGCACATGGACGACGGCCGCATCGTTGCCGTCGAAGACCAGCCGCGCGAGGCCGCGCCCCGGCCCGCAGCGCCCTTTCATTCTCCATCTCTTTCTTGATTGGATAAATTCATGTTTACAAAATATGGATTGCCGTTGCTGGCGATATTGGGTGCCTCTTTGGCAGTTTACCAGGTCGTGCTGGCGCGGCAGGCGCCCCCGCCGGCGACGCCCTTGGTCGAGCCGCCGACGCGGCCGGAGCGCGTGGCCATGATCGCCGGATCGGGGCTGGTGGAGGCGCGGCGCGAGAACATTCCGATCGGAGTGAACATTCCCGGCGTGGTTACCCAGGTTTATGTCAAGAAAGGCGAGAAGGTCAAGTCGGGCGCGCCGCTCTTTCGAATCGACGACCGCGAGTACCGGGCGCAGCTCGCGGTGCGCCAGGCCGAGCTGGTCTCGGCCCAGGCACAGCTCCACAAGCTGATCGCGGCCCCGCGTCCCGAGGACGTTCCGCCGGCCAAGGCGGTCGCCGAGGAAGCGCGGTCCAAGATGGACGACGCCGAGGCGGCGTTCGCGCGCACCGAGCGGTTGTTCGACCGCAAGATGCTCGCCGCCAGCGATTACGACAAGGACCGCTACTCGTTCTATGCTGCCCGGGCAGGCTACGCCCGGGCCAAGGCCGACCTCGAGCGCCTGCTGGCCGGAAGCTGGAAAGAAGACATCGAAATCGCCAGGGCCACGGTCGCGCTGGCCGAGAGCCAGATCGACAACATCAATACCAATCTCGAGCGGCTCACGGTGCCGCGCCCCGATGGACGGCGAGGTGCTTCAGCTCAACGTGCGGCTCGGCCAGTTTGCCGCCGTGGCCTGGAAGGAACCGATGATCGTCCTGGGCGACAGCAAGCGCCTGCACGTGCGGGTCGACATCGATGAAAATGATCTGCCCTACTTTTCGACGGCCGCGCCGGCCGTGGCGACCTTGAAGGGGCGTCCCCAGGTGCAGTTCGCGCTCAAGTTCGTCTACGTCGAGCCCTACGTCATTCCCAAGCAGAGCTTGACCGGCTACAACTCCGAGCGCGTCGATACGCGCGTGCTTCAAGTGATTTACGAGCTGCCTGACGAACGCATGGTCGACGTTTACATCGGCCAGCAGATGGACGTCTACGCGCACCGTCCCCCTCTCCAAGTCGGCCGAAAAAGCGCGTTCAAGTGACAGCAAGCCGCGGCTTCCATTCGAAGACGAGCAGGCTGCAGTGACCAGTGGCTGAGTGGACCGACCGAAGTCGGGCACAGCCCAGATCGGGTTTTCTAGGCGGGACCGCATTACTGGCTGGGTCTAGTGTCAAGGTTTCTAGGCGAAGCACCGCCCCGGCCGCCTCGTCTGATCAGTCGGATCGGTCGGATCGGTCCGATCGGACGCGGCCGCCGGGCTGCACAGTTTCTACCGGTCTTCAGTCCGCCGTCGCGGTTCCATTTCGACAGCGCCTTGCCCGATCCGCTTTCGCCAGTAGATCGGGTCCGACTCGATTTCCCAAAGGACGGGTCCCTACCGACTCGGCATAGCGTGCTTCAACGCGCGGTCGCCTCGCGGGGTTTTGCGTCAACTGTGGTCTGCGTGCCCGACGCGGATCCCGACTCTGGGCCTTCCGTCGCGACTGCTCACGGCGATGGGATGGAGGGTGCTCGCGGCGTCATTCAGTGACGCGGCTCGCCCGTTTGATCGCGCTCATCCTCGGCGAGTTCTTCGGCGAGACTCCGTTGCGCCGAGTGCCGCACCGTCAAGACGTGAACCGTCGCGCCTCGGATGGCGAACAGCACGCGGTAGATCCCGCCTCGCTTTCCATAGAGCAGCACGCGCACGACTTCGCCGTAAGCGGCGGAATCCGGGTCGATCGGGCAGCGCTCTGGGCTGACCTTGAGTGCGGCGATCTTGGTCCGCAGGTTGCGGGCCCAGCGCACGGCGGTCGCTTGGGATCGCGGCTGGCCGAGGATCCAGAGCGCCGCCGAATTGATGTCTCGTTCAGCGCACGGCTGGACAAGTATGCGGTACGTCACCGCCTTGGTCTGCGTCCCCGACGTTGATCCGCCCCAGGACAAATTCGCGGAGACACCCGCCCAACTTGTGAGCCCCCGAATGGGCGCAGCAGAACGTAGCCTGGTGGCGTCAGCCCCAGGACAGGATCGATCCCATCAGAGAAATGTTCGTTACGCCGAAGGCGTTGCAGACCAAAGCGAAGGGTCGCAAAGCGCACCCTGGAAGAGATGTCGCGAAGCGCACCCTGGGAACGGATCGGCGGCGATCGCCGGCACGGGCAGAGTCTGGGGGACGGCTTGCCTGCGCCGGCTGATTTTCGTGGCCATGGGCATCGTCACGACCGGAGAAATTCCGATTGATCACGTTTCTTCCTAGCAGCCTCTCGGCGCCCGGCCAATTTCTTTCTGATCTCGTCCCGGCGCGCCCTGGCTCCGGCACCGCTCAGGCGCTCTTGGTCGGCTCTCTGGTGGCTAGAAGTTCGATCCCGATGAGCCCGGCGAGTGGCACGGTGGTCCTCGGCCGTAATCATTCGCTGGGCTCCGCGCAGGTTGCGACGCTTCAGGTCCGAGCGTTCGGTCGAATCACTTCAAGGCGCCAGCCAGTCGTCGAGGCGTAGGCCGGGAATGCTCTGGAAATCGGCCGTGTTGTGCGTCACCAGCGTCAGGTTATGGACCAAGGCCGCTGAGGCGATCATCAAGTCCGTCGTGGCGACGGAAATGCCCTTCTGCAAGAGCGAGCCGCGCACCTGTCCAAACTTCTCCGCGCACAACGAATCAAAATCGGGAATGTGCACTTCTTGCAGGAGGTCGTTAATCAAGGCCACCAGCCGAGCCACCTGCGAGTGCTTGTACGCCCCTGCATAAAGTTCGGCCAGTGTCACGGCGGAGATCGCGACCTGGCCGGTGTATTGAATGAAGCGATGGGCCAGCTTCGCCGGCCGCCGCATGTGCGCTGAGCAGATGTCCGTGTCGAGGAGAAAGCTCATGGCTCCCCCAGGTCGGGTGACTGGGGCCGGCGCTCCAGCTTACGGGCCTGGTGGATTTCCTCCATGATCGAATCCCATTCGGTATCGTCGGCCAGAGCCCCCTCGGTGCGCAGGAATCCTTCTCCAGGCACCGGGCGATCTTGGGTATTACCTTCACCTGCACCTCGACCTCCTGCCCTTCGGCAACTCCAAGTTCTTCATCAAGCTCGATGGTCTTGCCGTGGATTTTGCCGTGAACCGTTTTCGTCATGGGTGGTTCCTCTGCGCACTGCATTGCTCAGGGGCCGAATTCGTCGGCGCGGGGTTCCTTGGCTCGTCATTTTAACGCCTTGAGCTCGTTCACGCCTCCTCCTCCGCGTCGTCTCCCGAGCCGATGGGCGCTTTGGCTGGTGCTCGCCGGTGCGCAGGTCGATCAGAAGCTGGTCTGCCTTTACCGGCAGATCGGTGAGTACATCAGCCGCAACATTGAATCGGCGACCTGGGGCGAAGGCGCGGTCGAAAAGCTGGCCGCGCACATCGCCCGGAAGCACGCAGACCCGCGGGGCTTCACCCGGCCGAATCTGTTTCGGATGCGACAGTTCCACGCGATGTATCTGGACGACCCAAAAGTCGCACCACTGGTGCGAGAATTGCCCTGGACCCACAATCTGCTGATTCTGAGCCGGTCGAAGCGGCCGGAGGAGCGCGAATTCTCCCTGCGAATGGCGCTGCGGGAGCGATGGAGCAAGCGCGAGCGGCAGCTCAACGGCGCCTTGATCGGGCGCGTCGTTCTGTCCCTGGCAAAAAGTCTCACCGCCGGTGAGACAATTGCACGTGGACGCCACCTTGGTGTTCAAGGTCCGCCGGCGATCGCCGGCACCAGCGAAGCCGGGGGGGTGCGCCGGATTGGCTGCGCCGGGTGATTCTCCTGGCCTTGGACATCGTCACGTCCCGAGGAATTCAGGTTGATCACGTTGCTTCGTAGGTCTCCTCACTACTTTCTCTGCTCTCCTGCTCTATTTTTCGGCCTGTGGCCGAAAAATTGCCGCGACCGGCGGCGCACGAACAGACCGCGGTCACCGTAGCGCACCGCGAGGTGCCGTTGCCCGATCGCCTGCCGCCTGCCGCACTGCGTCGCTCGCGCGGGCAGGCCGCGAATACGTGCACCACTTCTGGCGAACTAATCTGGGGTCGCCCGCCCGCGCGGGCTTACCTCTGCGCACACCCTTGGGAATCTCGGACGCTTACCGTCACATTACATATTGACGGGGTTGGCACTCCTGCTACGGCGGGCACATATCCAGCGCTCGGCTGTCCTCACTTGGTCTTCAGCGGGGGGGACCAACGATTGCAGAATGCGGACGCCGGGGGTCGTAACGTCGCGCATATTCCAGCATCTCGTCGAGGATCTCCTCCGGCAGGTCGGACAGGACAAGGTCCGGGTTGTCCGGGTCGAGCATCTGGAGGCAATCGATCATTACCTGATAGCCGGTAACGGAACCGCTGTCGTACATCTCGATCAGTTTCTTGATCATGCGTCCTCCCCCCTCATCCGCGCAACCAGTTCATCTGCATATTCCCACGCTTGCCAATGGAAGTTCCCTGGGTTGTTCGGGCTGGTCTCGGCCTCCCATCTCTCGACAGGTGCACCCTCTGCGAAGATCGACCGCAGCCTCTCGAGTTCGAACATCTCATGGCCGATGACCGCCACGATGGCCTCGTCACTCGCCATGATGTCCTTGCGGATCAAGAACGGGAATCTTCCCGGTCTTCTTGTGGAAGAACCAGGACCAGTCGACGATCGTCCCTTCAAACTCCCGGAACGTCGTGGTCTTGGCCGTCGTATTCTCGTCCAGGTAATCGTATTCGTCTATCCAGAATTGTACGTAGTCGGGAATCTCGACGCCCCAGCGCCTCGCGATCTCGCACGCCTCCTGAATCGTCCTGCGTTGCTCCGTCAGGATTCGGCTTCCACTCGAACCGCGGAGCTGCTCCCGCGATCATGATTGCCTCAAGTGCACAGCGGCGAGGTGGCTAGAAGTCGCTCGCGGACCGCGGCACGGAACGGGTTAACCACCGTTGCAACGGCATTCAGCATACCACAATTACCCCCCCCTTGCCCAACCATCCGCCAAGAGATCCTTGAACCAGTAAGAGAAGCGGTCGAAACGCCGGCACTGGCCCGGACGATCGCCCAGTTTGTGAGCCCCCGAACGGGAGCGGCACGACGTAGCCTGGTGGCGTCAGCCCCAGGACAGGATCGATCCCATCAGAGAAATGTTCGTTACGCCGAAGGCGTTGCAGACCAAAGCGAAGGGTCGCGAAGCGCACCCTGGAAGAGATGTCGCGAAGCGCACCCTGGGGATGGATCGGCAGCGATCGCCGGCACCAGCGAAGCCGGGGGGGTGCGCCGGATTGGCTGCGCCGGGTGATTCTCCTGGCCTTGGGCATCGTCACGTCCCGAGGAATTCAGGTTGATCACGTTGCTTCGTAGGTCTCCTCACTACTTTCTCTGCTCTCCTGCTCTATTTTTCGGCCCGTGGCCGAAAAATTGCCGCGACCAGCGGCGCGCGAACAGACCGCGGTCACCGTAGCGCGCCGCGAGGCGCCGTTGCCCGATCGCCTGCCGCCTGACCCACTGCGTCGCTCGCGCGGGCAGGCCGCGAATAGGTTCACTAGTTCTGGCAAACAAATCCGGGGTCGCCCGCCCGCGCGGGCTTACCACTGCGGCACGTCCCTGGGAATCTCGGTCGCTTACAGTTGAGGGGGTATTGTCCCGCCACTCGGGGATAAGATGGCCGCAGGCCAGATGAGGGGGGATCCGGGGAGAGGATGGCCCCTCGGCTTCCTTCGACGCTGCTCAGGACAGAACGCTCGGGACAGGCCGCAGGCCAGGTGAGGGGGCTGGCCCTCGGGGAGAAGACGGCCGCAGGCCAGTTGAGGGGGACGCAGGAGAAGGCGGCCGCTGGCCAGTTGAGGGCGGTTCGTCCCGCCGAAACGCGCCTCCGCGGGTCTCCGGCACCAAAGCAAGCCCAAGGCTCGAGCCAATTCTGCCCGAGCGCATGGAACTCGAGGTCCGGGATTCTCGGCACAGGGTAAACTCCTGAGAACGGACGAATCGGTCCGCTTCGCAGGCTACCAGACCCCGCAAGGATGCTATCTCGGACGCCGACCTCGGCAACCATCCGATTCAATTCCCGGCGTTCACACGCCGGGCCACGGCCTGCCGCTCGCAGTCGGGGGCTTGGGAAAACAAGCGCATCGCAGTGGGGGAACGCTTCGCCTCTCAGGCCGATCGCGGCGACTGCTTGGCCGTGACGAACCGAATCTCGACCCGCTTGTTGAGTGCCGCGGCGATGCGCCGCAGCATGGCCAGGGAGTGGCCGTCATAGTCGACGTCCTCAAGGCGGCTAATCACCGAGGCAGTTGTCCCAACCAGCTTGGCGAGCTCTCTCTGCGTAAGCCCGGCCTGGCTGCGGAGGTCGTAAATCTTGCGCACGACGTCGGCGTTTGCAAGCTCTGCTTCGAAGGCTTCCGCCTTGTGCTTGTCCTTGCCGACGTAGCGATTGTAGGCAAATTCAAGGGCTTTAGACGCAAATCGACTCTTACGTCCCATGGGTAACACTCCGTTAATTCGGGCCAGGCTTGAACGTGTGCTGTTTAGGGTTGGCTTCAAATTTCTTCATTCGCTCAATCGCCCTGTCGATCTCGCGGGGGGGCACCTGTCGTTCCTTCGTGAGTCCATGCGAAACGACAACTGCAAGCTGCCGGTGGAAGAAGTAGAGGATTCGATAGTTGGTGCCTTGAAGCCCGATCCGAAGTTCATAGATCCCATCACGCAGGAAATCTGCCTCGGGCCGCCGAAGTTCGTGGCCCACGTCCTCAAGTCGCTTCATGCGAGCAAGGCATTTCACCTGAGCCTTTTCCGGCAAACCGTCGAGCCAGTCGATGATCGGGACGGCTCCTTCATCCTCCGCATAGAAGACAACTTGCGTTTGCGGCATCCAGCATCCCCTCGCCCTGCCCGAGAAGCACGCTCTTGGCCAATGCGTAATATATCGCAACTTTGCGATAAAAATTCAAGCGGAATCCTATGAGCTCAGAAGCGTCCGAGACTCCCGGCCGCACGCGGAGCGCGCGCCGGGCTTCGGCCGACCACGACCGGGCATCCCGCGCATCGCGCGCCGTCGCCCTGCCGCGTCTTACGCCAACCGAAGACTGCGTGCCCGCCGCTGATCCCGAATGTGCGCCTTCTGTCGCGAATCCAGGAGGCGACGGGTCAGCACATGCCTCCTGTGGTTGTACTGTTCGCCCCCGTCGGCCAGCAAACGCGGCGAGCACTTTCCCCGCAGGGGATACACAGCAGAGTCCAGGGTCGCACGAGCGCACCCTGGGTCGCCGGACCGCTCACCGCGCACCGCGCGCCGTTGGTTTCCCCGTAGGGGATACACAGCAGAGCCCAGGGTCGCGCGAGCGCAACCTGGATATCCAGAGGCAACCGAAGCGAGTTGGCCCCGCAAGTCGTTCCTGCTCCTCTTGACCCGCCAGCCAAGGCGCAGAAGAATGAGAGTGCCCGATATTCAGACAATCCGGCAATACTGCGACCCTGCGGTCTTGGAGAAGATGGTATGCCTTCGACAAAGAAACCTGTGGCGATCCGGCCGAAGTCGACGACCTCCAGAAAGGCCGGACCGCGTCCCGCGCCAGCGCGAACCCTGGCAGCCGAGCCGAGCCGGGTCGGCAAGCGGGGCACAGTGGTGATTCCGGCCGCGCTGCGACGACGCTACGGAATCGAGGAAGGGTCCTTTGTTATTGCCGAGCCTTGCGAGTCTGGTGTGCTGATCCGGCCGGCCGTAGTGCTCCCGGTCGAGGTCTATACCCCCGAACGGAAGGCCCAGTTCCTTCTGTCCAACGCCATGGACGCCGCCGATTACGCCGGCGCCGTGGCCGAGGTCCGGCGTATGGGTCTGGACCCGAAGACAATTCCACACTACAAGCCCCCGGGCGTCTGACGCGTGGACCGGGTCTTCCTGGACGCCAACGTCTTGCTCTCCGCCGCCTGGCGATCGGGTTCCGCGCTCCGCCGGCTCTGGCGGCTGGCTGGTGTGGAGCTTCTGTCGTCGGGCTACGCCGTGGATGAGGCCCGGCGAAACCTTGAAACACCTGCGCAGCGACGCCGGCTGACCCGGTTGCTGCGCAGGGTGCACCTGGTAGAGCCCGAGCATTTCACGCTGCCACGAGGTGTCCGCCTTCCCGAGAAGGACCTGCCGGTCCTGCTGGCAGCGATCGATGGCGGAGCGACCCATCTGCTGACCGGCGACTGGGAACACTTCGGTTCTTATTTCCGTCAGGAGGTCGCTGGCGTTTTGATCCTGCCACCCGCGGAGTACCCGCCCATAACCTCGGAAGGTTGAGTCCAACGGCGTCGGCACCGTGTGGCGAGGCGTCTTGCGTTAACCGTGGTCTGAGTCGCCGACGCTGATCCCGACTCTGGGCCTTCTGTCGCGACCACTCGAGGCGATGGGACAGGGCGCGCTCGGGGTGCCCCAGAGCCGAGCGGTCCGGCAGCAGCGCTTCCATTAGTTCCGGAATCGCGTGCATCGACTACTCTGTTCGGCGAGGGTCCCGCGACTCAGTTCGGCGGGGGTCTCACTCTTCGCCCCTGGGGGAGAAGATGGCCGCTGGCCAGTTGAGGGGGGATTGTCCCGCCGAAAGGCGCGACCGCAGGTCTCCACCGCCGCAACACGCGCGACCGTAGGTCTCCATCACAGAGGCCCGAGGTTCGGGCCGATGCCGCCCGAGCGCATGGAGTTCGAGGTCCGGGCATTCTCGGAACGGGTAGACTCCTGAAAAAGGACGGATTGGTCCGCTTCGCAGGTTGCCAAACCCCGACAGAATGCGTCTTTCGGACGCTCACGTTATTGGCCGGTTTGCTGGTGCCGGACAGATGGGCCGTGGAGCACCCGGAGCACGTCCTGACCTGCCAGCCGGGGGACTCGGGACAAAAAACGCAGCGCTGAAACCAGCGGTGCGCGAACAGACCGCGGTCACCGTAGCGCGCCGCGGGGCGACGTTGCCCGATCGCCTGCCGCCTGACCCACTGCGTCGCCCGCGCGGGCAAGCAACGAACAGGTTGACAACTTCTGGTAAACAAATCCGGGGTCGCCTGTCCACGCGGGCTTACCGCTGCGCACACCCCTGCGAATCTCGGACGCTTGCCCAGGAACAGCACTTTGTCCACTCGGCAGTTTACCACCTCACGAGAACCAGTTCCTGTTTGGGCCCGTCGTAAAAAAACTGGCAGTGCGCCAGCATGTCGCGACCGACCAACCCCAGGACGCCGGGATCAGCAGGAACGACGGCGGCGGCATCCACCTCGAACAAGAGCATGTGCCATCGCACGCGGCGTCCAGATCATCAGCTCGATGATCGGTCCATCCAACCCGATCGGGACCCGCATCTGCCGCATTAGATGACAGCGTTTGGAATGTGGTACACCGGTTCGGACGCCAGAACCTGTTTTACAAGTAGCGGGCCAACGCCGAACCGTGCGTACGCTGCATCGAGTGTCGCATCCTGGGATTCGTAAAACCCGTCAACTTGGTCACCTTTGATGACGACGTACTTTCCCTCGCGATCCGAGAGCCACCCGGCTAGGTTGGCGTCAAAGACCGCCTGCTCTCGCAAGAGCGATGCGCTTTGCGCCGCCGTCTTTCCAAGCAGCTTGGACTTTCCCGCCATTTCGAACCCTCTCGCCGACGTCTTCGCCTTCATGCCGAAGCACTCAACTGCCAATATATACTAACTTCGGCAAGCTACCGATTGTACTTACGCGATCCGGCCGAATGCACGACGTCCGATCTTCCCGATGGGGGCGGCAGGACGTAGCCTGGTGGCGTCAGCCCCAGGACAAATTCGCGGAGACACCCGCCCGATTTGTGAGCCCCCGAACTGGGGGCGGCAGAAAATAGCCTGGTGGCGTCAGCCCCAGGAAGGTCGCGAAGCGCACCCTGGGAACGGATCGGCGGCGACCGCCGGTACGGCCGAAGCCTGGCGGCCGGCTTGGCTGCGCCGGGTGATTCTTCTGGCCTTGGGCATCGTCTGGTCACGAAGAATTCAGGTTGATCACGTTTCTTCCTAGCAGCCTCTCGTCGCCCGATCAATTTCTTTCTGGTCTCGTCCCGGCCAGCCCTGGCGCCGGCACCGCTTAGGCGCTCTTGCCCGGTTCGCCGGCCGATGGGCTTTCCGCCCCGATGAGCCCGACGAGAGTGGCATCCTGACCAAAACTCTCTCCAAATCTGTGAACGGCGCCACCCGGCAATTGCTGCCCGCGGAACTCTGGTGATCCACGAGAATTGTTGCGAAAAATGCCCGCCAAACGCTGCGCATTCACTTGGAGTGCGCCAAGACCAGCTCCGTCAACAAGTCCGTTCACAGTTCTCGCCGTCTTTGAGTATCCTAGAGTGCACAGCCGTTTTTCGCGGTACACGCTGAACCTACTCACGCGGGTCGCATGACACGTGACGATGCCGGACGTGAAGGGAAAGGAGCCGATCATGGGCCACCCAGTGCTCACACTGGAACTGCCCGAAGACGTTTATGAGCGCGTCAAGCGCGCCGCCAAGGGCATGAACCAACCGCTGGAGAAGGCCCTGGTGAACATCGTCCGGGCCGCGTCGCCCTCGCTCGAAAGAGTTCCTAATGCGTATCGCGACGAGCTCGAGGCGATGGAAGATCTCAGCGATGAAAAACTGCGGAGAATCCTCCAGAGTCGCCCGTCGCCGGCCAAGCAGCGCCGACTGGAACAACTCCTGGACAAGAACCAGCGCGGAGAGCTGACGGACCGCGAAGATCATGCGTTGGTAAAGCTGCGCCTGGATGGCGACCGCCTCATGCTCCGCCGGTCTTACGCGGCCCTCTTACTTAAGTACCGAGGGCATCGGGTGCCCAACATTCAGGATGTATAACGATGGCCGGCAAAGCACGCGTGCCGCGCACGCCTGCGCGAGCGCGTCGCCATGGCAGCCGGTTATCGCTGCCGATATTGCCGAACACCGCAGAGCATTGCGGGCTTTCGCCTGAGCATCGAGCACGTCATTCCTCAAGCCAAGGGCGGCGGCACGGTTGAAGAAAACCTCTGGCTGGCCTGCCATACGTGCAACGAATTCAAGGGAGTTCGCACGTTGGGGCGAGATCCCGCGACAGGAAAGACTGTGCGGATCTGGAACCCGAGAAGGCAGAAATGGCACGATCATTTTTACTGGACTGCTGATGGAACGGAAATCTGCGGCGCGACGCCGTGCGGTCGCGCCACCGTCGTCGCTCTTCAACTGAACCGGCCGGAACTCGTCGCGTCGCGCTCGCTCTGGGTACAGGTTGGTTGGTGGCCGCCGGGAAGAGAACCAGACGGCTGACGGTGTCTCCCAGGAAGACGGCCACCGTTGGGGACGATTAGCAGGGTCAAATGGCTACCGCCCAACAGTGGGCGATGGAGATAATCCGGCGGATCGGGGGCTCACTAACTTTCCGGCATCAGATGATGGGCGGCAAGTATGATGGGAAGTCCGAGCCATTAGGTCGGCAGTGGCTGATGGATTGCCTCGGCTAGGAGTACCTCGTGGAGGTCGTTCAAGGAGAACCTCGCAGTGAACCTGTCGCAACGCTACACGCAGTCGCTACTCGTGCCACAGCTCCGGTCCCTTGGCCTGAGCAAACGGCAGTGGGAGATCGTCGCACACGACGTCACGCCAAGGCTGGAATCCGTCCTTTCACACTGGCACGATGCGTCGTTCCGTCGCACCATCCTCGTTCTCGGCACCGAAGAGGCTTCCTTCTGGGAACCGCGTTCCGCCAACTTGGAAATCCGTTCGCTGGTCGTCGTTGCCGTCAGAAACAGCCTGATTGAAGACCTCGGTGCATCACGTCCGTACCGCGAAGTGCTGCAATCCCGCAATCCGCTTCTTCCCGATGATCGGATGCCTTGGATCACGAGCGAAGCGGTAAAATACTTCGACGCAGCCGATCTCGATGGGGTACAAATCGAGGCCAAGCAGGATGTGTTCGGCGACTTGCCTCGCCGATTTCCCAACGCATGGCACGTTCTCTCGCTACTGGGCAATTCGTCGGACAACGAGATTGCATGCGAACTTCCCGATGGGGAATCGGAGCCGATGGACCTGCCCGCCGCCAGAAGGGATGTTGAGCATCACGTGGTCGTTGCAAGCGGAATCGATCCGAGGCTGGATGATCAACTTCTGCAAGCAATGACGCTAGCCAAGGCGGGAGAGCTCGATCTGTTCTTTGCGCCTTCGTTCAAGGGCATCACAAGAAACCCCGAGAAGCTGCTTATCGTTTTAAATCATATACTGAGATGCGGTAGATCGGTGCTAACGCCAAACTACCTCTTGTCGCCGACCTACCTGGCGCGACGAGATCCCTTGTTTCGCCCGATACACTTCGATTCGGAGCTTGAGGCACAGGTCAACAACGCGGAAGGGCTTAGCAAGCGACACAAGGAAGCGTTGGCGTTGCTGATGTCGAGCGACTGACGCCGAATACGAATTCCCCGATCTCGCCGGTCACGCGATGAGCGCTTCCTCGGTCCGGTTGTCTCGCATCCGGCGACCCCGTGCGCACGACGACCAACGCGGCCGGCATGGCACCGACGCCGAGCCCGATCGCCGAGGTTTTTTTATCCCGATGAGCCCGACGAATGGCACCGCGATCGTCCACCGTAAGCACTTCCTTGGCCGCCGTGCGCCGCAGGTGGGTCCCGCTTGCGCGGTCAGTAGCAAGTCTCACCACCGGTGAGACCATTGCACCCGGACGCCGCCTCGGTGTTCAAGGTCCGGCAGCGATCGCCGGCACCAGCGAAGCAGGCGGGCCGGCTTGCCTGCGCCGGGTGATTCTCCTGCCCTTGGGCATCGTGGCGTCCCGAAGAATTAAGGTTGTTCGCGTTTCTTCCTAGCTCTCCTCACTACTTTCTCTGCTCTCCAGCTCTATTTTTCGGCCTGCGGCCGAATAATTGCCGCGACCGGCGGTGCGCGAACAGATCGCGGTCACCGTAGTGCGCCGCGGCGCGCCGTTGCCCGATCGCCTGCCGCCTGACGCACTGCGTCGCCCGCGCGGGCAGGCCGCGAATAGGTGCACCACTTCCGGCAAACAAATCCGGGGTCGTCCGCCTGCGCGGGCTTACCACTGCGCACACCCCTGGGAATCTCGGACGCTTAACCCCGGTTAGCGCTTCGCCGCGACCCGTCGCTGCTGTTTCTTTGGTCGCGTGTCAGGAACGAGCCTGACGTGCGGGCGTAGTTCAGTGAGGTTGGTAGTATAGTCATAGATCGTGACGTCCATGTTACGGTGTACCATCGTTTCCAAGATTCCACGAGCCGTTGGAAACAGGTGCCCGCTGACGTAGAGGAACGGCAACGGGTGGGGCGCCAGTTTTTGTGGCTTTGCCTTGGTGGCCGAGGCCAGGCGATAAGGGCACATCTCATGTACCATCCCGATGAATCCGACCACTAACTCAGCAAAGGCAGACATGTGCTTGGCTTCCGCAAATGTGATCAGCCTTTGGTTTTCGACCGCGTTGTTCGTCGTGTGCTGCGACAGATCGCAGTCCTCGATTACTGCGGCATCTAAGACGACGTTCGCAGGATGAGCTTGATCGCCGGTGAAGTGCTGCGTCGCGACGCGGAGCGAATGTCGAACTTGTACCCTCAGTCCGGACTTGCTGCAAACCGCGAATGTATACTTATTGGGCTTTCCCCTCGTGCTGAACTTGAGCCTGGCCATTTTCGCTTCACCGTCCGGATGCTCGAAGCGAACGTCCCATCCCTGCTCCCTGTACCAGTTAACCATCGAAGCAAAAACATACGCTTCAAAGCATTGATTGACAGTGTTCCCAAAGTGTGTAACCTCCGCCTTGTTGTCGCGAAAGAAACCGGCCAGGGTAGATTTCAAGGCGGTCTGATTAATCCAAGGCCGTGCCATTTGCGATCTCCTTGACCAAGGATTCAATTAGCTGCTCCATCGAACGAGCGCGTCGGACCTCGCGGCCCAAGAGGGTTCCGGCAATCATCATTTCCAGGCTCGCCGCGATTCGCTCACCACGCATCGTTTCTGGGTTGTCAGCCGTGAACTGCGTCGACCCGACGCGGAATCCGGTCAAGCCGAAACGCTCGAATGTTCTGGCAGAATCTTGCGCTGCCCTGGTTCCAGCTCGAAAGAAGTGGTCGAGCGTGTAGATCAGCGCTGCCAATTGAATCATTTCGACGGACTCGCGGTCGGTGAGCGTTTCCTTCTTCAAGCGCGAGCAGGTTTCATCGATGACCGCCGTCACGAACGGCCCGAGGTTTGCAAACCTGAGCTGCAGCCGATGCGGGAGGTGCCGAACGATTTCTGCAGCGCTAGGGTTGTCGCCTGGCATTGGCCGTCTCCCGGCGTGACTTATGCATAGGTCCGAGGACCGAGGTCTTTATACCGCGCGCAGCCGACGCTCTGCACGACGTCAACGGCAGGATGCGGTGGGTTGAACGCCTCCCTGGCGGTCGGGCGCGAGGCAATCGCATCCGACTCCGAATCCACCGTGCGCTGGCGACGGATCAGGCGATTGGATTGCAAGCTCGTCGAGGCCGCGACCCTTACGACTATAACGATAGCGCGACGATGCGCCCTGATCCTTTTGGAGACAGTTCCTCCAGTCATTTAGAGATTTCGCGCGGCGGATGTGCCACCCGCGCATCGGCCGGCGGCGGGTCGAGGAGCGTCTCATACGCGACACCGGTTCGGATCGCCTCAGCCATCCGATCGTAGACCTCCAGGATCACCCGCTTGGTCCGGTATTCGCCGTGCTCTGCCTCGTCCTTCTTCCGGACGACCGGAAAGGTGTCGAGGATGTACGCCGCGTCATCGAGGTTGATTCCGTAAAGGTGGAAGAAGGCGGCGTCGAGCTCACAGCGGATCAGGAAGCGCCGAGCGCTGTCCCAGCGGAACGGCGGGCCGTCGTAGCCGCAGTCGCCGGCGAACGGGGCGAGATCCCACGCGGTGTAAATCAATTCGAGGATGCGCGGCGAGAGCCACGAACCGACCGTCTCCCTCGCGGACCAGCCCCACGAGCGGTCGTAGGTATCAGGGCCCAGGACGGGGAGCTGCTTGAGGTGAAAGTAACTTAGCGATGTCCCGCCCAACTTCTGGCGCGCTGCGTAATCGAGAACGTAAGAATCAAGGTTCGCATAGAGGCACGCCGTAATCGTCGCTGGCGCGGCCGTGGGGAGCATTACCGGAAGCTTGTGTCCGATTCCGTAGAGCGGGAGCAGGCTCGCGATCACTGTGCGCGTATCCGTATTCCGGCACACATCCCTCCATCCGAGGAGCCATTGCCGGTCCCACCGCCCGGCAAGCCGCTCTTGCACCTCTTCGGCAGGCACCCAGTACCAGGGCAGGATGACTCGGTCAGGATCGGCATGCTGGGCATCGTCGAACTCTGGCAGCTTGCCCTGATTGGCCTGGGAGTCGGTCTGGCCCTCATACGTGCCGAATCGATGGTCGAAGTGGTGGACCATCTTCGCCTCGTAGAGCGGCAGATAGGTCTGATCGCCACGACGGAAGACGTTGCCGTCGAGGAGTCCAGCCGTCGGCTTCCAACTGCTCCCGCGTGCGAAACAGCCCGGAGTCGTTGGCCATGTTGAAGCAGTCCTTGCCAGGAAGCAGATCCCCCATGGATTCCGCTCGGGCGGTCCCTCCTCGCGAATCAGACCGGCACGCGCCGGTAGATCGCCTTGTTGATCTCGGCGTCGCGCTTGGACCGGAAGATCGGGCAGGTCCCCGTATTGGGGTTCATCAGCCGGATCTCATCGGCCGTGAGCGTGAAATGGCGATCGGGTTCTCGGAGCTGCTCGGTGCGGCGGCAGAAGAACGCGAAATCGGCCTCGCTGGATGGTCGCCTTGAGCCGGTGAGCGTCATGAGGCAGAACTTTGTCGAGTGGTGGACCGCCGGGAAGAGGAACTCTTCGTTTTCGAAACTGTGCAGACTGACGAGCGCACTCGATTGGATCAGGTCCTGGAAGAATGCCTTAGTTGTGTCGTCGCTCGCGATTCCGGAAGGGATGATGCAGCCGACCCTGCCCGTCGGCCCAATGAGCTGTCGGTTCAACTCAGCGAAAAGCGTGTAACTGTTGACGTCTTCCCGACCGCAGTAAGCGGGAATCGACCGGTGTCTGCGGATCAAGTGGATCTCGCCATCGGCCCGTCTGTGGTCGTCGAGGAACGCAGCGAACAGCGCGGGGTCTTCCTCTGCGAGTCGCTCGATGGCCGTCCTGCACGCTCGGCCGCGTTGGCAGCGTTGGCAATGTCGGGACGTCGCTGGGCGAACCACTCCTTTTCCTGCAGCTCGATACGTCTCCCACGGTGGATTCCCCAGCACGACGTCAAACCCGCCGTCCCAGCCCAGGATGTCGTCGTCGCCGATCTCATCGCTCGCCTTGGGCCGAAACACGTTCAGGAACGCGAGGTGCCAATGGAAGAAACGGTAAGAGCCTGGCCAGCCTGGCGATCTCGTCCTTGACCTCGCGGGCGACGACGTTGGGGTTGTTTTCGAGCTTGCGGAAGGTCGACTCGGTGAGCGTGACCCGTGGCTCGAGAGGAGGAACGAAGACCTTGGGAATCACAAACGCGGCGCACCAGGCATCCGCCAGCGAGCCGCGCGAACTCATAGGGCATCGACTCCTTGAACTCTCGGTACGCCTGCTCCTTGGCGTGAAGGGCCGCGATCGATTCGTCGCCCATGGTCTCGATGCGGGCCAGGGCCGGGGCGACGTTGGAGAGCCGGATGAACTCGGACTTGGCAAACATGTCGAACATCGTGGTCTGCCGGCCGCGCTCGTCGCGATTCTGCTTGCGATAGTCGCGGCAGACGGCCTTGTCGTCGCCCTCGATCGGCTCGAAGGCCGCGTCGGGAATGCCGCGCTTCAGGAGTGCCGGTGTCGCGCCGAGGAGACTGTTGCCGCACTGGATGTGATGGTCGAGGAACGACAGCGGCTTGCCGGGGACCAGCGCCTCCATCCAGAGGGCGACCTTGCACAGCTCGACGGCGTCGGGATTGATGTCGACGCCGTAGACGCAATGGCCGATCACGTCGCGGATCGCCTTGCGGATTTCCTCCGGCGACGGCTCTTCGTCGCCGGTGCGCACGGCCGCCAGCTTCTTGGCGATCCGGTGCGCCGCGGCGATCAGGAAGTGGCCGCTGCCGCAGGCCGGATCGCACACCTTCAGCTTGAGGATCGCCGCCTCGGGGTCGGGCTGCTTGGCCGCCTCGGCCAGAACCGGATCGAGCGCCGAGTCGAGCAGGCAGGCGACCAGGCTCGCCGGGCGTGTAATAGCTGCCGGTCGTCTTTCGCTCGTTCCCGGCGGCCGTTCTCAGCTCGAATGTGCCGGCCGCGGTGTTCAGCTCGGGGTGCAGCTCGAGCAACGACTCGTAGACGCTGCCCAGCTCTTCGGAGCCGAGGTTCTTGTAATCGATCGCGCGCCGCGTGTTGGCCGTCGATCGTGAAGGCGAGGGCGCGGATCGCTTCGAGCAAGTCGGCGTTGGCCAGGTCGCAGCCGGCCAGGTCGGCGATCGCCTCGCGCGACCAGAGGAAGCTGCCCAGCGCCGGCAGGGCCAGCTCGGGGCAGCCCTCGTCGCTGCCGAGCTTGTCCATGACAAGCGACAGACCACGGTAGAGATCGACGTGCTGCGTGCCGCGCCGGCGCTCGGCCAGCCGCCGCAGACGGTCGGTGGCGTAGTATTTCGTCGTAGCGCTCGCGCGCAGCGGGCTCGGCTGCCGGGTCGAGCAGCAGCTCGCGGTCTTCGGCCACGAAGAGGAACAGCAGCCGATACACCAGCCGCAGGAGCTGGCGATAATAGTCCTGGGCGTTGAGATTGCCGGCGCGGAGCTTGTCGCGCAGTCCGCCGTTTCGCGCGTGCGACAGAAAGCCGCGTCCAAAGACCGCGATCGCCGTCTCGACGCCGCCGGCGAAGCTGGTCGAGGGCGCGCGTCCCCTGTTCCTGGGCGGCCTTCGACCATTGCTCGAGCCAGCATTCGGCGGGTCGTTCCGCCTCGACCCGCGACTGGTGGCACAAGAGCCAGAGCAGCGCGAAGTCGGCGTAGACCTCGCCGGACATCATGGCTTCGAGGTCGAATTCGACAAAGGCCTGGCGAGTCAGGCTCGCGTTGTCGCGCAGGATTCGCAAGCTGCGGCCGTTGGAGAGAAAGCCCCAGAGGTGATCGTCGGACTGGTTGAGGAGCTCCTGGACCAGGCTGTGGGGGCTCGTCCGGGTGGCACCGGCGGCGCCGGTTTGGCGACGACCGAGGTCGACGCGGAAGCCGACCAGGTGAATGAGCGCGTGCTGCCAGTTGTGCGAGACAGCGTACGACTTGCCGTCGATCTCGATCGGCTTGGCCGCGATCAGTCGGCCGTAGCCGAGCTCCTGGAACAGCGGGAGCAGCCATTTCTCGCGCGTCGGGCTCGTCGCCGGGTCGGCGGGCGGCAGCTTCGCCAGCAGCGATTGGAAGCCAGACCAAACGCCGACGAGTCGGTTCCAGGATCGATTGATCGCTTCGTTCAGCTTCTCGCCCTCGGCCAGGTGGTAGGAGGCCGGTGTCAAGCCGTCGAGAGTGGCATCGCTGGCGACGATGCGCTGGAGCAGATCCGCGGGGAGGATCGATCCCTCCGTGCGAACAGTCGTGAACAGGTCGCGCCGTTTCGATTGCATCATCGGGGCCCTGAGAGGCAACGGGCGAACGGTGAGTTTCCGTGATCGCAGCCCCATCGGGGCGAGATCATATAGCTCGGGGCGCGAGCCCCGAGTGGGGCGTGAGCCCCGAGGTGGCGAGATGGAGAGTGGTCCGGTGTGTCTCCGTGATCGCAGCCCCATCGGGGCGAGATCATATAGCTCGGGGCGCGAGCCCCGAGTGGGGCGTGAGCCCCGAGGTGCCGAGATGGAGCGCCGACCGCACGATTCCGCCGTCGCAGCCCCATCGGGGCGGCATCATATAGCTCGGGGCGTGAGCCCCGAGGTGGCGAGATGGAGAGGCGTCCGGAGAGTTCCCGTGATCGCAGCCCCAGCGGGGCGAGATCATAGAGCTCGGGGCGTGAGCCCCGAGATGGAGAGCGGGCGGTGAATCGCCGTGACCCCAGCCCCAGCGGGGTGGCATCATATAGCTCGGGGCGTGAGCCCCGAGTTGGGCGTGAGCCCCGAGGTGCCATCATGGCGACCAGCCCCCAACAAAACCCAATCCGAAATCTAGATTCATCCCCAAAGATAACGTTCATCGAACTCGATTCCGTGTCTGTTCAAAAAATCTCGATACTCATCCTGGAACGAACGCGTGCGGTGATGGGCGTCCTGGTTTGCCACATAGGCCAGCAATTTATCAAGCTGCGATTGGCTCACCGAAAAGGCCCCGTACCCCGATTGCCATGCGAAACGGCCCGGCCCGCCGTGCTCTTCGTTAACCCACTTGGAGGAATTCGCCTTGATCAGGCGGACCATCTCGGCGACCGAGCGATCGGGCTTGAATTTCGCGACGATGTGAATGTGATCCGCCACGCCGCCGATGCCAAGTTGGATGCCGCCTTCGTTTCGGATGATTCCGGCGATGTACTTCTCGAGCTCGTCACGGAACGCGTCACGGATCAATGGCTCGCGATCTTTGGTGCTGAAGACGACGTGGTAGAGGAGGTTGGTCAGGGTGTTCGCCATGGTGGTTGTCCGGGGGTTTACACCACAATAGGGGGGTTCACACCCCCGCCTCTATGATGTCGCCCCTCACGGGTCTCGGGATTACATGCGCGTGACGATTCGGGGGCCTCGTACGCGGGGGTTTGCACCTCATTCGGGGGTTCACACCCCCGCCTCTATGATGTCGCCCCTCACGGGGCTCGGGATTACATGCGATTCGGGGGCCTCGTACGCGGGGGTTTGCACCTCATACGGGGGTTCACACCCCCGCCTCTATGATGTCGCCCCTCACGGGTCTCGGGATTACATGCGCGTGACGATTCGGGGGCCTCGTACGCGGGGGTTTGCACCTCATACGGGGGTTCACACCCCCGCCTCTATGATGTCGCCCCTCACGGGTCTCGGGATTACATGCGCGTGACGATTCGGGGGCCTCGTACGCGGGGGTTTGCACCTCATACGGGGGTTCACACCCCCGCCTCTATGATGTCGCCCCTCACGGGTCTCGGGATTACATGCGCGTGACGATTCGGGGGCCTCGTACGCGGGGGTTTGCACCTTATTCGGGGGTTAACACCCCCGCCTCTACGATGTCGCCCCTCACGGGGCTTGGCACTAAATACTGGCGACCGTTCGGGGGCCTCATACGGGGGTCACACCCCAATTCGGGGGTTTACACCCCCGCCTCTATGATGTCGCCCCTCACGGGGCTTGGCACTAAATACGGGCGACCGTTCGGGCTCCTCATACGGGGGTCACACCCCAATTCGGGGGTTTACACCCCCGCCTCTATGATGTCGCCCCTCACGGGGCTGGGCCTAAATACGGGTGACCGTTCGGGAACCTCATACGGGGTTCGCACCCCAATTCGGGGGTTTACACCCCCGCCTTTATGATTCCGCCCCTCACGGGGCTTGGCACTAAATACGGGCGACCGTTCGGGCTCCTCATACGGGGGTTTACACCCCCGCCTCTATGATGTCGCCCCTCACGGGGCTTGAACCTCGCTGCGCACATCGACCCCTCAGAGTTTGGGCAAGAACACGTAGATACCCAGCACGTCGGGCGGCAGCGTGGGCTCGACCCTCTGGCTGACTCCTTTGCGGCGCGAGGCCTCGCGAACGCGGCGGTGGGCTTTGAGCAGCTCGTCCCCGCGACGCTTTGCCACGTCGTTCAGGTGAGGGGCGATCGCGGTCGTATCCCTCGACCACCTTGCGGACGAAGTCGACCGCCTGCTCCGGCGGTACGTTCGCCTCGGGCTCGGCGTCGAGCAACGCCGCGGCTTGGTCGTCGTCGAGCCACTCGGCGTTCTGCGGCGAGCCGGCGAAGGCGAGGAGCTGGCAGTCCTCGGCCAGCAAGGCTGCTCTCCTCGTCGCCCTTGCGCGTGATGATGTGATAGCGGAAGCGCACGCAGCAGCAGCGTCGTCCGCCGCTGGAACCTGGCCCGTGCGCATGACCCCGGCGCGGCGGGCCACGCCTTCAGCGCGCGGGTCGAGAGCGCGTGTCCATCACGTGGGTCGCCACGGCTTCGACCACCGGGTGCGTCCGATTCAGATACGCGACCCCTTCGGGGACCGGCAGCTCGAAGCGGGCGATGAGGACGTGTCGCCGGGGGCGTCGATTCGCTCGCGGAGAGCACGCGGCAGCTCGGCCAGCTCGATCCGGACCTGGCCGTCGCCGCGTTCGGTAACGACGCCTCGGTGCAGACGGAGCGCGTCGCGCATGAACCGCGCCACGTCGACGCCCGAGCCGATCGCCGCCGGACGGCTTGCAGCTCGGGCAAGCACTTCGTCGGGCTTGATCGTCTCCTGGGCAAACATCGTTCGCGACCGCTTCTCGCGATCGGCGGCAGCATCCCATTCACTGAAGAGCGTCTTCCTTTTGAGTCTCGAAGTCGCCGAACGGCAGGAACGGCTGGTGCTCGGTGGTGGCTTTCTTGCCGCGCAAGAGCAGGCCCTCGACGACGGCCTCGATCACCTGGTTGGTGTTGGCGGGGACCGGAACGGAAACGCCGAGCGAGCTGCGGATCGCCTTGTGCCGGCGGATCAAGACGTCGAGCACCAGCCCGTCGATCTGGTTGTCCACGCCGTAGTAGGTGACGACGCGGACGACCTTGGTCGGCTGCCCGTAGCGGTCGACTCGCCCCTCGCGCTGCTCGTGGCGGGTCGGGTTCCACGAAAGGTCGTAGTGGACGACGGCGTCGAAGTGCTCCTGGAGGTTGATGCCCTCGCTCAGGCAGTCGGTGCAGACCAGAACCCGCTTGGGCGAACCGCGCTAGCTGCAACACGCGCTCCTTGCGCTCGGCCGGCGGCAAGCGTGCCGGTGACCGCCGCGACCTCGACGCCCTTCGGCAGGCGGCTTCTCAGCTCGTTGGCCAGGTACTCGGCGGTGGGAATGAAGCGGCAGAAGACGATCGGGCGATGGCCCTCGCTCATGAGCTCCTTGATCAGCTTGGCAGCTTTCTTGAGCTTTTCATCGTGATCGCCGCACAACGCCTCGGCGTCGCGGGCCAGGGCGAGCAGGCGGCGGTGCAGGGATTCGTCCTCGCCCGGCGCATCCGGCTCGGTCGGGTCGGCGCCCGGCGTGACGTCGAGCCGCTCGGCTCCCTCGTCTTCCTCGAGGTCGAGCACCGTGCGCCGGCCGATCTCGTCGGCGTCTTCGGGCGGTCTCGGCATTCGCCACGGCGGCCCGGCTGCGCAGGGTCGCCGCGGCGGCGGCCGGGCTCGAGGCCATCGAGCGCAGCAAGGCCAGGGCCGACCACCAGCGCACGCGCTGGCGGAAGCGAGCGCCGCCTTGATCGTCCTGGACCGTCTCGCGGGCGAAGGCCAGCACGCGGTCGAAGAGGCGCTTGTATTCCGACGAGAGCTTGTAGGTCGCCTCCGAGTCCGCGCGTTCGGGAAACGGCGTGTCGGCGTCGAGGTAGTGGCGGATGTCGCCGCGCCGGCGCTGGACGAAATGCTGAGCGAGCCTGCGACGGTCCGGCTCGCGATCCGGGCCGCTCAGGTCGTCCGGCAGCTCGGCGAACTCGGGCTTGAGCAAGGCGAGCAGCGAACGGAATGCCTCTTCCTTGCCGCTGTGCGGCGTCGCCGTGACCAGGATCAGGTGGCGATCCTGGTCGGCGGACAGCCCCTTCAAGAGCTGGTTGCGCAGGTGCCGGCCGCGCCGAGCTTCCGCCCTGGGATGCGCAGGTGTGGGCCTCGTCGACGATGACCAGCTCGGGGCAGCCGCGCAGGAAGTCGCTCGGCGGCGGTCTGACTTGATGAGATCGGTCGAGACGATGAGATGCGGGTAGTACTCGAAGAGCGACTGGCCCACGCTGCAGGTCGCGCTCGAGCCGTGTCGACGGTGCTGGGCAGGAGCAGCTCGGCCGCGAATGTTGAACTTGCTGCGCAGCTCGGCCTGCCACTGCTCGGCGAGGTGGGGCGGGCAGAGCACCGCCAGATTTTGCGCCTCTCCGCGGTCGAGCAGCTCGCGCGCGATCAGGCACGCCTCGACCGTCTTGCCGATGCCGACGTCGTCGGCGATCAGCAGCCGCACCGGGTCGAGTTTCAAGGCCATCAAGAGCGGGACCAGCTGGTACGGCCGCGGCTCGACGGCGAGCTGGGCGAACGAGCGAAACGGGCCGGCACTGGAGCGGAAGCCGAGCCGCACCGCGTCGCGCAGCAGCCGGCACGAGGTGAAATCGCCGACCCTGGTCGGATCAGGAAGGTCGAAGCGGGCCGGCTCGACCGGCTCCAGCGGCAGGTAGATCCCGGTGACCTCGTCGTCGGTCCCGCCCAGCGGGCCGCAGCACCAGCAGGTCGTCGGTCGACTCGGGCAGCACCACCCATTCGCGGTCCCGCGCCTTCACCAGCGAGCCGACGGCGAAGGTCATTCGTGCCTCCCGGCGCCGAAGATGCTCGGGTAGCGGGCGATGATGGCCGCCCAGTCGTCCTGGTGGCCGAAGCGAATGACCGTGTAGCTCAGGTCCTCCAGCCGCTCGGTCACGTCAAGGTCGCGGCGATGCCGGTCGGCGTACAGCGTGCACCGGGCCGTCGACGTAGATCACGGTGTAATGGCCGCTGTAGACGAAGTCGGGCCGCGTCCCCGCCTGGGCGATCAGCTCCTGCGCACCCGGTGGGCAGGCGATGGTCGCGAGCGTCGAGGAAGCGCAGCCAGGCGCGCTCGAGCTCTGACCCGGCCAGCCTGAGCAGCCGGTCCAGATGCTCCGACCGGCTCGAGGCAGCCGGAGCGGAAGCGACGTGGGCCTGCGCCAACAGGCTCAGGACCGGCTGGATCAACTTGCGATCGAGCAGCCCGTGGTCGGGCTGGTTTGTGTAGCTCATCAAGCAATCGTAACAGGCGGCCTCGCAGTCTTCGCGGGCCTTGTCTCCGCGGCGGCGATCATCGCCCGGTCTCGGGGTCGAAATGGCAGATCCGCAGCGCTTCCCTGGCGACGCCGCGGCAGCGCGTCCGGATCTTCGACCAGCCGGCGGAGCACGCCGGCGCCGCCCTCGGCCGATTCGTAGATCAGGATCAGGCGGCGCTTGTCCCGCGTCGGCAGGGGCTCGATCGCCAGCTCGCCGTCTTCAAGCTGGTAGCGCACCTGGATCGCATTCTTGAGCGCAGCCTGGAGCGATGCGATGACGGCGGTTTCGTATGGCTCTTGAAACTCGAGCAGCAAGGCATTGCGCCGATCCTCGACATAGGGAATGACCCGTGCGGTCCGGGGAGTCATCGGGTCCGGCTCGTCGCCCTCGTCGGCCGCGGCCTGCTCGCTGCGTGCCCAGTAGCCCCGCTCGATGTCGAGGACAAAGCCGCGCTGCTCCTTGACCTTGCGGCGGTTCTCGCCGAGGTTGATCCGCCAGAGCGTCGCGGCCTGGCCGTAGGCCAGGGTCGCGATCTCGGGCCCCGTCGTGCTACGACGGCGGCGGTTCGGTACGATGGGCGGCCGCCTTGCTCGGCGAAGCGCACCGCGGTCTGGATCTCGTATCCGAGGCGGAGACGTTCCTCCTCGTCGCAGTTGATCTTCTCGCGGCGCTTGGTCGAAACGTTTTGGAGCCGGAAGAGCGACGGGAGCGCGCGGTCGAGCTGCGCCCCGCACCGGTCGCAGCAGTCGGGGCCGGCGTCGTCCGGCATGGGATGCAAGATAGCCGCACTGCGGGCAGAGCTTGATCTGCTCGGTGGGGAGCCGCTCGCTTTCCTCGACGGGCAGGATCACGCGGTTGATCTGATAGCGCGAGCCTTCGTGATAAAGGATTGAGCGAGGCCCGAACTCCGAGATCGCCAGGAACCGCGGCCTGGAAACAAACTCGTCGCGGGTCTGCTGCGCCGCCGCGCCGGGATGTAGGCCGACAGCGGCAGGCGGGGGAAGTTGTAGCCCGGCAGGAAACCTTCGCTGGCGAAATAGCGATAGCTGTAGAAATCGGCCTGCGCGATGTTGGTCGCCTCGGTGAGCAGGTCGAGCTGCGACTCGGCCTCGTGACGGAGCATTTTGGCCCGGTCCTTGTCGGTCGACTTGACGCGAGGCGTCGCCGATGATGCGGTTTTGCAGGTCGCGCTGGGCCATCGCCGAGCGGTAGAGCCCGCGCCAGCGGTTGCAGGCCGCGTCGAAGCGCTGGCAGGCCTGGTTGACCGCGTCCTCGAGCCAGGTGTCGGTGAACCAGTCGGAGCCGCGCAGCTCGTCGTCGAGGCTGGCCAGAACCCGCTTGGCCCGAGCCATCGCCCGCTGCCGATGGCATCGCGGCGGCGAGGTTGTCCCGCACCGACTCCAGCAGCGGCAGCTCGGGGTACTGGGTCAAATCGAGGATGTCTTTGAGCGAGATCCCCAGTCTCTGGCGGGTCTCGGCCAGCCAGATCGCGTGGATGTGGGCCCGGATCAGATCTTCGTTGGCCAGGTCCATGCGCGGTGGTGCGACGGCGCCGGCGACCATGCGCTCCGGGCGATTGAAGAAGTACTGGTCGTGCGGGCTGCCGGTTGCGCAGTAGGAAAAGACGAGCGCGGGCTGTCCGCTCCGGCCGGCGCGCCCGCTGCGCTGCGCGTAGTTGGCCGGCGTCGGCGGAATGTTGCGCAGGTTGACGACGTTCAGCTCGGCGATGTCGACGCCCAGCTCCATCGTCGGCGAGCAGAACAGGACCGGCAGGTTGCCGGAGCGGAATCGCTCTTCGCGGTCGAGCCGGTACTCGTACGGGACCTGGGCCGTGTGTTCGCGGGCCTCGAGACCCAGCAGCTCGGCTGCGACGGTCCGGTAGAACTCGACGAAGTAGGGGTTGGTCCGACCACCGGCATCAGGCAGGCTGGGGACGGTGATCGGGTCGTGAAACGCCTTGGTTCCGTCGCCCGCGACCCAGACCATCGCAGAGGCCGGAACCTGGTAGCCGGCGACCTCGTCCGGCGCCGTCGGCCGGTCGACGATCTCGACCAAGCCGGCGATGCGAAGCGCTTCCAGCAGGTCGCGAGATGACCAGCATGCGGTGGTCGAGGTCGAGCTGACCGAAAACGCTCGGGAAGGTCGACCGCCGGCCGAGGTACTGGCCGAAACCGCCGCGCGGCGAGAGGTAGATGTTCTGCGCGGTCGTCCTGGTTGCCCTGCGTGCGAGCGGGGATAGAGGATGGCGGCGTAGTCCAGCGTCTCGTTTTCATCGAGGCCCCAGGGCGGCTTGAGCTTCTGGCTGCTCAGTTGCTGCATCCGCTCCTGGGCGGTCCGCTCGAGGTAGTCGACCTTGATCGCCAGCGATCGCCGCATGAAGTCGAGCAGGACCTTGGCGACCTCGCGCCGAGTGTCGGGGCTGGCGCTGGCCAGCGCGGCGTGCTTGTCCGCCCAGACGTCCTCGGCCGCGCAGACGTCGTCGAGCGACTGGTAGCGGATCTCGAGCAGGCCGCACTGCTCGAGGTTGGGGGCGGTGACGCGCCAGCCCCGGCGCAGGTCGCGATAGAGCCGGTAAGCCAGCACGTCTCTCAAGGCACGCTTGGTCTCGGCGGCCGCGGCGAAGCGCACCTCGGGATCGCTTGCGTAGAGCTCGACCGGCAGGTTCGAGCGCATCGAAGACCTTTTGCGGCAAGCACCTCGTGCGTGATGCCCGCCGGGTCCAGCTGTTCTCGCGGCCGTGTACAGGGCCGAGCGCAGCAGGCCGATCTCGACGAAGTCGTTGAAGTGGCCCGCCTGGAGGCTGGCGTCCTGGCGATTGTCGGTGAAGCTCAGCAGCTTGCGTGCCCGCTCGGGCAAGGCCGGCTTGCCGCGCAGCTCTCGAATGGTCGTCGAGCGAAAGAATCGTCGTCGCCGTGCTTCGCCCTTCGGAGCTGAGCGTCGCCAGCTTGCCGAAATCGGAATGCAGCCGGAAGCCGTACGAGACGCCGCAGTGCAGGCAGAAGCGAAACGGCGCGGGCAGAAAATGGCAGTCGAACCCGTCCTCCGCTTCGATCGGCGTCGGGGCCGACGCGGATCGGGCGCAGGCAGCTCCTTCCGCCGGCTGGACCGCACGCGGACGGCGCCCTTGTGCTCTTCGAGCCAGTCGTCCGGGAGCTTGCGCAATCACGCTCCGCCGGATCGGTGGGCCAGGGCTCGGCGGCGCTCACGTGCAGATAAGCCGGCCTCTTCGCCCGCCTCGGTCTGTAGATCGGTCGGCGGCCTGCGGCGTGAAGACGTCGTCGGCCTGGCTCGGCATCGTCGGTCATCATGCGAACCGAGTAGTATTCCTGGCCGCACTCGCGGCAGAAGACCAGTGGCAGCAGCACGCGGCCCGATCGCCCGGCACGAACTGCTGGCCCTGAACGGTGACGTAGCGGTCGCCTTCCGGCTCGACGGTCGCGTAGGCCGTATCGCCGCGGCTGACGAACTGGTGAATTCGAAACGCGAAGGCGGGAAACCGCGTCTCGGGATGCAGCAAAGGCGTAGCCGCCGAGCAGAGTCGCTCTGGATCGCCGCGGCACATCGATCCTCGGCGTACGCCGGTCAGCGCCGCGAGATCGGCCGCGCCCTCCTGTGCCGGCGATGCTCTCGCGGTACGAGCGCGGACTGAGCCGGCCGGTTTCGCTCTTCGCTCCGCAGGCCGAAGGTGGATTCGATCCAGATCGACAGGGGATCGGCAACGAAGCCGGCATACTCGGTCGGGGGATGCTGGTCTGCGGTCCGAGAGCCGCCGTGCCAGCTCGGCCCGGAATTCGGGATCGTTCGAGATCGCGGTTGGGTGTGGCGCGCCGAAGTGTTTCGCCGATCACATTCTCGGGACGAACCTCGGAGCCGAACAGGTTCGACGCGACGCGGGCGATCTCGACTCGCTGCTCATCGAACGTTCCCGCGCTCGCCAGGGTCGCGGATGTTCCGACGCACTGGAGCTCGTCGGCCTCGAGCCGGTCGCGGACCCGTCGCACCAGCATGGCGACGTCGCTGCCCTGGCGGCCGCGGTAGGTGTGCAGCTCGTCGAGCACGAGGAATCGCAAGCCCTTGGCCGACTCGAATGAGATTGGGCTCTTCGGGCCGGGTCAGGATCAGCTCGAGCATCACGTAATTCGTGAGCAGGATGTCCGGGCGGGTTGGCGACGATCTGCTTGCTTCTTGTCCGGCTTCCTCTTGGCCGGTGTACGTGGCGAATCGAACGGGGCTCTCGGCCTCGGGGCAACCCACGGCGGAGGAACTTCTCGAGCTCGCCGTACTGGCTGTTGGCGAGCGCATTCATCGGGTAAACGACGATCGCCGAGACGCCGCCGCCCGAGCCTTTGCGCAGGACGTGGTCGACGATCGGGATGATGTAGGCCAGGCTCTTTCCCGACCCGGTGCCGGTTGTGAGGACGTAATTGACGCCCCGTGCGGGCAACGCGGATCGGCCTCTTCCTGGTGGCGATGCAGCTGCAGCGGCTGGCCGGAGATGTCGGAGTCGCGTCTTCCTGATGCGAAAGAGTCGCGGCAGGTCTGGTGGAGCACTCCCTCGTCGACCAGTTGGTCGATGGTTCGGCCCGGCTCGAACGACGGGTTGAGCTGGATGAGCGGCTCGGGCCAGAGCAGCCCGGAGTTGAGCTCTTCCTTGACCTTCGCGTCGATCCGCGGGTCCTCGGATCTGGATGAAGCTCCGGATGTAATTGGCGTACGAGTCGACGAGGTTGCGCCGAAGATCAAAGACGTCCATCGGTCCTCCACGACGGCCCGCAACAGTGCGGCTCGGCGTTGCCGGCGGTAGCTGTCCCAACGCAGAAGCACACGCCTCGACCGGCTCCGAGTCGGAGGCATGAATCTAAGGTACCAGTTGCCGCGCCCAGAGCAAGCAGGCGCTAGGTGCCGTGTGGAGCACGAAGAGTCGGGCGCACGCCCACGTGTCTCGGCACGCCGCGAAATACACCGCGTGAGTTCGGGCTCGGGATCTGGCACGAACGAGCTCCGCGCGGACGTGGTAGCCGAGCGTTCCAGCCTGCTCAGGCGCGAGCAATGGAAGCGACCTCCGAATTGACCCACCGCAGACCGCCGCGAGCCGCAACCGGCTCGCCAGCCCGCCAAGGCGAAGCTCGACCGCGGCCTGAGGACAACGCGAACCCGCTGACCAACAACGAACCGGCCACTTGAGCAGACAGCCGCCTGGTCACCTGTGGGCCAGACATCCCAGTCTTTCACGGCGAGCGCGTTCGCGCACGCCAGCACCTAGCTTGATCGACGGCGTGGCGCACTGGGCGAGCCGGGACTTCCGCACTTGCTCTCAACCATTCGAACGCTGTCGGTGTCGCCCTTCCGATGCTCGAATATGGCGCCGGGTCGAGGTTTCGTTTGCTCTGGCTTTCCAGTCACTCCGAACAGCATCCCCCGCCGTCAAGTCGCACCGCAGGTCGGCGCCCGACAGGGAGGGGGCGTTTCCGTTCCGCAAGGCCCCTTCGCTCCCGGCCACTAATATTGTTATGATGTCGCCATGAAGACGGCGAATACTGCTCCAACGCTTGACCGACTCGTTGGCCCCCTTGGCGAATGCCTGACTCCGGAGTCAGCCCGGCGGCTGCTGGCATTGAAAGCAGATCGCAAACTGCAGGCTCGCGTCGATTACCTAGCGCGGCGCTGCACTCGAGGACTGCTCACTCCTGAAGAGCGGGCCGAATATGGCGACTACGTAGCCTTCGGCACTTTTGTCGCGATCCTGAAGTCCAAAGCCCGCCAACTTCTCGCCAATTCCCAAGGTGGATGATGAACGCCGCTCTCCGGGCTTTCGTCCGGGAGCGAGCTGGCCGGCGCTGCGAGTACTGCCGGCTGCACGAGGACGATGCCGATTTCTTGTCCTTCCACGTTGAGCACGTCGTCGCCAAGCAGCACGGCGGGAGGGACGATCCTGACACCCTTTGTTTCTCATGCGCCGAGTGCAACTGGGCCAAGGGACCCAATCTGGCAGGCCTTCTCGGCGGGAGGCTCTATCCCCTATTCAATCCGCGAAAACAAATCTGGAAACGGCACTTCCGCTGGGACAACACGATCTTGGTCGGCAGGACCTTTTGTGGCAAGGTCACCGTGCAGGTCTTGAACATCAACGAGCCGTCCCGGGTGATGCTTCGGGAAAACCTTCTGTTTGAAGGCCGTTTTCTGCCCTCCGAATGACAACGAACAGGCCGACGCTACGCATCGAGGTGGGTTTGGTATTGTGCCACGAGGGCAGGGGACATCGACCGGCTCAGGGCATACTCGACGACCTCACGGTTCTTCGTGGCGCAAAGGAGAACGCCGATCGACGGCTGCTCGTGCGGCTTCCTCACGTCGCGGTCGAGGGCCTCCAGGTAGAACTGAAGCTTTCCGAGATGCTCGGGCTCAAACTCGACCAGTTTCAATTCGGAGGTAAAACTCGCGCTCCTCCTCCCGCTTGGACTTACTCAGGATCATCAGGTGATGGGTCCAACTCAATTCTGTCAGCAGTACCGACAGTTTTGGCTGGGCGTGATAAATCTCGTAGAACTGCATCATCCGCCAGAGGTTCCGGGCGGAGAAGCCCCTCATCGTGGGGTGGCGGCGCCGGATGGCCTCCGCCAGGGCCTCCACCGTCCCCTGGCCCCAGCCGTCCTCGGCAGTCTTCCGGCTGATGTGCTGGCCAATATCCCAATAGAGTTCGATCAGCGCCGTGTTCACGGCGGCGACGGCCCGTGCCCTGGCGGCATCGATGAGGGCCAACACCTCGTCGAACTCGGCCCGCGACGGCAACGCGGTTCTGCCTCGCTTGACGGCGATATTCTGGGGTCGCTTCTTTGGGGTCTTGCTCATGCCCGCTCCGTGGAAAGGGCCAGCAAAGCGGCCGGTTCCTAGCTCACGCATGAGGCGCTGAAGTCAACTTTCGCTGCTCGATCCGGGCCGTCTCGGAACGCCAAACGCCCTCGTACCATGATAACTCATCGTCAGCCCCGAGACCGACCGATGCCCGAACGCGCCCGACGCCGAGCCATTGCCGCTTCGCGGCAATAGAGCAGTAGAGCGGAGAAAGGAGTGAGGAGACCAGACAAGCCGTCGCCCGCTCTGCTGCGGTCTACTTTCTACTCGCTACTTTCTCGAACGAGCAGCCTCGCCGGTCACATTTAATCATCCAAAATGGTTCTGACTTCCTTTTACTGGAAAAAAAGTATCCCCAGAGCGGCCAATCACTTCCAGCATGGCATTGCGCGGTTTTCGGCTCAGTCGCGTTAGAGAAATTCGAAAAAGGCCGCATATTGTATATATCGGTAGAACAAGTGCGCGCGACGGCTGCCGGGATTTCGCCGACGAACTGCCGAGCCCTTGAACAGCCACATCAGCAATCGAGCAGCTCTACTAAATCGTGTTTCGCAATCCTGGGAGGGCGAGCCTCCCGGCGAGCCGCTTTCACATCCGGCTCGGCAGGAGCCTCGCCCTCTCGGAATCACGCAAGGCAGTTTAGTGTCTGGTAGGGCGCGCGATGCCGCCCCCTCGCCTGCGCCAGGAGCGCTCCGACAACGACAACCCGGTCCGCGTGCATGCCATGCCAGCCCTTCGAGCGCCGACAACCAGCACATCGTCAAGCCCACTTCAGGCGGGCTGCCGCCCCGTCGCGGACCCAGCCCAAAAAACGGAACTGAGCGCAACAGGCCACACATTTCGACCGGATAAGCCGCATGCACGAATTGACCGCTACAACCGGCGTGTCTGCCACAGCCGCTCCCGCGACGACATGATCGCGATCGCCGAAATCGACGAAAATGCGACGAAAGAAGCCAATTTCGATGAAACCAAGAGGAGCACAGAAGTACAAGAATCGATTCAACTTACGCCAGATTCCGCCGCTCTTTCGGCACTTGACAACGGGGCGGACCAGCCGGGACCGACGTGTCTGCCACAGCCGCTCCCGGCGGAGAAGTCGCGCGGCCCAGAGAGGGAAGCCCTGGCCAAAAATTCACAATGTGCTCCAGCAGGCTCTCATTTTCGCTTGCATAAAGCGCGCGCACGAAATAGTCCCTACAACCGGTTCTGACTTTCGTAAGACCTGCGCTGTTGCATTCAGCGGCAGATCCCGTAACTTGAGATCTGGGCCTGGCGGGGGCGGTGGGTGCAGAACCCTCCTCATGGGTACTTGCCCGGCGGCGTGAGCGGCACCAAGAAGAGGACGGCGCATGGCGGAAGTCACGGCGGTCACCAAGCGGATCATCGGCAACATCGAAAAGGTCGATCATCGGCAAGCGGCAGGAAATCATCCTGGCGCTGGTGGCGTATCTATCCGAGGGGCACATCCTCCTGGAAGACGTGCCGGGCGTGGCCAAGACGATGCTGGCGCGGGCGTTGGCCAGCAGCGTCGGGGCGACGTTCAAGCGGCGTGCAATGCACGCCCGACCTGCTGCCCACCGACATCACCGGCGCGTCGATCTTCAACCCCAAGACCACCGAGTTCGTATTCCGGCCCGGTCCGATCTTCGCGCAGATCTTCCTGGCCGACGAGATCAACCGGGCCACGCCGAGGACTCAGGCGGCACTGCTCGAGGCGATGGCCGAGCGCAAGGTCTCGGTCGATGGAACGACCTACAACCTGGTGCCGCCGTTCCTGGTCATCGCGACCCAGAACCCGGTGGATCACGAGGGCACGTTCCCGCTCCCCGAGGCCCAGCTCGACCGGTTTCTGGTGCGGCTCTCCCTCGGCTACCCGTCGGCCGAGGAGGAGTCGGCGATGCTGGCGCGGCTCCAGCACAAGCACCCGATCGACGACCTCCAAGCAGTGGTGTCGGCCGATGAGATCTTGCAGCTGCCAGCAGGCGGTGCGGTCGGTCCGCGTCGATGAGAAGCTCAACCATTACATCGTCGACCTGATCCGGCCGCAGCCGCGAGCACCCCGATGTGCTGCTTGGGCGGCAGCCCGCGGGCCTCGCTGGCGCTTTATCGCTCGTCGCAGGCGCTGGCGGCGATCCGCGGCCAGTCGTTCATCACGCCCGACGACGTCAAGCGGCTGGCGCCGGCCGTCCTGGGGCACCGGCTCATCCTCAAGCCCGAGAGCCGGCTGCGCAAGGTCACCACGCGCGTCGGTGATCGAGGAACTGCTCGACTCGGTCACTGTGCCGACCAGTGGAGCGAGGGTCATGGCCTGATGCGCTGGTTCGTCGCCATCGTCAGCATCCTGGTGATCGCGGTCCTCTTCGACCTCGGCTTGCTCGCCTGCGCGATGCTGGCTCTTCTGGCCCTGATGGTCATGAGCCGATTCCTGGCCCGGACGTGGATCACCAACCTCGACGCAACGCGGGAGTGCAACACGACCGAGGCCAACGTGGGCGACACGATCGCGTTTGTGATCTCGATCTCGCAACCGCGGCGGCTTGCCGGTCGCCTGGGCGCTGATCGAGGACATGCTGCCGCGCGGGGCGATCACCTCGCGGCCTCCGCGCATCGAGGTGAAGGGCATCGGCTGGCCGTCGTCATGCTGCGCCCGCACGGGCGGAAGACGCTGAACTATCAGCTTCACTTCGCCATGCGCGGTTACTACCAGGTCGGGCCGATGGTGCTGGAGACCGGCGACCTGTTCGGCCTGCAT
The DNA here is from genome assembly GCA_963830625.1 of uncultured Isosphaeraceae bacterium. Taxonomy (GTDB): domain Bacteria; phylum Planctomycetota; class Planctomycetia; order Isosphaerales; family Isosphaeraceae; genus CAWHMZ01. The sequence continues at coordinate 29,567 of CAWHMZ010000021.1, read as the reverse complement.
CGTCGGTTCCGGATCGTGGCCGACCCGGTGTATATCCTGGTCTATCCCAAGGTCATACCGCTGCCGGGCTACGACCTGGCCTCGCGGCGTCCGATCGGGGAGATCCGGCTGACGCACCGGCTCTTCGAGGACCCGACGCGGATCGCCGGCGTGCGGGCCTACCAGCCGGGCGACCCGCTCAACCGCGTGCACTGGTCGGCGACGGCGCGGACCGGGGTGCTGCACAGCAAGGTCTACGACGCCTCGACGATCGCCGGCGCGATCGATCGTGCTCGACTTCCACCGCGACAGCTATCCCGCGCGAGAACGAGCCGGGCCGATCGGAGCTGGCCGTGACCGCCGCGGTCGCGCTGGCCAACGCGGTGGCCCTGATGGGTCAGCCCGTCGGGCTGATTCACCAACGGCCGGGACGCCGCCGACCGGATTCGCCGCCGCGACGAGATCGGCCGCCGGCCGGTCGGTCCGCGGGCCGACCGCGCGGCCACTCACCGGATGGCCGCGATGCGCGAGGACGACGACCGGCTCCGCCCGCTGATCGTCCCGCCCGGACGCGGCCACCGAGGCCTTCGCGCGGATCCGCGAGACCCTGGCCCGCGTCGAGCTGAGCGACGGCCTGACCTTCGACCGACTGCTGATCGAGGTCGAGCCGCGGCTGCCCCGCGACGCCACGGTCGTCGCCGTGCTCGCCGAGGTCACGCCCGAGATGGCCCTCTCGCTGGGCCGACTCAGGCGCCAGGGCTTCGCTGTCAGCGCCGTGCTCCTGGCCTTCAACGAGATCGAGCGGATCGACTCGGCCGGCCCGCTCATCGCCCAGGGCATCCCCGTCCGCGCGCTGTCCGACGAGGAGCGAACTGTATCGGTTCTGCGAGCTTCAGCTCGTGACGCCCCTTTGAGGTCGTTCCCCGCCCTCTCAGGGCTGATTCTTTGAGTTTCAAGTTTCGTCGCGTCAGGACTCTTCGGAGAGCCGGAAACCAGTGGGAGCCGCCCGCGATGGCCCGCTACCGATCCCGTGGCACACTGATCGACTACCTCGTCGCCGCAATCGAGCCGGCCTTGATCATGATCATGGTCGGCAGCCTGATGTTCTTCCTGCTCGACATCTGGTACGACGGACGAAGTCCTGGACCGGCTCCGCTGGATCCTCTTCTGGTTCGTCTTCGGAATCGTGCTGATCACGCGGGTCAGCATGCAGATCGGCGGCGAGCTTGCCAAGGGCTACGGGGCCATGCTCGGCGGCGCCGTGGCGCTGGTGGCCACGGTGCTGGCAGGCTTCCAGCCGTTCCTGCTCTTGGTGATGGGCGTCGTCTGGTGGGCGACCCACAATCTGACGTTCGACTGCACGCTGCTCGACGAAGACCAGGACGCCGGCGTCGGCCTGCTCGAGCAGAGCGGGCTCGATCGGCCTCGTAGCGACTGGCCGGGGCGAACGGCACGGGCACGGCCTCGGCGAATCCAACCGACGACCCCGAGGCCATGGACACGTCGCTCCTGCCCGATCGCTCCCGGGTGGAAGCTCTGGGGGAACGACTCCGACAAGGCCGGCCGACCGCACGCGCCGGGGGTGTGGCTGATCTATTTCGCGATCGCGTCGCTGCCGCTGTTCGGCCTGGGCCAGTGGCTCGTGCCGGCCGTGAAGGAAGATCGCCGCGCCTGGCTGTTCGTGTACTTCCTCGCCTACTATCGCCAGCGGCATGGGCCTGCTGCTGGCGACGAGCTTCCTCAACCTGCGGCGCTACCTCAGACGGCGAAAGTTGAAGATGCCGGCCGCGATGACAGCGACCTGGCTATCGACCGGCGCCGTCATGATCACTGTCCTGACGCTCGCTGCGGCGTCTTGCTGCCGCTGCCACTCTCGAAGCTGGGCGTCGCGCGCGAGTCCTCGCGAGACCTTGAGCCACCTACGCGCCTCGAAATACGCGGTGCTCAAGGACAGCGGCGTGCAAGGCGAAGGGGCGCAGAGCGAGGGACCGGCCGCGTCGAAATCAGCGGGTAAGTCCGCAGCCTTCGGGCAAGGCCCAGGGTTCGGGGAAGACCAACGATGCCAACGCCAAACAGCAGACCAATGGTGCAGGGGACGCGAGGGCGGAGCGGGCGGCCCGGGACGGTCCAAGTCGGGCGCACCCAAGGGCAAGCCAGCCGCGTCGCAGAACGGCCGGCAGGGAAGAAGGCGGCGCCCCTCAAGATCAATCGGGCGACCAAGCCAAGGGCGCGCCAGCAGTCCGGCGATCAGGCCAAGGGCCAGGATCAGGCGAAGGCGGAGGACGGGCGGTCCGAGGACAAGGCCGAGGGCAAACAAGACGCAGCTCAGGGGGACCAGAAGGACTCCGAGCCGGACAGCGAGAAGTCCTCCGAGCCGAACGAGGAACAGCGCGACTCGTCAAGCCAGAGCCCGAAGCTGCCGTCGCTTGCGCTGCCTGCCTTCGACTGGTTGCGGACGCCGATCATCGCGTCGGTGTCGCGATCGTGATCTTCGGGGTGTTTCGGTACGGCCGCGACTTGCTCCAGGTCCTCCGTGCGCTGCTCTTTGCAATCCTGGCCGGATTCGGCTTCGGCTGGAGAGACGAGCGGGCTCGGGGCAAGGCAGAATCCACGGATGCGCCCGAGCCGCCGCCGCGCCCGTTCTCCTCGTATGTCAACCCGTTCAACGCCGGTCTGGACCATCAGCTCACGCCCGACGACCTGATCGTCTACAGCTTCGAGGCGCTGGAAGCCTGGGCCTACGAGCAAGAGATGGCCCGCGCCCCGCACGAGACGCCGATGGAGTTCGCGACGCGGGTCGGGGTAGCCCAGGCGCAGCTCGGCCCCGACGCGGCGCGCCTGGTCGGATACTACGCGGCGATCGTTTACGGTCAGCGCGGGTTTCAGTCGGAGGTCCTGCCGCCGCTCCGCCAGTTCTGGCGGGCGCTTGAGGGGATCGCAGGGCCGGTGTGCGCGAGCAAACGATCGGGCCGTGACTTCGATCGTACAGGTGCTACTCAACCTGAGCCGGGATGACCTTGAATTTGACCACCTGAGTCGCGGGCGTCCCCTCGGCGATCTCGTCGTGAATCGTCAGGCTCAGGTCATATTCTCCCGGTGAGAGACCCTTGAGCGAGACGGCGATTTTCAGGTAAATCTCGCCGAGCGGCTGCCGGCTCTTGGGCTCGTACTGCATTCCGTTTTGTTTCTGGAGGAGAACGGCCTTCTCGCCGCGCTTCCGGATTTGAAAACCCGCGGACAGATGGGCGCGGTTGTATCCTTCCTTGCGCTCGATCTTGCACCCGGAAACTCGCAGATAGATGAGCAGTTTCTCATCGCTCGTCTGCGCGGCATCCGGTAGCGGCTCGTAGTCCTCGAAGCCATCGATCGTGCGGCATACGATCCCGGGGGTGACCTTGAGTGACGAGGCCGGCTTTGCCTCCTTCTTGCTCGCAGCCTGCAGTTCGGCCGGCACACCCGACGTAGCGCCAGCGAGCCCTGCCGCGGGCACAACAAGCTCGAGCCACACAAGTCCCCAGATCAACACAGATCCGCGCATCGTTGGTGCCTCGCTCATCGATACCGGCTGCTGCAATGGGGTCAACCTCTGATGCGCAGGTTATCGGACCGTTTGGGACTTCGCAAGCGGCCCACTCGCGTTCAAGCCGGAGAGGTTCACCGCCTCGCGGGACCGCGCGCTTCGGCAAGGTCGCTCGCAATCGCGACAGTCGCCTGTCGCGGGTCGACGAACGCACGGTTAAGGGCCAGACTTGATGGTCGAAAGGCTGGGGTTGACTAAGACGGGAGTTCGGGAGAGGAGGGGAAGCAGAGGAAGACTGGAGAAAAACGGTCGGACTTCGCCGCGACTCCAGACCGATGAAACGAACGGCGGCCGAACGGATGAGCCGCTGCATTACGCAGGGATGCGCTCATGTCAGTGATGTGTTCGACGGATCATACCTCAGGACCGTGGCCGGCGTCCGCGGCGCGTACGCCATGCAAGTCCGCCCGCGGCCAGGCCGGCCCACACCATCCAGGTTGTTGGTTCGGGAATGAACTGCGCCTCGGGGACGGCACCCACCAGTTGGTCGTTTCCGACGATTGTGGCATTCACCGAGCCGTCCTGGGTCATCACGACCAGTCCGTTCACAGGGTTGGCACCCAACAGCTTGCTGAAGTTGGTGATGGCGAACTCAAAGCCGGGGTGCGCCGAGCTCGGGTCGAACGCGAGATTGCCCATTCCCGACGGCAGCGTTTGACCGAAACCCGTGATGAGGTCGATCGTTCCGGGGGTAGTACCGCCGGCATAGTGGGCGACGGTGAAGCCGTCGAGGCCAGTGCCGCGCTGCGACTGGTCGGCCGAAACACCGGCAACAATGACCGGCGGGGTCGGGTTAAGCGGGTTGTACGTACTGGTCAAGGGCGCGAAACCGACTGCCATCCCCTTGTCGCCGGCGAAGTTCGCCGGGTTGCTGATCCCGTGGGCAGCCAGGAGCGCGTCGGGCGAGCCCGGGTTGGTGCCATCGACGCTGCCGGCGACGCCGTAGGTATTCACGCCGACGTACATGGTGTCGGTTGCGGCGTTGTAGTACAGCGCGACGTCCTGGATGTTATAGCCCGAGGGTTGGGTCATCCACGTCGGCTGAGCGATGTGCTCAGGGACACTGTCGTGGAGGCTATCGGTGATGACGGCCACGCCGGGGGTCGTCGCCGGGTTGAAATCGGCGGGTACGTTGCCCGTAAAGGTGATCGGGTCGGCGCCGGCCGATCGACCTACCAGCAACAGCGCAACCACCAGGCTAAATCGAACTACCGTTCGGCCTACCATGACGAGGCTCCTTCCTCCGTAAGCTCAACCGCCCCGAGCGTTTCGCCGCGAACATCCGGCGGCTTTGTAGTTGGGGCGTCCTTGCCACATGAGTGGCCGAAAAACCAACCGAAAGGATGAGGGGCAATGTCCTTGATTTCCAAGTTCCTCCATGCCGTACGGACCTGGCGGCGCTTCCGCGGTCCCAAAACCGCAAAGCGGTCCGCCGTGGCTGTGGAACAGTTAGATCATCGGCAATTGCTCAGCGTTAACTTCACCGGAAACGTTACAACCGATTTTCCCGCTTCAGAGTCTCCAGGCGTGGTAATCTTCAATGGCTCAAACTCGACCACGCCGATCACGCTGCCGATGATTCCCGCCTACCTCAGCGGGCTCATCGCGCAGTCGGGCTACGCCATCAACGAGATCGCCGTCTCGTACGACGCCCAGGACGACACCCTGAGCATCGGCTTGGGCTCGCCTCCCGCCAATCCGTCCAACCCCGATTCGGGCGAGGTCATCGCGGGAGACGCGGATGATAATGGGAACGCCGGAAATGTCAATCCCGCTGTTCTGGCCCTGGACTCGTTGTTCGAAGAGCTCCCAGCCCTCGAGGGGGACGGCATCCAGATGGGGGCGTTTCTCGACCTGACCGACTCGGGCGTGCCCGATGTCGTCGCCGGGTTCTCGCCCACCCAGCCGCCCCTGCCGCCCAACATGTCGCCCCCGCCCCCCGGCGTGCCCAATCCGGCTGCACCCAAACCCTATGAGGTCGCGATTGCGATCCCTAATTCAAGCGATCCAAGTGGTGAGCCCCCAACGTTCTCGAGTCTGTTGTCCAATAACACGGGCAACGTCTACCTGTTCAACTCGCCGGCGCATCCCAATCTTGAGTTTTCGATCACTAACTTCTCGCAGCTTTACCTGCAAGAGACCGGGCATCCATTGACGCCTTCGAGCGTGATCGGAATCGGGGCGTTCGGTGGCTCAGAGCTCGATGGCGGCATCAGCAAATCGTTCTTCCCCGAGAACACGTTCACACTCGCACAAGCGACCGTGCCCCCGCCCAACCCGCCGCCTTCGCCGCCGATCCTGATCAATCCGCATGAGCACCGCATCATCGACACGCACCATCGCGACCTCGTCCGGGTGTCGATCTTCGGGACCTCGGGCTTCCCGGTTTCGTCGATCAATCCTTCGTCCGTCGAGCTTGACGGCGCCCACGCGATTGCCCACATCACGCGCAAGGTCCACCGCGACGAGTTCCCGTTCGCGACTTACGTCTTTGTCGCCGATCAGATGACCCTGCCGACCGGGCTGACCACGGCCACCTTGACCGGCGAGACGAATAGCGGCGTCGCGTTCAGTACACAAAAGGACGTGCTCAACATTCCCGACTCGGCGCGAGTTTTCGGCCAGCTTCGCAAATACATGGGCGGCGGGTCGATCTACGAGCGGCTCGTGAAGTATGAACGGCGGCATCCCGGCAGCGCGATCTCGTCGGAGGTACCCCTGACGGCGATCTCGCCCAATCCGGCCCCCCGCGGCGCCGCCAAGATCAAGGTTGACTATACCCCCAGGCTCGCGCCCGCATCCAAGGAGGCCGCGAAAACCGAAGAAACGGTCAAGGTTCGACCCGTGGTCTCGATACCGCGACACGAGCCAGCCCACGAAACCAGCCGGGTCCCGACTCGCGTCAAGTACAGCATGGAGCACTACCTGAGCTGAAAACCCGCGCGAAAAGCAGGCGCGGTTCGTCCGGCGCGGCGGTGGCTGCTTGACCGCCGCGCCGGCGCCGGTTCTCATGCATTGCGGCGGCGTTACGCACGAGCAACAATCGAGAACGCTCAACCACAATCGAAGCGTGCGGGCGCACAAAGGGGGCGCGCGGTGGCTGACTACTCGCCGTATCAACGCAAGATCATCGAACGCTATTACAAAAACTTCGACTCGATCAAGCTCCAGCAGCTTTTCGATTGGGCGACGGACTTGTATCTCGCTCAAGGAAAAAAGCGAGAGCGGCTCTGGAGCCAGGTCGCCGACAGCCTGCGTAAACTCGAGTTCCCCGAAGGGCGGATCGCCCACCTTCTCGACAAGCGCGATCCAGCGCTTTTGGTCGGGATCCTCAAGGAACTGGAAGCGCGCGGCTGAAGCTCGCCCGCACGCAGATTGGTCTCTTCCGTAAAGAACAAAGTGCGCATTCGAGTGCGCACTTTGTAACAATTACGCTGTGCATTTGGAATTGGCTTTTTATTTCAGACCAGAACTGTCTTGACGCATAAATGAGGGTTTTGTAAATTTTCGAGTCATTGGATCACGCTTTTTGTGACCAAATCTCCAGGCCGACGGTTCGGCCTTGCCGCCGGGAAGCGGGCTTGGGTCGCATGGAAGCGGTTTCCCTTCGCCTCAATGTTGAGGAGGTGCAGCGATGTCGTTAGCTCAGCGAGTGCGCGAGATCCGGTATGCGAAGGGCTGGGGCCCTGACGAACTGGCCAATCGCGCCGACATTTCCAGGACCGCCCTCTACCAGATCGAGAGCGGCAAGACGGGCCTTCCCCGCGCGGGCACGCTGCGGAGGATCGCTGTTGCTTTGGACGTCCCGATGGAAGACTTGCTCGGGCATGACGACCAGACTGCTGCGTCGTCATCGGCCGCCGCAAGCGGCGGGACAGCGCGACGTGCGCGGGGCTTGACCGATTGGGTTCCGGCCGACGGCGGAACGTTTTCGATGTCATCCGCCGCAGATTTCAAAGGGATTGGGCCCTTGGACGAGTCGCGGTTTGCCGTCGAGTCGTCTCTCGCCGGCAGGACCAACGGCCACGAATCAGTTTATCTACGCGAGGGCGAGTTGATTTCCAAACTGCACGATCTGATCCATTCGCCGATCGGCGAGGGCGTGGTGCGGATCATCGACGAGCTGCATCGCGTGCATTTGCGGTCGCGTCCGGTGACATGATCGGCAAATTTCGCACACAGTCGTGATTTATCGGGTACATTTCCTCAAGGGAATGCGTCGTCCTGGCGACGGCCAACCGTTTGCCCAGGGCGACCGCGCAGTCGATTGCGCCTTCGAGTCATCCTTGAGGTTCACCGATGAGTTGCCATCAACGTGCCCGGGTGCCCGTCATTGTCTTGGGTTTCGTCTGCATTGTCATGGTCGGGCTCACGAACGGCGCCGGGCCGGTGATGGTGTCGGTCGCACGCGGCGGACGGTCGTCGTCTCCCGCGCGCGGCCGACGTGTACGCCTGCCGCCAGCTCGACGCTGGGAGTCTTCAGACCGACACCCTACGTCATCGTCGGCGGCGCCAACCCGGTGGGCCCCGGTTATTCGCCCCTGGACATTTACGGCGACCAGACCTTGGCGCTGTACGGCCCTCTTTCTCCATTTCGCACGGCGACAGCGCCCCTGGTCATCTACGAGCGGGGCTATGACGGCCGGATTCACAAGGTTGAGGCGGCCTCATTTTCCAATCCGAATCTTCGGGCACTTTCGCCCGTCATCTATCCGACGCAAGCCAATTATTACTACGCGCCGAGAGTGATGCGCACGCCCCCGTGGTGGCCCAGCGCGATCAATTGGATCGATCAGAACTGACGAGGCGGACGGATTGGCGCCGCCGGGCGCCAGCACGTCCACCGCAGCGCCGTACGACAGCCCGTGCGGTGAACGGCGGCCACGCGCCGAATAGCCGCCTCGAAACCAGTCCTGCCCCGCACGCCGCGAACCGCCCTGCCGGCGCGTTCGCCTGGTTCGACGCGGAGCGTTAAGGTTTCTTTCGGACCTGTTGATTCCTCGCAACAGCGCCGGTGCGCAACGTCCCGGCCAGCGGCTGTCACTGGACGCTTGTATGGGAGCATTCTGGAGGGTTTTGACCTGCTCAGGCGGGGTCGGCTAAAGTTGTGGGAAAGCAGATCGCCGCTCCGAGCCATCCCTGAGTAGCGAACGATGCAAGACGTACTGACAGCCGCCATCGAGATGCACCGTTCGGGACAACTGGGCGCGGCCTCCCAGTTGTACCAGAAGGTGCTCGCGCGAGAGCAGGAGAACCCCGAGGCGCTTCATCTGCTGGGTGTTCTTCATCATCAGCAAGGCAACCAGGCTCGGGCCATCGAGCTGATCGGCCGGGCGGTGGCGCTGCGGCCGAATTCGCACATCTATCATGCAAACCTGGCGGAGGCCTATCGTGCCTGCGGCGACTTCGAGCGCGCCGCCGGCTGTTGCCGGGCGGCGCTATCGATCTGGCCGAACTATCCCGAAGCGCTGTGCAACCTGGGCGCGGCCTTGCAGGGCCTGGGCGAAGTACGAAGAATCGGTCGCCGCAGCTGCGCAAGGCCCTGGAATTGAGGCCGGACTTCGCGGTGGCCCATAACAACCTGGGCATCGCCTTGCGCGAGACTGGCCAGCAGCGACGTGGCGCTCGAGCACTTCCGCAAGGCCGTCGAGCTCGAGCCGCAGGTTTGCCCCCGCCCAGACCAACCTGGGCCAGACCCTGCTCGATCGCGGCAAGGCCGAGGAGGCGCTGCCGCACAGTCAAGAGGCGGTGCGCCTCGACCCCAACTCGGCGGCCTTGCACCACAACCTGGGCAACGTGCTGCGGGTGCTGGAGCGGTTCGTCGACGCCCGGGCTTCTTACCTCGAGGCCCTGCGCTTGAACCCCAACCTGCCGCTGTCCAACGCCCATCTCGGCGTGGTGTTGCAGCGGACGGGTCAGGCCGCCGAAGGGGTGGTCTGGCTGAAGAAGGCGGTCGAGCTCGAGCCCGCGCAACGCCGAATTCTGGCAGTGGCTGGCCGAGCTGTACGACGAGCTGGAAGAGCCGGCCGATTCGATTCCGTGCTGGGAGCGCGTTGTCGCGCTCGACCCCGATCGCGTGCAGGCGCATCTGGCGCTGGGGTGGGCCCTGCAAGACGAAGGGCGGTTCGACGAGAGCCGGACGCATTACGACATCGCGATCCAACTGCAGCCCGACTCGGGAACGGCCTATCTGAACCTGGGCGGCCTGCAGGAAGAGCTGGGCCAGATGGCCGAGGCCGAGGCGTCGTTCCGCACCGCGCTCAAGTTGCAGCCGCAGTTTGCGCTGCCGCACGCTCGGCTGGCGACGCTGCTTGCGCAGCAAGCTGCCCGACGAAGACCTGGCCGCGCTCGAGGCGCGGTTGGCCGACGACAAGCTGGCCGACGGCCCGCGCGCACGGCTCTTGTTCGCGCTGGCCCATGCGCTCGACGGGCGCGGCGAATATGCCCGCGCCGCCGAGTGCGTCAAGCGAGCGAACGCCATGACCTTGATTCAAAACCGCGAACGGCACAAGGAGTACGTGCCGGCCGAGCACGAGCGATTCGTCGACGGTCTCTTGCGCGTGTTCGATCGCGAGTTGCTCGCGCGACTGGCCGGCGCTGGCTCGCCAGCCGCGCCGGCCGGTGTTCGTGTTCGGCTTGCCGCGCTCGGGCACGACCTTGATCGAGCAGGTCTTGTCCAGCCATTCGCAGGTCCACGGGGCCGGCGAGCTGCGGCTGGCCCGGCGGTCGTTCGAGTCGATTCCCGACGTCGCTGGGCCGCGCCGGTCCGCCGCGCGATTGCGTCCGCTGCACCTCGATGCCGATGCGCTTGCATCGCCTGGCCGAGCAGCATCTCGAGCGGCTGGCGGCGATCGACGGCGGGCAGTCGCCGCGCATCGTCGACAAGATGCCCGACAACTACATGTATCTCGGGCTCTTGTCGCTCGTCTTTCCCAATGCCACCTTCATTCACTGTCGCCGCGACCTGCGCGACGTGGCCGTCTCGTGCTGGATCACCGACTTCCGCAGCATCCGCTGGGCCAACGACCCCGAGCACATCGCCTCGCGGTTCAATCAGTATCACCGGCTGATGGAGCACTGGCACACCGTGCTGCCGGTGCCGCTCCACGAGGTCGATTACGAAGACACCGTGACCGATCTGGAGTCGGTGGCGCGGCGACTGGTGGCGGCCTGCGGCCTGGAGTGGGAGCCGGCGTGCCTCGAGTTCTACAAGAACGAGCGGCCGGTTCGCACCGCCAGCGTTGCCCAGGTGCGGCAACCGGTCTATCAGCGTTCGGTCGCCCGATGGAAGAACTACGAGCCCGCGCTGTCTACGCTCTTCACGGCCCTTCCTTCGTATGCGTCGGGAGCCGATTGAAGTGCGCTGCCATGCGGCTGTGCTGTCCCGCAGAATACGTTCTGCGGTTCAACCGCCTGCGCTGATTCGGCGGAAGAGCAAGACCACCAGCAAGAGCGAGAGCGCGACCCCACCGGCCACGCCGATCCAGCGGCGGGCCAGGAAACGGCGCAACGCCCGCTCGAACTCTCTGCGCTGCGAAATCGGCGCTCCTCGACCGGGGCGAGCGCACGGAGGCAGATGCGCTCCAAAGACCGCGGCACGCGGGGATTGAGCCGGCGTGGAGGGACGAGCGCGCGGCGCCGGCGGGCTGGAAATCGATCGCGGTTGCCGCTGCCGGAGCCGGTAGCCGACTTGTCAGGAGATAGTACAGCACGCCGCCGAGCGCGCGCACGTCGGCACGAGCGTTTTTTCGTTTTCCCGAAGGCGGCAGCCCATGATCGTGATCGTCGATCGCGTGTTCGGAACGCATCGATGTCGGGGAAGCCTAGATAGGCAAGGCCAAATGCGGCTAGCCGCGCCGTCCGGTTTCGTCGATCACGACGCTGGCCGGGTCGACGTCGGGCGGATCGATGTCTCGGTCTTGGAGGTAGGAGACGGCCCGGGCCAGCTCCACGACCAGACCGGCGGCCTCGCGCGGCCCGGGCCGGCGCTCCAGGGCATATTGCTTGAGGCTCAAACCGTAGACGTCCTCCATCACGACGAACGGACGACCGCCATGACAATCGAGATCCATGACGCGGACCAGATTGGGATGAACACACCTTTCCAGAGCTCGCGCATGCCGTCGCAATCGCTCGAGTGCTCCAGGATCCGTTTCGAATGGCCGGCGCGACATCACCAGGATGCATTGCTTGGGCTGCGCGGATGCCGTACTCGGAAGACCCGGCTAGGCCCCCCGCTTTCCACCGGGCCGAGCACCTGATACGGGCCAATTAACTGCGGATTCTCCAGGTCGGCGTCCGAGACGCGATCGGCGTCGCCCGGCTTGGTGGCGCCGCCTTGGACCATGCGATCGTCAAGGACGTTCGAGGATTCGATCTGCACGCCCGCAGAGACTTTGGCTCGTTCACGCGCCAACGCAGAATGATGATCCTCCAGGTCCCCGTGCGCTCCGATCGATCATGATGTGTCCTCCCGGCTCTCGCAGGGAAGGGTTCAGCTCGGTAAGCCTGATGAGATGGGAAACTCGGGAGGTACGAGCGCGATGACGACGCCGGCTCGGCTCGGCCTCAAGGGTCGGGATGGCTCTATTGTTCCACGACCCGACCGCGATTCAAGCAAAAACTCGAAGGGCGCCGGAATCTTCGCGACGCGAATCTGGGCATGAGTCGCAAAAACAACACCCAGCGTCTTGCTTTGATGTTCTCAACCCGAGTCGGGGCGAGGAAATGTGGTGGCAAGCGCCCGAGGCGTGGGGTATGGTGAAAGCAGTGAGAAATCAGCGCGCGGAACGCTCTGCCTTGTGCCGATCGATGCGCTGGCCCTGTGGTGCGGACCTTCCTCCAGAACCGATTCGACGATTGCTCGAATGGTCACGTGGCGTCTTCGAAAGAGCGGGTGGTCGACCGCCGCCGGACGGGCGCTCGGCTTGATCGGGCTTCTCGGGATCAATTCGCCGATTGCGGCCGACGACCGCTCTGGCGCTTTCGCTCGCGGGCCGGTCGATTACATGGCACAGGTCAAGCCGATTCTGACCCAGCACTGTGTCGAGTGTCACGGTGCACAGAAGCCGCGCGGCGGACTGCGGCTGGATACGGCGGCGGGCGCGCTCAAAGGGGCAAAGAGCGGCGCGGTCATCATCCCCGGCCATGCCGACGAGAGCCCGCTCGTCGATGCCTTGCGCGGTGAAGGCGACACCGAGCGCATGCCGCTCAAACGACCTGCACTTTCCGAGAGCGACATCCGCAAGATCCACGATTGGATCGACCAGGGCGCCAAGGGCGCTGCCGGCGAGGCCCCGGGAGTGCCTCAGGGCGCGATCCCACTGGTCGTTTGTAGGGCCCGCGCGACCAGTCGTGCCCCAGACTTCAAAAACGGGCTGGTCGCGAAATCCGATCGACAAGTTCATTCTGGCTCGCCTCGACCGCGCCGGGCTGTCCCCGTCGCGTGAAGCTGCCAGGGAGACCCTGCTGCGACGCCTAAGTCTCGACTTGACCGGTTTGCCGCCCTCGCCGCAGGAGGTCGAGTCGTTCCGGGCCGATGAGTCTCACGAAGCCTATGAGCGTGCGCTCGACCGGCTGCTGGCATCGCCGCACTTCGGCGAGCGCTGGGCTCGGCCCTGGCTCGATCGGGCGCGGTACGCCGACTCCAACGGTACAGCATCGACGCACCGCGCTCGATCTGGAAATACCGCGACTGGGTGATCGCCGCATTCAACGCGCGACATGCCGTTCGATCGATTCGCGATCGACCAGATTGCCGGCGACCTCCGGCACGGGTCGTCGTTGGCCCCGCTGATCGCCACCGGGTTTCATCGCAACACGCAGATCAACCAGGAAGGGGGAATCGACGTCGAACAGTTCCGCGTCGAGGCGATCGTCGATCGAGTGAACACGACCGGAACGGTCTTTCTCGGCCTGACGATCGGCTGTGCGCAGTGCCACGACCACAAATATGACCCGATCTCCCAGCGCGAGTATTATCGGCTCTTCGCGTTCTTCAACAATGTCGACGAGCCCGACCTCGAGCTTGCATCCGAGGCCGAGCTGGCCCGACGGGAGGCGGTTCGCTCGCAGATCGATCGGTTTCACGCCGAGCTGGCAAAGCGGTATCCCGACCTCGACGAGCACGAGCGGAGCGTGGGAGAAGACAGCTAACGCTTGAGTTCACCCAGGCGCAGGACGCCGGACGTCCGGGTGGCGTTCGACTTGCCGCGCGAGAAGCGATCGCCGGCCCAGCGCCGGAAGCTCGTCGAGCTGATGATCGCGGGCGACCCGACGTTCAATGCCGAGATGGCGGCGCTGGCCAAGCGGCTGCGTGCTGCGGAACCGAAGTTCGTGACCACGATGATCGTCCGCGAGCGCACCGGCGAGTCACCGCGCCGACGTTCATCCATGATGGGCGGTGACTTCACCCGCAAAGGCGACCGTGTGCAGCCGGGCGTTCCCGCCGTCATTGCCGCCGCATTGCACGATCGAGTCCGGGCACGCCGCTCGATCGCATGGACCTCGCTCGCTGGCTGGTCGATCGCCGCAACCCCCTGACTGCGCGCGTGGTGGTCAACCGGATCTGGCAGGCCTATTTCGGCCGCGGCCTGGTCGAGACCGACAACGACTTCGGCACGCAGGGCTCGCCGCCCAGTCATCCCGAGCTGCTTGATTGGCTGGCCTGCGAGCTCATGGACTCGGGTTGGAGCCAGTCAAGGCGATTCACCGGCTGATCGTGCATCTCGGCGACTTATCGCCAGGCGTCGCGCGTGCGGCCGGAGGGAGATGGCGATCGATCCCGACAACCGCTTGCTCTGGCGGCAAGGCCCGGCTCCGGCTTGACGCCGAGCTGATCCGCGACGCGGCCCTGACGAGCAGCGGGCTCTTGACGCGCATCGATCGGCGGGCCGAGCGTGTTTCCGCCTCAGCCCGACGGAGTCATGACGCTGGGCCAGATGCGGCGCCCGTGGCAGGCCGATGTCGGTGCCGACCGCTATCGCCGCGGGCTGTACACCTACTTCTGGAGAGCGACGCCTTACCCGTTCTTGACCGTCTTCGACGCTCCCGGCGGAGTTCAGACCTGCACCCGGCGCTTCCGGTCCAACACGCCGCTCCAGGCGCTCACCCTGCTCAACGACCCGGCGTTCGTCGAGATCGCTCAGGGCTGGCAGAGCGAATCATCCGCGAACGCCCCGGGCCCCGCGAGCGATCGCGAGCGGCTCCAATACGCCTTGGCTAGTCTGCCTGGGCCGTTCGCCGTCCGACCGCGAGCTGACGACGCTCGAGGAGCTGCTCGAGAGCGAGCGCAAGCGATCGCTCCGGCACCGCGCCGAGCGCGGCGCGCCGTGGGTGACCGTGGCTCGCGTGCTCTTGAACCTCGATGAGTTCATCACGCGGGAGTAGAGTTCGTGGCGGTCGCGAATACGAGCTGATACGACATGCGCCAGTGAATTTCGACCTCGAGCGATGGCGACGAACAGCGGTTGCTCGGCGGGACGCGGCGTCACTTCTTCTCCGATTGCGGTGTCGGGCTGGGCAGCATCGCGCTCGGCGTCGATCCTGCGAGCCGATGAGTCGCCGCGCCGGCGAACGATCGACGGCCGACGATCAGGCGGCGGCTCGCTCAGTCGCCACGGGCATCCGAGTGCCGATCCCTCGCGGCCGGCCGGGCCACTTCCCAGCGCGGGCCAGAACGTGATCTACCTCTTCATGGCAGGCGGTCCCAGCCAGCTCGAGCTTGTTTGACTACAAGCCGGAGCTTCAGAAGCTACAACGGCCAGCCGATACCCGACTCATTCATCAAGGGCCGCCGCTTCGCCTTCATGGACATCTTCACCAAGGAGCATCCCAAGCTGCTGGGGACCGTCCGCCGGTTCGCGCAGGCACGGAGCAGTCGGGCGCGTGGGTGTCGGCGCTGCTTGCCGCAGCTTGCGCACGGTCGTCGACGACCTGACGTTCGTGAAATCCGTGGCGACCGACGTGTTCAACCATGCTCCCGCCAAGCTGTTCGTCAACACCGGCTCGGCGCAGTTCGGCCGGCCGAGCATGGGCGCTTGGGTCACCTACGGCATCGGCAGCGAGTCGTCGAACCTGCCCGGCTTCGTCGTGCTCCAGTCAGGCCCGCGCGGGCCGCGCGGCGGGGCCGTCAACTGGGGGAGCGGCTTTCTGCCGTCGACCTTCCAGGGCGTGCCGCTGCGCAGCGGGGGCGAGCCGATCCTGAACCTGAGCACGCCGTCGGGTATCTCGCCCGAGCGCCAGCGCCGCACGATCGAGGCGATCGCCGCGCTGAATCAGGCCCGGCTGCGACGTGACCGCCGACCCCGAGATCGCCACTCGCATCAGCGCCTACGAGGTCGCATTTCGGATGCAGACCAGTGCGCCGGAGCTGATCGAGCTTCGGCTGCGAGACCGCCGAGACCCTGCGAGATGTACGGCGCCGAGCCGGGCAAGCCGTCGTTCGCGAGCCAACTGCCTGCTGGCGCGCCGGCTGGTCGAGCGCGGCGTGCGGTTCGTGCAGCTCTACCACACCGACTGGGACCACCACGGCGTACCCGGCCAGACCTTGACCGGCGACCTCGACCGGTTTGCCGCGACATCGACCAGCCGTGCGCGGCCTTGATCAAGGACCTGAAGGCGCGCGGCCTCCTCGACACCACCCTGGTCGTCTGGGGCGGCGAGTTCGGCCGCACGCCGATGGGAGAGATCCGCGAGACCGTCGGCCGCAACCATCACATCGACACGATGACGATGTGGCTGGCCGGCGGAGGGGTCAGGCCCGGCATGACCGTCGGCGAAACCGACGAGTTCGGTTTTTCGCCGGCTCTTGACCGCGTGCACATCCACGACGTGCAGGCGACGATCCTCCATCTGTTGGGCCTCGATCACACCAAGCTGACCTTCCGCTTCCAGGGCCGCGACTTCCGCTTGACGGACGTCGGCGGCGAAGTGGTCAGGCCAATTATCGGCGGGTGAAGGTTGCACGAACACGGCCGAGAGGATTTGACGCGGTCGCGGCGTCCGGTGAATGTGGCGGCGATCGAGCTCGAAAACCAACGAGAACCTCGAAGGGAGCAATTCTTGGACTGGCACGCGACGACGATTCTCTCGGTGCGCAAAGGAGATCGGGTGGCGATCGGCGGCGACGGCCAGGTCACGCTGGGCACCCAGGTGATGAAGGCCGACGCGGTCAAGATTCGCAAGCTGCTCGAAGGCCAGGTGCTGGTCGGCTTCGCGGGCTCCGCCGCCGACGGGTTTGCACTTTTGGAGCGGTTCGAGGGGAAGCTGAAGGACTACCCCAACAACGTGCCGCGGGCCGCGACCGAGCTGGCCAAGCTCTGGCGCACCGACCGGATGCTGCGCCGGCTCGAGGCCGTGCTCGTCGTCGTCGACGCCAAGCACAGCCTGCTCCTGACCGGCTCGGGCGACGTCATCCAGCCCAGCGACGGCATCCTGGCGACCGGCTCCGGCGGCGGTTACGCCCTGGCGGCCGCCCGCGCGCTCGTCAAGTACTCCGCGTCTCTCTGCCGCCGAGATCGTCCGCGAGTCGCTGGCGATCGCCGCGGGCATCGACATTTATACAAACGAAACTCTGACGGTGGAGGAACTGCCGTGCCAGCACGGCCCGAGACGGCGAACGTGAGTTGACGCCTCGGCAGATTGTGGCTGAGCTCGATCGCGACATCGTGGGCCAGGCCGATGCCAAGCGAGCTGTCGCCATCGCGCTGCGCAACCGGTGGCGGCGCCGCCAGCTTGCCGACGACCTGCGCAAGCAGGTCACGCCCAAGAACATCATGCTGATCGGCCCGACGGGCGTGGGCAAGACCGAGATCGCCCGGCGGCTGGCGATGCTCGTGGGCGCGCCGTTCGTGAAAGCCGAGGCCACCAAGTACACCGAGGTCGGCTATGTCGGCCGCGACGTCGAAGGCCTGATCCGCGACCTCGTCGAGGCCGCGATCAGTCTGGTGCGCAACTCCGAGCGCGAGAAAGTCGTCGACCAGGCCAAGGACCGCGTCGAACAGAAGCTGCTCGACCTGCTCTTGCCTCCACCCCCCGCGACGTCGTGGCAAGACGTCGACACGCCCCAGGCCGCCGAGGCAGCATCGACGCCGCCAGCGGTCGCGCGACAAGATGAAGGCCCGGCTGCACGACGGCGAGCTCGAGGACCGCGAGGTCGAGATCACGTTCCCCGGCCGCTCGATGGCGCCAGTGTCGATCCTGGGCGCGGGCAATTTCGAGCAGATGGAAATGGACCTCCAGAACATGTTCGAGAAGATCATGCCCAAGCAGTCGCAGACTCGGCGCATGACGGTCGGCCAGGCGCGGCCGATCTTGCTGCAGCAAGAGATCGACGCGCTGATCGACCCGGAAAAGATCAACCAGACCGCGGTGACCTCGCCGAGGAGTCGGGCATCATCTTCATCGACGAGATCGACAAGATCACAAGCGATGAGGGCTCGAGCCGCGGGCCCGACGTCTCGCGCCAGGGAGTGCAGCGCGACCTGCTGCCGATCGTCGAAGGCACCACCGTCAACACCAAGCACGGTCCCGTCAGGACCGACCACGTTCTGTTCATCGCTGCCGGCGCCTTCCACCGGTCGCAGCCCGCAGACCTGATGCCCGAGCTCCAGGGGCGATTTCCGATTCGCGTCGAGATGCACGACCTCACCCGTGATGACTTCGCGCGGATTCTCCGCGAGCCGCGCGCCTCGCTCTTGCGCCAGTACCAGGCCCTGCTTGCCACTGAGGGCGTCGACACTCGAATTCGCCGACTCGGCGATCGAGACCATGGCCGACCTGGCCTTCCACGTGAACCGGTCGACCCAGAACATCGGCGCCCGCCGGTTGCACACGATCCTGGAGCGCGTGCTCGAAGACGTAAGCTTCAATGCCTCAGACCTCGCCGACAAACGCGTCGTCATCGACGAGGCCCTCGTTCGCCAGCGGCTCGACTCGCTTGCCAAAGACGAAGACCTGAGCAGGTTCATACTCTGAAATCGTGCAGTGGACAGCTCGGGCGAGCGATCCGATAGCACCGTCGAATTAGCGAGCACCGTCATCGTACGCAACGGCTCCGTCGACGACCGTCATCACGACGTGGGTTGCCAGTAGATCCTTGGGCTTCACCTCGAAGAGATCGCGATCGACGATCGTGAGATCGGCGCGGAAGCCGGGCTTGATGGTTCCGAGGCGATTTTCGGCGAAGGACGCGAAGGCCGCACCGGAGGTGAAACCGGCGAGCGTTTCATCGAGAGTCAAGCGGTGTTCGGGGTGCCAGCCGCCAGCGGGGTTGCCCTGCGCGTCCTGGCGCGAGACGCCGGCATAGATTCCCCAGAACGGGTTGACGATCTCGACGGGGAAGTCGCTGCCATGGGCCAGGCGCACGCCAGCCGAGGCAAACCAGCGCCAGGCGTATGCCCCTTGAACCCGTGAGGGGCCAAGCCGCGCGTCGGCCCAGCGCATGTCGTCGCTGGCATGCGACGGCTGCATCGACGCGATCACGCCCAGCTCGGCAAACCGCGCCACGTCTTCCTTGCGAACCACCTGGGCGTGCTCGATGCGCAGCCGTGGGTCGCGCGCCTGGGGCACGGCGCGGCGCGCGGCCGCATAGGCATCGAGCACCAGGGCGTTGCCCTTATCGCCGATCGCGTGGGTGCAAACCTGCCAGCCGTGCTCCAGTGCGGCCGTCGCAATCGCCTCGAGCCTTTTCGGTTCCATGAGCAGCAGTCCCGAGTTTCCCGTGTCGTCGTCGTAAGGCGCAAACAGAAGCGCCCCGCGCGAGCCCATCGCTCCGTCGATGAAGAGCTTGATCGCCCGCATTTCAAACCGTGACCCGGCGGCCGGCGGTTGCGGGGGCGTGCTCAAAAGCGCGACCTGCCTGCCTGCGGGAAGAGACGCCATGGCGTAAATGCGCACGAGCAATTTCCCCTCGCGCTCGAGCTCGCGATAGGCCTCAGCCATTACGGGAGAAATGCCGGCGTCGTGAACGGCGGTGAGGCCGTTTTGCAGCACAAGCTGCTGGGCAGCCAGCAACCGCCGTTTCACGTCGCTCTTGGTGAGCCCCGGAATGGCCCCGCCGACCAGATTCATCGCGCCGTCGATGAATACGCCCGTCGGCGCACCTTTTTCGTCGCGGATGATCTGGCCGCCGCCGGGCGCCTTCGTGTCGCTGGAGACCTTTGCTCGTCGCATGGCCTCGCCATTCGCCCAGCCGGCGTGGCCGTCGACGCGCCGCAGCCAGACCGGTCGATGAGGGGCGACCGCATCAAGCACGGCCGCGGTTGGAAAAGCGCCGCCCGGCCAGAGGCTCTGGTCCCAGTTCCGCCCGGTGATCCACGAATCGCCCGGCGTCTTGTCGATCCATTTCTTGACGCGTTCGGCCACTTCGCTGAGCGACGCCACACCACGCAGGTCGATCTCTTCCTGAGCACTGCCGAGCGAAAGCATGTGCCCGTGGGCGTCGATGAGTCCGGGTACCATGAACGCCGTGGGGCGGTCGATCACATGGGTTGATGGGCCCTTCAGCCGAGTGACTTCGGCCTTCGCGCCAACGGCGGCGATTGCACCCCCGCGGATCGCAACGGCCTCAGCCCAGGCGTGGTCGCGGTCACCGGTCCAGATGCGCTTTACAGTGACGATGGTATCGGCAGGCTGGTCTGCGCCGGTCGGCGGCTCGAACGCGAGTGCGATTCCGCCGACGGCACACGCGTTTATCAGCAGAATCACGAGCGTGGCCCAGCCGAGTATGCTCTCGGGGCGTTTGCTCAAATGCGAGTCGTTCGCACCATCTGAGTGCTTGGCCATGCGTCCCGTGCCTCAAAAGCCGATCAATTCGACGTTCCCGCATTGGTGCGTTCGTTCCAGCCTGCGATGATATCCCGGCCGAACCGTAGCAGGAAGACAACGCCCGACCACACCGCGGTTCAAGACCCGTCCCGCACGTGCAACGCCGCCGCCTCTCCCGCGAGCCAGCCGGTGCTCCAGGCCGCCTGGAAGTTGTACCCGCCGATCAGGCCGTCGAGGTCGAGGACTTCGCCCGCGAAGTGCAATCCGGGCAGGAGCCGGCTTTCGAGTGTCTTGGCATCGATTTCATCGAGCCGAACGCCACCGCTGGTCACCTCGGCCTTCTCCATACCGAGAGTTCCCGTGATGGGCAGCGACAGCGTCTTGATCGTGGCGATCAAGCGCCGGCGCTCATCGCGTGAGAGGTCGGGGCCCATGCGATCGTTCGGCACGCCGGCCACCGACGCCAAACATTCGGCCAGCCGCCGAGGAAGCTCCGGGGGCAAGAGTGCCACAACCGGCCGGCGCCCCTGGCGGCACGATTCCCGAAGCTGGCGGTCGAATTCGTCAGCCGACATCGTCGGCAGCAGGTCGAGCCGAAGGACGAGGGGCTCGGCGTCGCTGGCGCGGGCCACCGCGCGGCTGACGTCGAGTATCGCCGGACCGGTCAAGCCGAAGTGCGCAAACAACACGGCCTCGTGCCGCTCGGCGATCGGCTGGTTGCCGGCGCGATGGATCGAGGCGATCGCATCGCGAACGCTCAGTCCTTTCAAGTCGCTCACCCAGCCGGCCGCGACCCGCAGCGGAACCAGCCCCGGTCGCGGCTCGACGATCGTGTGGCCGAAACTCCGGGCGATGCTGTAGCCATCGCCGGTCGTTCCGCAGCCAGGGTACGACGCGCCCCCCACGGCCACGATCACGCGCCGCGCGGTTACGGTCGAATCGGGCAGGCGAACGGCAAAGCCAGCTTCGGCGGCGCTCGGCGCCGACCGGCTCGATGGCCAGCGCAGGGCTCTGGCAGCGCAGCACGGCGCCCGCCTTCTCGACAAGCCGCAGCAGTGCCTCGAGCACATCCACCGCCCGATCCGAGACCGGAAAGATCTTGCCGTTGGCTTCGATCTTGGTCGCGACGCCCGCCTGCTCGAACAAGCGCACGGTGGCATCGACGTCAAACCGGCGAAGGGCCGGGCCGAGAAATGATCCGTTGTCGCCGAACGCGCGCTGAATGGCCCGGATGCCGCACGACAGGGCAGGGTCGTAGGCAGGGTCGATCGATCCGCTGACCACGTCGAGCCGGCGCAGGCCGCGCGCATTGGTGATGTTGCAGCGCGTGCCCCCGGACATCAGGATCTTGACGCCCGGCCGCCGGTTCTTCTCGAGGAGGAGCGTGCGTGCGCCGCAAAGGGCGGCGCGCAGGGCCGCCAACAAGCCCGCGGCGCCGGCGCCAGGATCGCCACGTCGTAATCAAAGGATCCGCTGGAAACTTCTGACAAGATCGTGCGCACGCCGGCCTCCCTGTGCGACGTACAAAGTGCGGCAGTTCACGCTTGATCCGGCTGCCGCACCACGATCTTAGCAGACGAGCATCATGCTATCGTGAAGTAATTCATCACGGCGAAATCGAAGTACTCGGGCTTGAGCTCCAGCGGCAGGTCGTTGTAGATGCAATAATTGCGGACCTGAAGCAGGAGGTCGCGGGGGTGGCAGCAGCGAAACGGCCGGCCGGCGTGGTGATAGTGGTGCTCGATCAAGTAGTCGATCGCCGGCTGATCGAGCACTTTGAATCCGAGCTTCGGCGCGAACGCGGCGATCATGTTCCGGAACATCGCCTCGGTGGGATCGGTCGCGTGGATCTTGTAAGGAATGCGCCGCAGGAACGCCTCGTCGACGAGCTGGCGCGGCTCGAGATTTGTTGAGAAAATGATCAACTGATCAAACGGAACCTTGATCTTCTTGCCGTTGGCCAGGCTGAGGAAGTCGTAGCGCTTCTCGAGCGGGACGATCCAGCGGTTCAAGAGCTCAACCGGCGGCATGCGCTGGCGGCCGAAGTCGTCGATCAAGAACGTTCCGAGGTTGCTCTTCATCTGAAGAGGCGCCTCGCTGATCTTGGTGATCGGGTCGTAGTGAATCTCGAGGTCGTCCATCCGCAGCTCGCCGCCGCCGACGATGGTCGGGCGCTTGATCTGAACCCACCGCGGTCGTGATCGGTCTCGTCGAGCAAGCCAGACGACCGCTCGGTCTCGACCGGCTCGTGATTGGCCATGTCGAACAGCTTGAGAAGCTGACCTTCGACCAGGATCACGTGCGGGACCCAGACCGTCGAGTCGAAGCAACGGCTGATGCGCTCGGCGATGCTGGACTTGCCGTTGCCGGAATCGCCGTAGACGAACAGCCCGCGGCCCGAGTTGATCGCGGGCCCGAGCAGCGCCAGCGTCTCCTCGGTGAGCAACAAGTCGGAAAAGGCTCGCCTGAGGTCTTCCTCCTTGGGGTGCTCGTTCTGAATCGTCTGCGCAGCTGACCGACTCGAGATAGTCGGCAAACGGCACCGGTGCCGGGCCGACATAGGCGCATTCCTCGAGATAGATCTTGGCGCGTGCCCGGCCGGAATCGGTCAGTGAGTAAATATAATCACTGGCAGACGCCGAATTGGCGTAACGCGAGCACCTGCTGGTGCTTGAGCTGGCGCAGGAAATCGGGAAAGGGGCCAAACGGCAGGCCCAGCTCCGCAGCGATCCGGCGGCCCGACGCCATGCCGATGTTCAAGAGGAACTTGAGCACCAGGCTTTCGATGATCGTGTCGTTGAGCCCGGCAGCTTCAAAGCTGTCCACCGCCCTGGGATAGAACGAGGGCCTTCCATTGGTGCTCTTGCGACGCGACTCCAGTAGAGAGGCCGTAAGGTTCACGGCGATGGTCTCCTGATCGAGATGCTACGTTGCACGTATTGGCTCGACGGTGCCCGGCAAATGAGGCCAGTGCAATGCCGTGGGACTGCCCGCACAACCCTAGCTCATGGCGCTCGGCCGGTCAAAGCGGCGCAAGGCCGCCGGTTGACGCCAACATTTCGCCGAGGCGCAGCGGCCGTGGCGCCGCCGCCCGAGGGAAACTCGAGCCGGGCCGTGCGCTGGGTTGGTCCGACCAGATCGAGTGTGATGATCCACGAGCGCTCGGGCAGCAGGTCGCGAACCCGATCGGCCCATTCGACCAGGCACACGCCGCCACGGTCCCAGTACTCGGCGACACCCAGGTCTTGAAAGGCGCCGGGACTGGGCAAGCGATAAGCGTCGAAGTGATACACAGGCAGGCGACCTTGGTATTCCTGGATCAACACAAAGGTGGGGCTGGAAATCGCCTCGGGTTCGACGCCAAGCTGTTCGGCGATGGCCCGGGCCAATCGGGTCTTGCCTGCGCCCAGTGGTCCGACCAGGCCGATAACGGTTCCCGGCTCGACTGAGTCGGCGATCGCAGCGCCGAGTGCGGCCGTGTCCTCCAGAGAGGTGAGTTGCACCGACAGGCCGTTCGAGAGCGTTTCAACGTGCATGCTCAACCCCTCAATGGCTGTCGCGGAAGTGATCGAAGCCCCGGGGCTCGAGCGGGCGCATGGTTCCATCGTCGGTGCGCAGTTGCAGTCCACTCGCAGACGTGACAGTCCCAACGCGGACAAGAGCCACGGCCGAGCTCGGCGCGGCGAGGAGCCGCTCGGCGTCATCGGGCGCCACGACCACGCACAGCTCGAAGTCTTCACCGTCGTGAAGCGCGCAGTCGAGCGCGGGCGTGCCGTCGCGCTCGCTCATCGCCTGGGCATCGGGATGGATCGGGATCGCGGCGGCGTCGAGAACGGCACCGAGGCCGCCGCTCTCGGCGAGGACATGGCCCAGGTCGGAGGAAAGCCCATCGGAGATGTCGATCATGGCGTGAATTGGCGACGGGCGTGCAGCGCAAGGGCCTCGGCAACCCGCGGCTCCGGCCGCAGATGGCGGCCGCGGAAGAGACTGCCACCCAGCGGGCCGGTCACCAGGACCGCGTCGCCCGGCCGCGCACCGCGCGCCGGACTGCACCGCGCACCGTGGCTTCTCCCAGCACGGTCACCGATACCACCAGCGGACCGTCCCACGCGTTCGTGTCGCCGCCCACAAGGTCCACGCCAAACCGCTCGACCAGAGGGCGCATTCCTGCGTGGAGCCCTTGGCCAACTTGTATTGCCGCACGGCGCGGCAGCGCGACAGCCACGACCGCGGCCCGCGGAATGCCCGCCATCGCCGCGATGTCGGAAAGGTTCACCGCCAGCGCCTTGTAGCCGACCGCTTCCGGTCCGTCGTGCTCGAGCCGGAAATGGCGGCCGTCCATCAGCATGTCGGTCGTGACCAGAAGCTCCGCGTTCGAGCCCGGGCGCAAGATGGCGCAGTCGTCACCGATGGCCAGCTCGGTCCACGGGTTTTTCGCCGCTGGCCCATGTCGGCGCAGCCAGTCGATCAACGCAAATTCGCTGCGAAGTTCAGTCTGAGCCATGGATGACGTTCCGCAGTCGGTAGGTCATTGCTCGCCTGCCGCTACCCAGGGTGCGCTTCGCGACCCTGGGCTCTGATCTTCGACCCCGTTGGGGTCGCATCCACGCAGAACGCGCAACACCAAGACGCGCCCAACCAATCTATTCTACACGATTGGCGGCCGATCTCTCCCCGCAGCGAGTGGGCGTCGGTTACACTGGAATCGGCCGACTTGCAGCGGTAGGCGCGGCCGGATGAGCATCGGCGAAAGGAATGATTGATGGCGCGGGACGAGACGCGAAGCCTGTTTGACGACCCCGCCGAAGAGTTTCCGCCGGCGCATGCCGACGCTCCGCTGGCCGACCGGATGCGCCCGAGCTCGCTCGACGAGTTTGTGGGACAGCCCGGCGTCGTCGGCGAGGGCTCGCTGCTCGGAGCGGTCCTGAAACATGGCGGTAAACTGGCGTCACTCATCCTGTGGGGCCCGCCCGGCACGGGCAAGACGACGCTCGCCCGCCTGATCGCCGATCGCCACGATGCCAAGTTCATCGCGCTGTCGGCCGTGCTCTCCGGAGTGCGTGAGGTGCGCGCGGCCATCGACGACGCCAAGAAATCGCAGCGGCGCGGCCGGCGCACGATCCTGTTCATCGACGAAATTCACCGCTTCAACAAGGGACAGCAAGACGCACTCTTCGGCACCGTCGAGGACGGCACGATCAGTCTGATTGGCGCCACAACCGAGAACCCGTCGTTCGAGGTGAACGCGGCGCTTCTGTCGCGTTGCCGGGTGGTCGTGCTCGAGCCGCTCGATTTAGAGGACCTCGGCACGATCATTCGTCGGGCGCTTACCGACCAAAAGCGCGGTCTTGCCGCGAACAATCCCCGGCTTGTGCCCGAGTTAATCGACAAGCTGGCGCGCTGGTCGGGCGGCGACGCGCGGGTGGCGCTGTCGGCGCTCGAAGAGGCCGTCGCGGCCACCGCCCCCGGCGAAGGCGGAGCAAGAGAGGTGCGCGAGGCCACCTTGGTCGAAGCACTCGGCCGCGCCCGCTATGCTTACGACCGGCAAGGCGAAGATCATTACAACCTGGCCTCCGCCCTGATCAAATCAGTGCGGAACTCTGATGCATCGGCCGCGCTGTACTGGCTGGCGCGGATGATCGAAGGGGGCGCCGACCCCATCTTCATCGCGCGCCGATTGTGCATCCTGGCATCCGAAGACGTAGGCCTGGCTGATCCTCAGGCAATGGTCCAGGCCGCCGCCGCGGCTCAGATCACTCACCTGATCGGCTTGCCCGAGGCCCTTTTTCCGCTGGCGCAGGCCACCATCTACCTGGCGCGGGCGCCCAAATCGAACCAGGTGACGAGGGCCTACGTCGCGGCCGTTGCCGATGCGGCGGCAACGTCGCGCGAGCCTGTGCCGCTCCACCTCCGCAACGCCGTCACATCGCTCATGAAGGGCGTCGGGTACGGCAAAGGCTACCGCTATATTCACGACGATCCGGCCGCCGAGCGCGAGATGAGCTGCATGCCCGATGCGCTCCGCGGCAAGGACTACTTTTCAGGCGCCTGAGGCGGCGCAGCCGCAGTCATGGCAGGCACGCTCCCTTCGGAATAGCTCAGGGCAGGCCGCGTGCCGTGGCGGGTTTTGTTTGGACGCACCATTCGCGCAACACGGCTACGGCACGCGGAGGTTGCCTGCTACCGGCAGCGTCTGCTCGTCGACAGGCTGGTCGTAGGAGTAATTTCATGCGCAGCGCGTTATACCATCGAAAATCGGAGCCTGTTGTAGCTCATTAGTAATTTTTGGGAAGGGCTCGCCGGCGCACTTGCCGCCGATGTCTCCCATCGGATGACCCGCTTCGGTCGCGGCCCTCCTGAACCGACGCTACCAGCTTTTGAACCGGGCCCCGAATGATGAATTATGAAGATGACATCGGATGCGTTGCATGCGTTGCGCACGCAGCGTGCGGACGTAATATTGTGCGACAAAGGGCTTTGTGGCACGATTGCCGAGTTCCGGCAATGGCACTGGTGCGCAGCGGATGCGTTGCCGCACACTTTCGGTGGCGTTTGGTTTTGCGGCGCTCGCCAAAACGCTTTGTCCGCCTCAAGGGATCGAACGGGTTGTGCGTTGTGGGAAGACAGCAGGCGGCACCGTGCCCGCATCAGGTGCTCGGATACGGCGGCAGTTCGGGCGCACACGGTTCGGTCGCTCCAGACCATACAAGCGTCATCACTCGCCCTCGGTGTTCAAAACTGGTCTGGAATTCGATCCCGAGTGCGCGGAGCTGGACGGCCAGTCGGCGAAGCGCGCGGGAGAGTGCCCAGGGTGACTTTGGCCAGCCGGTCGCCGCGGTGGCGTGCGCCGGTTTGAATTGGGTCAGGATTTCGAGCAACTCGGTGGCGGAGCAACAGAGCGACCGGTAGGCCTCGAGCGCCATGACCAGCGCGGTGACGAGCGGCGAGTCTTCAAGCACCTGCTCGCTACTCGCGCGGCGGTTGGCTTGATAGGCGGCGACGAACGTGCCCGGCGCCCAGCCCAGGCCGCGCACCACGGCCTCGCCCCACAGATCAAGTCCGGCCATCCGCGATAAAGCGCGAAGCCGAACCTGCGGGCGGAACTCAATACCGCCCGCGACAGCGTCCAAAAGCGAGCCAAGGAGCTGGGGATGTTCGCGGCGAAAATCCGCCCAGAATTCCAGCCGTTCCAGGCGCTGCTCGGGGAAGATCGTGTCGAGCTGAAGAAAAATGCTTCGATCCATCAAGTCGCCACGCCGGACGAAGTCGTCAATCCCGGTCAAGACGATCGGCCGCTCGGCATTGATGATCGTCTCACCGTCGTCGCTAAACAGGCTCCGGGCCGCGAATCCGCCGCCGGTCGAAAGCCGGCAGAGTGCATCGGACTGCCAGTTGGTGATCGCGCTGGTGTTGTCATAGATCTGGAGCCAGGCATGATGAGCGGCGACCATCAGGTCGCGCTCGCTCCTGGGCAGGCCGCGTGGCAAGCTATCATGGGGGTCAATCAAGCGGCGGCACACTTCGGCCAGTGTGGTCTTGCCCGACCCCTGTTCGCCGGTGAGGACGAGAAGCGGATACGGCCCGACGGGCCGGATGGCCGCAGTCAGCCAGACGACAAAAAGCGGCCACTGAGACGTCGTCACGTTAACGTATTTTCGCAGGACCTCGATCGAACCGCCGCGCTCCGGCACGGGCAAGGCGCGCTGGCAGGGCGGCCGCCAGAATGCGACGCCGGGATGCTCGACAATCTCCCAGCCCGCGCGCGTGATCTTGACGGCCCGGCGGCTGCGATCGCCAAGGTCGAGGAAATAGGCATTCTCGGCTTCGTCGGGAGCGACTCGCAGGAATACAGGCTCGACGTCGTTCTTGATCTCGGCCCGCGCCTTGAGCATCGCCACGATGTTGGTTACGACGGCCTCCTGCGGCATGCAGCCCGTCGCGTCGTGGTGGAGCTGAAGCAGCAACCGGCGAAACTCGCCGGAGCCGAGCCGGTAACACTCGACCCGTCCCTCCAGGGGCACGGCGGCATAGTGCCGCCCGTCGGCCGCGCGAATTGCCCGCACCTGAGCCGTCAATCGCATGAGCAAATCATAAGACTTGCGCGCGCCGTAACGTCGCGGTTTCTCGATGTTCTCGATCGACGGCACGGGCCGTGTGCCCGTGCCGCCGATGACATTGTTTCGATCTGGCTCGCACGCCAGCGCATGCGCTGGCATGCCGGCGTCGGGGCCGTTCCCAGCAGTTTGCGGTTGCGGTGCAGATGTCTCACCTGCGCGTAATTCAGTAGTTTGGAGTTGTGGTGCAGGCGACTCGCCTGCGCGTAATTCAGTAGCTTGCGGTTGCGGTGCAGGCGTCTCGCCTGCGCGCGATTCAGTAGTTTGCGGTTGTGGTGCAGGGGTCTCGCCTGCGGACAATTCAGTGGATTGCGGTTGTGGTGCAGGGGTCTCGCCTGCGGGCAATTCAGTGGATTGCGGTTGTGGTGCAGGCGTCCCGCCTGCGCGCAATTCCGCAGATCCTGGGATGTCGGCATCGGCCACGCACTGGAGTGTTCGGGGCTCGTCGATCGGCATCGCGCTGATTTCCTCGGACACCGCGCGGGGTCGCATCATATGCCTGGCGTCCCGGCAGGCCGATCGCCGCTAGGATGCGCTCTTCGTTACATCCCTTTCCGCTCCCGCAGGCGACCAGCGAGGCGCGAGTGAGGACCAATGTGCGCCCGTCAGCGCGGCATGCCGGGCACCGTGAGCGCCACACATTGGCCTCGACCCTGCACGGATCACACCCGACCTGCTTGAGCCGGTGCACCACGTTGAAGAGCGGGTTCGAGTGCATGTCGTCATGCCTCCACGTCCTGACAGAGCACGTAGCAGCCTTTTATAGCGATATTAATCGGAAGACTGGGGTCGATCCTTGAGCATAGTCGCTACAGATGGCCAGAACGGCGTGCCGAGCTTGAGCCTTGCGCGCGTCGCAAGGACCGGAACGAATCTCGGCCGGATGAGCATGCCCCTTGCTGGTTCACGGCCCACGAACCCCGGATCGCTCTGATCCGCGGGCTCCGATTTATCACGCGCTGCGTGATGGATCTGTCGAGCGAGAAAGTCGAGTACGCGAGATACAGCAGGCGTGGGACCGATCAACGACTTGGAGTCAGTTTCGATCAACAAGACGGCAGCGTGGTTGGTGGCTGGACGGAGTACGGCGTGATCGGCGCGTTCGCCCACACCGCTCGGCACGCTTT
>CAWHMZ010000020.1:0-100848 GCA_963830625.1 uncultured Isosphaeraceae bacterium | reverse complement strand
CTCCTGGCGAGGTCGCCGGATGCTCCGCCATATCCGCCGCCCGCCGCTTCGGGAAGCGAGGTTTGCGACGCACCACCTTGACTGGCGAGGCTTAGATTTCTCGCTGCTGCCTCGGCCTTTTCCTCGGTGAGGAAGGTCGGTTCGTGACGCACGAGCGGCCCGTCCCTCGTCCTGTTCGCGGTGCGCGCCGCCCTCAATCGTCCGTTGCCGATGTTCTTATTCC
The DNA here is from genome assembly GCA_963830625.1 of uncultured Isosphaeraceae bacterium. Classification (GTDB taxonomy): domain Bacteria; phylum Planctomycetota; class Planctomycetia; order Isosphaerales; family Isosphaeraceae; genus CAWHMZ01. Next base: position 100,625 of record CAWHMZ010000020.1, on the reverse strand, counting down.
CGTTTTCTGTTTTTTTGCGACTCGAGGGCCGGATGCCATCCACCGGAGGTGACCGATGTGGCGCGAGCAGGTGCGACGAACGCGGATCGCCCGAAGTCTGGCCGACTTTTGCGGGTCGGCCTTGATTTTGGCGCGGGGATCTTCGTGCTGGCCTGGTCGGCCGAACACGGACCGGCCATGATCGGCCGGATGGAGGGGTGGTCGTCGGCCCGCGCCGCGTCGCGGCCGCCACAGCCGGTGAAGGTGGGTGCGCGGAGGCGAGCCTACTTCGATCTGGTCAAGAAGGCGGTCAAGGCCAAGAGCTGCCCACCACCCGCGGACCCGCCTTGAAGGTTTGGGTAAAACACTCGCGGCTCCGTTTGGGTTGCGGCCAACTGCCGCGCCGACATCTTGGCGATCGGGATGAACCACCGTAAAGTGATGGAAACCGTAGCTCGGGCTACTCCGCCCCGAACCCGGGTGATCCTGGCCGTGACCGATCCCCCCGAGAGCAAGCGACCGAGGGCCCGGTTTCCGACGACCGACTGGAGTCGGATCGTGACCGCGGGCGATCGATCCGCGCCCGGTGCGCGACGCATTGGCCGAGCTCTGCGGGGCGTACTGGTACCCGCTCTATGCGTTCGTCCGCCGACGGGGGCACGACCCGGAATCGGCCGAGGATCTCGTCCAGGGCTTCTTCGCCACTCTGCTGGAGAGACAGAGCCTGGCCGCGGTCGACCGGAGCAAGGGGCGGTTCCGCTCGTTCCTGGTGGCCTCATGCGCCACTACCTGTCCAACCGCCACGACCACGAGCGGAGGCTCAAGCGCGGCCGCGGCCAGGCCATCGTGCCGATCGACGTCGCCAGCGCCGAGGATCGCTATCGCCGCGAGCCGGCCCATGACCTTACACCCGAGCGGCTCTTCGAGCGCCAATGGGCCACAACGCTGCTCGAGCACGTCCTGGGACGGCTCGAGGCCGAGATGGCCGCCGCCGGCAAGGCGCCGACGTTTGTGGCATTGAAACCGGCCCTCCTTGGGTCCGCCGAGCGGCTCTCTTACGCCCGCGTCGCCGCCGATTTGGGCTGCTCGGAGGGCGCCGCCCGGGCTGCCGCGCATCGGCTCCGCGCCGCGCCACCGAGCCCTCCTCCGCCAGGAGGTCGTGCGCACCCTGGAGGATACCTCCGCGGTCGACGAGGAGATCAGAGAACTGTTCGCCGCATTCGGGGGTTAACGGCGATAGAGCACGGGTCGGCGAGTGGGTGTGGCAAATCTCCCTGGAGGGATCAGCTCCGGCCAACGAGCTCGGTGCACCAGGAAGTTTTGCCGCACCCGGCGCTTCGCTTGCCATGGTAGCGGAAGAAATGGCGGTAGTGTCCGCTTCGCTCCTCAGAACCGGCCATCGCTGCGGCTCGAACGTCACGGCAACGCTGTTACCAGTTTGTTACCACGGCGGGCAGTTCGGCAGGTTGCGATTAGACGTAAGTCTGTAGTACCGAAGGTGGGACTTGAACCCACACTCCCTTGCGGGGACCGGATTTTGAGTCCGGTACGTCTGCCATCGCCGTCGCATTGGAAACAGGTTGCGGTGGTGCTCAAAGTCTGCGAATCCAAGGCTCGCACGTCGCCACCCTGGTGTTTTCGCATTGTGGCCGCATGGTGCTGACGTTGCCAATACTGTTCCCAATTTGTTCCCAATCAGGCCACGTTTCCGCAGAGGGAGTGGGGCTCGAGGAATGGGTAAGCTCTCCGATTTCAGGGGTCTGACGTCGACACCGATGGACCTGATGGACGAGGTTGCGTCCGAGCCGGTCCTGAACCAGGCCTATGCCTGGCTATGTGAGCGCCGCCTCGACTATTCCGCGAACGATGACGTATGGGACCTGCGCCGGCGATGGGAGGAACTCCGCCCACAGCTTCAGGCGTGGTTGCGGGCGGGTGTCTATCGGATCGGCGCGGTGCGGCGATTCCCGGCCAGCGACGAGACGGTCGACGTCTGGCCGGCATTGGATGCCCTGGTGCTTAAAGCGATCGCCCTCGTTCCGACTGCCCATTTGCTGCCAAGTCTCTCACCCCACCGCTACCACGTTGAAGGGCTAGCAACTCGACGCATCTCGCCTCTAGTAAGCCTATCCGCGCCTCCAAACCTGTGGCCATGTGTAACGCGCCATCTCTCAGTTGGGACCTCGGCAATCGCTGCGGCATCTGTCTTGCACTGTGCTCACCGCTTCTTGATCATCGCCTGCTGTTCTATTGCTCTAACTATTCCTGGCCTCATCCGAAATCAGCTCAGCCGGTAACCTTGTAAGTGTTCTCCTGTTCCTGCAATTCTTTCCTCATCTAGTCCGTCACGAAATTTGGTCCCTAATTCTAAGAAAATGCGCCCGCCCAACTCTATCCGCAATCACTACCAGTCGATCGGAAACAGCCACAGCGGCAACACCTGCTCCAACAAAGATGCGTCCTCGCGGCAAACCCTGTCCGGCATCCCAAAGGATGAGCGAACCGTCGGCGGAACCCGTGACCAGCCAGCGCCCCGTCGGGCTGAACCGGGCATCGGTCACCAACTCGGTGTGTCCAATCAGGCGTCGCCTAACTCCGCTGATGAGATCGAGACAGATGGGCTCATTATCGGCGAAGACTGCGACCGCCCATTGGCCATCGGCCGTGCAGTCCAGACTCGTGACCGCCTGACCCGAGCCTTGAATGTGGAAGAAGGCCCGCCTCTTTGCTTCATCGACACTGTGTTCCAGGACAACGACCCGTGTGTCGCCCGGGACGTCCCATCGTGTGATCGTACCTGACTCGCTTCCGGTCAACGCTACGTGTCTATCATCGGCCCAAGCCAACGAACCCAGTCGCTCGTGCCCCATATCGAGGGTTGCAATATTGGAACCGTCACTCAATTTGACTAGCTTCAGTGTGCTATCATAGAAGCCGACGAACGCGAGCTGCCCGTCGCGGCTGAGGCGAAGCTCTTTGACGGGACTAGGATGCACTCGCAATTCGCGCGCGACGCAAAACGATTCCAAATCAACCCACAGGAGACTGCCGTGAGGGGTTCCAACGAGTGCTCGACGGCCCTTTGCATCAATATCCAACGTGAGTTTCTCGCTTCCCATTTGAACAATTCTGTGTGTTGCCGCAGGGTCTGATAGACGCCCTTGTTCATCGACATATACCCATCGAGGACGATCGATCGATAACTCGATCGATCGGAGAGAGTGGCCACGGACAGCGTCCCATAATGTGATCGTATTATTCTGCACGGTGACGGCGCGCTCGCTGTTGCCGCTGAGGGCCAAGGTTTCGATCTCCGCGTCATCACTTTCAGGTGCGGGAGCAGTTCCGGCTGGGAGTTCCCAGTAGATCAGGGTCCCGTCGCTAGAACCGCTTAGCAGATGCTGACCATCTGTTGTCGCGGCGAGCGAATCGACGCCAGCGCTGTGGCTTCTCAACGTGTGGCTAACTTTACCTGTCTCGAGGTCCCATATCCGGATCGTTTTGTCGGCTGATCCACTTATGGCGCGTTGACTATCCGGGGTTAAAACCACGTCGCTCACGAGGTGCGAATGCCCTCGGAGAACGTGCAGCGGTTCGCCACTTTCTAGATCCCCCCACACGACTACTTGGTTGGCGCTACCGAGGATGTGCCGACCGTTCGGAGCCAGTAGAACGGAAGAGATACTGCTAACCTTGTAAGGGGCGACGGGGCCGGCTGTCAGGTTCCTCGACGCTCGCCGGTTAGTGAGATCCCACAATATGATTGCCCCGGAAAGAGCATCACCGCTGAGCCCATATCGCCCGCTTTCGTCCAGCGACACAGCGTTCGAAGACGCGGCGTGCCCCGGAAACGCGGAAATCGAATCTCCGGTTTCGAGATTCCAGAGCACCAGCACACTGCGCCCCTGAGCCTTAGATTCCCTCACTGCTTCGCGGTTGTCGTAGCTACAAAGGACCTGCTTGCAGTTCGCCCCTATGCTCACCGCATGGAGCTCACATTCAGAAACCAGCTCCTCCACAACGTGCATTCGAGGCGTCGTGATTCGGAGTGGCTGCTCCTCGTTCAAGTCCCAGAGGATGAAAGCATTTTCGTTTCCTACACTGACGGCAAACTTGCCGTCGGGAGTAACGCGAACGTCCATGACGTACTGAGTGTGCCCATGAAACGTCCGAGTAATCTGCCCGTTCGAGAGGTCCCAGAGCATTAGGTTTCGCCAGCCGGCGCTCAACACGCTCCGACCGTCTGGGCAGACGCGGATAATCCTGACGTATCGCTCAAGACCAAAACCATCGTCATCTTGGGACAATGGGACCTTCATTGTGCGAATGATGGCGGGGTTCTCGTCCGAGCTGATCGCGATGCATTCGAATAGGAATCGGCCCTGGGTGTGAACGGCATGCAAGAATTTGCCAGACAGATCCCGCAATCCCATTGCACTTGCGCAAGTGCAGCTGCTGGAGAAAGGCAGGGGAGACGTGGGCAGATGCTTGAGCCTTGATCTGGAGGTGGTGTCGTTCCCGGTCCAGCACGCGATGCAGCAAACTCAGGTCGGTGCGCGCGGATGATTCCCTCGCGCACCAGCCGATTGCCACATCGAGGTCCTCGATGACCGAGTCGATACCGCGCGACAAGTATTCCGCTTCCAGCCGGGACGGATCGTCAAGGGCAGATTTCAGATGGGCAGCAGCCCCTAACTGGAGGCCGGCCAATTCCTCGGGGTTCGACAAGCGCGCGACGAAGTCCCGCACGACAGGGTGGACTCGGACCGCCGTGACACTTTCGAGCACCTCGGCCAAACTCAAATCCATGAGGTCGTTCAAGGCTTTATCGAACGGCCGATCCAGCTTGGAAAGTCCGGGACCAAGGCCCGAGAGCAGACGAAGCCGGGCGACAGGGACAATCGACGCTTCCGGGAAGGCGCTACAGAGCCTGAGCAGGGAGCGGGCTTGTTGGTTGGCTAAGCCGGCCCACTGGCTCGAGATAGTGACCCCGACCGCGGCTTCGTGCCGCGTGGCGAGCTCCTCCGGGGACAGCTCGCCGATATCGATAGCGTCCAGTTTGTCTTTCGCCAACTCGCTCCGGTAGTCGGCGTAAGACACTTCGGGGTATTTCACCAGATACCGAGCGGATAGAGTGACGGCCAGAGGTAAGCAGCCTACGGCATCGCAAATGGCTTCGGCCGCCGCTATTTCTGCCGCGCCTTGGGGTAGTCGTTCGGCCGTAAGTAGCTGATAGGCTGACTCACGGGTTAGCGAGGGTAGGGATTGTGCCACGACGCCCGGCACGCGGGTGTTCCGACGCGTGGTAATGAGCAGTCTGCAGCCAAGCGATAGCAGCGAGAAGCCTATCGGCGCATCCGGCAAGCGCTCACTGTGCAGCATCCGCGGGTCCGGAACATTGTCGAGAATCAGCAGGATTTGTGGGTGCGCCTTCGAGTGGGCCTGCAGCGCACGCAGGTACTGTTGATGGGCATCGGCGGCTCGAGCGTCCGTGATTTGAAGGCGAAGATAGTCTCTGGCAAGCGTCACGAGCTGGGGGATCCAAGTAGCGGGGTCGGCCGCCTGAATCCAGAAGACTCCTTCAAAGGCGTAGCTGAATCGGTGGCCGAATTCGCTAACGAGCTGAGTTTTCCCGATCCCCCCCATACCGACGACGGCCACGTGGTTGGCCCCGACGTTGTTAGGATTCCCAAGAACCCGAACGTAAAGTTCAATGAGATCGAGTTGCCGTCCGATGAATTGGGGATTTGGGTTGAAAGGTAGAAAGGAGTTGGGAGGAAGGATTTGATAGTCGTAGGTCACGGCGTGCTCCTCGGCCACTAGCTGGTCGAGCCGCGAGAGCAGCTTCGCCGCACCGCGCTCGGCGTCGGGGCATTCCACGCCTTCCAGGTTGAGCAGCGGTTCGGGTAGCGCTGGCGCATCTGGGAAGATGCAGGGTACAACGCGCTTTTCCAAAGCCCGCGCCCCTAGCCACTCGTGCCGTACCGACTTCGATTCCGCCGCGTGCTTGGTCCAGATCAGACAAAGCACTTCGCTCTCCGCCAGAGCCAGCGCGATCCCGCGGGACCAGTTTGTTTCGACTCGTGTTTTGTCGCGCCATACTTCATGGCCTCGGGATGCGAGTACCGCGTGCAGGTGTTCCGCCTCGGCACGGTCCCTGGAGGAGTAGCTGATGAAAATAGGGAGCTTAGGCATTTGCTCCATGGGCATGATCGGCGATTGATGTTGAACCGTGGACGATACCGCGAGCGGGGTTATCGGCGCGGGAGTTGGACTTACCTGCGACCCCTTCTTGTCCCCGAAGTTTGGGCGCCGCCCGATTGGCGGTGCTTCTTCCCTCGCGCCGTGCACCGTCCGCAGTAGTTCCTCGTATTCCGACTCGGAGTACGGCTCCCCGCCCAGGTCGATTTTGGCCCTCCCGACGAGCCACGTTGGCGCTGCCTCTCTCCAGCTTCCACGCCGCAACACCGGGATGAACTTCCTATTGTTTCCACCCGTGAAGGCGTAGGCCGTCATGATGTCACCTTCGTAGCCAACCCCGCCGTGACGCTCGTCCGATCTCTCCTTGAATTTGGGTGTACAGACGGCTATCACGAAGTTGTTCTCGCGGACGGCGCGCTCCATGAACGCCGGGATTTGATCACCAGGCGCGGCGTGCCAGCGGTCGAGTGTCACGTCAACGCCGTCCTCCCTCAGCCGGGTGGCAAGTTCCTTGACCCACGCCTTGTGCGTGTCATCATCCCACGAGTATGAAATGAAGGCTTTGGGGGCTGCGTGATCGGGTTCGGGCATGGCCAAGGTCTTTCTTCGTGGTTATTGCAACCTACGCTCGGCACAACTCCGGCTGACGATCTCCGAATTGCCGGCGGCCCGCCAACTCAGCCGTCGTACGCCTTTGGCATTCCCAGCGGCCGCACCGCCTTGCGCTGCAACTGCAATAGTTCGGTCGCGAAGCTCATCGCCGCTTGAACCTCCGCACGGAACTCATGGGACTCCACCTGCTCGAACACGTCGACCACCCTACGAGTCTATGATAGCCGCTGAGAAAACGTGGCGCGTGGTGGCTGAAAGACGTGGTGCCCTGGAGTCCGCGGACTACCCCTCAGGCGGACCGTCGTCGAGGGCCGACTACGGGATGACGGTAGCGGCCCTCCGCCGCCGCTTGCGGGTGTCTCGAATCGAGGTGCGACATCGGATGGACTCATGGCGCCAATGCTACTTAACGGCGGACTGGGCAAGGTCCAGGACTGTGGCCCTGACGACGGGCGTCACGCGGTGTCAGTTCCTTAGCAGCCCTGCGAGAGCCAAATCCGCCGACCCATTTCAGACCAGGGATAGGGTCGCTTTCGTAAGTAATTTCTTCGCAATAGTATGCGGTATTGGGAACACAGGTGCAATTCCCGACACTCGTAGCGGTGAGGCCATCTCCTGCCAAGTCCGCCGGCATCCAGCCGTGTCTCGCTAAGATCATCGACCTCGGTGACGTGCTTCGAGACGTCGTAAGCTGCTTCCGTGTGATCGACCGAAGCACCTTCGGAGTGCGATCGCTCACGTCGAACCTGGAAGGGCCGTGATGCGATTATGCGCAGCGGTCACACGCGCCGGCCCCGGGCACCTGGAGCCGGCGGGGGCCTGCTCAGCATTATCGAGGACTGGGCATAAGAGGCCCACAACACCGAATTGAACCATCACCGCCGTTACCAGATCACGGTTGGCCGCGACCTGCTCGACGACTGGACGGTATCCATCCGTTATGGCCGTACCGGCCAAGGCGGCCAGGAAAAGCGATTTGCCAGCTCGAGGACCGGAGGTGCGTGCGGTCATCCGCGACCGGCTGCTCCGACGCTTTAGCGCCCCAAAGCGGATCGGCTGCCCCTACCGGTTGACAACGCTCAATTCAGCTCCTGGCTTCGATGCCTCGGCCTGGCTGCCAGGCGAGGTCATGGCCAGGTTCTCTCAGGCGGCATGACTCGGCGAAAGACGCCCTGCCGTCATGGGTTCCGACGAAGCGAGATAACCGGTTTTATCGTGCATCGTCAAGTTCGACGTCAGACGGAGGAGTTTCCGGGATCGAGAGGTGAGTTAGTTGAGGTATGTTTACAGATGGCAACGAAACCTGTCGCCAACCGATTGACAACTCTTTCGCCTGGGACTCATCCAGCCGGCGCAGTCTGACCGTGATCTGCGGAGCCTTCCTTTCAAGCGCGTCGATCATTCGTTCCCAGTCACTTCTTGAAGGGGAAGCATAGGCAAAGACCACGAGGAATCGATTTGCTACCTGAATGGCCGCCAATTTCAATATGTCGGTGAGTACGGCCCCCTGTCCTGGCGTGCCGATGAAATGGACCCCAAAAACTGGACAGCAGGTTAAGCTAGAGCTTGGCAGTGGCAGGACCCGTGTGCATGGAGGCACGCAATGGCCAAGCGCAAGAAGCGGTACGAGTCGGGATTCAAGGCGCGCGTCGCACTGGAAGCAATCAAGGAGCGGGAGACGCTTGGGCAAATCTCTAAGCGGTTCGGGATTCATTCCACGCTGGTTCATCAGTGGAAGAAGCGACTCGTCGAGGAAGCAGGAACCGTCTTCGACGGGGCGGAGCGGCGAACCGAGGAGATTGTTTCGCAGGCAGAACTCTACGAGCAGATTGGCCGGCTAAACGTCGAGCTGGATTGGCTCAAAAAAAAATTTGCCAAGGGGGGCATCTGAGTTACGCCGCTGGATCGATCCGGCCGAGCCGCGGATCAGCATCGCACGACAGTGCGAGCTGCTGGGCCTGCCGCGGAGCACGTACTACTACTCGCCGGCCGCGGCGACTGAAGAGGACCTGATGCTGATGCGTCGGATCAACGAGCCAGCACCTCCGAACGCCATTCTATGGCAGCCGGCGGATGGCTCTGCATTTGGGAGAGGAGGGAAGTCCCATCAACCGCAAGCGCATCCAGCGGCTCATGAGGCTGATGGGCATCGAGGCCATTTACCCGCGAAAAACGACGATTCCCGCCCCGGGCCATAAGGTGTATCCATACCTGCTGCGCGGCTTGACAATCGATCGGGCGAACCAGGTCTGGTGCAGCGACATCACCTACGTGCCGATGAGGAACGGATTCATGTATCTGGTGGCGATCATGGATTGGTACAGTCGGCATGTCCTGGCTTGGCGATTGTCCAACACGATGGACACGTCGTTCTGCGTGGAAGCCCTGGACGAAGCTCTGGACCAATACCGGCCCGATATCTTCAACAGCGACCAAGGAAGCCAGTACACCAGCGAAGCGTGCACGATGCGCTGCAGAGCCACGGTGTGGCAATCAGCATGGACGGACGCGGACGCGCGTTGGACAACGCGTTTATTGAGCGCCTCTGGCGTAGCGTGAAGTACGAGGAGATTTACCTCAAGGTGTACAACCTTGTCGCCGATCTGGAAACGGGCCTCACACAGTACTTCGACTTCTACACGTACGAGCGCAAGCATCAAGGCCTGGGATACCGAACGCCGTGGGAGGTGTTCCAGGAGAGCCTCGAAAACTCACGGTCCACCAACCGCAGGGGGTTCGCGCATACTGTCCACGTCTAGCGAAACTTACCTCGTTTGCTGTCCAGTTTTTGGGGTCCACTTCACGACATAAGCCGGCAGTTTCCACAGGCTGCCTTTCTGAAGCCCACAGAGCGCCGTTTTCAGTTCAATCGCTGTGCTTGTGCTGGCCAGGTCGATGGTGAAGTCTGCTTTCCTCCGGCCTGTGCCGGTGGGAGACTCATGCCGCCATGCCCGGATTATCCTGTCGTTTCTGAGCTGGGTGAGCAGCACGATGAACTCCATCTTCCACCAGCCCTCGACCTGGGTCTCGGCTTTGATCATCGCCGCCACTCTGCTCAGCGAAGCTAGAGTAAAGAAATAAGCAGCCACAGCATCCCATACAGGCGAAAACGGCATATTGCTCCTCGTCGTAGCGGGTCTCCAGGTGGTCAGACCTATTTTCAAGTTATTTCGGCCGTTTAAGATTCAAGCCGCTTTTCCTCGAGTGCACTGAACTGCCTGGGAGCTCGTGAGTCGGTTGTTAATCGGCCCATGAAACGCCGAGGTTAGCCGCGCACCGTCGGCCGGACGCGAACGATGAATGCGCCGCTGCCGAAGATCCAGCCGCGCAACGCCTCCCTGAGGCGCTGCGCGCGTACATCCTTGGGCGGATTGGGGTGGCGAAGGCGATTCAATAGCGAAGGTGGGACTTGAACCCACACCCTCTTGCGAGGACCGGATTTTGAGTCCGGTACGTCTGCCACCTGCCTGATGTTGGGCTGAGATCGATTTGACGTCGATTTCAGGGATTTTGTCCAGGTCCCACGATGGTCCTCGGCATCGATTGCATTGTAGTCGCGTTGGGCTGACACGGGCAATGTGTGCAGAAGAATTGCAGAAGAACGGACCATGTTTAGCTACGCCCTGATGGCACACGAGTTCGGGCGGCAGGCGGAGGAGCCATGGCGGGCGGATTATTCTTAGATTCGACACGAACGTGCGTCGAGCACGGGACTCCGTGATGGCGGTCGCGGCCGGCCTCAGCTTCGCGCTCCATGGTCGGTCGAGACGATCGGACCATCTCCGACCTAGGCTCGGAGCACGGCCGAGTCGATCGTACGGCGTCCTTCGGCGATGTCGATCGGCCCCGGTGTCGGTGTCGGTCGAGGCTCCATGCCCAGCTTGGCCGAGCCGAACTGGATGTCGCACGCGCGGGCAGTCGTAACGGAATGCTCGGGAAAAACCGGCGCGACAGAACTCCAGTTTGCGATACGGTTGGTGCTATAATCCGAGTTCAGCAACTGGCGGACCTGACATGCATGCCGTCGGAGCACGACGTTGGTTTCAATGGAGCAAACTTCGGTGCCAGTGAACGAGCCAGAGGGATGCGCTGTTCCGATTGGATCGACCGGCGTACCCGATCCGCTGGGCGACGACCCTTGGGTGAGCAACCAAGAGGTTATCCGTCGTTTCGAGGAGCAGCGGCCTCATTTTGAGCGCTTAAGCGAGGAGGTTCGTCAAACCATGGCCAAGCTGCTGGAGGGCGCCGGAATCAAAGTTGCAGCGGTCTCCGCACGGACGAAAGGCCTAGATAGTTTCCTCGAGAAAGTTCTCCGGAAGTCATACGCTGATCCATTTGCAGAAACGACGGACTTCGCCGGGGTGCGAGTGACATGTTTTTATCGCGATGATCTCCGGAAGGTTGAGAACCTCATTTACGACGAGTTCCCCGACGCCAACAAGGCAGAAGACGTCCTCGCGAGCAACATTGACCGGTTCGGATACAGCGCCTCGCACTTCCTTGTTCAGCTCAAAGAGAGGGCCCCCGGCTGCCTTTGTGACGATCTGAAGGGCAAGACTTGCGAAATCCAGGTTCGGACCGTGTTGCAGGATGCATGGGCGATGTTTTCGCATGATTTGTTGTATAAGTACGAGCACTTAATGCCTGATTCGTTGAAGCGTCAGTGCTATGCCTTGGCCGGCGCTCTGGAAACTGCTGACGTTGCATTCCAGACAATCCGGGACCAGCGCAATGGGTACGTTCGCTCTTCCACTGCACATGTCGATAGGATGGAGCTGGGAAAACCGACCACTAACTCGGAGAGCCTAAAGGAATATCTCGGGCAGAAGTACCCCTACCGGCCAGTCGACCCGGGCAATGACTTCTTGGGCTTTTGGTTTTCCCGTATGCCCCTTGAGCGATACCCGACCTTGCGGCAGGTGGATGAACTATTGGATCGCACGGAAACCGCCCGCAATTGGGTATACCGAGGACTAAAAAAGGCGCGCAAGATTCGCATTCGATATTCCGTTTTCGAGCTTGCCTGGGCTCTCGCCCTTGTTCATCGAGAGATTAGGGACTCGAATGACTTCGCTGATCAAGTTGGCACTCTTGTGCTCGCCAGGCCACACTTCTCGTGGGGAAGCCTCCCTTGCCTTAACAGCCTTTCTCTCGCCATCAGGCTTTCGGTCCCACACCGATGCGATGCAGATGGAAAAGTGTTAACTCGAGAATCCGCCGTCCGAAGCTCTATGATTTGAGCACAATTGCGTACGCAGGACGGGAAAGAAGTCCGGGAGGTCCTTACTCCAATTAGAATTCCCGGCAGGAGTTTGAGCTGTAGTTTCTAGCTCCGGAGGCAAGGGCCACTCCGTCGCAAGTGATCACCAGTTTGAGGTCGCGACGACGCCGGGCACTCGTTGCACTCCTCGTTGCACTGCAAACGGCACCAAGACAACCGACAACCGCCTCGCCGCGTTAGTGGCGAGCCTCAGCGTCGACCAACGGCAGCGTCTCGTCGACCTGCTTGCGGCGGGACAGGACGAGCGGCCCTGACTTGCCTCTAGCGCAGAAGGGTTTGAATTCAGTTGCCCCTGTTGCCACGATCGACTGATAGACGGCAGCGTCGCGCCGGACTACGTTCGAAAGCGAGTCGGCGAGTGTCGGACCGACGCGCCAATCGCTCGCTGCATTGAATTTGCGTCGATGGCTCATCTTAACCGCCGGGGAAATGGTTGATCGTCATGTCGCCTGCCGCTCGTCCTTTTGCGGCGCCGCTCTGGCCTGTTCGAGCCCCGCCTGCCGGTTCGCCTGGGCCTCCGCGGTACGTTCGATTGCTCGTTTGCGAAACTCGACGTACTCCGGGGCGTCGGCGTACGCCTTTATATTGTCCGTCTCTGACTGCACGTACTGGTCGACGATCATTAGTCTGTCGATGGCTGAATCGACCAGAACGAGCCACCGGTCCAACAGGGGCTCGCCGCTGTCGAAACCATCCTTGTCCGCGCCGCTAACGAAGGGCGCTCGGAGCACGGAGTCTGACGACAGCGGCTCGCTAACTACCCCAACCAGTATGGGGTCGTTGGCTCGTGCCCCTCCCCACCCCGTCCACCCGAGAGGCGAGCGGCTGAAAAACGTCGGTTCGGAATGCTCGACTAATCTGGTTCGCTTATACTTGCTGCTGTGGAACCAGAAACCGCAATAGTTCTGCGGCACCCGATTCTGCCGCTGAAGGTCCAGGGCCTCGGCCAGCGTGCCTTTGAGTGCTTCCGGTGTTTTTCCCATCTCAAAACCCTTGACTTCAAAAAAATGGGCCGGCAGGACGAAGTGATCGACAGGGGCTTTCTCCGGGTGATTAGGCCATCAACGTCCACCCCAGTTGGCTTTCTTGTTTACCGTTGGGCCAACTCTGTGACGACCCTCCCAGCTTCGTCTCTACCGGCTACGGGCATTATAACGCACTCGGGACGAGGGTGGCCCACGAGTTAGAGAGGAAAGGGTTCGACGGCCGCGAGTTTGGTCGTCTTGCGCTTGAAGCTCACAAACTTGGGCGGGTCGGTAACATCGACAGGGGTGTGTCGGACCGACGGACGCCGCGCTGACTTGTCGATTCCCGATTTAGCAAAGAAAATTACGGAATATGTTCGAGACGGCGGCATTGGGCTTACAGTGCAGCGGCGACTCCGAATTGGAAGCAGCAGAGACAGGCGGGCTCGGCGCCCACCAGTCGCTTGAATCGCAGCTCGCTCGATAGGCAAACCAAAGTGATATACGAATTGCGACCGGAGCTCCCCGAATCAGGATCAAGGGAACTGTGCGGCCCCTGCTGTGCCAGAACTCGCTGTAGCTGGATGATCGCCTTACCTCCCTCTGGTCCGATACGGACGACGCCATGCGAGATGCCATTGCTCACTTTATGTGGGGATATCAACAGCATTTCCGCCACGCACTTCAACGCGAGACGGAGCGAATACTTGAGTCGTTGACGCCGGGTCTTAAGCCGACAGTGTTTCTTGTAGGCGTGCGAATTGACGGCGAAAGGCGGGCGTTGCCCGCCTGCGTGGAGCCCGAGCTTTATCACTGGGCACCCTCCGACGCTCTATACGACGTGCTCGACGATGTGCCGGCGATTCTGGAAGCATACCCGGAAGCGCAGATATCGCATTCCGTTCCCATAGCCCAGAAGCGCGAGGACCGGAGTCTCTTCCACCGGGCCGTCCGCGACGCCGTTACACGCCGGCTTGAAGCGTGCCAGGGGTTTCCCGAGGACACGTGCCTATTCGCCTCGTGGCCGGCCGAACGTGACGGCTTCCTCGTGCTTTCCGTGATAGCCGTGGCCAAGAGCGTCTTGGAGGAAGTTCCCTCCGTGACGCCGCGCTACGTTTCGCTAAGCGCGGTTCACTCTTACCCGGTTCCATGCAGTCTAGTCGAAGCGGTCATCGGCCAGATACACGAAAGCGCGAACGCGGAGATCCTCCGGTCCGATGCTGGCGACGGCCTGTCGGTGCTCGGAAGCGCCGATCAAATCATCCGAGAAGCGGGCTTGCGTTTCTTTTCCGGCTTACTGTACCGGGTTGATCAAGACAGCATGATAGTAGGAGTCGCAGCAGCGGTCTTCGACAGACTTATGCGGCTGGCGCTCGCCCCATATGAGCGAGCGGAGGCAAGGGGCCAGCTGCTGTTTGCCGATAAAACAGCAGCCCTTGGAACACCGGTTGTGAAGCTGGCGCAACCCGTGACACTCAGCCAGGCGAGAGCGCTTCGCAAGCTGCTGGTGCTGACGAACGATGAACTTGCTCTGCGCTGCAACTGCCACGACGCGTTCGAGGTCGTGCGCCTTGATTCTGGCGTACCGGCCCGGAGCGTGCCGAGCGTCGTGATACGAATCGCTGGACGTGGCAAATGGGCGGTGTCCTTCGGCGATCGACAGGTGATGGTCATGAACGATGGTCAACCGTCGCTGCCACATCCAGCGGTTAACGAACAACGATTGGCGTTCGACCTGCGCCGGATTGTCCGTTCGATGACCGATCTTAGTGCCACGGCGTTCGCACGCATCGGCTCCAACCTCGCGACGTCAGGTCACGGAGCACTAGTGGTCGTGGCAGAGAACGCTGCGGAAGAGACGATCCGGCTGAGCAACGAATCCTTGCCTGTAGCGCCGATGGTCCTCGACCCTGAGTTGGCGCAAGCTGTCGGAAATCGACGGAGCTTTGCTGTGCGATGTCGAAGGAAACTGCCATGCAGTTGGGGTAATTCTCGACGGAACCGCGTCGGCTTCGGGCGATCGTGGCCGAGGCTCGCGGTTCAATTCGGCTCTTCGCTATGTCGCGTCCAGCCAGCGACGGACCGCGGCGATGGTTGTTTCTGAGGACGGCGGGCTCGATCTGCTGCCGCCACTCAGACCGGCGCTCTCACAGGATGAGCTGACTTCACGACTCGCCGAATTGGAGCGTCTAGCGCTTTCGCCATCAACACCGCCCGACCGAGACCGTGAAGTCGATGTGATGGACTGGATAGAGGAGCATGCGTTCTACCTCAACCAGAGCCAGTGCGAGAGCGTGAATCGCTGGATCACCGCCTGCGATGATCGATTTTTCTCGAAATCGGACCTGCGTATCGGCCGGCGACCGCTTCAGCACGATCCCGGATTCGATCCCTCGCGGGACTTGGTTTGAACATGGCGAATAGTCAGGCCATGGCCATCGCGAAGCGATAGTGTTGGGATCGAGCGCGCGCGATGGCTGATGGGCAAGCCGATTGTCGATTTTATAGCTTGTAAACGAGCCGTGGCCGGTCGCAGCGGGCCTTCAGGCGCAGGAACTATTCCATTCGCGGTCTGTATCACGCAATTGAGCCGCGTGTCACAGCTTGTCGCTGCATTCGACGCTATCTTGCGCGATTCGGTCATATCGACCGACGCATCGATCGGCATGGGATCGAACCCCGGAACGGGTCGAGGGTGCGCTGGTCGACTTCGCGCCTCGAACCGTGGTCGCCAGCGAAGGCCTCACTTCATTCGATGGGGTCCACGATGCCGAGGATGCTTCGCTCTGACAGGGCGATTTACGCGGTTCGTCGATCGGCTTGGGTCGTTTTTTGAATCGCCGTTCGAGGGCAACGTCGGCTCGAGCCACGGCTCACTTGCGTTCTTCCATGAAGCACTGGAGCTTAAATCTCGCTTCACAGGCATAGGCTAAGAACGTGAGAACGACATCCGCGCCCCGGAAACCCGACGGTTGAGACAACTGTCTTCGGATAAGTTCCAGCCTGGCCAACTTTTCCAACATCGTCAGATCGGCGTCCGAGACGAATGCGTTAACACTTGTTGCCGCAGGCTCGGGTAAGGCTGGCTTGGCCTCCATAAACACCTGCAAGAGCAGCTTGGCGACCCCGAGGACCTTTTTGGCCTGAACGTCTGGCTTCATTAATTCCGTCTCGTATTCCCGTAGATCGAAGGTGGCTGCGCGTACGGCGGTGAGCCGATCGCCGGGCGAATCATCTGTCTGCGAGAGCGTCTTGCAAATCTGCGTTAAGCGTTCATCGTTGTGGACAAAACGTTTAGGAAAGTTGGTTGTTTGCACGTGGCTCGCTGCCGAAAGAATGCTTGTGAGACAAAGGCGGAAAACTCGCCTCGCATAATCTAGCAGCGGACGCAAGGGCGCGGGCTGGTCATCGCGTGCACGCTGCTTCTTATCGCCCTTCTTTTTTCGCTTTAGCGCGTCGAGTTCGAGTGGGTAGAAGGTCAGCTCGTTCGGCATGCCTTCGTGCACCGCCTTTGATCGCGCCGTATAGAATTGATCTAGCCACCAATCGAGCCTGGGAACCGGCCCCAAGAGAGTGAGAACCGCCGCCTTAAACCGCTCTGTCAATCGTTCACCTTCGTCGATTTTGAGGAGGCTCTCGAGCGCAATAGCCACATCCACGATCGCCTCCGCTTCGCTAATCGATTCGCGGCAACTCCGCAGATACCACTCCAGACCGGTGAACACTCGAAAACGCGTCTCGGGTAGTTGATCAAAATCCTCTTCACTGCCGTAAAGTTCCCTCAGCGCCCAATTGTGGTTCCAATGGAGGAGTTGATATAGATCGCTCGATAGCGACTGTGAGAAGTTCAAGGTGGTGTGCGGCAGTTCGGGGTAGATCCGACTTCCAGCCGTCACCCACAGCATCACCGTTCGGTTTCGGAGACCCTCAAATCCCGGGATGTTTCGCGCCTCGACGGTCGGAGCCGCCACTAGCCGTTTCACACGCGGTTCTAGGTACGTACCTTGCCAGACGAGAGGCGACGGGACATCCTGAGCATGGAAAACAAAGATCGATGAATGCTCAAACGTTAGAAACACGTCTGAGTATTGCTGCGGCGAGGAGTAGAGATAGGCGATCAATGAGTGTGCTTCGTAAAGATGTCGGAGTTTTTTCTCGGCTACCGCGCAATTCGAAGTCAATCGAACGTAAGCACAGACCATATCCTCGATCCGAACGCCATCACAAAGGTAGAACATCTCGCACAGCGAGGTCAAGCTGGCTGCGATCTCGTCAGGAATGCCTTCCAGGTCACGATTGCTCCGGAAGAGGACCCCGCGAATTTGAGTCCTATCGGTCGTCTTTAAGTAGGGCAGAACAACGAAGACGGTGTTCGGGTCCATTGGTAGTCCTGCGCCATCGGCGTCAGACTCATGGTTGGCCGCTTGCAATATCGGCCATGTGCGTTGACGGCCAGATCTGCTGCGAGCACTCTCGACCAGCTTTGGAACGGATCTCGGCGGGCCAACAGGAGCCGCGTCAGTCTGAGTGTGGCGCTCCAACCGGGTTGCCGCGTAATCGTGCTGGGATGATAATCATCCGAACCTCGATGGTCAAAGCATAGTCGAGGCATCAGGAGATAACGATGGTGTCTGCCCAGCCGAACCGATTGTCGAGCGCGTCTTGTTTCGTTGGCATCCTCACTATCTTGATCGCGCCATTTCTTGCGCCTCCTGCATTCGCCTGGGGCCGCCTCGGCCACCGAGTCATCAGCCGTCTCGCCGAGAAGAACCTGACTCCCAAAGCTAAGGAAGCAATCAAGGCACTGCTCGACGAAGGAGAGAGCATCGCTGACGCCTCGACCTGGGCCGACGAGCACCGCCGAGAGCTGCCGAAGACCGCCCCTTGGCACTACGTCGACGTGCCATTGGACGAGCCCAAGTACAATTCCCGGTTCTCGGGCGACGTCCCGGACAAGGGCTGCGTGGTCGACAAGATCAACGAGTTCCGGCTGGTAATCAAGGACCAGGCCGAGACCGTCGAGGAGAGGCGGTTTGCGCTACGGTTCCTCATCCATTGTGTCGAAGACATGCACATGCCGCTGCACGTCGGCGACAGCAAGCGAGCGGATACAGGGACGCGGGGGCGGAAGAAGGGACGCGATTAGCTGTTTCCCGCAGCCAACTGCCCGCCGCGCTGGAAACTCGGTGCGTCCGAGCTTCTTTGCCTTTCCCCTGCGCGGCGATGAAAACTGACTGCGGCAGGGTTTCTTTCCCCATCGTGAGCCGGCTTGGCTCGCGTGTCTTGGTACAGTCCGAAGGGCGAGCGGGGCCGGCTATTCATTCGTCGTGAGGGAATCACACCTTGGCAAACGGCGGCCCACGGCAGGAGAATGACCAAAGGACGCCATAATGAATAAGGCGGGGGAAGCCGATGGCAACTCGAAAGAAGACTGACACAGGCGTCGACGATTCTGCAGGGCTGCGCGACGAGTGGTTGACGGTTCTTGCAGACCTGGCCGCGAAAGTGAAAAACTGGGCCGAGGAACTGAACTGGTCCACGCGCCAGATTGCCAAAAAGATGAAGGACTCTCGCCTGGGCGAATATGAAGCGCCAGCATTGCTCATGCAGAAGGGGACCACTCGCGTCCTCCTGGATCCGGTCGCGCGGTTTGCTCCTGGCGCCAACGGCGTCGTTGACTTGTATCTCATGCCAGCCTACGACGACATTGCTAGCCTCTACCTGGTGGATGGCGAGTGGCAATTGCACTACATGTTTTCCGGCACGCCGACCGTTCCGGCAATCCGCGAGGCGAAGCCCTGCCCGCTTTCTAAGGACGCGATTCGAAAGGTCCTAGACGAGATGAGCGTCAATGCCTCATCAGCGCTTTGAGTGGCACGAGCGGATGCCCGTCGAGAGGCTGTGCGATGCCCTCGACCGCAGCAGCGGCTTCAAGCACCTGATCCCGAGGACCGACGCGGTCGTCAGGGCTGCTGAGGTCTGGCCTTTCCTCCGACGGTCGGGAATCCCAACGGCGTCGCCCGACGCTCTTGATGCGGACGCGATTCTTGCCGGCCAAACAGCACTCGCTGGCCAAACCGGCGATATGGTCACCATCGCGACGACAAACTTGGCGCACTTGAGCCGATTCCCTGGAATCGACGCGCAGACTTGGGATCAGATCCGTTAATCCTTCAGAATGGAGACGACCGGGATCGAACCGCCAACCTCCTGGTTGCAAACCAGATCGTCTTCCGTTGCAACCAGTGTAGACAATGAGGTTACGTCGAGCCAGGCTACCCGTTGCACTGCCGGTTGCACTCGCGGGTCGGCTTCCGCGGACGAAAATGACGCCGTGGGACCGAGCAGAGAAACAGCGCCAATTTCGAGCACGAAGAGAGCGCCACCGTGGGCAGGCGCACAAAATGCCGCAGACTCGGCGCACACGCGGCGCTGCTCGGCACGCACTTGTGTGCGCGGAGTGATGGCGAACCCAAGATGTGGCGTGGCGCAGCGCAGCGTGGACGGGCCGGCCAGGCGTTCGCGCTTGGTGAGCGGGACGTGACGGACGGGACCACCGCCAATCCGCTTGCCACGGGCTGCCGCGGGCCGCAGAGGATGACCAGGTCGCCGAGACGAAGCTTCTCGCAGGGAGCTGCTCGCGAGTCTGGATCAGGGCCTAGCGCCAACGCGAGCCCGCGATTCAAGGAACCGGCCGCTTGAAGAGCCCGACATGATCGCCGCGCTCGCTCAAGGGTGGGCTGGACGTCCCGTCCGTGTACGCCGGATGCCGCTCACTTCGCTATCGAACACCCAGTCTGGACGTGGACACACCGCGTGTGGTCACGCGCTGGGCGGTTCGGGATCGGAATCCTTGTCTTTCATGCGGTAGCTATCTCCCTGAATGACGATCGCCTCCCCATGATGCATCAGCCGGTCGATCAAGGCCGTTGCCAGCGTGCTGTCCATGTCAAACAGGGCGCCCCATTCCCGGAAGGGTCGATTCGTAGTGATCACGATCGATCCGGATTCATAACGGGCAGCGACCACCTGGAACAACAAATCGGCCCCGCGCTTGTCGATGGGCAGATAGCCCAGCTCATCCAGGAGGAGAAGACCGGGACGGACATAGGTTTTGAGTGCTTTGCCCAAAAGCCCGTTGATCTGAGCCGTGGTAAGATGATTGATCAGATCCACCACGCGCGTGTGGCGCACCGAGTAACCACGCTCACAGGCTGTGTAGCCCAACGCGGTTAAAAGATGCGACTTTCCAGTTCCGGTGGGTCCAATCAAGACGGCACAACCGTGCCGCGGGATGAAGTCGCAGTCGAAGAGCCGCAGGATCGCCGACTTGGGAATTCGCTTGGGGAAGTTGAATTCGTACTCGGCCAAGGTTTTCTGCTTGGGGAGCCGTGCATTGTGCAGTCTCTTCTGGAGGGCGGCTGCTGGCGCGGTCTGCTCCACGCCAAAAAGCAGAGCCAGGACCTCCAGCATGGAGCTCCCGTTGCGCGCTGCCTCATCCAGCACTTCGCGGTAGCACCTGGCGATCTCGGGTAGCTTCAGCTCGGCCAGGTCGCGCTCCAGGCGTGCTCGTGTGTTTTCTTCACGTCGGGCCATGCGAATCCTCCTACGTGTCCTTGCAGAAGCGGTCGTAAATGCCAGGATCAGCAGGCTCCAGCTTGATCTCGTCGATCAGTTCACGTCGCTGGGGAGACGGTAGAGTGGGGGTGGGGAGTTGTCGGCGTCGGCGTTCCGCCAAGAGCAGGTTTTCCACATAAGCGGCGTCGTAGGTCGCCAGCTCCAAGGCTCGAGTGACAGCGGAAAGGAGCTCGATCGGTCCGTAGAGGCGCCAGCCCGTAGCCCTAGCAAGCGACGCAGGTGGATGCCGGTCTTCACCGGCTGGCGCTTGAGCTGGAGATGGAACTGACGCGCCTCCGGCCCCAAGGCGTTGAACTCGTGTTCCAGCGCGGAGTCCCGGGACCGCTTGCGCAATGCCAGCGCTGCCAGACGGTGGTCCGGCAACACGATCGACTGCGCACGCTCGTGGCAGCGGATGTGCTGGGCCACCACCTGACCCTCGTGCAGCACACGGAGTTCGCCGCGACTAGCGCGAATCGTGACCGGCCGGTGCGCCAAGTGTGGCGGTGTGGAGTACCGGTTGCCGTCGAACTCGATGTGCGCATAGGGGCTGACGACTGTTGGCACGATCTCGTCAGTATCGAAGGGGATCACCGGCAAGGGACGCAACCGGCAGCGCCTCCCTTGAAAGCGGTCGACCGGCGTCTCCCCAGTGGTCTCATGCACCCGCAGGTTCGCCACGTGGTCGCGCCACACGGGCGCCAGGTCGAGGTAGTCGTCGAAGCAGGTCAACTCGCCGGTGCGCCCAGCCAGGGCATTGTGCTTCACATAGCGCACACCCCCCTCGGCGATCCCCTTGGATTCGGGGTCGCGCCGTTCGCAGGCAATCGGCTGCAAACAGTAGTAGCCGCACAGCGCCAGAAACTCGGGATGGAAGCAAGCGGTGCGCCCCGAGCCATTGAGCACGGCGGCTTTCAGGTTGTCGAAGATGACGGCGCGGGGACTGCCACCGAAGAACTCCAGGGCATGCACGATCCCGCGATAGAACTCCGCCTTGCGCTGCGAGAGTGCGAACTCGATATAGATCAGCCGGCTGTAGCAGAGCACGGCTACGAAGACCGAGACCTTGCGGGTGGCGGCGCCGAACGGCACGCGGCCGCATTCGCCCCAATCCACCTGCATGGCCTGGGCCGGCTCGTAATGGACCTGTTGGTAGACACGCCCGCGCACAGGACGAACCCTGCGCAGGTAGCGGCGGACGGTAGACGCACTGCCGGTATAGCCTTCCGGACCGCGGGCGATCTCCTCGCAGATGCGCACCGCCGATAGTTCAGGATATCGGGCCAGTAGCGCGTCGATCTTGGTCCGGTGCGGGTCCAAGAGGCTGCTGCGGCGCGAGACCTCGCGCCTGGGGGCTGATCCAGTTTGAGCGCAACAGCCACCGTGTGCCGCGAGCAGCGCAGCCGGCGTGAGATGGCCCAGCCCGAGAGCTTCTCGATCAGGGCCAAGCGGCGGATTTCAGCCCACAAGGCGACGTTCATCGTGAGCCCCTTCGCTCGTCTGGATGCGTCGCCGCGATAGCCTGGCGCAAGATCTCACCTAGGGGCATCGGCCCTCGGCCCGACTCGAGGCGGGCGCGTTGGCCACGCGGCGGCAGGGAGAGTACCTGGGTCAAGCACCCCTCATGGGCAATCAGATCGTGGGCCAGCAACTCGTCCCGGGCAGAGACCAAGGCCGGCAAGGGCGTCCGCACCAGGGCAGCCAGCGTGCCATCGCCGTAGAACGACAACCCGTTCTTGTCGGCGACCGCGGAGAGGATGAAGTACAACAGCACGGCGTCGCGCGACAGACGCGCGGCGTGCTCGTGCACAAAGCGACGGTCGACCCAGGACCAACCTGTCGGGGGCGGACGCCGCAATCGCGCAGGAACCAGAATGCGTTTGGGGATCATGCTTGGGCCCTGAGAGCGGATTGAACCGGTAGACCAAGCTAATGAGCCCGCCGGCATCACGCGATAATTGACGACCGGCTCGCCCTTGCGAGGAATGTCACTGAGGCGGCGGACGCGGTGGCGAGGTGAAGGCGCCGGCTCGGCGGTGGGACTGCTTCAGGCGAGCCGCTCGGTACTCTATGGCCCGCTTCCTCCGGCCATCCAAGGTGCCGCGCCAGAGCCACTTGCGTTCACGATCCTGGACATTGCGCACGGCCTGACGGCAGGCGGGGCAACAGAAACGTGCCGGGTTGCGTAGGGAGCTCACAGGCGGTTCATGGCACCCCGGCCGATCGCATAAGGGAAGGGAAAAAAAGCTTGTGCTGCGTGACCACGCGCCGACGTAAGCGGAGGTCTCTGGCCAGTCTGCGACGCGGCCTTCGCCCTCAGGCGGTGCGCACGCTGAGCCTGCGCATGCTGGGCTTTGACTGCGGCATCTCGGCGACGTTTGGCCTGCCGCCGCGCCGCCTGCCATTGGCGGACCAGCCGCAGGCATATGGGGGCCTGGCAGTAGCGCTGGTTCCAACTACGCGGCTGGTACTTACGTCCGCACCCTTTGCGCAGGCACGTCCGCCGGCGCGGTCGGCGCCCTCTGGCCGAACGGCGATGCTTTCCCGTACCCTGGCCAGTGCCCACGGGAGGTGCCACTCCCACGGGAAAAGCTCGGGGAGAATGCTCCTACATTCTCCTCGAGCACTATCAGAAACGCGAATGCGACGCTACCACGCTAGTCTAGCGCGTTGCGCGGGAACAAGACACAGAGCAAGACGGCTTTCTCCCGGCGCTCTGAACCAGACGGCAACCCCGACCCTCTCTGGAGTGGCGCTGTCACCTTGCGCAAAAACGGCGCTGAAATGTTGCTCGGTCCCACGCCGATGCTCTCGTCGAGTTCGTTGTGCGCCTGACCCCTGAGCAACGGCAACGGCTCGCTGAGTTGCTCGGGCGAGACAGCGAAGAAGGTGGGTCATGACTAACTGCGAGCGCTCTCTGAACGGGCCGGCGGCATCCGCGGATTCGAAGTCCGCGGGACGATTGACGCAAGTGTAACTGACGCTGATCAGTTACGCCGATCGCCGACCGACGTCGCCGACCATTTGCCGACCGACTTTCGGCGCAGCGACCCGAACCTGGCCGTCGTGGTGGACGCTTGGCCCAAGTTGCCCGAGGCGATCCGGGCCGGCATCGTCGCGATGGTCAAGGCCGCGACGAAATGAAGAATCTGATACGACGGAGAAGGTTCACCTGGCTGACTAGAACCGCGATCACTGCGACTGTTGCCCGCCATCGTCATAGATGCTATGAGCGGCACTAAATTTTCTTTGTCGCAGAACTCACTGTGTTCAAATCCGATCGCCACTTCGACCGCAATCGACTGACAAAGAACAGCCTCGCGCCGGACGACCTTCGAAAACGCGGCGGTGTCGTCAGCCCGAAGCAGGTTAGTGTTGCGCGACAAAATGCGCCCGGCCGAATGCGGGGCAACGGTGCGTAGCGCAACTCACGTAGGTCCTACCTGGCGCTGGTCCGGCCTCCGGGTATGGATTCCGGGCCAAGCAGGCACTTCGCCCGGCCCGATCAACGCCGTTGTCGAGCGGGCCGTGGCAGCCGGTCAATCCAGCGGCGTCCCCGTTCCTGCGCCCAGGTAAAGCCGACGACGCCCAAGGTGCCCAGGCTGATCAGCAAGATAGACGAGGGCTCCGGAATGCTCGCGATGACAGTGAGAGTGGAAGCATCGTAGTTTGATACATAAACCCTATTGTTCGTTGGGTCGTATTCAGTGAATGATTGACTGTATACAGGGGTTGAACTGAGCGGGATCGTGTAGATTACTGAGTCCGTATTACCGTTGATGACAGAGAAAGTATCGTCGTTCTCGTTGACTAGATAAACTTGATTGGATACGGGGTCCAGAGAAAGCCCTCTTGGGAAGTCGCCCACGGCTATCGTATCGATGACTGTATTGGTATTCGTATCAATAACCGAAATAGTGTTAGAATTTGAATTTGCTACGTATAATCTATTAGTGATTGTATCTATAGCTAGCTCTGAAGGACCGCTGCCCACCGGCACGGTCGCGATCACAGTATTCGTAGAACCATTGATGACCGAGACCGTGTTGCCTCCCTGGTTCGCCGTGTAAATCCGGTTGGTGATGGGATTCACTGCAACGCCCTCCGGCCCCCTCCCCACAGTGATATTCTGAACGATAGCGTTTGTAGCTCCGTTAATGACGGAAAGGGTTGTACCCGTTCCGTTGCCCTCATTCCCCACGTAAATCATGTTGGCTACGGGATTTACGGCAAGTTCCCGCGGCGTGGGACCTAAGCCCGTAATGGTAGTGATAAGTGTGTCGGTACTCGCATCAACGACGGGAACGGTTTGCTCTACGACATTCGCGAGATAGATGCTGTTGGTCACTGGGTTGACGGCGACGCCCTGTGCTCCGCCGAGGAGCCCGCCGGTAACGATATTAGTGAACACCGTGTCTGTTGCAGGGTCGATTACCGAAAGCATCCCGTTAAGTCCTGCGGATCCTCCGGAAGCCACATAGATGAGGTCGTTGCTCGGATCATAGGCCACGCCGGACGGAGTTGGGATTGAAATGGTGTCGATGACGGTAGGATTGACGAGCCCGGCGATTGCTGCTGGTGGCGAGAACAACAAGACGGCCAGCAGAAGCTGCTTCGGGGCCTGAACGAAGACGAAGCCGATGAGACTCAACGACCATTCCGTCGCCGTGACCCGTTTCATTGCATGTCCCTCGCACCCCAAACCTGTTCCCTGAGAGCGAGCCCTTTGCCGGGGGATTATAACACCGCAGAGGCCGCTTTGCCACCGGGCCGCGAGCCTGAAACAGGCACGCAGCTGAATGTCGCGGTGTTAAGCGCAAACCACAGATGGAAGGCGAGTTGCGGCGGGCGACTCGGATACTTAGTCTATATATTATAACATAATTATTGATAGACAATGACGAAAAACGCCTCAAGTCTCAGGTTTGTTTACGAACACTGATATCATTATGCGTCGAGCCAGCGAGCTCTGGCGCTTGCCCTAACCACTTGGCCCATAGGCCTTTAATCCTTAAAGCCGTGCCATTCGGCACGCAGCTAGTTTTCATCGGCCGCCGCCACCCTGACAGCCCCGTCCACCGGACGGGACTGGACCGACGTCAACCTCTCGACCATCGGCGGCGAAGACGATACCGGCGGATCGGGGTAGGTAGCCCAGGCCTGCAACGGGGTAGAGCGGGGCAGGCGCGGGCGGGATCGGCGGTCCCTGTGCGGCTCCACTCCTCCACTCGAAAGGAGGGAGCGACGCTGGCGAAGCCGGATTACAACGTGGCGATCAGCACCGGAATCAGTTTCGAGATGCTGTGCTGACCAGTTGTGTGGCCGAACTCGAACGACATCGTTTAGTCTCGCTCAGCGTGCATCGGTCTGATCGACCGACGCTGCTGCGTCAGGCGAGCTGCGGGTGCAATTCCCGCCGCCTCCACTTTTCTGAACAAGCGTCTACAAGCGACAGTGGGCGTCAAAACGCGTCTGAAACCGCTACTGCCAAAGAGCTTGCGGCGCACCACAGTGAAGGTGATCCCCGTCAGCAAGCGGCATCGAGCGTCATGCCGCGGTCGACCGGCGCTACCAAAAGCGCTACCGATCTCCTGGCACAATACCCCGATTTCGCGGTGGTTGTGGCAGTTTGGCCCGGCCTGTCCGAGACCAGCCGCGACGACATCATGGCGATGGTCAATGCTCCGGCGACTTTGAAGAATTCGAATCGACGGCGGCGTCGCTCGTCTAGCTGACTACGGCGTGCTAGAGCGATCGCCGCTTCCTGAGCGAACGGCGTAGCTCAAACGCGCTCGGACGATTCCTCGTGTCGGTAGAATTGGCGCTATGCGAAATGCAGACGAACGTCGGGCCTGAGAGAGAAGTGGTACTACTTGGGGCCCGCACTGGCGCGCATTTCGTCTGGGTCGAGCCCGAATCGCACACGAATCTGAAGGACGATCCTCACTTGGTCAGCGATTGATAGGAAAAAACCATGCCCGCAATCAACTTTGCTCAACAGCTTGGGAAGCAGTTGTCGTTCATCGAAACCTCGGCTCGGGAGTACGACCGGGGCTATAAGAATGAGGCGATTCGGATCGCGACAGCTCTAAGGGTCATTTTCCACCAGACCCCGCGAAGCACGTCTCTCCTAACGCATATGAATGCGACTGGCATAGAGCTTCTCTCGACCAGCGATCCTAATCCGGCCCATAGCGGATTCTGTAACAACGTAACCAACGTGATGCTCAACCCGTTCAATCTGGATATGTGGGCGGAAGCTTGGCTTGACAGAGCACGTACTAAGAAGAGCGTCTTGTTTAACGATTGGTGGAGCAACGAAATCATCTTCTCGTTGGGCAAAATTGTCGTAACGAGGCGGGAACTTGCATTGTGGGCTGCGAACAAGGATGGCGGTGCACATGTGGACGCCAGTCCAGACGTTGACTTCGAGAGAGTGAAAAACGGGATGGACTTCACGTGGACGCTTGAATGGCCAGACGGGTCGAAGCACATTCTAAAATGCCGTGACCTCGAATTGGCAGCGTTGCGCCAGTTTGGCCACGACGTCCTCAATAGCCCAGAGTTGCTCAAACTCGGCGGCCGCGTACCCTAGCGCATGCAGGGAGCGGCCCCCTGGTCCGAGCTGATTCCGACCACAATGGCTCAAACCACTAGCGCCGAAGTCAGTTGTCCCGTATGGCCCTCTCCACCGCCTCCTTAATGGCAGCACCCTTCAAGTCGCCAGCGACAACTTTGCCGTCGCGGCGAATCAGCCAGATCGAGGGGAGATCATACGCGGCGTACTTCTGGCGGAGGTCCCAGCTAGAGCTAGAGCGGCTGTGCGGTTTTGCCTGGAGCCAGCTCCATCCAAGCTCGGCGATCCGCGACTTGGCTTCATCGCCTTGCATGTCGCAACTAACACCAAGCATCACAAATCGGCGGTCGTGCCCGAAAGCGCTAGCCACGGCTTTGAGCGCTACCGCTTCGGGCCGGCCTATGGCGGTCGAGCTATTCCAGAAGACAATCAGTACGCATTTGCCGCGATAGTCACTCAGCTTGATTGGCTCATTGCCGTCCAACGTCGTGGCCTCGAATTCCGGCGCGAGCTCGCCGACTTTCGGGCCACGGTCGAACTCGAACAGCAGCGAGCCGAGGTCTAGGGGCTCGTCAGTGCGCGCCAGGCCGCCGAGAATCTCCGGCACGGTAATCGTCCGATTGATCCCGCCCACGCGGCGTGACCCGTGGAAACCACCGCGTGGATATCTCTCCTCGTATTCCTCGTCCACACGGAGCTTGAGCTCGTATGTACCGGGCGGCACATCGTCGACCCGAAACGAACCATCGGGATGGATAAGGCAAGCGTAACTTCGGTAAGTCTTCCTCCATTCCAGATTCCACCGGGCCTCTTCCTGGCCGTTGAGTTGCTCCCAGGGCTTAGGTGGGTGGACTTCGAAGGTAATCCGGACCGACGGCTGAACCTGGTCCCACTTGGTGTTTAGTTCCGGGGGTATGGCAATGCGGCCTATCACCGGTCGCCCAACGCCTCCTAGCGCCAGCCGCGCTGTCTCATTTGGTTTGACCTCGAACGCCGGAATATCCTCGACGAGCAATGCGTGACCGCCTCGAATCGGAACAGTCCGATTGATTGTTACGATAGTCGGGAGGACGTGCTCGAATACGAATCGGCCCTCGGCGTCGGTCATCGTACTGACACTCCAGACGACCTGGATTTTGGGAGCATCGCCTAAGCTCGACACGAACAACGATATCCTTTCGTTACTCGTGGGCCGCGATCCGACCTTGAATACTCCTTCAACCCGGCCCCACGCCTTGAGATTGATTTGGATAGGTGCGTTTAGTTGGCCAGCTTGCGCCTCGATGGTTCTTACTGCGAAGCCGGTCGCATGGGCGGCTACGACGACAGAAGGCGGCTCGCTTGGTGCTAAGGTGAAACGTCCGTCGGAGCCCGTCTTCAGGATGGGGAACACTCCGGTGCTTCGAATTTGACCGTCGCCGAGGTCGATCCGCTCAGACGGGCGCCGCACGGCGAGATCCGCGTTTACCGCGGGACTGCCGTCCGGCGTGCGCACCAATCCAGCAACCCCGGTGCCCTTCTTGAGCTCGAATTTGAGATCGATCTCGGCGCCGTCTGTCTGGACGCGCCGCAGCTCGGACGGTAGGTATCCGGTGGCTTCGATCCGGATCTGTAAGGGCGGAAACCCTTGGCGGGATGACGGGACGCTTACAGTAGACTCATACCGGCCGCCGGTCGCAGAATGGCGTCCCATCATTAAACCCCGCAGGACTACGTTGAACACGCGGACAGGCTCACCAGATTCAGCATCGGTGACCGTTATGCGCAATGTCTTAGGCTTGGGGCCGGCGAGGACGAAAGTTTCGTCTTTTTCCGACGGCACGACGTGTCGCGTCACCATGTTGAATTGCCGGCGAACAACCAAGGTACCGCCGGTGGCTGGAACTCCATCGATCTGAAAGCGGCCGTCCTGGCCGGAAGTGACCGGGAAACCCATCACTGGCAGCGTCGTCGATCCGATCTGAAGCTGGACTGTCGCGCCGGCGACGGGCTTATTGTCTTCGTCCACGACCCGACCAGTTACCATTCCGCCGGTTTCCAGTCGGAATTCCACCGGCGCCATGCCCACGGCCGCTTCGACGTGTTGGAGTGCGGGGACATATCCTTTGGCCCTGATCACTACTTCGTTTGAACCAGGTCGAACGCGATCGAGCTCGAATCGCCCTTCGTCGTCGGTGGTTGCAGTTCCTTGCCGGAAAGCTCGAGACAGCGCCACCTCAGCTTTGGCAACGGGATTGCCTTCGCTGTTGATTACACGCCCTTCGAGCGTCAGCCCCTTTCGCAGCACAACCAAGGCGCTCTTCGACTTGAGCTGCGCTAGCTCACGTGTGGATTGGCTTCCGGGCCGGAACTGGACAGTCTCTGCCAGGTAGTCGGGATGATCAACGGTTATCGACACCGAGCTAAGCTCAGCAGGGAGCGTGTCGAACCGCCAACGCCCATCGGCGTCGGTGTTCGTCGAATGATTCATGAGGTTGACTCGCGGCTCGCCGGCCCGTTGACCGCCGGTGATGGGAACTGACAAACGAATCCGCGCGCCTGCGACTGGTTGGCCTTGCGCATCCTGCACAATCCCGCCGATCACCGAGCCCGGTTCGATCTTGATCGTGTACTCGCGCGGGATCTCGACCGGGACTTCAGCCCTCGCGTTGTCCCACATGACCTGGAGGGGCACGAAGCCAGGTTTCTCGACTTCGAGTCGCAGCATCACTAATTCCCGCTCAATGTCGGTTACTCGGAAACGGCCCTCCGCGTCGGTGGCTCCCTGCCTACTCAATCCCATCGAAAGGCGAATCGACACGCCCGGTTCCGGCCGGCCCGTCTGGCCGTTGATCACTTTGACTTCGAACGAACGAGGGGATGCCGCTTTTGTCGATGCGGCCTTGGTCGGCGTTGACGGAGCTTGAGCCTGAGGACCGAAGATCGTCGATGTTCGGACCAATTGGCCGCCCGCTCGTAGAGGCGTTAAAACGGCAAGAATGGTTACGAGCGTCAGGCCGACGATCAACGACGCGGGGACTGCCGCTCGTCTCTGATGGGGACCGCGCATCGTCAACTCCGGAACTGTGATGACAAAGGTTCAAAAGGTGGCTGGGCGATCGATTATCGTCGCCCGAAAGCTGTTGTTGAAGCAAGAAGATCAAGCGTCGTCCTGCCGAGCCGGCCATTAACGATCCAGAGAATCGCCGCAACTTGAGTTCATCGAGACTAGGGGCAACCGAAGCGCACTCCGACCGCGTTGGCATGGCGGCCATAGTTAAGACCGCAATGAATTGAAAAAAACGACATAGCGAGTCCCGGATTCAGCTCGCTGACTACAACCCGGACGACCGCGCGGAACGACCCGGCGCGTTCCAGGTTTCTCGAGGACGGGCTGATCATCCCGGCCACAGACGCAGGCTGCGGCTTACATCCCACGCAATACGCACTTCGGACTCCGACGCACGTCGCTTGTTGAGTTGGCCCAGCGAATTAAGCGCCGCGAACTCGTCTAAGGTTCCCAATCGCGTCAGGTTCTAGAACTGCGTCGACCACTGCCTCGTTCCTGCCGTGGTGGTTGGTCGTGGAACTGCCGATCCTTTCCGCGGTTCGCGCGTCGATCGTCACGCCGCTTTTGGCGAGGATAGCGATGGCGTTGCTTCCAGCCATGCCATTGTCCTCGCCGTCGATGTACCGCCCCTCGCTGTCCTGCAAGCCCGAAGGCGGCACGCCATCCACCTCTAGCTGGACTTTCTTTGTGAGAGCGAAAGGCTTTTTCGGCGCGAGGGCCACGGTGTCGTCCGCCGAGTTGTAAACCGCCGACTTCAGCTTGATCACTTGGGCGTTCTTGGCCGTATATGATCCTTTCTTGCCCGGATAAGCGAGGCGGTAAAGACTGGTCCGGTTGGCCTCGCTGGAGTTGACCGGCCCGCTGAAGGTCAGGATGATCTCGGTCACCTGATGTTTTTTGTTCGTGTCGGCGTGCACGGTCGTTAAGATCACAAGCGGGCTGGCGACCACGATTGAGCTCTGCGCAGTCGCGGTGCTGCCGCCTGCGTCGTTGATCGTAACGGTTACGTCGAACGTCCCCGCGCCCGCGTACGTGTGCGAGCCGTCGACGACGAAACCGCCTTGATTGTCAGGCGCTATCGACCCGAGAGACGTCGAACCGTCACCCCACGTGATTTGAGCCCAGAACTGCCCTGCAATGGCGTTAGGATTTGCCTCAGTAAACGTTGCGACGGTTCCGGCGAATGAAGTTCCGACAGTCTCTGTCTCATTCACCGCGATGGGCGACAGCGGCAGGTCGGCCACGCTACCCTCAGTGATGCTCGCAATGAGCTGTGCGAGGGAGGTAAACGCGGCGGCAAAGCTGGGGTCGATCGTCGTGCCGCTCCCTGTGGCAAGCATGCTTTCGAATGTGGCCAAACCCGCGATCATGGTGTCCGAGTCACCTGCGCTCTGATCGGTTTCAACCGCCTGGAGCTGGTTCACCAGAGCTTGGGCCAGCGTTGCGTCGTTCACATACTGAGGATAGATCACGTCCAACCCGCTCGACTCGTCTGGGGAAACCACCTGCGGCGTAGGCTGAGGTGCCAGGTAATTCATTATGTAATAACATGGCATCGTGATGTGGTCTGCTTCGTTTGTAAGGGGTTGAGGCGTCAGCAGGATGCCCGAAGATTGTGGCGTCTGACCCCAGAGGTTAAAGAATGAATCCGGGAATACACTTGTGTCCTGTGGATTCGTTAGGGATGGAATGTTATTCGCTAGCGTCCTCTGGATGTAAAGCTCCGCTGAGGTCACATTGGATGGTACAGGCACGTTAGGGTCCTGGGCCGCATCGTCGAAGAGAGTCACTCCCAAAGCAATGATGTCGCCGACGATGTGCGCGATCGGCCCCGTATTAACATTCCACGATCCCAGCCCTTCAAGCGCGATGTTTGACCCCTGATTGGCTGGAAAGGGGTCGAGCATAGTGTCATCAATCGCACCGTTCGCGAACTGCGTTGGATCGCTCATGGCAAGGTTTTGCAGGACTAAATTACCCAAACCCACTCCGCGGCTGTATGTGATCAGGCGAAGGTCGATGTCCTCATTCTTCGCGATTGACGAGCCAGCGACGGAAAGGATCATGTTCTGGAGGCTTGTCGCCCACGTTTGTACTGTTCCTGGCACCGGCGAATAGCTGGGCCAGACGAACGGGATCACGTCGTCGTAACCCTCGCTCGTTAGGTCGTCATCCATAGTCGGTTCCCATGACGGCATTCCGCCGCCAAGATGGAACCCAGGAACGATCACAGCGATGCTGAAGGTTTGGTCGAACTCCGAAGTATCTCCGTTCGCAGCGGTGGCCGTAGCCGAGAAAGTAGCATCCAGCGAAACATTCGGTGGAAGAGTGAACGAGACACTTCCATAGGTGCTGTTTGATCCAATTGTCAAGTTAGCGAACCCGAGGAAGGATTGTCCCTGCTCGGCGCCGGACGGACTCGGACTCGTGTTCTCAAAAAACTCGATCCGATACGTTCCGGGAACGCCGCGGAGCGTCGCCAAGATCGCATCGTTGGCGTTAGCGGGAGCGAGGATTGGGAAGTTCTGCCAGTCGTTCGGGCCGGAGGTTCCAGCATGGGAGTTGACGAGTGTGACGCCGTCGTCGCCGAGATCGATTCCCAGGGCTTTGTTGCTGAAGATCGAGTTGCCTTCTATGGAGTCGCCAGTGCTGTCGTCGCTCGAATTCAGGCCCACGGTAACGCCGTTAGCACCGTTGAAGGCTATCATATTGGCCGCCCCTGCTACTGTGCCCCCGACGGTGTTGTCACTGGCAGCATTCGCAATCCGCACACCGTCGGTCGCGTTCGGCGCGGCGTTCATACCTGTAGTGTCGGTGCCGATATAGTTGCCTTCCAATACGTTGCCACTGGCGCCCTCGTTAGTGATGAGTACACCGTTCGCGCCGTTGGCCGAAATGTAGTTTCGGGCCTGGATATTCGTCCCCCCGACCGTGTTGTTCGACG
This sequence comes from uncultured Isosphaeraceae bacterium, assembly GCA_963830625.1. Lineage (GTDB taxonomy): Bacteria > Planctomycetota > Planctomycetia > Isosphaerales > Isosphaeraceae > CAWHMZ01. The sequence continues at coordinate 67,400 of CAWHMZ010000020.1, read as the reverse complement.
CCCCTTCGATCAGCACACCGTTCCCACTGTTTCCTTTTGGAGTACCGTTCTTATTAATACCGATATAATTGCCCTGGATCAGGTTGTTTGAAGCCATCCCTTCGACGAATATCCCGTTGCTGGGCGGATCGGCGAGGGTGCCGACAGTTCCACCAGCAAGGCCGGCAACCACGGCCACACCGATCTGCACGCCACTCTCGCCAATCGCGTTTCCCGCACCACTTGACTCGCCACCGATCGTGTTGCCCGACGCGTCCATGATGGAAATGCCGTTGCCCTGGTTGCCGAGGTCGATCGATCCGTCGGCCGACGTTCCGATCACGTTGTCCGCGACCACATTCGCTGACGTGCCGCTATTCCAGATGTCCACGCCATCGCCTTCATTGCCGGAGATGACATTGGCGGCGGAGGATGACGTGCCACCGATAGTATTGCCTGAAGCGCTGTCGGAAATGCCCAGGCCCGCACCTGAATTGCCGACGGCCCTGCCATCGCTAGTATCGGTGCCAATGAGATTGCCCGCAATGACGTTCTGACTTGTACCCGCGTTCTGGATGTCCACCCCATCACCGCTGTTTCCGGAGATGAGGTTCATCGCGCCGGCGGTCGTGCCGCCGATTGTATTGCCGGTTGCACCTCCATCTATGAGAACACCCTGATACATGTTCCCGATCGCGATGGTGCCCGTCGCGTCGGTGCCAATAAAGTCGCCCTCGACCACGTTGCCGGTTGTCCCAGCGTTGGAAATGAGAACACCGGAAGATTGGTTTCCCGAAATGAGGTTACGCACGCCGGACGCGGTGCCGCCAATCGTGTTATTGACGGCTCCTAAATTTATGTTTAAACCAGGAGAACCGTTGCCAAGAGCCGTCGTCCCGCTGACGTCAGTCCCAATGCGGTTACCAGCGACGAGATTGTTGTTCGTACCACTTCCGGAGAGTGAAATCCCGAATCCTGGGTTGCCTGAAACGACATTGGCGGCTGCTGACACTGTGCCGCCGATCGTGTTGCCGCCTGCTCCATCAATGTCAATGCCGTCATTGGCGTTCGCGATCACAGTGTTGCCGGCGGCGTTGACTCCGACGTCGTTCCCTTGAACCAGGTTCGACGATGCATTGCCACCGATGACCATGCCGGCGCCGCCGTTGCCCGATACCACATTGGCGAGCCGCCGAAGTCGTGCCCCCAATTGTGTTATTGGAAGCGCTGTCTGAGATGCCAAGACCAACACCAGTGTTGGCCAGCGCGACGTTGTCGTTGATGTCTATGCCTATAAAGTTGCCTTCGACGAGGTTCTGGCTAGTTCCTGAATTGTTGATATCAACACCATCTGCAAGATTTCCGGAGATTACATTCCTAGCACTGGAGCTCGCGCCGCCCACCGTGTTGCTTGTTGCCCCCCCGTCGATCAAGACGCCCTGATATAGATTGCTGATGGCCACAGTGCCTGCTGCGTTGGTGCCGATGAAGTTGCCCAGAACTAGATTGCCGCTCGTGCCATCATCGGAAATGGTAACGCCCGAGCCCTGGTTGCCCGAGATCACGTTGGCGGCGGTTGCGCTCGCTCCACCGACGGTGTTGCTAGTTGCGCCGCCGAAGATGTCGACGCCAACACCCAGGTTGGCGAGCGCTGCGGTCCCGGCGGCATTGACGCCGATTTGGTTCCCTTCGATCAAATTGGCTGACGCGCCCGAACCATAAATAACGACGCCACCGTTTCCGGTGTTCGCGGTATCATTGCCGGAGATCAGGTTGCCGGCGCCGGTCGTTGTGCCGCCTATGGTCGCACTGGAAGCCGATCCCGGAGGATTATCCGAAAACAAGGAGCCGGAGCCGACGTAAACGCCGCTAAATGCGTTCCCGAGGGCGATCGTCCCAGTGGCGTCGGTACCGATGTAATTCCCCTCAACCAGATCCGCCGTTGCAGAGCCGCCATAGACTCCTACGCCCCCCTCCTTATTCCCCGAGACGAGGTTGCGGCTTGAGGCGCTTGTCCCGCCGACAGTGTTGGAGGGGGCCTGATCGAGAATAACGCCCCAATCGGCGTTCCCAAGGGCAGCCGTTCCTGCTGAATTGGTCCCGATCATGTTGCCAGTGATCAGGTTGCCGGTCGCGCCAGAGCCGTTAACCAGCAAACCGTCGCCACCGTTGGCCGATAGGACGCACCCGCTCACGGTGTTGTTGGCTCCGAACAGTTGAACGCCAGAGCCGGCGTTTCCCACCGCGCTCATGCCCGTTTGATCGGTGCCGACATAATCAGTGATGACTTGATTGCTCGCGCCGCTCATGTCAATGCCATCACCGGAGCTGCCATTGATGACGAGGTACTCGGCGATACTGTCGCCACCCGTAAAATTCAAGCCGCTCCCGCTGATTACAACGCTGCCGATAGCGCCTCCGTTGATCGTGGCGGGGACGGAGATCGTCGGCAGATTTGAGCAGTTGACAGTCGAAACACTGAAATCGATTTCACCGCCGCCGTCGATATTGATTTGCTGGATCGTTGAGCGAAGAGTGAAGACCCCTCCCGAAGTTTCGCCCGGAGGCTTCGTACCAGGCGGAGCCAGCGGCGCGTCGCCCGAGTTGTTTACAGTGTAGTTTAGTAGTTGACGTACTTCGAGCTCTTCCAATCGAAGCGGCAATGCAAGTTTCGAACGGTGCCTCTCGCGTTGCGTGGCTTGTGGTGAGCGCAGGCGCACGCTTGTTGGATAGCGGGACATGATCACACTCCGCGGCCCCGAGTAAATCGATCGCGAGGAAATGAATTCGTCTCGTCGAATTCAAGGAGCGACAATCAGTTTGGTGCGTGGCCACGTCCGTGCGGTGACGTTGATCCAGTTCTTCGTTCGACTTGCAGCGACTTCTGGGATGCTACCCTCGAAACGAACCGTTGGAAAGAGTGTCGAGATCGAAATGCTGAGCAGCAGGAGAGATGCCCGGTCTTCGCGTGGTTCTGGCCACACTGCGCGACGATGAGGTGTCAGGCTCAACAGATCTGACAGCGGAGTAGTGATCGAGCGAGATCCGTGCGTAACGTAAATCGGGCAGCCCAGCCCAGGTTGGCCGTGTCGACGGCTTCGGATGATGGCACGCATGCTGACCGCTGAAGGTGTTCTCGGGCACGTCAGAATAAGCCGGACCGCATCATGATTTCGTTCACGACTTCATCGACCGTGCGCCCCGAGGTGACGATCTCGTGCTCGTTCAAGCCAGCAGCAGCCGGGAATGCCATGGGTCTGTCAGACGCGTGGTAACGCACATAAGTTCGGAGCTGGGCCAGGAAGCGGTCAAAGTTGCCTTCATGCCGCTCAACCAGCCGCCGCACGGCGTCTGGCCAGTTCCGCGAGAGGAGGTACGCGAACAACTCTCTCCCATCCTCGCGCAGCAATCTCGCCCATCGCTCGGCACCGCGTGTTGCCCCTTTTACGTTCGGATCTGAAGGCTCGCCGTCGGCTAATTCGAGGATCAATACCCGCTCCCTCGCGTTCTGGATGTCTGAGTAGCCGGATTCCTTCGATCGATCCTTGGGATCACCCGGTCCACCCCAGCCCTGGTCAAGGTGAATCCATCTGGCTTCCCCGGCCATTCGGCGGCAGATCTCAGAGCTGATCGTCGTCTTCCCCGTGGTGGGCGGCCCGTGCAGGATGATCGCGATTTTCTGTTCGTCGCTCATTGCAAAGCCCTTCCTGCTGGAGCTGCGTCACCCCTTCCCGCGCTGATTGCAGCGCGGTCGTGATCTGATCATAATCGAGCCCTCAACGCACCCACAGTTTTTTCCCCCGCCGGAGCCAATGATGCGTCCTTGTTGCACTCGACCAAGCTGGCGCTCCGTGGTCGCGACCATCGCTATACTAATGGCGCTCCAGACCGCAACACCCGTCTGGGCCTGGGGACGCCTCGGTCACCGGGTCATCAGCCGGATCGCCGAAAAGTACCTGAGCCCCAAGGCCAAAGAGGCCATCAAGGCCCTGCTCGACGAAGGTGAGTCGCTGGCCGACGCCTCGACCTGGGCCGACGAGCACCGCCGTGAGCTGCCCAAGACTGCCCCTTGGCATTAGGTCCACATACCGCTAGACGAGTACTCCGGGACGCAATGCACGCGGAAAGCAACACAGGGGGGATTGTAAACGGGATCGCCGGATCATCCGTCGGCCCCGATCCTCTAGCGTCCGACCCCCGATCCATTCTGATTGTTCCTCAATCAAGGACGCTTTCTCGACTCACTTCTCAGAATCGATTCCATGCGCTCAGCATGCAGGGTCAGCCGACGAATATTTCGGGCTTGGTCGACGATCAAGAATATGACGGCCGCACACGTCAGCAAGAAGATCAGAATTGGGGCGACGACCAGGGCGACAGCGAGCAATTCCCAGAGCCCTAGAGCGTGAACATTTGGAATGGCCCCGAGCACGCTAGCGAGTAGTCCGATCAACACGGCGGCCAAAATCAAGCCGGCCGCGACTAGGTAAAGGTTCCCCCATGCGTCGAGAAATCCATAGAACCACGGGGCGGGTGGGAGACTTATAGGCGGTCCGGTTTCTCCGGAAAGCTCATACTCTTCAGAAACATCGATGTTCAGATTCCCGAGGCCGTCATCGGGAATCTCAATTGCTTCCTCTTCCGATTCGGGTCGCGGACCGGTCGCTAAATCCCGCGGGGCGTCAGAGAGACCTCTCTGGCCAAGCATTGCAGCTTGGGTATCGAAGCCGCGACCGCAGCTAGGGCAGCGGATTCTGCCCGGTATGGGTTGCACGTTGGAGGGGAGCTTACCGGAATGACCGCAGTTCGGGCATCGGACCATCATCGGACTGTCGCTCCACAACGGGGGATGCCTAACGTCGGCGGATGACTCATGATAGATTGCTGCGGCGTTCATCTCAACGGGCAGCTCCGGAACGACCGCGCTCAGGCTGGACGGCCACCGACGGGGCTCGGATCGCCCTAGCCGCATCGCCTGCCATCTGATCGCCACTGGCTGTCCGCGCCGCGCTGGCGCCCCCAGAGGTTCCAGGCGCTGACGATCTTGCATTGCCAATCGTCCGCGCTGTCACGATGCCGAGGCCGGCCAATGGAGGAGACTGCCCCAGCAGACGGCGTTGGAGGACATTCGCGGAGCACGCCGAAGAACCCGCCCTGTCAGACGCTCGCAGTCTTGTCTCGAGGCTGGGCCGGACCAACTTTGCCAGAGCGGGCGGCCGGGGTCGATGTCGGTCCTGTCAGGACGCAGACCAGCGGATCGGGTCGAGAGAGTGCTCGTCGACGTCGTATCTGCCGGGACCGTGGTCGCGGGCGAACGCCTCGAAGGAGTCGACCGAATCGAAGAGGCCGCTGACGTCGCGACCTTTGCAGATGCGCAACACGTGGGGCATGGCGTCGCAGACGAGCCGCGGCTGGGCCATCGGCGGCGACCCAGGGAGTGATTTGTCGTGGGGTGAAGAGGGCCGGTTTACGGCTGGACGTGCAAACCGACGGATTGTGTGTCCGTTACCAAAGAATCTGAAGGGGTGTTACGCCCACGGTTTTTCGCCGCGACGATACATCGACTCGGCGACTCCGCACCACTCTAGCGCCCGGTTCGGTTCGTTCTGGAATCCCCGAAGTTTCGAAGCCGCTGCGACCACTACGTTCGATGCTTCCAAGTGTCCGATCCGAAGATACTCGGCGAGGAATTCAAGTTGCTCGCACACCGCTCTTAGGTGCTCGCTTTGAGCCGTGGCTAAGTCGTAAGCCCCACGCGCGTGTAGCCAACCGCACACGTTGCAATATCCCTGAAGTAGTGCGACGAAGTACCCGCGGATGGCTTCCTTTTCAACAGTCGCTGACCATGCGCCGCCCTCGAACCCCTGCTTTACTTCCTGCCTTATAAGCTCTATCGCGATCGAAGCAAGGAGAACTTGCCTCTTCGCGGCGTCGCGTGCGATCGCTGGATCGACCTCGGAGTCGTCGCGCGCCACTTCGTTATACGCAGATTTCGTCTGGAGCAACGCCACTTGCGCGTTTAGTCGTGCTGTGAGGAACTGCTCTCTCGCTTGTCTGCTCGCTTCAAGTTTTTGGGCGTCGAGCTGTTCTGTTTGGGCTTCAGTTTGTTTCCTCTGGAGGTAGACCGTATAGACGAGGCCGATGAGCGCCAAGCCAGTGAACAACGCATTAAGAGAACCAAAAGCGTCCCCGAACTGACCGTGCGCGCCAAGGTCGCGTTTTCCAGTTGCTTGGAAGGACTCAAGCGTCACCCACCAGAGCCACGACCAAGGGAGGATGACAATCAAAATGGCCACCGCCATGACGGTTAAGAGCGAGTGGCGCTTGACAAAGTTGAAAAGCACGAGAGAGGTATGAAATGGACCCCAAAAACTGGACAGCAGGTTAAGCTAGAGCTTGGCAGTGGCAGGACCCGTGTGCATGGAGGCACGCAATGGCCAAGCGCAAGAAGCGGTACGAGTCGGGATTCAAGGCGCGCGTCGCACTGGAAGCAATCAAGGAGCGGGAGACGCTTGGGCAAATCTCTAAGCGGTTCGGGATTCATTCCACGCTGGTTCATCAGTGGAAGAAGCGACTCGTCGAGGAAGCAGGAACCGTCTTCGACGGGGCGGAGCGGCGAACCGAGGAGATTGTTTCGCAGGCAGAACTCTACGAGCAGATTGGCCGGCTAAACGTCGAGCTGGATTGGCTCAAAAAAAAATTTGCCAAGGGGGGCATCTGAGTTACGCCGCTGGATCGATCCGGCCGAGCCGCGGATCAGCATCGCACGACAGTGCGAGCTGCTGGGCCTGCCGCGGAGCACGTACTACTACTCGCCGGCCGCGGCGACTGAAGAGGACCTGATGCTGATGCGTCGGATCGACGAGCCAGCACCTCCGAACGCCATTCTATGGCAGCCGGCGGATGGCTCTGCATTTGGGAGAGGAGGGAAGTCCCATCAACCGCAAGCGCATCCAGCGGCTCATGAGGCTGATGGGCATCGAGGCCATTTACCCGCGAAAAACGACGATTCCCGCCCCGGGCCATAAGGTGTATCCATACCTGCTGCGCGGCTTGACAATCGATCGGGCGAACCAGGTCTGGTGCAGCGACATCACCTACGTGCCGATGAGGAACGGATTCATGTATCTGGTGGCGATCATGGATTGGTACAGTCGGCATGTCCTGGCTTGGCGATTGTCCAACACGATGGACACGTCGTTCTGCGTGGAAGCCCTGGACGAAGCTCTGGACCAATACCGGCCCGATATCTTCAACAGCGACCAAGGAAGCCAGTACACCAGCGAAGCGTGCACGATGCGCCTGCAGAGCCACGGTGTGGCAATCAGCATGGACGGACGCGGACGCGCGTTGGACAACGCGTTTATTGAGCGCCTCTGGCGTAGCGTGAAGTACGAGGAGATTTACCTCAAGGTGTACGACCTTGTCGCCGATCTGGAAACGGGCCTCACACAGTACTTCGACTTCTACACGTACGAGCGCAAGCATCAAGGCCTGGGATACCGAACGCCGTGGGAGGTGTTCCAGGAGAGCCTCGAAAACTCACGGTCCACCAACCGCAGGGGGTTCGCGCATACTGTCCACGTCTAGCGAAACTTACCTCGTTTGCTGTCCAGTTTTTGGGGTCCACTTCAGTAGGTTCAGAAAGTTGAAGAGCAAAGCGCAATTACGCTTCAGAAAGTTGACCATTGTCAACGCCCCCTCAGAATCTCTTTGCTTACCACCGATCATGCTCGATCACCACCGATCCATCAGCCCGCTGGATGCCGACACCCCAGCGCCGCGACGTAGAACCTGCCGGCAGCGGATCGGCGATGATCTCGTCGATGTGGCAGCGACATACTAGCGGGCCCGAACGGGTCACGGGCTCGATACGATCGACCGAGAGGACATCGGTAACATCTCCGTCTAGGTGGCTGACCCTGAACATCGGCGCAACCGTTCTCTGATGATGTCGGGGCCGGACGATTGGAGGAGCCCACTCCAGCCGACGGAGTTAAGACCCGCCGACGACTTCATGTCACGCGTCAGCGTGTCATCGACGACGAGCCACCCCAGCCCGACACTTCCGCGTCGTCGCACAGCTGGGCAGATATCAGTGTGCCAGAGCGGGGGGCGCGAGTCGAGCGGCAGGCCCAACAACCCGGTTGCCGCGCTCGACCATGGTTGCCATAATCAATCCTCTTCGGCCGGACCGACACACCAACGGCGGAGTAACGACATGGGCCGCACGCTTCGCCTTACCCTGATCGTCGCGCTGTTGGTCACCTTGCAGGCCACGCCCTGCTGGGCTTGGGGCCGCCTCGGCCACCGCGTCATCTCTCGGCTCGCCGACAAGCACATGGTTCCCACCGCAAAGGCCGGTGTCGCCGCTCTGCTAGAGCCAGGCGAATCGCTGGCCGACGCGTCAACCTGGGCCGACGAGCACCGCCGGGAGCTGCCCAAGACAGCCCCGTGGCACTACGTCGACGTGCCCCTCGACGAACCCAAGTATGACAAGAAGTTCAGCGGCGACGTCCCAGACAAAGGCTGCGTGGTCGACAAGATCAAGGAGTTCCGGCTCGTGATCAAGGACCAGAGCAAGACGGTTGAGGAACGGCGGTTCGCGCTGCGGTTCCTGATCCACTGCATCGAAGACGTGCACATGCCGATTCACGTCGGCGACAACAACGACAAGGGGGCAAGAGGACACAGGCGTGCTAGTTCGACGAGGGCTCCGGACACCCCGCGCTTGATCCTCTTTGCCGTTGACGGACACGCGAAGGCGGGAACAATTTGATAAAGCGTCAGTGTCGCAAGAGCGTTGCAGCCGCGCGGCAAATTCGGAAAATGCATTGCATCGCGTGAGTTGCAGGCCAAATTCACATCGTACTGGCGTAGTGGCGGCCGAAGCGCCGAAGTCTTTACGTGACAGACGCTGGTTCACCGTAGAGTCCAGGAATTATGCGCGGGATACGCAGCACGGCAGCGCCGAAGGTCTACGTGGAGACCAGCGCCTGGGGAATGACCTTGCCCTCCCAGCCCCGTGCTTTGCGCGAGCCCACAAAGCAGTTCCTGCGCCAGTGTCAATCGGGTTTGTTCGTCCCTTACATCTCTACGGTCGTGCTTCAGGAAATTGTCCGTGCCGGCGCCACGGAAGCTGCGCAAATGTTGGTCGAGATCAACCGGTTGCTTCCTATCGAACTCTCGCCGAATTCCGCGAGCGAGGAGCTGGCTGACGAATATATCAAGGCGGGAATTGTGCCTGCCAAAAAGCGCGATGACGCACGACACGTTGCGCTTGCGACGCTCGGCGGCGTCGACATTCTGGTAAGCTGGAATCATCGGCATCTGGCCAATGCGCGGAAGAGGGAGCTGTTTAATGCTGTCAATCTACTGGAAGGTCGGACTCAGCCACTGGAGATCTGTACTCCATTCGAGGTCCTAAAATGAGGGAAGTTTACGAAACGCTCGATCAGTACCTGGACGACCTCGATCGCATCAAGGAGCAGGTTGCCGAAGAGACTGAAGGCCTGGACGCCAGCGAAGTCCAGGCTTATTTCGCAAAGGCCGGGAAGGAGTTGGAGCGGTTGACAGGGAAGAGGCTTCGCGTCCGACGACAGCGCCGCCGAACGCGCACGAAGAAGTGAGAGTTCGCGAGCATTTGCCGGACTGTAGCAGGAGTTGGGCCCACCCGGGTGGTGTTAACAAAACATGAAAATAGGTCTGATACCCTCGGCGGGTTCGAGGTCTGGCACCAGCATGCCGCATCGGCCGAGAGCTGTGGGCAACCTGCCGGATCAACTTGCTCGAAGAAGACTGTGAACAAAACCCCGACTGTTCGCTTCGAGGATTGGAGTTTGTCGTGCGAGCTTGAGCGCGGTCCTGAAATTAGGCATGATGTCATCACCAGTGCTGGCGGCGCTCATCAATCTGGTGGTGGTTGCCATGAGCAAGACGATTGCCAGACGTTGCGACGGAGCGGTTATTCCTTCGAGATTTCTTGGAACGTCAGGTTGATCGCCACGCTCCCGCATGCGTGCCGCAGTGTCCAGGGATAACCATGTCATGCCAAGCCCCACGAAACCGTCCCGCGTCGTGAGTTTGCAGACCGGTGCGAAGGTTCGAGTCAACATCGAGCCCGACGACGAGCGCACAGTCCCAATCGAGCAACCGACCGAGATCAAGACCCGGCCGTTGTCGGAGAACGACCAAGACGATCGTGTCCGTATGGCCCTCGGCTTGACCCACGATGACTCGCTGCCCGATGTCTCGCCCGAGACGCTGATGACCTACTACCGCTACTTGGCCGCGACCCTGAAGTTCCCGTTCTTCGCGTCCTACTGGGCGAAATCCGGCCCGTTCTCCAGCAAAAAGGTGCTCGTTCCGATCTCCAGGCTGGACCCTCCCGTAGCCGAGGAATTCGATGCGGAATGCCCGCTTTACGGCATTGGGATTGATGACGACGAAGAGATCGAGTTCCCGCTCGAAGCAATCGAGCTCAAAAAGAAAGACCCGAACTACCGGCTGATCTCTGACTACACGTACTGGTCAAATAACTGGCGGTGATTTCGATTCGAAGCGACTGAGATCCGCTCTGCATCGAAGGACGACGATGCTCAGCTCCTTTGGGAAAAACGCATCAAGATCGTTGCGGCATTGACGGGCATGCATACCAAGCCTTGTGCCGACCTCCTGTTCGGCGAGCTGAAGCGAGTCACAAGTTCCAATACCACTCGCCGTTATCTGGGGGAAGTGATCAAGGTCTTGTCCTCCATGCCCTTGGAATTGATCAAAGAGGGCTTTGAAACACTTGCCAAGGACAGATCGTTCAGTCCCAAGATGCGGGACAAGTTCCGGGCAGTCTTGGAGAACCGGCGCTTTGAAGACTATTGGTGATGATCGATGAACCCAACCTGCGAGTAGATCCCGCCCGAGTCGGACTCGAAAGTCGCCTTTTCGCTCCGCGAAAGCCCGTTTTTTCGCGGAGCGAAAGACACCAAAAAGAACCCGCGGGCGTCGATCCCAGCCACCCCGAATTGTAACCTTCTATTGAACGCGCCTTGTGATCGCGCGCCCACCGCGCGTCAACGGCGATAGGGCACATGCGCCCGATTTGCCGAAACGGCCGGCGGGTAGTGTCTCGGTTTGAAATCGCGAGCTGCGCGGCGGATCGCGCCCGCAGAACCGCTACAGCCGGACCCGACGGATTTGCAGATCTCAAAACGGAATGAGTTACTCGACAAACCCGAGATCGCAGTAAGTGCATAAAGGCGACGTGCAGTGCGCAAAATGGTTCGCTATTTTTCTTATTCAAAAAAAAGTATCCCGAGAACCGCCAATCACTTCCAGCATAGCATTGCACAGTTTTCGGCTTGGTCGCGTTAGAGAAAATAGAAAAAGGCCGCATATTGTATGTAGAACGCGCGCGCGACGCCTGCCGCGATCCGCCGACGAACGGCGGAGCCCTTGAACAGCCACATCAGCAATCGAGCAAATCCAATCGAGCAGAATTTCACAGACCCATCGCTTGACGGCGTTTGCCGGCGGCCACTCATCAATGGTATAGACGGCCTTACAAACCACGCGCGTCCGTGGCTTCCAATCGTGCAAAAGAAGGGCGTCTGTCAATCGCTAGCGCCGCCGCCATTGATGCAGACAGCGTGCACCAGCACCGCGACGACATGATCGCGATCGCCGAAATCGACGAAAATGCGACGAACGAAGCCAATTTCGATGAAACCAAGAGGAGCACAGAAGTGCAGGAGTCGATTCAATTTACGCCAGATTCCGCCGCTATTTCGGAACTTGACAATTGCCGCGAAGCGGCAATAGAGCAGGAGAGCGGAGAAAGTAGTAAGGAGACCATTTTTCGGCCACGGGCCGAAAAATAGAGCAGGAGAGCTGAGAAAGTAGTGAGGAGAGCAAGGAAGCCGCCGCCCTGGGCTGCACCCGTTTTTTGGTCCACGGCTAATGAGAGTTCGTTCAACGACTGTGCAGATCAACTTGTCACTATGCAACAAGCCTTTTCCGATTCTCCTTCCGATCGCAGGCTGCACTGAATTCGTTCGGCGTCGCATACGACAACGAACTGTGCGGCCGCACCGCGTTGTATTCCCGCCGGTACCAGGCCCCCTTTGCTCGAGCGTCCGCGACGTCCTCGAATTCTACCCGCTCTAGGAACTCGTCGCGCAACCGACTGTGGAATGACTCGATATATCCGTTCTCCCAAGGGCTTCCTGGTGCCACCGGGATTGGGTCGGCCCCCGCCCTTGGCAGCCAACCCACCAAAGCCTCGCAAATGAATTCCGATCCGTTGTCGCTTCTGATGCGGGTCGGCGCCCCGCGACGACCGATCACCCGGGCCAAGATCCGACGAACATCAGCTCCCCTTATCGACTCGGCTGGGTGCAGGACCAGGCACTCCCGAGTATATTCGTCCACCAGCGTCAACCACTTGAGAGGACGACCGCTGGCGGTCCGATCGTGGATGAAGTCGCAGGTCCAAACGTCGTTCTTGAACTTCGCCGGTTGCTGGACGCAACTGTTGGCGCTGACCCCCGGTTTGGGGCCCAGTTTTCTCGTTTTTCTCAGCCTCAACGGTCAACGCAGTCCCAGCTCATTCCAGAGCCGCCGCACCCGTTTGAGGTTGACCGACCAGCCACGCCGGAGCAGGAGGGCATGGATTCGCCGGTACCCGTAACGCGGATGCCGACGCGCCAAGCGTTTCATCTCCCGGCTCAATGCCGGCTCGTCAGCCCGGCGCTTGCGGCGATACCGCAAGGTCGAGCGAGAGCGATCCATCACACGGCACGCCCGCCGCTGAGAGACCCCGAAGTGCTCTCCCAGGAAATCCGCGGCGGTTCGTTGCTCGTTAGGTGTCACCACTTTTTTTTTGCGATCTCCTGGAGCATCGCCTTGTCCAGGAGCAAATCAGCCACCAGCCTCTTGAGGCGGTCGAGCTCGCCTTCCAGCTCGCGGCAGCGGCGATCGGTAGCATCCTGGCCGGGCGCCTGCCGCTGCCGCCACTTGTAATAGGTAGCCTGGGCAAAGCCCTGCTTGCGGCAGATGTCAGAGACTGTCAGTCCCTTGGCCAGGTCGTGGTCGGCTTCACGCAGCAAGCGTGCCACTTCCTCGGCGGTCCTTCGCCTTCTCATGAGTCCCTCCGTGGCTCATCCTACCGGGAGACTCTCATTTCGGCCGGACCAATTTTTGGGGAGCAGGCCAGCCCGCTCTCCTGCGGTCTACTCACTCCTTTCTACTTTCTTTGCCGAGACCGTCGCCCGCTCTGCTGCGGTCTACTTTCTACTCACCACTTTCTCGAAGGAGCTGCCAAACGGGCCGCGGCCGGCGTTAAAATGGTTCCGAATTATTTTTAGTCAAAAAAAAGTATCCCGAGAGCGGCCAATCACTTCCAGCATGGCATTGCACGCTTTTCGGCTGAGACGCGTTAGAGAAAATCAGAAAAGGCCGCATATTGTATGTAGGAAAACATGTTTTAGGGCGGGGATGGGTGCGCTTTCCGCCCATGGCATACGCCGGGTCGATCCGCGGCCGTGAACGCGCGATCTCGGCGGGGATCGGATGACGTCCGGCTGACCTGCGGTTCACACCGCAGGCTACGTGATGTCGCACCGCTCCGCGGGCTCCGAAACGACGACAAAACACAAATGCCACACCTGCGGTTCACACCGCAGGCTACGCGATGTCGCCCGGCTCCGCGGGCTCCGAAACGACGACAAAACACAAATGCCACACCTGCGGTTCACACCGCAGGCTACGTGATGTCGCCCCGCTCCGCGGGCTCCGAAACGACGACGACGCAACACAAATGCCAGACCTGCGGTTCACAGCGCAGGCTACGTGATGTCGCCCCGCTCCGGGGGCTCCGAAACGACGGCGGCGCAACCCAAATGCCAGCGATTCGCAACCTGACCTGCGGTTCACACCGCAGGCTACGTGATGTCGCCCCGCTCCGAGGGCTCCGAAACGACGACGACGGCGGCGCAACCCAAACGTGGGCGGTTCGCGAACGCTGCCCAAAATTACCAGTGCGCTGCAATAGGCTCCAATCTTCGACGCATAAAGCGCCCGCGCGAAAAATGCCCTACAACCGGCATGTCGGCCGGCAGACGCTGTGGGAGGCTCGCGAACGGTCAATGGGGCATTGTCTTGCGGTTGCTTTCCATTGCCTCAAGGGTTGCCATCATCTTGGCGATCTGGGCGTCTCTGGCCTTGGCGTCTTGCTGGGATCCTAGTACGGCTTTTTCAAGCACCACGATCGTCTTGCTGGTCTGCCGCCAAACGCGCCCGGTAGGATTCGAACCTACAACCTTCGGATTCGAAGTCCGCGACTCTATCCATTGAGCTACGGGCGCCTTCCTCAAATCTAGCGTCCGATCGGCGCTTCGAGCAAGCCCGCCACGAATCTTAAGCTGTCTCAGCACAATACGCTCGGCGAGCCACCACTTTGCCGTGGCGACCGCGGCTCGACGGCGCGGCCCCCGCGACAACAAAGTGCGTGCTGTGATCGGCCGCCAGAGGCGATGAGGCCTTGGGAGACCAGTGAAGACTGGCGAAGTACGGCAAATATTGGTGACAATGAGGAAGACTAAGGACGCTCGATTTCGCGATGCCTGGTGCGGAGAATCACGTGCGCAAGTCCAAAACGACGAACCTTGCGGCAGCGGAGCATGTTGTCCAGACAGAAAACGACTCCCCGCATGTCGCGCCCTCCATCGAAATCGATGAATCGGCTGGCTTGATTCGGGTTCGCGACCCGCGACTGATCAACATCAAGAGGCGGCCGTTTTGCCGGCGATTGGTCGAGGCCGCGGTACGCCGGCCGAGTGTTCGGAAGGGGGAAGTCGATCTGGCTTCGGCATCGTGCCAGATCGATTTCGACGCGGGGAGTCTCGGCGCTCACGACATCGCCGAGACGTTCGCCGATTTGGTCCGCCAAGCGGGGCTACCGAGCGGCGCGGCGCGTGTGTTTGGTCGCCCGGCCGAAACGGAGTGGCTGACCTTGCATGCGTATCCACTGCAGGGAGAGGTTTCTCTCTGGGAAACCCTCGAAGCCGAGCCAGGTCAGTTCGGGCTGCGGAATGGCAAGCTCGCCGCGAGCCCCGACCGGCAAGCCCGCGTGGCCGAGGCACTGCTGGGCCTGCAACAGGTCAAGAGCTGCCGAATTCTGCCAAAGCCCGATCGGATCGCAATCGAGCTACAGCGGGCGAGTGAGATCTCAAGCACGTTCTGGGACGAGCTGGAACGGATCTTCGAGGAAGTCGATGCATGTGCGCCGGCCCCAAGCGCGACCGGATTCCTCGCCAGAAGGGTAAGCGCGGAGGTCGCCCCTTGGGCGAACCGATTCATGTACCTCTGCCTGGCGGGCACCTCCGCGGTGATGACGATCGTGGGGCTTGTGGTGCCAGGCATTCCCACGGTCCCGTTCTTGCTCGCGACGAGCTACTTCCTCGCGCGGTCCTCGTCCGAGATGAACGCGCAGCTGCGCCGGTCGTCGTTCTTCGGCCCCATTCTGACCGAGTGGGAAGAACACGGGGGACTGAGCGACCGCTCCAAGCGCGGGCTCACGCGGCTCACCCTGGTGTTGTTCGTGTTCGCCATCGCGCTGGCCCCTCTAACAATCGCAACCATCGTGATCGTGCTGGTCGTGCTCGCAGTCAGCCTCGCCGGGCTCTATCGCTTGCCGAGCGTTCCGGAGGCGCCGCGAATCGGCGATTCGGCCGCTGGCACGGCGCCTCTTGGGCTGGCCGCTTCATGAACCAATGCACGCGAGCCGACGACCGGTCGCCGACGCGTGCAGGCTTGCGATCACAATCAGGGGTGGGTTGCCTGTTCCTTTTCCATGGACCATGAATTCGGCTGGCCGTTTGTTCGGACGACGGTGATCGACGACGACGTCGATTCAACGAGTGACCGCGCGCGCGAACTGGTGCTGGATGGCGGTCCCGCTTTGCCGCTTCTGGTCTGGGCCAGAAGCCAGTCGCGGGGACGGGGGCGAGGCAGTCGCCGGTGGTGGTCCGACCGCGGAAGCTTGACCTTCACCGTGGCCATCGACCCGCAGTTGTACGGCCTTTCTCTGGTGCATGAGCCGCGGATCGCACTCGCGACGGCCGTGGCAATCATTGACGCGCTTGGCGATCTGGCGTTGGCGGTGCCGTCAATCGGAATCCGGTGGCCCAACGATCTCGAGGCCGCCGGTGGCAAGCTCGGCGGCATCTTGTCCGAGCAGATCGAGACCGAGCGGGGACGCCGGCTGCTCATCGGCATCGGGCTGAACGTGCTGAGTGATCTTGGCGGCGCGCCCGCGGAGGTTCGCAGAATGGCGGTCTCACTGGCTGAGCTTCGAGACGAACCGCTTTCTGAAGAATTGATACCGCAATTCTTGACGGCGATCTTGACGCGCCTCGAGTCTGTGTTGGTCCAGTTGGCGAGCGATGATGCATCGCTTGCAAAGCGGTGGGAGCAACTCGATCATCTCCGCGATCGCTGGGTGACGGTCGACCTGGGCGCATCGATCGTGGCGGGATGGGGCCGGGGAATCGACGCCGAAGGGGCGCTGTGCTTGGAAGTCGACAACCGCCGCACTCGGCTTTTCGGTGGACAGGTCCTGAGACTCTGATCGACGCGGCGTCGCGACGCACGGTGTCGAACCGGATCGACGCCGTGCGACGCGATGCGCTCGATCGGCGCGGCAGATCAGCGCACCGAGGCCAGTTTCTTGCCGGCCTTCGCGGGCTCAGGCTTGTTGGCCACCCAGTCGATCAAGATCGGCGTCGCGATGTAGACCGTGCTGTAGGTGCCGCTCAAGAAACCGACGACCAGGGCAAAGGCAAAGCCGTGCAGCCCCTCCCCGCCGAAGAAGTAGAGAATGACCACGACCAGCCAGGCGGTGAACGATGTGAGTATGGTTCGGCTCAACGTCTGGTTGAGCGCATCGTTGACCATCTTGTTCGTCAGTTGAGGGGTCTTCCCCTTGATTTCGCGGATTCGGTCGAAAATCACGATGGTGTCGTTGACCGAGAAACCGATCAGAGTCAGGAACGCCGCCACAATCGGTAAGTCGATCTTGAATTGATCGATCTGAAGCAGAGTGCTCAAGCCCGGCACCTTGGCGAGCCAGTAGCTAAAAGCGATCGCGCCCAGCGTGATCAAGACATCGTGAACCACGGCTAGCACGGCGGCAAGCCCGTAAGTGAACGAGTGGAACCGCCACCAGAGGTAGGCGATGATGATGATCCAGCTCGCCACCGTGGCGATCAAGGCGAGAACCCGGGTCTCGGCGGCGACTGTCCCGCCGAAGTTGGTGATGCGCTCGAAGAGGAGGTCTTTATCGTTGGCCAGTCGCTCCTTGAGCTTGGCCAGCTCGGCCTTGGTGACTTCGGGCTCGAGATCGGTTCGGAGGATGAGCTCGGTCGCTGCGCCCTGCTGGGTTGTTGATGCCTCGGTGGCGGCACCGCTCCGATCAGTGCTCGGGATGATCACGAACCGCGCGCTGGCGTTGGCGATCTTGTCTTCTTCGAGCACCTTGGTGAAGAGCGCCGAGACGACTTGCGCGGGGGGTTCGCCAGTGGGGAAGGCGGCCGTATTGAAGCCCAACACGTATTCGCGGCCGCCGGCAAACCGCTGCGCCGCGGAGGCCGCCGTTTTGCCGGCTTCTCCTCCCGCGGGCGCGGGTGCGGCCGCAATGGGCCGGCCTTCGCCAGCAGTCATCTCGACCTGCGACAGGCTGGTACCGAACGACGCCAAGATCGCGTCCCTGACCGTATCGATCTTGTCGGCGGTGGTGCGGATGTTGAACCGCGTCACGTTCTTGTCGTCGCCGATCCGCAGGCTCTCAACGGTCACGTCGGGTAATACGCTCGCCTTCTGGCGTACGAGCTGTGCTCGCTGCGACTCGTTCAAGCGCGCGACGGTCGGATCGTTCTCGTTGAGCCTGATCGTCACCAGCGTGCCGCCGGTGAAGTCGATATTGAACATTCCCTTGTTGCGAACCGCGCTGGCGACCAGCCCGGCGACGATCAAGACGAGCGAGACCGCCATGCAGATGTAGCGCGGGCCGATGAAGTCGATGTTGGTCTTGCCGAGCATCTTGAGCATCGTCACGTTCTTGAGCCAGCCGCGGGCATAGCAATACTCGAAGATCACGCGCGACATGAACACGGCCGTGAACAAGTTCCAGGCCATGCCGATGATCATCGTCAGGGCGAATCCCTTGACCTCCTCGGTCCCGACGACGAAGAGCACGAGCGCCGCCAGAAAATTGGTGACGTGCGAGTCGAAGATCGTGACCCACGCTCGGTTGAACCCGTTGCGGATCTGCTGGGCCAGGCTGGCGCCGCGTTCTTTCTCTTCGCGCATGCGCTCGAAGACAAGCACGTTCGCGTCCACCGCCATGCCGATCGTGAGTGCCAGCCCGGCAAGCCCCGGCAGCGAAAACGTGGCTTGAATCTGGGCCATCGAACCGACGAGCAAGATCATGTTCACAAGGAGCGCGACCACCGCCACGACGCCCGCGAAGCGATAATAGATCACCATGAAGATCGGAACGACCATGAGCGAAACCCAGATCGCGAACAGTCCCTTGGCGATCGTGTCGTCTCCGAGCGTGGGGCCGACTTTTTCCTCGACCAAGGGATCGGGGTTCAAGCTCGCGGGCAGACTGCCGGCCCGGAGAACCTGAACCAAGTGCTCGACTTCCTTGGGCTTGAACCCTTGCTGGCCCCCCTCGATGATTCCCGAGTCGCGGATCTCCGAGTTGATCGCCGGGGCCGACATCACCAGGTTGTCGAGCAGGATCGCCAGTTGATAGCGAAAATTGCCGCCCTCTTCCGGTTTGTGCTCGCGCGTCAGGCGTGCGAACCGGGTCGCGCCCCGCGAATCAAACTCGAAGCGGACCGCCGGCTGAAGCCTCTCATCGACGTCGGGGCGAACCTGCCGCAAATATTTGCCGGTGACTTCCTGGCCCTGTCGATCGAGATTGCACAAGATCCAGGTCTCGATCCGGCCGTTATCGACCTTCTCTTCCCGGATGATCACGTCTTCCGGGCGCGGATTGGTCGGGTCGCCGCGCGAAATGGCGCTCGGGTTATAGACGACCCGATAGGACGAGATCGACTTGAGACCGTGCGGCTTGTCGAGGATCAGCGTGTTGGTGGTGTTGCGGCGGACCTTGACCATCTCGGTCCGTTCGGTACCCGTCGTATCCTTGCCGGTCAATTGCACGATCGTGCCGGCGTAGAGGTCCTTCTTCCACGACTGCTGGAGATCGGTGATCGTGTCTTTCGTGAACGTTGGGTTCGTCCCGGTCGAGATCTCGCCCAGCCGCGCCCACTTGTAGCGGGCAGGGGGCTTCATCTTGGGGTCGCCCAGGGCGCGAGCGATCACGTCCTCGGGTGTGTGCTTGCGATTGGCCAGGATGCGGAATTCGAGTGAGCCCACGTCGGTGAGCATCTTCTTGACTTCCTCGACCTCTTCGTTGCTGGCCTGAGGAAGGATGATCTCGATGCGATTGCCGCCGACCTTGCGGATCGGGATTTCCTTGACGCCCTCGGGATCGGCGCGTTTCTTGAGCGCCGAGATCAGCTCGTCCATGTTGAAGCCGGTCGGCACGTTCTTGCGGTCGACTTCGTAAACCAGGATCGTCCCCCCCGAGAGATCGATGCCCAGCTTGAGCCTCTGCTTCGGCGGCCACATCGAAATCAGACCGAGCAAGGTGGACCCGACGATCAAGCCAATCTTCCACCCGAACCGTTTCATTGTCGTTTCTCCCGTCCGGCTCTCCTTTGCCGGCCGCTTCCCGCGGCGTGCCGAGAGCGCCCTTGACCGCCGCTTTGCGACTGGTGTAACCGAAGTTCGTCACTGCCGCGCGTTCGCCGAAACCGCCTGCTGCACATCAGGTCGATTCACTCGGCTTGTCTGACGACGATTCGATCACCCGGGCCACGCTCGCCTTCGTGAAGGCCAGCTTGACGCCTCGTTCGTCGTCCACCCGCAGAACCACCTTGTCATTCTTGGCGTCGATCGAGATGACCGTCCCGTACATCCCGCCGGTCGTCAGCACCTTGTCGTTCTTCTTGAGGGCGTCGATCATCGACCGGCGCTTCTTCTCCTGCTGTTGCTGGGGGAGAATAAACAGAAAGTAGAAGACCGCCACCATCGGCACGGCCATGACCAAGGTCGGCACGATTGCCCCCGCCACCCCCGTCCTGGGCAAACAGCACCGGCAGATCCGCCAGTTGTCCAATCATGATTCAACTTCCGTAGATTTGGACGAGCGAGGCCGAGGCTCACGGAACAATGCGGCCCGGCCGTACCGCCCCCCGCGAGGACAAGCGGGCCGTCTGTTCCGACGCGCCGTCTCGCTTGCACTCTAACGCTTATGTCCCAAAGCTTCAAGAACCTCTAGACGGAACTGGACATAGCGACCCTCCAGGATCGCCGCGCGAATCCGCGAAGTCAGGCGATGGAGGTACGTCAGGTTGTGGATGGACGCCAGGATCGGCCCCAGCATCTCCCCCGCCAGGAACAGATGACGCAGATACGACCGGCTGAAGAGGCGTGCAGGCCAGGCAATCACAGCCTTCCTCGATCGGCCGGCAATCGCGGCGATGAGCGGCGTTGCGAAGCTTTACGGATCCTGTTTCCGAGAAACAGGTTGCGTTCCGGCCGTTTCGCGTCGGCAGCACGCAGTCGAAAAGATCGATGCCTGCGGCGACGGCGTCGAGGATGTCTTGCGGCCGGCCGACACCCATCAGGTAGCGTGGCCGGTCGTCGCGGCAGGAGGGGGTCGTCACCTCGAGTGCGTGCCGGACCTCGTCGCGGTCTTCGCCGACGCTGACCCCGCCGACGGCGTATCCGTCGAAATCGAGCGCCAGCAGTTCGTCGGCGCATTCGGTGCGAAGATCAGCGTGCGGCCCTCCCTGGACGATGCCGAAGAGCGCCTGATCGTCGCGGCTGTGCGCCGCCTTGCACCGCCTGGCCCAGTCGATGGTGCGGCGGACCGCATCGGCAATGTCCGTCCTTCGAGGCAGGCAACGACGGACAGTGGTCCAGACACATCGCCACGTCGGCGCCGAGCGCTTCCTGGATGGTCGCTCGCGCGTTCGGGAGTCAGCTCGAGCAAGCCGGCCGTCGATGTGCGAGCGGAAGGTCACGCCCTGAGTCGGAAATCCGCGCTGCGGGCCGCCAGGCTGAACACCTGAAACCCTCCCGAGTCGGTCAGGATCGGTCCGTCCCAGCCCATGAATGCGTGTAGTCCGCCGAGCGCGGCGATCTCGTCCTCACCGGGCCGGAGGGCGAGGTGGTAGGTGTTTGCCAGGAGCATCTCGAGTCCCGGTGGCGCGGAGCTGGTCGGGAGTCAGTCCCTTGACCGTAGCCTGGGTGCCGACGGGCATGAAGGCGGGCGTTTCGACTGGTCCCGTGGGGCGTCTCGAGCATGCCGAGCGCGAGCCGCGAGCCTGGTCGTGTGCCAGCGGCGTGAAGCGCACCGGCGAGCTGAATCGGCGCCGCCGCGGCGCGAGACCGGGCGGAGGCCCTGAGGGTTCCCGCAGTCGCGACATCGTTCTTCAGCAATGATGCCGTTCGCGGCCAGGCGATGGTCCTGCCGACGGCTGGTCAATCGTTCTTCAGCTTCAGGCTCAGCGCCGTCAGCTTCTCCCGGACCTCGTTGAGCGAGGTGACGCCGAAGTTCTTGCATTCCAGCAGCTCGTCGCCGGTGTGCTTGAGCAGATCGCCGACCGTCTGGATGTTGAGCTTGCTCATGCACTTTCGGGCTCGGACCGAAAGGTTCAGGTCGCCGATCGGCTTGTTCAAGATCGCCTGCAGCTCGGGGGGGACCTCCTGGGGCTGCTCGATGCGATGATCGTGGCGGACTGCGCTCGTTGCCTTCCAGCGACATGCCGAGGCGGAGGCCCTTGGCCTGCATCATCTCCTTGATCTCGGCCAGCGAGGTCTCGCCGAAGTTCTTGCTGGAAAGCAAGGCGGCCTCGGTGGTGCGAGTCAGGTCGCCGAGCGTGCGGATATTCATCTTGCGGAGGCAATTCCGGCTGCGGACCGAGAGCTCGAAATCGGTGACGGGGATCTCGTGGAGCTGCTTGAGGACGGTGTAGCCCCGCTCGGCCTCCTCGTCGTAGTACATCCCCTTGCTGGCCTGGCAGTCCTTGAAGAACAGCCGGGCGCGGGGATGGTTGGGGTCGTGAGCGAGCACCTGGCGGTAGCAATGCTCGGCGTCGCGAAACCGCATCTCGTCTTCGTAGAGGATGCCCAGGTTGATCCACGCGGCCAGGGGGACCGGCGACGCGGTCGGTGCACCGGCGGTAATACTCCAGGGCCAGGTCGTCGTTGCCGTAGAGATCGTTGATGTAGGCCAGCTCGAAGAGGCGCCGTTGTGGTCCTTGTCGAGGGCGAGCGCCTTCTCGAACTCGGTCGCCGCCTCGACCAGCTCGCCGCGCGGCCACGCAAGCAGCCGAGCTGGAAGTGGTACTCGGCGGACGACCCGCTGAGCTTCTGCAAGCCCGGAGAGGATCTTCTTGGCCTCGCTCAGCGTGGCCGGCGCGGCGCAGGGCGCCGGCGCGATGCAGGTCGGCGTTCTTGGCGTCGTAGCCGTGCTTGGACGCCTGCGGCGAAGGCCGCCGCCGCCTGGTCGTACTGCTGCTGGTCTCAAGTGAGCGAGCCCTCGGAAGAAACACGCCATCCCCACGTCGCCGGCCTTCTTCAGATGATCAGAGCCCCGAGTCGTACCGGCCCAGAAGCACCTCGCCCACCCCCAGGCGGAGATGGGTCTCCGGCTTGACGTCCTTCTCTTTCTTCTCGCGTTCCTTGATGTTCGCCACCGCCTCGCGCAGGGTCCGAAGACGCGACGGGTCGCGGCTCAAGCAGCTCGCGCAGGTCCGCCACCGCCGCGACGTCAAACGGAGAACGGTCCATGATCGCTCGAACATCGGTGGTCATCATCTCGGACATACGTTCATATCTCCTGGCTGCACTCCGGGCCGGGCGTGCATCTCGGTGGGTCCGCGGCGCTCACACCTCGAAGCGGCACCGCATCTCCTGACATGCGCAACAATGGAGCGTGCCGCCCTGACCGACCGGCGGATCCAGACGCCGGTTCGGATGGCAAGATGACGCGAACAGAACAGTTGCCAAAGCCGAAACCCTTGTCAAATCGATGCACGCGAGCGATCGCGCATCCGGCGCCCTGGCATCCATGTCGATCAGGTTCCCGCCGGCTGTCGGGGCGGCGGGCGGAATGATGCTGGGGAGCTCGAGCGGCCGGCCGCCCGTGCCCTTGAGCATCTGGTGCCTGGCCTGCGTGGTCTGGCCCAGACCGTGGATCTTGATGAAGCCGAGCGCGGCCGAGGAGTCGTACTGATCGCCTTCCTCGTAGGTCGCCAGCTCATGACGATAGAGGCTGTGGTCGCTCTTGCGGCCGACCACCTGGGCGTGGCCCTTGAAGAGCTTGATCCGCACCGTCCCCGAGACGTATTGCTGGTTCGAGACCGTGAAGGCCATCAGGTCCTGGTGGAGCTGGCTGAACCAGAGACCGTTATAGATCAAGTCGGCGTAGGCTTGGCTGACCGAGGTCTTGAACCGGAGCGCCTCCTTGGAGAGGGTGAGGAACTCGAGCTCGCGATGGGCCTCGTGCAGCACGACGGCGGCGGGCGCTTCGTAGATCTCGCGCGACTTGATGCCGACCAAGCGGTTCTCGATATGGTCGATCCGGCCGACGCCGTGTTTGCCGGCCGATCTGATTGAGCTCGCCGATCAACTCGACGCCGTCGAGCTCGCGGCCCGAGAGGGCGACGGGCTTGCCGCGGTCGAAGGTGATCTCGACCTCCTCGGGCTCGGCCGGGGCCAGCCGCGGGTCGGTCGTCCACTGAAAGGTCTCGGGCGGCGGCTCGACCCAGGGGTCTTCGAGGATGCCGGCCTCGATCGAGCGGCCCCAAAGGTTCTGGTCGGTGCTGAAGATCGACTTCTTGGTCGCCTCGACCTCGATGCCGTGCTTGGCGGCGAACTCGAGCTCCTGGGTGCGCGTCCACTTCCATTCGCGGACCGGCGCGATGATCTTCAGATCGGGAGCGAGCGTCTGGAACGTGACGTCGAAGCGGACCTGATCATTTCCCTTGCCGGTGCAGCCGTGGGCGACGGCCGTCGCGCCGTGCTCGCGCGCCACGCGGACCATCAGTTGCGCGATGAGCGGCCGGCCGAGGGCCGTCGCCAGCGGATACTTCCCTTCGTAGAGCGCGCCGGCCGCCAGCGACGGGAATCACGAAATAGTCGACGAACAGATTGCGAGCGTCTTCGGCCACCGCGTCGATCGCCCCGGTCTTCAGGGCTTTCTGGCGGATCGCCTCGATGTCCTGGCCCTGGCCCAGGTCGCAGGTGTAGGTGACCACGTCCATGCCGTAGGTCTCGTTGATCCACTTGACGGCCACCGAAGTGTCGAGCCCGCCGCTGTAGGCCAGCACGACCTTGGTCTTGCCACGGTCAGTCCTCCGGTTCTTTGTTCTTGTTCGGTGTGCATACTCGAGTTGTCGCCGCGCGGCTAGAGGGCGAAAGCCCGTTTCAAGCACTCGAGACCTTCGCGGCCGCGTTCGATGTCGGTGCCGACGTTGATCCGGACCTCGCTGGTGTTGATCAGATTGATGTTGATGCCGCGCTCGGCGAGGGCGGCGAACATTCGGGTGGCGACGCCGGTGTGGGTGCGCATGCCGACGCCGACGACCGACAGCTTGGCCAGCGACGGCTCGACGGAGACCTCGGCGATGCCGGCGGCCGTGACGGCCAGGGCAGCCCGATCGGCCGCGTCCGCGCGGTACGGTGAACGACAGGAGCGAATTGCCGTCGATCCCACGTTCTGCACGATCATGTCGACGAATACGCCGGCCTCGGCGATGGCGCGGAAGACCCGCGCCGCGTAGCCCGGCCGGTCGGGCACGTGAAAAAGCGCGACGCGCGCCTGCGACTCGTCGAGCTCGACGCCGTCGATCACGAGGTCTTCCATGCCCAGGGGCCGCGCCAGGCCGCTTGCGACTGTTCGCCGGCGCCGGCCGGCGTCGTCGGCGTCGGCCAGCGGCACCAGCTTCATCACGCCGCTGCCGCGAGGCCGACGGGAATGCGGCCGAGCGAGCCCGACGCGAAGCTCGGGGAACCGGTCGAGCGCGAACGCCCGATGCACGCTGCGCAGCGCCGCGGCCGACGACGCGCGATCGACCAGCACGCTGATCTTGATCTCGCTGGTGGTGATCATCTGGATGTTGATGCCGGCGGCAGGCGAGTGCCTCGAACATGGTCGTCGCGACGCCGGTGTGAGTGCGCATGCCCAGGCCGACGACCGAGATCTTGGCGACCTCGGCGTCGTGGGTGACGCCGGTGGCGCCGATGTCGCGAGCCGCCGTGCTCGGCGGCGTGCAGGGTCTCGGCGAGGTCGCCCTTGGCGACCGTGAAGCTGACCTCGGTCGTGCCCGCGGTCGACACGTTCTGCACGATCATGTCGACGACGATATTGGCGGCGGCAATCCGGCGAAAGATCGCGTGGACCACGCCGGGCCGGTCGGGCACGCCGCGGATCGTGATCCGGGCTTCGTCCTTGGCCAGCGCGGCGCCCGGTGACCGCGACGCCCAGCCGCTGCGCATCCGGCTCGTCGACGATCCAGGTGCCCGTCGGCGTCGGCAAACGAGCTCCGCACGTGGATCGGCACGCCGTACTTCTTGGCAAACTCGATCGAGCGCGAGTGCATCACCCCGGCTCCGAGGCTCGCCAGCTCGAGCATCTCGTCGTAGCTGATGCGGTCGATCTTGCGGGCCTCGGGCACGACGCGCGGGTCGGTCGTGTAGACGCCGTCGACGTCGGTGTAGATCTCGCAGCCGTCGGCCCCCAAGACGGCGGCCAGGGCGACGGCCGTCGTGTCCGAGCCTCCCCGTCCCAAGGTGGTGATGTTGTAGTTCTCATCGACCCCCTGAAAGCCGGCCACGATCACGATCTTGCCCTCGCCCAGTGCCTGTGCCATGCGCTCGGTCGAGATGTTGCGGATCCGCGCCTTGGTGTGAAAGCTGTCGGTCACCAGGCCGATCTGAGCCCCCGTGAAGCTGATCGCCGGCACGCCCAGGCTCTCGATCGCCATCGCCATCAAGGCCACGCTGACCTGCTCGCCGGTCGAGAGCAGCATGTCCATCTCGCGGGCCGGCGGGTTCTCGGTGATCTCCTTGGCCAGGGCGATCAGCTCGTCGGTGGTGTGACCGCGTGCCGACACGACGATGAGCACCTGGTCGCCCCGCGTGTGCGCCTGGATCGCCCGCCGTGCCGCCGCCAGGATCTTGTCGGAATCGGCGACACTCGTCCCACCGAATTTCTGAACCACGAGCGCCACGCTCTTTTTCTCCCGAGACCGCCCTTTATGACTAAATAACATTTACCGACGTTGATGGATCTTAAGCCTCGCGGGCGATTGGCCTATTTCGTGCTGGCCCGCCCGTCCCATTTCAAGTCGAGAAACGGTTCCATGAGCTGATAGCCTTGATTGAAAAATGGGCCTTCTGACGCCGCGGCGGCCAGTTCGTCGTACGTACTGCCCGACGCCGCCAGCCCGGTGCCCGCCATGGCCCAGGCGACGGGCGCCCGGTCGTGTGCCTTGGTGCGCAGCAGGGTCGAGTGATCGGGCGAGATCAAGATCCGCCACGCGTCGAACGAGCCGAGGGCCTTCCGGACCGGGCCCACGATCTCGGAATCGATGCGCTCGAGGGCCTCGACCTTGGCGGCGTGCCGCCCCTCGTGGCTCGCCTCGTCGGGCGCCTCGACGTGAACGCACACGATGTCGTGGCCGGCGAGAGCCTGCACCGCGTAGTGCCCCTTGGCGGCGTAGTCGGTATCGAGATAGCCGGTCGCGCCCGGCACGTCGATGCGGTCCCAGCCGGCCAGCACGCCCACGCCGCGCACCAGATCGACCGCCGAGATGATCGCTCCGTCTAGCTGATGGAGATCGGCAAAGCGGGGGATGCTCGGAGCCTTGCCCTGGCCCCACAGCCAGATGGCGTTGGCCGGACGCTGGCCGCGCCCGACACGGTCGCGATTCACGGGGTGACCTAGAAGGATGCGGGCCGCGCGGTCATCAGTGCGTTCAAGACGTCAGATCCCGGACCGCGCGGCAGATACTCCGCCGCGGGTTCGTCGGGGTGATCGTGCGGGGGGACCGTGACGGTCTCATCGGAGAACGGCGCCTTGCCGCGGACGCCTCGGTAAATCATCGCGTTACGGTAGCTCACGCCGGGATGAAACTCGATTCCGGGACGAGCGAGCTCGGCGTGAATGGCTTCGATCGAGCGCGCGTCCCTCGGCGCTGGAGATGTGCCCAGCCGTGAAGTCGGCAAGGCGGCCGTCGGCGATGGTCATGAGGTTGCAGCGAACGGCCCAATCGTCCGGCCCGAGCACGATGCCCATCGCCGCGGCTTCCAGGGCGCGCGGCCGGTGTAATACTGCACTGGATCGTAGCCCAAGAGGCTGAGGGTCGCCACGTCGCTGGCCGGCAAAAACACGTCGGGCACATTCCGCGACCTGCCGACGATCCCTTCACGCGCGATCCGGTCCATGTGAGGGATTCGAGCGGCCTGGAGCGGCGTGCGCCCCTTCAGGGCCTCCGACGGCTCGTCGGCGGCACCGTCGGGAATTACGATGACATACTTGGCGCGAGACATGGGTGCAACCTCAATCGCTCTCCCAAACGCCCAGGAGCCTGCGCACGGTGACCAGTTGGCCGAGGTGGTACGAGTTGTGGTCGGCCACCAGCAGGGCCTCGCGCAGAATCGTCTGGCCCTGGCCATGGGGGATCGGGGCGAACAGGTCGGTCTTCGGGTCGGCAACCAGGTCCTTCATCGCCTGCAGGTCGGCTCGAAACGCCGCGACGGACCGGTCCCACGCTAAGGCGTCGGGCGGGGCGTTGCCGTCGGGCCAGTAACCCGCAGGATACTCGGGCGAAACATGCTGCGCGTCGATGCTGAACCGAAGGATGTCCCACTGTGCGATGCGCATGTGCTCGAGCAAACGCCAGGGAGTATGGGGCAACCCCTCGGGCGCGGCACCGCGCAGTTCGGCCGGCAGATCGGCGGTCGCGGCCTCGAAGTCGAGGTGGGCGTGTCCGCCGTCGAGCAATTCGATCAGATGTTTCCGGAGAATCCCAGTGCTGTTCATGGTGGTGTTTGCTCGAGGTGCGTTTGCTGCATCGTAGCAGAGGGCAGGATGCCCGCTCTACGGTTCAATGGGCGGCTCCGTCGTCTGAGGCGGCTGCTGCCTGCCGGACGGCTGAGTCTTCGGGAGCTTGCTGGCCGGGCAAGTCGCTCTTCTTTGCCGGCTTCGCCAGATGGAAGTGGGCCTCGGTCCATTCCGCGGCCTTCTCGAACCGCACGGCCTCTTTATCGCACTTCTCCTCCCAGGCCTGGATCTTGGCCAGTCTCCGCTGGGCGCGCTTCAGCTTGTGCGACTCGCCGGTCACTGCCAGCACTTTTGATTCGTTCTCGAGCGTGGTTGCCTCCATCTTGGCATTGTCGCGAGCTTCCAGATAATTGACGGCCATCTGCCGGTAGTAGGCATCGACGTCCTGTGCGACCGATGCGCACCCCGACACACCCAAGACAACGACGACGAGCCCCGTCCAGGGCAAGCCGACCCACGCCCCGGGACGAGGCGGTCTGACCATGTTTGACATCGGTACGACCTCATGTCGAGAAGTCCCGCGCGGGCACGTATTGTGTGCGCGGCACGAATTGGCGCCGGCTCCCTCCGGCAACCCGATTCTGGGACGTGGCATCATAAGGTGATCGGGGAAACCTGGCAATCTCAGTCTTCCACGCCCAGGCACACGCTGGGCGCATGTACGACGTCGAGGCGATCAATCACGTTCAAAGCGGTATAAATGTCGGCCTGGATGGCCAGATGCGTCATGATCACAAGCGGCACCGGGCTTTGCTCGGGAGCGTCGTCGCCCGGGTCGTGCTGGATCACGCTGGCGATGCTGATTCCCTGTTCACCCAGAATTTGCGCCAGCTTGGCGAGCACGCCGGGGCGATCGGCGATGGTAAATCGTAGGTAGTAGTGGTTCTTGATCTGGCTGGGGGACGCCAGCGGGGTTCTTGGCGCCGGCGCCCTCCACCCGCTCGAGAGCCGCGCCGGAAAGCCCGCCCTGCCGGTCACGATGTCGATCAAGTCGCCGACGACTGCCGACGCGGTCGGCATGGCGCCGGCGCCCCGGCCGTAAAACAAGGTATCGCCCACGGCGTCGCCGACCACGCGGATGGCGTTATACGGCCCGCGCACTTCGGCCAGCGGGGTGCCGTGCTTCACCAGCGTCGGGGCCACGCGCAGCTCGAGGCCCGCCGGCGAGAGCTTGGCCAAGGCGAGCAGCTTGATGGAATAGCCCAGCTCGCCGGCATACTTGATATCGGCCGTGCTCAGGCGATCGATTCCCTGGCGCGGAATATCGGCCAGCGCGGCGTCGGTTTCAAACGCGAGCCGCGCGAGAATCGCCAGCTTGTGCGCCGTGTCGGTGCCGTCGACGTCGAGGGTCGGGTCGGGCTCGGCGTAGCCATGGAGCTGCTGTCTTGCGCAGTGCTCTATCATAGGCCAGCCCCTCGCTGCTCATCCGGGTGAGGATGAAGTTGCACGTGCCGTTGACGATGGCGGCCAGGCTCTGAACCTGGTTGGCCGCCAGCGCGAAGCCCAGTGCCTGGACGATCGGAATGCCGCCGCCGACGCTCGCCTCGAAGCCGACCGCTCTCCGGCGGCTTGCGCGTGGGCGAAAACCTCGGTGCCGTGCTCGGCCAGCAGTGCCTTGTTGGCCGTCACCACGTGCTTGCCCGCGGCCAGCGCCGCCAGCGCATATTCGAGCGCTTGATCCGTCCCGCCGATCGTCTCGATGACGACGTCGACCTCAGGATCGCTCGTCACCTCGCGGGCATCGGTGGTCAGCCAGACGCCGTCGAGCCGGACGGCTCGCGGCTTATCGAGGTGCCGCACGGCGGCCCACTTCCAGCGCACGTGCCGGCCGGCCTTGACGCGCAATCCGCTCGGGATGCTCCACCAGCAGGCGAGCCACCCCGGCTCCGACCGTGCCCAACCCCAGAAGGCCGACGGTTACATTTCCTCTTCATACCGCATCGCGTCTATCGCCTCGTGTCGCCCTCATTGAGAACAGTCAGCGGTCCGCGCGTGACGCCGTACTGATTCGCGCCCTTAACTCCCGCCAGACGTGACTTGCCGTCGCGGACGCCGGAGATAACCTCGCGATAGAGCGTGATCGTGCGCTCAACCGACCGCCGGCGAGTCGTCGAGAAACTCGATGCGCAAATGGCGCGCACCGTGGCTTTGGCAGCCGCGGCAAGAACTCGGCGGCCGTCTGGGGAACGGCGTTAAAGAGCGTGTTGCGACAGCCCGACGTCGGCCTTGAGCGGATGATCCACGCCGACGCGGTCGCGGAGCTTGACGTCGTGATGGTCGCAGGGCCGGCCGCAGTTGGTGGCGTCGGTGCCGGGCGAGAGAAACGCGCAGTAGACGCAGTGCTCCATGTGAAACATCGGAATCTGCTGATGAATCACCACTTCGAGCCACGACGGCGGGGTCGCGTCGACCAGGTCGAGGAGCTGGTCGACGTTGAGGTCGTACGAGGCGGTCACGCGGGTCGCCCCGCGGCGCTTCAGCAGCTCGACCGTGAGCGGATTGGCCGCGTTCAGTGAGAAGTCGGCGACAAACGGGATGCCGCGCTCGGAACAGAAGCGCATTCCGCCGGCGTTGCGCACCAGCAGCGCCGTCGGCCCCTTGCTTGGCGAGGAACGCGAACAGGTTGGCCTCGCCGGGCTTCTCGATGCGCGGCGTCGCCAGGTAGATGGCCGTCGCCGCCGGCCCGCCGGGCGGCCGCGACGGCCTCCTCGTACTCGCTTGATGTCTTGATAATCGGCGTAGATTGTCGCGATCCCGACCGCGAGCGGCGGCTTCGATCTGGTCGGTGCGGCGGCAAAGCACCGAGAGCTCGACGGCGCGGCCTCAGGCGCGATCGAATCTCGCTGGCGGTCGCGTTCGGACGTGATCGGCTCCAAGAAGCCGTCGGCAAGACCGGGTCGGGCGCGATCGTGCGCGGTGGCGGGGCGGCGGCGAGCTCGTCGAGCTCTGCGACGAGCTCCCGGCGCAACTGGTTGAGCACGCTCATCGGCACCATGGGCCGACCTTCGATCGTCGTCTCGAGGCGCGCGAGCTGGTAGATCGTGCCTCCCAATCGGCCAAGCTGCGTGGCGAACAGGCCGCGGTCGGCGGGGTGCGATTGTGCCGCTGCCAAGGGCGACGTCAGATTGCACGGTCGCCCGGCCGCCGGTCGCGGTCCGGCCCGTGATTCGCAACGGCTCGCCGGCCACGGCGACCACGCGAGAATCGAGCATCAACCTTGCGGCGCTGGTGGTCCTTCGAACGAGCGCCGCAGCCGGCGGGTGAGCTCGGGATCGTCGGTCTTCCAGACCCGCTGACCGATCTCGAGCTGCGTCCAGGGCGATCGACTCCGCGGCCGAAGCGGAGCTCGACCGCGGCTCGCGGCCGTCGTGGCCGCAGCGATCCGGCCGCAGCCGGCGGCACCACCTCGTAGACCCGGCCTCCCTGCTCGGCGGCGGCCGGTCGACTCGTCGCCGTCGAAGACCAGGCCGTCGCCGGGCTTGACCGGCGGCCAGCGGCGGTCAACCGACGCCCGA
Source organism: uncultured Isosphaeraceae bacterium (assembly GCA_963830625.1). Classification (GTDB taxonomy): domain Bacteria; phylum Planctomycetota; class Planctomycetia; order Isosphaerales; family Isosphaeraceae; genus CAWHMZ01. Next base: position 35,702 of record CAWHMZ010000020.1, on the reverse strand, counting down.
GCGGGTGACCGATTCGACCACGCCCAGAGGAGCCCCCGCTTCTTGGAGTAGTCGCCCCGACCAGGACCTTGTGGTTGGTGCCGTCCAGGAAGCCGTGGGAGAAACCTCGCGAGAATGAGAGCTGCATCTCCTCGATGTCGCGCGGTGAGAACTCGACCGGGCGGCCGTGCCCAGGCGGCATCGATCGCCATGCGATAATGTCGCGTGATGTTGGCGACATACTCCGGCGACTTGAGCCGTCCCTCGATCTTCAGGCTGGCGACGCCGAGCTCGATCAACTGCGGGACCAGGTCGTAGGCAGCCAGGTCTTGCGGGCTCAAGAGGTACTGGACATTGTCGAGATCGACGAGCTCGCCGTCGCAGACGATCTGGTACGGCATGCGGCAGGCCTGGGCGCACTCGCCCCGATTGGCCGACCGGCCGCCCAGGCCTCGCTGGTCAGGCATTGACCCGAGTAGGCCACGCAGAGCGCCCGTGAACGAAGACCTCGACGGGGAAGTCGATCTCGCTCGGCGGATCGCGACCGATCTCGGCCAGCGACAGCTCGCGCGCCAGGATGACGCGGCTGCAGCCCAGCTCGCGGGCGAGCGCGATACCCCGGCGCTGCTCGTGATCGACATCTGGGTCGACGCGTGGATCTCGAGGTCGGGCGTGATGGCCCGGATCAGCCGGACCAAGCCCAGGTCCTGCACGATCACCGCATCGACGCCGGCCGCGGCCACCGCTCCGACCGTCTCTTCCAGCTCGGCCAGCTCGCGGGGAAAGACCAGCGTGTTCAAGGTCGACGTAGCCCCGTACGCCGCGCTGGTGCAGACATCGCCATCACCGCGGGGAAGCTCGGCCTGCGTGGAAGTTGCCGGCGCGGGCGCGGGCATTATGACGCTCGAGACCGAAATAGACGGCGTCGGCCCCGTTTTCGACGGCGGCGATCAGGCACGTATGGTCTCCGGCCGGGGCCAGGAGCTCGGGCTTGCAGCCTTGCCGGCTAGTGGCTGCCCACTGCGGGCGAGCGATCGGCCGCGTGCCTTTCGCCTTGCTGGCTCGCTCACGCGTTTCACGATTGAACCATGGGGGCGCTTTCGCAATGGGGTCGCAGCCAGTAGGTACGATTGCTCCGTCGTACCCAACTCAGTTTAGCGAATGTCGCGGAAATCGGCAGTCGTGGTGCCGGAGCCGCCGACCGGCTCGGCCGCAGGTCTAGCGGATCGAGAAGGTCCCAATGCCGCTCACCTTGGGATCATTGGATTGGGTGACCTTCACGGTCTCGGCCCCGCCCTTGTGGAAAGTGACCGCGGAATCGAACGTTTGGGAGCCGCGATCGGCCGGCGTGAAGGTGTATGACGAAAGGCTGAACTGGGCCAAGGTCGGGGACAGATTGGACGGCGCGAGGGTGGCGAGGCTCTCGTACACCGTTCAGCCGGAAAGATCGTCCAGGAATCGGTCGGACTGGAGAAGACCACGGTTCCCGTGTAATTGGTGACGGGCTGACCTTCCCGTTGATCGCGGTGACCGTGAAGCTGCGCGGCTGGCCGAGATGACCGTAGCGAGGCACGGGAGTGACCCGGAAGGCGGCCGCCGTCAAGGGCGTGATCGTGACCGTGACTGATGGCAGACGTGCTCGCGGCGAACCGGTTCGAGTTGGGCGTGTACTGGGCGTCGATCTCGTAGGTACCGACCTTTTCCAGCTTGAACGACGAGACACTCCGACCTGGCCGAATGAGCTCACTGGAAACTGGGCCACCACCTGGGGATGCCGCGACACCGTCGCTATGCGTGACGACCCCGCCGGCCAGATCGCTGTCGGAGTTCTGGACGGAAACGGTCAACCCGATCGGCTCTCCAGTCTCGATGCTGTTGGTACTGGTCTGGAGGGTCGTGACGGTCGGAGCACTAACAGTCTGAGGCGAAGATTGTCACCGGGACCGGCGCCGACGTGCTCTCGGCGTAGTAGTTATTGGACGGGCAAGAATTCGGCCTCGATCTGGTAAGTGCCGACATTCTTGAGCACGTTGGACGACAGCGTGGCCTGTCCGCTGCGGTTGACGTTGGCTTCGCCGAGAACGATCGGGTTAGGGCCCTTCGGTGACAAACGCGACCTTCCCGGGATGGGCTCGAACCTTGCCGGCGTCGACCTGGTCGCCGGTTCCGGCGTCGGTCACGGTCGCGACCAAGGGGAGATTCTGACCCGCTTCGGCGATGCTCGCCCCGGACGTCGAGAGTCGTGATGAGTCGGCACGTTGAGCGGAACGGGAATCACCTTGACCGTGACCGGCGCCGACACGCTGCGGAGGATGTTGGAGTACTTGGGCGTGTACTCCGCCCTGACCTTGTAGTCGGCAATGTCGGTGAGATCGGTCGTTGCGATGTCTGGCCCGGCCCTGCATTGTTCACGCATGACGTCTTCGAGCACGGTTTTTTTGGGCGACTCGGACCACGAAGCTACCTTGCCGGACGTGATCGGAGCGCCGGTGCTGGCATTCGTCAACTGGCCGCTGTGAAGACGACTCTCGCCCCCGTCACTGCGGTGGTGCAGCGATTGCGTACAGCACCGTCGTGGTGGCGATGCTCGCCTGCGACGTGGCGAGTGATGCTCCCGATCCGCTCAGCATGGTGCGTTGTTCGAGAGCTTCCAGGCAGCTGCCGCGGCAAGGCGCGGACACGGGACGCCGACGCGACTCCCGGCTCCAAGGGCGCGCGAAATACGCGCATTAATCCCTCATCAGCTTTCAGCGGACAGTCGACGTGAACAACGGACGAACCGCCGATCGCACGGGTCAAGCGTCCCGAAAGCCCAGGCCAGCGGGCGCTCTCCAGAAATGACAGGCCGCGGCATCATATGCCGCGGCCGTATCCTGTCAAGATCGTTGTCGCTGCCGAGAGGGCTCGGCTTAGAGTGATTTACCGATCTCGATGAGAAAATGTTGGAGATCTGGCTTGCCCGCTGCTCCGCCGGGGTCGGCAGTGCCGAGGGGGTGCGTCTCCAGTGACCGCATATGCACCAGGAGCCTCTTGATGTTGCAGGCGCTAGTAGAGCCTCGTTGTTTTCGCGCTGGCTCGCGGTCGGCTGTCGCACGGAGTCGTTGATCGGACGTACATGGGCCGCGGCTCTTTCGGCGTGGCGGGCCAGGGGCCCAAGTGCGCTCGGAACCACGCGGGTTTCCATCGGTTCCAGCATCGGGCGGACGTTGCGTCGTTGGCGATTTGGCATCCGCGGGCACTCCTTGATGCGCGACGGCTTCGATAGCTGTCGCCTCAATCTGGCTATCGGTCCGCCGCGCGGGGACGGTCAGTCAGATTTCGACGGTTCGGGCAATCGAGAGCTAGAGCTGCCTCGAACACGGCGCTCGGATCTGGTTACCATGGCTCTTTAAAACCCGCAAGGCCAACCGGGCCGACAACGACGCTCCGCCGAACGTAAGAAGTGATTGCCGAATGTCGCACTCCGTGGCTGGGCGAGGTCCAATCGCACGAGCCGATCGGCGATCGACCAGGCTCGGCGACTGGCGGATGCGAGCGCCGAATGCGATGATCGAGGCAGTGGCCGATGCCCCTGCAGGCCGCCACCGGTCGCAATGACCGACTGCGGGCACAACCAGAATCATGCTCGCCGACGATCGCGAGAACGAGTCGCCGGATCCAGAAATCTAACCTGATCGAGCGGCAGGCAGGCAGTTCCCGCAGCCAGGCTTGCGCCGATTTTGCATACCACTCCCAAGCCGTCGCCAGCGGGTGCAAGAGAGAGTGCAACGTGGCATCGCACCAGGCATAGTCGGTGATGGGGCTGACATGTACCGACCTCTGCCATACGGCAAGCCGCCACTGCGTACGACGAAGCCGCCAGCCCGCCGGCGATCACGACAGCCGGCCGCAGAACGCGCAGGGCTCGGCCGCGACTGCGCATCGTGAGGAACACACAAACCTCGACCATCACTGTTGGCGGCGCCACCCCGACGAACAGCCACTGATCCGCCCTGCCCAGTGATTCATACAGGGCCGCGAGGACGCAGATCGACGGCCGCGCACAACGACGTGCTAGCATCAGACTCTTCGTCGACGCCGCGGCCAGCTTCGACGACGTTACTCCCGGATGCCTCTCTGACAAACGCTGTGAGCAATGACGTTACGCGGGCCGCTTTTGTGCTGGTGCAGGCGTCTCGCCGGCAAAGACCCAATGTCCTCCGTGGTGCAGGCGTCGCGGACCATGCGCAGACCCAAAAGAGCAGCGCGAGAGCCTGCAGGCCACTTAATGGTCGACGAATCGCTCATCGGCGTGTGCACCCAGATCGGGCTGGCCCAGGCGAGCTCGCCGTCGTCCTGGATCGCCCGCACGTAATACCAGCTCAGGCCGGCCGGGCGGCCCTGCTCGTCGTCGGTCCACTCGAACTCGACCTCGCTCCTTCCTGGGCTCGGTCGAGTAGACGTACTTGAAATCCTTGATGATGTCGACCCGTGCGACCGGGCGCGTGCCGCGGACGAAGACCTTGAGCGTGACGGGCCCGTCGGCGTCGAACTCGTCGCCCATCAGGTGCTCGCCCGAGCGGACGTCCATGATGATGTTGTCGGTGGCGGCGTAGCAGTGGCGGCGGCGGAAGGCGTCGAGGATCGCCGGGCGGGTCGTGTCTTCGGCCGAGGGCGACGGCGTAGCTGATGTGGGTCGAGATGTGGTCGCTCGAGGCCTGGAAGCCCAGCCGGTACTGCATGGCCAGCGCGTTCCAGACCATGCCCAGCGGCTGCCAGCCGCCGATCGACTCGCCCGGGCCGCCGCGCCGCGCGGGGCGCGCCCAAGTGCTCGTACGACTGGCGATGCCCCTGGTAGATCTCGACGAACGGCTCGAAGGTCGGGTTCGACGTCGCGCCAGTCGGTGCCCATGCCGGTCGCCGAGGTGTGCGACGCGCAGATGCCGTTGTGCTCTTTCAGGTAGTCGTAGAGCATCAGTGTATCCTCATCGATCACGCCGCCGGGCCCGACCAGGCGGGGCAGGGTGCGGACGCCGCGGTGGTCGAACATCACGTTGCGGTGGCCGTGCGGGTAGGTCACGCTCCGCTCGTAGGTGAACATGGGGACGAAGACCGGGGGCACGGTGTAGAGGTCGGTGGTCTTCTGGATCAGCCACCAGGTGTACTCCTTGCCGCCGCCGTTGTCGTGGTCGCCGTTGCCGATCCAGTCGAGCCGGGCGGCGTCGATGCGCGTAGCGCCACATGTCCTCGAGCGAGCCGTCGGCGCCGCCGTCGGCGGAGATCTCGGTAGTGGCGGTGGAACTCGCCGCGGAGCAGCCGGTAGGTCTTGCCGCCGGACTGCGACCCGATACGCGCGGATCCGCGCCGAGGTCGTCGGTTTCGTGCGGGTGGACGGCCGCGACGGGCTCGCCGCGAGCTTGCGGGCGCCTCGGCCAGGCGCGGCTCTTCGAAGGGCACGGTCGCGGCCAGCGCCGAGACTTCGAGGTCGACGTTGAAAACGCCCGGCGGCGTTCCCTGGTTGCGTGAAGTACTTGAGGGTGAGCTCGCGGACTCATTTCGACCTCGCGGCGCAGGCGGCCGTCGGTGCTGTAGAACGCCAGGACCGGCCCTTCGCGCGGCTGAACCAGGGCCGGGCGGTTGTCGAGCAGGCCGTCGCTGCGGGTCAAGGGCCGCGGGAGGCGACCACGACGAGCCCGAGAGCGACGTCGCGTGCTCGATCCAGACCGCCCCGACGACGAACGCGGCGTTGTTGCCCCAGATCGCCTCCTGGCGGTGGCGGAACAAGAGCCACGGCCGGCCGGCGCGGTCGACGAGCCAGCCGCGGATAGCTGTTCATGACTCTCTGAGCGGCGCGGGCGCGTGCTCGACGGGATCGGGTGCGTGAAGGACGCGCCCGCCGTCGACGACCGCGACCACGACCTTGCTCGAGCGATAGAGGCTCGAGCCCTTGCCGTCGAGCAGGTTGACGGCGTCCTTGCCCCAGTTGGGCGTGCGCTCTTCGTAGGCGACCCAGACGCGGCCGCGGCGGTCGGCGGCGAGGCTGGGCCGCGCCTCGAACGCGGCCGTGCCGGCCACGGTGATCGGCGGCGCGCAAGCGTGCCGTCGGCTTCGCGGCGTCCGGAGCAAGACGTCGTAGTTGCCTGCCTGGTAGCTGTCGAACGCGACGTGGACCCGGCCGCTCGTGTCGGCCGCGATCGCGGGCGCCCATTCGTTGGCCGGCGTGTCGCTGATCTTGATCGGGCGTGCGCTCGAGCTTGCCGCTTGGCATCGAGCGGGGCGAGCGAGGATATCGGCCTGGCCGCCGGTCCACGCTTGCCAGGCCATCCAGACCGTGCCGTCGGCGGCGGTCGCCAGCACGGCGTCGGTGTCGGTGCCCGGGCTGGTCGGTCAACCGCTGCTCGGCTGCGAACGATCTGGTCTTGGGGTCGTAGCGGCGGCTGAAGAGGTCCCAGTTGTCGCCGCGTTTCTCGGTCCAGACGATGACGATCGCCCCGTCGCCGGCGGTGGCCACCGCGGGCCGCCAGACGTCGCGGCCGGGCTCGGTGACGTCGAGCGGCGCTCGGGCTGGCCGATGCCGGCCTTGAGCGGGAAGTGGATCAGCCGGACCTGATCGCCGCCGCCGGTGGGCAGGAATTCGGCGAAGTTCTTGGGCGCTTCGGTCACGGCGGGCAACAGCTCCGGCCCGCGCGGCTCGTGCCAGACTGCGGCGACCCACGCGCCTGGGCTCTGCCGGATCAGTGGCGGCCGCGGGAAAGTCTTGCTGGTTCGCGTCCTTCGAACAGCGGCGCGTGCGGAAAGACGCGCTGGGCACGCAACCGGTCATTCAAGAACGAGACCGGCCGTGCCGTCGGCGAGCTGATCGAGGGGGACCGCGAATCGTCCCTGTGCGCGTGTCGACCGTCAGCGTGGCGCCGGCAACGTTCTTGAGTGACAGCACCACGCCGTTGGGCGTGACCGCTGGCCCGAATGTACTCGGGCCGCCGACCGGTTTGGGAACGGCCTGCTCGGCCGCGGCCTTGGCCTTGGCGAGCGCCTTGGCCTTGGCAATGGCCTTGGCCTTCATGATCGCCTTCAGTCTGCCCATGCCTTTCGCTTTGGCGGCGGCTTTCTTCGGCGCGGCGCCGTGCGGATCAGGCGGCTCTTGACCGTCCACGCATCTCGACCGGTGATCCGGTCGCCGTCGCGGAAACGCACGCCCTCGATCCGCAAAATCTCGCCCTTGTCGAGCGTGACCCGGCCGCTCCAATCCTGGGGCGTTTCGTCGCCGATGCCCAGAACCAGCCGCACCGCCGTGGTGCCGGTATCGAGCGGGCGCTCGGCCGGCTCTTCACCAGGCCGCTGGGCCATGGTTACCGACAACCCCACCACGGCGACAACGCTCAGTACCACGGTGATCATTCGGCGAGTTGGCACCTCAGGCCTCCTTTCTGGGAAAGGGCAGGGGACTATTCCTCTGGGTACTTGAAGCAGTGGTTTCAGGGCGGCGGCTCCTGCTCGCGAGTGGCGGGCTCGTCGCCCAGGAAGCTGATGTCGAGGTCTTGGCCGGGCGGCACGACGACGGTGCGGCGAAACCGCGGCAAGAGCTCGGCGATCGTCTCGAGGAAGAGCCTGCGCTGGAATGCGATCGGGGCCTTGCGAGCCTCGGCCAGCACGCGGGTGAAGCGCTCGGCCTCGCCGCGAGCCGGCTGGACCAGGCGGTCGACCCGGCCGGCCGCGGTGTCGGCGATCTCGCGTGCCTCGCCCGGTGCTTCGGCGCGGCTGCGGTCGCGATATTCCTCGGCCCGGGTGATCGCCTGGCGGCGGTCGCTGCGAGCGCGAGCGGCGTCGGCAAACGCCGGCGCCACGGCCATGGGCGGCACCACCCGGCCCAGCCGCACCGCCACGATCGAGACCCCCAGGCCCTCGTGATCGGCCACTGACTGGATCGACCGCGCCAGCGCGTCGGCCAGCTAGGCGCGGCCGGTCGTCAGGAGCTCGTCGATGCCGCGAGTGGCGAGCGCAGCGCGTCAGCGCCCATTCCGACATGGCGGACAGCGACGCCTCGACGTCGCTGGCCCCGAAGAGATAACGGAGCGGATCGCGCACGCGGTACTGCACGCAGTGCCTCGGCCGTGACCAGGTTGAGGTCGCCGGTCAAGAAGTCGTCGGACGCCGGGTCGGGCGCGCGCAAGAGCGGCGCTCCGCCGCGCCGGCTGCGCCCACGGCGAGGGTGCGCGTCTGGTTGATCTTGAGCCGGTCGACGCGGTCGATTCCCCAGGGCAGTCCCCAGTGCAGGCCCGGCTCCCAGGGCTCGGGCAGGACGGCGCCCAACCGGCGCACAACCTCGACCTCGTCGGGCTGCACGATCGCGATCCCGCTGGCCAGATAGCAGGCCAGGGGCAACATAGCGACGAGCAGCCAACCGCGGCGACGGATCATGGCGTGGGTTCTCCCCGCCGAGGGTATGAGGCTCGCGCGTGAAAGGTCGACGATGAGCAGGGCTGGCGTGCCGGCTCCTGCGCGGCTGGGCGACTGGCAGCGCAGAGCTGCTGTGCGACCGGGCGGCGCGCCGCGGCGACCGGGTCGCTCGTGCTCGCGGGCCCAGCAGAATTTGCCGGCTTTGCGGTCGCCGGGGTCGGGCACGCCCTGGGTCAAGAGCCGCAGGAAGCTGCTGTCGGCCGAGAGCACGAGCGTCGTCTTGGCGTCGAGGGCCGCGCGATAGGTTTCGAGCGTCTTCAAGAACTGGTAGAACGCCGGGTCGGCGGCCTGCGCTTCGTTGGCGATGCGGGCGGCCTGGGCCTCGCCCTCGCCGATCGACGCGGGCGGCGTCGGACTCGGCCGCGGCGATCACGGCGGCGCGCTCGCGGTCGGCGGCGCTTCTGATCACGCGAGCCTGGCTCTCTCCCTCGGCCCGCGTCGCCGCGGCGACCCGCTGGCGCTCGCTGCGGATCTGCTCGAAAACGGCCGAACGGACCTCCTCGGGATAATTCAGCCGCCGCAGCCGCACGGCGACGACCTCCAGACCATACTCCCGCGCGGCCTGCTCGGCCACGCGCCGGTCACGTCGGTCATCATCGCGTCCAGAGCCGACTGATCGCTCACCGTGACCAGTCGCCCAGATCGTGAACGCCCAGCTCGGCCGCCAGCACCGACGCCGCCATGTCTTCCAGCCGCGCTCTGCGCGTCGGGCACCGTGCGCACGGTGCGCAGGAACCGCTCGACGTCGGCGATTCGCCAGCTCACGTACCAGGCGACCTCGAGGTTCTTCTTGTCCCGCGTCAACATCTCGCGCGGCGGTGGGCGTGTCGAGCTGGAGCCGGCGGTCGAACGCGCGGGCGCTCTGATGAGGCCACTTGAAATGGAGGCCCGGCCGCTCGATCAACCGCACCGGCCGGCCGAATTCGGTGACGTAAGACCGACTCGGTCTGATCGACGATCACGATCGAGCGCGCGAGCGCGACGAGCACGGCCAAGAGCAATCCCATGATGATCCATTTTCCTCGGAGTTTGCTCATCGCTGGACTCGCGGGCTTTCGTTCAATCGTCGGGTTCCGGTGCTCGGGGTCTCGGCTGCGGCCGGCGCCAGCGCGCGGCCAGGCGCCGGGACTGAACGTCTCGGGGTCGGCGAGCCAGAGGTGGCGCCGGCCGGCGGCCTTGGGGTCGAGGATCAGCTTGGGACGGCCGGGCAAGGTCGTGGCCAGCGTGTCCCAAAGCAGGCGGAACTCGGTGAGCGCAGGCGCCTGGGCGTGCGACGCCGGCCTTGGCCAGGAAGGCCGCCTTTCGCCCGCGGCCCGGCTCACCAGGCGGTCGGCGCGCGTCCTGGCGCGCGTCGCGGGCCGCCTCGGCCTCGGCGATTGCCGACCAGTGGCGCTTGGCGGCCTCGGCACGGGCCTGGTTCGAGCATGCGCTCGGCGTCGGAGACGGCCGCCGAGACATCGCGATAGGCCGGCACGACCTCGCGCGGCGGATGGGCATCGACGACCCGCACCTTGTCGATCACCACGCCCACGCCCGAGCTCTCGAGCCGCTCTGCAAGCGCCGCGGCGAGCTCCGACTCGAACTGCCGCCGGCCGCTGACCAGGATCGCCTCCAGCGGCGTCCGGCCGGCCGCTTCGCGGAAGACTCCTTCGGCCGCCGCCTTCACGGTGTCGTCGACGACGCGACCCCGAACAAGCAGCTCGGGCAGTCGCCTCGGTACCAAAGTGATATTCGACCACTCCGGCGAGCTCGACCAGGTTTTCGTCGCCCGTGAAGAACAGGGCCGACTCGTCGCGCGGGCCGCCGTGAGTGGCACTCCAGCCCACGGGCTGCGCGGCGGCCGACGCGGCCGAGGCAGCCCGACCCGAGCCACCCGCGATCGATCGGGCTCGACGGCGATCACTGTCTCGAACGGCGCCGGCCAGCGGAGGTGCAGGCCCGGGCCGAAGAGCGGGGGCTGATATCGCCCGAACCGGCGCAAGACGCCAAGCTGGTCGGGCCCGATCACCGTGATCCCCGAAGCGAGATAAGCGAGCGCCGCCACGCACGACAGTGCCCCGGGCGAACGAGCCGCCTGCGCCGCCACGCCCAGTCGATGCCCGCCGACGGCCGGCACCGCCGGCACGCAAACGCGACCTGGTCGCAGCGCGCGAACGATCTGCCAGGCGTGCCAGCGCTCGAAGCCGAGGAGCCGGATTGCGTTCAACAGCACCAGCAGCGAGCCGACCTGATGGACGATGGCGGCGGCGACCGGCCCCAGGAGCTCGAGCCCGGCCAGCACGATCGCGACGCCATTGAAGCCAAAGGCGAAGAGCAGGATGTTCTGGCGGATGATGCGCGACGGTGTGCCGCGCCAGGCGAATGGTCTCGGGCAGGACGGAGAGGGGCTGGCCCAGGAGCACGACCGAGCCGGCCTCGGCGGCCAGGTCGCCGCCCGATGCGCGAGGGCCAGCCCGACGTCGGCCCGGGCCAGGGCAGGGGCGTCGTTGATGCCGTCGCCCACCATCGCCACGATCGCCCCCTGGCGGCGCTTTCTGGTCGATCCACTCGGCCTTGGCCGCGGGCGTGAGCTCGGCTTCGACCTGCTTGATATGGACCTTCTTGGCGACCGCGCGCGCCGCCGCCGGGCGGTCGCCGGTCAGGATCGCCAGGTCCTTGAATCCCAGGTGCTTCAAGTCGTGGATCACGTCGTGCGCCTCGCGCCGGACCCGATCGCGGGCACCGATCACGCCGGCAATCTCGCCGTCGCGAGCCACGACCAGCGCGGTCTGGCCCGATTGGTCGAGCTCTTCGATGGCGCTGCTCGACTTCCGGGGACACCGTCACGCCGTGCTCGCGCAACAAGCGGAGGTTGCCGACCAGCACGCGTCGCCGGGAGAGCAGCAACGTCCGCCGGGCTCTGCCGCAATCGCGCCTGCACGCCGGCGCCCGGCTGGGCCTGAAAGTCATCGACCGGCGGCAGGTCGAGGCCCCGCCGTCGCGCCTCGGCGACGAGACAGCGCGCCAGCGGGTGCTCGCTCGACTGCTCGGCCGCGGCGGCGAGGCGCAGCAGCTCGTCGCTCGAATTCAGCTCGCCCAGAACGACGCAGTCGCCGAGCTCGGGCTTGCCTTCGGTGAGCGTGCCGGTCTTGTCGAAGGCGATGGTGTTGACGCGGGCCAGTGCCTCGATGGCCGCGCCTCCCTTGACGAGCACGCCGCGCCGGGCCAGCCGGGCCGTGGCCGCCAGCACGGCCGCCGGGCGTCGCCAGCACCAGCGCGCACGGGCACGCGACCACCAGCACGGCAAGCGTCGGCATCAGGTCGATGGTGGGCCATGTCCCGCCCGTGACCGCCTGAACCAGCGCCGGCCCGTTGGTCGCCAGGAAGACCACGGCGGCAACCGTGAGCACCGCCGGCAAGAACCGCCGCGCGTAGCGGTCGGCGGTTCGCTCGATGGGCGAGCGATGACGCTTGGCATCGGCGAGCAGTCGAACGACCTGGCCGAGCGTCGACTCGGCACCCAGCTTGTCGGCACGGATCTCGAGCCGGCCGAACTGGTTGACCGTGCCGGTGTAAACCGGGTCGCCATCGCCCTTGTCGACCGGCATGCTCTCGCCGGTCAGGACCGCCTGATCGACGGCGGACCGCCCCCGCACGACCGTGCCGTCGACACCGATCCGCTCGCCGGGAAGCACTGCGATCACGTCGCCTGTAGCCAGTTGGTCGATCGAGACCTCGACCTCGGCGTCGCCCTTCAAGACGCGCGCGGTCCTCGGGTAAAAGTCGAGGAGCTTGCCGATCGCGCGCTGGGCGCGCTCGAAGGTGAGCGCTTCGAGGCACTCGCCCACCAGCGCGATGAACACGACCTCGGCGGCGACGAAATACTCACCCAGGCACGCCGCGGCAACGCAGGCGATCGCCAGCGCGATGTCGGCGCCGATCGCTGCCTGCGAAAAGCGCAGAGAGAGCCAGGTAGACCACCCGCCCGCCGCCGATCAAAGCCGCGAGCAAGGCCAGCGGCACCCCGAACGGCCGCTGCCACGGACTGCCCATGGCCCCAAGCACAACGTCGGCGGCCAGGAGCACCCCAACCGCGATCGTCGCGGCCCAGAGCGCGCGGCGCTCGGCGGCGGGATCGTGGTCGGGACCCGCCGCGGACCGACTGAGTTGGTCATGGTGGTCATGACCATCGGGTGGGTGGGCGGCGCCGAGCCGCATTTGGTCTGGGCGATACTCGCGGTGCAACCCGTGGCCTCCGTCGTGTCTCGCCGGCACCTCGCTGCGGCGATCTGCGCATCATGTTACATCTTTTACCGCGTCGCAGCGTCAGCGCGGGTGCCCCGTCTTTCCGTATTTCTCCATGTATTGTTCGATCGGCGACGAGGGGTTTGGCAACGGGCTTGACGGCACGGGGACCGTGCCTGCTACGACGACTGCCGGCGCCGACAGTTGGCTCGCAAGGGGGCTTGACGGCACGGGGACCGTGCCTGCTACATCAGCCGGCTGGTCGGTCTGCGGTGCCTGGCCGTGCGCCTCAGCTTCGTTTCGCAGAATTTTCTTCTCGCCACAAAGTGTTTCCGCTGCAGGAGTTTGCGTATCGATTTGCTCCGCGGATTCGGGCATTTTGGCGTCCTGCTGGTCGGGCGTCGCGGGGTCGGTTGCGGGAAGCACCAGTGACGGGTCGGCTAACTGACCCACCGCGACCACCGGCGCAGAGCTGGAATTGTCAGGACCCAGCGGGCTCTGGGGGCCGATCAGAGCATCGATTTCGAGGTCGGCTTCATCCCGGTCGTCATCCCCCTCACCCTGCCCGTCAAGCGTGCCGTCGTTGCTGGCTTTGCGGAGCGCGATGAACGTTTTGATTGATTGGATCAAAAGCCGGCCTCGTGAGAGGACATAACGCCGCTGCTTGTCGCCCTCGGAACCGGGCTCGAACGCCAGGCGCCGAGCGGCTTCGGCGATGTCTTCTGCCAGGATTTCCCGGCGCAAGGCCACGATCTGCCTGATGCGCAACATCTGCTCGTCGATCTCCTGCGCCAGCCGCCGGCGCGCTTCCTCGACGCTGGGTGGATTGAGCTTCTCCAGGCTCATCGGGCACGGCCCGCGTGTCGCGTCCTCGTCAATCTCATTCTTCAGCATCCCGAGAACCTTCGAAGTCCGTTCGAGTTGTCGGGTCAGCCTTGCATGTTCCTGGCGTGCCGGGCCGCGGACTGGCCTCTTCTTGCCGTCTTCGGGCTTGGCCTCGTCGGTGACTGCGGCACTGCGCCGGGCTGCTGACCCTGCCTTGGCCTCGGCACGCGCCCGCTCCAACGACTGGCTGATGGCCTCTTCCTTGGCCCTGGCATGTGCGAAGGCGTGGTCCGCGGAGTCTTCGTGGACGCATTCACTGGCCAGAAGCGCGAGGGCGACCTGATCGTCAGCGGTGAGCTCGCTCTGATACTTGCCCATGAGCCGGACCAGCTCATGCCCGTCGGACCGCAGCCATACTCCGGGCTCGTCCAACCGCTCTTTGAGCCGGTGTAAACGTTGAAGCAGCCAATCGCAGCCCGTGATGGTGTTTTCCAGCTTCGCGACCACGCGGGCGGGGTGATATTGACCGCCGATCTGCTCGCTTGGGTGGAAACTCCTGGCGCGGGAGACGTCTCTCAGCAGCCGCTGGCCCAGCGCGATGACGGCGTCCTTCTCGGCGAAGGACTCTTTGAGTGACTGGTGCCGCAGGCGGTAGGCAAGCTGCGCGGCGGCGGCGCGATTGGCGCGGGTCGCCATCCAGTCGTCGCAGGCGATGCGGTCGATCAAAACGGCTTCGAGGCTATTGCGGGCACCGATGTCGTCGTGCAGCCGCCGGCGCAGGGCTTCGAATTCGGCGGCGTCTTCGCCCGGCAGCAGGGTCGACTCGGCAGTCATGCCGTGCTTGAGCGCGTTATAGCGGCTTCTGGCCTTGCCGGCCGCGGTGCGCGGGCCGGTGCTCTTCTGGGCGTTGCGGCGGCTGCTCTCGGCGCGGCTGAGCCGCGTTCCGCCGGCGCATGAACGGCGCGTGGCTCTGGGTTTCGTTTTCGTCACCCGGCCGTTCGTCTTCGCGTCCGGGCGGTCATCGATGCTCTCGAGTTTCGTGGCGGCCATTGCGCACTTCCTTTTCGGCAAGCCGCGCCGACCCTCTCTGGCTGCCAGACCAATCGCAGCTCATACCAGCCCGAAGCGCAAGCGAGGGAGTGTTGACCATCCGGCAATGGAACGGCCTGAACCCTCGGTAGCTCTTCGGGCTGACGCGGGCCGCCGGCCGCCGCCAGGTGATCAGCGCGGGGTGTTTTTTCGTTTGCACAATTCTGTCCGATCGTTGTAACTGCGGGATGCGAGAGAAGGCTGCCGGATGCGGCGGCCTCTCTTCAGAGATAAGATGGCGCGCGGACGGAGGCCGTGCGGGTGAATTATGCGGATTTCGCGCTGAGTCGTCGTTCTCACCAGCGCGATCGGATTGATCGGTGCAGGCGGTTGTCGCGGTCAGTGGGGACGAGAGGGCTGTGCTGTCGGAGTGAGCGGCGGTTGTCGCTCGAGCTGTGCGGACTTGCAGCGCGTTTCCCGCGATCGGGACATCCCGATGGGAGCGGATGAAGAAAACGTCAAAGCGCGCAATCGCGGCGCAGACCGCTTGTGACTGGCCGCCGCCGCCGTCCGAACGGTCCTATTGTTCAGGCCGGCCGCCGCGCGCGATCGGACCGATCGGACGGATGGGACGGATCAGACGCAGCGGCCGGGGCAGCTCGCAGTTTCCCCGTCAGTGTCAATCCGCGCGATCCGTGGTTCGTTTTAGGCAAGTCCAGCTTTGCCTCGCGCGAGCATGACGTTCCGGGCAACATCTTCGACTTTGGCGCGATTGGCTTCGTCGCCGTCACGATCAACCGGTTCCAGACACGCATCCGCGGGGAAATCGGCATTCAAGCACGGTACCGCCGCAGACGATGGGTGTCCGCTTCTCGCGCTACTGGCAGGTCGGCCGGCGCATCCGGGGCGAGATCCTCGGCTCGCGTCGCGCCGCGTACCGCGAGCAGATTGTCTCAACACTGTCGAGACAATTGAGAGACGGGTTGCCAGACATCCATAATCCTGGGTGCCGTAAGGTACCCATTGCCCCGCGACCGAAACTACAGGCCGTGCGGTGTGGGTGTCCGACAACAATCCTCGACCAGACACTTGCTTTCAGATTGGCAATGGCCGACCGCCGTGGTAAGCTGAAACTAAAGGGGATGATTGCTATGACCATACGTCTATCGAAAGACCAGGAGCGGTTCATCCACGAGGCGGTGCGCGCGGGCCTTTACGCCAGCGAGGATGCTGTGGTCAGCGACGCTCTGGAACGGCTCAAGCAAACCATGCCCAAGCCTGGCAAGAAGCTGCGGGCGCAGAGTCGGCCCTTGAGAAAAAGCCGCTCACGCCCGACGAGCTCAATCGGCGGTTGCTCGCGTCTGGCCTCGTCAGCCAGCTTCCCGACCCCGCCCTGGACATTGACGATGATGATGTCCCCCCCATCGTAATCAAGGGAGAGCCGCTTTCGGAAACCATCATCCGCGAGCGGCGGTAAGGTGGCGGCGTATTTCGTCGATTCGAGCGCTCTCGTCAAGCGTTACGTCCAGGAGGGCGGCACCGCTTGGGTTCGTAGTCTCACGCACTACAGGACAGGCAACCAAATCTTCCTGGCGCGCATCACCATCGTCGAGGTGACGTCCGCCATCGCCCGCCGTCGCGCAGGGAGAACCATCCGTTCGGCGCAGGCGTCGTCCTTCCTGTCGCGGTTTCGCGAACACGTGGCCGGGCGGTATACCGTCCTCGAGGTCACGCCCTCGCTTCTGGCCGACGCCAGTACATTGGCCAACAGGTACGCTCTGCGCGCCTACGACGCCGTTCAACTGGCCGCCGCCAGCGAACTGAACCGCATCAGCCAGGGCGGCATGGTGCTCGTTTCGGCCGACAAGGACCTCAACGCTGCCGCCGCCGTGGAGCGATTGGCGGTGGAAGACCCCAATCTGCATCCATGATGTTCATTGGGGCACGGTCCACCATGCTCAGTTTGTGATTTCAGACGCCCTTCTTCTGCACGTTGCAAGCCACCGGAGCACGCGGTTTTTCCCGACCGCGTGATCCATGGATGAACGGCTGCTGGCAAACGACGCCAAACGGTGGATGTCTGAAATCGGGAAGATGCATCGCCCCTCACGCAGGGGCGTGGATTGAAACCGCACCTTGGCGATTAGCTTGGGTCCAGACAAAGATCGCCCCTCACGCAGAGGCGTGGATTGAAACCGTTTGAAGGCGAGCCCGGATGACCGCACGGCCTATCGCCCCTCACGCACGGGCGTGGATTGGAACGCGGCCGCCTGGGCGAGCAGCGCGAAGTCCGCTATCGCCCCTCACGCAGGGGCGCGGAAGGCGTTGAGCGCAGCTCAGCGCTGCACAACCCCAGGTCGCGCGTCGTCCCGCTTCCTTCTCCGATCCGCAAGGCATCGGGCGCTGAAATGCGTCCTTTCGCCGGAGCGAAAGGCGACTATGCGGCTTCCTTCTCCGATGCCGCAAGGCGTTGAGCGGATTATTGAGTAGACGGAACGAACTCAGTGGCCCCGACGACGACGCGCAATGTAGGCCAGGCTTCCTAAGTGCGACCGCATCACAGCACGGGTCTTGGGTAGGGTTTCCAGGCCGAAGAACCGCGCCGGCCGCCGCGTCTGATCCGTCCAATCCGTCCGATCGGTCCGATCGCTCGCGGCGGCCGCACCGCACCGTTGAGCGGGTCCACTGAGGGGCTGTTTTGTTACTCGCTACATCGAACCATCGGCTCTGGAGCGACTGATGGCCGAAGGGAAGTGTTGGCGCGTCGGCTGCCACACCATGCGAAGCCGGCGCTGGCTTGCGACGGGCGCTCCTGGTCACCACGACCTCCCGGTCGCGCCACGTCGGCAAGGACCGGTCGGCGTTCCGTTCGACGGTGCCGAGAATGATGGCGCAGGTTATGATTAAGATACGAATGGCGCGGCATTGAACTTCAGCGACTTTTCAAGTCGCTCGCGCATGTGGCCAGGCAGGCCATGGGGGAAGCAGATGGCTAACACGGCGAACACCGTCACTGGCCACCTCCACTGAGCTCGAGCGCCCAGACGGAGCGGCTACAAGCGTTGTTGCACACCGAGGCGTATCACGAGGTTGAACCCCTCATGAAGACCACCTACGAACGCGGCATCGAACGCGGCATCGAACGCGGCATCGAGCAGGGGGAGCGGCGGTCGGCCCTGCGGCTAATGGAAGCCAAATTCGGCCCGATGTCTGCCGGAGTCAAGCGACAGGTCGAGGCGTTGTCGCCGGAAGCGCTGGCCCAACTCCAGCTCGATCTTCTCAAGGCGCAAGCCCTCGAGGAACTCCGCTTGGAAGACTGAAACCCCAGTCGTTTGCCGACGACGTGGGGCAGGAACGCCCACCGGCCTGGGTGCGCGGACCCGGCTGATCAAAGTCGCTGCCGAAATCAGCACTCGCGCTCGCCGCGTGGTTGTGCGATTGTCGGCGAGCTGGCCACTCCTGGATCACTTCTTGGCGGTCACCAAAGCGGTCACTCCTCGACCGCCGACGCCGTGCTCGTCTCCGCGAGTTTCGCCCTTGCCGGGGCCGAGCCAAAGTTGTGCACAACGCTGTCGTTGATCCCGTGGGTGAGGAGTGGCGCGCGCATCGACGGCCGCGGGTTCGCCCTGGCGGCCCAGCGCCATTCAAAACGCGGCCGTGGATGAATGGGTGCGAATAATCCCGGCTAATCGTAATGTGCGCCCGCCGGCGCGAATTCCGAGCCGACCGGCGGCCGTGGGTGTTCACGTCCGAGCACTGGGGCGCTTCTGCCAGCAGCCGCCCCATGTTGACGAGTGACCGTCCATCTCGCGAGGATGGCAAGGGCGTGATCACGAACGAAGCGGGTGCTCTGGTGTCCGAGCAGCGCGAGCAATTCCGACGGCGTGTGGAGGACCTCGTCGCCCGGTTCGAAGCCGAGGTCGACCGGGGCGAGGGGATTACTCGACGGTACCCGAAGAAACTGCGGGACGACGCACGCGAAGTGTACGAGGTCCCGGCCCTGTACCTCCAGAAGGGTCCGACCAGCCTGCTCCTGGACCCGATCGGTTACGACGTGCCGGGGGCCGAGGGGGCAGCCGACCTCTACTTGATGCCGACGTACGATCCCACCGCATCGGTCTACTTCGAGAACGGGCAGTGGGTGATCCACTACGACATCCCGTCAAATGCGACGGAGACGAACTCCGTGGTCGAGGCCCACGCCATGCCCCTCTCCGCCGAGACGATCAACCAGGCGCTTAATTCGATCGCCGAACATGCGGTACCGTCGATTTGATCGGCACGAACAGATCATGGACGTCTGGGGCGAATACAGGTCGACACGCGCAGCACTTGACCGGCTGAGGAACGCGGTCGTTTCGACCCCGGACCTCCTCAAAAACGAGGGGTTGCCAGACATCCATAATCCTGGGTGCCGTAAGGTACCCATTGCCCCGCGACCGACTCTGCAGGCCGTGCAGTATCGGTGTCGGACGACGTGCGGTGTGGGTGTCCGACAACGCAGTGGAGTGTGTGTGTCTAACGACGGGCGCTGCGAAACTTCGGCGGATGCCCCGGCCCGTCAGTATTCCTTCCTGGAAGATCAGGTTGTCGGTCAGCGCCGTCTTGCGACGACGGCCGAACACCACGCACTCTTTGAACGAACGGCAGTTGTCGGGGAACAGGTACAGCTCGAGCTGGTCAAACCAGGTGTCGAGGAGCTCACACATCACAACCTTTCCGTAGACCTGGTTGACCGGGCAGACCATGACCAGGATGCCGCCGGGGACCAGGAGGTCGACGGCCTGGCGGAGGAAGGTGGTCTCCTCCCTCCCGCCGCCGCCGAACTCGTCGTCATACAGGCTGTTGAGGTACACGAGCCCGACGGAGTGGCGCGTGATGCGGGTCGCCTCAAAGCTGCACGGACCGAGCAGGCGGACGTCGGGGTAAGCCTCCGCGATCCTGGCCGCGCGGCTCCCGTTCAGCTCGACCGCGAAGACGTGGCCCGTAGAAACGCCAAGGCCCTCGGCAAGCTGCACGAGGGCCTTTCCTTCACCGGCACAGGGGTCGAGGACGTTTATATCCTCGCCCTTCTTCGGATCTGGGGGCGGGTCAGGGACCTTCAGATGCCGGAGGATACCGGCGAGCGCCTCCGGCGGCGCAGGGTAGAACCCCTGCTTCACAATCGATGCCAGGCGCTCCATCAGGTTGCTCCTTTCAACTAAGTGGCCACGCACAATGTTTGTGGTGCAGGCGTCTCGCCTGCCCAGCGTGCAGGCTGGAAGCCTACACCACAATCGCCCGGAGTTTTCTGCGGTTCCACTTAGGTGAGTCGAGCGTGACTTTGAAGAGTTGCTCGAAGGCCGAAGGGTTCAAACGCGTGTACTGGGGGTTGCGCAGAATCGGTCGCAGTTCGGGGCCGATCGTCTCGAAGCGGACCCGGCACGCCCGGGTCTGTTGCTTCCATTCGCTGAGCTCGAAAAACACGGGGGTCGGCAGGGAATAGCCCAGGAAGTTCCTGAGCGTCAGGTTCGCCAGGAAGCTGCTGCATACGTTAGGCGGCGGGTGGCCGGGCACTTGGGAGAAGAGGACGAGCGGCGGCTGACCGGCCTGGCGCCACACGCGAACGCTGAACTGGCACCCGCGGTGGGGGACGAGCTCGTCGACGACGAGAAAATAAGTTGCCATGGAAAGCTCCGCGGGTTACTTGGCAGTGAGGAACTCCTGTAAAACGGCGCAGTGTTTGCGCTGACTGGTGCGGGGAAGGGTCGGTAGCTCGAAAGCTTACCGGGGTGCCACGGCGGTGGCGGTGGTCAGGCGGTTGTTGAGATCGAGGCGAGGAGGATTATCAGGGTGGGGTGCCCGGCGCGAGAAGTGATTGCTGGACGCGAGAGATGAGGCGTCGGGTTTGGCTTAAGTGAGCAGACCGGCTTCGGTCGATCCGACGCGCCCAATCGCGTGCGCGATGCTTCGGTGTCGTCGGACCGACGTGCGCAGCGTTCGGGCCCCACAGGGCCGCGGGCCAGTCCGTGCTTCGTTCTGGTCGCCGGGCCGTGACGGGCTCGATTTCGCGGCGGCCGCTTCCGACGCCCACCCGAATTGCGTTAGAATCGGCTGACTCGTGGGAGAGCCAGATTGAACGTCCGACCCGGCTCACCCGAGGACGTTGAGATCGCCGGTGTCGCGCCCACGTCCCGACCAGCCCTCGAACGCCCCATTCCCGACGACCCGGTGGAGTCGGGTCCTCGCTGCCGGCGACCGCAACGACCCTTCGGCCCGGGAGGCGCTGGCTGAGCTGTGTGAGGACTACTGGTACCCACTGTATGCCTTCGCGAGGCGCAAGGGGCATCCGCCCGAACAGGCCGCCGACATTGTCCAGGGGACATTCCTCACCCTTCTGAATCGTGACGGCCTGGCCGCGGTGGCCCCGGAGCGTGGCCGGTTCCGCTCGTTCCTCTTGGCCGTGTGCGCCCATCACGTGGCCGACTGCTGTGACCGCGACCTGGCTGCGAAGCGGGGCGGCGGGCGCGTCGCGGTCTCCTTCGATCGCCTGGCCGCCGAGGGGCGCTACGCGAGCGAGCCGGTGGACACAATGACGGCCGAGCGGCTCTTCGAGCGGCGCTGGGCGACCAGCCTGCTGGAACACGCCGTCGCGCGGCTGGAAGCCGAATCGACCGCGGCTGGGAAGGGGGTCCTCACCTCCCGCCTGCTGCGGACCTTGACCGGCAGGCGGGGCGAGGTCCGCTTCGCGGCCATCGCCGCCGAGCTCGGGATGACCGAGGGGGCCGTCAAGACGGCGGCCTTGCGCCTGAGGAAGCGTTACGGCGAGATTCTCCGCGAGGAGATCGCCCGCACGGTGGCCGACCCGGCCGATGTCGAGGAGGAAGTCCGAGACCTGTTCGCCGCGCTTGGCGGGTGAATCCGCGCGGATTCGTGTGACCTTCGGAAATGATTCCCGTTCCCATGGGTAGAGGCCGACGAAAAACGGCCGTTGGGCCCCGGAGGAGGACTTCGCGATGAGCTCCGATCGTATCTGCCCCGATTGCGGGGCGCCGCTGCCGGCCGACGCCCCGCGTGGGCTCTGCCCGCAATGCCTGATGGGGGCCGCGCTGTCGGGACCCTTTCCCCATGAGTCCGCCGACGCCGGCCCGCACGGGCCGGCCGGCCGAAGCGTCCTCGACACCCTCGCCGAGACGATTGGGCCTGTGCCCCGCGTGTTCCTGCGCGACACCGGGCCCCGGCGAGGAGCCGGGGCCGATTGTGATCGCCGCAGGTGCGTTTGCCGATGGCTCGATCCGCTACCGGGTCGACGGCGAGATCGCCCGTGGGGGCATGGGCACGGTCTTGAAGGGCCGCGACGCCGACCTCGGCCGCGATGTGGCACTGAAAATCCTCCGCGACGACTACCGCGACGATACCAACATGGTCCGCCGCTTCGTCGAGGAGGCCCAGATCGGCGGCCAGCTACAGCACCCCGGTTTAGTTCCGATCTATGAACTCGGCACCCTGGCAGACCGGCGGCCGTTTTTCGCCATGAAGCTGGTCAAGGGGCACACCCTGGCGCAGCTCCTGGCCCAGCGCGGCGGACCTGCCGACGGCCTGCCTCGATTCCTGGTGATCTTCCAAGCTGTCTGCCAGACGATGGCCTACGCCCATGCCCGCGGCGTGATCCATCGCGACCTGAAGCCGTCGAACGTGATGGTGGGCAGCTTCGGTGAAGTGCAGGTGATGGACTGGGGGTTAGCCAAGGTGCTGCCGCGCGGCGGTGTGGTCGACGACGCCCGCGCGGGCCAGACCCGCGACGAGACGGTGATCGCCACGGCGCGCTCCGGGTCCGACTCCGACGCCGTCCGGTCCCGCCCGGCTCGATCATGGGCACGCCCTCGTACATGGCGCCGAGCAGGCCCGTGGCGAAGTCGACCAGGTTGATGAGCGGGCCGATGTCTTCGCCCTCGGGTCGATCCTCTGCGAGGTGCTGACGGGCGAGCCAGCCTTCACGGGGCGCGGCTCCGCCGAGATCCAGCGCACGGCGGCGCTGGGTGACACGGTCGATGCCTTACAGCGTCTGGATTCATCCGGCGCGGACGCGGAGCTGATCGCGCTGGCGAAGGACTGCCTCGCCCGCGAGCGCGAGGACCGCCCGCACGAAGCTTCGGCGGTCGCCGAGCGGATGACTGCCTACCTGGCCAGCGTGCAGGAGCGGATGAGGCGGGCCGAGCTGGCCAGTGTCGAGGAGCGGGACCGCCGTCGGTTGACGACCGTGGTCGCCGCGAGCTTGCTGACTTTGTCAGTGGTGGGCGGTCTCGGACTGACATACTGGCTCCAGCAACGCCAAGCGGGAGCGGCGCGGCTGGCACTGGCGCTCAAGGAAGCGGCGCTGCCTGCGCGACCAGGCCGTGGCGTACCCTGAAGACCTCGCCCGCTGGCAGACGGCGCTGGAGGGCCTGAAACGCGCCCAGACGGCCCTGGACGAGGGCGGCGACCCCGCCATCCGACAACAACTGGCGGCCCTTGACGCCGAAGTCCAGGCCGGGGCCGCTGCCGCCAAGCGCGATCGCGTGCTCTTGGACAAGCTGGTCGAGATCCGGGGCGCCAAGGTGAACGACTTCTACGGCCAGGTGACTGACGCCGCCTATTCCGACGCTTTCCGCGCGGCCGGCATCGATGTTGACGGAATGGACGTGAAGCAGGCAGCGGCCCTGATCACGGCCCGGCCGGAATCGGTGCGCCGCGCGGTGGTCGCGGCCCTCGACGACTGGACCACCGTGCGCGCTGCCCGACCCGAAACGCTGCGCCGCTCGGCGTTCTCGGACGTGTATTACCGGACCTTCGGGGAGAGCCGCCTCAAGCCCAAAAACGAGGATTCGCCCAAGCTTATCGCGGTCGCCCGCGCCGCTGACCCCGACCCCCTGCGCGACGCCGTCCGCGCAGCCCTGGCAGTCGGCGACAAGGCACGGTTTCTGGAGCAAGTTCGCCCGCTCGCGGCGCGTGTCGAGGCGGCGGATTGGTCGGCGGCGAGCCTGGTGCTGCTCGGGAACACGCTTGCCGAGGCTGGCGACGTGGAAGCCGGAGTGCGGGTGCTGCGCCGCGCCTCGGGCATTCACCCGACGGACGTCTGGGTCCAGTACACTTTGGGCCAACTGCTCCTGCGGATGACGCCGCCGCGCCGGGACGAGGCGATCGCGGCGTATGCCGCGGCTCGCGCCCTCCGCCCCGAGCTGGCCGATCCACTGGCCCACGCACTCGAGAAGCTCGGGCGGTACGAGGAGTCCGAGGCGGTCTTTCGCGACCTGGTCCGCCGCCGGCCCCAGGACGCCCTGTCCCTGATTTCCCTCGGTAATCATCTCAAGGGTCGCGGCCGCGCCGGTGAGGCCGGGCCGCTCTTCGAGCGAGCCGTTGCCGCGTTGAGCGAAAAGGTCCGCAATCGGCCCAATGACACGAGGGCCCACGTCAACCTCGGCTTCGCGCTGCAACTCCACGGCCAACTGGACGAGGCCATCGCCAGTTACTGCAAGGCCATCGAGCTCGACCCGAAGTGCGCTCCGGCCTACATCAACCTGGGCGGTGCGCTCGGCGCACAAGGGCCAGGTCGACGAAGCCATCGCCAATTTCCGCAAGGCCATCGAGCTCGACCCGAAGTTCGCGATCTTGCACAACAACTTGGGCATTGCGCTCGACGGACAAGGGCCGGGTGGACGAAGCCATCGCCTGTTTCCGCAGGGCCATCGAGCTCGAACCGAACTTCGCCGATGCCTACAACAAGCTGGGTTATCTCCACAAACAAAGGGGCCAGGTCGACCAGGCCATCGCCTACTACGAGAAGGCCATCGAGGTCGACCCGAATTACTTCTACGCCCACATGAACCTGGGCGATACGCTCGCGGGCATCGGCCGGATCGACGAATCCATCACGTGTTTCCGCACGGCCATCAAGCTCGACCCGAAGTTCGTCGCGGCGCGAAACCAACTCGCGAGAGTGCAGCGATTGGCCGGGGCGCGGGACAAGCTCCCCGCCTTCAAAGGCGGAAGTTACACGCCGCCGAGCAACGACGAACGCCTCGTCCTGGCCGAGTGGGCCCAGATCCAGAAGCTCTATCGCACGTCAACCCGCCTGTACGCCGAAGCCTTCGCCGCCGACCCCAAGCTGGCCGAAAACCTTGAGGCCGCGCACCGCTACAACGCTGCCTGTTTCGCCGCTCTGGCCGCCGCCGGGAAAGGCACGGACGCAGCCGAGCTTGACGACCAAGAGCGAGCTCGACTGCGGAAACAGGCGCTCGACTGGCTGCGGTCCGACCTGATCGCGCGAGCCAAGCAGCTCGAGACCGCCAAGCCGGCAGACCGCGCTGGGGTGCAAAACCACCTGCGTCACTCGCAAATCGACGCCGATCTCGCCTGCGTTCGCGGTCCCGAGGCCCTCGCGAAGCTCTCCGAGTCCGAGCGAAAAGAATGGAACGCGCTCTGGGCCGAAGTCCAGGCCCTCATCGACCGCGCCCGGAAAAAGGCTCACTGAGCGTTTTGATCGAGCGAGGAAGCCGCATAAACCCGCGCGGATTCGTGTGACCATCGGAGAGGATCGCCGTTCACATTGGTAGAGGCCGGCGAACAGGAACCCTCGCGAAGCTCCCCGAGGCCGGGCGGAAAGAATGGGATGCGCTCTGGGCCCAACCCCAGGCCCTCATCGACCCCGCCCGGTGACAGCCCACTGAGCATTCTGATCGTGCCGTTTCATGCAATGGGGTCCCGAGAATCGTTTCTCACTTGCAACAGGAGTCACCTGTTATGTTCCAGTCCGCAAATCCGTGGAATGGAAGCGTGCCACGCTCGCGGTTCTTGTCGCGGAGACGGCGCGACGGTACACGATCCAGTCGTCGGCGGTTCTTGCCGCGGGTGGCTCTGATGGAAGACCGTACCTTGCTCAGCACGGTGACGGTCATCAACAACCAGGACAGCGGCCCGGGGTCGCTCCGTGCCGCCATCACCACGGCCGCCAGTGGCGAAACGATCGACTTCGCCAACAGTCTCAAGGGGGAGACGATCATGCTCAGCTCGGGGCCGCTCACGATCGGAGTGAATCTCACCATCGACGGGCTGGGGGCCAGCAATCTAACCATCAGCGGCGGCGGGGCCAGCCGGGTGTTCCAGGTGGATGGCGGCGTGACGGCCAACTTCAGCGGCCTGACCATCACGGAGGGTTCGACCACCGGGAATGGCGGCGGCCTGTACAACGACGGGGGCTCGGTCACACTGACGGACTGCACGGTGAGCGGCAATTCGGCCTCCGGGACCGGCGGCGGCCTCGACCAGACCTCCGGTTCGCTTACGCTGACCCACTGCACGATCAGCGGCAACTCCGCCAATGCGACTTTCTTGGGCGGCGGCGGCATATACACGTCCTACTATGGCCATAACACGACCACGCTGACCGACTGCACCATCAGCGGCAATACAGCCAGCAGCGGCGGCGGTGGCGGCGTGTCCCTGTACGGCACGAACACACTGACCGACTGCACCATTAGCGAGAATACCATGCCCGAGATTGGCGTCCCCGGCGGCGGTGCGGTCATCTGGGGGACCATGAGCACACTGATCGACTGCAAGATTACCGGCAATTCCGCCTCAAGCGGCGCCGACGGCGGCGTGTCCGTATTCGGTGGCACGGCCACGTTGATTGGCTGCACCATCCGCGATAATACCGCCGACTACGACGGCGGCCTGGGCAACTCCTACACATGTTCTGCGACGCTGATCAACTGCATCGTGAGCGGCAACTCCAGCACTTCGACGATCTACAGCGGCGGCGGCGTGTACAACAAAGGGGCCATGACGCTGACCAACTGCACGATCAGCGGCAACTCCACCGGCGCCAACGGTGGCGGCCTGGATAACTTCTACGGCGGTTCGGCGACGCTTATCAACTGCACGGTCAGCGGTAACACCGCTGGCGGCAACGGCGGCGGCCTGGCCAACTATTCCGGCAGTTCGACAACGCTGACCAACTGCACGGTCAGCGGCAACACCGCCGGCGGCAACGGCGGCGGCCTGGACAACTCGTACGGCGGCTCGATGACGCTGACCAACTGCACGATCAGGGGCAACTCCGCCGTCGCCGGCGGCGGCATTTTCAACCAGGCTACGCTGACCGCCACCTCCAGCAACATCATGAACAACCAGGCCAGAGGCGGCTCCGGTGGCAATGGCATCGGCGGCGGCATCTTCAACAGCGGCGGGAGTCTCGTGCTTTCCAACAGCCTGCTGACTGGTAACGCGGCAATCGGGGGCGCAGGGGCCAGCGGCGAGCGCCGGTGGCGATGGAATCGGCGGTGGTCTCGCCCTTGGCAACAACGCGACCGCGACCGTCACCAATACCAAGTTCCTGGGCAACTTCGCCATCGGCGGCGCCGGCGGCGCAGGGGCCAACGGCGGCGACGGCATCGGCGGCGCCATTGCCGTGGCCATCGACAGCATCCTGGGTGGCTCGGACACGTCATCGCTCGCCCTCAGTAACAGCTCGCTGATCGGCAACGTGGCCCAAGGCGGCCGCGGCGGCTCGGGAGCCGACGGCGGCAACGGCTGGGGCGGCGCCGTCTTCGTCGGGTCCGACGGCTTCGCAACCATCGATCAGTCGGATGTCGCCCTGAACCTGGCTCTCGGCGGCCTGCCTGGCGCGGGTGGCAGCGACGGCGACGGCATCGGCGGTGGCCTTTACGTCGCCACCGGCGGCACGGTCACGCTCAAGAAAACGACGGTCGCGCTCAACTTCGCCTCCTTCAGCAACGACAACATCTATGGCACCGTGACGTACCTCTGAGTGCCACCGCGACGGCCGGGTCTTGCGGAGGGGTCCCGCTTTAGTAAGATTTTGATTCGACCGATGCATCCGGGTTGGATGATCGAAGGGAGGATTCGCATGCGGAACCGGGAGAAGATGATGATGGGCGTGGCGTCCATGGTGGTGGGAATGATCGGCCTGACGGTCGGGGTCGCCGGGCAGGAACCGGACGGCAACCTGATCATTAACGGCAGCTTCGAGGACAGCCCGGACGTCGATGGCTACCACTCGCTCGACGAGGGATCAGACGCCATCAAGGGCTGGGTCGTGACACGGGGTCAGATCGACCTGATCGGCTCGCGGCACTGGAAGGCCGCTGCCGGCAAGAAGAGCGTGGACTTGAACGGCTCGCCGGGCTTCGGCGGGATCAAGCAGTCCTTCACGACCCAGAAAGGCCACCGCTACTGCGTCCAATTCCAGATGGCCGCGACGCCCGCAACGTACGGCGGCGATGGGAAGGTGAAGCTCCTCGTCCGCGCCGCCGGCGAGAAGGAGGCCTTCAGCGCCGATGCCACCGACAATCCCAGCCCAGAGATCCGCTGGACTCGGAAGAAATGGACCTTCACTGCGGCCGATGACACCACGACCCTGGAGATCTATTCCCTCGACCGGGACGACGGCAACTGCGGCCCGGCGATCGACGACGTCTCCGTCACCGAGGTGAAGGACAAGGCCAACGGCTGAGCCGGGCAAACTCCGCCGCCCCTCCCGGTCCAAACCGATCCGATGCCACGGCACCGACGCCCTCGAAGGAAGTACCTGACCAATCGTTTCACCTGCGTGCCAGCCGCGCAGCAATCGATTCGTCAAAGATCGCCTCGGCGATTTTCCTCGCGCCGGCGGGATTGGGATGACCGTCGACGTAATAGTACTTCTTCCAGTCGGAGTAACCGCTTTTTCGGCGACGCTTTCCAACTGCACGATCAGCGGCAACTCCGCCGTCATTGGGGCTGGTATTGTCAACCAGGCCACGCTGAGCGTCTCCTCTAGCTGCATCATCTAGACCCGGGCCAGCGGTGGCGGCGGCGGCGGTGGCATCGGCGGCGGACTGGCTCTGGAGAATAACGCCAGGCGCATCGCCCAGCTTGGCGAAGTAATCGCCCTGGTGATACCACGGCTCTCTTCCCGGCTCGAGCACCTGGGTGTGGACGACGTGCTGATCGCCCAGATCGCGGATGACGATACGGTATGGCAGCGTGCCCGACTCGTGAACCACGGGCGATGCGGCGATGATAGTTCATTGCTCGGTGTCGAGAGCGCGCAGCAGACGCCCAAGGCTCGTGAGTCAGCCGTCCATTGATGCCATGATTCCGCCGGACCAGCGGTTTCTTGGAAGGTCCTGGATTTCACCGTGTCATCCGGTAACCTTGTGGCATGGTTAGGAAACGAGCACAAGACGGCGCGGTGCCGACGGTGAGGATGCGGCCGGGCGGCACGCCGTCCCCTGTGAAGGTGCTCCGCGATCTGCGGGAGCTGATTCGTTCCGCCCGTCTAGGTGTGGCCCAGGCTGTCAACTCGGCGCTGGTGGTGCACTACTGGCAGGTCGGCCGGCGCATCCGGGGCGAGATCCTCGACTCGCGTCGCGCCGCGTACGGCGAGCAGATTGTCTCAACACCGTCGAGACAATTGAGCGCTGAATTCGGCAGCGGCTACTTCGCGGCCGAATCTGTTCCGCATGATCAAAAAGGACGCGTACGCCGAGAAAGATTTGGAGGCGGCGATCTTGCGCGAGATGGAGCGGTTCATCCTCGAACTGGGGGTCGGCTTCAGCTTCATCGCCCGTCAGAAGCGGATCGTGATCGACGGGGAGGACTTCTATCTCGATTTGTTGTTCTATCACCGGAAGCTCCGTCGGCTGGTTGCCGTGGATCTGAAGTTGGAGCACTTCAAGGCGGCCGACAAGGGCTAGATGGAGCTGTACCTCCGCTGGCTGGAGAAGCATGAGATGGAGCCCGGGGAGGGGACTCCAATCGGGCTGATTCTTTGCGCTGGGAAGGGGGATGAGCGAGTTGAACTCCTCCAGCTCGACAAGAGCGGCATCCGGGTGGCGTCCTACCTTACGGAGCTTCCGCCAAGGCGGCTCCTTCAGAAGAAGCTCCACCAGACGATGATCGCGGCCCGGGCGCAGCTTAAGGCGCAACAATCCGACGAGACTGGCTTGGAAGGCGGCTCGCGTTGATGTATGGGGCTGGCGGGGGTGAACGCGAAGCAGACACCCACCGAACTTGAAGCAGATATGCACGGTTCGCAAGCCAAC
This sequence comes from uncultured Isosphaeraceae bacterium, assembly GCA_963830625.1. Taxonomy (GTDB): domain Bacteria; phylum Planctomycetota; class Planctomycetia; order Isosphaerales; family Isosphaeraceae; genus CAWHMZ01. Next base: position 6,144 of record CAWHMZ010000020.1, on the reverse strand, counting down.
CCTCCATGGATGCCATGATTCCGCCAGACGATGGGTGTCATGCGACGCCGCGCGAAGCGGACCCGCCACGCCCGGGTCTGTTGTTTCCACTCGCTGAGCTCGAAAAACACGGGGATCGGCAGGCAATAGCCCAGGAAGTTCCTGAGCGTTAGGTTGGCCAGGAAGCTACTGCATACGCTAGGCGGCGGGTGGCCGGGCACTTGAGAACAGAGTACCAGAGGCGGCAGGCCTGCCTGGCGCCACATTCGCACGCGAAACTGACACCCGCGGTGGGGGACGAGCTCGTCGACGACGAGATAAAAGGTTGCCATGGAAAACTACGTGGGTTACATGGGGGTGAGGAACTCCTGTGAATAGCGCGCAGCGTAGAGCGCCTGCTCGTGAGGGAAAGGACCGTGACCGACGGCGCTGAGTTGAGTGCCACGGCAGTGGCGGTGGTCAAGCGGTTGCTGAGATCTAGGCGACGAAGACTGTCAGCGTAGAGTCCCCGGCGAGAGGAGTGATTGCTGGACGCGAGAGATGAGGCGCCGGGTTCGGCTTAAGCGAGGAGAACTGCTTCGGTCGATCAGGCCGAAGGCGCAATCAGCCGGGGCACCTAGACCAGAATGGGAGACAGACGTTGAGAGGTCGAAGATTTCCCTGATCCCGCCTCGGCGAAGGCTCCTCTCCGATAGAGGGAGGCTGCCGACGTCTTGTAATGTGATCGCCTCAAATTCCTTCGACCTTGGCGTCCGTGCGGGAGGCGTCGGATGGCCGAATCGGAAGAACACGTCGACTGGCTGGAGACGCAGCTCGTCGAGATTCTTGATGTCGGAGACGGCTCCGTTTCCTGACCGAAAGGCTTGAAGGCCGGCGCACCCAACGCAACGATATAACTTCGCCGGAATTGCATCGCCTAGCGTGCATCGTCGTCGAAACCCATCTGGAGGGCCCGCCCGATGAGACGATCGACCCTGTGCACTGCCATGGCCCGGTGGATGATTGTCGCCCTGGTCTGCCCGTCATTGCTCCTGACGCTCGCCGGGCCGGCCTGCGCGGAGAGTCCGGCGGACCGGGAAGCGAAGAGGCTCCAGGCCCTCTTCTACACGGAGTGGCAATGGCGCCTCCGAGAGTATCCCGAGATCGCCACCGTCGTCGGCGATCCTCGGTACAACGACAAGCTGACCGACCTCTCGGCGGCGGCGATGGACCGGCGCAAGGCGCACGAGCGGGACGTGCTCCGGCGATCCGCGAGATCGACCGCGCACGCCTGAGCGGGTCAGGATGTCCTGTCCTACGACCTGTTCCGCCGCGACGCGGAGCAGAGCGTGGCACTCCAGCGCTTCCCGGCAGGGATGATTCCGTTGGGGAGGTACGCGATCCCTCACGAATGGATGCCCGTCTGCCAGATGAGCGGCGTGCACATCAGTATTCCCGAATTGCCCCGCCTCGCGCCGTTGCGCACCACCAAGAACTACGACGACTTCCTGGCCCGCCTGGCGGCGTATCCGCGGCAGGTCGATCAAGTCGTCGAGCTCATGAAACGCGGGATGGCCGCCGGCTGGGTGCCGTCGGCCGTGCCGATCCGCAAGGTCCTGCCGCAGATCGAGAAGCAGTGGGTCGAAGACGTCACGAAGAGCCCGCTCTACAAGCCGTTCGAGAACTTCCCCGACGTGATCGCCGCGGCCGATCGCCCGCGGCTCGCGGCCCGGGCGCGCGAGGCGATCGCCGGATCGATCATTCCCGCACTGAAGAGGCTGCATCAGTTCATCGCCGGGACCTATCTCCCCGCCTGCCGGCAGGAGATCGCCGCGTCTCGCCTGCCGGGCGGTGCCGACTACTACCAGGCGCAGGTCCGATTGTGGACGACGACCGAGCTATCTCCCCGCGAGATCCACGAGATCGGCCAACGCGAAGTGCAGCGGATCCGCCGGGCCATGGACGACGTCATCCGGCAGACGGGCTTCTCGGGCTCGCTCCCGGACTTCGTGAAATGGCTGCATACCGACCCGCGCTTTGCTCCGGTGCCCCCGGACGAGGTCCTGCCGGCATTCCGGGACATCGCCAAGCGCGTCGATCCCGAGCTGCCGAAGCTGTTCGCCGAGCTGCCGCGCACGCCCTACGGCATCCGGGAGATCCCCGCGTTCCGCGGGCAGACCGCCGAACATTATACGCCGGGTGCGTCCGACGGCTCCCGAGCCGGCTACTTCAATGCCATGACGCTCCGGGGGGCGACCCGGCCCCGGCATGAAATGGAGGCGCTGCTGCTGCACGAGGCCGTGCCCGGCCATCATTTGCAGGTCGCCCGCGCCCAGGAGCTCAAGGGCCTGCCCGACTTCCGCCGCAATGCCCTGTACGACGCCTACCTCGAAGGGTGGGGACTCTACGCCGAGAGCCTCGGCGACGACCTGGGGCTGTACAAGGACCCGTACTCGAAGTTCGGCCGGCTCCAGTTCGAGATCCTCCGCGCCTGCCGCCTGGTCGTCGACACCGGCATGCACAGCCTGGGCTGGAGCCGCGAGCAGGCCATCGCCTACATGAACGAGAACTCCGGCCTCTCCGAGGGCTTCGTCGTCGCCGAAGTCGACCGCTATATCGTCTGGCCGGGGCAAGCACTCGGCTACAAGATCGGGGAGCTGAAGATCCAGGAATTGCGCGCCAAGGCCGCCAAGGCGCTGGGTGCGAAGTTTGACCTGCGCAAGTTTCATAACGCGTTGATCGATGACGGGCCGCTGCCGCTCGACGTGCTCGAACAGCGGATCGACAAATGGATCAAGCGGCAACAGTAGCCGACGGCCCGGGTAACGGCCCCTTCCCCCTGGATGTTCGCCGCTGCACCGCTGACTCACGCCGCCCCGGTGCCGAGGACTTCCTTCAGCGCGCGGTTCGCCCCGAGCGCTCGCGAAGGGATCGGCCGGTCATCTTAACCAACTGTCTCGTTGCGCGCGTCGGTCCGACGACACCGACGCGCCTTCAGCATACGGGCGGCGATCAAACTCTGCCCGCTCAGACTGACCGTTCGATGTCCTCGAGCTCGATCTCGTCACCCAGGATCGGCTCGTCAACTTCGGGCTTGATGACTTTGCCAGTGAGCTCCTCGAACGTCTCGATGTCCGACTTGAGCTGATAGTCGTCGTCGACGAGGTCCCGGCGATCGTCCTCGTCGTCGGGCAGCAGGGCGTTGATGATCGTCTCGGCGATGTCCGACACCTCGGCCAGCCGCTTGGCTGGTGGTGGGTCCATGTGCAGCGAGCGACATGCCCGCTACTCGAAGCGAGCCCAGGCTTAACGCAGCGCCGCCGCGTCCGACTCGTCGGGCGTCGCCGCATTGCTTCGCTTTGGGAAGTAATCGCCCTGGTGTTACCACGGCTCTCTTCTGGGCTCGAGTACCTGAGTATGGACGACGTGCTGGTCGCCCAGGTCGTGGATGACGATCCGGTACGGCAGCGTGCCCGGCTCGTGCACCATAGGCGACGCGGCGATGATCGTTGCCTGTTCAGCGTGGAGATTGTGCATGGGTTCCGATAGCAACGGAGAAAAACGACGATCCTCACCGGGACTTTTGTTCGGTCGACTCGCTTGATGGACTATCCTTATTCCTCCGTCCACCGCTTCGACTTGCCGCACGCGGGCCGGCGTACGACCATGGAAGGCGATGACCGCCCAGGCATCGGAATCGGCCGCCGAAGCCGCCACACGCTTTTCCCTAGGAGCAAGGCAATGAACGCCCGAAGGACCTGGTTCGGATTGGCTCTCTGTTTCCTCGTGGCGGTCACTCTGGCCTGGGGGCTCATCGCGCCCCCGGCCGAGGCCCAGAAAACCCGCGCAGAGCATCGATACGACTACAAGGTCGTCAGCCTCAGTTACAACCCCGGCGAACGCCTGAGCGACGACGCCCGCGCGACGCAGTTCGAGCGTCTGCTCAACGATTACGCCCGCGATGGCTGGGAACTGGTCACCGACCTCTTGAATCGAAGCACCGTGCAAACCGTCGGCGGCGCAGTCACGACCCGCGACACCATCTCCTTCGTCGCCTTCCGGCGCCCGCGGTAAGGCGACTACAGGGGCGCCGCAGTTGGCGACGCTAACCAAGGGAAAACAAAGAATGAACCATCCAGTGCGGTGCCAGCTTTGCGGCGCAGGACGGCTTCGGAACGAGCTCCGCGCTGGCCAGTCAGGGACCATCCCACGATTGATGCCGCGACGGTGGGCTGCTCCTGGTCGACATGTGCGTTGACGGGGAGATACGATCATGTCGTCCCGGTGTGGCCGGGATGTCGTGGTTACTGTGCCGTCCTCGATCGGATGTGAGTCACCACCATGCCCCAATCGACTGACCCGTCGCGTGACCTGCTCTTTGGCCTGCTGGCCCTACAGAATGGCCTGATCGATCAAGGGGCGCTGTTCGCGGCATTTGCCGCGTGGACGCGCGACAAGGCCCGATCCCTCGCCGACCATCTCGTCGAGCTCGGACACCTCGACGCCCCGCGCCGGGCCGCTGTCGAGGCCATCGCCGGCGTGCACATTCAGGCGCTCGGCGGCGACGTCGAGAAAAGTCTTGCCGCGGTACCGACGAACCGGTCCGCTCGTGCCAGCTTAGCCGCGCTCGGCGAGCCCGAGATCGAGGCGACACTCGCCCGCATTGCGCGAAGCAAGAACGGCCCGGCCACCAATGCTGAAGACGACGACCCTGACCGCACCGCCAGCATTGCCGTGGGCTCAGCCACCACGGGCGGCCAGCGGTTCCGCATCCTGCGGCCCCACGCCAGGGGCGGCCTCGGAGCCATCTTCGTCGCTCTCGACTGCGAGCTGCACCGCGAGGTGGCGCTGAAACAGATCCTGGAAAAGCACGCCGACGACCCGGACAGCCGCCAGCGGTTCGTCACCGAGGCCGAGATCACCGGTGGACTGGAGCACCCGGGGATCGTTCCGGTCTACGGCCTGGGTACGTATGGCGACGGCCGCCCCTATTACGCCATGCGGTTCATCAAGGGTGATTCGCTCAAGGAGTCCATTGAGCGGTTCCACAAAAACGAATCGCTGCGGAAGGACGCCGGTCGGCGGTCGCTCGAATTGCGCAAGCTTCTGCGCACTTTCACCGACGTATGCAACGCCATTGATTACGCCCACTCGCGCGGGGTGATCCACCGCGATATCAAGCCGGCCAACATCATCGTGGGAACGCACGGCGAAACGCTAGTGGTGGACTGGGGGTTGGCCAAGGCGGTCGGCCGCGCCGACCCAGCGGTCGGAGAGCAAACGCTTGCCCCGTCGTCCAGCGGCTCGTCGGAGACCTTACCGGGCAGCGCACTGGGCACACCGGCCTACATGAGCCCCGAGCAAGCCGGCGGCGACCTCGCCCGGCTGGGTCCCCGGTCGGATGTTTACAGCCTCGGTGCCACGCTCTACTGCCTTCTGACCGGCAAGCCGCCGATCGAGGGGGAAGACGTCGGTGAGATTCTGCGAGCCGTGCAGGAGGGTCAATTCCGGCGGCCATCGCTGCTCGACCCCACGCTGGACAGGGCAATGGAGGCGATCTGTGTGAAGGCGATGGCCACGCAGCCCGAGGACCGCTACGGTACGCCGCGGGCGCTGGCGGACGACCTGGAGCGCTGGATGGCGGATGAACCGGTGACGGCCTGGCAGGAGCCCTTGTCGCGGCGGGCGCGGCGGTGGCGCGGAGGAACCGCACCGCGGTGACGGCCTTGGCCGTGGGCCTGGTGGCCGGGGTGGTCGGACTGGCGGGCGTGCTGGCCGTGCAGACAAAGGCCAAGGCCGAGCTGGCCGCGTCGCTCACACGCGAGATGACCGCCAATGCGGCCCTGACCCACTCAGAGGCCGCCGTGCGGGCCCGGTACGACCTATCCGTCGAGGCGATCAAGACCTTTCACACCGGCGTCAGCGAAGACTTCCTGCTCAAGCAGGAGCAGTTCAAGGAAGTCCGCGACCGGCTCTTGAAATCAGCCAGCGACTTCTACGGCAAGCTGGGTGCGCTCTTGGGCAAGGAGTCGGACCTGGCTTCACGACGGGCGCTCTGGCAGGCGAACTACGAAGTGGCCGAGCTCACGGAGAAGGTCGGCAAGCCGGAGGACGCGCTGGCGGCCCACCGGCAGGTCCTCGCGGCCCGCGAGGCGCTGGCGGCCAAATCCCACGGCAACTGGGAGA
>CAWHMZ010000019.1:0-347057 GCA_963830625.1 uncultured Isosphaeraceae bacterium | reverse complement strand
GCGAGCATGCGCCGGATGGCGTCGACCACGCCCAGCAGTGTGCTGGCGATCTCCGGGTTGAAGACCAACTCGCCAACCCGCAGTCGGCTGAACAGGCTCTCGGCGGCGTGGCCAACCCGCTGCAGTTTCGACAATCCCAGGAAACCGGCCGTTCCCTTCACCGAGTGCAGAGTCCGAAATGCCCGGGCCAGCGTCTCGCGCTCCTGCGGCTCCTTCTCCAGCGTGACCAGGTCGAGGTCGAGCTGGGCCAGACTCTCGTGGGTCTCGAGAAGGAACTCGCGGAGGACCTCATTCATGGCGCACCCTCAGACCACACTCACGGTCCGACTCCGACTTGACAATGCGCACGAGGCGACACCGGAAGGCATTAACAGAAAGCCACCGAGCTCGAACTAGCGACGCTGTGGTTGTCAAGATCGTTTGTCAATCGCCGCGGAACTTGAAGTATATGCTGATTATGCAGGACGAGTTCGCACGGTGCAAACGGTTTTCTCGACACAACTTCCCGCCGTGGCAAATCTCTCGGTGGAAGGAGCAAGCCTTGCCCGTTTTGAAGGTACCCGCTCAGCCGTCGACCGGCGACGGGCCACGGCAGGATCGCATTCGAGCGTTTGAATTCCCTAAGAAGCGGGTCATAATGAACCATCGATCTCCGACGACGACGGTCCGCGGCTCGCATCACTTTCGTCATACGCCCCGCCAAACCGCGCGAGGACTGCGATGAACCCTCGTTATCAGATCACCGGATTCTTGCCCTGGCGCGGCCCTTTCATGATCGACGTGATCGCCGTCGCGATGGTTCTCGTTCTGATCGCACTTTCCTTCAGTCTCTTCTCGGTCAAGTACCGACAGAAGTATCACCGTCATAAGCTGATCCAGCTCTGCCTCGCGGGAGGACTGCTGATCCTGTTGGTCTTTTTCGAGATCGACATCCAGTACTTCGAGAACTGGAAGGAGCGTGCCGACGCGTCGCCGTACTACGACGCGGCCACCGGGAGCGGCCTCGTGATCTACTCGCTCTGGATCCACCTGGTCTTTGCGACGACGACCCTCGCCCTCTGGCTCTTGATCATCCTGCGGGCACTCCGCCAGTTCCCGCACCCACCCCGGCCCAATCGGCACAGTGCATACCACGCGCGCTGGGGGATGATCGCGGCGATCGACATGTTATTGACGGCCGTGAGCGGCTGGGCCTTCTATTTCCTCGCCTTCGTCGCATGACTCCTGCCGGTCGGACGACTGAGAACGTCGCGAGCGATTTTTTCACGCGTACGGCGGCGGCCGAAACGGCCATCGCGACCTAGATCTTTTTCCGAGACCAGGGTGAGCACGACGCATCCAAGCAGACGAGCTCAAAATCTACTCAGCAGCGCGTCCGGTGGCCTGGGCTAGCGACTGAGCCAATCGGCGGAGATCGAACGGTTTCGGCAGCAAGACCGTTCGTTGGGCGTCCAGGGCCTTTTTTGCCTCGCCGTCGTCGGAATCGCTCGAAGCGAGCACGAAGCCGACGCGCGAGTAACAGGGGTCGTCGTGCAGGGCCTGGGCCAGTTGCACGCCGGTCATGTCCGCCAGGTGCATGGAGCTGAGGATCACGTCGGTCCCCTGTTGCTTCCCCAGTTCGAGCGCCTCCCGCCCGGAACGAACGACGAGGACGTTTTCGATACCAAGTTCCTGAAGGAACTTGCGCACGATGTTCGCCTGGGCGCGGGAGGGCTCAACCAGAACGACCGTCAAATCGGAAATGCGGCGCACGTCAGAGGCCGTCGGTGCGGCTCTCGCCTTGGGGAGGGCGACAGTCAGGCGGAGGTCATCAGACTCGACGGGTACCTTCCGGTCAACCGCCACGGTGACGTTCGTCGCTGACGCGTCCGCCGGCGACGGGCCGCCATGAGCGGGCCGCGCGTTGGAGAGGGCGACGGCCGCTTGCACTCGTTCCAGAGCGTGGACCACCTCGGCCATGGTCGCAAACCGGTCCTCGGGCCTCTTGGCTGCCATCCGCCGGTAGATTTCGTCGAGCTCGGCGGGCACATCGGCCCGGTCCTGGGAGAGCGACGGAATCGGGGCGTCACGGTGTCTCAGCAAGAGCGCCATGAGCGAGCCGGCCGAGTACATGGGCCGGCCGGTAAGCAGGAAGAAAAGCGTGCAGCCCAAGCTGTAGGTGTCGACCCGGTGATCGACGGTCGCCGAGTCAAGCGCCTGTTCGGGCGCGATGTAATCGGCGGTGCCGAGGATGTTTCCGGCCTGCGTCAGTGAAGCGTTGACACTGCTCGAAGTCGGAATTATTGAGGTGCGCCAGCCCGAGGTCGGCCACCTTGACGACGCCCGCGGTATCGCGCAGCAGGTTCGCCGGCTTGACGTCGCGGTGGACGATGCCGTGCTTGTGAGCGCAGGCCAGCCCGCGGGCGGCCTGGACGATGCAGTTCGTGGCGTCGGCCGTGGAGAGCGGCCCTCCTTGCGCGACCTCGACAGCGAGGTCGTGTCCGTCGACATATTCCATCACCAGGTAAAGCCCGTCCTCGGTCTCACCGGCGTCGTAGGCCATGACGATGTTGGGATGGCTGAGCTGGGCGATGGTCTCAACCTCTCGCTGGAAGCGCTGCGTGAGAGCGCTCTGTCCCGAAGCGTCACGCGACATGATCTTGAGCGCGACAACCCGGTTCATGCGGGAGTGCCGGGCCTTGAAGACGGTCCCCATGCCGCCGGCCCCGAGCCGGCTGAGGATGGTGTAATTGCCGATAAACAACTGCGGCAATCGGCCGTCCAGAATGGCATCGGCCTGAAAGGACGTCAGCCGGCCGGCGTCGACCAAAGTGCGCGCGAGCTCCTGGGCGTTCGAGACGCCGGCGCCGCCGCCGAGCCCGTCGAGCGTGGTGCGCAAGTCGCCCCCCGAGAGAAGCCCGCTCTCACTCACTTTCTGCACGAACTCCTCGCGGGAAATAGTCGTGGACATTCCCATTATCCTCAACGGTTGGCTCGGCATACGGTCACGATAAGGCTATCCCTGGTGACAGCCGCCGGCTCGATCGAATTCGGCTAATCTCTCGTCGGAGCGGGTTCCGGAGCGAGAATATTCTCCGAAACGGGGATCACGCTCGATCGCCCCCTTCACCGACGAGTTCGCTGGGCTTTTAACCTATTGTATCCGAGCCAAGGAAATTTGCCTCCGCCCACCGTTAATCCGGACGGGGCTGGTGCCTATCCCACGCTACGAAAACGACAACCGCCGAACAAGCGGCAAGGAAGTGCCTTCCACTACCTAATGCGAAGATTTCAGGAGCGGGAGGAATCCTCATCAATCAGTCGGTTCTACCCCTCCGTGCGCCAATGGCGGCCGGGGCTGTCGAAAAAATTAAGAAAAGGATTGCCACTCATTCAAGGTTCACCGCACACCCGAGCCGGGCGCCGCCCGGGGCCGCAGGCGGTAGAGCCGAAACCGCCGGTCGTTTTCTTGCCCACCGTACACCAATTCAAACCGGTCGGGGTGCGAATCGGCCCAGGTTCGTTCGATGGGGAAACCCTCGGAATCGGCCAGGTTGTACAGTCCCTCCGCCGGATTGACGCGCGTCACGACGAGAAGCTGGATACCCTCGGCTTCAAGGTTCTCAAGCCACGCGCCCAGATCAGGACGAATCCGATCCCATCCGGGCCGTGAATCGGGCCAGTTTCCCTGACCGCGCTCGAGAGCCGCATAGTGATAATCATGCAACAGCCAATCGCGGTGGCGATCGACGTTGATATAGCACACCTCGTTGCGCAATCTGCTACCCATCAGGTAATAAGGCAGATTGGTTCCCGCGTAGGCCACCCGTGCACCGCTCGGCCCTGAGCGAGCTTCGAGGGCCAGCCAGCCGTGGATGAAGTCGGGATAGAGGGGATAAAACTCGAAACGCGAGTCGATCGGCTGCGGGCGCACGTCGAGATAGCCCAGAACCAGAAAAAGCGCTGTCGCAGCCACTGCGATGAGGCTTTTGCGCAGTCGCCGTGACGGGCTCGAAACGACCCTGTCCCACGCCCAGACGACGATCACGGCGCTCGCGCAGATCGCAACCATCGAGCCCACGCTTAACAATAAGGTCATCGGTGCCCTTGATCGGAGCACCAGCTCCAGCCTCGTATAGAGGGACATCAAGGGGCCGATCGCGTTGGGAATGAGCGGGGTCAAGTCCCAGGGGATGGCGTCTTCCCGTGACGGGAGCGGCCAGGACTCGGGCGTCAGCACGTGGAGCAAGAGCAACAGTGCGGCGATGGGCCGCAGCCAGTGCAGGCGATCGAGCGTGACGGCCAAAGGCACGACCGCAAGGCCGAGAGCCTGAAGCATGAACCGCTGTTGCGTGCGATAGGGAATGAATACCCAGAAAAGAACAACATTGAGCACGGCCAACAGCGACAAGCTCGCGACCCAGCGCCGCGTGCCCGCGCGGACGGGCTTCGCGAGCGCCCAGCCGGCAGAGAGCGCGAAGATCCAGAGCGGCACGAGCCTGGGGTCCATGACGGCCACCAGCGTGTCGACAAGCGCTCGCCAGTTACCGAGCGGCACGTAGTACTGGCTCGTACGCATCGCGTCGGGACCATACCACCCATGCCAGATAGTGCGACCCAGGATGCGCACGTCAAGCGGATATAGCGGGTTGCCCGTCAAGAGTGCATTGCGAGCGTACCAGTAACCCCCCGTCACCAGCGGCGTGGCGGCGACAACCAGCACCGAGCGCACTTTCATCCGCGCGGGCCCGGCCCGAAGCGCGACGGCGACGATCGTCATCAACAACAGCGGAGGTACGAACACAATTCCGACGGCCTTGGTGCCCAGCGCTTGCCCGGCAGCGAGACCTGCGAGCGCGAGTGTGCGGGTGTCCCAATCGTGATTCGCGGCCTGAAGAATGAAATAGGCAGCCACGAGGTAGCCGGCCACGAAGATCGTGTCGACGTTGGGCTCGAATGAAAACAGCAGGAAGGGAGTGACCGTGACAAACCAGCACGTCGCGACCAGGCTTGGCTGGCCGCTCTGTACCCAGCGTCCGTGCACAACCAAACGCCGCCAGCGACGGCGATGATCCAGAACGGGGCCTGGCCGATCTTGGCGAGCCGATCGCCGCCCCATGAAGCCGTCAACCAGGTGAACCAAAGGTCGCCGTTGGCGGGAAAATAAGTGGCGGCTTGTTCGCCGAAGGGAGTCGCAACCAGAATCAGGCGACCGGCTTTCCACCACTTTGCCGCGAACAGGAGGTGATAGATCGGTCCGTCGCTGACGACCTTCACGCCCAGGAGCAGCGATCGCATCCAGAGCACCAGGGCGACCGCAGCAGTGGCTGCCAAACACAACCGCACGTCCCACGATAGCGGCGCCGGGGTCGATTGAATGCTTTTGACCCGGGCGGGCGCTCTGCGCCACAGCCGCAATGCCAATCCGAGTGCGAGGACGACTCCTCCCCAGCCCGCCATCGCACCGACCGACAGATAGCCCATCGTGCCGAGCAGCTCGAGGCCGAGTGTGCAGCCCGTCCAGAAAACAACTGCCGTGGCCAAGACGGTCGCCAGCCCGCGGCCGAACGGAAGCCGTCGCGAGCGATCCAGAACGATCCCAGTAGCAGCGCGGCATTCGCCGTCAGGCCGAGCAAACCGTTGGCGACTGCTGTCGGAAGTGATGCGTCGGCCACTCGCCTTTACCCTTCGACGCCGCGTTGAGTAAGATCAAGGAGAATGTCACACCGTACACTACCATAATCAACCCTGGCAGGACTCGAATCCCATGCTCGGCTCGACGCTGGGCATTTCCGACTACTTGGCTCGCGGGTCTGCGCAGAGATCAGAGCGGCTCGATCCGGCCCAGATCGAGAAGGTCAGCGAGCTGATCGAAACCGCCTACGACGACGGCCGATTCGTCTTCATCTGCGGCAACGGCGGCTCGGGCGCGAATGCCTCGCACCTTTGCGAAGACCTCGCCAAGTGCACGCTGCGCGACTTCGAGAGCCAGAAGCGGCTCAAGGTGCTTGAGCCTGACCGACAACACCGCCGGCATCATGGCCTGGGCGCAACGACGAAGGCTACGACCGGATCTTCGTCGAGCAACTGAAAAACCTGGCCTCGCCCGGCGACCTGCTGCTGGCGATCTCGGGCTCGGGCAACAGCCCCAACATCCTCAAGGCGGTCGCGTGGGCCAACGAACACGGCCTGACGACCGTCGGAATCACCGGTTTCTCCGGCGGCAAAGCTCCAGAACGCTGGCCCATTACAACCTGCACGCCCCGATCGACGACATGGGAATCGTCGAATCGTTGCACCAGGTCGTCTTCCACTGGATCATCGACGACTTGCATCGCCGATTCTCCGCGAAGGAAGCCGGCCCAGCAACGGCGGCTCGGAGTTGGCTGAAGCGCATGGCACGACTCCTGGCTGCTTGGGCATCGAGATCGGCGGCACCAAGCTGCAGCTCGGGATCGGGCGAGGCGACGGAAGCGCTGGCCGGCGCTCGAACGGCTTGCGCGTCGACCCGGCACGCGGTCGCGGCGGGAATTCGCGAACAGATCCAGGCCGGCCTTCCCAGTCCTGCTCGCCGAAGACGCGGCTCGACGGCAGCAGATCGGAGGCCGTCGGCATCGGCTTCGGCGGACCGGTCGACGCGTCGCACGGGACGAATCCAAAAATCATACCAGGTCGCCGGTTGGGAAGGTTTTCCCCTCGCCTCCTGGGCTCAGCGACGCATCTGGGCGTGGCCGGTCGTCGTCGTCGAGAACGACTGCGATGTCGCCGGGCTGGCCGAGGCCCGCCTGGGTGCCGGCGTCGGCTATTCGCCGCTCTTGTACGTGACCGTCGGCAGCGGTGATCGGAGGGCGCGCTCATCATCGATGATCGGATCTACCGCGGGCTTCGGTCTGGGCGCGGTCGAGATCGGACATTTGATGGTGCCCGAGACTTTGAACTCGGAAAATCGCGGACGTCGAGCTGGAGCAAGTGTCGCCTCGGGCTGGGCGATTGCGTCGGCGGCTCAGGAAGTCGCGCGGCGTTTACTCGCAGCGGGCCAGAGCGATTGGATCGTACTTGCGCGGGCTCACGGTCAGCCCGGCCAGATCACCGCCGCCATCGGTTGCTCAGGCCGCGATCGAGGGAGACACGGCGTCTTCAGCAATCATCGATCGTGCACGCAGAGCCGTCGCCTTTGCCTTGACACAAGCCATCACCCTGCTTGCGCCTCGCCGCATCGTCATGGGCGGGGGCGTGTCGCTCATCGGTGAACAGGCCTGGTTCGAGCCGATCCGTCGACTTGATCGACCAGCACGTCTTTGAGCCATTCAAGGGCCGCTTTGACGTCGTTCCGCCTGCCCTCGGTGAAGAAGTCGTCCTCCATGGCGCGCTCGTCGTCGCGGGCGATCTTGCGGGCATTCAGAGCTGAACCAACACGCTTTTCTCCCCAACCCTTGACAAGCACACAATCAAGCACCCATAATTGGATAGTGGAGGATGAGTTTCCGGTACGAAGCTCTTATGTCGGGCGGTTTTCCATTTGGCGGCGCTGCCTCGAACATTGGCACGGCGGCCTGTGTTGTCAGCGAAAGGCAACCGAGCTTCGATTCCGGATCAGTCCGATCGGCGCTCGACGGCGATTGTCGTCGGGGGGGCGATGGCGTGGGTTCGCCGGGCCTGTTGGGCCGAAGGAGGCATGCCCGTGATGTTCATCACATTCGCCGTCAAGGATTGTTTGATCCATAATGCAATCCTGCCATTATGGTTAGATCGCTCGACGCCGTGTCGTTCACGGAATGGAAACGGCAATGATCGATTGGAAGCGTGGTGGCGCAGTTTACGTGACGCGCTCTACCATGCGATGCCGAACGTAAACTTCGAAGAAATGATGATGATTTTTGGAATATGGCCCCAATTTTGCCCCATACTTGAAGAAGAGCGAGCAAATGAACTCGCAGGTAGCTCGTTTGGGGCTGCGGGGCGAGGTTTGTGGGGGAAGTTCGCGAGGTGTCTCAATGATTCGCAAGATCTACGAACCTGCGCGACATGAAGCTCGTCTATACGTGTAGGGGGTGATTGACGATAATGCACCCCGCGATGGACTCGCGACAGAAGACGGCCAAGGACGGAGGTAACTGAAGAAGGATCGCAAAGTCCGCTGATCCGTTTATCAAGTTTAGGAAGCACGCCTCGAACCAGCCAGGGAAGGCCTCTTCCTTTAACTTCCAGGGGCTCGCCATGACCGCGAAACTGGCCGAAACCCAACTGTGGCAGCAGAACATGGCATCGCTGATCCGGTCGGGTCTGTTTTCTAAGGCCGTAACGGGCGAGATGAATGGTCTATATACGGTCGTCGGTGTCTACGCTGACGAGACGCACTCGGCGCCGCTGGCCAAGTACTCTGACCTGCGACGAGCCATCGACGCCGCTAACCTTGTCAACCGGCTTGCCGGGTCCCGGCCTTCGCCGGAGTCCAATTGACGTGCTGGATCTGCACTCATTCCGTCCACCGAGCACGGCCTTCGGCTGCCTCTAGCCGAAGGCCGTGGCTTTTTTGGGTTCTGGTCACCGGCAACTGACAACTGCATGGAAGCGGTACGTCGCCCGTCAAATTGGAAGTTGCTTCTGGTCGCCGGGGCTCTGATCGGCGCCTGGGGCGGGTCGTCGCCAGACGACCGCCGGCCTACGCGCCAGGTGTTGCAGGCGATCGGGTTGCGACTCGAGCCGGACTTGGTCGGAACGCGACTTGACGGCCATCGCCACCCGCAGCGACCTGCTCGTTCCGCTGCTCTTGCCGCCCGAGCGCAGCGGCGCTGGCGCGCGGTTATCTTCGCTTCCGGGTCGACGCACCCGCGGTCGTCGACATTGCCGCCCAGATCGACGCACCCCCCTTCTGGCTCTTGGACCAGGGCTTCCGAGCGAAGAGTCTGTTCCTCGAAAACGCCGACGGTCGATGGAGGCTCTATCGCCGAACGTTTCCCGCTGGCTGGATCGGTCTGGGGGTCAATGGCCTGGATCGAAGCCCCAAGGCCCATTATGCAGTCTTCGTGCGATCGCTCGATCGAGCTGGACCGCCCGGCGTCATGCTCGACGCGGCGGCCGAATCATGCTGGAAAATGACGACGGCCCGGGCTGGCGTTAGCCCGGCCCACGATCGCTACAGCCCGTTTGAGGCGCTTCCCGACGAATTGGCCGGTGCCGTCGTGTTGCAGGCCGCCCATGAGCAAAGGCATGGAGCGCTTTTGGCCACGGGTCGCGTCTGGAAGACGCGCGTGGTTTCGACACCAACTCCCGACCAGGTTGCGGTATCGCTCGGCGCCGATCCGCGCGGGAGCTGGTCTGGACCTGGCGCACCGCGCCCCAGGTTACCTCAAGCATCGTACGCATTGTGCGGGCCGTGACGCCGCCAGGAACGGCTCGCCCATCGATCGCACGGGCTCGACCATGAGGGCGTCCGAATGGTGCGCGGCCAATCCGCTTGTGTCGAGGTGCCCAACCTCCTGAACGATCCAGTCATCCGGCGCCACCGCGTGGCGCGCGACCGGTCTTGAGCCGGACACGGTCTATCGATATTCGCTGGGAGACGGCACTCCGACGGGCTGGGGCCCGTGGAGCACCGTCAAGACCGCGCCCGATCGCGGCCGGGGCGTGCGGTTCCTTTACCTGGGGGACGCGCAAACCGGGCTCGAGCAATGGGGCCGGCTGCTCGAGACCGCAATGCGCCGCCATCCGCGAACCGACTTCATCCTGCTTGCCGGCGACCTGGTCGACCGCGGCAACGAACGGACCAACTGGGACCACTTCTTCCTGCGGGCCGCGGCGGTCTTCGACCGGGTGCCGCTCATGCCCTGCGTCGGCAACCATGAGTACCTCGACATGGGCCCGCGGCTCTACCGTGCCTTCTTTGAGCTGCCGCCCAATGGACCGGCCGGAATCGACTCGGGCCTGGTCTATCACTTCGAGTGCGGCGACGCCTGCTTCGCCGTGCTCGACAGCACGCTGGCCGTCAGCGACTCCGACCGGGCACGGCAACAGGCCGATGGCTCGACGCGGTGCTGGCGCGAAAGCCGGGCTACCTGGAAAATCGTGATGTTTCATCACCCCGTCTATCCCTCGCACCCCTGGCGCGATGCGCCGGCCTTGCGCGAGCACTGGGTGTCGATCTTTGACAAGCATCACGTCGACCTGGTCCTGCAAGGTCACGACCACGCCTACCTGAGGACGTATCCCCTGCGCGCGGCCGCCGGGCCCAGGGGACAGCGCAGGGAACGATCTACGTGATCGCCGTCTCAGGCGACAAGTTCGTCGACCTGGCGTCGGCGGCCCTATGTCGAAGTGGGGTTCTCAGGCGTGGCCACCTATCAGACGATCGAGACCGATCCGCGAAAAAATCGCCTGAGCTATCGCGCGTGGACGAGCGAGGGCTCGCTCGTCGACGAGGTCACACTTGAGAAGCCGGCCAACCCGCTCTTCTTTACCGGCTCGGGCCCAGCGGCCGAAGCCACGACGTCACGAGCGGTCCTCGTGCCTGCCAGGCGATGATCGCGTAGGACCAAGCCCAGAAGACCGCCCAGGCGAGGGCGAGCCAAGCTCGCCAGTCGGGGCGGCGGCGGATCGGGGTACTGTTGTTGTGGGGAAGTGACACGAGTTTAGGCTCTGTCGAAGACGAATACGATTGCGATTACGATTCGGATTACGATTAAGACAATCAGATTGGCGAATGCGGTGATTCGGCGCGGTGCGTTCGAGACCACTAGCGCATGGCGCTCTTGTAGACGCGGTCGGGGCTCAGCCCCGACATGCAGGGATGGTCGGCGAGCGGGCAGACCTTCTGGTGGCACGGCTGGCAGGGAACGCGGTGGCGCAGCACGAGTGAGTGGCGCGACCAGGGACGCCACTGGCGGGGCTGGTTGGTTCCGCTGAAGAGGATGACCGACAGCGTCCCGGCCGACGCCGCCAGGTGGGCCGGACCGGAATCGGCCCCGATGAACAGGTCGGCCCGCTCGAGCAGCGCCGTCGTCTGGGTGACCGTCAGGCTGCCGGTCCAGTCGCGGAGCCGGTCGTGCGGCTCGAGGTCGGCAGAGAGCGGAAGGTCTTCGATGCCGCCGACGACGACCACCCGCCAGCCGCTCGTCGAGGAAGCGTCTGATCAGGACCTTCCACGAGCGCGGCGGCCAGCGCTTGGCCGCGTTGCCGGCCCCGAGGTGCACGGCCAGCAGCGGCGGAAGGGGCCGAAAGCGATCGGCGTGCAGCCAGTCGGGCTCGTCGGTGATCGCCGGAGATCGGTCGCCGCCGAGCGTGGCTGCGCGGCACCGGGCTGGAGTATCGCCGCCGCGGAACGCGGGCGTATGCTTCGGCTCGGCGCGCACGGCTTGGCGCGGCCAGGCCTCGGCCAGCCGGCGGGCGACGGCGATCCGATCGTCGATCGCTCACGTGGACGTCGACGCGCGCCGACTCATCCGGCGTGATCCCCAGCCGCGACGAGCAAGGCCAGCCGCGAGCGGACCTCGTGCCGGCCGGGAATCCACGGCCGACGTCGGTCAGCAGGAACGCACCGCCGCCCATCGACCAGCCGACCCGGCGCGGAACTCCCGCCAGGGCCAGGACCAGCACCGTCAGCACATCGCCGCGCACGTCGATGCCCAGGTCGTAGCCCGCCGCGGAGCGACCGGCCCAGGTTCCAGACCGCCGTCAGCAGGCCCCAACGGTCGGGGCGCCGCTCGAACCAGGTCCGCTCGGCGACCCGGACCTGGTTCACGTGCGGATCGGCCTCGAAGACCTCGTGATTGCTCGGCGAGGCCAGCACGTCGATCGTCGCCTCGGGATAGGCGGCCCGCAACTCGGCGATCAGCGGCGTGCTGAGCACCGCGTCGCCCAGATGATCGAGCTGCACGACCAGGATCCGGCGCGGGGTCGGTCAGCCGGTCGATCGGCCGAAACCGGCGGACGATCGCCATCACGATCGTGCCGACGGCAGTCGAGCGCGTGCACCAGCAGTCGCCAGCGCAGCTTGCTGTAGCGATAGCGGCCGACGTCGAACAGGCCTGGGCTTAGCGGGCGACCTGGTCATAGACCTCCGCGGTGATCTGGGCCACCTTCGGCCAGAGATAATGGGTCGCGATCCAGCGCGGCCAGCCGAGGATCGGGGCCGCTCTTCCCAGCATTTCGCGACGGCACGCGCGGATCTCGCGCCGCGATCGGGCCGGGCGTACTCCACCAGGTCGCCGAAGTAGTCCCGGGTCGAGCCATAGGGAGTGATCGCGACGGCACAGCCCGCGAGCGCGGCCTCGAGCGCGGCCAGTCCCGGCGTCTCGAACCAGCTCGGCAGCGCAAAGACCCGGGCCGCCGCGTAGGCCGAGGCCAGCAGCGGATCGTGATGGTCGAGCTGACCCAGCCAGGAGACGCGGTCGCCTCCCGGTGCGCCGGCAGTCTCGTGCGTAAGTCCGCAGAGCCGGGTGGCGGCTCGCCGATGACCACCAGGGGCAAGCCCAGCGAGCGGACCGCCCGGATCAGGCCCAGCGTGTTCTTGCGCGGCTCGATCCGCCCGACGAAGAGGACGAACGGCTCGCTGCCGAACCGCTCGCGGAACAAGCTCGGGCGAGGCCGTGCCGAACGACGGGCAGCACGCCGTTGGGAACGACGCGGATTCGCTCGCGAGCGACCCCGAAGAGCCGGACGAGCTGGTCCGCCTCGGAGCGCGAGTTGGGCAAGACGACGTCGGCCAGCTGCGAGCAGCTCGCGCCGCCAGCTCGGAATCCGCGGGGCGACGCGTCGCAGCGCCCAGGCCGCCAGGCTCGCGAGTCTTGCGAACGAGGCCGGTCTCGAGCGCGGCCAGGGCGCGCGGCTCGTACCAGCAGATCGGCGAGAGCACGACGGGAACGCCGCGCGCTTGCGCCACCCGCGCCAGCTCGAGCCCCTCGCGCGACATCCCGAAGAGGTGGAGCAGCCGGGCCGTCTCGAGACGATCGGTCCAGGGGCGAAAAGAGCCGGACCGGAATGCCGAGTCCTTCGAGGTGCCGGCCGGTCTGGACCAGCTGGTTCTCGCCGCCGCCCGGCGCCTGGAACGCAAACGACGGCGCGTGCAGGAGCACCGAGCCGCGCGCGGCATTGGCCGCGGCTCCGCGTCGGCCAGCCATGACCGCGGCCGATGCCGGGCGTTCCGGCGCGCGATGCGACCGTGAACTCGTTCATGACGCGGCCCCCGTGCTGCTTGTGCTTCCACCATCGCAGGCCGCGCTTGACCCGGTTCGAGAGCGACGACGGCGGAATCTCCGTCCAGCGGCGTCACCGTCTCCCAGTCGAGCGCGGTCCGCACGGCCGCTTTCAGGCTCAGGGCCCGGCGATCGATCGCCGGGCGCGATCACGCTCGGCTCGGAGTCGTCGCGTCCGCTCGTAAGCCAGGTCCGCTAAGCCGCAGCGACATCCGCGGGCCCGGTCACCGGCAGCGAGCAACGGAACCGGCCGCGGTGGATCTCGAGCGCGAGGTCGATACTCGGTGTCCCACTCGTCGAACTGGATCTCGAGGCGGTGATCGTCGCGGGGGATGACCAGCCACCGCCGCTCGGCCCGCCAGCGCCACCAGCGCGCCAGCTCGGAGAACGTGGTGCGCCAGACCAGCGGCTCGCCTTCGATCGCCCGGGCGAGCGTCGTCAGGACCTCGGGCATCCGGCCCAGCCTGCGCTCGGGATGGCCGTAGACGACGGCCAGCTCGCCCGCATCGAGCTTGGCCGCGACGACCTGCGCGAGGTACTCGCCGATCACCCGCGGGATCGTCGACGCCGGCCTCGAGAAACAGGCCCTCGCAGACCGGGTGGACTGGGATCTGGAGGATCCGCGAGAACCGGTCGCCTTTCCAGGGATAGAACGGAAAGTCGTCGTAGCCGAGCTGGAAGTCGGACGAGTAGAGGTAGCCGAGGTCTTCGAGCTGTCGTCGAGGCTCGGCCGCCAGCGGCCGTGCGGGCCGGCGAAGCCCACCGGCTCGAAGCCCAGGCTCCGAAAGCAGCCGGTGGGCGCGCTCCAGGTTGCGCGCGATTGGCCTCGGGATCGCGATAGACGTGATGGAAATGACCGTGCGACTGCGTGTCGTGCGGCCTCAGGTCGCTGCAGGACGCTGGGATGATGGGCATAGGCGTGCGTGCTGACAAAATGCGTGCAGCAGTCCGTCAGCGGGCCCGCGGCGCTGGCGAAGCGATGGTAATCGTCGGGGCACGGCTCATCGAGGTCGGCGCGGAAGCTGAAAGCCGAACGATACGGGTAGGGAAACGGGGCCAGGCGGATCCAGATGCCGCCGGCGGCGGTGACGGCCTCGCGCAGCTTGGCGATCAGGCGGCGGCGAATCCACGCCTTGGGGGACCGCGCCACCCGCTCGGAGAGCGTCCACGGGCCGACCGTCCACGAGCCGCGCGCCGACTTGTTGATCGACCAGGGCCTCGAACGGATCGACCGGCTCGTCGCGCCGCAGCCCGTCGACGTCGATCGCGACGTGATCCGGGCTGAGACAGGCCGCGCAGCGCAGCTCGCCGAGACGGCCCGGCCGTCGAACAGGACGAACCGGCCGCCGCGGAACGAAAGCGGATGCGCGTCTCTTGACCGTCTCGAACGGCACCCCTTCCTGGGCGAGGATCAGCTCCAGGCCCGGCGGCGTCTGCCACAGGAGCAGCGGCAGCGACGCCAGGATCGGCGAGTACAGTTCGTTCACGCGGGCCCTCCCGGCGCCTGGGCCGCCCACAGGACGAAGAGCCGCGTGCCCGGCAGCGGCTCGAAACGGAAACCGCCCCGTCTCGGCGCGCGAGAGGAGGTGATCGACCCGGACGTCGGCAGAACCATCGCGCCAGCCGCCGCTGCAATCCGGCCGGGCGAGAACCAGCGCTCGCGCACCGGCTCGCGATGCGAATACATCCACAGGCCGCGCCGCTCGTCGATCCACTTCACGGCCACGGCTCGGCAGCCACGGCCGCCGGCGTTCCACGACCAGACGTTCTTGTCGACGATGACCAGAACGTGCCGCCCGGCCGGAGCACGCGGCGGACTTCGCCGCAGACCTGGTCGAGCGACTCGGGCGCCAGGTGCTCGAAGACCTCGACGGCCATCACCCGTCAAAGCTTGCCGGCGCGAACGGCAGCCGCCGCGCCGATCGCGCGCACGCGATCGACGCCGGTCGCGGCGGCGAGCATCGCCGCCGACAGGTCCAGCCCGACCACCCGCGCGCCCAGCTCGCACAAGCATCCTGGCAAACCGCCCCTTGCCGCAGCCCAGGTCGAGAACCCGCTTGCCGGCGAGCGGCCCGAGGCTTGTCGACGATGCCGCGTAGCCGCGGGTCGTCGGCCGCGACCGCCGATTTGAACCGCCGCTGGAGCGCGTCGAACCGGGAGGCGACGACCGCTTCGTGGGCCGCGATCATGAGGCCCTCCCGACCAGCGGTCAGCTCGCGGTGCTTCCAGGCCCGGACCGCCACCGACACGCCCGAGAGCGCGCAGAACATGAATCCCTCGACGCCGTCGCGAAATCCCTGCTTGAACACGTAGAGCTTGAAGAACGTCCAGACGGGCCGCAGCGTCAGGTCGCTGCAGCCGGAACCGGCGCTGCGAGCCGGCCAGGCTCTTGGCCTCGAGCGTCGTGTAGTGGTCGAGCTTGTCTCAGAAAGACCTGACACGTTGGGCAGCGTGTGATGCCGGAGCGCGCTCTTGAAGCGCACCCGGCGGGCCCGGCGAGCTCGACCGTCTCGTGCACCAGGCCGACCCAGCGCCCGGAATCGCGGCGGAAGAGCCGCAGCGGGTGGTCGTGCTGCGTCCCGGAAAAGGCGAACTCGCGGCCCAGGATCACGCTCTGGATCGGCACGCGATAGCCGCGAATCGGGCTCGCCGGGTCGGCGATCACGCGCCGGATCTCGGCGGCAAGCGCGGGCGTCACCCGCTCGTCGGCGTCGATCGACAGCACCCAGTCGCCCGAGGCCAGCGCGAGCGCGGAGTTGCGCTGGCTGGCGAAGTCGTCGAACGGCCGGACGGCGACGACGTCGGCCTCGCGCTGGGCGATCGCCAGGGTGTCATCGCGGCTGGCCGGGTCGACGACGACGACGCGCTCGTCGGCCCAGCGCGCCGACGCCAGACAGTCGGCGAGGTTGTGCGCCTCGTTCTTGCGCCACGACCAGTACCGAGAGGCGGGGCTCAGGCATAGCGCACCCCCTTCCTGACCGCGCCGGCCAGCGCCCGCGCCGGGAAATAGGCCGCATAGACCGCCAGCGCGAGATCGAGCCGGCCCGCGAGCGCCAGCACGATCCAGAGATGCCAGCGCAGGTCGGCATGGCCGAGCAGGCGCGTCACCACGGCGAGCGCTCGATCAAGCGCGCGCGACCCAGCGTATCGCGCCGTTGCTCGCAAGAGACCGAGTTGCCCCGGCCTGCTCTTGGAGACGGCCCTCCAGCTCGTCTCCCGTGCAGCGACTGGACCAGGAACAGATACTTTCCCGAGACGATAGAGCATGCCGAGGATGAGCCAGACGGGCTGGCCGTCGCGCACGAAGGCCGCCCAGGCGATCGCGGCGTGCAGCGCCAGGTCGGCCAGCTCGTCGAGAACCTGGTCGAGCCAGCGGCCGAAGGCCGAGCTGGTGCCCTGCAATCGGGCCAGGCGGCCGTCGGCGGTGTCGAGGACCAGGGCCAGTCGCCAGCAAGACCGCCACGAGCCGCGCGGCTCGATCAGCCCGTCGGCCGCCCGCGGCGACGAAGCCGGCGGCCGAGAGCATCAGGGCTCCCGTGCGCCAGCGTCAGCGCGTTGGGCCGGATCGGCGTCGGGCAGAGCCTCTCCGCCAGCCGCCGCGCCAGGGGAAACGCCCAGTATCTTGCCGAGCGGCTGGTAGGTCAAGCGCCGGGTCAGCTCTTCATCGGCGGTCTGCAAGGACTCGGGCCGGTCGAGCCGCCAGACGACGGCGATTCTCGGGCGGCCGCCCTCGCCGCAGGCCGCGCCGCAGCCGGCCGGCGTCGTAGAGCCGATCGGTCCGCAAGACGGCGGCGTCGGCCCGGGGTGGTCCGCTCAGCGAACACCACACTGGTGCGGCCGGCGGCACCGGTGAGCTCGCGCAGCCGCTCGTGCTCGTCCGCGCGCGCGTGCACGACCACCGGCTCGCCGGGCCCGGTCAGCTCGACCGCCAGGTCGAGCAGGTGGCCGAGCACGCTGCGGCCGAGCACCGACCTCGGCCGCCAGCGGCCCGCGCGGCCCGTGCGGTCGGGCGTCGATCACGAGGTGGACGGCCCGAGCTGACATCAAGCGCCTCCCACGCCTCGTTAAACTCGTCGCCTTGCTCCGCCCCGTCTTGATCTGCCGGTCGTTCACCACTGAAACCGCTGGAAGAACGCCTCCTGCCTCTGCAACGTACGTCCCCTGCCCCACCGCCAGCGCGCGCCGCGCCGCCAGAACCCGATGGGCGCGGCCCAGGGCCCCGACGAGCGCCGCAGCGAAGTTCAAGCCGCCCGCGCAGAAGCGCGTAGCCCGACCCGAACCGGCAGCCAGAGAAAATGGTGCAACAAGCCGGGCGCCGCTGGTGTTCTTCCACATGAAGATCAAGGTGTTGCGGCTGGCCAGCTCGTCGCAGCCGCGATTGGCCCAACTGCGGCCCGAACGTGCCGAAGCCCTGGTGGTAGGCGACCGACTCGGGCACGTAATAGCCTCGATAACCGGCCATCCAGCCGCGGAAGCCCAGGTCGAGGTCCTCGATCCGGCCCGGGAAGTAGATCGGGTCGTAGCCCCCGAGCGCCAGGAACCGGCGGCGATCGACGGCCAGAACCGGCCCGGCCGCGGCCGTCAGGTCGCGCTCGGCGATCGCCCGCTCGTAGCCCGGAACCCGGCACATCCCCTGCACCAGCCCAAACCGCATGCGCACCCGCGTCCGCATCCCTTCGTAGGTCCGGCCGTCGAACGTCCAGCACTGCGGTGCCGAGAAGAGGGCGTCGTCGTGGCGTCTCGAAGACCTCAAGCAGCGGCCCGACCGCCCCGGCGTCGAGCTTGACGTCGTTGTTCAGGAGCAGGACGACCGGCTCGTCGAGCCGGGCCAGCACGCGGTTGAACGAGGCGAGCCCGAGGTTGGTTTCTCGCACGAAGCCGACTGCGGGCCAACGACTTGCGACGAGCGATCGCGAGTCGTCGGTCGAGCCGTTGTCGACGACGGTCACGCGACAGGGCACGGGAGCTCGGAGAGCGGCCGCCACGATGCTCGGCAAGCAGTCGGCGAGCAGGTCGCGGCCGTTGTAATTGAGAACGAGGATGTGAGTGCGATCGATCGTCAAGGGTTCCATCCCTCGCGCTCTGGCCGTGCATCCTGCACTTCGATGGATCGAGAAACGAAGGGACACCGTCGCCGGCCGCGCGACCGGTACTGACACCGTCGCGTGGGTGCATACCATACGCCGCAAGCCGTTTGCGGTCAATGCCGACGCTAATCCGGCGCGGCGCTGGACGCGGTTAGCTAGTACTCCGACGCCGAAGTTCGCGTTCCGGAGGAACGCAGGGGCACCATCTTGCCTGACAACAATAGATTGACGCCGTTGCGTGGAGGCGGTGGCGCTGGTTGTTCCGAGAGGCGCAAACAGCCTGGCGAATCCGAGTGTGGCGGCCACGCCGGCAATGACGGCCATGAGCGCCCGGATTGTGAATTGAAACGGACTCTTGGCCGCTTGGGCCTGGCTCGCAGTGAGGGTCAGTGTGCCATCGGGCCGCTGGTAAGCGCGGCCGCAAAGTTCCCCCCGATGAGCACGCAATAGCGCCTCCGCATCGGCCTGGCGCATCGCCGTCAGGTCGTAAACGTGCCTGCCGCAGACATGGCAGTAGCGCGCCCGGTCATTGCCGGTCATGCGCTCCCAATCCATGGGGCACGGCTCCGAAATGATCATGTCGCTCAAGCCAAGTTGGTCGTCCATCGGAATTCTCCGAGATGAAGAGCATAATGAGGAACGACAGCGACCAAGAACGATCGTAACACTCGAGGGGAGTTTGGCGATGCGCGACCAGGAAAGAAATCTCACGCTCGCGGCTCTCGCGCTTGGTATTTGCGTGGGTTCGACTGCTGCGGGTGAGTATCGCGATCCGGCCGGCTTCTCGTTTACCTATCCAGAGGGCTGGGTGCCCGTGACGAGTCGCGAGGCGCTTGCCGATACGACGGGGCTGCCGCCCGAGATCAAGGCCTGGCTCGATAAGAATCACGTCGACTTCACCAAGTTGAGCGTGGCACTCGTCCGCGAGGGAGATGACGAAGCACGAGAATACATGAACGTCGGCGTCAACCCGGGTCAGTTGGCGGTGAACCAGAGCAATCTGAAGGACCTCTTGAAGCTCCTGCCCGAAAAGTATCGAGAGATGGGGGTCAAGATTGAAAACATAGGCGGGCGCGTGCGCAAGTTCGGGGATTACGAGGCCCTTGTTGTCGAGTACGGGTTCACAATGCCTGGGGAAACGCTCCCGAGCCGGCAGAGGCAGGTGTATATCCCCGGCGGCGGCAATACTTTCATCGTGACGTGCACCGGCGAGGCCGACAGGTTCGACGGGTACGTACCGACGTTTGACAGTATTTTGGCGAGCTTCAAGGTGCCCCCGCCTCTCGCGCGGCGTGTCGATTTCTCGGGACCCTTGATGACGGGTGTCGCCATTGCGGCCGTTTTCGGAGTGAGGGCGCTCATCAGGAAGATCAACTGGTCGAAGTATAAGAGGGGCCTCGCCTGAAGAGGGCAGCCTAAAGCGCGGTCGAATGCGAATTCGGGCGTCGCTCCTCTCCGACGGCTCAGAACCATCGCCGAGCCCGAACCCGGTCACGCGGTGCGAGCCGAGTTTGCGGTGACCCTCGGTCCATTAAGTGTGCTTGCTGGACAAGCCGGTGATTCATCGGTTAAATCAAAATGGGGGGCCGTGTGCCAGCGCCGCGGAGGGTTTCGGATGTCTACGGTTTCGATCGAGCTCGATGATGAACAAGCGCGGCGACTCAAGGAACTGGCCGCCTCGGTCCGGCGGTCGGAGCAGGACCTCTGCCGGGATGCCGTGCAGCAGTACCTGAAGGAACGGGTTGGCTCCGGCAACGGTGAAAAAGATAAAGACGCCGGCTACGCAGCCCTTCGAGCGATGATCGGACTCGTCAGGAACGGGCCGACCGACCTCTCGGTCGAGCACGATCATCGGCCGGATGACCCGCGATGACGGTCTTCGTCGACTCAGGTGGTTGGCTTTCCGTCATGGTCGAGGCGGATCGTTACCATGCGGCCGGCACAGCATATTTCCGGGCGCTTCTCGATTTGCATGCGTCAATGGTCACGACCGATTTCGTTCTTGACGAAGTCATCACACGTTTGCGATACGACGTTGGCCACGATAAGGCGGCCGAATTCGTCTCCTTGGTTCACCGCGCTGCCGAGACAGCGGTTTTGCGAGTTTATCGCATCACCGAGGAACTGTGGGCTCAGGCCGAGATCATCTTCCTGCGCTACGGTGACGTGCGTTTTTCGTTCACCGATTGCACGTCGTTCGCGTGGCTCGCCGCAAATTCCGTGGACGAAGTCTTCGGTTACGACGCACACTTCGAGATGATGGGGCACATACTCGAACCGCGACGCGCGTGAGCGCAATGGTGCTGGCGGATTCGCGGTCCAATACGGCCTGAATGATGAAGGCGTCACACGGTAGGTCCGTGGCCGATAGCTGGTCTTGAGCATCGGGGCGCCCGGGGGGTTGAATTGAGCTCCGCGTCAACGATCGAAAGGTGGAACGCAGATGAACATCATGATCGGCGACACGATCGTGACCGATGATCGGGAGATTGGAATCGTTGAAAACCGTGCAGGGGAGTGGCTTATCGTTCGCTTTCCAGACAGTGGGAATCGCCGAGAGCAAGTTCGGCGCACGCAAGCAAAACCCCTTGCGAAACTTGCCTATCTAGCCAGACTCGACGGCAAGCCGTTGCCTGTCGGAACTAAGATCAGCCTGGTGGGGAAGTCGACACTCGCCGACCTCGTCGCCTTGTTCGGCTACTCGACCGGGCAAATGCGGCGAGAATCGCTTTCCAGGGTGAGAAGGCAGCTCGAGCGAGCGGGCCTCGATATTTCGTCAGAGACCGACCGATGGAACCGGGACGACAGGTTCAAAATCAGCATGCTGTCGGACGCACGCGCCGATGAGGATGACGAAATCGACGACCCAATCGAGCGCGCACTGCCGACGAACCGGGCTACGCCGACCGTAGACTTGCCCGATCCTTTCTGGCCGACGGCGTTGGGACTCGATCGAGGGCGCGAATTGGATTTCCTGCGTGCCCTAACGGATGCTGAGCCGATCCTTTGCCTGCTTCACGTTCCAGCGAACAGCGCCGTGGAGGGCTGGATTCAAGGG
Organism: uncultured Isosphaeraceae bacterium; assembly: GCA_963830625.1. GTDB lineage: Bacteria > Planctomycetota > Planctomycetia > Isosphaerales > Isosphaeraceae > CAWHMZ01. The sequence goes on along the minus strand of CAWHMZ010000019.1, from coordinate 325,743 downwards.
ACATGGGAGGGAATCCTGGGCTGGGCGTTCCGCGCCGCCCAGCGATTTCTTTGGAGCACTGACAACTCTTCGAATGACCGCCAAGTTCGATTCGGTCCTGCCGCGCTGCTCCACACCTATATCAAGCCCTCGGTTCTCGATGAGAGGGCACTCGCGCTCGAAGACAATGCCCACAGCCTCAACCTGATTACGATCAAGAATGAACGCGAGCTGCCGACTGACGTCTCCCGGTTGCGCGGTTTGGCCGGGTGCATTTTTCGAATTCAAGCCCGACTACCGGGGTGTACCGTTTGAGGACATTCGCGCGATTAATCACTGTCTTCAATTGGCAGCCGGATTCGAGCCATTACTGGTCACTCGCGGTTCGCCCGTCGATGTTTTGAATTGGGCACAAATATCCCACGCGCAGTTGATGGCCAACGCCATCGCGGGTTGGGGCGATGTTGTCTCATCGACCGCAGTCCCGAAGTTCAAGGGAAGCAACGAGAACTCGATCGCCTTGGCTCTCAAGTCGCATCTAGCAAGGTGGGTAGCAGAAACGAAACCCAGCGCCCCCTTGTTATTCGAGTACAACGAAGCTGATGACGAGGAAATCGATGAGCCGCTCGACGAAGCGACCCGTCGTCCAAGGAGACGCATCGACCTCCACGTCGAGGGCCTCGGCGACTTTGAAGTTGAGAGCATGATATGCTCCGGGCCAATGGAGTCGTTTTACCACAGAAAAACGCTCCATCGAGTCAGGAACGGAACCCCTTCAATCTGATCGTGCCGAGCACGGCGATTCTCTGGGCGGGGCCGTACCTGTCCGACCTCGCTCACCGCTTGAAGGGAAGAGATGGGCACGTGAGGGTGCCTTCGGCGGATGGCGGTTTCCTGGCGATTGGTGGCAAGCCGATTGGCAGTTGCTCGATCGAGCGGGTGCCGCTCGGCGAGGCAACAGCACGGGAACGTTCGGACACGCCTGTCCCCGAAACAGCGATCCGGTTGCCTGACGTTGCCGGATACGAAGATGTGCGACGCCAGATCGATGACCGGATCATCTGGCCGGAAAAGCATCGCCAGATTCTTCATCCCACCTCGCGTTCTTCAGGGGTACTGTTCTTCGGACCCCCGGGTTGTGGGAAATCGCGATGGGCAAGGGCGATTGCTGGCGAACTCGAGCAGGAGGTCAGGCTTCTCGGTCCGTCCGACCTGATCGGTGCGTATATCGGATGGGGGCAGATTATGATCCGTGAGCAATTCGACTGGCTCGCGGAGAACGACAAGCGGATGCTGATCATAGACGAGCTCGACGCCGTGGCGAGGTCTCGCCGTGAAACGCAGATGCATGCCGACGAGAAGTCTTGCGTCAATGAGCTCCTTGTTCAGCTAGACCGGGTGCTTCGCGCTGGACGGCTGGTCGTGGCGACGACTAATTTCGTCCGTTCGATGGACGACTCGGTCCTGCGCAGCGGTCGTTTCGGCCAGTTCATTCCAGTTCCACCGCCAGACCTCGCAGAGTCGGCCGCGATTCTGGCCTACTATCTCAACAGGCTGGTCGCTCTGTGCGCCAAGCAAGCGAAAATGACAATAAAGGTTCCCGACGCGCTGTCGCTGTGCGCCAATGGTTGCTCCGCTTTACCGCCGGAATCTCGGGACCGGAAGCCTTCTCTGTGGTGCCGATCTTGAGGAAGCTGTCAATCGAGCCTACGTGCACTGCGCACGAACGTGCTGGCCCGAAGACGGCTGGAGTCACGAAAGAGGCGTGGTGGAAGTGCATTTGACGGAGGACGAGCTCACTCGATCGCTCAGCGAAGTACCCAGATCGATTCAACCTCGAGCGGTTGACGGATTCATCGACGATGTCCGCCAATTCTGCGATCGCGAAGTCGTGGAATCGCTCGCGAAGCGATTGAAGCCCGAGTCGGAGGCCTGAGCACTGCATCGCGGGAATTATCTGGAGAGCCCGCAGTTCGCGCTAGAACAATCGAAGGTGGGCGCCTTATCTGTCGCGATCTTCTTCGCGATTTAGCTATCGCCGTGCGCCGAGCAAACTCGATTGACGTTGCTCCCCGGCACACCCGGCCCCCTATCGCGTTCCGCGGTATAATCGTCGCCGGTCATCGGCGAACGGGCCCGCCGAGCTTCGGTCCTGAGGCGGCGTGAGGCGAGTGCCATGATCAGTTCCCGCCGGGCGTATTTGCTGCTCTGTCTACTGGGGACCGTGCTGCCCTACTGGCAGTTCTTGCCGTGGCTCATGTCCCACGGGCTGGACATGCGATTGTTCGGCCGCGAGCTGTTTGCCAACCGTATCAGCGGCTTTTTTGCGATGGATGTCTTTGTTTCCACCGCGGTACTCTGGTCTTTCGTTTTCCGGGAAGGACGACGCCTGGGGGTGCGGCACCGCTGGGCCCCGATCGTTGCGAGCCTCGCCGTAGGGGTCTCGCTGGGGCTGCCGCTGTTCTTGTACCTTCGACAGAGCAGGCTCGAACAAGTCGCTTGACCAGCCGATCAGTCGCGCTCTTGCGCGCCGCCGGCTCGTACATGCTGCCGCGGAGCGATTCGAGCAGTTTCTTGGTGGCGCGGATGCCCTCGGGCTCGCTGAGCCGGCCGCCTTCGTACTCGATGCCGACGAAGCCGTGATAGCCGGCGTCGGTGACGATCTTCATGATCCGGGCGTAGTCGAGCTTGGTCTCCTTGCCCGACTCGTCGAAGTCGTAGCTCTTGGCCGAGACGCCCTTGGCGTAGGGCATCATCCGGGCGATGGCGTCGTAGATGTCGATCGTGTACTTGCCGTCTTGTCTGGGGGAAGTTGCCGAAATCGGGAAGGGTGCCGAAGGTCGGCTTGCCGACGGCCTTCATCAGGGCGATCAGCGCGTCGGGATTGCTCGACGGGCCGCCGTGGTTCTCGCAGATGATCGAGATCCCGTGCTTCGCGCCGTAGTCGGTGAGCAGGCCGCACGCCTCGGCGACCGCGCCGACGTCGGTGGGGCTGTAGTGCTCGCCGGTGTTGACCCGGATCGCGTGGCAGCCGAGCGCCGCCGCGGCGTCGACCCACTTCTTGTGGTTCTCGACGGCCTTGATCGCGATCGGTCCTCGTCTGGGCGCTCAGGTCGCCCTCGCCGTCGATCATGATCAGCACGCAGGTCACGCCGACGTCGTTGGCGCGCTTCTTCAGGTCCTTGAGGTAAGTCCGAGTCGTGGGCCTTGTCCTTGAAAAACTGGTTCACGAACTCGACGCCGTCGATGCCGTAGTCCTCGCGGGCGATCTTGGGGAAATCGAGGTTGTCGATCTTCTTGGCGAAGAGGGCCTTGTGCAGCGACCACTCGGCCAGCGAGATCTTGAAGTCGCCGATCTTGCCGGCCGCGGGCTTGCCTGAATCGTCAGCGGCCAAGGCCCAGGCGCGAGCCGAGGCCGAGCACGGCCCCGCCGGCGACCGTGCCTGCTCCAGAAACAGTCGACGACTCATGCTGGCGCTATTCATCGAACCGGTCTCCTTGCTCAAGGTCGCGGAATTCATCGTTCCAGACGAGATAAGCGGATCGTAGCCCGAAGCGCTGGTCGATGCAAGGATGCACAAGCTCGCCACGGCGGCAACAAAACGCCGCGGGGCGCGGCGGGTCGGCGCAGCCGATGACGGTCAATGAATGACGGCGGTTGTTCGCGATCAGATTAGCTTGGCCCCGCACATGCGGGTCGCAAACCGCCTCACGTATTGCTTAGAGGGGAGAAGTCATCATGGCCGCGAATCGGCGTCGCTGTGTTCCGGTGCTCGAACAGTGCGAACCCAGGTTCCTGCCGGGCGCGATTGCGTTGCATCAGCTCGCAACCGCCGTTTCCAACGAGGTGCGTATGGCCCCCGTGACGCCAGAGATATTCGCGTCACCGCAGGCCGGCGCGTTCGGCTTGAACATGGCGTCTACCCTCATCGCGGCGGCGACCAAGCAGCCTCGCCCAGCATGGGGCTAGGCGGCAATCGTGACCACGAGAATGCCGACAGATCTCTGGCGGCTGGCGAGCAGCAGGAGTTTGGTTAAGATGAGAAGGAAAGCAGTCTCGAAATGGGTGCGAGTTGGCGTTAGGGCGCGTGGAAAGGCGGGACGCGAGGGTGGACGACACCAAGTTGGGGGGCTCGGTCACGCACTGGATCGGGGCCCTGAAGGACGGCGACGACGAAGCGGCTCGAGAGCTCTGGCAGCGCTACTTCGACGGACTGGTGCGGGTGGCCCGCAACCGGCTGGGCAACGCACGTCGTGCCGTCGCCGACGAAGAGGACGCCGCGCTCTCGGCGTTCCACTGCCTCTGCCGCGGCGCCGCCGCCGGCCGGTTTCCGCAACTTGCCGATCGCGACAACCTCTGGCGGCTGCTGGCGACACTCACCGCTCAGAAGGCGATCGATCAGCAGCGTCACGAGGGGCGCGACAAGCGCGGCGGCCGCGCCGACGCCCGCGGTCAGGCGCCGGCCGAGGGCGAGCTCGACGCACTCGTGCAGATCGCCGGCCGCGAGCCGAGCCCCGAGTTCGCCGCGCTCATGGACGAACAGTACCGGCTGCTCCTCGACCGGCTGGAAGATGATGGCCTGCGCCGGATCGCCAACTGGAAAATGGAGGGCGACAGCAACGACGAGATCGCCCGGCGACTGGGCTGCGGCCTGCGCACGGTGGAGCGCAAGCTCGGAGTCATCCGGGCGATCTGGCTCGCTCTTGAATCGGATTGACTGGGGGCCCACCGGTGGACTTCGGCGCGCTGCCCGTGTCGGTCGTGCGGCTCGTCGACCGTGCCTGCGACGAGTTCGAGACCGCATGGCGCGCCGGTCGGTGCCCGCAAATCGAGGACTACCTGGCCAACCAGCCCGAGCCGGCTCGGGCGGCTCTCTTGCAAGGCTTGCTGGCTCTGGAGCTGGAAGCGCGCATCGAGCGCGGCGAGCAACCGGCTCCCGAGGACTATTTGGCTCGGTTTCCAGCCGATGCCGACCTGATTCGCTCCACCGTCGGCGCCGCCGCACGCACCGAAACGATGCCTCCCCTGCCAGCGCACCACGAGAACGTGCCTGAGGGGTCGATCACGCGCGGGATCCCCAGCTCACTGGCAGCGGCCAATCGGCCTGGAGCAAAGTGGATCTGGGCGTGGCCGCTTCTCGCCGCGGCGATTCTTGCCGTCGCGGGGTACTGGGCCAGCACCACCATCGAGCAGGTCATGCGCGCCCAGGTCGCTTCCGAGCTCTTGGCCCTGCGCGACGCCGACGTCGAGGCCCTTTCGGGTTTCTTCGGGGCTCAGCAGGCCGTCGCGTCGATCGCCGCGAGCGATCCGCAGATCGTCGCCTCGACTCGCACTCTCCTGGCACTCCACGAACCAGATACCGCCACCCTGCTCAAGTCGCCCGAGCTGGCCAAGCTGCGCGCCGTGCTCGCAACCTGGCTGGGCAAGTACGAGTACGACGGCTTTCGCATTCTCACACGCCGCGGCCGGACCATCGCCTCGTGGCGCGACCGAACCGTCGGCGGCTTGGCCGGCAAGGAAGAAATCGAATGCTTGAGCGCGGTTTTCGAGGGCAGGGCGACAGTTTCACGACCGCGCCCCTCGGAAGTGCCGCTCCCCGATGTCGACGGCAAGGAGCGCCTGAGCTTGCCCACGATGTTTGTGCTGGCCCCGATCCGCGACGATACCGGACGGGTCATCGCCGCGCTCGGCTTCCGCATGCGGCCCGAGCGCACGTTCACGCGGGTTCTTAACGTCGCCCGGTTTGGCCGCACCGGTGAGACTTTTGCCTTCGATCCGGCGGGCCTGCTCCTCTCGGAGAGCCGGTTTGACGACGACCTGAAGCACGTCGGACTCATCACCGATGCGCCCGGCGTGCGGTCGACTTTGAGTCTCGAGCTCCGCGACCCTGGAGTCAACATGACACGAGGAGCCCGGCCCAAGCGCGCGGCGCGGCGAGCAGCCGCTCATCCGGCTGGTCACCGAGGCCATGCAGGGAGCGGCCGGCGTGGACGTCGACGGCGATCGTGATTACCGCGGAGTACCCGTCATCGGCGCCTGGACCTGGCTGCCCGAATACGATTTCGGCGTGATCACCAAGGTTGATAAAGCCGAGGCGTTTCGGCCCCTGGCGATCTTGCAAGTCGCCTTGTGGAGCCTGATCGCGCTTCTGGCCGCCGCCGCTGTCTCGCTCTTCGTCTTCACCGGGCTGGTGGCGCGGTTGCTCGGGCGCATGCGCGCGGCCACGCTGGTCGCCAACCGACTCGGGCGATACACGCTCGAGGGCAAGATCGGCGAGGGCGGCATGGGCGTCGTCTACCGGGCCCAGCATGCCATGCTGCGCCGGCCGACCGCCGTCAAGCTTCTCAAACCCGAGCAGACCGATGAGAGGTCTATCGCCCGGTTCGAGCGCGAGGTCCAGCTCACCAGCCAGCTTACTCACCCGAACACCATCACGATCTTCGACTACGGCCGGACGTCGGAGGGGATCTTCTACTACGCCATGGAGTACCTCGACGGGGTCGACCTCCAGCAGCTCGCCATCCGCCACGGCCCGCAGCCCGATGGGCGAGTGATCCGCATCCTTGTGCAGGTCTGCGAGTCGCTGGTCGAAGCCCACGGCATTGGCCTCATCCATCGCGACATCAAGCCGTCGAACATTATCCTCACCCGGCGCGGGGGCCTTTATGACTTTGTCAAATTGGTCGACTTCGGCCTGGCCAAGGCCCTCGATCCCGACCAAGCGATCGGCCTGACGCCGGCCCGCTCGCTCGTCGGCACGCCGCACTACATGGCACCCGAAGCGATCCAGACGCCCATGCTTGCCGATGCGCAGCGACATCTACTCGGTCGGGGCCGTCGGCTACTTTCTCCTGACCGGGCGCCCCGTCTTCGAGGGCCGCAGCGTCGGCGAGATCCTGCTGAAACAGGTCGGCGAATTGCCGCAATCGCCGTCGGCCCGCTGTGGACGCGCGATCTCCGGCGAGCTCGAGACGATCCTACTCCGCTGCCTGGCCAAGGACCCGGCCCATCGGCCGGAGAGCGCCACGGCGCTGGCCAAAGCGCTTTCGGGCATTCCGGTGAGCCCGTGGACGATGGCCGATGCCGCGACCTGGTGGCAGGCGAACGCCCCGGCCGGCCCGGCCCGGCAAGGCCCGGATACCGTCGCGGAGACGGCTCCGACGGTGGATGTCGCTGAAGCCAGGTAAGCGAGTGGTCGAGAATCGACTAGCTTCGCGTCCCGTTGGAACCGCGCAAGCTGCAACGCCCGATCGAGCGAAAAGGGAAACGCCAGCCGCTGCCGCGTGCAGCGATGGAGCTCGATGCGGCGCACCGGCTTGCCCTGGCGTTCGACCCAGAATTCGGCGATGGGCTCCACGCGGGTAAACCAGCGCCCAAAGTAACGTGGCCAGGCCTCGCGCTCGCCGACAATGACTAAAATCCCGTCGCGGCCAACCCAGTCCTCAGGCCGGCTCCAGAACGCGAACCCGCGCGGGTCCTCGGTGTTGTAGCAGATGACCGAGTGGTCCGGGCCCAGGGCATACGCGAGCTGCGCGCATTGATACCAGTAGCGGGCAAACACGAACGTGCCGGGATCATCGACCAGGCCAAGCTGTTTGATTCGCGCGGCCACTTCGTTCCAGCCGTAAAGATCGAGCGTGGGGTCGGTGCGCGCATCGACCAGTCCCCAGCCGCCATGACTCCCGCGCTGAAGCCAGCCGAAACGATGCTCGGCGATCGTGAGGGCCAGAACGAGCACGGAAAAGCCCGCGCAGGCCGCGAAAAGCCGGCGCGTGGGCTCCGGTTTTTTTCGCAGCCTCTGCGACCAGTTCCGGCCCAGGATCGGCAACATCGGCACCAGGCCAATCAATCCCCAGTGCGGCAACACGGGCCGGAAGCAGGCGACCAAGGTAAAGACCGTCAGGGTCAGGACCGCCAGGCAAACCATGAGCCCTTCGCTGGCCGAAAGCCGCCGCCAATCACGGCGTTGCCGCAGCAGGACGACGAAGAGCGGCACCCAGATCCACGGGAACAAATAACTGGCCTGCGCGAGCAGCGCACCTGCGAGGTAATCGGGCCGCGGCAGGACGCTGCCGACCGCACGGCCCCCCTGAAAAAGGAACGACACCCAGCCATGGCGCGCATTCCAGATGATGACCGGGCTAAAGACAATGAGCCCCAACCCGAACGCCAGGTACGGTCCAGGCCGGAATAGCCAGCGCCTCATGGGTCGATGGAGCACAACATAGAGAGCCGTTGCCGCGGGAATGAACACGGCGTGGTACTTGCTGAGCATTGCGCCGCCCCAGGCCAGGCCAACCCAAACCCAGGGCCGCAGACGTGCGCCGCTGGGCTCATCGAGAGCCACGCTCAAGCGGTCGAGGGTCAGCAGCCAGAAGAAGAGCAACGGTCCGTCAGGCAAGGCGAAGGTCGCGGCGGCCAGTCCGTAATAGCCGGTCACGTTCAGGGCAAACGCGGCCACGAAACCCGCCCACTCGCCATAAGCCCGCGCGGTGAAGCGCGCGAGAATCCAGGTTGAGCCGGCGAACATCGCGATGAAGCCGATCCGAAGCGCCCAGGCCGACGCCTGGCCGCCCGCCAGCGCCAGGCCAGCCATCTCGACCCAGGCCATCATCGGCGGATGATCGTAATAGGAGAGCGCCGGGTGGACGGCGTACAGGTAATGGTAGGCCTCGTCGTTGCCTAGCCCAAGGGCGGAGGCACCGATTAAACGCACCAGCGCCGATGAGACGACCAGAATGAAAAGTGCGCGTCGGGGCGTCATGAGCATCCATGCTTCCGCGTGGCGACCGGACCGGCGCTGTCGACCATCCCGCTGCCCGGAAATCCGTACCGCGCGACTTGTCGTGACCAGCCTTGGCGGCCCACAATAATCACGACAAACGGGTTGAGCGTCAACTCCGACCGCGACAGAAGTCACCGGGCACGAACGTTCACGCGAGTTTCCGCCCCATGATCGCTCACGCCGAAACCGAGGAGCAAAACGCGATTGTCTCTGCCGAGCCGTCCGCGATGGCTGCCGCTCCGGTCGATAAGTCTGACCTGCGGGTCAGGCGGATGTTTGCCTCGATCGCGCACCGCTACGACCTGCTCAACCACCTGCTCAGCTTGAACATCGATCGAAAATGGCGGTCGTTCACCACGCGGGTGGCGGCGCCGCTTGTGGGGGAGCCGGTACTTGATTGTTGTACGGGCACGGCCGACCTGGCCCTGGCCTACGACCGCGCGTGTGACGGCCGGTCGCCGGTTGTCGCGACCGATTTCTGCCGCGAGATGCTCTTGGTCGGTCGAGCCAAAGTGCAGAAGGCCGGGGCGCACGACCGCATCACGCTTGTCGAGGGCGACGCCCAGCGGCTGCCCGTCAAGAGCGACACGTTTGGCGTGGTCAGCGTTGCCTTCGGCTTGCGCAACGTGCGCGACACGTGCCGGGGGGTCGACGAGATGATCCGGGCGGCGCGGCCGGGGGGCAAGGTCGCGATCCTCGAATTCTCCCGGCCCCGCGGCCGATGGCTGGGTCGGGCCTATCTCGCATTTTTCCGCCATCTCCTGCCTCGGATCGGGCAGGCGCTCGCCCCGAACCGCGACCGGGCCTATGACTATTTGCCCCAGAGCGTGTTGCAGTTCCCTGACGGTCCCGAGATGCTCGCGTTGCTGGCCGAGCGCGGGCTGACCGACCTGAAGCAGTATCCGCTCACAGGCGGAATCGCCAGTCTTTACCTCGGCACCAAGCCGGCGCGGCCCGCGACTTCGCCGGCTATGCGGGAGCCTACTACATGACCGCTGCAGGCACATCCAGCGAGCACGACCCGGTGGTGGCGATGACGGGCGCCAGCGGTGCGCCCTACGCGGTGAGGTTGCTGCACGTACTACGCCGGCTGGGCCGGACCGTCCAGCTTTCGATCACGCCCAGCGCGGCCGAAGTGCTCCGCGAAGAGATGGGGATTGAGGTTTCGCTCGAGGCGTTCGATGCGGCGTGTTTCGGCGGCGTCGGCGGTGGGCGGCTGGTCTACCATCATTACCAGGACTTTTCGGCGGGGATCGCCAGCGGCTCGTTTCCGACGGCCGGCATGGTGATCGTACCCTGCAGCATGAGCACGCTGGGCGCGATCGCCGGCGGCATCACCGAGAACCTGATCACCCGCGCGGCCGACGTGCATTTGAAAGAACGGCGCCGGCTGATCCTGGTCCCGCGCGAGACTCCCTTGAGCCTGATTCATCTTGAAAACATGGTGCGGGTCACGCAGGCGGGTGCGGTTGTTCTGCCCGCGATGCCCGGCTGGTATCGCCGGCCGCGGCGGCTCGACGACTTGATCGACTTCGTCGTCGGCCGGATCTGCGACCAGCTCGGCATCCCGGCGCGGCTCGTCTCGCCATGGGGCGACAGCGCCCGAGCCGATCTCCCAGCACCGGGCCCCGTGGAAGTTTCGGCCGACGTCGACCCGCCGGGCTCGGAACCGTGCGCCGGAGCTTGACGCGATGCCACGGCGCGACCTAGCCGCGGCAGCTCGAGCCGCCAGCGTGGTCTTGATCACCGGCGCATCGGCCGGCCTGGGCGCTGCGCTGGCGCGCGAGCTGGTGCGCCGCAAGAAAGCTGGGGCCCTGGTGCTCACGGCCCGCCGCGGCGATCGACTCGAACAGTTGGCTCGTGAGCTCCGCGGCGACCTTCCGGACCTACCGATTCTGACCGTCGCTGCTGACATGGCCGACCCGGCCACGCCGCAGCGGCTGCTCGACGAAAGCCTCGCACGCTTTGGCGGAATCGATGTGCTCATCAACAACGCCGGCCTCGGCCTGCCGACCTTGTTTGCCGGCGCCCCGCTGCACGACCTTGAGCAGCAGATCGCCGTCAACTTCGCCGCGCCGCTCTTACTGACGCGGCTCTGCCTGCCGACGTTGATCGAACGCAAGGGCATGATCATCAACATCGGCTCGGCGATCACCTGCGTGGCAAACTCGGCGCTGGGCGCCTACGGCGCGACCAAGGCCGGCCTGGCGTACTGGAACGATGCCCTGCGGCGCGAGCTTGATTCCAAGGGGGTCACTGTTTGTCTGGTCGAGCCCGGTCCGATCACGACGGAGTTCATGGACGCTGTGACCGCGCGAGTGGCCGACGGCGAACGAACGCACCCGATCCTGGAAAACACCGCTCCCTGGATCACGGCCGACGTTCGCGACGTGGCGCGCCGCGTCGTGAGCTTGCTGGACCATCCCCGGCGCCGGGTCTCGGTATTGCGGCGGATGGTCTGGCCGTTCCGCATCTTCGGCGCCGTCGCCGCGCTTTGCCCGCCGCTGGGCGATTATCTGGTCCGGGTTTTCCAGCGAGAGAACGCAGGCCGATGACGCATTTCAGGTTTCGATTGGGTTAGAATCACCGAGATGAGCATCAGCCGCATTCGCGACTATCTGGAGATGGTCAAGTTCAGTCATACGCTTTTCGCGCTGCCGTTTGCGCTCCTGGGAGCCGTGCTGGCGGCCTTTGCTCCGGGCGGCCGCTCCGGCCGCATTCAAGATTGGGCTGGCATCCTGCTCTGTATGGCGACGGCGCGCTCGGCGGCGATGGCATTCAATCGTCTGGCCGACCGGCACTACGATGCGCTCAATCCGCGCACGTCGAGCCGGCACCTTCCCGCCGGGCGATTGAGCGCTGGCTCGGTCGCTCTGTTCACGGTCGTCGCCGCGGCGGCTTTCGTCGCATCGACGCTGCTCTTTCTGCCCAACCGCTGGCCGCTCTATCTGTCGATTCCCGTGCTGTTGTGGCTGCTCGGTTACTCCTATAGCAAACGTATTACCAGCCTGGCTCACTTCTGGCTGGGACTTTCCCTTGCCCTGGCGCCGATCGCGGCGTGGATCGCGCTGCGCGGCGATTTGCGGTGGCCGCCGGTGCTGCTGGCCTTCGCTGTACTGCTCTGGGTCTCGGGGTTTGACATCATCTACGCGTGCCAGGACGTCGCGTTTGATCGCGCCGTCGGGCTAAAGAGCGTGCCCAAGGCACTCGGCGTTCGCCGGGCGCTCTGGATCGCGGCCGTCTGCCACGGCCTGATGATCATTCCGCTGGTGGCGCTAGGGTTGGTCTACCCGCTGGGTGTGATCTACTTCGTGGGCGTAGCCGCCGTGGCCGGGCTTTTGATCTATGAGCATGCCCTGGTGCGGCCCGATGACTTGACCCGCGTGAATGTCGCGTTTTTTCAGGTGAATGTCGCGATCAGCGTGGGGCTTCTAGTCGTGTCGGTCGTGGACTTGCTGGTGTAGGGTCAGAGCCAATCCCACGGAAATTCTGCGGGCCCACGGGATCGTCGACGGGGCCGTGAGATGGCGCGGTGATAAGGGACGTGTTAAGATCTATTCAGGCAATTGGCGCTTCTTGGGAGTATCCGGATATGCGAAGCCCGTTCCCCGGCATGGATCCCTACCTGGAGCAATTCTGGGGTGACGTTCATCATCGTCTGATCGTCTATTTGAGCGACGCTCTCCAGAAGCAATTGCCGGGCGATTTGCGAGCCCGGGTCGATGAGCGAGTTTTCGTTGAGCCCGAAGATGGAATACGCCGCGGGATCGTCCCGGATGTACGCGTTGTTGAGCGCGGCCGGCGCGAGGATCAGACCCTGCGGGCAAGCAACGGCATCGCCGTGGCTGAGCCGCTGGTTATCCACTTGGCGGACGAACCAGCGCGGCAAGGCTTCGTCGAGATCATTGACATTAAGTCCGGCCGGCGCGTTGTGACTGTAATCGAGATCCTGAGCCCTTCGAATAAGGTCGCCGGTCCCGGGCGCGATCTCTACGTCAAGAAGCAGGAGGAACTCCGGGAAGGAAAGGTCAGCCTGGTCGAGGTCGACCTGCTCCGATCAGGCAGTCGGGTTTTATCTGCTCCGTTCGAGTTGGTTCCAGATGGACACCGCACGCCTTATGCGGTGTGCGTGCGCCGAGGCTGGAAGCCCTTGCAGGTCGAGTATTATCGTCTGCCTTTGCGCGAGTGCCTGCCCGCGATCGCGATCCCGCTTCGAGAGACTGATCGGGACGTCCCGCTCGACCTTCAAGCCCTCGTCGATCAGTGCTACGAAGCCGCAGAGTACGACGACGTCGACTACGGCGAAGAACCCGACCCACCGCTGACCTCCGACGACGCGCAATGGGCCGACGCACTGCTCCGCGAGAAGGGTCTCAGGTAGTGATCGACATACTCGGTCAACACATTCCCCAGCAGTCCAACGCCCGCACTCCCGTTGATGATCCCTTCAATTGCGACTAAAATCTCTGAAAAGAGGTCCGCGTGGATAAACTTGGGTTCCACGTGGCGTTCGTCGGGTTAGCGAGAGGACGGGCAAGCGATGGCAGGCGCAGGCGCGTGGGTTGGATGCGATTCGCGAAAAGGTCGAGGCGGGACGGCGATTGAGCTTCGACGACGGCTTGGCTCTGGAAGAGTCGAACGACCTATTCGCGTTGGGATCGATGGCCAACTTGGTGCGCGAGCGATACAGCGGAAACGATGTTTATTACAACGTCAACACGCACATCAACCCGACCAACGTCTGTGTCTACACGTGTGATTTCTGCGCGTTCCGGGCCGACCTGGGCGAAGACCGGGCCTACGTGATGGACCGCGATCAGATCGTCGAGCGGGCGCGGCAGGCCAGCGGCCGCGGGGCGACCGAGCTGCACATCGTGGGCGGGCTGCACCATAAGCTCCCCTTTAGCTACTACGTCGACGTGGTCCGCTGGATCAAGGAAACCGCGCCGGAAATTCACATCAAGGCTTACACGGCCGTCGAAATCGAGTGGTTTTGCAAGATTTCGCGGCAGACGGTCGAGCAGGTGCTCGTGGAGCTGATCGACGCCGGTCTCGGCAGCTTGCCGGGCGGCGGGGCTGAGATCTTTCATCCGGAAGTGCGCCGCGAGATTTGCGGCGCCAAGGCCTCGACCGAGAGCTGGCTCAACATCCACCGGACGGCGCACCGCCTCGGCCTGCGCTCCAACGCCACGATGCTCTATGGCCACATCGACCGGGCCCTTCATCGCATCGATCACCTGATCCGGCTACGCGAGCTCCAGGACGAGACCGGCGGGTTCCAGACGTTCATTCCGCTGGCGTTCCACCCCGACAATTCGCAGATGGCCCATCTTCCCAAGCCATCGGGCGTGATGGACTTGAAAGTCATGGCCATCAGCCGGCTCATGCTCGACAATTTCCCGCACATCAAGGCTTACTGGGTGATGCTGGGTCTCAAGACGGCCCAGGTGGCTCTCTCGTTCGGGGCCGACGATCTGGACGGAACGGTCGTACACGAAAAGATCTATCACGAGGCCGGCGCCGAGACGCCGCAGGAAGCGACTGTCGCCGAGATCCGCCGGCTGATCACCGAAGCCGGCCGCGTGCCAATTGAACGAGACACACTGTACCATCGCGTGGAGCGCGAAGAGCGCCGCTGGACGCCGCGCGAACACATCGGCGGCCCGGCCCTGGCCGTCCTGGGTAGTGATCGGAGCTGACGTTCGTCCGCAGAGCGATCCGAGCCGAACGAGACGGCAATGCCCAAATGAAAAGCGGTTTATCCGCAGATGCTCGCAGAGGGACGCAGATAGAAACCGAATAAAATTCAATCGCACGAAATTACATAATAATCTTAATGTTTATATAGACTGTAGACTCTTTGTTACCCCTCGTATTTCATCTGCGTCCGTCTGCGGACATCTGCGGACAAAACGTCCGCGCGGGCCTTCCCGCCCGAGCCTTGCCATCCCCGAATCCAGCGATCGCCCATCTGCGGGCACGCGTCGCTCGTCTGCTCCAATCTTTGTTGATCGGTGTTGTGCCCATCCTGATTGTCGGCGGAAAGACCTCTTGACCATCCGGTCAGGCGCAAGTTCAATCGCTCATCGGCGGTGCGTCTTGTGGTAACGCTGCCAAAACGGCAGTCTCGCGGCTAACGTCAAGCCTTCTCGGGCTTGACCGATCCCGCGACCGGCGCTATCATCCCCGAGACTCAGCCTGCTGGAGGGCGCGATTCGGTCTGCGCCCTGGGCTCGCAGGCATTCGCCTTCCCGCCCCTGCCCGGCTCAAGGAGGAGCCCCGGCGATGCGCGACCACAACAAAGCGTTTTGCAGCGCGGTGGCCCAAGCCTTCGACTGTCCGGGGCCGGTTTTCGAGTTCGGGGCGTACCAGGTCGAAGGCCAGGAGGGCTACGCAAACCTGCGCGGGCTGTTTCCCAAAAAACCTTACATCGGCTGCGACATGCGGCCCGGTCCTGGCGTGGACCGCGTCGAAGACGTCACGGCGATCAATTTGCCCGACGAATCGGCCGGAACGGTACTCTGCATCGAGACCTTCGAGCATGTTTTCGGCGTGCAGAAGGCGTTTGAGGAAGTCTTTCGTCTGCTCAAGCCGGGCGGCGTGTTTATCATCACATCGCCGCTCAATTTCCGGATTCACGGCTACCCCGACGATTATTGGCGAATGACGCCGAACTGTTTGCGGCGCCAGCTAGCACCCTATGCCGCGCGGCTGGCGGGCTATCAGGGTTATCATGCCTTTCCCCACACGGTCATGGGGCTCGCAATCAAGCCGCCGCTCGAGGCCGATTGCCACATGAAGCTGGAGCAGGTCGTGCGGAACTACACCGCCTGGCTTCGGCAGAGCGAGGCAATCTTGCCGCTGGGCGCAAAGGTCCGCCGCCGGTTGGCACGGCTCTACCGATCCAAGGGCGAGCGCTACCAGATCGCCGACTATTACTCGGCCGACTTCACGATCGAGCTCGATTCAGCCGATGCGACCCTTCGAGCGCGCAGGCTCGAGATCGGGTGTGGTGCCGCTTGCTGAGTGCGAGCAGCCGGCAAGCCGGGGAAGACGAGGATTGAATTGATGGCGAAGACCGTCGATCGATTGCTGGTGCTGGGCCTCGACGGCGCGACATGGACCGTCCTGGACCCGATGCGGCAGCGCGGGCTGATGCCGAACCTCGACGCGTTTCTCGGCCGCGCGGCCGCCGGCACGCTCCGGTCGATTGTACCGCCGGTCACCACGGCAGCCTGGACGACCATGATGACCGGCTGCGGGCCGGCGCGGCATGGAGTCTTCGACCATCGCTACTACGATGCCGCCGAAGGACGGATGAAGGTCAACCACTCGGGCCGCATCCGCGTGCCGACCGTGTGGCACCAGCTCGCCGGGGCCGGGCACTCGATCGTGTGCCTCAATCTGCCCGGCCTTTATCCGCCGCTAAAGGTTCGCGGCATCGTCGTGTCGGGCATGGACGCTCCTCACCTCGAGGCGGCCCTTTCGGCGGCTCCCGAATTCGCCGCGCTAAGGCCGGCCGAAGCGCCGGCCTACGGCCTGGGCTATTTCTGGAAGCACGCCCCGAAGTCGCTCGAAGAGCTGACCACCAACGCCCGCTTGACCGCCGACAGCTTTCTCGGCCGCGCCGACGGAGGATTGCTCGCCGACCGGCTGGTGCCCGATTGGTCGGTGTTCATGGTTCAGTTTCAAAACCTCGACCCGTTTCAGCACCGTGTCTGGCCGTATCTCAACGTCGACGAGACCGGTGTCGATCGCCCGGAGTGGAATGACGCGGCGGCCGTTGTCATTCGCGGCCTCGATGAAGCGATCGGCCGCCTGTGCGAGTTGGCGGACCGGCGCGATGCGGCCGTCCTCTTCGTCAGCGACCACGGTTTCGGGCCCTGCCTGGGACGGATTCACGTCAATCGGATTCTGGTCAAGGCGGGAGTCGCGCGGCTGCCGGGATGGGCAGGAGTCATCGGCCGCCGGACCCTGCAAGCCAGCGACCGGCTGCGGCTCTGGGGCCAGAAGCGCGACAACCCGACAGCGCGCTCCGCGTCGTTTGACCAATCGCTCACCGCCCAGTACCCCTTCGACTGGAAGCGCACCTTGGCCTTCGCCCCCCACCAAGACACGGCCGCGATGGTTTACGTCAACAGCGCCTCGCGACACGGCGGCGTGAAGACCGCCGCACCACGGATGACGCCTCGCCAAATCGACGACGCACGAACCGCCGCCGCGCAGGCACTTTCTTCGGCCATACACCCCGGCACAGGCGCCCCGCTCTTTCCCCAGATCATCGAGACCGCCCAGGCGTACGAACTCGACCCCGCACGCGAGGGCTACCCTGACTTGATCGCGCTACCCGACGAACCCTACTGGGTACGCACCAAGCTGACCTCGGGCCGCGACTGGGTCGAGCCCGATGCCAACTTGCCCGGCACTCATCGGCCCGAGGGAATCGTCGCGCTCGCAGGCGCCGGCCTCGCCGTGGGCCGCCATCTCAAGGCCAATCTTACCGATGTCACGCCCACCATCCTCGCCCTCCTGGGATTGCCGATTCCAGACCACATCGAAGGCAAGCCCATCGCCGGCGCCGCCGCATACTCTGCTTTGCCAAGCTTCACAATGGCGCGGCATGATCTGCCCGAAGAGCCCGCTCACGCGCCGCATCACAGGGCGTTCGAATATACTTCCGAAGAGCAACAGATCATCGAACAGCGCCTGTCGGAGCTGGGCTACCTCGAATGACGGCCGGGGCCCTCAAATCAGATCCAGCCGCCGCCGCGGGGTATGCGACCGGCTGCACGCCGAACACACCCCCGAGATCAGAAAGCGGTGGCCCGTGGCGCGGAAGCCGTGCGTGAGGCTCACGGCATCGCGCAGCTTGAGGATCTCGTCGTTTCGAAACTCGACAATCCGGTTGCACGAAGTGCAGTGCAAGTGATCATGCGCGGGGTAGCCGTAGTCGTGCTCGTAGGCACTGCGATTGGTCAGCCGCAGCTCGCGCAGAGCCCCGACTCGACCAGCAGCCGCAACGTGCGGTAAACCGTCGAGCGGCTGACGTGATGGCCGGCGTTGTGGAGGTCGCGAACCAGCTCGTCAGCATCAAAGTGTTTGTGCGTATTGAAGATATGACGGACGAGAATGCGTCGCGGCTCGGTGAGCTTTTCGCCGCGAATCTCCAGGAACTCGCGGAATTTCTCCACGGGAGACTCGGAAACCATCACTGGGCCTAACTGTTCACCGTGCATTGCCGCCCCGATTCGCGTCGTCCCGGCCGCAATCAATTTCCGCCAGAACTTGGATCTTCTATCAATAATCATTCTTCATTGTAGCGGGTTCGCACTGCTTCTTCTAGTTGCGGCCCGCCGCGCCGCAACCACGGCTCGCCGCCGCGATGCGGGCAGAATTCGGCTTGCCGCAATATGGCGGTCGGGCTAGGTTACGCCCCTCACTTCGGTCGAGTTTCAAGGGCGACGGCTGTTCGAGCCAGGGGAGGAGCGCACGATGAACCGGTCACGCACGCAAGAACGCGCGTCGGAGCAACCCGCCCTTCCAGGCAAGTCGGCACGGGCCAGATCGTATGGCCGGCTGCTGACCTGGCATGGGGTCGGCTTGATCGTGGCGGCTATGGGCATGCCCAGCCAAGCGGCCTGCGGCCAAGACGTCCAGCGTGCTTTGCCGGATGCACCGCCGGCAGCCGGCGCAAGCGTGGCCGGGCAGAGGCCGGGTGCGCCGGTCGACGCCGACGTGGGCGGGCTGAGGGCCGAGACGAAGGAGCGGCTCAGATCGCTTGCTGACCCACAGGCGGTGGGCGCAGCGGCGCAGCGTACCGATGCCCCGGCCGGCGCCGCCGCGACGGCTTCCGGTTCGCCCGGGCCGATCAAGTCGCCCGCGAACCCGCTCCGCGATCTCCTGGAGCAGCGACTGCGGCGGTTGGACGAGTACGACGCGCTTTCGCTCGCTCTTCAAAAGGCTACCAACCCCACGCCCAGCCCCGAGTCGCAGGCCGAGGAAGCGAAAGCCGAGCTTCGTCAGCTTCAGAAAACGCTCGCAGACGCCGCGAAGGCGCCCGAGACGCTTTTGCCGCCGTTTTTTCGCGCCAATCCGGGAAGCGCCGGCGGCGCTGTCAGCTCGGAAATGAAAGACGCGCTCGAGTCGACCGCCGAAGAGCTGAAAGCGTGGAAAACCAAGCTCGAAACGACCAAGGCCGAGATGGCCCGACTGGAGAGCGCCCAGACCTCGCATCGCGGCGAGCGTGACAAGCAGTTCCAGAAGGTGGCAAACCTGAAAGCCAAGAGCGGCGAGTACGAGGCCGCAGCGACCGATGCCCAGACGGCCGCATTGCGCCGGCTCGCCGAAGAGCGGCTCGTGAATTTCCAGTGGGAAACCAGGACCGAAGCACTGCACCTCCGGCAGATCGAAGCCCAGCTTGCCCTGGAAATCAAACTCTCGAGCGTTTGCGAGCAGAACCTTCACGTCTGCGCCGCGCACGTTCACATTCTCGAGCGGGCCCTCGTCGAGATGCGCACCATTTACCGCGTGGCATCGGAAAAGTACGAAAGCGACTTGACGCGGGCCGCGGCCAAGGAGGAGAGCAAGGCGCAGTTGTCGCGCAACCCGCTCGAGCGGTTCCGCGCACGGCGCACGGCCGAGCTGCTGGTGCTCGAATCGCAGGTGCTCAAGCACGAACAGGCGCTGGCCACCAGCCCTTCGCCCTCGCTGGATGAAGAGCGCACGTTGGCCGACCGTGCCGAAGCCGACTTCGCCGGATCAAGGAGCTCTTGGACGACGGCAAGGTCAGCCGGCTGGACGCGATTCGACTCAACAACGAATTCCGCCGGATCGGGCCCGAGCGCGACCGGCTGGTCAAGAACGAGAAGGCGATGGTCGAGGCCCAGCTCCAGTTCTACGAAAACGCCCTCACCAACGTCGAGATCGAGCTATTGCAGGATTCGCTGCACGATCGATACGAGCAAGAGCTGTCGCAGGAGCGGCTTCCGCCGGCGCGCATGGCGGAAGCCGACGCAACCGCGAAGGAGCTCGAGCGGAAGCATCGCGTCCTGCTGGTGCGGCGGCGGAACGCGCTGGAACGGCTCTGCGACCGGTCGGCGCATACGCTCGAGCAGCTTTCGCGCCGGCTGGCGATTCTCGACGAGGAATATGGGTTCATCCGCACGCACATTTTCTGGGTCCGCGATCAGGACCCGATCGGGCCAGAAACACTCGCGCAAAGCGCCCGCGAGTTCAATCAACTGGTGCGGGGGCTGGTGCGGCTGGTGCAGGAGACGACCAAGGCCAACCTCTGGGGACAGCCCTCGGCTGAGTTTCTGGCGACGGCGCTGGCCGCGCTGGCCGTGCCCATGGGCCTCTTGCGGCTGCGCCGCGTACTCGCAGTGTTGATGGACCGCGAGCCGACCGCACTTCGAACCTCAGACGGCTGCGGCGACCGCCACGTGGCATCGTAAGTCAACCCAAGGAGCGTGTGCTCATGCGAGCCCTGTTATCGCTGGCGCTCGGTTTGGCTCGGGCGGCGCTCTGGCCGTTGTACCTGATCTTGCTGGCATACGCGGCGCGGGTGGGCCCGTGGCCGCGCAGCCTGGGCATCGTGGTCTCGGCCGTTCTCACCGGGTTGGCGCCGGCGTTACTGGTCCTCGACCTCTTGCGCTGGCTGGCGCGGCCGGGTGGCTGGCCGCAGCGGCACCTCGACGTGCCACCGCTGGTCGCACGGCAGCTTGGGCGGGCGGGACGCTTCGCGGCCGTTGTGGCGGTCGTCCTCCTCCTGCCGGCTTATCTGTTCGACCACGACCTGATCGCGCCGGAAGGCCGGCCGCTGAAGGCGCCGGCCTTGGCTCGCATGCTGTTGATCGGCTTTGAGCTGACCATCTGGGCGACGTGCCTGCGCATGGCACGAGGTCGCTCGCCCTGCCTGGAATGGCTCGCTTCCCCCAGCGCTCTACCACCCGAAACCTTGCAAGTGATTGCCGGCGAGAGCCAACCCGACAGGCACGCCACGACAAGGTCGCGAGCCCGCGCCGGGTTGCTGTGGCTGGGCCGGCGCCGCGCCTACTCGCCGGTCTGGTCCTGGCGGCCATCGCGATGATTGTGCTCTTGGACGTGCGCGGTTACCGCTTCACGGCGCAGCGGCTCGCGATCGGGTTGGCCCAGACGGCCGCGATCATCGTGCTGGCGGCGGCGGTCTATCACCTGATCGCACGGGCCATCAGCGAAAACGCCTGGCGCTGGACGCGGCCCACCAATTCGTGGGCGGCGATCCTGACCGCGGCGGTGGCGCGCGCGCGGCGGCCAGGGCGCGCGCCTTGGGCGGCGGTCAGAGCCCCGAACCGGCCGCCGGAGCGCCGGCGCTCGACGACCCCGCCCTCGATGTCGTCACGATCGACGACCTGGTTGCCGGCTGCCTGCGCTGGGCGCCTTCGCCGTGACCGCGCTCGCACTCTTCGCGACCGCGTGGATCTGGGAAGTCGACCTGGCCTTGGTCCGCTTCCTGCTGGCCAAGACCGTCTGGTCAGGCAGCGGGCAGGATCCGATCACGCTCGGCAACGCGCTTGAAGCAGCGGTGATCATCTTGCTGGGATCGCTGGCGTGGCGCGTATATGAGCACGCTTTTCGCAGTGACGGTTTTTCCGCGTATGCCCGACGATCCGGGCGCGCGCTTCGCCGTGGTCACACTCTGCCGCTATGCCGTCCTGGGGCTGACGGCGATTCTGGCGCTTTCGGCCGTACATCTCGACCTGGCGAAGATCGGCGTGGTGCTGGCGGCCCTCGGCGTCGGCCTGGGGTTCGGGCTTCAAGAAATCGTCTCGAACTTCGTCTGCGGGATCATCTTGCTGCTCGAGCGCCCGATCAGGATCGGCGATATCGTGACCGTGGCCGGCTCGACGGGCAAAGTCGACCGCATCAACATCCGCGCGACCACGATCGTGAACTCCGACAACCAGAGCATGATCGTGCCCAACCGGGAATTCATCACCGGCAACCTGATCAACTGGACGCTCAAGGACAAGGTCTTGCGGGTGCCGATCAAGGTGAATGTCGCCTACGGCACCGACCCCGACCGCGTCGTCGAGCTGCTCTTGCAAATCGCCGGGGCCGACGCCGACGTGATGCTCAACCCGGCCCCGTCGGCGGCGCTCGAGGGCTTTGGCGATTCCTCGCTGCTCTTCGGCCTTTACACGTTCGTTCCCGAGCCCGGCATGTCGGGCGACGTGCGCCATCGCCTTTGCCGCGAGATCCAGCGCCGGTTCGCCGCCCAAGGGATCGTGATGCCGTTCCCGACCCATGAGCTGCACGTCAGCCGCCAGGGTGAAGACGTGGCCCTGGCACTCGAGGCACCTCGAGCCGAGCCGATCTCACGCCAGGGCCAGCGAGTTGATGCTCCGGCCAAGGTGCCGCCCGCGCCGCACGCCGCGGCCGTTACCCTCCAGTCCGACGAGACCGCCCCTCACGGCACGCTTCCTTGAGGAGAAGAAGCGCGGCAGGGACAGGGCGGAAGGGTCGTGCCGTCAGGCGGCGACCTTACGCTCCATGTAGGAGATGATCTTGCGGGGTGTCGCCCACTCCTCGCGGTCGACTTCCGCGGGCGAGATCTCGACGCCGAACTCGGACGAGAGCGCGACGATCAGCCTGACGGTCTTCATCGAATCCAGGATCTGGAGGTCGTACAGACGAACGTCGGGCTCGTGCCGTACATCCTCGATCTCGGATACGTCGACAAGCACGTCCAGGACGCGATCAGAAATTGTCATCGGAAGAATCCCTTCTGTAAGGAGCCGGTCGGCCCTCCACGTGGGACCGATCCTTCCGGAGAAGAGGAGGAAGCCCAGGCAGACCAGGTGGAACGTGAGCAGGGTCCCCGTCGCCCGCCACAGCGGCCCGTTCCCCCACACCCGCCGCGGTTTGTTCCAACGGGTAAAGAGGTCATGCCCCACCAAGAGCGTCCCGTGGTACAGACCATAAAGCAGGTAATAGGGCTCAATTCCGTGCCACAGCCCCATCAGCCCGAACGTGAGGAAGAAGCCGAGGTACGAGGCCGTGTACTTGCCGGTGAACCAGCGACCCTTGGCAGCGGCCAACATGAATCTCATGTACACATGATCGCGGAGCCAGGTGGAGAGGCTGATGTGCCAGCGGTTCCAGAAGTCCTTGATGTTGCCGGCCAGGAAGGGGCGGTTGAAGTTCTCGGGCGTGTGGATCCCCAGCAGGTAGCTGAACCCGACGGCGAAGGCGCTGTAGCCGGCGAAGTCGAAGTACAGATAGAGACTGTACCCGTACATGTACGACAGGGTGCTCGAGAATCCGCCTGCGGCGAGGCGGTCGATCCAGTAGCTCTTGATCAAGGCCGCCAGGATGAACTTGTACAAGAAGCCCGTGAAGATGCGGTGGACGGCGCCATCGAGGTCCTTCCAGAATTCCGCGCGGGGATGGGGGCGATTCCAGTCGTGACTGAATCGGCGGTAACGGTCGATCGGTCCCGACGAAATGGCCGGGAAGAAGAAGAGGAAGGCCACGAACTGGTCGGCGGGAAGCGAGACGATCAGCCGGTCGCGGATGCCGAAGATGACGTCCAGGCTGCGGAACGTCACGTACGAGATTCCCAGGAACCCGAGTTGGGCGCCGGGGACGGCCAGCGGCAGGAATCGGGCCCCGACCAGCGGGAGCAGGGTCAACAAGAGCGCCGCGGGGAACGGCCAGTACCAGGGCGTGCGCGTCCTCATCCAGAGGAACGCCTGGGCCACGCTCCACTGGAAGAGGCCGCAGGCCATCACCACCCAGAGATCGCGGACCTTCGCGAGCCCGCCGGAGACCGGGAGCCGCCGGTGACCGACTCCCTCGGAAGCGATAACCGGCAAGAGGTGCGCGACCGTCCCGTACTGGACAATCAGCATCGCCGCGGTGGCGAGCAAGACCCACGCGCGCGAGAAGCCGAGGAACCGCCGGATCAGCAAGGTCGGCAGGGCGATGTACAGGAGGATGCCGAAATAGAGGAAATCCGCGTACGGGATCATGTCAGGGCCTCGGCCAGCTTGCGCCGGTCTGCCTTGCCGTTGGCATTCATCGGAAAGGTCTCCAGGAAGGAGAAACGCCGAGGGATCATGTACGCGGGCAGATGCTCGGTCAACTGGACTTTCAGCTCGCAGGCTAGCTGAAAGTCTGATCGGGCGGGCCGCTCATTCAAGATCACGAAGGCGGCCAGTGAATCGACGGCCCCCTGCCTGAGCACTGGTAGGACCACGGCATCGCGAACCCCCGCCAATGCCCGCAGGTTCGCTTCCACATCTGCCGGCTCGATGCGGTAGCCGTTGAGCTTGATCTGGTTGTCGATCCGGCCCTCGAAGAAGAGCATGCCGTCGCGGTAGCGGCCCCAGTCGCCCGTGCGGTAGGCCCGCTGGCCGTTCAAGTGAAAGAACGCGGTTTCGTTCAAGTCGGGCCGGTTGAGGTACCCGGGGCTGACGTTGGGGCCGGAGATGATGATCTCCCCTCGCTCACCCGCCGCCAGCTCGCGCCGCTCTTCGTCCATCACCAGCACGCGGGTGCCCGGCATCGGGTAACCGATCGGCAGCGGTGAGTAACGTTCGAGGATCGCGCGTGTGATCCGGAGCGAGGTGGTGGCCACAGTCGCCTCTGTGGGGCCGTAGGTGTTCCAGACCTCCGCGGCCGGGAAGCGGTCCAGGAGCTGGGATGCGACGTCCGGGGCCAGCGTCTCGCCGCAGAACAGGAACCGACGCAGATGCGGCAGCATGCCCTCGTTGAACGTGGGTTCGACCAGGCACATCCGGGCGAACGAAGGCGTGGACACCCAGGTCGTCAACTCCGAGGCGGCCAGGAGCTCGTACAGTTGCCTCGGGTTGGCGACCTCGGCCTTGGTGACGCTCGTCACCGTCCCTCCCGTCACCAGGGCGGGGTAGGTATCCATCACCGATACGTCGAACGAGTAGGGGACGACGTTCAAGAAGACCTCCCGGCCCTCGCGGAAGGCGTGCTCCGCCAGGATCCACCCTAGGAAACTCTGCAGGCACCCGTAAGTGATGGGCACCCCTTTGGGCTCCCCGGTGCTGCCCGATGTAAACATGATGTAATAATGATCATCTGTTTCCAGCCGCCATGGGGGGGCCGGCTCCCGTCCGCTTGGAGAGCTCGGCGACCTTCTCCGGCGTCAGGACCAGCGGGGCGCCGCTGGCCGCGGCGATGCGCTCGATCCGCTGCGGGGGCACGGCCGTATCCACCGGCACGTACGCACGCCCGGATTTGATGGCGCCCAGATAGGCGACCAGCAGCTCCGGCTCCTTGTGTCCCAGAACGACCACCGGCGACTTCTCAGGGAGCGACCCGGCCAGGCGGGCGGCCAGGGCGTCGGACCTGCGGCACAATTCGCCGTAAGTGAGGGTTCGGCCCCCACTCTTGTAGGCTGCGCGATCCGGGGTCGTCCTGCCCCAGTGATCGATGCGCTCGATGATTTTCACGCGGGATCTCCTAGAAATTCTGGTAAATGAAGGGGGGCGTGGAGAAGTCCCCTTTACCGTAAAGCGCGATCAGCCCCGCCAGGATTCCCAGGTAGTAAATCGTCAGGGCCACGAACCGGACCCATGGCTGGGCCAACTGTTCTGCGTCAACAGGACGCGATATTGGTGAACCGGTTCATCGATATGATTCATGGCTTACTCT
This sequence comes from uncultured Isosphaeraceae bacterium, assembly GCA_963830625.1. Lineage (GTDB taxonomy): Bacteria > Planctomycetota > Planctomycetia > Isosphaerales > Isosphaeraceae > CAWHMZ01. The sequence continues at coordinate 300,310 of CAWHMZ010000019.1, read as the reverse complement.
TTCCGTTCCCTCGAGTTCGAGACTCGCGTGGCAGATCGCGTCGTGGAAGAAACCGTCGAGGACCTGGCTGTAGTGCACCAAGCCACCGGGAGCGAGGTGCCCCAGGTTATCCTGGCAGAAGGACTGATCGGCATCGTGATCGGCGAAGTCGACGACCGCAATGTGATAGCGGGCGCCGATCTCGCGTAACTTCTGGTAGTAGGCCCTTCGGCCGGCGTGCGTGATCCCGCACTGGTCGTACCAGCCGCCGTGGATCGGCATGCTCAAGAGGAGCGGCTGGGCACCGAATTCGGTCAACTCGCGCAGGAGAAGCTCCAGATCGACCCATTCCTGGTTCGCTGGCGAGTGCGCGGAGAAACGCCTCGTCGGACCAGGTGTTTCTGCGCTCTGCGAGATCTCGGCGAAGTTCGCGGTCCCACGTCGGTTGTCCATCCCGAACTCATTGTTGTTGGAATGAGCACGGTACGCTGCGTCCGCCTGCTGGTGCAACGCTCGGCCAATCCAACTGCCGGCCGCTGCGCGGCGAAATCGGGCGACGAGGTCCTTTCGGGATGTTTCCAGAGATAACTCACCACGCTCCAGTGATCCTGGTAGCGGAGGATCGCATTGTGCAGTATTCCCAAGGGGAGTACCGCGTCGTAGCAGGCGAGGCAGACGGGAGAGCCGTCGGCCAGGTTCTCGAGGGCGAACTTGAGGAGCGGTCGATTCGCCACGGTCGCCGGGGTACTCGAGCATCCGCCGCGCCGCATCCTGCCTGAGCTGGAGACTCAAACGAGTATTGAAGGCCAATTCTCCGGCATGCAAGGCGGAGAAATTGCCAGCGTAGCCGTCCGGCCGAGCCGTGAGCCTCTCGAAAAACCAGATGGGCGACAGCGAGATCGCCACTTTCCGACCCTCTAGCGCGGGGCCGACCGCGGCCAGCTTTTGCAGGATGATCAAGCAAGTCGTTTCCGCCTTGCCCACCGGGAAGATCGTGAATCCCGTGGGGTAATCGTGGAACACGTTGGTCGGATGAAAAGGCCGATTGTAAGCCGCTTGCAGGTTCAGCTCCGAGCTGCCGTAAAGCGGCAGCAAGCAGCCGGTTTCCAGAGCCGCCTGTTGCAAGGCGGTGCCTTGGTTCTTGAGCGGGCCCAGTCGCACTGCCGATCTGGATGATGACCTCGTGCGCTGCGAGCGCCGCTGATCGAGCGATGTTCCAGAGATCGGGCATACGACCCAAACGCCGCGAGCATCGACGACGCCCAGAATCACCGCCGTCAGGGCTGGTGCGAGGTGTGGGGTCTGCTCCGAGGGGTGATTCTGACCGTGCATCATCGTCTCTCTCGACCGCTCGACCTGAATCCGATGGCTTTTCCTATTTATCGAATTCTCCGGCCCCAAGAGTTCAAAGTCCGTGACAGGCATCGCCTTTCGCGGATCGAACGTCCGTGTGCCGTTAAAGAAACGGGCCCGCCGGCGCCCTTGTTCTCCGGAATTTCGCTCGTCGCGGTACAGGTCATTTGCCGAACTTACCGTTTATAGGAATTGCGCAAAGGCGCTCAGTAAGCCGTGTCGGTGGAAAGACAGGCGAAATGACAGTGATGAGGCACAATGCGTCTCTTCGCGTTGCGGCAGGATTCACTCCCCGTCGTCGGAGCCCCGGACCGGATCGGCCCTGTTTCGGGCGGCTGATCGGGCCGGACGGCGCGCACGACGGCGGGCGCGGCCCGAGGCCGAGGCGCTCGATCCGCGCCTCCTCATGGCCTCTGGCAACCTTGCCACGGTCGACGCGACCGCGTCGCCCGACCTGGCCGACCGCGTCGCGCAGGTCGCTGCAACCCTACCTCGCTTCGGACCAGTTCCCCGGCATCTCCGTGGCGGTCGTCACCGACGGGCAGGTCGCCCTCGCGCAAGGATACGGGGTCGAGCAACGTGGCGACCGGCTCGCCCGTCGCAGGCCGACACCCGGTTCGACATCGGTTCGGTGACGAAGACGTTCACCGCCCTCGGCGTCCTGCTCCTCTACCAGGAGAGCCAGGGCACGTCCCACCCGCTCGACCTGAACGCCCCGATCAGTGATTATTTGCACGATACTAAATCTTTCAAGCTGCCCGCCAAGTGGTCCCAGGTCACCACGATGGAGCTGCTCGACATGACCAGCGGCATCAGGGACGTGGGAGGCCCCCAGCCCTGGCAGGCCGAGCTCCGGTCGATCGCGAACGACCCCCTGCTCTACACGCCCGGGACCGAGACCTCGTACAGCGACGCCAACTACGACCTGCTCGGCGAGCTCATCGAGCAGTGGACCGGCGAAAAGTACAGCACCTTCATCCAGCATCAGATCCTGGGACCGCTCGGGATGTCCGAGACGCAGGTGCTGGGCCGGTCGGCGACGGTTCCGGACCAGGCGGTCGGTTACGACGCGCCCAAGCACGGGAAGTGGCGGAAGGCCGAGGTACAGAACGGACTGGCGATGTACGCCTCCGCCGGGATGGTCTCGACGGCCCAGGACATGGCCACCTACATGACGGCACTTCTCTCCGGCCGCATCCTCGATCCGGCGACCTACGAGCTGATGTGGACCTCGACGCCGACGCCTGCAATACGGGGTGATCCCCGCCTCCGACGCCGTGCGCGGCCTGGGATGGGATACCGCGATCGACACGAGCACCGGGCCCACCGAGGTCTCCAAGAGCGGACAGGTCCCCGGATTCAACTCCGAGCTCATCCTCTACCCCTCCTCGGACAGCGGCGTCTTCGTCTCCTTCAACTCCGAGGATCCCGGCAATCGGGATCCCAGCGGCGCCAGCGCCCTGCTGGTGGCCGAAGACGGTGTACGCGGCGACCCAGACCGGCGGATGATACCGTCGGGGTCGATCGCCACTGCGCACAGGCATGCATGGGCGAGCGGCAGCTCCTCCATCTTCCTTAATCAAACTTTACGACGTATTCGCATCATTTGACTAGACTTGGCGGCGGTACCAGTCGATAATCCCAAACATCAGGCACAACGTGCCGGGTTCACGTCGTCGGAGCGACCGTTACAGGTCGACATCATGGGCCAGGGAAGGCTTTACCACTCGATCTGGCTTCAACTCGTGCTGATCGCCATCGCGATCCAGGGAGTTACTCCCGACGCGAACGACATGGCGTCCTTGCACGCCGTGCGGTTCTTGTGTCCAGTCCTGGCCGACCCCGGCGCTGTGCGCGATGACGACGGCTCGCCCGACGAAGTTTGCGAGCCTGTCCGGCTGGAAATCGATTGGAATACTTGCCGGCACACGCAGTGTAACGAGCCAGCCGTAGACGATCTTGCGTCGATCGAGCTCATTTCCGACGCTCCAAGGCCCCGATATTCATTGGTGGCCGCAGGCGACGGCGACGGGCGCACAAACGGCCTGATTCGCCGGCTCTGCCGATGCAATTGCTAAGGTCACTGTCGGCCGGTTTTCCCCTTGCATTCGCTTCAATTGGCGGAGGCGCTCATCGCCCCCGCAGAAGCCCAGAGTGCGCTCGCTGGCAGCGGCCGATCGGCGGGAAGCGATGCGCGTTCTGCGATGTTTCGGGGCAGAAACCGGCACAGCGCGTCGAGTGATCGAATTCCCGAGGGCCTGGAATGGGAGGCGCTACCCATGCGCGCCAGTGACTTGTTGTTCGGCTATTTTTCACCAGAAACGCTCCTGCCTGTCACGTCGATCGTGGCGACCATCGCGGGCGTCGCGATGATGCTGGGGCGAAGTTCCCTGCGGCTGGTCGCTCGAGTCGGCCAGCGTGTCCGTCGGCGCTCGCTCCGGGTCGCGTCGACGAGCCGGCATCATCTCCCGGTTCGAGACGACTCGCACTCGCAGGCAGCACGCAACTGACCGCAGCCGCGGTCGGGCCCATGGCTGCGGAGCCGAATGCGGAGACAAGATCATGACACAGTTAATCCGCGCGCCGGGCGTCCTCGCGGCGCCAGCGCTCTGCGAGCCGATAGAGCGGCGCAGGCCCGAGCAAATTGCGCACGCGGTTCGCCTCGTGAACTTGCTGGGCCTGGCCGCCTGGCTCGGCCTGGCAACCGGCTTGCTCGAGCTGGTCATCCTCTTTGCGCGCCGCCGGCTCATCGACTCCACGGCCGTGAGCGCCCTCGAGCTCAATCAGCATGCGCTCTGGATGGTCCCGCTCTCGCACTGCCTGCTTTGCGGTCTCTGCGCGGTCGTGTCGGCGGCCGCGATCATCTGTACCCGATGGCGGTGGATCGCGACGGTGGCCGTCTACGGGCTTTGCTACGTCGCGGCGCTTTCTCTTCTGTTGGCCTATCGTGGGCTGTCGACGATCGCCTACGTGACCTTGGCGGGCGGCGTCGCCTGCCAACTGGCGCGGGTGGCCCTCTGGCAGACGCGCCGGCCAGGCCGGGTGGCGGCCGGCAGCTTGGTGTTCATGGTCGGCGTACTGGGCGTTCTTTTCAGCGTCAACGGCCGTCGAGAACGTCTCGCTGCGCATCTCCTGCCGCCGGCGCCGCCGGCGCGCCCAACGTCTTGTTCATCGTGCTCGATACCGTCCGTGCCGAGAGCCTGAGCCTTTACGGTTACCCGCGCAACACCTCACCCCACCTGACGCAGCTTGCGCTCTCCGGCGTGCGGTTCGATCAGGCGCATGCGCCGGGCGCATGGACCTTGCCCTCACACGCCAGCATGTTCACGGGGCGCTGGCCGCACGAGCTTTCCTCTCGGATCGATCGCCCGCTGGATGCGACCCATCCAACCCTCGCCGAGTTCCTCAGGGATCACGGTTACGCTACAGCGGGCTTCGTCGCCAACACTTACTTTTGCAGCCGATGGTACGGCCTCGGTCGCGGGTTTGTGCACTACGAGGACGTTGCGCTCATTCCCATCGAGGTCCTCAGAAGCTCGCTTCTGGGCCGCTACATTCTCAGACATCTCGGCCAGGGCTGCGCTAACCGGCAGAACGCCTACTTCGATCGCAAGGATGCCGTCACGATCAATCAAGAAATCCTCAACTGGCTCGCGAGCGAACGCGGCGGCCGGCCGTTCTTCGCTTTTCTGAATTACTACGACGCTCACGATCCCTATCTTGTGCCCGACACGGCAACGCGGCATTTCGGCGTGCGACCCGCGAACAAGACCGATCTGGCCAACCTGCGCGACTGGCTGCGGGTGGCCACGAAACCAATGTCCCCGCGAACCAAGGAGCTGGCACGCGACGCCTACGACGACTGCATCGCTTACCTCGACGACCAGCTTGGTCGTCTCTTTGAAGAGCTCGAGGCGCGCGGATTGCTCGAAAACACTCTCGTCATCGTGACCGCCGATCACGGCGAGGCGCTGGGTGAGCGCGGCGGCTACGGCCACGGGCATAGCCTGTACCATGAAGTGATCAACGTGCCGCTCGTGATCGTCCAGCCGAAAGGAGTTCCCGGAGGACGTGCCGTGGCGGCGCCGGTGAGTCTGCGCGACCTGCCGGCGACAGTGCTGGACTTAATCGGGCTGGCGCCCCAGTCGCCGTTTCCGGGCCGGTCGCTGGCGCGGCACTGGTCAACAGGCGCGGCCGCCCTTGGCGCGCCCGAGGAACCGATCCTGAGCGAGCTGGCCGATGAGCTCAGCCGCGTTCCCATTGGCGCCAAGACGGCTCGCTCGCTGCTTGCCGACGGCAAGCTCTACGTCCGCAGCAAGGACGGCCGCGAAGAGCTTTACGACATCGTGGCCGACCCCGCCGAGTCGCGAGATTTGCACGACACGCGTCAAGCTCAACCGCTCTTGGTGCGGTTTCGCGAGACCATGCGCCAGGTCGATGAGACCGCGCTGAAATGGCACGAGCGAACGAGGGGAGCAGGCCAGGCGATTGACGACGCAACGGCGGCGGTCGGCGGCAACCACGATCGTTTAGACTAGCGAACGGGCGGTCGGGCGACCTCCTGACTGGCCTGCGATGCACCGAGTGCCGGCGCGGGGGCGAGGCGGCACTGGGCGGTGCGCTCTCGCCGGCGTCGGCGTACAGCACCTCGCACAGCTTGCCCAGCAGTCGCCCGGCTGCGGCCGTCGCGTCGGAGACCGAACGGTAGCGCCCCGGAGCATCGAGGGGAAGGTTGTTGACGAACGCCGCGAACACGAGCGAACGTCCCGCGGCCGTTTCAAGATAGCCGGCCAGCGCCTTGCTGGTGAGGATGGCGGTGCCGTCGAGCGCATTGTCGACGAAGTAAGTGCCGGTCTTGGCGTGGGCGTGCCCGCGGGCGGGGCTGTCGGCGCCGACGGCTTTGGCCAGCGTGCCGTCACGGCCCAGGATCGGCAGGGCTTCTTCATAAGCGGCGTACTCGGAGCGTGCCGCCATCGCGCGCAGCAGCGCCACCGCGGCGCGGGGCGTGACCAGATCGGCCCTGTCGCCCCCTGCCCCCCCTCCAAACGAAACCGTACCGCGCTCGATGCCCAATCTTCTCAGTATCTCGCCCTGGCGCTTCAGACCTTCGCTCAAGGTGTGCTCGCCGTGGCGCGCTGCCAGAAGCAGCGGCAGCGTGCTGGCGTGAAGGTTGTGGCTGACCTTCAAGATCACACGCAGATATTCGCTGAATGGGGGCGAGGTGTATTCCGCCACCTTGGGCAAATGGGCCACCTGCTCGCGCGGCGGCAGGGCGGACGTTGAATTCGAACCGAGGGGCGAGGCAACGACCCGCACACCGCGCCGGCGCAGGGCTTCGATCAACAAACAGCGAGCAAACGCCGCTGGATCGTCCACCTCATAGATCTTGACGACCCGGGCGTGGCCGATCGGCAGCTTACCCCGCACAGCGAAGCGCCGCGGGCCGACCGGGTTGGTCACGAGCACAGGTCGCTCGCCCGCGGGGGCGGTGGTGACTGCGGCGTCGACGGTGGCAAACTGCGTCGCCGGCTGAATCGTGATCGACGCCGGCTCACCCACCTTGTCCCCGGGCGAGGCCAGCACGTCCAGCACGTTGTCGTTGATCATGATCGGACTGACCCGCCGCGGCCCGCTGCCGGTGGTCGCTGCGGGCGCGAAGTAGCGATCGTCGACGATCACCTCCCCGGTGATCTCGCGAATTCCCGCCGCGTGGACCTCGCGCACCAGGTGGTCGAGGCCGGCCAAGGGGTCCGTCGGCACAGTTTGACTGGTCAAGTTGCCGCCGGCATAGGTGTGATCGTCGTCCATGAAAACCAACTTGCCGTCGGGCCCGGTGCGGCCGCCCATGCACAAGTCGCCTTGAGCCAGCAGAATCAGGTCGCCGTGCAGCGTACCGCTCTGATCGACTTCGCCCCGGCGCAAGAGCGGAGTTCCAAACCGGTAGTTCGGCCCCAGCTCGACAAGCGCCGCCGCGGTGCTGAACAGTTTCGTCACCGACGCCGGCGCAAACAGCTCGTCGACATTGCGCTCGTACAGCGTCTGTCCACTCTTGCCGTCGACGACCAAGACCCCCCAGTGACCGTGCTCGTACCCGGGGGTTGTCAGAAGCTCGTCGACCCGGTGCGACAAGGCCGCCGGCGCGGACACTCGAGGCGGCTGCTGCGCGTGCGCAGCAGGCGACGCTCCTGCTGCGAGCGCGATGCCAAAAAACACAAGGGGCCGCAAGGCGTTGCCCCGGGCTGGAACCCCGCCCCAGCTACGCTGTGGGCCCGGCCCCTTGGGGGCATCTCCGAAAACGCGCAACATCAAAATGCGCAGCCGGCAGTCCCAAACGCCGCGATTGTTCCCATCGCTCATATCGGTCGTGCTCCGGCCATGGCGGCGCGCCGGCGCAAATCAAATGCCCGCGCTCACGTTGCGCCTGCCTGCAACGATTGTCTGCCATTGCGGGCCTGCGCTCAAGCGGTAGGTCACACTCTTCTGCAATCGCGAAGGGCGCCACCGGCAAATCCGCCGTCGAGCAGTAGCGGACTCTATCGCAGAGCCGAATCGGCGCACTTCATTGACCGATGGGCGATCGGCCTACCTCGCGAGCTGTAGCCGCGTGGCCGCGACAAACCCGCTCATCGAACGCCGACCGACGGCAAAGACAGGGCTGCCGTGGCAGAGGTTCTCGCTCAAGTCTTCGAGCCACAGCCGATCGGGCACCAGCGACGGCTCGGCCTCAACGATCACCAGATCCTTGGGACAACCGCGCGGAGCGACTTGCAAGACCAAACGAGTGCCATCGGCCTCCGTGCGCGTCGGCTCAACCCATGAATCCACGATCGCACCGTTCACGACCATTTCGGATTCCATTCGATTACCGTCCTCTCGCCGATCACTTGTCTTGCAAGGTTTCGTTCGCATTTCCGCACCGTCCCTTCAGTGATCTTACACATCCATCATAGCAGCCAACGCCGCATCGGTCAAGAGGGCGTGCGTTCGAAATGTAGCAATTGATGAATCTGCCCGTCGCACAGGCGGGGCGAGCTGCGGTCGGAGATGACCAATCTCCTTAATTAATCTTCGCAATCCAGGGTCCGCTGCCGACATCGCGCGCTCCGGCAACCGCACCGAGCGCTACATGAACGACTCGTCGCCGAGGTCCGAATCGGGGGCTCTATCGCGGTTTTCGGCCGGCATCTAATACTTATTCAACTTTCGTTTGCGCGGGAAGTCAACTGACGACTGGCTCATTGCAATCAATTTGTCGTCAAACAAAGCCAAGCTCGACTTCGTACGCTCACCCGTCAACGGGGCGCCGGAACCTCCAGCCGATCAGCGAGCTCGGTGAGGCGCATCCAGTGTTGGTCATCAAGAGGGATGCCCGAGCTCGATCGTTGCTTGAGGGCATTGCGCTCGGGTTCGCCCGGTAAGATGATGGATTCCACGCCGGCGGCGCGGGGTTGCATGGACATATTCAACCAATCGGCTGGCCTGACCGACGAGCCATTCCGATCCGGCGAAATGAGCCGGATCGAGCGCCAGGAACATCACGTGGTTGCCGATGCCGCGGGTTGAGGGCGGATCGGGGTGGCTGCAATGGCCGCCGGATAGCCCGCCGGCCCAAAGATCCATGATCAGTCCCAGACCGAATCCTTTGTACGCTTGCGAGCCTCCCAGCGGTAGGATGCTGCCCATGGGTGGCTCGTACAAGACTTTGGGATCGGTGGTGGGGCGACCGTCATGGTCCAGCAGCCATCCCTCCGGCACGGGACGCCCGCTGATGTAGTGACTGCGCACCTTTCCCTCAGCCACGACGCTGGTGCCGATGTCGACGACGATCGGCGCAGCGGGATCGGCCGTCGGCACCGAGGCGCAAAACGGGTTGGTGGCGAGCCGCGGCGCGATGCCGCCGGGTGGTGCAACCCGCTGGCCGGCGCCACGGTTGTTGACCGTTGCAACGAGCAAGAGGCCGCCCTCGGCGGCGCGCTCGGCGTATTCGCCCAGGCGGCCGATGTGGCCGGAATCGTGCGCCGTCCCGACTGCGACACCGAGAGCCCGCGCCTTGGGCATGACCAGTTCGAGCAGGCGATGCGCCTGCACCTGCCCCAAGCCGTTGTGGGCGTCGCAAACGACCACCGCCGGCGTTTCGTGGACCACTTCCAGCGGCACGCCCAGCCGGTAGTCGCCCCGCTCGACGAACTCCACGTACTGCGGAACCCTCATCACTCCGTGCGAGTCGTGGCCCCTGAGGTTCGACCCGACGAGGTTCTGCGCCACAATCTCGGCGTCGGCGCGGGGCTCCCACGGCGGCCAGCAGGCGGGTGACGAACTCGGAAAGGACGGCGGCGGCGATGGTGGGCACAGGGGGGCTCGCAACGAAATTGGTCCGCGCGGTGCGCACGAACTTCGCCGGCAACGGGCCCGGACGATCTCAAACTCGGCCGAGCGCCACCGGCGGCGCCGCTGGTTTCGATCAAGCACGATGGTCTTTCCGATCTTATCCCCCGGCCCACCGTTTGCAATCGACCGCCGGGCGTGGTCGAATCTGGGATAGTCCACCTCGGTCGCTTGACGAGATATGGTCACGAAGATTGCGCCCTGTAGGAGGATCCGCCCATGTCATTCCGAGTCGAGACCCAGGTTCGCGGCGGCCAGACCGTCTGCTCGCTGCATGACGACCAGACGGGAGCCGCGGCGTCTGTGCTGGCGTCATACGGGTTTAACCTGTTTGACCTACGCCTGCCGCTGGCGGGCCAGGTGCGGTCTGTTCTCGCGTCGGCGGCCGATTTCTCCGAACGTCCCAGTCATCCCGCGCGGAGCGGCACGCCGATCCTCTTTCCGTTCCCGAACCGGATCCGCGATGGGCGATTTTCGTTTGGAGGCCGAAATTATCAGTTGCCGGCCACCAACGGGCCCAACGCCATTCACGGCTTTGCCATGACCGCCCTATGGGACGTCGTCGAAGAGCACGCAGGCCCGAGCGAGGCGGTCGTCGTCGGTCGCTACCAGATCTCCAAGCAGTCGCCCGAGGCGCGCGTGCTCTGGCCGGCCGACGCCGTGCTTCAGGTTCGCTACGGACTGGCGGGACGGCGGTTGTCGATGACCGTCACCGTGTCTAACCCTTCCGCCGCTGACCTCCCGTACGGCTTCGGCATTCACCCCTACTTCCGCTTGCCCTTCTCACCCGGAGGCGACCCGGCGCGGACCTCGGTCGTGCTACCTGCGTCGCGCTACTGGGTGCTCAAGGATTCCCTGCCGACGGGCGAGGTGCGCCCGGTTGACTCCCGGCTCGATTTCCGGGTGGGCCAGCCGCGGCAAGGGCTCAAGCTCGACGACGTGCTGACGGACCTCGCGTTTAGTGGCGACCGCGGCGTCGCGCGGCTTGTCGATCGCGACAAAGGAGCCGAGTTGCAACTCTCCTTCGGTCGGGCGATCCGCGAACTGGTCGTCTTCACGCCAGCCAATCAGCCCGACGTTCTGGCGGTCGAGCCCTACACTCAGGCGACCGACGCAATCAATCTCGAGCCTCACGGCATCGACGCCGGTCTGCGTGTGCTCAAGCACGGCGCAGCAAGACACTTTTACGATCGCAATCGAGTCGGTCGGGTGAACACTTAGTGGACAGAAGATAGTCATTCAGACAAGGGAATTGAACAAAGATGCGCGCCGGAGCGTCGAATCTCTTGGTGAGGTATGTTTGCAACATGGACCCGATGCCCGGCGCGGAGCGGTCACGTTCGAGAAAAGGCGCCGTCAAGAAGGCGGAGTCTTAGGTGAGGTGACGATCGGGCGGTGAATGGGGTAAAAGTGGGGGAAATATCCGTGGCGGCAACCAAGGAACTGCTCATGGAGCCGATCCTGCCAGAGGGGCAAGGTGAGCTATGTGAGTTACGGCTCGACTTGCTGCGGCGCGCCGAGCGAAATCTACCTGGGACTCGCCTATCCGGCCGGTGTGGTCCCCGACGTGGTGCAGCGCCGGTTGGCGTGGCGAGAAGATTGCCGCGCCGATGAGTTGCTGTCGGCACCGCCGTTCGAGCGCGCGGGCAAAGCGCCGGGACGCCCGGCACCGATCTTTGCGCTTCGGCTGGGCAATCAGCGTTATCCGCACATGAAGCTCCAGATCCAGCCGTGGCCCAACGACGCAGGCTTCATGCTTTCGGTCAACACCCACGACCAGGTCACCGGCTTGAGCTTGAACGCGGTCGACGCGCAGGCCTTTCGCGATCTCCAGCTCGAAAACCAGGGCCTCAAGGAAGCCATCGAAGAGGCCTGGGACGCTGCCGGTCTGCCGACCTTCCTGCGGTATTTGCGTGACTACATCCAGAGCCGAGCCGCGGACAAGGATGAAGGGTGAAGCCGCGGTGAATTGGCCGCCGCGATCGCCTTCGCGCCGCGCACAATTCGCGGCCGGATTTCACGACCCCGCCCTTCCCAACACCGAAGGTCTGCTCTTCACCTCCGACCCGCCAACTGGTCCCGCGTCGGCCAGTCCAGTACAATCGTCGAAGGCGGCGCCGGCGGATTCACGTGCGTCCGGCGCCGGGCCAATTCAGGCCCCACGAACGCAAAGGCGGCGTGAGCGCGGCTCGAAACGAGAGCGCGTGGGCCGTCGCCAGCGCATTGGACTTGTGAACAAGGGGGTGCGGGGTTGTTCGATCTGCCGCTACCGCCGTTGCTATGGGCACAGGCTCAGGCCCAGGCGCCGGCAACAACCGCGAGCTCTCCGGCCCTGCTGGCGCTGAAGCGCTGGTGCTCGAGCCTCACGCTGTGCTCGCCCGAGGCGGTTCCCAGTCTGCACGGTCTGTGGGCCTTGCTGGCCGGCGTCGGAGCCTTGTTGCTCTTGGTCCTGCTCGTCCAGGGGCCGTCGCGGACATTGAGGCAGCTTGTAGACCTGCCCGGCCATATCCAACTGGTCCAGAAGGCCACTCGCCGGGTCTGGCGCGCCAGCCGGCTGGTGGCGATCGCGATCGGTTTCACGGTGGTCTCGTGGACGGCGAGCCAGGTGCTTACCTATCGCGACGACAATCGCCGGCTCGACTTGCTCTTGCTCACCAAGGCGCACGCGCTTCGGGAGCTCGTGCTCGAGCACGGAATCCTCGCCGCCATGACGCCCTTGCGCGACGTGGTCGGGCTGGCCAACAACCTGCCCTTGGTCGTGCTTGCGGGAATCGTCGTGTTCCGCGCGTCGCTCGACCCGCGGAATTACGGGTCACGGGCCACGACCGACCTGACGACTGGCAAGGGCCCGCAGCGCAGGAGCACCTGGTCGAGTGTGATCTGGGCCAGCGCCTTCTTGGTGGCGCTCTACCGGCTGGTTTCGCGCGGTGCGGGCAGCGCCGATCTGCCGCGCGGCGGCTGCGTGTTGATCGAGGTGGTGCTGGTCCCGCTCTTGTTCCTGATCGTCGACGGCTTTTTGCTCGGCTGGATCTTGACCGAGCTGCGCAACGCCGGCCTCGACGCCATCGGCGAAGACCGGTTCGACCTGCGCCCTGCGCTGGGGCTCATGCCGGGATCGGCCGTCGCGTGCCTGCTGGCGGTGCCGGCCCGTTACGTCGCGACATTTGTCGTGCTTGCCTGGTCGTACATACCGGTCTGGGCCCGCGACGAAACCACGGTCACGGGACAGTACATCCGCTGGCAGCTCGGCGGCTGGGGACTGGCCGATCTCCAGGCGGTCGCCCTGGTGTTTGCGGGCATCGCGGGCGCCGTCGCTTGGAGCCGGGGAACGATCCATTCGGCGCTCGGTGGTTATCGCCGGCTCTTGTCTGCAGAGGGCGGCCACCTGGTGATGGCGCTGGCGATGGCCTGCGTGGCCTCGGGACTGCTGGCGGCGGCGGCCTACGCGATCGTGTTGCTTCTGCCCGCGCAAAGCTGGGTGCTCGCCGCGGCCGACGGCTACGCCCATTTCGCCACGCTGCCCGTGGGCCTGTGGCTCCTGGCCGCGTTCATCGAGCTCGCCGAGCGGGCGTTGCCCGTGGCGGCCGTCGTGCGGCCGACCGAGCTCCGCGAAGCCGCAGAAGACCAGAGCAGCCGCCCAGCTCCTGTTGTTTACACCTCAGACGAATCGGTCCGATCGGACGCAGCGGCCGGCCCGCACAGTTTCTAAATCGTGTTTCGCAGTCCTGGGAGGGCGAGCCTCCCGGCGAGCCGCTTTCACATCCGGCTCGGCAGGAGCCTCGCCCTCCCGGAATCAAGCAAGGCCGTTCAGAGCGGCTTCACTCAGGCTCGCCGCGCCTGCCGGCGCTTCCGAACGACCGCGTAAGCACCCGCACCGGCCAGCCCCAGGCTCATCAGGACCACCGAGGCGGGCTCGGGTATCGACGAAACCGACACGTCCAGGTACACGTTGTTGCCGATGTTGGCCTCTGTGAATGTGATATTTCCATCGTGAATCACGGGATCGGTGAACATCCCGGTCAGGCCGCCGGTTTCCATGATCAAGTAGCTCGCGCCGTTCATCGGCGTGAAACCGTTTAACAGGCTGACGTCGAGCGTCGTGCCCGTCAGGTTGGCAGTCCCACCGATGTCGAGCAGCGAGGAGCCGGGGTGACCGATCTGGATGTCCAAGAAGCTTTGCGGATCGCTGTAGTTGCCCGTGACGGTGAGCGTACCGATCGTCCCCGGCAAGCCCGGCGAGACCGTGCCGCCGGCATTGACCAGGTTACCGGTAATTGTGCCGATACCTTGCAGCGTGCCGCCATTCAAGTCGAAGTTGTGGCCTGAAGCGACGGCAAGGTTGCTGGTGCCGGTGAGCAACGTCGTCGTGCCGCCCGTCTGGACGTAATCATTGGCGCCGCCGACGGTCAGGGTGCTGTTGGCGCCGATGTTGACTATGCCGGCATTCGAGAAGCCGGATGACGAGGTTGTAATGCTCACGCCATTCTGAATCGTGAAGCTGCCCGCTGCCGCGTTGGTGCTGAAGTTGGCCAGCGCGTTGTTGCCGCTCTGATCGAGGAACTTGGGCGCGCCCGCCGCGCCGTCGAGCAGAATCGTGGCGGCGTTCGTGACGATGTCGCTTGTGAAACCGCCGTTATTGAACTTGAACGTGCCGCTAAACACCTCGTACGTGCCACCAGTCAGTGTGCCTGCGCTCGAGCCCGTGCTGGCGAAGTTGGTCAGGGTCGAGTTCGTGAGGTCGAGGGTCGCACCCGCGTCAGCCCGTAAGATCCCGCTGTTGGTGGTGGGCGCGGCGTAAATGTAGAGCGTCCCGCCCGAGACGTTGGCGTCAATTGTCCCCTGGTTGTTCAGCGTGACGTCGTAGATGTAGCCTTGCCCGTTGATCGTGCTCTGATTCACGAGAGTGTTGTATGCGTAGCCGCTGTAGCCCTCGATATAAGAGTTGGCGTTGTTGAGCGTCACGGTGCCGGTGCCCGAGATGGTCGCACTCGACGCCTCCACATACAGGTTGCTGGCGCCGCCGGTGCCTCCGATCAGCACGCTCCCATTGTTCGTCAGGTTGCCGGTCAAATAGTTGCTGTAGCCGGCGTCACTCGAAAAGGTCGTGCCGCTGGTAAGCGTCACGCCGCTCAGTGTCGAGGATTCGCTGTGGATCACGCCCGCGCCGGTCGAGGTGAGGTTGCCGCCCGTGATCGTGGAGTCGTAGATCAGCACCGACGACGTGCCGTCGGTGGAGATTGTGCCTCCGGTGTTCGTGACCGTCGTGTAAATGATCTCGAGCGTGCCGCCGCCGGTCGCCTGGAGAGTACCGGTGTTCGTCGTGGGGGCCGAATCAATCGCCAATGTCCCGCCCGAGACGTTGGCGTTGACTGTCCCCGAGTTGCTAAAGGTGAGGTCGTAGATGGTGCCTTGCCCATTGATCGTGAGCGAATTCACCAGTGTGTTACTCGTTCCGTTATAGCCCAGGATCTCGGAGTTGGCGTTGCCCAGCGTCACGGTGCCGCTGCCCGACAGGTTTAACGTCGTGGCTTCGATGTAAAGGTTGCTGTAGCCTCCGCTGCTTCCGATCAGAACGGTTCCATTGTTGGTCAGGTTGCCGGTTAAATAGTTGCTGTAGCCTGCGTCGCTCGAAAAGGTCGTGCCGCTGGTAAGCGTCACGCCGCTGAATGTCGAGGATTCGCTGTGGATCACGCCGCCGGCGGCCGCGGTGAGGTTGCCGCCCGTGATCGTGGAGTCGTAGATGAGCACCGACGACGTGCCGTCGGTGGAAATGGTGCCTCCGGTGTTCGTGACCGTCGTGTAAATGATCTCGAGCGTGCCGCCGCCTGTGGCCTGGAGAGTGCCGGTGTTCGTCGTGGGCGCCGAATCAATCTCCAATGTCCCGCCCGAGACGTTGGCGTTGACTGTCCCCGAGTTGCTAAAGGTCACATCGTAGATGGTGCCTTGCCCGTTGATCGTGAGCGGATTCACGAGAGTGTTGTATGCGACGCCGCTGTAGCCCAAGATCTCGGAGTTGGCGTTGTTGAGCGTCACCGTGCCGCTGCCCGACAGGGTCACCGTCGTGGCTTCGATGTAGAGGTTGCTGTAGCCGCCGGTACCTCCGATCAGCACGCTTCCATTGTTGGTCAGGTTGCCGGTCAAGTAGTTGCTGTAGCCTGCGTCGCTCGAGAAGGTCGAGCCGGTGGTAATCGTCACGCCGTTCAGTGTCGCGGATTCGCCGTGGATCACGCCGCCGGCGGCCGCGGTGAGGCTGCCGCCCGTGATCGTGGAGTCGTTGATGATCACCGATGAGGAGCCGTCGGTGGAGATCGTGCCTCCGGTGTTCGTGACCGTCGAGTAAATGATCTCGAGCGTGCCGCCGCCGGTGGCCTGGAGCGTCCCGGTGTTCGTCGTGGGGGCCGAATCAATCTCCAGTGTCCCACCCGAGACGTTGGCGTTGACGGTCCCCGAGTTGGTCAAGGTCACATCGTAGATGTAGCCTTGCCCGTTGATCGTGGTCTGATTCACCAGTGTGTTACTCGTTCCGCTATACCCCGCGATCTCGGAGTTGGCGTTGTTGAGCGTCACGGTGCCGGTGCCCGACAGGTTTAACGTCGTGGCTTCGATGTAGAGGTTGCTGGCGCCTCCGCTACCTCCGATCAGCACGCTTCCGTTGTTGGTCAGGTTGCCGGTCAAATAGTTGCTGTTGGCTGCGTCGCTCGAGAAGGTCGAGCCGGCGGTAATCGTCACGCCGTTCAGTGTTGCGGATTCGCCGTGGATCACGCCCGCCCCGGTCGAGGTGAGGTTGCCCCCCGTGACCGTCGAGCTGTCGATGATCACCGACGAAGAGCTGTCGGTGGAGATGGTGCCTCCCGTGTTGGTGACCGTCGAGGAGTAGATCTCGAGCGTGCCGCCGCCGGTGGCCTGAAGCGTGCCGGTGTTCGTCGTGGGGGCACTGTAGATGTAAAGCGTTCCACCCGAGACGTTGGCGTTGACGGTGCCGGAATTGTTCAGGGTGACGTTGTAGATGAAGCCCTGTCCATTGATTGTGCTCTGGTTCACCAGTGTGTTACTCGTTCCGCTATAGCCCGCGATCTCCGAGTTGGCGTTGCCGAGCGTGACGGTCCCGCCGCCCGAGAGCGTCAGGGAGGAAGAATCCACGTAGAGAATCGCCGAACTCGAGACGCCGACGTTGATCTGTCCGCCATTGCTGATGCTCGAACCTGCGACAGTCAAGTCGACACTACTCATGTCCAGCGTGTTAGACGAGGAGCCGAGCGAGAGCGTCCCGATGGTAGGACTGATGTCGAGCACGACCGGGTTATTGGTCGCGGTGTTGATGACGACCGTCGCCGAGCTCGAGTTCGGCGAGGTGTTGGGCGTCCAGTTGCTCGCATTGCTCCACAAGTCGCTCACGCTGCCATTCCAGGTCTGCGCCCGGGCCGGCGGCGCGCTACCGAGAATGAGTCCATAAAGAACCAGCAGAAAGCAGGCCGGCGCGATCCTCCGCAGCCCCGTTTTGATGAGATCAGCCATCGATCGTCGCATCCCTCTGCCTCCGGTTGCAAAACTCGAGTGAAGACGCGTAAGAGTTAGTTAACGAGGGGCCTCGCCGGGCTGGCCCGCTGGTTTCGACTTCGATGTCAGGCGATCGAGCCACTCCTGTGCGTCCTTGCGGTCAATGAAGATTCCTGATGCGCTCAGTGCTACTTTGAGAAGTTTGGGTACTGCCTCGGCCTGGACGCGGGCGGCGCGTACGCGGGCCAGGATGTAGGCGGCGTCGGACGAGCCATTGCCGCTGGCGACGACGGCTTCCAGGATCTTCTGGGCCTCTTCGTGCCGGCCGAGGCGGTAATGGACCGTCCCCAGGGTCGCTAGCGAGTCGGCGGCCTTGGGATTTTGCCGCACGCTAAGCTCGGCCAGACCGAGTGCCCGCTGCCGCTTGCCCGGATCGTTCTGTTCGGCCAGCACCAAGGCCAACTGGTTGCGCGCCCACGCGTCGGCGGGCGCGTCGTCGGCCAGTGCTTGAAAGATCTGCTCGGCCTGCGCGAAATCCTTCCGCAGGCGCGCTGCCAACCCCAAGAGCTTCTTGACTTCGCCCGACTTGGGATCGAGCCTGGCGGCCACGTCGAGATGGCTCTGGGCCTCATCGCCGCGACCGCGTTCCAACAGCCACGCCGCCACGCCCGTTTGCACGGCCGGCGAATCAGGGCCCGTTTTCGCCGCATAATCCATCCATTCCGCGGCCTTGGTCAGATTGCCGGCCTGCGTGAATAGCCAGACCAACGAAATCGCTGCCGGCTGAAGCGTGGCGTCGGCCTTCGCGGCCTGTTGCATTTGTTCAAAAGCGGGGCGAGCCTCACCCAGACCGAAGAGCGCCCGGCCCAGACGATACCGTGCCTTGGCATTGGCCGGCTCTTGCTTGAGCCAGGCCTCGAGCGCCGCCCGCGCAGACTTCCAGTCGCCTCGCTTCTCGGCCAGTTGCGCAGAGCCTTGGTGGCAGAGCCGCTCGAACCGGCTGCGCTGGTCGGCAGTCCAGCGATCGGCCTTCGCAAGCGCCTGCGCCTTCTCAAAGTGGACGGACGAGTCGGTGAGACGGCCTTCGGCCAAGGCCAGATTCCCAAAAAGAATGTAAATCTCAGGGTGCTCGGGTTCCTCGGCAACGGCTCGCTCAAGCGCGGGCCGGATCAGCGGCCCTTGATTGCTCAAAAACGCCAGCTTGGCAAAGAGTGCATGCGCAGGCGGCAGCTCGGGATGCAACTTCCGGGCTTTGGTAAGCTGGGCCACGCACGAGTCGAATTCGTGCTTCTCGAAGCTCTTGATGGCCTGCTCGACCTCAATCAGACTGCGCGCCGCGGTGTCGAGCTCGATGGCCTCGACGGAGCCCGCCGGCTGCGAGAGTTTGAGGACGACGTCGCCAGCCCAGACCGAAGTTGAATCGACGACCGCAACCACGATCGCCGTGCAGAGCGCCAAGCATCGCGCCCTGAAAGGACCTCGCCGTCCCGTCGGTGATGGGAATCCGCGCCGGCGCGAACTCCGAGTCGGAAGCAGATTCATCGACCATGGCCCTCGTGGGGTACATCACCCGCGCGGCGCGATACGGACGTCGTGTCTGACAGTCTGACTAGCAGCGAATTGCCTCGGCACCAGTCAATTCCTGTCGGATCGTAACAAGGTCGGCCGGCTCGCAACAGAAGGTTGTTTATTTTCAACTTTGTCGTATCCGCGGCCGCAGTAACATGAACGTTTTCTTTTACTTAATGCCATTTTAAACAGTGTGCCGAACCGTTCGGTTCGGGCCCAACGTCGCGAGTTCTGTCGCCATGTTTGTGGCGCGAGTCGGATCGGACCGATCCGACGGATTGGACGAATCGGTCGAGAGCCTTCAAGCAGTGAATCCACCCCAAGAATAGCGACGTTGCATGGGAACGAGCAGAATCAGAAAGCGGATTGCGTGGCTCGCGGCGAGCGAGTAGGTTGAGAAGCAGTGGTGGTCTGCGCGCGAAACCGTTCATTTCGAGGGTTGCGACGCCTTCGCCCTTTCCTGACATGAAGTCCGTCTTCAGCCGGTGCTATGACGCGGGCCCTTATGCGCGCGAAATTCAATACGGCGTCGATCCGGTCACGCCGGCCCTTGGCCCCGATCAGGAAGCCTGGTCCAGCGAGATTCTCAGGTCCGTTGCCAACTGATTTAGTCGAAACCCACGGGAATCGGATCGCCAAAGCTTATCCCCTCGGGCAGCTTCTTGAGATAAGGCCCCACGAGATCGCCAGCGGTCGCCGGCGGGCGGCCGTGCTCGCGGCGATACAGTTCGGCAGCAAGCTTCAAGATCAAGGCTGGCCGGCGCCGGCGCTCGCGAGCCAGCGGGCGGTTGGCCTCCCACGACCAGAACCCCGAGTCGTTGTCGGTCTTATCGTCGTGAAATATGAGTCGTGCCAGCGTCGTGTGGTCGATCGCTGCGCTCGATTGCGCAGGCGCCACGGCATTCGCAGCCGGGGGCGCCGTTGAATCAGCCGCGTAGACCAGCGCCGGTCTCTCGATCGCGACCGGTGCACGTTCCGACGGCAGCCGGTCGACCTGCGCCAGCCAGTTTGCGAACAAGACCTTGAGCGCGCCGGCTCTTCTCGGGGTCGTTGGCGGCCCGCAGCCGAAACCTTTGGAAACCGAATCGCACAGGCTGCGGCGATACGACCTGATCCCGCAAGCCTCCTTTCCCGCCGGGCATCTCCATCTCGCGAAGAATGTCGAGTGGCTCTTCCAGCTCTCGCATGCACATAAGATACACGAGCTTCAACATCTCGGAAACTGGCGAGGTAAGCGCATCGGTGGCCAGCGTGTCGTCCAGGGCACGGCGCAGCATCCGGGCGTCGACCCGAGGATCGTCCGCCCAGCGCACGATGCATGAAGCCGTCAGCTCGTGGATCCGGGCGCCAAAATGGCGGAGCACGGCACACCCGTGCCGCCCGACCAACCTGCTGCACCTTAGCGCGCAGCGATACCAGACCCACGCCTCTTCCATCTCGCCGTTCTCGACATGGCGCAACGCCTCGAAGAGTGCCAGTCTCGCCAGGAGCGATGCGTCGGTGATCAGGCCGATAATCGACCCGAAGCGCAGCTTCGCCGGCTGGTAATAAAGCGCATCGGGCCGTTCGCAGCCCTCACGCCAGATCGCCAGCGCCGCCCGGTTCTTTTCTACAAGGTCGCGGATGCGCCTGTCGGCTTTTGACCAGACAATCGCCTCGCCCTTCGCTTCCCTGACAAGGTTCCAGACATCCATGTTGGGCTCGACGAGCTTCTTGTGCGTCGGCAAAAGCGACATAGGCATTATCTAGGTCGGCGATGGCGATCGGCCGCTGCATCTCCGCCACGTCGAACGGGTCGCCCACATCGGGAAGCTCGCCCGCGTGCCTTAATTGCCAGACCCAGACTCCTAAGACCGCAAGCGGCGCCAGGCAAACGACCCAGGTTGCGAGCCGAGCCCGCGTTGTTCGCGGTCGCTCTGTTCCCTCAAGCTGTTCCGGAAGCGAGGTCTTTGTCATGTGTCGCGTTCGGACCGGCATAAAGAGTTCGAGGCGCGCTCTTACTCCTGATCCTCTTCCTATTCTTGCTCTTAGTCTTAGTCTTGGTCTTGGTGTTGGTCTTAATCGTAATCGTACGCGTAATCCTAATCGGCCTTTTTCTCTTCAGACGGGTACTCCGGTATCGCCTCCTCAGGATTGATTCCCTCGGGAAGTACCTTCAAATACCCCCCGACAAGATCACCGGCTCTCGTCGGCGCCTTGCCCTGCTCGCGGCGGTACAGCCCAGCAGCCAGCTTGACGATCAAGACCGCGCGGCGGCGCGGCTCGCGCCCCAGCGAGTAACGTTCATCCCACGGCGCGTTCCACAGAGTGGACCCGCCGACCAACCGCTCATCCGGACGAAACAATTCCCGCGCGAATGCGGCGTGGTCGATGGCCTTGTCGAGGACCTGCGGCGCGACGGTGCGCACGGCGGGCGGGGCGCCGGCGTCGGCGGCGAAGATTACGTTCGGCTTGAAGATCGCGATCGGGGCGCGCTCCGATGCCGGCTTGTCGGCTTGCGCCAGCCAGTTTGCAAGCAGTAGCCGCGCCACTCTCCGGCTGCGCTCGACGTCGTTGGTCGCTTGCAGCCGTACCCGCTGAATCGCGGGCTTGGCGCCGGTCGCGGCCACCGCCTGCTCGAGCCAGCCAGACCGCCCTCCCGGCATGGGAATGTCTTGCACCATCACGCGCAGCTCGCCGAGGTCGCGCATAGCCATCAGGTAATCAAGCTTCAAGGCGCGGGAAAGGGGCGGAGTCATGGCATCGGCGGCCACGATGTCGTCGAGAGCCCGGCGCATGAGCCGGGCGTCAACACGTGCATCGGCCGCCCAGTGGACGATGCGACGGGCCGCCAGCTCGAACATCGCTGCGCCCACCAAGCGTTCCATGATCACGCCGTTCATTCCGGCGTGCCGGCTCGATCGCAGCATCGCGCGGTACCGCGTCCAGGCCTCCTCCATCTCGCCTTCTTCTTCGTGACGCGAACCTTCCAAGGCCGCCAGCTTCGCGAGCTCCCGGGTGTATTGAAGGACGGAAAGGGTCGTGTCGAGCGCCAGCTCGCCGGGCTGATGATAAAGCGCCTGCGGCCGGTCGGACCCCTCGCGCAGATCTCGAGAGCCTGACCATTCTGGTCCACGTACGCACGCAGCTCACCTCTCGCCTGAGACCAGGTCACCGTCGCGAAATCGACGTCCCTAAGAGTCTGCGGAAACTTCAGCAGCTTTTTCGTGGCATCGCGGTAAAGCACGTAGGCGTTTTCGGTATCGGGGATAAATACCGGGCGCCGCGCGACCGCAACGTCGAACGGATCGCCGACGTCGGGCAAGAGGCCGGCGGTTCGAACGCCGAAGATGACGAGCGCAGCAACGCCGATCACCGCTGCCGCGATGCCCAGGGTGAGCCACCGGCCGCGCTCGATCCGAATCCACCTGCCCCGCAGTCTCCCAGCCGTCGCTGCCTGTTCTGTCGCTGATTCCATGGTGCCGATCCGTTTTCTCGCCTTGTCGACCCGCCGCGCGTTAATCGAAATCTACGGACAATTGTAAGACGATTGCAGCTCGGAAACAACCGCCCGCGGCAGAGGCCGATGGACAACGCCCAGTCGAGCCGCTAAGTTCCCTGGGTGGGACCGCTCCCTTTTTTTTAACCTCCAGGCTATCTCTCGGGACACACAGCCATGAATCGACGCGAGTTTCTTCAGGCCGGAACGGTCGCGGCGGGTTGCGCTTTTTGCGATCGTCGGCAAGCGTGCTTGCGCAGGCCGCACCAGCCGCGAGGCCAAGCGCGTGGGGCTGATCGGCTGCGGCTGGTACGGCAAGTGCGACCTGCTCCGGCTGATCCAGGTCGCGCCGGTCGAGGTCGTCTCGCTGTGCGACGTCGACAAGAAGATGCTGGCCGAGGCCGCCGAGATCGTCGCCGGCCGCCAGGCCTCCAAGAAGACGCCGCGCACCTACGCCGACTACCGCGAGATGCTCAAGGAAAAGGACCTCGACATCGTCTTGATCGCCACGCCCGACCACTGGCACGCCCTGCCGATGATCGCGGCCGTGCGAAGCCGGTGCCGACGTCTATGTCCAGAAGCCGATCAGCGTCGACGTGACCGAGGGCCAGGCGATGCTGGCGGCCGCCCGCAAGCACGGGCGGGTCGTGCAGGTGGGCACCCAGCGCCGCAGTACGCCGCACCTGATCGAGGCCCGCGACCGGATCATCCGCGAGGGCAAGCTCGGCAAGATCGGCCTGGTCGAGATTTACTGCTACTACCACATGCGGAATAACACCAATCCGCCCGACACGGCCCCGCCCGAGTACCTCGACTGGGAGATGTGGACCGGCCCGGCGCCGATGCGGCCCTACAATTCGATCGTGCATCCGCGCGGCTGGCGGGCGTTCAAGGAGTACGGCAACGGCATCATGGGCGACATGTGCATCCACATGCTCGACATGGTGCGCTGGATGCTGGAGCTGGGCTGGCCCAAGAAGATCAGCTCGCAGCGGCGGCATCCTGGTGGCCAAGGGGAGCAAGGCGAACATCCCCGACACCCAGACCGCCACGTTTGACTTCGGCGACCTCGACGTCGTCTGGCAGCATCGCACCTGGGGCGAGCCGCCCGACCCCAAGTACCCCTGGGGGGCGACCTTCTACGGCGACAAGGGAACGCTCAAGGCCAGCGTGATGAGCTACGACTTCATTCCCGCTCGGCGGGGGCAAGCCGATCCACCGCGACGTGACGTATGAGTTCGAGCGAGTACCCCGAAGACCGGACCGAGAAGGACCTCGAGCGGCACGTGGCGCCGGCGATCCGCGGGCACATGAAGGACCTCCTGGCGGCGATCGCGTCGCGCGGCCGGCCGGTGGCCGACATCGAGGAAGGCTACATCTCGACCACGAGCTGCATCCTGGCCAACCTGGCCCTTCAGCTCGGCCGGTCGCTGACCTGGGACCCCCAGGCCGGCCGCGTCGTCGGCGACGACGAGGCCAACCGGCTGCTGACCCGGCCGTATCGAGGCCCGTGGATACACCCGGCCTCGTAGAGGAGGACGGACCGAGGTCCGTCATCCTTCAACCCTTGGCTGAGGTGGCATGATGGAGCTGACCGTGATCCGGCCGAGCTCTGCGCCGCAAGCACGACTGGGAATTCGTCTTCGCCGCGGTAAAACTCAACTCCCTCGTAACCATCGCCGCTGGGTCGGGTGTAGACCTCAACCTGACGGTCGATCAGGTTGATGATCCAGTACGTCGCAATGCCAGCGTGCGCGTAAGCCGCCAACTTTGCCCCGCGGTCCCAGCTCAAACTTGGTTCGGCGATCTCGACCAGCAAGCCGATGTCGCCTGGACCGGGGTGTTGCTCACTGTAATCGTCGCGCGTTCCGCGCACGACCGCCAGGTCGGGCTCCGGCTCATCGAACTTGGGAATTCGGACTGGCTTCTCTTCGCGAAGGTGCCAACCAGCAGCCATGAATCTCTCCAGGGCTTCGCGAGCGGCATCGACGGTCCAAACATGAGGCGGTTTCGTGACCATCTTCTTCACCAAGTAGCCACCGATAAGCTCGACGCGGCGATCGGCAAGTACACCGGCTTCGGCCATCCTCTCGTATTCCTCAACGTTCATCCGGTAAAGGTCATCGAGTAGATGAGGCGCGATCGGTGCAAATGCAGGCGGTTCCACCGGCGTCGGTATGGAAGGCGTCAGTGCTGTCGCCATGACCATGCTTCCTGATGATGCACCGCAGCTCGAAGGCTCGCGCTAAGTGGCGACGCACAATGTTTGTGGTGCAGGCGTCTCGCCTGCCCAGCGTGCGGGCTGGAAGCATACACCACAATCGCCCAGAGTATTCTGCGGTTCCACTTAGTCATCCGCTCTCAATCATCATACCAAACTGCCGAACTACAAGCTCCGCCCGATCGACTCGATCGCGGGCGGGTGTTTCAAACCGAAGCACCGGTCGGCCCGGTCGCCGCGCACGTGCAGGTGGAGGAACCCGCCGGCGGCCAGCGTTCTGGATAGGTCGGGCCACGCACCGCCGCAAAAGCGGCGCAAGCCAGCCGGCTGCGGGGACGAGCCCAGGCCGCACCAGCTCTGGTAGTGGAATCAGCACGCGCGGCCGGCCGATAATCGAGGCCACGAGTGTGGCCGAGTCGCGATAACTGAGGTACGGGCCCGACCACGGCGTAACGCCGACCTCCCTCGCCGGCAACCAGGGCGCCGGCGATGCGCCAGCGCCAGCAACTTCGGCATCGACGATCGGGATCCCGCCCGGCGGCACGACGGCCAGCGTGGAGCGCGAAAACGCCTTCACGATGGCGGTCGACGTCGGCTTGGCGTCGCGCCGGCCTTGAACCATGCCGGGGCAAAGCGCGATCGTGACAAACTGTGGTCGATTCGCTTCGAGCACCAGGCGCTCGGCCTCGCGCTTCGAGCGAGTGTAAGGCGAGTCGACGCACTGGAGGTTCCAGGCCGTGAATTCATCGGCAGGTTCCTCGGGCGTTCCGGCGGCCAGCGTGTAAAGTGTCGACGTGTAGACGAACTGCTCGACGCCGGCGGTCGCCGCCTCGGCGAGCAGTTGCCGCGACGCATCGACATTGAGCGCCCGGCTCAAGCCGCGGCGATCGGGGCCGAGCGAGACCCAGCCAGCCGCGTGAATGACCGCCCGGATGCCCACAAGCGATCGTCGGCGGCAGTCGGCGTCGAGCATGTCGCCGACAATCCAGTCGATTGAAGGATCGCCGGGCTCGACAAGCGGCGGGCGCCGCACCAGTCCCCGCACGGTGTGCCCCGCGGCCGCCAGCCCGCGCGCGACGTGGCCCCCCACAAACCCGCCGGCCCCGGTCACCAGCACAGGCCAGTCGGCCGGGTCTGGGTCGCGCCCGGACCAGTCGGCCGCCGCCGTCATTTGCCGCCCAGCTTCGGCAGGGTCGGGTCCGGCTGCCATAAATACATGAATGTCGGTAGCTTTGATCGATCAAGCCCGGGAAAGCTGAACGGCACGGCGTCGGAGATTGGAGCGGGGTTGGGCGTGATCGCATAGAGCGACCGGGCCGGGATAGCCCGCGCGGTGGAACAGCACAACCTCGGAGCCCGATGCACCGGCAAGTGCCTCGGCATCGGCGATCGCGTCTGCGAGATAGCCCAGGCGATCGACGAGGTGAAGCGCCTGGGCCTGCGAGGCCAGCACGACGCGGCCGTCCTGAACCGTTTGCAGATCGCGCGCCGTCATCGCACCGCGCCGCTCCTTGACGCGGCGATGCAGGTAGTCGCGATACGAGTCGGCCATCTGCTGCAACAGTCCGCGGGTTTCGTCGTCAAGGGGAGCGGTCACCGTGCCCATATCGATCTTGGAACCCGACTTGACCGGGCTCGGCCACCACGTTGAGCTGGGCCATCGCGTCCTGGAGGTTGTAGTGGTTGAATACGACCCCGAGGCCGCCCGTGAGTGCGGTCGGGTGGGCGACGATGCGATCGCTCTCGGCCGCGATGAAGTAGGCGCCCGAAGTGGCGAGCTCCATCAGGCAGGCCACCACCGGCTTGCGGCTCTGAGCCCGAAATCGGCGCAGCTCTTCGGCCATGATATCACAGGTGGTCACACTGCCGCCCGGACTGTTGATCCGCAGCAAAACGGCGGCGACCCGCGGATCGGCCGCAGCGGCGTCGAGCTTGTCGCGAAACGCCGCCAGCGGGTTGTCGCCACCGAGTAGAGACTGCCGAAGTTCTGGTTGAACAAAGGCCCGTCGACGTCGATGAGCGCAACCCGCGCACAGAATCCGACGCCTGCTGTCCGGGCCGAACGACCGTTGACGTCATTTCGCCCGGGTCGACGGCCGACGGCAGCTTGACCTCGATTGCACCCCGCACCGCTGCATCAGCCACGACGTTGGCATTGGCGTCGCCGCGAAACGTGGCGACAACGGGGAAAACATGGTCGCAGCCGACCATCGATGTGACACCCGCCAGCAGCACGACGACAGCCTTGACTCGCGGTCGTAGCAGGCACGCTCCGGCGCCGTTGCACACGGCGCTTCGACCACCGCCGCGACCCGCACCAGTTCCTGGTTGCTTTTGTCGCGATCTGGCATCGTAAATGCACTCCGCATGTCGATTTTGGATTTTGAATTGGCGAGCCCGCTCGCTCGGAGGCAGTGCGCCGCCACATTTTGGATTTTGCACCGGCGAACCACGCGCATCCTGCTGATCGCGGCCCCGAATCGAAAATCCAAAATCGAAAATCCAAAATGCTCCTTGCCGTCTCTTCTTTACTATCGACCCGGCGGCTGGCAAACTTGTCCGCAAAATCGCTTCCCTGGTCATAACCTGATTGATCCGTCATGCTGCTCCACGCCTTTTTGCTCCTGGGATGCCTGGCCGACGAACCCAAGATTGAGCCGGAGCACGCCCGGAACGAGGTTTACAAGCTGGTACTCAGCCAGGGGATCGAGGCCGGCGGTCAGGTCGTCAAGCTACCGGCGCCGCGAATGCTCGATGGCCAGGATGCCGGTGCCCAGCGAGCCGCACTGCGCGAGGTCGCCGGCTCCGACCGAGCCGCGGACGATTTGTTGCGCCCGTCGGTCACGGCCCCATACATCATCAAGGTTCGCGACGTCAAGGCTGGGGGCGCGATCATCCGTGTCGTCGACCTCTGGTTCATCGTCTATGCCGACATCGCGCAGATCGATCCGGCCCAGGAGGCCGCGCGATCCGACAACAAGGAAGTCGAAGTGGCCAACATGCTGTTTCAAACACGTCTGTTAAAAACCGAAGACCTCCGCGCCGCCAAGCTCAAGCCGCCGGTGCCGGCGCAAGGGCTCAATGAATGGTATGCTCACATTCACGCGCGGCTGCTCGATCGCATCGAGTTCGAAGTGACGAATCGCATTGTGGCGTCGCAATCGGCCGAGACGATGGTGGTCGCGTCGCGCACCGATCCCGCTTTCGGCTCTGGCGGACCGTTTGGCAACGTTTGGAAACAACTGCCGACGGCGGCGAACCCGCAGCCCGACGGCTCCGTCAAGCCATATGCCGGCGGCATCAGCTACGCCAAGATCAGTCGCTTGACCGTCAAACGGGGATCTCTTTTGGTCGAGATGCACGCGGCATTCGTCGAGCCGGAAGGCTGGTTTGCAGGCGCGCCGATCTTGCGCTCAAAGTGGAGCGTAGTCGCTCAGGATCAGATCCGCAGATTGCGGCGCAACGTGGCCCGCGACTCACAAAACTCGCCGGCTTCAAAACCGGCGCCGGCGCGGAGCTGATGGAAGCGAAGCGGTCTCGGCTGCCCTTTCCCGACGCAAGACACGCGGCGAATCGTGGCCTACCTGAAGGGCGCGGGCTCGCTTGAGCGAACCAATCTGCAGTTTGGCGGGGTGGCCCATTGTGCGCACGACGCAGAAACATTATATGGTCCATAAGAGCTACATCTTTCACAGAGATCATCGAGAGACACAACGCGCGGCACTGGAAAGGACAAACACCTCGGTACGTGTCGCCGTGAGTCCTCCAGCATCAATTCTTCAGATTGCCTCTAAGTTGCCCGCCCAGCACGCCAGGCTTGGAGCAAGACTTGGTGTGCGGATCTCTCCATTTTGCCCCGATAGTCGGGAGGAAGCTTTCGATGAGACCTCCAAAAGCGGCTCACAGGCTTCTCCTGCTTCTTGGGTTGTTGCTCTTCTTCAGCCTGAATCGAGTTTCCAATGCGATCCAAAATCAAAAACCCGGGGACTCAGGGGTTGAGCTGGTCGGCCGGTCCGACAAGGAGCCGCCGCCGCTCTTGTGGCATCTAGAGGATGCCCAGACCAACAAAAGGGTCACCACAGTGGAGTCTCGCTGGGGCTTCGCCCCGCTGCCCCCGGGCCGGTACCGGCTCAGCTTGCTGCCGGACGGCTATCACCCGCTCGAGCTTGCCTGGAGTGAGGTCACCGTCAGCGCGGGCAAGACGACCAAGGTGATCATCGACGCCGGCATCGAGCTCGCCGGGCGCTCGCCAGAAGATCGCCGTCCGGCCTATTGGGAAGTTTTCGACCTCAAGAACCCTAAGCCGGTAGCCCACGTTGCCGAGCGCTTTGGGTTCACGCCGCTGCCGCCGGGCCGGTACCGGCTCAGCTTGCTTCCGGACGGCTATCACCCGCTCGAGCTTGCCTGGAGTGAGGTCACCGTCAGCGCGGGCAAGACGACCAAGGTGTATATCGACGCCGGCATCGAGCTCGCCGGGCGCTCGAAAGACGATCGTCCCCCTCTCCATTGGGAGGTTTTCGACCTCAAGAACCCCAAACCGGTGGCCCACGTTGCCGAGCGCTTTGGGTTCACGCCGCTGCCACCGGGCCGGTACCGCCTCAGCTTGCTCCCGGACGGCTATCACGCGCTGGAAATTCCCTGGAGTGAGGTCACCGTCGACGCGGGCAAGACGACCAAGGTGAATATCGACGCCGGCATCGAGGTGGTGGGGCGCTCGCGAGAAGATCGCCGTCCGGCCTATTGGGAAGTTTTCGACCTCAAGAACCCCAAACCGGTGGCCCACGTTGCAGAGCGCTGGGGGTTCACGCCGCTGCCACCGGGCCAGTACCGGCTCAGTTTGCTGCCGGACGGTTACCACGCGCTGGAAATCCCCTACGGTGAGGTCACTGTCGACGCGGGCAAGACGACCAGGGTGGCTGTCGACGCCGGCATCGAGCTCGCCGGGCGCTCGAAAGAAGATCGTCCCCCTTTGCAGTGGGAAGTCTTCGACCTCAAGAACCCCAGACCGGTGGCCCACGTTGCCGAACGCTGGGGGTTCACGCCGCTGCCACCGGGCCCGTACCGCCTCAGCCTGCTTCCGGTCGGCTATCACGCGCTCGAGCTTCCCTGGAGCGAGGTCACCGTCGACGCGGGCAAGACGGCCCGCGTGAATATCAACGGCGGGATTGAGCTCGTCGGGCGCACGCCGGCGGATCGCGCACCTTCTGAGTGGGAAGTTTTTGACATCATATCCCAGAAGCAGGTGGCCCACGTCGACGCGCGCTGGGGTTTCACGCCCCTGCCGCCGGGCGAGTATGCCATAAGCGGCAGACCGGGTGCTTTTCCATGGGCCGAGGTCAAGCTGGCGTCGGGCCAGACCGTCGCCGTGCGCTTTCCGGATGTGCCCGAGCGGTTGGCCCGCGTTACCCGAGTCGGGCGCAAGACCGAGAAGGAGCGCGATCCTGTCAACTATAAGAAATTGGAAGAAGAGGTCGAGAAAGCCATTCGGAGGGGGTCGGCGTGGCTCAAAAAGCAGGAGATGTTCAGCTCGTCGCCGCTTAACTTGAGAGACGTGTACCCGACCATCGGCATCCTGGCGCTGTTGCACGCCGGGGAATTCGACCGCGACTCGGAACTGGCGGACCGCTGCCTCGACTATTTGCTGCGCCGGCCACTGAACATCGGCGCGGGCACTTATGCAACCGCCCTCACCGCCATGGCCCTGCGGGACTGGGACCCGGTCCGGTACCGCGAGCGCGTCTTCGAGTGCGCCCAGTGGCTCGTCGAGAATCAAGGCTTTAGCCCGGAGCGCCTCGTGTGGGGATACGGCGACGCGGTCCCGGGAATCGGCGACGAGAAGAAGGCCGCTTCCGAGCCGGTGGAGGGACTTCGTTTGGAAGTCGTCCGCCGCGGCCTGATCAACAAACCGGAAAGCTATTGGGACAACTCCAATTCGCAGTTCGCCGTGTTGAGTCTGCACTCGGCGGTGCAGGCGGGGATCAAGATTCCTCGCGAAGTGTGGGTGCGGGTCGATAAGCATTTCCGCGAAAAGCAGATCGCCGAGGTGGGAACATCCGCCGGCTGGGGCTACGGCAACTTCGGAGCCAACGGCAGCATGACGTGTGCCGGGCTCGCCAGCCTGATCATCGCCCGCCGTTACCTCGGCCTGGACAAGTCGGCTCCCGATCCGGCCATGGTGCAAGGGCTGGAGTGGCTCGCCGGGCATTTCACAGTAGAGGAGAACCCGGGCTATGAGTCTGTGTCACAGCCCCGCAATCACTACTACTACCTTTACGGATTGGAGCGCGTGGGCGTTCTGGCGGGCACCGAGTTCCTGGGCGACAACGAATGGTATCCCGCCGGAGCACGCTACCTCTGGCGCATCAAGCCGGCGACGGCTCCTGGGCTTCCGAGAAGAGTCCAGCGACCGGAGCCCGCACGCCCACGCCCTATCTCGACACCTGCTACGCCATCCTGTTCCTGCGGCGAGCAACGCTGTCCCTTACCGGAATGGTGGCGACCCGGCCGAAAGTCGTGGAAAAACCCAGACCGTCAACCCTTGCCGTTCGTTACCCGGGCACCGGCCTGCCGCCTGTCCTGGTGCCGGCCATGGAACTGGTACTCGATTGCTCCGGCAGTATGAAGGATCCCGTGGAAGGCGAGCCCAAGTTCCTGGTCGCCCGCCGGATCATGAACCAGGCCGTCGACGAACTGCCCGACGGTTATCGGGTGGGTTTGCGAGTTTTCGGCCACATGGCCTTCTGGGGCGACAACCCCGGACTGCCGGCCGAGAACGACCCTCGCTACGACACCGACAGCGAGCTGAAGATCGCGATCGGCGGCATCGAAGAACAGGATCGCCGCCGGCTGATCAAGGACTGGATCAATCAGGTTAAGCCGGCAGGGGCGACACCGCTTGTCTATTCCCTGCTCCAGGCCAAGACAGACCTGTCGGGGGGTTGGCCCGGGCCCAAGATGGTCAACGTGGTCAC
This sequence comes from uncultured Isosphaeraceae bacterium, assembly GCA_963830625.1. Classification (GTDB taxonomy): domain Bacteria; phylum Planctomycetota; class Planctomycetia; order Isosphaerales; family Isosphaeraceae; genus CAWHMZ01. The sequence continues at coordinate 268,857 of CAWHMZ010000019.1, read as the reverse complement.
CGACGGCATGGAGACTTGCGGCGGCAAGCTCGAAGACGTGGCCGCCGCCTACAAGAATGGGGAGATGGAGCTGGTGGTCAACATCGTCGGCTTTGGTGTGCCGCCGGCCGAGGAACACGAGCTCAAGGAAATCGCCCGGCATGCCGGGGGCAAGTACTACGACGTCAAGAGCGCCCGGCAACTGGCCGGCGCTCTCAAGGCGGCACTCCAGACCGCCTATCTGGTCTTGGACCAGAAGAACGGTGCCGAAGTCACTCGCGGTGAGGTCAACGGTGCTCCTTTATCCATCAAGCCGGGTCGATACCAGGTTCGCCTGATGGGGGTTAAGTCGGCGCCGCTCGCGATCCAGGTCGAAGCCGGCCAAAAAATGGAGCTGACTCTCGACAGTGAAGGACACCTGCAAAGCCCGCAAAAGTAGCAGGGCAGCGGCGGACAATACCCACTTTTCTTTGATTCTCTCGGGGAGGTAGGCCATGCGCGCGATCTCCAGGCGAAAACATCGGCAATTGCGGTTCTCTATGGCCATGGCGGTCGTCTTCCCCTGGTCCTTGGGTCTGGCCCAAGACACGGCGCCCGTCAAACATGGCGACGCTTGGCCTATCAGTCAGCGGGGGCCGGGAATGAAAGGGCCGTCCACCGATTTCCTCAAGCTGCCGGTGCCTCGGACGTTTGACCTGACTCACGTAGCGCCCAGGCATTTCGCGGCCGCCCTGGGCAAGGACCCCCAGAAGATTTTCGAATTTGTGCGCGACCACGTAGCCTACGAAGTGTACCCGGGTTGTCTGCGCGGGCCGCGCGGCACCCTGCTGGCGATGGCGGGGAATTCTGTGGACCGGGCGGCGCTCTTGGCCAGCTTGCTGGCAGAATCGGGTCAGCGGGTTCGCTTCGTTCATGGCCCCTTGCCCCAGGACCAAGCGAGAGAGCTTGTCACTTCGATGTGGGCGAAACGCCCGGGGCCGGTCCTCTCAAGGGTCGCTGGGGGCTCTTCACCGACCCTGAAGGCTGCCTTGCGGACTCTGGAGACCGGCGTCACGCGGGACTACGGCCTTATCCGCGATCAGCTCAAGAAAATGGAGAAGACGTTGGCCCCCGAGCCGGCTGTCAGCCTGGATTCACTTTTCAAGGAGACGGAGGACCATTGGTGGCTGCAGTGGTGGAAGAACGGCGCCTGGAAAGATCTCGATACGTCGTTCGCCGACGCGGCGCCCGGCCGGACGTACACCGAAGGACAGACCAAATCGGTCGATGCACTGCCGGACCGGCTATTTCATCGGGTAGCGATTCGCATCAATCTTGAAGAGTACACCGATAGTCAACCCAAGAGACGTGTAATCCTGTCCCATACAGCACGGGCAGCCGACCTGTCGGGGATGGACCTCGTTCTCACCCACCAGCCCGAAAACTGGAAAGGCCCTGCGACGGGAATCGCCGAGGCGATCTCCTTGGCGGCTGGGGACACCGGCCGCGTGAAGCCGGTGTTGATCGTCGCCGAAAAATCGATCAGCGGTGAGTCTTTTCGTCAGAAGCCGTCCACGGGTCAGGGGCTTGGCGGTATAGGCCAAATGCTCGCGGGAACAGGGACGCGACATCCAGTACCGACCGCGACCGCGGAGCATGTCGAATTCGACTTCATCGCCCCGGGTGGCCGTACCGAGACGGTGATGCGGGAGATATTCGACATCGTTGGCAAGGACCGTCGGGATTCAGGCAAGAGCCTCGGCGAGGATGAGGTGCGCAATCGCGCTCAGGCGGGGACAGTGTTGGACGTTACGAAAGCCATCTACGATCTCTTCTTCACCACCGGTCGCATTGATTCGGCCCATCTCTCGGCATTAAGCACGGATCAACCTCGTGGGGAAGGCGAGGAAAGGGATGCTCGCGCCGTGCTGCGGCGGATCAACATCACCTTCGTCGTGGGCTCGGATGCTTTGCTGGGCCGCCTTGACAAGGCAGAGCGAGCAGTCATCCTGTTCTATCCGGATTCTCCGCGCCTTCAGATGGGCGAGCTATCCAGCGTGTCAGAGAAAGTACGCCTCGCCATTGATCTGCGGCGTGACGGCGCACGTGCCCTGGCATATGGGCCTCATCCAGAGGATGTCTTCTCGGCCAGAGTTCTTCGCGGGGTCGTGGATGGAACTCTCGAACGCGTTCTTGTTGAGCTCATCCGTGCATCTGCCGGCGAAAAAACCAAATGGGAGCCCGCGTTCAGTACTAGCTCCGTGTTCGAAAAGGCCGACAAGGAGGGTGTGCTGTCAATACTTTTGACTTCGGAAAAAAATGCTCTATCGCTCCGCATGCGCGACGACCTAGGCCGTGGGTTCGTCGCGTTAGCGCCAAAACAAGCAATCGCCATCGACCAGGTGCGACGCCTGGCGTGGTGGCGCATTGATCTGCGCACGGGGGAAACGACGGCAGTGACGGACGAAGGTCTGCACCAAGCGGTTTGCTACACCCAGCAAGAGAGCGAGGGCAGAACGAGAGTGACTGTTATCTATCGCTCGGGAATGGAAAGGGTCCTCACATTTAGTAGTGACATTGGGGGTCTCGCGATGCTCGCTCGCTTCCTGTACTTTCTTGCCGAACACCGGATCCCCTTCGGTGGGTGAAGCCGGGGAAATAAGATCAGCATTGGCAAAGCCCGAGCTTGGCCTGACGGCAGGCTCGAAAGGCGCGTGCCGACGGTGCTAAGATCAACACAACGACCATGACCGACTCCGGCCACATTCGCGTCGACGGCGAAATCATCCGCTACCGCTCGGCACTTTACGGTGATTGGGACTTGCCGGTGTCCGATGTGCGGATCATCGGCGAGTGCACAAACCAAGACGGACCGGTTGTCGACGATTACTTCTTCTGCTTCGCCACCGGCGCGGAAGTCTGGTTCGAGGCGTCGTTCTACGCCGAAGGACGGGATGAGTTTCTCAGCACCTTGGGAGCGAAACTGGGAATTGAGCTGGCCTGCGGTCTATGCCATTCAACGGATTTCGCCAGTCGGGTGCTTTGGCCGTCGTCGCTGGTCGGCGAGCCCATGTTCCAGTACACCGACCTACCGCCGCAAGGGCTGTTCGGCCGACTTTTGGGGATCCACCGTAACCGGCAGACCTACTCGGAACGGGTCGCGGAGTTGCTGGCCGGTCCCGGCTAGCACAGCCCGATGTTCCCGTAGCCAGCTCAGCCAGACGCAAGAACGTGCGTGTCTCCTGACTTTCAGTGAGAAGTGTCGAAATTCTCCCCGTCATCTTGGCCAAACCGGGTGTGAAACCAGTAAGATCATCTGAATCAGGGGATGCGATTCTTACCTAGCCGTCCCACTGAAGGGGCCCAACAACGTCGTTATTTCGTCTGAGAAAGTAGGCGATCCCATGTTCCGCACGGTCGTAGTGCCTCTTGACGGCTCTCCTTTCGCTGAGCAGGCGCTGCCGCACGCCCTCGGTATCGTCCGCCGCGCCGGCGCTACCCTCGATCTGGTCCACGTCCATGTCCTCCATGTCCCGGAGGAACACAAGGTCGCTCGTTATTCGTATGATGCCGGTTTCGACAAGGAACATCAGCGCAAGGAGCAGCTTTATTTGGAAAGCACGGCGAAATCGCTGGCGACCGTGTCGCCGGTGCCGTGGACTGCGGCCGTAGTCAGCGGTTTGGACTCCGACGGCATTCTCCAGCGTGTCCAGGATGGCAAGGCAGACCTGATCGTGATGACCACGCACGGTCGCGGGCCGCTAGACCGCTTCTTCCTCGGCGGCGTGGCCGATGAGCTGATCCGACAAGTAGCAGTTCCCGTGCTGCTGGTTCGCCCGCGAGATCCTGCTCCTGGCATTGTGCCGGAGCCTCCGCTGGAGCATGTACTCGTGCCGCTGGACGGCTCCTCCTTGGCCGAGCGCGTTCTGGAACCGGCCTTGGACTTCGTGCGGTTGTGGGAGGGTCGCTGTACGTTGCTTCGAGTCATCGAAGCCAGCCCGGCAACGACCGCCGGGTGGCCGAACCGACCGTGCCCGCCGGAACACGGAACAAGAGGTGGCGGCAGAAGCGTACCTGGAGAAGATCGCCGGACGGCTGCGCGAGGAAGGCACGGCAGTGCAGACGCGCATTGTCGTCGCCCCGCACACCGCACCCGCCATTCTGGAGGAAGCGCAGACGCAGCGCTGCGATTTCATCGCCTTAGCGACGCATGGATGGGGCGGCCTACGGCGGATGCTGTTGGGCAGCGTCACCGACAAGGTGATCCGCGGATCTTCTCTCCCGGTACTTGCGTACCGGCCGACTGCCTAAGACGTTGCCGAGCGCCGACGGTCGGTGCCGGTTGTGGAAATCATCCGGAGTGAGGTGCGTCAAGCTAGAAATGGTTGCATTTTGCGATCCGTTCGGGTGCGCCGTTCCGTACGGTGACCCGCGCACTGGCCGAAATGGGCCGACGAATCGGTCAACGGTTCTCAGCGCGAGGGCAATCGCACTTAATGCATCTCATTGACGTCATGCACTCTATATTTATTATTTATTATTTATTGATTGACTTCGACGAGGGACGTTGGCACAATAGCCACCACACCAGTCGGCCGGCGTCGACTCAATTCGCCGGCGTAGAATCCAGAAACACCAACAAGAATCGAAACCGTTGTTGCTTTACCGTGGGGTTATCCGCCCGGCCACGATGCGCGCTCTGCAATGCGCTTGCGTGGCACCAAGGCCCTCATGGCCCCGGCAACTCCTGCTCGTGGCCTGGATGGTTTGCCCGGGCATGATGACCGTCGCAGCCGAGGACCCGGTTCCGAAGCAATCGCCGCCGACGTTCACCAGGGACGTGGCGCTGATCATTCAGAAGAAGTGCCAGGGCTGTCATCGCCGCGATCAGGTCGCGCCGTTCTGCCTGGAGACGTATGAACAAGTCCGCAAGCGCGCTTTCGACATCGCGCACGTGGTCGGCGAACGGCTGATGCCGCCCTGGAAGCCGGCGCCCGGAGTCGGCCCCAAGCTCAAGCATGACCAGTCGCTCTCGCGCACCGAAATTGCCATCCTCGAGGCCTGGGCTGAAGCGGGCGCGCCCCAAGGCAATCTCGAGCATCTGCCGCCGCAGCCCGCGTTCACCGTGGGCTGGACGCTGGGCACGCCTGACCTGGTGCTCGAGCCGGCCGAAAGTTTCGCCGTTCCCGCTTCGGGCCCTGACACCTATCGCTGCTTCGTAATTCCCACCAATCTCACGCGGGATACCTACATCTCGGCCATCGAGTTCCTGCCGGCGAATCGTCGCGTCGTGCACCATATCAACGCGTTCCTCGACATGAGCGGCGATGCGCGGAGGATGGATGCGGCTGAGCCAGGGCCGGGGTACACATCGTTCGCGGGGCCAGGTATCGCATTCTGCGAAGAGCTGTCCTTCTGGGCCGTCGGCCACCAGGCCAGCCATCTACCCTCGGGGGTTGGCCAGCGCGTGCTGCGCGGGTCCGACCTGGTCCTCCAGATCCACTACCATCCCAGCGGCAAACCCGAGTCCGACCGCACGCGCGTCGGGCTCTATTCTCGCGCGAGCGGGTCAAGCAGGCGCTCCACTGGAGCAACGTGGCAAACGTGGCATTCGAGCTTCCGGCGGGCGAGCCGAGCGTCGAGGTCAAGGCAAACTGGTCCGTTCCCGTCGATCTGGAGGTCCTGGCCGTTTCGCCGCACATGCACCAACTCGGGCGCGACATGCGCATCTCGGTGACCGACCCGAAGGGCCGCACCCGCGACCTGATTCATATCCCGGACTGGGACCCATCGTGGCAGAACGCCTATTATTTCCAGGAGAGGTTCGCGTTGCGTCAGGGGTCGGTCGTCAAGGTGGTTGCCCACTTCGATAATTCCGAGCATCCTCGCAACCCGGATCGGCCCCCCAAGCGCGTCGTCCGGGGCTTTACCGTCACTGACGAGATGTGTGAAGGATTCCTCGCCGTGGTAAAGAAAGGCCAGGACCTGACCCTGCCCGGTTGCACGGACGATCTCGCCGAAATCCTCGCCAAGCAGCGCATCAGGAACTTCATGAAACAGCAGGCCCGGCGCTCACGCTGACGACAACACAACCCAATACCGGCGGTGGGATCGTTGCGAAGGACATGTACAACAATCGTGCACCTGGTGCTCGACCGCTTGGTTAGATCTGGGAAATGCGTCTATCCAACCCGTTATTCAGCCGCCACAACGAGCGCTGGGCGCGAGTGACCGGCGACGGTGAGCACGGATTGCGATGCATGTCTTATCAGGCTCTTCACTTGACGAGGCGCGATCCTGCGGCGACCGAGCGCGGTGACCCGCGCCAAAAGACCGGCTCGCGCAGCTCGGTTTTACTCGGCGTAGATGCTCTTCACGAAGTTCGTCACGGTGGTGATGGACCAGTCTGCGTACTTGGTCTTGAACTCGGCGGTAAGCAACCCGCCGGCCTCCTCGGCGCTCATGCCCTGTTGCTTGAGACCAAGAGCGCGGGTCCGCAGGCAGGGCCAGCGCCACTAAAGCGTTGCTCCAGTAAGGACTTTCAGCAGGTAGTTATCGCTCCAACCACAACTCCGGCGTTTCATGACGAGACTTGTGCGGTCGGGATGTTGCTTCAGGAGTGACAACGTGAACCGATTGAGCCATGCAAAATTCTCCCGCAGCGCCTCATCTCGGATTCGTGACTCGTCCTCGCGATACGTCATATCGAGAACCCAGTGGCAGGAATTTTCGATACTCCAATGACCCCGGACGGCTCTCGCGAATTGCTTCACGCCCATGGCCAGACTGCTGATGTAGTAGCGGATCTCGATCGTCTCGTTCCCGTTACGAAAGCACTGCGACGTCACGATCCCGATCGACCTCAAACCCTTCCAGAGCGCGAAACCTGGCAGGTCCTTGTGGGCCGGAAGTTGAAGGTAGGTTCGTGTCTCTTCACGTCCATGGCCCGTCTCAGTAGTCACATGCTCACGCCCGTTGCCAAGGTCGCCGTCCAGCTTTTCGTCGATGTAGTCAATGACCGCCTGGTGCAGCGTGTCCTGATTCCCCTTGAGCACCAGGAACATAGTCAGCCTCCCCCTCGATGATCTCGGCTGCGATCGCCTTTTGAGTTCCCATCGCGTCGATGGTGATGATTGCCCCTTTGATGTCCACCAGCCTCAGAAGCTCGGGAATTGCCGTGATTTCGTTAGATTTCTCGGCGCACGCAACTTGCCCGAGCGACAAGCCGAACTCGCTGGCCCAGACGCTAACCGAATGCAAAGCGCCCAGGCCATTCTTGCGATCGTGGCTTCGTCGTGCCGTCTTGCCGTCGACTGCCAGAATGGGTTGGTCCACGCCCGTGGCCTCGGCCGCTGTCGCACGCAACGAATTCAGCCAGTCCGCAAAACAAGCTTGAAAGGCACCCGGGCACAGCGCCATCAGCACGCGACGAAAGACATCCTTACGCGGCACCCCGTTGGGCAAGTCCAGCGTGTTCAAAAGGAACTCTTCTTTCATGGCAGCCCACTTTCCAATCGCCGTTGGCCCGCTCGCGCCGGCCAGCACCGCCATCAAAGCGATGACGACCACGCTGACCAACGGATGTTGAAGATTGACAGTGGAGCGAGGATCCTCCAACGCCGCAAAATGCACCACAACCTCATCCAAGGAAATATGCCGACTGTCCGCCATCGGTTGTTCTCCGTGCGCCTTCGTGAATGTAGCAACACAGAGAACGGTATACAAAGAAACGGATCAGGGCGCAAGCACCCCAAATTGCCAAGACTGCTTAAAGTGCGCGCTGGCCCTGGGTCCGCAGGTCGAGAATGAAAGCCTTCTCCTTGGCGACCAACGAACCGTCGCCTACCGGGCTGTGAGTCGGCAGTACGTGGGCGGCGCCAAGCTTTTCCACTTGATCAAGCACCGCGATCCAGCTCGAAGGGGTGCCACCGTCGCCGTAGATGTTTGGCACGACCTTGTTCTGCACAACGTCGCCGGAAATCAGGGTCTTGTCAGGCTCCACAAAAGTCAGTTCATCGCCTTTGGTGTGGGCGCCGCCGAACCACAGCAGCCGCGCCGTCACGCCTCCTCCGAGATCCAGCCGTAGTTCCGTGTCGAAGGTCTTGTCCGCAGCGCGCGGTTTGACGTTGGTGAGCAACTCTCGCCACTGGTCTTTTCTGCTCGAGAACAGACGGATCATCTCCTCGCCGTGCTTGTCCATCTCGTCCTGCTGCACCTTGGGTCGAATCACGATGGTTCCGGCTGGAAAACCTGACTCTCCCATCGCATGCTCGGGATGAAAGTGTGTCGTCGTCAGATAGAGCTTGTTGTCGGGCGCGAGTTTTTTGGCCACCTTTGCGACCGTGGCGCCATTGCGCGGCCCCAGACCGGTGTCGACGACCAGCGTTGCCGTTTCGCCCACGACGATCCCGATGTTCGGCCACCCGATGATGGCCCAAACGTGATCCGACACCTTCACGGTGCTTTCGCTCAGGAGACTGTCCTGGGTCGAAACGCTTTGCGCGGACGCCGTGGCCGTCGCAAGGCAAAGCACCATGACCGATAGGAAGATCTTCATATTGTGTACCGTGATCCTTTTGACGTGGTTAGCCACCGCGATCGTGAAAGACAGCGACGGCCGGCACCCGCTCAGGCCGTGACCATAAGGGTAGCCGAGCCCGAGAGACGCCGCTAGCCCGGCCAGGTAAGTCTTGCCGCGGCGCGGCGGGTACTCTGTCAATCCTGGGGCGGGTGCTCGCCTGCCTGAACCAACACGCGGCGGAGGTTGATGAGCACTTCGCGATTCAACTCTAAAGCCTCCACGGTGGCGCGACCCAATCGCCGTCAGGCCCAGGATCTGTGTTGCGTCATCAGTCCAGGCAAAATGTGTCGCCCATTTGTCACGACGAGGATTGAACAATCTCACGCCTTCATTTGAAACAGGATCTCGCGCTTTCGTTTGGTTGTATTTATGGTTGTTGCATCCCTGGCACGAAATCGCCAGGTTTCCAGGCCGTTCGTTGCCTTGGTGGCTGCGAGGCCGGATATGCTCGAGCGAGAAACTCTGATGGGCGAACGCCGCGGGACTGCGGCAATATTCGCAACGGCCTTGAGCGCACCGAAATACGAGATCGCGCACCGCTTTCTTCGGTCTAGCCATCGAGCGGCGCGGCCTTGATTCCCATCTGCTTCATCAGCAGGCGAATTGGAATTCGGCGCAGGTTGGCCAGCTCAAGCAGTGCTGCGGCTCGATCGGCATCCCGGCTCTCGAACTCATGCGTCAACTTCAGCAACTCACCGTGCTCTTTCTCGCTCAGGGATTTCTTCTTCCGTTTCTGCGACAGTCGCGCATAACGGCTACACGCAGCTTCGGGAAATCCTCGGTTGATTCGCTTGATGAGCCTGCTTTCCTCGGCAGACAGTTTGACTGCCCGTGGCTGGTTCCGCAGCAACAATGCTTTCTCTAGGAACGCGTCGAGCTCGTCGGGTCCCAGTTGCTCGACCGCTTTCAGCAATTCCGGGCCGCTCACCTCGATCGTCGCCATAGTAGTGCCCCTCGTCGTACACGATATTCTACTTCCTGCCTGAAGTTAGGGCAATTCCACGGATCGCGCTCCGGCGACAGATAACGCGAAGGACATTGCACAACAGCGAGGTACGGGCTGATCGTCGGGCCCCCGACGGCGATCCTCGGCACGATACCCGCAGGCCGATTGAGTTGCCGCGAAATGAACGGAACTGCGCCGTGCGCGCTCGCCCCGTGCACGTGCATGCGGGATGCAAACTGAGCGTCATCGCCTGCTCGACGGCAAGAGACGTCGCACCTCGCTGCGCCGCGATCGTGCCCGGCCCTTGGCGATCGACCGTCTTATCTTATCGTGCCGGGCATCCGCCCAAGTTGACCAGCCGGCGCACGCCACCGCGGCGACCGTCTGAGCAAAGTCACCCTGGGCACTTTCCACCATGCTTCGGCGCCTGGCCGGCCAAATGCGCGCGATCGGGGTGCACTGCACAACCTCACGCTCACACGGAATACGTTTCATCACGATCGTCAGGTGTGACGCGGAGAGCCTGACCGGGTAGTGGAAAAGTCGGCTCGCGCCGTGAATTGCGTGTAACCCGCATCTTCGTGACGCTCCGGGTGCCGCACGCTGCCGCACGGGTGCGGGATCAGGCCGCACTGCGGCGCCCACTTCGTTCATCAGAAGTCGCTTGCCGGCAAGGTATTACAACGACCGGGTGCCGCGGGGGCCGCGGGTGCCGCATGCGATGACATCTTCATAATTCATCATTCGGGGCCTGGTTCAAAAGCTGGTAACGTCGGTTTAGGATGGCCGCGACCGAAGCGGGTAATCCGAATGGGACATTGGCGGCACGTGTCGTCAGATATCCGCGCCAACCTCGAGCCGGCGCACACCGGCGTACGCTCCACCGCGATTCTCGACCGGCACCATTGCCGAAACGGAAGGCGCGCTTTGACGAACCTGGCAAGGCAAACGCCACCGAAAGTGTACCGCAACGCATCCGCTGCGCACCCGAGCCATTGTCGGACTTCCGCGATCGTGCCACAAAGCCATTTGCCGCAAAATATTACGTCCGCACGCTGCGCACGCAACGCATGCAACGCATCCGATGTCATCTTCATAATTCATCATTCGGGGCGTGGTTCAAAAGCTGGTAACGTCGGTTCAGGCGGGCCGAGACCGAAGCGGTCGTCCGCACGCGGACATCGGCGACAAGTGCGCCGGCGAGCCCTGCCCAAAAATTACTAATGAGCTACAGCAGGCTCTCATTTTCGCTTGCATAAAGCGCCCGCACGAAATAACCCCGAGAACCGGCCTCTCGACCAGCAGACGCTGCCGGCAGCCGTGTTGGACGCGAATCGCGGTCCGCGCTGTTAGCCAAGAACGGTCGTTATTGAACCAGGCCGCGGCGCCGACGCGCATTGCGTCGCATTGGTAAGGGCACAATATCTTGTCACCTTATGGAAGAACGTCGAAACGAAGCCAACGGCGCTTGGGAAGTGCGTCCTCGTGCCGGTGACCGAGCCGTTGCGCTCCCGGGATGCGCTGTCGCAAGCCCGCGCGTTGATCAATCAAGCTGGCGATTCGGAGGCGGGATCGCCGTCTTGCGGACGGTCGCGTCGGCACCGGGCTGCGCCGGCGTGTTGGCCGTTCGATCCTTGTCGGGATCGGGTACCGTACTCAGGTTCTCGTGAAAGAGGCGCTCGAGCTCTTCGAGGTCGGCCTCGGCAGGATGGCGCGACGTCGCGACGATCAGCTCACCAAGATGGGGCGAAACTTGCACGGTATGGCCAGGGGGCAATGATTTCATCGCAAAGGACCAAGAATAGGGAATCGCACCCAAAATTCGCTTGGCCCGCACGTCGATTTCGCATTCGCAGACCGCCTTTGAGCCGAGCTTGACCATCACGGTCGGCGGCGTGAGGGCCTTGGCCTCGGGCCGCATGGTCCAGACGGCCACGCGCAGCCGCCCAGTCGAGCGCTCGACGCAAAAGGCATAGTAAATATTCAGCTTGCGGTGCTCGGTGCCGCTGACAGCCGTTACCGGCGAGCGGAACAGCGCAAAAGTGGGCGTCCTGGCGATGATGCGGCCTTCCGCCATCTCGGACTCGCTGGCGTCGAGGACAGCGCGCTGAACCGCCGAGAAATGCAGGCCAAGGGCCTGAAGTCGGTCGGCAGTCACGACGACGTCGCGGCTCTCATCGTGCGGAACCGGCACGCAAACGCCTAGCCCGATCTGCACCAGCTCGAACTCTTTCTCCTCGATGTTGACCGGCTTGACGTCGGCCACGACCACCGATCGGAACATCGTGGCGGTCTTCGACGAGCCTGCCGGCAGGGTGCCACGATCGCCCGTGGCCAAGCGGGGAATCGACTTCAGCACCAAATGGCTCCAGCCCGACGGAGGTTTGTCGCCGATCAGGGTCCCCGGCTGCAGGTAGACCGGCTTATGGCTCAGGCCCACCGCCCCACCCGCCAACAAGAGCGCCGAATCAATAATGCCGCCGCTCGCGTTGCGGCCGGCAGCGCCGCCAACCGCCGACAGCGGCACGACAAGTGCAGATAGCAGGACCTGCCGCCGCCCGATCTTTCCTCCTGCCGCCGCCATTATTTCCCCCCCTCATGAGAGGCTCGTTGCTTCGATGAGCGTCCCTACTCACCGACCGATGTGTAAAGGTAACTTTAGCAGTTTTCGTTCCAGACCTCATCGCCAGATTCTATGTAACCTGCATATACGCCCCATCAGGAACCTTTGCGGCCCCTGCGGGCGAGTCGTGGCATCGCCAGATTCTCTTTAACCCACAAACGCCCTCTATGTAGTTCCTTCGGTCGTGCTTCGGGCTAGCATGAGCATCGGCAAATTCTCGCCAAACTCTCTGTAACCCGCACATGCGCTCCGCTCACGCGCCGTTGCGAGAATCGGCAGAATTCGAATAAACTCTATACACCCATGCTGTGCATCTTACCACGACGTCTCACCGTCGATTCGTCTGTTATATTTTCTACAGCTCTTGACACCCTGGGAGTGCGCATCGGTGACGATCCCAAAGTGGCCACGGATTCTGGCGCTCGCACCACAAGGTAAAAGGGGGATTGGTGTTGTAGCATCAGCCTGTCGGGCGTCGGCTCTCGGAGTCATCGACCTACGCGCGGACCGCGACGGTGACTTGGTCGTGATGCTCGAGCGACTCGCGCGGTTAACGGCAAGTCCCTTTGGCGTGAGGACTACGGTTCGGCAGGCGCACGAATTGGGAAGATGCGCACGCAATGATCGCGGGCTCGATGCCGTGTGCATCCCGGTCGGTCACGATCCTTCGGCCGATTTTGAAGCCGCCGTGCGGTTCCAGCGCGATTGTGGGCGGACTGTGATCGCCGAGGCGACGACCCGGGACGAGGCGCGACGAGCGATCGAAGCCGGCGCATCGGGCCTGATCGTCGCTGGTCACGAAGCGGGGGAGTGCGGGGGAGCGGAGTCTTCATTTGTATTGATGCAGGGCGTGCTCGCCTTTGCCACCGTGCCGGTCTGGGTGCGAGGCGGCATTGGTCTCGATGTCGCGGCGGGGTGCGTTGCCGCGGGTGCAGCCGGCGTGGTACTCGACGGCGCGCTCTTGCTAGCGCGCGAATCGCCGCTGGATTCGGAGTGGCGCGAGCAAATCGCGCGGTGGGACGGCTCAGAGTCGACGGTGGTTGCGATGGCTTCGGGAGCGGGGTTTCGGGTGTTTGCGCGGCCGGGTGTGTCGGCGCTCGTGCGTTTGCGGCTGGCGGCCGCGAGAGGGGGCGCGACTGGGAGACTGCGCTTGCCGAGGAGGTCGGCTGGAACGCGGGCCAGTGCGTTCCAGTGGGCCAGGACGCGGCGCTCGCGAAAGAGCTCGCCCGCCGATTCGTCACCGTAGGAGGGATCGTCCAGGCCGTTGACCGCGCCATTTCGGAGGGAATCGGTGCGGCGCGGGCAGGCGCGTCCCCTGGCGGAGGGGGCTCCCCTGGCTATCTCGCTGGGCACGCGCTACCCGATCTTGCAGGGCCCGATGACGCGAGTCAGCGACGTCGCGTCTTTCGCCGAGGCAGTCGCGCGCGAGGGGGCACTGCCGTTTCTGGCGCTGGCACTGTTGCGCGGGCCTGAAGCGCGCGCGCTCCTCTCTGAAATCTCCCACACGCTGGCAAAGCGGCCCTGGGGTGTGGGCATTTTGGGGTTCGTGCCACCGGAGCTGCGCGAGGAACAGTTCGAGCGCAGTGCGCGACGGCGCGGCCGCCGTTTGCCCTCATCGCCGGCGGCCGCCCCGACCAGGCCCGGGCCCTCGAGCGCGACGGAGTCGCCACCTTCTTGCACGCTCCCTCGCCCGGGTTGCTAACGCAGTATCTGCGCGACGGCTCGCGCCGGTTTGTGCTCGAGGGACGCGAATGCGGCGGGCACGTCGGGCCCCGGTCGAGCTTCGTGCTCTGGGAGCAGGCCGTTGCGGTCGTGGGCGAGGCAATCGAAACGGGGCTCGACCCTCATTCGGTTAGCCTGGTCTTTGCCGGGGGCATTCACGACGCGCGCTCGGCGGCGCTGGTGGCGGCGCTCGCCGGCCCGCTGGCGGTGCGCGGCGTCAATGTGGGCGTGCTGCTGGGAACCGCTTATCTGTTCACACAAGAATCGGTAGCGACCGGCGCGATCATGCCGCGGTTTCAGGCCGAGGTCTTGCGCTGCCGCGAAACCGTCTTGCTCGAATCGGGGCCGGGCCACCAGGTGCGCGTGAGCAATACGCCGTTTGTCGGCCGGTTCGAGCAGGAGCGCGCGCGGCTACTCGAGGCCGGTCGGTCGGCCGACGAAGTCCGTGCCGCCCTCGAAGCTTTGAACGTTGGCCGCCTGCGGGTCGCGACCAAGGGGACCGAGCGCGAAAACGGGCCCGGCTCGCCGCTTGTGCCTGTGGGCGACGAGTATCAGGCACATAACGGCCTGTACATGCTTGGTCAGATCGCCGCGCTGCGCCATCGAGACCACGACGATCGCCGAGCTTCACCGCGACGTTTGCGCGGGGAGCACCGAGCGGCTCGAGAGCCTTGTCGTGCCCGGCGCTCTTCCGGCGGGCGGCGATCGGGCAACCGTGCGCCCCTCCGACATTGCGATCGTCGGCATGGCGGCGGTCTTTCCCGGCGCGGCCACGGTCGCGCGGTTTTGGGCCAACACGCTGGCCGGGTTCGACGCGATCACCGAGGTCCCGCCCGATCGCTGGGACTGGCGGATGTATTACGATCCCGACCCGAAGGCGCCCGACAAGATCGTGTCGAAGTGGGGGGGGTTTCTCCCCGATATCACGTTTGACCCGCTCCATTACGGCATGCCGCCGTCGAGCCTGCCCTCGATCGAGCCGGCCCAGCTTCTGGCGCTCGAGGTCGTGCGCGCAGCCTTAGCCGACGCCGGTTACGCCGAGCGTTCCTTCCTTCGCGAGCAGACCGGCGTGGTGCTTGGCATGGGCGGCGGGGCCGCCCAGCTCGCCATGGGCTACGCGTTCCGGTCGTATCTTCCCATGCTCGACGCGGTCATCCCGGCGGCAGGCCAGCGCGCCATCGACTCGTGCCGGGGGCTCTTGCCCGAATGGACCGAGGACTCGTTTCCCGGGTTCTTGCTCAATGTCACGGCGGGTCGTATCGCCAATCGTTTCAATCTGGGAGGGGCGAACTACACGGTCGACGCCGCGTGCGGCTCATCGCTGGCGGCGGCGGCCCTGGCCGTGCGCGAGCTCGAGACCGGCGCGGCCGACATGATGATCCTGGGGGGCGTCGACACGGTCCAAAACCCGTTCACGTATCTCGCCTTCAGCAAGACGCAGGCCTTCTCGCCCAGGGGCCGTTGCCGCCCTTTCGACGCGGGCGCCGATGGGATCGTGATCAGCGAGGGGGTCGCCGCGCTCGTGCTCAAGCGACGCGCAGACGCCGAGCGCGACGGCGATCGGATCTACGCGGTGATCAAGGGCGTCGGCGCCTCGAGCGACGGTCGCGCCCGCGGCTTGACCGCGCCGGTCGCCCTTGGGCAGCTTCGCGCACTCGAGCGGGCCTATGCCAAGGCCGGCGTCTCGCCGGCCACGGTGGGTTACGTCGAAGCTCACGGCACGGGCACCGCGCTGGGCGACGTCGTGGAAATCGAAGCGCTGGCGCGGGTCTTCCGCAAGGCCGGTGCCATCAAGCGCGGCTGTGCCGTCGGCTCGGTCAAATCCATGATCGGTCACACCAAGTGCGCGGCCGGTCTGGCCGGACTGATCAACGCTTCGCTTGCGCTTTACCACAAGGTGCTGCCACCCACGATCGGCATCGACAAGCCCAATCCCAAGCTCGACCTGGCCGACGGCCCACTGCGGCTGTGCACTGCGGCCGAGCCCTGGCTTCATGCTCACGCCGAAGGGCCGCGCCGCGCCGGCGTGAGTGCGTTTGGCTTCGGCGGCACCAATTTCCACGCGGTCCTCGAAGAGTACACCGATGCTCTCGTCCCCGAGCCTTCGTCGCCCCTGCAGGACTGGCCGGCCGAATTGCTCGTCTGGCGTGCGGCAGAGCCGGCGGAGCTCGCCCGAGGGCTCGATCGTCTGCTTCTGCAGCTCGATCGAGGCGCGCGGCCGCCGCTTTGCGAGCTTGCCCACACGCTCCTGTTAGCCCGGCCGATTGCCGGCGAAAAGGCTGCGACAAATCGCTGCGCGACCTTGGCCATCGTCGTCGGGTCGCACGACGACTTGCGCGAAAAGCTCCGGATCGCGCTCGCGGCGCTCGGCGCCGGGCGCCGCAGTCTCGACGACCCCCGCGGCGTTTTCTTCGAAGCCGAGCCCCCGTTTGCCGATGCCAAGGTGGCGTTTGTCTTCCCCGGTCAGGGCGCACAATCTCCGGGCATGCTCCGAGAGCTGGCTGTCGTGTTTCCTGAGGTGCGGGCGTCGTTCGAGGAGTTCGATCGCGTGATCGCTCGAGAGGGCGGGGCGGCGATCGGCACGCTGGTCTACCCGCCGCCGGCCTACACCGAGCAGGCGCGCGAAGAGGCTCGACGGGCGCTCGTCGAGACCGAGGTCGCGCAGCCGGCGGTCGGGGCCGCGTGCCTGGGGCTGTTGCGGTTGCTCTCCAGCCTGGGCTGCGAGCCCGACATCGTGGCGGGCCACAGCTACGGCGAGCTGGTTGCACTGCACGCAGCCGGCGCTCTCGACTCGGTGTCACTTGCGCGGCTCTCGGCAGCGCGCGGGCGGCTGATGCGCGAGGCCGGACAGGGCGCCCTTGGCGCCATGGCGGCCTTGATGACCGGCCCCGACGAAATCGAGCGGCTGTTGGGCGGCCTGTCCGACGTTCAGGCCGCCAACTGGAACAGTCCCACCCAGACGGTGATCGCGGGCCGCGCTCCAGCCGTGCAAGAGGCGCTCGATCGGGCTGCTGCACGCGGCATTCAGGGCCGGCTGCTGCCAGTTTCGTCGGCCTTTCACACGGGGCTCGTCGCCGCCGCGCGCGAGCCGCTGGCCCGGCTCGCCCAAGGCCTGATCCAGGCGGCCCCCGATCGGCCGGTCTACTCCAACCTCGACGCCGGCCTTCACCCGGCCGACCCGGCGGCCATTGCCGGCCGCCTTGGCGACCACCTCGCCAGCCCGGTACGATTCGCCGACATGATCGCCGCGATGTATCAGGGTGGAGCGCGCGTGTTCGTGGAAGTCGGGCCGGCCTCGACCCTCACGCCGCTCATCGACGCGACCTTGGCCGATCGACCTCATCGGGCCATCGCCTGCGATTCGGCGGCTGCGCCGGGACTTGGGGTCTTCCTCAGAGCATTGGCGCGCCTGGTCGTCGCCGGCGCGCCGCTGCGGCTCGAGCGACTCACCCGCGGCCGCTGCGACCGAATTCTCGATCTTGACAGCCTTCCCGCCGACGGCAACGAGCCGCTGGCGCCATCGACCTGGCTCGTCAACGGTGCCCGCGCCCGGCCCGCGGCCGCTCCCGAGCCGGCCCGGCTCGGTCAGGCAACCCTCACACCTCTGGAGGCGCCGCCCCCGCTGGCTCTGCCAAGCGACAATGGTGTCGGAGCCTTGGAGACAATCATGAATCCGACGGCCCCGAGGTCGGCCGACCCCGTGATCGAGTCGTTCCAGCAAACGATGAAGACCTTTCTCGAGGTGCAGAAGACGACAATGCTGGCGTACTTGGCGGCGCACGGCGGCCCGGCTCAACCTGTCTCCCCTACGCCGGCGACCGACAACGGGACCGAGAACAATTCCGCGCCCGAACCGCGCGGCGACTCGCTCGCGCACAAGAACGGTGCATCCCAGGTATTGATACCGGCCCCCGCCGCAGCGGCCCCGCCCGATCGCGCCACCGTCACTGCCCGCCTGCTCGCGACGGTGCAGGACCGCACCGGTTACCCGCTCGAGACGCTCGGGCTAGAGCTCGACATGGAAGCCGACCTGGGAATCGACTCGATCAAACGGGTCGAGATTCTCGGCAAGCTGCGCGACGAGTTCCCTGGCTTGAAGGGCGTGTCCGAATCGGCCGAAGCCATGGACGCCCTGGCGCGTGCGAGCACACTGGGCGCGATTGTCGAGAAGATGATCAGCCTGATGGAGCCGTCAAGCTCGTGGGAGGCACCGCGGGAATCAGCAATGCGGCGAGTGGCCGGCGCGCACGTCAATGGCAACGGACGGCACCACGCGGCCGTGGTCCGGCGCGCGATCGAAGTCGCGCTTGCCCCCCTGCCCCGAGAGCAAACCGAGATCATGGCGGGCGCGCGGATCGTCATCGCAGCCGGCGACGGCGTGGCTCGCGGCCTGGAGCATCGTCTGGCCGCCGCTGGAGTCGCCGCATTTCAGATCGGCGGTCCTGACGAGCCCGTCGACTGGACTTCGCCCGCCTCGATCGATGCGGCCCTCGAGCGACTGCGCCAGCGCGGGCCTCTGGCCGGCGTCGTTCACGCACTCGCCCTGGAACACGCCGGCGAATCGCAGGCCATTGACGCTCTTTGGTCAGCCCGCGTGAACGTGCTGGTCAAGGGCCTCTTCTTGATGGCCAAGGCGCTGGCCCCCGATCTCCACTCGGCTGCTCGGACCGGCGGCGCGTGCCTGATCGCGGCGACGGCCCTCGGGGGCCGATTCGCAAGCGCAGGCTCCACGCGCCGTGATTTCTTTCCCGGCGACGGCGGCATCGCCGGCCTCGTCAAGACACTCGCCCGCGAATGGCCTTCGGTCCGGTCGCGAGTCGTCGATTTCACGCCTGGGGACTCTGTTCGAGCGGGTTTGCGACCACCTGGCGAGCGAGGTTTTCGCACGTGACGGATGGGCCGAGGTCGGCTACCACCACGACCGGCGGATCAGGCTGCGAACGGTCGAGCGCGCGCTTCGCCCGCGGCTTCGAGCTTTGAGCTGGCACCTGGCGATCCGGTCTTGATCTCGGGCGGGGCCCGCGGGATCACGGCCCTGGCGGCAGCAGAGCTGGCCAGGCGGTGGCGGCCGACCCTCTTGATCCTCGGTACGACGCCCTGGCCAGAGACCAGCGACCAGAGTGATTTGCCGGTCACGGCCAGCGAGGTTGAGTTGAAACGCCTGCTGCTCGAGCGGCTGCGCCAGGGCGGTCAGCGCGGCACTGCCGCCGAGATTGAAGGTCGCTACCAGGCCCTGCGCCGCGGCCGCGAGGTGCGCGACAACCTGGAAGCCCTGCGACAAACCGGCGCCACGGTCGCCTACGCCCAGGCCGACGTGCGCGACCCCCAGTCGCTTGCGCGCGATCGAACCGTGGCGCGGCGCTACGGCGAGATCGTCGGGCTGATCCATGGCGCCGGCTTGATCCAAGACAAGCTCATCCGCGACAAGTCGGTCGAGTCGTTCGATCGCGTGCTCGCCACCAAGCTCGACGGCGCCATCAACCTGATTCGCCTGGTGCGGCCCGAGGCGCTCAAGTTCACGGCCATGTTCTCGTCGATCGCGGGGCGGTTCGGCAACGCGGGCCAGACCGACTACGCGGCGGCCAATGAGGTACTCAACAAGCTCGCGCACTGGCTCGATCGGCGCTGGCCCGGACGCGTCGTTTCAGTGATCTGGGGCCCGTGGTCCGGTGTCGGCATGGTGTCACAGCTCGAAGGCCATCTCGGCAGCCGTGGCCTGGGAATGATCTCTCCTGAACTGGGAGGCTCGCTCTTCTGCGACGAGCTTTGCCACGGACGAAAAGGTGACGTCGAGGTGATCTACTCCGGCGAGCTGGGAACTCTCGAACAACCGATCGTGCGCCAGTCGATCGCCTCTCCGGTGCCGGCGGAGGCGGTCTCATGAGGCGCGGCGCTCTTACGAGGTCGCCATCGTCGGCATGGGCTGCCGCTTTCCAGGTGCGACCGACCTGTCCGAGTACTTCGAGAACATCCTTGCGGGCAAGAGTTGCACGGATGACCTCTCGACTGAAGGTCGCGAGAGTGCGTTCTTGCTGGTGCGTGAGGTGACCCTCGAGGCGATTGCCGACGCCGGGCTGGCGGCGGACATTCTGAACAAACAACGGGTCGAGGTCTTGATCGGGAGCGGGTCCGACTCCAATCTCTCGGGCGCCGCGGCCGGACAGATCAAAGAGCGGCTGACGGTCAATGGGGCGACTCGTGCCGCCGACGCGGCCGAAGCATCGTCGCTCGAAGCACTCAACCTGGCCACTTTGGCCCTGGTCGGACGCCGGGCCGACGTCGCTGTGGCCGGTGGCGTCTTACGCGAAGGCGTGGGAGTCGTGGTCCTCAAACGGCGCGCCGACGCCGAGCGCGACGGCGACCGAATCTACGCGATCGTGCAGGGAGTGGGCATCTACGGCAACGATCGAAGCTGGGGGATCGCGGTGTCGTCGGCGCGCCGTCACGTCCGCGCGATGCGGCGGGCGTATCGCTCATCGGGGATCGACCCGGCTTCAGTCATGCTGGTCGAAGGGCACGGGATAGGCAAGCCTGCCGCAAAGCGCGCTGCTCCGCGCGGTTCACGCCGTGTTTCCACAGCCACGCTACGGCCGTCGCACTCTGGGCGCAGTCTCTTCGATGATCGGCGATGCCACATCCGCGGCAGGCATGGCCGGGCTGATCAAGGCCGCACTGGCACTCTACCACCGCGTATTACCCCCTACTCTCTCCGGCGATCGGCCGCATCCCATGCTGGTTCGGCCTGAAAGCGCGTTTGCCTTGAGCAGTACCGCTCGGCCATGGATCCACGCCGACGCGGCCCTGCCGCGCCGCGCCGGCGTCAGTGAGTTTGATCCAGCAGGAAAGAGCGCGCACGCCGTTCTCGAGGAGCACGCTGCCTCGGCCGATGCTGATGCGGGCGCCGGCAAGGGCGGAGCGCTGATCCGCTGGGACACAGAGGCAATCCTGCTGTCGGCGCCCGATCGCGCGGGTCTGGCCGATCGCGCTCGCGAGCTGGTCGCGTGGCTCGATGACAACCCGTGCGCATTGCTCAAGGATCTCGCATACACGCTCAACTGCGGCGACGAGCCCGCCGCCGGCAGCGTCCGTGTCGGCTTGGTTACCTCGTCGCCGGCCGATCTGGCCGCGCGGCTGTCCGCTTTGCTGCCCAAGCTCGAAGACAGTGCTTGTCGCGCCTTCGGCGACGGACGCGGTATTTATCATTGGGATGAGCCCCTCGGCGGCTCGGGCGGACTGGCGTTCCTCTTTCCCGGCGAGGGGTCTCAGTATCCAGGCATGCTCGCCGATTTGTGCTTTCACTTTCCCGAGGTGCGCCGCCTTTTCGATACGTCCGATCGGATTGCGCTCGAGCAAGGCGACGCCGTGCCGCCCAGCGAGTACTTGTTCGGCCGCCCCGCGGGAGCCGATGGCGACGCCGAGCTGTGGTCGGCGACCACGGCGGTCAATGTCGTCTTGAGCGCGCAGCGGGCGCTCTACCGAGGTGCTCGTGCGCTTGGGCCTTTGCCCCGGCGCCGTGGCGGGCCATAGCAGCGGTGAGCTTCTCGCGCTCGCGGCGGCCGGTGTGCTCAAGACCGATCGCGAGCTCGAGCGGCAGCTTGCCGCATTGGGGTCGATCTTCCGCGGTCTGGAATCAGCCGGCGACGTGCCAACGGCACGGCTGGTGGCCGTGGCCGCCGGGCGCGACCGCGTCGAAGCCGCCTGCCGCGCAGTAGGGGCCGACCAAGTCAAGGTCGCGATCGACAACTGTCCCCACCAGGTCGTCGTCGCCGGGCCGCCGGCCGAGGTGAAGCGCGCAGATCGACCGCCTGCGCGGCGAGAGCGTCCTCCTGGAGGACCTCCCGTTCCAGCGGGCTTACCACACGCCGGCCTTCGCCCCGGTGCTGGGACCGGTCGCCGCATTTTTCGGCCAGTTGAGCCTCCAAGCCCCGAGGATCTCGGTGTACTCATGCCTGACCAAGAGCCGCATGCCGCATGATCCGGAAGCGATCCGCGAGCTGGCCGTTGCGCAATGGACGCGCACGGTGGCGTTTCGCGAAACGGTGGAGGCGATGCACCAGGACGGCCTGCGCATCTTCGTCGACGTCGGCGCGCGGGGCAACCTCGCCGGTTTTGTGCAGGACACGCTCCGCGGCCGGCCGGCCTTTGCGATCGCGGCGAATCTCCCGCGGCGGAGCGGCCCGACCCAGTTGAACCACCTCACCGCCGCGCTCTTCGCGCAGGGCGTGTCGATCCGGCCCGAGTTTCTCTACGCTCGCCGGTGCCCGCGCCGCATCGACTGGCATTCGGCCGAACGGCGGCGCGCACTCACGTCGAGGTCGAGCGCGGCTTCCCCGTAATTGACTCCACGATGCTCGTGTTCCAGGACACGATGCGGGCCTTCCTCGAAGCGCAGCAGGCCGTGATCGGGGCCTACCTGGCCGCGCCGCCTGCTGTTGAAGCGAGCGCCGCGCCGCGCCGTCGTGCCGGGAAATGTCGGAGCGTGCGGCTCCATCCCGTGCGACGACGTCAGGCCCTCTGCCGGGCCCGTGGGTTGGCGAGGTACGGCGCCTGGTCGCCGGGCACGAGATCGAGGCGGTCTATCTGCTGGACAAGACGTCCGATCCGATCGCCGAGCATCATACGCTGGGGGGCCGAAGGGTGTCGGCTCTCGACCCGACGCAGAAGGGCTTGCCCGTGCTGCCGTTCGCCGTGATGGCCGAGATGACCGCACAGACCGCCGCCCTGGTCGTCTCACCCGGGCTGGTGCTGGTGAGGTTGGCGCAACTACGTGCTCACAAGTGGGTTCAATACGAGGACGAGCCGATCGTCCTCGAGCTGCGTGGTCGGCGCGAGCCTGCCGGCGAGCGGGCTCTAGAGCGCGTATGGGTCGGCCTCTATAACCGCGGCCCCGGCGGCCGGACGCAAGCCCCGCGGCCGGTGTTCGAGGCCGTTGCGATCTTCGCCGGCTCCGCAGCGCCGCCGCCGCAGGCAGCGCCCTGGTCGTTGGCTGAACCGCGCACCAGCCGGTTTACCGCCCTATCGCTCTACGGCGAGCAGTGGCTGTTTCACGGGCCGGCGTTCCAGGCGCTCGTCCAGGTCGGCAACTTTTCCCGCGACGGGATCGACGGGGCCCTGCGCGTGCTGCCCTGGGAGCCTTTGCTCCCGCCCGGCCGGCCGGCGAAGCTGCACACCGATTTGATCGTACTCGATAGTTTCACGCACTTGCTCGGCTGCTGGGGACTCGACTACCTGGCCGACAACGGGGATGTCATCTTCCCCTTGCGCATGCGCGAGCTCGCGCTCTTCGGCGACCGCCCGCCGGTCGGCAGCGACGTTGCCTGCCGGATCACCGTGCAGGAGATCCAGCGGCACCGCGTCCGCGTGAGTGCCGAGATCGTGCGGCCGGATGGCTCGGTCTGGATGCGGCTCTTGGACTGGGAAGACTGGCGGTTTCACTGGCCCAGCCGCTATCGCGACGTCTTCCGCCAGCCGCAGGAGATCTTTTTGGGCGAAGAACTGCCGCTCGCAAGCTCGGCGGATCAGCCGGCAGGCGATTTCAAGGCGGTGTGGCTTGCACCTCCCGCCGACATGGGCCGTCCGGTCTGGCGCGACGTCCTGGAATCCACACAGCTCGGGCCTGCGGAGCGTGCAGCCCACCTGGCCCAGGGCGGTGCCGACCTAGGGCGGTCGCGCCGGCTGTGGGGGTTCATCGCCGCCAAGGAGGCCGCGCGGCGCATCGGCCGCTCCCTCGATCCGGAATCAACCTACCCGGCCGATCTGGCGATCGTCGCCGATGAAAGCGGCCGACCGATCCTCACCCGGCTCGACGACGCGAGCGATCGCTCACTGCCGTCGATTGCGATCGCCGATGCCGAGGGCGTCGCCGTTGCGATCGCCGCGCGCGATCCCGACGCACGATTGGGCATCGCGATCGCACCGATTGCTGACCAGCGCGGCACCGCGACAAACGTCTCTTCTCACCAGGCGAAGAATCGCTCCTGCGCGCTGGACCGGCGCCGCGCAGCTCGAGTGGGCCGCGCGGTTCCAGTGCGGCAAACAGGCCGCGGCCCAATCGGCCGGTCCGACGGGCGCACCGGGCCCGCATTCCGCTCTAGTCGTCGGCGTCGACGAGCACAGCGGCGTTCTCCACATGCAAGTCGCTACGTCGCGCGGCGAGCCGCTCTTGGTCGTCTCAAACCGCCGCGGCGAGCATGCGTGGGCCTGGGCACTGGCAAAAGGAACCGATTCATGACGGCGTTACGCAACCGCGCACGTATCCTTGAAGACGTCTCCGCCCTCCTGGCCGAGCACATGGGAATCACCCCGTCGACGACGATCGACGAAAACACGCTCTTCTTCGCTGACCTCGGCCTGGCGTCGATCGACGCCGTCGTGCTCAGCGAGGCGCTCGCACATCATTACCAGCGGCCGTTGCCCTTCAACGAATTGATGGCCGAGCTCGGCCGGCGAACCGACCGCGACCTGACGATCGGCGAGCTGGTCACGTTCCTCCATTCCCATCTGGACGATTGAGACGACGGCCACTTCTTGCACGGACTTACCTCATGCCCAAGATTCGCGCGAATGGACTTGATTTTCACTACCAGCAGGCCGGCGACGGCCCCGACGTCGTGCTGATCCACGGCCTTACGGGCGACCTCTCGATCTGGCTGCTTTGCCAGGCCATGGGACGGCTCGCCGGGTCGTTCCGCGTGACGGCGTACGACCTCCGCGGGCACGGCTACAGCGACGTCGTGCCCACGGGCTACACGTCGGCCGACCAGGCCCGCGACACGATCGCGATCATGGATGCGCTGGCCATCGAGCGGGCCATGCTGGTCGGCCACAGCTTCGGCGGCGTGATCGCGCTGCACGCGGCCGTGCTCCGGCCCGATCGGGTCGAGGCGGTTGTGCTCTCGGACCCTTATTTCCCGTCGCTGCGCCATCTCGAAGACGTGAGCCGCTGGGGCCACTGGCAGAACTTCCGCGCCGAGGCCGCCCAGGCGGGCGTCACTCTGTCTGACGAACATTGGTATGATATTCGCAGATTCTTCGATCAGGTTCTGCACTTGGACGGCGATCAATTGTTGCGGTTCCGTCAGGCGGTTGGCCTGCCCGGGCTCAAGCGCTTGCTGCGACTTGGCAGAGACCACATGCGGCGACGACGCCAAGGCCGCAGCCGGCCTGACCGACGACTTGATCCAGGGCGTCGGCCAACCGGTGCTGGCGCTCTTCGGCGAGCATTCGCCGTTCCTGGCGACGGCCGATTACCTGGCCGAGCATCTGACGAACTGCGTCAAGGCGCTGCGTGCCGGGCGCCAAGCACCGCGCGCCCGAAGAGAACCCCGAGGGGTTCGTCGAGCTCGTGGCCGATTTCCTGCTGGCAGTGAGGCCGCCGGCCCAATTGGCGAGGGCCTGACCATGGACGACAAGCCGCCGGTCGTTTTGCTCACCGGAGCCGCGCACGGGATCGGCCGCGCGACCGCGCTGGCGCTGGCAGCCCGCGGAACGCCGCTTGGCGTCATCGACCGCGACGGCCCGGGGCTTGCTGCGCTGGTTCACGACCTGCAAGAGCAAGGCGCGGCGGTGGCCGACGCGACCGTCGACGTGACCGATCGCGAGCAATTGCTCCGCGCCGTTGCGTCGATCGAGGCCGCGATCGGGCCGATCGAAGTTCTCGTCGCGTGCGCGGGCATCGGCACGCTCACGCTCGTCCCCGATCTCGACATCCAGACGCTCCGCGAAACGCTCGAAGTGAACGTGATCGGCGTGGCCCAGTCGATCGAGGCGGTCCTGCCCGGGATGATCGCGCGGGGCGCGGGCATTTGATCGGCGTGGCCAGCATGGCCGGCTATCGCGGCTTCCCGTGGATGATCTCGTACTCGGCGTCCAAGGCCGCCCTGATCGCGTATCTCGAGGCCCTGCGGCCCGGCCTGCGCCGCCGCGGGGTGACCGTCACCACGGTCTGCCCGGGGTTCGTCCGCACCCGATTGAGCACGTCGGTGCCGTATCAGCGCCCGATCAAGATGATCGAGCCCGAGAACGCCGCTCGCCATCTCGTTCGGGCCATCGAGAAACGGCCGCGAAACTGTATCTTCCCCTGGGACATGCGCATCGGCCTGGCGATCCTCAAGTACATGCCCGACTGGTTCTTCGATCGCCTGATGCGCTGGGTCGGCCCGCAGGCCCTTCACGTCGAGTTCTAGGTAGGCCGCGAGGAGCTCCATGAACCCAGCAGTCGCCGCCTGGAACGTTGCCCCGCCGATCGCCGAACTGGCCCGCTGCATCTCGTGCGGCGGT
Organism: uncultured Isosphaeraceae bacterium; assembly: GCA_963830625.1. Lineage (GTDB taxonomy): Bacteria > Planctomycetota > Planctomycetia > Isosphaerales > Isosphaeraceae > CAWHMZ01. The sequence goes on along the minus strand of CAWHMZ010000019.1, from coordinate 242,748 downwards.
CGTCTGACTGCCGAGCCGCGCTGCGCCCGACTGCGAGCGAAGCTATCCGATTCGCGACGGAATCCTCGAGGCGATCCAGCCGCTTTCCGGCCGCAACCGAATTGCGGCGGCATTCTACGACGGCCCCGGATGGGTCAAGTTTCGCAAGTGGGAACAGGGCTTCTTGATGGTTCACGGTGGAGTGCGCCGGGCGCGGCATGGAGATCCTCCGCCATGTGATGGATCTGGAACAAAACCGGCCACTCGCTCTCGAGGTAGGCATCGGCAACGGCGAGAACCTGGCCCTCGTGCCGTCTCACTGGAACGTCTACGGGGTCGATATCTCCCGGACCCAGCTCGCGGACTGCCTGCGCCGGCACCCGGCGACCGAGGGACGACTGGCTCTGGCCGAGGCCGAAAGTCTACCCTTCGCCGATGCCACCTTCGACGCAGTGCTGGTCGATCGGCGGTTTCAACTATTATCGAGACCACGCGGCGGCCCTGCGCGAAATGCGCCGGGTCGCCAAGCCCGGCGGCTCCGGTCGTTGTCGCCGACGAGGTTCTCGGGCTGCACCACGCCGGTTTGGGGCACGTCTTGGGCGTGCCCGCATTCGACACCTGGTGGCTGCACAAGCTCGGGCTCGACCGCGAGTTCGTGGACATGGTCCTCGGCTTCGACGTCGATCTCGACGGCCTGGTCCGCCAGACCTGGCCCCAGGCCCGGCGGCATCGAATCTGGCACCGGATGGGATACTGTTTTGTCGATGCGTCTCTGTGTTGATACTCCACTCGCCCGCTCAACCCTCGGAGCCTTCGCCATGTCGACTGCCGCTCACGAAAGTTGCTCGACCTCGCACTGGAAAGCCGCGTGGGACATCTGGCGCTGCCTCAATTGCCGTGGCTGTCTTCAATCCGATGCAGCCGGCGCCGCGCTCGTTTGCTCGGCATGCGCGGCTCGGTACCCGATCGATGATGACATCCTGGTCGTCAAGGACAAGACCAGCGACAACAACCAGGTCGCGCAACAGTTCTACGACAGCCCGCTGTGGCCCAAGTTTCGCTTCTGGGAGAAGCTCACGTGGGTATGCAACGGCGGCGAACGTCGCGCCCGCAACAAGGTTCTACGGCACCTGCCCACCACGCCGGCACTTGACCTCGCTCGATGTGGCCATCGGCGACGGCGTCTACCTTGACTGGCTGCCGGCCGACTGGCGTATCGCCGGCATCGACATTTCTCGCTCGCAGCTCGAAGCCTGCCGCCGCCGCGCCGCCGGCCGCCCCGTCTGGCTCGCCCAGGCCGAGGCCGAAGAACTGCCGTTTGAAAACGCGAGCTTCGACGCGGTCCTGAGCATCGGCGCGTTCAACTACTTCAACGATCCCGAGCGGGCCCTGCGCGAGATGGTGCGGGTGGCTCGTCCCGCCGCACCGATCGTCATTTCCGATGAGCTGCCCAACTTGACCGACCGCATGCTGGGCCACAAACTAGGCATGCCGGGCATCGATCGCTGGATCGTCTCGCGGCTAATGCACCTGGGCGATGCCTTCACCGATTTGGTGGAACGCCATCGCGACCTCGATGTCCAGGCAATCGCCCGGCGGGTCTTCAAAGATTTCCACTTTGAACACGTGTGGCAGCGCATCGGCTATGTCCTCGTCGGCCGGGCACCCGGCCGCTGACTGCTGTTGGGCGCGGGTCTCCCGACCCCGCCCATCACTCGACCGAAGGTCTCCCGGGCTCGCCAGGAGGCTCGCCCTCCCAAGACGTTAATCAACCATGCACTTCTTCACGCTAATCGCCAAGAACGTGCTGCACCGCCCCGTTCGCACGGTGCTCACCACGGTGGGGCTCGCAATCGCCATCGCGGCGGTGATCATACTGGTTGGCATCTCTTGGAACTTCGAGCGATCGTTTTTGGCGATCTACAACGCCAAGGGGATCGACCTGGTGGTGGTCCGCGCGGGCAGCGCCAACCAGCTCTCGAGCACACTCGACGAGAAGATGGCCGATCGCTTGCGCTCGATCGAGGGCGTGGCCGACATCGCTCCTTCGCTGGTTGACACGGTCGCCTTCGAGGAGCAGAACCTGGTCAGTGTGCTGGTCGACGGCTGGATTCCCGGCAGCCTGCTCTTTCGCGGCATCAAGGTCATCGATGGGCGGGCGCTTGAGCCGGGCGATCAGAAGACCGTGATGCTCGGGCGCGTGCTGGCGATGACGCTCGGGAAGAAATCGGGCGACCGCATCTCGATCGCCGGCGAGCCCTTCGATGTCGTCGGGGTCTTCGAGAGTGAAAGCTGGTTTGAGAACGGCTCGCTCTTGATGCCGCTTTTAACCCTCCAGAAGATGATGGGCCGCGACGGACAAGTGACCGGGTTTTTGATCCGTGCGAAGGAATCGAACAGTCGCGCGATCAACGAGCTGAGGCGTCGGATTGAGTCGACCCTATCGGGCGTCGCGGCGACCCCCGCGCGCGACCACGTGCAAGGCGACGCGCAGATCAAGCTTTCCAAGGCCATGGCCTGGGCGACCGCCGCGGTGGCCCTGGTTTTGGGCTCGGTCGGCATGCTCAACACGATGCTGATGTCGATCTTCGAGCGCACGCGTGAGATCGGCATCCTCCGCGCAGTCGGCTGGCGGCGCCGGCGCGTTCTCTACCTGGTGATGTGCGAAGCATTGGTGATAGCCCTCGTCGGCACGGTCGTTGGGTCGCTCTTGGCGGTCGTCGGCCTGCGGGCCGTTACCCTCGCTCCCACCGCCCGCGGCTTTATCAACCCCAACCTGCCGCCCGAGGTGCTGGTGCTCGCCCTGGCGATGGGCGTCGGCTTGAGCGTGTTGGGAGGGATCTACCCGGCTGCCCGCGCAGCCGCTCTCGAACCAACCGAGGCGCTCCGCCATGAGTGACGAGGGGCAACCCGGCGCCCGCGCCCCGATCCTGCGCACCCGAAGGGCTCGTCAAATACTACGCCGACGGCAACGTTCAGGCCCTGCGTGGCGTCACGCTCGAGATCAACCCAGCCGAATCGGTGGCCATCACCGGCCCCAGCGGCTGCGGAAAGAGCACGCTCTTGCATTTGCTCGGCGGCCTCGACCGACCGACCGAGGGCGAAGTGTTCTTCCGCGAGAAGCCCCTGGCCGAGCTCGACATCGATCAGTTCCGCGCCCATCACGTCGGCTTTGTGTTTCAGTCGTTTTACCTCATGCCAACGCTAACAGCGATTGAAAATATTCAGATTCCCATGTTCGAAATGGGCTGGCCGCCGCGCGAGCGATTGAGGCGTGCCCACGAGCTCATCGCCGAAGTCGGGTTGGCCCATCGCCGCACGCATCGCCCTAGCCAGCTCTCGGTCGGCGAGCGCCAGCGCATCGCGATCGCGCGAGCCCTCGGCAACGCCCCGTCGCTTCTCCTGGCCGACGAGCCCACCGGGAACCTCGACAGCCAGAGCCAGGACGAGATCATTCACTTGCTCCATCGCCTCCGCAAAGACCGCGGGCTCACGCTCGTGATCGTCACCCACAGCCACGAAGTCGCGCTGGCCGCCGACCGCCGGATTCGGATGAAAGACGGGCAAGTGCAATAGTCTCCATCGGCGATCGAAAGCCCGTAAGCCCGCGGAGCGCCGGCGGCGCGGCGGCGGCCGTAACGGACGGTTGATCGCCACCCAAGTCGGCGTTAGGCTCGATGATATCTTGAGCACAAAACCTGTCGTGAGGAAGCCATGACGACCATCCGAATCGCAGCCGCAACGTTCGCTCTTACCGTGTTTCTTGGCACGAGCGCGCAAGCCCAAAACCAGCAGCCGCTCAAACAGGCGTCGTACCCTGACTGGCGGCCGCTATTAGACGGCAAGAGCCTCGATGGCTGGGAGCACGTCGGGCCCGGCAAGTTCGTGCTCGACGACGGTGTGCTCCGCACCGAGGGGGGCATGGGCCTGCTCTGGTACACGCGCGAAAAGCTGGGCAATTGCGTGCTCCGTGTCGTTTACAAGACGACCAACGACCGCTCCAATTCCGGCGTCTACGTCCGGATCGCCGATCGGCCCAAAGAGCCGTGGTACGCCGTCCATCACGGCTTCGAGGTTCAGATCTTCGATACAACCACGGGTGACCGCGGCACGGGTTCGATTTACACCTTCGCCAAGGCAGCCGCCAAACCAGGAAAGGCGGGCGAGTGGAATACACTGGAGGTCACCCTGAAGGGCCAGCGCGTCGTCACCAGCATCAACGGCGTGAAGGTCGCCGAATTCGACTCGAGTGCACTCGGGCCCGAGATAAAGCCCTCATCGGGCGAAGGCGACCCCGGGCGCGGTCCACGCCCCGAAACAGGATACATTGGACTCCAGAATCACGACGATGGGTCCGTCGTCTATTTCAAGGAAGTCTCGGTCCGACCGCTCGCGCCGTTCTCGAAATGAGTCGCTTGCCGGCGGGCATCACGCGCTCTGCTCGGCGAGAACACGCTCTCGCAACCCGGTCGCGCGCACGTGCGGCCCGCGTGTCGCTCGGGCCCGCCGCGGTGGCAACGGCGCGCGGCTGAGGCCGCTCGGACATGCGGCCCATCGAACGATTGAACGTGGCGAGCGTTAGTCCAAGAAACACCAGCCCAGCTCCCACAGTGAGCAAGAAGACGATCACGAGTCCGATGTAGTAGGCATGGCGCTCGAGCACCGCGGCACTATTCATCGATTCGACCGGCTCGATCTGCGCGCCGAGCGGGCAGGCACAGGCTGCGAGCAGCGCGAAGAACATCTTGCCCACCTGGTCGTCCGGCTTGAACAGCCCAAGCCAGGAGAGCACGCCGGTGATCGCTCCGAGCTCGATCAGTAAGAGCCAACCCAACGAGAACGCGGCGTAGGTCGCAACGCTCACCGCGACGGCTCGCCCCAGGCGGCGACTCCACGTGGCCAGAGCCAGGCCGAAGCTCGTCACAACCGCCCCCTGGGCGAGCAAGAGCGCCGTCGGCAGGCACACAAAGGCAACGCGATCGATCCATCCCACCGGGTCGGGCGTCTGCGCGCCGCGGGTGAACCTGGTTGGGTTCTCGGGCAGCGCAAACCCGATGACGATCGCTCCGATTGCCGGCAGGAACGCCAGCGCCGGCACGACGCGATACGCTCCCCACCACTTCGCCAGGACGATTCGATCGCTCGAAAGCGGGGTGGTCATGAGCACATCGAGGCTGCCGCGCGCGCGCTCCTCGGCCAGCGCGGTGGGGGCGGTGAGGCTCACGAGCAGCAGGCCGAACGTGGCCTGAAAGCCGCTGACTAACGCGACGAAGTCAAGATCGCCGCCGGTGCAACCGACAACAACGCACGATGCGGTGCCGATCACCGCGAGCGCGATGTATAATCCCCAGACGATCCTGGCGAGCCGTGACGGCCGCCCGCGCCGCCACTCGCGCCAAAGGACCGGATCATCATCGAGCGACGGGCCCGGACGCCGAGCCGCCAACCATGCGCGGCTCGAGACAACCACGATGACAGCTTGACCGCGCGAGGACCCGTTCCTCTGGTTGCCTCGGCCCGCAGCCGGAAGATGGCGTAAGCGATGAGCCCTGCCGACGCGATGAGCGCTCCCCCGAGCACGAGAGCATAGAACTCGACGCCCACGCGATTGGGCCAGGCGTAGGGGGCATAGGCCAGAACGAAGGGATTGAGGTTCGCATACCAGGCGGGAACGCCCGGCACGACGCGAGTGCTGCTGAGTATCGACCACAACATCGGCCCCATGATCCAGACGGCCTCGATTCCATACACGGCCATCAAGACCTCGTGCATCTTCGTCGCCCGGACTGAAAGGGCCAGTGCCAGTGCGCACCCGACGATCGCCAGCCCGATTGTGATCAACGTCAGCGTGGCGATCGCCTCGATGATGATTCCGCCCAGCAGCCCCGCGAGGGCCAGCACCGGTACCGTGGCGGCAACCAGAGCCACCACCGGAAGCAGCCGCGCCGCCAGTTTGCCCAGCACGATCTCGGAATCAGCAAGATCGGTCATGAGCATGTGCGTGAGCGTGCCGCGCGCCCGATCGACGCAGATCGCGCCGGCCGTCGCGGCCGGCGCAACCAAGAGCACGAGCAAAAGCTGCACCGTCGCGATGGCGTAGTAGAACTGTTGACCGAGCGCGGCGAGCCTGCGAATCGAGTAGCTCCCCACCGGCCGGCTGACCACGTCGTTCATCGTGTAAAGCACGAGTGCGAGGGCAAGTAAGAGCCCGACGACGAAGAGTGACCGCAAGGCATACGCCTGCCAGCGCCTGCTCGCGGCGATCGACTCATGAACGAAAACGGGCCCGGGCCCGAAGCGTAGCGGCATCGGCGTACCTCCTTGCAGCGATCCGTACCGTCTTGCTTACAACGTGACGATCAAATTCGTAGTATCCTTATCAGAGCCGCCGCTCGCCTGACAAGCTCTCGGGCCGATAACGGCCTGGTCGCCGCGCCCGAAACTTGAGAGCACCCTTGGAATCTCGCCCGCAGGCCGGCAAACTACCAGTTGAGACGATCTGTGGCACAGCACCGGGAGACTTAAGCAATGACCAGATCTTTCCTGCTCGTCTTGAGCGCGGCGTGGGCTCTTTGCTTCGGAGCCGGTGCGGCGGCCGCCGACCCGCCCGACTTGAAAACACTCGCGATCGGGGCGAAAGCGCCCGACTTCCACCTGCCCGGCGTCGACGGCAAGACCTATAGCCTTGCCGACTTCGCCGCAGGCGAAGGTCCTGGTCGTGATCTTCACCTGCAACCACTGCCCGACCGCCCAGGCCTACGAAGGACGGATCGCCCGGCTCGAGGCCGACTATCGCGACAAGGGGGTCGCCGTCGTGGCGATCTCGCCCAACGATCCCGCCGCCGTCCGGCTCGACGAGCTGGGCTATACCGATCTCGGCGACTCGTTCGAGGACATGAAGATCCGCGCCAAGGATCACGACTTCGCCTATCCGTATCTCTACGACGGCGAGACGCAGGAGACCGCCCAGGCGTACGGCGTGCTGGCCACGCCGCACGTCTTCATCTTCGACGCCGAGCGCAAGCTCCGCTACGTCGGCCGATTCGACGACGCCGAGGTCAAGGCGGTCAAGTCGCACGACGCCAAGAACGCCGTCGAGGCCCTGCTGGCCGGCAAGCCGGTCCCGGTGGCGACGACCCGCGTCTTCGGCTGCTCGACCAAGTGGGCCGACAAGCAGGCCGACGCCCGCAAATCGCTGGCGAAGTGGGACGCCGAGCCGGTCGCGCTCGAGCCGATCGACTTGGCCGGCGTGGCCAGGCTCGCCAAGAACGACACGCAAGAAGCTCTTGCTCGTGAACCTCTGGGCGACCTGGTGCGGCCCCTGCGTCGCCGAGCTGCCCGAGCTCGTCACGATGAACCGGATGTACCGCGGCCGAGCCTTTCAGCTCGTCACGATCAGCCTGGACGACGCTCGCGAAGCACGACGAGGCGCTCACGGTCCTCAAGGAGAACCACGTGTCGGCGACGAACTTCATTCTCGATTCCGACGACCGCGACAAGTTCGCCGAGGCGCTCGACCAGGAGTGGCCCGGCCCGGTTCCCTACACGCTCGTGATCGCGCCCGGCGGCAAGATCATCTACCGCAAGACCGGCGCGATCGACCCGCTCGAACTCAAGCGGGCGATTGTCGCGTATCTCGGGCGTACCTACTGACAGAGCGAAACATCCACGGAAGAGAAATCCGCCGCCCGCTTCTGCCTTCTTGACATGGCTTGCGCGCCGTCGCTATGATCCCGGCACGTCACATGATGCCGGTGGCCGGGCTCGGCAGCCTGTCGAGTCTGGCGAACAGGGAATCCGGTGCAAATCCGGAACGGCCCCGCCGCGGTGACCGAGCGTTAACGGGTGTTACCCCTCTTATTGCCATTGTTGGTCTGGCCCTGTACCGGCTAGACCGATGAGAAGGCTCGACACCCCTGCTCGGAAGTCCGAAGACCTACCCGCATCGATTTGGCCAACGCTCTGCGCGGGACGAGCGTGGCCCAGTTGAATCCCCCTTTTTTCGTCACCAGATGCCTAAATCGTGGCTGCGACGGCTGTGCCTCGCGCTTGGCGTGGCGATCGCGCAAGCGACCGCCTGCGCCCCTTCTTCGGAGGTGACCGAGCTTCCCGAGGCGGCCAAGAAATCGCTCGTCAAACGCAAGGTCGACGCCACGCCGCGGCCGACCCAATCGGCGCGTCCGGGCGGAAAAGGACAACGAGGAAAACCATGAGCCCCAAAGTCGAAGCCGGCAGGAACGCTCCTCTCCGCACGTTGCGACGACGCTGTGCCGCCAGGCGCGAAAGCGCATTCACACTCATCGAGCTTCTGGTCGTGATCGCGATCATCGCCGTCTTGATCGCGTTGCTGCTGCCGGCCGTCCAGTCGGCGCGCGAAGCCGCGCGCCGGGCCCAGTGCATCAACAACCTCAAACAGCTCGGCCTGGCGCTCGCAAACTATGAAAGCGCAAACGGAATTTATCCTTTTGGGATGGCTCGCGAGAACTGCGGGCCGAATTGCCTGTACACGCCGAACGGCTACTACGTCGGCAGCAGTCTGTTTGTCAGGATCTTGCCCTATCTCGAGCAGCAGGCCCTGGCCAACGCGTACAACTACAATCTGATCAACTGGACGGCCCCCAACGCGACGGTCGGCGCGATCGGGCTATCGACGCTCTGGTGCCCGAGCGATGGGCAGATCGCGGGACTGCACGTTCCCTTTGCCGGCTGGGGGTGGGACGGCTCGACCCAGGTGCTCACGTACACGAGCTACGCAGGCAACATGGGGAGCTTTTGCAAGGTGCCCATCTCGATTACATCGACCGCCCAGCAACTGGCGATCCTGAACCAGGCCAACGGCGTGTTCTTCTATCTCGGCTGGCCCGACTGGAACCCGCCGGCGCAGCCCGACCCGATCGCGCCCGCGAACCCCGGCAGCGTGCGCCCGGCGTCGCTGGCGTCGGTCACCGATGGGCTGTCAAACACATTCGCATTCGGCGAGAAGGCGCACGGCAAGTTCAGCCAGCAGCCTGACATCTATTATTCCATCGACTTCCTGTACAACGGCGCGTGGGTCTCGGGCAGCTTCGGCGACACTCTCTTCACGACACTCTACCCCATGAATCCCTTCGGCCGGATCGGCGATGACCCGAACGGCGACTACTTCTACCTGTTCGACGCGCAGGAAGACAACTTCTCGATCGCGGCGTCGAGCTTCCACCCCGGCGGCTGCAATTTCGGGTTCCTCGACGGCTCGGTCCGTTTCCTCAAGGACTCGATCAATACGTGGCCCTACAACCCCGCGAACGGAGTGCCCCTGAACGTATCGTACAATTCCTCGACCGGCTTGTTCACCGCGGGACCGCCGTCGGGCGTCTACCAGTCGCTCTCAACGCGTTCGGGGGGCGAGGTCGTCAGCTCCGACCAGTATTGATCGGCGCCGCGCCACCGCGTTCTGTCCGGCGCATCCGGCGTCGGTTAGAATCGGCGTGAATTCACGCTTTGAATCCAAGGAGAACGCGACCCATGCTCACCCCAACGAGCTTTCGCTTCCGGGCTATCGCGCTGGCGACGGCCCTGATCACCGTCACGATGCTCACGCTCGACGCCGCAGCCCAAGACTCGATCGCCAAAGACACCTGGACGCCTCTCTTCAACGGCAAAGACTTGGGCGGCTGGATACCCAAGATCAAGGGCTACGAGGCGGGCGTGAACTTCGGAGACACCTTCCGCGTCGACAACGGCGTGCTCAAAGTTTCGTACGACAAGTACGCCAAGTTCGACAACAAGTTCGGCCATCTCTTTTACAAAACGCCGTTTTCGCACTACCGCCTTCGCGTCGAGTACCGGTTTGTCGGCGACCAGTGCCCGGGAGGGCCAAGCTGGGCGTTCAAGAACAGCGGCGTCATGATCCACGGCCAGACGCCCGAAAGCATGAGAAAAGACCAGGATTTTCCCGTCTCGATCGAGGTTCAGTTCCTGGGAGGCAACGGCCACGACAACCGGCCCACGGGCAACGTTTGCACGCCGGGCACGAACATCGTCATGAAAGATCGCCTCATCACCCAGCACTGCACCAACTCCCAGTCCAAGACCTATCACGGCGACGAGTGGGTGACGGTCGAGGTCGAGGTCCACGGCGACGGCCTCATCAAACACATCGTCGACGGCGAGACCGTAATCGAATACGAGAAAGCTCAGCTCGATGAACGCGACGCTGATGCCAAGAAGCTGATCAAAGACGGCGACAAGATGCTCCGTGGCGGCACGATCTCGCTCCAGTCGGAGAGCCACCCGATTGAGTTCCGCAAAGTCGAGATCATGCCGCTCAAGGAGTAGTCCGCGGCCGTGCATGTTTATACCGTAATACGGCGATCAGGTAGATGACGATGGCGACGTTCAAGACCAACAGCGAAATCCGCAGCAAGCTCACTTTCCTGGCGGTCTCGTAGATCTCGAACGGAACCAGCAAGCTGGTGGCGATCACGACGAGATAACCGGCCCAATCGCGGCCCCGTATGAGGGCGATGCCCTCGATGAGATGCAAGAGGGCGTAGCAGTACGTCCCGGCCTGGACAGCCCGAAGATGGGCACGGTCGATGCCGGTGAGCCGATTCAAGAGGGCGTGGATCAGGTGGTTGTGCGGGTCGAGCCCCAGGTGCGCAAAGACTCGCTCGAGCTCCTGGGCCGGATCGTGATTCAAGAGCCGAAAAAGCCCGAAACCAAGAAGAACGGCCAGCGCGCCGCTGGCTAGCTTCATCACGCCGATGACCTTGTAGCCCACGTGTCCGTCGATCGCAATATGCCTCATCGGGGCCTCCGCGCGAGCTTGTTCATCGGGCGGGCTACTCGAAGCGCAGGTGCTTCACCGATTCACCGGAATCGCGGAGCTCGACCAAGGAATCGATGCCGATTTCGAGGTGCTGGCGTACAAAACGCTCGGTCACCGAGCGATCGCTGCGCCCGGTCTTGACCCCCTCGGGCGTCATCGGGTTGTCTGAAACCAGCAAGAGCGCCCCCTTGGGGATGTGGTTGACAAAACCCACGATGAAGATCGTCGCCGTCTCCATGTCGATCGCCAACGCCCGGATCGTTTTGAGATACTCCTTGAATTTTTCGTCGTGTTCCCACACCCGGCGATTGGTGGTGTACACGGTTCCGGTCCAGTAGTCGTGGCCGCGCTTGACGATCGAGGCCGACACGGCCTTTTGCAGCCGGAACGACGGCAGAGCCGGGATCTCGGCCGGCATGTAGTCGTTGCTGGTCCCTTCACCGCGGATGGCGGCGATCGGCAGGATGAAGTCACCCACCTTGCTCTTTTTCAGGCCCCCGCATTTTCCCAGGAAGAGCACGGCTTTGGGCTCGATGGCGGCCAGCAGGTCCATCACCGTCGCCGCCATCGCGCTTCCCATGCCGAAGTTGAGGATCGTCAGCTCGTTGGCCGTCGCCGACTGCATCGGGTGCTTCCGGCCCATCACCTCGACAGAAAATTGACTGGCAAACATTTCGACATAGTTGACGAAGTTCGACAGCAGGATGAACCTGCCGAAGTCGGCCAGCGGCCGCCCGGTGTAGCGGGGCAGCCAGTCTTTCACGATGTCCGCTTTGGTGATCACGTGGTCCTTTCTCTAAACCGTGTTTCACGATCCGGGGAGGGCGAGCCTCCCGGCGAGCCGCTTTCCAATCCGGCTCGGCTGGAGCCTCGCCCTCCGGGAATCACGCAAAGGCATTTAGCACGCGGCCTCGAGCCCGCCGGACGCAGGGCAAGCGGACGGGAGCAACCGGTACTCGTCGTAGACACGGCCCGTCGGGTCGCCCAGCACATGGTAAAGCACGATCTCGGCACCGATCGAGAGTAGGCTCGATGAGACGGTGCCGCGCTCCACCCCGGCGATAACGACTCTGGGGTCGCGGCAGATGCCCGCCGCCGACACCAGGAAGTTGTCGGGCTCGAGGTTGGCCAGCACCAGGCGGATTCTCGGGTCGCCGCGATCGTCGACGTCGAGATTGGTCAGCGCGTGCGTTCCGCAAGTGAGCTCGACGACCTGCACCCGCTTGGCGCCCGGTGCGTGCACGACGACCGCGCGCTTGGGATCTGCGATCAGCACGTTGCAGCCGCCGAAACCGCCTTGCGCCAGCTCGGTGCAAGCGTGGCCCAGCGCGTCGTCGAGGAGATCGCGGCCCAGCAGATCGACCGCCAGCAACCCGCGCGACCGAACCTGGTCGGCCCAGGCGAGCTCGCCGTCGTGGCGGTTGGTGACGGCAACCGCGAGTCTCGCCTCGTTGACGCCGAGCCAGGTTCCAAGCTGCGGAAACAAGCCGTCGGGCCCGTGATCGGCACCGGCCAGGAGGCAGCGCAGCCCCCCTCGCCGGCAGCAAACCGGCGAGGTCGCCGGCCGCCGCCGCGACTCCTCGCGGTTGGCGCCGATCTTCACCGGCGATTCTCGATCGGGCCCAAAGCTGATGAAAACCAGGCACATCTTGGTGTTTTCGACCCCCTCTACCCACCGGGGAGAGGGCTGGGTGAGGGGTGCATTTTCGATTTTGGATTGGGCAATCGGCAACCTGCGCTCTGCAATTTGCGATCTGGCGTCTCGAATAGCGATTATTGCATGATGGCCTCAGGAAAGCGCCGACTGTATCGCGGCGCACGATCGAGATACATGGGGACGCCGGATGAATAAGCGAGCGATCGGGCTCTTGTCGCTCGGGCATTTCTTGATCGACTTTTGCCAGGGCGTGGTGCCGGCGCTCGTGCCGTTTCTGGTCGCCGAGCGCCATTTCTCATACTCGGCGGCGGCAAGCCTGGTGTTTGCGATCAGTGCCACGTCGTCGGTGGTGCAGCCGCTCTTCGGTGAGCTCGCCGATCGGCTACCCCTGTCATGGCTCTTGCCGGCGAGTGTCGCCCTGGCAGGGGGAAGCCTTGCCTTGGGTGCGCAGGCGGCAAGCTATCCGATCGCGCTACTGGCATTTGCCTCGAGCGGCCTGGGCGTGGCGGCCTATCATCCCGAGGCCGCCCGCAAGGCCCACCTTGCCAGCGGCGACCGCCGCACAACCGGAATGAGCCTGTTCTCGGTGGGAGGCGGCCTCGGTTTCGCGCTGGCTCCCGCGCTCACGACGGCGGTGGTCGTCTCATGGGGCACCCCAGGGTTGCTCACGCTGCTTTTGCCCACGCTCATCATCGCCGGTCTTCTTGTCTTTGCACGACGCCCCGCAACACCGCCCACTCAGCCCGGCCGCGACAGTGGCACAACACACGGCGGGCACGACAACTGGCGAGCATTCGCCATCCTGAGCGGCGCCACTGTGTGCCGCTCGATCGTCTTCTACGGCTTGAACACGTTCCTTGCGCTCTACTTCATGAGCCGATGGCGCCAAACACCGGCCCAGGCCAACCAGGCCCTGATGGTGTTTCTGGGAACGAGCATCGTCGGCACGCTCCTCGGCGGCTGGCTGGCCGACCGTTTCGGGCGTCGGAGCGTGATCCGCACCGGGTTCGTCGGCGCTCTCGTCATGCTGGCCATCTTCACGCAGACGGCCGATCGGACGCTCGCCTTGTTTTTGCTCGTGCCCCTGGCGGTTTTCATATTCCTGCCGACGAGCGTGCTCATCGTTTTGGGTCAGGAGTATCTGCCGCGCCGGGTTGGCATGGCGTCGGGCGTCACGCTGGGCCTGGCCGTCAGTGTGGGGGGAATGAGTGCCCCGCTCCTGGGCCGCCTGGGAGAGTCTTACAGTCTCGCCAGCGTCTTTCTCTTGCTCTGGGCAATCCTGCTCGTGGCCGCGGGACACACCTTCGCCTTGCCGCCGGTCGGCGCCGGCGACGCGAGCGAGCGAGAGTTCGAGCCGGAGCCCGCTGACCTTGAGAAACCCCGCGGCGCCACCGTGCGCTAGGCCCCCCCTCTCACCCGCGGGGAGAGGGCTGGGTGAGGGGCAACGCCGTTAAGGATTTCATCCTGAGAAAGATCACGATTATGATTACGATTATGATTATGACTAAGAAGAAGACCAAAAGCAGAACCAGGACCAAGAACGCAACCACGACGACGACGCAGAACCGACAGGCCCGGGCAGTTCGGGTATGGTCCTAATCCTAATCGTAATCTTAATCTTGCTCATCTTCTTCATCCTGATCATCTTCGCGGGTGCGCTCTGGCACCCGCCTCTTTATAATGCTTAACGGCGTTGGGTAAGGGGGACGGCGATTTGGATTCTGCGATCAAAAAGGGGTAGCAAAAAGGGGATAGCACAATGATACGGCGAATCTGGTCGAGCCGGCGATGCGGGCTTGTGGTTGCGATCATGTCGGTTATCGCCGCCTCGGCGCCGCGGGCGCCGACGACGCGGTTGACACGGTCGCGGCGATCGATGCCGTGCTCAAGCGCCAGGTGGCCGATTGGAACCGAGGAGACCTCGATGCGTTCCTCGAGGGCTACTGGCGTTCGCCGAAAGTCGTGTTCCAGTCGGGCGGAGAGCGGTTCGACGGCTGGGAGGCCATGCGCGATCGCTATCGCCGGCGCTACCAGGCCGAAGGCCGCGCAATGGGCCAGCTCGCGTTTTCGACGATTGAGATCGAGCCCCTCGGCGCGGGCGCGGCCCTGGTTCGCGGCGGCTGGCGGCTCACCACGCCCGACGGCAAGAAACCCGGTGGGTTGTTTACCCTGGTCTTCCGCAAGCTGCCCGAGGGATGGAAGATCGTCCACGATCATACCTCGGCCGAGGATGCCAAGTAGCGTTTGAATTTGCTCGGCTCATCTTTGCATTGCCGCACGATTGCCTTAGCATGGAATGAGCGACCGTGGCCCTACCGATTGCAGGGAGCGACACGATGATCAACGACCATGACAATGAGTTGACGACGGCGGCGATTGGGGCGGTGTTCACGGAAGAGATCGCAGCCCTGGGCGGCACCGTGACGGAAATCTTCGACGATGGCGCGCGGCTGTTTGCTCGGTCGGTCTTGCCAAGGACGCGCGAGGTCGTGCCGGGTGACCGGGTCCAAGACGGCATCGCACTGCGCGCGACTGACCGAGAAGTCTGGGTTCATCCCTACGTCTTCCGCCAGGTTTGCAGCAATGGCGCCATCATGGCCCACGCCGGCCAATCGTGGCAGATCGACGACATTGAATTGCTCGGCCCGGAGCACGCCCTGTCGGAATTACGCGAGGCCGTGCGAGCCTGCGGCGAAGAAGCGGTCTTCGCGGCAGCCACCCAAGAAATGCGATCGGCGACCCAGAGTCAGGCCGATCTCGCCTTGAACCTTATGCCCATGCTCTCCCGGCTGAACCATGCTGACGCCGTCCGATACGCTTCCGAGATCCTCGGCCGGTTCTTCAAGGACGGGGACTCATCCCGATTCGGGCTGATGAACGCGGTGACTTCCGTGGCTCGCGATACCCGCGACCCCGAAAAGCGCTGGCGGCTGGAAGAGATCGGAGGCGCGATTCTGGCGGGACTGCCGCCCACGCCGTCACGGGATGGCGCTCGCGTAAAGCAAGCAGGACGTCTTGTCGCATCGGGTGCCTGAGCAAGCGACGCGCCGTCCGATAGTTCGTGCGGGCGGTTTATGCCACCGGCAATGGCACGCTCTGGCACTTTCTGGCACTTTTTGGGTTCGTCTCGCGAAAGCATCGAACAGCGTAAGTACTTACGAACTGTTTGTTTGAGTTCGCGCCCGGCTCGTGTTGTGCGGCCCACGTTGCCGCGCGACGGCGAATGCGGCCGGTCGGGGCAAAGTGCGCGCACTCGCGCTGGAGCCAAAAACACCGTCACAACCGTCACGGCCTTTCGGGACAAGGGTTTACGTGTGACGGTCCGATTGTAGGAGCGTCACATATCCTGACGGGCTGGCGCCAGGTCTGGCGGTCGTTTCTTTATTCGTGCTGGACCGGTTCCAGTGAGACAATGCGCGAGCTGCGGGTGCGACCGAATGTGACATTGAGCCCGTGCAGACGGAGGTGAGGGGCAACGCGCCGCAGCTCGTTAGCAAAGCGTTCCGGCGACTTCGGCCAGCGTACCGAGGCGGCCGCCTTGGGTGCGAGGGCGGTCGACAGGTCGGCGAGCAGGTCGGTTGGGGTGCCGGCCCACGCGCCGAAGCGGCCCGCATTCTGAAGAAGGACCGTGGCGACGAGTGAGTCTTCGATCTGCGCGGCTGTGGCTTCCCGGCGGTTGGCCGCGTAATCGGCGAGAATTGTCCCCGGGGGCCAGCCCAACCCACGGCCGATCGCCTCGCTGGCGGCGGCGAAGTCGGCCATGCGGGGCAATTCGGCGAGCTGCACGCGCGGCAGCTCGTGCAGGCCGCCGACGATCGCATCGAGCAGCCCGCCCAAGATCCGCGCGTGATCGCGGTCGAGAGCCTGCCACAATTCGTCTTCCCGGCGGCGGTGCGAGGCAGCAATCGGCGGAAGATGCAGGATGACGGCTCGGTCAGAAAGATCGCCCCGCCGCACGAACTCGTCGATGCCGTTCAACACCGCGGGGCGCTGCACGTGAAAGATCGTGCGCTCCAGGCTGGTATATTCGGTCCGGCCGGCATAGCCGCCCCCGGTCGCAACCAGGCAGAGTCCGTCGGAAAGCCAGCGGGGGATCGTGCTGATATTATCGTAGGCCAGCAGCCAGCCGTTAAGCGCAGTGATCATCAGGTCGCGCGTGCTCTTGGGCTCGGCGAGAAGCGGAACAGCCTGGGGATCGACGAGCATCCGGACGATCTTGGCCAAGGTGCTTTTGGCTGATCCCTGTTCGCCGTAGAGCGTCAGAATCGGGTAAGGACCGACCGGCCGGAGGGCGGCGGCCAGCCACACGATCAAGAGGCGGAAATCGCGGTCGCTCAAGTTGACGTACGGTCGCAAGAGGTCGATCGAGCCGTCGCGGCTGGGCACGGGCAACGGCAGGAACCCCTCGGGCCTTCGAAACGCGACGCCGGGGCGGTCGACGACCCACCAACCGTCGGCATCGATGGCGACGGCCTTGCCGCTCTTATCGCCCAGGTCGAGGAAGATGGGTGCCCCCTTGTCCACGGCATCGCGACCCACGCGAATAAAGAGCGTCGGCGTACCATCGTCGAGCCGTGCGCGGGCCTCGAGCGTCTCGGTCACGCGGCGGATCGACCCTTTCGATGGCGGTTTGCCCCCAGCGGCGGCCGAACCATCGATCAACCAGTCGCGGAATTCGGCGGACCTCAGCCCGAAGATTTCGTGACGGTCATCGACACGCACCTGGGCGAAGAGCCGGCCATCGGCGACCCGGAAGACCCGGACGTTCTCGGCGACTTGCAGCAACCCGTCGAGCGCGCGGGGGTCGCTTTTCGTTCTGTCGGCCGTTGCGCGCGGCACCGTGCCTTCCGCCGAGTTTCCGTTTCCAACAGTCGCCGGGACAGAGCTCACCGGCACAGCGGTCGCCTCGCCCGTTGGCATGGTAGGGGTGTCTTCAGGGTCGGCCGAACTGCGCACGGGGTGCTCGGTGGTCGGAGGCGAATTGTCCGGCTGTTGGGGGTCGATGTTCGCCGCATGAGGCTCTGCTGGTAGGCGCGTCGAACGATCGGTGTTGTCGCGCCATTTCCGCAGACCCCTCGCTTGCGCTTCCCTCGACTGGGCTCGGGACAGGCCGGGCTGGTATGGGGCTACTGTTAGGCGGTCAGTGTGTTCGCGCGACGCGAGCTGCGCAGTCGGGCACTCGCCTGCCTTCGACGCCGAGTAAAGCGGGTGGACGATCGGCCGCTCATTGAGCTTGCGGAGCACCCACTTGGGGGTCTCTGCATACAATCGATCGGTGGTCAAGTCCAGCGCCCACAAGACACTCGATTCCCGGCAGTGCTCACTGCGACATTCGATGACGACTTGACCGCGCTCGTCGCGAATGATCGCCAGTGCGTACTCGGAGCCGTGATGCACAGGGCAGCGCGACTCCCAGAAGTCTGGCCCCAACCGATGCGGGTCGAAGCCGCGCTCACGCAATCGGTTCACGACGTTAGCAACCCCGTCTCGCGCCATGTCGATCAAGCTCCCGATCCGGGACAGGAGTATGGCCTTATATAACGTCTATATCGGCTTTTCTTGTCTGAACTCGCATTAAATTACCCGGTGTCTTCAAATCCATTGATGAATGAGTGCGATTCGGCGGACGAGAAGTGGGGTGGGCCTACGGATGAACTGATGTGAACCGGGCGTGATTCGCACATTTTCGGCTGCCGCCAATCCGTTGGACTGGTCGGGCTCTCCGGCGGAAGCCCCGGTCATTCCGCATAAGGCAGGCACGAAAGCAGGAACGTCCTGATCATCGAGCCCCAATTGCAAGAGCTCGAAGAGATCGACTATCGCTACTGCTGAAATCCGTGGTCACTCCCGCCGGAGAACCCGCCTGGCGATGGCGGCCTCGAGCCACGCCGTGCGTTCGGCTTCGGACGCCGCGAACGGAGACCATTCTTGGCGGATGACGTCGACGTTGATTTCATCGCGGTTGGCGGTGAGCAGGGTCTCGATGTCAATCTGGTCTTGGGGCCGGAAGGCGACCATCTTGGTCAGGATCAGTCCCTCGGCGGTGACCACCCGGACCGTGTGACCCTCGGTCCATTCCATGGGCGTGGCGTCGGCGAGTATTCGGGAGTAGAGGGGGAGCACCGGCTTGAGCCAATCGATTCGAACACGGCCGAACGGGAACGAAGCTACATGCTCTCGGACGTATTCCTTGATGACGACCGCCGGGTCGAGCGCGCAGCCGCGCTCGACAAGGTCGTCCAGCAGTCCGGGCAAGACGACCTGCGGAACGTCGAGTAGGAAGTCGACGTCCTGGGTAAATCGGGGACGGCCTCGGAGCACGAAAGCCAGGCCCCCGATGAGCGCGTAGCGGATCGATCGGGCATCAAACGCCTCGGCCATAGATTCGACGGCACGCACGGAATCGCCCGGGACGAGATTGGAGTCAACGTGCATGGCGTGCAATGAACTCCCGGACGCTCCGTCGCGCAAGCAGTTCCTCTTCTTTGGAATACCGCTGGGCCCAGGCAGCCTTCGGCGATATGCTCAGGAGGAACGCTCCGTCGGCCAGCATGCCCCGAATCGTCCGGATGCGCTCCCCAGGCGTGAGCGCGCGAAACCTCGCAACATCGTCGAGGATCACCTCGGTCTCACTCGGGAACTTGACGGGCAAATCCATCTTCGCCTCCTGAACGGTGGCCGACCCGACCATATTGTACCAGAGTCGAAAGCGATCGCGCGGTCGTCTCCCGCGCGCGCTAGCGAATCCGGTTGTAGATGGCTCGCGGCGCATCCGCCGATTGACCCCCCAGCAACCACGTTACTGTACACCTGTTGACATTCCGTGAAGGCGCGGTTCTAATTTCAGGTGCGCCTTGGACGCCGATCACACCCTTAGACGGAGAAGGCCATGACCTACGCCGAGAACCTGTTGCAGGACTTTGAAACGGAGATGGCGAACACTCGCAAAGTACTCGAGCGGATCCCGAACGACCGACTTGACTGGCAACCGCATGCCAAGTCCCGCACCATCGGCTGGAACGCGAACCACGTCGCGGAACTTGTCAACTGGCTCACGCTAACGCTCACAACATCGTCATTCGACGTCGCTCCGCCGGGTGGTCAGCCTTACGAAACTCCGAAGCTGACAAGCCGAGAGAAGATCGTCGGCCTCTTTGACCAGAATGTCGCAGTCGCCCGCAAGGCGATCGCTCAGGCGAAAGACGCCGAGATGAGCATCACCTGGACGTTATTGCGCGGTGGCAACACGATTTTTTCGATGCCGCGTTCTGCAATAGCTCGGAATTGCGTCAACCATCTGATCCACCATCGTTCACATCTCTGCGTTTATCTGCGATTGAACGACATCCCCGTTCCAGGGATGTACGGGCCGTCGGGAGATGAGTGAACGGCCAGACCGGCGACTCCAAGTTTACAACGTCGCGGAAACACAGCGAGCATGCCCGGGTGAGTTCCGGCAAGTATTCCACGGTCATCGGAGAGAGCCATGGATATCAGAAGAGCACTCAAGTCGCAGTACCACGGCGCACTAAAGACCCTGCGCGAGGTGATCGAGAAATCCCCGGCGCGCTGTGGAACGACGCTGCCGACGGGCTCGCTCCGTTTTGGCGAGTGGCGTACCACACGCTGTATTTCACGCATTTTTACCTGCAGCAGCAGCAGGAGGATTTTACCCCCTGGGCGCGACATCGCGATGAAGCGCAATACATGAGCAGTCTTCCGTGGGAGAACAACCGTCCGCCCAAACCTTGTGAGCCTTACACCCGCGACGACCTTCTCGAATACTGGCGCGTTTGCGACCTAATGATCGATGCCAGCGTCGATGCGCTGGATCTCTCGGCCCCGGAATGTGGCTTCCCCTGGTACAAGATGCCCAAACTCGAACACCAGATCGTCAACATCCGACACATCCAACATCATGCGGCCATACTTTCCAGCCGCCTGCGCCGGTCGACTGGCATCGAGATCGATTGGGTCGATGGCGGGTGATTTCCACTCTTTCCGTCGATTTCGTGGTTGGTCCAGCGGACCGATCGTTTGAATGGGACGAACGGGCCCGATGTCGAGCATCGGGTTTCGGACGGAGCTGGCGATCGCATCGACTGGACGATGGCCCCCTTTTTCGCCGTTTGTCACGAGTTGTTGCGATGGGCTACACCGGCGCAGCGGTTGTGGTCGCCACGCTAGTGGGCACCGCGCTTTTGGCCGGCGCCGGTCTCACGATCGCCGCCAGCGCCAGCCCGGCCAGGAAGCAGCCGACGACCTCGGTGATGGTTTCGCCGAGAATGTAGTCGAGCGGAAAACCGTACCAGATCACGTACGACGCCAAGAGGCTCACAATTCCGAAAACGCCCATCAGCGTCACAACGAGCACGCGGGCAAAGTAGCCGCCTTGGACCTGGCTCAAAACGAGAGCAGCCAGAAGTGCGGCCATGCAGTTGGTTGCAAACTCCAAGCCAAGTTGTTTGGGTGACATCGCCCCGCCACCCTCCGGATGAATCACCAGGATACCCGTTGGCCCCTGCTCGACCTTCTCCACCCAAGCCTTACGCTCGGCTTCGGAGGCTGCCTTGCCTTTTGCCAGGCTGGGGAAGTGGTAGAGCCCCGGATCTCTGATGTCAAGCTGAAACGCGCCGATGAGCCGCTCTTCCTTGGGGATCCGGCGCATGCCCATCTCTCCGAGTGGGAGCGCGATGTGCGCGATGGCTGACCAAACGAAAATCACAATACCTCCGGCGATTCCACCCAGTAGGATTCTTCCCATGCTTCACTCTCCAGATTTGCGGGGTCATTGCGCGTAACGCGGGATTCATCGCTTGCTGCGACGTGGAGGGCGACCAAGAACGCGTGCAACATTGTAATCTCACCAAATGTCGCTCGAATCAAGCATCTATCCCCAAACAAATATTTCCAAGCACGCGGAGCCAACATGAACGGCGCGCCGAAAGCGGAGACAAGCGGCGGCGGGCGCCAGGGCCTGGGCGAACTGACGGCGGCACAGTGGAAGTCGGGCGTGGCCGCCTGGCTGGGCTGGCTGTTCGACGGTCTCGACATGCACCTCTACACGCTGGTCGCGGCCCCGTTCGTGGCGCAGTTGCTGGCGGTTTCCGACGCGAGCGATCCCTGCGTGAAGGAGGCCAGCGCACTGATCCAGGGAGGGTTCCTGCTGGGCTGGGCGCTCGGCGGCGGCTTGTTTGGCCGGCTCGGGGATCGCCTGGGAAGAAGTCGCACGCTGTCGTTAACCATCTTGACGTACGCCCTGTTTACGGGACTCTCGGCGGTCGCGGTTTCGTGGTGGCAGTTGCTGGTGTTTCGATTTCTGGCGGCGCTGGGAATCGGCGGCGAGTGGGCCGTCGGTGCTTCGCTCGTGTCGGAGACCTGGCCCCGGCGCTATCGGCCATGGATTGCGGCCGTATTGCAGTCGGCCGTGAACATCGGCATCCTGCTGGCCTCGGTCGTGACGTTCGTGCTGGCGGGGATGAGCCCCCGCGTGGTCTTCCTGGCCGGCGTGCTGCCGGCATGGCTGGTGTTCTGGATTCGCCGCAAGGTTCCCGAGCCCGACGAGTGGCGAATTGCCCGCGGCTCGGCGCTCAAGCAGTCAGTGCAGCCACGAATCCGCGACCTGTTTCGGCCGGAGCTGCGCGGTGTTTCGGTTCTCGTGATCGTGGTCTGCGCGTGCTCGCTCACGGGCCACTGGGCGTTTGTGTTCTGGTCGCAGCAGCACCTGTACAGCCTGCCGGACCTGGCCGGCTGGTCCCAGGGAGACAAGCGTAGGCTCGTGAGCGTCGCACTCGCGCTGGTGATGCTCGCATCGATCGCCGGCAACTTCGTCGCGGCCGCCCTTGCTCGCAGGATCGGCGACCGCCGCGCCATCGCGATAATGTGCTTTGGTTACTTCGCGACGATGGCCGGGACGTACTGGCTGGCTCGCGACTATGCCACGCTGATTGTCATGCTGGCTGTGATCAGTGTCTTTTCGGGGCTCTTCGCGCTGTTCACGATGTATCTGCCGTTGCTCTTTCCGACCCTGCTGCGCACGACGGGCGCCGGCTTTTGCTACAACATCGGCCGAATTGCCTCGGCCGCCGGCACGGTCGCGTTCGGGTTTGTCTCGACGATCATCGACTACCGGGCCGCCCTGATCGTGGCGAGCTGCCTGTTTGTTCCGGCAGGGGTGCTTGCGCCTCTATTTACCTGAGTGCGACGAACACGGCCCGGTGGCTCGCCCGCGCTCTAGACCGCCGTCTACTTTGACGTACGACCGGCCTCTACCCGAGTGAAAACAGCCGTGCGACCGCCGACAACACGCGCCGCACCCCGCTTGACGGCGACTTATCTTCGGGAGTGCACTCCCGGAAGAGGTCTTCGAGCGTGCGGCGAAACTTCCAGTCGGTGGTAGCCTCGCTCAGTCGATCGAAGTCGGCCTTGCTCATGTACCCATGGTACACGAGCTTGTGGTTCTCGGCGTCGAACTGAATCTTGTCTCGCAACGGAGGCGGAAACTCGTAACCGTCGGGCAGTCTGTCGATCCTGACGAAGTGATCCACCAGATCCTCCATCATTCCTGGGAGCGCGTCCCCTTGGCTATTATTCTTAGAAATCGGAAGTAAGGCAAAGGTGGCGCCGCAATTTCTGCGATTGGTTCCATACGTGCAGGTGCCAGGTCGCGAGAGCGACTCATGTATCGACTTTGCGCACCGGCCCGATTGGAATGAAGGACCGAGTTGGGGAGCATGTACCGCCGGGAGACACGCCAACCATGACGCGACAACGATCGATCGCCGCAGCCGCGAGCATCGCGGTGGTTTTCAGCTTCTGTGCTCTGAGCTCAGGGCAAGATCAGCCCAAGCTCGGGTTCAAGGACACGCCGATGCTACCGGGCGGCAAGTGGCACGTGCACGACGGCGACCGCCCGCTGCCACCGGTTGTCTCACCCGGCACCTGCAGCACGCAGGACGAGCCGGGCCGCCCGCCGTCGGATGCGATCGTCTTGTTCGACGGCAAGGACCTGTCGCACTGGCAAAGGCCGCCGGGGCGGTCCTCCGCAGTGGAAGGTCGTCGATGGAGCGCTCGTGATCGCCCCGGGCACCGGCGACGCTCACGTCGAAAGAGGAGTTCGGCGATTGCCAGCTCCATCTCGAGTTCGCCTCGCCAACGCCGCCGCGCGGCAGCGACCAGGGGAGAGGAAACAGCGGCGTCCTGTTCTTCGGCCGCTACGAGATCCAGGTGCTCGACAGCTTCGAAAGCCTGACTTACGCCGACGGCCAGGCGGCCGCGATCTACGGCCAGTACCCGCCGCTCGTCAACGCGTCGCGTCCGCCCGGCCAGTGGCAAAGTTACGACATCATCTTCACCGCACCCAGCTTCAAAGCCGACGGGTCGCTCGACTCGCCCGCATACGTCACGATGTTTCACAACGGCGTCGTGGTGCACAACCATGCCGCGGTCATTGGCGCCATGGCCTATCGCAAGGTGGGCAAATATAGCCAGCACGGCGCCAAAGGGCCGATCGCCCTACAAGATCACGGCAACCCTATCCGGTTTCGCAACATCTGGGTGCGCGAGCTCAAGGGTTATGATCAGGGTTGAGCCCGGCACATGCTCGTCGGTTTGAGCTCGACCTGTTGGTGCGACCCAACCAATCTGAAGAAGACAGTTCCGCCGCGGAGACAGGCCGGCAGTAAAACAACGGACCTAGCTCAAGCGCGAGGACGCGTTTTGACGCGGGATGTCAGACACGCTTCTTCTGCACCTTGAATGCCGCCGAAGCACGTGATTCTCGAGCGACCTCGCGAGACGTGGATGAATGGGTGAGGGCGAACCGCGCCAAAGGATGGGTGTATGGAAGCGGTTTCAACCTTGGTTTGAACGATGTCGGCCATCGCAACGCCTAACGACGCTTATTTGGTTAGACGGACGAGATTTGCGAAAAACGACGATGATGTCCAATTTTTGTGCAACCGGCCGATAATATTGGGTAGAATAGCGCTTTCCAGCCCGCCACCGCCCTTGAGCGGTCGATGCCTTCCATGAACCGAACCCGTTTTGTCTCAACCTGCATTCGGAATCGCGCCGAAGCCGCGCGGCGGCCGGTGCGCCGTTTGGGGGCGCGACCGGTGGGGGCGTTGTTGCTCCTGATCCTGGGCTTCGGCGGGCCCGAAGCGACTGCCGAAAACCCGGCGGCGACTCGGTACCACGAACAGGTCGAGCCGATCCTGATTGATTATTGCTACCGCTGCCACGCCGACGGCCGGAACAAGGGGGGCGTGGCCTTCGATGCGTTTGCCTCCGACGACGCGCTCTTCGCCAAGCCCGAGCTCTGGTGGTCGGTGCTGAAGAACGTTCGCGCGGGCATCATGCCGCCCGCGAGTAAGCCCCGACCCACCGCGGAAGAGCTGCGGGCGCTGGCCGACTGGATCAAGCGCGACGCCTTTGGGATCGATCCTCGCAACGTCGATCCAGGTCGCGTCACCATCCGCCGCTTGAACCGGGTGGAATATCGCAATACGGTCCGCGACCTGACCGGATTCGACTTCAAGGCCGAGGAAGAGTTTCCGCCCGACGATACCGGCTACGGGTTCGACACGATCGGCGACGTGCTGTCGGTGTCGCCGCTCCTCTTGGAGAAATACATGCAGGCGGCGGAGGCGATCGTGGCCGCGGCGGTGCCGACGGTCTCGCGCATCATGCCCGAGCGGCACTATCGCGCAAGAGTTTCGCGGCGCCGACTCCTCCATGACCGGCGAGCGCCTTTCGTTCTACAAGCCGGCCAAGGTTACGCGGCACGCTGCGGGTCGATCCGGCCGGAGACTACGATCTCGTGCTTGAGCTGGCCGTGAACGGGGCGTTTGTGTTCGACCCGGGCCGGTGCACCGTGCACGTCAAGCTCGACGATCGTGAACTCATGAAGGAAACGTACGCCTGGCAAGACGGCAAGACGTATCACTATTCATTCCGGCAGAGCTTGGCGGACGGCGAACATCGGCTTGCCCTTGAACTCGAGCCGCTCACGCCGCTCGAGAAGAAACGCACGTCGGTCGACTTGCGCATCGTGGCGGTTCATCTCAAGGGCCCAATGGACCCGCGGCACTGGACGCGTCCCTACAACTACGACCGCTTCTTCTCCAAGGACGAGCCGCCGGCGGCCGACGCCGAGCGCCGCGACTACGCGCGCGAGGTGCTGCGCCGTTCGCGACCAAGGCGTTTCGCCGCCCGGTCGATGAACGCACACTCGACCGCTTGGTCGCGATCGCCGAGGCGATCTATCGTCAGCCAGGCCAGCGGTTCGAACAGGGCGTCGCGAGGGCGATCGTGGCCGTGCTCGCGTCGCCGCGGTTCGTGTTTCGGGTTGAAACCACCGAGCCGACAACCGGCACTCCGACCCCGATCTTCCCGCTGGTCGACGAGTACTCACTGGCGTCGCGCCTGTCGTATCTGCTCTGGTCGAGCATGCCCGACCAGGAACTTTTCGAGCGGGCCGGGCGCGGCGAGCTCAGAAAGGGCCTCTCCCAGGAGATCAAGCGGATGCGCGAAGATTCGCGCGCGGAAGCGTTCGTGCGCAACTTCGTCGGCCAATGGCTCTCGGTGCGCGACGTCGAGGGGATCACGATCAACACCCGCGCGATCTTGCGGCAGGACGGCGTCCGCACGCGACTCGATCTCGACGGCGAATTGCGGCGCTCGATGCGCCGCGAGACCGAGATGGCTTTTGCGCACATCGCCCGCGAGGACCGTAGCATTCTCGAGCTCATCGACTGCGACTACACGTTCTTGAACGCCAAGCTCGCGCAGCTCTACGGCATCAAGGACGTGACCGGCGGCTCGATGCGCAAGGTGACACTTCCCAAGGACGGTCCGCGCGGAGGGGTGCTGACTCACGCGTCGTTCTTGATGGTAACCTCCAATCCGACGCGCACCTCGCCGGTGAAACGCGGGCAGTTTATCCTTGATAACATTCTGGGAACGCCCGCGCCGCCGCCGCCGCCGGAGATCCCGGCCCTCGAGGACGCGAAAAAAGACTTCAAGGGAAAGGAGCCGACCGTGCGGGACTTGATGGCGCTGCACCGCAGCAAGCCGCTGTGCACCGCCTGTCACTCGCGGATGGATCCGCTCGGCCTGGGACTCGAGAACTTCAACGCGCTGGGGATGTGGCGCGAGAAAGAGCGCGGGCAGACGATCGACGCATCGGGGAAGCTCTTGACCGGCGAGTCGTTTCGCGACGTCCGCGAGCTCGAAGCGCACCTTGATCGAAAAGCACCGACTGGATTTTTATCGCTGTATCACCGAGAAACTATTAACTTATGCACTGGGCCGCGGCCTCGATTATCATGATGTCGAAACGGTCGACCAGATTGTCCTGCGACTGGACCGCGAGGGCGGGCGATTTTCGGCGCTTTTAGAGGGCGTGATCGATTCGAGCCCGTTTCAGAAACGGCGGGACGTCGCCGCCCCCGGGGGCGCCTCGAATCCGAGCTCAGTTTCAAAAGTGGGTCTCCAGACCCGAGCAAAGCCATGAAACACGACCATTCCCAGATCGGCGAAGTGACTAGAGGGCCGCGGCAAGCGGACTTAAGCCGGAGGTCGTTCTTGCGCGGTGTCGGCGTTGCTGTGGCCTTGCCGGCGCTCGAGACCTTCTGGTCGCCCGGTTCGGCCGTGGCGGCCACTGGCGAGGCCGCGCTGGCCACCTCGCCCGCCGGCGCTCCCTTGCGCATGGCCTTCCTGTATGTTCCCAACGGAGTCCACCAGGGGCGGTGGTGGCCCAAGGCCGAAGGCAAAGACTTCGCGCTGGCCCCGACGCTCGAGCCGCTCGAGAAGGTCAAGCATGAGATCCAGATCTTGGGTGGGCTCGACCAGGTCAACGCGTACGCCGGGCCCGACGGGCCGGGCGACCACGCGCGGGCCAGCGGAACCTTCCTCACCGGCGTGCGCGTCAAGAAAACAGCCGGCTCCGACATCCACGCCGGCGTTTCGGTCGACCAGGTGGCCGCCCAGCGTATCGGCCACTTGACCCGCTTTCCCTCGCTCGAATTGACCTGCGATAACGTGCGCAAGTCAGGGAACTGCGATTCGGGATACTCGTGCGCCTATCAGTACAACCTGTCGTGGCGCACGCCCACGGTGCCGGTGGCGCCCGAGCCCAACCCGCGGCTGGTCTTCGAGCGCCTCTTCGGCGCCGGCGCGCCGGCCGAGCGGCGCAAGAACCTCGCGCTGCGCCAGAGCAGCAACGATCGGTCCTCGACTTCGTGCTCGACGACGCCAAGAGCTTGCAGCAACAGCTCGGCAGCCGCGACCAAGAGAAGCTCGACGAATACTTGACCAGCGTTCGAGAAATCGAACGGCGCATCCAGCAAGCCGACCGCTTCCACGACGTCCCTAACCCGGACGTTGCGGCGCCCGGCGGCATCCCCACCAGCTTCCAGGAACACATCCAGCTCATGTTCGACATGATGGTGCTTGCCTTCCAGACCGACTCGACGCGCATCGCCACCTTCCTGCTCGCCAACGAAGGGAGCAACCGCGACCTTCCCCGAGATCGGCATCCCCGAGGGCCACCACAACCTGTCGCATCACATGGGCAAGAAGGA
Source organism: uncultured Isosphaeraceae bacterium (assembly GCA_963830625.1). Lineage (GTDB taxonomy): Bacteria > Planctomycetota > Planctomycetia > Isosphaerales > Isosphaeraceae > CAWHMZ01. The sequence goes on along the minus strand of CAWHMZ010000019.1, from coordinate 214,718 downwards.
AATGATGGATAAGATCGCCCAGATCGACCTGTGGTACGTGCGGCAGCTCGGTCGTTTCCTCGAAAAGCTCGAACGCCGTCAAAGACGTCGACGGCCATTCGGTGCTGCACAATTCGATGATCATCTACGGCAGCGGCAACGGCGACGGCAACCGGCATACGCATTCCAATCTGCCGCTCGTGCTCGCCGGCAGCGCGGCGGTGCGATCACGGCCGGGCGCTTCGTCAAATTTAAATCGAAGCCGATGAGCAACCTGTTCCTGGGCATGCTCGACCGTCTGGGTATTCACGACCTGGCGCGGTTCGGTGATTCCACCGGGCGCATCGAACAGATTTAACGGTGTCTTTCTCAGACGGACGTCGAAACCATACCAGCCCGAAGCGCAAGCGAGGGATCTTCGGGCTGGTATCACTCCCTCGCTGGCGCTTTCGGGCTGGTATCGCTCCCTCGCTGGCGCTTCGGGCTTGTATCGCTCCCTCGCAAGCGAGGGTTGGTCGGAAATCCGACGGCGACCGCCGGAGATGACCGTTGCAACCGGCGCAGATTTTGCTAATCCTGGGAGACCTCCGGATCGGCCGCCGGAGTGTCACATCGGCAGGGATGATGTGCGCCATGAGTTCTTGAGCCATGCCCCAGATCTTTCACCCGAGCAGTAACACGCTGTCGCGGCTGACGATCTTCGGCGCGGTCGGAATCGCACTCGGCCTGGTGTTTCTCGGCTACCTGATCCTTCAGTCTCCTTACCAAACGCAGGTACGCGTGATCCGCCCGCAGCCCGTTCCCTTCTCTCACGAGCACCACGTGCGCGGACTGGGCATTGACTGCCGCTACTGTCACTCGTCGGTCGAAACGTCGTCCTTCGCGGGGCTCCCGCCCACGCAGACTTGCATGACGTGTCACTCGCAGATCTGGGGGACCAGCCCGATGCTTGAGCCCGTGCGTGCGAGCCTGGCACAGAACAAGCCACTCGTCTGGACGCGAGTGCACGACCTGCCCGACTTCGTGTATTTTCATCACGGCATCCATGTCCAGAAGGGGGTAGGCTGCGTGTCGTGTCATGGCCGGGTCGACAAGATGCCGCTGGCCTGGAAGGAAGAGCCCATGACGATGGGGTGGTGCCTCGAGTGCCACCGCAACCCCGAGCGTCACCTGCGCGATCGCGACGACGTCTTTCGCATGGACCTCGTGGTTTCGACCGACGAGCAGCTTCGCAAGGGGCGTGAGCTGGTGAAGAGCCATGGAATCGAGGTCGATCGCTTGACCAACTGTTCGGTGTGCCACCGATGAACCAAGAGACGCATGCTGAAAAGCTTTCCGGTCCGTTGCCGCATGACGCCGGGCTTCTGCCGTTCGTCCCGAGATCGCTGCTGGTGTGGAAAGGCCTCGAGGAGCTGGAAGGGCGCGACCGGCCCGCGGCCGCAAGCGAGCACGAGGGCAGCGCACCGGCGCTCGAATGGCCGGGGATGGATGGGCCCAGCCGCCGCGACTTCCTGCGCTTCATGGCGGCGTCGCTGGCGCTGGCCGGTACAAGCGGATGCGCCTACCAGCCGGCTGAGTCGATCGTGCCGTACGTGCTGCCGCCGGAGTCGGTCGTGCCGGGCAAATCGATGTTCTTCGCCTCGGCGATCCCGATCGATGGGTTTGCCTGCGGCGTGCTCGTCAAGAGCCAGATGGGGCGGCCGATCAAGATCGAGGGAAACCCCGCACACCCGGCCAGCCTGGGAGCAACCGACGCGTTTACCCAGGCCGCCATCTTGACGCTTTACGACCCAGACCGCTCGCAGCTTGTCACGCACCACGGCCGGGCTGATACCTGGGAACACTTCCAATCGATTGCGCTCGACCTGCGCGAAGGGCTCAAAGCAAAGAAAGGGGCTGGCCTGCGCATCCTGACCCAGACTGTCGCATCGCCGACCTTGGCCGACCAGCTCAAGCGCCTGCTCGAGCAGTTCCCCGAGGCGAAGTGGCACAGCTACGAGCCGGTGTCGCGCGACGCGATTCGCGCAGGTTGCAGGCAGGCGTTTGGCGATGATCTCGAGCCGGTCTATCATCTTGAAAAGGCCGATGTTATTGTTGCGCTCGACGCCGATTTCCTGGCGTGGGGGCCCGGCCGGCTGAAGGATGCGCGCGCCTTCGCGGCGCGCCGCGAAGCGCTCGAGGCCGGCGCTCCCGCCTCGATGAACCGGCTCTATGTCGTCGAGTGCACCCCCACGCTCACCGGCGCAGCGGCCGATCACCGGCTGCCCTTGAGGGCCAGCGACGTCGGCGCGTTCGCCGGCGCCTTGGCCGCCCTTCTCGCCGTTGTACCCGCCGGCGCGGCCGGAGACAGCCGGCTGCCCGAGCGGCTCGCCGGGCACGCACAGTGGCTTGCCGCGCTGGCGCGCGATCTGGCGGCCCATCGCGGCAAGTGCCTGGTCGTCGCCGGCGACAGCCAGCCGGCTGGAGTCCACGCGCTGGCTCAGCTTATCAACCACGCGCTGGGCAACGTGGGTCAAACCGTCGAGTTCCTGCCCCGCGCCGATGCCGGGCCGGCCGATCAGCTTGCCTCGATGGTCGAGCTCGCCCACGACATCGATTCCGGGACGGTTGACTCGCTCTTCATCATCGGGGGCAACCCGGTTTACGACGCGCCGGCGGAGCTCGAGTTCGGCAGGCTGCTTGCGAGCGATCGGATCAAGATCAAAATTCACCTGGGGTTGTACGACGACGAGACGGCGCAATTTTGCCACTGGCATGTCCCCGAGGCTCATTGCCTTGAGACCTGGAGCGACCTGCGGGCGATAGACGGCACGGTCACGATCGTGCAGCCGCTGATCGCGCCTTTGTACGAGGGCCGATCGGCCCACGAGCTGTTAGCCACATTGCTGGGCCAGCCCGAGCTGTCGGGGCTTGAAATCGTGCGCGACTACTGGCGGCGCCAGGATCGGCCCGGCGATTTTGAATCGAACTGGCGGACGGCGCTGGAAACGGGCTTGATCGCCGGAACCCGCAGTGAGCCCCGGATGGTCACGCCGCGCAGTGCCGGCCATCGACACTTCGGCTGTGGCCGACGCGAGCCCCGGCGAGCTCGAGATCGTCTTTCGCCCCGACCCGACTCTCTGGGACGGCCGGTTTGCCAACAACGGCTGGCTGCAGGAATTGCCCAAGCCGCTCACGAAGCTCTCGTGGGACAACGCTGCGCTGTTCAGCCCGGCGACGGCGAAGCGGCTCGGCGTGGCAAATGAAGACGTCGTCGAGCTGCGCTTCCAGGGCCGAAGTGTCCGCATTCCCGTCTGGATCATGCCCGGTCAGGCCGATCAATCGGTCACGGTGACCTTGGGACACGGGCGCCGCCGCGCGGGCCGCATCGGCACGGGGGTGGGCGTCGATGTCTATGGGCTGCGCCATTCGAATCGGCCGTGGTTCGGCGCCGGCCTCGAAGTTGTGAAGACGTCCGAGACACGGCGGCTGGCCGCCATGCATCATCACTTCAGCATGGAGGGCCGCGACCTGATCAAGGCCGGCACGCTGGCCGAATACCGCAACAACCCGGGCTTTGCTCGCGACGAGCACGACGGACACGGCTTGAGCTTGATCGACGAGCCCGCGCCGCAGGCCGAGCACGAGCGGGGCCAAGGCTACGCATGGGGAATGGCGATCAACCTCAACACCTGCATTGGCTGCGGCGCGTGCGTCGCCGCCTGCCAGGCCGAGAACAACATCCCGATCGTCGGCCGCGAGCAGGTGCTGGCCTCGCGCGAAATGCACTGGCTGCGCATCGACCGCTACTTCGAGGGTGAAGACACGGCCAATCCCAACGTCGATTTTCAGCCCGTGCCGTGCATGCACTGCGAAAAGGCGCCCTGCGAGATCGTCTGCCCGGTCGGCGCCACCACGCACAGCGCCGAGGGGTTAAACGAGATGACCTATAACCGCTGCGTCGGCACGCGGTACTGCTCCAACAACTGCCCGTACAAGGTGCGCCGGTTCAACTTCTTCGCGTACAACGACGACACGTCGCCCACGCTGAAGTTGATGCGCAACCCCGATGTGACCGTGCGATCGCGCGGGGTCATGGAGAAATGTACGTACTGCATTCAGCGGATCAACGGGGCACGTATCGATGCCGAGATCGAGAATCGCCCCTTGGGCGGCGACGAAGTCGTGACGGCGTGCCAGGCGGCCTGCCCCACGAAGGCTATTGTCTTCGGCAACCTGAATGATCCGGATAGCTCGGTGTCGAAGGCCAAGGCGAGCCCGCGCAATTACGCCCTGCTGGCCGAGCTCAACACCCGGCCGCGCACCACGTATCTGGCCAAGCTCCGCAACCCTAATCCCGAGATCGAGGCAGGCCCGAGCGATGGCACACACCGATCCTGAATCGGCTTACACGCCGGCCACATCGCCGGTCCTCGCGCCGGGGTACACCTATGCCACGGTCACTGACAAGATCAGCGCGCTCGTGCTGGTGCGCCCTTACAACTGGCGCTGGTTTTTGGGGATGGGCGTCGGGTTTGTGCTCACGATGGTGCTCTTGATGTCGATCACCGTTCTCCTGTTACGCGGGGTCGGAATCTGGGGCATCGACGTGCCGGTGATGTGGGGCTTCGCGATCGTCAACTTCGTGTGGTGGATCGGAATTGGACATGCCGGCACGTTGATCTCGGCGATCCTTTTGCTCTTGAAGCAAGATTGGCGCACGTCGATCAATCGCTTCGCCGAGGCCATGACGCTGTTTGCGGTGGCGTGCGCGGGCTTGTTTCCCTTGCTGCACCTGGGGCGGCCGTGGCTGTTCTACTGGCTGATCCCGTACCCCAACACCATGGGCCTCTGGCCGCAGTGGCGCAGCCCGCTGGTATGGGACGTCTTCGCGGTGTCGACCTATGCTTCGGTATCGCTGCTGTTCTGGTATGTGGGGCTCATCCCCGACCTGGCGACCCTGCGCGACCGGGCCACGAACCGCTGGGCCCAGTACATCTACGGCTTTCTGGCGATGGGCTGGCGCGGCTCGGCGCGGCACTGGCACCGTTACCGCACGGCCTACATCCTGCTGGCCGGACTGGCGACCCCGCTGGTGGTGTCGGTCCATACGATCGTCGCGCTGGATTTCACCGTGGCGATCACCCCGGGCTGGCACTCGACGATTTTTCCGCCTTACTTCGTCGCCGGCGCGATCTTTTCGGGTTTCGCCATGGTGGTGACCCTGGCCGTGCCGTTACGTGCGGCTTTCGGCCTCAAAGACTTCATCACGGAGCGGCACCTCGACAACATGGCCAAGGTCATTCTTGCCACCGGCATGATCGTCGCGTACGGCTACCTGATGGAAGCGTTCATGGCCTGGTACAGCCAGAATCCTTATGAAATGTTCGTGCAGCTTGTGAACCGGCCGAGTGGTCCCTACGCGCATACCTACCGGATGATGCTCGCGTGCAATGTGCTCATCCCTCAGCTTCTCTGGATCAAGCGCGTCCGGTCGTACGTGCCGGCCCTGTGGCTGATCTCGATCGTGGTGAATATCGGCATGTGGCTCGAGCGGTACGTGATCGTGGTCACCAGCCTTCATCGCGATTTTCTGCCGTCTTCGTGGAGCATGTATCACGGGACGTTCTGGGATTACTCGACCTATTACGGCACACTGGGCCTCTTCCTTGCGCTCTTGTTCTTGTTCATTCGCTTCCTGCCGGTGATCTCGATCACCGAGATGCGCGAGCTGGTGCACGAGACCCAGCAAGATCAGCGGCGCCAGACCGAAATACCCCGGAACAATGGTGGCCGAGCATGAGCAAGGAAAAAGCCTCCCCTGCGGCCGTTTATGGCGTGATGGCCGAGTTTGACGATCCGGACGCGCTCATCGAGGCGACCCGCCATGCGTTTGACCGCGGATACCGGATGATGGAAGCCTATACGCCCTTCCCCGTCGACGGGCTGGCAGAAGCCTTGGGTTTTTATCGCAACAAGATTCCAGCGGTCGTGTTCGTGGGCGGTCTGCTGGGAGGCCTGGGCGGCTTTTTCATGCAATGGTATTCGGCGGTGGTGCATTATCCGATCGACGTCGGGGGCCGGCCGTTCAACAGTTGGCCGGCGTTCGTGCCGATCACTTTCGAGCTGACGATCCTCTCGGCGGCCGTGTCGGCGGTGCTGGGCATGCTGGCGTTCAACGGGCTGCCGCGCCCGCACCATCCCGTCTTCAACGTGCCGAGCTTCGCCATGGCGTCGCGCAACCGGTTCTTCCTCTGCCTGCAGGCGCGCGACCCGTTGTTCGACGTCGACGGCGCGTGGCGTTTTCTCGAAGAGCACCGACCCAAGGCGATCTCGGTCGTACCGGCGTAAATTCCATTTGATGAGGTGATCGTTGTGGCAGTGAGAGCGAGCCAAATCGTGGGTTGCCTAGCGGCCGGTGCTGGTGCCCTGGGCTTGCGTGGAGGTTTCGCGGCCGCCTGCGGAGCTGTGCGTCCCCCCTCCGCTTGCGGAGCTGTGCGTCCCCACCCCCCCTGGCCCCCCCTTAGCAAGGGGGGAAAGTGCGCGCCGAGAGCTCGGCGTCAACCGTCCGATTGGCCCTGTCGCTGCTGTTTCTACTGCCCGGCTGCCGGAGTGAGATGTACGACCAGCCACGCTTCGAGCCTTATGAAGCGACGGAGTTCTTCGATGACGGCACTTCGGCGCGGCCGCTGGTCGCGGGCACCGTGCCGTGGCGCGATCCGCGTCAAGCGAACGTCGCGTCTTCCGAAGTCTTCGAGACCGGAAAGACAGCCGGTAAACTCGCGGATGAGCTGCCGTTTCCCCTGGATCGTGCGGTCTTGAAACGCGGGCAGGAGCGCTACCGGATCTATTGCACTCCCTGCCACGGCGAGCTGGGCGACGGCCGGGGCATGATCGTGCGCCGCGGCTTCAATCCCCCGCCGTCATTTCATGGCGAAGAGGTCCGTCAAAAGCCGCTCGGCCATTATTTCGACGTGATCACGCGCGGCTACGGGACCATGTACTCCTACGCGGCGCGGGTGCCCGCGCGTGACCGATGGGCGATCGCCGCTTACATCCGCGCCTGCAGCTTAGCCAGCGCGCCTGCGCGGCCGAGCTGCCCGCGCAGGACCAAAGCCAGCTTACGGGAGGCCGGCCATGAACGTGCCCATGGTTGCCGATCCTGCTCTGCGGCAACGGCTCGATCAGGTTCAAAACAGCGCGCTCGTCGTCGGCGTGATCGGGCTCGCGCTCTCGCTGGTGGCGAGGCTCGTCTGGAAGGACCATTTCTTTCCCGCGTATCTCGTCGGCTTTCTCTTCTGGCTGGGGATCTCTCTGGGATGCATCGGGTTCACGATGCTGCATTTCCTTACGGGAGGCTCTTGGGGACTGGTGATTCGCCGGCCGCTCGAAGCCGGGGCGGCCACCGTGCTGCCCTTGGCGCTCTTGTTCCTGCCCCTGGCCTTCGGCGCCTCGTCGCTCTATCCGTGGGCGCGAGCCGCAGCGGCTGGAGCCGAGCATTCCGGCGAACACAGTCCCTATCTGACCGAGCCGTTTTTCTGGATTCGGGCGGCAGTCTACTTCGCCATCTGGATCGCCATGGCCGTTGTGTGGACCGGCCTGTCGCTGCGGCAAGACTCGTCGGCCGACCCGGCCCCGAGCCGCCGGCTTCAAGGGCTTTCGGGCCCCGGCGCCGTCCTTCTGTTCCTTACCGGCACGTTCTCGGCGATCGACTGGGCCATGTCGCTCGACCCCAAATGGTCGTCGACGATCTACGGCGCCATGATCATCGTGGGCGACGCGCTCGCGACCTTGGCCTTCATGATCGTGGTCTCGACGCTGCTGGCCTCGGCCCCGCCGATGTCGGAAATCGCCACCGAGGGGCGACTCAACGACCTCGGCAACCTGCTCTTGGCTTTCGTCATGCTCTGGGCTTATATGTCCTTTTGCCAGTTCCTGATCATCTGGAGCGGCAACCTGAGCGAAGAGATTCCCTGGTACCTCCGCCGCACGCGCGGCGGGTGGCAGTGGGTGGCGATCTTTCTCGTCGTCTGCCAGTTCTTCCTGCCGTTCTTCGTGCTCTTGTTCCGCGAGAACAAGCGGCGGCCGACGTCGCTTTTGCGCGTGGCATCGTGGATCCTCGGGCTGCGCTTTGTCGAGCTTGTCTGGCTGGTCATTCCCGCCTCGTCCGACCCGGCGAGCCCGCAAATATCGTGGATCGAGCTGCCGCTCGCGGTGGCGGCGACAGTGGGGATCGGTGGCATCTGGATTGCGCTCTTCGTCAGCAGACTCAAGCGCCATCCACTCGTGCCGGTTTACGATCCGTATCTGCTCGAGGCGCTCGAGCACTCGGGAGGCTGATCGCGTGGAAGACTTCCTGCCGCAGACAACAAGGGGGGCCGGGACGAGGCAGGGGCACGAAGCCAACAGCCTGGTGGTGCGCGGACTGGTGATCTTTGCCGTCTCGCTCGCCGCAATCATCGTCGCTGCCGAGCTAGTTCTCGGCTTCTTGATGAGCGGTTTCTCGCACGAGGCCGACGACCTGTGCGCACTCGCGCCACCTCAGTTCAAGGACGACGCGGGCTTGTTTCCGTCTCCGCGTCTGCAAGCCGACCCGAGCACCGAGCTGGTGAAATTCAAGAAGGAAGAGCTCGACCGCTTGAACGGCTACGGCTGGGTCGACGAGCGCGCGGGGATCGCCCATGTTCCGATCGAGCGCGCGATCGACATCCTGGCCGAGAAAGGGCTGCCCATGGTGAGCGAGGCAAGCGCCGCCGGCAAGGAGAGCGCTGCGCCGGCACCCAAAGGGGCCTCGGCGCGAGCCCGGAACAGCCCGCGTCCAAGCCGGAGCAGAAGCCATGAAACCTTCGACATGTCGGATCGTGAATCTCGGCCCGTTCGTGACCGTACTCTTGGGCTTGGGATGTGAGCTTTCGCTGCCGGCCGGCGCGGCCGCACAGGTCGCTTCCCGGGGCACGGTGAGCGACGTGCGCTTTGACCAGAAGCTAGGCGCGCAGTTACCGCTGGATCGCCGCTTCCGCGACGACGACGGCACCGAGCGAACGCTGGCCGAGCTCTTCGGCCGCCGGGTAGTCATCGTCGCGCCGGTCTATTACGGTTGCCCGATGCTCTGCAACCAGCTCTTAAACGGCCTCACGCGCAGCTTGAAACCGCTTGGGCTGGCGGCAGGCAAGGACTTCGACGTGGTGGCCTTCAGCATCAACCCGGGCGAGACGCCCGACCTCGCCGCCAAGAAAAAGGCCGCCTACCTGGAGCGCGATGACCGCTCCGGGGCCGAATCGGGGTGGCACTTCTTGACGGCAGACGAGCCGGCAATCGGTGCCCTCGCGCAGGCGATCGGGTTTCGCTTTACCTACAACCCGGCCACCAAGCTGTATGCACACGCCGCGGGGATCGTGATCGTGACGCCCGAGGGGCGGATCGCGCGTATTTCTACGGGATCGACTTTCCGCCCAAGGAGCTCGAGCGCGAGCTCGTACAGGCACGCGCGGGGCACATCGGCTCGCCCATCGCTCGGCTTCTCTTGCTGTGCTACGACTACGACGCGGCGACCGGCAAATACACGCTCTCGATCCTTCGGCTCGTTCGCGTCCTGGGAACCGCGTCGGCCGCCGGGCTCGGCTGCTTTCTCTTTGTGATGTTTCGCCGCGAAGTGCGCGAGCGGCGCCTACAACGGGCGGCGCACGGAACCGCGGGACTACCCGCCGACAACGAACAGCGTTAACGACTGCCGAGGCACGCATCATGTGGGATTTTCCGCTGTTTCCCGACCAGGGGTCGACGATCTCCAGGCACGTCGACGCGCTCACTCTGTTCGAGCTGGCCATCGCCAGCTTCGTGACGATCCTGGTGTGCGTGCTCATCGTGGCCTTCGTGGCGCGGTACCGCCGCAATGCGACGGTCGATCGATCCCGCCCGCCCGTGTCAAACCACACGATGGAGGCGATCTGGATCGCCGTGCCGCTCGTCCTGGGAATGGTGATGTTCGGCTGGGGGGCGGTGCTGTTTTTCCGCATTTACGACCCGCCCGGCGACGCGGTCGAGCTCTTCGTGGTCGCCAAGCAGTGGATGTGGCACCTGCAGCACCCCGAGGGCCGCGCCGAGATCAACGAGCTGCACCTGCCCGTGGGGCGGCCGGTCAAGCTGACCATGACGTCGCAAGACGTGATCCACAGTTTCTATGTACCCGCCTTCCGCGTGAAGCAAGACGTGTTGCCGGGGCGGCACACGTCGCTCTGGTTCGAGCCGTCGAAGGTCGGGCGCTACCACCTTTTCTGCGCCGAGTATTGCGGCACCAACCATTCGACGATGGGGGGCTGGGTCACGGTGATGGAGCCGGCCGACTTCGAGCGCTGGCTCTCGGCCGCCGGAGCCGGGCCGTCGATGGCCGAGGAGGGCGAGCGGCTGTTTGTGCAGCACCACTGCGCCGGCTGCCATCGGGGCAGCCAGACGGTGCACGCGCCTCGGCTTGAAGGAATTTACGGCCGGCCCGTGCCGATCCAGGAGGGTCAGCAGGTGCGGTTCGTCACGGCCGACAGCAGCTACATTCGCGACTCGATCTTGTTGCCCAAGGCGCAGGTGGTCGCCGGCTACGAGCCGGTGATGCCCTCGTACAAAGACCAGATCAGCGAGCCTGATTTATTTAAAATCATTGCATACATCAAATCGATCGGTAGTGAGGGGGCGCCCCGATGAGCGCGACCGCGGTCGAGTTCAAGGAAGATTATCTGCAGGCCTACACCTTGAGGTCGTGGCTCTTGACCACCGACCACAAGCGGATCGGCCTGTTGTACATGGCCTCGATCACCTTCTTCTTTTTCATAGGCGGGGCGGCGGCCACCGTGATGCGGCTCGAGCTGATGACGCCGCAGGGAGACGTGCTCCATTCTCCCGACGCTTACAACCGTCTTTTCACCATGCACGGCGTGGTCATGATCTTCTTCTTCCTGGTTCCGTCGATTCCCGCGGTGCTGGGCAACTTCTTGATCCCGCTCATGATCGGCGCCCGCGACCTGGCCTTTCCGCGGTTGAACTTGCTGTCGTGGTACATCTACATGATCGGGGGCTCGATCGCGCTTTGGATCTTGATCTTTGGCGGTATTGACACCGGCTGGACCTTCTACACGCCGTTTTCCACCATGTTTTCCAACACGATGGTCGTGCCCGCGGCGACGGCAGTGTTCATCACGGGCTTTTCATCGATTTTGACCGGGCTGAATTTCATCGTCACGGTCCACACCATGCGGGCGCCCGGCATGACGTGGTTTCGCCTGCCGCTCTTCGTCTGGGCGCACTACGCGACGAGTCTGATCATGGTGCTGGGAACGCCGGTGCTGGCCATCGCGGTGGCGCTCGTGGCGGTGGAACGATTGCTGCGCGTGGGCATTTTCGACCCGAGCATAGGCGGCGACCCGATCCTGTTTCAGCACCTCTTCTGGTTCTACTCTCACCCGGCCGTGTACATCATGGTGCTGCCCGGCATGGGGGTCGTGGCCGAGATCATTCCCTGCTTCGCGCGGCGGCCGATTTTCGGCTACCGATTCATTGCCTACTCGAGCATGGGCATCGCGGTTCTGGGGTTCCTGGTGTGGGGCCACCACATGTTCGTTTCGGGCCAGTCGATGTACGCCGGCATGGTGTTCTCGATCTTGAGCTTCCTGGTGGCGGTGCCGTCGGCGATCAAGGTCTTCAACTGGACAGCCACGATGTACAAGGGCTCGATCAGCCTCGAGACGCCCATGCTTTACGCCCTGGGATTCATCGGGTTGTTCACGATGGGAGGGCTCACCGGGCTGATGCTGGCGACACTGGGCGTCGACGTGCACGTTCATGACACCTATTTCGTGGTCGCCCATTTTCACTACATCATGGTCGGCGGCGCGGTCATGGCTTACCTGGGCGGGATTCACTTCTGGTGGCCCAAGCTGAGCGGCCGCATGTATTCGGAGCTGCTGGGCAAGCTTTCGGCCCTGGTCGTCTTCGTCGGATTCAACCTGACGTTCTTTCCCCAGTTCGTGCTGGGCTATCTGGGAATGCCCAGGCGCTATTACGAGTACCCGCCGGAGTACCAGGTCTTGAACGTGATGTCGACGGCCGGCGCCTCGATCCTGGCCGTCGGCTACGTGCTGCCCTTGGCGTACCTTTTGTTTTCACTGCTCAAGCCCCCGACCGCGGGCCCAAACCCGTGGCGCGCAACCGGGCTCGAATGGCAGACCGAGTCGCCGCCGCCGGTAGACAACTTCGACGTGCTGCCCGTTGTCACCCGGGCTCCTTACGCCTATTCTCCCGCGGGAGGTGAGGGCTTCGATGGATACGGCGATGAAACATCGCACTGACGAGGGCCCCGCGTCTGCGGCCGAACTGGAGCCGATCCTGTCGCACCAGTTCGACGACGTCGATCAGCAGAGCGAGGCTTCCACGCTCGGGATGTGGCTGTTCCTGGCGACCGAGGTCATGTTCTTCGGCGGCCTCTTGACGGCCTTCGCCGTGTACCGGACCGGTGCGCCCAGGGAGGTCGCTCTGGCCAGTCGCGAGCTCAACGTCATCTTGGGCTGCATCAACACCATCGTGCTCCTGGGCAGTAGCTTGACCATGGCCCTGGCGGTGCGGTCGGCTCAGATGCGCGCCTCGGCGCGGTGGTGATGTGGCTCTCCTTGACGATGGTGCTCGGAACGGCCTTCCTCGGAATCAAGGCGGTCGAATGGACCCACGATTACCACGAACACTTGATCCCCGGCGTGAATTTCCAGGTCCCCGAGCATGCCCGCTCGCTGGTTGAACAAGAGCGGCTCGACCCCAGAAAGATGGAGCTATTCTTCGTCCTTTACTTTTTCATGACGGGATTGCACGCCATTCACTTGATCATCGGCATCGTCTTGGTCGGCGTGATTGCCGTGCTCTCTCGGCGCGGTTGGTTTTCGGGCGGAGGCGCAGTCCAGGTCGAGGTCACGGGGTTGTACTGGCACCTTATCGACATCATCTGGGTGTTCCTCTATCCCTTGCTTTATCTGATCGACGTGCACCAATGAAGCAGCACATTGCCTCGATTCAGACCAGTGTGACGATCTTTGTGCTGTTGCTCTTGCTCTTGCTCGGCACGGTCGCGGCTGCCTATTTGCCGCTTGGTCCCCTGCATTTTCCGGTCGCCATGACCATCGCGGTCGCGAAGGCCGTGTTGATCGTCTTGTACTTCATGCACATGAAATACAGCCATCGACTGACTGCCGTGATCTTCACCGCCTCGTTTCTCTGGCTGGCGATCATGATCGCGCTCACCGTCAGCGACTACCTGACGCGCGACTGGATCAATATTCCGGGCAAGTGAGCCGGCGCTCACGGTTTCGGTTCGATCTCGAGTGACTTGGCGAGGTCCAAGACCATCTCGACGTTCTTGCCGTAAACCACGATCAGCGTCGTGCCGTCGTCCAGTTGCTTGCGGATCACGCCCTTGGGCTCTTGCTTCATTTTCGCCCGCAAATCGTCGGGCAGGTAGGTGGCGCGATATTGTTCGGGCAGGACGGGACGATCGCCAACGCAGGTGATGATCAGGTTCCCTCCTTTTGCCAAGCCCAGGAAACGCTCGAAGTCGGTGTTGAATGAATACGACGCGTATCCGAGGTCCTGCAAGCGGCGGCCGATCGCCTGCCAGATGGGGCTATTCGCCGCCACGTAGACGGCCAAGAGGCGACGCCCCGGGCCCACGGGCAGCTTGCTCAAGTCGAAATGGGCGAAATAGGCGGCCGTCTGGCGCTTCCAGCGCTCCCAGTCGGTTGAGAGGATCAGCGCCTTGGGGTCGCTTCCTTTGTCGTAGGCATAACGCCCACCCGGGAAGATGCGCATGGCCGGGTCGTACTCGTCGTAGAGCTGCACGGCCGAGGCATCCAGTAATCGCCAGCGCCCACCCAGGTACACCTCCAAGAAAACATGGCCTCGCCAACTGGTGCAGGTCCCCTTCGTGCGGAATTCCCTGATCCAGTCGGCGTCCATCGTTTTGACCCACACAGTCGGGATGCCGCATGCACGAGCCAGAGCCCCGAACACCAGGGCATGATCGGCGCAGCCGCCGTAGACTTTCGACCGCACAACCTCATCGAAATCCCGCCACGAGTAGGCTGCGTCGTTCTTGCAGGTCAGGTTCGACCCCATCCAGCGGCCGATGGCGAGCAGCGTCCGCTCGGGCGACTCGGCCTTGAGCGAGGCGGCCAATGTGCGGATGTGCTCGACGTCGCCCAGTGACGATTGCACCGCGAGGTAGTTCTGGGGCCGACTGTAGTCGATCCGATCGAAACGGGGCTCGGGGACCTGGTTGTCGCCGGCTTGGGCTGGAGTGCAGAAACAGCAAATCGCCAGCAGAGTGAGGGACCGTTGGAATTTGCTCGTCATGGCCGGCTTGGCCTTTCTTCGTTCGAGATCGTTTGTCGCCATCCGGGAATACTGTCGGCACGGTGCGTCGAGCTTGCGCACCTTTCATAGTACAGCTCGTGCCATGACACTGAGATACGCGTTCTGGTCAAAAAATCGAAAAAACCAGGCCGCCAGCGGCTCAAGCCGCCTCTTTCTTTTAGTCCGAATATTTTCATCCAACGCTCGAACAACAGACAGAGCGTCTGATGGTCGTGCCGACTCATGGAGGACTTGTCCGTGCTTATGAAGCTCATATCCTTCGCTTCGTGGTGGGTACTTATGGCCTTTTGCGCCGGCATATTGTGTTTTGCGTGGCGGATTACGCCGGTCATACAGCGGCCCGATGCCCACTTCCCCGCGGAAGGCAAGGCAACAGGCCCCGATCTTCGGCAGGCCCTGTTGCGAATGGGTGAGTCCTTGGAGGTGCTCGACGACTAGGATCCCTTGAGAGAAACCTACTGGGCCTTCAATGTTCAATTGACGGGTGAAAGGCATGGAGACCTTCGGTCCAGCCCAGGGCGGGGTCAGGAGACCCGCGCCGCAACAACAGGGCGGGGTCGGGAGACCCGCGCCCAACAGTCTGTTGTCAAGGTGCGGGGCCTGACGGCTCGATCAAGGCAGCGGCCTCGGAGCGGAAGCGCACGAGCTCGCGATTCTTGGGTGCGTTCTTGTCCATCCAATCCTTGGCTTTCCGATACCACGTCGTGGCCCGGTCATGTTCTCCTCGCTGCCAGCAGGTCATCGCCAGGAAGAACCAATCGAAGCCGTCGCCGCCGGCTCGGAGCTCGGTCGAGCGCTCGAGCTCGGCCAAGGCCCTATCCCAGTCGCCAACCCGGTAGTAAGCGACTCCCAACGTGTTGTGGAACCTCACGTCTCGAGGCGCGGCCCGGACAACGGCCTGAGCCAATGCAACGGCCCGACGCGGATTGCGGAGGCGAGGATCGGGACAAATCGCGAGCGCCCAGGCAAGGTTATTCGAGAGCGCCAGCGTATGGGCATCGCCCAGTTTCTCGAGATCGCTGATCGCCGTGGAGTCAGTTGGCTCATTCCATTCGTGCCTGCCCGCCGACCAGAGTCGCACCGAGCCGTCGGCGGCGACGGTAGCTAATGTATCGCCGTCAGGGCTGACGGCGAGCGCCAAGACCGTACCGCCTGGGACCTTGAGGGTCGCCCGGGTCTGACCGATGGCCAGGTCCCAGATCCGCACGGTCCCGTCGACGCTCCCAGAGGCGAGCGTCTGGCCGTCGGGGAAGAAGGCCAGAGACCGAGGAGAGAAGCGGTGACCTTTGAGAGCAGCGCGCTCGCGCCCGCTGGCCATGTCCCACACCTTCAAGGCTCCGCCACTGTGGCCCGCGGTCAGGGTCTGGTCGTCTGGCGAGATGGCAAGCGCCAACACCTGGTTTGCTCCAGGGCCCTCCAAGGTTTGCTCGAGACGGTTGGTGATCACGTTCCAGATCTGGAGCGAGCCGTCTCCGTTGCCACGAGCCAGCCTGGTTCCATCGCTCACGAAAGCCAACGACAGAACTTCCACTCCGGTCTGGCAGAGCGGGAGCTGCGCCTCGCTCGCCGCGACGTGCCTGATCCTGACCGTCCCGCCGCGGTCGCCCGAGGCGAGCCAGCCGCCCTTGGGAGAAAACGCCACCGCCTGGACCTCGCTGTCGTGGTCTTTAAACACCCAGCGCTCTTTGTAGTCTTTCAGGTCCCAGACGTGAACGGTCCGATCCCAGCACCCCGCGCTGACAAGAGCCCCGTCGGGTGAACAAGCCAGGCTTGTCACCGAGCCCCCAAGCCTCCTGGCAAGCACTTGTCGGCAGCGGGCTGAGGCGACGTCCCAGAGCGTGACGGTGCCGTCGACGGCGCCCATCACCAAGGTGGCCGAGTCGGGGGTGAATGTCAGTGATAGTCCCTGACCTAACGGGACGTCGAGTGCGATCGAAGACGTCGAGTTGGCAATCGACTTGAGCGTGACCGCTCCATCGTCGCGACCCAGGGCGAAGGTATGACCGTCGGGTGACAAGCTTGCGGCAGTACGCACGCTTTGGGAGACGCCCTGTGAAATCACGCTGCCTCGCTCCAGGTCCCAGAGCGTGACGCAGTGCGCATGCTGAAGCACGCCCAGATACCGACCATCAGCCGAGAACGAAATGGTGAACGCACCACCGGCGTTGCCACCCAGCTCGATCCGCTCATTGCCGGTCGCGACGTCCCAGAGGATCACCGACCAGCCGTTGCCCCCAGCCGCCAGCGTCTGGCCGTTGGGGGAAAACGCCAGAGGATTGGACCTGTCGCGCAGTCCGGCGAATCGCCGCACGAGCTTTCCAGTGCCCAGGTCCCAAAGCATGGGCTCGGCGGTTGTCCCGCCGGTGGCCAGGGTCAGGCCGTCGGCGGCCAGCGTCATGGCTTCGTCTGAGCCCGCGGGCAACGAGAGCTGGCGATCGATTTGATCGGTCGACAGGTTCCAGAGCGTGGCGGATCGTTCGCCCAGGTTCACGAGGCGGTTGCCGTCAGCCGAAAAGGCCACGTCGCGCACCGAGGTGGACGAGCCGGTTCGGCGCCAGAGTTCACGACCGGTGGCGACGTCCCAGATCGCGAGTGAGTGGTCAAGGCCGCTGGACGCCGAGGCCAGCCGCTGGCCGTCGGCCGAAAACGCCAGTGCCGTGACCGGTCCGCGATGACCTTCGATCAGCACGCGCGGGCCCGCGCCATCAGCGTTGGAGACGGCGATCGTGCCGTCGTCGGCCCCGGAGGCTAACCGGGTGCCGTCGGGGGAGAATGCCACACGACCGACGAGCCCTGCATGCAGCGCCGTCCCAAGCTCGCGCGCTCCTCCGCAAAGCCGCCAGAGATAGCCCCACTCAAAACCGCGCAGATCCTTTTCTCCCGAGGCGGGCCGGTGCCGCTCCAGGAGCTCCAGAGCATAAGCGACGTTGCCCAGCTCCCAGGCCTGGTGGGCCAAATTCATCTCGGCCGCGTACAGGTGGCGGCGTGCGTCTTTTTCTCGCAGCACAGCCTGGGCACGGAGTGCCGACTCGGCCGCCAGTGCCGACTTGGTCCGCCCTGCTCGCGCCAGACCAGGACGGTGGCCAGCGAAGAACCGGCCAGGGCCAGCGCCAGCACGATCGAGGTCGCCGCCACCGCCGACGGATGCCGCCGGGCCAACTTGACCACGCGCTCCCACGGAGTCGGCCGCTGCGCGCGGATCGGCTTGTCTTCCAGGAAGCGCCGCAAATCGTCGGCCAGCTCGCGGGCTGTTGCGTACCGAGCCGTTTGCTCCTTGGCCATCGCCTTCAAGAGGATTGTCTCGAGCTCGCGGGGAATCGTAGGATCGAGCCGCCGCGGCGCAATCGGTTCTTCCTGTGCGATGCGCCGCAATAGCTCTTGCCGGTTGGTCCCCGCCACGGCGGGCCGGAGCGTGATGAGCTCGTAGAGCGTTGCCCCGAGTGCGTAGATGTCGGTGCGGTGGTCGATCGCGCCCCGATGGCCCAGTGCTTGCTCGGGGCTCATGTAGCGCAGCGTCCCCAACAGATCTCCGGTCATGGTCAGTCCCGCCTCGTCCTGGAACCGGGCCAGGCCGAAATCGGTGACCCAGAGGTTGCCGCGCACGTCGAGCAGCAAATTGGCGGGCTTGATGTCGCGGTGGACGATGGCCAGGCGATGGGCGTAATCGAGGGCTTCGGCGGTCTGGATGCCCAGCTCGGCGACCAGGCGGAAGCGCGGCGCTGACCTGTGCTGGCCAGAAGGCTGGTGCGGGACTGAGGCGGCGAGGGATCGCGCTCGCGCGGCTCGGCCTGTTTTTGCTCATGGACGATTTGAGCAAGCGTGCGGCCGTCGATGAACTGCATGGCGTAGTAGTGCACGCCCCGATCGCAGCCGATCGAGAAGACCGGCACGATGTTGGTGTGGTGCAGTTGAGCGGCGGCGTGGGCCTCGGTGCGGAACCGGTCGAGCTGACCGCGATCGAGCGCCGAGGCGAACGGAAGCACCTTCAAGGCGACCCGGCGCCCAAGTGAGACTTGCCGCGCCTCGTAGACAACGCCCATGCCTCCGCGGCCGATCTCGCGAACCAACTGGTAATCGCCCAGCTCCGGCAGCGGCTCGCCGAGGGCGCTCGACCCCCGGTCTTGCTGGATTTTGAGGACGGCCGAATCGCTCATGTTGGCCAGCATGCGCAGGGCCGGCCAGAGCCGTCGCAGCCGTTCGGCCTGGTCGGGGTAGCTCGCTGCGTATTCCGACAGGTTGACCCGCTCGCCCGCCTGGAGTTTTTCTGTGAGCTCTTCGACCAGCCGGTTCAAGACCGGATCATTCGCGGCCGCCGTTCCCGCCGCCTCGTCGCTGGAGGCGGCAGCGCCGGCTGGCCAGGCCGCCGGCTGCGAGCTGGGGTCGATGTCAGACAGTTTCGTGCTCACGGCGTTTCCTCCTCTCGGCCCAGCTCCAGGAGCGTGCGGAGGCGCTCGAGCGCGCGCGTGTGCCGCGTCATGACCGCGCCAGTCGAGAGACCCAGGACGGCGCCGATCTCGCTGGGTGAGAGCAGTTCGAGATGGCGAAGAACGAGGACTTCATGGTCGCGTGGCGGCAAGAGTGCCAGCGCGGCCCGAACCCGCTCGCGCTCCTCGCCGCGCACGGCCCGCCCGCTGGGGCTGGTGTCGTCGGCGAGGAGGCGCTCCGCCAGTTGGGCACCCGACTGTTCCGCGAAGTCGAACGCTTCCCGCTGCTCGCGCGCAACGCTCCGCCTTTGCGCGCCGATGTGCCGCTGACGACACTTGAGCAAATGCTGCCAGGCAATGTGCCGGAGCCAAGGATAGAAGGGCAAAGGCCGGCTGCTGAGGTAGTCGCTCAACCGGCCGGCGGCCTCGGTGAGGGCCTCCTGCACGATGTCGGATGCGTCGATCCGCGCGGCCATCTGGCGGTCGAGTCGCACCGCGATCATCCGCCACAGCCGAGCCCGGTGACGGGCCAGTAGCTCGTCGCGTGCTAGGGCGTCGCCTTGCCCGGCACGGACCAAGAGCGCCTCCACTTCCGCGTCGGAAGCGGACGCTCCGTCGGCCCCGCACTCGTTCTCGGTTCGCTCCGGCTTCATCACTGCCGATCCTCCGCCTTCGGTGATATCCAGCAACATCATCGCTGCAAACGATGCGACAAAGCAAACTCCCGATAAACGGTGCGCCCCGTTCGGCTTAATTCTCCGGCGGCGAGCAACATGTCGATGACGTCGGCCTTCGCCGGCCGTCGCGTCTGGCGCGAGCTAGCAGGGCGGCATCGGCGCTCTCACCGCTCTTGCCAAACGTCGCCACGAAGTCGCCGCCCGGCACGCCATCGTCATTGCCGTCCAAGGCGCGCCCTTGCGCATCGGTCAGATCGGCCGCGACGATTTCGAGCCGATCCGTCTGCCCGAGCTTAGGCTTGCTCGCCGGCACGAGCGAAACTGACGAGGCCATCGGGCTCGTCGCCGGCAGGGCCGAAGTTAGCCGGATGGGCTTGTCGGTCGTGACGGCCTTCCTCTTGACCTTCTTCGTCGTGACGCTCGAGAGCTGATAAGCCGCGAGATCGCCGCTGCCCGCGACGAGCCCGCTGAACTCGATCTCGAGCACCGTTTCGGACTTCGTCTCTGGCTTTCTTGCCCGTGCCGACTTTGACCTTGATGGCTTCCCAGTGCACCGACGTGACGGTCACAGGCGGCGTAGACGTAGGCGTCGGGCCTGGAGTGGGGAGCACCTGGAAGGTCGCCGCGGTCGAGGTTCCCCCGCCGGCCGGCGGGTTGATCACGGTGATGCTATCGTTGCCTGGGGAGGCCAAGTCGCTCGCGGGAATCGTCGCCGTGAGCGAGGTCGATGAGCCAAAGGTTGTCGCCAGCGCGGTGCCGTTCCAGTCAACGACCGAGTCACTGACGAAGCTTGAGCCACTCACGGTGAGAGTGATAGGGCCGGCCTGACCGGCCTGAATCGTATTGGGGGAGATGGAGGTCAGGCTCGGTACGGGATTGACGGGCTGGAGCTCGAAGGCCCCGATATCCACGGTCACGCCGAAAATCCGGACGTAGCCGGGCCCGCGCTGGTCGGTGGCGAGCGCGTTGCCATTGGCATCGACGGCCAGGCTGTTCTTGCCGTTATTGATGGCGAGGCTGCCGGCTAAGAGGGCGATGGTCTGGGTGGGGCCGCCGTTGTCGGCCAACGCGCCCAGGTCCGGCGTGGCGACGCCGACCTGGTTGCCGTCGATGCCGTTCATCAACCCGCCGGATCCGCCGGTGCCGATCAGGTTGTACGCGCCGCTCGCCGAGCCGCCGCTGCCAAGCTGGATGTCGTTGGACCCAAAGGCACTGGTATTGAGGTCGACGATCGTGTTGTTCAGGATCGCCGTTGCCGGGCTTGCTTGGGAAGCGCAGTAGATCCCGCCTCCAAGTGTCGAGTCGTCGATGCTATTATCAGCGATGGTGCAGTTGACGACTGTCAGCGTGGCCTGGTTGTAAATGCCACCCCCGTAGGTGGCAAAGTTGCCCGCGACAGTGCTGTTGGTGAATACCGCCGTTCCGAGGTTGTCGATGCCGCCGCCCTCGCCGCCGAAGAGGAAAACGGCCGAGTTGCTCGCGATGGTGCAGCCTGTCACGGTCAGCGTGCCGCCGTTGTAGATGCCGGCGCCTGAGGAGGCCGAGTTGCCCGAAATGGTGCAGTTGATGGCCGTCAGCGTGCCGTCGTTGTCGATGCCGCCGCCGGTACCGGCGTCCGTGACTTCCGAGATGGTGCTGTCGCTGATCGTCAGTGTACCTGAGTTGTCGATTCCCCCGCCTTCTTCGGCAAAGTTGCCGGAGATGGCGCAGTTGGTGACCGTCAGGACGCCTCCGTTGTCGATTCCCCCGCCATCGCTGGCCTCGTTGTCCGAGATCGTGCAGCCGCTGACGGCCAGCGTTCCGCTGTTGCCGATGCCGGCGCCGGAGCTGGCCGAGCCGTCGGAGATGGTCAGGCCCGAGACTGAGATCACCACGTCCGATTCGAGGACATCGAACACCTGGTCGGCTTTGTTACCGCTCACGGTCACGAGGCTCGCGCCGGGGCCGACAATCGTCTCCGGCCCGGACGGTTCGCCCAGCTCGAGCGGGCTGGTCAAGGTGATCGTCTGGGGCGAGGCGAAGACCGTCGGGCTGAATTTGATCTCGCTACCGGCGAGGCTCGTGTTAGCGTTGACCAGGTTGGTCACATAGAGCAAGTCGCCCTCGGTCCCGGAACCCGCGCCGGTATCGCTGGTGAGATCGACGGTGTAAACCATGGGGCTGGCCGTGACGATCGGTCGTTCAAAGGCCCCGATGTCGACCGTCCCGTTCACGATCCGCGGGAAGCCGGCGCCGCGCTGGTCGGTGGAGAGCGGGTTGCCCCCGGGATCGACTGCAAGCGCGTTGTTGCCGGCGTTGATGGCGGGGCTGTTGGCCAGGAGGGCGATCGTCTCAGTCGGCCCGCCGTTGTCGGCCAGCGCGCCGAAACCCGGGATGGCGACGCCGAGCTGATTGCCGTTGCTGGCACCGGCCAGGCCGCTATTGTCGCCGCCCGTACCGATGAGGTTATTCTGGCTGGCCGGGGAAACTTCCTCACCGTCCGAGAAGAGGTTGTCGGCCGGTGCACCCAAGCCGGGCCCGTCGGTGTTGAGCGCGATCAACGTGTTGTCGAGCGTGACCGGCCCCTGCGTGATATCCATTCCACCGCCCAAGCCGCTCGCGCCGGAGGCCGTCTCGACGTTGTAGGCGATGGTGCAGTTGACGGCCAAGAGCGCGCCCGTGTTTTCCTGGATGCCGGCACCGAGGCCTTGGGCGGAGTTGCCTGCGATCGTGCTGTTGGTGATGGTCAGCGTGCCCATCGTGCCTGCGTTTTCATCGATACCGCCGCCCGGGCCCCCTGGGCCGCTCACGGAGTTGTCCGAGAGCGTGCTGCCGGTGATGGTGAGTGCGCCGCCGCTCTGGTAGATGCCGCCGCCGCCTACGACGGCCGCGTTGCCTGAAAGTGTGCTGCTCGTAACTGAAGCCGTACCACCCGCGTTGTCGATGCCGCCGCCGCCGGCGGTCGCTTGGGTGCCAGTCGACTCGTTGCCCGCGAAGGTGCTGCCGGTGACCGTCAGCATACTGTTGTTGTTTTCGATGCCGCCGCCGGAGACGGCCGAGTTGTCCGCGAGCGCGCTGCCGGTGAGGTTGAGCGTGCTCTTGCTCTTGTTCATGATGCCGCCGCCGCCGGAGACGGCTGAATTGCTGGCGAAGGTGGTGTTGGTGATGGTCAGCGTGCCGCTGTCGTTATCGATGCCGCCGCCAACGCCGGCGGCCGAATTGCTCTCGATCTCGCAGCCTGTGACCGTGAGGGTGCCGTCGTTGTAGATGCCCGCGCCGCCCTGGGCCGAATTGCTCTCGATGGTGCAGGCTGTCACCGTCAGCGTGCCGTTGTTGTTGATGCCGCCGCCGAACCCGTTGGTCATGCCCTGAAAGATGGTCAATCCCGCGAGCGTGGCGGTCACGTCCTCGTCGGGCTCATTAAAGACTTGAACCGCGTTGTTGCCGCTGATGGTCACGATGCTGGCGCCGGGGCCGTCGATCTTCTCCGGACCGTCCGCTTCCGTCAGGTCCAGCGTGCTTGAGAGCGTGATCGTCTGCGGGGTGGCCGCCGTGAACAGCGACGGGGAGAATTGGATCTCGCTGCCGGCACTGTTTGTGTTGGCGTTGGCCTGCGTGATGCAGAAAAGCAGGTCGCCGGCGTCGGTGCCATTGGTCGCGCCGGTGTCACTTGTCAGATCGACGGTGTAGATGGTGGCGGAGAGAAGAGTGCGGTTTTCGAGCCCTTCCAGCAAGCGGGGCCGCCGGCGGCGCCTTGTCCGCTCGCCGTTCGGAGCTGAGTGTGCCCACGCTTTCCAATCGCGTATGCGGTGGCGAATCATGGAAGGACTCCTGACTGAGGTCGGGTCTCCATGAAGGGTATGCCGGATCGGGTCGGTACCTTACAGGTCTTGCCGAGAATTGCCGGCCATCACCGGATCACCCTCCGCCGTTCGTGGTGGGGCGGCTCGAACGGCCGCGCCTTCCGTGCGACAGAATGCAGGAGCTCGAGTGGTCCGCCGATGGCATCGCTCGCCACAGCAGCAACAGCGACTTTCAGCCGATCCGCAGGTGCAGCCGTCTGCCGGCTGGTTCGTGCTAATTCCACCGCATCGATGGTCACGCGCTTCTTGGTCAGGACGGCGACCGCGTTGCTTCCGCCCTGGCCGTCGTCGGCGCCGTCGATCAATCGGCCGAAAGTGTCCTCTAGGCCCGAAGCCCCCGTGCCAATGACCATGAGCTGCACCGGCTTCGCGAGCGAGAACGGGCTCTTCGGCGTGAGGATCACCGTGTCGCCCGCGCTGGAATACAGCGCCTTTTTGAGACGGATAATGCCGGCATTTTTGGCCGTGAACGATCCCTTTTTGCCCGGCGTGGCCAGGTGGTAGATCGAGGTCTCGTCGGCTTGGGCAGCATTGACGGGCCCGCTGAAGGTCACAAGGAGCTCCGTGACCTGATGTTTCTTGTTCATCACCTCCTTAACACCGGTCATGATCACGAGCGGTGGCGGGGACGGTGTCGGAGTGGGCGTTGGGGTCGGAGCCGGAGCCGGAGTGGGTGTCGGAGTTGGAGTTGGAGTTGGAGTTGGCGTCGGCGAGGAGGGAACCACCTGGAAGGTCACGGAGTTCGAGGTGCCTCCGCCGGGCGATGGGTTGATCACGGTGACGCTGTCGTTGCCTGGCGAGGCGAAGTCGCTCGCGGGAATCGTCGCCGTGAGCGCGGTCGACGAGCCAAAGGTCGTCGGCAGGGCGGTGCCGTTCCAGTCGACGACCGAGTCGCTGACGAAGGCTGAGCCACTCACGGTGAGAGTGATAGGGCCGGCCTGGCCGGCCTGGATCGTATTGGGGGAGATCGAGGTCAGGCTGGGGGGCTGGAGCTCGAATGCCCCGATGTCCACGGTCCCGCCGTAAATCCGGACGAAGCCGGTGCCGCGCTGGTCGCTCAAGAGCGGGGCACCATTGGCATCGACGGACAGGTTGTTGTTGCCGGCGTTGATGGCCGGGCTGCCGGTCAAGAGCGCGATCGTCAGCGTCGGGCCGCCGTTGTCCTCTAGCCCGTCCGGGTCGAGCCCCGGGTCGGCGACGCCGACCTGGTTACCGTCGGTGCCGTTGGTCAAGTCTCCAGAGCCGCCTGTGCCGATCAGGTTGTACGAGCCTGACACCGAGCCCAGGCCGGCGATATCGTCGGCCGGCGCACGGCGCCTGTGCCTGCGGTGTTGAGCGCGACAATCGTGTTGTTCAGGGTCGCCGTGCCGGCGTCGACATCCAGCCCGCCTCCGCCGCCGCCGGCCGAGTTGTCCGCGACGGTGCTGTTAACCATGGCCAGGTTCGCGCCATCGTCCGCAATGCCGCCGCCGGCCTCGCTGGCCGAGTTGTCGGCGATGGTGCTGTCGGTGATCGTCAGCGCCCCGCAGCAAGTGACATAGATGCCACCGCCCGTGCGAGCTGAGTTGCCCGAGATGGTCGAGCCGGAGACCGACACGTTGCCACCACTGGGGGCGGAGATTCCAGGGCCGTCCGTGTTGCCCGCGAGGGTGCTGTCTTTAATGCTGAGCGTCCCACCGGTGGTCCAGACGGCTCCGCCCCGGTTCTCCGAGAGAGTGCTGTCGTTGACCGTCACCTTGCCATAGATGTTCCCGAGGGCGCCGCCGAGGTCGCGGGCGTAGTTCTGCGAGAAAGTGCAGTCGTTCACCGAGAGGGTGCCGAAACTGCCGATGCCGCCGCCGAAGTCGCCGGCGGAATTGTTGGCGATTGTGCAGTCGTTCACCGTCAGCGTCGACGTGGCCCCGTTGAAGATGCCGCCGCCGATGGCGTCACCGCCCGGGTTCGAGCCGTCCTCGATCGTGAGTCCGGCGATGGTGGCCGCCTCGCCTCCGACCGAGAACACCACGACCGCATTATTGCCGCTGATGGCCGCGAGGCTGGCGCCGGGACCGTCGATCACCTCCGCTCCATCCAATTCGGACAGCGCCAGCGCGCCGGACAGCGTGATCGTCTGCGGCGTGGCGAAAACCGTCGGGTCGAACTGGATCACACTGCCGGAGGGGTTTATGTTCGCGTTGGCCTGGGTGATGCAGTAGAGGAGGTCGCCCGCAAGGGCGCTCGTAGCCGCGCCGGTGTCGGTCGTAAGGTCGACTGTGAAGACGGTGGGGGCAGCCTCGTAGGCCCCGATGTCCACGGTCCCGTTCTCGATCCGCGGGTAGCCGGCGCCGCGCTGGTCGGTGGTCAGGGGCAGCCCCGTAATGGGGTCGACCGCCAAGGCCACACTGCCAGCATCGATGGCGGGGCTGCCGGGCAAGAGCGCGATTGTCAGGGTCGGGCCACCGTAGTTGGCCAGCGCGGCGAGCCCCGGGTCAGCGACGCCGACTAAGTTGCCGTTGATGCCGTTCGTCAAGCCGCCGGAGTAGCCAGTGCCGATCAGGTTGTATGAACTGGACGTGGACGCCGGGCTGCCCGCGAAGCTGCCCGAGATGTTGTCGGCCGGCGCGCCATTACCCGTCCCGTCGGTGTTCAGCGCGACGATCGTGTTCTCCAGATTGGCATCATTATCGGCGTCCAGCCCGCCGCCTTGACCGGGGCCGCCGGAGACATCGTTGTAGGCGATGGTGGAGTTGACGATTGTCACAACGTTCGAGCTAGAGATGCCGCCTCCCGCGCTGGCTGAGTTGTCTGCCAGCGTGCTGTTGGTGACCGTCAACGCGCCGTCATCCAACTCGTTGTAGATGCCGCCGCCAGAGTCGGTCGCCGAGTTGCCCCAGAGAGTGCTGCCGCTGACCGTCGCTGAGCCATTGTTGTCGATGCCGCCGCCCGCGCCCGGGGCCCCGTTGGCTGAGTTGCCTGACAACGTGCTGTCGGTGACCGTCAACATTGCATTTTGCCCGTTTTCGATGCCGCCGCCGGAGCTGCCGGCCGAGTTGCCGGCGATGGTGCAATTGACGGCTGTCATCGTATAAGTCTCGTTGTAGATGCCGCCGCCGGATCCGCTGGCCGAGTTGCCCGAGAGAGTGCTGCCGCTGACCGTCATTATGTCATCGCTGTAGATGCCGCCACCCTCGGCGGCGGAGTTCCCTGACAGGGTGCAGTCGGTGACCGTCAACGGGCCGTCGTCGCAGATACCGCCGCCCTCGGCGGTGGCCATGTTGTTCATGATGGTGGTGTCGGTGATCGTCATGAGGTTCACGCTCTCGTTCCAGATGGCGCCTCCCCCGGGACTGGGATTGGAGCTGTTGGTGGAGTTGCCTGACAGCGTGCAGTCGGTGACCGTCGCCGTGCCGTTTATATCGTTGAAGATGCCGCCGCCGGCGTCGGCCGAGTTGCCCGAGACGGTAGTGTCGGTGACCGTCATTGTGCCATCGTTATTGATGCCGCCGCCGACGGAGTTCCCCGAGATCGTGGAGCCGGTGACCGTCATTGTGCCATCGTTCCAGATGCCGCCGCCCCCGAAGGCGGCGTTCCCCGAGATCGTGGAGTTGGTGACCGTCAACGTGCCTTGGTTGTTGATGCCGCCGCCCAAGTCGTTGACGAGGTTGTTGTTAAAGTCTAAGACGTTCGAGTTGTCCGAGACGGTGCTGCCGCTGAGCGTAAGCGTGCCATAGTTGACGATGCCGCCGGCGCTGGTGCCCCCGATCGGGTCCTGGCCGTCCGCGACGGTCACGCCCGAGACGCTGGCCGTCACGCCGCTCGAGACTGACAACACCTCGACGGCATTGTTGCCGCTAATCGTCACGACGCTCGCGCCGGGCCATCGATCATCTCGGGACCTTGCGTTTCGTCCAACACCAATGTGCTGAACAGGGTAATCGTCTGCGGGGTTGCAAAGACCGTCGGGTCGAATTGGATCTCACTGCCGGAGGTACTGGTGTTGGTGTTGGCCTGGGTGATGCAGTAGAGCAGGGTGCCGGCGTCGGTGCCCGTACTCGCGCCGGTGCCGCCGGTGAGGTCGACGGTGTAGACCGTGGGGGAACCGGAGAGAAGGGTTCGGTTTTCGAGCCCTTCCAGCAAGCAGGGGCGGCTGCGCCGCGCCCGCTCGCCGCTCGGGGCTGCGTGCGACCACGCTTTCCAATCGCGTACGCGGTGGCGAATCATGGAAGGACTCCTGACTGAGGTCGGGTCTCCATGAAGGGTATGCCGGATCGGGTCGGTACCTTACAGATCTTGCCGAGAATTGCCGGCCATCACCGGATAACCCCCCGCCGTTCGTGGTGGGGCGGCACGATTGGGCGCACCTTCCGTGAGACAGAACGCAGGAGCTCGAGTGGTCCGCCGATGGGATCGCTCGCAAGCACACCAACAGCGACTTTCGGCCGATCTGCAAGCGAAACCGTCCGCCCGCGTATTCGTGCTAATTCCACCGCATCGATGGTCACGCTCTTCTTGGTCAGGACGGCGACCGCGTTGCTCCCGCTCTGGCCGTTGTCGTCGCCGTCGATCAACCGGCCGGAGGTGTCCTCTAAGCCCGAAGCCCCCGTGCCAATGACCATGAGCTGCACCGGTTTCGCGAGCGAAAACGCGCTCTTCGGCGTGAGGGTCACCGTGTCGCCCGCGCTGGAATACAGCGCCTTTTTGAGACGGATGACGCCCGCATTCTTGGCCGTGAACGATCCCTTTTTGCCCGGCGTGGCCAGGTGGTAGATCGAGGTTTCGTCGGCCTCCGCGGCATTGACGGGGCCGCTGAAGGTCACAACGAGCTCTGTGACCTGATGTTTCTTGTTCATCACTTCTGTAACACCGGTCATGGTCACGAGCGGTGCCGGCGCCGGTGTTGGTGTCGGAGTCGGAGTCGGAGTCGGCGTCGGAGTAGGCGTCGGCGAGGAGGGAACCACCTGGAAGGTCACGGCGGTTGAGGTGCCTCCGCCGGGAGATGGATTGATCACGGTGATGCTGTCGTTGCCGGGCGTGGTGAAGTCGCTGGTGGGAATCGTCGCCGTGAGCGTGGTCGTCGAGACAAAGGTCGTCGCTAGCGCGGTCGCGTTCCAGTCGACGATCGACTGGTCGTCGAAGCCCGAGCCCTCGACGACGAGGGTGACGGGACTGGTGTCGCCGGCCACAACCTTGCGGGGCGAGATCAACGTCAGGCTGGGTACGGGATTGAGCTGGAATTCGAATGCCCCGATGTCCACTGGCCCGCCGACAATCCGGTCGAAGCCGGTGCCGCGCTGGTCGGTCAAGAGCGGGTCGCCGTTGGCAGCGACGGCCAGGCTGCTGTTGCCGGTGTTGATGGCGAGGCTGCCGGCCAGGAGGGCGATGGTCTGGGTGGGCCCGCCGTTGTCGGCCAGCGCGCCCAAGCCCGGGTCGGCGACGCCGACCTGGTTGCCGTTCGTGCCATTGGCCAACCCGGCGGACCCGCCGGTGCCGATCAGGTTGTACGAGCCGGACACCGTCCCAGGGCCGCCGATGTCGTCGGGCAGCGCGCCGGCGCTGCCGTCGGTGTTCTGCGCGACGATCGTGTTGTTCAGAGTGGCCGTGCAAATCGCGTCGACAAACAACCCGCCGCCGGGGCTGCCGACGCTGACGTCGTTGTCGGCGATGGTGCTGTTGACGATCGTCGTCGGGCGTGACCGTTCCGTCACCTCGATGCCGCCGCCGGCCTCGGCGGCTGAGTTGTCGGCGATGGTGCTGTTGGTGACCGTGAGTGCCCCGTCACTGACGAAGATGCCGCCGCCGCCGAGTTCGCTCGAGTTGCCCGCGATGGCGCAGCTCGGACACCGACACACTGCCCGAATGATTGCCACCACTGGTGGCGCTGATTCCGGGGCCCGAGTTGTCATCGACCGTGCTGTCGATGATCGTGAGCTTGCCGCCGGTCTCCCAGAAGCCTTCACCCGAGTTATCCGAGATGGTGCTGTCGGTGACCGTCACCTGGCCGTTGATGTTGCCGATGCCGCCGCCGTGGTCGCGAGCCGAGTCTTGCGAGAAGGTGCAGTCGTTCACCGAGAGGTTGCCGACGTTGGCAATGCCGCCACCGAAGTCGCCGGCGGAATTGTTGACGATAGTGCAGTCATTCACCGTCACGGTGCCGCCGCTCTCGATGCCGCCGCCGATGCCGTCAGTGCCCGGGTTCGAGCCGTCCTCGATGGTCAGTCCGGCGATGGTGGCCGCGTCGCCTCCGGCATTGAACACCACGACCGCATTGTTGCCGCTGATGGCCGCGAGGCTCGCGCCGGGGCCGTCGATCACCTCAGGCACGTTGGGATTGTACAGCTCGAGCGTCTTGGTCAGGGTGATCGTCTGCGGCGTGGCGAAGACGGTCGGGTCGAACTGGATCACACTGCCGGAGAGGGTTTGTCTCGGCGTTGGCCTGCGTGATGCAGTAGAGCAGGTCGCCCGCGTCGGCGCTCGTACTGGCGCCGGTGTCGGTCGTGAGGTCGACTGTGAAGATGGTGGGGCCAGTCTCATAGGCCCCGATGTCCACCTTGCCGTTCACGATCCGCGGGTAGCCGGCGCCGCGCTGGTCGGTGGTCAGGGTATTGCCCTGCGGGATCGACGGCGAGCGCGGGGCTGCCGGCATTGATGGCGGGGCTGTCGGGCAGAAGTGCGATCGTTTGGGTCGGGCCGCCGTAGTCGGCAGCGTGTCGAGCCCCGGGTCAGCGATGCCGACCAGGTTGTTGCTGGAGCCGTTGATCAAACCGCCGGCGCCGCCGGTTCCGATCAGGTTGTACTCGCTCGTCGAGGACAGGGTGCCGCCGCTGGTGGCGATATCGTCGGCCGGTGTGCCGCCGACGTCGGTGTTGAGCGCGACGATCGTGTTGTCCAAGGTGGTCACCCCCACGACGGCGGCCAGCCCGCCGCCTCCGCCATCGCTGGCGACGTTATAGGCGATGGTGCAATTGGTGAGCGTCGTCGGACCGGCGTTCCAGAGACCGCCGCCCGAAGTACCGGCCGAGTTGCCGGCGATGGTGCAATTGACTGCCGTGAGTTTAAAACGCTCGGTGGCGATTCCGCCGCCGGACCCGCTGGCCGAATTGCCCGAGACAGTGCTGCCGCTAACCGTCGTTGGGTTATCGGCGTAAATGCCGCCACCGGCGGCGGCGGTGTTCCCTGACAGGGTGCAGTCGGTGACCGTCAAATTGGGACCGCCGTTGAAGATGCCGCCGCCGTCACCGGCGGCCGTGTTGTTGCTGATGGTGGTCCCGGTGACTGTCACCGGCTCGCTACTGGAGGTAAAAATGGCGCCGCCGGCACTGGACGTGGCGGCGTTCCCTGACAGGGTGCAGTCGGTGACCGTCGCCGTGCCGCTGAAATTGTTCGCGATGGCGCCGCCGTAGCGGGCGTGGTTCCCCGAGATCGTGCAGCCGGTGAGCGTTAGTGTGCCGTAGAGGAGGCCGTTGTAGATGCCGCCGCCGATGTTGACAGCGGAGTTCCCCGAGATCGCGGAGCCGGTGATCGTCACTGTGCCCTCGTTGAGGATACCGGCGCCTTCGCCGGCGTAGTTCCCCGAGATCGTGGAGCCGGTGACCGTCATCGTCCCGTCTGCAAGGTTGAAGATGCCGCCGCCGTCACCGGCCGTGTTCCCCGAGATCGTGGAGTTGGCGACCGTCAACGTGCCTTGGTTGGTGATGCCGCCGCCGAAGTCGGAGTATTTGGTGTCGTCGCTAAAGGAAAAGGCGTTGAAGTTGCCCGAGACGGTACAGCCGGTGAGCGTCAGCGTGCCTTGGTTGAAGATGCCGCCGGCGCTGAGGCCCGGCATCGGGTCCTGGCCGTCCGCGACGGTCACGCCCGAGACGCTGGCCGTCACGCCGCTCGAGACTGACAACACCTCGAAGGTGGCGTTACCGCTGATCGTCACGATGCTCGCGCCTGGACCGTCGATCACCTCGGGACCTTGCGTTTCGGCCAGCACCAATGTGCTCAAGAGAGTGATCGTCTGCGGGGTTGCAAAGACCGTCGGGTCGAATTGGATCTCACTGCCGGCGGTATTGGTGTTGGTGTTGGCCTGGGTGATGCAGTAGAGCAGGGTGCCGGCGTCGGTGCTCGTACTCGCGCCGGTATCGCCGATGAGATCGACGGTGTAGATCGTGGGGGAACCGGAGAGAAGGGTTCGGTTTTCGAGTCCTTCCAGCACGGTAGTGGCGGCGCCTAGCCCGCTCGCTGTTAGTGGCTGAGTGTGACCATGCTTTCCAATGGCGCAGGCGGTGGCGAATCATGGAACGGTTCCTCGCTGACGTCGGGTCTCCAAGACGGGTATTCCAGAACGGAGCCGAACCTTACAGCCTTCGAAGTGCTAACTTCCCGGACGTCCGTCCGTTCAGAAGGTGTCAGTCTTCAGAGGCTCTAGCCAACCACGACAATTGTGGTAGGATAACGAGGAACGGACCTGATCCGATTTCTCGCCGCGGCTGATGATTCCATCTTTTCGTGGGGGCTTTCGATCATGCCGGCATTCGGGACCTTGCTCTTATTTCTCGCCGCGCTCGGGCAGAATCCGGCCGCTGATTCTCATGCCCTCGCCGGACTCCGGCTCCAGGACTTTCGAGGCGCCTCATTCGCGCTGGACGACGTCCGCGAGCGGAAGCTGGTCGTCCTGGCCTTCCTCGGGGTCGAGTGTCCGCTGGCGAATCAGTACGCGCCGCGGCTCGTGGAGCTGGCGCGGTCCTTCGAGCCGAAGGGCGTCGCGTTCTTCGCGATCGACGCCAACCAGCAGGATGGCGCCACCGTGATGGGCCGGTTCGCCAAGGCGAATGACCTGCCGTTTCCTTTCCTGAAGGACGTGGGCAACGAGCTGGCCGATCAGCTCGAGCGTCGAGCGGACGCCGGAGGTCCTCGTGCTCGACGCGAAGCGAGCGCATCCGATACCGCGGCCGCATCGACGACCAGTTCGCGATCGGCGTTCATCGCCCGGCACCGACGCGCCGCGACCTGGCCGTCGCGCTCGACGAGCTGCTGGCCGGGAAAGACGTCTCCGTTGCGAAGACGGAACCGGTCGGCTGCCGGATCGGCCGGATCCGCCGACCGGGCAAGGGCGAGGTGACTTACGCGAAGCAAGTCGCGCGCATCCTGCACGACCGCTGCGTCACCTGCCACCGGCCCGGCGAGATCGCACCGTTCTCGCTGACGACCTACAAGCAGGCCGCCGGCTGGGCCGAAACGATCGCCGAGGTCGTCCGCGACGGCCGCATGCCCCCCTGGCACGCCAGCCCCGAATACGGCAAGTTCCAGAACGACGCCCACTTGTCCGACGACGAGAAGCGGCTGATCGCCGCCTGGGTCGCCGACGGCGCACCCGAGGGCGACGTGCGCGAGCAGCCCGCCCTGCCGCCGTTGCGCGAAGGTGGCTGGCGCATTCCCAAGCCCGACCTCGATCGATCGAGCTGCCCAGAACCGTCGAGGTCCCCGCGCAGGGCGTCTTACCGTATCAGTATTTCGTGATCGATCCCAAGTTCGACCATGACGTCTGGATTCGGGCCTCGCAGGTTCGACCCGGGTAATCCGACGGTGCTGCATCACCTGGTCGTCTTCGTCGCTCCCGCCGGGCCAAAACGGGGTCAATCCGCTCGATGCCGACTTCCTGGCCGGCTACTCTCCCGGAATGCCGCCGCGCGAGCTGCCGCCGGGGACGGCCAAGGTCATCGCCGGCCGGCTCGAAGCTGCTCGTCCAGGCCCATTACACCCCACGCGGCACGCCGCAGACCGATCGGAGCAAAATCGGCCTCGTCTTCGCCGACCCAGCGACGATCCGGAAGCGGATGGCCTCGGTCGCGGCCATCAATTTCGAGTTCCGCATCCCGCCCGGTGCAGCCAACTTCCAGGCCGTCGGCCGAGCATCGGTTCAACCAGGATTACATCCTCTACGCGCTCTTGCCGCACATGCACCTGCGCGGCAAGTCGTTCCGCTTCGAGGCGACGTATCCTGACGGCCGCCGCGAGGTCCTGCTCGACGTGCCCCGCTACGAGTTCGACTGGCAGAACGCCTACATCCTCGAGGATCCCAAGCCCATGCCCGAGGGGACGATCGTCCGCTGTGTCGGCCACTTCGACAATTCGGCCGACAACCCCAATAACCCCGACCCGACCGCGGCGGTCACCTTCGGCGAGCAGACCAACGACGAGATGCTGATCGGCTACATGGACGCCGCGCTCGACTACCAGGACCTGAGCGTCGGCCCGCCCAAAGTCGTCGCGCGGGCCGACGGCCAGTTCGACGTGACCTTCCGCCATCACCCGCCCGACGGCACGAACACGGTCCACCTCGCCGCCAGCTTCAACAAGGACTACTCGCCGGTCGCAGAAGCTCGACGGCCCCGACGCGCAAGGGATTCTTCACCACCACCGTGGTCGTGCCCGCGGGACAATACAAGTACAAATACGTGCACGACGGCAACAAATACCGCCATGATCCCGCCAACTGGCGCCAGACGGGCTATCTTCAACGACAGCGTTCTGAGTGTGGGCAGGTAGATCGCCGGGCTGCACCCACGACCTCGTGATGAACCGCCACTCTGTGCACACGCAGCACAGCCATGCGGGATCGGAACTCGCCGGGCTCGAGCCGGGTGCGCACTTTTTAAAAAAAAGATGGAGCAATCGCCCGCCCCAAGCACATTATCGGTAGAGGGGGGAAGAAACGATTCCGGAGGCGGCCAGCGATGCGGGGCGGTCAACAGTCGTTCATGCAGCATATTTCGACGCTGTTTGACGCCGGGGCGGTCGGCGAGCAGACCGATCGGGATCTTCTTCGTGTGTTTACGGAACGCGACCGGACCGCAGCCGAGCTCGCGTTCACGGTGCTCGTAAAGCGGCATGGCCCGATGGTCTTCCGGGCGTGCCGGGCGATCGTCCGCGACCCGCACGCGGCCGAGGATGCGTTCCAGGCAACGTTCCTCGTGCTGGCCCGCAAAGCGCCGGGATTGTGGGTCCGCGGATCCTTGGGGCCATGGCTTCTGTCGGTCGCGCGGCGCGTGGCCTGGTGCGCTCGCACCGGCACGTCGCGGCAACGAGCCCACGAGCGGGCGCTCGATGAATTGGCGGAGCCGGCTACCGAGGACCGAACGTGGGATGACCGCGACGCCATCCTTCACGAGGAGCTGGGTCGCCTGCCGGAGAAGTATAAAATGGCGGTGGTCCTCTGCGACCTTGAGGGACTGACGCAGGAACAGGCCGCCCGCCATCTCGGCTGGCCAGACGGGACGGTGCGCAGCCGTCTGGCGCGGGGGCGGGAGCGGCTGCGCGGCCGGTTGACTCGCCGCGGAGTTGCCCCGATGGCCGTCACGTTGGGGCAGTCGCGATTGATCGATCTGACAACGGCATCAATGGTGGAGATGACGGTCGGGGCCGCTCTTCGTGCCGCTTCGGCTGAAGCGGCTGTCGGTCCGGCGGCGTCGGCCATCGCATTGACGGAAGGAGTGCTGAGGATCATGTTCTGGACCAAGGTCAAGATCGCCACATTCATCGCGATGACGGGCGTGATGCTCTCGGGCGCCGTCCTGCTAGCGCACGCGGCGATGGCACACCCGCAAAGACCAGCGCCGCCCGCGCAGCAACAACTGCGAGCGGAAGTCAATCCTGTAGCAAATACCGCCGCGCCGAGCCCCTTTGAATCAGTGTCCGCCGAGCTCGAAGCCATCGGCAAGGCCCGCATCGACGTCGCCGAGAAGCTGCGGGACGGAGCACTCAAGCGCTGGCAAGGCGGCGAATTGAGCCTCGTGGAGTATCTGAACGCTCAGATGCGCTACGACGAAGTTGTCGCCGACGTCATGGTAAGAACCGACGCCGACCGGGTCCGGTACCTCGAGCGTCGGGTGGCTACGCTCAAACAAATCGAAGATCGGACACAACAGAGCTACCGCGCGGGTCAAAGCTCGGAGAACGACATGCTCACGGCTAAATTGGCCCGGCTCGACGCCGAATACGCCGTGGTGAAAGCGAAGGTGAGCGCACTGGGTAATTCGCTCCGGTAGCCCAGGTCAGGTACAATTAAATGAAAAAGTCGAAGCCACCCGGCGCGTGCCCGAGTTGAGCGTTCGACGGCTGAGCGCGAGATCATTCCTGATGAAAGTCCTGCCTGTCTCCTCGATTGTTCCAACCCGATACTCTCACCAACTGGATGACGGGCGCACCCAGTGCGATCTCTGCCCGCGCCTGTGCAAGCTGCACGAGGGCCAACGGGGCTTTTGCTTCGTGCGAGCTTGCCAGGAGGGACAGATCGTGCTGACCACTTATGGCCGATCGAGCGGGTTCTGCGTGGACCCCATCGAGAAGAAGCCGCTCTATCACTTCCTGCCGGGGACCCCGGTGCTGTCTTTCGGGACGGCCGGCTGCAACCTCGGCTGCCGGTTCTGTCAGAACTGGGACATCAGCAAGTCTCGTGACTCCGACACCCTGGCCGACTGACGCGTCGCCGCAAACCATCGTCGACGCCGCAGCAGCCCTGGATTGCCGCAGTGTTGCCTTCACCTATAACGACCCGGTCATCTTCCACGAGTACGCCATCGACGTGGCGGCGGCGTGCCGCGAGCGCGGCATCAAGACCGTGGCGGTCACCGCCGGCGAGGTCTGCGCCGAGCCTGCGCGGAATTCTACCGCTTCATCGACGCCGCCAACGTGGACCTTAAGGGGTTTACGGAGACGTTTTATCGCGATGTGTGTGCGAGGCACCTGCAGCCCGTGCTGGAGACGCTCGCGTATCTCAAGCGCCACACGTCCGTCTGGTTCGAACTGACGACCCTGCTCATCCCCGGTCTCAACGACTCGGACAGGGAACTGGAGGACTTGACGCGCTGGGTGGTCGAGAACCTCGGCCCGGATGTGCCATTACATTTCTCGGCGTTCCATCCGGACTTCCGCCTGCGCGATCGCCCGCCGACGCCGCCGGAATCGTTGCGGCGAGCGCGCCGGATCGCCTGCAAGAATGGAGTGCGCTACGCTTACGTGGGCAACGTGCATGATCCCGAGGCCGACAGCACGATTTGCCACGCTTGCGGCACCCTGCTTATCGGTCGGGATTGGTACGAAATCACCGGCTGGCATCTGAGAATGTGCAACCGGTGCCCCGCGTGCGGCGCGGTCTGTGCCGGCATCTTCGAGCACCGTCCCGGGGACTGGGGGCGAAAGCGGCTGCCCGTGCGGTTGTCCTCCTCTCGGAACCTCTGATAATCGATCGTTCTTCGGAAATCGTCCCGGAGCTCGACGACTGTGCGCTCCAATTCGCTCGAGCACAACGATTCGTCGATCACGTAATATTTTCGCCCGCCGCGCGAACACCCTCTTGCATTCCTCTACGAGCTGTAGTAGGTTCTTACTACATTCTGTAGATGGAACAGCCGGCTCGGCCGAGCGTGTTTGGCGAGGTGAAGAATGGCGAAGCGACCCGCGTTAAGCATTTCGGAGGGAGAAGTTCTCAAGGTGCTCTGGGACCACGGTCCGCGCACGGTCCGCGAAATCAACCAGGTTCTTGAGAGCCAGGGCCGCCGTTGGGCCTATACCACGGTGGCGACGCTTCTTCAGCGCTTGGTGGTCAAGAAATTCGTCGCCAGCGATTCGAGCGAAATGCCCCACGTCTATCGTGCGCGTGTCAGTCGCGACGAGCTGCTCGACCGGCGGCTCAAGGATGCCGCCGAAGAATTCTGCGACGGCCGGGCGGCGCCGCTCGTTCTTGCCTTGGTGCAGGGCAACCAGTTCTCGCCGGAAGAAGTGGCTCGGCTCCGACGGCTGCTCGACGAAGCTGCCGCAAGATCATCGACAACCAGGCCCAAACCACCGCGGAACTCCAACTGAAGACGCCGGCGATTGCGCTGGCGATCCAGGCCGACTGAGGGCAACTCCAATGCTCAGATGGTGCGCGGAAACAACGATCGTCACGGGAGCTCTGGCCCTCTTGGCGCTTGCGATCGGCAGGCATCGGTCGGTGAGTCCCTCGGTCAGGCACGCATTCTGGCTGGTCGTGCTGATCAAGTTCATGACGCCCCCCCTGGTGTCGTGGCCCTGGGCGGTCGACATACGCAGCCTTGAGTGGCCTGCCGCGTGGCAAACGACGGCGGCACCGCCGGTTGTCGCCCTTGAGGTCTCGCCCGCGGCACTCCCCGATTCGCCCGCAGCCGAAGTCTCATCGGCCGGAGTTTCGGTCCAAATTGATCGAGCACTGGAGCGAGTGGATGATTCACTCGCGGTCATCGAGACGGCAGCCGCTCTGCCTGCACCGATCACAGACACGGCGGATGTAATGCCGGCTACGCAACCGTTCGTAGATGCCCCCGCCGTTGCGCAAGAGATTCCGGCTGCCTCTTGGTGGCAATCTCTGCCGGGTATCACGGCAATAATGCCCGGCGTGATGATCGCGTGGCTCTTTGTCTCGGTTGCCATCGCCGTCGGACAGGCAATCCGGATTGTTCGTTTTCGCCGCCGCTTGCGCGACGCCGTGGCCGCCCCAGACTTTCTGAACGACGAAGCCGATCGAATCGGTCATTGGCTCGGCGTGACCGTTCCCGACCTGCTCATGGTTGACGATCTCGGCACGCCGATGCTCTGGTGCCTGGGCCGACCCCAGCTTCTCTTGCCGACGAGACTGGTGAAGACGCTTCCGGTCGAGCGGTGGCGGGGTATCTTGACCCACGAGCTTGCGCACCTCCGCCGGCGCGATCACTGGGTGTCGCGGCTCGAGCTCGCGGCGGGACTGGTCTGGTGGTGGAACCCGGTTTACTGGTTCACGCGCCTTCGGCTCGACGCTGAAGCGGAACTCGCCTGCGACGCATGGGTCGTCTGGGCCCTCCCCAAGGACCGGCTCTCTTACGCCGAGGTTCTCTTCGATATTTGTGCCACGATTTCACGGGCCGAACCC
Source organism: uncultured Isosphaeraceae bacterium (assembly GCA_963830625.1). GTDB lineage: Bacteria > Planctomycetota > Planctomycetia > Isosphaerales > Isosphaeraceae > CAWHMZ01. Next base: position 176,530 of record CAWHMZ010000019.1, on the reverse strand, counting down.
ACGGCGCCCACGTTGAGCGTCGTCGGCTCAGGCCGATTCTTCGAACGGAGATTAACGATGATTCTGCGCGACCGAGTTCCTTGCCGCCTGTCGCCTCTGGGCTTGGTGGCGGCATGCCTTCTTCTTTTCGTCGCAGTGCCAAGCTGGTCAGCGGCGAAGCTCGTCGACCTCGATCATGAGGGTGACAGCGTAACAGCGTATAAAGCACTTCCGACAGGCGACGCGCTCGCGACGTCAGCCGATGACGACGACAAGAACGACAAAGCGGTGAAACGCCCGGCCGACGACGACGAAGACGACGATGCCGACGACGACGACGCGGACGACGACGACGATGATGACGATGACGACGCTCAGGATCAGGCTGCCCTCGCGCGAGCCAAGGCCAGGGCCGAGGCGGCCAAGGCCAGGGTCGAAGCCATCGAGCGAAAGCTCGAGGCGGCGCGGGCCCGAGGTCAAAAGAAGCTCAAGGATAAAGACCAGGCCGCGGCAAAGAAGAGCAAGGAGCGAAAGCCGGAAGGCGAACTCGAGCTTGATCTCTCGCGGCTCGAGAAAGAGATTGAATCGAAGTTCGGCGAAGGCTCGGAATTCGTCAAGCAAATGGAACAGTTCGGCGAAAAGATCGGCAAGGAGCTGGAAGAGAAGCTCGGCCCGGGCTCAGAATTCGAGAAGCAGATGAAGAAACTGGGCAAGGAGCTTGAAACGAAGTTCGGCGAAGGCTCGGAATTCACCGAGAAGATGAAGGCCCTCGGCAAGGAGCTGGAAGAAAAGCTCGGCCCAGGTTCAGAATTTGAGCAGAAAATGAAAGAGCTCGGCGAGGAGATGAAGGAGAAGTACGGTCCTGACTCTGATTTCGCCAAGAAGCTCCAGGAAAAGGCCGCCGCCTCGGCGAAGGCCGCTGCCAAGGCCCATGCCGATGCCAAGGATGGCAGCCGCGAGCGCCAGATCAAAAAGCTCGAAGCTCAGGTCGCCGAACTGATGGAACAGATCAAGGCGCTCAAGTCCCACGAAGCCCGAAAAGACTAAGCCGACAAGAACCGACCACGGCGCAGGCGCGCCACGACACGGTGTTGTCATCGGGTGGCTTCGACACGATGAGCGAGACACGCAGCGCGTGCCTCGCTCATTTCGCATTCAGACAGGCGTGGACCTCACCCCACCAGCTCGGCAATCACCTCGCCATTGGAGCCGATTTTGACCGGTTGTCCGGCGCGATTCGGGAAAGTGGTTTCAGGGTCGATGCCGAGCTGATCATAAAGCGTGACAACCAGGTCTTGTGGCCGGCATGGCCGGTCCCTGGGGATCTCGCCGCGCGAGTTGGATGCGCCCACGATCCGGCCGCGCGCGATGCCGCCCCCGGCGACGAGGACGCTCATCACTTTTCCCCAATGGTCGCGGCCCGGCACGGAGTCGGATCCGGGCACGCCCGCCTTGTTCATCCGGGGCGTTCGGCCAAATTCGCCCATCACCACCACAATCGTCGACTCGAGCAGGCCGCGCCCTTCGAGGTCTTCGATCAAGGTTCCGACCGTCGCGTCCAGAATCGGCAAGACGCGCTTCATTCCGCGCTCGAGACTCGAGTGAAAGTCCCAGCCGCTGAAAGTCAGGGTCACGAACCGAACTCCTCGCTCCACAAGCCGCGCGCGAGCAAGGCGCTTTGCCCCCACTGGTGCCGCGAGTAACGATCGCGCAGCCGCGGATCCTCTTTTTTCAGGTCAAACGCCTCGCGAGCCCGCTTGCCCAGAATGAGCGAAAACGCCTCCTGCTCGAACCGGTCGAGGCCCGCCATCATGCCCGACGCATCGGCCGCTCGGCAGGCGTGTTCAAACGCCCCGTGCAGGCTGCGCCGGCCCTCGAGCCGGAGCGCATCCACGCCGGCCGGCAGCGCCAGGTTGGGCACCTGGTATCCCGCGGAATTGGGATCGCCGTCAGCGATAAATGGGTTGTAACCGACCCCCAGGTACGCCGACCCGTGATACCCCGGGACGAGCCCTACCGAATGAGTATTGGGCAGTCCCACATAGGCCGGCATGCCGGGCTTCCTCGGTCCCTTGAGCTTGGCGACGATCGAACCGGCGGAAGGGTACTGGGGTGGCAGGTTAACGGCGTTGGAACCGAGATAGCCGGTCAACATCCAGTGGGCAGCCGCGAAATGATCGCCGTTGTCATGATGCAGCGACCGGATGATCGACACCTTGTCGAGCAGCCGCGCATGGTTGGGCAACAACTCCGAAACTTGCACACCCGGCAGCGCCGTCGCGATGGCCTTGAGCGGACCGCGAAACTGATCGGGCGCGTCGGGCTTGGGGTCGTAGGTCTCATGCTGCGGCGGTCCGCCGTCCAGCCAGATCAGGATTACCGACCGCTCCGGAGCCGACGCACCCCACGCCGCCGACGCCCCAGCCCTGGCTCGCAACGCATCGGCCAGCGTCAGCCCGCCCAGCCCCAAGGTGCCGACCTTCAAGAAACCGCGGCGGCTCAATCCATCGCAACGGTGCGGTGAGGGGTTCGTGAACTCGAACATCGCGGTGTCTCCCCCGACCGGACGAAAAACCGGCCGAACGTGCCCTCTCGACGATCTCATGTACTTCATATCAGCCGCGGCCAAATTGCAACACTAATGTTAAACAATTTTTGGCTTTTTGGCAGAGACCGTGCATGAAAAAGCCCTATGTGAGCCTCCGGGAAGGAATTCGCCGCGGCTCGGAACTGGTCGTGCCTTCTTCGCGGGAACTGAGCTTGTTTTCCGTGCGATAGGGCGGGCAACGCCCACCTCGGTTAGGATGGAAATCGCCATCGGGCGCGGCGCGAGGAACGGTCAGCGCTGTCCGGCGGACCCCAGAAAAAAGGCGACTTGCTATCCAGAACGCTGCGGCCCGCGCGGGCATGATCGTAAGGGGACTTCGATGGAGAACGACGTGACCGGTTCCCCAGCTCAACGGCAGCGAAGCCGGACGGGGGACCGGCAGACGCAGTGGGAGCGCTACAGGCGCTGGGCTCGGCGCAACCCGGTCAGCGCCGCCCTAGCGGGAGTGTTGACGGGTGTCATGGTTCTGGCCGTCGTCGTCGCGCTGATCGCCGCCGGGCACTTCAATCGGATGCGTTTGAGTGCGGCCGGTGCCGCCGGGCACGAAGCGGATGAGGCCGTGCGCGCCCGGCCGCCGGATCCCTACATTCCGCCCCGCGCTTATGTCGCCTACCGTGCGAGCGCTCCGCCGCGCATCGACGGCAAGCTCGATGACGCGGCCTGGCAGGCCGTGCCGTGGACCGACGACTTCGTCGACATCGAAGGCGACCGCCGGCTGCCGCCGCGATTCCGTTCTCGAGCCAAGATGCTCTGGGACGACCGTTGTTTCTACATCGGCGCCGAGCTGGAAGAGCCGCACGTTCAGGCTACGTACACCGAGCACGACTCTTACATTTTCCACGAAGACAACGACTTCGAGGTCTTTCTCAACCCCGAAGGCAGCAACCTCAACTACGCCGAGCTCGAATTGAACGCGCTTAACACGACCTGGGACTTGCGGCTGCGAAAACCCTACAGCGCCGGCGGCCAGGCGGAGGATCACTGGGAAATTCCCGGCCTTAAGACGGCGGTCCGCGTCCAGGGCACGATCAACGATCCGCGCGACGTGGACAAAGGCTGGACGATCGAGATCGCGATTCCGTGGGAAATCGTCGCGCACTTGACGACAGTGAGCCATTGAGAGGGATGCCTCGCGACGGCGACCAGTGGCGGGTCAATTTCTCACGCGTGCAGTGGCGATTCGACATCGTGGCTGGGCGATATGTCCGCCGCACGGACCGCCGCGAGGACAACTGGGTCTGGTCGCCGCAAGGGATCGTGGACATGCATCAGCCCGAAACCTGGGGTTACGTGCAATTCTCGAGCGCAGCGCCGGGCCACGCGACCTTCCAGATTGACCCAGCGGGACCCGCCATGCACCTGCTCCACCTCATCTACCGCGCCCAGCTTTCCTTCCACAAGGAGCACCGGCGCTACGCTTCGACCCTCACCGAGCTGGGGCTCGCGGAACTGGGGCACGAGAGTCTGGCGACCCGGCCGCGGATCGAGGCGGCAGCGGATCGTTTTCAGGCGAGCGTGGACGTCCGGCTGCCCGACGGCCAGAAGCAGCGCTGGTCGATCCGCGAAGACTCTCGCGTGTGGTCGGATCACTGAGCGATGAACGGCTCGCGGATCTGCATGATGGTGAATTACCATCGTTCACAGTTACAATCATTTTCCAAACCTGCATATTGGGAACTAAGGAGGGTGTTGGTCATGCAAGGGCACCATGTTATCCACTGGCTGGCTCACGCAATCCGCTATCGTGTCGAGCATGTTGCCGTTGCTTATTTGACGAGCCACGTGGATCGCTCAAAGCCGAACGTGGGAGTGATGCACACGACGGAGGGCTCTTTCGACAGCGCCCTCCAAGAATTCAAGACCAAGTTCGCCCCGCATTTCCTCGTGGGCAAAGGCCGCATCATCCAATTCGCCCCGCTCGGGATAATGTCCCACGCGCTGGAGCACAGCAAGGGTACCGTCGAAACCAACCGCTGGGCCCGGGTTCAAATCGAGATCGCCGCCAAGTCGCACCTCAAGCTCTGGCAGCCCGACGACGAAACATTCGATACGCTGGCCGCCTTGGTGGCGGTCGTCTCGGACGCGGCCGGTATCCCGCTAAGGCGCCTCTGGCCCGACCAGTTGGACAAGCACGTCGTTTGGGCCACAGCGAAGAACCCGCGCCGCAATCAGAACGTCTGGGGAAAGGAAGCCGGCTGGTACGGCCATATCGAGGTGCCAGGGAACAGCCACTGGGACCCAGGTTCACTGAACTACACCGCCCTTTTTGCCCGTGCGCAGGAATTGTTCAGGCTACGCGCCGGACACCCCGTGAACACGGGCGCATGAATTGCGAGAATATAAGTGCGCGAATATTAGCGTCTACTCGTTCCGCCGAATCGTGTCCCCACGCGCAAGCTAGGTCCTTAGATCTAAAGCTTTTAATTTCCGCACCGCTCCCGATTGGCTGGACCGTTCTTTCAGAGCGGGCGAAGCGATTCAAACCTGCGACGTCCGGCTTGGTAATCCCAACGGCGCCCATCGTAACGACCCCGGCGATTCACCTCAAACCCGCCGCCCACCGCCGCACTGTGCGCGCCATCTCGACGAACACGTTCTCCTCAGTCCTTCGTGACTTCTTCAGTACTTTGTACCCGTGGTCGGCCGTATCCAGCTCGTGAAGCGTCGCCCGACGCCCGAGCCGTTTGCACACCGGCCGCAAGAGAGCCAACTCCGCCAGCTCGTCGCGCGTGCCGCTAAGAAAGAGCATCGGCACCGTGATCGCGTCGAGATGGTCGCCTCGTTTCGTCTCCGGTTTGCCGGGTGGATGAAGGGGGAAAGAAAAGAACACCAGACCGCGCACACCATCGAGAGGGATCTCCGAGGCGGCCGTCGAAGTCATCCGTCCTCCGAAGGAATGACCCCCGGCCAAGAGCGGCAGATCGGGTGCGGCGCCATGGGCAGCCGCGACCGCCGCGCGGACGGTCGCCGTGCAGACTGGCTGCGAGTCGCGCCCCTTGCCATTTTCCGAGTAGGGAAAGTTGTAACGCAAACTCGCGACGCCCTCGTCGGCCAGACTCTCAGCGATCGACCGCATCGTGGTGTGGTGCATGTTCGTGCTCGCCCCATGGCCGAGAACGAGCAGATGGCTCGCATCCGCCGGCCGGATCAGCAGGGCAGAGACCTCGCCTTTCTCTGGGGTGGCGAGGAACTTCAGCTCACGGGAATTGACGCGCTTTTCCGCCATTTTATTCACTCAACGAATGGCCAGCCGATGGTCGTTGGACAAAAAGCAGAAATAGTTTCCCAAAGCCTACGCCGAAAGGAAGCCTGTCGCCGCAAAAGAGTTCAGGGGCTTTGCGCAGGGCACGGTGTGCGGAGCCGTCGCGCCGATCGTGTAAGGTTTTCCCTATATCGAAGGTTACCGCATCACGAGCAACACCCTGGTTAATCAGAGCACCATCAACGGGTACGGCTACATCTACAGTGTCAGCTTGAACAATCAGGGGACAGTCGATGCCAACGTCGCGGGGAAGACGCTCTACATCGACGGCGCCCCCACGACCAACAACGGCATTTTGAGAGTCGACCCGGGCGCGACCCTTAATCTCAACAATTCCGCGTTGACGAACTTTGTGAGCTCCGGAAACGCGGGGCTTCTGGAGGGAGGAACCTACGAAGTTTTCAGCGGAACTTTGAGCTTCAACAACGGTGGCTTCCGGAGCGATATCGTGACGAACGGCGCGACCATCCTGCTGGATGGTACGGCGGGGACGCCGAGGTTCCTCGACCAGGACGGGAACGACGCGCTGGCCGAATTCAAGTTCAACTCGCCCCTCGGCAGCTTCACCATCCAGAATGGCGTGAGCCTCACGACTTCGCTGACCGGCTCGACCGGCTTCGTCAACCAGGGCGATTTCACGATCGGCGCCAAAAGCACCTTCACGGTGGGCGGGTCGAACGACTATGTTCAGAACAGCGGCACCACCACGCTGGGAGCATCGAGCAGCGTCGTCGCCGTGTCCGCCGGTCAGTCGGTCGTCCAGACTGACGGGACGATTCAGGGCTTTGGCAAGATCCAGGGCAACTTGTCCAATTTTGGCGGCGTAGTCCTGCCTGGCGAGGCGGGAACGGCCGGAGTGCTGACCGTGACCGGCAACTACTCCGACGAGTCGCACGCGGCTGTGGCCGAGCTTTCCATTCAGATCGGCGGCCCGGACGCCCTGCACGGACTGGCGCAACTGGACGTGGGCGGCACAGCCACGCTCAACGGCAGTTTACTCGATCTCAGCCTGATCGATGGCTTCAAGCCCTATAACGGCGAGCTCTTCGAGATCTTGACCTCGAGTGATTTGAGCGGCATGTTCAGCGACAACACGATTCAACTCGGAGATGTCACCTTCACGGTGGAGTACAGCCCGAGCGGGTATTCGAATGACGTGGTTCTCGTAGCCCAGGAGACTCCGGAGCCGTCATCGTGGCTGCTCCTTGGCCTCGGGCTGGCCGGCGGTGGGATGATTTTCGTTGTCCGCCGATCCGCCAAAGCTGCGGGCCCAAGCCGCTCAGATCTGACGTGATCAGCCGGGTCGGTGCTGAGGCAGGGCCGTACGCTTCAGATGATCTTGGAGTCGACGAAGATCGTATTCACGAACGACATGCCGCGGACCACGTAGCCCTGCGCCTCCATGAACGCAGCCGTCTCGGGAATCATCGTGTTGGTGCCGGTGACGAGCGTCTCGGCGCAGATGACCTTCGGGCGGAACCGGTGGTAGTCGATGGACTTAAGGATGGCCAGTTCGAGCCCCTGGGTGTCCAGCGACAGGAAGGCCGGGGCTCGCTGGAAGTGCTCGGCCATGACTTCGTTGATATCGAGCAGAGGCATCTTGATGACCTCCTTGATGGTTTCCGTACCGTTGCTAACCTTTACCTGGTGCTCGGCCTCCTCCTTCGAGAAGGTGTTCCAGGAGGACCTGGTCATGACGTAGTAGTCGGCTTGCCGGGCGGAGGTGACACCGATGCCGGCCTCGATAACTTTGTCCCCAGGGCGGACCATGCGGAGCTTCTTGCACGCCTCGACGTTCGGCTCGACCAGCACGCCCCGGTATCCCCGGGTATAGAACAGATAGGTGTTATTGTTGAGGGCAGGCGCCCATGCGCCGACGTCGAGATAGTCTCTTTTCCGGACATTTAAGTATTCGAGGATAAAACTAACGATTTGGTCCTCCCCGCACTGCGCGTAGGTCTGCTTGAGGGGCGCTCGGATGTTCGCGGCCGGGGGCTGGGATTTCGGCGCGAGCTGACGATGGCCGAGGGCGCCGAACGCCGCGCCCGCCGCGGCGCACCCCACCCCTTTCAGGAAGCCTTTGCGACTGTAGGCCACGCCAAGTCCCTCCGTTTCGAGCCTCACCCGAGGCCGCGCTAACGGCCATGAAGGGGTTTACCAGGCCGCGAGTTGAGCCCCCAAACGTTCTGGACGACCGGCGACGCCCAGAAGTGGCTCGTTTCGGTGGTATTCTATCAGCCCGGGGACGCCGGGTCATGAGGTCGGTCCTGGCTCTCCTGGGCTCACTCGAGTCAGAGCGTCAAACGATCCGTCGGAGCGGTTCCGCGAGCGCAGTCCATGGGATGTGCCCGTCCGCGAAAACCGGCACCGACTCTTACGAGAAAGGAGCCTGGCGATGTTCGCCCCGGCTGCGTCCCGCGTTGACCGTCGGCAGCCTGCGAGCCGTAGCGTCGCCCTCCTTTTGCCAGACTGACTCCGCGTCAAAGAAGTCTGGCGACAAGCCGACAGCAAAGGCTCCCCAGGAGAAGCGAACGGCGCCTACAAAGAAACCTGCAACCAAGACCGGCGCTCCAAAGAAGAGAACGACCGATAAGAGTCTGCTCAAGGATCCTGACGCCACGGAGACTTTGATCCCGACCGACGGACAGAGCTCGCCCATCATCATCGAGCCCACGAACGACAAGGTGCGTCCGACAGAAATCATCTGCTCAATGATCATCGGGAGCGCAGACATCTTCCACGTGCTGCACGAGGTCGGCCCCGCCGCCATCTCGGTCTGGACCTGGACCATCAACTTACGTTTGCTGGCGTTTGGCCATGCGGGCCAAAACTCTTCGGGTCATCTGGCACGCTCTTGATCTCGAACGCGAGCCCGTCTTAGCTGCCGGACAGCGTTGATCCAGTGGACCTGTTGCGAGGCGCTTCGTTAACTGTACTCATTGGAAGAGGGGTAGCTTCTCGACAACTTTGGCGGGAAGCGGGTCACTGATTGTATAGTCCTCTCCCCAAAACTGCTCCGTCTCGCGATCACGGTAGAAGAACTCGGCAGGATGTCCAGGGATGATTTCAAGTTCCAGGTGGTGCCGCCCGCGACCCCATGAATAGAACATCTCGCCGTCCGGCCCGGTGCATGCGGCGGGAACGGGAATCTTTCCACCTGAAGCCGCCAAGATCGTGCTCCACGCTTGTTCAGCCAGTGACGCGGTCGCTGGGGTGATCAGAGGGTGCGCACCGGTCAACGCGCGCGCCAAATACTCGAGATGCCGCGCACGTTTGTCAGATGCCTCCGAAGACACCGTGTCCGCGGCGCTCTCTCGAAGTGGCGGCTTTGATATAAAGTGGACCGGATGCTCCGATAAGTGGCTGTCCATTTAGCACGTCGCGGACGCAATTCCTTCAGGTGTTCGCCCCCGTCAGGGCCATTTTAAGATAATACCACACCAGTGAGAGATTCCGTAATTCGATTCCGGCACCACTGTTGCATCGCCTCTGCGTCGTTCCTCCCCGTACTCGCGATCCTCATTTCGCACGCACGAATGGCGCCCGCATCCGCGCTGCGAATCGGTCGCTGGCCTTGCTCATTTCGGCCGCTGCGCTCGAGATTGCCGCGTTAGCGCGAAGATACTCAACGAGCCCATATCCGCAACGTCGCGACCAGAACCGTTGAGTCGACGCCGCGTTGCCGCCGGTGTGTCACGCAGCTCGGATGGCGTTGGTGCGAAGTTGCCGCTCGCGCCGCGGGAATTGAAAAAGCCCGCGAGCTCGATCGTGCGGCGCGCGCAGATACCCGTTTCGCCGGATTCCTCGCTGAGCTTGAGCCGGGTCTCGCAGATTGCCGCCGCGACCTTGAGAGTCGCGAACGCAGACCTGCTGCAACGGTTACGGCTCGCAGTCGTTCCAAGCCGAGTCTGCAAGCGACGTGGCTCGGCATCTTCCCATTCTCAGTAAGAGACTCGATCTCACGCTGAGGATATTACATCAGCTCTTTGACGTGCGGCCGGCACGAAATGACGGGCTTGTTCGAGCGGTTGCTAGAAGAGCGGGCGAAGGGATTCGAACCCTCGACGTCCAGCTTGGGAAGCTGGCATTCTACCACTGAATTACGCCCGCGGATGATGGGGCAAGCTCGAGCGGGTGGCCTGGGTGTGCGCCGCGCACAGCCGCAAGAGTTGGCACCACCACTGTCGCCATTCTATCAGTACCGCCGCAGACCGGCAAGCGGGTGCATTAACTGACAAATCGATCGGGCCACACCGAAATCCGCGTTCGGGAAGGGATTGCTCATGATGGCCGGGAGGAAGGTGCGTGCGCCTCCTGGTCCTTGATGAGCCGCTCGATAAACTCGTCGATCGGCGGCTGCGGGTCATTCGGGCCGCGATCGGTGGCCAGGGAGCCGGTAAACTTGAGCCGGATCACCCCTTTATGGTCGAGGACGTAGACGGTCGGATAGCCGCGCACGTTCCAGGCGGCAGGGATCGGGCCATGGGCCCCGCCCTGCTCCCACCAGCATCGCCAGGTGATCTCGCCCGAGTCAATCTCCTTGCGAATCGCACCCGCATTCTCGTCGGTCATCACGCTCAACAGCGCGAAGGGTCGCACTTTCATGCGCACGACGATTTCCCGCTGGTGAGGGTACATCGCCTTGCACGGGCCGCACCAGGTGCCCGAGAAAGTCAAGACGACGACCTGACCACGGTAGTCGCTGAGTTTGAAGCGGCGGCCGTCGATGTCCCGGCCCTCGATCTCGGGGGCAATCCGACCCACGGCCAGCCGGCGCAGTTCATCGAGCGCGGGCCGTGCTCTCTCGGCGAGCGTGCCCGTGTCCAGCTCGCCATCCTTACCAGGCCCATAGACTGTCCGAGGGTCGCAGTCGAGCATTCTCGGCACGGTAAACCACTTAATTGGAACGACGTCTGCGAATTCGTTAAGTACGCGCTGATATAATTGCGCTGCTTCGTCCTCCACCCGCGTCGGTTCCAGGCCGCGGAACCAATCGAGCCGCTCGTCGGAGTAGGCCATGGCCTGCCAGGGTTTCAGACCAGGTACCTTCAGAATCCGGCTGAAATTGGCCAGATCGGAGTTGTACTCGGCTAAATCGAAGCAGGCGCGGCCGCGGGTTGCCCGGTCGGCGTTGTGTACCAAGATTGCCCGTAGCAGGATGCCGCGGGCGGGTGAAATGACGCCCCGTCGCATCTCCTGGCAAATAAGCCAAAGTCGCTTGTCCGATCCATACCGGCGCACCAGCATCTCGGCCGCCTCGTCGGAGCCGGTGGTGTTATAGCCGAGGATCGCGCCCCAGGCCAAGGCGTCGAAAGACGTGGGGTCTTCCGGATGCCGCGAGGCCAACTCCAGCATTCGACCGACCACCCTCTTTTCTGGCGGCCAATTCGCTCGGATGTAATCCTTTTTCTCGCCGTCGGTCTTGAGGCGGTTGATCCCTTCGATGTAGCGCAGCTTGGTCGTTCTCGTATTCCGTAATCAGGATCTTGAACTGCCGGCGGAGCTCCGCGTCGTCGTCAGTTTGTCGTGGCGGCCCGTTCGGCGCCGCCCCAGCGCGTTGCCGCGCCGATCCACGCTGGCGACCTTCCGGCGCCTGCCTCGCAGCCGCTATCGCGTGGCCCGCGGTCGTGATCGTGGCACACACGGCAACCGTGGCGATTAACCGCCGCAGCGCGAGCAACCCTTGAAGCACCTGCAATGCCGATTTCCCTGATCGTTGGGATTAGCCTGGTCGATTCCACACTGCTCGTAGAAGACGATCGGACACATTGTACCAGATTTGGGCTGCCTCGAGCGATCGACGTTGGCGCCGTCGCCTCACTTCCCGAGGGCAAGTTGCTCAACTCGCTCCGGTCCGCGCCGGGCAAGGGCCGCAACGATTACCCGGTGTTTGTGCTCTGGGGGGACAACCGCCTCCGAGGTCGCCGGCGCGGCCCACTCAGATTGGTGGGCCCTCGGCTGGGGCCGCGGCCGCCTTCGCGGGTGGCGGCTGGCCTGCAGGCTTCGCGGCCGGCAGCAGGCTGGGAGCGGGACCTTGCGGTGGTGTCGGGCTCGCGATCGCGATGCCCAGGCCGATATCGAGGGCCGCGTCGTAGGCCAGCACACAGTTGCGATGCTTGGTGGCGTAATCAGCCGAAAGGAGCATCGATTTGCGATGCGTCCGTTCGCGCGCCGTCCTCAAGCGTTCGACCAGGGCATTCATGTCGGCCGCCACGGGCTCGCGATCGATCTTGATCGCTCCCGCGGCGTCGATCTCGACCAAAATGTAGTCGTCCTGCAGGTCCTGAAGCGATCGGCCCTGGGCGACGGAGGCGGGCGCCTGCTCGTTACTCGGCTTGGGAATTTCGAGCGTTCGGTAGAGGATCGTCGTCGCGGTCACCATGAAAAACAAGACAAGCTGGAACGCCACGTCGACCATGGGAGCCAGGTCGAGCTCTTCAACGGTCGCGGGCCCGCTGCGCGACAGGGTGAAATCGTCTTCGTCATCGCCCTCGCCCGCGGAACCAACGTCGTCCCAACCGCGTGACGTGACGACCGGCAGCGCGACACGGCTCGTTTGGCTCACAACGTTGACGTCTTGGTAACTCCGCCCCGGCACGTCGAGGTCGAGGTCAAGCGAGTCATCGAGGATTTCAAGCCCGCCCGACGGGGCCTCGCGAATGGGCACGATCGGAAGCTCTTCATCAGCGGCGTCTTCGTCATCGTCTTCATCATCTTCTTCGGCCCAGAGCCAACCCCCGGGCAAGACCTCCTCGGCCGGTTCCTCCTTGGGCGGAGCAGTGTTCGAGTTGGGCGGACGGTCCTGAAGAACCGGGAAAGCGACGTCATCGGCTTCGGCTCGCAGCTTGAGCCAATCGGGCTCGCGAATCGTGGGAGCAGTTGAAAGCAACTGATCGGCCGCCGCCGCCTCATCCTGGATTTCAAAGTCGCCCTGAGTTCCTGCGCCGGGCTTGGGGCGAAGAAGCGGAGGCGGCGACGCCGGCTCGGGTTGCGGCTGGGCCCGCACCGGCGCGGGTTCGAGCGGCTCGACGAGTTCGGGGATGTCGGATAAGCGAGCCCAGGCGACGGTCGTTCCCGCCGGGCGCACCAAGTCGTCATCGCGAAGGTCGCCCGCCGTCAAGCGCTCGCGAATGGTGGCTGCATTGAGCCCGCGCTCGAGCTCGAGCCGATCGGCGTGGAAGACATCCCAACTCGCCAAGGGGCCGACCCTCCGCCAGGCAGTTTGTTCCGGCCGGATCGGCCGGCCCTACTCATTGCCCTTCGCTTCCTGAACGCCGAGATGCACGGTGATGCCATCGACCTGTGCGACCGCGCCGGCGACCTTGATGACCTCGCCGTGCGGGACGTCGCGATCGGCCTGCAGGATGACCTTGCGGCGCTGGGCCTTCAACCCGTCGGCGACTGCCCGGCGCGCCTCCTCGAGCGAGATTGTGGGCCCTTCGCCATGACCAAGGAGCAATCGTGACTCGCCCCCCGGTCCCTGCGGCTTGGTCAGCGTCAGGAAAGTCGCCTCGGTCTCTTCAACACCCACGCCGTGCCGAGCGGGCGGAATATCGACCTTCTCGCCACCAGACATCTGCACCGAGAAGAGCATGAACGTCATCAACTGAAGAACGACGTCGACCATCGGAGTCATATCGATGTGTTCATTACGCTCCTGGTCGGCGTCACGGCGTAACAGCATGGCGGCGGCGCAACCTCTACGTCTGGGCGGGTTCGAGGATCTCGAGGACTTCCTGGAGCTGGCGCTCGGTGCGGTCGCGAAGCCGCCGCAGTCGGGCGTGAACGTCGTTACCGATCAACATCATGGGGTTGGCGATCAAGAGCCCCGCCCCGGTCGCCCACAAGGCCAGGCTGATGTCGGCCGCGAGCGCCTGCGGATTCACTTTCTCGGAGCCGCCGATCCGGCCGAAGGCCGCGATCATACTGGCCACGGTGCCCACCAGCCCCAACAGCGGTCCCATGCGCACGATGGTCGAGATTGAACCCAGCCGGTTTTCCATCCCCGCGATCACCTCGCTGTGGAACTCCGACACCACAAGCTGCTTGATCTTGGCCAGCCCCTTGGCCCGATTTTTGAGCGCCACCGCGATCAACTGCGCCAGCGCCGTGTGCCAGTAAACCGGGCTCTGGCAGAGCGTAATTGCCTGATCAAATCGCCGCGCGTGGCAAAGGTCCCGAACCTGGTCGATCAAAACCTGCGGATCGCGGATCGACTTCTTGTTGAGGCCCCGGTAAAGCAGGATCCCATTGTAAACGCCCCAAACCGCCAAGAACGCCAGCGCCGCATAGATAACATACCCGAATGCATCGATGATTTTCGTAACGTTCATCAGGTCACGACCCCAGCGGACGGGAAGGACGACTTACGTCGGGCGGTAGGCGCGGCGCGCGGTTGCGGAGCCGCACGCAACTCGACCGATCTCTACTAACCTATTGTGCCGGGGGGATGGCGGCGTCGCAAGGGGAGTGGAGCAGCCGCAGCCTCGGTCTGCGGCGGCTGCGCGGGCGGTGAACGCGGGCCGGAAATCCCCCCGCGGCCAAGGATTGGCGTCGGCCTCCGCCGGCTGATCAAGCTCGGTGCGCACGTTGAAAATGCGACACGATCTGGCCGGCTGTTGCAATGCCTTGCCACGCCACGCTCCGCGCGCGAGAATAGCACAGGCCATTCCTGGGATTGTGATTCCACACAGGCGGCCGTCGATCGTTCGTAGGCCCATCGAGTTTTGCCCATGCCGCGCACCGTGCTAGTCGTCGACGATGAGCGCGACACCAATGATATTCTGGCGAGTTTTGTGCAGGCGCACGGTTTTGAGACGGTCCAAGTGTTCTCGGGACACGAGGCGCTCTCTACTGTCGCCAAGCAGACCCCTGACCTGATTCTGCTCGACCTGATGCTGCCCGATATCAATGGATTCGAGGTGTGCGACCGGCTCAAACGCGAGAGAGAGACCAATCTGATCCCGATTGTCATGGTGACGGCGCTCCAGGACGCGCACCACCGCGCCGCGGGCGTGCGGGTTGGCGCCAACGGTTATTTGATAAAACCTTTCACCACCGCGCAGCTCGACGAGATCATTGACGCAGCGCTCTGCGTGGCGCGAAGAACACGAACAGCGCGGCACGACCGGCGAGATCAACTTCGACGTGCGAAGCGAGTTGACTCATCTGTCGCAGGCCAGCGACATGCTCGCCGACCTGTTCGCTCACACGCCCTTGACTGAGCGGCATATCAAGGATCTCAAGCAGGCAATCATGGAGATGGGGGGCAACGCGATTGAGTGGGGGCACCGGAAGAATGCCGAATTGGTGCTGCGTATCACCTACCGGATCGATCAGACGTCGGTGACCCTCATCATTAAGGATCAGGGGCCCGGCTTCAATCCTCGGAACCTCCCGCACGCGGCGTCGGACGAAGACCCGATCGGCCACATCGAAATCCGCAACGAGTTGGGTCTGCGCGAGGGAGGCTTCGGGATCATGCTGGCGCGGGGGCTGGTTGACGAATTCAGGTACAACCAGGCGGGCAACGAGGTCACGCTCGTGAAACACTTCGACTCGCGCGGCAAAGCGAGGAATTGAGCCGCGTCGGCCGAGGAAGCGCCGCTTCTTGAAAGCGGAGGGTGCGGCCTCGGGTGCGCTCACCGTCAATAGGATTCGGCGAACGGGTCGAAATTCCGCACGGTATATCGGTAGCGCGGGGTCGACTTGCTCTTTCGGACGGGTTTGCGGGCCGTGCGCCGCTGGCTCGTGCTCGAGTTGACCGCGGTGCGGGTGCTACTGTTCACAGTTTGCGAAACGGCCGGCGCGTCGCCGATACCCTGCGCGGCTGGCTGGTTTTCGACGAGACTCGGCAACGGCGATAGTGTCCCGTCGAGAGTGGATGCTCCCGTCAACACCGGCCGGCTCAAGTCGCCGAACATGCCGGGGGGCGGATAAGTGCCCGCGAGGGGTTGGCCCAGCGCCGAGGTCGTGGTCCCGCCGCCGACGCCGACGCCACCGCCGCCGACACCCGCGCCGCCACCGCCCGTCGCGCCGTTCATCCCGCCCATGAGGTTGCCGGAGACCGCGCCTCCCGGGAAGTTAAACGGAGTCAAGCTGACAAGTGCATTGAAAGACGGCGACAGAGTCAACCGGACATAGCGCCGGTCGGCCGACACCACCGGCGTTACCGGCAAAAACTGGCCGGTGGGAATGGCACCGATACCCGGCTCGAACGCGACAGCACCTTGCGCCCGGCAGTCGGCTGAAACGCCCAGCTTGCCGCCGCGCACACCCCGATCGCCAGGACGACTGATCGCCAGTTTCTTGTCGCCACGGCCGGCCTCACTTTCCTTGGTACGACGCGGGAGCGGCGAATGCACACCCGCCACCCTGAATCAGCATTATGACACCTCCCGCTCCACGTGACCAGAGAGGAGAACCAACAACCGCTGATACGCGGGCCAGCGGCGGAGCCCCTGCATGGCCGCGCATTTGCTATTGACCGACGAAACTTTGCACTACAAAGTAATTTGTGAGGTCAATCTGGTTGTTACCGGCAACACGTGTGCGGGCCGATGCCATGACATCAAAGCCGTTTCGCTCTTGGATGCCGCGGGAGATGGTGGTCGCGCCCCGGCTGGATAACGCGATCCAGGCTGGACCGGTGCGATGCAAGTACGCATTGCTGATCAATCCTTTCTATCCCAAGGACCCGCACGCGAGCTTTGGCAAGCACGTATTGACGCCGTCGCTTGCACTGACGAGCGTGGCCGGCTCAACGCCGTCTGATTGGCGGGTGTCGTACTGGGACGAGAATCTGCTGCAAGGCCCTCCGCCCTGGGAGCCATTTCCGCAGGTTGTGGGGATCACGGTCCACCTGACCTTTGCAGGGAGGGCGTATGAGCTAGCCCGGTGGTATCGGAGCCGGGGGGCGATTGTGGTCCTGGGTGGTCTGCACGTGTTATCGTGCCCCGACGAGGCAGCACCCCACGCCGATGCGCTGGCGATTGGTGAAGGCGTGCGGATCTGGCCCGAGATCCTGGGCGACGTCGACGCCGGGACGCTCAAGCGGATCTACCGGGGCAGTTACCTCCGACCCTACCGCGACGAGCCGGCGCCGCGGAGGGATCTGTTGCCCGAGTGGGGGTTTCTCACGACTACGAGCTTGATCGCGACTCGAGGCTGCCACAACCGCTGCGGCTTCTGCTACCTGTCGACCGGCGGCTTGACGATGCCCTATCAGGTGCGCGACGTCGAGCAAGTCATCGCCGAGTTTCGAGCCGACGGACAGCCTTACGGTGTTTTCATCGACAACAATCTGGGGTCGCGCCCCGAGTATCTGCGGCGGCTCTGCCGGGCTCTGCGGCCGATCGAAAAGATCTGGAGCGCCGCCGTTTCGATCGACGTGACCGATGACCCGTCGCTGGTGCGCGAGATGGCACTCGCCGGCTGCACCGGCGTGTTCGTGGGCTTTGAGTCGCTCAGCGATGAAAACCTGGCCGACGCTCGCAAGAAGACCCCTCGCACGGCCGATTACGCGCGCCGAGTCGCGATTCTCCATGACCACGGCATTCAGGTGAACGGAAGCTTTGTATTGGGATTTGACCACGATCGAGAGGACGTATTCGCACGGACGGTCGAATGGATCGAAGAGAACCGGCTGGAATGTGCGACGTTCCACATCTTGACGCCGTACCCGGCGACGCCGCTCTTCCGTCAAATGGAGGCGGAGGGCCGGCTCCTTCATCAAGACTGGTCGCAATACGACACGTCGCACGTGGTTTTTCGGCCCAAGTACATGAGCCCCGAACGGCTGGCCGAGGGGTATGCCTGGTGCTATCGCCGCCTTTTCTCGCATCGCTCGATCTGGCGCCGCCGGCCGGTTGATCGGCATGCGGTCGTTCCGTATCTCGCGATGTCATACCTTTACAAGCGCTCGAACTTTCTCTGGCGCCTGCTCATCCGCCACCGCCTGACGGCGCGGGTTTGGCGGCCCCTGGTCGACGCGACACGGCGGCGGCATCTTCGATTCCGCCGCCAGTTGGAGGCACGGGGACCTGTGCCAGGCACGGCCCGCGCTTCGACCGTGGTGTCGGCCGGGGTTTGAATGGTTTCACTGCTCTTATCGATCGACGTGGAAAGACAGCAGCGAGTCGACCGCGATTACTGCCGCCTGATAAGCTGCGCGCCGTAGACGGCGCTTGCGCCCAGCTCTTGCTCGATCCGCAGAAGCTGGTTGTACTTGGCGATGCGGTCGGAGCGGCTCAAGCTGCCGGTCTTGATCTGGCCGCAGTTGGTCGCCACGGCGATGTCGGCGATCGTGGTGTCTTCGGTTTCGCCCGACCGGTGGCTGAGCACGCTCGTCCAGCCGGCTCGATGGGCCATCTCGACCGCTTCGAGAGTCTCGGTGAGCGTGCCGATCTGATTGACCTTGATCAGGATGCTGTTGGTGCAGTGTTGCGCGATGCCCTTGGCGAGCCGTTCCGTGTTCGTGACGTAAAAATCGTCGCCGACGATCTGGACGTTGTCGCCCAAGGCCTTGGTGAGGGCTGCGTAGCCGGACCAGTCGTCCTGGTCGAGCGGGTCTTCAAGCGAGATGATCATGGGATACTTGTCGATCCACGAAGCGAACAGCTCGATCATCTGCTGGCTGGAGAAGATCTTCTCGGGCGCGGACTTCCAGAACTTGTAACCCTTCTTGCCCCCTTCCTCGAACAGCTCGGAGGAGGCGGTATCAAGCGCAATGGCGACGTCGTGGTCGCGCCCCGCTTTGTATCCGGCCTTGTCGACGGCGTCGAGGATGAACTTGACGGCATCTTCGTTGTCGAGGTTGGGGGCAAACCCCCCTTCGTCGCCGACGTTGGTGTTGTGGCCGGCCTTCTTCAAGACTGCTTTGAGGTTGTGAAAAACTTCGGCGGCCGTGCGGATCGCATCGGCAAAGGTCTTGGCGCCGATGGGCATGATCATGAATTCCTGGAAATCGATCTTGTTGTCGGCGTGCTTTCCCCCGTTGATGATGTTGGCCATGGGAACGGGGAGGACGCGGGCATTTGCGCCCCCGATGTAGCGGTAAAGCGGTAGCCCGTGGGCTGCCGCCGCGGCCTTGGCCGCGGCCAGGCTGACTCCCAAGATCGCGTTGGCGCCGAGCTTCCCTTTGTTGGGCGTGCCATCAGCCGCGATCATGGCTTTGTCCAAGCCAATCTGATCGGCCGCATCGCGGCCCACGGCGACCTTGGAGAGCACGGTGTTGACGTTGGTGACGGCCTGAGCAACTCCCTTGCCGCCGTAGCGCTTCTTGTCGCCGTCGCGCAGCTCGACGGCTTCGTAGATGCCGGTGCTCGCCCCCGAGGGGACCGCGGCCCGGCCGAGCGTGCCGTCGCCAAGGATGACATCCACCTCGACGGTCGGGTTGCCGCGGCTGTCGAGGACCTCTCGTCCACAAACCTGTGCAATCGGAGCGAGCTGGCGGCTCATGGTTTTCCTCAAGTTGTCGACTCAGAGCGTTTGCGCGATTCCATGAGTTAACCGCCGCGGGGCCTCGGCGGTCAAGTCCGGCGCGAATCGAGGTGATTCGCGGGAAAAGATTCAATGCGTGGCGGTCCCGCCTCTTCGGTGCGTCACGGCAGGGGGGAAGATTTCCCGCTTGAAGAGACGGAGACCGCCGCGCGGTGCGGCGTCATGGTTGCCAGGTCTTGGTTGGTCCTGGGCGGACCGGGCCATAAGGATATCGGCGCACCGCGCGGTTAGCTTGATCTCGTGCCGCGATTCAACACGAGACCAAAGCCTCAGCCCGCAAGAGCGGCACAACATACTTTCTCAGGAACAACGGACTATCCGGTCCGAAATGACCGCCGAAGTAGCCGGTTCTTGCCATCGGCGGTCGCCAGCGCACCTGGCACAGCTTTTCGTATTCATCACTTTGCACTTCAGTACGTTTGTCGACCGGAGGTACCTGGAAACCCACCAGCCCCGCCCCGACCGATCTCACGCGATCGATTGTGCCGAACAGCCAGGTTCCAGCCCCGAGGATGACGATGTCGAACGGCGACCAGAACACAACCAGCTCGCGGCGGACGGCTCGAAGGGCCCGTGTGAGGTCATATTGCGGCGAGAGTGCCGGTGCCAAGAGCACCACGCGCTCCACGGTTTGCGGCTCCAGCGCCTCGAGAGCGTTGATCACGACCCCAGAGCCGCCTGACTTAGCGACGAGAAACACGGGTTCATGGGGATGGGCGGCCTTGAAGGAACGGACGGTCTCGGCGACGAACGCGGCCTTGGCGCGGCAGTTGGCAACGTCGGTGAGATCGGCCAGCCAGCGGCCGACGCCATGGCCCCAGGGAACAACGAGAATCGCGTACGGCAGTTTTTCGGCCCCCAAGACGTAAGCCAGGCCGATTCCGCAGAGATCCAGACCGCCAACCCCGTCGGCCATCACAACCAATCCGCGCACGTGCTTCTGCTCGTCGGGTCGAGCCGACCCTGCGCGGATTCAACCGGACAGCGGCCGGACCGAAGATCAACCTGTACACCGGGGCCACGAAAACCGAAGGGAACCACCCCATAAACCTATCAGATCCCGCTCCAAACGGGCTCCCCTTGTTCTGCCGCGAGCCCAGCACTCACGCAGGTGCCGGCTCGGTGTCGGCATCTTGCCACTTCATCGCACGAGCGTGGCGCATCGGAGCGATGCGCAGGATGACGTCGCCGTTTTGGAACAGCCGGACCGCGCCGTTGGACTGGCTGACGGCGACAGCGACGGCCTTGGTCACCTCGGTGATCGCAGCGGCGGCCCAGTGGCGGGTGCCCAGGCCCTTGGGAAGCGTCAACCCGCTCGTGGGTGCGTCGATCAACCGGCAGGCGGCCTCGACCGTGCCGTCACGGGCGACGACGAACGCCCCGTCGAGCTGCGCGATTTCCTTGATCGCCTCGCGCACGCGGAAGTCGCGCACGTTGCGCTCCTTGCGCAGGTAACCCTTGAACGGATCGAACCCTAGTTGGCGGGTGCGCAACATGACGTTGCGCGCGTCGCCGACGACGATGAGCGTGCCGACCGGCTTGCCCTCGCGGCCCTCGCGGCCGATCTCGATGGCCACGTCGACAACGGCCTTCAAAGTTTCAAACGGCACCGAAGTCTCGAGCGCTCTCAAGTCTCGCGCGGTGAGCCGCTCGAGGTGCTCCCCCAGGCGGATCACGGTCAGCGAATCGAGGGCCTCGGCCTCGAAGCCGGAATAAACCACGACAACGCACGCGCCGGCCTGGAGCAAATCGTTGGCCACGGCTTCGATCAAGGCCAGGCTGATCCGCTCAGAAATCGCCACGTCGGTCGGCTCGACCTCGACCGCGATCAGGCCTGCTTTTCGGATCGATTCGAGCTGGCGCTGGGAGTGAGTGGCCACGAGGATCGAGATATCGGAGCTCGAAAGCACGCGCACCACGTCCCATTCCATCGGCCCTTCCGGCAGAATCAGCACGCCGCTTGCGCCAAGCGTCGCGCAGCCTCGCACGCCAGCGAGAGGAACGGCAAGGGCGCGGTCGCCTTGGACACGGCACTCGGCGTCACGGCGTGCGGCCTCGGAGAGGGGGCGGTATGGGAAGATCGAAACTCGACCCGAGCCAGGCGAGGGTCGGACAGGCGAGGACCAAGGCGCCAGCGCGGACTCGCGCGGCAAGCTGAGCTCGCTCGTCATCGGACGGTTCTCGAGCGGCAGACGACAACACCCATTCTGGTGAGCGCTTGGCTGTTTTTCAAGCAATCTATCCGGCGCCAGTCGACGACGAATTCGCGGCCCCTTCCCCGTCGCGACCGAGCCGGCAGCGCGCCGGCACGATCTCGCGCAAAGCGCGCGCGAACCCGAAACGGTCGAGACCCGGGTCGGAAAAAGAACCTGCCGACCCGGGCCGCACTTCGTCGCGACTACTTTTTTGGCTCCGCGGCCGGTTTGGCCGCGTCGGGCTTGGGCGTGCCGCCGGCCTTGTCGGTCGCATCTTTCTTCGCCGCCGGCGCCGGGCCTTTGGCCTTGCGGATGTCCTGGATCAACTGGCCGAAGATCCGCGCGCGCTCGTCGTAGAAACGCTTGAGCCCATTACTGGGGCTCACAATCTTCACGTCTTCGATGTAGTTGACGCCTTCGAGCTTGCCCCAACCGGTGAACCATGCACCGAAAGCCTCGATGCTCAGTCCGTAAGGCTTCTTGGCGGTGGTGCTCTTCAAGATTCGACCATCGATCGCCCGGCCATCGATCAGTATGTCGAGAATCGGCGGCGGATCGATCGAGGTATCCACCAGGCCCGCGTCCTGGGCGGCGACGATGGCTTCGGCGACGGCCTTGCGCGCGGCCTCGATCTTGGCCATGACTTCGGGCGGAATCGGCGGCAGCGGCGGCTCGACGACCTTGGACGCCTCGGTCGGCGTTTGCTCTTTCTTGGTCGCGTCGCCCTTGGCCGTGTCGGTCTTGGGGGCCTCTTTCGCTGTAGGCTCGGTCTTGGGCGTTTGGGCGTCTTTCTTGGCTTCGCCCTGCGCGAACAACCGGTCCGCGCGTGTGATCCCAAGGGCCAGTACCAGGCTGAACGAAATCGCCAGCGTGACAAAACGTCGCAACACCCTGATTCTCCTTTATGCTGCTGTGATCATCTCGTTCCAGACCATGCCCGCGGCATGGCGTATCGGCGATCTTGGCGGTGCGTGATCGCACCTTTCGCGGTTCCAAACCTTGAGGAACCCGCCGGTTTCGCAAAGTTTACCGGTCGCGCCGGCTGCATGCCAGGGCGATCGAGGCGGCTCGAGCGAGCGTTTGCACCCCCGCCGAGCTGTACGCCAATCGCCTGCTATCGTATGGCGACGGCGCAGACCGAGCAAGGTGTTATCTTATCGCCGGAACTCAGTTTAGGGAACCATTGGGCATGCTGGCCAAGTGCGTTTTGAGCGGCCGGATGCATCGATCACGACTGATCCGCCAGGGGCAATTGGTGTATTCATTTTGGCGGAGAAACCTCGAGTCGGGGTTATGCCGGAGGGTCGGTTTGCCGAATTGAATAGTGATGTCGAACGGGCGGTTCTCCGCCGAGTGCGGCGGTCCCGGACCATCAGGATGCGGTCATCGGGAGAAACGCGATGAGGCGGAAGCCAGCCAGCGCACGGCAAGCCCACGGCCGGCGTGCGCGGCCTGTCATCGAGGGTTTGGAAGGACGCCGCCTGCTCAGCACCAGCTCGACGCGCCAGGCCGTGGCCGCATCTTCCGCCAGCGGCGGTGCGTTCTCTCGCGACGACCGCGCGTTCACTTACGTCACACCCACCGGCGGCACTGCCGAGGTGCAGGTGGTCGGTCGGGGAAATCTCGCGGGATCGACCGTCAACAGTTCCGGAGCGCTCCAGCTCGTTTTCAACGGCACCAACGCCTTCACCAAAATCAACGGCAGCGTGCACGGCGGCGGTGGCCACGCCCCGCTCGCCAGCATCCTGAGCGGTCAACTCATTGCAGCCGGCGCGCAGAACAGTTTGAGCGGCATAGGCGGCACGGTCCTCAAGACGGTCGACCTGGGTAGCTTCGACCTCGTGGCCGGCGGAGACATTAACCTCACGCCGGGCGTGAGCACGCTGGTGCTCAACTCGATTGGCCCCGACACGCAGGTCCACCTCCGCGCGCTGCCGCCACCCCCCGTCTCGACCACGAGCGTATCGGTCGTTACCTCACCGGTCCTCATTTCATCGATCACAGCTACCGGGGTAACAACTGCCGTCGTGACCGAGTTCGGGACCACGACGACGACCTCGACGTCAGGCGAAACGACCCTCGAAGCAGGCCAGTCGGGGACCGTGAGCAGCCCCTATGACACGACCACGACGTACGTCAGCAACGAAGACCGTGCCCAAACCCTGACGGCGACGGCCGGAACTTTCACTTCGGCCGGCAATATCGTGGAACCGCTGCCGACAGGCCAGCCGCCGCAAACCGTGCCCCCTGCCCCTCCTGGCGTCATCCTCAAGGTCAACCATATCAGCGGCTCAACCGCCGGACCGATCAACCTTCTCACCGATCCCAGGATCTTCGGGTATGATCCCACGACCGGCCAGGTCGTTCGGTTCGCTTTGAACTTGACCAACGACACGGGCGCGATCGATCCGGCGTTCACGCCAATCAATGTGCCAGGCGACCCGGCGGTTGCCGGGGTCGATATCGCCTGGGACGGCAGCACACTCGACGTGCTGGTCAGCTCGGGCACAACAGTTTATGCCTACAACGCCACAACCGGCGCACCGGTCGGATCGTTCACGACGTCGGTGCCCATCAACTCGATCGGCTCGACCGATACAATAACGGTTCTGGGCAGCTATCAGACCAACTCGCTCGAGGCGATCAATCTGCCCGCAAGCCTCGCGAGCGGGACGGCCCAGCCCGCCCTCGGCGATCCGCAGCCGTTTATCCCCCAAGCAGAGTTCACGTTCCTGGGCGGCCTCACGGGTGCGCCCGGCACGGAGGATATCTACGCCACGATCGCCGCCCACCTCGACACGACACAGCCCAACCAGACCCAACTCGGAAGTCAAACTATAAGCACGGTCGACGTCGCTCAGAATCCGAGCAAGGGAACGCCGTTTACGTACAAATTGGCGTCGGTGGGCTTTACGGCCCTCCATCAGAACGGCGCGTATGTCAACGTGCAGCCCGACCCGCTCGACCTCACTCAACCTGGGCCGGCACTGGGCAGCATCGACGGAACTCTCGCCCTCGTGAGCGGTCTTGTCGACGGCGCGAATATCATTCTGAATAGCCATGGTCAGATCAAGCTGACGTATCCTGATCTCCTGACAAGTTTAAGCCAGAGCTTCCGGCCCGACATCGCCGGCTCGGCTTTGATCGACGTTCAGGGGACGCTCCAGACGATTCGGGGCGACACGGCGACCGGCATGGTCGTGAATGACAGCGGCAACCTCAACCTGATCAAGTTCCAGCGCTTGACCAACTCGACGATCGTGGGCCAGCCCATCGGCCACCTAAAGGTTCAAAGCCGGTCGAACGTGACCGTTCTCACCCCGTCGCGCACCGTCGGCACCCGCAACGGCGTGACGATCGACCCGAGTCTCCGAACGATCGGTCCCCTGTCGCAGCCCAACGATTAGCCCGAATCGCTTCGCCTGGGCATCTTGACGCGCGCTCGGACCGGCCGTACCGTCAACTTGTGCGATGAGCGCATGGCTTCGCGTGCCGCGAGGCCTTCGGGCTGGTGGCGGGACGCGTGCGACCGAACAACCGGAGTCGCCTGCGTGGTGAAAACGACTTGTGGCGCCGGGCTGGTTGCCTTGCTTGCCCTGCTGGCGGCGACGACTGTCGCGCGAGCCGATGATTCGGGCCAGAAGTGGTGGGCCTTCGAGCCGCTTGAGCGACCGGCCGTCCCGACCGGGGGAGACGCGAGCTGGGCCAACACGCCGATCGACCGGTTCATTGTAGCCGAGCTCGCGCGGCAAGGCTTGCGTCCCAGCCCCGAGGCTGGTCGTCGCACCCTGGTCAGGCGCCTCTCGTTCGACTTGCTCGGCCTGCCGCCGGCACCCGAGGAAGTCGAGGCGTTTGTGCGTGATCAACACCCGGGCGCCTACGAGCGCCTCGTCGACCGCCTGCTGGCCAGCCCCCACTATGGCGAGCGCTGGGCTCGACACTGGCTCGACGTCGTTCATTACGGCGACACCCACGGCTACGACAAGGACAAGCGCCGCGACAACGCGTGGCCATATCGCGATTACGTGATTCGCGCGTTCAACGACGACGTGGCGTACGGCCGGTTCATTCGCGAACAGATCGCCGGCGACGTGCTCTGGCCCGATGATCCCAAGGCGGTGATCGCGACCGGCTTCATCGCGGCCGGCCCCTGGGATTTCGTCGGTCACGTCGAGCTGCGGGAAGGCACTCTCGACAAGCTCAAGACCAGGCTGCTCGACCGCGACGATATGGTTGCGAGCACCATGTCGACGTTCGTGAGCATGACGGTTCATTGCGCTCGCTGCCACGACCACAAGTTCGACCCGATCACCCAGACCGATTACTACCGGCTGCAGGCCGACTTCGCTGGCGTGGATCGCGGCGATCGGCCGTATCCCAGCCCGGAGCTCGAAGTGCGGCGGGCCGCTGTCGTTGTCCCGAGCGGACCGAAGGTCTACGCCGTCCAGTCGCACAAACCGCGCCCGATCGCGGTCTTGCGCCGGGGCGACGTCGAGCAACCGCTCGGGCTCGCCGTGCCGGGCTCGCTCGCCTGCCTGCCCGGGCTTCCCTCGGCATTTGCGCTGGCGCATCCCGACGATGAAGGGAGCCGCCGGGCCGCCCTGGCCGAATGGCTCGCCGCACCCGCCAACGTGCTCACCTGGCGCTCGCTGGCAAACCGACTCTGGCATTATCATTTCGGCCGCGGGATCGTTGAAACGCCCAACGACTTCGGCCGCAACGGCGCCCGGCCGACGCACCTTGCGCTGCTCGACTGGCTGGCCACCCAGCTCTTCGAGAACGGCCAGTCGCAGAAGGCCCTGCATCGATTGATCGTGACCAGCGCCGTTTACCGTCAGTCGTCCCACGGCAACCCCGCCTTTGGCGCGATCGATGCCGACAATCGTTTCCTCTGGCGCCAGAATCGCCGCCGGTTCGACGCCGAAACCCTGCGCGACAGCGTGCTGGCTGTTTCGGGCACGCTCGACCTTCGCATGGGGGGGCCGGGCTTCGAGCTCTTCTCGTTCAAGGACGATCATTCGCCGGTTTACGATCACACCGACCCCGCCAAGGTCGACAATCCGCAGGTGCGGCGCCGGACGATCTATCGGTTCATCGTGCGGAGCGTGCCCAACCCGCTCATGGAGGCGCTCGACTGCGCCGACCCAAATATCAACACCCCGGTTCGAAGCCAGACATTGACCGCGCTGCAGGCCCTGGCACTGTGGAACGACCTGTTCATGGTGCGGCAGTCGCGCGAGTGCGCGCGTCGGCTGGAACGGCTCTCGACCGACCCGCGGGCGCAGATCGCGGCGGCGTACCGGCTGGCGCTCGGCGCGACCGCCGCGCGATCAAGAGCTCGAGCTGCTGGCCGCGTACGCGGCCCGGTACGGGCTCGCCAATGCGTGCCGTTTGCTCTGGAACACCAACGAGTTTGTCTTTGTCGATTGACATGTACCCAAGCGCTGGAACCACGCCATGACACGCGAGCAACACGGGAGAACTGCGTTAGGGTCGCTCGACCGCCGCAGCTTCCTGTGGCGTGCCGGCGGCGGGTTTGGGGCGTTGGCACTGGCGCACTTGATGGGAGCCGAGGGTCTGCTGGCCGACGAGAAAACGGCTGAAGTCAAAGGCCCCAGGCCAGATCTCAACGGCGGACTGCACCACCGTGCAAAAGCCCGGCGCGTCGTGCAACTGTTCATGTCGGGCGCGGCCAGTCAATGCGACACGTTTGACTACAAGCCCGCGCTCGGGCAGAGAAACGGGAAGAAGTTTGACCCGGGCGGCAAGGTCGAGCTGTTCCAGAGTGAACCGGGGGCGGTGATGGCCAGCCCCTGGAAATGGCAGCAGTACGGCCAGTGCGGCCGGTGGGTCAGCAATCTTGTGCCTCACCTCGCCGGGCTCGTCGACGACATCGCGTTTCTGCCCGCGATGGTCTCGAAGTCGAACGTGCACGGGCCGGCAACGTTCATGCAAAACACCGGCTTCGTGCTGCCGGGGTTCCCCAGCATGGGGGCCTGGGTCTCCTATGGACTGGGCAGCCTGAGCCAGAACTTGCCCACGTTCATCGTGCTGCCCGATTCCCGCGGGTTTGCTCCCAATGGCCCGGCCAACTGGAGTGCCGGCTTTCTGCCGGCGGCGCACCAGGGGACGATGGTAAGACCCGGCGCCCGAGCCCGATCTTCGACCTGTTTCCCCCCGAAGAAGCCCACCTGACCGCGGCAGCGCAAACCGACGGGCTCGAGCTGTTGAATCGCTTGAACCGTGCTCACGAGAGCGAGCACCCGGGCGATTCGCGGCTCGAGGCCCGCATCGCCAGCTACGAACTGGCCGCGCGGCTGCAGTTGAGCGCTCCGGAGGTCCTCGACCTCTCGTCGGAATCGCGCGCAACCCGCGAACTGTATGGAGTGGACGACACGGTCACCGCCGACTTCGGCCGCAACTGCTTGATCGCCCGCCGGCTGCTCGAGCGCGGCGTCCGGTTCGTGCAAGTTTGGAGCGGCGCCGACAACGGCTTCCCACGACGCAACTGGGACTCGCACGAAGACATCGCCCGCGACCACGGCATGATGGCCGCGAGCATGGACAAACCCGCGGCCGCCCTGATCAGCGACCTCAAGAGCCGCGGCCTGCTCGACGACACCATCGTGATCTGGACCACCGAGTTCGGCCGCATGCCGTGCAGCCAGGGCTCCAAGGGTCGCGATCATAACCCGTTCACCTTTACTTCGTGGCTGGCAGGCGGCGGCATCAAGGGAGGAGTGACTCATGGCTCGAGCGACGAATGGTCGTACAAGGCTGTCGAAAACGTGACCTACTGCTACGACTTGCACGCGACCGTCTTGCATCTGCTGGGCATCGACCATACCCGGCTCGCGTTTCGCCACAACGGCATCGATCGGCGCTTGACCGACGTGCACGGAGACGTGATCAAAGAGATTCTGGCTTAGCGGGGGCTCAGTGCCCGGCGCCGCTTGGATTCATCTTGCTACCGAAGCGTTTCTGCTCTGCCGCGATGACGGCCGCGTGCGGAAATCGGCTGGGCTGCACGGCGAGCTCGGCGGCCGCGCGAGCAAGCCGCTCCTGCCACGGACCGTTCCTGCGAGCCGGATCGGCCGCGACCAGGACCGCCACGCGCTCGGTGAAGTTACCCGGAAACTCGGCGCCCTTGGGCCACGCCAGGCGAATGACTTCATCCCACAGGTCGAGCGCCTGCGTGAAACCGGCGGCGGAACGTGACGCTTCGGCAAGCCGGAAGAAACGCGCAGTTGCGCACGTCTCGTGGGCCTGCCAGACGCGCGGACCACTCTCATCAAGTGAGATGCGGGCCAGCCGCGCTTGGAGTTCGTCAAGCGCGCCCGCCTCGAGCAGACTGTCGATTAGCAGGTCGTCGAAGAGCGGCCGCAGACGTCGGTCCAACCGATCGCGGCGCACGTCGCGGAGGACAATCGGCCAGGCACGGCTCCCACCCCCGGCCGCGTCTGCTTCGGGGCCATCGCCCACGCGCGCCAGGCTGCCCGGCGGGGCCGGTCTCGTCAGCTCTGCGATCGCGGCGTCCAAGCACCAGCGCAGGCGGACGTCGTCAGAATTGGAAGGCGGCTGTTGCGCGGCCGAGTTGTTCCCCGCGACCCTCGCGGCCACGATTGCGGCCGGCCAGTGGGCATAATCGGGAGCGAGCGCCTGCCATCCGGAAGGGCTCATCCGCCCCGCCCCGGGGCTTTGGCCGCGCGCGGCCGGCCGCGACGTTCCGGAGGCACTGGCTGGCCGTCGCGGCTGGAAGAGCGGATCGCCCAGGTAAACCAGCCGCCACGGGAACCCGAACGGCTCAGACTCGCCTTGTCGCAGCGCCGCGACCAGGGGTGCGCCGGCATCGATGAGCTCGGCCACAAGCCGCGGCGGTCGAAACGCGAGCAGGTACGGCTCGTTCATTGCACCGAAGAATACGAACGCACCTTGAGCCAGCCAGCGGCCGGCGATCGTATCGACGTCGCGCGGGGTTGCGGCCGAGAAGCTGTGGATCATCGCCACGGCGGCCGGGATGCCGCGCGGGATGTCGCTGGGCCGGCCCGGCCCCCCTTCGATGGTAAAATTCCGCGACCCTCCCGACGAGTTCACCAGCATCAGTCCGAACCGATTGACCGGGTTGACGGCCCGGTGCCATGCCAAGAGGTCGGCGCGACGCCGGTCGCCGTGCGCGACCGCGCCCGGATCAGCCAGGGCTCGGACCATGATGTCCTTCGCCGTGCCCATCGCATAGTCAGACCAGGGCTTGTGCTGCCCGTACGTGTTCCACAAGAGAGCCGACGTCGTTGGCAGGAAGAGCGCGCTCATCGCCCGCGCCACGCTCTCGGCCGGGCCGCCCAGCAGCCTGCCGGTATAGGCCCACCGGCGGCGCGACCGCATCAGCCACCCGCTTGTGGAGGCGCTCTCCAGGACATGGCCAATCAGGTCGTCGGTGGCACACAATCCGCCGGCAGGGCCTTGCGCCGGGTCGACCGCGTAGCGATAGGGCCAATCGCCGGCGAGTGTCACGAAGTCGCAATCGTCGCCCAATCGATCGTGGTTGGGGACGACCGAAGCGATCCGCGCCTCGATCGCGCTGGCGAAGGGCACGGCCTCCTCCACGGTCAAGACGTCGTTGAAGCGGCGGAGCGTGCGCCGAGCTTGCGGCCCGCCGTGCCCGATGACGAGCGGCCCGCCGCGAACCAGCGGCTGAAATCGCCCCGCCGCCAGGGCGACCGCTCCGGCGAACATCGACGCATCCGGATCAGCGAAGACCACCCCGGGCGGTAAAGGCCCGCTGAAAGGCGGACGTTCGGACGCGTTGGGAAGGTCCCGTTCGGCATCGCCCGGGTCAGTCCAGGCGCGAGCTACTGCGGTCAGCGCGCGCAACCACTCTGCTTCGAGTTTCGCGCCGGGTCCAGGCCGTCCGATTCAGAGTCATTACGATGACGATCGCGCTTGCCGTCGTAGCGGACGACGCGCGCTGGCCGAAACGCCCGTAGAAACGGCAGCACCCACGTGGGATCGTCGATCAACACCGGAAAGAAATGCCGCTCGTCCCACAAGGAGATCGCGTCCAGGAACGCCGGCACGTCGGGCACCAGGCAAACTTGATCGACGACCACGCGGGTGCCCGCGAGCGATTGCTGCCAGTGACCGACGGCGTCGCGCAACCAGCGCAGCCGCGGATCATCGAGCCGTGTCGGCCCGAGCATGAGCTCGTCGAGGGACCGCGCTACAACTCCATCGCCCGCCGACAGGCCGCCGCGGTGGTGCGCCCGCCACAACACCGTCGCAACTCCCACCAGGCAGATCGCCAGAAGCGCACCCGGTATCAACATTGGCCGCACAGGGCGGCTGTTGCGATGGCTCATTGCTCAACCTCAGCGGTCGACACGAATTGGCAAAGACAGACGGCCATCGCCCGCTCGGGCGGTCGCCCTACGGACGTCACGCGGCGCATCCTGGGTGGAGCAAACACCCGCTGATCGGTATACTTCATCAGATAGAGAAACCCGCAACAACCGGTTTTCGAGCATCTTTCCCACGACGCGTTTTCAACCGATTCTGCGCAGTCCAACGCGTCAGAGAAGTTCCTGATCGCCGCTGGGTCTCACGCATGGATCGTGTTGCTTGCCTTGCAAAGGATCAGGTTCAATGAAAAAGGGCGGCATCCTCAACCCGGCGATTTGCTCTCTTCTGGCCGAGCTCGGGCAATCCGACGAACTGCTGATCGTCGATGCTGCTTATCCGCTCCCGACGGACGGCCACGTTATCGACTTGACCCTGACGCCGGGGATTCCCCGCTTGCTCGACGTCTTCCGCGCCGTCTGCGAGGAGCTGGTCGTCGACTCCATCGCCGTCCCGGCCGAGATCAAGGAATATAGTCCGCGCATCTACCAGGAGATTCTCAAGATCGTGGGCGACACCGACGTCGACGAGGTAGCGTTTCACGAGTTCAAGGAGCAGGCGCTCGACGTCAAGGGAATCATCCGGTCGGCTGAGTTCAGCCCGTATGCGAGCGTGCGCATCGTGGCCGGCAGTGCCTTCTGATT
Source organism: uncultured Isosphaeraceae bacterium (assembly GCA_963830625.1). GTDB lineage: Bacteria > Planctomycetota > Planctomycetia > Isosphaerales > Isosphaeraceae > CAWHMZ01. The sequence goes on along the minus strand of CAWHMZ010000019.1, from coordinate 144,949 downwards.
CGCTCGGGCGCGGTTGGGCAAGCCGCCGGCCGGCCGCTTAACGCGGCTGGCGAATCGCCGGATCACAAGAGAAGTAAAGGGCGTGGCGGGCAACGTAAGCCGGATTCTGTCGAGACCCAAGCTAAACGTTTTCACGTTTTGCCCAGGCCAGGGATGATCATTTTTCTGGGACGCCGGTTGCCCGGCGCCTCGAGCGACCTACCCGGAGGTCAAGACGGGCCGGGCCGACCCGTGCGTTCCTGACCGATCGGGCCGGGCGAATGAATCGCTCGGCCTTGCTGGCTCAGGAAAAGCTGCCTCCTTATTTGGTCTTGCTCCCGATGGGGTTTGCCGAGCCAGGCTGGTCACCCAACCTGCTGGTGAGCTCTTACCTCACCGTTTCACCCTTACCGCGGCCGTCGCACTTGAGGCACGGCGGCCGAGGCGGTTTGCTTTCTGTGGCACTTTCCCTATCCGCCTTGCGCAATGCGCAGACGAACGGTGGGTGTTACCCACCATCGCGCCCTGTGGAGTCCGGACTTTCCTCCGCGGCATGCCCCCGATTTCAGAATCACGAGCCGGTTTCCCGGCCGGCCATCCTGAATCCGGGCGCCGCGGCGATCATCGCGCCCGCCACGCACCTGCTTAATACTACGCCGGATGGTTCGAACCGGCAATGCACCTAGCGTGGAAGGCAGGGCTCGAAGTGGCGGAAAGTGGCAGATTTTCAGAAGGTCTCGTCTGCCAATCGGTCGGGCCTTGAGGGCTTCGATAACGGGTTCTCCGAACGGTCGGTGCAACTCACCTCGCTCGAGCGCAAACCGCCAAATTGCTGAGTGTTGTGTCGGATCTTCGAACCATTTTAGGCACCGAAAGCAGCGCTGGGCGGTGCTTCGTCTCCACGCCCTATGTGGCTTGCACGGTCACTCGCGAATCCCGAGCAACAACCTACTTCGGTTGACGATCCTCGTATTCCACCTTTTCGCCGTCGTGAACCTGTCGGATCCCCTCGAGAATGATCTTGTCGTCCACGCCAACCCCCTTCTTGATGACAAAGAGGTCTTCCAATTCATTCTGGATCACGATCTCGCGCAGATGCGCCACATCCTCTTTGTCGACGACGTAAACGTACCGCTTGTCGAGAATTTCGAAAGTCGCCCGTTGAGGGATGACGATGGCGTCATTCAGCACTCGACTGATCAGCACGGTACCTCTCTGACCGTGACGCAGCAGGCGGTCCGGGTTCGGAAAGTCCGCGCGGAAGGGGATGGTCCCGGTCTCGCTGTTGAAATCGGCCTTGATCGCACCGAACTTGCCGACCTGCCCGAACTTTTTGCCGTTCGCCAGAATGAGTTCGATTCGTAGATTCTCCTTAGGCTGACTCAGGTCGGTCATGTGTTCGAGGTAACGGGCTTCGGGGACGTTGAAATAAACCCACACCAGGCTGTTATCGGACAAGGTCGCGAGAATCTCCCCCTCCTTGACCAGGCTGCCCTGCTGTTTCAGGAGGTCGACGATGCCGTCGAAAGGTGCTTTGACCTTGGTAAAGTTCAATTCGGCCTCCGCCAGATCCGCGTTGGCCTGGGCCTTTGCCAGTTTGGCCTCGAACAGTTTCACCTCATTCTGAGAGACACCTTGTTTGTCGGCCAACTTCTTGGTGTTATTCAACTCCAGTTGCGCGAGGTCTCTCTCGGCCACCGCGGCGTCCCACCTTGCCTTGTAAAGAACTGGCACGATCTCGAACATCAGCTCGCCCTCTTTCACCGCCTGGCCTTCCCTGATTGGGATGGCCTTGAGATACCCGGTCTCCAGCGCACAGACATCGATGTGTCGCCTCGAGTGGATCTGGCAGACATATTGCTCGGTGACGGTGACGGCCTTTGCCTGTGGGCTGATGGCCACGATCTTTTCAATGGCCTTTGACTCGGCAGAATCGTTGTCCGCCGTTGCGACGGAGGGTGTGGCCACAGCAGACAATGAAAACGCAACTGCTGCGGCAAAGGGCAGGATCATGGCCACAAAACCAACTGCCCACCAGTTGCCTGCTGCATCGGCAGGTGCAAGCCCAAGTAAATACCGGATTCGATTCAACAGTTTCATTTTCTTTCCGCCATTGATCGAAGTCGCCATGAGCAGGTTTCCCTGCCCAATTTTGGCAACCGATTCCAAAGACCGGGCATACAACACTCGGTCGAAACACTCGGCTGCAATTTCGTCGCAACACATCTCACGTTCGAGACGGATTCGACTTGAGAGCCACCAGACTGCGGGGTGGTAGAACAAAAGCGTCTCGATGACGCGTTGCACGAGATTGACCCATAAATCCCATCTGCGGATATGAGCCAATTCGTGTGCGATGATCGCTTCGATCATTTGTGGAGTTAATTGTGTCAGCCAGGACGCCGGAATCAAGACGACCGGGCGAATGAATCCAACGGCCACCGCTTGACCAACTCTCACACATGCGAAAACACGTTGTCGTGCATCCACACTCAGTCTGTCACTGAGAATTCGAACTCGCTGCTCAAATTCATCAGAAAGAGGTTTTACATTGACCCGAATCCACAAGGTGACACCGAATCCAATCGCCAATCGTGTGCTGAGAATTGAGACTCCTACGAGCCATGCAAAGAGAACATAGACCTCGATGCTGGGATTCCACCGAGTGGCCGATCCTTTTTGCAAGTCAGCAACAATGCGACCAGTCGTATTGATGGCGTTCTTGGCGGTGTGTTCCTCGATAATCGGATTTGATTGACCTGACATCTCAACAGGGGAATGTTGTGGTTGCGAGTTGCCCTGATGGTGCAACATCGCCGTGACGATTGGAGCCATTCCCATCATGAGCAGTGTGCCGACTGAAAGGAGGTATCTGAGTCGAGCAGTCCTCACGTCCAGCAGCTTCACTGTGACGAGCAGAATGAGCGTGAGGACGGCACCCTGCCAAACGAAGTGAAACGAGCGCCGTCGTCAGAAGCTCGGCAAACTCTGCCACGAAATTCATCGAGAACGGATTCATTGGACGTTACTCCTGCCTTCATATTCTTCGATGACTTTCCGAATTTTGTCGAGTTCTTCGGGTGTCGGTTTCGATTGGTCGAGCAACTGAGACACCAGGGATGCAGCGGACCCTTCGAAGGCACGCCCCAGAAGACTGCTGACCATCTTGCCCAATGTTTTTTCACGCGGCCGTTTGGCGGAGTATATGAATGCACGTCCATGTGGCTTTCTGATCACTTGCCCTTTGTTCGCCATGATGTTGAGTACGCTCATTACCGACGTGTAGGCTCGTTTCCGCTCTGCGACCAGGACATCCAGTACCTCCCGTCCCGTACTGGGGCCACGTTCCCAGAGAACTTTCAGAACCTCCAATTCGGCTTCCGTTGGAGTTTCTTGCGGTCGCCTCGCCATTCATCTACCACCTTCCGAAACAAGAATCACGTGCCACACGACCCTATAATACGGATTCTTCCGTAGATGTCAACGGAGGAATCAGTAGATGGAGTCCCGAGGCGTGCCGAGTCGCGTTGGGGGCAATCACTCACGGATCGGTACTGGCTCGGGATGAGTCTGCTTACTCCACCTCTGGCTGATCCAGCCTCCGACCAAGGCCATCGCTAGTTGGGGGGCGGTCAGACAAGACGTGACTAGACCAAGAACAGCAATGAATCCAACCGTAGGGTTGGGCCGAACTTTCGTGGCGCCAAGCAGCGCATTAAGGGTGTCAACCACGAGGCTAACGATGTCAACCACGTAGCTATCGATTGATGTGGCTGCCTGCACACAGGCAGCGACATAAATCAGATGACTAGTCCAGCCGACGGCCTCGAACCCGAACAGAAAAGGCAGCGGTTTGTCCATTGGCGTTCTCCGACGAATCATGATGAACAAGCCGATCACCAGGGCAATTTGCAGCGGCAATCCGCCGAAGATGAGATATGGACCGGACTGAGGAGAACGCCCCACCCGTATCACCAGACAGTCCAGGGCGACAATGGCGACGATCGCCATCATTTCTGCGATCGAAAACGACAGGCGTTTCACTCCATCATCCCTCCGGTTCATTCGCCACATCTGAAGGCAAACCATTGTAACTCCCGGTGGGCTGCACTGACACCGCCGAGGCCAGCGCGAGATAACCCGAGTTGTCCGATGATTACGGAGTCATCGGCTTCATGGCTCCCCTGGTTAGTCCGGCAGGATCGCCACGACCCGTGCCGGTCCGGCACTCCCGCCCTGAATCTTCAGTGGGAAGCAGGCCACCTTGAACCCTGACGGCGGTAGGGAGCCGAGGTTGACCAGGCGCTCGATCTGCGAGTACGGCAGGTCGCACTGGTGGGCGGCCCAGAACACCCCCTTCTCCCGGCGAACCAGGGCCTCCTTCGCCTGCCGGTCGAGTGGGCCGTCCCAGCCCCAGGCGTCGATTCCCATCACACGCACGCCCTGGTCGTAGAGCCAGCGGGTTGCCTCGGGGGTCACCGCACAGCCCCGCCAGACATAATCCGGCTGACCATAGAACTCGTCCCGCCCCGTCCTGATGAGCACGATGTCAAGCGGCTTGACGTTGTGCCCGATAGCGGAGAAGGCGGTCTTCAGGTCCGTTACCTCGATTTTCTCGCCGTCGGCCTTGCACGTTATTTCGAGTACCACGCCGTCGGAGAAGAACCACTCCAGCGGCAGTTCGTCGATCGTGGCAGCCCTTTGTCCCCGGATCACGCTGTTGTAGTGCCAGGGCGCATCGACGTGCGTAATGCTGTGGGTCGCCAGCTTCGTGAACTCCTCGACCGCCCAGCCCTCCTCGTTTCTCAGGAGGTCCGGCGGAACTTTGAGCATGGTCTCGATCTGGGACGCCCCGTCGGCGTGGGACGAGTAATTGATCTCGACCCGCTCGAACGGGAGGGCATCGCGGCGGCTGGGAGCGATCGTGGCTGACAGGTCGATGATGTGCATACGGGGAGTCCCTTTTTGTCCGGTGATCCGACAGTCCGCCCGACTCGGAACGATCGTTCCAGCCGGCAGTAGGGCCTGATCGTACTCGGAGAACTCGGCGACTTTCCTTTGCCGTCAGTTTGAGTTGCTCGTTGCAGACCCGCCGGAGTTGGAACCAGCCGAGAGCGCAGAGTTGGTCGGAGTGGCAACCGGTCCCACTCAGCGGCGTTTATTCGGCGATGACTGGTTCGATACCCGTGTGGCTTTCCCCCGTCACAAGTGTCCGTCAGTGGCTCAGCGAGATTATATCAAGTGTTCGGTGTTCCGCAGGGTCGTGAATTCTGGTTACCCTCGGTAAAGCTCAGGTCGAGTTTTTCGCTTGGTCTACGGTGGGCTGCGGGACAAGGGACCAGAATCATGATGCTCAAGAGGTCTTCTGCCTCCGCTCCCGAAGGGGGACAGTATGTCTGAGATCGACGCCATCGCACAGAAGTTCGAGATACTCAGGGCGGCGATGGATGAGCGCACGAGACGCCTCTGGGCCGCCAGCGAGGCGCTCGCATCTGGCTGGGGAGGGATAAGTTTGGTAGCCGAGGCGACGGGCTTGTCGCATCAGACGATTCGTGCAGGGATTCGAGAATGCGACCAGTTGAGCTTGATCCGCAGGACGCCGAACTCACTTCAGGAACACATACCGGCACCATGCCGAACGCAGGACCGTATTCGGCGACCAGGAGGCGGTCGGAAACTGAGCGAAGTCAAAGATCCGGCCATCGAGCCCACGTTGGAGAGGCTTCTCTCAAACGAAGTGGGAGGTGACCCGACGAGCGACAGGAGGTGGGTGGCGCAGCAGCCTTAGTCAGCTCTGCAAATGGCTGAAAGAAGACGGGCATCCGGCGAGTTTGCGTGTGGTGAGGAGGCTGCTCAAGAAGATGGGCTTTTCACTCAAGGCCAACGAGAGGAAGCAAGGGCAGAGCAAGCCGAACTGCCCGGAGCGGGACGCACAGTTCCGCTACATCGCATCGCAGAGGGAGACCTTCAGCGCCGCAGCGTGGCCTATCATAAGCGTGGACACCAAGAAGAAGGAATTGATCGGGAACTTCGGAAGAAAAGGCAAGACATGGTGTAAGAAGGCGGAAGAGGTCGATGAGCACGATTTCCGCAGTGCGGCCGAATGCAAAGCGGTGCCCTTCGGAATCTATGAACTGATCAGGAACAAGGGGCATGTCTATGTCGGGGTCTCAAACGACACCCCCGAGTTTGCGGTCGTCTCAATCACCAAGTGGTGGAAGAACGAGGGCCGGGCTGCATATCCCCGAACTGACCGGCTGCTAATCTTGGCGGATGGCGGGGGGAGCAATGGATGCCGTGCCCGAGCATGGAAATGTAACCTGCAAGCTCTCCTCATCGATCAGTTCGGCCTGACCGTCACCGTTTGCCATTACCCGAGTGGTTGCTCGAAGTGGAACCCGGTGGAGCATCGGCTGTTCAGTTTCATTAGCAGAAACTGGGAGGGCAAGCCCCTCAGATCACTAGAGATCATGCTGGGCTATATTCGGGGGACACGGACAGAGACCGGCTTGCAGGTCACGGCGCACTTGGACGAGCGCTGCTACAAGAAGTGTGTTCCGTACAGCCAGAAGGAAGCTGATCAGCTCTCCTTGGAGACCCATGACGTTTGCCCCCAATGGAATTATACGATTACCCCTCGATGATGCCGGCTTCCTGGAAACCAACGGCTGCAACCGTTGAGGTCGTTCGTCAATGACCCTGCCGACTAATCTGAACTACCCGATCATCGCCATCGCTGACCTGCACGGGCAACTTGAACAACTGGAGCGGTTAGTCGCCCGGCTCGAATTGAGGTCGGAGTGGGACGACTGTGCGTTAGTCTTCCTGGGCGACTACGTTGATCGGGGTGAGGATGTCCCTGGGGCGATCGACATGGTGCTCGAATTGCTGAGCCGACGACCGGGAGGGTCCGCCATCCTGGGGAACCACGATCTTGCCCTGGTGCGAGCAACCCGGCTCGATGACGGTCCTCGCTCGCCCTACTGGATCGAGAGTTATCTGCGCCGCTATGACCACGAGCAGACCTTTTTCGGCTACCTCGGTCGCAGGCCGAATCTTGGTGGGTCTCAGTGGGAGAGTGATCTGGCGGAATTGAAGGAAGCGATTCCAGCCGAGCATTCGGCGTTTCTTGTCTATTTGCCCTGGGTGGTCGAGTCGCCCGGTCACTTGTTCTTGCACTGTGGGCTGTCGCCAGAACTGGGAGCCAGTCCATTGGAGCAGGTCGCTGCGATGCACCTCAAGCGATGGGACCGCTCAACGCTGAATCCGATGGCGGGGACCAACACGGACTTGCTCTGGCAGCCTGAGTACCCCGTGTGGATTGGTGCCGACAAAAATCTGTCGAAGTCACCCCTGGAGATTCCGGGCAAGGTTCAGGTGACGGGTCATGTGCTGGTCTCGAAGCCCGAGGTGAATCCGACCCGCATTCGTCTGGATACAAGCGGTGGGATTGGTCATCTCACGGCGTGCCTGCTGCGATCGGCGGACGCCGAGCCCGAGTTCATTTCAAGCAAGCCGTGAGGACCAGAGTTTTCAGATTCGGATCTCCTCTCCGATGTCTTCTCATCACGCTTCGAGCGTGAATTCGTGAGCCGACCTCAATTGGATGCCCAAGCCTTCTACGAGGCTTGCTACGGCGGCAGTGGCATTCCACAGGACATCCCGATCACAGCGGCGTTGAACGTCAAGAACTGGAAAGCAGATTCCAACTTTCGGACAGAAAACTGGAATTCATCGGTCGCTCAAAGCCGCACTCTGGCCATCAAAAATCAATAGGCGTGACCTCAACCCTCGTTTTACCTCCCGAGAACACCCTGCCCTGACTATCTCCGAGGACGACAATGCCGCCACTGGATCTCCCATTTGTCACCCTTTTTGGCGAGCATGTAGACCCAGTTCAGACCGTGTGAACCGTTCGGACCGCCCTCATAGACGACAACCGCCGAATTGCCGTCCTTGGAATAACCTGGAGCGTAAGCCCAGACATAGCCCCAGGCTTTGGGATACCGTTTGAGGAAGTCTCCGATCGGATCATCCGCCTTCTCGAAGAACCCGTCCAAATCCCGGATGATGATGTTCGGATTGGCGGGTTTGAAATCTGCTAATGGGCTGGCAGGCTCGGCATTGCGTCGTTTGAAGTTTTCTTGAATGTCAGCGGGGATGCGGCGGGGGTCCTTATTGTCAATGTTTTCGCTCGGTTCACCGAGGTCGATGAGGAGGGCGTACTCGCATGTGGCATCGTCGATCACAATCTCTCGACCAGGACCAACATTTTGGATGTGGTACTTATGTTCGGGGTTCTTGGGACTGGCCAGGTCATTCAGGCAGGCTTCCAACACCGCATAGTCTCGAAGTTTCTCCCCCGCCTTGTCCTCTGGGATTCCATCGGTCGCTTTGTATCTTACAGCTTGTTCATCTTGTTTCTTGGCTGGTGGCGAAGACTTCTCTTGAGCGGAGAGCAGGAACGCCTCCCCCAGAAGAGGCATGACTCCGATCATGATCAACAGCGCACTCTTGCACATGGTCGAGCCTTTGCTTGTATGCGGTTGGTGACTGCCAATGAAGCTTTAGGTCAACGATCTCAATGAAGAGGTACGCACTACGGTGGCGAACTCCAGCCAGGCCCCGCTCGGGCCCCGGTCGGCGGGATCACGTCAACCATATGGGGATTGAATGCCGAAGGGGGCACGCCTGCTCGGATCGAGTCCATCATTATGATCAGGTCGTGGAATCGCTCGATCCAACCGGTGTAGGCTTCGATATCCTGCCAGCCTTCAGGTCCTTGCTGTTCAGCCAAACTGAACGCCCTCCGGGCTGCTTCCTCGAACAACTGCCGGTTCTCCGGGGTGAACTCTCGCAGATCGACGCTTCCCAGCCCCTTCACGGCGACCCGCTGCTCCTTCAGCCAGTCGGATAGGGCACGACCATCATCGGTATCTGGCAGAGTGTCGCCAATTCGCTCGACAACGGCATCGTAGGCCCAGTTGGCAGCAGCGTAGGCACGCCCATCCTCCAGAATGATGAACCCGGCCATCTGCCTGTCACCCCTTGCTCGAGCGAATTTCCAATTCAGGCATCGCCTCGAAGTTTTCTCCCAAGAAGTCTCAATCACTCGGCAGCCAGCGCTTCTCTCACAGCCCAGCCGATCTCGGGGCGCAAGGTCAGCGTCTCCGGGTCCTGGGCAACACCCACGAACCCGCCCAGGAACTCCATGTCGAAGAATCGATCGAAACAGTTCCAATGGAACGGAGCCTTGGATAAGCCGCTCGGCAATTGCTCAATCGTGGGACCAGTAGCCCACCCCGTTTTGGGCTTCTCACCTGGATAAAGCATCTCCTCCAAATTGTTCCTCTTGCCTTTCATGAGAATCCGGGATGGCTCAGTGGCTCGTCGGGTTCGGTAATGTTTCAGGTATGGAAAAAACGCCGTGATCCAGCCAGTGATCACCGGACCACCGCTTTGGTCGTTGAGCTTGTAGAGCGACCGCCAGAATGTCGGGGCAACGTCTCCCTGGGCTGCCCTTGCGAATTGATCGAGGATTGATGACAGCGCATCGAGCCACGATCCCAGTCCGACCTCCCGGAAGCGTTGTACTCGCCCGGCGAGAGCCTCCCAGTCCTCGTGTGTCCCTTCCACCGTGATCGAGGGGATACCACAGGCCGTGTTGACTTGGTACTCGAAGTAGGAGTGCATGGCATCGAGCAGGACGACCTCGGCTGCGGCTCGCTCCACTGGACCCGTCGTCGAGAAGCTGGGGACGAAATGCTCGATGCTCGACCCCACATAATCCCGGATCTGCATCGAGAAATCGTTGAAGACCTCCGACCACGGATTCTCGGGGGAGCCCTTGGCGAAATCGTCTCGCCGCACTTCGATTATGAGCTTACCTTGATGGCTGACGATCCTCGATCGAAGCTCCTCGGCGTGGGCGTTGATGTGATTGGCGACTCCCTGGATGATCATCAGCCAGATCGTGTCGGGCGAGAGGCATAGGGGGTGGTGGCCCATGAACGCCCGGTGGGCGGCGGCGACGACTGGGTGGTACGGCACCCGCGCCAATAGCCTACCGTGGTATCTGGAGCATGATTCGACCGGACCCGGCGTGATCTGCGCCTCCAATGCTTCCTTGTAGGAAACCTCGGGCTGCGGTTTCGTCGCCGGTTTGACGTCGGAGACCTGGAAGGTCGTGCTTGTTACGGCGTTCATAGCAGCCTCTTGCCTCGTTGTTTAGCCGCTGTTTCACTCCACGAACCCGACCGACACACATCCATGATCATAATCTTTGACGCACCGGATGTCTCAAATCTGTCGTCACCTACGAGCACGGCGGCGCAGATGGAATCAAATCAAACCTACCGGTCAGTGGTTCAGATTATATCAGTGTCCTGTGTTCCGAAGGGACCTGAGTTCGGGTTATCGTCAGTCAAACTCAGGTCGATACTTTTCAATTGTTCTACGGCGGGCTGCGGGACAAGATCGACGTGTAAGCTGAATCGGATGCGGGGAAAACCACGTTGAAGATCCACGCGATCCAGACTGGAACGGTGCGGGTAAAGATCTGTCAGACGGTCGGTCGGGGCAAAGGATTCATGCGGCAGGTCAACATCCTGCTCGACCGCTCTTGGACCGAAGCACTTCCCATCTACGCCTGGGCAGTCGAAACTCCCGAAGGCGTCATCATGGTGGACACGGGTGAGACCGCCCGAACGGGTGAACCGGGTTATTTCCCCCGCTGGCACCCGTACTTCCGGCTGGCGGTCCAGTTCGACGTGACCCCGGAACAAGAAGTGGGGCCGCAACTGCTCAAGCTCGGTATTCGTCCCGACGACGTGCGGACCGTCATTCTCACCCATCTGCACACTGATCATGCGGGCGGTCTGTATCACTTCCCCAAGAGCAAGATCCTCGTGTCTGACCCGGAATTGGCGCTTGCGAAAGGATTCGCTGGGCGGCTTCGGGGCTACTTACCGAACCGGTGGCCGCAGTGGTTCGCTCCCAGGTCGATCGTTTTCGAACCCAAACCACTCGGACCCTTTGATCGAAGTCACCGTGTGACCTCTGATGGCACAGTTGTCATCGTGCCGACCCCAGGACATACACCAGGGCACGTATCGGTGGTTGTCGTGGATGGCGGTGTCAATTACTTCCTGGCGGGCGATACGACATACACGCAGCAATCCCTCCTTAAAGAGCAAGTCGAGGGTGTCAGCCCCAGCGAGGCGGTCTCATTGCAGACGATGCACAGAATTGTCCAGTATGCCCGGAGTCAGCCGACGGTCTACTTGCCCACACATGACCCTGAGTCGGGTAATCGTCTGGCGAACTCCATTACGGCTCGGGTTACTGAGGATGTCACGGCATGAAAGCGATTCACACCGAGATCGAGATCGATGCCCCCGACCAGAAGGTCTGGCGAGTGCTGACCGATTTCGCCGCTTACCCCGAGTGGAATCCATTTGTCCGCCGTGTGGAGGGTCAGGTCAGAGTCGCTGCCCGCCTTCACGTCACCATCCAGCCTTCCGGTGCCAAGGGAATGTCGTTTCGCCCCACCGTCCTGGTTGCCGAGCCAAACCGGGAACTTCGATGGCTCGGTCATCTCTGGTTGCCTGGAATCTTCGACGGCGAGCATTCGTTCTCGATCGAACCGCTGGGTGAGGGGCGTGTCCGGTTTGTCCATTGGGAGCGATTCAAAGGCTTGTTGGTGCCGTTTCTCTCGAACATGCTGGATGGTGATACCCAACGTGGCTTCGAGGAGATGAACCGGGCGTTGAAGCTGTGTGCGGAAGCGGCGCCCTGAATAATGAGGCGGGCGTTTTGTGGCGATTGCGGTCCTGAGCCGAGGTCGTCCGTGACCGAAGTTCGTTCATTCGCACTACTACGGATGGGACGATCGACTCTGCACCCACACTTGACGATGCGTCAGGGACGATTCCAGTCTAACAGAACATCACATCAATTGTTGATCGATAAGTGCGGCAGAGCGTGCATCAGGTCTTTCTTTCCAGCGTCGGTGACCGCAGTGCCGTCGACTTCGAGTTCGGAGAGATTGGTCAACCCTTTCAGGTGCTTCATCCCGGCATCGGTGACCTGAGTAAAGCTGAGGTCAAGGTCTGAGAGCTTGGTCAACCCGTTCAGATGCGCCAGACCCACGTCAGTGACAAGAGTGCCGTCGAGGTCGAGTGCGGAGAGATTGGTCAGCCCCTTCAGATGCGCCAACCCCTCGTCGGTGAACTGTTTCCCGCCAAGAAGGAGCGTGTCAAGTGTCGTCAGCCGCTCCAGATGCGCCAGCCCAGCATCGGATACTTCGGTACTGCGGAGGTCGAGGAAGGACAGCTTCGTCAGTCCCTCGAGGTTCGCCAGCCCGGCGTCGGTGATATCAGTGTCTTGAAGGTCAAGTAGGGACAGATTGGCCAACCCCTTGAGATGCGCCAAACCCACATCGGTGACATGAGTGCCGTTGAGAAAGAGGTGCGAGAGATTGGTCAGCCCCTTCAGATGCGCCAACCCAGTATCGGTAACCCGAGTGTCGCTGACGTTGAGGAAAGTCAGTTTGTTCAGCCCGACTGCGTCGCGCACTGATGACTGATCGAGAATCAGTCGCTGTACTTGGTCAAGACATGCAACCTGTACGAGCATTGCGTCGGTCGCCTTCGCATTGAGCGAGACTTCGGTGACATGACCGAAGTAGTCGACTCCAATGAGATCCACGAGCCATCCTGGAGCCCACGGTTTTCCTCCTGGAATCGCATTCCCGTTGCGCCACTTCCAATCATACTTAACCCAACCGCCGGCTTTCGTGATTGCCGCCACTGCCTCACGCTGAATACGAGCGCTGCGAACAAGCCATCCCAGCGTGGCGCCGATCACAATTACGAGGACAAGCAGCCACCGCACCCTGAAGCGCGGGAATCTTCGCCAGGGACGTGCGACGGGTTTGGCTTGATCGGGCATGCCGTCCTCTTCCAGGCGTGACGTCTCTGGTCTTTTTGCTGCCGTCAGTATATCAGCCCGCATTACGTGATCTGAGGGACGATCGACTCTGCACCCCCACTTGGCGATGCGATGGGGACAGGCCGGCTGGGAGTTCGTCAAATCAGCGCTTGATGTTCAGGCTTGGCAAAGCCTGCTTGAGCTCTTCGATTCCAGCGTCGGTGACCCGAGTTTCGTGGAGGCCGAGTTTCGAGAGGTGTGTCAGCCCGGGTGTTCCGGGGACACCATGCCGAAATACTGGGTCGGAGTTGACTATGGTGTCCCCGAAACACAGGCCATCCAGCGTAGGCGCGCTCGATTCTGGTGGTGAGCGCTTTTTTTTGGGCCTCTTGGAGCGCAGGGCTCGCAGGAATGTCGCGCAGGGCAAGCAGGTCTTTGATGATGCGGCCGGTCTTGCCGGCGGTTCCAAGCGCGCTGAGAAGATCGCGGAGGGGGCAAGAGACGGCCCGCCCGCATTCTACTGAGGTTTCCCTGAGCAGCTCCAGCAGCGGCAGCAAACTGGCGGCCGATCGCGAGCGGGACGATTCATCGGCGAGGAGCTGCTCGAGGGCCCGCGCGATCACATGGGCGTGCAGCGGAGACCAGCGGGCGACGTCTCCCAGCGCCTTGGCCCATCGCGGCGGCTTCACGAATGGCGCACACTTTTGCACTTGGCTGGGCGCGCCGGAGTGCCACTGGACTTCCGTCGTTTCGGTCTGTAATTGCCAGGCGATCGAGAGCGACTGGCCGAGGCCCTCTGCGTCCAGCCGTCCATCGTTGATCGCGGCGACGAGCACATCGGTCGCCAGGCCAGAGATCTCGGCGAGCTTTGCGTTCAGAGCGATGGCCACGGCCAAGCGGGCCATCGGGCGCAGCGGGACGTCAGGATCGAAGAGCGGTTGCAAGAAAGCTCCACATCCGTGCCAGTCGGAAGAGGCCTCGCTCGCGCGAACCAACTGCTCTGCGGCCGCGGCGCAGAATGACTCAAGCGCTACCGGCCAGAGCGAGGCGGGGTTGGGCCACTGCCGGGTCGTAAGCCAGTGCGCGGCATGGTACGCCACGGTGAGAAACTCCCACAGCTCTGGCAATTGGTCGGGAATAGGTGGTGTACGACCGATCCGAAGATCTACGGTGCTGGCGGTGTGCGCCCGCATCGGAGTCGCGTCGACGTGATAGGCTGCGGCTCGACCGGCGTCCGGGCCGAGTGCGGGGTGTCGAGCCTCGACTGCTTCGTCGTCGGTCCATGGCGACCTGGCCCGCGCAGCGGCGACCCAGAGGGAGGCCGACTGCCCGATCGAATCGACCTGGCCGCCCAAGGCGTAACGGATCGCAGCCCCCTGCTCGCCCGCGAGGTCGCGCCATCGGCCAGTGCCGTCCGGCGATGGTCGGGGGCAAGACGGAGCAGCGCCAAAGTCAAATCCTCAGGCACGTCGGCAACAGGCAGCCGGCAGTGCCGGCGAAATCGATCTACAAATGCCCGCGGGTCGATCCAGCCTCCTGCGTGCGTCGGGGCAGCGAGCAGCGGCGCTGACCGACCGCGCACGACGCGACGCGCCACTGCGAAAACCCACGCCGACATGAATGAATCGAGCGGTCTTAAGCTGTTGAAATCAACTCTGTCAGGCACAGTCCGGAAAAGCCACCCCAAGAGGACCACGCCAAAATTGCGCAGAATACCGGCGTTCACGTCCGGGGGGGCGTCGAGTCGCTGCTTCAGCCGGGCGGCCAACGGCGCAGTGCGTTTCTCGAAATCGCCGGGCCGAACGTCGCACAGCCGAGAGATCGCATCGACACAACGATCGATGTCGTCGGCACGCGTGGGGTTTTCGACCAGGTGCGAACAGAGGTCAATCAGTGTGTCGAGATCGTCAATCGGTTCCAGCCGGCGGCTCGGATCAAGTCGCGGGATCTCGGTGCCGTCGAACCGCAGAGCCGGAAGATCGGATCGACGTTCGCCGACCGCGGCCAGGGCCTCGGGAACACCCGCAATTGCGGCGAGCCGAGGCTCGAGCGCCGCGGTCCGCGTCGCTAGCTCGGACAAGTCCAAGTCCTCGTTGGCGGGTTCCGGCATGGGAACGTTGCAAACCGCCAGCCAGGTCTCGAGACGACCGCGGAGCGAGACGGCGATCGAATCGAGGCGAGCGGCGAACAACTCTCTGATCGCATGGTCGTGGGGATCGCCGTGTTGCACGGCGAAGTCCAGTACCGCCGCCTGGATGTCCGCCGACTCGTGAATCAGCCCCTCGGCCGCGACCATCACTGCGCACCGCGTGAGCTCTCGATCATCGTTCCGAACGGCGAGCTCAAAGAGCGCGATCGCCTGTTTCACCGTGCCTTTTGTGCGGGCGTGGAGCGCCGGCGCGAGACGATCGACTAGCGACTTGGGATCGACGCGGCCTCCCTTCAGCAGATCCTTGAGGACCTTGAGTGCGAAGGGAACCGCAGAAGGGTTGCGGCTGCCGAGCAAGTCGAGGTAACGTGCGGCCCGCGTGGCGCGCTCTTCCAGGCTGGGATCGAGGCGGTCATGTAAAGCCACGAACCATCGTGCTCGTTGCTCATGGAGGTCTCGCGAAAGTCCGTCGAGCGCGGCGTCGAGCAGTCGCACGCGCGGGATCGTGCCCTCGGCGGCGAGTTCGGTCAGAGCGACTTCCCACGTCGTCTCAGGTCGGACCCCTTCCATGTCCGCGGTGAAGAGCAAAATGGCGCCCGGCCCCGGCTCGGTTGCAAAAATCCGCCAGATTTCATGCTCGAGCAGTCCGGCGTCGTTCTGAAGCAGTTCCTTGAGGCCGCCCTTGGCGCTCCATGCTTCGCCCGGCAAGGTTTGAAGCATGCGATCGATGTAGCGCCCGGTACGGGGAGGACTGCAATAGCCTTCGCGGACCAGCCGCCGGATCATTGTCCATCGATTGGTGAGGTGGTCTTCCTCGTCACAAATCAGCTCGACGAGCTCACCCAGCCATGGCGGACTGCGATCGCTCAAGATGCGGAACACGGCGTCGTTCGATGGCAACCCGTGGCGCTTTACGGTCTTCCACTGGCTGAGGGAAGCCGTGGCAAGTGCCGCTGCCCGCGCTGCTCGCCAACGCGCCGCCTGAGGGACAACCATCGAGAGCAGTGGCAGCACCTGGCCTACAGTCTCTGCGTCCATTAATGGCGCCAGCCGCGGCGGGATGATCCTTCCGAGCGCCCGCAGCCGAGCCACGGCGGTAGCGCCGAGCTTCAACCGCTCGGCCTCGGGCATGCCTTGGAAGGCCGTGATGCAAGCCTCGAATTCGCCGCTGTCGATCAGCGCCTCGAGATCCTTACGGGTCATTCTTCAGCCTTTAGGTCGAGTGTGATCTGAACCGCAAGGATGTGCTTGCATGGCCCGCGCTCGGTACGGTGTTTGGCGTACCAGGGGCACGTGCAGCGCTCGCCGTCGGGGCCGAGCCTGACTGTATGCTCGACATCGGTGCCGCACACTGTGGCTTCGATCGTGCCAGATCCTCCAAGATTGCGTGCGATCCTGACCGCGCCCGACACGACGAGCTTGCGTGCGTCGCGCAGGCGGGGCTGCAGGGCTTCCACCTTCTCGAGGTCGAAGGGAAGTTCGCGATGGAAGTAGGCTCCCTCGGCGAGGTCATAGCCCACCAGTCCCCGCGCGCCGAGCACCGCGAGTGCGGCCGTGACCGTGTCGCGGTCGAATCCACAACCGGCGGCGACGACGCCGGGCTCGATCCGCGTGTTCCATTGCAACGAGGCCCGGACGCGGGGCAAGACTTGTTCCCAGCTACGATCGGCGAGGTCGGTGAGCACCTGACCCTCGCCGGAAAACCCGCGCGATACGTCGGGGGAGAGCGCGAGCGAAAACCGAGCCTCATCGAGAACGACTTCCCACACGGTCGAGCCGCTGCGCTCGTCGGAGTAGATCCGAAGCAACTTCGCGTGGCGCAAGAGGTCGTCGAGAATGTGCAGGCGCTCCAGGCCCCCGGCGCGGACGCCCCCGCGGGAAGCCACCTGGCAAAGCCGCAGGCCGCGACCGGAGGAGACAACCCAGCCATTGGTCCTGGCCGAGCCTTGGGGCAGCGAGCGAACGAATCGATCGGCCTCGAAACCGGATACCTCGAGCTTGGGCACCATCTGCGCCTGGTAGGCCTGGACTTCGACAAGCCCCTTGAGCCACCGGACTGGCAAAGCGACCTTTCGCTCGACGACCGATTCGCCGGCGCGGCTCAGGCTCAGCTCGCTGCTGCCGACCGCCAGGCCCACGGTGTCGCTGTCGCGAACGCGAGCGAGTGCGGGCGCATCGGGGCGTTGAAGTCGACGTTGGTTGTGCCTCGGCTGTGCCAGGTGCCATCGACCGCGTCGGGGAGAAGGTCCACGCGCCCGTAGATGCTGCAACACGCCGAGAAGCCCTCGAAGCGGAGGCGGTCACCACTACCGGTAACGATCGGGTCGGTCGCCAGCGCGCGGATCTTTGCCATCATCGCCGGCGGCAGGTAGAAACGCGCAGAAACGACCTCGATCAGGCTGCGCAACAGGGCTGCCGCACGTCCGGGCCGTCGGAGCCGGCCCTCGAAGAAGTTGGGATGCGGCTCACTTCCGCTGCTCGAGGTCGCCAGCCGCAATTTTGCGCCGTCGCGCGCAAGTCGAGCGACGAGGCGTGGCGATAGCGGTATTCATGCGCGAGTGCCGGCCCTGTCATCAATTTGGCCTCTTTGATCTGCACACGCGGGCAAAACTATCCGCAGTAGAAGGCAACGTCCGGCCATCGTCGCACGTCGCGCTGTCCGCGCCAACTATAGTTGAGCTCGACAGCGCGGCGCGGGACGATGGCGGAACGTGTAACGGCTGACCGAGTAACCACAGTTGCCGGGTTCAACCGGGCAAGGGCTGAACAATGGAACTGCCCCGCGTGCGATTCCCGATTACGTCATTCGCGGTGATCGGTCTCACGCTGGCGGCCCTCGCCACCGTCCCGCTCGGGTTGGCCGTCGCCCAGCCGCCGACGGTCGGGCCCGGCGAGGTCGTCCCGCACGACGTCCGCCAGATCTTTGACCGCGGCCTGCAATTCCTCGCCGCCACGCAATCTCAGGATGGGACCTGGGACGGCGGCGATCCGGGGCCGGACATGACGGAGGGGCTCGGGAACGCCGCGCGAGCCGACGGATCCTGGGCCTCCGCGGGCAAGCAAGGGCCGGGCGTGACCGCCCTCGCCGTGCTCGCCTTCCTGTCCTCGGGCGAGGACGCCAACTTCGGAATCTACAGCGGCCACATCCGCAAGGCCCTCAGGAGCCTGATCGCCACCCAGGACGCGAAAACCGGCTACATCGGGCCGAGCATGTATCACCACGGCTTCGCCATGCTGGCGCTCGCCGAGGCCTATGGCGCCGTGGACGACCGCACCCTCTGGCCCGGTGAGAAGGCGCCGCGGTCAGTCGGCCAGGCGCTCGAGCTGGCGGTTCGGACCGCGATCACCTCGCAAAAGTCGAACCCGACCAACGCTTGGCGGTACTCTCCCGCGGCCGGGAGGCCGACGCCTCGGTCACCGGGGCGGTGATTATCGGCCTGCTCGCGGCCCGCAACGCCGGGATCGAGGTGCCCGACGAGTCGATCGACAAGGCGATCGCCTTTCTCCGGTCGATGACGGAGACGTCCGGCGACGTCTCCTACCTGAACCGAGGCGATAGGCTGGCCAACTCCTTGGCCCGGGTCTCGATCGCCGCACTCGCCTACGCCGTGGCCCGCCGCAAGGATCTCGCGGAATACAAGGCGACTCTCGGCTACCTCAAGCAGCGGATAGAAGAGCCCGCGGGACCGTTCGGCGAATACACTCTCTACTACGAGGCTCAGGCCCTCTTCCAGGGGGACGTCGATTCGTGGGGGAAGTGGAACAACAACCTCGTCCGCCAGCTCAAGCAGGCGCAGCAGCCCGACGGCAGCATCCGGGGCCGGTTCAACCCGCCGATCTCCACGTCGCTGGCGCTGCTCTCGCTGGCGGTGAATTATCGCTTCCTCCCGATCTACGAACGATGAGGGGGTGGCCACCGGTCCCAGCGGTCTCATCAGAGGTCATTCAGCTTGGCAGCCCTGGGGCCTGTAACGGCGTGGAAGAAAAAGTGGATGAGAACGGACTCGACCGGGTAATAAATGGGTAGAGGACGAGCGAGACCGACCGAAGGAGCGACGTGGAGAGGAACGGCGGATGAATGCGGTGGTCCGTGACCTTCAGACCCTCTTCGAGGTGGGTGCTCTCGGCGGGCTGTCGGACGGGCAACTCCTGGATCGCTTCGTGGAACGGCGAGAGGGAGCCGTCTTCGAGGCGATCGTCCGTCGCCACGGCCCGATGGTCTGGGGCGTCTGCCGCCGGGTCCTCCGTGATCACCACGACGCCGAGGACGCCTTCCAGGCGACCTTCCTCGTTCTCGCCCGCAAGGCGGCTTCGGTCATGCCACGGGAGAAGCTCGGCAACTGGCTCTACGGCGTGGCGTACCAGACGGCCATGAAAGCGAGGGCGATGAGGACCAAGAGGCGGGTGCGGGAAGTCCAGGTGTCGGACATGCCGGAGCCGATGATGCTGCCCCACGACCTGCGGGACGACCTGGCCGAGTCCCTCGACCGAGAGTTGAGCCGCCTGCCCGAGAAGTACCGCATCCCCATCGTCCTGTGCGACCTGGAGGGCAGGACCCACAAGGAGGCGGCGAGCCAACTCGGATGGCCGATCGGGACGGTATCGAGTCGCCTGTCGAGGGCCAGGTCGATGCTGGCGAGGCGGCTGTCTCGGCGCGGCATGATCGCTATCGGTCGGGTCGCTGGCGGTCCTGCTGGCCCAGGAGTGGCGTCGGCCAGCATGCCGACCCAGTTGATCGGTTCCACGGCTCAGGCCGCAAGCCTGTTTGCGACGGGGGGAGCGGTGACGGCGGGGGTGGTCTCTGCCGAGGTCGCTGTCCTAACAGGGGAGGTGTTGAAAGTCATGTTACTCAGCAAGCTCAAGATCGCCACGGCAATGCTTCTGGTGGTCTCCGCTCTTGCTGCCGGCGGGACCAGCCTTGCCTACCGGGCACGGGCAACCGAGCCTACGACTCAGGGGGCACAGGCGACCGAGAATACGAAACCCAAGGACGATACACGTTCGGGCGCAATGACGCACGCCAAGGGGGCTCCAAACCCCCAAGCTCGGACCAGCCACTCTCATCTCGGGACCAGCGCTCGACTGGGGACAAGTCCAAGGAATCGTCAGGCGACGACCCAGCGCTTAAAGACGACCCGCCGACGTTTTCAGGCTCCAAAGTGTCAAATGAACACATGCCGCCGAAGGGCCAAGATCGACCGAAGGACCAAGATCGACCGAAGGACCAAGATCGACCGAAGGACCAAGATCGACCGAAGGGCCAGGATCAACCGAAGGGCCAAGATCAACTCGTACAGGACCCACTGGCAGAGCAGATCATGGCCGGCGCTCATACCCCCGAACAGCTTGAGCGTGCGAAGAAGCTCATCGAATCCATGCTCACTCTTGAAAAAGAGGCCCACAGCAAGTCTCCAGAAGAACTGGATAAGATGATCCAGGATCGAACCAAGGGGTTGGAGGAACTTCGTTGGCAGTTCCGAGTGATGGAGGCTCAACTCCGCAGGCTGAAGATGATTAAGGAAGCCGCCCAAGATGGGACTCGCCTTCGTGAGGGTCCAACATCAAAGGGTCCGGCTCCCGCTGCTGAAGATCCGGTGCTCATCCGCGCCGTCATGTAGCGCTTTGGTGGGCTCTGCGAGGCCATCACGGGGGTGAAACCGCTGACGTACGATCACTTGGTTTTTCTGCTTGCCGATGAGCCGATTGAGGTCTTCCCGCTTGAAGGGGCAAAGCACGCCCAGCAGAAGTCCTCTTCCTCGGCAAGGTCGGAGGGATGACGCCTCACTCCCAAGCGAGCACCGAAGAGACCGCCCTCTGGCTTACCTCCACGCCGCGTGTCACATTGGGATTGCTCGGGCAAGAGACGTTCAGAGTGCGTCCTGCCGCGGCGGCGAGCCGAAGGGGAAGACGCTGACGAGGACAGTGGGGGTGCCGTGGAGACATCTCGTCACTCGTTGCTTGTGCGGCTGTTTTGGCATCCGCTCGTCTCAGGAGTCGCGTTCTTGTACTCCGGCTATCGTTTCTTCGGACAGGACGGCGGATTCGGCGACCTGCAAATCATGGGTGCGGTCGGGGTGTGGCTCGGGATCTCGATCTACGACTGGTCGACATCACACCGCTGGCTGGATTGGCTGTATGGTACCGACCAGCCGCCGGCTCCTCCAGCGCGATGAAAGGGCAGCGACGAAGTAATCGGCTGCAATCGCTCGCGCCGTCGATGTCGCCCCGGCGCATTGCGCAATCTGCCGTCACTGCGAGGGACTGAAGCGGCGACGAATCTAGTATTGGCAACGGTCCGCGGTTTGGTTGTGAACGTGTGCCATGCCAAGAGCCGCGAGGGTGGTCCCTGGGGGGTTTATGTACCGCGTCCTGAACCGCTCCGTCGGCAGGATGCACATGTTCTGCAAGGCGACCGACTTTGAAGCTCGAATGCGTCATGGTCGAGACGTACCAGCGTGAATCCATGCCGGTCAGGCAAACCGTCGAGGCTCTCAACTTGCAGCACACCGTCCGCCGGGAGGGTCGCCCACGCAAGGCGAACCGATCCGCCACCGGTTCGGCGGGCTGGTCCGCGCAGGAGCGTCGCGCGTGAGCCTTGTCGCAACGTGGTGGCGTGCGTTGAGCCGCCCGATTCGTCGACTGGCGCGTTAACTTGCTGCGTCCCGGTTTTCGTCCCGCGACGCGCATTGTCAATGCGCTCTCCTGATCGTACGTGCCACGCGGAAGCCCGATATTGTCCCACTGGGTCACGGGTGAGATGGGTCCCAGATATCCGGAGACGAGCCTGGGTGGCGGGAAGTTGTAGGCCGCGCTTCGAATGACGCGTTCGTAGTTGGCGGTCGTCGGGGTCAGATCCTCGACGTCGCGTCTACAGGGTTGGCGACAGAAAGCGATGGTCTCCTGGCACCACTCGAGCACATTACCGTAGACATCGAACAGGCCAAACGCGTTTGGCTTCAGACTCCCGACCGGGTGCAAGAGTCCGCCCGAGTTTTCCGAGAACCAGGCGTATCCGGCTAGAAGACCAACACGTTCTCCGTAATACCGGTCCGTCGTTGTCAAGGCGCGGGCCGCATATTCCCACTCAGCGGCTGTCGGGAGGCGGTGGCCGGTGCGGCTCAGGTAGTCCGGGGGAATCTGCATGCCTTCCTTGATCTGATCGACCGGCGGGTAGCAGCGTTCTTTGACCGGCACGCTCGATTTCTCATCGAGCCAGCTACAGTAAGCCACAGCGTCGTACCACGAGACG
Organism: uncultured Isosphaeraceae bacterium; assembly: GCA_963830625.1. Taxonomy (GTDB): domain Bacteria; phylum Planctomycetota; class Planctomycetia; order Isosphaerales; family Isosphaeraceae; genus CAWHMZ01. The sequence continues at coordinate 122,642 of CAWHMZ010000019.1, read as the reverse complement.
ACATTCGCGGGGCATTGCGGGTCCGTTCCGACCGCCTTTTGATAGGGGTGGTCGCGGCGGAACCGCAAGAACTGCTCGAGCGTCGTTTCCGTGCTCGAGATCGCGAAGACCCGGTCGATCGACCGGCCGGTCGAGAGGGCCGGGTCGCGGCCGATGGGGTCGATCACGACCATCGTGTGGCCCCCGTCGACGAACCAGCGACGAGTGCCATCCTGGCCCGAGCCTTCCATCCCGTTGTCGATCTGCCGCACTTCCTGCGGCCTCCCGGCCCGCAGCAAGAAGAGCCGTGCAGCACCGTGGACGCCCGGATCGGGGTCGTTGCGGTACGTGTCGAGCACACGAGGCAGAGTGCGCCCGATCCACGGCTCACCGGGGGATTGCAGGGCGCAGTCGGCCAAGCTCAGCAGCAAGGCCATGCGGGTCGACGCGTCGGTCTCGCGCCGGAACCGCTCGGCGAGGAGATCCGGGGCGCGCCCCGAGCTGGGCTAGCGCTTGAATCGTCTCGGCCTGCACACGCGGGTCAGGCGAGAACGCGAGCAAGGGCCAGACCGCGTCAGGCACACCCAGCCGCAGGAGGGCCACCGCCGCGGTTGCTTGGTGGCGGGCGAGCGTGTCGGCGTCCTTCTCCGACGAGTCAACTCCGCGACGATCGGGGAGATTCGGGTGCACACCGAGGACGCGGTTCCTGCAGTAGCGGGATTGCGGCCTCGCGGTGGGAAGTCACGCCCGGCAGGAGGACGTCGAATTGCTCGGGGTCGGCGTTGGTGATCAGGTCGACGAGCTGCTCGGGGTCGGCGCTCGAGTAGTCGGCCAGGATACTGGTCGCGAGTCGACGGGCGCCGCGGTCACTCGGCCCGGCAGAAGACGTCCGCCAGCGGAGCCGACGAGCGACCGGCGCGACCGGACGCAGCATCGCGACCCACTCGTTCACAAGGAGCGGATTCTCGGCGAGCAACAGGCCGGCGACCTCGGGCGCGATCCGGTTCCAGGCGGAATTGTCCGGGTCGAAAGCCGCGAGCGCGCATGCAGCCCGGATCCGGCGATCACGGTGTTCGGCGGCAGATTCCACACGGTTCCAGAGCAGACCGGCGAGCTCTGGTCCGTGAGGCGACAGCATGCCGAGGATGGCGCGGAACTCATCCGGTGGTGCCACGAGCAGTGGGTCGATCAGCGATTCCGGATTCACGAGTCCCGCCGGCAGTAAAGCCAGTTGGGCGTGGAGGCGTTCCCGGCTCGAGCCGGAAGCGCTGCTTGGCCGCGGCGCGAAGAGCGCGGTTGGCCCAGTGGCGAACCGGCCCGAGTTTCTTGACGATTTCGGGCACCCGGCTCGTTTCCGCCACGAAGAGCCGCTCGACCAACGATTGGGCGTAGTAATAGCCGTAGGCCATAAGGGCGGCAACCAGCGCGGCCGTGCCCACGACCAAGACACCCGCGGCGCGGGAGAGATGGCGCCGGCTTGCGGCCTTCATGACCTCACGTTGCGATCGGCTCCAGCGGTGGCGGGGTGTGAGGAGGGCGATGGTCAACCATTCGCGGACCGTTGGCAGTTGTTTTGGTTCGCGCCGGTCGCCCCAGAGGGCCGCACGCTCGGCGAGGCGGAGTTCCGCCCGGCCGCTCCTCGTCTCCTTCTGCTGCGCCACCAGCCACTCGCGCAGCGCGGGGACGAGGAAGTCATGCGTGAGCTGATAATGGGGCTCGCTGCTCCCGGCCGCGCTGCGATCGATCGGCGAGACAAGCTTCAGCTCGGAGTCGAATACCCGCAGCAGCTCCTCGAAGTCATCCGGCCGCTCGGCGTAGCCCGACGCGGCCAGTAATTCGCTTCGAGCGTGCACGTGTCCTTTGATGTCGATCCCACTCCCCGGCAGCAGGCAATTGAGGACCTCGCGGGCGGCGCGCTGATGAATCCGGCGGTACGGTGGCGCACCCGCCCCGAAGGCTTTGTCGAGGAACTTGACGCCCAGCCCACGCGAGCCGCCGACATCCTGCAGCGTGGCCGGCGTCCATTCCTGCCCCTTGACCATCTCGGCGAACACGCTCAAATGCACCGGGCTCACCTGACCGTTCTGTGACAGCTCGGTGAGAGACTGCGTCATGAATGCCTTCTGGTCCGTTGTCACCGTCTCCTGTACGGGCGGCAGAGCGCCGAAGGCTCGCCCGAACGCGGTGAGGACCGTTTCTGCGTGGTGGACGTCGAAGAGCTCCACGGCCCTGCAATTGGTGTCCTCTGAAAGGCGGATGTCGACCATCCGGAAGAACCGCGTCACCGACATCCAGAAATCGTCTCTGACAACCAAGAGAGCATGAATCCGGACGCCGTCGCACTGACGCAGGGCCCTGACCAGCTCGGCGCTCGGTGAGATCTCGTTGGCCTGGAGCCATTGTTCGAACTGGTCGACCACGACGAGCAGCTTGCGGTCAGCCTCAAGTCCTTGGCCACGCCGAATCGCGGCCAGGAGCTGCGAGAGGGACGATTCGGCCGACAGACCCTGGCATCTTCCCGCCACAGCGGCCGCGAGTCTGCTCTCGGTGTCGGCGGCTGTGGCCTCAACGAATACGGGAACGACCGAGTGCGCGAGACGGGGGAGCAGACCGGCCTTGATCAGCGATGATTTCCCGCAGCCCGAGGGGCCGTAAAGAAGGCCGACGCTGAAGGCTGAATCGCCGTCGCGGTCCTCGATTCGAGTCTTCCAGAAGCAGACCGACTCGGGCAGTCCGTCGCGCCCGCGCGGCCCGGGCAGCAAGTCGAGGAAGGTCTCTGCATCCTGCTTATCGAAAGCACGTAAGCCCCTGGGGACGACCTGGGCCGGCCGAGTCGGCGCCGCCTCGCCGGGGCGCTGGACATCCGAGGGTCGTGGGGTACCCGCGGCCGCCGAACCCGCCGTGACCAGCCAGGCCCTGAGGTCGTCGGCGAGGTCGGTCGAAGAGCTGGAACGTTCTGGCATCCGCTTGGACAGGCATTTCAGGCAGATCCGCTCGAGCTCGCGCGGTATCGAGTCGTCGATTTGGCGCGGAGGCTTCGGCTCGCGGTGCAGGATCTCGTCGAAGAGCGCCTGGCGATCGCGGGCGATAAACGGCAGGCGCCCGGTCAAGCCTTCATAGAGTATCACGCCGAGGGCCCAGATGTCGGTACGACCGTCGAGGCGATGGGCCTCTCCGAGCACCTGCTCAGGTGCCATATGGGTCGGCGTCCCAGAGACCTCGCCGGCCCTCTCGGTCTGCAGGGCCTCGGTGATGGCCAAGCCGAAGTCCGTCACGCGCGGTTGACCCTGCTTGTCGATCATGATATTCGACGGTTTCAAGTCGCGGTGGACCAGGCCGGCCCTGTGCGCGTGGTGCATGGCCTCGGCGACGCTGGCCATCAGCTCGGCCAGGCGAACCGGTTCGATGCGGCCCCGCCCTAGCAGGTCGGAAAGGGTGTTACCTTCGACGTACTCGAGGACGATGAAGGCCGAACCGTCGTCAGCGCGGCCCAGGTCATACACGCCGACGATCGCCGGGTGCCTCAGACCGGCGGCCAAACGGGCCTCGGTCAGCAAGGCCTCGAGTTGAGCCGGCATCGCCAGCGCGGGGGCCGTCGGTACTTTGATCGCGACGTTGCGGTCCAGCTCGCCGTCACGAGCAAGGTAGACGCTGCCGAAACTCCCCTTGCCCAGAAGACACACAACCTGGTATCGCCCGAGCCTTTGCGGCAGGAGCTCGCGACTGTCGCCAACCTCGCCGCTCGCGGCAGTCGTCGTCTCGGAAGCACCCCAGCTTGGACCTGTCCGCTCGGTTTCCTCGACTGACATGCCCGACGCGATGCCCTCGCCTGAGGAATGGTCCGCATCGGTGTTTTTCGAGGATGCAGAGGCCGCTGTGACGACCGAAGTATCGTCGGGAACGCGATTCACGTGTTCCCTGAGCGTCGGCTGGCTGCCCTCTTCAGAACGCAATCCATTCATGGCTCACTGAACCCCGTCCCAAGCGAGCGGATCGATTCTAGTCGGCTCGCCACAGTACAATGCGTGACGGAGCCCCCGGCCATGGTTGCCGTGCGTAACGTCTCCTCGACGAGATGCGACTCACTGGCCGGCTGTCGCTCACTAGCGTAACAGGCGAGCGGGTGCAGGCGGAAGGGAGGGAAGAGTCGGGCGGCGACCGTTGCACCTGCCCGTCCCGCGGCTCATTCAGTCGGGCGGATTGCATCGGGGTCGTGGCAACCAGTCGACATTTGCAGAGAGGCGGATGCAACATGGACCGACACCCTCCGACCGGCAGTTTGTTCGTGCTGAGTGAGTGTAGTCATTTTGTCGTCAAGTATGGTCCTGCGATCCTGGTCGTTTTGACCGCCTCGATCGTGCCGCGCCGCTGGTTTTCCACCAGGAAGGCGAAGCGCCGCAGGCTCCAGTTCGGCCTGGGGACCGTTCTGGTGACGGTCGCCGTCGTCGCCGTGACCGTCACTCTGCTCAACGCCTGGCTCCTCGCCCCTTACCGGGCAGAGCAGCACGCGGCCGCAGCATTGACGCAGCTCGGCGGCAAGGTCGTGTTGGTGGACGCTGCGCCACGGTGGCTCAGGTCGTACGTGGGCAACGGGAACGAGGAAAAAGGCCGGCGGTGCCCCAAAGAACCCTCCGCCTCAAGGGACTTCAGGCGGCTCCGCCCAGTCGATCCCAGTTCCGCCAAATTTGAGCTGTTATGTGGTCGCTCTGGAATCTGCAATCTGGGCTTTGCAACCGGGAGTTCGCTTCGCCGCTAGATACAAACACCAAGCAGTGATCCTGACCGGGCAATGAGCCATGCGATTTGGACTGAGTCCCGTTTTCATCTACGAGTGCCTGGCGAACTCGCGGCGGTGGCAGACCTACGCCATCCGGGCGATCGGCGTGGCGACATTGCTCGTTGCGGTCGCGTCGATCGCGATGTCACACACCACGGTGGACCCCGCGCGCGTATGGCGGGATTACGCCGAATTGGGCGAGTCGTACTTCTACGCGATCATCGGCGTCGAGCTGACCTTGGTGATGCTGGCCGCGCCGGCCGCGACGGCCGGGGCCATCTGCGTGGACCGCTCGCGCGGGACGCTCGCACACATGCTGGTCACCGAGCTCTCGGACCCCGAGATCGTGCTCGGCAAACTGGCCGCGCGGCTTCTGCCGATTCTGGGACTGGTGGCGTGCACCTGGCCGGTTCTGTCGATCTGCTCGCTCTGGGGCGGTATCGACCCCACGGCCTTGACCCTCGCGTTTGGGATCATCCTGACCGTCGCCTTGCTCGGCTGCACGCTGGCCCTCGCGCTCTCGGTGTCGGCCAGGAAGCCGCACGAGGTCGTGCTGGTGACCTACACCTTCTGGCTGCTCGTCCTCCTGTTCTGGCCAATCTGGTTCGCCCTGTCAGGGGGCCTGCGGGTCGGCGCACCGGCTCGCTGGAGCCTTTTGGCCAACCCCTACTACGTGGCGTTCGCCCCCTACTCCGCGCCGGGCAAGGTCGATTTCTGGGACTACGCCGGCTTCTTCGCGATTGCGCTTGGGGCATCCTTCGCGCTGATTTCTCTGGCAGTCTGGCGGATGCGGCCCGTCGCCTGCCGGGGGAACGTGGACGATCGAAAGGAACCGAGGCTTGGCCTGGCGGCTCGATTGACGCGTTCGCTGCCTGGCCCGTCGCTCGACGGTAATCCCGTGCTCTGGCGGGAGTGGCATCGCTCCCGGCCATCGCGCTGGATGATGGCTTTGATCCTGCTGATCGGCGGGACGACGGGTATCGCCTGCGTCGTCGGCGCCATCAGTATCTGGGCAAACGGCGCGGACTTCGTGAATCGGTCCACGTGGCCAATGGTAGGCATTTTCGGCTACGTTCTGCAGTTGATCTTCGGGCTCCTGATGCTGTCGGCCTTTGCGCCCATGTCGATGTCGGAAGAGCGTCAGCGGGGCAGCCTCGATCTCCTGGCCACGACCGCGCTTTCCACCCCCGCGATCGTACTCGGCAAGTGGCTGGGAACGCTCCGGCTCGTTCTATTTCTGACGATCGGGCCGGGGTTGGTGGGGATTGCCCTGGCCACTGCATCCAAGTCTCCCGCGGCTGCACCTCTGCCACCCGGGCTCCTGCCCGACTATTACACGAGATTGTCCCGAGGTGAGTTGCTCTTCGGTGCCAGCCTCCTGCTGGCGACGATTCTCGTCCATGGTGCATTGATCGCGAGCATCGGGTTGGCTCTGGCCACGTGGATCAAGCGACAGAGCCGGGCGATCGCCACCAGCGTGGGACTCGCCGTGATGATCAGCGTAGGCTGGCCGATTCTCATCCGAGTCAGCCGTATCAGCGGGGCGGGAGACGGCATGACGTGCCTGAGTCCTGTCATGGCTGCCGTAGAACTTGGCGGGCTCCTGGTAATGCGTGTCGTTCATTTCCGTGAACTCCTCTGGTGGACCACGTTCTGGGACATCGAGTGCGGCGTGTTGGCCATCGGACTTTTGTGGCTGACCGTGCGCACCTTCGACGGCTGCTTCGGCCGCATCGCCGAACGACCGCGGCAAACGTCGGTGCTTTCTGATGTCGTGGTGGTCCTGGCGGTGTTGATCGGCGTCGGCAGCTTCTTTGGGGCCATCGCAATCTGGATTAAGGGACTTGGGGGGTTCCGTCGCGCCGAGGATATCGGGGTCTTGACCTCCTCGTTCCTGGTCACCGGCGGATTGGTTGTTCTGGCCGCGCTCGCGCCGTTGTCGATCTCTCGAGGAGGAACGTCGCGGACTTTGGTCCTGGAGCCTGCAGCGGTTATCCTCCACAGAAACATTTTCGCGAGGAAGTGGTGGGAAGCATTCCGCCTGGTCCTGGCGCTGGCGATCGGGCCCGCTTTCCTTGCCCTCGCCATGGCAACGGCCCGCATGCCGGTCGATGTGTTGAGGACGGTCAAGTCGCTTCCTGGAGGCGTTAAAGAAACGATCGAAACGTATGGGTCGGGCTCGACTTACGTGATCACGACTGACGCTTCCGGGGCCCGGAGTATCCGCTACGCCACCGACGCAGAGATCGCCGCGGCAACGCCGACCACGCCGAGTCGGCCCCTCTCCGCAGTTTTGTCCGTCGCGCTCCTGGCGGTGTTAACGGTCCCGGTCCACGGGGCAGCGTTTGTCAGTCTCGGCCTGGCACTGGGTCTCTGGATCAGAGGCCGCGCCAAATCCATCGCCGCAAGTGTGTGCCTGGTTCTTTTCGTGACGGTCGGCTGGCCGATCGTCTGCCTTCTGTTGGCCTATCCGACTTATCCCTGGGGCGTGACTATGGCGAGCGTGCTTCCCGCGTTGAGCGCTCTGCTGCTCAACATCAACATCCCCCGCGAGCACGTGATCGCGGAAACTGTTTGGTGGGCTGCGTCGTGGAACGTATTCTTCATATTGCTGACCATCGTAGTCACTGCGCTGGCGATGTGGACCCTGGACCGCAGGTCACGATCTGATTCCGCTCGAGGGAACGAGGTGGAGCGACGAACAAAGGCGCAGCTCGTTTGTCACACGGGCGACGGACACTAGGCGGACCGGATCTGGTCGCGATGAATCGCGGCCTTGGGTATGAGCAGCAACCAGCCGTCCGGACGACTCGAAGCCGAGCAAGCCTGACCATCCACGGCGGTTTTACGGCGGAGCACCGGGTTTGATAAGCCGCTCGGCCTCGCGGCGAAGGATGTGATACATCCAAGCTTCGCGGCTATCCGCTTTTGCAGGCTGCCAATCGAATGCCTTCAGCGCTGTCTCCAAGGTCTTTTGGGCTTGGTCTTTCTGCCCGAGTTGGAATTGATCCATGGCGAGAACCAAACCCGGAGCAGGCCCCAAAACCGAGCCCGCGTCGCCTTTCATGATCGCCGATGATCCGTCAAAGTGGCCTTGCCGATACAAAAGCAAACCCTGGGCAAAGCGAAAAAAGGAAGGAGCCCACGAGAATTCGAGCTTGGAGGGGTTCGCAGCCAGGGCCCTGCCGATCAACACCGATGCCTGCCGAAGCTCCTCCTCCGTTGCAGGCAAGAGCAGACAGGCCCGGCCCGTTCTCTCGGCGATGTGCGGATCACTCGCTCCGCCGAAGCGCTCCAGTAGTTTGCGGCGCGCCCACCGGTATTCGTCGTCTCGCCCAAGATACAGGCTAAGCTCCGCATATCCGTCCCAGAAATCGTGTTGAGGAGGGTCGGCTGCAAGAGTGGTCCGCCAGAGCCTCTGGGCATCATCACCGCGCCGCTGTTGAAGTAATAGAGCTCGGAGCCCGTAAGACCTGACGACTATTGCGGGATCGAGCTCGATAGCACGCTGGATATTCGCCCAAGCCTCGTCTCTTTGCCCGACTGCGTACAGACTACAGCCCAGGCAACCGTGGAGCATGGCAATGCCCGGTATGAGGCTGATGCTCTGTCTCAATGTTGGGATGGCTTCGGCATGTCGACCGCCCCACGAGAGCATCATGCCCAGGTTACCAACGCACGCGCCCACCACCGGATCCACTCTCACCGCTTCCTGGAGCATCTCGATGGCGTCATCGAACCGCCGTAGGTCTTTCAATGTGAGTCCGAGTTCATTGTACGCAAGCCCCGAATCGGGCCGGATTGCCACGGCCGCCTGGAAGTACCGGATCGACTCGGTCGGGTTCTTGTGTGCTTTCAAAGCGCACGCAAGCGAGAAATTGGCCCAGAAGTCATTGGACCGAACCTTCTGGCATTTCTTGAACAATTCGACCGGGTTGCCGCCTTGCCGGTGATATCGCTCGCCGAGCGCCAGCAGCAAGGGGACGGAATTCTCAGTGACCGGCGCAGACGCGAGCAATTGCCCGAGGTCCGACCGCTTGGTCCAAACAACTAATGTCAGTACACGCTGGCGCCAACCGGTCGGATCATGTATCGCCCGGCGAGCGACCTGTAACAGCCAATCAAGATAGGCCTCGTCTTCCGTGATGGCAGCCCAATCTTCAATGGCAGCTACGAGGACCGCCTGGATGTTGGATCGCTCGATTCGGCTCGCGACCAGCGCGGGATCGTCGCCTCTATGGCCGATCCCGCAAGAGCGAAACATCGATTCGTATTCGGCGATGGGGCGTGAGCTGCCGAAACGCCCTCCATTGCTGATAGCTCGATCTGAGCGAATCTGATCGAGACGGGCAGCGGCCGCTTGATCGCGGTCCGCTTGATCCAGCAATCCCCTCAAGTCAGGGAACCCGCGATCGCCGAGCCGGCCTCTTGCCCGCTCCAGGGCAGTCTGCGCCTCGGACCATTGTGACTTCCCTTGCAGTCGTACCGCCTCTTGCAAATCGTTTTCAATGCCATGCCGGCTCGTCTGGCGCTCTGCGATGAGCCATAAGGAGCCGCCGACTGCGGCCAGGATCATAAGGAGTCCGAACAAGAGTGCGGCGGCAAGCGTGGGATGACGGCGCACCGATCTCAAGGCGCGTTCGAGGAATGACGCAGGCCGAGCGGCAATGACTTCGCCCCGCTCGAAGCGGCGGAGATCCGCTGCCAAAGCTTCGGCCGTTTCGTAACGGCGCTGCGGATTTTTCTCCAGGCACTTCAGGCAAATCGTTTCCAAATCGCGTGGTATGGCCGCGCTGAAGCGCCTTGGCGGCACCGCCTCTTCGGTCAGAAGCTGACGCTCTGTGTCCCGAGCCGTCTCGGCCCGAAACGGCGGCCTTCCTGTGAGCATCTCGTAGAGCACGGCGCCCAAGGAGTAGATGTCCACTGCGGGACCGATCAAGCCCCGTTTGCCGAGGGCCTGTTCGGGCGCCATGTAACTGGGCGTTCCCATTCTGGTGCCGCTGAAGGTCAGGTGTACGTCGTTCTCGAACCGCCTGGCCAGCCCGAAGTCCGAAATCTTGGGTGTTCCATCAGCCGTGAGCAGGATGTTGGCGGGTTTGAGGTCGCGGTGGATGATCCCATTCTGATGTGCAACCTGTATGGCCCCGGCCAGCGCGGCGACGATTTCGCTCGCCTGGCGGCCCGGTTGTGGTTGGCCGGCGATCTTCTGAGCGAGATTACCGCCTTCAAGGAATTCCATCGTGAAGTACGGCCAGCCATCCACATCCCCCATGTCGTGGACTTGCACGATATTGGCATGCCGAAGTCCAGCCACCGCCTTCGCTTCCCCAAGGAAACGGGCCAACGCTTGCGGCCCGGCATAGGTTCCGGCCGGAAGCATCTTGATGGCAACCGCTCGATTGAGCTTCAAGTGCCGGGCTTTGTAGACGACGCCCATGCCGCCCTGTCCCAGAACACATTCCACTTGATAGCCGGTGATTTGCGGTAAACGGACCAGCGATTTCTCCGTCTGCGAATCCTCTTCGAGCTGCGCGCGCGGGGAAGGAAAGCGATCTTCCAGTTTCGCGTGCAGGGCGCTCATCCGCAGCCACTGTTTGCGCACTTCCTGCAAGAGCTCTGGATGGTCGCGGCATGCCTCTTCCGGCGTAAGCTGATCGTCGAATAATTCATCGAGCAGGTGCGCAACCCGAGAGTCGTGGGCCATGGCTTTCCCATCCTTTCAGGGGAGCATCTGACCGCTATTCGGGCGGCTGGAGATCACTTAACTGATTCGCCAGCAGGCGCAAGCCGCGATTCAATCGCCGTTTCACGGTCAGAGGTGTTACGCCCAAGATCTGGCTGGCCTCCGTATGTGTAAGCCCTTGAATGCGGACGAGATCGAAGGCTTCGCGCTCGTTTTCCGGCAGCTTGTCGATGGCCTCCAACATTCGGCAGCCATCCTCGGACAGTCCCGAGCCGTCACTCGCCGGAGCTGGCACCTCTTCCGACTCCAGCTCCACGAAGAGCGGCTGTTTGTCTAAGCGCCGCGACAGATCATTCAACTCCCAGCGAATGTGCTGATTCGCCAGGGCAAAGAACTGGCGAACCGTTTGCGGACGCGCGGAGCGAAGCGCTTCAGCAGACGCTCGACCACTGCACTCAGCATTTCATCCGCGGCCAGATTCACGGGAGGGCGCGCCAAACGCGGATAACTCTGAAACAACCACGTGGAACATAAGACGTAAAGGCGACGAGCCGACTTGTCCAGTAAAGCCCTGACGATCGGTTCTGGCGGCGAGTCGCCGGCCAGCTCATCGAGGTAGTGCTGAACGACGGAAGTGGTGTTGGCTTTGCTCATGTCCGATCTGAGACAGAAATCGCTCACGACCGCTAGTTTACGCCTCAAATCGGTGCTTGCCAACTTCTCAGGCCCTCTGTCGAACACGAGTGCTAGGGCGCCATGGTCGTCGTCGATGCGCGGACCCTCGCGGGTGCTTGGTGAGACGCATCGTGGGGGGACCCGATCACCGTGCCGCTTAGCTTCAATGAGGAGGTAATAACCATGACTACGAATCAGAAAGCTATTGTGTCCGTTCTGACAAACTACGCGGCAGCACTCAAAGCAGCCGACGCCAACGCCGTCATGCGCCTCTACACCGACAACGGCGTCCTGATGGCGCAGGAGTCGCCGCCGGCCGTGGGCTCCGCCGCGGTTCGCAACGCCTACGTCGGTGTGTTCCAGGCGATCGCCTTGGACATTGCGTTCCACGTGGCCGAGGTGGTTGAGCTGACTCCTGAGTGGGCGTTCGCGTGCACGACTTCGACCGGGACGATCAAGATCAACGCGACCGGCGCTTTCGTTCCCGAGGCCAACCAGGAACTGTTCATTTTCAAGAAGGCTGCTGGTGAGACCTGGAAGATAGCCCGTTATAGCTTTTCCGTCATCAACCCGCCGCCGCAGCAATGAGGTGCCTCATGGCCAGTGAACCCACGACCGCACCCAGATCAATGCCTGGGAGGACGTGGAGTTCGCGAGTGCTGTCAAGGCCGCCGGCGGCAAGCTGATCAGTTGGACGCAGCTCCTCTGCGAGCTGCAGCGGGACTGGCTGAGGAAGGACACGGTGCCGGCGTTCCTGAACCTGTTCATCGAGACCGGCCGCACCGCGGGCATTCAGTTCGGCAGCGAGATACTGAAGGATTAAAGCTCGTCAGCGTGGGCTGAGGGGCACACTCAAATCCGGAGGAAAGACCCATGAGAGCATCTGCTTGGATCGCGGCTGGCGCTGTCACGGCCCTGCTTCTCTCGATCCGACTCGCCTATCCCAGCGACGAGCGGGGCAAGGACGGCGGAACGTCCGGGGCATTCAGCTACTCGCAGGACGCTCAGGTGGCCGCCGTGCAGAAGATGGTCAAGGCGGTCGTCGAACGCTATCAAGACGGCTTGAACAGCTCCGACTTTTCCAAGATCCGCCCCTTGTTTGCCCCTGAACGCGGTCGCCGAGTGGAATGAAAAGGCGACCGTGATCGGCATTGATGCGATGTCGAAGCCATACGAAACCCTATTTCAAGCCATCAAGTTCAACACCGACTTCCAGTACGACGCGGTGGACATCTACGGCGAGATTGCGATCGTGCGGACGCACCATCCCGTCGGCCAGACGGAGCTACACAAGAAGGACGGGTCGAAGACGCTGGATTTCAACCGCGAAATCTTCGTCCTCCGTCGAATGGACGGCGAATGGAAGATCATCCTCTACACGTTCACGACCCAACCTCGGCAAGGCGAACAATGACGGAATCGCCGGCGGGTTCGAAAAGCGGATTGGGCTCGAGCTCTGCAGAAGGAGGGTATCTGACATCCCCACAATTGGTGCAGCCGTTTCGGCTTTCGGACACGAATCTCGATCGTGACTGCGGGACCGGGTAATAATGTAGGCGTCGGGATCAGTCCGGGACCGAACTCTCGGCGGCGATCGCCTCCAAGAGCGTCGCCGTTTCGAAGGCCGGTTAAGGAGTTCGCCATGAACGTGCTGGTCGTTGACGTGGGCGGCACTCACGTAAAACTCCTCGCCACCGGGCAAAGCGAACCTCGGCAGTTCGTCTCTGGACCAACCCTGACCGTCGAACAGATGGTTGCCGGAGTCAAGGAGATTGCCAGGGACTGGAGTTATGACGTGGTGGCCGTCGGCTACCCGGGAGCCGTTCTGCACGGTCGGCCGGTTGCCGAGCCGCATAACCTGGTCGCGGGATGGGTCCGGTTCGACTATGAATCCGCCTTTGGCTGCCCTGTCAAGGTTATCAACGATGCGGCCATGCAAGCCCTGGGGAGCTACAAGGGCGGCAAGCTGTTGTTCCTGGGACTGGGGACCGGTCTGGGTTCCACCATGATTGTCGAGGGCATCGTCGAGCCGATGGAGCTGGGCCATCTTCCTTACAGGAAAGGCACCTACGAGGACTATGTCGGCGCCCGCGGGTTGGAACGGGTCGGCAAGAAGAGATGGCGGCGCTACGTTGCGGAACGTCGTCGCCCTCCTGATCGCCGCGCTCGAACCCGACAACGTCGTCTTGGGGGGTGGAAACGTCAAGAAACTGAAAGAGCTGCCTGCCGGCTGCCGAGCCGGCGACAACGCCAATGCCTTCCTGGGAGGATTTCGCCTTTGGGAGGAACGGGGGTGATGGCAAACCTTCGACGCCGGCAAGGATGGATTCCCGATAACCAAATTGCAACACCGGGTCCGGAAGCATGGCTGGAGCCACCACGGCTTCCAACCGGGTCGACAAGTGGGTAGTGGGGCTGGAGACAGGAGCGCCCGAGACAACGATGAAAGCCGTGGTGATTTACGAAGCGGGCGGGCCGGAAGTCCTGAAGGTCGAGAGCCGGCCGATACCGAAGCCGCAGGCCGGGCAAGTGTTGATCCGCGTCAAGGCGTTCGGGCTCAACCGATCCGAACTCTTTACCCGTCGGGGGCTCTCGCCCGACGTCAAGTTTCCGCGTATCCTGGGCATCGAAGCGGCCGGCCTCGTCGAGGACGCTCCGGGTAAGGAATTCCGCAACGGCGATATTGTCGCGACGGCGATGGGCGGCATGGGGCGGCAGTTCGACGGCGGCTACGCCGAATATGTATGCGTGCCCGCAACGCAGGTACAGGCAATCAGGAGCGAGCTTTCCTGGGAAACGCTTGGCGCTCTTCCTGAGATGCTTCAGACCGCATGGGGCTCGCTGTTCAAATCGCTGCGTCTCATGGAAGGCGAGCATCTACTGATCCGCGGTGGCACGACCTCCATCGGCCTGGCAGCGGCGGCGCTCGCCAAGCGTCGGGGCGCCGTCGTTGCTGCGACGACCCGCAAGCTTGACCGGAAGAAGTTGTTACAGGAGAACGGCGCAGATCATGTCTTCATCGATACTGGCGCGATCGTTGAGCAAGTGAAGCAGGTGCGCCCGCCTGGTTTCGACAAGGTGCTCGAGTTGATTGGCACGACGACGCTCAAGGACTCGCTGCATTGCGCCAGAGAGGGAGGCGTGGTTTGCATGACCGGCATCGTCGGCGACACGTGGTGGTTCGACAAATTCAGTCCGATGGAGGCGATCCCCACCGCGGTAAACCTCACAACCTATAGCGGCACAGCGGAAGACTTCATGGGCCTGCCGCTCCAGAGCTTGGTCGAGCAGGTCGCGGCGGGCACGTTGCGAGTGCCGGTCGGCAAAGTCTTTCCCCTGGACGAGATTGTCGAAGCACACCGGTGCATGGAAGAGAACCAAGCGAGCGGGAAGGTCGTTGTACTGACCTAGCTCGATTGGGGGATTTCGCCGGGTCGACCTGGGGGGATTTAAGACATTCATCGTTCAAGAATCTGATTCTGCGCCAAACAAGCGCAAACCGACCGCGCGATCCGACGATGGGCGATAGGGGAACGGTGGTCGGGGCGACAAGACGCCGTGAGAGCCTTTTGTCGCGCTCAGCGGCCTGTCAGTTGCTCCAGCTTTTCGGGGTACCGAGCCCCATGCACGGTGATCTTGGAGGCAGCGGTGGCAATCTCACGCAGATCGTCTGCCGTGAGCTCGACTGAAGCTGCCCCGATGTTCTCGTCCAGGCGATGCAGCTTCGTGGTGCCTGGAATCGGAACAATCCACGGCTTCTGGGCCAGCAACCACGCGAGCGCGATCTGAGCCGGGGTCGCCTTTTTCCTTGCTCCGATCTTGGCGAGCAGATCGATCAGGGCCTGATTTGCCTTGAGCGCCTCGGGCGTGAAGCGAGGGAGGGTGCTGCGGAAGTCGGAGCTGTCGAAGGTGGTATTCTGGTCGATCTTGCCCGTGAGGAAACCCTTGCCCAGAGGGCTGTACGGAACAAAGCCGATTCCGAGTTCCAGAAGGGTCGGTATCACTTCCTTCTCGGGGGTTCTCGTCCACAGCGAGTATTCGCTCTGGAGAGCAGTTAGCGGCTGGACCGCGTGTGCGCGACGGATTGTTTGCACTCCTGCTTCAGAGAGGCCGAAGTGCTTGACTTTACCTGCCTGAATCAGCTCCTTCACGGCTCCCGCCACGTCTTCGATCGGCACATCCGGGTCAACCCGGTGCTGATAGAGCAAGTCGATTGTTTCGACCTCGAGTCGCGTGAGCGAGCCCTCGACGGCCTGCTTGATATGCTCGGGACGACTATTCAGACCAACCCAGCCAGGCCGGCCGTCGGGATGAAGCTCGAACCCGAACTTGGTGGCGATCACCACGTGCTTGCAAAATGGAGCGAGGGCTTCGCCCACAAGCTCTTCGTTCGTGAACGGGCCGTACACTTCAGCGGTGTCGAAGAACGTGACGCCGCGTTCCACGGCCGCCCGGATCAAGGAGATCGCCGCCAGCTTGTCCATGGGCGGCCCGTAGGAAAAGCTCATGCCCATGCAGCCGAGCCCGATGGCCGACACTTCCAGGTTGCTGTTTCCAAGTTTACGCTTCTGCATTTTTTCCTCAATTCTTCACTTGGTCCTGGTATTGTTCTTCGCTGACCTGCTCCAACCAGTCGACGACTTTGCCATCGAGCTGTTCCTGAATGGCGATGTGCGTCATGGCCGTGGCGGGCGCGGCGCCATGCCAATGCCTCTCCCCCGGCGGGAACCAGACCACGTCGCCGGGTCGAATTTCCTCGATCGGACCGCCCCAGCGCTGTGCCAAGCCGCAACCGGCCGTAACGATCAGCGTCTGGCCCAGCGGATGGGTGTGCCATGCCGTGCGAGCGCCTGGCTCGAAGGTGACACTCGCGCCGGCCGCGCGTGCCGGAGCGTGTGCTTGAAACAAAGGATCGATGCGCACCGTACCCGTAAACCAGTCGGCGGGTCCTTTGCCGGACGGCTGTGAGCCATTTCTTTTGATTTCCATGTTCGAGTCCTTTTGTTGCGTCGGAGCGATGTTGGCTCGCGCGCGCTTCCTCGCGGGAAAGGCGAGTGCGATAGCACCGACGATTTTGACGAAACTGCGGCGGACCATCTGCGAGCTGCTCCTCTGTCGGACACCTCGCTCGATCAAGGAATTCTAGTCATGATCCCTTCAGGGCCGGTAGAACGATCGTCCTGGATTATTGCTTAATCCTCCACGACTTTGAGAGCGCTCGCTGGCGCAAGCCTTTGTCGCGGATATACTGGTAAGACACTGGAGAGGCCGATCAGCGGAAGGTGCGACGTGTTGGAGTGACGGCGATGAGCCCGCTCCAGTACCAGAAGCGGCTGCGCCTCCAGGAGGCCCGGCGGCTGATGCTGGGCGAGGGTCTCGACGCAGCCGAGGCCGCGTTTCGCGTCGGGTACGAGAGCCCGTCCCAGTTCAGCCGAGAATACCGGCGGATGTTCGGCGCCCCGCCCCGCCGGAACGTGGCCGCGCTCAAGGTCGAACTGCGGACGTAAATCAACTTTCTGTTGGAGCATGGAGCAGTGGCCGATATTTTCGCCTGCGCGATTCTGGGCAAGGCGAGCGACGCCGAGATTCTGTTGAAGCGAAATCCGGACTTGGCGCGGGCAACCACCTCGGACGGCATGACCGCATTGCACTATGCGGCGCGATCGGGGCACCGCGATGTCGTCGAGATTCTCCTGCGTTATCATTCCGACGTGAATGCACTGGATAACCGGGGCCGGACCGCGCTGATGGAAGCGTGTCACGGCGGGCCATGGAAATTCGAACCGGCGGAAGACATCATCCAACTGCTGCTGGATCACAACGCACAGGTCGATCTGATCCAGGCCGCGGCGACAGGGCGAACCGACCTCATCGCGTCGATCCTTGATCGGGACGGCGGCGTGATTGATAGTCTAGACGCTGAAGGGAAAACCGCGCTGTTCCACGCCGCGCAGAACAACCGGTTGGCCGCGGTGAAGCTGCTCGTCGAGCGCGGGGCCGATGTCAATCGGTCGGACGCGGTCGGCACCGCGGCACTGCACCGCACGTCGCAGGAATGTAGCGACGAACTGATTCACTACCTCATCGACCACGGGGCCGATGCGCACCTCTGTTGCTACGTGGCCTGCGGCGACGAGGAAGGGACACGCCAGGCACTGGCGCGTAATTCTGACGCCGCCAACGAAGTTTTCTACGAATTCAACGCCGTGGGATACGCAATTCACAGTTGGCAGTTGGGCACACTCCGCATCCTGCTGCAACATGGCAGCATTTTGTCCAAAGAGGATCAACAACACATCCTCCGCATCAGCAACAACGACCAGGCGCTCCTCGATAAGCTGGTGGCGATCAAAAACGAGTGAGTGGCGAGCCGATTGCGGCATAGCGGCGACTATTCATTATGAGTCGCTCCAAAGGCTAGGCCACGGACAAGTACGGCGAAACTGATGATCTCTGATTCCGTGTACTCGCGAAGCTCCTCGGCCGGTTCGTCAAAGTCGTCAGGCTAAAGCCCGAGCTACGTTCGCCCAACGCTCAACTATGATCCTCCCCCCGTCATCGGGCCCCAGTACGATTCCGTACCGCCGAGCGCGCGATCGCGCGCCGGGCGGGCGCGTCGGCCGGACCTGGCTCAGGAGCGTCGCGAGCAGCACCTTCATCTCATAAAGCGCAAACGGCATGCCCAGGCAGACCCGGTTGCCGCCGCCGAAGGGGAACCACTCGTGTGGCCCGAATTTCCGCTCGAGGAATCGCTCCGGCCGGAATTGCTCGGGGCCCGGATAGAGATCCTCGCGCCGGTGGACCAGGTAAGAGCACGGGCAAAGCACCACCCCGGCCGGGTAGTCCCGGCCGCCCACTGAGAAAGGCCGCACCGTCTTGCGCACGACGAACGGCGCGACCGGGCGCAGCCGCAGGCTCTCGCGAATCACCCCGTCGAGGTACTCGAGCGCCGGCAGGTTCTCGGCCTCGGGCGGGCCGCCGCCGGTGGCGCGCCTGAGCTCATCGGCGATTCGGTCGACGACTTGCGGGCGCTCGGCGATCTCGGCCAGCGCCCAGGCCAGCGCCAGCGCGGTCGTCTCGTGGCCCGCGATCAGGATCGTGAACAGCGCGTCGCGCACCTCCTGATCATCGAGCGGTGAGCCGTCGTCGTGCCTTGCAGTAAGCAAGTCGTCGAGCACGTTGTCGGCGCTTGGCCGGTGCTCGCCCCGCCGCCGCATCGCAATCAGCGCGAACAAATCGTCGTCCAGATCGCTCAGTTGTCGGAACAACGGAGCCCACCGCGACCCGGTAAAGCGCTCGATCGGGACGATCGTCATGAGGATAAGCGCGTAGCGCTGCCGCCCGTTGGACAGTAAAGTCTCGATCTTGCGCTCGAAGCGGTCCATCTCCGGGCCCGGGGCCAGGCCCATCGCCGTGCGGAGTATGACGCGGAGCGTGATCCTTCGCATCACCGGCAGCGCGGGGACGGCGCATTGCGCGGCCAAGAGCGCGCGGCTTCCAACGTCTCCAGCCGCATGGCGTCGAAGAAGAACCGCATCCGCTCGCCCTTTAGCGGCGGGACCAGAATGCGACGCTGCCGTGCGTGCGGGGCTTCGTCGAGCACCAAGACCGAGTGCCGCCCGACGGTCGCTCTGAAGATCGCGTTGGCCTCACCCGAGTGGAGCACTTCAGGGTCAGCGCGGAAGACCTCGCGAACGACCTCCGGATCGGAGAGCATGACATAAATACCGCGGCGAGCGGGTCTCAGCGTGAAGGCGTCGCCGTAATTGCGGTGACAAAGGTCGAGAAGCCCAAGCGGGTCGAACGTGAAGCGGACAAGCTGCCACCACGACGGATACGGGGGTCCGGGCGGCAGGAACTTCGCAGGGGGCGAGGCGGCAATCGTTTGGGACATTGGATGCGAGTTCCCCAGGGCATTGCCATGGGGAACTGATACGTGGCTGCCCCGCCGGGGCGAAGGAACCAGAATTGCGCATCACCAAAACGCGCGCGACAGGTTAATATTAACCGCGATGCGCGCGATGGAGTAGACGCGGGTCCTTCGCTTGTGCGCCCGTCGTCCTGCCCCGGCCAACGCGTCTGATCGGTCAGATCCGTCCGATCGGTCCGATCGGATGCAGCGGCCGGCCTGCACAGTTTCTAGGGCGAGCCCACTGGGGACGGAGCATCAGGTGTCACGCCCGCCGGATTTTTGTCTTCGACCAGCAACCGTTGACGACGCCAGATCGCTGGCCGCCCTGCACACGGCGGTCGCTGTTGATCTGACAGTTCGGCATGGCCATGGGATCTGGTCCATGAAAACCTCGGAGAAGGGCGTGCTGCTGGCGTTGCGCACGTCGCAAGTGTTCGTGGCGCTCGAGGGAGACGAGATCGTCGCGACGCTGCAACTGGCGACCAAGAAACCCTGGTCGATCGATACGAGCTACTTCACCCCGTGCGGACGGCCACTGTATCTGCGGGGAATGGCCGTCGCGCCGGCCAAGCAGCGCCAGGGGCTCGGCAAACGAAGTTTCGAAGCGGCCATCGAGGCCGCGCGCGCTTGGCCGGCAGACGCTGTTCGGCTCGATGCCTTTGACGCCGCGGCCGGCGCCGGCGGGTTTTACGTTCGGTGCGGCTGTACCGAAGTTGGACGCGCCTCCTATCGAAATACGCCACACATTTACTTCGAATATCTGCTCGATGAAAACACTGTCGTCGCTTGACTTCTTGAAATTGCCCGTCCTGGCCGCGGCGTGCTTGCTCGTCGGCTTTCCGGCGGTCCGCGCGCGTGCACAAGGCGGGCCCGCGCGTGCAGAGTTTTTTGAGCTCGTCCGTGCCGGCGACCACCGGGGTGTTGAACGGTTGCTGCGGCAAGGCGCCGATGTGAATGCCCGTGACGACCATGGCACGACCGCGCTCATGCTTGCCACGGTCGTCGCCGACCTCCGACTCGTGCAGACGCTGCTCGACCGCGGAGCGGATGTGAACACCAGGAACCAGGCTGGGGCGACAGCCCTCATGTGGGCTGTCGGTGATCGTGACAAGGCCAAAGCCTTGTTGGCCCGCGGGGCAGACGTCAATGCCCGGGCCGATTCGGGCCGCACGCCGCTCATGATCGCCGTCGGCAGCGCGGGCGCCGCCGAGGTCGTGAGGCTGCTGCGCGACCAGGGCGCCGATGTTCGCTACAGTCATCTCGGCTTTTCCGTGCTGATGGCAGCCGTCGAGGGAGGAAACCGAGCGGTCGTAGAGCTTCTGCTCTCAAATGGGGCTGACGCCAGCGCAAAGAATCGGGCGGGCTATACCGCGCTGCACACGGCGGCCTTGGCCGGCGACTGCGACGTTGCCAACAAGTTGCTCGCCCACGGTGCCGACGTGAATGCTTCAGAAACCATTTCCGGTCGGACCCCCCTGCTCTGGGCGGCGGCCCGCGGTACGACTGATCTCGTGAAGCTGCTTCTTGACCGAGGCGCTCTTCTCAATGTCCGTGAGAGCCTCGGGGGTGCGACGCCCCTGATCTGCGCAGCCGCCAGTGAGCGGGGCGACGCCACGCTCGTGAACCTCTTAATCGCGAGGGGCGCGATCCTGGACGCGAAGGACTCGAGCAACAGCAGCGCACTCGACTGGGCCCGCCGGCGCGGCAGCCGCGAGATCGTCCAGGCGCTGGTCCGAGGGGGCGCCCGAGCCGCTCCGCCAGCCCGCCGCACCGCGCGCTCAAACGGATGGGCGACGACAACACGGTCGCCAAGGCCGTAGAGGCCGCCCTGCCGCTGTTGCAGCAAACCGGCGAAACCTTCTTTGCGAAGTCTGGAGAAGGCTGCGTTTCCTGTCACCACCAGTCGCTTCCCGCCCTGGCGATTCAGTTGTCCCGCGAGCGCGGCGTTCGCGTGGACGAGAAGAAGGCGAAACTTCAGGCGGAAACCACCAAGCGGCTGCTGGAAGTCCGGCGCGAGCGCTTGCTCCAGGGCACGGGCGTCGCCGACCAGCTCGATGCCAGCTACTGGCTGCTCGGGTTGGCCGCCGCCGGAGTGGCGCGGAACGAAACGACCGACGCGCTCGTTCATTACCTCACACTCAAACAAGCGGAGGACGGCCGTTGGCGAACGACGCTTCCCCGGCCCCCCGCCAATGACGGTGACTACACTGCGACGGCGCTCGCGGTGCGCGGGCTGCAGCACTTCGGACCGCCGGGGCGCCGCGATGAGATCACGGCGCGAATTGGCAAGGCGCGGGACTGGCTCGTGAAAGCGACCACGACCACGACCGAAGCCAGAGCGTTTCAGCTTTTCGGCCTGAAATGGGCGGGCGCCGGCGAACATGAAATCGCCAAAGCGATTGCCGCGCTGCTCGCCGAGCAGAGGGACGACGGCGGCTGGGGTCAGCTCGCATCGATGCCCAGTGATGCCTACGCCACCGGCCAGGCCCTCGTCGCGTTGCACCAGGCAGGCCAGCGCTCTTTAGCAGATCCAGCGTATCGGCGCGGCGTGCAGTACTTGCTGAAGACCCAGCTCGACGACGGTTCCTGGCTGGTCGAAAGCCGCAGCGTACCGGTCCAGCCTTACTTTGAAAGCGGTTTTCCGCACGGCCGGTCGCAGTTCATCTCGTGTTTCGCCACCAGTTGGGCAACGATGGCCCTTGTACTCACCGCCGATGCCCCGCGGCGTTGAGATGTTCATTATTGGCGAGGGACACGGCGGCTCGTTTGCGGATAGTGGGGTCGCTGTCAGTGAGTAACGCCCTTGCGAGAGCGGGCGCCGCAACGGCCGCTTCGGCCTCCACGCTGCCAAGTTTTTGGGCTTCACATCCTTCCCGCTCGGCGAGGGCCAGGTAAAGGCAATCGTATTCGTAAGGACGCTGTTGCTCCGGCACGCACGCTTGCCGACAATGGCACCATGGAATTCCAGAGTAGAGTCCAGGATGGCATTCAGGTCGTCGAAGCCGGTCAACCGTCGCCCGAAGGCGCCGGCGTGACCGTCGTCTATTCCGGCGAGGCGCCGCCGGCCGCGCCGCGCCCGTTTCTGCCCGTGCTGCTTTTGCTGTTCGTGGGCAGCGGCTGTGCGGCGCTTGTCTACGAAGTCGTCTGGCTCCAGCTCCTGCAATTGTTGATCGGCTCGACCGCCGTTTCGCTGGGCGTGCTGCTGGCGACGTTCATGGGCGGCATGTGCGCCGGCAGCCTGCTCTTGCCGCGCATCGTCTCTGCCCGCCGGCACCCCTTGCGAGTCTACGCCGTTCTCGAGCTGGGCATCGGCGCCTTCGGGCTCTTGGTGTTGTTCGAGATGCCTTCTATTGAACATGTGTACGTTAGTTACGCAGGCCACGGCCTGGCGGGTATCCTGGTGCGCGGGGCCGTGGCCGGCGTGTGCTTGGTGCCACCCACGCTCTTGATGGGGGCCACGCTGCCGGCCGTACGCGCGCTGGGTCGAGAGCGACGCTCGGGGTGTGTCGTGGCTGGGCTTTTTCTATGGTGGCAACATCGCCGGAGCGGTGCTTGGCTGCCTGCTGACCGGCTTTTACCTGCTGCGCGTCTACGACATGGCCACGGCGACCTATTTCGCCGTTGCACTCAACGTGACCGTGGCCGCGATCGCCCTGGCCCTGGCGGCCGGCCCGGCCCGGTACGAGGTGCCGGCGCGGCGCGCGACCGCGGGGAGCGCCGGGCGCACGGCCGGCACGTGGGCCGTGTATCTGGCGATCGCCCTCTCAGGAATGGCGGCGCTCGGCGCCGAGGTGGTCTGGACGCGCTTGCTGTCGCTCTTGCTCGGCGGCACCGTGTACACCTTTTCGTTGATCCTGGCCGTGTTCCTGATCGGCCTGGGAATCGGCAGCAGCTCTGGCGCACTCTGGCGCAGCGGGCTCGCTCGGCGCAGGTGGCGCTGGGCGCCTGCCAGTGGCTATTGACCGCGGCCATCGCCTGGACCGCGGTCATGATCTCGAAGTCACTTCCCTACTGGCCGATCGTGCCCGGGCTCTCGGCGAGCCCCTGGTACACGTTCCAGCTCGACCTGGTGCGTGCGCTCTGGGCCCTGTTGCCGCCCGCGTGCCTGTGGGGAGCGAGCTTCCCGCTGGCGCTGGCGGCGGTCGCCGCGCGCGGCCAGGACCCCGGGCGCTTGGTCGGAGGGGTTTACGCGGCCAACACGATCGGCGCCATCGCCGGCGCTGTTGTTCAGCCTGGTCTTGATCCCCGCCGTCGGCACGGCGGGCGCCGAGCGGGCGCTCGTCGCTCTGGCCGCGGCGGCTGCGGTCGTGGTCCTCGTCCCCATGCTTTGGTCGGCGCCGCACGCGGTGCGCGAACAGCAAGTTGTCAGGCTGGAAAGCCTGACCTACACGGCGCCGCGCTTGGTGCGCGTGGGCGGCGCGGCGGCGCTGGCGGCCGCGATGGGAGGGGCCGCCTGGCTCGCGTGGAGCGTGACGCCGGTGCCGTGGCAGGTCGTGGCTTTTGGCCGAAAAGCGGCAAGCTGGCTCGCATGGTCTGGAGCCGGCGCCGTCAGGGACGTACCCGCCGGGTTTCTCGGCGACCCGAACGTCTCCTGCGCGTATGTCGGCGAGGGGAGGAACGTCTCGGTCGCCGTCACGACGACGAGCGAGGGCGTGCGCAGCTTCCACGGCGCCGGCAAGATCCAGGCGTCGACCGAGACCGCCGACATGCGGCTGCAGCGCATGCTGGGACACATCCCGGCTCTATTGCACAAGAAGCCCAAGTCGGTGCTGGTCGTTGCCTGCGGCGCGGGCGTCACCGCCGGCTCCTTCGTGGTTCACCCCGATGTCGAGCGCATCGTCATCTGCGACATCGAGCCGCTCGTGCCTACCGTCGTGACGCCGATGTTCGGCAAGGAAAATTACCACGTTGTCGACGGTATCGCCCGCGAGAACCCCCATACGGTTAACGGCAAGCAGGTCGAGGTGGTGTATGACGACGGCCGGCACTTTCTGCGCACCACCCGCGAGAAGTTCGACGTCATCACGTCCGACCCGATCGACCCCTGGGTCAAGGGCTGTGCAGCACTCAATACGGTCGAATACTACCGGATCTGCCGCGAGCACTTGAATCCGGGCGGGAGCGTGAGCCTGTGGATCCCGCTCTACGAGAGCAACCTCGACACGGCCAAGAGCGTGATCAGCACATTTTTCCAGGTCTTCCCCCACGGCATCGTGTGGAGCAACAATCGCGAGGGGCTCGGTTACGACGCCGTCTTGTTCGCCGAGGTCGAGCCGACGGTGATCGACGTCGACGCCCTGCAACGGCGGCTGGACCGTCCGGACCATAAGCTTGTCAAGCAGTCGCTGCGCGAGGTGGGGTTTGGGGGGTTCGAGTCGGGGACCGTAGGGTTGGTGGTACCAGAGGAGGCCATCGACATGCTCGCCACGTACGCCGGGCAGGCACCCTTTCTGAAGGAGTGGTCGCGCGGCGCCCAGATCAACACCGACCGCAACCTGCGGCTGCAGTACCTGGCCGGCATGTGGTTGAACTCCTACATGGGCCAGGAGATACTGGCCAGCATGTTGGCCTATTACCGCTTCCCCGACCAGACCTTCGTGGGCTCGCCCGACACCGTCGACACTCTGCGGCAGGCCCTGGATCAGAAGATTGAGTGGTCTCGGATCGAGAAGTGAGGGGCCCCGCCGCCGCCAACCGGGACATTCTCATGGGAGGTCATCCATGATCATTGCCCTGGCGTCGCCTTGTGTCGCCTTGTCGCTTGATGCGGGCTTGGACAAGATCGAGCGGTTCATGTCCGAAGCTTCAGCCCAAGGCGCGGCGATCGTGTGCTTCCCGGAAGCCTACCTCCCGGGTTTGAGAGGAGTGGGTATCGACGTGCTGCCCTTCGGTCAATCGGAGCATGCGCGGGTGCTCGAGGCCCTAGGGCACTGGGCGCGAACGTATTCCGTGGCCACGATCCTCGGAACGGAAAGGCTCACAGAGGCGGGGCGGCAGATCGCCGCCTATGTGTTTGACGCTCAGGGCCGGATTCTGGGATACCAAACCAAAAACCAGATCGACCCGAGCGAAGATCCGTTCTATGTGCCGGGAAACACGCGGCGACTGTTTGAAATCAACGGAGTGAAATTCGGCGTGGCGATATGCCATGAGGGCTGGCGCTATCCCGAGACGGTGCGCTGGGCGGCAGTGCGGGGCGCCAAGATCGTCTTTCATCCCCAGCATACGGGCAGTGATCAAGAAGGAGTCCGTCTCACGCAGTGGGGCGCGGTCGCCAGTCCTTACTACGAAAAGGCCATGATGTGCCGTGGACTGGAGAATACGATCTACTTTGCGAGCGTCAATTACGCACTTCGCTTCCAGGAATCGGCGACAAGTCTCATCGACCCGTCGGGCCAGTGCCAGGCGCACCTGCCGTACGGGCAGGAAGGCTTACTGGTGCAAGCCATCAAACTCGAGGAAGCAACCGGTTTGTTGGCCAGGCGATATGCGCCCGAGCGATATCAAGAATTCAACGCGGAGTGAGGCACGAATACGGCATGCGGCTGACTGCGCTGCCCTCTCGCGCGGAATCGAGCACGAGCACGAACGACCGGACTCGAGGGCGTGGATATCTCGCGATTTGCTCACTCGGGCTCGGGTGGGTCGGGGGCGACGAAGAGCCAAGGATAGCGAGCGGCGAGCTCGTACTTTCGCCGCAGGGCCGCGTAATGATCGGCCCTCTTGCGCTGGACTTCGGGCGATGGCGGGGGCAAAACCAACGCCTGAATGCCGCCGGATCTCGGCACGTCACCGTCGCGATTGCGCCGCTCGATGTCGCGGCAGAGCGCCAGCCAGTCTGCTTCGCTCATCTCACCGCTGGCCCGCGCCGAGTCTTCCATCAGCGAGCACATGTATGCCTCCCCCTTGTATTCCGCTCGAATGCGCCCTAGCCGCTGGAACTGGGTCCAAACGCCCAGGGCCAGTCCCACCGTCGCCACGGCCATCAGCAGCGTGCGAACCTGCAACTGAATTCTTCTCTTCGCCGGCTCCACGGCATTGTCCTCCTTGGCGTACGATCGCGAATCCTATTTAATCCGACCGCGGGACGTCGTTGAGACGGAATTCATGACAACCGCTTCGCGTTATCTTTTCCAGGGTGCGCTTCGCGACCCTTCGCTCCGGTGTGTAACGCCTTCGGCGTAAAAAAATCCCGGCCCGCTGGAATAATTCCCGGCCCGCCGGGCACTATGAACAGTTAGCGGGTGATCGGCCAGTGGAGGACGAAGCGATGGTGGGCGAACGATCGGCGGGAATCATTGGGGACCTCGGCACGCTTTTCGAGTCGGGGACGGTCGGCTCGCTGGGGGATGCGTCGTTGCTCGAGCGATTCTCGAGCCGGCGCGAAGAGGCGGCGTTCGCGGCGCTGGTCCAGCGACACGGACCGATGGTGCTGGGTGTCTGCCAGCAGGTGCTGGGCGACCCGCACGATGCGCAGGACGCCTTCCAGGCGGTGTTCCTGATCCTCGCCCAGCGAGCGCGATCGATCAGGAAAAAAACCTCGGTCGCGAGCTGGCTCCACGGGGTCGCCCGTCGCGTTGCGGCCAAGGCGCGGGTGGCCGCCGCCCGGCGGCGAGTCCACGAACGGCGAGGGGGAGAGATGACGGCGCGGCGAGTCGGCGAAAACCGGCCGGATGCCGAATCCTGGCCTGAGGTTCACGAGGAGCTCGGCCGGCTGCCGGAGAAGTACCGCGCGCCGCTCGTGCTCTGCTACCTCGAGGGCCTGACACAAGAGATGGCCGCGCGGCAGCTCGACTGGCCGCTCGGCACCCTGCAGAGCCGGCTGGCGCGCGGGCGGGAAAGGCTGCGCGCCCGGCTGAGCGGCCGCGGCGTGATGGCGTCGGCCGGAATCTCCGGTCCGGGGCTGATGCCCGAACCGGCCTCTGTGCCGGCCACTCTGGCGGTCCAGACTGTGCGGGCGGGGATGCACGTGGCTGCGGGCACCGGCGCGCCCGGCGTGATCCCGGCGTCGGTGGTCGCGCTCGCACAATCAGCGGCGCGCGCTATGGACCTGGCGCGTCTGGGCAAGATCGCGGCCACTGCGCTGGCGGTCGGACTGGCGACGTCCGTCGTGGGAGTCATCGGCTGGAACCTCCTTTCGCCGCGCGCACCAGGGACAACTCTGCGATACAGGCTGCTCCATTCGACGTTTCATCATTGCGTGGCGACATCGCCAGGCTCCAGGGCATGTGGACGACGACCAAGGTCGACGGTATCCCGGCGCTCGTCGGGGCAGTCTATACCTGGGAGGTCAAAGGCCACGTGCTGACGACTACGCGTAAGGGGCCAGACGGCGAGTTCAGCCGCGACTCGGTCGAGCTGAAGCTCCACGAGTCAGACAAGCCCCGTTGGCTCGAGCTTAAAAACGGCCGCGCGCCCGATGGCCAACCCTCGCCCGATGGTCAGGCAATTTATGAGCTGGTCGGCGACACGCTCACGGTCTGCAGCGGCGGGGTCGGCGATCCTCTGCCCAAGGAATTCAAGGCCGGCGAAAAGAACCAGTACCGAGTACTCATGGTCTTCCGGCGCGGGAATGGAAAGGACCGCGTGGAAGCCTCATCGAACAAAGTCGCCACTGGAAATTCCAGCAAGCCTGCGGAAACCTTGGCCGAATTGAAAGGCGACCTCGCCAGGCTTCAGGGCGAATGGACCTCCGAGGCCGATGCGGCGAACGGCACGATAGTGACCATCGAGATCAAGGGAAAACTGATCACGATGACGCAGTCAGGCCCTGGAAAGAGCTTGCACCGGTCCCGTGCGGCATCATTCCGCATCGACGAGACGGCCACACCCAAGACCCTGAACTTTCTTGACCCGAACGCACCGCCTGGGAGGGATACACTCGGCATCTACGAACTCGACGGCGAGACCCTCAAGATCGCCATTGGCGATCCCGGAACGGCCCGTCCGACGGAGTTCCGGGCCGGCGAAGGCAACAAGAACCCGCACTTGCTGATCCTCAAGAGAAAATGAATAAACAGTGGGGGGTCGCGGCATCCCGCGGCCGAGTCCACGCTCGGAGATCATCCCATGTCGGTGCCGCTCATGCTTGCCGTGCTCCTCGGAGCAAACCCCGATCAGGTTGACCTCGGCGGCCGCGTGGTAAACCGGGCTGGTGAGCCCGTGCGGGATGCAACCGTTTTCATTTACACGGCGGCGGCTCGCGTCGGGATCAATCCGTACTGTCCCTCATGCTATGCCGACTGCGCAAGTCGGCGCAGACGGATGATGCCGGTGACTTCGTGATCCGGTCGCTCGACCCGAGCCTCATCTTCAGAGTGCTCGTGGTGCGCGAGGGCTACAAGCCGATGTTCATCGAGAAGGTCGATCCGCTCCAGAGCGCGATCCGTGCCGAACTTGCACCGATCGACAAGGAACGCTTCAAGGATGGGCATTTTGTTCGTGGGCGCATGATCGACCCGGAGGGGAAGCCGGTCGTGGGGGCCGAGATCTCGCCATACTGGTTCAAGACCGAGTCGTTTTGGGGCAATAAACCAGGCATCCTCGACCCCGTTGCGGTTTCGAACCAGGACGGGGCCTTCCTCATGACGTCGAACTCGCCGATCGAGTACGTGGACGTGAAGATCAAGGCCCGGGGGTTCGCGGGCAAGATCGCCGCCGCCCTGGTCCCGGGCAACGCCGAGGCAACCATCACGCTGAACCGCGGCGCGTTACTCGCGGGCCGCGTCGTGTACAAGGGAAAGCCGCTGCCGCGCGTCGGCGTTGGCTACGTTACAGTGAACCGAGCCATCGGCGGGCCGCCCGAGAACCGCACCCACTACATCGACCGGGCCGAGATCGCGACCGACGACGAGGGACGATTTCTCTTCAGCAACGTGAATGCCAGCGATGGCCTCTACGTGTACGGGCTGATGAGCAGCCTGAAAACCTACGGAGCGATCCCCATTCACGAAATCCAGACCGGGGGCGATCGCACCACCACTGACGTTGGTGACCTGGCCGTCGTGGACGGGCACAAGGTGGCGGGAAAGATCGTGCTCGACGACGGTCAATCCGTTCCGCCGCATACACGAATCCTCGTCTCTCGCGAGCTCGCATGGGATTCTCAGATTATCGAGCTCGACGATCGCGGCCGGTTCGAAGCCACAGGCGTTCCCGCTGAAGGGATCACGATTTCGTCGGCGATTCGGGGATATCACCTCTCGCCCAGGAACGCCTGTGCCAGTCCCGCGAACCCCGGCTTGCTCGAAGGCATGGTCGACCGCGATCTGGCCGGTCTCAGAATCCTCTATGAGAAGGGAAATACGCCGCCCCGACCTGACTGGAACGATCCCGAATTCCGGCAGAAGCTCCAGGAATTCGTGGCGCGCCGGCAGAATCGGATCGCCGGGATTTCCGATTACTGACTGAGCAGCGACAATCGCACATCCCGCCGCATTGACTCAGGTTTTCTGTTTACTTCCCCGCGGAAAACAAACGTGTGGTCACATACCTCTCCCCGGTGTCGGCCAGGATCACGACGATCATTCTGCCGGCAGCTTCCTTCCGGCCGGCTACGGCAAGGGCCGCGTGTACCGCCGCGCCCGATGAAACGCCGGCGACAATCCCTTCCTCACGGGCGAGCCGGCGCGCGCATGAGGATGCGTCTTCATCCGTGACCGCGATCACCTCGTCGAGAATGGAGCGATTCAACACGTCCGGGACGAATCCGACACCGATTCCCGGGATCTGATGATTCCCTGCCGGGCCGCCGGAAAGCACCGCGGCGTTGGCGGGCTCGACGGCAATGATGCGCACACCGGGCTTCCGCTTCTTGAGAACTTCGCCGACACCGGTAATCGTTCCACCCGTGCCGACGGCGGAAATGAAGCAATTGACCGCGCCTTGTGTATCTTCCCAGATCTCGATCGCCGTGGTTCTCCTGTGGATCTCGGGGTTTGCAGGATTCTTGAACTGGTCGAGAATGATCGCGCCGGGGATCTCTCTTGCGATCTGTTCTGCCCGCGTAACGGCGTCATTCATGAGGATGCCGGGCGTCAGCACGACTTTCGCGCCGAGTTGCTCAAGCAGTGCGACTCTCTCTACCGACATCGTTTGCGGCATCGTCAGGATAAGCCCGTAGCCCCGAATCGCCGCGACGAAAGCCAGTCCAATACCTGTATTTCCGCCTGTGGGCTCGACGATCGTCATTCCTGGCTGGAGCGCGCCTCGCGATTCGGCATCCTCAATCAGCGCCGACGCCGACCCGATCTTTGACGCTTCCACAGGGGTTTCGCATTTCCAGTTTTGCGAAAATCCGGCCCGGGAGGTGCGTCGCAATACGCCCGAGCTCGACGAGGGGCGTCCCGCCTACGGTGGCCATGAGATTGGGATAGTTCATAGGAGCGGTCGCTTGCATGCCGGGCGTCGCAAATAGCCAAAGTCTAACCGAATCGCTCTGCAGCAGTCGCCGGAGTTTTTGACGGTCGTGCGTGGAAGCATCGAGCGCGGTATCCTCGGGGATTAACCCGGTCTTCACCTCAGCACCAGGGCCCACGGAGGATACGTCCGTGCGAGCAAGGTTCCAGAAAACCGCCTTGACTACAATTCTGCTTTGCTGTGGTTACGCTTCGTCGCTTTGGGGCATGCAGGACAAAGACCAAAAGGATGCCGCCGCGCAGGCCAAGCCCGCGGATGGACCCGCTCTCGTCCAGGGCAAGACGATCGAAGCATGGCTCGCCGCCCTGAAGGACCGCGACACAGCCGTGCGCAAGCGCGCAGTCGAAGTCCTGGGGGAACATGCGGTGGTCGCAACGATGACCCGTGATGAGAAGTCGCGGCTGGAATCGGCGGTGCTGGCGGCGATGTTGTCCGACAAAGACGCGGCGGTCCGTCAGGCCGCGGCGTTCTTCATCGATCTGTTCAGAGGCTCTTCTCCGGAGATGATTGAACGCCGCCTGAAGGAGCGAAGGCGCGCCGTCGATCCGACGCGCAGGGCGATTCGCTTGGTC
The DNA here is from genome assembly GCA_963830625.1 of uncultured Isosphaeraceae bacterium. Lineage (GTDB taxonomy): Bacteria > Planctomycetota > Planctomycetia > Isosphaerales > Isosphaeraceae > CAWHMZ01. The sequence goes on along the minus strand of CAWHMZ010000019.1, from coordinate 91,626 downwards.
GATGAACAGGGACGACCGGTGGAGGGTGCACTCGCGAGCACGTATTTTCAGCGCGATGCCGACCATGAGCCTTCATTCACTGTCCCTGAGCCGCTCGAAGCGGCGACGTCGAATGCGCGGGGACTGGCCGCGCTCACGCTCGAAATCCCCGGGCACCTGGAGGGTGCGGGGATCTATGCGATCCGGCAGCGCGAGGGTCGGCCGCTGGTGGGCTTGCACAAGGTGACGCGGGAGGGGCTCGACAGGCCGATCGTCGTCACCATGCGTCCCGCCTGCCGGGTACGGGTCCGAATCGAGAGCATCGGATTGCCCGTGCTCGAGACGAAGTATCACGCCGAGCTAACCGGTCCGGGTTGGTGGCGGGCCGCATACGTGGTGCTGGGCGATAGCATCAATCGCACCCCACGCCCCCTGTTCGCCAGCTCGACGAGCGGCGAGCTCGAGTTCCTGTTGCCGCCCGGGCGGGTTACGATTTATGCGTATGGAAACGATGTGAAGTGGGTCGAGCGCACGATCGAGATCAAGCCCGACGATCGCGAAATGGCTCTGGAGACGTTTGACCTGCCTCCGTCGCCCGATGCTGAGAAAGGAATCTTTCCCGATCATCATCGAGTGCGTCAACATCGAGCAGCGGGCGGTGATGACATCGCTTTTCGGCGGATCCGTACCCTGCCCTTGCGCGGCATGGCAGGACGCGCGCGCGGCGTCGCTTTCTCACCCGACGGCAAGCTTCTGGCCACAGCGCACGCCTACAACGCCGATCCGGGCGAGGTAATGTTCTGGGATACGAAAACCGGCGAGCGAGTTGCGACGTTACGTGTGGCCAATGGAGGCATCTTCTCGGTGTCGTTCTCGCCAGACGGCAAGTTCCTTGCCGGCCAAGTCTATGCCCGGAAGGATCAGCAGGACTCGGGTGAAATCGTGCTCTGGGACGTGGCGGCTCGCCGCGAGGTGTGCAAGATGGTTTGCCAGGGCGGGTGGATATCTGCAATGGCGTTCACGCCCGACTGCAAAGTTCTCGTCACCAACGGCTCCGACCGAGCGATTCGGTTCTGGGACGTGGCGAGCGGACGTGAGATCCGCCGGATCGATGAAGCGGGCTCGACCCAACCGCTGGCTGTTTCGCCGGATGGCCGGATCCTGGCGGTGGCTGGCGGCGTTACGGTCTTGGTTTGTGGGACATCGCGACCAACCGCCGCCATGCGGCGCCCGACCTGGAGAACGAGCCATTTGTCATATTCTCGCTCGCCTTCGCACCGGATGGCCGCACGCTGGCCGCGGGCGGCGCGAGCCTCGAGCCAAATGGGCGGCGAGGCCAGGTGCGGCTGTACGACTTCGCCCGCGAGCCGTTCAGCCGGCGCGCCGTGCTCACGTTCGATGGTGACGCGCCCGGCGTGGGCGTGCCGATGGATAAGCCCATCACGTGCAGCGACGTCGCCTTCACACCCGACGGCCGCCGAGTCGCGGCGGTCGGCATGCAACGCATCCGGATCTGGGACGCGGCCACCGGTGCCCTCGAGGACGCCTTCGAGCGAATGGGCTCGCGTGATTCCGACAAACTCGCCGTCTCGCCCGACGGCCGCTGGCTGGCCGTCACGCAACCGTTCGCGGCCGGCCTCAGCATCTTCGACATCGGCCCGCCTTGACCGTGATGCCACGGGTACAGCAAGGAGCGCGATGCCGTTCCGGATAGAATGCCGGTGACGAAAAGCCAGCAAGAACGCCGAAACCGCCAAGCTGTGAACGTTAGCGGGAGGGCGAGCAGCGCTTCCACCAAGACGACATCGTAGATCAAGGGTGTGTCTTCGCGGTTCGCGGGAGTGACGCGATGAGCCCCGATGAGGTTTTTTCGTTCAGAGCATTCCAAGGGGCCGTCGCTTGCGGCCTCTTGGCATTGGTCGCTCCGTGGATCGCTCTTTGGTTCAAGCGGTGGGCGGCGGCGGCTGTCGCGGGCGTGCTCGCGTTCGCGGGGACAATTCTGGAATTCATCTCCGATCGTCACATGTCCTCCAACGTCGATATCCGGGTCGACCTGGTGATCATTCTTCCGCTCTTGCTGCTGGCCTGGCTCGAGTGCTTCGGCCTGGCGTGCTTCGCGGCGCTCAAGAACAAGAAGTCGTTCGGGGGTGCATTCGCCTCACTGGCGTGGGTCGTGGCCGTTTTCGCCTTTCTGGTGATGCTTCTGTCCGCGGTTCGTCACCGCCTGTAAAAGGACGCGTGACGCGCTCCGCATCCCTCGGCCCACCCGTTGAATTACGGCTTGCCCGCCGACGCCGGAGGCGGTTCCAACAACGAGAACTGCGAAGGCGGTACGCTTGCCACGGACCCTTTAGCCTTCTCCGACCAGAAGATGTAGACCACCCCGAGCACGGACCCCAAGGTTTCGGGAGTGAAGTGCGTGTAATTTATGGTCCACGACCACCACGGCCCGCCCATCGCCAGCACGTGAGCCCGAGGATCTCAAGAGCTTCGAGAATGGATGCAGCATCGGCAGAAACAAGACCAGCCGCAAGCCCCTCATGCAAGAGGCCGCGGCCGGTGGTAGTCAGATTCACTTCACGCCTGCATTGGCTTTCGTCTGCCCGATCACGACGCCAAGCAGGATGCCGATGGTGACGACTGTCGCGAAGTAGCAAAGGTGGGTCACGGTTAGCATGACTGCGCACCTCTGGCTGGCATCACGCTTACCTCGTTCAGCACGTCTATGTATACGATATGCCTATTATATCTGTTCACCGCTCCGGTAAAACTTCCGCAGGACCGCTCGCAGCGTAGGCGAACCAACTTGGTCGCGCTGGCCGAACAGTTGCCGGAGTCGGCCTTCAGCTACTTGGAGCGTCCCGAGGCCCCGCTCAAGACCATCCCGCCGCAACGGCCCGAGCGCCACAAGCAGCGGATCGTTGACGAACGAGGCTTCGAGACGACCCACACGCTCGATGAGACAGCCGCCGAGTTCAGCCCAGAAGCACCTTAGGACGGTACCGGGGCGTTCACACGGGACTAACGGTGAAAGCCCGTGCGCCTCCCCGGAGGCGTAAATCTCCCACATGGTGCTACACGCCTTCTCCAGGTTGCGGGCAAACGAATCGGCATTAAAGAGCTGAGACTCCTTGCGGCTGGCTTCCAGCCGCTCGCGCAACGCTGCGAGCAAACCCGCATTCCGCGCCAACCGCAACGCTGTGTCTTGATAATCCGCCAGCGACCTTGTAATCAGCTCGGGCAAGCCAAGAGCGCGCAGCAGACTGGCCGCCACCCGTGATGCAAACGTCTCTCCAGCCATCGTCAGCACCGGACAGCCTACCCACAGGGCATCGCTGGCAGTTGTATGGGCATTGTACGGAAAAGTGTCCAGGAACAGGTCTGCCAATCGATGCCGCGCCAGGTGCTCGGCCAGGGGTTTATGCGGGGCAAATATCAGCCTTTCCGCCGCCACTCCTCGCCTCTTGGCCTCTCGGCACAGGTTGGCAGGAGCAAAGCGGTTGCCTTCGAAAAGCCAGAGCACACTCCCCGGAACTTCCTTCAAAAGCTCCATCCACACGCCGAACATCTCCGGCGTGATCTTGAAGTTGTTATTGAACGAGCAGAAGACAAACCCCGCTTCCGGCAAGCCGCATTCGGCACGCGATGGCGTACAGGAAGCGATTTCGCGCTGGCTGTCATTGACCTGATAACAACCGGGCAGGTGCACCAGCTTCTCCGTGAAAGAGGGCTGCTGATCGGAGGGGACTATATAGTCGTCGACCAAGATATAGTCGATGAACGATGCGCCCATCGTCCCCGGATACCCAAGATAATTCACCTGGATGGGGGCGGGACGCAGCGCAAGGATCCGCGTGCGGGCGTTCCTGGTGTAACCCGTCAAATCCACAAGGATTTGCACTTCGTCACCCGCGATGCGCTGGGCTGCCTGCAAGTGGGACAAGTTCCTCACATCCACGAAACGATCAAACGCCCTTACGAGTCGTCCCCTCATCGCTGAGCCGTCATCGCGACCGTACGAGTAGCCGTGAATCGCGAATCGACTTCGATCGTGCTTCTCGATCAATTCGGCGATCAAATAGGCAACAGCGTGGGAATGGAAATCGGCGGAAAGATAACCGATGATCATTTTGGTCTTGTGAGCCGCTGTACGATTGTGTGCTCGGTCGTACCCAAGCTCCCCTTTCACTTTCAGTCGCTGATTCACCCACTGGCGAGCACTTTTCCGTTGCTGTTCCGCCGTCGTCATGAGCGGCAACGCGAGGAAGCCGAAGGGTGCCACCGGAGAAGCCAACCCAACATCAGAATCCTGGTCAATGGCCTCGATCACGCGCTCTGACAAAACTCTCAGATCGTCCCAGCAGCATACATGTTGTAACCCATGAACCAGCGAACCAAGTGCTGATACGTAACTGGGTTTCAGCTCGAGAGCCCGGCGATAGCAGGCAACCGCCTCGTCCAGCTTTCCCTGCTCCCTGAATGCATCGCCCAGGCCGTTGTGGACCAAGGCAGAGTCCGGTTTCAATTCCAGTGCCCGGCGAAAGCAGGCAACCGCCTCGTCCAGCTCTCCCTGCTCCCTGAATGCATCGCCTAGGTTCATGTGTGCCTCGGCAAGGTCCGGCTTTAGTTCCAGAGCCCGGCGATAGCAGGCGATAGCCTCGTCTGGCTTTCCCTGTTCGTGGACAGCAGCGCCCAGGTTATTGTGTGCCTCGGCATGGTCCGGCTTCAATTCCACAGCCCGGCGACAGCAGGCGACCGCTTCGTCCAGGTTACCCTGGTCCTTGAGAGCGTTGCCCAGGTTGTTGTGCGCAAGGGCGTAGGCAGGGTCCCGTTTCAGTGCTTGCCGGTAACACGCCACCGCTTCGTCCAGATCTCCACGGTCGTGGTAGACAAGCCCCAGGTTGTAATGCGCCATGGCGTAGTCGGGTTTCAGCGCAAGCGCTCGCTGATAACACTCCGTGGCTTCGTCCAGCTTGCCCTGATCCTTGAAAAAGTTACCCCGGTTGTTGTGTGCCTCCGCGTAGTCAGGATTCAGTTGCAGTGCTCGCTGATAGCACGCCGCGGCTTCGTCCGGCTTGCCCTGATCCATGAAAAAATTACCGAGGTTGTTGTGCACTTCGGCGAAGCCGGGTTTCAGCTCCAGCGCTCGCTGAAAGCACGCCGCGGCTTCGCCCAGCTTGCCCTGACCCCGGAAAACGTTTCCAAGGTTGTTGTGTGCCTCGGCGTAGTCGGGGTTCAGTTGCAGCGCTCGCTGATAGCACGCCGCGGCTTCGTCAGGTTTGCCCTGAAGGGCGAGTACGTTTGCCAGGTTGTTGTGCGCTTCGGCGAAGCCAGGTCTCAGTCGCAGCGTTTCCTGATAGCACGCCGCCGCTTTCTCCAGATCGCCATGGTCCCGCCAGGCGAGCCCCAAGTTGTTGTGCGCGTCGGCGAAGTCGGGCTTCAGTTGCAGCGCTCGCTGATAACACGCAATGGCAAGGTCGAGCTTTCCCTGGCGCTTCCAGGTGTTTCCCAGGTTAAAGTGCGCAAGGGCCCAATCAGGCCTGAGCGTCAGAGCACGCTGGATGCACTCGACTCCGTTTTGATGGTTGCCGAGCTGTGATGCGATGAGCCCCAACAGGTGCCACGCATCGTGGTGATTGGGGTCAGACGCAAGAATCTGACGGTAAATCGTCTCCGCCTCCCGCAATCGGCCCATCCGGTGATGCTCAATGGCGATGGCCAACGCCTCGGGAATGGTGGGCATGGTTACTGTTTCACCAAAAAGGGATTAGGTGCTCAAACCGAGTAGTCCTAAACCAAGCGTGATTAAAAGTCCGTGAGGGTCGGATTTGGAGAAAAAGACTCGAAAACCGCCGCTGTGCTTGGAATAATATATATGTGAACACTTATTAACTACTCAAAGCAACGGAGGCTTTCGAGTGAAATCTAATGTCCTCGACAAACTGCGGCAACGCAAGCGTAGAATTCTCAAAGGGCGAGTCAGACACCCACACGGTGAGCGGCCTGTTCGGCGTACCTCAACTGCCCAAGCTTCGGGCGCACGTGCCAAGAATGCGCAGCCACGCGCAAGCACCCGGTGTGAAACGGATCGTCTCGGCGTTCTCGCGGTGTTCGGTCGAGTTGGCAGTCCCGACGATTGATCTGTCTGCGCCGTCGCGGCCGGCGCGGCGCGGCCCCAGCGCGCTGGCAGACGTGTGGCGCAAATCAGACCCGCTCGCCGGCATCGACTCCTCCTCGCCATCGAGCCGGACGTCTACAGGAAAGCAAGTTGAGCGGCCGCTTTGCCCTGGCCAGGCCATCTCAAGACTGTCGCGGAATAAGCAGCAGAACGCGCCCGCTATTGATCAGCGATGTTGCATTTTGGCAACTCCTTTCGCAGCTCGGCGACGCCTGCCGGCGTGGCTTTCGTTCCCCACATGATCAACGCTTGCAAGTTCTTCAGGCCGGCCAGCTCCTTCAGACCCGCGTCCGTCACCTCCGTGGCGCTAATGTTCAGCGTTTGCAAGTTCTTCAGGCCGGCCAGCTCCTTCAGACCCGCGTCCGTCACCTCCGTGTGATTCACGTACAGCCTTTGCAACGTCGTCAGGCCGGCCAGCTCCTTCAGCCCTGCGTTCGTCACTTCCGCCTTTGTATGTTTCTTGCTGTTGCGAATGTCCAGCGTTTGCAAGCTCTTGAACCCGCTCAGTTCCTTGAGCCCCGTGTCTGCCACCTGCGAATAGGCCAGGTACAGCGCTTGCAAGTTCTTCAGACCGGCCAGCTCCTTTAGCCCTGCGCCGCTTACTTGTGTGTGAAAAAGGTACAGCGCTTGCAGGCTCTCCAGGCCGGCTAGCTCCTTCAGACCCGCGTCCGTCACTTTCGTGTCGGCAAGATCCAGCGTTTGCAAGCTCTTCAGCCCGGCCAGCTCCTTCAGACCCGCGTCCGTCACTGGCGTGTATCTCAGGTACAGCGCTTGCAAGCTCTTCAGACCAGCCAGCTCCTTCAGCCCTGCGTCGGTCACTCCTTCGTCGGTCTTTTTCGTGAGGTTAAGACTTAGCCCGAACGGGACCCCAGGATCGGGCAGCTTCGCCAGCACTCCTTCTTTCCACGCGGAGAACTGAAACACCGGCATAGCCTTGATCGCGCCTTGTTGCTTAAACTCAGGCCCTCCAGGCGCTCCACCTGGGAACGGATCTGTCATCCAGCCGACGGTGGCCCCGGCGTCGCTCCAGGCCTTGACGATCTCCTGCGGTAGCGGCTTGGGTACCCCTTTCCTGTCAGCGGCGGGCAGCGGAGACATTTGCAGCCCCAGGACGATCAATACGGCCAAATACACTTTCATTCTTTTCTCCCGTGGAACTCGGTTTGAGATTGTCCGGCCATTCGCCCACGAACACGATCCGTCGCCTGGGGACATGCATCGAATCGCGAGGACGCCCGGCCGCGACTGTGGCGACAGGCGACAATCCGAAATCACGCACTTTGCGCGGTGATCTGCCCAGGTATTCTCTAGAACGCAACAACGTTACACAAACCCTGCGCGCTTCGGTCTGACGACACCGACGCGCACCACAGCCAGGCGCGCAAGGAACCGACAGGGAAGTCCAGCCGCCGCTTTGCCCTGGCCAGGCCATCTCGAGACTGTCGCGGAATAAGCAGATACGGGGGTGAGCCTCATTCAGTTCCGAGCGCAGACGGGTTGCTCGCCTGGGAACATGTACATGGCCGGGCTGGCGGCGACCGTCGCGCTCCGCTACTGTTTGGCCAGGGCCTCGAAGAGTGGGTGTCTGCCTTCCGAGTTTATGACATGATGCCAAGCTTCGACATCACACCCATCTTTCACCGAGACCTGATCGCCGCCGCCAGGGAGCGTGACGGACGACGGCTGCACGCAGAGCGCAGTTCGTTCGCCGGAATGTTGCTGGCGGTTGTCTTGGCGACATTCGGAACGGCGTATTACTGGTCGGGCGGATACGTCACGAACCGCACGATGGCGCAAGTCGCGCATGATGCGGCTGGCTGGTGCGCGCTGTTCCATTTCGGGATCTTCGGTTCGATCTTGGTCCGCGGTGCGTGGTCGATCGCAAAGGAGCGCGACCGAAGTACTCTCGAGTTCCTGCTCGCCACACCGATGACGAACACCGAGATCGTGCTGGGCAAGCTGGCGTCGTGCCTGGTCATGACGTTCGCGACGCTGGCCGCCGGTTTTCCGGCGATCTTGCTGTTCCACGTGCTGGGCGGGATCGATCTGCGCTTGATCGCTCTCTGCTATGCCAGTGCCGTGTCGTCGATCCTGTTCTTGAGCGCGCTGGCGATCTGGATTTCGGTGGAGGCCTCGAACATCCGTTTGGCCTATGTAATGTTCTTGGTGGGCACGCTCGCCTGGGCGATCGGCCCTTTCTCCGTGTGGGTCTTCTTTCCCCGGTTCGGTATTAAGATGCCCGGGTGGTTGGCAGCAGCGAACGGATGGCTCGTTCTCTGTAGCCCCATCGCCGTGGCTTACCATCTGGCCAGAGGTCTCAGTACCGGGGCGCAGCTTAGCAACGTGGTCGCTCGAATGGTCGTGCTGCAGCTCCTCGGATCCATGCTTTTGACGATCGGGGCCATCGCACGCCTGCGGTCGGCGCATCGCATGGTCGCAAGCGGCGCTCAGCATGCCCGAGAACGGCAAGGCCGGCGTCTGGTCTGGCGGTTGTGGCGTCGACCTCAAGTCGGAGATGATCCGATCCTCTGGCGCGAGATGTATACGACTCGGGGCAATGGCCTGATCAAAGTCCTGGGGGTACTCTTCAGTGTCGGCTTGCTGGCCGCGCTGGCCTCTGCGACGTATCACCATGCAATTCCCGCTTTGGTCGAAGTCTGGAGACACGGCTATGGATCGGGCGTGCCGACGGATGTGCGGCCTGAATTCAATCCACTCGTACGGACACTCGCGCCGAACCGTGGCACCAACGAACCGCTTGACGCGAGGCGAACCGAGTTCAATCTGTTCCTGCGTTATGTCACGTCGGCGATCACGTTCTTCGTGACATTCCTCGTCGCGGTGAGCGCCGCCGAGATCATTGAACTGGAGCGGAGGAAGGAGACCTGGAACAGCCTGCTGGCGACGCCGCTGACGGCGCGTGCCATCGTCCAGTCGGCGCTCTTGGCGATCGTTTGGCGGGTGCGGCAGCCGCTCGCGATCCAGGGAATCGCGTGGACGATCGGCCTGATCGCCGGAGCGGTCCATCCCCTCGGCTTTGTCCTTGGACTCTTGAACTTGGCCGCGTCGGTGTGGTTGTTTGGCGTCTGGGGAATTTTGGCCTCGGTTCGCGCGAAGCATCAGGGTACGGCCGCCGCCGTTAGCCTTAATTTACCTTTGCTGACGCTGCTCTTCCTGGCGCTACCGTTCCTGCTCCCCGGACGATTCAACTCGGTGCTCCTGGGCGCCGGCTCGCATCTCTTTGTTGGCTGGATGTCGCTTGTGTCGTATGGCGACGTCCGCGCAGCACTCCATTACGCGGCCTATCCCCCCTTGGAGTGGATGGGGATCGGCACCGGCGAGGGACCGTTCTTGGCGCTCGCTACGTGTGTCCTTGGGATCGTCGCCTATGCCGCGGGTGGATGGTGCGCGTGGCGATACGCCATCGCGCACTTCGATCGCCTGGTCGGGCGCCCGTGGCGGGCCGCCCCGGCCGCTGCGTCTGATCCGTCTGATCCGTCCGATCGGTCCGATCGCGCGGCGGCCGGCCTGAACAATAGGACTGATCGGACGGATTGGACCGATCGGACACGGCCGGCCGCCAGTCAGAAACAGACTTCGCCGCGCTTGCGACTCGCGACCCATCCTTCACCCGCTCTCGTCGGAATGTCCCCGATCGCAACGCGAAAACGCGAAGGACAGGCAGCGCGCCGGCGGGTCAGGTCCGCCGCGCTGCTTCAGCCCGTTCGCGCCGCGAACTCACGTATTCTCGAGTTGGCTGCTCGCGTGACGCTCTCGCGCAGGAGAAGCCTGGCGTCGCGGCGCAGCTCAGGTCCGCCGCGGAGCGTCAATGTACTCCGGTCAAGATCGCGCCTCCCGGTTTTCTCGGGATTCCGACAGAGCCGCCGAAATCGCAATTGCTCACTATAATGACGCCCGCGAAAATGCCTCTCCTCCGCGTTCAGACGACGCACACCGCATTAAACCCCTCGCGGACTGCTGACAAGCCGTTCCGCGGCGCAGACCGGCTGGGTTCGCGCCCGGATCAGGCGAGCGTAGCGCCTGGCGTACCACGTTCGAAACGGATCGGCAGACGGGCCGGGCCATGGACATGGAGCCCGGGCCTCGGCTCCCAGGGCTCGTCGCTCGCCAGCGCCAGCCCCTTCAACCTCCCCAGCAGCTCCGTGAGCGCAACCCGCGACTCGAGCCGCGCGAGCGACGCACCGAGGCAGAAGTGGACCCCGTGCCCGAACGCCAGGTGCGGGTTGGGGTCGCGCGCAATGTCGAAACGGTCGGCGTCGGGGAACTGGAGCGGGTCGCGGTTCGCCGAGCCGATCATCGCGAGCATAAGCTCCCCGGCGGGGACGGTCTGGCCGTCGAGTTCGACCGCGCGCGTCGGCACGCGGTACATCCACTGGAGCGGAGCGCGGTAGCGAAGCACTTCCTCGATCGCCGAAGGGAGCCGTCCGGGCTCCGCGCTGAGCCGGGCAAGCTGCTCCGGGTGGTCGAGGAAGCAGAGTATGGCGTTGTTGATGAGGTTCGTGGTCGTCTCGCTTCCGGCCAGCAGCAGGAGCTGGAAGAACCCGAGGATCTCGCGCTCGTTGAGCCGCTCGCCGTCCACTTTCGCGCCGACGAGTCGGGTCAGCAGGTCATCCCTGGGTGCCGACCGCCGGTACTCCAGCAATTCAGCGAGGTAGACGCTCATCTCGCCCGTTACCACCCCGAACTCGGCAACAGCCGCTCGTGCGGTCTCGCGCGCCCCCGCGACAACGTAGCTCATTGCGAGGATCGCGTCATTCCAGCGCACGAACCGGGGCCGATCCGCGACGGGGATGCCGAGCATCTCGGCGATCACCATCATCGGCAGCGGGACCGCGAACTCGGTGGCCAGATCCATTGCCCCGCGCCCAGTCGTCCGGTCCAGCAGCTCGCGCGACAACTCGCGGATCCGCGGCTCCAGGTTGGCCACCGACCGCGGCGTGAAGGCTTGTGCGACCAGGGCACGGAGTTTCGAGTGCCGCGGCGGGTCGAGGAAGATCATCCACTCCGCCGGTCCGTGGCGCGAGCTGAACGCGTCGTGGTCCTGCAGCACCCGCTTCACCGCGTCGTACGAGAACGCCATCCAGAAGCCGGTCCCAGGGTCCTGGACCACCGGTGCCAGCCGCCGGAGCTGGTCGTACGCGGGATAAGGATTGCGCCGCGCCTCGGGCGAGAAGAGGTCGATCACGGCTCATTACCTTGAGAGAGGCAATTCGCTTCGCGTCGTTCAGCCGGCCAATGTACCGGCACGACGCGTCATCCGCCTATGGGCCATCGACTTTCCCGATGGCCACGGTAATCACAAAGTGCGACAAGTCAAGTTTAGACATTGTTGATCGCAGTGGACACACCGGGCGCACGAAGCGTCTCGAACCGAGTGATGCCGTCGCGCCGTCCGGCGAACGTGCCGCAGGTCCGCGAGGTTTCCGCGCCGCAGACCACCGTACCTGGCTCGCGAGCCGACGGCTGTGGTTATGATCGCGCCGCACTGCCTTCGACTCGCCCCTCCCGGCCGCGGCGGTGTTGACCGGACGCACACGGTATTGTCCCAGTTTGAAATTGCGTTCCGCACGGCGGCGTGCGCGCCCGCGGAGCCGCTACAGGCGGACTTGCCGGATTTGCGGATCTCAGAACGGAATTGGGTGCTTGGCAAACCCGAGATCACGGTGAGTTCTAGGACGCGACATGCAGCGCGCAAAATGGTCTTCCATTATTTTTATTGAAAAAAAAGTAACCCGAGACGGGCCAATCGCTTCCGGGATCGCTTTGCACAGTTTTCGGCTGAGACGCGTTAGAGAAAATCGAAAAAGGCCGCATATTGTAAGATGTATATGTAGAAGACCTGCGCGCGACGCCTGCCGCGATCTGCCGACGTCCGGCTGACCTGGGGTTTGCACCCGGACAACGTGCTGTCGCCCCCCTCTCCCCCGGGGAGAGGATGGCCGAAGGCCAGGTGAGGGGGGACTTCCGGGGGCTCAGAAACGCCGCCAGGGGCGCAGCGGATGTGCGAGGAAGCCATACCAGCCCGAAGCGCCAGCGAGGGACGCGTACCAAAAGCGCCCGCGAGGGACCGCCGCAGAGGACGCGATTCAATCGCCGGAAATCCTGTTCGTCACGACCATGTCGCGGCTGTTGCCGGTTACGACCAAACCGAATCCCTCGCTGGCGCTTCGGGCTAGTATGGGAACCACCTCCTCTGCGGTGGTGGTCGGCTCGGAGTCTCCAATGTTCGACGGCGTAAAGCGCCCGCACCGAATAACCGTTACAAGCGGCATGCTGCCCAGCAAACGCCGCTGGCAGTTCGCCGGCACGCCTCAAAAGCTGACATCTGCTGCCACCTGCTGGCATTTTCGCCCGGATAAACCGCACGCACCAACGAATCCCTACAACCGGCATGTCGGCCGGCACGCGCTGCCGTCAGCCGTCTATGCCGCGAAACCGTTACGACCGCATGAACTCGTCATTTCCCTTTCGCCTCCAAGGCGTGCCGGCCAGCCTGGGCCCCGGGCTGAGAACCGTGAGCGGGGCCAAGAGGAGCCTCGGTGCCAAGTCGCGACCGAGCGCCGTTTGTGCCATGACCGGAGAATCCACCAACAGCCTGAAACTGCTGCTCGCCGCTGCGGTCGCGAGGGGCATGCCAGTCGAGAAGTGGGCGGCCGAAAACGGGGTGAATGAACGGACCGCTTACCGCTGGGCTGCCGAGCCCGCAGTCCGGGCCGAGGTCGAGTCGATCCGCCGCCGCGCGCTTGACGGGGCGATCGGCCGGATGGCCGAGTGCGCCACGTGGGCCGTCGAGGGGATCGTCAGGCTTGGCGACGACGCCGATTCCGAATCGGTCAGGTTATCGGCGCTGCGCGCCCTGCTCTCGCAGTACATCACCATCTCCAATTACGCGGGAGTCGAAGGCCGTGTGGCCGAACTGGAGCGGCGGTTCCATGGGCACGCTAGCAAGGCGCAGCCCCTGGCGACGTTCGACCCGGAGGACGAGGATCTTGCCGAACCGGCGGAGACTCCGGGTCGGCAGGCAACATCCGCGAACGATGGGACCGCGCAGAAAGGAGAAAGCCACTAGCCCGCGGGAGAGCAGGCGACGATCTCGGCAAGGAAAGTAGAAAGGAGTGAGGACACCGCAGGAGAGCAGGCGACCGTCCTTTTGCTCTCCTTACTACTTTCTCCGCTCTCCTGCTCTATTTTTCGGCCAGTGGCCGAACAATGCCGTGAGCCCCTGGGAAGCCCGATGCTCAAGTCCAGGAACGTCGGTTCCCATTTACGCGCGCACCGCCCAGATCCGCGGGCCGCACGGTGTGGCCGCGATGTGTGGCGAAGAGCGCAAAACCGTTGCGCAGACGCGTATTCCATTCCGCCTGATCGATTACGCAATCGGCGCGCCGCCTGGCGAAGCACTCACGGCGGACAAGGCATGTGTTTTGCTGTTCGCAACGCGGGCGCTCGCGGGGCACGCGGCAAATCCCCTGGCTGACGTTTGATCGCTGTGACGCTGGGGCGCGGCCCGGGGAGCGTCACGACGTGAAAGGCAGAAACAAGTTCCAACACCAGCGAAGCCCTCTTCTCGCTCGAGACATGGGCGGTCCTCGGTAAGCCGCGACGCAGCCTCGGGTCAATGGGCGCTGCCGGGCCGTTCTGAGCCTCCAGACGGGTGACCTCTTTTCCTCCAGAACGCGGAGCGACAGCCATGCCGGCCGTGCACGAGCCACCGACGCAAGCGATCGATACCAGAGAACTCTTGACGGCGCCCTGATCGCACTGAAGAAAGGGGATTTCTCGGCGCGGCTGCCGCTCGACTGGACGGGCGTCGCCGGCAAGGTCGCCGACACGTTCAACGAGGTGATCGAGCTCAACGAGCGCATGGCCAACGAGCTCGAGCGAATCAGCCGGGTCGTCGGCAAGGAGGGCAAGATCGACCAGCGCGCCTCGCTGGGGTCGGTCAGCGGCTCGTGGGAAGCTGCGCTGATCTCGGTCAACGCCCTGATCGGCGACCTGGTCCATCCGACCAGCGAGACCGCCCGCGTCATCGGCGCCGTCGCCCAGGGCGACCTGTCGCAGACCATGGCCCTGGAGATCGACGACCGGCCGCTTGCAGGGCGAGTTTCTCCGCACCGCCAGGACGATCAACACGATGGTCGACCAGTTCAGCTCGTTCGCCTCCGAAGTCACCCGCGTGGCCCGCGAAGTCGGCACCGAAGGAAAGCTCGGCGGCCAGGCCGACGTCAAGGGCGTCGCCGGCACCTGGAAAGACCTGACCGACAGCGTCAACTCGATGGCCGGCAACCTCACCGGCCAGGTGCGCAACATCGCCGAGGTCACCACGGCCGTCGCCAACGGCGACCTGTCCAAGAAAATCACCGTCGACGTCAAGGGCGAGATCCTCGAGCTCAAGAACACCATCAACACGATGGTCGATCAGCTTCGCTCCTTCGCCGCCGAAGTGACCCGCGTGGCCCGCGAAGTCGGCACCGAGGGAAAGCTCGGCGGCCAGGCGCGAGTCGAAGGCGTCTCCGGCACCTGGAAAGACTTGACCGACAGCGTCAACTTCATGGCCGGCAACCTCACCGCCCAGGTGCGCAACATCGCCGCGGTGACGACGGCCGTCGCCAACGGCGACCTGTCCAAGAAGATCACCGTCGACGTCAAGGGCGAGATCCTCGAGCTCAAGAACACCGTCAACACGATGGTCGATCAGCTCAGCTCGTTCGCCTCCGAGGTGACCCGCGTGGCCCGCGAGGTCGGCACCGAAGGAAAGCTCGGCGGCCAGGCCGACGTCCGCGGCGTCGCCGGCACCTGGAAAGACCTGACCGACAGCGTCAACTTCATGGCCGGCAACCTGACCGGCCAGGTGCGCAACATCGCCGACGTGACCACGGCCGTCGCCAACGGCAACCTGTCCAAGAAGATCACCGTCGACGTCAAGGGCGAGATCCTCGAGCTCAAGAACACCATCAACACGATGGTCGATCAGCTGAGCTCGTTCGCCTCGGAAGTGACCCGCGTGGCCCGCGAGGTCGGCACCGAAGGCAAGCTCGGCGGCCAGGCCGACGTCAAGGGCGTGGCCGGCACCTGGAAAGACCTGACCGACAGCGTCAACTTCATGGCCGGCAACCTGACCGCCCAGGTGCGCAACATCGCCGACGTGACGACGGCCGTCGCCAACGGCGACCTGTCCAAGAAGATCACCGTCGACGTCAAGGGCGAGATCCTCGAGCTCAAGAACACCATCAACACCATGGTCGATCAGCTCCGCTCGTTCGCCGCCGAAGTGACCCGCGTGGCCCGCGAGGTCGGCACCGAGGGCAAGCTCGGCGGCCAGGCCGACGTCCGCGACGTGGCCGGCACCTGGAAAGACCTGACCGACAGCGTCAACTTCATGGCCGGCAACCTGACCGCCCAGGTGCGCAACATCGCCGACGTGACCACGGCCGTCGCCAACGGCGACCTGTCGAAGAAGATCACCGTCGACGTCAAGGGCGAGATCCTCGAGCTCAAGAACACCATCAACACGATGGTCGATCAGCTCAGCTCGTTCGCCTCGGAGGTGACCCGCGTGGCCCGCGAGGTCGGCACCGAGGGCAAGCTCGGCGGCCAGGCCGACGTCAAGGGCGTGGCCGGCACCTGGAAAGACCTGACCGACAGCGTCAACTCGATGGCCGGCAACCTGACCGCCCAGGTGCGCAACATCGCCGAGGTGACGACGGCCGTCGCCAATGGCGACCTGTCCAAGAAGATCACCGTCGACGTCAAGGGCGAGATCCTCGAGCTCAAGAACACCATCAACACGATGGTCGATCAGCTCCGCTCGTTCGCCGCCGAGGTGACCCGCGTGGCCCGCGAGGTCGGCACCGAAGGCAAGCTCGGCGGCCAGGCCGACGTCAAGGACGTGGCCGGCACCTGGAAGGACTTGACCGACAGCGTCAACTTCATGGCCGGCAACCTGACCGGCCAGGTGCGCAACATCGCCGACGTGACCAAGGCCGTCGCCAACGGCGACCTGTCCAAGAAGATCACCGTCGACGTCAAGGGCGAAATCCTCGAGCTCAAGAACACCGTCAACACGATGGTCGACCAGTTGAGCTCGTTCGCCGCCGAAGTGACCCGCGTGGCGCGCGAGGTCGGCACCGAAGGCAAGCTCGGCGGCCAGGCCCAGGTGAAGGGCGTGTCCGGCACCTGGAAGGACCTGACCGACAACGTCAACTTCATGGCCGGCAACCTCACCGGCCAGGTGCGCGGCATCGCCAAGGTCGTGACCGCCGTGGCCAACGGCGACCTGAAGCAGAAGCTGACCGTCGAAGCCAAGGGCGAGATCGCCGCGCTGGCCGACACGATCAACAGCATGATCGACACGCTGGCGACCTTCGCCGATCAGGTGACCTCGGTGGCGCGCGAGGTGGGCGTCGAGGGCAAGCTCGGCGGCCAGGCCAGCGTGCCCGGGGCCGCCGGCACCTGGAAGGACCTGACCGACAACGTCAACCAGCTCGCCGCCAACCTGACGACCCAGGTGCGGGCGATCGCCGAGGTGGCCACCGCCGTCACCAAGGGCGACCTGACGCGCTCGATCAAGGTCGAGGCCCTGGGCGAAGTCGCCGTGCTCAAGGACAACATCAACGAGATGATCCGCAACCTCAAGGACACCACGCTCAAGAACAGCGAGCAGGACTGGCTCAAGACCAACCTGGCGAAGTTCAGCCGCATGCTCCAGGGCCAGAAAGACCTGCTCACCGTCGGCCGGCTGATCCTCTCCGAGCTCGCCCCGGTCGTCTCGGCCCAGCACGCCGTCTTCTACATCCTCGACGCCGGCAAGGAGCCGCCGCAGTTGTCGCTCCTGGCCAGCTACGCCTACAAGGGCCAAAGCGCGGTCGGCAGCCAGCTCGGGCTCGGCGAGGGGCTGGTCGGCCAGTGCGCGCTGGAGAAGCAGAAGATCCTGCTGGCGCAACGTGCCGCCCGACTACATCCGGATCTCCTCCGGCCTGGGCGACGCGGCGCCGCAGAACATCATCGTGCTGCCGGTCATCTTCGAGGGCCAGGTCAAGGGCGTGCTCGAGCTGGCCTCGTTCGAGCGCTTCAACCCGACGCACCAGGCGTTCCTCGATCAGTTGACCGAGAGCATCGGCATCGTGCTCAACACGATCGAGGCCAACATGCGCACCGAGGACCTGCTCAAGCAGTCGCAGTCGCTGGCCCAGGAGCTGCGGAAGCCGGCAGGAGGAGCTGCAGCAGACCAACCAGGAGCTCCAGGAAAAGGCCCGGCTGCTCGCGCACCAGAACCAGGAAGTCGAACGCAAGAACCAGGAAGTCGAGCAGGCGCGGCAGGCGCTCGAAGAAAAGGCCAAGCAGCTCGCGCTCACCTCCAAGTACAAGTCGGAGTTCCTCGCCAACATGTCGCACGAGCTGCGCACGCCGCTCAACAGCCTGCTGATCCTCTCCGATCAGCTCTCGAAGAACCCCGACGGCAACCTCACGCCCAAGCAGACCGAGTTCGCCAAGACGATTCACTCGTCGGGCAACGATCTGCTTGATGCTGATCAACGACATCCTCGACCTGTCGAAGATCGAGTCGGGCACGGTCGTAGTCGACGTCGGCGAGCTGCGGCTGGCCGATCTGCAGAGCTATGTCGAGCGGACCTTCCGCCACGTGGCCGAGTCGAAGGGAGTCGACTTCGTCATCGAGATGCAGCGGCGCTCTGCCCAAGGCGATCTACACCGACGCCAAGCGGCTGCAGCAGGTCATCAAGAACCTGCTCTCCAACGCGTTCAAGTTCACCCAGCAAGGCTCGGTCTCGCTGACGGTCGAGCCGGTGGCAGGCGGGCTGGAACCCGGAGAACGAAGACCTGAACCGGGCCGGCGCCGTGCTGGCGATCTCGGTGTCCGACACGGGCATCGGCATTCCGGCCGACAAGCAGCAGATCATCTTCGAGGCGTTTCAGCAGGCCGACGGCAGCACCAGCCGGAAGTACGGCGGCACCGGGCTGGGCCTGGCGATCAGCCGCGAGATCTCGCGGCTGCTGGGCGGCGAGATCCGCCTGGTCAGCTCGCCCGGCAAGGGCAGCACGTTCTCGCTCTACCTTCCCCAGAACTACGTGCCGCAGAAGGCGGCGCGGCGGCCCGACGGCGACCGTCGCCGAGAACGGAGTCGGCCAAACCCGCTCTCGGCGCCGGAGCTGCCGCCGACGATCCTCGAGGCCCCCAAGCTGGTCAACGAAGTCGGCGACGATCGCGACGCCATCCAGCCCGGCGATCCGGTGCTCCTGATCGTCGAGAACGACCTGGCGTTCGCCAAGCTCCTGCTCGAGACGGCGCGCGAGAAGGGCTTCAAGGGGCTGGTCACGTCGCTGGGCGCAGCCGCGCTGGCGATGACGCGCGAATACAAGCCCGACGCGATCACCCTCGACATCTGCCTGCCCGACATCGACGGCTGGCGCGTGATGGACCGCCTCAAGAACGACATCGCGCTGCGGCATATCCCGGTCTGCGTCATCTCGACCGAAGAGGTCCTCGACCGTGCGCTGCGCTACGGCGCGATCAGCGTCCTCACCAAGCCGTTCCAGAGCAAGGAAATGCTGGATCAGTCGCTCGACGACGTGCGCGAGCTTCGTCGGCCCGCAAAGTCAAGGACCTGGTCGTACGTCAGTGCCGACCCGACCGAAGCGCGACCAGATCGTCGAATTCATCGGCGGCGACGAGTTCCGGGTCAGCGCGGCGTCGAACGGCCAGGCGGCGCTCGAACTCCTCGACGCACGGCCGGATCGACTGCCTGGTGCTCGATCGAGAGCCGCCGGACATGCCGGTCGACGAGCTTCATCGCCCGGATTGACAGCAGCACGCCCAACACGATCTTCCCCGTGATCCTTTACTGCCGACAGCCGCAACGCCCGACGGCGGCGCGTCTACGTCGGTCACCACCAGCCGGACAGTGACCTGCCGCCAGGTCTGCTCGCTCGAGCGCCTGCTCGATCAGACCGCGTTCTTCCTGCACTCGCCGGTGGACAAGCTGCCCGAGCCGAAAGCGTCAAACCTTGAAGCAGCTGTACCAGACCGACCAGGTCCTCGCGGGCAAGAAGGTGCTGATCGTCGACGACGACATCCGCAACATCTTCGCGCTGACGAGCATCCTCGAGTGGCGCAACATGGTGATCGTCTCGGCCGAGACCGGTCGCGACGCCATCAGGATCCTCCAGGACGAGCCCGACATCGACATCGTGCTCATGGACATCATGATGCCCGAAATGGACGGACTCGATACGATGAGGGTGATTCGCAAGCTTCCCCAGTTCAACGCGCTGCCGATCATCGCCGTCACGGCCAAGGCCATGAAGGGCGACCGCGAGAAAGTGCATCGAGGCCGGGGCGTGGGATTACCTCTCCAAGCCCGTTGACACCGAGCAATTGCTGTCGGTTCTCCGTGTGTGGCTCCATCGCTGAAACTCCTGACCAGCTTTAGATCGCCGCAGAACGGGGCGGCTCGCGGACCGAGACGCAGATCGGGCAATCATTCATGGTGACCGACCGAGTCGACATCCTGGTCGTGGACGACCTGCCAGAGAAGCTGCTGGTCTACGAGACCATCCTCCAAGGGCTCGGTCAAAACCTGCATCACGGCACGGTCGGGTCGGGAGGCGCTGCGGCTCTTGCTCGAGCGCGACTTCGCCGTGATCCTGCTCGATGTCAACATGCCGGAAATGGACGGCTTCGAGACCGCGACCATGATCCGCTGCCGCCGCCAGTCGGCACACACTCCGATCATCTTCGTGACGGCGCTCTCAGCGACGAGATGAACACGGGCCAGGCATACTCGCTGGGGGCGGTCGATTACATTCTCACTCCGGTCGTGCCCGAGATCCTGCGGACCAAGGTCGGCGTTTTCGTCGACCTCTACAAGAAGACCCAGCAAGTCAAGCGGCAGGCCGAGGAACATCTCGTGCTGGCGCGGGCGCAGGCGGCCCGCGACGCCGCCGATCGAGAGTAACCGCCGGTTGGCGTTTCTCTCCGAAGCGAGCACGGTCCTGGTCGGTTCCCTCGACTACGAGGCCATGCCGCGAGCGCTGGCAGACCAGGGCATCCCGTTTCTGGGGGAGCTCTGCGCGGTGACCTTGATCGGCGAGCGCGACCAGGGCGACTGGCACACCGAGCTGGCCTGGATTGACCGCCAGAGCGGCTGCCGCAACCACCGTTTCGTCCAGGGACCTGATCAACTCGGGCCGCTGTCACGACTCATCGAAATCGTGATGGAGACGGGCCAGGGGCAAATGTTCCTCGACATCGAGCGACCTCTTGCGCCTCGAGGCGAGCGCCGCGGCGTGTGCTCCAGGCCACGCGCCCGCAGCGCGGGCACTTCACTTCGATCTTCACAGCGCGATCGTCGTCCCCTTGCAAGCTCGCGGTCACGCCCTGGGCACGATCACCTTGGCCCTGGAAAACCCGGAACGTCGCTTCGGGCCCGATGACTTGAGCGTCGCCGTCGACCTGGCCGGGCGCGCAGCCGTCGCCATCGATAATGCTCGCCTCTACCGTGACGTGCAGGAAAACGATCGCCGCAAGAATGAGTTCCTGGCGATGCTCGCGCATGAGCTGCGCAATCCGCTGGCGCCGGTGCGCAACGCTGTCGAAATTGTCAGAGCCCTCGATCTGAAGGACGAAACCCTGCATTGGGCCACCGACGTCATCTCGCGGCAGCTCGAGCATCTGGTGCGCCTGGTGGACGACTTGCTCGACATCTCGCGGATCTCGGGGGGAAAAATCCAGCTTCGTATGGAGCCGATCGACGCGGCGACGGCCGTGGCGCGCGCCGTCGAGACGAGCCGCCCGTTGATCGACGGGCGCCGGCACGAGCTTGCCGTCGCACTTCCCCCGCAGCCGGTCTGGGTGAATGCCGACCCGGTGCGGCTGGCTCAGGTATTGGCGAACCTCCTGAACAACGCGGCCAAGTACACCGAACCAGGCGGAAAGATCGCTCTGGACCTTGAGCACGCAGGGAACCAAGCGATCTTTCGGGTGCGCGATAACGGCATCGGCATCCCGGCGGAAAAGGTCTCCGCCATCTTCGACCTCTTCACCCAGGTCGACCAGTCGCTGGACCGGGCGCACGGAGGCCTGGGTGTCGGCCTGAATCTCGTCCGTCGCCTGGTCGAGAAGCACGGAGGGACCGTCGAGGCCTCGAGCGAAGGGCTCAACCGGGGAAGCGAGTTCGTGATCCGGCTCCCCGCCATTGCCCAGGTCGCACCCGCTGCGGGGACGGATGAGGCGACGGCGCGAGAGACAACGGAGCAACCGTGCCGGCGGATCCTCGTCGTCGATGATTATCCCTTGGCCGCCGAGTCGCTCATGAAAATGCTGCAGCTTGGCGGACACGACGTCTGGGTGGCACGCGACGGGCCATCGGCGCTAAGAGAAGTCGAGTCGCGCCGGCCCGACATCGTTCTCTTGGACATCGGTCTACCCGGGATGGACGGCTTTCAAGTCGCGGAACGGATTCGTAACCTGCCCCGCATTCAGCAGCTCACCCTGATTGCGCTGTCGGGTTACGGACAGGAAGAAGACCGCCGCCGCTCGAGGGCGGCCGGCTTCGACTATCACCTCACGAAGCCGGTCGACTTCAAGGCCCTCCATCAACTCATCTCCTCGGCGAGCAAGATCGATAGCTGCAGACTTTCTCATTCGTGTAACAATGGCATGGCTCTGCCCTGATTGATTTTGTCTGCCGAGTCAACAACTCAGTTCGCCAGCGGGTACAAAAGTGGGCTCAGGTTCGGCCCCTGCGCAAGTTGCGCGACAGCGGGTAGCTGCGCGATCGGTAAAAACCCGACGTAGGTGCCGTAGGTTGCCGAGGACGTTGTGATTTGCATGCCGAGACTCTGAAGCTCACTTCCCAGCGCGGTGTAATCGTCCGCGTTGCCGTCATGAACCTCGATGCCGACGTTGGTCCCCTCGATTTCGACGATGCCGGTCTCGCTCGAGGTGAACGTATTCTGCTCGCCGCCGGCCGCCCACTGCTCGTATTCCTGGTAAACGGTCGCTAACAGCGGAGGCACGTTAGCGGGAAGGCTGCCACTGTTCGTCGACGACGAAGCCGAGCTGACGAGTGATATCAATTTGCCCATCTGGAGTGACAGGGATGCCTGCAGGTCTGCAGCCGCGTGCGTGTGATGTCGTGCTTCGGCTCGCGCCAAGTGCACCTCGGTCCGCGCAATCGCCTTCTCAACTCTTGCGACGCGAAGAGCGAAATGCTTCTCACTGGCGAGCTGCGCTTCTTTCACGGCGGACGGATGCGCACCCCCGCCGACCTCGGCTCGGAGCGCAACGCTCAAAGCCGGGGCGGCAAGGCCAGCAGACATCGATGTCGGAGCGATCCGTTCGTCAAGAGACTCGAGAGTGGGGCTCGCGTGGCGCCCTTGTCGTATCGCGATCCGCAGAGCGAACATAGTGGGTAGACTCCTTGGCTCAAGTGTTCAAGTGTTGAAGCGGGCGGGGCCCAGTTTCCGTGCCCTGAGCCTTATGGTAGCGCCTCGGTGCTAATGTCGAGGCGATTGGATATGCTGAGGCAAATCGCGTGCCAAGGAGCACGGGCGCGATGGCAGTGCGGATCGGGAAGTTCGTGCAGAGCGTTGCGGCTCAAGCGCACGCCACCCCAAAGTATATTTTTACGCGAGGGATCGCAACTGTCAAGCATTTTTTTATCTCGCCTCTCAGTTGGCACTCTATCTGCAATAGACATTTGGAGGACGGAAACTAGAACGATGGCGATTGGCGGCGTAGTTCCAGACCAGTCATGAGCAACGGCCGTGAGAGTTCGCCATCGAGGGAAGGAAACTGCGCAACCATTTGGAGATTGCATCGAGAGATGGGAGAACAGAGATGAACCGCACACACCGACCGAGGCTCGAGGCCCTCGAATCGAAGGCCCTGCTGTCGACCCTGGCAGGCGCTCTCGCATCCGCCGGGCATCACGTGCACCATGCTCATCCGGGGACGACTCATGTCGGAACCCCCGTACCGCACGCGCCCGGGTTGAAGGTGACCCTCACGACCAATCAGTCAGTTTACACGGAAGGGCAGACAGTCGTGATGACCCTGACCTTCACCAACAACTCCAAACACCCCGAGACAATCCTCGTGGGGCCCAGCATCGACGCATTTGACATCACCCAGAACGGCAAGGTGATCTGGCGATCAGACTCGCGCCCGACGCCGTTCGACCTCGAGCGTTTGACGCTCAAGCCCGGCCAGTCTTACAGTGCGTCAGCGGACTGGAAGGCCACCGCAACGGGGACACTCGTCGTTCACGACATGGCGATGCCTCACGGGCCGACGGCCCAGTTCCAGGTCATGAAGTCCGGTGGGGCCCTTGCCATTACGCAGCCCACGCCCCCCGCACCGCTGCCCACGCCGTCTGCGCCCCCCGCACCACCGCCCACGCCGCCTGCGCCGCCCACGCCCCCCACGCCCCCTGCACCGCATTCGCCGGTCGTGACGATGAGCCTTTCAACCAATCAATCCGTTTACACGGACGGGCAGTTGGTCGTGATGAAACTGACCATCACGAACAACTCCACTCAGCCCGAGACAATCGGCGTGGGCCCGAGCGTCGACGCTTTTGTCATCACGCAGAACGGCAAGGTGATCTGGCGATCAGATTCGCGCCCGACGCCGATGTACATCGAGCATTTGACGCTTCAGCCTGGCCAATCCTACAGCGCGAGCACAGACTGGAAGGCTAGTGGCTCGGGGATGTTTGTTGTTGCTGACATGGCGATGCCAGAGGGGCCGACGGCCGAATTCCAGGTCGTGAAGGGATAGCGCGCCAGAGGGAGAGCAGAATGTCGCGATGGCGCGAGGCAATCGCCCGCCTGCCGGCAAAACGTTTGGTGTGGCTGGCGATGTGGCTCGCGCCGCTTGTTTTCCTGGCGCTTTTGGGCATCTTTTGGATCTACGATCACATCGCAAGCTGGGCCTTCTGGAAGGCCGGGCTCATCTTTTTGATCGCGGCGGAGGTCGTCTACGGGCTGACTCTTGCGCTCTTGATACCCGGCACGCTGGTATTCGCTTTCCTGGTCTGTTGGCGCCGCCGGCGCCAGGCAGCGGGACAACTGGTGCCGGCGCGCTGGTTGTTGCTGTGCGTGTCGCTTTTGGCTGCGATCGTCATGGCCGAGGGCCTTTGCGCGGTACGGCGTAACCAACTCCGTCAGTCGACGGCGCTGCCGGTCGGCGGGCTCTCAACCGCCACGGTCTTTGCCGCCAAGTCCGCGGCAGTGCGCGTCCCCGAGAACATCGAGCTGCCGCTCGAGTTCACCGAGCCGAAACCGGCCGGCGAGATCGAGCTGGTCGTCGTGGGCGAGTCGAGTGCGGAAGGAGTCCCGTATAACTTTTGGGTCTCGATCGGCGAAATGGTGCGATGGCAGCTCGAGGAGGCGATCCCCGGCCTGCGCGTGCATTTCCGGCTCGTGGCCTATTCGGGACACACCCTGGAAAAGCAACACCAGATGCTGAGCTACCTCATCAGGCGACCCGACATTCTGGTTGTGTATTGCGGGCACAACGAGTTTGGGGCGCGGTTTGACAGCGCACGGCGGCCCAAGCATTACATCGACGAACAGGTACCTTCGGTCGGAACCATCCTGGTCGATCAGGTCGAAGACGTGTCTGCCGTGTGCGGACTGATCCGTGACGCGGCCGCCAAATGCCGCGTGGCGATCCCGCCGCCGAGACATGGTTACCGGGCCTTGGTCGATGCGCCGGCGTATACGCCGCTCGAGCACGACACGCTGGTACGCGACTTTCGGCGCCGGCTCGATGCGATCGTCGGCTACGCCGAGCGGATCGGGGCGATTCCCATTCTGATCGCGCCGGCGGCCAATGACGCGGGCCTCGAGCCCAGTCGATCATTCCTGCCGGCGCGCACGCCGCGCGCCTGCGCGCAGAGTTCGAGCGCGAGTTTCTGGCCGCCCGCCGGGCCGAGGCGAGCGATCCGGCGGGGAGCCTCAGGCAGTATCGAGCACTCCTGTCGCGCGAGCCGGGCTTCGCTGAAACGCACTACCGCATGGGCAAATTGCTCGAGCAAAGCGCCCGGTATGATGAAGCCTACGAGCACTACATCCAGGCGCGCGACCTCGACGGCTATCCCATTCGCCTGCCGAGCGACTTTCAGAACGTTTACCGCGCCACAGCCGCGCACCACGGATGCATTTTGATTGATATGCAATCGTATTTTCATTTAATTGGGCGGCACGGTCTGCTCGACGAAGAGTTGTTTCACGACGGTATGCACCCGTCGCTGCGCGGTCAGATCGCGCTGGCGCAGGCGGTGTTGCAGGCGCTCCATGCGCGGCGAGCTTTTGGCTGGGCGAAGGAGGCCATGGTTCCGACGATCGATCCGGAGCGTGTGGTCGCCAGGTATCACCTCACGCCCGACGTCTGGAGGAGGGTCTGCCTGTGGGGCATCATGTTCTACGACCTCGCGTTTCCGCTGCGGTACGATCCGAGCCACCGGCTCGAGATGAGAGACGTATTTGCGAAGGCCGCCAAGCAGCTCGAGGCAGGCGCCGCGCCCGAGACGGTCGGGCTGGTCAATGTGGGCGTGCCGCGGCCGGTGCCGATCGTGCCGCTCGAGGATCTCGGGCCTGGCCTACCGGCTCTCTGACACGGCACCCTCGATTGCCTCGAGGGCAGACGCCGCTGCCGCGCGCAAGTCTGCTTTCGCGCTTTGTTCCTTGAGCTTGCGCAGCCTGGGCGCGGCCGCCGCTGTTGCGGCTTTACCGAACCGGCCGAGCGCCAGCGCAGCCTGGCGCACGATCCAGTCGCGCCTGTCATCGAGCGCCCGGACGAGGGCCTTGATCGCATCTGACTTGACCGCACTGTGCGGAGCCACTCTGCCAAGCGCGATCGTCAGTTCGTAGCCGCCAAACTGTGTCGCGGAATCGAGCCACTTGTTGTACTCGGCAACGAGCGCAGGCGCCGCCAGGCGCGCGGTCGGCCCGATTCGGGCCAGGCCGTAGGCGGCCGCCTCGCGGCGGATTGCGACATCGGACTTTAGAAGCAGGATTAGAGCAGCGATCACTTCGCCGCTCGATGAGATCACGCCCAGGGCGCGCGCCGCCGCGGAGGCAGGGTCTGCGCGCGTGCCCATGGGATCGGCCGGTTGCACAGCAAGATCAAGCGGCTCGTCGAGAACCGTCAAGAGCGCGGGCACGGCGGCGGCGGCGTCCGAGCCAAGCCGGCCCAGGAGCAATGCGGCCACCGCGCGAACCTCGCGGCGTCTTGCCTTGAGGGCCTCGGTCAAGCACGGCAGGGAAACTGCGGTCGGCCAGGCCAAGCGCAAAGTGTCGAGCGCGTTCGGCGCGTAATGCGGGTTCGAGCTTGTCCTCTTGAGCCGCGAGGACAAGGCTCGGAATTGCGGGGTCGAGGCCCAGCGGGAAGGTGCGCAGAGCGGCGAGGGTGGCGGTGCGCACTTGGGTGGATTCATCATTCAGACCGTCGAAAAGCGCGGCTGGCGGGGCAGCGTCGGAATAGCCGAAATAGCGCTGGGCGGTCACCCTGCTCCAGCTTGCGGCGCCGCTTTCGAGGGCCTCGGCAAGACGGGCGCCCGATCCGGCCATGGGGCTCGCCGCGGGAGTGCCATCGTCGGACCGCATGCCGAGCATGGCCATTCCGCCGTTAGCATCCGATTTCTGCTGTTGCGCAATCACGCCGAGCGAGGTCATGACCCTTGCGCGCACCGCAGTCACTGGGTCCGACGCGGCTTCGACCAAGGCGCGCGAAGCTTGGCTGGCCCACTTCTGGAGAAGCTCGGCGCATGCGAGCCGGTGCGCGATTTCCTCCGCCTATCGATCAGCAAACCGAGCGACTGGGCCGCCATGGTCCTGACCTCGCTGTCGCGGTCTTGGAGGGCCAGCGCCAATGCGTTGAGCGCGGTCTCGACGTCGGCGTCGCTAGTCGCAATCCGCAGGTTGGCGGTAGCTGCCGACCGCTCCGACGCATTTTCGGATCGAAGCTCCAGGAGCGCCTCGCCGACACGCTGTGCCGAGTCGCTCGTGTGCGCTTGCGCGCAGCGCGTCCATCCGGCCCACGCCTCGAGCGCGCAAGCGGCGATCGCCGCGAGCGACCTCCAACCGACGAGAAGCCGGCGCGGCTCTGCTCCGGCGGCGACAGGCTCTCTGGGCTGCACACTCATGGCGGGTCGGGTGATCGCGCTGTCGGATCAGTCGTGTCTCAGTCTTTTTTGCTCTCGGCGGGCGCGGCTTTGGGGGCCCCCTGCCCCTCGATCGCCGCGAGGGCGGCGGCGGCGGCGCGGCGAGCTTCTGGGGCCGTGTGTTCCGCTGCGCCGAGCTCGCGCAGCTTGGGCAAGGCCGCCGCGGCGGCCTTGCCGAATTTCGCCAGCGACTCCGCCGCGTGCGTCTGGGTCGGCGCATCGGCCGAACCAAGCGCGCGGATCAAGACCTTGACGGCGTTCTTGTTCCGCGGCTGAGCCCGGAGCGATGCGAGCGAGCGCCTTGGCCATCACGCGGCCGTCTGCGGCTTCGCCCTTCGAGTCGAGCCATTTCGCGTAGGCGGCCACAAGCGCCGGCGCCGCCGGGCTCGCGTCCGGGCCGATTCGTTCGAGCAGAACCACCGCCGCCAACCGAGCCTCGCCTTTGGCGTTCTCGACAGCTTCGGTCAGGGACGAGACTGCATCGGCCGCCGGCCAGGCGACACGTAACGTGTCGCGGCACACTTCGTGCTCTAACGGCTCGCCTTTGTCGAGCAGATCGAGCAGGGCCGGGAGCGCCGCATCAACACCCAGGGGAAAGTTGTTCAGCGCGCGAATCGCGGCGAGGCGCACGTCGGAAGATTCATCCTTGAGCGCCGCAACCAGCGCGGGAGGAGCGATCCGCTCGGTATAGCCGTAATAGGCCTTGGCCGTGTCGCGGCTCCAGGAGGTTGTCCCATTTTTCAAAGCCTTGGCAAGATCGGCCGGTGGCCGGCGCGGCTCTGCCTTGCCGCGGCCACGGCCGCCGCGCTTGCCGCTCGCTTTGGGCGCCGGCGGCAGGTCGGGGGGTTCGCCGGCCGGCGCCGTCTGGGGCTGCCGGGTAATCATCATGACCCCGGTGATAACCCCGGTGCGCACCTTGTCATCGGGGTCCGACAACCGCTTGACCAATTCCTGCGCCGCGCGATCCGTCCACCGCTGGACTTGTTCGGGAGTTGCCACCGTGTCGGTCTTGGGGTCCTTGATTCGGACGATCAGCCCGCCGATTGATTGGGCGGTGACAAGCCTCACTTGCCAATCCCGATCGCCCATCGTGCGTGAAAGCGCGTCGAGCGCGGCGTCGATGTCTTTCGGCTTGTAGGCGAATTGAAGCATCGCGGCTGCACCGGAACGCTCGTTGGTATCGTTTGAATGAAGCAAGTTGAATCCGTCGCGCAACCGCCGGGACGCGTCGTCGGCGTTCATGTCGTCCCAGAGCTTCCACGCGGTCCACCCCAGGAGCCCGGCCACGGCGACTACGAGCAAAAGACCGAGACTCCCAACGCGGCTCTTGCGTTTCTCGCGGACGGCCTTTTCTGGTTCAATCGATGGGTCAGTCATGGTTGTCGATCTCGATCGCAAGGCGAGAATCGGTCTTCGGTCGGCCCAGTGCGAGCCGCGGTGAAGATGATATCGCTTCCTTCCGGAGGGTCCTTTTGGGCCGTGTGATGCGCTGCGCGGCTGCCGCGCCGAGCGATGCGTCGCCGCCGCAGCTTTGCCGGAACTCAGTGCCAAAGCGGGCCGCAGCTTCAGGTAAGGGCTGATCTGGCCGAGCGTCGCCGGTCCCAGGCCGCGCACCCGGCGAGAAGCGTCATCGGCCGAGGCAAACGGGCGAATCTGCCGCGCCTCGACCAGTTGGGCCGCCAGTGCAGGCCCGGCGCTTGGCAGTACGGCCAGAACCTCGCGAGGCGCGGTGTTGGGATCGACCACGAGATCTGCCAGCGGCGCCGCCCGCGCCGGAGCATGCCCGTTCGGAGCTGCTCGCCGCTATCAGCAAAAGTGCAGCGATGACCGTGAGCGCTGCGAGAGCGCCCCGCGACCCCGCTGGCCACACACGCACCATGCGCTGGACCCACGTGGGGAAGGCCACGGTCGGCTCTACTGAACGGGCACCCACACTGCTGAACATTAGTTGCGTAAGTCGCGTGGCCGTTTGCAATTAGGTTACGTGAAACGTCGGAGGGTCAGCGTACGATATCTGCACAGTGCGATCAAGAAGCGCTCCCGAGCACGACCGTTGCGTGACCTCATTTCAAACGATCGCAATCCGTTCAATTACCGGCGGCCAGCCCCGGGGCGCAGAGGAGCCCGAACAGAGCCGCGGTCGGCGCGGTGGTCTGGTGGATGGTGAACTCGCTATTAAGCGGTGAGCAGCGGTTGTCAAACCATCGCTCGTTACCCGGCCAGGCATCGATGGGCGGGTAAACGGTTTTGTAGGGCCAGGCGACATCCCAGGGCCCCTGGCCTTCTTCGTGGTCCTTCCGCCACGGTCCATAGGGAATAATGCCCGGATGGGGCCGGCTTTTGCCATTGTACCAGGCGTCGAGGTGGAAGACCTCGAGCGGATGGCGCGCGCCCAAGCCGGTGACCCACGTCATGTTGAGCGCGTTGCAGCCGAGGAAGTAATCGCATGTGGTTCCGAGGGTGGCGAGGTAGCGTTTCGCCCGCGCAGGGGTCGGATCGCCGCGTTAAAACACAAGCGACGGCGAGTTGGAGCACCAGGGGCGTCGTCTGCTGGCCCACCAGCATCGGCATGTACCAGTTGCCACCCCGGCGCAGGGCCCGTTTGCCGGCCACGTCGACGGCGATCGAGTCGGCCGTGAACAGGACAGCGGAGCGGATTCGCTCGAGCTGTGCCGCTTCAGGCTTGCCTTTACCCCCGGCCAGGGCGTAGAGCTCGGGGCCATATTGGCTCTCGTCCCAAAGCCCGGTCGCCGGCGTCACTTCGGCCGTGTCCGCGAGAAACTGAGCCTCGTAAGCCTTGTCGCCGCTCTGCCGGAAGAGCGCCGCGGCGGCGTAGGCGCAGGGGGACCTTCAGCGAAGGCTGCCGGCTGAGATCACCGGGACGCGTGTTTTTCCGAGCCCACTCGTAAGCCTCCTTCGCCTCGGCCGCCCAGTCGATTCCCTCGGGATCGGCGACCTTTGCCACGTTCAGGCAATAGGCGAGCTGGGCTGCGGCGCCGGCGTACCGGTAGGTGGACCACGGATCCTCGCCCGACGCGGCCCACGTGCGGTTGACGTCTTCCCACGAGCCCTGGCCGACCTTCTTGCCGTCCGGCAGGGTTTTTTCGTCATCGCCGAAGGCGTCGCCGGCGATGCGCAGGCCGATGCCTCCGGTTCCGTAGCCCTTGCGCAAGAGCTCGTGACGAAGCCGATGGCAGAACCGCGGCAGCCACGCGGCCTCGTCAAGCAGGTCGGGCACGCCGTTGCGGCTTTCAGGGATGTCAAGCTCACCATCACGGAAGTTTCGCGGGGCAAGCTCGTATGCCAGAAGCAATTCCTGGGCCACCCGCAGGTGGGTCTCGTAGCTGTCCCAATCTCCCGCATCCTGGTACCAACCGGCCGACTCGATCGGCCCCTTCGCGTGGGCCAGCAGGTCCTTGGCCACGCCCCCCTCCGAGCCCCACTCGGTATAACGGACGGTCGTGTAGATGAGCTTGCCGGCGAACCCCGGCGTGAGCTTCGGGTTGTGCGGCGCGGGCCGGGTGAATTCGGTGAACGGAGCTTCTAGTGCGATGCCGCTCCGGTTGTGGTAGAGCCCACGGGTGACCGTCCGGAACGCTTCGCGATAGACGTCCGCGTCAAGGCGGAACGGGAACGAGGCGCCGATCCCCTCGACCACGACTCGATACTGTCCGGGCCGGGTGAACGACGAGAATTCGCATTCGTACACGTCGGCTTTCAGGAAGTTGCCGTCGGGCGGCGAGTCGCTCTTGTGAAAGGTTTCCTGCTGGGTCGATCCCGCGCGAAACACCAGCTTCCCGGTAAACGCTGGCCGTCCGGTTCCCTGGTCGACCAGATGAAACGGCCTGCCTGCGTAGGGACGGAGGTTGAGCGCACCTCGATCGCCCATCCAGTGGTAGACGTAGACAAACTTCTCTGCCGCTGTGGGCACGTACCCGAGGAGGTTCACATGCACGGCCTCGGATCGGACGTTCGCCTCATCGAATCGGAGCGTCCACTTCCGGCCGTTCGAGGCTAGTCCGCCGGTGTCGACCGTGTAGGTCTTACCCCGAATCATCGGTCTGGAAAGTTGCAGGTAAAGCCAGTGCTCCTTGGCGTGGTCGGGGCGGGTGTTGACCGCGCGGCCATTCTCCCAGCGGTCGACGAACCAGGCGAAGTCGGTCCCTTTGCTCTTGCGGCCGACGCTCTCGGGCGAACGGGGCCGGGCATAAAACGGGTCGTCGGAACTGGTGACGCGATAGCTTTCCGGCCGATTGGCGGCGGTTACATCGAGGGGACCTGCGACGACCTGTTCGTCAGACCGCGACATGCCGCGCCGGTGATGGACGACATGGCCTTCGTCGAAGTGAAGCATCAGGATCCGGTCGTCGAGCGGCAGAACCTCGACGAGCTTCGGACCGGGTGGGTCGGCCGGGTGACGGACTTCCTCTTCGCGGCTCACGACCGGGGCGATGGTCGCGAAGAGGCAGAAGAGCGAAAGCGCACCTGCGATAGTTCGTGCCGAATCGGGCACAACTTGGTCCTCACATGTTGAGAAAAGGAACCGGGAGCAGGAAGGCGTGTTGTTCGTAGAGACTCGAAGACTCCGCCCCAGGAAGTGTACTGCGAGAGCAAAACGACGACGACGTAGAGCAGCGCGGCCGGGACAATTGCGATTCGTCCCAGCAGGCGGAAGATCCAGTGGCTGGGGCGGTCGCGCCGGCCGGAGCGTGAATAGGCCCAGCCGGTCAACAGCCGCGCCGGGCGCCAGGAAGATGACGAAGACCAGGCTGGGCAGCCAGGCTGCCTCGCGCGGGACCATCTCGATCTTGAAGAGGTAGAGGGGGATCGCCGCCACCAGCAGGACCATGAGCGAGAAGGCAAACGCCCAGGGGGCGCGGCGGAACCGGTCGCGAATGGCCCGCCGCGAGAACAGCGCCGATACGCCCCTCGACCGCATAACGGACCTGAAGAAACGGCAGGAACGGCACGATCACCGCCAGAAGCAAGGCGCCCACTACGCCCAGCAAGGGATAAGCCGGCCGGCGGCGATGAGCACGGCGGGCACGACCAGCCAGGCAAGGGTGCCGAGGAACCCGACCAGCCCAAGCCGGAAATAGTACGGCAGGCGCAGGCTGGCGGCGAAATCCCAGAAGTCTGTCGCGCGACTTCCGTGTACAGGCCGTGCTGCCGCAGGCGGCGGACCAGCCAAAACGGGTGGCCGATCGGCCACAGGAAGTACCGGAGCCGGCGCGCCGCGGCACACGCCACGGCAATGTGCAACAGCGAAAGCACGGCGATGGAAACTGCTGCAACCCGCCAGTTGCGCAGCGACCCGTCCACCGGGGTCGATCAACTCGGCCGCTTGCGCTGCGCGCTCGTGAGCCAGGCGGGCAGTAACGAAAGCCAGATCCCGGCCGCCAGGCCGCCGAGCCGTGCCGAACGCCGCACACCGATCAAGCCGTCGCGCAGCCGCCCAGTCCGCGCCACCGCGCCGACGATTCAAGAAAATAACCCAGGCTCAAGAACTGGACCAGCGGCAGGGCGGCCAGCATCGACAGCCCAAGCATGAGCGAGATCAGCCCGAAGAGCCACTCCGCCCCTGATGCCAGGCCGCGGGCCAGCCGCCGCAAGATCGCGAGCGGGTTAATCCCTGTGCGCGGCGGCGCAGATTCAGCCGCTAGTTCGGACGAGGCCGCTGGTTCGTCCGCTACGACCATTGTGTCCATGCCGGTGATTACCCGTGAGGCCGGTCATCGGTTTCATTTAACCCCCGCGCCGCGCCGCCGGCCAGCCCGCACTGCGCGGACGCCGGTGGGTTCGGGCGGCCCGAGCATCGGTTCCGCGCAGCAGCGCGCAGTCCGGCAGCGGTCAGACCCGCTTGACCTGCGCGACCGGCCAATCGTCGACGCGGCGGGCGGCGTTGCGCTGAAAGGCACGCTCGCGCTCGAGGCGCGTCTGTTCGTAGAGCGTCGTGTAAAGCTGTTCCTCGAGTTCGCCGAAAGACTTGCCGCGCCGGCGCGTGACGGTTCGCGCAGTCTCGAAAAGCTTTGCCAGCGGAAAGCCCGGCGCCACCCGACCGTAGGAGACCGCGGTGAATGAAGGGACGTGCTTGGGCAAGAGAATCCCCGCCGGCAGGACGTTGCACATCACGCCGATTGCGGTGCCCGTGTTGAGCATGCTCCCCATGCCGGTGCGCGTGTGGTCGCCGATGAAGCACCCGACCTTGGCCTGGCCCGTCGGGATCGGGTCGCCCTGAAGCGGCACATGAACTTCGCCGTAGTCGTTCCGCAGGTCGCTGTTGGAGGTGATCGCCCCCAGGTTTACCCACTCGCCGACGTAGGCGTGCCCCAGAAAGCCTTCGTGGTATTTGTTGGAATGACCATGCACGATTGCCGCCTCGACCTCCCCGCCGATGCGGCACGTGGGCCCGATCGACACGTTGCCGCGGAAGTTCGCGCGAAAGAGCTGCGTCTCGGCGCCGATCGAACACGGACCTTCGATGCGCGTGAACGGCTGAACCCAAACGTTGGGCGCCAGGATGATCGGGCCATTGGTTGTGTCGAAGACCGTGTACGGATCGATCCGCGCCGTCTCATGAATCCAGAGCCGCTCGACCGGCCCCACCAAGGCGAGCTTCGCCAGGTGCCGATTGTTGACGCCCACCCTGCCCGCGGCGTCAAAATCGCGCTGAATGTGCGCGCCGTTCTTCGACACGAGGTCCCAGGGCCGATTGATCCACTCGCCCCCCACGTCGAGCGTGCCATGCTGTGCCATCATTTGCTCGAACCAGCCATCGACTCCGTGCGGCTCCAAGGCGACGGCATCGTCGGGCCCAACCCAGGCACATGCCGGCAGGCCATCGCACAATCCAACCCACGGACCGTATTCGTCTGGCTTCTCAAATCCGACCGGCGGTACCCAGCGGCTGTTCGCCACGATGACCGGCCCCCGCGCCAGCCAGTCGCGGTCGTTGACCACAATATGCGGGTCGCGCGCTCGCTCGACTTCGACCAGGTGCGACCGGATCAGACAACTCCGCCGTTGGGGTCCCGGCCCGACGCCAAACGCCCGCGCAACCTTGCTCGCCAACGTGGTGCCACCCAAGAGCAGCTCGTGGACCGGACGAGTCAGCGTCAACGGTTCCAGTCCGGCCGCGCCAAGATCCTCCGCCAAACACAGACGCATAACTCCCCCGATCTTCAACCGATGCCAAACCGCAGGGTCGCGACGACAGCTTCGGCTGCGACTCAAGAAGTGCATCCAATCAAGAAACGCCACAGTTCCTGCGCGGCGTAGCGTCCAAAACGGATCCGGAGGGCCGATTCTAGCGACAAGCACCATCTAAGACTAGCCCGGCCAGGCGCATCGTACCCTCAATGCATGCTCCCATGGTGAAAAACAAGAGAATTCCGGGAGAGAATGTTGATTCTTAGCAACAAACCGCCGCTTTAACGAATCGAGGGCCGGTTACTGGCCGGCGCCAGGCCTCGGAGGTAAACTGGTAGATGAGAGCGAACACGTCTCCACCCCCATTATATGGGACTCTGGAAGCAACGGTTTCCTGATGTCGGGGGTGGGGAGGTGAGCGTTCTGCACCTGGCCAAGTGGGTCGGGCGCGCGACCGGTCGCGAACGACGACGGGTCGCGGGAGGCCCATGGAAACATGTCTCTCGCCGGCTTTTTGCCGGGGGCGTTTCCGTGGTGTGCTTCCCTGGCTTTTCCCGCGCTGCGCGGGGAGGTGTCTGATGTCGGCCTTGATCACGCCTGAACCAAGAATCTTGTCCAAACCGGCGCTCGCTGCGCCTTCGACTATCTCCAAACCCGAGCCGTCGCGACCGCCGACCCGGGTGACGCACATGGGTCGCCAGACCGAGGCGCCCGAGCGGGCCGTTCTCTCGAACGAAGAACCAGAGCTCGTGGCAAGTTCTGACGCGGAAGCCCCCGATGCAGGGCAAGGAGGGTTTGATCGGAATGATCACGAATTCAGAACACGGTCGGAGTAGGGGCTGAGCGGTCGGGCCAGGTGCTCGCCGCCGACCCAGAGGTCCCACCGCACGGCTCTGCCGGCCGTCCTTCCTGATCATTCCCAATGGAGGGCGAGGCGCCGGCCGAGCCTGCTTCCGCCCCATAACATCAAGCCTCGCCCTCCGCGTTTCTACTTCTCGGTCGAGTTTTTCAGCCGCACTTCGAACCAATCCACCGGTCAGCCTCGTATCCCTTCATGGAGGCGCCGACAACTGTCGGTGCGATCAGGTTTGGCGGCCCGACATCCTTCCAGAACTCCTTTCGCACCTGCGGGTTGAATAAGAATCGGCGCCGCCGACCATCCGCAAGAATTGCGGTCGGCACACGCGGACTTTCAAAAAGCGTATTGGCAAGAGTCCGGGCGGGAACTATACCGCGGGACCGGGCTACGGCGACCTTGCCGTGGCGCGGGGTGCCGACTCGTTGCAGCTTACTGGCACGGAGGTCAGACGATGGGGTTTTTGCAAGGAAGCGCCGGCGCTCGCCGGCATGAGACTGCGGCCAGGCCAAGGGCTCGCGGCCGGACCGTTGTCCGTGCGCAACCGGCGTGCGAATCGCTTGACGGCCGACAGCTCCTCTCGACCGCTGCCGCGGCGCCGGTCGCGCTCGCGGTGCCGCCGGCCGCCACGGTGGCAACCGACGCCGCCAAACTGGCTGCCGTCGATCCGGCGGCTTTCGCCCGGTTCGAGAATGACCTGGCACAAGCCGAAAGTTATTCGAATGTGACCCAGGCTCAGGCCAGTCTGCTCGCTCAAGACGAATCGGCAATCGACCAGGCGATCGAGGCCGGCGGCTACACTTCGAGTGCGACGACGACAGCCCTCGGCGAGGTGTCGGATCTCATAGACAATTCGTTCCGGTCGGACCCATCTCAGGTGACCCATCAGCGCGTTTACCTGGTCTCAGTCGACGGACGGCCGTTCGTGCGCAAGCACGATCCGACGATCGTGGTGAATGTGCGGTCCTTGCTCGATAGAGGATTGCAGGGCGTGTCCGGCGGGGCCCAGCTTGTCAGCAGCACGATCAATCAGATGCAAGCGGTCGCGCAGGCGGTCGACCTCACGCCGAAACTGCACACCGCGCTGGCGAACGACTGGCGGACGCTCGCCAACAAGGTAAGTCCGGCGACCATCGACGTCTACTACAAGGGCCAGGTCGACAACTTTATCAAGGGCTGATTGAAGGCGCGGCGAGAGCGCAGAGCTTGCTGCATCACTCCCGTGGTGCGAGGAATGGCGCGCTGCGCATCGGTGCGCGCAGCCCGTAACGGGCGCGGCGGCTAGCCATCGCTCGAGCCTCCGCTCGCGGCCGAGACGGTTGAAGGCAACGCCTGCCGGCGAACTAGCCAGTTGTAGGGAGTTTTTCGTGCCTGCGCTATATCCGGTCCAACCTGGAGCCGGTTGGAGCTCATTATTATTTTTGGGCCCGCTTGGCGTATCCGCCTCAGTACTTTCTCCGCTCTGGTGCTCGATTGCAGCGAAGCGGCGATGGCCCCGTTGTCAAGTTCGAAAATGGCGGCGGAATCTGCCGTAAATCGAATCGATTCTTGTACTTCTGTGCTCCTATTGGTTTCATCGAAATTGGCTTCGGTCGTTGCATTTTCGTCGCTTTCGGCGATCGCGATCATGTCTCGCGGTGCTGCTGCACCCTGTCTGCATCGATGACGTCGGTGCGCCGGAACGAACGTGGTGGCCATCGCCCGAGCCAAACGGGTCAAGAGCGGCGAGCTTTGAGCTAACGCTTTTTACATGCTTGAGTGCGTTCATCGATGACCTCGCCCGGCCTCCTGGTGTGGTCGGGCCAGTCGATTTGCGGCTGTTGAGCCGGTTCGCCGCGATCTGTGCCGCAGAAGCCACGAGTTGATTTCCGCTTTAGTCATCGATCTTCCCGGTCCGAACTCTGATTTGGTCTAAATTCGCGACCCGGCCAACGGGGGAATGCAAGCGAATCACAGACGCCCTTCTTTTGCACGGTGGAAGCCAGGGCGCCGCGTGGTTTGTAAGGCCGTCTATACCATTGATGAGTAGCCGCCGGCAAACGCCGCCAAGCGATGGGTCTGGGAAATTGTGCTCGAGTAGAGCTGCTCGATTGCTGATGCGGCTGTTCAAGGGCTCGGCCGTTCGTCGGCGAATCGCGGCAGGCGTCGTGCGCACGTCTTCTACAAATACATACATACAATATGCGGCCTTTTTCGATTTTCTCTCACGCGTCTCAGCCGAAAACCGCGCAATACCAACGCGGATCGTGTTGGCCGCTAACGGGATACTTTTTTTTGAATAAAAATAGTAGGGAACCATTTTGCGCGAAATGCGGCGCAAGCGAACGCCGAATCCCTACGCGTTGACCGTCCACGAACGCTATACCAGCGCCGAATGTGGGTGTCTTGAAACCTTAGTGATCGCTGCGATAACCTCACCCACTTTATCCTCGACCCGCCGCATCCCGGATCTTGCCACTCGCCGAGGACTCGATTCATGGTAGCTGTTGCGATCATCGCGAATCATCTGCTGCTTGCGGGCTTCGCAATCGTTCGCGTGAAGGGAGGATCGGATCTCGGCGTGCTACAAAGAGTGATCGACAGAGAGGAACGTTCCGACCCATCACCCAGCCGCAACGCGCCGTGACTGGGGGGGTTCACGCCAAACGACCCGACGGATTTTGTCCCTGAACCCATACCCGCGATCAGATTCATGACACGCGACTCTGTTCGCACCAGTCGAAGAGAGACGACGATGATATCTCCAATGACCAAGGAAAATATCGACCGGGTTAAGAATGGACAGCTGAAACAAGCGGTTATACCGGTTGCCGTACCGGGTGATCTTAAGGCCGGCGACCAAGTGACCTTCCAAGAGGCGGACTTCGACCTCCACCAGATCCCGACATTTAAGAGCGGGGGCGACTCTGTAACTGTCACGCTGACAAAAGCAACAAGCTCAGGGCAACCTTACGGAACCGCCACCTTATTCTCAATCGAATGGGCCTAACCCTCCCGACGGAAACGCTCATTCACAGGGAAAGGCGCTGATTCTGCAGAAGCTGTAGGCGCGACGAACGGGCCAGGTCCCAACGGCGTTTTTGAACCAAGAAGACAGGCACTTGCAGCGGCCTCGGATGAGGAATGGGCAAGGATACATCAGAGTGGGACACGTACGAGCGACCGAGATTGAGAGCTGGGCGAACACGCTCGACGCACGTCAGCGACTTCCACAACTTTTGAGACGCCTGGCGCACGCCACGGTCGAACAATTGGCCCGAATTGACTTCCCGGCCGGCGAAGGCATACAGCGGCCAGGCTGGGACGGAATTACCGAGACAAGCGCCGTGCACCCGTTCGTGCCTCAAGGGTTCGCCGTCTGGGAACTCGGATGCGACGGAGACCCTGGCTCGAAGGCACAAGAGGACTACGAAAAGCGCGTTGAGGATCCGCTTGGACTTGACCCGTCCCAAACGACTTATGTCTGTGTCACCCCCCGCAAATGGACGAAGAAGGAGGAATGGCGCGAGAAGAAGAACCAAGACAAAGTTTGGAAGGAAGTCCGAGTCTACGACTCCGCCAATCTTGAGGAGTGGCTTGAGACGGCTAAGGCGGTGGACCTCTGGTTCGCTCGCGCTCGGTCGTCGACCGATTGGTGCGGTCGACATCGCCGAGCATTGGGAGAACCTCGCGGCACTAACAGATCCCCCTCTTCGACCGGCGGTATTCCTGACCTCACGCGAAGACCTGGCCAGTAAACTAACCGACTGGCTCCAGGGAGCACCTTCCGTGTTCGCGCTCGAGGCGAGGTCGGCCGGAGAAGCGATCGACTTTTTCTCGGCGCACCTAGCGTCTCTCCCTGACGAGGCGCGCGATGCCTTCGAGTGCCGTGCCCTGCTGGTCGAGAGTAGAGAAGCGTGGAGCGATCTGGCGGGATCTCCGAATCGACTGATTCTCGTTCCATCCCCAAACCTAGCATTAGAGTCCGAGCTGATGGCTCAAGCAGAGCGTCAGCGTCATCACGTACTGGTCAGTTCCCACCAATTCACCACAGCTCATTCCGACAAGCACACGTTGTCGCGTACCAACCGCTCGGAACTCGAAAAGGCGCTCATCGCGTCCGGGCTAGATCACGATAAGGCGAGGCGGTTGGCGCCGACTCCGGTGGCAGCCTCACGGTGGTGAAGCGACGGCTTTCCCGGTTCCCGGCTACAAGGCAACCGGCATGGAGCCAGCCGTCTGAGAGTGCGGCGATCATTCCAATTCTTCTTGCGGGTGGTTGGAACGATGGCAACGAGGCAGACCGTGAAGTAATGTCGCGCCTCTCCCGGTCGACATACCCGGCGGTCCTCGCTGCAGCGACTAAGTGGGCGACATCTGATGACCCACCCGTTTTGCAAGCCGGGTCCTCATGGTCGCTCACTTCACGAGAAGACTCTTGGTATCTCGTGTCGCCCGCTATCACGCGACAAGATCTCGACAGCTTTGAGGTTGAGGCTGTCGAAGTGCTAGGCGAGAACGACCCTCGGTGGGAGCTTCAGTCGGATGAACGGTGGGCAGCGGTCATCCACGGTAGGCACAGACGGTACTCTTCCCAACTCCGGTCGGGTCTGGCTGAGACCCTCGCTGTGATTGCTGTAC
The DNA here is from genome assembly GCA_963830625.1 of uncultured Isosphaeraceae bacterium. Lineage (GTDB taxonomy): Bacteria > Planctomycetota > Planctomycetia > Isosphaerales > Isosphaeraceae > CAWHMZ01. The sequence goes on along the minus strand of CAWHMZ010000019.1, from coordinate 51,635 downwards.
TGGGAGAAGAATTAAACACACAGGATCCGGTCGGGCCTTCCAATCGGGCCGTTCGCGTAGTACGCAGCTTGCTAACGGAGGGAATGAATTGGAAGCGATGGGCGTCAATAGCCGAGCAACTTCCTCTGATCGCCGAGGCAGCTCCCGAGGAATTCTTTGGCGCGATCGAGGCGGATCTGCGTCGGACTGATTCGCAACTTGTGGAACTACTTGCGCAAGAGGGAGACGAACTTTACGGTCCTGTGGCTCACACCGGACTGCTCTGGGCGTTAGAAGGGTTGGCCTGGGAACCGCCGTATCTCTCGCGATCAGCCCTGATACTTTCCCGACTTGCACAAACTGATCCCGGTGGCCGATCAGCAAATCGACCCGCAAGGAGCCTGCGAGAGATTTTCCTTCCATGGCACCCTGGTACACTGGCGAACTCCGATCAACGGCTTCGCACGCTCGACGTCATCATGAGGAAGTACCCAGATCCCGGCTGGATGCTTCTGCTGTCGCTGCTCCCCGGCGTGCACACGATTTCTACACCGACCAGCCGGCCCAACTGGCGCGGTGCGGACCTAGACTGGTCGCAGAAGTCTTCTTGGGCTGAGCGCTGGGGATTCGTGAAAGCGATTGTTGACCGCCTGCTCAGCCACGCGGGGAATCGAATGGATCGCTGGCTGGATCTTGTCGATTGCCTCGAACGATTGCCCGAGGAGTCCCGGGAGCGAGTCATCGTCGGCCTCAAAACAATTGACCCATCGAGCCTCGCAGACGCCCTGCGCAAGGATGCCGCCTCGAAGCTTCGGGCGAAGGTGATCGAGCACCGAACCTACCGGGAAGCCCAATGGGCGCTGCCGGAAACTTTGCTCGTGGAGCTAGACCAAGTGCTCCAGGAATTCGAGTCTGACGACCCTGTCACCCGTCACAATTGGTTGTTCGTCGAGTTTCCGCACCTTCCCGGCTGGACCACCGAGACATCCTGGGAAGAACAACTGGCGATGGTTTTTGAGGCGCGTAAACGCGCTCTCCAGCAGACTATAGCGGCCGGCGGCGTTGCGAAGATCATGGAATTGGCGAATGCCTCCGAAGCTCCAGCCCAGATCGGAATCGTGCTCGGCAAAGCCAAGCTCCTCGATGATGTAGCCGACTTCGTTCCAAAGCTGCTTGACTCAGAAGACATCAAGCTGTCTTTACTTGCGCGTGGCGTCACATTGGGTCGTTTTGACGCCGACTCTTGGGCCTGGGTCGAGCTTCAGCGCTTCTCTGAATGGACCCCTCTGCAAGCGGCTAACTTCCTCACGAGCCTCCCCTTTAAGCGCAAAACCTGGGATCTCGCTGATAACCTGGGCGAAGAGGTAACGTCGCTTTACTGGCAATCGATCACTCCCTTCGCTCGCGACTTTTCATCGGAGGATGTCAGGCGAGCAGTGAAATGCCTTGTGGACCACTCGCGTCCGCTACGTGCCCTGGAGGTGCTCCAGCAAGCGGTGTGGGGAAAGTGCGAGGTCGAGGCGACACTCATCATGGACACGCTCGAGGCGAGTCTTAAGCGCGCCCGAGAGGGAAGGCCTGCTGAACCGCCGCACCAAGCCACGAAGTACCACATTCAGCAACTTTTCGTGCGACTGAAGAACGATCGCGGCGTGGATCAAGAACGGCTTGCCGTCTTGGAGTGGGCATACTTACCGCTGTTTGATGAGCACGGACCAACTAGGCCTGAGGCACTCTACGCACGACTCCAGCGGGACCCAAGTCTCTTCGCGGAGGCCATCCGAGCGTACTCGTATCCGCGAAGCGAGCCGACGGAGGAGAGGCGACCCGTGACCGAAGAAGAACTGGCGTGGGGACGCCGCGCGTACGAACTGATTAAGTCGTGGACGACGTTACCGGGTGCCAGGGATGACAACACCATTGATGTCAGCGAACTTCAGGAGTGGGTCCAGGCCGCGCGCCGCCTTTGCGGAGAGGCTGACCGCCTTGAGGCTTGTGACTACACCATCGGTGAGTTGTTGGCACGGTCGCCGGCGGAGGCGGACGGAACTTGGCCCTGTATCGCGGTTCGCGAAGTTCTCGAGCACTCCGAAAGTGAACGGATGTTCGAGGGTTTGCAGTGCGGGATCTACAACAGCCAAGGATTCGTATATTGGACCCCTGCCGAAGGGGGACAGCAAAAGCGCGACCTCGCGAAAAGGTATGACTCGTATGCGAGCGCATGCGAGATCGAATGGCCACGAGTGGCTGGTGCACTGCGTCGCACAGCCGACGGGTATCGCAACGAAGCACGACGGGGCGACCGCGAGCAAGAGAACCAGTAGATCACCGAAGAAGGATGCGCGAATGTGTGCGACCGATTGGTTATTCTTTCAGCTCGTTCGCGATCCCCGCAAACAACTCCATCGCCGCCTGCAAGTCCTCGGCGATCTCCTGCGCCAAGACGTCCGGCTCGGGCAGGCTGTCGGCGTCTTCAAGGCTCGTGTCCTTGAGCCAGAAGATGTCGAGATTGAGCTTGTCCCGTTTGGCAAGCTCATCGTACGTGAAGCAGCACCAGCGCCCCTCCGGGTTGGACTCGCTCCACTTCGCCTTTCGCTGGTGGCGGTTCTTGGGGTTGTAGCACTCGACGAACTCGTCCAGATCCGAGCGCTTGAGCGGCTTGGTCTTCAGGGTGTGGTGAATGTTGGTCCGGTAATCAAAGACCCAGAGTTTCTCGGTCCACGGCTTCTCTCGCGCGGGCTTCGCGTCGAAGAACAGGACGTTCGCCTTGACCCCCTGGGCATAGAAGATGCCGGTCGGCAGCCGCAGCAGGGTGTGAACGTCCGCCTGCTCGAGCAGCTTGCGACGCACTGTCTCGCCGGCCCCGCCCTCGAACAGCACGTTGTCGGGAACGACGATCGCACAGCGACCGTTGATCTTTAGCAGAGTTTTGACGTGTTGGAGAAGGTTGGGCTGCTTGTTCTTCGTCGTTGCCCAGAAGTCGGGGCGCTCGTGGGACTCGTCCTCCTTCTCCAAGTCGCCCTATTCGTTCACGATTGCGATCGTGAACTTCTTCCCGGATGAGGGATTGGTCAAGACCAGGCCGAACCGCTCGCCGGGATCTTGCGCGAAACCGTCCTTGCCCGAGGCGATCGGGCACCGGTCGGCATCGACATCGTGGTGGCTATCCTGCTTCACAGGCCTTGCGCCCGGCTGAGACCAGCGAGTCACGTCACTGCTGATACGGAAGACGCTATCCTGCATAAAGCGCCCGCGAGATCGAGATGGTCACGTCCGAAGACACAGAATTGCAGCTCCTCGGATAGCAACGGCTCGTATTTCTCGAGCGCACGGCAGGCAAATGCTTTGGCCAGGGCGTTTGCCTCAAGTTCGGATCGCAGCGCCCGCCTATAACAAGTCATCACGTCGTCCTGGGTTGTCTTCTCGAACGTAAGCGCGATCCCGAGCACGTCTTCGATTCGGTAGCCACCTAGGTGCATGCCAATCGCATGAAGCGTGCGGTGAATTCGCGATCCGGTCCACGTGAACCACGTGATGTCGGACCCGTCCTGAATAAAGCAGCAACGGTCGAGCGCTGCTTCACGCGCGGTGTGCCTGGCCCGGGACAACATCTCTTTCGCACCAGGATCGAGGTAGCCGGGCACGTCGTCACGAAAGAGCAACGAGCGCATGACCTCCCGCACCCTCGGGTGAATTTCTCCACCACCAGACGGCAGGAACCCGGGGCGTCTTCCACCTGGCGACGTTTCGACGAGGATCGAACGCCGGTCATGATCGACGTCAAGGACTTTCCACCGGCGACCGGCAAGGATCACGAAGGGATTCTCATCCAGAAGCGGCGGAAGCGCTATGTTGCCGATATGGCGTCCATGGCACGTGACGCGGTACTCGTCGTTGACGACAAACGCGAGATAGAAGTCGTGGTGGCGGACGATCTGTTCGCCTTTCAGTCCAAGGATAAGAAGGCCTTCGGGTGTTTGCTCAAGGAGATCGGCCAATCCCATGTCGCGGAGGGTTTGCACAAACATCGACCGGCCGACCGCGCTGAAGGCGCCATGTTCGATCAGCAGCGCATATAACCGGTCGGCCATCGCACCGCCGGCCTCTGTGATGACACTGAGTATTTGTTGCACTAGGGTTGAGAGATGGAGTCGGTCGATGTCAGGGGGCTCGCACCATTTCTCCTTCACCATTAGTTCAACCATCGCGATGGCCTGGAGCAACTGCGGAAACAGCCTGGCCGCCAACGGGGATGTTGCTTCCGGCTCGTCCTGCTCGATGTAAAGCCGTAGCTCCTGCGTATCCCCTTCCTTCCTGCCGCTGCGACCCAGACGTTGCGCCATCGACGAGACGGTCCACGGTGCGCCGATCTGGCCGATGGCTTCGACGCTGCCGACGTCAATGCCCATCTCGAGCGTGCTCGAACAAAAGGTGGCGGTGGGGCGGTCGGAACGCAGCGCCTCTTCGGTATCTTCTCTCTCCCCTTTGGAGAGCGAACCGTGATGAACGCGAAAGAGGTCCGCAAGGCCACGCCGCTCGGCCTCCTTCCGGGCGAAGTCAGCGTAGGTCTCAATATCGGACTTCATGTTGGCAAATATCAGGGCAGTTCGTCCCTGGAAAGCATTGAAGACGTCGAGAGCCAGGGGGCGGTCGATTGGCAGATCGAGTTCGTCATGCGGTTCTTTGCGCTCGTTTTCGCGTACACGGTGGACGAGATAACCGTACACTTTGAGTCGCACCATCTTCTCATCGCTCTTGTCCTCGATGAGGCGGACGCGCTGGGGCTCGCCAGTACGCAGCCAGGACCTGGCCGCGTCCATGTCACCGAGGGTGGCAGATAGCCCGATCCGCCGCACCGGGCTGCGGCTCTTCGATGCCAGCCGCGTGGTCAGGCTTTTGAGGTGCGCACCCCGCTCGCTGCCTAGAAAGGCGTGCATCTCATCGATCACAACAAATTCCAGGTTGGCGAATATCGACGACAGCCGCGCAGGATGGTTGACGAACAGCGATTCGATCGACTCTGGCGTAATTAGCAGCACGCCGGACGGGATGTCTAAAAGCGTTTTCTTCGCCGAGCGGCCGACGTCGCCGTGCCATTTGTGAACGGGGATCTCCGCGATTTCGCAGAGGCGTTCGAGCCGAAGGAACTGGTCGTTGATCAGCGCCTTGAGCGGCCCAGCATAGATCGCCCGTACGCCTTGCCGTGGTTCAGCGACTATCCGAGAAAGAACCGGGAGGAATGCTGCCTCGGTCTTGCCCGATGCGGTGCGTGCCGCGATGACGATGTCGCCGTCGCCGTCGAACACCTCATGAATAGCGTCCACCTGGATGGGCCGGAGCTTGGTCCAGTTCATCCGGTAGAGCGCTTCCTGCACTGTCGCGTGCAGACGCGAGAAGGCCGGCGGTTTGGCTAAGGTGTCGCTCATGACTTATAGCCTGAACGATTCAAGGTCGTCATCTTGCTGCGGTGCGGCCGCCGCCGACGCCTCCTCGTCGGGCGGCGCCGGGACCGACTCTGGGTCCAGATCCTTCTCGATGATCGTCTCGGTGAGAAGCGACTTGATGTCAGCCACTGGATTCTGCTCGAGTATTGACAAGAGGCCAACGTACGCCGTGACAGAACGGCGCGGCGTGAGGAAGAACTCGGAACCCAGCGTCTTGTTGCAGTGAGCCATGAACGCCTTCATTCCGCCATCGTCGATCAGGTATTTCGACGGGTCGGACAAGGCGAACACGTTGCGGATGTTGTGGAGCAGGACAAAGAGATCCTCGGGCGATAGATTCTGCAAGCGAATCACCGGCCCGGAATAGTCCTTCAGTCCGCCTCTGGCGAAGGTGTTCTCGGCCAGGCGCGTGGCCAACGCTTCGTAACTCGCCAGCCCCCGGCGGCGGTCGTCAAGAAATGTATCGGTGCCGCCAAACAGGAAGCCGATTCCGGCAACGTTGCCCTGGAGGCAGTCATTGACGATGCGTAAGATCGCTTCGTAGTTGGCACTGCGGGCTTGGGAGCTGTTGAGCCGGTGTGAAAGCACCCCCATCTCGTCGATATTGACCAGCAAACCGGCGAAACCAGCCAGCCGAACGAAGGCGGCAAATAGCTTCAGATAATCATAGAATTGTACGTCATCTATGATCGAGCGCACCCCCAGATCCTGCCTCGCCTCGGTTTTGGTGCGATACTCTGCCTTGAGCCAACGCAGGGCCGACGCCATCAAGGCCTCGTTGTGCGTCTGGAATCCCTCGAGATATTTGCTCAAAACCATCGCGAAATCGTAGCCGCTGACCAGATCCTGCAACGGTCTTAGTTGGTCCTCGATCGCTTTGAGCGCGTCGGAGCTTTCCCCGCCTGAGGATCGAACCTGGTGGTCGAGGTCGGACACAAAGCGCTCGACGATGTTGGCGATCGCTGCGCCCTCGGGTTTCGCCCTGGTGGCGACGTTGTGCATCAGCTCGGCGTAGAGCCGGCGCGCCTGCCCACCGCTGCCATGCAGTCGGCGCTCTGTGGTGATGTCTGCCTGCGCCACGACGAACTTCTTCTCAAGCGCCACGATGCGCGCGAGGTTGAGAAAGAAGCTCTTTCCCGCCCCGTATTTGCCGATGACGAACCGGACGGCGGCGCCGCCCCCTTCGATCCGGCCGAGATCGCTGAGCACCGCGCCGACTTCGTCTTTGCGGCCAACCTGCAAGTGGCGCAGTCCAACGCGGGGCACGACACCGGCGCGCAATGATTGAAGAATCGCGTCGCGCTCGCGAGGCTTTACCGCACTCGGGCTCGTCATGGTTGCTCCGTGATTAGGTGCGTTTGAACCGTCAGGCAGTCGCCGTCATCGACGAGTAGCAGATCACCGAAGCATTCGAGAGCCCACTCATTGATAACATCCACTGCCTCTGATCGCATTAGTCTATGACGGCGGACCAGGTCCTCAAACGTCTGCATGTGCCAGGAAGGCCGAGCAAGCAGCTCGGCGAGCGCTAGGTGAAAGCGGCTTTTCAGACCTGGAAAGCGCGGATCGACGCGCTCCTGGGTCGGTTCCACCGTCGCGAGCGGCGGGGTCTCCTCGGGGTCGGCCTCCCCCATCGCCCGGCCGATCAGCGCGACGACCCGCTCGGTGTCAGCCAGGATCTTCCTAAGCAAGTCGTCGTCAAGGGTAAAGGACTCCTCTGTCGTCGGCCTGGGCGGAATCGCCTCGCCCGGCAATGGCGGCGCGTCCGGCCGGTAAACCTCAACCGGCTCCATCGCGGACCGCCGGGACTCCGTCGTCAGCGGATCAGCGAGGTCTTGCCGCTGGGTTTCGCCCGGCCTTGAGGTGGCCCGGCGGATGTCGTGTAGCAGGTCGTTCAGCCGGTCGGTGGCGATGCCCAGCGCCTTGTAGGCGCTGCGCAGCGCCGTGACTTCTTTCTTTTCGATCGAGCCGTTGGCGGCGGCGACTCCGACGAGGAAACGTCCGACTCCATCCCGCTGATCCTCCGTTAGCACGGCCTGGAGGTGCTTCCCGATTCCGGCGATCGAGGGTGGCCGGCTGAGAAGGACTCGCTTACGGGCCTCAAGGCGGCGAGCGTCCGCGGGATCGAGAAGGAATTGCGACTCGAGGAAGTGCGCGATGTGGTCGACTTCGCTCTCCTCGATCTGGCCGTCGGCGGCGGCCACGAACACGCCGAGCTCGAGCATCAGCGACGCACCGGCGTAGCGCGGGTCTTTGGGAAGCTCGGGCGCCTGTTCGGGTCGAAGGAGCGCCACCGATTCGTCCCACTGATACACACGGTTGAAAACGCGGGCGTCGGGCTCGATCATGAAACCCACGTAATGGGCCGTGCGGGCGATCGCATCGCTTTGTTGGGACGTGAGCTTGGGTCGCGTCTCGATACCGTGGATCGTCGCGAGCTGTCCGACTTCGACGAGGACGACGCCATCCTCGCGGACATGATCGACCGCTATCTGCTCCCAATGGGCTTTGTCGGGATGCTCGACGCCGGATTTAAGGTCGTCAGGGAGCGCCTCGAACGCTTGTCTAGTCAGGGTGTCAGCCCCTTTGCCAATAACTCGGCTTAAGGGCTTTAGCTCGTCGATGCAGGCCGTCCAGAGCTCGACGAGTGGGCTGAACTGGCTCTGGATGCCCATGACGTTGGGTACCGGGACGAGCGGAAGCGCGGTCGAAGCGCGGGAGAGGTTAAGTAGCGACGGGCTGGCTGGTCTGTATGTGATCTGCTTGTCACGCTTTGAGACCTTCACAGACATGCCGTCGCCAAAGCGCTCGCGGTAGCGCCTGGCGAACAGCGCGGAAAACTCCTCAGGCAGACGGTCCAGGACGACGCTCCGGGCGCGCGCGGGTCGAGCCTGGCGATCCTGAGCGCCCAACTGGCTGGAAGGGGAAGGTTGCGCGTGTGAAGCCATGCCAAGCCTACGGACAGATGCTGCTCGTCGCGCTGGGCGCGGGTTTTCTCAAAGACCGCCTCGAACCATTTGTCTTTCAGGCCTCCGATGCCCGCCCGTGCGAGCACGTAGGCGAGGAAGCGGCTAAGGTAGCCGTCGAACGACCCGGAGAAGGTGTAGGTCTCAAGCAGGCGAACAACTTCCTTGACGATTGGGCTCAAGTCCTGCTGCTCGAACAGCAACCGGCGTTCGAGTCCGTAGAAAAAGAGAAACGCGTAGCCGATATCGTTCAGGGGCTGGCAGCGTCCGTTGGCGAGCCATTGAAGGTATGCTGCCCGTTGTTGCGCGGTCATTCGTGAGTAGGTCGGGTAGTAGCCGAGGCTAAGCGTCTCATTTTCGCCCGATTCGCCAAGGGCCAGACTGAAATCGATGCACGACGCCTCCTCCTCGCGCGGAGGGCCGGGCGCACAGTAGACGAGAGGATCGGTAAGAGTATAGGAGCCAACCCGGGTCGTCTCGCCCCGCCCATACCAGCGGAACCTGGCGGGCTGGCTCGATGGTCGCGCCTGGAAGAGCCTGGAGCTCCCAAACCATGACGCGCGTCGATCATCCGAAGGAATAGCCGTCGCGGCGGGAGGAGCGACGGCAGCCGATAGCCGGTTCGGCGAACTCCCTATCGGCGGTTCGGCGCGGGCAACCGGCGCGCTGGTTTCCGTACGTCGATCGAAAAAACCAACGTCGCCCTCGACGCGAACGCTGCTTGATTCACATGCCAATCGAAGCAGCTCACCGTCAGTCAAGCGCGCCGAATCCGAAGAGGCCGGCGCCTTCAATATCACTCGCGTTGGCAACGGCTCGTCAGGCGTCACCGCACGGGCCGCGCCACCGCTTGCCGATCGCCGACGCGAAGAAGGCGTAACCCGTGCAGGTGGCTGGGAACACGCGTCCCCAGTTGAGGCCCCCTGCCTTGAGGACGCGGCGAAAGAATCCCTCGATGGCTGAGCCGAGTCTTGGTCGCGACTTTGGTCAGCAGAATCCCCGGCGAAGTAATCGGACACAAGGGAAGCCTCGCGATCGTGCTGAACGGGCTGCGCCGGCCGCTTCGCGGGCTCTTTCTTCAGCGCCCACCGGAAGGCAGCGACGATGATGACGACACCCAAGCAATATGCCGCGATCTCGATGGCAGACATCGTCCCCTCATGAGACCCGTTGGTCCTGTGCGGAATGCGGCTTCGCCTTCCAAATCAGTTTGCCTGCGCAGCGCACTAATCTACTAGAAAAGTTGAGACACGACCATCATGCTGCTACGTGAATGTAGCACCCACGACACATCGATCAGACACACCGACGCATTTGGAGGAGGTGACCCGAGCTACACTGGCCTTAAGCAGGCACGCGCTATCCGTCTTCAGGCAATTACGGGATACCGGGTTTCATGACTCAGTTTGGTCTAGTTGGCGTCACGAAGGCAGACTTCGCGGCGGTCCGTGCGCTTGTGAGCAAGGGCGGCACCTAAGAGGACGCGGTCGAGATGTTCGAGCCCTGGAAGCGCCAGACACCCAAAAGCCACGACCGGCCATTCAAGCATGGCGTGATCGCGCCGAACTCTGGCTGTCTTGAATCTCTCCAACCATGACCGGCCATTCAAGCATGGCGTGATCGCGCCGAACTCTGGGTGTCTTGAATCTCTTAGACGTGAATAATCAATTTGCAGTATGATCTTGGTCCAATGACAGGGCGTCTCTGCGTTGAGGTTGTCCGCCATGCGCGTGCATGCATTCAGTTCGGCCGCATGATTGCGTCGAATCTGGATGGAGGATTACTATCTGAGTGGGCGGGCCAAGTCGAAGAGGACAAAGCGATGGGCCCTGAGGCTTACGTTGTGCCCGGACCTCCTCGTCAGATCGAGAGTTGTCAATCGGGCAGGTTAGGGGAATATCGCGATGAGTTCTGAATGGAAACCCTGGGCATTCGTGCTTTCCATCGTTTTCGCTGCGATTCGACTTTCGACCGGAGTTGCGTTATCTGACGAGCAAGGGGTCAGAGAAGCCTCCGAGCAAAATGCATCAGCCAAAACATTGCAAATGATTGAGCTGAGCGGCGGGGGGCACCGGTTCGGATTCATTCTGAAGGCCACAGCCGAGGAGGTGGAGGTTCTCGACATCGCGTCCAATGGCAAAGCTAGACTCAAGCGCTTCGAGATCCGCTCCATGAGTTCTGAGAAAGCCGAATTCTATGCCGTGAGGCGAATGGGGCTCCCACTGGTCTTGTCGTGGAAGATAAAGCAATACGCAAAAACCAGACCCAGCCAAGGGAAAATCGCGAAACTCGAAGGTCCACTGGTCTATGTGACTCTTGGAAGTAAGTCCGGGGTAATTGTCGGAGACTCGCTGCGTGTTTATCGCGGCGAAGCCGAAATCCGAGACCCTGACACTCAAGAGATCCTTGGGCGCGAGCGGAAGTTGATTGGAGAACTAAGTGTTACAGATGTACAAGCCTCGTTTTCTAAAGCCCGATTGTCCAGTGAAATTGATGTTGAATTCAAGATCGGGGATCAAGTCGAGCCTAAATCTCAGGCCGATGCAATGGTCGTTCTCCCGTTTACCACGGTCTCAGGTCATGCCTCTGCTTCTGGTGCTGTCTTAGCCGAACAACTCACAACCGAGCTTACAAAACGAGAGATTCCGGTTGTGGAGGCGCACAGTTGGAGAGAGTGCTCGAAGAACTCGCGATCCAACAATCGGGTCTGTTCGACCAGACAAAGATCCAAAGACTTGGTCGCTTGGCTGGGGCAATGATGGTACTCACAGGTACTATTTCACCGCGAGCTGGCAGTACATCCGACGTGAACTGTCGATTGGTTGAGGTCCATTCAGGAAGGGTGCTCTTTTCGGAGTCATACTCTGTTCCGAGTGCGGCGGCTCCCGCACAGCCAAGGTCAATTCCACGGCAGCCAGGTAATGGACAAACGACACTCCGAGCAAACGCTCATCCAGTTGGGGCAATCGCTCACTGGACTCTTGATGGCAATGGAAAAAACGCCCTGGGTGATTTTCTTAATGGAAGGCTGATTGGACGACCAACGTTCGGCAATGGTCCCGTCAACCAAGCCTTGGTGCTCAATGGTCGAGACCAGTATTTCTCAGTAGCTCACGATGATGCGTTTGATGTTGGTTCGGGTGATTTCTCGATCGCTCTTTGGGTCCGATTGAATGGAGATCGAGATGCGGAATCGAATCCGATCGCATCAAAGGGAGCATACGGTTGGAAAACAGGATGGGTTCTAGATCTCGGGGCTAATCGCAAGCCAGGCGTCGTCCGTCTTGAAACAAAAGGGAATAGTGAAAGGGCACCGGGATTTTCTCAAACTTCGACACAGCAAAACGTCGTCAGCACCGGCAAGTGGCACCACATCGCGGTTGTTGTAAGGAAATCCAGGAGCGGGCAGAACACAACGATATACGTTGACGGTAACGTGGAAGCCACTGGGCATGTTGACCAAGTGAGTTTAGACAACCCGGCAGCCGATTTCTATATCGGGCGGGTTGACGTTTTTCACCTCGACCGCGTTGAGAGTGTCGTGTTTTTCCGCGGTGCGATTGATGATGTCTGGCTTTTCCGTGGCGCCATTTCTGAGGCACAAGTGCGCTCGTTGATGAGTAATCATTGAAGCACTGGAGACAAATGAGTTCCCGTATCTCCAAAGTGCAATCCGACGGCCGGCAGCATTGAAGTTAGGGAGTCTCCTGGCCCAATGGTTTGCGAAAATGTAAGGTACTTGCCCTGCCTGGTATATCCTGACCGCTCGACGGCAAACTCAGGATTGTGCTCGACTGCCTTTCTCATAAACGCGAAGGACAGGCATTGTCGCGGGGGCCATTCTGGTGGGCGATTGTGATTTCGGCGGCTCTATCGGAATCCCGAGAAAACCGGGAGGCGCGATCTTGACGGGAGTAGATTGACGCTCCGCGGCCGGCCTGAGCTGCGCCGCGACGCCGGGCTTTTCCTGTGCCGAGAGCGTCACGCCAGCAGCCAACTCGAGATACGAGAGCTCGCGGCGCGAACGGGCTGACGCACCGCGGCGGACCTGTCCCGACGGTACGCTGCCTGTCCTTCGTGTTTCGCAACCCGCTCTTCGGCCCAACCACCCAGATCTGGGTTATGCGTGCGTCTCCGTGGCGGGGCGTTCAAGCTAAAACATCGTATCGACGAAGGCAAACGCGACGACCTCGGGTTGGATACGCTTGCGAACCTTAACGAGTTTATCGAAATAGCTATCACCGGGACCGCCTCGCCCGAATAGCTTCTGCCGGTCATACGTCGGAGGGGGATCGTCGAGTATTTGGTGAAGAGCCACATCAACCGCGTTGAGCACTTCATCAACGGCTCCACGGAGGTCAGCAAGCTCGGTGCGCCCCCACGTTCGCAAGTTAATCGCGGCGCAATCGAGAATCGCGTATCGCCTGACCTCATCCGGTGGATGGTCAGACTCCTCCCAGTGAGTGTAACCTGGCAAGGGATTGCCGAAGAGCTTGAACACGGTAGTTACGGCGGTAAGCGCAAGACAGAGCACCTTGTACGGCTTATTCTCAGTGTTGGTCAGGAAAGGGAGGTCCAAGCCCTGCGTGGGCTTTGGTCCGAGGAAGATCTCGAGAACGCCAATGAGTGCGGCGAAATCGGCTTCGAGTTCAATCGCTTGTTTAATCACGTTCTTCTCTGAGGGAGTGCTGATAGAAGTCGCCTCAACGATCATGTTAGATTTCAAGGCGTTCTTAACGTAGTCAACGTGCCCCCCTGTCAGGTGACGCACCTCGTGCCCCACGAGGAACTCAATTGCCCTGCCCCCCATCCAACTCGCTGTATTAAGACGGACTGGATCGTAGCTGAGGCTCGCCAGGTTTGGGGTAGGCATCGCAAGATCACGCCGTAACGGTGGCAGTTTCACCAGAGAATTCACCGCCGGCGCATTTCCGAGCCAAGGGAAAACGTCGGCCCTGGAAAGCAGCCGGATGAACGCTTCCGACAGAAGGTCGAACACTCCACGACAAACTGCGATATAGTACGTGTCCCCAACTCGAAACGCGCAGGCGTTCATCATGGGCGAGTTGGCAATCCCCGCGTACACCTCCGGAAAAGGTCTGGGAAGACTCGCGTTCGATCTAAATTTTGACGCATTGTCATGCAAGCTGTTAACAAGTTGTTCCATGTACGCGCGTCTCGAGGTTGCTGGATCGTTTTCGTGGGCGTACCTTCCACCCCACCCCTCCTTTCGAAGCACTTGATCAAAAATGTCTTCGTGATTCACACGAGCCCCCTTCGATGTTGTTCTATTGCGAAAGGCAGACACCCGCGGAAGGCAGACACTCGGTGTTCGAGCCCTGGCCAAACATTAACGGAGCGCGACGGTCGCCGCCAGCCCGGCCATGTACGTGTTCCCCGGCGAGCAACCCGTCTGCGCTCGGAACCTGAATGAGACCCACCCCCGAATCTGCTCCTTCCGCGACAGTCTTGACATGGCCTGGCCAGGGCAAAGCGGCGGCTCGACTTGCATTTCTGTCGACGCCTGGCTCGGTGGTGAGCCGGAATGGATGACGGCGATTAGGCCTGATAATCCGGGCGCCTCCTTCTGCCCGTCGGACCCTCTGGGCAGTGCGCCGTGATCGCGCCAATTCCCAAATTTTCGAGTCGACCGGCGCGAGCGAGCGGCGCGAGTGCGATGCGACGATCCCTCCCCTGGTTTGGCGGTTGTGCGTTCGGGTCTCGCCGGTTGAACATGGCTCCGAACGTAAGTTGTTGGGATTGGCCTCACGATCCACCAATCGCGTAGGTCTGTGCCTTCCATGGATGTCTGCCTTCCCCGCTCAGTCGAGAGCTATGACGCCAAATGGGATACGTCCGCGATAATCCCGTGCGAGCCGGCCCCGTAAGAACCGCGGGTGAGTGGCCCCACCAAGGCGAGTTAAACGTATTGCGTTGGTAGTCAGCGCGGCTCGGACGGCCTGCCGCGAGCGAAGTCGAGCGGAGGCGCGCTGGCGCGATTCGATCGGCGCGAGCGGCGGATTGGGAGGCCGAGCCTCCGTGCGAGCCGCTGAAGCCGTTCGACGGCGCCTGGGCCAACCGGCGCGGAGCGATTGCGCCCCACCCTCGAAAAAGCGTATCACCGCCTCGCCCAACAGGCTCAGTATTGGTCCGCGCCGATGCATTCGCCATTGCTGCGCGTCGACAGCGCCTGCCAGACGCCCACCCTGGCGCCCTTGAGGATGCACGGCACGGAGAGCGCCGTCTGGATTGGAGGGTTCCATCCCAGGCAAGGGCTCGTGTCCATCGCTGCGTTGAAGAGCCATGAGTCGATCGAGCTCTTCAAAAACTTCACCGACCCGTCGCCGAAGGTGCAGTTGACGCCGCCGGGATGCAAGCTCATCGCGCTCAAGGGGAACCAACCCGGCAAAACCTGCATGTCCACGTTCGGCGGCGCGGTCGTGCCGACGAGCGTGTCGTCGCCGTCACCGAGCGTCCACGTGCCATACCACGTCGTACAGTCGGTCTCGGTGAAGAGGAGCGTGTTGCTGAGGCCGTCGGTAACTCCGGCATAGCGCACAGAGCTTAGCGGGTAGATCAGCCCGAGCTGGGCGATGCGCTGGGCTTCGCCAGGCATGAGCTGGTCGAGCGTGCCGGGAACGAGCCAGAAATAGTCCCACTCCCACGGGCCGGTGACGGCTGAGTAGCTGGTGCCCCAGATCGGAAGCGCCGTCCAGGACGGCAAGGACGTCGCAACCCCATAGTCGCTCGGGCACCAGAGCGTGGCGATGCCGGTCGCGCTGACCGTGCCGTTAGCCGGGTCGTATGCCGTCAGGCTCATGTTGGCGGAACTGTAAGTCGTGTGCTGTTCGAGGAACGGAAGCAGCCGTACAAACACGCTGAAGTCTTCGGTCGTCCCGTATATCGACCTGCGCGGGAACGAGCCAGGCGGCAGACAGCCGGTGATTGACTCGTAGCCGGCCACCGCGAGGCCGAGCTGCTTCAAGTTGTTCACGCACTGTAGTCGCCGCGCCGCCTCGCGCAGCCGCAACGGCCGGGATCAAGAGCGCGGTCAAAACCCCGATGATCGCCAGCGCAACCAGGAGCTCGATCAGCGTGAACCCGCGCCGCCCTTGCGCGCGCAATCGGCGCTGCGCACACGCCTGATGCCGACTCATGGGGTGACCTCCGTGCCAGGTTCGCGTTGTCCCTCGTGCGCACGAGCTCGACGTTTCTGGAGAATACGCCGGAGCGGCTGCCGTGACAAGGCTCTCCGGCCAAACGCGGAAGCGCGAGATCGCTGCGCCCGCGGCTGCAGAAAAAAGCTGTATTGGCAGCCGGTCCGGCGGGTACTATTTGGGGGGGCTTCGGCTCTGGGCCTGATCAACGGAGTGACGGCGGCATGGGACGTCGGCGAGCGAGCGAGCTCTCTGCGAATCTCGACGCTTTGTTCCGAGTCGGGGCACTTGGCGCGCTGACCGATAGCCAGTTGCTGGAACGGTTTTTGGGCGGCCGCGACCAGGCGGGCGAGGCGGCCTTCCGCGCCTTGGTAGAGCGGCACGGCGAGATGGTGCTGCGCGCCTGCCGCCGCGTTCTGCGTGACCGGCATGAGGCCGACGACGCCTTCCAGGTGACGTTTCTGGCTCTGGCGCGGAAAGCCGGCTCGATTCGCAAGCACGATTCGGTTGCGAGCTGGCTGCACGGGACGGCCCTCAGGGTGGCGTTGAAGGCGCACACGGCGGACCACCGGCGAAGAGCGCGAGAGTCGCGCGCCGCCAAGCTGAACACCGCGCCGACGACGCAGCCAGCGATCGACGACCGCGAGAGCGCGCCGATCGTGCACCAGGAGATCGAGCGCCTGCCGGCCAAGTATCGGGCGCCGATCGTGCTCTGCTACCTGGAGGGCATGACCCACGACCAGGCCGCCGGTGAGCTGGCCTGGCCGGTCGGCACGGTGCGCGGCCGGCTGGCACGCGCCCGCGCGCTTCTCAAGTCGCGGCTGGCCCGGCGCGGCCTGGCGGCTTTCGCGGGGTTGGCGGCCTCGGAATCGAGCGCCGCCGATGCAGCCGGCCCGGCCGGTGCGCTTGTAAACGCCACGGTCCGGTGCGCGCTCGCGGGCTCGGCGGACGTGAAATTGACGGGCGCCAGTACCCTGTTGCTCACAGCGATTCTCCGCGACATTGCGGCCCGCCGTTTGGTACGGCTGGCGGTCCCGCTCGTCTTCTGCGCGGTTGTCGCAACCGCGGCGCTCGTTGCCTCTCGACTCGGATCGACTCGCCGCGACGAGCGGGTGCGTGTCCCGAGAATCGCGCCCACGCCCCGACAAGGCCCGACCGACCTGGCCGGTGACCCACTGCCCTACGGTGCGATCTCCCGGCTCGGGACCACGCGTTTTGTGCATCGGGCATTGATCGTCGATATCGCCTTCGATCCGCAAGCAAGGTCTCTGGCTTCGGTCGACGCGCGCGGCGAGCTCGCCGTCTGGGACGCCGCCACCGGACGTCACGAGCGCATGATCACGGTGAACCAGCAAGACGGACTGCGGATCGACGGCATGGCCTTCGCAGCCGATGGCCAGAAACTGGCCGTCCGCACCGGCCGCGGGGTTTTCTTATATGACCCCGTCACCGGTCGCCAAATCCGGCGATTCGAGGCTAAGGTGCAGCCGAAAAGCCTCGCGCTTTCGCCTGATGGCGCGGCTGGCAGTGAGCTTCCCGCAAGATCCGATCACCCTGTGGGACATCGACTCCGGCCGTGTGATCCGGACGCTTGATGCAGAGTCGAAGGACGCCTCTACCCTGGCCTTTGCGCGCGGCGGCAAGGTCGTGGTTTCGGTGCTATCCGCGGCAGGAAGGGTGGCATTTCCCGGCCAGAAGGAGACCGGGCCCAAAGAGAGCGTGATTCATGTCTGGGACGTTGACACGGGCAAGGCAACGCGACGGATGCTTCTCGGCAAGGCGATGGTCGGCCCGGTGGCGCTTGCTCCCGACGGCAAGACGGCGGCCGTCGGCATGGTCGGCCAGGTGGGCGCCGACGGCGCGGGCGTGGCGGGAGAGCCGGCCGACAGGGCCATCCGGCTCTGGGAAGTGGCCACGGGGCGCGAGCTCCACCGCATGGATGGGACCGGCGCCATGCCCGTTGCACTCGCGTTCTCGCCCGACGGCGCGACGCTTGCGTCGGGCGAAGGAAAGGTGGGATTTGGCCCGGTCGCCGAACCACCGCCGCGGGAGACGCCGATCCATCTGTGGGACGCCGCCACGGGGCGCGAGCGAAAGCGCTGGGACGTTCGCGCGCCGGCCACCGCCTGCCTGGCGTTTGCGCCCGACGGCAAGACCCTGGCGTGGGTTGCGGGGGGCGAGCAGATCATTCGGTTCTGGGACATCTCCGATGGCCGCGAGATCCGACCTCCGCCCGGGCACCGCAGCGCGATCGCCGATGCGTCCTTCACGCCCGACGGCAAGACGCTCTTGACCGTTGCCCACGACCGGACGCTCCGATTCTGGGACCCGGCCACGGGCGCGCTCGCGCGGCAGGTCGAGGCCAGCGACGACGTGATCCTGTTCACCGCCCTCGCGGCCGACGGTCGAACTGCGGCGACCGGAGGGGTCTTCCAGCCCACCCGGTTGTGGCAGGTCGCCTCGGGCCGCGAGCTTCGCCGGTTCTCTGTCGCCGGCGAGCACTACGTCTCGTGCGGCGACCTTGCACCTGACGGCAAGACCTTGGCGACCTCCGATGGCGACGGCGTGATCTTCTGGGATACGGCGACCGGCAACAGAAGGCCGGGCGCGGCGATGTCTCGAATCGCGCCTTCGCTGGTGAAGGCCATACGCTTCGCACCCGACGGCAAGTCGGTGGCCACGGTCGGTGGCGACTGGGTACGGTTCTGGGACGTCGCCGCGGCCAGGGAAACGCGGCGGTGCGTGCTACCCAACAAGCCGAAACGTGAAACCGGTTTCACCCTGCTCGCAGCTCGAATCGCCTTCGCGCCCGATGGCAAGGTCCTGGCGGCAACCAGCACGCGCGACGGGACCATCTTCTTGCTCGACGCCGAAACGGGCCGCGAGCTCCGGCGCCTGGGCGGGCCCGAGAACCGGTCCAAGGCCCTGGCGTTTTCGCCTGACGGCAAGATCCTCGCCACGGGCGTCGACGTCAGCCTGCTGCTCCCCGAGCGCGAGCTCGCAATCAGCCTCTGGGACGTGGCAGCTCACGGGGAGGTCGTGCGCATCCTGGCGCATCATTCCGGGATCGGGGCCCTCGTATTCTCGCCGGACGGTAAGAGACTCGCCTCCGTGAGCGACGACGCCACGGCGCTGGTTTGGGACGTGGCCGCCCTGATCGGCCGAAAACCACCGGTGGCCGCCGGCCGCGCTGCATTCGTGCAGCACGATCGACGAAACGGTGCCCGCTGAACGCCCGGCCCCGCCGCACAGACCCGATTCAAACGACTCTCCTCGCTGAACTTTCACGATGCCCCGGCAGAACGGCTGAGCATCATCGAAGCCCCTACGGGGCGGTCGCGGCGGTGACCACCACCCACGGCAGGACGTGTGCGTAGACCCACACGATCGCCCCCACCAAGAGCGCCAGCGAGATGCTGTGCCAGAAGACGGCGCGGAGCAATTCGCCCTCTTTGCCCGGCTCGTGAGTCGCCGCGGCCGCGACCACGATCGACTGGGCGTCGATCATCTTCCCCATCACGCCGCCCGTCGAGTTGGCCGAGGCCATCAGGATCGGGTTGAGCCCGAGGTGCTGGGCCGTGATCCTCTGAAGGTTGCCGAAGAGGACGTTGCTCGACGTGTCGGAACCGGTCAGCGCGACGCCCAGCCAGCCCAGAAGCGTGCCGAAGATCGGGTACAGGAGCGGTCCGGTGCGGGTAAACGCCAGGCCGAGCACGGCATCCATGCCCGAGTACTTGGTGACGAAGCCAAGGGCCAGCATGCACACGATCGCAGCGATGGCCGGGACCATGCGGCGCACGGTGTTCGCCAGCAGGCGCGCCATTCGAGATAGCGGCAGCCCGAGCGAGAGACCGCTCATGACGGCCGCCAGAAAGACGGCCGTGCCCGTGGAGGAAAGTGGAACGATCTCGATCTGGGCTTTTTCGAGGTCTTCCGGCTGGGGGTCATCGTGTCCGGTGACCGGCTTGCCCTTGGCCACCTTGAGATGAAGCCACGGTAGCTCCGGCTTCCACGAGCACGCCCGGTCAAGTCAATCCTTGACCGCGGAAGTGCCCCAAGGCTTGATCGCCGGGATTCCCCACACCAGCACCGTGACCGTCAAGAGGGCAAACGGCATCCAGGCGCGCCAGACCGTCTGCGTGTTCAGCTCGACAACCCGGCCTGGCTTCGCCGTTTGTTCGGGCTCGCCCGCTGCGCCCGGATGATCGACCGCGAGATCGCTTTCGAATCGCCAGGTTCGACTGGGACGCCACAGGTGTACCACAATCACGCCGGCCGCCATGCTGCACACTGCTGAGACGATGTCCACGAGCTCGAAACCAACGTAATTGGACCAGAGGAACTGAACAGAAGCAAACGTGCCCCCGATAACCGAAAGAGGGAACCAGAGGCCGAAGGTCTCGCGCCATGTGGTCATCGTCCGGACCAGCCAGAACGGGATCAAGAGCGACATGAAGGGCAAGATCCGGCCGGAGGTGGCGCTCAAGGCCTGGACATCGAGCCCGGTCACCTTGCTCAGGGTCAAGATCGGGATGCCGATGCCGCCCCAGGCCACCGGCGCGGTGTTGGCGATCAAGCAGAGCAAGGCAGCCTGGAAGGGGGGAAACCCCAGCCCAACCAGAAAGGCCGCCGAGATGGCCACCGGTGCGCCGAAGCCGGCGGCCCCTTCGATGAAGGCGCCAAAGCAAAAGGCGACCAGCACCGCTTGTAACCGGCGGTCGGCCGAGAGTCGCGCAATCGACGCTTTCATGACCTCGAACTGGCCGGTAGCGACCGTGATGTCGTAGAGGAAGACCGCTGCGACGATCAGCCAGACGATCCGAAAGAGCGCGAAGACAACGCCGACGGCCGCGCTCGAGAAGACCATCGACGCCGGCATGTCGAAGACGCGCCAGGCGATCAAGGCCGCCGTTACGAGCCCGGCCAGGGCCGCCTTCCAGGCCGTGGCACGCCCCGAGGCCAACAGACCCAGGAGCACCACGATCGGCAGCGCCGGCGACAGCGGTCGAGACAACCCAGTTTCCGACCGGATCGTAGCGTTGAATCCACACAGGATTGCGGTCCAATCTCGTGCTTTTCGTGGCGATCTCACCCGCGCCGGAGCCCGTTATTCCGCGGCCGCTGGCGGCAGAAGTAACATAAGGTTACACGGCCGTGCGGTGAAGCCGGTTCTGCTTTGGCACGCCAGTCGATCGAAGTGCGCGGCGAAATCGTCAAAGTCTTGCGCATGGAGCGCGGGTGTAGCCTTGACCAAACCTTGGTCTGAGGGTTAACTTCAAGTGTCGCCTTCGTCCGTGATGACGAGGATGACAGGACGTGCTGCCAAGGAGCCCCTGGGTGCAAATCGAGATATCGACTCGTCACGGTGAGCTGGAGCCCGAGCAACATCGTTACCTGCACGATAAGGCCGAAAAGCTGCTCAAGTACTTTGGTCGGCTGATGGCGATCGAAGTTGCCGTGGACCACGGCAAGCATGCCTGGGAGGTGGAAATCCTGGTCTCGGCCGAGCACAAGCACGACTTTGTTGCGCGAGAATCGGGGTCGACCCCAGAAGCGGCGATGGACCAATGTGTTCATAAGATTGAGCAGCAGCTTCGCCGGTACAAGGAAAGGGTCCAGCACCACAAAGGCGATGTCACCCATGGCGGTCCGGCTCCGCGGTCGTCCGACCATCCCGAGTCACCCGAGGCGGCGCGAACCGATTCCGAAGAGGCTCTAGCTCGGCTTGGACCGTGAATCGATCACCTCAGCGGCAAGCCGCCGACAGACCGCACCGCGCGGACCTCTCTGGCGTGGTCGCAGTGGCGTTGACTGGTCGCCCATGCGCCGTAGACTGGACGGCGGGCCTTCGAACCGTGGGATCGGCAGCCCGTCGTTGGAGGGGCGGATGAAGTTATTGGATTTCGTAGTGCGTGAGTCGATCATCGTCGACCTGCAAGCCACCGGCAAGGAGGATGCAATTCGCGAGATGGTGGGGAGCCTCCACCGCGCGGGCCGGTTGGCCACCGAGGATGTGGAGAGCGTGATTCGTGCCATCCTGGGCCGCGAGGAGCTCGGCTCGACCGGCATCGGCCAGGGCGTGGCGGTCCCCCATACCCGGCATCCGACCTTGATCGCCTGGTCGGCACAGTCGCCCTGTCGCGCCGCGGCGTCGATTTCGCGGCCCTGGACGGCGAGCCGGTCGATATCTTCTTCCTGCTGGTCTCGCCCCAGAACCAGCCCGGCGATCACTTGAGAGCGCTGGAGAATATCTCACGACACCTGAAAGACGAGCGATTCGTGAGCTTCTTGCGTCAGTCCCGCACGCGCGACGCGGTCGTCGGTGTTCTGGAGGAAGCCGATCAGGGCTCATCGTGAGCATCGCGCTGCCGGCGCTTGAAGCGCGGCCGCGGGTTGTCGCGACGAAAGGATCGGTTGAACTGGACACGGCTGTCTCAACATGGGACAAAACGTCGCTATCAATACTGTAAGAGGACCGTCAGACGCGAACACGACGTGCAAGCACCGACCGCGGGACGATCACGAGAGTCCGGTAGCACCCGGCGGTCGTTTGTCCCCGGCCCAGGCCGATCGAGCCGCCGATGAGCCACGAAACGACTGTCTGCCGACGCCAAGTCGAGGTCACCAACAGTCTCGGCCTGCACATGAGGCCCGCTAACAAGTTCGTCGAGCTGGCCGCTCCAGTTCCAAGCAGAGATTCGAGTGCATTACAACGGCAATGAATTCAACGGCAAGAGCATTCTCGATCTGACCTCCCTGGCCGCCGAGCGCGGGACACGTCTCGAGGTCGAAGCGCGCGGGCCCGACGCCGCGCAGGCCGTCGAGGCTCTGGCCGAGCTCGTGCGAGCCCAGTTCTACGAGGACGAAAACGGCGAGTCAACCGACGCGCAACCGAGCGCGAGGCCGGCCTCATGAACGCCCAGGCCGGCTCTTCCAGCTACGCGGCGACTGCCAACGCCCACGGATCGGGCTCGCCCCCTGACAACGAACAAACGCAGCGTGCGCGTGAAGAAAGTTTATGACAACAGCCACCAAGGTGCGTCTTCGATTCGCCAAGCGCGGTGACCTTCGCCTGGTCAGCCATCACGACATCATGCGCTGCCTGGAGCGGATGCTTCGCCGCGCTTCGATTCCCATGGTCTTGAGCCAGGGCTTCAGTCCGCGGCCGAAGATCACGTTCGCTTTGGCTCTCGGGCTCGGAATCGAGGGGCGGCGCGAGGTCGTCGACCTCGAGCTTTCCGAACCGCTCGAGCCGGCCGTGTTGCTCGGCCGGCTTGCCGCAGTCGCGCCCCGCCGGATTCGAGTGGAATGAGGCGCCGTCCGCTGTCCGCCGACGCGCCGCCGCCCCACCCTCGGACAGTCGAGTACTGCATTCGCGGTCCCCGACGAGCGCTCTGGCGAGGCACGCGGGGCCCTCCAGTCGTTTCTGTCCAGCTCGAACTGGCCGATCAACCGGCGCAGGCCCAAGGGCGAATCGACCTTTGACCTGCGCCCGCACGTGATCGGCGCCGAGCTGTCGCCCGATGGTCTGCTGCGCTTTCGCTTGAAGGTTGCTGCCGATGGCTCAGCCCGTCCCGAAGAGCTGCTCGATGCGCTCGCGCTGCGCGACCTGCTGGACCGTGGGGCCGTTCTGGTCCGTACCGATGTCGAACTTGAATGTTAACACGCAGAACCGAACACAGTCGCCGCATCGAGCGGCGCCATTGCTGAAAAGAGACCGCATGAAGAAGGAAATGCTGATCAACGTGCTTCAGCCCGAGGAATGCCGGATCGCGATCGTCGAGGACGGCGTTCTCGAAGAGCTTTATGTGGAGCGAACCAGCCACGAGAGCTACACGGGCAACATCTACAAGGGCCGAATCGTCAACCTCGAGCCGGCCATTCAGGCCGCGTTTGTCGACTTTTCGGTCGGCCGCAACGGCTTCCTGCACGTTTCGGATGTCGAGCCTCAGTACTTCGATCGCCATTTGGCGGAGCGCGACCAGCCCGACGCCGGACCGCGGGAGCGCGACCGCGAGCGCCGCGCAGCCGCGATCCGCGCCGTGATCGTGACCGCGACCGGGGCCGAAACGACCGCCGCCGTGCGCCGGCTCCCCGAGCCGGTCGATCCCCCGATCGAAGAGTTTGCCGCCGCCGCTCATCGAGGAGCGGCCCCCCCGCGACCGGAGCCGTGACCGCGACCGAACTCGGGAACGCGAACGCCCCGACCAATCGGTCAAGGGCCGGCGCGATCGCTCCGAACGACCCCGGCGGTTCGGTGAAGGCCTGGTCGATCCCGCCGACTTCCCCGTCGATTTCACGCCGGAATTCGAACCGTTGCCCACGGAGCTTGCGCCGCCGGAGATCGAGCATGCCGCACCGCAAGAACACGCCCAGGCTCGTCCGGTCTCTGACGACTTCGGGCCGCTGTCGCGCCAGTGGGGGCCCGAATCGCTGTGGCCTCCCGAGCCGGAGATCGACACCCACCGGGCCGCGCCGGCAACGTTCGGGCCAGAGCCGCCGGCCGCCGACTCCACCTTACCGGACGAAAGCGAGGGCCTTCGGCCAGAGCCGTTCGATCCTGATCTGCCTCCCAGCCGAACCCAGCGCTCCAGGCCGCCGGGCGCTCGACCGCGCCCTGCCGAAACCGAGCTGCCGGAGCGCGGGCGCATTTCGTCCCGGGCCGCCGAGCTATCCCGAGCCGGAGGAGGGTGAGGCCGGCGCCGAGCGGCTGCCGCCGCCGGACTTTGAACCCTCGCGCCGACGCGCGCCTGGCCGCGACCGCGGCCGAGCGGAACCGCCGCCAGGCCGGAGCCGGCCCGGTCCGCCGCCCGGATTAGAGGGATACGGAAGGCCGGAAACGGGGCCCGGCAGCGGGCCGGAGGAGACCGGATCCGACTTGGGGGGCGACCTCACGCCACAAAATGAGCCGCCTGCGCGTCGCGGCGGGCGTGCCGCGATTCGGTCGCGAGGAGGCGACTGGGATCGGCCGCGCGAGGTCCCTCCTGCCCAGAACTTCGAAGCCGAACGTCCCGGCCGCGCTCCACGCGGACCTGGCGAGTTCGAAGCCGAGCGACCGGCGGGCGGAGCGCTCGAGCGTCCCGCCGAGCCGCCGCGGAGCCGCCCGGCGCCGGCCGCGAGGCCCCGCCGCAAGACCGCCCGCGCAGGCCGCCTCACGACCGCGCAGGCGAGCCCGGCTACGTGCCTCGCCGCGAGCGGTTGCGGTCGAGCGATTCGACGTTCGGCGCCGATATCTTGCCCCCCGAATCCGATTGGACCGACCGCGACGTCGAGCCCGAGCCGACCCGCCAGGGCGACCTCCGCGGATCGGAGCTCCCCGACGAGGACGACTCGAGCTTCCTCGCTGAAGCAGGCCCCGGCGACGCGGCCCGCCCCGAGGGAAGACGGCGGCGACGACGACGCGGCCGGCGACGCGAACGCGAACCCGGCCGCGCACGCCATGAGCCCCCAGCCGGGCTCGCCGCGCGAGATGAGGCCGAGTTTGAAGAGTTCGGTCCCGAGGTCGAGCCGCCGCGGTCGTTCGCGCGCGGCCGCACCCAGGGAGGCCAGCTTGACGAGTTTGACGTCGACGAGCTCGAAGACGCCGGGCACGAGCCACTCGACGACGACGACCTCGCCGGCGACGAAATCGCCGTGCAACCCCCCCGCGCGGTCGAGGAAGAGATCGACCTCGAGCTCGAGCAGGAGATCCGCCGCGAGATCGAGGAGATCGAGGAGCTCGAGCGCGAGATGGGCTTGCGCGGCCCGGCCGACGCCGGCCCGGGCGCGGCGAGGAACCCGGCTCGCGGCGGGCGCTCCGCCCGCGGCCGCGGCCTGGTCAAGCCGCCGATCCAGG
The DNA here is from genome assembly GCA_963830625.1 of uncultured Isosphaeraceae bacterium. Taxonomy (GTDB): domain Bacteria; phylum Planctomycetota; class Planctomycetia; order Isosphaerales; family Isosphaeraceae; genus CAWHMZ01. The sequence goes on along the minus strand of CAWHMZ010000019.1, from coordinate 26,254 downwards.
AGATCTTCCGCCGCGGCGACGAAGTGCTGGTCCAGGTCATCAAGGAGAGCATCGGCACCAAGGGCCCGACCCTCTCGACCTACATCAGCATCCCCGGCCGCTACCTGGTGCTCGATGCCGGGGCTCAACCGCGTCGGCGTCTCGCGCAAGATCGTCGATGAAGGCCAGCGCCGCAAGCTCCGCGAGATCATGCACGAGCTCAATCCCCCCAAGGGCCTGGGCTTCATCGTCCGGACCGCCGGACTGGAGCGCACCAAGCGCGAGCTGGCCCGCGACCTGGCCTATCTGCTGCGGCTCTGGAAGGTCATCCTCCGCCGCATCAAGAAGTCCAAGGCGCCGACGCCGATCTACCAAGAATCGGACATGATCATCCGGACCATCCGCGACATCTTCAACTCCGAGATCGACACCATCTGGATCGACGAGCCCTCGGCGTTCGAGCGCGCCCAGGACTTCCTGCGGGTGGTCATGCCGCGGTTCGTCAACCGGCTCAAGCTCTACGACGAGAAGGTGCCGCTCTTCCACAAGTACGGCATCGAGGACGAGATCGCCAAGATCCAGCGCCGGCACGTGCCGCTGCCGGAAGGGGGCTCGATCGTCATCGACCAGACCGAGGCCCTGGTGGCCATCGACGTCAACTCGGGCAACTTCCGGGTCGAGGACGACGCCGAGCGAACCGCCTACGAGATGAACCTGCGGGCGGCCAAGGAGATCGCCCGCCAGCTCCGGCTGCGCGACCTGGGCGGCGTGATCGTCAACGACTTCATCGACATGCGCGAGGAGCGGCATCGCCGCGGCGTCGAGCGAGCCGTCCGCGAGGCCATCAAGCGCGACCGGGCCCGAACCAAGGTCCTGCGCATGAGCGCCTTCGGCCTGATCGAGATGACCCGCCAGCGGATCCGCCCCAGCCTGAAGCGGTCGATCTACGAAGACTGCCCGCCATTGCACCGGCGCGGGCGTGGTCAAGACGGCCGAGAGCATGGCCATCGACGTCATGCGGCTCCTGGCCCTGGCCACGCACCGCGACGAGATCCGCCGGATCGCGATCGCCGTCAATCCCAGCGTCGCCAGCTACCTGAACAACCGCAAGCGCAAGGAAATCGCCCGGCTCGAAGCCGAGTGCAACATGACGATCCAGATCGGCTTTCAGCGAGAACGCCCCGGCCGAACACCTGAAGATCGAGTGTTTCGACGCCAACGGCAACGAGGTCCGGCTGCTGCCCGCCGCCGGCCCGGCCACAGGCGCGGGCATTGACCCGCTCGCACCGTGCCGCGATTCGATCTGGTCCAGACCGCGAGCGGCCGCGCACGGCTCCTGTCCGCTCGACGAATCCACCCGCACTCGCCAACGTTGGGAGTCGCGCGATGACCTTCCAACCCGCCGCCGGTTATCCGCTTCATCGGCCCCGCCGGCTCCGCGGTCATCCCCGGCTTCGCGACCTGGTCTCGCGAGACGCGTCTGACCGTGAACGACCTGATCTACCCGCTGTTCGTCTATCACGGCAGAGAACCTGCGGCGCGAGATCCCGTCGATGCCGGGCCAGTACCAGCTCTCGCTCGACCGGCTGGGCGAGGCGGTCGCCGAAGCGGTCGAGCTGGGCATCCCGGCGATCCTGCTCTTCGGCATCCCCGAGCACAAGGACGCACGCGGCTCGGCCGCCTGCGCGACGACGGAATCGTCCAGGAGGCGATCCGGACGCTCAAGCGAACGCGCCCGGGCCTCGCTCGTGATCACCGACCTCTGCTTCTGCGAGTACACCGACCACGGCCACTGCGGCCCGCTCGCGCGAGATCGGCGGCCGGACTCGACGTCGACAACGACGCCACCCTGCCGCTCCTGGCCGAGCAGGCCGTGAGCCACGCCCGGGCGGGCGCCGACATGATCGCCCCCTCCGGCATGATGGACGGCATGGTTCAGGCGATCCGCCAGCGGTCTCGATGACGCGGGGTTTGCCAACCTGCCGATCATGTCCTACGCCGCCAAGTTCGCCAGCGGCTACTACGGCCCGTTTCGCGAAGCGGCCGAAAGCGCGCCCAGCTTCGGCGACCGCCGCTCCTACCAGATGGACCCGGCCAACGCCGACGAGGCGCTCCGCGAAGTGGCCCTCGACCTGGCCGAAGGGGCCGACATCGTCATGGTCAAGCCGGCCCTGGCCTACCTCGACATCGTCCGCCGCGTCAAGGAGACGTTCGGCGTCCCGGTGGCGGCCTACAACGTCTCGGGCGAATACGCCATGGTCAAGGCCGCCGCCGCCAACGGCTGGATCGACGAGCGCCGGATCGTGCTCGAGACCCTGACCGGCATCAAGCGCGCCGGCGCCGACATGATCCTCACCTACCACGCCCTGGACGTCGGCGAGGTGGCTGCGGCAGGGTTAGGGCGTGTGTGAAAAAGCGAAAATGGAAACACCGACCCCTGCCCTATCGCGTCCCGAGTTCCGGCTTCCGCTAAGTCGCGGCGCTTTCGCGCGGGCCAATCGCGTGATTCCCGGCGGCGTCAACAGCCCGGCGCGCGCCTTCGGCGCGGTCGGCGGCGAGCCGCCGTTCATCGCGCGGGCATCGGGCGCACGGATCTTCGACATCGACGGCCACGCGTACATCGACTACATCGGCTCGTGGGGCCCGATGATCCTGGGGCACGTCGCACCCTCGGGTGCGCGATGCCGTCGCCGCGGCCCTTGACCTGGGCTCGAGCTTCGGCGCGCCCACCGTGCGCGAAATCGAGATCGCCGAAGTCGTCACCGCGGCCGTGCCCTCGATCGAGAAGGTGCGGTTCGTCTCGTCGGGGACCGAGGCGACGATGTCGGCGGTGCAGGCTGGCGCGCGGGGTCACCGGCCGCTCGAAGATCATCAAGATGACGGGCCACTACCACGGCCACATCGACGCCCTTCTGGTCCAGGCCGGCTCGGCCGCCACGACGCTCGGCACGCCCAACAGCCCCGGCGTGACCGCGGGTGCCGCCGGAGACACGATCCTCTGCCCGTTCAACGACTGCCCAGGCCGTTGCCGATGTCGCTGGCGCGATTTCCCGGCCAGGTGGCCGCGGTCCTGCTCGAGCCGATCGCCGGCAACATGGGCCTGGTCCCGCCGCGGCCGGGCTACCTCGAGGCGCTCCGCGAGCTGACCGCGCAGCGACGGCTGCTTGCTTGTTTTCGACGAGGTGATGACCGGCTTTCGCGTGGCCTACTCGGCGGTGCGCAGGGGCTCTACGGAGTCACCCCCGACCTGACGGCGCTGGGCAAGATCATCGGCGGCGGCCTGCCGGCGGCGGCCTATGGTGCGTCGGCCTCGATCATGGACCAGGTCTCACCGGCCGGCCCGATCTACCAGGCCGGCACGCTCTCGGGCAACCCGCTGGCGATGGCCGCCGGACTGGCGACGCTTCGACTGCTCCGCGACGAGCCGCCTTACGAACGGCTCGAGGCGCTCTCGGCCCGGCTGGCCGAAGGCCTCGACCGCGCCGCCACCGACGCCGAGAGTTCCGCACGTGTCCAGCGCGTGGGCAGCATGCTGACGCTGTTCTTCCATGACGGCCCGGTGTGCGAACTACGACGACGCCCGCCGGAGCGACACCCGGCTCTTCGCCCGCTTCTTCTGGGAGATGCTCGCGCGCGGCATTTATCTGCCGTGCAGCCAGTTCGAGGCCGCCTTCGTCTCGGCCGCCCACACCGAGGACGACATCGACCAGACGATCGCGGCCGCGCGCGAGGCGCTTCAGGTCAGCCGAGGGTGACGGATTCAACCTTCTGCTGGTGCACTCTCGTCCTCGAAGCCACGGTGAAGCGATCGGATACCTGGGCTACTGCCCCGGAGCTCATCTCTCGACGGTTAGAGACAATACCGGTTATCCTGAACCGTACGGATGCCGATTCGGGACGGGGAAACGGAAGGAGAGATTATGACCATCAGCTTCGAATTACCGCCGGATATTGCGCAACAGGTCCGGGCGGGAGGGGCGGATCTCGATCGGGAGGCACGCGAGTTGTACCTCCTCGAACTGTACCGGCAAGAGAGAATATCCCACCCCCAGCTTCGGGATGCCTTGGGCGTGAGCTTCCACGAAGCCGAGAAGCTCATTCGGTATCATGGCGCCGGGCGCGACTTCCCCGTCGAGGAATTCGAAGAGCAGCGAGCCTTCTTCCGCGCGGCCGAACAGCGATGATTGTGGTTTGCGACATGGGGCCTTTGCGGGGCAGCCTCAACTCTCGCGACTCTCTCCCTCCTCTCGATCCGAGGCATCCTCGTCCGGCGGCATCTCGGCCCCGATAAGCCGGGCCTTGAGCCGGGCCGCGGCGCAGCGCGGGCTCTCGGCGCGAATCACGGCTGAGCTCACCGCGATGCGGGCGGCGCCCGCCTCGAGCACCCGATCAAGGTTCTCTTCGTTAATTCCGCCGATCGCGAACCAGGGCAGCGTCGTGTTCTCTGCGGCGAAGCTCACGAAACTCAAGCCGGCCAGCTCTGGCTCGGAGAACTCCTTGGTCGGGCTGGGGAACACCGGGCCGACGCCGAGGTAGCTCGCGCCCGCCAGGATTGCCGCCTCGAAGCTGCTCTTGATTGTGCGTCGATACCCCGACGTGCGCGGTGGCTCCGACAATCCGCCGCGCGTCGCGCACCGAAAGGTCTTCCTGGCCAAGCTGAACACCGTCGCGCTGCGCCAGCCGCGCCAGGTCGGCGCGATCGTTCAAGATCAGCGGCACGCGGGCTTGCGCGGTCAAGATGCGAACCTCGCGCGCACGGCGCAAGAGCTCGCGGTCGTTGAGCCCCTTTTCGCGATACTGGATCACATCGGCGCCCCCGGTCAGGGCCTCGTCCAACGATCCACGTGAGATCGCCGAACGTCGGCAGCCCGCCGATCATGACCATTAGCCTGGCATCGCCCAGCCCCCGACGGGCGGCGACGGCAGTCATCGTCAGCTTTTCGAGCGTGTACGATGTCGTACCGCAAGACCTCAAAGCGACCAGCGAGCCAGACGTCGATCAGCTTGGTGTATTCCTCGAGCGAACGCAGCGCCTCGCCGATGCGCTTGAAGTTCGCCGCGAGCACGGCTCGTGGGTTTTCGCGGCCTGCTCGGAAACGGTCATGATGTGCGTGCCGACGTCTTCGCGGGTGTCGCGCGAGCCGAGCAAGAGCTCGGCATCGAGCCCGCGCTCGGCCTCGGCGAGTCGGTGCCGCATCTCCTTGACCCGGCGCGTGAGTCCTCGGATCGTCGAGCACGAAGCGGACGTAATCTTCGACGACTCGCAGCCCCTCGCGCGCGCGGTTGGCCGACGCGTCGAGGATTCGCCCCAGGTCGACGCCGCCGCCCGGCTCGGTCAGCTCCAGCGGAGGGATCGCTTCGGCCAGGGGGAGCGGAGCCGACTCGACCTCGAGGTCCTGCGACAGACGGGCTTGCAAGACCTCGAGCTCCAAGCCGGCTGCCGCGCAGCAACTCGGCCGCCGGCCCGGAAGCAGAAAGCAGCCCGCACAAGAGATGCTCGGTGCCGACTTCCCGCTTGCGGTCCAGCCCGCGCGCCAGCATCGCCGCTTCGCTCAATACCAGCCGCAGGCTTTCTGACGGCGGCAAGGAACCCTCGGGCGCCAGCTCTTGAGCATGCAAAACGTCTTGACCGGCCCGCTCAAATGCCTCCCAGACCTCCGGAGCAATCCCTCGCTTCAGCCCCTCGGTCTCGACGCCGAACTCCGCCAGCAGCTCGGCGGCACGGCTCTCCGACTCGACCACCAGCGCGGCCAGCAAGTCGAGTGGATCGACGACACGCAGTCCGCGCTGCGCCAGATCGGCCCGCTGCCGAGCAGGTCCCGCGCAATGACTCAGGATCACTCCATGCCTCCGTGATCGCCGTGCGGTCTGACAATGATTTCGCGAAACGTTCCTCTCCATCATGGCTCCCTGGTTCTCTTGAATTTCGCGCCCGGTGAACCGATCATGAATTGTCGTCGCCCGCGAACCTCACTTCCACCGAGATTCGCGGGCCGGCGCTCCGGGAACAGTCAAAACAACATTCCCCGGCGCGGCATGCCGTGTATTCCCACCGCACCCTCTTATTCACTCGCAACAAGGACCTCCACCGTGTTCGACCGGTTGTGCCTCGTTGCTTCGTTGTTTAGCGCGGCCGCTTTGCTGGCCCTCGCGCCGTCAAGCATGATCTCGGCCGCAGACGCGGGCAAGAAAGCGACGTCGGTCCTCGATTTTCACGTCAAGGACATCGACGGCAAGGACGTCGACCTGGCCAGCTACAAGGGTAAGGTCCTCCTGATCGTCAACACGGCCAGCCAGTGCGGCCACACTCCACCAGTACAAGGACATGGAAGCCATCTACGAGAAATACAAGGACCAGGGCTTCGAGGTGCTGGCTTTCCCGGCCAACGAATTTGGCAAGCAGGAACCGGGGAAGAACGACGAGATCAAGGAGTTCTGCACGACCAAGTACAAGGTCAGCTTTTCCCCTCTTCTCGAAGATTGTCGTCAAGGGCAAGGGGATTGACCCGCTTTACGACTTCCTGACCAGCCGCGACGACCAACCCCAAGTTTGCCGGCCAGATCGGCTGGAACTTCACCAAGTTCCTGGTCAACCGAAAGGGGGAAGTGATCGCTCGCTTCGCACCTGAGGTCAACCCGAGCACGGCATCGGTGACCAAGGCAATCGAAAAGGCGCTTGCCGAAAAGTGAAACCCTGGACCTGCGCTCCGGGACCTGGAATCTGAATTTGATCGCGGCCGGTGGCCGCGCTATGGTTCACCGGCCGGCGCGGCTGTCGCGGTGCGCCCGCCGCGCCCGCCGGGGCACTGGCCTCGAGCGGGATCTTGGGTGCGTCGTAGAGTCTCAGGTAGCGGTAGTAAACCTCGAGCGAAAGCGCCGCCAGCGCAGTGCAATAAATGCGCCCGCCCTTGGCACCGTACAGGCTGCCATCTGGCTCCCAACTGCCGGTCTGATGGCCCGTGGTGCGCTGGAGCCCGACCAGACGGTCGCGCAGGGCGGCGTTCCACTTCGTCCAAGGCTCGCCGCCGTGCTGGTACAAGGCGAGTGTGGCGTAGTACCAGTAGTACATGTTGGTCGGGCCGTGGTCGGATTCGTGGCTCAAGAGGAATTTGGCCGCCTCGGTGCTGGCTGGTCCCGGCCCGCCGACCCCGAGGAACTGCCGGCAGACCCACGCCTCGGCCGTCATCGTCGGCGTGACAGGCTCAGTCGGGCTGGTAGCGGGCCAGTCCCTTGGAATCGCCGCTGGCAACCTGGTCGAGCCAGAGCAACGCCCCCGCGCGCACCGACGCCTCGTCGGGAATCGCGATGCCGACCTCCTTGGCCGACTTCAAGCACATCACGACCCAGCCCAGAATGCTGGTATCGCCCGACGGATCGCCCGGGGCATAACGCCACGCCATGCTGTCGCGCGCACGCGCCCGAACCAGAAAGGCCACGGCACGCTCGACCGGGTCGCGCAAGCGCTCGTCGCCGGTGAGCGCATACGCCTCGCACAGAGCGAGCGTGGCCATGGCATGGCAATACATGCCGACGACCTTGCTGCGACCGCGGAGGTCGCCATCGGCTTTTTGCTGGTCGATCAAGTAGTTCAACCCCTTCTCGACCGCCTCGGAGTAGCGCCCGTCGACGTGCGTGTAACCGGCGCCCAGGTAAGTCAAGAGGGCCAGTCCGGACAGCGCCGTGTCGGCTTCCCAGTAGACGCACTCGCCGGAACAGGTCTCACCCGCTGGGCAATGCGCCGTGAAGCTGGTGTCGCCCTGCACGGGCGTGCCGTCTTCGTAATGCGCGATCCCGGCGTTCCAGCAGCCGTTTGCGTCTTGGTGGCGCAAGAGCCAGTCGAGCGCGCGCTCGACGGCCAGCTCGCTGGCGGCGCTTGCGCCGATCCGCTGAGCCTGGGCTCTGCGATTGGCAGCCATCCTGGGTTGATAGAGCTTGGGGACCTCGGTCAACGACAGACCGCGCCCACGATCGCCCAGCGCCGCCAGGCCACCGGCGCGAGCGGACGCCGCCTTGGGAATCGCGCGGGCCAGCGGAATCGGCCCGTCATTCCCGGCCGCGCCCGCAGCCGAAGCCGCAGCGGGAGCGCCCCGACCTTGATCCTCACGCGCAGCGGGAAGCCCTGTATCCCCCGCGAGGCCCGCTGGCGCGAGCCGGCTCGCGTCAAATTGGGGCGGTTCATGGCCAACGTTCCGGAACCGTTGGGGATCGGCGTTTCAGAGCGCCGGGCGCGAAGCCGCCGGTCGGGCCGGAACACGATGCCCCCGCCCGCCGGCTCAGCAGTTTGCTTCCCACGTCCGCCTTCGCCGTCAGCCGCTCCGGCCGGCTCGGGTCGGTCGACTTCGGCAACAATGGGAGCCATGGGAACTGTCGGCACCGGACCGATCGCTCCTTGTTCGCCGCTCGAACTGGTGCGAGGCTCGGGCGCAGGCGGCGGAGTTGCCTGTTGCGGAACCCGCGGAGTGGCCGCCACGACATCCGCGGGCCGGGAAAATTGCTGCGAGAAGTCAGGCACATCCGGGGTCGTATCGCCGAGCTTCGGCCGAAGGGTGCGCAACGGCACGTCGGCCGGCTGGGCGGCAGCGGCGACGAAATCCCAGCGCAGTGCGTCCGATTTGACTTGCTCGGCCGCAGCCAGTGCTTGTGCCCTGTTGCGGACGGCCGCGCGTGGGTCGCTCGGCCGAGTGCGATCGACCAGCGAGGCGACACGGATCTGGCGGATATGGGTCTGCTTTGACCGCGCCTGCCGCTCCGGTCCCAACGCCCAGAGTGCCGAGGGCACGGTGCTCCCATAAAGCACCAACCCAAGGTGAGCCGCCAGCGACAGAATGAGGCATTTGCGCAAGGCGCGGCGCGAGCCCCAGCTCGACCACACCAGAAACGCCAGGCCCAAGCTCGCGAGCCCGACGACGATCCAGGTGCTCTGGTCCGCCTGCACCAATCTGAGAAACGAGTCTAGATCCAGTCCGGTCATGGCGTTCCATCCCAAACCGACTGTTGGGCTGTCGACTTGAATCGATCGCGACCATCATAGCCGAGCGGAGCATTTATCGCATCGGCAACGCGACCTTGGATCTTAACCCTCGGCTGGCTTCGCCCATCGTCCGCCCCAGCGAAGGTGCAGATCCAGCAAGAACGAGTCCCACTCACCCCGGCTGCGCGTGCTCGGATAAGGAACCGGCGCAATGGGAATCCCGGAATCGTAAATGACCTCAAAGTGGCTCTCGCCGGTAATGCGGCCGATGCGGAAGACCTTGGACGTGTGCTGCGTTTCGGGATCGATGCGCACCATACCCTCGGGCGCCTCGAACGCCTGGTGGCGCATGGCCCGGCGAATTTGCGACACGTCGTCGGTTCCGGCTTCCGTCACAGCCTGGGCCCAGAGGTGCACGCCGATGTAGGCGGCTTCCATGGGGTCAGAGATCACGCTCTGCTTGCCGTAACGCCGCTGAAAACGCTCGACGAAACGGTGATTCTCCGGTCGATCGACAGTCTGAAAATAGCTCCACGCAGCATAGTCGCCGACCAGGTTCCTCGTGCTCAAGCTCGAAAGCTCGACCTCCGAGATACTGAACGAAATCGTCGGGGTCTTGCCGGGCGTGAGCCCCGCGGCGCGCAGGCCCCGGAAGAATGCCACGTTGCTGTCGCCGTTGATCGTGTTCAGGATCGCGTCGGGATGAGCAGACCCGATCTTCCGCACGACGTCTCCAACGTCGGAGCTCCCGAGCGGGAGGTATTCTTCGCCGACGACAAGGGCGCCGAGACTCGCCGCCTGGTCGCGGATGATCGCATTGGCGGCCCGTGGGAAAACGTAATCGGAGCCGACCAGGAAGAACTTCTTGGTCTTGAGGGCGCTCACGCACCACTTGATCGCCGGGATGATCTGCTGATTGGGGGCCGCACCCGTGTACACGATGTTGGGCGACTGTTCCAATCCCTCGTATTGAACCGGATAAACAAGTAAATTTTTGTAAGTTTCGAACACCGGAAGCACGGTCTTGCGGCTGGCGGAAGTCCAGCAGCCGAATACGGTACAGACCTTGTCCTTCGTGACGAGTTTCTCGGCTTTAGCGGCGAAGGTCGGGTTGTCTGATTCGCCATCCTCGAGCAAGGCCTCGATGGGCCGGCCGAGCAAGCCGCCACGTTCGTTGATCTCATCGATGGCCAAGAGCGTCGCATCGATGACCGGCCGTTCGCTGATGGCCATGGTACCCGTGCGCGAGTGGAGTATGCCGACCTTGATCGGGAGCCCCGAGGGAGGCTTGATCGCGGCGCCCGCAACGTGCGCCGCGGCACGATCGGGCTGCGCTCGCGCGGGCTTGATCTTCCCCGGGCCGAACACAACTGCCCACGTCCCTCCCACCAGCCCGAAGACCAGCGTTGTCGCTCCGATCGCGAGCTTGCGCCGGGAGACCGTCTTCAGTCGTTGCAGTGCGGATTTCTGCTTGGGATGGCGAACGGAAGAGACGCGCGAAAGATCCAGTTTTGATGTGGCCGTCCGCCTTGTGGTCCTTACGAACTCCGCCAGATCGCAGTCTGCGGTGAACGGGGCGATCGCCGCCGCAACTTCCGCGGGCTGTGCGAAGCGTTCGTCCCGATCCTTGGCGAGCATTCGTGTCAGGATCGAGGCGATTTCCTCGGGCAGATCAGGTCGCAGCTCGCGAATCGGCGGCAGCGGCGCGTGCCCATGGGCCCACATCTGTTGCATGAGCGTCGAATACTTCTTGTGGGGGAAAGGGGCCTCGCCGGCCAGCAAGTAATAGAGCGTGCAGCCCAGGCTGTAGATGTCGGCCCGCACGTCGACGTCACGGCTGCATTCCCATTGTTCCGGCGCCGCATAGTCGACACTCCCCAGGAACTGGCGAGCGGCGGTCAACTCGCCTGTCGCCTTCGCGCCACTCACCTTCAAGGTGGCCAGGCCGAGATCGAGAATCTTCACCTGCCCCGTGAGCGACACGATCAGGTTCTGCGGCTTGACGTCGCGGTGCACCAGTCCCTCGCGGTGGATGTACTCGAGACCAAGCGCAGCCTGGCGAATCAGCTCACACGACTCGGCAACCGGCAAGAGGCCCCGGTCGCGGACCAACTCGGCGAGGGTGACTCCCTCGACAAATTCCATGACCAGCATGTGTGAAGAGCGGAACGCCTCGGCCTCGTACACGGCTACGACATTGGGATGCGTGAGCCGCGCCGCCAGCTTGGACTCGCGCTCGAAGCGCTCCAGCACGTCGGCGCTTGCAACCATCTCGGGCCGAATGACCTTCAGCACCACCGGCCTCTCGAGCAAGCGATGCACGGCCTTGTAGACGGTACCCATCCCGCCCCGGCCGACTACGCCCACGGCCCGGTAACGGGGGTGTTCCGCTAACTCGTCGGGCAGCGCGTCTTCGCACAGGCTGAAGCTTGCCGGTTCGGCGGAAGGGTCAAAAGGCGTCGTGCGACCGCAACCGGAAAGCGACGCCATCGTCTGCTGACAGACCGCGCAGTCCTGCACGTGCGAGGCAAATGTCGCCTCGTCAGTGGGGCTGAGCATTTTGAATGTCAGTTGCTCGAGCTGTTCACGCGTCGGACAGGCTACCATGGCATGGCCCTCGGGTTGACCGCTCGATCGTTCCCCGCGCCCTAGCGGCAGGAACGGCTCATCGCGGTCTGGCTGCGTTCGAAGGAGCACGGGCGAACGGATCGGCGGGGAACACCGCATCGTAGAGGATCACGGCCTCGGCCTCGCGGAGCGCAATCTGGCAGATCAGCCAATCGGGCCAGCTCCCACCCAGGTCGTCCGGCTGCGGTGCCGAGGCCTCCAGGGCTCGACGTGCCACGTCAAGTGACCTGCGCGCTCGAGTGACATCACCAAGGCGTGACTCCGACATGGCGAGAAACAAGAGCGCAGCCGTCTTGCATTCAATCGCCGAGCTTGCCGAATCCTGGACCTTCTGGAGCAATTCGACGGCGCCGCGGAACTGGCCGTCACGGTAAGCGGCCATACCGCGGGCGAGCTGATACCAGGGCAGGAACGACGAATCGGCTCCCCGAGTAACCGCCGCAATCGCCGCAGAAGTCAAACGGGCCCGTTCCGAGTCGGGAGGGGCGGTGAGCAGTCCGACCTTGGCCGTCCGCTCAAGCGCGCTCGGCTCGGTGCTGCCTTGGAATTGCTCGAGCATGGCGCGGGCGGTGCGGCGATAGCCGTCGCGATCGCCGAGCTCGAGAAACAATGTCGCGGCCCTCATCCAGTGGGCGGTTTCCGAAGGGTCGCGCTCGAGCCCTGCGCAGTAGTCGGCGAGCGCTGGCTTCCATGCGCCCTGCCGAGCGCGGAGGTCGCCTCGTTGAAACCGAAGCGCGGGGTCGTCGGGCGCCGCAGCGATGGCACGGTCAAGCAGCTTCGCTCAAGGGCGGTGGTGCCGCTGCGATCAAGGCGCGAGTCAGCTCGTATACTTCGCGCCGGTCGGTCCCTTGCGGGCGGACGATAACCCGCACCTGGGTGCCGGGTTCGCCGCGGAGGTGCGCCGAGGGTTCCATAGTCCATGTCGTTATGGCCCATGTTGAAGTAGATCATGCGGTATTTCTGGTTTGTCCAGACGACAGGATAGTATCCGTTGTGCCAGATTTCGTGCTTCTTCGGCCCGGTGCCCAGCGGGAAGCTGGCCGGATCGATCGAGGCCAGGATCTTGATATTCGGGCTGGTTCTCAGATCCGTGGACCACTTGTACCATTCGTTGGGGGCACTCTGGAAAGTGGCCGGCAATCCGACGGTCGCGGGGTGCTGGGTGTCCTCCACCCGAAGGATCGCCGAGGTGGGTCTCCATGTGTTCCCGACATACATGCCGGAGCCCAGGAACTCGTTGTGATACCAGTCCCAGTTCTGCGGATATTTCGAGGGAGTGAGCGCGAAAGCGGAGAAGTGAAAGCCCATCCAGGCGCCGCCGTTCTTCATGTACTCCTGGAATGCCTCGCGCTGTCGTGGCGAGTCGGGTCGCGTGTCCAGAAACACGACCACCTGGTACGGGGCGAGAAACTCCCGATTCAGGTTGTCCCAGTTTTGTGTGGACTCAAACGAGAAGTGGTGCTCGGCGGCCGTCCGGGCAAACCACGGCCTCGCTTCCTTCACGAAGCTAATGTGCCGCGGCATCCGCCTTCCCGGTGTAGAAAGCAATCACCTTGAATCGTGGCGTCGTCTTCTGCGCGAACGCGGAAGACACGCCCAGACAGGCCGCGAGAACGGCGATGCAACTCGTTTTGATTGCCATCCATTCGCTCCTCGCATGGTGCCAACTAAGATGCGGGGGATACCCAACTTAACGACTGCTGATGCGACGCATGTCGGTCCGCGCTAGGTCTCGTTTTCCCCCAATGACCCATCCGCCGGGTCCGCCAGAAAATGATCTGCCGCCGCGATGAAATGCCGGCAGAGATCTCCGACTGTCTTTGCCGTCGCCGGTATCGAAGCTTCGGTAATCTCCCACCATAATGTCGGCGTCTGGATGCCGAGCCAGCTCATCAAAGTAATGTCGCTGACGTCGAGCCCGGAAGGAGGATGTCGAAGCCGGTGGAAGTACCAGAGTTGCCAAGAAGAACCCGACCGAACAACCGTTTCGATGTCGAAGCCGTGAACGGTCGCGTGAAAGTGGAGCTCTGTTTTGGATTGTTTGCGCGACTTGCCCGGAAAAACAAGCATCAACTCGTCGCGGACGGCCCGCATAAGTTCCCGTTTGTCACGTATGTAGGTGGCGTACCGCTCAAGCCTGCCCTCCCACTCTTCCCGCAATTGTATGCGTATGCGTTCGTGGTACCACGCGAGTATTCGATCGTCCTCCGGTGTCCATCTCATCGGAACTTCGGAACCCATCCAAAATCTGTTCATCCTCCTGACGAGCGTGGAGGCGAGCTGCCGCCGCTCTTCCAGGGAGACGGACTTCATGAGGGCAATGATCCTCAAATTAGTAGTACCGCCAACCTGGCGCAAGAATGGAAAGTCCTGGGCGATCTCCCGTTGAAAATCCGCGATTGCCCATTCGTAGAATCGTTCGTGGAGCGACCGGTGCCATTCGCTCCTGTACCCTTCTGACATCGTGTATTCATCCAGAAGTTTGCCATCCTCGTCCCACTGCCGGACGACTCCATGAATTCTCCCTGCTACGTACGGGATCACTCTTGCCAGAACGCCATTGTCATGCCATAGCCGCCACTCTCCCACGGTCCGGCGGCTCTTTTGTTCATACTCACTTTTCAACTGGCCGTTCGGATGCCAATTCCTGAATAGTCCGTCTGCCGTGGGATCTTGGTAATCCCATAAATAAGGGATGATGACGTCGACCGAAGAGCAAGAGTCAGCATCCCATTCGGTCCTGACGTCGATCGAAGAGCAAGAATCAGCGTCCCCTTTGTGATGCGGGTCACTCATGAAAGCTCCTCAAAGTGATATAAGCGTTGCCTCGCCCACCGCGTTTTCGTGTGAACATTACGCTTCGCACATATCACAGCCAATCTGCTGTTGACGCTCGACGCCGCGAATTCATCCATTCAAATTCTTCGCCTAACCGAGGGAACGCGAGGTCATGAGCAATTCGTTCGTCGTACGTCTCTTTCGGTCGCAACCATTCCATCTCGGGGACGCATAGGTAATTCGGGCCATCGGTGAGGTTGTTGGTTTTCTTCGATCGCTTCACGTCGAAGAAGCCTTCAGCCTCCATGCGTCGGGATTCGGCCGCAATCGCGAAGCCATACTTGGCCTCGATCGCCACGTAAAACGTCCTTTTTTTCATGGTCCGTTCCGCGTTGATGTGATTTAGCCACCGGTGAACACGAGAGGCAGCATAACGCGACGAGATGCCGACCGATAGACGCTCGGATTCGCCAGACCTTGAGCTGCCGGCCCCGGCGCAATCTCACCGTCCGAAAATCCCGCACGCCTTCCCCTCATCGTTCCCGCAGGATCAGACCCCAACGACAGGCATCGCCGGGGATCGGCGGGCTCAGGGGACCGAGCAAGCGCTTACTTGGTAAGATCTAACGAGACGCATGTCCAACTTCCGGACCGCCACCGATCGAGACCGTTGTCGATCACAACTATCGAGCCGACTCCGCGCCCGTCGACGAGACTTACGCGTTCGCGCGCGGGGATTGATCGTCGCCGTGCTAGGTGTTGGCTTCGGTCTGGGGGGATGGTCCACGGCGCTCGGGTGCAGCGGGATGCCGTGGCGGCGAATCAAAAGATCGGCGGGACCGTCCGGCATAAATGGGAGCAGTGGGATTGCCGCTCGGTCTCGAAGGTGAAGCCATGTAGGAAAACTGCCGCTGTGACGTGTGCCGACCGACATACGACACGCGTCGAGTGTGACCATTTTGAGACGACGAGAGCGCCTGGTTTTCAGCCAGGCGCTCGCGATCGCGAAAAACCCGCAGAAGCAAGCGAGAATTCGACGCAACTTCAATTCTGCGCTCGACCTCGTGCGGGAACTTACCGCAGCGATTTGGCAACCTAGATCGAACGCCCGCCAGATGTTAAGTGGAGACGAGCGGGATCGAACCGCCAACCTCCTGGTTGCAAACCAGGCGCTCTAGGGCGATTTGATTTGACATAACATGTTGCTCTGTGGTGCTTTGCAAGTTGTGCTCGCGACGTAGTCGTTTTCCAGTTTTTATAAAGTTATCGCGAGTTTTCTCATGGTGTATCGCCGAATCTCTGCCACGGCAGAGTTTTATACGTCGATGGCTGTGGGGGCCTCCGGAGTGTGCGGGTTGCCAGTGAGTGTGGTTGGGAAACTCGTTGACCGGTTAACGAGTCGTCGCGAACGGAAACTTGCGTGGAGCCTCACCAAAAACAAGCGGCCAAATGAACCACAAACAACTCTCGACACCCGAGCCTCTCGCTCTGACGATCCGACGGGCGCGCTCCTGGCTTCGGTGAATCATTTCTCGCGATATGTCGGGGCCTGATCTTTCTTGCTCTTTTGCCGGCTCTCCTCCTTGTCCGCACGTTTCTTTTGCTGGCTCTCCTCCTTATCCGCAGTTTGTTGAATGATCTTGGGCGAGCTGATGATCACTTTGCCCTCGCTCACGTAGTACGCCAGCCGAAGCTGTTCAGCAACGAGGCGGAGGGATGTCCTCAAGGGAACGCCTTCGAGGTCGATCCTGATTGGCGACATGAGCGAGCGATCCACCTCCTGGAGCACCGCGGGATCGACGGAGATGCGGATGCCGGCGAAGCTCGGCGTCGTGGTCGCTCTCTTGATGTACTTGAAGACCTCGATGAGCGGCGTATCGTCGGGGAACGGCATGCGTATCGGCTCGTCGAGTTTGGCCCGCAATTGCGCCGTCTTCGTCGGGTCAGCCTTGCCCAGGATCATCACCTTGTCCTGCTCCGCGCGGGCGCTCTTCCTGGAGCTGATCACGAGCGCACCGTTCTTGTCTATGCGCTCGGCGATCGCATCCTGGCTCGCTGGCTTTCGGCGTGGGATGTCGAGGTTCGTGTGGGGCCGCTCCTCGACCGAGAGTTTCGGGGCGGGCTTGCGGGCGGTCGGCCGGGTCGGACTTCGTGAGAAGAGGAAGCCAAAGCTACCGACTGCAAGCAGTCCGATCGAGCCGAGTGTGAGCACCAGCGACGGGTGCCCGCGCCGGCGGCGGTGCGCCGACCGTGAGGGCACCGATCGCCTCGAAGCCAGCGCCGATCGGGGCTCGCTGGCGCGGCGGGCTGTCGGCAAAGGCATCGTCGCGGTCTCCGGACGCACGTCCGTGATGATGTCTTCGAGGCTCAGGTCGGGCCCTACCCCGAGGTCGGCTCCCAGAGCAGGCTCGCGGCGAGCAAGGACGCTCGCTTCGCTACCCGGCCCGGCCGGCGCGGCCCGCTTCAGATTGGTCTCGTTAAAGACCAGCAACGTCGGTCGAGACTTCGTGCGGTCGCCGCGTGCCGCGCTCGTCTCGGCGATCATCGCCTGGCACGCCTCCAAAAGCGCGATGACCTCACCCATAGACCCAGGCCGACTGAGCGGGCGCTTGGCCATCATCTTCTGGTAGATTTCCTCCAGGACCGGGGGAACTTCGGGTCGGGCCGAGAAGAGCGTCGGCGCTGGCCGCTCCTGGTGTGCCATCAGCCGCTTGATCACGGTCTCGCCGCCGAATGGTTCCCGGCCAGCCAGGAGGAAAAACAGCGTGCAGCCGAGGCTGTAAATGTCGGCGAGGTGATCGGCGCGGCGAGAGTCCTCCGCCTGCTCGGGCGCCATGTAGTCGACAGTCCCCATGTACATGCCGCTCTCGGTCAACCGGCCGGCGCCACCCTTGGCCTCGCCGAGCGGTTGGGATGCCTCGACGATTCGCGCCAGACCGAGATCGAGCACGCGGACCACGCCCTGGGAATCGAGCATCAGGTTTGACGGCTTGATGTCGCGATGGACGATCCCTTCGGCGTGCGCCGCCTCGAGCCCACGCGCCGCCTGGACCAGGAAGTCGATGGTCTGGACGACCGAGAGCGGCCCGCGCTGGCGGACGAGCTGGTCGAGATCGTGTCCTTCGACGTACTCCATCACGAGGAAATGGACGCCCCGATCCTCGTCGGCGTCAAGGGCGGCGACGATGTTGGGGTGCTTCAAGCGGCCCGCGGCTTCGACCTCGCGCTTGAAGCGCAGGACGGCGGTGCGGTCGCGCGCGAAGGAGGGTGGGAGGATCTTGAGCGCGACGATCCGGTTCAGCCGGCGGTGCCGCGCCTTGAAGACCATGCCCATGCCGCCGGCGCCCAGCTTGTCGAGGATCAGGTAGTTGCCGATCAAGAGGCCCATGCTCTTCCGCTGATAGATCGCGGCGGCCTGGTACGAGGGTCAACCGCCCGGCCGCCTGGAGCGCGCGGGACAGGCCGACGATGCCCTCGGGCTGCGGAACTCCGGCGGACAGGCCGTCGAGCTCGTCCTCGCCAATGATCCCGATCTCGACGAGTGCTCTACGGAACTCGTCCAGGCCGGCAACGGCCGCCGGGCCGCTGTCCGCGACAGAGCCGTCCGCCGCCGCGCCGTTGCCGCTGGCCCCACCGACCCTCGTCTCGCGCTCGTGGATCGAGTGCTGACCCTGGCCGACATCTCTCGGGCCATCTCTGGCTGCTCCGAACGCGGTTGGTTCCGACTCGGGCAACTCTTTCCGGGAAACGGGATTGCTCGGCATCGGACGGTCTCCTTCTGCTCGTGGCGAACCGCGATCATGACACGTGCCGGATCACGGAACTATTCGCTCCAGTTGTCGGACGAGCGCGCCACGGGCTTCGATGAGTCATTTCTCTCGATCTCTTGCGCCCTGATCCTTCTTGGTCTTGGCTTCGCTCTCCTTCTTCTCCGCGCGTTGTTGAATGATCCTGGGTGAGCTGATGATCACGTTTCCCTGATTCACGTAGTACGCCAGCCGGAGCTGTTCAGCAACGAGGCGGAGGGACGTCCTCAAGGGGACGCCTTCGAGCTCGATCTTCACGGTCGACATGAGCGAACGATCCACCTCCTCGAGGGCCGCGGGATCGACGAAGATGGGGATGCCGGCGAAGCCCGGCGTCGTGGTCGCCTTCTTGATGTACTTCAGGACCTCGTTGAACGGCGTTTCTTCGGGGAACGAGATCGCTATCGGCTCGTCGAGCTTTGTCAGAGCCTGCGCCGTCCTCGGCGAGCCATCCCAGGTCAAGACGATCTTCCTGGTCAGCTCCGCATCGATCCTGCTGGACGAGCTGATGAAGAGCACACCGTCCCCAACGAGGTAAGCCAGGCCCAGTTGAGCGAGGACTTGCGGAAGCGTGACCTTGAGCGGAGCTCCGGTCACATTGATCGTGACTGTCGACGTCAGGCTCTTCTGCGCCTCATGGAGTCCGAATGGGTCGACGTAGATCGGTATTCCCGGATCGCTCGGCCGGTCACCGTACTTCGTGGCCCGGGTTATGTATTTCAAGACATCGTCGACTGGCGTCTCTCGGGGAAACACCATGTCGATGGGTTCCTGGAGCTTGGCAAGGATTTCCACAGTCGGCGGCGACACCTGGAGATTCGGCGGCGAACTGGCGATCGGAACGGCCGGCTCGGCCGGGACTCGGGCCGAGGTCGTTCCAGTCGCAGAGCCGATTGGTTTCAGCTTCGCGCGGGTGAACGTGAGGGTTTGGACTGCCATCAGGGAGGCCGTCCCGACCGCGAGGAGTGCTACCAGAGGGATTGTCAGCTTGGTGAGGAACATCGCTCGGCACACCGCAGCCGTCAGGGCAGAAACCGCGGCCGGCACGGTTTTGGTCGTCGCGGGTTGGACCACCGCCTCGATCGTGGAACACGCCAGGACTGCCGGCACCGATATGGACGCCGCCTCTGAAGACCCGACCGCGCCCAGGAGTACGGCCGTGGGCGCCACACCGCGGCGCAGCAGGCGGCCGCGCAGTCGTTCCCTCCCGCGCCGTAACCGGGTGCGCACCGTGCCGACGGGCCACTCGAGACGCTGCGCCGCCTGACCTTCCGTGAGGCCCTCCAGCTCGCACAACACGATCGCCTTGCGGTATTTTTCCGGGAGCTGCTCGATCTCCTGGTGAAGCACGTCGCCGAAGTCGTTCCATCCCGCGTCATCCGCGGATGGCATCGGCATCTCGGCCGCCCGCCGCTCGTGCGCGCGGCGCCGGGCCGCGGCCGATCGGGCCGACAAGGCGACGCGTCGGGCGACGCCGTGCAGCCAGCTCGCCGCCGAGCCCCGCTCGCGAATCGATCGACTCTGCCGAGCCAGGACCAGGAACGTGGCTTGGAAGGCATCCTCGGCGTCATGCGCGTTGCGCAGGATCATCCGGCAGACGCGCAGCACCATTGGGCCATGTCGGGCGACCAGCTCCGCGAAGGCGAGCTCGCCCGTGCCGCCCTCGCTATCCACGAACCGCGCCAACAACTGCTCGTCCGTCAATCCTCCGGTCGTCCCCACCTGGAAGAGCGCACGGATGTTCCGAGGGGCCGCACCATGCTCACTCATCGGCATCAAACCTAACCCCCAGCAATCCGAAGCCAACGACGACGGCCATCCGCGAATGTGCCGTTGATGAGTAAATTGGCGCTGTCCCGGGCTAATTCGGCAACCGTTTCTCTTCGATGAGTCGGTCAATGGCCTGCTTCCAGAGCTCCTCACCAAGCTCCACACCCTGCTTCCGGCCGTTGAATGACCAGGCGATGTTAATACCGTCTGGCCGCCAGACCATCGCAGTCGTCGCGTTGTCCCAACTGCCGCCCATGTCCCAAAAGGGGTTACCGCTGTCTCGGGGCCGTCCGTCAAGCCAGAAGCAGCGCATGAACTTGCACAATGCCGGCGTCGATACCCCCATACGAAAGTCCGCTGGGTCTTCCATGATCAGCCCATTCCACAACTGTGGGGGCTCGCCCTGCTGCCTGGCCCCATGCCGAACCCATTTCAGCTCCGTGACGCCGTAGGGGCGGCAAAGGTGATGGCGCAGGTAATTGGTATAGGTTTGGCCTGAGACCCGGGTGACCACAAACTTCAGCGTGTTATAGCCAAAGCTATCGTACGCCGCCTTCTCTCCAGGCGCCCACGCGAGCTTTTGCACCATGACGAAGCGGAGCAGGTATGCAGCCACAATCGGATACGTTCTGCCGTTTGCCTCTTGCCACGCCCGTTCGAACGGCTCGCCCTGCCAACCCGCCTTGTGCTCGAGTAGATGATTGATCGTGATGTCCCAGACCCGCGGATCAACGACCTGTCCTGCGGGGTGGATCTTCAGGAGCTTCAGCACGGAGGCATTCAAGTCCAGCTTGCCGTCCTGTGCCAGTTGCCGGATCATCGCCGCCGTCAAAGGCTTATCACAACTGGCGATAGACATTGGGGTGTCGGGATAGATCGGCACCGTGCGATCTCGGTCACTCCAGCCATAGCCGCGCGAGTACAGCGTGTGGTCGCCGCGAGCCACCGTCAGCGTGGCCCCCGAGCAGCCGATCTCCTTCAGGCACTTCAGCATGATCGCGTCCAGCAATTCGACGCCGGGGGCGTGATGGCCGGTCACGGGCGGCTCGTCCATGGCGATTGCATTGAAGTCCCAGGCGCCGATCCCAGCCCAGACCGCTGCGAGGCAAGTCAGAGTTCTCATCAGTCGGTCCTCTCAGGCTTGACTTGGGAGTCGTCAAGGGGATTTCGAACATCCTCTGCGATGACCCCAAGGACCTAACGTCTGCTCATCCTCCAATCTCGTCAAGTAGTGTATCGAGAGCGGCCCGTCTATTCGAAGTCTCACGAAAATCCGATCGTCCTCGCCGCTCTTGACTTCACAAGAGGCGACCGTCATGTCGTCTACGCAGTTGAGCTCGACGTGGCAGGTTAGTCTAAGATTCCTTGCGAGCAGCCGTGGGCGATTGCCGTGGGATCTGTAGGCGAGGATACAGGAGAGCGCCTGGTAGTCACCCAGGCGCTCTCGCTAACGAATAACCCGCAGAATCAAGCGAGAATCCCACGATTCTTCAATTGTGCGCTCAACCTCGAGCGGAAACTCGCTGCAACGATTTGGCGACGTAACTTGAACACATGGAATATGTTCAGTGGCGACGAGCGGGATCGAACCGCCAACCTCCTGGTTGCAAACCAGGCGCTCTCGCGTTGCAACCGAACCAAACAAAGGCGTTACGTCGAGAGCTTCCGCTCGTTGCGCTCGAAGCGACATCTTCGCGTCGTCGGCGAACGACCTGGGCTTCAGTCTTCCAGGCGGAGTTCCTCAAGGTTTTGTGCCTTGAGAAGATCGATCTGGAGCTGGGCCAGCGCTTCCGGCGACAATGCTTCAACCTGTTGTTTGACTTTGGCGGACAACGGGCCGAACTTGGCTTCCATGAGCCGCAGGGCCGACCGCCGCTCGCCCTGCTCGATGCCGCGTTCGATGCCGCGTTCGATGCCGCGTTCGATGCCGCGCTCGATGCCGGCTTCGACGCCGCGTTCGTAAGTGGTCTTCATGAGGGGCTCAACCTCTTGATACGCCCCGGTGTGCAACAACGTCTGCAACCGGTCCTTCTGGGCCTCGTCCTACTCGGCGTAAGCCTCCAGGCATTCCGCCAGGAGGAAGCGCCGAAAGTCATTTTCTCCAGAACCAGCGATGCGTTTCAATCGCTCGGAAGAACGCCTGCAAGAACTCCTTCAGCAGCACCTTGAGACGCTGGTCGTGATCGGGACCGGCAGGCTTCGCCATGATCGACTCCGGGTGGCGCCAACGCCGACGGCCGAAACGGGCTGACCAACCGCCAGCCGTTCGGGAGCGAGACGACACGCCATGCTACCAAGACGATCGTTCGCGGAGGACAACTGGCACCCGGCGATCTGCAAGTTTTTCTACGCGATGAGTGTGCTTCAGTGGTCGGCGATGGAAAGCTAATGCCAGCCCACCTTCAAAAACCGGCTTGATCGCGTGCAGGAGGTCCAGCGGGATCCTGACCCGGCCGCGAGAGCGGCGCGCGCCGTTCCTCGACCCGCGATTGCGGCAAGTGGGGCGAATGCGGCTGATCATGCCCGCCCTCCGCGATCTGGTCGGACCGGGCCGGCCGCGTCTCGGCGCGCCGGCGCGAAGGTGAGCAGCGGCGATGAAACGGGCGCGGCCATGGCGATTGCGTCGATCGTCTCGGCGCCCAGGCGATCAAGCGCGCTGGAAAGCTTCTCGATGCGCGCCAGCAGGCCGTCGTATGCGACAAGGGCCAAGGTTGCGATCACGATACCGGTGCAAAGCGGCGTGAGTGCCGACGCGAGCATCGGTCCCCAGGTGACCGGCGCTCCGATGGGCAAGAGCGCCGCCACGGCGGGAACAGCTTCGAGCGCACGCCTCATTGCGAACAGAGTTCCCAAGAGACCCAGAAGCGGAGCGAGCGCGGCCACGCGGCGCAGGGTGCCTACGTTTCGCCGCAGGCGATCGGATTCCACTCGATGCGCGATGGCCACAGCGCGCTCCAGGTCACCGGCCGGCCGGCCCCAGCGTCGAATCGCCGCCATCGCCACGCGCACTGCCGGGCTGGGGTTCAGCTCGCAGTGATCGAGCGCCTGACCACAGTCGAGCTTGCCCTCGTGCAACCGGTCCAAGAACCGTGCCGTGAAGTCGGGCGGGACGACCTTCCGGCTTCGAAGCCTGGCCAGCCGCTCCAAGATGACGAGGATGCCCAGGCCGGCGCAGGCCGTCATGCCTCCCCACGTGACCCGATCGGCCGCGGGCGTGCGACGATACCAGTCGGCCAACTCGATCGCCGAGCGGCGCAGCGGCGCCAGCACGGTCTCCCATTCGCGAGGCCACGCGGATGATCCTGGCACATCGCCCGCTTCGAGCGTGCTGTGCAGGCGAGGGTCGTGCGCAGGCGTCAAGATTGTCGTCGTCGGCACTTTTCGCGCCACCGGCGCAGGCGCAAGCAAAGAGCACGACGGCCAGCCACAGCGAATGGCGCACGTCTTGATGCCGCGCACGTTCAAGAACGCCCCAATCGCGCATCGGCGAACCGGCGATTCTGGGCGGATCAGTCTGGCTCATCGATGGGCTCCGTCCCGCTAAAACCGTGTTTCGCGATCCTGGGAGGGCGAGCCTCCCGGCGAGCCGGTTTCACATGCGGCTCGGCAGGAGCCTCGCCCTCCCGGAATCACGCAAGGCTAGTTAGCGGTGTCCGCGTTAACTCTTTTTCGGCGAGGTGCTTGCAGCCGCGCACCGCGCCATGGCGGCGCGGCGGTCGCGCGCCTGGGCGGCGACTGGATCGTTCGGAAACTTCTGGAGCAGCCTCTCATAAGTTTCGGCGGCGTCGGCCGATTGGTCGAGTCGTTCGTAAACTTTTCCCGCCTCGAAAAGCGCCGTCGCCTGCCAGTGCGGCGCGTTGTAAAGGATGTCGACCCTGAGAAACTCGCCAGCGCAAGGTTGAGCTGGTCCTCATGAAAATAGGTCTCACCACGCATTAACTGCGCCTGGGCACGCAGGTCTTCGCTGCGCGCGCGCATCCAGCACTTTCTGAAAGGCATCGCGAGCATCCGCCAGCCGGCCCATCCCGAGCAAGGCTTGACCTCGTGCGTAATCCAGTTCGGCGATCGACGTATCGCCCGGCTTCAGCTCGCCCTCGAGCGTCGTCGCGGTTTCCAGCGCTTCTTTCCACTGCTTGAGCGCGACTTGGCACTGAATCCGCTTCAGCTTGGAGGCTGCGATCATGCCTGGCGGGTCGTTCGCCGCCGGAGCTTCGGCCAGAACGGCCGCAAAGCCGGCGAGGGCTGCGCCGGCATCTCCTTGACGCAGAGCTGCCTCGGCACCAAGGTATTTCGACTCGCGGCGGTACGGACTGTCGGGGCACTCGCTCAACAGCCTGGCAAACGTCGCCTGGGCCGCCGCCCAGTCCTTCAGCTCGATCTGACTTCGCCCCAACCGGTAGAGCATGGGCGGGACCAGCCTGGCGTTGGCTGGGCTCTGCGCTTCCTCGAGACAACCGGCCCGAGCAAGCGCACCGACCTCGGCGGAGTGATGTTGCTGGTTGGCCGATTCGGCCAGGTTAAATCGTGCGTCATCGGCCATGCTGCCGTCGGGAAACTCCCGAAGGAGGCGGGTGAAAACCCGGTCGGCCTCGGCTGGCTTGTCGGCATCGAGAAGGGCATAGGCCCACTCAGCCAGCAGCGTGTCGCGGCTGACGCCGGCTTTTTCGAGGCGCTTGCACGTGGCCTCGTCGCCCATCAATTGCTCGAAAGCCTGGGCTGATTCACCTGGACGGCCCGATCGGGCCAGAAGGCGTGCCGAGGCCAGCGACGCCAGTGGCGCCTGGTCGGATTTTGGGTACTTGCGCGCGATCAGCGCATAGGTCTGCAGTGCCGCTTCAGGCTGCCGGTTGGCCTCATGCGCCTGACCCTGTGCCAGCGCGATCTGGGCCGCGATCGGCTCGTTGCCCCCCAGCTCGAGGGCCGACTGAAAGGCCGCGGCCGCGTCGGCCGGCTTCCCGAGCTCCGAGAGGGCCGTTCCCAGTCCTACGAGTGCGCGGACTTTTAGCGTTTTGTCGGTGGAGGCACCCTGCTCTTTGCCGGCGGCGGATCGAGCGGGCTCTTTGCTCGGCGGCCCGGCACCCGCGACGTGGCGGAATTGCTCTGCGGCACGTTCGGCATGGTGCGCGGCCAGCTCGGCTTCGCCAAGTCGAAGTCGCGCCGGCGGTAGGGCCGCGCTTCTCGGGAAGCGCTCCGCAACGCTCGCCAGCAGCTTCCTCGCTTCGCCGATTTGACCCAGCCCCAGCCGTGCCATCGCAAGATGCGCCATGGCAAAATCGACGACTTCCCCCTTCGGGTTTGACGACAGGTATTCTTCGAGCGGAGCGATCGCGTCGGCGAACCGGCCGGCATCGAGATTGGCCTGGCCGACCATGAACTGTGCATCGGCGACAACGGGATTTTTGGGCCCTTTCGCCAAGCCGGCGAGGATGGAGTCGGCTTCGCTGGTCTTGCCGACCGCTCGATAGGCGAGAGCGAGCTCATACTGCGCAATCGGGACTGCGGCGGCGGCAAGCGTCGTGGCGGGCGACTTCGAAGCGCCGGCTTTGAGCCCGAGAAGCGATTCCAGAATCGCGATGGCTTCATCGGGCTTGCCTTCGGTCGCTGCAGCCCGCGCAAGGGTCAAGCGCACGTCGCCCCGCAACGGGCTCTCGGGAAACTTGGCCAGAAACGCGTCGGCCAGCCGTCGCGCCTCGGCCGGCTCGCCCAGGTCGACCGACAACTGTGCGGCCCGCTCGGCGCGTCGTCGGCCCAGGGATCCTTCGGATCAAGCTCGACCACGCGGAGGAACCGCGCGCGTGCCTCTTGGAGGCGATTCTGTTTTTGAAGCGCCTCGGCTAAGCGAAAGTGAAACGCCGGCACGGCCGGCGACTTGGGAAATCGTTTCAGAGCTTCTTCGATTGTCGCGAGCACCGCCAGGCGCGATCACGCTTGAGCTCGCTCGTCGCCAGCTCGAGGGCCGCCTGGGCGCCGGCTGACGAGCCCGGGTCGCTGGCGAGTGTCCGCAAAATCGCGTCAGACTCGTCGGCCCGCTCGAGCCGCGCGGGCCAGCGCCCGCTGAAGCCGGGCCTGATGCAAGAACGGGCTCTTGGGCGCAACCCGCTCGAGCGTGCTGAATGCCTCGACCGCACCGGCATATTGCCCGGCCGCCGACCGGATAAGTCGATCTGCAGGCCGGCGCACGAGGTCGACCCCAATCGGGCTCTGCCGCAGTGACCAGCTCTTGGAGGGTTTCCAGCGCACGGTCACGCTCCCCGCTGTCGGCGAGCGTCCGCGCAGCCCGTATTTGGCCCGGCTGGCCATTGGCCCGCGGGGATAAAGCGCC
>CAWHMZ010000018.1:0-140964 GCA_963830625.1 uncultured Isosphaeraceae bacterium | reverse complement strand
ACCGTGGGAAGGACCATCGCGTTTCGGTTTACGATTTCGACCGAGGCCGCCAAGGCGTGGCACAAGACGGTTATCGACCGCGAGATCGCCGCACAAGACCTGCACAGCAGCGACATCGACGGTGACGGCACGCCGGATGTCGTGGGCGTCGGAGGAGCGACGCACAATGTCGTGTGGTACCGTCCCAAGCGGCCGTCGCCAGGGAAGACACAAACCGCTAGCCGTGCGACCTGCTCAACCGAAGCACTTGTGCAGGAGCCTGTTGGGCACAGGTCTGTCAGCCGCCGGCGAGCCGAAGGTCTCCAGGTGCCGCACCGGTCATTTGTGCCTTGACGCCCAACAGGCCAGACCGGCTCAGCCGAAGCTCTTGCGCAGGAGCTCGAGGCTCTTGGGCACGCCGGTAGCCGGGTCTTCGTTTCCCTCGAACTCGAGCGAGATCCAGCCGCGATACTTGTGCTCTTTGAGGATACCCGCGATCCGGGCGTAGTCGAGATCGAGTGCGTCCAGGCGCCCGCCGCCGTAGTATGTCTTGGCCTGAACAAGCGCGAGCGGAACCTTGCTCGAGGCCATTTGCTCCATTTGGGCGTAGGAATTTTCGAGGAAATTGCCGGTATCGAGCATCTCATGTGCCACCAGGGCGACTTGATCGACTCGACGATTTTGAGCACGCCGGCCGCATCACAGCCCCCAATGATTTTCAAGACCCAAGACGACGCCGCATTCTTCGGCACGGGGTAAAAGCTTTTCGATCGAGTCGATCACCCATTTGAAGGCTTCTTGATCGGTGTGACCTTCGAGCGTGGGCTCCTTGCCCCCCTTGGCCATGAACTCGTCGAACGATTTGATCGTGCCCCAGCGCCCGGTGTTGATGCGCATGGTCGGAATGCCCAGGCGGTAGGCGACGTCGATCTGGTAGAACGTTTTCTGAACGTTGTTCGATCGCTCCTGGCGGTCTGGCGTGACGAACCCTTGGTGCGTGGAAAAACCCATGAGAGCACAGCCCCAGCGAATGGGCGTGGCGCTTGATTTTCTGGAGGGTCGCGTTTGATTCGTCTTCCATCTGCACGTGGAGGATCTCAACTCCGTCGAAGCCCATGGCGGCCGCCTTGTCGATGCAATCGGCGATCGTGAGCCGGCGCGCGCCCTCGCGGAACTGCCAGAACGAATAGGTCGAAACGCCGATCGGGTTGTGCCGCCGCGGGCTCTCGGTTGGCAGGTGCTGCTGCCCCTGGACGAAACGGGCCCGAGCCCGCGCGGCCTGGTGATCAGTCCGGTTGTCAACGCCAACCCGATCCGTCCCAGGAATTGCCGGCGATCGGGGGTGCCGCCTTCGGAGCGATGCCTTGGTGCTCATTCATGGCTACGTTACCGTTACAATCGAGATCGGTGCCAGACGACTAAATCGACGCGCGGTGTAGCATCGTCCCGCTTATAATACTGGAGTGCGCATCCCAATGGACCTGGAGCCTGACAGTCAGGACGGCGCGTCGACTCAAGCGAGCATGGGATCGTGACGATCGTCGATACCGGCCGGGCGCCGGCACGAAAGCTGCGTACTCACCCGGAATGAAGGATCGTTATCGGTGACCTTGCTCTCCGCTTAGGGGAATGACGAATCGACCGATCGCGCGCGCACGACGGCACACCTGTGAAGCGCCGAACGCGCTGTGAGCAACACGACGAATGCCAGAGAGAGAGACATCATGAACCTCACACATGGGAAGCGGATCGCGTTTCGACCGTCACTTATGGATGCCACGCTGGAACAGCGCACGGTCCTGTCCAGCGGCGGCACGGCGGCCGCAATCGCCGCCACGCCACCTCCAGCGCCTGCGCCCGTTGGACCGGCGATCGTCCATCGGGCCGTGCTCTCACACTTGGATTCGCAGCTCCGCCGTGAGCTGAAAACGACCAGTTCGGATCTGCGCAAGGTGCTCAAAGCCGAGATCCGTAACACCTACGCCGATCGATCGTCGCCCGTCGCCAGCCGACAGGCGAACCTGCATGCATTCGTCGCTGGAGCAGTCGATGCGACGGCGCTGGTGATCAGCAGTGAGGCGTCGGTAATCATCGGCTCTGGCAGCACTCTGGTCCCGACGATCCAAAACACTCTCGTCGGATCGAGCCCAAGCAGCCTCGCAAGCCAGCTCAACGCTGCACTGGCAGTCCCCGCAAAACATGGCGTCGCCCCTGACGCTCCAATCAACGGTCGCAACGGCAGTCCAGAGCGCCGAGCGCGTCTTTTCGCGAACGTGCGCGTGTTCTTCTCGGCGGGCGGTCCGGCCTTTAGCCAGGTGGTCAGTTTCGGTGGTGGCACGTCGGTCACAGTAGCGCGGGCGTCGAGCACATCGGCGACGACCAGCACCACGAGCGCGGCGACCTCGCCGTTTAGCAGCACCACGGTCACGTTCGGGCCCAATGCCTTCTCGTTCGGTCCAGGTTTCACGGCAATGACCACGGCCGCACAGGCAGCCGTGCTCTCGCGGTATTCCAGTTCGGTGCCGGTTTCACGGCGATAACCACGGCCGCGCAGGCAGCCGGCGGTACCGCAGCGAGTCCGCATTTAACAACTTCAATCTGTTCGGATGAATGCCGTTGCAATCGCCGCGCTTTCCTACGTGATTGCCGGAGAGGTTCATGCGCCGCCGGTGCCGATTTGTCCACGCCCGACCGGCGGGCCGTTGTGGAGTATGCGCGCCAGCACCACGGCGACGCGCGGCGCGGGCGAGCCGTCTTCTTCAACGGCGCGGGGCTCGGTTGTGCGCGGTGCCATCGCGCCCGCGGCGAAGGGTGCGATCGGGCCTGATCTTTCCGACGTCGGCGGCAAGTACGAACGCGCCGTCTTGGTCGAGTCAGTGCTGGAGTGCGAAATCAAAGTTGACTCGCGAACGTGTGCATCGAAGCCAATCGCGGCAGTGCGGGGCCTGGCCGCTCGAGCCTTGCCTTTTAATTCTCGCCACCGACGTCCACCATATCGAGCTTTCAGGTCCGCATTCTCACGGATGGACAGGTTGACCGCGATAGATTCGGCGTCCGACGGTCCGCCACGGCGTGGTTGGGTGCTCAAGGACCGTTCCGTTCCCTTTCATCTCCATAGGGGGAACGGGAACGAACCCCCTGACTTCTCTCCTTAGCGCTGGATGGAATGTGTGTAGCCGAACCCGGCTTGGGAAAACCTAACGAGTGCGCTCGCGTGCGGCGAGAACGGTCGCGTAGCGGAGGCCTTGATCCGCGATCGAGACCGCCCTCACGTCGGGAAACAACTCCGCGACGAGATGAGTGGACACATGGCCCGGCGCCATCTCGATGAAGAGGTTCGCCCCGAGCTCGCGCATGACTTCGAGGGTGTCGTACCAGCGGACCGGATGCGCGACGCCGGTCGCGAGGTCCTGGCCGATGGCCTCGGCATCGTAGAGGGGGCGACCGCCGCGATTGCTCACATACGGCATCGACGGCGGCCGCAGGGCGAGCCCCGCCATGAGTTGCTGAAGGCGATCCGCGACCGGCTGGAGCAGCGGGCAATGCGACGGGACGCTGACCGCCAGACGCTCGGCACGGTGCGCACCTTGTTGGCGAGCCTGGGCGGTCACCGCATCGAGCGCCGCATCGCTCCCGGCGACGACGATCTGCCGAGGCGCGTTGATGTTGGAAACGTAGACCGGGAACTCTGCTGTCCGGATCCGTTCCACGATGCCTTCCACGTGAAGCTTCGTCGAGGCCCTCGATGGCCGCGAGGCCGATAGCCGCTCGGGAAGGCTGCCTGCATCAGTTCGCCACGCAGACGGACGAGCGGCAAGGCATCGGCGAAGGACAGCGTGCCGCAGGTGACCGCAGCGCCGAAGGCGCCGATCGACATGCCGGCGACGGCAGCGGGATGGACGTGTTCGGCCATCAGGGCCCGGGCCGTGGCGACGCCGGCGATCAACAGCGCGGGCTGCACCGCGGCCGTCGAGTGCAGCGCCTCCGAGTTGTCGAGGCCAGCGATATCGACGCCGAGGACGTCGCTCGCCTCCTCGATCGTCCGCGTAACCTCGGCATGCTGCGGAAGATGATGAAGCAGGCCCTCGCTCTGGGCGCCCTGTCCCGGGAACAGGAAGGCGATCGTCATGACACCCCCTCCGACAGAACGCGCGCGCCCGCCATCCAGGGATCGGCCGAAAGACGAGGACCGTCCGGCGTGCGCACGAGCAGCCGCGCCGGCATCGCGGCGAGATCCGCGAGCGACACGCCACCACGCGGCGTCTCGAGCAGCACGTCGACCCGCGCCGGGGCTGCTGCTTCGGCCAGGACGGCTCGCAGATCGATCGCCTCGTCCAGCCCAAGCCGGTGATCCTGCCGGAGAATCAAATCGAGATCGCTTGACGATGTCGCCGTCGCCACGCCCGTCGCGATCTCGAAGCCGACACTGCCGCCGGGTCCCCAGCGGTGACCGCGGCTCGCCAAGATGGGCGCGACGCGGGCCAGCGCAGCCAGGGCCGGCGCCTCGTCCTTGCGCTTTCGCGCGATGACGTGACGCGATTCGGTCAGTTCTTCGGGCGACAGCCGGTCGGCAATCTCGGCGACCGCCAGAACGGCGGCAAACCGCTGCTGGCGCGCCAGGCCGCGTACGCCGACCGGGATCATACCGTCACGGACATGGCCGCGGCGGACGACCACCCAGGGAGTCCGTTCGAGCGCCGGCTCGACCCACGACGGGCACCGGCGCGTCCACCGTCAGCGCGATCGGCTCACGTAGCCGGATCAGGTCATGGGTCGTGGCCGGACGGCCAGGCATCACGGCGAGTTCCATTGCTCTGCCAATCTCCTCCGGACCTCGATC
The DNA here is from genome assembly GCA_963830625.1 of uncultured Isosphaeraceae bacterium. Taxonomy (GTDB): domain Bacteria; phylum Planctomycetota; class Planctomycetia; order Isosphaerales; family Isosphaeraceae; genus CAWHMZ01. The sequence continues at coordinate 136,145 of CAWHMZ010000018.1, read as the reverse complement.
GAGGCGGCGCGATTGACCTTCGCTTCGGCATTGTTCAGCCGGCTGGTCAGATCGCCAGGAGTGTTGCGGATATCGACGATCGCCGCGGCCACTCGTTCCTTGACCTTCGCGATCTGCGCGGCCGACGGAGCATCCGCGTCGATCCCGGCGATTAGCTCGTGCAGCAAGCCGAGCTTGGCGAACTGCCGGATGTCGTACGCCATCGGAATGACGGTCTTGCCGAGTTCGTCGAGCTCTTCGACCGTCCGCCGCGTGACTCGCGCCGCCGATTCCTTGCGCATCGCCTGGACGATGACCCCGGGAGCATCCAATGCCAGCAGCCGATGGGCCTGATCGCCATGCGCGAGGAGGCCGCCGGACAGGGCTGTGCCGACGATCAGTGCGACGACCGGATGTCCCGCCACGCGGGCCGTCGCATAGGCGTCGGCGGCCGCGGCGAGGGACAGGTGGATGCCCAGCAGTGCCTCGACGCGCCCATAGGCCTGGCTCTGGACATCGACGATGGCGATGATCGGCCGCCTGGCGCCGGAATGATCGGCGGCGATGGCTTCACGGACGTGGTGGGCGAGCGCCCATCCCTCCTCAAGTCCAAGCTCGCCGTGCCGGGCACGAGGAAAGCGATTCTGCGGGTCCGGCACGATCGCGAGTAGCCGCACCCGCTCGCCTCCCCAGGTCGCGTCGGCGACGACCACGCTCCCCAGTCCGGTGTCAACGGGCTGTGCGTTCTCGGCCAATGCCTGGAACCACGTCCGACCGCGGCTCGACAGCGGCGTTGTGGTGCTCATGGCATCTCTCCTTTCGGCCAGATCCGCCGCAGCGCAGGCCCGTCCGGCGGCGCCGCCGGATCAATTCTCGCCAAGCTGCGCCTGAACTCTTCAACCTTCTCGCTCCGATGCCGGGCGGGAACGCCACGCGCCGCCAGAGCTCCGATGGTCTGTCGCAGTGCCTTGGCGTCATCCTCGATCAGTGCGTCGGCGAAGCCGGTTTCGTATCGCTGCTCGCCGCCGATCAGGCTCCAGATCAGATGCTTGTCGCTGGCGTCCAGCTCGTCGATGCCGGCCTCCTGCTCGATCACCTCGGGGCCGTTCAGTTCGAGCCGCGCCTGCGGGAAGACCACCAGATAGCTGCACAAGCCGGCGGCGATCGACATGCCGCCGAAACAACCGACCATGCCGGTGATGACGCCGATGACCGGCACGTGCCGGCGCAGCGCAATGATCTCGGCATGGATCTCGGCCACCGCGGCCTCGCCGAGATTGGCCTCCTGCAGCCGAACGCCTCCGGTCTCGAGCAGCAGCACCGGCAAGATCGGCTTGCCGCTCTCGCAGTCGCGCCGGGCCAGCGCGAGTGCGCCCGCGATCTTGCTGGCGGAAACCTCCCCCATGCCGCCGCCCTGGAACGCCCCCTCGATCGCCATGACCACGGCGGGCTGGCCGGCGAGCTGCCCGCGCGCAATGATGACACCGTCATCCGACTCGGGCACGATCCCCTGAAGCGGAAGCCAGGGAGATTCCAGCCGGTCGAACGGGCCGAGCAGCTCGCGGAAGCTGCCCGGATCGAGAATCGCCCTGGCGCGCTCGCGCGCCCGCATCTCGATGATGCTCTGGCGCGACAGGAAACGCTCGCGGCGCTCCTTGGTGATCGGGTTATCGCTGTGTGTCGCGTGCATCATGACCGCACCTCCTCGGCCGCCTGCTCGAGCCGCAGCGTCACCGTCCCGGGCGTCGCCCCGAAGTCGTTGATCTCCACTTTCGCGGCGCTCTCGAAACGGGAAAAGAACCGGTCGAGCACCGCCTTCCAGACCTGGGCATAGCCGTCGACGCTGGTCCGCACCCGGACCTGGGCGGTCGGCGTGTTGGACGGCTCGATCAGCACTTCCAGGTCGCCGGAGCCGACGACGCCGACATGAGCCCGACGCGTCAAGGGCCCCTTTGCCTCATACTCGTAAGTTCAGTGTTTCCATGACAGGACTCCTCTTGTGAGCTGACGGACCGCGATCCGCCCTCCAGTCGATCGAGAAACAGGGTGACCCCCAGCAGGTCGGCGCTGCCGCCCGGTGAGGCCCACAGCGCCATGAGTTCGGCATGCAGCCGGTGCAGGCGCTCCATGCCGGCCGGCGTTGCCGTCCCGCCCGCGACGAGCACGGCTCGGGCGCCCGCCTTGGCCGTCTCGAGCGCAGCCAGGACCGCCGCGATGGAGCAGGCAGGTATCGTCGAGGCTGGCCATGATGGCCATGAGGGCGTCGAGTCGCGCACAGTCTTCAGGCACCCCTCGGTCACGCGCCGCGCGGAGCGCCGGCAGGCCGACGCGGATCGCATGCGGGAAGGCCGCCTGCGCCTCGCCGCGAGCACCGGCCGCGCCGAATCGCAAGCGGGCCCGCTCGCCGTTGCTCGGCGGGCGGGGTGCGCAAACCTGTCCGGCAGCCGCGCGAGGGCGGCCGCCGCGGTCGCGATGCGCGTGGCATTTCGTCTCCGACCGGCGCCGGGCGGCAGCGGCGACCAGCAAGCCGAGCGCCCAGATCGCACCGCGGTGCGCGTTGCTGCCATCGGTCGCCACCAGCATGCGCCGCTCCATGTCGCGACCGATCCGTCCGAGCTCTTCGCGCAGTCGCAGCGACGGCTCTTCGCCATCTGCCGCCCGCGCGATGGCCGCGAATCCATCCTGCAAGGACTGGGCGGAACGCCGCAGCCGCGTCAGATCGAGATCGTGATGCGCCCCGTTACCTCTGCGGTCCACGAGCGCCGGCTTCGGCGTCAGCTCCGCCTCCTCGATGAGGGACGGAAACGGCCAAAGTTGACAAATCGAGCGGGAACAGATCGCCCCCGTCGTTTTCGGGAACGACTTCGACCGTGCCCATCATATCGAGGAGTTGACTCATGACGGTTCACCAGCTCCGAAATTTGGCTGGCGGCTGATAGAGCCCGCCGGACCAGGCCACGAGGTCGTCGATACTGCGCGCAGCCAACAGCGTCCGGCGGGCGTCGGTTCGACGGATGCCGAGATCCTCGGGAGTCGCCACGACGCCGCGGGAGCGCAGCTCGGCAGTTCGCTTTTGATCGGCTCGCAGGCCGATCTCCGTGGCGCCGGCAATCGCCGCGATGGCCGCCTTGCGTTCCTCCAGGCTGTCGGTCTTGCAGAGATAGGCGATGCCTTCCTCGGTCACGACGTGCGTGACGTCGTCGCCGTAAATCATCACCGGCGCGATCGGCATTCCCGCCTTCTTGCCGACCGCGACGGCGTCCAGCGTGTCGACGATCGACTGTTGCCCGCCCTTGTGGAAGGTCTCGACCACCTGGACCACGAGCTTGCGGCCCCGCGCGGTGGCGCTGGTGTCGCGTGATCATGTCCAGCCAGGCGGCGCTGGGGTGGCGGCGGCCGCGCGCATCGCTGCCCATGTTGGGGGCACCGCCGAAGCCGGCCAGCCGCCCCTGGGTGACCGTCGAGGAGTTGCCCTCGCCGTCCATCTGCAGCGTGGACCCGATGAACAGGTCCACCGCATACTGCCCGGCGAGCTGCGCGAGCACGCGGTTCGACCGTAAGCTGCCGTCGTGCCCGGTGAAGAACACGTCCGGGCGGGCGCGGGTGTAGTCCGCCATCCCCACTTCACTCCCGAAGCAGACGACACTTTCCACCCAGCCGCTCTCGATCGCCGGGATGAGGGTGGGGTGCGGGTTGAGGACCCAGTTGCGGCAGATCTTGCCGCGCAGGCCGAGCTTCTCGCCGTACGTCGGCAGCAGCAGCTCGATCGCCGCGGTGTCGAAACCGATGCCGTGATTGAGCGTGGTCACGCCGTGACGCTCGTAGATTCCTCGGATCACCAGCATGGCGATCAGGATTTGCACCTCGCTGATCAGCCTCGGGTCGCGCGTGAACAAAGGCTCGACCTCGAAGGGGCTGTCCGCGGTGACGACGACGTCGACCCAGGACGCCGGGATGTCCACGCGCGGCAGCTCGTCCACGATTTCGTTGACCTGCACGACGACCACCCCGTCGTGGAAAGCCGTCGCCTCGACGATGGTCGGCGTGTCCTCGGTGTTCGGGCCGGTGTAGAGGTTGCCCTGGCGGTCGGCCTGCTCGGCACAGACCAGTGCCACGTCGGGCATCAGGTCCACGAACATCCGCGCGTACAGCTCGACATAGGTGTGAATGGCGCCGATCTCGAGCTTTCCGTCCTCGAGCGAGTTGCGCCAGGCGTACGCTCTGCGGACCGGCGTAAGCGAGATCGACCTTGCGGGCGATGCCGCGCTCGAACAGCGTCAGATGTTCCGGCCGGCTGACGCTCGAGATCAGGAGGTGCAAGTCATGGATCTTCGCCGGATCGACCTGGACGAGCGAACGCGAAAGGAAGTCCGCCTGCTTCTGGTTGTCTCCCTCCAGAGCCACGGCGTCGCCCGGTTCGAGCAGCGTCTGCAGTGCCTCGACGATGGCTCCGGTTTCCAGGACATGTCCCTTCATCCACGGGGCGATTCGGGCCAAGCGAGCCGCCTTCCTCGCCCTGCGGCGCGACCAGGGGTCGGCCTGCCCAGCGGACTGAATGGGAGCATTCATCTTGTCGCCTTCTAACGCGGCATCGCCGCAACCGAAGAGGATGAGCAAAGACGGCGTCCTCCCGTCAGAATGGGGTTTGCTGAGGCCACATCCCGGAAGAGGACGCCTTGAAGACGCCGTCGCGCTTCGTCGCCGAGTTTACCAGCTTGATCGTCGCCGTGCTCTCCTGCTTCGACCGCGTGATCTTCAACGGCCATCTCCCCATCACCAACGCGCTCGCCCTTTTGGACTTCGTCGATCACGTCCTCAAGATCCGCCGCTGCGACGTCATCGCCTTCGCCGAGCGACAATCCGCGGCCCTGGTCGACCGCGCCAAGAACGCGAAAACGCGAAGGACATCCACAACAGCGAGGTGCGGCCTGATCGTCGGGCCCCGACGGCGATCCTCGGCACGATATCCACAGGCCGATTGGATGCGAATGACAGGCATTGCAGTGTTCGGCGTCGGAGGCTCAACCACGTCGTAATACATCGGGCTGGCGTCAGAAAGAGCGGTTCACGGCCGTAGCCTCTTCAGTTTCGCCCCTGCCGGGGCGATCTTAATCGTCATCGGTTGCCCGCAGCGCGTTCGTACTCGTAATCGTGCTCGTGATCGTAATCGGTTCCCAGGCATCCTAGCGAATGCAGACACGCATTAGGCGTTACGCATCGAGCATGATACGCGCGCATCCCAACGACTGGGTGTCTTGAAGCCCCCGACGAATGGGTGTCTGCCTTCCTTCTATCAACTCCTGCGGCTGCGGTCTCCGTCGGAGGGGCGGCAAGCAACCTGACCCTTCAGTCAATCAAATGAGGGTTTTCTTAACTGTTACATTGGCTGAGCAGCTTGATTGCAAAAACCCACTTCGATACGCTGCGCTGGGTTCCTTTACTTTCGCAGCAGGGGCGGGAAAGATGCGGATTAGGTGTGCACGGGTGGCAACGACAGAGCAGAATCTTGATTTGCCCCGTGATGCCCTGAGGCCGGCATTCGACGCCGCGCTGCGTTACTCGCCGCCTTGTCAAAGCCGCACTTTGGGCTCGCTACGTATATCGTTGAAAAAGCGAAGGCGCCTGTCGTGCTGGTCAACTGAGCGGCCAAAGGAACTCGTGCCGCGTTTCGATCGCTCCGCTAATCCTGGCCGGCAGCGATGATTCAGGATTGCTTGTCATAACGCCTGTTCTGAACACCGATTCGTGATCGCCAAACTACGCGTTGATTCATTTAACACATACTTGAACGAGGTGCCGTATGAGACGAAGTATTATCGTGCTGGTTGCAGTTGTAGCGCTGGCCGGTATAGTCGCCTACATGGCGCCCGCATCTGAACGGGGCGATGGAGAGGCCGCCCCGATCTACGGAGTCAGAATTCCCGCCGGGTATCGCGATTGGAAATTGATCGCCGTGAATCACCTCCTGATAGAAGGCAAGGCTGACCAACTGCGCGCTCAACTGGGCAACGACATTGCAATCAAGGCCATTAAGGAAGGAAGGATTCCGTTCCCAGACGGCTCCATCATTGCCGCGATTCATTGGACTCGAGTCCCGTCGGAAGACAACAACAGAGTCTTGGCCGGTCCATTCCCTGGCGCTCAATCTTTCGTTGTCGGGTCCCCCAAGAATGTTCAGTTCATGGTCAAGGACTCAAAGAAGTACGCCGCGACGGGCGGCTGGGGTTTCGCTGACTTCAAGGACGGCAAGCCTGCCAGCGAGGCGGTGCACAAAACCTGCTATTCCTGCCATGAGCCCGCCAAAGATCGCGACTTTGTCTTCGCCCGCTACGCACCTTGATACCGAGAGTCATAGCCCCTGTCTCTCAGCTCGCAGCAGTCTTGAGCAGACTCTCGACCTTCGCGTCGAGATCAATGGCGACCGTGAGTGCTGACTGGCTTCCGTAGGGAGCGAGCAAACTCGCCATCGAGTCGTACGATAGGTGGACTCCGTCTGCGCGCTCATCCACGTGAATCGTTACTGGCGCATAGCTTGCTGCATCGGGGACGGTCTTGGCCATCTCCTTCATGATGAGCGGATTCCCAACGACGAGACGGAGGATCTTGGGCCCGTGCCCGCCTTGCGATTTACGCAAAACCTCGCCGGCATCGAAGCGGGCGAACTCCATCAGGTCCGAGGATCCGATCGCCCCGTGAACCACCTTTTCCAACTCCGCAACGTTGGTTGCCGAGGCAATGGCGTCGTGAAACGCGTTTGTGTCTGGACGACCGACGGTTGCGGTAAGCCTTCGCACGACCTCGTCGAATGGCCTGGAGGAGACAATGGTGAACCTCCGGACGCGGATTTCTCGCGTTGGCAAACCACCGGCAGACGGGTGCACAGCCCCCGAGGCGGGTGGCGCAACGCGATCGTGCAGGTGAGCAGTCGGAGTTCGGTCGATCATCAGACTGAGCAGCTCCGGACGGCTGTAGTGGCCGCGCGAGTCCATCAATTGTTTGCGCTTGTCGATCAGGGTGAAGTCGAGATCGGCGATCACCACACCTTCACCGGAGCGGATCGGCTCCCCCATGAGAGATCCGTCAGGTGCGACGATTGCCGTGAAGCAACCGCCGGAGATCGGGCCGATCGTGCAACCGGTATCCTTCATGATTTGGGCCTGCTGATCGGGGTTCAGCCAAGCGGTTGCGCAGACGACAAAGCACCCCGACTCCAAGGCATGTTGCCGGATGTTGACTTGAGTCTGCTCTGAGAACAGATCGCCGAAGATCGAGCCGGGATACATCGCCGAGTGGATCTGCTCGCCATCGGCCATCATCGCGTATCGCGCCAAGGGGTTGTAGTGTTCCCAGCATGCCAGTTGGCCAATGCGGCCGACGTGACTATCGACGGCGCGCAACCCCGAGCCGTCTCCCTGACCCCAAATCATCCGTTCGTGATAGGTGGGCGAGATCTTCCGTCGGCGCTGAATCAACGTGCCGTCGGCGTCGAAGAGAAGCTGTGTGTTGTACACAGTTCCACCGTCACGCTCGTTGATGCCGATCGACACGACAACGCCCGCTTGTCGGGCAGCTGCACCAAGCGCGTCGGTGGCGGCAGACGGCACCGTCACCGCTTGATCGAGCAGTTTCCGCTGCTCAGCGTCCGACGATGTTTTGGAGAGGAGACTGGACGAACGAGAAGTACGGGTAGTAAGGGATCACCGTCTCAGGAAATGTTGCGAACTGCACCCGCTGTTGGCCAAGTTCGTGAATCGTCCGCACGATTCTTTCGACAGTTCCTTCGCGGCTATAGAGTACCGGACTTAGTTGGACCGCTGCAGCTTTAACTACTCTCATCGCTGTCTCCCTGGCCAGCGAGACGGGGAATCGCTCCTGCCTGCTTCATTGCTACGGCACGGGGAGTCCTTCGACGAAGAAGCCCCGGGTCCGTGCGGATCGTTGGCGGAGGGGTGCAATTGTTTGATAGGCGGGCGATTCGAACCAGTCCCGTCCTGCCTGGAGGGACGGAAAAACGACAATTGCCGCTCTCGCAGTCGCCCCGTCCATCCCTTCCAGGGGGACGATCGTTGCCCCGAAAGAGACCAGCCGTCCTCCAAACGGCGCGAGAGTGGCTTCAAATTGTTCGTGATAGGATTGAAATCCTGCTGGGTCATGAATCTCGACCAGGGCGACAAAATAGCCCGGCACTGTGATTGCGGATTCGAGTGGGGTCATCCGATCGTTGATCCTTATCTTGGCAAGGCCATGCGGCAGAACTGGACGACTGTGACTCCGGCCTAGACTTCAGCGCGGTGGCGGCGGGCAGATCGGCATTGAAACGGCGGTACAGCACGGAACGCGATGTTATCGCATATGCGTCATATCTGCGGTCCGCGCAGCGCGAATCACTGGGCTGCTGCATGGCACTAGTGTCTCCTTCCTTGGTGTCAGACCTAATTTCAAGTTTGTACAAACTTGAAATTAGGTCTGACACCCGCGATGCTCTTGCGTGATTGGGACGTTAGCGAACTCGTGGCGCGGCGTAAGTAGCCAGCCTATCAAAAATCCGAAAATGAAATTGGACGAGGCGGTTTCTATCAAATGGGTCATGCGCACCACTTGGGGCATATACGGGTTCGGTAGCAGAAGTTGGGCGTTCGTCACAGCGAAAAGCAATCCGAGTGCAAAAGCGGTCTCTTGCCACGGCCCTTTCAGCATGCGAATGACAGGAAGGGCAACCGCCATCCACAATATCGCCCGCAACATCTGGAAGGGGATGAGCCAACACGTATCCGTCAAGACCGTACTCATGTGGGCGAGAAAGCTGCCTTCATCGATGCCACCGTAATACTCGCGCACCGCGGAGTTTTTCCAAGCGACGAAATAGCCAAATGCAAAATACAAGACAAGGTAGGCGATGGCAATGACAGCGAGTTTCCACGCCCACTCTTTTGCTGGCATGACCAATCGTGCATTGGCTGCGGCATCTTCGGCATCTGCCTTTCTCTTTCCAAGAATTGGAACAGCGAGCGCCGAGAAGGGGGCGGCGATCAGAGCGCCCATCAGAAAAAGTCGCGGCAACATGCCCGACGGCAAAGTTGTGAGAAAAACTGCTGACTCGATTTGCGGCATGAACGTCATCACACCATAAAAAACCAAAAAGACTGTTGCTATGAGCCGCCAGCCTGCCCAGCGCGAACGAAGAATGAGATGAGTCAGAACAATGGTGGTCAAGAAGCACACCGCTAATAAGGCCACTGCGGCACTGCCAGCCTGTTCGGGCGCTAACGACCCGCCATGTTGTCCAAGGACTCTGCCTGCCAAAGGGAAGCACATGAACAGGATCATCGTCAGCGCTAACACTCGTAGAAACACGGCACATGCAGTTTTCATCTGCTTCTCGCGCGAGTCTGGGCTCGCAACTCAAGCTGTATCAGTTATTCGGCTAGCTGCGATCGAGGGGCGGCGTGGACCGCTTCGGTCGCTGTCTGTAAGTCGTCAGTGCATCTCGGGACCATTGCCAATGTGATTCGTAGGCGCGGATGCCGTTCTCCAGCGCGAGCTTGGCGGACAGCGACAGCTCCGCTTCGTGGGCCACAAGGTACTCCCGGAGCGTGGGAATGTACGACGCCAGCTCGCGTTGGAAGGCCACAAGAAACCGCTGGGAATCCTCCGGTCCGAGGATCACGTCGATGAAGCTGAAGCGCAAGATCAATTCATCCACGGCGCGGATCACTTCAGCGCGCGTTGGCGGTTTGCACAACCACGACCGAAGCGCGGCACCGCCACCTGCGGTGAGGCGAAAAACCTGTCGCCGACGTAAGCCCGAAGCATGCTCGATCTTGCCGCGAATCAAACCGCTTTTCTCTAATCGCTTCAGGGCAGGGTAGATCGCTCCCGGGCTATCGCTGAAGGATTGCATCGGGGTGAGGGTGAATATCTTGCGCAGGTCGTACCCGGAGGACGGCTTCTGCGCGATGAGCCCCAGTAGCGCATACCCAAACAATGTCACATCGGCTGCTTGCATAGTACGTGAAGTATTATTACGCTACGTCTTATGATCGTCAAGGGAAAAGAAAAATTCTAATATGATATCGAATGAGGGAGGATCGAGGACCAATCGCGCTGAGCAGGGCAAAGGCCGCGAGGCTCTCCATCGCGCGCTACCATCAGCCCGTTTCTACGAAGTTGAGGGACGGCAATTGATGCTCTACGCGTCGGGAACCGGGGGTCCGGTCGTGGTTTTTCTGCCGGGAGCCGGCGTGACCGGCCTTGGCTATCTGAATGTCCACGAGCAGGCCTCCCGGTTTACGACGTCCGTGCTTTACGACCGCTCGGGAACCGGGTGGAGCGACCACGCTGAACTTCCACGCAGCGCAACCGAGGTCACAGATGAACTCCGGGCACTGTTGCGCGTCGCCGGCGTGCCAGCGCCCTACGTCTTCGTCGGCCACTCGCTGGGGGGCATCTACGCTCGCCGGTTTGCACAGCGCTTTCCGGCGGATGTTGCCGGCCTCCTTTATTTGGACCCGGGTCACGAGGACTATACAACCAAATTGCCGACGCCATCGCTTTTTGAACGGCTTCGCACGAGTCTTGCCCTCTTCCGCGCTCTGCTGCAACTCAAGCGGCACTATCGCGGTTTGTTCGAGAGGATGTTCGCCGACCGGCCAGAGCCGGTCCGCGATTTGCTCTTCGAATACCACCTCAAATCGTGGCGCGTCGGGCTGAAGGAGGCCAAGAACTTCGAGAGCATCTGCGACGAGATCCGCCGCGGCGGCGACATGCCCGATGTCCCGTTGATTGTGCTCACCGGCATGGGCATCGATCCATTTCGGGCGATGTTCGCGACCGAAGCCTCGCAGCGCCAGTTGACCGACATCAAGTTGGCCATCAACCGGTCCATTGCCAATTCCGTGCGCCACGGTGAACACCGCGTGCTGGAAAACGCTGCGCACGCCACATTCCACGTCGACCGCCCAGACGCCGTGGTGCATGCAATTCGCGACTTGCTCGACAGGGTGCACAACTGACGCCAGTCCGAATTGGCAACTGTAAGTGGGTTTCGTCACCAGCCGAAATAAATGCATCCGTCCGATACACCGACGCGTGGCGGGCGGCCCAGAGCGATGACACAGGCTATGTTCCGAATGATTGTCGCCCAACCATCGACCCCCGCTTGCACCGATCGGGAGTTCCGGAGACACCATATCCACACGACGGGACTGTCGTAGACCCGGCGGAAGTTCGAGGGAATCCCGGGGCCAGGCGACGTGCACAGACCCAGTTCGAGTCGCAAAGCACCTCGCCTTCGTTTCGTGAACGCGCTGGCTCAGATTGAGAAAATAACCACGCGATAGCTGAATTTCACCAAGGACGCGCGATAATTGAGATCGCTTGAGCCTGAATTGAGGATCGTGAGAGAGGGCGCTCCGGAATGCCTCACCAAGATCAACCCGACATCTGGTCCCTGACCGATCTTTGTACGCCGTGGTGTGTCCATGTAGTGGCGACGCTCCGGATCGCCGATCATCTCGCAGCCGGGATGAGCCAAATCGATGATCTGGCCGCTGCGGCGGGCGCCGATCTTGACTCGCTGGGCCGCGTGCTCCGCCACCTCGTCGAGAAGGGGATGTTCGAGGAACCGACGCCTGGCCGTTTTCTGCTGAACGAGCCCGCGCGGGCGCTGATCGAGTCCCGCGTTGGCCTCGATCTCGATGGCATCGGCGGTCGCATGGCGCACGCGTGGGGCAGCCTGCTCGACGCCGTGAAAACGGGCGCGCCGGCTTATCACACGGTCTTTGGCCGGCCGTTCTGGGAAGATCTGCATGCCCATCCGAATATCGCCGCGAGCTTCGATGCCTTGATGGGGCCGGCCGGGCACGGGACCCCCGACCCGGAGGTGCTGATCAGCGGCGATTGGGATTCGGTACATACCATCGTCGACGTCGGCGGCGGTACGGGTTCTCTGCTTGCAGAGATCCTGCGCCCGACCGACGGTTCGAGGTGTGCTGGTCGACTTACCCGCAACGGTGGCTCGTTCGCGCGAAATCCTCGCGGCTGCGGGCGTTGACGAGCGAGTCACCGGTGTGGGCCAGAGCTTTTTCGATCCCTTGCCGACAGGAGGTGATCTCTATGTGCTCAAGAACGTGCTCGGGGATTGGCCCGATCGCGAGGCGCTGGCCCTCCTCAGGCGTTGCGCCGAGGCGGCGCGGCCCGCCGGTCGCGTCGTCGTCCTGGGCGGCGTGTCGCCGGATGGGGACCGAGGCCCGTCGCCGGAGCTGCTGATGTTGGTGCTGGTGGGTGGAAAGAGCCGGAGCCTGGCCGAGTTTCGCGAGCTGAGCCGGGCGGCCGGCCTGGAGGTGCTTGCGACCGGTCGCCAGCTTTCTGGCCGCTTCGTCGTGGAGTGCCGGCCGGTAGGCTAGCCGCAGTCAACCGCGGGCGCCCTTGTCGGGTCCGCACGGCACCATGATTTCGCGTCGCCCGCGGCCGCTATCGAGCGACCGGCCAACGGCCATGGGCAAGCCCCTATTTTATCGCCGCTGTCCGTGATGTGGCAGCCTACGTGCGTCGGCGGCTTGATGACGGAAAGCCTGCTCCAAAATGAGTGTGCGTCCGCGAAATGCCATGGTTGATTTCCCGGCCGCCTGCCATTCGACGCTTCGGTCGATCAGACCGACGCGCGCAAGCCCTCGATGTTGGGAAAGGGTAACCGTTCGGCCAAACCATCCTAGTCGCACGTGGCAGCCTGGCCCCCGGACCCCATCTGACGTGGCTCCGGGAGTCGCTATGGCTGACACCTCTGGCCGCTTCGCGAACAGGACAACCCGCAGGGTGGTACGGGCCATGCAGCCTACCGGTGGCACGCCCCGGGTCCTCGCGTTACGATGAGCCTCGGTGCGCCGTTTGTTGCCGGGCCACCGGGGTCCCGCTGTCCAGGCTCTTGGCCCCTCGAGGCGATGTCATGGCCGAGTGTGAACGCGACCTGCGCGTCGCCCTCCTAGCTCTGAGGAGCGGCATGATCAGTCCCGACTCCCTCATCGCGGCACTTAGGACCAGGGGGGCTGACCGGACGCACGGCCTCGGCCGGGCCCTCGTCGAGCAAGGAGCCGTCACGGCCGAGGAGTGGTGCTCTCTGGAGGGACGACTCGCCGCCGAGATCGAACAGCTGGTGAAGGGCGGCGTTGGGGACCAGGCCACCATCAGCCTGTACGAGGCCCTGGGGCGAACCCAGGCCGCATCGGGCGACCGTGCGCCGGGCCTCGGCACGGAGCCCGGCTCGAAGACTCGTCGCGAGGGCTGGGATGCCGCGGCGACCCAGCCCTTCATCCGCGGGGAGCCTGGGCCGATCGGGGCCGCCGCGACGAGCTTGGAGCTGCGTTACCGCGTGCTCAGGTCCCTGGCCAGGGGCGGGCTGGGCGAGGTCTTCGTGGCCTTGGACACGGAGCTGAACCGCGAGGTTGCTCTCAAGCTGATCCAGGAGCAGTTTGCCGGCAGCGAGCAGAGCCGCGCGCGGTTCGTGCTCGAGGCGGAGGTCACCGGCGGCCTGGAACACCCGGGCATCGTGCCGGTCCACGGCCTCGGCCAGTTCCCCGACGGCCGCCCCTATTACACCATGCGCCTGGTCCGGGGCGAATCGCTCGGCCAGGCGATCCGGGCATTCTGGGAGACGGAGCGTATCAGACGCCGGCCCGCTCGGTCGGTGGCCCGGCTCCAGTTATTACGCCGATTCCTCGACGTCTGCAATGTGGTCAGCTATGCGCACAGCCGCGGGGTGATCCACCGCGACATCAAGCCGGCCAACATCCTGCTCGGCCCCTACGGCGAGACGCTGCTGGTCGATTGGGGCCTGGCCAAGGTCGTCGGCCGCAGCGAGATGGGGCGGGGAGCGGCAGGCGAGGACCCGAAGCCGCCAGCGGCCTCGGCCATCAGCCAGACCGTGGCCGGGACGGTGATCGGCACGCCCCATTACATGAGCCCCGAGCAAGCGGCGGGCCGAATCGGGGAGATCGGGCCGGCCAGCGACGTTTACGGCCTCGGCGCCACGCTCTATTGCCTGCTGACCGGTAGGCCGCCCCTCGACGATCTGGACGTTGCGAGGGCCCTCAGCCGGGCTCAGCGCGGCCAGATCATTGCGCCCCACCTCGTCAACCGCCACGTCCCCCGGGCCCTGGAGGCGATCTGCCTCAAGGCCATGGCTTTCGAGCCCGCCGACCGCTACGCCTCGGCCCACCACCTGGCCAACGACCTCGAACACTGGATGGCTGACGAGGCGATCTCAGTCTATCGCGAGCCGATCTCGACGCGATTGACCCGCTGGGGCCGTCGCCACCGCACAGCGGCGGTCGCCATCGGCGTGCTCCTGGTGACCGCAGTACTCGGCCTGACCGCCGGCACCATGCTGCTCAGCCGGGCCAACACCCGGGCCGAACGGCAGCGCCGCCGAGCCGAGGAGTCGGCGCAGATCCTGTCGCGGCAGCTCTACATCAACCGGATCAACCTCGCGCAGCGCTCCTGGGAAGACGCCGACGTCCTCCGCACCCGGGAGCTGCTCAGGGAATGCCGCCCTCGCTCGCCCGGCGACCCCGACTTCCGCGGCTTCGAGTGGCACTATCTTGACCGGCTCTGTGGCGCGGGCTACCGGAGCTTGGAGGGGCATGAGGGCCCGGTCTGGAGCGTGGCGTTCAGCCCCGACGGCTCCCGCCTCGCCTCCGGCGGGGAAGATCACGACGTGATCCTCTCGGATGCGCACACCGGCGTTGTGCACGCGGTCCTGAAGGGCCACACTCAAGTGATCCGGTCGGTGGCGCTCAACCCCGACGGCTCCCGCCTCGCCTCCGCCAGCGCTGACAACACGGTCCGGGTCTGGGACGCCCGGAATGGCCGGCCCCTCATGACCTTCCTGGGGACGGAGGAGATGAACGCCGTGGCGTTCAGCCCCGACGGCTCCCGCCTCGCCTCCGCCGGCGGTGACCGGGTCATCACACTCCGGGACGCGAAGACCGGGCAAGTCCTCAAGACCCTCGCGGGTCACACGGCGGCGATCTATGGCCTGGCGATCCGCCCGGACGGCGCCCGGCTCGCCTCGGCCAGCCTCGACCACACGGTCCGCGTCTGGGACCTCAAGTCCGGCCAGGCCGTCGTCCTTTACAAGGGCCACGCAGCCGCGGTACTCAGCGTGGCATTCAGCCCCGATGGCTCCCGCCTCGCCTCCGCCGGCGACGAGAGATTCGTCCGGATCTGGGACGGCGAGACCGGGAAGGATTTGATTGCGCTCGCCGGCCACTCCCAGTTGATCCGCTCGGTGGTGTTCCGCCCCGATGGGGCACGGATTGCCTCGGCCGGCCTGGACCAGACGGTCCGGCTCTGGGACGCCCGCACCGGTCAGCTCCTCGTGACACTCAAGGGGCATCACGACGACATCCGCTCCGTGGCGTTCAGTCCTGACAGCTCCCGGCTCGCCTCCACCGGAATCGATGGCCGGGTCAACATCTGGACCCCGGATACCGCGCAGAAGGCTCTGGTCCTCAGTGGGCACACCGACATCACGCGCGGGGTGGCATTCAGTCCCGATGGCTCCCGGCTTGCCGCCGCCGGCTTCGACGGCACACTCCGAGTCTGGGACCCCGGGTCCGGCCGGTTGCTCCTCACGCTCAAGGGCCATACGAGCTGGGTGCTCGCGGTCGCCTTCGGCCCCGGGGGCCGGGTTCTGGCCTCCGCCAGTCGCGACGGGACCGTCAAGGTCTGGGATCCCGTTCAGGGCAACCTGATCCGGACGCTCACGGGTGACACGCAGAGCCGTGAATTCGCCAACGCATTCTTCTGCCTTGCGATCAGCCCGGATGGCACCCGGATCGCCGCTGCCGGCGCAGACCAGCGGGTCTGGGTCTGGGACGCCTCGACCGGGACCGCCCTGGCCCGCTTGGCGGGGCATGACCGCTCGATCTGGGGTCTGGCCTTCAGCCCCGACGGCTCGCGGATCGCCTCTGCCGGGGCCGACCGGGTCGCCAAGGTCTGGGATCTCGCCACGGGCAACTTGACATGGACCGTCTCCGGACATTTGCGCCCCGTCTTGGGGGTCGCCTTCAGTCCCGACGGCTCTCAGCTCGCGACTGCGAGCGAGGACCGGACCGTCCGCCTCTGGAACCTCTGCGACAGGACGGCGGGCCACACCCTCAAGGGACACACGGGACCGGTCCCCTCGGTAGCCTTCAGCCCCGACGGCCGCCGCCTCGCCTCGGGCAGCCTGGATACGACCGTCCGGCTCTGGGACGCCGCCACGGGGCAGGAGCTTCTGGCACTGACCGACACCAACGAGATGCTCTGGAGCGTGGCGTTCAGTCCCGACGGCGCGCGGATCGCCGCGGGCAGCCAGAATCGAGAAGTGATCCTCTGGGACTCGGCCTCCACCGCGTCCCGCTGAAGACCGCGGCCACGGGAGCGATGGGCCGTCATCGCCTGCATCCGGACGGCCTGCGGGGGCGATCTCGTTCCGCACGGGATTCGTCCTCACCTCGTTCCCGAAGTGGCGGGAGGCGTTCCTACTGCGCGAGGCGAGGCCGACGGTCTTAGCCGACCTCGGTTACGGCATGCTGGGAAAGGCACCCGGGACCCATCAGGTATGCCGAGGTGGCTTACAGACCAAGCACGGGTAATCGTTCACGAGTCGATCGTGACAAGCGTAGAGACGGCATCGAGCCACGAAGTTACTCCCCGGTTGCGTCGGTCGATCCGACCGAAGCGCACAACCATCCGGTCCGTTTGGTCGGCATCGTCGGCCCGACAGTTGGTTGACAGGCGCGACGGTCACACGGTTTGGAGGCCCGTTCCACGGCGACCGTGCGAACGGCGCTATCCGTGCTGTTTCTTGGACTCCGCAACCGACTTCTTGAGCAACTGCTCCAGAACTTTGACTTCAATATCGCTCATCTTGCTGATATAAAGGCAACCCTTGCCCATCTTGTGCTTGCCCAAGTTCGAGAGGAGTTCCTCGCGTCCGGGGAATGTACCGAGGCCGTAGATAGTGATGTCGCCTTTGCGAGATGCAAATCCGAGTAAGCAAGAGTCCCCTTCTCTCCCACTCGCGTACTTGTAGTGGTAGGAGCCGAAGCCAACGATGCTTGTTCCCCACAACTTCGGGGGTTGGCTCGCGACCTTGGCCATCAGCCTGGCCAGTGCCTCACAATCCGAGCGGCGACCCGGATCCGCGATGGCGGCCAGATAAGCATCCACACTGGCGTCGGTCGCTTTGGTCTTGTTCTCAGCCATGGGGACTCCCACGTGCAAGGGGGTGCGGCGCCTATCGCGTGCCCGGCAGCTCGCCGCAACAAGAACACGCTTTCGGCACTCACAAACGATCGTCGCGACGGGAAAACGGGCCGTTCCACGAATGAGCTTTGCGGACCGCCCTCCGATCAGAGTTTATGATGCCACGAAATGCGGTTCAATATGTGGGATCCGTTCTAGAGCGGGCGAAGGCTTCGGCGCGCTCCTTTCCATGTGTCTCGCGACTGCATTCTGCGAGCTTCGGTCCGACAACACCGCAGTCGGGAACCCGGGCCGGCGTGCGACTCACCGCAATCGGCAAAGTCGTCAGACGCGCATCTCTCTGGGGCAGATTCCGTGAGCGCCCGGGGCACACGCCGCTCGATTTATTACTCCTGAATCCGACCAGTAGGTTCGGGGATGGCCCCCACGTACCGGACCGGCCGCGGGGCAGGGACTCACGCCGCCGGGGCGGATGTGATGCCGACGACCCTCAAGACGGCGGCGGAGAAAGGACCTGCGGAAGACGTGCGCAACGTACTATGACGAGCACGTCCCCGAGTCGTCGGTCGAGATCCTGGGCCATTCGGTCGGCGGGATCACATATCGCCACTACGCGCACCGGGCGCCGCTGGCCTTCCGAGCGATCATGACCCTGCCGCAGCCGAGTGGGTTCTCGGCGATCCTGCGAGCGGGGGACAGCGAGTGCCCGTGCTGCCGGAGACGGTTCGCCGACGCTGGCTGATTCGCTCGATCCGACCGAAGCACGCAGTCTCGCGGGCTTTGGCCGGGACGATCGTGCACCGCCCCGGGTTAATTGGACCCTGCATTCGGTGTCTCCACAGGGCCGCCCGAACGCCACGCTCGACGGGGTGACAGTAACGAACGCCGTCATCCCACGTGGCCCGGCAAAGCCTCCCTGGTGTGGGGAGAGGGAACCGCTCCCCTCTCGATCCCGCGTCCATCGGCAACACCGGGCCCGCTCGGATCACCGCGCGAATGGATCGTCGGGGAACGCCGGGTCGTAGAGGATCAGCGCCTCGGCCTCACTGCGCAGCAGGCGGATCTCCAGCTCTTGCCAGAACTGGTCGGGGTCCGCGTCGGCCGATGATTCTGCAGCCGATCGAGCCAGTGAAGTGCAAGGTCGCGATGTCCCAGCCGCTGGTTGGCCATCGCCAGGAACGCACACTCCGTCGGCTGGCTCGCCCCGCCCCGAAAGCGGATGTATTCCTCCAGGCGGTGCACGGCCTCGTCGCATCGGCCGGCGCGGTACAGCGCGGCCCCGAGCGCGTTCAGGTGCCGGGACTTCGAGAGAAGGGACTTCGAACTGTCATCGGACAGGCCCCGGATGGCGGCGTCGACCATCCGGAACGGCGCCTCGGGGTCGGCGGTCCCGTTCGGTGCGAGTACGCAAGACCAGGTGACTGCTTCCGCCGTCACCCAATTGGTCGTCTGGCGGGTGCGATCGAGCAGCGCTGCATTCGCTCTCCGCCAGCCGGCCCGATCGCCGGACAACAGCAGGGCACAACAGAGCCCCCGATGGAGGACCAGGTCATCGGGAATCATGCGAACTGCCTCGGCAAGCAACCTCGCCGCCCCATCGAGCTGGCCACGCTCGACGAACAACCGCGCCAGCGACAGCCGCACTGCACTGTTCAGGGGGCGAGCGCGGATCGCCTCGGCGTAGGCGGAAGCGGCGCGGTCCCACAAGCCCTGCTCTTTCCAGGCGTCGCCCCGCGCCGACGGGTCACCGCCGTAGACGGTCGGGTCCAGTCGGGGCGCCGGGTCTGCCGGCGGCGGTCCACCGAGTTGTTCGAGCCGGCTCCGGCGCGCGAGCCACGCCGTGCGGTCCAGCACGCGAATCGAGCCTTGCTCATCGAGCTCCAGGCCGGTGATGGCCTCGACCCAGGCCACTAGCCGCGGCACGTCGTCGGGCAGCGCTGCCGGGGCGGCCCATTGCCGCGCCGCCCTGAAATCACTCGTCACCAGAGACCGAACATCCGGACTGTAGAACACGCGCAGGTTCGACGCATGGGTTGAAGAGGCCTGCCGCATCGGCGGGCCGATCGGCTGGCCGGTGGCGGCGTCCCAGAGCCGGGCCGCGCTGTCCAGCGAGCCTGTAAGAATCGTCTTGCCGTCAGGGCTGAACGCCACCGACCAAACCCCGCCACCCGAATGCGCGAGCGGTGGGCCGACCGGCTCGCCGGTACCGGCGTCCCACTGCCGCGCCGTCTTGTCATTGCTCCCGGTGAGGACCTTCTTACCGTCGGGACTGAATGCCACGGAATTCACATTTCCCCAGTGCTCCAGGGGCGGCCCGAGTGAACGTCCGGTTGCCGCGTCCCACCGCCGTGCCGTTCTGTCCCCACACCCGGTGAGAATCGTCTTGCCGTCGGGACTGAACGCGACCGAGAGCACCGCGTCCGAATGCGTCAGGCGCCCGCCGATCGGCTGTCCCGATGCGGCGTCCCACAACTGCGCTGTCTTGTCAGAGCTCCCTGTCAGGATCCTTTTGCCGTCCGGGCTGAATGCGACCGCGCCCACCGATTCCGAATGCTGCATAGGTGGGCCGACCGGCTGACCGCTGGCTGCGTCCCACTGCCGCGCCGACTTGTCCAGACTTCCCGTGACGATCGTCTTACCATCGGGGCTCAGTGCCATGCACCAGACCCCGGGCTCAAGTTCTACCGGCTCCCCTCGGAGTTCGCCTGTCGTCAAGTCCCACCGTCGCACTTTACCGTCGAACCCGGCGACAAGTAGAGTCTTGCCGTCCGGGACCAGCGCGAGACTGACCACCATCTCGCTTCCGTACTCCAGCGCCCGGCCAACTGGCTGGCCCACATCGGCAGCCCAGAGCCGCGCCATCCCGTCCTGGCTGCCGGTAAGGATCGAGCGACCGTCGGGGGCAAACGCCACTGACCAGACCGCGGCCTGATGCTCGAGGGCCGACCCGATCCGCTGTCCGGTGGCCGCGTCCCACAACTGGGCGGTGTTGTCACTGCTCCCGGTGAGGATCGTCTTGCCATCCGGGCTGAATGTCACAGTCCTCACCCAGTCGAGATGCCGCAGAGGAGGCCCGATGGGCCGGCCGGTGGCCGCGTCCCACTGCCGCGCCGTCTTGTCGAAGCCCCCGGTGAGGACTGTCTTGCCATCGGGGCTGAAAGCCACAGACCAGACCGCGTCCGGGTGCTCAATCGGTGGCCCGATGGGCTGGCCCGTGGCAGCGTCCCACTGCCGCGCCGTCCGGTCATGGCTGCCGGTGAGGACCGTCTTGCCATCACGGCTGAACGCCACGGAGACCATCATGCTCGAAGACGCCAGCGGTTGGCCGATTGGGCGTCGCGTGACGGCGTCCCACAGCCGTGGCGCCGCGCCGCCCGCGGCAACGAGCGCCTTACCATCTGGGCTGAACGCCACGGAGTACAGCCGGCCCGATTGCGCCAGGGGTTGGCCGACCGGCCGACTGGTGGCGGCATCCCAAAACCGCACCCCGTCGTCGCACCCGGTGAGGACGGTCTTACCATCCGGGCTGAACGCCGCGGACCAGACGGAATTCCGGCCGCTTACGTCGCCTGGATGTTCCATCGGCGGGCCGACGGGCTGGCCGCCGGCGGCGTCCCACAGCCGGGCTGTCCCGTCATGGCTGCCGGTGAGGACCGTCTTGCCATCAGGGCTGAATGCAACCGCCCCCACGGTGCGACTGTGGGAGAAAACCTCCTTCGGCTCGAGGTGGTGGCGCCGCCAGGCGGACAGGTTGGCCAACGCGACATGCTTGCCGGCCTCGTCTCCCGTCTGCGCCGCCATCCGCAGTGACTCGACGGTCCAGAGCATACCGGCACCGATCTGCCCCTTCTCAAAGGCGGCCTGGCCGCGTTCCAAGTCGAGTCTCGCTAGCCGGCGATTCGACTCGGTTAGCGCGGTCTTGAGGCTCGCGCGCTCACTCCGCAGCGCGGTGCTTTCCTTCTCCAGATCACTCGCTAGCTGAGCGATCGACTTGTTCGCTGCGACCTGCTCCGCGGCGTGGCGTGTCTGCCGGTCGGCGTAGAGCAGCGACAAGGCGAGCGAGACGACCAGTGCCGTCGTGGCCACGCCGATCGACGCGGCCAATCCCTTGTTCCGGCGACACCAACGTGCCAGCCGCTCCGCGGGCGAGATCCGCCGCGCGCGGATCGGACGGTCGTCCACGAACCGCCGCAAATCCTCCGCCAGCGCCGCCGCGGTCGCGTACCGTTTCTCGGGCTCCCGCGCCATCGCCTTGGCCACGATAGTGTCGAGGTCGCGCGGCACACTTGGTGCCAGCCTCCTCAACCGCTCCGGCTCTTGATGCAGCACGCGGTCCATGAGCGAATGGCGGTCCGACGCCTGGTACGCCGGTTGCAACGACACCAGCTCGTACAAGGTCAGCCCCAGGCTGTACACGTCCGATCGGGCGTCGCAATGGCCCGAGAATCGCTCCGGAGCCATGTACCGGATCGTGCCCACGATGTCACCGGTGTGCGTCAGGTCGTCGGCCTCGGCGGTCTTGGCCAGTCCGAAATCGGCCACCCACACGTTGCCGTGGTTGTCAAGAAGCAGGTTCGACGGCTTGATATCACGGTGCAGGATACCCTGGCGATTGGCGTAATCGAGCGCCTCGGCCACCTGGATGCCGACGCGGGCGACGGAGCGGTAGAACTGGCGATCGGGATCGGACGACCCCGACAGCCCGGAGGAACCGCCCGGCAAGGACGCAGACGAATCCGCCAGGGAAGTTGCTCGGAGACCGACCGGTGTTTCGGAGGCGAGGGCCGGTGCCGAATCGTGGCACGGCTCGGTCACAGAGCCGTCTGCGATCGGTCGATTGGCAGGAAAGTGGCCGCCGACCATCGAGCGGGCCACGTCGGCAGCCGTCAGACCCGTGATCCGGCTCGCTGCGGACAAGTGAGCCGCCTGCGGCCCCGCGACGGACTTCACCCGGCGCAGCCGCCGCAGATCCTCCAGCACCAGGTCGAGCCCCAGACCCACGATGAACTGCATCACAAAGTAATGATGCCCGTCCTGATTGCCCACGCCGAAGACCGGCACGATGTTGGTGTGGTGCAGCCGTGCCGCCGCCCTGGCCTCGCGCTCGAACCGTCGCACCTGCTTGGGATCCAAAAGCGCGCCGGCTGAGAGCACCTTCAGAGCCACGCGGCGGCCGAGCGATTCCTGCTCGGCCTCATACACCACGCCCATGCCACCCCGGCCGATCTCGCGCAGGATGCGGTAGTCGCCCAGCCGCTGGAGCGTGATCCCGGTCGCCACCCCGTCGCCAGTGGCCAGCGAGCCCGTGGTGGCGCCTGAGCTTTCGCCCAGGTCCTCCATCACCAAGAGCGCCGGGAATAGGTCGCGGATCTCGTCGGCCAATTGGGGGTGCCGCTCGACGTATTCGCGCAGCGTCGGCTGCTCGCCGCGGCGCTTGCGCTCGAGGAACTCCTCGGCCAGGAGCTCCACCGGGTTTCGCTCGTCGCTGGAGATGCTCATCAGATCGGCCCCCTTTGCATTCGTCTGAACGAACTCCGGCAGCGGTTCATGGGCTCGGCCGTAACACCCTCGGTCCGGGCAGGCACTTTCCCCTCGCCCAGCCCCCAACCCTAGCTAAAGTTGCTCTTTCAGTCCCGGGATGGAGGACAGGATCTCCTTGAGCCGCTTCAGGGCCCGGATGTAGCGGTTGCTGGCCGCCGACTTGGACAGGCCGAGCACCTGGGCGGTCTCGTCGTTGGACAGGTGCTCGAAATGCCGCAAGGCCAGGACTTCGCGGTCGATCAGGTCCATGGCATTCAGCGCCTCCTGAACGATCAGCTTGTGCTCTGCCCGGATCGCGGCCTTGCTGGCACTTGTCATTTTGCCGAGGAGCTGGGCGGCCAGCGAGACCGAGTTCGCCTGGGGGAACGGCCCGCGATGGAGCGACACTTCCTGGCCGGCGTCGCGCATCTGGGAGCCCAGGTGGAAGCGATGGATGTCGGTCAGCCTCTGGCCGGTAACCAGTCGGAGCCAGAGGTGGAACGGCATGGCCGCGGGGTCGCGAGCGTACTCGGCGATCCGCTTGCGCACGTCGAGATAGGCCTCCTGGAGCACATCGGACGAGTCGACCCGGCCCGACAGGCGGCGGTCGAGCCGTAGACGGATCATCCGCCGGAGCCGTTCGCGATAGCCGTCGAACAGCGCGGCCAGCGCCGGCTCTTCGCCCTCCAGTGCGCGCCGGAGAAGTACCCGGTCGTCATTTCCCGCCGGATCGGACATCGTTGGCGGCCCCCTGAATAGATATCCGCGAACCGCCCGCCGCTGTCCACAGGTGCGGGGGGTTTTTTCTGGGAGGCGTGTGGGTTCCTTCCGACGGCCGGGCCACCCCGGTCGCGAGATTTCGGCGACGGCCGGGATCGCGGTCGCTCGGGACCGCGCCGGCCTGGCCGGAACGGCCTGCGACCGCCGGGTGTGCGTACGACCCGAGCAAACCGGTGGTCGTCTCCAAGATCGAGGCCACGACACCGCGATGGAAATGGCCGGCTGGGTGGTGGACGAAGCGCATCGGGGGTTGGCCGTTCTCGGCCGAGTGGCTGTCGGCTGCCTTCGACGCCAACGTGGTCCCGTTTTACCAGGGCTTCACCGACGTCCGCGTCGAGCCGACGAAGGTCCGCGTTCGCCTCCTGAAGTATGGCGTCCACGGCCGGCTGCACTGGGGTGATGGGTACCGCCTGGCGCGCGCCCTCCCGACGCCCTGTCGGACTCGCCGGTGGAATGGGTCGTGGAGATGCCCTGGGGAGAGATGAGCCTGTTACCGCCGGAGTTTGCGGCCCAGCAAGTCAGTCTTCCTACGTCGTGCGCGCGTCGGTCCGACGACACCGACGCGCGCCCGGCGCGGGTTGTTGGCCGAGTAGAACCGTGCCCATGCGCACGCCGAACCTAGCCGCGAGGAAGGGCCACGGCCCTTGTCACGACTATTGGGGCCAGGCCCTTCCGGCTGTCGCGGCGTAGTCTCTCGCCGTCTTCCCTGCCCGATCGCGAACCTCAGGATCGGCGCCGGCTTGGAGCAACGGCGAGATGAGATCCTCATTCGAATTCTGGGCAGCGAGCATGAGCGGGGTCAGCCCGCGGTCGTCAGCCCGGTTGACCTCGGCACCGGCCCTCAAGAGGAGGTCGAGCATTCTCCCGGCCCAGAAACGGAACGGCGTCCAATACAACGGTCGAGGGTCGGGCGTTTCGTGGATCTGGAGCATCCAGTGGAGGGCCGTCGCTCCGCTCCCATCAATGGCGTTGACATCGGCACCTTCGACCAGAAGGGCGTCCGCGGAGCTAATGTAGATGTCCTTCTCCCCTACGGCCGCCATCAGAGGCGTCAGCCCATCATGCGCCGCCGCGTTCACGTCGATCCCGAGACCTAGGAGGCGTCGAATCTCCAGCGGCTGGCTGGACCGGGCTGCGTCGAACAAGGCCGACTGTCCCCGGTCGTCCGTCGCGAGGGGATCGGCCCCCACGGCCAGCAATAGCCCGACCGTTTCCGCCGTTCGCCTCCCAGGCTTTCCCGCTCCGGCTTTCGTCCGCAGGGACCACATCAACGGAGTGCGGCCCTCCGCATCGCGCGAGTTGACCTTCGCCCCGGCGTGCAAGAGCAACGGTACGACCTTGACTCGGCGCATCAGAGCAGCCAGGTGGAGTGCCGTCACCTCGCGTCCGGTGCGGGCGTCGACATCAACACCGGCCTCGATGAGCAGCGAGACGCACTCGTCGTGCCCGTGGTACGCCGCTGCGCGGAGAGGGCTGCGGCCGCGTTCCCGCCCTGCGTTCGGGTCTGCTCCGGCCGACAGCAGCACTTTGATCACCTCGGCGCGTCCGCTGACCGAAGCTGCATAGAGAGGTGTGCGGCCGGCGTAATCGGTCTCCGTGAGGTCCGCGCCGTCGTGGAGCAACATCCGGACGACCCGCGGTTCGCCGGAGGTAGCCGCGAGGTGGAGCTCGGGCGATCGGAACCCTCCATAGCCGTGCGTCGCCCCAACGCGCCTGGCGCCCGATTCCAGGAGGGCGGCGATAATACGACTGCTGCCGAGCGCGCAAGCTTGCTTCAGCGGTGTATCACCATTCTTATTGGCCGCGTTCACATCCGCCCCGGCAGCGATGAGGCGGAAGATCCCCAACTCCCGCGAAGCACGCGGTCGCTTATGCTCCATGACCTGCATAAGCAACGGGTCACCGCCGGGACGGCTGGCCGGGATGGCGGCGCCCGCCTCCAACAGGATCCGAACGAGTTCGTCCTCGCCTCGGGAGTTGCCAAGCGCGGTCATGCCCCGATACGTAACGGCGTTTACGTCCGCTTCGGCCTCAATGAGCAGGCGGACCATTGCGACCCGTTCCGCGAGGTTCTCATCGGGGTAATAGGTGAGCGCCCCGGCAGCCTGCATGAGGATCGTGTAATTCTCGCCCCGCACATAATTCGGGTCGGCCCCCGCCGCCAGGAGGAGCCGCATGCCTTCCACACGGCTGAGTGAGGCAGTGAGAGAGAGTAGGGACCCGCCATTCTCGGTCACCTCATGGGCATCAGATCCCGCAGCGAGCAGGGCCTTCATCACCTCGGCATGACCTTTTCGGGTGGCCGCGTCAATGGCGAGCATCCCTGATCGTCCTTGGCATTGGGATCGCTTCCTTGCCGCAGCAGAGCTTCGACGCGATCGAGTCGGCCGGCCCACGCGGCGTCTACGAGCGGATCGCTCGATCTGGGGCAATACTCGGAAGAGTGGTAAGGCATGATCGATTCGTCTGAGGGAGGGGGTGTGCGCCGTGCGCCGTGCGCGTCTCTTGTGGCCACCCCTCACCAGTTTCAACCTAACCCGGCGGTCGCGTTCCAAGTCGGCCGTCACATGAGCCATTTTATTCCCGACAGGTCATGCGGCAAATAGGTTCGTTCGCAAGAGGGTCGTGTCTTCAAATCTCCGGATACGGCCCGCTGAACGTTTACGGTCAGGCCGCTTGGCAACCGCAGAATGTCAGGTCCGCCGCTCGCCGCGAGGCCGACGGATCGCGCCAGGCGGCTGAAGGGGGGACACTGTTGAGCCGACGCACACAGCGTCCTCTACCTGATTTAAGGATGTGTATTATGTCCAAGCGATTGAGACGGCAACCATGATCTTGCGCGCGTCAGTCCGACGACACCGAAGCATCGAGCAAGCGTTTTGCGCGCGTCGGTCGATCCGACGAAGCCCGCAACGTGCGGGCCAGCTATCCTATCGGTCACTGCTTCCGCGTGCCATGACAAGGCGTCCTTTCGGTCACCGATCGTCCCGGCGCGAAAAGCAGGGGCAGCCAGATCGACCAGGAGGACAACGAGGGTCGGGTCGCGGCTCACACGGAACGGGGGCTACGGTGCGTCCGCGTCCCGTCACCTCCGAGGGGGTCGGCCCCAGGAGCAGGACGGTCAGGCTCCGCGCGCCCTGGGCGCCGTGGATGATCACACCCGGTACGTCGTCGTTACGTGTGATTGACCCGCCCTTCACTGTTCTTCCCTCATGCGATCCGCTGTTTGTGCCGCCGGACGGCCACTGGGCTCGCGCCGCCGGTTGATCGCGCCGCCTGCCAACAGTATGTCGATTTGCCGCTCGGAGAGGCTGTGGCGCAACCTTATCCGGCCGTCTGAGCCTTCGACCTCGGCGTGCACTTCCCGGCTCGCCTTCAAAACCTCGGCGATGCTGGCTATCCGGATCGTGTCGCCGGGCTGCAGGCGGTCGTAATCCGAGAGATTGGCGAAGGTCAGCGGCAACACCCCGAAGTTCACGAGGTTCTGCCAATGGATGCGCGCGAAGCTCTTCGCGATCACGACCTCGAGCCCGAGATAGCGGGGGGCGATGGCGGCATTCTCACGGCTGGAGCCCTGCCCGTAATCGGCGCCGGCCACGATCGCGTGTCGCTCTCCGCGATCCCGGCCTTCCCGCGCGCGCTCGACGTAGGTGTCGTCGATCCCCTAGAAGGCGAACTCGGCCACCTTGGGGATATTGGACCAGTAGGGCAGGGCGCGCGTGCCCGCGGGGATGATGCCGTCCGTCGAGACGTCGTTGCCGGCCTTGAGCAGCACGCGCGCGCTCACGTCGCGCGAAAGTGCTCAAAATCCGGGAGTGTCGTGATGTTTGGCGTCTTCTCGAGCCGCGTCGTTCGCGCCTGGGCCGGATTCCGCCGGGGGCACGAACATCATGGTGTTGACCGCCAGGCGCTCCGGCTCCTCGATCCGCACGTAGGGTAGGCCCAGATCGCGTGGGTCGGTGATCACGCCTGCGAGCGCGGACGCTGTCGCAGTCTCCGGACTACAAAGATAAACGCTGTCCTCTCGTGTGCCCGAGCGGCCGGGAAAGTTTCGCGGCACCGTGCGCAGGGAGATGCGACCCGCCGCCGGCGCCTGGCCCATGCCGATGCAGCCATTGCCGCCAGAGTGGTGAAGCCGTGCGCCGGCGCTGATCAGGTTGGCGAGATGTCTCTCGTCCGCAAGCGTCCGCAGCGTCTGTTGCGAGCTCGGGTTGATGTCGAACGAGACGCGCTCGTGCACCTCATGTCCTTTCACCATCGCGGATGCGACAGCGTAGTCCCGGAAACCGGGATTAGCAGAGGAACCGATGTAGGCTTGATCGATTTCTGCGCCAGCCACGTCGCGCACCCGTACCACATTCGCGGGGCTCGAAGGCTTGGCGATCAACGGCTCCAGTGCAGAGAGGTCGATCTCGTCGTGGGCATCGTACTGGGCGCCGTCCTCCGCCGCGATCGCGCGCCAGTCCGCCTCCCGTCCGACGCTGCGCAGGAACGCCCGCGTGCGCTCGTCGGAGGGGAAGACGGTGGTCGTCGCCCCGAGCTCGGCGCCCATGTTGGCCAGGACGTGCCGATCCATAGCCGAAAGGCCGGTCAGGCCGGGGCCGTAGTATTCGATGACGCGGCCGAATCCACCCTCCAGGCCGTGTCGGCGCAGCATTTCGAGAATAATGTCCTTGGCACTCACCCAAGGCGCCAGCTCTCCCTTGAGTCTGACGCCCCAGACCTCGGGCATGCGCAGGTGTACCGGCTCGCCGATCAATGCCAGCGCGACATCGATGCCTCCCGCACCGAAGGCGAACATTCCGAGGGAGCCAGCGGCCGACGTATGGCTGTCGGAACCGACAAGTGTCTCGCCCGGCTTGCCGAAACGCTGCATGTGCACCGGGTGGCTGATGCCGTTACCCGGCCGGCTGTACCAGATCCCGAAGCGGCGGCACGCGGAGCGCAGGAACAGATGCTCCTCTGCGTTCAGATTGTCGCTCTCGAGCAGGTTATGGTCGATGTACTGGGCGGCGACGCCGACCTTCACGCGTTCGGTCCCCATCGCCTCCAGCTCCAACATCACAAGCGTGCCGAGAGCATCTTGGAGAAGTGCTTGGTCGATGCGCAGCGCGATCTCCTCGCCGGGCGTCATGTGTCCCGCTATCAGTCGGGACCAGATCAGAGTCTGTGTGACGTTCAGCGGCATGGCGAACCTCACGTATCGGAAACCGCAGAAATAGGAAACCGCTGGGCGGAATTGGACCTTGCCCTCGCTCTCGCCGAGCCTATTCCGCAAGAAGATCGGCGTACTTCTTCTCGAAATCCCAGACTTCCTGGAAGCCGATCAGTTGGACGAAGTCGCTGAATGCGTAGAGCGGCACTTCCAATGGCTTGTCCTGCGCCAGCGACCCGTGGACGCTCGCCAGCGCGTGCGAAGCGGCAAAGAGCCCGGCGGTGGGATAGATCGCCAGCGAAAACCCCATCTCCTTTAACTGAGCTTGTGGTAGGATCGGGGTGCGGCCACCGTGGAGTTGGTTCGACAGAAGCGGCACGTCGAGCGCCGACCCGATCTTCCTCATCTCCTCTTCCGACTCCGGGGCCTCGATGAAAATGATGTCGGCGCCGGCCTTCGCATAGGCTTCACCACGCCGCAATGCCTCGTCGAGGCCGAACGACGTGCGTGCGTCGGTTCGAGCAAGGATAAGGAAGTCCTTCGACGAGCGCGCGTCGGAGGCGACCTTGATCTTGTTCACCATTTCCTTGGCTGGGATCACATGGCGGTTCGGGGTGTGGCCGCACTTCTTCGGAAATACTTGGTCTTCGAGCTGGATCACCGCCGCGCCGGCTTTCTCATAGCCACGCACGGTGTGATACACATTGAGGAGGCCGCCATACCCCGTATCGCCATCGGCTATCAGCGGCTTGCGAATCGCCTGGACGATTGCCTCCACGCGGTCCCGCATCTCGGAATAGGTGGCCAGGCCCGCGTCTGGCTCCCCCAGATACGATGCCACGGTCCCATAGCCGGTCATGTAGATCGCTTGCGCATCCGTTCGGACAGCGAGCTTAGCCGAGACCAGATCAAAAACCCCTGGGGCAGTGATGAACTGCTTCCTCTGCAGCATCGCTCTCATCGTGTTCGAAGCCATCTTCGTCTCATTTCTTCTCAGTCGCCCTCACCGGGGTGCTCGCCGTGAGCACCCGAGACTGGTCGGACGCGTATTCGATGCATGAAAAGCAACGACCATGCCGCGAAAGCCTCATGGCGTTTTTCCGCGGCACTGTGCAACAAGCTGCGCCTGTCGCTGCATCACAAGCGTGCCGGCGCACATCCTTCCGTAGTACAATCGGTCACGTGCAACCGGCCAGTTCCGACGCACCCCCTCGGCCCGACCGCTCATCACGGCCTTTATCATATAGAGCGTGAAGCCTCATCAGCCCCCCCTCCCAAGGCCTGGCACGCGACCCGTCTGCGCACCCTCTCGGGGATTGCCGAGTTCGACTTCCTCCCGCTGGAGGATGCCGCGCCCCGGTCCGGTGCGTGCGGGTCGCTTTGGGCATGGTGCGAACTCCTCCATCTCAGCGGGGCATGCAGACCGTCTGCGGCCCCTGCGGCAGGACGAGCAAGCTGGCGTCGGGGCCATGTTGTTGCAGCAGACTGAGCACCTGCGCCTCGAAGTCGTGACAGGGTTCCGGTAGCGCCTCGCGGACGACTGCATCCGACAGCGACGAGTAGAGGTAGACCGAGGCGCACTGCTGAACATCCGCCTGTAACTGCGCCGCCCAGCCATCGGCAATCGGCGTGGCCGGCTGCTCGATGTGGCGAACGACGCCTATCTCTCACCTTCTCAATGAGCAGGTCACAACGACGATATCCGAGATAACGATTTACCGCGCCGCAACGTCTCGAGAGCTTCGCGGGAATGGTTCGCGTTCATCGATCCTTCCGATCTGCGCAAATCGGCGCGATCTGCGGACGAGAGTTCTTCCCTTTCCTCGGGTCGAGGGGCAGGCTTCCTCATGCGCATCGCCGCCCGCGGGGGCGGGCGGCTTAGCGATCGGGTGCGAAGACTTGATTGGGCAAGGAGACCGGCGGTTCGCCGTGACTCCGACGCCGGTTCGAGCCGAGCTTACGACCCAACAAGCGGCTGACCTGTTAAACGTGTCGCGTCCGCATCTAGTGAAGTTGCTCGACGCAGGAGCGAACCCCAGTCGGAAGGTCGGCACACATCGACGTGTGCAATTGAAAGATTTCATGGCTTACAAAAAACACGACCCTTGACTTCCCCGAGACAGCGCGGCACAGTCCTGGCCGCGTTAACGTCGTGACTTATCTGGCTGATGACAGACGTGTGACGCTCGTACTCCCGACCGCACATCACAGCTTGCGGGCCTTGAGGCCGCGGGGGTGAAGGGATGCACTTTCTGAGGCCGCTCATCAGGCTTCGCATCCCTGAATAGGGGTTGTTAATCAACTGATGAACGAATGGGGCCGGGCCTGGCGGGGTTCGGTGCCGGCATGCGCCGCAGATGTTGTGCCCGTCGCCTGCGCCGCGGGACGTTCTCCTCACCGATCGGTGCGGGCTGTCGGCTGTTCGTGATATCGGCGGCCTATTGGAGCGAGCAGTTTCCGCACGGCATGCACCGCTCGGCACATCAGGCGCGAGCGCACGGAGAGCCCCACGCGCCTCAGAACGCCAAGGAGGTAAAGACGATGGCCGACGACAATGGCAAGGAGCGCACGAGCATACTGGTTCGGCGGCTCGCCGCGGGCGAGAGCGCGGCACTCGAGGAAATCCTCAAGTGGCACAACGAGGAGATGGTCCATCGTGCGACCCTCCACGTTCGCCGCCTCAGGATGTACGGGCCCCTTTACGAAGGCCAAGAAGCCGTCGACGACGCCGTTGTCGCAATGTTGAAGCGCACTCGAAGGGGTGAACTGCGAGATCTGGAACATTCAGGCGCAGTTCTGGCGTGCGATGTGGGCGCAGTTGAGGCAAGAGATCCGCACAGCTCGCGACTTCTGGAGCGCAAGGAAGACGCAGCCACCACTCGGCGCCGCCGGGGAATGAAGCGCACGGGCGCGGCGGTTGCGCGAGGACGAGGCACCGCTGCCGGATGACTCGCTGCTCTGGGACGGGTATAACGAATCTCTCGTTTCGAAACTCCCAGCCGCCCGACGACCTCGTGCTCATTAACGGCGAGGTGGAAGCGCTCCTCGACTGGCTCGGCGACGACCGCGACCTCCCGCGTGTCTTGAAGATGCGCTTGGAAGAGTACACCGTGGCAGAGATCGCCGAACAACTCAAGTGCGCATCCAGAACCATCGAGCGCAGGCTCCACGAAATTCGCACCTGCTTTTTGGAGCGCAGACAGCGACCGTCGTGGCTCGCTCGATTGCGCCGTCCAAACACGATGTTTTGAAAAAGAGTGTCGTGCAATCGTCGGATTTACCCCCTTATACCTATAGAGGGATTGATGGACTGGGCACAACCTGCGGCGGCGCCGCCGAGGTGCGTGCGGGCGTGAATGGCCCGCGCACGGATCGCAAGGCTTGCTCCCTTTGCGGTTGGTCGGCGCGTCCGTGGTTCTGGATAAACACTTCGGATGGCGCAGCCGCCGACGGCCATTGCCGCGTTCGCCCTGCGCACGATGCGTGAGTGATTTGCAACGTGCGTGGCGCGGCGATCTCGCGGCGGCCGAGAGCTGCGCATGGAGCACGCATGTCTGACCTTGATGTTCTGAACGCGATACAGGATTTTCTCGCCGCGCCGCGCGGCAGCGCCACAGACGACCAGATCTTGGCCTGGGAGGATTTCTTTCTCGAGTACGATCGGCTGATCCGCAGCACGGTGCGGGGCGCTCAATCGCGCCGGGAAGACGTCGACGATCTTGCCCAGGACGTTTGGCAGATCTTGGTTCGGCGCTGCGCAAGCTGCAGCTCGATCTCAGCCGAGGAACGCTGCGTGCGTGGGTCGCGGCGGTGGCCCGCCACCTCGCGTGCAGGCACGCGCGCCGTCGCTCGGCGTACCATGATGAAGAGCTCTCCCCGGAACTGGCCGCCGCGCTCCTCGACCCAGAGGGCGATCCCGCGACCGAGTATGAGCGCGCGGAGCGGATAGCGCTCGTGGCCGCCGCGCTCGCGGAGGTGGGCTCGCGCCTGCCGGCGTTGAGCCGCCGAGTTCTCGTGCTGCGCTGGATCGAAGGCGCATCCGTCCCGGAAATCGCGTTGGCCGTTGGCTTTTCGGAGGGCCTAGTCAAGATGAGGCTGCACCGCGCATGCCGGGAGCTCCGTGCTCTGCTCCTGCGCCGCGGGCTGGGCGGGCCGTAAGAATTCTTGGAGAAAATTCCGGAATGCGCGTTACGGTTTTTCGCCTCGATGACTATTTATATTTAGGAGGATGATGTGTCGACGACGGACCGGTCGACGTGACGCACCGACAGACCGGCGCCGGCGCACATGCCGGCCGACTCCAACCAGGCGACCGCCCGCCACTCCGGCCGGTCGCCTGCCGCACTCCTTTCGTCCAGTACCCGCCCCAACGACTGATGCGTCGGGCCGGCGCCAGTCGTAGGTCAGGCTTTCAGCCTGACAGGCCTGGGCGGGACGTCAGGCTAAAAGCCTGACCTACGGCGCAAGCGAAGCTCGGTTCCGACCGAGTGTCCTTGTGCAAGCGAGCGGTTGCGCGCCGCCGACCGGCGGCGGTGCGCGCCTCGCCTCTTTGACCGCAAAATGTCTCTCGTTTCCAATTGTGCACGGAACAAACACTCTCCGAAGGACCGCACCATGAGCCGCAAGAGCTTCACCGAGCGTCGCCGCGCACGCCTTGCCTTTAAATCCGAGCGGCTCGATCGGCTCGAAATCCGAAACACGATTACCGAGCCGATCTCGGTGACGGGCTTGAGCATCAGCGCTTTTCGCGGGCTCGTGCAGTTGGGGATCATGCGCGCCGACTGGGCGGCCAACATACCACGCCGGCCGCTACCGCCGGCGCAGCAGGCGGCGCTCGTCAAGCACGGATTGGGAAAGCCCCTGCTGCCGGCTGACTTTGTCTCGACCCCAATCGGGCTGCCCTACCACAAGCCCGCACCCGCCGCCGGCGGCTCGGCGGGCTCTCAGAGCAACGCGGCTTCGCCCGCGAGTCCGGCGCCGACCGACGCCGGTGACTGGCTCACGCTCGGGGCTGCGCCCAGCCAGAGCGACTCATCGGACCAGGGCATCAGTTCGCCGTGGCACCCGGCCGCGCGTGCAGGCGGCGGCGCCGCGATGGCGCCCCGGGGCGGCTCCGGCAACGGCATGCTGCCCGTGACGCTGGCACTGGTCAGGGGCCAGGTCGCGCCCTTGCACGTGCCTGCTCGCCTTCCCTCGGCGCCGGCGTCCGCGTCGGGCGGCGCTTCGGCGGCGCTACTCGCCGCAGTGGCCGGCACCGGTGGCGCCGCCACGCTCGGCGTACCTGAAACTCTTTTGACAACACACGTCGCGCGGCACGGCGGCACGGCGCCCGGTCAGGGCGCAGGCACCGGCTCGCAGAGCCCGCCCGTTGGCGGAGCCGGTGTGAGCCCGATGAACGCCTCGGGAGGCGCAACGCCTCCTGGTTCAATTGCCGACCCGGTTCTTACCAACGCGTCGGGACCTTCCCAGGATTCGTTCCCCTATTTCCCGCTGTACCTGCGCGACGTGAACAACGGCGTCATCCTCTTCCCCGGCGTCGATCAGCTCGCCAACCTCGACGCGTCCGTCGTGCTGCAGGCTCAGGTCTCTGGTACGACAGTGTCGTCCTACGACTGGAATACGTCAGGGATCAGCTCAGACGCCACGGGAATTACCGGTGCAACGACTTATCAGCTCTCATTTCGGTGGGAGTACCAAAGCACGAGCACTCATGTCGATGCGATCACTCTCTCTGTGACCGACACTAACAGTCATACAGAAACGTACACTTATGACTTCGAACTTCCAGAAGCCACCGTTGCGTCGTCAGGCGGCGCCGGAAATGCTACATGGGCCCAGGTGTTGACGCCAGACACCGTAAACGAGAATGACACGGCGTGGTCGAGTGATTACCTCAGCGTCGATTCCAACTCCGGTTCCCTCGATACAGCCATCTCGCTACCGAGCTACAACCCCAACGTTCCGGCCCTCGCGCTGACCTACGACTCGGTCACCGCCGATCCGCTGCCGATCATCCTGGTTGAGAACACCATTCCCTCGACGGTGCCGTCGACCGTGTTTGCCAAGTTGACCTACAACAGCAGCGGCGGCACGACCTGGTATTACAACACGAGCACGCTCAACCCGGGGGACGTCCAGCAGATCGCGCTTCAGGCAACGGGTACCTCGTCGCTGGCGACCGGACGCTACAGTTACTCCGCGGTTGTCACGGACTCTGGCAGCACTCCCACGACACTTACCGGTTCGACCAACTTGATCAGTGAGACGGGTAGCGCATTCGGCGATGGCTGGACGCTGGACGGGCTCGAGCAAATCACGCCGGCTTCGGGTGGCGTGATCCTCAACCTCGGGGATGGCGGCAGGAGCCTTTGGTTTACGGGCAGCTTCGGCAGCGGCGGCGGCACTTACACCGACCCGCCGGGTGAGTTCTCAAAACTCGTCGAGAACTCCGGCGGAACGTACACCGACACCCTGACCGACGGCACGCAGATCAACTTCAACAGCGGCGGCTACGAGACGAGCATCGTCAATCTCAACAACCAGCACACGACTTTTGTCTACAACGGCTCAAACCAACTCACGTCTATCGAGGACCCGTACCAAAACCTCACGACATTCACCTACAGCGGCGGTTACCTCCATGCCATCGAGGACCCCGCCGGCAGGCTGACCACCTTCACCAACAGCGGCGGCGAGCTGACCCAGGCCGAGCTGCCCGACGGCAGCACTTGGGGATATGCGTACTCGGGAGGCTTGTTAACCAAGATCACCGACCCGCGCTCAAACGCCGTCACGATCAGCTACGACTCTGCGGCGCGGGTCGGCACGGTCACTAGCCCCGATCTAGCCACCGAAGAGTTTAGCTCATTCCAGGAGCAGGGCTGGACCAACAGCGGCACCTCCAGCAGCCCTGCGCCAGCCACACTGCAGGCTGCGGCCGTCGCCACTTATACCGACCCCAATGGTAACTCGACGACAGTGCGCCCGGACTGGTACGGACTGGGCATCACAGCCGTTGCCGTCGACGCGCTGGGTGACGTGGCCACATACGACCTCAACTCGAACGGGCTCGCCACCGTCGCCATCGACCCGCTCAACCGAATCACTTCGTACACTTACAGCTCTCAGGGCAACGTCACGGAGATGATTAATCCAGACGGTACCAACGAGAAGTACACCTACAACACGTACTCCGAGCCGCTCACGTTCAGCAATGAAAACAACGGCGTCACTACGTTCACCTACGATTCCTACGGCGACAATACTGTGACCGAGGACCCGCTCGGCGCCCTGACAACCATGACGTACAACACGTCGACCGGAGAGGTTCTTACGACCACCGACGCCGACGACCATACCACCACATTCGAATACGACAGCCAAGGTCGCCTCGCGACGCTCATCAACGCGGACAACACAACCGAGGAATACGGATACAACAGCGAAGGCGACCTCATCAGCTCGACCGACGAACGAAACTACACAACGACCTACAGTTTTGACGCGATGAATCGCGAAACCGGGATGACAAACGCCCTGGGTGGCATCGCAACATATACATACGACTCCGGCGGCAACTTGATCGAAGACCAGGAGCCAACGCCGGCCGGGCAAACTGTGCGCACCACCTTCTACGCCTATGACACGATGAACCGTTTGACGACGATGACCGACCCCCTGGGCTACGTTACCGCCTATAAATATGATGGTGACGGCAACTTGATTTCGACCACCGACCCGATGGGCCGGATTACGACCACGGTCTACGACGCCCTTGACAGGCCGATAGAGGTGATCGATCCGATGGGCGGAATCACCACCATAGTTTACGATGCGGATAGCGAAGCCGTGGACGAGATCGATCCCCTGGGCAGGATCACGACGACAACGTACAGCGACCGCGGCTGGGTTCCGACCGTCACAGATCCTCTCGAGCAAACATCCACATACAGCTACACTTCTACCGGTGAGACCGCCAGCAGCGCGAGGCAGGCTCTGGCGGTATTGAGTCGTACCATTATTCTTACAACGCGGATGACGAGTTGGTTACCGTGACCGACCCCCTCTATGACATTACAAGCTACGCGTACGACGCGGTGGGCAACTTGACTAGTGTCACGGACCCGAATGGTAATATCACAAGTTATTCATATGATTCTACCAACGAGCTTACGACGATAACCGACGCGCTGGGTGAAACCACGGTGTACGGGTACGACGCGGCGGGTAACCAGACGTCAGTCACTGATGGCCTCGGTCACACCTCGACCGTTCTGTATGACGCTCTCAACCAACCGACCACCCTAACCAGCGCCACCGGTGGAATCACTACGATTACCTATGACGCGGCGGGTCGCGAAACGAGTCTGACCGACCCCGATGGCAACGAAACCCAATGGGCCTATAACGCCGATGACGAGGTTACCACTGTTACTCAGGCGAACGGCGGCACAGTGACCTATGTCTATGACAAAGACGGCGAACTGACCGACACGACCGACGCCGACGGCCGCCGGACGACCTTCTCGTACAATGCCGACGGCGACCTGACGGGCGAGACGTGGGTCGGCGCTTCCCCCTCAGAAATATTAACTTATACATACGATGCTGACGACGAGATGACGGGTGTGAGCGACAGCTTCGCGACGCTCACTTTCACGTACGACAGCGGGGGCAATCTGCTCAGCGCGGCGACATCCGGCCCGGGGGCGGGCCAGCCGGACGTTTTGTTGTCATATACGTACGACTCGGCGGGCGACGAGACGACTGTCAGAGACAATCTCGCGAGTGCTGGCGTCACAACCTTCACCTACAATTTGGACGAGGAAGTTACACAGGTCGCGACGACATACGGCAGCGCAGCGGGCCCGGAGGTTGTCTACACATACGACTCGGGCGGCAGAATGACCTCCGAGCAACGGACCATCGGCGGCACCGGCGTGTCGGTGAACACGAGCTTTAGCTACGACGCCGCAGACAGGCAGACGACCATAACAGATCAGGTATACACTCCGGCTGCGAGCGGCGGAGGCGGCACCACCGCGCCGCTGGCGACGTATGTTTACAGCTACGACAAGGCCAGCCGCGTGACCACCATGGTGGATGCGCAGGGTACTTACACATACACGTACGACAACGCCGATGAGCTAACCGGCGTGTATCAAAGCGGTACGGCGGCCGGATCATACAGCTACGATCTAAACGGCAATCGCACCGGCACCGGCTACAGCACGACCGTGATGAACGAGACGCTCACCTCGCCGGGTGCGATCACTTATACTTACGACAAAGATGGGAACATGATCAGCGCTGACAGCGGTGGCACGATCACAACATATACATATGATTATGAAGAACGGCTGACAGAAGTCACACAGGGCGGCACGGTGATCGCTACGTACACGTACGACGCTTTGGGCCGCCGCATCGGTGTGGACGACAACGGTACGCAAGCCTGGACCGTCTACGACGGCACCAACCCCTACGCCGATTTCAACGGCTCCGGCACACTGACCGAGCGCTATCTTTACGGCCCCGGCGTCGTGGACGGCGCCGTGGTCGATGAGCTACTGGCCCGCACCAGCTCAGGCGGTACAACCGCCTGGTATTTAACCGACAAGCTCGGCTCGGTGGACAATATCGTGAGTTCGTCGGGATCAGCGCTCGACACGATTGTCTATGACAGTTTCGGCAACATTTTGACAGAGACGAACTCGACAAACGGTGATCGGTTCAAGTACGCTGGTATGCAATACGACTCCACGACCGGCCAATACTACGATTCTGCGCGGTCTTACGATGCGACGATCGGTCGATTTACCAGTCTTGATCCCACGGGATTCGCCGCTGGCGACACGGACCTGTACCGGTACGTCGGGAACGGTCCGACCGACGGTGTTGATCCGACAGGGTTGGGTGGCGGCGTTGGTGAGGACGACGACCCTCAGCCTGGGTCAGCACCTCCCGGCCCAGCGGGAGGTCCACCGAGCAGTAGCCAAGGGCAAGGCGGCGGAGCGAGAACCGCATCATCCGGGACCGCCCAAGAGAGCAAATTAAAAGCCCAGAATGCCGCCACCTACCAGCAGCAGCAGGAGCAGATGGCGGCAGATCAACACAAGGCGTTTCTTGAAGCCCAAGCTAATAAAAATAACGAACAGGCCGAGAACATAGCAATGGCCGAGGTGGAGAAGATAATGCTGTCGCGTCCCCATAACCCCGGCCGCGACTACCCGTACTTCAACGAGTACATCAAGTACATTAAGGCGGCGCTTGCGAGAATCAAGGCGCAGGTGAAAATACAAGCGCAGGCGGCCGCAATCGAGGCGGCTGCCGTTGTAGCGGGGATGGACAACGACCAGGCGCAAGCAATGGCAAATGCCGGAGAAAAGTGGCGACAGGCAGCAACCTTAGAGGCGGAACTCCGGCAAAGGCAAGTGCAAATTCAGAAATGGCAGGCTCGAATGCAAGCCCTGTGGACGGGCTATACGCCGCCAGCCCCAAAGCCGCCGCCAAACCCAACAGGCCCGTGAACGCCGCCGAAACGTTGAGATTTGTCGGGGCAACGTGCGTCCGTATAGTAGTTTGTGCTCAGTTTAGGGGAGTGCTCGAGACCCATGAACGCCGTGACGAGGTGGGCGTCCGTCATCATTTGCGTGCCGACCGTCGTGACCGCGGTGCTCCCCTGCCACGATGACGCGCTCTGCGGCGCAGCCGTCGCCGATAATCCAGGTCTGCCCAAGGCGCAGCTGACGGAATTGGTTCGTCAAGCGGACCAGCGCAAAATCGCCAAACTCCGTCAGAGGTTCAAAG
The DNA here is from genome assembly GCA_963830625.1 of uncultured Isosphaeraceae bacterium. Classification (GTDB taxonomy): domain Bacteria; phylum Planctomycetota; class Planctomycetia; order Isosphaerales; family Isosphaeraceae; genus CAWHMZ01. The sequence continues at coordinate 96,655 of CAWHMZ010000018.1, read as the reverse complement.
ATGTCGCTCGAACCTGGGGCGAGACACAAAAAAAGATCGAGGAAGAGTTTCAGTCCGCGGAAATACTCGAGCAAGAACTCGGCCCTCCTGTTGATGCGCGCTCCGAACAGATGGTTAGGGCATCCCTCAATGAGGCCGCAAGGCTCATATTGATCGCGGACAACCTGCGCGCCGACCTTTTTTCTATACACCGCTGCCTCGAGAACCTTGAGAAATTGGAGCGAATACGTGAAGAGATTATTCGCTTTGAGATTCTAAAGAAGGAGAAGAGTGCGAAGCTGAGGTCGCTTGAGGACCAGTTGCCCGCCAAGCGCTCCTCGACCTTGAAAGCAGAGGTGCGGGCCCGTTTTCAAGAGTACTTCTCGCAGGTAAGAGCCGAAGTTGATGACGACACTTTCAGCAAGAACCTAAGCGCCGAGGCTGGGGTAGCGTGCGCCAGGGCCAAGCGAACCCCTTCACCAGATGAGGCGCGGTTTTCAGACCAGGCGCAACGCCGGGCAGAAGACTCGAGGGCGAAAGCGAACGCGCTCCGCAAGGAGGCCAAAGGGTTGTTCGACCAAATTGAACGCCTGTCGGATGACCTGCTGGACATCGAAGCTGCCTTGCAGGTGTTGCCAGAGAGACTGCGCTCCATCGAAGCGCTGCGGCCGGACTGGGACCGTGATCTTCCGGCGGAGCAGCCGGGAAAGCAAAAGGAGGCACCCCAGCCAACGCGACAGCCGGTCACCGTCGGGTAGTTGCAATCGCGGCGCGCGACCGCGCGGCAGTACGCCAAGGACTTGGCCACGCAAGACATGCGGGCGGCCCAAAAGCGGGCGAGAAATCTTTCGAAGCAACAGGCGAAGACTCAGGCGCGAGCCGGTAATTCTGCCACTATTTTCGAGGTTATGAAAATGGCGAACGAGGAACACCAGACATCCATGCGCTGGGCAGCCTGTTCGTCGTAAGCCAACTGCCCGGGCGGAGAGTCAGACACCCGCCCGGTGGGCTGCGTATTCTGGGCAGAAAGTCAGACACCCGCCCGGTGGGCTGCGTATGCTGCGTACGTCATCCGCCCGAGTTTAGAACCGCGTTCGAAGATTACGCAGTCACGCACTGGTACCGCGGAGCGAGACGGACCGCCCCGATGCACCCGCGCTGTCCGGTCGAGCCGGGAATCCCCGACGGTCGATCTATCTGCGCCGTCGCGGGCGGAGCGGCGCTGCCTCAGCGCACTGTCAGATGTGTGGCGCGGATCAGGCCCGATCGCCGTCATCGACTCCTGCTCGCCATCGAGCGGGACGTCTACAGAAATGCAAGTCGAGCCGCCGCTTTGCCCTGGAACCAGCGCCTCGAGCAATAGGCCGCCCCGTCTGCCAGCGTGCCCGATCGGCCCGCAGCCTGCTCGAACATCCGGCCGAAGTCGCGCACCCTCTTCCACCGATTTCGATCGATGCGGCCCCGGCCGAACCAGGACGGGTGCGAGGTGGTCCGCATCCGTCACCAGCCGGGTGGAGGGAAACAGGGCCGCAATGATTGAGTAAGCGGGTGTCCGAGCACCCCACCCGCCACTCTACCGATGCGGCGGCGTGGACTGCTCGCTCCTTGGGTTCCAGGAACGCCGTACCCGGCTCTTCCAGGCGTAGGCGTACCATCCTTTGGGGGACGCGATCGATGAACGACGACCAGCCATTCCGCCCAGCGGCTCGTTTTTTATTCGGGGCGTGTGTGTCGAGCGAGCAGGTTTTTCGCTCGAATCTGCTTGCATCGCCGTGCCTCGTCCGCGGGTCGACGCACGACCTGGCCCGGGCCCGGAATTGTCCGAGCGCCGCGCACGGTCTGAACGTCTGCATTGAGCGCAGCAAACGTTCCTGGATCGTGTGGCGCACCAAGACGTTTTTTTGCCGGATGGTTGGGATGGCGCAGCCGCTGGGCAGCTCGCCGAAGCGGAAAGGCGCTTCGGACCGATCGGCGTCGCCGGCGTCTATGGCGTCGGTCCGGTCATTGATAGGCGCGGACGACCGCTCTCAGCTGACCGCACTGGCCGAGTTGTCGATCGCGGACGCACGCTGTGCGACGGACCGGAACTTCCAGCGCGCGTTGCCACTCTCGATGAGCTGTTGCTGATCGTGCCCCCCGACACGCCGCTACGGTTTGACCCGGCGCTCGGGTTTCACCTTTACGGCGCTGATATCTGCCTCCAGGCGGCCGAGCGCGGGCTGGCGGTAGTGGTGATCGACGCGCTCTGTTGCCACAACTCCAAGAGCATCGGGCTGCCGGATGCGTTTTACAGAAGCGCCGAAGTCTTCGCCCGCAAGTGGGCGCACCGCCTGCCCATCGCAACGCCGTGCGTAATAATCGACCGCGATGGCGAAATCCACGTGCTGGGCAACGCCGTCGATCGGGTGAGCTCAATGGCTTATGCGCTGCCTGGAAGGTGACTGATTACCACACCGGGCCCAGACGGCTTTGCACGCTCCCGGGAGGGCGAGCCTCCGTGCGAGCCGGCTTGCGACGGGGCTCGGACGGAGCCTCGCCCTCCCAAAACCACCAAAGGTCGTTCGGGGCGCCCGGTAATTCCACTTCGCCGCCAAATCCCTAAAGGCGGCGTTTGGCATCGACAAGTCATGAGCCGATGAGGCCACACCGTGGGCGAGCTCGAGGCGTTATTCGACGCATGCACCGACGGGCGCTGCCACAAGTGGCGGCATTATTTCGAGATCTATGAGCGCTACCTGGCCAAATACAGGGGCTCGCCGTGCGTGTCCCTGGAAATCGGTGTCGCAAAGGGAGGCTCTCTCGACATCATGGCCAGGTACCTTGGCGAACAGGCCCGGATCATCGGCGTCGATATCTCGCCGACGTGCAAAGAATTCGAGAAGAGGGGGTACGAGATTTACACCGGCGACCAGGCGGACGGTCACTTCTTGCACGAGCTAGCCTCGCGCGTGGCGCCGCCGACATCATCGTCGACGACGGCGGTCATACCCCCGACCAGCAGATCACCTCATTCTTCAGCTTGTTTCCCATCTTGAAGGATGGCGGCGCTTACATAGTCGAAGACGCGCATTCCAATTTCTGGCAGGCGTACAACTCGTCACGTTATGGCATCAATTTCTTTGATCTCGCCAAGGGACTAGCCGACAAGCTCTCGTATTGGCATCTCGATATCGCCTCGTTCAAGCGCTATCACCTTCCCTACGATCAGCGCCAAGGTGTGATGAACGTACAGAATTTCGCCACCACGCAGATCTACGCCATCCATTTCTACGACAGCATGATCGTTTTCGAGAAGCACCGGATTCACGAGCCCCTCGCCGAAATGCGTTAAGCGCCGGCGCGAGGCCGGAGCAATCGTCATGAACGCACGCACTAACGATAATAGCGGCTTGGCTTCGATCGTCATCCCCTGCTGGAATCAGCTCGAATTTACTCGGCATTGCATCCGCGCCTGGTGCGCACACGCGCCAGCCCTGGGAGCTGGTCGTCGTCAACAACGGCTCGACGGATTGCACAGCCGATTACTTGGCAGGAGTCCAAGATGCAGCGCCAGCACCGTCACGATCATCTCCAATGCGACCAATTGGGGCTTCCCGGCGGCGATCAACCAGGGCCTTCAGGTCGCGCGCGGCGAATACCTCGTGCTGCTCAATAACGACGTCGTGGTTACGAGCGATTGGCTCGAGCAGATGATTGCGCTGGCGGATGCGGAAGCTGGGCCACGGCCAGGCTGTGCGTCCCCACCCCCCCTTACCCCCCCTTCGCAAGGTGGGGAACGCTGCTCGTCGGTTGGCGGTCTTCGGGTCGGCGCGATCGGCCTCGTCGGCCCAATGTCCAATTATGCGGCGCCGCCGCAGCTCGTCGAGGACGTGCCTTATCACGACCTTCACGAAATCGATGAGTTCGCGCGCCGCTGGCGCGAACAGCATCGGGGCCAGTGGTTCACGGCGTCCAAGCTTTCGGGGTTTTGCTTGCTCATGAAGCGCGCCGTCTACGACAAGATCGGCGGGCTCGATGAGCGCTTCGGGCTCGGGTTCTTCGATGATGATGACCTCGCCGAACGGGCGCAGCACGGGTTTCGAGCTCGCCGTCGCACACGACCTGTTCATCCACCACTTCGGCAGCCGGACCTTTGTCGGCAACGGGGTCGATGCCGAAAAGATGCTTGAAGAAAACAGCCGCAGATTCGCCTCCAAATGGGGAACGCGCGAGAACGGTAGGCGCCGGGTGGCGCTGCGGCCGTTTCGCGCCAATCCGCAGGCCGACGACCGGACGAGAGGAAGACAGTCCTGTCCGCAGATCGCGCAGATTTACGCAGATAAGAATGGCAATGAAGAAAGTTGTATCTGCACGGCCGGCGCGCGCTTTGACGCATGTGCAGGCCGTGCCGGCCGTGCAGATACAACCTCGTTGAACTGAGCCGCTTCGCGGTGGGCATTCACCCTTTGGTTTTTGAATCGCTCACTCGATCGTCTCAAGCGGTTTCGGTGATGCCCTGGACGTAACCCGCGAACGGCCGATGAGCCTTTTTACTCAGGCGATTCGATTGGCAGGTCGCCGTTGGGTTCGGTGACGGTCCTTCGAGGCCGTTTTTTCGAGGTGAGCGCGGGGATTATCCGGCCCACCTCACCCGTGGGGCGTCTTGGTGACTCGAGCTGGGCGGTTGCCTTGTTGCTCCCTCTCGGTCAGGAACTGTCCAGAACCACGCGGGCATCGGTGCGCGTGGCCGGTTCGACTGTGGCCGGTGACGGCGGAAACTCCTCGATCACGATCATGCGGGCCGCGCCACAGTTGGGGCACGACCGCACAGGAGTGACCAGGGCGAGAGTCTCCAAGGGTTCGGTGGGCTCGGCCGGCTTTGGTTGCTGCACCGTCTCGCCCGCCAAGAGTCGGCGACATAAGGCAAGGTCCTCATGCCGGCGGCGATTGGATAACAGCCCGTAATGGCGAATTCGGACCAAGCCCCGTGGCAGCACGTGCAGCATCAGACGCCGCACGAACTCCGGCGCGGGCAGCCTCATGACTCGCTGCTTGTTGCCGTGAGCGTAGTCCTTGAAGCGAAAGCGGACGATCCCATTCTCGAACCCGAGCAAGCGGCTGTTGCTGATCGCCACCCGGTGGCTGTACCGCGCCAGATACTTGAGCACCACCTCCGGGCCGGCAAAGGGACGCTTGCAGTAGACGACCCAATCCGTACGCGTGGCGGCCGAGAGAAGCTGCTCGAAGCGAGTGTCGGCCGTGGCCCGATCTGCGGACCAGCCGGCAACGCGCAACCTCCCGGCGGCGTGGGCCGCACGCAGCCCCGAGAGAAACTTGCCGCGGAAGACCCGGCTGAGGACGCGCACGGGCAGAAAGAACTTGCTCCCGGAGCCGACCCAACTGGTCCGATCCAGCGCCAGGCCGCCCCCCGGCACCACGCAGTGGACGTGGGGGTGAAACTGCATGGTTTGGCCCCAAGTATGCAGCACGGCCAACACACCCGTCCGGGCACCGAGCCGGTCCGGATTGGCTGCAACGTCGAGCACCGCCAAGGCCGCAGACCGCAACAGCAGGTCGTAGACAATTCGAGGATTCGAACGCGCGAGCGGGCCGAGAACATTCGGCAGCGTGAAGACGAGGTGGAAGTAGGGCACAGTGAGCAGATCAGCCGCGCGTGCTTCCAACCACCGCGCAGCCGCCGTAGCCCGGCAGGCCGGGCAGTGGCGGTTGCCGCAGGAGTTGTAAGCGATCTGTCGTTGCCCACACTGCGGGCATTCCAGAACATGACCGCCCAAGGCCGCGGTACGGCAGGCGGTCAGGTCCTCCAGTGCGCGGCGCTGCTCAGAGACAAGCTTGGCGCCACACTTTTCCAGGAACGCGTCAACACAGCTTCGAATGACCTCGGCCACGCTGGGCCGAGGTCGAGTCATGAGGGGCGACCTCCTCGCGGGTTGAGGTCGAGGCGGTCGAGCGGGCTCTTGGTCGAGGAGAGTGAGGCGGTGGCCACGTGAACGTAGCGGGCGGTGGTGCTGAAGCTCTGATGGCCCAGCAGGACCTGAATGGTCCGCAGATCGGTGCCGGCCTCGAGCAGGTGGGTCGCGAAACTATGGCGCAGCGTGTGGACTGTGACATGCTTGGCCAGGCCTGCGGCCTGGCGGGCACGGTGGCAGACCCGCTGGATGCACCCGGTGGTAATGGGCCGGTCGGCAACGGCGCCGGGGAAGAGGACGTCACGAGGGCGAACCGCCTTCCAGTAGGCGCGGAGAATTTCCAGGAGGCGCGGGGAGAGCATGACATCGCGATCCTTGCGCCCCTTGCCTTGGCGGACGTGGATGACCATCCGCTGGCTGTCGATGTCGGTGACGTGCAATCGGGTGACTTCGGAAACGCGCAAGCCGGCTGCATAGGCGGTCATGAGGATGGCGCGGTGCTTGATGTTGCGGAGGGCCGCAAAGAACCGGGCCAGCTCGCCGGGGCTGAGGACGACCGGAAGGGTGCGCGGCTGTTTGACCGGGGGGATGGTCCGGGTGACCTCGCCACGGCCGAGGGTCACGCCGTAGAGAAAGCGTAAGGCACAACGATTCTGGTTATAGTGGCTGAGCGAGGCGCGGCGCTCTTGGACGAGGTGGAGCAGAAAGGCGCGAACGTGCTCGGGACCGAGATGCTCGGGGGAACAATTGAAGTGGCGGGCAAAACGAGCGACGCATTGGACGTAGGACCGGACGGTCTGCGGGGTGAAGTTGCGGAGGACCATGTCGTCGATCATGCGGCGGCGCAAGGGTGTCATGTGCGGCTCCTTTGCGAGTGAACGGTGCTGGTAGAAAGCAACAACCCGTTCACGATGCCGCATCGGAGCAGAGAAGGGGCTTACAAAACCGGCGTGCGGAACACGAACGCCGGCTCAGCGGAGCACGTACACCCAGCGGCGGAGATGGATGCCGGAGAAACGCTGGCGCGAACGATCGTCGAGCGGGAGCTCGTTCTTGCCCGCCGCGAAGCGGGTTAGTTCAATACTCGAGATAACAATAATAATTCACCGGACCAAAACGTCTCGAGAATTGCGCGAGGGCGGATCGCGTCGGTCAATTCTTCTTCTCATCTGCGCGAATCGGCGCGATCTGCGGATGAGATTCCTCTCCTTTCCGCGCCTTCATCTCCTCGGCCTGATCTTGCCTCATCAGCGCTTTCGCCGTGCGCGTGCGAATCCGCATCGGCGCGAATCTCTCTGACGATGATCGTCCGAAACGAGGAAAATAACTTGCCGCATTGCCTGGAATCAGTCCGCGGTCTCTTCGATGAGATCGTGATCGTCGATACCGGCAGCACCGATCGAACGACTGAGATCGCGCGCTCGTTCGGCGCCCGCGTGTTTGATTTCCCCTGGGTCGACGACTTCGGCGCGGCGCGCAATGCAGCCCTGGCACGGGCCACCGGCGATTATGCCTTCTGGCTTGATGCCGATGATGTTGTCGAACCGCAGGAAAGAGAGAAGCTCGAGCGGCTGTTCCGCAGGCTGAGGCCTGCACAGGCTCACGGGGACGTTCGCCCTCCCGCCTTGTTCGGCGAGGGTCTCCCGACCCCGCCGAAAGGCGCGACCGAAGGTCTCCACGACATTGCCCGACCGCAGGTCCCCTTTGCACCGCCCCGCCCGGCCGCATACGTGCTGAAATGCGCCTGCGACCCTTCACCCGATGGAACCGGCGGCGATACGGTGGTCGATCACATTCGGCTGTTTCCCCTGCGCGAAGGCGTGCGCTGGACTTATCGCGTACACGAACAAATCCTGCCGGGCCTGCGACGGGCCGGCATCATGACAGTTTGGACCGACATCACGATCAGGCACACTGGTTATGTCGACCAGGCCCTGCGCGGCCGCAAGCTCGAGCGCAATGCGCGAATCCTGCACGCCGAGCTGGAAGAGCAGCCCGACGAGCCATTTGTCTTGTTTAACCTGGGTGCGATCGCCGTCGAGAGTAAAGACTGGAAGGGCGCGCTCGGACACCTTGAGCGCAGCCTTGAGCGCTCGGCGCCGAGCGATTCGATCACGCGCAAACTCTACGCACTGATCGCCCGCGTGCACCAGATGACGGGCGACTCAGAGGCGGCGCTTCGGAGCTGTGCCGACGGATTGTCGCTGGACTCCGAGGACGCCGAGCTCTGGTTCCGCAAGGCGGTCGTACACCGTCACCGGGGCGAGTCATCCGACGCCGAGAATTGCTGGCGGCGAATCTTGACCCTCAAGCGGCCGAACCAGTTTTGCAGCGTCGACCAAGGGATCTACGGACATCTCACCCGCCGCAACCTTGCGGCGCTGGCCGCCGAGCGTGGCGATTCCGGTGAGGCTGAAAAGCTCTGGCGCGAGGTGCTGGCCGAATGCCCGGGCGACCGCGAGGCGCTGGCGAAGCTCGCGGGTTTGGGCGGATAGGCGGCGTCCGTCGCGGCGCGCTGGGATCGCCCCGCGGCCAGGGATCGGGAGGGCGAGGCTCCTGCCGAGCCGCGAACTGGCGCGGGCTCGGGGTGGAACCTCGGCCTCCCGGGGGACCGCGAACTGGTCTGGGCTCGGGATGGAACCTCGCCCTCCCGGGGGACCGCGAACTGGCGCGGGCTCAGGGTGGAACCTCGCCCTCCCGGAGGACCGCGAACTGGCGCGGGCTCGGGGTGGAACCTCGCCCTCCCGGGGATCGCGAACTGGCCTACTCCGATGGCAAAGGGCTAATGACAAAGGACCAAGGACCAAGGACAAGGCACCGGCTCTTGTTCGCCTCGATCCACAGCTATCTGGACCCATCAAGCGGCGCCGCCTTGGCAACCCGCGAATTGCTCGAGCTGCTGGCCGCTCGCGGCTGGGATTGCCGGGCATTCACGTGCGGCGTGCTCGATTATGCTCAGGAGACGCCGCTCGACGACGTGCTCGCGGCAGTCGACCGACCGGTTCCGCGCGTTGGGGCGGCTCTCTCACGCGGCGGCGAGGCAGAAGTCTTCGACCTCGAGCTCGGCGGCGTGCGGATCACGCTGCTGCCGACGTCCCACAGCCGGGCCGACAAGGCGCCTGATCGAGCGCGAGGCGCGGCTGTTTCTCGACCTGGCCGACCAGGTGCTCGAGCGGTTCCGGCCCGACGTGATGCTCACGTACGGCGGGCATCCCGCCTGCCTGGAATTGATGCGTCGGGCGCGCGGGCGGGGCATCGCCGTGGTGTTCCACCTGCACAACTTCGGTTACGGTGATCGCCGCGGCTTTGCCGACGTCTCGGCCATCATTTTCCCGTCAGAATACTCGCGGCGCCATTACCTGCACATCGGGCTCGATGGCACCGTGATCGCCGACCCGATCGCGCTCGACCGCGTGATTGCCGACGACCCTGAACCCAAATATGTGACATTCATCAATCCGCAGCCGGACAAGGGGGTGACGGTTTTCGCGCGGATTGCGCTCGAGCTGGGCGCCCGGCGGCCCGAGCTACCGATTCTGGTTGTCGAAGGGCGCGCGACGTCCGACACGCTGGCCGCGATTCCAGTCGATCTGTCGTGCTTGACGAACCTGCATCGCATGGCGAATACGCCCGACCCGCTCGACTTTTACCGCGTGAGCCGCGCCGTCCTGATGCCGTCGCTGTGGCGCGAGTCGCTCGGCCGGGTGGCGATCGAGGCCATGGCCAACGGCATCCCGGTGCTCGCCAGCGACCGCGGCGCGCTGCCTGAAACCCTCGGCGACGCCGGCTTCGTCTTCACGATACCCGAGCGCTGCACGCCTGGAAGCGCGGCCATTCCCACCGCCCACGAAGTCGCTCCCTGGGTCGCCACGATCGAGCGTCTGTGGGACGGCGCCGACTTCGAAGCCAAGCACCGCGCGCTTGCGAAAGCGGAAGCAATCCGCTGGAACAGCGGCCGGCTGGGCGAGCAATACGAGGCGTTCTTCACTCAGAGATTGCGTCGTATTCCGTAACGGCCGATGCACTCTGTTCGGCGAGGGTCTCCTGACCCCACTCGACGATGCTCGCGGCAGGCCGCCGAAACGCGCGACCTGTCTGTTCGGCGAGGGTCTCCTGACCCCGCCGAAACGCGCGACCTGTCTGTTCGGCGAGGGTCTCCTGACCCCGCCGAAACGCGCGACCGAAGGTCTCCATCACACAGATCTCCAATTCTGGCGATTTACCGCACCGCAACGTCTCGAGAGCTTCGCGGGAATAGTTCGCGTTCATCGATCCTTCCGATCTGCGCAAATCGGCGCGATCTGCGGACGAGAACCGCCCATAGCGTTTATGCCGTGACGACCGAAAGTAGAAGCGTCACGCCGTAAGTCCTTGTCCCGAAAGGCTGTGACACTTGTGACACTATTTTTGGCCCCAGCACGAGTGCGCGCGCTTTTGCTGGCCAAGCAGCACAGTCCCCCCGCGCGCCACTTGGCACCGCAGACAAGTCATGTCCGGACCAAGATCCGGTCCCAAATACATAATTGACAATGACTTGAGCCTATTGTCAGCTTCGGTGAAACGAACCCAAAACGTGCCAAATCGTGCCAGAGCGTGCCATTGCCGGTCCACGTCGTCACCACGAGAATAGGCTGGTCTGGATCGAAAACCCCCGGATCGGTTGAGCGTCTCCGCACAAACTTCCACGCAACCGAGCGACCTCGTGATCATTGCTGTCGTCACTGCGGCATTCTTGTTCATCGCCAGCGCCGGGCAGACACCGCGCAGGCCCGACTCGCCCGGACGCGAAGCCTACGTCCGCCACGCGCGCAGCGCACCGGCGACGCCCGGCGCGGCGCGCGATCTTTTTTGATTTGAAGGGGCCAGGATGCGCGCGTTGCCATCGCGCCGGCGGCCAGGGAGGAACGATCGGGCCTGATCTCTCCGACGTCGGCGGCAAGTACGAACGCGCCTTGCTTATCGAGTCGGTACTCGAGCCCTCGCGCCAGATCGTCGAAGGCTATCGGCCCACCATTATTGCGACCCACGAGGGGCGGGTCTTCACGGGCATCGTCAAGGCCGAGTCGGCCGAGGCCGTGACGCTGATCGACGCCGACGGCCGCGAGCACGTCGTGCGTAAAGCTGCAATCGAAGAACGCCGGGCCAGCGAGACTTCACTCATGCCCGACGGCCCGACTTCGGGATTGTCGCTATCAGACTTCGCCGACCTGATCGGGTATCTCGAAAGCCTCAGGGCGGCCGGACAAGGCACGCCGGGCAGCGGCACCGTGGGACCGATCGCGCTGCCGCCTGAGCTTCTCGAGCGACCGAATCGCGACGGGAATCACCGGCGCGACGGCACTCGCTATCGCCGCCGACGGCCGGATCTTCCTGTGCGAACAGACGGGCGCTCTTCGGGTCGTCAAGAACGCATCGCTCTTGTCGCAGCCATTCGTAATCGTGGACGTTGACAGCAAGTGGGAGCGCGGACTCATCGGCGTTGCCCTCGACCCGGGTTTTGCGATCAACGGTTTCGTCTACATTTGCTATGTGGCGCGGCGGCCGGTGGTGCATCACCGGATCAGCCGTCTCACAGCTCGCGGCGACATGGCCGTGCCCGGCAGCGAGGTGATCCTTTTCGAAGGCGACGACCAGAGCAAGCTCGGCGGTTTCGAGCCTGCAGGCCACCAAGGCGGTGCGATCCACTTCGGCCGCGACGGCAAGCTCTATATCGCGATCGGCGACCAGACCGCCGGTGCGCCGTGCAGGAACTGACGACGTTGCAGGGCAAGCTTCTGCGGATCAACCCCGACGGCTCGATTCCTGCTGACAATCCGTTTTACGGGCAGGCCCGCGGCAAGTACCGCGCGATCTGGGCGCTCGGGCTGCGAAACCCGTTCACGTTCGCCGTGCAGCCCGGCACGCGGGCGCATCTTCATCAACGACGTGGGGCTGTCAACCTGGGAAGAGGTCAACGAAGGCTTCGCAGGCGGCAACTACGGCTGGCCGGCCGCCGAGGGACCATCGCCCGACCCGCGGTTCAAAAACCCGATCCATCATTACCCCGTTGCCTCGGTCGCGGGCGGTGCGTTCTGCCCGCGATGCGCGGCGGCCGGTTTTCCCGCGCGATTTCAAGGCAAGTATTTCTTCATGGATTTCGTGCGCGGCTGGATCAAAGTACTCGACCCCGACCATCCCGAGAATGTCGAGACGTTTGCCGCGGGCCTGACGCGGCCGGTAGACCTGGCGTTTGGCCCCGACGGCGATCTTTATGTCCTGATGCGCGACGCGTGGGTCATCGACCAAAACTTCCGCGCAGGCACCGGCTCGCTCTTGAAAATCCGCGGCCAGCTACTGCGGTAGAAATGGGGTTTACGCCCGCACCACGAAGGTGCGGCACGGGACGAGGTTCATGCCCGATTTCTGATATGTGCGCGGCTCGGGCTGGGCAAAGCCGTTCAAATCGACGGTGCGGGCGCGGAACTCATAGGAGCCGGCGGCGAGCCCCTCGAGCTGGGCGGTCCAGGAAACCATGCTGTAGAGCAGGGGCCAGTTCTTTGGCTTGCCGGAGGCGGGGTCGAAGCCCCAGATTTCCTTGGGCGAAGTTCCCTCGGGGAGGATCTGTTCCCAGTCGTCGGGTGGCGGCATTAACTCGCACGGGCGCCAGTCGCGGTCTTCCAGGCCGGGTCGTCAAGAGCGAGCTTTTCATCGCCGCCCGTCGCCGGCCGAAGCCAGTACTCGACCCTCTTGAGCCCCGACCAGCCGGCCATCGCCGTCCCGGTCATCACGATCGGCTCGCCCGCGCGGAAGGTGGTCTCGCCCTTGTCGAGGTAGGCGGCCGTCTTCAAGTACGAGTCCGGGTCGTTGTTCTGAAGCGCGTAGGTGTCGTTGGCCTTGTAATCGTTGGTGAGCACGATCGTTTGCAGCCATTTGACCGACTTGAATCCGTGCGCCCACGGCTGGATCATGCGCACCGGCCCGCCGCGCTCGAGCGGAATATCCTGACCGTTGAGCCGATACGCCACAATCGGCGGCGGCTCCCACGGGGGCGTTTCCATCACCCGGTTGAAGCCAAGCGACGACTGGAAGAGCTGCTTGGGGTCGTTGTTGTGAAAGCCCCAGTAATAAACCCGGCGCACGTTGCCGACCGTGCCGACCGTTCGAATCACGTCGCGGAGCGGAACGCCCTCCCAGAGCCCCTGGCCGAGCGGATATGGGATGTTGTTGCACTGCATGGCCTTCAAAAACTTGACGCCGTGCGACTTGCCCAGTTCCTTGAGGGCGGCCAGGTCGAGCGCCGTTCCGTCTTCGAGTCGGCGCGGCCGGGCAAGCTCCGATGATCCGTCGCTTTTGATCTCGAGGCGCCAGCTTTCCGGCGTCAAACGCGCCTTCACCAGAGCATCCCCTTTGAGCGTGAACGGCTTGGGGTTGCCCCGGCTCACGTCGACGAACTTGCGGGCCTCGGTCAGGAACGGCCTGGCGGGTCGAGAGGCGGCCTGAGCGTTGCCATCGTTGATCTCGCACAAAAAGGATGGCTCTCGACCCGCTGCTTTGCCCGCGAAACCAGCCGACAAACCGGTCACCGCGGCGAGCTCGAAGAATTGCCTGCGATCGATCGCACCGCCCATGGTCTGGTCTCCCGCATCGATTACTCCGCACATGATCCACTGCGGCGCCCGATATTGCAATCGGGGAATCGCCAAGCTGCCGCGCCGCACCGAGAGACCTGAAGCGGATTAGAATCGCCGTTTCGGACCATGGAACAGCGAGACGGCACTCGTTATGCTCGCGCCGCTCTTGCTGAGCACAGCCGTGAAATTCGAGCCGGGTTGGCCCGAGTCGTTGCCGTCGAGCTCGCGGCCCAGAGCGTCGAGCAGGCTCGACGCTTTGACCGTGAGCAATAGCGAGGGGCTCAACACCAGGGTCGTCGGGTCAAAAGCGTCACCGTGAACGCCGAAGGGCTGTAAGTCGCCGTCGACAATGCCACCGGCTTGGACTTCTGCTTCTTGGTCTTGGGCACGGTCGCCAGCGAATAGGACCTGATGCTCTGTGCGTCGGCGGCATTGAGCGCTTCGCTGAATTGCAGGACGATCCCCTCCACGCTCTTGCGCTTGCTCACCTTGAATTTCTCAAGCGAAACGCTCTCGACCGTCGCGGGCGGCAGAACCAGCGTGAGCGTGCCGGGAACGTAGGTGATCTGGTAGTTGGCATCGCTCGCGCCACTGACCGTGATCGGGTAATGGCCAGGGCTGGACGTCGACGTCGCCGTCGTCTGCACAGCCGGCAGCGTCGTGAGGCTCGCCGGCGTGTCGCCGTTGACAAGCCCGCTGTACACCACAGAAAGCGCGGGCAACGGTGCGCCGACCTGCGCGGTCGTCGACACCGCCGTGATGGTGAGCAGCGCCGGCGTGATCGTCAGCGTGCCGTTCTTCAAGTCGGCCGCCGGAAAGATGTAGTTGGCGGCGCTCAAGCTCCCAGCCGAGACCGTGATCGGGTACGCACCGGCGTTGCTGCCTGCTTTCGCGGTGGTCGTCAACACGGGTGATCCGCTCACCACGCTCGCCGTGTCGCCGCTGGCAAAGCCCGTGATGGTGTAAGTCAAAGCCGGCAGCGCAGAGCCGTATACGGCGGAGACGCTGTTGGCCGTCACGGTCAGCGAGGCCGGCGTGATCGTGCCGGGCCCACTGGCCGTTGCCGCCAGCGTGTAGTTGCTGGCCAGGGTTCCCGACGCCGGCGTGAAATCATCGGCGGCCAGGCTCGCTGTCACTGTCGTCGCTGACGGTACGTTCTTGCTGTTGTACGTGCCGGTGGTCTGCGTCACCGTGAAGCTGTCGCTGCCCACCAGCCCCGAAAGGTGGAAGTTCGCTGCGGCGAGCGTTGCGGTGGTCGTACCGTCGTAGATCTTGGTCGGATCGCCGACGATTGAAGCGGTGAGCGCCGCCGGCGTGATGCTGCCTGCTCCCGTAGCCGTGGTCGGGAGCATGTAGTTGCTCGCCAGCGTGCCCGACCCCGGCGTGAAATCACTCGCCGACAGGCTGGCGGTCACCGTGGTTGCCGCCGTCACGTCTGCGCTGTTGTACGTGCCCGACGTCTGCGTCACCGTGAAGCTGTCGGTGCCCACCAGCCCCGAAAGGCTGAAGTTTGCTGCCGAGAGCGTCACGGTGGTCGTGCCGTCGTAGGTCTTGGTCGGATTGCCGATGATCGTGGCGGTAAGCACCGCGGGCCTGATCACGCCGTCGTCGGCGTTCTCGAACGTGATGTCGTAATTGGCGCCGCCGTTGCCGTCCTCGACGGTCCCCGTGGGAACGAGCGTAAGCCCGGTGCCTTCGTCAGCGGTGGTGTAGGACTCGGTGAATAGGGAGGTGTCGCCGGCAGCCAGGGTGCCCGAGACGACCGTGGGCACGGCCGCGGCCGAGGTGGTGCCGTCGTAGAACTTGGTATTGTCGGTGGCCTCCACCGTGATCGGCCGCGCGGTGATGTCAAAGGCTCGACGACGTTGCCGGTGACATGCCGCTCGCTGTGGCTTCAAGCGTATAGCCCGTGCCGACGTCGCTCACGCTCAGGCTGCCAAAGACGACCTCGCCCTGCGCGTTGGTGGTGCCGGTCGTCCCTTTCAGCACTGCGTTCGGCGAGCCGCCGGCGAGCACAAGCGTTATGGGCACGTTGCTGGTGGTGACGTTGCTGTACGGGTCGAGGAATTCGACCGTCACGCTCGGGCTGATCGCGTTGCCGTAGACCGTGGTCGTCGGCCCCTGCACAAACTCCAGTTGCGTCGCCGCGGCCGGTGCGACGGTGATGTCGCCCGACGTGGTCGATAAATCCGCCGGAGTGCGAGTGAAGAGGATATCCATCGTCTCGGCCGTGTCGTACGACAGGCCGCTAAAGGTCGCGATGCCGTCGACGAGCGTCACCGTGAGGTTCGTGCCCTGGAGTGTCGACGTGCCCAGATTGCCGCGCGCGGCGGTCACCGTGGTGGTGCTGTCGCCGGTCTCGATGTTGCCGAACTGGTCCTCTTCGGCAACGACGGGCTGGGTGGCGAACGCCGTGCCGGCGGTGGCCATGCTCGAGGGCGGAGTCAGAATACCCAACTGCGCAGCGGCCCCGGGCACTTCGGCGAGGGTACCCCAGTTGCTGCCGCCTGATCCCTGAGTGACGTCGGCCAGGGCGGCGGTGCCGGACTCGTAGATCTCACCGCTGGCCAGCGGTGTGCCGGCGGCGGGCTGAACCTGGATGTTGCTGAAGCTCAACTCGTCTTCCGTGCCGTTGCCGCCCGCGGTGGTAATCGTCACGGTGATCTGGGTTGCCGAGACTGCGGTGATGCTGCCAACGGCGTCGGGGCCCGATCCGCCGACGTTCGTGATCGACACGCTCGGAGCGTCGGTCGGATCGGTATTGAACACGAAGCCGGCCGGCGCGTTCAAGATGATGGTGCCGGTTGGGATATCGACGCCGTCATATGTCGGACCGATGAGCGACGTGAAAGTTTGGCCGGTGGTGTCGGCCGAGATGGCAGCGCCGCCGGTTGCCTGCGTGACAGACCCGCCAAGCTCAAAGGCACCGATGTCGACCGTCCCGTCGACGGTGCGGTCGTAGCCTGGGCCTCGTTGATCGGTGACAAGCGGGTTGCCCTGGGCATCGACGGCCAGGACGATGTCGCCGGTATCGATGGCGGGGCTGCCAGGCTCAAGTGCGATCGTCTCCGTGGGGCCGCCGTTGTTTTGGAGGCCACTCGGGTCGAGGCCAGGGTCGGCGACAGCCGTGAGATCGTTCGAGCCCGTGAGTGTGCCGGTCGGGCCGGTCTGAAAGAGGCTGTTCTGGGCGGTCACGTTGCCGGAGTAGTCGAGCTCGCGGTTTTCAGCAAAGAGCGAGTTGTTGGCGTCGACGGTCGCGACGCTGGTCTGACAGACGCCGCCGGCCGAGGTGCCGCTGGCGGAATTCAGTGCGACCGTGGAGTTGACCAGGGTCACGTTGCCCGCATTGGCATAGATGCCGCCGCCGGCAGCGGCTCCGGTTGGACCGGCGATGCCCGGCACGTTGGACGTGCCGGATCGGCCCGCTGCGCCTGCGTGACCGAAGGGACCGCTTGCGCCGTGAGCTCCTCCCAAGCTGGTGCCGCCGGGGCCCGGACTTCCGGGCGAGCCGCCCGCGCCCGAATGCCCGCCATAGGCAATCGACGTCACGCTTTCTCCAGCCTTACCGGCCGTAGCGTCGTCCAGAGCCACCGTGGCGTTGATCAGCTCGATGGTGCCTCCCGAAATGTAGACGCCGGCGCCGTTCGCCGCGCCGCCGCCGCCAGCAAAACCTGGCTGGCCGCCGTAGCCGCCGGCACCGCCGGTTCCACCGCTGCCGCCGGCACCACCAATGCCGGGGGGTACGCCATTGCCGCCGTGCCCGCCGAAACCACCGGCGCCACCGAAGCCGCCCGAGCCGCCGTCGCCGCCGATTGCCGCCGCGCCGCCAGTTCCGCCCCCTACGCTGTCGTTCTGAATCGTGCTGCCGATAATTGTCAACGCGCCGCCGTTGACGAACACGCCGCCGCCTACGCCAGCAGCGCCGTCGCCACCACCGCCGCCAGCGCCGCCGTTGCCGCCGAGGCCGCCTCGACCACCCGGGCCGCCGGGGCCACCGTCTTCGCCCGCGAACCCATGCACCATCGTGGCGCCGCCGGCCGTGGTCGTGCGAATTTGAGAGCCGGAAGCTCCATTGGCTCCAGTGCCGCCTCGGCCGCCGGTGCCGCCGGGCCCGCCATCGCCGCCTCGGCCACCGCCGCCGCCGCCGGCGCCATACGCTGCATCGAAGCCCACAGTCACAGCGCTCAACGTGACCGTGCCGCCTTCGATGTACACGCCGCCGCCGCCGCCGATCCCACCATCGCCCCCCCGGCCGCCGGCGCCGCCGGCGCCGCCCGAGCCGCCGTTGCTGCCGGCAAACCCGGGTCCTCCAATACCGGCGCCGATCGTTGCGCTCTGCTGTGGCGGCGTCACACCGTGGTAGCCGGTTGTTCCGTGCCCGCCGGCGCCTCCCTGGCCGCCGTGGCCCCCCATCGCGTCGTCATTCTCAATTGTCGTCGAGTTGACCATCAGCGAACCGGCCAACACGTAGATCCCTCCGCCGTACCCCGCGCCCCCCGCGCCGCCGATGTTGCCGGCTCGACCGGTCGCCCCGACAGAGCCGGTGGAACCCGCCCAGCCCCGCGCCGTGTTCTCGGAGATGCTGTCGTCATTTAGAACGAGGCTGCCACCCGCCTGGTAAATACCGCCGCCTGCGCCGCTGCCGCCGGCGATCGATTCAGGAATCGCGTTGTTGCCACTGATGTTGACGCCGGAAAGGGTGGCGCTGCCGCCAGCTTCGTACAATCCCGCGCCGTCCACGGCAACGTTCTGCGACAACGTGCTGCCCGACAGGATCAACGTTCCCGAGTTGATGATGCCGCCGCCGGATACAGCGGCCTCGTTACCGGTGATGATCGAGGTCGTGACGGTGAGCGCGCCGCTGTTGGCGATGCCCCCGCCCGAGCTGGCGCGCCCGCCCGAGATCGTCAGTCCCGAAAGGGTCGCCGTCGTGCCGCTGTTGACGATGAACACGCTGCCCGCCTGATCGCCGTCAATCGTCACGAGGCTCGCGCCCGGGCCTTCGATGATCTCTGGGCCCTGCGTCTCCGAGAGCACCAGCGAGCTCACAAGCGTGATCGTCTGCTCCGTCACAAAGACGCCAGGAGAAAAGCTGATCTCGCTGCCGGCCGGGTTCGAATTGGCATTGGCCAGGCCGACGACGTACCGCAGGTCGCCCGAACTGGGACCGCTTTGCGCCCCGGTATCGCTCGTAAGGTCGACCGTGTAGGGCGTCGGGCTGCCCGACAAGAGCGTGCGGCCTTCGAGGGCCTCAAGCGAACGGATCGCGGCCCGCGACGTGTTGCTGGTGCGCCGGGACGCGCGAAAGAATCGAAAACCGGCACGCCATCGCTTAACATTTTTTGACATCGCCGTTGCTCCTGGACGCGTGGTGTGTGCACAACCTCCTTCTTCCACGAGCAACATAGAACATCGATTGGGAACGAACGTGGGCCAACGTTGGAAGTGGCCGCGCCGATCGTTGGCACACCTGGGAAGGGCGCGCAAAGCGTTTTCGGAACGAAGGTCACGAGCGGATGGAGAGGCTGGCGAAGAGCGGCGCGAGCGAGCGCTCGTAGTGCTTCCAGCGTCCCACCGAGCTGCTGTAGATCGGCTGGCGCACCTGCCCCGCGCTCGGTGAGCGAACCGGCCGGTTGGTCTTGTGAAAGTCGAGGCACGCCGGGTCCCACTCCAGGCCACACCAGGCCACGAGCCGACGCGCGGTCCCTTCCAGATCGGCCACCAGCTCCTCGTAGTCGAATTCGAGCATCGGCGCCGGCAGCACGCTTCGCCAGTGTTCCATGAGCCGCTGGTGGTCGCGGATCCGCGCGGCGATATCCTCTTGATCATAAGCCCAGCGCACGTGCGCAAAACTGGTCATCCAGCACGACAGGGCCACGTCGCGGGGGTCGCGGCGACAGTGGATCAACTTGGCACGCGGGAACAACGTGGTGATCACGCCGAGGTAAACCGTGTTTTCGGGAAGCTTGTCCACGATTCGGTCGGCCGAGTCGTTCATCGCCGTCAGCTTATCGAGGTATTGCCGGGCCAGACGGCCCGCCGTCTGGCGATCGAGGTGGCCGAGGCAGTCGAGGGGATTGCCTGGCCGGCCGGTCGCGGCGGGAAGCGCCTCGAACGAGCGCTGGGCCAGCCACAGCTCGCCCGCGCCGAAAACCCGAGGGTGACTCGCCAGCACCTGCTCGGTGAGCGAAGTACCCGAGCGCGGCATGCCCATGACAAACACCGGGCGCTCGGTGTCGAGCCCGAACTCGCGAACCCGGGCGAAATACTCGGGCGTGAAGCTTTCGATCACCCGGCCGATGAATTCGTGGTGCTCGATCGGATCATAGCCGTACCTGCGCCGACCGACGTCGGCGCGAACGAGTGCGTTTGCCTCAACCAGCAGTTCGGCCGCCCGGTCGAACTGGCCCTTGGCGTCCAATGCCTGGGCTAACCCGAACTGAAGCTGCCAGCGCGGCTCAGCGGGCAGGGAGGGCTCGGCAAGGAGTTGCTCGATCTTGGCCTGGTCGGCGTCGGGAAGCTTGGCCCTGAGCGCCAGCGCCAGCCGCGCGAGCGCCCGGGTTCTCTGGGCTCGCAACGAAGCGCGTCGCGCAGGGCGGCGACCAACTGGTCGAATTCGCCAAGCCGCTCCCACAAATGCGCCAGCGCGACGTGGATGGCGGCGACGCCGGGTTTGAGCCGGACGGCCTCGAGCAGATGTGCCTTGGCCTCCTCGAACCGGCCGTGCAAGATCAGCGCGTTGGAAAGATTGATTCGTCCCGCCGCCAAATCGGGGCGGAGACGCACCGCCTGCTCGGAGTGTGCCAGCGCCAAATCGGGGTTGCCTTCCTCCAGGAACACGCGCCCCAGGTTGCTGTGCGCCTCGGCTGAAGCGGGGTCGAGCGCGACGGCGCGGCGGTAGTGGTCGAGCGCGGCCGCTTTTTCACCCTTTTGCCGTAGGGCGTTGCCCAGCCCGTTATGGGCCGCCGCAAAGTCGGGCTTCTGGCGAATGGCGGCGCGGAAATGATCGATCGCCAGGTCGAGCTCGCCCCACTGCGTCAAGATCAAGGCCAGGTTCGAGTGCGCCTCAGGATAAGACGGCTGGAGCTTTAGCGCGGTCTGGCACGAGGCGAACGCCTTGTCGAGCTCGCCTCTGGCACGATAGGCCTCGGCGAGGTTGGAATGGGCGGCCGCGTCGGCCGGCCGCAAGGCCACGGTGCGCTCGATCAAGGCCACCCCCCGCGCGGGGTCGCCTCGCTGGATCGACACCAAGCCCAGGAGGTGCAGCGCATCGGCATTGTCGGGGTTCTCGGCAAGCGCCCTTTCGTAGGCTGCCGCAGCCTGGTCGAGCCGGCCCCGCCGGTGATCTGCAAGTGCCGCGTTCCAGTCGTCGGGCATGTGGCCTCCTCTCGCGGAACCTCGCCACACCTTCCCGCGGAAGCGCCGCGATCCTCGGTGCCTTCGAGTCTAGGCCGCTGGGGCGGGCCGTGAGAAGGGCAAAGCCGGCGACGAGCCCGCCAGCCCGTTTAGCGCCGGCGCGCGCCCGTGTTGCGGCACGGACTTGTCTGGTATCCTGTCCGCGCGAGGCGTGGTACAGGGTGCCGATGTCGCGGTTCGGCGCGTGAAGCGTCAGGGACGGCGCAGGTGCGTTCTTGCGGTGAGGCAGGGCAATGAAGGCGATCGTGATCGAGGGTTACGGCGGCAGCGATCGGCTGCTGGTTGCCGAGCGGCCCGACCCGAAACCGGGCGAGGGTGAGGTTCTGGTGCGCGTGCGCGCCGCCGGCGTCAATCCCGTGGACTGGAAGATCCGCCGGGGTGATTTGAAGCTGGTTCTGCGGATTGGCTTCCCCTACATTCCGGGGGGCGACATCGCCGGTGAAGTCGTCGAGAACGGGCCCGGAGCGTCCAGGTTTCAGCCCGGCGATTCCGTGGTCGCGTTCGTCGATGTCTTCAAAGGGGGCGGCTATGCCGAGCTGGCCGTGGTCAAGGAGACGGCGACGGCTCTGAAGTCGCCTGCTCTCAGCTTCGTCGAAGCGGCCTCGCTGCCGATTGCCGCGGGGACGGCCCTCCAGTCACTGCGCGACCTGGGGGGGCTGCGTCTGGGCGGTACGGCCCTGGTCAACGGCGGGGCCGGCGGCGTCGGCCACTTCGCGGTGCAGATCGCCAAGGCGCTGGGCGCCACCGTCGCTGCCACCTGCGGTCCGGCCAACATTCATTTCGTGGAGGCTCTCGGCGCCGATCTTGTCATCGACTACACCAAGGACGCTTTCACGCGCCGCCGCGAGCGCTACGACGTCATCTGCGACGCGGTCGCGATGAGCTCGTTTGGCGCGTGCCGGCACGTGCTTAACCCGGGCGGCGTCTACGTCACGACGCTGCCCGGCCCCGGCATCCTGTTCTGGGGGGCCGCGCAGGCCGCGGCGGGCCTCTTTGGCCGGCCGAAGCGCGCTCGGTTCGTCATGGTACAGTCGAGTGGTGCCGACCTGGCGTTTTTCGCGCAGCTCGCCGACCAGGGACGCCTGCGGCCCAACATCTCGCAAACGTTTCCGCTCGACCAAGCCCGAGCGGCCCACGACATGAGCCAGCAAGGCCATACGCGCGGCAAGATCGTACTCGAGGTGGCGTGAGCCAGGGGCCAGGCAGCGCCGTGGCTGGCCGGCCGCGTTACAATAGAAAGAGCGGTTGGGACGAACCGGGTTGCACAGCCAGGGCCGCCACTCGAATGCGCCCCGGACCCCCGCCAACAAGGAACGAGCCATGCACGAAGAGTTTGCCAAGATCGACGAGGCCCTTTCGGCACTTCGAGAAGGGCGGGTGATCATCGTCGTCGACGACGAGGACCGCGAGAACGAGGGAGACTTCATCGCGGCGGCCGAGAAGGTCACGCCCGAGACGATCGAGTTCATGATCACGCACGGCCGCGGGCTGGTCTGCATGCCGATCCTGCCCGAGATCGCCGCGCGGCTCCAGCTCGGCCCGATGGTCGACCGCAACACGGCGCCGCACCAGACGCCGTACACGGTGCCGGTCGACCACAAGTCGTGCCACACCGGCATCAGCGCCCAGGAGCGGGCGCGGACGGTGCGGGCGATCATCGACCCGGCGACCAAGCCCGACGACCTGGATCGCCCGGGCCACCTGTTCCCGCTGGTGGCCAAGGAGGGGGGCGTGCTGCGCCGGGCGGGCCATACCGAGGCGACGGTCGACCTCGCGCGGCTGGCCGGGTCTGGCGCCGGCCGGCGTCCTCTGCGAGATCCTCGACGGCACCGGCGTGGCCAGCCGCGATCGGCTCCACGCGATCGCCCGCGAGCACGGCCTGCCCATGGTCTCGATCGAGGCGCTGATCAAGTACCGCCGCCTGCGCGAGAAGCTCGTGAGCCGCGTCGCCGAGGCCGATCTTGCCCACCCGCTACGGCCAGGGCCGGATCATCGGCTACCGCGTCCAGCACGAGCCGGGCAACGAGCCGGTCGCGTTCGTGATGGGCGACCTGGGCAATCGGTCGAAGCGCCGCTGGTGCGGCTGCACTCGTCGTGCTTCACCGGCGACCTGCTCGACTCGCTGCGCTGCGACTGCGGCGACCAGCTCCACATGGCGCTCGAGCATGATCGGCGCGGAAGGGGCCGGGGCCTTGATCTACCTTCCCCAGGAAGGCCGCGGCATCGGCCTGATCGAGAAGATCCGCGCCTACAACCTGCAGGACAAGGGGCTCGACACCGTGGAGGCCAACACGGCTCTGGGCTACCGAGCCGACCCGCGCGACTACGGCATCGGCTTGCAGATCCTCAAGGACCTGGGGCTCTCGCGGGTCCGCCTGCTCGACCAACAACCCCAAGAAGACCGACGCTTTCGTCTACTACGGTTACGACCTGAAGGTGGTCGACCAGGTGCCGATCGTCGCGCCCGAGCAGGCCGAGCGGCAGCGGTACATGGAGGCGAAGCGCGACAAGCTGGGCCATCTCCTGCCGGCGGGCGCCTGCTGCGACGCCGCGACCGTGCGGCCGTCGTGATACATGGATCGTGCGCGCGATTCGTGGAGCTTGCGCCCACCGGCCCGCGCCGGCGCCCTGTCACGATGGCTCGACGCCGGAACCGGCCGCCGGATAGAATAAGCTGATTGGTCTTTAGTCGGACTATTCGAGCGGGCCAAGAGCGCGGTCGTGGGTCCGGCCCTCGTTTTATCTATGAAGGAACCCACATGATCGACAACACGACATCGCGGCCGCGTCCGGGTCGAGTGCTGCGCGGGCTGGCCTGCGCGCTCGCGCTGGGCGCCGGGCTCGGCGCAGGCGCTGCCGCGCGGGCTCAGCGCCCAAGCAAGAAACGCTCGAGCTCAAGACCGCGAAGGCCGGTGCCAAGCCCGATGATCCCAAAGCCCGCGCGCTCTTCGACGAAGTCGCCAAGGCGTACAAGGCGCTCACGTCGTACTCCGATTCCGGCAAGTTCAACGTCGCAATGACGATCGGCGGCCGCGCCCAGAAACAGGAGATGCCGCTCAAGCTGACCTTTGTGCGGCCAAACAAGCTGGATTTCGACGGCGGTCCAGTTCACGTGACCAGCGACGGCAAGACGTTGACCACCTCGGTCATTCCGCTCAAGCGCTACACGGCGGCGCCTGCGCCTGAGAAAATCGTGTTCGAGACGTTTCGCGAAGGGCCGCTGGGCGCTGTCTTGTTCGGTGGGCCGTCGGCGCCGCCGATGTACGTTTTGATCAAGCTCTTGACCGACGCCGACCCGGCCGCCGCGGTCGCGCAGCTCGGGGGCTCGCTCCAATCCGCACCCGCCGAGCCCAAGGCCGCGGCCGGCAAGCCGCCGGTTTCCGCGGTCGTCGTCGATTTCCCCGCCGACCAGCCCGACATGTATCTGACGATCGACCCGGCCACCAAGCTTCTCTCCGACATCGACCTCAAGATCGCGCCCGAGCTTCTGGCCCGTGGTGCGCCGGCGGCATGGCGCTCGACCGTCGACCGCTTCGGCTGGAGCGCGGGCGCCATCGCGACCGACGTCGCCAAGGACCGGTCGTTTGCCTATAACCCCCCCAAGGATTTCACCAAGGTCGACTCATTCGCCGACGAGCAAGAAGAGAAACCCAGCGACAAGTTGGTTGGCAAGCCCGCGCCCGACTTCACGCTGACGGTGCTCGATGGGCCAGCCAAAACCAAGACCATCACCAAGGCCGAACTGGCCGGCAAGGTGGTGGTGATCGACTTCTGGGCGACCTGGTGCGGGCCTTGCATGATGGAGCTTCCCGAGATCCAGAAGGTCATCGAAAACTACGCCGAGTCGAAGAAAGACGTCGTCGTCGTTGCGCTTTCCCAGGACAAGGCGCCCGCCGAGTTATCCGCGGTGCGCAAGCTCGTCGAAAAGACCCTCGCCGACAAGAAGATCAACATTCTTAACGGGTCGGTCGGCCTGATCGGTCTGGATCCCAGCAATTCGGTCGGCGGCGCCTTCGAGATCGAGGGCTATCCGACGCTCGTCATCATCGACGGCAAGGGAATCGTGCAGTCGGTGCACGTCGGCTTCGACCCGAATGCCGGAACGCCGTTCAACAAGTCGCTCGCCAAGGAAATCGACACGCTGCTCGCAGGCAAGTCGCTGGTCACTCCGCACGACAAGGCAAAGGAAGTCTCGAAGAAAGACGCGGCCGGCAAGGATTGAGTCGTCACTGTCTGGAGAACGGGACGAGCTTCCGGCTGACGCCGGGGCCGTCCCGGCTCCGCGAAATCTTTTCGTCTCCGCTGCGCATCGCTCGGCGCACAGGCCGAAGGATCGTGCTCCGTCGGCTCACCGCGTGCGAGCCGGAACACTCGGGGTGAGATTGACGCAACCGGCCAATGCGATTAGATTCCCCCGGCCCGGCCGCGCGTCACGGTCGGCGGCAGCTCCAGCTCCCACCTCCACACGCCGGACCGACGCAACATGGGAAGAAGGAATCTTCCTGCCAAGGCCGCCCACAAAACGGCCGAACCGTCGAGCCTGGGAAAACTCTGGCCGGTCTGGGGCGTGCTCGCCGCGTGCGTCTGGATCGCCTTCTCACCTGTACTCGAGAACGGCTTCGTCGATTTGGACGACCGGGACTGGATCCTCGAGAACCATTCGTTCCGAGGTCTGGGCTGGGCCAGAGATCCAATTCGCTTTCACGACGTTCAAAGGCGGCGTCTATCAGCCGCTCGGTTGGCTGGTCCAGAGCCTCACCTACGACGATCCACGGCCTCGACCCGCGGGGCTATCACCTCGTGTCGCTCCTCTTCCACGTCGTGAACGTGGTGCTGTTGCATCTTCTGTGCGTCAGGCTTTTGGCGAGGCAGATGCCCGAGGTTGCGGAGCGGCTAGGAGCTGCGCTCTGGCTGGCTCTGCGCCATTCCGGTGGCCCTGTACGCCGTCCATCCCCTCCGGGCTGAGACGGTCGCCTGGGCGTCGCCCCAGGCCTACCTGCCCAGCATCACCTTCTCGCTGCTCGCGACGCTGGCCTACCTGCGAGCCCACCCGTCGAGCGGGGTTTTCCGCCGTTCCTGGATGATCGGCTCGTCCGTCCTGATCGTGCTGGCCGTGCTCACGAAAGGATCGGCCGTCGTCCTGCCGTTCGTCTTCCTCATCCTTGATGCGTATCCGCTCGGGCGACTTGGGCCCGGGCGCCCATCGTGGCCTGCAGTCCGGAAGGTCGTGATCGAGAAAGGCCCCGATCCTGGTCTTCTGCCTCGCCTTCACGGCCGTGGCGTTCGTGGCCAAGCAGCGCTGGGTAGATCCCGAGGTGACCACAGAGCCCGTGCTCGTCGGCAGAGTGGCTCAGGCCTGCTTCGGGGCTTGGTTCTACCTCGCGAAGACCGTCTGGCCCTTCGGGATCACGGCGTTCTATCCCCGCCCCGAAGGCGAAGATTTCCAGACGCCGCTCTTCGCGGCGTGCTTCGCCGGCGGTCGTGCTCGCCGTGTCGGCGGCGTTCTGGCTGCGGAGGAGATGGCCCTGGTTGCTGGCGGCGTTGGCGGCCTACCTGGTGATCGTGTCCCCGTACCTCGGCCTGGTGCGTGTCGGCATCGTCGCTGGCGTCGGACCGCTATAGCCACGCCCCGATGATGGCCTGGGTCGTTCTCGGTTGCGCCGGGCTGTGCAAGCTCGCACGAGCGCCGCTGGTCGCGCCCAGTATTGCTCTGGGTGCCGGAGCCGGTACGCTCGTGATCGCCTGCGGCCTGATGGCGCTTTGCTCGGCCCAGTGCCGCGTCTGGGAGAGCAGTGAGCACCTCTGGGGTCAGGCGCTCGCTCACGCGAGCTGGAGCTCGGAGCTGCATCATTTCGTGGGCACGTCGCTGGCCGACCTTGGTAAGTTCGACCGCGCCTACGCCGAGCTCCGCGAGGCTCTGCGCCTCCGCCCCCATTACTTCGAGGCCACCTACGACCTGGGTGTCCTGCTGACCGCCGCGGTGAGACCGACGCGGCCATCGCGTACCTGCGCGAAGCCCGGAGGTTGCGGCCGAAGGATGCGATGGTTCACCTCAGCCTCGGCGGGGCCCTGGTGCACCAGGGGCATGTCGACGAGGCGATCGCGCTTTATCGCGAGGCGCTCCAGCTTCAAGCCGAACTTCCCCAATCTTCACTTCAATCTGGGCATCGCTTTTCTTCACCAACGCAAGGTTGACCAGGCGATCAACGAGTTGACCAAAGCCGTGGAGCTACGGCCCTGGTACACCGAGGCGTACGACATACTCGGTGGAGCACTCGTCCTCCACGGCCGGCTGGACGAAGCCGTCGTCCAGTACCAGCAGGCCCTTCGGCTGGACCCCGATAACTCTGCTTCGCGGATCGACCTCGGACTGACCCTGGCCCGGCAAGGGCACTCCGCCCAGGCGATTTCCGAGTTGCGGGAAGCCATCCGGCGCAATCGCCAGAATCCCGAGGCCCACCATGTCTTAGGCGCGATCCTGGTCAACTTGGGTCGAATCAGAGAGGCGACCGCCGAATTCGAGGAGGTCCTCCGCCTCCGCCCCGACGACGCCCAAGCTCGCGACTTCCTGGCGATGGCAAAAGGTAAGCGCATGTGACTTCGGTGTCATCGCCTGGATTCGACAGTCTCGATCTCGCGCACCGTGATGAGGCGGCAGCTCAAGTCCTCGCTGTAGTGCATCACACCGCGCACGCCAACGCGGTGTGCGAGCATGGGATTGATCTCAAGCCCCGGCGGAACATCAAGGAACGCCAGCGTCGAACCGCTTTTGCCGACCAAGGCATAGAGCTTCCGGCCGTCGACGGTGCCGCGCCGATGGCTGAACGAAACCGACCGCATTATAGCCGCGGGCGTGGGCTCGTGCCGCCGAGGTGAGACTTTGCTCGACCTGGGCGATCTCGCGGTCCCGACGCCGACTCGCCGCCAGGACCGTCTGAAAGGTACGCGCGAACGACGCAGCCTGTTCGCGCCTGGTGAGACCAGCCAGCCGGTCGCGAATCGCCTCTTCAACCTCCGGCCGCTTGCCCGCGCGCCTCCATCAGCGCCTGGTAGCGGGCTCGCACGGCCCCAAACTGCCACGCGTCAATCGGCTGACGATCGACGATGGACTGCTCGATCGACTCGAGGGCCGCGATCTCGGCCGCGACGTCGGGCGGTGGCGCTGCGCGCCCGGGTTCTTCGCCGCGGCGGCAGACGCATCAAGTTCGTGTGTCGTTGCGTCCGCGGCAGACGCCCCGGCGACCCGCGACGACGGCGCCTGAGATGACTCTTGTGCAGCCTGCGTCTGGCCAGATGCACCAATCTCCTGGCCGAAACTAGCCAGGATGATACAACCAAACACGGTCAGTCGGACGGTTATGACCACCTGCGATTCGACCTCTTCATTCAGGCCTGCTGCACGCACTCGATCCCGCTCGCTCGCGTAACCCGATTAGTATTATCCAATCAACGCACTCTATTTATTCTATCGAACAGCCCATAGAATTGAGGTACTGTCTCCTTTCTTGGATCGGACCGTGCGCGCGTGCGGCTCTTCTCTTTTCATCCGCAGCCATTTAAGATGAGTTCGGCTCGACGAATCGAGAACGACGACCGTCGATCGTGAAAGCGCAGCCGGGCGCCGGGTCGTGGGACAAGCCCAGCGCGTGGATTGGTAACCGGAGCGCACGCGAACCACGCGGGCTCGGCTCAGGAGAGAAAAGCGTGTTCGCAATCATCGAGGACGGCAGCCATCAATTCCGTGTGCGAGAAGGGGATCGGATTCGAGTGGATCGGCGTGAGGGCGAGCCCGGTGACGAGTTGGTCTTCTCAAAGGTCCTGCTGATCGCGGCAGAGACCGGCAACGCGACGATCGGTGCCCCAGCGGTGGATGGTGCTCATGTCGTCGGCAAGATCGTCAACTCAATTCCGCACCAAGAAGATCATTATTCAAAAGTTCCGCCGGCGGAAGAACGTTCGGCGCCGAAACGGTCACCGGCAGAACTACACGACCGTGCAGATCACAAGCGTGGTTCAGCCTCAGTAACCGGTTTTTGCCGCCTGTTCCAGATTCTCCAGCTCCCTCAAACCGTCCTTTGGCCCCGTTCTCGTGTGCCGAAGAACGGTTTTTTTATTTTCCGGGGTAGCCCGTTTTCATCGCGGAATCGGATGCTACCATATGCGGGTCTCTGGGAGAGCGGACCATGGAGGTAGCGGAGGGAGTGACCGATGGATCGACGCAGGACGGCGACGACACCAGACGGCGCGAGCCAGTGAGGATCTTGGCCAGCGCACACGAGGCCGGTTGTGCAGGACCGATCTCGGGGCCAAGTGCTCGTTTCTGTCGTCGGGAAGGCGCAGCGCTTGCCGAAAGCACTTGCTCCCGGCGGTCCGAATCGAGCACAACGAACCGCGAGACGCTGCCCGCGAGTCTGATTCGATTGTTCGACTCCTCGGCAGACGGGATTTCAACGTGCGTTTCGGGGCGTCAAACCCAGCTCGACTGCGGTACACCTCTGGACTTTTGAACAGAAATCGGCTAACCTGTTGTGGTGCGGGTCGTTGGACGACCCGGGTTGAGTCGAGACATGGAGAGCGGTCATGGCAACGGTGAGCGAACGGGCAGCGAAGGGGGCGACAGCCGAGCAGCGAGAGCCGGCGCGGAACGGCGACCACCGAGGCCGGCGGCGGCGCGGCATGGAGGTTCCGCGGGTCTTCAGCACCGAGGGAGCGAGCCCGTTCGACCAGGTCGACTGGGAGCTCCGGACCGCGGAGATCAAGGACGAGCGCGGGCGGGTGATCTTCCAGCAGACCGATTGCGAGATCCCGCGGCTGGAGCCAGCTGGCGACCAACGTGGTCGCCAGCAAGTACTTCTACGGCGACGTGGCCAGCGGCAACGGCTGCCCGTCGGAGGGCAAGCGCGAGTACTCGGTTCGCCAGTTGATCGACCGCGTGACGCGGACGATCGCCGACTGGGGCAAGGCCGACGGCTACTTCGCCACCGCCGACGACGCCGAGCGGTTCTACGACGAGCTGACGTCGCTGTGCCTGAACCAGTACGGCTCGTTCAACTCGCCGGTCTGGTTCAACGTCGGGCTGTATCCACCGCTACGGGATCTCCGGCCCGGCCAACAACTGGCGGTGGGACGAAGAGACCCGCAGCCGTGTCAGAAGGCCACGAGCGCCTACCAGTATCCGCAGGCGCTCGGCCTGCTTCATCCAGAGCGTCAGCGACGACATGGAAGGCATCATGCGGCTGGCCACCAGCGAGGCCATGCTCTTCAAGTTCGGCTCGGGCACGGGCACCGACCTCTCGACCCTGCGCTCCAGCCACGAGAAGCTCTCCGGCGGCGGCAAGCCGTCGGGCCCGGTCAGCTTCATGCGGGTCTACGACGCGATCGCCAGCGTCGTCAAGTCGGGCGGCAAGACCCGCCGCGCCGCCAAGATGCAGACCCTCAAGTGCTGGCACCCCGACATCCTCGAGTTCATCGAGTGCAAGACCAAAGAGGAGAAGAAGGCCCAGGCGCTGATCCGCGCCGGCTACGAGGCCAACTTCAACGGCGAGGCCTACAGCTCGGTGATGTTCCAGAACGCCAATCTCTCGGTCCGCTGCACCGACGCCTTCCTGCGCGCCGTCGAGGCCGACCACGACTGGACCACCCGCGCGGTCACCACCGGCCGCCCCATGCAGACCTACAAGGCGCGGATGCTCATGGACAAGATCGCCGTGGGGACCTGGCTCTGCGGCGATCCCGGCGTTCAGTACGAAGACACGATCCAGCGCTGGCACACCTGCCCCAACACGGCGCCGATCAATTCGTCCAATCCGTGCTCCGAGTACATGTTCATCGACGATTCGGCGTGCAACCTGTCGTCGATCAACCTGATGAAGTTCCGGCGCGAGGACGGCAGCTTCGACGTCGAGCGGTTCCGCGCGGCGGTGCGGATCTTCATCACGGCGCAGGAGATCCTGGTCGACCACGCCAGCTACCCGACCGAGCGGATCGCGGCCAACAGCCACAAGTTCCGGCCGCTGGGGCTGGGGTATGCCAACCTGGGCAGCCTGCTGATGGCCAGCGGGCTGCCGTACGACTCGGACGAGGGCCGGGCGCTGGCGGCGGCGATCACGGCGATCATGCACGGTCAGGCTTACCTGACGCAGTGCCGAGCACGCGGCGCACGTCGGCCCGTTCGACGGCTTCGCGGTCAACCGCGAGCCGATGCTCAAGGTGATGGAGATGCACCGCGATGCGGCCGAGGCGATCGATCGCGTCGGCGCCCGAAGAGCTGCTGGCCGAGGCCCAGGCCGTCTGGGCCGAATGCCTCGAGCATGGGCCGCAAGCACGGCTATCGCAACAGCCAGGTGACCGTGCTGGCGCCGACCGGCACGATCGCCTTCATGATGGACTGCGACACGACCGGCATCGAGCCGGACATCGCGCTGGTCAAGTACAAGCAACTGGCCGGCGGCGGCATGCTCAAGATCGTCAACCGGACGGTGCCGATGGCGCTTGCGCAAGCTCGGCTACGACGAGCCGGCGATCCGGGGCATCCTCGACTACATCGACGAGCACGACACGATCGAGGGGCGCCCGGCCTTCAGGACGAGCACCTGCCGGTCTTCGACTGCGCGTTCGCCCCGCCGCAGGGAGGGCGGAGCATTCACTTCCGCGGGCCACTCTGCGGATGATGGCGGCCGTGCAGCCGTTCCTCTCCGGCGCGATCTCCAAGACGTGCAACGTGCCCAACGAGGCGACCGTCGAGGACATCCGGGACGCGTACCTCGAAGGCTGGAAGCTCGGGCTCAAGGCGCTGGCGATCTACCGCGACGGCTCGAAGGGGAGCCAGCCCGTGAGCACCAAGGCCGAGTCGGGCGAGAGCGGCCAGGCCCCCGCGGCCGACCACCGGCGGCTCGACGCGCACGCGCCCGCCGGCGAGCTCGCCTGGCCGCCGCGGCCGGCTCACGCCGGCGCGCACCGCCCGCCAATCAACCGCGGCGCGAGCGGCTGCCGCACACCCGCCACAGCCTGACCCACAAGTTCGACATCCAGGGCCACGAGGGCTACATCAACGTCGGCTTCTATCCCGACGGCCGGCCCGGCGAGCTCTTCATCACGATGGCCAAGGAGGGCTCGACGATCGGCGGCCTGATGGACGTGCTGGGCACGTCGATCTCGATCGGCCTGCAGTACGGCGTGCCGCTGGAGGTCTTCGTCAACAAGTTCGCCCACAGCCGGTTCGAGCCGGCCGGGTTCACCAAGAACCCGGACATCCCGATCGCCAAGAGCATCGCCGACTACATCTTCCGCTGGCTGGGCATGGAGTTCATCCCCGGCTACCGCGAGGCCAACGCGCCCAAGCGTCCCGTCGCCGACGATGACTCCGAGCCCGAGCCGGCACCGCCGCCCGCGCCCGTGCTCAAGGTCAACGGCCACCGCACCGCGACCATCGCCGACCTCGAGCACGCCGAGGCCGTCATGGGCGCGGTTCGGTGCCGAGCCCGCCGCTGCGCCGGCGACGCCGATGGCGACCGATCGACGAGGCCTCGATGCGCAAGACCGCCATTCGCCCACTTCCAGAGCGACGCTCCCGCCTGCGACAACTGCGGCGCGCTCACCGTCCGCTGCGGCACCTGCTATCGCTGCTTCAACTGCGGCAACAGCATGGGATGCTCGTGACCGAGACGCACGCAGGCGGCACCCCTGAGCACTCGGCGAGGGGTCTCCTCAATTGCGGACATGCCTGCGATCCGCGCTTGCGTGTTGGCGTCGATCACGCCTTCTGGCCGACGTTCAGCCAGGTGTGGACGTGCGGCGAGCCGCGGAAGAACCACGAGAAGGCCGGGCCTTCGAGCTTCCAGATGTCCCAGACGCCGTCGTTGCCGATATCGCCTTCCTTGAAGAAGGTCAGCCGCAGCTTGTCGACGCCGCCGTTGCTTTCGAGGCAGGCGCGCACCTCGTCGGCGTCGCAGGCGCGGAAGGGGCGCAGCATCATCTCGACCAGGTCGTTGACCATCGCCTTCTGCTGGCTGTCGAGGTCGGCGATCGAGATGCCGGTGGCCGGCAGCTCGCTCCCCTTGAGCTTGATGGTCTTGGCTTCGTCGGCCTCGGCCTTGGCGACCAGCGCACTGGGCCTTTTGCTTGTCGTCCAAGGTCTGGAAGATCTTGTTGGCCTGCTCGCCCTGGTACCACCAGACGTTGTTGGTGTGCTTGGCGTCCTCGTTGTCGTGGCCGTCGGCGGCGTGGCCGTAGAAGATCGGCCCGCCGAACGCCGCCCCTTCGACGCTGTTGCCGTCGGCGCGGAGCGTGTCGTGCCGCCCGGTCGAGCACCCACTCGAACGGCTTGTCGGTTCCCGGCTCGCCGAAGACGGCCACGTGGTAGGTCTCGAAGCCGCCGTCGTCGTCCTCCATCTGCTTCATGAACCGCTCGTAGCCGTCCTCGCGAGCACAGGTTCTTCATGATCTCGCGGCAGAGGGCCTGCTGCTCGGGCTTCAGGTCGCTGATCGCCGGCTTGACGATGTCCCAGTTGTTCCTGACCGTCTTCCGCAGCGGGTTGTCGAACGGGAAGCAGATCAGCTTGCGCTGCTCGGGCGTGAGCGTCTTGTAGAAACCGCGCGACGGCGGTCTCGGCGGGCGCCGACGGGGTCGGGCCGCACCTTGGTCTGGTCCCCGCGGCCGCGGCGGTCCTGCCGATCAGCGGAACGGCCGCCGCCAGCGCACCGGCGCCGATCGTCCGCACAAAGTCGCGGCGCGAGACGGCCGCGCAAAACGAGCAATCCGCGGCCGCATGTTTCCGGTCGTTGAACTCTGCCATGGGAGCCAATCTCCTTGTGTTGGTGTGATCTTGTCTCGGGGAGGGCCCGGCACGACCGACCAAGGGGAGGGAGATGATCGGACTGAACTCGAAGAGCCAGGCAACGACCTGCCGTCAGTCCTCAGGTTCAGGCTAAACCCGCCGAGGTGGCTCAAGTCAACAGCCGGCAGACGACTTTCCGATGTGCCGCGCGACGCTCGAGCCAGCGGCACGTTGCGACGAGTTGCCAGCGCCGGAGGCCGGACCCAGAGTGTATGCGATGTGCGAGCAACGGCGTTGTATCTCTGTGCAGTCGCACGATGGCCGATTGCGAGCACGACAATTCGCATCACGAGCTGGGAATCAATCAGCCATGTCAACCTTCGTCCTGACCGATGTCTCGAGCGAAGTGTGGCAAGAGAGCTTCACGCTCGACGCCACCGGCCGTGGGGCTGGAAGGCGACTACGCGTGGTCGGTCACCAAGCACCGGCTGCGCGGCGGCCGGCGCGACGGGGTCGACCTGATCGTCGTCGACAACGGTGCGCTGCGGTTTTCGATCGTGCCGACGCGGGGCATGGGCCTCTGGAAAGGCTGGTACGACGGCAACCGGGTGGGCTGGGATTCGCCGGTCACCGACGGACCGGTCCATCCCGCGTTCGTCAACCTGGCGGCCACGGCGGGCTGGGCTGGCTCGACGGCTTCGACGAGCTGCTGGCCCGGTGCGGGCTCGAGAACAACGGAGCGCCTTACGAGGTCAAGACGAAGAAGCCCGACGGCTCCGAGAGCAACACGACCTACGGCCTGCACGGCAAGATCGCCAACATCCCGGCCTCGTACGTCGCCGTGCATATCGGCACCGAGCCGCCGCACGAGATCGTCGATCGAGGGACATGTCGACGAGTCGCGCCTCTTCGGGCCGCAAATCCGGATGGTGACGCGGATCTCGACCGTGCCCGGGTCCAAACGCCTGGTCGTGCGCGACGAGTTCATCAACCTCAAGGACCAGCCGGTGGAGATGCAGATCCTCTACCACTGGAATTTCGGGCCGCCGTTCCTCGACCCGGCGCGCGGTTCGTCGCGCCGATCGCAGTCGGTCACGCCGCGCGACGAGCGAGCGCAGCGTCGGGCTCGAACACCACGACCGCTATGCCGCGCCCGAGCCCGGCTACACCGAGCAAGTCTACTACTACGAGCTGCTCGGCCGGTCGCACGGCGACGGGCGCACGCTGGCGCATGCTGCGCAACCACGCGGGCGACAAGGGCGTCGTCCTGCGGTTTCGACAAGTCGACAACTGCCGGCCTTCACTCTCTGGAAGAACACCGCCGGCCTGCGCGACGGTTATGTGACCGGGCTCGAGCCGGGCACCAACTATCCCAACGCGCGGCCGTTTGAGCAGGCGCGGAACCGCGTCGTGACCTTGCCTGTCGACGGCCGTACGTGTCGCCGAGACGACCCTCGAAGTGCTGGCGACGCCCGACGCCGTGGCCGCGGTCGAGGCGGAAGTCAAGCGCATGCAATCGGCTGCGCCGCGCATCAACCCGCGGCCCAGCGAACCGTTCGCTCCAGCGGGATGAGGGAACCCCTACTGAGCCAGCTGCGCAACAGCCGCAGCGCGTTCACGATGACCAGCACGCTGGTGCCGACGTCGGCGGCGATCGCCATCCAGAGGTTGGCCCAGCCGAAGACGGCCAGGACCAGGACGAGCAGCTTGGTCGCAAGCGCCAGCGCGATATTCTGGCGGATCCGGGCCAGTGTGGCCCGGCTGAGGCGGATCAGCCAGGGAAGCCGGGCCAGGTCGTCGGCCAGGAGGACGATGTCGGCCGATTCGAGTGCGGCCCCGCTGGAGATGCCGCCGAGTGCGATGCTGACCTTGGCGGCGGCCAGGGCAGGGGCGTCGTTGACGCCGTCGCCGACCATGCCGGTCGGACCGTGGCGCGCGTCGAGCTCGGCGATCGCCGAGACCTTGTCGGCCGGCAGCAAGTCGGCTCGTTCTTCGCCGACGCCCAGCTCGCGGGCCATGGCCGAGGCCGTCCGCGCGTTGTCACCGGTGAGCATGATGGTCTGAGCCCCAGCTCGTGCAGCTCGGCCAGCACCCGGGCCGCCTCGGGCCGCGGGCGGTCGGCCAGGCGGATCCAGCCCAGCGGGCCCGACCGCGCCGTCAGCGCGACGGCCGTTCCGACCGATTTCTCGGCCTGGTCGAGCTGGGCGTGAAACTCGGGCGGGCACAGCCCGGCCTCGTCGATGTAGCGATGGCTGCCGAGATGATACTCGACCGCGTCGACGCGCCCGAGGGCCCCCATCCCGGGGATCGGCGACGTAGTTGTCGGCGACCGGCACGTCGAGGCTCAGTCCCGCGCGTGCCGGGCGATCGCCTTGCCCAGCACGTGGCCGCCCCGGTCGCCCAGGGCCGCCGCGATCTGCAAAACCCGCGATTCGTCATCCTGGCCCGGCGCACAAACGACCTCGACCACGTCGGGCTGGCCCAGGGTCAGCGTGCCGGTCTTGTCGAAGGCCAGGGCGCGCAGCCGGCCGATTTCCTCGAGAAACTCGCCGCCGCGAATCAGCACGCCACCTCGCGCCGCCGCCGCCAGGCCGCAGACCACGGCCACCGGCGTGGCGATCACCAGCGCACACGGGCACGCCGTCACCAGCACGACCAGCCCTCGGCCAAACCACTCGCGCCAGATGCTAGAGTCCCATGCGGCAAGGCCGCCGCGGCCCAGGGCCACCAGGGGCGGCACGAGCATGACCAGAAGCGACAGCCCGATCACGAGCGGCGTGTACACCGCCGCGAACCGCGAGATCCGCCGCTCGATCGGCGCGCGCCCCGCCTGCGATGCACGCACCTGGGCCACCACCCGCGAAATCAGCGCGTCGCTCGCCGGCCCCGAGGCCTTGATTTCAAGCGTGCCGTCGCCGTTGACCGTCCCCGCGTAGACCGGGTCGCCCTCCCCGCGTAAGACCGGGACCGACTCGCCCGTGATCGTCTTCTGGTCGACGCTCGAGCGCCCGAGCGACGACCTCGCCGTCGACCGGGATCGTGTCGCCGGCGCGAACCAGAATCCGATCGCCCCGGCGAACCTGGCCGGCGTCGACGGTCTGCACGGTCCCATCGGGCTCGATCCGCTCGGCCGTCGGCGGAGTCAGCTCCAGGAGCGCGCGAATCGACCGCCGTGCATGCTCGAGGCTGAGCGCCTCGAGCGATTCCGACAGTCCGTACAGAAAGGCCACCGTGGCGGCTTCGTCCCACTGGCCCAGAGCCATCGCACCCAGGATCGCCAGCCCCATCAGCACGTCGATGTCGAATCGAAGCCGGCGCAGGTTGCGCACGGCCTTGGGGAACAGATCGATTCCGCCGGCCACGATCGCCAGCACGTAGGAGAGCCGGGCGCCGCGCGCGGCGGCGGCATCCGTTAGGCCCAGCCGTGCGCCCAGCCACCAGACCGCCACGCCGCTCGCCAGGGCCAATCCCGAGCTACCGGTCAAGACCCACCGCCTGTGCCGCGACCACCACGACGGAGCAATCCGTTCCACGTCGCCTTGTCGCGTCGCTTGTAACGAGGTGCGGTCGGCAATGAGCCCGATCAGTCGGTCGAGATCGACGAGATCCTCAAAGTAGTCCACCGTCATCGTGCCGTGGATCAGGTCAAAACCCAGTCCTTTGACCCCCGGCTGGTCGCGCAGGGCCGCGCTGAGCGCATCGACTTCCTTGGGGCAATCGAGCCCACGAACCTGAAGCGTACACCGCGCTTGCGTCATGCCTCTTCCCTCTGCGCGAGCCCGTTTGAGCGCTTTTGCACCATCGCTCCTTCGATGCCCGCTCGTTGCGGCGTAAGGCCGTAGCGGCAAATTGATCGCGTCGCTCTGACGAGCCGGCGGCCAACGGGCTTGCTCGATCTTCACAATTATAAGCGGTCTTGTTTCTCACGGCGCTATCGTTTCTGATTGAACGCGCCAAGGTCAGCCACGGGGCTCGAGCGACCGTTCTAGGGTGCATCTGCCTGTGCGGCCCGTCGGGCGAAGGTATTGAGTGTGTACACTTACCTGATCCGCTACGGAATCATGGGGCATGTGGGGCGGTTTTCCGGAGCGCCCGAGTGCGACGGGGCATTCGAGCGCGGCCAGATCGTCGTCGTCCACACGCCACGGGGCGTTGAGCTGGGAGAGGTCCTCTTGGCGACGCCTGAGCCAGAGGGCGCCGGCACGGGCGCGAGCGGCGTCGATGGCGCCGCCGGGCCAGACGAGCGCCCGCGCGTGCTCCGCCCCGCCAGCGCTCAAGACGTGGCCGAGTCACGTCATGCGGCCGAATCGCGGCCGAGCCGCTTTGCCCTTTGCCAGGACGTGCTCGAGCGCGCGAACTGGCCGTGGGACCTGCTCGACGTCGAGCCCCTTCTCGACGGGCGCTCGATCGTGCTCCATTACCTCGGCCCCCATCGCCTCGATGCGACGCTGTGGCGCGCCAGGTTTCGGGCCCTTTGCGACCTTGACGTGGTGCTCGAGCCGGCGGGGCTCGACGTCGACGACGAAGACGCCCCAGCCGGCTGCGGAAATTGCAACTGCGGCGACCACGGATGCGCGACCGATGCCGAAGCCCATGCCGCCGACGACGCAGGTTCGCACGGCTGCACGACCCAGGCGCATGCCGGGTGCGCGTCTTGCGGCATAAGCCAGATGCTGGCGGCGCGAAGACGTTAACAGACGCCGGCCCGACGGCGCCGCGTGGCCCAGCACCGCAACCGTTTTCACGGAACCCGGGAACTCGACGCGAGAAACCGTCGGCGAGATTCCCCGTCGGGGTCGGGCAGACGGTGGATCTCAGGCATCTGCGCCAGCACCGGTGCGATCTGGTCCCGCACGGCGTCAAATGCCGGACTGCGCCGGTATTTGTCGTCAAACTCGCGATTGCTGGCCGTAGCGTGGTAGAGCTGGTCCGCGGCCTCCACGATCATGGCCCGATCGGTGCGGCCGGCCACTGCGTAGGCGCGCGCCAGATTGAAATGCGACTCGGCGGAATGCCGCCGAAGCTTGATGACAAGGTCGAGCGTTTTCCGGGCAAACTCACAGGCTTGCTTCACCTGGTCGTGCCGCAACAGAGCGTGGGTCACTTCGTGGAAGTGATTAAGAAGCGCGGGACTCTCGTCGACGCGATCCGGCAGCTTCGGATCGGCAAAGAGCGCGCCTAGGCGTTGCAAAGCAAGGTCAGAGCGCTCGACATCGATTTCGAGCAGAGCCCGTGCCACGCGCGTGATGTCGCGATCGGCCTCACGATCGGCAAACTCGAGCGCTTTCCCGGCAATGGCTTTGGCCAGGGCGGGTTTGCGCTGGAATTCGTAGGCGCGCGCCGCCTCGTGGAAGCGGAGGATGAACGTCGGGTCCTTGAGGCAGTACTGGAAGAGCCCGCCGTGGTTGACGATCAGATCGAGGTCGCGGGCCGCTTCGTCGAACCGCCGCATTTCGATGGCGACCAAGGCGCGCGACATCCTGGCCGCGAAATGATCGGGGTCCAGGAGCAAGATCTTGTCAAGCTCGACCGAGCCCACTTCACGCTCGCCGGATCTGAGAATGGTATCGGCGAGCACGGCCCGCGCGTCGATCTCGTCGGGATCGGCCGCACCAGGCGCGTTTAGCGGATCGTCGAACGCCGGCTCGTCGCTCGTCGACTCGGCATTGAACCGGCCGGAAGGCTCGATGCGCGGCAATTGCAAGGGCGCAAGCGCCAGCTCGGTGCTCGCGGGCGAATTGCCCCAGAAAGCGGGCGGCAGCCGCCTGCTCAATACTTCGAAACGGTGGATGTCCTCGGTCAGACCGCCCAACTGTGCCCAGCCCAAGCGGGTAAATGCCCGGGTGCGGAACAGCTCAGCCAGGTCGGGTTCTGCGGCCAGCGCCCGGTTACATTCCTCGATGGCCTCGGGGTATCGTGCCAGCCACGCCAGGCAGGCCGCGCGCTGCCCGCGCAGCGCCGCGTTGCCGGGGCGCCGCTCCAGACACTTTTCCAGATAACGGGCCGTCGCAGCGAAGGAGCCCAGTGCATAGGAAACAACTGCTGCGCGGTAGTTCCCCCAGTAGGACTCAGGCCGCAGCTCGAGTAGCGCGCAGTAGTGCGCCAAAGCGCACTCAAGGCCCTCGCGACGTGCCTGCGATAGGCGGTCGAGCGCGGCCGCTTTGCCCGCCTGCCGCGCCCGCGCTAGACTGGCGGCGCTCCGGGCCGCAACGGGCGTTCTGCGATCGACGTCACACTCGGCCGCGACGCCGAGAAGGTAGTGATCGAGCCAAGCCGAAACGGTTTCGCGGAAGCCCGACGCCGCGCGCGCAGCGCTATTTTTGGCGCCGAGCGCCGGGATCGAGATCGGCGGCCATTTGCTCGCTCAAGCGACGGCCCAAGAGCGCGAAGGCCTCGATCGGCCTCGATGCGGCAACGTGATCGAGGATGTCGCGGGCGCGCTGCCAATCGGTCGGCGAATCGGGACGATCAGCCAGCGTCCGGCAATAGCGAAACGCCTGCTCGAGGACCCAG
This sequence comes from uncultured Isosphaeraceae bacterium, assembly GCA_963830625.1. Taxonomy (GTDB): domain Bacteria; phylum Planctomycetota; class Planctomycetia; order Isosphaerales; family Isosphaeraceae; genus CAWHMZ01. The sequence continues at coordinate 56,452 of CAWHMZ010000018.1, read as the reverse complement.
AGCTCGAGGTCGTCGCGATCGGCGGCCGGCAACAACCGCACGTCATCGCGGCCGCGCCAATCGTCCGCCCCGAGCACGTCGTAACTCGAGAGCACGCGCAGCGGGTTTTCGGCGCCCTGCGGGAGGCTTGGGCTGGCCGCGCGAAATGAGACCAACGTCCGCTGCGGGTGCTGCTGCCAGTCTTTGCTCGAGCGCCGCAGGGGGTAGGCTGCCGGGTCGTCGAAAAGGCGCGCCAGCTTGTAAACTGCGATGCTCGCGAGTGTCTGATGCGAGTGCAACACCGCGAGCGCAGTCGCGGCCGCGGCGACCACGAGCGACAAGGCCGCTGCCCAGAGCACGCGGCGCCCGCGCCGCAGCTTGCGGGGCAGGGTGTGCCCCCAGAACGGCTCCGGCACAAATGCCAAAGGCCGGTCGGTGCGCCAGCGGTCGAGGTCGTCGGCGAGCTCGCGCCCCCACGGGTAGCGCTCTTCCGGGTTGGGGTCAAGGCAGCGCGCCAGGATCACGCGCAGCCCCGGCGGCAAGCAGCGACCCCCGGCGACCTCGGCATGCTCGATCAAGCGAAGGGCGGTCTCGCCGCCGCCGGCGGCGGCCAGCACGGGCGCGGCCGCGGTCCCGCGCCGCGCGCTCTTGCGAGCCGAGCCTGCGCCGGCCGCCGGCCGCGACTGTTGAACGCCCGTGAACGCCTCGAGCAATACCATACCCAGCGAGTAAAGATCGGCGCGGTGCGCGGCGGGGTCGAGCAGGCTCGGTCCCGCGCCGTGGTTCGCCGGCGGCTGCCAGCTCAAGCTCGACTCGTCGCAGATCGTCGACTGAAGCGCGCGGTCGTCGTCCGCCGGCCAATCATCCGCGGCCAGGGCCGCCAGCCGTTCGGGCGCCATGTAGCCGAGCGTCCCGCCCGCATCGCCGGCGCCCCCCTCGGGGCTCAGCGGCGAGCCGTCGCGGGCCAGGTTGAAGTCAAGCAGCATCGGGTTGCCGTCGGCCGAAAGCAGGATATTCGACGGTTTGACGTCGCCGTGGGCCACGTCGCGACTGAAGGCAAAGTCGAGGGCCTCGGCGAGCCGGGCGCCCACCCACGCCAGCGCCTGCGTGTAAGACAAGGCCGAGAGGACCTCCCGAGCCGGCCGCGCAGGATGCACCGCCGGAAACTCCGGCGCGGCGACGGCATCCAGGTCGGCCAGCAGGTCGCGGCCCGACGACGGCGGGCGCGGCCGCGCGCGCCCCGCAGCCAGTACCGCCGCCAAGGTCGCTCCACCCCAGAACGGCATGCAGATCAAGTGCAAGGCCCCATCGTCGACCGGCGCGTGCGATACGATCTCGACGATGTGCGCGTGCCGCACTCGAGCCAAGAGCCACGGCTCGCGCGTCATTCGCGTAGATACCTTGACGACCACCAGGCGATTCTCGAGGTTCGTCTGCGCAGCCAGGAACACCCGCGCGAAACTGCCGCGCCCCAGCTCGCGACGCAAGACGAACGGACCGACTGCGTCGCCAACCGCCGGCAGGTTATGCTCGGCCGGCGCGCAGTCGACCCAGCGGCCCAAGAGCGACGGCGTGCACTCGTCGTGCAGTTGCAAGAGCCGCGCCAGTGCCTCGCGATGGCGCGGGAACCGCTCCAGGTAGTGCGCGGGGTCGGCCTTCCAGCCCGCGGCCTCGACCAGACAGAACTCGCGGTAAATCAGCTCGACGGCGCCCTCTCGATCGTCGGGGTCGAGGCGGTCGACGAATTCGTCAACCGTCGTCGTCCGGCCGTCTTCCCAGGCGGTTGCAAACGCGGCGAGGGCCTCGCTGAAACTCAGGTACGCATGGGAAGACTCAGGCGCAGATTGCTCGCTGGCGCCAACCCGGCGGCGTTCCTCGCCGTGCGCACTGGCCGGCGCGGTCAGCGAGTCGGACCGCTCGAGGCCGCCGGGCCCGTTGCCGGCTATTGCCATTTGTGGGCCTCCATCTGCGCGCGCACCGAGTCGATGACCCGGCGCGCGGTGCGCTCGTGAATGCCCGTTCGCGCAGCGATCTCGTCGAAGGTCAAGCCTGCGTACCGCAGCCTGATCACTTCGACCTCCCAGGGACTGCGGCCCGCCGTCAACTGCCTCAGACGATCGTCGGCCTGCGCTGCCTTGCTCGGCGAAGGCTCGGGCGAAATCACCTCGCGCGGCACATCGCGATCGCCGCGGCGCACGTAAAGCCGCTCCTCGCGCGACACGTCATACTTCCCGGTTCGAGTCAAGCGGCGGTGCTGCTCTTGAACCTTGTTCCGAACCACCCCCGACAAGAATCCCCGCAGATGATCGATATTGTCGAAGTTCCGCAGGTTGCGCCGCAGGTCAGTAAAAAAGCTCTGCCATACCGCCTGCTCAAAATCCGTCGAGTCGAACCGCGTGCGCAGTTTCCTGGGCAGCCGGGCACGCACCATCATGCGGACTTCATTCTCGAACCGCGACAAGAAATCGGCGATTGCCGCTTCATCGCCGGTTTTCGCCTTGGCCAGCAACTCGGCCACGTCGTCTTCCGCAGGCATCGCGACGCCTCCCACGGATCGAGATCGATCGAGTCTCCTCCTCCTTGTTGCTCTCAAGCGGCCTTCCAAAACAGCGGCCGCATCACCCGATTTGTGAACCCCTGCTCCCTTCCGCCCCATCGCCGAACAGATCCAAACTCTGACGTCGTGCTCCCAGGCCGAAAGCCAAAGTAAGTGATCCGCCGCTGAGCGTGCCCTCGCGACCCCAACGCATCGCACGCAAGAATCCCATTAATTAAACCTCCTCGGCCCAATACATGCCAGACCTTAATGGAATGCCCACGCCCGAACGCACAGAGCGGTGCTTAGTTTAGCCTTATACTATGCCTCATTTTCTGATTTCGGACAATACGGACGACCGGTGAGAGCGCAAGTCTTTTTCCGATATCGTGGTGGCGCAATTGGCCACACTAAGCCATTCCGGCAATTCAGCTTATGGCACGTTTCGAAGCGCTTCGCGAAAAAAAACCGAAAATTAGCGCCGGTTTTTGGCGTAATTTGCAACTTGGTTTGAAGGTGCTCCGGCACCCGCGTATGGGAAGCCACGGTGGAAAGCGCGCACGCAAGCGCAAGCGGCAGCGGTTGTAACGCGGGTGCAGGTCGAACATTTCAGGATGATCTCCTACAGGACGGACTCTTTCGGCAAGTGAGTGTGTCCCTTCGATCCCCTCGTAAAGGATTGAAAGTCGCACGGAATCGACAGTCATGCGTCTGGCCCCTGCTGGAGGGGGACGTGCGAGGGAGGTTCTTTTCCATGAATTATCCACACGCAAACGCAGAGCGCGTCTCAGGACGGCTTGCAAGTTTACCTGCGGGAAATCCAGGACGAAACGTTGTTGACCGCCTCGGACGAACGCTCGCTGGCCGAGGCGATTGCGGGGGGCGACAGCGAGGCGCGCACTCGGATGATTCAGGCCAACCTGCGCCTGGTCGTGAAGATCGCGCGAGACTACCTGGGCCGCGGGCTGGGATTGGACGATTTGATCGGCGAAGGCAACCTGGGCTTGATCCGCGCCGCCCAGGAGTTCGAGCCGCGGTTTGGCACGCGGTTCAGCACCTACGCCAGTTACTGGATCAAGCAAGCGATCCGGCACGCTCTCATCAACACGACACCGACGATTCGCTTACCTGCGCACATGGTGGGCCTGCTAACTCGCTGGCGGCGTGCCGAGCGCGGACTCTGTCGCGAGCATGGCCGTGCGCCCACGTTTGAAGAGGTTGCAAGGGTGCTGGGGCTCTCCGAGACCCAGCAGTCACTTGTCGCGAAAGCGCAACATGCGCGGCAGCTCAAGCTGGAGAGCAGCGTGACCGCCCACCGAGACTGCTGGTCGCCGGTGGGGGTGCCCGACGTCAAGAGGGCCCCCGATACCGTTCTCGAGGCCGAGGATGAACGCCGGCTGTTGCTCGATCGGTTGGATCGCCTTGAACAGCGCGAGCGAACGATCCTGGCCCTGCGTTACGGGCTGGAGGGCGAGGTGCCGCTGACGCTCAAGGAGATAGGCCGGCGGCTGGGTATCACGCGCGAATGGGTCCGCAAGATCGAGTTGCGGGCGGTTCGCAAGCTTGACGCCGATTATGCGGGCGAGGCCGGCGCGGTCTCGAAGCGCTGGAACCGCCGGCGCGGCGGCCGGTGGTCGACGGCCGCCGGAGCGCCGCAGCCGGGCACCGCGGCGTCTTCGGCAGCGAGCGCCCACGCCGACGGCCCGGCTCAAATCGCGAACGCGGCATGCGGCCGCGCGCCGCGATGACCGCGCTCGTCGCGAGCGGGCGCACGTCGTTTAACGAGCGCCGGCCTGGCGCTACGGCCCGTCGCACGGGCCAACCCGATCATTCCGCGCACACATCCCCTTGCAGCGAGCCCTTCCCGACTGATCCAATCAGGTCGCGGGAGGCTCATCGGCGGCAGAGCGATCGCTCGCCGATTTGCGGAGGGGAGACCGTGCTCTTCGAGCGTTGGCACTCGCGGCGAGCCGGCAGCGCCACCACTCTGCTGGCCGGCTTCGTGGTCGCGGCGACGGCAGCCGCCGGCATCGCTTCAAACGGCGGCTGGACCGCGCCGGCGCGATTCGACGGGGCCGGCTACGCCGTGCTCGCGCAGGCGCTTGATAGCGGTCAGGGATACCGGGCCATCGATCACCCCGATCGCCCTCGGCATGCCCATTTCCCGCCCGGTTATCCCGTGCTTCTGGCTCTCACGTGGCGAGCGACCGGCCGCTCGCTCGTGGCGGCGCACTGCGTTTCCGCACTGTGCACGATCGGAGCGGCGCTTGCGGGCTGGTGCTGGTTTCGGCGGGTCACGACCACTCCAAGCACCTTTTTCCTCGGCATGGCTCTGGCCGTCAACTGGCTCTGGGTGCGAACCGGCAACGCGATCTTGTCGGAACCGCTCTATTTGCTTCTCTGCCAACTGGTCATGCTCACGGCTTTGCCGGCGCGAAACCGACCCGAGTTGCCCGCGCACAACCTGGCCACTCTGTGCCTGCTCTTGGCCCTTTGCCTGTTAACCCGCCAGGTTGCTCTGGGCCTGTTGATCGCCGTCTTGATCGATCTGGCCTGGAGACGCTCTTGGCGCAATGCGATGATCGTCGCGGCGGCGACGAGCGTACTGGTCTCGCCGTGGCTCGTCTGGATGGCCGTGACGGCGCGCGCGCAGGCACGCAGGCCGGGCTGTTCGCCCAGGGGAGGGCACTCGGGGCGGAGCGATTCGGCCAGCAAGTGCTCTTTTACGTGCAGCGCCTCCCTGACCAGATCACCGGTCCGGTCGTGGAAGTGGCGACCCGCTTTCAAAGCTCGAGAGTGATCGCGTTGGCCGCGACATTCTGGGCCGCTCTGGCGACCCTGGTCGTCGGTGCGGGCTGGGTGCGCGTGCTCCTGCGCCGCGGCGGCGGCTGGCGAGCTTGGTTCCGCTGGCGACGCTCGGCATCCTCGTGCTCTGGCCGTACACCGAAGCAGGGCGGTTCCTGATCCCTCTGGTCCCGTTCATCCTGCTTGGCGCCGCCGAGGGCGTGTCGGGCGCTTTTGGGAGCTCTTGCGCCGGCGGAAACTCCCCATGCGGGCATCGCGCCGGCGGGCCTTCGCGGCCGGTGTGCTGCTGCTGACGTCGCTTCCTTATTCATTCTTCATGCTGGCCACCGGCCGCACGCGCGCTCTCGAGGCGACCCATCGCGATTTCGATGCCGCCTGTGAATGGCTTGCCGGCCCAAGGGCGCGCCCGGGTGTGGTGCTCTCTCGGCACCCTGGCGAGGTCTACCTGCGCACCGGCCGCCCGGGGCTCGAAGTGTCCACGGCCGAACGGCCCGGCCTCGAGAACGCCGACCCCGAATCGGTCGCCCAGACGATCAATGACTATGGTGTCGCGTATTTGTTGATCGACAAGGAACGCTACGCGGGTGCGCCTGCGAGCCCGCTCGAAAAGTATGTCGCTCGGCACCCCGATCGCGTGCGCCTCGTCTGGGGCCGAGTGAGCGACCCGGTCGTCGTGTACGAAGTCAAACCGGAGGGCTTTCCCTCGCCCCCGCGGGGAGAGGGTGCCCGAAGGGCGGGTGAGGGGGGTGCCGCACAACCGGAAGCCCCGGCCCGCGGGCGGTCACCGAAAGGCGGGTGAGGGGGGTGCCGCACAACCGGAGGCCCCGGCCCGCAGGCGGTCACCGAAGGGCGGGTGAGCGGGGCGCCGCACAACTGAAAGCCCACCGCGAAGTAGGGTGTGGGGCCCGCCGCTCCGTGTAGTCCATCATCCGTCCGAGCGCACGATCGACGCGTCACACTGGCTCGAATCCCAGCGCCTTGACTAGCCCCAAGACGACAGATTCGCGATCACGCAGCACGTCGTCGTTGTCGATACGTAATACCCGCAATCCGGCAACGGATTGGAGATACTCCTGGCGTTGCACGTCATAGACGCCGCGGTCATGATGGCTGCGGCCGTCAAGCTCGACGACCAGTCTGTGGGACGAAGAGTAGAAATCCACGACATAAGGCCCGATGGGGTGCTGACGGCGGAACTTCGCCCCCACTAATCGGCGGTCGCGGAGCAGCCCCCAAAGCATTCGCTCGGGAATCGTTGCAGTCTTTCGGAGCTGGCGCCACCGCTGCCGCATATGGTCTGAAGCGGACTTGGAATGCTTCGGGTGCTTCATCTCGCGGGACAACCACGTCTTGGCCTTCGTACAATCTCCGCTCGCTACGACGATGATAAACCTCTCGTAATGCTCGTTACCAGCGTCTCGCTGCGGGGCGACTCTGAATCTCGCAAAGCCCCCTCACCTGGCCTTCGGCCATCCTCTCCCCGCGGGGGAGAGGGGGACAACTGCGCCCGCCTCGGCCTTCGCGCTCCCTCTCCCCCGCGGGGAGAGGGTGCCCGAAGGGCGGGTGAGGGGCAACGCCGTTAAGCATTTTACGCTGCCCTTTGACGAGCCAATATCTTGCGCACCGTCCCTCTTTGCGCCGCCGTGGCGTCGAGGATAATTGGTGGACCGGTGCGCGGCTCCTCTTTTCGCCGCGGGTAATTGCGACTTCGTTTTTTGCTCTGGCGTTGGTACGAATCGGTCGTGGCGTTCCGCAGCCGGTTCTGCAGCGACGCGCCGGGCGGACGGGCTTCCGATGGATCCGCGATCATCGAGCGGATGATGCGCAGCACGGCAGCAATGCTGGTCTTGTCGGCGGGTTCGCCCGCCCGGGTCTGTTCTTGCGTGGCCAGCAGTTGCAGCATCGTTAGCCCCAGCAAGGACCAGTGCAGTTCGATCTCCGCGATCTCAGGAGTGCGGGCGCACAGTTTGGCTCGGCCATAGGTCTGTTTGAGCGAACGAAATTGGAGTTCTACTCCCCAGCGACCCCGGTAAATGAGACCGGCTTGCTCGGCGGTCAATTCCTTGTCATCGAGAATGTTGGTCACCAGGTAGACCTCGCCGCGACCATCGTGGAAGCGGAGCAGACGCAGTACCAGAGGCGGTTGCTTCTTCCTCATCACGGCATCGGGCCAGCGGTCAACGATGTCGCCCCTTTGCCGAACCAGCCCCAAGCCCTTCAGCAACCGAACATTGCCGCCGACGCGGATCAAGAAACTGTGACCACGATCAAGGATCGACCGCCAGAACTCATAGCCGTAAAAGCCGGCGTCAGCACAAAGCAGCGTGGCTTCCGGGAACCGCAGCTCACAGAGCAGCGTTTCCAGATCGGCGCAGTTCGCTGGAATACGACGGCCCCAGCTTCCAACACCAGGGCAACCGCAAACCAATGTGCCACAGGAGTGTCAACCACATTTGCGGACCCACAGCTTGGGGATCATAGTGACTCTTCGTGCTCTGTTTGTGCCGCTTGCGGTGCGCATGCCGACCGCGTTTGTTCGTTCGCGATTTCTTCTTTCCGCGTCGCTTTCTTGGTTTATTGAACCGCTCTTCATTTTGTTGGGTCCGCGGCACGCTCACTCGGGAACCGTCGACGGCCAACGGCAGCCATTTCCCCACGCGCCAATGGGCTTCGCCAGACTGTTGCATCAAACTTTGCACGCGCACCACAGCGCGGGGAGTAGTTGGGGCGTGTAACGGACCAAAGCGGCAGTTAGAGCCTGATAGGAAGTTACAGCTACGGCGTCGCTGCCGAATAGCTTGGCGAGCGTGGCGATGGCATCCTCCACCGCTTCGACCAACCCGGGCTGGGAACTCCAGACCCAAAAGACCGCCTGGCACACCAATGCGAGGGGTTTCCATTTGACGTTGCCATGGAGACGCACACGGGCGAAAATGCTGTCGCTTACGATCCACTTGAGCGCCCTCCGCAGATCGTCGCCATTGGTCTTGCGCTGCGGTTTCTTGCCGTCGCGTTTGTCGCGTTCCTTTCTAGACTTCACTGCCAGACTCCTTTCTGACGTGTAGTCAGATGTGCGGGGAGTCCGGCAGTTTTTCTTATCTCACTTTCCTGACCAGCCCGATTTCACGCGAAAAAGTGCTTAACGGCGTTGCCCCTCACCCGCCCTTCGGGCACCCTCTCCCCGCGGGGGAGAGGGGGGGACCTGTGCGTGTTTAGTTTCAAGTGCGGCGCTGGGCGCAAAGCTCGGCCCAGCGCCACTTCAAGTCGCCCAGAATCTGCCAGAACAGCCGGCTGTGCATCAGGCCCGGCACGCGGTGACACCACCGCGCGCCGAATGTGTGCGGCTCGGTGTACTCGAGGTGGTGGGCGACTTCGTGCAGGAAGGTATCAAATAGCTCTTCGACGGGCCGCTGGCCTTCCTTCTGGTCGTGTGAATAGAGCCGAACCAGGTGCCGAGATCGGTAGTAACCTCCGAGGATCCGCCGGGTGGGCCGGCGATTGATCTCGAGCTCAAACGGCACGCGGCAGCGGCGGATCCGCTCCAGCCGGCGGCGAAAGAGCGGTGCGATGACCGAGACCGGAGGCTCGAAGCGCAAACCGGTGCGCCGCCGGGCCCGGAGCTCGCCGCCGCGTCAATAGGTCGCTCGCCCGCCGCTAATGTCATAGCACTGGCCGGTGGTAAAACTCGCCTCGGGACTGACCAGATAATGGACCAGCGCGGCGACCTCGTCGATGGTGCCGGTCCGCCCCATGGGAATCTTGGAAATCATGTACTCGACGGTGCTCGGGGCCACTCCGTCGAGGATCGCCGTGCGAATCACGGCCGGCGAGATCGCGTTGACCGTGATGTCCCCCTTGCCGACCAGTTCCTTGGCCAGTGACTTGGTCATGGCGATCACGGCGGCCTTCGACGCCGAATAGGGCATGAGGGTGGGGTTGCCCTCCTTGCCGGCGATCGACGCCACGTTGACGATCCGCCCATAACCCCGTTCGATCAACAGGGGAGCAACTGCCTTGCAGAAAATGAACGGGCCGATAACGTTGACCTCGAAAACCTCGCGCACTTCGTCGACTTTGAGGTTCCAGCTTTGATCGGTGCGGCCGGTAATGCCGGCATTGTTGACCAAGATCGAGAGCGGCCCGAGCCGCTTTTCCGCCTCCTTGACCGCGAGGCCAACGTGGTCCTCCCTGCAGACGTCGCCGATCAAGGCAACCCCGCCGACCTCGCCGGCGACGGCCTCTGCCGAGCGGGGGTCGCAGTCGAACACGGCGACCAGCGCGCCTGCGGCGTGCAGCCGCGCGCGATGCCGGCTCCAATGCCCCGGCCGGCGCCTGTCACGAGCGCTCGCTGCCCCGTGAGAGCAAAGAAATCGGTCGTCATCGGCCTGGTGCGGCTTGGAAAGCCCTCCCCTTGCGACCCTCGTGGAAACAACTTATCACGTAATGAGCGTCACGGCCATTTTAGATTTCGGATTTTGGATTAAACGACCCGGAAGGAACAGGGCTCGGACGCTCCGCTCCAATCCAAAATACAAAATCGAAGATCCAAAATGTCATGCGGGACCGCGGCTCGGATGCCCCGCTCCAATCCAAAATCCAAAATAGCACGCGGGGGCCATGGCAGGGACGATTCTCCTCACTAACGACGACGGGTGGGACGCTCCGGGCCTGGCGGCGCTTCTGGAGGCGGCGGCCGAGCTGGGGCCGTGCCGGGTCGTCGCGCCCGCGGGACCGTTTTCGGGATGCGGTCATAGCGTGACCACCCGCGCACCCATCGTCGTCTCGCAGCCGGCGGAGGCGTTTTTTGCAGTCAGCGGCACACCCGCCGATTGTGTACGATTGGCGCTTGACCACCTCGCCCCCGGGCCGAGCTGGGTGCTCTCGGGCATCAATGCCGGCGGCAATCTTGGCTGCGACGTCCATTATTCCGGAACGGTTGCGGCCGCGCGCGAAGCCGTGCTGCATGGCGTACCGGCGATCGCCGTGTCGCAGTATCTCGCGCGGGGACGGGCGCTCGACTGGCCGCGCACCGCCCGCTGGACGCGCGCGATTCTGCTGAAATTGATGGCGCTCCCCTGGGAAGCGGGTACGTTCTGGAACGTGAACCTGCCTCACCTCGTGCCCGAGGACCCCGAACCGGAAATCGTGCCGTGTGAACTCGATCCCGCCCCCCTGCCGCTCTGCTACCAGGTTGAGTCGGGCCGGGCCGTCTACGCCGGCAACTACCAGGCAAGGGCCCGGGCGCCGGGAAGCGACGTCGACGTCTGTTTCACCGGGCGGATCGCCGTGACGCGGCTGCGGGTCGCACCGGTGTGCAGCTCACCGGACCTCTGAGACGGCCGCGAAGGTGCCGCGCCCGTCGGTTAAATCGCGGAAGGTCTGGCCGCGGCCGACTCGGGCGCGCCATAATTGACAACAGGCGGAAACCGCGCACCGTGCGTGTCGTTCCCGCTTGCCGCCCCAGGATCGTCTCTCGCGTGCACCGAGCGGCCGGATTCATCATTCGACATCGTCGTCTTTCGCTCCGCGAAAGCACGGCCTTTCGCGGAGCGAAAGGCGACTCTACAAATGGACGTGCGAAAACATTGAGAGGGTCGCAATCCATGAAATCGTGGCGCAAGGGTTTTGTTGTTGGAGCTATCGCTAGCTTCGCTGCCAGTGGCTGCGACGACCCGGGGGCGATCGTACCGACGACGCCGCCCGGCGCAGTCATACCCAAGGAATCGCCGGACGCCGAGCCCGCCCAGGCCCAGGGCGAGATGGCCGCACCAGCGCCGAGAGCCACCGACGCGGCAGCGCTGGCGGCCAAATTCCCGCCGGCGGCGCCCACTCCCAAGGGTGAATCCAAGTCGACCAAGGGGGGCGTCGTGTACGAAACAATAAAGGAAGGAACCGGGCCCGCCCTGACGGCGGGTCAGAAGGCAACGCTCCATTACGTCGGCTCGCTCGAGAGCGGCGAGGTTTTCGACTCGTCGCGCAAACGACAGCAACCCATGCTCGTCACGATCGGAGTCGACGGTCTGATCGCCGGCTGGAACCAAGGGGTGCCGGGGATGAAGGTGGGTGAGGTCCGTAAGCTGGTGATTCCGCCTGACCTGGCCTACGGCGACGCCGGAAAATCGCCGTCGATTCCTCCCAAGGCGACCTTGATTTTCGAAATCGAGCTGGTAAGCATCATTCCCGACAAATGACCCGCATCTCTTTCGACCCGTGGCGAGCGGCCCGGGTATTTCGTCACCCTTTGGCACCGCGACAACGGACCGTCGCATACTCCACGGGCCATGACCGGCCCTCACCGAACGAGGAACTGCATGGCACAAGTCTCGACCACGCCCAAGCTCGCAGGAATGAAGTACCGCGTTGTCAACCAGCTTGGCACCGGCGCGGGGAGCACGATCCTCTTGATCAGCGACAAGACGCACGGCGGCAAGCGCTATGCTCTCAAAGTCGTACGCAAGCAAGATGAAGACGACGAAGTCTACGTCCAGCAAGCCCTCACCGAATTCGAGGCAGCCAAGAAGCTCAATCACCCCGCGATTGCCAAGGTGTACGACTGCCGGCTCAAGCGGGCCTGGTTCAAGGTCAGAGGGGTCGAGCTGCTGCTAGAGTACGTGGAAGGAAAGACGCTTGACGAGATCGAGGCCCCGCAACTGGGCCAGCTTGTACTTATCTTTTGCCAGGTTGCCTCGGCGTTGAGCCACATGCACCGGCGCGAGGTCTACCACGGCGACCTCAAGCCGGGTAACGTCATGCTGACCAAGACCGGGCAGGTGAAGCTGATCGACTTTGGCACCGCCTGGGTGCGCGGCCAGGAGAAAAACCGGGTGCAAGGCACGCCCCAGTACATCGCGCCCGAGCAGGCGTCGGAGAAAGTCGTCGACAAGAAGACCGACATCTATAACTTCGGCGCCACCATGTATCGAATGTTCACCGGGCGATACGCCCAGCAAGGCATCCCCAAGCCGGGCGAAGATCGCAAGCTGACCCCTCCCATAAAGATCAACACACGCATTCCCGCGTCGCTCAACGAGCTGATCGTGGCATGCCTGGCGCTCGACCCTCGCACGCGGCCGCCGGGGATGTTTGAGGTTCGGGAGCAAATGGCCGCCATCGCCAAGGAAATGGGGCTTACCGAGTTCGATCTCAAAGGGGCCGATGAAGAAGATTAAAGCGCACCGTGTTTCCAGCGATCAGTACCACGGCGCCAGGAGTTCCAAGGTCACAAGACCAATCCAAAGGTAGCTCAAAAGGCGGCCCGTTGTGTCGACCGCATCAACCCGCGGGCGCCATCGCCGGGCGACGGCGAGCACGACCCAGGCCCCGACGATCGCGCCGGTCGTCCGGAACTGGAGTCGGGCGCGGAACGTTCCACGAGCACGCCCTCCTTCAAACGGCGGGGAGCCAGCGAATCAGCGGCTCGTTGAACACAAGGTGCGCGAGGTAAATGATCCAGAACGCGCCCAAGATTCTGCCGAGCCGATCGATCCAGTCAGCCTTTGCTCGCCAACGCCCACAGAGGGCGAGGAACAGCCACGCTCCCGGCACCATCGAGTCGCCCCAACTGGCGCACGACGCCCAAAAAAAGTAGGCCGTGTACCCGCTGCTAAACCGGTGACGCGTCATGATGGTTATGAGAATGCCGGCTGCAAGTGCGGCTGTACCCGCGCAGCACGCCGCGAAACCCGGTTGCCGCGCGAGCGCGGACAGCCTCGGCCGCGGGCGGCGCAGCCGAAGCGGAATCAGGGCGAGCATCAGCGTGAACACCAGGCAGAGCGTTGTCCCCTGGAACAGCAGAAATGTCCGAATGCTGGCTGCTGCAGGAATCTCTCGGTACAGGGAACGGGCATACGCCCGCGCCATCGCGTGCCCGATCGTGATGGCCGCGATCAGCACCATGACGTCGGCGATCGTGACTCGCCGGCCGCTCTTCGCGCATAGACGTTTGGGCTTAAATTGAACCTGGCTCTTGTGTGCAAGCTGCCGAATTCTGGAGTCGCACGATGGAACAACGTCTGAGCATCATAACGCTGGGCGTCGCCGATCTGAAGCGCAGCAGCGAGTTCTATGAACGTCTCGGCTGGCGACGGTCGTTTGCCAAGGCTGACGGAATCGTATTCTTTCAAGCAGGAGGGATTGCTCTGGCCCTGTTCCCGCGTGACGAGCTTGCCAAGGATGCGAATGTCGCTCTTCTCGGTCAGGGCGTTCCCAGAATTTCGCTGGCCTATAATGCGCGCAGTCGCGAAGAGGTGGACGCCGTTCTCGCCGAGGCCGAGGCGGCAGGCGGAAACATCCTGAAGCGTGCGCAAGATGCGTTCTGGGGTGGCTATTCCGGCTATTTTTCTGATCCCGACGGGTTTTTGTGGGAAGTCGCGTGGAACCCGTTCTTCCCGATCGCGCCGGACGGAAGCATTCGGATTCCCGAGTGACAGCGGCGTTCCGCACGCGATTCACGCTCGCCGGCGCCGGCCGCAGCGGTGCGCGACCCATACCGCGCGCGAAGGCGACCTTGCGAGCAGGAGATCGCTCGTCTACGATGGAGCGTTCGGTCTCGGCGGCGCGAGGCGAAACGGATCGAACGTCGCCGCGCGCCTTGATGAATCTCGTTGCGGCAAGGAGACCATGCAGTACAACCCCGCCAATCCGCTGATCGTGCAAGGGGATCGCACGATCTTGCTGGAAGTCGACAACCCGCTCCACGCCGAGGCTCGCGACGCGATCGCGCCCTTTGCCGAGCTGGAGAAGAGCCCCGAGCACATCCACACCTACCGTCTGACGCCGCTCTCGCTCTGGAACGCGGCGGCCGCCGGCATGACCGGCCGACGTGATGATCGCGGCGCTCGAGACCTACTCCAAGTTTCCCCTGCCCTCCAATGTGCCGGCCGACCTGCGCGAGCTGGTCAGCCGGTACGGCCGCGTGCGGCTGGAGCGGATCGACGGCCAGCTTCGGCTGATCACGCACGACCGGCCCCTGCTCGAAGAGCTGGCGCGGCAGCGCGGAGTGCGCGATTACCTGGGCGAGCGGCTCGACGAGACCAGCTTCGCCATCGACGACGCCCATCGCGGCGTCTTGAAGCAGGCGCTGATCTCGGTCGGCTACCCGGCCGAGGACCTCGCGGGCTACACCGCCGGGGACCGGGCTTGATCTTGTCGCTGCGGCGACAGACCAGCACCGGGCTGCCGTTTGTCGTCCGCGAGTACCAGTCGGGCGCCGTCGCCGCCTTTCACGCCGGCGGCGACGTGCGCGGGAGGCTCGGGCGTGATCGTGCTGCCCTGCGGCGCCGGCAAGACCATCGTCGGCCTGGCGGCCATGGCCGCGCTCCAGACCGAGACCCTGGTCTTGACCACCAGCACGACCGCCGTCGAGCAGTGGAAGCGCGAAATCCTCGACAAGACCGACCTCGACGTCGGCCAAGATCGGCACCTACACCGGCGACTCCAAGACCATCGCGCCGGTGACGCTCGCCACCTATCAGATCGTGACCTACCGGCCCAAGAAGGACGGCGACTTCCCGCACTTTCACGTGTTCAACCAGCGCGACTGGGGGCTGATCATCTACGACGAGGTCCATTTGCTGCCGGCCCCGGTGTTCCGGATCACCGCCGACATTCAGGCCCGGCGCCGGCTCGGGCTGACCGCCACCCTGGTGCGCGAAGACCACCGCGAGGAAGACGTCTTCAGCCTGATCGGGCCCAAGAAATACGACGTGCCCTGGCGCGTGCTCGAATCGAAGGGCTGGATCGCCGAGGCCCAGCTGCCATGAGGTCCGCCTGGGGCTGCCGGCCTCGTTGCGGATGGAATACGCCCTGGCCGAGTGGCGCGACAAGTTCCGCCTGGCCAGCGAGAACCCGGTCAAGGACGAGCTCCTGGCGGCTGCTGCTCGAGCGGCACGACGGGCCCGAGCGACCGCGTGCTGGTCATCGGCCAGTACTTGAAGCAGCTCCGGCGGATCGCCGAGCGGTTCGACATTCCGCTGATCACCGGCCAGACCCCGAACTCCGAGCGCGAAGACCTCTACGACAAGTTTCGCCGGGGCGTCATCCGCCGGCTGGTCCTGTCGAAGGTCGGCAATTTCGCCATCGACCTGCCCGACGCCAACGTGATGATTCAGGTCTCGGGCACCTTCGGCAGCCGGCAGGAAGAGGCGCAGCGGCTGGGGCGAATCCTCCGGCCCAAGGAAGGCGAGATGCCCGCGCAGTTCTACACGCTGGTGAGCCGCGACACCCGCGAGATGGATTTCGCCCATCACCGCCAGCTCTTCTTGACCGAGCAGGGATACACCTACGAGATCCTCGACGAATCCGACCTGGCCGGCTCGCGGGCTGATGGCTGCGGCGGCGACCGGATGAAGCGCGAGGGCGCAACCGCGCCGGTCGCGCGTGGTCTTTAGTTCGAAGGCGACACCGGGATTCATGCCATGGCAACCTCGGCCGCACGCATTCCGGTCAAGCTGCACAAGAACGTGACCCTGCTTGCGGACCAACGACCCGGTGCTGGCCGAGGAGCTCTTGGCGCGCAAGACGCTGTCGCGGTGGGTGGTCGGGCGGTTGTCGGACACGGTGCTGTTGATCAGGCCCGACGAGCTTGAAGGCGTGATCGAAGAGCTGCGCCGCATGGGCCACACGCCCCGCGTCGTTTCCTAGGGGGACCGCTTGAGATGGCCGAAGGGCTGCCGATCTCGGTGAGCCGGCGCGCGGCGAACGACCGGTCGGAGCCGTCGCGCGCGCCAGACCAGCGCGCGGCCGCCGACCCGCGCGCTGCTTTCGGGACGCGCTCGCCAGGTACTGGGGCTCGCTCTTGGCCGCGATCCGGCTCGCGCAGGGCGCTCTACCCGGCACGGCACGCATTCGCCCGCCGGCCGATGCCGACGAGATCACCGAGTACCTCGACCAGCCGTCGGCCGCCCTTGCGCTCATCGACCGGGTCCCGCCGGCGGCGCGGCTGGCGCTTTCGCTTTTGGCCGTGACCGAGACCACGAGCGTCGAGCTGCCCGCGCTCTTTGCGCCTCTGGCACTCCTGGGTGCCGAGCCCCTGCCGAGCGTGCGCGAAGTTGCTCGAGCTGGGATTGCTCGTGATCGATCCGACCCAGGTTTTTGGATCGGTCGACAGGTACGAACGATTTCTGGACCTATCGCGCGGTGTGCCGACGCGGCTGCTGGCCCACCCGGCCGTGCTCAAGGCGGTTCGCACCGACCGGCCCGATATCGCGCTGGCCAAAGTCAAGGGTGGCGCCGTCGTGCAAGTGCGCGAGTCGGACGGGAGCGAGCCGATCCTTCGACTGGGCGCACTCTGGCAGCGCGCGGCCGCCGAGCCCCTGCGGCAAACTCAGCACGGCACGCTCTACAAGCGCGATCGCGATCGGATTGCCGACGACCCCGTGCTCGGCGGCGCCGGTCGCCGACGAGCTCAAACGGCTGCCCGACCTTGCCTCGTTCTGGCTTGCACTGGCGCGACAGATCGGGCTGGTCGCCGCCGATTCCACCGGCGAGAAGTTGCTCGCGGCCGTGCCCGATTTCTGGACCGACAACGCGGTTCACCTGCCTCAGATGATCGCCACCGGCTGGATGTCGCTTGACTCGTGGCGCGAGCTGGACCAACCTGGCGCCGCCGGAAGCGCCACGATCGCCGGCCTGCCCTATCTGCGCGTCGCTCTGCTTTTGCTCCTCTGCACGCTCAACGAGTCGGAGTGGGTCGCTCTCGACGACCTGGCGGAGCAGCTCGTCGGTCAGTCGCGGCCGGCAGGCGCAGCCGGCGTGCTGCCAAGCGCGGGCGCCGGGCCGCACAACAGCGCGGCGCCGGCTCGCGGCGAAGAGCGCGGCAAGAAACGCGGCAATACGCCCGAGCGCGAAACCGATGTGGTCGAGGCGATCCTCCTGGGCGCGGCCTATCCGCTCGGACTGGTGCGCGCGGCCGAGCAAGACGTCACGCGCAAACGGTTGGTGCAGCTCTCGCCCCTGGGGCGCTACGTCCTCGCCCTGGGCCCCGCGCCACCGCCCCGGCCCGCGTTTGACCAGTTCCTGTTCGTTCAGCCGAACTTCGAGTTGATCGCCTACCGTCAGGGACTGACGCCGCAGCTTGTCGGGAACTCTGAGCCGATTTGCCTGGTGGTCGCAGATCGGGTCGGCGCTCGAGCTGAGGCTGACGCGCGAATCGATCGTCCAGGGGCTTGGCGGGGGCCTGTCGCCCGAAGCGATCCTGCAATGTTTGACCAGGCACAGCCAGCGGGCACTGCCGCCCGGCGTGGTCGATGCCGTGAAGAACTGGGCGAGCCGCCGCGAGTGGTTGACCCTTTACACGTCGGCCACGCTCGTCGAATTCGGCTCGGAGCCCGAGCGCGACCAGTTCCTCTCAACCTGGCAGTCGGGTGACGGTGCGCCGCCGGTCGCCGTCGGCGAACGTTTCCTGCTGGTCGAAGACGATCGCGCCGTTCCCGTTCGAGCGGCTGCGCCTCTCCAGCTCACGCGACTACCGGCGGCCCGCTGAAGCGTGCGTGACCGTCGAGAGCGACGGCGTGACGCTGGTACTTGATCCAACCCGGTCGGACCTGCTGGTCGACGCCGAGCTGGCGCGGTTTGCGGACCTTCTGTCTGCCGATTCGCCTGCCGGCAGCCACGCCAAGGGGCCGGCTGTACGCCGGTTTCGCGTCAGCGCCGCGTCGCTCGCCCGCGGCATCAGCCGCGGAATGTCGCCGCTTGACCTCGGCGACTGGTTCACCGGACGCACCGGCCGCGAGGTCCCCGCGGCCGTCCAGCTCCTCTTGGCGGCCAGAACGTCACGGCTCGCGTCGCTTCTGGCCACGCGCCGCGTGGTCGTCACGCTGCCATCGGTCGTTCTGCTCGACGGCTTGATCCAGCACCCAGCCACCGGACCGCTGTTGGGCGAACGGCTGGGTCCGTTTTCCGTTTCGGTGCCGGAGGACCAGGTTCGAAGCGCTCCAAACGGCGCTCAAAGAGCTGGGCATCGAGCTGGGCGTCGAATGATGCACGGCGAGAGCGATTCATGTCCAACACGGCTGCCGGCAGCGTCTGCTGGTCGACAGGCCGGTTCTCGGGGTTAGTTCGCGCGGGCACTTTATGCAAGCGAAAATGAGAGCCTGCTGGAGTACATTACTAATTTTTTGGGCAGGGCTCGCCGGCGCACTTGCCGCTGACGTCCCCGTTCGGACAACCCGCTTCGGTCGCGGCCCTCCTAACCCAAGTTACGGAGCTGGGAAAAATTTTGGGTGATTTTTGCCCGAAAATCGACGTAAGTCCAATTCCAATGGGCTGACCTCGTCGTTTTTACGATGTAGTCAAGACTTCACCTATTGATTGTGCGGTCTTTGATGCGATCATGGGCCCCAAAGGAGGCTCGGGCGCATCATGTTTCTCAAACGCTGCGAGCGACGCAAAAGCGGCAAGAAGCATACCTACTGGGTTCTTGTTGAGTCCTACCGGACAGCTCGCGGGTCGCGGCACAGAGTCGTTGCTTATCTCGGCGGCCTGGGCCGCGGCGAAGCCAGCGGTTGGGCTCAGCTCGGTCGCACGCTTTCCGGGAAACGTCGCACCCGGCCAGAGCTCTCGCTCTTTGATCCGCCGCATTATGACGCGCCGGATGACGACGAGCCGGTGCTGGTCAAGCTCAAGGACATCCGTCTCGAACGGCTTCGCGGCTTCGGGGACATCTGGCTGGCCTGGGGCCTCTGGCGGCTGGTCGGGCTGGACGCTTTGCTCGATCGCATCATGCCCAGAGGACGCGAAGAGATCCCCTGGCCTCAAACGGCGGCCATCCTTACCATCGCCCGGTTCTGTGAGCCATCCAGCGAGCTGCACATCGAGGACACCTGGTATCGCGGTACGGCACTGGACGATTTGCTGGGCGTTCCCGTCGAGAAGGTCCACACCGACCGTCTCTATGCGGGATTGGACCAGCTCCTGGCACAGAAGGACGAGTTGGAACGGCACTTGCGGCAGCGGCTGGGAGACCTCTTCGACTTGAAGTATGAGCTTTTGCTCTACGACATCACCAGCACGTATTTCGAGGGCGGGTGCGCGGCCAATCCGCTCGCCCGCCGGGGCTACTCCCGCGACAGTCGTCCCGACTGCCTCCAAGTGCTGATCGGCTTGGTTGTCACCGAGGAGGGCTTTCCACTGAGCTACGAGGTTTTCGCCGGTAATCGCAACGACTCCACGACCGTTGATGAGATGGTCACGGCGATTGAGCAGAAACACGGGCGGGCGAACCGCGTCTGGGTCATGGACCGAGGCATGGTCAGCGAGGAAAACATCGCGCGGTTGCGCCGGAGCAATGCGTCCTACATCGTGGGGACGCCGAAGGCGATGCTGCGTCGCTTCGAGCGCGAGCTGACCGATCAACAGGATTGGCACACAGTGCAGGAGGGAGTCGACGTCAAACGGGTTGCTGGGCCCGATGGCAACGAAGTCTTCCTTTTGGCCCGCAGCGCTGACCGTCAAGCCAAGGAACAGGCCATGCACCAGCGCTTTCTTGATCGCCTCGAGAACGGCCTGCGTCAGCTCGAGTCGGCGATGAGCACGGGCCAGCTTCGGGATGAAGGCTTGGCCAACCGCCGTTTGGGCCGCTTGCTGGAAAAGAACTGGCGAGCGGCTGGCGCATTTGGCGTTCGCATCGAGCGGCTCCCTGAGCCAGTCAACAAAGCGCGGCTCAAGATCACCTGGCAGCGCAGCCAGAGCTGGAATGACTGGGTGAACCTTGCAGACGGCTGCTACATACTGCGGAGCAACCTGTGCGACACGGACCCAGTAACACTCTGGAAACGATATATCCAGCTCACGGAAGCGGAGTGGGCATTCCGCATCAGCAAGGACGAGCTTGTCATTCGACCGATCTGGCACCAAAGGGAAGATCGTGTGCGGGCCCATATCCTGGTGTGCTTCCTTGCCTACGTCTTGTGGAAGACCCTGGCGGGCTGGATGCAGCGAGCCGGGCTGGGGGATGCTCCGCGCACGCTGCTGGAAGAATTCGCGAAGATCAAAAGCGGGGACGTGGTCCTCCAAGCGCGATCTCAAGACGGCGGACCGACCCGCGCGATCCGGCTGCGTTGTGTACCGGAGCCCGACGCAGCCCAGAAGGTCCTGCTCTCACGGCTGGGGTTGACCTTGCCGCGGCGCCTACGGCGGATTGACGAAGCGACTGAGGCGCGTAACGACGACCACTCCTGGCACCGACGTGGCGATCCATGCCGGTCACACAAGCGGCCGTTGAAATGTAGTCAAGACTTTCGCCAAAACTCAGCGAAAGTCCTGCTTTTCTCGCCTTACCTCCGTAACTTGGGCTAAACCGACGTTACCAGCTTTTGAAACAGGCCTCGAATGATGAATTATGAAGATAGCATCGAATGCGGCACCCGCGGCACCCGCGGCACCATGTCGTTGTAATACCTTGCCGGCAAACGACTTCTGATGAACGAAGCGGGCGCCGCCGTGCGGCCTGATGCGGCACCCGTGCGGCGCCGTGCGGCACCAGGAGCTTCACGGTGCGGGTTACACGGAATTCACGGCGCGAGCCGACTCTTCCATTACCCGGTCGGGCTCTCCGCGTCAGACCTGGCGATCGTGATGAAACGTATTCCGTGTGAGCGTGAGGTTGTGCAGTGAACCTCGACCGCGCGCATTTGGCCGGCCAGGCGCCGAAGCATGGTGGAAAGTGCCCAGGGTGACTTTGGCCAGCCGGTCGCCGCGGATGCGTGTTCCGGTTTGAATCGGGCCAGAATCGCGAGCAGCTCGGTGGCGGAGCAATGGAGCGACCGGTAGGCCTCGAGCGCCATGACAGGGGCACCAGACACCCGCTCTCGATTTGGGGCCGTTGAGCCGAGTTGCGCGGGCGAGCCGCTGCCGCGTGCGGCGCGTCGGGTCGTAGTGCGACGGCCTGGGCGTCAGCAGAGCGGCAGGAATATGGCCGTCTGGTTCCCCGAGGAGTTGACACAGAAGCGGGGGCGACGCCGCGGTCATGCGGCTGCGCCTTTCTGGGTGGAAGACGGAGTTGGCTCCGGCTCCCCCGTGTCGCTCAGTCGCCACCCGCGATCGGCTTGGTTGGGAACGCCAGATTCATGATCAGATTCTGGAACCGGAGATTCGCGCGCAACAAGTCGAGGGTCGGCTCGCGCCGGATCTCGTCGTAGCGGATCATCTCCTTGAATTCACCGGTCGCACGCGCCTTGTCGAGGAGTTCCAGAGCGCGCTCGAGGTCCGGCTGGGCAGTTTGCTGGCGCTCGGCCAATGGTTTTCCCTGATCCTCGAGCGCCATTCGCGCCAGGGCCGCGTGGACGCAGGCCGCGTCGTAGTAGGTGATCCAATAACCATTCCGAAAACCCGTCCTTTCCTCGAGAGTGGTGCGGGCCTGTTCGCCCAGGCGAGCGAGCGCCCTATTGTCTCCCAGACGGACTTTGGTCAGCGCGTGGAAGAGCTGAAACAAATGGGGGAAGTTTTCCGGGTCGTCCTTGTTGAACCCTTCAGTGAGGCCGAGGACCTCTTCGTAGTCGACGAGGGCTTGGGCGTAACGGCCGAGACGGACGAACGTCTCGGCCCGAGTGGCGAGCGTCTCACAGAGATGCCTCCGAGCAAGGAGGCGGCCGAACTCCGGGCGCGCCAGGGCCCGTTCGATTTCGATTGCGCGGCCCGCCCACGCCGTCGCGGCTTGCAGGTCACCTTCCAATAGCGCCTGATTAGATAATGCATTAAACATCCGCGAAAGATTGAATTTGCAATGAGCGCATTGAGGGTGCTCGGCGGCGAGAGCCTCAAAGATGGCGAGGCCCCGCTCGTACGCGTCGCGAGACTGGGTGAATCTCCTGTCCCCCATATAGGCGTAGCCGACATCCAAGTAACATTCGCCCGTGGCGACTCGATATTTTTTTGTCTTGGCGTGTTGCCGGGCGAGGAGCTCGAAGATGGGAAGTGCACTCGAAAGTCTCGCCTCGAAGCCTGCCATGTCGCCTCGCCAGTAACGCAGGCGTGCGGAGTCGTAAATGAGTTTTCCGAGGAGGAAGCGGCAGGCAATCGAATCAGACGTTGTTTCACCAGCTCTTCGGCGAGCGCCACGGCTGCTTGGTTTTCCCGATCGGATTCGTCGAGGCGACCGACACGGCCGTAAGCAAGCGCGGCCAGCCCCTGGCATTCGGTCTGCATCTGGCGATATTCCATGAAGTCGGGCCGTTCGCGGGCGAGCGCACTGTAGATCGTCACGGCCTCCTCCGCCGCGGCGAGACACTCGTTCCAGAGGTCGTTGCTCCTGAAGAACGTCGCCAGTCCGAATTCCGCCTGGGCCAAGGCATGGCGATGGCTCGGTGGGGCTGGGTAGTCGGACGCCAGTCGGCTCAGGTCGGCTATGGCCTGGCGGTAAGCCGATTGAGCGGCTTCACCCTGGCCTAGGCGATGGCGTATCTCGGCGACGCGGATGCCGATCAGGCCGGCCTCGTGTCGCACACTCGGGTCCCGGCTCTGCGGCAGGGCGAACCGCTCGTAGAACTTGAGGGCCTTCTCGAGGATCTCGCGCTGGTAGTCGTCCATCTGCTCCTGGTCGTCGAGCTTCTCCGCCACGTGGGTATACATCTCGTCGACGACCGTGCGCGCGTAAGCCAGGTTCTGCTCGGCGCGGTCACGCTGGCGGGCGACCAGCACGTTGCCGGTCGCCATGGCCGCCACGGCGACGACCACGGACGCGCCCAGGGCCGCCACGACCAGGCGGTTGCGGCGGCCCCAGCGCCGCAGCCGGCGCCGGAGCGGCTCGCGCCACGCTGACACCGGCTCATCGGCCATCCAGCGGTCCAGGTCGTCGGCGAGCGCCCTGGGCGTGGGGTAGCGGTTTTCCGGCGCCGTGGCCATGGCCTTGAGGCAGACGGCTTCCAGTGCCTTGTCGAGCCCGGAATCGTGCTGGGACGGCTGCCGGAATTGGCCGGCCTGGACGGCTCGCAAGATGGCCCCGATGTCGTCACCCTCGAACGGGGGCTTGCCGGTCAGCACACAGTAGAGGGTGGTGCCCAGGCTGTAGACGTCGGATCGCGGGCCCGCCCGGTAAAGCTCGCCTCTGGCCTGCTCCGGGCTCATGTAGGCCGGCGTGCCCACAGCGCTGCCCGGCACGGTCTCCGCCGAACCGCCCGACGACGGCGCGATCGTCGGCTCGCCGACCGATGGATCGGCCCGGCCGATCGACTTGGCCAGCCCCCAGTCCACCACCAGCGTTTCACCGTGTTTGCCCATGATGATGTTGGCCGGTTTCAGGTCACGGTGAATCACCCCGCGCGAGTGAGCGTACTCGATCGCGTTGCAGACATCCGTGAATCGGCGCAGCAGTTTGCGGAGCTCGAGCGACCGGCGACCCGCATCTGCCTCGAGTGTCCCGTCCTCGTGAAACCGCGCAATCGCCTCCTTGAGCGAGTCACCCTTGATGAACCGCATTGCGTAGTAAGGCCGTCCGTCGGCATCCGTGCCCAGGCCGTAGACCGGAACGACGCCGGGGTGCTCCAGTCCGCCGGTGATCTCGGCCTCGACGACGAACCGCCGGCGGCTGGCGGGGTCGTCGGCGTGCTTCTCCAGTATCTGCTTCAGCGCCACCTCGCGGTTCAGCTCGCCGTCGAGCGCCACGAAGACGGCCCCCAGGCCACCCCGAGCATGCGGTCGGAGGATGCGAAACCGAACACCGTCCGAGGTGGCCGAGCCCAGGGAATAGGTACTGGTTCGCTCGGGGTCGTCGTCTCGAGCGTCGGTGACCTGGCCGTTCGTGCTCCGCGCAAGGCGGGCAAGCGTGGCCCCGATCTCGGGCTCGCCGAGCTCGGCCAGTCTGGCGCGAGCGGACCGGTTCATTGGTACTGCGGCAAGACTCTTCTCGACTTCGCCACCGTGTTTCTTGACGTGCAGGCCTAGCAGAGCGTCGATCACGCCCCTCTGGTCGGCGTCGAGGTCGCCCCGTTCAATGAAATGGTCGGCCAGCGCCTTTCCTTTGACGCGGGTCCAGGCCTGAAAGGCGGCAACGAGCTGGACTTGGTTGATCAGGCCGTTCTGCAACGCGAGCAAACCGAAGAGGAGATTGCGATCGGTATGAACGAGGGCCATGGGACGAATCTCCCGATTGCCTGGCGGGGCCCGTGGACACCTGGACTCCGACGACGGTGTGTTCCCTCGGACCATGAACCAGATTGATAAGATTATCGCATCGCCCATTGACTTGTGCAGCCGCGCCCCGTCCGATCTGGTCTCCTGCGCGTTTGTCCGTCCCCGCGGCACTCGTCGGGACGAGGCCGACGCGTTGTCCGGACGAGACCGATGCGGGCGGGCGCCTCGACTGGGATGGCCGCGGAGCCGAGGCGGAAAGACAGCCAGCTTCACCCCCAGTTTGGCCAAGACCGCGAGGAGGATCTCGGAGAGGGCTTTGGGTCCAGATCCCCGCTTGTTCTGGAGCCGAGCCAGCTCCCCAGCCAACGAAGCTCCTTCCTCTCGGTGGTCCGAGGCAGGAAGCTGGGCTGTCGCGGCATCAAGGATTCGGCCTTCAAGTAGCGCTCGATCGGTCCCATCTCGCCCGCGAATTCGGCCGCCGAGACGACGTTGATTCCGGGAATTCTCAGAAGCAGCACGTAGGGTGTTTTACTCAACGGGCCCGCCAGCTCGCTCTCGATCGATCGAATCGATCGGAGCTTGGCCAGCCGATCCGCATCCAGTTCGATGAAGAGCCGGCGATGGAGTGATGTCGACTCCTCCACCGCAGGCGCACTTTGCGCCCACGCGACCACCTTTTGCAGGATGGGTTTGGCCAGTGCGCGGGTCACCGTACGGACGGGCGCACCCGAACACATCGCAAAATGCAACCATTTCTAGCTTGACGCACCTCAGTCCGGATGATGCCCGGCACGATAAGACAAGACGGTCGATCGCCAAGGGCCGGGCACGATCGCGGCGCGGCGAGGTGCGACGTCTCTTGCCGTCGAGCAGGCGATGACGCTCCGTGTGCATCCCGAGTGCACGTGCGCGGAGCGAGCGCGCACGGAGCAACTCCGTTCATTTCGCGGCAACTCAATCGGCCTGCGGGGTATCGTGCCGCGGATCGCCGTCGCGGCCCGACAATAAGCCCGCACCTCGCTGTTGTGCATGTCCTTCACGTTGAATTATTATATTATAATTATTATTTTGTATCATTATTGTTGATCTCGTCGTACTTATCTGCGGAAATCGGCGCGATCTGCGGACAAGATTGTTTTCCTCTTATCCGGTCGTCGGCCTGCGGATTGGCTCACCGACCTCTGGGCTCACTGAGGTGAGAGCGGCGCATCGTTCGTCGCATCGCCAGCCAACGGCTGGCCCGACCTCTTGGGCTGCCACGGGCGTCTTGAGGAAGTGCCGGCGGCCGACGCAGCGAGCGGTCGCGGGCGCGTCTCGTCGGTTCCGGTCGGGCCCGTTTGATCGGCGGGGGGCAGACCGAAACGGTCGCTGTCGGCGCGAGGGTCGAGGTTCAAGTCGGTCGACTGGGTGCGCTCGCCGTCGGCGGCCGCCGAAGCTCTGCGGATCGGCATCCAGTTGCCGCGCGCGCGCTGCCCGCGGCCGAGGCTAGCTCGGTGGCGCGATCGGACTGCGCGGGAATCGGGTCGGCGATGCCGACCAAGGTCGGCGATGGAATCATCACGTCGCCGCCGGCGGCGCGACGGCGGACCGGCTCGGCTTCTTCGTGGTCGGGAGATTGGGACCGCGCGACGGAATCAGGAGCGTCGAGGCGAGGCTGCCGCGGGCGCCGGTTGTCGGCCACCAGCGTGCCCGACCCGCGCGACGGCGGAGCATACAGCGCCATCAAGTCGTTGCGATCGAGCAAGTTGTAAATCGAGCGCGGCGTGGCGTAGAGGCCGTGATTTCCCTGCGGCTCGGCAAAGTTGCACACGCCCGCGATGTAGCCGTCGGTCGTGAACAGGCCGCCGCCGGAGCGTCCCTGCTTGGGCGCAACCCGGCACTCGATCGCCTCGTAGACGGCGTTGCCCGACAGGAAGTTCTGGATGCGCGGCCGGTTGATGATGGTGTGCCAGGCCGTCGCGTCCTGACCTTCCGAGCAGCCGACCGTGAGCACCTTCATGCGCGACTAGCGGCTGCCAGTGTGCCGGCACGACCCGCGCAGGCCGGCAGCCGCCGGCCGGGTCGAATGCGGATCAGCCCGACGTCGCGGTGAAGTCGTAGTCGACCGCCTTCCCCTCGACCGACTTCGAGAAAGTGGACCTTCGCCGGATCGGTGCCTTGCAGGTTGCCGTCGAACAGGTCGACCATGATCCGGCGCGGGAACTGAGCGGCGCTGGCCTGCTTGCGGCCGTCGAGCTTGAAGATGTGGGCACAGGTCGAGAATCAGCGATTCCTCGGGCGTGCTGTGGATGACCGTGCCCGAGCCGAAGCCGGTGGAATGCTTGCTCGAGCACCCGGATCCGGACCACGGTCTCCCACGGCTTGGGGTTCTTGAAGGCCGGCTGCGGCCGGCTCGGTGCTTTCGCTCGGGACGATCGTCGTCGTCGCGCGGCGGTGTGCCCGCGGTCGGGATCGCGTTGGTCGTCGTCGTCGTCTGGCGGCCGACGTCGTCGCGTGCGAGCCGACGTGGGCGTTGGAGTTGGCCGGTGGCTGTGCCTTGGCCGCGGCGGCCTTGTAGAACCGCGCCAGCTCGGCGGCCGGCTGAGGGCCCGTGCTGCGGTCGAGCTCTTCACCCGAGCCGTCGACCACGATGAACGTCGGCACCGCTTCGACGTGGTAGCGCGCGCCAGCCTGGGCGACTGGTCGATGTCGATCGACTTGACCGGATACCCGTTGCGGACCAACTGCTCGACGGCGGGTCGCATCTGCCGGCATGGGCCGCACCACTCGGCGTGGAAGTCGAGCAAGACGGCGCCGAGTCTGCGTGCTGTCGGCCGGCGGGATCGTGGCGGTGCAACGAGAGCGAGCAACAGGGAGGCGATGGTCATGCCGCAAGGACTCCTTTCCCTCGGGAGTGCCCGTAGGCCGGCGTCATTGGGACGTCGCGGCCGGGCTGGACCAGCTCGGTGTCACGCGCCCCGCGAGGAGGCGAGAAACCTTCGTTTGGCTGGGCCTTTGGCCGTGAGGCGGCGATTCGGGCCATCGACACGCACGCCGCGAGTCCGGGCTGAGCTCCGGTCGGGAGTGCGGTGGACGGACCGCGTCCGCGGGAGCGGACGTGTTCGCCGAAAAGAAGTGGATGTGACGCGAGATGACGAGCGACGTGCCGGGGAACGAGAATCCCCGACCCTTCCTTGGGCGGCGCGCCTCACGTTGAGGGCCCCACGACACGCCTTCTTGGCGTGCCGCGTCCCGCCGCATGCAGCCCTTGCCTCGCCGATCGCCGCGCCGAATAACTCGGCGCAGACGTCGAACCGGGCATGGCCCAGCGACGGTCCCGTGGCTTGTGCGAGCTCCCTCCTGGCTTTCGACCGCCCCCGACCTCCAGTCGAGGGTGTGCGAGATCCCGAGGGGTTCGCGTTCACCGCGGTGAGCCCCTTTTACTAGGAGTGGACGAGGAGTACCAGATCAGTTATCGGCTTTTCGGCGGGAAGGCTTGAAAGAGACCGGAAAAAAGCGGATTCAAAGTCCGTTTGATCGATCTAGCGGCAAGCCTGGCAATGGCTTAGAGCGGGGCAAAAAGACGTGAAAAAACGCGGGGGTGGCCGCACCCGATCGGACGGATCGGACGCAACGTCAGTAACGCATGATGTCGTCATGCGGCTGTTAAGTGTTGATCGAGTAGGATTTTCTGTCCGTCATCTAGGGTGCGGACATTTGGCGCTTTCGGAGCCGCGTGCGGCTTACGCCCCGGCCATTCCCGGCGAGCTTTGGCGCTGGCTTGATCACGGGGAATGGCTCGGCAACTGTCAAGACGCTGGGCATAGCATGGTGTCCGTCGTTTGTTCTCCGCTTTCAGCTCCTTGCGAATGGCCAGCAGCGCCTTCCGCGGACTGATCACCGCTTCCCCCACGTTGGTCGTCGACGACCGGAGCGCCAGGTCTGCATGGGCCAGCAAGATCTGCAGCGCCAGCAACGACACTTCCGCTTCACGATGAACCAACCGGACAGTGCGGCTGGAGAGCTTGATCTTGTTGATCGTTCGCTTGTAGGTGCGAAATAGGCCTTCGTTTCGCCACCTCCAGCGATAAAACTTGGCAGCCGTTTGCGCTGTCAGCCGCGCCGGATCGAGAATATCCGTCAACAACCAGACGTCCATCTTGGCCGTGCGCGATGCTTTGATTCGGATCAAACGGCACGGAATCGGTGGCCCGCCTTTCTTCTGGGCTCGCTCGGGCCAGTAGTAGACAAGCCCCTCGGTCCAGTCGGTCAGGCTCGCGGTCTCCGACGCGTAGAGATAGTTCTTCGACGACGTCCGCATGAGAAACGATCGCTTTTTGCGCAGGATGTCCCGCGCCAACTCGTAACCCATGTAGGCCGCATCGGCGATGATCAGAGCTCGCGCCGGGAGCGTGTTCAGGAGCTGCTGCAGGTGGAGTCGCTCGTCGGCCGTGCCAGGGCCAAGGCGCCAAGACCACAATAGCCCAGTCCCCAAATGCACGAAGGCAGTCACCCAGACCATGGGGGTGGACTCCGCCTTGCCGCCCGGTTTCAAGCGAGTTTCCAATTCGGCCATGTGGGGACACTCTAACTTTGAGCCGTCACACCCCATCGGCTCGAAGCCGTCGACCAGCAATCGCTCGCCGTACCGACGCTGGATCTGATCCCGGACCCCCGCCGCCAAGGCCCGGAGTTGGACCATGGGTACGCGACTGAGCGCCTTCTGGAACCCCTGCAGCGTCTTGCCCGGACGCTTGCGGGCCTCGTGGGTCGCGACATAAAATCCGCGCGCGGTCTCGAACTTCTCTTCCTGCGAATCCCCGGCGGCCCACGTCGTGGCCAGTGCGACCATGAGCAACGGTTGCAGGTCCCATCGCGGTGCCCTGCGCTTGGGAGGGACGGCCTGTCGGGCTTGCTTGAAGACCTGCGGCGTGAGAAACTGCCGCACGAAGTCCAGCAAGGACCGCGGTTGCTGCAACTTACGCAGCTTCCGTGCTGCTTTCATCGCCGTTTTCCCTCCATGGAACGGGTGGATTGTTGACCTCACCCATCATGGACGAAAACGGCGATGTTTTTAACCCAAACCGCAGGCCCGCTACGGCGGCAAGCCCCGAGCGGCTCGCAGGTTACAGCGGTAAGATGGCGTAATGCGTTCCTGACGTTGGATCGGACGGATCGGACGGATCGGACGCGGCCGACGGTGCGCAGACCATTGAGCCGCTCGGCAAGCACTGAGCTTGAGGCGTGGAGCCGCCTTGGGCACAATCCGCGCGGCCGATTTCGCGCCGGCCCTCCTCGTAGCGTTTCCTTGAATCGCCGTGCCGCGCGAATTGTGTGCTTGGTAAGAAACTGGCGATCCGCTACGCCCCCGGCGAATCTCAGGGAGAACGCGTTTTCGTCGTTGGCAGCGCGGGCAAGCCGATCGCCGAGTTTGTTCTCAAGAAGCCGGAGGCGACCCTCGCTACGCAACATCTAGGACCGCTGCCGCCGCTTCCGCGCGGGCTCGCGTGCAGCCGCCTCAGGGAGTAAGCTCCTTGATCTCGATGTCCTTGAAGCGGACTTCCATCGGCTCGGGCCAGACGTGGATCTGGAGGGCGATGATGCCCTCCTTGTCGAACTTGGGGTCGTCGCGGTCGATGATCCGGGTGCCGTTCAAGTCGATCGTGACGTGCGAGCCCTTGGCGGTGATCACGAACTCGTTCCAGTCGTCTGCCTTGAGCAGGGCCTTGGCCTTCTCGAGCGGGTAGCGCTCGAGGATGCCGCGGCCGCGCTCCTCGTAGAGCAGGCCCCACTGGTCGTCGGCCACGTCGGCCTGCGGGCCGGAGACCACGCCGTCGGGCTTGCGCTTGCTGCGGAACTGGATGCCCGAGTTGCCGTTCCGGATCTTGACCTTGGCCTTGAGCACGAAATCGCCGTAGGTCTTGTCGGTGGCCAGGAACTCGTTCTTCTTGAGCTGCTCGTCGCCTGGTCCGGCCGACGATCTCGCCGTTCTCGACCGTGAAGAGCGACTTGTCATCCGGGGTGACCCAGCCGGTCAGGTCCTTGCCGTTGAAGAGCGGGTGGAATTCGCCCGGACTCCTGGGCCGCCGACGCGTGCACCAGGTCGATGGCGCGAGCGACGAATGCGCCAGGAGACGAACGGCGCGATGAGGCGAAGCATCGATCGATTCATGGCTTGGGTCCTTGTTCCTGGCGGCTGGTCGGACTCGAGGTCGATCGTGCGGTCGTGGTAGGTCGGCCCGCGTCCAATGGCGAACTTGCTTGCAAGCGGGCCGGCCGACGCGATTCGATTGTGCCGGTGCCGGCGGCGCCGGTCAATCACCAGACGGGCCGGCATGGCTGGTCGGTTCACGGCGTCGGCCGATAGAATCGGTGGACGCCGTCGCCGCGAGTGCCGCAACCGACCTCGAGACTGCGGTGCGACGACCATGGCTTTCTCGGATGACCTCCGCCGGTTCGGGCCGGGCTCGACGGAGCGCGTCTCGCGCGACGAGGCGCTGGCCTACTGCGCCCGGCTGACGGCGACGCACTACGAGAACTTCAGCGTCGTGACCTGGCTCACGCCGCGCGAGCACCGGCCGGCGTTTCAGAGCATCTACGCCTTCTGCCGCTGGTCCGACGACCTGGGCGACGAGGTCGGCGATCCGGCGCGGTCGCTCGAGCTGCTCGAGTGGTGGCGCGGCGAGCTGCGGGCGATGTACCGGGGCAGGCCCGCCACCCGGTGATGATCGCGCTGGCCGAAACGGTCGAGCGATATGGCATTCCCGATCGAGCCGTTCGAGGCGCTGATCTCGGCCTTCGAGCAGGACCAGACCGTCACCGAGTATCTGACCTACGAGCAATTGCTCGACTATTGCACGCGGTCGGCCAACCCGGTCGGCCACCTGGTCCTCTACGTCGCCGGCGCGTACACGCCGGAGAACGCACGGCTGGCCGACTGCGACCTGCACGGCGCTCCAACTGGCCAACTTCTGGCAGGACGTGGCCCGCGACCTGGCCATCGGCCGGATCTACCTGCCGCGCGAGGATCGAGAGCGGTTCGGCTATCGCCGAGATCGGACCTGCGGGCCCTGCGCTTCACGCCGGCGTTTCGCCGCGCTCATGAAGTTCGAGGTCGAGCGGGCGCGCGCGCTGCTTGCGGAGGGGCGCGCGCTGGTGCCGCGGATACCGCGCGCGCTGGCGGTCGACATCGACCTGTTCTCGCGCGGCGGCCTGGCGATCCTCGACCGGATCGAGGCCCGCGGCTTCGATGTGCTGACTGCGCCGGCCGTCGCTGAGCCGCTGGACCAAGCTCTCGCTCGCTGGGCCGGCGCGGCCGTGCACTGGCGATCGGCGCGGCTCGGCGGCCGCCAGGCCGACCGGCGCGCGGTCACCGATGCGCGGCCTCGAGCCGCTCGCTGCGAGCTCGCGCCGGCGCGCGCCGGCAGAGGGCGCGCCATGAAGATGGATCGGCGGCTCCAGGAGCAGCTACCGCTTTTGCGGCGCGCTGGCGCGGCGCGAGGCGCGGAACTTCTACTACGCGTTCTTGCTCCTGCCGCGCGCGCGAGCGGCGGTCGATGTGCGCGCTCTACGCCTTCCTGCGGCACACCGACGACCTGGCCGACGAGTCCGGCCTCGGCCGAGGCGAAGGCCGGCGCGCTCGATGCCTGGCGGCACGAGCTCGACGCGGCGCTCGACTGGGCCGAGCGACGGCCTGGCCCGGGTTCCCCGCCCTGGCCGATACGGTGGCGCGGCATGGAATTCCCCCGGCACTGCTCCACGAGGTCGATCGACGGCGTCTCGATGGACATCGAGCCGCGCGCCGTTCGCGATCTTCGACGAACTGGCCGACTACTGCTATCACGTCGCCTCGGTCGTCGGTCTGTGCTGCCTGCGCATCTGGGGCTATCGCTCCGCAGGAGGGCGAGGCCGAGCGGCTCGCCGAGCGCTGCGGCATCGCGCTGCAGTTGACCAACATCATCCGCGACGTGCGCGACGACGCGCGCAACGGCCGGATCTACCTGCCGCAGGAAGACCTGGCGCGGTTCGGCGTCGAGCCACGACGATCTCGCCGCGGCCGGCCCAGCCAGCGGGCCGTGCGCGACCTGCTGGCCTTCGAGGCGCAGCGAGCGTATGAGTTCTACGACCACGCGCGCCGGCTCGACCCGCTCGTCGCCCCGGTCGGCCGGCCCGTGCTGCGGACCATCGTGGGCATCTACCGGGCCTTGCTCGACGAGATCGTCGAGCGCGATTACGACGTCTTCTCGAGCCGCATGTCGCTGCCGCCCTGGCGCAAGATCGCGATCGCGCTTGGCGGGCTGGCGGGTCGATACGCCGCGCGAGATCGCGACGTGTGTCGCGCGGACACCAGCGCCGTCGCCAGCGACTCGATCGCGAGTAGGTCGATGAACCCGCGTCCCAAGCCCCCTCCTCCTCATGTGGTGATCGTCGGCGGCGGACTGGCGGGGCTGGCGGCCGCGTCGTGCGCTGGTCGATCGCGGCCTGCAGATCACGCTCCTCGAGAGCCGCCCGCGGCTGGGCGGCCGCGCCAGCTCGTTTCACCGACCCGGCGACCGGCGAGCTGGTCGACAACTGCCAGCACGTGAGCATGGCCTGCTGTACCAACCTCGCCGACTTCTGCCGCAGGGTCGGCATCAGCGCGATGTTCCGCCGCGAGACGGAGCTGGTCTTTCTCGGTCCCGACGGCGCGGTCTCGCGGTTTCGGGCGAATCCGGGCCCGGCGCCGTTTCACCTGGCAGGCAGCTTTCTGGCGGCTCGGTTCCTGAGCGTGCGCGACAAGCTCGGCGTCGCCTACGGCCTGGCGCGCCTGGCCCGGGACGCGATGAACGGCCCGGCGAGTCGTTCGCCGACTGGCTGTCGCGCCACCGTCAGAGCGCCGCGCGCGATCAAGCTGTTCTGGGCGCCCGTCCTGGTCTCGGCCCTGAACGAGCGGCTCGAGCAGATGGACGTCGGCCATGCGCGGAAGGTCTTCCTCGACGGGTTCCTCCGCAACCGCGCGGGGTTTCAGCTCGAGCTCCCTCTGGTTCCGCTGGGCGAGCTCTACGGCACGCGGCTGGAGAGCTGGCTGCGCGACCACGAGGTCGCGGTCCGCTTGACGACCGGGGTCGCCGCGATCGAGCACGACCATGACGGCGCGATCAGCGGCGTGTGCTTGCGGTCGGGCGAGCCGCTCGCCGCGGACTTCGTCGTGCTGGCCGTGCCGTTCGACCGGGTGCGCGCGCTCATCCCCGACTCGCTGCGCGAGCGGCTGCCGATGCTTGCCGACATCGACGCGCTTGCAGGCCTCGCCGATCACCGGCGTGCACCTCTGGTTTGACCGGCCGGTCTGCCCGTTCGACCACGTCGTGACGCCGGGCCGGTTGATTCAGTGGGTGTTCAACCACACGGCGATCCAGGGCCGCACGGTCCGCACGGGCGTGAATTTGGCCCGGGCGACCGGCCCGACCGGCAGGCTGACACAGCGCAACCGAGGGCCAATATCTGCAGGTCGTCATCAGTGCGTCGTACGACCTGCTGGCGCTCGACAAGGTGGCGATTCGGGATGCCGTGCTGGCGAGCTGCGCGCGAGATCTGGCCGGCGGCCGGCGAGGCGAAGCTGGTGCGCTGGTGGGTCGTGACCGAGCACGGGGCGACCTTCGCGGTCCGGCCCGGCGTCGAGGCCCATCGGCCGCGGCAGCGCACGCCGATCGACGGCCTCTTCCTGGCGGGCGACTGGACCGACACCGGCTGGCCGGCCACGATGGAGGGGGCTGTCCGGAGCGGCTATCTCGCGGCGCAGGACATCCTCGCCGACCTCGACCGCCCCACCCGGCTGGTCCGACCCGGCCTGAGGCCGGGCCTGCTGGCGCGATGGTTTTTCGGCGCAGGGGACGTGCACCCTGCCCGCGCGGTCTGGCCTGCGCCCATGACCGCGCCGGGCAAAGAAACGCTGCCGCCGGTTGCGGTTCGCCCCCAACCCGCTCGCCGGCAACGCCGTGGGTTGTATGGCATCCACTGAACTGCGCTGCCACGTTGGACGCGCCGCGGTGGCGGCGCCCACTATATAGCGACGGCGGAGAGGATTAACGGGGAGATCAGCGCATGCGCCGAGGATCGACGCAGGACGTGCTCCGGCACCTGAGGACGCTGTATTGTTGCGGAGTCATCGGCCAGCAGAGCGACGAGCAGTTGCTCGAGCAATTCATCGCCCTGCATGATGACACGGCCGAGGAGGCGTTCGCGGCGCTGGTGCAGCGGCACGGTCCGATGGTCTTCGGCGTGTGTCGGCGCACTCTGGGCGATGCGCACGAGGCCGAAGACGCATTCCAGGCGACGTTCCTTGTGCTGGCTCGCAAGGCCCGGTCGGTGATCCGGCGCGAGAAGGTGGCGAGCTGGCTGTACGGGGTTGCCTACCGCACGGCCAGGGAGTTGCGCGTTCGCACCGGCCGGCGCCGGGCGAGGGAGGAGCGGGTGAGCAGGCCGTCGCTGGTCGAATCGGTTGACGGGCTCGACCAGACGAGCTGCGGTCGATCCTCGACCAGGAGCTGGCGCGGCTGCCCGCGCGCGACCGCGGCCCGATCGTCCTCTGCGAGCTCGAGGGCCTGTCGCGCCAGGAGGCCGCTCGCCGGCTCGGCGTTCCCGAAGGCACCCTTTCCAGCCGGCTGGCGCGGGCCAAGGCCCGGCTGCGGGCTCGGCTGGAAAAGCGCGGGCTGGCCATTCCCGCCGCGGCGCTTTCGTTCAACCTTGTTCGAGAAGCCAATGCAGTTACTTTGCCCGACGCGCTCGTCGCGTCGACCACTCAGGCCGCAGTGCGGATCGCGGCCGGTTTTTCCGCGGCCAAGGTCGTTTCGACCTCGGTTGCATCACTGACCGAAGGAGTACTCAAAGTCATGCTGCTCGCAAAAGTGAAGGGTACCTTGTGGGGACTGAGCACGATCGCCGTCGTCGCCTCGGGGGCGGTCGTTCTTGCGCAGTCGGGAGGAGGCTCTAGTCCGGCCGGGCGCGCCAATTCGGAAGCCGACCGGCAAGCGGCCATGGAGAAGAAGCTCGACCGGATCATCTCGGCTCTCGACAAGCTGTCGGGAGCGGTGGCGGCGCAGCCAGGCGCCGGCGCAGCCACCGCCGCGTCGGCGGCCGGGCCGGCAGCAACGCAGACCAATCCGGCCCGAGATACCCTTGCACCACTCGTCGCGGACTTGGCGACGCCAGCGATCGAGTCGCAGCCGCAGCCCCGCATGACCGGCCAGGGAACGTCCGGCAGCGCCAGCACCGCCGACGTCATCACCACCGCCGTTCGTTACCAGACCGATCACACCGTCCGAACCGTAGTCCCTCCTAAACCAACGCTCTACGACCGTCTGAGCGCCGCCGAGCGCGAGATTTCAGTGCTCCGGAATAAGCTGGAACGCATCGAACGCCGGCTTGCCGAGATCGACAAGCGGGTCGGGCAGGCCAGCGCATCCGATGCTCACCAGGCGACGACCACATCGAGCTACGTCGTACCATTTGACAGAACGTATGTTAGCGTTCCAACATCAGCCAGCACGTCGAGCTCGACCAGCACAGGCGAAGGCCCGGCCAGTAGTGGTAGCGCGACGGCCAGCCCGGCGGCGGCGAACCCGAGTTCATCGAACGGCGCTCAAACGGGCAATGACACGACCGCGCCAGAGCGGCCGCGCTAACGACCGAGCCAGTTGCTTGTGCGGGGCGGTTGAACTATCCTCAAGGCTCGCGTGGGCATGGCAGGGGCCGAATCGCGAGTTCGCCAACCTTGAGGATCTCGAGTGTGAAGAAGGCGATGCGCGGGATTTCGTTGGTGGTCGCCGTGGCGATCTTGCCGCTGGCTGAGTTTTCTGCACACGCGCTGTCGCCGGAGCCGGCCGGACGACAGGACCGCAAGGCGAGGCCGCGGGTTCTGCCCGACGTTGTTGGCGCCGACGTCGTGACGCGGCAAGCCGTTTGCCGGTGGGCCCAAGAGCCACCGGTGCTCGACGGCAAGCTCGACGACCGCTGCTGGCAGAAGGCCGCGGTCATCGATCATTTCGCGGCTTTTTGGACCGAACCCAAATTTCCGATAACCGGCACGTTCGCCTACCTCGTTTGGGACGACGAAGCGATCTATTATGCCGCGTCGATGACCGACGCCGAGCTGCGCTCGTTTGGAACCAAGCGAAACGACACGCTCTGGGAAGGCGACGTCTTCGAGGTCTTCTTGAAGCCGAGCGCCGAGCGGCCCGAATACTATGAGTTTCAGGCCAATCCCCGCGCCTTTGTTTTCGAGATGGCCTTTGCCAAGCGGCTGGAGAAACAAATCGATTTCACGACGGCGCCGGCGCTAGGGAGCAAGGCTGCGGTCGTGTTGAAAGGGTCGCTCGACCAGCCAGGCGACCGCGACGAAGGATGGACGGTCGAGGGGCGGGTGCCCTGGTCGGCGTTCACCGCCACGGGCGGTAAACCCAAACCTGGCGACGAATGGCTCTTTGCCATCTGCCGGTATGACTACGGTCCGGCCGGCACCAAACCCGTCCTCATGAGCTCGGCGCCGCTGACCAAGCCTCGCTTCCATCGCTACGAAGACTATGGCAAGCTCCGATTCGAAGGCCCGCGCGAGCCGCGTTCGCTGATGGCGAGCTCCCGGTCGTGCGGCGCCCCCTTCACCCGAAGTTCGGTGACCGCCTGCGGGCTGGGGCTTCCGGTTGTGCGGCGCCCCCCTCACCCAACGCCGTTAAGCACTTTTTCGCGTGAAATCGGGCTGGTCAGGAAAGTGAGATAAGAAAAACTGCCGGACTCCCCGCACATCTGACTACACGTCAGAAAGGAGTCTGGCAGTGAAGTCTAGAAAGGAACGCGACAAACGCGACGGCAAGAAACCGCAGCGCAAGACCAATGGCGACGATCTGCGGAGGGCGCTCAAGTGGATCGTAAGCGACAGCATTTTCGCCCGTGTGCGTCTCCATGGCAACGTCAAATGGAAACCCCTCGCATTGGTGTGCCAGGCGGTCTTTTGGGTCTGGAGTTCCCAGCCCGGGTTGGTCGAAGCGGTGGAGGATGCCATCGCCACGCTCGCCAAGCTATTCGGCAGCGACGCCGTAGCTGTAACTTCCTATCAGGCTCTAACTGCCGCTTTGGTCCGTTACACGCCCCAACTACTCCCCGCGCTGTGGGCGCGCGTGCAAAGTTTGATGCAACAGTCTGGCGAAGCCCATTGGCGCGTGGGGAAATGGCTGCCGTTGGCCGTCGACGGTTCCCGAGTGAGCGTGCCGCGGACCCAACAAAATGAAGAGCGGTTCAATAAACCAAGAAAGCGACGCGGAAAGAAGAAATCGCGAACGAACAAACGCGGTCGGCATGCGCACCGCAAGCGGCACAAACAGAGCACGAAGAGTCACTATGATCCCCAAGCTGTGGGTCCGCAAATGTGGTTGACACTCCTGTGGCACATTGGTTTGCGGTTGCCCTGGTGTTGGAAGCTGGGGCCGTCGTATTCCAGCGAACGCGCCGATCTGGAAACGCTGCTCTGTGAGCTGCGGTTCCCGGAAGCCACGCTGCTTTGTGCTGACGCCGGCTTTTACGGCTATGAGTTCTGGCGGTCGATCCTTGATCGTGGTCACAGTTTCTTGATCCGCGTCGGCGGCAATGTTCGGTTGCTGAAGGGCTTGGGGCTGGTTCGGCAAAGGGGCGACATCGTCTGACTGCTGGCCCGATGCCGTGATGAGGAAGAAGCAACCGCCTCTGGTACTGCGTCTGCTCCGCTTCCACGATGGTCGCGGCGAGGTCTACCTGGTGACCAACATTCTCGATGACAAGGAATTGACCGCCGAGCAAGCCGGTCTCATTTACCGGGGTCGCTGGGGAGTAGAACTCCAATTTCGTTCGCTCAAACAGACCTATGGCCGAGCCAAACTGCGCGCCCGCACTCCTGAGATCGCGGAGATCGAACTGCACTGGTCCTTGCTGGGGCTAACGATGCTGCAACTGCTGGCCACGCAAGAACAGACCCGGGCGGGCGAACCCGCCGACAAGACCAGCATTGCTGCCGTGCTGCGCATCATCCGCTCGATGATCGCGGATCCATCGGAAGCCCGTCCGCCCGGCGCGTCGCTGCAGAACCGGCTGCGGAACGCCACGACCGATTCGTACCAACGCCAGAGCAAAAAACGAAGTCGCAATTACCCGCGGCGAAAAGAGGAGCCGCGCACCGGTCCACCAATTATCCTCGACGCCACGGCGGCGCAAAGAGGGACGGCGCAAGATATTGGCTCGTCAAAGGGCAGCGTAAAATGCTTAACGGCGTTGGGTGAGGGGGACGTCGCACAACCGGAGGCCCCGCCCCGCAGACTGGCGCCGAAGGGCGGGTGAGGGGGGCGCCGCACAACCGGAGGCCCCGCCCCGCAGACCGGCGCCGAAGCGCGGGTGAGTGGGGCGCCGCACGACCAGCGGCCCGTCGGGCACCGGTTATTCCTCGACCAGCTTGAGCTCCTTGAGCTTGGCCGCCACATCGTCGCCGGCGCGGTCGACCTTCACCGCCTTGTCAATCGCCTTGATGGTCCCTTCCTTGTCGATGTAGAAGGTCCATCGGCTGGCGTAACCGCGCTCCGACAGTACGCCATAAGCCTTGGCCACGGTCTTGTCGGGATCGCTCAAGATCGGATAGTCGAGCTCGAGCGACTCGGCGAACTTCTTGTTCTCCTCGGGCGTGTCGACGCTGGCGGTGAAATACGCGACCTTCAGGGCGTGCAGCGACTTGCTGCTGTCGCGCAGCGACTTGCATTCCTTGGTGCAGCCCCCGGTAAACGCCTTGGGAAACCAGGCGATCACGATCGGCGACTTGCCCTTGAACTGGTCGAGCGTGTAGGTCTTGCCGTCGGATCCCTTCAGTTCAAACGGCGGCGCCGGATCACCAACCTTGAGCTCCTCCGCGGCAGCGCCGGCGATCAAGATCACGCACACCATACCTCCAGCCAGTGCAGCCGTTCGCCGCCGTACGTCTTTCGGTCGAAGCATCGCAACCTCCTCGCGTCTTGGCCTGTTCATCCGGTCCGGACATCTCGATGGTCCGGGTTTCTTTTCCACTTCGAGCAGCGTAACCGGCGCAAGGAGCCCACGCAACCGACCGGTCCGATAGACTGTGCACTTCCGGTTGAGTCGCCGAGCGAGTTTTCTTTAATTCGGATTGCCCGATCGTGTACAATCTTTGCTGAGGACTTTGGATTGATTTGCCACGATCGGCATCCGGCGGCCGGAATAGAGAGCTCTCGATGCGCATCTGTGAATCACCCTGGTCGCGCCGACGGCGCCGTCAGTTGCGTCCGGCCCTTCAACGCCTTGACGATCGTTGCCTGCTCTCGGGACTGACGCCCAACCAGTTGATGACGGCGTATGGCTTGAACTCGATCACGTTTTCGAGCTCCTCTGGGACCGTCGCGGGCAACGGCATGGGTGAAACGATCGCCCTCATCGAGGCCTACCACGACCCCACGATCGGTTCTGACTTGAACACGTTCGATCAGACCTTCGGTCTGCCGACCGCATCGCTCTCGGTGGTGAACCTGGGCAACGAGACCAGCAATGCCGGCTGGGACCTTGAAGAGTCAATGGACGTCGAGTGGGCGCACGCGATCGCTCCGGGCGCCAACATCCTGGTGGTCGAGGCCAAGTCGCAGAGTCGCTCGGCGCTCCTGGCCGCGGTGAACACGGCGCGCAACACGCCGGGGGTCACGGTGGTCTCGATGAGCTGGGGCTTCAACGAGTTCGCCAAGGAGGCTTCTGACGACAGCTATTTCACGACGCCCGCCGGCCACACCGGCATCACGTTTCTTGCCTCGAGCGGCGACAGCGGCCCGACCGGGGCCGAATGGCCGTCGGTAGCTCCCGGGGTGATCGCCGTCGGCGGAACGACCCTCTTCACCGACCGATTCGGCGCCTACGAGGGCGAGATCGCCTGGGCCGACAGCAGCGGCGGATACAGCGATTACCAGGCCGAGCCCAGCTACCAGAGGTCGGTGCAAGAGACAGGCAAGCGCAGCACGCCCGACGTGGCGTTCGACGGCGATCCCCAGACTGGCGTGCAGGTCTACCAGACCTCGCCGACTACGGGGTTCGGCTCGTGGGAAGTCGTTGGGGGCACGAGCCTGGGCACGCCGGCCTGGGCTGCAATCATCGCCATCGCCGATCAAGGTCGAGCGCTCGAGGGCGAGGACAGTCTCGATGGCCCAACGCAAACGCTGCCGACGCTTTATGACCTGCCATCGAGCGACTACAACGCGGTCGCGCCCGTGTCGCACCACGTTCAAAAGTCGGCTCTGGCCACCGCGAACACGTTCACCGGGCTCGGCACTCCTAACGGGCCAGCCCTGGTCTCGGGTCTGGTTGCCAGCAACATCACGGTTCCGCTCACGACCAGCGGCAAGGCCGGCGAGACGGGAGCGCATGCTTCGCGTACCAAAACCAAGGTGCATAAAACTGCTGTGCGACCGGCGGTACACCTGGAGCTCGACATTTACCGCCAGACCGCGTCCGCCCGAAATAAGCTCGCAAGCGAATCGAAACAGCCTCATTCCCGTCATTCCAGTTAATACCCGCGACTTGGCGCACGGTGCTTCGTAAATTTTTGTAAGTCGGCCTCGCGTCAACGTGCTCTGCCACGCCCGGACGTTGGCGCGGCAACTTGCCGCAAGCCAATCGTTTACATCATCTTGGACCGGCGAATCTCGATCGAGCCAGTGCGCTCTCCCGCGTGGCCACATCGAACGCGTAAACATGGATCTGTCGTTGTCTTTTTGCGTCGCATGATGTAGCCTTGCTTCAAGTGTAAGAGTAGCGCCGGCCGACGATCGACTTCTCGCCGTTACCCCTCACAAACGGCCGGTGCACTGCACAGCGCCCCAATAGTGTGTTAACTTGATCGCAGCTCGCGTCCTGCGCGCGATGCTCATCTCGTGCCGTCGGGCCGCGCAGCATTCGGATTTGACCAGGCAATGGAATGCACAGCCTTGGAGAAGGTCAAATATGCGCACTCGCCGCCCGCGCTTTGCGCTCGCTTTCAATTGGAAACACTTGACGATCGCTGCTTGTTGTCAGGCTATTATTCGCCCGTCCAGCCGAGTGGCTACACGCCGGCCCAGATCACCGCTGCCTACGGTTTAAACGCGATCACGTTCACGTCGTCGGCCGGCGCTACGGTCAAGGGCGACGGCTCGGGCGAAACGATCGCTCTGATCGAGATGTACCACGACCCCAACCTTGCGTCAGACCTGGCGACGTTCGACGCGGCGTATGGGCTGCCCACGCCGACGCTCAACGTCGTGGATCAGGCGGGGAACCAGACCAACACGGGATGGGCGCAGGAAGAGTCGCTGGACGTCGAGTGGGCACACGCGATCGCGCCCGGCGCCAGCATCCTGGTCGTCGAGGCCGCCCCGGCCGATTCCGCAACGCAGCAGCTCCAGAATCTGTTGAACGCCGTCAACACGGCCAGGAACACGGCCGGCGTGGTGGTCGTCTCGATGAGCTGGGGATTCAGCGAGATGTCCAACGAGTCGTCCTTCGACACGTATTTCACGACCCCGAGCGGCCACGCGGGCATCACCTTCATCGCCGCCAGCGGCGACGACGGCGTGGTCGAGTATCCGGCCGCCTCGCCCAACGTCCTTTCCGTCGGCGGGACCACGCTCAACCTGTCCAG
Source organism: uncultured Isosphaeraceae bacterium (assembly GCA_963830625.1). Taxonomy (GTDB): domain Bacteria; phylum Planctomycetota; class Planctomycetia; order Isosphaerales; family Isosphaeraceae; genus CAWHMZ01. The sequence goes on along the minus strand of CAWHMZ010000018.1, from coordinate 14,426 downwards.
CTCGGGCGGTTATGGTTCCGAGACCGCCTGGGCTTCAAGCGGCGGCGGCTACAGCCAGTACGAGCTCGAGCCCAGCTATCAGCACTCGGTGCAGACAACCGGAATCGAGAAGCACCCCCGACGTGGCGTTCGACGCCGACCCCAACACGGGCGTTGAAGTTTACTCAACCGCTCCGGGTTCGAGCAGGGGCTCGTGGCAGGTGGTCGGCGGCACGAGCGTGGGAGCGCCCTCCTGGGCGGGCATCATCGCGATCGTCGACCAGGGCCGCGCCCTGGCGGGCGAAGGAAGCCTCGATGGGCCCACTCAAACGCTGCCCGCGCTCTATGCGGCGGCCTCGACCGAATTTAATACGGTGAGCTCGAGCCCGCAGTCGAACAACCTCGGCTTCGAATTCGGAGGCTTCGGAGGCTTCGATCCTTTCGGCGGGTTCGGCTTCGGCGGTTTTGCTGACGCTTCATTCTCAAACGGGGGTGGGTTCGGCTTCGGCATCGGACTGGGGTTCGGCTCGAGCGCGCCGACCAGCGGCGCGACCGCTAACACCGAAACCGGCCTCGGCTCGCTCAACGGCGCCTCACTCATTCCCGATCTGGTCGCAAGCACGCTGACGACGCCGCTCACGACCAGTGGCGCGACGGGTTCGAGCGGGTCAGGGTCGGGCTCGGGCAGTGGAACGACCAGCCCGACTCCGCCGACCCAGCCGGTTGGCAAGCATCACGCCAAACACAGCCACACGGTCAAACACACTGCCACCAAGCGGGCCGCCGTACACGCGCGCACGCCCGTCAAGCAAAGCCTCACGTCCTCCGAGAAGCACAAGCGCTAGTGCCCCGACGTCATCACCTTCTTCAGGATGGCTGAAAAGCGTCCGACGAGACGCTGAATTCCCCTCGAAACGGATTGTCCATCGCCGCGGTGAGGAACACGAGCAGCGCGATGAAGACCGCCAGCAGCGCGACGAGTGCCGCGTGGAGCCGAAGTTTTCGATCCAGAAGAGATACGTCAGGAGGCCGTTGATGCAAGGCGCCGATCAAGACCACCGCCCAGAGTGCGGCCGGCAGCCCCGTGGAGACGGCTTGCAGCCGGAGCCGCCGCTGATCGAGGACGGTGTCGAGCGAGCGCAAGCACCTCGGCATGGGCGATCTTCTCGCGCTCCTTGGTCGGCTCGAAGGTCATCACCTCGTTTTCCAGACGATCGAGAACCGCGTCGCCGTCCTCGAGCGCCAGCCCGTTCTTGTGAGCGGGCCATTCCTTCTCGATCACCAGCCGCGTGTAGTCGCGCATCATCGCCTCGAGCTCGCTCGCGCAGGGGCTGCGGGTAACCGTCCAGATCGCGATAGAGGCTGGCCACCGCCGCCGCCTCCGATGGGACGACCGCATCGATCTCGGTGTAGTTTTCCCAGGTCGCGACCGCGATCAAGCCCAGGGCCAACCCGTAGAAGACCCCCATCGACGCGAAGAAGAAGCTCACCAGGTCGTTGTGTTTCGACGACGCCGCCACCAGCCGGCGCACGATCGGCCGGGTCAGCAACAACCCGGCGAGCGCAGCCCCGACGAAGACCGACACGATGAGCGCACACAAGCTGCCAGTTGGCGCAGGTCATAGATCCAGTAAAAGTCCATCCCTGGGCCCTCCTTCGGCGTGGAACATAACGATTTCGCCGGCGGACGAGCCATGCCGAATCGGGCCGCCGCGGCGCCGCCGCAGTGCGCGATTCGGGCTGGTGGATCAGACCAGTCGGTTTCGACAATGGAAAGAGCCGTGCGCGACCGCGGCCTCGCGAGTCGCGGCGCTGCGCCCTTCAGTCGGCGAGCATCAAGCGGTTTGACCTCTGATTCGAGAACGTCTGCCGGAGCGCACCCGATGCCGACGCAGATGCCTGCCGATGCAGCGGCAACAGCCGACGGCCGTGCCGACGGCCGGCGCCGCCCGTCGGACCTCCGCGCGGCATCGTCGCGACGGCCCCGCGGTGGATGACGGATGGGCTCTTGATCGGGCTTTTCCTGGCGCTGGCGTTCTTGCTGGGCGTCTTTCCGCTCAAGGACACCGACTTCTACTGGCACCTCCGGACCGGTGACTGGATTCGCCAGACCGGGCGGGTTCCGCGCATCGACCTCTTCACGTTCACGCGCGAGGGCGAGCCCTGGATCGACCTTCACTGGATCTTCCAGATCGCGATCAGTTGGCTGCACCAGCGCGGTGGAGTGGTCGCGCTCAATCTCGCCAAGTGCGCTGTCACGTGCGTGGCGCTTTTGCTCCTGGTCACCGCCCGAAGGCGCGACTGGCCCGTCTGGGTCATGCTCCTGGCATGGCTGCCCGCGCTCTTCGTCTTGAGCGGCAGGATGTACGTCCGGCCCGAGACGCTCACCCTGCTTTATCTGTCGATTTTCCTGGCCGTCATCCTGCGGTGGGACCGGTCGCCGCGGCTTGTCTTGCTGCTGCCCTTGGTGCAGGTCGTGTGGGTCAACTCCCACGGGCTGTTCGTGCTGGGACCGATCATCCTGGTCTTCGGACTCGTCGACGCCGCGATCCGGTTTGGTTTGTTCGCCCGCGAACGCAGAGAGTGGTGGCGCGACGATCCTGGCCGGCAGTGTCTGTCACCGCCGTGGCCTGCTTGATCAATCCTTACTTCTTGACCGGGCGCTCTATCCGCTCGAGCTGGCCGGCACGATGCGCAACCCGATTTTCTCCCGGCACATCGCCGAGCTGATGTCGATTCCCGACTTCATCCGGAGCCGACGGGCTGGTGGAACCTGCCGCTCTGTCTTTCACCTGGCCACGATCGCGGTGGGCGCACTCAGCTTTCTCGTTGCCGCTTGCCTGGCGGATCGGGGCCCGCTTCAAAGGCAATTCCGCCGCTCGCGACGGCGGAGGAGAAAACGCGGCCGGCAAAGCGGTGCCGCCGCGTTCCTCCAGACGGCGCAGGCGCGCGAGCTCCGGTCTCGGCACGGGCCGAAGCCGACGACAGCGCTCGCCGGCGCAAGGCCGCGCGAGCGCGGCGAGCCTGGCATGTCAGCCCGTTTCGGCTCTTGCTCTTCGCGGCGTTTTGCCTGTTGAGCATGCAGGCCACGCGCAACAGCCATCAGTTCGCGGCCGTGGTCGGCACGTGACGGCCTGGAACTTCGGCGAATGGGCCGCGGCCATCAAGCGCAGCCGCCATCGAGCCGGGGCCGCTCACGAGACGAACGGCGGAGGCCGCGTATCGACGTGCTCGCCGGCACTGCATCTCTGCGGCGCTTGCCGCTCGTTCGTCTTGCTCTGGCGTGGGTCGGCTCGGGCGGGTTCTTCAGGATTCACCGGCGAGGGGCGCACGATCAGCCTGGGTGAAGAGCCGTTCTTCTTTCCGCACGAGGCCGCCAGGTTCGCCGGCAGCCCGGGCATGCCCGACCGCTGCCTGGCCTTTCACAACGGCAACGCCTCGGTCTACGAGTATTACCACGGGCCCGAGCGACAAGGTGTACACCGACCCGCGGCTCGAGGTCGCCGGCGCCGATCTCTTCAAGCGATACATCGAGCTCCAGAATCGCATCAGCAAGGACGTCGCCCGGCTGGGAGGCCGAGCTCGCCGACATGGGGCGCCCTGTGATCCTGGTCGACCACGAATACAACTGGGCGATCGGCGCGACGCTGTTGCGCAGTCCCCACTGGCGCTGCGTCTGGTTCGATCGCGATCGCCGCGGTGTTCGTGCACGACTCGAACACTACCGTGGTCCGGGAACACGAAATTGACTTTGCCGAGCGGCATTTTCGCCGCGAATCGCCGCCGGCCGCCGGGGCGGGCCCACGCGAGTTCTTGGTTTCGGCCAATGCGTACCGCAAGTACGTGCTTGCGCTTTCGGCGGTGGCCGGCGAGCGCGCGCAGGCGCTCGCCTGGCTGGGCCTCGACGCGGCCCGTCAAACCCTGGAGCAAATGGCCGATTCCGCCGGGGCCTGGAAAAACATCGGCGAGATCGAGCTCCACCGCGCGTCACCCGGTAGGCCGACTTCGCGATGCCGCGTAGCGCTTGATCCGGTACTGGATCTCTCCCTCGTGCGCGCGACGTATGCGCTTGCGCCGCGCCGCGGAGCTAGCGCCCGATGATTTCATGACGCTGTTCGAGCTCAAGACGGCGTTCGATGCCCGACTCATGTATGAGGAGGCGCTGCGCGTGCTCGAGCGATTGGCCGCGCTGCACTCCAAGAACCCGCTGCAAGCGGCTTTCCAGGCGCAAAGCGACGCGGCACGGGCCGAGTATCAGCGGAGGATCGCCGCGCCTGTCCCCAAAACCTGGAAAAACTTGAACGAGCTCGACCAGATTGTGACCGGCCTTTTGGGCAGTGGCCGCGTCGCCAGCGCCACCCGCCTGCTTGAAGAGGCCAACCCGGCCGCGGAAATCCCCTGGGAGACGGCTGATCGCATCGCCACGCTCTGGCTGCATCTCGGCCAGCCGGCCCGCGCGCGCGAAGTCTGGCGCCGGGCCTCGCCGCCGGCGCGCAAGGGGCTTCAAGCCGCCCGAATCGGTACGAGCTACCTGGCGGAGTGCGATTTCGACGCTGCCCGCAAGTCTTACCACCAGGCCCTCGATGCCGACCCGGACCTGTTCGAGGCCGCGTATTGCCTGGCCGTTCTCGAGCAAGACGCCGGCGATGCCCGCTCGGCCCACAAACACGCGACGACGGCGCTGGAAACGGCCGCCGGTGAAGCCGGTCGATCAGCCGCCCGCCAGATTCTCTCCAACGTGTCGCGCTTCGCGCGACCCGTCAAACCAGGGATGAAGGATCAAGGATGAATTCAGCCTCGTTGGGCGCGGATTTCCCCCTCGCCCGCGCGGGGAGAGGATGGCCCCTCGGCTTCGCTCGGGGAAGGCCGAAGGCCAGGTGAGGGGCATCGCCCCGCCCAGGGCGCGACTTTTGATCTTGCGCGATTCTGGTTCCCTCGCCCCGCAGGGGCAGCCACAAGTCAGCCCAGATGTAACGCCCTGGGGGATGGTGGCGGCGCTCACGAACACCGCAAGCGCGCGCGAACTCGCCCTGTGAGGGCGAGACAATCCCCTCGCGAAAAGTGGCAGAAAATGGCAGGTTTTTCAACTGGTTTCCTGCCAAATCAACGTCCGCCGATGTGACGCAAGGACTTGGCCGTTGATTGCTTAGGGAGCAATTGCCGCTCGAAGGCGCCGATGACAAGGGCAATTCCGTGCCACGCGGTGTGCTCTCCCCCTTGAACCCCCCAAGTCCTTTGGTACGACGAACCGGTGACCACATCCGTCGAGAGGGAACGATTCGGGCCCGGCTCGAAGTTTTATCGGCGATTGCGCCATGCTTTCAAGGCTGGAGCCATTGGCCCCATAGATGCCACGTCACTCCATAGATCCCATAGATTTCACGCGTGCGGGTGCTGAAATCTATGGCATCTATCGGCGCGAAGAGCGATGGCCCCGGAATGACGCGCACAGCCGACACACACCGTTAAACCGCTCACGCCGTCAAAACGCGCAGCAACCCGGCGTTGGCCAACCCCACGACTCACCATGGCGTTGCGTAGAGTCGAAACGTCGCGCGGTGGTCTAAGCCCGGACCAGAACGTTCGCTCGACCCGCCCGGATCAGCTCGCGCCGCGCCGTTGGGTCGCCGGGGGCCAGCGCAGCACCTGCTCCCACGCCTGGACCGCCTCTTCCATCCGGCCACTTTCCTTGAGGGCCGACCCCAGGTGCAGAGTGACCTTCGTGTGCTTCTGTTAAAGGTGATCTCGACCGGTGCATTCAATTTCAACAGAAGATCGCCAAGGACGCGAAGAAACGCCCGTTTTTAGGTAACGCCCTTGACGCCGGCAATGGATCGGAGGCATCGGAGTGGGCTGACCGTGGCGGGGGACAATCGCCACTTAAAACGGTCGCAATCAGCGGTCCTCATCCGTGGATTGAGACGTCCCGTCCCGGGGTTGATGCGATACAGCATCGCGCAGCGCCGCAACGGCCAGCACCGGGCAGTGCAATTTATCCGGCGGCACGCCATCCAGCGCCTTCGATCAACTGCTCGCTGGTGATCTCGCGGCATTCGTCAATCGTCTTTCCCACGATCATCTCCGTGAGCATCGACCCCGAGGCGATCGTGGGTCCGCAGCCGACCGTGTGATATTTGGCCTCAGCCACTCGATCCTTGTCGAGACGGAGATAAATGATCATGAACGCCCCGCGGCCTGGCGCACCGGCGTGGCCAATCAAATCGGCGTTGCGGATCGTCCCGCCATTCCGCGGTGCGAGCACGTGATCGGTGAGTGTGTCGGAGTATTTGGGCATGGCAAATTCCCATCCTCGCTCACTTGCTCTGCCGTTCCCGCCGTCAGTGGTACAAATACATCGGCAGCCCATACCTCACCGGCGGCCTAATCGCCACTGTTTCGTCCGGCACGACGCAAGGGTACCGCGTCGGGCTGTCGCGAAGGACCTCGACCTTGTCGTCCGGCGACATGATCTGGAACACGCATTGTTCTGCGTCATGCCCAAGCGGGAACCTCTGTCGGACGGATTCGGCTGGGCCACCGGCCGCGCCGTGCTGGGCCCCGTTCCCGGGCCGCAGTGGACAGACGTGCTCAGTTCGCGCGCAACAGGTGTGCGTCACCGACGAGAAGAGTGTTTTCGGCGGATCTTGGTTCATGAGAGGGCCCACGGACCGGCGACGGAGGGCGGATTGTCGCTGTCGTATTTTGTGCCGAACAACCTGATGGGCGCGGACAGGCCGTCGGCCCCCGGTTGGGTGTTGGGCATTCGGGTCTAGCCCCTTGAACTTGGCTACGAACGTTGGCTGCTGAGATTGGCCACAGGATCCAGTAATCGTCTAGGTCTCTGCGTTCCATGGGTGTCTGACCTACGCCTCATCGCTCACCAAGACCGAGCCACCCGTTGAAGCGCCAAAGGGTGAGTGCCCGGCGCGAAGCTGCTCAGATCGAGGACATCGGAACGTATCCGGAAGCCCGGCATTAACCCGCGCGGAGGTCGTGGCGCGTGTGCTCGGACCAGATACAGGGTTGTACGTGCCCCACTGAGCGATCAGTCCATAAACCACCCAAATTTGCGGCCGAAATCGAGCAGGTCCCAGTGCACAATCAGGGCAAGGGCCAGCCAAAGCACGATACCGAGGAGCAAAGGCGCAGCGAGCGGCAGCAGACGCGTTCGGTCGGGCTGGAAACCCAGCACCAGGTGGGCGCCTCCTGCAAGAACACAGAGCAATAGGGCAAGCGGGAACCCGAGGAGGAGCGTCCGTGTCGCTACGTAGGGCGGAAGCACCAACCAACTGATGAATTTGGGATCGTCAACAGAAGCGCGCGGTGGCCGGCCCAGGACGCACCAGGCGGCAAACCAGGTCGCGTACAGGGAGCCAAAGAACATCGCCGGGTAAACGGAGAATGCGAAGGCCGCGGCACGTAGCCGCCCGGGACGCGCGGCTAACACGATTGGACCGAGTACCGCGACTGCCACTGCCACGACCCCTAGTGACTCGAGTGGTCCGATTAGGGCGAATGAGCACGCGCAAATTGCGATCGCAGCCGCGGTGTGCCACAGGTTGATTCTCACTTCCATCCGCCGCGACATCTCTGAGCTTTTTCGTCCGTGCACCCCTCGGGTCCAGGTGACCTTTGGCGACCCGCCGTCGGAGAATCGGTCAACGCGCAACCGCCGCCGCCGCCGCGAAAATACCTGACATCCCGCCGGAGTCGCTCTAAGTTATTTCTTAGACAACCGTTAGAATAACAACGTCCGGTTTCTCGGTCAACGGATTAGTAGCCGAACAGCGACGGCGGTTTGCTAGGGCGTGCTGACATGGTCTCTTGGCATTCATATCGACCGTAATTAGGACCCTTGTCAGCAGCCGGGCGTGTTCGGAGGCAACTTCCGTTCGATCGGAGGGGTGAGGGGGTTGTCGCCGAAGCAGTTGGGTGCGCCGCTTGGTGTAAACATTGGGCAGAGCCTCGGATTTGGGCATCCGAGCCTCCATCCGAGTATGGGAACATAGCAGAATGTGCACCAGCAGCTGATGGTGAAACCTGAGCTTCCGGTGTTGCAGTTCACATAGCACTCACAGTTGTCGGGAACCTTTAAGACGCCATTGGTCGTGAAAATGGCGTCTGCATCGACACAACCACCGTTCTCGGGCGCCGCTTGCAGGTTTGGCATCGGAGAATCTTCGGGCAAATACTTGATCCGGCTTGGTGGAAACACGCAGCCCTCCTGGAAACAGACGACGCCAGCACCGAACAGGAACCGTCGCCTTCCAGATGGGTCCGCGTAGTTAGCGAAGTTATTCTCCACGTAGCTGTAAACATTTCCTCTGGACCTAACTAACTCGGTGTCCTTGTCCCTGGAGAGGAATCTGCTGCTACCGGCACCATAATACCGAGCCCTGAGGTAATACGTGCTCAAGTCCTCATCCAGGTAATAGCCGAGGCGGCCGACGTAGCAGAACGGATTAACTGTCGCACCGTTCGCCGTGAGGATGTTGCCCAAGGAGTCGTAGAGATAGGCGCCCACCACCGATCCCGTGCTACTCGTCAGCAGTCTGGTCGAACCAAACACATCGAAGGAATAGAATGAGTCCGTTCCCCCGCGTGACTGCGAGAGCAGGTTACCGTAGAGGGACGGCTCAAGCGTATACACGACCTGGATAATATTACTGGCGTTGGTCTCCAGCAGGATGTTCTGCCCGTCCCAGACGTGATTAGTGGTGCCCGTGGAATCGACCTTCCGGACACGTTGGCCGTCGCCGTTGTAAGTGAATGAATCTACGATCCCCGACGGCAGCGCCGCCTGCGTCAGCCGGTTTTCGCCGTCCCACGCGTTGGTCGTCACCTGGTTGCCCGGGGCTAGCGTCGTCAATAGATTCCCGCAGCCATCGAAGGTGTACGTGGTGACGCCCGCGCTCGCCTGGCTCGTGGCCATCTCGTTCGCAGCGTTGTATGTGTACGTTGTGTGTGAACCGTTGCTCACGAGTAAGAGACGGTTACCGACCGGGTCGTAGCTGTACGTAATGTTGTAGGGACTGGTCCCGCTGCGCTGCTCGTTGGTGAGCTGATAGGTCGGGTCGTAACTCCAAGTCACAACGGAACCGTCGACCTCGACCACTTGCGTCCGGTTCCCGACCGGACTGTACGTGTAGTTGAAGCTCGAGAGAGTTGTGCCGCTGGAACTCACGTTGGCGAGCAGCAACGTTTGGCCTGCGTTGTCATACGAGAAGGAGGCTTTCACCCCATTGGCCAGGAAATTGGCCGTGACACGGCTATTTGCATCATACGAGAACGACGTGGTCTGGCCCTCGGGATTGAAGAGCGTGCTCATCCGGCCATCGGGATCGTAGGCGTAGGTGGTGAGCCCGGTCGGCTGGTTCATCGTGGCGCGCTGGCTGATTGCGTTGTACGCGTAGGTTATGGCGATGCCGGCTGGGTTCACGACCGAGCTCACGCGGCCGTCTGGATCGTAGGTCGACGTATAATTGCCGGTCCAATCGCTTAGCACCGTGCGCTGGCTGTTGGCGTCGTAGACCATGGTGACCCGCGTGCCGGCTTGGTACTGGGTACCGGTCTGGCGGCTAGCCGCGTCGTAAAGATAGGTCGTGCTCAGCCCCCGGCCGTCGATGCGTAGCGTCTGTCGACTCGCGGCGTCAAACCCCCATGTCGTGAGGTTCCCCAGCGCATCGGACGTCCCGACTTGCCGCCCGGCGGCGTCGAAACTGAAACTCGTGCGATTGCCATTGGCATCGACAACGGCAATTCTTTGTCCAACCGGATCGTAAACTTGGGTCGTCGTGAAGCCATTGGCGTTGGTGCTTCCGACGACTCGTCCGTCGGCGTCGTAGACCGTCGTATTAATGTTCGACAGTGCATCCGTGATCGAAATCTGGCGGCTGGCGGCGTCGAAGCCGAAGCTGGTTCGAAAACCCAGCGGGTTTACGGTGGCAACAAGCCTGCTGGCGTTGTCATACACGCTCGTGGTCGTAAAGCCCATGGGCGTGATGCTGGCAGTCGGTCTGCTCGCTGCGTCAAACATTGTCGAACTTGCGTTGCCGAGCGGGTCGACGGTTGCGATTACTCTGTCCGCATTGTCATACACGCTCGTGTTGATGTACCCGAGGGCGTTGGTCGTGCTGACCTGCCTGCTCGCCGCGTCGTATCCAAAGCTCGTGCGATTCGTGAGCGGATCGACTGTGGCAGCGACACGGCTGTCGGCATCGTAAACCACGGAGCTCACGAACCCAAGTGGATTGATAGCGGCAATCGGCCTACTCGCATTGTCAAACACCGTGCTGTTCGTGTTCCCAAGCGGGTCGATGCTAGCAACAAGGCGGCTCGCATTGTCGAAAACTGATGTTGAAATATTCCCGAGCGGATCGATGCTAGCAACCGGTCTGTTTGCGGCGTCATAGACCACCGAGCTGGTATTCCCCAGCGCGATCGACACTAGCCACCAGCCTGTTCGCCGAGTCAAACACGCTCGAGCTGACGTAGCCCAGTGCATTTGTCGTCGTCACGGGCCTGCTCGCCGAGTCGAACCCAATGCTTGTGCGGTTCCCGAGCGGATCCACCGTCGCAATGAGCCGATTCGAGTTGTCAAAAACCGTGCTGGATACGTTGCCCAACGGATCGGTGAAAGTGACCGGCCTGCTCGCCGAGTCATACCCGATTGAAGAGCGATTCCCCAGCGGATCCACGGTCGCAATCAGCCTGCTTGAACTGTCGTAGACCAGCGAATTCACGTTGCCCAGAGGATCGGTCATGCTCACAAAACGATTTGAATTATCGTATCCGAATGATGTGGTGTTCCCCAGGGGATCGATAGAAGCGATTGCCCGGCCCGCCGAGTCGAACGTGGTTGTTCGGACTGCCCCCAGCGGGTTGGTCCAGGAAACGGGTTGACCCGCGTTGCTGTAATTTTGCGTTGATACGTTGCCGAGCGGGTCGACGGTCGTACTCAGGCGCTGGAGATTGTCATAGGTCCTGGTGTACACGCTCAAGACCGGGTTCGTGGTCGACGTGCGCAAGTTCGCCGCGTTGTAGGCAAACGACGTGCGGTTCCCAAGGGCGTCGATGGTCGCAATTCGACGAGACTGGTTGTCGAAAACGGTGCTGCTCACATTGCCCAGGGGATCAGTGCGCGAGACCAAATTGCCCGCGGCATCGTACCCAAATGAGGTGCGGCTCCCGAGCGGGTTGACTCGCGCAAGCAGCCGGTTGGCACCGTCATAAACCGCGCTCCAGGTCGCGCCCAGCGGATTGGTCGTGCCGATCAGATTGTTCGCCAAGTCGTAGAGGTAGGTTGTGACGTTGGACAGCGGATCGGCGACCGAGGTCAGCCTACCGCTCAGGTCGTAAGCGGGCGTCCAGATCGCACCGATCGGATTGGTGACCGATATGAGCCGGCTATTGGCGTCGTATTGAAATGAAGTTGTGTTTCCAAGAGGATCGATGTAGTTCGTGACCCGGTTGACCTGGTCGCTTACGTACGTCGCCACGTTGCCCAGCGGGTCCTGAATGGTCTGCAAGATGCCGTTCGAGTTATAGCTGTAGCTCGTGCGGCTGCCCAGCGGGTTGATGAGCGCAATCTGCTGGCCCGCGGAGTTGTACGACAGGGTCACCGTCTGGCCGAGCGGGTTCTGGATCGAGGCCAGTTGCCCCAGGCTGCTGTAGGCATACGAGGTGCGGTTGCCCAGGGCATCGATCGCTGCTAGCCGCTGGGTGACGCTCCAGACCAGGCTCGTCAGGTTGTTGAGTTGATCGGTCAGCTCCGACCCCACCACCATTACCTCAAACAGGACAAACTTGGGGGATACTCCGCCCGCCGCAGGAAGCGGCGGTATTGGTCGTTCTTCGCTCTTGTAGGCATAGCTGACGATTCCCCCAAGCGGTTGGGTCACGGACGCCAGGTAGTTAATCTGGTTTGCCTGGGAGGCGTAAGAGAAGGAAGTGGTGTTTCCCAGGCCGTCCGTGATGGACTGCAGCCGGTTGACCGAACTCCACGTGTAGCTGGTCGTCCTTCCCGTCGGGTCGGTCGCCGACACGAGCGAGCCCTGCGAGTTGAAGTTGAGCGTCGAGACATAGCCCAGCGGGTTGGCGACCAGCGCCTGGTTGGTGCCGTAGGTTAGCGACGTGATTGCGCCGAGCGGCGTCTGGACGGTCAGGGCGCGGTTGCTGCCGTCGAAGCTGTAACTCGTGCGGTCGCCGAGCGGGTTGATCCAGGCGACCGCGCGGTTAAGGCTGTCGTAAGCCAGGCTGTAGATGCACAGCTCGGGGCTTGTCACCTGCACCAGGTTGCCCGCCGAGTTCACCGAATACGTCGTGATCCTGCCGAATGGGTCCGTGATGCTCGAGATCTTGCCCGACGTTGCGTTATAGGCCAGCGTCGTGGTGCGGCCAACCGGGTCGGTGATCTGGGTGACTCGCGACGACGAGTCGCGCGACAGGGTCCAAATCGCTCCGGCCGGGTTGCTGATCGTCTCGAGCAGGTACGGGCTGGCCGAGCCCCCGTAGGTGAACTGCCCGCCGTCGACACGAGTCTCGATGAAGGGCGGTGTCGATTGGGACGAGGAAAACAGCGAATTCGGCGAGGTCGGGTTGCTCGCCAGCGCGGGATAGTACCCGTCCAACCAACCCGAATCGTTGTAATAGTAGGTGTTGCCGTCGCCGGTGTTGACGGTGACTTGCGAGCCCGAGAGCGCAACGGTGCGGCTGAACGTGCTGGTCCAGCCGTTGCCGAACTCGGTAGAGGCCGAGTTGGTGCTGTTGTAGGAGAGGACCGGTGGGATGTAAAAGGCGTCGCCTGCGGGGGGCGAGGTTTGCAGCAACAGGTTGCCGTTAGCGGGGTTGACCACGCAGCCGCCGCCCATTGTGCTGCAACCGGGCGAAAACGACAGCACGGGCATGGCCACGCCGCTGGCGGCGCTGGGCATTGCGGCCGCGCGGCGGATGGCGTCGTCGGCGCCGCCGTACTGGTTGAGGATGAACGGTGTGGTTCCGGCAAGCCGTGGCCCGGCGCCGCCGCCCGAGCCGCCGTTCAAGATCGGTCCGGGAAAGGGCGTTGACGGCGGCCCGCCGGGAGGTCCTGATCCTCCTCCGCCGGCGGGGCAACTGGGGGGCGATGGGCAACTGCCGCCGCCACCGCCGCCCTGACCGCCGGTTCCGCCACCACCACCGCCTTGGCCACCCGTTCCACCGCCGCCTGGCGGAGCGCCGCCGCCAGGGCCGGCGCCGGGATTGCCGACGGGGAGCAGCGGTTTGTAAAGAGACACTGTTCGAGCCGCCGCCACCGACACTGGAGGCGACAGGACTGTTCAAGATCGGCCCGAAACCTGGGCCGGACGGAGCGCCGCCGGTTGCCGCTCCCCCGCCGCCGCCCGCTCCCCCGCCACCACCGCCAGCGCCGCACGAGCAGCCCCCGCCGCCACCACCCGACGGGCTGCCCCCGCCGCCGGCGCCGCCGCCAGGACCACCGACCGGGTTCCCAATGGGAATGATGGGCTTGAAGGCTGCGTGGATGGTCAACTGCCCGCCCGCGCCGGGGTCATGCCGCCGCCCCGGATCGCCAGCGGGCCACGATTGGTAATCGGGCTGCCCCCGGCAGGGCCAGTACCGCCGCCACCCATCGTGCCGCCCGTGCCGGTCGTGCCGCCGCCGCCCGTCGTTCCCCCGCCACCGGTGGTCCCCCCGCCACCGCCTCCGCAGCAGCAGTTGCCCCCGGTCGGGGTGGCAGTCGGCGATGACGAAAGCTGCGCCGCGATCGGCGGTGTTCCGGCGCCTCCGCTCAACTCGCCGGTGCTGCCCAGGGGCAGTGGCGTTGGTTTCCTGATGTCCGGCATATAGGCGTTGGCCATGGCTCGTCTCCGTTTCGCATGCTGCCCGTCTGGAACCGATCGCCGCGCGAACGCGGCCACAATGCGTCAGGCCGAAGCCTGGCTTACTCGCGGGCTCACCATCCGACAACATCTAGTCCGAAAGCTGCCGCGCAATCTCCTCGGCCTTTTCCGGTCCGACGAACCGGGCGGCTTCGCGTCTTGAAGGCCGTGGGTGTCATCGACCGCGGCCGAATCGGTCGAGGTGGCGGCAGCGTGCCCCAGATGCCGGTCACTCCGGCGATCCCCGTCTTGCGTTCTCGGGTGTCCGTGAACGTCACGCGGCCGCTGCGGTCGCGATTGACCCGGAACCGAACCCGCTCGTCGGCGGACCTGACGAAATCGACGACGCGATACCAAACCGTCATGAGCTCGATCTCGTCGCTCGCCTCTTTCATTTCTTGCGGGTTGCTCGCGCCGGCCTCGGTCGCCGCTGCTTTCTCGTCGCGTTTCACCGCCACCTCCACGAAGTGGCGCTGCCAGCGGATCTTGGCCTCCCACGGGAGTCTCGAGCTGGGCTTACTGGCTGGTGCCGGCATGGGACGTTCATCCTTGTCTTAGATATACTCGCATTTT
>CAWHMZ010000017.1:0-43698 GCA_963830625.1 uncultured Isosphaeraceae bacterium | reverse complement strand
GCGCGGGGCGGTCAGTATTTGTGCTTTTTGTACTTGTAAAGTGGAGAGTCAAGCATGCAGGAGCGAAGAGTGCGATCGCGGGTGAGCTCGGGGAGCCGGAAGGGGCGCGCGAGGCCGGCCTCGGCCTGGTGACGGATCTCGGCGATTGCGCCGTTGCCGAGCACCTTGCGGTAGGCGAGCTCGGCCCGTTCCCGGCTGCCGCTGAGATCCAAGGCTTCGGCCAGGCGCAGCGCCGAGAGTTGTCGGACCTCGATGTCGTAGTGCAACAATGGGATCGCTTCCAGTTCGCTGAGCCGCTCCAGGATCTTGATCGCGACTTGCGGGCACTCCCTCTGTATCTCCACGCACGCGCGCAAGTAGGAGACAGTCGCGCGATCCTGGGGGTCCAGCTCCGACATTGTCTCCAGCCACTCGAGTACATCCAGCGGCCGTTCGGGCAGATACGGGGGGTGCGCCATCACCTCGAATCTCGAGAGCGCGGGCGGACTGGCAGGGGCGCTGGAATTGCCCGCGGAGCGCCAGTTCCGGACCTTCCTCACCGCGAACCGGGCCAGGGAGCGGGGGCTGGCGTCCAGGATCCGATCGAGCAGCCTCTTGGGCGGGGGCGCAGGAGGCGCAGGAGGCTCGCGCCAGGGCGCCACGACGGGCAAGCGGAGCTCTGGGTCCATGGCCGCGATCCAGGCGCTGACGTAATTCACGTACGCCAACAGCGAGCCCGACAGCATCGGGTAATCGCCGATGCCCGGCATGATGGCCCGTTTCTTCCTCAGGTAGCTCTGCCCGCCGAGGTACGGCAGGAGGAGTTCGTAGGCGCCAGACCGGACGGCCGCCTCGATCTGAAGCAAGGGTCCGAGCTGGAAACCGAGTGTGTCGTCCAGCGCGATGACCCCGCCCGGCATGACGAGCCCCTCCCAAACCAGGAAGTCGGCGTACGCGTGAGCCTTGGCATGGTTGCCGTCGATATAAATAAATGAGATCTTCTTCTTCCACTCGTCGGCGACCTCGAGGCTGGGCGCGGTGACCGCGTCGACCCTGTCGGCCAAGCCGAATGCCTCGAGGTTGGTAAATAAATCGGGCTGAAAGCGGACATCGATCAACGTCAGCTTCGATTCCTTCTTGCTGTCCCGGAGAGCGCGGCCGATGCAGACGGCGGACCTGCCGGCGTAAGTGCCGATCTCGACCGCCACGCCCTCCGGGCTCGATTCAAAGGCGTATTGATACAGCCTCCGCGCGGGCTCGGACCCCAGCGAGCCGCGGATTTCGTGCCAGCTTCGATTCTCGGCTGGACTGAAAAACGGCAGGTCCGAATCGGCTCCGGGCATCGGCGGCTCCTTTCAGGGTCTCGAGACAACTTGGGGCCACTATCGGGCTGGCGCGAAGACCGGGTCGGCCTTGAAGCTGGTCAGGAAGAAGTACGCTCGCCCAACATCGATCCGAATTGAACCGGGGCCGGCCCATGATTCGCGACTGCCCCGGCGGACGCAGTTACAGACTCGTGCTGCTCGCAAATACCTCGCAAAAAGCCCGTCACCGAGCCACCCGATCGCACACTTCCCGCCTTTTGCATCTCTGACCGGGCAACGTCCAGTGTGACACGGCTCTGGCGCGGATCAAGTGGCTGGTGTCGGCACACGACTGGCGTGCAGACGGGCCGCGCCGGCCGGTCTCGTATCCGAGCGCACAGACACGAAGCATATACAGGAGACACCCATGCCCAGGGGAAGTTAGACACCCTCTTTCCACACCTGGGAATGGTTCCCCTCGATTCTCTTCGTGTGTAGTGTCTGGTAGATCAGCCCTTTTTCTTCGGGCGTGGCCTGTGGCACCCGCAGTCCATTAACTTGTCGACACTTCCCATCGCGGCGGCGGAGCGCACGTCACACGACGTCGCCTGTGGGGAACACGGTGAGCATCCGCCGAATGGCAGCACTGTGGCGCACCGCTCCCGAGTGGTCGCCCGCAGCCTCGGCGGCGAGCTTCCGCGCCACGGCCTCGTCGACTCGGTGATCGGCGCCCGCCGTTTCAACCCGCACAACGATGATTCGTATGGCTCCTCAAGCAGGAACTGCGACCCGATCGGGACAACGCACCAGGTCGCCAATCGCGGGTTCCTGCGGAAGAGCGCATCCAGCGATTTCCGGTTCGGCACCAGGTAAGCCGTGGCGTAGACCGGGGCCTCAATGTACCAGCCGATCTGGTAGGTCGTGCGCTGGACCTTTGGCTCCGCGGCTTTGAGCTTGCCGGCCAAGAGCGCCACCGGCGCGACAGTCGCAGCCACGGCGCTTTTGATGAGGCGTCGCCGGTTCATGGCGCGTTCCCCCTGCGGTTCTTGTCGGCAGGCGCCTCCTTGCGGGGAAGGTTCGGGGGCTTTTCCTTGCCGGGCTTGGCCAGGAAGGCACACCAGTACGGTGTGCCTCGCTTCGCGACCGCGTAACCCACGCCGATCTCGCGGAAAGTCGGCAGCTCGGCAGTGTCCTCGGCCAGGAGCGACTTGATCGCCTCGGCCGGAGAGGGCGCACCGGCGGCAAGTCCCAGACGGAGCTCGCGCCCACGGGCGTCTTTGTCGGCGATCACCGTGAAGGGATCGCCCTCGAATTCAAGGCTTTCCCTCGCCGCCATCGCTTTCGCCAGTGCCATCGCCGCGACGCCGAGCGCTCGATCTTCCTTCAAGGGCGGCTGCGAAGCCGCCCGCCGGTCACGATTGATCAGGCTGATGACCGCGGCCGCGGCTTCCTCGGGCTTGAATCGAGGCATCGGGATCGCGTAGACCGCACACCAATACCTCTTCCCGTTCTCGTCATCAGCCCAGGCTGTCCCAAGCTCAGTGAAATCGCCCAGGATGTTGGCGCGGTGACCGTCGCTCTTCATCCAGGTCGAAACGGCTTCAAGGGCGCTCTTCTGACCCATCGCGACGTTCTCGCCCACGCGAATGTATGCGTAGTCGTTGCGCTTGACCCGGTCGGCGACCGCCGATCCGTCGCTCCCTTGATGCGCGAGCTTGGCATGTTCGGCCATGTCCTTGGCGTGAACCGCGGCAGCTGTGCAGAGCTTATGCGACAGCTTGAGCGGCTCGTGCCCTTCCAGTTTGCGCTCGCGGTTGTGGGCCTCGAGCATCCCCGTCACCACCGGGTCAACCGGGTCATCCGCCCCCGCCGCCGCCACGACCGCGGCCGCTACCACGAAACACAGACGATTTTTGCCAGCGTCCATTTGATGGGAAGACTCCGAGTCGGCACGCAAATCGTGCCGTGTCAGTCGAATGTGGTCACAGACGGTGCTCCGATCCCGGCCCTGCGTCGGGCGTCGCGACAGTCGTCGCCGCCAACTTCAAATTCGTGACAGGCCAGGGGGCGGTAGTCGTAGTGGCGGCAGCGCCGCGTAACGGCGTCATACCACACGCACGGTGTGCCGTAAAACGGGCCTCCTGCGGCCCTTCGGGCCTGATAGTCGGTGTCGAGCTCAGAAATCAAGTCGGGCCGCTCCCGCCGCAGTCGCTCCAATGCTTCCTCTCCAAACTCGTCAAAAACAAAGTAGAACGGCGGACGCGTCACCACCAGGCAGCACGCGCCGCAGCCCTCGCAAGACTCGATCACCGGAAGTTCGGCCGGAAAGACACTCATCTCTATATGTCCGTACAGACAAACATGCGGCCTCGCACCGGGCCCGCGGTTTTCTTGCGCAGTTTCGGTGGAATCTTGATTATACAGAATAGGGGGGTTTAACCAGCGCTCGTGTTCGTGCAAATCGAAGGCTGCCCAATGATCAACGATTCTGCAGCATCGAGATCCGTCGTCGCCTGCGTCGACAAGGAAGACGGAGCCGTATTTCGCCTGGGGTCCGCACAGCGGATCATCGGCCCGAACATTGTCGATTCGACTCACGTGATGGTCGGGGTCGGCTGCGGCGATTGGGGCTTGTGTGTCTATCTCACCCTCGCCGACGCCATCCGGCTCAATAACGACCTGTCACGGCTGCTCGCCGAAGTCGAAGTACCCGCGTGAAAATGAGGCTGACTTTAAACCAGGCCTTCGCACGCCAACGAGATTCCGCCGCATCATCCCAAGGCGGTTGGAGATGAGTACTTGGGTTGACTCGCGGGTTCTGGGTGCTTTGGCGACGTAGTGGCGATGTGCGCATGCCACTGAGAATCGGCGCGGCTTGGCCTCCACTTGCCGCCGCAGCGAAGGCGGCTGTACATTGGCGTTGTGCTCGCTCACAGCGAGTGGGCGCCGTGAGCCAGCGGCGCTTGGATTCTCTCGTTCACCGTGACCCGAAGATGAGACTCGCTACGCAACAGCCGCCGCTCGAGGTCTACATGCTGGGCCTGGTCGACTTCATGGAAGTCCAGCAGCTCCAGCGGCGGATCGTCTACGAGCTGGGCGAACAAGGGGGAGCGGTCCTGATTTTATGCGAACATCCGCCGACAATCAGCGTCGGGCGTTCTGGGAGCCGTGCGCATATCGCCGTGGATGACGAGGTGCTGGCGTCCTTGGGAATCAAAGTGCATTGGGTCAACCGGGGCGGCGGCTGCGTGCTCCATCTTCCGGGTCAACTGGCAGCGTACATGGCGCTTTCGCTCACGACTTTTGATTTGACGGTCCAGGACTATCTCGATCGATTGCACGCAGCAATCGTGCAGGTATTGGCCGAGTTCGACCTGTCCGGTACGGTGCGGCGCGATTGTCCGGGGGTTTTCTCGAGCGGCGCGCGCATCGCGACGGTCGGCGTGGCGGTCACGCGCTGGATCGCCTACCACGGTCTGACGCTCAATGTCGGGCCTTATCTGGCTCTCTACGACGTTCTCGACGAGCCGCCCCTGGGTTGCATGCCGGCGCGGTACACGTCGATGGAGTCGCGGCGTCAACGCCCGGCCTCGATGTCCCGAGTGCGCGAGGCCCTGATCCGGAGCCTCGAAACCTCGTTCGGTCTCCAGCGGCACCACATTTACACGCGTCACCCGCAGGTTCGCGACAGGGTTCGTTCGCATGTCTTCGCTCCCATCCCCGGGTGATCGGCCGAGCTTACCGCATCTGGCGATCATCGGCCAAAGCGCGGCGATCGCACCGGTAACCGACCGCGCGGCGCCCTCGAACCTGACGCATCAACCGGCTCGGCGGTTGCCTGCCTGGCTCAAGCGGCCGATTCCCGCTGCCGGCGGCCTGTCCTTCACGCGCGACCTGGTGGAGGAGCTCGGTCTGGAGACCGTTTGCGAAAGTGCCCGGTGCCCCAACCGTTCCGAGTGCTGGTCGCGGCGCACGGCCACGTTCATGATTCTGGGCGACGTGTGCACCCGCCCGTGCGGTTTTTGCGCCGTCAAGCGCGGCCGGCCCGAGCCGATCGCCGCAGACGAGCCCGAGCGGCTGGCGGAAGCCTGCTACCGGCTTGGTTTGCGCCACGTCGTGATCACCTCGGTGACCCGCGACGACCTCGCCGATGGCGGTGCCGACCAGTTCCGACGCTGCGTTGAAGCTGTTCGCGCTCGCACGGGCGCCACCATCGAGGTTCTCACCCCGGATTTCGACGGCAAGTGCGAGCTGATCGACATCGTGCTGAAATCGCGCCCCGAAGTGTTCAACCACAATCTGGAAACGGTCGCGCGGCTCCAGCATCACGTGCGCCGCAAGAGTCAATATGACGTCAGCCTGTCCGTGCTGGAGCACGTTAAAAACACCCGGCGCGAGCTCCGCACGAAAAGCGGCCTGATGCTTGGTCTGGGAGAAACCACCGAGGAGATCTTTGAGACATTGGCCGACCTCCGCGCAATCGGATGCGACCTGCTCACCCTCGGCCAGTACCTTCAACCCTCGCCGCGGCACTTGCCGGTCACGCGTTACCTTCCCCCCGCCGAATTTGACGAGCTAGGCCGGCTGGCGCGCCGGCTGGGATTCGCCGACGTTGCCAGCGGGCCATTTGTGCACTCCAGCTATCATGCCGATCAGATGGCCCAGCACGCCGCTAGACCCCCAGTACCCGATCGCGCGCCGTGACCTCCCACTGCCCGGCCAGCTTGCCGTCTTCGATGACATAGGCTCTGCGGTGCAGGGCAACGCTGGGGCAAATATGCGTGGGAACCGCCAGCAGCGGCGTTCCGATCGCCACTTCGTCTGCGCCGGCCGACTCGATCACGAGGTGCTCTTCGCTGTGACTGATCTGTCGAGCGTCAGGCAGCGCAAGCGGCCGCGCGCTGACCGGCCGGGTCGGCGGCGACAGCCTTGTGTCCCAGGTCGAGGCAAAGGCGGCCCCGGCCAGGCCGACTCACGACCCGTGTTAATAGCAAGGCGGCGGGAGTGAAGGCCAGATCGGGATAGCGCTCCGAGTAGCTCGCGTCGTTCAACACGGAGGTCCCTGGCGAGCACTCCACGCCGGGCAGGTCAAGCTCGGTATGGACGGGAAACGTCGGCGTCCCTCCGACGACCAGCCGGTTCACGGGCAGTCCGCGTTTGAGCAGCTTATCGCGCAGCGCCAGGGTGCTTTCGAGTCCGGCACAAGCTACCTGCCGCCGGGCCGCGGGGTCGCTCTCGCGAATGTGACCGTCATAAGCATGCAGTCCATCGGGCTCGAGGCCCGGCAGCCGGTCGACGAGTGCGTACAGCTCGGCCGCTGCCTCGCCCGGCGCGATGCCCGTTCGCCCCATGCCGATATCCAGGTCGATCAGCACGGGAACCGATCGGCCCACCCCCTGCAAGACCGCAGAAAGCGCGCGCGCCGCATCGGGTTGATCGACCGTGGCCCGAAACGTTGTGCTCCGGTATCCGCGCACCAGTTGGGCAAACCGTTTCACGTTTGGCCCCACCAGCGGATAAGCCAGCAGCACGTCGCCGGCCCCCGCCGCCGCCGCCATCTCGGCCTCGGCGATGGTCGCGCACTTGTGTTTGCGAACGCCGAGCGACTCGGCCAGCCGAACGACGTCCGCCATCTTGTGGGTCTTGATGTGCGGCCGAAGCCGCTCTGCACCGCGCGCAGCGCGATCATGTCCTGAATGTTCTGCCGAATGATGAAGGGATAAACGATCAGGGATGGGCTGAACAATTCCGACAAGTCGTCAACCAGGTACCGCGAATCCATCATGGGATGATGACCTCAAGGGGAAAGATCTCCGTAGGACACGATAAGTTTATCGAAGATAGCTCCCTGCCGCGACCCATCTAATCGGGTGTTGGGCGCAACCTTGGCGCATGGCTCGCATCGCGGCGCACTTCTCATATTTTTGTGTCACGGCGCCGGTATGACCGGGCAGCCGCCCAGCAGCCGTCGTCCGTGCTGCTCGTCGATGTGCAACTGATTGAGCAACCGCCCGCGAATCGTGCGCAAGAGCGATTCGACGGTTTCCGGCTGCTGGTCGGGCAACACGATGGCCCCGCCGGCACGCGGTCGTGTCCGCCGGCGTTCCCCAGGCCGTTGACCACGGTATACAGCACCTCGCCGGCACGGCAGCCCAGCTCGCCGGCGCGGAGCGACAGCTTCAAAAGCCCGTCGAACGCCCCCGCTGCGAGTGACCAGTCCACTTCCTCGAAGCGCACGAAGAAGTCGGCGATCTCGGCGACGATGTCGGGCTGCGTCACCGCCCCGCACCAACTGACAACCAGCCGGTCGTAAAGAAACGCATTGGCCAGGGCATGCTGAAACGTGGCGAAATGGCTCTGCGGCAGCTTGGGGTTGCGGATCTTGGCGAGCAAGTCCTTGTCGGCGCGGGGAAAAAGCCAGATCTGGGCCCCGTCGTCCAGCGAGCTCGACTCGCGCGGGTATCCGGTGGTTTCCGACTCGATCCCGTAGAGGAGGGCGGTGGCAAGCTGCGGTGTCACCACGACGCGCTGCTCGATCAGGTACCCCGTCACCATGGTGCTGGCTGCCCCGATGTGAGTACGAATATCGCGAAACAGCACTCCGTCGAGCACGCCCCCCGTCTCGTGGTGGTCGATGACCACCTGTGGCCTGGCCGCCTCACTGAACCGCCGGCCGGTGAACGGCTGGGTATCCACCATGACCACGGCCGTCTCGGGCCCGGTCACGACCGTCTCGACGGGCACCAGCGGAATCGGAATCAGCTCGACCATCGCCCGGTTCTCGGACCGTGCGATCATGCCGTCAACCGTGAGGATGACCCTCTTTCCGGGCTGACTCGATTCGACCAAGGCCTTGATTCCCAGCATGCTGGCCAGGGAATCGGGGTCGGGGTTGACATGCGAAACCACGACGACCCGCTCGAACGGTTGGAGCGCGTCAATGCATCTGTCTGAGCGGGTACGCCGGGCTGGGCCATCTTCCGGGTCGGGTTCCGCTTCCGAAGTTTCGGGATCGGCCGTCATCGGCATGAAGCCCTGAAACACGCGCGTCACGCTCGAGCCACACGTAGGAAGCCGTTCAAGCGTAGGCGCGCGCCACTCTCGATTATTCTACGCCAATCCGCTCATGGGTCGCCAGGGCCTGTCGGTGGCGGCTAGTCGGATGGAGAAACTGCGGGGCCTTTCCCAACGGCTCGGGCCGCGCCGTCGCTTGGGGCTGGTTCGGCGCGCGCACCGGCCTTTGCCCGCGCCTCATCCCTTCGCCGCTTCTGGGCATAGAGCGAGTCGATCTCCTGCACGGCCGCCTCGTCAACGATCGGGTCGCCCTGTGCCGGTTGCGCGGCCGCACGCGTACGCGGCGGGCGCATGCCGTACTTGGCTTCGACGTCTTCGATCACGCGCCCGACGGCAGCATCGTAGCGGGCACGCTCGGCGGGAGTGAGCTCGACAATTCCCGAAGTCCGTGGCGCCGGCCGCGTGGCAAAGGCGGTGAGCAGTCCGAGCCCGATCGCGAGTACCAGTGCATTGAGCCGAACCGCACGGCGGTGCAAGCGCTCGAACCGCTCCTTCTCCGCCGCCCCGGCGTCGCGCGCCTGATTGATCGCCGGCGTCAGCGAATTGCCCCCGTAGAGCATGATGAGAATGCCCGCCAGTATGGCCAGTGCCTGCACCGCCACCAGCGGCCCCCGATACTCCTGGTAGCAGAGCGGCACTGCCACATAAGCCGGCAGCGCGATCGACCCGGCGACCGCCCCCCACAGGTAATAGCGCGGAAACAACGCCCGCACAAACTTGCCGCCGGCCTGCTCTCCCAGCACGCTGAAAATCACCGGCGCCACGCCAAACGAAAAAAACAAGATGCTCCCCACCCATGCCGCCAGCGCCAGCACGTAAGCCGAGTCAAACACGAGCAGAAGAAAACGTGCCGGCATAGATACCTTGCCTCTCGCGCACCGCTTTGGCGCCATGGTACGCAGGCGCGTCCGCAAGGCCGCCCGATTTCGTGATGGCGCCGTCTGTCCCGATCTATTGTGCCAGACCCAAGTCGGCCGTGCATGGCTGCGAAGCGCGATTGCCGTGGTCAACGTTTGCGGGGACGGCCGCGACGCGGCCGTTTTGGCCTCGGGTGCAGCGTGCGCACGAATGCCGCCAGGTGGCTCAAGCCATCGCCGTATGTGGTGTACGGGATGGCCGACCGGATTCCCTCTGTGAGTGCCTGTCCGCCCACCGCGACGGCCGCACCCTGCTGTTCAGCCGATCGATAGACCTCCCGAAATGCCCCAACGAACCCCTTGGCGTCTTCCAGATACGACACCGACACCCAGACTAACCGCGGGCGCAGCCCAAAGAGCGCCTTCGTGAGACTCGGAAGCGGCGTGTTGGGGCCCAATTGCACCGCGTCCCAGCCCGCGTCGAGCAGAACAAGCTGGGCGAGAACGGTTGGCAACACATACGGATCGCCTTCCGGCGCCCCACCGACGGCGACCGGCCGATTGCGCTCGGCACGCGCTTCCAGTTCGTCCTTCAGTTCGTAAAGCGCCGCGGCACACAACTGGGTTGCCCGGTGTTCCTGCCAGACGTCAATGCGCGCCGTCTCCCACTCGTGCCCGATCTTCGCCATCACCGGCGCAATGACCCGATCGGCAAGTGCTTCAATCGTCGCACCCGAGCCATACGCACGGCGAATGACTGCGGTCACCTCGGCCCCCTGACCACGGTGCAGGGCATCGAGCAAGACAGACGCGACCGCTGCGAGATCAGCACCCTTTCCCTGCGCAGGAGCTGCGGCCAACGCCGCCAGGTCGCCGCGCGGCATTTCGCCTTGCCGCGCCAGCGCGAGCACTTCGGCGCAACAGCTTGCGGTGACCGCCCGCGGTTTTGTGCGCCGGCAAAACGCCCTCGTCCACCCAGCGTTTGACGGTGCTCACGCTTACGCCGAGAGCTTCCGCGGCTTGAACAGTGCTCAGATACAAAGGACGCTCGCCGATTCGAGTGTTTCCTCCAGGTCGCGAGACCACCTCATCGCCAGGCGCAAGTCTGAGCGAGACGATTTGTCCAATGATATTGGCCGTTATGAACGGAAGCTGCAAGCCGTTTCAGCGGATTTGTGGGATCCACCCCTTGACTTACTCGGCGGCCAGCATAGAAATATGAACGTTATGAACGTTTTATCTCCAGCGACTGGCCGCACTGTGGTCCCCTACGTCTTGGAGCGCGAGCAGCGGATTCCCCTGCCCATCGACGACGTGTTTGCGTTCTTTGCAGACGCCACGAACCTGGAAGCGATCACGCCCGCGTGGTTGCGCTTTCAAATTCTCTCTCCCCGGGCGATTGCCATGCACTCGGGCGCCCGCATCCTTTACCAACTTCGCTGGCATGGGTTCCCGTTACGGTGGCTCACTGAGATTCAAAGCTGGAGTCCGCCCACGGAGTTTGTGGATGTGCAGGTCAGCGGCCCTTACCGCCTCTGGCAGCACACCCATCGTTTCAAACCGATCGATGGCGGAACTCTGATGCGTGACATGGTCCGTTACGCTCTTCCGTTCGCGCTCCTGGGGCGACTCGCGCACGCCTGGCAGGTGAAGCGCGAGCTCGAGGCGCTCTTCGATTACCGCGCAGTCAAGATTGCCGAAATCCTGGATGGCCGGCCTGCCCATGAGTGATACAAGCTTGCTCTGGTTTCGCCACGATTTACGCCTGGCCGACAATCCGGCGCTCTTGGCCGCAGTCGGGCGCGGTGGGCCGGTAATCCCGGTTTTCATCTGGTCGCCCGCGGAAGAGGGCGCATGGCGACCAGGAGCGGCGTCGCGGTGGTGGTTGCACCAGTCCCTCGCTCAGCTCGACGCCTCGCTGCGCGAGCGAGGCTCGCGCCTGGTCGTTCGCCAAGGCCCGGCGCTGGAGACGATCCGTGAGCTATTGGAGGAATCAGGCGCCTCGGCCGTGTACTGGAACCGCCGTTACGAACCCGCAGTCATTGACCGCGACCGGCGCGTCGAGGCAGCGCTCTACCATGATGGATGTTTGGCGCAGAGCTTCAACAGCTCGTTGCTCTTCGAGCCTTGGACCGTGCGCAATCGACAAGGCGCGCCGTACCAGGTTTTCTCGGCGTTCTGGCAAGCCTGCCTGGCGCAGCACGAGCCCGATCTTCCACAGCCTGCGCCGCGCGACATCAAAAGTCCAGCACGCTGCCCGACAGCGGTTCCCTTGCGCGAGCTTGCACTCGAGCCAACCATCGACTGGCCCGCCGGCCTTTACTCAAGCTGGCGACCGGGCGAAATCGGGGCCTCGGACGAATTGAATCGTTTTCTCGACGAGGGGCTCTCTGAGTACTCCGCGGCACGGGACCGTCCCGACCACGTCGGGACCTCGCGCCTTTCGCCGCACCTCCACTTCGGCGAAATCGGGCCCAGGCAAGTGTGGTGGGCGGCCAGGAACCACGCAGGGCGCTCTGACGAGCTTTTCATAACCGCGCAAGAGCACAGTCCCTCCGCCAGTGAGCAATGCTACTCACGGCAACTCGGCTGGCGGGAGTTTGCGCACCATCTGTTGTTCCACTTCCCGCGCACGCCCGAACAACCGCTCCGGGAAAACTTTGCCGATTTCCCCTGGGAACACGACCGACAGAATCTGCGTGCCTGGCAGCACGGTCGAACCGGATACCCCATTGTCGACGCCGGCATGCGTGAGCTTTGGCAGACCGGCTGGATGCACAATCGCGTGCGTATGATCGTAGCGTCATTCCTGGTGAAGGATTTGTTGGTCCCCTGGCAAGACGGTGCAGCGTGGTTCTGGGATACGCTGGTCGACGCCGACCTGGCAAACAATACGCTCGGCTGGCAATGGGCGGCCGGTTGCGGCGCCGACGCGGCCCCCTACTTCCGCATTTTCAACCCAGTAAGTCAGGGCGAGAAGTTCGACAAGGGCGGTGCCTACGTCCGGCGGTGGGTTCCCGAACTTCGGAACCTGCCCGACCGTTGGCTGCACAGGCCCTGGGAAGCGCCCGCTGCCGTGCTCGCCGACGCTGGCATTGAACTGGGCCGCGCCTATCCGCGGCCCTTGGTCGACCATCAACAGGCTCGCGCCCGCGCTGGCGGCCTTGCAACGAATCAAAAACGAAAGCCATTTCAATTGAATTCGGCGAAAGCGTCGGTGGGGCGGAGGGCATGGTGAGGCAGACGAAGCACGTTGTTGTTATCGGCGCCGGGCCCGGCGGGCTGGCGGCTGCAATGTTGCTCGCGCAGGCAGGCCTGCGCGTGACGGTGCTCGAACGTCAGCGCCAAGTCGGCGGGCGTACGACGACCTTGGCGGCCAACGGATTTCGGTTTGACCTCGGCCCTACCTTCTTCCTCTACCCGCAGGTCCTCGAAACGATCTTCGAGGCGATCGGCAGGAACCTGTGGCATGAGCTGGAGCTTGTCAGGCTCGACCCGCAATACAGCTTGATCTTCGGCGCCGGCGGCGAGCTGCATGCCACTCCAGACTTCAAGAAGATGGAACGGGCCATCGCCGCACTATGCCCCGCCGATGCCGCCTCGTTCCGCCGGTTCATGGACGACAACCGGCTCAAGCTCGATCAGTTCAAGCCCTGCCTTGAAAGCCCCTTTCTGGGCTGGCGCGGACCTGTTCTCGCGGCGAATGCTGAGCGTGCTGCCATGGCTGCGCCCTGGCGCTCGCTCGACGGAGAGCTCGCACGCTATTTCAGCGATCCGCGCATACGCCTCGCGTTTTCGTTTCAATCGAAGTACCTGGGAATGTCGCCGTATCGTTGCCCGAGTCTCTTTTCGATCTTGTCGTACCTCGAGTACCGGCATGGGGTCTACCACCCGATCGGCGGGTGTGGCGCAGTGACCGATTGCATGGCTCGCATCGCGCGAGAGATGGGGGTGGAGATCCTGCTCGGCGACGAGGTTCGGGAGATTCTGTTCCAGGGCCGCAGAGCAGTCGGAGTGCGCGCCACGAGCGGAACCCACCGGGCCGACGCCCTTGTCATCAACGCCGACTTCGCCCGGGCCATGACACGCCTCGTTCCTGATAACTTGCGCCGAAAGTGGACAGACGACCGAATCGCCCGCAAGCGGTTCTCGTGCTCCACCTTCATGCTCTACCTGGGCATCGAGGGGCGCTATGACAACCTGGGCCACCACACGATCTACCTCGATGACGACTATGGCAAAAACCTGCGCGAAATCGAAGCGCTCCATTCCCTCTCGGAATCGCCCTCGTTTTACGTGCAGAACGCGTGTGCGACCGATCCGTCGCTGGCGCCGCCCGGCATGAGCACCCTCTACGTGTTGGTGCCGGTCACACACCAGCATCCCAACGTTGATTGGTCATGCGCGCGCGAGCGGTTCCGGGCGCAGGTTCTGTCGCGCCTGGCCAGTGTCGGCATCAACGACGTGGAAAGCCGCATCCGTCTTGAGCACATGATCACGCCGGCCGATTGGGACCAGCATTACGAGATCCACCGTGGCGCCACCTTCAATCTGGCCCACAACCTGTCGCAGATGCTGCACATGCGGCCGCATAATCGGTTTGAAGACCTCGAGTCCGTCTATCTGGTCGGCGGCGGGACCCATCCGGGAAGCGGGCTTCCGGTCATTTTTGAGTCGGCGCGCATCACCTCTCGGCTTCTGGTTGATGACCTGGGATTGTCTGCCGGTCCCAGAGAGCTCGAGCGAGACAGATCGGCGCTTCTGGAGCTGGTGACACCATGAAAGTCGGCGTAATCGGCGGCGGACTGGGTGGTCTGGCGGCCGCGTGCACGCTGGCTGCGCGCGGGTATCGCGTCATCCTGCTGGAACGAAATGACTGGCTCGGGGGCAAGGCAGCGGTTTTGAAAGACCGGGGCTATCGCTTCGATATGGGGCCGACCATTCTGACCATGCCCTCGGTGCTACGGCGCATCTTTGCCGAGGCAGGCCAGCAGCTTGAAGACCACCTCGACCTGATTTGCCTCGATCCGCAGTGGCGTTGTTTTTTTGGCGACGGCTCGGTGCTCGATCTGCGCCAGGACGTCGACACGATGGCCGCCGGCCTTACCGCCTTCGCACCTCATTCGCAATCGGCCGCGGGATACCGCCGCTTTCTCGAGATGTCGCAGCAGCTCAGTGCGATCTCGGAGCGCTTCTTTTTCTGGAGACCGATCGGCTCGGTGTGGGACATGCTCGACGGGCAAAGCACGTTCCAGCCCTCGATGTTGCGGACCATCGGCGCTATGCGCCGGGCCGCTCGGTTGCCAAAGTAGTGCGCAGCTTTGTGTCCGACGCGCGGGTCGCGCAAATGCTCGACCACTTCACCCAGTACGTCGGGTCGGCCCCCGACCAATCGCCTGCGGTCCTCTGTGGCATCGCGCACATGCAAACCGGCGAAGGCGTGTGGTACCCCCGCGGCGGCACGGCGGCGGTGCCGGCCGCGCTCGAATCGCTGGCGCGCGAGCTTGGCGTCGAGCTGCGCTGCGGCGTCGGCGTGCGGCGCATCCTCATCGATTCAAGCCGGCGGGTGCAGGGCGTCGAAACCGACCAGGGTGAGGAAATCGCGCTGGCGGCGGTCGTCGCGAATTCCGACATCGTGCGCACGCACCGCGACATGATCGGCGGCGCGCCGCAACGCCGTTTCGAGAGGCGCCGCCGCTACGAGCCTGCTTGCTCCGGCGTGGTGCTTTACCTCGGCCTCGATCGACCTTATGAACACCTCGCGCACCACAACTTCGTGTTTTCGCACGACCCGGAAGAGGAGTTTGACGCGATCTACCGTAAAGGCGAACCCGCGCCTGACCCCACGTGCTACCTTGCCGCGCCGGCGCGAACCGACCCCGACGTGGCGCCCCCGCATGGCGAGGCGCTCTACGTGCTGGTCCACGCCCCTTACTTGCGCCCGAACCACGACTGGAAAAAACTCCTTCCCACTTACCGCCGGACCATTCTCGACAAGCTGGCAACGACGGCGGGCCTACCCGACCTGGAACAGCGCATCCGGTTCGAGCACTGCCTGACGCCCCAGGATATTCACGAGCGGTTCGGCGTGTTAAACGGGGCCATCTACGGACTGGCTAGCCACGGAACGTTCCACGGGGCTTTCAAGCCCTCGAACCGCAGTCCCGACGTGGCCGGGTTGTATTTCGCCGGCGGCTCGGCACATCCGGGACCGGGCATGCCGATGGTTTTGATGTCCGGTTGGATCGCGGCCGATGCCCTGGACTGCGACGGCCTCGTTCCAAAGGCCGCGTTTCGCCCGACCGCAGTTGCCGACGTCTTGCTGGGAGTTCATCCACAATGACAACCGTAGTCGCAGATTCCAGCGGCGCTCGGGCCGCGCTGGTGCCTTCATTGATTCCCCAGCGGTCGGACTCTCTGTACCGCTGGTTCAGTTGGTGGGTGCAAGGATACCTCCGGAAACACTTCCATGCCGTGCGGATGTCTCGCGGCAGCCGTCCCAACATTTCGCCCGATCTGCCATTGATCATCGTCTTGAATCATCCATCCTGGTGGGACCCCTTGATCGGCGCCGTGCTGGCCGAGCATTGGCCCGAGCGACGTCATTACGCGCCGATGGATGCCCAGGCCCTGGCGCGCTACAACCTCTTCGACAAGCTGGGGTTCTACGGCGTCGAACAGGGCACCCTGCGCGGGGGCAGGGCTTTCTTGAAGACCACGCTGGCCATTCTCTCGCAGCCGAACTCCGCAGTGTGGATCGCAGGCCAAGGCCAGTTCACCGATGCGCGCGTTCGACCTCCGCGGTTACGCCCGGGCATCGGCCATATCGCCGCGCGGTTGCGGCGCGGCGTCATTTTAACGCTCGCCATCGAATACCCCTTCTGGGACGAACGGTTCCCGGAAGCTCTGGTCCGATTCGGGGCACCAATCGAAATCGAGAGCGCCCAAAACCTCAGGGCTGCGCAGTGGGTCGAGCGCATCGAGGCGAGCCTGGCCGCTGCCCAGGACGCCCTGGTGGCCGACGCCCTCTCTCGGAGTACCCGTGCGTTCGAAACCTTGTTGATGGGCAAAGTCGCAATCGGCGGCATCTACGACCGGTGGCGAAGGGTGTGGGCGTGGTTCCGCGGCGAACGCTTTCGGGCCGAACACAGCGCGCAAGGGGGTGACAGTGATCTTGGCGGTGCTGGCGTGGGGCGCCTTGGTCCTGGCCGCTATTCCGGCGCGGCTCTTCCGTGCCAATCTGCGCGCCTATCAACCACCGCCCGCGCCTCCCTCGGGTAAATGGCTCCCGCGTGTATCCGTTCTGATTCCAGCGCGGAATGAAGAACGGTCGATCCGGGCCGCCGTTGAGGCCGTGCTTGCGAGCGTGGGAGTCGAGCTCGAGGTGCTCGTACTCGACGATCACTCCGACGACGCGACCGCCGCCATCGTTCGCCAGCGCGCCGCGGGCGACACCCGCGTGCGCGCTGGTGGACGGGCCAGCGCTGCCGGCCGGATGGTGTGGCAAACAGCACGCGTGCTGGGTCCTGGCGCACAAAGCGTCGTTTGATGTGCTGCTCTTCCTCGACGCCGACGTGCGCCTCGCGTCCGACGGACTGGCGCGTATGGTTGCCTTTCTGCACCAATCTGGCGCCGACCTCGTCAGCGGTATCCCCTTTCAGGAGACGCCGACGCTCATCGAGAAGCTGGTCATTCCGATCATCCATTTTGTGCTCCTGGGCTTCTTGCCGCTGCGGAGAATGCGGGCGAGCCGTAATCCGGCCTATGGTGCCGGCTGCGGGCAGTTGTTCCTTGCCAAGCGGTCGAGCTATGAAAAGGCTGGCGGGCACTCTGCGATCCGAACCACGCTCCACGACGGCGTCAAACTATCGCGGTCGTTTCGCGCGGCCGGCCTGGTGACCGACCTGTGTGACGCCACGCCGGTCGCGCGATGCCGAATGTACAAAAGCGCGGACGAATTGTGGCACGGCCTCGCGAAGAACGCGATTGAAGGGCTGGGCGCGCCGTCGATGATCGTGCCGAGCACACTCCTGCTGCTTGGCGGTCAGGTTTCGCCGCTGGTCTTGCTGGCTTTGTCGATCTGGCACTCGCCGGCCGCGATCTTGCCTGCGGTCGCAGCGACGGTCTGCGTTTACAATCCGCGCCCTGGCGGGTGTGGTGCGGTTTGGCCAGCCGATCGCGGGCGCGCTCTTGCATCCGATCGGCGTGCTGATCTTGCTGGCCATCCAGTGGTACGGTTTGCTGGCGCTAGTATTGGGCCGCTCGCGGCGCTGGAAAGGGCGGGCGTATGGCCTCTCGTAGCCGGCACACTCCGTCGCGCCGTCGCGCCTCTCACCGACAGGCGGGCATGGCAGAACAACGGCGAAAAGCCTTGGCCATCACCGAAAATCCTCGCCGGTCACGCGCTCACAGAGGACGCTTCGGCAGCAGCCCGGGCCTTGCGCCACGCTGCCTCGACATCGTCCCGATCCAGTTTGACCAGGACCTTCGTCGAGGCCGCTTCCCGAACCGCGTCCGCCTGAGCGAGCAAGGCCTGCCGCGCGCTCTCCGTACCGCATTCGCGGGGTCATTCGTCGGACGGATTCCAGGATCCGAATCAGCACGGCGGGGTTATCGGCGGCCGCCTGGCGGATCTGATCGTAGGCCGTCTTCACCAGTCGCTCGAGCCGAAGCGGAGGTACGCGCAGCCGCAGCTTGCCGCCGCGGTCGTACCAGCATCCGTCGCTCAGTGACACATCCGCGATGGTGAGCAGCGCGTCCGCCACCCAATCGACGCACCCCACGCCCGTGAACGTGTCGTTGACCGCCGGGGAGAGTGCGCGAATCGCGATCTCGACGATCTGCGCGATGCCGAATTCGCAATCCTGCGTCGAGAATGCGGTGTCGCCCAATCCCCACGTGTCGCTCGATCAATGCTTCGAAGTTGGCGAGGCGCTGTGGTGGCCAGACACACGCGACCGGCTCGCCCCTCAGTACAAACTGTCCCGGTCTGTAAAGCAGGTGAATGACGGTGTCCGC
Source organism: uncultured Isosphaeraceae bacterium (assembly GCA_963830625.1). Classification (GTDB taxonomy): domain Bacteria; phylum Planctomycetota; class Planctomycetia; order Isosphaerales; family Isosphaeraceae; genus CAWHMZ01. The sequence goes on along the minus strand of CAWHMZ010000017.1, from coordinate 25,466 downwards.
CCGCAGGGCGGCCGCCACCAGAGGCGCATGGTCGATCTCTTGAACGTAACCGCTATGCTTGCACTTGACAGTCTGCCCTTCGGCCGTTTGTTGCGCGACGACCGCCAAACTGACGTTGTCGCCGCTCCCCTCTCCAGATGCGCGTGCGTGCGCTTGGATTACCGCTGGCCGCAGGTCATCGACGATCCGCGCGATCATGTCCGGATTCTGGATGGAAGTAGCAATGCGATGGCTGTAATAGATGAGGAAGCCAAAACTCGCGATCACGAGGGCCCAGCTCGTGATGAGAGAAACTTGAGGAATGAAAGTGGACTGAGGATTCTGATGGGTCACCAGAAAGACCAGACACAGGTAGATGAAAGTAGCCATGAAGACGCCGATGGTCGCTTGTGTGACCCAATCTTGAACAAATCGATAGAGGAGGCGTGGACCGAACAGCGTGGCCACCATCGAGAGCACAAGAAGCGCAACCGAGAAGATCAGCGCCAGGACCGTGCTCACGGAACTGAGCATCGCGCTCAAGATGGCGCGGGCGTCGTCGATGCCACCCATGGTGAACCATTCGGGGAGGTGAATGGCGCCGCGGGCGTCCAGCACGTCCGGAATCATGGTGAGCCCAAACAAGGCAAGGCTCGCCAAGGAAAAGCTCAGCGGAACCCGCCAAAGATTAACGTCTAACGAGCGACCGGCAGCCCCGAAACGCACAAATCCGCTCCTTCCATTGGACTTTTAGGGAAGACCGTGGGCGCGATTGATGCCGAAGTGAAAACCATCGACGACGCGCGGCGACTGCGCGCCGCTACCAGCCGCCGCCACTCGTCAAGAAGAGGCGGATGAAGAGGTCGTGCTCAGAATGGGAATTGTTGGTCTTCTGCCCGAGCATGGCAACCTCGCAGGACGAGGGTGAAACCCCCCAATATCCGGCGGATTGTAGGGACCGAACCGGCCGGTCGTCAATCTAAAATCGCCCTCTGACGAGTCGTCGCGTCGGACAAGTTGAATCATGATCACCCACGTCGCAAAGTAATAAAAAGGTCAAAATGTCAGAGTGTCTGTACTCTTTTGCATCTTGATGGGTATAATACATTGTGAGACTCGAAGTCCGGGGTAGTGGGCGTCGATTGCGCGCGTGACCGGGTTCCTGTGGATGATGACGCCCAAGCTCGGGCGATCGTACAGGGGGTGAGCCATGTGGCAACATCAACCGGGACGAATCGACTTCGAGGAGCCGCTCTTTCGCCTCTTGGTGCGCGGGTGGCGATTCCGGGAGTGTGCCCCGACCGAGGGCGCCCCCGATGGTGGTCGCTGGACCGTCAAGGCCGTTCAAGGTCGGGCCCGGGTCAGGGTCGACCACTTCGAGCGGAGGGATGCATGGGCACCAGCCGTGCAGCTCGCGCTGAGAACGGCAATCGTGAATCGGCCGCCTATCATGCCCACTCGCTCGGCACCACAGAGAGCCGACCTCTAGCGGACGACCTCACCGGTCTCGCCCAGCGTCATGCGTCCCCCGCGGCAACAGCGCAGCGCGAAGCGCACCGCTCGAAGCCGCCGAAGAGCACGCGCCCCATTCGCATTGATTCTTTCCATCCGTGCCGATCCGTGCGATCCGTGGTCAACGACCGGGCTGCTCACTAGGCGTCGCGGGCTCGCCGGCGGCGGGCTGGGGTCGAACTTAGCCAGCGAAAAAAGGGCTCTGTCGCTCAAGCCGGCCGCGCGGGCGGATTGAGCAAGTCGTCCCAGCTCAAGGCGTCAGGAATTCGATCTAGCAGTGAATCGAGCTGATCGATTTCCTCGATCGACTCGACCTTCCGGCGCACGACCTCATCGGGCTCGCCGAGTTTCCTGCGGGCCACGCGCAAAAGCGCCTCGCGGAGCCCCTCCGCGCGGCCGCTGGCCTTGCCCCTCGCCTCACCCTTCGCCTCGCCCTTGGCGAAGATATCCTGATAGACTGACGATTCTTCGATACCGCGAATTCCCAAGGTCATGGTCGAGACCCTCTCAATAATCTGATCCACCTGCTCGTTCGAGTACCGAAGTCCCATCATCACCTTCGTTGCCGCCCAGAGCGTCGCCGCCTGATCAGGACTGGTTTCCTTGATAAAACGCTCCGAAATCGCCGCAAGTACGCCGCCGACTTGGTCCGGCTGGACATCCGCCACAGGCGCAGAGGCAGCACCGGCAAGCCGGCCGACAGCACCTCCTGAACCGGCTGGTGCCAGATTCTGACAACATTATACCGAAACCAGTTGTAAACGTCGCCCTGGCGATCGCATTGTTCCAGCGTTCCGCTCAGCTCCGGCCCGTCGGCGGCCGGCCGGAGCACCACAATCGTGGTGTGCACCGGCACTTTTCGGCTGTAGCCAAGGTTGGCGCTGTACCAGTGCGCCCGATGGGCGAGGTCAACGTCCCGGGTTGCCTGGAGCTCGATGTGCTCGATCGACGGATTAGGGTCGTCGATCCACAGAACCTTGTCGGCCTCAGCCGTGACGGTCGACAGATTGGAGTCGATGACCCTGACGCGCGTCGGGTCGGCAACAGGAACATGCAAAAAGCGCAGCCACGCGGCTGGCTCGAGCTCGATCAGTTTTCGCATCGTCGCGTCAAACGGTTTGGACATTAACGCGCGCCCTTCGAACCCTCCCGCCGACATCTTCACCTTCATGCCGAGAGACTTGATGCCCCACTATAGCAGATTTCGTCAATGTATCGATCGTGCTTAAAGGCGCCGAGCAACCGCAACAAGGGCCGCTGCATTCTCGGATCGCGATGCCAGTCCTAAGCGCGTCCTCATTGCCTCGCGCGACGTGCTGTGGGAGGATATATCTTGGCGGTGGTCCATCGATCTTCCTGCGCGGATGAGTCCGCGCACGCGGTAAGTGATCGACCCCTGAAATAAGTCGTGCGTTCTTCTTCGCGCAGAACTTCCAGCCACACGCCGGCCCATCGCGCGAACCACATCGACGATAAGGCGAACCCCCTACTTTCCAAGAACCGACGATGGCTCAAGTTCTTATTAGCTACGTCGAGGAAGATTGCGATCTCGCATCAGGCCTGGCACGCGGGCTCGAGGAATCCGGCCTGACCGCGTGGTACTACCAGCGCGACGGGCTGGCCGATCAGTCGTATCCTGGTCAGATCGCGGCCGCTATCGAAAGTTGCGCCGCCATGGTCGTCGTCATATCGGGCGCTGCGATTCGTTCCAGGCAAATGGAGAGCGAGATCGTCCGCGGACACGAGCTGCAAAAGTCGATGCTTCCGGTCCTCTGGCAGATTTCCCACGCCGACGTTCAGAATCTCAAGCCGGGGTGGCAGGAGGCAGTCGTTGCGGCCTCATCAACGCGGATACCCCCGGAGGGCGTGCAATCCATACTCGCTCGCGTACTTGGCGAACTCGCTCGGCTTGGCGTGATACCTGAAGTCGACGGGACGACGCCCCCGACAGCGGAACCTGCCGACGCCAAAGCTGGGTCGGCGGCGCCGGTCCATCGAACCGGCTCGGCATCGCAACTCGACGTGGATTTGAGCGCAGTGTTCGATCGGACTTCGTACCCACCCGCGGAAGACCCGCTGGCCTATTGCCTGACCAGGCTTCGGGTGAACGCTGGGACGAATTCGACCGACGCACCTACGCCCAGCGACGGGCCCGGGGTCGACGTCGCGCTGGTTCTGGACGTCAGTGGCTCGATGGAGAAGCCGAACCGCTATCCTCTTCTGTGCGAGGCCGTCCGCCGATTGGTGACCGGACTGGGACCCCAAGATTGGATCAGCGTCACCTTGTTCACCGACCGGTCCCGGACCGTTTTTCCGTTCCTGCCCGCGGTGGAAGTCGCCTTCGACCCCGAGCAGATCGTCACGGCAATGAACGAGTCGGGCTTGCTGTTTGGGCCGAGAACGAATCTCGCCCCGGGATTGCTGCTCGCACTGCAGGAGTTCGGGTCCCAAGCATCCGCTGGCGGCCGTGTCCGCCGGACGTACATTTTGACTGACGGCGAACTACACGATACGCCTGAATGCGCGGCCGTGCTGGATTCATTCCGCCCCCGGTCCGTTGAGGTCCACGTCTACGGATTCGGCGACGAATTCAATGCGGCTGCCTTGAAACGACTCGTCTCCGACCAGATCGGCGGGACCGTGAAGCCGATCGCGAACGAGCACGACATCACCCGGACGTTCGCCCACGTCGCTCTTGTGAATCGGCGCGTGGTTGCGACCGGCGCCAAGCTGGAGGTCGCCTTCAATTCGGAGGTCGCATGCGGCGACGCCTGGGTGTTCCAGCCCCACGGCCGATATCTGGGAACGATCCAGGATCGCCGCGTGCAGCACGAATTCGGTGGACTCGAGGCCGGGCGCTGGTATTCACTGCTGCTCGAACTTCGGCTTCCGCCCAGGCCTGGGGCGGTTGGGTCGGCGGAAGTGTCGTGGATCGTGGGAGACGAATTGCAGAGCCGGCGCATTGAGCTGATCGCCGAGCGGACGCAGGCCGCGGCCTCCGTCGTTCCGGAAGTCCGCCGAGCACTCAACGTCGTCCAGATCCTTCGCGCCAGGGACGACTCAGCCGCCGAGCTCGCCTCGTACAAAGCTCGTCTCGAGCTGGCGATTCTTGAGAACCGGGACCCCGAGCTGAAGAGAGCGCTCGAGAAGATCATCGCCGGCCTGTCTGAGCCGCTCGCCGCCGCGCAGCTTGAAGAAGCGCAATCGCTCGAGCCATCTCGAGGCATGGGCGAGCGCGTGCGCCCTTCGGCCTTGGCTCGCTGGACCGCACTGGTGCAAAAACGGACCGCGGGCGGAAGCTTGACCGATCGAGAGCAGTTGATTCTCGATTCCGATCCCAGTACGGCCGTCTACGGAGCTTACGCGGATCAACCGGCATTTTCTGAGGCTCGCCTCGTTTCCGATCTCACGGATGTGTTGAATGACTCCATCATCTCGGAATCGAGCAACGGCCAAGCGATGGAGCGCGCGGTCGGCGCATCAAGGAAATACTACAAGGCCGATTACGACCAAGACCATCGGCAGCAGGCAATCTCGCTCCTCATCCAGTTCGGCGAAGTGCTCGGAGTTCGGCAGGAGTCGGTCATGGAGTTGATACAGCGCCTCCTGTGAGCGCGGAGAACATGGTGCGCGAAATGAACGAGCCCAGTCACCAGATCGAGCACGACAGGCGCCAACGACTGCGCCTCTCGCTCGAAGCGAGCCGGTTCTCCGGCTTGCTGCCCCTGCTCGACGCGGCGGCTGGCTCGGTCGTCCGGGGCCAATACCGGATCGATTGCCCTCTTGCCGTCGGCAGCCAGTTCATTGTCTGGATGGCGGCGGAGCAATCGACCGGGCGCCCGATCATTCTGAAGCAGGCCCGATTTGACTACCGCCGCCCGGTTGCCTATGGCCGCGCTGACGCCGACCGGAGCCGAGCGGTCGTCCGCCGAGAGTACGATGTCTTGTGCGCGGATCGATCCGCGACGTTGCCCCGGCCGTTCGGATTGCTTGTCGCCGACTCGCCGGTGCCCGCCGCCGCGTGTTCTTTGGCGCTGGCCCGAGACGAAGTCTTCGTGGCGCAAGAGTACATCAGGGGTCTGACCATCACGGAACTTGCGCTCTGCGTTTGGCCGGCGCGGCCCGCCCTAGAGCGCGAGTCGCTGGTCGCCACGCTGGCGGAAGAATTTGTCGTCTTCTGGGAGATGCTCCTCGCTTCCGGGTGGTTCTACGGCGACATGAGTGCCGACAATCTGCTCGTCGAGCCTACGGGCAAGCTGCGGCTGGTGGACGCGGGCAACGCCGTCTCGGCCGGCGACGAAGTGACCCTCACCGGCTTCACGCCGGCATTCACCTCGCCCAGGGTTTTCGCTGCTGCCACAGAGCAGCGACCGATCCCGGGTACTATCGCCACGATTCTGCCGTGTTTGGGCAAGATAGTCCATTTTGCCCTCACCGGGCGCGAACAGCTCAACGGCCATCTGCCCGACCTCAATGATCCGGCTCTGGCGCACTATTCGCCGCACTGCCGGCTGGTGATGGAGCTGCTGGCCGACGTCGATGAGCGGCCAGAAAAGGCCCGAGACACGCGGAACGCGATTGCGGGTTGGATCGGCGCGATACGGTGATCTGAGTCTGATCATTTGGGTCTCGCTCGGCAACCTCGCCTCTCGATGGAGAGAATCATGACTTCCCCGCAGCACTTCGGCCAGCCAACGGTGATGTAGTGCATGAGTTCCGATGGTGTGCAGTTCTCCGCGCGGCCGCATTTCGGACATCTCAGGAGCCGCTGGCGGTCGTCGCTTTTCTCCGATCGAACATCCATGGGTTCGTTCCCTGGAGAGAGGAACCGACGCGGGGACGACGGGCATGGTTGTTTGCGTGGCTCACTCTGTGGCAGTCAAGGGAACGGGAACCTTGCCGCTCGACTCTCTCCCAGAGCTGCGCATTTTTCGGAACCCATCCATGAGTGCGCTCGTGCTCTTTTACGTGGTGCCCTCGCCCTGTGGCGGGTCGTCCGGGCAGAGGGTCAGATCAAGGGCGTCGGCGAGCTTGTCCACCGTCGCCAAGGTCAATCCGCGTTCGGCATTCATGAACCGCTGCACGGCATCCACCGAGACCCCGGCTTCCTTTGCCGTTGCATAGGCGGTCAGGTCGCGTTCGCGGATCGTCTTGCGTAGCGCCCGGCTGATAGGCTGCCTCCGGGCCCGTCTCTTCTTGGCCTTGCTCATGAGTTGCGTTCTCTCGGTGGGCGATCGGGTCCGTGTTGTTCTTAACATGCAAGGGACGTGCCAAACTGGCGTACACGCCAGATGGCGTATAGAGCGGCGCCCTATGGCGGAAACGAGATCGACCCGACCAGAGGGGTCGTTCCCGAGTCCGATCGCGAATTCGCAGCCTTTCCCGTGTCCATCAACCATGGACGGGCCCCTCTTTGGAGTCATGGCAGAATCTGGCATGAATCCCACGCTCAGTCGTTAGTCGAAAGCTCCGTCGCGTGTCACATTGCTGAACCATCCGTCGTAATAGGTATGTCGACGATTCCATTTCCCCGCTTGCGCTCTGCAACGGAGGAGAGGGCCCTTTCTGAACGTGTAGGCCGGTGTCGCAACAGTCGTGAGTTTTTAGCGGTCGGCATCACTTTAGCGTCGCTCACCGAGTCCTTCAGTGTGGGATTTTGAACATCCTTTGGGATGTCCCGTTGTTTCTTCGTCGTCTCCCATGGCTTTGAATGGACAATCGTGCCTTGGGACATCCGTCGAGAGAGGTTTGGGCTTCAATATGTCAACCGCGACTAACATTTCGGCCCACATTGCGTGCGAAGTGATCGAAGCCACCAAGCACCAGGTGGTGGTCATCCAATTCCTGAGCCACGAGATCACCAGTCCTGCCCACGCACGGGAGTTAGGAGAACAGCTTCATTCGCTGATCCGTCCTCAGCCACCCCAGTATTTCGTCATCGATTGCGCGGGCGTCAAGGCACTGGGGAGCATGGCTTTCAGTGAGATCGCGTCCTTCGTTCACAAGGCGAAGCCGGCGTGGGTCTGCAACCTCGATCACACGCTACGGATTGGAGCTTCCCTGATCGGGTTAGACAATTGGGCGAGATTCGCAGCCGACCGCCGCGCGGCGATCAAGGAAGCGGAACGGACTGCCCAGTGGGACGAAGAGGATACTGTGGACTATCCAGCTTGGCCGCGTTAGCTGCCCCATGGCCCGAACTCGTCGTTCAGAAAGACGACAAGGAATGAGACCTCCTGGTCGGCCGCGACGTCGCCGTCGAGGATCGGGCCGTGCATGATCCGCCTGAAATCGGTGCGCGTACAGCGCGAACCGGACTTGTTACATGCGCGGTCAGTCGTCAATCGCGCCGGCGATGCGACAGCGTGCGCAGGATCGTATCGAGTACGGTGTCGAGGCGCCGGCCCACGTCCGCGGCGAGGAACCGGAGCACGAAGTAGCCGTGTTCCTGCAACAGCAGGTCCTTTCGCCGATCGCGGCGATAGGCCTCCTCGCCGTCCAGATGTTGTGATCCGTCCAGCTCGATGGCCACGCGTGCATCGGCACAGAGCAGATCCACTTCCATCTGGCCGCTGCCATCGAACGGAATCGGCAACTCGGCATTGAGCCGGAATCGGCCCGCGGTCTCCGGCAAGGTCTCCAGGCGGCGGTAAAGGAACGCCTCGGTCGCGCTGCGCGCCCGGCTGATTCCCTCGTCCGTCGGAGCAACCTCGCGTGTCACGTGGACGAACAGATTCGCCAGCGGCAGTGTCGACCCCGTCGCGCACCAGCCGGCGGACACTGGCCGCGTAGTCGTTTTTCCACTGCGGATCGACCGGCAGCGGAACTTCCGCGGGCCATCCCGGCACGGCGCTGGCGGGGAGCAGAATCGTGTAGCCCACGGCCTCGTAGCCGCGGCAGCGCCGATCGAACATGCGAGCCAGCATCGGCACGTTCAGATCGGCGTAGTCCATCACGCGCACCTCGCGTTTGCGAACGTGCAGGCGGTGCAATCGGCCCGCGTATTGTGCGATCGTGCCGTGCCACGACACCGGCAGCGTCAGGAACAAGGTGTCCAGCCGCGCGTCGTCGAACCCTTCGCCGATGAGTCGTCCGGTCGCGAGCAAAGCCCGCGGCTCGTTGTCGGGGATGGCCGCGAGACGGGCGATCGACGGCCACCGATTCGTTCCTCGCCCATCCCCCCGCGAAGAACGATCAGATGCTGGATGCCGGTCGACAACCGCTCGGCCAGGAAATCGAGATGCTCGTTGCGTTCGGTCAATACCAGCGGCGATCGACCTTCGTGAACGGCCTCGAGCACGTCGTCGCAGATGAGCTGATTGCGGGCTTTATCCGCGATCAGCTCCGAGTACAGTTCTTGAAACTGGATTCGCACATCCTCGGCAGGGGCTGCCAGCGGGCGAAACCCCGTCGGGCGGACATAGACGGCGTGCGTAAACGGACGTGCGGCCGCCTGTGCCCTGGCATCGACTCGATGACGAACCGGCCCGCACTGCATGAAGACGATCGGATGGTGGCCGTCCTTGCGGGTGACGGTCGCGGACAAGCCCGTGACGAATTTCGCCTTTGCCCTGCGGACGACCTGCTCGAAACTCTGAGCGGACAGGTGGTGGCATTCGTCAACGATGAGATGTCCATAGTCTCCCACCAGGTCGCTCACCACGTTCTTGCGCACCAGGCTCTGGATGATCGCCACGTCCAGCGACCCTGTCGGCTTCTTTCGCCCGCCCCCGATTCGGCCGATGGCTTTGGGAGGCAGCCCCAGAAACGCCGATAATCGCTCGACCCATTGTTCCTGCAATTGCCGGCGATGCACGAGAACGAGCGTATTGACGCCGCGCTTGGCGATCAGCCATGCGGCGACGACGGTCTTTCCAAAGGCGGTCGTGGCGGCAAGAACGCCGGTGTCGTGGGCCAGCAGGTCGCGGGCGGCCATCGCTTGCTCGGGGTGCAGCTCGCCCTGGAATTTCACGTCCAGGGGCTTGCCGGCGTTGCGTTCGTCTCGCATCACCACGTCGATGCGCAGGTCCGACAACAGCTCTTGGACCTCGTCCAGGCAACCCCGCGGCAAACCGATGTGGCTGCGCGTAGTCCTCGGCACAGGCGATGATGCGCGGCTTGTCGTAGGTCGGCAGGCGCATCGCCTGCGCCTTGTAGAACTCGGGATTCTGAAATGCCGCCAGCCTGACCAGCCGATTGTACAGACCGGGTGGTAATGGGTCCTTGGCGATGTAGATCTGATCGCCGAGAATGAGCTCGAGCCGATCGGGCAGCGGTCCGGCGAGCGGAGGTTCTGCTCGGCGTCGCGAGGGAGGCGCGGCCCAAGGCGCGGCGGCGTCCTCGTCTGCGGGCGCAACTCGCACGCCGACAACACGTCCCCGTCTTTTCCGCTTCGGAAACGATTCGCTCGACGCTGGCTCGATCGATCTTGCGGATGCTCGACAGGAACGCCCACTGGTCGGCATGAGGCAGATGGCGGTCGTCGAGAAAGACGCTGTTGCCGAGCTCCCGCGGTCGCTTCTGTAGCGGCAGCGCGATCAAGTTGCCAAAGCCGCCCTGGGGAAGTGTGTCTTGATTGGGGAAGAAACGGTCATAGGAATCAAGCCCGATGCCCGGCCGGCGTTCCATCGTTTCGGTCAGGAGGTGAGCGCCGAGCTTGCGCGCGAGCGTCGCCGGGATCGCCTGCTCGAAAAACAGCCAGATGTGTCCCCCATTGCCGGAGCGGGACCGCTCCAGGGCCGCCGCCAGATCCAGCCGACGACATGTTTCCAGTATGGCTTGCGCATCCTCCTGCCACTGCGCTTTGTCCAGGTCGGCCGCGAGGAAGAAGCAGGTTTCATCCCGCAGCAACGGGTAAACGCCCATGACGAAGTCCCGCCCGGAGTCGTCGTGGCCGGAAAGATGCCAGCGAACAACCTGGTCCGTGACGGGCAAGAAGTGCTGATTCGGACATGCGGCGCACTTGATCCTGGGCTTCTCGCACAAGCCCGGCGCCCATTCGTTGCCACAGGCGGGTGCATATCCCGACTTGCCGGTCTTGCGATTCTCGAAGCGGCGAGGATAGACATCGTCTCGTCCGCGAAAGAGCGAGCGAAACAAGGCGATCTTGGACTCAGGCGGGGACAGGTGATGCACGGCTCCGGGTCGCGCGCGTCCGTCGATCGCATCCAGTTTCGCCGCTTCGACGCTCATCGATCAGGTCCGCTGTTTGGTGTGCAGACAGATCGTTCTCAGACAGATCTGGATTAAAAGATCATTGTTACTCGGCTCATCAGCGTGCGCGGGAACTGAGTCGCCTTTCGGTTGGTGATGGAAGCGATCGGCTTTGCTCGATACTGACCGCTTGAGCCTCTACGGCTGTCTGAATGGCACGCCACTGCTCCCGTATCGCCATTGGCTGGTGTACATACTGCCACACGAACGGCGGCGGGTCAATAATCGGGTAGTGGAACGGAGCCAATCGTCGGCCACCCCGTGCTAACCTTGGGGCTGCCCGACGACGTTTATGAGCGCGCGTGCGCAGGCCGAAGATACTTGGCATACCCGCACCGTCCGTGGTGCCGCGACCACTTCCGCGAGCGCGAGGTAATGCGATGACGGCTTTGCGGCACGATGCCTCGCACCGGCGCCCCCGTGCGCACGACGAGCACGGCGGTGATGGCATCGACGCCGAGCCCGCCCTCTCACGGTTCCTCAACCAGCCAATGCACTATGGCTTGGGGCGATAATCGCGCGGGTCAATGCAAGCGTCGTAAGTTGCCCGGTCTATCGGGCACCAGTCGGTGCGGTTGATGCCGCGCCTGTTTGTGGTGGCCGAACTGTCGGGGAAGGCGCTTGCGATCTTGATCCAGCGGTTCTGAAACGCGGCAACTTGGCGAATTAGCGAGGCTAATTCGCTGAGGTCCTGGTCCTGGCTGAAGATTAGGGCCACATCAAACTCCCAGCGATGCGCCGCATCCAACGCATCGAGGGCCAGCCGCACGTCGATTCCCTTCTCTTCACCCGCAAGAAACGTGTGCGGGCCGAACCCGGGCACCTGCACGGTTTTGTCGCGCTAGACAAGGGGTCGACTGAATACCACGATGCCGCGCCGGCCCATCATGGCCAGCTTGTTCGACCAAAACCCGTGCCAAAAGGCGTTATCTGCGGGCGAGGGCACGCCCGTGTAGAATTGAACTCCCTCCAGTTGCCATCCACGACTGCGGCAGACGGCCCGAGCCAGCTTTTGCACGTCGAAGTTCGGATACGTAACACCGAAAGCGTTTCGAGCATTATGGAAGAGGTTTTGCCCGTCAACGAAGGCAATGGTGCGCTTGACGGCCGGTTCAGCGGGCATGAAGGGTCCCAAAAAAAATAACCCGACTGAGGCCTTGCGGCGGGTCAGCCGGGTAGGAAGTAAGCTTATTATCGGACTAATTCACGAGGAAATCAAGCGGACGTTGTTGCAGGCAAAGGAAGCGGTTGAAGGTCCGCATCGCGCGGTAAGCTCTACCCGCGGCATGTTGGCGAGGCCGCACAAGCTAGTCGAGATCTGAATTGAATTTCAGAAAAGCGCACGTCCCGAAGCCACCGACGAACAATGACACAAATTCGGATCGTGTGCAGGGGAGGTGCTCCATGGAAATTCCGGTCATCATTGAGACCGTCGCCGGTAACGGGTATCGCGTGACCGGGGCAGGCGGGCTCTCGGTCGGCCTGACGGCCGAAGGCGCGACGGCAGAGGAAGCCATCGACCGGCTAGCCGAGCAAGTTCGGGCACGCGTGACTGCCGGAGCGAAGCTGACCGAGCTAAGCATCGCCACAGGCTCGGCGACCTGGACGCAGGATGCTGGGTACCTGCGCGACGAACCGCTGTACGAGCCCTGGCGTGAAGCGATGGAGCAGTACCGTCGTAAGCTGGACGAAGATCTCAAGGCGTTATGAGCCTCTTCGTCCTCGATACGGACGTTTTGACCCTCTATTACCGCGGCGATGCCGCGGCCGCCACGTTCGAGAAGCTCGCCGACATGCCGGGGATGGGCGAGCGCCGCGAATCCACCTATTCTCGCCTTGCCGGTTGGCGTGTCTGGCGTTTTCTCGCACCCGCATCGGCCGATCGATTTGTGCGCGACTTTGGTACTCCAAAATAATTATTCAAAAAAAGTATCCCGAACATGGGCAAGTAATTGGGGCACAGGTTTGCACGGTTTCAGGCTAACTCGCGTTTCGAATTTGCAGAAATGAGCGCATATACCATTAGGGAAAGTGTGCGCGCTCGCCGCGCGCTTCGCTTTTTACCGCCGCGCGCATCAAACGCGCCGGGCCTTCCCCCGCAAAATGGCAGAACTCAGCCAATGGCCGTACGGTCGAGGACCTGATTCGACCCTCGCGGAAATGCCATCTCCGAACGGCTACGGCGAGGCGGACTCGGCGAACACAAAGCCCGGCAGGATAATAGGATGCGCGCCAACCAACTTCGTTTCAGACAGTCCCACGACGCCCTGTTCCAGACGGGGCACCGAGCACGCTGAAATGGCAGGCGAGGCTTTCCGAAAACCTGCCATTTTCGGAGGTCTCGAAAAATCGCGTCAGGCTCGAAAGCCTGACCTACAACGCGCTACTTGGGCCGGCCGCGTGAACGTGTTGATTTCTTGTTCGTAGCGGACTTCGTCGATGCGCCCGGTTCGTGCGCTGCGGTCAGCCGGCTCGGCGCCCGATTCCGCCACGCATCTTCGAGAAGCTCGCGTAGGTCGTCGAGCGACACGTGCGAAAGGCGCACCAGCATCCAGGGGTAATCGCGATAGTGATCGGTGATGTAATACGTGTCGGGATCGGCCTGCATGCGCATTGCGCGCTCGGCAGGATCCATCCAGATCACGAGCGACTCGCCGTCCTGGTGCAGCCGCGCGAACAGTTGCCCCGCCACTCGGAACCCGGGAGTGCCGTACGATGGCCCTTCTTCAACGTTCGGCAAGGCACAGGCAAGGGTGCGCACTTGCTCCGGCGTGATCGGGTGCCGGTCGCTTACACTTTGAGTCTTTGGTTTCTTCGCCATTGCGTACTTGCCTTCGCACCTGCGACGTCAGCGCTCGGATGCCGGCGCGGTCGACTTCGTTGCGGCAGCCGCTTCGGTCAGCGCGCGGAACTGCCGCCACGAAATGACTTCGATGCCCAGGCTCTTGAGCTCGGCGGCCATCGCGGGATCGGTGAAGATCCGGCGGTCGCCGTCGCGGTTGGCCGCGCTGCCGGTGACCGCGCGCAGCTCGTCGTCATAGAACCCGCAGTGGATGATGAGCTGGCTCACCCCCGCCGGCAGCTCGCGCAAGGCCTTCCGATAATTGGCCAATCGTTCTTCATGCGTGTCGCCGCCGTAAAACTGCACCAGGTTGTCGAGCACCGGGAACTTTCTGGAGTCAAGCAACCCCCAAAGCACCTTCGCCCGCTCGCGCATCCCGGGAACGTGCTCCGCCGGCGAGCCCTCGATCTTGCGGAGAAACAGCATGGGCAGGTCGTATTTCAACCCGACCTTGACGTACACCTCGACCAGGTCGGGCCTGCTCACCACGGCCCCCATGTGCGTGTCGATGTGCGAGAGCGGAATGCCCAGGGCCTTGGCTCGCTCGACCTGAGCCGTCAGCTCGATCTCCACTTCGTCGGTCTTGGCGTTCTTGGCCACGCTTTCGACGTCGCGAGGGAAGCAGCCGTCTCGATCGAGCAGGCTGGGCACGCGGTCGCGCGAGGCCACCGGGCCCCAACGGTAATCCGACCACTCCGAGTTCAAGGTCAGGTGCACGCCATAGTCGAATTGAGGGTGCGTTCGGGCGTAGTCGGCGAACTCCTTCACCCAGGGGCAGGGGATCATGATGCTGCACGACGAGACGATCCCCTTTTCAAGCGCCTCGATCGTCGCGCGGTTCGCCGAATGGCACATGCCGGCGTCATCGGCGTGGATGATCAAATATCGTTTAATGTCGGTTGTCCCCGCATTATTCCCGTAGGCCGCCCTCGCAGCTTTTGGCGCGGCCGCGCGCACGGCGATCAAACAAAGGATCAGTCCAACCACAGGCACGAGCGATGCCCTACGGTAATACATAAGCGTCGATACCCAAGAAGTCTACGGAAACGTCGACCGTCCCAAGCCAAGATGAGGTCCCGCGTGACGAATTGCAAGCGGCTCGCCAGGAATCGACACGGCCGCCGCTGGCACGAGGCAGCCTGCGAGCGCCGCCTTGCTCACCGATTGAAACTCACCCGGAAATCGTGTTCGATGAATGGGGGCCGGTCCGCACGCCGAGACGTTTACGGTTGCGGCGCCCGAAGAAGTCCGTGCAATCGCCACCGTCACGTGCGCCACGACAGTGCTTATCGGACCGGCCCGCCGCGGAACCATGCCATGACGAGCGAAGATGCAGGCGGCGCTACTTCGAGATATGACGACGCGTAGGTTATTGGGCCCCTGAGCTATCGTCCGTGAAGCAAGATCTGCTCAAGTCTGTTTTTGGCCACGATTCCTTCCAGCCGGGGCAGGAAGAGTTGATTGATGCGTTGCTCGGCGGCCGCGATCTTCTCGGAGTCATGGCCACGGGCAGCGGCAAGTCGCTCTGCTACCAGTTTCCGGCGGTGGCCGGCGGCAAGCGCTGCCTGGTCGTGTCGCCGCTGATCAGCCTGATGAACGACCAGGTCAAGAAGCTCGAGCTTGTGGGCCTCGCGGCGACCGGCATACACAGTCACGTTCCTTATTTCGAGCGGCAGGAGGCCCTCTGGGATTGGGCGGCCGGGCGCGTGCAGTTTCTGTACGTCGCGCCGGAGCGATTTACCGACGATGGGTTCACGAGCGAGCTGTGCGCAGCCGGCCCGATTATGTGGTGATCGACGAGGCTCATTGCATTGCGCACTGGGGTCACGACTTTCGGCCGGACTACCAGGGCCTGGGCCGGCTCAAGGAGCTTTTCGACGTGCCGGTCGCGGCGTTCACGGCCACCGCAACGCCGCGCGTTCAGAAAGAGATCGTCGCCAACCTGAGGTTGCGGCAGCCGCTGGTGCGGGTCCACGGGTTTTATCGGCCCAACCTGAGCTTCGCCGCGGCGATGGAACCCAGCGATGAGCGCCGCTTTGATCGGATTCTGGACGAGACTGACGTCGATGGTGCGTCGATCGTGTATTGCTCGTCGCGCAAGCGGGTCGATGAGCTGCGCGCGAGCTCACGCGCGCGGGGCGACCGGCGTTCGGCTATCACGCCGGCATGGACGCGCAGCCGTGCGCCACGGCGCACCAGCACTTTCGCGACGATGCGCGCGTGGTCATCGTCGCCACCAGCGCGTTTGGGATGGGTGTCGACCGGCCCGACGTGCGCTCGGTGATTCATGCCCAGTTGCCGGGAACCATCGAGGCCTACTATCAAGAGGCCGGCCGCGCGGGCCGCGACGGCCGCCCGGCAAAGTGCCTGCTGTTGCACAGCCCCGGCGATTTGGCCATCCAGGAGTTTTTCAACCAGCAGTCGGTCGAGTCGGTGCCTCTCGAGCAGCAGGCCGACTGGCAAAAGCACCGGCAAGACCAGCTCGACCTGATGCGCCGGTATGCCTACGGGGCGGGCTGCCGCCAGCAGGCGATCATGGACTATTTCGGCGACGCCGAGACACTCCCACGGGGCTGTGGGCAGTGCGACAATTGCCAAACCCCCGAGGCACCGCCGGTCGACGACAATATGCAAGAGACCGTGCGCATCGTGCTGTCGGGGGCCGTGCGCTTGGGCGGCCGATTCGGGGCCGGCCAGTTGACCGACCTGGTGACGGGCAGCGATACGGCCCGCATCCGCCGCTACAAACATGAGCAATTACCGACTTACGGCCGCTTGAGCTCGATGTCCAAACGCAACGTGCAAGCCTTGATCTCCGAACTCGTCCGCCGCGGGTACCTTCACCAGGACGGGCTGCGCTATCCGGTACTGGCCATCACCGACCTTGGCCGCGAGGTGATGCACAACCGCGCCAGCGCCCGGCTGGGCAACTGGAAGCCCGCTCCGCGCAGGGAGCTTCGGCCGGAACCGGCGACGCGGCAGTACCCAGCGGTCGCCTCGCACGACAACACCGCCCTCCGCGAGGCAATCCGCGATTGGCGCGCGCACAAGGCGCGCGAGCTCGGCGTGCCGCCTTACGTGCTCTTCTGGGATCGTACCCTCGATGAGCTTTGCGCGCTGCGGCCGTCGACGCCCGAAGCGCTGGTCGCGATCTTTGGCTTCGGCGAGCGCAAGCGCCGCGCGTTCGGAGCGGAAATCCTCGCTCTGATCGCCGCTCACAGAGCGAAACTGCCGCCAACCACGTCTGCCCAACCGCAGGCTGACCGCTGACTGCGTTACTGCCTCTTCAGCATCTGCTCAAGTAACTTGGGGTCAATTTTGACGGGCTTGGCAGGTTTTTTCGGAGCGTCGGCGTCGTCGTCGGGCTTGGTTGGCTGCGACGTCTTGGCGGGAGCGGTGGCTGCACTGGCTGGAACAGCCGCAGACTTGCCGCCGGAAGCCGCGGGCGACCCGTTGGCAGACTTTGCGGTCTGCCCCGCCGCCTTGGTGGCTGGTTTGGAGGAAGCGGTCGCTTGTTTCGCGGCACCGTCGCGTGGGGCAACGGGCGACTTGAAACCATTGAGCGCCGGAGGAATGGGGAATTCCAGCTCGCGCGGGTCGGCATCGATCGGCCGGGCCGAGAGGTCAACGCCGCCGCGATACTTCATCGGCGGCGGAATGATGCCCGGTGTGTTCATTGGCGTGGCGACCGGGCTGGGCGGCACGTTGGCGCCCGCCTCGGGCTCGCGCCTCCCGGCCGGGTCGCCCCCGGTTCGTTCGTGTTCCGCAGCGAAGATTTCCTCTTCGGTGATCGCCGGTCGATCCCGGCCATTGAGTGCCGGCTCCTGCTTGGCCTGGTTCGAGCGCAGGTTCCTGGCCCAGGAGGCAAGAATTTGATAGTATCGATCGTTCGAGCCCGGGAAAATCGGCCGTGGGTGCGGGCCATGGCCGTGTGCTCGGAGCGTGCTCGCGAGCAGTTCGCTCTTCGACGGGTTGTTGGGATCGATGAGCCGGAGCGTCGCATCGAGGTTTGCCCGCAGGGCATCAGGGGTCCGGTCGGCGCGGTTCTTGATCGGCACGAGCTGAAACGCGCCGTTGTGATGTTCGTCATGACATCGGGCGCAATGTGCCTGCAACACCGGATGGACGAGCGAATAAAACTCATTGGCACGCCTGACGGCAAGCGGGACGGGGAGGTCAAAGATCTCCGGCAGAGTCGAAATCATGCGCTCGCGCTGGGCACGCTGCAGCACCGCCGCGGGGAGAGTTCCCGGCTGACCGTCGGGCACCTCGCCGGCCGCGGTCTGCTTCACGTCCGGATCGCGGCGGCGTTGGGCGGCAAGCATTTCGGTCTGCTGCATCGACCGCAGCATGGCTCTGGCCTGTTGATGGTTCGGGCACAGCGCAACGACTTTCGCAAGTTGTTCCGTCGCCTCGGGTTTCATATTCAGGTTCAGGCACCAGAGCGCCAGCTTCATGTGTTCGTCGAAGTCGCCGTCGGGTAATTGCGCGAGGCGGTACTTGTAGGCTTCGCCGAGCGAGGCGAAGGCGCCTTCCACGCGTTTCTTGGGGAAGCGGATCGTGCCGATGTGCTGCTCGACCACGTAGTCCGTTCCCTCTTTGGTCACGATGCCCTTGATGACTTGGCCGCTCGTTAAGAGCAAGCATTGCTCGCGGGAACCGGCGGCGTCGGCCGAACTGGCGGCAGGGCCCCGCGGCTGCGTGTCACCCGCGACTGTTTGCTCGCGCGGCGCGGCCACCGCCCAGCCGATGGAGGACACGAGAGACAATCCGATCGCCACAAGCACTGCGTTGTTGGTCGACATGCGCCACCAAGCCCCGCCGCGCGGACCGGAGCCGGCCCGACGGTCATTGGGGAAGGAAATGACACTTTCCAGCCAGAAATGCTGGCGGGACGGTAGCCCACACCCTAGAATTCGTCAAGGCGACTTGCGGAGCCCGCGTGGGGGCGATAGGCGCTCGTGGCGACACCCACCGGTTTTCACGCTCGAGGCGCAACGCGACAATGGATGCTTGGGAGCCTTCTCCTCGGTTGACTGCGCTGATCGGCCAAATCGTCGTGGTCGACCTTCGCTCCGCTTACGTTTGCCTGGGCACGCTCAACGGATGCGATGAACAATTCATGGAACTCGTGGATGCCGACTTGCATGACTTCCGCGACAGTACAGCGACTCGCGAAGTGTACGTTTATGACTCATTCCGCTTCGGTATTCGCCGTAACCGCTCGAGAGTACTCGTCCGCCGCGACGAGGTTGTTGCAGTCACGCGCTTCGCGGATATCGAAACGTCATGACCACTTGCACGACTTCACTCGAAAAAGGATTGCATTCCCATGATCAGTCTCCGATGGTTGGTTGCAATACCCGTCATCTTGGGGGCGGCGTTTCTCGCACCATCGTCAGAGGGCGCTGCCGTGCGCGACGGTGCGGGAGTGTTCAGCAAAGACGCTGTCAAGAAGGCCGTGTCCCGGCTTGAGCGTCTCGAGCGGGCGACGCACATTCCGATCGTAATTGAAACGATCGACGCGGTTCCCGGGATCGACCCTGACGCAACGCCCGCCCAGCGCCGCAAGGCCGCCGAGGCCTTGGCGGTGCACCGGGCCGAGGCGATCAGGGACGAGGGGATCTACATTTTGATCGCGAAGCGCGAGCACACGATACCCGTACTGGTCCGCGATCGCTTCGCGCAGGTGTTGCCGATCGACAAGCGCGATGCGATCCGCGAGGCGTTCCGGGTAGAGTTTCGCAAGGACGATTACGACGCCGGCTTGCTCAGCGCCGTCGCGACCTTGGAGCACGCGCTCGACGGAGTGACCGCCGGCAAGAGGGGCGCCCACGTAGTGGTCTCGCCCGAGCCGCTTCGTGATCACGCCGCCGGCGCCGCCCCGCGCCGGGCGGCTCGATCCGGCTTCGGTTCGTTCTTGTTGATCATCCTCGGGATCTTCGGCGTCCTGCTTTTCCTGAGAGTGTTGGGAGGACTATTCGGACGGTGCGCAGGCCCGGGCTATGGTGCGCCGATGGGGGGCATGCCCCGGGCGGGAGTCGGACCTGGGCCGGGCTATTACGGCGGCCCCGGGTACGGAGGAGGCGGCGGGTTCTTCTCAGGGCTCCTCGGCGGTTTGGGCGGCGCTCTCGCGGGCAACTGGCTCTATGACCAATTCTCGGGCCGCCACCACGGCATGACGTCGGCTGATGCTGGTTACGCTCCAGACGACACTTCGGCAGCGCCAGACACCGGCGGCGACGCGATCGTGGGTGCCGACGACGACATCGGCGGTGGCGGCGCAACCTGGGACGATGCCCCGGGCACCGACGCCGGCGGGGGCGACGGCGGTGACTGGGGCGGCGGCGGCGGTGACTGGGGCGGCGGTGGGGGCGACTGGGGCGGAGGCGGGGGCGGTGGCGATTGGTGAGTCGATCTCAGTTCAGTTCCTTGATCTTGACGTTCTTGAACCAGCAATCGCTGCCGTGGTCCTGAAACCCGATGTAGCCGTTGCGCGGCGAGCTTGCCGATCGCAACGCCCGTGAACTTGTGGCTCGAGCCGTCCGGGCGCTTGCCCGGCTCGTTCCACGCGTCGAGGTTGATCGTTGAAACCTCTTTGGCATTGAGTGCCACGGAGATCTTCGGGCCGCGCGGTGATGGTCATGTTGTTCCACTCGCCGGCTGGCTTTTGCGTATTGTCGGTGGGAGCGACCAGGTCGTAGAACGCGCCGGGTCGTGCATCCCTGTGCCCGTCGTGTCGTCGAGCGCAACTTCGATTCCGGTCATGACCGGATCGGCGAGATCGCTCACTCGGATGAAGACCCCGGAATTGCACCCCTTGGTCAGCTTGTAGTCGAAGTCAAGCACATAGTCTGCGTACTTCTTCTCATGGACCACAAGATAGCTGCCTGCGCCATGAGGGTTCAGCCCGTCGGCTTGCACGTTGGCCTTGGGGACGGGCTTCTTGTCGCACAGAATCCAGCCCGTGCCGCTTTCACCATCGAAGATCACCTTGAAATCGTCGTCGAGCGCCGCCGCGGCGGCCGTGACGGCGAGCACGGCAGTGATCCAGCAAGTCCTGACCATGATTCTCATCTTGATTCTCCCTTCGGAATGATGCCCCGCCGTAAGCGGCGCGGCGGTCTTTCGAGGTGGCGGAACTCGGCGCGGAACGCCTTGGCCTCTGGGCGAGCCACCCCGGTTTCGGTTACGCTACCACGCGGCTCGGCCGGAGTCACGATGTAAGGCGCGATGATCGTCTGATGCCGTCCGCTCGAAGCAGGGTTTCCCAATGGATCGATCGCCCGCACGTCGGGAACAGCTCAGAGCGATTCTTCAGTCGGCCCAGGTCGACGCCCTGCTGGTGAGCTCGACGACCAACGTGAGCTACTTGACCGGCTTCAGCGGCGACTCATCGGTGCTCGTCGCCACGCGTACGCGCGACGTGCTCGTCTCCGACGGTCGTTTTACCACGCAGCTCGCACAGGAATGCTCGGACGTCGAGGCCCACATTCGCTCTTCGGGCGAAGACCTCCACGCCGCGCTCGCCCACGTTCTGGAGACGCTGGGGCTGAAGCGCGTCGGGTTCGAGGCGACGAGCCTCGACGGTCGCCGAGTACGAATCGATTCGCGCGGCAGCAAAGACCGTCGAATTCGTTGGCCTGCGAGGCCGAGTCGAGGAATTGCGTCAGAAGAAGGACGACGACGAGATCGCAGCGATCCGCGACGCGATTCGCGCTATGCCGAAGCGAGCCTTCGACGAGGCTCTGTGCGGGGCTGCGGCGGGGTCAGAGCGAAAAGGACGTAGCCGACGCATCTCGAGAACCTACCTGCGGCGATGTGGGGCGACCGGCAGCGAGTTTTCCGCCGATCGTCGCGGTGGGAATGCGGGCGGCACTGCCCCACGCGCGACCGACCGCCGACAACGTTGCATCGGCCAGGACGATTTCGTGCTGATCGACTGGGGAGCCACCGGGCGGCCTTATAAAAGTGACTTGACGCGAGTTCTCGTCACAGGTAAGGTCACTCCCAAGTTCGAGACGATCTATCGAACTGTCCTGACGGCTCAAGAACGTGGAATCGCCGCGATCCGGCCGGGCGTCGAAGGCCCAAGACGTCGACGCCGAAGCCCGCTCCGTCATCGAGGAGGCAGGTTTCGGCGGTTTTTTTGACCATGGGCTCGGTCACGGGATCGGCATGGACATCCATGAGGCCCCTCGGCTCCGCAAGGGCTCACCAGGTCACGCTCGAGGCCGGGCATGGTGATCACCGTCGAGCCGGGCATCTATCTGCCCGACTGGGGCGGCATCCGGATCGAGGACGATGTGCTGGTGACCCCCGACGGCTGCGAGGTCCTTGCCCACGTGCCCAAGTCGCTCGACTCGGTTCGAATCGAGTTATCATAATTCGTGCCGCCGCCGAGGCGTCGTCGCGACAGTCGCCGCCGGTCGTCACCGCGATCGGCGCGCCGGGCGGGTTCATCACGGCGGCTTCGGGGTTTGCCAGTTGCGGAGTGAAGGAATGGCGGAGAAGCCCTCCGGTCCGAGCGAGCCGCTCGACGTCCAGAGGATCCACTACCTCGTCCGTCTGATGAAGCGCTACGATCTGACCGCGCTCGACGTGAACGACGGCCCGGTCCAGATCCGGCTGCGGCGCCGATCGCCTCACGCCGCATCGGCCCGGGCTCGGCTCATGTCGCCGCAGCCGCCCCGACGAGCGGCCGGCGTCATCGCCGGCGCGCCGCGGCGGCGGCCGCGCAGCCCGAAGCGCCGCCGCCTGCCGCACCGGCGGCGCCCAAAACGGTCGTCATCGAGAGCCCCATGGTCGGTACCTACTATGCCTCGAGCGCACCCGATGCGCCGCCGTTCGTCTCGGTCGGCTCCGTGGTCCAGCCCGACACGATCGTCTGCATCATCGAGGCGATGAAGGTCTTCACCGACATCCCGGCGGGCGTCTCGGGAACGATCGCCGAGGTCCTGGTCAAGAATGGTCAGGCGGTCGAGTTCGGTCAGCCCCTCTTCCGCGTGATCCCGGCCTGACCAGCGATCGCCCGGCCGGACCGGAATCAGACCGAGGTGACGTTCGCCGATGTTTCAACGGATCCTGGTGGCCAACCGCGGCGAGATCGCACTGCGAGTGATCCGCGCCTGCAAGGAGCTCGGACATCGAGGTCGTCGCGGTCTACTCGCAGGCCGACCGCGATGCGCCCTATCTCGCCCAGGCCAATCGCGCGATCTGCATCGGCAAGGCCCCCAGCGCCGACAGCTACCTGAACCGGTCGCGGATCATCGCCGCCGCCGAGGTGGCCGACGCCCAGGCGATTCATCCCGGCTACGGCTTCTTGAGCGAAAACCCCGACTTTGCCGAGGTCTGCCGCTCGAGCGGTTTCGAGTTCATCGGCCCGCCGCACGAGGCGATCCGCAAGATGGGCTTGAAGACCGAGGCCAAGCAGATCGCCGCGGCGGCCAAGGTCGCCTGCGTGCCGGGCTCCGACGGCGTGATCGCCACCGACGCCGCAGGCGTTTCGGCTGGCGCGAGCGATCGGCTATCCCGTGCTGATCAAGGCCGCCGCCGGCGGCGGCGGCAAGGGGATGCGCGTCTGCCGCGACGAGGCCAACCTGGCCTCCGCGCTGCAGACCGCGCGCAACGAGGCCGAGGCCGCCTTCAAGAACGCCAGCGTCTACCTCGAAAAGTTCATCGATCGCCCGCGCCACGTCGAGATCCAGATCCTGGCCGACGCCACGGGCAGCGTCGTCCACTGCTGGGACCGCGACTGCACCCTCCAGCGCCGGCATCAAAAGCTGGTCGAGGAATCGCCCGCCGCCGACCCTGCCGCTGCGACGTTCGCACCCAACTGGGCGAGGCCGCCGTCCGCCTGGCTCGCGCCGTCGGGCTACGTCAACGCCGGCACCTGCGAGTTCCTGGTCGACGCCGACAACAATTTCTACTTCATCGAGGTCAACGCCCGCATCCAGGTCGAGCATCCCGTCACCGAGATGGTCACCGGCATCGACCTGGTCAAGCAGCAGATCCGAGATCGCCGCCGGCGAGCCGCTGCCGTTCCGCCAGGAAGACATCGTCGATCCGCGGACACTCGATCGAGTGCCGGATCAATTCCGAAGACCCCGACAACGACTTTCGGCCCTCGCCGGGCCGGATCACCGGCCTGCGCGTGCCCGGCGGCCCGGGCGTGCGCTGGGATTCTCACATCCAGGTCGGCTATACCGTTCCGCCGTACTACGACTCACTCCTGGGCAAGCTGATCGTGCACGCGCCCACGCGGCCCGAGGCCCTGGCCACCATGAGGCGGGCCCTGGACGAACTGGTGATCGAGGGGGTCGCAACCACGATTCCCTTGCAGCGGCGAATCGTCCGCAACCCCGACTTCATCGCCGGCCGCGTCGATACGACCTGGGTCGAGCGCGTCCTGCTGCCGTCCAAGGGAGGCGGTGCGCCCGGTTGAGCCTGCAATCGCCCCTCCTGCGCCGATCGAGCTTGGTTCAATCAACCGCTGGCAGAGCGCGATGCAGCAAAGAGAGCCACCCTCGATCCGACCGTTGCGTCTCTGGCGAGAAGGCCGTCGCCGTGGTACGCTCAAGAACACTGGTCGTGCGCGACGTCAGCCCCGTGGTATCAAGTGGCCCCGGCCGAAACGGCGGCCACGGCGTCAGATCTTTGTCCTATATAATTACACAGCGATGGGTTCCATGAAGGTCGGCTTGCTCACCGGCGGTGGTGACTGCCCGGGCTTGAACGCCGTGATCCGTGCCGTCGGTCAAGCAGCTCGCCAACCAGGGGGGCTCGTGCCTCGGCATTCTCGAAGGCTGGCGCGGGCTGGTGCAAAATCTGACATGCCCGCTGTCGGTCGCATCAACCGACGGCATCATCGCCCAGGGAGGAAGCATCCTCGGCTCGTCGCGCACCAATCCCTACCGCAATCCCGACACCGACTTGGTCGCTCTCCGCGAGAATTTTCGGCGGCTCGAGCTCGATGCCTTGATCGTGATCGGCGGCGACGACACCTTGGGCGTGGCGCTGCGACTCTATAACGACTTTCGACTCCCCGTGGTCGGCATCCCCAAGACCATCGACAACGACCTGGTGGTCACCGATTTCTCGTTCGGCTTCGACACCGCCGTCAACATCGTCACCGAAGCCGTCGACCGGCTGCGGACGACGACCGAGAGCCACCGCCGGATCATGGTCGTCGAGACGATGGGCCGGCACTCGGGCTGGATCGCCTGCTTCGCCGGCATCGCCGTCGGGGCCGATTATATCCTGGTGCCCGAGGTGCCCATCGATCTGCCGCACCTGATCGGAGTGCTGACGCAGCGGCGATCCGACGGCAAGAAATACGGCATCGTGATCGTCTCCGAAGGGGCTCGGTTTCCCGACCGAGGCCCCCTGACGCTCGACGACGAGCCCGACCCGTTCGGCAATCCGCGCTTAGGAGGCATCGGCACCGTGATCGCCGACGCCATCGAAAAGCAAACCGGACTGGAAACGCGCTGCGTCGTCCTGGGCCACCTTCAGCGCGGCGGGCCGCCCAGCGCCTACGACCGCATGCTGGCCACTCGGCTGGGGCTCGCGGCCGGTCGGCTCGTGCTCCAGAATCGCTTCGGCATGCATGGTCACCCTTAGGGACGGGCGCGATTGTCGAGGCCATCATGGACGAGCGCGTCTCTGCCGCCAAGACCCTCGACCTTGCGTTCTACGACGAGGCCGCAACGTTCTTCCACTAGTACGCGCGAACTGAAACGGCGCGGGCTACGTATTACCACGTGTCGCAGTCTCCGCGGTCTACTTGCTCAAAAAAAAATCGGTGGGGATTTGACGCGCGGAGCGACTCTGCTATGATGATGCGGGTCGCGCTCATAACCAGAGCCAGACGACGGCCGGGCCAGGCTGCCACAATGAAGCCTTGCACCGGCCGATGGTG
>CAWHMZ010000016.1:0-224909 GCA_963830625.1 uncultured Isosphaeraceae bacterium | reverse complement strand
CCAAGATGAGGTTTCCAGCAGTAATGCGTAGGCTCCTGGAAGACGACCAGGTCGATAGGCCGGGCGTGCACGGCGGGTGACCGCTTCAGCCGACCGGTCCTAACAGCCAAGCAGCTTGACCACCCCGATCGGGACGCTGCCTACCCAAGCCTAAAAGAGGCCAGGCCGGCCAGCCCTCCCACGGGTGACCAAGCGATCCAGGGATCTTTGACACAAAAACCAGTGGAAGTCACGCCACCCCCTCGACCCATCAGTCCTTCGGTGTCTTCGTGTGCGACCTGCCGCCACAAACGTGCCCAGCCGGCTTCGCCGCCGGCTGGGCGCTTTTCCGGCGACCATACTGGCGGGGCCACACCCGTTCCCATTCCGAACACGGCCGTTAAGCCCGCCGGGCCCATGATAGTGCCGCAAGCGCGAAAGTCGGTCATCGCCGGAATCCTTCTGTCCCCCCTCGACCCGAAACCAGGGTCGAGGGGGGATATTTTTGCGCAGCCGGGTTTGGGACCAGATGACATCGTCGCCCCCACGTCCAACATCGTACCTGGGTCGCCACCTCGCGCCCTTGGCGGACGATCCGAGCGATTACTGCGCCAAACGATGGCAGGCAGGTTTGGCCCTGCTACAATGCGCTTGAGCATTGACCGGAGGCCGCGCTCATGGAGTTGCCGGTTCGATTTCCAAGTGACGCTGATGTCATCACCGACGAGGTGGCTCGTTTCCGCGCCCTATCGCAGGAGGATCGAGTGCGAACGTTGGGCGAGCTCTTCCGAGTCTACCATTTTCTGGCGGGGCTATCGGCGAAATCAGAGGCAATTGCCCGTCTTGCGCGAGGACGAAGAGCGCGGCCGTACGGCGATCGAGGAGTTTGTCAAGTCGCCATGGTTGAAAACGACCTGATTGAGGTCGTCCGACGCATTGCGGTCGTGTTTCGCGCCAGCAAGTACGCCACGCCTTGATCGGTGGCCTCGCAGTCGGGCTGCGCGGGCGACCGCGAACCACCAAGGACGCCGACTTCATTTTGCAGGTGCCCGACATCGGGTTTCCTAGATTACTCGAAGGGCTTGCCGCAGAGGGCCTCGAGATCGATTTGAAGGAGATGATCCGCCGCTGGTCGACGGAACGATTCCTGGCATTCGACTGGGGGCAGGTGCGCATCGATTGGATGCAACCGGTTATCCCCCTTTATGCGACGGTGCTCGCGACCGCGAAGGAAGAACCATGGCTGAGCGCTGCACTTCGCGTTGCGACAGCCGAGGGGCTCATCTTGACCAAATTGGTCTCCTTCCGCCCTCAGGACCAAGTTGATATCGAGATGTTGTTAATCGCCAACCGAAATGAGATCGACGTCGAACTCATTCGGCGCGAGTGGTCGGCAGTAGCTGCCGGCGAAGAAGCCCGCACAATATGGCTAGAAAACGCGCTGAAACGCCTCGCTCTACCCTAGGCCAAAGAGGTTGCGACTGCCCCGAAGTACTGGACGCGGAATTCGCGGGTGGTTCGTGGCGTTTGGCGACGGACGGTACAATAATCCTAAGAGCGTCGAACGGCGGAGACTGCCTGGCAAGTCGCCGTTTCTCGCGAACTTTCCGGAATCGAGGTAGGTTATTCGATGATCGGGCGCGTGTTGGTCTTGTCGGCCAGTGCGGGGGCGGGGCACCTCCGGGCCGCCGAAGCTGTCGAGAAGGCGATCCGACTCAGGGGCCTCGCAACCGAAGTCCAGCATCTCGACGTGCTGCGGTATACAAACAAGGTCTTCCGACACCTCTATTCCAAGGCGTACATCGAGCTCGTCAACAAAGCCCCCGAGGTACTGGGATGGCTTTACGACCATCTCGACACCCCGGCGAAGAACGATCCGATCCGGCTCGCGTTCGATCGTCTTAATGCAAATCCATTCATACGGTACTTGCACCGCTATCAACCTGATGTCGCGGTTTGTACCCACTTTCTGCCGGCCGGCATCATCTCGTCACTGAAACGCGAGGGGAAGCTCGCGATCTTGAACACCGTGGTGGTCACCGACTTCGACGTGCACGCCATGTGGCTGTGTCCTTACGTCGAGCAGTACTTCGTCGCGCTACCGGAGACCGCAGTTCACTTGCGAGCACTCGGGGTGCCAAGTTCCCTGGTCACGATTTCCGGAATTCCCGTCAACCCCGTCTTTGCGGAGCAAAAAGACCAGCACGCCATGCGCACGAAGCATGGTCTGGAACGCGACCGGTTTACCATCCTGGTTTCCGCGGGGGGGTTCGGCGTCGGGCCAGTCGGGTATTTGATGCAGGCGCTGGCCCAGCTTTCGCACCCGGCGCGGGTCGTGGTCGTGTGCGGCCGCAATGAAGCCCTGCGGGCCGAGCTCACGGCCGCGGTCAAGAAGCTGGCCAGCCGCTCGGCGGTGTCGTTCACGATCCTCGGGTTCACCAAGGAGATGGACGAGCTCATGACGGCTGCCGATCTCTTCGTGGGCAAGCCAGGGGGACTCACCACGTCGGAGTGCCTGGCCAAGGGGCTGCCCATGGTCGTGATCAACCCCATCCCTGGTCAGGAAGAGCGGAATTCCGATCATCTCCTCGAACAGGGCGCTGCCGTCCGCTGTAACAACTTGCCTGCCTTGGCGTACAAGATTGATACTCTGATTGACACGCCGGGAAAACTCGCTCAGATGAGTGAACAGGCACGGGCAATGGGTCAGCCCAACGCGGCGTTCGTCGTTGCAGACAGGCTCGCAACGCTGGGACGGTCAAAAACGAAATCGGCCATCGCGTTAACGGGACGCTGAGATCGAGCCGGCCTGAATCGGCGGCAGCCCTGCTGTCGATCTCGTCAGTCCTTCGGTCGGATGAACGCGCTTCTCGCACTGCGGTCACGCGATCGCGCGTTCATCCGACCACTCGGTACGGCTTTGCAAAGCGGGCAAGCTCTGGCTACTTGGCCGCCGCCTTCTTGTACTCCTCGAGACGATTCTTGATGGACGGATCCCGCTCGAACGGCGTACCCTTGGCCAACTGGACGGCTCGCTCTTGGGTTTCGAGCGCCTGGCTGATCTCGCCGGCCACGAAATAGGCCCGGCCGAGTGTGTCGGCGATGGCCGCGTCCTTGCCGTTGGCTTTTTCGTCGGCGCGGCGAGCGACGTCGAGGGCAAATTGAATCGCCTTCTTACCAAGCTCGATCTTGCGACTCGGGTCCACAATCGCCCAGGCAAGGCCGTTGAGGCCCTGAGCTTGATCGCCGATGTGCGTCTTGGAGAGTTTCTCGGCGTATTCGAGGGCCTTGTCCTGCTGATCCAGCTTAAAGAGCGCGGCGAGCTTGGCGAAGCCAAACATCTCGTCGGCCGTCGGCGACTTCGGCGACGATCTCGTCCACGGCAGCGACGATCTTCTTGGGATCGCCAGACCGGTATGCGGTCATGAACTTCGACTGCAGCTTCTGAATCTTGGCGCGGTCTTCCATCACCTTCTTGTGCTCTTCTCGAGCAGCCGCCAGGTTCCACGAGCCGGTGACGATTTTCTCCAGGGGCTCCTCCAGGTTCGTGGGATGGCCGATCCAAGCGATTTTGCCCTCCTTGTTAACCACAAAAGCCGTGGGAATAAGGTCCTGCCCGGCTGCGGTCATCCACGTCTTGGCCATAGCTCCCTTGTTCCCGGTCTCCTTCTCGGGAACCGAGTCCATGGCAACCCGGTATGTCATCTTCTCCCCCATCTTTTCGACAAACGGCTTGACCGCGCTCTGGTTACGCTCCCAGACGCTCACGCCGATGAAGGTCACTTCGGGGTTTTTCTTTTGAAGCTCTGTCAAATGCGGGATGCTCATGATGCAAGGGCCGCACCAAGTCGCCCAGAATTCGACGACGTACAGCTTGCCGGGCTCAAACTCGGTCACCGGCTCGCCTTTGACAAACGACTTGACATCAAGCTTGGGCGCCGGGTCACCAACGCCGAGGTCTTGCGCACCAGCGCCCGAGACGCCGATGCCCAGCACAAGGGCGACTGACAGACTGATCCTCATGAGATTCTTCATCCCGATGCTCCTGACGCCGAGGGAACGACGAACGAAATCGCTATCCACAAACACGCTGCTTGCGGATCCACCAAAGGAACGAGCAACTCGAGGTCTCCGCCGGCCTGACGGCGACAGGGCGCAAATCGACCGGGGTTTGGGTTTCAGTATAATCAAGAGGAGATCAGATTCCGTGAACTAATTCTCCGGCTGAATTCCGTAAGGGGGGCCATCCATGGCCGTTTCAGTTACCCGCTTGCCCCTACGAATCACTCCCGATCCCAGCCGAGTCATCACCAGGTTCTTTCTTCCCGGGGACAAAAATCGAGTGCGCGACATCATCGCGCGATCGCTCTCGGTTCCCGAGGGGGAGATCGAAACCCTGGCGAACGAACTGATTCGCACGTTTCGCCCCAAGCATCCGGACCTGGTCGAGACCCTGGCCGATCATTTTGAGAAGGTTCGCGACGAGATCCCTCGCGGGGTGACGTTGACTGAAGCCCGCAAGACGTGGATCGGCGCCTGCTTCACGATGGAATACGCCATCGAGTCGGTTGCTCTGTTCAATCCGTCGATTGTGCCTGGGCTGTATCAAGACGGAGTTCGTGCCGGCGGCGTGCGATTCCTCATGAGCCTGCGTGCCACCGGTGAAGGACATATCTCAGTCGATCGTGTTCCGCACCGGTGTGCATCGACGCAGCAGGCGAGATGCAGTTCGATCCGCCTGGCACTTACAGCCGGCCGCTGAAGGCGACGGTGCCGGACGTGTTTCGCAAGTCCATCTTCATGCGCGACCTCGCCGTGGCCGGCGCGCCGAATGAGCACCATCGCCCGATCCTGGACCAGCTTGCCGACACGTTCACGCGCGACGAGCTATCGGAGGCAATCGCCACAGTGCGCGCAGCGGCCGCCACGTCGGGCTCTCTCGAAGAAACTGCCGACTTGCTGATCTCACTGACCCGTGTCAAATCACCAACTTCACCTTGCCCGACGCCATTTACCGATTCAGGGAGGCGGAATTCGTGATATTTCCATTCTCCGATATTGAACGCCACGGAATCGAGGACCTGCGGCTGGTGCGATTTACCGATGACGACGGCTCTCAGGCCGTGCTACGGCACGTTCACGGCCTACGACGGCGAGCGCATCTTCCCCCAGTTGATCGAGTACCGCGGTGGCGACACGATCGATGTCAGCCTGATTACCGGCGACTGCGCCAAGAACAAGGGAATGGCACTCTTCCCGCGGCGGATCGCCGGCAAGTACGCGATGATCTCGCGGATCGACAACGAGAACCTGTACTACATGGAATCGGACGATGTCCTGAACTGGGACGATGCCCGCAGCATCGCAGGTGCCGAAGTATCCGTGGCAAGTCATCCAGATCGGCAACTGCGGCTCGCCGATCGAGACCGAAGCCGGTTGGCTCTTGCTGACGCACGGCGTCGGACCGATGCGGCAGTACTGCATCGGCGCGACCCTGCTCGATCACGACGATCCGTGGCGGGTCATCGGGCAGACGCGCGAGCCGCTGCTCATGCCCAGCGACGAGGAGCGCGCGGGCTACGTTCCCAACGTGGTTTATTCGTGCGGGGCGATGGTGCACAACCGCATGCTGATCGTTCCCTACGCCATCAGCGACCTGTCGACGAGCGTCGCTCGCATCGATCTCGACGAGCTGCTTGATTCGTTGCGCGCGGCCTGAACTTCACGAGGGCAGTGGGCCGCTCTGCGGGCTGCCGGCAGGGCGCTCGTGGTGCACAGTCGCTCCCGAGTTGGTCGCCTGCGTCACGAATACCGAGGACCGGGAAAGGTCGAACTGGCGGCACAGGCGCTCGATCGACGAGCCCGTCTCGGCCGGGGCAAGATCGGTGAAGCCGTAAAGGGTCGGTCCCCACGAGCTCTGACCGACGCCGGCAAACCCAAGGCGACCGAGCTCGTGCGCGATGGACGCCGCGCGCGGCGATCGAAAGACGCCGCCCTGGGCCGATGCGAAGCACGCGCCCACCCTTGCCTGGATCTCGCCTAAAGCCGCGCCGAAGGCGGCCAGGTCGCGCTCGACGACAGCGGGCAGCAGCTCGAGCAGCACGAGCCGGCACAGCGCGTCGGTCTCGCTCGGGGCGATCGGCGGCAGGTTCTCGAACGCGCGCCGCTCTTCAAGCCCATGCAAGCCGAGCTGGCCGTCCGGCTGAACAACCAAGATCGACCAGTCCTCGGGAAAGGGGAGACGCGCCACGAGCGGGGGGAACTCGGTCGGGCGCCTGTGGCCGCCGTCAACGATGAGTCCGCCGTGTGCGAAGCCGTGCAGGCCGATCCCCGACCGGCCGCCGCGACCCGTCAGCCGGGCGAGCTTTTCCACGGGGGCGTCGGTCACTCCGGCCAGTTCGAGGACCGCGCGGGCGACCGCCAGCGAGAGCTGCGTCCCGACGCCGAGCCCACGTGCTCGGCGGAGCACTCTCGATCGTGATCCGGCAAGGAGACAAGGTCGTGCCGGCTTCGCGAGCGCGTCCTTGAAGCTGTGCGATCACCTGTTCCACGCGGCCCGCCAGCGGCCCGGAGGCGCTCCAGCCGGCGCACGCTCGGCCACAAGCGCGATTCCCGGCGAGTGGATCATGAGTCCGACGCCGCCAAACTGCCGACGTGCTTGCGCTCCCCAGGCCAGGAGGCCAAAGTGCAATCGGCTGGGCGTTTGAATGCGTATGCGCGGGCCGTTCATGAGGGCGATCCGCTGGGGCTTGGGTCGAGACCCTGCCGCGCCGCGGCGTCCCGCACGTGCCGGTGCAACAGCGTGAATGCCGCCCGCTCTCGCGGGCCGCCCGTCTTGTCGACAAGGGCCGAGCTTGCGAAACTCGACGAGCATCTCGTCGACCGGCAAGAACTCGGTGCGCGTCGCCAGGATCGCCGCCTCGACCACGGCGTGCTTGGCCCGATTGAACCCGAAGAAGTCGCGGAAGCGTCCCTGGGCGACTGTCTCGACGATGATCGCTCGTCCGCTCGTCGCGATCGTTTAGCTCGACGACGCGAAACTCGTAGTAACGGCAGGCATCGAGCAGGATCTGGCCGGCAACGACATCGGCCGCGCGCGTGGCCGGCGCAGGCACCGGGGCGAGGCCGATCGCCGTCTGGGCCAGCAGCAGCACGTCGTCGGTGACGTGGAAGACGCCCTCGCCGCGCGCTTTCAGATTGTGGTAAGTCGTCGACGTACGAAACGGTCGCAGCACGAACCGGGTCATGTTCAGACCCGGATCGACCTCCGGGCCCATCGGCGCGATGTTGAGGGCGTCTTCGGGCCCAGGCGTTGTCACGATCCCTTCGAGAATCACGCCGCATGCCTCGCCTGAGTTTGAAGCCGGATCATCGACCGAAATCGTCCTCCGATGTGCTGGCCCCGCAGGGCGACTCGGCGCTGCGCATCCGCTCGCGCCGCTCCATGTGGCTTGTTTCCGCGTCCGTCAGGAAGCCCCACTCCAGAGCGCTTGATCCTGACGATAGCTCTTGCCAAGCGTCAAGGCGGTTTTCGCCTTCATCAGCTCGTAGCCGAGGTAGAAACGCATGGCTCGGGCTCGACACGCCCATCTGGTCGAAGAGCACGAACGGATCGGGATCGTGGAGAAACTTGGCGTTGTTGAGGGCGTAAATCATTCCGCCCTCGGCGAAGATCCGCCAGTTGGGGTCGCGAATCCGCTGCTGAAGCTCGGCCAGGTTGTCGGCGCCGAAGTCGACGACCTTGGGATCGCGCAGCGCGACGAGACGCGGCTCGAGATGCTTGGGCAAGCGTCCGGTGCGTCACGGCGTGATAAACCAGCCGGCGCGCCAGATCGAGCTCGCGCACCGACTGACCGCGCCCAGTTGATCACGGCGGTCGTCAGCACGCTCTTGATCGCCAGCTCCTGGCAGAACCCGAGCAGGATCGTGTTCACGCCGGCCGAATCGACGTCGGTCAGCTCGGTCAGGTTGCCGACGCCCATCATCATGTGCGCGCCGGGATAGCGGCGGCGGACCTCGAGATAGCGCCCGAGCGAGGCCGCGAAGCCAAAGCCGATCGGCTCGAGGATCGGGTCGATGCGGAACGGCACGCCCGCGCGGACGAGGAACTCGATCGTCTCGTCGAGGCCGTCGAGCGACCCGGGCTGGTCGGGGATCGCGACGACTTCGACGCCCCAGTCGACTGCCGATGTCGCGGTTGGTCGCGTTGACGCTCAAGACCAGCTCGGCCCCGGCCGCGACCGCGCCTGCGACCTCGGCCGGATCGAAGCTGTCGATCGAGACGCGCAAGCCCCGGTCGCGAAGGGCCGCCACGGCGTCGCCGACGTGCCGCCCAGCGTCGTCCCGGGTCGCAGCCGAGGTCGATCACGTCGGCCCCTTCCGAGCGGAAGCGCTCGGCCTGCTCGATCAAGCTCGTCGCGCTTCAGCCGCGGGGCGTGGTTGATCTCGGCCAGGATCTCGATGTCGTAGGCGCCGTAGTCGGGATGTTTGTCGCCGCTCCTGGCCGAAGTACCGCGGCAAGTCGCGCAGGTCCTCCGGGCCGCGCTCGACGGCGGCCCCGCGCGCTTCTCGCACGATCGGAGTCAGATCGCCGTGGCAGTATCCGGGCAGGATCACGCGGTCGATGCCTGCCGGGCACGTTCCAGGTGCCGGGCGACCCACTTGGGCGTCATGAGGGCGGCCACCGAGATCGGCAGCACGGCGACCTCGGCCGTGAAACCGGCACGCGGGGCCAGATCGTCGAGCACCTGGCGCAGGGCGAACTCGGCCAGGCGGCCGGTGACGAAGAGGTAGCGCGGACGATGAGTGGCGGTCTCGTCGTTCACGCCGGGCCCCACTCATGACACTAGCGAACGGCCCCGCCGTTGACGCGAATGACCTGGCCGGTGACGAACGCCGCCGCCGGGCTCGACCAGAAAGCACGCCACCTGGGCGACGTCTTCGGGCGTGCCCCAGCGGGCCAGGGGCGTCTCGTCGAGCACGCGGTCGTGCCACGCTTGCGAAGCTTCTTCGCCCCATGCCGTCTTGATCCAGCCCGGTGCCAGGGCATTGACCCGGACCGTCGGGTGCCAGGCTCAGGGCCAGGCTGCGAGTGAACGCCATGATCGCTCCCTTGGTCGCGGCGAAGAGCTCGCCCGAGTCGCCTTCCATGCCGGTCTCGGCCTGGTCCCAGCCCATGGTGACGATCGAGCCCGAGCCCTGGGCCTTCATCCGCCGGCCGACCTCGCGGCAAAGGCGGATCGTGGCGACGACGTCGACCGACCAGAGCAGGTCGAGCTTGGCGTCGAACGAGAGCTTGGCGGCCGCGCCGGTCAAGGTGTCGGCACCGGCGATATGCAGCCAGGCGTCGAGCCCGCCCCAGAGGGCCCAGGCGTCGTCCACCAGCCGGTCGCCGGCCGCGCGGTCGGCCAGGTCGGCCATGAGCACAGCCGCGCGCCCGCCGCGCTCGCGAATCTCGGCCGCAACCTCTTCGGCTGCACCTCGCGAGGTCCGCCCATGGACGATCACGCTCGCGCCGGCGCCGGCGAGTGCCAGAGCGACGGCCCGGCCAATCCCCGACGTCGAGCCCAGCACGGCCGTCCGATACCCTTCGAGATCGCCAAGTGATCGATTGCCGGACATTGCGGCGAAAACCCTGGACCGATCGGGCTGGCTGAGCATCTCGATGGTCGCGTAAATTCGTGCTGTGCTCTTGCCGGTCACCCTTTCGACATTCTACGGTTCCAGACCGAGCTCGCCCATGGGCAACACCATCCGCCGTCTGAAACGAGCCGCTCGCTTTCCTTCAGACAGCCTGGTCGATCGTGGGGATCACTCTCCTCGTCCTGTTCGTCACCGAAGCGGCCTTTCGCGCTGTCTTCGCGATGCGCGACCGGCTCGCGGCGACTTCCGTGCCCGATCGCCGCGTGCTCGCCGACGGTTACGGCGGAGCGACCTGGCCGGTCACGCACTATCGCGAGCTCGAGCGACTGGCCGAGCGCTGGCAGCCCTACGTGTACTTCCGCCAGAAGCCGTTCCAGGGCCAAACGATCAACATCGGGCCGGACGGCCTGCGCGTCACCTGGCAGCCTGCCGACGGTGCCAACGAACAGCGCGGCTGCTAGACCGATCAAGATCTTGATGCTGGGAGGCTCGTCGCTCTGGGGCTTCGGTGCGCGCGACGATCAGACGATTCCAT
Source organism: uncultured Isosphaeraceae bacterium (assembly GCA_963830625.1). GTDB lineage: Bacteria > Planctomycetota > Planctomycetia > Isosphaerales > Isosphaeraceae > CAWHMZ01. The sequence continues at coordinate 214,753 of CAWHMZ010000016.1, read as the reverse complement.
CATCTGGTCGCCAAAGCGCTTCACGATCAGGGGCATCCGCGTCGAGGTGCAGAACCTGGCGGAGATGGGATACGTCAGCACGCAGGAAGCTGGTCGCGCTCTTTCGAGAGCTCCAGGCCGGATATCGACCGGACGTCGTGGTCTTCTACGACGGCGTCAACGACACGACCTCGGCCCTCCTGGCCGGCGAGGCCGGCTTGACCACCAACGAGGTCAACCGCCGAAAGGAGTTCAATCTATCGCAGTCGCCTTCGCGACTCGCCGCCACGCTGGCGGGCAGGCTGCTCCGCGATTCCGGCTCGTACCGCTTCGCTCAATCGGTCCGGCGACGGTTTCAGAGCGGAGGCCCTGCGCCGAAGACGTCGGTGTCGAGCGAGTCTGTTCCCGATCTGGCCGACGCGGTCGTGCGGACCTACGAGGCGAACGTCGCGCTGGTCGAAAGCCTGGGGAGATCGTACGGGTTTCGACCGATATTCTTCTGGCAGCCGATCGTCTTCACCAAGCCGGTGCGCGTTGCGCTCGAAGAAGCGGAGGTTGCCAGATATTCCTGGACCCAGCGCATGTTTGCGGAAGTCTACGCGCGAACCCGAGAATCGGCGACGCTCCGGGCTGACCCATCGTTTCATGACATCAGCCGCATGTTCGCCGGCACCGAGACGCTCGTGTTCATCGACTACTGCCACACGACCGAAACGGCAAACGCGTTGATCGCAGCCGCGATCACGCAAAGGGTGATCGAGGCTCGCGCAAGCGGCCGCCCGATGCCCCCAAGGCCGGCGCCGTCGGTGGCAGGGCCGGCCAGGTAGGGGTAAAATGACGCCGCTGAACATGAGGGAGCTTCTCGAGCAATGAGCACGGCGAGCCTGCATGAACCGAGGCCGGCACTCAAAATCGTCGAAGACGCCACGTGCACGTTCTGCGGGTGCGTCTGCGACGACATCACGCTCAAGGTCGAGGCGAACCGCATCACCGAGGCCGAGAGCGCCTGCGTCCTCGGTAAGACGTGGTTCTTCGAGAATCGTATCTTGGAAGGACCGGCGTGCCTGATCGAAGGCCAGCCGGCCTCGTTCGAAGACGGCGTCGACGGGCCGCGCGGATCCTGGTCGACGCGAAGTATCCGATCATCTACGGCCTCTCCGATACGACGTCCGAAGCGCAGCGTCGTGGCCGTTTCGATCGGCGACTGGATCGGCGGCTGCGTCGACACGACGACAAGCGCAGTGCCATGGACCTTCGTGCATCGCCTTTCAAGACGTGGGCGAGGTCACGTGCACGCTTGGGCGAGATCAAGAACCGCGGCGACCTGATCATCGTCTGGGGCTCCAACCCGGCTCGAGAGCCATCCGCGCCACTTCACGAGGTACAGCCTGACGCCCCAGGGCGACGTTCCTTCCCCGCGGCCGCAAGGACCGGTATTGCGTGGTGGTGGACGTGCGCCGGACCGAAAGCGCCGACGAGGCCGACCTGTTCATCCGATCAAGCCGCGCAAGGACTTCGAGGCACTCTGGACCTTGCGCGCACTGGCCAAGGGCGTCGAGCTCGACGCCGCCCAGATCGAGGCCGAGACCGGCGTGCCGCTTTCGACCTGGCAGGGACTCATGGACCGCATGAAACAGGCGAAGTACGGCGTGATCCTCTTCGGCATCGGGACTGACGCGGCGGCCCGGGGCGAGCATCTGGAAAGCTACGCATTCCTGGCACTTACCCGCGACATGAACGAGCACGCGCGGTTCGTCTGCCAGCCGATGGGCGGGCCTGGCAACGTGACGGGCGCCGACAACGTGCTCACCTGGCGAACCGGCTATCCCTTCGCCGTCAACCTGGCGCGCGGCTATCCGCGGTTCAACCCCGGCGAGTACACCACGACCGACAAGCTTGAGCCGCGGCGAGGCCGACGCCGCCTTGATCATCGGCAGCGACCCGATGTCCGACCTCACGCAGGCGGCCCGCGAGCACCTCGAGCGCATCCCCTCGATCGTGCTCGACCCCAAGGAAACCCCCACCACCCGCGTCGCCGCTGTCGTTTTCCACACCGCGACCTACGGGATCAACACTGCGGGAACCGTCTATCGCATGGACGACGTGCCGATCCCGCTGCGACCCGCCCTCGAATCGCCGTTGCCGACCGACGAGCAAGTCTTGAGGGCCATCGAGCGGCGCGTCCGCCAGTTGAAGGCGGCGGAGCCATCGTGATCGGGAGCCCGCCCACTCAAGCCGGATGAGCACCCGATGTCACTCACCTTGACCTATCGCGCGACGACATCCGTCCCCGTCGAGATCGAAGGAGTCGTCCCGGACCGGCTCCGCGACAAGTCGCTCGCCGAGATCGAGCACATCGAGGTCTTCCACGGCAACCGGCAAGCTGCCGCTCGCCGAGCTGTTTGCGATCTCGGGCGATCCGTCTGACGGACGGATCGACTTCGAGGGAGACCTTGCGGGCGTCCATTACATCGGCTATGGGATGAGCGCTGGCGAGATTCATGGTCCACGGCAACGCCGGCCGCCACGTCGGCGGCGAGATGACCGGCGGGCGGATCGACGGTGCGACGGCAACGCCGGCGATTGGGTCGGCGGCGAGATGCACGGTGGCTTGATCCAGGTCACGGGCAGCGCGGGCCATTTGGTCGGTGCGGCCTACCGCGGGCAGCAAGAAGGGGATGACCGACGGCACGATCATGATCGGCGGCGACGTCGGCAACGAGATCGGCGCCGCCATGCGGCGCGGCACTGCTGGTCGTCGGCGGCTCGTGCGGCGACGCGGCCGGCTTCGGCATGATCGCCGGCACGATTCTCGTTCTTGGGCGGCTGCGGCATTCAGGATCGGTGCCGGCATGAAGCGGGGCACGATCGGCCTCTTCGGCGGCGAACCGATCACGCTGTTGCCGACCTTCCGACGCGCCGGCCGCTTCCGCCCGCTGTTTCTTCGCCTCCTTGCGCGCGAGCTTGCTCGGTCTGGGATTCCCGCTCGACCGCAGCGCTGCTCGACGCCGAGCTCGTGCTTTACCACGGCGACCTGGTCGCACTCGGCAAGGGCGAGGTCTGGATGAGAGCCGGCTAGACATAACTGACCATGACCCAAGAATATTTCAAAATCTCCGGTGGGACCGTCTACGACCCGGCCAATGGGATCGACGGCCAGGTGCGCGACATCTGGATCTCGGGCCGCAAGATCGTCGAGCCCCCGGCCGACCCCGAGATCAAGCCGGCGCGCGTGCTCGACGCCCGCGGCCTGGTCGTGATGCCCGGCGGCGTCGACATGCACTGCCACATCGTCGGGCCCAAGGTCAACACCGCGCGCAAGATGTGCCCCGAGCAAAAGCGCCGCGGCGAGCCGGTCCGCCGCACCAAGATCACGCACAGCGGCACGATGGGAAGCGTGCCCAGCACGTTTGCCACCGGCTACAAGTACGCCGGGCCTGGGCTACACCACGGCGTTCGACGCCGCCATCCCGCCCCTCTCGGCCCGGCACGCACACGAGGAATTCGCCGACACGCCGTGCATCGACAAGGGCTTCTACATCTTGATGGGCAACAACCACTACCTGATGCGGTCCATCAAGGAGGGTGAGCCCGAGAAGGTCAAGGCGCTGGTCGGCTGGCTCCTGTCGGCGTCGAAGTCGTACGCGGCCAAGCTCGTCAACCCCGGCGGCGTGGAAGTCTGGAAGAGCCAGCCGTCGGGCAACGTCGACGACGTCGACTACGCCCGGTCGACCACTTCGGCGTCACGCCGCGGCAGATCATCAAGTCGGTCGCGCAGGCCGTCGACGAGCTGAAGCTGCCTCACCCCGTGCACATCCACGCCAACAACCTCGGCCTGCCGGGCAACTGGTCGACGACCCTCGAGACCATGAAGCTGCTCGAAGGCCATCGCGGTCACATGACCCACATCCAGTTTCACAGCTACGGCGGCGGAGACGGCGACGAAGACTCGTTCTCATCGAAGGTCGCGCCGCTGGCCGAGTACGTCAACGCGCATCTCAACCTGACCGTCGACGTCGGCCAGGTCGTCTTCGGCGAGACGACGAGCATGACCGGCGACGGCCCGCTCGGCTACTTCCTGAGCAAGGTCTACAAGTCCAAATGGTTCAGCAGCGACACCGAGCTCGAGGCGGGCTGCGGCATCACGCCGATCGAGTACAAGAACACGAGCCTGATCCACGCCTGGCAATGGGCCATCGGGCTGGAGTGGTACCTGCTGGTCGACGACCCCTGGCGCGTCGTGATGAGCACCGACCACCCCAACGGCGGCTCGTTCCTGGCGTACCCGCAGATCATCCGCCTGCTCGATGGACCGCACCTACCGCCAGGACTGCTCAAGACCGTGCCCGCAAAGGTGCGCGGCCAGAGCGTGCTCGGCGACCTCGACCGCGAGTACTCGCTCTCGGAGATCGCCATCATCACGCGCGCCGGCCCGGCGCGGATTCTCGGCCTCAAGAACAAGGGCCACCTCGGGCCCGGGTGCCGACGCCGACGTCACGATCTACACGCCCGACGCCAACCAGGAGACGATGTTCGAGCTGCCGCGCTGCGTCATCAAGGATCGGGCCGGATCATCGTCGAACACGGCGAGATCCGCGAAGAGACACTACGGCAAGACGCTGCACGTCGCGCCCGAGTACGACCGCGACGTCGAGCCCGACATCCAGCGCTGGTTTGAAGATTCGTATTCGATCCGCTGGCGGAACTATCCGGTTGAGCTCGAGTTTCTCGACGAGCACGAAGTCGTCGCGTGACCCGATCGCCCACGACGCATCTGGAAGCGAGATCACCGCGCCATGACCGAGAATCCTCGCCACTCCCGACGCAGTTGCCGCTGGCTTTGCGGTGGTGGACACGTTCGCCGAGGCGTTTCCGATGACGGCCGCGCGGGCGATCGTGACGGCCGACACGCCCGCGTGGGCCGCGATCGCCGGCCAGACGATGACGGGCTACGCCACCAGCGTGATCGGCTGCGACGCCGAGGCCGGCATCGAGCGCGCTCTTGGTCCCGACGAGACGCCCGACGGCCGCCCCGGCGTGAGCGTGCTCGTCTTCGCCTTCAGCCGCGACGCCCTCGAAAAGGCGCTGGCCAATCGCGTCGGCCAGTGCGTGATGACCTGCGCGACCACGGCCTGCTACAACGGCCTGCCCCTGGGCGAAAAGACCATCAGCGTCGGCGGCAAGCTGCGCTATTTCGGCGACGGCTGGCAGATCTCGAAGCGCATCGGCGGCAGGCGCTACTGGCGCATTCCGGTGATGGATGGAGAGTTCCTCTGCGAAGAGACGTTCGGGACGGTGAAGGGCGTGGCCGGCGGCAACATCATCTTGATGGGCAAGAGACCCCGCCGGCACGCTTGCGGCGGCCGAATCGGCCGTCGGCCGCCATGCGTCGCTGTCCCGACGTGATCCTGCCGTTCCCCGGCGGCATGGCACGCTCGGGCTCAAAAGTCGGCAGCAAGTACAAGAGCCTGCGCGCCAGCACCAACACGGCATTTGCCCCGACGCTCCGCGGCGTCGTGCCGAGCGAGATGCCGGCGTGAAGTGCGCGTGCGCCTACGAGATCGTGATCGACGGCCTGACCTTGGAAGCCGTCGAGCGCGCCACGGCCGCCGGCCTGCACGCAGCTCAGGCAGCACGGCGATTCCATCGTCGCCGTCACGTCAGGCAACTACGGCGGCAAGCTGGGGCCGTTTCATATCCGGCTGCATGATGTGCTGGAACGCCTCGGACCGCGCGCTGAATCGGCGCTGGTCCCGCTAGAGCGTCGACGGGACTGGATCCTGGAGCTAAAAGGCATCAAAACAGCACGTGGAAACCGGCCGAAGCGAAGTGGCGATCGTTCGTGAAGGCCTCTGTCAGCCCGAGCCGACGCATCACGGCAAACGAAAGGTTGTCGACCAACCCGGCTGCGCCGGCTTCGCCTCGCCGATAGCCGTGCCACGCGACGGACCAGTCATCAGCGCCGGGAAGGAGGAGGCACCCTGCGAGCTCCAGTCGCTCGCGTAGAACGTCGACCTCGAGCCGGAAGGCTGTCCGTGCGGCGGCGTTGCCACACTCCGCCAGAATATAGGTCGTTGTTATCAGGCCTCTACGGGCACCCTTGAGATGCTCGAAAGCACGTGCAGCCGCCTCGTGCCACTGGTCGTCCTCGTCCCAGGTGGCTACCAAACCGACCGTATCCAGGAATACCGGAATCACGGCTGATGCTCGTCGTGGCGCTCGGCCAGGTCGTGGCGGCCGCTCCGGAACCGCTTCGACAGAACGTCATAGACCGCGTCGAGCGCCGTCGCTCCGCGGTCGTCCGTCACTGGGCGCGGCTCAAATTCGACTACGGATTGGTCCGGTAGGTCAACCGGGTCCGTTGGACGAAAAACGCCGTTTTCGTAGACGGCACGGATCGTGCTCATCGGGTTCGCCTCCTCAAGCCATCTTCAATCTTACACAAAACCTCGGTGTTGAGCCATGCTGGCGACAGGTCCTCTTGGCGACGACGGAGCGCAGCCGCCCTGTCGGCGCGTGCGCCGTTGCACCAGCATTCTCATTCATGCTGGCGCCAACCTAAATTTTTATGAAAACGGGGCCGCGCGTGTCAGGTGGCACCCGCTTTGCAGCGAATTTTCACCAGAGCGCGGATCTCGGAACCCCACTGCGAGGTTACCCGCGCGACATATTAGCGCAGGCCAGAGGATGGAGAGTCCGCCGCAACCAAGGGAGTGCATGATGTTGCGCCGGCGCGTGTGGAGCTGCGCGAGAAGAAAGGCTGCAAGCATGGCGATCGGCATGATGCTCGCTCGCTGAGCGGGCAGCAGTCACCCGGCGAATCGTGTGCACCCCCGGCGGTCACCAACCATGATTCGTGCGCGAAACTTGAAAAGAGAGCGAAGGACGGTGGCGCTCGGTGTCGAATTGCTCGCGACTTCACCCACCTCGGAGCTCGGTGTGCTCCCCGTGACAACAGGCACGGCTGGCCTGGGCGGCATAGCCGGTATCGCTGCCGATGGACCGTTCGGGATCGGAACATGCACCGGCAACGGGGATCTCGTGGGCGGTACCCAGCCGTCGCCCGTGACCGGCACGACCGGGGCCGGCGTCTTCACCGGGCTTGACACCTTCGGTATCGGCGACGGATTCGGGATCGGGTTCGGCTTCCAGATGACGCCGGACGGGGCGGGTGCGCTTTACTGAGCCCAAAAGACTCGGAGCAAACTCGCGACGATGACGCCAATTCAGTCGCGCCAGACAACGACCGCCTAGCGCCCCCGCGGCCACGACCCGCCCACCGGTGGTCGCGGCGAGTGTAAGGCTTAGCGCGCCCTGGCGGTGTATGCACTGGCCGCGCTGGCCGTACGCGCCGACGATGGGCCACTTGCGCGCCGATGTCGCTTAGGTTAGAATATGGGCTCGCGCTCGTTCGCAACAGCGGCGGCGTTCTGCAACCTCAAGACATCAGCGAGGCACGAACCATGTCAAGCGCTTTGGTACGCGGGGCGATACTCGTATGCGCCGTGGTCCTGGTCGCCGGCGCGATCGCCGTGGCCCAGGATCGCAAGGCGGCCGCGCCGCCCACGGCAGCCGCGAGCGTGGATGTCTTCAACTCGATCGAAAGCCGCGTGATCGTCGGTTCAAGCCAGCCCGAGGGTGCGCGCGTCGAGAAAGGCGACGTCGTCTGCCAGCTTGATGCATCCGAGCTAGAGGACCGGTTGTTGAGCCAGGAGTTGATGGTGAAGGCCGCCGAGACCGAGCTGCTGGCCGCGAGACTCGCTCGCGAAGCAGCCGCTCTCTCCGTGCCCGACTTCCTCGAATCGGCCTTCCTGGAGCAGCTTCAGAGCGTCGACGGAACCATCAAGCTCGCCGAAGGTGAGCTGGTGCCGCGCCGAAGACCAACTGGACTGGTCTCGGCGGATGTTCGAGAAAGGATACTCCACGATGTTTGCGAAGATGAACGACGAGCTGAAGCTCAAAACCGCGAGATTTGCGCTCGAGCAGGCCCAGACCAAAAAGAAAAGGCTGGTCGACCACACGAGGGCGAAAACACAAAAAGAGTTGCAGGGCGTTTTCGTCAGCGCCAAGGCGCGCGAGCTGACCCAGCAGGCGGCGCTTGAACGGGCGCGGTCGGCACAAAAGAAGCTCACCAATCAGGTCCGCTGGTGCAAGGTGATTGCGCCTGCCTCGGGCCGCATTCATTATGCCGCGCCGATCGGACCGGGCGCGGTCGTCCGCGACGGGCAACTGCTCTTCACCGTGGTCCTCGACGGCAAGCCCGATGCGGCCAAATAGCCGGTGGCGCTCACCTTGGGAATTTCTCGCTCAACGATCGGAGGTGCTGCCATGCGTTGTCAGTTGATCGGCTTGCCGGCTCTTCTTTCCAGCGTTCTGCTCGTGGCGACCCCGGTCGCCTGGCCGCAGCAACCTCCCACGCTCCCCGCCCCACCGGTGGTGGGTCCCGCGCCGCACCCGCCGCCTGCGCAGAGGGGAGTCGAAGGGGCCGGCGCGATGAGGGCCGCGCCTGCCGAGGGGCTAAGCTTAGTGCTGGCGCCGGTCGTTTTATCCACGCCCGAGCTCGATAAGGAAGCCGCGGGCCTGCCCGCGGACAGCCGCCCCGAGTTGCTAACGTGGGAGCGAGTCTACGCCCTGGCACTTGTTCGCGCGCGGACGGATCGCGCCGCTTTCGCGGCGTCACTTGATCCGCAGGCGCTCGCCGAGGCTGCGAATCGCCAAGGCGTTGCCGACTTCGCCCGCTTCCGTAAGGATTTCCTCGCCCCCCGAACGGCGGCTGCCGCCCTTCCGATCGATCCCAGCGGCAAATTCCTCGAAGTTCAGCGCCGGATGCTGGCCATCGACCACGCGCGCCGTGCCGTCGCGTTTCACGAAAACCTCGAGAAACTGTTTCTCGAGCTGGTTCAGGGGGAAGCGGGCGCGCTGAGCCGAATTCATCTGGACCTGGTTCACTCTGCGTCGCTTCGCTCGCGCCAAAAGCTGGCCAATGAAATCGGGCACTTTCGCGATCACCTCGACGAGCTCAAAGTCGAGCTTGGCCTTTCGCCGCGTGCGTTCGTCGTCCCGGATCGCAAGAGTTTGGCGGCGTTCGAATCGGTGTTCGAGGCCGTGGATCAATGGCAGCGGCAACCGAACCGCCATCTCGACGATCTCTATCGACGGATCGCGCGGCTCCCGTCCGCGGGCGACGTCATCGTCAACGGCCGGCCGCTTCTGCGCGTGATTGACGCGCACCCCGCTGGGTTCGAAGCGTCGCTTGCGATGATCGCCGGGGTCGCGACCAAGAATCGACCTGCAGATGTCGCGGCGCCGGGTGCGCAAGTCGGGCGCGAGCTCCAGATCCGCAAGCAGTTCCGCCACCTGTTCCAAACGCGCGAGGCTTATGAGGACCAGAAGTGGGCCTACGAGTCCGCAGTGCGCCTGAGGGACCAGGCGTTCGAGCAGCTCATGGCTCCCGGTACGAGTGCCGCCGCGTCGCGCTCGCCGCTCGTTTCAGCGTTTCTCGACCACGCCGACGAATTATCGAAAGTAGAGGATCGGCTCATCTCACTCTGGACGACGTACCGGCTCGAGCGGCTGGCGTTTTATCGAGAGCTCGGGGCTCTGCCCTACGACGACTGGAATTCCTTCTACGGCCAGTTCCAAGCAACACTTCAAGAACCCGCCGCCGCAGCGCGGTAAGTCGCCTTTCGCTCCGCGAAAGGATGTTTATGGCAATAAATCAATAAAAGATTCTTTCGCGGAGCGAAAGACGACGATCCCGCTCGATCGCCAGCGTAAACTCTTCTGCGGTTCCCCTTGATGGGCTAACGGTACCCTTCGCGAGCAGCCGGCGGTAAGATACAAGCGCGCCGCGCGACTGCCGGGATCGATCCGGCCGCGGTCGATCTCCGGGAGAGCCGACGATGCTGCTGAACCGCCGGGCGCTGTGGGTTGTCGAAGCAATTTTGGCCCGTGCCGACGAGCGCAGAGTGGCCGTGCACACGATCGAGGGGGGCGGCCGCTACGTCGATTGCGGCATCGAAGCGCGCGGCGGCTTGCTCGCGGGCATCGACCTGGCTCGCGTCTGTTTGAGCGACCTTGCGCAGGTGTCGATTCTGCCGGGCGACGTCGGCGGGCGGCCGATTCCGCTGGTTCAGGTGGTCACCGATCACCCCGTGCAGGCGTGCCTGGCCAGTCAGTACGCCGGCTGGGCGCTCAAGGACGGCAAGTTTTTCGCGATGGGCTCGGGCCCGATGCGCGCGGCGGCTGGGAGCGAGGCAATCTACGACGTGATCGGTTATCGCGAGAACGCCGATGCCGTCACCGGCGTGCTCGAAACCCGCAAGCCGCCACCGCCGGCGATCGTCGCCAAGATCGCGTCGGCCTGCCGGGTCGAGCCCGCCGCGGTCACTCTGCTCGTCGCGCCGACGGCCAGTCTCGCCGGCGGAATACAGATCGTCGCGCGCTCGGTCGAGACCGCCTTGCACAAGCTGGCCGAGCTCAAGTTCGACCTGGGGCGCGATCGTGTCGGCGCATGGCTCTGCGCCCTTGCCGCCGGTGGCCCACGACGACCTGGGCGCGATCGGCCGGACCAACGATGCCATCCTCTATGGCGCGCGGGTCGTTCTTTGCGTCACCGGTGACGACGCCAGCTTGGAATCGATCGGCCCTCAGGTCCCGTCGTCGAGCTCGCGCGATCACGGCGAACCGTTCGCGACGATCTTCGCGCGCTATAAGCACGACTTTTACGCCGTCGATCCCCACCTTTTCAGCCCGGCCGAGGTCGTGTTTCAGAACGTCGAGACAGGCAAGGTGCATTCCTTCGGCGACGTCGATCCGGACGTCCTGGTCCGCTCGTTTGGATGCTGAGCGCAACTGCGCCATGGCGTCAGCAACCGAAGGTCGGCCGCTCGGGTACTGGAGATCGCCGCGATGACGTCGCTCGTCGCCTTGGTATCCGGCTTCGGCTGGCATGTCGCCGACCTCGAGCGGGCAGCCGGGCGGATTCGCGTGTCGCTCAAGTCTGTGCCGTTTCCACGGGTCACTGCATCGGTCGGCATGACCGGCGCCGCGCCACGGGTCTAGCGCCGGCGAGATTGATCTGACGGCCGCCGATGGCGTCTTGGTGCGGATGATGCCGCCGGGGAGCCTCGAGCAAGTCGTCTTCCGCATGGATGCCTTGCATCGCCTGGCGGCGCTGGGCGTGCCGGTCCTCAACCCGCCGCGCGCGATCGAAGCGGCGGTTGACAAGTATCTGACACTGGCGCTGCTTGAAGCCGCCGGGCTCCCCGTGCCCGCGACCTGGGCCGGTGAATCCGCCGATGAAGCTCTGGCGGCCTTTGAACGCCTGGGAGGCGACGTCGTGGTCAAGCCGCTCTTTGGCTCCGAAGGCCGAGGGCTCGTGCGGATCAGCGATCGCGAGATCGCCTGGCGCACCTTTCACGCGCTCGAGCGTTTGGGTGCCGTGATTTACCTTCAACGGATCGTGCGCCATCCCGGCTACGACCTGCGTGCGTTCGTGTTGCGCGGCGAGGTCGTCGGCGCGATGCGCCGCCACGCCCAGCCGACAGAGTGGCGCACCAACGTGTCGCTGGGCGGGCGCGGCCGAGCAGACCCGGCTCGAGCCCGAGGCCGAGCGGCTGGCGCTCGCCGCGGCCCGGGCGATCGGCGCCGAGATGGCCGGCGTCGATCTGATCCCCGACCTCGACAGGGGCCAGCTTGTCGTGCTCGAAGTCAACGCCGTGCCCGGCTGGCGCGCCTTGTCGCGCGTGACCGGCGTCGACGTCGCCGCCGCGATCCTGACGGCACTCAAAGACTCTCGCAGGTAGCCCGACCATCATGTCCGTTGTGAACGACCCACAACACCAGTCGGCGCCCCAGCAGCCGCGTCTTGGCCCGGGACGACTGGCGCAGCTCGCCTGCATCCTCGAGGTAACCGCTTGCAAACCGGGAAACGTGCATCGCTGCGCCGACCTTCCCGACTTGCACTTGGTCGACTTCCTCGCCAGCGCCGCCGCGATCGTTGAGCCGCTCGATCTGCGCGGCCGAGAGCGGCGTCGGGCTCGCGGTCTATCGTGCGATCGAGGCGACCCGGTGCGTGGTAAGCACGAACACAAACCTCGGAATCGTCTTGCTGCTCGCCCCGCTGGCAGCCGTTCCCGACGATGAGGATCTGGCACACGGAGTCGAGGCCGTGCTGGCCGCGACGCACGGTCGACGACGCTGGCCATGTTTATCGCGCAATCCGGCTGGCCCGGCCCGGCGGCCTGGGAGAAGTTAGCGAGCAGGACGTCGCGGCCGAACCGACCGCTCCACTGCGCGCCGTGATGGCGCTCGCCGCCGATCGAGACCTGGTTGCGCGGCAGTATGCTGACGGATTTCGTGAGGTGCTCCGTGAAGCGCTGCCCGAGCTGCGCGCGGCTCTGGAAGCCGGCCGATCACTCGAGACTGCGATCGTGGCCGCATATCTCGCCATACTGGCTCGCCACCCCGACTCACTGATCGCCCGCAAGCACGGCATGGCCCAGGCTCTCGACGTCTCGCGCCGCGCGGCCGCGGTGCTCGATGGCGGCTGGCCTGACCGCGAACCGGCGCAGGCAGTGCGCGATGAGCTCGATGCGTGGCTCCGTGATCCGGCCGGGCGTTTCAACCCCGGCACCACGGCCGATCTCGTGACGGCCGCCTTGTACGCCGCGCTGCGAGATGGGACAATCCGGTTGCCGTTAAATGCAGGCCCTACGGGCACGATTGAATAAGACGGTCCGGTGTTGTCAGGAATCGGTCTGTCATGCCATCCTCTCTCTTCAAGGTCCGCGTCAGCAAAGATTATCTAGTGTTCTGTTCGGGCCATTTCATCACCTACGACGGCGACCATTGCGAGCGCCTGCACGGCCATAACTACCGCGTTGCAGTCGAGGTCGAAAACGACCTTGATGAAAATCAATACGTCGTCGACTTCATCGCACTCAAGGACCTCACCCGCGCGCTCACCGATGAGCTCGACCACCGCATGCTGCTGCCGGCGCGCAGCTCGAAGATCGCGCTCTTGGAGGAAGGTCCGAACGTGCGCGTCACGTATGGTGAGCGATACTGGAGCTTCCCGCGCAACGAGTGCGCGCTCTTGCCGATCGCGAACACGACGGCCGAGCTTTTGGCCGACTACCTCGCCGGCCGCATCCGCCAGGCGATGGCGGTGCGCGGTTGGCCCACGCCGCGATGCCTGCGCGTGGAGGTCGAGGAAAGCTTCGGCCAGTCGGCCGAGGTCGAATGGCGGGCCGACAACGGCGGAAACGCGCTGTAGGCCTCGGGCCCAGCGAGCCTTAAGCGGTTGTCGCGAAATAACCCGGTCGATTGTGGTGCAGGCGTCCCGCCTGCACGCCTGAAAGATGCAGGCGGGACGCCTGCACCACAAACACGGGCTGAGCAACTTACTGTCTGACAGGCCCTAAGAGTCGCCTCTCGCTCCGCGAGAGGATGTTCTTTCGCAGAGCGAAAGACGACTCTAGCGATCGGCCGCCTCGTTCTCGATTTGCAACAGCTCGCGCCGTCCGATCGTGCCGTCGTGGAGCGACGACCCGAGCAGCACGCCCGCAACTCGCAGGTTCTTGAGCTCTACGACTTCGTCGATCCCGCGAATTCCCCCTCCGACGATCAGCTCAACGTCGGGATGGGTCTTGCCGATTCGTGGCAAGAGCGCCGCTGTGCCTGTCCCGCGTCCGGTGCCCACCCGGGCCAGATCCAGGAGCACCAGCCGGCGCGTCCCTGCACGATTGCCTCATGAGCCAGGTCGAGCGGGTTAGTGCTGGCCCAATCAGAGTGTGCCGGCATGATTGGCCGGCCGTCGTGCAGGTCAAGGCTGAAGATCACCCGCTGCGCCGGCCCGGTTCACGGTCTCGTAGAGCGCTCGCGGCCCGCTCAAGGTCTCGAGGCCCGCAACGATCGTTATCGCCGGTGACTCGAGATCAAGCAGCGCATCTGCCGATCGCGAATCGGTCAACCCGCAATCGATCCAGAGGCAGGAGCACTGCGCCAAAAGCTGCTGGTAGATCTCGTATGCGGGCGGCGAGCCCGCGATCGCGTCGAGGTCGGCGAGGTAGAGCGTTTCGAGCCCGAGCTCCCAGCGAATCGCCCGGCTGAGCCGAATCGCGTCGGAACTCGGGTGCAAGATGCTTCGAATCGGTTGATAATGGTCGCGACGGCCGCCCTTGGCATGAACGGCCTGCCCCCCCTTGATGTCGAGCACGGGGATGATCTGGAAGGGTTGAGCGGCCATGAGTTCGCAGACGGAGATAACGATTCTGGTTCACGAATGGGTCACGGGCGGCGGACTCGTGGGATCGCCACTGCCAGACGGTTGGGCGGCCGAGGGCGCGGCGATCCGCCGCGCGGTCGCAACCGACTTTGCCAGCTTGACGGACCCGCCCGCCCGAGTCATCGTAACCACCGACGCGCGCCTCCCCCAAGACCCCGGCCCCTGGACCGTCGTCCCGATTCACGAGCGTGAGGGACGCGAACGCCTTCTGGAGTTGGCCCGGTCCGTGGACGTTACCATATTGATTGCACCTGAAACTAAACAGATCTTGGCTGTTTTGACTCGCGAGCTCGAAGACGCGGGATGCCGGCACCTGGGCTCATCAGTCGACGCGGTCGCCCTCACGGGCGACAAGGCGCGGTTGGCGGAGCACCTGCGTGCGCGCTCGATTGACACGCCGGTGGCCAGAACGATCGATCCCAGTGCAGGCTTGCCGGCGGATGCGGAGTATCCCGCCGTCTTGAAGCCGGTCGACGGCGCGGGCTCGCAAGACACCTTTTTGGTACGTAACTGCCGGCGCGTGCCGCCGGGGGCTTCTGTGCTCAAGTCGGCCGTGCTTCAGGCATTCGTGCCCGGCGAGACGCTCAGTGCGAGCTTTCTCGTCGACACGACCGGCCGCGCGTGGTTAATCGGGATCGGTGCGCAGTGCATGGCGGTGGTACAGGGCGACCGCCTCGAGTACCAGGGTGGGACCATCGCGGTGCCCCGTCGCGACGCGGAACTGCAGCTCAGGCCGGCGATCGAAACGATCGCCGGGTTGCTGCGGGTTCGTAGGCGTCGATTTCATCCGGAATGCCCAATCCGGGCACATGACCCTTCTTGAGATCAATCCGCGGCCGACGACGTCTTACGTCGGGCTCAGCCGGCTATTGCGGCCGGGCCGCCTTGCCCAGGCCTGGCTTGCAGCGTGTGACCCGGCGGCGCCGACCGCGAGCTGTTCAGCGGCTTGGCCGATGAGGTTCATTCTCGACGTCCTCTCTCGTTTCGATGCGATGGAACGATCATGCCCACCGGCGCGGGATTGGAATCATGGTAACGTCATCTGGCTTGGGCGCGCCCACGTGGATCGCCCTGGACGTCGGCGGCGCGAACATCAAGGTCGCGCACACAGCAGGCGCGGCCCGCACGGTGCCGTTCGAGGTCTGGAAGCGACCTGACGAGCTGGCCGACAAGATCTCGGCGATCGCGGCGACGATGCCCCAGAGCGACTGCGCCGCCTTGACGATGACGGCCGAGCTTTGCGATTGTTATCCCACCAAGACGATCGGCGTGCACGCCGTCCTTGACGCCCTGTTGCTGGGTTTGCCCGGTCGCCTGATTGCGGTGTGGGGAGTCGACGGCGGGTTTCACTCGGTGAGCGAAATTCGGCGCGAGCCGACCCTGGCCGCGGCCGCCAACTGGTTGGCGTTGGCAACTGTGGCCGCGCCTTGATTCCCGACGCTCGCGGACTGTTGATCGACGTCGGCACCACCACAACTGACCTGATCCCGCTGGCCGCCAGCTCCGTGGCGGCGCGAGGGCGCAGCGACACCGAACGGCTCCAGACCGGTGAGCTCGTCTATGCAGGCGTGCGCCGCACGCCGGTGTGCGCGCTGGCCACCGAGCTCCGCATCCGCGGAATCGCCACCGGCTTGGCGGCCGAGATCTTCGCGTCTACGCTCGATGTTTATCTCACTCTGGGCGAGATCGCGCCCGATCCCGCGGATCTCGACACGGCCGACGGCCGCCCCGCCACGATTGAGGCCGCTCGCGACCGTCTGGCCCGAATGGTCTGCGCCGATCGTGACCTGGTTTCCGCGGCCGATGCGCTCGAGCTCGCCCTGGCCGCCGATCTGGCACTGCTTGACCGCCTTGCCCTCGCCGCCGGCCGCGCTTACGGTCCGACCATCGGGTGCCCGCAGGCGGCCGTGGTCGCCGGGTCGGGCGAGTTTCTGGCACGCAGGCTCGCCAAAAAACTGTGCGCGCCCGACAGCCTGATCATCAGTCTCAAGGAAGCCTGGGGCCCGCTCGCCTCGGCGGCGGGCTGTGCCTTTGCACTCCTCGAGCTGGCCAGGGAGCGCCTGCAGCCCGAAGGCGGCCTGCTGCGTGATTTGCATTCCGGGCGCATTCTGGAGGCCCGGCCGGCGTGACTCTTTCGCAAGTAACGGTCGTCAAGGTCGGCGGCAGCCTGTTCGATTGGCCCGAGCTGCCCGCGCGTTGGACCCAATTTCTGGCGAGCCGGGAAGCCTCAGAACGCATCGCGGTGATCCCCGGCGGCGGCGCCCTTGCCAACGTTGTCCGCCAGCTTGACCGCGTTCATCGTCTCGGCGACGAGCCTGCCCATCTCTTGGCGCTTCACGCCCTTGACCTGAGCGCAACTTGCTGGCGGCGCTCCTATCCGGCGAGTGCGTTGTCGTCGACACGCTCGCCGCGTTGCATTCCGCCTGGCGCGAACGAACAATCCCGATCCTCGCGCCGCGGCGTTTCATGACCGAGATCGACCGGTACGGCGCAGACCCGCTGCCGGAGAGCTGGGATGTCACCTCCGATGCGATCGCCGCGCGGGTGGCTGTCCATTTGCGGGCTGAGTGCTTGATCTTGCTCAAGAGCGCGCCGCTGCCGCCGGGCGCCATGCGCGTGCGACGCGGTCGGGCTGGGGCTGGTCGATCCCATCTTTTCCCACGTCGCCCGAGCCCTTCAGCGCGTCGAGTACCTTAACCTCCGAGAGGAGTCACGCCGCGCGCGGCCCCTTCCGCCTTAGGCGGCGAGAGTGTGCGTTGCCGGCTTGACTAAATGGCCTTGCGTGATTCAGGGAGGGCGAGGCTCCGGCCGAGCCGCGGTTGGGAGGGCGAGGCTACGGCCGAGCCGCATTTGGGAGGGCGAGGCTCCGGCCGAGCCGCATTTGGGAGGGCGAGGCTCCGGCCGAGCCGCGGTTGGAAGGGCGAGGCTCCGGCCGAGCCGCATTTGGGAGGGCGAGGCTCCGGCCGAGCCGCGGTTGGGAGGGCGAGGCTACGGCCGAGCCGCATTTGGGAGGGCGAGGCTCCGGCCGAGCCGCATTTGGGAGGGCGAGGCTCCGGCCGAGCCGCATTTGGGAGGGCGAGGCTCCGGCCGAGCCGCATTTGGGAGGGCGAGGCTACGGCCGAGCCGCATTTGGGAGGGCGAGGCTCCGGCCGAGCCGCATTTGGGAGGGCGAGGCTCCGGCCGAGCCGCGGTTGGAAGCCGAGCCGCATCTGCGCTAATCCCAACCTGAGAACGCTTCCCACTTGCTAGGGAGGTCGAACGGGGTTGTGGAGTCGGACTTATCACCACGGCAAAACGTTCATCTCGCCTTGGTATGGCCACTCGTCCGACGATTTCACGAGGCCGGCTCGCACGGGATTGTTTCGGACGTATTCCCATTTGCCGTCATAGCTCTGACCGGACCGCAAACGCCTATCCCAATGGTCGGTTTGCCACTGCTGCGAGGCGATCCGGCACTGCTTCGAAAAAAGAGACTTCCAGTATCGGACCCACTTGTCGAATTCGATCTCCAATCGACCAGGGGTTGCGAAAAGATGCAGGTGGTCCGGCATCAAGACGTAACGCCCGACGAGCCACGCCTGGGATTCCTGCCATACCTGGCGCAGAACGTCGTGATTCTCGGGCGTAGCCAGCCAAGGAGTGCGGCCTTCGGTGCAAACAGTCAAGAAAACGATCGTCGGCTTAGATTCATCGATCCACACGCCGTGGGCAGGCTTCTTTCGCTCAGGCACGGACAACCTCGCCCAATGCTCGAACGCGTGGCAGACTACTCAGAAGAAGCGACGACGGCTCGGTTGCGATGCGGTCCCGGCATTACCGCTAGACGATAGCGGCTCGGATACCGTCTTGCCACTGCGCTGATACCAAAGCGGCACGCCGGTCTCGGCGCACCCGGAGCTCTTCCAGACGAAAAACCGGCTCGCCAGGAGGCTCGCCCTCCCGAGGGAAAAACCCGCTCGCCGGTCTCGGCGCACCCGGAGCCCTTCCAGACGAAAAACCGGCTCGCCAGGAGGCTCGCCCTCCCAGAATCGTGTAACTCGGTTTAGCAACCAGGTACAATGATAGAGGTCCAAATCTCACGGCGCCGGCGGAAGCCCCCGAGGAAAATCATGTCTCAACCGCGGCTCTTCTCGGTCGATCACCCCGACATATCGCCGCTTCCGATTTCGGCCCGGCTGAGGGGCCAATTGGTCTACTTCATGACTGCGCCCGCAACCGAGGGTCTTCCTCAGCTCGCGGAAGATGAATACTGGTTTGCCGCCGGCGACGTTACCACCTGGCTTGATGACGGGGTGATCTACCTGGTGTCTCCTCTCGACTCCGCCAACAAGACCGAGGTCGAGCTGAGCGAAGAGCAGGAGACGCTCTTGACGTGGCTGAAACGGAACCAGATTCAGCACGTTCGCGTGGTCGGGTGATCGGCCGGCGAGAGGTCGAACGACGGTAAGACGTGGCAAGAATTCTTGATCATCGAAACCTATCGCCGCGAGAGAAGTTGAATAAGGAAACCAGGAAAGCAGGAAGGAAGGAAAGCGGCCTTGGAACACGAAGCCGCGTCCTCACGACACTAGGCTAACACGCGCGCATTCAAACGATCGGTCCGCTCTACCAACCACGAAATTGACGAAAAGACACGAAAGGGGAACAGAGTCCGAAGCGGGGCGACGATATCAACGCGAGTATTTAAACATTTTGATTTTTCGTGCATTTCGGTTATTTCGTGGTTGGTTTCATCAGCCCAGTCCGGCCTCCCGTCGCGCCAAAAGACCCCACGCTTGACACGGAAAACAGCCCGGCGTAGCCTCGTTTTGTCAGCACGGACGAGAACGAATTGTCCGCTCCGTCGACCGTGGATCGTCGGCGAACGAAGCCACTCCCAGAACCACCACCAACCCTCGGATTCATCATGAACGCGTCAAGCTTGCTCCACACCGCCCTCGCCGTGACCGCCCTGCTTGCCATGCTCGGATTCCCCTCCGGCACAATAGCGGCGGACTCGGGCGGGCCCCAGTATTTCGAACTGCGGGTTTACAGCACCAAGTCAGAGAAGCAACAAAAGCTGGTGAGCGACTACTGGCAGAACGCGGCGGTTCCCGCTTACAACCGCATCGGCATTCAACCTATCGGCGTGTTCACCGAGCTGCAGGTTTCCCCCACGAACAAGATTTACGTGCTCATTCCCTATGATTCGCTGGACTTGTTCGCGTCGATTCCGGCCAAGCTGGCCGCAGATTCTGCTTTTCAGACGGCCGCCGCCGAGTACAACGCCGCCACGAAGGCAGACCCGGCCTTTGAGCGCATCGAAAGCTCGCTCCACGTGGCCTTCGAGGGCATGAAAAAACTGGCGCTGCCACCCTCGTCAGCCGAAAAGAAGCCGTGGATTTTCGAGCTGCGCACCTATCTGAGCCCCAGCGAAAGCAAGGGCGACAACAAGGTGAAGATGTTCAACAGCGGCGAGATCACGTTGATGCAGGAGGTCGGCATGTGCCCGGTTTTCTTCGCCCAGACTCTGACCGGTCCGCACATGCCCAGCCTTGTTTACATGGTCTCCGGCGAAAACCGAGAAGAACACACGAAGCACTGGCAGGGATTTATTAACTCACCGGTCTGGAAAAAGTTGAGCAGCGACCCCGAATACAAGGACAACATGATCGACAAGGGGGTCATCAACGTCTTCCTGAAGCACACTCCCGCGTCGCAGATTTGACGGCCGGGCAACGCGTTTTGTGGAATACGTCGAGCACACGCATTGCACCTCCGCCGTCTGTCGTTCCGTGGCCCCGAGGGGGCCGAGGTCGTTCACGAGCGACGGCGCGCGCCTGGAAATCGCTCGCGGCGATTTCGCCACGTACGACCGTGCTTCCTTTGACCGCTAACCGGCTTCGATCTGGTTAACTCGACACCACCAGCATTACGCTCCGCGAGAAGCTAACAGATTCGGGACGATGCGGTGCGACCGCGTCCCACGGCGACTTGCGCACCAGAACCCACAGCCGCCTACGAGCGCCAGGCCAGCCAGGGTCAGGCTCGACGGTTCGGGAATCGAGGTGGAGACAAAGCCCTCAAGCGTGTCGGTGGGGCCGATTGGATTGCCGACGATCGCGCCCCAATTCACCTGGGAGTTGACCGCGACGGGATCGGTCAAATCCGCGATGGGGATCGAGAAACTCAAACTGTTGGAGGTGTAAGTGATTGGTACCGACACAAGCGTCAGCAGGCTGATTGTACTGATCACGTCCACATCGCCGGGTACCGACCCGCCTACGCTGTCGAGGTCGACGACGTAGTCGACGCCCAAAGGTCCATTCGGCGATAGCCCGGGGACTTGTCCAGCCGGAATCTGGCTCAAGCCCAGACCGAACACGGAGTCCAACTGGCTGACGGACAACCCTGTCGCCGTGCTTCGGTCGGTGTCCAGCAACACGTCGCCGAAAACGCTATTGGGGGCTCCAGTGACGGGCGCGGAGATCGCCGTACTGAAGCTCAACGTGATGTCGAGGTTGGTGCCGTCGTTGGTCAAGGTTCCGCCGGAAAGAGCGAGCTGAGGACTGGGCCCGAAAGCCGGACCGAGCGGCACGCCGTTGACGCTCCCCGCCACGGCGGAGGCAGCGGGAAGGCAAGCGAGCAGGGCGATTCCCGCTCCCAGCCTAACAAGTGACTTAAGGTTCATAAGAGATTTCCGTGAGTTTGGTGCCGGCCGAGCCTACTCCGGCCGTTCAAGTGGATGGATCAACGACGAGACGATGCTGTTCGAATAGACCAGAGCCCGTCCCTACTGCTCCTGCTCGGACGCGGCTAGGCTGGTTATTTCCTCCGCTTTCCGGCCGTGATGACGTCCAAGGCGACCTCGCCGAGGATGTCCTCCAGCGAACCGATTCTGGATTTCTGAACGAGGGACGAATCCGACATTAGGCTTTGCAGTTCGCCGTCGCGCGCTCGGTTTGGATCGCGTGAATCCGCAGTCAGAACCCGCTTTCGCGACAGCTCGCGCCTCGAAGCCAGTGTAACGGGAACCGAGACTGCCGTGGAGGCCTTGGTGGTCTTGCCGGCCAATCGGGCTAAGGTCGGCGTCGACGCCGGACCGATCAACGAAGTTGACCCCTCGGTACGCGACCCTCCTCCCGAGAAGACCACGTTCGCCGGATCGCTCGCGACCAGCATGACCCCATTCGCCGACAAATTGCCGTTCGCGTTGGCGCTCAGCCGGACGTACGCGCTACCGCTGTTGATGGTGAAGGTGCCAAGGTCAACCCAGTCAACGCCGCCATACACCCCTTCGAACGGGGCTTGCTGCTGGTTTACCTCGACTGTTCCCAACACGGTCGAGCCATCGGAGACGCGATAGGGGGCGTTCGTGGCGTCGGAAGACGAAGCCACCCAAGTGACCCACACGTTGTATGTGCCTGCTGTCACGGCCAGCCGCCACTGCGCGTATGTTGCCGAAGTCGCCGCAGCCGTCGTGAGGTAAGTGCCGTCGAAGCCGCCGGAGTTCGTCTTCCACACCCCGCGCGACGTGAATCCCCATTGGCCGTTGGCCTCTACGGCGGTCGGCGACAGTGCGACGAGATAAGTGAATTGATCGGCAGGCGATGTGGCTGACGTGCCGCCGGGCGTGGTCACGGTGACATCGACGACCCCTGTGCCTGCAGGGCTGTCGGCCGTGATCTCGCTGGCGCTGACCACCGTGACATTCGTTGCCGGCGTTGTGCCGAAGTCGACGGCCGTGGTACCGGTGAAGTTGGTTCCCGTAATTGTCACCAAGGTGCCGCCGACCGTCGGCCCATCGGGCGGGTTCACGCCCGTGACGGCCGGAAGCGCGACGTAAGTGAACCGGTCGGCGGACGATGTGGCTGACGTGCCTCCCGGCGTGGTCACAGTGACGTCGACGACCCCCGTGCCCGCCGGGCTGTCGGCCGTGATCTCGGCGGCGCTGACCACCGTCACGTTGGTCGCTGCCGTCGTGCCGAAGTCGACCGCCGTCGCGCCGGTGAAGTTGGTCCCGGTGATCGTCACCAAGGTGCCGCCCGCGGTCGGGCCTTCATTCGGGTTCACGCCGGTCACCGCCGGTGCCACGACGTAGGTGAACTCATCGGCGGATGAGGTGGCTGACTTGCCGCCCGGCGTGGTCACAGTGACGTCGACGACCCCCGTGCCCGCCGGGCTGTCGGCCGTGATCTCGGCGGCGCTCACCACCGTCACGTTGGTCGCTGCCGTCGTGCCGAAGTCGACCGCCGTCGCGCCGGTGAAGTTGGTCCCGGTGATCGTCACCAAGGTGCCGCCCGCGGTCGGGCCTTCATTCGGGTTCACGCCGGTCACCGCCGGTGCCACGACGTAGGTGAACTCATCGGCGGAAGAGGTGGCTGACGTACCCCCCGGAGTGGTCACCGTCACGTCCACGACTCCGGTGCCCGCCGGGCTGTCAGCAGTGATCGAGGTGCCGCTCACCACGGTGATGTTCGTTGCCGGGCTCGTGCCAAAGTCGACGACGGTCGCACCGGTGAAGTTGGTGCCCGTGATCGTCACGAACGTATCGCCCGCGGTGGGACCTTCGTTCGGGTTCACGCCTGTGACGGCCGGTAATGCATAGTAACTGAACTCATCGGCGGTCGAGGTCGCTGACGTGCCTGCCGGCGTGGTCACCGTGACGTTTACGACCCCGGTGCCCGCCGGGCTGTCGGCCGTGATCTCGGTGGCGCTCACGACCGTGACGTTGGTCGCCGGGTTGGTCCCGAAATCGACCGCCGTGGCGCCGCTGAAGAGCGCGCCGGTGATCGTCACCAACGTACCGCCCGCAGCCGGGCCATCAGTCGGGCTTATAGCGGTCACCGACGGTGCCGCGACGTAGGTGAACTCATCGGCGGGTGAGGTTGCTGACGTGCCGCCCGGAGTGGTCACAGTCACGTCCACGACTCCGGTGCCCGCCGGGCTGTCGGCCGTGATCTCGGCGGCGCTGACCACCGTCACGTTGGTGGCCGGGTTCGTCCCGAAGTCGACCGCCGTGGTGCCCGTGAAGTTGGTGCCCGTGATCGTCACCAACGTATCGCCCGCGGTCGGACCTTCGTTCGGGTTCACGCCTGTGACGGCCGGTAATGCATAGTAACTGAACTCATCGGCGGTCGAGGTCGCTGACGTGCCTGCCGGCGTGGTCACCGTGACGTTTACGACCCCGGTGCCCGCCGGGCTGTCGGCCGTGATCTCGGTGGCGCTCACCACCGTGACGTTGGTCGCCGGGTTGGTCCCGAAATCGACCGCCGTGGCGCCGGTGAAGAGCGTGCCGGTGATCGTCACCAACGTATCGCCCGCAGCCGGACCCTCAGTCGGGCTTATACTGGTCACCGACGGTGCCGCGACGTAGGTGAACTCATCGGCGGTCGAGGTTGCTGACGTGCCGCCCGGAGTGGTCACAGTCACGTCCACGACGCCAGAGCCCGCGGGGCTGTCAGCAGTGATCGAGGTGCCGCTCACCACGGTGATGTTCGTTGCCGGGCTCGTGCCAAAGTCGACGACGGTCGCACCGGTGAAGTTGGTGCCCGTGATCGTCACGAACGTGCCGCCGGCGTCCGATCCGCTGTCCGGGCTCACGCCGGTAACCGTCGGCAGCGCATAGTAGGTGAAGTGATCTGCCGGCGAGGTCGCTGACGTGCCGCCCGGCGTGGTCACGGTGACATCCACGACTCCGGTGCCCGCCGGGCTGTCGGCCGTGATCTCGGTGGCGCTTTCCACCGTGACGCTCGTCGCCGCCGTCGTGCCGAAGTCGACCGCCGTGGCGCTCGTGAAGTTGGTCCCCGTGATTGTCACGAACGTGTCGCCGGCGGTCGGACCTTGATTCGGGCTTACACCGGTAACCGTCGGTAAAGCATAATAAGTGAACTCATCGGCAGACGAGGTTGCTGATGTGCCTCCCGGCGTGGTCACGGTGACGTCCACCACCCCCGTGCCTGCCGGGCTGTCGGCCGTGATCTCGGTCGCGCTCACCACCGTGACGTTGGTCGCCGCGTTGGTCCCGAAATCGACCGCCGTGGCGCCGGAAAAGAGCGTGCCCGTGATCGTCACCAACGTGTCGCCCGCGGTCGGACCTTGATCCGGGCTCACGCCCGTAACCGACGGCGCCGAGATGTAAGTGAACTCGTCGGAAGTCGAGGTTGCTGACGTGCCGCCCGGCGTGGTCACCGTGACATTCACGACCCCGGTGCCTGCCGGGCTGTCGGCTGTGATCTCGCTGGCGTCCACCACCGTCACGTTCGTGGCCGGGTTCGTCCCGAAGTCGACCGCCGTGGCGCCGGTGAAGTTGGAGCCCGTGATCGTCACCAGCGTGTCGCCCGCGGCCGGGCCGCTGTCCGGGCTCACGCCTGTGACCGCCGGCGCCACGATGTAGGTGAATTCGTCGGCGGACGAAATCGCCGAAGTGCCGCCCGGAGTGATCACGGTCACGTTCACCACCCCGTTGCCGCCGGGACTGTCGGCCGTGATCGTCGAGGCGCTCACCACCGTCACGTTGGTCGCCGCCACCGTGCCGAAGTCGACCGCCGTGGCCCCCGTGAGATTGGTGCCTGTGATCGTCACCAACGTGCCGCCGGCCCCCGGCCCGCTGGTCGGATTCAGGCCGGAGACCGTCGGTGCCGGGATGTAGGTGAACTCATCGACGGACGAGGTCGCCGACGTCCCTCCCGGCGTGGTCACCGTGACGTTCACGGTCCCCGTGCCCGCCGGGCTGAACGCCGTGATCTCGGTGTTGCTAACCACCGACACGCCCGTCGCGGCGATGGTCCCGAAATCGACTGCCATGGCGCCCGTGAAGTTTGTCCCTGAGATCGTCACCACCGTGTCACCCGCCGCCGGACCACTGGTCGGGCTGATGCCGCTGACCGTCGGCAATGCGAAATATGTGAACTGATCGGCGGATGACGTGGCCGACGTGCCGCCCGGCGTGGTCACCGTAACATCCACGGTCCCGGTGCCCGCCGGACTGTCAGCCGTGATCTCGCTGCCGTCCACCACCGTGACATTGGTCGCCGCGACGGTGCCGAAGTCGACCGCGGTGGCGCCTGTCAAGTTGGTCCCCGTGATCGTGACCAAGGTACCGCCCGCGGTCGGCCCTTCGTCCGGGCTCACCCCGCTGACGGTCGGCGCCACGACGTAGGTGAATAGATCGGCGGTTGAGGTGGCTGACTTGCCGCCCGGAGTCGTCACTGTCACGTTCACGACTCCGGTGCCCGCCGGGCTGTCGGCCGTGATCGTGGTGGCGCTCACCACAATGACGTTGGTCGCCGCCGTCGTGCCGAAATCGACTGCTGTGGCCCCCGTGAAGCTGGTGCCCGTGATCGTCACCAACGTGCCGCCGGCCCCGGGTCCGCTATCGGGGTTGATACCGGTGACCGTGGGTGCGGCGATGTAGGTGAACTGATCGACGGACGAGGTGGCTGACGTGCCGCCCGGCGTGGTCACGGTGACGTTGACGGTTCCGCTGCCGGCCGGGCTGTCGGCGGTGATCTCGGTGCCGCTCACCACCGCAACATCGGTGGCCGGGTTCGTGCCGAAGTCGACGGCCGTGGCACCAGTGAAGTTGGTGCCCGTGATCGTCACTGAAGTGTCGCCGGCGGCCGGACCGCTGTCAGGGTTCAAGCCCGTGACCGTGGGCGCGGCGATATAGGTGTACTCATCGACGGACGAGGTGGCTGACGTGCCGCCGGGGGTCGTGACGGTGACGTTCACAGTTCCGCTGCCCGCCGGGCTGTCGGCGGTGATCTCGGTGCTGCTCACCACAATGACGTTGGTCGCCGCCACCGTGCCGAAGTCGACCGCCGTCGCGCCGATGAAGCTTGTCCCCGTGATCGTCACCAACGTGTCGCCGGCGGCAGGCCCGCTGGTCGGACTGATGCCCGAAACCGTCGGTGCAACCGCACTGGGATTGATCGTGACAACGCCCGTCCCTTCGCCCGATGCGATCGTGGCGCCGACGGGGTTCGACAGGTTGACATCAAAATAGAGTGAAGACGTGATCGGAGTGTCGAGAGCCTGGACCTCGGCCGTCGCCGTCGTCTGGCCGGGCGCAAACAGCAGAAGCCCTGTAAACGGCTTGTAGTTCGCGTCGGCGACAGTGGCCGTGCCGTCGGATGTGCTGTACTGTACCAGCACTTGCTCGCTGGCCGCCGCCGAGAGCGTGACGGTCAAGTCAGCCTCGGTCGTGTTGACCTGCAGCTTCGTCTCGGATTGGAGGTTCAGAAACGCAAAGTCATAACCGCCGGTATTCGTCCCATCGGTGGTGATGACGAGCTCATATTGACCCGGCGTGGTCAGCGTGTACGAGTCTGTGGTATTTTGGAGATACGAGTCGAAGACCAGATTGTGCTCCGGATCGTAGAGGTACGCGATCTGATAGGAGCCCGCCACCAGTCCGTTAAACTGGACCTGCTGGCCGATCGTGCCTGTAAACGTGTAGATCGCCTCGTCGCCCGGATTGGTGAGAGTACCGCTCACGGGAGTGTTGAAAGTCAAGGGCGACGACGGCGCGACGTTGGCGAACAGCTCGAAGCTGTAGCTGACCGAGGTGTTGTTGCCGTTCTCGCCCTCCACCGCGAGCAAATAGGTGCCGGTGAACGGCAGCGTCAACTGGGTGTCGTTCTCGACATAGAGGTCGGTCACGTAACTGCCGGACGGACTATAAAAATAGGCGATGGCGCCGTTGGCCGGCGAGTCGGACAGTCCCTGGAAATAAACGAGCTCACCGGCCGTTCCGGTGAACTGATACAAGTTAGTCGTCAGGCCCGTCGCGAGCGTGCCGCTTTCAGTCGTGCCGCTGCCAGCCGTCAAGGGGATCGTCGTTGCCGCCGCCGTGTTGTCGAGGTTGAAGGCGTAGGCACCTACCGTGCCCGAGCCAAGCACGGTCAGCGAGTAGGTGCCGGCGAACTTGAGCGTGTAGGGACCGTAGTCGTCGTTCAAATTCGCACCGTCGAACACGTAGTCGCCGTAAGGATCGGTCAAATTCGCGTAAATATAACCGCTCGCTGAGCCGAGCCCATCGAAATAGACAGTCTCGCCCGGCGAGCCGGTGAAGGTGTAGGTGTGCTCGTCGCCGGGGTTGGTGAGGCTTGCCGTCACCGGTGTTCCCAGCGTGAGCACCGTGGTCGGGTTGACGTTGGCAAAAATCTCGAAGCTATAGCTCACCGTGCTGCTGGCGTTGCCGTTACCCGCGACGGCCAGGATATAGGTGCCGGCATAGGGGAGGTCGACGACTCCGCTCTCTTCGAGATAAAAGTCGTTGACGTACTGGTTAGCCGGATTGTAGAAATAAGCAATCGAGCTATAAGCCGGCGAATCGCCCGTTCCATTGAAGTAGACTGACTCACTGCCCGTGGTGGTGAATTGATAGAGGTTCGCCGAGAGCGGCGTGGCCAGGGTGCCTGACACCGCCGTGCCCGGCGTGACGGTCGTCGCCGTCGACGTGTTGTACAGCGTGAAGCCATAACTTCCCGTGGTGAGCTCGTTGGAGTAGCTGTAGATTGTGAGGGTATACGTGCCCGAGTAGGCCAGCGTATAGGGGCCCTCGTCGTAACTGGATGAGTTGTCGAAGAGTGCGGTCCCGAACGGGTTGGTCAGCTCGGCGAACAAGTAATAACCGGCCGACGCCAGGCCATTGTAGTAGATCCGCTGGCCCGCCGTGCCGGTGAAGGTGTAGGTGGCCGAGTCACCGGGGTTGGTGATCGTTCCGGTCACCGTAGAGCCCAGAGTCAACGTCGAGGTCGTGTTGACGGTGTCGAACAACTCGAAACTGTAGCTCACGGAGGAGTTGCTGGCGCTCAAACCGGCGATCGCCATGAGATACGTGCCCGTGTACGGTAACGTTATTGACTCGTTGTAGTCCGTGTAGAACTCGGTGACCAGCCCGTCGCCCGGATTGTAAAGGTAGACATACGAGCCGTAGGCTGGTGAATCCTTGATGCTCTCAAAGAAGAGCGACTGGCCGGCGGTTCCGCTGAATTGGTAGAGGTTGGTCGACAGTCCCGTGGCCAGGGTACCGCTCTCCGTCGTGCCGCTGCCGGGGGTGAGGGCGATGGTGGGCGCCGTCGACGTGTCGTACAGCGTAAAGCCATAACTCCCCGTGCCACGGTCGGTGCCGTAGCTATAAATGGTCAGCGTGTAGGTGCCCGGATAGAGCAGCGTGTAAGGGCCCTCGTCGTAACTGGATGAGTTGTTGAACAGCGCGGTGCCGGACGGATTGGTCAGCTCGGCAAACAAGTAATAACTGGCCGACGCAAGGCCATCGTAGTAGATCTGCTCGTCCGCGGTGCCTGTGAAGGTATAGGTGGCTGCGTCACCCGGGTTGGTGATCGTTCCGGTCACCACGCTGCCCAGAGTCAACGTCGAAGTCGGATTAACGTTGTCGAAAATCTCGAAGCTGTAACTGACCGACGAGTTGCTGGAGCTCAAACCGGCGATCGCCAGCACGTACGTGCCCGTGTACGGTAACTTCCAGGTCTCATCGTAGTCGGTGTAGGAGTCGTAGATGAGTACGTTTGCCGGGTCGTAGAGGTAGACGTAGGAGCCGTAGGACGGCGAATCCTTCAGAGTCTCGAAGTAGAGCGACTGGCCGGCCGTTCCGCTGAACTGGTAGAGGTTGGTCGAGAGTCCCGTGGCCAGCGTACCGGTTTCCGTCGTCCCACTGCCCGAGGTGAGGGTGATGCTCGTTGCACTCGAAGTGTTGTACAGAGTGAAGGCGTAAGCCCCGGTTCCCCGGTAGGTGCTGTAGCTGGAAATTGTCAGCGTGTACGTGCCCGAATAGGTCAGCGTGAAGGGGCCTTCGTCGGTGCTGGATGAGTTGGGGTAGAAGACCACATCGCCGTAGGGGTCGGTCAGCTCGGCATAGATGTACGGGCTCCCCGAGGCCAAGCCGTCGTAGTAGACGTTTTCGCCGACAGTGCCGGTGAACGTGTAAGTCGCCGCATCACCCGGATTGGTGATCGTCCCGCTCACCTCGGTGCCCAAGGTCAGCGCGGCGGTGGGATTCACGTTTTGAAACGCCTCGAAGCTGTAAGTACCCGAGGCGTAGTAACCGTTGTTGTACACGATCAGTGTGTAATAACCGTTGGTCGGCAGTGTCGTCGTGAAGTCGTCGCCAAAGTAGCCGCTCGTGATATATGCGTTGTTGGGACCGTACAGATACCACGACTCGCTATAGTACTCGCCGCCGAGATCGGTGATCGCTTCGAGGTAGACCTTCTCGCCCGCAGAGCCGGTAAACGAGTAGGGGTCGGCCTGGGTGGCGATCGTCACCGTGCCCGTGGTCGTCGTCCCGAACGAAAGCGGCACGGTTGACGTGTCGATCATCCGAAACTGGTATGTGACCGACGACGACGACTCGCCGTCGACCAGCACGTAATATGTCCCGCTCGCCGTGAGCGTCAGTGGACCGCCGTCGCTCGAGGCGCTGATGTCGACAATGGTGTTGTTGTAGGGATCGATGACCAGCAGATTGACCGAGTTACTCGTGGTTGTCTGGTTATCGAGGAAGAGGTGCTGGCCCGCCGTGCCGGTGAAGCTGTACGCGACGGTCGTGTAACCCGGGTTGAGCGTTCCGCTGACCGCCGTCCCGAGCGTCAGCGCAGTCGCCGTGCCCAGGTCGAGCATGTTGAAGTCGTAGGTTCCCGACGACGAGCTGCTGGTGTTGGTCAGTTTGAGGGTGTAGGCGCCCGTGGCGGTCAGGACGTAAGGGCCCGCATTGTAATACGGGCTGTACGAGAAGACCGTGTTGTTGTTGGGACTGGTGAAAGTCGCCGTGATCGGCTGCGAGGAGCGCGTCAGGTTATTGAAATAGATTGACAGCCCGGCCGACGCATCGAACGTGAAGCTGGTCGACGCGCCGGCGGCCAAGGTGCCGCTCTCGACCGTGCCAAAACCGCTCGGTGTGACCGTGCCCGGAGTCGTGGCGCTGATGTCGAACGAGTAAGTAATGCTCGAGAGAGTCGTGCCACTCCCCGCGAGGATGAGCTCGTACGGGCCGGTCAGGGCCAGGGTGACCGGTTGAGAAAAGCTGCTGCCGAAGGAGGCGCTGGCCACGTCGTCGTTGTTGGGATTGACGAGGTACCAGGTGCCGTCTGTCGACGAGAACGACTCGCTCGTCAAGGTGATCTCTTCGCCGGCCGTCCCCGCGATCTGGTAGATATTGGCCCCCGTGCCCGGGGTGATCGTCCCGCTGACAGTCGTCGGCGTCGAGGTCGGCGTCAGCGACTGTGCGGCGGTGTTGAGCAGTTGGACGTCATAGCTTCCCTTCGCTCCGTTGTAACCGTAGACGACCAGGGAATACGTGCCCGGCTC
Source organism: uncultured Isosphaeraceae bacterium (assembly GCA_963830625.1). GTDB lineage: Bacteria > Planctomycetota > Planctomycetia > Isosphaerales > Isosphaeraceae > CAWHMZ01. The sequence continues at coordinate 184,173 of CAWHMZ010000016.1, read as the reverse complement.
GGAGAGCGTATACGGCCCGGCGTTGCTATCCGCTGCGACGTCGAAGATAGCGCTGCCGCTGGGATTGTACAGCTCAGCGTAGATGTTGGCTGAACCGCTCACGCCATTGAAGAACACGTTCTCACCGGAGCTGCCCGTGAAGGTGTAGGTCGCCTCATCACCGGGATTGGTCAGCGTTCCCGAGACAGCGGTCCCCAGGGTCAAGGCCGAGGTGGGATTGAGATTGTCGAAGGCCTCGAACTGATAACTCACCGAGCTATTGCTGGCGCTCTGCCCGACCACAGCCAGCAGATAGGTCCCGGCGGTCGAGACCTTCAGATTCGTGTTGTAGCCCGAATCCAGATAGAAGTAAGTCTGATAGGCATTGTTCGGCGCGTAGATATAACCGATGGCTCCGCTGGCCGGAGAGTCAAGCTGGCCCTGGAAGAAGATCCGCTCGCCGGCTGTGGCGGTGAATTGGTAGAGGTTCACGCTCAGGCCCGTCGCCAGCGTGCCGCTCTTAGTGGTTCCGCTGCCGGCGGTCAGTGCGATATTGGTCGCCGACGCCGCGTTTTCCAGATCGAACGAATAGGAGCCCGTCACGTTGTAATCGCTATAGGGGTAGAATGTCAGCGTGTACGTACCCGAGTTCAACAGGGTCACCGGCCCATCGTTCTGGTACGCCCAACTGTTGAACCGAGTGGTGCCGTACGGGTCGGTGAGCGTGACCTCCAGATACGAGTTCGCCGCGCCCAGGGCATTGTAGTAGAGCGTTTCGCCGGTCGTCCCGGTGAAAGTGTAGGTGGCCTCGTCACCCGGATTCGCGAGCGTAAAGGACACCACCGTGTCCAGGGTCAGGCTCGAGGTCGTGTTGACGTTGTCAAAGACCTCGAAGCTGTAGCTCACCGAGCTGTTGGAAGCGCTCTGCCCAGCCACGGCCACGATATAGGTTCCGGTCGAGGGCAAGGTGACGCGCGAGTCCCCTTCCAGGTAGAACGCCGTGAGGTAACCGTTGGCGGGGTTGTACACCGTCGCATAGGCGCCGTCTGCCGGCGAGTCGGAAATTCCGTCGAAGTAGAGAGACTGGCCGGCCGTACCGCTGAACTGGTAGAGGTTGGTCGACAGTCCCGTGGCGAGCGTGCCACTCTCCGTCGTCCCACTGCCGGGAGTGAGCGTGATGGAGGGCGCCGTGGACGTGTCGTACAGCGTAAACCCATAGCTCCCCGTCGCGCGATCGCCGGCGCTATAAATCGTCAGCGTATAGGTGCCCGAATAGGTCAGTGTGTAGGGGCCCTCATCGTCACTGGATGAGTAGTCGAAGAGATTGGTGCCGAACGGGTTGGTCAGCTCAGCGAACAAGTAATAACCGGCAGACGCCAGCCCGTCGTAGTAGAGCCGCTGCCCGGCCGTGCCCGTGAAGGTGTAGGTGGCCGAATCACCCGGGTTGGTGATCGTTCCGGTCACCGTGGTGCCCAGAGTCAGTGCCGACGTCGGGTTGACGTTGTCGTAGACCTCGAAAGTGTAGCTGACTGAGCTGTTGGAGGCGCTTTGACCGCCCACGGCCACGATGTAGGTGCCGGTGTACGGCAGGGTGACGTGCGAGTCCTGTTCCAGGTAGAACGCCGTGAGGTAACTGTTGTTGGGCTCGTACACCCTCGCATAAGCGCCGTACGACGGCGAGTCGGAGACTCCCTCGAAATAGAGCGACTGGCCTGCAGTTCCGCTGAACTGATAGAGGTTGGTCGACAGTCCCGTGGCCAGCGTGCCGCTCTCCGTCGTGCCGCTGCCCGAGGTGAGCGCGATGGTGGGCGCGGTGGAGGTGTCATACAGGGTGAAGGCGTACGCACCTGTTCCCCGGTAGGTGCTGTAGCTCAGAATCGTCAGCGTATAGGTGCCGGACGAGGTCAGCGTGTAGGGGCCCTCGTCGTAACTGGACGAGTCTTCGAAGAAGATGTTACCGTACGGATCGGTCAGCTCGGCAAAGATGTACGGGCTCCCCGAGGCCAAGCCGTCGTAGTAGATCCGCTGGCCGGCGGTGCCGGTGAAGGTGTAGGTGGCTGCGTCACCCGGGTTGGTGATCGTTCCGCTCACCGTGGTGCCGAGAGTCAACGCCGAAGTCGGATTGACGTTGTTGAAGATCTCGAAGCTGTAACTGACTGACGAGTTGCTGGAGCTCAAACCGGCGATCGCCAGCACATACGTGCCCGTATACGGTAACTTCCAGGTGTCATCGTAGTCGGTGTAGTAGTCGTAGATGAGGCCGTTTGCCGGATCATAGAGGTAGACGTAGGAGCTGTAGGACGGCGAATCCTTCAGGCTCTCGAAGTAGAGCGACTGGCCGGCCGTTCCGCTGAACTGGTAGAGGTTGACCGACACTCCCGTGGCCAGCGTGCCGCTCTCCGTCGTGCCGCTGCCCGAGGTGAGCGCGATCGTGGGCGCGGTGGACGTGTCATACAGGGTGAAGGCGTACGCGCCTGTTCCCCGGTAGGTGCTGTAGCTCAGAATCGTCAGCGTATAGGTGCCAGAGTAGCTGAGCGTGATGGGGCCTTCGTTGTCGCTCGAGCTGTTCTCGAAGAAACTGTTGCCGTAGGGGTCCGTCAGGTCGGCAAAGATATCAGGACTGGCCGACGCGAGGCCGTTGTAATAGAGCCGCTGGCCGGCTGTGCCGGTAAAGGTGTAGCTGGCCTCGTCACCGGGGTTGGTGAGCGTTCCGCTGACCTCTGTGCCCAGGGTCAAGGCCGAGGTCGGGTTGACGTTCTGGAACGCCTCGAAGCTGTACGTACCCGAGCTCACGTAACCGTTGTTATATACAATGAGCGTATAATTACCGTTAATCGGCAGCGTCGCCGTAAAGTCCTCGCCAAAGTAGTAGTCGCCGGTGATTTCCGCGTTGTTGGGTCCGTAAAGGTACCAGCTCGCGTCATAGTACTCGTCGCCGAGATTGCTGAGCTCCTCGAAGTAGACTTTTTCGTTGGCCGTGCCGGTAAATGAGTAGACGTCGCTCTGAGCGCTGTCTGTCACCGTGCCGTCGGTGGTTGTGCCGAAGGTGACCGGCGCGTAAGCGGTGTCGGTGAGGCGAAACTGGTAAGACAGTGACGCAGACGTCGTGCCCACGACCAGCAGATAATACGTCCCGTTCTCTGTGAGTGAGAGCGGGCCGCTGTCGTCGTAAGAGCTGACGCTGAATTCCGTCGTTCCATCAGGCTTGTAGAGCACCAGGTCGCCGGGACCACCGACGGCGAGCTCGTTGTCGACGAACACTCGTTCCCCGGCCGCTCCCAGGAAACTGTAGACGGCGGTTGAAAGCCCGTCGCTCAGCGTGCCGCTGATCGTCTGGGTTGGCCCAAGCGCCAGGGATGTGGCCGCCGAGGGGAGCGACAGGAAGTTAAAGTCATACGTGCCCGATGCGCCGCTGGTGTTGTCCAACTTGAGAGTGTACGTGCCCGTGCTGGGCAAGAAATAAGGGCCTGTGTTGCCGTAATAATACGGTTGGTAGCCGTTTAATATCGTCGCGCCGGTCGGACTGGTGAACGTCACGCCGATCGGCTCACTGAAGCCCAAGCTGTTGAAGTAAACAGGCAGGCCGGCGGGCGCGGTGAACGTGTAACTGGTGGTTGCGCCGTTGGCGAGCGTTCCGCTCTCCGCCGTGTCGAAACCGCTCGATGAGGTGCTCTGGGGGTAGGTCGTCTCGTCGGTGATCTGGATGGAGTAATTAATGGCAGTGGACACACCGCTACTGCCCTGCAGCTCCAGGTAATAAGGACCGGTGAATGGCAGGCTCGCATCGAAGTTGCTGCCCAACTGGGCGCCGGCAATCTCTGTGTTGTTCTCACCGATGAGCTCCCAGTACCCGTTCGTCGACGACGTTGAGAACACTGTCAAACTGAAGCTGCTCGCCGGCCGTTCCGTCGAACCGATAGGCGGCCAACTGATAGCCCGGGTTCAGCGTGCCCGCGACCGCCGTTGGGCCGGCTGTATTAAGGGTGATCGCCACGCTGTTGATCGACAGAGTTGAGAGAACCAGACGCTCTTCCAGCGCATCGAGCTCCAAACGCTTCCGGGACTTGGCCCGCCGAGAGATCGACGAGGCGAAAGCGCGGCGCAATCGATTGGTGTAATGCACGGACGTTTCCTTTCAGGTGCGGAGAGGTGATGTTCCCGGATCGTTCCGGCGGATGCGATTCCCTTCAGTGGGGACCTTTCCTTCGTCCCTTGGGATGTTGCGCGTCATCCATAACGGCGACGATCGGTTCGCACTCAGACAACTCGGTCGTATCCGATAACGTACGGGTGGTCTTCGACGCCGATACAGGAAGCAACACGGTCAGTCCCGGCGCGCGCCGTCGCTTCTCGGGTTCGGAAAACCGTGCGACATCAAACGAAGGCTTTCACAGAGCCACTCTCATGCGCGTCCAACCCAACGTCGTCCCTCATTATTCGAAGCAGCGTGCCCCCGGGCGCTCAGACGCTTTGATCACGTTCGGCTTTTGTACTGTTCGGAAAGTTCAATTTCAAGGGTGCACTTTCCGGAGGCGAACGCTTTTCCTCAGGAATCAAGATGCAAAGCGTGTGGAAACGACGACAGATTCAACACAAATGCGAGCGCAGGTTAGCCACCGCGAAGTCTCTTGTCAACAAAATATTTTGAGAACGAATTGTGAATGTGGCGCGAGCGATCCCAAGGACAACATGATCGACAAGGGGGTCATCAACGTCTTCCTCAAGCGCACTCACGCCTCGCAGATTTGACGCCCGCGCAACGCGTTCTGCGCGGCTCGCGCGTTGTGCGCGGGTCTCCCCCTTCGCCCCTGGGGGAGAAGATGGCCGGAGGCCAGATGAGGGGGGCTGCCCCGCACAGGAGCCGACCGTAAGGTCTGGGGTTGTGCGCGCGTCTCCCGACCCCGCACAGGGGCCGACCGTAAGGTCTCCCGGAAAGCCAGCCTCCGCGACCCGTGGTAAATCTCATCGTCGGCGGAACATATTTCCCCCCCTTGCGAAGGGGGGGCACGGGGGGTGAAGGATGGAGGCTGTGCGCCCGACGAAATCTGTTGCGCTCTCAGACAGGAGCCCCCGCTCAAACGGCATAAGGAAGGCAGGAAACCAGGAACAGTCCGAAGACGCAATAGCCCCGTTGAAGCTCCAACGGGATCTTCGTTCGCTTCGTTGGCTTCTGTTCAGGAATTGTTGGCAGCGGGCCGCCTCGCGGCCGCATCGTTCCATGGCGAATCTTCGAACAGAAGCAAACGAAGCAGACGAAGATTTCAGTGGGGCATCAACCCGCCAATTGCGTGTTCGGGCTAATCCTGTTCCTGCCTTCCTGGCTTCCTCATCCACTGGATCATTCAACCACGAAATATACGAAACGCACGAAAAATCAAAACCTGTAAATGGTCGCGTTGGTATCGGTGCCCAGCTTCGCTCCCCGTTCCCCTTTCGTGTCTTTTCGTCGATTTCGTGGTTGGTCCAGCGGACCGACCGTTTGAACGGGCGCGTGTTTGCCTGGTGTCGTGAGAAACAGCAGGCAATGCTCCGCATGATCGCATCACGGTCGGGTTGGCGCGTTTTGACGGCGCGAGCGATTTAACCGTGTATGTCGGCTGCACGCGTCATTCCGGGGACATCGCTCTTCGCGCCCATAGATGCCATCGATTTGAACACCAGGCCGCTTGGCATCTATGGCATCTATGGAGTGGAGTGGCATCTATGGGGCCAATCGCTCCGCTCCGGCTCAGGCCGACGTGCGTACCCGCGCGACCCGTATAATCGCCGCAAACCGCAGTTCAGCGACGCCGATTCGGGCCCTCATCACCAAAAAAGTGGCATACTCGTGGCTTTTGGCAGTGGTCGCGCGGGCGATCCGACAGCCCGACGGGCGCGCCAGATTGTCGCTGGATGCAGGCGGCATCCTCCGGCATAAAGTCGTGTAGATTCGTCCTTTGCGATGAGGCCATCTTGGCCCTGCGCGCCCCAGAAACCCGCCCTCCGGCACGCCTCCGATGCGGTGATCTGGCAGAAAAGGGGTTCCCTAAAACCTGCCATTTACTGCCACAAAGTGCCATCACGCGAGAATGCCGGTGACGATCTCGCCGTGCACGTCGGTGAGCCGCATGTCGCGGCCGCCGAAGCGGTACGTGAGTCGCTTGTGGTCCATGCCCAGCAGGTGGAGCATCGTGGCGTGAAGGTCGTGGATCTCGACCTTGTTCTCGACGGCGTGGTAGCCGTAGTCGTCGGTCGCGCCGTAGATCGTGCCCCCCTTGATTCCTGCCGCCGGCGAGCCAGATCGTAAAGCCATACGGGTTGTGGTCGCGGCCGTCGGTTCCCTGCGCCATCGGCGTGCGGCCGAATTCGCCGGCCCAGACGACCAGCGTGCTCTCGAAGAGGCCGCGGGCCTTGAGGTCGGCCAAGAGCGCGGCGATCGGTTTGTCGGTGGCGCGTGCGTTGCGCTCATGGCCTGACTTCAGGTCGGAGTGCTGGTCCCACCGGTCGGCGCCCACATTCGGGCACAGAACCTCGATGAACCGCACCCCGCGCTCGACCAGCCGCCGGGCGATCAAGCACTCGCGGGCAAAGATCGCGGTGGGAGGATACGCGTCATCGACGCCGTAAAGCCGCTGGGTCGCGGCGGTCTCGCCGCTCAAGCTCATGAGCTCGGGCACGGCCGATTGCATCTTGAAGGCCAGCTCATAATTGGCGATGGCCGCCTCGAGGGCGTCGTGACGCCCCATGCGGCCTAGCACGCCCTGGTCGAGCGTGCGCAGCAGGTCAAGCTTCCGCCGCTGCTGATCGCGTGCCGGCTCCAAGGGCGCGATGTTGGCCACCGGCTCGCCTGATGGCCGGAATACCGAACCCTGGTACGCCGCCGGCAGAAACCCGCTGTTGAAGCAATCCATGCCGCCAGGGGGAATCAAGCCGCCGTTTAACACCACAAATGCGGGCAAGTTCTGGCATTCGCTCCCCAGCCCGTAGGTCACCCACGCTCCATGGCTGGGCCGGCCTTGCAAGCCGCTGCCGGTGTGCATGAAGTAGTTGGCGTTGGTGTGCTCCGAGAAGTTCGAGACCATCGACCGGATGATCGCCAGGTCGTCGACGCGCTCTGCGACATGAGGAAACAGGTCGCTCACGGGAATGCCGCTCTCGCCATAGCGGCGGAACTTCCACGGGCACGCCAGCACGTTGCCGACGTTGTTGAACTGCGTCGGGTGTGTCTTCACCTTGATCGGCTGGCCGTGCTCGCGCTCGAGCCGCGGCTTGGGGTCGAAGGTGTCAACCTGCGACGGTCCGCCATCCATGAACAAGAAGATCACGCTCCGCGCCTTGGCCGCAAAGTGGGCGGCCGCGGCGAGAGCGGCCCGCGCGCTCCGATCTCGTCATGCGGCCGCGAATCGACGTCGCCCGCGGCGGCGCGAGCCGGCTCGCAGAAGAGCGCCGCCGCGGCGAGCGCGCCGAAACCGTTGCCGCACGAGAGCAGCATGTCGCGGCGCGTCAGCCCTTTTTCCAGAAATCGGCGACAATGCATGGCACTACCTGCTGAGCCTCGCGCGGCGGCCGCGCTTCAGTTGACAAATATAAACTCTTTCATATTGATCAGCACATGGCAGAAGTCGGCCCAGGTCTCGAGGGTCGACTGGGGTTTGCGGCCGGTACTCGCGGCTGCCGAGGGCGGCGAGCCCGAGAGAAACGCCAGGCTCGCGAGCGATTCCGCCGCGGTGGGACGCCGGCAAAACGCCCTCAGATAGAGCTCGTCGAGCCTCGACTGCGCCGATCGTTCTGGGCCGGCGAGCACGTGCGCGGCCCACAAGCGGGCGCAGGCGGCGACGAACGGGTCGTTCAAGAGCGTCAGAGCCTGCGCGGGCACGTTGGACACGTTCCGCCGGCCCATGGTCGAAAACGGCACCGGTGCATCAAACGCCAGCATCATGGGATTGAGGAAATTGCGCCTGACGTTGAGATAAACGCCGCGGCGGCCGTCGCCGTCGAGCGGGCCCGATCGACCCGGCCGGCCACGACCGTCCATGAAGCTCGTCAAATGCACCGGAACGCTCGGTCCGTAGAGCACCGGGTTCAACCGCCCCGAGACGGCCAGCAGAGTGTCGCGGATCGCCTCGGCCTCGAGCCGGCGCACGTTCATCCGGTGCAGGTAAACGTTGGTCGGGTCGCGTCGTTCGGATTCGCCGGCCGGCACACTCGACATCCGGTATGTGCTCGAGGTGCAGATCAGCCGGTGCAGTGCCTTGATCGACCAGCCGCGATCGACAAGCTCGGCCGCCAGCCAGTCGAGGAGCTCGGAATGCGTTGGTGCGCGCCCCATGGCGCCGAAATCGTCGGTCGATTTGACAAGCCCTTCGCCGAAATGGTGCTTCCAGAGCCGGTTGACCAGCACGCGCGGCAACAGCGGATTTGCTGCCGGATCGACCATGCGCTCGGCCAGCTCGAGCCGGCCGCTGCCCGCCGTAGCGATCGACGTCTCCGAGCCACCCAGCACTTCCAGGAACCGCCGCGGTGTCACCTCGCCCAAGGTCTTGTGGCTGCCGCGCACGTGGATGTGCTCGTTGACGCCGGTCCCGTCGGCGATCGCCAGCCCGAGGGTGGGAGCAGGAATCTGCGGCTCGATCGCACGCGCCAGGCCGACCGTCGCCGCCAGACGGTCAGCCAGATCGGGTCGATTTTTCCACAGAGCGCCGACGACGGCGTTCAGGTCGACGACCGCCTCGCTTGAACCGTTGCCCATTTGCGGTGAGGGCTCGTTCCGATTGGAGAAACGGATCTCGTCAACCGCGATATAACCGAGACCATCGTCAAGTGCGCTGGTTGTACCGCTAAAATTAACGGCGGCTCCGTCGGCGATCTCAAGATAGGCTAGGTGCCCGAGCCACATCCCCGCGTCCACGGTCACCCACGTCATTTGCTCATCGTTGATCCGCGTCGTCAGCCCGCCGTAGATCGGGTTTGTGATCTTCTCGTAGCCGTCGACGATGACACTCAACCTGCCGCCGCGACCCGCGACGCGACAGTGGATGTAGCGGTGCTCGATCGTAAAGCCTGCGCGAGCGCAACACGCCCGCGGCGCGGTCCGAGAGCAGTCCGCTGTGCGCCATGCCAGGGCTCACTGCGAAGAGCAGGTCTTTTTGCGGCCGCGCATCCAGGCGCACATCACCCGGGCGGCTGGGACCGTCGCCAAACGCGTCGCCGGTCACGAACCAACCGTCGTAGCGACTGCGATTGAAATCCTCGAACACGACCTCGTTTGCCGCCTTGGCCGGCGAGCGCGCCTCCCTCGCCGCGGTCACCGCGGTAATTTGTTTGGCCAGCGCGGCGGGCACGCTGCCCACTGCGGCACGCAGCGCCGCCACGATCGTCGCCTTCGCGGCTTTGAGCCGAGCCAGGCTCGCGCCGGTTCGCTCGGGAGAGTCGATAAACGCCTGTTGATAGCGCGAACTGGCCAGAAATCCGGCGAGTGCATAGTAATCGCTGCTCTTGATCGGGTCGAATTTGTGATCGTGGCAGCGGTCGCAGGCGACGGTGAGGCCCAGGAATGTCTTGGAGACCACGTTGATCTGGTTGTCGATCCGCCGCATCTGGTCCTCGCGGACGTCGACCGGCGAATGCGTTCCCTCGCCCAGGAGATAGAAACCGGTTCCGAGGATCGATTCGCTCCAGCCCGTGGACGGATGCCGACGCGGGGCCTCGAGCAAGTCTCCGGCGATGTGTTCCATCACGAACTGGTTGAACGGCACGTCGGCGCTCCAGGCGCGGATCACGTAGTCGCGATAACGATAGGCATTGGGAATGTCAAAATCGTACTCGTGTCCGGCGGTCTCGGCGTAACGAACGAGGTCCAGCCAATGCCGCGACCAACGCTCACCGTACTGTGGGCTCGCAAGCAGCCGGTCGACCACCCGTTCGTATGCGTCAGGTGCAGCATCCTCCGCAAACGCCGCCACGTCGGCAGGCGCCGGCGGCAGGCCCAAGAGGTCGAAACTGAGGCGGCGGATCAAGGTCGGCTTGTCGGCCTCTGGTGCGTGGGCCAGTCCGTGCTGGGCGTGTGCAGCGAGGATGAACTGATCGATGGGGTTCCGCGCCCAGTTGTCGCGGTCGCCGCTGGCGGCCGGCGGCGCCGCGCGGCGGATGGGGCTGAAGCACCAGAATCGCGCTCGCCGCCGATACTCGTCCTCGCCAAGCTGTCCGGGCCGGGCGGGTTCCTGGCTGGCGGCGACGTTCGTCGCTACTTGCTTGATGTCAACGCCCCAGGGCGCCCGCGCTTCACCCACTCGGTGAGCGTGGCGATTTCCTGGGGCGGGAGCTTCGACTTCGGCGGCATCTGCACGGTTTCGCCATAATTGATCGCGTCGACCAGCAGGCTTTCCCGCGGATTGCCGGGCACGACGGCCGGACCGGTCGCGCCGCCGGCCAAGATCGCCGGCCGAGCGTCGAGCCGCAACCCGCCCTTTTGCTTGGTCGGCCCATGGCAGCCCTGGCACCGAGTTGCCAGTATCGGCCGGACGCTTTTTTCGAAGAACTCCACCGCAGCGGGATCGGCCCGGCCCTCCGTGTCGTCGTCGGGGCGATCCGCTGCGCACAACGGCGGGTGCGCGCTGGCTTGCCTCGGGCCGAGCGCCAAGAGAAGCAGGGCCAGAAGCGCACTTGCGCGTTGCGCCAGCCGGAAACCGCGCCTCGCACTTCTGGTCATGGCGGCGATCCTGGCCCAAACCAACGGCTGACTCGCAGCGCAACCGCCTCGCGCGGTTGCCGCGAGTCGAGCACTAAATACCAACGGTGTCGCCGCGGCAATGGTGGGGTCTTCAACGATCGTTCAAGTTTACAGCGCATGGCGGTCGGGTGCGAGCCTTTTGGCGTGCGCCGGGGTCGATAGTCGGCATGCTCTGGCCGATACGTAGGCTCCGGGGGGCGCACGTGGTAAAATAAAGCGATCTTTTTCGCCAAGGTGCGCGCGGCCCACGACGAGACCGAGAATCGACCGAGAGGGTTTGGCAATGATGGTGACGGCGTCCCAGGTTGGCCTGCGTAAGACGCTGGCGGCGGGCTATGCGGCGGCGGTGGCCGGTGCGATCGCGGCCGCCTCGTCCCACTGGTGGGCGGTACCGCTCCTGGGGACCAGTCCCCCAGTCCGGCTCATACTTGTCGTCGGAGTTATCATCTCCGCGTGGCTCGGCGGGCTCGGGCCGGGGCTTTTCGGGACGGCGCTGGGGTTCGTCACCATCGTGGCGGGCAACGACGCGCCCGGGGATCTGGAAACGCTCACCACGCGGCTCGTGCGGTTTGGCGCGCTGGCGCTGGTGATCTGTTTCTTCTCGGGTGCACTTCACCGCACCAGGCGCCGCGCCGAGCTCAAGCAAAAGGAGTTTGACCGGAGCGAGGGGCGCTACCGCCGGCTGGTCGAGACAGCCGGCGAGGGCATCTGGGTGATCGATGGCCATGGGCTCACGACCTATGCCAATCCACGGCTGGGCGAGATGCTGGGCGCACCGCCGGACTGGCTCCTGGGCATCTCGTTCAAGAAGTTCCTGGTCGACCCCGGCGACGCGCCGGGCAACTGGTGTGAGCCGCCCGGCGGCCGGCTCTCGTGGCATGAGCTCCGGCTGCGCAGCAGCGACGGCAAGATACGGCACACGATTGTGACCGCGCGTCCGCTCGGACCCGACGAGGTCTCGGCCGACGACCCAGTTGTCGCGACCGACGGCGTGTGCGGGTTCTTGCTCATGGTCACCGACGTCACGCCGCTCAAACTGACCGAGGAGGCCCTGCGGGAAAAGGAGCTGGTGCTCCGCAGCTTCTACGATTCGTCGGTGATGGCCATGGGCGTGGTCGAGCTGACCGATGAAGACGCGCGGTTTGTCTCGGCCAACGCGCTGGCCGACTCGTACTTCGGTCTCGAGCCCGGCCGGCTGGAAGGAAGGACCGCCACTTATGTGAAGGCGCCTCCCGAAATGCTCGATACCTGGCTCGAGCGGTTCCGCGAGTGCCAGGCCACCGGCCGCCCCCTGCGTTTCGAATATCAGGGGACGTGCGCAAGCAGTCCTGCGTGGGTCGCGGCGACCCTTACACCGATGGGCCTTCCCGGCTCGGGGCGTGCGCTCTGTTCGTTCATCGTCGAAGACATCACCGAACGCAAGCGCACCGAGGAAGACCTGCGCAAGGCCAAAGAGCTGGCCGAGGCCGTGTCGCGCGCCAAGGACCGCTTTCTCGCCGTCTTGAGCCACGAGCTGCGCACGCCGCTGACTCCGGCCTTGATCGCCGTTTCGTCGCTCGTCGAGTCGAAAACCGTGCCGGCGATCCTGCCGACGCTCGAGATGATTCGGCGCAATATCGAGCTCGAGGCCCGGCTGATCGACGACCTGCTGGATCTCTCAAGAATCGTGCGTGGGCGGCTGCGGCTGGACCTCGAGGTCGTCGACATCCATCAGGCGGTCCGGCGCTCGATGGAGATCTGCCGCGACGAGACCCTGGTCGCGGGCCTGCACGTGCTCACCGAGCTCAAGGCGCCGCACCATCATGTGAACGCCGACCACGCCCGGATCATGCAAGTCATCTGGAACTTGATCCGCAACGCCGCGAAGTTCACGCCGCCCGGCGGCAGGCTGACGATCCGCACGTCGAACGTGGCGGCGGGATCAGCGGCGTTCGACGGTGCCGCCGACGGCAATGGCGTTGGACAAACCCCGCGGCTTGTTGTGGAGTTTGACGACACCGGGATCGGTATTGAACCAGCGCTCTTGAACCGGATCTTCGATCCGTTCGAGCAAGGCGAAGAGCCGCTGCGCGGGCGCGCGGGAGGGCTGGGGCTGGGTTTGGCGATCAGCCGCTCGCTCGCCGAAGCCTTGGGCGGCAGCCTCACGGTGTCGAGCCCGGGGCGCGGACTCGGCTCGGTCTTTCGCCTCGAGCTCGCCGCAGTGCCCGCTCCGCTGCCGGCCCGATCGGGTATCGCCTCAACGGCTCAAGCCGCGAGCGCCAACGTTGGGCCCGCCCTGCGCATCTTGCTCGTCGAAGACAACCAAGACACGCTGCGCTACCTGGCCGCGGTGCTTCGCCAGCGCGGCCATTCGGTTGCGACGGCCGATTCGCTGGCCGCCGCCGGCGCCGCGGTCAACGCCGCCGAGGTTCCCTTTGACCTGCTGGTCTCCGACATCGAGCTCCCCGACGGAACCGGCCTTAGCCTGATGCGCGGGCTCAAGGCCAGCCACGGACTGCGCGGCATTGCCATGAGCGGCTTCGGCGCCGAGGAAGACCTGGAGCAAAGCCGCGACGCCGGCTTCGTCGACCACCTCACCAAACCGATCGACGTCAACCGTCTCGACGCAGCAATCCGCCATGCGACCACCCAGGAGGCGGATCTCGACGATTCCTCCGAGCCCTTCACCCTCAGGTCCGACGGCACCGGCTCCGGAACCTTCCGAATCGTCTGGTCGCGCGAAGCGAAGTCGGAGACATCCGGCTGACGTGGCGGTTCGCGAGGTCAGCAACAAGCACGACGCACCGCGGTGAGCGAGAATCGCTCTCACCGGCCTGGCGACGAGTGCGCGGCCGTTTCGTGCTGCGCTGCCCATCGCAGCGATCCACGCCCGCACCAGGGCAACCCCCTCTTCGTGGACCAGTCGTTTGCCCAGCTCGGGCATCATGACGCCAGGGTGCGTGGAGCTGATCCGATAGACCAGGATCGAGCGTTCGGGGTGCCCGGGCACGATGTCAAAAGCCAACCCGCCCGAGCCGATGCCGGCCGCCACCGGCGTCTTGTTCACGCCGATCGCCGTGAGATTGCTCTGTGCCGTGCGCAGGTCCAGCCCGCTGGTCCGCGCGGGCCCTTCGGGGTTGTGACAATGTGCGCAGTTGATCTCGAGCCAGGCACGGGCGCGGTCGTCGAGCGAGCTGGTTTGGGGGTCGTCCCAGACCGCCAGCCGAGGTGCGTCAGCCGGTGCCGGGGCACCGGCCAAGGCGCCGACGCGGCTCCAGTGCGCCAGTTGATTCTCTGCGCCGCCAGAATAGGCAAAGTCGCGGTTCAAATGCCTGGCCTTGGGGCCGATCGGCACCATGGTCTCGCCCGACTTGTGGCACCCTTTGCACTGGTTGACGTTGGGAACAATGTAGTTGTTCTTGCGGACCTGGCCGTCGTTGTGAACCCAGCTCACGTCAACCAGATCGCCGGCGACCTCGAGGGTCGCGTCGGTCTGTTCCTTGTTCCAGAGATACGGGAGACCGACCCAGCCGTCGGCCTCGCGTTTGAGGATCCGAGTCTCGATCAGCCGGCGTCCCTTTGAGAGGTCGCGAGCGTCGTGCGGGTAGGCAAACGTCTTGGCGATCACGGTGCCGACCGGAAACTCGAATGCGTCATCGGTGCGATACGTGGCGTGCATGCCCGGCGGCAGCTTGATAAACCGGTACTTCAGGGCGTAGTCGCTGAAGAGCGCCGAGTTGAGGTCGTAAGGGATGACGCCGTCAGCGGCGCTTGCTCCTTCAAGTCGCCCTCGAAGAGGGCGTATTGCGAAATCCGCTGGAGCGGCGCAGCCGGTTGGGGCGCGGCGGTCGGTGCCGGCGCCGGCGCGGCTTCCGGGTGGTTCCTTGCCCCACAACCGCTGACGGCCAGCAACAACAAGCTGGCGCAGCCGGCACTGACGATGACTTTCGGCCGTCGACCGCGATGACACACAGGCTGGCTCACTCTACGCCCTCGATCGAAACGGGCGCCAAGGCCGGCAGCGCGCCGGCGTACTCTTTCAGGTCGCGTACGACGTTCGGCGCCTTGCCCGTGCCGGAGCCGGCTGCGGCCGCCATCAAGGCCGGCGCGTCGAAGTTGACAAAGCCGGCCCCGCCGTTGTCATGGATGTGGATCGCCAGCTTCTCGGGCAGCTTGCCGCCAGCCTGCTTCTTGGGGTCGATCACCCCGTCGTAAAGGATGTCGGGCAATGGCGAGCCCAGCGCCTTCTCGAGCATCGCGCCGATCGCGCCCGACGGCTTCGCGCCGTTGCCTTTGAAGGTGTTGTTGTGAATGTGGATCGACTCGCAATACGGGTCGTACTTCTCGTCCTTGATCGGCTTGTCGGCAATCAAGTAGCTGACGATCGACAGCCCACCCGTCTGGTTGTTTTCGATCGTGTTGTCGAACACCTCGACCTCGTCGTTGGCCATGATCATGACACCGGTGCCTGGGGGAACCGTCGCCACGATATTTCCCTTGGGAGCAAAGTTGTCGTGGTTGTTGGCGACGATCCGGTTGTTGAAGACGCGCGACATGCGCCCTTCCTTCACGGGCAAGTCGGGCATGGTGAATACGAGGATGCCGCCGGAGTTGTCCGTCGCCACGTTTTCGTACACGTCGGCGTGCGTAGAGTTCTCGATCTCGATCCCCGCGACGTTCTGCGAGGCCGTGTTGCGCCTCACGATGATGTTTTGCGATTGCCCGACGTAGATGCCGGCATCAGAGGCGCCGGTAACCTTGCAGCGTTCGATCACGACGTCGGTGCACTGCACGGGATAGATTCCATAGCCGCCGTTGGTTTCCTTGGGGCCGCCCGTCCATTCGACGCGAACGTCGCGCACGACCAGGCGCTTGGTTCCATTGGCCTTGATGCCGTCGCCCTTGGGGTCTTCAACGGCCAGGTTCGCGATCGTGACGTCTTCCTTGCTGCTGATGAGCACTCCCTCGCCGCCGGTGCCCGCACCCTGGTCCTTGAAGACGAGCATGGTCTTATCGGGCCCCTGGCCCTTGATGGTTACCTTGCTGACGTCGAGCGACAGCGTTGAGCGGAACTCGAAGCGGCCGTCGCCAAGAACGACGACGTTGCCGGGCTTGGCGTTGATCAAGGCCGTCTGGGCCTTCTTGGCGGCGTCTGGTCCGGCCTCGACGCGGATTTCTGTCGAGGCGACCGGCGGCGAAGTCGGCTTTGTAACCGGCGGTGCTGCCGACGGCGCCGGCGGGCTTTCGCAGCCGGCGAGCGCCAGCGCGCATCCACAAACGAGCACAACGAGAATGGGGAGCCGGCGCACGGTAAGCCTCCTGAGCCAAAGCATGAAATGAGCACGACCACGCGGCTGCCGCGCGCTTGATCGGTTGAAACTTGAGCAACGACCGACCACCGATTCTAAAGCCACGCACTTTCGCATGACAACCGATTTCTCACGATCGCGCGGCGACCGCTGAACTCACGTTCGCTCTCGGCACAGTCATGCACCCCGTGCGGGATGAGCGGCCGGGAGATCAAACCACCTACTTTTTCTTGGCGCTCTTCGCGGCCTTTTTTGTCTTTTGCGCTGCGGCTCTGCCGCCGGGCGGACTTACAACGCCAAAGCGAATCTCGCGCCGCCTTTGTTCGTTGGGCGTGTAGGTCTGGTCAGGTTTCAGGTCAACCCAGCCCTCGCCGCCGGTCTCGCGCGCGGCTCGAACGAATTCACCGATCCGCTGATACTCGCTTTGGAGAGCCCGATAGCCCTGCTCGTTGGTCCACAGGTCGGCTTCAGGATAGTAGCGGTTGTACGCGCCGCGCTGTTCCGCAGCGACGAGTGTTATTTCGTTTGCGCGCGCAAACGCCATGAGATAAAAGTGGATTGCCTCGCGTGAAGCGATCGCGCCCAAGCTGGGTGGGCGCGGACCATCGGCTTGGGCGGGTCCTTCCGAGGCCGGCACGCCCATGGCCTCGAGGATTTCGGAGTCCACGAACCGAAACATCGCCTCGACGGCCGCCGCCTTGTCGACAACGATGAGGTCGTTGGATTTGAGCTCCACGATGGCGTGCCCGACCTTTGTGCCGATCTTGTCGCGATAGACCCTCATGATCGGATCGTGCTTCAAGTAGCCGAGCCGAATGAGGCGCGTCGACAAGACGTCGCTGCGATTCCACGGCCGCCTGGCGCGCGGCAGGTTCGGGCGCTTCTCCGGGCGCACCAGCTCGAGGTCGCCGCCGGTCACCCCGAGCACGAGACCGTTGTACGTGAACGCGCTGAAGCAGGTGGTATAGGCCTCGTCGCCCAGTGTGTTCGGCGGCAGGAAGACCGGCACGTTGCCGCGCACTTCGGCCGGCTCGTCTACTTTGATGCGCAGCTTTTCAAACTTCGCCATCAGCCCCAAGATGTCCTTGACGTCGGTCGATTCACCGTCGAAGTGGGCTTTATTGACCTCGGCGAGCGAGAGTCGTTGCCTGAGCAGTTCGGGAACGAGCGCGGCCTTGGCCCCCTTGGCCATGAACCCGTTCACCTCGTGCAGTTTCGGCGCGTCCTGCGCCCTCGCTGCCGCTCGCGCGACTGCGAAGCACGCAACGACAGTCAAGAAGCTCCGAATCAAGCGCATGGCTCGCTTCGCAATTGGCCCGGCGTGCGTTCAATCCCCCGCGTGCCATGATAACGCGCGCCGAGCCAAGGCGGCATAGATGCGAGTCGACCAAGCGATCTGATGCCGGCGCACCCGGTGCAGGGTGTCGCGGCATCGTGAAGATCATGGCAGCAGTGCTGAGATCGCATGGAGTGCGCCGTCACTCGCGGTCCGGACGTTCATTTGGAGCGTGCCGTTGGCGGGCACGGTGGCGATGATCCAGGCCAGGTTGCCGTGTTGCTGCGTGAGATATCCGTTGGCGGAATAGATCACGTCGCCCGCCTTGAGGCCGGCCTGTTCCGCAGGAGTGCCGGGATAGACGCGGGCCACTCGCATGCCAGTGCTGGTGCCATCAGAAACCGCCTGCTCGTCGATCCCGAGGTAGCGGCCCTGGCTCGGACCCGCGTAGACTGCAGGATCTGCGTAGGTTGTCGCCGGTGTGCCGGAGGTCGAGTAGTCGTAGGTGTAGGTAGGATAAGTGTAGCCGTAGCTGGGGTACGAATACCCGTAATTATACGGGTAGCCGTAACCGTAGCCGTTTCCGTAGCCATACCCGTACCCGCCAAGGCCATAGTAATAGCCCGGAAAGAACCCGAAGCCGCCGTAGTACCCGCCGCCGTAATAGCCGCCCCGGTTATAGCCGCCGCCCCGGTAGCCGCCACCACCGTAATACCCACCGCCGCCCATGTGTCCGCCGCCGCCATGTCCGCCACCACCGCCGCCATGTCCGCCGCCGCCACCACCGCCGCCACCGCCGCCGTGGGCAAAGGCCGAGGCTCCGCTCACCACCCACACGGCGAGGGCCAAGCTCAGCACCGCCAGCGGCCATCGCGCGCCGCGCCGCATTGGGGAAATCATCGTCATGCTCCTCTCAATCGCCGTTCCGGTATGGAGTCGGGAATCGCCGGCCCTCAGGCCCGATTACCGAGCCCCGGTTCAGGTCCGGCGCGGGACTTCACGTGACCCGCTATTCTCGACTACGCTCTCAGCGCCGGCATGGTGCAGGTCGAGCGGGGGATTTTTCGCGTTTCTTCGCCCGATGCGCTGCATAACGCGCCCTTGCGTCAAAAAGGCGACGTTTTGGGCGCATCGACCCGAGGCGCTTCGGGCTTGGCGAAGGGATCCTTGCGATTTTCGCCCGGACGCGCTTTCGCTGGCTCGTTTGGAGTCGCATCTGTCTTGGGTTGGGCTCGACGCTTCAGTTTTTCATATTTTTCGCGGAAGGCCTCGAGCGTTGATTTCGGCAGATAGCCCTTCCCAACCATCTGCTCCGCCCACTCCACCCTGTCTTCTGCCTCGGCAAGCGAGTCGCTCGCGAAGTCGAAGATGTTCGGGTACTCTTCCGCAGCATCGACCAGGACGGCGTCGATTCGGCCCAGCAGCGTGTCAAAGCTGTTCAAGGTCTTTTTCATGTGGGCAATCAATGGGTCGTCGTTCGACCGAGTGGTTCGGTAAGCGTGCTCGAGCGCCCGCTTGGCCTGCTGGCGCTCCGACTCAAGCCTGCGCGATCATCATGTTCCGGGATCGGCCGATATACGCCGGCGCTCTTTGCCCAATGGCTTTGTCGCCAGGTCCCCGAGCGCCTGGCTGGCCGGCAGCAGGCGGATCGGCCGCCGCTTCCGGGGACGAGCCAGGGCGTTGTTGTGCAAACACACCGACCGTGCCGACCACGATCGCGGTGGTCGTGAGCACGGCCATGGATGCCAGTTTCAGTTTTGACAGCAGCATGGTCTTGAGTTCCTCCTCGGTCAATAATGCGACGCGCGACGCGACCACGCGAACCGCGCCCTCGCCCGTCGCAAGAGTTAGCGCTGCTCGAATCGTGGACCAGACAAGAGCGGGGTAATCGGCCGCCTCGGCGGACCTGAAGGTCGTGTTTGCTGCAACCATTCCCGCAGAGAGCGCGAGTCCGCGCCGCATCAGGCGCCCCGCAGGACTTCGCGCGCGCGCATCAACCGGCTTTTGAGCGTTCCGATCGGGATTCCGAGGTGACGGGCAGCCTGTTCGTGAGTGTGCCCCTCGAGATCGCAGAGCACCACGGGCACGCGAAAACGGTCAGGCATTCGCTCGATTTCTTCGTGAACGGCGGCCGCAAGGTCCTTCTGCTCGTGGTCGACCCGAACGATCTCGGTTCGCAACTTGGCGGTGCACCGCTCGTGCTCGCGGCGCCGGATGTTCGACGCGCGGATTCGGCGGGAGATCCGCAAGGCCACCCGATGAAGCCAAGGGCCTAATGAATCGCGAACCCAGAGTGACCGGGCCTGTTTGATCAGAACGAGGAAGGTCGCTTGAAAGGCATCGTGGGCATCATGCAAGTCGCCCCCGGCGCCGCGGCAGACGCGCAGCACCATCGGCCCGTGACGCTCGAGCAGCGCCGCGAACGCGAGCTCGGCGGCCTCGCCCGTGTAGGTGGCGCACCGCTCCAGCAACTGGCCGTCGGTCAGATCGCCGATCACCCCCAAGTTAAAAAGGGTATGAATCTGCCGCAGAGCGATTCCGCTGCGCCGGGTTGACATTCATTCTGGTCCTTTCCCTGCTGCCACGATCGTCGTCTCTATGTTAATAATGCTTCGGGAAGGTGCGGCAGTTCGAACTTTTTCCCGATCCCGTCGCCGGCCCCGAGTGCACCTGCGGCGCCGGGCGGAATCGTGACGCCACGACGAGTCAACCCATGACGATCACCAGAGAGCCCTACGACAGGGAGCAAGCCGTCGCAATCGAGGCCGTGCGCGCAGCCGCCCGGCTGTGCCAGGCTGTCGCGGCGTCGATCTCTCCCGATGTTCTCGCCAAGAAGGACAAGAGCCCGGTCACCGTCGCCGATTTCGGCAGTCAGGCGTTGATCTGCCGAGCGCTGGGCGAGGCCTTCCCCGACGACCCGGTGATTGCCGAGGAAGACGCGGCCGACCTCCGGCTGGCGGAAAACGCCCCGATCCTCGACCGCGTCGTCGAGCATGTCGCCGCGGTGTGCGGCGCAGATGGGAACCGTTCCGTAAGCACGATCAGCAGAGAGCAGGTCTGTAGCTGGATCGACCACGGCGGTGCCAGCGCATATTCTGACCGGTTCTGGACGCTGGACCCCATCGATGGGACCAAAGGTTTCCTGCGCGGCGAGCAGTACGCGGTCGCCCTCGCGCTTGTGGTGCACGGCGAGGTTGTTGTCGCCGCGCTCGCGTGCCCGAACTTGCCCGCGAAGGACGGTACCACGAGCAATCCTGGCTCGATCTTCTGCGCCGCAGAGGGCAGGGGGCATTCGTGTTGCCGGGCGGGAGCCACCGCGAATTCGATTCGGCGGCCGATCGCATCGTCGTGAGCAGCCGCGACGATCCAGCGTCGGCGCGGTTTTGCGAGTCGGTGGAATCGGGTCACAGCGCCCAGGGCGACTCGGCGGCCGTGGCAGCCGCGCTCTCGATCAGCTCGCCACCTCTGCGTATGGATAGCCAGGCCAAGTATGCCGTGGTCGCGCGCGGCGAGGCCGATCTCTATCTGCGGCTGCCGACGCGGGCCGACTACCGCGAGAAGATCTGGGACCATGCCGCGGGCGCATTGATCGTGGCCGAGGCCGGTGGGGTCGTCAGCGACATCACCGGCCGGCCGCTCGAGTTCAACCATGGTCACGAGCTCAGGTCCAACCGCGGAGTGATCGTCTCCAACGGCCGGCTGCATGAGCCGGTCATCGAGACCGTTCGCGTGCTCGGAATCGGCGCGTTCTAGACCGAGGCGCGCGTCACGGGCAAAGTTCCAGGCCACGATCGAGGCGAGCATGACGAACCTCGCGTTCTGGCGTAACTGGCGGGATGATTTGCTGCGGCCGAGCTTCCGCCTGACGCGGGGCGTCTTTCTCCGCGGGATGGGGATTGTCTATGTTTCCGCGTTCACGTCGCTGGCAGTGCAACTCGACGGCCTGATCGGCTCGCGCGGCATTCTGCCGGCTGCGGAGTACCTCACGCGGGCCAAGCAGGTGCTCGGGTCGGGACCGGCGATCTACTGGCGACTGCCGACCTTGCTTTGGCTCAATACCTCCGATGCTGCTCTCTACGCGCTGTGCTGGAGCGGAATCGCTCTCGGCGTCGCACTCTGCGCCGGCCTGCTGCCCGGCGTAACCACGGCTCTGCTCTGGCTCTTTTACCTGTCACTCGTCGTGGTCGGCCAGCAATTCCTCAGCTTTCAGTGGGACACATTGCTATTGGAGGCGGGCCTGCTGGCGATGCTGGCCGCTCCGTGGTCGCTGTGGCTCGGCCGGGCCAACGACAGGCCGTGGTGGGTAACGACCGGACTGTTGCGATGGCTCGTGTTTCGCTTGATGTTCCTCTCCGGAGTCGTCAAGTTGACTAGCCACGACCCGACGTGGCGCGATTGGTCTGCGCTCGACTACCACTACCAGACCCAGCCGCTGCCCACGTGGACAAGCTGGTATGTTCATCAACTCCCGCCGTCGTTTCATCGCCTGTCTGTGCTCTTCATGTTCTACGCCGAGCTGGTCGCGCCATTCTTCGTGTTCGGGCCCCGGCCGGTGCGGCTGGTTGGCTTCGCCAGCCTGGTCCTCTTGCAACTTCTGATCGCTGCGACGGGGAACTACGGCTTTTTCAACCTGCTGGCGCTTGTTCTTTGCCTGTGCATTCTCGACGACTACGACTGGCACCGGCTGCGCGGATTCCTGCGGCGGGGAGAAGCGCGCGACGGTTCCGGCAATAACGAAGCGGGAAAACCATGGTGGTGGCCTCGACGGCTGGTTGTCGGAGCGGCGGCCGTGCTCATCGTCGCAACGACGGCCTCGGAGACAATTGAGAGCGCATGGCCCGAGGCGATCGTTCCATCGGAGCTCGTCACGCTGACCGAGTGGCTGGCGCCGCTGCGGAGCACCAATCGGTATGGGCTCTTTGCGATGATGACCACCACGCGCCCGGAGATCATGGTCGAGGGAAGTGACGACGGCGTGAGCTGGCTGCCGTATCTCTTCCGGTGGAAGCCATGCGAGCTCGATCGAGCCCCGCGGTTCACGACGCCTCACCTGCCGCGCCTGGACTGGCAAATGTGGTTTGCGGCGCTAAGCGGCGATTGCCGGTCGGCACCTTGGTTCTTGCGGTTCCAAGCGCGGCTCCTCGAAGGTGAGCCGGCGGTTCTGGGCTTGTTGCGCGATTGCCCTTTCGTCGACCACCCGCCCCGGTATGTGCGGGCACGCTTGTTTCTGTATACGTTCACAGAGAGCAACTCGCCCGATTGGTGGGCACGCGAGTACCAGGGGCTGTATTGCCCGGCGTTGACCAGGGACCAGTTCGAGGCGCAGCGGCCGTCGCTAAAGCTTGAGGGGCTGCGGCACCAACGGCAGCGATCTGAGGCGAAGGCCGGTGGCGTGGAAGATGGCGTTGCCGATCGCCGGCGCGATGGCGACGATCGGTGTTTCGCCGGCCCCTGCGGAAGGCAGGTCCTTACGGTCAAGCAATACGACATCGATCTGCGGCGCGTCGCGGAACCGGGGAACGCGATACCGCGAGAATCGCGGATTGGCGATCCGGCCGCCGTCGTAGTCGATGGCCTCGAACAGGGCACCGCCCAGCCCCATCACAAGCGCGCCTTCGATCTGGTTTTTGAGATGGTCTGGGTTGATGATGGCGCCGCATTCAAAGGCGCTTGTGGCGCGCACGACCGAAACGCGACCGCTCGAGCGGTCGACCTCGACTAAGGCGCAGGTAGCAATGTAGCCCCCCTTGTCGAACCCGGCTGCGATGCCCACGCCGTGATCGGCGGCCGGTTTCTTGCCCCAATCAAACGCCTCGGCCGCGGCTGAAATGACGGCCCGCAGGCGCTGGTCCTTGAGGTTCTTCAACCGGAACTGGAGCGGGTCGATACCAAGCGCATGCGCGAGCTCGTCCATGTGCGACTCTCGGGCGAAATGGTTCGCCGTGGCAGCCAGCGCGCGGTACGAGCCCTGGCGAAGGGGCGACCTGGTCGCGTGGACCGCCGTCGACTGGTTCGGTACATCGTAGGGAGAGTCAATCCCTGCACGACCGGAGTTGTAGTTGTGAAACTCCCAGGCCGTCAGAGACCCGTCGCGTCGAGCTCCGCTCTTGACGTCGATGACGCCGGCGGGGCGAAAGTATGCCCAGGTGAACTCTTCCTCGCGAGACCACACAAGCTTGACCGGCTTGCCGGCGGCGCGGGCGAGGCGTGCGGCCTCGACGGCCACCTCGCCGGTATGCTTGCCGCCATAGCCGGCGCCGGTGTCGGGCACGATCACGCGCACCGCGCTTTCGGAGAGCCCGAATGCCTCGACCAGCTCGCCGCGCACGCCGAAGGGCCGCTGGGTACCAGTCCACACGGTCAACTTGCCGTTTTCCCATTGGGCGACGGCCGCGCGAGGCTCGAGCGGGGCGTGGGCGATGTAGGCGACTGTGTAGGTCTCTTCGAGTCGCACGTCGGCCGCGTCCATTCCGGCCTTGACCGAGCCGGCGGCGGGGGCCGCGCCGCCGCGTCCTCCGCGCCGCTCGCCGTCGCCGCGGCCGCCGCCGCCGTCCGGCTTCCGCAAGTCGTCAAAGAGAGTCTTGGCCGAAATCGGTGCGCCGGGCGTCCATTCCGCATGAATCGCCTGGAGAGGCGCGCGCTGCGGAGTGTTCGCCGGCAGCGGCCACGCCGACGAAGTCACCATCGTGCACGACCGTGACGCCGGGCATTGCCTTGGCCGCGGCAATGTCGATCGAAGCCGGCTTCGCACCAAACGACGGCGGCCGCAGCACCTTGCCGTGCAACATGCCGGGAAGCCTGATATCCGAGGCGTACTCGTGCTTCCCGGTCACAAACTCGCGGCCCTGGAGCTTGGCCGACGAGTGGCCTGCGGTCGTCCACTTTTCGGGGCGCGTCAGCGGCGCGCCGTCGGTGACGGCTTTCGTCAGCTTCTTGCCCTGAGTCAGCTTGCCGAACGCAAGCGATTCGCGCGTCTGAGTGTTGACGACAGCGCCGTCGGCGGTCGTCAAGAGCGAGCGGTCGGCCTTCCAGTACTTGGCTGCCAGGTCCAAGAGCAGCTCGCGAGCGGCCGCGGCGGCGCGCCGCAGCCGTGGCGACATGTTTGGGGTGGTCATGCTGCCGAACGTGCCCATGTCAAACGGGGTGCGCTCGGTGTCGGCCATCACCATCTCGATCGAGCCCAGTGGGGCATGAAGCTCTTCCGCCACCGCCTGTGCCAGCGACGTGCGGATGTTTTGTCCCATTTCAGCCTTGCCCGTATAAACCGCGATCCGGCCGTCTTCGCCGATGTGCAAGTAGGCGCCGATATCGCGAGGCGCGGGCGAACCGCCGCCGAACCCGCCGCGACGGCGGCCGGCGCCGGGCTGTTGAGCTCTTGCGCTCTCGAGCAGGCAGCACACCAGGATGCCGCCGCCCACCGCCTTCAGGAACTCACGTCGCCCGAACTCGAAATGATAACGTTGCTCTTCCCAGAGCTCGTAGCGCTCGGGCTCGATCTCAATCACGTCGGTCCCATGCTCGTTCATAGCCGGGCCCCCTTGGTTGCTTTCGCCGCCTGAGAGATCGCGGCGATGATTCGCTGATAGGTCCCACACCGGCAGATATTGCCGTTCATGAACTCGATCACGTCGTCCCGTGTTGGTTCAGGGTTCTTCCGCAAAAGCGCGACCCCCGACATGATCATGCCGCAAGTGCAGTAGCCGCACTGCATCGCGCCCTGTTTGAGAAACTCCTCTTGGAGCGGGTGGAGCTTGCCGCCCTGGTCGAGTCCCTCGACGGTGGTGATCTCCTTGCCGGCGACTGCCGCAAGCCGCGTGATGCACGAGCGAACCGGCTCGCCGTCGACGAGGACCGTGCAGGCGCCGCAGCGTCCCTCGCCGCAGCCGTATTTCGCGCCCGTCAAGCCAAGCTCGTCACGCAAAACGCCCAGGAGCAAGCGCTCGCTCTCGGCGTCCACGGCGACCTCGGCCCCGTTGATCCGGAGCTGCTTAACGTCAGACATGGGAAGGCCCCTTGGCTGGGGAAGAGTTCTCTATCGTGCGCAGAGAGCGTACCGCGCTGCCAGCTAAAGTCACGGTTGTCGTGTGAATCCACGCTCGGTCATCCGATTCTACCACTCGATCCGCCCTTTGTAGATAAGACTGTACACGCCGCCGGCGGTGGCAGGAGTGGGGTTTGCCCGCTACGGCTTTCGCGCGAGCACGGCGTCGAGCGGTGTGGCGGTAGTAGCCCCCTGAACGTCGACGAAACCGACCTGCTCGAGCAGTGCCTGGTACTCGCTCTTGGTGCGTTCTCGGCCCTCGGTGTAGAGCAGCATCGCCAGGTCTTGCATCAGCGCCCAGCGCGGGCCGCTCTTGTCTTCGTCGAGTAGCTTCTCGGCGATCACCAGGCCGCCGCCCGATGGCAAGCGGTCGTGGATCCGCGCGAGCAGAGCAAGTGCTTTCGATTCAGTCCAGTCGTGCAATATGCGGCCCAGAGCGTACAAGTCCCCCTCGGGCAAAGGATCGACGAAGAAGTCACCACTTTGGAACTCAATGCGGCCGGCAACCGGGGACGCCGCGATGACCTCGCGCGCAAGCGATCCCACCTCGGGCAAATCGAACACGACGGCGCGCAGGCTCGGATAATGCCGGCACGCGGCAATTGCCAGGTGGCCCGTTGCGCCGCCCAGGTCGACCAGCCGGCGAAACGGGCTCAAGTCAAACGCCGACACAACGCGCGGAGAGCTCAACAACCCTTGCCCGTGCAGGCCCATCAGGAACTCGTGCATGGCCGCTTCGGTCTTGAAGAAGCTGGAAAAGATCGGGCCTTCCCAGCCAAAGGTCTGCTGCCAGCGGTTGGTCCCCTCGCGGACGGCATCCTCGAGGTTGCCCCACATCTTCCACAAGATCTCATTCGAGTAATTGAGATACCCGGTCATGCGGGTCGGGCTGTTCGACGAGAGGTAGGCCGCCGCGGCCGGCGTGTTCTCGTAGAGCGAACCGTTGCGTTTCAGCAACTGGAGACCGACGCAGGCATCAAGCAGTCGCTCGAGTGCGCCGGCGTTGAGCCCGAGCACCTCCGCCAGCCCAGCGGCCGAGCGGGGCCCGGGTTCAAGGGCGTCAAAGACGCCGAGGGAAACAGCGGCGAACATCGTCTTGGAACGGCGAAATGCTTCGATGAGGTCGAGAACGACGCTCGCATCGGGGCATGATTCGTGTGCTGCCACAAGTTCGTTCCCTTGTTTTGGTCTGGGGCCGGTAGTCCCGGATGCCTCGTCCGATGCTGCTCTCACGATAGGTCTGCGGCCAGGCCGAACGATCGGTTCAGGTCGTCGCTTCAGCGAGGACCCGGTCCTCGGCGCCGTAATCGAATTCGCTCGGGTCGATTTGCGACGGCGGGTGCTTGCGCTCCCAGTCGATGGTCCGCGCTATCGCAAGGGCGCGGGGCACCGACTCGACATAGCCCAGTTCATTGCGGATGCGCTGCGTGTTGTACGTGAGATGCTGCCGGAAATTCAAAGGCTGTTTGAACGGCGCGGGCAGCCGTTCGCCCGGCAAGGCGACGACCCGGCCGGTCCAGCCGGTTGCGTTGGCTATCGCCTCGACCCACTCTTTCTCGCTCAGGGCGTCAGGTTCACTCACGTTGTAGACGCGCCCGGACGCGCGTTCGTCGACGACTGCCGCCAAGACCGCGTCGGCAACGTTTTCCACGTAGCCGCGCGCCCAGCGCCAGCGCGACAGCGCTTCGTCCATGATAATCGCCGGACGGCCGTCGTCCATCCGCTTGAGGTAGGGGTAGAGCCGGTGCTGATCGTCACCCGGACCGTAGACCATCGGCAGGCGGAGAACCGTGCCGGGTAGAGCGTCATCTCCCATGACAGCCCGCTCGACTGAGATCTTGTCGTACTCATCGGCCCACCGCATCGGGTCATCCGGAGGGCGCGGCGAGTGGCCGCGGTAGGGGTACAATCGGTGGCGCAAGGGAGCATCCTCGGCGATCGGCACCGGCTCGAGGGGCCCGGGCTCGAGGCCGCGCAATGTCCCATACGCCCGGTAGACGTCGCCGCTCGAAAGTGCAACCACTCGCCCCGCGATTCCCTTGACGGATTTCATGAGCTGCTGGGACTGTTCCCCCCTCATCGGCCGCGTGTCGAGGACCACGTCCGGTGAAAACCGCTTGAACAGGGCGCGATAATCCGCGAGATGACTCCGATCGCCGAGCCATCGAACGACCCGAGGCGGTAATTCGGCCTCGGTCACTCCACGATGGAACACGACAACATCGTGCGCGCGCACCACCAGCCTGTGGACCACGTGCGGGCCGACGAAGCCGGTACCGCCGATCAAGAGTACGCGCATCGCTTGGATCAGCCGGCGCTGGCGGCGATATCGTCGGCCAGCCGTTCCAGCACTTCGCGCGTGAGCTGGCAGGGGGTCGCGCGGCGCTGGCGGGTGGCGTCGTCGAAGACGAAACGTTCCATCCGCAAGCTTCCGTGCCGGAACAGCCGCATCTCGTAGTAGCCGCGGCCCTGGTCGCGGGGCGTCGGGCTCTGGCTGCGGATCTGAACCTCGCCGCCTGCGGCGTCGACCTCGAGGACCTTGAGCGGCTCCATCAGGTAGGTCACCCGCGCGGAGAGCCGCTCGCCCCAGTCCTTGAGTGCCTCCGAGGACCACTCGGCGCGGCTGGTCGTGGCGAACTCGAGCGACGTCGAAGCGCCAGCCCGACCGTGTCGAGGGCCGTCGAGATCCAGCGTCAGCTGGTTCGGACTCTCCTCGACCGTGACGGTGCAGGGCAGAACGTAAGCCTTGGTGTTTTCGTCAAGCGCGGCGGCGATCTTTTTGCTCAGACTCATGGGAAGAACCTCCCCAATGGGCGGATCGAATGATCGGTTCCATCAAACGACAACAGCGTGGGCCGTCCGTCAACGCACGTCTCCAGATGGACCGGCCGGGTCCAGAGACGGTGCAGATGACGGAGCGTGTCCTGGGCGTGGTCGATCCGCAGGTCGACGCCGAAGTACTCGTGCTGCAAGTACAGCTCGCCGCGGTTGCGGTGGTTGGCGTCCTTGACCCGGATGATCGGCTGCCCGAAATTGGTCAGGTTGAACAGGAGCCGCTCCTTGATCTTCTTGAACTCGCGGCTCTCGATCTCGTACATCTCGGTCTGATCGTTGTGCCGGTAACTGAAGAGCTTGTACCGGCGGCAAAAATCGACCGTCAAGAACGTGTCGATGAACGTCACGTCGTTGTGGATGCGGCGGACCTCGAAGATCTTCTGCCGGCCCAGGCCGAGCTTCTTGTCCCATTTGTGGCGGACGTCGAGGTCGTCGCATTCGTCCCATTCCGGGCCGAACTGCCCCTTGTTCCAGCGCTCTTCGATGTCGCGCAACAGCTCGATGCCCAGCTTGTACGGATTGAGCCGGCCCGGCTGCGTGGCCATCGTGCCGGAGTGGTGGTCGGCATAGTCGACCAGCTCCGAAGGCTGGAGCGTCTTCTGCGTCATGATCGTCGAGTGCCAGAAGGAGGCCCAGCCCTCGTTCATGATCTTGGTCTGGCCCTGGGGGGCGAAGTAATAGGCCTCCTCGCGGATGATCGCCAGCACGTCGTGCTGCCAGGGCTTCAAGCGGGGCGTGCTCGAGCAGGAACAGCAGCACGTCGCGCTCGGGCTGCTCGGGAACGACGTGCGGCTTGGCCTTCTCTTTTTCGCGCTCGCTTTCGCGCTTGCGTGCCTCCTCCTTGAGGACCTGGGGCGGGTTGATGAACGCGTCCATGTAGTCCTTGCTCTGGAACTTCGTGGGCTGCGTTCGCGTCGTCGTTCTCGTCGTCGGGCACGAAGTCGTAGCGGTTGATCTCGTCGCGGCGCTTGATCAAGGGCGAGTGGATGTCGATCAGGTTCTCGAGCGACAGGCAGCTGTCGATGAAGTTCTCGACCGTCTCCTCGCCGTAGCGGTCCATGTGCGAGCGGATGCGAGTGCCGTGGTTGGCCATCTCGTCCATCATCTTGCGGTTGGTCTGGCTGAACCAGATGTTGTTCTTGAAGAAGTCGTTGTGGCCGTAGACGTGGGCCATCACCAGCTTCTGGTCGACCAGCTGGTTGCAGCGCAGCAGGTAGGCGTAGCACGGGTCGTTGTTGATCACCATCTCGTAGATCTTCTGGAGCCCGTAGTGGTAGCCCTTGGCGAGCTGCTGGTACTCCATGCCGAACCGCCAGTGCGGATAGCGGGTCGGGAAACCCGCCGAGCGCGGCGATCTCGGAGAGCTCGTCGGAGTCGAGGACCTCGAAGATCGTGTCGAAGAAGTCGAGGCCGTAGTCGCGCGCGTGGGCCTCGGTCTCGAGCTGGATGGCGCGCAGGTCGGCGGGCAGGTTGTGCGCGTTGACGGTCGACATGGACTTGATCTCGGAAACGGGGGATCGGCCTTGGTTCTACCCTTCATACGATTGCTGAGATCTCTGGTTCGATACGGCATGCCAGTCCGAGTATACGCCGTGGTGTCATCAGTGGCCTCACTTTCCGTCGGGAGTTACCGCCCTCGGCCCAGGAACTCCTTGATCGAATCGTAGATGCCTTCCTTGTTGCGAATCTCGGAGAGCGCCAGGTTTTCTTCGTCCTCGAACGCCTCCTCGAGCTCGCGATAGAACTCGCCCGAGCCGTAGGGGCTCTCGACCTGGCCGTAGCAGAACAGGTTGCACTTGGGCAGCAGCTGGTCGCGGAGCAGGCTGATGCAGTGGCGGTTGTCCTCGCCCCAGTTGTCGCCGTCGGAGAAGTGGAAGACGTAGATGTTCCAGTCGGCCTGGGGGATGCTGCTCGTCGATGATCTTGTTGGCCAGGTTGTAGGCCGAGCTGATCCGCGTGCCGCCGCTTTCGCGGGTGTGGTAGAAGGTGTGCTCGTCGACCTCGCGGGCCGACCGCGTCGTGGATGATGTAGCGGGTGGTCACGCCGTCGTACTGGCTCTTGAGCCAGGTGTCGATCCAGAACGCCTCGGTCCGGACGATCTCTTTCTGGTCGTCGGTCATCGAGCCCGAGACGTCCATCAGGTAGAAGACGACGGCGTTGAACTGGGGCAGGGCGATCGGGTTCCAGGAGCGGTAGAGCTTGTCCTCGCGGATCGGGATGACGAGCGGCTCGCGGGGGTCGTAGGTGTTGGAGGCGATCTGCCGCTTGAGGGCTTTCTTGTAGGTGCGCTTGAAGTGGCGCAGGCTCTCCGGGCCGGCCTGGCGGATGCCGGTGTACTTGTCTTTCTCTTCGACGATGTTGGCCCGTCCCTTGGGCTCGATCCGCGGCAGGGCCAGTTCCTCGCCCAGGATCTGCGGCCAGCTCGTCCATGGTCAGCTCGACCTCGAGGATGTGGTGCCCGGGCGCGTCGCCGGCGCCCGTGCCGGCCTCGCCGTCGCTGGAGCGGCCGATCGGCGTGCCGACGTCGCCGGGGCCCTGGCCGACGCCGCCGCGGTTCTTGGTCCCGTAGCGAAACTCGGGGATCTCGATCTGCGGCAACGGGATCGACACGAACTCGCCCCCGGTCTTGCCGATCATCTCGCCGTGCGTGATGTACTTACGCAGGTCCGACTTGATCTTGCCGCGGACGATCTGCTTGAACCGATTGGCGTCACGATCGATTTTTCGAACCACGGCTATTCGGTCCTCGCCGCTGGGTAATCGGGGCGTGCTGGGCCACCGCCCGAATTTGGACCACACTCGTGCCTAGACGCGCAGCAACCAGCGCGCGCGGCCTCAGCGGTCCACCGAGCCGAAAAACAAAAGATCGATTAGGGGAAAACTTGCCTGGGAGCGACGGGTAGGTGCGGGTCGAGGACGGTTCGGCGTGATCTCTGTCCGGATGCCAATGCCAATGACCCCGTAGTTATCCCTTAGCAAATTGTATTCCTCGGAGCCCTCCGGTGTCCAAGCCAAATGCTGAGGATTCGATTTCGCTGACGGATGTTCGGTTTCTGCACGCCGGTCAGGCCTGCGTCAGACTTCGACCGGCCCGACGGTGAATCCGTCTCGTCGATCAGTGGCTGCCGCGCTTGACGTCGCCGCGGGCGAAGATGCTGGCGACGTAGTTCAGGACGTCGGTCGCCGAGTCTTCGTCGTAGCCGTAGTTGCGGATCAACCGGCCTTGACGATGTCGATCTTCTCCTGCGTGTCCTTGTCGACGACGCTCGAGACCAGGCTCGTCAGCTTGATCGTGTCCTTCTGGTCCTCGAACAGCTTCAGCTCGAGGGCCTTCTGCAGCCGCTCGTTGGTCTTGTAGTCGAACTTCTTGCCGTCGAGCGACAGGGCGCCGATGTAGTTCATGATCTCGCGGCGGAAGTCGTCCTTGCGGCTCTCGGGGATGTCGATCTTCTCCTCGATCGACCGCATCAGCCGCTCGTCGGGCTCCTCGGTCTGGCCGGTGTACTTGTTCTTGACCTTTTCGCGCTGGGTGTAGGCCTTGACGTTGTCGATGTAGTTGCCGCAGAGGCGGGTGAGGGCGTCCTCGTCGGCGGCGATGGCCCGCTGCACCTCGTTCTTCACGATGTCCTCGTATTCTTCCTTCACGAGCGACGAGCAGGTGCCGGTAGTGCTTCCGCGTCTCCTCGCTGTTGATCAGCGAGTGGTGCTTCAGCCCGGCCTCCAGCTCGTTCAGCACCATGAACGGGTTGATCGACCGCTCGTTGGGGTGGGCCACCAGGGCGTTGGAGATCTTGTCCTGGACGTAGCGCGGGCTGATGCCGTGCATGCCCTCGCGCTCGGCCTCCTCGCGCAGCTCCTTGATGTTGTCCTCGGTGAAGCCGGGCAGCGTCTTGCCGTTGTAGAGCTTGAGCTTCTGCATCAGGGTCAAGCTGGCGTTCTTGGGCTCCTCGAGCCGGGTCAGGACGGCCCACATCGCGGCGATCTCGAGCGTGTGCGGGGCCAGGTGCTTGCCGCGGACCTTGCGGCTGTTGTAGTCCTTCTCGTAGATCTTGATCTCGTCGGTCAGCCGGGTCACGTAGGGGACGTCGATCTTCACGGTCCGGTCGCGCAGCGCTTCCATGAACTCGTTGGACTGCAGCTTCTTGTATTCCGGCTCGTTGGTGTGGCCGATGATGACCTCGTCGATGTCGGTCTGGGCGAACTTCTTGGGCTTGATCTTGTGTTCCTGGCTGGCGCCCAGCAAGTCGTAGAGGAAGGCGACGTCGAGCTTGAGGACCTCGATGAACTCGATGATGCCGCGGTTGGCGATGTTGAACTCGCCGTCGAAGTTGAAGGCGCGCGGGTCGCTCTCGGTGCCGTACTCGGCGATCTTGCGATAGTTGATGTCGCCGGTCAGCTCGGTGGAGTCCTGGTTCTTCTCGTCCTTGGGCTGGAAGGTGCCGATGCCGATGCGATCCTGCTCGGAGAGGATCAGCCGGCGCACCCGGACGTCCTCGACGACGCGCGACCAGTCGCCGCCGTAGCGTTCCATCCGCTCGTTGAACATCTGGCGGCAGAAGGGGCAGAGGTCGCCCTCGATCGACGACCGTGAAATCGTCGCGGCCGACGCCCAGCGTTCAAGTGGGCGGTCACCTCGGCGCGGTGCTCGTGCGGGATCAGGTGCAGCGGCTCCTCGTGCATGGGGCAGGGGGCGAACAGCTCTTCGCCGTCGGGCCCTTCTTCCTTCCAGCCGAAGCTGTAGAGGCTGCCCCTCCTCGACGCGCGAATAGCGTTCCAGCCCCTTCTTCAGCAGCCGCGCCAGCGTGCTCTTGGAGCTGCCGACCGGCCCGTGCAAGAGCAGCACGCGCCGCTCGGTCCCGTAGCCGTTGGCGGCGCTCTTGAGGATGTTGACGAAATTCATCAAGGTCCGTTCCAGGCCGAAGATGGCGTCCTGGCCGTCGTTTTCGGGATCCTCGAAGAACTTGTAGCGGATCAGCTTCTCCTTGTTGACCACGACCTCCTCGGTGCCGTGGCTGATGATCATGTCGTAGATCCGCTGGTAGGCCGTCCGGGTGACCTTGGGATCGCGCTGCACGATATCGAGATACTCGGCGAACGAGCCGGTCCAGTGTTTTTTCTGATAGTCGTCCAGGTTCTGGCGACTACCGATCAGGGTGATCAAATCCGATCCTGTGGACATGAGACGTTTCCCTCCTGAAGGCGGCTCCATCAGGCTCTGCCGCGGCCATCGACGAGGAGTGGCCCGACATACGCGTCCTCGGCCCGTCGGGCCGCTCCTCGACGCCGTCGGCCGCCGCGCGCAGGCGTTGAGCGTCCTCATCTCACTATGGGTGAGGGCTCGGCCAAATTGTCAACGCGCCACGTCAACGATGGGGGATGCCCGAAACGAGTCAGCGGCCTTCGGGTCGATTGACGAATCAAGAAGTCCGGGGGAACGGACGATGTGGTCTCCACGGTCGCGAGAACACCACGGACGGGAACTCGCTTCGATTCAAACTCCTCCCCGCCATGTTTATTACAACCCCGAATTCCCTTCTCTGTCAAGCGAACCAATGGGGTACGATGGTGCGAAAAGGCCACATGCGTGGTTGTTTCTCCCTGGTGTTGCTCATTGTCCCGGCACGATAAGCTTGGCGGTCTGGCGTCCCGGGCCGGGGGCGGACGCGGAACCGGGCGTCCAGACGGAACCGGGCCCGGCTGCGGCGCCCGGCGTCCAGATCTGCCCTCGGGTCGCGGCGCCGCCCGGTTCGGCGGCAGGCCCCACGACCCGCGGTCCATACTGGGCCAGCAGGCTCTCCAAGATCCGCGTATCGAGGATCGCCTGTTCCGGTTTTTCGGGGTCGTGTCGCAGTTGCACGAGCCCGAGCTGGAGCAGCCGCGTGAACACGGCGGAAGTCGCTTCGCGATTGACGCAGTACTGTTCGAGGATGCCGGCCAGCTTGGGAACCCAATCCTCAGGCGCAAGCAGCGCCATATCGATCTCGAGGCCGAGCATTTTCCAGGCGATGGCGTGCGCCGATCGTTTGAGCGGCGGATCGACGTTCTGGCCCTGCGCCAGCCACAATTCCGCGAGCTCTCGGTCGCGCCGCGTCGCAGCGTAGCGTGCCAGATCGCCGTAGAGTACCACGGTCTCGATCTCTGCTTTGATCAAGAGCGACGGCTGCGCGGCGATCCGCCGCGCGGCGTTCTCTACCGCTACAGTGGCGCCCCACTGCCGGGCCCGTTTGTAAAGCGCGATCAAACGGTCGTCGTCGAGACGATCGGCCGGAATCGAACCGAGCCGGCCGATATGGGTCCGATCGATGTCGACAGTGTCGGGGTCGAGCGCCGGCTCGGGCTTGAGGCCCAGGCTCGAGCGAAATTCGTTCCAGTCGAGCGCGTTGGCCGGGGCGCCCTCCCCGGTTTCCAGGAGGAGAACCGCCGCGCGCAAGCTGGTTTCGGCGTCGCCGGCCTTGGCGGTTTGCAGCGGTGTGCGCCAGCGCAGGAACGGATGCGGCGTTTTGGGCCACACGTCTCGCACGATGTGGGCGAACTGCTCGGCTTCGAGCCGGCGCTGATCCTCCGCCCCAAGCCCCTCCGGAAGCTGCCACCGCCACGACAGCGCGAGCAGATCGCGCGGTTCTTTGCGGATCACACGGGTCTTGGGGTGCGCCGGCGGGATACTCGCGCCGGCCAGTGTGGTGAACCGATCGCTCAACCGGTCAAGGCGGCCGTCGTCGTAGGTCTCGAGGTAGACGGCGTCGGCGCCCACGAGCACGTCGCCCAAGACCGAGGGAATGTCTTCGCGCTTCAGTCCCTCGTGGGCGGTGGAGCGGGATCGGTCGAGGAGCACGAAGGCGTCGACGTCAGGCGATTCCGGGTCGGCGAGATCGAGCGGCCGGCTCTCCCCTTGGATGACCGATAAGTCACTCTGGAGCGCGGCGAGCAATCGTTCGCGGTTTCGAACGCTCCACTTGAGCTGCACGAACTCGACGAGATCGCGCGGCGGGACCTTGCCGATTCGCTGGCAGAGAGCTTCGAGCTCGACGGCATCGGTCGTCGGCTTGCTGCGCTGGATATAGCGCTTAAGCGTGGCTGAGGCGCCCTCGTCATCGGCGAGCCACAACAAGCACAGCCCGCGATTGCGGTCGGCGATTGCGCCGGCCCCGGACCCGGCGGCCAGTAACTCGAACGCCGAGGCCGACGACGACCAGAGCCCGTCGTTGGCCCAGCGAATGGCCCGGTCGAACGACTCGCGGTATTCTGGCGACACGCCGTCGGGCGCCTCCCACAGCACGTAGGGGTTCTTTTCCCAGAGCGAGTTCTCGGGGTTCGCCTTGATCGTCTCGACAGGACCTGGCGGCCGCCTGGGATCGGGGCCTGCCAGTTGCACGGCCAGCTCGAGGTGTTTGATCGCCGCCGCCGGGAAGTCGGCCCGCGCCAGGCGCAATCCCGATCAAGCCGGCCGTGGCGCCGAGCCCCGGGCGATCTGCGGGCTGCGCGCCGAAAGGGCCGGCTGGAACTGCCCGGCGGCCGCCATGGCCCCTTCGGTCTGGAGCACCAGCCGCACCAGCAGGTCGGCCGCGCAGCGCGTTATCGGGGCGCTTTTTCAGCAGGGTGCGCAGCGCCTCCTTGCCCTCGTCGAATTGTTCGAGCTGCACGTGCGTGACGGCCTTGCGAGACAATAACAGCGGGCTATCCGGAAACTTGGCCAGCCCCTCCGAGAGTGGCAAGAGGGCCGACTCGAACTGGCCGTTTTCGAGGAGTCGCTGCGCACGCTCGGCGAACGCCTCCACTTTCTGACAGCACCATTTATACTTTTGCCCGCTGCCGCACGGACACGGCGCATAGGGCTCTACAAGCGACATCGTGGGCCTTTCGTCTGGAGACGTTCCATCGGCTGCACTTGGATCGACACACTAGCAAAAGCCCGCGCATGCCGTCTATGCTGTGGCTTACCTCTAGAGGACAAGACACGACCATGGTCTTTAATGCTCGCACTCGCTCGCGCGGGCGCGATCGCGCGGCTCGCCTCGCCGCACGGCGTGCCGGTGTTGCGGCGCTCTTGGCCGCTCTGGCGGCCTGGGGCGCAGCGCCGGCCGCGTGGGGTTGGGGCCGGATGGCCCATCGCGCCAGTGCCAAGGTCGCCGAGTCGCGCCTTTCGCCGCAAGCCCGTGCCGCCATTCGCGACCTGCTCGAGCCCGGCGAGTCGCTGGCCGACGCCTCGACGTGGGCCGACGAGTACAGCCGCGAGGTGCCCGGCAGTGCGAGCTGGCATTTTGTAAACGTCCCCACCACTGCGGCACATTACGACCCCCGCGACTGCCGGCCCCGCGGCTGCGTTGTTTCCAAGATCGCCGATTTCCGCGCGATCCTCGGCGACCGCAAAGCTTCGCGTCGAGAGCGTCAGAGGGCGCTTCGGTTCTTGGTACATCTCGTTCAAGACCTCCACCAGCCCATGCACGTCGCCGATCGGAACGATCGCGGAGGAAACAACGTCCAGCTTCGGTACGGGCGCTACGACAACACCAATCTACACCAGGTATGGGACTCGGGCTTGCTCCACCAAGGCTTTCGCCATGAAAACCAGCTTGTGCGTGCGATCGAAGCGCTGGCCACCGGCCCCGAGGCGCGCGACTGGCTCAAAGGGCGGGCGGAAGACTGGGCCGACGAGAGCCTTGCAGTCGGCCGCCGCGCCTACGCAATTCCGGGCTCCGGCGCCACGCTTCGCTCGGGTGACTCGATCGGCCGCGATTACGAACGGCAAAACCTCCCCGTGGCCGTTGACCGCGTTGCGCGCTCGGGCGTCCGCCTGGCCGCCATGCTCAACGAGATCTTCAAGTAACCTCAAGACTTTTTCGGCTTCGAGTCCTTGGTCTTCGCTGGTCCTTTCTTCTTCGGCTTGGATTTGGGCTCCTCGTCGGATGCACTCTCTGCTTCGTCGGGCTCGTCAGCGCCGTGCTCCAAGGGACGCTCGCCGAAGATCTTATCGAAGTTGGGGAAACCGTATTTCCGAACGATTGGACCGCTCATGTTACTAGGCACTCCCACGCACTCGTCGCCCTGCCGAAAACCTTATGACCATTGAGGGATCGGCAAGAGCGGCGCCATCTCATTCCCACCTTCCTTCTAACATCATACGTCTCGACGACGACGCGGCAACCAGACAAATTGGCGAAACGGGGCTCGATTTCCGGCATCAACGTCAGGTCCGTCACTTCCCGGACTGACCCTCCGAGAAAGCCGCGTCGAACACGCGGCCGGCCGACTTGAACCCCATCTTTTCCTTGACGAAGCGGGCCGCCTCGGCCGCGCCGTACTCGCGGTCCATGCCGCAGTCTTCCCATTCCACCGACAGGGGGCCGTCATAGCCGACGTCGTTCAGTGCCCGCGCGATCTCTTCAAAGTTGATCTGGCCCCGACCCGGCGAGCGGAAGTCCCAGCCGCGGCGCGGGTCGCCGAAATTGAGGTGCGACGCCAGAATGCCCGACCGGCCGTCGAGCGTGCGCGCCGCGTCCTTGACGTGAACGTGATAGATGCGGTCGGGAAACGCCCGGATAAACTCCACCGGATCGACAAACTGCCAGTGCAGGTGGCTGGGGTCGAAGTTGAAGCCGAACTCGGGGCGATGGTCGACCGCCTTCAAGGCACGCGCGGCCGTGTGGATGTCGAAGGCGATCTCGGTCGGATGGACCTCGAGCGCAAATTTCACGCCGCACTCCTTGAACACGTCGAGGATGGGGTTCCACCGGTCGGCGAAGAGCTGAAAGCCGGCGTCGATCGTGGCGTCAGATACGGGCGGAAAGGAATACAACAGGTGCCAGATCGACGAACCGGTGAAGCCGTTTACAACCTTGACGCCCAGCTTCTGCGCGGCCCGGGCGCTGTCTTTCATCTCCTGGATCGCCCACTCGGTCTTCTTCTTGGAATCGCCACGAATCGCCGCGGGCGCCCAGTCGTCGGTTCGGGAGTCGTTGAGATCGAGCACCAACTGACCGGTCAGATGGTTCGAGATGGCCCAGGTCTTGAGCCCGTACCGCCCGAGCAGGTCGTGGCGGCCCTTGCAGTAGGCGCCATCGCCAATGGCCTTCTGCACGTTGAAATGGTCGCCCCAGCAGGGCAGCTCGATGCCGTCGTAGCCCCACTTGCTCGCCTTGTCGGCGATCACTTCGAGCGTCAGGTCGGCCCACTGGCCGGTAAAGAGCGTGACAGGTCGTGCCATCATCCGTACTCCCGAGCGGTTTTGATTCGAGCGCGATAACCGATTGACGCGGCCGACGGACGTGATTGCCGGCCGGCCAAGGCGAGGGCAGGGGCGCGTGCCGGCGGCAAGCGGGCGGGAAGTCCGCGACGACAAGCGCCCCGGCTGGCAACATAGGGCCACAGGCCGGCATTGTCAATGATTTGACGGGCAGGCGCCCGCCGCGCGATAATACAGCGACGAGTCATCCGATCCCGGCGTTTGTTGGATTCATGATCAAGATGGCTCTCAAGGCCGTTCTGCTCGATTTTGATGGCGTGCTTGCCGACACCGAGAACCACCACATCGCCGCCTGGCAGCGCACGCTGGCCGCGATGGGCTGGCAAGTCGCCGATCACGTGGCGGCGCGGGCGGCCGACATTGACGACCGGCTGTTCCTGCACGAGCTGTTCGCGGAGCGCGACGTCACGACGGCGAACGTCGAGGAATGGGTGCGCGCCAAGCAAGTGCTGACCATCCAGCTCATCAAGGCTTCGCCCCGGCTCTACCCGGTGCGAAAGAGCTGGTGACGGCACTTGCAGGCAAAGTGCGCCTGGCGATCGTCTCGGGAACATGGCGCGAGAACGTTGAAGCCGCGATCTCCGCGGCGGGAATCGCCGCCGCGTTCGAGACGATCGTCGCCAAGGAAGACGTGGGCGCGCCCAAGCCCGACGCCGAGCCGTACCAGCGCGCGCTCAAGCGCCTGCGGCTGGCGGCGCGATCGGCGGCGGCCCTGGAAGATTCGCCCGCGGGCCTGGCGTCGGCGCGCGCCGCCGGACTGCGCACCATCGCCGTCGGCCACCGCCGCCCGCACGGCGATTGGGTCGGCGACGCTGCTTTTGTCGCAAGTCTCGATCCCGTCGAGCGCGTGCTCGAACACCTGGGACTCTAGACGACTGATCGCTTGGCGCATGAGGCCCTCAATTCTCGCCGCCGCCCGCCGACCGCGCGGCGCCGCGCGGCCGCCGGGCCGGACGGCCTTCAGTAGACCCCCCCGCCAGGTCGCGGCTCGCCGATGGCACTTCGGGCTTCGCGCCGCCCAACGTGCGACGGATGAACTCGAGCTGAAGCCGGGTGTAATGCGCGCTCATGATCCCGTGGCGCGACGACGGATAGATCATCAGCTCGAAGTCTTTGTTGGCCTCCTGAAGGGCCTCGACGAACCTCATGCGTGTTGCGCAGCGACACGTTGTCGTCAATCACGCCATGGAGCGATCAACAGCTTGCCGTGCAGCTGGTCCGCCGCCCTGACCACCGACGAGACGTTGTAGCCCTCGGGGTTGTCCTGCGGCAGCCCCATGTAGCGCTCGGTGTAGATCGAGTCGTAGTCGCGCCAGTCGGTGACCGGCGCCCCGGCGATGCCCGCGGCGAAGAGGTCGCAGTGGGTCATGCGCATACGACGTGATGTAGCCGCCGTAGCTGTGCCCGGCCATGCCGATCCGCGAGCCGTCGACGTAGGGCTTCTGCTTGAGCCAGTTGATTGCCGTCTTGATGTCTTCGAGCTCCTGCACACCCAGGTGCTTGTAGGCCTTCCACGTGGCGAGGGCCCCCTTGCCGCTGGCGCTGCGCGGGTCCATGCGGAAGACGACGAAACCCTCGTGCGCCAGCGCCTGGTCCCACATGCGGCCGCCGCCCCACGAGTCCGAGACCGTCGGCGCGTGCGGGCCGCCGTAGGTCATGAACCAGACCGGGTATTTCTTGCCGGTATCGAGGTCGGGCGGCAGGATCAGCTCGGCCTCGAGCAAGAACCCGTCGGGCGTAGGAATCTGGAACCGCTCGCGCGGGCCGAACCGGAGCTGCTTCATCTCGTACGAGGGGTTGGAGTCGAGCGTGCGCACGAGCTGGCCGTCGGCGCGATACAGCCGCTGCTGGTCGGCGTCTTGATGTCGGACCAGCTCGCCAGGAACAGGCCCCCGTCGGGACTCATCGTGACGCCATAGCTGCCGCGCGCCGGCGTGAGCCGCTCGATCGGCCCGCCGAGCTTGGTGCGATAGAGGTTCAGCCCCATGGGATTGTCGCGCGTGGCGGTGAAGTAGATCCAGCCTCCCTTCGTGTCGACATGCTCGAGCGGCCTGAACTTCCCACGGGCCTGACGTGACCTGTCCCTTGAGTGAGCCCGCGCCGTCGTAATGGTAGAGATGCTTCCAGCCGTCGCGCTCCGAGATCCAGAGGAAGCTGCCGTCGTCGAGCCAATGAATCAGGCCGGGACTCTCGATCCACGCCTTGGTCGTGTCGCGAAACAGCCGCTTGATCGCCAACGGGACTCGGGCGGTCCGTCACGACGGGTGTCAACGTTACGACGTCGAGCCAGGTCTGGGTGCGGTCTTGCACGTAGCAGTAGACTGCCTCGCCGTCGGGCCGCCAGCCCACTTCGCTGATCAGGAACGAGTCTGGCGAATAGTCGGAGAGATCGGCCCATGCACACGGAGCCGCCGACGCGGGCGACGACCCCCAGGCGGACCTTGGGGTTGGGCTCGCCCGAGCGCGGATAGTGGGTCTTTTCGACCTTCGCTGGGGCTGAACGAATCATCGAGGACCGTGTGGTACGGAACGCCCGCGTCGTCGAATTCCATGAAGGCGAGCTGCTTCGAGTCGGGGCTCCACCAGAACGCCGGCCAGCGGCGATTGAAGATCTCCTCGTAGTAAACCCAATCGGCATGCCCGTGCCGCAGGTCGTCGCGGCCGCCGGTCGTCAGCCGGCGCTCGGTCTGCGTGGCGATGTCGACCGCGTACAGGTCGTAAGTCGCGCACGAACGCGACCGACTTGCCGTCGGGGCTGAACTGGGGGAACTGCTCGCGCCCGGGGGTCGCTGGTCAGGCGGACCGCCGTCGTGCCGTCGAACGTCGCGTAATAGAGGTCTTGGCCGTGCTCGAACAGGAAGCCGCGTTTCTGCGGGTCCATGTCGAAGGTCGTGCCGGCGGCGATCGACTGCACGGTGTCGGCGTCGAGCGAGGCCAGGCGCGAGAGCCCGTCCGCCAGCACCTTGGCATCGATGAACGGCTGCGCGCGGCCGGTCTCGGCGTCGAACTTGAGCAGCCGGCCGTCGCGCGACGGCGAGCCAGTGCCTGCCGTCGAGCCAGCGTGTCTGGCCGCCGAACCCGCCGCGCCGGCCGCCGCCCGCCGCCGCCGCCCATGTCGAAGGTGATCGGCCGCAGCGGCCCGCGGTATTCGGCGAGCGGCTCAGCCGGCGTGACCGAGAACGGCGACCGGCTCGCGGCAGGCGCAACACCGGGAAATCGCCGCCGACCGTCAGCTCGGCGTCGAAGAAGTTCCAGGTCGCCAGGCCATCCTCCGACCGGGGCTCGAGCAGGTACACCGCCAGGTCGCCCAGCGGCTGCGCCGTCGGAACCATGAGCGTGCCCGCCGGGACGCGCCTGCGCCTCGCGGCGCGGAGTCACCTTGAGCGAGACCGGCTTGTGCCCCTCATAACTGCCGCGGGCTCCGCTCGAGCTCGTCGACCTTGTAAACCTCGACGTCGAGCTCGATGTCCTCGCGCAGCTCCTGCAGCTCGAGACCGTGGCGCTTGAGGTTCTCGACCGCCTCGCGGCACGCTGCCGGAACCAGGTAGGCGTACGGCCGGGTGACCGTCTCGGCCGGCTCGAAGTCGTTGACAAGCTGGAGCGTGTAATCCTTGGGCGTGTCGGTCGGACCCGGCGGCCGTTTTCCTCCTTCTCGACGTAGCCCAGGATCGTCACGGGCTCGGCGGCCGCCTTGGCCTCGCGACCGGACGGCCACGAGCTCGGTCTCGCGGCCCTGCTGCGGGCGGTGGCCCCGGTCCTGGCGGCGCGGCTGCCGCCCAGCAGCCGCAGGATCTCGCGCCTTGTGGCGACCGCCGTCTGCAGGCAGTCGAGCACGAAGTCGCGCGTGGCCAGGATGCGCGTCTTGTACGGGGCGTAGGCATAGGCCTCGCGACAGGACCGACAGCCGGTTCCGCAGGCCGACGTAGGTCGTGCCGTAGCGCGCCTCGGCCGGGTACGACGTCCAGTCTTTGCGCTCGCCGCCGCGATTGAAGTTGCCGTAATAGAACGCATTCAAGCCCGTTTGCTTCTTGAACGCCGCGGTGACCTCGGGGAAGAACGTCTGGCGCATGAAGTCGATCACCCGGGGTCGCCGGCGGGGTTCTTGGGGCCTTCGTAGGTGATCGTGTACCGGTGGTGCGAGCCGTTGGTCGTGTGGGTGTCGATGAAGAGATGCGGGTTCCAGTCGTTGAAGAACTTGACGAGTCCGCGCGTCTCGGGGGCCTCGAGCTTGATGAAGTCGCGGTTCAAGTCGAGGCCGCGGGCATTGGCCCGCTGGCCCATTCCTTCCTCGGGCCCGACCTGGCCGGGGCGGTTGGTCTTCGAGACTCGCTCATTGCCGTCGGTGTTGTAGATCGGCGCGACCGCGAGAATCACGTCCTTCAGCAGAGGGGCGGATGCGGGCCCATGAACTGCTCGCGCAACAACATCGGCAGCGCTTCCTTGCCGCAGACCTCGCCGGCGTGAATGTTGCCGATCACCAGGCACACCAGCTTGCCCGACCGCGCGGCCTCAGCGGCCGTCTTGACCGGCGGGTCGGCGACGATCAAGAGCGGAATCGACCGCCCCTCGGCCGACCGGCCCAGCTCGGTGAGAGAGGCGTTGGGAGTCGCCTTGGCGAACTGCTGGCACCACGCCGAGCACGTCGTCGTAACGAGCCGTCGCGCGGTAATCGCTGCGCTCGGCGACCGTCTTGAGCGCGGCCGCCTTGTCGGGAACCTGACCCACCAGCGCGACGACCAACCCCACCAAGCTGAAAGCCTGCGACATCACGTCCTCCCTTCAGCAAACCCCAGGTGCCCATGACCATCGATGACGACACAACCGGCGCCGTAGCCAATCGTCTCCAGGCTATCCGACCGGCGCCGTCAAATCGAGAACGAAGTCATGAGCAGGCTGCGCGCGCGGTGTTGCTTCTCGCGCAGGCGTGTCGTCAGGTGTCGCGGCAGTGGTTGTATTTCTCCTCGTATTCTTCGACCGACTTCACTCCCCAC
Source organism: uncultured Isosphaeraceae bacterium (assembly GCA_963830625.1). GTDB lineage: Bacteria > Planctomycetota > Planctomycetia > Isosphaerales > Isosphaeraceae > CAWHMZ01. The sequence goes on along the minus strand of CAWHMZ010000016.1, from coordinate 140,814 downwards.
TTCGCCAGGAATGCCTCGCGGGCAATCCGTTCGCGTTCGGAATATGCGCTCATGGGGTCATTGGAACTGTCGTGGGGCGCCGGCGGCGGCGGTGGGCTCGCGGTTGCTACTTCAGGTTGCTGTTGCGCGCGTGCGGTCCTCGCGGCTGGATCGGCGTCGGGCGGTCCGGCTGGTTGGCCGGGGCCGGCGACCGGCTGTGATATCGGTGGCGGCAGTTCCTGCGACGGGCTTGACGGCACGGGGCCCGCCCCGAGCTGTGTCGAAGGGCCTGCCCCGAGCTCTGTCGACGGGACCGTGCCTGCTACGAGCGGCCGCAAGGGGCTCGGCAATACGCTTGACGGCACGGGGACCGTGCCTGCTACGACCAGCGGGCGCGGGTTGGTCAGCGACGGGCTTAACGGCACGGGGCCTGCCCTGAGCTCTGTCGAAGGGACCGTGCCTGCTACGAGCGGCTGCGACTCAGGGCAATTTGCGTTGGCTTCGTTCCGTAAAATCGCGCTGTCGACGCAAGTGCTTTTTCCACTGAACGTTCGAGCTACGACTTGCGCGAGGGTTTCCGGCATTTCGTCGAGCGTTGGTTGGCACGTCGGGTTGGTTTGGATGTCCTGCTGGCGCGCTGGGCCGGCATCGATCCCTCGCTTGCGCTTCGGGCTAGTATCGAGCGAGGCGTGCGCTGACGGCGCGGCGGGGCGTCGTCTCCGGCTGGGGCGGAGGGCGTCATACCAGCCCGAAGCGCTAGCGAGGGTTCCGGCGACTGCCACGGATTCTCGACGTCGGGCCGATCGCCGGGACGGATCTCGATCTGGTCGAGCGTGCCGTCAAGCGAGGCTTCGCGGAGCTTGAGGAACGTATTGACCGATTGGATCCACAGCCGGTCGCGCGCCAGCATGTAGCGGCGCTCGCGATAGCTGTCTGGGCTGCGGTCGCACAGTTGCCGGATGCCGGCGCCGGCGGCGTCGGCCTCGGCGATTTGCACGTGCTGCGCGCGGATTTGCTCGAGTCGCGTTAGCTCCCGCTCGATCACGGCAGCCAACCTCAGGCGCGCTTCCTCAACGCCGGCGGGAAGCAGGCGTTCCAGCGGCAGAAATTTCATCCGATTCTCATTTTGCTCGCAGCAGGCGACCACGTACGCTAGCGCCCGCACTCTGGGGTCGAATTCACCGGCAGCTTCGGCCTCGCGCCGGTCTTGCTCCAGGCGCGCCAGCTCTGCGGCCTCTTCTTTCGCGGATTTGATCCACGAACGTGGTACGGGATAACTGGTCGCCTTCGCCATCAGTTCGGCGCCACTCCTTGTTTCGGACTCGTCGGCGAGGTAATGGCTGGCAAGAAGGACATAGGCAATGGAGTATTCCGTGATCACCTCTTCCAGATGGTGGCCCAGCAGCCGGACCAGCTCGAAGCCATCGTTTTCTGTCCAGAGGCCGGGGGCGTGGACGCGGCTTTCGAGCTGGCGAAAGCGCCCGATCAGCCAGTCGCAGCCGGGGATGGACTTTTCGAGCTTCAGCACAAGGCGGGCCGGATGAGCAGGACCGCCTGGGCCTGATTCGGGGCTCAAGGGCTGCGACTTCGTCGAGCTCATCGAGCAAGCGCTGGCCCAGCTCGACGGCTCGTTCTCTTTCGGCCTGGTCTTTTTGGATCGGTTCGTGCCGGAGTCGGTGGGCACTCCATTCCGCGCCGCGCGCTCGGCGCGAATCGCCAGCCAATCGTGCAGGGCGATCTTGTCGAGCGCCATCGCCTCGAGGCCGTTGCGCGGAGAGAGGTCGTCGTGGAGGCGCCAGCGCCGGGCCTCGAACTCGGCAGCATCTTCGCCCGGCAGCAGGCTCGACTCGGCGGTCATGCCGTGCTTGAGCGCGTTATAGCGGCTCTTGGCCTTGCCGGCCTCGGTGCGCGGGCCGGTGCTTTTCTGGGCATTGAGGCGGTTGCTCTCGGCGCGGCTCAGGCGCAGCTTGGCAACCCGGGAGCGCGGTCGAACGCCGGTTATGGACTCGGCTCCCAACCTGTGTGTGGTTGTCGTCGAGTGACCGTTCGATTGAGCTTCTAGTTGCGGCCGGTCGTCGGAGAAGTCCTGGGCGGCCATTCTGTCGCTCCTTTTCGTTTGCACAAACCTTTTTGCTTGCGGCCACTGCGGGATGCGAGAAAGGGCTGCCGGATGCGGCGGCCTCTCTTCAGAGATAAGATGGCGCACGAAACGAGGACGCGCGGGCTAATTCATGCGTATTTCGCGATGAGCCGTCGTTTCGACCGGCGCGGTCCGCGTGATCGTGGTAAGCGGTTATCGCGGTCAGTGGGGACGAGAGGGCTGTGCTGGCGAAGTGAGCGGTGGTTGTCGCTCGAGCCGTGCGGAGTCGCAGCGCGGTTCCCGCGTCGGGGACATTCCGAGGAGAGCGGGTGAGGCGTGGGTCGCGAGGCGCAGGCGCGGTGCAGACTGTTTCTGACTGGCGGCGGGCGGTGTCTGATCGGTCCTATTGTTCAGGCCGGCCGCCGCGCGCGATCGGACCGATTGGACGGATGGGACGGATCAGACGCAGCGGCCGGGGCAGCTCGCAGTTTCCCAGTCAGTGTCAATCCGCGCGATCCGTGGTTCATTTTAGGCAAGTCCAGCTTTGCCTCGCGCGAGCATGGCGTTCCTGGCAGCATCCTCGATTTTGCTGCGCTTGGCTTCGTCGCCGTCACGATCAACTACCGGCTGTCGGGCGAAGCGCGGTTCCCGGCCGCGCTCGAGGACTGCAAGAATGCCGTGCGCTGGCTGCGGGCGTATGCGAAGAACTACAACCTCGACCCCGATTTCATCGGCGCTTACGGCAACTCGGCCAGCGGTGGAAACGAAGAAGACGCCGTTGGCCAGCTTTTCACCGTGCTGGACGGCGCCCCACGGTGAGTGGAGCGGGCAGCCGTCGGGCAAGCCGTTCCGCAAACGCTTCCGTTGCGCGGCAGTCATTGGTTTGGACTGGCGCAATCTGTCTGTTCGGACATCCGTAGATCTCCGTGATCAAGGGAAACGGGAAGCAGGAAGAGGTGAGCTCGTCAGGACGCCTGTGCGTCGTCGGGCTTGATGTACTTCTTCTGCGCCGCGACGTTGGCCTGCTCCAGATCGACATGGACGTTGAGAGGGAGATAGGATCATGTCGTCCCGACCTGGCCGATATGTCGTGGTTACTGTGCCGTCCTGGATCGATTGTGAGTCACCACCATGCCCCAATCGACTGACCCGTCGCGTGACCTGCTCTTTGGGCTGCTGGCCCTCCAGAACGGCCTGATCGATCAAGGTACGCTGTTCGCGGCATTTGCCGCGTGGACGCGCGACAAGGCGCGATCACTGGCCGACCATCTCGTCGCGCTCGGCCACCTCGATGCCCCGCGGTGCGCCGCCGTCGAGGCCATCGCCGGCGTGCACGTTCAGGCGCTCGGCGGCGACGTCGAGAAGAGTCTTGCCGCGTTACCGGCGAACCGGTCCGCTCGCGCCAGACTGGCCGCGCTCGGCGAGCCCGAGATCGAGGCTACTCTCGCACGGGTCGCCCAGAGCAAGAACGGCCCGGCCACCAATGCTGAAGACGACGACCCTGACCGCACCAGCACTTATTCCCTAGGCTCGGCTACCTCGGACGGACAGCGGTTCCGCATCCTCCGGCCGCATGCTCGGGGCGGTCTTGGCGCCGTCTTCGTGGCGATGGATAACGAGTTGCACCGCGAGGTGGCGCTGAAACAGATCCTGGAAAAGCACGCCGATGACCCCGACAGCCGCCAGCGGTTCGTCGCCGAGGCCGAGATCACCGGCGGGCTCGAGCACCCGGGCGTTGTGCCCGTCTACGGCCTGGGCATCGATGCCGGCGGGCGTCCTTACTACGCAATGCGCTTCGTCAAGGGTGACTCGCTCAGGGAGGCCATTGACCAGTTCCACAAAGACGAGGCGCTGAACAAAGAACCCGGTCGCCGGTCCTTGGAGCTTCGCAGACTGTTGCGGCGTTTCACCGATGTCTGCAACGCCATCGACTACGCGCACTCCCGCGGGGTAATTCACCGCGACATCAAGCCGGCGAATATCATCGTGGGTAGGCACGGCGAGACGCTGGTCGTGGACTGGGGGTTGGCCAAGGCGCTGGGACGGACCGAGCCCGGGGCGGTGTCCGCTGAGCGGCTGCTGGTCCCTTCGTTGTCCAGCGGGAGTGCCGATACGCTCCCCGGCAGCGCGCTGGGAACCCCCGCGTACATGAGCCCCGAGCAGGCCGCGGGTGACACCGAGCACCTCGGGCCGCGAAGCGACGTTTACAGCCTGGGCGCGACCCTCTACTGCCTGCTGACCGCCAAGCCGCCGTTCGAAAATGACGATGTGGGCACGGTGTTGCGAGCCGTTCAGAAGGGCAACTTTGCCCGGCCGCGCGCGATTAAACCAACGATTGATCCCGCGCTGGAAGCGATCTGTCTCAAGGCGATGGCTTTGAATCCCCAGAACCGTTATCCCACGCCGCGGGCGCTGGCCGAGGACATCGAGCGGTGGACGGCCGACGAGCCGGTCACGGCCTGGCGCGAGCCGCTGGCACTCCGGGCGCGGCGATGGGCGCGGAGGAACCGCACGGCGGTGACAGCAGCGGCCGTGGCCGTCGCGGTGGCGCTGGCCGGGATGGCGTCGGTGCTGGCCGTTCAGGCCAGAGCCAATGCCGGACTGGTCGACGCCAACGCTCGGGTGAGACGGGCCAACGCCGACCTGCTGGCGGCCAACGAGCGCGAACGGGAACGGTTCAACCTTGCGATGGACGCGGTCGGGCTGTTCACCGGCGAGGTCAGCGAGGACCTGCTCTTGAAGGAGAAGCCGTTCGAGGGACTACGGAGCAAGTTGCTGCGCGGGGCGGCTGGCTTCTACGGTAAGCTCGAGGGCGTGCTGAAGGGACAGACCGATCGGCCGTCGCGCGTGGCGTTGGGCAGAGCCTGCGACGAGCTGGGCGAGTTGACCAACAAGATCGGCTCGAAGCCCGAGGCGCTGGCCGTTCACCGCAAGGCGCTGGGCGTGCGCCGGGAGCTGGCCGGGGCGCCCGACGCGGACCCGGCAACCCAGGCCGATGTGGCGCGGAGCTTGCTCGCGGTCGGTTGGCTCCAGTACCAGACCGGAGACATGTCCGGTGCGCTGGCGTCGTACGAAGAGACGCTGGGGCTGGCGGAGCGTCTGACCGCAAACGTGAGCGCGGGCGATCCGGTTCAGGCCCTCCTGGGCTTGGCTCACCAGCGGATTGGTCAAGTGTTTGCGGACACCGGCAAGCCCGCCGCGGCGCTGGCGTCATACGAACGGGCGCTGGCGATCCGGCAGAAACTGGCCGGCGCTCATCCCGATGTCGCGCAGTTCCAGAGCGACGTGGGAATCGGCTATGACAACATCGGCGTGTTGTTCGTCCAGACCGGCAAGCCGACCGAGGCGCTCAATGCGTGGGAACGGGCGCTGGCGATCCGGCAGAAGCTGGCCGACGCTCATCCAGAAGTTGCGCATTTCCAGAGCACACTGGCCAACAGCCACGAGAGAATCGGCTACCACCAGCAGTTAGCTGGCAAGCCAGCCGAGGCACTGTCGGCGTTTCAGCGGGAGCTGGCGATCCTGCAGAAGCTCGCTGACGCCAACCCCAACGTGACTGACTTCCAGTTCGGACTGTCCCATAGCCACCAGATCATGGGTTGGGCGCTGGAGCAGACCGGCAAGCCGGCCGAGGCGCTGGCGGCGTTCGAGCGGGCCATCGCGACCATGCAGAAGCTGGCCGAAATCAACCCCAACATGATTCGGTGGCAGAGCGAGCTGGCGTTCAATCTCCAGGCAGTGGGAGCATTGCAGCTCAAGGCCGGCCGGACCGCTGAAGCGGCTGCTCGCGTACGCCGGGCCATCGCAATTTGGAAGGGGCTGTCATCGTGGACGCCTTATGATCTCTATAACTTGGCGTGCAGTCATGCCGTGCTCGCCGGGGTCGCCGCCGAGCCGGGCTCGGGGATGACGGCAGCCGACGGGCGGGCCGACGCCGACGAGGCCATTGAGTTCCTCCGCCGAGCCGTCGCAGCCGGATACCGAAAGCTCAACATCATTCGGACTGACCCCGACCTCGACCCGCTGCGGTCCCGTCAAGACTTCCAGCTCCTTTTGATGGATCTGGCCTTCCCGGCCGAGCCGTTCGCGCGGTGAGACTCAAGCAGGAATCAGACAACCAAAGAGACGCCGCTGCTGGCGCTCTCCAGATGCTCAAAGCGGGCGCCGACTTCCTGTTCGCTACTACCGCACGTGTGCTGGGCTGCGACGCGCGCTGGATTAGGCATCTCGATGCCTCATTCCGAACGGTTCACGGCTCGTCAGAGACCTGGCGAACGGAGAGCACTTCGTCGACCTCCTGGTGGTCCTCCCAGATGACCGCGTGCGTGGTGACCTCGACCTTTCCTTCGCGCACCTTGCGCACGGCTTCGTCCTGCGAGCGGGCCTTGACGCTCGCGTAGAAGACGCGGACACCCCAGCGCTCGGCGGTCTCGATCTGGTACCTGGGCATGTGTGACTCCTCATGAATTGCGCCCGCTCATCGCGTGCACCATGCGAGTGCCTTGACGCGGGCCGGAGATGGAACGGACGCGAAGTGGGTTCTTCTCCCACTGGACTAGGAATTCGTAGTAGCCTTCCCACTCTTCGTCGGTGTCGTTGGGGTCGCGACCACAGATGCCGCCGCGAGAGACGATGATGTGTCGTCACAGCCGCTGTCGATGAGGCACCAGATGGGCAGGTCGCGGGCCAGCAGCGAGCGGGGGATCATCATGCTGAACGATGAGCCGCTATTCCAGTTCTCGGACAGCGGGATGGTTGGCGGAATGCCGAGGAGATCGAAGACGATCTTCTTACCGCGTGGCGTCAGATCGCAGAGCACGCGCTGGCTGTACGGGCATGCCTCGCCTGTAAGCGAGTTGATCCCGTAGCGGCGCAGGTCGTCGTACGGGCCACTAAAAGACGCTCGGTTCTGGCGGCTCCGGCGGCACCGTCTCCCAGGGCCGGCTGGCACAACAGCGATAGGCATCACTCAAGTTCAGATGCCATGCGGCATGCGGATACGTCCTTCGCAATTCCTCCTCGAGCTCGGGGGATACGGGAGGGGTTTGGAAGTGAAAGCTAAACATAAACAATCGGCTGCGATGTTCGGCTGCCTTCCGAAGGCAGTAAGCCCGACGCCGCCTCATCTGCTCGCCCCAGATGCCGAGAGCAATGGCTGCGACGAGGATCATCAAGCCCCGGACCCGAAACCTCGGCCTGACCACGCTTGGCCTCCTTGCGACCACGAGGTAAACGCCTATGCCATCTTGACCCTCGTCTTATCCTGTCCGGCATGCCTGATCAATAGAAGAAGTCAAACCTACAGGCAAACTATGTCCGGGTGCTTAGTACGCCCGCAAATTGCGCGATGGTCGTGACGTGGGTCACTCCAGTTCCTGGATTAACGTGACGGCGAGTCGGGACACGTGAGCGCGGCAGAGCTTCAACAGCACGCCGTGCCCTTGCGCGTCCGCCGTGATGAGACAGGCGACTGCTGGTTGGCCGCAGGGGAGCTCGGGACTCTCAGGCTCTTCGCCTTCCTCGGAGGTCGCGATGAAGTTGCAGAGGTCGAGCTCGTGCGGCGCGTAGAACGTCACCGCGGCCGTGGAGGATGGAGCAGCGTTCACGGCGCTGACATCCAGGCCATGATGGCTCATGGCTTACTCCTGACTGATTCTCATGTTGGCGTTCCAGCACGCGACGGCGAACTGGCGGCCACAGGGATAGGAACAGAACAGCCTGGTGCCGTCCTGGCCCGTCCCGTAGCCGCCGTGCGTGCCGCGCCAGAACGACAGGACGGTGATGGGTTTGCCGCTGTAGTTCGTCCGGTGCTGTCAGCGGAAGATGCGCTTACGATCGTAGCCCTGTTCGACAGTGAAACTCACCTCGGCCGGAGCCTCTGCAAGGTGACCAGTGAGCTTAACCGTGGCAGTGTCCGGTTTGAGCGGCTTTTCACAGAACTGACAGCGCGGCCGGTCGTGGGTGAGCTGTTTCAGCGGCGGCAGTTTGCGCGGCATCAGCGCCTCTCTTTCTTCGCGGGTCGCAGGCCGTGCTCGTCCAGGACGGCCGCGATTCGCTCGATCGTCTCGGCGTCCCACACAAGACGTCCGGCACTGTTCGCGCGACCGCGGCATCGGCGCTCGATAATGGCTCCGTTTTTCTGCTCGGCGTCAATGCCGAGCTCGCATCGCGTCTGCGTTTTGCGGTGACCACTCAAACGGGCACCTGGGACTGGGACTGCCACACCACAACTAGCCGCTTCCTTCTCCGATGCCGCAAGGCGTTGAGCGGATTAGTGAGTTGACGGATAGAAAGGGGTAAGGAGACGCGGTGCGCTGCTCCGATGCCGTAGGGCGTTGAGCACTGAAATCCGTCCTTTCGCGGGAGCGAAAGGCGACTATGCCGCTTCCTTCTTCGATGCCGCAAATGAACTTCGATTCGTTCACAAGCTCAACATTCCGAAGCCTCCCCGGCCGTCCGCTGGAGTTGTGGATGGCACCGCCAACCGGACGAGGCGGTATCCGCACGACCGCACAATGAGCAGCGACCCCAGTAGGGCCATGGGATAGAGCAGCATGATCAGGAGGATGTAGACCCACCCAGCCGTGTGGGCACCTGTGGCGAAGGCGACGAAGGCCCCGAGCACAGGCGAGAGGACGAACACCACCGGAATTCGCCGCACGGGGCGGGCGTCCCCGAGCGCCGCCCAGAGGGAGACCAGCCCCACGGCCACGAAACAAATCGGCCAGATGACGATGCGCAGCAAAAGTTGATGCTGATACGCATGCAAGGCCCTCGCTCCGGCGCAGAGCAGGGCGACGGCGGCGGTGAAGATCATCAGGCCCCGAATCGAAAACCTCAGCCCCTCGGGCTCTTGTGTTGCGGATTGAACAGAGTCGTGCTGTCGTGCCAACCTGACCCCCAACCACCGCACGACGATCAAGGACGTCGCGGCCACGACGATCGTGATAGTGCTGATGCCCAGGAACTCCCTTCTCAAGTCGGAGGCGACCAGCGCTTCCAGATACACCGCCCCAGTGACTAGCCCGCCCAGCCGCTTCCACGGCGTCGCCTGGGAAGCCGCCACCCAGAAGGAGAGCAGGAGAGATTGGCAAAGGGCCGAGGCGCAGAAAGGCACGATGAGGATGTGGTCTAGCCCAAACACGGTGCGTAGATCGACGGGTGCCAGGACGCTGGTAACGACCCCGAGAGCGACGTGGGCTAACGCCAGAATCTGGAGCCTTCTGTTACCCGGCATATCCTCAATCCCACCCATGCGGCGCTGCCGACCCTCACCGAGCCCGATTGTAACTGACAAGGCGTCGAGATGTCCCACGAGTACGGAATCGAGCACTCGGAGGCCACGCAAAATGTTTGTGGTGCGGGCGTCTCGCCTGCCCAGCGTGCAGGCTGGAAGCCTACAGCACAACCGCCCACCGATCCGGGAGCAACCCGGTCAACAAATCCGGACTCGCGTCCACCGAAAGCTGCGGGATCACGGTATCCCTGGGGTGAAGCCCGTGCTCCCTCGACCTACACGGCCGGTGTCCTCTTCGCCGTAATCCTGGCGCCGCTCGGCGCAAAAGGGGTGCAGGAATTCGCCCCTCCCGACGAGCGCGTCCGCCCGCTAGAATGGACCCTCTCATTGGGTAGGTGAGGAGATGTCCCTCCTTCAGGTTTCACAGGGCTGCGAGAGGGAACTCTATGAGCCGATTGCAACTGGCCATCGACCAGATCATCTTCGCCCGCGACTACACGATCCGCCTGCTGGACCAGACCCCGGCGACCGAGTGGTTTCGGCAGCCGCCGGGCGGCGTCAGCCACATCGCCTGGCAGGTCGGCCACCTGGCGTTTGCCGAGTACAGCCTTGTGCTCTGCGATATTCGAGGTCCGCAACCTCAGCGCACTGATCTGCTCTCGGAGAAGCACCTGACTCTGTTCGGGCCGGACTCGGTGCCGGACCCTGAGCCCGCGGAGTACCCCAACCAGTCCGAACTCCGGGCCGTGTTTGATCGAGTGCATGAGCAGGTTCTTCAGGAACTGCTGGGCCTGGGCGAAGGCGAACTCGATCAGCCTGTCCAAGATCCCCATCCCTTTGCCAGCACGAAGCTGCTGATGCTTCTCTGGTGCGCCCGTCACGAGATGCTGCACGCTGGCCAGATTGGACTGCTGCGCCGCCAACTTGGATATGCGCCGCTCTGGTAAAATTCAGATTCCGCACGACCCGGTTGCACCCGCTCGGAGGATCGAGGATTATCCGGTAGCATCGGACCTGGGCTTCCGGTAGCGGTCCTCGAACCTCATCGGGTCACCAGCATGAGAACGCTGCTCTTCGCCGTCTGCCTATTGGTCGCCGGGTCCTGGGGCTTCGCGGCCGAACGCTCCTCGTCGCGGTTGCCGCGAAGCAGCCCCGAGGCCCAGGGCGTCTCGCCCACCGCACTCCTTGCGTTCATCGAAGCGGCTGACAAGAACATAGACTCGATGCACAGCTTCATGCTCGTGCGTCATGGCCACGTGGTGGCCGAAGGTTGGTGGTCGCCGTACAGCGCCGACGCTCCGCATGCCCTGTACTCACTCAGCAAGAGCTTCACGTCCACCGCGGTCGGCCTGGCGATCGACGAGGGCAAGCTGAGCCTCCACGACGAGGTCCTGAAGTTCTTCCCCGAGGATGCCCCGGCCCAGCCTAGTGCGAACCTCAAGGCGATGCGGGTCAGCGACCTGCTGCGGATGTCCACCGGCCACCAGGTCGAGCCGCCCCGCCCGCCGGACCAGGTCTGGACCAAGGCCTTCCTGTCACCGCCGGTGCCCCACAAGCCCGGCACCCATTTCCTGTACAACACGTCGGCCACGTACATGCTCTCGGCCATCGTGCAGAAGGCGACGGGCAAGACGGTGCTCGATTACCTACGCCCGCGCCTCTTCGAGCCGCTGGGCATCGAGAACCACACCTGGGGTGCCAGCCCGCAGGGCATCACCCTCGGCGGGTATGGCTTGAGCATTCGAACCGAGGATATCGCGCGTTTCGGCCAGCTCTACTTGCAGAAGGGCAGGTGGAACGGACGCCAGTTGTTGCCGCAAAGCTGGGTCGAGTCCGCCACGGCGCGCCAGACCTCGAACGGGAGCAACCCTAAGAGCGACTGGGAGCAGGGCTATGGCTATCAGTTCTGGCGGTGCCGACACGGCGCCTATCGGGGCGACGGGGCGTTCGGGCAGTATTGCATCGTGATGCCCGAACAGGATGCCGTGATCGCCATCACCAGCGCCGTCAAGGACATGCAGTACGTGCTCAACCTGGTATGGGAAAAGCTGCTCCCGGCCCTGAAGTCCGAGTCCCTGCCGCCCGACGAGGACGCTCGCCGCAAGCTACAGCAGACCCTCGACGGCCTCTCGCTGCCGACGCAGAAGGGCTCCGCCTCGCCCGCGCACTTCACCGACACGAAGTACACCTTCCGCTCCAACAACCTCAAGATCGAGGCGATAGCACTCGAGCGCGACGGCGAGGCCGTCACCCTCATTGCGCGGATCGACGGCGCCGAATGGCGGATCGCCTGCGGCGCCGGTTCGTGGAAGAAGGGGAGAGTCGCGCTGGGATCGATGTTCCCGGAGCAGCCGGCGGCCGTCAGCGGTGCCTGGGTCGCGGACCATACTTACAAGGCCAAGATCTGCTTCTACGAAACGCCGTTCATCGTCACTCTGACCTTGAAGTTCAACGGCGATCAGTTGGTCCTCGACTCCGAGTTGAACGTTAGCTTCGGGTTCGACGTTCGACTGGTCTCCTGGGGAGATGGCACGGGAGTGCCGACGTCGGACAGGAGCCTGGTCATCATCGGCATCGACAACAATGCAATGCTCCACATCAGGGTCTTCGACCACGGTGGCAACCGCGTGACAGACAGGGACGAGACCGAGCTCCCCTCCGAGGTGCAAGCCGGAGCGGTTTCGACTTTCAAGCAGCAACTCCGGCGCTTGTTGCCCCGCGCGTGCTGACCGGTGCCGAGAAGGCCCACCTCATCAGCGACGCGACATCAATCTTCGGTCTAATCCTCGACTTCGGCCCGGCCAAAGCGCCGCAACTGGTCGGCAAGGCCGGGTGAGATCACCCACGGAACCCACCGGCACAATGGCAGTCCATCCGGCCGGTGCCTCATAAGCACGTTGGCCAGATAACAGATGTTGAGACGGGTAGCAAGGAGTAAGGAGACGCTACGGGCGCACGCGAAGGCGTACAAGCCGACCCCGATCACATCGGCGCTTGCGGCAACTCGGCCGGAGGCCACGTTGCCTTGTTTGTGGGCATGGTCGGCAAAGACGCGGGCCTCGAAAGGGCGAACGGCACTTTCCGGATGGGACTTGTCCGCGACTGCGAGACGACGCAGGATTTGAGCGAGCAGTCTCGACCTCGAAGAATCCTCGTGAGGGACCCCTGCTGAGCGGGGACTACTTTGGAGAGACCAGCGACCGAGGAGATCGGCAGGAATGTCGGGCGACCTATCCGACCGGGTGCACCATCAGGTGCACCGGCTCTTCAACGTGGGAGCAATCGGGACCTTGTCCGATGCGCAGCTCCTCGACCGATTCGTCACGCGGCGCGACGAGGCCGCGGAGGCGGCCTTCGAAGAGCTGGTGATCCGACACGGCCCGATGGTGCTCCGGACCTGCCGGGGCGTTCTCCACGACGCGCACGACGCGGAGGATGCCTTTCAGGCCGTCTTCCTCGTCCTGGCCAACCGAGCCGGGTCCATCCGCACGCGAGGGTCGGTCGCGAGCTGGCTGTTCGGGGTCGCGCAGCGCGTGGCACTTCGCGGTAAGCGCAGTAGCGGGCGCAGGCGCGCGCTCGACCAGCTCGTCGCGGAGCGGACCGCCGAAAGCGATCTTCCGGCGGCGGACGATCACGATTGGGAGATCCTCCACGGGGAGATTAACGATCTGCCCGAGCGGCTTCGCGCACCGATTGTGCTCTGCTACCTGCAGGGGTTGACCAACGCCGCCGCGGCTCATCAGCTCGGGCTGTCGGAGACGGCAATCCGGGGCCGGCTGGCTCGGGCGCGCGAGCGGTTGCGCCGGCGGCTGACCCGGCGTGGCGTGACGATCCCGGCTGGACTCCTCGTCGCCGGCACGGCCGGCCAAGCACAGGCTACCATTCCCATGCCGCTGATCCATTCCACCGTTCACATCGTACTGGGATTCATGGCGGGCAACAAAGCTGCCATCCTGCGCGCGGAGTCCTGACTTCCATGCTGCTAGACCAGCTTAGAGTCGCAACGGTCGTGTTGTGCCTCGGCGTCGGGGCGAGCTATTGGGCCTGGCATGCCGGCGCCATGTGGCTCGATAAGAATGGGCAGACCAATCCCGGCCCGGCTGTCGCGAGGACGCCCGGCTCATCCCAACCGCCGCGGGTCGATCGCTATGGCGATCCCTTGCTGCCGGGGGTGGCGATGCGCCTGGGCACTGTCCGCTTCCGGCAAGCCCAGAGCATCAGGCACATAGTCTATTCGCCGGACGGTCAACTTGTCGTGACCGACGGTGGACAGTATCGACTTTTGGTTTGGGATGCACGAGACGGGAAGACGCTGCGCCAGATCGACCTGGGGATCGAAGGTATCGGCGATCTCGTTTTCTCGCCCGATGGGAAGACAATCGCCGCCGTGGGATTCCAGCTCGAGCCCAAGCGGAACGTCGTCGTGAATCATCTTACACTTAGCGACGCGGCCACGGGCCGGGTCGTTCACCGGGACCAATGGGACGACCCAGATAACGTCCAAAGGGTCGCCTTTGTTCCCGATGGAAAGACCGTTGCGACCGTAAGCCTCGACAGTACGCTCCGGCTCTGGGACGTGGCTTCCATGAAAGTCCTTCGCCGGGAGCGACTGATCGGTGAAGCGAGGCTTTCCCCCAATTCGATCGCGTTTTCGTCCGATGCCACCAGCCGCCTCCTGGCGATTGCCTGGCGAGGAACCATCGACGTTTGGAACGTCGCGCACTTTAGCCCCACCCAGCGCATCGCGATCGATGGCCGGTACAGTCCAGACAGTCTCATCTTCTCGCCCGATGGAACGATCCTGGCCACGGGGGAGGCGCGTGTCGGGGGTGAGATCCGGCTGTGGCGAGTTGGAGACGGCACCCTGATCAGGCAGTTCAAGAGTCAGAGGAGCACCGGTGTATCGCACATGGCCTTCTCGCCCGACGGAAAAGTCGTCGCCGCGTTCGGGGGCGAAGGCCCACTCTCGTGCTTTGACACGGCCACCGGGAAGGAGCTGGGGTCATTCGGGAAGGAATTCTCATGCGGGATGGGGTTTGACTTGCTTGCGGACTCATTTGGCGCGGACAGGCCGCTGGTATTCTCGCCTGACGGAACGACGCTCGCGGCGACGGGAAATCGGCAGTCCCTTCACTTCTGGGACCTGGCGACGGGCAAGGACCGCCTGGCCACTCCTGAAGCCCACCTGGGCGACGTGGTGGCGCTCGCATGCCTCGCCGACGGCAAGACGGCGGTCTCCGGGAGCAGGGACCGGACCGTGCGCGTCTGGGACCTGACGACGGGGCGACCAACGAGAACTCTCCCACACGATAACTGGGTCGATTCGCTCGCGGTCTCCGCTGGTGGGTCACTCCTTGCTACGGGCCCGGCCCGGGGGAAAGTCAACTTGTGGAATCTCAAGACCGGCGAGCGGCTTCACACCTGGTCGGTCGGCCAAAAACTAGTCTGCGGTGTGACGTTCACCGGGGATGGCTCCTCCGTGATCGCCGCATTGGGCGACGGCACCCTAGGGCGCTGGGATGTGTCGCCAGGGAACGAGCGCCCGATCGCCCAACCGAAGCTAGAGAAATTCGCCGACCGAGGACCGGGAGGGGGCCTGGCGAATGTCAGCCGGGCCGTTTTCTCGCGCGACGGCCGTTCGGTTGCCATGATCAGCGGGGGTTGCGTGCAGGTCGTGGACCTCGCCAGCGGTGACCGGCGCTTCAAAGAAGAGCTGGGGGCTGTCTTCTGGGCGAGAAAGGCGTGCGAGTTCGCGCCCAGCGGCACGAGCCTGGCGATCGTCAGAGAAGTTCGCACCGGGTTCCAGGCGGGCAATTGGCGCGGTTCCAAAACGGCCGCGAGCACGATCGTCTGGCTTGACAGCCAGACAGGATCCGTGCGGCGCGAGATCGTGATCCCCGAGGCCGGTGTGCTCGCCCTGGCGTTCTCTCCCGATGGCCAGGCCATTGCGGCCGGCACTTTTTTGGCTGACCCGGCGCGGGGTCATTCGCATCTTCCGGCTGCGAGACAAGCGCGAAATCCAGTCGATCGAGACGCCGTGCCCTTGGATCGAGGCACTCTGCTTCACCCCCGATGGCAAGCAGATCGTCGCGGGCCTGCAGGATACGTCGATCGTGATCTGCGATGTGCATCCGATGGACTAGCGATGGTGACGATCACCGGCACGTTAGATCTGGCGCCTGGCGATCAGCAACGCTGGGCCGCCGGAAGCGACGGTCGAGCAGAGACGTGATGTGCAGGTCGTAGGACCGAAGGTGAGCATCCCAAATTATGCAAACCACCTCGAAACGCGAACGGGTCGGAATGCACGCGTAGGGAGGCAGTCGCGGCGTTCGTCCGCCCCTCCAACCCTCGGGTGCCGCCTTTGCTTTTGCCTTTCGGCGTCGCGGACGTCCAGGTTCCCGTCGAGACAGCCGACCGGTTTGTGCTGGCGCTCGGCCGCGCGGGCTTGAACGACGCGAGTTATTGCCGGCTCGCGTACGTCGATCACTGCCCGCATTCGTTGGTGCGCGTGCCGATGCTGCGGGCGGTGGTCGAAGAGTTCTACGTGCGCACGCTGATGAAGCCGGAGATGGCGAGGGTGGGCTGACGAAAACTTGGCCCTGTTGCATTTCGGGCTTCCCACCAGTTTCGTTGCGCGAATCCGCGCTCCTTGAGGGTTAGCTACTGTTCAAAGCGTGTTTGCAGCGGGCCATAGCGCGGCGCATGGTGCAGGTCGGATCTTGGAACAGAAGCTCACGAAGGAAACGAAGATTTCGGTGGGGCTTCAACTGCGCCAATGCGTCTTTGGGGCTGTTCCTGGTTTCCTGCGTTCCTCATCCCGTTCGAGCGGCGGCTCCTGTCCGAGAGCGCAACAAATTCGCCGGCGGGCGCGGTCCGAGAATGTCACAATTTGTCGCGGTTTTCACCAGTCCACGGCGCGGGAGGTCAGGCGCAGGACAATGCGCGGTGACACGGTAGTTGGGAGACAGCCCCAAGCGGAGTACTGAACTCCTGCTGATTGGAACGGGGCACCCCTGACGCACCGTTGAGCGCGGGATGAGGAACCGCCTGGAGCAGCAGTGGCCGTTGTCGTCTAAGTGGACCCGCTCTAGAAACTGTGCGGGCCGGCTGTCGAGACCCATCGGACCGATCAGACGGATCAGACGGATCGGACGGATCGGACCCAGCGATCGGATCAGATGCGGCGGCCGCGGCGCCTGATCATCGGTCAGGTAGCCGATCGATCTCCGCGTGCAGCACCTCCGCGAGGTCATCCCATACCGGCACCGATCTATCCAATTCTTGAGCTCATTGCTCGTCTCCCCGATGGCGCCGCTCGTCGGCGCGCTCTGGGCACGCAGATCGGTAACCGCCGACACCCGAAGAGAAAGCGGCGACAGCCGCTCTCAAGCGGTATCATTTGAGGGAAGGCATCGTCAGAAATGAGATCGCGTCTCCTGACCCCGAATAGAAAATGAATGGCGCATCGCAACGGGAGCCGATCGTCCCGGCTTCGCTCCGCACGCTGGCTGTCGGGGTCGCCGGAGCGATCGTATGGGCAGGTGTGACGACCCTTGCGGTCGTCGTGTACGCCCAGCGCACTGGCACGCAGACGTATCTGAGGAACACCGGAATCGTCGGCTTCGCCGCCGCCTTCTTCGTCGCAGGGGCGGTCAGCGGGGCGACGACGATGTTTGTGTATCGCGGGTCGCGCCGCGCCTTGACCATGGTCAGCCTGCTCGCTTTCCTGTCTGCGCTCGCGATCTTCGCTACCTGGCGAGTGCTCGCGGTGACAACGGTCCCGAACGTTGCCGGGTTCCTGACTGAGTGGGGTCGGGCTTGCACCGCGATCCGAACCGGGGCGACCTTCGGCGCTCCCTGCGGCTTGGTCGCCGCGCTCATCGTGGCGGCGGTCGGAGTGTTGACGCGGCGGCGTCTGACTTGGCGCCTTGGCCTCGCAGTCGTCATCATACTTTCCGTCGCTAAGATCTGGGCGATCCCCCGGGCGATCGACTGGTTCGCGTTCCGCGCGATGCACGAGCGCTGGCACGAACGCGGTTTAGGCGACCTATCGACGACCCGTGGCGCGATCCTGGGCGCCGCTTCGGGGGCGATCGCCGGTGCCATCGTCGCTGGCTTGGTCGCCTGCTGCGCCGGTACAAGTCATCGACCAGCTCCATCCCATGCTGGATCACCGGCCGAGAAGTCCCTGGCAAGCCGAGCCGATTGAGCGTGATCTTTGCGGGGCTCGAGAGTCCTGAGGTCTACTGTAGTTTTTCCTCTGGGCGCGACGGGCTCACGTTTGGATCGGGGGACTGCGGTGCTACCCTATTTCCCGCGTCACGTTGACCGGCCGCACCTTTGGGTCATCATCCTCGGTTCCCTTGTGCTCTGCGTGGTGCGATTGGGGGAATTCGACATGAGATACCGGAGGGACCGCTCGTTGGCGGGTGCATGATGGGCTTGGTCTGTGCGGCGGGAGGTCTCGTCGTCGGCTGCATCGTCTGGGCGGTTTGCTGGCTCATTGGCTCGCTGGACCGACCAGTGCGCCGGCCCGCGGTTTGGCGCTGGCACTCCGCTGTCCGCGATGCGGATGGCGAACGACGCCGGAGGGCCCATGGAGCCGACGAGATTGCCTATCGTGGCCAGCATCGTGCCCCGTGTGTTCGAGCGCCCTCGTCGGCGCCGTGCCGGATTGCCCCCGATGCGGCCAAGTGACGCTATCTGCCGAAAGCACTTATCGCGACATACTTGCCATCGCCTTCCTTCACCGGCCGCGAGGTCTACGCCAATGGCTCTATGGTCAGATCACATGCAAGCGCTGCAAGTGCGCATTCGATAAATGGGGGCGTGAGATTCGACCTTGAAAGCTAACTGGCAGCCCGGCCGATCAAGCGATCAGTCGCTTCAGGCCGGCCGCCGTGCTCGATCGGACGGATCGGACCGATCGGACGCGGCCGCCGGGGCGGTTCTGTGCGGGGATCGGCGAGTTTCTGAGGTCGGTGGCGCGTCCTGGCGGTGTCCTCTAATTTCCTTGAGGCACGATCCGGTAGATGACTTTAAGTCGCGCAGGAGGGGGGCCTTCTCTGACGAGGGTCGCGGTGGCGCCGTCGCGGGTGTACTGGAACGGCTTACCCGTCACCGTGTCGGGAGGAATGGGGACGATTTTCACGGCGCCCAAGGACTCTGGCATCCGCCCCCCGTTCGCCGCGGCGTCGAGCCGCACTGCTTCGACCGCTCGAAGCGCCGCGACCCTGCGATCGAGTTCCGCATCCTGCTCGTGGAACTTCGCGACGGCCGGTGCGAGACCGCTCAGCAGGGAGAGGGGATGATTCGTATCCTCGCTCCGACGGCGCGCGCTCGCCGCGGCGTAGAATGGCCGGGCTTCCGGGTATGGGAGGTAAGAGGCCTTGAAGAGATCATCCCACCGCTGGCGATACCAGCCGGCGATGTAGAGGACGATCATTTGATCGTCAGACATCGGCGCGCTGGCCACTTGATCCGCCTTCGGCAAGTTCGCGGCATATTTCCTGGCCTCCGGGAGGAGCTCGGACTTGAGCCGGTCGAGGTCGGCGGAAGATGCCTCGCCGGCGCCCTTGCCGGACATAGTGATCCCCATCATCTTCCGGATCTCGTCCATGCGAGTGTTGATTTTGGCCAGCAGCGACGACCAATCGGCTTCGCGGCGCGCTAGACGGATTTCGGTCAGCTCCGGCACCAGGCGCTCGATCAGTCGCGACTCGTTCTCCATGGCCGCACGGAAGTTGACCAGCGGCTGGGGCAGGGCGGTCAGCGCCCAGTAAAGGTTCGGCGCATCCGGCAGGGTGATCAGCTCGTCGATTCGGTCAAACATCAGTTGATCGCCGGCGATCGCGACTAAGGGGTGCATCAGGAATGGTCCTGCGCCAATGTGATGATTAAAGGCCAGGCCGGTCGCGATCGTATTCAGGGCCTCGTCGCGACGACTCTCGGCAATCTCGGCGCGCGCCTTGAGGGCCAGCAGAGTACTCCACCGGACCATTTCCGCATCAATGACCTGCATCTTCATGAGTTGCTCGCTCTGCTCGGGAATCGTGTAGTTCCAATCGCACGTTCGCCGTTTGGCGCCATATTCGATCTGCCTGAGGTGCTCCGACCATGGGTCGAGGAAGGCTCGCGCTTCGGGGGCGGAAAAGTTGCGCAGAGGCCGCCGGAGCCACTCGGCCGCTTTCGACGCGGCCTCGCGCAGACCGGCGCCCCCATTTGCGCACGCAGCCTGAGATAGATCGGGGCCGCGTCGCCGGGTGTGCGATCCGAATCTAATGGCAGCAGAGCCACACGCAAAGCGGGGATCGGGGCTGGCGCCGGCGAGACGACGATCTCCTTGTCGGGCGCGCCTTTGTACCACTGACCCGCGACGATTCGGTCGAGCGGCTCGTCCAGGTCCCTGGGCCCACCGATCCAGGCGATCTTGCCGTCGCGCCCCACGATAAAAACCGCCGGGATCAGGTTCTTGCCGGCGGCGCTCATCCAGGCCTCGGCCATCTTGCCCGCCGTCCTTGCTTGCGCTTCTCGGACTTTGTCCACCGGCACAAGATCGAGAGCCACGCTGAAACCCATCGCATCGCCTCTCGCCTTCACAAACGCCTCGACGGCGCCCTGGTCGTCTTCCCAGATACTCACGCCGATGACCGTCACGCCCTTGCCCGAGTATTTCTTCTGGAGCCGGGTGAGCTGGGGGAAGCTGTCGATGCACGGTCCGCACCACGTCGCCCAGAAACCGATAACGTAGACCTTGCCCGGCTGGAACCGCTCGATCTTCTCGCCCCTGATCCAGCGGGATACGTGGAGCCCTGGCGCCGGGTCTCCGACCGAAAGTTCGTCGGCCGAGACCGTAACACGGAGCAGACAGCATGCCGCCACGGTCACGCCGAGGATCCGAATTCGCATGGCGAGGCTCCCGTCAGGCACGGTTCGATGTTCGTCGCAGAAGACATCCCATAGCTCCGTGCGCACCGCGGTGGAATTGCATTGTACAACACAAGGGCCGATCGAGAGGGCGGCCCTAGGAGACCGCAGAATGGAGACGCAGGCCGGCGGCACGAGCACGAGCACCAGCTCGGGCCGCAGTCCCAGACACCCATGCGCCGCACAATCCCTTCATGTCGCCAGACACCCAGAATTCGCCACCGAGGCTCAGCGTACCCGCTCTAGAAACTGTGCAGCCTGGCCGCCGCGATTGATCAGACGGATCGGATCGATCGGACGATCGGTCGGACCAGATGCGGCGTCCGGGGCGCTTCTGCGAGCCAGAAGCCCAGTCAGCCCGACCTCGGCGTCCAGAGCCCGATCGTCGTGCCGTCGGGGTCGGCGAACCAGGCGAACGTTCCCGTCGGAATCGTGACGGGGGGAACGAGCGTCTTGCCACCAAGAGATTCAGCCTTGGCAAGGTAGGCCGGGATGTCATCCACCTGGACGTAGAAGGTGGCGTAGTGGTGCGGCTCGTGACCCAGCGAGGTGATGTGGCCGTTGATCCCGCTTCCCGCGCCGGTGTCGATCATCGACGCCGGCCCCGCGGCGGTGATCGTCCAGCCGAACAACGTTCCGAAGAATGCGTCAGTACGCGCCTTGTCTCGGCAGCCGATCTCAAAATGAATGACGGGACAGCCCATGGCGACCTCCACAATTTAGCTGTGAATTCTCAATGCCTGATGACGCAATCGATCGACGAGCGCATGCGGTCGATCGCTTCTGCACCGGCATCACAACACGCTACGGAGCCGTTGTCAAAAAGAATCAGCGGGGCTCTCTTGAGAAGTTGAAAACTCAACATGTGATCGATTTATTGATCTCGGTTCAGTCTTCAACGGCAGACGCATGATTTTCACCGGGGGTCGAATAGCGTCGAGCCTGGCCCTCAATTCGACCTCGCGCGCGGCCCGCTGGCGCTGAACGACGATGGCGACGGTCAGGGCCGCGATGACGACCCAGAGCATGAGTGTGCTTAGCCGGAACTGTTTCATCACGGTCCCTAGAGCTTGACACGAATCAATCGATCGAATCCCGGCGTGACGGCTTATTCCCTGAGCAATTTTCTCGGCTCAGGCGCTTTCGACAAAGTCGTATGCGCAATCGTAACCCGGCCGTCAGCGGCAACGCAAAGGCGCGTCCAGTTTCCTGACCCAGTTTCCAGGGCCCCGCGCACGGCCGCTCTCGTTCCACCGATTGCAACTTGCTGTTTGGGCTCTTGGCGCTGCAGGTCAACTTCATCGACCGCGCCGTGCTGGTCGACGCCTTTCATCGCTGGGTTGGCGACCGCTCGAAGGGCTTGACCAGGTGCTGCTCGACCGCGGGGCGCTCGCGCCGAGCAGGCACGCGCTTTTGGCCGGACTGGTTACACGGACTTGCTGATTTGGGACCATCGCTTTCCTCGGGAGCCGTTTGCGCGCTGATCGGTGCAGCCGGAAGCCGGGAGACCTCCGGCGCGCCGTGGACGGGGTGGGGAGACCCGCGCCCAACGGAGCGGGAGACCTTCGGTCGCGCCATGGGCGGGGTCGGGAGACCCGCGCCCAACGGAGCTCAGAGAGACCCGCGCGCAACTTCGATTTCCTGAGCCAACGGCCCTCTTTTCTACTTGGCGAGCAGCCGGTCGACGACCGCCGTCACGTGCTCGTAAAGCTGCGGTGAGTAGCCGACGTGGACGTCGGCGACCTTGCCCTCCTGGTCGATGATGACCAGGGTCGGAAAGCCCTGGACCGCGTACTTCGCGGGCAGTTCTTCGGAACGGAGCACAGGGTATGCAAGCTGCATCTCGCGGACCACGAACTTGGCGTCGTTTTCGTCGCGGTCGTTGTTCGCGCCGAACACGGCGACCGGCCGCCCGCGATAGTGCGCCGCCACGCACTTGACCTGCGGCATCGCCCGCATGCACCAGCCGCAGCCGCGGTACCAGAAGTCGAGCACCAGCACCTTGCCCTTGTACTGGTCGAGCGTGTGCGTTTGGCCGTCAAGATCTTTGATCTCCCAGGCGGGCGCCTGCTTACCGATCACCGCGGCGAACCGCTTCGCGCCCTCGACCTGAGACTTCGCGAACCGGTCGTGAGTTTTGAGCTGTTCGTCGAGCGCGGCAGCCGGCTCGGGCAGCGTCACGCGGGCGCGAGCGTCGGCCAGCAGTGCGCGGGCCTCTTTCTGCAGGACCTCGGCTTCGTTGCCATGCGTCTCGGCCTTGTAATCGAGCGCGCGATACGCCGGCTGGATGTCGAAATAGCGATCCCAGTCGGCACGGAACGACGCCAGCTCGGCAGCCGTCAACTGAGATATCGAGGTCAATTCGAGCCTGCCCTTGCCTTCGCTCTGCATGTGGGCGCCGTAGTTGCGCACGATCTCGCTGCGGGCAATCACGCCGCGCTTGCGGTCGAACTGGAAAGTACGTTGGTCTTTGCCTTCATAGATCCGCTCGACAAAGGTTCGGCTGTCGGAGTCGAAGCCGAAGGTGGCGGCGTCGGCCGTGTCGGTACCGGCCTGCGGTCTGTAACGGATCGTCGCGTCGTCGAGCTCGTCGTGCGATTCCCAGCCGGCGGCGGCTTGCTTCAGATCAGCAGGCAGGCGGGGGAAGACCTGGGTCGGATCGACGCGCGCATCGAGCGTCGGACAGCGCGGAACTTCGCCGTCGGGCCGGAGGTCAAACCGCGCATACGCCTTGCGCTGTTCTCCCAAGAGCGAGCCGTCGGCTTTGCGCGACTGGCTCGCCGTGCGGGCGACAATGCGCCAGCTTCCGTCGTCGTTGCGGCCGACGACCCAAAGGGTCCAGGTTGTCGTGTATCGCGAAGTCGGGCTCTTCCCTTTGAACGATTGATCCTGCTCGTAAGTGAGCACCTGGCCGGGTTTCAGGTCGTAGCGCGGCACGGTGCCGGCATCAAGCGAGCCCGCCGCGACCCATGCGAACAGCCACGCCGCGACGCCAAAGCGGATCACCGATGCCGTCATCTCCTGGCTCCTCTCTGAAGGATGCGCGTGTTTTCTCCGACAAATGTCATATAATAGCCGTACGGGCCGGATGGGGTCAACAGACTCGAGCCTGCGGCGACAGCTCATCGTTCAGCCTTCATACTTTGGGCTCCGCGGGCGTTGGTCGCCGGTGATCGACGGGGTATAATTAGTAAAGTGCAAGGTGACTGCCCCAGCGGCTGGTTGCAGTGGAGCGTGCGATGAGTATCTCGAGCTCGAGCTCCCCCCAGACGAAGATCGTCTACCCTGACAGCGACGGCGAGCCAGTGGCCGACAATACACTTCAGTTCGAGTGGATCGTGACTATCAAAGAGGGCCTGGATCGGGTGTTTCGCGATCAGCCCGACGTTTTCGTGGCGGGCGACTTGTTTTGGTATCCGGTGGAAGGCAGGCCCGAAATTCGAGTCGCCCCCGACACTTTGGTTGCTTTCGGCCGACCCAAGGGCTACCGCGGCTCATACAAGCAATGGGAAGAAGGGGGAATTGCGCCGCAGGTCGTCTTCGAGATCCTCTCGCCCAACAACCACTTCCCGGAGATGTATCGCAAGCTGAAGTTCTACGAGCGATACGGGGTCGACGAGTACTACTTGTACGATCCTGACTACAACTTGATGAACGGATGGAGGCGCGAACAAACTGGGCTCGATGAAATCCCGGCGCTACACGGCTGGGTCAGCCCTCGACTGAATATCCGGTTCGACGTCTCCGGGCCTGAGCTGGCCATTTACGGGCCTGATGGTCAGCGGTTCTTGAGCTATCAAAAGCTGGCGGAGGAGCGCGACGCCGAGCACGCGCGCTGAGAAGCTGGCGGCCCAGTTGCGGGCGATGGGCATCGAGCCACAGCCATGAGGCGGCATCGTGTGAGCTCGGTTTTCGCGAGGGTTGCCATGCCTAGCGATCGCTTGCCACGGTGGCCACGCGGGCCAGCAGGGCGTGGCGCGCTTGATGCGCTGCCGCAAGAGCTTGGCGCGCCTGCTCGAGCGTGACCTGGTGAAAGCGAATCGAGTCGCCGGAGCGCAACTGGCCCAGGCGATCGAGGTCGGCCGAGATGACGTGGGCGATGCGGGGATAGCCGCCCATGGTGCCGCACGCGACTCCCAGCACGATCAGTTGGCCCCCCGCGACCTGGACGGTGCCGGGAGCCACTGGAGTCGAGAGCCGGTCGGGGTCGGCGTAAAGTCGAGCGGCTCGCCTTGCAGGCGAAGGCCCATGCGGTTGCTCTGCGACCCCACCACAAATCGGCGTGATGACCAGAACGCCTCGGCAAAGAGCTCACGGCGCTTCAGACTGTCGGTCGCGGGGATGATCCGCAAGGGCTCGAGCGCCGGCGGCTGCCACGCGGCCTCGGTGGGCCGGCGCGTGGCGATCGTCGATTCATCGGCGGGCACGATGTCGCCCGCACGCACACGCGCTTCTCGAGAACGGCTGCCCAGTATAAGCGGCGTCTGCCAGCCGCCTTTGACCGCGAGATAAGTGCGAGCGCCGGCCAAGGCGTTGCCGAGGACCAGCCGCTCGCCCCGTCTCAGGGTGAAACTCAGCGGCAGCTCCCATGGCCGCTCGTGCGCGTTGTGGCCGATCACGCTGACTTCCATCGGCGCGCCCGCCAGTGCCAGGGCCGTGGAAGAACCGGCCTCGTAGACGCCCCCCTTGAGCGTCAATTCCAGGACGGCGCACGCTTCTGAGTTGCCGAGCAAGGCGTTCGCCAGCGCCGCCGAGCCCCTGTCAAACGCCCCGCCCGCGGGCACGCCCCATTCGCGGTAGCCGCGGCGCCCCGCATCTTGAACGGTCGTGTAGAAGCCAGGATCGATGACGACAAGGCCCATCAGTCAGAACCATCCAAGAAGCTGCGCACGGCAATGCCTGCGCGTTTGAGAGCTTGGCGGGCCAGGTCGGCGTTGGCGACGGCCCGCAGGTCGTCGCCGTGAATACAAAGGGTCGCCACCTCGCCCGCGCGCGCCAGCCGAACAACCTGCGCGGCGATTTCGTCGGCGTCATGCAGCACGGCGCCCTCTTCGGTGCGGGGAACGAGCGAGCCATCCGCGCGATAGCGGCGGTCGATGAAGCCCTCGGGAACGAACCGCACGCCGCGGTCGCGCGCCAGACGCGCCAGCAGCGTGCCGGGCTGGCCCAGGAGCGGCAGTGCAGCCTCGGTTGCCGACTCGATCACTCCCCGGGCGATCTCTGCTTCGTGCTGGGCTTGATTGTAGAGTGCGCCGTGGGGCTTCAAGAATGCGATGCTCACGCCAGCCTCGGCGGCCAGGGCCGTGATCACGTGCAACTGTCCGGCGATGAGCGCCGCGCACCATGGCTGCCGTCATCGCGTGCGGGCGGCGCCCGAATGCTTCGCGGTCGGCGTATCCCGGGTGCGCTCCCACGGCGACTCCCAGGGCGCGTGCAGCGTGGAGCGTTTGCCGGATCACTTCGGGCGTGCCGGCGTGTGCGCCGCAGCAGATGCTGGCCGATGTCACGCGCTTTAGCACCTCGTGGTCGTTAGGAAACCCTTCGCCCAGGTCGGCGTTAAGATCGATCGAGCCGCCGCCAGCGGCGTGCGGTGTCTCAGGCGAGTCGCTCATGGCGTCGGGCCTCGAATTCACCGGCCGTGATCGGCTCGAAGCGGAGTCGATCGCCGGTTCGGATCGGAAAGTAACCCGTCGCGGGGTCGGCGATAGAGAGTGGCGTCGTGCCCAGCAAGTGCCAGCCGCCCGGCGATTCAACAGGGTAGATCGCCGTCTGCCGGCCGGCGATGGCGACGGAGCCTGCCGGCACGCGCGTTCGGGCGCATCGCGGCGCGCCAGGCCGGACAGGGCAGGGGGGAGATAGCCGGCGTAAGGAAAACCTGGCAGAAATCCGATGGCGAACACGTGGAAGTCGACCCCGGTGTGCAGGGCGATCACGTCGGCTTCGGTCAATTGCAGGCGGAGCGCCACGTCGTGCAAGTCGGCGCCGTCGTAGAACACCGGAATGACGATGCGCCGGCCCGCAGGCCGCGCCACGGCGGCAGGCTTGATGGCGGCGAGGCGCGATTCCAGTTCGGGCAGGTCGGCGGCTTCGGGGTCGGCGTAGACTGCGGCCGTTCGATAAGCGACCACCACGTCGGTCACCCCGGGCAAATCGCAGGTCGCGCGGCCCCGGCCCAGTCGGCGGCCGCCGCCTCGGTGTCGAAGTGGGCCAGGAATGCACAATCGCCCAGTGGCTCCAGCCGCGTCGCCGTCATCAAGCCCGCGCTTTCCCGGTAAAAGGAAAGGTCGTCGTCTCGGGCCCGCCCGCCGGCGAATTTGGGCCTGAGTGGCAACGTTTTCCGTTTCGATTACGTATAATCAACAGGACCAGTCCGACCATCCGTCGGCTGATCGTTCAGTTTAGCTGACAACGGCACGGGAGGTCAGCAGCCATGGTCGCTCACATATTGCTAGTGGGGCTCGTTCTGGCTGGAGCAGACGGGCAGGGCGGGGCGGCTGGCGCGGCCGCCGACAAGTTGACGTTGCGTGACGGGTCGGCTGTGCTGGGGCTCGTGACGGCCACCACGCCGGGCCCGCGGGGCTCGGTCGATTTTGTGGTCCGGCGAAGCTGGGCCGAGAAACTCCAGCCGAAGCATTCGCGGGAGTGGGAACGCACGAGTGCTGCCGCCACCCGCCAGGCGATTGCCGATAGGCGCAGGCGGCTGGAAACCTGGCGGCGCGAGCGAGCCGCGGGTGCCGATGGAGACGCAGGCCAGAACGATCGGATCGTTACGTGGATCGACCAGGAGCTGGCTCGGCTGACGGCGCCCGGCGGGCCGGCACCGTCGTTTTTGCTTGCCGTGCGGCTGCCTCGCAGCGAGGTTCATGCGCTCGATCGCAAGCCCGCGAGCGCCGAACGGCTGCTGCGGCTCGCCTGGCTCTGCGGCTGCCCGAGCCCGAGTCGACCCCACTGGACCAGTTGAAAGACCGTCTGGAAGCGCGCGGTTATGCCGTCAATGCCGTCGGCACCGAGGCACCGGCCTCGCTCGAGAGCTTGCTCCCACTCTTGCCCGAGCCCGACGCCAAGTGGATGGCGCGGCGGGCGGCCACCGAGGTGACCGTCGATTCCGGCGTTCGCTTCATTCGGTTCCAGGACACCGTCATGGCCGACTCCGGTCCGGGACAGGATTTTGGCGCGGTCGGGTTGTCGACGGCCGTATCGGAGCTGAAGCGCCTGCTGGACTTCGATCAGGGACCCAAGGCCGACCCGCTTGAAGAGAAACTGAACGGCCTGGCGGCGCGCGGCCGCGCCGGTGCAGTCGTCACCCGGCTGGAGATTCAAGCCGACTTGAGCAGCGTGGGGGTCGAATCAACGCTTTGGGCCCGAGGGCCGGGCAATCGCTGGTCCCCGGTGGGCTTCCGCAGCGCCGCCGTCCGACCCGATGACCTCGCGCCCCAGGCCGGCCGCGACCTCGCTGACGACCCGCAAGTCAAAGGGGCGTTCAAAATCGTCGATATGCTGGGCCTGGGCGCCGTCCCTCCGGAGCTCAAGGACCGAAGTCTGCGCATCGGCGCCGCCACCCAGAAGGCGCTCGGAATGGCGCGGTCTGCATTCGACGAGTCCCTGGGTGTGCTGGCCCTGCCGGTCATGGAGCCCGCCGATGCCCCGCCGGCGCAATGCTCAGGGTAACGAGCGCAAGGCTCGATAGACGATCAAACCTGGGTAGCGCTCGGCCTCGCGGAAAACGTAGGTTCCGACTGGCTGCGGCGGCTGCGCGCTTTGCTGCCCCGGCCGCCAGCCGATCGTGTAGTAAACCGCAAGGGCGCCCAGGCGGTCGAGGACCGCGGCCGTGGCCTCGTCGCCGGCGATGACCGCGCAGGTGGCCGGCAGATAGTACCGCGCCGTCTCGACCTCGACATTGCTGTGCGTGCCGGTCGAGGCCACGATGACGACAATCGCTCGCCCGGGATCGGCAGCCGCGGCGCGCCAACTCGCTGGAAAAACCGCGCCAATCGGCCTTGAGATTGGGGTCAAACGCCGCCGGGTAAAGCGCCAGCGCCGAGATCACCGGGAGGATCGCCGCCAGCGGATATCGCGCTACCGCCGGGGCCTTGCTCAACCCCGCGGCCACAAGCAGCAGGAACGCCGGTGCCACAAAAACGGTGTACCGGGCCGGGCCAAAGAGCGGGTGGGCCAGCCACGAGTAGAGATAGAGTAAGGTCGGCGGCACGATGAGCCAGAGGAGCAAGAAGGCCAACGCCATCGAGCGGTCGCGAGCGAGGCCCTCTTCGCCGACAGAATGGGCTTCATGAACCTGCCGGACGATCCCGAAGACAATCAGCCCGGCAAGGCCGAGCAGCAGCCACGAGTTGCCGCCGATAAAGCCGATCGGCGTGCCGAGCAGGAACCGCAGGGGGAGGCGGCCGCTCACGAACTCCGGCGGATGATCGAGGTAGTTCCCGATCCAGGGGAGCACAAGCAGAACGGCTGCGGCGTGCAGTATCAGCCAGCGCTTGCCCGCCCTGAGGGAGCCCCGAATGCCGACAAGAGCAGCAACGGCCACGGTGAAAAGCATCAACAATCCCAGCGGATGCGAATAGCCGAGCGCCGCCAGTGCTAACACGTAAAGGACCGCGCGCATCGCCGAGAACCTGCGCCGCAGCGAGAGCAGCAGGTACCAGGCAAGGCAGGTGAACATCACGAGCCAGGCGTACATCCTGGCCTCGCGGTCATAGACCACGAGGAGCGGGCTCAAGGCCGCCAGCCAGGCGGCCCAGAGCCCCGTGGCCCGGTCGAACGCGATTTGCCCGATCGCATAGACCAAGACAATGGTGCCGATCCCGCAGGCCACGCTGAGCGCTCGGGCGGCTCCCTCACTTGCGCCGAAGACACGGACCCACTGCTGGAGCACCAGCGGATGGAGCGGCGCCCGGGTTGCGTCGATCTGGAACAGCCGCGTGCACAAGGCGCGCGGGCCGGCGGAGCGCGCCAGCCGCATGGTGACGACTTCGTCGTACCAGAAGCACAGCCGGCCGAGCTGGAACAAGCGCAAACAGCCTGCGGCCAGCACGATGGCCGCGATGAGCCAGGCTCCGCGCGAAAAGCCGAGCGGGCCCGGCGCCGCCAGCCATTCGATCGGTGCCGGGCGAGCACGTTCTTGGTCGCGATCGCTCATGGCTGCTGGCGCCTGAGCTTGGCTCGGTCGTCAAGTTTCTCGAAATAATCGAACATGTCCGGCAACAGGTCGCCGTGCGAGTCAAACGTGGAATGCATGCGCTTGACGATGACGAAATGCCAGAAAACGTCTCGAGCCGGCTGGAAGAGCAAGAACGCGCCCGAGTGTAAAGGTCAGCCAGCGGCCGCCGGGCCGAGTCGAGCGCCGAGCGCCTTCGGCCACGACCAGGTGCAGCGCCGGCACCAGGAACAAAAGCAGCCGGCCGTGGAACGGATACTGACGCAGTCCCGAAGCGACGAGCGCAAAGAGCATCGGTGCCGTCAGCAGGTAGAGGCCGCCGGGCCACCGGCGCAAGAGCGCGATCGAGCCGAGCCCAAACAATCCCCCGGCGACGAATGCCGACGGCACGACCCCAAGCGGCGTGAGCACGCCTGCCGGGCTGTTGAAGACGTTGAGCACGTGCCAGAAGTCGCGCACCGCGTCGGCCCACGACCGCGGCGGGAACGGTAGAAATGCGAAGTTCCACCAGGTCCAGATGAACCCGTCATTGCTCAGGATTGCGTGCGACATGGCAAAGCATAGCGCGAAGCTGGCGGCCCAGGCGGCGCCTATCGCCAGGGTGCGGGCAGCCAGGCCCCAGTCCTTGCGGGCCGCGGCCGCGGCGATCAGGTAGGTCCCGACGGCCGCGAGAACGAACGAGAGCGGAAACGAGAACCAGACGCCGGCCATGCCGAATTCGGCCAGCCCGATCAGCCGGCGCCGGGTGAAGGGCGCGGGCCCACTCGGCTCGGCCCGCTCGGCCGACGGTTCCGGACCGGCGACCAGCCAGAGGGCCCCCAACCCCAGCAGGACCTCGGTGGAATACTGTTTGAGCTCGCACGAGTAATACAGCAGCCACTCGTCAAAGGCAAACAGCCCGACCGCGATGGGGACGGCGAGACGACCGATATAGCGGCGAGCGACCGCGCGCATCGCAAACATCGACGCAATGCCGCAGACGAATGGGAAGAACCGCCCCGAGTGCAGCGGGCTAAAGGGCAGGCGGACGAGCAGCCGCTCGACGAGCAGAAAGCCGGGCGCTGCGAGCTGAGACTCGCTGAGCCTGGTGTGAAAGTCAAGGACCGACAAGCTCAAGAGGTTGGCCAGGAGCGATCTCTCGTCTCTGTAAATCTCGCGCCAGCGGGCGTACTCAATGACCCGGATCAAACAGCCGACGGCGACCATGCTCCAGGCGAGCGTTTCAGCCGAAGGCAGCCAGCGCCCTAGCGGTCTCGCCTGGGTCGCAGCCGCGGTCCGGCCCGGTTCGTTGCCGTGCAGTTCTGCCATCTTGTCGCCCCGATGCCCGGTCGCGCCGGCCGTGCTCTCCGGCCAACTCGATGTTGAGCCGCGCGATCAGTCCCGGTATTTTACAACGCTGAGGTCTCGGCAGGGATAAGACAAACGTTTCCGGGGTCGCCAGCGGCGAAAGGGGCGCGAGATGGGGTTGTTTGAGGGAAAGAAGGGGTTGATCCTGGGCGTGGCCAACGATTTCAGCATCGCCTGGGCCATCACGCAGAAGCTGCACGCCGAGGGCGCCCTTCTGGGCTTCACGCACCTCCCCGGCGATAAGATGGAACGGCGAGTGCGCAAGCTCGCCGAGCCGATCGGCGCCAAGTTGATTGTGCCATGCGACGTGCAGAAAGACGAAGACGTCGCTCGCGTATTCGACCAGGCCGAAGCAACCTTCGGCGCACTTGATTTCGTGCTTCACTCGATCGCATTTGCGCCGGTGGACGACCTCAAGTGCTCGTTCGTGAACGCCGGACGCGAAGGCTTCAAGACCGCGATGGATATCAGCGTCTATTCGCTGGCGATCGTGGCTCGACACGCCGCCCGGGTCATGCCCGGCGGGGGCGCGATTGCTACTTTGACCTACTTCGGCGGCGAGCGCGTCGTGCCCGGCTACAACCTGATGGGCGTGTGCAAGGCCGCCCTCGACGCCGCGGTCAAGTACCTGGCCTATGACCTCGGGCCCAAGAAGATCAGGGTCAACGCCCTCTCGGCCGGGCCGGTCAAGACACTTGCGGCCTCGGCCGTGGGCGACTTTGACAAGCTCGCCGGGCTGTACGAAATGTCGGCGCCTCTGGATCGCAACATCACCCGCGAGGAGGTCGGCGCCGCCGGAATGTTCTTGCTCTCGGACCTCGCATCAGGGATCACCGGCGAGCTGCTCCATGTCGATTGTGGCTATCACGTCATGGGATCGCCCGGCCGCGCGATCGAAAAGGTGAAGGCGCTCATTCTCGAAAAGGTCAAGGCGACGCATCCCGACCTCGCGGCCGCTCTCGCCAACGACGACGAGCTGCGGCGGCTATGAGCGCGCCCGCCGAACCCGAGCGGCCTGTGCGAGCCGGAATCGCGATCATCAGGCGCGGCCAGCGGTACCTCGTGCGGCAACGGCCGGCGGAAACGGTTTACGCCGGTTACTGGGAATTTCCCGGCGGCAAGTGCGAGCCGGGCGAACAGCCGGCCCAGGCGACCGCTCGCGAGTGCTTCGAGGAAATCGGGATTGTGGTCAGGGTCGGTCCCTTGAGAAAAGTCACCGTCCACCGCTACCCGCACGCTCTGGTCGAACTGCACTTCTTCGACTGCACCACCGAAGACGATAGAGCCGAGCCGGCACCCGAGCTCGGGTTTCACTGGCTAAGCGTCACCGAGCTCGGCAGACTGCGCTTTCCCGAGGCCAACGAAGCCGTGATTGCCGAGCTCAAGCGCGCGGCCGACCTGAACGAGCCTGCTCCAGGAACGACATAGGCTCGCAAGCGCGCTTGCAGTTCACGCTTTCTCGTGCTCAAACACAAACTCGATGACGTCGTCGCCCTCCTTGGATGTGAACGACTTCGGCCGCTCCTTCGAGCCGGCCTCGGTGACCACGATGATCAGCTTGCCGTCCTCGAACTTGTAAATGCCAAGCTGCTTCTTGCCGGCGTCATTCCCTTTCTTGATGTCCAGGTCAATCGTTTTGGGCGTCTGGGAAGGATCGATCGTATAATCTCCCTCTTCAACCTGGTCGCCGACGGTGTTGACGTAGCTCTTGCCGTCGAAGCTGATTTTCAAGCCCTTGATGAATTCGGCGCCTACGACCACGCCGCCTTGCTTCATCGAAGACGCCTTCCACTCACCCTTGAACTTTTCGGCGTCGCCTTTCTTGGGATCGTCGGCGGCGATGGCACCGAGAACGCACAGCATCACACCCGCTCTGAAGAGCCTCATTTTGGATCTCCGTTCAAAATGTCCTCGCTGGGATGGGCCGCCGGTCGCCTGTCCCACGCCGTCTGTCTACGAACAATTCTGCCACAAGAGATCCGGCTGCGAAACCCGTTGAGATCGGACGCTCTGCCGATTTCGTCCGGCGACTTCTTGCCGACGTCGTTCGGTCCAAATGCGGGAAGCGCCGGGCGCGGATTTCCGCCGTGATTCCGCGTCTCTGGTCGGTTTCTTGACATTGCTTTATTAGGCGGCTTCTGCTAACTGGATAACCCCTAGCCGTCCGGAATGACTTCACTTTCCGCGGAGGAGCGGCACATGGCGATCACGATTAAAGCGTATTCCAACTGCGACCACACCTATGTCGTGTGGAAGTCCGACAAGCGCATCGCGGGCTGCCTGGGGTTTGCCTTGATCCGCAAGCCCAAGGGCGCCGCCCTAGTGGTCGTCGAGACCTGGGTCGGCTTCAGCACCGATCCCGACGCCACGGCCGGCACGCACAAACCGAGCACCGAGTGGCCGATTCAGAAGTTCATGTGGTCGGATTACATGGCCGAGCCCGGGCAAGAGCTGCAGTACCAGGTCGTGCCGATGATCGGGACCGCGAGCAAGCTCAGGCGCAGCAGCGACCAGGCCAGCGCGTACTCGGATCCGGTGCTGGTGGTGTCAAAGGGGAACAAGATCAACCCTTACTTCAACCGCGGAATCGTCGCCTCGCAATGGCTCTCGCGACAGTTGGCGAGCGTTCCCGCCAAGGGCTGGCACAAAAAACTGGCCGAGAGCATCGCCACGCCGGGCGACCCGATCCGCAACTTCCTCTCCGCCTCGCTGCGGCCCGAGATGTTATCGCTCTTGAGCGCAGCGCAAAAATCCGGCGGCTCGATTTACGCCGTGCTGTTCGAGCTCGACGACCCCGAACTGATCGCGGCGCTCAAGGCGATGGGCAAGCGAGCCAACGTCATTCTGGCCAACGGCACACACAAGTCGAAGACAAACGCCGGCGGCGACGAGAACGCCGCCGCTCGCCAGGAGCTGGCAAAGGTCGTGAGCCTGTCGAACCGCATGGTGACCGGCGACCACCTCGCTCACAACAAGTTCCTGGTCCTCGCCGATGCCAAAGGCGTCGCCCAGAAGGTCTGGACCGGCAGCACCAACTGGACCGTTGTGGGCCTGTGCACCCAGGCGAATAACGGCATTCTTTTTGACGACCCCGCGATCGCCAAGCTGTTCTTAGACCAGTGGAACAAGCTGAAGGCGGCCGGGAATGAGTTTCCACCCAGCTTGATCGCCTCGAACTGTCAACTGAAGACGGCCAAGATCGACAAGCGGCCGGTCACCGTCTGGTTCGCGCCGGTGAAAAAGCAAGTCGACCTCGCCAGCGCGCGAGCATTCATCCAGGGAGCGAAGCAAGGCGTGCTCTTCCTCGTTTTCGATCCCGGGCCGACAGGCACGCTCTTGAACGACATCCTGGCGCTCGATGCCAACAAGCTTTATATCCACGGTGTTGCCAACGAAGATCCGGGCGGCACCAAGCAGCCGCTGATCAAGATGGTTCACCGGGGCCATCTCGTGACGCCCTCCGACGAAGTTGCCCTGCCGGCCGCGATCGACGATCGGTTGAAATACTGGGCCCCCGAGATGAAGAGCTTCACGATTGTCATGGTCCACAGCAAGTTGATCGTCGTCGACCCGTTCGGCGATCACCCGGTCGTCATGACGGGCTCGCACAACCTGGGCCCCAGAGCTAGCGGGTCCAACGACGACAACCTGGTCATCGTCGAGAACGACCCGGTGCTCGCCGCGCAGTACGCTGTCAACGTGATGACCGTGTACAACCAGTATCGCTGGCGGTACGTTCGGTCCACGAGCAAGACGCCCGACAAATGGGATGGCCTTGTCGCCGCCGACTCGTGGCAGGACAGTTATTTCCAGGGCGAAAAGCTCCAGGAGCTCGACTTCTGGCTGGGGCAGGCTGCACCCGCACCTGCGCCGCGCCGGCCAAGACGGCGGCGAACGGCAAGACAACCGCGCAGAAGGCGCCCTTGGCAAAGCGCGACGGCAAGCCTTCCTCTGCGCCCGCCAAGCCGACAACGACCGCGACGCGGGGATCGAAGTCAGGCGCGCGGCGGAAGGGCAGTTGAGTCGCGCAACCACAAGCTACAACCCGCCGCGTTTTTCGGTTAGAGTGCAGCGATCAAACCCCGCAAGGAGCTCGACCATGAAAATGCGGCAGGCCCTGATGGTTGCCGTCGCCGGATTGCTGCTCGCCTCTCTGGTTTGCGCCGCCGACGATCGTGCGCGCGACGGATTCATCTCGCTGTTCGACGGCCAGAGCCTCACGGGCTGGCAGGTGCCCCCCGGCGATCACGGACACTGGAAGGTCGTCGACAACACGATCGACTACGATGCCGCGAGTGAAGCGCAGGGCGACAAGGCGCTGTGGAGCGACCGCGAGTATGGCGACTTCGTGCTCGAGCTCGATTGGCGGCTCAAGGAGGCGCCGTTTCTCAACAAGAACGTCCCATACATCCTGCCGGATGGAACGCATGCGACGGACATCCGCGGCAAGGAGATGCGGATGGCGCTTCCCGATGCCGATTCCGGGGTCTACTTGCGGGGCGACGGACGGTTTCAGGTCAATATCTGGTGCTGGCCGATCGGGTCGGGCGAAATGTACGGCCTGCGCACCGATCCCAAGACGGCGCCCGAGGTGCGCGCGGCCGTCACTCCGCGCACCCGCGCCGACAAGCCGGTCGGCGAGTGGAACCATTTCGAGATCACGGTGCGCGGCCAGACCGTCGCGGTGATCTTGAACGGCCAGACCGTCATTCCGGGCGCCACCATTCCCGATCTGCCCTCGCGTGGCAAGATCGCGCTGCAACACCACGGCTCCAAGGACAAGTCGGGTGCCTGGACCAGCCCGCCGAGCCTGGTCCAGTTCAAGAACATCCGCATCAAGGAGTTGGCTAGGTCGAGCGCAGGCGCAACGGCGGGGCCCGCCGGCTCGAGCGAGCCCGCTTCCCGCGCCCGCCCGCTCTCTGGCCTCTTGATCACCGGCGGGCACGACCACGCGACGTCGTTCTACAGCCTGTTCGAGGGACATGACGACCTGCCCTCGATGTCGGTTGCTTCGGGCAGCGAGGCCTTTGCGCCACGACCTCCGCGGGAAATACGACGTGCTCGTCTTCTACGACTTCACGCGCGCCTTGAACGAGACCGCCCAGAAAAACCTCCGCGACTTCGTCGAGAGCGGCAAGGGGATCGTGGTGCTGCACCACGCCTTGCTCGACTTTCAAGATTGGCCCTGGTGGTACGAAGACGTCGTGGGGGGCCGCTACCGCCTGAAGCGGGAGGGCGACCACCCGGCGTCAACCGTCAAGAACGACCAGCGGATCGACGTCACCCCCGCCGGAGAACACCCGATCACCGCGGAGATCGGTCCATTTCAAATCGAGGACGAGACGTACAAAGGCATGTATTTCTCAACGCGGAACCGGGCGCTCCTTTTTACGGACAACCCGAACAGCGATCGCCTGGTCGCGTGGATCGGCCCGTGTACGACGTCGCGGGTGGTCGCCATTCAACTGGGTCACGGCCCGAGTGCTCACCGTAATCCTGCGTATCGCGCGCTCGTCCACAACGCCATCTTGTGGGCGGCAGGACGGCTGAACTGACGGCCGCGACCGCGCCCCAATCTGTCCCGTGGTACTTTGCCTCCTTCGACTCGACGACCAGACAGGAGTGGTTATGAAACTGGGTCTTTACAGCATCACGTATCTGGGTCTGTGGTATCGCGGGGAGGCACTTTCGCTACCCGCCATGATTGCCAAGGCCAAGGAATACGGCTACGAGGGCATCGAAATCGACGGCAAACGGCCGCACGGCAATCCGCTCGATTGGCCCGCCCCTCGCTGCCGCGAGCTGCGCTCGATTGCCGCCGGCGAGGGAATCGAGATCTTCGCCGTGGCCGCCAACAACGACTTCAGCAACCCCGTCCCAGAAGTGCGCGAAGCCCAGATCTGCTTTGTGAGAGACCTGGTGCGCATGACGTCTGATCTGGGCGCTCGCACGCTGCGGGTTTTTCTGGCATGGTGGGGGGTGACGCGGCACCCTCAACTTGCCTCCTACGACATCGCCGAAGGCCTCTGGCCGATCATCCACGAAAAATTCTCCGCCGAGGAAATCTGGGGCTGGTGCCGCGACGCGTTGGTCGAGTGCGCTCGCTATGCCGGCGACGCCGGCGTGACGCTCGCCTTGCAAAACCACCGGCCGATCATCCGCGACCATCACGACGTCTTGCGGATGGTGCGCGAGGTTGGCTCGCCCCATCTCAAAGTCTGCCTGGACGTGCCGCTCATGACCGACAAGAGCCCGGCCGCCATTGGCCAGGCCGCGCACGACGTCGGTGCCCTGCAGGTCCTGTCGCACTTCGGCGGCGAGTTCGAGCGCCGAGCGGACGGTTCCATTCGCGGTTTCGACCGGATCGACGGAGTGGTCGCCGGCGATACCAACCAGTACTACCGCGATTTCGTGCGGGCGATGCGCGAGATCGATTACAACGGCTACACCAGCTATGAGCTCTGCCACCAATTGCCCAAGGTCGATGGGCAGACCGTTGACATCAGTTACGCCCATGAAAACGCCCGGCTCGCCGCGGCGTTCATGCGCGGACTGATCGATTCGGAAGGCGCTCCGCCAAGCGGGAGGGCGCGATGAGCCGCCGGTGGCGCATCCTGGCGCTTTTGCTGTTTGCCGGGCTCAGCGCCCTAAATGGCCTTGTGTGGGCCGGGCAGGGCGAGGCTCCAGCCGAGCCGAATGGGAAAGCGGCTCGCCGGGAGGCTCGCCGTCCCAGGATCGTGAAACACGAATTAGCGCCGGCCCAGGAAAAGAAACGCAATCTTCTCTTCGTCGGCCAGAGCAAGGGGTACCAGCACGAATCGGTCTCGACCGCGATGGTCACGCTGTACAATCTGGGGAAGAGCTCGAAGCTCTGGAACACCTATTTACGCACCGACTGCACCGCCATCACCAAGAAGCCGCTCAAATGGGGTGCCAAGAACCTGAATAACTTCGACGCCGTCGTTTTCTTCACCGACGGTGAGCTCGACATGGATGAAAACCAGAAGGCCGACTTTCTGTCGTTCATCCGTGACGACGGCAAGGGATTCATCGGCATCCACAGCGCGGCCATCACGTTTCTCTCGTGGCCGGAGTACGGCAACATGCTCGGCGGCTACTACGACGGCCACCCGTGGGGTGAATTCGCCGCGCCGCTTGCGGTCGAAGATCCGGCCTTCCCCGGCATGGGCCATTTGCCCCGCTCATTCACGCTCAAGGACGAGATCTACCAAATCAAAGATTTTTCACGCGATCGCGTGCGCGTGCTCTTACGGCTCGATGCCGGCAAGGTCGACCTGACCAAAAAAGGCGTGCGCCGCGACAGCGACTTCGCGGTCGTCTGGGCGCGCGATTACGGCAAGGGGCGAGTCCTCTATAACGGACTGGGCCACAACCCCGAGGTCTGGGATCGCCCCGAGATCCAGCAAATGTGGCTCGAGATGGTGCAATGGTCGTTGGGGATCAAAACCGCGGATGCCCGTCCGAGCGCGGCGCAGGCGAAGTAACTTCCGCGTCGCGTTCCCGGTTAGTTTGAGCGCCGAGTGACGACTTCAAGGATTGTCTGCTCGCGATCCTGGAGCAAGTTTCCCATCCCATTCACGCTAAAACGATAAATGACCGCCACGACCGCGCACTGCGCCAGGCCCAAGAGCAGGAAGATGGGCAGGTTCGAGCCCCAGCCGAGCACGCCCAGACCTATCTCGGCGACCAGCGGAAAGAGCGTTAACGCCTGGAACAGCGGGAAGAAGATCATGATCGCGACCAGTTGCACGAGGACCGTGGTCAGCTTGGGGTTGGAGGCCTTGAGCGATCCCGGGGCAATGTAGACCGGCGCGTAAACCGACAGGAAATTCCCCAAAATGCAGAAGGGGAGATACATCGAGACAAGCTGCGGTGCCATCGCCACGAAGTGGTCGAGCCGCATCGGACAGACCACCTGCGCCGCAACGACCATGGCGGCGCCCACGCCCAGCGCCAGGGGGGCGAATGCGAGGTTCTTGCCCAGAAGAATGTCGCGCCGGCGGATCGCGCTTATGACAAAGACTCGAAAGCCGTCGCGATCGAAGCCGAATTGATTGGCCATGATCTGCAAGAGGCCCAGGAACCCCAGCGTCACGCCCCCGATGGGAACCCACGGCCGAAACACCGGTGGGATCGACTGGCGCGTCCGCCAGAGCACCGAGCCGAAAATGAGGGTCGAAATCAGCGGGCTCAAGAGCATCATTTTTCCTTCAGGCGACCGCACGAGTGAGCGCAGCGCGGCCAGCGTGACGGCCGAAACCGGTTCCGAGCATCCCGGCAGACGTGCTTCGAGCAGCAAGGTTCGCGGCTTTCGTTCGCTTACCGGCTTCGCCGCCGCCACGCGTGTGGGCACGGGCGCGGTCTTGCGGTTTGTGGCGGCGCCCCGATACTGGTCGACCGTCTTCTTGTACGCCCGGTAGAGACTGGCCGTGCCGATCAGCGTCATCCCCAGAAAACCCATGAGCGCCGGGACGACGTTACCTTCCGCCGCGTACAAGACGCCTACAGGCAGCCAGCCGATCGGCAAAACCATGTTCAACAGCTTGATCGACCGCTCCGCTTGTTCCTCATCCTGGCGCTGGGCCAGTTCAAGGGCGCGCTGCGCGCGTCCATGAACTCGCGCTGCTCGCGCGCGCGATCTGAGCCGCTTAGACCCTTAGCCTGACCGGCCCGATTGAACTCCTCGAGCTTGTCCCTGATTTGAGCGGCTGTTTCGACGGGCCTGGGCCTTTCCCACGCGCCAAGGATATTCAGCAGGTTTGGTATCTGGACGATCGCCACGATGAGCAAGGTCATGACCATGACGATCGACCGGCGGCGGCGGGGGTTGCTCATGAGCGCACCAGCCAACCTTGAAACTGGTACGTGAGCGCCGTCACCATTAAGAGAAAAGCCGCCACCGACGGCACCACCAAGAGCATCGACCACCCCTTGGTCACCACAAGAGCCAGGCTAAACCCAGCCATCACCGGAATGAACACGATCAGGCTCAGGCGCACCAGCGAGCCGAGATAGTTGAGTACAAAGATGGCACTCACCGAGACCGGCAAGTGCAGAAAATGCGATAGTGAAACCGGCTCGGTGCGCTGAAGCTCGGTGGCCAGGCCGACCAGCCAGAAGAGCACGAACGCGGCGACCGTCACGTCCCACGTGTAGAGGAGTTGAATCGGCTGCGCCTCGCGAAAGGCGAAGAGGCCGCCCACGAGGCTGCCGAAAAAGATCGGGATCGTCAGCAAGGCCGCACCCACGGTTACGAGCGTGAGCAACATGTTGTTGGCGAAGCCGGCCCGCCGCAACTGGTTGACCAGCAGGCGCCAGCGCAGCCAGATGAAGGCTCGCAGGTGCTCCCAGTTCACGACGCCGCCTCCTCGAGCCAGTTCAGCTTGCGCGTCGCCTCGGGATCGGCACCCGCCTTTTCCAGAAAACGATCTTCGAGCGAACCGGCCGCCCGAATGACCTCGAGTGCCGACTGCTCCACCAGATCTCCCTTGACGATGATGCCGACGTGCGTGCACAGCCGCTCGACGATTTCGAGGACATGCGACGTGAGAAAGACCGTCGAGCCGCGCGCCACGAAGCCCGCCAGCAAATCGCGAATCACCCGCGAGGTCACCACATCGACCCCCTCGAACGGTTCGTCCAGAAACAGCAAGTCGGGGTTGGGCAGCAGTGCCGCCGCCATGGCCAGCTTCTTCTTCATCCCGTGCGAGTATTCCAGCGTGAGCTTCTTGTCTTCCCCTTGAAGGTCGAGGATCGACAGCAGCTCGTCCGACCGGCTGCGGATCGTCTCTCGCGGCATGAGATGAATGCGGCCCACGAATGTGAGGTACTCGCGCGCCGTCAGGTTATCGAAGAGCGCCAGGTCTTCGGGAATCACCCCCATGCGCCGCTTGGCCTCGAGCGCGCCCTTGGGATCGAGCATGTTCCGCCCCAGCACGAACATCTGGCCGCCGGAGGGGGCCAACAGGCCGGTGAGCATCTTGATGGTGGTCGACTTGCCCGCGCCGTTGGGCCCCAGAAAGCCGTAGAACGTGCCGCGCTCGACCGCCAGGTCAATGCCGCGCACCGCACAGAAGTCGTTGAAGTACCGCGTTAACTGATGTGTTTCGATCGCCAACGTCATGGGATTCACGTGCCATGGATGGTGTGTCAATTTGCGATCCGCCCATCGTACAAGCCGAAAGAGCCGTTCACCAGCCTGCGCGCGGCCGCGGACCGATCTTGATCGATCTGGCGGTAGGCCAGGCTGGGCCCTAAGATTGGTAATTTGGTGCGGTGCTGTCCGATCTTGCGGCGCGAGGATCGCGCCCTATGATTGTGACTCGCACGGCTGCACGCACATCGTGGTTGCCATCTCCGAAAGCTCACGCAGGAGAAACGGATGAGCGGGGTACGGGTATTGGTGGGCACGCGCAAAGGCGCGTTCATCCTGACGTCCGACGGCAAGCGGCAGCGGTGGGATGTCAGCGGGCCTCACTTCGGCGGCTGGGAGATCTACCACCTGAAGGGCTCGCCCGTCGATCCGAACCGGCTGTATGCGTCGCAGTCGAGCGGCTGGTTCGGACAGATGATCCAGCGCTCGAGCGACGGCGGCAAGACGTGGGAGCCCGTGGGCAACAAGTTCGTCTACGACGGCGTCCCCGGCACGCACCAGTGGTACGACGGCACGC
The DNA here is from genome assembly GCA_963830625.1 of uncultured Isosphaeraceae bacterium. Lineage (GTDB taxonomy): Bacteria > Planctomycetota > Planctomycetia > Isosphaerales > Isosphaeraceae > CAWHMZ01. The sequence continues at coordinate 99,379 of CAWHMZ010000016.1, read as the reverse complement.
CGCACCCCTGGGAGTTCAAGCGCGTCTGGCATCTCGAACCATCGCTCACCGATCCCGATACCGTCTACGCCGGCGTCGAAGACGCGGCCTTGTTTCGATCGACCGACGGCGGCCAGACCTGGCAGGAGCTCCCCGGGCTGCGCGGGCACGGCTCGGGGCCCCACTGGCAGCCGGGCGCCGGCGGCATGTGCCTGCACACGATCCTGCTCGACCCGAGCGATCCCGGTCGGATCTTCATCGCCATCTCCGCCGCCGGCGCCTTCCGCACCGACGACGCCGGCAAGACCTGGAAGCCGATCAACCGCGGCCTGAAGTCCCAATATATCCCCGACCCGACGGCCGAGGTCGGCCACTGCGTCCACCGCATCGCCATGCACCGCGTCACGCCCGAACGTGCTCTTCATGCAGAAGCACTGGGACGTCATGCGCAGCGACGACGCCGGCGACTCGTGGCACGAGGTCAGCGGCAACCTGCCCACCGACTTCGGCTTCGCCATCGACGTGCACGCACACGAGCCGGAGACCGTCTACGTCGTGCCGATCAAGAGCGACTCGGAGCACTATCCCCTGGGCGGCAAGCTGCGCGTCTACCGCAGCCGCACCGGCGGCAACGAGTGGGAGCCGCTCACAAGCGGCCTGCCGCAGAGCAACTGCTACGTCAACGTGCTGCGCGACGCGATGGCCGTCGACTCGCTCGATTCGTGCGGCGTCTATTTCGGCACCACCGGCGGGCAGGTGTATGCGTCGGCCGACGCAGGCGACAACTGGGCGCCCATCGTGCGAGACCTGCCGGCCGTGGTCTCGGTCGAGGTGCAGACGCTGCCATGATCCGAGTCGTGCTGCCCATGCATCTGCGAACGCTGGCGCGCGTCGACGGCGAGGTGCGGCTCGACGTCGCAGGCCGATGCCAGCCAGCGCTCGGTGCTCGATGCGCTCGAGGCCGCGCTATCCGATGCTCCGCGGGACGATCCGCGACCACGTCACCAAACAGCGCAGGCCGTTCTTGCGGTTCTTTGCCTGCCAACAGGATCTTTCGCACGAGTCGCCCGATGCCCCGCTGCCCGAGGCGGTTGCTTCGGGTGCCGAGCCGTTCTTGATCGTGGGAGCCATTGCGGGCGGCTGATCTTTCCCGAGGCAACCGATGACCGCCACCAACCAAAATGGTCGACGCCGCTGGCGATTGCAGATCAGCACGGTGATGCTCGTCGTGATCATCGTGGCCTTGACGCTAAAACTCCTCACCGACCATCTGCGGCACATCACCGAGATGCGAAGTGCCGAGCTTCGTGCCGCTGCCGCGCTCACCCAAGCCGAGGCAGCCCGGGCCATGGCCGAGGCCAACGCAGCAATAGCCTCGGAGGACCTCCAAGTGTCGATCAGCCAAGCAAAGGCCCAGGGCCGAGACCCGCAACAGAATCGCCAGGGCGGCGCGCCCGTGGCGAGGAACGAGTCTTTCACCGGCCTGCTCATCCCCGCTCGTATTGCCTTGGTGAAGGCGAACATGGCAGGCAGAGTCGTCAAGGTCCATGTCCAGAAAGGCGACCGCGTCCGGGCAGGCGATCTCCTTGCCGACCTGAACGACACGGTCGCCAGCGCGGAGCTCGAAGTCGCCCGAGCGAAGTTCAAGTCGGCCCAGTCTCGACACCTCGCGGCAGCAACCGTCGCAAAAGAGGCGGTGGATGAGAGCGACGCCAAGATCAAGCTAAACCTCGCGACGGCCGACCTCCATGCCGCAGAGGCAGAATGTGGCGCCGCCCAACATCGGCTCGCCGATACCAAGATCCGCGCACCATTCGACGGATCGATCTTGCAGGTTTTCACCGAGACCAACGCGAAGGTTGACCCCTCCGACCCCCGACATGACACACTTTTCGAGCTGGCCGACTTGAGCAGTTTTCTTGCAGAAGTGGCGGCCCCTCAGACCTTTTGGCGGCGGTTACGGAAGGGACAATTTGCTCACATCGAAATCCCGTCGCTTCCCGGCGCCCACTTCAACGGCGAGCTGGTCGAAATCGATCCACGTGTCGACCTAAATACAGGCTGCTTCGCGGTCAGGGTCAAGATTCAACCCGGCGAAAAAAGTGAGCTACTGATTTCGGGCATGCAGGCGTTCGTCTCGCTGGAGCACGAACAACCGTTGCCAGAAAAGGCGCCGACCGGACTGACGCCGCCGACGCCAGGCACAACGCGCGCCGGAGCCGAGAAAGCGCCTGACCGGCCCGGCGGCGAAATCCGCTAAGCGTGGTAGCCGCTCCTCAGATCAAAGCGACCGATTGGCGGCGATCACCTTGGCCAGCTCACGCTCCGAGACCTCTGACGTCTTTTCCAAGTACTCGCAGATGAGTTGCAAGTCGTTGTCGCTGTATTGCTCGAGCAGGCTCATGTAGGCCCTACCAATCGCCTCGAATTTGGGCGCGAGAGGCTCGATGCTTTCGGGGCGCACGCGGATATAGACTTTGCGGCGGTCTGCCGTGTCGCGCACCCGTTCGATGAAACGACGCTTTTCCAGTCGATCGAGGATGTGGGTGATCGCGCCGGTGGTCAGCCCGGTCGCATCGGCCAGCCCGCCGGCTGTGACCATGCCGCCCGGGCGCGCAGAATCAGGTCGATGCACTTGGTGTCGGTCGCATTGAGGCCCACGCTCTGCGCGATCGCTTGGTGCAGAAAGACGGTCTGGGTGCTCATCTGCCGGCCGAGGTCCCAGAGCTTGCTCAAGAGCTCACGCCGGTTCGGTTTTTTGGAGCGCGGGGTTGACATCAAATACCTGCACTATTAAGATACTGCATTGTTAAGATAATAATCTCGTTTTGTGCAAAGGAGCAAGTCTTGTACGCCACAATTCGCAAACCTTACAAGGGGCTGGGAATGGACGGCTGGGTTGCGCGGTGGTATACGCGCACCAGGCAAAACGACATCGACGATTTCCGCGCGCGGGCGGCGGCGGCAGCGCAGCATCTCAAGAGCGGCTGCTGTGTGCTGGAAGTCGCGCCGGGGCCGGGGTTTTTCTCCATTGAGCTGGCGAAGCTGGGCGACTTCAAGATTACGGGTCTGGACATCAGCCAGACATTTGTCGCGATCGCAGCGGAGAACGCCCGCAAGGCGGGCGTGCAGGTCGATTTTCGGTTCGGCAACGCGTCGGCGATGCCGTTCGGCGACCTTTCGTTCGATTTCATTTATTGCTCGGCGGCGTTCAAGAATTTCTCGGAGCCGGTGAAGGCGCTCGACGAAATGTACCGCGTGCTCCGTCCCGGCGGCGAGGCGCTGATCGTGGATCTGCGCAAAGATGTCGCCCTCAATGAAGTCGACGCCTATCTGAAGCAAAGCGGTCGGAGCGGATTCGATGCCTGGTTGACAAGCTGGGTCTTCCGGCACATGTTGGTCAAGCGGGCTTATACCCGTGACGAAATGACCGCTATGGCGGTTGAATGCCGGTTTGGGGAGTGCCGGTTCGAGTTCCATTCGATTGGCTTTGAGGCGCATTTCACGAAGCCAGCCCACTTCGCGGTTGCGGCCTCCTGATTAGAGACGGAGGAGCCCTTCTGATGTCGAGCCAAGGCGGAAAGGGGCAAACGTTCCGTGCGCTCCACCAGCGCGAGGGAGCGTTCATCATTCCCAATCCATGGGACGCCGGTACCGCGCGGCTGCTGGCACACCTGGGCTTCGAGGCGCTGGCCACGACCAGCATGGGCTACGCTTTCTCGGCGGGTCAGCGAGACGGCACGATCGACCGAGGGCGGATGCTGGAACACGTGGCGGCGATCGCGTCGGCTACACACCTGCCGGTGAGCGCGGACCTTGAGAATGGTTATGGTGACCCCCCAGAAGTCGTCGCCGAGACGATCGAGCTGGCGGCGGCCGCGGGAGTTGTCGGCGGCTCGATCGAGGATGCGACCGATCGGCCGGAGCAGCCGATTTACGAGAAGGAGCAGGCGGCCGAGCGAATCCGCGCGGCGGTTGCGGCCGTGCGTAACCTGCCGTTTGCGTTCACCCTGACCGCCCGAGCTGAAAACTACTTGCACGGCCGGCCGGACCTTCGCGATACGATCGCTCGGCTGCAGGCCTACCAAGAAGCCGGCGCCGACGTCCTCTATGCACCCGGACTGGCCAGCAAGGACGACATTGCCGCCGTGGTCAGCTCGGTGGATCGCCCGTTGAACGTCGTGATGGGACTGCAAGGCGTGCAATTGAGTCTCGCCGAGCTTTCGGCGATGGGCGTGAAGCGCGTGAGCGTGGGCAGCTCACTTTGTCGCGCCGCACTCGGTGCCTTTTTGCGTGCAGCCCGCGAGATGCGCGAGCACGGCACCTTTGCGTTTGCCGAACAGGCCGCCAGGCCGCGCGAAATCAGTGACATATTTGAGGCATGGCACAAGCCGTGAATCGCAAAGAGGAAATTCTTTGGCGATGCCCCAAATGCCGCAGGCGGTTCGCCAACCGGAACCAGACGCATTTTTGCTCGGATGTGAGCCTGGAAGCACATTTCGAGGGCAAACCGCCGGAAACGCGCAGGCTGTTCGATGCCTTCGCGAACGCGGTGCGCGAGCACGGGCCGGTTGTGATCGTCCCCGAAAAAACCCGCATCGCCTTTCAGGTCCGGATGTCGTTTGCCGCCGTGATGACTCGCCGCGGCTACCTGCGCGGACATCTCGTGCTTGCCCGGCGATGCGAGCATCCCTGCTTCTTGAAGATCGAGACGGTGTTGCCAAGAAACCACGTGCACTCGTTCGAACTGCGCGACACCGAGCCGCTGCGCGGAGAATTCGCGCGATTCATCGCCGAGGCATATCGCGTGGGCTGTCAGGACCACCTCGAGAGGAAATGAGATGAACGAAAAAACGGCCGGCCAATATGCGGCCGTCAATGGCATCAAGATGTACTACGAGATCAAAGGTGCTGGAGAGCCGCTGGTACTGTTGCACGGCGGCGTGGGCGCGCTCGAGATGTTCGCGCCGATTTCGCCGATTCTTGCCGAGCGCCGGCAGGTCATCGCCGTCGACCTGCAGGGCCACGGGCGCACAGCAGACATTGATCGCCCATTGCGCTACGAGCTCATGGCCGACGACATCGCTGCGCTGCTCAAGAACTTCGGAATCGAACGCGCCGACATCGTGGGCTACTCGCTTGGCGCCGGTGTCGCTTTGCGCACCACTATCCAGCACTCCGAGATAGTTCGCAAACTTGTACTCATCTCGCACCCTTTCAAGCGAGACGGATGGTACCCCGAGGTCCTGGCGGCGATCGCGCGAATGGGGCCCCAGTCGGTTGAGTCGATCAAGCGATCGCCGTGGTTCAAGCTCTATCCGAACGTCGATTGGGCGGCGTTGTTCACCAAGCTCCGTGAGCTGCTCGAGAGGGACTACGATTGGTGGCACGAGGTCACGGCGATCAAAGTGCCGGCGCTTATCGTCTTTGCGGATGCTGACTCGGTAAGGACGGCGCACATCATGGAATTCTATGGGCTGCTCGGCGGCGGCCAGCAGGACGCGGGATGGGACGGTTCGAGACGGCCCGCGTCCCAGCTCGCCGTATTGCCCGGCTGCACGCACTACAACATCCTCTCGTCGCCCGCGCTCGCGACCATCGTGCCCCTATTCCTTGAGGCACCCGAGGCAAACACAGTTGAACCAAAGGAGAAGGACGAGAACCGGAAAAGAGAATGATCCGCCGGGGTTCAAGTGGCACGTGCAGGAGGATGAATCCGATAATGCGTTGCGCGAATCCGACGACGTCATCTCAGCCGATCATGAGCTATTGGCTCCCTACGTCTTTCGCCTAAGTGGACCCGCCGAAGTCGTCGCGGGATGTAGGTCAGGCTTTCCAGCCTGACGGCAGGGCGCCACGGCCGATTCGCGTCAGGCTGGAAAGCCTGACCTACACAATTTTCTGTGCGGTCGCACTTAGAGCGCATCCGGTTCCTTGCGTCTGTCTCTCAAGTTTCACAGAATCTACATTCCCGCAGCTTATGCCGCGGCAACAATGCAAGGGCGTCTTCTGCGCGGTCAATCGGACTCGAATGATGGCCACACAAATCAACTGCGTCCAGTGCGGCCAGCCCATGGAATGGCGCCCGGTTCTTGCCGGCGACCGGCCCACGTGCGCCGAATGCCGCAAGGAATCGCCGGTGCGCGATTGTCATCCCGGTCTCACGTCGCCGGCGCCGGCCGCTCAAACTGATGCGTTGTTGTCGTTTGAAAAGGCCGTGAGCCGTTCGATGCTCTTGCCCTTGCCCGGCCTGGTGCCGAGCACGCCCGGCGAAATGATCTGCCGCCTCGAACCAGAGAGTCTCCGCTATCTCGAGCTGAGCAATGGTCTCCAGCAGCTCTTGAGACTATCGCCGGATGACGTCGCGCACCAATCGCTGCTGCAGCATCTGCACCAGGACGATCGCGACCTTGCCGAGGAAGAGTTCCGCCAGGTTTGCGAGCACGGCGAACGGAACGACCTGGTACTGCGACTCAAAGGAGCAGGCGGGTCATTGCATTTCATGAGGATTTATGCCCAGGCGCGCTACGACCCGGATGGCAGCGTCAATCACATCCGTTGCAACTTCAAGGATGTCACCGACCGGGTGCGCCCGAACAAGAGTTGAACCGTCGCACCGAGAAGCTGATCGCCGCGAACGAGCAGCTCAGGCAGACGAACCAGAAGCTCAAGGAAACCCAGAGCCGGCTGGTCCAGTCCGAAAAACTCGCGGCGCTGGGCACACTCGCCGCGGGCATGGCTCACGAGATCAACAACCCGCTCGCCTTCGCCATGAACAACACGACGGTCTTGAAGCGCGATCTCAACGAGGTCCTCCAATTCCTGGGATGTTTGCTGGAAAAGGCTGGCGATGAGCCGGCGGTTTCCGCCGAGCGGCCCTCGCCACCGATGCCTCAACGGACCGACACGATCGACTTGCCCCATCTGCGCGAGAGCCTGCCGCAACTGATCGAGTCGACTTACAGAGGGCTTGTTCGCGTCGCCCGGATCGTAGAGAAGCTGAAGGCATTCGCCCGCCTCGATCGTGCCTTGATCGGCGAGGTCGATGTCAATGAATCGATCGACCAATGCCTGGTCATGCTGGCCGAGCCCTTGAACCGGCTGCACATCGCGGTCGAGCGCCGATTCGAAGGGCTGCCGACCTTGCGGGCTGCTGTCGCCCACATCAACCAGGTTTTCCTGGATCTCCTGGCCAACGGCATCGATGCCATCGAGGCAGCAGGCCAGAGCGCAGGGCGGATCGTCGTGGCAACGCGGTCAAGCGGTGCGGAAATCACCGTCGAGATCAGCGACAACGGCAGCGGCATCTCCCTCGACGACCTCCCGAGAATCTTCGACCCGTTCTTCACGACCAAAGCTCCCGGCAAGGGAACCGGCCTGGGGCTTTCCATCTGCCAGCGGGTGATCAGCGAACACGGGGGCCGGATCGAGGTCGACAGCGATTCCGCCGCCGGCACCCGCTTCCGCATTCTGCTGCCGGTGGAAGGGCCGTTCTGAAAGCGCCTTACACCATTTCTTCACAATTTTTCGATAAGATGCAGGTTCCATTCGATCGCGGTGAGCGGCGCAGCCGCCGGCCGCTCCTTGATCCGACGATCGTCCTCCAAGGTCACTCATCGTGAAGAACGACGCCAGCGACTGGATCGGCCTGGAGATTGCCGAGGGTCGATACAAGGTCCTGGGGCGGATCGCCCAGGGAAGCATGGGGCATATCTACTGCGCGTTCGATCGCAACCTCCAGACCGACGTGGTGCTCAAGTTTCCGGTCTCGCACGAGCTGGCGGAGGAGGACAACGACTTTCGCGAACGCTTCGCCCGCGAGATCCGTTCGCTGGTCGCGCTGAGTCATCCCCACATCGTCAAGATCATCGACGTCGGCGAGTTTCGGGGCTTGCCGTACGTGGTGATGCAGTATCTGGCCGGCGGCAGTCTCAAGGATCGCATGGCATCGGGGCCGGCTGGGGAGCTCGAACCGATGCCGCTTACTTCGCTGCGCGACTGGCTGCTCGCCATCGCCAAGGCGCTCGACTTCATCCATTCGCAGCACTATATCCATCGCGACGTCAAGCCTGCCAACATCCTTTTCGACCGGCATGGCCATGCGTTTCTGGGCGATTTCGGCATCATCAAGGCTCTGACCTCGGACACCGCCGATTGGAAAGGCAACTCGGTGACGGCTCCCGGCTTTTTGGTGGGCACCCCTAACTACGTTGCGCCCGAGATCGTGATGGGCCGTGAGTTCGATGGGCGGGTCGATCAGTATTCGTTGGCCATGTCGGTCTATGAAGTTCTGGCCGGGCACAACTGCATGGAGGGGCCGACTCCCTCTGCCACCGTGGTCAATCAGACGATGGTCGTTCCGCCGCCCTTGACCACAGTTCTTCCCGGTGTATCGAAACGCATTTCCGATGCGATTCTCCGCGCCCTCTCCAAGGATCCCGCTGAACGGTTTGAGAACTGTGCGATGATGGCGGAGGAGATCCTGTCGGCGGTTCCTGCCAGCGCGCCGGCTTCGATCCGCGAGGCACGCACCTCGCGCGGTGAGCCGGGCAAAGTCCCTTGCCCTTACTGCGGGTCTTTCATACCGGCGGGTCGCGAGCACGTGGGCAGCCGGATCCGGTGCATGCGCTGCCAGTCGGTGTCGCAGGTTCAGATGCTTTCCACGAAAACGCTGCAACTGAACTTGATCGAGTCGCCGACTGCGCCAGCCGGCGACAGCGCGGCGACCATCATCTCCGGACCGGACGACGAGCCGGACGTTGACTCGTCGGCGGCCACCGTTCTCGCCCAGCTCCCGGCGACGGACGCAAACGCCACATCGGGGCTGACGCGCACCCTGAAGTCATCGAAAGCGCGCAAGCTCGCGCCGTGGCTCGCCGCGGGTCTTCTCGGCCTGATGGTGATCGGCGCCGGTTATGGTCTGGCTCGGGCTCTTCGAAACCCGTCCGGCAGCGGAGTGTCCGGCGGCGGCGCCGCCGCGGTTACGACCGCCGGCGACCATACCAACTCCGAAAATCGCGCGAGCGCAATCGCGACTCCCGCCGAAAACGCGGTCGAGCTCCACATCGCCTACGGAACCGAGAAACAGCGGTGGCTTGAAGAGGCGACTGCGGAATTTCAAAAGACGCCGGAGGGCCGGCGGACGACCGTCAAGCTGCACGGGATGGGCTCGGTCGAGGGCGCGCAGGCGGTGCTCGATGGACCGAGCCCCATTCCCATCCACGTCTGGTCGCCGGCCAGCAGTGCCTATCGCGACCTCTTCGAACAAGAATGGCGGGCCAAGCACAAGAACAACCCGATCGTAAAGAGCGAAAACCTGGCGCTGACGCCGATGGTCTTCGTCATGTGGGAGACTCGCCGCGCTCCTTTCATCAAGAAGTATGGGAAAGTCACCTTCCAGACCATTGCGCAGGCGCTCCGCGAGCCCAAGGGCTGGGAGGCCATCGGCGGCCAACCCGGCTGGGGCCGATTCAAGTTCGGTCACACTCACCCCAACCGTTCCAACAGCGGCCTCTTGACGTTGGTGCTGATGGCTTACGAGCTGGCGAAAAAGGAACACAACCTCTCACAAAGCGACATCGCGCAGCCCGCGTTCCTGCAGTGGCTGCAAACTTTCGAGCAGGGAGTCGCCCGTCCGGACGGCTCGCTCACACACAGCACCGGCACGCTGATGCGCGAGATGGTGCTGCGCGGACCTTCTCAATATGATTGTGTGCTGATTTATGAGAACCTGGCAATCGATTATCTCGAGGCCGCGCGCGATCGCTGGGGCGAGCTGCACGTCGATTATCCCGAGCCGAACATGTGGAACGAGCATCCCTATTACATTCTGGATGTTCCCTGGAGCGATCCGGCGCAGAAGGCCGGTGCTGCCGACTATCTGAAGTTCTTGATGAGCGAGCCGATGCAGCGCCGCGCGCTCGAACACGGCTTCCGGCCAGGGAACCCCGAGGTCTCTGTCCGGTTTGCTGAAAGCCCCTTGATCCGCCACGCAGCCCACGGCATCTTGATCGACTTGCCGCGAATGTGCGAGCCACCGCGGGCCGAGGTCGTCAAAAGCCTGCTTGCCGCGTACGGACGACTTGAGTAGCCTTGCACAACATGCGGATGGCTTGACGTCGGCTCCGGCCGGCTGGCACGCCGCCAGCGCCGCCCTGCCGCGCGCAATTCGAAGACAAGGAGGAAGCGATGAGCGAATACCAATACGTTGCGTTCCGCGCGATCGACGGCCCGGTGACTGAAAGAAATCTCGCGTACATGGAGCGGCAGTCTTCGCGGGCCGAGATCACACCGTGGTCGTTCGACAATGAGTATCACTTCGGCGACTTCAGTGGAAATGCTGCCGAGATGCTCCGCCGCGGTTACGACCTGCACCTGCATTATGCGAATTTCGGGACTCGCACCCTCATGATCCGGCTCCCAGACGGTCTGCCGGACCCTCGGGCCGCGAAGCCGTATCTCGTAGACGATGGACTGAAATTCGTGAAAGACAAACGCGGGCGCGGAGGAACGCTCGTTATCGACCCGTTTTTCGAACCGGACCAACTGGACGAAATCTGGGACTTCAGCCCGTTGATCGAGCGTCTAGCTCCACTGCGGAGTGAGCTCCTATCCGGTGACTTGCGACCGCTTTACCTTGCCCACCTGGCGGTTGCAAGCGACGGCAATCATGACCCCGAAGAAACGGCAGAAAGCCCCGTGCCCGCCGGTTTGAATGCGCTCTCTGAGGCGCAGTCAGCGCTTGCAGAGCTCTATGGCATCGGCGAAAACCTCCTTGCCGCCGCGGCGCGGAACAGCACTTCGTTGCCGCCTCGGAACGCTCCTCCCAAGCAGTATGCCGCCTGGCTAGCCCGCCAGCCCAAGGCGACCAAGGACGCGTGGCTTGCTCGATTGATGGAGGACCCTCACTCGACGGTGCGCACAGAAGTCCTGTCGGCGTTCCGGAAGAGCAATCCTGCAACACCTTGGCCGACGGTTTGCCTGAATCGGACCGTCGCGGAATTGCGAGCGGTCGCCGACGATATTCATCAGCAGGCGCGCGGGAAGAAGGTGGTTACTCCCGTTCGTTGACGGGGAGTCGCAAGCTCGCCCTGCGCTGATGAAAAGCTGGCCTTGCAGTATCTCGCAATTCCCGCCAATTCTGTTCCCCTCGGGGACTGGGATACCAATTCGTGGAGTTGAATAAGGAAACCAGGAAAGCAGGAGGGAAGAAAAATGGCCTTCGAACACCAAACCTTGACCGAGCAAACCACCTGAGCGGCGATCGAGGTGCACCGGCGGCATGGGCCGGGTCTTCTCAAGTCGGCCTACGAGAAAGCCCCGATCGTTTTCGCCAAGGCAACGCTTGAACCCACGCGAGTCATTGCCCCTTGAGGCTGTTCCTGCTTTCCTGGCTTCCTTATTGAGGTGTGAGCGCGAACTTCTGCCCGAGACCGCAACAGTGTTACGAGCGCGCGTTTTGTTTTCTTGCATCCTGCGAAGCGTTGTCGTGCTCGCAACCGTCGGCACCGCTTCAGCGCAAGAGGGGCGGCTGCCGCCGAAAGTCGACCTCCGCCACGAGTTCGTCAAGCTCGGCATCACTCCCCACGCGCAATTCGACCGCGATGTGTGCTCGCTCTTTGCGATCACGGGGGTTGCCGATTTCGAATATGCCCGAGCCCACCCGCTCTTGCGGAAGCGTCTGTCAGAAGAGTTCCTGATCTGGGCCGCCAACGAGGCCACCGGCAAAGGCCACGATCAGGCCATGTTCTACGAGGCCGTCGCGGGGCTCAATGCGTTCGGGACCTGCGCGGCCGAGCTGATGCCGTATGATGAGAAAAGCGACCCCAACCGCGGGCCATTGCCCATGGCACGAGCCGACGCCAAGGAACGAAGTCATCGGTGGTGTGCCGAGTGGATCAAACGCTGGGACGTCGATCGACCGCTCTCGGAAGCGCAGTTGATCGCCATCAAGCGGGCCTTGGCGCACGGCCATCCCGTGGCGTGCGGGCTGCGGTGGCCGAAAACGCTCAAGGGCGCAGCCCTCATCGAAGTGCCACCGCCCAGAGATGTTCGCGACGGCCATAGCATCGCATTCACGGGATACGAAGACGATCCCGGGAAAAAAGGCGGCGGCGTGTTCTATTTTCGTAACAGCTTCGGGCCGCGATGGGGCAACAATGGTTACGGGACGATGTCTTACGCCTACGCGCGCGCCTACGCCAACGACGCGCTCTGGCTCAAGCTCGGCGCTCCCGGTTCAGAGGTACCCATCGCGCGGTACGAGGCCGAGGCAATGCCCGTTCTGGCCAGAGACAAGTGCGAGACAACGCCCCAAAACATGAGCTCCTGGGGGCGAGGAATGTGGAGCCGCGGCGAGCAGCTCTTTTGCCGTGCGCAACACGGCGGAAGCGTGGAGCTCGGCTTTGACGTCTCCAAGCCGGGTCGCTTTCGCCTTCGCGTCCTGGGAACGGCAGGCCCGGATTTTGGCATCATCCGAGTCGCTCTCGATGGAAAGGTCGAACGCCCCCATATCGACCTGTACTCGGGCCGCGTCTGTCCGGCGGGCTCGCTGGAACTGGGCATTCACGACCTGGCCGCCGGCCGCCACCGTTTGCGCTTTACCGCCGTGGGCAAGGACCCGGCGTCGAAGAACTTTTCCTTCGGTCTCGACGCCGTTGACTTGCTCGCGCCCCACTCAGGCTAATTCGCGCCCACTCGCTCGCCTGCGGTGTGCTCTCCAGGATGATAGTGGCGCTCGCTGTTGGCCTCGACGTCGGCCTGCGTGTACCACGTCGGCTTGAACTGCTTTTTCGCGTACAACACCGCCTGGTCGAACCAGTGCGGGGAACCAGGATCGCCCGATTCGCCGAATTGAAGAATCGTTTTCACTTTCGGTTGCGCCGCCAGCTCGACCGCCGCGACGAACGAATGACCGGCAACACCGTAGCGGCGCTTTTGGCCCGGTTGAGGCAGCGTGTAGAAATTGAAGACGACGCCCAGAGGCCCGGGTGCGCCGGCGATGGGCAAGCTGGGCTGATCGTCGCGAAACGCGCCGCGGCCTAGGAGGTCGATCTGCGAGCCGTGAATCCGCTGCAGCCGATTGATCTCGCCCCAGGCGACCTTCCAACTGCCCCGCGTCTTCTCGAGGTCTGCCAAGGCCGCCTCCAGCGCGCGAACGCGGGGATAGTTCTGCAGGTCCCGCTGCGCGATCATCTTCAGCGCCCGGTCATACGCTTCGGTAAACAGCGTCATCGCCACTGAATCGACGGCACTCACGCAGTCCCAACTCTTGAGCAGCTCGACCGCCTCTTTCAGCTTGGCGGCGCGGTCAGGTTCCTTTGACGACATCGCTTCCCATTCCTTCACCAGATCGGGAATACGAAGCTCGGCCACGAGAATCTTGGTGTTGAAGCCGTCGCGGGTCCAATCTTCGTAGGCGAATTGCGCCGTCGAACGAAGGATGCGCGAGAGATTTGAGCGCGGGGGTTGTCGCGTTCGCGCTCTGTCGCCATCACATACGGTGGGAACTGATTCGCCTTGGGATTTTCATCCGCTTCGCCCGCCGCCAGTTCCTTGGCCACGGGCGTCGTGGAGAGAGGTGACTGATTGCAGTTCTGCAAGAAGCCGCACTTCGGGTTCTCGAGCTGCGGAAGCTCATCAAAACTCAGGTAACCCTGCCATTGGGTTTCGGGGTCAGAGCCATCGACCGGTTTGGTCCAATCGAACTTCGCCGATCGTTTCGGAACGGCGCCGTTGTACACGTAGAAGATGTTGCCGCCGGTGTCGGCGACGATGGCATTGAACATCGGCAGATTGCAGGGGCGCATCGCCTCTTTGAACTCGGCCACGCTCTTGGCCCGCGCCATCGCGTACGATTGCTCGATGGCCGCGCCTTCTTCGAGCTTGGCCAGGCGGATCGCCAGCGGCTTGCCATTCTTGACGGCGACCAGCGGGCCCTGGTGGGTCTTGGTGAAGCGGAACCGACGACTGACGGGCACCTTCGCGTCTTTGACCACAACGTCGTCCGTCCAGGCGGTGGCCTGCCTTGAGCCATCGCCGTAGCGGTACTTGAGAGGATCGGACTTGTCGTCGAACGTGACGGCGTAAAGATCGACGATGTCGGGATTGTTGACCGTGTGGCTCCAGGCAACGTGACCGTTGTATCCAAGAGTTGGAAACGGCGAACCGAAGAAACACGCTCCCAGCAGGTTCCAGCCTTCGCCGCTTATGATGTGCCCTTCGTACCACTGTCCCGGGCCGAAAAACGGTTGATGCGGATTGATGAAAACGAGCGCCTTGCCCGATGCCGACTTGGCCGGACCGACGGCCCACATGTTGGAGCCAATGTGCTCCGACATGTTTTGCCGGTCGTGTTCCCGTGCGGCCAGCTCGGAGGCGCAGCTCCGCGGGAAATGCGACCGCGCCGACCTTGTTGTCATGAATTTCTTGAACGGCCGCGAGGATATCGGCAGCCTGTAAGCCCGACTTGCCGTAGATGAACGACTGATAGAGGATAAACCGGCGAAACGCGAGCGGATGCCACGGCTCGAAGTGCGTGATCAGCCGGGGCTTGACCTGCGGATTGGCCGCGAGGTAGTAGTTCAACCCGTCGGCAAGCGCCTGGCAGATCTCCTTGCCTTTCGGCGAGGCACCCTGATATTCCTCCTGGGAGAGCCTGGTGATCTCGAGCGCCCGGTTTACCAGGTCGTCGGGCAGCGAGCCCTCGCCATAGACCTCGGCCGCCCGGCCCAGCGAACGGAGATAGCTGTCTTCGACTTGCCAGAAATAATCTTCCGCCTGGGCATAGACGAAGCCAAACACACACGAGGCGTCGGTCGGCCCGTAGACGTGTGGCACGCCGAAGGTGTCGCGGTGAATGGTGACGGATTTTGCCAGGGCAGAGGCCCGCGCCGCGGCCGCGCCCGCCGCCGGATCGTCGGCTCGTGCGGGCGCCCGCCCCGCCGCGATGAACCCAATCCAGGCCAGGGCCGCCAGTGTGAAAGAAGAAAGCCACGACGAAGAATACGCTCTTTTCACGGTTGCATGCCTTTGTTCGAAGTAATGAGGCAAGACATCAGGGCGAGGCATCCGAATCGGACCACGGCCTGGTCTGTGACGAATCACTTGCACTTCCTCCTGATTCTAGTACGCCGCCTGGCAAAATGCTTGTCGGATCGGGTTCGGCGCCGCTAGCCAGTGAGCCGAACGACTCCCACCAACTCCGCGCCTGATGCTCTGACCACGGCTCGAGCCCAACGCATTCCAATAACGCCGTCTCGACGGCCTCTGCACTGGGATACCGATCTTCGGGCGCCTTGGCAAGAAGCCGGGTCACAATCGCCTCCAGATTGGCCGGGATCGGCAGGTCGGGCCCGGCGAGCGGCCGCACGGGTTCGTATCGGTGCGCGAACAGGATGTCAAGCACTGTTGCTCCAGTGTAGGGGGGCCTGGCGCACAGCAAGAAGTACGCCGTCGCCCCCAGGCTATACAAGTCGGTGCGGTGGTCGGCCCGGGTGCCGGCGGCCTGTTCCGGCGAGACATAATCTGGCGTGCCGGTCAGCGTGCCGGCCTGAGTCAAGTGGCTTGCGGCCGGGTCGATTGCCTCGTCGTGCACCAGCCCGAAGTCGACCAGTTTGACGACGTCGAAGAGCCCGCCGTGCCGGCACAAGAGGACGTTGCTCGGCTTGATGTCGCGGTGGACCAGGCCGTGTGCATGAGCCTCGGGGAGAGCACCGCAGAGCTGTTTGAGGAGGTACACGGCCCGCCCAGGCGGGAGCGGCCCCTGACGGCGGACGACCTCGTCGAGGCTGAGGCCATCGAGGTATTCCATGACGTAGTAGAATGTCCCGTCGTCGGTACGGCCGTAGTCGAAAACATCCACCGTGTTCGGGTGCTTGAGCCGGGCCGTGGCCTGTACTTCGCGGTCGAACCGGGCCTGCGCTCGCGGGTCTGCCGCGCGGTCCGGGCGAATTAACTTGACCGCGCACGGCCGCTTGAGCAGGCGGTGTTCGGCCAGAAATACCTCGCCCATTCCGCCGCCCCCGAGCCGCCTGATCAAGGTATACGGGCCGAGCTTGCGGGCTGCACGGATTTCCGCGCGAACGGAGGCGACCTCCGCTTGCAGCGCCGACACCCGGTGCGATCCGAACAGCGACATGACAAGGCCGAAAGCCAGCATCTGCCCGGTCAACACGGCGGGGTATAGCATCGCCGGCAGCCGCGCCGGTTCGGCAAGGATCAGGCCGAAATCGACCAGCAGGGGGCAGGCGACCAGGCTGAGATTGATGGCCAACACCCGGCGCCAGGGATGCGGGAACACCAGACCCCAGGCGACGAGCGCGGCGAGCCAGCCGAACCCGTTGTGCACGGTCACGGCGGTCAGGAACTCGATGCCCCGGCCG
The DNA here is from genome assembly GCA_963830625.1 of uncultured Isosphaeraceae bacterium. Lineage (GTDB taxonomy): Bacteria > Planctomycetota > Planctomycetia > Isosphaerales > Isosphaeraceae > CAWHMZ01. Next base: position 83,018 of record CAWHMZ010000016.1, on the reverse strand, counting down.
GCGAAGGCGGCACGGTACTGGAGCACGCGCATGACCACCAGGCTGGCCGCATGGGGCAACAGAATGGCCATCTCGAACCCGCGGAGCCACGAGACGGGCCACTCCTTCCGAGACCATACCCAAACGGTTCCCACGACCCAGATCGTCACCGCGACGGCGATGACCGCCAACCCGCCAATGCCGATCACCTCGCGACGGTACATGGGGTCGATCCCGGTCAGGCCCAGCAGCAGGATTGTTCCCCAGATGCCCGCCGCCAGCGGCAGTACGGCCCCGACTCGAAACCGGAGTGTCTCGCCCAGTGCGGTCACCGGCGTGTGACCGGTGCCGGCCACGATCCGGTCCGCAGCGGCAGTCTCGGCCAAAGGGTCTTTCGGCGGACTGAATGCAGAAGTTTCGTCGCCGCTGCTCGCAGGCAGCTCGCGAACGGTTCTTCGCGACAGATCTGTGGTCAACTGACGAGAAGAGCCCATCTGCCTCGCCTTACCTTGCGCGACAACCAACGACCTGACTGACTCGGACTGACGCACGATGCTCGCCGTGAAGCGCCAACAAAGTCGGCCTGGCAATCGGGAAGGGCCAGCATCGCTCTTCCATCAATGGGCCCTTGCACCGCCCAACTGGTGATCATGCTGACCGGCGCTGGTTGAGCTAGCACCGGGCCGGTCGGCATATGAAGGCGCGCCGCTTGAGTGACCAGGGGCGCCGGTCACGCCGATACAGCGCGCGAACATTCATCACATATAATACTAGAACAAGCCGCCCTATTGCGGTCAACGACTGACGCCGAGGTTCACCAACAGCGCGATCTTGCCGGCATGTTCAGACAACGGTGCACTTGCTGGCGCTGTTCATTGCACGTGGCCCGGCGGTCGCGTGCGCTGAGAACCGTAATCGAGCCGCCGATCGATTGAACGTCGGGCGCAGAGGCCGATCAAGACGACACCTTGCGGGCCAGTCGGTCAAGGCAACCCGTCCAGCCCTGGGTATGCTGCTTGCGCTGCTCTTCGTCCCGAAAACGTTCGTGGGTCAGCGTAAGCTCGGTGCCGCCCTCGCTCGGACGAAACTCGAGCGTGATTTGGGTCTCGTGCTCGTCGCGCCGCGGTGTCTCCCAAGCCCACGTGAAGCTCAAGAGCGACGGCGGCTCGATACGGCAATACTGACCTCTGACGACGAACGGGTCTGCGCGGTCCTTGCGCTGCATGCCGACCGTGTAGGCGCCGCCCACCTTCAGATCGACCTCCGCGATCGTCGCCGTGAAATCGTCGGTCGGCGCATACCAATCGCGCATGACGGCGGGATCGACCCAGGCCGCAAACACTTTTTCGGGCGGTGCCGCGATGGATTGGGACAGAACGATCGTCGAATCGGGTGTGCGCGTCAAACGGACCACGGCGGCGTTCATGTCGCGCATCTGCTGATAACGCCGTTCCCGGTCGGGCTCCGTGGCGCGGAGTACGATGGGGTCGAACCGCGGATCGGCCGCCGAGTTCGCCGACGGCGGCTGGCGCTCGCCCGCGGGGACCTTGCCGGTCAACATTTCGTAGCAGACGACGCCGGTCGAAAGGGGATCTCTGTCACTTCGAGATCGGGCAGGCGCGCTGTTAGTTCCTGCGGAGACGGCGGCACGAACGAGACCGCAGGGCGATACGCGGTGGTCAGGCCTTTTGCTTGCGACCCGGTAGTCATCGTTGTCGTGGAGCCCCCAAAACGAACGAAGGTCAGCCGTCGGCCGAGTTACCTGGCGTACCCCATCCGTCGCTCTTTCCGCCGAACGATCGGCTCAGCAGGTCGAGCTCGCGCTGCGCCAGGACGACGCCATCATACGTAGCGAGCATGGCCTTGGTGCAGTAACAATCCCAAGCGTCGTCCTCCTCGTCATGGACCACTTCGGTGCGATAGCCCAACGAGGATGCCAGCTTCGCGACGGATTCCCCGGCCTGCCGGTCCGGAACCGCCACGAAAAAGTCGATGTCCATCGGTCGGGACATGTCCGCCCCCATCGACGCTACACGTCGCAAGGCGTCGCCGTCGGCGTCGTCCGGGTAAGGGTCGTTCATGACGTCTGCCCATTGATTGGATAGGACTTATCTTGAGAGTATTGTCGCTGCCGGCCAGGCTGTACACTTCCCAAGCTCCGCGCTGAACCGCTCAGAGCGGGACGATGAAACTCATGTGGAGATTGGCGTGATGCAGGTGGATCTTGTTGTACTCGTCCCTGGTGAGGTCGCCGAACATCGGGTGCCTGGCACGATGGGGCTCGCGCTGGAGCCGCTCGACGGCCCGGCGCAGCTCGGCGAGGCCTTGTTCGGTAGAAGTCGGAGGCGGTTCCATTTGCCGGGCGCCGTTGGATGGCAGTTTGAAGCCTGCCGGCATCGGGCCGTTGATCAGCTTGTTCTTGAAAAGCTTCGCCATCAAGCTCAAGTACCACGGAAAGGTCATCGTGAAGCCGTCGATCGATCCGTTGTAAGCGCTCGCGAGGTGGCGAAATATCTGGCCGGCAGACCAGTTGCCGAGCACCTTCACCGAACCGGAGCTCAACCGGTCGGCATCGGCCAGCACATCTTCGAGCGACGCGTAATCGAGTGTGCGGCGACCTTCGACCTTCGCGGTGCTGACTGGCATCGGCATCTCCTCGAACCATGCAGAGGTCAGACGACGACGGGATTTCGGCTACCAGGTCGGCATCAGACTGGTTTTCACGTTTTCGCGCAGCGTGCCGCTGTCGAACGATCGCCCAGCGGGCATTGAGATTTCTGGATTCTAAAGGACGGTTTGGGCGCACTGCTAGCTGCGGCCCCGAGATCGGACCGAACCAGCCGATGCGGAGCGACGTTGCTTTACCGGAGAGCGCGAGTCACGATTGAGTGTGCGGCACAGTGACGTGGCACGGCGAAAACAATGGAAGGATTAAGATGACTGACTCTTTCAAATCTTCACGGGATGTCATCATTCGGACTGACAAGCTGTCGGAAGCCGTCTCGTTTTATGGTTCCGTTCTCGGCCTGCCGGTCGCGTATCAAGATGCAACGATTGTCGGCTTCGAAACCGGCTCGTTCCGGCTGTATGTTGAAAAAGGCAAGGAGCACGGGCCGGTCTTCGAGTTTCTGGTGCTCGATATCGAAGCCGCAAAGCGGAAACTGCTCGAAGCCGGCTGCACCGTCGTTGAGGAAGATCCTTCAGTACCACGCTGCTACATCCGAGACCCCTACGGGCTCGTCTTCAATATCGGTCAAGCTTCGGAACCGAAATAACTCTCTTACCACCTGGTAGGGATTGCGCTCGTTCAGCGTGAATGCGCAGCACGACCTGACCTTGAATCCTCATCGACTCGACGCGGCACGACTGCCTGATCGAGCCGTCCATCCAAGTGATCGGGGACGACTTCACCATGGGGCTTGACGGTAAGCGGGTAATGATCATCGGCGGGAGTTCGGGAATCGGTCTGGAAACTGCCCGGCTCGCGCTGGCCGAGGGAGCGTTCATCATCATCGCCGGACGATCTCTTGACCGGCTCGGGCGCGCGGCCGAAAGCCTCGCACTTCGTCCCAAGGAGACACGACCGATCCCGTTTCGCATCGTCTCCGGGCGGTTGTTGCCGACCTGGCCGACGCAACGTCGATCGAGGCGCTATTCGCTGGTGAGACCCAAGTCGATCACGTGTTCGTACCTGCCGGGGAACTCCGACCCGGGACTGCCGACCTGCTGAGTGCCGACCCGGAAAGCCTGCGGTCGATTTTGGAGGTCCGGCTACTCGGCGTGGCCCACGTTGTACGGCAGGCGAAGTCCAGGATGAGGGACGGTTCGATCACCTTAATGTCCGGTCTCTACGCGACGCGCCCGGCCGCGGGACGGGCGATGGCCGCGGCCGCCGTCGCCGCCGTGGAGGGAATGACCCGGGCTCTCGCTTTGGATCTGGCCCCGATTCGCGTCAACGCCGTGGCGCCCGGCTTGATCGACACTCCGCTCTGGGACGCGTTCGGCGCAACGCGAGGCCATCTTCGCCCGCGCGGCCAAGCTGCCTGTCGGGCGCATCGGCAGGCCGGAGGAAGTGGCGGCGGCGGTGATCTTCCTCATGACAAGCGGGTTCATCACCGGGTCCGTCCTGCCGATCGACGGCGGCGGCGCGCTCGTTTGACGGCCCATCGCCGAAGGTTCTTACCGCCGCGGCCGCCTCCATCTGCCGGCTCGGGTACGGCTCACAGGGCCTGGGTTCGAGAAATCGCATTTTCGACGGATCCCGTCCAAATGAAGGAGCGCTCTTCGTCATGATGGTAGTGGCAGAGCAAGGTGCCCCGCCGACAACCCAAAACGGAGAACCTAAATGAAGTTCCTTCTGCTCGACTACGTGAACGAGTCTGGCTGGCCCCAATTGACAAGGGCCGAGCAAGAACGCTGGTTGGGAGCCTACAAAGCATACATGGAGGCCATGACGAAGGCGGGCGTGCTGCATAGCAGCAATGGCCTGCAGCGTACCTCGGCCGCCACGACCGTACGGGTCGTGGACGGCAAGACCCAGGTGCTCGACGGCCCCTATGCCGAGACGAAAGAGCAACTCGGCGGCTTTCATATCATCGAAGTCGCCGATCTCGATGCAGCAATCTCCTGGGCTGCTCGCTCGCCGACGGCGCTCCACGGCGTCGTCGAGGTGCGTCCGGTCCGAGACGGCACTTTGCTGACCAAAGACCTGGCTGATTACATCGACCAGGCGTGAGCCGCCCATGAACACGAATCGAGCATCATTTCGTCAATGGAGACAAGAAAGGAGCAGACCTATGCGGAGATTAGCTGTTTTCAATCACGTGTCGCTGGATGGTTATTTTACAGACCGGAACGGCGACATGAGCTGGCGCACTCCGATCGAAGTGATCCGGAGTGGAATGCGTTCGTGCAAGGTAATGCCAGTGGCGACGCCTGCCTCGTGTTCGGCAGGACGACCTATGAGCTCATGGCAAGCTACTGGCCCACACCGGTGGCGACGCAGAATGATCCTGTCGTGGCCGAGCGTATCAACAACATGCCCAAGGTCGTTTTTTCAAGAACGCTCGACAAGGCGTCGTGGAACAACACGACGCTGGTGAAGGCCGACATGGCGGCGGCCGTCCGAAAGATGAAGAACGAACCAGGAGACGACATGGTGATTCTGGGAAGCGGCCGCATCGTTTCCCAGTTGGCGCAGGGCGGGTTGATCGATGAATTTCAGATCGTGATGACCCCGGTCGCTCTGGGCAAGGGGCGTACGATCTTCGACGGCATCAACGACAAGCTCACCCTGAAGCTGACCAAGACGCGGACCTTCGGCAACGGGAATGTGTTGCTCTGTTACGAACCCGCGGCGTAAAGCAGCAGCGAAATGGCCGACGGCGCACAATCTGGCTTTGACTCGAGCGCGGGCGACGGGCCGGCGCGTAGCATGGCCGACGCGGTTGCGCGGCGCAGCTACGGCAAGCTCGTCGCACTTCTCGCCGTTCGCACCGGGGACTTGGCGGCCGCCGAAGACGCGCTGTCCGAGGCATTCGTGAAGGCGCTTGCAGACTGGCCGCGGAACGGTTGCCCGTCGAACCCGGAAGCGTGGCTTTTGACCGTCGCGCGGCGAAAGCTGATCGATATCGCCCGAGGACGGCGGTCTCGCGAGATTGCCGCCGAACATTTGGAGATGGTGACGAGAGAGCTGGACGCTGCCGGGACGGATGAAGAAATTCCCGACAAGCGTCTCGCGCTCTTGTTCGCGTGCACGCACCCGGCCATCGAGGCCGGCGTCCGCGCTCCGCTCATGCTGCAGGCGGTGCTCGGATTGGACGCGAAGACGATTGCTTCGGCCTTCCTGATGTCTCCGGCGGCGATGGGCAAGCGACTCGTCCGGGCCAAGAGCAAGATCAAGCAGGCGGCGATTCCGTTTCGAATCCCCGAGCGTGAGGAGCTCGCCGACAGGCTCGATGCCGTGCTCGACGCGATCTACGCCACATTCAGCGAAGGCTGGACCGACCCGGGTGGCACCGAAGGCACAAGCCGCGATCTGGCCGAGGAAGCCCTGTTTCTCGGCAGATTGGTCACCGAGCTTTTGCCAAAGGAGCCGGAAGCGCTGGGCCTCTTCGCTCTCATGCTCTACGCCGAAGCCCGGCGCCGTGCGCGTCGCAATGCGGAAGGCGACTACGTGCCCCTTGCCCAGCAAGATACTTCACTCTGGGACTGGCCGATGATCGCAGCGGCCGAGGCGCTGCTGGTGCGCGCCAGTGCATTGGGCTCGATCGGCCGCTACCAGCTCGAAGCGCCTGCAGTCGGCGCACGTGTATCGCTGTCGCACGGGTCAATCGAACTGGCCGGCCGTCGTGCAGCTTTACGACGCGCTGTTATCCCTCTCGGGCTCGCCGGTCGTTGCGATCAATCGCGCGCTTGCTCTCGCAGAAATACAAGGCGCCGCAGCCGGTCTCGAGGCGATGGAAGACGTCGCTGCCGATTCACGGCTCACCGAGTATCAACCTTACTGGGCTGCACGCGCGGAACTTCTCGCCAAGCTCGGGAATAACGGCGACGCGCGGCGCTCGTACGAAATGGCGATCGGTCTGGAGCGCGATGCCGCCGTCCGCCGCTACTTGCAGCGCCGCCAGTCGGCGCTTGTGCCTTGATCAGGGTTTTTCGGCGGCCTGCTTTAGTGCGCGAATGTCGAGTTTCTTCATCGTGAGCATCACCTTCATGACGCGCTCTGATCTTTCCGGGTCGGGATCGCTTAACAACTCGAGCAGCACCGTGGGAACGATTTGCCAGGACAACCCGAACTTGTCCTTGAGCCAACCGCATTGGACCTCACCACCTCCCGCAGATAGCTTTTCCCAGTAGGCATCCACTTCGTCTTGCGTCTGGCAATTGACGACAAACGAGATCGCCTCGGTGAACTGGAAATGCGGCCCGCCATTGAGTGCGACGAACGACTGTCCCTCGAGCTGAAACTCCACGGTCATGACCGAGCCGGCAGGCCCTGGCCCGGCCTCGCCGTAGCGGCATACCTTGACAATCTTCGAGTTCGGAAAAATCGAAGCGTAAAAGGCGGCCGCCTCTTCCGCCTGGTTATCGAACCACAAGAAGGGCGTGATTTTTTGAATCGGCATGCGTTCTGCTCCTTTGCTCAGCGACACAGGGAGCCCGGAGGCAAGTCGCGTTCACTGCCATATAGTCGAACGAGAAAACGCAAATCGACGGGCTCTCGATAAAAAGGCTAACGCAAGCTGACGCTGGTGCAAGTTGCCTCGCCGTGCGAGCGCTAGTAAAATAGTTGTGAATTGTGAGGGGTTTATCATGCCGATTCACGACTGGACTCGCGTTCTGCGCCAACAGATTTCACCATTTTCATCAGACGTGGACCGCCAACCTGGCTGCGGCATTGAACTCGGGGCGGCTGCCCCCCGGTTTCTTTGCGCTGGCAGAACAGGTTACAGGCGGGCCGGAAGCGGACGTCGTTGCCTTGGAACTGACGCCACCGGCGGGAACCGCGTCGCTGTCAGGAAAAGCCGTTGCCGTCGCTCCACCGAGCGCGCGCTTCGTCGTCCGTTCGGAGGCCGCCAATTACGCGCGAAAGGCCGATCGGATCTCGATTCGCCATCCCGACGGGGACCTGGTTGCCGTGATCGAGATTGTCTCACCTGGCAACAAGGACAGTCGCCACGCCGTTCGGGCCTTCGCGCGGAAGGCGGTCGAGTTTCTCCAGGCTGGAGTCCATCTTCTGATCGTGGACTTGTTCCCGCCCAATCGCCGGAATCCACAGGGGATGCACAAGGTGATCTGGGACCGCTTGCGCGACGAGCCGTTCGAGCTTCCGCCGGACAAGCCGCTGACGCTGGCGGCGTACGCGTCGGGATCGGAGATTGTCGCCTATATCGAGCCGGTGGCCGTCGGCGACATCCTGCCCGACCGACCCATTTTTCTCACCCCCGATTTCTATGTGGACTGTCCCCTGGAAGCAACCTACCAGGCCGCCTGGAGCGTGCTTTCCCGGCGGTACTCAAGGCGCCGCTCGAACAACCTGGCGCAGCGCCCGAAACAGTGTAGGCTGGGGCTGAATCAATTCCCCGGCGGAGCCCTCCTTGCGGGACGATTACGCGCATCGACTTGGCCCGAGAACCCGCCGATGATGTGCGTCAATGGGGCGTTACCTTACCTTCAACGGCATCTTCTCCGTCCCTTGCACCGTCGCCTTTTGGGGGACTGCTGTGGCCCGATCCAGGGTTGGTCACGACGACCTTACCGTGTGGCCTTTTGACCATGCCCCATACCGGCAGAGGGTGTCCCTGGACGGCGCTGCTCGAAGCGACTTCAAAGCCAAGTCGCGTATAGATTCTTACATTGGTTTCAGCATGGGTTTCCAGGTAGCAGGGTAAGGACTCTTCTCAGCGCGAGCAAGAATTGGAGCAACGAGCTGGCTGGCGATGCCCTTGCCTTGGTCTTCCGGACGCACGCCGATCGCCCACAGGTACCAGTGGCTCCCGGGCGCATGCTCGTGATGGAGCTTGTGCGCCACGTCTTCGTAGGCTTGCAGACGCCGAAAACCCGTCCAACCAAAGAGCCATGGAAGCTTCAGCATCCCGCACCGAATCAGACGGAGAAGACTCGGAGAAGTCTGTCCCGGCGGCAGCCAACAAGCCACCCCTGCCAGATCCGATGTTGCGTAGACTTCACCCCAATCCAGGCAATCCCGCAAAATCGATCCGTAAAGCGACGTAACCGCTTCCGAGCGGCCTTTCGCTTTCGGCATCGCATAGGTCATCAGCGGGTAGTGCTCGAACGCTCGGCCGAGGGTCAGCCGGGCAGGCTTAAATTGATTGGGCAGGACGCGGATAATTTCCTTCGTCAACGGCAATAGACGTCTCCATAAATAGGGCTCGGCGTTCCGGATGGATTCGGCGCGAGTCTCCAGTTGTAATCGTTGAGACTCGGTCAGGCAAAGCACATCGCCAGTCCGCGCCGCCGAGTCTTGGCTTGACATATTCCCTTATGGGAATATAATCGAAGCATGCCGCGTGCACCGACTACATCCGACGTATTCAACGCCATCGCCGAGCCCCGCCGGCGACAGATTGTCGAGTTGCTTGCGCGGCGCGGGGCCCTGGCTGTTGGAACGCTGGTCGTAACGCTGGGGCTTCCGCAGCCGGCTGTCTCGAAGCACCTTGGCGTGCTGCGCAAGGTCGGCGTGGTCGCGGTGATCAAGCAAGGCAAACAACGCGTGTACAACCTGGAAGCGGAGAAGCTGAAAACGGTGCATGACTGGGTAAAGGCCTTTGAAGAGCTCTGGGGCCATCAACTCGACCGCATCAAGGAGCGCGCTGAGCACCGAGCGCGTGAACAAACGGAATCGCCAACACCCCTCAAACCCCGGAAAGGACAATCATGAAAACGGACACCAGTGAACGACAGTCAGTCGAATCTTTCGAGATCGGCAAGGAGATCGAGATTTCGGCGCCGATCGACATCGCCTTCGAAGCCGTGCTGGACCAGCTTGGTCCGGAAGGGCAGATGCCCGGCGGCAAGCCGTTCCCGATGAAAATCGAGCCGTGGCCCGGCGGACGCTGGTACCGCGACCTCGGCAACAATTCCGGCCACCTTTGGGGCCATGTGCAGGTCATCAAGCCGCCGACGCTCCTGGAGATTTGCGGGCCGCTCATGATGTCGTACCCGGCGATCAATCACCTGCAATACCGCTTGAAGGCGGAGGGGGGCGTGACGCGCCTTGTGTTCCTCCACCGCGCCATGGGATCGATCCTGCCCGAACATCGCGACGGCTTGCCCAAAGGCTGGCAGTACTGGCTGGAGCGCATTCGCGAGCTGGCGGAACGCAAGAATCGGAAGGAGACACAACGATGAGCGCTTGCTGCGATGCCGCCAGCGACGGAAAACGCCGACGTGGGTGCAGAGTCCGAGAGTTTTTGCTGGGCCTCCCGAGTGCCATCCTGGTGTTGGTGCCCAAGTGTCCCGCTTGCCTGGCAGCGCACGTGACGCTTTGGACCGGACTCGGCCTGTCGCTTTCCACGGCAACCTACCTGCGCTGGGTGCTGCTGTTCTTTGCGTCGCCTCATTGCTCTTCCTGATTGTGGAACGTCTGGATCGCTCGGGGCCATCTTCGTTACTTCAAAAAGGAGACCGAACCATGCAACACCAAATAGTAAGTCGAGAGGAATGGCTTGCAGCCCGGCTCGGGCTGCTCGAGGAGGAGAAGGAGCTAACGCGGCGCAGCGACGAGCTGGCGCGGCGACGTCAGGAGCTGCCGTGGGTCCGGGTCGACAAGGAGTACCGATTCGAGACCGATGAAGGGAGCGCCTCGCTGGCAGACCTCTTCAGAGGGCGCTCGCAGCTCCTCGTCTACCACTTCATGTTCGGGCCCGACTACACGGCGGGGTGTCCGTCCTGCTCGGCGATCGCGGACGGGTTCGACGGCTTCGTCGTCCACCTGGCGAACCACGACGTCACGCTTTCGGCGGTGTCGCGGGCGCCGCTCGCGAAGCTCCAGGCGTACAAGCGGCGGATGGGGTGGACGTTTCCCTGGGCGTCCTCGCTCGGCAGCGACTTCAACTTCGACTTCAACGTCTCGTTCACCGAGGAGCAACAGCGCGAGGGGGTCGTCGAATACAACTACCGGCGCGGCGGCCACGCGATGGACGTGACGCCGGTCCCGAAGCCTGTCGCCGAGTTCGCGGCCATGTGCGGAACCGACGCGGCCACGTACACGCGCGATAGGCCGGGCATGAGCGCGTTCGTGCTCGAGGACGGCGTCGTCTACCACACCTATTCCACCTATGCGCGTGGGCTGGACGGCCTCTGGGGCATGTACCAGTGGCTCGACCGCGCCCCCAAGGGGCGCAACGAGACGGGCGTCTGGTGGCGCCGCCACGACGAATACGAGCCGCTTCCTCAAAACGCCGGCTCGTGTTGCCACGCGGCGGATGCGCGACGCGTGAACACTCGCCACTGCTGCCAGACAGCGACGCGGGACCGCGACAACGCTCGTCGGCCCGCGTCGCGCTTGAGCCGCGGTGACTTCGCTGACTGCTGTTCCGGGCGACCGGACCATGGCGACTGCGTTGATGATCGCTTGTCGCCCCTCGAAGGGCAGTGTTAGAATCGGTTCGCGAGGAACTACGCTGTGGCTACCGACCTGAAACCACCCGCCACGCAAGAACAAGCGGACTCACAAGAAGTCGCCCGACTGATCGCGGGAGGCAAGAAGGTGAGCGACCCTGACCTGCGCCGACGAATCCGGGCTCGGGCCGAGAATGTCCGGCAGGAGATCCTCGAAAAGCACCGCGTCGTGGAGTGGGCCGTGGATATGATCCGTGATGCCCGCGACGAATGAAATACGTCCTGGATGCCTCCGTCGCGATCAAATGGGTGATCGTCGAGCCAGACTCGAACAATAGCGACCCGCCTGCGCGAGGATTATCGCAATGCGATCCACGATTTGATCGCCCCAGAATCGTTCGCGATCGAATGTGCGTATTCCTTGACCAAAAAGCAGCGTCAGAGGCTTATTCCGGACGCGCGGGCACTCTGGGATGACATTATGCTCGACGCTCCGGCGTTTACCCCGATCCTCTCGCCGGTCGATCGCGCCTTTCAGATCTCGATCCAGACCCGCCACAACTACTACGACTGTCTCTACGTGGCTCACTACTTTCTCTGCTCTCCTGCTCTGATTTTTGCCGCTTAGCGGCAAAAATCGAGGCGACAAGACACAGTTAGAACTTTTTATCGCCGGTGTCCGGGGTTGGGAAGCGTACCCGCGTCGGCGGCTGGATGACGGAAAGCCTGTCGAGCACGTGGCTTAGCGATTCACGATGTCTTTCACCCGCTCGGCCAGCGCCGCGGCGATGACCGCGGCCGGCGCGATCTTGTTCATCACGTAGGCGAAGGTTATGCGGCGATCCACGTCGATAATCACCGTCGAGCCGCCCGTGCCGCCCCAGGCACACACCCGGCCTTCCGGGACCAGGCTATAACCGACGCCGAACTTGAGCGGTATGCCTATCACGAGGTCGATCCCGTTGAATTGCACCTCGAAGATCCGGTCGATCGTCTTGCGGCGAGAGCAACCGGACACCATCGACCTCGCCGCCGCAGGCCACCGCCGACTGGAGGCGCGCCACCGAGCGGGCATTGCCGTGGCCGTTGGCAGCGCCGATGTCGGCGCGCCGCCAGCGCTCGGTCCAGCTCGATTCCAGCGGCATGGTCGGGTTGGTCCAAGTCTTGAACGCCACGCTGTTGGGGTCGAGTTGGTCCAACGGCACCGGCGGCGGCACCACCGGCGGCGGCACCACGTTGGCGACGCGATGGAACTCCGAGGGCGGCAGGCCGATGTGGAAGTCGGCGCCCAGCGGCCCCGCAATGTGCGCGGCAAAGAACTCACCCAGGCGCTGGCCGGTGATGCGCCGGATCACTTCGCCGATCAGGTGGCCGTAGGTCAGCATGTGGTAGCCCGAGGCCGTCCCGGGCTCCCACCAGGGCGCCTCCGCGGCCAGCACGGCGGTCGACTTGTCCCAGTCGTACAGGTCCTCGAGGGTGATTGGCTGCTCCCAGCCTGAGACGCCCGAGGTGTGCGACAGCAGATGGCGGACCTTGATCCCCGCCTTGCCCCGGGCCGCGAACTCGGGCCAGTATTTGGCGACGGTCGCGTCGAGGTCAAGTTCGCCGCGGTCGACCAGCACGAGCGCGGCGAGCGAGGTCATCGTCTTGGTGGTGGAAAAGACGTTGCTGATCGTGTTCTCACCCCACGGCACGGTGCGGGCCTCGTCGGCCCAGCCGCCCCACAGATCGACCACCACCTCGCCGTCGATGTTGACGGCGAGCGAGGCGCCGAGGTCTTCCCCCGACTCGAGCTTGGCGGCGAACAGTTCGCGCAGGGGGTCGAAGCGGGCGCTGCACGTGCCGCCCAGCGCCGTCGGGTGATCGCTCATGAGGCTTCCGTTCAGCAATCGCAGTTGAAGCTGACGCCGATGTGGCATGGCCAATTGTAGGTGAAGGACTGCCCTGCTGGATTTGCTCGGCCTTCACGCTGCCAAGCTCTCACCCATTAGTCAATTGGGCCAGGCCGTAATCGACACGACTCGTCGAGGTTTTCAAGAAACTGGCATCAACCGGTCAGTTCCTTGATTCGTGCCGCCAGAAACTGCTTTTCGGGTTCCAGTCGGGCAAGCTCAATCGCTGGCGGCGAGACGCGAGGGAAATCGTGGTTTCCTCTCACGGCATGGCGTTCTCTGTTGCGAGTGGGACTTGGGGTTGGGACTCAGGGAGTCCAATTAATCATTCGAGCCCGGACCTTGCGGCGGGATTCCTCTTCTGGCACTGCGGGGTCGATCGCCGCGGCAAGGTCCTCCGGTTCAATGAACGGACGAATTTCGATGTCGGAGTCATCGATCATCGGGTTCGGGCATTTCTTCACCCAGTCAATCGCTTCTTGTAGTGAAGAGACCTTCCAGACCCAGAACCCGGCGATGAGTTCCTTCGTCTCAGCGAATGGCCCGTCGGTGACGGTGCGATTTGAGCCGGAGAACCGAACACGGGCACCGCGAGAACTTGGCGCCAGTCCCCCACCAACGACCATGATTCCCGCATTGATCAATTCTTCGTTGAACTTGCCCATGGCCGCGAACATTTCGGGGGGCGGCATCTCGCCCGCTTCTGACGCCTTTGACGCTTTGACAATCACCATGACTTTCATGACGGAACTCCTGAAGTTGGTAGATGGGAATGCGATTGAAGTCGGTCATTTTCCGACTTTCACCAGTAGTCGAACGAGAATCTCGCCGGTCGACAACGGTCTCCAAAATCGGGCCAGGAACCTGTTGCCCCAACTCAAGTCCCGTCGCCGGTCGCATTCGCAACCAACGACGGGATTTGATGGTACACGGAGTCGGGGCGACAAGACACCGTTAGAACTTTTTCTCGCCGGCATTCGGGGCTGGGAGGCCGGGCACTGGAGGTGGCTGGACGACGGAAGATTCAACTGCTGAAGAGAATGCCGAAAGGTGTCGCGTAAGCCACATTGATGATCGCGGAAAAAGCGGGGACTCCTTGGCGCGCCGTTATATGCGTGATAGTGTATATACATGGAAACGCAACTAGACCCCTTCCAAGCCCTTGCCGACCCGACCCGCCGTAGCATTGTCGAAGCACTGCGGAATCGCGAACGGCAGGTCAACGACATCGTTGAGCAAGCAGGAATCCATCAATCTGGTGTCTCCCGTCATCTGCGCATCCTCCACGAAGCAGGCTTCGTTTCGATGCGACCGGATGGACAGCGGCGTCTTTATTGTCTCAGGCCGGAGCCATTCCGCGGACTCGATGAGTGGCTCGCCCAGTACCGCAGTTTGTGGGAAGCACGCCTTGACCGCTTGGGAGCGGCGCTCGAGGAGCAACAGTCAAGTGGAAAATCCCCAACCAAGGAGCAAGACACATGAACGACAAGAGTAAGGCCGCAGCCGCTGGCCACACTACCAGACCAAAGTTTGTCATCGAGCGCACGTACCGGGCAAAGCTCACGGAACTCTGGGAATTGTGGACCACGAAGCAGGGCTTCGAGTCGTGGTGGGGACCCGACGGCTTCCGCGTCGAAGTCCATGCTCTCGAAGCACGCCCGGGCGGCACGCTGCACTACGACATGATCGCCGATTCACCCCAGATGATCGCGGCGATGAAGCAAATGGGCCGTCCAACTTCCCACGAGGCGCGCGCGAGGTTCACCGAGATCAGGCCGCATGATCGGCTGGCGATTACGAGCGTGATCGACTTCCTGCCAGGGGTAATACCCTACGAGAGCACGATCGTGGCGGAGTTCTTCCCGTCGGGCGAGACCGTGCGGATGGTGGTTACGCTGGATCCCATGCACAACGAAGAGTTCACGAAGATGGCAACGGATGGCTTCACGAGCCAACTCTCGAAACTCGACAAGCGGTACGGTGGAGAGAAGCGGTAACGCCGCATGGAACGGCGGCCGCGCTGAGCGACAGCTAACTTGGAAAACCCGGGAATGTGGTCGCCGTCTGCCGTAGCGCCGGGATAACTTCTCATGTCCTCGCGCCTTCGACCAACGACAGGTGGATTTCAGTCGGGATAACGCGATTGAGTTTGAACCCGGATCGCTTCAGCAAGTCCCGGAACTCCGCTTGGGTCCGCTCTCGGCCACGCGGTGTGAGCGCCAGCATCTCGAGATCCAGGAGTTTACCGAAGTGCGCCGCGTTACCGGACGGAATTACAGAATCAACGATGAGCACTTTCCCTCCGCGCCGCATCGCATTGCGGCAATTTCGGAGGATTTGAATTGCTCGCTGGTCGTCCCAGTCGTGTATGACGTGCTTCAGGATATAGGCGTCGCCTCCCTCCGGAACGGACGTAAAGAAGTCGCCGCTGACAACCTGGCAACGATTGGCGACGCCTCCGTTCTGGAGTAGCTTCGCGGCACCGGCCGTCACGTGCGGAAGGTCGAAGAGTATGCCGCGCAGCTTTCTATTCGCTTTGAGAATGGTCTTGATCATGAGGCCGTGCCCCCCGGCAACATCGACCAGCGTGCCGATCCCCGAAAAGTCGTACGCCGCGACCACAGCCTCGGACTCCCAGGTGCTGATCGCCGTCATCGCCGCGTCGAACACGGCGGCAGCTCCTGGCATCTTCCCGAAGTACTCGAAGATCGGCATGGAGAAGACGCGATCAAAAGCTGGCTCACCGGTAAGGACGCTGTGGCCAAGCTCTCCCCACGGGCGCCAAGTGCTATCGTGCCCTACGAATCGCGCATAGGCCCCGAGTGCTTGCGGCGAGTCGGTGCAAAGTAGCTTGCCGAGCGGAGTAATGCGAAATGCCCGATTTTTGGTCTCAGCGAAGAGCCCAACGCTAGCCAAAGCACGGAGCAATCGATACACACCATCTTCCGACGCATTTGCCGACCGCGCGATCTGGGCCGCGGTCTTGGTGCCCTCCTTCAGAAGATCGGCAATGCCGAGTTCGGCACTGACGGCAATCGCCTGGCTCACCCATTTCCCGGCAGTCAGGTTCATGAATGTCATTGCGGGCGACATCTTCTTGGATCCTGGGTGTCTTTGTTTCGGCATGGTCCTCTCCAACGTAATTCAACAGCGCGGCTGTCATGCAAGCTTAGGTATGCGTCGAACACGAAGTTCAGCCGCCGGGCCGGCGGCTGAACCTATGACCCACACCAACCGGCCAATTTTGCTCAACCGGCCGGCGACCGGCGAGCACCCGGCTTGCTTCGCCAGCAGTAGCTTACTGCTGATTACGACGCAAGGCGTCGAATCCTCGAAATCGTGTGTTTGAACTGCATCCTCGATGGCGCAACTCTTGTCCCTGAAATAAGAAAGCCCTTCGACGTTCTTGCCGAAGGGCTTCTTTCTGAAAAAAGTCGGGGCGACAAGATTTGAACTTGAGACCATCAAGGAAAAGGGACTGACAGAAGTCAGTCCCTTTGCCGCGATAGTGTGAGTTGCTGCCGCTAAGTCGGGGCGACAAGATTTGAACTTGCGACCTCACGGACCCGAATCAATGATGGGCTACTTCACCATGCGAATGGAACGTAACGTAACGCTAGCGATGGAAGTACGTTGTGTCAAGAGCCGGCTCCACATCGAAGACCTCAAATTGGTCAGATTTCGCCGATCATGCTGTGCACGGTGGCTGAGAATGTCTGCGATGACCTTCTGCAATGTCATATCGCTGACGCGTCAGTCAAACGGGCGATGGAACGAAAGTGATCATGGAAATCTCCTGACTCAGAAGGCCGCGCCTCGCCAATCTCACAGTTCCTCGATCGCATAGGCCGCCTGATCGTCCTCGGTCGTCAGATGCCACGACGGAAGCGGAATCATTAACAACGCAGATAAGGCGGACAGGTAGATGCCGTAGCGCCCGACCAGGCGCAGAAGCTCGCTGGAGGCTCCGGGGCTCAGGCTCAAGGACAAGCCCGAACCCACGAGCGCTGCCCGAAGTGCAGGCAGGTCGCCCTCACTGAGCCTGGACTGACATTCGGGATCGACCTCAACACAGAGCGCACCTGTCAAGTCGTTGAGCAGGCGCAGCCCCATCCGGTAGGTGATCCTCGCCTGAGCCGCAAGCAGCCCGTCGCTGCCCGCGATCAAGAGTGCGCACGTATCGAGGACCGTGGCCAAGGAGACCAGCCAAGATTGACTCAAGTGCTGGCGCGGTAGAACGAGAGTGCAGGATGCGCGAGATGACTTTGGAAGGTCTCGGCGATCCAGCGCTCAGCCTCGCGCAAGTTGCCCCGCAGTATCTCCGAGCGGTCGGCGCCGGAGTAACGCTTTAGAAGCTTGATCGCGCTGGGAGGATGTCCGGCACGCGAGTGGATCAGCAAGTTTCCGATTTCACGCGCCTGGTAAGCCTGCTCCAGCAGGGGCATATAGGTAATCATCAGGGCCAGGAAGATGTAACCAGTCGCCGCCTCGAGCACGATGAAGAGTCGACCGATCGGGCTCGAGCAAGTCATATCGCCAAGCCCGAGGGTCAGAAACGTTGATGCACTCGTGTAGAAAAGCTTGGCGTAGGTGACGGACCCAGTAGAGGACAGAAATCGAGAGCCCAATCCGTGGTAAATGAAGGTGAACGCGACGACGACGAGAAGGACCCAAACGACGAGCAGGCGAATCACCGAGAGCGGGCCGTAAATTGCGAGGAAGCTCAGACGCAGCTCCGGCCGCGGGATCTTGCGTCCAATCGCGGCCCAGAATCGCCAGGTCCACCTGTAGAACCTTCCAGACGTGCGTCTCATCGGGGCCACGGTGCGGGGCAGGACGATTGTCGCGAAACCGTCCCACAGAACGCCGCACCAAAGCAACAGACCCACGGCAACCTCAAGCTGCAAGAGCATCGTCGTTGCGTTTCCTCAGTTGGCGAGCGTTACTCGGCAAGTGGGGATCTCGCCATACTTGAGGCGCGTAGCGCCCGCTGGCTGGCCGGTTGCCTCTGGTGGTCGACGTGATGACGATGCGAGACCCTTGCGCCCCTCTTCCTTGGCAGACCGACCCGGGAGCTCGGGCTTGCGCTGCCGCCGTCAGTTCTTGCCGACGGACTGGCCGTGGCCGTGCTCGACACCATGTCAGTGATGAGCGACGGACCGTTCGGCGTACCGAGGCCGGTCGCGATATTGGCAGTCGCACCGTTGTCGCCGGGGCCAAAGAGGTCCCCCAGCAATGATGAGAGCCCGCCCGTGCCCAAGATCCCGTTGTTGGGTGTGACGCTGTGAAAATCGCTCGCGGGAAGTGAATAGAGCGCGGGCAGGGTCTGGGTCGGGCCGTCGAGACTGTCTTTGCCGGCAAGGTCGCGCCCCTGGTCAACGATGGCGATGATTCCCGCCCAGCATGGGGTGCCGAGGCTCGTCCCACCGTAAACCTGCCACGATCCTTTGCCCGTTACGGTCGATGTTTCGTAAATCGCAACACCTGTACTCGGGTTGGCGTCGAAGGCCACGTTGGGCGTGCTGCGCTGGCCGGTGGTTTGGACCGAGCCCTGGTAGCCCGGCTCTCCCTCGAACTGGCTGTAGCCCCCTCCGCTCCAGTACCAGGCAGTCTCCGATCCGTAACCCCCGGAGCCTGTGAGTAAGAGCGATGTACCTCCGACCGAAAGAACGTTGGGAGAAGCTGCCGGATACCATGAGAATCCGTAATCCCCGCTGGAGGCGATGAACGTGATTCCCTTATGGCCTGCCGGTGTCGTGAAGTACGAATCGTACGACAACTCTTTCGAAAACTCGGCGAACCCCCAGCTCATCGATATCACCGCGACGCCTGCGGCGTGCCGAGCAGTATTTTCTGCCCGCAACTGGCTCTGCAATTCCTTCATCTGCGAATTCGCGGGCGCGGCCTCGACCACCAGGATTTTCGCGGCGGGGGCAATCGCGTGAGCCCACTCCACGTCCATGGATTCCTCGAGCGCCCAGTCGTTGTTCGTCCGATCGCCAGCCTGGTTGATCACGGAGAGTAAGGGATTCGGCAGACCGAATTTGGCGTCAAACACTTTGAGATCGGACTGGATGTGTGGGTCGTGATACTCCTCGATCAGGGCAATCGTCTCGCCTGCACCATTTCCATTGACCGGCGAGTCGGTGGGTGACCTGAACGTGATCGCATTCAGACCGTACGCGCCGGTGATTTCGGCGGGGGTGTACCCCAGGGCCGGGGGCTGCAAGAAACCGGCGAGCAGGCAACGAGCGCCGAGGTGATCGAGGAGCGGGATTGCGCGGCGAGAGCGACGCGGGTATCGCATCAGGGTGTTTCTCCATGTCAGCGAGAGCGCTTCGCTCGTCGAATAATTTGCCCGGGTTGAATCTATACGGTGAAGATTGCGGCAAAGCTTGCCGTCGCACCTGGCTTGTCCGGGACGTTCCACCTGGTAATGCGTCCCGCGCTCGTGAGATACGGAAGGTACTTGCCGGTGGCCGACACGACCGTGATTCCAAATGTCTTCGTCGTTGTCTTGCCGACACGCTCGGTATAGAAGGGGCTGAGCTGAAGCTGAATGGTACCTTGGCTGTTGCTCAAGTTGACTTCGCCCCCTTGGAAGTCGTTGCCCACTTCCGAGCCGGTGCCGGAGCCGGTAAGGCGGTCAGGCCCGATGTGGCCTCTCAAGTCGGTGGTGTTCAACGTCGGGCCGTCAGTCGACACGCGCCCCGTGAATGAGGCCGTGATCGAGCGCTGCGAGGCACGCACAATCGCTGCGTGGAGATGGGGAGAAGCCACGCCGATTCCCGTGCTCAATGCGAGTCGCCCCTCGAGCGCCTCAAACCGCACGGTCCGCTGATGTTTGCGACGGTTACGCGTCATGATCGTTCGCTCCAGTGAAAAAGGTTCGGGTCGTACAGGAGAATTCACCCGCCCCGCGGGCGGTGAGAGAACAGGGGTTCCGAGCTCAGTGGCTTGCGTGTTCCTTGAGGATGCGCGAAACCTCGCTGATCGTTTCTTGGTAGTCCAGGCAGAAATGGCCGCCGCTTACCAGAAGCTCGGAGGCCGCGTCGCGCTGGTGGGCGCTGGCATATTCCACGAAGCCGTCGCCGCCGCCGGGACGGGGCGGTCGGCGCCGATCGGCGATGATCGAATGGCGTTTCACCGCTCGATCTGTCGATAGTCCGTCGATGGCCAGCAGGAAAGGATGTTCCCACGCGATCTGATCGAGACACGTCGGTAAACCCGCTCGAAACGGCGGCGCGAAGCGCAGGGACCATTGAAGGCCAGGAGCTGCGCCCGAGCTTGCTGCAATGGTGCGGGCGTCTGGACGAGGCGACCCTCGATGTCCTTGATTGGCTTGCAGGCTAGCCGGCTGCCGCGGTGTGGGGCGGCTATGAAGATAACACGCCGAACTTCAGTTACCGGTTCGTACACCAGCTCCCTGCGCAAGAGATCGCGGGCATCGACTGGGCCAGCTAGCTCATCAACGGGACGATCGGTCGTGAGATCCCAGAGCTTGGAGCCGCTCCGCTGGGCCATCATCTTGGACAATATGCCACCCAAGCTGTGGCCGACCAAAACCATGCGGTCCCATGCCGAATCGGAGTGTTCGGGGTCAAGGCGATCCCTCAAGGTTCGTAGCTCGTTGCGCAACTGGCTGGCGACGTGCGTGATGGGCCCACCACCCGAGTAGCCGAAGGTCAGAAACTGGAATCGGCTGTCCACGAACGGGTCGGTTTCGAGAGCGCTCAACATCCGGGTCCAGTTTCGCGGGCTGCCCCAGAGCCCGTGCACCAGCACAACGGGTACTCTTCCCCGGACATGACCCCGCACAAACGAGAGGCCGACCGGCCGGAAGTTTTCATCCCCAATCTGGACACGGGCCGCATCGACCTTCCGGCACACAGCCGGGTTGGTCCGCTTGAGCGCGGCTTGCGACCGCGTCAATTCCTGCCCGTGAGCACTGACGGCCGCAAGCTCGCCGAAGGTAACGAGCGTCATTGCAAGGATCACCGGTGGCCGGCACTTTCGCATGGAGCTTTTCTCCTCCGGAGGGGCTTTTGCTTTCACAGTCGGAGACGGCTCAATGCAACAACTGTTCCAAACAAATTGCGGTGCACGTTTTCGTGCTTTACATGAAGCGAATCTCTTCTCGGCGGCGAAATTTCGCCTGTTGTGAAAGCACCGGTGCGCGTTGGAGTTGACCGATCGGAAAACGGCATGCGGCCCTGCCCGGTGCTTGGCGGGAGAAAGCGAGTATTGATGTGGTAGATGCCGTGCCCGGATGGAACGAAATTGATCCAACAGGGTAGCGCGACATCATTCCGAAGCGTAGGGCTTCGATCGGATCAAGGCGTGACGCCTTCCACGCCGGGTAGTAACCGAAAATCAAACCCACCGTGACTGATGCCGAGACCGACGCCAGGATGGCGATGAGCGAGGGTTCGGTGGGCCAGCGAGCCAGCAGTCGGACGAAGAGCGAGGCGCCATGGCCGGCCGCGATGCCGACGGTTCCCCCGAGCAGACAGAGCACGACGGCTTCGACCAGGAACTGGCTCTTGATGTCGCGGGAACGAGCCCCCACAGCCATGCGCAGGCCGATCTCGCGATAGCGCTGCCCGTCACCGTCACGAGCATGATGTTCATGATTCCGATTCCGCCTACGATCAACGAGATCAAGGCCACGCAGAGAAGCAGACTTGCCACCAGGCCCACCGTCCCCTTGACGGTGCGGACGACCTCGGTGAAATCTTGGACCGCGAAATCGGCCGGCATTCCCGGTGCAGTCCGGTGACGCTCGCGCAGCACCTGCGCGATCTGGTCCATCGCGGTCGGGATCTCGTCGGTAGACACAGCCCGAACCAGTATCGAATCAACATTCGACAGTCGTTCCAGCCGCGGAGCGTTCATGGCCTGCATCGGCGAGCTGGTCGGATACAGCGCGGGGTGCCCGCGAGGATAGCGCCGTGCCGAAAGATTGACGAGATCGGCGTAATCCTGCGCGGTATGTCTTTGCCCACGTCAGAAGATCCGGCCGGGGTGCTCACGCGGAACTTCACCGTCGTCCAGGCGCGACCAGGATGTCATCTTGATCTTCGCCGATGATGTCGGCGCCTTTGCGGCTCAGGACACCGATGACGCGCAGGGGAACGTCGCTCACGTACACCTCCTGGCCAACTGGCGATTGGCGCCGAAGAGCTCGCGCGCGATCGTCCGTCCGAGGAGGCAAACCATCGCGCCGTCGCGCACGTCGCGATCGGTGAACGAAGCTCCCTCTTCCAGATCTTCCCACTCCCTGACCCGAAGGTACGCCGGGGTCGTGCCGACGAACGTGCTCGGGACCCAGTTCTTGTTCCCGTGCACGACTTGTCGGCGGGTGAACACGAGGGGGGCAAGGCTGTCGACGCTAGAGCATTCGCGGACGATGCTCTCGGCGTCTTCCGGCGTCAAGGTCTTGACGCTGCCGCTTCCGAGGCTGACGCCATTGCGCGATGCCGCTCCGGCCTGGATGACGATGTTATCAACGCCTGTCTTGGTAAGCAGGGTGCGAATCGCCGTCCATGCCCCCTTGCCGATCTCGGCAATGGCAACGAGCGACCCCACGCCGATGATGATGCCAAGAGTTGTCAGTGCCGAGCGCATCGCGTTGCGGCGCAGCGAGCGCAATGCCGCCGAACTCGTGCGCGCGAAGAACCGGATACGGTTTCGGGCGGTCGTTTGACAAGCGCTACTCGAAAGGGCGACGGGCGACGGGGCCGTACTCGTTTCGATCGCTCGGTCGCGCGTCTGGTGGTCGCTCTTTTCGTTCCGTCTCCATCGAGCCGGCCGACTGTCGCTGCCGGGCTCGTCTTCTACAACCAACCCATCGTGCATGCGAATAATGCGATCGGCGTGCGCGGCGACGGTTGGATCATGCGTCACGAGGACGATGGTGAGCTCATCCGCGGTGTTGAGCTGGCGGAAGAGGCCGAGAATCTCCTCACCGGTCCTCGAATCGAGGTTGCCGGTCGGCTCGTCCGCTATTAATAGTGAGCAATTATTAATCAAGGCACGCGCGATCGCTACGCGCTGCTGCTCCCCCCCTGACAGCCGTGAGGGCTGGTGATCGAGCCGCTCGCCCAGCCCGACTCGCTCGAGGAGGGCGCGTGCGCGGGCACGGCGCTCGCGTTCAGAGAACGGCTGCGCTCCATACATGAGCGGCATCATCACGTTCTCAAGCGCCGTCATACGCGGCAGGAGATTGAAGTTCTGAAAGACGAAGCCGATCTGTGAGCTGCGTAACCGGGCTCGATCGGGCTCGCCAAGCTGGGTGACGTCGCGGCCATTGACGAGGTGCCGGCCACTGGTTGGGCGGTCGAGGTAACCAAGCAGATTGACGAGCGTCGTCTTGCCTGAACCCGAAATGCCCATGAGGGCAACCATCTCGCCGCGCGAGATTGAGAGCGAAACGCCGGCAAGCACGGGGACGTCAATCAACCCGCGGCGGTATACCTTATGAATCCGCTCTAGCCGAACGAAATCCGCGGCCGGTGCGTCGAGATCCAAGCTCCGGTAATCGTATCCATTGCGGGCGACCGCGTATTCGGCGGTGCAAGATTCCATGGAGAGCTCCGGGCCATGATCAGGCGTGAATAGTGGTGTATGCTGCAAGGCTGAAAACCGGAAATCGCCGCGTGGCCGGATCGGGTCGCATGACGGCTATTTCGACGTCTCGAGCCAGGTGTGCGGCAGGATCGAGAGGGCGTCGGGATCGGAATCGATTCGGCTTGAACCGACGACGATCTGCGTCCCCTCTGCAAGCGCGTCGCCTGAGACCTCGGTGATCACGCCGTCGGAGAGGCCGACGGCTACCGGAAGCGGCTCGACGAAAACACCGCGTCTGACCCAGAGCACTCCTTCTCGCTCGCCGCCGGACGGCGAATGCGCTGGTCTGGACTCGTCCTTCGTGGGCCCGTGGCGACCTAGTGTGCGCGCGAAAGTCTCGCGGGCGGCGGCGACCACGTTCTTGAGCTGCGGCTGCCACCGCAGGGCCGCATTGGGCACGAGCAGGACATGCTCCCGTGCCTCGACCTCGAACTCGAGTCGCACCGTCAAGTAAGGGAGGAGGCGGCTTCGGGAATTGTCGACCGAGATCACCACTGTGTAGGTGACGACGTTCTGGGTCATGCTCGCGTTGAGACGGATCTTCGATACCTTGCCTTCGAAGGTCTCGCGCGGCAGGGTGCCGACCGTGAAGCGGACTTTCTGGCCCTCGTGAATCGAGCCGATGTCCGTTTCATTGACCGATGACCAGATTTCCAGACGAGTCAAGTCCTTGGCGATCAGGAAGAGGCTCGGCGCATTCAAGCTGGCAACTACGGTCTGGCCGATATTGATGCGGCGGTCGAGGATGATTCCCTTGACGGGCGATCGGATCGTTGTGTAGCCGAGGTTCACGGCGGCCTCCTCGAGATCGGCCTGGGCGACCAAGAGCTCGCCTTGGTTGACTTCGAGCGCGGCCTTGGCGCTCTCGTAGTCGGCCAGTGCGGCGTCGCACTCCTGCTGGGCGACAACGGCGGTCCCGCGTGCGCGGAGCTTGTTGACCCGTTCCAGATCGCGCCGAGCTTGGCGAAGCTTGGCCTGCGCCAGCTCGATATCTGCTTTCGCCTTGGCAACACGGCCGCGGGCCTGATCCACGCGAGCCTGGAAGAGCACGCTCTCGAGCCGGGCCAAGACCGTTCCTTCGTCCACGCGGGTGCCATACGTAACCGCCTTGGACGGGTCGCGCGGGTCCGAACCGAAACTCTCGATCCGGCCGGCCACCTGGGCGCCGACGTCGACGACCTCTTCCGGCTCGAGCGTTCCTGTTGCGTTGATCGTGGAGCGGAGGTCACCCCGCTCGACCGCCGCTGTGCGGTAATGCACACTTGCGCTGCCGTGGTCGCTCCAGTACCAGAGCCCGCAGGCGCCCCCACCCCAAACCAGACTCAAAAGAAGCAGTAGCTTTTTCATCGTGCGACTCCTTGATGAGCGTCGGCAGCCCACGCGCCGGCGATCTCGACGACCGAGTCGTCGAGGAGACGTCCGTCGTGCAGGCGGATGACCCGGTCCGCCTCGTCGAAGTGGCGCTCGTCATGGCTGATGACCAGGAGTGCCTTGCCGGCAGCGCGCAGCTCGGGAAGCAGCTCGTCATAAAAAACCTGCTTGAAAGCCGCATCCTGGTTCGCGGCCCACTCGTCGAAGATGCAGACGGCCCGGTCTTCGAGCCAGGCGCCGAGAAGCGCCAGCCGGCGCCTTTGGCCCTGCGATAGGTCGGTCGTGGAGAAGCAGCCGGCCCGCAGGAAGACCTGGCTTGCCAGCCCCAGCCGTTCCAGTCCCCTGCTGGCGCGCACCTCGATTGCGTCGGCTGGCAGTCCATGGAGGTTCGGGAAGACATAGCCGTCGGCATAGACCACCGAAAAGAGCTGACGATAAGCCTCGCGATCAGTGTCTGACAGTACGCGCCCATCGACGCGGAGGATTCCAGACGTGGGTAAGTACAGGCCTGAAATCAGCTTGACGAGCGTTGTCTTGCCGCTGCCGTTGCCACCGGCGAGCACGACCAGCTCGCCGGGTCGGAGTGTCAGGTCCAAGGGCCCCAGCGTGAAGCCCACGTCGCCGTGCGAGTCGCCGTAGGTGAACGTCACCCCCTCCACGCTGATCGAATCATGGATCGCAAGGCGCCGCGGTGTGACGGAGCAGAGCTCGGCTCTGTCGCTGTGCCCTTCCAGCGTCGGGATCAAGGCGTCAACCTTTTGCAGCGACACGCGCGCCCGGCCGAGAATCGGCAGCCACGTGAGAATGATGTCCAGTGGGCCCATCAGGTAAAGAACAACCAGGACGGCGGAGACGAGCGCCGGCCGCTCGATCGGCTCAAGACGCGGGATGACAAAGAGCAAGACAGCGATAAACCCGAAGAACGCAAGCTGGCCCCAGCCTTCAGCGACCGCGAAACTCGTCAATCCGCGAACCATATTGTTGCGGGCAGACTCGATGGTGGGCTCGAGAGATTGAACGAGATACGCCGCGCGGCGTCCGCGATGGAGCTTGAGCTCGCGAAAACCGTCGATGAGGGTGCGGAAATGGCCGACCAGAGCATCCTGGCTTTCTCGTGCCCGCCGCAGCTCGCCGACACCATGAGCGGACAGAGCCACCGAGCCGGCGATTGCCGGGGCTGCCAACAGCACGCCGCACACGAGGATCCATGGCGACAGCCAGCCGATGTAGGCCAGGCAGGCGATGACGATCGGCACGTTGATGCAAAGTTGCGGGACGCCGACCAGCGCGTTCGCGATCAGAACGATGTCCTCGGTGAGCGCGGCCAGCAGCCCCGAGATGTCAAGAGTCTCGAACGCCCGCAAAGGCAGCTCCAAGGTGCGCCGGACCACGTGCAGGCTTAGCTGCGCAACAGCACCTTGCCCCAGCTTGACCATACCGACGTGCCCGATGACACGCGCGGCAGCCGATGCAACACAAAGTGCAACGAAGGCCCAGCCGATGTGGGCAGATGCGGCCGACTCGCGCCAGTTCATGTTGGATCAGCGCGATGAGTGCGATTCCAGTGACACCAGCGCCAGCACCGGCGAGCGCCGAGACGATCACGATGCTGCGCGACGATCGAAACAAGAAGCGAAGGAGATTCATCGCGTTTGAACCTCTTCTTTCGTGCGTTCGCAGCGTTCGATCTCGGTGGCAAGCATCTGAGCGAGGTTCTCCACGGTCGGGCTTTGCATGATCGTGTAATGGTCACCCGGCAGGTCATAAGTTGTGAGTCCCCCAAGCGCCAGCGCGCCCCAGCCTCGTATCGCGCTCGCGCCGCGCGTTCCCGTGCCGCCCTGACGAGAACCGCGCGGCCAGAGTAGGGGCGGGGCTCATACCCGTCGAGGGCTAGCCAATTGGCCCGGAATGCCTCGTGGAGCCGCCGGATTCGATCGGGCCCGATCTGCCGTGCAAGGTCGCTCTCTTTGATCACTCGCTCGAATGTCCCATCGCGGATCGATTCTGGACCCAGCGCTCGCAGGGGCTCAAGCTCTGCCATGGCTCGAGCGCCTGCGGTGCGGGCAAGGTCGGCGGCGAAGGCCATCAAGCTCTCATGGTCATCCAGCGGACGTGAGGTGCGCCGCCGGCCGGGTACGGAGCAATCAATCAGAAAAACCAGCGGCACTTCCTGGCCTTCTGCTGTGAGCTGTCGGGCCATCTCAAATGCGACGACGCCTCCCATCGACCAGCCGCCGAGGAAATATGGTCCTTCGGGGCGAGCAATCCGCAAGGCATCGACGTATCGCGACGCCATGCGGACAAGGTCCGTCTCGGGCTCGGTGTCGCCCTCCAGGCCGAGCGCCTGGAGCCCAAGGACGCCGCGCACGCCATCGAAGCAACGAGCCAGCCCGCGGTAGCAAAGAATGCCGCCGCCGATCGGATGTACCAGAAAAAGCGGCGCGCCGGCGCCGGCAGCACCGAGATCGACGACCGGCAAAACTGCCGGCGACTTGACCGCGTCACTGAGCCGGCTGGCGAGGGCCTCGATCGTCGAGCTCTTGAGCAGGTCCGACAGTGCGATCGAGCGGCCGAATCGTTCCTCGATCCGCGCCGCCAGCCGAGCCGCAAGCAGCGAATGCCCGCCCAGGTCGAAGAAGTCGTCGGTCACACCGATCGGCCGGACCTGGAGCAGGTCCTCCCAGATCGCCACGAGCTGTTCCTCGACGGGGTTACGGGCCGGGACAGTTACGTCGGTGGCTCGGAATTCGTCGGGCAGGCATTCCGCCAACGCTCGGCGATCGACCTTGCCCGATGGGGTTCGGGGCAGCTCGGCGACGATGTGAAAGCGCGACGGGATCATCGGCCGCGGCAGCCGATCGCCGAGCATTCGTCTGACCGCATCGACAGGAAGCGCTTTTCCGTCCGACCCCACGACACAGGCAATAAGTCGCGGACCGCCGGCTGCATCGTGCTGGACTATAAGAGCGGCTTCGCGGACCCCCGGGCATGCGGCGATCGCTGCCTCGACTTCGGCGAGCTCAACGCGAAAGCCCCGGACCTTCACTTGATCGTCGCGCCGGCCCAGCAGCTCCAGGACCCCCTCTTCACGCCAGCGCGCACGGTCACCCGTGGCGTACACGCGCGCTCCCGGCTGGCCGTACGGGTCCGGCAGGAACCGCTCGGCTGTCTGACCGGGTTCTGTTCACATAACCCGCGCGACCCCGGGTCCGCCGATGTACAGCTCGCCGACGACACCGGTCGGGACCAGCTCACTGCGCCGATCCAAGACGTAGATCTGCGTGCCGGGTAGCGGCCGGCCGATGGGCACTGCGCCATCCTCGATCGAGCCATCCACCGGCCCCTCGAAGTAGGCGCTGTCGATGGTCACCTCGGTCAAGCCGTAGCTGTTGACAACCCGCCCGGTAGGTCCCAACAACCGCCGCAGCCGGTTGTACAGGCCGCGGCGCAGCGTATCCGAGCCGACGGCTAGGAGGCGCAGGCCCGACAGATCGCCGCCAGATTGCTCGACGTGAGCCGCCAGAAGCTCCGCCACGGCGGGGACGAGCTCCAGACACTCGATGCGCTCGCGGTCGATAAGCGCGGCCAGGGCACGGGGATCAAGCGCAGCGTTCCGCGGACAGGCAACCAGCGTGCCGCCGGTCGTCAGAGCGCGGACCCAGTCGCCGGCGAAGACGTCGAAGGCAAATCCGGCAACTTGCAGATGGCGCAGGGGAGTTTGTCGAAGGGCATACGACTCCTCCCAGGCCGCCGCGACGGAAAGCAAACCGCGATGGGTGATCATGACTCCCTTGGGCTGCCCCGTCGTACCGGACGTGAATACGACATACGCGAGGTGTTCACCATCCACTTGCACGGCCGGATTTTCTGAACTGTGACCGGCGATGGAGGAGAGATCGTCCTCGAGGTCGATTCTCGTCGCCGACGCGAGCTCGGCGCAGCCGCGCCCCCCGCGATCGATGATCACGGTTGAAACGCCCGCGGCGTCAAGCATCTCCTTGAGGCGCGCCGCCGGCATTTCGGGATCGAGCGGCACATACGCGCCCCCGGCTTTCAGAACGCCGAGCACTCCGACAATGCGATTCAGCGGCTCGCCCAGGATGAGACCGACTCGGTCCTCCGCGCGCACGCCGCGCGAGCGGAGGTGGCGTGCTAGCTGGTTCGCACGGCGGTTCAACTGAATGTACGTGACATCGCTTGTGCCACCGACCACGGCCAAGCGGTCCGGTGTCTCCTGGACCTGTGCTTCAAACCGTTCGTGGATTCCTGACCGAGCGAGCGAGCGGAAGATTTCCCGAGGATCGGAAACGATCGGCGACCCAATGCTCCACGCCACCACTCGCTGGCGTTCGACTTCGGAAAGGAGCGGCAGCTCAGCCAATCGTTGCTCGGGATCAGCGACCATGGCCTCGAGCAATTGGCAGTAACGCTCGCAGAAGCGCTCGATCGTCGAGGGCTCGAACAAGTCGGTGCTGAATTCGACGGAGCCGGCAAACGCAGTGGGGGTGTCCTCGAATCCCAGCGCGAGGTCGAACTTCGAAGTACCGGTCCCCTGTTCCAAATCGAGTGGAGAGAGCACCAGGTCGACGGGGCGGACAGTGGGCATCCGGTTGTTCTGCAGAATGAACATTACCTGAAACAGCGGAGACCGGCTGGCGTCACGTGGCGGATTTAACGCCGCGATGAGAATCTCGAGCGGGATCGCCTGGCTCTCAAAGGCCTCGACGGCAACTTCGCGCACACGGAACAAGAGTTCGCGAACGGTAGGATTGCCGGAAAGGTCGGCGCGAAGCGGAAGCATGTTGACGAAGTAGCCGATCAGGCGCTCGGTTTCCGCGCTGGTCCGGTTGGCAGCAGGTGACCCAACTGCGAAATCGTCCTGGCCACTCCACCGGCCGAGAAGGACTTTAAAGGCCGCGAGCAGAGTCATGAACGGCGTGACGCCTTCGCGGCGACTCAGCCCCCGGACTGCTTCGGAAAGTTCCGGCGAGAGCACCAGAGGATGCTGGGCTCCACGCGCGGTGCGGACCGGCGGACGAGGACGATCCGTCGGCAATTCGAGAGCGGGCACTCCGGCGAGCCGTTGCCTCATGCGCTCGATCTGCGTCGTCCATGCGTCAGCTTGGAACCGGTTGCGCTGCCAGAGCGCGTAGTCGGCATACTGAATGAGCGGGATCGTCGCCGGCGACGGGCGAGCCTGGCGATGAGTTTCATAAAGAGCGATCAGCTCTTCGCCGGCGACGCCGAGCGACCAGCCATCTGTGACGAGGTGGTGCATGGTCAGGAGGACTGCGTGCTCTTCGTCGCCTAATCGAATCAGGCAGACGCGAACGAGCGGGCCGTTTATCAGGTCGAAGGGCCGTCGCGCCTCGTCGATGGCTCGACGCTTGGCCTCTCTTTCACGATCTTCCTGCGGCAACTCGGTCAGGTCGACTGATTCCAGCGACATGGGCAGCTCGGGGGCGATTTGCTGATACGGCGTTCCGGCAGTTGTGCTGAAGGTCGTACGGAGCGACTCGTGACGCGCAACCAGGTCGTTCACGCTGCGCTCCAGCGCGCTTTGATCAAGCGGCCCCGTGATCCGCAACGCCGCCGTGACGTTGAAGGTCGGCTGCCCTGGAGCGAGCTGCTCGAGGTACCAAAGCACTTCCTGCGAAAACGACAGTGGCAGCGCGCCGCCGCGAGCGGTCGGATTGATCGGGGCAGCATCGCGGTCGGCGGTGTCGCGCCGCGCTACCTCTATGCTCTCGGCCAGTCCGGCGACCGTGGGAGACTCAAACAGCGGCGCAATGGGATCTGCACGCCGAATGCGTCGCGGAGGCGCGAGATGACCTGCGTTGCCAGGAGGGAATGACCGCCGCGTTCAAAGAAGTTGTCGTGAACGCCGATGTGGGAGGCGCCCAGGAGCTCGGCCCAGATTTCGGCGATCGTGGCCTCGACCGGCCCGCGTGCGGGAACGAAGTCGGCGGCCTCGGCTAGCACGCCCTCTACAGGGTTGGGAAGTGCCTGCCGGTCGACCTTGCCGTTGGGGGTCAGCGGTAGGGCGTCGAGTCGCACGAACGCCGAGGGCACCATGTACTCCGGAATCTTGTCCAAGAGCCACCGGCGCAGCTCGGCCGGGCTGCTCGCTTCCGCCCCGTCACGCGTCACGACGTACGCCGCCAGGCCCAGTTCACCCGTAGCATCTGGCCGCGCTGCCACGGCCGCCTCGCGCACCGCCGGGTGCCGCGCCAACGCTGCCTCGATCTCGCCGAGCTCGATCCGAAACCCCCGGATCTTGACCTGGTGATCGATCCGCCCCAGGCATTCCACCGTCCCGTCGCCACGCCACCGCGCCAGGTCGCCGGTGCGGTACAACCGACCCCCGGCAGCGGTTCCGAACGGGTCGGGAATGAACCGCTCGGCTGTCAGACCGGGGCGATTGCGATAGCCGCGTGCCAAGCCGGCGCCCCCGATAAAAAGCTCGCCAATCACCCCCACGGGGACCGGACGCAGCCGTTTGTCCAGTACGTACAGCCGCGTGTTGGCAATCGGCCGGCCGATCGAGATCGGAGCCTTGCCCGGTTCCACCCGCCACGACGACGACCAGATGGTCGTCTCGGTCGGACCGTACACGTTCCACAGCCTGGCCCCCTTGTCCAAAAGCCGATCGGCCAAGGCGCACGGCAGCGCCTCGCCGCCACAGAGCATCTGAAGCGTTGGCTTGCCACGCCAGCCCGCTTCCAGCAGCAACCGCCATGTCGCCGGCGTCGCCTGCAGCAACGTGATCCCAGGGTCATTGACCCGATCGCTCAGACGCGCCCCGTCGGCCGCCACGTCACGCTCGATCAGCTCCACACGCGCCCCCACGATCAACGGCAGAAAAATCTCCAGCGCTGCAATGTCGAACGACAGCGTCGTCACCGCCAGCAAGCCGTCTTCCTCCTTGATCGCCAAGAGCCCACGCATCGACTGCAGCAAGTTCGCCAGCGCCCCGTGCGTGACCTGCACACCTTTGGGCCGGCCGGTCGACCCCGAGGTATAGATGACGTAGGCCAGATTCGACCCACGGGCTTCACCGTCGACATCACCCGCGCACCCCTCTCCATTCCCCTCCCATTGCGAGTCAAGGCAGATGATGCGTGCTTCGCTCGAGGGGATCTGGCCGCGCAGTCTCTCTTCGGTGAGCAAGATCGCGAGCTGCGCGTCCTCGAGCATGAAGCGGAGCCGCTCGGCGGGATAGGTCGGGTCGAGCGGCACATAGGCGCCACCCGCCTTGAGGATGGCCAAGAGCCCGACAACCATCGCGGCCGACCGGCCCGTGCACAAGCCAACCAAGACCTCGGGGCCGACTCCCAGCGAGCGGAGGCGGCGGGCCAGGCGATTGGCCCGGGCATTGAGCTCGGCGTAGGTGAGCGACTCGGTCGCAGACACCACTGCCACGCGGTCCGGTACCCGTGCCGCTTGCAGCTCGATCGCGCGGTGCACAGAACGCAGCTTGGCGACGGATCGACGGCTCATTTCCGGAGCGCGGTAGGCCGATGTCCCTTCTGCGCGAGGAACCACAAGAGATACGGTCGCACTATTCATCGGTCGCGAGCTCCAAGTGAAAGAATTCGTGCGGGGGGGAGTGCAGATCGGCCATTCCGGTCTCGTCGATTTCGGCCTCCCAGTCGCAGCAAGCGTCGGAGTTCCCACCGGTTGATAACTGTCTTCCCTCTTCCAGACCGAGCATCGATATTGCGGAGATCGGCTGATCCGGATCGGCGATGATCCCGTCGAGGACGGCCCGGTAATGAGCGAGCATGCGGTCCACGGTGGCGGCGTCGAAGAGATCGGTGCAGTATTCCAGGGTCAGCCGCAAACCGTCGGCCCGTTCGGTGGCGAAAAGACTCAGGTCAAACTTCGCGGTCGAACTGGAGAGATCGAGCGGCTCAAGGACCAAGTCGGGCGCTTGCAGTGGCGGCATCGGTACGTTCTGAAGGGCGAACATCACCTGGAAAAGCGGCGATCGACCCGTGTCTCGCCCGGACTGAAGCAATGCCACCAGTTGGTCGAAGGGAACGTCCTGGTGTGCAAACGCCTCGAGCGCCGCCCGGCGGAACCGGCGGAGAAACTCGCGAAAGCTCGGGTCGCCGGATAGGTCTCCGCGCAGCACCAGCGTATTGACGAAAAACCCGATCAGGCCTTCGAGCTCGGGCTGCGTTCGTCCGGCGACGGGAGAGCCAACGGCGATGTCGTCTTGCCCTGCGTACCGGTGCAAAAGCACTTGGAATATCGCCAGCAGACTCATGTAGAGAGTTGCGCCTTCACGGCGCCCGAGCGATCGCAGTTGCTCGAGCGTGGAATTCGGTACGATGGCCGACCGCGTCCCTCCTCTCTGACTTGACACCGGCGGTCTGGGCAGGTCAGTGGGGAGATCGAGAGGGGGAACGCCAGCGAGTCGTTCTCGCCAGTATTCGAGCCGCGCCTTGAAGCTGTCGCCTTGCAGCCGGTTACGCTCCCAGACGGCGTAATCGGCGTATTGGACCGCGGGCTCAGGCAGCGGCGACGGCTGGCCTAGCCGAAACGATTCGTAAAGCGCCGACAGTTCCCGGATGAGAACACCCACGGACCAGCCGTCGGAGATGGCGTGGTGCATGACCATGATGGCGATATGCTCTCGCTCGCTCAGACGCAAAAGACCAGCGCCGCCAGCGGGCCGCGCGCCAGGTCGAACGGTTGCGCGGCGATTTCCTGCGCTCGGTCCAGTGCGCGCGCCTCGAGCTCGTCGGCGGGCAGGCGGCTCAGGTCTTCGAGCGCGATGGGAATCTCGAGCCGTTCCGCAATCACCTGGCGGGGGACTCCCCCGTCCGACTCAAATGTCGTGCGCAGCACTTCGTGACGACGCACGATCTCGTTAAAACCGCGCGTCAGCGCCTCAAGATCGAGCTGACCGCGGAGACGTACGGCGGCGGGTATGTTGTAGGACGGACGGCCCGGCTCCCACTGATCCAGGAACCAGAGCCGCTGCTGCGCAAACGAGGCCGGCAGGGGGCCGTCGCGCGGGACCCGGACCAAAGGGGGGGGCTTAGACGGCGAGCCATCGGCCAAGACGCGTTCGACCGCACGGGCGAGTTCCGCGACGGTCGGCGTATCCAGGAACTCTTGGAGAGATGGCTCGACGTCAAAGGTGTGGCGAACGCGGGCCACGAGCTGCATGGCCAGGAGGGAATGACCGCCGCGTTCAAAGAAGTTGTCGTGAACACCGATGTTGGAGGCGCCCAGGAGCTCGGCCCAGATTTCGGCGATCGTGGCCTCGACCGGCCCGCGTGCGGGAACGAAGTTGGCGGCCTCTGCTAACACGCCCTCTACAGGGTTGGGAAGTGCCTGCCGGTCGACCTTGCCGTTGGGGGTCAGCGGTAGGGCGTCGAGTCGCACGAACGCCGAGGGCACCATGTACTCCGGAATCTTGTCCAAGAGCCACCGGCGCAGCTCGGCCGGGCTGCTCGCTTCCGCCCCGTCACGCGTCACGACGTACGCCGCCAGGCCCAGTTCGCCCGTAGCATCCGGCCGCGCTGCCACGGCCGCCTCGCGCACCGCCGGGTGCCGCGCCAACGCTGCCTCGATCTCGCCGAGCTCGATCCGAAACCCCCGGATCTTGACCTGGTGATCGATCCGCCCCAGGCATTCCACCGTCCCGTCGCCACGCCACCGCGCCAGGTCGCCGGTGCGGTACAACCGACCGCCGGCAGCGGTTCCGAACGGGTCGGGAATGAACCGCTCGGCTGTCAGACCGGGGCGATTGCGATAGCCGCGTGCCAAGCCGGCGCCCCCGATAAAAAGCTCGCCAATCACCCCCACGGGGACCGGACGCAGCCGTTTGTCCAGTACGTACAGCCGCGTGTTGGCAATCGGCCGGCCGATCGAGATCGGAGCCTTGCCCGGTTCCACCCGCCACGACGACGACCAGATGGTCGTCTCGGTCGGACCGTACACGTTCCACAGCCTGGCCCCCTTGTCCAAAAGCCGATCGGCCAAGGCGCGCGGCAGCGCCTCGCCGCCACAGAGCATCTGAAGCGTTGGCTTGCCACGCCAGCCCGCTTCCAGCAGCAACCGCCATGTCGCCGGCGTCGCCTGCAGCAACGTGATCCCAGGGTCATTGACCCGATCGCTCAGACGCGCCCCGTCGGCCGCCACGTCACGCTCGATCAGCTCCACACGCGCCCCCACGATCAACGGCAGAAAAATCTCCAGCGCTGCAATGTCGAACGACAGCGTCGTCACCGCCAGCAAGCCGTCTTCCTCCTTGATCGCCAAGAGCCCACGCATCGACTGCAGCAAGTTCGCCAGCGCCCGTGCGTGACCTGCACACCTTTGGGCCGGCCGGTCGACCCCGAGGTATAGATGACGTAGGCCAGATTCGACCCACGGGCTTCACCGTCGACATCACCCGCGCACCCCTCTCCATTCCCCTCCCATTGCGAGTCAAGGCAGATGATGCGCGCTTCGCTCGAGGGGATCTGGCCGCGCAGTCTCTCTTCGGTGAGCAAGATCGCGAGCTGCGCGTCCTCGACCATGAAGCGGAGCCGCTCGGCGGGATAGGTCGGGTCGAGCGGCACATAGGCGCCACCCGCCTTGAGGATGGCCAAGAGCCCGACAACCATCGCGGCCGACCGGCCCGTGCACAAGCCGACCAAGACCTCGGGGCCGACGCCCAGCGAGCGGAGGCGCCGGGCCAGGCGATTGGCCCGGGCATTGAGCTCGGCGTAGGTGAGCGACTCGGTCGCAGACACCACTGCCACGCGGTCCGGTACCCGTGCCGCTTGCAGCTCGATCGCTCGGTGCGCGCCGATTGGTTCCGCAGCAATGGCCGCGGCTTTCTCGCGCAATAGCCGCGCGGCTAGCTCGCGCTTCCGCTTGACGATCAATTCTTGACTCATGGTCGCAACGCTCATCGCAATTCCCCCGCTTCGGTGCCCAGGCGACTGATGAGCGCATCGAGGTCCTCCTCACTGAGGCGGTCGAGGTCGACGTCGCGCGGGTACGATTCGCTTGGGCACGGATTGGCACCGCCCTCCAACTGCTGTTGCTCTCTCTCGGTCAAGAGCGGCAGGTCGGCAAGCCGCCGCTCGGGGTCGACGACCATCGCCGCCAGGACGGTGCGGAGATGTCCCAGAATTTGCTCGATCCCGGCGGGTTCGAATCGGTGCGCGTCGAAGGCGATTTTGATCGCCAGCTCGGTGCCGGGAACAACCGTAACGCTCAGCGGATAATGGGTGCGTTCGCGGTATCGAGCCGCTTCGATACCGAGTTGCTTGCCGCGCTCCTGTAACGAGTCGATGAAGGGAAGGTTCTGTACGATAACGATGCTCTCGAACAACGGCATGCCGAGGGGCACTTGGCTCCACGCCTGAATCCGTGAAAGCGGCACTGCCTCGAATCGTCGCAGCTCGACCATGGTTGCCTGGAGGTCACGAAGCCAGGCGAGCAGGTTCGTTTCCTCGTCGACTGTCACGCGCAACGGCAGCACGTTGATGAACATCCCGACGATCGACTCCACGCCTGGGAGTTCAGGGGGCCGCCCGGCAACCGTGACTCCGAAGAGCACGTCACCCTGACCGCTGTACCGAGAGAGCAGAAGCGACCAGGCGCCTTGAATCAGCGTGTTCAAGGTGAGCCGGCGCGTCTGTCCCAGGTTCTTAATCGCGGTTGTGAGGTCCTGCGGTAGAACGATCTCTCGTTCGCCGATGGCGTAGCGCGATGCCGCGCGACCCGGCGATGTGCAAGGTTCCAGCCCGAGCGTCGTCGCGGCGTTTTTGCCTTTCAAGGCTTCCCGCCAGTAATGCTCAGCGCGATCGTCACTTTGCCGATTCAGCCAGGCAACATATTCACGAAACGGCCTGCTCGGCTTGAACACAGGTTCGCCACCGCGGCAGATCGCCTCGTAAATATCGAGCATCTCGTGAAGCAGGATCGAGAAGCACCAGCCATCGACCAGCACATGATGGATACTCCAGACGAGCTCGTGAACATTGTCGCCGAGTTGAAGGAGCGCCAATCGCGAAAGCGGAGGACATGACGATAGGAATCCTCGCTTTCGATCTGACTCGGTGTACAGATCAAGCCGCTTTTCCTGTTCTGCGGGTTTCAGCTCTCGCCAGTCCTGGTAGTCGATGGGAAGCTCGGCTTGGCGATGAACGACCTGGAACCGCTGATCGAAATCGCTCCAGTGAATCGTGGAGCGCAGCGCGGGATGCCGCGCAACCAAGCGCCGGCACGTCTCCTTGAGTGCTGCATGGTCGAGCGTGCCTCGAAGTCGACAAACGAATTGCTCGACGTAATGCCCCGCTTCCGGGTCGGCAAGCGAATGGAAGAGCATCCCTTCCTGCGCAGGAGTGAGGGGATAGAGGTCCTCGATCCCGCCGTCGTCGGCATAGGTGCGGTTGACGAGCTCGAGGTCAACACCCGCAGGAACGAGCTCGAAGGGCGCGACGTCCGTCTTTGATCGGGTGTTGGCGTCGTGATGATCGAGGGTCGCCTCGGCAGTGGCGGCGAGCTCAGCCACAGTCGGGTGCCGGAACAGGTCCGCGGGATCCAACAAGAGACCCGCTTGCCTGGCGCGCGAAATCACTTGAATCCCGATGATCGAGTCGACACCGATCTCGAAGAAGTTGTCGAAGATGCCGACGCGCGTTCGTCCCACGAGCTCCGCGGTGATTCCTGCCAGCGTGTGCTCCGCTCCAGTACGCGGATGGACATAGGTCTCGGAAGTCTCGCATTCAACTGGATCGGGACCCGGCAGAGCCGCTCGGTCGACCTTACCGTTGGGCGAAAGCGGCAACGATTCGAGGATCACGTATGCTGAAGGGATCATCGGTTCGGGCAAGCGATCCTTCAGCCAGCGCCGGAGATCGAAGACCTTGGGGCCCGGAGTGCTCGCGGGCACGAGATAGGCAACCAGGCGCTTCGCTTCGAGACCGTCTTCGACAACTGTCGCGACCGCTTCGCGCACCTGAGGATGACGAGCCAGCACCGACTCGACCTCGCCGAGCTCCACTCGAAAACCGCGCACCTTCACCTGGCCGTCTTGGCGGCCAAGCATCTCAAGCAACCCGTTGGCCCGCCAGCGTGCGCGGTCACCCGTGGCGTAGATGCGCGATCCCGGCTCTCCGTGCGGATCCGGCATGAAGCGCAGGGCGGTCTGACCCGGATTGTTGACATATCCCCGCGCGACCCCCGGCCCGCCGACGTAGAGCTCGCCGACGACGCCCGGCGGGACTGGCTCTCTGTTCGCGTCAAGAACGTAGATGCGCGTCGCGGGAAGCGGACGGCCGATCGGCACCGGGCCATCGCCTTCAAACTCGTCGTGCGGGCCACCGAAGTACGTGCTGTCGATCGTTGCCTCGGTCAGACCGTAAGAATTAACCACTCGTCCCCCGGCTCCCACCAGGCGGCGGAGCCGGCGGTAGAGCCGCCCGCGCATCATATCGGAGCCGACCGCCAGGAGCCGGATGCCGGCCAGATCTTCGCCCTCGTGCTCGACGTGGCCCGCCAGCAGCTCGGCAACGGCTGGGACGAGCTCGACGCATTCAATTCGTTGGCGCCGGATCAGATCGGCGAGTGACGCAGGATCGAGCAAGACCGAACGGGGACAGCCCACAAGCGTGCCGCCGGTCGAAAGAGCACGAACCCAGTCGCCGGTGAAGACGTCAAACGCAAAGCCAGCCGCCTGAAGGTGTCGCAGCGCACGACCCTTCAGCGAGTACGCGCGCTCCCAACCCGAGGCCGCAGCGAGAAGGCTTCCATGCGAGACCATGACCCCCTTGGGCCGCCCCGTGCTACCTGATGTGAACACCACGTACGCGAGGTTATCCCCATCGA
Organism: uncultured Isosphaeraceae bacterium; assembly: GCA_963830625.1. Classification (GTDB taxonomy): domain Bacteria; phylum Planctomycetota; class Planctomycetia; order Isosphaerales; family Isosphaeraceae; genus CAWHMZ01. Next base: position 44,220 of record CAWHMZ010000016.1, on the reverse strand, counting down.
CGGGCACCCTGGGGTTTCTGCTGACCACATCCCCGACCGTTTTGGTAAGGGAATCGAAGTCGAGAGTGATCGCCGGTGGTTCCGGAAGCCGCTCGTGCAGATCACCGTCAGTCACCACGACCTTCGCCCCGGAATCCTTGAGCATTGTGGCGACGCGTTCTACCGGGTGATCGGGGTCGAGGGGCAAATAGGCACCGCCAGCCTTGAGCGCACCGAGGAGCGCGATCACCCGGGACGGCCATCGGTCCAGGTAGAGCCCCACAACCGTCTCAGGTGTCACCCCCAAACCGATCAGTCGATGCGCGAAAACGTTGGACAGTCGATTCAACCGGTCGTAGGTGAATGACTCCTCGCCCGATACCAATGCCAACGACTCGGGCGAGCGCTCGGCTTGCCGCTCGAACCGATGATGGATAGCGACATCGCTGTGGGTAATCGCAGGCGTCGTAGCCCAACCTTTCAACAGTTGATGTCGCTCCTTTTCCGGAATGAGGACTAGATCGGCGAGCCGGCAACCGGGATTTGCAACCAAGGATTCGAGCAGCGTTCGAAAGTAGTCGACCATGCGGTCGATGGACACTGCTCTGAACAGGTCCGTGCTGTATTCAAGGGCCACGCACAGCCGGTCTCCCTGGCGCGCGGTCATCATCGTCAGATCGAACAGCGCGGTCTGTCGGTCGAGTTCAAGTGATTCGGCGGTCAGTCCGAGCAGGCTCAAGCGTGCGCCGGACACACCGAGGGCGAACGGGGCCAGCCCCTGCTCGTCGAGACGCTGCGCTTTCTGATGCGCGAACATCACCTGGAACAGAGGCGGGCGGCTCGGGTCGGGATTACCGTGGAGCCGATTGACAAGCAGGCTGAAAGGGAAATCCTGATGTTCGAGTCCGTCGGCGACCGTCCGGCGGACGCGGCCCAGGAACTCGTCGAACCCGGGATTGGCCGACAGATCGGCGCGCATCGGAATGAGGTTAACGAAGTAACCGATCAGTCCCTCGAGACCGGGACGTGTCCGGCCGGAGACGGGCGACCCGACGATGATGTCATCCTGGCCGCTGAGTCGCCCCAACAAGATCTGGAAAGCTGCCAGCAGCGTCGTATACAGACTCGCTCCCTGCGACTCGCTCAAGGCCACGATTCCCCGCGTCAATGCCGGATCCAGGTAAAAATACCGGGTTGCACCGCGATATGTTCTGACCGGCGGCCTGGCGAAGTCAGTCGGGAGCTCGAGCACGGGGAGCGGACCCTTGAGCTGTTGCCGCCAGTAATCCCAGTGCCCTTCGCCTTCGCTGCTCGCTAGCATTGCATGCTGCCACTGCACGAAGTCGACATAACGCGAATCCAGTTGTGAGAGCGAACTCTCGCGGCCGGCAAGTTCAGCGGCGTATTCTTTGCCGAGGTCGTCGACGAGCACCGCGGTCGACCAGAAGTCGGCGATGATGTGGTGGACGACCAGGAGAACGATATGCTCCGACTCCGATCGGCTGAGGATATGAATCCGAAAAAGCGGCCCGCGTTCCAGGTCGAAGGGTTGGCGAGCAAGCTCTGCCAGCTTGAGCCGCAGTTCGTGATCGCTTCGGCCCGCGACGTCCTCGATCGGGAGCCACTCGGAATCGCGCAGCCCAATCTCGCTTGGCGGTAAAACACGAGTCGTGGGCTTCTCGTCAACGATGGCGAAGGTCGTTCGCAAGGCATCCTGGCGGGCGATGACGCGACCCAGCGCGCGGCGGAAGGCGCCTTGATCAAGTTTCGCCCGGACGGTCGCTGCTCCGGTGATGTGATAGGCAGCGCGGTTCGGTGAGAACTGATCGGCGTACCAGAGCAGTTGCTGCTCATGCGAAAGCCTAAGATCGGCCACTCCGGACGTGGGATCGACGACCGGCTCGATTGATCGAGTCGGAGACTCGGCAAGGAGTGCGGTCGCGTTTTCGGCTAGCTCATGAATGCCTGAGCTCTCCAAAAACATGGACAGCGGCAGCGGCGTGCCGAGGCGCGCATCCAGCTCGAGCTTCAGATCCATCGCACTCAGCGAATCGAGTCCCAAGCTGATCAGCGTCTTGTCGGGATCAACCTTGTCGGCCGGTAGACCCAAAACTGCAGCCACGCGCTCGCGGAAGTACTCCGTGAGCCGCCGCCGGCGCGCGTCGGCAGGCAAGCTCGCGAGCAGCTCACGACCGACATCGAACCAGTCTGAAGGGACAGGTGGCGAGACGATTGAGCAGGGCTGGGGCACGGCCTCGTCGCAAGTCGCGACAAGCGCGGGACGGCCATCGCCAAGAGGGATGTGGTATCCGTTGGCATGGCCGTTTTCGTGTGGCGCTGCTTGTGGCTCGGCGTCGTCCGGTCCAGGCATCTCCGGCGTGCGGCGAGCTTCGAGCATCGGCTCGCTGTCCAGCCAGAATCGCTCGCGCTGCCAGGGATAACGCGGCAATCGGAGAAACCGGCCCGTAGGCAGAAGACGAGCCCATTCGAGGTCGAAACCATTAACGTAGAGCGAAGCGGCCGATGAACGCAACGTGCCCAGACCTGCGTCACCTCGCCGGAGGGACGGGAGGACAAGCAGCGTTCGTTCGGCGGAACCACCGCATCGCTTGATCGTCGCGGCAAGGACAGGGTGCGCACCGATCTCCAAAAAGACCTCGTATCCTTCGTTTACTGATTGATCGATTGCGCTCACAAACGCGCTCGTGGGTGGCTCAGTGCTGTCTAAACGCGTAGCGGCATCGTCCAGGCTGAGCCTGCCGTCGACATACGCGGCGGCAAGTGCGCCTACACCATCGCCAATGACCCGCTCGGGGGTAACACCCCACGACTTCCAAAGGGCCGCCACGGCGACTTCGAGCGTGAACTGGCCAGCGCGATCCGCGATGGTGTCATCCAATCGGGAGAACGGCTCAGTGCCGACGAGGTCACTCGCCGGCGACCATCCCAGGCGATTCTTGAGGACGGTGTCGCACTGGTCGATCGCGGCCCGGAAGGCAGGATCAAGACGGAACAGCACGCGGCCGGCGCCTCGCCAGAGGCCATCGGCTCCTGGGAACGCAAAGACGACTTTCGGGCGGCGGCCCGCGCGTCGTCTACCTTGGACTGCGCACCAGTGCGGCTCGCCGCGAAGGAAGGCGTCGAGGGCCTCGGCAGCGTCGTCTCGGTTCGAGACGACGAGCGCCAGTCGATGGTCGTGGTGGCCGCGGCGCGCGCGGCGGAATAGGCGACGTCGCGCAGATCCGATTCGTGTGATGCCTCGGACAAGAAGCTGCGCATTGCCTGGCAGACATCCCAGAGAGCCTCGGGCGTGCGTGCTGAAAGCGGGATTACGATGTCTTCTGCCGGTGCGCCGGCGATCGCGCGGGGCGATTCTTCGAGAGAGCGACGTGGAGCTTCTTCAAGGACGACGTGCGCGTTGGTGCCCCCGAACCCGAATGCGCTCACGCCCGCCCGAGCGGGCCCGTCGTTGCTCGGCCATTCCTCGAGGCTGCGTGCCACTCGCAGCGGCAGATCCTCGAGATCAACGTGCGGGTTGGGCTCGTGGTAGTTGAGGCTTGCCGGTATCTCGCGGTGGTGCAACGCCAAGGCCGCCTTGATCAACCCGGCGACCCCCGCCGCCGCCTCGAGGTGGCCGATATTCGTCTTGACCGAGCCCAGGGCACATCGCCGCTCGTGGACTCGTCCTTCGCCGAGGACCGCCCCGAGCGCAGCAAGCTCGATGGGATCACCGAGCGGTGTACCCGTGCCGTGGGCTTCGACATAGTCAACCAGCGCCGGGGCAACGCCCGCGTGGGCGTACGCCGAACGCAGCACCGCTTCTTGCGCCGATCGACTGGGAGCCGTCAGTCCGTTCGTCCGGCCGTCCTGATTGATGGCGCCGCCGCGGATGACGGCATAGATCGGGTCGCCGTCGGCCAAAGCTCTCGACAGTTTCTTCAAGACCACGATGCCGGCCCCTTCGCCGCGGACGTAGCCGTTCGCCTGGGCGTCAAAGGCCTTGCAATGCCCGTCGGGCGACAGGAAGCCGTTTTTCGCGAAGCCGGCGAAAACCTGGGTTTGCAAGAGCAGGTTCGAGCCGCCCGCCAGCGCGAGCTCTGATTCGCCATCCCAGATGCTCCGGCAGGCATACTGGGTCGCGACCAGCGACGATGAGCAGGCAGTGTCGATTGCCAGACTCGGCCCCCGGAAGTCGAGAAAGTGCGAAATCCGGTTGGCGGCGATGCTGGCGGCGCTACCCGTGACGCGGTGGCCGATGGCCGCGCCGCCGCGCTTCATCTGGATAAATGCGTAATCGTTGGTCGCTATTCCGATAAAAACACCGACAGGTGCGCCTGCCAGTCGTTCCGGAACCTGGCCGGCATCTTCAAGCGCTTCCCAGGCAACTTCGAGCAGCATGCCGCTGCTGAGGATCGACAAAAACCGCTTCGCGGGGCGCGATCTGGAAGAAGGCTGCGTCGAAGCGGTCGATCGATTTGAGAAATCCGCTTCGGCGCGGAAAATCGAGGCCGCGGAGGTCGTCTTCCGTCCAGCGAGCGTCGGGAACTTCACCGACCGCCTCGGTGCCGGATCGCAAGAGCTCCCAGAACGCCGCGGGTCCGTCTGCCCCGGGAAACCGGCAACCGATGCCGATGATGGCGATTGGCTCGCGGGTGCCGATGGACTGAGCACTCGTGGACCGCAAGGGAGGCACATCAGCGGATTCACTTGCGAGGAACTGCGCGAGTGCGTCGATCGTGGGATGATCATAGACGAGCGTGGGCGAAAGCGTGCGCCCCAACCATTCCTCGAGTTCGGCCGCCAGTCGCACCGCCTGCAGCGAGCCGATCCCGAAGACGGCGAAGGGTGCGCGGATGTCGACATCAGTGGGCCGCACGCCTAGCGACACGGCGATCTTCGAGCTCAACCAAGCCGTGATCGCGTCGCGCGATTGAGGCAAACCGGGAGACTCGTAGCGCGGTTCACTGGCAGTCGACCTGGAATCTGATGCCGGCGCAACGGCGTTTGCTTGACGCGTCCACTCTGCGGCTGTTTCGAGCGATCCATCCAGAAACGCGTTACGGCACGCATGTCGCTGCACCTTGCCGCTCGAAGTCCGCGGAAGAGTCGTCGGCTTGATCAGCCGGATCGCGAAGACCTCGAGGTCGAGCGCCAAGGCAACTTCGCGACGGACCGCAGCAATAACCTCCTCGGCGAAATCGCCCTTGAGCCTCCGCTCGACCTCCAGCACAACCACCAAGCGTTCCTCGCCATCGGCCTCGACGGAAAAAGCCGCCGCCCCGCTCGCTCGCAGCGCGGAATGGCACGATTCGGCGGCCCACTCAACATCCTGCGGATAAACATTCTTGCCCCGGATGATCATCATGTCCTTGATCCGGCCTGTGACGAATAGCTCGCCGGCGCGGAGAAACCCCAGGTCGCCGGTGCGGAGAAACGCGCGGTCGCCATGGCAATCCAGCCGCGCGCCCATGATGTCGCGACTCTGCTCCGGGCGGTTCCAATAACCGTGGGCGATGCTTGGCCCCGAGACCCAGATTTCGCCCACGCGGTTGTCCGGGCACGGGGTCAGCGTGGCAGGCTCGACAATTGCGACCACGTGACCCGACGCCGCCCGTCCACTGCTCACTAAGCGCGTTGATGCGCGATCGTCGACCGCTGCGGCGATCTCGCCCCGTCCGAGCGACCCGGCGTCGGCGGCGAGCACGACCGGATCGCGGTTCCAAGGGGTGGCGGAGACGAGCAGCGTGGCTTCGGCCATACCATAGCAGGGCAGAAACGCCTGCGGACTGAACCCGGCGGGGGCGAACGCCTCGGCAAAGCGCGCGAGCGTTTCGGCGCGGATTGGCTCGGCCCCATTGAATGCGACGCGCCAGCAGCTCAGGTCCAGCGATGCGCGCTGTTCTGCCGTCGTCTTGTCGACACAGAGGTCATACGCGAAGTTCGGCCCCCCGCTGATGATCGCTCGAGTACGTGAAATGACTTGCAACCACCGGAGCGGCCGTTGGAGGAAAGACACCGGCGACAAGAGCGTGCTGGCGCCGCCACAGTAGAGCGTCTGGATGATACCGCCGATCAGTCCCATATCATGGAAAAAGGGGAGCCAGAAGACACCGCGACCCTCGTTTGACAAGCCGAAGGCAGTCCGGATGCAGGCCGAATTGTCGAGCAGGTTCCCATGGGTGATCATCACCCCCCTGGGTGTGGCCGTTGAGCCCGAGGTGTACTGAAGAAAAGCGAGGGAACCCGCGGTTGCACCCGGATGGGCCCACCTGTCTGCCAGCTCTCGGTTGTCGGTCCACTCGTCGGAGCAGATCACGTCGATGCCTTGGAGCTCGGGAACGCCGGCCGTCCATCGTGCGGCGTCTTTCTTCTGGGACGAGCATGTCAGTACGGCCGAGGGCGCCGCGTCGGTGACAATGGACTTTAGCCGCATCATCGGCCGGTTCATGCGCGGCAAATGCGATGGTACCGCGACAATTCCGCCGTAAAGGCAGCCGAAAAACGCCGTGACGAATTCAAGCCCTGGCGGATACAACAACAACGCTCGCCCGCCGCGAGCTCCCAGATCGTGCAGTCGAACCGCCAGAGCGCGGGCGCAGCGGTCAAGCTCGCCCCGAGTCAGCGTGAGCGACCTTTCGCCTTCACCATCGGGGAGGAAGGTGAAGAGCTCGGCGTCGGGTTCCTCTGCGGCGCGGTCGCGCAGCAGATCGACGAGGCTCGCCGATTCAGTGTGTTGATCTTGGTTGCGAATCATGGAGTCACCGAGATTCGTCCTTCGTCCATTCTTTTTCTGAGGCTCACTGGCCGCATGTCGGTCCAGACCTCTTCGACGTAGGCCACGCATTCCGCCTTCGGACCAGTTTTGCCCACCGATTTCCAACCGGCGGGTAGATCCCGATCGGCAAACCAAATCGAATACTGTTCTTCGTCGTTGATAACGACTGTGTATGTCATTGAATTATCATCAGACATCGTATGAACTCTCCGCGCGAGTCAAGGGAGAATGCAACAGGGCGGCCGCCGCGCACCACGAGCCAGGAATGCAAGCGGTGAAAGCCACGGCGTTACTCGTGGCCCCCGTTTTTCAGAGTCGGCACGTTGCCGAAAGTGCTAATGGGCTGGCAAACCATGCGGTGCTCTGTACCGTCGTGCCGTGTGTCTGCGAACGCCTAGAGCAACCGCCATGCCAAGGAGGCGGCGCTGGCGATTTTTCGCGGCGCCGGCGAAGCGTCAATGCGTTGGGACACGTGTCACTCGCGTGTGTTGCGAGCGATGCGGAGCGGCTTGCGCTACGAGCGATGCGGTCGAAGGGATAATGGTAACTCGCTGTCACTTGCCAACGCGTCAGAGTGACACCGGATTTGCCAGACTGGCTCCAAAAGAAACCACGCAATCCTTCAGCGGCTTATTTCAACGTATGACGAGAAAGAGCGGTTGGGGCGACCCTTGGGGTTGCATGGGGCCTTCGTTTCGCTTTCGACCGTGCAAACGACTTTCGGGCCGCGGCTGCGACTCTGTGGCGCGGGTTTTGCTCAGAGATCGCTGGCCCGAGAGCCGATGGCATCGTCGATTCCCACAAAGTGAGGCCCCCGCATGATTCTCGACCACATGAATTACGAAGCTCTGCTCGTCCCGCTCAACAAGTTCTACGACCTGCACACCGGTGGTGCGCGCCGGCCGGTCTTCTTCGACATCGCCTCGACATGCCCCGAGCTCCTCGAGCTCGAACGCAACTTTCCGGTCATTCGCGAGGAGCTATTGGGAATTCTTCCGGAGAAAGGGCTGATTCCCCGATACCACGAGCTCGACCAGATGCAGTACAACATCTCGGCGAGGGTCGACCCGGACAAGGCCTGGAAGGTCTACCCGCTCAACATCATGGGCGTGAAGCCGGAGGCATTCTGCGCACGCTGCCCGAGGACGACGGCCTTGCTGGACCGAATACCGGGCCTTTTCGAGGCATTCTTCTCGATTCTGGAGGCTGGAAAGTCGATCCCGGCGCACGACGGTCCCTACCGCGGTTATCTCCGCTATCATCTCGGCTTGGTGGTTCCGGAAAAGAACCCGCCGTCAATCCGGCTCAAGGACCAGATCTACACGTGGCGGGAGGGAGAGAGCGTCCTCTTCGACGACAGTTGGAACCACGAGGTCTACAATCAGTGCGACGAAGACCGCGTCATCTTGATTGTTGATGTCCGGCGGCCGATGCCGCTGCCGTTTGATGCTGTCAACAGGCTCGCGCAAAGCATCATGAAGCCGCTTTACGGCAGGCACATCCTCAAGAAGCTGGCCACGATGACACCACCCGAGCCGCCGCGTTCTGCCATGGTCGCCGGAGGCCGGGGCGCTCGGGCCGGAGCCGGGTGAAGCCCGACTGCTGCGATAGCGGCGCACAACGGGCAGCGAAGGTATTCCGGGACCTCTGCGCCAGGCGTCTCGATCGTCGCGCCGAAGAGCGACATGTTCATCGACCGCCGAGGGGGAGCGTGAGCAGCAAGTTGCTGCTCCGGCTGTCTGATTCTTGGAGAGCAAAGACGACTTCGAGGATGGCGAGGGCGGCTCGCGACTCGACGTCATCGGGCGCGATGTAGAACCAGTAGCCGCGGTACGGCACGGCCACCTCTGCGTGGCGCGGCCGGTGTTTCTGCGCGTGCACAACGAAGTTTCCGGCAGTGATTCGCGTCCAGTCGAAGAACTGGCCGTCCCGGTCGCGCGTCATCGGTACGATCTTTGAGGCCACGTGCTCCTCGGGAACGCACACTCCCTTTGAGAGGAATGTCATGATCTGGAGCACCGACCGAAGGTTCAAGTAAAGCGTCTCCTTGCCCAGTGGGCTGGGCAAATTGGCATTAGCTTCTTCGGTCAGCTCGGACTCGACCCGATACACACTTCGACCCGGAATCAGCCGAAAGATTCGCGCGACCTCTTGCATCTCCGGGGAGTTCACGTACTCGGGGCTTATCCGCAGGTAAAGTCGCTTTTTCCGCTTGCGAACGGTGACTTGATCCTGCTGGGCGCGGTAGACATAACCTTGTTCAGCGGCCTTCAGGAGGTCGCGTCCCTGGACGACGCCCTTGGACATCGGGTCGGAAGAATCGTCCGACTCCTCGTTCGTACCAAATTCGAGCTCGAGAGCCTCGCGCTCACTGAGCGACGCGAGCAGTCGCACGCCCCGGAGGTACTCGGTGTTGTCATCGGGTACCTTGGGTACCAGCGTGGTAGCCCGCGGTGCATTGTTGACGTCGTTAATGTCGTTGATCGAAAACAGAAGGAGTTGCTCCAAGTTGGCCCCGGCGTTGACCACGATGAAGAGATCGGACGACAACGGAGTCAAAAGCGCCTTGGCAATCTCACGCCCCTCGCGCGGGTGGTAGCTCAAGGTCGGTGTATCGCGCAGGGTCAATTCTCCAAACCCCAGGCTGGCTCGGCCGGGAGTCTCGTTGCCGTAGCCGCCGAAGTAGCTGCCTCGGCCGGCGACCTCGAATTGACTGGTGATATTCGGGAGATCGATGAAAATCGGAGAGTCGGCATACCGAAGCCGGACGATATTGAGCAAGAGCTGCTCATCGTTGGTGGTGCGCATGACCTCGTTGTAGCGCATGCGCGTGTAGCTGACAGCCTTGGGACCAAGGCACCCACTCGCGCTGACGAGGGCGCTAAGCAAGACGACAACCAACTTGATCGGCCCACGTCGGAGTGTCTTTGCCCGACCGCGGTCTTCCATGGGACTCTCTCCCGAATCCGGAAGCCCAGAGAGCTCCCAGGGACTCAAGAGCGCGGCACCGCTAGACTCCCCAACAAGAATTATCGTCGGCGAATTCCGCAAACTTGATAAAATCGGCAGCGGCGGCCCGCGTGCAGGCTGGATCACGTGTATCCGGAACCGGGCGGTGCGCGCAGTCCCCGCGCCGCATGAGCAAGCGCGAGCGCGACGGCCACCCCGATGATGAGCATCATCAGGCTCAGGAACCGCAGCCCGCTGCGGAAGCCGTGAGCGATGCTCTCGAGCGCGGCGAAGCCCCCAATGACTCGGCTCGTTTCCTGTCGCAGGCCACTGCCGCTGAGCCCTCGCTGATGAAAGTAGTCGGCGATTCGGCCTGAGGCCAGCTCGAGAGCCGGTCGGTTTTCGCGCACGTTCAGGCGATAGACATCGAGCGCCCGGTCGGACCAGGCTTTGATCACCGTCCCCGTCGCCGTCGGCACGGTGATGATCGGCACAACCAAGCCGATAATGCCAATGGCACCAGCGTAGAGCGCGTCCTTCGGGTCCAACCCCTCGACCTCGTCCGTGAGAAAAACGGGGGGAATCAGCCCGACGAACGCTCCCCAGCAGGCCAGCATGACCGGAAGTTGTTCCTTGGCCGTGAAATTATCGAGCGATGATAGCCACCAAACACAGGCCGCCGAGCCCACGAAACCCGCGACAAGCCAGACGTGTCGCAGTGACCTGCGGTGGAACCAGGTCGTAAGAAAGGTCGTCGCCGCCATGGTCAATGACGTCGGAACCATGAGCCAGCCCGCGGTGATCCGAGGATAGCCACGCAGCTCGGTACAATACATGCCGACGATCGTCAGCACGGCAACCATGTGCAAGAGCATGAGCCCGCGCGTGGTCAGTGAAAGCACATAGATCCGCGAACGCAGCAGTCGAGCCAGGTGCTGGTCTGGGCTCAGCCCCGACCCGAGCCACACGGCCAGAAAGAGTGGTAGGACCGCGCAGAGAGCCACCGTGGCGACGAACTCGTTGGAGGACCAGCCGCCCCACTTGCGGTACCAGGCGAAGGCGAATGTAATCGCCACGACCCAGGCGACGAAGACGGTAACGGCAAGCCAGTCGATCGGCAAGTGTATGGGCCGCGGCGGTCGGTCCGGGCGGATGTACCGCCAAACCAGGACTGTCGCGATCAAGCCTACCGGCACATAGCCCCAGTACATCCATCGCCAAGACAGATACACGTCGAGATATGCATTTACGAGTGGCGTAATATGCCGTGTCGAATAGGCGAAGATGCCATAAAAGCCGATCGCGACCAGAAGAACGCGGTCGAATTGCTTGTAGAGCATGGCGCGGCAGACCGCCATTGCGGTCATCTTGCCAAACCCTTCGATGAAGCGGCCAAGTGCCAGGCTGAAAAGCCCCGTGGCGGCGCCGCACAGGATATTGCCGATACAGAACACGAGCATTGCCAGGGCGACGGTGTATCGCTTGCCGATCAACATCGACAGCGACAATCCGACGAACACGCCGTAAATGACTCCCACACCGTAGGCGACAGTGACCCAGGTCATGTCGTAGTCGTCGGCCTCGATGCCCTTGCGCACAGCATCGTCGGTGATGACAGTCTGGACCAGCGTTTGGTAGGGAACGAAGAAGACAAAGAGGATCGCGAGCGCGGCCAGCCAGTGCCGGCGTTCCAGCAAAAGCGGCGGCTCCGAAACTGCCGTTAGGGCGCGTGGCGAAGCGGCGAGCGTCGTCATGGTGTTGCGGGTCCGGCAGTTCCGGCAGTGTCCCGAGCATGGGCGGGACCGCCGGCGGCGCCCTTGGCGTTGAATCGCATCTCGAGCTCGGCCATCGACCGGGCTGCCTCGGCCGCCCAGAACGGCGTCGCCTGGCCCATGTGCGATGGCCACGCTCGCTGAAAGGCCGGCGCGGAGCTGCGGCCAGCGGTCGTCGTGCTCGATCTGGATCCGCACCGGAACGCGCTGAACCACGCGGGTGAACTCACCGGAGACCACATTTCGCGGCATCAGCGCGAACTGCGCCCCCGTCGATTTGTTGATCCAGACGACTCGCCCCCGGAAGGGCGCGGCGAATGCGTCAAGTTCGATGTGCACCGGGTTGCCCGGCGCTACGCCCGGCAGCCGGTCCTCCTCGAGGTTGGCCTCCACGAAGAGCAGGTCGGGGTTATACATCGACAGCACGGGAGAGCCCGCCGACGCAAAGTCACCCAGGTGCCGGTACCGCTTCACCACGATGCCCGGGAACGGTGCGCCACCTGGGTATAGGCCAGATCATGCTCGGCGGTTTCCAGGCCGTGCCGCGCGTGCTCGACCGATTGTTCCTTGACCTTCACCAGGAGCTCGAGCTCGCGGATCTGGTCGTAGCCAGTCTCGCTGAGATCGATTCCCTTGGCCGCCTTTTGCTCCGTCTTCTGCGCAGCCTCGAGCGCGCGAAAAATGACGTCGATCTGGGTCCGCGACGCCAAGGCCTTGGCCAGCCGGGCCTGGGCGAGGTCGAGCTGTGCCGACGCGGAGTCGCGCGACTGCGTTACCTGCTGCGAGCGCTGTTGCGTGCTGGCTCCTTGCTGTTCGAGCCGCGTGAAGCGCGCGTACTCGAGCTCGGCCAAGGTCAGCGCGGCCTGCGCCGCCTTGACGCCGGCCTTTGCCTCGTCAATGCCTTTCTCGACCTCATCGCGGGTCAGCTTCAGCGCCTCCTCGGCCCTGCCCCGGTCGGCCGCGGCCGCGGCGAATGTCCGTCGCGCGATCTCGATCTGGATCGGGACCTCCTTGCGAACCCGGTCCAGGTCGGCGTGCTGGCGCGCGAGCTCCGCCTGCGCGGTATCGAGCTGAGTTTGCGCAGCTCGACCTTGTCCTGGAACGGGATCGGGTCGATTTCCACGACGACCTGCCCCTGGAGCACGCTGTCGTTCTCTTCAGCCAGAAACCGCACGATTCGGCCGGAAACCATCTCTGGGGCGACATTGACGATGTGGGCTTCTACGAAGGCATCGTCGGTGATTGAGTGCGAGCGCCGATACTCGACCCAGGTCGTCAAGCTCGGTAGACCGAGTGCGACGGCGGCGATCACGCCGACGATTGCGATAAGCTTGAGAAGCCCGAGTCGGAAGCGGTGACCAACGGGACCAGTGCTCGGCGGCGCCGGCGCAGGGGCGGACTTCGGTTCGTGGCTCGCTGCAGACGGGGAAGCTTGGATGGCGCTCATGGGTGTCGTTCCCGGTGCGGCGGACTCAATAGATCTCAGGGTTTCCCCCGGTCCGGCGGACAAGCGCGGCTGAATAAGCGTGGCCGCTGAACATCGAATCTATCACCTTCAGCCAAGGCGCCACCACAAGTTTAAGCGTCCTGGGTGGACACTTTCCCAGGTTCGCACAACGGCGACGATCGCTGCAGGGGCCAGCGGTGCCTGTGGAGCCTGGATCGCGCGCATTGCTGTCGTTCGTGATGAATTCTCGAAGTCGCGTCTAATGATGTATCGGGGAATGATTACTCGGTGTTTCGCATATTCCCATCGCGTAATGAAGGCGGTCCAACGCGACGAGATAATTGTATCGCGCGTTGAGATAGTTCTGCTCCGAACGGGTCAGCGAGGCCTGGGCATCGGCGATCTCCGAGGGTATGGCTGCACCCTCGCGCGAGCGCAGTTGTACCAGCCGATAATTCTCTCGTGACTGAGCCACGGCTGGACGAGCATCTTCAATACCGACCCACGAGGTGACGGTGGCGCGATAGGCTTCATTGACCTGGAACGCAATGTTGTCGGCGATCGACTCGGCCTGGGCCATGGCCTGGCGCACTACTGACTGAGCGACGCGACTCGCCGCAATCCGGCGACCTCCCTCGAAAAGCGTCCAGTCCAGCCGAATGTAGCCCAGGCGAAAGTCCATGTGGTCATTGAGGTTCTGCTGCTGGAAGTTGAAGAGTGTGCCATCGGCGACGACTTTCGGCGCGAAGTCGGCACGCGCAATGCGCGTCCCTTCTGCCGCGACTTCAACCGTGTTGCGAATCACCTTGAATTCGCGTCGTTCGCGGACGGCCGTCTCCAAGCACTCTGCCAGCGAAAGGCGAAACTGTGGAACGTCCGGCGCCTCGGCGAGTCGCATCGGCTGGTCAGACTTGAGGCCGATGGCCAGATTCAGCCCCGCCAAGGCCACGAACTCTGCCTCCGTCGCGGCGTGAGCTGCCTGCTGTGTCTCTGCCCGCTGAACTTCGGATCGCAGCACGACCTCGCGCTCGACGACGCCCTCGCGTTCACGTTTGCGCGAGTCGACGAGCTCTTCCTCAGCCCGCCGCAGGGCGTCCTTCGCTGTTTGCCGCAAAGCTTGACTGCGAAGAACGTTGTAAAATGCAACTGCGACGTCGTTCGCCACTGTCTGGTAGGCACGATCGGTCTGGAGCACTGCAATGTCGTTGGCTAGGCGGGCCTGTTGATATCGACCGAGCCGACGGCCGAAGTCGAGGAGCACCCACTGGACCCTGAGCTCTGCCAGTTCATATGGGGTCGTCACGTGGAGACCCACCGGCGCAAATCCCAGGAACGGGACGTAATTGAAGTTCGGGGTCCCGGGCGCAAGGTGGAGCTCATTGCCGCCTACGCCAACGCTATAGCCGCCCACGCTGTAAGCGCCCCCGACGATCGGCAGGAACGCCGAGAACGCGATCTGTTCTGCCCCTTGCACTTGGCGAATGGTCTCGAGCTGAGCACGTAGCCGGGGTTGATGCGCAAAAGCCAGCGAGATCGCTTCGGGCATTGTCAGGGGCTTGCCGTTTGCCGTGATCGAGTCGAGCGCGGCCTCGTCGGAATCAGCGGGAAGAGAAGGCGCCAGTGTCGCTGCCTGATCGGTGCGCAGCGCGCGGGCGACCATTCGATTGGGGGCGGCAACGAAGTCGGCCGACTGCTATCTGTGGCAGCACTTGTGCCTTGACCCGGCTGCGTGGCAACACTTGGCCGCACGTTCGCGTCAGTCGCGGGTTGACTCCGATTCTTGGGGTCAGCGCGGCTCGTCGAATTGTCGGCACCGATTTCGGTCGGCGCCACTCGGCGCGCTAGGTCATCCTGCAGATCTGCCTCGTGGTGGGCACACCCGCTCCCGAGGACAAGGCCGATCGGCACGAGACACTTGCGAACCGAGTGCTTCCATCCAAGCATCAATCCGAAACTCCAACACGCGCACGCGCCGGGCGTGCCGACACGGACTTACTGGAGTTATCGGATTTGACGACTGTAACCATGAAAGCGATTGGGCTCTTCGCGCGAGCGCCGCTGAAGGGCCTGCAGCGATTCGGGAGCCGAAGGCGACGCATGCTGGGAATTAGTCCGGGGCGGATCATCGCGCGTGCGCAGCCATTTCCTGCTCAAGCCGGGCGACCTTCGCGAGGCGGCGGCGGTGTCGGTCTGCGCCGCTGAAGCTCGAAGCGATGAAAGTCTGCGCGTGGTCCCACGCCACCTCGATGCCCATCACCCGGCCGCCAAGGCAGAGCACGTTCATGTCGTCGTCTTCGACCCCTTGATGAACCGAAAAATGGTCGTGGCAGAGCCCGGCCCGAACCCCACGGACCTTGTTCGCGGCCACCGACGCGCCGACACCACTGCCGCAAATAACGATTCCGCGCTCGACCTCGCCAGCGGCAACGGCACGGGCCAAGGGAATGACATAATCCGGGTAGTCGTCGTCGGGATCGGGAACCGGTGCACCGAAGTCGGTCACGGCGTGTCCACCCTGGCGCAGCCGCGCCGTCAGAGTCTGCTTCATTTCGTAGCCGCCGTGGTCGGCGGCGATGCCAATCTTCATCGTCGTGTCCTCGTTCCTGTGGTCGTGTGCTCATCGAGTTCCATGGCGACAGTCACGTCGCTCGCAGTACCCACGCCCGCATTTCCGGAGTGACAATGCCCTGTCGGGCGGCTTCAAGCTGCGTCATCAGATTTCTCCACCCGCTTAGCCAGGTCGATACCATCGTGGACGACCCTCCGGCGCGCCAGGAGCCGCATCAGGGGATCATCACGATCGAGCCGACCGTTCGGCGGCCTTCCAGGTCGCGATGCACCCGCTCGGCGTCGGGGAGCGGATAGGTGTGCCGGACCTCGACCTTCACCTTGCCTTCGCCGATCACGTCGAAGAGCTCCCGGGCGGTCGTCTCCAGGTCCGCGCGGGCTGGCCGTGTACGTGGCGAGGGTCGGACGGGTCAGGTACAGTGACCCCTTCTGGGACAGGATGCCGATGTCAAACGGCGTCACCTTCCCGGACGAGTTCCCGAAGCTCACCATCAGGCCGCGCGGCCGCAGGCAGTCGAGCGAGCTCAGGAACGTATCCTTGCCGACCGAGTCGTACACCACCGGGACGCCCGCGCCGCCGGTGATCTCCCGCACCCGCTTGGCGACGTCCTCCCTGGTGCTGATGATCACGTGATCGCACCCGTGGGCACGGGCCACCGCCGCCTTCTCGTCCGAGCCGACTGTGCCAATGACCGTCGCCCCGAGTGCCCTCAGCCACTGGCAAGCGATCAGCCCGACGCCGCCCGCAGCGGCGTGGAACAACACCGTCTCGCCCGGTTTGACCGCGTAGGTCCGGCGGATCAGGTACTGGGCGGTCATCCCCTTGAGCATCACGGCCGCCGCCGTCTGGTCCGTGACGGCATCTGGTATGGGAACGAGGATGCCGGCCGGTAACACCCGCGCCTCGGCGTAAGACCCAGGCGGGCCACCGGCGTAGGCCACCCGCTGACCGGGACGGACGACCGTAACGCCTGGGCCGACCGACTCGACGAGCCCGGCCGCCTCGCTCCCGAGCCCGCTCGGCAGCGGGAGCGGATACAGCCCGGAACGGTGGTAGGTGTCAATGAAGTTGACCCCGACTGCAGTGTGCCGGATGCGGGCTTGGCCCTCGCCGGGCTCGCCGACGTCGACTTCTTCCCAGCGCATGACCTCGGGGCCACCGGTCTGGGAGATGCGGATGGCTTTCGGCATGGCAGAATATTAATCCTCGGTAGTTGTTGGTGGATTCGATCGCCGAGGCTCGGATCGGTCGCAAGCGTTCGGCGCTCTGAGTAAGTCGTCCCGTCGGGCCGAAGCAGCCGCCGCGTTCGACTCGGCGACGCTTAGTGCGGAAGCTCGGTGGCGCCGCTCCGGCCCGGAGCAGCAGCGCATCACCGCTTCCATTCTGGCTTGCATGATCCGCGCACGGTGAGTACCGGATCTCCCCAGTACCCATCGGTCTCAGAAAACCTCACCTCCCCAAAAAAGGTGATCTTGCCTCCCGCCTCGGACTCGTCGAGCCCGAGGACACCGCAGAAATCGCGGAACTTCGCATACAACGTTCATCGTCTAATTTCCCCGGGGCGCTGCCACCCCGCCCGCGGCGGCGGCCGCCTCGAATATGTCCACCCATTCGCGGTAACGGCGCGCGATCTCCTTGACCGCGGCGTCGTGCGCGATCCGGCCATCTTTCCAGTCTGTGAGCGGGCCCCAGAAGCTCGTCCGTCCCACGGCGAAGCCGATGAAACCCGGCACGGCCGCGGCGGTCTTGAGCCACTGGCGAACCTTGACATCGTCCTCACCGCGGCCCAGGACGATGCAGCCGACGCCTTCTCGCCCTTTGCGTCGCGCCGCCGCGACAACGCGGGAACAATCCTCGGACCGGTCAATCCCCTCGATCTTCCATACGTCCGGCTCGATGCCAGCGTCTTGCAGCTCGGTGATCGCCTGAACCATCAGCTCGGGCCGCAGTCCGCGGTCGTATTCCTTCTTGTCGTTGCCGGACCGCGCAAGCTGCGCAGCCGTTGCGGGGACCAAGAGCTCGAACATGAACCGGCTGCGGTCGCCCGCGTGCAGTAGGTCGGAGAGGCGCTTGAGCCGGGCAGTCTGGCGCCGGTTGAGCGCCGCCTCGCCCTCGGGGTTGTAGCGTACCAGTACCTTGCAGAACGTCGGCTGGAACGCTTCCACATGGCGGGCGAATTCGTCGCCATACTCGAAGTCGAACTCGTCCTGGCCGCTCTTCTCGGCGGGGCAGGCGGTGACGTACCCCTGTCGCGCCGCATCGCGGAGGATCGCGGCGCCGAACTGCTCATCGACCAGGATTCCCGCTTTCTGCTTGGGAACGCCGCCGGCCAGCGATTCCTTGAAGCCGTCGTAGATGACCTGCTTCATCGCGGCGATCTGCGCCGACTGCTCGTCGTTCAGCTTCCCGGTCCAGCCGAACATGTTCTTCTGAAACGTGCCGCGATGGTCAAACGGCAGGACGTAGAGCGGTCGATCGTACCCGATGGTCATGATGACATTCTCCTTTCTCTGAGGTCGAAATGCGGCGTAACACCCAACAAGGCTTGCGATTTCTTTGAAGAGTCACCGGTTCCCCTCGCCACCGGCGAGGACCACGACCGAGCGGGGCTGGACCCGATAACGCAGCGACGCGACCGGAGGCTCCTTCCCCGGGTCGGCGATGTCGTCGGGACTCTCGAGCGCCGTGTCGATCGCCCGCCGCCAGCTTCGGGCCGGGCTCTCCTGGATCTCGAAGTCGAGTGGCTCGTGGTATGCGTTGATCATCACGTAGAGATCACAGTCGCCCTCGCTCGCGCCGTGCAGGCAATAGGCGACGCTGTGCGATTCGTGCGACAGGTCAACGTGCGGCCCGACGCCGTACCAGTGCACGTCGTCGCGCCAAAACCGTGCGCGTCCGATGCTCGGGTGAGATTTCCGGAATGCGATCATCCGTTTGACGAAGCGAAAATGGTCGGCGTGCAATTCCTTGCGCGACCAGTCCAGCCAGGTCGTGTCGTTATCCTGGTTGTATGGATTGTTGTTCCCGCGCTGCGTCTGGAGGAACTCGTCGCCGGCGGCGAACATCGGCACTCCGTTGGCCAGGAGCAAGAGACAGACAAGGTTTTTCGCCTGCCGTTTCCGGAGGACAAGGACTGCGGACGGTACATCTTCATCTCCTTCCCAACCGCAGTTCCAGCTCAGGTTGTTCGATGTTCCGTCGGTGTTATCGTGGCCGTTGCGCCAGTTCCTTTTCTCGTTGTAGGCGACGGCGTCGTACAAAGTGAAGCCATCGTGGCAGGTGACGTAATTGACCGTCTCAAAGGGCCTGCGGGAATCGCGAGGGTTATCGGGAAACAGGTCGTCGCTGCCGTAAAGCCGGAGCATGAGCGCCCCGACCGTCCCGGGATCGCCGCGCACGAAACGGCGGACGTCGTCGCGAAACTGTCCGTTCCACTGACACCAGCCGTACCCGGGAAACTTGGTACCGAGCTGGTAAGCCCAGCCGGCGTCCCAGGGCTCGGCGATCAGGTGGACATGCCGCAGGATCGGGTCGGTGCGGATCGCGGTTAGTAGCGACGTGTCGGCGGTTTCGAATGAGCCGTCGGGACCTCGGCCCAGCACCGAAGCTAAGTCGAAACGGAAGCCATCGACATGCATCTCGCTGACCCAGTAGCGAAGGCTTTCCAGGATCAACGTGCATGTACAGATACTCGTACACGATAACGTGTTGCCGCAGCCGGTATAGTCGCGGTACCCGCCGTGCGGGTCATCCGAAATCAGGTAATAGGCCGCGTTGTCAATTCCGCGGAAGCTGTACGTCGGCCCTCCGATGCCCCCTTCGGTCGTGTGGTTGTAGACGACGTCGAGGATCACTTCGATGCCCGCATCGTGCAGGGCGTGCACCATCGCGCGGAATTCGTCGCGGCTCTTATGCGGGTCAGCCGCGTATCCGCAGTGCGGGGCAAAGAAGTTGAGGGTCATGTAACCCCAGTAGTTGCCTTCCTGCGGGTCGAATTGATGCACGGGAAGCAACTCGACCATGCTGATGCCGAGCTCCTTCAGGTGAGGGATCTGGTCGACCACCCCGGCGAAAGTCCCCCTTCGTTCCGGCGTGACAAGGCTGGTCGGGCTCTGCGTGAACCCACGGACGTGCATTTCGTAAATCACTGCGGCGGTCGAATCGTGCCGAGGGCGCCGGGCGTCGTCCGGCGCGATGTCGGGCCGGCAGCGCGGCAGAATGCCCAACGGCGCCCGACCTAAGTTCGAGCCGGGCCGCTCGGCGGCCTTGCGATCGAATGCCGGTGGGAAGAAGACTTCCCGCGCGCAGGGGTCGAGCAGGACCTTCTGCGGGTCGTAGGTGTGCCACCGCCCCGATACGTCGGCGCGTGGTCCGTCGATGCGGTAGGCGTAGTAGCGAGCGACCTGTGCCTCCGGTCCCGCCAACCGGCAATGCCAGAGGTTCCACGTCTTGTTGACGCGAGGGTCCAGCCGGTGCTCGAGGAGCGGCCGAGCCGGGTCGTCTGCGCTGAAGAGCAGAAGCACCACGCTCTCGGCGTGCTGGGCATAGAGCGAGAAGTTGTAGGCGCGCTCTTCCTCGATCCATGCAGCGCCCAGGGGAAGGAACGTGCCTTCCACAGAATCCGCTCTGGTCATCGCGCAGACCCCCCTGGACCGAGCGGCCCCTTCGCTGAAAGGTCAATCGATTTGCCTGCCTCGGGAAAGCTGCCGAGGTCGAGCCGGAGGAGTGTTTGATAATCTTCGATCGCCGCCTTGACGAGAGCGTCGGCGTGCCCTTCTGCGCCGACCGCCTCCAATGCAGCCAGGAAGGCGTCGTGAGCGGCCAGGTCGGCCGTGACATCCGCCAGGTGGGGAAACGGACTGGGCGCGGCGGCTCCGAAGAAGTTCGATCCCTCCCGCTCGGTGCGCATCGCAACGGATCGATCCGCGGTCGCCGCCGCGTGGGCTGCCAGGACAGCGGCCCCCACTGCGGCGTAGCGCTCGAAATCATCCTGCACGAACGCTCGCATCGCCTCGACCTCTCGCACCACGGTTTCCACGGCCGAACAGGGCAAACCTTGCGCGAAATCCTCGGCCACGCCGATGGCACCCGCTACCGCCTTCCGGAATCGCTCGCTTTGCGGGTGGTCATCGGGAAGCTGAGCGTGTTGCTCGACGCGGCGAGCGCAGCGCGCGGCCAGCGCGATGATCGCGCGAAGCGGCAACTTCTTCAAGTCCTCGGGTGTGTAATTTGTGACAATCATGTTCACCTCGCTCGGCGGCAGATCGACCTTTCGTCACTTCGGCTCGATCGTGTCCGCTCTTGCGGATAAGGCCGACTGAATGAGCTTTGCCCGCTCCAGGTCCACGTCGGTCTTCAACACCGTCCCACCCAGTCCTCGAATCCCGCCCAGTATCGCGTCGATATCCCCTACTTCGTCCAGGACGAACAGTACAGAAGTTCCGAGTTTCATCAGATCCGCCACGCCGCGGATAAAATCGTCCGTGATTCCAACCTCCGTCATACCGGCACCAATTCTGGCATACATCGCATCGACGGCCGCCGCCGAGAGTGGATCCGCGCAAGCGCGAGGTACGCGAGGAATTGCGCAAATGTACTCTGGTGAGTCTTGGTCACGCACGGGAGCGGGGCTCCATTCAATGTCAAAGAGCCGTCGGGGTATCGCACGGCCATTGCCACGTCGAGGAGTTTGAAGTCGTGCTTCTCACGGGCGAGCCTGCCGAGTGCATCGCGGACCTTAGCGGCCCAGCCCACGTCGTCGAATCCGACGGCCCACAAATGCGCGCGTTGGGTCATTGTTGCCGCTCCGTTCTGCTAACAGCCAATCTTTGCCGCCATCGAAGGTTTGTCATCAGCGGCTTCCTCCCAAAGGCGAAAGCCTCCCACGAATGCATTACCGTTGTCGCCGGCGCGGCAGCCGGCCGGCAGCTCTTTCAGTTTCTTGACGTTGCCTCCGCCTAACACGACGTCGTCGGGCTCGAGTGCTGCGGTGAACCGGGTCACGACGTCTGCAACGTAACGCCGCCATTTCTTCTTGCCGACCCGCTCCAATCCGCGGATGCCCACGTAATCTTCAAAGGTGCCTTTCCGGTAAGGAAGGTGGCCGAGCTCCATCGGCTCGACGATGCCGTCGACGATGAGCGTCGAGCCCAGGCCCGTTCCCAGACCCAGGAACAACATCTTGCCTCCCTGGTAGCTCCCCAGAGCTTGCATGGCCGCATCGTTGACGACCTTGACAGGGCAGCCGAACGCGGCTTGATAGTCGAACCCGACCCAACCCGGCGCGAGGTTATGCGGCTCGGCAACCGGCCGGCAGTGCAGAACGGGCCCCGGGTAGCCGATGGACACCACGTCATACGTCCAGTCCGCGGCGAGCCCCTTGACTCCTGCGACCATCTGTTGGGCGGTCAGGGTTGGTCCGGAAACGAGCTCTCGCGGTTCGGTTTGCCCGGTGGCGAGGAGCTTTACGTGAGTCCCGCCCACATCAACAACCAGCACGATCATGGCGAGCTCCTAACTGGCCCTGCCAAGGGCTGCGCTTTTCGAGGCGATCACGCTCATGAGCTCGTCCCATGACTTCACGAACGACTTCGCTCCTTCGTCCTGGAGCCGGGCGGCCAGCGCGTCGATGTCGATCCCGGCCTTGGCGAACTGAGCCAGCACGTCCTCGCAGTCGCCGCCATCTTCCGGCAGCAACGGACCGATCTCACCGTGATCGGCGAGAGCCTTCAGGGTGCCTTCGGGCATGGTGTTCACGGTGAACGGCGCGGCGAGAGCCTTGATATAAAGGACGTCGGATGCCTTGGGGTCCTTGGTCCCGGTGCTGGCCCAGAGCAGGCGCTGCGGCCGAGCGCCGGCGTTTATGTTTCGCTGGTAGCGCGGCGAGTCAAGCAGGTCGCGGTATGCCTTGTAGATCCGCCCGGCCATCGCGATCCCGAGCCGGTTGCGCAGGTTCTCCGGTACGCTGTCCGCGACGGCGGCGTCCCAGCGGCTGATGAATACCGACGCAACACAGCCCACGTTGGGATTGAGGCCGACGGCCGTCCGGCGTTCGACCCCACGCAAGAACGCCTCGGCCGCCGCCAGGTATTGTTCACGGGAAAAAAGTAGCGTCACGTTGACTGGAACCCCGGCAACGATTGCTTCCTCGATCGCGGGCAGCCCTTCCCGGGTGCCCGGGATCTTGATGAAGACATTGGGACGGCCTGCCCGCGAGTGCAGGTAGCCGGCCGCGGCCACCGTGCTCTTCGTGTCGTGGACCAGGAGCGGCGATACCTCGAGCGACGCCCACCCGTCGACGCCGTCGGTTTTCTCCCAGATTGGCCGGAACAAGTCGGCGGCCCGCGTGATGTCGGCGAGCGCGAGCTCGAAAAACAGCTCTTCGCTCGACGTGGACTGCTGGACTTTGCGGCGGATGGACGAGTCATACGCCGCGCTGTTCTTGATCGCGTGGTCGAAGATCGTCGGATTCGACGTGAGTCCCGTCACCGAGAGCTCGTCGATGTAGTGCTTGAGCGTTCCGGTTGTCAGCAGGTCGCGTGTGATGTTATCGAGCCAGATGCTCTGGCCGAGATCGTGGAGACGTGCGGTCGCTTTCATCCTGATTTCTCCGCCATTGGCGCGAAAGAAGAAGGTGAGGGAACGAAACCCGATCGGTTCGACATTTGCGTCAGGTCGCGCAGCCATCCCAAGGGAGCCGCCGCGAGCATCTCCTCGGTGCACCGCCAGCGCCAGTTGCCGGCAGGGCTACCAGGCACGTTCATACGGGCCTGTGCACCGAGGTTGAGCACATCCTGCAAGGGTGCGATGGCGAGCGCCGCCTGGGAGGACCACGCCAGGCCCAGTAGCGCGGGTGCAGCCGCAGCGCCGTCACCTCCCGGCCGCTCGAGATAACGCCACATGATCTGCCGCTGCCAGTCGGGCAATTCCTCGAACCAGCCGCGAGTCGTGTTATTGTCGTGCGTGCCCGTGTAGACGACGCTATTGGACCCGTAGTTAGCCGGAAGGTACGGATTATCGCCGTGACCGTCGAATGCGAACTGGAGCACCTTGGTTCCAGGAAGCTGGAACTGGTCGCGCAGAGCGCGTACGTCACTGGTGATGAGACCCAGGTCCTCGGCGATGAACGGTAAACAGCCGAGCTCCCGCTGCGCCGCCGCAAAGAAGTCGGCCCCGGGGCCCGCCACCCAGTGGCCGGATTGGGCAGTCGGCGCCCCGGCTGGCACGTGCCAGGCCGCCGCGAAGCCGCGGAAGTGATCCAGACGAATCGCATCGACGTGGGCCAAGAGCGCACGCACTCGGTCGATGCAAAAGCGATAGCCGGTCCGGCGAATCGCTTCCCAGTTATAAACAGGGTTGCCCCAGAGTTGTCCTGTGGGACTGAAATAGTCTGGCGGCACGCCGGCCACGAAGCTGGGCCTGTACTGTGCGTCGAGCAGGAACAACTCGGGGTTGGCCCACACGTCGCTCGAATCGGGTGAAACAAAAAACGGCAGGTCGCCGATCAAGCGCAGGCCCCTGGCCCGGGCGTGCTCCTTCAGGCGTGCTCCCTGGCGGAACAACAGGTATTGCGCAAAGCGAACCTGGTCGATCACGTCCGCCAAGTCCCGGCGCGCTGAGGCCAGCGCAGCCGCGTCGCGCCGCACCAGCTCTGCTGGCCAGTAGAGGTAATGGACGTCCCCGTGCTTCGCCTTGAGCGCCCGAAACAGGGCGTAGTCCTCAAGCCAGTGCGTCTGCTCGGCGCAGAACTGCTCATAGGAAGGCCGCAGGTCGGCGCACACCCCGGCGCGGAAGTGCTGCCAGGCCGATTCGAGCAACCGCTGTTTGAACGGAATGACCGCGTCGTAGTCAGTGAACGTCGCCGGGAAAGACTGGCCGTCAGTGTCGTTCGGCCGCAATAGTCCGTCCTCGATCAGGAAACCGGGGCTGACCAAGAGGCTGTTGCCGGCAAACGACGAGAGCGCTTGATACGGTGAGTTGCCATAGCCAGTGGGGCCCAGCGGTAGCGCCTGCCACCAGGTTTGACCCGCCTCGGCGAGCCGGTCGATCCACGCGTGGGCAGCGGGCCCGAGGTCGCCGACGCCATACCGCGACGGCAGCGACGTGACGTGCAACAGCAATCCGCAGGCACGGTAGCCCGGTAGGAACGGCGGCACACTCGGCGGTGAGCCGGTGTCACTCATGTGCGTGCTCCTCCCGCCGCGATATCAAGGCCGCCGTGTCGGCACGCGCGAAGGCGTTCTCTTGCCCGGCGAGCTTGCGGACCTTTGCAACGGCGCGCGACTCGAGCTGACGGGTGCGTGCCTTGCTGATTCCCAACCGCCGGCCGATCTCCGTAAGCGTCAGCACTGGAACGCCTCCGATCCCGTACCGGTTCGCGAGGACCCATCGTTCACGCTCGTCGAGTCGGCCAAGCCAGCGCCCGATCAGGGCACCGCGCTCGTTCAGTTCCTCTGCGATCTCATGCGCGTCGATACCGGGGGCACTGGCTGCGCAGGTGTCCTCGTAGAGTAACAGGGTTCGAGCGCGGCCGCGACTCGTTCGTCGCTCCTGGTCGGCGATCACGTTCCGAATCGCCCAGGTCGCGTAGGTGCTGAACCGATACCCGCGCGAAGTCAAACCCGTCCGCGGCCTGGATCAATGCCAGGCTGCCGTCACTGATCCGCTCGGACAGGTCGTAACCGGGCCAGGACCGGGTCTTCGCGATCGACACGACCAATCCCAGGTTCATTTCGACCAAGTGGTGCTTGATCGCCAGCGCCTCCGACTGGAGCCGCTCGATCTCGTCGAGGTCGTGCGGGCTGGGCCACTCGAGATCAAGCTGGTCCCTGAGCTCTTTACGCGGCACTTGAGGTAATTCATCTTGCGGAACAGGTGCGCCTCCTGCTCATGCGAAAGCGGCCGGCCGCAGGGGCGGCCGTTCGGCACGGCGGCAGGCCATCCGTCAAACCGGAATCGGCGCGACTCGTGGTTCGCGACCACCGCGGCCGACGGAGCGAGGATCGCGTCGCGCGCGCTCGGGTCATCGAAGCTACCGTGATGGACATACTTGATCCGCTCGCCGCGAATGCGGCGGGCACGCTCGAGCGGGCCCTGCGGGGCAGCGGGACGCTCGGATTGCAAGCGCGGGTCTATCGATTGTGCAATCATCGTCAGATCTCGCTCGGGTGGGCCGCGAGGGTCAGGCCCGCGGGATAGTGATTTGATGGGGGCTCGGAAGCAGCGGGCCAAGACGCCGTCTGCTGACCGAGCTTCCACGTGATGTAGCTCGATAATAGACCGACCGTGAACACATCGTTGATTTCGTTCAAGCGGCGGTCGCGCTCCAGGTCGCTGAAATCCGCAAACGGAAGTTGCGCGCCAACTTCGCGAGACCAGCGTCGGTCAAACGGCCGTCCTGCACGATTCCGGCGGAGTCCTTGAAGAGCAGCTCGGAGAACAACTCTCCTCGCGGGATCTTGATCCAGAACTCGCGTTCCAGGCGGAACGCGATGTCCAAGAAGTCGATCGACTCGGCACCCAGGTCGCCTTGCAACGTGGCGGAGGGCTTGATGTCCTCTTCCTCGACGCCCAGCGCTTGCACGACCACTTTCCTGACCCGTGCGTAGACTTCGTTCGAGGTTTGCATGGTTTGGTTCCTTAACTCATTGGGGAACAGCGTGTCGATCGTCGTTCCACAGCAGGATGGCCGGTTCGTCCACGGTTTGTTCGTAGCCGAGGTGCTCGATACAGAACCGGAGCAGTTCGGCCTGGACCCAGGTCCGCCCGGCCCACGCCCGTCGCGAGGACAAGGCGGGCCAGGGTCGGTATCGGACCGGCACCGACATCGGGATTGGTGCCGGGATCACCACGTTGAACATGAAGAAAATGTGACAGGCACTGCCGGCGATGACGAACAGATGGAACAACTCATGGGCGGCGAAGACTCCGGGATAGAGGACCGGCCATTTCGCCAGGTTCAGCGCTGCGCCGACGGTGTACAGCATACCCCCCAAAAGGAGGGGAAAGAGCCTGCGGTGGGAACAGGTTCGCGCCAACTCGCGGTAGCAAACCAACGCTCCCCATCCCATCGCCATGTAGGTTAACGTCGATATCCAGATGGGGAGCACGCCGTCCTGCCAGACCCGCGCGACCAGAAGCGCGGTGATGGTCCAAACGGTCGCCAAGGTTCCCCACCGCCAGGGTCCCCGCAAGAGTGACCAGGCCAGCGGCGTATAGGTCCCCGCGATCAACAAGTAGATTCCGATATGATCCAGCCGCCGCAGGTGGCTCCGCGGCTCGTCCTGGAGCCAGACGGCGTGGAAGGTCGCGCTGGCAGTGTAGCAAAAGATCAGGGTGATGCCGAAGACTAGAAGAGACAAGCCTTTGAGCCGCTGATCCCAAACCGCGCGACGTCTGCACACTGGCGGAGAGCTGAGAGTCGAACTCATGGCGCAAGAGCGTGACGATTTCTCGCAAGGATTTACCGCGTCGCACCGCCTCCAGAGTATCCAAGTGATCGGTACTGCCAGCATCATCCCGGCACCGTGGCTCACGGCGTTGATCGGCTCGCGAAGGTCGAAAAGGTACATGATGCGGCCTCGGACAGATAAGGGCTCGACTCGATCTCGAGGGTTGAGCGAGGCGTCGAGCCACAACTTAGACTCGCCGGCGCGATGCGCTTTCGTGCTGTCAGGGTTGGGTCGCGCAGACTCCGTCCCCGTCGGTTGCGCGACCGAGCGCGTCACAGGAACTTCGGATGGTCAGTCGTTGCTTCGTGTGCGACCTTCCGGTCGCCACACCGCGGATTTGCCGAGGGTCTTCACGACGTTTTCGTCGTGCGCCACTTCCATTCGCGGATCTCGGGCATGTCCTCGCCATACTTGCTGATGTACTGCTTGTGCTCGATGAGCTTGTCGCGCACGGCTTGTTTGGCGTACGCGGCAGTGCACCCGAGCTGAGGCAGGCGGTCGACCACGTCGGCCACCAGGTGAAAACGGTCCATTTCGTTCATGACCGTCATGTCGAACGCCGTGCTGATCGTCCCTTCTTCCTTGTAGCCGCGTACGTGCAGGTTCTTGTGGTTGGTGCGGCGGTAAGTGAGCCGGTGGACCAGCCAGGGGTAGCCGTGATAGGCGAAGATGATCGGCTTGTCCTTGGTGAAGAGCGTGTCGAAGTCGTGGTCGTCGAGCCCGTGCGGGTGCTCGGTCGCCGGCTGCAGCCGCATCAGGTCGACGACGTTGACCACGCGGATCCTCAGGTCGGGGATATGCTCGCGCAGGAGCTGCACCGCGGCCAGCGTCTCCAGGGTCGGTACGTCGCCCGCGCAGGCCATGACCACGTCGGGCTCACCGCCGCGGTCGTTGCTGGCCCACTCCCAGATCCCGATTCCCGCGGTGCAGTGCTTGACCGCTTGATCCATCGTGAGCCATTGGGGCGACGGGTGCTTGCTCGCCACCACGACGTTGACGTAGTGGCGGCTCCGCAGGCAGTGGTCCATCACCGAGAGCAGGCAGTTCGTATCAGGCGGGAGGTAGACGCGGATCACCTCGGCCTTCTTGTTGACCACGTGGTCGATGAACCCGGGGTCTTGGTGCGTGAACCCGTTGTGGTCCTGCCGCCAGACGTGCGATTCCAGCAGGATGTTCAGCGAGGCGATCGGCCGACGCCAGGGCAAACGCCTGGTGACCTTGAGCCATTTGGCGTGCTGGTTGAACATCGAGTCGATGACGTGGACGAACGCCTCATAGGTGTTGAAGATCCCGTGGCGGCCCGTGAGCAGATAGCCCTCGAGCCAGCCCTCGCACTGGTGCTCGCTGAGCATCTCGATGACGCGGCCGTCGGGGGACAGGCGGTCGTCGGTCGGAATGACCGTGCCGAGCCACTGCTTGTTCGTCACCTCGAACACGGCCGTCAGGCGGTTGGAAGCGGTCTCGTCGGGGCCGAAGATCCGGAAATTGCGCTCTTCGGCGTTGAGCTTGATCACGTCGCGGAGGAACTTGCCCAGGGTGCGAGCGTCCTCATTCATCAAGTCTCCCGGCTGGGGCACCGCGATCGCGTAGTCGCAAAAGTCGGGCAATCGCAAGTCGCGGAGCAGCAGGCCGCCGTTGGCGCGCGGGTTGGCCCCCATCCGGCGCTCGCCCTTCGGAGCCAGCTCGCGCAGCTCGGGGATGAGCCGGCCGCGCTCGTCGAAGAGCTCCTCGGGCCGGTAGCTGCGCATCCAGGCCTCGAGGATCTTGAGGTGCTCGGGGTGCTCGGTCGGCTCGGAAAGCGGCACCTGGTGCGCCCGGTACGTCCCCTCGACAGGCTTGCCGTCGACTTCCTTGGGGCCGGTCCAACCCTTGGGCGTCTTGAGGACGATCATCGGCCAGCGCGGGCGCTGTGTGATACCTCGCTCGCGGGCGTCTGCCTGAATCCGCCGGATTTCCGCGACAACTTTGTCAAGGGTCGCGGCCATGAGCTGGTGCATCGCCTCCGGCTCGTGGCCCTCGACGAAGTAGGGGGTGTAGCCGTAGCCGAGCAAGAGATGCTCCAGCTCCTCGCGGCCGATGCGGGCCAGGACCGTCGGGTTGTCGATCTTGTAGCCGTTCAAGTGAAGGATCGGCAGCACAGCACCATCGTGCGCCGGGTTGAGGAACTTGTTGGAGTGCCATCCCGTGGCCAAGGGGCCGGTCTCGGCCTCGCCGTCACCCACGACGCAGGCGACAAGCAAATCGGGGTTGTCGAACGCCGCGCCGAATGCGTGGCTCAAGCTGTAGCCCAGCTCCCCGCCCTCGTGGATCGAGCCTGGCGTCTCGGGAGCGACGTGGCTGGGAATGCCGCCCGGGAACGAGAACTGTTTGAAGAGCTTCTGCATCCCCGACACGTCCTCGGAGATGTTCGGGTAGGTCTCGGTGTACGTCCCCTCGAGGTAAACGTTGCCGACCAGCGCGGGCCCGCCGTGGCCGGGCCCCGAGATGTAGATCACGTTCAAGTCAAATTGCTTGATGATCCGATTCAGGTGGACGTAGACGAAGTTCTGCCCGGGCGTGGTTCCCCAGTGGCCCAGCAACCGAGGTTTGACGTGCTCGAGTCTAAGCGGCTCGCGCAACAGCGGGTTGTCGTAGAGGTAGATCTGGCCGACCGACAGGTAATTGGCGGCCCGCCAATAGGCGTCCATCTTGCGAAGAAGCTCGGCATCGAGCCGGGCCGCGGCGGGATTTTCCGCGGGCGGCGTCCCTTTCGTGCGCGGGGATGGCGTTTTCACAGTCGTTTCCATCGGGTTGCTCCTCGATCAGTGTTGATCAGATGGCGAGGCTTTCGTCGAAATCGGGCTCTGCCGACAATGTACTAAGCGGGATTGCGTGACAGCCGCGGGCCGGGAATGAAGGCAGCGGCGGCCCGTGCGATCATTAGCTCTTCATCGGTGCGAATGACACGCACGGCCACTCGCCCAGAGTCGGTTGAAATAAGCGGGGCGCCGCGCTGTTGCGGCGCTCTTCGAGAATGATGGCCAGGAACTCCAGCCCTTCGCAGATTCGCCGGCGTGCCTCGGCCGAGTTCTCACCAATGCCGCCGGAGAAGACGAGCGTATCCACGCCGCCGAGCGCTGCCGCCATCGCGCCGATTCCCAGCTTCACGCGGTAGCAGAATAGCGCCACGGCCTCGGCCGCGCGCACGTCGATGTCCTGTCGAGACAGGAGATCGCGCAGGTCGGAGCTCGTCTCGGACACGCCGAGCAGGCCCGACTTGTGATTGACCAGGTCGTGGAACTGATCGATAGACAATCCAAGGGCGCGGGTCAGAAACCGGACCAGACCCGGGTCGAGATCGCCAGAGCGCGTACCCATGACCAATCCCGATGTCGGCGTGGGACCCATTGTGGTGTCAATACATCGGCCGTCGCGGACCGCTGCCAGGCTGGCACCAGAGCCGAGGTGGGCAAGGATGACGCGCCCCGAGGCAGCACGCGGTCCGGCGACACGGCCCAGCTCGTCCATCAGGTATGCGTACGAGAGTCCATGGAAGCCGTAGCGACGCACTCCCGCCGCCTCGAATCGGCGTGGGATCGCGATCATCTGGGCGACGCGCGGTACGTCGTGATGGAACGCTGTATCGAAACACGCCACCTGGGGTAGCTCGGGATCGAGACGATGAAACGCCTCGATCGCCTCGATCTCGCCGGGGAGATGGTCGGGGTCGTAAAGAGTGATCCCGCGCAACGCATCGAGAACCTCGCGCGTGATTCGCACCGGACGGTAGAATTGCATGCCACCGTGAACAACGCGATGCCCAACAACAGCGATGCCAGCCAAGCCGACGCGCTGTCCGAGGTGTTCCATCAGGAGGCGGATAGCGGCTGGCTGATCGGGAGCGTCGACCTGACAATCGACTTCCGGACCACGATCGGCATCCGCCATGACCAGCCGCGAACCCGGCACACCGATCCGCTCGACCCGGCCCCACAGCATTCGCACCGGCGCGTCGGCCGCAGCGAACAACGCGAACTTGAGGCTCGAAGAACCGCCGTTGATCGTCAGAACGAACGACCGGCCCGCCGTCTCCAAAGCGGCGCCTGTCGACCGGGCGGAGATATCTGTGTATCCGAAAGACACGACGTCACTCACTCGTATGAGTAGATCAAGTTTCCGACCATCCGAGTCTGCCTGCCGGTACGTTTGCAGTTCTTATGCCGTGGACTGGATAATCCTTAACCTCTTAGCCCAAGCAGATTTTGGTGAGCGACCAGAAGGTTGCACCGGCGAAGTGGCACCGGACTAACCCAGCGCGATTCGTGGAACTGCCCGCGTGGAAGGGAATTGACCGAACTCGGGGCCGCGAGGTCCTGAGCGGTGTGCTCTCAGAGAAGCCATTCACTGGATGCGCACAAGTCGTCGGGCGGAGTCGCACGAGAGCCAACAGTTATCGCAATGAAGATTTGAATAGCGACTCCGCCTCGCGGCGGTAGATCTGGATCGTCATCCAGTCGGCCGCGAAGACGCCTGGGACCGCGCCATCGACCCGCCGAGACTCCATCTCTTCGTATAGCCGGTTCGACTCTTCCTGCAGCGCCGTCGCCTGCTTGGCGTGGTCCATGCGCCGATGAATCATCGCCAGCACGAACCGGTTCAGTGGTCGCCCCATGGCCCAGTCGCGCTCGACCAGGTTGCCCAGCCATCGGAGTGCCTCCTCGTAGTCGCCGGCGCGATAATAGGCGGCGCCGACGACATGGCTGTGCCAGGGCAACGGGGCGCTTTCCGCCGCCATTCGCGCCCAGCGAATGACTTGCTCGGGCTCGGCCGGCATGTCTTCTTTGATGACGCAGGCACGAGCCAGCTCGTAAGCCAGGCGAGGGTCCTTCGTTTTGTCCACGTGGTCGCGGAGGGTGTGTATGAGCTCCCGATAGCGCCCGCCTTCTCCAGTCAAGAGAAGGAGGCACGCGTATTCGTAATACTCCTGTGTGTCGGGGGATGGCACCGCTTCGATCCCGCGGGCGTAGTCTGCGGCGGCCAAGCGCCAGCGATCGCGCAGGGCATGGTAGCGGCCTCTCCCGATCCACAGTTGCTTGTCGTCGGACCGCGCCAAAAGGAGAGCAGAGAACACTCGCTCGTGGCCTGCCATTTCGAGGATGAGCCGGCTCTGCGGCGAGTTGAAGAAGCGTTCCCGGGGAACGAGCTCGATGGCCTTTACGAAGTCGTCGACTGCCTGATTGGTCCGCCCGAGTCGATCCAGGATCACACCCGCTTGGACCCAGGTGTTCGGATCACGAGGTTGGCGTGAGATCGCCCGTTCCAAGAGCGCTTCGACTCGCCTCGACCGGCCGAGGTCGGCCTCGGCCCTGGCCATCCGCAGCACACGCCCCGGGTCCGCCGCCTCGGCCGTCATCTCCTGATCGAGATCGGTCTGCGCCGCCACGAGCCGCCCTCTGAGCTCGTCGGATCCGGCATCGTCCAGTCGAGATTCAGCGCGCACTAGCTCGAGCTTCGCTTCCTCCCAGAGTCCGCGCTGTCGGAGGTCCTCTTGGCGCCCTAATGCCCCCTCGATCGCCAATCGTGCATGTCCTCGCCTGAGCTCCGCCTCGATCCGACGCTCAAGCTGCTGCCGTTGTATCCAGAGTGCACCACCGATGGACAATCCCACGAGGACCACGATCGTCACCGCCAGGGCGGCTCCAGCGGGGTTGCGCCGGCACCACCGCCAGGCAAACTCGACCCGGCTGATTCGCCGCGCGCGGATGGCGCGCCCCTCCATGAACCGACGAAGGTCGTCAGCCAGTTCTCCAGCATCGGCGAACCGCCGCGCTGGATCTTTGTGCAGACACTTCAGACAAATGGTCTCCAGGTCGCGAGGCACCTTCGGGTTCAATCGGGCAGGCGGTACCGGCTCCTCAGTAATCACCTGCCGCTCGGTTTCTGACGCCGTCTCTCCACGGAACGGCGGTCTGCCTGTAAGCATGTCGTAGAGAAGGGCGCCCAGGGAGTAGATGTCCGCAGCAGGACCGAGCGTGCCGGGCTTCCCCGTTACTTGCTCAGGGGCCATGTAGCTCGGAGTCCCCATCCGAGCACCGCTTGAAGTCACAGCCGATCGTCCGTCAAAGTGTCGCGCCAGCCCGAAATCGGCGATCTTGGGCGTGCCGTCCCTGGTGAGCAGTATGTTCGCAGGCTTCAGATCGAGGTGCACAATCCCGCCCTGGTGTGCCGCCTGCATGGCTTCGGCCAGCGTGATCAAGAGCGAGGCAGCCTCGCGCGCCGGCTTGGGGGTGCCCGCGAGCGCTCGGGCCAGGCTGCCACCCTCGACGAGCTCCATCGTGAAGTATGGCCACCCCTCGTGTTCGCCGACGTCGTAGACGGAAACGATGTTGGCATGATGCAAGCTCGCCACCGCTTCGGCTTCGCGCTGGAACCGCGCCCGCTCTTGCGGTCCCGCGTACGCGCCGGTGATCAGCATTTTGAGGGCGACGAAGCGGTTTAAGCGCAATTGCGTGGCCTTGTAAACCACGCCCATGCCACCGCGTCCGAGCAAGCCCTCGACATCGTAGCCGCGAATCCGGGGTAAGTCGGCGCCCTCATGCCCGAGAGCGCGAGCGCCTGCGTCCCAGCGAGGATCGCGCCCGGGCGTTGGAAACAGCGCATCGAGATTCGCTTCGACGGCGCAGATTTGCTCCCAGCGCCGGCGAACCTCCGGCAGGAGGTCGGGGCGATCGGCGCAGAACTCTTCAGGAGTTCGACCGGAATCGAGGATCTCTTCAAGCAGTTGTTGCACCCGCGTAAGGTCGGCCACCGATCGACTCCTCCCCGCTGCTTCCCGCTCATCCGCCCCCGAGCTAGCGCTGATCGTCGACCGTGCAGTGTCGGTTCAGGGCAAGTCTGGACTCACGCTCGGTCGGCGCCCTGCGCAAGGACCGCGCGAAGCTCCTGTGCACCCTGCCCACCATTAATGAGCGCTGGGGCCGGTCATTCAGGTGTCGCGCCCGAAGGTATCGGTTCCTTCGGCCGTCGATCGCGTCAGTAGAGCTTGTCGCCGTGCTCAGCCCTCGTCGGCTTCACCCAGATCTACGGCACGCTGGATGGTGATGCCCAGCTCGCGAAGCCTCTCGCGGAGCGTCTGCCGGGCGATCCCCAGAATCGCGGCAGCCTGTCGCTGGCTCCCCTGCGTATGCTCAAGGACGATCGGCAACAGGATCCGGTCGACCCAGCGGTGTGTCTCCTCGTGCAGTCCGCCGGTCCCGGCAGCGAGTCCCCGTCGGATGAAAGTCTCGAGATCGGGCCCAGGGCTGGCCGTTGTCGCCGGACCGCTCTGTCCGTTCGGCTCGGCCCCGCTCGAAAGTTCCGGCAAGAACTCGGGAAGCAACACCCTTCCTTGAGCGCGCATCAGACTCTGGCGCAACACGTTTTGCAGTTCACGAATGTTGCCGGGCCAGGCGTAGCCATGGAGACGGTCCATGGCCGCCTGCGCGACCTCGACAACTTCGCGCGCCATCTCCCGCGAAAATCGCCGCAGGAAATGCCGCACCAGCATTCGGAGGTCGTCGCCCCGCTCGCGCAGCGGCGGCAGGTCGATGGTGAAAACACTGAGTCGATAGTAAAGGTCCGGCCGAAACCGTCCGTCCTCCGACCAGGTTTTCAGATCGCGGTGGGTCGCGGCGATGACCCGCACATCGGCGTGAATCGTCTCGTTTCCGCCCACGCGCTCGAACGCTTGCTCTTGCAGTAGCCGCAGGATCTTGGCCTGGAGCGCCAGGGGCATATCTCCCACTTCGTCGAGGAAAATGGTCCCGTTATTGCATTGCTCGAACTTGCCGATGCGGCGTCGGTCGGCCCCTGTGAAGGCGCCCTTCTCATGCCCCAAGAGCTCACTCTCCAGCAAGGTTTCCGGGATGGCGGCGCAGTTGAGCGCCAAAAACGGCGCCTTGGCCCGGCTGCCATGCTGGTAAATGGCCCGCGCCACCAGTTCCTTTCCCGTGCCGCTCTCGCCGGTGATGAGCACCGGCACATCCTGAGCAGCCACGCGGCCGATGGCCTTGTAGACTTCTTGCATGGCCGGGCAAACACCGAGGATGGAATCGCCCGACAGGTCGCCCTCCTCCGGCGACTCAACCAGCCGCGCGGGTTCGCGCATCCGCCGCGCCACCTCGATCGCCTCACCGACCACCCGCCGTAACTGTTGCTGGCCAAGTGGTTTGAACAGGTAGTCGTAGGCGCCGTGCTTCATCGCCTCAATCGCGGCGTCGGCGCCCTTGGCCATCGTGATGAAAATAACCGGGATCCGGGCGTCGATACGGTGGATCTGCTGGAATACGTCCATCCCGGACTGGTCGGGCAGGCGAAGATCGAGCAAGATCACGTCAGGCGCATTGGTGCGGACGCACCCCAGCCCCGCGGCCCCCGTGGCGGCAACCTCGACCCGGTGCTCGGGAGGCGGGAACGCCTGGCGCACTTGCTCCTGGATCAAGGCTGGGTCGTCATCGATGAGCAACAGATGGGCCATAGCTGGCTCGATCCCACTTATGTCAAGGGGTGAAGCCGATACATCTCACGCATATTGTCAGGACGGCGGCACGGGCTGTCCAGCGAATTCTCCTGTGCCCGATTCCCAACAATCTCGAGCAACATCACTTACGAAGCCGTGGGGTTTATAATAGAAATTCTATGTATCGATGACCGGAGTGTCGTTGCCGGAGCCGCCAAGAGCGGCAAGGGCGCTCGTCGTCGTACGAGGTTGGCATGCACGAACGATCACACGAGCGACTGGTTTACTACGGCGTCGCGGTGCTGGGGCCCGCGCTTACGTTGTCGGTCTGGTGGCCGCTGTCGGCGGTGCTGGGGGACCGGGCCCTCTTCATCGCTTTCTTTCCGGCCGTCCTCTTTGCCGCATACCTGGGGGGCTTTGGGCCCGGGTCGCTCGCCACGTTGTTGAGCGCCTTGTCCGCGACCTACTTGCTCGTCCAACCGCCTTACTCCCTGGCGATCATCACGGTTGCGGACGCGGTTGCACTTGCCCTCTTCCTGCTGGTCGGAACGGCCATCACCTTGCTCGGCGAATCGTTGCACCGGTCGCGGTATCGCACCGGCGCCATCGAGCGGCGGCGAGCCGATCCAGTCCCGCACGCAACCGAGGACGCGCTGCGCGAGAGCGAGGAGCGGTTCCGCGGGACCTTCGAGAACGCGGCCGTCGGCATCGCCCACGTTGACGCCCAGGGCCGCTTCCTGCACGTCAACGAGAAACTGTGCGAAATCGTCGGCTATCGCCGCGACGAGTTGCTCCAACTCACCTTTCAGGACGTGACCTATCCAGAGGATCTGGCGGCCAACCTTGAGCGTTTCGTCGCGCTCGTGCGGGGCGATCTGGCCAGCTTCTCGCTGGAGAAGCGCTACGTCCGCAAGGACGAAGTGCTCGTCTGGGTGGCACTGTCAGCCTCGGTCCTCCAGCGCGACGCCAGGGGCAAGCCAGCCAAATCCATTGCGATCATCCAGGACATTTCCGAACGCAAGCGGCTGGAGCACGAGTTGCGAGAGAGCGAGGAGCGCTGGCGCAGCCTGACCGAGGCGCTGCCGCAGCTGGTCTGGGCCGCCACTCCGCAGGGCGCGAATGAGTATTTCAGCCTACAGTGGACCGAGTTCACCGGCCTCTCCGAATGTGAAACCGTCGGCTGGGGCTGGATCCAGGCGCTGCACCCGGACGACCGCGAGCCGACTCGGCAATGCTGGCTGGAGTCGGTGGCGGGGCACCAGCCGTACGACGTGGAATATCGCGTCCGCCGCCGCGACGGAGAGTACCGCTGGTTCAAGACCCGCGGCGTACCAGTTCGAGACGGTGCCGGCGAGATCGTCAAATGGCTCGGCACGTGCACCGACATCACCGACCTCCGGCAGACCCAGGAGGCGCTGCGTCAGGCCAAGGCCCGGCTGGACTTGGCGGTGCGCGGTTCCAATATCGCCATTTGGGAATGCAACATGCCCGATGGCCGCATTGAGAACAGTAATCTCACTTATACCAACGTGTGGGAATCAATGGGCTACGATGCAGCGACCGCACCCACGGATTTCCCCTCGACGTTCGCAATCCTGTTTCATCCGATCGACCAAAAGCGCGTGATGCGCGAGATTCAGGAGTTATTTGACAGCGACAGGCAGGACTATGAGAGCGAATTTCGCTTGCAATGGCAGGACGGCTCGACCCGCTGGCATCTTTCGCGTGGCACGGTGTTGCGTGACCCGGAGGGAAAACCAATTCGTTTCATCGGCACCTCAGCGGACATCACCGACCTCAAACAAGCAGAACAGGCGCTGCGCGAGAGCGAGGAGCGGTTCCGACAACTCGCGGAAAACGTCCGTGGGGTGTTCTGGTTGCAGGAAGGCGGGTGGGAGCGCCTGCTGTACATATCCCCGCTCTATGAGGAATTCTGGGGGCGCACATGTCAGAGCCTCTACGAACAGCCGCGCTCATGGATCGAGAGCGTCCATCCCGAGGATCGGGATTTGGTTTTCAATCATCTCGAGCAACAGAACCGCGGCATATCCACCGAGACGCATTTCCGCATCACCCGGCCCGATGGCTCGACGCGCTGGATGTGCTGTCGCACCTTCCCTCTGAAGAACCAGGCTGGGGAGGTATATCGTGTCGGCGGGCTCGTGGAAGACATCAACGAGAGCAGGCAATTCGAAAAGGAATTGCGGCGGGCGAAGGAGGCGGCAGAGTCGGCCAATCGGGCCAAGGACGAGTTCCTCGCAAACGTCAGCCACGAGATCCGCACCCCCATGAACGCGATCCTCGGCATGACCGAACTGGTGCTCGACACCCCGCTGGCCGACGACCAGCGTCAGTGCCTCCGAACCGTCAAGTCCGCGGCCGATAGCCTGCTGGGAATCCTCAACGACTTGCTCGATTTCTCCAAAATCGAGGCCGGCAAGCTCGAACTGGACCAGGCCGACTTCGGGCTGCGATCGATTCTGGGCGATACGCTGCGGATGTTGGCCATTCGCGCCCACACGAAAGGACTCGAGCTCGTCAGCCACGTGCAACCAGACGTACCGGACGCCTTGATTGGCGACGCCAGCCGGCTGCGCCAGGTCTTGCTCAATCTGGTCGGCAACGCGATCAAGTTCACCGAAGCGGGCGAGGTGGTACTCAGGGTCGAGGCCAACAGCGAGGCGGCGCACGACGAGGAGGCCATTATTCGCTTTGGCGTCACAGACACCGGAATTGGCATTCCGCACGAAAAACAAGCAACGATCTTCCGTGCCTTCGAGCAGGAGGACAGTTCGACAACACGGCGATATGGCGGCACCGGCTTGGGCCTTACAATCGCTGCCCGCCTGGTAAATTTGATGGGCGGCACGATCACCTTGGAAAGTGAGCCGGGCCGAGGCAGCACGTTCGCGTTCACGGCGCGGTTCGGGCGGCAGCCGCACCCCCCGGAACCCGCTGCGGACAGGCTGCCGGGCTTGCTCTCCAATATGTCGGTGCTCATCGTCGATGACAACGCCACCAACCGCCAAATCCTGGAAGAATGGCTGCGCGGCTGGCAGATGAAGCCTGAGGTGCGGGGCGACGGGCTCGCGGCGCTCGACGCGATCTGGCACAGCGCAGCCAGCGGCCGGCCCTTCCCGCTCGTGCTTCTAGACGCTCGCATGCCGGACACGGACGGTCTCACCTTGGCGGCAACCATCCGGGAAAGAGTTGAGCTGGCCGCCACGCGGATCATCTTGTTGACATCCGGCGACTTCTCGGGCGGCCTGGCCCGATTCCGCGAGCTGGGGATCGACGCCCACTTGCTCAAGCCGGTCCAGCAGGACGAGTTGCTCGAGACGATCTACCGGGTCATGAGCCGCGCCAAGGCCAGCGCTCCAACACCAATCGAACTCGCGCCAGGCCCGGAAGCGGCTTCGGCGGCGCCGGCCAACACTTCATCGTTGCACATCCTGGTGGCAGAGGACAACGAGTTCAACGCCCAGATCCTGGAACAACTTCTGCGGCGGCGCGGCCACTACGTCCGGGTCGCCAGTAATGGCCGGGAAGCGCTTGCTCTGGCCCAAGAGCGAGTCTGCGATCTGCTGCTCTTGGACGTCCACATGCCGGAGCTGGATGGCTTCCAGGTCGTCAGCGCGGTCCGGGAGCGAGAGCTGACGTCGGATAGACACCTGCCCGTCATCGCCCTGACCGCGCGATCGAGAAAGGAAGACCGCGAACGGTGCCTCGCGGCCGGCATGGATGATTTCCTGTCGAAGCCCGTTCGGGGCACCGAACTCTGGGCCGCGATCGACCGGGTCTTGGCGATGCAACCGACCGCTCCAAAGCTCGAATCGTCCCTGCTCAGCCCGCGCGTCTTGTGGGACGTCTGTGGGGGTGATGCCGGCGTGCTGAACAGGATCTGCGGCGCGTTTCAAACTCGCGTTCCGGATCATCTGGTGGACGTTCGAGCCGCCCTGCGCCAGCAAGACTCGTCGCGATTGCGCGAGGCTGCTCACAAGCTGAGTGGAATGCTGGCCGCGTTTTCTGCGGTCGCCGGCGGCGTCGCTTCCGAGCTCGAAGATCATGCGGCTCAAGGCCAGCTCGAAAACGCCGGCCCGCTCGTAGATCAAGTCGAAGCGATGGCCTGGGAGCTCATGAAGCTGGCTGGTGGCGTGTCGCTCGAAGCCCTGCGAACGCAAGCAGAGGCCGCCGGAGAGCGGACACCGATGGCGAGCCATTGAAGCTGGCGCTTCGATACCTACAGCGAACCTTGGCCGGCCAGCAGGGCCAGGCGCTCGTCACTTTCCCGGCGATGGTGCTCTCAGCGCCGCAAGGCCGTCGGACTCGGGAGGACCAGGCCCTCAGCTTCCCGGCGAAGCACATGGCAGATCCAGACAACGGGGTCGCGGACCTGAGTCGCCGTCCAGTCGTAAGACCGGATAGCCGCCGCGAGCGTTTTCCGAGCTTCCGCCAACTGTCCATCTCGGTAGAGCGCCATGGCCAGGACGAGGCGGGCGACGGGAACGCGGAGGCGAGATGCGTCGCCACGCATTGTGGAGATGGCTTCGACAAACTTCCCCTGGCGGTATTCAGCCAAACCCCGGGCGAACAGGAACCAGTAATAATCCCCTCCGTGAGCCGATGGGTCCGACGCAGCGGTGCGCCGCGCAAGGGCGACGGCCTGGCGTAGCTCCTCCCCCGTCGCGGGCATGAGTAGACAGGCCCGGCCGGTCCTTTCCGCAAAGTACGGATTCTTGGTGATGGAAAACCTCGCAAGCAAGTCCTGCCGTGCGCGGCGGTACTCGTCCTCCCGACCGAGGAACAGGCACAACTCGGCATACCCGAACCAGGCATTGTGATCCAGCGGATTGCCGTCAAGAGCGGTCTGCCAGGCGACCCGCGCCTCTGCGAGGCGCCCCTGCCGCATTAGCTCGGTTGGCACTTCCCGTCGCGGGTCGGCGCGTTTGGGGTCAAGCACGATGGCCCGTTCCTGCTCCGCGATTCGCCGCAACACGGCATCGACTTCATCCCAAAGCGCGAAGCGTTCGTTGCGTTCCTCCGCGGACGACTCGTCGAGCGCCTTGAGCTCACGGATCCCGGCCAGGTCGGGCTCGGCCTTCCAGCGCGTTAGCATCTTTCTCGCGAGACGGATGTCCTGCTCAGAACCGCTCTCCAGCGTCTTGACCCACAGATCCAGATCGGCACGCAACCACACGCGCGCCTGCTTGCGCCAGCGTGTCCGTTCGTCGCGGCTGAGCCCGGCCGCAGCGCTCCCCAACCCGCAGCCGGCCAGGGCGGCGCAGCGGGCCGCGAGGTAACGGGCTTCGGTGTTAACGGATTCGACTCGCTCGTAGAAGGGTTCCTCTTCCGTTGACCGGTAACGGCACTCCGTGGTCAAGGCGTCGGCCAGGCGAGGATCGGCCGTGAAGGCCTCGGCGTATAACCGAGCTGCGGTATGGTAGCGACCGCGGGACTGACAGGTCCCCACCAGCGCGAGGCGCTCGTCGTTGTCCTTCGGCTCATACGCTCCTCGAAGGAACGCCGGCAGGTTCGGCAAAATGAGGGCCTCGGCCTCGCGGCGAAGCACGTGGCTGACCCACGCGGTGGGGTGGTCCGCCTGAGACTCCATCCAGTTGTAGGCCCGGACCGCGCCGGCCAGTGTCTCGCGAGCCTGCGCCGGATGGCCGGATTGGAATTGCGCCATAGCCAGCGCCAACCGCGGACCAGGGCGATTGGGCATCAGATCGGCCGACTCTTCGAGCAAAGGCGCTGCTTGCTGAGGTCGGCCCTGGCGATAGGTCGCCAGTCCCTTGACGAACTGGGCCCAAGCACTGCTAGGAAAGAACTTCGGTCCGGTTGCCACGGCAACTTCCGTGAGCGCGACTGCGCGCTCGAGTTCCTTCCCGGAAATCGGCAGAAGCAGACAAGCCAGGCCGTCGCGTTCGGCCATGGCCCAGTGGTCGGTGCTGTCTCTGGAGCGGTCGAGGAGCGCCTTTCGGGCCCAGCGGTACGCTTCGTCGTTGGCGAGGAACGCGCAGAGCTGGGCATACCCGTCCCAGGGGTCGTAATCCGGGGGAGACGTTTCCAACAACTTTGCCCAGAGGGCGCGCGCCTCCGGCAGCCCGCTCCTCGGGGCCAGGGCCCTGGCCAGGTCACGGGCACCGGCACGATTGGAAGTGAGTGGAATGGCCTTCCGAAAGGCAGCGATGGCGGCGTCCGTATCGCCGGCGTCGTGTAGTGCTCGGCCCAGCATGATGTGTGCCTGACTGCTCTCGGGACGGCTGGCCACTGCCGCCCGAAAGTAGCCGACGGCTTCCTGCGGGCGTTC
Source organism: uncultured Isosphaeraceae bacterium (assembly GCA_963830625.1). Classification (GTDB taxonomy): domain Bacteria; phylum Planctomycetota; class Planctomycetia; order Isosphaerales; family Isosphaeraceae; genus CAWHMZ01. Next base: position 2,493 of record CAWHMZ010000016.1, on the reverse strand, counting down.
CTCCAGCAAGATGTTACCCTGATAGAGATTGATCCAGAGATCCTCGGGATTGCGCTGCTGGGCCTCGCGCAGGAGGGCCCGCGCGTCCCCCACCGCAGTTCCGCGTTTCAGGATCGCGTAGGCCACTCCGCCGAAGATCAGCGGCGGCTGGTCAACAGCTCCCGGGGCCCGTAACAGGGACTGCTGCTCGCGAGGATCATAGTCCCGCCGCAGGGTCTCCCGGAGGCGTCGCCGCCAGTCATCGCCGTCCGCCTGGTCCAGCACGGCCAGCAACTTGTCCTTGTCCGAATCCCATACCCAGAAGAGCAGCCAGTCGTATAGGAACGCCAGCAGCAGCTCGCGGATGGCCGAGTTTCGGATTTGCGCCGCCGCCAACGTCGGCTCCGGCGCCGGCAGGGCAATACCATATCTTCGGAAGGCGTCGGCATACAGTCCATGCCCCGAGGGCGCTCTGCCTTCCAGGAGGCGGAGCCGGACCGACTCCAACTCGGTAACGATGCGCGCGTCGGCCAGCGCCTGACTCACACGTTCGCGGAGGCTCGCGAGAGCGCGGGTGTCTTCCAAGCTCGGTGCCGCCTCAAGCACTGCCCGCGCCTCCGGCCATCGGCCCTGCTTCTGCACGCTCCTGCTTGCTCCAGCACGGCCTCTGCGGCCTTCGCCTGTCCCCCCAGCCGTCGTGCCGTCTCTTCGCGCCGCTCGGCCTGCTGCCGTTCCAGCCAAAACCCGCCGCCGCTCGCCATCCCGACCAGCGCCACCGCCGTGACCAACAGAGCCGTCACCGTCGGATTGCGCCGGCACCAGCGCCAGGAACGCTCTCCCCAACCCACGGGCCGGGCGTGGATGGGCCGACCCTTCTCGTAACGTCTCAGATCGTCGGCCAGCGCCTGGGCACTCGCGTAGCGGCGTTTCGGCTCCTTGGACAGGCACTTCAAGCAGATCGTCTCGAGGTCGCGCGCCACCTTCGTGTTCAACCGCGTTGGGGCGACCGGCTCGTCATGGACCACCTGCCGCTCCGTATCAGCCGCCGTCTCTCCTCGAAACGGCGGCCGGCCGGTGAGCAATTCATAGAGCATGGCACCAAGGGCGTAGATGTCAGTGGCCGGCCCGATCGCTGCGGCCTCGCCGGTTACCTGCTCGGGCGCCATGTAGCTCGGAGTCCCGACCCGAGCGCCGCTCAATGTGATCGCCGGCCCTCCGTCAAAGTGCCGCGCCAGCCCGAAATCGGCAACCTTGGGCGTTCCCTCGGCCGTGAGCAGGATGTTGGCTGGCTTCAGATCGCGGTGCACGATCCCGGCCTGGTGCGCGACCTGCACGGCGTCGGCCAGCGTGATCAAAATCGCGGCCGCCTGGCGTGCCGCCTGCGGCGCGCCCGAGAGAGCCTGCGCCAGTCTGCCCCCATCGAGGATCTCCATCGTGAAATATGGGCACCCGTCGTGTTCCGCGACATCGTAGACCTGCACGATGTTCGGGTGCCGCAGACTCGCCACCGCTTCGGCTTCGCGCTGAAGCCGTGCCCGCTCGTGCGGCAAGGCGTACGCACCGGCCAGGAGCATCTTGAGGGCGACGGGCCGGTTAAGGCGGAGATGCCGGGCCTTGTAGACAACGCCCATGCCTCCGCAGCCGAGCAAGGCCTCCACGTCATACCCCGGGATCCGCGGGAGTTGATTGCTTGCAAGCGCGGGCAGCGTTTCGGCTCCAGGCGAGGTCGAGCTGGGAAAGAGCGCGCCGAGCTCGTCTTCGAGGGCCGACAGTCTTTGCCAGCCGGCGCGAACGAAGGGGAGCAGTTCGGGCGTATCGCGGCAAACCTCTTCCGGTGTGCCACCGGAATCGAGCATTTGCTCGAGCAGTTCCAGCACGCGAGGGTCGGCGGGCATGTTGACGTTACGACTCCGCTACGCCGGTGCAGATCATCCAGCTCCTGCGAAAGGAGCAAAAGCGAGCGATTCAAACGCCGTTGGACCGTCTTGGCGGAAACGCCCACCAGCTCGGCCGTCTCGGCGTGCGTAAATCCCTGAATGCGTATGAGATCGAAAACTTCGCGCTCGTCATCGGGCAGGTTGTCAATCGCCTGGAGCATGCGACGGCCTTCAGGTGACAGTGTCGAGGCGCTGCTGGCGGGCGCGGTAACGCCCCGACACTTAGCTCCACCGCCGACGCCCGCTCATCTAATTGGCGGGCGAGGTCGTTCAACTCCCAGCGCATGTGCTGATTGACGAGTGCGAAAAACTGCCGCACCGTTCGTGGATGCACCGTGCGCATGGCCTTGAGCAGCCGCTCGACAACGGCTCCGACCATTTCGTCGGTTTGCAGATTCAGCGGAGGCATTGTCAGACGGCGGTATTTCCGGTGCAGCAAATTCCCGCAGAGTACTTGCAAACGGCGGACCGATTGGTCCAGCAGCGCCCGCACAATGGGCTCGGCAGGCTGGTCCCCCGCCAGGGCGTTCAAGTAGTTCTGCACAACCGCCGTGGTGTGTTCGTCATTCATCGTGCG
>CAWHMZ010000015.1:0-616855 GCA_963830625.1 uncultured Isosphaeraceae bacterium | reverse complement strand
ACTGGCGCGCCTCGGTCGAGGGCCGCGCCATGGCCGCCGAGCTGGTGGCCCTGGCCCGCGCGGCGCCAGGACCTGCTCGCCAGATCGCCGATCGTGGGCCGCTGGTCGTGCACAACTACCAGAAGCGGCTGACCGAGCGGTTGCAGGCTTCTGGTGCCCGACCAGGGGGTGACGCTCGAGCCCAAGGACGTGGTCCGGGAGATCGCGATCCTGGCCGACCGGTGCGACATCAGCGAAGAGATCGTCCGGCTGCGGGCCCATCTGGCGCAGTTCGTGGCGATCATCGACGAGCCCGAGAGCTCGGGCCGCAAGCTCGAGTTCATCACCCAGGAGATGGGCCGCGAGATCAATACGATCGGCTCCAAGGCCAACGACGTCGAGATCAGTCGGTCGGTCGTGGAGGTCAAGTCGCTCCTCGAGAAGATCCGCGAGCTGATTCAAAATGCCGAATGAAGGGGAGACAATGGGCCGAATTGCCGGGTCGGTTGGTCGTGATGTCCGGTCCGTCGGGATCGGGCAAGAGCACGCTGGCCAAGCGCCTGCTCGAGCGGCCCGACCTGCGGCTCAGGCGGTCGATCTCGGCCACCACCCGCCAGCCGCGTCCGGGCGAGGTGGCCAATCGCGACTATTTCTTCGTGACGCCACAACGAGTTCGAGCGCATTCGCGGCGACCTGCTCGAGTGTGCCCAGGTCCATGGCCACGAATACGGAACGCCCGGCCAAGCCGGTCCGCGAGGCCATGGCGGCCGGAGACTGCGTGCTTCTGGTGATCGATGTTCAAGGAGGGTTTCAGGTCCGGCAGAAAGTGCCCGGTGCACTCTTGATCTTCATCCAGCCGCCGAGCGTCGGCCGTGCTCGAAGACCGGCTGCGCGGACGGGGAACCGATGACGAGGCGACGATCGAGCGGCGGCTGGAGACGCCCGCCGCGAGCTCGAGATGGCCTCGCTTTACGACGTGCACGTGATCAACGACGACCTCGACCGCGCGGTCGAGGAACTGGCTCGAATCCTCAAGCAGAACGGTTGTGGATCTCAAGGAGAAACCATGATTGATGAGCTGAAGGAAGAAGAGATCGTCAACAAGGTCGGCGGCCGATTCAAACTCTCGACCCTGATCCAGAAGCGGATGATCGCGCTTGAACCAGGGCGCACGCGCCCTGGTCGAGTCGCGCGGGGTCGACAAGATGACCGTCGTGATCCAGGAAATCATGCACGACAAGATCTATCTCGACATGTCCGGGCGAGTGCAGACGGTCGAGCCGACCGAAGACGTCGACGACGACGGCGACACCGTCGATCTTACCCAATCGGGAGATTGAATAGGGCCTGACCTACGGCAGAAGTTCGATGGCGATGGAAGTCGCAAGCCCCCCGGATCTCGGGCCGATCAAAAGGTGGAAAGCGCGCCGCTCTCGACGAGCCATGGGAGCGGCGCACAGTCGCACGGACACCGGAGACGCCGGTGCTCCGAGGGGGTTCCATGTCCGTACGCCAGCGAGTGTTGCGGTCTGCGCCGCTCATTGCCTCGGCCCTGGCGATCGTGTTTCTGGGGCTCTGAGCCTCCTGTGCTACGACCCGGCCGATCCGCCCGGTTGCGGCGCCGAGCCGGTCAATTCGCCACCGGCCAACGCCTGCGGTCCGGTGGGTGCGGTGCTGGCGCACCTGCTGTTCATCACGCTGGGGTGGTCGATCTGGCTGTTGGTCTCTGGGACTGGCGGTCGTCAACCTGCTCGCTCACGGTCCGCCGGCCGGTTCCCGACCGGCTGGGACCGGGCTCGGGCTTCGTGCTGGTCGTGCTGGTCGCGGCCGGCTTCATCCACAAGGTCGCGCCCGGCTTGAGGCCCAGCCCCGCGGTCGGCAGCGGCGGCTACGCTGGCGCGCGTCGTGGCGATTTTCCTCGAAGCTGCACTTCGGACTGGCCGGGCTGTTCCTGATCCTGGCCGCCGGCGGACTCTTCGGCCTGGCACTCTGCCACGACGTGCTCTTCTCTGGCCGCTCGAGGAGGTCCGCGGCTGGATCCGCCGGCGGCGGGGCGCAGTCGCCGGCCGCACCGGCCGCTCATGTCACGGCGGGCGCTCCGGCGGCGCTGCGCGCGCGGACGCGGCACCCTGGGAGCGACGCCGGCGCCATTCCCGGCGCCGGCGACCGAGCGATCGGTCTCGCTCCACCCGCCGATCCCGGTCGAGAGCGGCGGCGAATCGCTCTCGGCCGCGCATTCTCACACCCGCCATCACCACACCAGTCCGCTCTCGCTGCCGGGACCCGGCTCGCCTACTTGCCGCCCGGTTCAGCCCGGGGCTCCCTACCAGCCGCCGCCCATGGAGCTGCTCGAGCCCGCCGTCCCGTTCCCGATCCAGGAGCACGAGAGCCAAGGTGCACGCTCGGGCCATGCTGCTGGAGCGGACGCTTGCTCGATTTCGGCTACCAGGTGCGCGTCGTGCAGATCGACACCGGCCCGGTGATCACCCAGTTCGAGATCGAGCTCGAGGCCGGCCTGCGGGTCTCGCGGATCATCAGCCTGGCCGACGACCTGGCGATCGCCCTGGCGGTGCCCAGCGTGCGAATCGTGGCGCCGATTCCGGGCAAGACCACCGTCGGCGTCGAAGTGCCCAACGAGCACCGCAACGTGGTCCGGCTGGGCGAGGTGATCACCGCGCGTCGCCGATCAAGCTCGCGAGAATGCCGCATCCCGCTCTACCTGGGCAAGGACGTCAAGGGCCAGCCGATGGTGTTTGACCTGGCCGAAATGCCCCACCTGCTGATGGCCGGCCGGACCGGCACCGGCAAGTCGGTCTGCTTGAACGCCATGATCCTCTCGATCCTGATGACCAAGCGCCCCGACGAGGTCAAGCTGATCTTGATCGACCCCAAGAAGGTCGAGCTCTCGCAGTACAAGCGAATCCCCCACCTGATGCACCCGGTCGTGATCGACATGAAGAAGGCCGAGTCGATCCTGGCGTGGGCGTGCGAGAAGATGGACGAGCGCTACGAGTTCCTGCGGCGGGCCGAGGTTCGCAACATCCAGGCCTACAACAAGCTGGGTCCGGAAGAGATCTTCGCGCGGCTGCAGCCCGGAAGACGAGCAGGAGCGGCAGCGAATCCCGACCTTCATGCCCTACATCGTGATCGTCGCCGACGAGCTGGCCGAGATCATGATGACGGCGGAAAAGGAAGCCGAGCAGCACATCGTGCGGCTTGCCCAGCTGGCCCGTGCGGTCGGCGTGCACCTGATCCTGGCGACGCAGAAGCCGGTGGTCGACGTCGTCACCGGCCTGATCAAGGGCAACCTGCCGGCGCGGATCGCGTTTCAGGTGACCAACCGCAGCGATTCGCGGGTCGTGCTCGACGAGATGGGCGCCGAGCGGCTCCTGGGCAACGGCGACATGCTGTTTTTGATTCCGGGCACGTCGCACATCGTCCGCGCTCAGGGCACGTTTGTCTCGGACGTCGAGGTCAACGGCATCTGCCGCTATCTGGAACGGTACCCGGTCGAATTCAGCCGCGAGCTGTTGCAGCTTCAGGTGAGCGGCGGCCCGGGCGGCAAGGACCGGGGCGAGGCCCTCAAGGAGCGCGACGAGCTGTACGAGCCGGCGATCGAGATCGTGATCCGCGAGGGGCGCGGCTCGTGCTCGCTGTTGCAGCGGGCCCTGGGCATCGGCTACGGCCGCGCCGCCCGGCTCATCGACTTCATGGCCGAAGACGGCATCGTCGGCGAGTACAAGAGCGGGTCGGCCCGGGAAGTCCTCTACACCTGGGAAGAATGGGAAGCGCTCAAGAACGGCGGCGACGACCAGGGGGACGCGGCGGCGTGATTGTGATTCGCCACCACCTTGACGGGCGAAGGGCGCAGCCGGCCAAACTACCATAGATCGGTTGGCTTTCCGGCGTGATCGCTCGGAGGAACGGTCGGTCGTTCTCGGCTGCCGCGACAACGGGCGAGGACGGATGTCACGCCGCTAATCGTCGCCGCGTACTCGCAGTGAAATCTGACGGGTGCGTGAGTTGAATTGTTTAGAAGTGTTTTCGACAACGGGGCAGGCACTGTCGCCGCCCTCCCGCGCACGCACGGGTGTATGGAACGCATCGACTGGCCACTTTGGCTCGCAAGCACGAGACGCTCGCCATCCGTGACGGCACACGCGGCCCGCGCGCGGCGACCAGCTCTAGCAGAACGACGGCGCTCTGGCGAAGGTGACGCCACTTGGAGACCCACATCCCATGAACGCATCGGGCAAACATTTCATCGCAAGTTGTCCCAACTGCGCAACCAAGCTCAAAATCAAACGCAAGTATGCCGGGCTCGAGGTGATGTGCCGGCATTGCCGCGAAACGTTTCTCGTGCCGAACGATGTTCCTCCCGCCGGCGCGAGCGGGAATGAGGTAGTCGGAGAGCCGGCGCCGGGAGCTTTGAGCACACCCGAGCGTGTGGCGTGCGTATGCCCGACCTGTCTTGCGGTCTTGAGCATCCGCCGCGTGTACATCGGCAGCGCGGTCAAATGTGCCCAATGCAGTGCCGCGTTCATGGTTCCGGAACCGGCTGAGGAAGCGGCGAAGGCACCACCGAGCGAACCGGCGGCGACGCAGCAGCCCGCGGTCGCTGCGCCGGTTCCCGAAAGCATGAACGGTACTTCGGAACGCACCCAGCCGCCGCTGCACGTCGTGGACTGTGCAGCCGGCGCCCCTGCGGCAGCGATCTCGCCGTGTGAGGTGCCGGCCTTGCTCGAGGAACGCGACAGTCTCCGGGCGGCGGTTAGCGGTTTTCGCGATCAGTTGCGCGCGCTGAGCTACGACCATGACTCTCACGAGCAACTGGTCCTGGAGCTCGATCAGCGCGACACCGAGCTCGCCGCGGCCTTGTCCGAGCGGGATGCGCTCGAGCGAGACCTCGAAGAGCGAACGGCTGAGCTCGCGGCCGTGGCGGCCGAGCGAGCGCCGTCTGGCAGAGGAGCTTGACAACCTGTCCAAGGCGCTCGCTGAGCTTGAGTGGCTCCAAATCCAGGACAAGCACCGCGTGCAGGAGCTTCGCCGCCAGCATGACGAGCTGCACGCCGAGCTCGATTTAGAGCGCAGGAGTACGCGCTTGCCGAGTCAGCGTGCGACGCCGGGCACGAGCCGGTCCGTGACGCGGCTGCCGCTCATGGCTAAGTGAGACCTCGCAGAGTGCCCGAGCGGTGTTCGAAACATTTACGCCGCGGAGTGCCATTGTCCGCACCGCCGCCGCCGCGGTTGGCATTGGCCGCAGAAACAGCCGTTGAACGACCACCCGCGACTCGACTACGCTGGAAGTTCGGTCGCGAGGCACGTCGTTTGCACGCTGGAGCCTATCTCATGAATGAGACCCAGTGGCACTTCATCGCCGTATGCCCCCGCTGTTCGTCCGATCAGAAAGTGTCCGTCGATCTGATGGGACAGCACGTACGGTGCGCCACTGCCAGCATGGGTTTCGCGCCGGCGGGGCAACCGAGTGGCCGGCCGTCCGGCGTCCCGACGAGACGGCGCCGGGGCAGAACCAGGCGGCACCCAACGGGGTCGAGCGGATCTCGGTGACCTGCCCGGGTTGCCGGGCGACCTTACGCGTTCGGCGCACATACCTGGGCAGCCAGGTGCGGTGCAACCACTGCGATCGGCCTTTCGTCGTCACCGACCCGGCCGCGCGCCGCGACTTCTCTGGCGACAGCGACGACGAAGCCATCGACGTCATGGTTCTGGCGCCGCGTGTCAACGGCCGCCAGCACGTCGAACCGGACGGCGCGCACGAAGCACTCCGCGCCAGCTCGATCGCCTGCGGGCGGAGAAGGAGCAGCTCGAGGCCGCCCACAGGCAGCTCACCGCCAGCCACGAACAGCAGGGCGAAGAGCGCGAGCGACTCACCCTGGACCTCGATCGCGTGACCGCCGAGCTCGAATCGCTACGCGCCGGTCTTGGCGCGCTGGCAATCGAAGACGTTCAGCCGCTGGTGCAGGAGCAGGCGGCGGTACGGTCTCATAAGCGGCCTTGAAGATGAAGTCAGCGGACTGCGCGAGATCGCGGCGGCTCGAGACCAGCTCTTGGTCGAGCGCGAGCAACAAGAGCGCGAGCTTGACGGCATCCGCACCGAGTTCGGCGCAATCGCCCGCGAGCTAGAAAATCGGGTCGCCGAGATTGCTGCCCTCGAGGTCGAAGAGAGCCGGTCGGCCGAGGAGCTTCAATCGATCCGCGGTGAAATCGATCGGGTGACAGCCGCGCTCGAGGCCGCGGCTGCCGAACGCGACGCCTTCGGCGCAGACCTCAAGCTCGCCGCCGCCGAGCTCGCAAACAGGACCTGCGACCGCGACGCGCTGGCCGCCGGTCTGAGCGAGGCGGCCGATCTCGCAGGCCCGAGCCGAGCTTTCGGCCTTGACCGCTGGACAAGGCGCCGATCTGGAACAGGCTCGAGCCGCGCTCGGCGCCCTGACCGCCGACCGCGCCGCCCTGGCCGCTGATTTAGGGCGCCGTGGCACGGAGCTCGAGCAAGCGAGAGCCGCGCTTGAGGCCCTGACCGCCGACCGCGCCGCCCTGGCCGCTGATTTAGGGCGCCGCGGCACGGAGCTCGAACAAGCGCGAGCATCGCTCAAGGCCTTGACCGCCGAGCGCGACGCCCTGTCCGCTGATCTCTCGCGCCGCGGCACCGATCTGGAAAAAGCCCGCACCGAGCTCAAGGCCATGGCCGGCGGGCGCGACAAGCTGGCCGCCGACCTGGCGCGGCGAGCCGCCGATCTGGAGAAAGCCCGAACCGATCTGACGGCGATGGCCGCCGCACGCGACGCCCTCGCCGCCGAGCTGGCACAACGCCGCGACGACCTCGAGCACGCGCGCGCCGAGCACAGCCGTGTGACGGACAAGCACGGCGAATTGGAGTGTGAGATCCACGAGCTCCGGACGTCGCATCGGACCGTTCACGGCGAGCGCACCACTCTCGCGCAAGAGCTCGACGAGCGCGACGCCGAGCTGAAAACCGCGCGCTGAAATCCAGCGCTTGGCCGCGGCGAACCAAAAAGGCCAGGGCGAGATCGATCGACTGGCGAAATCCCAGGCCGAAGGCGAGCGCACGCTGCGCACCCAGTGCGACCGGCTCGCACTCGAAGCCGGCCGTCTCCAGAAGGAACTCGATCAGGAAAAGACCGTACGCCGCGACGAACAATCACGCGCCCTGACCGAACAGGAGACCGCACGCGCCGAGCTCGCCGCGCATTCAAAGCGTCTGCAGCAGATCGAGCGCCTCTACCGCGAGATGGGCGAGTTGCTCAGGGCGGGCGGCCGCACCGCCTAGCCATCGCCCTGGCGCTCCTGTCTCTTCAAGCCACCGGCCGTGCGTCTGACGAGGCGACGACGCGGTTCAGCTCGCGCAGCACTCCACGCGTTGCCGTCAAACCAGAGGTCGTTGACTGACGCGAAATCGATGGCGATCTTGTCGAAATCGGCCGCGCTACAGCCCTGGACCAGGGACATGAGCACGACACGAATGACGACGCCATGGGCTATGACGATGATCGTGTGGCCCCGATGAGCCGCGGCCAGTTGCTCGAAGATCGGCACGACGCGGCGGCGGATGGCGGCGAACGACTCGCCGCCTTCGTGGGTGTATTCAAGGTCGCCGGCCATCCAGCGTTCTTTGCAGGTTGCGTACGTCGACCAGCCTTCCTGCCGCGAGAGACCGCTTAAAGGACCGATGCTCCGTTCGTGAAGAGCAAGGATCTCGACGGGCTCGAGCTTGCAGACTGCACCGACGATCTTCGCGGTTTCGCGCGCACGGCGTAGACCCGATGAGTAGAGTGCACAGGCGCCGGCCGCTTCGAGCGCGCGGCCGAGCGATTCGGCCTGCTGGGCGCCCCGGTCGCTCAAGCCGATGTCGGATTCGGCACCATGGAAATGGTCAGGGGCCGCGGTCTCGGCGTGCCGCGCCAGCAGCAATCGCGTGCCTTGCAAAGCCTTAGTCCTTGCCTCTTGGCCGTGAAAATGGTGGAGTTAGAGCGCTGTTCCGGGTTTGCCCGGTGTCACATCGTCGTCGACTCTCCCGCGGGAGACTGTCCGCAAGATCCTAGAGGGCGCGGGGCCACGACGCGGCGATGGCGTCACTGGCACGGTTCTTAAAGACAGCTCTTCTTGACGCCTGAGGAACCCGATCGTGGAAGAAAACCGCAGGTACCGTTCGATCATCCTCTTCGGGATGCCGGGCAGCGGCAAGGGAACACAGGGGGCCGTGCTGGGCCAACTTCCCTCTCTCGTCCACATCTCGATGGGCGACATCTTCCGTAAGATCCCCCGCACCGGCAAGTTCGGCCGGGAAATCGAGCAATACACGTCGCAAGGCCTGATGGTTCCCGACGAGCTGACCGTGCGCATCTTCGAGCGCCATCTGATGATCCTGGACCTGCAGGAGCTGCTCACGCCCGAGCAGCACACGCTGATCCTCGACGGCCTGCCGCGGAGCTACGCGCAGGCCGAGCGGCTCGACAGCATCGTCGACGTGATCCAGATCTTTCACCTGAAGATCGACGACACGGTGACGGCGATCGAGCGGCTGAAGGCGCGGGCCTTGCGCGAGAACCGGCTCGACGACATGAGCGACGAGGTCATCCACCGGCGGCTCCAGACGTATTACGACGAGACCTTCAAGACGCTCTCTTACTACCCGAGCGACCTGATCTACGACGTCGACGCCGGCCAGCGTATGATCGACGTCCTGTGTGACATCGCCAACCGCCTGGCGCAGATCAAGAAGCCCTGAGCTAGGTCCGCCGGCGCGCGGCCTTTTCTCCATGGAGCGATCCCGGAAATGTCTGCCTCGCAGTCCACGGTGCGCAGGCGGCCGATCGACCGGATGACGCGGGCAGCCGTTTTGAGCCATACGTACCCGACAAGGCCGACCTGCCGGAGCTGACGGTGTCGGCGGTGGCGCTGGGCTCGGTTCTGGGTGTCATTTTCGGCGCGTCGTCGCTCTACCTCTTTCTCAAGGTGGGGATGACGGTGTCGGCGTCGATTCCGGTCGCCGTGCTGGCGATCACGATCTTCCGGGGCCTGTCGCATGGCCTTCGGGGTTCGGCGGGCGACGATCCTGGAGAACAACATCGTCCAGACGGCCGGGTCGGCGGGCGAGTCGATCGCCTTCGGCGTCGGGGCGACGATGCCCGCCCTGATGCTCCTGGGCTACGAGATGGAGTGGACCCGCGTGATGCTCGTGGCCGTGCTGGGCGGGCTGCTCGGCATCTTGATGATGATTCCGCTGCGGCGGGCCTTCATCGTCAAGCAGCACGGGCGTACTCCCCTACCCCGAGGGGACCGCCTGTGCCAAGGTGTTGATCGTCGGCGAGCAGGGCGGGTCGAACGCCCGGCATGGTCTTCTCGGGGTTCGGGCTCGGGTTTGTCTACCAGATCATGATGCAGGCGTTCAAGTTCTGGTCGGGCGAGTGGCAGAAGGCGATCACGGGCATCACGGGCTACAACAAGGCGGTCGTTTCGCTCGAGCCGTCGCCGGTGCTCCTGGGAGTCGGCTACATCATCGGTCCCGCGGATCGCCGTCGGTCATGGTTGCGGGCGGGATCATGACCGCGCTCCTGCTGGTTCCCATGATCGCCTACTTCGGCGATGGGCTGCCGAGCGTATCTGCCGCCCGGTCAGCAGAAGATCTCGGAACTGAGCGCCGGCGCCATCTCGGGCCAGTACGTGCGCTACATCGGCGCCGGCGCCGTGGCCGCCGGCGGGATTCTGAGCATGCTCAATGCGCTGCCGCTGATCGTCGCGTCGGTGACCGGCAGCTTGCGCGACTTGAGATCGGGCAGGCAGTCCGACGACAACGGCGTCGCCGCGAACCGAGCGCGACCTGCCCATGGCCGTGGTGATCTTCGGCTCGCTCGGGCTCGTGCTCGCGATCGCCGCGTCGCACCTGATCCCGACCTCGTTCCCGGGCCGGCTCATCGGAGCCGGGCTCATCGTCCTCTTCGGCTTTCTGTTCGTGACGGTCAGCTCGCGGATCACCGGCGTGATCGGCTCGTCGTCGAACCCGATCTCGGGCATGACGATCGCCACGCTGCTTTTGACCTGCCTGATCTTCGTCATCCTGGGCTGGGTCGGGCCCGAGTACCGCGTGACCGCGCTGTCGATCGCGGGGGTCGTCTGCATCGCGTCGTCGAACGGCGGCACGACTTCGCAAGACCTCAAGACCGGCTTCCTGGTCGGGGCGACGCCATGGAAGCAGCAGGTCGTCGATCCTGGTCGGCGCGCTGGTCTCGGCGGTGTTCATGGGGCTGAACGCTTCTGGCGCTGAACGCGGCCTACACGACGATCACCGACAACCCCGCCGAACTGCCCACTGACAAAGCCCCAGCCCGCCGAGCTGCGCGGCACCGAGGTCGGGCCCGACGGCCAGAGCTACCAGGTCTGGTGGGTCACCAACCCACGTCCTGGCGTCCAGCCCGGCAAGTACCTGGTCGACGACCAGGGACAGGCGCGGTACCTGATCGACTTCGGCATCGGCGGCCGGTTGACCAAGACCGCGTCCGGGACGCCGACATCCAGAAGTTCAACCCGCCGCAGCCGCGGCTCTTCGCCACGTTGATCGACGGGATCATGACTCGGCAACTTCCCTGGGGGCTGGTCATCCTGGGCGCGGTGCTGGCCGATCGTGATGCAACTTTCGGGCGTGTCGGCGCTGGCGTTCGCGGTGGGGGTCTATCTACCGCTTGCGACCACCCTGCCGATCTTTGTCGGAGGAGTGATCCGCGGTTTCGTCGATCGCGCGCGGAAATTCACGCCTGAAGAGGCCGAGACCAGCCCGGGCACGTTGCATGTCGACCGGGCTGATCGCCGGCGGCTCGCTGGCCGGCATCATCATCGCGCTCTTGGTGGTCTTTGAGAACCTGGGCAACGCCCTCGACTTCTCGAAAACGATCGACGATCTGGCGTCGAGGTATGGGCTCGTCGGGGGCGAGGGCCGGGCCATCGGCGCGTTCGGGGTGATGGCGGTCGCGCTGCTGGTTGTGGCGCTTTTGGCGCGGCGCCCGAGCGAGGCCGATATGGCCAAGAGCCAGCCGTCTGACTTCGAGCCGGATTGAATGACGGCCCTTACGCCCCGATGAGTGAGACTTGAGCGAACGGCTGCACGGGGAATGTGTCGTGCAGCCCGTGGCGGTGTATAATGAGGGCGAATCTCAGCTCCTGTCATCGACCATGAAGAGACTTGGCCATGGCCACCTTTGGCTCGATCAAGAAGCCGGCGGGCAAGACCTGGACCGTTACCGACCTCTACCGCCGATTCGGCCCGATCCCCTTCGAGCGGATCCGTCACAGCCCGCCCCCGGGTTGCGGGACTGTCGCCGACGTCGCCCGGCTCAACGAACAGGAGGATCGGCTTTACGAACTGGTGGACGGCATTTTGGTGGAGAAGACCGTGGGGTATGAGGAATCCTACATCGCCATGAAAATCGGGCGGTTGCTCGGCAACTTCGTCGAGCCACGAGGACTCGGAGTCGTTACGGGACCGGATGGCACAATCCAGCTCGATATTGACTTGGTTCGAATCCCGGATGTTTCATTCGTCTCGTGGGAGCGATTGCCAGGGGGCGAAATCCCAGACGAGCCCGTTCCGTGTGTTATACCTGACTTGGCCGTGGAGGTCATCAGCCGTGGCAACACTCCCAAGGAAATGCAAGACAAGCTTATAGAGTACTTCGAGAAGGGAGTACGCCTGGTCTGGTATGTGCGGCCAGCGAGCCGTGTTGTCGACGTCTATACTTCGCCCCGCCGGTTTACCCGATTGACGGTCTCGATGCGGCTCGACGGCGGCGATGTTCTGCCTGGTTTCTCTGTCCAAATCGCCGAGCTGTTTGAAGTGCCGAAACAGCCCGCCGCCAAAGGCGAGCAAAAGAAAAACGGACCGCAGCCCGGGAAGAAGAACGGACCGCGAAAGAGGTGATCCCATCGAAGGGATCAAGATCCACGGTCAGGAAATCTGGATCGGCCATCACTCCTACCGAAAGTTCCGGCAGTGCATAATAGAGGTTGCCAGGACTTATGGCATCACGGAGTGGCTCAACCCTCCGCCCAAACGCCAGTCCTGGCTCCTACGACTGGCCCAACGGTGGGAAGACTGACCCTACTGTGCGAGCAAAACCAACGATTAAAACGCGCGCGTGATGACGATCGATTGCCGACGGGGCGTTGTCGCCGCGGGCTCGAACGCCGTGATCGGCTTACTCTTGGCATTGTCGGTGCTCTTGGTCTGGCTTAAGCCCGGGCGCGCGCCCATCGCCTTGTCGGTCGTGATTGCCACGACGGTGCTTCCCTGGCGCCAAGCCTGGCGCATTGCGGCGGGGACGGCGCTCAAGCCCGCGCTTTGGTGGGTCGCCGCTGCAATGGGGCTGCTCCTTTTGGCTCAGCTCGTTGCCGCGTTCGAGCCGTTTGCCGGCGGCCGCCAAGTCTCGGGACGTCTGATCTACGTTGCGGTGCTCATGCTCCTGGCGGCGCTTGTCTTCGTGCTCAACGCTCGCACGCCGGGCCACAGAGTCTGGGCCGGGCTCACCCTCGTGCTCGTCGTGGTCTTTCTGATCCCGTTCCTGGAGGAACCCGGTCGCCTGCGCCGTGCTCACGGACTGGCGCGAGTGCACCTTGATATGCCCTGGTCGCTCTTTTACGGGTTCGTCGTCGTCGTGGGTGTGACAAACTACCTGCCGAGTCGATTCGGTAAGGCGGCGGCGGTCGTGGGACTGGCGTTTCTGCTCGAATACCTTGGGCTCTCTCGACCGGAATGGCCCGAAGCGCGGCTGGCTGTTCTGGGGTCGTGGGTGTCGTGGCTTGCGTGCGCCGGCGCCTGGGTCGCGCATTGGAGCGAGGACCGCGGACCGAAAGGTCGCGGTGAATGCGAGCGGCTCTGGTTCTGGTTTCGCGACCATTGGGGCGTAGTGTGGGCGCTCCGCGTTCTGGAGCGTTTCAATCGCGAGGCCGCCTTGGCGAACTGGCCGGTCCGCTTGACCTGGTTCGGCCTTGAGCCGGTCGCAGCGAGCACCGACGGCGAGCCGTCGCCTGAAGTTCCAGACACTGCGGCCGCGACCCTGCGCGGGCTGCTGCGACGATTCGCCGAGCCCGAACGGCTTGACCAGGCAGCGCGGACCGGGTCGTGAGAAAGGCTCGTTGCCGGGTCGGCTCAACTTCCTAGGGCGAGCTGGCCAACCAGGTCGGTGAGCGTCTTCTTGTCGCTCGCTGAGAGCGACTGATCGTCGGCAATCGTATCGATCATCTTGCGGCAGGCGTCAGGCCGAGATGTGCCCTCGAGCCGGTCGAGCTTTTCGCCGATGTCGTCGATCACGTCGTCGAGCGTGGGGGCACCTTTGCGTTTCTTTGCGCCTGGACCGCCTCCGCCCTTTTTCTCGGCCAGAGCAGCGCGATCCACTCGCTCGATACGCTTTTTCTCGGC
Source organism: uncultured Isosphaeraceae bacterium (assembly GCA_963830625.1). Taxonomy (GTDB): domain Bacteria; phylum Planctomycetota; class Planctomycetia; order Isosphaerales; family Isosphaeraceae; genus CAWHMZ01. Next base: position 603,429 of record CAWHMZ010000015.1, on the reverse strand, counting down.
CGCGGGATTGACCTTGGGCTTGCGGGTGGAAATCTTGGCGGTTGGACTGAGCGCCTGGAAGCGGATGACGAGCTCCTGCGCCAGCGACTCAGGCGTGTAGCGAGCCGCCTTGTCGTATTCGACCACAGCGGGGCCGCACCCCGGGGCGAGCGCCGGCAAGAAGAGTGCAAGCGACATCGAGGCCGCCATGGCGCTTGGGGAGATGACGCGGGCGCTCTGACATGGCCGGCCCTCAATAGGTGTCTGAAGAGACGACCTCGCCACGGTTCCGCGTGCCGATAAACCACCACGTCTGAAGGCTGATACTGTTCTTGATGAAATGGACCGAACCGTCCATGAACGACACGTTGACGCCACCGGGGTGATTGCTCGTCGGACACATACCGCTGTCACCCTCCTGGCAGCGGAACGTGGCGTCGTGATAGGTGTCGATCGGCGCCGTGTTGGGGGGGAACAGGTGGGCGTAGACGTGACGCTCCCAGGCGTCGGTGTACGACCAGGTCAACCCTTTGTAGATGCCCCACGGTGCATACAGGACCGGATTGGCCAAGCCATCCTGCACGACGGCCAGAGCCGCGATGCTGGGATAGTTCTGTGCATCGCACAGGCCCGCGTACGTGTAATACAAGTTGCGGCGAGGGTCGGGGTTGGCCCCCGAGCCGTCATTGACCAGCGACTCGCTCAAGGCCGCGGTATTCGACGTGCCGTCGGTGATGCTCGCCATCGTCACGTTGACGTTCACATTGGGATTGGAAACGGCCGTGCACCAGTATTGCCCTGCATACATTTTGGAGGTCGAGATGATTCCCGAGAGCGGCGGCAACGCGCCCGTGTTGGGCGGATCTCCCGGCAACAGGACGTTGCGAGGATGCCCGGTGTTGGCCACGTAATTGAAATTGCCGCACTGGTAGACGACCGTCGGGTCGCCCGAGCCTGTGTTCAAGAGCGCGTCGGAGGGGCAGAGCAAGCTCGCGATGCTCGCCTTGTTTATGGTCCACTCAGTCGGATTGGGCCCCGTGATCGCGCCGCTATAAGCCCATTCCGGCGTGTAAATGAAGTTCATGGCATTGTACATCGGCATTTGCTCGAGGTAGGGCGCGATCTGGCTGATCCAGGAATGCGTTCCGGAGTTGCCGGCGGAGCCGCCGTTCTCGGTGGCATAGCGATATTCGTGTAGAGGCGTCACGCTGTTCACGTCGACGTAATTGGCAATGGCCAGCGTGATCTGCTTGAGGTTGTTGGTGCACTGCATCCGGCGCGCGGCCTCGCGGGCCGACTGAACCGCCGGCAATAAAAGCGCGATCAAAACTGCGATGATTGCGATCACCACCAACAGCTCGATGAGCGTAAAACCACGCTTGCGGTCCAATCGAGACGATCGGTCGATCATGGGGATGGTCCTCGCGGTTACCGATCTCAACTCGGTCATGCTACGCATATCGTGCTGCGTTGCAACTGGCGCGGGGCGAAATCTCTATGAAGATCCCGTGTGCGCGGGCCCGCAGCATGGCGGCATGGGTTAGCGCGTGCGAGGATGGGTCGAGACACAGGTCAGCGGCTGAACCGCTCTGGCGAGAGCGGTCCTGACGTGAGGCGGCGGAGTGTCTTGCGCATTTGCCCGATGACCTCCTGCGACGCCGGATCGCGCGCCCGGTTGCGCTGTTCTTGGGCGTCGCGGCTGACGTGGTAGAGCTCCTCGCGAACCTTGCCCTCGGTTCGAATATACGAGTATTCTCCGTCGTTGAGCGCCGCCATCGGCCAGGTTTTTTTGGGAAGGCCGTACGAATCGACGTAGGCAGCGTCGCCCGGTACCAGCTCGGCCAGGGCCGCCTCAGAAGACTGGCGCGGTCGCGGCTGGGTTGCCGCCCTATCGTTCCAGTAGCGCGCCAGCGACGAGCCGGGAAATGGAGACTCGCGCGCTAGACCAAGCGCATCGACGATCGTCGCCGGCAGGTCTCGCAGGCTGACGGTGTCTTTCACCACTTGCTTGCTCGCGCTTCCGCCTGGAGGAATGATCAAAAGCGGCACGTGCAGTTCGGTCTGGTAGAGACTCGTCCCGTGACAGAATACGCCCTTGTGCTCGCCGAAGCTCTCCCCGTGGTCCGAGGTGATGAAGAGCCAGGTTCGCTCGAGGATTCCCTGCCGGGAGAGTTCGTCGACGAGCTTGCCGAGCTGCTCGTCAAGATCGGCGATGCAATCGTCGTATGCATCGATCACCATGGCAACATCGCGGGCCGGCAGCCGCGCCTTATCGAGCTCGCCCCAGTTCTTGATCAACACCCGCTGGCGTTCGTCGGGCCCCTCGTTCCCGAAGCGGTGCATCCTTCCGGGTGGGATTTCATAGGGGAGGTGTGCGTCGAAATAGTTCAGGAAGGCGAGGAACGGCCGCTTGGGCTCTCTGCCCTTCTTGAGCCACGCGAGAAACTCGCGATTGATCACCGCAGCCCCTTTGCGGTCGCTGAAAAAGGGCTCTGTGAGCCGCTCGAGATAGGGCGCTAAAGAGGAAAGCTCTCTGCGTGCGCTCACGGCCGCTTGAATCGTCCGGCAGCCCGCCAGCGCTCGACTGATGAGGACCGACGTCTTGAGCCCGCTCAGCTCGGGCAAGATGTAGTCGTCATAATGGGTGAATCCGCGATTCAAACCCGTGTCGCGCGCGCAGTAACTGATATTGGCCACGAAGCCGGCCGTCGCATAACCGCGGGCGCCCAGAAACTCAGCCAGAGTGGCCTGACTTCCGTCGAGAGGGCTCAACCAGCCGACCGACAGCTCATGCAGCCACCGACCTGTAAACATCGTTGCATGCGAAGCCAGCGTCCACGATGACGGTGCAATCGCCTGCTCAAAAGTCACTCCCCGCTCGGCCAGCTCGACCAAGGTGGTGCTGGTGGTGCGCGGGTAGCCGTGCAGGCCAAGATGCCCTGCCGCCACGGTATCCAGTACGATCAGAACGACGTTCGGCGAGCCGTCCGGCGGCACGGGCGAAGCGCTCTCGCGCGACTCTTTGACCCGATCGCTTACCCAGGGCGAGGCGCCGAGCACCAAGGCGGCGCCCGCTGCAAAGGGCAAGCTCGCCCAGACGAACCGCCGCAACAACAGCCGACGCGCTTCGAGGCGGGGGACGAGCCATGCGGCGACACCCAGAGCCAGCACGAACCAGGCCCATGCGTAGATTCGGGGCACGGCGATCATCAAGCTCGGCAAGAGCACCATCGCGCACAAGATGCGGCTCGAAAGCCAGGCGCCCTGCGCGGCCAGGCCAGCCGCGCGAGCCACCAGAGAGTTCCAATCACCGCGAACACGGCCAGGTCGGCCAGTGGGACCAGCCAGACAAACTGGCGGGGCATCCCCAAGAGTCGATTGGCGTCAACGAACTGCTTGCGCAGCACGATCGCCCCGACCTCGAGCAGTCCCGCAACAAGCCCGCACCAAAGTGGCATCACGAGATCCAGCGAGTGCAAGCCTGCCGCTCGCGGCCGGCCCTCCGCTAGCGACCTGCACGAAACACCTTCCACTAGGGCGGCCATCGCGGACTTCCTGGGGCATCAGTTTTGGGACCGGGATACGCACCGCCGCTGCTTTTCGCACAATGGCCGGCGACGCGCTTGATTGCGGAGCAACGGCCATTTACTCTTACTCCTCGATCGCTTTCCGGCAAGCCGGCGGTGCCGCGGCCCGTCCTCCCAGGGGGAGATCAAACCCTGTCACCCAATGCCCGGCGACACTGGGGAATTGTGCTGGCGGCGGTCGTCGCCGGTGGATTGATCGGAGGAGCGTGGGCCTGGTGGAGCGCCTGGCGTGACCATCGAGCGCTTGCCGAGGCAGAGGCCGACATCGCCGCCGGGCGGTTTGCAGTGGCCGCCGGCAAGTTGACTGAATTATTGCAACGAGAGCCGGGCTCCGACCAAGCAGCCTATCTCCTTGGCCGTTGCGAGCTGGCGTGCGGCCGACCCCGTTCTGGCGGCACAGGCCTGGGCCAGAGTGACACCCGGAAGTGCGCTGGCGCACCAGGCGATGCTCGCGCGCATGCGACTCGAACACGACCGCGGCCGATTCGCGGCCGCGGAACGTCTCATCATTGAAGCCGCCAACGACCGCCGGGCCGATGGCCCTCACCTGCGGTTCTTGCTCGTGCCAATCTATAGCCAGCTCGGCAGGCTAAGAGAAGCGGAGCGCTTGATCGAGGATTGGTGGGAACGTTTAAACCAGACCGGTGAGGGTGCGTCCGAGCGGGCCATCGACCTGGTCCGGATGCACATCGAGCTGACCTTCAAGCCCAACCGTCTCGACGACGTGCGGGCCTATCTCGAACAGGCCGCAGCGCTCGCACCCGACGACGATCGCGTCTGGCTCGGTCGCGCCAACCTGGCGATGCGCACGGGCGCTTGCGACGAGGCGAGAAGCTGGCTCGTCGCCTGCAAAGGGCGGCGGCCTGACGACGGCCCAGTCTGGTCTAGCTGGCTCGGGCTCGGGATCGCGACCGGCCAACCAGAGCTAGTGCGCGAGGCGCTGGCGCACTTGCCGGCGCGGGAGATCGACCAGGCAACGTGGCACCGGCTCCAAGCCTGGCTCGCGGGCCGGCGAGGCGATGTCGAAACAGAGCGCCGCGAGCTCGAGCGCGCGTTCGAGGCGCAGCCGGCGGACCTCAAGACGCTCGATCGGCTAGCGGAACTGTCCGACCAGGCAGGCCAGCCCGCGCGAGCTGCTGAGCTTCGCCGCCAGAAGGCCGAAATCCATCGCCTCCAGCGTCGTTACGAGACGCTTTTCGACCGAAAGCAGCCGATTCGCGACGCCGTGGAAATGGCCCACATCGCCAGCCAGCTCGGCCGGGCATTCGAGGCTCGCGTCTTCCTCACCATAGCGCTCGCCGCCGACCCCGAGCTGCGCCCAACTGCGCCGCGACCTAGAGCGGTTGCGCCCGCCTGCACCACCGGCCGCCGACCCGGGGCGATCGCTGGCCGAGGCCCGCTCGAATTGAACGTCAACCGCGCTCGCCGGGAAGATCGGCCGGCAAGGCTCCGAACAGGTCGGCGAGGGAGTCTTGGTAGTTCTTCCAGCGCCCGACCGACTGCTTGTAGACGGGCTGGCGAACCTGGGTGACGCTTGCAGTGCGAATCGGCCGCTCGGTTCGGTGGAACTCAAGGCATGCGGGCTCCCATTGCAGGCCGCAGGCCGCGATCACCCGCCGCGCGACGCCCTCGAGATCGTCGACGGTCTCCTCGTAGTCGACCTCGACGAACGGCGCCGTCACAACGCTTCTCCAGTGGTTCATCACCTTTCCGTAGAGACGGAACCGGCTGGCGATTTGCTCGGGCGAGTTGGCCCACATCATGCTGCGAAAGTCGGTCATCCAGCACGAAACGGCGATGTCGCGCAAGTCGCGACGACAATGTATGAACGTGCCGCGGGGGAAGAGCGTGGTCAGAAAACCGAAGTAGATATAATTGTCGGGCATCTTGTCGATGACGCGCTCGGGGCGATCGCCGGCGACCATGCGCAGGCGTTCCAGATGTTGCGCGGCCACGCGTTTGAACGACGCCGCATTCAAGGCGGCCACGCACTCCATCGGGTGTCCCGTCCGGCCGACGGCCGCCGGAATCGCCTCGAACGACTGTCTGCCGAAGCGCAGCTCTCCCGCCCCGAAGACTTGCGAGTGGCTGGCCAGCACCTGCTCGACCAGGGTCGTGCCCGAGCGCGGCAGGCCAAAGACGAAGACGGGCCGGCGCGACGCCAGGCCCAGCCGGCCGTGCGGGCGAAATACGAGGCATCGAAGACCCTGATGATGTTGTCGATGAAGCGTTCGTGATCGGCGGTGGAGTACTTGCGGCCCGTTCGGCTCTCGAGCGTGATGGCGTTGGCCTCGCGCAGGGTCGCGCCAGCGCGCACGTAGTCGCCGCGGGCATCGAGCACGTGAGCCAGGCCGAAAAGCAGCCGGCCGCGCGCTTCGGGCTTCAATTCCGGGTCGGCCAGCCGCGCTTCGAGCGCCGTCAAGTCATTGTCGGCGAGTTTGCCGCGCAGCAAGGTGCCCAGTCGGGCGTGCGGCAACGCGAAACTCGGCTGCAACTGCAGCGCCTGCCGATACGCAGCTTCGGCAAGCGCAAGCTCGCCGCGCTCTTCGTGATAACCCCCGAGGTAATTCTGGACGGCCGGCATCTCGGGCGCCAGGTCTGCGGCGGCGCGGTACTCCTGGCCGGCCTCTTCGAGCCGCCCGTCCTCCTGCAGGGCCCAGCCCAGCGCAAGATTGAGCACCGGCCGGCTGTCGCTGGCCACATCGATCGCCTGCCGATAGCTGGCGGCCGCATCGCCGAACTCTTCCCGCTCCATCTGAACATCGCCCAGAATCTCCGGAAAGTTGGAGTCGGTCGGATCGAGCTCGATGGCGCGTTTGATCCAGGGAATGGCTTCGCCGGTCTGCCCCTCGCGCATCAGGCTCAGACCGAGGTGAGCATACGCCTTGGCCAGCTTGGGGTCGAGACGGATGGCCTCGAGGTAGGCGGCGCGGGCCTCGTCAAACCGCTTGAGCTCGCGGTAGACATTGCCGAGGTTGTGGTGCAAGGCCGGCAGGTCGGGCTGCAGGCGCACGGCTTGCTCGCAATGCGGCAGCGCTTCTTCTGCCTCGCCGCGGTCCAGCAGGAGCTGGCCCAGGTTGGTCTGCGCGGGAGGATAGTTGGGATCGAGCTCGACGGCGCGGCGGAAATGTGTGAGGGCCAGGTCGAGCTCGCCCTGCTCGCGCAGCAGGTTGGCGAGGTTGTTGTGCGCCGCCGCGAAATCAGGCCGAACGCTGATTGCGAGCCGAAACTGCTCGGCGGCCTCGTCGCGGCGGCCCAGGCCTTGCAGCGCCAGTCCCAGGTTACCGCGCGCCTCGGGGTACTCGGGCCGCAGGCTCAGGGCCGCCCGGCAGCAGCCGGCCGCGCGGTCGAACTGGCCCAGCGCGCGATAAGCCTCGGCGAGATTGGCGTGGAACGCCGGCGAGTTGGGCCGCGCGACGACCGCGCGGCCGATCAGCTCGATCGCGCGCGTATGGTCCCCCTTCTGGTGGTGCAACACACCCAGAAGATGCAGTGCGTCGGCATTGGTCTGATCTGTCGCCAAAAGCTGCTCATAAAGCTCAGCAGCCTGTACCAACTGCCCCGTCTGGTGCAGCCCCATTGCTGCCCGAAGTACATCTTGCATGGAGAGGACAACCTCGTAAATGAGAGAAAAACGGGAGCAAACCGCATGCGACCAGTATAGCAAGTTCAGCCACTTGAAAACCGCCCCCGCGGCCCGCGCCGCCGGGCGAGCGGCCGCTGCTCGCCGCCGCCGGTAGCTTGTCTCCGCCGGGCGCGCGGCTATCCTGGACGACAGGAGTCGCCTGCCGTTTCGTGGCGGTCCGATCCGTCCGATCCGTCTGATCCGTCCGATCAATCGAACCTGGCTCGCCGGCTGGCCTCACTCATTCTTCATCGTTAGTCCTTCATCGCTTCAAGTAGCATGAAAAACCATTCGACCCGCAGACGTTTTCTCGAAATCAGCGGTGCCGGCATCGGGGTGGGCGGGCTGGGTCCTGCGCTCTCCGCGGGCCCGGTGCCGCTGGAGGCGCAACCGCCGGCCGCCAACCAGTCCGACCGTCCCAAGATCGCCGCGATCGCGACAGTTTACTACTACCTGTCGCATGCCTATCACATCGTGGGCCGGTTCCTCGACGGGTTCATGGTCTACGACGGCAACGGCCTGCACAAGCCGCCGTTCGAGATCGCCAGCCTGTTCATCGAGCAGGTGAACGCCAGCGACGACGACCTGGGCCGCGCCAAGGCCGAGCACGCACGGCGTTCGCTCAAGCCCGACGATCGCCGACGCGCTTGACCCTCGGCACCGGCAAGCTGGCCGTCGACGCGGTTCTCTGATCGCCGAGCACGGCGACTATCCCTACAACGCCAAGCTGCAGAAGCTCTATCCGCGCGGGCGGTTCTTTCGCGAGGTGCTCGACGTCTTTCGAGCGTCGGGCCGCGTCGGTGCCCGTGTTCATCGACAAGCACCTCTCGTACAGCCGGACCGAAGCGCGCGAGATGGTCGACCAGGCCAAGGCCCTGAACGTCCCGCTCATGGCCGGGTCGAGCCTGCCGGTGACCTGGCGGCTGCCCGCCGCTCGAGATTCCGCTCGGCCGGCCGTTCAAGGAAGTCGTGGTGGCGTCGCGGGGCGACCTCGAGATCTTCGGCTTCCACGCGCTCGAGACCCTGCAGTGCATGGCCGAGCGGCGCGACCGGCGCGGCAAGCCGCAGGGCGTCGTCGCCGTCACCTGCCTGGAGGGCGACGCCGTCTGGGAGGCCGGCGACAAGGGCGCCTGGTCGTGGCCGCTTCTGCGAGCACGCGCTCGGCCGCAGCCACACGGTCAACCCCGGCGACATCAAGCAGAACACGCGCGACTTCATGCCGCCGCCGGCGCCGGGCCGCGACGTCGCGACCAAGCTCAGGCACCCGGTCGCCTTTGTCGTCGAGTACGCCGACGGCCTGCGTGCGACCGTCTTGATCTTGAACGGTCATGTCGACGACACGACGATCGCCGCGCGGATCGGCGACGCCGGCGGGCGGCGAGAGCATCGTCTCGACCCTGATGTACCTGCCCGCGCCCCCGGGCGCGAGCTTCTTCAACCCGCTCGTGCTGCGCATTGAAGACTTCTTTCGCACCGGCAAGCCCCCGTACCCCGTCGAGCGCACGCTGCTCACCGGCGGAATCCTCGACGCCGCGCTCGAGAGCCGGGTTCAGCGACCACCGGCGGATCGAGACGCCCGACCTGGCGGCGATCGATTACAGCCGCGCCGGCCGATTCGGGCTTCATCCGGACGCCGCTGGCCAACCCCGAGCCGAACCGCATGGAACCTGGCTCGCCCGCCAAGGCTGGCTCTCAGCCCGAATTGAGAAGCGGCACGTTCCAGTAGGCGTCGCTCAAGAAGCGCGACCAGCTTGCGATGCGGACGCCGGTGGCGTCGTAAAGGGGTTTCCAGGAGGGGCGGACCGGGTGCGCGGCGGAGCTTCATGCCGGCCTGGTCGGGCGTCCGATTGGCCTTGCGGGCGTTGCACGCGCACGCAGGCGAGCGCGCAGTTCTCCCAGGTGGTCTGGCCGCCCTGGGAGCGGGGGATCACGTGGTCGATCGTCAGCTCCTCGGTGCCGGGCTGGCAGCCGCAGTACTGGCAGGTCGAGTGGTCGCGCTTGAACAGGTTGCGCCGGCTGAACGTCACGGTCTGATGCCGCGCCCGATCGTGACGTGTCAGCGCCAGGACCTCGGGCACCCGGAGGTGGAACCGGACCGTCCGGATGAACGGTTCCCCGTCGCGGGGCGCCAGCTTCGCCCAGTCGGACCAGCGTATAGAGCTGGAAATCGTCGGGGTCGATGACGCAGGCGGCCTCGTTCCACAGCATGACAAGGGCACGCGCACACGGGCGCGACGTGCACCGGCTGCCAGTGTCGGTTCAAGACGAGAGTCGGTCGTTGCAGCACACAGCCACTCATGAGTTGCGACCTCTCGGCCCGAGCGGAAGCGATTCCGCTGCTGCTCTCCCTGGCCGGAGCGCGGCAAGAGCCCCCGAGGCTCAGCCATCTTAACCGACCGAAAAGGCATGGTGCCAGGCCGGCTTTCGGGTGCTACATTGGGTTCATTTCGCCGCGACACGGGCCGTGACGGCAGCGACGGATCCGAGCAGGAGCCCGATCACTCCATGAGTGGAACCACCGATGCGAGCCGAAATCATCGCGATCGGCAGCGAGCTGGCCAGCGGCCAGTCGCTCGACACCAACAGCCGATGGCTCAGCCAGCAGCTCGGCTGCGCTGGGCATCACGGTCGCGTTCCACACGACGCTGGGCGACGTGCTGGACGACCATCTCGGCGGTCTTCCGGACGGCCTTCGAGCCGGGCCGACCTGGTGGTGATGACCGGCGGCCTCGGTCCCACGCAGGACGACCTGACCCGCGAGGCCCTGGCCCAGTGTCGCCGGCGTGCCGCTGGTCGAGGACCCCGATTCGCTGGCGGCGATCGCGGCGATGTTCGCCCGCCGCAATCGCGCGATGACCGAGCGAAACCGCGTCCAGGCGCTTTTTCCGCGGGGGGCCGAGCCGCTTCCCAACCCGCGTCGGCACGGCGCCCGGCATCTGGATGAAGATCGGCCGCGACCACGGTCGCCTGCCTGCCCGGCGTCCCTCACGAAATGAAACGGATGTTCCAGGAGCAGGTCGTCCCGCGGCTGCGCCAGAGCCGGCTGGGTCGATCGCGTGCATCGTCCATCGCAAGATCAACCTGTTCGGCAAGGGGGAATCGGACATCGAGGCGCAGGCCATGGACCTGACGGCTCGCGGCCGGGTCCCCGAGGTCGGCATCACGGCGCACGACTCGACGATCAGCTTCCGCATCACGGCCGTCGGCGCAACCGAGGACGAAGCCCAGGCGACATATCGAGCCGACGGCCCAGCTCATCTACGAGCGGTTCGGCAGCCTGATCGTGGGCGAGGGCTCCGACGACGTCGCCGAGGCCTGGTCGCCGCAGCTCGCCCGCACCGGCTCGACTCTCGCCACGGCCGAGTCGTGCACCGGCGGGCTGATCGCCGCAGATGATCACGGCGATCGCCGGCGTCAGCGCCTATTACCTGGGCGGCGTCGTGAGCTATGCCAACCAGGCGAAGATCGAGCTCCTGGGCGTGCCGGCCGGGCTGATCGAGACGCATGGCGCGGTCAGCCCGGAGGTGGCCGCGGCGATGGCCGAAGGCGTGCGCAACCGGCTGGGCGCCGATCTCGGCGTCTCGACGACCGGCGTCGCCGGCCCCGGCGGCGGCACGCCCGAGAAGCCCGTCGGACTGGTCTATCTGGGTCTGGCGACAGCCAAGGGAACCGACACGCACCGTCTCGACATCGGCTCGGACCAGCCCCGCGACAGTCATCCAGCAGCGCGCGGCCAAAGCCGCACTGAACTGGGCCAGGCTGAGGCTGCGCGGCGAGCGGTGAGCCGCAGCACGGGGCTCAATGGGAGGGCGAGCCTCCGTGCGAGCCGCATGTGGGAAGGCGAGGCTTCGTCCGAGCCCGCGTTAGCCAGGATCTGTCTAATAGCCGCGCTCGCGACGAAAGCGCGGTGAAAACGAAAAACGTATCCCTCGCTGGTCACCCCGCGGCTATCGACGCGCACTCAAGTAGGCCGCCAAAGGCTGCGATTCCGCGCCCGAGCGGCACCATGGCCACCGTCCCGCCCGCGCGAAGGCGAACGCCCGCTGGGCCATACCTTAACGCGCGCAATGGTCGCCTTGAGCGACTCGCCGCCTCCCGATAAAGTGCCACGATGCCTTCGCAATCGCGACAGACCGAGGATGTGGACAGTCCCTGGAAAGAAGCACTCGAGCACTTTCTCGAGTCGTTTCTGGCCTTATGCTTCCCTGAAGTCCATGCCGGCATCGACTGGGGCCGGGGCTACCAGAGCCTCGACAAGGAACTGCAACGAATCGTCCGCGACGCTCGCGTCGGCAAACGGCTTGCCGACAAGCTTTTCAAAGTCTGGAGTAAGGACGGCCACGAGGCATGGCTCCTTGTGCATATCGAGGTGCAAGGCCAACGCGAACGTGCGTTCGCGGAGCGGATGTTTGTTTACAACTACCGGATTTACGACCTGCACCGGCGCCCGGTCGTAAGCCTTGCCGTCTTGTGCGACGAACAGCCTGGCTGGAGGCCGGACCACTTTGTCAACAAGATCTGGGGGTGCGAAATCGGAATTCGTTTCCCAGTGGTCAAACTCTTGGACTACCGCCAAGACGAGGCGGCGCTCGAGCAATCGCCAAACCCGTTCGCGGCCGTTATACTGGCGCAGTTGAAGGTGCTCGAGACCAGGCATGCGCCGTCAACACGCTGGCAATGGAAACTGCGCCTGGTCAAGGGGCTTTATGACCGGGGCCTGAACCGTGAAAGAGTCCGGCAACTCTTTCGCGTGCTCGATTGGATGCTGGCCCTGCCGCCGGAGTTGGAGCAGTCGTTTCGGAGTGAGCTCGATCGTTTTGAAGAGGAACGACGCATGCCGTACGTGACGAGTATTGAGCGGCTGGCGCGCGAAGAGGGCCGGGAGGCAGGCCGCGAAGCAGGCCGCGAAGAGGGCCGCAAAAAAGGCCGTCAAGAAGGCCGCCAAGAAGGATTGGCAGAAGGCTTGCAGGACGGTATTCTCGCGCTCCTGGAGACGAAGTTCAAAAAGGTCGGCGCGAAACACACACGCGCGATCCGCGCGGTACGTGAAGTCGATCGGCTCCAGGCACTGCTCCGAGCCGCCAAGCGCGCCGAGACTCTCGACGAGGCCCTCGCCCTGCTGCGCTAAGGCGACGCCAATCAGCATGCACGTCTACACGTCATTTCGCCAGAACCGATGCTGAGGTTGACGGCGCGCTCGCCGGCGCAGAACGGCCGGCACTAAAAAAAGCGTCACTTTCGCACCAATTGCCCGCCCTCGATTTCCCACCCCTGCCAGATCTTGGCGGCCTCTCCATGGTGATGCCGCATCCAGCGCGTCGCCTCATCGAGCCGCTCCTCGCGATTTGCTGCCGGCGCTCCGAGATCCGCCAGCAGCATCGCCGCGAGCTCCTTCGCGTCGCCGGGCGACACTGCGGCCTTTGCAAGCTCGGCGGCCATCGTCGCGTTCGCGCCGGGCGACACAGCGAACGTGTAGAAGGCCCACACCCGGATCATCGGGTCGGCGTGCTGCGCCAGTTCTGCGACCGCATCGCGTGGGATCGCATAGCCGCGGGCCGCCCCGTAGGCGAGCCGGCGAGCGAACAACAATCGCAGCCAGTCGGGCCAGCCGGGGCTGCGTGCCGCCGCCAGCGCAAAGGCCCGCGGATCGCGCGCAACCGCCTCGGTGGAAACAGCCTCCGCGAGCAGGTACCGTGCCAGGTCGGGAAGGGACCGTTCCAGCGCCATCTCCCGCCGCGCGTCGTCGCCCAGGCGAAGATCGCGACTCAAGCGAAACGCAGCTTCGATACGCTCGCTCTCCGGCCGCCGGGCGTCGTGCAGCACGTAGACTCGGGCCCAGAGGTCGCGATGCGACCAGACGCCGTAGACAAACCAGGCCAGGATCGCCACCAGGACGACCAGGCCGGTGATCCCCAGGTAAAACAAGCCGCCGTACTTCTCGCGCTGGCCGCGGGCCGGCACCGAAGGGTTCACGATCGGCAGTTGCGGAAACCCGCTCGGTGTTGCGCCAGGGCCGCTCAAAGCTTGCGCCTCAACGTCGCCCGTGTCCTGGAGATCAATAAGAATTGACGAGCTGAAGCTCTTTGCTGGCCATTCGCCTTGCCAGGAACTGGGCGTGATAATGCATCGTCATATGAAACAAGTAATTGAGTATCAGACCCGGCCGGCGATGGACCTTGAGGAAGCGCCACAGCCTCTGGCGGTACTCGCGGCGCAGCCGCTGGTCGGGCACCAGCGCCATCAGCCGGATGTAGAGGCCGATCGCCCGGCACAGGAAGTAAGCCTCCTGGGGCCAGGAGCTCGGCCACTTGAGCCAGGATCGCAGCTTCATGACCCCGATGTCAAACGACGGCTCGAGCCACAAGGCCTCGGTTCGCTCGAAATAGGCGCTGGGCGTGTAGAGCTCGTTCAAGACGCGCAGATAGCCCGCAAGCAGCTCTTCGCGGCTCATGAGCAGCGGCACGACGTTGGTGCCGTACTCGCAGGTGTCGGCGACGTCGAGCCGGCCGTCGGCCGCCAGCCGTTCGTGCAGCGGCGTCTTGGGAATCGCCGAGAGCATCCCGCTCATCGAAAACGAGATCCGCGCCTGCTGGATGAACTCGATCTGCCGGTCGAAGATGGTCGTTGTCGTCGTGGTCGAAGCCCATGATCATGCCGCACCAGACTTCCATGCCGGCTTGCTGGATGCGGTGGACCTTCTCGAGCAGCGTGCCCCCTGACCGCACGTTCTGATATTTCTTGGCTTCGCGCAGCGATTCTTCGCTCGGGCTTTCGATGCCGATGAACGTGGCGATGAAATTGGCGCGAACCATGAGCTGTACCAGCTCGGGGTCGTCGGCCAGGTCGATCGATGCCTCCGTGAACAGGCTGAGCGGATAGTTCTTGCGCTCCTGCCAGGCGATCATGTCGCGGAGAATTTCCTTGATCGCCTTCTTGTTGCCGATCAGGTTGTCATCGACAATGAAAACGATGTTCATGCCACTCCTGTAGACCGCTTCGAGCTCGGCGATCACCTGGGCGCCGGTCTTGATGCGCGGCCGGCGGCCGAAGGTCACGATGATGTCGCAAAACTCGCACTGAAACGGGCAGCCGCGCGAAAACTGCAGGCTGCCGAACGCGTAATGCTTCATTTTCAAGAGGTCAAACCGCGGCGTCGGGACCTTGGTCATGTCGCTCTTTTCGGTCTGCTCGTAGCGAAGCTGATGCAGCCCGTGCCGCCATTCCTTCAAGAACCGCGGCCAGGTGTCCTCGGCCTCGCCGACGAAGATGACGTCGGCCAGCTCGCCAAAATAATCTTCCTCGACGGTGACCCAGGGCCCTCCCACCACGCAGAAGCAGCCGCGCCGCTTGAGCTCGGTCAGAATCTCCTTCATGCGAAAGCGCTGCACGCTCATGCCCGTGACGCCCGACGATATCGGCCTGCCGGCAGCGCTCCCAATCGATCGGCTCGACGTTTTCGTCGATGAGCGTGACGTTGTGCTCGGCGGGTGTGAGCGCGGCTAAAAGCGGCAGGCACGCAACCGGCAGGTTTGCTCGCTTGCCGGCAAACGGCAAGGCATATTCCATACCCCAGTAAGAGACTTCAAACTTGGGGTTGATGATCACTATCTCGGCCATCGACAAGCGAGCTCCACCTCAGCCGGCAAGTGCCCGGCTAGTCTACAATTAAGAATAGTGTCCCACTTGAAGAGCCTAGCCTATGCTGAGGCGTGCTGATAGCGGCTCCTGTCACCATTTTCGGTTTGTCGCCGCGCCAAGAGTTTTCACCCACACCGTGCGCACCGTCGCCTGATCGGGCCGACCATCACCGACCCCAGATGGTTCGCGCGCACGCGCTAGCCCAATTCACCCGCGGTCCGACTACGTATAATCTCCATGAACGGCCGCGCGGCGCCCGAGCGCCCACGAGAACGATCGGTCCGCAAACGCCTGACGCTTGAAGCGAAGGTGCGGTCCCGACCAAAGTCCACGAGCGGCGCCGCGCAAATCGAATGTCCCAAGTGATGGATGCATCGCGTAAGCCAATTGATGGACCTCAATGGCGTTGCCAGCCGTTGCTCTCATCTGACGAACTGACCCCACGCAGACTTCGTGCCGGAGATATGTCGTCACCCATGCAAACACCTATTTTCGGGATGCTCCATCCCCTGACGTCCGACGATGGGACGATTCCTCCGTTTGAGCCGCACCCACTGCTTCGTGGCGGCCACGCGCAAACGATTGTCGGCCGCTATCTTGGAGGCGAACGGCAGTGGCTCGAGGCCTCGCGCCACATCATCGATCTTCCCGACGGCGATCGCCTGCTTGCACTCGAAACGGTCCCTCCGAATTGGAGCGATCAGCAGCCAGTTGCGCTGATTGTGCACGGCCTGGCCGGTTGTGCCCAGGCATCGTACGTGGTCAGACTTGGCCGCCACCTGGTTCGGAGTGGCATCGCGGTCGTGCGTATCAATCTGCGCGGGGCGGGAGACGGCTTTGGGCTCGCGAAGGGCATCTATCACGCAGGGCGCAGCGACGACCTGCGCGTGATCGTGGAGTGGCTGCACAAGCGGCGAGCCCGCTCGCCGATCGGGCTGATCGGCTTTTCACTCGGGGGCAACCTGGTGTTGAAGCTGGCGATTGAGGCCGCCGGCGAGGTGAACACCGGCTTCGATGCGGTCCTGGCGGCCAACCCCCCCCTCGACCTCGCGGCCTGCGCGCGCGAATTCAGCGACCGGAGAACCGGCTCTACGACTGGAACTTTGTCCGCTGGTTACGGCGGATGGTCCAGCGGCTCCATGCGCGGTTTCCCGAGCTTGGGCCCGTCGAATTGCGCGGCGTGAGGACGCTGCGCGATTTCGACGATCACTATACCGCCCCGCGCGGGGGGTTCGCTTCCGCCGACGAATATTACGCGCGCTGCAGCCTGGTCGACGCGCTGCCCCGGTTGACGGTCCCGGGCCTGATCGTGCATGCAATAGACGATCCGTTTGTCACCCACGAGCCGGTTCAGGAGGCAGTGCGCACCACGAACCTGGCGGTCGAGCTCCTCGAGCACGGCGGGCATCTGGGCTACTTGAGCCGGCACCGCTGCGCGGGCGACCATCGCTGGCTCGACGCCCGGTTGGCGTACTGGCTCAAGGCGCATTGGTCGGACAGGCTGGCGGGTTGAGCGCTGTTGCTGACCTGATTAGAGGTATTCGAGGCGGGTTTGAAACTCGTCGGGCTCGTAAACTTCCCAGATGAGCACCAATCGTTTGACGCCGATTTCCGCGGCCGGAAAAATAATCAACCATTTTACGATTGTCAGGGCTAGCGGTAGGTAAACACAACGGGTCGGTTTCCGAGCCAGGGGATCGGAGTCGGCTCACGGTCCAGTACCGCTTCCCGGAGGATCGGATTGTGGCTGCGGCGCTCGAAGGTGACACTGATTCGATCGTTCTGGATCCTTATCGTCCCGCCGGTCTCGACGAAGCGGCGGTAAAGCTGCTTGGGTGCGGCCTTCTTGTAACCCCGGAGCCGTGATGCAAGCCAGCGGTAGCAGCCGTTGGCGATCACGGTCAATGCGACATCGAGGTCGACGTTAAGCCGCACCTCGCTCGCCAGACAATCGAGATGAAAGAAGTTCACGCTGATGCCCAGTCCATCCTCGATGCGGTTGCGACCCGCGTAGCGGATGATCAACTCGCGGGGTGTCTCGTCAAAGTTGTTGGAGAGGAACAGCGTCGGCGCGTCGCGCCCCAACCCAGAGACGGCGAGCTGGCGGATCGGCCCCTCGTAGCCGCGCAGCTTTGCCATCTCTTCGATGTAGCGTATCTCCTGGTGGCAGCGCTTAGGGGTGTCGATGACCGCCTTCTTCCAATCCGCCTTGGGCCACTGCTGCAGGCGTCGGACGATCTGAGCTCCGCGCCGGCGAATGGTCACGAACTGGATGCCGCGCTGGTTGACGCGAGACATCTCGGCGTAGTCGATCAGCTTGGAATCGAAGTAAAGCCACTGGGGATCGGCGTCGGTGACCGCGTGCCAGAATTCGACGAAACGCATGAGCTCGCCCTTCTGGTCGGCCCGTGCCAGGTTGGCGTTGGAGTAGCACAAACAGCGGCTTTTCTGCTCCAGGGCGAAGAACGTCAACACGCTTGGCCCGGCAATCCCCCTGCGCGGCAGGTAATGCCGATCCAGGCCGGAGGGATCGCCGCGATAGGGGATTGGATGGAAATCCAGCGAGAACCCCGACGCATCGGGGAACATCACCGGGGCCAAGGCTTTGACCCAGCCTTGCAACAGCGTGCGCTGCTGCTCGCGGTGCGTCCGATATGAGTAGTCTGTGGCGAACGTTCTCTTGGGAAGAATGTTCAGGCCCGCGAACAGGCCCATGGCCTCGTCGAAGTTGAAGTCGTTTATGTGACTACGGCGTTCCTTGTCGAGCAGCTTGAGCGACAAGAGCGACAGCAACGCGGACGGCGCCGGGACCATCGCCGAGGCAGGGTATTGCGCCTCGGCGACGCAGCGGTCGAAACCGAGCTTGGCCAAGAGGGGCAAAAAGAGAAAGATACCCGCCACGCGCGTCTGGAGTGTCCTCTCCGAGGCGAGACTCAGTTGTCGGCGGTCGGCGACCTCTGGCAGCTCGGGCCCGTCTTTGTCCACGGAGTACCGTTGACCGGGAGGTCGTCCTCGACCGTCGTGCAGAAAAAGGGGGGCGTGACGCCTCGCCGGCGATCAGCACGAAACCGAGACACCACCGACTTCAGCGTGGCGACCTTGTAACTGAACCGCTCGGCCACGCGAACGAGTGGCTCACCGCTCACGAAGATCGCGCGCAGGGCCTCGTAACGCCGTTGGAAGGTTTGTTGAGGCTCGAGAAAGAACTCACGGCAGGGGCGGTCATCCATGACGCCAGCTCCTCAAAGTTGATTATTTTAACGGCCGAAAAGAGCGTTGAGTGTATGCATCGACGCAGCATCATGAAAGGCCACCATGAGACCGCGCGGGGCCGAGGAGCCTGGAAAACACGGACAACGCGCTGTATGCAGTGAGGTACGACCCCGAAAACCGCCGGTGCAGTAGCTCAGCCGGCGAGTGCGAATTCGGCCCCAAAAAAAATCAACCATGCGAATCCAGAACCGCGGAATTCTCCGGGAAATAGGATGCTCGTGGGCTGAAAAGGTTGATTATTTTTCCGGCCGCGGAAATCGGCGTTTGATGATTTCGCCGAGCGAGTGTCGCTGCTGATGGCAGTAGCTGATGCCGGCGTGGGTAATGCTGGTGCGGTGAAGGGCGACGAAGTCAGAATCGTGCGTGAAGATGACACGGCCCTCGGAAAGCGCGAAGGCGACGTGTTCTTCGTCCTTGGCACCGCCCAATCCGGCGTCCGCCGTTGTCGTCACGTCGACGCCGTGCAGGCGGAGCCCGGCCGCAACCGCCGTGTCGCAATTCTCATCCAGGTGAAAGCGGATCGTCCTGGGCATTTCGGCGCACCAGTTTTCCCTCGAGTCGCGACGGATACTGAGCCTCGACCTCGGCAGCGAGCTCTTCGTCGGCCGCAATATCCGCGTCGATTTCGACGCGATGGTCGTAATAATAAGCGAGGGCCGCATGGACGTCGGACAGGCTGATCGTCGGATGGCTCACGACGATCTCCGTCGGGCTCATTCCCATTCGCACATGCCACACGACGACGTGCTGGACCTTGATGCGATGCCCCAGGATATGTGGTTTGCCACCACAATATCCCGGCTTGATTGCGATGTGCTCGGCGATGAGCGGCGGTCCATCGGCCGCAGCGGTTGGGGTTTGAGTGAGAGTCGGGTCCATATTTCAAATTCTCTCTGGAGAAACGCTTTCATTCCACCCGAAAGGTCGGCCCCAGGCGGGAGATAAGGCCCTGCGGCACCCGGAACCGGCAGCGGACCCCCCGGAATTCACTTGGGCGGAATTCGGTGCCGGTGCCGCTTGGGCATCTCGCCGCGCAGGAACCCTGCGAGCTCATCGCGGTCGTCGAGGTTCAACTCGAAGGGGAGCCATTCGCCGGTTGATTCGTCGAGGATGGCCGCTTCCGTGACGCCGCGCAGATCCATATGCGGGTCGCACCAGATCAAGCGGTCGTCTTCATTGGTAAATCCATGACCGTCCCACTGGCCGATGCCGCCAACGGCATCGCGCAGGGCCGACCGGACGGCGTACACTGCGTCTTCGGCGCCCGGATGATTGACGATGGCTTCGGGATAGATGCGAATTGCGTAGATTGCGCGAATGGTTTCCAGGTGGTCGGCCAGCCAGCGCACGGCCGAAGGCGGGCCGCCGGCTTCGAGGCTGTCGATGAACTCGGCGACCTCTTCGGCACCCAAGGTATTCGGCCCGACGGGGTTCCGCTCGATCGTCGCCCAGACGTTCTGCAACGCCCCCAACTCGGGCCCGATCGCCAGGTAATTGCCGAGGATGCCCGGGTGATCGACCGACCAGATCGCAACGGTGGGAACTGCCCGTTGCAAAGTGGCCAGGGGAATGTCCCGGTCATTGACAGTCAACAGGCGTAGGTAGTCACCCATCGGCCGATTCCGTCACCAGATGTCCTACGCGAGCGACCGGCCCTCGTACCGCCAGGGCCTCTCAGGGAACGTCTGCGCTGGTCTCGCACGCCCCAGACACGGACGAGACTGGTGCCCGAAAGCCTCGCACAAAGTAGACTAGCAATGCACGATCGATCACGCAAGGGATAAGGAACACCAGAACATCACCACGCGAAGCACTGCTCACAAGTTCCCCTGCGAACACACTTACCGCGAGCGACCTTCCCGACCCGACGTGCCCAGGTTGAGCAACCTCGGGCCGCTGGCCCACGCGCGAGATGTCCGAGGGACGCGCCACCCACACCGCGTCTCGGTCATTTGTCGCAGAACTATTGTCGCCGAGATCCAGACGCGAGGCAAGCCTCGATCTGCGAGAGAACCGGGCATGAGCTGAAAGACCGCAAGCGCCACGTCGAACCATGGCCCGCGCGCCGTGCCCGCGAGATGCCCCGGTAGGGGCGAAGTTTATCAGGCGCACAGATCAATATCCCTGGGCATAACTGGGCAGCTCCGCCGTACCGGCGCCCCTCAGTTGTCCAGTTTTCGGGTCGATTTGGATGCCGATCCAGTAGCCGACGAACGCACCGCTCTCATTGCGCGACAGGACCTTGACTTCCTGGCCCAGCTCCCTCACGCCGTCGAGCAGCATCTTCTCGAACGACGCCTCGCCGATCCGCGCAATCGACTTGGTGGTGGACCAGTCGGGCAGAAAGAAGGCCGGCGCATCGACCGCCGCCTGGGCTTCCATGCCGAATTCGAGAACGTTGGCCAGCACCTGTACGTTGCGCTCGATGGATTCCTCCTCCGATGGCGCTGCTGGCCAGGATGGGCTTGCCGTCGCGGGTGACGATCAGGGGGCATTGCTGCTCTTTCAGGCGGTTCCCCGGACCAGCCTGCTTGATGGCCTCTTGCTGAAACGCCGCCGAGTCGGGCACCGAGACGCCCGCGACGAAAATCGCCGTGTTGCCCCAAACCGCCGTGTTGATCGTGTGGTTCAAAGCCGCGACGTTCCCCCAACGGTCGACGGCCACGACCCCGGACGAGTGATCGGGGCCGGCCTTCGCATGGGCAAGCCGCGCCGCGTAGGGCCATGCCCCTTTCTGCATCTGGCCCCAAACCCACCGCGCGTGCTCCTTGGTCGTGCGCGACCTTCGGTGAAAAGTCCTTTTCTGGGAAGCGTAGGGCAACCGGCTCCGGGACGAAGGAGCTGGCCTGATTGTTGGTAATTTGCATGAGCCAGAACAGACTGCTGGCCGATCGAGTGGGCGAGCCGGAACGCCCCAGGTCGGCGAGCTCGAGCAGGTTCAGAGCCTCGACAGTGTCGACCCCTCCCTGCGACGAAAGTCCCGGGAGCGAACACGCGGGTGTCGCGGTAGGTCGTCTCGAGCGGCTCTTCCCAGATGACCCGGTACGAATCGAGATCGCGCGCCGTGATGACTCCCCCGTCGCGCCTTAGGGCCTCGACAAACCGCCTGCCCCATTCCCCCGTATACATATAAGCTGATCCGTGGCTTGCGACCTGTCGCAGCGTCTCCGCCAGCTCCGGCTGACGGAAGAGGTCGCCCAGCGCGTAGAAATCGCCGTTTGCCTTGGTGAATACCCGCTTGGTCTCGGGCAGCCGGCCCAGCACGTTTTTGCGAAATTGGATGCTGCCGGCGAGATGACCTTCAACCGCGAAGCCGGCGTCCGCCAGGTCGATCGCGGGCTTGTAGAGCGCGGCGAGTGGCACCTTGCCGAATCGGTCGTGGGCCGCCTGGACGCCCGCCATGAACCCCGGAACCAAGGCCGTCCGGCCGCTCGGCGTGCCCTTCCAGGTCGCGAATTCCGCTTTGGGAATCGACAGGGGGTCTTTCTCTTCAAGAGGCGTGTTGAAGCAGGCGTTCAAGAAGTGGACCTTGCCCGTGGAGGCATCGTAGTAGGTCATGCTCAGGATGCCCGCGAAGCTGACGTACTCGCCAGCCGCCTCGACGATTTGGGCGAGCGCCGTGGCCGTGGCCGCGTCCGACGCGCTGCCGCCTTGCTTCAGTACCTCGAGCCCCGCCTGGACGGCGCGCCGGCCGGTCAGGCCGACCACCAACCCTTGCCGCCCCTCGGCCAAAAAGTGATGAGGCACATCGCTTTTTCCCGGGCGAACGGGTGGATCGTCCGCGAAACAGGGACAGGCCAGGGCAAGGAGAAAAATCCCGGTCGCCATGCGGGCCCCTCCGGTTCGAATCCTTCGTCGTTAATCTTCGTCCTGTTGCTTCCGTCGTGCGGCCTTCTTTTCCAGACGTTCTTGCTTGCGTTTTTCGCGGAGCTTCCGGCGCTCGAGCGGCGTGAGCGCGGTTTTGGGGCTGGCCTGGGGCCGCATGCTGGGGGCCGGGGGCTTGCGGACGTCGTGCCGCGTGTCGGCCGGATCGTCATCGCTGTCCTGGCCTGCCCGCGGGACTGCCGGATCGGGCCGCGGCGGCGGCGGCGCGGGAGCTCCGGCGCCGCGGCGGCCGAGCGGCGGGATCAACCCGCCTAACGGCGGCCCGGGCAGCCCGCGCAGCAGCCGGTCGAGCGCCCGGCGCCGAACTCGAGCGAATTTCCCAGCAAGTCCTCGCCGATCCCCTTCCAGTGCTCTTTGAGCGCTTCGCCGTTGATCTTGGGATGATCGAGCGTGCCGCCGATCGGCAGGTCGAACCGGGCGGCTGCGCATGATCGGCGAGAGTACCGGCACGCCATTCTGCGGCGGCACCAGCCCGAAGTGGGCGACCAGGTCGAGATTCCGGTCAAAGTCGACCGAGCCGTCGAAGCCGATCGAGGCCAAGTTGGCGACGGGGATCGACAGCCCCTGCTGATAGATCTTGCGGCCCGCGATCTTCACCGCGATCGGGTCGCGCAGCACGGCCAGCGGCTTGCGCTCGCGCTGGAAGACCGACAGCAGCTCGTCGGCAAACGGCCCCGGCATGAAGCGCACCTGGTCAAAGAGCACGTCGCCCTCGACCTTCGCCTCTGACTTGGGGGAGGCGATCAGGGGGAACCAGGCTTCGGCAAGCCGCATCGACACTCGTCCCTCGACCCGCGTCGCATCGTCGAGCACCGGCGCCACGAACGACAGCACGCGGTGCGAGACCTCATCGTTGACGATCGCCCCGTCCAGGCTCGACGAGCGGTCCAGCCGCAGCCACGTGCCGCCGTTCTTGTCGGTGACCAGCTCGGGCGCGAAGATGCAGCCGGCCGGAGTTGAGCGTCGTATCCACGGGGTCGATCGTCAGTCGCCCGTCGGCGGCCCGCACCACGATCGGCGTTTGCGCAAGCTGCATGCCGAACACGTCGAGCGCGTCGATCTGGATGCCGAGCTCGCCTTCGAGCGGCCCAAGTTGATCGAGAGCCTGGATGCCGGCGACCTTGCCGGAAATGCGCCACGCGCGCGGCCGGCCGGAGATTCGGGCTTTGGGCTCTACCCGTACGGCCAAAAGCCGCCCGATCGCCTCCCAGTCGGGAGCGAGCGTCCCCTTGAGGTCGACCTCGGGCTCTGCCGTCAGGCCGCGCACCATGCCGGCGCCGTCCGCGGCAATGTATGGCGCGTGAAGACTCATATCTGTCAAATCGAGACGATCGGACTTGGCGGCATAGCGCCCGGTGAGTGCCAGCGCCAAGTCGCCCTCGAGCCGTTGGCCGCCATCCTGGGCGAGCTCGCGCAGGTCCACACGCACACCCACGTTCCAGAAGTCGCCGTCACGATCTGCCTTGGCGACCGAGTCGAGCCGGCCGGTCCAGTGCGGGCCGCTTGGCGCCAGCCAGCGGCTGATCGCCGTGACTTCGGTCTTGGCAGTCGCTTCGATCCGGGCCGAGCCCGGCGACTTCAGGCCGCTCACCGTGAGTTTCTGGTCGCCGTAAATCCAGACGTCTTGCTCGGCCGCTCCGGCCGGAGGCGCGGCGCCGACTCGACGACCAAACGGTCGGCGCGCGCGTCATAGCGCAGCGTGCCCGCCCAGCGGATGGCCTCGTCGGGGCCGACGCCAGGGCCCCATTTCGAGTCGCGCACCAGAGCCAGCGCGATCCGCTCGGCCGCCCACTCGGCGCCCGCGCGAGCGCCCCGAAAGCTCTGCCTCCAACCGCTGCGCGCGGCCGCTCAGCACGACCGGAACCTTGACGCGACCATCGACCGAGATGTCGCCGCTGGCTGCGTCGGTCTGCGCTTGCAGTTGGAGGTCGGTCTGGCCGGTGCGCGCTTGCAGCGTCAGATCAGTAAACGCCGATGGCAAGCCCGAAGGTGCGGCCCGGCCGCGAAGCTGGCCCTTGCCCGTGAATCGATCGCGCTGGATCTTCTCCACCAGCGGCAGTCCGCCCAAGAGCAAGTTATCGACCGCGGCATCCGCGTCCACTTGAAAGCGATCTCCCTGCCTCCGATAGTTGGCCGAGAGCGTGGCCTGGCCGGCGAGCTCGACGCCGCCCAGGTCAATCCAGTCGCGGCACTGTTCGGCAAACACCGCCAGGTCGAGCGTTGCGGCCAGCACCAGCCCGCGATCGAGGTCCCCCTGCCCGGTCGCGGTTGCGAATGAGGTCCGGGCGTCGAACCGTTCCAGTCTCAGCGTCGTGTCGTCGCGCTCGAGATTCACGTGCAGCGTCGCCGGCTGGGGCAGGCGCAGGGTCTTCTGTTCCTGCCGGGCGATCAGGTCGGCGACCTCGCCGCTGAGCTCCCAGGCTTGGGTGCGGCCGTCGGCCTTGAGCGCCGCCGCGGCGCGCAGCCGGGCCGTCCCGCCTCGACCCGCAGGTCGTCGCGCAGGTGGAGCGTGCTGGGCAGTTGCCTGGCCAGTGCGGCGAGATCGACCGAGCCCTCCAGGTGCGCACCCGCCTTGGGCGTTGGCGGAAATTCGCCTTCGCCTTTCAAGGAACCGATCGGCGACGTGACGTCGAGCCGTTCGAGCGTCCAGTGGCCGTCGCCTCCTTGCACGTCGACCTTGACGCCCACTTTGTCGAGGTGGACGGTATCCGACGAGAGTGCCGAGCCGATCGCGACCAGGTTCTTGATGTTCATGTCGCCGGCCGCCGCGAGATGGCCCGCCTTGACCTCGCCGCGCAGGCGGCCGCTCAACTCTCCGCGCGATTCGACGAGCGCATTCGCCCACGTCCAGGGCCAGCGCGTGCCTTCGAGCGCGAGCGACACGTCGTGCCGCCCGGCCGCGTCGACTTCACTGCGGCTGTAGTCGCCCTCGATCGAAAGCCGGCGGGCCTCTCCCGCGGCTGCGCCGTTGGCCAGTTGAATGTTCCAGGTGATCGGTCCCCAGCCGCGCCCCAGGTCGAGATCTACCGACGCGTTCTCGGCAACCACAGGCTCGGTAAACGCAGGATCGTGGAACCGCAGCCGTCCGTCCGGGATTTTGATCACGAGCTGCACGCGCGGCTGCTCGCTGAGGACCGGCCGAAGCGTCTCGTAGAGGTCGACCGTGCCATCGGCACGCCGCGCAATGTCCAGGTCCCCCTGGTCGATGGTCAACGTCGCGCTGTGAGGTTGGCGAAACAAAATTTGCCAGAGGCTCCACTCGAAGGTTGCGTGCGGGGCCGAGATCAACGCCTTGCCGTCGCTGTCTCGAAGCACCAGGTTCGTGATCTCAGTCGGCCGCAGCCAAGAGAGGCGGATCACGCTGAACCCGACCGAGCCGGGCGCAAGGATCTTGTTGCCCTCGATGGCCAGCCGGCGCTGTGCAATGCCGGTGGCGAGCAACCAGGGGAGGGCCGCGACAAGAAGAGCGGCTGCGGCGACAACCGATAGGCCGAGTAGGGCGAGGCGGCGGCGTAGTCGGCCGGAAGATCGTGTCGTCATCGTTAGCTCAAACCTTTCGCCCTCTGTGGCACGAGCGTCCTGCACGTGAAAATCCTGGCGCGTTGCATCTTACCCAACCACTCTGGCTTCGGCCAAGCGCAACGGCCGCGAGGACCATTGCCCTGACGCCCCACCAGATTGTCGAACTGGACGCTTGACGGACAATATGGCTATCTGTACAGTCGAGGCGTTTCCCGGCGATTGGCATCAAGTTAGGCATTCGGGAGCAAAATCCATGGACCACACGATTTGTCATTTTGAGATTCCTGCCGACGAGCCGAAGCGTGCCGCGGCGTTTTATCGGGAGTTGTTCGGCTGGAACATCCACGCGTGGGAAAGCCCCGACAACAAGGTCGAGATCATGACAGTCTGGACAGTACCGAGTGACGAAGCGGGCCGGCCGATCGGGCAGGGTGTCAACGGGATGATCTTGAAGCGGCAGCATCCCGGCCACCCGTTCGCGAACTACATCATTGTCGAGAGCGTCGACGAGTACGGGGCCAAGGCCGAATCACTCGGCGGACGGATTATCATGCCCAAGCAGCCGGTTCCGGGAATGGGCTGGTTCCTCTATTTCAAGGACACGGAAGGCAACATCCTCGGGCTCTGGCAGGCTGATCCATCGGCGGCTTGAGACGCCGAGCGTGAACTCGTCGGCGTGTTTCCGCGGCGAACAGGCTGTCCGCCACGGCACGCGTCCGTCGTCGGAAGGCCGCGACTTCCAGCTCGTGCGTCGATCTAATTGTCGTTGGGCGTCTCCCGTTAGGCCGGTACGCTGTAATCTGATTGACGGCTCTGCGCGAAGAGTAGCCAGTCGTAGCGCAATGGCTTTTGCCCCGGCTCGCATCGTCCGGGATCACCCCCGAGGAACCTCTGAATGTTGTTCGCGATGGCCTGGAAGTTCAACTCGTCTCGAAAGCGCAACCCTCGGTTTCTCGTTTCGCCTGTCGAGCCTCTCGAGGAAAGGTCGTTGCTGAGCTCGGCCGCGGTGATCCTCTGGCAGATGGATCCGCAGATCGCCCTCGACCCCGCCCACGGCGACCAGCCCGACTTGCCCAACACGCCGGCGTATGTCAATCCGCCGGGCGGCTACGGGCTGACGCTCGATGCCTCGCACTCGAGCGGGGTCCTGCCGACCTCCACGTTCACCTGGACGGTCACTGCCTCGGGCGGCCGCGTGACGCATCTGACCGGCGAACAGCCGGCCCTCAGCCTGCCGCAGGGGAATTACAAAGTGAAGCTGCAGGCGAGCGGGCTCGCCGGCACCACGAAACCGGTTACCACCACGACCACCATCCAGGTGAAGGACGTCTTGATCGTCTCGATCGGCGACTCGTACGCCTCGGGCGAAGGGAACCCGGTGGTCCCCGCCAACGAGTCAACGACTGGAGCGCATTGGGCTTACTCACCCGACCCGGCCATGAACCTGCAGAACGCCGATGCCCACCGCTCGACCATCTCGGGCCCTGCGCGAGTTGCGCTCGAGCTTCAGGAGGAAAACCCGCACGAGGCGGTCACGTTCGTCAGTGTGGCCAACTCGGGCGCCACGATCAGCCAGGGCTTGCTCGGCCCGATGCCGAGCATCGGCAACCCCTCGGTGCAGCTCCCCGCCGAGATCACCGAAGTCAAGCAGATCATCGGCAACCGGCCCACCAACGTTCTGACGCTCTCGGTCGGTGCCGACGACATCGGTTTCGCCGGCGAAGTTGAAAGCCTGGTCGAGAATACGGCGACCGGCAGCCCGTCGCTGGCCGCGATCCAGTCGAGCGTGGACGCCGACTTGAAGGCGCTGCCCGGTCTCTATTCCAAGCTCAACAAGGCGATCAAAGGGCTGTCCGCCGGCAAGGTGGTGGTCACCGACTACCCCGACCAGACCCGCAACCAGAATGGGGTCGTCTCGGCCATCCCCGGGCCGCTCGGCACCACCCTGATCAGCACGAGCGACGCCCAGTTCGCCTCGCAGACCATCACCGTTCCGCTCAATAACGCGATCGCCGCCGCCGCCAAGGCGAACCACTGGGCCCTCGTCGATATTTCCGCAGCTTTCTCCACCCACGGCTATCCCTCAACCGACACCTGGATCCGCCAGCTCGACGAATCCCTCGAGATGGAAGGCAGCGTCGACGGATTCTTCCACCCCAACGCCATGGGCGAGCAGGCCATCGCCCAGCTATTGCTCGCGGCCTACCAGCGTGGAACCGCGAAGGCCTAAGCGGGACCGCACACCGTTCGGATCGAGGGTTCCTGATCAACCCTCGCGCCCAGGATCTCCTCTTCGAGCCGTGCCGGTTCGAACTCGCGGCTGAGCAGTTCGCCCACGCTGATCTTTTTGCGCTCAAGGAGATACGCAACGAGCAGGTGATAGCGCAGATAAAGGCCCGATCCCTGCGGGTCCAGCTCGCGATCGCCTCGTCGAAGCTGTTCTCGCGCGCTGGTAGTCGAACTCGCCGCCATTGGCGACCAGGTCGGCGTATCCCTCGTTCTTCCAGGGCGGGAGCTGCCAGTGCTTGACGATCCCGAGCTCGCGGCCGACCAGCACGTGCATGGCCTCGTGGGCGATGAAGTAGGTCAGCGTGCGCTCGCCAGGGACTTCGCGGCCTGACGGGCTGACGAGACGATTCGCGTCGAAGTGAACGGCCCTCAAGAAGATATTGTCGGAAATCGGGTTGTACACGAGTCCGCCGACGTTGTACCGGTAGTTAGCGAACAGGATGAACCGCCATCGACGGTTGCAAATGTAGACGCGCAGGTTCTTGAGCCTGTCAGAGGCCGCAAGCGGGCTGCGCATCAGCCGGCGCTTGACCTCATCGAGGATGCGCCCGGCCGGCTCGGGTGGTATCGGCTCATCCGAATAGAGGGTGATCGCGCCGCGCGCGAATGTGTAGCGGAAGAAAAGCCCCGGGTGGCAGATGAGGACGAGATACAACACGAATAGGGCGCCGAGCCCAGAGCACGAGAAAACGGCTGCCTGCAGGAGCTTCTTCCCCCTGAACCTCACGCGTCCGGCCCCAAAGAGTTGGATTTCGTTCGTCCGATTGTCGCGTGGATCGACAATCAGCCGCAACCGTTCGCGGATAGAATGGCGGATGTTAGACTGGTGCGCACCCCAGGCCGAAGCTCCGGGCGAACATAAGTGTCGCCTCTCGCTCCGCGAGAGGACGTTCTTTCGCAGAGCGAAAGTCGACTTTTCGGCCGGACTGTTTTCGCGAGGTTCCTGAGCGATCGGTCGCCTCGTTCTCGACTCGCAAAAGCTCACGGCGCCCGACAAAGCGGCCGAAGTGTTACGCGACTTCCTGATACTCTCGTTTCCTGCTTTCCTGGGTTCCTAGTTTAAGTTCACGATTTGGTGTCCCCGTCCCCAAGGGCGCGAACGAAGGCTCGCGGATTCATCTCGACCGACGGTCCGTCCCCATTTCCTCTGTCCGCAGTCCCAAGGAGCCGAAATCGCGCTCGACATAAGGGGGGACAATTTGCGGAACAAAACTGGCGGTAGTTGCGAGGTACTACAAGGCCAACCGTTCGTCAGCCCAATGCCAGACACCCCCGTTCTGCACCCTGCAAACCACCAGTTCAATCGTCTTTCCCAAGCATCACGACTCTTCGCGTTTCCTCCTTGACTTCTTATCCCAAAAAAGGGATATTGTCTTATGGATGATGAGCCGGCCAAGCCCCAACGGAAACCGTTGAAGTGGATCGGGTCGTCCAAAGAGGACTTACTTCAGTTCCCCAACGAGGTCCGCAAGGCGATGGGACACGCGCTGCACTTGGCGCAAATCGACCTGAAGCCGCCGAACGCCAAGCCGCTCGATTACGAGCAACAGCATAGGAGTAGAAAACAATGAGCGACGACACCACCGTCCGTGAGAGCAGCGGCAACGTGTTCGCCGACCTCGAGATTGAAAACTCCGAGGAATACCTGGCGAAATCCGAGCTTGCCGCTGAAATTCTCAGGATCATCCAGCGCCGGCGTCTTACCCAGACCGAAGCTGGCAAGCTGCTTGGTCTCCGGCAGCCGAAGGTGTCTGATCTGCTCAGAGGACGCCTGGATGCATTTTCCATCGACAGGCTGCTTCGCTTTATTACACTCCTGGGGTATGACGTTCAGATCAGGCTGTCGAAGGCGCACCCCGTACCCAGGGTCAAATGGAAATAATGGGTGGATAGGCCGATCGCGTGAACGAATGAGTTAACAAGCCTTCGGTGAGGCGATTACGGGCCTGCAGGCTGATGCCGGAGGCTGTATCTAGAGGGCCGGTTCCGACCGGCCTCCGCCAAAACCCGAGGCAGGAGGCGCGTGCGGTAATCACGCTCGCACAGACCTGTGCAGGCCCCGCGGAAGAAGTCCCCACTCATGCCTCAATGAGGAATGCAGAAATGCAGGAACAGGCCGAAGTCGCAATGGCTCACTTGAAGCCGCACTGAGATCTTCGTTTTCTTCGTTTGCTGATGTTCCAAAATCAGGCCTGCACGATGCGCCTGCTATTCGGCCCGCTGCAAACGCACCCCTCGAGCTCGGGGCGAACATAAGTGTCGCCTCTCGCTCCGCGAGAGGACGTTCATTCGCAGAGCGAAAGTCGACTTTTCGGCCGGGCTGTTTTCGCAAGGTTCCTGAGCGATCGGTCGCCTCGTTCTCGACTCGCCAAAGCTCACGGCGCCCGAGAAAACGGCCGGAGTGTTACCCGACTTCCTGATATTCTCGTTTCCTGCGTTCCTGGGTTCCTAATTCAACCTCAAGAGTTGGTTTCCCAGTCCCCAAGGGCGCGAAGGAGAACCCCCATGATCCGCTTCCGTACCCCGCTGATGCTGCTGCTGGCCGCCGCCGGCCTGATCCTGGCCACGGCATCCGCACCGGGCCAGGCGACTGCCTCAAAGGCCTGCCTGCTCAACGTCGGCAACTCGCAGACCTTCACCGAGATTGGCTCCGACGGCAAAACCAAGCCGGAGCTCGTCGAGGATTTCCACGAGCTCGGCGGCAACGCCATCAAGGTCGCTTTCTTCAAGGGCGATTCCGTCGGCGACCGCGTCGCGAAGGTCAAGAACTGGAAGCCCTTCACCACCTTGCGCCTCAAGGTTTTCAATGCGGGCAAGGACACCGTCACGCTCGGCCTGAACATTTTCCACGCTCGCAGCACAAACTACGGCACGCGCATCGAAGTGCCGCTCGTCCTCAAGCCTGGCAAGAATGAGGTGACGATCGCCATCGACACGCTGAAGAACACCAACGGCTCCGCCCCGACCCTGACCGACATCCGCAGGTGGTACTTCGCCGACGCCGAGGGCAAGAGGCCGACTCTGTACTTCGGCGATATGGCGCTGGAAGGCGCCGGCAGCTTCGCGCCGGCAGCAGCACCGGTCCACGGCGATCCGGCCCGCCTGAAGCGCATCCGCCCGCCGCCACGGCGATGCCCAAGATCGACAAGCCGATCCTGTTCAACACGCCGGAGGCCGACGCCATCGTGTCGGCCCTGGAAGTCTTCCCGCCCGACAATCCGTGGAACCTGGTCATCGAGGAGTGGCCGGTGCATCCCAACTCGCAGAAGATCATCGAGTCGATTGGCGCGAACAAGAAGCTGCGCTACAACACCGACATGGGCTACGTGCTGGTGCCGCCCGACCAGAAGAAGATCGACGTCGCGCTCGGCTCGGCCGCCGCCGAGTCGGACAAGGGCCCCTACCCCGTGCCTGATAACACGCCGATCGAAGGCTACCCGATCAATTACCCGGGCCTGACCCTTGACGGAGTGCAGCGCAAACTTGAGCCAGACCTCGACCGGCACGCCATGGCCGTCGATCCGACCAATCGGATGCTCTACGAGTTCTACCAGATGCGCAAGACCGACAAAGGGTGGATCGCGTCGGGTGCGGCGATCTTCGACCTGAAATCGAACAAGCTGCGGCCGGACGGCTGGACCTCGGCCGACGCCGCCGGCCTGCCGATTTTCCCCGCGACGGTGCGCTACGATGAGATCAAGCGCGGCATGGTCGAGCATGCCATGCGCTTCGGCGTGCGGAAAACGCGCCGGGCCTACGTCGACCCGGCGACGCATTATGCCAGCAGAGACACCGACCCGAACTTGCCGCGCATGGGCGAGCGCCTCAGGCTGAAGAAGCATTTCGACATCAGCGGCTTCTCGCCGGCGGCGCAGGCGATCTTGAAGGGCCTGAAGAAGTACGGCATGTTCGTCGCCGACAACGGCCTCGAGTGGACCATCTCGGTCGCTCCCGATTCACGCATTCCGCTGCTTCACGAAGAGTTCAGTACGATCAAGGGCTCGGCGTTCGAGGTCGTGGAACGCAATCCGTAGCGCCTCAGAGCTCATTGTCCGATTTTTCTTGTAAGTCAACGCCCGTTCGCGTGACCAATACCTCTGAAATGAGGTTTTGTGTCGTGGGCCGAGGATGGCTCCTCAGTCATGAAAGCGGCGCCCCTAGGCCCTCACCAACGAGGAATGGGGTGAACGTTCTTATTTTTGCGAGGTTTTGATGATGAACCGTCAGCGTTGCACTTTGGCCCTGCTTTCAATTGCGGTGAACTGTTGGATAAATGTACCGATCGCGTTTTCGCAGAACCTGACTGATCAATGGGTCGAGAAAGCGGCTCGGCCGTTGGTTGAAAAACGAGTCGCCGATGGGCTGTCGGTCGGTTACATCGAGGGCACACGCCATGGAATTGTGCACTTGGGAAGCTCGAGCCGAGCCGGGAAACTGGCCGACGACTTGACCGTTTACGAGATCGGATCGGTTAGCAAGGTCTTCACGGGGTTAATGCTGGCCGACGCGGTTGTACGGGGCGAGATTGACTTAAATGCGGCAGCGGTCGTTGCCAATCCCGCTGGGATTCGATTGCCGTCGCGAGATGGTCGGTCGATCAAGTGGATTGATCTGAGTACCCACCGGTCAGGGCTGCCACGAATCCCCGGCAATTTATTGGCGACCAATTTGACGAATCCGTACCGTGATTACGATTCAACGAAGGCAGCGGCGTTCCTGAACCAATACAAACTGCCTCGTCGGCCTGGCGATTCGCAGGAATACTCGAACCTCGGCGCATCGGTTCTTGGATATTTGGTCGCGCAGAAGGCTGGCAAGTCCTATCAACAGTTACTGCGGGAGCGAATCGCGAAGCCACTGCAAATGACCGATTGCACCGTTGACCTCAGCGAGGATCAACGGAAGCGACTCGCCACGCCGCATGATCAGGTTCGGCTCAGCGACCCCGCCCTGGACGTGTTCGGACCTGCCGGGCGCCGGCGGAATTCACGCAACGATGCGCGACATGATGCGTTTCGCACAGGCTCAATTGACTCCGCCCACTGGCAAACTGGGTGAAGCAATCGAATTGGCGTGGAAACAACAGCGCGACGCGGACGCATCGGGCCCTGCTATGGGACTGAGCTGGATGATTGCGGGCGATGGTCAGACTCGCTGGCACAATGGTCAGACCGGCGGATCACATTCGGCAATCTTCATCAATCGCAAGTTGCACTGCGCGGTCGTTGTGTTGTGCAACACGGCCTTACTCACCGAAGTCGATCAACTGGCGACGCAGTTGGTCCTGAAAGCGGCAGGCCAGGAATCAAAGCCGAACACCAAGGGAGACGTCAGACCATGGATCGGGTGCTCTCGCCATTGATGCGAAACTTCGCGGCCGGTTGGTGGGTCGGTATCAATTGACGCCGGACTTCATTTTCACTGTTCGTGACCGCGATGGGCACTTGATGGTTAGTATTACCAATCAACCCACCCAAGAAGTCTTTCCTGATTCTCCCACTCGATGGTCATACCGTGGTGTCGACGCCACACTGGAATTCAAACTGGAAAAACCTGGTCCCGCAACAAGCTTGGTTCTACATCAAAACGGTATTAAGCAGACCGCTTACCGAATTAAGTGACCTATCGATACGTCGGCTGTTGGCCTGACAGGTTCGACCGATAAGGTTTTGCGTTGCAGGACGAAGATCAAAAGTCACTGTTCATGAACTGGCTTGGTGAGCACGGCTCCTCCGTCATGAAGGTGGCGCGCGCTTACACCCTCACCAGCGACGAATGTCAGGATCTCGCGCAGGAGATCTTGCTCCAAGCTTGGCGGTCCTTGCCGAAGTTCGAGGGTAAGGCAAGCGCGGCGACGTGGTTTTATCGCGTGGCACTGCACACCGCGATGAATTGGCATCGGAAGGACAAACCACGCCGATTAAGACAGCAACCGTTGCTGGAGGTGCAAGCCTTAGCAACGGAGGGGCTCGACAGTGCCGAGCAAGCTCAGCAGCGAGAGACCGTTGAGCAGCTCTACAAAGCCATCCACCAGTTGCCGAAAGCGGATGCGGCGCTGGTCCTGCTGTACCTCGATGAACTGAGTTATCGAGAGATGGCCGAAGTGCTTGGGCATCTCCGAGAGCAACGTGGGCGTGAAGTTGAATCGCGCGAAAAAAGCTCTGAGTGATTTGATGAATGGGACATCCCGTGGAACCTGACAAATATCAGCAGGCATGGCAGGCGCATTCGTCTCAGACGCGGGTCACGGTCGATGCCGACCTGCTGCTGAAAGAAGTGCAGCGCTACCAACGAAATTTCCGAGCGATGATCTTCTCGCGAGATTTTCGTGAAGTCGTTGTGGCACTTCTGATTGATTCCCTTGTGGTTCTATCTGGGCGTCACGAATTCGTTGCCCTGGACGTGGTATCTGACCGTGCCGGCTCTCATTTGGATCGTCGGGTTCATTCTGGTGGATCGAATGCGCCACAAGCGGAAGCCGAGTGAGCCGGGTGACACCGCTGCTAGAGAGTGTGAAGGAATCACTGACCCAGGTGGAGCATCAAATCTGGTTGCTGCGCAATGTCTTCTGGTGGTACCTACTGCCGTTTACTATTTCAATCTCGGCATTCTTTGCCCATGTTACCTGGCTAACGTCTAGCAACTGGCTGGGTGGCTGCTCGCCGGCGTCGTCGTTATCTTTCGGCTTTCTTGTGCAGTTTATATTGTTTCATTTATTACCTGAATCAACGCGCCGTGCGATTGCAGCTTGAGCCGCGGCGCCAGGAGTTGCTCACGCTGCTTGCCAGTCTCGGAGATGAATCGACTGATGAGCACGCAACGATGATCCATGCGAAGAGCGTCGAAAGCTCAAGGATGCTTAGGCGATGGATCATTGTCGCTGTTTTGTGCCTCGTGACATTCGTGGTGATTGCGCTGGCAAGCGGGACATTCGAATCCAGCTATGACGAACCTCCTCGAAGCGAGCGGCCCAGGCGGGTGACTCGCTGGCGAGCTTGATCACCGATCTGCGCAAGAGAGAAGAATCTCGTCGGCCTCGCCGCGATGGTGACGGTCGACGGGCAAGTCGAGGCTGCCGCGGCCGACGGGGAACGGAAGAAAGGCAGCGGCGTGCCGCTTGAAATCAGCGATCGCTGGCATCTGGGAGGGATCACCAAGTCGATCACGGCCACAATGATCGCGCGACTGGTCGAATCGGGTCAGATGCACTGGTCAGACACCATTGGCGAGGATTTTTCCTGACGCCTCCGTTCATGAGGATTGGAAGCCGGTCACGCTCAGGCAACTACTGACGGACACAGCGGGCGCGCCGCCAAACTTCCCCATAGAGGTTTTACGCCAACGGCCCGCCGCTCGGTCTCGAATGCACCCAAGCGCGTCGAGAGGCGGTGCTGAATGTGATCGCAGGTAAACCAGCATACCCACCGGGTAAAAAGTTATGTGTACTCGAATGTCGGCTACACGATTGCGGCGGCGATGGCCGAGAAGGAGACCGGTACGACCTGGGAGGATCTTGTGAAACGAGAGGTTTTTGAGCCATTGAAGCTCACTGAAGCGGGTTTCGGCCCACCGAAGAGTTCGGACGAAACGCTCGAACAGCCGCGCGGTCACCGAAAGGTCCTTGCTGGAAAAGTCCCGGTGGATGACGAGTCAGACAATACTCCCATCATGGGCCCCACCGGCATGGTTCACATGACGCTACGTGATCTTTGCACTTACGCCGATGAACACCTGCGGGGCGAGCTCGGGCGACGGGCAAGCTACTCTCCACCGGAACCTACAAGCTGCTGCACACACCTGAGCTCGACCAGTATGCATGCGGCTGGGTGGTGAAGGAGCCAACCTACGAAATCCCGTACACGATGTACTGGCACAACGGATCGAACACGATGTGGTACGCGCTGGTCGTGTTCATCCCCGGCAAGAACATGGTGGTCGCCGTTACATCAAACGATGGCGACATTGATCGGGCCGAAGCCCGCCGCGTGGAAGGTCGTGGAGGCCAGCGCAAACCAGTTCAACGTCGAAGGCGATGCCGCACTCCGCAAATCCTTGCCAAGCAAAAGGACGCGATGAGTCGTTTCATTCAGCCTTCATCGTTTCATCTTTTACTGTTCGGAAAGGAATGTGGCCCCCTTACGCCCATCATCTCCACCTCCAGCAGTCCTTACACCAATTTCGGCGACCCGGCGATCAACGCGTCGGGCCAAGTGGCCTTCTTGGCCAATTTGCCAGGAGGCGGGTCCGATATCCTTTACGGTTCCGGTTCGAACCTCGAAGATGTTATGTCCGTCGGCAGTTCGCTCTTCGGCTCGACGGTGACCGGCCTCAATCTCTGGAACACCGGGTTGAACAGTGACGATCAACTGGCCTTTTGGTTCTCCCTGAGCAACGGCCTGCAGGGCATTGCTTTGGCAGACTTTTCAGTACCCGAGCCCTCATCGCTGACGCTCGTCGCCACCGGCCTGGCAGGGCTTGGACTGGGGACGCTTTCCCGACGGGGGCGGCATGGTCGGACTTGCCAATCGACCAGTCGGCAGTAGTCACTGACCGACATGACGTGACGAGCCGCTCGCCGACCGGATCGTTCCCTGCATTGAGCAAACGCAGCTCTCGGCTGTGCGCTCGACCAATGCGCCGATATCATGAAGCCACGGGCACGACCTCAGTGCCCGCAATCCGCAGCCCCGTGGCGATTCCTTTTGACCAGCTTCAGGGGGGCGACATGGCCAAGAAGAAGGCAACACCGAAGAAGACACGCAAGGTCACAAAGAGCGCCGACGACGGCCAGTTCAAATCGAAGGACTTTGCCAAGAAACACCCCAAGACGACGTACGAGCAGACCGTCAAGCGCACCAAGCCCAAGAAGAAGTGAAACCCGCGCGATCGGACCGCCGAACATAGAAGCAAGCGTTGGGAAGGGCTTCGTCATCGCCGGGCCTCGACGCGCGTCGACTCGCGGCAGTGAATTGCAGACACGGCGTGGTCGCTCAGTCTGAGGCTCGAGCGAATGCCAATGGATGTTTGGGCTGGTACAGGCCCGCATCACCTCCGCCCGGGAGTCGGACGTGCGTGATCGACCCCCACCTCGCTTCTTGCACTTCCGAACAGTGGACGCCTTTCTTCGAGAGCGCCGATATCTCGGCCTTCAGGATACCTGAGCACTTCGTCGCCGCATCGAAATCTCTGCACGCGACTGAGAGAACCGTATCTGATGCCCGATGATCTAACCCAAGTTACGGAGCTGGGAAAAATTTTGGGTGATTTTTGCCCGAAAATCGACGTAAGTCCAATTCCAATGGGCTGACCTCGTCGTTTTTACGATGTAGTCAAGACTTCACCTATTGATTGTGCGGTCTTTGATGCGATCATGGGCCCCAAAGGAGGCTCGGGCGCATCATGTTTCTCAAACGCTGCGAGCGACGCAAAAGCGGCAAGAAGCATACCTACTGGGTTCTTGTTGAGTCCTACCGGACAGCTCGCGGGTCGCGGCACAGAGTCGTTGCTTATCTCGGCGGCCTGGGCCGCGGCGAAGCCAGCGGTTGGGCTCAGCTCGGTCGCACGCTTTCCGGGAAACGTCGCACCCGGCCAGAGCTCTCGCTCTTTGATCCGCCGCATTATGACGCGCCGGATGACGACGAGCCGGTGCTGGTCAAGCTCAAGGACATCCGTCTCGAACGGCTTCGCGGCTTCGGGGACATCTGGCTGGCCTGGGGCCTCTGGCGGCTGGTCGGGCTGGACGCTTTGCTCGATCGCATCATGCCCAGAGGACGCGAAGAGATCCCCTGGCCTCAAACGGCGGCCATCCTTACCATCGCCCGGTTCTGTGAGCCATCCAGCGAGCTGCACATCGAGGACACCTGGTATCGCGGTACGGCACTGGACGATTTGCTGGGCGTTCCCGTCGAGAAGGTCCACACCGACCGTCTCTATGCGGGATTGGACCAGCTCCTGGCACAGAAGGACGAGTTGGAACGGCACTTGCGGCAGCGGCTGGGAGACCTCTTCGACTTGAAGTATGAGCTTTTGCTCTACGACATCACCAGCACGTATTTCGAGGGCGGGTGCGCGGCCAATCCGCTCGCCCGCCGGGGCTACTCCCGCGACAGTCGTCCCGACTGCCTCCAAGTGCTGATCGGCTTGGTTGTCACCGAGGAGGGCTTTCCACTGAGCTACGAGGTTTTCGCCGGTAATCGCAACGACTCCACGACCGTTGATGAGATGGTCACGGCGATTGAGCAGAAACACGGGCGGGCGAACCGCGTCTGGGTCATGGACCGAGGCATGGTCAGCGAGGAAAACATCGCGCGGTTGCGCCGGAGCAATGCGTCCTACATCGTGGGGACGCCGAAGGCGATGCTGCGTCGCTTCGAGCGCGAGCTGACCGATCAACAGGATTGGCACACAGTGCAGGAGGGAGTCGACGTCAAACGGGTTGCTGGGCCCGATGGCAACGAAGTCTTCCTTTTGGCCCGCAGCGCTGACCGTCAAGCCAAGGAACAGGCCATGCACCAGCGCTTTCTTGATCGCCTCGAGAACGGCCTGCGTCAGCTCGAGTCGGCGATGAGCACGGGCCAGCTTCGGGATGAAGGCTTGGCCAACCGCCGTTTGGGCCGCTTGCTGGAAAAGAACTGGCGAGCGGCTGGCGCATTTGGCGTTCGCATCGAGCGGCTCCCTGAGCCAGTCAACAAAGCGCGGCTCAAGATCACCTGGCAGCGCAGCCAGAGCTGGAATGACTGGGTGAACCTTGCAGACGGCTGCTACATACTGCGGAGCAACCTGTGCGACACGGACCCAGTAACACTCTGGAAACGATATATCCAGCTCACGGAAGCGGAGTGGGCATTCCGCATCAGCAAGGACGAGCTTGTCATTCGACCGATCTGGCACCAAAGGGAAGATCGTGTGCGGGCCCATATCCTGGTGTGCTTCCTTGCCTACGTCTTGTGGAAGACCCTGGCGGGCTGGATGCAGCGAGCCGGGCTGGGGGATGCTCCGCGCACGCTGCTGGAAGAATTCGCGAAGATCAAAAGCGGGGACGTGGTCCTCCAAGCGCGATCTCAAGACGGCGGACCGACCCGCGCGATCCGGCTGCGTTGTGTACCGGAGCCCGACGCAGCCCAGAAGGTCCTGCTCTCACGGCTGGGGTTGACCTTGCCGCGGCGCCTACGGCGGATTGACGAAGCGACTGAGGCGCTAACGACGACCACTCCTGGCACCGACGTGGCGATCCATGCCGGTCACACAAGCGGCCGTTGAAATGTAGTCAAGACTTTCGCCAAAACTCAGCGAAAGTCCTGCTTTTCTCGCCTTACCTCCGTAACTTGGGCTAACGTTGACCCTCGATTTTTTCCCGGCGGTCCTCATCCTGGTCGTCCTGAGCCTCGGTTTTTGCCTGGCGGCCCTCATCGTGGCCGTCGTGATCACAAGGCACAAAACGTGGTCCGCAGCGTCACCGATCGTCGCCCTCGGCAAGCAGCGTTTCTCCCAAGGACAACACACCGAGGCGGGGCGGCTGTTCCGCAGGGCGCTCGCGATGCAGCAGCGGGCGCTCGGACCCGATCACCCACATGTCGCCGCTGTCCTGAACAGTCTGGGAATGACCTACCGCGCCCAGGCCAGGTACGACGAGGCGGAGGCTTGCTTTGAGCGGTGTCCGCAAGTCTTCGAGCGTACCCCGGACCAGAACTTACCCGACCTGGCCCGTACCCTCAGCAACCTCGGGAACCTCCAGAGGGACCAAGGAAGGCATCGCGAAGCCGAGTCCAGCCAGCGGCGTGCGGCGAAGGTAGGGCTGGGAGGCCGTTGTGCGGCGGCGAATGACCGGCGAAATGCCCGCAAAATGAAAAGTCGCGGAAACGCGTCGGCAAAGGGCTTGACGCGCCCCGTATATGCACGATACTGTATATACATGACGACGCAACTAGACACCTTCCAGACCCTCGCCGACCCGACGCGCCGACGCATCGTGGAAGCCCTGCGGCATGGTGAGCAGCAGGTCAATGACCTCGTCGCCAGGGCAGGGATTCACCAGTCGGGTGTGTCGCGTCACCTGCGCATCCTCCACGCCACGGGCTTTGTCTCCGTGCGGCCGGAGGGACAGCGGCGGCTCTACTCTCTCAAGCCTGAGCCTTTTCGCGAACTCGACAGGTGGCTGGCCCAATACCGCGACCTCTGGGAAGCACGCCTTGACCGACTCGAAGAGGCGCTCGAAAAGAAACGCAAGAAATCGAAAACCTCTCACCAGGAGCAAGACACATGAGTCACACGACCAAAAGCCCAACAGCGGCAGGCACCAGCCCCAAGTTCGTCTTTGATCGGACGTATCGGGCGTCGGTGGATGAACTGTGGGAGCTGTGGACGACCAAGGAGGGCCTCGAGTCCTGGTGGGGGCCCGCGGGCTTCCGCACGGAGGTGCACGCCATCGAAGCGCGCCCAAACGGCAAGCTGCACTACAACCATATCGCCGAGACACCCGAAATGGTGGCGGCTATGAAGGAAATGGGGCGACCAGCATCGACTACATTGCATGGCCGGTTCTCCGAGTTTCGGCCTCTGGAACGATTGGTGCTCACTCAAATGATTGATTTTCTACCGGGTGTCGAGCCTTATGAAAGCACAATCATGGTCGACTTCTTCCCGTCCGGCGAATGGGTGCGCATGGTGGTCA
Organism: uncultured Isosphaeraceae bacterium; assembly: GCA_963830625.1. Lineage (GTDB taxonomy): Bacteria > Planctomycetota > Planctomycetia > Isosphaerales > Isosphaeraceae > CAWHMZ01. Next base: position 562,961 of record CAWHMZ010000015.1, on the reverse strand, counting down.
CGCTCAGCCCCATGCATGACAAGGAATTCACGAAGTTGGCCTCTCAGGGGCTCGCGAGCCAGCTCGCGAATCTGGACGAGCGCTTCCAGAGCCGAAACCAGTAGCACAGGGACTTCACGCGACATTCTGGACGCACTCCGCGCCGGTATTGTCGACGAACTTCAAATGATCGTCTGCCCCGTGGTCGTCGGGGGAGGAATACGGTTTTTCCCGCATGGCGTGCGGCTGGAGCCGGAACTGGTCGAGGAGCGGCAGTTCCGCAACGGTGTGCTCGTTTTGCAATACGCCGTCCGCGGGACTTGAAGGCCCGTTTCCGTGTCCGGTAGATCACCTGGACCAGTCGGGGCAACAGGACACCAATAGAACTATTTTGTTCGAGTTTCGGAGATCGGTCGAAATCGGTACGACGGTTGCTATGACCGCGGAGTGCTGCGGTCGATCAGACCGATGCGCGCCGGGCCGTTGTGCGCGTCGGTCCGACCAGCGGCCAGAGGAGGAGACCTCGCCGCAACTTCACAATTCTGCGGCACGCCATCGACTCCGCGAATTCGGCAGAAAAAACCTTGATTCACGCTTGACAACAATAGTTGTCAAGGCTACCCTCTCCTCATGCTCGACATCCAAGTCATCGATGATCCGGCGGCGGCGACGGTGGCCTTGGAGCCCACGCGGAGTCGACTCCTCTCCGAGCTGGCCGTGCCCGCGTCGGCGGCGACGTTGGCCACGCGGGTCGGCCTGGCTCGGCAGAAGGTTAACTACCACCTGCACGCGCTGGAGGTGCACGGGCTGGTGCGGCTGGCCCAGGAACGCAAGTGGGGTGGGCTGACGGAACGGCTGCTCGTGGCGACGGCTGCTTCCTACGTCGTTTCGCCGAGCGCCCTGGGTCCGGTCGCCGTGGATCCGAATCGGGACAGTCGATCGTCTGTCCGCGAGCTATCTCATCGCCCTGGGCGCACGGGTCGTCCGCGAGGTGGGTGACCTCGTTCGTCGTGCGAAAGAGGCGGGCAAACGCCTGGCGACCCTGGCGGTGGACACCGAGGTTCGCTTCCGCTCGGCGACGGAACGGGCGGCTTTCAGCAACGAACTCACCGAAGCCATCACGAAACTCGTTTCGAAGTATCACGATGAATCCGCCCCCGGCGGCCGCGCGCATCGCCTGGTGGTCGTGGCGCACCCTTTGCCGCAGAAACCCGATCCCAAGGAGCCATCATGAGCGTGAAGAAAGAAGCCTCCGGGCGCCGTTCCGTCCAGGTCGAAGTCGAGGTTCCCGGCACGCCGGAAGAAGTCTGGCAGGCCATCGCGACTGGGCCGGGGATTTCGTCCTGGTTTGTGCCGGCTGAGTTCGAGGTCCGCGACGGGAAGCCGGTCGCGGTGAAGTTGAACTTCGGCCCGGGCATGGAGTCCACTTCGGCCGTGACGGCCTGGGAACCGCCGCGAAAGTGGGCTTCCCAGTCCGATGGCTGGGTCCCTGGCTCGCCGCCAATCGCGAACGAGTGGAGCGTTGAAGCGCGCGGAGGAGGCATCTGCATCGTCCGCATTGTCCATAGCCTTTTCGCCAGCACGGACGATTGGGACAACCAGCTCGAGGGCACCGAATACGGATGGCCTGCTTTTTTATGCACGCTGCGGATCTATCTCACGCACTTCCGCGGCCAACGCTCGACGATGATGAAGTGGATGGCCCCCGCCGCGGGTACGGAAGCGGAGGCTTGGGAAACGCTGACCGCGGCATTGGGACTGAAAGGCTTGAGCGTCGGGCAGCGTTGGACGGCGCCCGCGGGCGTCCCGGCGTTCAGCGGCGTGGCGGAGTACGTCACCCAGAGTCCGTACGACGCCCTGCTGCGGCTCGACAAGCCGGGGCCGGGCGTAGCCGCCCTTGGCGCCGTCAACTTCGGCGGCCAGAGCATGGTTGCGCTGAACTTCTACCTTTACGGCGATCAGGCGGCCGGAACCGTCGCCCACGAGACACCGCTCTGGGAAGCGTGGTTTCAAGAACGCTTCCCGATGCCGACGGAGCCGGGCAAGAGCGAATGAGCGCGTGGTCATGGCCATCCGTTCAACCAGAAGCTCAATCAACTTCTGGATAAGGATCGCGGTGACGCAGCGCAACTGGAGGACTCCACATGCTGACATTGCGACCACTCGGGTCCGCGGTATGGTGCGCGTTTCGGTGCGACGAAACCGACGCACTTTCTCGGTGTCACCAAGCGAGCGATCAATGTGTCCCCGTAAGCCTGCGGTGAAAGGCGTCTTCATTCCGCCCGGGCTTGGTCAACATGGTCCGATGTGCTGAGCAACCGGATCTCATGCGTGGCCCATCTCGTCAACGAGACCGAGTGGTCAGCCGTCATTGCCGACTTCCGTCGGTGCGTTCTGAACCAGCCTGACTTCTGCCGCCGCCCTCAGATCGCCGTCCGCGCGTTCCGCGTCGCCCCGCGCCACACCCGGACTGCGCCTGCTATCCACGGCCGGTGGCGTGCGACACCTGCGACGGAACAGGACAGGGCGACGCGGTGGAATCGCCGGTGCGTTCACCGTGGCTTCGGCGCACGCGAGCGCCGCGCCCGAATTGCGACGCCAGCACAGCGCCGGACGGTTACATTCTACTGGGTTGAGCAAACGCAGCAGCCTGATGCGGCGGAGCCTTCGTCGCCTCGATGCCGGGCGGAGATTGCCTGCCGATCATCGCAAGAACCAGTCGAGCACGTTGCCGAAAACCTTGAGTATCGCGTCGGGCTGTCCCGGTGCTCCGGTGGCGCTGAAGCTGTGGTCGCCGCCTTCGATGCGCTCCGCCGTGACGGCTCGGCCCAGAGCCAAAAGCTCAGCGTGCATGACGTCAAAGGCCGAAATCGCGTCGGCTTCGTCGGCGGTGCCTTGTGCGATGTAGATCCTGGAATGGGAACGCATCAGTTCGGCAACGACGGAATGGCGCAGGAAGGTCGACCAGCGACGATACGGATGCCCCATCCAGAAGTCTTCGATACTTTCCGGCTTGGCCTGGATCTTGGCCCACTGGTCGTACACGCTTTGCATCGCGGCGGCCCCCTGGCCTGCCGGAGCGCTTCGCCGGGCCAGCTCCGCCAAGCTGTAGAGCTGCGTGACGCCGCCGCATCCGAGCGGTGCCACGTGCGTCACCGCGGGCATCTCCGCCGCAACGCGCGCCGCGACGAGGCCCCCCTCGGAATGGCCCATGACGAGCACGCGGGACGAATCGATCTCAGGCTGGGAAAGCACCGCCTTGAGCGCGGCCGCGTTGGCTTCGGCCCAGCGCGGAAGTGTGTGCTCGAGCAGAAATTTGCGCGAGCCCTCCGTGGCCGTCCCTGGCTGCTTCGGCCAGTCGAGAAACTGCACACCCGGCTTCTCCACGGCCACGACACGGGCGCGATCCTTGGCGACTCGAAGGATCAGGTTCTGCGGACCTCCGCCAACTCGGCCACCGTTCTTAGCCCATAACGACTGACTTCCCGACCCTTGCACGACCAAGACGACCGGCAACCGCTTGCCAGCCGTGTCTTTAGGCGGCTTCGAGAGGTAGCCGACGATCGCGCGGCCGAGCGCGTCGGTCGTTGTAAATCGGTCGAACGGTATGCCGAGATTTGTCTCGGTCCTGACGAACGACTGTGGCGGATCGGCGGAAACAACACACGCGAGCAACAACGCCAACATGGGCGCCTCCCAAGGATCTCTCGACGATCGAAGGAACGAGCCGGCTTCGTGAGCGACTGCCCAGACATGATGTCTTTCGCTCGGTGTCTGGTCAAAGCAGGATGGTGAACCCCTCCTGCGCGAAATGCCCGTCATGGGTCAGAATCTCGGTGATGCTCTCTCGCCGCATTGTCTGCATCGAGATGCAGTCGGTCAGGCTGTATCCTTTGTCGGGGCGGGTTTTATACAAGGCTAAGCCGTCAAGGAAGGTTTGGTGTGATTGGGGCCGGACGATGACGAGCGGGTTCGCCATCGCCATTTCAACGGTGGCGGCCGCGAGGTTACGCAAGACAGGCCCGTGGCCGCTGCAGTGGGTCAGGAACTCGTCCAGCACTTCTTCCGTGGTGACAAGCGTGTGTTGGCCGAGCGAGCGTATCACTGCGACCACTTTGGCGTACCACTGGTCTTTGCGATTAGCGACAGCGACCCAATAGACCGAATCAGCAAAGACGCGCCTCATTGCAATGAAGGCCGCTTGGGTAATCCATAGACGTAATGGTCAAGCTGCTCGGCACCGTCGATCGGCAGTTTGAGAAACTCGTCATCGGGGATGTTTTCGGTAAGCTGCTGAATTTCCTCCAGGATCGGCTTGCATCCCGAGGCAGCCTCGGGCTGCTTTTGTTGGGCCTGCTCTTGCTTAAGGAGTTCGACGAGCAGCGCCGCCGCTTCGCACATCGCGTCGTCCACCGAAGCGTATCGGCCGCTGTGTACTGCCGCGAGGATGTTGTCTTCTAGCTCTTTAGTTAAATGGATGGTCATAATAACTTTACCTCTGTAGTTTGCAGTCTACCATCGGGTCATTGCGTCGCCAAGTTAGCAGGCAAGGCTACGGCGAACGCAGCCCTACGCTGTGCGCTCGACCAATGCGCCGATATCATGAAGCCACGGGCACGACCTCAGTGCGCAATCCGCAGTCCCGTGGCGATTCCTTTTGACCAGCTTCAGGGGGGCGACATGGCCAAGAAGAAGGCAACACCGAAGAAGACACGCAAGGTCACAAAGAGCGCCGACGACGGCCAGTTCAAATCGAAGGACTTTGCCAAGAAACACCCCAAGACGACGTACGAGCAGACCGTCAAACGCACCAAGCCCAAGAAGAAATGAAACCCGCGCCATCGGACCGCCGAACATAGAAGCAAGCGTTGGGACGCTCTTCGGCATCGCCGAGCCTCGACGCGCGTCAACTCGCGGCGGCGAGTTGCAGGCACGGCGTAGTCGCTCAGTCTGAGGCTCGGGCGAATGCCAATGGATGTTTCGGCTGGTAGAGACCCACATCGCCTCCGCCGGGTAGTCGGATGTGGGTGATCGACCCCCACCTCGCTTCTTGCACTTCCGAACAGTGGACCCCTTTCTTCGCGAACGCCGAGATCTCGGCCTTCAGATCGTCACACATCAAATAGAGTTCGTGCCCACCAGTCTCGTCGGTGGGATGAACCGCCACTTCCGCTGGAGGCAAAGCGAAAATCAGCCAACCGTGGCCGGCGTCCACGGATGAAAGCCCGAGGACCTCCTTCAGGAAGGCGCGATCGGCGTTCGCGTCCTTGCTGAAGACGATCACGTGCGCGCCAAAAATCATCCGTAGCTCCTTTCGTCGCAACCAGATTTCGAAACTGACCGAGCGACCCGAAAACGCCACACAAGGATCTTAACCCGCAAGGGTAAATATTTGACAACGGTTAACCGGCATCGTCGGGGTTTCAAGACGGGGTTTCAAGACAACTGGCTCTGGCGGGGGTAGGGTAATCTGGTACGATGATTGGCCGTTGACAGGTGTCAGATGGGCCGATCGGATCTGGGTGGGACGGCGATGGGATCGGATCGCGAGGGAGGGGATGAGGTGGCGATCCGGGCAGTCGAGGTACGGAAGGTGTACGGGACGAAGGACGCCCAGGTCGAGGCGCTGCGGGGGATCTCGATCGAGATCGCGGGCGGTGAGCGGGTGGCGCTCTTGGGCAAGTCGGGGTCGGGGAAGTCGACTTTATTGAACCTTCTGGGCGGTCTCGACCGGCCCAGCTCGGGCGGACTGCGGGTCGGCGGCCGGGACCTCCACCAACTCTCGGAGCGCGAGATGGCCCGGTTCCGGTCGACGACCGTTGGCATGATCTTCCAGTCGTTCAACCTGATCGGCTCGAGGTCGGCTGTCGAAAACGTCGAGCTGCCGATGGTCTTCGCAGGCCGATCGCCGCGCGAACGGCTGGCCGCGGCCCGGGCGACGCTGGAGGCGGTCGGGCTCGGGGCGAGGCTGAATCATCGGCCGGCTCAGCTGAGCGGAGGCGAGAGCCAGCGGGTCGCCATTGCGCGGGCGCTGGTCAACCGGCCTCGGGTCATTCTGGCCGACGAGCCGACGGGGAACCTTGACAGCCAGACGGCGCGGCAGGTCATGGCCCTGATCCTCCACCACGTCCGCGAGCACGCCGCCACCCTCGTGCTCGTCACCCACGACGAGGAGCTGGCGGCGAGCTGCACCGACCGGGTCGTCCGGCTGGTCGACGGCCGGATCGCGGCAGGGGGCATTTGATCGGGAGTGGATGGAGGATCGCCTCGTGCACTGGATCGACCTGCTCCGATTGCCCCTGGCCTCGCTGGGCCAGCAGAAGATGCGCACGTGCCTGACGACCCTGGGTGTCGTCTTCGGCGCGTTTGTGCTCGCCGCGAGCCTGTCGATCGACGAGGGAGTCCAGCGGACGATCCAACGCGAGGCGAGCAAGGGAGACGCCTCGCGGAAGGTGACGGTCTCTCCGGGGTGGCGGGCAGCCGAGACCGCGGCGGCGGACGACGTGAAGGTTGCCGGGCGGATGTCGCCGGATCGCCGCGAGCGAATCCGCAAGGTCCTCGCCGAGCGTGCCAGACAGAGTCGTTCCGACCAGGAGCACATCAGCCTGACCCAGGACCGGCTGGAAAAGCTTTCGTGCATCGCACATGTCCGGCAAATGATCCCGATCGTCGGAGGCGGGGTCGTCGCCACGCTGGGCAACCGTCCCGAGGAGGCGAGCGTCTCGTCCGGCGCCGGCGAGGACCCGGAGTTCCGCAAGCGGATCGTCGTCGGCCGGTCGTTTGACTCGGACGACGAGAAATCGGTTTTGCTCTCGGAGATGTTCGCGCACCGGATCGGGCTGATCGACGACGCGGACCTGGACCAGGTCCTCGGCAAGCCCCTGCGGATCGAGATTCGAGGGCAGGAAGATGGGCCGAGCTTCAATGTCGTGCTATCTGATCGGTCGAAAGCCAGCGGCAGCCGGGAGGAGCAGGCGGCGCTCCGCCAGCTTGCCTGGCAGATCCCGGAGGCGCTCGACAGACTTAGCCTGACCGCCGAGGAGAGTGCAGCCCTGCGGAAGGCGATCCGGCGAGAATCGGCCAAGGTTGACCCGGTCGTCGTCGCCGACGACTTCCGGGTCGTCGGGATCTTCCGCGAGTTGACCGACGATGAGAGGAAGGAAGCCTGGAGCCAATTCCCGGCCGACACCGACCTTGTGCTGCCCCGGCGAACGGCGGTCGAGCTGATGTTCCGCGACCCGGCCCGTCGCGAGGAGGGTGTCGACCAGGCGGTTCTGTTTGTCGACGACGTGAGGAACGTCAAGGAGGTCGTCAACAAGGTCGAAGCGCTCGGCATGCAGAGCCGGTCGATCGTCGATTTCATCGAGCGACGAGCGGCTGACTTACCTGCTCATCTTCGGCGGGATGACGTGCGTGGCCGCGGTGGCCCTGCTCGTGTCGTCGCTCGGGATCGCCAACACGATGCTGATGAGCGTCCTTGAACGGCGGAGGGAGATCGGCATCATGAAGGCCGTCGGCGCGGCGAACTGGCAGCTCCAGGCCCTGTATGTCATCGAGGGGGGTCTGATCGGCCTGATCGGCGGGTTGCTCGGCCTGGTTCTGGCCTGGTTGATCTCGTTCCCGGGCGACGCGTGGGTCCGCTCGATGGTCCACCGCGACATGAAGATCGACCTCTCGGGCTCGATCTTCGCCTTCCCGGGCTGGATCGGCGTGACGGTCCTCGTGTTCACCGTCGGCGTGACGATCGTCGCGGCGCTTTATCCCGCCCGGCGCGCGGCGAAGCTTGACCCGGTCGCGTCGCTTCGGCACGACTGATCGACCCGGCACGACCCGGTTCAGGGCAGCCGGAGCAGGCTGTTGTGGAAGAAGCCGGCGAATTCGGGGTTGCCGGGATCATGGCGGAAGGTCTCCCCATCGATCAAGAACTTGTACTCGTGCGACCCGGGGTCGAGCGCGATTGTCGTCGAGTAGTTCCCCAGGGCGTCCGGACCGGTCATGGCGAGAGGCCGTTCCTTCCAGTCGGTGAACGTGCCGACGAGGGCGACCGATTGCGCCGGGGCTGAAGGGCGGTGGTGGAAGGTGACCTCGTACTGGCCGTTCGCGAGTCGCTTCGAGGTGGGCATGCCGAGGGTGAGGTCCTGGTCGGCGAGGGCGAAGTTGAGGTATCCGACGTGCATTTCATCGCGCGTTTGCTCACCGAAGGTGACGGCACGTCTTGGATCCGGGTTGTTCGGATTCTCGGCCGAGTTGTCGAAGCGGGCTTCGGTGTGGAGGATCGTCCCTTCGGGCATCGGCTTGGGCTGGTCGAGAACATAGAGGTTCTGCCAGTCGAACTCGTATCGGGGTACGTCGAGGATGACCTCGCGACGGCCGTCGGGGTATTCGGCGACGAACTTCATCGACTTGCCCCGCAGGTGCATGTGCGGCAATAGCGAGAGGAGCAACGAGGGCTGCGAGAACCGGAAATCGGCCCGCGAGACGTAGTCGCTCATTCCGGGCGGGATCTGAAGGCGGAAGTTGAGCGCCATGCCCGACATCAGTTCTTTGTGGACTGTCGCCGGGTCGGCGAAGAGGAGGCCGATCCGACTTCGGTCGACCTGCTTCGTTCCCCGGGGGGTGTAGTGGAGCTGGAGGACGATCTTCGATCCGGCCGGGACGCGCTTGGCCACGCCGTCGGGCAGAACGCGGGCCGGCAAGCCGGGTGCGTAGGCGGCGAGGAAGTCGCCGCCGGCCTCGTCGATCTTCTCGACACCGGGCGGCAGGACGTAGACGACAACGTGGTGGACGACCGCTGCGTTCCCCGGCCGGACCTGCGAGGCGCGGACCCAGACGTCGTGCGTGATCTTCGGGTCGATCTCGACGAGCTCGTAAGGCATCGATCCCTCGGCAGGGATCTCGATCTCGCGGGGCATTTCCAAGACCACGTCGGGCCGGGGGATCTGCCATCCCTCGACGAAATGGGGCGGCGGAGGTAGGTCTGCCGGGTCTCCTTCGGGCGAGCCGGCGGCGACCCAGTCGCGAATCGCCTTCTTCTCGTCGGCTGAAAGCCGGGCGTCGTTGGCGAACTTGCCGTGCTCGGGCGAGGCGTGCCACGGGGGCATTCGACCATCATCGACGACCTCGGCGATCATGCTCGACCAGCCGGCCGCCTGGCGGTAGTTGGTCAGGGAGAACGGGGCGATCTCGCCGGGTCGGTGGCAGGTGACGCAGTGCGACTGGAGGATGCGAGCGACCTCTTTCGCGTACGTCACGGTGCCACCCTGGGCCGACTTCGTAACCCGTCCGATCGTGCAGCCGACCGCGTCCGTCCTCGGCGTCGCGACCGGCCGCCCGGCGAGGACCGCATCGAGTGCGTCGACCAGGTCGTGCCGGGTGGACGAGGGTCGATGGATGCCGATGGCGTACTGGTCGTCGATCCGGCCTCGGTAGACGACGGCCCGCGACACATCCAGGACGAAGACCTCGGGCGTCCGCTCGGCCCCGATGCGGTCGGCCAAGATGTTGCCGACGTCCTTCAGCATCGGGAATGGCAGGCCATGCTTGACGGCGAACCGGCCGATCGCGACCGGCCCATCCTGCTGGTTAGCGTCGACGCCGAAGAAGGCGACACCTCGCTTGCCGAAATCGCGGGCGAGCTCGGCGAGCCTCGGGGCATATGCCTCGGCGAGGGGACACTCGGTCCCGAGGAAGGCCAGGACGACGACCTTTCGGTCGCGGGCCTCGTCGAGCGTGTGCCAGGCTCCCCGGTGGTCCTGGAGTCGGAAATCGACCGTCGGATTCGCCGGTTCGCCCGCCCCAACTAGGCTGATTAACACCGTGATCCCGACCAAACCCGTTGCGCCCATCGTCCAGCCCTCAATATTCCAAACCCGCTTCCCGAACCCCAGATCGATATTACCACAAGTGTCCGAGAGGTTCCAAACCCACGGTCTCTTTATTCGTGGCTCTATCATCGGTGGCGAATCGATACCCGCGTCTCTGAGATCAAACCCTTCCCAATCCTTGAGCGGCCGCGTCGGTCGATCGCCCACGAGATATAAGCCAAGCAGGTCGATCCACTCGAGGGCCGCTCCCAGGTCGTAGGGAAGTCTCGATCTCGACGATCGGTCACGGCCGATCGGGAGAGGAACCCCACCGCGCCGATGAGGGGCGTCAGATCGTTTATCTCAGACTGAGAGGAACCGGTGAAAGAAAATATCGCGACAGTACTTGACCGCGACCGGGCGGCAGTTACAATCTGTAGCGTTACAAGTCTTAGCGGAGGCGCACATGGCAGGACGATCCCGACCTTCGATGAGTCCGCTGGAAGACGCCGTCATGAGGGTGATCTGGGCGAAGGAAACGTGCACGGCCGATGAGGTGCGGCAGGCCCTGCTGCGCAGGCAGCCGATGAAGGATTCCACGGTCCGCACGATACTGCGGCGGCTCGAGGCGAAAGGATACGTAAGTCACGAGATCGCTGGCCGTACCTACGTGTACCGCCCGCGCCTGCCGGCGCACGGGCGGCGACGCAGGCGGTACGGCAGATCGTCGATCGCCTCTGCGAGGGGTCCGTTGAGCAGCTTCTCCAGGGGATGGTGAGCGACCGGATCGTCACCGCCGAACAGCTCGAAGAGCTCGCGCAAGATTGCCGAGGCCGAGGCCGGGCGCAAGCAAGAGGGGGAGGGGAACGCAACATGATCGAGCTTTCAAGACTGATCGAGAATTGTCCCGCGCCTTGCTCGATGTTTCGCTCAAGGCACTGGCCTTTTGGCTCTGCGCGAGCCTCTTGCTGGCGGTGGGGCGAGTGAAGAGTCCCGCCCTGCGCCACGCCGTATGGGGGAATGTGCTCTGCGGCATGCTCGTGCTGCCGCTCTTAAGCCTGCTGCTGCCCGCCTTCGTGCTGCCCGTGCTGCCAGGAGCGCCCGGCAAGGCGCAGCGTCGTGGCTGATCAGTCTTCGTGGGAGAAGCCGTCCTCCGCCAGCGCACCCTCAGTTGACGGAGACAGGGCGGTCTCCGGTGTTGCCCCGTACGAGTGGCAGCCGGGGGCCCAGCGGAATGCGCCGCCGCACCCTGGAAAACGTGCCAAACCCGCCACGGCGCTTCGCGTCGGCTGGCCGGCCGTGATCGCCGGCGTGTACGGCGTGGGCGTTGTCGCGCTCTTTGGCCGGCTGCTATTTGGCCTCGTGGGCTGCCGGCGGCTGGTTCAAGGCGGCCGCGCGCTCGAGCCTGTGCACCTGCTTTCGGGCTGCTCGGCCGCGCTCTGCACGGCCCTGCTCCGGCACCGGCTTCTGGTGCTGGTGTGTCCGGCCGTGCGCACGCCCGTGACCCTGGGCTGCCTGCGCTCCAGGATCCTCCTTCCCGCAGATTGGTCGGATTGGAGTGACTCGAAGCGAGCGGCGGCGCTGGCGCATGAGCTGGCTCATGTCGAGCGGCGCGATGCTCTCTTCGCGGCACTCGCGGCGCTCAACCAGTGTCTCTACTGGTTCCATCCCCTGGCGTGGTTGTTGCCCCGGCGCCTGGCCTGGCACTCGGAGCAGGCGTGCGACGATCGTGCCATCACGCTGACTGGGGCGCCGATCCCGTATGCGCGGCATCTGCTGGAATTCGCCGGCTCGATGGTGGGCCAGCGGCGCCGTGTGATGCTGGGCGTCCTCTCCATGTCCGACGGCGGCGACCTCCGCGCACGGATCGAGGCGGTCCTTGACCGCTCTCGGGCGCTCTCGGCGCCCTTGGCACGCGGCGCTCGGCTGCTGCTCTTGGCTCTGGCCCTGGTCGTTGTGCCAGCGATCGCAGCGCTGCGGGTCGGCCCGCGCGCGCTGGGAAGCGCAGGCACTCCAGCGCAAAACCAGTCCCACCGTCCCTCCGGAGACAGCAAGGCCAAACATGTGACCTTGAAGGGCCGCGTGCTTGACCCGCAGGGGAAGCCGAGGGCCGGCGCCAAGCTCTACGTCGTCTTCTATGATCCCAAGCACGGGTTCACTTCTCCTCTGGAAAAGGGATCGACCGGACCGGACGGCCGGTTTGTCTTCACCATTGCCGAGTCCGATTTCCGGGACGGCACGAACAAAAACCCGCTGGGCTTCATTCGCGTGGTCGCGGCGGCCGAGGGACTGGGATTCGTCTGGTCCGACAGCACGGAAAACGCGCGCCCAGGCGAAAACAGCAAGGCCTCGGAACGGGCGGAGTTGACCTTACGGCTGGTTGGAGACGTGCCGATCGAGGGACGCGTCCTCGACCTACAGGGTAAGCCGGTCGCGGGGGCCAAGGTGCGCCTGCACGACCTGCGGATCTGTTCTGGCGAGGACCTTGGCCCCGTTATCGCGGCGGCGCGGAATGGGCAATGGCTTATTGGTAACCATGGATTCGTCGATGGATGGGATTGTGCTCCGGCTCCGGGCCAGCCGGCAGGGGTCACCACGGGCGCCGATGGCCGGTTCCGCGTGGCCGGACTGGGCCGCGAGCGGGTGGTGCGGCTGGAGATCGAAGGACCCTCGATTGCTCATGAGCTGGAGTGGGCCATAACGCGTGCGCCCGAAGCCGTCGGGGCGCCCTTGCGGGACTCACTTAGCCAGCACCGGATTTATCCAGCGACCTTCGATTATCTCGCCCAGCCTTCGCGGCGGCTTCAGGGAACGATTCGCGACGGACTGACCGGAAATCCGGTGCCAGACGTCACAATCCACGGTTACACATTTAGCCGGTCCACCTCGGACGCAGCAGGACGATTCGAGCTCGAGGGATACCCCAAGTCGCGGGAGTACTCTCTTGAAATCCTGCCGCCGTCGGGTGCACCGTTCCTCGCCATGAATCTCCCCCTCGACGATACGCCGGGGCTCGAGCCCATCACGGCCGACGTCAAGCTCCCGCGCGGGATTCCGGTGCAGGGTCGCGTGCTCGACGCAGCGACCGGCCAGCCAGTCAAAGGATCTGTCGAGTATCACCCACTGTTCCCGAATCCCTCCGTCGATCAGCGCTTCCCGCGCCACGGGGTGCCGCACTCAGGGATGAGGGAGTTGCGAGCGGATGGGTCCTTCACGCTGTCGGCCTTACCGGGACCTGGTGTGGTGGTCTTCCAGGCGTATGGGGGTCCCTATGAGTCCTACTTGCCTACAGTCGGTGGGAGGATATTGAACAGCTCCATCTCGACGTATACGTACGACTACTTTCAGTCCTACCTGCCGGCGACAGTGGACCGGAACGAGCTGAAGAAACTGGTCAAGAATGCGCCGTTTGTCGAGCAGTCTGACTTTCTCCAACTCGCGGCGGGAGGGGGGTCGATGCGCCCACTGCTCTTGCGAAACTACAACGTCGCGGCATTGATCGATCCCGCCGCCGCCGCCAAGGGCCTGAAGCTTGACCTGTCGCCACGGCGGGGCCGGACGAGGATTCAAGTGGAACCGGGCAAGGTCAAAGATCTGGGCGATGCCAAGATCGAACTCGACAGGCCAGGAAGCGACGCGTGAATGCTTGGGGCGTCTGCGAGTTCGGCGATGGTGGTGCGTCTCGCAAGCGCGACCCGGGCCTCCGGCGAATGAAGCGGCAGCCCGAGGTCGGCTACAAACTCCTCATCGGAGCATTCGCTCGCCCGATTGTGACCCTGAGATTGCGAACCGTCCTGCTTGCCCAAACGGTCCCTCCACCTGCTACGTGTCGTCTCTGCTCGGCCTGATGCGATGCCGCCCAAGCCGTCTATAATTCAGGCGAGTCGCTCAACGTGCGTCATGAATCGACCAAATCGACCGTGCCGAGGTCGTGCTCTCCGCCAGGCTGGGCTATCACCTCGCGCGGCGCTGACTCGCCTAGCTCGTCGCTCTCGGCGCACACACGGTAGCGATAGCCGGGCCAGAGCGCGCACGTTACGAACCGGCCCGAGGCGTCGGTTGACATCTTCTCCAGAGACGCCCAACCCCCGAACCGATCGCTCGTCCAGTGGAGCCAGACCATCGCCCCCGTGACCGGCCTCCCGGACTGGTCGGTGACCGTCCCCCGGATGTGCGACACCCGCCCCGGCTCGACAACCAGCCGAACCCGGTCCTTTTGCCCCGCGGGCGGTACGTCGACGGGCACAGCGGTCGCCGCTGCCGTGGTGCGGGCCAGGACGGACACGGCGCCGTCGGGAACCAGTCCTTCGAGACGAAAGGTCCCCTCGGCCCCGGTCACAGCCGCCGGACCGTCCCACGGGTAGGGCCTTCCCTCTTCGAACACGAACACGTCGGCGCGGGGCACGGGGCGACCGCCGCCGTCAATCACGAGACCATCGACCGCCGCCGCGCGGGCCATCTTGAGGTCGGGCCACCGCTGGTCAGACGCGACCATCATCCGTGGTCTGACATCAGAGCGGAGCCCAGTGTGGGTCTTCGTCCGCGAGGGTACGACCTCGACGAGGTCGCGGGGCCGGTGATAGCGGTAATAGCCCTTGGCGTCGGTCGTCGTGGACTCAAAGAGCGCGTTGAGCCAGGGCCGTTCACCGACGCGGAAGACCACACCGACCCCGGCAAGTCCCCGGCCGTCGACCGCGTCAACGACCCGGCCGGTGATCACCGGCAACCGCTGGAGCCGGGGTTCAAGGGCGGCAACGTCCGCACCTGGACCGACCTCGATGCCGTGCAGCAGGCCCCCCTCGAACGGGGCCTCGGGACGGACGTCGGTCTGGATATCGTACCGCCCGGGCGGCAGGCCCTCGCAACGGAACGAGCCGTCGTGCCCGGTCGGGATCGACCTGAGGACGAACTGCTGGTAGTGCTTGTTGCCCCCGAGGAAACCGCCGTTCGCGCTCGCCACGATCACGTGCGTCCCGGCCAGTCCAGCGCCCTCGTGCGGCACGAGGCGGCCCCTGACCGAACCGAGTCGGTCATCGAGCGTGATCTCCACGGGTCGTTTCGGGTCCCAGGTGATGCGCGGCCGGGCGAACCGGGGCGATTCGATGACGACCGAGACCGACATGCCGATGGGGATGTCGCGCAGCCGGAACGCGCCGCCGGGGTCGGTCCTCGCCGCATGCCAGGCCGCGACGTCGGGGCTGAGGGCCACGCCGGCCGAGCCGTGTCTGGGCTCCGTGAGGTAGCGGGGGATCACTTCGAGCCCGGCGATCGGCGCCCCGTCGCGGTCCACGATGCGGCCCTGGACCTCCGTCACCGCGGCGAGTCGGATCGGCCTCCTCCTGAAGTTCAAGGGATGCACGAACTCCCAGCCGACCCGACCGGAACGGTCGCGCACGAAGACATTGACGGCACCGAGCGGGCCCCGAGCAGGATCGTCCCACAAACCGGTGATCGCGAAGCGGCCTTCCCCGTCGGTCACGGCCTCGGCCACCGCCGCGTCGGGTGTCTGGCCGACGCCTGCCGGGATAACCCAGACCTTTGCGCCCGCCACACCTCCCGTTTCGTCGACTACACGTCCCTTCAGCTCTCCCGGCGCTGCGGCCGCGACACGAGTCACGATTCCGGCGATCCAACACGCCGCGATCATCATCCGGAGCCCGACGGAAGAGATGCGATCGGACGTCACGATGAGACCTCGCCTTGGAAACTCTCTTCACTTGACCATGCGTGACAGAGCGGTGTCGCCGTACGATCTTGTCGATGGTATCACAAACCGCCGATTCCGGCGCGGGGTTCAGGCGTCAGAGTTCTTACTTCTGTCAGAAGGGCTGTGCGTTGACACAGACAACGGTGGTTGCCCTGGTGCCAGTAAATCAATCCTACGGTTTCTTTACTCGCGGCCCCGTCATCGGTGGCGAATCGATTTCCTCGAGTGCTTCGGCGGTCATCAATCAAATGGGCGTGTTGTTTACTGCTCCAGCCGTTTAGCGACTTCTATCTCAAAAAACCCAACGCGACGGGTTTCTTTACTCTAGCGGCGAGGAGTTGGAGAATGATCACCGGCTATGACAGGGTTTCGACGACGAAGCAAAATCTCGGGTTGCAGCATGATGACCTGAAGCCGGCATTCGACGCTTCGGTCGATCCGGCCGACGCGCACAACACACGGCGCGACTTGGTACGACTACTTGCCAACGAGGAGTCGCTGACCCCCAACACCCGCGCATCGCAGTGGTAAATCGTCAGATTTCTGTCGGCCATCGCGGCGGCTGAGCGAAGGAGCCGCCCACCACCGTACCATCCGTGCCGAGGGCAGCCAGCCTCTTCGACCACGATGCGGCGCATCGCCTCCGCGGCTGCGGCGAAGAAGTGAGCGCGCGGCTGTCCCACTGCCTCTGGGCATCTTCGCCGACGAGCCGCAGATATGCCTCGTGGACCAGATCCGACGACTGGAGGGCCTGCCCGGGTGCCTCGCGAGCAAGCCTCTGGGTGGCCAGCTTGCGCAGTTCCTTGTAAACCATGGGCAGGAGCTCCTCGGCTGCCCGTGGGTCGCCCTGCTCAATCGCTGAAAGGAGATGCGAAACGTCGTTCATCGCCCGCGGGTCGCCAGCGACCACCATACCTCCGCAGCCTCGACGCGGGTCCGAACGCCGTCGCTCGGATTGCCCCGAGACCCGCGCGGGTCAAATCGGGGCACGGCTAATAGCTAACGCGCACACGCGCGAAGAGCAAGAGGCCCCCGCTGGTGGGCGTCTTTACTCGACGACGCGGGACGGTCATGGGTCCGCTCTTGCATTACGACTGTAGCCGAGGAACGGACACGAAATCGATCCGCATTGCAGATACGAAATGGGCCGCCACCTCAGCGCCGCTCGCGGATGATGGTTTCCGACAGCGGCTCACCCTTGATGGGGACCGGCTGATCGGCCGGGTCGTCTTTGTCGATGTCGAGGGATGGGTCGGGCAGGCGGGTGATGAGAGCAGCCGCCATCAATCGCTGATTAAACTCGTCGCGCGTCAGCGGGCCGGAGCACAGGTCACGAGCATCAAATCCGCGTACCCGCCCGCTGCGGGCCGTCCGCAAGCACATGAGATCTCCCCGTTTTTTTCAATAGGTTGCGTGACGCCCTAGAACAACATGCGTCGCACGCTCGCCCGCGACGTGCTCCGTACAGGTGTATCCGAGCTTGACGAGATCAATGTCGCCAAGTAAGCGTTCGCCCGAGCCGAGAAGCACGGGGCATATCGCTAGATTCAGCTCATCGACGAGTCCGGCGCGAAGATACTGCTGAGCGGTGGCGACGCCTCCGATACAAACGTCTTTCCCATTCGCGGCCGCTGTGGCTCTCTCGAGGGCGCGGTGGATTCCATCCGTCACGAAATGGAACGTCGTGCCGGACATGGGTTCTCCTATCGCTCTATGTGGGGCTCTGGAAGTCCTGCAAGTGGGCATCGAGCGTGCGCTTGAAAGCAGGCCGCGACGCGCAACGCTCGACATAGGCCGCGAGACGCTTGATGAATCAGGAGGCCCGACTTCGACATGCGGACCGCGAAAAGCTTGCCCATCTCTGATTTGCGATATCAGATCTCATAAAATGCGCCGAGGGGAGTGTTCACGTTCGTGCACACCCGTGCGTGGCGAGGGCACCGGCCACTGCGGGTGTAGGATGTTTGCCGAATGATAGTTCTAAGCGGCGGTGTGGACGACCCGCAAGTCCTCGCTCAGCTCGACCTTCACGTGACCAGAGCGCGCGCGGAGACGGCGCGCGGAAGCGATCACGCACTATAACGTCTTGAGATACTCGACCAACGCCTTACGGTTTGAGTCTGTTTTGATCCGCGACCAGAAATCGTGGCCCTCATTGCCACAGCCGGTCCGGCTCGCGTTGAACCAGTTCTGGTCGGCGCCGAACCAGTGGAGAAGCTCTGATTCACTCCACCGTTCAACTTGACTATCCAGGTATAGCCGCTGGCCGACGCGCTCGGGATCGAACCGACGCGCCGCCTTCACGCTGAAGAGACGCGGCCGCTCCGATGCAGGACCTAACAGGTGGTGGAGCGTCGGCACACTGCCGTTGTGCAGGTATGGGTAATTGGCCCAGACTCCGGTGAGAGGGGTCGCGGCATATCCGACACTTTTCTCCAGCCGGCCCTCTGCAGCCAGTGGGCTGCGGTTGAAGGCGTCTATGAATCCGGGCGAGACCACCTCGACGCGGGCTCGGTCCGTCCCGACATCCACGTGCATGCCGGTCCACTCGACGCCTCCTTTCGCGTCGTACACGCCGTGGCATTTGTAACAGCCGATCTCCTCGGCGTAGAACAGGGTTTTCCCTTTCTCGGCCAACCTTCGGTCGATCGGGTAAGGATATTTCGGCGGCCTGAGATGTCGGATGACCGTGTCGAAGTCTCGCTTGATGGTGGGCAGTACCGAGGTCACCAGCTTCTCGAATGATTGGTCGAGCTCCAGTTCCATGGACGAGGCCATAAGCGGAAGGGGCGCATGAAAGCTGCCGTCGCAGTACCAGCGCCCGAAGGGCGATTTCGCCGCCGAGTGCCACAGCGGAGGAGTCTTCACATCGCCCCGGCCCACGTGTTCGTTGCTCGGCATCACGCTGCCGTGCGCCCGCATGTACATTTCTACGTGAGAGGCCGGAAAGGCCGTCGAGCGAGCGCACGTGAGCGGATCGATCTTGTCGTGATGATGACGCATCATGACTTCGTGAACGTGCACCGCCATGCGGTAATCGGTGCTGCCGTGTGCGAGTCGATACCGTCCCGCGGAACTGGTTACCAGCTTGACCGTGTCGGCAAGTGCCTTTTCATCGAGGATCTTGCTGCCGGCCCCGAAGTAAGCGACACCATCGATTTCCGCCATGTGGCAGGCCAGGCAGTTGATCGACCAACTGAGGGGCTGGCCCGCTGTCGGGTTGGGCGCCATCCCGAAGGCCGCCACGATCTTGTTCTCCCGCCACGGAACGAGTCCGACCCGTTCTCGTGCGATCGTGTGGTTGTTTCCCAGCACAGCCCGAGTCATCCAGTTCCCTTCCAGCGAAGATTGCGGGACCCAGGCCGAGCTGCTGTAACTTTGGTAAACGAACTCGAAGAGAGACAATCGGCGCTGGGGCTCCGGACGGCAATCCGTAGGGTCCCACACGTAGACAACGTTGCGCATGTCCGAGTCAAATGACCTGCGCAGATCTTCCTTGGACACGCGTATTGTTGAAGCCGGCTGCAGGAACGGCACAAGGAGGGCCCCGCCCGATAGGATCACGACGACCGCAGCAAGCATTTCGCCGAGACCACGGTGCCTGAACATGATGGTTCCTCGCGCGAGGCTTGACCTGGCAAGTATCCGGGTTAATCCGACGGACCGGATTTCTCGTCCGCGGGCCCAAGGTGAACTTCCGGGCTCTGATCAGCCAGCTTCTGACGGACTCGATTGGCGATCAGGCCGCCGCAAAATCCCGGGAGAGCACCAACGAGCGCCATGAAAGTCCAGTAATGCTGAATGTTCACCTCGCGAAAATGATCGCTCGTCAACAGGCAGAGACAACCTAAGGTCACTACGGACGAGGTGAACCCCACAGCGGCGCCCAGCACGGCACCGATCAAAGGGCCGATCCAAGGGTGGTGGACTGAGCTTCTGAAACCCGCGTTCCGGCCCACAAGCCAACCGACGAGCACGCCGACGAGACAAGACGAGAGCAGCACCATGAACCACTCGCCCGCTCGGCTCTTAGCGCCAAGCCAGAACGCCGAGACAACCACGGGACGAGACACGGCGCCCACGAGAGCACCGGTCAGCCCACCCGAACGCTGCGGCGATGGTTCCTTCGTCATGCGAGTTGTTCTCCCTGCAGGGGCCAAGGCTTGTCCAGGGGCGGCAGGCCTATTTTCAAGTTGTTTCCAACGCTCCGAGATGGTCCAACTCGTCCTGCCAGCCTCTGAAGTGCTTGCGAACTCGTGCATCCGGCGATGATCAGGGCACGAGCTTGTCGATCGCGCCCGACGGTCGGTAGCGTAATCGCCGTGGCATCGCCGCCATATCAACATATTCAGCGGCCGACGGCGAGAAAAAACTTGGAACTTGTTGGACCCGCTGAAGAGACCGTACAGGCCGGCCGCCGTGTCCGATCGGACGGATCGGACGGATCGGACGGGGCGGCCCGGGCGGTTCTTCGGCCTGGAACCCCGGACCCCGAACCCGCGCAGCGATGTGGTCCCGCCTAGAAGCTCTCACTCACCAGTTGCTCGCTCTCGCCGAACCGTACCGCGCCGCCGTCCCCGCTGTCCAACTCCTAATTAGTTGTCTTCGGCGCCGGTGCCTACTTCACACACGGCCACGGCCAGAATCGAGGTTCGGGTGGCACAGCCGGACTGGGCTGATGGAAAGTTGGCCTTGCCGCATTTCGCGCTTCCCACCAGTTTTGTTGCGCGAATCCCCACTCGTCGTAGCAGGCACGCTCCGCGTGCCGTAGCCCATTGCCCGAAGAACTGCTCCAGCCAGATTCAGCCACGGCACGCGGAGAGGCCGTGATCTTTTTGAGGAGTCGCTGGAGATTAGCCGGCAGACGATTTTGGTCTGGGGTCACGCCATTCCGACGCCATCACGGCCTGCGGTTCGGCCCGCTCATCAATGAGTTCTCGATAACGTCAAATAATTCTTCCTATATTGACCTGTTTTCGCAGGATCACGTTCAAACCCTGGCTTGGGCCACGGCTAAGCGCAGCCTCTCACCGGCGACCAGATTATGAGCAATTGCATAGATCAGTGCTACAATGCGACAACGCGGCCGGCCGCGTACCGGCATCTGCCAGAGCCCGCGGTTGCGGCACTGTGCATTCACCCATTCCGCCGTTTGGCACCGCAGCCGATAGATCAACTTGGCCGATTCGGTTCCCATTCGGCTCCGCCACTGAGCAACCGCCTCGCTATCTCCTTTCTTGGGGGCATGCGGATCTTTTCCCTCCGCCCGTTGCTTCTCCTCGTCTTTGAGCGGAGCGTACACGGTACAGCCGCGCTCGGCCGCCCCGTCGATTGTCTCCACTGTCGCGAAACCGCCGTCGACGAGCGCTTCATCAGGCACGCGGTCGTAACGCTCGTCCAACTGATCAAGCATGGGTACCAGCTCTTCGCTGTCGGTCCCGGCCTTACTCACGTCCGCACCGACGATGACGCCGCTTTCGGTGTCGGTAGTGAATTGAACGTTATACCCCGGCCGGTATCCTCCGTCCGCGAACTTCATGGTCCTCGCCTCGGGATCCGTGGTCGACGCTCGAGCTTCATCCGTCTTGCGACCGCTCTTCTTCGCCGAGGCTTCCCGTTGCTGCTGCAACTCATCGCGCTCACGCATCGCCGCTTCGATTCGTTCCTGACGCTCGCGCACCGCACGCTCGCGGGCGGCACGTTGGCGTCGTGTCAGGTCTTCTCCATCCTGCTCGGCAAGTTGCTTGAGCGTTTCAACCTGCCGCCGCGCTTCTACCAGACATTCCTCCAGTCGACCGCGCCTGCGAAACGAGCTCTTGCCAGCACTGGCACGCACCCTCATACCGTCTTGAGCCGCCCGGTGCATTTTCACCAGACCCGCGTTCAACAAGACGGCAACGATTTGCGTGAGCAGTTCGTCCCATTTGTCGCCGCCTTGAGAGCGGAAGTCGGCAAGCATGTGATAATTGACGCTCACCCCGCCGCAAAGCCACCGGTAAGGCAGAGACTCGGAGCAGAGCCGAGCCAGCTCACGAGCGCTGCCGATTCCCTTCAAGGTGGCGAAGACCCACAATGCGACCAGCAGGCGGGGGTCTGTGGCGTCGCGGCCGACGTGTCCCCTGACCGCCTTGATGTCCCTAAGCCAGGCACTCAGGTCGAGCCGACAGACGGCCGACCAGACAATGCGTACCGAATGGTCTGCATCCAGCAAATCATCGAGGGATGCCGTATGCATCTCGACCTGGTCGCGAACCGGGCGGCGCAATCGTGGCCTGTCCGCGGGCATGGACTGGGCAATTTGTGCCGGCGATGGCGGCTCAGGCAAGTCATTGGGGTCAAAAAGGGGCCGCGTCATGGCGTTTTTCCTGCAACGCGTGGACAGCCCGAATCTGGGCGATTCGTATGAATGCGTGATAGGATATCATAGACAATACAAATGTCAACTAGAATTTCCGAAAAAACTCACACGCTCGGAGCGTGCCTGCTAGTGCGCCCGTGAGTGTGTTTGGTCAGAGAGGTGTATGTCCTCTTCAGGCACGCGCTCTCCGGCCTGTAACCAATGGTAACTGCGTACTCGGGAGAGTGGGTGGGAAGCAACCGGCGGTGAACGACCAGTCCGTAACGCAAGTGAACCCGATTCGGCCTTAATGGGTGGCGAGCCTGCTAGCAACTGGCGAAGCCTGGACCGGAGCAATCCGGAAACTCGTGACGCTGAGGGGTAGCGTGTTAAAGCGATCACGGGACCCACTGGGTGGTTGGGGATGGAATGGTCGGAAGGCCAAACACAGCAAGCGGGGAGACCTGCTCGGGACCAAGCGGTGTTCATGATGGATCCGAAGAGCCCCCGAGCAGGAGTCAGAGCGCCCGTAGTAGCGATGAAACCGGGTAACGCCGGCGGAGCCAAGGGGCGTAGGGAGGTGGAGACGCGATGACCAAACCGACGGAAAACCAACCGGTGGCAGTGCCCGAATGGGCTACACGTACCGGAGAGATCTGGCGCCGATGGCTCTGGGTCGAACCCGTGGTCTGGACAGAGCGGATGTTGACGGCCCTGAACAAGGGGTCAAAGGAGGCAAATAATGCATTCTTTGCCGCGCACGGGTTGTACAGCTTGGCAACAGCTCATGCGACGTTCCGTCAATCCTCTTTGAGGTGAACCACTAACTGGAGAGCCGGATGCGGGAGAACCGCACGTCCGGTTCGGAGGGAGGGGGGGCTCAAACCCTCCCTACCCCTATCGCCTGCGGCTTCGCCGCGCTAAGCTGTTATCTCGCTCTTCGTTACCTTCGTTCCCTTTTGTTCAAGGTGCATTTGCAGCGGGGTGAATAGCGGGCGCACGGCGTATAACTGATCCTGGAACAGAAGCGAACGAAGGACACGAAGGTTTCGGTCGGACTTCAACTCGGCCATTGCGTCTTTGGGCTATTCTTGCCTTCCTGCCTTCCTAATCCCGTTTGAGCGGGGGCTCCTGCCCGAGAGCGAACAGATTCCGACAGCACACGCAGTCGGAGAATGCCAGTACTACGCCCGATTTTTCTTCAGCCCACATCCGGACCCCGAGTACGAAACACCACACCCCAGTCGTCAGAGACAGTGGCTGAGCGCTTCCGCGAGCTCACCAGGGCGGGAGAGCATCGGGCAATGACCACCGGGAATCTCAATCGGCTCGACTCCCAGCCGTTCGCGTGCGGCGCGGCGCGCCCAGGCAGGGGTGACCGTCCGGTCATCTCGACAGAGGATGTAGGAACTCGGCACGTCAGGCCAGGTTTGCAGCGGAGTGATCTCCGTGACGAGCGCACCGCGGCCCTCCCGACGGGGACGCAGTCGCGCGAAGGCGTCGTGGGCAACGTCCGGCGTGCAGTCGTGAAACAAGAAGCGGGTCACAATCGCCTCGTCTGACCACGACGAGGGCGGGACCGCCATCATCTCCGCGTTGAAGATGTCGGGTTCGGCTGCCACCTGGTCGGCAAGGCTCAATCCCGGCTTGGGGAGCACGGCGTGCAGGAACACCACATGCCGCACAGGGCGACGCGAAGCGATGACCGGGATGATCAATCCGGAGATGGAGTGTCCGACCAGGACCAAGTCATCGAACCCGGCGAAGGCTTCGAGCACCCTTTCCGCGAAGCGGCTGGCGCCAGTAGATGGGTCGTTCAGGGGAAGGTCTACAGTCGCCGCTTGGTGACCACGCGCCTCGAGCTCCGCGACGAGCCGCTCCCAGCACCAAGCTCCCAAACCAGCACCATGCACCAGACCGAATCGGCTCATGCGTGAACTCCGCCTCCCTCTTAAGCACCAACGCGATTGTGCCACTCGAGGCCTTGGGGCAAGTCGTCACAAGCGTACTCAATGTGGATGACGCGGCGATGGCCCACTGCTGCCGACTTCGCCGACGCGTGGAGGAGTAGCGGGCACATCGTGACGACCCCGCCGCGTCGCACCGTGCAGATCACTTCCAAAGGATCTCCAAAAGGTTTCGCACACCGTGCACCCCACGCCGGCGGCGAACTTCCTCGCCATCCGGAATCCGCTCGACAGCCGTTATGAAGTGTTCGACCTCAACGTCCGAAAGCACCCCCTCACGAATGAAATACCCCTGCGCGCAAAGTCCTGCGCGTATTGAGCAGCCTCGAACGGGGATTCACTCCGCATGAGTCAACCTCCCTGCCGGCACGGGAGCTTAAATTCCTGGTGCGGTCGCCGTGCGCTGAACATCCGAAGGTCCGTCCCAGGGGCCTGCGAAACGGCGCTCTGCAATCGTATCAAACGGGCGGTCGAGAAGCAGAACCCGTTGGGCTGTTCCCCGCGGAAATGCGCGCCGCTGAAATCGCGAGACTTGATGTGGCGCATTTTGACGAGTGCCCCGAAGGGGCCGAATAAAACAGCCCAGGGCGTTGCCCTGGGAACGCGGGAACCCCAGCCGAATCTGAGCCCTGAAGGGGCGCTACAAATCGGGGGATTGTTTCGCCCTTTACGGGCACGCGCGCGAAAGCGGTGATCCCACGTGGCGCATTGATTCCCCTAGGGCGTTGCCATGGGCTGATTTGTGGGCGCCCCTTCGGGGCGAAGGAACCGGAATCGCGCAACACCGTAAAGCGCAGGTACATCCTGGGGGACAGCCCTATTTTCAAGTTGCCCACGAAAGGGAAGCGCAGCGCTGTTACAAACCTTTCGGCCTGAGCTCGCCGAACTGGAACGCGTGCGATGCAAACGCCAGCGCTTCCGCAAATCCCGACGGCCGACTCGATGGGAGTCCGTGCTCGGCGAATCGGCGATAGCTTTCCCGATATTCCTCGATCAAGTCCGGCCGTCTGGCGAGGAAACTCGCCGCAGCCGACTGGGCCGTCCCGTGATCGGAGAAAGACATGAGGAATGGAATGACTTGATCAATCGACATGGCCGGCAGCTCTTCGTGGACAAGCAATTGAAAAAGCGATGGTGGATCCTCGAATCTTGCGAAATAGGGAAATGCTATGTCCTCGATAGCTTTGATCGCGTCGCCGACCGTTTCATCCCGCATGCTGGGCTTGGCCAAGTCCCACTCGAGCCAGGAGTGATCGGTCTGAAGGTTGCCGAGCTGCCCGCCCGCGACGTAATCAGTCGGATTCAAATGCGGCTGTTCTTGGCGCCACTTCTTGAATCTTGCGGACCGGACGTAGGCATGAATCCACAGGACGACGTGCTCACCTGCAACGTTGTGTACGCTCGATTGAAAGCTGATCTGAAATGTGAAGTCGCGCGTTCGCCTTTGAGCATGCGGGCCGCTCTTGGCGTACTTGAATCCATAAGGCCCTTCGAGATGCGCCCCGATGGAAGCGCACGCAGCCAGGTAAACATCCCGCGGTGCCTCCAGGCCCGGCGGGGAACCTGCAAAGCGCGCTCGAGCGGCGCGACTCTTGCGGTACGCCACGTCGGCGACGAGGTCGGTAAGCGATCGGGTTTCTTTTCGAGCTGCCATCGGGTTTCTGTTGAGCGGGCCGGGTCGCTTGCCGCGCGGGGTTCACGTTTCGTAACCCGCTAGCGCGGCAGGGTAACTCGCCGGTACCGCTTGCCAGACTCCAAGCTGTAAGCGTGGGTTATACTTCGCTCACGATACGCTCTGGAGGTACTCATCAGCCAGTTTATAAAACGACTTGCTACCAGATAGGAATCCCCCCGATTCACCACTGTCGAGCCGATCTCGAACAATCCGCTCCGAATCGCGATAGTCCTGCTTGAGAATGGAGGTCAACAATCGTTCCATCCAAATATCCTTGCGGCTATTCGGGTACTCATCCTTATGGCGTTTGTGAAGTCCTTCGATAACTCGCAGATTGTCATCCAGCCCCTGGATTTCGCTGGAGACCTTCTCTGCGTCGAGCTCGCAGCGCCTGATGATCTCGTCCACTCCCTTATGAAGTTCGCCCTCGTTCCAATCGGCATTGGGCAGTTCACCCTTGGAAACCTCCGACATGGGAGCGGTCCACGCTCCAGACGCACGAAAGCTCAGAGGCTGCTTCAGGTTCTCTTCCAATTTGACAATCTTCCAGAACAGATCGTCGAACGCGCGCAATTTGTAGGAAAGAGAGTAGGATAGGTGGCGCTGCTTCACTCGTCCGAGAATAATGATCGAAAAGAAAAGCGAATCGGCCGCTTTGAATACGTAGCCCGCGCTGCATTTCCACTTATGCGCCTTCGCCGATTGCCTGAGTACCGAGCTCAGCAACTTGTTCAGTTCGGCCTGTTTCATTGGGAAAGCCAATCGATTGTAAGCAGGTCAGGTCAGATCGACGGATCACAACACGAGCCCAATTACTCGAACGGCGTTGGGTCGCCGAAACTTCGATGGTAGAGCTTGATTCGATCGGGCTTGCTCAAGGCCCTGTCCGTTGCGAACGTTGTTGACAGTGCTTCTTCAACCACTCGCCGTCTTAGCTCTTGACCCATCGCGTTGGCTGGGTTGATCAGAATGATGGGTCGCGGAAAAATCACTTGCATGAGCTGAGGCGTGTCGTATCGCGTCAACACGCCCGGGATGAGGATCTCCGAAAGATTCTTGTGAAGGCCAGCGTTGAGCGCTGTGCGGTAGGACAAAAGGCTGCTTTCCAAGAGTAGTCTTCCCACACGCCGATCAATGGCAGCCGCATGAAGGGCCACCATTCCCAGGCCACCCTTTCCATAAAGCGAGATTTGTCTCTGATCGACGTCGTTGCGGGTGCAGATCCAGTTCATGACTCGTACGACGTCGTCAACGCGCATGCCGACGATTGTCTTGCCCACCACAACGGCTCGCAGCAGTTCCGGCATGTAATGGCCCAGCGCAAGTTGCTCAGGTCCACCTTGCGGTTCTCCGAGCACGTCGCGGGGCTGAAAAGCGATCACGAGATTTCCCGCTCTGACCAGGCGGATGAACTCGGGGCTGCGCGAAATCACTTCAGGGGGAGTAGCATCAAGCCATACGATCGCCGGGTGATCGTGAGTGTTGCCGGTCTGAGGGATTCCGAGCGCACCGCCCAACACGATGCCCGACTCGCTCTCGATCTTGAGCGATTCGGTTCTGTAGTCGCTCGCCTGCTTCAGAATGCTCGATGTCGCCTTCGGCAATTGCTTCTCGTCGGCAGTGACGCCAGCCAACTGCCGCACATCGGCTTGAACCTTCGCCTGGAGTTGCAAAAGCGAGTCTTGATTCGTGATGGCTTGAGGGTTCGCCATCAGCTTCGTCGCATCATGCCGGACGATGGCCTCAACGGTCAGGCTGTTGAGCGAAGTTGAAACCTGGCCGGTCGGCGTAACCGTCAGTCTGTCGGAATTCTTGAGACGACGTTGTTGAAATCGCTTGACCGCGGTCTCGCCGGGGAACAAATGCGACATGAGAAACGCCATGAGCTGATCCGTAACCGGACCTAAATTGCAGTGTCCGCCTTGACCGTGTATCAGTTGAAGGTTGCTCTCTATTCCATACAGGGCGTAGATCCTCCGGGCTTCTGCAAAAGTCCATTTTGCACCGCCGATCGGGAAGAAGTCTTTCTCGAATGCGACGATTGCGTAAGGCCGCGGTGCGGCGAGCTCAACCCAATCGGCGAAGTCCAAGCCTTCTGCGGTAAAGCGGGGAAGTGTCTGTTCGGCGTCTTGAGGTCCATTGCCTGGAAGCAGCTCCGTAAACGACGTGAGATAAGACGCAACGGCCGCGACGCGGATTCTTGGCTCCATGGCGGCCAGGTAGGCAGCCGCCGTTCCACCTCCGGAGCACCCGAACGTACCGATTCGATCAGCGATCACGTCGGGACGTGCGACCAAATAGTCCACGCCGCGAATCCCGTCGGCGAACCAGTAACGAGCGATGTGGTGGCCAATGAGCAAAGCCGTCTGGTTCGCGTGCTCGTGATCTCCGCTCCCGTCAAGCTTGGACCTGCCGAGCTCGTCATCCCAGTGCTGCATGCGCTCGCCCTGTCCCATCGGGTCGATCGCAAGGACAAGCATGCCTGCCTGAGCGAAATTTGCAGACCACGTGTACTGGCTTGCCTTGCCGGCTCCGTGACCCGGCGCAATGATCATTGCGGGAAATGGGCCTTTGCCGTTGGGCACATAGACATTGGCCGTGACCCAATAGTTTGGGCAGCTTTCATAAGCGATGTTCTCGATGGTGAAACCATCTTCCCTGATGGAATCGAACAGCTTCGCGTTGATGGGACCCGTTGTGGCCGGGATGCCACCCACCAGGTCAACGATCCGGCGGCGAACTTCGTTCCTCCTGGAAATTGCTTGTTCTTTCGTCTCAATGGCCTCAACGCGCTTTGCCCTCGCGGCCAACATTCTGTAACCGACTTCGTTGAGATAGGCATGCATCTGCGAAGTGGCCGACTCGGTCTGGGCCTTCAAAGCGGCTTCGAGCGCCGGGTCTGCTCCGAAGCCTCCACGACCAGAGTTCTGGGCGGCGGCTGGCGCAAATGTAACCAGCAGAATGACGATCGCAGCAGATGCCTTCTTGAAGACGGTGTTCATCATGCAACCGAGATTGGAGTGCGTGTTGGAACGAACTGTTGTCGTTCTGATCGCTGAAAAGCGCGAGGCCGTTGGTCATCGCGTGTCGGGTGAATCATCTGGCCCAGCCCACTCCAGCTTGTCCCTCAATCGTTCAGGGACGAGGGTGAAGAGTTCCCGGATCAGACCCTGATGGTGGTCATAACACGGAGTATGTCTGGGATCTGCGTGCTGCAGGAACTTCCTCGCCTGATGATTCAGGAACCAGATGTCGTGGTTCACGAACTCGGGCTCCAGGATGGACACGTAGAGGTTGTGGAGGAACTCGGCTTCCTCATACAGGGCCACGCGGCGAGCCGTCTGCCACCAGCGGACATACCGCACTCCACGCGGGTAGGGCAAGCCGAATTGGAGGAATTCACGGTAGATTTCCTGCTTGCGGCTCATGCCCGTTCTGCCCTCTGTCCAACGTGTGGCGAGCGAATCGTCGTGACGGATGCGTCGTGACGCGTGTCAGACGTGTTTTTAAGCTTTCCACCGCGAATCGGGTCGATCCAACTGCTCCTCCCGCCCCTCAAATGCTCGCGAACTCTTGCATCCGTCGTTAACACGTGCATGAGCTGGTGGACGGCGGCGCAGTACCGGACGCGTAACCGTGGTGGCATGCCCACCATATCAACAGACTCGCCGCTCGACGGCGAGAAGAAACTTGGGAATAGGTCTGACCGCCTGGACCGTAATGCTGGATTTATGAAAAGTAGCTCTAGGCGGCGCGGGCGGTTCCCGCTGGAATCATTAAAGTGACACGGGCGCCGCCGCCGAGCTCGTTGATCGAGTTCTCATCATGCCAGTGCTGTGCGCGGTGGATTAGCGAGTCGATGAGAACCAACCGCCCACAACATCTATGATAAGGTGGCCCATGCCCCACGCGAACGGCGCGATGGCCAAGAGGCCCGCGAGGATCAGGATCGCGCCGACCGAAACCGCGGCTCGTCCCCGGAGATGACGGCCGAACCCGACCTCCATGGTTCGACGCTTGATGCAGACGACGCCCACCCCGATAAGCCGCGCCCCGAACCAGCCGGCAACCAGAAATGCCAATAGGAAAAGGGGGAAACCCACCTTGTCGCCCCTCAGTCGCGCCTGTTCCTGACACGATTACGGGAAAAGATATGAGGCATCACAATTTATATGAGATTATATAAACATTAATTAGTGAATATGTATTCTGGATACTCCAGCGTGCCAGGCCCATTGTCAGATTATTTTACGACGGTCCGAGATGGTCAAGCTCCTCCTCCCAGCACCTCAAGTGCTCGCGAAATCGTGCATCCATCGTCATGACCATGAGCTGATATATAGCGCCGGAATGTCCGAAGCGTTATCGTCATCCGCTACGATCATCGAAATGGCCGCTGGCTCCAATCGTGCGACGGCAGCGACCGGCTGCGCCCCCGCTGCAAAGCTCAGTATCGCTGCGACCAGACCGACTGCTGCCATCAGGCATACCGGCGTACCCCGCACGAACAGCAGTTCGCGCGTTTTCCAAAGCCCTGCGATCCGGCTCGGCCGGATCTCCAGAGGCAAGGGCGCCCTGGCGCGATGGTTGGGACAACGCGCGATCCGTGGCGCAAAATGGATCACCAAGATTATTATTCAAAGATTTCTATCCTTAAGCATGCCACAAACTTGGCGCACCGTTTTGCACGGTTTTAGGCGAGGTCGCGTTAAGGAATTTACGAAAACGCCGTATAATGTATGTAGAGAAAATTGCGCGCGTCAATCGCCGGCCGCCCTTCCGACGCCAGGCCCGGCGCCAACACGCGAGACGATGGTCTGTCGGGCGCGCCAGATAGCAACGTAGCAGTTGCGAATGGCAGTGAGCGAGCCGATCACTCGCTCAAATTGACGATCCCACACCCTCGATCCATCGGCGTGAGCCTTGACTTCGTCCGCCCGAGCCGGCCACCGCAAGCTTTGAAAGAATGGCGACTTGCGCTTGAGTAACAACAGCACCAGCCGCGTTCGAACGCTTGGTTCCGTATCGCCTTTGCGTACCGCCGCCATGCACTGGGCAGCCCTCAAAAACCTGCCATCAACTGCCACAATCTGCCAAATCGAGCCCGGCAGCATTTTGTTGCAAGAGCATGGCGCATCTGGCATTGTGGGCGATTGCCAAAAGCGGGCCAGGCGGTGCGTATCACGGCGACAGCGCCGGCGGACGTTTTGCACGGGGGTTTTCGTTGAATCCGACGCCCAAACCTGCCAATAGCCGCCAAAGCCGCGGCCTTGCCATCCCGGCTCGCGCCACCGCCTGGGCCTGGGTTCTCTGCTGGCTGATGTTCGCCTCGACGGTGCTCAATTACATGGACCGGCAGGCGATCTCGCTCGTTAGCTCCCAGATTCGCGCCGAGTTTCGCGATCAAGGAATATGTCGACTTCGGCTGGGTGCTCTCGGCGTTCATGATGACGCTATGCGCTCTTCCAGGTTCCGGCGGGATACCTGGTCGATCGCTGGGACCTGCGGTTTTCGTACGCGGCGGCGGTGGCGTGGTGGTCGCTGGCGGCGGTGGCGACGGCTTTTGTGCCCAGCCTGGCGATGCTGCTCGTTTGCCGGGCTTTGCTTGGTGTCGGCGAATCGTTCAACTGGCCCTGTGCACTCCGCGTGACGGCGCGAGTCCTGCCGCCGTCGGATCGCAGTCTGGGCAACGGCATCTTCAATTCGGGCGCGGCCGTGGGCGCCGTGGTCACGCCGCTCGTGGTCGCGTTCCTGGCGCCCACTGCTGCGGCTGGCGCGCGACCTTCGGGGTGATCGGCTCGGCCGGATTTGTCTGGGTGGCCGCCTGGCTGTTTTTGGTTCGAGGTGAGGGCCGGCGGCTGCTCGCGCGGCAAGAGACCAGAACACCGAGCGACCCGTCCGACCGGCGGTCTTTGTCGCCGACCGCCCGCGGCGCGATCGGGCTGGTTCTCTTGGCGGCGGTGGTGGCGTCGTCGTTTGCGATGCGTTTCGGGCTCTCGGCTGTCTGGCTGGGCATCGCCGTCGCGATGATCGGCCCGCTGGTCGTGACCCTGGCGCTGCCGCGCGAACATTTCCAGGGCGAGAGCCTGGCGGCCGGGCTGGCCGAGATCGTGCGCCTGCGCCGGTTCTGGATCATGCTCGTCGTGTCGATCTCGATCAACCTGTGCTGGCACTTCCTGGTGAACTGGGTTCCGACCTATCTCAAGGATGAGCGGGGCTTTCGCGAAAAGGCCGGCAATTACTTGAGCGCCGTCACGTTCCTGGCGGCCGACGTGGGCAACCTGGGCGGCGGCTGGCTGGCGCGGTTGCTCGCGGCCGGCGGCCGTTCGGTCGAGCCGCGCCCGGCAGGCCGTCATGGGGGCCTGTGCGCTGCTGATCGTGGTCGGGAGTCGAGCTCATGCGGCCCCAAAGCGATTTTTCGGCTCTGGTTCTGCTGGCGCTCATGGCCGCGGGGACGGCCGCCTTCATGGCCAATTTCTTCGCCTTCACCCAGGAGGTCTCGGCGCGTCATACAGGCCTGGTCGTCGGCTACCTGGGCGGGCTCGCAAATCTATTCGTCGCGCGCTCGCAACCGATCTTCGGCAGCATCAAAGACCAGACCGGCAGCTTCGCGCTCTGCTTCCTGCTGGTCGGCCTGGCTCCGCTTTTGGGACTGGCATTCTTGCTTGGCGGATGGGGCTCACTCACGACGAGATACCACGGAACGTTGATGACGATGACGCGGCGAAAACCGCTCAGCCGCAGGTAGGCCACCATGACGGCCGCCGTCTGGTTGTGCAGCAGGTAATGATACCAGCGGGTGCCGATCAGTTCGGGGATGATCACGGCGATGTCGCGGCCGGGGTGGGCCTTCTGCAGGTCGGTGACCACCTGTAAGAGCGGCGAATAGAGCCGGCGGAACGGCGAATAGATGACGATCAGCTTGGGCGCGGGCAAGTTGGCGGCTTGCGTCGGTTCGCGAACCAGCCGTTCCCAGCCGTCCTCGAGTGCCACCATGGTCTGCTCGTCGCCGGCGATGTGCAGTGCGTAGATCTCCGGCGAGATCTCGAGAGCAAACCGCAGCGCCTTGCGCGTGATGGCGCTCCAGCCGCGGATCGGCAAGAGCACCACCGGCGGGACGAGGTCGGCGGTGTCGAGCGGTTCATTGCTGGCCACCTCGCGGGCGACCGTCTGGTAGTGGCCTTGCACGAAGTAGAAACACCGACGAGCAGCCCGGGATCAGCAAGATCATCACCCAGGCACCTTCCAGGAACTTGGAGACCAGCACGACGACCAGCGTGACCCCCGTGCACACGGCCCCGGTGCCATTGATGACCATCGATTTCCTGGCGTGCGGCCCGCCCAGCCGCCACCAGTGCGCGACCATGCCCGCCTGCGAGAGCGTGAAGGCCAGAAACGCCCCGACGGCGAACAGCGGGATCAGGTTGTCGGTGATCCCGCCGAACCCGATCAAGAGCGCCGCCGACAGCGCGGCCAGCACGAGAATGCCCTGCGAGTAGACCAGCCGCCGGCCGCGGTGGGCGAATGCGCCGGGCAGGAAGCCGTCCTGGGCGATCACCCGGCAGAGCCGCGGGAAAGTCGGCAAAGCCGGTGTTGGCCGACAGGGCCAGCACGGCGAGCACCGAGCCGATCGTGACGTAGTAAAACGGCCCGCGGCCGATGACCGCGGCCACCAGCTGCGACAGGATGCTCTGAAACCCGTCCTGGCCCGGCTCGGTCGCGGCGATCCCGTAAGCCTTGCACAGATAGGCGATGCCCGCGAGCATGACGCGCCAGGAGCACGATGATCGCCGTCAGGGTGCGCCGGGCGTGGTCGACCGCCGGCTCGCGAAACGCCGTGACGCCGTTGCTGACGGCCTCGACGCCGGTCATCGCCGTGCAGCCGCTGGCGAAGGCCCGCATCAGGATCCACGAGGCCGGCCGACCATCTCTGCCGCCGAGCGGCACCGGCGGCGGCACCACCGGCTCCGGCCGGCCGCCGGCCAAGATCGTCTTGACGATCCCGATGGCCAGCACCGCCAGCAGCGACACGATGAACAGGTACGTCGGAACCATGAACGCCAGCCCCGACTCGCGCACCCCGCGCAGGTTGACGATCGTGATCAGCGCCAGGATCGCCAGGCAGAGCGCCAGCGTGTGCGGCTGAAGCGCCGGCACCGCCGACACCAGCGCCCCGACCCCCGCCGAGATGCCGACGGCCACCACCAGCACATAGTCGAGCATGAGCGCCGCCGCGGCGAACAAGCCCGCCGTCGTGCCCAGGTTCTCCTTGGCGACCGTGTACGACCCGCCGCCGTGCGGATACGCCGCGATCGTCTGCCGGTACGAGAAATAGACGACCAAAAGCAGCACGATGATCAGCGTGCTGATCGGCCCGATGTAGCCGATTCCCGCGGCCCCGAGCGGAATCAAGAGCGTGAGCGCCGCCTCGGGCCCGTACGCCGCCGAGGCCAGCGCATCGAGCCCCAGCATCGGAATGCCCGTCCACACCCCGACGCGCTGCTCCCCCTCTTCGTAAGTCGCCAGCCGCCGGCCGAATATATAATCGAGAATAGACATCAAGATACCTTTGAATCGAACGATTGAAATACGCAGCCGGCGCCGTTTCGGCGCCGCAAAGGACTGTACAATTCAATGGGCGCTGTCGAGAAGGCGAGCTCATCTCTCTCTGGCGAGATTGATTGATTTCGGTTAGGTTGAGGGAATCACACCACGCAAACGAGGGCCCGCGCAGGCGCGCGCGCAAACCGCCCTCGTGGCTCGAGCGATGGCACGTCCGAAAAGCGTAAGACACAAGGATTCCGCCCGTGTCGTATCGAAGCTTCAAGCACCTGCTCGGCGAGACCAGCCTGGAGCGCAAGTGCCGCTTCATCTTCGGGCTGGGGATCCTCGTGTTGGTGTCGGGGAGCTTTTTCTGGTACGGGCAGAAGACCGAGAGCCTGGTGATGATGCAGCAGACGCAGTTGGCGCGGATGACCGTGCGTGACGCCATCCTAGCAAGCATCACGTCAATGCCTTGGGCGACAAAGATTTCGAGTCCGTGATCAACGCGCTTTGGGGCGAGTTTGAACCGGCTGACGACCTCCCGAGCTACAAGGCACGGGTCTTGAATCCCTACAACTTGAAGGAGCTGGAAAACCAGCCACTCGACGAGTTCGAGCGCGGGGCGCTTGCGGACATTATCCCGGGCGGGCACCACGTGCCGGCGCCGACCATGCCGCGCCTGCGCGACAAGACTGAACCGGGCGCCAAGTCCCCGTCGTGGAGGCAGCGCCATATCGCCGGCAAGCGGGAGTTTGAGTACATCCAGGCAGTGGTCTTCAAACCTGGCTGCCTGATGATTTGCCACGGCCGCGAAGATGCCCCGATAGACAACCATCTCTCGCGACCGACGCCCGACGGCCGCGACTGGGTCACGCCCAAGGTGGGCGACCTGGCCGGCGTGGTCATCGTCACCCTGCCCATGGATCAGACGATCAAGGCGATCAACAACAACCGCGCCATGCTGATCACCGCCGCCCTGATCACGGCGATCCTGGCGATGTTCTCGTCGTACACGATCGTGCGCTACGTGATCGTCAAGCCGGTCAAGCACCTGCGCGACGTCTCCGACGCGATCGCCGCCGGCCGCCTCAACATCCGCAGCCAGATCGAGACCGGCGACGAGTTCGAAGAGCTCTCACACGCATTCAACCGCATGCTTCACAACCTGGTCGCCATGCAGCAAGAGCTGCGCGAGGTCAACAACGACCTCGACCGCAAGGTCGACGAGCTGGCGCAGGCCAACCTGGCCCTCTTCGAGATGAACCGGCTCAAGAGCGATTTCCTGGCGACCATGAGCCACGAGCTGCGCACGCCGCTCAACTCGATCATCGGCTTCTCGGAGGTGCTCGCGGCGACCGAGCAGCTTCAGGAGCGGCACCGGCGGTACGCCAGCAACATCCAGTCGTCCGGGCGGATGCTGCTGTCGATGATCAACGACATCCTCGACCTGGCCAAGATCGAAAGCGGCAAGATGGAGGTCCGCAGCGAAGACTTCTCGATCCGCGACGTCTGCGAGGGCCTGACGAACCTGTGCCGGCCGCGTCGCCGAGCGCAAGAACATCACGCTGGAATGCCGGCTCGACGAGGCGATTCCGCTCTTGCGCCAGGACCCGGGCAAGCTGCAGCAGATCCTGTACAACCTGCTCTCCAACGCCATCAAGTTCACGCCCGAGGGCGGGCGCGTCACCTTGCGCGCGCGGCCGGAGGGCCGGTTCGTCGTGATCGAGGTCGAAGACACCGGCATCGGGATCGCCGAGGAAGACCGCGAAACGATCTTCGAGAAGTTCCGCCAGGCCAAGGCTCCCCGGCCAGGGCGAGACGTCTTGACCCGCGAGCACGCCGGGCACCGGGTCTGGGCCTGTCGATCGTCCGCGAGCTGACCAAGCTCTTGGGCGGTGACGTCCATCTCGACAGCCAGCCCGGCCAGGGCAGCACGTTCACGGTGCGCATCCCGATGCTCCTGCCCGGCAACCGCAAGTTCGAGGTGACTCTCTCCGACGAGCGGATCGACCTGACCAAGGCCCGCCGCATCGAGGCCCAGCCGCTCCCTTGCCTCACCTCTCGCTGGTACGGCCCCCGGGCGCCGCATCAGACGACGCCGACCACGATTCCGCCCGGGCCCGCGAGCGCAAGCCGCTGGTGACCTGACGCCGTCGCTCTGGTCCCGAGCGAATTTCGCCGCGCCGTTTGCACGATGGAACGGACGATTCATTCCCATTCTTGCCATCGAACAGTTAGAATCAGCGGGCCGCTCGCGGCACCGGCGATCCGGCCGGCATGGGGTTCTCAACGACCGGCCGCCTCAAAACGGAGTCTTGTGAATGAACAGGCAGGGCGACGGGCCGCCGGTCGTGGGCATCGACCTGGGTG
The DNA here is from genome assembly GCA_963830625.1 of uncultured Isosphaeraceae bacterium. Lineage (GTDB taxonomy): Bacteria > Planctomycetota > Planctomycetia > Isosphaerales > Isosphaeraceae > CAWHMZ01. Next base: position 526,579 of record CAWHMZ010000015.1, on the reverse strand, counting down.
GAACGAAGATCCTGGCGGGCGTGGTCGGCGGCGACCACCAGATCCTGGCGTCGCGCCAAACGAACGACTCCGGCCAAGGAAGGCGGGCCGGCGATCGTGGCCGCGATCGATCGAGCTGCGTCGACGAGGCGCTGGCGGCCGCGGCATCACGCGCCGAGACATCGCCGCCGCGGGCATCGGCTCGCCCGGTCCGCTCGACGTCAAGTCGGGCACGATTCTCTTCAGCGCCAACTTGAACGTGCAGGAATTTCCCGATCGGGCCCGAGCTGGCGGCGGCGTTCGAGCGGCCCGTGCTGGTGCGCAACGACGTGCGCGTCGGCGGCTACGCCGAGTTCCGGCTGGGAGCGGGCCGCGGTTATCGCCACCTGATCGCCGCGTTCGTCGGCACCGGCATCGGCGGCTGCATCATTTTCCGAGGGCGAGATCGTCGAAGGCTGCGACCGGCAAACGCCGGCGAGATCGGCCACATGATCATCAAAGCGGGCGGGCCCCGGTGCGGCTGTGGCGCGCGCGGCTGCATGGAGTCGCTCGCCAGCAAGACCGCGATCGCGCGGCGCGTCGACAAGGCCGTGCGCAAAGGCCTGCCGACCGTGCTCGCCGACAAGATGGCGCGCAAAGGGGCGGCTCAAGAGTCGCGACCTCGCCGAAGCCGTTGCCGCCGAAGACCTGGTCGCGCTCAAGGAAGTTCAACGCGCCGCTCACTTCTTGGGGCTGGGACTCGGCAGCCTGATCAACGTCTTCGGGCCCGAGATCGTCATCATCGGCGGCGGCGTGGCTGAGGCCTTGAGAGATCCCTACATCGACCTGGTGCGCGCGCTCGGCGCGGCAGCAGGCGATCACCGACCCCGACGGCAAGATCCCGATCGAGCGCGCCGCCCTGGGCGATGACGCCGGAATTCTCGGTGCGGCCCTGCTGGCGCGCGAGCAGCTCGTACGCTCCGGCGGGAGGGCCGAAGCATAACAGACAAAAGCCCGGCGCGGCGGCGACCGAGCGCGCAAAAAGGGCTCGCTCGGGCATCATCGCCCGCGAGCGAGCCCCCCCTCAGCCGTGCACGAAGGCCTACTTACCGATCCGCCACCACCGGAACAGCGCCAGCGACATCACGCTGATGCAGCCGATCACGAGGGTGTTAGGCTCGGGGACTGAATTTATTGAGATGGACGACGGTGCGCTCACCAGGTCCTGATAGAGCGTGTTGCTGCTGTCGTGGGTTGCCTGCCAGAAGTCGGCCCCATAAACAGTCGACGGGTTGTAGCCGGCGAAGCTGATGAGCTGGTTGTAGTCGCTCGTGATCGTTGGATCACTCGTGCTCATCGAGAAGCCGTGCAGGCTGTGGTTCCATACGTTGTCGATCGTGTACCAGATGGCAAGCTGCACGGCCGCCCGCTCGTCGGGCGTGGATTGATTTTGGCTCAAGAGCCAGCCGATCCGGTTGTCGACGTCGCTGAATGTGCTGGTGCCAAACGCCATCGTCGACACCTGGGTGATCGTGTACGTCGATCCGATGTAGTTGTCGTGCCAGAGGTCCACGCAGTAGAACATCGGGTTGGTCGTGCCGTAGCTGACCTGCGGATCGGCGTAGACGTATGCGGAATTGCTCCCGGTGCCGTTGGCGTTTGTGTAGTAGATCGTTGCGGTGGGCGCCCCGGAGGTCCCGTCGTAGAGCTGCAAGTTGGTGATGAGGTCTGCACGGGCCGGGCTCGCAAGGGCGAGAGCGAAGGCGGGAATCGTATACATCAAGTACTTGAACATGCTTGTTCCTGAAGAGCGGAATTTGAAGCGTGATGCGGCCACACGCAACCGCGTGCGACTTTCCGAGTGCAGTCTCTGTGTGCTTGATCGGTGCCGTTATTCCTACGCACCGCGTCGGACAGACCGGTCATGATGAAGATTGAATTCGACGGCCGCGTTGCCGTCTTGCAACATCACCATGAGTCCAGCGGGAGATCGCGTCACGGCGAAATGCGGCGATCGTAATGGGCCCGCAAAAATCAAGAGCGGCCTTGAGCTGCGGTTTTTTCGAGGGGGCGCCTGATGGGCAGAAGAACTTGGAAATGCGCACCGTGCCCGGGAGTTGACGACCACTCAGGTTACCGCCCGACAGCTCGGTGATCCGGGCTGCGCGCGCCAGGCCCAGGCCCAGGCCACGGCCGGCCTGGCGACCGCAGTAGAAGGGGTCGAACAGGTGGGCTGCTTCGCCCGCTCCAATGCCCTTGCCCGTGTCGACGACGCTGCCGGCGAGCTCGTCGCCATGCAACGACCAGCGAACCTCGACCGTGCCGCCCGACGGCGTGGCCTCGATGGCGTTGCGCAGCAAGATCTCGGTGAGATGCCGCACAGCGTCGGGATCCGCCGCGATCTCGGGAAGAGCGTTATCGACGTCGATCGCGAGGCGTATGCCACGGGCGGCGCACTCGGCTTCGTAGTCGCGCAGACTGGCTCGGAGCAGGTCGGCCGGGCGGAACAGGCGGCACCTCGCCGCCGGCGGTCGCGCGACGAACATGAGGTCGCGAAGTATCCGATGCGCGCGGCGAGCCTGATTGAGAATGATCCCGAGCGAGCGGGCGGTCTCGGGGTCGTCGCTGTGGGTGAGCAAGAGCTGGGCACGCCCCACGACGACCGCAAGCGGGTTATTGAGCTCGTGCCCCGCACCGGCGGCAAACTCGGCGAGGGCATCAAGTTTCCGCTTCTCGAGTCGAGTGTCGGCGGTCTCGACGTACTCGCGGAACGACCCGGCCACGAGCTCGAGCCTCCGATCCAGCCATGGCCCGTTCCGCAACCACGGCCGCCCACGATTCCCACGCACGCAGAGTCGACGAGAGGGCAAGTCGTTGCTCGAGGTCGACAGCGGTCGTGCTCGCTCCACAGATGCACGTAAACCGCGACGCGTCCACGGTTCGCAAGGGGCAAGATGAGTGTCGGCGGCCGGTCGTCCTGCACGAACCCGAAGTTGCGCCGTCGGACGACGGCCGTCGGCACGGCGTTCCGCCCGCAGCGTCGGTCTCCTGGGCGCCAGGACCGACCCAGACCACCCGGGCCGAACTGATCTCGGGGGCGGTGCACCACGCCAGAGCGGCTCGGGCCGCCCATTCCTCGGGTGTATCGGCGGGGTCGGACTCGGCGAGCGCCTCAAGCAGGCGATCGCCGCTCGACTGCTCGCGCCGTGCGGCCGCCAGCTCCAGGCGCAGCTGGGCGTTTTGCCGGGTCATACTGCTCTTCGTGCGGCAGTGGCGTCGGGTGCAACGAACGGAACGCCGTGCGAGATTGAACTTCCGCGACGAGGATCCGCAGCCGGGGATCGCTCGGACATGGTTTCGTGAGTGTGGCGGCGGGCCAAGGGCCAGCGGGGTCTGCTCGACCCAGCGATGGGCCTGCTGGATGTACTCAAGTCGAGCCGGCTCATGGGCGACGTTCAAGAGCTCGTGGCCGTGCGTCACCGTGGAGCCAGGCCGCGTCGATCGACAAGCGGGTCGAGCTCCCAGCGCTCGGCGAGCCGGCGCCCCAGGTCGTCCCAGCCCGGTGCCGACTGACGGCGAGCTCGACGTCGGCGGCGGTCGGTCGGCTCCTCCGCTTGCCACCAGCGCACCAGCCACTCGGGCTCGACAGCGGCAATGGCCCACCAACCCAGGCGGCTCAGAGCAGACCTGCTCGGCCCGACGCCGTCGGGATCGCGGTCGCCATGCTCGTGCGCCAGCCGCGCGCAGCCACGCCACAGCGACCGAGTGCCGCCACAAGCTGCCCAAACCTCGGCCGTTTCGCCCTGACAAGCCGCACCGGCCACCAGGGGTTTCGGCGAGCACCACCAGCGGGTCGATGCCGGCACCGCCGGCGGCACATGCCACTGCACCCATCCAGGGTCGAGCTCGCAGATCGAACCGTTTTGGATCATCGCGCCCGTCCGGCGCCGTCCTCGTTCGTCTTCGCGGTCGGCCAGGTCGGCCGAAACCAGCCGGGCCGTGAGTGGGCGCAGCGGTAACCGTGCCAGGCGCAGCAGCGCGACGCCGGCAGTCTTCCACATCGTGTGGGCGGGCGCGGGTGGACACGCACCCTTCGGGCTCCTTCCCTTCGTGTCCCCACCGAGCGGACTTGTCCCGACGAAGAGCAGGCTACGGGCCGCGTGCGACCAGCCGTAGCCTTCTCGCTGCTTACGTCCGACGATCCTGATGGACTTGTCGATCAGGAAAGCAGCGCTGACCTCCATATCCAACAGTCGGCAGACGCGTCGCATGAGTTCATCGATATCGAGCGGCTTGTGCAAGAAGTCGTCGGCTCCCGCCTCGCGCAGCTCCTCGAATCTTGTCCTCCTCGATCATGCCCGAGATGCAGATGATCTTGATGTCCGACATCGTCGGGTCGCGGCGGATCAGCTCGCAGACCTGCTGTCCGTTGACGTCAGGCAGCATGACGTCGAGGATGATCAGATCGGGGTGGTATTCCTTGGCGAGCATCCCTGCGCCGAATCCGTTGTTGACGACCTTGGTCTCGAACCGCGAATCGCCGGCCAAGACCTCCGAAATCAGGTCGACGACCGCCTGATCGTCGTCCACGATCAAGATCCGCCGCCGTCCGCTCTCGAGGGCATCCGTTGGGATGCCGTTCTCCTTCATGAAACGGTAGAGGGCATCGCGAGGAATCCGGCGAAACCGCGAGCCGGGAACTCGGAAACCCTTGAGCTGGCCGGAGTCGAAGCAGCGAATGATCGTCTGCTGGCTCACCTTACAGACCTTGGCCGCCTCGCCTGTCGTGAATACCGTCTTCATCGTTGTGTTAGTCCCATCTTGCGAGATCAAGGACATGGTCCCCCCTCTCCCATCCATTTGGGACTCGATCGGAGTGGGAAGACGACGCCTGATCGGCCTCCGTGCTAACCCTGCTCACGACGCGAACCCAACCACCGACTGCGCCTCAACCCAGTTCCGTCGATCACACCAACCTCTCGGCAACACGCGACTGTTAAAATCTACGAAACCTTTAGAGATTACCAATATTACCGAACTACACCAATTGTAGAATACCGTCCGACCTTGTCAATCCGAATAGAAACCCGCTCCTGGACGTTCGACTTCGGCGTCCGATCCGAAGATGCGGGACTGAGGGAGTTTTAGCGACTTAATCGATTTTATGCCAGGAAAACTAGGAAAAAAAGAAGTGACCCAGTTCCTAGGAATGAGTTTTAAGGTGGTGAGTTTCGGCCAGGCCGACAAGAGAAAATGATGAGGAGGTCGGTGGCGTTGCCACCCGACTGGGCATGTGCAGCGGAACTGACAACGTGTCAGAGGAATGCGAAGATCCGATGAACTCGAAGACGCCTGTTTTCTCGATGGTTGACGAGCGCGATGGCGCGAGAGTCGGCGCGACGCATCGGGTCAGTGTCAGCGTGCGGCGGCGCTGGTTGACAGGCTGACTGACAGCGGCGACTCGACGAGGCCAAGTCGGTTCGCGGCGTTTGAGGTGGATGAGGAGCGTGGCGATATCGGCCGGGCTGATTCCGCTGATCCGGCCGGCCTGGCCGAGTGAGACCGGGCGCACGCGCTCGAACTTCTCGCGGGCCTCGGCGCGGAGCTGGGGGATCGCGTCGATAGTCGAGGTCGGCCGGGACTCGCTGTTCCTCCAGCCTGCCGGAACCGCTCGATCTGGTCGAGTCTGGCGGCCGATGTAGCCGTCGTACTTGGCCTCGGTGGTCACCTGTTCGATCACGTCGGGCGGCATTCCGGCTGGCCGAGCGTCGGGGTCGAGGGCCAGCAGGTCGTTCCAGGTCGTCTCGGGCCGCCGCAGTCGTGCGAACAGAGCTGTCGCCGGCGACGCGGGTCTCGACCGAGGCGGTTGCGAAGCCGCTCGATCGCATCGCCGGCGCGCCTCGAACCGGCCCACCGCGCGTCGTCAACCAGCCCGACGCGCCGGCCCAGCTCGGTGAGCCGCAGGTCGGCGTTGTCGTGGCGCAGCATCAAGCGATACTCGGCCCGGCTGGTGAACATGCGATACGGCTCGTCGACGCCGCGCGTCACCAGGTCGTCGATCAGGACGCCGATGTACGCCTGCGACCGATCGAGCACGAGCGGCGGCTGGTCCTGGACCGCGAAGGCCGCGTTGATGCCGGCGATCAGTCCCTGGGCGGCGGCCTCCTCGTAGCCGGTCGTGCCGTTGATCTGACCGGCGAAGAAGAGCCTGCGCACCGGCTTGGTCTCGAGCGTCGGGCCAGAGCTGGGTCGGCGGGGCGTAGTCGTACTCGACGGCGTAGCCGTACCGCATGATCTCGGCGTTCTCGAGCCCGGGGATCAAGCGGGATGATCGCTTCCTGCACGTCGCGCGGCAGGCTGGTCGAGATGCCGTTGCAGTAATACTCGAGCGTGTTCCGGCCTTCGGGCTCGAGGAAGATCTGGTGGCTGTCGCGATCGGCGAACCGGACGACCTTGTCTTCGATCGAGGGGCAGTAGCGCGGGCCGGTGCTCTGGATCTGGCCCGAGTACATCGGCGCGCGGTGCGAGGTTGGCGCGGATCAGGTCGTGGACGGCCGGGTTGGTGTAGGTGATGTGGCAGTCGAGCTGAGGCTGCGTGATCGCGTCGGTCAGGAACGAGAACGGCACGGGATCGGCGTCGCCCGGCTGCGGCTCGAGCCGCGTGAAGTCGATCGTGCGGCCGTTGAGCCGCGGCGGTGTTCCGGTCTTGAATCGCTCGCAGCTCGAAGCCGAGCGAGCGCAGGCTCTGCGAGAGCCCCACCGCCGGCGGCGTCGCCGCCGCGGCCGCCGGGCGTCTTGAGCTCGCCGGTGTGCATGAGCGCCTGCAGGAACGTGCCGGTGGTCACGACGACGGCGCGGGCGCGATAGCATGCCCCGCCGCGGCACAGCACGCCCGCGGCGCGGTCGCCTTCGACCAGGATCGACTCGGCCATCTCCTGGCGCAGCGAGAGCCTCGGCTGGCGTTCGACGGTCGCTTTGGCGAGGAACTGATAGGCCTTCTTGTCGCACTGGGCCCGCGGGCTGTGCATCGCCGGCCCCTTGCCGCGGTTGAGCAGGCGGAACTGGATCGCGGTCGCGTCGGTCAAGACGCCCATCGCGCCGCCGAGGGCGTCGATCTCGCGAACGATCTGTCCCTTGGCCACGCCGCCGATCGCCGGGTTGCAGCTCATCTGGCCGACCGTGTCGCAGTTCATGGTCAAGAGCGCGGTCCGCCGAGCCCATGCGCGCGGCCGCCAGTGCGGCCTCGAGCCCGCGTGGCCGGCGCCGACGACGACGACGTCAAACTCGATACGGATCATGCATTCTTGGCTTCCACTTCGAGCGACCCCTCCCGCGCGATCACAGCCGGGCAGAGACGCCTCGCCGCCTGCCCGGTGCATGTCCATCATATCGGGCCGAGCTGAGCGCGCGAAGGCAAGCCGGCCCACCACCGTCGGCCGAGACGCGGCGCCACCGGCTTGCACGCCGCCCCGCAAGAGCCGCTACCCTGGATAGCTCTTCGTCACGAGTGACTTCGTGTTTCCGTTCCGAACTTCCTTGATGAGGCAGCCATGGCCGAGACCCGCAAAGGCGAAGTGACGTTCAAGGGCAACCCGGTGACGCTGGTCGGGCCCAAGCTCAAGCCGGGCGACAAGGCGCCCGATTTCAAGTGCGTCGGTGCCGGATTGGCCCTGCTGTCGCTCGGCGACACCGCCGGCAAGGCTCGGCTGTTCAACGTGGTCCCGTCGCTCGACACACCCGTGTGCAACAAGCAGACGAAGCGATTCGCCGAAGAGCTGAAGGCGCTGGGCGACAAGGTCGCAGCGTACACGGTCAGCCTCGACTCTGCCGTTTGCCCAGGCGCGCTTCTGCACGGAGGCCGCCATCGAGAACCTCAAGAACCTCTCCGACGTGCACAACCACAGCTTCGGCGAGCACTACGGCGTCTTGATCCAGGACCTGCCGATCCCGCTCCTGGCTCGAGCGGTCTTCGTCGTCGATCCGTCGAACACGGTCCGCTACGCCGAGATCGTGCCCGAGATCGCCCAGGAGCCCAACTACGATCCAGCACTGGAAGCGCTCAAGCAGGCCGCCGGCGGCTGAGGTGATCGATCGACCAATCCAATCCCCCGGTCATATCGTCGAATACGTAACGGACGCATTGCACTGGTAGCGGGGGACTGACGATGTCGGACATGGAACAGCCGGGCGAGACGGTACCGACGGCAAGCGCTCCGGCAACGGATTCCGCCGCGCCGGAACCTCGCGGTCTCGACGACGAAATCGGCCTCGACGTGATCGAGAGCCTTGCCGAAGAGGGGAGCGACGCGGCGGTGCCGGCGTGGCCCTTGCCGGCGGAGCACGCGCCCGCGCCCGGCGAGGCGCGACCCGCGAGTGAAGCCCCCATCGCGCTCGAGGCCGTGAAGAACATGGGTCAGCTTCTGGCTCGCCGGCTGGATGTGCTCCAAACGCTCTTCGAGCGCGAGCTTCGTGCCGAGGCCACCCGCGAGCGGGTGATCGACCGCCTGCACGCCGAGCTCCAGGAGTACAAGAACGATTTCCTCTTGAAGATCCAGCGGCCGATCTTCGTCGACCTGATTCAGCTTCACGACGACATCGCCAAGATGATCGAAGCGAAGGCCACGGCAGACGACGAAGCGGAATCGGCCGCCGGCTTGCGCGGCGTGCTCGAGTCGATCCAGACCGCCATCGAAGACATCCTCTACCGTCAGGGCGTCGAGCCGTTTGTCAGTGAGGGGAACGACGTTCGATCCGCGGCGGCAGCGTGCGGTCTCCACGGTGCCGGCAGGCGAACCAGCGCTCGAACAAAACCGTCGCTGCGCGAGTCCGGAAGGGCTTCGCGGCGGGCGAGAAGATCATCCGTCCCGAGATCGTGACGGTCTATACCTGGCGGCCGTCGCCGCCGGCAGCCGAAGCCTGACGACTCGGCGGCGAGGTCGTCCGCGTCCGGCGGCTCGCCGGGCGCGCTCGCACCGTGACAGTCTCGGCGCCGTAATCACAGACCCAGTCGTGTCGCCTGGCTCGACGGTCATCTCGTGAAAAGTCGTCGCAATCGAGTGCGACTCCCAGCCATGACCCGAGCTGCGCCAGGTCGGCGTCGAATACCTCTCGCAACCGAGCGATCAGTTCCGGCGGCAAGGTCGGTGGGTCGATCTGCGCCTTCCAGATCCCCTTTAGTGACTGAGACCACCGCCGGGGCACCAGCCGCCGCCGCAGCGACGACAAGCAGCGGCGCCTGCACAAGTGCCTGTCGCACGTGACTGGGACGCAGCCGGTCTGCGCCCGACGTTCTGCGGCCCGAGCGACTCGTCCCAGCGCAGCACGCCACGATGCCCGAGAAAGCGGCCGATTCGCTCGAGCTCGAACTGCGAATGCCGAACCAACCGCGGGAAAAAGACCGGCAAGACGTTCGTCGAACCCATACGCGTCCAGGAAGGGCTGCAATTGCATGGCGTAACGGCTGTAGTCAACAAGTTCGGGATGCCGCTCGACCGCCTCGCTGCAACTCCGACGTTGATCCGGCCGGCGGTCACTTCGTGGACGTACTGCGACATCAATCGGTCAATCGGATGCCGCATGAGGTAGATCAGCTTCAAGTGCGGTAAGTGCCGCACCATGCGCTCGACGGTGCGCGGATAAGTCGGCAGCTTGGCGTAGTGGGTGCTTGATTCACCCCTCAGCTCAGTCTGGCCCGCCTTATCAAAAATCGCCGCGTACCATGAGCGCCCGCGAGTGTAGAACTCGTCGTCGCTGAAGAAGTTGGGCTCCTTGGGCCGGCTCATGAAAATTCCCGGCTGCCGCGCCAACTGCTCATGCAGCGTCGTGGTGGCGCTCTTCATGGCGCCGATCACGATGAAATCGGGTCTGTGAATCATCATCCTGATGACTTGCCCGGTCGAACTCGTGACGAATCGTATCCACACTCCGCCCTTCCGGGAACTGGAGCGCCACCGCACCCGAGGCCGGCCCGAATTACCTTGTCACTTTACAAATCTTCGCATTCCGGCGCCAGGGCGTTACTTCGGGCGAGAAGGTGATACTCCAACGAGCGCTGCCTGGCAAGGTCAACTGGTCGGCACTCGTTGATTGCATGCCGAACGCCTCAACGAACCGACCGCGGCAAGCAAGCCCGTGGGACAGCGATCGACTGGCAGAGGAACATCCTCCGTTTTTCAATCGAACACCCCAATCTGCCCCGGCACAGAACTTGGAGGTTCGCTGGTTCCGCGTGGATCAAAAAATGAGGCCTGGCACGGAAACTGGGAGGATTGCGAGTTCTGCGTCTGACTGCGACCTTAAGCATGATTGGTTGGGCCTGCCAGCGTCTCGCCGCAAGCTCTACGGGGTGAGAGTCGCATCGGCGCAGGATCGCTCTTACTCGGCTCGACGCGATAAACTTTGTCTTCGATCTTCACCGTGAGCGGCTCGGTCTGGCTTAGGTATTGATTCAGCTCGGCGCTCTGAGTGCGGGCCAGCTCGAAATAGGCGTCGCTAAGCTGAACGAGCACCGTCGCCTTCGACTCTTCATCGGCGAGTGACCGACGAATCGACCCAGCGGGCGTTCTTCCAGTAAAACGTCTTGGCGCCGATCTGACGTACCCGGAGTTCAGCCTCTTCGGCTAACTGGCCCGCGAGCTGGCCCTCCATTGCTCCGAGGGCCCGCTGCGCGGGTCCTACGCTCAGTGCGGCCTTGGCCATCGCTCCCCTGCCGCCCATCATTCCGCCGCCGCCCCCGCCACCGCCGCCACCGCCGCCGGCCGCTGCCGGCGCCGTAGCGATGGTTGGCGCCGGACCTCCGTAGCCCATGTGGCCCGGTTGACCCGGCATCCGTTGGGCCTGCTGGTAGGCGAGCTTCAATTCGCGCTGATGAACCGCAGACGCACCGGTCACCTGCTCAAGCCTTTGCAAGTTCTGCGACGCCCGGGCGGAATTGTCGAGGAAGGCGTGCAACGACACGCGTTCGTCGGCCAGGAATGACGTATACGGCGTCAGGATTCCGTAGCGAGTGCCGAGTGCGACCAGCTCGTCGGTCAACTCCCGATTCTGGCCTTGCAGGTCGATCTGGTCGATCAGCTCGCCGACGCGGCGGACCGCCCAGAGCCGCTCGACGAAGTCGTAGCCGGCTGCCGTCGTGAGGGCCGGCCAATTCAGCGGGGAATTCCAGGATTTGCCGGTCAGCGCCGACCTTGCCGGTGATCCGAACCTTGGTCGGGCCCGACTGGCGATATCGTCCGACCCAGGCGATCTGGCCGCCCTGGAACAGGTCGGGGATGCTCGCGCGGGCAGGTCCGGTTGATGTCAACGCCGGTCCACTCGACGCTGGATGTCGGTCAGAACGGGGCTGGACATCTTGGAGTAGAATCGACCGACATGGGCCTCGATGTCTTCGTCGGGCCGGACGTACTCGCTGGTCCCGCCGTTGCCGCCGCTCATCCGGTCGAGAAGACGTGCGTTGACGTCGAACCCCACGCCGAAGCAGAAGACCCGCGCGTGCTGCGCATTGGCGTGACGGCAGTTTTCGGCGATCGCGCAGCTCGCGCACCTCGCCGGCCGTCGGCAAGCCGTCGGTCAGGAACAACACGTAGCTCGGCCGCGACGAGTCATGAATCATGCCGAGGGCCGTCTTGAGGCCGCCATCGATATTCGTGCTGCCGCCCTCGCGAATATTGTCGACGAACCGCTCGGCCTCTTCGCGCGCCCGCGAGCTGTACCGCTGGAGCTCGGGCTTGAAGCTCTCGACCCGATCGTCGTAAACCACGATGTTGAACAGGTCGTCGTCGCGCAGGTTGTTGAGCACCGACTTCAGAGCCCCGCGGGCCTGCTCGATCTTCTTGCCGGCCATCGAGCCGGAGCGGTCGATCACGAAAATGACCGTTTTCGGCACGGGCTTGGTGGCCTGCGACTTGACCTCGGGGCTAGCGAGCAGCAGGAAGTACCCGTCCTCCGACGCCGACGACCTGATAGCTCAAGACCGACGCCCCGAATGCGCCTTCGGCGACCGTGTAGACGAGCCGGAAATCGCGGTCCGGCACGATGCCGGAACGTTCGAGCGACACGCGCACCTGGCGATCGCCCGACCGTTCGATGCGGGCATCGTCGCTCGGGCAATAGACCGACTTGATGCCCTCGCGGCCCTCGATCGAAACTCGCACGTTCAGGTGCTCGATCGGCTTGCTCGTGAACTTCAGAGTCGAGAGCGGATACGAAAACTCAACGACGTCGCGCTCGCGCCGGCAGAGCTGCGTGTAGCGCATGGTCACCTTGCGGTCGGCACCTGGCGGGATCGGAAACACGCTGGTGCGAAACAAGCCGCGGCCCATGTATTCCAGCAGCGCCGGGTCGCGCTTGGTCCGGACGATGTCTTCGTAGATGCGCCGGGCTTCGTCCTTGGGAAGCAGGCGGCCGGGCAGCTCGCGACCGTCGACCATCAGCACGAAGCTCTGGATCGCCGATTCATCCGGGCAGCGGAAACAAGAACTCCGCCTCGAGCTGCAACGACCCGGGGTTGTGAAAAGTCTGCGAGACCTGAACCTCCGCCACCTGGTCGCGCACCCGCGCGTCGATGGCGACTTCGCGGATCTCGTAGGAGTGCGCGATCGGCACACGCGGCCGCCGGTCGATGATGATGCCCTGCCCCGTAGCGGGAACGGCAAGCTCGCGCGATCGCAAACGATGGCCACTGCCCATCCCACCCAACGTCCGCGAATTGCCCACATCGTCGTCCCTCCCCAGTGATCGCAGCACCAGGCGCCGCCGTCGACCCCGAAGAAGAACCGACGGCGACGGCGTCTCCTACCTTTAGACGCGGAACATCGCCCGGTTTGTTAGCGGGCCGGTGGAATTTTCGGGCTCAACGCTTGCGCAGCCACTCGTGCCAAAGTCGCCGAGGCGGAATGGTCGTGATCGCTCCAAGTTCCGTGATATCCGGCCGTTCACCTCGCGTGCATCACCCAATCCTCGTCAAACACGGCGTGGTTGACGACAGTGCGGCGTTCGGACGTGAAGACGAGGTGAATCTTGCCGTCGCGGGCCTGAAACGCGCTTGGGTAGGCGAAGTCGTGGTCTCCCTCGCAGATATTGCGCTTGACCGGCCAGGTGCGGTCTTGGTCCGACGACAGCGCGGCGGTGAGCGGCGTGCGCCGGCTCATGCTGTCGTTGAAGATCAAGAGCAGCCGGCCGCTCGTGAGCTTGATGAATTCGACGGCCGCGTTGGGATTGGGAAAGCTCGAGTCCTTGCCGTCGCTCCAGGTCATACCGCCGTCGTGCGACTCGGACGCGCACGATGTAGCCGATCGTCTTGGGGTCGTAGTCGCCTCCGCGGCGGCAGTAGGCGACCAGGTGCTTCGGCGCTCGAGCTGCACCACGGCCGGCTGGATGTTTCCTTTGGGCGAGCGAATCGGACCGGTCTTGGTCCAAGTCTTCGTGCCGGGGTCGAGGCGGAGGAAGAGCGAGCAACTGTCGGCGCCGACTTTTTCGGGATCGTGGCCGGTCTCGTGGTAGATCGGCAGCAGGTAAGCGCCCGACTCCAGCACGATCGGCCGGTTCCGGACCATCGTTCCCTCGTCGAGCGACAGGACCGAGGCATCGGACCAGGTTTCGGCGTGGTCGCGCGAGATCTTGCACTTGAATCCGCGATGTCGACCAGGTCTCGCCGAAGCGGACGACGTAAAAAAGCCAGACGACGCCGTCGGGGGCTTCCCAGACGACCCCGTTGCCGACCGACCGAAACGGGTCGCGCGCGATCGGCGTCGGGTGCAGTCCACTTCGTCTGGCCCTGCTTGAGTCGCGAGCCGAACACGGCTGTCTCGGTCGCGTATTCGCCGGTCCCGCCGTAATAGACCAGGTAGAGGTCGCCATTGGCGAGCTCGGTCATGCTGGCCGGGTGCTTATAGGGACCAGTCGGCACCTCGGGACCGAAAACGCGGGTGATGGTGAGCTCGCCCGCGGCCGCGGAACACGCCGAGCCGATCGTAAAGAGGAACGTGATGCCGATCTGGGTTACCACCAGAGCGCATGCGATCGATCTCGATCTGAAAATGAGGAACCGTCGCCGTCTGGGGGTTATACGAGCAGTCCGCCTGATCGACGTCAAGAAAACAGCGTTTCCGATGGAGCAAGTGTTCCGTGCCGCAGTGTGCCCAATACTCGTCACGCATGCCGGCCGCGCCGCGTAGTTGACAGGTATAGAGTGCCGTCGGATATTAAATTGGTAGACGGCTTGTGCTTCGAGATCGGCCCGCGCGACCGGCCCATGCGGTGGAGAACTCTTCGATGCGGCAGCTAAACCCTTTCCGCCGAGGCGACGATTCCGGCGGACGGTGGCTTGTGTTCCTGTTCCTGAGCACCGCGTGGATCTTGCTCGCGGCGAGCGGGCTACCGTCGGCCTGGGCTCAGGACCCGGCCAAAAACGACGCGGCGGCCAAGGACGAAAACCCCGCGCCGGCGGCTGAGGCGGCCCCAAAGAGCGCGGCTGCGCCCGCCGCGGCCGAAGGTGCAACGCCACCCAAGACCAAAACCATGCTCGAGTGGGCCATTCGCGCATCGGGACCGATCGGCGCGTTCCTGCTGATCTTGTCGATCTACTTCACCGCCCTGGTCATTCGCCTGTTCATGGAGTTCCGCGTGAGCGAGGCCGTTCCGGCCCCCTTGGTCGAAAAGCTCGAGGCGGCGATTCGCGACAAGAAATTCCAAGACGCGTACGACGTCTGCAAAGACAACGACTCGTTCCTGGCCCGCCTGGTCCGAACCGGCATCGCCAACCTGCCCAACGGCCGCCCCGAGGCCAAGGAGTCGATGGAGGCGGTCTCCGAAGAGATGGTAACCCTGCTGGAAATGAAGATCAGCTACCTGGCGATCATCGGCACGCTAGGCCCGATGATCGGCCTGGTCGGCACGATCTGGGGAATGATCATGAGCTTCCAAGAGATCGCGACCGCCGCCGGTGCGCAGCCCCGGCCCGAGAAGGTGGCCGAGGGCATCTCGACCGCGCTGTTCATCACGCTCGAAGGCGTGTCGCTGTCGGTTCCGGCGATCTTTTTCTTCGCCTTCTTCCGCAACCGTATCGCGCAGATGAACATGGAAGCGTCGCGAGTCGCCGACCGAACTATCAATTCGCTGGTCGCTGCGGCCAAGGGCGCCAAGCGCGCTTGATACGCCTTGACCTGGGGAGGTGTCGGTCATGGCCGCATCGATGCGCAGCGAGTTGAAGGCCGAGCCCAATCTCACGCCGTTACTCGACGTCGTCTTTCAGTTGATCACGTTCTTCATGCTCGTGATCAACTTCAGCAGTGAAAACTACGATCAGCGCATCAAACTTCCCGTCGCCGAGTCGGCGCGGCCGATCGACGACGAGCGCCAGGTCGTCCGAAGACCGGCTGGTGCTCAACATCGACAAGAACGGCCACTTGCTGATCGGCGGCGAAGTTCAGCCGCTCCACAAAGCGATCCAGACGATCAAGCACCAGGCCGATCTGGTCAAGCTCAATCTCAAGGCCACCGGCACCAAGCCCGGCCCCGGCGGCAGCCTGCCGACGACGATCATCTTCCGCGCCGACAAGGATGCCAAGTTTGCAGACCTGATCAGCCTGATCCGGGCTTGCCAGCAGAACGGTTTTCGCAAGTTCGCGTTGAAGGCGATGAACTCTTAGTCAAGGCGGTTTGACCTCGATCGAGGGGAGTGACGGACTTGTCCTCGGAGCGCAAGAACATACGCCGCGCGATGCACCCGATGTTCCCATCGCGCCGATGCTGGACATGGCCTTCCAGCTCCTGACGTTCTTCGTGCTGACCTACAAGCCGGCGCCCTCGGAGACGCAGTTCTTGATGAACCTGCTGCCGGCTCAGCCGGCGACCATGGCGGCCGAGGCCCCTTCCGACAAGCCGTCGGAAAACCTGCCGGTTTCGCTCCGCACCTTGCCGACGATTCTGCGGGCGGGCGCCGGCGGCGTCCTCGCCCAGATCACCGTCGGCGAGACCGAGATCCCCACCGATCCCAAGGCCCTCGAGCGCGAGCTCGACAAGATCTTCCAGAACCCCGACCTGCCGTTTGACCAGACCGTGCTCAAGGTCGACCCCCGGCTCAAGTACTCCGAGCTCATGAAGGTGATCAGCGTGTTCTCCAACGCGTTCGATCACGCCGAAGAAAGACAAGAAGATCAGCTTCGAAGAGCTGGCCCCCGGCGAGGTCGAATAATCGGCTGTAAACCACTCGTCTTGTTCTGCACTGATCCTTTACCGTGAATGACCAGTCGTGAACCGTTCGTCTGATTCATTTTTCAGCGCTCACCCTTCATCGGCCGGGCACCGGGCTTCTTTCGAGGGTCCGAGCTGCCTCGGCTCTTGCTCTTGGCGGCGATCATGCTGATCGGCTGGGGCCTGGTGTGGCACTTGGCCAACAAACGCCCCGAGCCGATGGAAGAGCCGGTGGTGGCGACCGAGCGGCCTGAACCGATCGTCCCGGATAAGTCGGTGGAGTTCGAGACGGTCACCGATCGCACTCCCGTCGGGTTTCGAGACAACGCCGCCTACGAGCTGCTCCTCTCCCGGGCGCGGGGCAAGACGCCCGGCGAGCTGGCCGCGGTCGCGCGCCGCGATATCGCGCTGGCGCAGCTCTGGCAGAACCCCGACATGTACCGGGGCGTGCCGGTTCACCTCTTGGGCTCGGCGCAGCGGGTGCTGCGTTATCAGTCGAAACTGAGTAAAACGGGCTGGATCTACGAGGCGTCGATCATCACGCCCGATGCGCCGCACGTCCCTTACGTCTGCGTGTTTGAACAGGCGCCCGATGGCTTTCCAGTCG
Source organism: uncultured Isosphaeraceae bacterium (assembly GCA_963830625.1). Lineage (GTDB taxonomy): Bacteria > Planctomycetota > Planctomycetia > Isosphaerales > Isosphaeraceae > CAWHMZ01. The sequence goes on along the minus strand of CAWHMZ010000015.1, from coordinate 509,823 downwards.
GCACCAACGTCTCCGAGCGGGTCGTCTTCAACGGCTACTTTTTCAAGATCTGGAAGTATCAGGCCGGCGACGTGCCGCGGGGAGCGCCGCTCTTGGTCGGCAAGATCGGCTGGGAACCACGCAAGACCACCCCCGGGGCCGGCGCCGATTCAACCCTGAAATGGTCGCTCGCTCTGCTGGCGGCGTTATTCGTAATCTCGCTTGGCCGGTGGATCTTCCAGCTTCGGCGGTTCGTCGTGTCGCCGCGCGCGACCGCGACGAACGCCGCGATCACCGACGAGGTCGACCCTGCCGCTCTCAACGCCTGGGCTCGCTCGATGGCGCCCAATGCCGACTCCACCGACGACGATGACGACACGCATGACGATTGACGCGCCTGCCCTGCCCATTTAAGGTTAAACAATTCCAGATTCCAGATTGCAGAACAGGCGCCCGGTTTCCCATTCCTCATCCCCTTTTTTCCGAGACGATGCACCGCGAGTATCGGTCGGAAGATTTGCATCATCTTGACGGCGGCGTTGTTTCGTCCGGCGAAGGCGCTGCTTTCGACCGCGACCGCGCCCTCCTGGCCTTCACGGCGCTGTTCGGCGCGCTCCTGGGCGGCGACGCGGTGCTCTGGCTCTTGGGGCTCGACCGCGGGTTGTTGCCGCGGGGAATCTCGCTGTCGTGGATCGCTGCGATTGCAGGCGCGATCTTCATCGTTTACGGCGCGCTGCGGTCGCTGGTTTCTGGCAGGTTCGGCGCCGATTTGGCGCTGGCCCAGGCTTCGCTCGCCGCGTTGATCCTGGGCGAGCCGTGGGTTGCGGCCGAGGTCGTCTTCATCGCTCTCTTGGGCGAGGTGCTCGAGGCCTGGACCTTTGCCCGCACCCGGCGCGCGCTCGGGCGACTGGTCGAGCAGGCCCCGCGCACCGCCCGCGTGCGCCGCGACGGCCAGGAGCTCGAGGTGCCGGCACACGAGGTGCGTGTCGGCGATCGCGTGATCCTGGGCCCCGGCCAGCGCGTACCCATCGACGGCACGGTGGCGGCGGGCCATTCGACGGTCGATCAATCGGCGCTTACCGGCGAGTCGCTGCCGATCGACAAAGGCCCCGGCGACGCCGTCTACAGCGGCACCGTCAACCAGTTCGGCGCGATCGAGGTCGACGCTGTCAAGGTCGGGGCCGAGACGACGTTTGCTCAGGTCGTGCGCTTGGTCGCGCAGGCGCGGCGCAGAAAGGCGCGCCTCGAAAAGACGGCCGACCGGCTGGCGCGCTACTTCCTGCCGGCGGTCGAAATCGCGGCGGCGGCGACCTTGCTCTGGGGCTACCTTGCCGGCTGGCCCGACGTGTGGTCGCGAACCGTCGCGGTGCTGGTCGTGGCGTGTCCCTGCGCGCTGGTGCTGGCCACTCCCGCGGCGATGCTGGCCAGCATGGCGTGGCTCGCTCGCCACGGCGTGTTGATCAAAGGTGGTGCTGCACTTGAACGCCTGGCCGCGTGCGACACATTCGCCTTCGACAAGACGGGCACGCTGACAGAGGGGCGCCCGCAGTGGGGCAGCCTGGTCCTCACGGCCGGCGCAACCGAAAACGAGGTCCTGCGGCTGGCCGCATCGGCCGAGGCACCAAGCCGCCATCCTCTTGCGGCCGCCGTCGTGGCCGAGGCGCGCCGGCGATCGATCGAGCTTTTCGAAATCGCGCGACGCCGCCGTATTGCCCGGCGCGGGCGTGAAAGCCGAGTGCGTGGCGCGCCTCGGGCGAAGCACACAGCGTCCAGGTCGGCAACCTGCGGCTCTTCGAGGAGCTGGGCATCGCCGTTGACACGTCCGTTGAATCGATCCTGAGCCGCCTCGATGCCGCCGGTCAGACGGCCCTCATCGTGGCGGTTGATGGTGCGATCGTGGGCGTGATCGGGGTGTCCGACGCGATTCGGCCCGAGGCCCACGACGTGGTGCACGAGCTGCGCCACATGAAGATCAAGGAAATCGCGGTCTTGACCGGCGACCGCGCGGCGGCCGCCAAGGCCGTTGCCAAACGGGTGCATGCCGATACGTTCGAGGCCGGCCTGCTGCCCGAGGGCAAGGCTCGGTGGATCGAGGAGCGCAGCAGCGCGGGCCGCCGCGTGGCCATGGTCGGCGACGGCATCAACGATGCGCCGGCCCTTGCGGCCGCCGATGCGGGGATCGCGCTGGGGTGCATCGGCGCCGACCTGGCCGCCGAAGCCGGCGACCTGATCGTGCTGGGCGAGCCGCTGCGCAGTGCTGCCGGAACTGGTCGGCCTGGGCCGGGCCACCGTTGCCGTGATCCGCCAGAACATCATCGGTTTTGCCTTTGGATTAAACGCCGTGGCCATGCTGGCAGCAACGCTGGGGGTGCTCGGGCCGGTGGCGGCCGCGATCCTGCACCAGGTCGGCTCGTTTCTGGTCTTGCTCAATGCGATGCGGCTGCTGGTATATGGCGACTGGGCCGAACTGCCGCCATTTCGCGGGTTGCGCCGCTCGGGCGCATGGATCGGGCGGATCGATGACCGCATCGACCTCGAAGCTGCCGGGGAGTGGCTCTGGGCGCGCCGCCGCGCCCTGGCCGCTTGCAGCGATTGTCGCGCTCTTGGGGTGCTACGCCGGCAGCGGCGCGACCGTGATCGGCCCCGGCGAGGCCGGCTTGCTCCAGCGACTCGGGCGTTATCGCGGCCGGCTCGAGCCGGGGTTGCACGTTCGTTGGCCCTTTCCGATCGAGCGCGTGACCAAGGTTGCCGTCGACCGGGTGCGCAGTCTCGAGATCGGCTTCCGTGCGACCTGCGCTGCCCGAGACCTCGCCTCTGCGCTGGGAGTCGACCCACCCGGGGCGGCGCCTCGACCCGCCCGACGACGCGGCGTTTTTGCTCACCGGCGACGGTCGCTACGTCGAGCTGGCCGCGACGCTTCAATTCACGATCGACCCGGCCGATCGAGAAGCCGCTCGGCGCTACGTTCTTGGTGTCGCCGGCGGCGACGACGGCTTGCGCCCCTGGCCGAGTCGGTGGTACGCGAGGTGATTGGCCGCCGGGCGCTCCTCGACCTGCTGACGACCGGCCGGCGCGAAGCGGAAGACGCGGCGACTCGGCTACTCCAGGAGCGACTGGCCGCGTATCGATTTGGAATCAGCGTCCGTGCGATCCTGTTTGAAGACATTCATCCGCCGCTTCAGGTCGTCGACGCCTATCGCGACGTCTCGCGAGCAACGAGTGAGCGCGAGCGCCGCCGGAACGAAGCCGTCGCCTATCGTGACAAGGCTCTGGCGGAAGCAACCGGCAAAGCGCAAGCGACGATCAACGCCGCCGAGGCCGAGCGAGCCGGGAAGCTCGCGCTGGCCGCCAGTGCCGCCGACACGTTCCACACAATGTCGATCGCGCGGCGTTATGCGCCTGCGCTCACAGATTTCCGCCTTTACTGGGAAAAGCTGGCCGGCGCGCTCGCGGGCAAGACGAAAGTTATCCTCGACGACGTGCCTGGCCGACGCCGGCACCTCGTCTTGCCGGCGGGCGCATGGGAGCAAGCGCTGCCGATTCTCGAAGGCGGTCGAGCCGATCGCGAAGGCTCACGCCCTCACAAAGGAGACCGGCCGGTCCCCCCGGCCGCGGAATGACCATGATTCGAGGCACAACCATGAATCGTACCGTTCGCAGGCTGCTAGTCCTGGCCGTGGCCGCGGGTGGGGTGTTGCTGGCGACCGCCTCGCTTGTCGTGGTCGACGAGACCGAGTTTGCCGTGGTCACCAGTTTCGGCAGGGTCGCGGCGGTATACGGTGACGAGCCTTCCGAGGCAGGGCTGCACTGGAAGGCGCCCTGGCAGCTTGCGCTCAAGATCGATCGCCGCACCAACGTTTTTGAGCCGCCGCCGCGCGAGGTGATCACCGGCGACAAGCGCAACCTGGAAGTTGCGTCGTACGTCGTCTGGCGGGTCGCCGACCCCGTGCTGTTTCTGCGCACCTCGGGAACGCACGAGCTGGCCGAAGGGCGTTTATACGAGCGTATTGCCGCCGCGTTCAGCGACGTGATCGGCCGCCGCGACCTGACGGCACTGGCGTCGGTGGACCCCGCGCGATGGAAGCTCGCCGAGCTCACGCGTGAGGTCACACAGGCGGTCGCACCCGCCGCCCGGGGCGAGCTCGGAGTCGAAGTGATCGACGTGCAAATTCGCCGGTTCAACCACCCGGTGGAAGTGCGACCGGCTGTTTTCGATCTGATCCGGAGCGAGCGCCGGCAGGTCGCGGCCAAGCTGCGAGCGGAAGGAGAGGCCGAATATGTCGCGATCACCAGCCGCGCCGATCGCGCGCGCGACACCATTTTGGCCCAGGCCGAAGCCGAATCCCAGCGCATCCGCGGCAGTGCCGACGCCGAGGCGACGCGCCTGCTCAACGAGGCGCACGCGCGCGACCCCAAGTTCTTCGAGTTTCTCCGCACGCTCGAGTCGTATCGCTCGATTCTGGATGGGCAGACGACGGTGGTCCTGTCGGCGTCGAGCCCGCTCTTGAGGCTCCTGTCGCAGGGCCCGCCGGCCGATCGCGCACTCGATCCGGCGTCGGAGCCTGCCCCCGTTGGCAGCGCGGGCCGCCAACCATGAGTACGAAACTGGTAACGACACTGCTGGTCGCCGTCGGCGCGGCCGCGCTTTTAGCGGCGGCAGCGGGCTGGGTGATCGTTGCGCCGGGCGAGGTTGTGGTGGTCCGGCGGCTGGGCCGCTTAGTCGAGCCGTCGTGGGGACCGGGGTTGCACTGGCGTTTTCCTTCCTTCATCGATCGCATCGACCGCGTCCGATCCGACGCGGTGCGCCAGTTGACAATCGGCAGCGCCGGCGCGCCGGGGCCCGACGACGAGCCGTCGGCAGGAGAAGTGATGACGGGCGACCTCAACCTGCTCAAGGTGCAGGCGACCGTGCAGTACCGGGTCACGCAGCCGACGGACTATGTGCTGCACGTTGAGTCGGTCGATTCGCTCTTGAGCAAAGCGGCCGCGGTGGCCGTCACCCGCGCGCTGGCTGCGCGCGGGGTCGACGCCGTGTTGCGCACCGATCGCCAGGCGATCGCGCAGTCCGCCGAGCGCGCCTTAGCCGCCCTGGCTTCAGAATATCGGCTGGGCGTGACGGTCCTGGGCGTGAGCCTGACCGACGCGCGGCCGCCGGCTGAAGTGGCGGCCGATTTCGCCGCGGCCCAATCGGCCGAGAGCGAGCGCGACCGCCGGATCAACGACGCCAAGAGTTACGAAGAAACAACGGCCACCGCGGCAAAGTCGGCCGCCGACGCCAAGGTCCAGGCCGCGCACGCCGGGGCCGACCGCCGCGCGGTCACGTCACGCGCCGAAGCCGATCGCTTCGCACTTCTGGCCGCAGAGGCAGAGCGCTCGCGCGTGCTCACGATGCGCAGGGTCTACATCGAATCGGTTCAGGCATTGCTTGATCGAGTTAAAAGGAAGATCGTCGTGCCCGCCGGCGGCGACCTCGACCTGACCGTTCTGGGCATCAAAGAAGAGCCGGCACTGACGCCCAAAGACGTGCCACCGCCGTCGCATGCGAAGGAATAATGCGGTCGAGCCGCGACTTCAGTCGCGCGTCTCCTCCGGCAAGCTGCGATAGTGATACCAGAATCCTGGGGTCGCGAAGTGGTTCACGGCGGGAGAGGCATACAGCGACCAGCCTCGAAGTCCTCATCCGCCCGACGACCGGCCGCATCGAGACGCCCGGCCACGATGTCGGCCTGGATCCGCCGGTCCCACTGCTCGGCCAGGAACTCCTCGAACCAGCGCGAGAAACGGTCGAGCTCCTCCGCGGGGAGTTGGGCGATGGCCGATTGAAGTTCTTCGATGCTCATGGAAGCAGCCTCGCACCGCGGCGCCCTAAATGGCAATTGGCTCCCGGAGTTCTCCGGTTCGAGCCGGCGATGTGTGGGTTATTATACCTGCAAAGACGAGGTTGTCGTTATGGCGGTGGGTCGAAAAGAAGGCAACAAACTCATCGTGGCCGGGAAGGAATATCATGGACATCAAGACGATTCCCCTGGATCGGCTGGAAGCAGATCTGAGACGAGCACTTAGTGAATGTGCGGATTCGGGTTCAGTTCTAGTAGTCGAACTACCTGGCCAACGATTGGTCGCGATCCAGTCGCTCGAAGCGACGGACGACGACGAGCTCATCGAAGCGCTGTTGGCGTCGAACCCGGCGTTTCGAGCGATGGTCGCGCGATCCAAGGCAAGCCCGCGCAAACCATTTCCGCTCGGGTGAGGATTACCTTTATCCGTCAGACCGCTTCGTCGTCATCGAGGCACCGCACGGAGCCGAGCACAAACTTCTGGCGGCTGCATCGGCAAACCTGCCGGTTGCCGGAGATGCCAAGCCGGTGGCCTGATTCAAAAGCGACCATTTTTGGTTAACCGAGCGGACCGCGACTCGCGTTCCTGACGGCTGCCGGCAGCGTCTGCTGGCCGACAGGCCGGTTCTCGGGGTTATTTCGTGCGGGCACTTTATGCAAGCGAAAATGAGAGCCTGTTGGAGCGCATTGTGAATTTTTGGGCAGGGCTCGCCGGCGCACTTGCCGCCGATGTCCCCGTTCGGATCATCCGCTTCAGTCCCAGCCCTACTAAAGCGAAGTTACCAGCTTTTGAACCAGGCCCCGAATTATGAATTATGAAGATGGCATCGGATGCGGCACCCCCGGCACCCGCGGCACCCGGTCGTTGTAATACCTTGCCGACAAGCGACTTCTGATGAACGAAGTGAGTGCCGCAGTGCGGCCTGGTGCGGCACCCGTGCGGCAGCGTGCGGCCCCCGGAGCTTCACGATGCGGGTTACACGGAATTCACTGCGCGAGCTGACTTTTCCATTACCCGTTCGGGCTCTCCGCGTCAGACTTGGCGATCGTGCTGAAACGTATTCCGAACTTGCCGGCCAGGCAAAGCGCGCCACTCGTGCTGGGGCCAAGAACAGCGTCACAGCCTTTCGGGACAAGATCGAGCACGCGCTGACCACGGCCCCTGAAAATGGTCTAATAAACACGCATCTCACTAACTGCTCGTCGTCGCGATTCCGGAATCTTTCGATGTTGATACGCCGGAGAACCCACCATGTCCGTTTCGCAGGCTGATCTCCGGTTGATCGATCGCGTCGTCGAGCTGCTGCGCCCTGCCCACCGCCTGCTGTTCATCACCGGCGCCGGCCTCTCGGCGGATTCCGGACTCCCTACCTATCGCGGTGTCGGCGGGCTTTATGCCGCCGGCCGCACGACCCCCTGCGGCCTGCCGGTGGAGGAGGTGCTCTCCGGCGAGATGATGACCACCCGGCCGGAGGTCACCTGGCAGTTCCTCTTGGAATTGGAGCGTCCCGCGCGGCAGGCGGTCCCCAACCGCGGGCACGAGGTCATCGCTGAGATGGAGAGCCACTTCGATGCGGTCTGGACGTTGACACAGAACGTCGACGGCCTGCACCGGCGCGCCGGTTCCCGGCAGGTCCTCGACGTTCACGGCGACCTCCACGACCTGGCCTGCACCCGGTGCGAACACACCGAGACGGTCTCGGATTACGCCGGGTTGGACCTGCCGCCGCGTTGCCCGAACTGCCAGGCAATCCTCCGCCCCTCCGTCGTACTGTTCGGCGAGCAATTGCCGGAGACAAAGATGGCCCGGTTGAAGTCGGAGGTCCGGACCGGATTCGACGTGGTGTTCAGCATCGGCACAAGCAGCTCGTTCCCTTACATCGCCGCGCCGGTGCTGAGGGCGCAGCGAGATGAGGATCCCGACGGTGGAGATCAACCCGGAGTCGACGGCCGTAACGCGCCGCGTTGATCTCAAGATCGCCGGCCGCGCAGGCGAGGTGCTCGACCTGATCTGGCAGCAGTTCCTCACAGAGAAAGACATTGGGTCCTGAGAACGATTCCAGACACCCGCTCTCCTCGACGACCTGAGCCCAGGCGAGACACACTGACCACCGGCTTGCATCGGATCACTGTCTCGGACCTCTCCAAATCCTAATTCGCTAATACATGTGATCCTAAAAAAAATAACTTCCGGCGTGTCTTTCGGCGTTTCGGATGTTATTTTGATAGACCGCTAGGGGCTGGTGAACGACGAGCGGTGTTGGACCATGAGACGAAAGCGTCGACCTGATCTTGAGAAATCGAAAGGGCATCTTCCACGTGTCGGCGCCACGGCCGCGATGCCGGGAACCGTTAACCCTAAATGGGAGGATTTGCGAATGCGATGGCCAACGCCGGCAGTCACACGCCGCTCGTTCGCCGCTTCAGCGCTCTTGGCGGCCTTGACCACTCTCGGCTGCGGCGCTGGCGGTGTCTCGGTCGAAACCACAGGCGGAAACAAGCGACGCAAGAGGGCCGAGGAGCTCAAGACGAAGGGAGAAGAAGCCCGCAACAAGCCTGCCAAAAATAAGGCTAACTGACCGTGCCACGGGATCGCTCGGCGCGGTCACGCGTGACGGCGCCGGTTGATCGATATGGTCCTCATCCTCTCCCAAATCCAGAGACGTTGTCGTTGTTCTGAAGTCTTACCCGTCAGAAAGGATGAACGCCCATGTCACCATCGCCGCGCCGGAACGTTAAACGCCCAGGTTTCACACTGATCGAGTTGCTGGTCGTGATCGCCATCATCGCCGTGTTGATCGCGCTGCTCTTGCCGGCCGTCCAGGCGGCGCGCGAGGCCGCTCGCCGCGCCCAGTGCACCAACAATCTCAAGCAGATCGCACTGGCAGCGCACAACTATCTCAGCGCAAACCAGACCTTTCCCATTGGCTGCCCGATCCAGTGGGACCCGTACTATCAGGTCTACTTCGAATCGGCGAGTGTGTTCGTGACGATGCTCCCGCAATTCGAGCAGCAGCCTCTGTTCAATGCCGTGAACTTCAGCATCAATATTCAGAATGCAGTGAACCAGACCGTGTACCTCACCGGGCTATCGACCCTCTGGTGCCCGAGTGACGGGACGATCAGCCGGACCTTCGTATTCGGCGCGTACGAAGGACTGACCAACTGGACGGCCAAGTTCACGAGTTACGCCGGCTGCTCGGGCGTGTACTGGCCGGAAATCGAGTTTTACTGGAACTTGATGAACGCCAATGACCCCAACATCACGTCCCGCGCCAACGCACTCGTTGGTATGTTCACCTTCAACAACGCACTACCGATCTCCTCGGTCACCGACGGCACGAGCAACACGATGATGTTCGCCGAGCGGGCCAACGGCAAGATCACACCCCAGTCCGAGGCGAATTGCTACTTCTGGTGGGGCGACTCGGTTTCGACGGATACCATCTTTACCACGCTTTATCCCTTGAACCCGTTCAACAAGGTGCCTAACGTCGCTGAGGAATACTCGTATTCCTGGGTCGCTGCGGCATCCAGCTTCCATCCCGGCGGCGCGAACTTCGCCTTCGCCGACGGCTCGGTTCGGTTTCTCAAGGACTCGATCAGCACCTGGCCGTTCAACCCGGCGACCGGCTTTCCTGTCGGCACAAGCGACCAAAATGGCTACTTGATTCTCGCCCCAGGGACGCAGTACGGCGTCTATCAGAAGCTGTCGAGCCGTAATGGCAACGAGATCGTTAGCAGCGACTCGTACTAAAGCCGTGAGGGGCAGGCTGGGGCACACCGCGCCGGCAATCAGACGGATCAGGAAGATTGCCGGCGCGGCGGGCATTGAACGTGAAAACGTGACGGAGCAACCGGCTCAGCAGGAATCCACTTGCGGCTGGGAACCGTTCCCGTCGAGTCGAAGCTATCGAGATTGTGCAACGCAGCACCCGGCATTTCCAAGGTGCCTCCGTCGGCCGTGCCCGTCCTAACCCCGCCCTTCGCCGGCCTCCAAGCGATCGAGTTCGCTCCACGGACCGCGGCTGCGAAAGTTGGGTGCGGGCAGAGTCTCCGCCAGTTGCGTGAGCGAAGCCGTGGTTAAGTCTGTGCGCGGCGTGCCCGACCCGCGGAAGATCTCGAGACCGCGCTGGCGCGCCAAGACCTCACGCCGCGTGCGCCCTTCGGGTGCATCAGGCCATGGCCCCGGATGCGGCTGAAAGTCAAAGAACTGCGGCACGACCCGCTTCATGTATGCCCAGTAATCGGGATTGTCGGTCTGAATGACGAACAGGCCCCCGGCGGAGAGCGCGGCATGTACGCTGGCCAAAAGCGCGGGCGTGAGAACCCGCAAGTGTTTCTTGCGTGCGTCGTGATACGGCTGCGGATGGTAAAGATGGATCTCGGTCACTGATGCGGCGCGAACGTACCGACTCAAGAACGTCTGTGCGTCCTTGACGGCGAAGCGCATGTTGAAGAGCCCGCGCTGATTGGCCCGGCGAGTGGCGTAGCGAATTACGACGGGCAGGATGTCGATGGCGATGTGATCGACCTCGGGCCGCGCAAGCGCACTTGCCAGCGTGAACCGCCCGTTGCCGCAGCCGAGGTCGAGCACCACGGCGCGCTGCGGCCGAAAATCGCGGCCCAGTCGAGCGGGCCGTTTTCAGGCAGCCGCTTGATGGCCGTCCTCGCCCATTCCGACTCGGGAAGCACGCGGCCGGGAATCGGCACGCCCAGTTCATACTCGATCGTTCCAGCGGTCATCGGGCTTTTTTCCAGGGGCGGCTCGCGCGGGATTTGTCTATTCTATGACAATCAAGCACGTTCCCGACAGGCAGGGGAGGCTCTCGAGTCATGGCGGAATCAGCGATCCTGACCGCACTCATGGACGTGATCCAAAAGCGGAAGACGAACCCACCCGAACGGCCGTCGTACGTCGTCAGGCTGCTGCGCGGGGGCGCGGAGCGATCGGCGCCAAGATCGTCGAAGAGGCAGCCGAAGTGGTCGAGGCCGGCGGTGAGCCGGGCGACGCGGGCCGCGAGCACTTGATCCGCGAAGCCGCCGACCTGGTCTTTCACACGATGGTCTTACTGGGATTTCGCGACGTTGCCTGGGGCGACGTCGAGGCCGAGCTGGCCCGCCGGTTTGGAATCAGCGGAATCACCGAGAAAGAGTCGCGCCGGCCATCGAGCTGAATAAACCCATTTCCGTGGCTGCACCCAGCGCCGGCGTTTACAATAGAAAGCGGACTTCAGGCGGAGGCACAGATGGGCAAGCGGGTGGTCTTGGCGATGAGCGGCGGCGTCGACAGCTCGGTCGCGGCCGCGCTCTTGAAGGAGCAGGGCTACGACGTTGTCGGCATCTTCATGCGCACCGGTGCCTCGATCGAAGACGCCGAGCGCCGCTCGAAGACCTGCTGCAGCGTCGCCGACGCGCTCGATGCCCAGCGCGTCGCCGATCGGCTCGACATCCCGTTCTACGCGCTCGATTTTGAACGCGACTTCGGCGCGGATCAAAGACTACTTCGCCGACGAGTACCTGGCCGGCCGCACGCCCAACCCTTGCGTGGTCTGCAACATCTGGCTCAAGTTCGGCAAGCTCTGGGCTTATGGCAAAGCAGGTCGGGGCCGATTTCGTGGCGACCGGACATTACGCCCGGATCGTGCGCGCCGCCGATGGAACGCTGCGCGTGGCGCGCGGCGCCGATCGGGCCAAGGACCAGTCGTACGTCCTCTTCGGGCTTGCGGCCCGAGCTGCTGCCCCATGTACTCTTTCCGGTCGGCGGCTTCGCCAAGTCCGAGATCCGCGCGATCGCCCGCGAGCACGGCCTGCCGGTGCACGACAAGCCCGACAGCCAGGAAATCTGCTTCGTGCCCGACGACGATTATCTCGGGTTCGTGCGCGACCGGCGGCCCGAGCGCCAGACCGCCGGCACGATCGTCGACGAAGATGGGACCGTGCTGGGCGAGCACGCGGGGATCGAGGCGTTCACGATCGGTCAGCGCCGCGGCCTCGGCATCGCGCGTCGGCGCGCCGCGGTACGTCGTCCAGATCGAGCCCTTGAGCCGGACGGTCACCGTCGGCAGGCGGGAGTCGCTCGAGAAAGCTCGGCCTGCTCGCCTCGCGATTCAACTGGCAGGGGCCCGTGCCCGAGCGGCCCGACCGCATGCCTGGCTCAGATTCGCGCCCAGCACCGCGCCGTGCCGGCGACCGTCATGTCTCTGCCGGACGACCGGGCACGAGTCCTCTTCGCAGAACCCCCAGTCCGCCGATCTCGCCGGGCCAGGTCGTCACCGTCTACCAAGACGACCTCGTCCTGGGCGGCGGCTGGATCGACAGACCACTGGACAATACCGACCAGGACAATGGATGATATCTCGGATGCAGGGTCGGGGCGACGCAACATGCTTGGAGGCCGCCTTGCCGCGCCGCCGACTTTGAACTACGATGGCATTGACTTTAAGGCTCATTCCGCGTGCGGACGGGCTGAGGAACAGAAGCGACCGGTCTCGATCTGGCGTGTGTCACCCTCGTGTTGCGAAGGATCGATCGAGGTGTGGTCGATCGGGCTGCCGGAGGAGACTGATCTGGTATGAGCTCGTTTGAGCAGCGCGAAACCGCGGGACCGGCGGCCCGAGTGAGTTTGATCCTGCCGGTGGCGGCGGGGTCGACGGTGGTGCCCGGCGCGCTGGCGGAATACCGGCAGCTACTCGCGAGCGGTGATGCACCGGGCGGGGTCGAAGTGATCATCGCCTCTGACTCGCAGTCTGCGTCGTGGTCGCCCGAGGCGCGAGGCGATCGCATCATCCACGTTGTGGCCGAGCGCGGCGAGTGGCCGGCGCTGGTGCACGCCGGTCTGGGTGTGGCCGCCGGTGATCACCTGGTGGTGCTGGACGTCGACCGCCAGTACGCTCCCGACTCACTGGCCCGCGTGATTGCGCCGATTCGGGCGGGCGAGTTTGATCTGGCCGTGGCTGTGCCGCGTCGCGACCGAGACGGCCTTGCCGGCCGCCTGCACCCGCGCTGCGGGCTGGGACTGATCAGCCGGTTGTTCCTGGGCACGTCTGACGTCTTTTCGGGCCTGTTCGCGTTCGAGCGGTCGCTCTGGGACCGCCCCGGCCGCCGCGTCCACAACGCCCAATCGAGCGTAGTGCTCCACACGCTGATGCTGCGGCGGGGCCCGGTGCGTCGATGTGCCGGTCGCCGTCAACGACGGTTTCCGTTCGGAACGCCTCGGCCTGGAGGACCTCCGACCGCTCAAGCACCTGCTCGACGGGCGATTCGGCAATTATTCGCGGCTGGTCCAGTTCTGCATCGTCGGCGCCTCGGGAATGGTCGTCGACCTGTCGTTCTACGCCCTCTTTCAGTGGCTACTGTCGTTCACGTTTCTGATCCAAAGGCGATCGGCCTTCTTCGGCTGCACCTGGCACCTGGCGATTGCCGCCGCCATCTCGATCGCGATCGCGCTGGTGTGGAACTTCACGCTCAACCGGCGCTTGACCTTCAACGACGCGCGCAAGGGATCGATATTCAGGCAGTTCGTCGCCTACGCGTTTAGCAATGCGCTGGCGATCGCTTCTGAGTTTCTCGGTGCGGCTGTATCTGCCCGCGCACGTCGCTTTCTTCGCGCGACACCGGCTGGCGGCGGCCGTCGTGGGTATCGTGGCGGCCACCGGCATCAGCTTTTCGATGTCGCGCTGGGTCGTCTTCGCGCGCCGCGTCGACCACAAGACGACACCCCATCTTTCGGCGGCGCAGGCGGTCGCTCAGCCGTCGGGCGTGCGTTGATCGCCGAGCGGAGCTTCGGCCGGGGCTGGGCCGCGCCCAAGAAGCCGCGGCGGCTGCGCGCCGGCAGCGACCAGTGCAATCGCCGGCACAATCGAAGCCCGCATCCGGAGATCGGTCCAGTAAAAGAGATGGGCCCCCGTGAGCCCGAGCCCGATCATCACCGCCGCGATCCGCGGCCAGCGCCAGAGGTCGCGGTCCCCAAAGCCCAGGAAGAGCGCCACCCAGAGCGGCAGCGTCCATGCCAGGCACACGGCGCGTGCGCCCAGGGCGGATACACCGACGCGGCCGGGACGACACTCCAGAAATGCGTAAACCGCGCACCCATTGAGCGGGCGAAATCGCCGGGCTGCTCGCGCGCCAGCTTCCAGACCTGAGCGGCCAAGAACCGATCGGCCTCGGGCTCGGTCATGCCGGCTGTGGCGCGATTGACCTGAGTCCCACCACCGCCACTGGTCATCGCCGGTCCACACCCGGCCGGGTGGTCCATTCAACACCTCGCTGTAGTACACCGGGTTGTTGGCCAAAGCCAACGTGTAGCCGCCATGAGTCGTCACCGAGATCAGCTCGCCGAAAACCAGCCAGTTGCGCACGATCCATGGCGACAAAACGACGAGGAGCACGAGCGACAACAAGCTCGCGCGAATCACGCGCTCGCGGGCGGTGCCCGGGCGCGCCCACGCGGCGGCGACGATTGCCAGGGCGGCGCCGGCAAGCAGGCTGGGACGGCAAAGCGCCGCCAGCCCAAACCCGATCCCGCCCAGGACCGGCCCCCGCCACCCTGGCATGGTCAAGCCCGCCAGCGTGCCCGCCACCAGAAACGCGGCGGGCGTCTCGGTCATGACAGACCGGCTCTGCCAGACGAGAACCGGGTCGCATGCACACACGATGGCCGCGGCCAGGACACGCCACCGCGAAAGGCCCGAACCTTTGGCGGCGACGGCGGTCAGCCATACAGTGCCCGCGCCCAGCGCGAGGTGCAATGCCGCGAACCCTAGAATACGCCAGGTGCCCAGCGATTCGACCACCAGAGCAAGCATGACCGGATAGAGCGGCGGGCGATACGCGGTGAGGCGACCGGCCAGCGCAAATCCCTTGCCAGCGACCAGAGACCGCGCCAGTGACAGATAATTGTCAGGATCGTGAAACGGCGCGCGCCGCGCGCTATCACGGCGGCGCGCACCGAGACTCCGAGCCACACGGCCAGCCACGTCGGATCAAAATGGCGGCCACGTGACTTCAGCACCAGCGGTCCTCGCTCAACCCAAATTCCCTCAAGCGCCCTGATCATCGCAATCGACGAATCCAATTGTATAATCGGTCGTTCGGATCAACCGCCAGAGCACTCTGAAGCGAGCCGCGCAATGCAACATCGTCCGATCATCTTATCTCTCACGAGCATGCACGAAGCGGGTCTCTCGATCTTACGGCAGGCGGCCGAGCTGCGGATGGCCAGCGCACTCGATCCGGCCACACTGCAGCGCGAGGTCGTGGGGGCCGAGGGGCTCATCATTCGCACGGGCGGCGTGGTCGACTGCGGCCCTGCTCGATCAAGGCAAGGACCTCAAAGTCGTGGGCCGCCATGGCGTCGGTTACGATCAGATCGACGTTCCGGCGGCGACTGCCCGCGGTATTCAAGTGGTGTACACTCCCGGCGCGAACACCCAAAGTGTCGCCGAGCATGTCTTTGCGCTCATGATCGGACTTTCCCGCCACTTTCCCCACATGATTGCCGAGCTCGCAGCCGGCAACTACCACGCACGAACGAGCATGACGGGCCGCGAGATCGCCGGCAAGACGCTGGGAATCATCGGGTTCGGGCGCATCGGCCGCCGCGTCGGCGAGATCGCCAACAGAGGCTTTGACATGAAGGTCGTCTACCACGACATCGTGCCCGCCCCGCCCGACGTCGAGGCTCGCGCCGGCGCGAGCCGCGCCGGCTTCCGTGAGGTTCTCGAAAGCAGCGAGTACGTCACGCTGCACGTTCCGCTCGACGCCAGCACGCGCGGCATGATCGATCGCCAGGCACTCTCGATCATGCGGCAGGACGCGATCTTGATCAACACGTGCCGCGGTCCTGTGGTCGACGAGCACGCCGTAGCGCGAGCACTCGACGACCACCGGCTCTGGGGTTACGGCGCCGACGTCTTCACCGTCGAGCCGCCGCCGCCGGGCCATCCACTGATCGGTCGCCAGGACGTGATTCTCACGCCGCACAGCGCCGCGCAGACCGAAGAGGGCCTGCGCAACATGGCCACGGCGATCGCCCAGGAAGTTGTCGGCGTACTGAGCGGAACCTTGCCGGAGAACCCGGTCAACGACCCGCTCGAAGTCGAGCGGATTCGGCGCAGCTCGCGCGCAGCCCGCTCTATCGATCGCGGCGATAGATTTGTGTCAATCTTGAATTCACAAGTGCGAGGCGAACGGCAGATCTCGACGATCCGATGGCTCACGCAGGCCGGAACCATGCGCCAGCGACCCTTTGCTCAGCTCGGGCCTGGTGCGGTCGAAGATGCCGCCGCGCCAACGGCAGGTCGCACAGGAAGGGGGTAGTCGAGTATGAGCTTGCCGTTCAGGCAAACCTCAACCCAGTAGCAGCCTCGTTCAGAGAACTCGAGATTGGCGAAGGCGTTGATCATCCATTGGGGCGTGTACGAGCCTTCCAGCGTGAAAGCTTGCTCCCCAGTTTCGATGAACGTTTGCGTTCTCGCCGGGTTCATGATCTTCACCGACTGCTGGAACTGACCCTCGCCGTTCGTCCAGCAATTGATAATGTAGAATCGATCCATTCGGAACGGGAGATGACGGAAGGGAAGGTCGTACAAGACGTGTTGAAGTGTGGGTGGCTTCCCGCTCTCCTCGATCAAGTTCAAACACATAACCGAGAATTGAAGCGAGGGGAGCTTGGGCATCATGGCTGGTTCCTCGGCATGAATCGCTCTTTGCTGTGTGCCGTCGGCGGCGAAGAACACGGCACTCATCCAACGCCCGCGCTCATCATACTCGGCCACCCACCTTGCGTGCCCTTCGGGCTGTGGCGCGGGCTCGCCATCTGGCCCCAGGAAGACCATTTCGATGCGGTTCCCGCGCTCGTCGTACCTGGCAGTCCACTTCGCACATCCCGCCCGGTCGGCGACAGGCCGGGCCGAATCATCAAGGTGGGCCAACGACGCGATGTTGCCATTGCGATCATACCGCATGACGGACCGAGCGACCCCACTTGAGGTATTGTAACCCCAGCACGTCGCTTCGGTGACCTTACCGTTGTCGTCGTAGATCGTGACCAATTTGCTAAAACCGACGCTGACGCGGCGAAGAGCGCCCCGTTCGTCGAAGTAGGCGACCTCAGACTGGCGGCCGCGATCATCGTAGCGCCGTGTGACCTTGGCGTAACCGAGTTTGCTGACGGCGGGCCGGCCGTCCAGGTCGAAAAAGGCCCGCTCGAGCTCGTTGCCATGCTCATCGTAGTTGACCACGTAGCCGTAATAGCCCTCGCTCCCGTCGTAACCTGAGTACCTGGCCTCGGCGACCTGGTTGCGCTCGTTGTATGACTTGATCCAGTGGGTGTACCCCTCCTGGTGGCGCAGCGGTTGATCCAGGGCATCGAAGCAGGCGTACTCGATTACGTTGCCCCGCTGGTCGTACCGGCTGTTAATCCTCGCGACGCCGTCGGCATCGGCGCTGGGATTGCCTCGGTCGTCGAAATACGCCATATCGGTCAGATTGCCCTGGTCGTCGTAACTGAAGGTAACCCGCGCATGCCCGTCGGAATTTCGAACTGGCTCGCCGCTGATATCCCAATACGCTCGCTCAACTTGCTCACCGCGCGCATTGTATTTCGTGGTGGTGCGCGCGTAGCCACCCCGTTGCAATATCGGCTGACCATCGACTGCCCAATACGTCTGTTCAATTCGGTTACCGCGCTCGTCGTACCTTGCAGCGCAGCGAGCGTAACCGTCGCGGTGCAATGTCGGCTGGCGATCGAGTCCAAAATAGGCCTGCTCGGTTTGATTGCCGCGCGCGTCGTGGCTTGCGGTCCAGCGGGCGTATCCATCCCGGTGCAATGTCGGCTCGCCACGAACGCCGAAGAAACTCGCTCCGGTCCAGTTACCGCGGGCGTCGTAAGTCATCGTTTGCTTCGCGTAGCCGTCCATCACCGGGATCGGCTCGTCGTCGATGCCGAAGGTCGTCTGCTCGATCTTGTTGCCCCAGTTGTCGAAAGCCGAACGCAAGCGAGAATACTGATACTCCTTGTGCAGTACCGGCCTACCATCGACTCCCAGGTATACCTGTTCGATCGCATTTCCGATGTCATCGTACGTCCACCTGAGGCAGGCGTATCCACCCTGATGGGGCATCGGCTTGCCGTCCAAATCGAAATAGGCGGTCTCAACCTGGTTTCCGCGATCGTCAAAGAGTGCGGTCCGTCCGCCGAATCCGTTCTCATCCGGCACGCGTTCGCCCGCTGGGCCGAAATAGGCGAACTCTCTGACGTTGCCGCGCTCATCGCGGCTCCAAGTGACCCGCGCGTAGCCGTGCCTGGTGCGGGTCAGCCGGCCGTCGGGCCCGAAGTACGCCGTCTCGATTCTGTTGCCTTGGGCGTCGTAGGTGAAGCTCGCACTGGCGGCGCCATCTCTGTTCAGCGTCGGCTGACCATCCGGACCGAAATAGGCCTCCTTAACCAAGTTGCCGCGCTCGTCGTAGTCTCGTTTGATTTGGGCGTAACCCTCCTTGATGCGAGTGGGCCGGCCGTCGGGCCCGAAATAAGCCCACTCGATCGGGTTACCGCGCCCGTCGTATGAGAATGTCATCCTGGCGTAGCCGTTCTTGTGCAGGGCGGGCCGGCCATCAAGCCCGAAGTAAGCTTCCTGGACCTTGTTACCTCGGGAGTCGTAAGCCCGGGCAGTGCTCGCGGAGCCATCACGGTGCAGCGTCGGTTGACCATCAACACCAAAATAGGCTTCGTGCACCAGGTTGCCGCGTTCGTCGTAATCGTAGTCGATCCTGGCGTAACCGTCCCTGGTGAGAGTGAGCTGGCCGTCGAGCCCGAAGTATTCCGACCTGGTGTTGTTCCCTCGGGCGTCGTAGGCCGCGGTAGACCGCGCAAAGCCGTCCTTGTTGAGCGCGGGCTGACCATCCGCTCTGAAGTACGCCCACTCGGTACAGTTGCCGCGCTCGTCGTAGGCCGCGGTAGACCGCGCATAGCCGTGCTTGTGGAGCGCACGCTGACCATCGGGTCGAAAGTAAGCCCACTCGGTACAGTTGCCGCGCTCGTCGCTGGACCACGTGATCCTGGCAAAGCCGTCCTTGGTGACCGTGAGGCACCCG
Organism: uncultured Isosphaeraceae bacterium; assembly: GCA_963830625.1. Taxonomy (GTDB): domain Bacteria; phylum Planctomycetota; class Planctomycetia; order Isosphaerales; family Isosphaeraceae; genus CAWHMZ01. Next base: position 490,912 of record CAWHMZ010000015.1, on the reverse strand, counting down.
TCCCGGCCGAAGAAGGCAGCCTCCGTCATATATCGCCGGGCCTCGTAGGCAGCGGTCGATCTGACGTAGCCGTCCTTGTGCATCGCCGGCTGGCCGTCGGGGCGGAAATATTCCCACTGTGTGCAGTTGCCGCGCTCATCGTACGAGAACGCGATCCGGGCGAAGCCTTCCTTGCTCACAGTCGGCTCGCCGTCCGGGCTGAAGTAGGCATTTTCGATCCGGTTGCCGCACTCGTCGTACTTGGCCGTGATCCTGGCGTATCCCTCTTTGTGCACGGCCGGACGGCTATCAGGGCCGAAGTACGCTTCTTCGATCGCGTTCCCATGTCCATCGTATTGCACTCGGCAACAGGCGAAGCCGTCGCGGTGCAAAGCCGGCTGACGGTCCGGGCCGAGGTAGGCTTCGCACGTGCAGTTCCCTTGCCGGTCATACACCCGGGTACAAATCGCAAATCCGTCCTTGCGCGAGCTCGCGTTGTCGTCCCGGTCGAGGTAGACAATATCGAGCGGCAGACCGTGATCGTCGAGCTCGCGTCGTTCGCCGTAGCTGCCCTGGTCGTCCGGCTGGGGATTTCCCCCTCTGCCGTAGTAGCGCAGCTTGCGGTCAAAGCCATCCTCGGAACGAACGAATTCGACGTACTCCACTCCCGAACCCGGGCGGACCTGCGGAAAGCCGGTTCGGTCGATGTAATGGGCGATGACCCGGCGGCGATCGTCCTGGATGGGCGCATAAAAGCAGCCGGAGACGACCTGGCGGGCATCGTCGCGTGCCCGCTCGTAGATCAAGTTGTTCCCGCTATCGCGCATGAACTCCCACTGGCAGGCGCCCGGGTTGGCGCCTGATCGCTGTCGCGCCGCAGCTCGGGGTGCAGCGCATCACCCTGCCCGCTGGTCGGAAGCCCGGAGCCGTTGATCGTCGCCACGCTGTCGACCCACTTGTCCTTCAACCCAAAGCGGAGCGTCGTCAGCCGCCGCTGCCGCTGCTTCTCGGTCAAAGGCCCAATGCCGACCGGCACGCCCCACTGCCGGACCCAATTCGCGTAGTACAGGGGACGCAGCCGGCGTTCATCCCGACTTTGCTTGACGACCTCCGTCAGCATGTCGTGCGCCAGCTCGATGCGCGGACGTCCCGAGCGCTCCTCGATGTGGAGCAGCCGAAGCTCGACCAGCTTCTCGAGCGCCGACTCGCGCGCGCCTCTCTGAGCCAGGAGCGTGCGCCCTTCTCGAGCGCAATGCTTTCTCGTAGCCCCGATTCGGTCAGCAATTCGTCCTCGATGAATCGGCGCACGGCCTCCGGCTGCCCGTCGACGCAGCGGGCGTAGAAGTCTTGAAGGATACTCGCGCTGCTGCGGTCGACCAGCTCGACTGTGATCTGCGCCAATTTCAAGTCCTGGCGCTTGCGGTTCAGCTCGTGGCACAGCAGGCTGAGCAGCGCCGGCGCGACTTCGGAGTTCGTCGGGTCAAGATCGGGGCCTTGCCCAGAGCCGGCGGCTGCTTCCCCGCGCCGGCTCGCGGCCACAAAGGCGACGATGCGGCTGCACACATCGGCCGATACGAGGTCGCGTCCGGGTTTGCTGATCGCATCATAGGCCTGTTGGGCGTTCATGCGCGTCAGGCGCATGCGGTTCTGACCGATCTGGGGCATGCGTATCCGCAGGTCCTCCAGGTCCGGGAGGTAATCCTCGCGCAGCGCGAGCAGTATCCGGTATTCCGGTTGATTGAAGTCAAAGTCGTCCACCGCTTGCGCTTGCTTCGAACCGCCCTTCCAGTTCAGCCGGCACGCGATTCTCAACCAGATCGGAGAGTTGCACGAGAAACGATTCGCTGCGCCGACGGCTTTCTGCACTCGCGCGTCCATGCGTGAACAATTCTTCAAACTGATCGAGCACGAGCACCGGCACGTCCGGCCTGCCGATGCCATCGTGGCGGCGATGGAAATACTCCCAAAAGGTCGCGTTCTCGACCGGCCGGGCGGCCCCGGCCGAACCGGTTGCGTCGAGAGCCCCGCCGAGCAACTTCAAAACCTGCTCCGACAAGGGCATCTGGCTGGCGAAATCGAACCGCACCAGGACCGGCAGAAAACCGTCGCGCCGCAATTGGGGAAAGAGGCCGGCCTGGAGAAGCGAGGTCTTGCCCAGTCCGGATTCACCAAACAGCACGCACAGGAGCCCGCGCCTGACGCGACGATAGAGCTCGAGGGCTTCGTCGTTGCGGCCGTGGAAATAGACCTGGGCCTGTTCATTATAGGCGACCAGGCCCGGCCAGGGGTTCTGCGGATCCACCGCCGCGCTCTCGATCAGACCGGATGGGACCGCCTCACTCACGGGATACGCAACTCCCCTAGAAGACGCCGTCAAGGCGGCGCCACTATGCTCCGGATCGTCTGCACGAATTGCGGTGTTACCTGCCCGTTCGAAAGTTTGGTCCAGTTCGCGTTACCGAACAAATCCGGTACCCTCGTCGGCTTGATATTCTCATCAATGAGGACAGGGATGAGAAACTTTCTGCCGGCGTAGAAGCGCCTGGCCCGCTCGGTGGCTTGCAGCCATTCCTCGTAATAGAAGCCCTCGTCGCGCTTCTCGGTGTTCGCCGAAACGACCGCCACAAAACACGAGCAAGTCTTAATTTTCTCGCGGGTTTCGCGGGCCCAATCAGCGCCGGGCTCAAGCGCTTCCAGATCGACCCAGACCGTCACTCCTCCCGCCTCCAGCCCGGCCTTCAGATTGTGTACCGCACCCAGGTCCTCCCTGGCATAGCTGATGAATACGGCAGCGGCCGGTGTGCTGGTCTGGGCGGCGTACGGCGGCGATGATCCACCGGCCGCCCGCTCGCTCCAACGCCTCGCCAGTTGCTCGACGAACTCGACGGCCCCACCCTCCTGGAACACCCGCGTGCGGCTGCTGAAGTGCTGCAGGAAGAGTACCAGACTGGGATCGCAGCGCGACCGCGTATCGGCCACGATTTCCAGGATGTTCCTGGGACTGGACAGGGGGCCCCGTTTCGCCGCATAAAGAAAGAACCGCGCCAGCCAATCGGAGAAGTTCACCCCCAAAATAAGGAGATTGCTCTCTTTCAATTCGTCGAACAGCCGCACGGGGCGCTGCCCGTCCGATTCTTGCAGCAGGCGGTGGACGAACTCCAACAGGTCTTCATCGCAAATCGCGTACGTGCCCGGCTGCCCCTTCATCGCGCCCAGCAGGTGAAAAACCGTCGGCACGCGTAGGTCCTTTTTCCCGCATGCCAGGTCGTCATGGCTCCCGGGCGAATAGGCGACCGTCCTGGTCGTCTGTTGACCGCCAAAGCGAACAAGGTCGAGCGCCTTTTCCATGTACCGGTCAGGGTTGGTGGTCACGAACAAATTGAACGGAACAATCCCGGCCAGTTGCTGCAGCGAAATCGGAGGGCTGAAATCGGCCTTTAGCCCGATCTGGTTGATAAACGAGTAAAGGTGCGCGCGGCGACCCTTCACTCGCTGAACGAACGAGACCACGTCGTTCAAGGTCGGCTCGGCCGGCAACGACGAGCGCAGACCAGGATGCGCGCTCTCGAGATGGGCTAGAAGCTGATCGGCCAAGAATCGCTCGTAAAGGACCTCGCCTTTGTCGGTTTCGACGCGGACCAAATCCGGACCGATGATGGGAATCACCTGGCCCGATTCGATGTAATCCAGGAGCTCAAACCAGGTCTCGTCTTCCCAAAGACCCGGTGAAGCGCCGGAGACAAGGAGATCTTGGCTCATCAGTTGGACGACCTCGCGTGCGCAAACGACGATGTTTGACTCGCGCTTTCGCTTCGTCATGCGATGCGCTGTCAGCTTACGTCAGGCGCAGCGGGGTTCAAGCGTGTTGCGACCGCTCAATCGGAATTCGAGCCATGGACCTCATTCGAATCGCCACCGGCCCCGAGCCTCGCGCCGGCAGAGTCGTTCCGCGCGACGTTGATTGTTTTTTCGAGCTTCGCGAGTGCTTTCGAAAGAAACTCGACGAAAACGGGTGCTTCGACGAATCCGCCGGTGGTCGCCAGAACTTCGCCGCCTGGGCGAAAGCACCACGTAGCTCGGGTTGATTGCGCCGTTGGTCAGCTTGATGATGCGTTCCTGGTTGCGCTCGGCCAGCTCTTCGCGCTGGTCGGGGGTGATCGAGTCGATCGGCACAAAGTCGGTGTAGAGCTGGACGGTCACGAATTTCTTGAGCAGCGTGACGACCTCGGCAGCGGAAACACGCCGACTTCCATTGCGCGGCAGTTGGCGCAGTTCACGCCGGTGAAGTCGATCAGGATCGGCTTGTGCTCGGCCTTGCGCCGCGTCGAGCGCCTGGTCGAGGCTCATTCCCCACTGCACGCCGTGGACTCGTTTTTCCTGGCGCTCGGCCTGGTCGGGGTCGGTCGACGTGGCCTTCACCTCGGCGAGCGCGGGCTCGCTGCCGGCCAGGTCCGCCGCGAGCGGCCTGCGCACCGAGCTCGTTGGAGTCGGGCGGCAAGAGTCCCACGATCAGCCGGTTCCAGACGACGCTCTGGGGCACGCGGCCGAACAGGGCCGGCGCCATGAACAGCGCCAGCCCCAGGAAGAGCGCGCCGCAGATCAGGCGGCCCGGTCCGACCTTGACCTCGTCGTGATCGTGGTCGGTGCGGAAGAGGCCCAGCAGGTAGATGCCGCAGACCACCGAGAGCACGACCCAGGCCGTCAGCACGACCTGGGCGTTGAACCAGGCGTTCTCCGGCGTGACAGAGGCCAGCTCGGCCGTGTTGATGAACTTCAGGGCCGCGCCGATCTCGACCAGGCCGCCGACGACCTTGACGGCGTTCATCCAGTCGCCGCTGCGCGGCATCTTCGAGATCAGGCTCGGCGAGAGCGCCAGCAGGAAGAACGGCAGCGCGATCACCGTGGCGAACGTCGCCAGCCCGATGATCGGATAGAAAGAAGCTCGCCGCCGGCCGCCATCACGAGCAGCCCGCCGACGACCGGGAACGTGCAGGTGAACGAGGTGATCGTCAAGGTCAGCGCCATGAAAATGACGCCGATCAAGCCCCCCTGCGCTTCACGCCTGCGACGAAGCGTTCAAGAGGAAGCTCGGCAGGCTGATCTCGAAGAGACCAAGCAGGCTGAGCCCGAACGCGATGAACAGGGCCGCGACGAACAGGTTGAGCCACGGATTGTTGGCCAGCCTCTGGAGCGCCGCGGCCGAGAAGAAGAACGAGAAGAACACGCCGACGGCCGTGAAGATCGCGATGATCGACAGGCAGTAGACGATGGCCAGCTCCGGTCGCCTTCTTGCGGCCCCCGTGCCCCTGCCCTTGCTTGACGAAGAAGTTGACCGTGATCGGCACCATCGGCCAGACGCAGGGCATCACCAGCGCGAACAGCCCGCCCAGGGCCGAGGCGAGCAGGAACGGAATCAAGCCCTGCTGGGCCTTCTGCGCGATCTCGCTGAGGGGCTGCGCTGGAGCCGCGCTCGTTGCAAGAGGACGAGCCGCCGCGGCCGGTGGTGCGTTCGGGTCGGAGTTCGCTGCAGCCTGGGACGCCGTATCTTTCGGGCGCCGCCTGCACCGCTGCGGCACCGCCGCCGCCAACGATCGTCAGCTCCACAGCCGGCAGCGTCCACTGGCCGGGAATGCTGCAGGTCTTGGCGTCGCACACCATGTAGCCCGCCTGGCAACGCAACTCACGCTTCCCCGGCTGCGCGCTCTCCGGCACGCGCAGACGGATGCTCCAGGTCACCTCGTCTTCGTAATACTCGACCACGTCGAGGTCGGGAAAGTTGGGGTCCTTGTGTTTCTCGGGTTCTCGCGACGCAGTCCAATCCCCGTCGATCTTCAATCCGGCCGTATCGAAGAAGTCGAACGAGGTGTTGATCGGGCCAGGCTTCTGCACTTTGGCGAACTTGTAAATGTGGAAGCCCGGGTCGAGCTTGGCGGTCACCCGGAACGTGACTGTGTCGCCGGGTTTGGCCTCAGCCGGCTCGACAGAGGCCGTCAAGACGGCGCTCTTCGGCTTGAGCGCGAGCGCCAAGTCCTTTTTGGCGGGTTTCGGCGTGTCGTCGGCGCCGCAGTACCCGCGGCCAAGCAGAACCCGGCGGCGAATGCCACGAGCGCGACGCGCAACCGCGGCGCCAGCCGATACCAACCGCCCGGTTGCACCCAAGGCATCATTAGACGCATGATTGCTGGCCCCGTAACGAGTTCCGACGCAAGATGACGACGATTTCGGCCCGCGCACACAGCCCCACTCATCCTAGATCCGGCGGACCTGCCAGACAAGCCGTTCCAACGTGCGAGCGCGGCCGGCCGAATGCTGCGGTCACTTGGCAGGCAGGGCATCGATCGGCCGTTGAGCCGATTCAGTTACGGTTAGGATTGACCACGGGTTCGATCTCGCCTAGGATTCCCCGCCGTTACCGCGCGGATCTCACCTTGCGCACATCTACCTTGCTCCGCCCTTGAAGACCCGCCTTGCCGCGCAGCACAGCCGGTTGACTGTGCCGCTTTTTGCGCACGCAAGGGCGCCCGTCCCGTCAAGGACCCTGCTCGATGCGCAAGCTGTTGCTCGGGTTGACCGCGCTCGTTGTTTTGGCCACGGCCGGTTGGCTGGTCGTGCTGGATCGCCGGGGGCGACTGGTCTGGGATCACTGGGACGAGGTCAAGCGCCACGTGCTCTATCGGAGCGGCCAGTTGACGCCCGAGCAGCTCACACGGGCGGTGAAACGGTATCATTTGAGGACGATCATCAACCTGCAGATGCCCGGTGAGGAGCTGTCGTCGGAACGCGCGCTGGCAGCGCGGCTGGGCGTCGATTTCGTGAACCTGCCAATGCCGGGAAGCGGCTTTGGCGAGGAATGGCAGTTCCGCGAGATCCTCAAGATCGTCGACGACCCCGACCGGCGGCCGGTGCTGGTGCACTGCGCGCGGGGCACTTGCCGCACCGGTGCTGCGGTCGCGCTCTACCGGTATGAACGTGACGGTTGGACGATCGAAGACGTGGCGACCGAGATGCGTCGTCAAACCTATCGCTACGGCTGGCTGCCAGGCTACATCTACGCAATGGTCAAGACCAAGCCGGCATTGATCGGACCGCGGCCCGAACCGACCGAAGACCGCAACCGCCGCACGGTTGACCCTCGCGAGGAGCCAGCGCGTGAACAGTGACACGGCCTTTGTGTGGGCGGCGCGGCGATGGACCGCCAAGACGATTCGCCCCGATCGCGCCGGCGGCACCAGCGCCGGTCTCGAGCTGCCGGCGTGGGTTGGCGCTGTCGCGGTGGCCGCCCTTGCCTTGCTCTTTGTCGTGCTGGGTGCGGGCAACCTCGATCTTGGCAGCGGCGAGGGGCGTTTGGGGCTGGCTGCCGGCGAACAGCTCGGCCCTCTGGGGCGAGCATTCGGCTACTGGACGCCCGATGTCTGGCCGGCCCAGGTGTTGCCGAGCTGGGCGCTGGGCGCGTCGAGCTGGGCGGGCGGCCCACCTCGGCGGCGATCCGCTGGCCCGCCGCACTGGCGGCCGTGGCCGCCGGTTGCCTGCTCGCGCGGAGCATGGCTGCGTGCTCAAGGCACGCGCGCCGGCGTTCTGTTTGGCGTCTGCTGGTTCGGCAGTCTGGCGTTGATCGATCGCTCGGCGGCGACAGGTCTCGACTTGATCACGGGCCTGGCCCTGTTGGCCGCGCTGGACTCGGATGGTCGCGCGCGGGGCCGACTTTGTGATGGGTCTTTGGCTCTCGCTCGCGTTTCTGGCCGGGGGCTGGCCTCCTCTGCTGGTGGCGGCCCTGGCGGCCATCGTGGCCGGCACCCCGATCAGGCGCCGGGCGTTGTGGGCACTGGCTGCCCCACTCTTCACAATCGCCACCTGGTCGATTCTTATCAACCTGTCGTCGGCGCGGAACTCTGGGCGGCCGCGCTCGGCTTGCCGCTCACCCGCAAACCGGCGTTCCTCTTGGGCCCCAGCGTACTCTTATTGGGGCTGCCGTGGAGCCCGTTTGCGTTCTTGGTGTTCGCCCGCTCGGTTCGCGCCGGCTGGAAACCTCAGGGCCGACCGTGGTTATCGGCATGGCTTCAGATCGCGGGTGCCAGCTTGGTCGCGGGAACTTTGGTTCCCGGCCTGGGCCAGCCGGCAATGATCGTGGTGTTGGCCGGCGTGAGCATAGCCGCGGCCAGCGGCCTCGGCTCGGCCTGGACGCGATCGCTGTCGCGGCCGGCGCGGTATCGGTTCCTCGGCGCTTTCTTCGTGGTCACGGCGATCTGGCTGGTGATCATGCTCTACGGCAGCTTCCTCTGGAGCGTCGCCATCCCTTTCTATCGCACGCTTGGCGTGGGGATGGCGCTCTTTGTGCATTGCTGTCGCGGCGCTGGGCGGTTGGGCCCTGGAAACCGCGAACACGCGTTTTGGATTTGTGGTGCTCTTGTTGATGGCGATCGGGATCAAGCTCGTTCACTGGGGCTACTATGTCCCGGAGTGGAATTACCGCTTCAGCGAGGGCCCGTGGGCGCGGGCCATCTCGCAGTGGGTCCCCCGCAAGTGGACGCTCTACACGTTCCACGACTGGTCACCCGAACTGGCGTTTTTCATGAAAAGGCCCGTGCGCCAGCTCCACAGCCCTTATCACCTGCCCTTTCAGCCCGGCCCAGAGAGCAAGTATGTGCTGCTGCTCCGCTCGGAGTTTGAAGAGTGGCCGAAATCCGAACCGCCCCTCACGGTCGTGGTCAAGCTGCAGGACCGCTGGGCGCAGGAGCGCATCCTCGCGCGGACCCCCGGACCGCTGCCGCCCCCGTTCGGGCCCAATCTCGCGCGCATCGCAGCCGCAGCCGAACCCGTCAGCCGCTGAGTCGGCCGGCGCAGCGGATTAAGCTTCTGCCCGCAGACGCCCAGATTTTCAACGCCCAAGCCCGCAAGGAGACTGACGAACTCCATCACGATTGCCTTCACGCAGTCAGGGATTTTGAAAAAAACCGTCACTTTGTCGCACAACCGTCGTATTATGGGGATATGCAATCGCGGAGCATTGTGCGTCTGGGTGGAGCGCCAGCTACGCGAACGAAACCCCGGTCAAATTTCGAGCCGTGTGTCGGTCGAGAGCAAGTATCGCTGATTACCATAGAGCGGTAGCGAGATACGACGATCGACGTGGCTGGGGGCGTGCAATGATGCGTGTGGCCCATGAATGGCCGGAAACGGGATGGCACGGGCGGGCGGCGATCGCGGAAAATTGCGGAGCGTTCGTGCACTCAGGATCAGGGCAACCACTAGCGAAAGCGAGCCGATGATCGGCAAGCTGAAAGACATCTTTGGGACGTCGCGGTACCGGGCCGTCGCGCGCGTGAACCTGGAGCGCCGGTTCTCGATCGTTTCCGAGACGGCGCGCGGCAGCATGTCGCGCGTTTACCGGCGCTCGACAACGAGACCGGGCGCACGGTCTGCCTGAAGGTGCAATCGCGCGAGAAGAACGAGATGGCCGCGGCGCGCGCCTCGGGCGAAGATGCCGCGCCCGCTCGAAGGCGAGATGGCCATCCACCTGGTGCATCCCCACATCGTGCGCACCTTTGACTATGGAACGTCGAACAAGGGCGAGCACTTCGTGGTCATGGAATTCGTCGACGGCGTGAGCTTTCAGTACGTGCGCGAGTCGCGCTCGGCGCGCACCGCCCAGAAGGTGGAGTATCTGGCTCAGGCTGCCGAGGGGCTGGCGGCCTTGCACGCCGAGGGGTACATCCACCACGATATCAACCCCCGCAATTTCCTGGTCGACCGCCAGAACAGCGTCAAGCTGATCGACTTTGGACTGACGGTGCCCAACACACCCGCCTTCTGCCAGCCCGGTAATCGCACGGGCACGCTTCAGTACATGGCCCCTGAGCTCCTCCGCCGCGAGCCGATCGACGAGCGAATCGACATCTTCGCGTTCGGGGTCCTGGCGTTTGAGTTCTTGACCGACCGCCTGCCCGTACGACGCCACCACGTCCACGACCATGATGCTCCAGCGCATCAATTCCGAGCCGCTCGACCCGATGGTGGTCAAACCCAAGCTCTCCGACGAGCTCTGCGACGTCCTTCGCCAGTTAACCGCGAAGCGCAGAGAACAGCGCTGGCCCAAGATGAGCACGCTTCCCGAGGTCCTCCGCACCATCCCCGCGAAGTGCGCGAAGAAGGCGCCGCAAGGCTAAAAGAGGGCTGCGGATCGCGTTTAGGACAGCATTCCCGAGGGCACGGCAGAGCCGTGCTCAGATCTGGCGATTTACGATCCGCCGGGTCGATCAGCGTTCGAGCCTGGTGCGGTATGCACCAGGGCGCGGTATGCTCAAAATGGTGTTGGCCGCACCTGTGAACATGTGGCAATGGTCAGGGTGGATATCTTTAAGGTGTGCGATGTTTAACGGGTGAATATACCCCTCGCATCAACGGCACCCGAGACGAGGGTTAAGGGCTTACGTCAAACCTCCAACGTAAAGCCTGGACTAGTATCGACCGTTGACAGCCCAATGAGGAGAGGGACGAGGTGGCGACCGAGGCTGTCAGGGAGCGTCGGCAGCGATCCTGAATCGGCGGGAGGTTGCGGGGACGTGGGAAGTGTGATGCAGGACACAGGATTTCCCGGAGCGACGGCGATGCGATTGCCCCGGATCAAGCTCTGGCGGCTGATGCGCCTGGTGGCTGTTGTGGGGGTCCTTCTGGGGGGCGCCGTCCAGGCGTGGCGAGAGGGCGAGCTCCTCGAATTAAGAAAGTTCAAACGGCAATGCGTGTTCGGAGACCTCGACGATCTCACCAAGGATTTCGGGGATTTCACCAAGGTCCCGCTCGATCGAAGTTCATTCCTCCGGGACCTGGCGGAGCCCATCAGGCTGATCAGAGGTGCATGGACCGGCTACAGCGGTGATGGCTGTATTTATATTTCTTTCGCGGATCAGAAAAACGTCGAGAGGAATGCAAGATACGTGTTTCATCCCTCGACAGGCGGCGATATCGGAGATGAGCTGATGCTGGACCAGAAAGCGGTATCGCCGCATGATCCCGAAGAGCAGGCTTTCCTCGGGCTGCTCCAACGGTGGTACCTGCGGGATGCCGAGGCGCGGGAATTCCATGATCATCTCAAGGGTTCCGACGTCCCGAAGCTGACCGACCAGCAAAAGGGCAAGGTGATGGGTGTGGCCATCCTGAGGAAACTCTTGACACGAAAGTGAACCTCCTTGAACCCGGGCAGTCATCATCTCCTGTAAACCATCATGGTTTGCGACGCTGTCCGACATCCGGGGGCTGGTATTTGCCATGCATGTCCTGCGGCCCTTGAGGCTTGACATACATAGCACTGCAATGCATAGTACTGTCTGGTATTATCAAGGAGCCCCACCATCCATGATCGACAAAGATCTCATGGCCGCCTCGTCGCGCCCGTTGGTGCTCTCGATCCTCGCCCAGGGAGAGAACTATGGCTACGCGCTGATTCAGCGCGTGCGCGAACTGTCCGGAGGAAAAGTTCAATGGGCCGACGGGATGCTTTATCCCGTGTTGCACCGCCTCGAGCGGGAGGGGCTCATTGAGTCGTCGTGGCGGGCCTCAGAGACAGGCCGCCGCAGGAAGTACTACTGGATTTGCAAGACCGGGCAGACGGAACTGGCTCGTCAGCGGAAGCAGTGGCAGGCGATCCAAGATACTTTCAAAGCACTCTGGGAGAAGGACTTATGTCCAACCTGAATGCCATGATCAAGGCGTGGCGCGACGGCCTCGCCCCGGGAATGTCGGCCGCCGACGTCGATGAGCTGGAAGACCACTTGCGGCAAACGCTGGCCGCCTTGCCGGCAGATACGCTGAGCTTCGACGAGCGGTTCCTTGTCGCCACACATCGACTCGGCGCGCCGCAGGCACTGGTCGCGGAATTCGCCAAGGTCCGGCGGGCCAGTCCCCGGCGAGATCGTGCCGCGTGGATGGCGCTCCTGAGCATCGTTTGCCTCGGGATCGGATCGTGGGTCGCATTCGTGACACTCTACAATCTCGACGAGCGCTTCTCCAACCACCTGAATGAATGGCTTCCCCTACCCGTCATGGCGCGCTTTTGCTTCGCTCTGTTGATGACGGGCCTGGGGTCGTGGAGCTTGTGGCGGGGTAGCCTCTCGACCACCAGCGAAGTGGGCTCGGCCGAGACCCAGTAGCAGTAGCGCTAGCCTGTGCCGAATGTGGCAACCCCGACGGCAAGAGGTTTCTGGGGACATGACAAGCAAGCTTGACATTGTGTCAAGCTTGCTTTACAATTGTCTCGTGGCAAAGAAATCGTCGTCTAGTCACTTGGAGTCCCGCCATGAATGTCATGCCGAGCCCGTGGCCCCGTATCAAGCGATTCGCTCCCGTTGCCTTCTCCCTCGTTTGTGCCGCGCTGATGATCCTGGTCGCCTGGTGGAAGCGGGGAGCGCCCGCAGGGGAGCTCCTGCATACCTCGCTTGAATGGTCGATCCAGCTCTTGGTGGTGCTCGTGATCGTGGGGGTCAGCGTCGCCGGTCTCGCGTCGCGGCACCCGCCGCGTAGCCGGCCGGCACAATGAGCCCGCCCAAGGCGTCGCCCGCCGTGGTCCTCGCGCTCAGTTGCATCGCCGCCGCGACCATGATCGGCTGCTCATTGATCAACCGCGAGGTGAACCCCGGCCCCTTGGTCCGCGTCATCCTCGCCCTGGTGCCCATGATTCCTGTCTCATTCATGGGCTGGTCGATGGTCGTGTCCATCCGCAGCCTGGATGAACTCCAACGGCGCATCGTCCTGGAGGCGATCTTCGGGGCGTTCCTCACGGGCGCCTTCCTCACGCTCCTCTACGGCCAATTGCAGCACGCCCGCGTCGGGCTCCCCGAGCTGAACTGGGCCTTCGTCTGGGCGGCGATGGCCGCACCCTGCGCCGTTGCCTTCTTCATCGCGGCACGGCGATACCAATGAGGAACAGGCTCCCCGTTCTCCGCGCCGAACGCGGCTGGTCTCAAGCCGAGCTGGCGGCCCGGCTCGGCGTCTCGCGTCAGACGGTGAATGCGATCGAGAAGGACAGGTACGACCCGAGCTTGCCCCTGGCGTTCAAACTCGCGGAGGTCTTCGGCACTTCGATCGAGCAGATCTTCGAGCCGGATCGGGGTGGGGTGTAACCGTGGCTGGGTGTCAAATCCAGCTCCGGCCGGTTGAGGGTGGCTGACATAATTCGCCATCTTGAGGTTGGTCAGGCGCTAAATGGCCGCGGCCCTTCGGGCCGTCTGCTCGTCGCCTTGCCGCAGACACGCATCGAGCACCTGCGCGAGCTCCTGAACGTGCGGCTCCTTCACCATGCTGTGGTGCTGACCGGGAACGAAATGCACGTCGACCCCGGAGGCCCATCGCCTCCAGCCCCTGTCGGGCCGTGTCTGGACAGCGCAAGGGGCGCATCGGACGGCCGAATCAACGTGATCCGGCCGGGGTAGGGACGCACGGCGTAGCGGTCGGTGAGCACCATGTGATGATGAAAGATCCGCTTGAGGTCATCGATGACTCGGTGGGCAAACTGCATGTCGACGCCCGATTCGATCAGTCCCAGCCTCAAGGCGTGCTGCCACAGGAAAGGAAGCTGCTCGATCCGGGCCGAGCCGCGAGAGCTCTTCCAGCGAGAGATCCAGTCCATATTCCATTCCTGGGCTGTCGGCCCAGTTGGGGTCGTCGGCCGTCTCGGGCTGGTGTCGAGCAAAGCGAGCTTGCCGATCGAGTCACCTTGCGCCACCAGTTGCTGGGCGATCTCCAGAGCGACCAGTCCACCGGCAGACCAACCCCCCAGAAGGTAAGGCCCGCGCGGCTGGATTTCGCGAATGGCAGCCAGGTACTCCGTGGCCATCTCTTCGAGGCAACCGGGGAGGTCGGGCTCGCCGTGCAGGCCGCGCGAGCGGATGCCGTAGAAGGGCCGCTGCTGTCCCAGTCGCTGGGCCAGGGCCTGGTAGCACACCACGATTCCGCCCGGAGGATGCACCATGAACCAGGGTGTTCCCGATCCATCGGGCTGAAGTGCGACGAGCAGCTCCCTCGGCTGCGGTCGATGCCTTGCGCCGGCCCCGTCTGATCGCGAATCGTCACCCGGGCCGTGTTCGCCCGCAAGCGACTCCGGGCCGAAGATGCTGCGGACGACGGCCGGGCACGACTGCGCCCAGGTAGTGGGCCAGGCCTGCGATCGTCGGCGCGTCGAAGAGCGCGATCACCGAAACGTGGTGCCCCATCTTCTCCTGGAGCCGATTGATCAGCACGGCCCCGTCGATCGAGTTGCCGCCGAGCTCGAAGAAATTGTCATTGATGCCGGCCTGCTCGATGCGCAGCACGTCGCGCCAGAGGCTCGCCAGGAATTCCTCGAGCGGCGTGCTCGGGGCGACGTAGCGGCCGGGCCGATCTCCGCTCGATCGAGCGGTGGCGCGGGCAGAGCTCGGCGGTCGACCTTGCCGCCGGGAGTGCGGGGCAGGGCTGCGAGCGCGACGAAAACGGACGGCACCATGTATTCGGGCAGGCAATCCTTCAGGTGGCGTCGCAACGCATCGGCGGCGAGCGGCTCGCCGGAAGGGTGCCCGACGATATAGGCAACCAGCCGGGTCGAGCCGGCGGTGCCCGCGTGCACGGCGACGGCCGCCTCGCGCACCGCAGGATGGGTCAGAGAAGCGCGATCTCGACCTCGCCCAGCTCGATGCGATAGCCGCGAACCTTGACCTGGTGGTCCATCCGCCCCAGGAACTCGATCGCGCCGCTCGGGTAGCCACCGGCAACGGTCGCCGGTCCGGTAGATCCGCGCGCCGGGCACGTCGCTGAACGGGTTTGCAAGGAAGCGCTCGGCCGTCAGCTCGGGGGCATTCGAAGTAGCCGCGCGCCAGCCCCGCGCCCCGATGTAGAGCTCGCCCGGCACGCCCGGGGCGACCGGCTGGCGGTGCGCGTCGAGGATATAGGCTTGCGCATTGGCAATCGGCCGCCCGATCGGGACGACCGGCCGCGGACCTTCGCGGCGGCAGGCCCACCAGGTGGCGTCGATGGCGGCCTCGGTCGGGCCGTAAAGGTTGTACAGCTCGACGTCGAGCAACGCGAACAAACGAGCCGGCAGGTCCGGCGGCATCGTCTCGCCGCCGCAGCAGACCCAGCGCAGCTTGTCGCAGGCCAGCAGCAGCGGGTCATCGAGCATCACGCGAAGCTGCGTCGGGAAGCAGCTCCAGGATCGTCACTCCTTCCATCACGACGCGCTCCAGCAGTCGGTGCGGGTCGTATTCCTCGCCCGGCTCGGCCAGGACCATTCGCGCCCCGGAAGCCAGCGTGGGAAAGATCAGCCCCAGCGACGGGTCGAACGTGTAATTCAGGTTGTTCAAGACGACGTCGCCGGCGTGCACCGGCAGGTCCTTGTCGCGCCACAAGAGCGTGTTGCAGATGGCCCGGTGCTCGACCATCACGCCCTTGGGCCGTCCCGTCGAGCCCGAGGTGTACATGATGTAAGCCAGGTCGTCGCTCCTCACGCCGCTTGTCGGGCGGCCGCGAGGCGTCATCGGCGTCGACGATCGGCTCGCCGAACGGGTCGTCGACGCAGAGCACCGCGAGCTCGAGATCGGGCAGGCGATCGCGCAGCGATCGCTGGGTGACGAGCAGGCGCGGCCGCGTGTCGGCCACGATGATCCGCAGCCGCTCGGCGGGAGCGTGTGGGTCGAGCGGGACATACGCCGAGCCGGCCTTGAGCGTGCCCAGGATCGCCACGATCATCTCGGGCGTGCGCAGGAAGAACAACGCGACCGGCTGTCCCGGGCCCGGCGCCCAGCCGTCGCAGGCGATGGGCCAGCCGGTTGGATTCGATCTCGAGCTCGGCGTAGGTCAGCCGGCGTCCGTCGCCGCAGAGCCGCAATCGAGCCGGGAGTCCGCGCGGCCTGCCGCTCGAACAGGTGGTGCAGGCACAGCCCGGTCGGGAAGTCGGCTTTCGTGGCGTTCCAGTCGTGGAGTACCAGTCGGCGCTCGGCCTCCGTCAGCCATGGGATCTCGCCCAGCCGGCGATCCGGGTCGAGCGGCGACGCTGTCCAGGATCGTGAGGAAATGGCCGACCATCCGCTCGACCGTCTCGGCCTCGAACAGGTCCCGGTTGAAGCGCAGCATCCCCTCGACGGTGCCATCTCCCTCCTCGAACGCCATCTCGAGGTCTGACTGGCTGGAGTGCTGCTCGACGTAATACTGCTCGACCTCCAGACCGCCCACGGTGAGCCTGGCACCCGGACGGCGGCAGAAAGAAGCGCCATGCCCCGAGCTGCCGCGCGCGGTGTGCTTTCTCGAGCGTGAACGAGACCTGCACGAGCGGCGCGCGGCTGGGATCGCGATCGATGTTCAGCCGCTCGACCAAGAGGGGGAACGGATAGTCCTGATGTTCGAGGGCGTCGAGCACGGTGGCGCCCACGCGCCTGAGCAAGACGCGAAAGGACGGGTCGCCCGACAGGTCGGCGCGGAGGGGGAGCATGTTGATGAAGTAGCCGATCACGTCTTCGAACCCGGGTCGGCTCCGGCCGGCGAACGGGCAGCCGACCAGGAAGTCCTCCTGGCCGGTGTAGCGGAAGAGCTGCACCTGGAACGCGGCCAGCAGCACCGCGTAAAGCGTGGTTCCCTCGCTCGCCGCCAGGGCCTTGAGTCGGCGCACCAGCTCGGGCCGAGCCGCCAGGGGACGGCGCCGCCGCGCCGCGAGAAGACGGCGGGACGCGGCCGGTCGATCGGCAGGTCGAGCACCGAAGGCGCGCCGGCGAGCTGGCGCTCCCAGTACTCCCAGAGCCGCTCGCCCTCGGGGCCGGCCAGGAGCTCGGCCTGCCACCGCACGAAGTCGCAGTATTGCTTGGCTGGGGCCGGCAGCGCCGTGGGCCGGCCGGCGCACTCGGCCGGATAGAGCGCCTGCATCTCCTCGATGCACCACGACCAACGACCAGAAATCGCCGACGATGTGGTGGACGACCGAGCAGAAAGATGTGATCGTCGGGTGCGCGCCGGAAGAGATGCATGCGCACGAGCGGCCCGCGCTCGAGGTCGAACGGGCGGTGGGCCTCGTCCTCCAGCCGCCGGCGCAGCGACTCCTCGGTCCACGACGACGCATCGATGACCTCCAGCGACAGGGGAGGCTTCTCGTGGACGCGCTGGAGCAGCTCGCCGTCGCGCTCCTCGAACGTCGTCCGCAGCGCGGGGTGGCGATCGACCAGCTTCTGCACGGCGCGGCGGAACGCCGGCAAGTCGAGCGGTGAGCGGATCCGCGACGGATAGCAAACGTGGTACGCCGAGCTCTGGGGGTCGATCTGGTGGAGGAACCACAGCCCGCGCTGGCCGTGGGAGAGCGGGAAGACCGCGGCCTGCTTGCTCGGCCTTGTCGCTTGAGCAGCCGCGCCAGCAGCCGGCGCTTCTCGGCGAGCGACAGGCCCGCCAGCGATTCCGGTGGCGATTGTCATGACCCTGCTGTCCTGCCTGCCGTGGGCTGCAAGAATCTGGCCGCTGCTCGTCCAGGAGTGCGACCAGGAGGGCATCGACCTGGTCGCCGGAGAGATCATCGATGTGGGCGAGCACGTCGTTCGGCGCTGTCTCCAGATCGGCGGCGGGCCGTGGCCGTTCTGAGCGTGGGCTGACCCGTTCTCCGCGCCGTTCGAGTCGACCGCTGATGCAACTGGCCTTTGCTGCCGCGCTCGAGCCGCTCGGCGAGGAGCTCGGCGAGGCCCGACACGCTGGGGCTGCGCATGAGCTCGACGATCGGCAAGTCGACCAGGAGCTCGCCCTCGAGCCAGTTGCGCAGCTCGACGGCCATGAGCGAATCGATCCCGAGCTGCAGGAGCGGCTTGTCGACCTCGAGCCGTTCCGGCGGCGTTCCCAGCACGCGCGCCACCTTGTCGCACAGGAGCGCCTCCAGCAATCGCGGGCGATCGGCCCGATCGGCCGCGATGATCGCATCGCGCCCGGGCACGGTCCGATTCTCGGCGCGGCCGTCGGCCGCGTCGGCCTGGCCGCAAAGGTGGGCGAATCGCGGCGAGACGCGGCCGGTCACTCCCAGGCCGCGCCAGCGCGACCACTCCACGCGCATCACGCTGACCTGGACGAGCTGCCGCTTCATCGCCTTCTCCAGCAGGGCCAGCGCCTGCTCCACGCGTGAAGCTCATGACGCCCTGCCGCTCGAGCCGTTCGCCCAGCTCGGGTCGCCGGGCGAGGTAGCCGACGTCGCCGACGTAGCCCCAGTTGACCGCGAGCGCCGGCAGGCCGATGGCGCGGCGATACCAGGCCATGGCATCGAGGAAGGCATTCGCGGCCGCGTAGTTGCCCTGCCCCGCGTGGCCGAATACGCTCGACAACGACGAGAACAAGACGAAGAAATCGAGCGGCCGGCCGGCGGTCTGCGTATGCAGGTTCCACGTCCCCGCGAGCTTGGGGGCCAGCACGCGGTCGATCCGGTCGCGGTCGAGGTTGACCAGGAGGGCATCCTCCAGGACCATCGCCGCGTGCACCACGCCCTTCAAGCGGCGGCAAGTCGCGATCGATCGCGGCCAGCACGGCGGCGACGTCGGCCTCCTTCGACACATCGGCGGCGTGGACGACAACGCGCGTGCCGCTCGCCTCCAGATCGGCGACCGCCTGGCGGGCCTCGGCGCGTCTCGGCGCCGCGTCGCCCGATGAGGACCAACGTGCCGGCGCCGCGCTCGGCCATCCAGCGGGCGACCGCCAGCCCGAAGCCGCCCAGCCCGCCGGTGATCAGGTAGCTGGCGTCGGCGCGGAATGTCACCGGCTCGTCCTGGGCGGCGACGGTCGTCACGGGCTGGTCGCGCGAACGTGAGCACGACCTTGCCGATGTGCTTGCCCTGCTGCATGAAGCGGAAGGCGTCGACTGCCTCGGTGATCGGCCAGGCGCGATGCGGCAGCGGCTCGAGCTCGCCGTCGGCCACACGGCGCACGATGTCGCGGAGCATCGAGCCGACCACGGCCGGCCGTTCCCGGATCATGCGGTCGAGGTCGATGGCGAAGAACGAGAGGTTCTTGCGGAACGGCCGCAGGCCCAGTCGGGCGTTCTGATAGATGTCGCGCTTGCCGATCTCGAGGAAGCGCCCGTAATCGGCGAGGGCGGCGATTCCGCGCGGGATGGCCTCGCCGGGCAGCGAGTTGAGGATCACATCCACACCGCGGCCGCCGGTGCGCTCGAGCACGAGATCGGCGAAGTCGAGTCGACCGCGAGTCCATGACGCAGTCGATCCCGAGCGCCCGAAGGTACTCGCGTTTCTCCGGCGTGCCGGCGGTGGCGAAGATCACGGCGCCGACGCGGCGCGCCAACTGGATGGCCGCCAGGCCCACGCCGCCGGACGCCGAATGGATCAGCACGCTCTCTCCGGCGCTCGAGCCGGCCCAGCGATTCGAGCGCGTACGACGCGGTGAGAAACGCGATCGGCAGCGTGGCGGCCTCCTCGAAGCTGAGCCCGCGGCGGCTTCTTCGCGACCAGCTCGGCCCTGGTCACGGCATGACTGCCGAAGGCGAAGCCGGCGACCGCCAGCACCTCGTCGCCGACGCGCAGATCAGTCACGCCCTCACCGACCGCCGTGATCCGGCCGCTGCACTCTCCGCCGAGCGGCACCGGGCCATCGGGCAAGCCGGGGTACATGCCCAGCGCCTTCATCACGTCACTGAAATTGAGGCCGGCGGCGACGACCTCGATCTCGACCTCGCCGGCGCCCGGCGGCCGCCGCCGCAGAGCGTCTGGAGGACCAGGCCATCGAGCGTCCCGGGCCGCGGCGCTGCCAGGCGGTACGGAACGCCGGTCTGGGCCGGCCCGCGTACGCCCTCCGGAGGCAGACCCGCGGCCGGCAGATAGCGGTGGACGTACCGCTTGCCGTCGCGCCAGGCGACCTCGTCCTCGTCGTCCGCCGCCTGGATCTCTTCGACCAGGCTGCCAACTCCGCCGTCGTCGGCCCCGGGGTCGAGGTCCACCAGCCTGCAGCGCAGCCGGGGGTACTCGCCGGCGATGACCCGCCCCAGCCCGAGCGCCGGGGCTTGCGCGATCGCCGCCGGCTCGGGCCGGTCCCCGACCGACTGGGCGCCGCGAGTCACCAGGAAGAGCCGCGCGGACTGGTCGGCGGCGACGCGGTCCCAGGCCTGCACGAGCCACACGACGCTCAGCAGTCCCGCGTCCTGGGCGGCCCGCGAGGGCCTCCGCGCTCAGTCCGGCCGGAGGCGGTGCGTCGAGGTTCCACAGGTGGACGACGCCTCGGCAGGGCGCTGGATCGGCCGCGATGACGGCCTGCGACGAGCCGCAGCAGGTCTTCCGGCCGGCCGGGATTGATCCGGTAATGTCCGTCGCCGCAGTTCCTCGAAAGTGGAGCCGACGTGGACCTGGACCACGGCGATCGCATCGCCGCGAGCCAGCAGCCGTTCCGCGAGCCGGGCGCCGACGCCGCCCTTGTCCGCGAAGATGAGCCAGCGTTGCGTGTTCCGGCGGGCAGGTCCGGCTCCGACGGCGGCTCGGGCCGCCACTGATAGGCGTAGAGCAGGTCGTCGAGCGACTCCTCCCGGCCGCCCGCGACGCGATGGCTGCGCAGGCCGCGCACCCGTGCCGCTAGCCGGCCGTCCTCGTTGTAGATGTCGACCTCCGACAGCGATCGGCGAGGCGTCTTCTCCAGCAGCCGGGCGTGGACCCACACGCGAGCTGCCCGGCCGGCGGAAGAGTCGGACCGACTCGATCTCATGCGGCAAGTACAGCCCGCCGTTTTGCCGGCCGAAGTCCCTGTCGGCCGCGATGACCGTCTGAAGGCAGGCGTCGAGCAAGGCCGGGTGGAACACCGACTCGTCGCGTCCGCTTCGAGGGCGTCGGGCAGTCCGGACCAGCCCGAGCGATTCCCGGTCCCCCTGCCAGACCCGTTCGATGCCCCGGAACATCGGCCCGTAGTCCAGGCCGATCTCCGTCAGGTAGTCGTAGCACTGGTCCCGGGAAAAGGCGCGGGGGCAGCGCTCGCGGATCGCCTCGGGTGAGAACGCGGCGTCGTCGGCCTCGACCGCGAGCGGGCGAGGATGGACGGACCGCGGTCAGGTGGACCGTCCAGTCGCGATCGCCTTGCACGGGACGCGTATGGACGTGGACCGTCCCTTGATCTGGGTCGAAGGTGGTCTCGAAGCCGGAGCGGCTCGTCGGGCGCGAGGAAGCAGGGATTGGCGAACTTGACATCCCGAAGCTCGCAGCCGATGGCGCCGAATGCCTCGCGCCCGGCCGCGAAGGCCAGCTCGAGGTAGGCCGCCGCGGGCATGATCGCCGCGCGCTGCACGCGGTGGTCGGCGAGGTAGGGCGCCTGGCGCAGGTCGAGCCGTGCCTCCCAGGCCGGCCGCGGCCCGCCTTGCGCACAGCCCAAGCAGCGGGTGGGCCGGGGCGCGTCAAGCGCGACACCCGCGACTCCTCGGCCTCATGCCAGAACCGTTCGCGCTGCCACGGGTAGAGCGGCAGGCGGAGCATCCGCCGCGGCGCGGGCATCAGATCCGCCCCAGTCGATCGGCTGGCCGAGCGCGTAGAGCGCGCCCAGAGCAAGCAGCATCGTGGCCCGCTCGTCCTCGTGGCGGCGCAGTGACGGCAGCAACCGTCGCGCTCTTGCCTTGAGTCTGGTAGCACTCGGTCACCGCCGCCGCCAGCACCGGGTGCGGACTCAACTCGACTGCGGTATCACATCCCAGCTCGATCAGCCGCTCCACGCCGTCGGCGAACCGGACCGTCCGGCGGACGTTGTCCCACCAGTACTCCGGGCCGAGCTCGGGCCCCTCGATCGCGCGGCCCGTGACGGTGGAGACGAGCGGCGAGGTCGCCGGCCGCGGCTGGATGCCCTCCAGCGCGGCGAGCAGCTCGTCGCGGATCGGCTCCATCTGGCACTGTGGAACGCATACCGGACCTTGAGGAACCGGCAGAACACGCCCCGCTCGTTCCAGCAGGCCCGCGATCTCCTCGAGTGGCCCAGCCTCGCCCGAAAGCGTCACCGAGCTCGGGCTGTTCACCGCGGCCAGCGCGACGCGGTCGCCGTACGCTGGCGATGAGCTCCTGGGCTGCCTCGGGCGAGACGGCGGCGGCGAGCATCCGGCCCCCCTCGGGTGCCCGCTCCATGCAAGCGCCCGCGGTGGTAGATGATGCGCACCGCGTCATCGAGGCTGAACACTCCGGCGAGATACGCGGCCGCCACCTCGCCGACGCTGTGCCCGAGAGGGCCTCCGGCCGGACGCCCCACGACGCCCACAGCTCGGCCAGCGCCACCTGGAGCGCGAAGATGCAGGGCTGCGCGATCGCCGTGTTGTCGATGCGCGAGCCGCGATTCGCTCGGCGCGTCAGCTCCTCCAGGAGCGACCAATGGCCGAGCCGCCGCACGATCGCGTCGCAGCGCTCGATCGCGGCCCGGAAGACGGGCTCCTCGCTCAGCAAGCTGCCGGCCCATCGCCCACCACTGCGGTCCCTGGCCCGAGCAGACGAAGGCGAGCCGCGGCCGGTGGCCGGCCGATGCGCGCCCCTGCGCCACGCCCGCGCCGTGCGGCCCTGGGCGAATTCCCTCAGGCGCTCCGCCAGCTCCGGCTTCGAGCCGGCCACGACCGCCAAACGGTGATCGTGATGCGTGCGGCGAAGCGCGGCGCTGGCGGCGATCTCTTCGAGCGCGACGTCGATCCGGGCAGCCGGCGAGGAATTCGTCCCATGACCGGGCAGCCGCGCAGCAGCGCCTCGGGACTGCGGGCCGAGAGCGGCATCAAGACAGGCACGCGGCCCGGCGCTCGAAGGCGATTTCCGACCGGCCGGGCAGACCGTCGAGCCTTGGCACGCCAGCGGTGCCTCTTGCAGAACGACATGAGCATTGGTGCCGCCGAAGCCGAAGGCGTTGACCCCCGCCAGGGCGGGGCCGTCGTCGCGCCGGCCACGGCTCGCAGCGCGTCGGGCACTCGGAGGCGCAAGCGCCTCGAAAGTCGATCTCCGGATTGGGCCGGTCGAAGTGCAGATTGCCGGGGATGCGGCCGATGATGAAGCGCCAGCGCGACCTTGATCAGCCCGGCGATGCCGGCGCCGGCCTCGAGGTGACCGATGTTCGTCTTCACCGAGCCGATCAGGCACGGCTCCTGGCCGGGCCGGCCGGCGGACAAGACCCGTCCCAGGGCCCGCGCTTCGATCGGGTCTCCGACCGGCGTGCCGGTGCCATGGGCCTCGACGTACTGGATCGACGCCGGGCGCAACGCCGGCGTCGCGGCACGCCTGGCGCAGCAGGTCCTCTTGCGCCTCCTGGCTGGGCACCGTCATGCCCGGGTGTGCGGCCGTCCTGGTTCACCGCGGTCCCGCGGATGATCGCGTAAATGCGGTCGCCGTCGGCGACCGCTCGCGCCAGCGGGCTTGAGCACGACGATGCCGGCCCCCTCGCTGCGCACAAAGCCGCTGGCGCCGGCGTCGAACGCCCGGCAGCGTCCGTCAGGCGACAGCATGCCCATCCGGCAGAAGCCGACGTACCAATCGGGCAGGAAGAGCGCATTGACGCCGCCGGCCAAGGCCAGCGGACAGCCGTCTTCCCAGATGCTCCGGCAGGCCAGGTGCACCGCCACGAGCGCCGACGAGCAGGCCGTGTCGACGGCCGCGCTCGGCCCGCGGAGGTCGAAGCAATACGAGATCCGATTGGCGGCGATCGAGAGCGATCCGCCCGTGTTGGAATAGACGTCGATCTCGCCGCGATCGCGGAAGCTCGTCTCCAGGACCGAGTAATCAAAGCTCGAGATCCCGACGAACACGCTGGTGCGGCTGCCGGCAGATCCGTTCGAGGCGGATCCCGGCGTCCTCCAGGCCCTCCCAGGCCACTTCGAGCAAGAGGCGCTGCTGCGGGTCCATGCGTGCCGCTTCGCGGGGCGAAATGCCGAAGAACTGCGGGTCGAAACGATCGATCCCCTCGACGAAGCCGCCCCAGCGGCTGTAAGTCTTACCCGGCGCGGCGGGATCGGGGTCGTGAAAGGCGCGGAGGTTCCAGCGCTCGGCGGGGACTTCCGTGACGGCGTCCACGCCGTCTTCCAGCAGTCGCCAGAACGACTCCGGGTCGTTCGCCCGACCGGGGAAGCGACAGCCGATGCCGACCACGGCGATCGGTTCGCGATGGCTCGGGGCAGACTCGCGCACGACGGAGGGGCCGGCCCTTTACCGTTGCCGTGGCTCATTGCTCATGCTCGGCCGACTCCATGCAGATTATCACGTGCTTGGCGAGCAAATTGCGTGCCATCTCCTCTGGCTCGCGCGATCCGTGCGCGGAACCGAGGCGCAACCCCCAGCCTGGGCGCGAATCGTGGAAACGTTGCCGGCGGCGCGGGCTGTGTCGGTCGCGGCAACGCCATGACTTTCTTCGGCAAGACCGGGCACGACGAGATCACGGGATCGGGTGGGCCGCGCGGGCAGCCGGCTCCGTTCGACGTGGTATAATCGGACGGGTTGAAGCCGGGGGCTGGCGGAGCATTCGCCCGTCGACACGGCGATCGGATCGCCAGGCCGAGGCCTCCGGACGCGGCTTCAGGATATGCCTTATTCGCTCACGATGATCTGGCGCGAGCCCCGCCGTTACCTGCCGGCGGTGCTGGCGGTCGCTTTCAGCGACGTGCTCATCACCGTGCAGGTGGGCCTCCTGCTTGGGTGCTCTCGCGGTGCTCTCGCTGCCCATCGACCACAGCGACGCCGAGGTCTGGGTGGCCTCGCCCGAGGTCCTCAGCATCGAGCTGGGCTACCCGATCCCCGAGTCGTGGCGCTCGCGGCTGGCGAGCATTCCCGAGGTCGTGGACACAGAGCCCTACCTCTATGGGTTCAGCTACTGGCGCAAGCCGCGAGGGGGCTCGGAGGTGTGCTGCGTGATCGGATCGCGGCTGGAGCGGGGCGCTCTGGGCGTCGTCAGCGACTTGACGCCCGAGATGCGCACGCTGCTGACCGAGCCGGGGGCCGTCGTGGTGGACGAGACCGAGCTCGAGCGGCTGGGCGTGGCGGGAGTCGGCGGCGTCGCCGAGGTGGCCGGCCGGCGCGTCCGGGTCGTCGGGCTGGTGCGGGCGCTCAAGAGCCTGGGGCCGCCGTACGTCTTCTGCTCGCTCCGGACGGCCTACCAGCTCCAGCCGCTCTTCCGCGATTTCCCCGGGCACACGATGTATCTCCTGGGCCGCTGCCGCACGCCCGGCAGACGCCGCCGGCCGTCGTCCGTCGACTGAGGGAGAGGTCCGACCTGTCGGCCTTCACCCGCGAAGAGTTCTCGGCGCAGACGCAGATCTTCTGGGCCACGCGCACCGAGGCCGGCATCGGCATGGGCTTCACGGCCTTGCTCAGCCTGCTGGTCGGGCATGGCGGTCACCAGCCAGACGCTGTACGCGGCCACGGCGGCGTCGCTGCGCGAGTACGCCGTGCTGCGCGCCCTGGGCATCCCGCGCCGGCGGATGGCCGGCATGGTGATGGCTCAGTCGCTCTGGGTCGGCCTGGGGGGATCGCGCTGGCCCTGCCGCTGATCTTCGCGCTGGCGGCCGGCGGCTGACGAGCGCCGGCGCCCGCGTGCTCTTGCCCCCCTGGCTGTTCGCCCTCGGGTCGGGCCTGACCCTGGCGATGGCCCTGTCGTCCGGCCTGGCCGCCTTGCGCTCGCTGCGCCTGGTCGAGCCGATCACCCTCCTGCGATGACAGTGAAGGACGCTGCCATGCAGCCCGAGCCGGCCCTGATCGCCCGCCATCTGGAACGCTCCTTCGGCGCGGGCGAGGCGGCCGTGCGCGTGCTCTGCGACGTGTCGCTGGAGCTGCACCGCGGGGAGGTGCTGCTCTTGATGGGCCCTTCCGGCAGCGGCAAGTCCACCCTGCTGGCCGTGCTCTCGGGGCTCTTGCGGCCCGATCGCGGCGAGGTGACGATCCTGGGCGAAGACCTGTGGCGGATGAGCGAACCGGCCCGCGAGCGGTTCCGGCTGCGGCACTTCGGCTTCGTCTTCCAGGGCTTCAACCTGTTCCCCTCGCTGACGGCCCGCGAGCAGTTGGAGATGGTCGTCCGCTGGGGCGAGGGAGCCTCGCGCCGTGAGGCCCGTCGCCGCGTGGCCGAGATGCTCGACCAGCTCGGGTTGGGCCGCCGCGCCCACGTGCGCGCCGACCAGCTCTCCGGCGGCGAGAAGCAGCGCGTGGCCGTGGGGCGTGCCCTGCTCAAACGGCCGCGGTTCTGCTTCGCCGACGAGCCGACCGGCTCGCTCGACTGGGGCCACGGCGAGCAGGTCATTCGGCTTCTGCACTCGGCCGGCCACGATCGCGGTGCCGTCCTGTTCCTGGTCGGCCACGACCCGCGGCTGGTGCCCTACGCCGATCGCGTCCTGCACCTGGTCGATGGGCGATTGTCGGACGAGCCCGCACCGATGCTCACGGAGTCCCCGTCATGACACGAATCGGCGCGGGCCCGCGGCCTGCTCTGGCCCTTCATCGTGGTTGCTGTCGGGGCGGCCCTGATCTTCGCCGCGCGTCCGGTTCGCCGCACGGCCGCGGCCCCGCCAGCATCGTCGCCGCCGTCCGCGAGCCGCGCCGGCCGGCGAAGGCCAGGAAGGTGTCGTCTGCTTCGGCACCGTGGACCTCGAGCACGGAGTGGCCTCGCTCTACCCGCTCCAGCCGGGTCGGGTGGCCGAGGTGCTGGTCGCCGAGAACCAGGAGGTCAGCCAGGGAGCGGAGCTGCTGCGTCTGGAGGACGGCGATCGCCCGCAGCCGGCTGGCCGAGGCGGAGGCGGCCGTGATGCTGGCCCAACTGCAACTGCGCCAGGCGCGGAAGCAGCCCGAGCTGCACCGCATCCGGGTCGCCCAGCAGCAGGCGATGCGCGATGCCATGGCCAGCCGCGTGGCCGCCGCCCGCCGCGTGCTGGCCCGCGAGGAGAAGCTGGCCAAGTCGGTCGTCATCACCGAATCCGACAGATCCATCAGCGAGGAGAAGATCCGGGAGATGGAGGCCCTGGAGCGAGCCGAGGCCGAGCGACTGGCCGAGCTGGAGGCCCAGGATGTCGAGGTCGAGATCCGCCGCGCGGAGCACGAGCTGAAGGCGGCCGAGGCCCGGCGCGAACAGGCGCGACTGGCCCTGGAGGAATGCCGCCTGCAGGGCACCGCGGCCCGGCACCGTCCTCCGCATCCTGGTCGGCCCGGGCGACGTGCTGGGAGGCCAGCCGGGTCAGCCGGCCGTGCTGTTCGCCGCCGACGGCCCGCAGGTGATCCGCGCCACGGTCGAGCAGGAGTTCGCGCAGCCGCGTCAAGGAAGGCGAGCCCGCTCTGGTCCGCGACGAGGCCGATCCCACCGCCACCTGGCGCGGCCGGGTCGGGCGCGTGGCCGGTTGGTACAGTCAGCGCCGCACGGTCTTGCACGACCCCTCCCAGTTGAGCGACGTGCGCACCCTCGAGTGCGTGATCGTCCTCGAGCCGGGGCAGCCGCGCCTCCGCCTCGGTCAGAGCGTCCGCGTCTTCATCGGTCCGGTGCCGTAGCGGAGCTGGCCGATTGTCCGTCCGTCAACCAGTTCAGGCACCAGAGATGTCGTCGGTCGTTTGGCGCCGATCTGCCGATTGGAACCAACCTCTAAGTGGGCAGGCTAGCAGAAGCTCGACCAGGCCCTCATTGCGCCGAGGCTTTGCGCAGTGTCAGAAGATACTCGCCTTCATCAATGCGCTGGACCTCAAATTCCTCGCCTGCCTTGATACCGTCCTGCCGGCGGAGCGCGGCGGGCAAAACAATTTGTCCCTTGTTTGAAATTACTGTCTTCATGGATCGTAAGATACCGTCTTAGCACTGCGCACGTCGACGCCGGCTGCACGTCGCGATCGTCTTGACGCAACGCGCTCATCCGAGGGGAGGGTATGGCTGGAGTGGTGAGAAGCTGCTCTCGGCGCCGCGTGAGCTTCCCGCCGGATATCTGGCGCAGTTGGCCGATTCCCCGCGCCTTTTCCCCCTCGCGAAATCCGGACATATGTCGTGCGGGTGCACAACTTATGGTCCGGATTTGGCTTCCAAAACGTATGTCTGACCGCAGATTTTGTCGTGGGTTGAAGGCGGTCAGACATAAGTGCAGAAGGTAAGGGGGGACACAGGGGGGTGGCGGAGCGTGTTTCCCGCCGGGGCGCAGGGGCTTCCGCCCTCACCCCCCCGTGCCCCCCCTTTGCAAGGGGGGGAAAGCTCTTGCGAATGCCGCGCAACAAAAACGATTACCCCAAACTATCGACCTTGAGGAGCCGGCGCGCTTCGGCAACGCCCGGCGCGGGGTATCCGTGCTCGCTGGCGGTGACGCGGGCCAGGGCGGCGAGCTGTCGCCAGCGGAAGGCCGGGCGAGTCGTGGCGAACTCCTCGGTCACGGTGCGGTAATACTTCTCGGCGTGGAGTGCGCCGTCCTCGGTGATGGCGTAGCGGAGCAACAGGTCAAAGACGGGCCGAGCCGGCCGGCCGAGCTCGCCGTAGCGGTGCACCAGGGCGCAGGCACGCGCCTGGTCGTTCGCCTTGATCGCGGCCTCGGCCTCGTGGAGCAAGTCGTCGGGCGCCACGGACGCGGACCTTCTCGCGGTGCTCGGCGAACGGGTACGGCTTGCGGATTGAGGCCGCCCGCCTGGCCGGCCGTGTGATAGGCACCGACGATCAGGCTGGCGTAGGTGTTGCGGCGGTCGCTGACCCGGGCGATGTTCCGCCAGGCATTCGCGGCATCGGAGGCGTGCACGCCGACCGACGCGCCATGGACGCTCCCGATCGGCTTCCTGGGCGTGTCCGCCTGGCGACGGCCGGG
This sequence comes from uncultured Isosphaeraceae bacterium, assembly GCA_963830625.1. Classification (GTDB taxonomy): domain Bacteria; phylum Planctomycetota; class Planctomycetia; order Isosphaerales; family Isosphaeraceae; genus CAWHMZ01. Next base: position 462,216 of record CAWHMZ010000015.1, on the reverse strand, counting down.
ATCGTGGAGCACGAGCTGGTTGGCGGCCAGCGAGATCGCCTCGCCGACGACCTCGGGCGCGATCCCCTCGGCCAGGGCCTCGGCGACCGCCTCGGCCGCTTGCTCGCGGCTGGAGGCGTAGATCGTGTGGCACATCCGCTCGATCCAGGCGTCGTCCGGCTGGCGGTCGCCCGGCGGGCGGGTCGCCAGGCCGTTGCGGTCGAGCAGCTTCGGGCAGCAGGGCCCGCAGCTTCTCCTCACCGCGTTCTTGTTGCCGATGGAGACTGCCCTCCTCGTCCACGCAGAACCGCACCGACTGGCGGAGCAGGGTGTGGGCGTGCTCCTTGCCGGTGAAGTCGAGCAAGGCCCAGGAGCGCCAGGCGAGCACGACGCGGTGGACGTCGATATAATCCTGGACGACGTACTGGAGGTCGTTGTACGTCTCGTCGAGCGGCCCGCGCGCCAGCGCGGCGAAGGCTCGCTCGGCGCCCTCCATGTCCTGCCGCCGCGTCGCCTCGCGCAGGGCTTCCGCCCCCGGCCGGCCCGCGGGCAAGGCGGCCGGCTCGACGCGCATGGAGCGCCTCGTGGGTCCGGCCTCCCATCTGCTGGATGTGATTGGTATTGCGGTAGAGGACTTTCATGACGGGCAGCGCCCGCCGCGGCTCGGGCAGCTCGCGCGACATCTGGTAGGCCGGCGCCAGCGCCATGATCGCGTGGTAGCCGTCGTAATCCTGGCCGCCGAACGTGCGGGCGTTGGCCAGCGCGGCGGCTGCCACCAGTTGGCGGAGATCGGTCCCGGCCTTGATCCGCTCGACGACGGCCGGCAAGAGCCGGTCGGCGGGCGTCTCCTGCATCAAGGCCACCAGTGGCTCCATCGGCCCGAACGTCAAGCGTTCGATCCGATCCGCCGGCCAGGGCGGCCGAGGCCAGGCCCAGGTCGTGGGCCAGGGCCGAGCCCACGCTGGCGACCAGCATGCCTCGGCCCACGTCCGCCAGAAACTCACGACGATGGTAGCGACTCATGATCTTTCTCCCCGACGCGATGCGTCTGCTAGAAACGAAAGTCCATCTGTCGACTCGCGACGCTCCCGATACTACTCCTAACGCGGGAGCGTTACACGTCTTTTCTCGGATCCGGCGAATGGGGCTCACTTCGAGCCGCCGTGACCGGACCACGAGGACCAGCCCCGAAAGCCCCAGCAAGTGCCCCGGAAACCACCGCCATGAGCACGAAGCGTTCCGCGCAAGCCCTCGCGCGTCCGGGCGATGTCGCGGTCCAGGGGACGGATGATCTCCAGGACGCCGCCGACGTCGCCGACCTTCCAGTCGCGCTTGGTGCTGTTCGGGTCGTTATTGTGGCAGCCGATACAATCGGCCTGCATCCGCCGGGCCGTCGCATACCGCAACGACGGGCGGCTCATCGAAGACCTCGAAGCGGTAGAACGGGGTGTCGGGGTTTCGCCGCAGGTCGGCCAGCGCGACTCGCTCGAAGTCGTCGTGCGGGCCGCCGTCCTTGCGCGAGCGGAACGGGTAGTCGCTGTAGAGCCGGAACCGCATCCCGGTCTTGCTCCGCTCGCCGATGCGCTCGCCCGACTCGATGGTGAACGTCGCGGGCAGCGGGATCGCCCCGTTCTTGCTCGCGTAATCGTGCGTGACGACGATGCCGTGGGACTGCACGCGCTCGACGACCTGGGACGTATAAAGCGCGTTGACGATGTCGAGCATCTCGGCCTGCTGGGCCGCGCTCTCCAGGGCCGTCGATTCCACGAGCTGCTCGGAGAGGCGGGAGAGGTGCCACAGCCCGACCGCCGACCCGAGCGAGACGGCGAAGAGCAGGCTCGCCGCCACGGGGTTGCGCCGGCACCAGTGCCGGAGCCGTTCGATCCGGCCGATCGGGCCGTGCGCGGATCGGCTCGCCGGCCCAGGTAGCGCCGCAGGTCGTCGGCCAGTTCCCGCGCCGTGGCGTAGCGGCGGGCCGGCGACTTGGCCATCGCCTTCAAGCAGATCGTCTCCAGGTCGCGCGGGATCTTGTCGTTGAGCTGCCGCGGCGGGCGCGGCTCATCCTCGAGGACCTGGAGGATCAGCATCCGCCGGTTGCCCCGGAAGGGGCGCTCGCCGGTCAGCAGCTCGTAGAAGATCACGCCGAGGCTGTAGAGATCGCTGCGGGCATCGACCTGGCGCGACTCGCCCCGCGCCTGCTCGGGCGACATGTAGGCCGGCGTGCCCAGCACCTGGCCCTCCTGGGTCATCGAGATCTCTTCCGCCTCGCGCTTGGCCAGGCCGAAGTCCATGAGGTGGGGCCGTCCCTCCGCGTCGAGCAGGATGTTGGAGGGCTTGATGTCGCGATGGATCACCCCGTGGCGATGGGCGTAGTCGAGGGCGTCGGCCACCGCGGCGATGAGCTCGGCGGCCTGGCCGAAAGGGAGCGGCCGGTCGCGGTCGCCCAGGACGCTGGCCAGCGTCCTCCCCTGGACGAACTCCTCGACCAGGTAGAACGTCCCGTCGTCGGCCTGTCCGGTCTCGTGGAGCGCGACGATGCCGGGGTGCTTGAGCTGGGCCGCGCTGCGGGCCTCGCGCAGGAACCGCTCTGCGTCCTCGTCGCTGGCCAGGCTGCCCGCCCTCGGGATCTTGATCGCCACCATCCGGCCCAGCTCGACGTCACGCGCCCGGAACACGTAGCCGTAGGAGCCGGCCCCCAGCCGCTCCACCAGCTCGAACTTTCCCAGTCGGTGGTGGCATTCGTCGGCCGCGAACCAGGCCGCCGCGCCGCACGCGGCCCGGTTCGATCGCACGGCCGCGATCAGCTCCTCGGGTACCGGCTCGCGTCTCGGAGTCGTCCGTCCCGTCCAACCGCCGCAACTGCGAGAGAAGGGGGTCGGCGAGCTCGATCAAGGGCCTGCAACGTCGCTTCGCAATCGGCACACTCTTCGACGTGGGCGGCGACCTGCGCGAACAACGGCCCGGGCAGACTTCCGATGGCGAAGCCTTGGAGTTCGGCTCGATCAGGACAGTCCGCCGCGCCCATGGGTTCGGCCCCTCTTCCCGTGCTCGACTCCGACTGATTTAACGCGGCGGCGTTACACGTCTTTCTCACCTTTGCCCTCGTCCGTGAGACCCATATTCATTATCGTTGGGCGATGGGCACCTGACTACTGTCGGCAACTCGAGCGTCAAGCGCGATGAGCAGCGACCTGAGCAGCCTCTCCGAGCCGACCTCGAGTGGGGAGAGACCGCAACCTTCCACCGCGACATCCCGAAGCTTGCTGGAACGGATCAAGGCGGATGACGCGGCGGCCTGGGACCGGCTGATCAGCCTCTACGCGCCCCTGGCGTACCGATGGTGCCGGCGCTGGGACCTGCCGGAGCAAGAGATCGCCGATGTGCTCCAGGAGGTTTTTCAATCGGTGGCCACCCATATCGCGAGCTTCCGGAAGGACCGGGAAGGCGATACCTTTCGCGGCTGGCTCCGGACGATCACGCAGCATAAAGTGCTCGACCATTTCCGAATGGCTCGGACGGGAACCAGGAGGAGCCGGCGGGACAGACGCCCAGATCCGGTTCGCGCAGCTCCCGGCCGCCCAGCCAGCCGATGACGACGACTCGAGCGAGCGACGGGCCGATCGCGGCGTGGTCGGTCGCGCCCTGGAGCTGATCCGCAGCGAGTTCGAGGAGCGCACCTGGCGGGCATTCTGGCTCACCGCGGTCGAAGATCGAGCTCCCAAGGAGGTCGCGATCGAGCTGGGGATGAGCCCCGGCGCCGTTCGCGTGGCGAAATCGCGGGTGCTACGGCGGCTGCGGGAAGAATTGGGTGATTCGTTGTAGCGTGCTCTTCCGTCTCACCCCAACATCAAGGTGGCCATTAATAGTCCGATGCACACCCAAACCGCACCGAGGAAGCGACCGCACCGGTCGACCCAGCTTCGCTCAGCCCGACACCGGCCGCTCGCCCAGGTGACGAGCCAGACGAGCAGAACGGCCTTGCCAACGGTCGCCGGCGGAGCGAAGGGGTACTGCGAGCTTAGCAGCATGAGAACAAGCTCACTGCCCAAGGTTTCATAGTCCGTTCCTGAGAGCCCAGCGGGACCCGCCGACAGGAGTACGTCGGCGAGGAGAATCCCGATGCCGATACACTTCCAGGCGAAAACGAAGACCGCCGCGACGCAGGCCAAGAATCCCGGCTGGCACCATAGGCGCCGTCGTCGAGGGCGTGGGGTTCGGAGCCGTAGCAAGAGGACTGCCGTCGTCCAACTCAGTAACAACATCGATGCGGCCGGAATCGCTCCCATGACCGCCATCCATAGGTTAACGAGCACCGAGCTATCCCTCGAGTGCCACAGATTACCCCATCCGATGTCGGATGGCGAAAAGTAGAGCCGACATCCGGCTAGTCCCAACGCCGTGGCTGCCACCAGGGCGAGGGCGTCACTGATCCGAAAACAGCGGGTGATCTGTGGTCGCATGAGCTTGTTTCCCTTCTTCGGCAGCGTTCCTTCGGGCAGGCCAAAGTATCGCTCCACGTAACGTGCCTCATTGTCAGCATCTCGGCCCTGCGCGTCTACGACGTCACCGCCGCCTGTCTCAGCGGGCTCGCGGTGTGGCAGAATATCTGCGTACAGTCGGTCCTGCGACCACAGGCGACCCATGATGACTGAGCGGCAATCGCATGGACATACGATACGACGAATGGCTTCCCGGCTCCCAGCGTCTCGCCGGCATCGTAACCGCCTACTGGCGCGTGCTCGGTGACGGCTCCAAGATTCCGTCCTCGGCCGTCTTGCCCGACGGGCACGTCGAACTCGTTTTCAATCTGGGCGATCCGGTGGGGCTTGATGGCCCGGCCTTCAGCGGTCTCCAGCCACACCGGGCCGTCGTCGGTCCGTTGTCCAAAGCCCTGCGCCTCGATTACCGAGGCTTCGTGAATACATTGGGAATTCGACTCCATCCCGCTCGCGGGGCCGGCTTTCTGGGAAAAACTGCAACGGAGCTCGCTGAACGGCTGCTTCCGCTCTCTCGGGTGTGTAAGAGCTTGAATCACGCTTTTGCCCGATTCCTGTTGGATCGACCCAGCCTGGAGATAGCCGCCTGCCGGCACGCGCTCGATCGAGTGCTTGTCGATCAACTCGGTCGTGCCCTTCCCCCCGATAACGAGGTGATTGCCGCGGTCGACCGGCTGACGCGCTGCGACGTGATGCCGCTAGTCAAACAGATCGCGGATGAGTTGCGAATCTCACCCCGACAGTTGCAGCGACGCTTTCGCGCAGCAGTGGGCATGACCCCCAAGTCGCTTTGTGCGAGTCATGCGATTTGCGCGTGCGTGGCAGTTGGCCTCGATGAGCCCGCACACCACCTGGGCCGGTCTCGCGGCGGAGCATGGGTTCGCCGATCAGGCACACCTGGTCCGCGAGTTTCGCGCTTTCGGCGCGGAGCCGCCGACCCATGTCTTCACTTCCGATTGGTACGACGCGACCGAGATCTCTCGCGAGTCGGGACCGGCTCAGGGTGTCCGATCCGTTCAAGATAAGCTCCGCACACGACCGGTATGATTACTCGCGCCCTAGATAGCTTTGCGTGATTTCGGGAGGGCGAGGCTCCTGCCGAGCCTGGTGAGAAAGCGGCTCGCCGGGAGGCTCGCCCTCCCGGAGTCGTGCAACCCGATTCAGTCACTCGCATCGAATCCCACGCACCACGGAGCAAATCATGAAGAAAGTCACCTTGTTCAAGCTGTACGTAGCCGACCAAGATGCAGCGCGGAATTTCTACGTCGAGAACCTCGGGTTCGAGGTCGCCGAAGACAAACGGCTGGGCGATTATCGCTGGCTTCTCGTGAAAGCCCCAGACGACGAGGATTTTTCAATCAATCTTGAAATTGCACGAACGGACGAAGAGAAGGCTCTGGTCGGGCGCCAGGCCGCGGCGCAGCCGCTCTTCAGCATCAGCACCGACGACTGCAACCGTGACTATCGACACATGAAGGGCCGCGGCGTTACCTTCGAGGGAGAACCGGCCACGATGCCGTACGGGACCGGCGTCATGCTGCGGGACCTCTACGGTAACAAGATCTATCTCCATCAAGAGCCCGTCTGAGCGCGGATCGCTGGCGCCCCAGACACGGAGAACGCTGTCCGATGTCGACCACAAATAACGAAAGTATGTTGAATTCTATCACTCTCACGATTCAGATGATTGGCGGCTCTTTGATCGCGGGGGTCGTGATCTTCCTCGGAATCGCGACCGTGATCGGTCCGCTACTGGTCGCCGCGCCGGCCCCGGGCGGCGGTGCGAATGCGGCGCCGCAGCCCGTGGCGGGCTCGATTGAGCTCGCCGACATCATGACGTGGACGGCGGTTGCCTTTGCCGCAATCGGCCTGCCTTTGTCGTTCGTAGTGCCTGGGCAAATCGCCAGCGGAATCCGCCGCCGCATCGCCGCGGGGAAGTGGACGCCTCCTGTCGCGCCGAATGCCCAGGGCGGATCGTTTGGGCCTGACGCGCGGCAGTCGGATGCCGGTAAACTGGCGGTCGTTTACCAGACGCAGTTCATCATCGGGGCCGCGATCGCCGAAGGGCTAGCATTCTTCGCGGCCGCGGCCTACATGATCGGGAGAAATCCGATCGCGTTCGGCGTGGCATTGCTGCTCGTCGGAGCGATCATCGTACAGTTCCCGACGCGCCAGCGGGTCGCCTCGTGGATCGAGCGCCAGCAGGAATTGCTCGCGCAGGATCGACAGGCCGCCTTTTGAGCGGTCGATCCATCATGCCAGTGACCGTTTGGGCCTGTCAGGGAATATGCTGCTCAGCCTGCGTTTGTTTTGTGGTGCAGGCGTCCCGCCTGCATCTTCCAAACGTGCAGGCGAGACGCCTGCACCACAATACAATGGACCGGGTTGTTTCGCGACAGCCGCTTAGTCTGCTCGTTTCTGGAAATCCCCCGCGCGGATGATCACCAGCCTGTGCGGATCGACGTGCTTGCGAAAAGCTTCCGCGACGTGGGCTGGCGTGAGGGCGAGTATCGCCTTTTCCTGGTCGGCGGTAAACGCAAACGTACGGCCTGTGTTCAAGTTCGAGACGATTTGGCCGGCGATCGCCGCGTCGCCGGTTCGGCTCACTTTCTGAGCTTCCACGTAGGCCTGCTTCGCGTCGGCGACTTCCTTGTCGGTCGGGCCGTCCTTGAGGAATCGCTCAAGTTCTTCCATCACCGCGGCCGTGACCTTGTCGATGTTGACAGGGTTGGTGCTCACGGTCACCGTCAGCGAGGCCACCGGATCGCGCGGCGAAGCCACCAGCGATGAGCTGGCGCCGTACGAAAGGCCGTCTTTCTGGCGAATTCGGTCGCCGATTCGCGAGGCGAGCGTGCTGCCGCCAAAGATAAAGTTGGCGATCCGCAGCGCGGGGTAGTCGGGGTCGCCATCTGACACCGGGAAGGAAACGCCCGCCAGGTACTCGGCGTTTGCCTTGTCGGGCGTGATGATGTCTTCCTTCAACCCTGTTCCGCTGTCGGCCACCTTGTGCTCGATGCGCTTGTAGGGCACCTTCGAGTCCCATCCAGACAGCATTTCCTTCACAAGGTGGAGGGTACTCTCAGGGTCGAAATCGCCGACGACGCCCAGCTCGGCGTGCGCGCCGCCGATCTGCGTTTCGTAAACCGCCTTGATCTGGTCGAGCGTGACGTGCTTGGCGCGTTCGAGCGTTTCCTCGAGGGTCGGCACATAGCGCACGTCATCATTTAAGTAAGGCGAGAGGGCGCGGGTGAGCTTGTTTCGGGCCAGCGCGGCCGGTTCGGTACGGCCCGAAGTGAGCATCGAAGCCATGCGCGCCTTCGAGGTTTCAAACTCTTCCGCGGGGAAGGCCGGCTCGCGGAGAATCTCGCGTAAGAGCCCGAGCGCCTGCGGGAGGGTGTCGCGTTTGGCTTCGACAGTGAAGGTCAGTTGCCCGTCCTCGGGGGCTCGCCCGCCGCGGCCGCGGCCACCGCGCCCGCGCCCGCCTCCGCCGCCACCCGTGCCGATGCGGATGCCCAGCGAATCGAGTTTCTCGCGGAGGGCCTGGCGACTGTGTTGCTTGGTGCCGGCCATCATCAACCCAGGGAGCATACCGGCCGCTGCCGTCTGGCCCTTGAGCGATTCTTCGTTGCCGTAGTGCAAAGTCAGCGCGAGCGTGACCGTCTGGCCGCGGTTGCTCTTGGGCAGCAAGCCCACTTTCAAGCCGGGTTCGTTGATCAGTTTGATCCGAGCATCCAGATTGGAGGGTGTGGGGTCGAAGGCTTCACCCGCCGTCGCGACGGTGCCGCCTTTGTAGTCCTTCACCACCAGGTCGATGGGGGGCGCGCTCGGCACGGCCAGACGCGTCGATTCCTTGGACGGGATGTAGAGACCCACCGTGCGATTGGGCTTCTGGAAGTACGTTTTCGCCACGCGGTTGACGTCGGCCGCCGTCACGGCGGCGATGCGATCGCGCTGGATGAACACCAGCCGCCAGTCGCCGACGCTTGACGCCGAGCTCAGCGCTTGCGACATTTGCTGGGCGTTCGATTGGAGCAACTCGGCCTGCCGCTTATCGCGGAGCTTCGCCTTGTTCACTTCGTCGTCGGTGAACGGCACGTCGCCGAGCGATTCGAACGTTTTCACCAGCGTGTCGCGCACTGTATCGAGCGTTTCCGGCGGGCACGACGCCGAAGCGAAGAAGAGGCCGGGATCGTGCGCGTTTTCGGGACGGGCCATTGCGGTGGTGGCCAGCTTCGATTCGACCAGGGCCTTGTAGAGCCGTCCGTTCGGCGACTGCGAGATGATGCCGCCGAGTAGGTCGAGCGCTGCCCAATCGGCGTGCGAAGATGCCGGCATGTGATACGCCGCGCCGACCGACCCGACCGCACCAACCCGGCGCAGAGTAACCGTGCGTTCGCCGTCTTGCGGTGGCTCCTCGGTGTAGGTGGCGTCGAGCTTGCGCGTCGGTCTGGGTATCGAGCCCAAGTATTTTTCCACCAGGGCGAGGGCCTTTGCCTCATCGAACTTGCCGGCCACGATCAAGACGACGTTATCGGGCTGATAATACTTCTTGTAAAAGGCCTGCAAGTTCTCGATGGGCACGCGTTCAATGTCGGAACGGCTGCCGATCGTTGACTTGCCGTAATTGTGCCATTCGTAGGCCGCGGCGGAGATCCGCTGGCTGAGGATCGAGCCGGGGTTGTTCTCGCCGCGCTCGAACTCATTGCGGACGACCGTCATTTCCGAGCGCAGGTCCTCTCCCTTGACGAAACTGTTGACGAGCCGATCGGATTCCAGAGCAATGCCGAACTCGAGGTTAAGGTCGGTGGCGGGCATGGTCTCGAAATAGTTGGTTCGGTCGTTATTGGTGGTTCCATTGAAGCTCGCCCCGTGATCGCGCAGCGCCTTCGGCACGAGCGGGTGGGTGGGCGTACCCTTGAAGACCATGTGCTCGAGCAGGTGAGCCATGCCCGATTCGCCGTAGCCTTCGTGGCGGCTGCCGACCAAGACGGTCAAGTTCACGGTCACCGTCGGCCGCGACGCTTCAGGGAAGAGCAGCACCCGAGCCCCATTGGCAAGCCTGTACTCCGTCACTCCCTCGATCGAGGCGACTTTGACGGTCTCCCCCGCCGCGGCGACTTTGTCCGTCTCGGCAACGGCGTTCAGCCCGCCCGCGAGAACCCAACCGAGCAGAAGCAACGGACGCATGACGAAACTCCCCTGGAAACTTTGGTGGTTTTGCAGATTTCGGGATTATAGTCGCGCCGGATGCCGCCGGGTAGTAGGCGGAGGGCACAGCAGAGCGCGCTCACGCATTTGAGAGGCGCCACTGCCAAGACGTGAATTGTCTTGGTCGCAACGAATAACTTAAGGGTGTGCGGGCATATCTGTCTTCGGTCTGCATATCTGCCAACCATAGACAAGGGCGATGCGTTGATACTAAAATGAGCCCAGCGCACGTCTCTCGATCTCTTCCACGAGAGGGTCGAACATCATGTCTAACCGATTGATTCGTGGGTTTGCCTGGTACACATACCCCGACGTTTTCGGGGTTGAAGTCGCGGAAATGCCCGATCCCGGTCATCCCTTCGCACTGGGCACGACCGGCGAGCTAAGGGCCCCGGCTGAAGTCCTTTATTTCCGGCCGGCCAAGTCGGCCGACGCTGGAATGCGCAACGAGTTTCGCGAGCACTCCTACTGGGTGCTTACCAAGACGCAACTCCGCCCGTTGGTATCGAGGGGTTGGGACTCCGACCCGGCCGTCCTGACCGACAAGTTCAAGACGGAAGACGGCAAGGTCAAGTTGTTCCGAATCGTCGACCTCCACCATCGGCACACCGGTGATATCATGGAGTGCGAGTTCAAAATCGAAGAAGTCTGACTGCCGGCGATCGCCGGTCCCAGCAGCACCACGCAGGATCTTCCTCACGGCACGCGCACCGGCTTGCTTCGAGAGCATGTCGCGGTGCGCGCGGCACCGGAGCTTGCCTGCCGGCGCCGCGCCTGATCGCCAGTACCGCTCGGATGAGCGTCAAATCAGTCGAAGATCGTCAGGCTCGGAAGGGCCTGCTTTAGCTCTCTGATTCCGGCATTGGTGACCCGAGTGCCGCTGACGAAAAGCATCCTGAGCTTGGTCAGCGCCTTCAAATGCGCCAGCCCGGCGTCGGTCACCTGAGTCTCGCGCAGGTCGAGAACCGAGAGGTTTATGAGCCCCTTCAGGTGTGCCAGCCCGGCGTCGGTGACCCTAGTGACCGCGAGGTTGAGGTTGGAGATGTTGGTTAGCCCGGTCAGATGGACCAGCCCGGCGTCGCTGATCTGAGTGCCGCGGAGCCAGAGTTCGGAGAGGCTTATAAGCCGCTTCAGGTGCGCGAGCCCGGCGTCGGTGACCTGGGTGTCGTCGACGTAGAGTTGCGCGAGTTTGGTGAGCCCCGTCAGATGCGCGAGCCCGGCGTCGGTGAGCCGAGTCGCGTTGAGGTTGAGCAGGGTGAGTTTGGTCAGCCCCTTCAGATGCGCCACCCCCGCATCGGAGACCTGCGTGTAATCGAGGGTGAGGTAGGAAAGGTCGGTCAGCCCATTTAGTTGCGCCAGCCCGGCGTCGGTAAGGGACGATGCTTGGAGATTGAGTAGCTGAATTCGAGTGAGACGTCCGACCTGTGCGACCACTGCATCGTTCGCCGTCGGGGACGAAAGGAAGCCGGCACTGGTGACATGCCCGAAGTAATCGATGCCCAGACGGTCTGCCAGCCATCTCGGACACCAGGGCGCGCCGTCGCGGATGAACTGGCCGTTGCCATCCCACTGCCAATTGTAAAAGAAAGCACCACCGGCGCCCCCAATCGCGGCGACAGCCTCGCGCTGTATTTCGCGCGCTTCGGACCAGCCATCCCAGCCCGGCGCCGATCGCGAGCACCAGGACGATCAGCCCCCGCACGCTCATTCGCAGGAATCGTTGCCAGCGAATCGAGACCAAACCGGCCGGCATGGTGGCCGCTCTCCGGAATCGGGGACCGTCTGGACGCAATTCGCTCCCCCGACTCAGATCATACCACGAAGCCGATTCGATGAATCGGAACGTCACGACGCCGGGCAACGCGACCGGGGAGAAATTCCGGCCTTCTGGGTTGGCTCCGGATCAGCGGACGATTTTGAGGCTCGGGAGAGCCTGCTTCAGCTCGTTCACACACGCGTCGGAGACCCGATTACCGTGGAGGGCGACGTAGGAGAGGTTCGACAGACCCTTCAGATGAACGAGCCCGTCGTCGGTGACCTGCGTGAAGCCGGCGTCGAGCGTAGCCAGGCTTTTCAACCCCTTTAGATGCACGAGACCGGCGCCGGTGACGCTCGTGCTCATGAGCTTGAGGTAGGAGAGCTTGCTCAGCGCCTTCAGATCGATGAGGCCGGCGTCGGTGATCTTGGTGCCGTTGAGCGAGAGCGTGGAAAGGCTCTCCATCCCCTTGAGATGAACCAGCCCGGCGTCGGTGATCTGGGTGAAGCCGAGGTCGAGAGAGGTCAGATTTTTCAACCCCTCCAGATGCGCCAGTCCTGCATCTGTGACCCCCGTGCCGCCGAGGTTGAGGGACGAGAGATTGGTCAGTCCATTCAGATGCGCGACCCCCGCATCGGTGACCGGTGTGTAGCTGAGGTCGAGCAACGCGAGTCTTGTTAGACCCTTCAGATGCATTAACCCGGCGTCGTCAACGGACGACTGAAAGAGATGCAGTTCCTCCAGTCCCGTGAGACGGCCGACCTGCTCCATCGTTGCCTCGGCTGCCGTAGGTGAGTTGAAGAACACGACGAAGGCGACGTGACTGAAATAGTCGACTCCAACGAGATCCGTCAACCACCGTGGTGCCCAAGGTTTTCTTCGCGGAATAGAATTCCCTTTGTTCCAGTCCCAGTCATAGATGACCGAACCGCCGGTTGCCGTGATCGCCGCCACCGCCTCGCGCTGAATTCGCGCGCTGCGGACCAGCCATCCCAGCCCGGCGCCGATCACGAGCACCAGGACGATCAACCCCCGCACGCTCATGCGCACGAATCGCTGCCAGCGAAGCGAGACGGAGCCGACCTGCATGGTGGCTACTCTCCGGAAGTGGGTAGCCTGTGGAGGCTATTCACCCCTCCACCTGGATCATACCAATTTGTCAAACCGATCTGTAAGAAAACTGCTTCCTCCGACGACTTGGCCTTTGGATCAACCGGGCGGAGGAGGGACGAATGCCGGACTGGGATGAGGTCCTGACCCGGGACGGGGCGGCCGTGTGGCGCACGGCCTACCGGATCGTTGGCAACCGGGCCGACGCCGACGAATGCTTTCAGGAGGCGTTTCTGGCCGCGCTGGAAATCTCGCGACGAGAACCGGTTCGGCATTGGTGTGCCCTTCTCCAGCGGTTGGCCGCTGCCCGTGCCGTCGATCGGCTCCGCAGCCGCCTTCGTCGCGGACGCCATGCGACGATCGCCGACTGGGACGCGCTGGCAGGGCCGGCGCCACTGCCCTCGAAGTCCGTCGAGGACGCCGAGGTCTCCGCGCGACTCCGTACAGCAATCGCCCGCATCCCACCGAAGCAGGCCGAGGCCTTCTGCCTCCATGCCCTTGAGGGCTGGAGTTATCGCGAGATTGCCCAGCACATGGACGCGACCACCGACTCGGTCGGCGTACTTGTTCATCGGGCGCGGATGCGCCTGCGACAACTCATGGGCGGTTCGCCTGATATCTCGCAGGCAACCCGGCACCCCCACGACTCCAGTCCCGCAGCTCGGGAGGAGCGATCATGAGCGCGACCACACCGGACCCCGAACCCAGCGACCGTCTCGCCCGCGCCGAGGCTCTCCTGCGGGATGCACCGGTGCCCGACGGCCCGGCCCCTGACGTCATCGCCCGAACCCGCGCCGCTCTTCGCATGGCGGCCGATCGACCGAACTCTATCCCATTTCCTTGGAGAAGAACCATGCTCACCATGTTGAAGTTAACAGCCGCGGCCGCGGCGGCCGCCGCCGGGATGGCGTACCTCGCGTTTGGGCCTCGCGCCGAGGCCACCGTCACGTTCGCCGAGGTCGCCCAGAAACTGCATGATGCTCACACCCTTTCCTACCGCATTTCGGTCCAAATGCCGGGCCAGAAAGGCCCGACCACGGGCCGGGAATACTACAAAGACCCGGGCCTGACCCGAGCCGAGTTCGACGCGCCTCAGGCGGGAGTCACCATCATGGACGCCAACCAGGGCAAGGTCCTCATGCTCGACCCGACTTCCAAAGTCGCCATGCTTCAGGAATGGAAACCGGGCGCAGATTTGCAGCGTCGCATGCGCGACCAGGCCGCAAGCGAGGTCGAACACTTGCGGGCCCTGGCCGGCAAGGAAGGGAAACCCGCCGGCAGGCGGCGGATCGGCGACGTGGAGGCGCAGGGCTTTCAGGTCGAGGCCGACGGATTTGTCTGGACGGTATGGGCCGACCCGGAGCGGAAGATGCCCCTCGTGATGGAGACGACCATGCACTTCCAGGACCAGGACATCCCGTCCATCATGAGCGACTTCCAGATCGATCCGAAGCTCGACGACAGCTTGTTCCGCCTCGAGCCGCCTGAGGGTTACACGCTCAAGAAGATCGACGCACCGATTGCCATCAGAGAGGAAGCGCTCGTGAACTTGCTCCGCGTGTACGCCGAGACCTCCGGAGGCGTGTTCCCACCCAAGCCCCTCGATCGAGAAGCATTCCAGAAACAGTTCCCGCCGGAGAAGTTCAAAGATCCCACCGATCCCCGAATTGTCCGCGTTACCCAGTCCCTGGCGGCGAGCTTCGCCTTCGTTCAGTTCGAGCTGAAGAATACCTACGGATATAAGGCAGAAGGCGTGAAGCTGGGCGACGCCGACAAGGTTCTCTTCTGGTATCGCAAGAAGGGCGCAGAGAAATACCGGGCGATCTTCGGCGATCTGCATGCCGAAGACGTGTCCGCCGACCGGCTGCCCGAAAAGCCGAAGTTCTGAGACCCGTTTGATCTTTCGCACATCCACCGCCCGGCGCGACAATGGGGTTCAGGCGCGCAGTTGCAGGCGCGGGTCGGGCGCGGGGAATGACGCGTTCGGCGACGCTCGCAACTGCACCGATCACTAACGGAACTGCGCTGCTAACAGGGAGGATCTGATGAACATCCAGGATCCCTCACTGCGCAAGGCGCTCGCCCAAGGGCGCACCCTTCCCGCCGAGTGGTACACCGACGCCAAGCGATTCGAGCGCGAGCAGAAGCGCATCTTCGCGGCAAGTTGGAACTACGTCGGCCGACTCGAGCAGGTCGCGAAACCCGGCGACTTTCTGACCGGCCGCGTGGGTGAGGTGCCGGTCGTCATCGTCCGCGATGAGGGCGGGACGCTGCGGGCCTACGCCAACGTCTGCCGCCACCGAGGTAGCGAGTTGTTATTGGAGAAGAGCGGCAACCGCCGCACCCTTCAGTGCCATTATCACGCCTGGACCTGGGGCCTCGATGGAACCCTGCGCGCAGCGCCGCACTGCCACGAGCAGGCCGGATTCGACAAGGCCGACTACCCGCTAACGCCCCTCGGAATTGAGACGTTCGGCCCCTTCATCTTCATTAACCCCGGCTCCGCATCATGCTCATTAGCGGCCACGCTCGGCCAGTTGCCCGCAATCATCCGGTCAGGCGGCGCCGACATTGACACACTCAAGTTTCGCGAGCGGCGGGAGTATACAATCCAGGCCAACTGGAAGGTCGTTGTCGAGAATTTCCTTGAGTGCTACCATTGCGCGATCTCGCATCCGGGCTTCGCCGATTTGATCGACCTGGACAAGTACCAGGTCGTTCCCTACGAACGTTGCTCCATACAACGCGGCCCGCGCAGGGCGACCGCCAAAACGCAGCGCAAGGAGGGGTTCGCGGGCGGCGAGGGCCAGGAAGGGATCTATACCTATCTCTGGCCGAACTTCATGCTCAACGTCTATCCCGGTGCCGGCAATGCCTCGACGAATCTCATCCTTCCGATCGACGAGCATCATTGCCTGGCGGTCTACGAGTTTTTCTTCGCCGAGAGCATGCCCGAGCATGAGCAGCGCGCGATGGTCGATTTCATCGATCAGGTCCAGCGGGAAGACATCATCATCGTCGAGTCGGTGCAGCGCGGGTTGCGATCGGGGTTTTACAAGCAGGGCCAATTGATTCTCTCTCGCGAGAACGGGATTCAGCACTTCCAGAAGCTGGTGTTCTCTGCACTGACTGATTCGGCCTGAAGCCGTGAACCGTTAGTCTAACGCTCTAATCCACTTACAAAAAAATCAGACGCTTCTCGCTTTGATGTCGATCGGGGCGATTGTCGTTCGACTAATGAGTAGCTTGAGATCATACGGTCTCAATGAACGTTCGAGCGCGATCTTTCTCTTTGAGGAGCGACGAAAATGGTGCGAGCAATTGTGGTGTGCGGGGTGCTGCTGACCCTTTCGCCGGCAAGCTTTGGCGACGACAAGCCCGGGGCCAAGCTGCCGCAGTCACCGACCAACGCGGGCCTGGAGAAGATGAAAACGCTGGTGGGAACATGGCTGGTCGGCGACAAAGACGGCAAGGCGACCGACCAAGTCGCGTCGATCATCAAGGTGACGGCGGGCGGCAGCGCGGTTCACGAGACGATCTTCCCTGGCCAGCCCCAGGAAATGGTCTCGATCTACACGGTCAAGGGGCCGGACTTGATCATGACGCATTACTGCGTGCTGGGCAACCAGCCGTGCTTGAAGGCCGACCCGACGTCCTCTGGAGACCAAATCGTCTTCCGATTCAACAGCGGCAACCTCGACCCGAAGAAAGACAAACACATGCACGACGTGACCCTCACCTTCGTCGACGACGACCACATCGAGGTGAACGGCACCGGCTGGGAAAACGGTGCACCCGCGAAGGACATGTGCTGTGGGCTGAAGCTCGTTCGGAAGAAGTAGGAAGAACGAGTCAGCTTGCGACGCCAGTTTCTTTGAACAACTCGGCGTCGGACACCGCCGAGCCATTCCTACTCGCGTCGGCGTGGGTTTGCCGCGGCCTTATCCGCCGCAGGAGGCTCCAAGTAGACCCGCCGAAGTCGTCGCCCGGTGTAGGTCAGGCTTTCCAGCCTGACGGCAGGGCACCGTCGCCAATACGCGTCAGGCTGGAAAGCCTGACCTACACAATTTTCTGTGCGGTCGCACTTCGAGAAGCGGTTCACCGCAAATGCACGCGTCGGTCCGACTCGCCGACGCGTGGCACAGCCAGGGCGAAGAAATGCGGAAGTGACATCCGCCAGACCGGTAGCCCGGTGGTTTGCCGGGAGCCATGAACGGCCGCCGGACGGGTCGGGAGAGAGGGTCGACGGGATTTGGACTTCGGTTACCTTGCCATGCGACAGCTCCGATTCCACTCCGGCCGAATTAGCGTTCAATCAATGGGCGACCTTCAATCTCGGCAGCGACCGCTTCAGGTCGTCCACTCCGGCGTCGGTGACGTGACTGATGCCGAGGTCCAGCCAGGAGAGTTTGGTCAACCCTCTCAAATGAACCAGCCCCAGGTCGGTGAGAGGAGTATTGCTGAGGTCCAGGTACGAGAGTTTTTTCATCCCTTCCAGATTGACGAGCCCGGCGCCGGTGACGTGAGTGCTTTCGAGTAAGAGGGCGTCGAGATTAGTCAGGCCCTTCAAATGGACCAGGCCGGCGTCGCTGACCTGAGTTCCGTTGAGGTCGATTTCCGTGAGTTTGGTCAGCCCCTTCAGATGCTCCAACCCGGCGTCGGTGACGCGCGTGCCTTCAAGGAACAGGGCGTCGAGGTTTGTCAGGCCGCTCAGATGCACCACGACGGCATCGTCGATCTCAATGCCATCCAGGTAGAGGGCCGAGACGTTCGTCAGCTCCTTCAGAGTCGCCAGCCCGGCGTCGCCAATGCACCATCGACTGAGATGAAGGCGCTGCAGTCCGGTGAGGTGCCCGGCCTGTGCGATCGCAGAGTCGGTTTCCGCTGACAATGACGGGAGCCAGACAGCAGTGACGTGACCGAAGTAGTCGATTCCAACGCGGTCCACGAGCCACTGCGGAGCCCAAGGCTTCGCGCCCGGAACATACTTCCATTCCCCGCCACTCCACTCGAAGTCATACTTAACCGAGCCGCCGGCTCTCGTGATCGCCACCACCGCCTCGCGCTGGATTCGCGCGCTGCGGACTAGCCAGCCGAGCCCTGCACCGATCACGAGCACAAGGACGATCAGCCCGCGCGTGCTCATCCGCAGGAATCTTCGCCAGGGACGCGAGACGGTTCCGGCCGGCATGGTGGCCATTC
The DNA here is from genome assembly GCA_963830625.1 of uncultured Isosphaeraceae bacterium. Taxonomy (GTDB): domain Bacteria; phylum Planctomycetota; class Planctomycetia; order Isosphaerales; family Isosphaeraceae; genus CAWHMZ01. The sequence goes on along the minus strand of CAWHMZ010000015.1, from coordinate 444,465 downwards.
TCCTCACTGGCGAGCCGTCTGGGGGTGATTCGATCCGTCGGCCCAGATCATACCAAGAATGCACTGTGTTTCACGAATCAACCTCCCAGAAATTCGATGAACCGCTTGTGGCCAGCCAAGGGGTCAGACCTAGTGGCCAGCCAAGGGGTCAGACCTAGTTTCAAGTTTTTTCGCGACGTCTTTTTTCCGGCGCGGTCTTCTAGCTCGCGGGCAAGACGCTGGATGCGGGGGTTCGCGAGCATTTGTCTGGCACGCGTTTTTCGCGTTTGCGGGGTGCCTGATTTCGTGGTATTGACTCGCCATGCAAACGCCACGCAACCTGGACAGACTCGTTGGCCGCCTCGCGGGCGCTCTCAAACGCATCGCCAGCAAGCTGCGACGCGACAAGCCGCCGGCCATGCTCGGTCTGCCAGCATCGGCGCGCGGCTCTAGGGCGATCCCCGACGACATCGAGGAACACGCCAAAGACTTCGCGACCCGCTATTGGGAGCCGCTGGAGGCCATCGCCCGCAAGCGAGTGCGGGATGAGGGCGTGCCGGAGGATCGGATCGGGATGCTCGACACGGACAATCAGTTTCGTCAAGAGGCACGGCAAATCTTGAAAGCGCAACGGGACAGGAGCGTCTAGCCATGTTGCACCGTCTCACCATCGGTCACCTCGATCGCGCCGCCGTGGAACGTCGCCAGACCGTCCCCACCAAGGCGCTTGAGATGGATGTCGTTCACCGGCTGCTGGCGGAACTAGGCGAAAAGGACGCCGAGGGTCATGTGACCCTCGGAGGGTGCAAGGTGGAATTCGAGAACGCCGCCATTACGTGCCTCTGGAAGGGTGGCCGCACGAACCGCGTCGTCGAGGAATTCGCCTTGCGGATGCAGAAAGAAACGGGGTGCGTAATCGCCGACGTGGGCGGATACCGGGTCATCGATGCCGGCGAACTGGCCGGGTTGAATGGACGTGAGGCGAATATTCCGCCGGTGGCGAAGCGCCGATAGGCCCAGCGCGTGGCGGATAGCCCTGCCGATTGGGAACGCGAAGGACAGGCATTGTCGCGGACGTCCTGCCCGTCCTTCGCGTTTGATCTCACGCGCCTGGCTTCGAGGCCTTGAGGTGCGTGTCCAGGAACTTGAGCACGGCCGAATAGCCTTCGATCTGGTTCTTCTTCTTGGTGAAGCCGTGGCCCTCGTCGGGGAAGACGACATACTCGACGGGCACACCGTTCTTCTTGACGGCGGCGACGATGTCGTCTGACTCGGGCTTGATCACCCGCGGGTCGTTCTGGCCCTGGAGCACGAGGAGCGGCCGGCGGATCTTGTCGGCGTGGAAGACCGGTGAGATGGCCCGGAGCAGCTCGCGGTCCTGGGCGGGGTCGCCGATTTCCTTGTAGAGCGCGATGCGCTCGGCTCCCAGTAGGGGGGAATGCTCTCAAGCGTGCGGAGCCAGTTCGACACGCCGAAGATGTCGACGCCGACGGCGAACGCCTCGGGCTGGAAGGCGAGCGCAGCCAGGACCATGTAGCCGCCGTAGCTGCCGCCGATGATGCCGATCCGGTCGGCGTCAATCTCAGGCATGGAGGCAAGGAAAGCCTTGGCCTCGACGCAGTCGCGCAGGGGCTCGCGGCCGTGCTTGCGGTCGTCGGCCGTGAAGAACGTCTGGCCGTAGCCCGAGCTGCCGCGGTTGTTGATGCCGAGCACGGCGTAGCCGTGGTTGACGAGGAACTGGATGAGCGCGCTGTAACCCTTGCGGGTCTGCCCGCCAGGACCGCCGTGGACCCAGACGAGAGCGGGCACCTTGTGGTCGGCTGACGCCTCGTGCGGTAGGTAAAAGATCGAGGGAATCGACAGTCCGTCCGACGCTTTGAACCGGACGACCCGCGAGTCGACGAGATCGGCGGAATCGATCTCCTTGCTGAGCGAGTCGGTCAGCCGGGTCGCTTCGGCGGCTCCGACTTTCGCGGCGTAGAGATTGGCCGGCGAGCGGTCGCCGCTCAAGGTCACGACCATGCGCTCCTCGTCGCGTGAGAAGACCACCGAGGTGATATCGCCTTCGGGCAGCCGGGGCATGTCGACGGCGCGGCCGGTCTTCGTCTCGACAATGCGTACAACGGTCCGGCCGTCGTCGTTGATCGCCGAGACCCGGTACTTGCCGTTGCGCGAGAAGTTTGTGAACTGCACGTCCCAGTCGGCCGATTCGACGTCCTCGTGCTTCCCGGTCGCCAGCTCGTAGCGCCTGACGTGGGTGAACTCGCCGCCGGCGCTCGTCAGATAGTACAGCCACTTTGACTCGGCGTCGAACGCGGCGGCGTGGTACTGGGCGGGCGTCTTGTGCGGCGTCACGTGGATCATGCGGCTGTCACGCGTGTCCCACACGTAGATATCGCTGTCGGACGTTGAGATCGTCTTTGCCAGCGCGAGCCACCGGCCGTCGTCGGAGGCTGCAGCGAGGCTGTAGCCCGACGTCTCCTGGTAGATCATGGTGCGGTTCAGCTTGGCAGCGTCATAACGGTAGACGTCGAAGTAGCGCGGGTCGCGCTCGTTGGTCGCGACCCGAAACGCCGAGTCGTCGCGCAGCCAGCCCGAGAAGATCGCCTTGAGCTTGGCCCCTGGGGTCAAGTCGGTGCTGTTACCGGCGCTCTGGACGAAAAGATGGTTGTTCTCGTCGCCGCCGCGGTCGTGCGTGTAGAGGATGCGCTCATCCTTGGGAAAGAGCGAGACCGCATAGGTCGAGTCGGTGGTCGACCGCGTGACCGGGGAAGCTGTGCCGCCTTCGAACGGCACGGTGTAGGCGTTGGGCACGCCGGTGGCATCGGAGGTGAAGAGCACACGCGCACCGTCGGCGGAGATCGACGGGCCGCTGACGGCGGTGGTTGCGAGGAATTGCTCGATCGTGTACTGGCGCACGATCCGCGGCTCGGATGACGGAAGGGTGTGGCCGGCGCCCAGATGGTCGTAATGGAGCGCCGCGTTCAGGAGGAGCATGAAGCTGCCGTGGGTTTCGTGACGCCACATCGGGTTGTTGCCGAACAGGACCACGTGGCCCTTGCCCAGCGGGACATCGATGATCGCGGGGGTAAGGGCGAGCTCGCTGCCGCCCGCGAGCATGCCGCTAACCCACAGGTCCTTTTCGGCCGCCCAGCGCAGGATGACGCGCGGCCACATCCTGGGCGGCAGGATCGTGCCGGTCAGGTACTCGCGGATCTCGGGCTCGATATGGAGCTCGCGCTCGGCGGGCGGCAGGACCGGCTCGGGCGCGAACTCGCGGAGCGGGCGGCCATGGGGCACGTCGGGATCGCTGGGCGACCCGCGGCCCGAGGGCCTCGCGCCCGATTCGCCCGCGCCGGTGCCTGAAGCTCCGCGCCGGCCGCCTGACCCGGCGATCGAAAACTGGAACACGGGCGCCTGGTTGAAATAGAGCGCAACCGAGTCGTCGTAGCCGTACGCGATCGGGCTGCCCTTGTCCTCTACGCTTGCCCGCAGGACCGATCCGCTGGCCTGAAGCTGGCGGGCCTCGGCGATGGTCACGTGCTCGATCATGCCCAGCCCCACGGGCAGATTGCTGCTCCTGGTGATCGGGATCAGCACGCCACCGTTCTCGACGAACGCCTTCAAGTGCGCGAGCCCCTCGAAGCCCAGGCCACCGCGAATATCGCTAGATTGATCGACCCCGCCCAGGTTGGGCGTGAGCTCGCTCGATGCAAACGGCACCGGCCCGCCAAAGTCGGAGCCGTCGTCGAGCAGGCGCTGTGCACGCCGCTGATGAGCGTCGGCAAGCTCAAACCGACCGGGGGAAAAATGATCACATCATATTTCGTCTTGAGGTCGGCCGTCTCGCGGATCTCCTGGTCCGAGATGTACGCGTACGGAACCTGGCACTCGTCCAGGGCCAGCCGGAACCAGCCGTCGTTCTGGGTGAAGACCCAGGAGTGCAAAAGCGCGATCCGGGGCAGGCCGACCTTGTGGCTCTTGACCTTGATCTCGGTGCCGATCGCGTGCGCCGAGAGGCCCAGCGACAGTGTGGCCTCGTTGAGCCGCGAGGCGAGGTTGTCGGGGTTGCCGCTCTGCGGGATCAGGAACGAGCCTGCGCCAAGATGCATGCCCTCGACATCGAACGGCTCCTCGGCCGCGAGAAACGTCACATCCTTGAGCTGGAAGCGCAGCGTCGCGAGGGCGGGCTCGGCGGTGGCGCACAAGACGAAACCGGCCGAGCCGGTGCCGGTCACGCCCCCCTTGGCCCGCACCTCACCTTCAATGAGCGTCATTGGCGCGTCGAGGATGGCCGTGTCGAGCACTCGCCAGGTGGCGACGTTGCGCAGCGGGCCGAAAGTCCAGCCGGTGTCATCGTACGGCCGTGGGTCGGCCGTCGAGTAATACTGCGTGTCGAGCATCATGTCGACCATGCGGCTGTAGGGCTGGTCCATCCGCACGACGTAGCTGCCGGCGGGCGCTTTCTGGGTTTGCAGCTTGGGCGGCTCGGGCTTGGTGTCCGAGTTGGTGTCGCCCGCGGACCGGCCGTCGGGCTTGCGCGCGGGGGCGATGACCTGGCGATCTTGACCTCCGTTTCGCGATCGAGTCGATGGATCTCGGCGCCCTGGCGCTTGAGCAGTTGTGCGAGCTGTGCGGCCAGGGCCGGGCGCTTGCCGTCGGCCGGAATGACCCAGGCGGCGGGCCCTTCGGTGCGGGCCTTGGCAACCGAGCGCTGGCCTTTGAGCGCGAAGTTGTTCAGGAACTCCTCGCGGTTGTCGCCCACGTACTTGAGTGCCAGCAAGGCCCCGCTTTGCTGGAGGTTCACATTGTTGCGCAGCGACCACTTCACGCGCGGCAAAGGCGGGTTAGGCCGATACCAGGTGCGCGAGGTCGCCGAATCGGGCAGCTTGCGCTCCTGCGTGTCGGCTCCGCCGTTGCCGAACGTCTCGTAGAACCGGCCGATCGCGTTGTGCGCGTTGGCGATGTAGAACATGTAATTGGGCGCCCAGCCGTCGTAGAAGCCGTGGGTCCAAACCCCGGGCACCCCGCGCCGAGTCAGCCCTTCGATCTCGTGGTAGGCGAGGCGCTGCCATTCGGCCACGACGATCGGGTCGAGCCACGAATTGTAGGGGCCGGTGCCGGTCGAGGTGTAGAGATAAGGCACCGACTCGTGCAGGTCGTGAAAGACCTGCGGGTGCCAGGCGAGGAAGGTATTGAGCATCACGTTCGACAGGGCGAGTGCCAGGCCCATCGCATCGCGGTTGTTGTCGTGGGCCACGTACTTGCCCCAGTAAATCAAGGGCGGCGCCTGCTTGCCGGGATTGGCCTTGCGGTAGCGATAGACGTCGACCGTGCGGTCGCGGCCGTCGACCTCGACCACCGGCGTGATCAAGACGACCACGCTGTCCCGAATCGACCGGATATGCGGTGATTCCTCGACGGCCAGGCGGTAGGCCAGCTCCATGAGCATCTCAGGTGAACCGGTCTCGGGCGAGTGAATCGAGCCCGAGAGCCAGTAAAACGGTTTGGCCTCGCGCACCAGGGCGGCCGTCTCGGCCGGTTTGAGTTTGCGCGGGTCGGCGAGCCTGGCGGTGATCTCCTTGTAGCGGTCAAGCCGCTCGATGTTCGCCTCACTCGAGACGGCCGCGAGGATCATCTCGCGGCCCTCCTCGCTCTTGCCAATCGTCCACACCTTGACCCGCGGCGATGCCTGGGCCAGCGTGCGGAAATAGGCGTTGACATCCCTCGTGTACGTCAGCTTTTCGGGCGTACCGATCACGTAGCCCAGCGCTTTCTGCGGCGAGGGGACGGTGGGCGACGCCGGCAAGTGGTCCACGAGCTCGGTAAGGAAGAAGGGTTCCGTGGTGTACTCGCGGATCTTCGCCGTGTATTCCACGTCGACGGGCTGCGCCGGCGGTTGATCGGCTGCACGCGCCAACGCGCATGCAAGCAAGATGCCTGAAAACAGCCACCGCGCGAGTGTGCGAAGCGTCATGGAGCGAGGTCCCCTCAAACGAGTAAGCATGTTAGCCGCTGAGTCATTGTGGCCAGTCAATCCGCAAAGAGTAGTTGAATCGAACGCATGGCGTCATTCAAGTGACAGGCGTCCGAAGGCGGGGCTCCAATCACGGGAGGGTCTGATCCTGAGCGACGCGAATGACAGGCATTGACGCGGGCGTCCTTACTCTCCAGGCCGTTTGAACCGGCACCGAATCAGCGGACGATAGCCAGGTTTGGTAAAGCGCACTCCAGCTCTTTCGTTCCGACGTCGGTGACCTGGGTGTTACGGAGGTCGAGCGAGGATAGTCGGCTGAGCCCCTTGAGGTGAACCAGTCCGGCATCGGTGATCCGCGTGCCACTGAGGACGAGATACGAGAGCCTGCTCAGCCCCTTCAAATGCGCCAGCCCGGCGTCGGTGATCCGCGTGCCACTGAGGACGAGATACGAGAGATTGCTCAGCTCTTTCAGATGCGCCAGCCCGGCATCGGTGACCTGTGTGCCACCGAGGATTAGACACCAGAGCTTGCTCATCCCCTTCAGATGCGCGAGTCCGGCGTCCGTGACCTTCGTGGCGCCGATGTTGAGTGACGAGAGATTGCTTCGCCCCTTCAGATGGGCCACGCCAGCATCGGTGACGACAGTGCCATCGAGATAGAGGATGCTGAGACTGCCCTGCCCTTCCAGACGGGCCAACCCTTGGTCGGATAGCTTTGTGAAGCTGAGCTTGAGGTACGTGAGATTTCTCAGCCCATCGAGATGCGCCAGCCCTGCGTCGGTGACGTCATTTCCGCTGAGGTCGAGGCCGGACAGATTGCTCAGCCCGCTGAGACGCGAGAGCCCTGCGTCGGTAATCTGCGTGTGTGTGAGGCACAAGCACTGAAGGCGATTCAGCCCTGTAACGTTTCCCAGCCCGACGTCTGTTACGGAGCAATCGTTCAGCAATAATGCCTGAAGGCTGGCTAGACGTCCGATGAAAACCATCTCCAGGTCGCTTAGCCGAGCATTTCCGTTGGCAGAGACCAGGGCTACGCGGCCGAAATAATCGACTCCCAGGCGCTCCAACAGCCATTCCGGGGGCCAAGGTTTCCTTCCCGGAACCGGTTGCCCGTTGCTCGATTCCCAATCATACGCGACCGATCCGCCGGCCTTCTCAATCGCAGCCACCGCATCGCGCTGAACATGGGCTTCACGGACAATCGAGCCGAGCCCGGCGCCAATCAGCAGGACGACTCCGATCAGCCCGCGCACACTGAGGCGCAGGAACCTTCGCCGCGACCGCAAGACGGGGCCGGCCGGCATGATCGCCAATCTCCCGGATCGGGCAGCCCTTGGGGGCAATTCACCCCACGACCCGGATCATACCAGAATCGTGTCAGCGAATTTTGAATTGCATCAAGGGCAGATCGTCAGGCTCGGCATTTGAACTTTCGCGGGGCGGCCCGGCCTGGTGTCACTTTGACGTGTCGTCGGCTACGGGGCAACTGAGGCTCTTGGCATACATCCCAGACCGATCGAAGCAGCACGGACGTCGCTTTCCGTTGGCGAGCATGTCGCAGGCAGTTCTGATCCGACGCGCGCGCGTCTCTGCTTGCTTGGCGGAGACGATCCAGTGAATCCAATCTCGGCGCGCGATGGGCGTGATGTCCGACCACACCTTCCGCACCCCCGGCGGGGCAGCCGCGAGAGCCTTCCGCAGATCTGCCGGCACCCTGGGTTCCGGCTCCTCTGCCACCGGCGCGATTTCTAGCGTGACGACGTCGCCCGCCTCCGCACCCGCCTCTTCGCGCATCTTCCGGTCCACTTTGAGCCAGTGGCCTCCTTGACCGTCAGGCTCGAGCGTGGCTTGAAAGGCCAAGCCATTGAACGTGCCTTCCACCGACGTCATGCTCCGCGAGGGGAGCTTCGCACTGGCTTCGTTTGGCAGGGTCAGAAAGGTCCACGAGACAGCCTTCGCGGTCGCCTTCGGCCGCAAAAGTGTCGCACTGAAACGGATCTTAAACGCGGCTTTTGAATCGCCGAGCTCTCCTGGCGAGGCGACCTTTGCCGACTTGATGGACGTCTTGCTAGCCATTGCGTTCACTCCAATCGATCGACATGCCTTTGTGCGCCCCGCTCTTCTTCAGCCTGTATCTCCGCCTCGTCGATAGGCTGAGGGCGACAGCCAGGTCAGCGCGCGTCGGTCACATCGGCCGATGCGTCGAATGGATGCTGGTGTGGAATACATCATAGCAACTCGCGGACGACTTGGAGCACAACCAGGAGCGGATGGACTATCCGCGTTATCGCCAGCAGGGATTGCCCTGGACCAGCATCCAGCCACGGAGAACGAATCCACTCGATCGAGCGGCAAGGGACCATCGTCGATGAGCCGGCGGCGGGTCAGTCGTATTGGCTGCCGAGTGTCGGTGGCCGATACTGAACCTCTTGGCAGCGTGCCGACTGAATGACAGCAGAGCAAAGGTCGAGCCTGATTCTGGATGGGGGATTCGCAATGATCCGCCCGGCGACCATTCTGAAGGCGGGCTTACTGCCCATCCTGTTGCTGCTCGCATGCCGGCGCGAGATCCTTCCCGACGACGGCAGCTCCGACCCCAATTCAGAAAGGTCCCCTCGCCCAACCCGGAGCAGAAGCCGGAGAGTTATCTGCGCTAAGTGGCACCGCAGGAGTCTTCACGGCCAGCCGCAAGCCCCAGGTGGTTTCTGCGCGTTCATTTACAGCAAAGCTGGGGTTTCTGGAAATTTTGTCGATCCGCGCGATTCTTGTTCGACCAATGATTGGTGTGCGAATATTGGAGTTGAGGCACGCGTGACCGTAATGCCTTATCTTGGAGAAACCAACATGCGTCCACTGTTGACGTGCGGCCTGTTGCTGGCCGCTTCACTGGCAAGCTACGCCGACGACAAGTCCGGAACGAAATCACAGCAGCCGCCGACCAACCCGGGCTTCGAGAAAATGAAGAAGCTTGTCGGCACCTGGTTGGTCGCCGATCAGGACGGCAAGCCGACCGGCCAGGTCGGGTCGATCATCAAGGTGACGTCAGGCGGGAGTGCGGTCCACGAGACGCTCTTCCCAGGCGATGCGCACGAAATGGTTTCCGTTTACACGGCGCAGGGACCGGACTTGATCATGACGCATTTCTGCGACCTGGGTAACCAACCACGCCTGAAAGCCGATCCGAACTCCTCGGCAAATCAGATCGTCTTCCAGTTCGTCGACGGCCTCAACCTCGACCCGAAGAAAGACAAGCACATGCACGAAGTCGTCCTGTCCTTCGTTGATGACGACCACCTCGAAGTGAGCGGCACCGCCTGGGATCAAGGCGCGCCGTCAAAGGACCACTGCCAGGTGCTCAAGCTGGTTCGGAAGAAGTGAGCGGTGAGTGGTGAGTGGCCCGCTCAAGTCGAGCCGCTCGGCGCACCGGTTCCACCGGATCCGGGCGGTTCGCGCTTGATGGAAAATGTCATCGCCACCGGCCGAGCGTGACGCCGCGATCCGCGGCACGCCAACTCCTGAAACGCCTCTGGCCGTTCGTCGCCGCTTCCCCAGAGCGCCAACGCGAGAGTCAAAGCATCGCCGCCGTCGGGATGCCTCGGTGCGCAACCTGAGCGCGCAGGCGAACATGCTCTGCGAACGAGAGGTTGATCGAGCCGACGGTCCACGGCTCAACATCGAGCGGAACGTCTACAGAAAGGCGGCTTGTGCTGCAGCCTTGCCCTGGAACCAGCGCCCTGAGCAACGCGCCGCGGCGTCTGCCAGTGTGCTCGATCGGCCCGCAGCTTGCTTGAACATGCGACCGAACTCGCGCGCCGTTTCCACCCAGTTCGAGCGATTTTTTCTCGCCGTCGGTCAGCGAGTATGTTGATATGGAGGGTATGCCACGAAGATTACGCGTGCAATGCTCCAACGCTATTTACGAGCTCATCGGGATCTCCCGGAAAATCGTCGTGGATCACCACGATTTTGGAGGCTCATCCGATGGATGTTCCGATGCAAGAGGCGCTCTGGTCGGCCGTTGCCGACGTGGGAATCATACGAGGCCTGGTCATCGCCGGCGGTAGTGCCCTTGTTCTGGTGGGGCTCGTCGGGTTGGTTCTCTCCTGTGCCGCGATCCGGCAAACGGTTTCAGAAGGGGGGACGCCACGGCGACGTCTCGGCATCGTCGGCTCGGTTCTCTTCTTGGCCATCGGTGCGTCGCTCGTCCTCGGAGTCGGGATCATCATCCCTCTGGGGGCCTTGAGAATGAAGGACTTCGATCTTGCCGATCGACTGGCCGAAGTGTCCGGTCGGGTGTCACTGGTGAATGTTCAGGCTAGAGAACAATCGGCACAGGTCGTCCGGGAGATCCTCAGTCAGCCGAGGTATCGGGAACCGAAACGACTCAACCGATACGAGCTCAAAGTTTGCTCGCAGAGCGGGGAGGACGGGATCATCGCGGAGATTTTCCGGCGGGTCGGCACGGCGAGTCGTTACTTCGTCGAGTTCGGCGCCGCCGACGGTTTTGAGAACAACACGGCCCTGCTCGTTCGACAGGGATGGAGCGGGCTATGGATCGACGGAGATACCCAGGCGGTCAACAGGGCCAGGGCTTTATTCGCCAGTGAGATAGCGGCTGGGAAACTCACCGTGCTGGACGAGTTCATCACGGCGGAGAACATCGAGGATCTCTTCCGCCGGGGCAATGTGCCCGAGGAGTTTGACCTCCTCTCAATCGATATCGACCGCAATGATTACCACGTCTGGGAGAAGATCACGCACTATCGCCCCCGCGTCGCAGTGGTCGAGTACAACGCGGGCATCCCACCCACGATGTCCTGGGTGATACCCTATGACCCGAAGGGCTACGGCCGAAACCCATTCGGTAGCGGGAACGGCGCGAGCCTGAAGGCGCTGGAGGAGCTCGGGGCGAAAAAGGGCTACAAACTTGTGGGCTGCAATCTGTGCGGCGTGAACGGTTTCTTTGTCCGGAACGATCTCGTCGGCGAACGCTTCGCCGCGCCCTACACGGCCGAAAATCATTTCGAGCCTTTTCGCTGGGAATACATGAGAATACCTCGGTGCGATCCTCGGATCAGTGGGGATCAGGAGGAAGGTCGGTCGGCTTCAGTTCGTTAGTTCCTGGTCGAAGTGATCGAGCCAATCCAGTCTCCGTCGCCCGGGCCGGAAGGCAACGGCCCCTAATGGCCGCGACGGGCGGCTTGAACAGCTCGGCCGCGGGCCACCACCAGGGCGAGCAGCTCAGCGCTCGAGGGCCTCGACCAGGGACGGGCCTTTACTCCCCGCGGCCACTCGCGATCGCTACACCGAATTGCCCGAACTCATCTCTACCGACCCGAACATTCGATTCGGCAAGCCGCCCATCAGCGGAACGCGGATCCTCACGGCCATCATCTTAGAGCGCCACCAGGAGGGCGACTCGATACCCATGACGGGGCTCAAGGAAACCTCGTCGGACACCCTCTCCGTCTCGGGTGTTCCTGCCAGATCCCCGGCGCGAAGCTCTAACCGGAACGATCGATCCCGGCGATGGCGGGATGTTGCGGAGGGGCGCCGCTTCGAGCAGAATATTGATTTGACCGACGCGTCCGGGTTGCGGGATCGGCTGGAGGGACTCGCATGCGGAACCGTGGGACGACGATGGGCCTGGCGGCCCTGGTGGCGGGGATGATCGGCCTGGGGGCCGGGGTCGCCGGGCAGGAACCGGACGGCAACCTGATCATTAACGGCAGCTTCGAGGACAGCCCGGACGTCGATGGCTACCACTCGCTCGACGAGGGGTCAGACGCCATCAAGGGCTGGGTCGTGACACGGGGTCAGATCGACCTGATCGGCGCGCGGCACTGGAAGGCCGCTGCCGGCAAGAAGAGCGTGGACTTGAACGGCTCGCCGGGCTTCGGCGGGATCAAGCAGTCCTTCACGACCCAGAAAGGCCACCGCTACTGCGTCCAATTCCAGATGGCCGCGACGCCCGCAACGTACGGCGGCGATGGGAAGGTGAAGCTCCTCGTCCGCGCCGCCGGCGAGAGGGAGGTCTTCAGCGCCGATGCCACCGACAATCCCAGCCCAGAGATCCGCTGGACTCGGAAGAAATGGACCTTCACTGCGGCCGATGACACCACGACCCTGGAGATCTATTCCCTCGACCGGGACGACGGCAACTGCGGCCCGGCGATCGACGACGTCTCCGTGACCGAGGTGAAGGACAAGGCGAACGGTTGAGCCCAGCCGAACCCCGACGGCCCGTCCCGTCCGAACCGATCCGATGTCGGAGGTGGCTGTGCCCCTCGGTGCTTTACAAGACGGGGCATGCCATCGCCGGCCCGAACGATGGCGAAGCGATCAGTTCCGACTCGTGCTGAGGATGGTTCAGACCGCGATCGCCAGTGGCTGGCTCGACGAGCCCGAGCACGCCGACCGCCGGGCGAAGCTCGTCGATGCGCTGACGAAGCGACCGGCCTCGGGACATTGTGCGCGGTCCTTCGTCTGGCGATGTTGGCCGTGGAGCACCGCTGGCGGCAGTGACTGCGAGGAGGCACCCGCTGAGAGAGAGATACTCGCCAACCTTGGGCGAATGGACTTTGCGTATTGCGAACCGCCAGTTGATTGTGACCCATCGGCTCGGCACCCAGGCGTCACGGACGCCCACCGACCAGGCTGCTGGGCCGGGCTCGGTCCGGCCGATCTCCAACGCAATGCCGATCGGCATCGGGTTGTCGAGAGATTCCAGGACTCCGATCGAGGGTCGGGGCTGGCCGTACGCCGACGCCTACATGGAATATCAAGAGGCCACCGAGAACATCACCCGCAACGGCACGATCGTCGCCCACCCACGCACCGCCAACCCGATCGAGAACCCCTACCTCAAGATCCGCGATCGAGCCGCCGCCAAGCTGGCCGGCATGAAATACATCAAGGCCGACTTCCTATGGTAGGGCCCGCCGGTCGCACGCCCCGAAAGGGTAGACGACGTGCGGGCCGACGAGGGAAGGAAACTCAACCCGAGAGCCGGTTCAAGACCTCCTCGACCGTGTGCGCCGCATCGAATGACTCGCCAGTGACGAGTTGAACCGTGGGCGCTTTGTTCGTGCCCGAGGGACCGATGACGCAAGCAACGGCGTCGACATTCACGTTTCTTGTCCTGCCGTCGCTACCCTGGAGCTCGACGAATTTTGCCATTTTGATTCTCCAATAACGAACGCGGTCATCTCCGTTCCGCGCCCATCGCCAATCGGTGTAACTCGATTCGTCCGCGCTGGCCTGAGGCTCGATGCTCGCCACGTTGGATCGTGCGACCGGCGAGCTCGGCAAGATGCGGCGCAGAATCCTGGCATGCACGTCGCGTCGCTCCGCTACGTTACCACATTGCGACATAGCCTTCACGTAGCGCTCGACCGTGGCCAGCGAGTCGGGAAACTGCGTTGCACTTCGGAGCCGATCTGCTCGGGCTGGCGGTAAATGTTGTTGGCCCTGATAACCTTCAGCCACGCGAGCAACTGAACCGATTGCACCGGTCGGCTCTGCGATAAGACGCGGCCGGCTCAAGACGACGGCGAGGTTGACTGATGAATTCAGACAGCACGAGGGGCATGATTAGCAATGGAACAAGAAGCTCGAATGAGCCCCTGATGTAGCCCATCAGCGAGGAGTGATGGTGATTCTGAACTGACGGCAGAGGAAGCCGCCGGTCAGGGCGAAGGCCAATTGCGGCCAGCCGAGCATGGCCACAGCGACGGGGTATATGGTTGCGATGAGGGCGACAGTCCGGTCTAGCCCGATGGTCGTTCTGATGGGGTCGAGCAATAATTCGAGGTAGTCGTTCACCTTTTGGGGAGAGAAAGCGGCCAAGACGACGTAAAGGGCCAATGCCATCGCACCAAACGCCTCGAACCCCAGGAGGAACGGACGGCTACCCAGACGCCGCTGACCGATGAGGAGGCCGATCGTCAGGACATTCGCCATCGGCAGGGCTCCCAGTCCGAGAAGCTCGCTGGAGGGGATTATGCGGTCCGACGCCATTCGTATCGCCGTGAAGTCGAGTGCGGCGATGGCGACGGCGACCATGACCCAGGCGATTCGGAAGCGGGGCATCTTCACGGCGACCTCTTGGTCGTAGAAGATTGCTTATACGTCGAGTTCGGGCGGAAAGCCGGGCAAAACCGCCTGATTTCGGGCCCGTGGCTCCGGCAAGACTTCTCACATAGCGATCATATTGCAGGTTTCTCATCCATTGCTAGTCACGCCCCCATGACGACCGCCAAGCGGAAAACCTCAAGACGTGAATCTCGCCTTCGCTTCGAGACGCTCAACGCCTTCGTCGATACCGGCATGGCCGACCTGAGCCGGGCCGAGCTGGCGGTCTGGCTCATTCTCTACCGCGACACGCAGCGCGACGGGTCGGCCGGAGCGTCGCTCGACGACCTCGCTCGGCGAGGAGGCATGAACCGTCAAACGGCATCCCGAGCGGTCGGGAAGCTCACCCGGCGGAAGATGCTCCAAGTCCTTCGGCGAGGAGGGTTGAATCAAGGCCCATCGGAGTACCGCGTCTTCCCGTTTCCGATGGGATCGTGATCACACGCCGTAAGCACCGCGACAGTCAGGACACTACGAGTCTAGCGAACTCGGAACAATGACAATCGGAGCCGTTCTCCGCACGACGTAGTCGATCCATGGCAATGCCATCGACCACGGAATGGTCGCTGGCAACCGCTCGATCGGACTGTTAAAATGGGTAAAGTGGCGATATTGAGACGAGGTTGTGGGATACGTCCAAGAGACTGCAACGATGTTTCATGCGATCGCCGAACTCGGCGTAGCTGGTCAAGCATCACGTTATCCGATTGGCATCGCCTGGACCAAGAAGCTTGTCTCGGGTCTCGCACCGAGACGTGCGAGGCCCTTTTTCGTGGAGTCGCTGGAGAGCCGGTCGTTGCTCTCCACGATCACGGTGTCAAACATCGGCGACACAGGCCCTGGCACGCTACGCGCCGCCATCGAGCAGGCCAACCTCGACCCGGCCCAGGATACGATCACGTTCGCCCCCTCGGTCACTGGCACGATCACGCTCTCGACCGCCTTGCCGGACCTGTCCGCAAACGTCGTCATCGCAGGGCCGGGCCTCTCTGTCCTAAGTGTGGCCCGCAGCGGCCAGCCCGGTACGCCGGCGTTCCGCATCTTCACCGTGGCAGCGGGGGTCGAGGCGACCGTCTCGGGACTGACGATCAGCAACGGCCAAAGCGATTCCGGCGGCGGGATCTCGAATGCGGGCACGCTGACGGTAATTGACTCCGCTCTCGACAACAACTCGGCCAGCAACGCCGGCGGCATCTACAACGCGGGCACACTGACGGTCAGCGGCTCCACGCTTGACGACAACGGGGCCAGAAGCAGCGAGGGCAACGGCGGCGGCATCTACAACGGGGGCACAATGACGCTCACCGGCTCCGCACTCATAGGCAACTTGATCACCGGAGCTGGCAGCGGCGGCGGCATCTACAACGACGGCACACTCACGGTCACCGATTCCAGCGTCGGCTCCAACGGTGGCGGCAGCGGCGGCGGCATCGCCAACGACCGCACGCTGACGCTCACCAATTCCACCCTCAACTTCAACAACGCCGCGGCCGGGGGCGGCATTTACAACGGTAACGCGGGCACGCTGACGGTGACCGGCTGCACTCTCGACGGCAACGGGGTCTCCGGCGGCACATTCTTCCAATACGCCGGCTTCGGCGGCGGGATCGACAACATGGGCACGTTGACCGTCATCGACTCCACCCTCAGTGACAACTCGGCCTCAACTTCCGCCCTCGAGTACGGCGGCAGCGGCGGCGGCATCTACAACGGGGGCACAATGACGCTCACCGGCTCCGCAGTCAACGGCAACACGGCCGCTAACGACTACGGCGGCTCCAGCTTCGGCGTCCTCGGCGTCGGCGGCGGGATCGACAACCTGGGCGAGCTGATGGTCACCGACTGCGCATTCAACCGCAACACGACCGGCGGGGCCGGCGGCAATGGCGGCAGCGGCGGCGGCATCTACAACGGGGGCGAGCTGACCATCACCGGCTCCGCCCTCAATGGCAACTTCGCCAATGACTCCTTCGGCAACGCCGTGGGCGGCGGTATCGACAACACCACCACGGGCACGTTGACGGTCATCGGTTCCACCTTCAGCGACAACTCGGCCATCGGTAGCGGCAACGGCGCCTCCGTCGGCTACGGCGGCGGCATCTACAACGACGGCACGGTGAACGTCACCGCCTCCGTCCTCAGCGGCAACGCGGTAACCTTCGAATTCAGCAGCGGCGGCGGCGGCATCTACAACGGGGGCACGCTGACGGTGACCGGCTCCACGCTCAACGACAACTCGGCCGCTAACTTCTTCGTCTCCAGCTTGGGCAATTTAGGCGCCGGCGGCATTGACAACACGGGCACGCTGAGGATCACAAGCTCTACCCTCCTGAGCAACTCGTCCACCTACGGCGGCAACGGTGGCGGCATCCTTAACTCGGGCACGCTGATGCTCACCGACTGTACCCTCAGCCGCAACGCGGCCATCGGCAACGGCGGCGGCATCTCGAACTCGGGCACGCTGAGCCTCACCGACTGCACCCTCAGCGGCAACGCGGCCGGCCTCGGCGGCGGCGGCGTCTCGAACTCGGGGACCCTGAACCTCACCGACTGTACCCTCAGCGGCAACGCGGCCGCCGTCGGCGGCGGGGTCTACGTCGTCCAGATCCCGTCTGGCGGCGTGCCCGTTTCCAACCTGACGGCCATTGCGAGCATCTTCGCCAACTCCAGTAACGGCAACCTCGTCCTCGGGCCGGGCACCACGTTCGTCTCGTTGGGCCACAACCTCTTCTCCGACACGCCCGCCGTTCTCCTCAATCCCACCGATCTGATTAACACTGACCCGCTGCTCGGCCTGCTTGCCGACAACGGCGGCCCGACCTTGACCCAGGCCCTGCTCCCCGGCAGCCCGGCCATCGACGCAGGAGTCGCCGTTCCCGGTGTGACCACCGACCAGCGCGGTATCGCCCGGCCGCAGGGCGTTGCTCCGGATATCGGCGCCTTCGAGTCTCGGGGCTTCATCCTCGCCATCGCCTCTGGGGACAACCAGAGCGCACCGGCCGGCTCCGCCTTCCCCGCTCCCCTGGTTGTGGCCGTCACGAGCCCCTTCGGCGAGCCGGTCGCGGGCGGCCGAGTCACCTTCACTGCCCCCGCGACGGGCGCCTCCGCTGCCTTCGCCGCCAGCACCGTGGTGATCGACGCGAACGGTCGGGCCAGCGTCACCGCCTCGGCCACCGCTCTGAGCGGCAGCTATGCCGTCGCCGCCGGGGCGGTCGGTGCCAACAGCGTTGCCTTCGGCTTGACCAACATGGTCGCCCCGCCGACAGTCGTCGGCATCCAGAGGCACGGTGTCCACCTTCAGCCGACTTCGATTCTGGTGACATTCAACCAGCCGATGGATTCCGACCAGGCTGAGGCATTGACCAACTATCGCTTAGTCTCGGCTGGTCCTGACCGTCGTTTCGGGACTCGGGACGACAGAATCATCCGAATCAGTTCCGTCCAGTACGACGCGGCATCTCAAATGGTGACAATTCGGCCTGCGCATCGCCTGCCATTGCGACGAAGGTATCGGTTGACGATCCTCGGCACAGCCCCCGGCGGGCTCATGGACACCGCGGGGCTCTTCCTGGATGGTGCCGGAACGGGCCAACAGGGTAGCAACTACGTGAAGGTGATCACCGACAAGCTCTTGGTGCCGCCGTTTATCCACAAAGCAGGTAAGCAGGCTGCTGTCCATCACGGGGACAGAAATCGATTACGATTCGAGCGCTGAAGCGGCGCTCTGACGGTCGGCGCCGGCGCCTACAGCACTGTAGGCATTTTGCTACCGATACTGTAGGCGCCCATGCCTACCATCCCAGAAGCACCCCCAAAAGGGGGGTGCGTCCAGAAGAGCACGCACGACCCCTTGGCGGGGGTGCGTGCTCGAAGACCAGAACCGATGAGCCCAATTGACGCAGGTGCAGAACGATGCGATAACAATCGCATAATGAAAGCTCGACGTCACTCGCCGATCACCGACACCCTGAAGGATGCCATCATCAAAAGCGGCATCCCGTACAAGACCCTGGAGCGAGAGACAGGGGTGCAACGGTCAAGCATCCAGCGTTTCGTTGACGGCCGGCAATCGATTCGGCTCGACGTAGCCGACCGGCTCGCCGCGTTCTTCGACTTGGAACTTCGACACAAGAGAACGAAGTGAAATGGCAAGGTCAGGCGGCCATAGCGTTCGCCACTTTCATACCAAGATCGTCGGTGTGACTCATGGGAATTCCGACGGAACTGACCGACAGAGGCTCATTCGGAATTGCCGCGTCTTTGAGACTCTCGTTTTGGACCATGAAGAAAACAATCCTCACGATCGAAACGCCGTTTGCGTTTGCCGTCAGAACGGCGAACAATTGGGATACCTCAACGCCGACCTCGCCGAAGAAGTCGTGGCGAAGTCGGGGAGAGGCTATCGATTTCGAAGTTTTCATAAAAGACATCACTGGGGGCGAGGGGAAGTCGTTCGGGGTTAATCTGCTGATCATTCAGGCCGAGCCGGGAATCGGCGACCAGCTCGTCAAGAATTATCTGAACCGACTGATACGAGACGATCCCGAACTAGAGGGAGCGAAAATCGAAAGCGGGTGTTTGGGGAAGCTCATCCTTTGGATCGCGATGATTGCCATCGGTGTGATCCTCTACTTCTACTTCACGGGGCGGAAATAAATGGGCAGCGTCTTCAAGAAAGCCGTCACTCGACCGCTACCGCCAGGCGCCGAGATCATCGAACGCAAAGGGGTGCGGCTCGCTCGTTGGCGCGACGGGAAGGGCAAGGCGAAAACCGCACCGTTGACGACGGGCAGGGACGGGGACGAGCGCATCCGCGACGAGTCGGTAAGCCTAGTCGCCCAGTAGCGCGACGGCTCGCGCTTGTCGTCGAAGTTCGGGTCGACGCGGCGAACTCCTGGCGCCTGCGCCCGTCTGCCCGGTTCGCCGTGTTTCTGGGGGCAGCAGAAAATCGATAGGCATAACTACTTATGCTGCCTAATATGCCCGGCAGGAGTTGAACCTGCAACCTTTAGCTCCGGAGGCTACGTGAGCATATCGGCATGAAAATCGCAAATCGTTTGCCAACACCGGTTATCCTATAAATTACACTTGACAACTCCGGCCGATCGCCTATGACACTGGTGTGGCTTGGATCAACACACCAGAACGAAAGGCACTGACGATGAACATCGGCATTTACATGCGGGTTTCCAAGGGCAGCGGACAGACGTTCGCAGCGCAAGAGCCTGACCTCAAGCGCCGGGCTGCAACGCAGACCGATCCGGTCACTTGGTACGTCGACAAGAAGACCGGCAAGACGATGAACAGGCCAGCGTTCGATCGACTCACGAACGACTACCGCATCGGCAAGGTGCGCACTCTGGTCGTGTGGCGGCTCGATCGGCTTGGACGGACGACGCGTGGTGTCTCAGCCCTGCTGGAAGAACTCCAGACGTTCAAGGTGAATTTCATCAGCCTCAAGGAAGGATTCAACCTTGAGACTCCAGCAGGTCGCATGATGGCGAACGTATTGGCGTCACTCGCTCAGTTTGAAACCGAAGTCCGGGCCGAACGAATCCATGCCGGGCTCGAAGTGGCCAGAGCCAATGGTGTCAAACTGGGCCGCAAGCCAAGCGCCGACGGTACGGGCAAGCGCATCAAGGTGACCGACGAACAAGAGGCGATCGTCAAGCGGCTCGCCCGCGAGGGTCAGGGCGTGTCAGCGATCGCCAGGACGGTCGGGTTGAGCCGGCCGACGGTGTACGGCATCATCGGGCAGGCGAACGCCTAGCCGGCCGCTGGCCTGCTGCCGGGATTTGGAACCGCGCGGTTCCATTTCGGGCCGATGCAGCCGGTCAGGGCGGGACAATGGGCACCGAATCTCGGGCTTTGCGCGAGGCGATGTACGTTAAGGCGCTAGCATCGGGGCTGACTCCTTGTTAATTTGATTGCGACTGGTTTCACAGGTCTCAGGAGAGCTAGCGAGCCGAACAGCCAAACGACGCCACTGATCTCATAACTAGGCGTGGTGATATAATGCAAACAGGCCATGAGTACCGCCACTTCGTCGTCAAGCTTGTAAGTCCCGATACACCGACACATCCACCGAACACACGTTTTCAAGAATCTTGGGAGACATTGCTGCTGGGCACCGCGTCAACGGCGATCGGCTTTGCCGTGTTGCTGGTGGTGCTGTGGGGGATGCGCGGCAAGCGTCTCGACTGGTGGCACGTCGAGCGCGCTGCCATCAGGGCCGCGCTAGAGCTGCCCGTGCTCTACTTGGTGCCCAATCTCCAGTGCGCGGTCGCCGCGGTCGTCGGGGATTGCCTGGGCTTGGCCGGTATCCTGGTCGGTTGGTGGAGGCGATCGGCGACTTCGCTGGTTTGCGTGCTGGGAATTGTGACCTGTTTGTTGCCGATGATTTTGTTTTGCGCCGCAGAGGGATGAGGGCGTCCAGGGGGTCAGACCGAGTTTCGAGTTTTTTCTCGCCGTCGGTCGGCGAGTATGGGGGATGGAATGGGGCGAAAGCGGGTCGGGTCCGCTATTGGCAAGTCGGGGGTTTTGGATTACGGTTCCGCGATGCCCCGAACAGTACGGGTCGCTCCTGAGGGAATGGTTTTCGCCAATATCGGACCCGTCCCTCTTCCCCGCCCCGACCTGTCCCCCTTCCCCACCTGGCGGCAAGCGCATCCTGCGTGCGATGGCAGAAAGGTGATGACCATGCTGCATAATCTGACGATCGGTCATCTCGATCCCGCCGCCATTGTGAGCGAGCGCCGCATCGTTGTGTTGCGCGCGTTAGAGATGAACGTCGTTGATCGCCTGCTTAATGACCTTGGGGGCAATGGCAACGGTGGGGCCACGATGTTGGAGACCGGCAGGGTCGAACGCCACGATGGGTACCTCGTCTGCCCCTGGCGCGTCGGCGGCTGGCACAATCGAACCGCAGAGGAGTTTGCGCTTCGCGTCCAGCAAGAAACGGGATGTATCCTGGCCGACCGTGAACATTCGCGGATCATCGAGCCGGAGGATCTGCTGGGACTCGGCGGCGCCGCGGCGGCTCAAGCAGCTCCGGTGAGATGACAGGGGCGCTGCGAATATGCCCGGCAGGAGTTGAACCTGCAACCTTTAGCTCCGGAGTAAAAGTCAGTCGGTCGCAAATGAGAACCTGCTTCAAGTTACGCCGATTGCTTCGGCTCGTTGCGCTCCGCGTTGCGCTGAAAACGCGGGAAACGAGCACGGCGACCCCCTCGCCGGCTTCGTTGCGAGCATCCGGGCGCACGCAAGGTGCTTTTCAGTACGTACCGCTCGACAGGCTCACAAACGAAGAGAGCGCAGCTTGGATCGATAACGCGGATACTCGGCGCACCGAGTTCGGTTCAAAGGGGTTACCATCGCGCGCGTCATCCGCGATCGGCCCGAACGCTGCGGCGATTTCGATCTCGAGGACTGCAACAGCTACAGTCTCTGCTCTGGACCAGACCTGAACGTATGACGCGCCCAGATGCCTCGTGCGTTATGGCGGGCGGTGGACCATTGTCGCAACGTGGGGCGACTGAATCACGAATCATTGATTGAATATCGTTTGATTCAACGGCTCGCGATTGTAGACCTGTCCGTCGACGCCGAATTGGTTCTTGCTCAGGAACTGGATCGGCATCGACTGGCCGCTCATCACGATGATGCCGCTGTTGAGATACTCAGTCGGCGACGCTCCGGTGATCGTCAAGCGGACGAGCTTCTTGCTCAGAAATTGATAGTAGCCCCACGATCCGAACTGATAATACGAGCGGCCGAAGAAACCCGGCACCGAAACCCCGGTGATGGAGCTGAATTGCGTTGCGCCGTGCGGACCGGTGAAGACGATTTCCTGCGCTCCAACGGCTCCGGTACCAAACACGCTCGATGCGTCATAGGTCACAACCCATTTGCCGGGCAGCAACGCCGTCTCTTGCTTGAGCGAGAACGAAGGCGCCTTTTTCTTCGCAGCGGGGACTCGTGCGAACGCCACTGCCTCGTCATGCGCGCCCGGGGCCAGCGCGTGATGCTGCATGACATGAACTTCGGCGTGCGGCTGCACGGCTGCGATCGCGAGGTGGTGCCCGCCGACCGCGCAAAGAGCGCGGCCCTCCAAAGTCTCAGGTGCTGCAGGCTGCATGCGCTTTCGATTCGCTCGCCGCTTCAGCGCCCCGTGCAAATGCTGGGTATGAGCGCGAGCCAGAGCGGACGACAACAGAAATGACCACATAGGAGACGCGCCCCTCGCAGGGTGTGAAACGCATCGTCGCGAACGAAAAGTCGCTTACCCATGCCATAATAATGATTTAGGCCGCTCACGTGCAATCGTCTATGGCCGCTGCGTTGCGTGCAAACATCACGAGATTAATTTGGGCTTTATTCTTTGCGTCACTCGACCGTGTATCGCCGGGCGCCGAGATCATCGAGCGCAAAGAAGTGCGGCTCGCCCGTTGGCGTGACGGGAAAGGCAAGGCCAACACCGCGCTACTGACGACGCGGAAGGATCGTGCCGAAAAGATCGACACGGACGGCGCCAAAGCAGGTTAAGTCACCCGAGCCGCCGGTGTTAGGTTGCTTTTGGTTCCGGTGCTCTGCGAAACTGCGGGACAGTCAGATACGATCGGCGAGCGTCAGCTAATAAGGCGCGTCGTGCTCGGAGTGCAGCCGTGAGTCGCGATACAGCCAGCAGCATATACGGAGGAAAAAACCCGCGAGACGTGCCGGTCTACTCCGTCTCGGAGGCCGCACGGTATCTCCGTCTGCCTATCGCCACCATCCGTTCGTGGGCTCTGGGACGGCGCATATCCTACGCAGTCCGGCGACGCCGACTTCCGCCCGCTAATCGAAATCGCCGACCCGACGGTCCCGCTGCTTTCCTTCATGAACCTCGCCGAGCTGCACGTGCTGGGCTCGATCCGCCGTGCCCACCAAGTCAATCTGCCGGCCGTCCGCAAGGCCATTGACTACCTGCGCGACAGGTTTGGGTCGGACCACCCGCTGCTAGATCGTCAGATGCTCACCGACGGCAAAGATTTGTTTATCGAGCGTTACGAGAATTTGGTGAACATCTCACAGCACGGACAGATGGAGATGAGCCAGATCATGGCCGTTTACCTGAGCCGCATCAAGCGCGACCGTGGGGGCATTCCGATCCGACTGTTCCCCTTCACGCGGGACCGCTACGCCGAATCGCCCGAACTCATCTCCATCATGGGGATCTCACGACGAAGGATCTACGTCCTTCAAGGACCGGCGTGCTCTCAATTGGAGGACGGCGAGAAGGTCGGCCACACGGATGTACTCATCTAGCTCGTCCTGCTCGGGACGAGTGAGGGTGCCTGCTTGCGCCTTGTCCGAGAGGAAAGCGGCACGCTCTTGCTGCGGCGCGAGAAGCTGAGCTCTAGTAGTTTCTGAGCGGTGTCGCGAGACATGCTCGCCGGTTCCAGCTCTGCGAGCTGCTTCAGCATCGCCGTACGAATCTGCTCCTGTCTCGCCGTATCCGTTTTGATGGCCATAAGTTCGGGATTCAACTGGCGGTCGCGTCGGACGGTACTGAATATGCCCGGCAGGAGTTGAACCTGCAACCTTTAGCTCCGGAGGCTAACGCTCTATCCAATTGAGCTACGGGCACGTCTCTTCTGTGATTGCAACCGGGGTTCATCAGGTTGTCAAGGGGGCGACCGAGCGGCCGCACGCGCAGGGTCGCGGGGGAATGCGCGGGCTTGCTCAGGCCAGCGATTCGATCCTGATGAAGGCCCCATCCCAATTGGACCGCACAACTGAACTTCCGGGCTGGGTGCGTTTTCACGATGGCAGCGATTTGACGGCGCGTAGGGCCTGTGCAGGTTACTCGGGGGCCCAAGGCTCGCCGCGCCCATAGATGCCATCGATTTGAACACCGGGGCGCTTGGCATCTATGGCATCTATGGCATCTATGGAGGAGGCTTGTCATGTATGAGGAGCATCGCTCCATCGTTGGATGGAGCGCGCAACTGCCGGTAATGCTTCGGCGGTACCCGAATCCTTTCCCCGCGGGTGGTCGCGCCAATTCGCAAGCGGGAAGGCGAAGCTCCCGCGGAGCCCCTCTAAGGATCGGCTGCGCCGGCGCTGAGCCGGCTGCGCCACCAATACCTGGCTCGGGGTGGAACCTCGCCCTCCCGCGGCGGACGATTCGCCGGCGGCGCAGCCGGGAGGGCGAAGCTCCCGCTGAGCCGCTTTTCACGAACGGCTGCGCCCGCGATTGGCCGGCGACGCCACCAATACCTGGCTCGGGGTGGAACCTCGCCCTTCCGCGGCGGACGATTCGCCGGCGGCGCAGCCGGGAGGGCGAAGCTCCCGCTGAGCCGCTTTTCACGAACGGCTGCGCCCGCGATTGGCCGGCGACGCCACCAATACCTGGCTCGGGGTGGAACCTCGCCCTCCCGCGGCGGACGCTGGGCCGGCTGCGGCACCAATACCTGGCTCGGGGTGGAACCTCGCCCTTCCGCGGCGGACGATTCGCCGGCGGCGCAGCCGGGAGGGCGAAGCTCCCGCTGAGCCGTGTATTGTCGACGGCGCCTTGCCGTCAGACCGGAAGCCTGAGCCATACCGGGCAACGAGGATCAGCGGGCGAAGTGGCAGACATCGGTTGAAACGGCACTCGGATCACGCGCGGCGATCGACTCGCAAGGGCTCTGTATCACAGTTCTTGCGGCGACTTCGCCGAAGGCCGGTTGGCAGAAAACCATTGGCGAAACCTGCCACTCTCTGCCATTTTCTGCCATTTCCGGGCCCAGCTTGTTGCCGGGCCGTCGAGCGTCCGGCTCGAGCGCGTGAGCTGCACGGACGTTGTTGGCGGTCGCACTGAGGTGCGAGAATCACACCTTGGGCTCGAGCTCCTTTACGTGGTCCCACTTTGCGCCCAGCACCGCCTTGCTGTCGCAGCCCAGCCAGCCGTCGAGCAACGTGGCGTATACGCGGCGGAAGTCGGTGTGGAACTTGAGATCGTCATCGTCGAGGTCAGACAGACTCGGGTGCTTGCCGACGACGCCTGCCTTGACCGACGGACCAGCCAGAAAGAGGCACGAGCCCGCGCCGTGGTCGGTGCCGCGGCTGCCGTTTTCCTGCACCCTCCGGCCGAACTCTGAGTAGGTCATCAGCCGCACGCGGCTGTCGTTGCCCGTCTTCTTGAGTGTCTCGAAAAAACCACTGATGGAGCTGGCCACGTCGCCCAGAAGGTTGGCATGTGTGGTGGCCTGGCCGGCGTGGGTGTCGAAACCGTCGAGGCTGACATAGAAAATGCGCGTGCCGAAGCCGTGAGCGATCAGGCCGGCAATGAGCTGGAGCTTTTGTGTGAGACTCACGCTCGAACCGTCAATGGGGTTCGACCCGTCCAGCAACTCGCGGACCGTCTCGACGGCCGTGAGCGCTTGCACCTGCCGCCGCTGAATGAACGACGTGAGATCGTCGTCGCTGTGGTTTAAGCCAGGCGCAGCCAGCTCGTCGAACAGCCTGCGCCGCGCCTGTTGCTGAACGTTCTTGCCGCCGCCCAGTTGGAGCCGAAACGAGTTTTGATCATTGAGAGTCACCGCGCCTCCGCCCGGCGCACCCGCCAGGGCCAGCGGCGAGCCCTTCGAGCCGACCTGCAGGATCGGCACACCGCTCGAGTTGTTGTTGATCTCGGCGGCAGCCCGGCCCAGCCAGCCGGTCTTGACGACCCTCTTGGGATCGGCCGACTGCCAGATATCCATCGCTTCGAAGTGCGAGCGCTCGGGGTTCGGGTAGCCAACCCCCTGCACCACCGCCAACTGGCCCTTTTCCCACATCTGGCGGAAGCCCTGCATTCCTGAATTGAGGCCGACGTGATCATCGAGGCGAATGACTACGTCCTTGGTCTGTCGCAGCGTCGGACGGGCCTTGTGGTAGAGGTCATCCGCGTATGGAATCACCGTGTTGAGGCCGTCATTGCCGCCGGTCATCTCGAGCACGACCAGAATGTTGTCCGTGCCCGGCGCGGCCGCCTGCGCGGTCCGCGCCACAAACTGCGGAACCACGGTGCCCACGGCCAAGAGAGACGAGCCTTCTAGCGCTCGCGTCAGAAATCGGCGACGGTTGAACATGGGAGGTTCTCCGGCAAGGGTTTGGAGTGAAACTTACGCCAATTGATAATCCGCCAGCGACAAGATGGCGTGAACGGCCTCGCGCACGCGGCGATCGAGGGCTGGCCCGGTGGGCGAGCCCCCTCTGACGAATGCCACGAGTTTCGCCCGTGTCTCGGACGCGATGCCGCCGGGCAGGTAAAGATCCAAGAGCACGCGGACGACGTCTTCGGGACGACTTACGCCTTCTTCGGTCAGAATCCGCGCGGGATCGAAAGCCCGTGGCGGAGCCGGCGCTTCGGCCGGGTCGACCGACGCAGTCGACGCAGTGAGCGCGCTGACAATCCGCCGGACCTTGAGTGGGAGAGCCGCGGCTCTTGTGCTTGGCTCAGGAGACCGGTTCGCCCAGATCGTCCCCATCGCAAGCGATTCGCCGAAGTTGGCGCGCTCGAGCAGCGTCGCCGTATTCAGCCACACCTTGCCGCCGCGCCACCCCTTGACGTTGGGAGGAGCGAAAAGCGATTGTCCGAGGGCAGCCAGCACGCCCAGGAGCATCTGCTGCGGCAAAGGCTTGTAGTCGGGCTCGTCCTCGCCATATCGCCGGTACACGGCTTGCACCGCGCCGAGCACAAACTCGACCGGTCCCTTGATTCGCTGGCGAAACGCGTGGCTCGAGTAAAAAAGTCGCGAGGCCAGGATGGTCCGCACGAGCGCCGCGATGTCGTAGTCGCTCTTTCTGAATTGCTCGCAGAGCGGCTCGAGCAGCGCGTCAGGCGGCACAGCCGTTTCGCTGACCAGTAAGCGATAGAGCTTGCGGATGATGAACCGGGCCGCCGCGGGCTGCTCGAGGACGATGCGGACGATGTCGCCACCATCCCAGTTGCCCGTTTTCCCCAGAACCGTCTTGGGCCCGTCATCGTGGAGCAGAGGGTCGAAGCGAAACCCAAGTCCGTGGGTGCGCCAGCCGGTGAAGGCTCGGGCGGCCTCACGAACGTCTTTTTCGGTATAGTTGCCGACGCCCAGGCTGAAGAGCTCCATGAGCTCGCGAGCGTAGTTTTCGTTGGGCTTGCCTTTGACGTTGCTGTTCGAATCCAGCCAGACCAGCATGGCGCCGTCGCGGCTGACGGCTTGCAGCATCGGGCCGAACCGGCTCAGCGCATGCTCGCGCAGCAGGCAGTTCTGACGGAACATCAGAGTCGAGCTCTGGACTTTGACGAGGCTCGTGGCGAAATGGTCGTGCCAGAACAACACCAGCTTCTCGCGCAGAGGGTGGCCGCTCTGAAGCATGCAGTACAGCCACCAGCCCCGAAGCTGGTCGCCGCCATCGTCACGCAGGGCCGCGAGCCGGCCGACGTCCATCAAGGTTTCCAGCGCTTCCGTTGCCTGGGGCCTCGCTTCGAACAGCAGGTCGAGAGTGCCTTCTAAACCGAGGCGTTCGGCCTCGATCAGGTCTTCCCGGCTGTATCCGAATGCCGCGCGACGGTAGAGATGGGCAGCCCACTTACGGCCCCAAGGCTCTCGCGGCGAGGGCTGCCATGGCTTCCAGGCTTCTCGCGGGTCGATCTCTTCGAGCATCGCGTGTGTCACCTTCATTGTGCGCCTCGCTTCCCTATCGCCTTTGCTCATTTATGGATGGTCACGCTGTAGTGGACGCCATCGCCTGACGTCTTCCCTGTCTCTGGAAGCGAATTGCTCGCGAAGCGGGCCGTCGTCCCTTCAGCCGAATACTCAAACGGCTTGCCGTTAACCGGGTCGAGCGGCAGAGGCACGGGCATGTCGGCCAACCGCGCAGGCGGCTTACCGTCGTGCTCGGCGGCATAGAGTCGCACTGCCTCGACGCAACGTAAGAGCGCAAGTTGACGTTCGAGCTCGGCCTGTTCGGCGCAGCTTATTGATGTTCGGCAGTAGGTCCGCCAGTGGCCATCGGGCGGCACTTTCCGGCTCGCCGGCCGAGACCGAGCAGGCGATTTGCCACACCGGCACGGAGAGGAGCTTCAGTCGCTCGTCGCGCTCGATTTCGTAGCGGTGCTTCTGGTCAAGCAAGATGATCTGCAACGGCGGGAGCTTGCCGACCGTTTCTTCCTTACAGCCCGACTGAACCAAATGCAGACGACCCGCGCGAACGGCCTCGGAATCCTTTGCCGAGGCGCCCAGTGCGGCTCGAGTGCTGCGCGGAAGCTGGCCGGATTGTTCACGGGCGAAGTTGAGCACTCCGGAGACGCGGCTGACGAGCGCACCGAGCTCGGATTCGGTCATCGGGGCGTCGTCGCGGATTTGTCGGAGCTCCGCCGCGACCATGATTTGCTCGCCCTGCACTCCTTTGCGCAGATCGACGAGTGGGCTCGGCAGGTCGGTCAATGCCCAGTACAGGTTGGGGCACTTCGCCTGTTGCACCATTTCCTCGAGCGCGCTCAGCGTGAGGTGACCAACCCAGAGACCGACGAGATTGGCAACCTCGGTGGGATGTTCGCCCAGGTGGCGTGAGAGCTGGAACATTGTCTTGGCGGTGCGGACGGCATCATCGAACTTGCGCTGGGCGATTTCGCCGCGAAATCGCACGTGAAGCGCCTTCGCCAGGACCTGAATCGGCCCCACTTCCGACGGCGGCGCCTCCATGCCGACGCTCCTGATACTGCCGAGGCTTTGCCAGTCGATACTCTCCATCCGGGCGGCCCAGTCGGCGTGGCGCAGCGCATTGCCTCCGTAACCGCGAACCTGGTCCAGCGGCAGATCGGCCAGCGGCATTACCTCATAGCGGTCGCGATCGGCCACTGCGTTCTTGCTGAAGAAGAAATAATGCTGCTCCATGAAGCACTTGAGATAATTCTGGGCCGCGTTGCCGGGATTCAGCTCATCGACCTGGGGCAGGAGCCGATATTTGAGCGCGGCTGGGGAGCGGACATCGGTTGCACGTGAAGACGGGTCACGGCCTCGTCGGCCACAGAGGCGAGTGAGAGAGCGGCAAAGGCTGCTGTCGCCAGCAAAACGCGCATCATGGCGAGGCACTCCCCGGCGGCAAAAGATCAGCGATTGGTTTCATCGCGGTTCGACCAATTAATTCTTGAGAGTGATCTCGTAGTGGATGCGGAAGAACCGGTTGTTTTCCGCGCTCTTCGGCGGAGTGCCGCGGACGTGCGCCGTCTTGCCGCGCAGTTCGTAAAGAAAGGGCTTCGCCGTAATCGGGTCGTCAGGCAACGGCACCGAAATGTCGGCCAGTTTCGCCGGAAAGGTGCCGTTGTGCTCGGCTGCATACATGCGCAGTGCCTCGACGTGCCGCAGCAGTGCGATCCGCTGTTCGAGCCGTGCTTGAGCGTAGCGCACCGACGTCTGGGCGGGCAAGAATGCATCAGCGAGGATCGCCGGCTCGGCCTTGGCGGCTTTAGAGCTTTGGTCGATCGCTTCAAACTGCCAGGTACGCAGGCACATCGTCTTTGCGAGCTCATCGAATCGCGCCCGGAGCTCGCGCTCCTCGTCGAGCAGGATTACCTGGTCGGGAGGAAAGTCCTTGAGCCGTGCCTCCGGCAGCCCGGAATTAACAAGACGCTTGCGGGCCGCGGCCATCTTCTGCGGGTATTTGGTGCGAGCGGCCAGATAGCCCTTGGTCCCGCCTTCGACCGGTTTGGGAGAGCCTTCGGCAATCAGTTTGTCGCATCGGTCGATGAACTTTTTGATCTGCTCGGAACTCATCGGGCGAGTCGAATCGAGATCGCGAGTAAACTCCCAGATTGTAAGCCGCTCGCCTTCGACTCCGGTTCTGATCGAGATGAAGGGATCGGGCAGGTTCGTTAGCGCCCAGAAGAGGTTCGGGCAGTCGGGCTGCTCGAGCAACTCTTCGAGCGGATTGATCGTGTTGAACGCCATCGCGATGCCCACCAGGTCGCCGATATAGGTGGGGTGCTCGCCCATGTGCCGCGACATGGCAAACATGGTCTTGGCGGTTCGAATCGCGTCATCGATTCGACCGCCGGCAATCTCCGCCCGGAAGCGGTCCGCCAGCGCCCTGGCCAGGGTTCGCATCGCCTGCACGTCGGGAAGCAGGGTTTCAAAACCGTCGGCCTTGAGCTTGAGCAAGATTTGCCAGTCGGGGTTGTCGAGGCGAGCCGCTGCGTCCGCCTGGGCAAGGGCAAATCGGCCGAGCTCGAGCTCATCGGGCACGGGTAGCTCGTCGAGCGGCATCGCCAGCAAAGTCTTGCGCCGCTCGAACTCGTCGTGGTCGAACACGAATCGGTACTGCTCGAGATAACACTTCAGATATCCCTGGATCGGATTGCCCGGACTCATTTCCCTGAGCTCCGGCAAGAGCAGGTACTTGAGGGCCGGTTTCGGCGCCGCCGCCGGCGCGACACTCAGGCTGATCAGCGTCTCGGGCTTCGGACCCGCTTGCTGAGCACGACACGGCATGACCAGCACGAGATACAAGGCACCGGCGCCAAGAATGCGCGACATGCAAGGGCTCCCGACCCAGAGAACCGCCATCAGCTACGCGAAGGGGCGACACCCAGCCGTATCTCCTCTTGCGACGACAATTGTAAAACGACCGTCTGACATTCGTCAAGTATGCTGGCAGTCAGGGAATCTCATGCCCTAGAGACCGCAGCATGGTCACAAGCGCAATCAACGGGATGCCGGTGATCGCGGTGTGATCATCGGATTCGATCTTCTCGAACAGAGCGATGCCGCGCGCCTCGAGCTTGTAGCTGCCGGCGCAGTCATAGGGTCGATCGGCGGCCACGTAGCGCGCGATGGCCGTGCCGCGACAGCGTTCTCATCCAGAGCGTCGTCACGTCGGTGTGGCGTAAGATTCGGTCGCCGCGAATCACGACGAGAGCCGTGATCAACTCGATGTGACGTGGCCCGCCATCGCCGCGAGCTGATCGACGGCCCCCTCGAAGCTGCCCGGCTTGCCGAAGATCCTGCCCTTAAAT
The DNA here is from genome assembly GCA_963830625.1 of uncultured Isosphaeraceae bacterium. Lineage (GTDB taxonomy): Bacteria > Planctomycetota > Planctomycetia > Isosphaerales > Isosphaeraceae > CAWHMZ01. The sequence goes on along the minus strand of CAWHMZ010000015.1, from coordinate 413,377 downwards.
GACACGACCTGGTCGCAGCCGATGATCGTCGCTTCGGGCTCGGCTGCGGCGACCAGCTCGCTGCCTTGGCGTGGGCCAGGCGCTCCGCCAAGCAGCCGCGGGTCGTCGCTCCAGGTTCTTGAGCTACTCCTCGTCGCACTGCGGCTGGCACCAGCGGAAAGGACACGCCCAGCCGCTCAAGCAGCATTCGTCGATAAGGCGAGGTGCTCGCAAGGATCAAGCTCGGGCTGCTGGGGCGGCGGCGGTCGCTGGCCGTCGGAGCGAGGGCTCATCGTCGTTTTGGCTTGTCGCCGGGTATCGTGATGAACTCCTGATAATCGACCACGATCAGCTTTTGTCCGTGCTCGACGATCTCGAAACCTTCGGCCTCGAGCTTCTCGCGGTGCGCCTCGACGCCGCCGGGGTACTTCTCGTTCAAGAACCCGCCGGTTTTGAGTGTCCGCCAGTACGGGGTCGCGTCGCGGCGGCGGGCTTTGAGGTCGTCCTCGGCCGCATGGGCGGCGATCCAGGCGAAGATTCCGATCGTCAGCGGACAGCCGATCGTTGCCCCGTGCCGCTTGGCGAGGATCGCACGGATCTCCACGATCGTGATCAGCTTGCCCTCGGGAACCTGACTTCATGATCGCGTCGACCTCGCGCGGCGCCGGAACGACCACGGTCCCTTCGCCCCACTGCTTGCTCATCGTCGGCACCGATCGGCACGACCTTGGGCAAGCCCTTGCTCTGATCCAGCTTCTCATTCCAGGTTGTTTTGGCCTGCACCGGCCGCTCGCTCGCCGCCGGTGTCGATGTCTTACCCTGTGATTGCGCCGAGCCATTGCTCGTTGCGTGTGCAGCTCGCTGGCTCTTCGATTCCGCGGGGCGCTTGGCCTTCGGCGGCTCGGGGAGTTTGGTCTTCGGCTGGGCGGCCTGCTTGGTCGTCGTCTTTTCGCCACGCGCTGGCCGTTTGGTTGCGCGACTCGCTTAGTCGGCGGCGGCCGGGTCGCTTTCCCTTGCTCTGGGGCTGCGCCGCGCGCTTGGTCGTCTGTTTGGTCCGGTTCTGAACCATGCGTGAGTCACCTCATCTAAAGAGACCCCGATTGCGAGGTCCGTGGTCAAGGCTATTGGTTTTCCATTGCACGCGAGCCGTCCTGGAGAGTTCACAGACGGATCGTTTCCAGACAACTCGTCGGGAGGGAGGATGTAGCCGAAGTAGAAATCGCCGAAGAGCGCGTACTTCGCCGAGCTCTCGTCGAAACGCATCGTGTAAACGATGTCCTTGAGGTACGAGGGGTTGCGCGCCCACAGCGTCACGCCCCACTCCCAGTTGTCGAGGCCGGTCGACGCCGTGATCACCTGCGAGACCCGGCCGGCGAACTTCATTCCGCTGCGGCCGTGCTGCGACATCAGCTCGGCGCGAGTCTCGAACGGCAGGAGATACCAGTTCTGGTCGCCGGTTCGCATCTTGCTCATCGGGTAAAAGCAGAGGCACGGCCAGTTGGGAAACTCAGGATAAAGCCGCTGCCGGTTCATCGGCTCGAGCCGCTCGGCGTACGCGGCGACCTTGGCCTTGAACATCGGCGCTCGTCGGGATCGAGCCCCTCGCGATCGCGGAGGATCTTGGCGTACGCCTCGGTGTCCGGGCACGTACTCCGAGACCTCGGTGATCGAGTAAAACGAATACGTAGGCTGCGAGGGCCGGCCCCAGGCTCGAGGCCTGGATGGCCATCTGGACGTCGTGAATGGCCTTCAAGTCCGGCCCGGCCATCACGATGCCGAAGTCGGCCTTGTGGCCGGGGACGGCGAAGCACTGAATCTGCTCGGGTGCGCCGGGCGTGTCGCGCTCGAAGCGCCCGGCGAAAGTCGTCGAGCCCCCGCTGGCGATCCTCGGGCGACAATACGGTCGAGCCGCGCCCGATCCACCCGGTAGAACAAATGGAGGAAATGCCAGCCGCTGGCCGGTACCAAGGTCGCCGGGATCTGTTCCGCAACCGCTGGCCGGTGACCATGTTGCATCGGATGTGTCTTGGCTGCCGTCGGCGCATCGGCGACCGAACCGGAGGCCGAGTCAGCAGCGGCGGATCCGACGGGGGGTCTGCGACATGGCGATCGCTCCTGTCAGATGCGAGACCGAGGGTGCGGGTTGCTTTGAGAATCCATTGTACGATGATGCGAATGACCGGCCACAAGCAGGCCGGATCGAGCAGGCTCCGGGCATTCCACCAGATTGCGACCGGCTGGTGCCCGCTCGTAGAATGCGGTCGCTGCACTCACCTGGAGAGCACGTATCATACAACACTCGGTGCGGCATCGGGAGCGCGAGGTGAATCGACATGAATGTGCGGAAGCGCAGTTCAAGGTCTTATGCTCGTGGGCGTTGGGGCGATTTCTGGGGCCGCGTTGGTCTCGCGTGGCTGGGCGGGCGTCCGGAGCGAGGGCTCGCCGTCCGCCGCGGAGGCCGAACCGTGGCCTCGGCCCAGGTAGCACCGGCCTCGGGTGCGCGTCAATTCGGGGCTGGGAGAAGGGCAAAGGCTGGGGCTGGATCTGGGGAAAGGATGACGAGGTCGGGGCGCTCAACGGCTCTGACCAACGAATCTCGGGCGGCGGCGCTGGCGCTGGCGACGCGCGGCGAGGTCTTCGACCTGGGGATGACCTACAGCCGCCGCAGCTACAAGTGGCCCGGGCATAGCCCGGGCGAGATCATCACGTTTCGCAGCCCGGACGGCGTCGCATCGGATGAACGACGCCGACGCGCCGCCGGCCGACAGGAATCCGCGACCATGTCTACTGGCACTCGGCGGCACTGTTCATCTCCGACAACGTGGCCACCCAGATCGACGGCCTGGCTCACATCACGGCGGGCCTCGACTTCCACTGGTACAACGGCTTCAAGGAGTCGGACTGGGGCGGCGACTGGGGCCCGCGCAAGTGCGACGCGCTCGACCATCCCGCCGATCATCGCTCGCGGCGTGCTGATCGACGTGGCGGCGTTCAAGAACGTCGACGCCCTGCCGGGCCACACGGTCATCTCGCGCAAGGACCTGGCAAGACACGCTGGCCTGGGAGGGCGTGAGTCTCGCGCCGGGCGACGTCGTGCTGGTGCGCACCGGCACCGGCCGCTTCTGGGGCGATGACGGCGCCGACCACGCCCGGATCGCCGATCACGACTCGGCCGGGCTCGACCTCGAGGCCACCAGGTGGCTCGTCGAAGACCAGGGGCGATCATGGTCGGCTCCGACACCAGCGGCTTTGAGGTCAACCCGCCCGCCGGCTCTCCCGGCACGGGCATCCCGGTGCACCGTTACCTGCTCGTCGATCAAGGCGTGCACCTGGGCGAGTTCCACTACCTCGAGGGGCTGTCGAAGGCCAAAGCCTACACGTTCTGCTACGTCGCCGCCGTCAACAAGATCAAAGGCGCCGCCGCCGGCTTCGCGCTTCGGCCGCTCGCCCTGCGGTGAATCGAGCCGCAGGCCTGTCGCCTATCGCTCGGCGAAGTCGGCCGTACGATCTCCGCGTAGCGACAGTCGACCTCCGACCGCCGGGTTGCCTGCGCGGTGTTCTTGACTACGTATGATCGAGAAGCTGACTCAAGCATTACGTGGAGGAACCGAGTCGTGGCGACTGCCGAGCCGACTTTCGGCCGCGGGCGGATCTACGACGACATCACGCAGACGATCGGCAACACGCCGCTGATTCGGCTGCGGCGGGTCACGAGCGGCTGTCATGCCGACGTGGTGGCCAAGCTGGAGAACTTCAACCCGCTCTGGTCGGTGAAGGATCGGATCGGCGTGGCGATGATCGACGCGGCCGAGGCCGCAGGGGCGGATCAACAAGGACACGGTGATCATCGAGCCGACGAGCGGCAACACGGGGATCGCGCTGGCGTTCACCTGTGCGGCGCGCGGCTACCGCTTGATCGTGACGATGCCCGAGAGCATGAGCCTGGAGCGGCGGCGGCTGCTCAAGGCGTTTGGGGCCGAGATCGTGCTGACGCCGGCCGCCGAAGGGATGCCGGGCGCGGTGCGCAAGGCGGAGGAGCTGGTCAAGAACACGCCGAACGCGTTCATGCCCCAGCAATTCAAGAACCCGGCCAACCCCGAGATCCACCGCCGCACGACGGCCGAGGAGATCTGGCGCGACACCGACGGCAAGATCGACATCCTGGTGAGCGGCGTCGGCACCGGCGGCACGATCACCGGCTGCGGCGAGGTGCTTGAAGAGCCGCAAGCCGTCGGTCAAGATCATCGCGGTCGAGCCGGTGAACTCGCCGGTCATCAGCCAGTTGCGCCGCAAGGAGCCGCTCCGGCCCGGCCCGCACAAGATCCAGGGCATCGGCGCGGGCTTCATCCCCGACGTGCTCAACACCGCGGTCATCGACGACGTGGTGACGGTCCGCGATGAAGACGCGTTCGAGACGGCCCGCCGGCTGGCCCGCGAGGAGGGCATGCTCTGCGGCATCTCCTGCGGCGCGGCCGCGTTCGGCGGCGATCCAGGTCGCCTCGCGACCGGAAAACGCGGGCAAGCTGGTCGTCGTCGTTCTGCCCGACCTGGGCGAGCGCTACCTCTCGACGCCGCTGTTTCCCGAATAACGGTGGCGACATCGCATGACGCATGGCGACCCGCGACGAGCCGCTGGAGATTCCCCGCGATCTCGTCGACGCGATGGTCGCGCACTGCCTGCGCGAAGCGCCGCTGGAGTGCTGCGGCATCCTGGGCGGTGTCGCGCCGCGCGTCTCGTCGTTCCACCCGCTGCGCAACGAGCGCGCAGAGCGAGACCCGCTACGACGCCGATCCCCACGACCTGATCGAGGCCGTCGTCTGCCCTGCGCGAGCAGGGCGCCGAGATCCTGGCGATCTACCACTCGCACCCGCGCTGGGAGGCCGTTCCCAGCCAGACCGACCTCGCGCGAGAACCACTACGGCCCGGTGCCGCGAATCATCGTCTCGCTGCTTGGCGACGCCGCCCGGCATTCGCGTCTGGCGGCTTGACGCCGACTCGTACCACGAGCTTGCGTGGCGGATCGATCGAGCGCCGACGGCGCAGCGTCGCGCTTGAGGTTGCACGCGCGCTGGCTGCCGCACTAAACTGACAGTCCGCTTTTTCCTCATCCCGAATCTGGAAACGACTTTGAGTTCCATGCAACGAACCCTGATCATCTTCAAACCCGATTGTGTTCAGCGCCGGCTGGTCGGCTCGATCCTCGAGCGATTCGAGGCCAAGGGCCTGCGGATCGCGGCGCTCAAGCTGATCGCGCGTCGATCGCGCGTCTCGCCGAGAAACATTATGCCGAGCACCAGGGCAAGCCGTTTTTCGAGGGGCTGATCGAGTTCATCACGAGTGCGCCGGTGGTTGTCGGCGTGCTCGAGGGGAACGAGGCGATCGCGGTCGTGCGGGGGATGCTGGGGGCGACCAACGGCGCCGCCGCCGCGCCCGGAACGGTCCGCGGCGACTTCTCGATCAGCAAGCAGAACAACCTGGTCCACGGCAGCGACAGCCCCGAGTCGGCCCAGCGCGAGATCGCGCTCTGGTTTCGGCCCGAGGAGCTGGTCGAGTACGAGCTCGCGGGCAGCGAATGGGTCCTGGGCGGATCGTGAGATGACCGCAAGCCCGCGGAAACGCGAGGTCTTCGCCAATCCGTTCTTCGTCGTGCTGATGGCGCGCGAGCGTCGTGTTCGTGCTGACGGTGCTGGCGTACCTTGATCAGCCCGTACGTGCTCGAGCCGGACCCGGCCAAGCCGCCGCCGGGCCCGGGCTCGGTCGCGATGGCCGACTGGCTCGACCGCAACGCCCCGCTGGGCTCTGGCCGTCGAGTTCGCGTCATGCTCGTGACCGGCGTGCTGGCGATGGTCGACCGACCCCTGGTTTTCGCCCACGGTCGAAACCGAAACCGCCGCGAGTGAGGCTGGCCATGGCCACCAAGGACGATCGAGCGCGAGGTCGCCGCAGCTCCGCGCCGAGCTGAACCGGCACAACTACCTCTACTACGTCGAGGCCAAGCCGGAGATCAGCGACCGCGAATACGACCGGATGATGGCGCGGCTGACCGAGCTCGAGGCCGAGCATCCCGAGCTGGTCACGCCCGACAGCCCCACCCAGCGCGTCGGCGGCCAGCCGCTCGAGGGTTTCGCGACCGTCCGGCACGCGGTGCCGATGCTCTCGATCGACAACACCTACTCCTACGACGAGCTCCGCGAGTGGGACGTGCGGGTCCGCAAGGGGCTTGAACCGCGGCGAGCCGGTGCGCTACGTCGTCGAGCTCAAGGTCGACGGCGTGGCCGTCTCGCTGCGCTACGAGCACGGCAAGCTCGTGCTGGGCTCGACCCGCGGCGACGGCGAGCGCGGCGACGACATCACGGCCAACCTGAAGACGGTCCGCGAGATCCCGCTGGTCGCTCCACGGCTGCCCCGCGCCGCTGCTCGAGGTCCGCGGCGAAGTCTACATGACCAACTCCGAGCTGGTCCGGCTCAACGAGCTGCGCCGCGCCGCGGGCGAGCCCCCGTTCGCCAATCCCCGCAACTCGACGGCCGGCTCGCTCAAGCTGCTCGATTCCAGGCTCGTGCGCCCAGCGGCGGCTGCGGTTCGTCTCGCACGGGCTGGGCGAGTCGCAGGGGCTCGGCGAGACGTCGTATTTCGCGATCACGCAGTTGATGAAGCGCTGGGGCATCCCGGTCAGCCCCCACACGCGCTGCTACGACTCGATCGACGCAGGTGATCGAGCACGCCCAGCGCTGGAGCGACGAGCGGAACACGCTCGATTTCCAGACCGACGGCCTGGTGGTCAAGGTCGACGACCTCAATCAGCGCGAGCGGCTGGGCTCGCGGAGCAAGAGCCCGCGCTGGACGATCGCCTTCAAGTACGAGGCCGAGCAGGCGGTCACCCGGTTGGTGGGCATCCACGTGCAGGTCGGCAAGACCGGCAAGATCACCCCGGTGGCCGAGCTCGAGCCCGTGCGGCTCGCCGGCACGACCGTCAAGCGCGCCAGCCTGCACAACGCCGACGAGCTCGAGCGCAAGGACATCATGATCGGCGACGCCGTCGTGATCCAGAAGGCCGGCGAGATCATCCCGCAGGTCGTCCGGGTCGAGATCGACGCGCGCAACGGGACCGAGACGTCGCTTCCGCTTCCCCAAGACCTGTCCGAGCTGCGGCGCGCCGGTCGAGCGCGTCGGCCGACGAGGTCGACTATTACTGCACCAACCCGCCGTCGCGCTGCCCCGACCAGCTCAAGGAATGGCTGCGCTGGTATGCCCATCGCGACGCGATGGACATCGACGGCCTGGGCGAGAAGCTGATCGACCAGCTCGTCGACAAGAAGCTGGTGAAGAGCCTCGCCGACCTCTACCGGCTCGACGCGGCGACGCTGGCCGAGCTGGAGCGGATGGGCAAGAAATCGGCCGACAACCTGGTGCAGGCGATCGAGGCCAGCAAGCACCGGACGCTCGACCGGCTGCTGACGGGACTGACGATCCGCCACGTCGGCACGCGGATGGCCGAGATCATCGCCGACGCGCGTCAAGACGCTCGACCAGCTTCGCGCGATGTCGCTCGCGGAGCTCGAGGCGATCCCCGAGGTCGGCCCGATCGTCGCGGCCAGCATTCACGACTATTTCCAGGACCCCGAAAACCAGCGGCTGCTCGACGACCTGGCGGCCGTGGGCGTGAGCCCCGAGCCGCTCGAGCCGGTCGCAGGCCAGGGGAGGCAAGCTCCCGTTCGCGGGCAAGACGTTCGTCCTCACCGGCACGCTGCCCAAGCGATCGCGGGCCGAGGCCGAGGCGCTGATCAAGGAGCGCGGCGGCAAGGTCAGCGGGCTCGGTCTCGAAGATGACGAGCTACGTCCTGGCCGGCGAGGAGGCCGGCAGCAAGCTCGAGAAGGCCAAGCAGCTCGGCATTCCGGTCATCGACGAGGCCGAGTTTGAGACGGCTGGCCGAGATTGAGGAATAGAGCGAGCGCGGCGCGATCGCAAATGACGAAACGCCAGAGGCCGCTGCGAAGTGGCCTCTGCGTCTTGCTTTGTTACCTGCGGAATGTTTCGCAGTCAGCGGCGACCGCCGTACTGCGCTGGAGCCGCGGCCGCTGCCGCCACCGATGCCGGTGGTGCGCGCTTCGCGAGGCTTGGCCTCGTTGACGGTCAGGCGACGACCGTCGTGCTCGTGGTCGTTGAGCCCATCGATGGCCGCAGTGCGCCTCGGCCTCGCTGCCCATCTCGACGAAACCGAAGCCCTTGCCCCGGCCCGTGTCGCGATCGGTGATGACCTGGCGCTCTGAACGCTGCCGTACTGAGAAAACAACTGCTCGAGGTCGGAACTGCTGACCTGGTAGCTCAGGTTGCCGACGTACAACTTCTTGCCCACTGTCAAACTCCTGAACGAGTGTGCGACGACCCTTCATTTGCTTTCCGGGTCGGATGTGAAAGGGGCCGACGTGGCGGCCCAGCAGGCGGGAAGGCGAGAGAGACGGGCGAGAACTGATTCCGAAGAGATCGATTCGCAGACTCGTTTCGTTTTCCAACCGGGTGTATTGTACTCGGTCGGGGCCACAAGTAAAGCCAAATCGCCCGCATTGAGTACCAGCCGCCAGCGCGACACCGCCGCAAGCAACGATTTTGGTAATATCAAGAGTCGGCTCAGCGCGCTGCTGGTTCGATCTCTTTCGGGGGAAAAACCCGACGAGCGAACAGAAGTCGCGATCACGGACGTCGCCGCACCGACGCGACGAAACGTTCGCGAAGCCCAGCAGCACGCACTGTCTGCGATTCTGGGCTGCCGCATGAGCTCGAGCCGACAGCGGCGATCGCGCCATCGTCTCAGCCCGTAATCGGGTGTCTCGCAAGCGAGACCTCGCACGGTGTTACGACGCATCAACGAACGAACGTGTTCAGCGGAGGCCCACATGAAATTCAATCCCGACGAGTTCGGCGCATCATTCAAGGGATTCCTCGATCACATGGCTGCGACGAAGAAGCCGCAGGACGAGCCGTTCTTCGTCAAGAAGCTGCGCACATTTCGCCGCTGAGCCGGCCGAGCTTCCCGTCGTCACCCAGTCGTTTGCCGAGCACGAGCATCCCAACCTTCACCTCGCCCTCGAAGACCACCTGGCCGGCAAGGGACGCACGGCCGAGGTGATCGGCATCGCGGGCGGCCAGCACATGATGGGGCAAGGAATCTCGGACCTGGTTGCTCCGAAGGCAGCCTGGGGCGGCGAATTGACCCAGGGACCGGTCCAGTTTGAGAACGTGACGCTCGATGGCGAAAAGGTGCTGGCGTGCGTCGAGCGGGGACTCTACCTGGTCACAGACGGCGAAGAGCGCCTGGCCGTATTCATGAGGCCCGCCGGCAGGGCGCCGATGAACGAAAACTTTGCCGTTGATGTGATGGCCGCCGACAAGTCTCAAGGCGAACGCTTTCTGCACGCGCTCCGCGAGGCGATGCGCGCCCGCAACGTCTACCGGGGATGCGTGATCTCGCTGGCGAGCGAGGGCTTTCGCGAAGTGATTGTCAAGTTTCACCGGCTGCCGCCGATCGAGCGCGATGCGATTATCTTGCCGGAGGGTCTGCTAGAGCGAATCGAGCGCCACAGCGTCGGCTTTGGAAGGTACAGCGGGCGCCTGCTGGCTGCGGGGCGGCACTTGAAACGCGGGCTCTTGCTTTATGGGCCACCGGGCACGGGCAAAACCTTCACGATCATGTATCTGGCCGGCCAGATGCGCGACCGAACCGTTTTCCTGATGACTGGCCGGGGCCTGGGCATGATCGGTAAAACCTGCGCGATGGCCCGTGCACTCCAGCCTTCGATCGTGGTACTCGAGGACGTCGACCTAATCGCCGAAGAGCGCACCAAGGGGGGCTCGGGCTGCTCGACGCCGCTGCTCTTCGAGCTCTTGAACGAGATGGACGGCCTGAGCGACGACGTCGACGTTTTGTTTCTGCTCACGACCAATCGTCCCGAGCTGCTCGAGCCGGCGCTGGCCGCCCGGCCGGGGCGCGTGGACCAGGCGATCGAGATCCCGCCGCCCGACGAAGCGTGCCGGCGCAGACTGTTTGCACTGTATGGCCAGGGCCTCAGGCTCGAAGTCGCCGATCTCTCTCGTTACATCGTCCGCACCGACGGAGCGAGTGCGGCGTTCATCCGCGAGCTGCTCCGCCGCGCCGCCCTGCTTGCCGCGGGCGAAGCGCGACGGCGATCAGATCGTCGTCACCGATCAACATCTCGACGGCTGCGCTCCACGACCTCGTGGTACAGGGCGGCGACCTCACCAAGAGCTTGCTCGGATTTCAGTCGCGAATGGGTTTCGGATTCAAGGGACGCATGACGGAAGGCTGACACGCGACGCCCGTCATTTCAACTTGACCGTGATCGACAAACTCCACGTGGCTGGCCTGGACTTGGCCGGTTCGCCTGCAGTCGGCTGGCTCTTTATCGGCTCGCTCGCAGCGGGCGCGAATGAGGCCGGCTTAGCCTGGTCGTCCTTTTTCCCCGCGGCGGCTTGCCACGATGCGCGGGCCCTGGGCTGGCGCTCAGCGATGATGACGTTGCGGTCTTCCAGGAGTGTCGCCTTGGTCTCGGCCAGGCCGACCATCCAAATGTTGTAGTTCATGAGGCACTGGTGCTCGGTGGCAGCCGCCGCGGTGTACTGGCTGATGGCATCAAGGAACCGATCGGCCGTGATCCGGCCTTCCTCATAAGCGGCTCGTTGGGCTTCGAGCCGCTTCTCGGCGGCCATGCGCAGACGCTCGGCCTGGCGGTACTGCTTGAAGCCCGAGTCGACTTCGAGGAAGAACGCGCCAGCGAGTGCGTCGTCTGGTGAACGAGTTGTTTGAGAAACGCATTCGAACGCTCGAGCGCGGCCTCGGCTTGCTTGGGGTCGGCCGTCGCGTTCAGGCGAAGGGGTGGTTCCACAGCGCCTTCTGGGACCTTTGAATTCGAAGTGTTTCCCGGAGCCGCGTGCATTGTCGCCAGCATCGGCTCGACGAACTTGTGATACGTGGTGATTGGGGGCTCGTCGATGTTTTCAAGGTCTTCGCACAGGGCATTGAACTGCCCGAAGGCATACACGTTCAACCGCGGTAGCGACGGGTTGCTCGCGATCAAGAGCTGGAGCTCGGCCAGCTTGACCAGGATTTTTTGCTGAACGACGTCGGGATGCTTGTCCATCAGCTCGGCGAGGCACTTGTCCCAATCGAAGGTGACGCGCTCCTTGGTCGGCGACGTAACAGGAATGATGCGGCGGTTGTCGGCCTCGGGCAGGCCAAGGATCTTGCGAAACTGCCGCTCGGCCGTGATCACGTCGGAGGTCCGGGTGACCAGATCGCGATTGAATTGTTCGAGGCGATCGTTGGCTTCGGCGACGTCGGCGACATTCGATCCGCGACAAAGCGGCATCGCCTCGAGCTCGGCCGTCTCGCGTGCGACCACGTCCTTCGCCATATTCACAGCACGGTCAGCGGCCCAGCGTGCGGTGTGAGCCTGCGCCAGGTTCCAGTACGTCTGCTCGACCGAGCGCACGATCGCCATCACCTCGGATTTGAATCGCCACGCCGCCGCGTCGGCGTTCAGTCGTGCAATCACGAAAGACTGGCTGTCGACTTTCGCGCCGTGAACAATCGGCGGCTGGGGATTTGGAGGCGGCGAACCGAAGCAGTTGCCACCCGTCCGGAACCCGCGCTCGCCGAAAGAGATCACACGGAGGATCTCGCTGTTGTCCAGCGCGATGGCGAGCGCATCGCGCAGCGTCATGGGCCAGACTTCTTGCTGTTCGATCGCATCCGACGTGGCGGCCGGCTCAGGCTGCGTGCATGCGGCCTTCTCTGATGCGCCGGCAGGCTTGGATTCGTTGGTCGCGCAGCAGGCCGCCGAGGCGTCGGCGGCCGCCGACGCGCTTATGGTAACCTTGGGCAATTTCAGGGGTTGAGCGGGATTGCCCCCGCCGAATTCGATCTTGTTCGTGAAGGAGGAGCCTGGTGGTTTGGCCGTTGTGGCCTGGGCGTCGTCTGTGCCGACGAGCGCGAGCGCAACTGCACACCATGCAACGATCATGGCAACTCTCCTCCGTGCCGCGAAAAACGGTTTCCGTCCGTGTCACCGCAGACAACGGGACTGCAATCGTGGCAATGTTCCCGGCACCAGAGTGCGCGTCGTAGTTGCCTCAGTCAGCCGCCAGGAGTTGCTCGACCTCTTTGGGGTAACGCTCGATAACTCGGAGGTAGGCGGAAATCGTCGCGTCGGGATGACGCCGGCCCCGCTCCCAGCCTCTTAGAGTCGCGATAGGGATCTTGTAGGCGCGTGCGAAATCATCTTGTGACATGCGCAACGACCGCCGGATCGCCTTGACGTTCGGCACCATCACGGTGTGCTCGATCGTGCCCGGTGTCGGCTCGCCTCGCGCATGGGCCAAGGCGTTGTTCAGGCCTTCGAGAATGTCTTTCGCAAGGGGACTCATTTCCTTAGCCATTTCAATCAGTTCCCGGCGCCCCTGAGTTCGGCCTTTATTGCCGCGACGACCTTTCGAAACGCTGCCTTCTCGGCGGCCGAAAGATCCTCTTTAGAAGCCTTGGCATAAACAGTTAGCAAATAGACAGGCGCAGACGCAGTGTAGTAGAAATAGATTACACGTGAACCGCCCCGTTTAAAAGAATCGGCTCGTGTTGCGAGCGAGCACCCCGCGAGACGTCCAACTCCTCGCGCAGCCGGGCCAAGGCCCGCACCCAGAGCATGCGCACGGCACCCGCGCTTCGGCCCATGCGCTGGGCGGCGTCTTCGTGTGAGAGGCCCTCGACATTGCGCAGAAGGATGATCTCGGCGTAGTCGGCGGGCAGGCGCGACAGCGCGTCGGCCAGGCGCAGCTCGAGCTCGTGGCGGCCGGCGCGCTCGCTGGGCGACGACTCCGGCGAACACGGCGCCGCGCCCAAACGCCGCGACGACTCGGCGAGCGCCTGCTCGAGCGACACCTCGCGGCCGACGTCGCGCCGCTGGGCGCCGCCGAACCGGCGCACCTCATGCGACAGCACGTGCGCCAGGATCTTCCGCAGCCAGGCCGCCAGCTCGGCCTCGCTGCCGCCGCGGAACTTGGGCCAGCCGCGCACGGCCTCCACGAGCGTCTGCTGCACGATGTCCGACGGGTCGAACTTCGCCCGCAACCGCGGCTCGACTTGAAGGCGAGCCAGAAGCCCCAGCCAGCTTCGGTGACGCTCGAGCGCGGCAACCGACGGCGGAGCGCCTTCGGGGCCTTTCCATGACCGGCTCTCGGATGTCATCGGACCTCCACCTGCGCAGGCACGGGCCGGCGCTCTCTCGATCTCCCGACAAAGAGCGCCACGACCTTCATCATCGGGCGGCCGAGCAACAGCACACCGACAGCTTGCGCTCCGGGCACGGCGACGAGGTACCAGCCCGCGAGCGCGTAATGGTCGAGCCTGGGCTTGGCGCGCATGTCGGACCAAAGCCAGATTGCTGCAACGAGCGACGATGCAAGCAGCGTCAGCACGGCCAGCAGAGCAAGCGCCCGCCAGCGGCCGCGAAGCGCGCAGTAGGCCGCCAGCGCCAGGTAGAAAACCAGAAGGCGCGCCCGCCAGCGTGCCGGCGACGAAAAGCGCGCTGGGCGAGGAAAACACGGTGCCGGGCCGCTCGGGCAGACGCGGCTCGATCAACAGATACGCCGTCAGCGGCACCGCCGCCGCGAGCGGCAGAGCCATCAACGTCGCGATGCTCCATCGCCGCCTGCGACGCGCCAGCCGCAGGATGACCATCGGCGCAGCGACGTTGATCAGGGCCATGCCCAGCACGTCGGTCAAACTCAGCGGGCCGAGCACGCCACCGAGCCATACCGTCCACGGCAGTGGCCGCGTCCAGCGCGGGTCATCGCGCACTGCGCCAGGTGGTACTGGAGTGCCGCGAGGCTGCTCGTAGGCTCCGTTGGCATTCGTGGGCAGGGCCTTGTAACAGGCAGTCGTGCCGGCGCCGACGTGCTCGCTGATTAGAAGAGGCGTGCCGGTGGACTGCGCTGGGTCGAGCAGCGCCGTGATGATCGGAGGGCCTCGCCCGGGCAGCGGAACGGGGCCCGCCCATCGTGCGGCGCCGGTCGCCCCGTCAAACGCGACGTACACGGGGGCAACGATCGCCGTGCCCGCGTGCCCGTTGCTCGGCGGAACGAGATACGCAAGATTTGCGCCCTTGCGCGCTCCGGTCCAGAGCTCGTGCAAATCGTGACGCCAGGCGTGCAGTCGCTCGCCATAGGTAAGAAGCAGCTCGTCGCGATGGTCGCCATCGATATCGGCGGCGCAGAGCGAGCTGATGTAAACCCGGCCCAGGTCATGGCGCGCCGCTTCCCGACCCTGCGCATCGAGGATTACGACGCGGATCTGACCTTTCGAGTCGGCCAGAGCCAGGCAGACTTTCCGCTGGCCGTCACTCTCGAAATCGGTGAACGCGATGCGCTGAACTCCCCAGGGGCCCCGGGCGCGATCGGCGTCACTCCACGTCCGGCGAAGACTTCCATCGCGACCGTCGAGCAGCTTGAGCACGGCGCCGGCGTTTGCGCCGATCTCTGACTCGGTGATGACGACCTCGGCAGTCTTGTCGCCGTCGAGGTCCGCGACCGCGAGGCCGGGATTCTGCGAATTGATGGGGTGTGACCACAGAAGCTTGCCGTCGCGAAGCGAGACCGCCGTGGCATCGTAGAGATGATCCCCCTCCGGCGCAGTCCAAACTCCGAGCACCAGATCGAGGGCGCCGTCACCGTTAACGTCGCCGAAGGCGGGGTACGGTGCTGCCATCTCATTGCGCCGCTCGGCGATCGCGCGCAGCACGACAGACCACAGGACCCGCCCGTCGCGCGCGAGTAGCGCGGTGAGCCGCGCGTTGTAAAGCGCGGGCCGGAGCGCTGTGGGGCCGGGCTTGGTAAACGTGTCTCCATGCCGGACGACGATGACCGGCGCACCGCCCGGCATCACGCTGCAAACCTCGATCCAATCGATGTCGGAGTCGCCGTTGACCTGGAAGCCCAGGGGCAATGGCCCGGCCGACCAAAGATGACCACCGGTGCGGCCGGAGAGCGCATCAAGCGCCAGCGCCGCGGCTCTGCGGCCGGGCTGAACCTGCACGCGCCCAGATCCCCTCACAAGCACGTCGGGCGTTCCATCGCCGTCGAAGTCACCGGCCGGGAGCGGAAAGACTTCGGCGCGAAAGACTCGCCATTGTCCCCTGCGGCCCAGATCTGCCGTGAGTCGAGTCGCGACTTCCACAACACGCGGCCGTCGCGCCCGACCGCGCAACGAGCGTGCGGCTGCCAGCCGACTGGCCCGCGCTGTTGTTCGGTGCGCGCACGCTACCAATCAGCGCGTCGCCGATTCCATCGCCGTCGAGATCGGCACCCGCGGGCAGAACGTAATTGGATCCTCTGGCGATATGCAACGCCACGGCCGGCTGGTACAGGCCGAGGGCTGCGCCAGGCTTCGGGAGGCTCACCGCGGAACGCGCGCAGCTCGCCGTCATATTCGCCCCACAGGTCGGCGAGGCCGTCGCCATCGAGGTCGGCCGCTCGAGGCTCGGCCAAGCCGTTGATCGTATGCAGCTCACGCCCCGTCGACGCTTCGAGCACATGGACGGCAGGCGGATCGAGCGGTGAGCGTGCTGGTACGGGCCTATGCAGCGCGAAAACCCCCCACGAGAGATGGCTCTGGCCGACTGCGAGGAGCGGCCATCCGTCAGGCCCTCGCCCCCACCACTGGGGTTTGGTTCCCAGGCCCGGATGACCCGGCGGCGTATCGACGTGCCACAACCAGAGCAAGCGGCCGCTCTTACCCGAGATCGCATCGACATAAACGCGCTCGGGCTCGGCGCTTTTGGCCGGAGACTTCGGCGAACGAGGCCGGCCCACGAAGCGCGACACCGCCACCAGGTCACGCATGCCGTCGCCGTCGAGGTCGGGTGCGGCGATGGCAAACTCCAACCCATCGTCGATCTTGCTGTCGGGACGCATGGGGCGCACCCATCGTTCCGTGCCGGTCGCACCGTCCAGAAGCCTCATGCCGCGGTAATCATCGCCCGGCGCCAATGTGCCGGCGTCGGGCACCACAATCTCCATGCGGCCGTCGCCGTCGAGATCGACCAGCAGGGGACAATCGGTCGGAGGAACGTAAGGCGCGAACGCGCCGTAACGGCTCCCCACGTCGTAAAGCGCGCGGACCGGCTCCGACCAGAGTTCCCGGCCCAGAGCGGCGGAAAACGCGACCAGCGTCTGTTGCGTGGGCCCGGCGCCCGGGCCCACAGCCAGGATTTCCGGCTCGCCGTCGCCATCGAGGTCGGCGTATTGCAGCGGGCGCGTGGGCACAAAACCCAGCTCGATCGGGCCTGCACTCGATCGCCCGGTCGCCGCGTCGAGCCCAAGCCATCGAGTGTTGTCGACGATTGCCACCAACGTGGTCTTGCGCCCCTCTGCGACCGCAGCCGGGCGTTCCCTGGCGGCGTGCGAATAGCTCGTAAACTTGCGGTCGAGCGGGTAACTCCAGAGCGCGCGCCCGACCGGCCCGAAACGGCAACAACGAAGCGCCGGGATCGATTGGGTTCTGTACGAGGATCGCCGCCGGGCGATTCCTCCCTGATGCGCTCGGCTTTCTCTTCGCGGGTTTCGGAGAAGACCATCACCGACACCACGTCTGAGATTCCGTCGCGATCACAGTCATACAGCACGGGCGCTTCAACGACGTGCTCCCAGCGTTTCCCGGGCTCCGCCGGCGGATAGATATTGCCCGGGCCGGGGCGCAAGTCGGGGGCGGACCGCGGACCGCCCGGTCCGTCCAGCTCCCCCGTGTAGGTCCACAACAGCGATCCGTCTTTGCCCGACATGGCGATGATCGACGACGTGTTCGCGAGAGCCCACACAATATCGCCCGCGCCGTCGCCATCGAGATCGGGAGCGGCCTCGACAACCGCTGCTTGATTCCGGTCCTGACCCGAGATGACCTTGATCCACGCAGACGGATCGCGGGAGTGCTCGTAAGGTTTCCGCGGCTGGGAGGCATCCCACACGACGCGGCCGGTGACGCCATCGCTCCGGATCACCGTCTCTTTGCGCCATTCGACCAGGTTTTGCTTGCCCGGCGTCAGCTCGAGGGCCACGATCGTGGGCACGACCGGAATCGGAGTAGCTTTGGGCCTCGGTTGCCCGGGATGGGCCTCGTAGACGATTTGACCTCCGAGCAGGCGGCCTTCATCCAAAGAAAGCGCGTGTTCCAAGGTCTCTGCGCGGTTCACGGCCAGGCGGTAGGTCCGTCCGAGCCGTCCCAGGGCGTTCACTCGCAGGCGATAATCGCCGGCCGGCAAAGTCAGGGTGGCGCGCGTGACCACGTCAAACGGCTCGGCCAGCGGCAGTTCGCCAGTCTCGGGCAGTACCTGCACGGTGACCGGCGCGCCCTCGTTGAAAAGCTGGACTTCGCCCAACCGCCAGTCGGCGTAGAAGAGCCAAAGTCCCACACAGCCCAGCAGCACGAGCAATGTGCCCGCGACGGCCAGCGCCGCCACTCGGAAATCGCTTTGTCGCTCAGCTAGCCGATGCACGGCTGATCCCTCTCTTCTTGCCATTCTTGCTCTTATTGTCGCGCCGCTACAGTCTGATCGCAAACCAAGTCGCACTGCGGGCGTGGTTTGGGTTTACAGCAGACACGTCGGGCGCGAAGCCTGACCTTGCAACCCATTCGAGAGACGGACGGCTCTCGTACGCAGGAAAAGTGAGAGTAAATGGCAGGATTTTGGAAGGGCAAGTCGGCCGGCCCTTTTTCCTTGGTCCTTGGTCCTTTGTCCTCGGTCTGAAAGCGGTCAAGATAATCCTTCCGGCGGCGATCAAGATCATCGACGGTGGACTTCGCTGTCCCTGCGCTCAACACTCGTTGGCCTTGATACTGAGGCCGAGAGGACAAAGCCTTTCCATTCTGGGACTGCCATGGCATTAAGAGTGATCGGGGCCGGCCTGGGACGAACGGGAACGCTTTCGCTGAAAGCCGCCTTGGAGGAGCTTGGCTTCGCTAGGTGTTACCACATGACCGACGTGCTCGCCCATCTCGAGCACGCGGCGGTCTGGGACGCGGCGGTGCGCGGGGAGCCGGTCGATTGGGAGACGCTGTTAGAGGGGTATCAGGCGACCGTCGACTGGCCCGGCTGCAACTTCTACGAGGAGTTCATCAAGCGCTATCCGGACGCGAAGGTCATCCTGACCGTGCGGGACCCCGAGCGGTGGTACGAGAGCGCGCGGCAGACCATCTATTACGTTCGCCACGCGATCCCAAGCTGGGTGAGGCTGTTCGTTCCCCGAATGCGCCGTTTCACTCGCATGCTCGATCGGCTGATCTGGGACGGTATGTTCCGTGGGAGGTTCGACGACAAGCCCTTCGCCATCGAAGTCTTCAACCGGTTCAACGAGCAGGTCCGGCGCGTGGTTCCGGCTGATCGGCTGCTAATCTATGAAGTCCAAGAGGGGTGGGGCCCGCTCTGCGCGTTTTTGGGTGTCGCCGTCCCGCAGGGCAAGGCCTTTCCCCACCTGAATGACACCAGCGAGTTCCGGTCGCGAATCCAGCGGGTCTCGCGCATTGCGCGCACCGTAGCGTACACCGCTCTGGCTACCGCCGCTCTCATCCTGGCGTGGCTGGCAAGCAGGTTGATCTGGTGATCACGCTCGGCTGAGAAAAACTTGGTAGCATGAAGAGCCATGGGAGGCCTCGAATGACCGTGCGTCGCTCCATGGCCTACGTTGCAGTTGCGGCGCTAGCGTGTGTGCCGCTGACGTGGCTGACGCGCGCAGTCATCGATGCGCGCGAAGGTGCGCGCTCCGCCCAGTGCATTTCCAACCTCAAGCAGATCGGCTTCGGCCTGCTGAATTACGAGTCGAAGTATGGATGCTTCCCGCCCGCGTACGTGGCCGACGCCAGCGGCAAGCCGCTCTATAGCTGGCGCGTCCTTTTGATGGCAGAAGTCGATCGCACCGACGGCTGGTTCGGCGGCCGGCTCGCGGGTGGCTTCCGTTTCGATGAGCCGTGGGACAGCCCGAACAACCGCAAGCTGCACCAACTCGATCCGAACACCGTGTGGCATTGCCCGAGCGATCCGGCTACCTCGGAATCAGACGAGACCAATTTCGTCGCGGTCACCGGGCCAGGGACCATGTTCCCGAGCGACGGGACATCGCGCCGCCTGCGCCGACGTAACCGACGGCCCCGAGAACTCGCTCAGCGTGGTCGAGGTCAAGGGCGCCGGGATTCACTGGATGGAGCCCAAGGAGCTCGACTGGGGGACGATGAGTTTCCGGCTCAACGATCTGACGCACCCCAGCGTCTCGAGCAATCACCACTTCGCGAGTTCGGGGTATTATTCCGGTCCGCATGTCCTCACCGTGGACGACATGGTTACCGGTCTCCGTCGCAACCTCCGCCCGCAGACGCTGAGGGCGCTCTTCACGATCGCCGGCGGGGAAAGGATCGAACCAACAGAATGGTCTCTGCGACCGTGAGACGAGAGCCATCCATGGCGGAAGCTGCAGTCACTGACATCGCCCCGCCCGAACCCCGGCCGTTCACCTTGGGAGATGCCATGATCTTCATCATCGCGCTGGCGCTCTCGCTCGCGCTCGCCCGTCCCGGCATCATCGTGATCGCCGACGCCATTCGGACGGTCCCGCAAAGCCATTTTCGGACGTTGGCCGGGGCTGTGCAGCTCGGACGGTTTCTCAACATCGTCGTGCTCAACTTCCTGTTCTTCCTGGTGCTGGCCTTCCTGATCATTCGGCTGAAGCGCCCTCGTCCACCACTGCGTACGCTGATCCACCAGCCCGGATTCGCCGCCTGTGCAGCGCCTTTCGCCTTCTACCTCGCCGCCCTGCCCTTGGCCCTGCTCGTCTCATATGGGCCTGCCAGACAGGCGATCGAGATCGGAGGCCAAGTCCTTCTGGCCGCCGCCGCGCCGCTGGCTTGGGTCTATTTGATCGCAACCCGCCGGTGGGGTCCCGAGCCGAGCTGGATCGACCGCTTGGGACGCTTCTTGGGCGTCTTGTGGATGGTCTGTCTCCCGGTCCATTTGGTGCTGATCCGCCTTCCTTACTGATCGCCCACGTTCTGCTTGCCAGTCGCGAGGCGCTCCCTGTGAACGATCGGCGGCGCGGACAACCAGCGCGAGTCGGCGCACCCATCGTCTCTTCCGCGGCCTCTGGTGATCCGTCAGGGGCAGCCGTCGCCCCATCGTGGCTTGGAGGTCCAACGTCGCGGACTTCTCTCCATGCTACACTGAGCAGAGTGGATGATCTAACGACTTACGTGAAGTTTGTGGTGGAAAGCCTGGACTGATGATGAGACTTGACGCTTGGTACTCGCCGCGGCGAGCGAGCGTAAATCGTGATGCAAAGCAGAAACCTGACGGAAACTCGCCTTAGCGACTCGGGAGTTTATCGTGTCATCCTCTGTGATGAACAACGCGCCGTTGTCCGTGTGGAGAAGGATCGCCCGGATTGCCGGTTGCGGAATCGCCGGCAGCATTGTGCTGGCGCTGGCGGGGTTCGCGGAGGGCCTCGTTGCGTTTCCTGCATTCAAGATGGTCCACCATGCGATTTATCCCCCCGCATCCCACGGGACGGTTGTCATGACCGCCGTTCAATCTGGGCTGCCGGTGGTCCTGGCGTTTCTCGGGGGACTGTTCGGCGGGCTGATGATCGCAATCCCGATGGGATTATCTCAGCGGTACGAGCGCGCATGGAGATCCCTGGGACAGTTACTCAAGGGCGCCCTTGCCGGCACCGCCTTTGGGGTCAGTGCGGGAGTTCTGGGTGGGCTCGCGCTCGGTTGGTCGATCTGGCCGACGCACATCGGATTGTTCATGGGATACTTCTATGGGACATCCCTGTGCTTCCTGCTGGGGCTCGTCATCTCGCTCTTCAGCTCGGCCCGAAGGAATCGGATTTTATCGCGCGAACAGGGTGACCTTCCGGACGATCGGGTTAGACGGGCACCGTCCGGCGCACGGCGGATCGCCATGGCGTGCTTGGCGGCCGGCTATGTCGCCACTTGCGCGGGGGTTCTGGTCTTCAAGGAACCTGCCGACGCAGCCGACGTCAGAGCTCGCGAGGCACTGATCGCGCAGGCGACTTTGACCAGGACGGGTCAGGTGGCACCGGTCTTCGCCGTGACCACCACGGACGGAACGACATTCGATTCCGGTACCAAGCGAGGTGGACCGGTCCTGGTCAACTTTTTCGCAACCTGGTGTGGTCCATGCTATAGCGAGCTTGTACGGTTGGAGCCGGAGATCTGGCAGCGATACAAGGAACGCGGGTTGACCGTGATCGTGATCGGGGTCGGTGACCAAAATGAGGCAGTGGCCGAATACCGAACCAAGCATGGTCTGTCGTGCCCGATGGCCGCCGACCCAGAGCGAGAGGTGTATGCCCGGTTCGCGACACACATGATCCCCCGTAATTACCTGATCCGCACCGACGGCCGAATCGCGTATCAATCGGTCGGGTACACCGATGGCTCGTTCAGCGAGCTTGAAGAGGCAATCAAACGTGAGTTGGCGCAGCGGCGATAGCTGTAACGCACAACGGCGGGAAGCACACGCGCCGCCGAGAGCGGGTTTGCGTCACACCACGGCGGCACTCGAGCGACCCGCGCTTCTGTCAGGTTTGGGCCATGAACTGCAAGAGAGGTCTCGTTGAGACCTCTCTTGCCGGTGCGCCTGGCGGCGAATGATCAGGCGGACAGCGCGGTTGGATCGGCGGGCCATCGGACGGCGCCGCCGGCGTACGTCAACTTCGAGGATCACTCTCCGCTAGGCGACTGCGGTGCGCTTTGAGCGCCGACGTAACAACAGGACCCAGCTCACACCAATCCCCAATAGGATCGCTGACGCCGGTTCGGGGACGGACGAGGCGGAGAAATCACCAGACACGCTCGAGCAGAAGGCGCTCAACGTACAGTCGCACGTGACATACGCAGGAGGCGTTACGCTCGTGAAGGATAGTGAGATGGCGCGGATTTGCCCGAGCGCGCTGATGACATCAGATGCCAACGTTGGGACCCCAAGGATCCCGCTGGCCGTCATGACGAGGCCCGTCCCTTCGCCGAAGACGGCATCGCAGAACGTACCGGATAGGTAGTTTGTTCCGCCGCCGCCGGAAGCGCTGTTGATCCAGAAAGAGCCTGAGAAGTCCTGGGTGATTTCGCCCGAGCCGTTCACCCTGGCGTCTGAGACGCTACTCGCACTCAGGTTGAAGAACGCGTCAGGAAAGCTTGCCGGCATCGTTGACGCATTGTCAATGCCGGTGATGGTGACCGGAATGTTCACCGCGGACAGCGTGGTACCGCCTGCGAATCCGGGCGAACCGTCGTTCGTGGCGGTGAACTGGTTGGTAGTGCCGTCCTGACCGAATACCAGAATGGTATCAGCCTGGGCACTCGACAGCGAGAGGGCGAGGGCAAAAAGCCCGGCGCCGACAAAGGTGGAGAAAACTCTGCTGCGCATCGACGCACACTCCTCTTCCTGATAGCCCTTCTTCGGTCAACAGACGGCTCCGGGAACGACCATCAAATCATGATGGGCGATCTCGAGCGCCGCCTGGGCGGAACCCAGCCGATTCGCAATCGGCCGCGTTGGCTCCCCAGCAAACGACCCAGCTATCAAGATGAAAAATGATGGCTAGTGACATGTCGACAGTTCAATACAAGAAACCTGTCCAGGCAAAATTGTATGTCACAAATAACGGTGGCACGGCTGAGGGAGCTTGATCGGGCTGGAGCGCGACACCGGTCAGGAAATCAGTGCCAGATTTGCGGGGAAATTGCGGGTATGATTAAACGCACGGTGGCACGCGCCGGCTCAGTAAGACCGCAGAGATGTTTATGTAGGTGAGGCTTCAATCTGACTGACATCGCGCGATCGTCGCTGAGACATTCGAGCGAGGGTGCATGGCCACGTCTTCGGGCCGGGCGCTCTTCTGCCCATCATCGATGGCTGCCTCTGGGCCGGACTGACGGCGCTGGCGATCGGCGTGATGCGACTTATCAGCGGCTCTGCCCGAAGCGACTGACCGCGCGCCGGCCCGCAGATTCCATTTGGCCCGTCGCAGCGGCGAAGGCCGACGAATCCGCGGTGATGACGCAGACGACGCTCAGGAACTCGTCCGCATATGGCCGCAGATCGTTCGAGACGCGGAGGTTTGGCCGCGGCGCAGTCCCGGGCGTGTCGGTGCGGCCAGTTCTGCCAGCCATCAAGCCTTCGAGCTTGTCGCACGCCATCGGTGATGTTTTCCAAAACTCGGTCGATTAAGATCGGGGAGTCCGAGGGCTCAATCCGACCGATGGTGCTCGGAAAGTCGAGACGGCAAAGATGGGTTTGCTGGCTTCGGAAGTGATCGGCGCACGCAGTCGGCGGGCCAGTCCGTCGAGCGCGATGGTTAGACACTTCAGCTCCTCCGTGACAACGAGCGAACGCCTGACACGCTTACGGGCCTTGGGCCCAGCTTCAAAAAGCAGAGAGAATTGAATGGAATGGACCGTCGCCATGGTCGTCGTCGCGATCCCTTTGGTCCTGAACATCTTGGCGATCGTGACCTATCGTGGCACCTTTCGGAGAGCCGCGCTGCTCATATTGCCATTGATCGCTTTTGCCACCGCCGCCGATCTCTACAGCGCCTCGCAGAGGGGGAACCTCACGGGCCTCCTGACGATCTTGGTCTCCGGGCCATCACTTGTCGCGTACTGCTCTTGGGGATTGGAAATCTCGTCGCGAGAGTGAGGCGGAGTCGGTCGGACGATTCCGGTCAATCAGGCGTGACTGTCGCCGCGGAGGCAGCAGGCGGCCTCGACCGGCACAAGGGCTTTTCGGCCGGGCGGTCGGTCGGGTGGTCGATTGCGGCACCGCACTGCTCGGGGCCGCTGTGGGCCTGGTCTTCGGCTACACCGTAGGAATCCTGTTGAGCGTATTTGGCGGTGTCCAATCGCGGCAACTCCTCGGTATGATCGGGGCCGTCGGCGGTGCCGGCCTCGGCTGGTTGAGTACCCGGAGGCGACGGCCGTGACGTGTTACCCTGTCTTCTCTCGACGACCGAGTGATTACTTTTGCACCTCGACCACTTTATAATGCAGGGTCGCAAGTCGGCGGCTACCGACAACGGAAACACGGGCCTCGACCACTTCTCATCGTGACGGCCGGAGATGACACCGTACGCTCAGGGAGAAACCAGATGCCTGATTGCGAAGAGACACTTGGTCCTCGCGCACCCTGATCCCCCGGAGACAGTCCGTGAGTCGCAGGCGGACTCCCAGGAATTCACGATCTCGCCGCGGGGCCGATCGAGATCACAGGCCAGCGAGCGACCCGGTTCGGGAGGGGTCGCGAGCTACCATGAGTTTGCCGCCGCGCTGATCGAGATCGGCCTGATCGACGCCGCCGAGCTCGAACGGTTCGCCGCCGACTCCGCCGAAGGAGTGCTGGGGCTGTCACGTGCCCTCGTGAAGGCCGGCAAGCTGACTCCCTATCAGGCCGCCGCGGTCTACCAGAAAAAGAGTCGCGGCCTCTTGATCGGCAACTATCTCATCCTCGACAAGGTGGGCCAGGGTGGGATGGGCATGGTTTTCAAGGCCCGTCACCGCAAACTCGGTCGACTGGGTGCTCTCAAGATCCTTCCTCCGTCATTCACCCGCGACCGCGGCGCCGTCATGCGTTTCCGACGCGAGTTCGAGGCCGCCGGCCGGCTCAAGCACCTCAATCTGGTCGCCGCGTTCGAGGCCGATGAAGACCGTGGTGTCCATTTCCTGGTCATGGACTACGTCGAGGGGATCAACCTCGACCGCGTCGTCAGCGAGCAAGGACCTTTGCCGGTTTCCCAGGCCCTCGACTACCTGATCCAGTCCGCCCGGGGCCTCGAGGCCGCCCACGAAAAGGGGATCATTCATCGCGATATCAAGCCCGGCAACCTCATGCTCGACCGACAGGGGACAGTCCGTGTGCTCGACCTGGGCCTGGCCCGGATCGTCGACGCCAGCAATCCCTTCAGCAAGACCGCCGGCGGCCGCCTAACCCAGAGTGGCACGTACATGGGAACCGTTGATTACATGGCTCCTGAACAGGCCGAAGACTCGCACAACGTCGACCACCGCGCCGACATTTACAGCCTGGGCTGCACGCTTTTTTTCTGCTGACCGGCCGGGAACCGTTCGTCGGTCCGAGCATTTTGAAGCGAATGGTGGCTCACCAGGAGCACCCAGCCCCATCGCTGCGGGCCATCCGACCCGAAGTCTCGCCGGCACTCGAGGCCGCATACCAGAAGATGATGGCCAAAAGACCGGAGGACCGCCCGGCCTCGATGACCGAGGTGATCGCGCTCTTGCAAGCGTCGAAGCTTTCAACCGGCAACCACATGAGGAAGGTGGCTTCGCCCACCGAACCTAAGGCCGGGGCGGAGGTCTGCCAGGAGACTCCGCTCAAGCGCGGCGGCCCGCCGCGGCCGATCATCGACTCGGCGATCTTCGCTCGCCGCGCGGAAGCCGAAAGCATGCTCATCGACCGCGAGCTGAACCTCAGGGACCTGGTGATGGACGTGCGGTCCGACGTCTGTGAGCACGGCGAGCTTTCCGCCGATCAAGACCAGCGCGAGGGCGCGTGCGACGACCACGAACTGAACCTCAGGGAACTTGCGATGGAGCTGGGGGATGAAGCCGCTTTGCCCGCCGCGCCGAAACCGGCTGCTGCGCCGAAACCCCCCGCCGTCGCTCCAGAGCCCGTGAAACGGCCGGTACCACCGCGGCAGCAAGAAACGCCGCCCGCCGCGCCGAAACCGACTCCCGTTGCTCCACAGCCGCTGAAACGGACCGCACCACCGCGGCAGGAAATAGAACCGCCCGCCGCGCCGAAACCGCGGACCGTCGACTCGCAGCCGCTGAAACGGACCGCACCACCGCGGCAGGAAATAGAACCGCCCGCCGCGCCGAAACCGCGGACCGCCGACTCGCAGCCGCTGAAACGGATCGCGCCACCGCGGCAGGAAATAGAACCGCCCGCCGCGCCGAAACCGCGGACCGCCGACTCGCAGCCGCTGAAACGGATCGCGCCACCGCGGCAGGAGTTAACGCCGCCCGCCTCGCCGAACCAGCCGACCGCTGGCGCAGAGCCGCTGAAACCGAGCGCGATCGCGCGATCCGGCAACAAGCCCTCGAGCAACGGGCTGGTGGTTCTCGCGGTGATGACGGCCATCCTGCTGGTCGTGGCTGTCGTGGTAACCATTTCACGCCGGCCAGCGGCTGTCACGAAGCAAAAGAGCTCAACGCCGGCCGTGCAGTCAGACGAGAGTGGAAGTCGCTAGGACGTAGCGCCTCCAACCCCATTCCAGCGCGAGCCGTAGCGCGATAGCTTCTCCGACGAGATCGGTAGCGAGCGGCGACTGCGTTCCCGTCGCGCGCCTCACCCCCCCGGGGAAAATCGGCCGTGACGGACGCAGCGTATCAGCCAGAACGACGTTCGATTATCATACGAGGAGCTTGAGCGCTTAATCCGGCCGATAACGGTTGAAACGCCGAGACGGCTAAGATTGGGGAGGAGGCGCGGCGATGAACGAAGAGCGACTCCAGTCACGACAGCACTCGAACATTCGCACGGGCCTTCAAGTGGGTGGTCCGATCGTTTTGGGCCTCGGGTTAATCTTCACGGCTGTCGGCTTTGGCAGCTTGCTCGCGGCGTTTGGGAGCCACGAGATGCCGCGATACTTCTGGTGCGCTTTCGTGGGGATGCCCTTGATCTTCGTCGGCGTGTCGATGTGCATGTTTGGCTTCCTCGGTGCTTTCGGGCGATTCGTTGCAGGCGAATCGGCACCCGTTGCCAAGGATGTGTTCAATTACATGGGCGAGAATATCGAGCCGGGCATCAAGGCCGTGACGAAGGCGATTGCTGAGGGCGTGATCGAGGCCCGGAACGAAGAGCAGCGCAAGCCGGGCGGTCCGGTCTAAGCGAGGGCCATCGATTGGGACAGCAGAGAGCAGACGAGCTCGACCACGGAACCCACGGACCGACACGGAACCATAAAGAGCCCATTCAAACGATCGGTCCGCTGGACCAACCACGGAATCGACGAAAAGACACGAAAGGGGAACAGGGACCAAAGCCGGGCACGGATACCAGCGCGAGCATTTACACGTTTTGATTTTTCGTGCATTTCGTTTGTTTCGTGGTTGAATGATCCGGTGGATGAGATTCACGGTTCGATCGGCGGAGGGGGGCAAATGGGCGAACGCAACAATTGCGCCGGTTTTCGTCAGCCCTCTTTCGCAGTCATGCAGTGTCCAACGTGAGCGGCGCGGGTTGGCCGCCGTCAACATCCTTGATGCCGAGCTCCAGGGCGACTGCCGCGGCAACCAAGGCCGTGCCGGAACGCTCCCACGTCGATCTCTGTTCGGCAAGCGCCGCGATCACCCGCCCGATGAATTCAGGGCTCTCGCTGTTGCTTATGTCCAGCCAGCCGGCCGCGGCAGCCTGCATTACGGTCTCAGTGCGAACGAGGCCGGGGTAGAGCGAAATCACAGCTACGCCGTGTGGACGGAGCTCGAGCGCCATATCCGCGGATAGCTTGTCCGTCGCCGCCTTGGCCGCGCCGTAGATCACGTTTCCGATATACTTCTGCGCTGCCCAATAGCTGATGTTGACGATCAATCCAGAGCGTTTGGGCACCATCATTCGTGCTGCAAGTGCGCTCGTCATGAACGCGGCGCGTACCCCGGCATCCATCATGCTAGTCCATCGATGCGCCGGCTGCTCCCAGAAGGGCGATCCCCACGTGTACTGGCCATCCTCGACCATTCGCTCGTACCCGCCCCAAGCGGAGTTTACGAGCAGTTCCAGAGCGCCAGCTTCAGAGCGAAGCTGTCGAAGGACAGCCGCAGTATCCGCGTCTCGCGTATGGTCACAGGTTACCCGGATGATACCGTACGGCAGATTGGCTGTGGCGATACTCCGACCAGTGGCGTAGACCGTGTAGCCGTGCTCGTGAAGCGCGGCTGCAATGCCCTGACCGACACCACGACTTGCCCCGGTGACCAATGCTGTCGCCATGCTGATATTATCTTCGGGCGCAAGGCGATGCAAAACGGTAGTCGCGATCGGACAGTCGGCTGCATTTCTTCCCGCCTGGGAAAGGGTCACGACGACCTCATCTAAGTGGACCCGCTCGAAAAAGTGTGCCGCCCGGCCGGGGCGACCGATCGGACGGATCGGACTGATCGGACGGATCAGTCTGACCAGGTGCGGCGGCCGGGACGGTTCTCGGGGCTGGAATCCCGGGCCCTAGACCGGGGTGGTTAGGCGGTCCCAATCAGCCGCGATTCCGGCCTGTGCATTGAAAGAAATCGCCGGGTCGGCTGTGATGCTCTATGGGAGGACGCGCATGACCGATTGGCCGGCCACCCGGCAGAGCCTTCTGGTTCGGCTGAAAGATCCGCGGGACGAACAAGCCTGGGCTGAGTTTGTGGCGATTTATACGCCGCTGGTCGATCGCCTGGCGCGGGCGAAGGGACTGCAGCCGGCCGACGCCGCCGATTTGGCGCAGGAGGTCTTTCGGGCCGTGGCCGGAGCGATCGACCGCTATGACCCCGACCCGGCGCTCGGCTCGCTTCGCGGCTGGCTGTTCCGGATTGCGCGCAACCTCATGATCAACCTGCTGGCCGCCCGGCGGGCTCGACCGCAGGCGACCGGTGATTCGGATGTCTGGGAAATGCTCGAACGAGTGCCGGCGCCCGACGCGGCCGACACGACATTTTTTGACGCCGAGTATCGCCGCCGGATCTTTCTCTGGGCCGTCGATCAGGTGCGCAGCGACTTTCGGCCGTCGACCTGGAAGGCATTCTGGCTGACCGCGGTCGAAGGGCAAACGCCCAAGACCGCGGCCAAGGCCGCAGGGATCTCGGTCGGGGCTGTGTACATCGCCAAGAGCCGGGTCATGGCGCGATTGAAGGCGGTGATCGACGACGTGGAAGGGCAATCGGGGTGATCTCGTATTCTTCATCGTAATCGTAATCGTAATCGTTTGTGATCGCGATCCTAATCGCATGCGTGAAAGCGGAGCATCGCGATTACGATTGCGAAGATAATTAAACTTACGATTACGATTACGATTAGGACCGGACGGGAGGCAGAACGTGGCAGCGCTAGCGTATCCTTGCGACCGCAACCGCCTGAGGCTGTCGCTCGACGATCGGCTGGATGACCTCCAGCAGGCCGAGCTGGAAATACACCTCGAGTCGTGCGCAGGCTGCCGCGACGAGCTCGAGAAGCTGGCCGCCGCCAGCGTGCTGTGGCGCGATGCGCGCGCCTTGGGCGGCGAGATTGGCGCTCCTGGCGAGGGTTTCCCCACGAGCGACGACGGAATCGGTGAGCTCGAGGGCGAATGGCTCGAATTTCTCGACCCGCCCGGTCCCGATCAATTGGGGACGATCGGCCGGCTGGGACCGTATGAAGTCATTGAAGTGCTGGGCCGGGGCGGAATGGGTGTCGTGCTCAAGGCGCGATCCGGCGCTTGAGCGCACGGTCGCCATCAAGGTGCTCACGCCCGCCTTGGCTCATGGCGCCAGCGCGCGGCGGCGGTTTGCCCGCGAGGCGCGGGCGGCCGCGGCAGTCGTGCACGAAAATATTGTGGCCATTTATGCCGTCGACGAATTCCGCGGACTGCCGTACATCGTGATGCAGCACGTCGCCGGGCGTTCGCTGCAGGAGCGGCTGGACGCATCCGGCCCGCTCGACGTGAAGGAGATCCTACGAATCGGCATGCAGGGTGCGCGCGCCTTGGCGGCAGCGCACGCACAGGGGGTCGTGCACCGCGATATCAAGCCGGCGAACATCCTGCTCGAAAACTGCGTCGAGCGCGTCAAGCTCACCGACTTCGGCCTGGCGCGGGCGATCGACGACACCAGCGTGACCTTAAGCGGCGTGATCGCGGGCACTCCGCAGTACATGCGCCCGAGCAGGCCCGGGGTGAGCCGGTCGCCGCCGCGGCAGATTTGTTTTCACTGGGAGCGGTGCTCTACGCGATGGCCGCGGGCCGGCCGCCGTTTCGGGCCGACTCGGCGATGGCCGTGCTCAAGCGCGTTTGCGAGATGAGGCACCGGCCGATCCGCGAGATCAATGCCGACGTACCGGCGTGGCTCGAGAACCTGATCGACCGCCTGCTGGCCAAGGAGCCGGCCGATCGGCTGCCGTCGGCCGCCGTCGTGGCCGACCTGCTCGAGTGCGGCCTGGCGCACGTCCAGCAGCCGGCAACCGTCCCGCCGCCCGAAATTCCCGCGGCAAAGTTTTCGGCGGTGCCGGCTCTCGACATCGAACCGGCGCAGAACGCACCCGTGCGCAGGTTTCGAGCTCCGCGCCGGCTGGCGCTCGCCGCGGCGTTCGCCTTGCTTTTTGGGGCCTGTTTGGGCGCGTCGGAGGCCGCAGGGTGGACCAAGGTGACCGACTTCGTCGCGACAATCTTGCGGATCAAGACTCCGGAGGGAACGCTCGTGATCGAGTGCAGCGACCCGAACGTCCAGGTGAGGGTCGACAAAGAGGACGTGGTGATCGCGGGCACGGGTCTTCAGGAAGTCAGGCTGCGCACCGGCAGCCACCGCGTGCAGGCGTTCAAGGATGGGCAACCGGTCAAAGACGAGCTGGTGTCGATCATGCGCGGCGGCAAAGAGCTGGTGACTGTTTCGCTCGAGCCGAGCACAGCCCCCGATGCCGAAAAGCTGTGGCGTTGGTCGCGCCGACCTCATGTTTTCGATCGGCCCGCGCCGACCGACGGCGCGACCAGGGTGGGCACACTGCGACAGGCGGACGTGTTCGCTCCGGCGTCGCATATCGAACAGTGCATGGTCTGTCACGGGAACGTGCACGCAGCGAACGCTCTCCAACCGTTGCCGATTGGTCATCCAGCGCTGCCGGCCGCGCCGCAGCAGGTGCCGGACCGCGCGATGGTCTGGGGGCTTGCTTTTTCACCCGATGGAAGCCGCCTGGCCATCGGCCAAATGGGCATCGACGGCCGGCCGTCGGCCTTGCGCGTCTGGAGCGTAGTCGAGAACTCCGAAATCGCCTGCCTGACGCGCTCTGCCGGCTACCGGTGCGTGGCGTTCTCACCGGACGGAAGATCGCTGGCTGCGGGCAGCTTCGACGGCGTCTTGACTTTGACGCCATCCGGCAGCGTGGTAGACCGGACCGAGATCCCGCTGAATTCACCGATCGGGGCCCTGGCCTTTCTACCGAGCGGCGACGCGGTCGTCACGGGCGCCTGGGACGGCGTTGTACGCTTCCACTATTTTCATCCCGGCAACCCGGTGC
Source organism: uncultured Isosphaeraceae bacterium (assembly GCA_963830625.1). GTDB lineage: Bacteria > Planctomycetota > Planctomycetia > Isosphaerales > Isosphaeraceae > CAWHMZ01. The sequence goes on along the minus strand of CAWHMZ010000015.1, from coordinate 382,076 downwards.
TGACGTTGCAGTACCCCGATCGTGTTCTCGCCCTGGCGATCAGCCCGGACGGAAGCACGCTCGCCGTCAGCGGAAAAGGGGGAACGGTCCAGGTGCACGAGCTGCCGAGCGGGAAAATCAAGGCGACGCTCGAGGCTGACCCTGAATCCAGCGTGGTCGAGTCGCTCGATTTCTCGCCTGACGGCAAGCGGCTCGCCGGGGCGGGCGGCCCGACAGCCCGGCTCTGGGATACCGCGACCTGGAAACGCACCGCCCGACAAGTCCGTCTGGCCCCGGAACTGCTGTGCGTCAAGTTCTCACGCGACGGCAGGCTGCTCGCCATTTCCGACGGCGACGGCAAGGTGCCCCATTATGAGAACATGCCCAGCGAGATCGTCCTCTGGGACGTCACCGCGCACTCCGAGGCGCGGCGGCTCAAAGGGCACACGAATGGTATTTGGGCACTGGCCTTTTCGCCCGACGGCAAGACGCTGGCGTCGGGGAGTATGGACCAGACGATCAAGATATGGGACGTTGCGACGGGGCGGCTGATTCAGGCGATTGTTCCGGGGGAATCGTCAAAGCCGGACTCTGGGAAAAGGATTCGGCGGGAGATTCGGTGAAGCGATTATTCGGGCCATTCGCCCGAGAAGACCTCGGTCGCCGGGCCGGTCATGAAGACCGATGACGCGTCGTCGGGCCACGACAGCTCGAGGTCGCCGCCGGGCAGGTGGGCGAGGATCGTGCGGCTCGGTCCGCCCGTCAGCACGCCGGCGACGCAGACGGCGCAGGCCCCCGTGCCGCAGGCGAGCGTGATTCCCGACCCGCGCTCCCAGGTGCGCATCCGGACCTCACCCGGCGTGAGCACCTCGACAACGTGCAGGTTGACCCGCCGCGGAAACGCCGGGTGATGCTCGAACTGCGGGCCGAGCGATTCGAGCGGAAATGCGGCCGCGTCGTCGACGAAGGTCACCGCGTGCGGATTGCCCATCGACACGGCGGTGACTCGCAATGTGCTCGTCGTCGACCTCGATCGGGACGTCGATCGGCGGCTCGCCCGGCAGTGTCGTGGGGATCCTCGCCGCCTCGAGGATCGGCGCTCCCATGTCGACCCGCACTCGCTCGACCTTGCCGCCGCGCGACCTCGAGATCGAGCGTGAGCACGTCCGCGGCCGGTCTCGATGGTCACGTGATCCTTCGCCGCGATGAGACCGTGATCGTACAGGTACTTGGCGACGCAGCGCACGCCGTTGCCGCACATCTCGCCCTCGGAGCCGTCGGCGTTGAACATCCGCATGCGGGCGTCGGCCTCGCTCGGAGGGCATGATCAAGATCAGGCCGTCGCCGCCGATCGCCGAAATGGCGGTCGCTGACCGCGATCGCCAGCCGCGCGGGTCGGCGGGCGGACGCTGGTCAAACGTGGAGACGTAGACGTAATCGTTGCCGAGGCCGTGCATCTTGGTAAATCGCATACGGGACACCGCTATCATGAGCCGCCCGCATGGAGCAAGAAACGGCGGCCGCCGGCGCCTCAGCCTTCGCGCAGGCGCTCGGGCTGGTATGCGACGGCGGGGCCGTCTCAGGCGCTAAGCCGTCGCGAACGACCGAAACGGCCGCCTGCTCGTTTGCGGAAGCAGCGGCGATCTCCATAGAATGATAGTTCATCGTCGTGATTCTGCTCCTCTCGACGACCGCCCAGTGAGGTAATCGATGTTCGGCGCGAACGAGACCCCGTACGACCTGCGGTTCCGCTTTCTGGGTGTGCCGGTCCGCATTCATCCGCTCTTCTGGCTGGTCGCGGCGGTGCTGGGCTGGCACGAAAAGAACGTGCCGATGACCGCTTTCTGGGTCGTCTGCGTGCTGGTTTCGATCCTGGTGCATGAGTACGGGCACGCCTTGATGGGCAAGGTCGTTTCACGGCTCGGCCGTCGATCGTGCTCTGGGGCCTGGGTGGGTTATGCTACAGCCAGGCCGAGCGGCAAACGCCGCTGCAGCGCCTGGCCGTGATCCTGGCAGGTCCCGGCGGCGGGATTCGTGCTGGCCGCAGCGGTGCTGGTCGTGTCCTGGCTTCTTCCCGGAATCTCCCCGGTGCGAACAGGTCGAGGCGATCATCGCCCTCGTCACCGCGAGAGCCGATCTCCGGCGACATCGGCCATCAAGCTCCGCGACGTGGTGCGCTCTATCGGAATCGGGACGGCTTGGTCCTTGAGACAGCTTACGGGTTCCTGATCTGGATCAACCTCATGTGGGGCCTGGTTAACCTGCTGCCGCTCTGGCCGCTCGACGGCGGCCAGGCGACCCAGATCCTGCTCTCGTTCGTACGACCGGTCGCGGGGCCCGCGCTGGGGACACGTCGTCTCGCTCCTGGTCGCCGGCGGCCTGGCCGTGATGGTCGTCACGCTGACCAAAGACCTGTTCCTTGGCCTGTTCTTCGGCTACTTTGCCTTCATCAATTACCAGGTCCTCCAGATCGATCCATCAGGCCCATCGGCATGGGCCTTTACCAGGAAGACGACTGGTGGAGACGCTGACGGGCCGTGGCCGCTAGCTTGTGGTGAGCGACCAGGTCACCTCTTCCCTTGCGATTCGATGATCGAGCCACGATCATGAATGACCCTGGCGAACCTGGCCGACGGCCCCTCGGGGAACACTGAGCAAGCCGCCGGCGTTCGACTGAATCGATCCATTCCCAGAGTCTCTCTGAGAAAAGGCACCCATGCGTTCACGAAGAAAGCGAGCACGGAGCGCACGGACCAACGGCGGCGGGGCACGCCCCAGGGAGGCCGGTGCCGTCGTGCCGCGCGGGGGCGAATCGGGACAGATCATCGTGCTCTCGGAGCGGGACGACAGCCAGACCTTGCAGCCCTGCCGCCTTCCGCTCTTGCCGCTGCGCTCCGACGTCGTCTTTCCCCAGACCGTGGTGCCGCTGGTGATCAACCGGCCCAGCGGCATCCGGCTGATCGACGACTGCATGATCGGCGAGCGGATGGTCGGCCTGGTCAGCCAGCTCCATCCCGAGACCGACACGCCGGGGATGGACGACCTGTATCCCGATGGTCTGCGTCGGGCTTGATCCTCAAGATGCTCAAGTTTCCCGACGGCTCGACGCGGATCGTCTGCCAGGGGCAGTACCGGGCGCGGCTGGTCGGCGTGGTGCAGACCGAGCCGTACCTGATCGGCCAGATCGAGCCGTGCGAGGAGGTCGTCGAGGAGGGCGTCGAGCTCGACGCCCTGGTTCACCACGTCAACCGGCTCTTTCAGCGGATGGTCGACCAGAGTCAGCAGATTCCCGAGGAGCTGCAGGTCGCGGCGATCAACACCCGCGAGCCGGGCCGGCTGGCCGACCTGCTGGCCTCGAGCCTGCCGTTCACGATCGAGGAGAAGCAGAGCCTGCTGGGCGAGATCAACGTCCGGGCGCGGCTGGAGCGGCTGGGCCAGTACCTGTCGCGGCAGCTCGCGATCCTCGAGCTTTCGACCAAGATCCAGGAGCAGGTCGGCAGCGAGCTCTCGAAGGCCCAGCGCGACCATTTCCTCCGCCAGCAGCTGAAGGCGATCCAGGACGAGCTGGGCGAAAGCGAGAGCGACAACCCCGAGATCGCCGAGCTGTGGGAGCGGATCAAGAAGGCCAGCCCGCCGCAGGAGGTCTTGAGCGAGGCCGAGCGCGAGCTCGAGCGGCTGGCCGGCATGCACCCGAGCTCGGCCGAGTACTCGATCGTGCGCACCTATCTCGACTGGCTGGCGATCTTGCCCTGGAGCAAGGCCAGCCGCGACCGGCTCGACCTGCAAGCGGGCGCGCAAGGTCCTCGACGCCGACCACTTCGACCTCGAGAAGATCAAGGAGCGCATCCTCGAATACCTGGCCGTGCGCAAGCTCAAGAAGGACATGAAAGGCCCGATCCTCTGCTTCGCCGGCCCGCCGGGCACGGGCAAGACGTCGCTGGGCAAGAGCATCGCCAAGGCGCTGGGCCGCGAGTTCGTGCGGGTCAGCCTGGGCGGCGTGCACGACGAGGCCGAGATCCGCGGCCATCGCCGCACCTACGTGGCGGCCTTGCCGGGCCGCGTCATCCAGGGCATTCGCAAGGCCGGCACCAATAACCCGGTCTTCATGCTCGACGAGGTCGACAAGCTGGGCGCCGACTTCCGCGGCGACCCGTCGGCCGCGCTGCTGGAGGTCCTCGACCCCGAGCAGAACTCGACGTTTCGCGACCATTACCTCGACGTCGATTTCGACCTGTCGAAGGTGATGTTCATCGCCACGGCCAACATGCTCGAGACGATCCCCTCGCCGCTCCTGGACCGGCTCGAGGTCTTGCAGCTTCCCGGCTACAGCGAGGAAGAGAAGACGCTGATCGCCCAGAAGTACATTATTCCCAAGCAGCTCGACCTGCACGGCCTGGCTGCCGCAGGACCTGTCGATCACCGACGCGGCGATCCGCAAGATCATCGCCGACTACACCCGCGAGGCCGGCCTGCGCAACCTCGAGCGCGAGATCGCCGCGATCTGCCGCAAGGTCGGCCCGCCGCCGCGCCGAGGGCGAGCGCGGGCCGACCACGATCGAGCCCGACCGAGATCGCCGAGCTGCTGGGCCCGTCGCGGTTCTTCCGCGAGCTGGCCGACCGCACCGGCATCCCCGGCGTCGCCACCGGGCTGGCCTGGACCCCGACCGGCGGCGAGATCCTCTTCATCGAGGCCACCGGCATGCCCGGCAAGGGGGCCTTGACCCTGACCGGCCTGCTGGGCGAGTCGATGCGCGAAAGCGCCCAGGCGGCGCTGAGCTACCTGCGCAGCCACGCCAAGGCGCTCGATCGTCGACGCCTCGCGGTTCAGCAAGACCGACCTGCACATCCACGTCCCGGCCGGGGCCGTTCCCAAGGACGGCCCCTCCGCGGGCGTGGCCATCGCCGCCGCCTTGATCAGCCTGTTCCGCGACAAGCCGATCGTGCCCAACCTGGCGATGACCGGCGAGGTCACGCTGACCGGCCGCGTCCTGCCCGTCGGCGGCGTCCGCGAAAAGATCCTGGCGGCCCGCCGCGCCGGCATCCGGACGTCCTCTTGCCCCGGCACAACGAGAAAGACCTGATCGACATCCCGGCCGAGGTCAAGGCCGACCTGACCTTGCGGCTCGTCGACACCCTCGACGACGTGGTCCCGCGACTCTTCGACGCCCAGCCCCGCGCCACCGCCAAGGAAACCAAGGCACCCTCGCGGCCAGTGCCGCGCTGAGCCGCATCAAGCTGGAAAACGGACGGAAAAAGCCCCGGCCGGCCCTTCAATAAAGGCTGAAGGATGAGTCCGAGCGATTCATTCCTCTAGGGGCCGTGGGCGACGCCGGTCACGACAAGGATGAACAGGCGACGGGTTCTACGATCGCCACGCCTACCGACGGCTCACTGCTGACGCGGCTGTGACCGGAGGCGCCGGGCCGTGAGCGCGCCACTGGGTCCGGCGTGAGTTCTGATCTGGCCTGGGACGGCCGATTTGCTACGCTTTCGCCGCGAGTTGGGGGCACGGAAGCCCTCGATTTCCCACGACGAAGGACCAGTCGCGACGCATGAAAATCCAGCATCCCCTGCTGATCCAGGCGGTCGGCGTGGCGGGTCCGCGGTCGTCCGGCAGCTGGGGCGAACGCTCACGTACCACTTCCGGTACAAGGACCCCGTCGTCGACCCCGAAGTCGCGCGGCAGCACCGGCCAGCGCTACATCTATGCCTTCTTCCACGAAGTCACGCTCTTCCCGGCCTATTACTGGAACTGGCCCGAGATGCACATCCTGATCAGCGACCATCGCGACGGCGAGCTGATCACCCAGGTCGTCAAGCGGCTGGGCTTCAGCGTGGTGCGCGGGTCGACGACCCGCGGCGGCGTGCGCGCACTGCGCGAGATGAGCCTGCGAATCGACCGCGGCCATCTGTGCGTGACGCCCGACGGCCCGCGCGGCCCGCGGCGCTCGGTCCACCAGGGAGTCGCCTACCTCGCCAGCCGGACCGGCCTGCCGATCGTCGGTGCGGGCATGGCGTTCAAGAAGACCCTGGCGAGCCAAGAGCTGGGACCGGTTCTGCGTGCCCCGGCCGTTCAGCCCGGCCGCGTGCGTCGTTCCCGAGGCCGTGACCGTTCCACCCGACGCCGACCGCGAGACCATCGAGTCGTGCCGCTGCGAAGTCGAGCGGCGCATGCAAGACGCCATGATCGAAGCCGAGGACTGGGTCGAACAGCTCTGAAGTGCCGCACAACGTCAAGAACATCGACCTGCATCGCGAAAACGCTTCCAATTTGCTCTTGTGCCAAACGGGAAGTCCGAGTAACTTGCCGTTTCCTTTCTAGGCCCCTAGCATTCATGGCGCGGTCTGCGCGCGAGGGTTCGTCACGCTGAGGGCCAACCATGAGCCGGCAGCCGGGCATTGCTCCACCGCTGGGTTGGCCGATTCGCTGTGCGCTCCTGGTCGCGGCGGCCGGTTTGGCGGGGCTCTTGGTGCTGGCGAGACGGCTTGAGCCGGACCCGCGTGGTTTCGGCACGCACACTCAGCTCGGGCTCAGGCCGTGTGCGTATCCTGACCGCGACCGGGCGGTTGTGTCCGACCTGCGGCATGACCACGGCGTTTGCGTGGCTCGTGCGCGGGCGGATCGATCGTTCGTGGCAAGCCAATCCCGCGGGGTGTCTGTATTGCCCTGCTTTCTGTGTCCCGCTGGTGGCCTGGTTGGTCGCTGAGCGCGGTCGCGAACGAGCCGGTCGGGTTCCGAGTCTCTCGAGAGGCCGCTTGCGAGCGTGCTGGTCGCCGCTGTCGCGTTCTCGGCGTCGCGTCCTGGTTCATTCGATCGATCACTTCGACCGGCCGTTCTGGTCGACGCCGGGGCGAAGCCTCGCAGCGCGTGGTCCAGACGCACCGGCCGGTGATGAACTTAACCAAGGAAGGAGGGGGTAAAGGATGACCCCTCGATATTACTGTCAAGTGCCGGCTCGCCGCCGTCATGCTCGTGGCGGCGAGCGTGGGCCTGATCGCGATCAGCGGCTGCGACCCTCGATCGCTCGCCTATTTCCTCCAGCCGTTCGATCCGACGATCGAGCCGAAAGGACCTTCGCTCGCCGAGAAGAAGGTCGTCATCTTGTGCAACGTGACCTCGGGAGCCGCTCGCCGAGTTTCCGTCGCTGGAGCGCGACATGCCGCGCGAGCTGGCCTCGATCCTCCGCAAGAAGGTCAAGAAGATCACCGTCGTCGAGCCCGACAAGGTCGCGACCTGGGTGGAAGCTCATCCGCACTGGACCGACCCGGCCGACGCCGCCCGCGACTTCGACGCCGACATCGTGATCTTCCTCGAAGTCGAACAGTTCCAGATCCAGTCGCCCGGCGATCTGAACATGGTCCACGGCGAGTCCAAGGTCCACATCCAGGTCTTCGAGATGGAATACCCCAAGAACAGCAAGGACAAGCCGATCAAGGACCAGCCCAAGGAAGCGCACAACATCTACGATGAGTACGCCGAGACCACCTTCCCCAATCGCGGTCCGCTGCCGATCGACTCGGGCAACAGCCGGTCGGCGTTCAAGAACACGTTCCTGAGGATCGTCGTCAAGGAGCATCTCCTGGCACTTTGTCGAGCACGCTCCCGACGACTCGATTCAAGACTCGCGAATCGAGCGACTGAGTACCGTGGTCACGGTGGCGTAGTGGCAGACGTCGATCGCCACTCGCCACTCACCTGCCCCGGGACAGTTGACTCAGGTTTGACGCTTCTTATAATCAAGCCTGAGTCGATCGCCAGGTTGACTCGAGGCTCGTTTCAGGCAAGTCGATTGCTTGGATGCACGCATGAGATGGGCGTGGACTGCGTGGTTGCTGGGACTGACGTTCGACTCGCTCTGTGAGCCGGATCGACAGTTCTTCGGGACAACCAAAGTCTCGCGCGAAGGCACTAGTCTCAGTCAAGTTTCGATTGGTTGATTGATTGGGAGGGCATTGTTGCACCTCCCGATTGGCATCGCAGTTCAACTGGAGAATGCATCGATGCGAAAGATTCTTCTGAGTCTCGCGGTCGTTGGCTTGGTGGCGTTCCCGCCTTGGCCGGCAAGTACAACAAGGTCATCAGGTCGGCGAAAAGGCGCCTGACTTCTCGGGCATTCCGGCCGATCGACAACGGCGAAGAGACCAGCGTCAGCCTTGTCTGACCTCAAGGAAGACGTGGTCGTCGTCGTCTTCCTGGCGAATCACTGCCCGGTCGTGCAGGCCTACGAAGATCGCATCATCGACTTCACCAACGACTACAAAGACAAGAGCGTCAAGGTCGTCGGCTTCGCCGTGTCGATCAGCAGGACGAGCGACAAGCTGCCCGGCATCAAGAAGTACATGAAGGAGCACAAGTCGAACTACGTCTACGGCTACGACGAGAGCCAGGCGATCGGCAGGGCCTACGGCGCCACCAACACCCCGCAGTTCTTCGTCCTCGACAAGGAGCGGAAGATCCGCTACACGGGCGCGATGGACGACAGCCAGAACGAGGCCAAGGTCACCAAGACCTACCTCCGCGACGCGGTTGACGCCCTGCTCAAGGGCGAGGCTCCCGCGGTCGAGGAAACCCGGCCCGCAGGGTTGCGGCGTGCAGTACAAGAGCAAGAGGTTGAGCAGTTCAGCCGCCACGACTCATCGCGATCGCGCCGGCCGAGTTCGCGCTCGACGCACTAAGGCGGCCGCCGAGCCAGGCCACTGTCTGGCTCGGCGGCTTTTTCGTATAATCGGATGTGGAATCGGCTTGGCCGGTGATCAGGTTGTCGCAAAGCGTCAGACCCAACGGGACGAACGAATGAAAACCCTGCGCCTGCGCCTTGGTCTGCGTCTGCTGCGCTGTCTGCTCGGTCGCGATTGCTGTTTGACGGCAAGGCGGTCTCTTCCGACGATCAAGCGGCGCCGGCGAGCCGTCAAGCTGGAACGGCTCAACTGGAAGCAGTTCCAGGAGCGGCTGGCGGCGAACAAGGACATCAAGTACACCCTCGTCGACGCCTGGTCGACGACCTGCGGCCCCTGCAAGGAGAACTTCCCGCACCTCGTCGAGATGCATCGCAAGTTCGCAGGCAAGGGACTGGCCGTGATCTCGCTCTCGCTCGACGACCCCACCGACAAGGCCGCCGTTGCCGAGGCCGAGAAGTTCCTCAAGGAGAAGAACGCCGAGTTCACCAACGTCCTGCTCGACGAGAACTTCGGCGACGGCTTCGAGAAGCTCAACATCAACGCCATCCCCGCGGTCTTCGTCTACGGTCCCGACGGCAAGGAAGTGAAACGATTCACCATGGACGATCCGAACAACCAGTTCACCTACGACGAAGTCGAAAAGGCGATTGCCAGCCTGCTCGACGGCAAGTGATCGGCCGGCGAGTGACGCTAGCCAGTCCCTCTCTCGAGTAGAAAGCCATGAAAGACGGAATTCATCCCAAGTATGTCAGGATTGCGTGGTGACTTGCGGATGTGGCAATACGTTCAAGACCCGCAGCACCAAGCCCAAGATCATGGTCGAGGTGTGCTCGAAGTGCCATCCGTTCTTCACCGGATCGGTGAAGTTCGTCGACGCGGCCGGCCGCGTTGACAAGTTCAACAAGAAGTTCCAGGGGACCTACGGCAAGGGCAAGAAGCCGGCAGCGGCCGCCGCCGGCCGACAAGACCTAGCTGCCCGAGTCGATTGCGACGATGACGGCCCGCGAGCGGACCGACTGAGTCTGCCCGCGGGCCGTCGCGCATCGAGTCACGCGCAATGCACGGCTGCTGATTTCCCGTCACGGATCTCCCGTTTTCAGCAGTGCGGATCACGGCCGTGTTCGAGAAGCTTCAGGCTGATTACCAGCGATTCCTGGAGATCGAGCAGTTGTTGCTCGACCCGAGCGTCACCGCCGACATCCGGCAGGTGTCGGCGCTGGCGAAGGAGCGCGGTGCGCTGGCGAAGATCGCGATTCCCTACGGCCGTTACCTCGATCTGAGCCGGCAGGTCGCCGAGGCCGAGCAGCTCTCTTGCGCGAGACCGACCCCGAGATGCGGTCGTACGCCGAGGCCGAGCTCGGCGCGCTGCGGGCCCGCCAGCACGACGGAGGGCGAGGCGCTGCGCGACCTGCTCTACGACCGCAAGGCCGGAGCCGATCACGCGGCCCTGATCGTCGAGATCCGGCCGGGCACCGGCGGCGACGAGGCGGCCTTGTTCGCCCGCGACCTCTACGAGATGTACCGGCGATTCGCCGAGCGGATGAACTGGAAATTCGAGGTGCTCGACCTCGAGCCGACCGAGCTGGGGGGCTTTCGCGAAGTCTCGTTCAGCGTCGCGCGGCGAGGGGGCGTTTCGCCATCTTCAGTTCGAAAGCGGCGTCCATCGCGTTCAGCGCGTGCCCGAAACCGAAGCGCAGGGGCGAATCCACACCTCGACCGCGACGGTCGCCGTCTTGCCCGAGCCCGAAGACGTCGATATCGTGATCCGCACCGAAGACCTCCTGATCGACGTCATGCGCTCGGGCGGGCCGGGAGGACAGCACCAGAACAAGACCGAGAGCGGCGTGCGGATCACCCACCTGCCGACCGGGCGTCGTCGTCAATTGCCGCGACGAGCGGAGCCAGCACAAGAACAAGACCAAGGCCATGCGCATCCTCCGCAGCCGGCTGTTCGAACAGATCCGGGAGAGCCGCCCGCACCGAGCGCGACCAGACCCGGCGGGCCATGATCGGCTCGGGCGATCGCTCGCAGAAGATCCGCACCTACAATTTTCCGCAGAATCGCGTGACCGACCATCGGATCGGCCTGACCCTCTACAATCTCGACCAGGTCATCCAGGGTGACCTGCTCCCGCTGACCAAGGCCCTGATCGAGCACGACCGCCGCGAACAGCTCGGCGACTGACTTGACCGACAGGGCCGCTCTGCCAGACGCCAACGGAGATGAGGTCTCGGATCCCGTCATGAACGGACGCCCGTTACCAACGCCGCAGCCCGAGCACCGGAACGAGAATCGGCCGAGCCCTGGACGATCGGCCGGCTGCTTGCCTGGACGACCGATTACCTCGAAGCGCGGGTCGGAGAGCCCGCGGCTCGATGCCGAGGTCATGCTGGCGCACGTGCTCGACTGGCAGCGGGTCCAGCTCTACACCCACTTTCGACGGCGAGGTCGGCGATGAGCCGCGCGGCGCGCTTTCGCGAGCTGGTGCCGCCGCGCGCCGAGGTGACGCCGGTGGCCTATCTCGTCGGTCGCAAGGAGTTTTATTCGCTGCCGTTTGTGGTCTCGCCGGCCGTGCTGATTCCGCGCCCGGAATCGGAATTCGTGGTCGTCGAGTACCTCGAGCTGACGCGGCATCTGCGAGTCGCCTCGCGCCGTCGACGTGGGCACCGGCTCGGGCTGCCTGGCGATCGCCGTCGGCACATCGTCAGCCCGCGGCGCGGTTCGTGGCGATCGACATCGAGCGAGCGCGGCTCTCGACGTCGCCCGGCGCAACGCCGCCGAGCTCGGCGTGGCCGATCGCATCGACTTTCGACTGGGCGACCTGCTCGAGCCGGTCGCCGGCGTGAGGACCGTTCGACGCGATCATCTCCAACCCGCCCTACATCCCCACCGACGCGATCGACCATCTCGAGCCGGGGTGCGCGACTACGAGCCGCGCCTGGCCCTCGACGGCGGCCCGAGCGGCTGTCGACGTGGTCGCCCGGTTGATCGAGCAGTCAGTCCCGCTGCTCGAAACCCGGCGGTCACCTGATCCTCGAGATCGGCACCGACCAGGAACAGCCCGTCCGCGCCTTGATCGAGGCCCAGGCCCAGCTCAAGCTGGCTCCCACGGTCCGCGACCACGCCAAGCACCCCCGCGTGATCCGCGCGACGCGGACGTGAAACTCGATCGCAGTTACTGACCGTTTCCCGACGCTGAGCGGCGGCCGCCGCGAGATCTTCGCGAGCGAGAGGGGGTCGCGGGCTGGTTTGATGGTCCTCCGGGCCCCGTGTTTCCTGTCACGCTCTGGCCCAGCTTGCCCAGCGGTGAATTGAGCAGTCGCTTGAAGAATGCGAGCTCGTGTGCGGGATCGATCTCGTCCATTTCTGCAGCGGTCGGAGTGTGTGTGCCGGCGTCGTCGGGGCCCGGCCGTTTTCCGAGGGAATCGGAATACAAAAGCTCGTAAGTCTTGCCATGCGAGCCCAGGGTGACAGTGTGCGCCCGCACGCTCGCCACATAGAGCTGCGAGTACGACTTGGCTGCACCGTCCTCCATGATCAGATGCTGACCCCGTTGATACTCGCGGCCGCTAATGATCGCGATCTGGTTTGGCCCCTGGACGAATGTCGCGTCGAGGGTGAGACATTTGACGACTTCTGCGAGGTGATCCATGTCGGGGTCGCCCGACGGATCAGCTTTGGCGGTGTTCGCTGCATCGTCGGGGTTCGGGCCGGAGCGGAACGGGTCGCGAAAAAGCACGTCCTTGAGGCCTCGCACGTCTTCGGCACCAGCGTGGAGGACGTCCTCCACCATGATGTCAAGGCCCTTTGCCAGGTTGCTTAACTCGCCGGTCGGAGCGGCGAGGCTCGCGTGGACCGAATAACACGCGTAGCTCAGTACGGCAAGCGGGATCAAGGTCGGTGTACGTTTTATGAGCGTTGCCGTCTTCATGGGCGAACTTTACTCGGCCGTCTTTGAGGATTGAGATTTCCCGGCCGGCGGTTTGGCCTTGGGGGGAGCCGCCGGCTTTTCAGCCAGGCTCAAAAGCGTCATCTGGGCTTTGAGCCGGCCAGGGTTTTGTTGATTGGGATCGATCTTGATCGAGTCGATGCGTATCGGCGTCCGCTGCTCTCGACCCAGCCCAGAAAGGCGGTGAGGTCGGCAAACTGTCCCTCGATCACCAACTGGATGCCGATCGCCTCGTAAGGACCAAGGTCCTTGGGCGCTTCGGGGTTGAAGTCGATCAGCTTGAGCGGAGACGACCTGAGGTGGTCGATCACGTGACTGCATCAGCTCGCTGATGTCGGAGCCGGCGGGTATCAGCCCCTGGTGCGGAGCGAGCCGCTTCTTGAGCGACTCGATCTCGCGCGCCGTCGCGACTCGCTTGCGCTCCCGGACGACCCGCGCCGAGGTTGCATCCGTGTCTGCGACCAGCGGCATGAAGAATCCCAAGTACCACACGACGACGACCGCCACAGAGAGCACGATTCGCAGCTTGAGTGGGTGGCGAAGCTGCACCAGGATCTGCTCGCGGGCGTCGTTTTTCGGTGAGGGCTGGCTCATGGCGGCAACAACTCATCGTGGGGCTGCGGCGGCCCGCGTCGAACAAGTACGCGTCAGCGGCCGGCGGACTTCTTGGTTTTCTCGGTGCCAGGCAGGCACACAACACTGAACGATGCCGACGCAGCGGCACCTTGCTTGGCTGGGTTGGCGCGAAAGCCGGTCACCTCGGAGAGCGGGAAATGGCGCTTGAGCGTCCGATCGCCGCGCAGTTTCGCCAGGAAGCTGTCGATCTCTTGGGGCAAAGCCCCCTTGGCGGTCAGCGGTGTCTCGAAGCTGACGACGAGCTTCTTCTTGGACTTGCCCGCACCCGAACGCGATCCCGCCTCGATTTCGGCATCGCCAGCCAGCGTGGTGATGATGGTGCTCGGAGGCATGGCGGCGGCAACCGTGCGCAGCAAGCCCGACCAGTTCACGCGGCTGTCGCGAAACACGCTCACGGCCTTGAGCCGTTCTTGAACCGTCTTTTTTTCGTCGTCGAGCTTGCGCTGGTCCTGGTTTTCGAGCCACGGAATCGCCCGGACCGCGCCGCGCATCGCGCGCAGGCGATGGTTGGCCTCGGCGGCGACCACGACCAGATACAGCGAAACCGCACACAGCACTGCGCAGTGGGCGATCAGCTCGCCGTAGGGGAAAATGTCGCGGATGCCGACCGGCGGCTTGAGCGTGCGCGCCAGGTCGAGTCCGCCATCGTCGGCAAAGGGTTCGGCGAGGGCCAACCCCAAAGCGGCCGAGCCCGCGTCGAATGGCGGAAGAGTCGCACCGTACCAGCCGTGCCCCTAACCGCTGGCGGAAAGTCTCCTCTTGGAGCTGCGCCAGTGCGAGCTCGGGCCGGCCGTGAACGATGACCGTGTCGATGGGTGTGCTGATTCGAGCGTCGCGGCCCAGCATCCATAGCGTGGAATAGGCCGCCAGGATCGCGGCGGTCTCGTCGCCCTTTGGCAGGTCAAACGTGTGCCAGAAGAGCGGCTGCGCGCCTGCGGCGAGAACTCCAATCGCCTGCTGTTCTCCCAGGAAGAACCGGATGCACAACTTCGACCCGCGCGGTGCCTTGCGGTGAAACGCTCCTGCACGGAAGAGCGCAGCGGGCGCCGGCTCGATCAGTGCGACGCGCGTGCCCAGCTTGCTCATCATCTCGATCGACGAATCAATCACCACCCGCGGCGACGCGGCGACGCAAGCCAGCGATCGAGCATCGAGCTCGATCTTGATCATCTCGACGATCCGATCCTCAGCCCGGACGTTGGTCGCTTGAACGGCCTCGAGGAAAAAGTTCTGGGCGGAATTCTGGCGGTTGGAGGAGGTAACCGCCATCGTCGCCTGGAAAATCCGCGGCGCCGGCAGACCTACCCGCACCCATGGCTTGTGCCGTCGCGCGCTTGGCGCCAGCCGCGGGGACCCAGGGCTCGAGCATTTGCCCCAACACCTCTTCGATCGACCCCTCATCACACTCGCGCACCTCACGAGCAACCTCTCGGCGGCCGCGCGGGGTTGCGGTCGTCACCGAGAGGGCGATCCGCCTTTGATCGACGAGCACACCGATGGCCGGCCGTTGGACGTGAATCGATTCCACCGTTTCATGGTCGAGGGCTTTCCCGCTCTGGTACCGCCAGGCCGAAATGGGGGCGGGCGACCGGTGCCGGCCGCCCGCCCAGGGGTCGATGCCACGATCACCAGGGCAACGAGCGCCAGACGTCACGTGAGGGCGCTATTGCTCTGGCTACAGCCGCGATCATGAGCCGCTGCCGCCGCTGCCGCCGCTACCACTGCCGCTGCCGCCACTACCGCCGCTACCCGACGAAGTGATCGTCACCGGGCAGATTGCGGGTAGCCGATGATGGTCGAGTGCGTCGTGTCGAAGCCGTTCTGGTTCCACACGACGCTGTAAGAATAGCTCGCATTGGAGTTGCGATCGAGCTCGAGCGACCACGTCGGGTGAGCCGGTGGTGCTGGTGTGCCGCGTAATCACGCTCCGGACCGTGAAGTACTGCGGATTCGGCAGGGTGATGTCGAGACTCGTGATCGCGGTGGCGTAATAGCCGTTCTGCGCCAGGTACCGCTCCTGTGACGCCCTGAATGGCCGACAGGTAATTGAACGCCTCTGCGGCCTTGGACTTTTCGACGGAGTTGAGGAACTTGGGAACTCCGAAGGCGGCCAGAACGCCAATGATGACGATCACGACCGCAAGTTCGACCAGGGTGAACCCTTTGCGGGCTCGCGTTTTCGTGTGAACGTTGCTGCATTTGTTGTGGCTCTCTCTTGTTCTTGTGTTCGAATCCGGATTCGTCGAGCGACAGGGGGAACCTTCTCAGCGTGAGCTCGGCTCTGACCTGGACTCATCGCTGAGACGATCGCCCAGAGAGCACAAGCTGCAGGTCAGAGACGACTCCGGCGATCCCCGTCGATTTCACATCAAGGATGGATCGCCGACGCGTGTCCCGAGGACACCGTCTTGGCTGAGACATTGTCACGTTGCGGTGACATCCCGCCCGAGACACTCAATGCTAGGTCACAGATTTGCGGCGCTCAAATCGGGTGGAGCGTCTGATCGGAAAAATCAACAGTCATTTCCCCGTGGCGTGATGCTGCCGGCAGCCGGGCCACCGGGCATTGGTGCCGAATTGCGACACGTCTGATCGCTTACGGCATCAGGTGCGCACTGGCATGGCCGGAGTGACGCAGGCTAGAGTTGATTGGACAATGCCACGGCGAGCGTGGCGGGCGCCAGTGAGGCGCTGGCGATTCGTCGCGAACGTCATTGAGCCTGCCGGCAAGAGGGGAGGTGGACTTTGGCCGTTCGACGAATGGGTCGTGG
Source organism: uncultured Isosphaeraceae bacterium (assembly GCA_963830625.1). Lineage (GTDB taxonomy): Bacteria > Planctomycetota > Planctomycetia > Isosphaerales > Isosphaeraceae > CAWHMZ01. The sequence continues at coordinate 366,061 of CAWHMZ010000015.1, read as the reverse complement.
CTCATGCGCGGATCTCGAAAAAGGCGCATAAGGGTGCCAAGCTCGAAGATACCCTGTCGTTCTTTCATCAGCTCGCGACCCTGGTCAGCTCGGGCACGCCGCTCTTGCAATCCTTGAAGATTGCGGCCAGCTCAATGCGAGAGCACCAAGCTCCGGGCGGTACTGGATGAGATCACGGCCAAGGTCGCGGCGGGAAGCACGTTTCACGCCGCCGCCGCCACGTTCCCCCATATTTTCGAGTTCCAGTGGCTCGAGGCGATTCGCACCGGTGAGGTCACCGGCAAGATGGCCCAGGTTCTCATCGAGCTCAACAAGCAGATCCGCGAATCCCGCGAGACCAAGCGCAAGGTCAAAGGCGCGCTGATGTATCCCGCTGATCCTGATCGTGGTGGCGGTGATCGCCGTGACGGTCATGCTCTGGATGGTCGTGCCGGTGTTCGCCAAGATGTTCAAGGACATGGACGCGCAACTGCCCGGCATCACCCAGTTCGTCGTCGACGCCTCGGATGCGATCGTCAAATACGGTCATTATGGCGTGATCGCGATCGTGGCGACCGTCGTCGGGTTCAAGCAGTTCTTCAAGACCGAAAACGGGCGCAGGTACGTCATCGGGTACCCTGATGGTCGTGCCCACCGTCGGGCAGCTCGTGATCGAGATGGCCATGTACCGTTTCGCCTCGAACCTGTCGCTCTTCTTAAGAGCGGCGTGCCGATGATGGAAACCATGTACACCATCAAGGGCATATTCCAGACCAACCCGATCTATCGCGATGCGCTCGAGCGCGTCGCGCTCAAGGTCGCGGCGGGAAGGCCCCTGCATGCAGCACTCGATCGAGTCGGGATTGTTTCTGCCGATGCTGACCAGCATGGTTCAGGTCGGTGAAGAGTCGGGGCAGCTTGCCGATAGTCATGGAGCAGGTCGCCCCGTTCTTCAAGGAAAAAATGGAAGGCATGATTCTCAAAGTCACCAAGATGGTCGAACCAATCATCATCATGGGAATGGGATCGTCGATCGCCGGGCTCATGCTGGCGATTTACATGCCGATGTTCGAGATGGCAGGCAACGTGAAATGAAGCAAACGGCGTCGCGCCGGCATTTGCCCCGGCGACGGCCGAGAACGTCGCGTCGTGATTCGATGTCGATCGCGAGGAGAAACAGCACATGAGCACAGCAGAGAGGGCACGCCAGGAGACGGCGCCGGGTGGTTTTCCGGCGGCGCGCGCAGCGCGGCCGCCGGCACCCGCGGGGGCGGCGGGGCTATACGCTCATCGAGATGCTCGTTTGCCTGATCGTGACGGGGGTGCTGCTCTCGATGGGGGTGCCGCTTTTCCAGCAGTCGCTCGAGCAGTCGCGCGCCGACGTGGCCGGGGCCAGCCTGCGCGCCATCTGGTCGGCGCAGCGGCTCTACTGGCTGCAGAACCGGACCTATTCGCCCGACTTGAACACACTCCTTTCGGCGAGCTTGATCGATCCATCGCTCACCACTGCTACGGCGCCCTATAGTTATTCCGTCGCCAATTCCACCGACAGTTGGTTCACCGCAACGGCCACGCGCAACGGCTCGACATTCTGGACCGGCAGCTTCACGATTGCCGCCGACGGGACAGTGTCGGGAACCGTGCAGCAATCAGGTCGGGACAATCGCGATCGTACCGAGGTTTCAGTGAGACGAGCGAAGACCCTATCCATCGATGAGCACGCATCTGGCCAGCGGCACATCCGGCGCGGCTATACGCTTCTCGAAGTGCAGGTGGCGTTTGCCGCTCTGGGCATCGGCCTGGCCGGCCTCTGCCCGTTTGTCGTGATGCAGATTCGGCAGGTGCGGCAGCTCGAGCTGCAGTTGCAAGCCCAGGTGGTCTTCACCAACCCGGTGACCAGCGTCAGCCAGACGATGCTGGCAGGGAATACGTATTACATCGTGCCCTGGACCAACGTATGGGCTCAGAAACTGACCGGAAGCGGCCAGATCATGACGTCGGCCGTCAACGCGTGCGATCCGGGCCCGTTGCCGCTTCCAACCCAGGCACCACAGTCTTTTCCGGCGACCATTGTCGAGCTTGACGCGGCACCTGGCAGCCAGAGTGTGACCGCATACGTCAACGTTTCGGCGCCGTGATCCAAAACGGCAGGAAGTGGCCGCGTGATGCGCTCCCCCATGGCAAGCAGCCGGGAAATGCACAAGCGATGCCAGGGCAACCGCCGCCATCGCGCCCACCGTGGTTTCTCGATCATCGAGACCGTGCTGACCACGGCCCTGGCGACCTTGCTCGGGATGCTCTTGGGCATGACCTGTGCCACATTCGGGCGGCCCGCGCTCGAGGTTGACGCCCGCGCCAGGATCGCGCACGAGGGGGTCCTCGCCGCCCAGTCGCTCGCCTGCGATCTGGGAGGCTTCCTGGCCGAAAGCGTGGGACGAACCGGAACTTCAACCCAGTACACGTTCACCGGCTGGGACCTCTCTCAAACCAACGTTCTGGTCTTGAATTATCAGGGTGCAAGCACGACCGACCTGATCGCGGTCACCTACCAGTTGAGCGGCAATCAGCTCGTGCGCTATAACTCGTCGAGCGGCGTGACGACCGTCGTCGCCGCTTACGTAACCGCCTTCACTGTGGGGCCAAACCCCGAAAACACCGCTCAGGCGTTGATCCAGATTACGGTGTCGTTTCGCAACTATTCGGCTACCTACACTTTAATTGGGGTTAGCCCGTCATGATCACACGGTCGCGAGCGCGACCGCGCAGGGGGTATACCCTCACGGTCGTGCTGATCTTTCTCATCCTTCTGGTCGCAATCTGGAGCACAGTTTGCAGCTCGTCGACCAGCCTGCTCTATATCGAGACCGGTCTGGTCATGCAGCAAACCCGCGACCAGGGGGCGATGAACGCCCTGGCGCAGGCCGTGCAGCTTCTTCAATATTCGGCGCCGTCTGACCCGACGAATCCCGGCCGAACCCAGTTCACCTACGGCGTCAGCGTGACCACTTCGAGCACGACCGGTACGTGCGCAACCAGCAGCTATGTCGTGCAATACAGTCCGGCGCCCGCTCAGGGAGCTACCTGCTGGCAAGTTTCGGTCAGTCCTGGAACTTACAGCGTTCCGCTGCCGCTGCCGGGCGCGGTTCCCCAATGGCCATGACCGGCGACGCTGGCGTGTGCCGCGTCAAAACGGCATTTCCGGCACGCCTGTCGCAACCGTTAAATTAAAAAGAATCAAGAAAGTCGGCTTGATCGGTCGAAGAAGGCGTAACGACGCTCGCCGCATGCCGCTTTCGTCGTGCGCAGAGCGGCTGCCGCATGCCCGAAGGAGCACTCGTCCCGGCGCCGACCGATTGTTCGAGCGCTCGAGGGCCGCTCTTCAGGAGACGAGCCGGTCGATGAAACGGACCTTGCCGATCATGGCGGCGGTGATCTGCCTCGCTTCAGCCTCAGGTTGTGGCGGGCTGGGATGGTATCGCGCGGCCGGCGGAATTCCGGGCGTCGCGGCCAGCGATTACGCTTTCTACGATTTTTGCGGCGCGTCGTCGCAAGTGTATCAGTTTTCACCGCTGCAGGTTGAGAGCTCCGCCCTCGAGGCCCTGGGTGACCTCGGCTTCAAAGTTACGGAACCGCCGGTCCATGCGCCGCGCCATCGCAAGATATCACGATCCGAGCGGCCGCTCCTGACGGACGGCCCACGAGGCTCGAGATCACGCCGCAAAACTCGAACACGAACGTACGGGTGATCATAGGCCCGGCCCGCTTGGGTGACGACGTGTTGTCGTGGAACTTGCTGCGGCGGATCGCTCTCGATTTCGGCACGGTCATGAGGGCCTATACTCCGATCGATTCGACGCTCCCCAAACGACTTAACGCGTCTGCCGTTACTCCCCAGCATACGCCGCCATTGGAATTGAAGGGCGAGGGCCTCCGGCCCAACGAGAACCGCGAGAGGAGGGCGGCCGAGGAAGAAGCCGCCGCGCAGGAAGCTGCGCAAGGGCTCAGCCTCCCGGAGGTGTTGCAAGGTTTGATGCAGGGCGGAATGGTGCAGCCGGGCGTCGACAGGCCTTATGTGCCGTTCCCGGTCCCGGTCCCGAACAACAATCCGTAAGATCCACCGTAGCCTGGTTATCGGTGAGCTTGCGGGCACACCGCGTTCGGCCGCTCGGGCGGCAGCTCCCCGCCCGATCGAAGGGCCGGACGACGCGGAAACGCCGGAATCGTGAGCTATGCTGCTCTCGGACCCCTGGTCCCGGCGGCGCCGAAGGCCGATAACACAGAAGTTGAACTAGGCAGACAGGCTAGAATAAAAGCGGAACTTTCCTTATGCCCCGGCCAAGTCAGGCTCGACGACGGAGACGGATCGAACGCTCAGTCCGCCCCTCGCTCGGTCAGTGGAGCGCAGAGTTTGCGGCTCTCGAGCCACGGGTGCTCATGAGCGCGTTGCACTTGGTGACGGCGCCTGCGAGCCACTTGGCCGTGCGAGTCGAGCACGCGGCCCGGCACGAGACGCACCACGCCGGATCCGCCCATTCTTCCCGACGGCTGACACAGACACAGGAGATCAACGCCCAGTTCGCAGCGTTCACCGCTGCGTTCAATAACGTATTGAACGCGTACACGCAGGCGATCAACGAAGAGTCGACCGGCACGGTCTCGGTCGCCACGACGGTGACGGTGCAATTCACGGTTCCGGACCCCGTCATCCAAGTGAGCAATGCTGCCGTATTCGGCACCGCTGGAACGTACCCAAGCCCAGTGCTCATCACTCCAACCATCGGAACGGTTGCCTTGCCCAGTTTCTACGTGACGGGCAGCAGCACCTCGGGCAACCTGCTGATCGTGAGCGCGACGCAGCCGCCGACGACAAACCTGCCCGTGGGAACCGTACTCAATGCCAGCGTTTTCACCACCGCCCAGACCAGCGCCGCCTCGATTTTCCCGAGTTATATCCTCAATCGCACGATTCAAATGGGCATGAACCTCGTCTATTACTACAACAGCCTACCGGTGCCGCTGCCGACCAAAAACACTCCGCCGCACACCCCCGTTCAGCAGGGTGCGATCCAGCAATACGTGTACCAAACCATCGCAGGCGCCGCGTCAACCAGCCTCCAACAGACGCTCTTGACCATTCCGTTGCCGACGACCACCGGCTCTGACCTGCAGATCTACCAGGCTGCGGTGGCCAGTGCGATCGCCCAGTCGCGTGTGCAAGTCCTCGATGGAGTCGGCCAAATCTACAAGCGCAACCTGCTGATCAATGCCGCAGCGCCGGCCAACCGCTTGGGCATTAACTACAATTCCGGTGCTACATCGGGCACGAGCAGCGCAAGCACGTCAAGCAGCAGCACCGGGTAAACCAGGGGCCACGAAGCCCACCGACCTCGTTGCCACCCGGCGAACTCCGCTTCGATTGCGCAGCGGGGAACGCACCGGGCTTACCGAGTTTACCTAAGCGATATTTCGGGAAGAATCCTCACGTTCGCCGCGAGCGTTGCCGAAAACTTTAGCGTTTCGAGGAACTGTATGCAGCGTTACGCGCGGTTCTAGCGAGACAGGGATCGATGGCGAACCCTGGCAAAGCGTGAACCCAAACGAAGCTTGATGAAATACCAGAAGGCCCGAATCAACGGGGTTTGTTCATTTTGGGTCGAATTGCCAAAAGAGGGATAAAGTGGCTTGGTTTCTGCTTGGGCGCCGCGATTGTGGTGCGCACGCTGGGCGGCGGCGCGGCGAATAAACCACCTGACTTCGTGCCTTGGTCGCTCTTACCGAAGCTCGAGCGAATTCCCGACTCGAGCGACCGCGCCTGAGCTCCACGCTACAGGTCCCAAACACGACTCGGCCGTTTCGCGGGCGAGTTTTTCGGAACAGACGCCGCCGAATCTCGATGCCCCCGCACGGCTTGCAGATGCCCCACCGCCGCTGGAAGCCATTCCTGGCGGCATGGCCCAGGCTGGTCCCGGCCAGAATGTGGGGGGCAATCAAGTGCGTCCGCCGACACCCAACCCCCCCACCGGGTCGAATCAGCCGTCCCAGCCGGTTCAGCGGAACCAAGCGGCACAGCCTCGGCCGGCGCCACGCGACGCTGACCAACAGATCCAGTTCGATCGCAGACGGCCTGGTGACGATGCACGTCAACGAGCTCGACGTTCGCCAGCTTCTGGAGCTGCTGAGTCGTCGCAGCGGTGTGAACATCCTCGTGTCGCCCAAGGTCGCCGGCACGATCACCGCCAACTTCGAGGACACCAGCCGTTGACGACGTGCTCAACGCCGTGATCAAGCTGACCGGCCTGGTCGAGAAGAAAGACGGAAACATTCACTATCTCTACACCAAGGGAGAGGTCGACGACGACGCCGAGTCACCAAGCGCGAGCGGATCTGACCAGGGTGTACAAGCTCAACTACGTTCGCTCAGACGAGCTGCTGCGCGATGATCAGGCCGTTCTTGAGCGCAGACGTGGGCCGGAATCGCGTTGCCGTCACGCCGTCGTATCGGTTCGGGATCGGCGAGTCGGCGACGTTCGTCTCCGGCGGGGCCGGGGCGGCCGGCGCGGGCGGCGGCGGAGCCAGTTCGGCGAACACCGGCGGCCCGACCAACCAGGGCGCCAGCGGCGGTGGCGCGACGGTGGGCGGCTATCAGCCTCCGACCGGCGGCAACTCCATGTCCGACAGCGACCTCCTGATCGTCCAGGACTATGAGTCCAATCTCAAAATCATCGACCAGATCGTCGAGCGGATCGACAGGCGACCGTTCCAGGTCTTGATCGAGGCGGTCATCATCAGCGTCGATCTCGAGCGCACCCGGCAGCTTGGAGTCAACTTTGCCGTCGTCGACAACCTGGGCACCGTACTGGGCACGGTCGGCAGCGGCACCTCGCTCAACAGCAATGTCGGTTTCAATCCGACCCAGTTGCTGACCACCGGCCGGCAAGATCGCCGGTGTCGACCTCGGACCCAACCGGATTTGCCTCCGTCGGCCAACGGGGCGAAGTTTGGCTTTGTCGCCAACAACGTCACCGGCTTTATCCAGGCCCTGGAAACGATCGGCAGCACCAAGATCCTGGCCAGTCCCCGCATCCTCGTCTTGAACAAACAGCGCGCCGAGATCCAGCTCGGCTGCCGCCTCGGCTTCCAGACGTTCTCGCAGAATTTCACCAGCACGATCCAGCAAGTCCAGTTCCTGAACACGGGCACCCTGCTGCGGATTCGCCCGTTCATCTCCGAAGACGGCATGATCCGCATGGAGATCCATCCCGAGCGCAGCTCGGGCTACGGTCACCAATAACATTCCCAACCAGCAGACGGCCGAGCTGACGACCAACGTGATGGTCCCCGACGGAGCGACGCTGGTCATCGGCGGCCTGATGGAGGACGAGGACGATTACTCGATTCAAGGGTTGCCGGGCCTCTCCCAGATACCGGCCTTAGGCTACTTGTTCGGCTTCCGCCAGAAGAACGAGGGTCGGCGAGAGCTGGTCGTGCTCTTGACGCCGCACATCTGGTCACCTGACCGAATGCAGTCCAACTGTCCTAACCCGAATATCGGCTCGCCGACTTCCAGCGACGGCAAGCCCGGCCAGATTATTGCGGGCGACAACTCGGTAAGCGTGGTTTCGGCCGGCATGCTCGCACCGCGTTCAGGGTCGCCGCAACCGCCGGGTGCGGCGGTCGGCGTGCAACCCACGGTCGCCCTCACGAGCGGCAGCGCGGCTGTTCCGGCGAGCAGGCTCATTCCGCCGCCGAGGTCGCCTCTAATCACAGCGCAGGCACGCACCGTCCCGCCGGGCTCGCAACCGAATCCCGCGCCCGCGCCCGCGTCGACCCAGAATAAGCCTCAGGATTCCCCCCCTCCCAGACGGCGCTTCTTCGGCTCGATCTCCGACAGGTTCGCGCGGCGCTCCGACCCGCAAAAACCCAGCCAGGCGAACCCGGCGGCGGCGAAGCCCGCCAGCAACGTGGCGACGGATTTCAATCGTTCCAATGGGCAGTCGGTGCGCGGTCCCAATCCCGCGATTGCCCCCGCCACGGCCGTCGTCCCCGCGAGGCTACTGCCGCCGGACCAGGCAGGGTCGGCGCAGTGATGACCCGACCGGTCTCTGATCGTAGGCCAAAATCGCTGCTGTTGTGAGAATGCAGATCGCCGTCCAGAGCACGAGCAACTGGAAAAGGGCGAACAAGGCGCCTGTCCGCTCCCACAAGTCGCCCGAGGCGAGGGCCACCTCGACGAGATAGACCGCGGCAAACATCAACCCCACGGCGAGCTCGACCAAGAGATACCGAACCGGGATCGCACAGCCGCAATCTCGGCACTCTCCTCTCAAGACCAACCAGCTCAGAACGGGAACGTTGTCTCTGGCGCGAATCGCAGCCAGGCAGCGCGGACAGCGCGACCGCGGTCGAAACAGGCTCAGCCCGCGCGGCATCCGATGCGCGCACACGTTCAAGAAGCTCCCCACGCAGCACCCGACGAGGGCAAACAGTAACGCCAGAATCACGTGATGGATAGGGCTCACGATCGGCTCTCATTCACGCTCGAGGGAAACCACGAAAAGCCTCGCGCAGGCTGCTCTTTTACCGGCCATTAGTCTTATAGCTCAAAAAAAACCAGACGGAGCATGGCGTGCGGGGGGCGAACCCGCACGACCTGCGTGGAGGAGCCTCCATTGATAGGAAACGAGCACCAGATAAAGCCCGACGAAGACAGGAATCAAGAACCCGACGCGAAAGCGAGTGCCGAACATGGTGTGATTCTTGTAAACGACGATCAGCGGCAGGCCGGTCGCCGTGAGCAGATATTTTCCCAGCAGAAACGTGTCGTGGCCCCGGTCGAGAACGCGCCATGAGCGGATTGAATTCCACGCTGTTGGTGTCGAGGAGCTCGATGGTCAAGAGCCCGTCAAGGATCGTGAGTGCCAGGAGGGCGACGATCAGGGCGAGCGTCGTCGCGTCGAAACGGTCGACAAAATGGGTGCCGCGGCGTTCGGCCGCGCGCTCGGCCGCTCGCGCCGGCCACGCAGGCGAAGGGAATCGAGCGGCGACGTCGGCCTTGTGCGGCGGTCCGCTTCTGTGCGCCGGCTTTCGATCGAGTCGGAACTCATGTCTTTCACTCTTCGGCCATCGTGACGCTGAGGCGCAGCTTCGAGGCTGGTCTGTCCTTGCCGCACTTTGTCGAGGGCGCTGTCAAAGAGCGTCTTCATTCCCTCGTCGCGCGCCGCCTTGCGGAGCTGATCGAGGGGAGTGCGCTTTTGAATGAGCTGCGTCAGCCGGGGGGTAATTCGCACCACCTCAAAGACACCGACTCGGCCCCGGTAGCCGAGGCGCCGGCATTGCAGACATCCCTTCGGCCGGTAGAAGGTTTCACCCGGCGTAAGCCGATGCTGCTCGGCCAGCTCGGCAGTCACCTCGTAGGGCTCTTTGCAACTGGTACAGAGCCGGCGAACCAGGCGCTGGGCCTCCAGCACGCGGAGCGCGCAGGCAAGCAGGAAGGGCTCGATCCCCATGTCCTGAAGGCGGGTGACCGCCGAGAGGGCGTCATTGGTGTGGATGGTCGAGAGCACGAAGTGCCCGGTGAGGCGCAGCCCGCAGGCAGATCTCGGCGGTTTCCTGGTCGCGGACCTCGCCCACCATGATGATGTCGGGGTCTTGCCGCAAAAAAGACCGCAGCGCAGACGAGAACGTGAGCCCGACCGGGGCCTTGACCTGCACCTGATTCATCCCCTTGAACTTGTACTCAACGGGGTCCTCGACCGTACAGATGTTGACCTTGGGCGTGTTGAGCTTGTTGAGACAGGAATACAGTGTCGTCGACTTGCCGCTGCCGGTCGGCCCGGTGACGAGTGCCAGGCCGTAAGGCGACTCGATCGACTCGAGCAAGTCTGTCGATTGCCGCTGGTCGAGGCCCAGACCGGTCAATTCGAGCGGGATCGCTCCCTTGTCAAGGATTCGCATCACCATCTTTTCGCCGTGAACCGTGGGCACCGTGTTGACACGGAGGTCGATTCGCTTGTCGCCGGTGCGCAGCGCGATGGCGCCGTCCTGGGGAATTCGCTTCTCGGCGATATCCATCTTCGCCAGGATCTTCAAGCGTGAGACGATCATGATAAAGGCGCTCTTGGACGGGGGCGGCAGCTCATGAAGCTCGCCGTCGATGCGCAGGCGAAACTTGCAGCCGTCCTCGAACGGCTCGAGATGGATGTCGCTGGCACGGTTGCGCAGCGCCTGCTCGAGAATCTGGTTGACCATGCGCACGATGCGGCCATTGGCGTCGGCCGGCGGTATCAGGTCGAGATTGAGGATGCTGTCGCTGTCGTCTTCATGTTCACCCTCGATCGTGGCGAAATCTTCGGTTCCTTCGCCGATCGCCTTGGTGTCGCGATTGGCGCGATAAAGTACATCGAGGCCGGCCTCGATCACCGAAAGGGGCGCGATGATGGGGTTGATTCGCAAGCCCGTCATGAGCTGCAGCTCATCGACGACGCCCAGCTCCTCGGGCGAGACGAAGGCGACGTCGAGAACGTCGTCGTGAACGCTCATCGGGCAGATCAGGCGGTCGGTACAGAGCTTTTCGGGAAGGACGCCGGCAAGGTCCTTGTCGAGGGCGCCTGCGTCGAGGGTGCTCTGGATCGTGGGTAGGAACAGGTCCTCGCCGTATACGCTGGCGACCTCCTGCTCGGAAATATAGCCGGCCCGGATCAGGGTGACCTCGGCGAGTGAACCGGGCTTCGACTTCTGAAGGACCTCCTCGATCTCGCCTAGCCGCTTGGGCTCGAACCAGTTGCGACGTGACAGGAGCTCGATGATCAGGGGCTGGACGGCCGCTTCTGCGAAAGAACTTGCCATCGGTGGTCGCCGGCGTTCATCGGTCGCCTTGAAGGGTATCGTGATCGGGCGCGAAGTCCGCCCGGTGGTTCGGCAGACTGCCTGGTACTACTTACAGTGTAGGACACGGTTCGGCATTTGCCGGAACGTGTCGCCGGTCTTCGCGATCGACCCGTGTCCGCGCACTTCAGGCTGACGGCATCGTGAGCACGACGCGAAATCGCGCCTTGCCGCTCATCATGCGGTCATACGCTTCGGCGGCGCGTTCGAGCGGATAGGGTTCATTCATCGAGCGCACTCCGTTGCGTGCGCTGAAAAGGGCGGTGTCCTGCGAGTCAATCGAGGTTCCGGAATACCAGCCTTTTACCGAGCGCATGCCCATGTTGAGCGGAACGGGCATGATTTGCAGCGAGTCGGGCACGCCGACCATGAGGAGAGTGCCTTTGACAGCCAGGCCGGTCTGGAGGGCGGCGATGGCGTCGCCGCTTGTTGCCGTCGCCAGCGCAACGCGCGCCGCCCAGCTTGCGGAGCTCGGCCGCCGGGTCTTCTGCTTGACTGTCGATGTAAATCGACGCGCCCAGTTGCTTGGCGAGCGGGCCCTTGTCCTGACCGCGCACGATCGCCACGGTGTAAAACCCCATCTTCGCCGCGTATTGAATGGCGAGATGGCCCAGGCCACCCACGCCGAGCACCGCGACGACGTCGCCCGGCCGCGCACCGCTGTTTCGGAGCGCGTTGAACGTGGTGACGCCCGCGCACATGAGCGGCGCCGCATCGACGGCTGCGAGATCCGAGGGCAACAGAGCGACCGCGCTAGCCGGAGCGATCATGTACTCGGCATATCCGCCGTCGAAAGTGATGCCGGTCACCTGACCGGTCTCGCACGCGAAGAAATCGCCGCGTCGGCAGAAATCGCACTGCCCACAATAGCCGCCGTGCCACCCAACCCCCACGCGCTGACCCCGGGACAACCTTGCCACACCGGGACCCACCGCGTCGATCACACCCGCGACTTCGTGACCGGGAACTCGCGGATACGATATGCCCGGAAAGATTCCCTCTTTGACGATCGAATCGCTGTGGCAGACGCCGCAAGCCTGGACCTTGATTCGAACCCAGCTCTCGCCTGGCTCGGGCATCGTTCGGTCCACGATCTCAATTGGCCCTTTCGCCTGGGGGATTTGAGCGGCTCGCATTGTCGGCGTGACTCCTGCGGGGGTGGTTCAAGCTTGCGGGTCGACTGCGGGATTATCGTCTCGACATCGGCGCCGTGCAAGGGAGTGTCCGGGCGCTCGTGGAGAACCGCGACGGCTTTGGTCGGGGGCTCGAACTTGATAACTCGGATCAACAAGCGGCAGCGATCGCGGGACAACTGCCTACCAGTTGAAGGTCGCTTGCAGTACGATTCCTTGAGCCCAGAACATGGCCGAGCGAGGGGGGAGCGTAAGGGGTGTTGTTAAACTGGGGAAGAATATCGAGGTTGTAGATGGACCTGGTACTGGTAGCCGATGAACACTCGCGAGAGGCTGGTCGGCGACGGCTTCCAACTGAGGCCCGCCCGGCCGGTGATCGACCGGCGCGGCCTGGTGGCCGAACTGCTGATGTACTGGCCAGACGTTGGCCGGTCGAACCTGTTGAGCGCGGTCGACGCTGTTTGTGAGCCCGCCCTGATTGACGTAGTCCAAGCTCGCGCTGAAATCGCCCCGGCAATAGAACGACCACCGGGAGTCGCCGAAGCGACGGTTCAACTCGATTGCGGCATGCGGACCAATGCCGTAGAAATTGTTGAATTGTCGCGCGAAGATAATACCGTTGCTGCCGAACGCCTGGTCGAATGGCTGCATTCCGGTTGTGCTGTCGAATAGAAACATCTGACGCAGCCCGACCGTCCATTTCATGTCCCACCTGTCCCAGAGGGACAGCTCGCGGCTGTTGTAGTCTAAGTCGACGAATGTCCCAGGCGAACCGGGTGTTGAGACTGACAGGCCCATTGATATCGGGGACGCTGCTGCTGCCCGAGCTCGCCAGGTGCTGGTAAGCCACCATCAATTCGCCGAACCCGGAGGGAAGGCGGTAACCCGCAAAAACGCGGGGAGCCGCAGGTCCAATCGAGTCCCGGCGGAGGGAAGATTCACGAGTGGTCGAGTTCCCGCCCAGGTTCCTGTAACCCGGGGCATTATTCACGAACCTGCCCGGGAACACGCCGCTGGTATAGTCGGTGATCAAGTGCGGCTTGACGATCTGAGCCTCCGCCCCGGCAAACCAGCCCGGGGCCCCGAACGGCGCCCAGTCGAGGAGCGGATCGCCGCGGTGAAATACGGTGTATCAATCGGCATGGCTGCCCCCGGCTGCGTGGGGGCCGGCGCGAACAGCGATTGGGGGATGTCGCGCGGCCTGGGCAACGCTTCCAGGACCCCTGAGCCGACGCCGGCATCGGGCGGCCCCGGCAATGGGCTCGGGGACGGCGTTCCTGCGCCAGCACGTCGTCGACGACGGCGGCGGCCGTGCCCGAGGATGGTGCGCGCGGGCGGCTTGCGCACCGTTGTCTTGTGCCAGGCCCACGTTGGAGAGCGCCAAACCGACGGCGCCGGCCAGAAGTAGGTGTTTTATTTTGATCATGGTGAACTCCATAGGCTGACCGCGGTCGAGCGCCCTGCAAGGTCCTGGGCGAACGGTACCAGAGCCAGCGCGACTGGCTGAGTCGCGGACGTCGGAGCTCCAAACGGCGACTCGAATGCCCCCAGCAGCTTCGACAAGTTTTCCCGCAGAGCCTTGCCGGCAGCCGAAGCGCCAGGGAAGCTCGAAGCCCGGCAGCGCTCGATCGGGGTCGCCCGCCGGCCTGGCTGGATCAGCCGGTCGGCTCGCGGGGCCGGCGGCCGCCGTCGCATTCGGCCGATTGGTCGGCTGGCCTGGTGCGGGTGGCTGCGTCGGCGACGGGAGAATTCATGGCTCCCGGGCTGGGATCGGGACCGCCGGCGGGGCAGCCTCGGGCTCGCCCGGGGCGGACGTCTAGGTTCTCGTGAGGGTGAGGACATGGCCAGACGTGCAAGCTCTCAAGATCGGGCAGTCTCGGTATCTCCATGGGCTTGCCGTGCTGGAAGAGATCGTCGGTCTGGAGAAAGTCGGCAACGCCGACCACCGATGTCCACAGTGAATTCAGGATTCCCAGGTATGACGGTGACATCCGCGACGAGAGTCTGCTGGGCCTGCACCAGGTCGCCGAACGGCCACGTTGGGGTCGATCCTGCCGTCGTTCAAAGACGCCGCGATAATAGCGGACCTGATCGGGCAGGATGTTACGGCGGTAATAATCGAGGGCGAGCAGGTTGGTCTTGTAAGTGGCATAAGCCGTGGCCAGATTCGTGGTCAGGTTCACCTCGACGGCGTGCGGCTGCTCGACGGCACGGACCATCGCCGCGGCGGCGGCGCGGATGTTGCCCTTGTTCTGGTCCCAGATCGGAAATGGGATGCTCACACTGATGGTGTAGTAGTTCTGGAAGGGCTGAATCATGTGCTCTTTCCAGAGGTCGCCGCGCACCTCCACGTCGGGAAACGGAGTGACTCGGGCCAGCTTGAGGCTGTAGTCGGCTCCCTTGATCGTGTACCTGGCCGTGAGGACGTCGGTGTGATTGCGCAGGACAAGGGCGAGAATCTCGTCGTAGTCGTAGTACGGGATGAGCCGGTCGACCTCGCCTTCGACCTGGCTCAAGGGCAACTGCCGGAGCCCCATGTCCGCGACAAGCTGCTTCCAGGCATAGATGTAGTTGTGCGATGGCTTGCTGGTAGGCGAGGCGCACGATGAAGGCCTGCGACCGCAGGGCCGCCGGCTCGTGGCTGGCGGCGAACCCCCCTCCCAGCAGGTCGGCTTGCAGCCGGAAAATCTCGTCCGTGAACTGGGCCAGGGCTTTGTTGACGCGGACCGTTTCCTTGGCGACCAAGAGTGTGTAGTAGTCACCGCGGATCGTGGTGGCCAGATCGCTGCGTGCCCGCTTCAAGGCCAGCTCCGCGTTGCGTCAAGTTCATCGCCGCCGTGCCACCGGCGAGGGTCAATTTACCCCCTGTCTTGATCACCTGATCGATGAAGAACCCCTGGACGCCCGAGCCCGTGTTGTTGTTGTCGGGATTGGTCTCGTAGCCGATCGTCGGGTTGGGATAAGTGACGGACTGTTTCAGGACGCCGCGGGCCGCTTCGATATCGGAGATGGCCTGGCGCAAGGCCGGATTGTTGGCGGCCGCCATCCGGTGGAGGTCTGCCAGCGTATACGGGCGGCCGTTGGGGCCCGGCACCGGCACGGGCTCCTCGGGCAGTGGCGGCAGTTGGGGAAAGAGCCGGGCGACGGCCTCTGGCCGCCTTGCCCGGTCGTTCGGTAACGTGACCACCGGCGTTTCCGAACCGGGGACCGCCGGAGGGATCGTCAGCTCAAACTTCTGGATCGGAGTCGGGACCTGGTCAGAGGGCGGTTCTGTCGGGCTGGGTCAACGAGGTCCGAACGACGTCGTCGTCTGTGCGGCCGGGAACTGGACAGACGCCGCCCAGTGGCCGCGGGCAGCGGCGCACGACGAGCCGCGGCCGGCGGCTGGCGCGTCGACCGCCGGCGGCAACGCTTGCGGCGCATCCGGGCTCGGGGCGCCGCGGCGGGAGGCACGTCGGCCGCGGGCAGCGCGTGACCGCAGGAGGACCGGCGTCGACGGGCTTCCTGACGCGAGGCGGCGCGACGTCAAAGGGATGGGCGGCAAGGTCTGACACGGTCTGGTCAATCGACTCGCAGGGCCGGCGTGCGGCAGCCGGCCACGAGCAGAATGACACAGATCAGTGCAGCCCAACGCATCGACATCACAGGGTCTTCCTACTCCAAGGCCAAGAGAAGTGCGGCGGCCAGATTCGGCCATGCCGCGCAGGCCGGCTTCGAACGAAGCTCGGCGTCGCTGGTGGTTGCCCGCGTCGTCGAACGCGAGCAACGATTTCCTTCCGTCGCGATCCGTCGTCTCACCCCGCTTCGAGCCGATGGGAGTCCGCCACGGCGGGGAGTTGCCAGCGGCTCAAGTACGCCGCGAGAACTTCCTCGGCGATGGCTGACTGAGAGATCCGCCGCATCGCCGACTCGACGCCGAGACGCTGTGCCGTGCCGACGGTGAGATGGAGAGTCACCTTGACCGTTTTCGTGCTACCGGGCGAATCGTCGATCCGGTCTGACTGACCGCCTTGTCGCCGTTCCGTGTCATTGCGTCCCATTCGTCCTGCCTCCTTGCCGTCGTGCCTGCTCAACCGTTTTCGACAATTCGGGCTGGGCTCTTGAGGAATTCCGACACGATTTTTGCCGGCGACCGTGCGGATATGACGGCCACGGCGCAGCAGACAAAACGGAGCGGATCCCAGCCCGAACTCTCTGTGCAGCAAGGGCGTAGGATTGGGTGTGACCGCTTCAGCCTCCGACCGCCTTATCGCTGGAACAGATTCTCCGAACAACTCCGGACGCGCCGGCCGGTGGGCCCAAGTAACGGGTAGATTCGTGCGGACGAGAACGTGGAGGGCTCGCGATGCGGGGCGCATTGTCGCGCGGCGTGTGGAACCAGTTGGACGGGTTGCTCGTCTTCGGGGCGACGGGCCATCTCAGCGACGAGGAGTTGCTGGGCCGGTTTGTCGCGCGGCGAGACGACGCCGCGGAGGCCGCGTTCGCGGCCTTGGTGGAGCGTCATGGGCCGATGGTCCTGGGCGTGTGCCGCCGCGTCCTGGGCGACCGGCACGAGGCCGAGGATGCGTTCCAGGCCACATTCCTGGTCCTGGCGCGGAAGGCGACCTCGATCGCGCGGCCCGAGCAACTGGCCAACTGGCTCTTCGGCGTCGCCCATCGCATCGCACTCGACGCCCGCGCCCGCGCAGGGCGCCGCAAGGCACGAGAACGACGGGCGCACGCGATCTCTCGGTCTCAGAATACGCCGGCAGGTGACGATCAGCCTGCCTCCGACGAGCTGCGAGCAATCCTCGACGAGGAGCTGGCCCGCTTGCCGGAGCGCTATCGCGGTGCCCTGGTCCTCTGCGAGCTGAATGGCCTGACGCGCCGCGCGGCCGCACGGCGAGCTCGGCATCCCGGAGGGAACGCTCTCCAGCCGGCTCGCCCGGGCCAAGGACTTGCTGCGCCGTCGCCTGGTGCGCCGGGAGTTCGCCCTCTCGGCCCTCGCACTGGATCGGGCGTTGGCGCGCGAAGCCCTGGCCAGGACGTTCGTCGTCCCGCTCTCGCTCGTCGATTCCACGATCCGGGCCGCGACGCGCGTCGCGGCGGGTGCCGCCCTGGCCGAGGCCGCCTCGACCTCGATCGCAACTCTCGCTCAAGGAGCTCTCAAAGCCATGCTGCTCGCGAAAGTCACAGGAAATCGTACTGGGGCTGGCCACACTGGCCGTCATCACCACGGGCGTCGGTGGCCTGGCGCAGGGCCCTTCGCAGGTCGCTGCCTCGGGAACCCACAAGGGCCAGCAGAACCTCGGTTGCGGTCGCACAACCGCCGAGCACGATCACGACCAAGCCGCTCGTGCTTCCCGGTTCCACGCGACTTCGATCCCGCACGGCTCGCACCGCATCCGCGCTCGATTCGCTCCGGCCCGAGTGGTCCAACTGGCCCAGGTCCGGGATCGCTCCCGCAAGACCGGACAATGCCGAGTTCCGCGAGCTGAGGCCGGGTGACAGCGTCTCGAAGGGCGATCTCCTGGCGGTTTTCTACAGTGCGGACGTGGCGTCCAAGAAGAACGATCTGCTGGATGCCCTGGTGCAGCTCGAGCTGGACCAGAAGATCCTCGACGAGGCGCGAGACCAGAACCGAGCAGCGGTTCCGAAGTGCTTCATGCTGCACGTATGAGCGCGCCGTGCAGGGCGACCGCACCGCCGTCAACCGGGCCCTCAACAACCTCAAGTTGTGGGACATCCCCCAGGACGAGATCGACGCTGCTTCATGCCGAGGCCAAGAAGATCAGTGCCGACAAGGACGCGTGGTTGAAGACTCCCGAGGGCCGGTGGGTGAAGCGCGAGAAACAAGCCGCCGGCGGCAAGGTTGATCTTCACAAGGAGGCTGAGAACCCCTGGGGCAGGGTGACCTTGCGCGCGCAGCCGACGACGGCGTCGTCATCGAACGCAACGTCCACAAGGGCGAGATGGTGGTCGACAACACGGTCAACCTGTTTCAAATCGCCGACGTGAGCCGTTTGCAGGTCATTGTCAACTGCCCCGAGGGTTCCTTGCCGGCCTTGGACGCCCTCCGCGGCAACGACAGGCGGTGGACCGTGCGAACGGTGGGCGCGGCATCGGATACGGCACTTACCGGCACCATCGACGAGATCGGCTACCTGATCGATCCCAATCAGCACACGGCGGTCATCAAGGGGTATGTCGAGAACCCCGGACAGCGGATCCGGGCGGGGCAATACGTCACGGTCACGGTGAACATCCCGCCGCCGGACGACGTGGTCGAGATCCCGGCGGATGCCCTCGTGGACGACGGCAAGCAGAGCGTGGTGTTCGTGCAGCCCGATCCGGCCAGGCACCAATTCACGATGCGGCGTGTCGAGGTGAAGGAGCGGCAGGGCGGCAAGGTGCTCGTGCGCAGTACGCCGATCCCCAAGGAAGAGCAATTGACGGCCGCGGAGGCGACACAGGGCCTCCTGCCGAAAGAGCCTCTACGGCGGGGCGAGCGAGTCCTGGTGCACGGGGCGCCGGAATCGGTCGAAAACCGGCTCAGTGCCGTGGAGCGGAAGCTCGATCGCTCCTCGAAGCACTGGGGGCACTGGGCCGGCCCGCGGCGACGAAAATCGGATCTCCACGAGACGGCTGCGCCGAAATAGGCCCGCACCTGAAAAGTCGTCTTTCGCTCCGCGAAAGAACGTTTCTTTATCCTTCAGATAAACATCCGTTCGCGGAGCGAAAGGCGACCATGCGAATTCGACGCTTGACGGGAAATTGATTCAAGTTATGATACCCTCAGAGCCGATGACGACGATGTGGTTCGATCGGTTCCGCGCTTCAATTCTGCCTTTCTGTCGCAGGGCCCACTTGCCAGGACCGGCGTGCACGCCACGTACAGTCTGGGTCAGAACTGTTCGCGAGCTCGGGGTCTTTCTGATGGCTCTCAAGACCTTGATCCTTGTGTTCTCGCTGTTCGTCCCCAGCGCGAAGCCGCTCGACCGGGACACCGTTGGAGCCCACGCGCATGATTTCTTTGTCTCAAGCACCTGCGGCGTGAGCTCCGCCGATGGCCGCTCGCGCCGCGCACGGCCAGTTGCGACGACGTCCTTTGGTCTTCCCCCTTGCTGGCGGAACCCGACGAGAGCGACAACGAAGATTTCTCCCAGGTCCCCGCCTCTGCAACGTGGCGGGCAGCGACGCGCAATCCGGCCGTCTCCGTTTTGTTCCCGGCGCACAGCACTCCATTCGCAGCTCATTTCTCGAGCGGGCGCATCCCGCTCCGCTGTTAAGCCCAACTCCGTCTGCCGCGCTCTTGATCGCGCAAGAGAGCGTCTTCTTGCGCGTGGCCTGAGCCTTCCCCTTCTCGGCCAGGTCGTCAGGCGAGAGAGCGCGCTTAGTTTGTGGGTGGTCGGCACAGGGTGACCGAATCGGGGAACAGGAGCGGAGTCATGTCGTCGGTATCGATACTGGGCGGTCTGGTCGAGATTCGCGACCCGCGGCTTTTCCGACCCGGCCGGGAAGCATTTTGTCGAGAGCTGGCGCGGTCGGCGGTCGAGAATCTCCAGGCCCGCCGAGTGGACATCGACTTGACTTCCTCGATTTGCCGGCTGGAGTTTGACCCGGGCGAGTTCGACCGAGCGGAGCTGGCTAGCCGAGCCGCGGCGGCCGTGACGGCGGCGACCCCGGCACTGAATGAGCCGCCGCGCGGCCCCGCGCGTAATGCGACGCCGCTCGTCGATCTGGCCCTGGCCGGAGGGTCGCTCACGTTGGCGGTTGCCGGGGCTGTCTTACCGGGAATCCCGTCTTTGCCGTTCCTGGTTTTGGCTGCGCGGCACGCGGCGCGGCTGTTGCCCGAGTTCGACGAGTTTCTCAGGCGTCAATCGTGGGCGTCCGCGCTCCTCGACCACGTCGAGCACTCGGGAAACCTGCTTCGGCTCGACGGGTGGTGCCTGGCGAAAGTCCTCCTGATCACCGTCGTCGCCGCGCCGATCTTGCTCTTGACGCACCCGCCGCTACCTCTAATGATCGGGCTCGAAATCGGGGTGATGGCCTTCGTCTGTTTCCGAGGAGCGATGGGCGAGCTGAGCGAGCAGGAAGTTGCCCTGGAAGTCGCCGCCTAGATTTAGACGAGTCCTGAAGAAGGGGCTTGCCTGATCGGGGCGAATGGCCCTACGATATTGTCGGCGGTTTTCAGAATCCCTGGCCAGAGGATTGTCATGGCAATCGTTCGTCGCTGGCCGTACCGATGGTGGGCTGCCCTCCTCACAATCGCGGCGGCGATGCTGGCAACAGCCAATGGATCGGCACGCGTGATGAGGGCCGAAGCCGGCTGTGCCGATCTTCGATGCAGCGACGGCGGCCAGGGAGCACCCCCAGCAGAGGCGGGGCAGAGCGGCTGCCCGGAGGCACTGCCTCGGAGCCCGGGTTTCCCCTACGTTCGTGCAAACATCGGGCAGCGTTTCCCGAGTTTGGGGGCTTGGGTGACCCCACCGACGACGGGACGTCAAAGGACCCGAGCCACGACGAGTCGCTCTACGATTTGGCGGCCGACGACGGAACGGATCTGTCATTGGTAGCCTGGCTCGAGGATATGGGTCGCTGCGCGATCACTCTGGAAGCCGAATCCACACCGAGCTGGACTGAAACGCCTTCATTACGCTCGCTCGCGCCACACCACCTCCGCTGTTAATACAACTGGGCCCACTCGGCTTGGCACCCCGGCCCGTTTCTGGGTTTTGGTGCGCCTCTCGTTCGCGCTGTTGCGCGCCGCGCAAGCTCGATCAAATGCGCGGGCATCGCGCGCCTGACCGCCGTGAGGTGTGACAACGCCCCGGGGTACGTGATCCCCGTTGAGCCGTTTGTTGTTGCGCCCTATCAAGAATACGAAGAGTCAAAGGCGGGCGGGGTCGGGAGACCCGCGCCCAACAAGGCGGGCGGGGTCGGCAGACCGTCGCCCAACAATATGGAGGGAAAAGATCATGCGCTACTTGACGCATCAGTTTGCCCATGTCGAAACGCTTCAGCGTGCACGGCGCTTGTTGGTTCTCGCGGGGATCGATCCCAGCCGAATCGAGGCCCGCACGCAGGGAATTCTCAGCTTGGCGGTCGCCGTCGATGCGGGTGAGTCGGCGGAAGCCCAGTGCATCATCGACGTGGCGGAATCTTCCGATCCCGACGGCCATCCCGGCATTCGGGAGCTGGCCAGCATGCGGCAGGTCTAAAAGGGACTGACCGTCTTTGCCGCCAAAGACGTTCGTCGCGGCGACCTCAACTCGCACGACGGTTAAGTCGACGCCGCAGAGGCCGTCGAAAGCCTGCGCGGGGTCGTCGAGCGCGCCGTATTCCGGGTGCGGGGCGATGACGAGAACGCAAGGTATAATCCTAGCTCGCAGGGTCAGTACGTCATCGTTCAACACCTTGTGGAGATCAAGTCATGAGGCTCATTCTGTTGGTGGCCAGTGGGCTCTTTCTTGTGGCCCTGGCCGTTTGCGAGCTGGCCGCTCCTGCCGCAGCGGTACAGCCGGAGCCCACGGCATCCCTGGAGGTGCCCGGGCGGACGCGCTGCATGCTCAATCGCCGGGGAATCATTGCTTCCCCGATCTTGCGTCCCGTGGTCGAGGTGTTGGTGGGCCCGGGCGACCGCGTGACGAAAGGCCAGGTGCTGGTGAAGCTCTTCGATCTCGAGCCGCAGGCCAAGATTCGGGCGCGGGAGAAGGAGCTTGAGAAGCATCGAGGCGAAGGCCAAGTATAGCCGACGGAACCTCGACATCGCCGAGAGTTCCCGGCAGCACCGGGGCGATGCCCGAGAGCGTCTACAACGACGTTCGCGCCATCGCCCTCTGCGCAACGAGGCGCAGGTGCCGGCCGCTGAAGCCGAGCTCGCCCTCGCCGAGAACGAGCTCAAGCTGTATACCGTGACCGCTTCCATCGACGGCGAGATCGCCTGGCTGGACGTCAGCCCGGGCACGGTGACCTGGCCGGGCTCGCTGATTTGGGGAGAAATCGTTGACCTGCGCGAGCTCGACGTCCGCTGCGAGCTGTCGCCGGTTCAGGCGGAGCGGGTCGCCGTGGGCCAGCCGGCCGAAGTTTGGCTCGAGGGCAAGGCGGAGGCGGCCGGGACGGGGAAGATCGTCTTTATCGGCAAGGTGGCCGACCGCAACAGCGGCTTCGTCCCGGTCGTGGTCCGCGTGGCCAACCCAGAGGAGCGGCTGCGCGCCGAGATTGCCGTCAAAGTCCGCTTCCCAGCAGAAAAAGGGAAATGATCGCAAAGTCGCCTTTCGCTCCGCGAAAGGCCGTTCTTTCGCGGAGCGAAAGACGACAAAGGGACCTCGCGAGCGTCGACCGCAGCCGCCCAACGCCGTTAAGCATCATCGAGAGGCGGGTACGAAACCGCCCCGCGAAGATGATCAGGATCAAGAAGACGATTACGAAGAGGATTAAGATTACGACTAAGATTAAGATATAACCTTCTCTTGAACCACGCCGGATCGACCGGGAACCACTCGTCTCACGATCGAGGAATTGGCCGTCGTCCCGGTCCGGGCAGCCCTGGCCCGCGCCACCCCGAGACCGGCCGTCCCGGGCCGCCGGCGCCGGGGGATGCGGCACCGATGGGTTGGCGGTGGGGTCCGGCTGGGCGGTCGCCGCGCCCGCCTGATCCGAATCGGCGGCGGTGGGAGCTGGCGACTGTGCATAAGGCTCTCGCCCCTCGACCCCACCGGGGACGTGCGCGAGGTGATGGCTGGCGGTGCCCAGCGGACGCTCCGCGGTGACATGCTCTGGTTCGCCCATCTCCGCGCCGCCGGCGAACATGTCGGGGGCGGCGGGACCTGGTAGCGGTTGCCCGGGAAATAGGTTCGGCAACGGTATTGTCTCGACTTCGGTTGCAAAAAACATCCGCCCACTACGGCCGCCCCCTCCACCGTGACGTCTGACCTCGACCTGTACTTCGAGGCCGCGGCGGTACTGACTGCTCTGCGCCCACCCACGCCCCTGCGCCGCTGCGACCAAGGTCACGATCCACGCCGCCAAACTCAGAATTCCGACGGCACCCACGATCAGCAGGTTGCGCATCGGGCATTCCCCAGAGATAGCCCCTCAGGGTTTCGGGACGACGATTGTCAGCAAGAGCGACGCATCCTCGAGCCCTTTGAGCGCGTGTGGCTCGCCTGCGGGTAAGTCTAGCAGCTTTCCGGCGTCGAGCATCTGGGTCTTACCGAGAGCGGTAAAGGCCACTCGGCCTTCGAGGCATTGCACGATCATCTCCCCTTTGGTCGTGTGCTCCGGGATTTCCTGGCCGGCGCGGACGATCAAGCGAACGACTTCCACGCGCGGAGGTGCGAACAAGCGTCCGCGTATGAGCGGAGGCCAAGCGAGGTCCCCAGCGGCCTGCACGTCGATCGATGTCGCCCGGATTCGCGGTCGCTTCGGTATGGGCAGCCGGCGTTGCCTGGGGCGGAGTCTTCACGACCATCACCGGGCAGGTCGACTTTCGCAACACCTCTTCCGCCACGCTGCCGGTCAAGAGCCGTCCCAGCCCCGTCTTGCCGTGACGTGCCCATGACGATGAGGTCGCAATGCTGAACGCCTCGCAACTGCAGAGATCTCTTCGGCCGGGTCGCCTTCGGCCACCGATGCTCCACACGAATCTGCGGGTCCGACGGTTGGGGCCAGGGCAGGTGCATCCGGGATCGCTGGGTTTCGACGGGCTCGCAGCGGATCGGGCGGCGGCCGCTCCGATCACTGGTGACTGACGGACGGGCATCGTCACATGGAGAACCAGCAACGTCGCCTGGTAATCGCGGGCCAGAGCGCAGGCCGTTTCAAAAGCGCACCGCGAGTTCTCCGAGAAATCGGTCGGATGCAGGATTGTCTGGATGCTCGGGCATGGTCCGGTCCTTTTCGATATGGCCATTCACAGGCCGTGAGGCTGGGACTGCGGAACCGAGAGCCCCACGCCGATTAATGGGCCATTCCCCCGCTCCCTGCCGGCGGCTCGCGGTGACCGTAGAAGCTGTAAAGCACCGGCATCAGATAGCGGTCAGGAAGAGCGTGGCCGTCATACCGCCGACCACGACGATGGCCAGCGGCTGCGCCGTTTGGCCGCCGATCTTGGTCGACACGGCCGCGGGCAAGAGACCCAGCATGGCCGTCAGCGCGGTCATCATCACCGGCCGCACCCGTTTGCCGGCACCCTGGATGATCGCGTCCGTGAGCGGCAGGCCCTGGGCGCGAAGGGCGTTGAAATACGAGATCAGCAGCAGGCCGTCCATGATGGCGATTCCGAAAAGCGAGACGAAGCCGACGGCCGCCGAGATACTGAAGTTGGTCCCGGTCAGGTACAAGGCCCAGATGCCGCCCACCGCCACGTCGAAGACGTTGCTGAAGATCACGATCGTGTCCAGGATCGAGCGGAACGCCGAGTACAGCAGGATGAAGATCAGGGCCAGCGACAAGGGAATGATCCACATGAGCCGGCCGTTGGCTTCCTCCATCTGCTCGAACTCGCCGCTCCAGACCGCCCGGTAGGGGATCTGGAAGAGATCCTTGGTCTTCGCCTTGGCCTCGTCCACGGCGCTGCCCAGGTCGCGGCCGCGGACGCTGAACTTGAGGGCGATCAGGCGCTTGCCCTGCTCGCGGTAGATGGTCGAGGCGCCGGCGCGATTGAACTGGCCGCTGGGGTCCGGTGCGTAGTCCGTCGCCGACCGGCGTGACCAGGTCGCCGAGCCGGATTCGCGGAGTGCTGCTGATCGGGTTGGACGTGTCGGCCAGGCTGCCGGCGACCGCGGGGGGAGGCAAGGCATGCCCGCTGGCGTTGGGCGTGAAGCCCGAGCCCTGTGCCAGGACCACCTGGTTGTTGATGATGTCCACCGGGATGTCCAGGATCGACGTCTCGCTGGTCCGCCGCCACTTGGGCCAGCGGATGGAGATGTCGAACAGCTTCTCGCCCTCGACCATGCTGGACATGGCCTTGGCGCCCACGGCGCTGCTGACGACGTTGTTGACGTCGGCCGTCGTCACGCCCCACTTCTGGCACTTCTCCGGATCGACGCGGAACTCCAGGTGCGACGACCCGCGGACGTGGAAGATGCCCACGTTGGCGATGCCCTGGACGTCCTGCAAGATGTTCTTGGCCTTGGCGGCCAGCAGCTCCAACTGGTCGAGGTCCGGGCCGAAGATCTTGAGCGAATTGTCGCCCTTGACCCCGGACAGAGCCTCCAGCACGTTGTCGCGGATGTTCTGCGAAAAGTTCCAGGTGATGCCCGGAATGCGCCGCTCCAGGTCGGCGTTCATCGCGTCGACGATTTCGCGTTTCGTCCGCGCGCGCGTCGGGCCCCAGATCCACCGCCGCCAGCCGGTCTGCCGGCATCAGCTTGGGCCAGTCTTTCTGGGGCCGCAGCGGCACGAAGTACTCGCCGCTGTAATAGCCCTCGGTGTCCGTGCCGTCGTCGGGCCGGCCGCTCTGGGTCACGATCGACTCGACCTCGGGGTAGCTTGGCGATGATGGCCCGCGCCTGCTTGGCGATCGCCACCTGGTGGTCCAGATTCATGTTCAGCGGACCGATGCCGCGGAGCCACAGGTTCCCCTCCTCCAGCTCCGGCATGAACTCACGGCCAAGCTGCGGGATCAAGCAAGCGGTGCCGCCGATCAAGAACGCCATCAGCGACACAGGTGATCTTGGGGATACCTGAGGCAGAGCTGGAGGTTCCACAAGTAGCGGACCTTCAAGGTGCGGACCAGCCGGTTCTCCTGGACCGGCTTGAAGTTCTTGAAGAGCAGCATGCACAACACCGGCGTCAAGCGTCAGGGCCAGCACCAGGGCGCCGGCCAGGGAGAACGCGTACGTCTGCGCCATGGGCCCGAAGAGCTGCCCCTCCGGGCCGGTCATGGCAAACAGCGGCACGAAGGCGCAGACCATGATCAGCACGGAATACAACAGCGCGTGGTCGATCTCCTGCACGAAGCGAAGGATCCGCTCCTTGATGGGCAGATCGGGGTAGTTGCGTGAGGCCAGGTTGCGGTAGATGTTCTCGACCACGACCACCGACGAATCGACGATGATGCCGAAATCGACCGCCCCGATCGACAGCAGGTTCGCCGACTTGCCGCGCACGTAGAGCATCGTGAAGGCGAACAAGCAGCGCCAGCGGAATGTTGATGGCGACGATGATCGCGGTCTTGATGTTGTTCACGAACATGAACAGGATCGCGACGACGAGCGCGACGCCGAGGCACGAGGTTCTCGGTCACGGTCTCGGTGGTGATGTTGAGCAAGTCCGTGCGGTCGTAATAGGGCTCGATCTTCGTCCCGGGCAACATCCGGCCGGTGGCCGGATCGTTCAGCTCTGCTTGACCTTGGCCTTGACGTCCTTCAGGGCGGGCAACGTCTCCTCGCCCTTGCGCAGGAGCACGATGCACGTCACCCTGTCGTCCTCGTCGTGACCGACGTCGTTGAGGGAGAGGGGAGATCCCGAGGGCCGCTCGTGGTCGGCACTCCAATAGCCGATCCGGCCCAGCCGCGTCTGGTTGCTGACGACCACGCCCTGCTCGCCGGGCAACTGTCCGGGCGAAAGCCGTCCCCCCTCGACCACGTCCTCGACGCGGATCGGCTGGTTGTTGACCGAGGTGATGACCAGGCCGCGGATTTCCCGGATCCGCCGCAGCTCCTCCGCGCGGAGGATCGAGGCGGCGGCGGACGGGCTCTTCAGCCCCAGCACCTTGTTCACCGGGTCCACGCCGCCGCCGAACAGGCCGACGCTCCGCACCGTCATGGCAACCTGGCCCTGGTTGAGGTAGTCGCCGCCCACCGTGGCGTTGCTGTTGGCGAGCGTCGCCTGGAGCTGACCCAGCGTGATGCCGTAGCGGCGGAGCCGGTCGGGGTCGGGCTGCACCTCGTAGCGCCGCACCGTGCCGCCGAAGCTGGTGACGTCCACGATCCGCGGCACCGTGCGGAACTCGCGCTCCAGCACCCAGTCCTGCATCGCCTTGATGTCGTTGAGCGTGTAGATCTCGCGGCCGGACGCATCCTTGGGGACTTTCAGGACATAGCGGAAGATCTCGCCGGTGGGAGACTCCGGCGAGATGGCCGGGGTCACGTTGGGCGGCAGCGGCTGGGTGATCGTGGCCATGCGGTTGATGACTTCCTGCCGGGCCGCCTGGTACGTGTACTCGCTGCCGTAGTGCCAGGTCATCTTGAGGTCGCTGAGGCCGAACAGCGACTTGCTGTTGATCTTCTTCAGGCCGGGCATGCCGGCGAACGTCACTTCCAGGGGGATGGTGACCTGCCGCTCGACCTCCTCGGCGGAGGCGCCGGGGAACAGCGCGATCACTTCGACGATGGCCGGCGCCGGGTCGGGATAGGCTTCGACGTTGACGTTCAGGAAGGAGATGACGCCGATCGCCGCGAGGAAGCATGGCGAGCAGGATGACGACAAGCGGATTATCGAGCGCCCACGCGATGAGCTTGCGAACCATGGGAACCTTTCCAGAATCCAGGGTCGGCCTCTTCGTGTTAGCTCTTGTCCGCTTTCGGCTTTGTCTCCGGTCGGGACTCGAGGCCCGATGCCGACGGCGGTTTCGCCTTGGCGATGACTTCGGTCGGCTTTGCTTGCGTTCGCGACTCAAGGTCCAAGAGCGCGGCTTTGAGTTCCACCGACCCGGAGAAAAGGACGCGCTCGCCCGGCCGGAGGGGTTCGATGGGCAAGAGGCCCTCTTCCATCTCCTGGGCCGTCAATTGCTCTTCCTTGGGGATCGGCGTGTTCCGCACGAACACCGTGCGGTCGAAACGATTCGTCACCTGAACTCGCCGCATCGTAAACTGGTGCTTGGCCGCATCGGGCTGCACGAACACCAAGCTCTGCTTGCCGTCCTCCACCAGGGCATCGACGGGAATCTCGACCACGTCGTCCGGCGGCGGGATGTTCACCGTGGCGGTGCACGTATTGGCCCCGCCCGGATCCGTTGCCCGGGGTTCTCGACATACCCCTTGATGACCGCCGTGTGCTGGTTGGGGTCGATCAGGTAGCCGATCTCGTCGATCGTGCCGCGCAGTCCCGTGGCTGCTGCGGTGCCAACCGTGTGCACGGTCCACTGCCGTTGGTCCGCGGTCGAGGGCCTCCAAGGTCGGCAGTGCATCCTCGGGGCAGTTGGCGATGACCTGCAGCCGGCTCACGTCGGCGATTTGAAACAGGTTGACCGTGTTGTCGACCACCATCTCGCCCTTGACGGACGTTGCGTTCGATGACGACGCCGTCCAGGTCCGCGCGCAAGGTCACCCTGCCCCAAGGGTTCTCGGTGTCCTTGTGAGGCAAGACCTTGCCGCCTTGGCTTGTTTCTCGCCCTTCACCCACCGGCCCTCCGGGGTCTTCAGCCACGCGTTCTTGTCGGCGCTGATCTTCTCGGCTTCGGCGTGAAGAGCGTCGATCTCGTCCTGGGGAATGTCCCACAACTTGAGGTTGTTGAGGGCCCGTTTGATGGCGTTGCGGTCTCCCTGCACGGCGCGTCGTAAGTGAGCATGAAGACCGGCGGAACAGCTTCGGGGTGTTTCTCGGCCTCGTCGAGAATCTTCTGGTCCAGCTCCAGTTGCACCAGGGCATCGAGGAGATCGTTCTTCTTGGATCCCACGTCCACACTGTAGAAAACCCCCAGGAGATCGCCCTTGGAGACGATGTCGCCCGGCCGCAGCTCGCGGAACTCCGTGTATCCGGTCTTGGGTGAGCGATCCTGGACTCTGGGCGAGCTCGACCACTCGGGCCGGAGCGAATCGAGCGCGGATGCGGTCGAGCCGTGCGGGATCGAAGCGGATCGAGCCGGGCAGCACGAGCGGCCGCATCGTGTTCGGCGGCTGCGCGATCGGCAACCGAGTCACGGTCGCCCTTGCGGATTCCCAGCGTGGTGCAGACCTCCTCCGGGACCTCCAGAGTGTGAGCAGTGCCCGAGACCAGTGAGACGGCTCGCGACGCCGGCGATCCTGGACTCTCTTCCTGGTCTTCCTTGGTCGACGCGAGCAGATGCAGGGGGACGCCACTGAAGTAGCTGTAGTAACCCGCCATCGGCGGGACCACGAGTAGCATCAAGAGCATCGCGATGACGACTCTTTGGCCAAAGCCCATCTTGCGCCGTGCAGGCACAGCCGGCGGCTGCGCAGGCGGGATTGCGCGCTTCACCCTGAGCCTGGGCCAATTCATGGTCTGGTTCGGCCTCGATCATTTTGCACACACGCGATGGGCTAGGGTGGCTTTCGCGCTGGTCATGGGGCGCAAGCTCTGCTCTCACGGTCATCACCGGTGATGCGCCTGCGTCTACCTGTTGCTGGTGGGCGGCGACAAAGGGCTGGAGCGGGATCGTGCTCCGTCAATCGTTCATTTCCGAATGGCGGACCGGGAAACCGTTCCTTCCGTCGGCTTCCGGGCAAGATCAGGAGACCCGTGACCAACAGCCGTGTGTAGGATTGCACGCGATCGCTGCAAGTCAAACGTGAGTGCCCCGGAAAAGATCGGAGAAGAGAAGGACAAGAGCTTCCTGTGTGTAGGGTAGATGGAGGCGCTTCGGGTCGTCAAGAGGGAACACCGCTAAGTGTTGTGCCCGTAATAGATCGGGATGAAATATGCTCAGCCGACGAGGGCCAACCAGCAGGGCCAGCGCCCACTAAAGCGTTGCTCCAGTAATGACTTTCAGCAGGTAGTTATCGCTCCAACCACAACTGCGGCGTTTCATGACGAGACTTGTGCGATCGGGATGTTGCTTCAGGAGTGACAACGTGAACCGATTGAGCCATGCAAAATTCTCCCGTAGGGCCTCATCTCGGATTCGCGACTCGTCCTCGCGATACGTCATATCGAGAACCCAGTGGCAGGAATTTTCGATACTCCAATGACCCCGGACGGCTCTTGCGAATCGCTTCACGCCCATGGCCAGACTGCTGATGTAGTAGCGGATCTCGATCGTCTCGTTCCCGTTACGAAAGCACTGCGACGTCACGATCCCGATCGACTTCAAACCCTTCCAGAGCGCGAAACCTGGCAGGTCCTTGGGGGCCGGAAATTGAAGGTAGGTTCGCGCCTCTTCACGTCCATGGCCCGTCTCAGTAGTCACATGCTCACGCCCGTTGCCAAGGTCGCCGTCCAGCTTTTCGTCGATGTAGTCAATGACCGCCTGGTGCAGCGTGTCCTGATTCCCCTTGAGCGCCAGGACATAGTCGGCCTCCCCCTCGATGATCTCGGCTGCGATCGCCTTTTGAGTTCCCATCGCGTCGATGGTGATGATTGCCCCTTTGATGTCCACCAACCTCAGAAGCTCGGGAATTGCCGTGATTTCGTTAGATTTCTCGGCGCACGCAACTTGCCCGAGCGACAAGCCGAACTCGCTGGCCCAGACGCTAACCGAATGCAAGGCGCCCAAGCCATTCTTGCGATCGTGGCTTCGTCGTGCCGTCTTGCCGTCGACTGCCAGAATGGGTTGGTCCACGCCCGTGGCCTCGGCCGCTGTCGCTCGCAACGAATTCAGCCAGTTCGCAAAACAAGCTTGAAAGGCACCCGGGCGCAGCGCCATCAGCACGCGACGAAAGACGTCCTTACGCGGCACTCCGTTGGGCAAGTCCAGCGTGTTCAAAAGGAACTCCTCTTTCATGGCAGCCCACTTTCCAATCGCCGTTGGCCCGCTCGCGCCGGCCAGCACTGCCATCAAAGCGATGACGACCACGCTGACCAACGGATGTTGAAGATTGACGGTGGAGCGAGGATCCTCCAACGCGGCAAAATGCACCACAACTTCATCCAACGAAATATGCCGACTATCCGCCATCGGTTCTTCTCCGTGCGCCCTCGTGAATGTAGCAACACGGAGAACGGTATACAAAGAAACGGATCAGGGCGCAAGCACCCCAGATTGCCAAGACTGCTTAAAGTGCGCCTGGCCCTGGGCCAACCAGGCCCAAGATGCCCGCACATGCCCGCGGCGCGCGAAGACGTCGAGGATCGCCGTCAGACTGGCAAAGCGGTCTTGCCGTGACCGGTCAGCCTCGTAGCGGGATCAGGCTCGTTGGTGCCCAAGCTGGTCGAGGACGTCGCCGAGGAAACGTTCCACCCGGTCACCGATCCCGGGCTCCTCGTGTTCGCGGCTGCCGGCCACGTTCAATATCTTGACCTTGTTTTCCCCGATCCATTCGGCGATGTGCGGCGGCTCGAACGACGCGCCCGGGTAGACCGGCATGTACGGTTTACCGAGCGCGAGACACGCCGCGACCGTCGCGTGAGCGTTCCGGTTCGTCGTCGCGCCGAACCAGACTGTCGCGTCGGAGTCTTGGACATTCTCTTCGATGCAGGCAAGCTCGCTGTCGGTGGGCAGTTCGGACGCGGCGAACTGCTGGGCGAACTCGGGGTGACAACCGTCGTCAGTCAGGAATCCCTGGCGCATCCAGCCGGCGGTGGCGATGCCGAACGCCAGGGCGGCCCGCCACCCGGCCAGGTTCGCGCCGGTTTCGCCGCCGCTCGTGATCTTTTCGAGCATGACAACAGGCCTACTGTCCTTAAGGACGAGGAATAGCCCGTCAGGGTTCCGGGGCAAGGATTGTCAAGAGAAGCGACGCGTTCTCGAGGCCTTTGAGCGCGTGCGGCTCGCCCGCGGGCACATTGAGCAGCTTCCCGGCTTCGAGGATCTGGCTTTTGCCGAGGGCGGTAACAGCCACCCGCCCTTCGAGGCACTGCACGATCAACTCGCCTTTTGTCTTGTGTTCTTGCACTTCCTGTCCGGCGCGGACAATCAAGCGGACGAGTTCCAGCGCGGGAGTGCGCACGAGCGTCTGCGTGTGGGCAGAGACCAGCGCGGGCCCCAGAGGCTTGGCGTCGATGATGTCGCCCGGCTTGGCAGTCGGTTCGGCGCGGGCAGCAGCCGTTGCCTGGAGCGGAGTTTTCACCACCAGGACCGGACAGGCCGACTTTCGCAATACCTCTTCCGCCACGCTGCCGGTCAAGAGCCGTCCCAGCCCCGACCTGCCGTGACTGCCCATGACAACAAGGTCGCACGAGAGCGCTTTTGACAAGCGAAGTATTTCTTCCGCGGGTTCGCCGGCGGCCACGCGATGGTCGATCCGGACGGGCTGGCCCGCCGCTTGCGGCCAGGGCAAGTCTGCGAAGGCCTGCTGCGATAGAGCGGGTTTGAGCGGATTCGGCGGAGGCGTACTCATAAGCGGCGATGACGAGGGCAACATGACATGGAGCACCACCAGAGTCGCCCCGTAGTCGCGCGCCAAGGCACAGGCTGTTTCAAATGCGGGCTGCGCGCTTGCCGAGAAATCGGTGGGATGCAAGATCGTCTGGATGCCGGGCATGCGATGCGGTCCTGTCGGTTCGGCCTGCAACGGGGCGCAAGAGGGGAGACCTGAATGCGGCATCTACGACACGTTAGTGGGCCATTCCCCCGCCTCCTGCCGGCGGCTGGCGGTGACCGTAGAAGCTATAAAGCACGGGCATCAGGTAGCGGTCCAAAAAAAGTGTCACGGTCATGCCGCCGACCACGACGATGGCCAGCGGCTGCGCCGTCTGGCCGCCGATCTTGGTCGATACGGCCGCCGGTAAGAGACCAAGGATGGCCGTCATCGCAGTGATCATCACCGGCCGCACCCGCTTGAGCGAGCCCTGGACGATGGCTTCCTGCAATGGCAGCCCTTGGGCGCGAAGGGCGTTGAAATAGGAGATCAGCAGCAAACCCTCCATGATGGCGATGCCGAACAGCGAGACGAAGCCGACGGCCGCTGCAACGCTGAAGTTGGTCCCAGTCAGGTACAACGACCAGATGCCTCCCACCGCGACGTCGAAGACGTTGCTGAAGATCACGATCGTGTCCAGGATCGAGCGGAATGCCGAGTAGAGCAAGATGAAGATCAAGCCAAGCGACAGGGGAATGATCCACATGAGCCGGCCGTTTGCTTCCTCCATCTGCTCGAACTCACCGCTCCAGACTGCCTGGTAGGGAATCTGGAAGAGGTCCTTGGTCCGCGCTTTGGCTTCGTCGACTGCGCTGCCCAGGTCGCGGCCGCGGACGCTGAACTTGATGGCGATCATGCGCTTGCCGTTCTCGCGATAGATGGTCGAGGCGCCGGCGCGATTGAACCGACCGCTCGGGTCGGGCGCATAGTCGACGCCGACGGGGGTGACCAGGTCGCCGAGTCGGATTCGCGGGGTACTCGATATCCGGTTAGCCGTGTCGGCCAGGCTGCCGGCGACCGCGGGCGGAGGCAACGCGTGCCCGGCCGCGTTGGGCGTGAAGCTCGATCCCTGCGGCAGCACCACCTGGTTGTTGATGATGTCGACCGGGATGTCGAGGATCGACGTCTCGTCGGTCCTGCGCCACTTGGGCCAGCGGATGGAAACGTCGAAGAGCTTCTCACCCTCGACCATGCTCGACATGGCCTTGGCGGCCACGGCGCTGGCAACCACGTTGTTCACGTCTGCCGTTGTCACTCCCCATTTCTGGCATTTTTCCGGGTCGACGCGGAATTCCAGGTGCGACGATCCGCGGCACGTGAAAGATGCCCACGTTGGCGACCCCGGCGACGTCTTGCAAGATGTTCTTCGCCTTCGTGGCCAAGAGCTCGAGCTCGTTTAAGTCCGGGCCGAAGATCTTCAGTGAATTGTCCCCCTTGACTCCCGACAAGGCTTCCATCACGTTGTCGCGAATGTTCTGCGAAAAGTTCCAGGTGATGCCCGGAATGAGGCGTTCCAAGTCGGCGTTCATGGCGCTCACGAGCTCGCGTTTCGTCCGCGAGCGCTTCGGGCCGTAGACCCACCGCCGCCAGCCGGTCGCCTCCGCCAGCAACGGCCAATCTTGCTGGCGGCGCAGCGGCACGAAGTACTCGCCGCTGTAAAAGCCCTCGGTGTCGGTGCCGTCGTCGGGCCGGCCGCTTTGCGTGACGATTGAGTCGACCTCGGGGTAGCTGGCGATGATCGCCCGCGCCTGCTTGGCAATCGTCACCTGGTGGTCGAGATTCATGTTCAAGGGACCGATGCCCCGTAGCCACAAGTTCCCCTCCTCAAGCTCCGGCATGAATTCACGTCCGAGCTGCGGGATCAAGCAAAACGTGCCGCCGATCAAGAATGCCATCGCTGCGCAGGTGGTCTTGGGGAACCTGAGGCAGAGCTGAAGGTTGCTCAAGTAACGGTATTTCAAACCGCGGACAAGGAAGTTTTCCTGGACCGGCTTGAAACGCTTGAAGAGGAGCATGCACAAGACCGGCGTCAATGTCAGGGCCAGCACCAGCGCGCCGGCCAAGGAAAAGGCGTAGGTCTGCGCCATGGGGCCGAAGAGCTGGCCCTCCGGTCCGGTCATGGCAAACAGCGGCACGAAGGCGCACACCATGATCAGCACGGAATACAGGAGGGCGTGGTCGATCTCCTGCACGAAGAGATTGATCCGCGCTTTGATCGGCAAGTCGGGGTGGTTGTGCGACGCGAGGTTGCGGTAAATGTTCTCGACCACCACGACCGACGAATCGACGATGATGCCGAAATCGACGGCCCCGATCGACAGCAAGTTTGCCGACTTGCCGCGCACGTAGAGCATGGTGAAGGCGAACAAGAGCGCCAGCGGAATGTTGATGGCGACGATGAGCGCGGTCTTGACGTTGTTCACGAACATGAACAGGATCACAACGACGAGCGCGACTCCCGTGACGAGATTCTCGGTCACGGTCTCGGTCGTGAGGTGGAGCAAGTCCGAGCGGTCGTAATAGGGCTGGATCTCGGTTCCGGGCAACATCCGGCCTGATGTGGGCTTGTTGAGCTCCTTGACTTTTTCCTTCACGTCTTTGAGGGCAGGCCACGTCTCCTCGCCCTTGCGCAAGAGGACGATGCACGTGACCCGATCGTCTTCGTCGTGGCCGACGTCTTTGAGGGAGAGTGGAGATCCCGAGGGCCGCTCGTGGTCTGCCTCCCAGTAACCGATCCGCCCTAACCGGGTTTGGTAGCCGACGACCACGCCCCGTTCGCCGGGCAGCTCTCCCGGGGAAAGCCTTCCCCCTCGACAACGTCTTCGATGCGGATCGGCTGGTTGTTGACCGAGGTGATCACCAGGGCTCGGATTTCTCGGATCCGGCGCAGCTCTTCGGCGCGGAGCGTGGCGGCGGCGGCCGCGGGGTTCTTGAGCCCCAGGACCTTGTTCACCGGGTCGAGCGCGCCGCCGAAGAGCCCCACGCTCCTGACCGTCATGGCAACCTGGCCCGGGTTGATGTAGTCGCCGCCCACCGTGGAGTTGGCGTTGGTCAGCGTGGCCTGGAGCTGGGGCAGCGTGATGCCGTAGCGGCGCAGGCGGTCGGGGTCGGGCTGAACTTCGTAGCGCCGGACCGTGCCTCCAAAGCTGGTGAGGTCCACAATCCGCGGCACCTTGCGGAATTCGCGCTCCAGCACCCAGTCCTGCATCGCCTTGATGTCGTTCAAGGTGTAGATCTGTTTGCCGGACTTATCCTTGGGGACTTTGAGGACATAGCGGAAGATCTCGCCGGTGGGAGACTCCGGTGAGATGACCGGGGTCACATTGGGCGGCAGAGGCTGGGAGATGGTGGCGATGCGGTTGATGACTTCCTGCCGGGCGGTCTGGTACGTGTACTCGCTGCCGTAGTGCCAGGTCATCTTGAGGTCGGAGAGGCCAAACAGCGACTTGCTGTTGATTTTCTTCAGGCCGGGCATGGCATAGAACGTCACCTCGAGAGGCACGGTGACCTGGCGCTCGACCTCCTCGGCCGAGGCGCCGGGGAAGAGAGCGAGCACTTCGACGATCGCCGGCGCCGGGTCGGGGTAGGCTTCGACGTTGACGTTCAGAAAGGAAACGATGCCGATCGCCGCGAGAAAGATGGCCAGGAGAATGACCACGAGCGGGTTATCGAGCGCCCAGGCGATGAGCTTGCGAACCATGGCAGCGTTCCGTGGAATCCAGGATGAACGTGTTCTCGTTAGCCCCTGCCCGCTTTCGACTTTTTCTCCGGTTGCGAGTCGAGGAGCGACGCCGGGCGCAGCTTTCGCCCTGACGAGGCGTTCGTCCGGCTTTTTCTCCGGTCGCGACTCGAGTTCCAGCAGGGCGGCCTTGAGCTCCACTGCCCCCGATAAAAGGACGCGCTCGCCCCCGCGAAGGGGCTCCGCCGGCAGAAGGCCCTCGTCGGCTTCCCGGGCGGTCAATTGCTCTTCCTTCGGGATCGGCGAGGACCGCACGTAGACCGACCCTTCGAACCGATGACTAACCTGCACGCGCCGCATCGTGAACCGGTGGATGGCCGCATCGGGCTGTACGAACACCACGCTCTGCAGACCGTCTTCCAGGAGAGCATCGGTGGGTATTTCAACCAAATCACCCGGCGGCGGGATGTCCACCGTGGCCGTGCAATACTGCCCACCCCGGATCCGTTGCCCCGGGTTCTCCACATACCCCTTGATGACCGCCGTGTGCTGGTTAGGGTCGATCAGGTAGCCGATCTCGTCGATCGTGCCGCGCAGTCCCGACTCTGCGCCCGCAGTGCGCACGATCCACTGGCGTTGACTGCCGCTCAAGCCCTCCAAAGTCGGTAGTGAATCCTCGGGGCAGTTGGCGACGACTTGCAAACGACTCACGTCGGCGATTTGAAAGAGGTTCACCGTGTTGTCGACCACCACCTCGCCCGAGACGACGTTGCTTTCGACCACGACGCCGTCTCGGTCGGCGCAAGGTCACCTTGCCCCAGGGGTTCTCGGTGTCAAAATGAGGCAAGGCCTTTTTGCCGTTGGCTTGTTTCTCGCCCCGCACCCACCTGCCTTCCGGGGTCTTCATCCACGCTTTCTTGTCGGCGCAGATTTTCTTGGCTTCGGCGTGCAGAGCGTCGATCTCGTCCTGGGGAATATCCCACAATTTAAGGTTGTTGAGGGCCCGATTGATCGCGTTGCGGTCTCCTTCCACGGCGCGCTCGTAAGTGAGCATGAAGACCGGCGGAACAGCTTCGGGGTGTTTCTCGGCCTCGTCGAGAATCCTTTGGTCCAGCTCCTCTTGCACCAGGGCATCCAGCAGATCATTCTTCTTCGATCCCACGTCCACACTATAGAAAACTGCCAGCAGATCTCCCTTGGCAACGGTGTCACCCGGCCGCAGGTCGCGGTATTCGGTGTAGCCGGTCTTGGGCGAGCGATCTTGGATCTGGGCGAGCTGGATCACGCGGGCCGGGGCGAATCGCGCGCGGATGCGGTCAAGCCGCGCAGGATCGAATCGAATGGAGCCGGGCAGCACCAGCGGCCGCATCATCTTCGGCGGCCGAGCGACAGCAACCGAGTCACGGTCGCCTTTGGTGATTCCCAGGGCGGTGCAGACCTCCTCCGGAACCTCAAGCGTGTGAGCACTGCCCGAGGCCCGCACGACGGCTCGTGCGGCCGGCGGTTCGGGTTTTTCTTGGTCTTTGTCATCATTGGTGGAGGCGAGCAGATGCAGGGGGATGCCACTGAAGTAGCTGAAGTAACCTGCCGTCGGCATGACCAGGACCACCGTCAAGAGAATCGCACCGGTGATTTTCTGGCCAATGCCCATTTTGCCGCCGCGCAGGCGCAACCGCCGTTATCGTACCCGGGATCAGGTGCGCTTCACCTTGAGCATGGAGCAATTCATGGGCTCGGTCACTATCAGTCATTTTGCACACTCAAATTGGGATGGGGTGGCCTTGGTCCTGGTCATCGGGCGCAGGCTGTACGTTCAGCGGCGTCACGGGAGACGCGTCTGCATTTGCCGGTTTTTGATGGGGTCACGAGATACGGCTCGCCCAGCTTCTGAGCGGTGAGCAAGCCTGTGCCGTACGTCAGTCAGACGTACGATGTCGGCCCTTCACGGGCACTGAGCACACGCATCCGTCTTGGGTCAAACATCAGCGCTGAGGGCGACAACCGGCCCGTCAGTTCGGGATCGGTGCGCTCATCTGTCGCTAGACGTTGCAAGCCGGCGCGCTATTGGCATCGCGCGGGTCTATGGGCGAGACATGCGGCCCGCAGCGGCTAACAACGGAGCCGCTGAAGCGTCGAGAAGGGTGCGTCGGGTGGTACAAAGCCGGGTCTGGGGGCACTTTCGCGACCGAACAGGAAGGGAACCAGCTCCGGGAGCCTGGCTACGAACGGCACATCCGAATCGTCGTAGGCGTTGAGGTCGTCATACCCATCGTCATCGTCGGTCGGGTCGTCCGACGTCTCGTCGTCTTCGGGACTACCCAGTAGCTCTTTCTTGAGATTCGCAACGCCGCGACCGCCCCAGCACGCGATCGATCCGCCATGCAACCGAAGAACAACGGTGCGCGAGCGCGACGCCAGCCGGATTGGAGGCGCACTTCGGCCCTCTTGAACCGGATGGACCGCCGTTGACGAGGCGCCTGCCGGGGCGATTGCGCGACAGCCAAAGCAACCGTCGAGGGCGGTGTTGCAGATGTAGGCTGCCTCAATTGCGGCCAAGTAGTCGGCGTGCAAGAACCCGAAGG
Source organism: uncultured Isosphaeraceae bacterium (assembly GCA_963830625.1). GTDB lineage: Bacteria > Planctomycetota > Planctomycetia > Isosphaerales > Isosphaeraceae > CAWHMZ01. The sequence goes on along the minus strand of CAWHMZ010000015.1, from coordinate 327,621 downwards.
GAAGCGCGACGCGCACAAGCTGCACCGGCGCTTTCGGTGAGCCATTCGTCGCGCTACGTGGCGCGGCAGCATCCCTGTTCGCAGTCGTCTCGCAATTTGAGGCGTGCACTGTTGCGAGCGCCGACGTGGCGATTGCACCGAGACCCACCCACCATCGGTTTCGGGAAGAACGAGCGATGCTCATGACCCACCAAAACGGAAGAATCACTAACACCAACGATGCTACTATAGCATCAACGGGCGATAGCGGGCAACCCCGTCGTGCCTCCAAAATGACCAAACCGAGCGGGCGCGAGCCGAGCCCCCGGTGCTGACGCGCTGCGCAAGCCGCTCCTATTACAAGATACGTCCTATTACAAGATACGATCTCAAGGCCTGGATTGTTCCGCCTTCGCGGCCGGCGCCGCCGCTTCCCAGCTCACGGTCAGGTCGACTTCCTTGCCGTCGCGGAGGACGGTGATGACTTTCTTGGGATTGCCGGACCGTAGCGCGCGACCTAGCTCCATTCTGTCGGTGATCTTGGTACCGTCGATCTTGACGATCTCGTCGCCGTCTTTCATGCCCGCCTTCTGCGCGGCGCTGTTATCTTCAACCTCGATGACTGTCAGCTCGTCGAGCTGCACGCCGAGCATCCGGCGGCCGCCCCCGCCGGGTACGCGCAGCTTATCACGCGAGAGCAAGTGGTCGAGGTTGGCGATCCCGTAAGCCGCCAGCGCGACGACCAGCGACGAGTGCCGCTGATAGTCGGCATTAGCCGCGTCGAAGGTGTCATATTGCGTGTGGTGGGTGCGCTGGTAGCGCGCCGTGCCGGCCTGGCGCCAGAAGAACCCCGGCACATTGGCTTCGAGGAACGAGGCGTGGTCGCTGCCGCCTCCAAAGAGACCGGCGACCTTGCGCACCTCAAACGGGTACTTCGTGTCGAGCTCCTTGATCGGAGCGAACACCTGCTCGAAGTCGCTCATCATGGCTTCGGTGCCGCCGATGCCGGAAAGGTAGTTGGTGCCGCCGTCGTGCACGAGCACTGCCGAGATCTTGGGCATGAGCTCCTTGTGGGCCTTGACGTATGCGGCCGAGCCCAACAGGCCCTGTTCCTCGCCGCTCCAGAGCATGAAGCGAATCGTCCGCCTGGGCCGGGCGCCCGCTTTTTTCAAGATTCGGGCCGCTTCGAGGGTGGTGGCCACGCCCGTGCCGTTGTCGGTGGCGCCGGTGGCGCCGTCCCACGAGTCGATGTGGCCGCCCACGATCACGTACTCGTCGGGCAGCTCTGAGCCGGGGATGTCGGCGATCACGTTGTAGAGCCTGATCGGGCCTTTCTTGAAATAGTTGCGAATGTCGAATTCCAGGGTGACTTTTTCACCCACGGCCAGCCAGCCGGCGATCTCGCCGTACTGCTTGCGCAAGAGCGTGACCGCCGGCAGCGTTGGCAGCTTGTCCCAGGTGAGCCGGTGCGCGCCCGAGGTGAGTAGAAGCTCGCTTGGCGACCCGGTGATGATGCCGGCAGCCTTGGCGTCTTCTAGCTCTTTGCGGAGCGTGCGGGCAAACTCTCGATCGGGCCGCGGGCCGCCGCGCAGGCCGCGGCATGACGACCCACGCGCCGGCGAGCGATCCCCTGGACTTGGCAAGGTCGAGCTCAAACTTGTCTTTGGGGGCCAGGATGGCCTTGCCGCGAACCACGCCCTTGGTCCCCGCCGACCACGCCATGGTGGCAAACTCGAGCGCCTGCGACTCGGGTTCAACGACGCGGCCAAACCACGGCCCGCGGTCAAACCCGACCGGGAACTCGCCCCATGACTCGAGGCGGGCGTTGTCGATCCCGAACGTTGCGAAGCGGTCACGCGTCCATTCGCAGGCATTGGTCAAATTGTTTGAGCCGGTGAGCCTGGGGCCGATCCGATTGCAGAGTACGTCGAGGTGGTCCATCACCCGGCATTCCTCGCGCGCCGCCGACAGAATCCGCTCGACGTCCTGGCTTTTGGCCTTGGCCGTGTCTTTGTCGTTGGCGGCGGCCCACGATGGGTTCGCAATCACGATCACGAGAGCCCACAGAATTCCAGAATGCCGTCTCATGCGCGATCTCCTCGATGAGAGTTCGAGACTTTTCGGCTCTCTGACCCTGGCCGGCCGCAGTCCCCGTATAACAATGAAGCGCCATTTTTTGGCATGCGGGCTTCCGCGTCCAGAGCTTCGGGGCTTTTTGCGATCTGTATCGACTGTCGCCTGGTTGAAATTGCCGAAATTGACGGTCTTTCGACTCTGCTGGTTCACGGGCCGGTCGCAGGGGCCAGTGGGTGCCGACGATTTGTACAATCGAAAATGGCACGCGATGGCACGATCTGGCACTTTTTCGGGAGGGTTCCCCGGCCGTTCGCCGCGCGCAACGATTGACAAGTTATACACTTAACGCGACAACCACCGATCGCTTGCTGGGCTTTTGGTGCCCTACACTTCGGGAAACAGCGCGGCGCGCCCCGGCGGGCTGGCGGTAGAAGAACGCATAACATCAAAACAGGGGCTCCCTGCGCTGGCCAGCGCCGGAGGAAGGCTCAGGCTGGTATGCGCTGCGCAGTCGTTGCCGTTCGTCATCGAAGTCGCCATGCTGCGTGCAAGCCGCGCGCGCGGATTTATATACAATATGCGGCCTTTTCCGAGTTTCTCTAACGCGTCTCCGCCGAAAACCGTGCAAAGCCACCGCGGATCGTGTTGGCCGCTCTCGGGATACTTTTTTTTGAATAAAAATAGTAGAGAACCATTTTGTGGCATTGCTGCTACTTGGCGGGCGACCAGAGAGGGCCGCGACGTCGAGCATGCAAGAGCCCGGCAACGCCCTGGGGGATGGTCGCGCCCTGCAGGTATTCGCGGATCCGCAGGCTAGCTCAGGTCATGGCCCGGACTCTCCGTGCGCGGGATGCTTGCCATGCGGCGACCCGATCAGTTACAAAGTCGAGCAGGCATCTGATCGTCGCGAGCGCCTTGACATCAAGATAAAGTTATCTTTCGGGGAGACGTGCGATGACTGGGCGGCATCCCTGCGGTGGCATCCGACGTCGCGAGTTCTTCGCAGCAGCCGCGGCGCCGTGGCTCGCCGCGCCCTTGGTTTCGGCCGCGCAGGCCGGTGGCGCTCGAGCGCCGCCGCGCCCGTCGGGCGAGCTTGGAGTACCGGGCCCCTACCCGGGGCGGGTCATCGAAGTACGCCACCCGGGCCTCAATCGCGCGAAGCCGCTCGACCGCGCGATCGTGCGTGCCACGCTCGAGCGAGGGCTCACGCAGCTTACGGGCGCCACCGACTCGGTCGAAGCCTGGCGAGTGTTCGTCAAGCCCGGCGAGGCCGTCGGCATCAAGGTCGTGCCCAACGGATACCCCGGCGCCCACACGTCGCCCGAGCTGGTTCTCGAGGTGATCGACGGCCTCAAGAGGGCCGGCATCCGCTTGAAGGACATGGTCGTCTTCGATCGATACGGGATCGAGTTCCGCAAGGCGCAGTACGACGCCGTCCTACCCGATGAGGTCGCACGCGGGGGCTTGACGCCGGTCGAGTGGGACCCTGGCCAGCTCGCGATCGATTTCGAGGTCAAGGACCCGACCGCCGGCTACGACCGCGACGAATTCGTGCAGTTGACCCTGGTCGGCCGCGGCCAGGACCCCAAGGACGACCGCTCGTTTCGTTCGCATCTGGGCAAGATCGTCACCAAGCGGCTCGACAAGATCATCTGCCTGCCCTGCGTCAAGGACCACCACGCGGCCGGCGCGACCGGGGCCCTGAAAAACATGAGCCACGGGCTGGTCAACAACGTCTTTCGCTCGCACTCCAGTCCGCAGAGCATCGCCATGGTCGCCTTCATACCCGCCGTGGTCAGTCACCCGATCATCCGCAAGAAGTGCGTCTTGCACATCATGGACGGCACGCGCGGCGTGTGGGAGGGCGGCCCGTTCGGCGAGCACCCCGAGTGGCTGTGGGATTACAACGCCTTGCTCTTCGCAACCGATCCGGTGGCCATGGACCACATCGAGTGGGACATCCTCGACGCCAAGCGAGCCGCAATGAAGGTGCCCGGCGTCGGCCTGGTCGGCCGCCTGGTTGCCGACCCGTTCCATCAAGAGGGATACGACATCCGCCAGCCCCAGTACATCGCACTGGCCGGCCAGGCGGGGCTGGGCAACTTCGACTACAAGTCCCCGAGTGGCCGCCGGTTCTCGATCGACCATCGCGTGATCAACCTCGCGCTGATCGGGATCGACGACGCTGGAATTCAACGCAACCCGAACATTGGCAAGCGACGTGCGAGCTCCATGAAGAGCCTGCTGCCAGTTTTGCTCGTCTGTTCCGCCCTGACCGGCGCGGTCGAGGACACGCGACAAGCGGTCGCGGCCGGCGGCTCTCCGTTCTTTGAGCCCGTGCGCCCGCCGCGCCCGCTGCAAGTGATGGCGCATCGCGGCGCGATGCGGCAGGCGCCCGAAAACTCCGCCAAGGCCATCGAGCTCTCGATCGCCGACGGCGTCGAATGGGTCGAGGTCGACGTGCGGCTGACGAGGGATGGCCATCACGTCCTCTTTCACGACGATCGGCTCGACCCGAAGACCAGCGGCACGGGCCGGCTGCGCGAGTCGACGCTGGCCGAGCTGCGCACCCTTGATGCCGGCGTCGTCCTTCGCTCGCAGATTCGCCGGCACGCGCATCCTCACGCTGGCCGAGGCACTCGACCTGGCGCGCGGGCGGGTGAACCTCTACCTGGACTGCAAGGAAATCGACCCGGGGCTCCTGGCGCGCGAAGTCGCCGCGGCCGGAATGGAGGCCCAGGTCGTCGATCTACGACGCGCCCGATGTGCTGCGGGCCGTACGCGCCGCCGCGAGCCAGCGAGCTGGCATTGATGACGAAATGGCGCCCGCGTTTTGGCATCGCGCCGTGGGTCGACCAGGTGCGGCCCGCGGCCGTCGAGATCGACGCTGCCTGACGTGACCGCCGAGGTCTGCCGCGAGTTCCACCGCCGCGGAATCAAGGTCGAGGCCAAGGTGCTCGGGGCTCTCGACCGCCAGGACGTCTGGGACCGGATGGCGCCCTCGGGCGTGGATTGGATTCAAACCGACCTCGCCGAGGAAGTGCTGGCGTGGCAAGCGCAGAAGGCCGATCACGGTCGAGCCCGTGAAGGTTGCTCATCACCGCGGAGCAGCTCGGTACGCCCCGAGAACACGCTGCCGGCGCTCGAGAAGGCCATTCGCCTTGGTGCCGACTTCGTCGAGTTCGACGTGCGCACGACCCGCGACGGTGCCTTCGTCTTGCTGCACGACGGCACGCTGGGCCGCACGACCAGCGGCCAGGGCGAGCTCAGGGCGCGCGAGCCTGCGCAGCTCGCCGACCTCGACGCCGGATCGTGGTTCGGCCGTTCCTTCGCGGGCACGCGGCTGCCGACCCTGGATGAGTTCTTGAATGCCGCCGGCCGGCGCATCGAGTTATACGTCGACGCCAAGGACATCGCTCCCGAAGACCTCGCTGCGGTGCTCAAGCGCCACGGATTGATCGACAGGGCCGTCGTGTATCAGCACGGCGACTATCTCGTGCGCTTGCGCGCGATCGACCCGGCGATTCGGCGAATGCCGCCCCTGCGCGATCCCTTACGCCTCGAGGCACTGGCAGACCGCGTCAAGCCGTATGCGTTCGACACCGACTGGTCAATCCTGACCAAGGACCTGATCGACCGCTGTCACGCCAGGGGCATCAAGGTCTTCTCGGATGCACTTGGGTCGCACGAGACGATCGCGGCGTACCAGCGTGCCATCCGCGACGGCATCGACCTGATCCAGACCGATCACCCGCTGCGCGTGCTCCGCGCTCTCGAGCTTTACGAACGCAACGAAACGCAAGCGCAGGTGCGCACAAGCCAAGGAGTTAATAGCCGGCATGAGCATCTTTCGCGAGAACCTCTTCATCGGAAAAGCCGCCTTGATCACCGGAGGCGCAACCGGCATCGGCCGGGGGATTGCCGAGGCCCTGGCCCGGCACGGGGCCGACGTCGCACTCGTCAGTCGCAAGGAGGAAAACCTCGCTGCGGCGTCGGCGCAACTGGCCGCGACAACCGGCCGCAAGTGCCTCGGCTTGGCGGCCGACGTGCGCCAGCCCGAAGCGGTGGAAGCGGCGGTCAGGCGGGCGGTGCAAGAGCTCGGGCACCTGGACATCGTGGTCAATAATGCCGCCGGCAACTTCTGGTGCGCTTCCGCCGACTTGAGCCCCAATGGCTTCGGCGTGGTGCTCGACATTGATGCCAAGGGCACGTTCAACGTGTCGCGGGCCGCGTATCATGCCTGGCTCAAGGACCACGGCGGCCAGATCTTGAACATCAGCGCCACCTTGCACTACGGGGGCTCGCCCGGGCAGGTGCACGTGGCGGCCGCCAAAGCTGCCGTCGACGCGCTCACGCGCACACTCGCGGTGGAATGGGGGCCGGCCGACGTTCGGGTCAACGCGATCGCTCCGGGCCCGATCGCCGACACCGAGGGAGCCCGGCGGCTGTTCCCGGGCGAGCGGGCCGAATGGCTCCGCGCGGCAACCCCGAGTCGGCGTTTGGGATCGATCGCCGACATCGTCAACCTTGCCCTCTTCGTGATGAGCGACGCCGGCATCAACTTAAACGGCGCCGTCATCGTCTCCGACGGCGGCCTCTGCCTCTTGAATCCGATGGCCAGGAGCTTCGAATCCAACGTCGCACTGCGAGAGGCCCCTTGACATCGCCCTGACAGTTCGTAGGCTCTAATTCACCTGCTCAAGGTGGGCAGGCAACTTGATGGCTAAGGTGGCCCCGCTGCGCCAGCGAGCGCAATGCGGGGTTTTTTGTTTTTGCTATGTTCGCGTCTCGATCCATCACCTCAGTGCAGGAGAAGCTCACATGAAAAAACTACTTGGGGCGCTGGCTCTCTTGGGCTTGCTGGCCATGCCGCTGGCCGCGGGGCTGACCCGCGGCAGGAGGAGAAAGCGCAAGAAAAAGAGCCCAGCCTCTGGATGAAGCAAAAGCTCGTCGCCTCGCAGAACGTGCTCGCCGGCCTGACCAAGGGCGACTTCGATATGATCGCCAAGAACGCCAAGTCCATGCTCGTCGTGGGCTATCTCGAGAAATGGGTTCGGGCGGATATCCCTGAATATCAGAAAATGACCAAAGACTTCGAATTCGCCAACAAGTCGCTCGTCGAGGCGGCGCGCGACAAGAACCTCGACAGGGCGACGATCGCGTACGTCCAGCTCACGTTCAGTTGCGTGGATTGTCACAAAATCGTGCGCGGCGAAACCAAGTAACGCGGGCGCTCCGGATTTGTCGTGCGGTGCGCCGCTGCTTGGTCAGACGGTGCGGTCGTCAAGAGCGAGCCACGCGGCGGTCGCCGCCAGTTTTTCATCGGTCCGCCAGGGCCGCCCCAGCACTTGCCCCAACTCGGCGAGCTGTTTTCCGAACCCCGCACTGGTGAGATCGAGCAAAGCGGCCGCACGGGCGAGCAGGTCTTTCTCAGCGGCAAGCGTTGAACTGAGCCCGGCGGCCGCGGCGCCCGATTCCAGAACACGCCTGAAAAGAACGCCCTCGGCGGCGTGCGCCCGGATGTGGGGGTTGCCGATCGAGCTCAGCTTTCGCTCGGGAGCCCCGACGACGGCGACGCGCTCGATTTCGAACCCCTTTGAGCGAACCTGGCGCACGACCTGCGCGATGGCGTCGGCGGCCAGTGCGACAATGACCGCCTCGGTGCGCCGCACGGCCGCCTCGGCCTGTTCCCAGGGCAAATCCAGCACGGCATGGTAAGGTTGCGCTGTCGCCAGATCGGTGCGCGACGAAAGACTCAACTCCGCGCGATCGACCGCCGTTGGTGCGCCGCGCGTTCCGGCCAGCACAACCGCGATCGCCCGCGCGGTCTTGGCTCGGAGGCCCAGGACAGCCGATTGACGTCTTGCCACGGTCACCCCTCTGACTTTGAGTTTTTGCGTGATGCGCGTCGCCGCGCAGCAGTCGACGCGAGCCGATGCCAGGGCAGAGAATTCACCTTGCCACCCAGCTTGACGGCCGATTCCTCCAGAGTCGAGCGGGCAGCGCTCGCGGACGGCTCGGGCATGCAGCCCACGCCGCGCGACCAATCGCGCCAGCGTTCGAGGCGGATCTTGTGTTTTCCTGCATCGGTGTGGAGCTGCTCGCCGCGGGCGAGCAAACGGCACTCGATTTCTCCGGCGGCAGGGCCCGAGGCGATGACGCTGCCATCACGCTCGACCTGGTCCGAAAGCTCTCGGGCCGCGCGTGAGAGCCCGTTCGTCTGCCACGGCTCGCGAGCCAGCGCGACGGCCAGCAACGCCGGCCAGAGCTTTCTGTGCACGAAGGTGACCTTGCCGCCCAACAGCTTGCACACCAGCACGTCGCGGTGTGCGGCGACCTCGCCGGCCGCTCGGAAAATGTCGTGGCTGCGCGGGTGCGACCACCACGAGCCGGAAATGATTTCGCCGGCGACGAGCGTGGCAATGCTCGGAAAGGCTTTGTCTTGCAGCAGGAGCAGACCTCCTTTCTCCAGAGCGCTTCGCACTTGCTGTGCAGTCTTCACGTGAGGCGAATCCCGTTCCCGAGCGATTTACCACGCCGCCGCCATTCTGATGGCGCTCTGACCTGGTCACAAGGGCGCCGAACTGGTCGGTAAGCACGAGCGGTTTATCACTCGCTTAGATCGAGGTCCGGAATCTCGAAATGAGTGCCGTCAACAGAGAATCTCTCCATGAGGAAGAAGCCTCTCGTCGTGAGGAATCCCACATTAGCCCAGAGACGCATGCGCAATTCATTCGTGAGCAGCGCGAATGGAAACGCTTCGCGGGTGATGAGCCGGTAACCGCGGTCGTCGATCGTGGCGGCGACGACGCTGGGGAAAAGCTGCGCGACAAGTCGGCGGCCGTGGGAAGTTGGGACGGCTCGACCGTCACGCGGAAACCGCCGGGCCGCGGCAGCCCCAGGAAATCGCACACACACCACGCCGAGACATGCTCAGGATCGCTGTCTTGACTCATATTCATCAGCATTTGAACCAAGCCCGGGGCGTTTTCAACCCAGTGCGGGACGTGCGACTCGCCGTGGTCGGCGACAGCCAAGAACGTGAGGTTGCTCGGAAGGCCATTGAGGGCATTGGCCAGCTCGCCTGTCGGCCGCCAACTCTTGGAGGCGTCGCTCTCCGCGGCAAGAGCCTCGCGCGCCTGATCGAGCGTGGCGGCGATTGCGACACAGGACTTCCCGATCAAGATCACCGATTGCCCATCCTCACCGAGCTCAGGACCGAGATCGATTTGGGGATCAACTCGGTATCCGCGCTCTGGCGCGGCCAGTTTCTCCATGACGAAGCTCTGAAGCACGGCCTCCATCTCCGTTCCCGGGATCCGGGGAAGCAAGTCAGGAGCGGCCCGATTGGCTCGGGCCCCGACCCGATCGAGGACCTTGGCAAACGCGTCGGCGTCGTTGACGCTGGCCAAGAGCACAAAGTCCGACGGCAGAGACTTGCGCTTTCGCCGCGCTCGCGCTTCTTGCACTCCGACTCATACACGCACCAGCGCGGGCCGAGATGCTTGAGGAAATCGTCAGTGAGGCTCAGATTGGGCTGGTCCTTGACAAATCTCTCGAGAGCGAGGACTTCGTCGGCACTGGCAGGTTCGACGACCTTCCAAAGCCCGACGAAACGCTGATAGGTCGTTTTGAGGTCCAGCGAGCCAGCCGCGAAGTTGGTCGTTCCCGCGGGAATCGGCGGGAGCTGGTCGGTACGGAATGTTGGTTGATCAATTAAGGCCACAAGCCCGTATCGCGGCGCCGGCGCTTCGATTCGCACGTCGGTTAGAAACGCCCGGCCCTGGAAGCCGAAGCGAATGGCGACCTGACGAATACTTTCGATCCCGTCCGGGTCAGTTCGCTCCCGCGCCTGGGCGAACACGTCGTGCGGCAGCTCGCCCGGTTCCGGCGGCGCCGGCCGGTTTTCGTTCGCTTCTTCGCCCGCTCGGTCGAGCTTCATGAGATCGAGGTCCCTCTCGGTGAAGACGGGAGGCAGTTCGGAAACCTCGAGGGCCGCGCGACGCAGATCGTTATCGAGGGTTTTCTGCGCTGGAGTCGCATTCCTGGCTGACTTCGAAGCGAGCGGCGCCGTCTTGATCGGGACGTCAAAGATCGCTGCGAGTGCGGGAACGAGGCCTCGATCGGAGTCGGGCCCGATGAAGAAGAGCCCGGCCGGCTCGAAGCCCTTCAAGTCTTTGCCCTCGGCAAGTGCGGCTCGATAGCCGGGGTGCGCGGCGGCGCTGGGCAACTTGCCGTCGATCGCGTCGAGGACCCTGGCAAGGAACTCCTTGTGCAGCCGCGCCAGCGTAGCATCATCCGACTTATCGAATTCGTACGAGATCAAGATCAGATCGTCACCTTCGAACCAGGCCGCCCCGAAGGGCGCCGGTGATCGCGTCGCCTTTTGGTCAGCGGGTTTGGGGCCGCGAACTGCGCCGGCTTGATCGCCGTTCTTCTTCTCCAAAGGCTCCTCGGCGTGCGCCAGCAGATACAGATCGCGCCCGCGTAGCCGGCTTGGGCGCGGAGTATTCAGAGGCCAGTTCATCTGCCTCAACACCTGATAGCAATGCCCAAGACGCTGGCGCGCGTCTTTGCGGCCGACCTGGTTGAGAACACAGGTCAGGGCAAGCTCGCCGGGCCCGACGCTGTGAATGGCGATCGCGAAGCCCTTGCGCACGATGTGCTCGTGCAGGGCAAGTATGTCGGCCCCAGTTAATGCGCCGACTTTGTCCTGCTCGATGCCCCACTTCGCCACCTGCCGGACCAGCTCGGCGACCATGGCGCCCGCTTTCGTCTTCGCGAGCATGTCATGGGTCGCGGTCGCCTGCCACGCCTGCGCGTGAGCGTCGAGACCATCGAACTCGAAGTAGGCGACAAGACCTGCGCGGGAATGTATCGATCTAGCGCCGGCTTCCCGTCGGCCGCGGCCGACGTCGCCGCGATTGCCAAGCTGAGGATCAACCAGCCGGCCGCGCTTAAGCCCAGGCGCGGTACGCCACCCATGTGCGTCGTCGTGATCATGGGAACTCCTTTTCCCGGTCGCCCAATCCGAGTCGCGGTTCGATTGAGGAAAGTCGGCCCCGGCTCAAGGTGGGCCTGCACTGTGAAGTCGAGCAAAGCGGCGTGATTGTAATAACTCGGCGTCGCCGCACAAGTTCAAGCGCTGCGCAGACTCAACAGTGCGGCCGCCTCGTCGCCGCGGCCGTCTCCGAGCCGTACAATGCGTAGCGTGCCGTCGCATGCGGCGGGGTTCGATCTGGAAGAGGAGCCGGTTCGATGCGCGTCGGAGCGGTCGTGCTTTGCGGCGGCCAGAGCCGGCGGATGGGGCGGCCCAAGGCCTGGCTGCCGTTCGGCCGCGAGGTGATGCTCGAGCGCGTGGTCCGCCTTGTCGGCACGGTCGCGCGGCCGATCGTTGTCGTCGCCGCCCCCGGGCAAGACCTGCCTCCCTTGCCGCCTGAGGTTGCCGTCGTGCGCGACGCGATCTCGGGACGCGGACCGTTGCAAGGTCTGGCCGCGGGCCTGGTCGCTCTGGCCGGTTCGGTCGACCTGTCATTCGCGACGGCGACCGACGTGCCATTATTGCAGCCGGCCTGGATCACGCGACTGGCCGAGCTGATCGGCGACCACGAGCTCGCCATTTCGCACGTCGACGGCTATTACCATCCGCTGGCAGCCCTTTACCGCATAGACGCGGTCCTGCCGGTGATCGAGTCGCTGCTCGGCGAGGATCGGCTCGGGCCGGTGTCCCTGGTCGGGAATGTCAAGGCACGTGTCGTGGGCGCTGCCGAAATGAGCACGGTCGATCCCGAGCTGCGCACTCTGCGGAACTTGAACACCCCTGAAGACTACGAGCGGGCGCTTCAAGACGCAGGACTTGCAGGCGTAGACGAGAACGTCGAACCTCCGCTTGGCTGAGCCGTGCGCGGCCCGCGCCTTGCAACCGTCGCTGCGAGCCGATAGCTTCACACTGGCATCGGCGTTACTGGTCTGCACGCGGCTGATCTCGTCTCGAATTCCTGGAACCGTGCAATGGTGCGCGGGCATGACATGAAACCAATCGAGCGCTCGGTTCGCTGGCACTTCTCTCGGCCCTGGCGGTTCCTGCGGCCGCACAAGCACCGGCAGGTGCGCGGCACACGGCGCAGGCCATGGTCGTGATTGGCCCGCAGCGGTTTCACAAGGACCTCGAGCACTACCTGGCGTACCGCTCGCGAGAGCGGCCGACGGAGTGGGTCTCGCTCGAATCGTCTTGAAATCGTCACCGGGCGTGGACGATCCCGAGAAGCTCAAGAGATGGCTCTTCGAAGCCTGGAAACACCGGCACCTGCGCTACGTGCTCTTGGTCGGCGACGCCGACGTTGTGCCGGTGCGTTACATGGTGCTCGACCGGGTGACGCCGGCGGCGTTTGACTATGCGTTCTACCCATCGGACCTCTACTACGCCGACGTCGCCAGGCGCGACGGCAGCTTCGACGACTGGAACGGCCGCAAGGACGGCTTCCACGCCGACTATTTCGGCGAGGTGCGCGGCGAGAAGAATAAGTCCGACCCGATCAATTTCGACGGCATCGACTACCGCGCCGAGCTGGCGGTCGGCCGGTGGCCGGTCGACTCCGAAGAAGAAGTGCGGACGGTCGCCGAGAAGACGATGATCGCGGACCGAGAGGCCCATTCCGGCAAGCGGCCCGGCCTGCGCCGGGCGGCGTTTGTGTGGGTGCCGGGCTGGGTCGACGACAGGAACCGCATCAAGCACTGGGCGGCCGAGCTGCCCAAGGGCTGGAAGGCGCTAGGGTGCTGCTGGGCGGGGCCAAGCCGTCTCCGGTCGACGAGCATCATGTCGCGACGCTTCTGAACGAAGGAGCCGTCCCTGGTGCTGCACGTCGGGCACGGCGAAGACAACGGCTGGTCCGGCAGCTTTCATGTCGGGGCTCTGAAGCGCCTTCACAATGCCGACCGGCTGCCGGTCGTTCTCTCGGCCGGCTGCTCGACCGCGACGGTTCGCCACGCTGCCACCCTACGAAGCCGTACGAAGACCGCTCGGGCGACAAGCATCAAGGGACCAACAGCGGAGAGGTCTTCACCGCCCCGCCGCCACCCCCGTCCCCTTACGCACGCGGGCCGTACAACCACACGGGCCTCGGCGAGATGATGGTTCGCCAGCGGCACGAGCGGGGCCGTCGGCCTACATCGGCTGCAACACCGGCGGCCAGCCCTGCGGGCTGACCCTGCTCGAAGGCTTTGTCGCAGGGCTTGCACAAGCTCAAGGAGCCCACCCTGGGCGACTGCTGGGTCGCTGCCATCGAACACTATTACGAGCGCCGAACACCTGGCGACGATCAAGCCCACGAACGACTGGTACCCGGCCAGCATCTTCTTTCAGGGCATGAAATACATGGTCTTCGGCGACCCGGCGCTGAAACTGCCGGGGCCGGAGAAGTGAAATTGGTGCGACGGCCGCGTGCACAGATTACTTGATAAACGGCAGCAGCCACGTTCGCTTCTGGTACTCCGCGTACCGCTCGCCGAACTCAGCCAGCAGCTTCGCCTCTTCTTTTCTCACCTGGCGTGCGCCGAGCGGAATCACCACGAAACACAGCAAGAAGCCGATCCAGCACCGGAAGAGCAGAAACCAACCCATCACGGCGAGGAACACTCCCAGGTAGCTCGGGTGGCGGATGTAGCGATAGTAGCCCGTCGTCACCAGGTAGTGCTCTTCCTGCTCGGTCCACGGCGCTCGGAATCGCTGTTTCAGAGCAAACATCGGCCCGATGCGCAGCCAGCAGCCCAGGGCGTAGATCACCAGTCCCGCGTAACGCACCACATCTCCGTCGAACACCGCGATGTCGTGCCGGTCGGTGTAGGCCGGCACGAAAAGGAAGACCGCGGTCACCGCGAGGGAAATCAGCATGATCGCTCGACTCGTCGGGTCGTCCCACTTGAAGGTCGCGATATTGGTGCCCGCGAACGGAAAGGCGACGACGCCGATGATGATGACGAGATAGGCGCCGACGCGGGCAGGATGCGCGAGAAGACCGCTCACGCTCCCCCACGCCAGCGCCGGCAGAACGAAGAAAAGCGCGATCGAGACCACCAGAAACAGTGAGACGGGAAGATCGGGCCGGCGAGCTGTCACGAAAGTTCCTTTCGGTTGTTGGGCGTAGGTCTCCTGACCCCGCCGATGGGCGGTCGAAGGTCCCGACCGGCTCGCCAGGAGGCTCGCCCTCCCAAGCGTTGGCGCGGGTCTTCCTGGATGTGACCCCGCAATTCAACATTGTTCGCCTTAGAGAAGCTCGCGCACTAGCGAACTCTTGAATCGCCTCAGCCTGGTCTCATGCGCCAGCACTAGCGCCACTATCAATAACAATAAGAAAATGACGAGCGGTGCCCACTCCATGTATCGGGCCCAGTTATGGTTTGTAGGGATTCGGGAAACCGACGCCCGATCTTGCAGGATGACGCGGAAGTTGTCTTGCTCGGCCTCGAATTTTAGCTGCTCGAGGTTCCGGCCGATCTGTTCGCGCTTGTTCAGCAGCGATTGGAACTCGTGGTTGAGGAGATTGGTGTTGAACGTGTCAGCGGATTGCGCTCCGTGGTTCTTGACCGTGATTTGAGCGATGTAATTGGCCAGCGCGGCTCTCTTGCCCTTGGCTTTATCCAAAGCGACCTCGAGCTCGCGGACCTTGGCGTCGGACAGGCGCCTTGGCCCTCGCCGGCTAGCCGTTGGCGGATCTGGTCGTAGTCGCGCTTTCGGAGATCCTCTAACCGCGCCTGCAACGAGTCCCGGTGCTTCCGAACAGAGACGCCACCCGCCGTCGGCCCGGCATTGAGTTTCTCGATCTCCTTGTCGGCCTCGGCAATTTCAGCCGCCAGCGCGACCGCCGCGGGCTGCTTTTGAAACTCCGCTGCGACGCGTGCTTCGAGTTCCGCGTCGAGCTGGGCTTTGTACCGCTCTCGCACTCGCTTGACCGCCTCGAGCTGATTTGCGGCGTCCAGGTATTCGAGGTCGCTCCGCATCGCTTCATCAGTCAGCTTCGTGAACTGCTCTTCGGTGATTTCGCTGAACAGCGGTTGGTCGGTCTTACCATCGGAGTTGTTCAATGCGCCGGGTCGTAGCGTCGGCCGCACGGTCGCGACTCGACCTTCGTGTAGCAACGCCTCCATTTCTTGCTTCTTCGCCTTGAGCCGGTCTTCCAACAGGGCCCACTGAGACTTCAGAGCCTCCTGCTGATATTTGTTCACGCCACGATTGAAGATCGTGTTTTGCATCATGTAGGTCTCGACCACCGTGTTCACAATGGTCGCTGCCTGATCGGCGTCCGCTAATTCCAGCGCGACGCGGATCATGTAGGTGTTGTCCATGATGTCTACTGACAGCTTCTGGCGGAGAAATGCCTTGGGATCATCCGATTGCCGGATCGCGGGGAGATTGACGACCAGCGGGTTTGCGATGGATTCTTCCAGCACCTTATCGCTCTTGATCTTATTGACCTGAGTTTGGAGGTAAGCCGAGATGCTGCCGCGTTCAGGAGGATTGTGCCTGATGGGGTTGTAGATTTCCGGCTGCGTGGGCTCGATCAGGATGATGCTGAACGCTTCGTACGTCGGCTGGGTAAACACGTAGATCAGGAGACAGACTGAAACCGACACGACCAGCCACGCCAGGGCGATGACCCAGGAGCGCCGGAGCAGTCGCCGGACGAGTCCTGGACGCTTGCGGCCGCCAAGCTCAGGGCGATTACCGTTCGGTTCGGCCGCAGCATGCTGCTCAGTGTTGCTCATGGTGTGCTCGACTGCGAGTTAAGGGGCTGTCAAAGAACAAGTTGCTCAGCCCATGTTTGTGGTGCAGGCGTCCCGCCTGCATCTTCGAGGCGTGCAGGCGGGACGCCTGCACCACAATTAAGTGAAAGGTAAGTCTAGCCAAAGCCCAGACGGACGCCGGAATCTCGACGCTATCAAAAACGTTCGTCCTCAGCCAGACGATGGAACGTCTAACGCAGGCAGCGCGACGGAACCGCCCCGCCCCGCCCCGCCCGCACCAATCAAGTCCGCAGCAGCTCCCGAATGCGCTCGGCGATCTCGGGTGTCTTCACCGGTTCCTCGCCCAGCGGCACGTACGCTTTCTTGGCGTCGACGATTCTGACCGCGCCTGTGTGGCGGCGACCCAGTGCCTCGATCTTGGCGCGGTCGCCGTACGTCAGCACGACGTAGAGGCCCTGCTCGACATGCACGCGGTCGAGCTTCCACGAGCCGGCCAGGATGCGGACCTCGGTCTCGGTGAGCAGGTTTTCGGCGGGTCGCGGCAGCGGGCCGAAGCGGTCGATCATCTCCTGGCGGAAGTCGGCGAGATGGCTCAAGGTCCGCAGCCGGCCCAGCCGGCGATAAAGCTCGAGCTTGATGCGCGGCGATGGCACGTAGTCTCGCGGCAAGTAGGCCCGCCACTTGAGTTCGACCGAGCAATCAAAAAGCGGCTTTTCGGGCTGGTTGGTCAGCCAGCGGACGGCCGATTCCAACAGCGAGCAATAAAGCTCGTAACCGACGCTCTCGATGTGGCCGGATTGCTCGGGCCCCAGAATGTTGCCCGCGCCGCGGATCTCGAGATCGCGCAGCGCGATCTTGAAGCCGGCCCCGAGCGCCGTGAACTCTTCGATCGCCTTCAAACGCTTGACCGCGTTGGGCGTGACCGACTTGGCCGGGTCGAGCAAGAGGTAGGCGTACGCTCGGTGCTTATACCGCCCGACTCGGCCGCGAAGCTGGTGCAGGTCGGCCAGTCCGTACTTGTCGGCCTCGTTGATGATGATCGTGTTGACGTTGGGAATGTCGAGGCCGCTTTCGATGATCGTCGTCGCGACCAGGATATCGAACTTGCGGCGGATGAACGCCAGCATGGTGCGCTCGAGCTCGTCGCCGTGCATCTGGCCGTGGGCGATGCCGATCTTGGCCTCCGGCACGATCGACTGCACCAGATCGGCGATCGTGCCGATGTCGTACACGCGGTTGTGCACAAAGTAGATCTGGCCGTCGCGGTTGAGCTCACGGTGGATGGCGCGTTTGATGATCTCGCGGTCGAACCGGTTCACGCGGGTCTCGATCGCCTTGCGGTCGGGGGGCGGCGTCTCGAGGTTTGAGATATCGCGAATGCCCAAGAGGCTCATGTGCAGGGTGCGCGGAATCGGCGTGGCCGAGAGCGTGAGCACGTCGACCGTGGTGCGCAGCGTTTTCAACCACTCCTTGTCTTCGACGCCGAACCGCTGCTCCTCGTCGATGATCACCAGGCCGAGGTCCCGAAAAGCGACGTCCTTCTGCAAGATGCGGTGAGTACCGATCAAGACGTCGACGCCCCCCTGCACCGTCCGAGCGAGCACGTCGCGAATCTCCGAGCGGGCCCGGAACCGGTTGACGACTTCAATCGTGAAGGGAAACTCGGCCATGCGCTCCGAGAAGCTGCGATGGTGCTGCTCGGCGAGGATGGTGGTCGGCACCAGCACGGCCACTTGCTTGCCGGCGTCGACGGCCCGGAATGCCGCCCGCATGGCGACCTCGGTTTTGCCGTAGCCGACGTCGCCGCAGATCAGGCGGTCCATCGGCTTGCCCAGGGCCATGTCATGCTTGACGGCTTCGATCGCGGTGAGCTGGTCGGGCGTTTCCTCGTAGGGGAACGCCGCCTCGAACTCGGCGACCCAGTGGCTGTCTTCCTGCGGGAAGGCAAAGCCCGGCTTGCTGCCGCGCTGGGCCTGGATGTCGAGCAGTTCCTGGGCGAGGTCCACGACCGCTTCGGCCACGCGCTTCTTGCGCTTTTCCCACGTCGAAGCCCCGATTTTCGACAGCGTCGGATCGCCCTTGCCGCCACCCACATATTTCTGCACCAGGTCGATCTTGGCGATCGGCACGTACAGCTTGGTCCCCTCGGCGAATTCGAGCAGCAAGGTCTCTTCAGCGTGGTCGGTCGACTGGTCCACGAAATGCAGCCCGCGGTAGCGGGCGATTCCATGGTTGACGTGCACGACCAGGTCGCCCTCGTTCAAGTCGAGAAAGCTGTCGATGGCCCGGCTTTCATACCGCCGGCGGGTGACGGGGCGGCGGATCTCGGCACGCGCAAACAGCTCGTGGTCGGCGATCACGAGGGTCTGGGCGTCGATCAAATGAAAGCCGGCGCGAAGGCGGCCGACCGCGAAGCTCAGTCGGTCGGCCCGCGCCAGCTCGGTGTCGGAAAAGACCTCGCCCAGCCGCTCGGCCTCGGCCGCGTTGTGGCAGGCGATCAGCACGTTTTCGCCGGCGGCGGCGCTATCGAGCTCGGCCTTCACCCGCACCAGCTCACCGGAAAACCGCTCGATGCTCTCGATGCGCAAGTGGCAGCTCGCCTCGAGCGAGTCGGCCGCCAGCGTCGAGACCACCACGGTGGGCAGCTTGATCAAGCGCTCGAAGCTGCTCTCAACCGTGAAGAGCCCACGCTTGTCGTCCAGCCGCCCCAGGTAGTGCCGGCCCTCCTCGCGCAGGTCCGACAGTTCGAGTAGCGCGACCCATGTCCCTTGAGGAAAGTAATCGACCACATGACCCAGCGGGGCGCCCTCGGAATCGCCCAATCCCAAAGGCGCGGTCAGCGTCACCGAATTCCAGCGATCGAGCGACCGCTGCGACGCCACGTCGAACGGCCTGATCGATTCAACATCATCTCCCAGGAACTCCAGCCGCACGGGATCGGTTGCGTCGGTGGGAAAGACGTCGAGAATGCCGCCGCGGATGCTGAACTCGCCGGGCACCTCGACCACGTTGGCCCGGGTCATCCCGCTCTCCAAGAGCCAGGCCAGGAGCGACTCGATGGGCAGGACGTCGCCGACCGCGACGGTGCGCGACATGCGGGCGAGCGCCTCGGGCTGGGGAACCGGCTGCAGGGTCGCGGCGAACGGTGCGACCACGATCGGCGGCGGGGTGGCGCTGGCCAGTTTCTTGAGGACCCGCATCCGCCGCCCGAAGATCTCGTCGGAGGCGCTCAGTTCGCGCGGCGGCTTCTCCCACGCCGGCAGCAGCTCGGGAACGATTCCCGAAAAGCCCGCCACGTCGTCGCGGAAATCGTCGACATCGCCCACGTGCGCCACCAGAATGACCAGCGTGGAGGGCGCGTGCAAACCGATCGCGGCGGCAAGCAAGGCCGACGCCGAGCCCCAACCGCCATCCACCGTCGCACTTCTGCCGTTCTTGAGCGCAGCCAAGATCTCGGGAAACCCCGGCGCGCGCTGAATCGCGCGCGTAAGGTCCTTGAGCTCGCGAATCGGCGCAGGGGCGGCGGTTCGTGTCGAAGCTTTCGGCATCAAGAAATTGTAGGTTCCCGATCAAGTTCTGACCATGGCGGTGCACCGGCCGCTTGCTTGGGCGGAGCGCCCGGCCGGCGCGAACGGACCGGCAGCACGTGGGGCGGCTCGATCCGCGCCGGCACCGGCCACGAGTCGAGCGAACGGCTCTGGACCACGCGATCAATCGCGTCGATCAGGTCGTCGATGTCGTACGGCAGCTCCAGGCACGCCATCGCCCCGCGGGCTTTCGCTTCCGTGACGGTCGCGCGGTCGGCGAACCCCAGAAGTGCGATCACCGGCCCGGTCAGCCGCGCCCGGCGCTCGAGCTGGTGCGGCCACCCGGGCTCGAGAACCGGCACGTCCCAGATCGTCACGACTCGCTCGTGGCTCGAGGCCAGCGCCGATGCTCCCGACGCGTGTTCCGCCCCGAGCAGGTCGGCCGCCTGGCGGGCGCGAAAGCCCGCGCCGGTGCACGCCTCGACAATGGTCAAGCCCAGGGCATGATTCGACGTCGAGACCTCGACCTGAAACGCCGGCGTCTCACCGCGCGGCGACGGCGCACCTGGTTTGCAGCCAGTCGCGCCAGCCTTCCAGGCAAAATGTCGGGCGCGGTCGCTTCGGGCATGACGAGGTCGGCAATCCCCTGCGAGCGCTCGAGCTCCTCGTAACGCACATAGGGGCTTACGCACACGACGATCAAAGGCGATTCGACCGCGCCCGCCTGGCCGCGCCAACCCGCGATCCGCCGAGCGTCGCGCGGGCTCAGCCGGTTCCGGTGCACGACGATCACGCGCGGCACCCGGCCTGACTCCAAGGGCCGGTCGGGAAGCTCGTCACGGCAATCGAGCCGCGTCACACCGGCCGCGGCACTCAAGCAGTCGCCAATCAGTCCGACCCAAGGGTCGCTCTGATCGCCAATCAGCATCACGCTGTCCCGGGACGCGCCCAATTGTGGTGCAGGCGTCGCGCCTGCCTCGTTGAGCATGGCGGCGTGCAGGCGAGACGCCTGCACCACAAACGCGGGACAAGCTAACAGAGATAGGCAAAACGGGCAACGCGAGTCGCCAGAATGCCTGTCGCCGGAAGCGAGCCCGAAAAAATTAGAAAAACTTGTATCCAAACCGGTCGGAGCGGACATGATAGAGAGATCGCGACCGAGCGGAGGGCCAATTGATGGGCGCGTATCGGCTGGCGGCACCGTTACTTGAGCGGGTCTTCCGGAGTGGAACGGTCTCGGGTCTTTCCGAGTGGGAGCTCTTGCGGCGCTACCTCGATGAGCGCGACGAAGTTGCGTTTGAGTCCCTGGTTGCGCGTCATGGGCCGATGGTGATGGGGGTCTGCCGTCGCATGCTCGCCGACCAGAGCGACGTCGAAGACGCGTTTCAAGCCACGTTCCTGGTGCTGGTTCGCCGGGCGCGGCAGTTTGGTCCTGGCGACTCGGTGGGCGCGTGGCTCTACGGCGTGGCGGTGCGGGTGGCGCTTCGGGCTCGGTCGGCGGCCGCGCGGCGGCGGCGATTCGAGCCGATCGCGCCCGAGCTGGCTGCGGCCCGGACGGCGGTCATGCCCGCCGATTGCGAGTTGGGCGCGGTGCTTGACCAGGAGCTGGTGCGGCTGCCGGCGAAGTACCGTTCGCCGATCGTGCTCTGCTATGTCGAAGGCCACACGCACGAAGAGGCTGCCCGCCAGCTCAAATGGCCACTCGGTACCGTCAAGGGACGGCTCGCTCGGGCGCGCGACCTGCTGCGCTCGCGGCTGGCCCGGCGCAGGATTGGCGCCCTCGGCTGGTGCTCTGACCCTGACTCTGACCCTGTCTCGTGAATCGTCGGCGGCCGTTCCTCGCGAGCTGCTCGACCGTACCGTCAAATCGTCGCTCGAGCTCGCTCGAGGGGCTCGAGCGGCTCAAGTCGTCTCCACCTCGATCGCCACTCTCGTTGAAGGAGTTGTCACATCCATGTTGCTTTCAACGCTCAAATCGACCGGCCTGGCCGTACTGGGGTGCGGCCTTCTGCTGCTTTCGGCCGGCGTGATGGCGCGGCAAGCAGGTAGCCCGAAGGCTGGCGAATCCGCCGACCCTGCTGCCTCGAAGAAGCTCGTCGCTACGGCCGCTCCGGCGGCGCCCGCGGCTGCATCGACCGAAGAAATGGTCAGCGCCGGCACTCCTGACAAAGCCGCAGGCGCGTCGGGCGCCGATCTATCGCTCGCCCTTGGTAACCCGGCGCAGCCGCAGGGAGCCGGTGGCGGCGATGCATCGCGCACACACGCTCTCAGCGGGTTCAGTGCAGAATCAGCAGCAGTCGAAGAGACCGTCGGCCAAGATCCCAAATCGAAAGTGATCCTCGCCAAGCTCGACGAGCCCATCTCGATGGCGTTCCAGGAAGAGACGCCGCTCGAAGACGTACTCAAGTACGTCCAGCAGACAACCGTGTCGCCCGACCTGCCGAAAGGCATCCCCATCTACGTCGACCCAATCGGCTTGCAAGAGGCCGACAGGACCATGACCTCGACGGTGCGCAACATGAATCTCGAAGGCGTGCCTCTGCGGCGGACGTTGCAGCTTCTCATGAAGCAAATTGGCCTGGGTTATTTCGTGGTGGACGGCATGCTCTACATCACGTCGGAAGACGCCGCGAAACAACCGCTGGGAACACCCATGCAAACGCCTGCGCCGCTTTCGCTCAGGATGGCCAAGGCCGAGCGCGGTGAGCTCACGATGCAAGAGATGGAGGAGATGGTGAAGTTTCTGAAAACTCGCCAGCAGATCCTGAATCTCAACGAAGAAAACACCGAGGGAGGCGTCAGCGCGTCGCGAACTGTGGCGACCGTGGAGGCCAAGCCGGAACAGCAAGCGATGGATTCGCTGGTCAAAGAACTGCGGGAGCTGGTGGCGGCTTTGAAAGCGGAAAAAGCCCCGAAGAAGGGCGGCGGCCTCCAGTGACGCTCCGCGGCGGACGGCCATCAGGCCTCACCGCCCCGTTTTGTCAGGCTCTACGACAACCTCTTTCTCGCGGCGCACGACCTCGTCCGGCTCGATCGCGCCTGCGTCCCAGACCAGTGCGTTTGCGACGGCGCACGCCATGCCGTGCCTCAGGAGTGCCTGCGGCTCAAGCTTCTTGAGCCAGCCATCGACGATACCGGCCAGGAGCGAGTCACCCGATCCGATCGGGTTAACCGCTTCGATGCGCGGCGGCAGAGCCCGATAAAGCTTCCCGCAGACCAGGGCCCACGCCGGGTTTGGCCCGTCGGTCACGATTCCGCAGGCGACTCGGTGACGGTCCCAGGTGCCAAGCAGTCCCTTGACATCTTCGTCGGTCACCTTCGGCTGGCGCAGGCGGACGGCCGCCTCGCGACGATTGAGCTGAATGCCGGTCGGCCAGAAACCCCAGATGGCGTCGAGCGCGGGCCCATAAGTATCGAGAAAGACAGGTACGCGGCGCGCGGTAGCCATTGAGATCAAATCGCTGTAAACGCCGTGTGTTGCGGCTGCGGGGCTCGAGCCCGAAAGTGTCAGGGCTTGAGCCCTGTCCATCTTCAGGGCTTGCTCGACGCGGTGAAAGAGCGCCTCGGCCTCACTCGGTTTGATCGCGGGGTCGGGATCGAAAAAAGCGGTCTGCTCGGCACTTGATTCGGTGCGAACGGTCAAGATCACGCGCGTGGGTGCCTCGGTGTGCACCACCAGTGGGTCGAGCCGATCGTCGTCGCGGAGCAACCGCTCGCAATGGTCGCCGACGTGGCCTCCCAAAAACGTCGCCGGCCGCGCGTGGCGCGACAGCCGCACAAGCGCGCGGGCAACGTTGTTCCCCTTGCCCCCTACCACCTCCCGAACGGCCAGCCCGCGCACCAGATCACCGGGCCGCCAGGCGGGAACCGTCAGGGTCTTGTCGAGGCAAGGATTGAGAGTGACGCACAGAATCATGGGAAGGCTCAAATCCGTCGCGCGCGGAATTGAACGTCGCCGGATGCACGATACGTCGTGCGGGTCGTTCTATATTTGGCGCAGCGCCGCCAGGATCAACGGAGATGTGGTCGAGTGGCCCGTTTCGACCCATTCAAGAACGCCGGAGAACGTCTCGCTTCCGCCGCCAGGCCAAACGGCGTTAACATGAAAAGCTCGCTTTACTTCTATGACCTCTCTGGCCTGGCTCGCGACGGTCGTTGCAAAACCCGCGCGTGGAGAAAGTGTCATGATCCGACCCGGGCTGAAGGTCTTGGTGACCGGCGGCGCCAGCGGCATCGGGTGGGCGATCGCCATCGCCTTGCAACAGCAGGGTGCGCAGGTCCACATCGGCGACGCCTCGGCTGAAAAACTCCAGGAGGCCCTCACAGAGCAAACTGACATAAGGGGCACTGTGGCCGATGTTGCGGACGCGCGGCAGATCGACGAACTCTTTGACGACTTGCGACACACTCTGGGCGGGCTGGATGTGCTCGTGAACAACGCAGGCATTGCCGGCCCCACGGCCGCAGTCGAGGACATTGACCCGCACGACTGGGCTCGCACATTGGCTGTGAACATCACCGGCCAGTTCTTGTGCGCCAGGCGCGCCGTGCCCTTGCTCAAAGCGGCCGGCGGCGGCTCGATCATCAACGTGTCGTCCGCCGCCGGTCGACTCGGTTATCCGCTCCGCACGCCATACGCGGCTTCGAAATGGGCCGTCATCGGCTTCACCAAAAGCCTGGCCATGGAACTGGGGCCGCACGACATCCGGGTGAATGCTCTGTTGCCGGGTATCGTTGCGGGCGATCGAATGCGCCGCGTGATCGCCGCGCGGGCCGCCGCCTTGAACGTTTCGTACGACGAAGCGGCCGGGCGGTATCTCGACCAGATCTCGCTGCGCCGCATGGTCAGTGCCGATGACGTGGCGGCGATGGTCCTTTTTCTTTGCTCGCCGGCCGGCCGCAATATCAGCGGACAATCGCTGGGCATCTGCGGCAACCTCGAGAGTTTACGCTAGTGTCCCATGAAGCGAAGAAAGACGCGCCGGGTGGCCGTCCAAAAAGATCGCTCGCCGGCAAGTCGTTACAACACCCGGGGTGATTCATGCCGCGCCAGAGCGGGGCCCAGTTCCTGGCCGATAGCTTGTACGCTTACGGTGTCACGCACGTCTTTTTCGTACCGGCGATCCTGAGCCACACGCTGGCCGAGCTGGATAAGCGAACTCCAATCAAGCGGATCCTGACGCACGGCGAAAAAGCGGCCGTGTACATGGCCGACGGCTACGCCCGAACCAGCGGGAAGGTCGGCGTGAGCTTTGCTCAGTGCATCGGGGCGGCGAACCTGGCGGCGGGATTGCGCGACCCATTTCTCGCGTGCTCCCCCTTGGTGGTTTTGACCGGCGGCCCCGATGCGCAGTCGCGCAGTCGCCACGTCTATCAAGAGATCGAAGACTTTCCCCTTTTCAAACCTGTGACGAAGTTCAGCGCGCGAGTCGACGCGGTGACGCGGCTTCCTGACATGCTCCGGCAAGCTTTCCGCGCTGCCACAACGGGAACCCCCGGGCCGGCGCATCTGGAGCTGGCGGGCCACATGGGCGAGCTGGACCGGGAAACGGCCGATCTGGAGTTGATCGCCGAGCCAGCCTTCGGCAGAGTCCCGGCGCTGCGAATTGCGCCCGATCCACAGGCGGTGCGGGCAGCCGCCCAACTGCTCTCTGCGGCCGACCGACCGATCATCGTGGCCGGAGGGGGAGCTCGAACTTCAAACGCCGGCCCCGAGCTGCGCGAGCTGGCCGAGCGGCTGGCCATTCCGGTCGCCACGTCGCTTAATGGCAAAGACCTGCTTGAGGGCGACCATCCGCTTTCCGTGGGGGTCGTGGGCACTTATTCGCGCGCAGCGCCAATCGCAGCGTCCTTGCCGCCGATCTCGTGTTCTATGTCGGCAGTCAAACCGGCAGCCAGGTGAGCGCCCGTTGGCGGGTGCCCAAGCCGGGCACACCGGTCATTCAACTGGACATCAATCCTGCCGAGCTGGGTCGCCATTATCCCAATCGCGTTTCACTCTGGGGCGACGCCAAGCTCGGTCTCAAGAGCTTGATCGAGGCCAGCGACGCCGGTTCGGCCGGTCGTCGCCGCGCGTGGATCGATCAGATTCAAACGCTGGCACGCGAGTGGCGCGAAACGCTCGCGCCGCAGGCCGAGTCGACCGCTGTGCCGATTCGACCGGAGCGGATCTGCCGGGAACTGAGCCGGCACTTGCCCGCCGATACGCTGGTCGTATCAGAAACGGGACACGCCGGCATGTGGACGGGCGCCATGCTCGACTTAAGCCATGCCGGCTCAAGCTACATCCGCGCCGCCGGCTCATTGGGTTGGGGATTACCGGCGGCGCTCGGTGCCAAGCTGGCGGCTCCCGAGCGGCCCGTGATCTTGTTCTCCGGCGACGGCGGCTTCTGGTACCACCTTGCCGAACTCGAGACGGCCGTACGGTGGAACATCGACGCCGTGTTCCTGGTGAACAACAACCGTTCTCTGAACATGGAAATCGATATCTACAAAGCCGCCTACGGCGGACAACTCGAGCGAAACCACGCCGAGCTATGGCAGTTTCTCGACGTGAGCCTGGCCGCCGTGGCCGAAACGATGGGCGCAAAGGGCATCTGCGTGGAGAAGCCGGGCGAGATCGCCGGCGCGCTCGAGCAGGGGTTCGCGGCCAGGCGACCCTGCTTGATCGAGGTCAAGAGCGATATCGAGGCCATTGCTCCCTGGGGCTACGTGGGCGAGTAATCGTGTAATTGTGCCAAGAATGAGGCGTTCGGCGCCATGAGACAGATCGACTGCATTCGCCGGGTCGCCGTCCTCGGATTGGGAACGATGGGCCACGGCATCGCCCAGACGTTTGCCCTGGCCGGCTACGAAGTCGGTTGCTTTGACGACTCAACAATCGCCCGGAAATCGCTCTGCGAGCGGGTGGGCGACAATCTGGCGGCCTTCGTCAGTAGTGGTCTGAGCGAGCCCCACGTGGTCGAACCCACGCTCGCGCAGCTTGCACGTCGCCGGTACGCCGGCCGAGGCGGTCACCGATGCTCAATTTGTGACCGAAGCGATTCCCGAAGACCTCGCACTCAAACAGGCGGTACTGGCGCAAATCGAGCAGATCACGGCACCCGGCACCATCCTGGCCAGCAACTCGTCGAGTTTCCCGATCTCAGAGTCCGGCAGTCTGCTCCGGTATCCCGAACGCGCACTGGTGACGCATTGGTTCAATCCACCCCATCTGACTCCGGTTGTCGAGGTGGTTCCCAGCCCAAAAACAACCGACGTCGTCGTGGCGACTACGATGCGGCTCTTGCACGAGATCGGCAAGCAGCCAATTCGTGTGCGGCACGAGCTGCCCGGCTTTCTGGTGAACCGGATCCAGGTGGCAATTCAGCGCGAGGTTTGGGACCTGATCGACCGTGGGGTCGCCAGCCCCGAAGAGATCGACGCGGCCATTCGCGGGACGATTGGCTTTCGCTTCGCCGCCCTGGGACCACTGGAGATTTACGATTTTGGCGGGCTCGATATTCAGCTTGCGACGTATCGCAATCTGGTTCCCCAGATTCGTGGTGACACCGTTCTCCCCGCCGTGATCGAGCGGCTCGTGGCCGACGGCCGGCTGGGGGCCAAGTCAGGACAAGGCTTCTACGATTATTCCCCCGAACGTCTCGCCGAGCGGCGGCGGCGGCGCGACTCGCTGCTCTTACAACTCCGCAAGCTGTTGTACGGCGCGGGCTCGGCGGATGAGCCGGGCAAACTCGCGCCGAATCTCCCTTAGTGGTCGGTCTCGCCCGACTTCATCTGGACCTTGAACTGTTCGGGCCGGTCGGCGACGACTCGCTTGAGCCATTCCGGAGAGTAGCCGACTCCCCGCGCTCGTCCCTGGGCGTTCTTCACGTAGCCGTCGACGTGCTTGGCCAGGATCGACTCGGCCACCCCCTGCCAGTTGCGGAAGACCGCCTCGCCGGTCGAGACCGAATAATTGGTCAGGAACTCACGCATCAAGGGCAGATCCGTCGATCCCAGCTTCGCGGCGGCTTCCTCGATCACCGGCTGCATCTTGAGCAGGTCGGCCTCGCGCCGGGACTGGGCGGCTTGCACATCAGGAGCGATCCGCGACCAGCGGTCGTAACAGAGGTTCGAGACCAGGTTCGACACCCACCACGCCGAGTCCCACTCGAACTTCTTGTAGTCCCCCTTCAAATACGGGGCCGGCAAGGCCGTAATTCCGCAGTAGAACGGGGTGAAACAAGAGGTCGAGGCGTCGTCGGGCGTGAACCAGGTCACGCCGCCCACGCCGTCCGGCATCCCCTTGCGGCTCTGGCTCACGGTGACGAAACCCGCCTGCTGGGTGGAAATCGGCCGCTCCCACATGTAGGCCGTGCCATCCACCTTGAAGGGAAGCTCCCGGTAGCGGTACGGGGTGCCGAACGGGCCGGCGTCGAGCCCCTTGGTCATGTCGTAGGGCGTGCCTTCGTAGTGGTCGCGCATCAAGGCCATCACGTCGGACACACCCAGCGGCGCGTCGGGCTTGATGAAGAGCGGGTAGTCCTCGGCACCTTCTTTCCCCCGGAAGAAGGCGTCGGAGAAACTTCTGGGATGCCGCGGAACGGCGGTAGATGCTCCAGACGCGGCCGGCGCAGGCCCGCTGCTGCGAAGGGCCGATGCCGGGATGATAGGCATCGCGATAGCTGAATGGCTTCTGGGAATCCGTGGAATAGAATTTCTTCTCGATCGCGAACGAGATCACGTCCGGCGAATAGAGCCAGTTCTCGGGATCGTCGAGCGGGAAGGTGGTGATCCGGCTCAGATTGGCGTGTGCGGTGATCATCCCATCGGGAACCCGAGCGGCGACCCAGACGATCCCTTTCTGGTCGGGTCCCTTGCCGATCAGCTCCATGATCCAGGCTTCATTCGGGTCGGCGATCGAGAACGTCTCGCCGGACGATTGATAGCCGTACTCGCGAGCGAGCTCGTCGACGATCTTGATCGCCTCGCGCGCGGTCCGGGCACGCTGGAGGGTCAGCAGCATGAGGGCGTCGTAGTCGAGCATCCCCTTGGGATCGCGCAGCTCACGGCGACCGCCCGTCGTCGTCTCGCCGAGGGAAAGCTGATGTTCATTCATCAGCCCGACGACCGAATACGTCTTCGCCACCTGCTTCACCGGTCCGCAGAGCCGATCATCCTCCCACGCCCTCACCTGGATCAGCTCCCCTGCCTGATGTGTCCCGCCGGGCACATAGAGCAGCTTCGGCATGAACGGGGCATCCGCCGAGTATGTGACCATCACCGAGCCGTCTTTGGACGCTCCCCGACTCACCACGATGCTCGTGCAGGCCAGGGCGATCGAGCCCCATCCACAGAGGAAGGCCAGAGCCAATGCGGCAACCGATCGACGAGGTCTCGACATGCGGAATCTCCTTGTAGGTTCCAGCGTCAGCTTCCCAGGCCAGCTTGAGCATACCGCCTGGCCGGGGCCGGGTGAAGCAAGCCGCTCGCCCATGGGATCAAATCGGCCGCCCTCGTCACTTTGCCGGCAGTCGCTCGATCACTTTGCCGGTCTCGTCCAGGAACTCGATTCGGGCGTTGTAGTTCGCATCGACCCCGATCACGATGCGCCAACCGAGTGCCCCGTTGTCGGCGAGTCCTTGCGTCGGATATGGTGATTGCGGTTGTGCTTGAGTCATTGACGCACGAAAAAGTTCGGACGACGGTGAGCTGCCGCCGCCGTTGCGGGGAGTGTTCACGAATGGCTGGCCTTGCAAGGTTTTTGCCCTACGCTCTGGCGTTCTTGAGCAGCCTGTGCATCATGATCCTGGAGCTGGTCTCGAGCCGGCTGGTGGCGCCGCACGTCGGGCAGTCGCTGACGGTCTGGACCAGTGTGATCGGAATCATCCTGGCCGGGATCTGCCTGGGGAATGTGCTGGGCGGCCGGCTGGCCGACCGCGTCGAACCGCGGCGGGCGGTCGGTCCGCTGTTCGCGCTTGGGCTGTTTTCTCACGCTGGTCGCCTCTGGGTCAACGCCGAGGTCGGGCATTCGTCCATTCCCGACGAGATGAACTGGGAGTTGCGGACGGTGATCGTGGTCATCGCTCGACTTCCTGATCCCGGCGACCGTGCTGGGCATGATCGGGCCGGTCGTCGCCAAGATGGCCGTCGAGCAGGCCCGGCGAGGCGGGCAGCGCGATCGGCGACGTCTATTTCTGGGGCGCGATCGGTTCGATCGTCGGCACATTCGTCTGCGGTTTCGTGCTCATGTACCTGGCGCACGACGTCGACCATCGTGCTGCTGGTCGCCGCGGCGCTGGCGGTCCTGGCGGCGGCCTTGATCGCAGCGACCTGCCGGCGTGCTTGCCGGCGTCATCACGGCCTTGTTGCTGGCCGCCGGCGCGATCTTCCCGCTGGTGAGCGGCCGGGGTCTGGGCGCGCTTGACCTGGGCTCGTATCAGATCAATTACGTCGCGATGGCCGGCAACGTCGCGGCATGCGTCCTGGCGATTCTGGGGGCCAGCCGGCTGCTGGCGCCCGGCGCGGCGATGAGATTCTGGCGGAAGCCGCCGGCAAGGCGACCCCCGGCGAGCCCGAGCCCGGCAGCCCGCGGCCGAGCCTGCGCGACCTGGCGATCCTGGCCTTTGTCGCCAGCCTGGTCTTCATGGCGCTCGAAATGGTCGCCGGCCGCCTGGTTCAGCGCCACCTGGGCTCGAGCATCTACGGCTGGACCAGCGTGATCGGCGTGCTGCTGGCCGGCCTGAGCTTCGGCAACTTCCTGGGCGGCAAGATCGCCGACTTCGTCAAGAACGAGAAGCAGGCGAGCTGGCTCTTCCTCGCGGCGTCGATCCTCAGCTGTCGGTCCTGCTCGCTCGAAACTCAGCCCAAGTGGCTTGCCGACCGCTTCCTCGGGGGCGACGGCAAAGTCCCTCTCGAGCCAGGCGATCACGCTGTCGAAGCTCAACCTGGGCGAGAGCGTCACGATCACGATGACCTGGCCGTGCCGCATCCTGTTCGTCGTGACCCTCGTCTTCTTCCTTCCCTCGCTCACGCTGGGGACCGTCAGCCCCGTGGTCGCCAAGCTGGCGGTCGACCGCCTCAAGCGTTTCAAGCGAACCGGCACGGCGATCGGCCAGGTTTATGCCTGGGGCATGGTCGGCAGCATCCTGGGGACTTTCTTGACCGGCTTTTTCTTGATCGACATGCTCGGCACCAAGGGGGTCATCCTGGTGCTCGGCACGATCATGGCCTTCGGCGCCACCATGCTGGGCTCGCTCGTGCACGCGGTCTGGGCGGGCATTCCGCTGGGCCTGTGCGTGCTCGCGTTCACGCCGCCGGCCTGGATCGATGCGGTGGGCAAGGTCGTCCCGCGGTTCAAGGGCAGATTCGTTCGAGAAGATCGGCAAGAGATTGGGGCATCCGCGAGGAGCTGGGAGACCCCAGATCGCTCAGCGGCGAGCTCGCCTGGGTCGATGAGAGCAATTACTACTACATCAAGATCAACAACGAGCCCGAGGATGACGGCGAGACGTCAGAAGCGCACGCTGGTTCTCGACAACCTCATCCACGGTTACTTCATCCTGGGCCATCCCGAGCGCCTCGACTACGACTACGAACACATTTACGCCCTGGTCGCGTATCGGGCCGCCAAGGCCAGCGGCAAGGTGAAATTCAAGCCGGCGCCCGAGCCGCCCAGGACCCGAAGAAGGAGACTGCCGCGCAGCCGGCGAAGTCCGCCGCGCCAAGACCGCCGCCCCGGCCCCGCCGGCAAAGCCTGCCGCCGAGCCCAAGAGCGATGCCAAGTCGAGGCGCCGACCAACGCCAAGGGCCAGAGACGTCCCCCGATAACAAAGACCAGCAAGCGGTGCCGAGCCGAGAAGGACCAACCGGTCCCACCGGGCGGTCAAAGAGATCCCCGACCGAACCAAGAAGAAGGACCGATAAGGGTCCAAGGGCAGGCGAGCCTGGCAACGCGGAGAAGAACGGCCGACTCGTCCTGGAGGAGGACCGCGGCTCGCCGCATCCCGGCCGTCGAGAAATCGGACCTGAAGACCCTGTTCCTGGGCGGCGGGGCCTACTGCTTTCAGCGCCACATGCAGTTCGCCTATCCCGGGACGGCCGTCGACGTCGCCGAGATCGACCCGGTCGGTGACCCGGGCCAACTTCATGGCCACCGGACTGCCGCGTCGACACCACCATCCAGACCTACTGGGGCGACGCCCGCCAGTTCGTCGAGCTGCACCAGGACACCAAGAAGTACGACCTGGTCTTCGGCGACGCCTTCAACGACTTCTCGGTGCCCTGGCACCTCACGACGCGCGAGTTCAACGAAAAGATCAAGAAGATGCTCACGCCCAACGGCGTCTACATGATCAACATCATCGACGTCTACGAGTCCGACGCGGAGGCCGAAGAAAAGGCCGAAAAGCAGATCGACGACAAACGAGATCACCGAGCCCGAACAGCAGCAGCAGATCCGCGAGAAGGCGCTGGCCAAAGCGCACCGGTACGGCGGTTTCGTGGGGGCCTGGACCAAGACCGCCAAGCTCACTTTTCCCCACGTCTATATCTTCGGCACCGACGACGACCCGGGCTCGGGACTGCGCGAGACCTTCGTCGTTGTCGCGTCGATGCAGCCGCTCGACTTGAAAGACCTGGGGCGCCGGCTTGACGATCCCAAGTTCTATTCCCACAACAACCGAACCGAGCCCAAGCCGTATTCGCAGAAGGACGAGCAGGCCATCGAAGTGCGGTCGCGCCAGATCGTGCTGACCGACGACTATGCCCCCGTCGACAACCTGCTGGCCCCGGTCGCCGAAACCCGCGCCGACGATTGAGGGCTCTTACGCACAGCGCCCAACGCCCGATAAGGGAGGAAGAGCGCCCATGGTCGACGAGCAAGCGCCTTGAGAGAGCCGGCCCGCCTCCGGCGGTCGGCCGCGCGGCAACCGGACGTTGTTGTACGCTGCCATCGGTTTTTCGATTTTCTGGGTGGCGTACATGGCATTCCGCGGCCCCCAACTGCCTGGCCACGGCCCGGCGCTCGAGAACTCGGCGATGAGCCAGCCGGCCGATTATGACTGGTCGCCTCTTGACCTGGACGGTAGCCCCGTCGCCTTCTCGCAGTTCCGCGGCAAGCCGTTGTTCTTGAACGTCTGGGCGACCTGGTGCGGCCCGTGCGTGCGCGAGATGCCGTCGATCGCGCGGCTGGCCGCCGACCCGCGGCTGCAAGGCAAGAACATCCAGTTCGTGTGTGTTTCGGTTGACCAGTCGGCCGACGAAGTGCGGCGTTTTCTCGCGGGGAAAAACTGGGGCATGACCTTCCTCCGTGCCGAGCGGCTGCCGGCGGTCTTCCATACCGACGGCATCCCGGCGACGTTCCTGATTGACGCCAAAGGACGGATCGCCGCATCCGAGGTGGGCTCGGCCGATTGGTCCACCGCGGAGGTCGTCGCCTTTCTCGACAAGCTCGCTAAAACAGGTGGCGGGCCTTGAAGAAGGCGCCTGCGGGGTTATTGGCCAAGCTGGGATTCAGCGATCTCGATCGCCTTCAAGAGTCCGCGCGCTTTGTTCACGGTTTCCTCGTACTCCGAGCCGGGATCGCTGTCATAGACCACGCCGCCGCCGGCTTGAATGTAGGCTTTCTTTCCCTTTAAGACCAGGGTCCGTAGCGCGATGCAGGTGTCCATATTGCCGGTGAAATCGATGTAGCCGACGGCGCCGGCATAGGGGCCGCGCTTGTGGGGCTCGACCTCGTCGATAATTTGCATCGCCCGGACTTTGGGCGCGCCCGAGACCGTTCCGGCCGGCAGGCCGGCCCGCAGCGCGTCGAAGGCGGTTTGGCCGTGCGCAGCCGCCCGGTGACGTTCGAGGTGATGTGCATGACGTGAGAATAGCGCTCGACTTTCATCAGGTCGGTGAGTTGCACCGATTGATATTCCGCCACCCGGCCGACGTCGTTGCGGCCCAGGTCGACGAGCATGATATGCTCGGCGCGCTCTTTGGGGTCGGCCAGCAGCTCTTCGGCCAGTGCGCGGTCTTCGGCCTCATCGTTCCCCCGCCGCCGCGTGCCGGCCAGCGGACGAATCGTCACCACGCCGTCCTCCACCCGCACCAGGATCTCCGGTGAGCTGCCGATCAAGGCGAAGTCGCCAAACGGCAGGTAGAAGAGAAACGGGCTCGGGTTCACCACCCTTAGCGCCCGGTAAATGTCGAATGGCTCGGCGTGGGTTTCGATCTCGAACCGCTGGCTGGGCACGACCTGAAAGATGTCGCCGGCCTTGATGTATTCCTGGCAATGGCGCACGACCGCCTCGTACTGCTCGCGGGTGAAGTTAGACCGCGGCAAGAGCGACACCGGCGACTCGGTGTCGATATCGCTCAAGCCCAGCAGGGCGGCCGGCGCGGCCAGGCGCTCGGCCAGGCCGTCGATGCGCCGGCAGGCATCGTCGTACGCGGCCCGGGGGTTCGAGTCGTCTCCCACGTGCGCTTGCGCCACCACCAGGATCGTCTTGCGGATGTGGTCAAAGAGCACCATGGCGTCGTAGAACGCAAACGAAAGATCGGGAAGCCCGCGGTCGTCGGGGGGCGGGTGCGGCAGGTTCTCGGTGTAACGCACGGCGTCATACGACACATAACCCACTGCCCCACCGGTGAACCGCGGCAAACCCGCCACCGGCGCCGCCCGATAGCGCTCCACCAATTCCTGCAGGTCGCAAAACGGGTCGCGCGAGGTCCCTCGCCGCCGCCCGTCGTCATGCCCGGTGGGGCTGATCGTGACCTCCGGCCCGCGGGCCTCGAACGTCAGGAACGGCTCCGTTCCCAGGAAGCTGTACCGCCCGACTTTTTCGCCGCCGATCACGCTCTCGAACAGGAACGACGGGGCCGACCGCGCGACTTTCCGGAACGCCGAAACCGGCGTCAGGGAATCGCCGGTCAACTGCCGGTAAACCGGCACGCACGACGCCCGGCCGATGCGGCGGACGAACTCGTCGAACGATGGGCGATAACGGCTCATGAGCAGCGATTTCCGGCGGTTTTTCCCGGCCGAATGGCAATGAACGTACATTAGCAGCCGGCCGCTCGGGCAACAAGTGCGTGGTTGAGGAGCCCATCGTGGCTCCTACGGCCCGGAACGGCTCTGAAAGAACCGTGCGGCATCGTCGACACTTGCGAATACGTCCCAGAAGTCGCTCAACTGCATGGACTCGAAGAACTTCTCGGTATCTCGATTCACATGCGCCAGCACGGCCTCGCCGCCTTGCTGGCGGATCTGGCGGGTCAGCGTGACCAAGAGCGCCAGGAAACTGTCGCCGGTCTCCCTGACCCCGCCGAGGTCCAGCACGAACTTCGTGAAGCCCTGGTCGAGCATTTCGCGAGTATCGCGGCTGGCATCGACGTAGCGCGGGTCGTTCATGAGCCTGCCGAAATTGCTCAGGACCACGACGTCGCCGTCGACCCGCACGTTAAGTGGCATGGCGCTAACTCCAGGAGTGCGGGAGGCGGCCCTCACGACTTGCGTTTCTGAAAGTACACCGGGGCCCGCTCTGCGAACTGCTCGCCGCTGATCTTCGCGCCCCACGTCGAGGGGATTCCCACCGCGCGCTTGACCTCGTCATAAGAGACGTCGGCGTCGACAAACTTCTTGATCGCCGGCAAAAACGTCGAACTGAAGAAATCACCCATCTTGCTCGCCACCTGCCGGTCAAACGCTTCTGCGGTGATCGTCGTCTTTTTCTTCTTCTCGGCGGCGTCTTTGAGCGACTGGAAATCCTCGTGATGTTCCTTTCGGATGCCCAGCCGCGCCTGCGCGCCCATGATCGCGGCCACCATGCCGCGCTGCTTGGCATCTTCCTCTCGGTACCCTTCGGCGAGTGCCTTGGCCAGCGCGTAGGTCGCCAGGATGTCAAACTTGCCGATCGACACATCGGTGTTTCTGGCCATGGCCGGAATGCCTCGAGTTCGCAACGACCAAGAGTGCTGCACCCGGAATCGGCGACCTTCAACCGTCCAGCTCACGATCGCGCATCGGATGCGCAGCGAGCTCCGTCTTCTCGGCAAGGATCTCTTCCTTCGACTTCAGGATCGGGGAACGAGCTCGAACTGGTGAGACTTGGGCTTGGCGGCCGCGCGCTGCTCGGCGACCACGTCGGCCTCGAGCGCGTCGAGCCCCTCGAGCGCCTTGGCCATGTTCGCGTATTCTCGCTTTTCGTTGGGCACCTGCACGGTCCGCCAGCGCAGAAAATGGAAGTCGTTATGGCGGCGCGTCAGGTCGTGCACGGCCAGCGCCTGGCGCATCATCGGCGTGTCGAGCGCCGCCAGGTTCACGCCCGAGGCGAGCTCTTCCTTGGTGAGCTCGGCAACATCGTTGCCATCGATCTTGAGCTGATATTTCTCCGCGGTCAGGCCCGAGACCTTGAGCGTTTCTTGATTGAGCGCTTGCTCGACGTCGGAGGCTTTGACGGCCAGCTTGATGATCGGGTCCTTGAGGTTGATGGGCATCGGAAGCGACCGTTCGAGGATTGTCCACGAGATATTCTTCGAGCCCACATCGAGGGGGCCGGCATCGATGTTCTTGCGCCTTGACGGCCTTCCCTATCGCGTCGATTTCAATCGCCGACACGACGGCCGGCGCATTCCATGACTTGAGGAGCGCCGCAGCCATGATGAGCTGGCCGCCGAGACCGGGATGGATCCGGTCGTGGATCAGCTCTTTTGCATTGGACTTGTCGAGCTCGAGTGCCTTCTTGAGTGCGGCCACGACCGGCGTATTGAGATCAGCAAGCGACGCCCCCTCCTTGGCCGCCAGCTCTTTGACAAACTCGCTGTAGCGCAGCAGCACCTGGTTGTAGCCTCCCTCGAAGTTCGGCTCACGGGTGACGTCGTCGTAGGGTGACGGCTGGATGAGCGTGATGCGCACGCCCGGCAGGTTGCTCTTGAGCGATTCGACTAAATGCTGGTACCCCTTCGCGTAGTTATCGAAGATCGGCTGGGTAAAGCGCCGGTAGCTACCGTCGTTCATACCCAGCATCACGGTGACGACGGTCGGCTTGTAGGCAAACACGTCGCGGGCCAGCCGGCGGTCGATCGGCCCGCCGCCGCCCCCTGATACGCGGTCGCCGCCCCAGCCCGAATGGACGAACATGACCGCCAGCTCGGGGAAGCGCGTGACGATGTAGCTCTCGACGAACGTGGTATAAAGCCGTTGATCGGTGATGCTGTCGCCGTAGAAAACGATCCGGTCGCCGTCCTTGATCGCAAACGATCCGGACGGCTCGTCTGCCGGAGCGAAGCTCACGAAGAGGGCCCAAGCCAACGAAGCACAACCGGCCAGCCTGATTCGTCGTTTCATCGTCTGATCGCTCCCGGGCGTAGATGGGTTTGCGCGCGCCTGCGTCGACCAAAGGCGCGCATTGCGTGACACGGCGAGGTACGTCAGTTATCTTACCCGTGCCGCCGGGTGCTTTGGCAGAGAGTATCTCCGAAACCGGCGCGGCCTGAACCAGGAGTCTGCCATGGCAGTCGACACAGCCAAAGTCCAGGGCCGCCGTAAGGTCGCTTACGCGTCGCTAGACGAGATGCTCGCCGACGCCGAGCGCGTGACCTCAGGCGGGTTCAAGACCCTGGGGAACTGGTCGGCGGGACAGATCTTCCTGCACCTGGCTCAGTCGTTCGACACTTCGATCGACGGTTCCGACCTTGAGTTTCCGTGGTATTTGCGCACGCTGGCGCGGCTTTTCAAGAAGCAGATGCTCAAGGGCCCGATGCCACCGGGTTTCAAGCTGCCCCCGAAGGCCGCCGAGGTGCTCGTGCCGCCGCCCACCTCGACGGAGGAAGGATTGGCCGCGCTGCGCGCCGCCGTCGCCCGGTTGGAGCGAGAGCCTGCGCGCGCCATTAGCCCGATCCTGGGCGAGATGAGCGGCGAGGAATGGAACCGGCTCCATCTGAATCACGCGAACCTGCACATGAGTTTTCTGGTTCCGGAAAACTGAAAAACAGTCTGGCGCCGCTCGGAGGGGTAAAGCGTGTTGGCAGCCGATGTGCCGGCCCATTCGATCGATCTCGAACGCGCCGAGGCGAGGCGTTGGGCCGAGGTCATTGCCCACGAAACGGCGATTGTCGGCCTTCTGCTCAAAGAGGCCGGAGCGGAATTCGCGCGGGTCCCCGAGCTTGTTCGCTGGGCTTTTCGCGCCTTTACGAGGCGTCCGGAGGTCTCTACAAGGATGAGCTTGCCTCGTGGGCCGATGCGCTGGGCGTGTCGCTGGGGACGATCACGATCCTGAACTGTGCCTACGAGTTCAGCCACCTGCGCTGGCCCAAACTCTTCGGTTGTACGGCTGGCATGCGGTGGTTCGATGGACCGGGCATGGTCCACGTGCGAACCCTGGACTGGCCGCTCGTGACGATGGGCCACGCCACCCGACGGTTCAGGTTCCGGCGCGGGGCACGTGAATTTGTCGCGGTTGGAGTTCCCGGGCATGTGGGCGTTCTCTCCGGGATGCTGCCGGGAGTGTATTCCGTCACAATCAACTGGGCCCCGCCCGCGGCCTTCCCGACTTTCGAGTTTGGGCCCACGTTTCTCCTCCGCGATGTCCTGGAGACGTGCGACACGTTCGACGCGGCGGTCGAACGGTTCACCCGTACGCCGCTCTCGACGAGCGTTTTCTTCACCGTTTGTGGAACTCAAAAAGACCAGGCTTGCGTCATTGAGCGCACCCAGCGCGACGCAGCTGTTCGCACGATGGCCGGACCGGTCCTGGTTCAGGCGAACCACCACGTCGCTGCGCAGTTCCTGAAGAACAACGACGACCTGCTGGAAGTTGACAAAGGCGAGGAGGTGTTTTCCCTCGAAGGGAGCACCTTGCGAGCCGACACCATGACCAGGGCACTCACCGAAATTGGCTCGACATGCGCCCGGACGATGTTGCGCAGGTGCTCGACATCCCGACTGTTCTCAACAGCCAGACGTGCCAGCAGATGGTATTCTGCGCGCGCAGTGGCGATGTGAAGGTATGGCGTCGCGCCGCGGTCGATCGGAAAGATCCCGATACGAGACATCCGGACCGAACCCAGATTTCGCCCTAGGAGCTTGGAGTGGGATCAGCTTCACCGAACCCATGCGAGCCTGCACATGAGTTTTTTGGTGCCAGAGTAGCCAACCTTAACGAGAGCCAGTGACCGCCGCAGGACGCGACGGCGTGGCATGGGCAGTGCCGCGCGACGACCACATCTTGCCGGCCGCCAGGGCGCCGAAGCCGGCCGCAAGCAGGGCCAGGAGGCATTGGCTTACCACGGCATACGGGCCTGAGTAGTCGATTGACCAGTGGGGAAACCGTTCCTCGCTTTCGGCGCTGCTGATGATCAGGATGCCGTCCCTGATGAAATAGGCGAGATCGAGCTGCTGTAGACATGCTCGCAAACCGACCCTTACCGGCACATTCTCCAAATCGATGTTCCGCACGGTCGATGTCATGGTCTTGTCTGACTCTTGCAGGCCGATCGGGTCGACGTAGATGTTGATGCTCTTGCCGTCCGGCCCGCGGGTACTCTGCTTGAGGTGCTTCAGGACATCTTCCAGCGGCGTGTCTTCTGGGAACGGAAACGAGACACGTTTTTCCAGTACTCGGAAAACGGCGGCATTCACGGCGAACACGTTTTCGGCGGAAGATCCGGGGTAGCCGCGGTGCACCTGCCGCAACATCGGTTCGGCCGCGCAAAAGCGCGTCGGTCATACGAAGGGGCCAGACTTCCAGGTCAGGGAGCCCCAGGATCACGAGCGCCAGATAGCTCAGCCCGAAGAGCGCGCCGCCAAACCAGCGCGCCCGCCGCTTGCCACGATGGTAGACTGCTCCCAGCACCGCCAGGCCGAGAATTGCGAGCGTGAGCAGAACCGTCGCGCAGGACCATAGCCCGAAGTCCGCGGTCGACGTCAAAAGCGCTAGCGACGTGAAGACCGCGAGGACCGAAAGCACCGTCACCGGCATGCCAGGCCATTGCCGCCATCGCTTTCTTCCTATGCCATCTGGCTCGGGTTCGCGAGCGGCGTTGTCCGTTGGCTGGGGCACCGAACCGAAAAGGAGACGCGCCAAGAATGCACCCAGCAACCCGAGCAGAAGGCTCCAGATACAGTGCGCGATACAGGCGTAATAGGGGTTGATCACGCTCCCACCAAATCCGCCGCCACCGCCGACTACTGCGCCGCCGATTCCGCCGCCGCCCACACCGCCCATCCCCCCAGATTGGCTGAACTGCAGCCCGGCGACGGTCTCGGGGCGTGCGCCGGCCTTGGACGCGATCGCGGCGAAAAGCGCGGTCGTGGGAAACTCGGGACCATTCCGGGCCAGGTAGAATGCTGCGGCCAGGTACCCGCTCCCGAAAAGCGCAAAACCGAGCCACCAGGCCCGCTGCGTGCCCTGGCGGCACACGACGCCGACGATTGCGAGCAGGAGCACGCCACACGTGACGAGGGTC
Organism: uncultured Isosphaeraceae bacterium; assembly: GCA_963830625.1. Classification (GTDB taxonomy): domain Bacteria; phylum Planctomycetota; class Planctomycetia; order Isosphaerales; family Isosphaeraceae; genus CAWHMZ01. The sequence continues at coordinate 287,866 of CAWHMZ010000015.1, read as the reverse complement.
GTCGCGCCGGCCGCTGCCTCGGATCCCGAGCGCAGCGCGGCGAAGCCGAGCGCCGCCGCCACGACAACCCCCATAAGTCCCGCGATCGAAACGCGCATGGCGGGTCCTCCTCATTTCCCTCGTTGCACACTTTCGTCCAACTTTTTGCGGGCTGCTTCCTGAAGCGGGTTGGTGCCGTCGGCGAGCCGGTCGCCATTGATCTGCCAAAAGAACACGCCGCGAAAGCCCTGTTTCATGGCCCATTCGGTCTTGATGCCGACCGACTCGGCGTCGTCGTATCCGATCACGGCGGAGTGGTCCGGCGCATAGAGCCAAGGGTTCTTGGTCTCGTCGTCCCAGTGCCGCGTCCAGCCCTGCTCGCGCTCGAGGCGGAGGATGTTGCGATAATCGCCCCCGCGCGGCACGCGGCCCCTGGGCGCGTCTTTGGTGGAGGCATACGGCTCCTTGACGGCGAAGCCGCGGCCGTAGAGCGGAATACCCACCGCCAGTCGGTTGGCGGGCAGCTTGCGCTCTTCCAGCAGAAACTTCATGGTCGCGGCCGTCGAGCGTGGGTTGTTGCCCGGTTGCTTCGACGAGGCAAAGAGCGGCGAGTGGTGGCCCGCATAATCGGTCCAGTCGCCGGTGTAGTCGTAGGTCATCACGTTGATCCAGTCCATGGTGTCGAGCAGAAACTCGGTGCGCAGCCACCTGAGCGTGCCGGGGTTGGACGAGACGGCCATCGTCAGGAACATCGGCCTGGTTTTCTTGACGCCGATCGCGTTCAATTCCTTGCGAAACCGGCGGGTGAGCCGCTCGAAGCCGGGCACCTCTGTTTCGGTGTCGGGATATTCCCAGTCGAAGTCGATGCCGTCGTAGTCGAACTCGTCGACGATCGCGATCACCGACTTGGCGTAGCGTTCTTCGGCTTCGCGGTTGGCCACGATGGCGGCGAACTGGCTGTCCCAGCCCCAGCCGCCGAGCGAGAGGATCACCTTCACCCCCGCCTTGTGGGCCGCCGCGGTCAGCTCGCGGCTGGGCGCGTTGCCCTCTTTTCGCACCTTACCGTCGGCGTCGGCCACCAGGAACGCATGGCAAATGTGCGTGTAGAGTCCGAAGTTGACGTCGCGGGGCGATCCGTACAGGTAGCCGACGAACACCTTGTCGGCGTCCTTCGACTTTTGATCGCCCTTGACGGGGCCGGCCGGGGCGATTCCAGCCAAGAGCGCGACGGCCAGAAGCGGCCGGAAGATCGGCGAATCGGCCATGAGGGACCTCCGGGAGGGCGAAGCGACCAACCGCGCCGCCGCACAAACGGCGCTTCTTTTGAGCGTGATGCGCTGCGGTCTTTTTCATTCTGCGCTTTACACCGTCCACTTTCCATTCCTTAGGGAGTGAGGCGATCGCGTCCCTTTTTTTGGGCCGTCAGCGGCGGCCGACGCATGCCCGGTTGCTTGACACCCCGTCAGGGGAAATTACAATGAAAATGAGACGGTGGCTGACCGCGGGCCCTGGCAGTTCATCGCTTATTGTGGCCGGTCCGCTCGAGCGGAGCTGAAGTGATTCGACCCCCTGAACGGACTGACGGAGTGGCCCCATGAGATGCCAGAAGTGCGCCAAGCCGGCCACGTTTCACATCACCGACATCGTGGAGAAGGGGAAGCACCGCGAGTTTCACTTCTGCGATGAGCACGCGCGGCAGCATCTGGCGCCGCCGGATGAAGCGACCGAGCAGCCGATCAGCGAGCTCGCCAAGAAGCTGATCGTGAGCGGGGGGGCGGCGGCCTTGCGCGAGCCGTCGCCGGCCGACAAGCAAGTCTGCCCGATCTGCCAGATCACGTTCCTTGAATTTCGGCACTCGGGGCGGCTAGGGTGTCCCTACGACTACGAGGTGTTCCGCGACGAGCTGATGCCGCTCCTCGAGAACATTCACGGCGAGACGCGGCATTCGGGAAAGGTGCCCAAGCGCGCTCTGCGCAACACGCAGCAGCAGACCACGCTGATCCAGTTGCGGAACGAGCTCAAGCGGGCGGTCGCGGCCGAAGACTACGAGGCGGCCGCTCGGCTGCGAGACAAGATCAAAAACATCGAGGCGGAACCAGACCGATGACAACCAAATGGCGGCAGGCCCGCGGTCGCTGTGACTTTGGGTCGCCTTCCGGCGGGTGGTCGGGCCGATGATGTGCCAACGTTGTCATCATGAGGCGACGGTTCATCTCGCCGAGCCGAACGAAGGAGGGCGTCGTGAGCTTCATCTCTGCCGCGCGTGCGCCCGCAAGGCAGGGGTGACGCTGCCCGAGAAGCCTCCCAACCTGGCGCTCGATGCCGTGGTCAAGGACCTGATCGTCGCCAACGTGGGCGAGCTGGTCGGTGAGCTCGCCCAAACCACTTGTAGCGATTGCGGGGTCAAGTTCATGGAATTCCGGGCGGGCGGGCGACTGGGTTGCCCGCAGGACTACTGCGTCTTTGCCAAGGGCCTCCTGCCGCTGCTCTTGCGTTATCACGGCGCCACCCGCCACGTGGGCAAGGTGGCTCGGCGGCGCCGGGGAGCCAGCGAGCGGCTCCGGCTCCGCACCAGGCTACGCGAGGCGATCGCCCGCGAGGAATACGAAGAAGCCGCCCGGCTGCGCGACCGGCTCCGGGTTGAGGGCCCCGACGCATGACTCTTGACGACTTGACCAAATCATCGGGCGAATGGCTGCGGGGCACCGGTCCCGAGAGCGACATCGTGATGTGCTCGCGGATCCGCCTGGCGCGCAACCTCGCCGATTTTCCGTTCTCCAACCGCGCCAGCCGGAGCGAAAAGGCGGAAATCGAGGCCCATTTCTCCTCGGCGCTGGCCCACACCAAGCTCGATCTCTCCTACATCGACGTCAATGGACTGAACTCACTCGACCGCCAGTTCTTGGTCGAGCGCCAGATCATCTCGCGCGAGCTATCCAGCGGCGAGGGCCCGCGCGGCGTGGCCATCAGCTCGCTCGAGAACGTCGCGATCATGGTCAATGAAGAGGACCACCTCCGCGTTCAGTTCATGCTGTCGGGCTTTCGCTTGTCCGAGGTGTGGGACGCCGTCAATCAGCTCGACGACCAGCTCGAGGAACACCTCGCCTACGCCTATTCGGCCCAGCTCGGATATCTGACCGCCTGCCCCACCAACGTCGGCACCGGCATTCGCGTCGGCGTCATGCTCCACCTGCCCGGGCTGGTGCAGACCAAGCAAATCGACAAGGTCTTTCGCGCCTTGCAGAAGATCAACCTGGCCGTGCGCGGGCTCTATGGCGAGGGGAGCCAGGCCTCGGGAGACTTTTACCAGATCTCCAACCAGCAGACCTTGGGCCGGAGCGAGCCCGAGCTGATCAAGATCTTGACCGACGTCGTCCCGCAGGTCTTGCAATACGAGCGCTCGGCCCGCCAGGCACTGCTCACCGAGCGCCGCCAGCACTTACACGACCAGGTTAGCCGGGCCTATGGCGTGCTCAAGACCGCCCAGACGATCTCGAGCGAAGAGACCATGCTATTGCTCTCGAGCGTCCGCATGGGAATTAACCTGGGGTTGATCGACGACCTGTCGATCGCGACGGTCAACGAGCTCTTCATCCAGACTCAGCCGGCCTTCCTGCAGAAGCTGCGCGGGTCGGAGCTGGGGGTCGAAGAGCGCAACGTCGCCCGCGCAAGCTACCTGCGCAGCCGGCTGTCCAACGGGCGGCAGGCGCCTCGTCATTGACGCCCCTGCACCTCGCGAACTGCAACTTGCATCTTGCACCGCCTGATGCCGGTCTCGCCTTAAGGACAACGCCGCCGTGGCTCTTTTCAGCTTCGAGCTTGATCCCCACAAGGTCCTGGGCGTCACTCCTCACGCTTCCTTGAGCGAGATTCGCGACGCCTACCGCCAGAAAGTCAAGATCCATCATCCCGACGCGGGGGGTGAGGAGTGGGCCTTTCGCGTGGTGGCGCAGGCTTATGAAATGCTGTCGTCGGCCCGGGTCGCTCGCGCCGCCCACGCCGAACCGGCCGCGCACCGCGCCCTCGGCCGCCGAGCCGCGGCAGTCGGCTCGCCGGCCGCAGCAGCAAGCCGGCTCGGAGACCGTGCACCAGGGCATCGACGACGCCAACGTGGCACCCGACAAGAAAGTCGCCTGCGAGCTCCTCTGCGTACGTTTCCTCTGGGACGACGCCGACTACCTCTGGATCACCCAGCGCGCACCCGACGAAGAGCGGTTCCTGTCGTGCAACCTCAACTTGAGCTGGCCCGACTCTGCGGGAGCGCAAGCGAGTGCATTGGGCGCCGATAGCACCGCCACGATTGCCGCCTTGCAGGAGATCTTCGACCAGATGATCATCACGACACGCGTGGTCACCTCGCGGGCGCGCGTCCAAGAGGATCGCTTCGGCGGCTGGCTCTGCTATTCCAATTTCGACCGCGCCTGGAAAGCCGTGAATACCCTCCACGAGCTCTTGCGCGCGGGGGCTGGGCTTACGTCAATGGTCGCGCGACCTCTTCATCCCCCGCGGCTGGCGGTAGCTTGGTCGCCAGCTTGGCCACGATCGGATCGATCACCTCTTCGGGAACAAACCGTTTCAAGGCCTCGGTACCCCCGAAGCACGCCACCTGCTTGATCAGCGTGCTCGAAACGTGCGAATACTCGCCGTCGGCCATCAGAAACACGGTTTCGACGGCCGGATCGAGCCGGTGATTGGTCAGCGTCATGCCGAATTCGTATTCCATGTCGCTGAGCGTGCGCAGCCCGCGCAAGATCACCCGTGCGCCGATGCGCCTCACGAAGTGCACGGTCAGCCCCTCGAATGCCTGAACCGAGACGTTGGGAAACGGCTTGACGACCAGCCGCGCCAGCTCGACGCGCTCGTCGACGTCGAAGAGCGAGGCCTTGTTGGGATTGACGCCGATGCCCATCACCAGGTGCTCGAAGAGGAGCCGCCCGCGCCGGATCACGTCGAGATGCCCCAGCGTGATCGGGTCGAACGTGCCGGTGAACACGGCCACGCGCAGTGGATCGCTGGCAAGTGGTTTCATGGCGGTGCCGTGGCAAGAGCGGTTGATGGGTCGTGTGCCCTAGAGACGCACGCGGCCAGTCCGTTGCGTAGTCGGTCGAGGTCGTCATCGTCATTATAGAAATGCGGGCTGACGCGCAGCCGTCCCCGCCGGCAGGATACGACCACTCCTGCGCTGCGCAGGGCCGCGGCCGCCGCGCGGGGATCGACGTGCGGATGCTCGAGGGCGACGATTCCCGAACAGTCGGCCGTGCGCACCCTTCCGCAGGCGCGCCAGCCTGCCTCGGTGGCCAGGTCGACGACCACGGCGGCGCGGTCGAGCACCCTGCGCTCGACCTCTTCGATGCCGATCTCGAGGAACAGGCTGACGCTGGCGCCGAAGGCGAGGATCCCCGCCATGTTGTACGAGCCGCCTTCCCAGCGCGTCGCATCTTGCTTGAGCGTGAACGCAGGGCAGCGCGGCTCGTTGTAGGAGCCGACGACGCTGTTCCAGCCGACCCCGATCGACCGGAGCCGGTCGATCCAGTCGCGGCGCACGTACAAGAGCCCGGCCCCTTCCGGGCCCAGCAGCCATTTGTGGCCGTCGGCCGCCAGAAAATCGACCGGCGTCCGCCGGACGTCGAGCGCCAGTGCCCCCAGGCCCTGGATCGCATCCACAAACAGCGCGACCCGACGAGCCCGGCAGATCTCGACGAGTGCATCCAGGTCGTGGCGAAACCCCGACGCAAACTCGACGTGGCTGATGGCCAGGAGCCGCGTCGAGGAATCCATCGCCGCGGCGAGATCGCTCGGCCAGATTCGGCCTTCGCGGCTTTCGACCAGCCGCACCGAAACCCCTCGGCTCTGGAGGTTCATCCAGGGAAAGATGTTCGACGGGTATTCCTCGGCGGCTGTCACGAACGTTGTCGCCGGCGCCGAACGGAAAGCCCTCGGCGACCAGTCCGATGCCCTGGGTGGTGCTGTGGATAAACGCCACCTCATCGCGATGGGCGTTAATCAGCCGTGCTACCTGGTCGCGCACGGCCTCGATGCGCCGGGCACGCTCGGGCCAGCCGACCACGCCGTCGCGCTGTTGCTCGTCGGTCCAGGCTTCTAGCACGCCCGCGGTTCGTCGGGGCAAAGGCGCCTGCGCCGCATGATCGAAGTAGGCCCAGCGGCGCGTAACCGGAAATTCGGCCTCCCGCAGGGAACTCCAGTCGATGCCCATGGAGCCGCCTTTGCATCGAGTGCCCTGCTCGACGACCACTCTAGGGCGGCGCGTCCTCAGCGCCGCGCCGATTTGGCCACGACGAACAGGGCAAGCAGCATGAGGGTGATCGTCGCCAGATAGCCGTCGAGTGGGCGCCCGCCGCCGCCTTCCTCACCGGGCGTGGTGGCGCTCGGATCGGGCTCCTGGGCGCATGCGGGGCGAATCGTTGCCGGGGCGAAGAGCAACGCCAGGGCAACACAAAGCGGGGCGAGCCGGCGCAGCCACCGGCGGTAGATTGCGGTCATCATCTTCGGCGTACCTCCAAAGCAGCAGGGCGTCGAGCCCAATCATAGCTCATCGGCAGCCATTCGAGTAGAGGGCGCACCCGGCGGCGAAACGCACGCCGCGCCATCGCGACGGCTTTCCACGACGGCCCGCGCGACCGCAGATGGGCGATGTAATCGTCGAGGCCCACGGCCCAGAACCGGTATTCCAGGCCGCGAAACTCATAGGCGCCATTGGCTCGCGGCAATGGGAACGGCTGGATCGGCTCGGCGTACGCAAACGCCAGGACCGCCCGAAAACCGGGCCCGAACATCGCCTGCCACCGCGCCAGGGCGTCAAGATCGTCGGTGGTCACCCAGTTTTCCCAGTCGCGGCGCCCCCGCTTGTTCTTGGCCCGTTTTCCCTTGACCTCGACCACCAGGTTAATAGAGAACCGCGGATAAAGCAGAAAATCGGGGTTCTTGAGCCCGTCTTCACCCAGCACTGCGCGCTTGGCCTCGTCGGTCGCCACGCACGGCACCCCCAGCGAGCGGATGAACCCCTCGAAGGCCGCCTCGTAATGGTTGGATCGCTGCGCCACCAAACACCGTGGCCAGATGCGCCACGCCTCACCACCCAGTGCTGTTAAGCATTTCATCCCGAGAACGATTACGATTGCGATTACGAAGAAGACCGAGAGCAGGACCAGGACCAAGAACGCGACCCCGACGACGACGTAGGATCGGCAGCCCCGGGCAGTTCCGGTATGGTCCTAGTCGTAATCGTAATCGTAATCGTAATCGTCTTCTTAATCCTCATCATCTTCCTTCGCTTGAGCTCGTCAACCCTTAGCCTGCCGAACTCGAGCTCGCGATGGTCACGATCGGCAGCGCCTCGCAGGAGACGTCTTGCGGCGGCGACGGGGCAGTACGGCCTCGGCGTACTCCCAGAGCTGCTCGGGCGTCTCGAAGAGCTTTTCGAAGAGCCAATCGTTATCGTATTCGCAGTTGTCGGTTGAATACGTCCGGCAGACTCGAGGGCGATTGAGATAGATGCCGCAGCGGTCTTCCTTGGTGAGATACTTGCAGCGGGTGAGCACGAGGAGGTACCACTGCTTCTTTTCGACGTAGACCATGGTGCGGCCATGCGCCAGGTACCAGCGGATGGCGTCGTAATCGTTCCAGGTCTTGGGGTTGGTGATCGGCAGGGAAAAATAGCGGCAGCATTTGGCCGTGCAAAAATCGCAAAGGCACTCGCCCGGCTTGACGTCGCTGCGGCGTTTTTTGGTCCCCTTCGCGCGCTTCGTGGCCATCAGCGTCTACCTCTTGACTTCTTCTTGGGACGAGACCGGCTGCGCAACGGCGCGCAGGCGCGCGCCAGCGCCCCGACGTGAAAGTGGGTCGTTCCGCAGCAGCCGCCCACGAGGCGGACGTTGAGCGCAAAGAGCCGCGGCACGGCGCGGGCGAAGGCTGCGGGGGTCAAGCCCTTGGCGCCTTCCGGCCCGGTGCTCGGTTTGACCAGAAGGGGGCACGCGACGGTGGCGGTCAACCGCTCGGCAAATTCGAGCGCCGCGGCCACGCCGGGCCGGCAGTTCATGCCGAGCACCGTTGCCCCCAAGCGAACCAGCCGCTGGGCAAGGGCCGTGGGCTCGGGCGGCCAGTCCCACAGGCTCACGAGCAGCGGCACCGACGCTTTGACCGTGCGCGCCACCTCGGCGAGCACCGGTTCGATCTGGTCGGCACGGAACGTCTCCAGGAGGAGGGCGTCGACGCCGCTTTTGACCAGGCAGGCCGCCTGTTCGGCGGCGGCGCCGGCTTCTTCGGCGACCGTTGGCCCCACGCTGCCCAGGACCAGCACGCCCTTGCCCGCCGCCTGCCGCGCCAGCTCGACGGCGCGGCGGTTGATCGCCGCGACGTCGCCGGCTCGGTTGAACCGCGCCAGCCAGGCTCGGTTAGCCCCGAAGGTATTGGTCACGATCGCTTGGGCGCCGGCCGCCACGTCGCGGCGGTGCAGCTCCTTCACCGCGTCGGGGTGTGTCAGGTTCCAGAGCGCCGGATCGTCGCTCTTGAGATCGAGTCCCTTGGCACAGAGCCGGGTGCCCAGGGCCGCGTCGAGGACGACCGGACCGCGCGCCAGCGCCGCGGCCAGGCGGTTCTGGGTTTCGACGGACTGGCCTTTCCCCCGAACCGCCGCAGGCGGTTTTTTCTTTGCCGGGGGTTTGCCGGCAGAACGGGCGTCAGTCGCCCGTTTTCGTGCGGTTGCGGTACCGCGCGCTGACCCGGACGAGGAACCGGTGCTCTTCGTGCGTGAGGGCATTGCGTCCTTCGCGATGAAGCTTCTCGAGGATCTCATCCATCCGCTTCTCTTCCGCCGCCTCGCGCGCGAGCCGGCGCTGGCGCCGGAGCTCGGATCGGCGGCGGCGCCAGCGCTTAAGCGCACTTTCGCGGTACGGGCGCACCTTGGCCCCGCCCCCTTCCAGGCTCGTGTACCCTTCCGAGAAATCATAGCCGAAAACGCCGTCGTCGAAATAGCCGCCGTCTTCGAGCATGCGCGATTCGGTCCGCACCAGCAGCTCGATCAAGAGTGCCAGGGCAAACAGCGTCAGCCCGTCGGTCCGACCGCTGACCAGCCGAACCAGCCCGCTGATCCCCAGCACGATCGCGCAGGCGTGCGCGGTCCACGGCGCCGCGATGCTTTCGCGCGACGAGACGACCGAGGTGCTGCCCACGAACGCGCGGAGCATCCGCCCCACGTCGAACGGCAGGGCCGGGATGAGGTTCGCCAGCGTGAGGATCCAGTTCAGGTAGCCAAACCAGCCAAAGATCCAGAGGGCCGACAGCGGCCGGGCCAGGGTTCGGCCGTCGGCCAGCACCGGCGCGCCCGCGTCGAGCTCGTTGCCGAAAGGGTTTAACACGACGTGGGCACCCGTGCAAGCGTTGACGCCGATCGCGGTCGCCAGGAAAAACACCCCGCTCGTGACCGGTCCGGCCAGCGCGATCAGCAGGTGCTCGCTCGAGCGCGGCAGGAACGAGGGACCGACCAGGCTGCCCAGGGGCCAGATGTGCACCTCGTCCTGGGGACAGTCGAGCCAGGCGGCGGTCGCCGCGTGGCCCAGTTCATGAAGCAAGAGCGCGACGACGAGCAGTCCCAGCCAGCACGCGACGTGGGGAAACTGGTTGATCTCGCCACGCGCCGCCAGTGAAACGGCCGCCGTCACCAGCCGGAACAGGATGAACAGGATGAGCGCAATATGCACCCGAACCGCGGTGCCAAACCAGCGGCCGAGACTGATTGGCGACCAGGTCAACGGATCGCTCATCACGCCCCTCCCGAGGGGTCAACGGCGAATAGCCCCCGCGACGCGTCGCAGGTCGATCGCCCTCCCACACCTAATCTATACAGTACCCCCGGTCACTGGCAACGCAAGCCGCCGCGCCGCACTGCTTGCACCTGGGATGGCCGAGCGTGGGCCGATGGCCGTCCCGAATCAAGTCGCGTCAGGCGGCCGGGTGATTGCCTCGCCCGCGGCTTCAAGGCCGCACCCGCGGTTGTTAAAGTGAGTAGAGAGCGTGCCGCCCGCGTCTTTGGCACCCCGAGAGCTCGCCATGCCAGCCCGCGCCGCCACTCCGGAAACCGGCCAATCCCTCACGGTGGCGCTCGGTCCGCGCTCGTACGAGATCCGGGTGGTGAGCGGCCATACCGGCGGCTTCGGTGCGTTCCTCCGGCAGGCGCTTGCCAGATCTTGGGCTGGAACTTCGTGCCGGACCGCGCTGGTCGTCACCGACTCCCATCTCGCCCGTCTGGGAGTTCCCGGCCCGTTCGAGGCGTCGCTGGCGGCCGGCGGGAATCGAGCCGGCGACCGCGGTCATCCCCGCCGGCGAGTCGAGCAAGTCGCTCGAGCAAGCCGCACGACTTTATGACGAGCTGGTCGAACGCGGGGCCGACCGGCACACGGTGATCGTCGCCCTGGGCGGCGGCGTGGTCGGCGACCTCGCGGGCTTCGTGGCCGCCACCTTCGCCGCGGGCTGCCGCTCTTGATGGTCCCGACGACCTTGCTCGCCCAGGTCGACAGCTCGGTCGGCGGCAAGGTCGGCGATCAATCATCCCGGCGCCAAGAACATCATCGGCGCATTTCACCAGCCGGTGGGAGTCTGGATCGACACCGAGACGCTCTGCGACCCTGCCCGACCGCGAGCTCCGCTGCGGGCTGGCCGAGGTGGTCAAGTACGGCGTCGATCCTCGACGCCGGGTTCTTCGCCAGGCTCGAGCAAGTGGCCGGTTCGCATGCTGGCCGCGACGATCCTGATCACTGCGGCCGATCGTGATCGAGAGCTGCCGGCTCAAGGCCGGCGTGGTCGCCGCAGACGAGCGCGAAGAGACGCGGCCGTGCGGGCCGTGCTCAATTTCGGCCATACGATCGGCCACGCGATCGAGGCGGTCGCCGGCTACGACGGTCCTTACCAGCACGGCGAGGCCGTGGCCGTCGGCATGGTCGCCGAGAGCCGGCTCGCCGAACGCCTGGGCTGGATCGGACACGACGTCGTCGACCGCGCTGGCGCGGCTGCTCGAACGGTTCGGGCTGCCGACTGACCGCGCCTGGGCTCGACTCGCAGTCGCTGATCGAGGCCATGCACCGCGACAAGAAGAACCGGGGCGGCAACGCTCCGCTTCGTGCTGCCGCGCGTCGATCGGCACGGTTGAGCTGACCGATCTGCAGCCGCGTCGTCGACGTCGCGCGCGTGCTCTGCAGGGCGACCGCTCTGAAAGCTGCCAAGACACCACCGGCAGCGTGGAGCCTGCCTTGGCCGAAGCCCGACGCCGATCAAGCGATGCTCGACCTGATCCACCTGACGATGGTGCCGGGCGTCGGGCCGCAGACCGGCCGGGCGCTGCTCGAGCGGTTCGGGTCGGCGGGGCGCGTGCTGGATGCCTCGCGCGACCGAGCTGGCGGCGGTCGCGGGCGTCGGCCCCAAGCTCGCCGAGAAGATCGTCCGCGCCCGCCAGGAATTCGACGCCGCGGCCGAGCTGGCCCTGTGCCGGCGACATGGGCGTGCACTTGGTTGCGCGCGGCGACCCGGAGTACCCCTCCGCTCTGAGAACATCCCCGACCCGCCCGAGTCTCCTGTACGTCAAGGGGCAGCTCGAGCCGCGCGACCAGCTTGCGATTGCGCTCGTCGGCTCGCGGCGCTGCACTCCCTACGGCGCCCGGATGGCCGAGCGGCTGGGCGTCGGCGCTGGCGCGGACCGGGCTTCACGGTCGTCTCGGGGCTGGCCCGCGGCATCGACGCGGCGGCGCACCGCGGCGCGATCAAGGCGGGCGGCCGGTCGATCGCCGTGCTGGCCAACGGACTGGCGTCGATCTATCCTCCCGAGCACGAAGACCTCGCCCGCGCGGTCGCAGAGGCCGGCGCCCTGGTGAGCGAGATGCCGATGCGGCAAGGCCCGCTTGGCCGGCTTGTTCACCCAGCGGAACCGCATCATCTCGGGGCTCTCGCTGGGCGTCGTGGTCGTCGAGGCGACCCCGCGCAGCGGCTCGCTCTCGACCGCGGCCCACGCCGTCGAGCAGAATCGCGAGGTCTTCGCCGTTCCCGGTCCCGGTCGACAGCCTGTCGAGCCGGGGCTGCCATCGCCTGATCCGCGACGGCGCCCGCCTGGTCGAGACGGTCGACGACATCCTCGAGGAGCTCGGGCCGCTGGCGCAGGAGGTCCGCACCGATCCCGACGAGCCACCGGTTCGCCATCCGGCCGAGCTGGCACTCATCCGATCTGGAACGCTCGCTCTTGGGCCAGCTCGACGACCGGCCCGACGCCCGTCGACGACCTGATCGGCCGCACCGGCATGACCGCCGCCCAGGTCATGGCCACGCTGAGCGTGCTCGAGATGAAACGCCTGGCCAAGCGCCTGCCCGGGCATCGGTTCGTGCGGGTGTGATCGCGTATCCGCATCACGCCGGCAGCCGCGGTGCGAAGCCAGCGACACGCACGTCGTCGATAAACCTGCTCGCGGCCCAGCTCGTTCAAGGGCTCGTGGAGCATCTTGGGGTAGATGAGCAGCGTCTTGTCGTCGCTGCCGAGCCGGTCGAAAAACTCGCGCGAGGTCGGCGGGTCGACGACCGGGTCCTGGCCGCCGAGCAGCATCAAGATCGGCATGTGAATTTCGTGCGGCCCGGGCCAGGAGCATCTCGCCGCCTTCGACCATCCCGAAGAAGAGCGGAGCGCTCATGCGACTGTGGCGCAGCGGGTCGGTGCGATGCTCGAGCTGGATCTCCGGGTCGCGGGTCAGGCGTCCCGGCGGTTGAGCTCGCCCTGCAAGGTGATCCAGGGGCGACCTTGGCCAGCACGCGGGCGAGCCTGAGCTTGGCCGGCGGGATCGGCACCGCGACCCGGATGACGGGGTTCGAGACGATCAGCCCTTCGATCGAGCCTCGCCCGCCGAGCACCATGCCGCAGGGCGACCTGGCCGCCGTTGGAGTGTGCGAGCACAAACCGGGGCAGCGTCGGCAACTGTGCGCGCGGCTCCACGTCGATGACGCTCGCGAGATCGCCGACGAGCTCGTCGTAGTCGCTTGACGACGCCCCGGCGGCCGGGGCTGCGGCCGTGGCCGCGGAAGTCGACGGCGACGACGTCGACGTCGAGCCTCGCCCCCAGCATGCTCGGCGACGCGGCGGTAGCCGCCGCCGTGTTCGCCGAAGCCGTGGACGACAACCACGACGCCCCGCGGCGCCTGGCCGGCGCCACCACCGCCCCCGCAGCAGAGCAGCCCGTCGAGCGAGCGCACTTCGATATCGCTGAACCGGGCCTCGCGCCGTCGCCATCTGCTCGCTGGGCATCATCGTCGATCTCCGCTTGCGGCCGAGACATCGATCCGCTCATGGCCGCGACGCCATCATTAATCGAAACCGCGAAGCGGCGCCGAGAGCAATCGGCCGCAGCGCATCGCCGTGGCAGCGAGCCATCAGCCGGCCGTTTCCACGTCCAGGTCCAGTGCCGGTCCGAGGTCATCGCGACGTCGTGCGGCCGGCAGACCCAGGCCGGCGACGAGCGCGCGGATCTCGTCGAGCGTGAGCGCGGCATTGAGCGACGCCAGAAACAGCGCCTTGGCTTCCGGGCTCTCGCCGCCGGCGTAGAGGTCGCCCAGCCGGGCGATTTCGTCGAGCGAATCCGGGCCGCGCCAGGTCCCGGACCAAGAGCGTGCCGCCCGGCGCGACCAGCCGTGGCCATCGTCGTCCAGGGCCGGCGCAGGGATCGGGGATGTGATGGATGATCGTGTTGGAGATGACGCCTTCGAACGCCCCGCGCCGAACGAGTCGACGAGCGACTTGGCGTCGCCCTGGTGGCAGCGGATTCGCGGCGAGAGACCGGCCGCGGCGATGTTGATTCTGGCTTGCTCGAGCATGGTCTCGGAAAGGTCGAGCGCCAGGACGCGGGCCTGCGGGTCGGCCTGGGCCAGCGCGATCGGGATCCGGGCCGTCCCGGTGCCGACGTCGAGGATCTCGCCGCCCCGGCACGGCCCGTGCGCGGCCAGGAAATCGGCGACGAACCGTGCGTTGACCCCGGAGTGGTCCATCGCATCGTACTGCACGCACTTCCTCGGCGGTTTCCATCGCCTCGGGCTCGAGCACCCTGCGGGATCATCGCGAGCGGTTCTCCCTCATGCCTTGCGAACTTCGGCGATCGCCCTGGCGGCCTCGGCCAGGCAGGCCTTGATGTCGTCGAGCGGGCTCTCGGGGTTCTCTTCGTATTCGATCGCCAGGCAGTAGTTGTATTTGTTGCGGGCGAGCGCCTTCAGGAGATCGACCGTCCGCAAGTCACCCTTGCCCAGAACGGTGAAGGTCTTGGCGTCCTTCACGTCCTTCAAGTGGACGCCGTAGACCCGCTTGCCGAAGGCCTCGACCGCATCGCACCGGGTCTTCTTCGAGCGCAGGAAGTGGCCCGTATCGATGCAGCAGCCGATCTTGGGATGGTGGTCCTTGATCGCCTTGGCGATCGTCTCGATCTTGGCGTAGCGGTGGCCGGGCCCGTGGTTGTGGATGCCGATCGGCGATGTCGAACTCGGCGACCAGCTTGTCGAGATCGTCAAACGCGGCGGGGTCGGGATCGGCGGAAAGATACTCGATTCCCATGGCCTTGGCGAACTCGAAGATCCGGCGATTGGCGGCGGCGTCTTTGCCGAAGTGCACGACGCCGTAGCCGATCACCGAGACGCCGGCGCCCGCGAGCGCCTGCTTGACTCGCGCGACTGGATTCCGGGTCGGACTTCATCGGCACGTGCGCCGGTATACGACTCCCAGTAATGAAGCCCCAGCTCCTTGGTCGCGGCGAGTGCCCGGTCGCAGGTCAGGTTGGCCGCTCTGCGGCCCAAGCCGCGGAGCGAGTAGCTCTGGAGGCCCATCTTGAACGGGCTGTACAGTCCTCTGGTCGTCGAGGCGGCCATGGCCAGTCGTGCAGAGCCCCGCGACCTGCAGCCCGCAGCCCGCAGCCAGAACCCGCGCCGGCTCACGATTCCGCCCTGCCCGAGCGATCGCACGGCGGCTTCCCAGGATCGCTCGTCGCCCGGAGTGCTGACATCGACGAACTCTCCCGCTCCCAAGCGATGCGGTCGATCGTTCGGTCTTCAAGCCCGGCTGCCCGATCGCAAGATGGCGGCCGCCGCACCTGCGACGGCCATGGACTCTCTACCAGAGGCTATCCGCAGCCGCGATCGCGACGCCAGTCCCGGCTCAAGAAATCCGGCGAAGTTCGTCGCAGCCGCCGGCACGGTCCCTTGAGAGTGTGAGTGCAGTTTTGGTAAGATGCGCTGTCCGTGCATCGATGTCGGGCGAATTTGCGGATTGTCCGGCACTCGGCCGATCGAGGAATCGAGGGACGAAGCCATGCGACCTCTCTCCGACGTTCTTGGGATCATGCATCCGGTCGGTGGCGGCGACCCGATCCCCCTGACCAAGGCCGAGATCGTGATCGGCCGGCGGCCCGAGCTGCGACATCCGCCTCGACTTCGAGAACGTCTCGGGCAAACACTGCAAGCTCCGGTTCATGAACGGGATCTGGATGGTCCGCGACCTGGGCAGCACCAACGGCACGACCGTCAACGGCTCGCTGCTCTCGAGCGAGCAGAGCATCATGCCCGACGAAGAGCTGGGCATCGCCGGTCACCTCTTCACGATCGACTACGAGCCGGCCGGCCCCGAGGCGTTCCTGAGCTTCGCACAAAGATCTCGACGAAGACGTGGTCGTCGAGCGCGAGCGGCACTCGCTCATGGACCTTGCCGGGCTCGACACCGATGACTCCAAGCCCAAGCGGCCCAAGCGCGCTCCGACCGTGATCGAGCGGATCTCGGCCGACGAGGCCGAATTCGACGACGTGGTGCCCAGACCATTTCAAGGCGCCCCCGAAACCCAAGAAACAACCGACCGACGACGACTTCTTCAAGATCATCGAAGACGACGTCAAGAAGCCGAACGTGATCGGGGCCGGCGTTGCTGGCAAGTCGTTTTGACACCGATCGCCTCAGGCACGCTGCGATTTCGCAAATCGCGGCCTGTCTCGCGGAAAAACTGGTCAGTCGAGCGAGTCTTTGACGCTCTCTTAAGAGTCAGATCTGTTCGTTCGCCTCAAGGACTTCCCGCGTGAGAGTCGCAACTGCGGGCAGTCACGCCCGGAGACATGCGGGTTGTGACCGATCCATTCAACACCGAGGAGATTGCCACGATGAGAACGATGATCGGAGCCATGGTCGGGCTGGGTCTGGTCGCCCTTCTGGCCAGCCCGGCGTTCGCGCAAGGGCGCGGCGGCGGCTTCGGATTTGGCGGCGGCGGCCTGGCCGATGCTGCTGGGCAATGCCAGCGTCCAGAAAGAGCTGAAGCTCGACGACCAGCAGATCGAGAAGGCCAAGGAACTCGCCGAGAAGATCGGCGAGGAGATGCGCGAGAAATTCACGGCCCTCGGCCAAGACCTGAGCCCGGACGAGCGCCGCGAGAAGATGATGGCGATCGGCCACGAGATGAACGAGGCGACGCTGAAGGCGATCGGCGAGTTCCTCAAGCCCGAGCAGATCACCCGGCTCAAGCAGATCTCCTATCAGCAGCAGGGCGCGATGGCCTTCAACGACCCCGAGGTCGCCAAGAAGCTGAACCTCACCGACACCCAGAAGAGCGACATCCAGTCGATCGTTCAGGACTCAGATGTCGCAAGGTGCGAACGATCCGCGAGGAAACCCAGGGCGACCGCGAGGCGGTGATGAAGAAGATGGCCGAGCTCCGCAAGGAGACCCTCGCCAAGGTCGCCGCCAAGCTGAACGACGAACAGCAGAAGACCTGGAAAGAGCTGATCGGCGCTCCGTTCGAGGTCAAGTTCGAGCCGCGCCCGAACAACTGATAACCAGCCGCGCCATCCCAACTTCCATTCGCTACTCTCCAAGCGAGATCCCGCAGCGCTTGCCGCGGGATCTCGCTTTGTGTTGCGCACTTCGCTCGCCGTGCGCCGAACGACGCGCGCTCACTCGACCGTCACGCTCTTGGCCAGGTTGCGCGGCTTGTCGATGTCGCAGCCGCGGCGCAGGGCGACGTGGTACGCCAGCAACTGAAGCGGCACGACGGCCAGGAGCGGCTGGACGACCTCGGGCGCATCGGGGATCGGCAGGAAGACATCGGACAAGCGCGGCGAAGCGTCGTCGCCCTCGGTGCCGACGGTGATGATCAGTGCCGTTGCGCGCCTTCACCTCCTCGAGGTTGCTCAGCGTCTTGGCGTGCAGCGAGCCGCGCGGGGCCACGAAGACGCACGGCGTCTCGCCGATCGACGAGTGCGATCGGGCCGTGCTTCATCTCGGCCGTCGGATAGCCCTCGGCGTGGATGTAGCTGATCTCCTTGAGCTTGAGCGCGCCTTCGAGCGCGACCGGATAATGGATGTCGCGGCCGAGGTAAAGCGCACTTCGAGGCCGCGACGATTCGCTCGGCCGCCTGCTCGATCAGCGGGCTCGGTCTTGAGGACCTCGCCCAAAAGGCCGGGCACCGACTCGATGGCGTCGATCACGGCCAGGCCGTCGGGGAACGAGAGGTGCCGCAGCCGGCCGAGGTAAAGGGCCAGCAGCGTGAGCACGGTCACCTGGGCCGAGAAGGCCTTGGTGCTGGCGACGCCGACCTCGGGGCCGGCGTGGAGGTAGATGCCGCCGTCGGCCTCGCGGGCGATCGTGCTGCCGACGGTGTTGACGATCGCCAGGGTCGGGTGCCCGCGGCGCTTGGCCTCGCGGAGCGCGCCCAGGGTGTCGGCCGTTTCGCCCGACTGGCTCAGGACGAAGACCAGCGTGCGGTCGTCGAGCGGCGCATTGCGATAGCGGAACTCGCTGGCGTATTCGACCTCGACCGGCAGGTGCGCCAGCCGCTCGATCAGGTATTCGCCGACCAGCGCCGCGTGCCAGCTCGTGCCGCACGCCGCGAAGACGACCCGGCGCACGCGGCGGAGCTGCGCGTGGCGGAGAGGTTCAGGCCGCCGAACTGCGCCGTCGCCTCGCGCGCGGCGGATCCGGCCGCGGCAGGCGTCGACGACCGTCTCGGGCTGCTCGCGAATCTCCTTGATCATGTAGTGGGCGTGGCCGCCGAGCTCGACCGCGTCGGGCTTCCAGTCGATCCGGTCGATCCGCGGCGTGATCGGCCCGTGCTCGAGGTGGCGGATCTCGAAGTCGCGGTCGGTGAGCCGGACGACCTCGCCGTCCTGCAGGAACGCGACCCGCGCGGTATGCGGTGCGATCGCCACCGGGTCGCTGGCCAGCAGGTGCTCGCCCTCGCCCAGCCCGACGACCAGCGGGCTGCCGAACCGCGCGCCGATGACCTCGCCGGGCCGCTTCGGGCTGACACCGCCAGGCCGTACGTCCCCTCGAGCTCGCGGCAAGGCGCGCTGCACGGCCTCGAACAGGTCGTCCGTCGCGTCTCGAGCTCGCGGGCGATCAGGTGGGCGATGACCTCGGTATCGGTCTGGCTGACGAACGCGAAACCCTTGCGACTCGAGCTCGCGGCGCAGCGGCCGCGTGGTTTTCGATCACGCCGTTGTGCACCACGGCGACGGTGGCCGCTCCGCGCCGGCCGCCCAGGTGAGGATGGGCGTTGCGATCGGTGGCCGGGCCGTGCGTCGCCCAGCGGGTGTGGCTGATCCCGCAAACGCCCGGCGCGGGCTCGCGGTCGAGCAGTTCCTCGAGGACCCTCACCCGGCCGGCCCGCTTGCGCACGATCAGCTCGTCGTCCGTCGAGCGTCGCCAGGCCCGCGCTATCGTAGCCGCGATACTCGAGCCGGCGCAGCCCCGCGACCAGGATCGAGGCGGCCTCATGGCCTCCCGTGTAACCGACGATTCCGCACATCGTTGCCTCCCCGCGCCCAGGGCGCCTCGTTCGGCCACCGCGGCCGTCGCCGATGCTCCGATCCGGGGCTGATCGTCGTGCATCGACCAGAGCCAAAGATTCATTATACCGCCAAACCGCTCTGGGGTGTGCTCGTCGTCAGGGCCGAAAATGGCGTTGACAGGCTCCCTTGACTGGGCAATAGTGTCGCCTCGACAGGGCGACTTCAGGTTGCGGCCGCTGGGTCAGCCTGGAGCGACGGAATCGCCTGTCCTCCGAGCAAGCACAACGGAATCAAGGCCGCAAGGACGAGGGCCTGGGGTGTTCGGTCCGCCCGTCTCGCCTTGCCGCGCGCTGTCTCCTTTCGACACCCTCGACGTTCCAGGCGCGTTTCGAGCCACCACGGATGGAGCCTGCGATGCGAATTCTCGTCACCGGCGGAGCCGGTTACGTTGGCTCGACCTTGGTTCCCATGCTGCTGGAGCTGGGGCATCGCGTTCGAGTCCTCGACACGCTCAAGTTCGGCGGCCATGGCCTCTTGCCCTGCTGCTCCAATCGCTTCTTCGAGCTGAAGAAGGGCGACGTCTGCGACCCCGCGACCGCCAAGGCGGCCCTGGACGGGATCGACGCGGTCATTCACCTGGCGGCGATCGTCGGCTACCCGGCCTGCAAGAAAGAGCCCCAGCTCGCCCAGGCGGTCAACGTCGACGGCACCGCCAACCTGCTCGCGCCACCGCAAGGCCGACCAGAAGTTTCTCTTCGCCTCGACCGGCAGCATCTACGGTTCGATTCCCGACTACGTCTGCAACGAGGAAACGCCGCGCGCTCCCATCACGCTCTACGGCGAGACCAAGGCGGCCGCCGAAGCAGATGGTGCTCGACGCCGGCAACAGCGTCGCCTACCGCTTCGCCACCGCCTTCGGCGTCAGCAACCGCATGCGGCTCGACCTCATGCCCAACGACTTCACCTACCAGGCCGTCCACAACCGCAACCTGATCGTCTACGAAGGAGGCTTCAAGCGAACCTTCGTGCACGTTCGCGACATGGCCCGCTCGTTCATCTTCGCGCTCGAGCGCTGGGACGAGGTCAAGGACGACGTCTACAACGTCGGCCACGAGACCATGAACTTCACCAAGGAAGACGTCGCCCGCAAGATCCTCGAGCACGTCGACTACTACCTCCACTTCGCCGAAGTCGGCAGCGACGCCGATCAGCGCAACTACGAAGTCTCGTACGAGAAGATCCGCAAGATGGGCTTCGAGACCACGATCGACCTCGACCGCGGCATCGCCGAGCTCGTCCGCGCGGCCCGGCTGATCGAGTTCCAGAACCCGTTTGCCAACGTTTGAGCTCGAGGAGGACAGCACTCATGAAGAGCTTCTGGTCCGGCAAACGGGTCACGGTCACCGGCGGGGCCGGCTTTCTCGGCCAGCACGTGGTCAAGCGGCTCGAGAGCTACGGCGCGCAGCGTCTACGTGCCCCGCCAGCGCGACTTTAACCTGATCTCGCTCGACGCCTGCCTGCGCTGCCTGCTCGAGCACCCGTGCGACCTCCTGTTTCACGCGGCCGCGTATTACGGCGGCATCGGCATCAACCAGAGCGAGCCGGCCAAGCTCTACTACATCGAACCTCGTCATGGGCGCCAACCTGATGGAGGCGGCGCGGCTCGCCGGGGTCGCCAAGGTCGTCAACATCGGCACGGCGTGCTCCTATCCGGGCTATCTCGAAGGTCACCTGAAGGAGCAAGACCTCTGGGCCGGCCCCTGCCACGCCAGCGTGGTCAACTACGGGCTCACCAAGAAGATGCTGGCCGTGCAGGGCGAGGCCTACAAGAAGCAGTACGGGCTCGACTCGATTCACCTGATCCTCACGAACCTCTACGGTCCCGGCGACTCGTACAACACCGAGCGCTCGCACGTGGTGGCCGCGCTCGTCCGCAAGTGGGTCGAGGCCGACATGGCCAAGGCCCCCAGCATCGAGGTCTGGGGCACGGGCAAGCCGGTCCGGGAGTTCATCTACGTCGAAGACTGCGCCGACGCGATCGTGCTGGCGGCCGAGAAATACAATGACGTGACCTGCCCCTGAACATCGGCACCGGCATCGGCACCTCGATTCGCGAGCTGGTCGAAACGATCAATGCGGTCACCGGCTACAAGGGCAAGATCGCCTGGAACGCCGACAAGCCCGACGGGGCGATGATGAAGGTTCTCGACGTCGAGCCGGATGAAGCAAGTGCTCGACGGCTGGGTGCCGCCGACCGACCTTGCAGGCGGGCCTGGCCAAGACGATCGCCTGGTACCGGGCCAACAAGGCCCAGGCGGACGCGAAATGGTGAACGGGCCGCCGATGGTTTCCGACACAGCGTGGCATCGCGACATCGGCGCGACGCACGCCGCGGGCCGGCCGCGCACGGCGCGGCCGGATCGCCGTCGATCCGGCAGCCGCACCTCGTTCCGCCGGTCCCGCGCGCTGGCGCGAGCCGCGCCGCTCTGAAGCTCGCGCGGCCGCCGAATTCTCTTCATCAACCAGTACTACTGGCCCGACCATGCCTCGACGGCCCAGCACCTGACCGACCTGGCCGAGTCGCTGGCCGAGCGCGGTTATGAATGCCACGTGCTGACGTCGCAGAGCCGCTACCAGCCGGGTGAGCCCAGGCCGCCGGCCTACGAGGTCCACGAAGGGGTGCACATCCACCGCGTGCCCGCGACCTCGCTGGGCCGCCGCGGCACCTGGGCCGGATGACCGATTACCTCAGCTTTTACGCCGACGGCCTGCGCCAAGGCGCTCTTCCTGCCGCGTTTCGACGTGGTCGTCACCCTGACGACTCCGCCCATTGATCGGCCTGGTCGGCACCCTCCTGAAGCGACTTGAAAGGC
This sequence comes from uncultured Isosphaeraceae bacterium, assembly GCA_963830625.1. GTDB lineage: Bacteria > Planctomycetota > Planctomycetia > Isosphaerales > Isosphaeraceae > CAWHMZ01. Next base: position 266,221 of record CAWHMZ010000015.1, on the reverse strand, counting down.
ACGCGGCACGTCTACTGGAGCATGGACCTCCATCCCGACGCCAGCCTGGCGCTGGGCCGGATGTCGCCGCGCAAGCTCTTCCCGCGGCTGCTGGCGCGGCTCTCGCGGCTGGTCTACCGCCAGGCCGACATGGTCGTCGTGCTCGGGCCGTACATGGCCGACCGGATCGAGCTCAAGAACGTGCCGCGCCGAGCGGATCGCGACGATTCCCGTCTGGAGCCGGCGCGACGAGATCTACCCGACGCCGCGCGCGGCCAACCCGCTGCGCAAGTCGCTCGGGCTGGGCGACGCGTTCGTCGCGATGTACTCGGGCAACCTCGGTCTGGCCCATTCGTTCGACGAGTTCCTGGAGGCGGCCCGGCGGCTGCGCGACCGCGACGACATCGTCTTCCTCTTCGTGGGCGGCGGCCCGCGCCGCGGCTGAAGTCGAAGGCCGCGCAGCGAGCGCGAGGGGCTCGCCAACATTCGCCTGCTCGACTACTTCCCCCGCGCCCAGTTGCACGCTTCGCTCTCGCTGGCCGACGTTCACTTGATCTCGATGCGGCCCGAGATGACCGGGATCGTCGTGCCCGGCAAGCTCTACGGCGTGATGGCCGCGGGCCGGCCGGCCATCTTCGTCGGTCCCGAACACTGCGAGTCGGCCGACACGATTCGGGCCGCCGGCTGCGGCATCAGTCGTCGCTCCCGGCGACGTCGACGGCGTGGCCGGCGCGATCGAGCTCCTCGGCAGAAGCCCAGCCTGGCTCGCTGCATGGGCGAGCGCGGCCGGTCGGCATTCCTGGCGTCGTACGAGCGCCGCCTCTGCTGCGAACAGGTGGCACGAGCTGATCAGGTCAGAGTCGCCGCAGTCCGCACGTCCCGTTTACCCCACAAGCGAGGACCAGTACCGTGAACGCCAAAGCCTGTCGCTTCTTTCTCTGGTGATCGATCGTTCGTGCGCCGGCATGGCACCGGCTGCACCGGCCGGCGAGCCGACCGGCCGCGAGCGTCAGCGAGATTCAGGCCAAGCATGACCGGGCCTTCATCCAGGAGCTCACCGAGTACCTGCACACCAACCCCAAGGCCGCCGACCGCGACCAGGCCTACGCCGCCCTCTTCAACAAGGTCGATCGAGCACGACTGGTTCGGCGAGGCCGAGCAGCTGGGCCACCAATACCTGAAGGCCGATCCCGACGGGCCCGTCAAGGCCCTCGCCCAGATCATCCTGACGATGGCCCGCGCCCACGCCGGCCAGTTCGACGTTGCGCTGGCGCGGTATCGCGAGCTGATGCAGGGCCTCGGACAAACCGAGCAGGAAGAGTTCGCCGTGAGCTTCTCCGACAACCTCGCGGCGACGGCCATCACCGCCGGCGAATTCGGCGTGGCGCGCGAGGTCTACAGCACGCTCCTGTCCCGCTTCAAGGACAGCCCCAACCTGCGGCAGAAGGTCGCGGCCGACCTGAAGCGGCTCGACAAGGTCGGCAAGCCCGTGCCCTGCGGTTGCCGCGCAGGACATGAAGGGCCAGCACCGTCCGGCTCGACGCCTACCGCGGCAAGTACGTCCTGGTCGACTTCTGGGCGACCTGGTGCGGGCCTTGCATCGCCGAGCTCCCCAGGCTGCAGGCCGCCTACGCCGCGTACAAGGACGCGGGCTTCGAGATCATCGGCGTCAGCCTCGACGAGACCAAGACGGCCGTCGTCGATTTCGTCAAGGCTCGCAAGCTCCCCTGGCCGCAGATCCACAACGCAGGCACTCGGCCGACCTGGTCGAGGCCTTCGGCGTCGTCTCGATCCCGGCGACCTATCTGATCGACCCCGAGGGGACCATCATCCGCCTCGACCTGCGCGGCAAGGCCCTCGATGACACGCTCGCCCGGCTGATCAAGGGGCGGAGCGGCGTTGCCAGGGCACGGTGACATGACGCAGGTGTTTCGGTAGCCGCCGACTATCAATCCGAACTGGATCGCCAATTCGCGGCGAACCCCTCGCACGAGGCGGCTGCGCAGATCAGCCGCCTCGTCAAGGAGCGACAGGCCACGGCAACGCAGCCGGAACTCTGAACTCCTCGCTTTCGCCGCGAGCTCGCACGGTCGCCGGCGCGATCAAGCCGGCGCCTCAGCAGGCCGATCTGGCGTCAGGCCTCGCGCCGCGTCGGCGCTGGCCAGCTCCTTGTGTAGTCGCCGCCGCGCCCGACCAGCAGGCTGTGGAACACGAACGTGAAGAAGAGGGCCGGAGTGATGGCCGCGCCCTGGATGGCCAGCTTTTGCCGCTCGTGATCGACCGGCAATGCCATGGCCCCGACGCCCACGATGGGGCTCAAGCTTGACACCACCGCGGCCATCGCGTCGCGCGGCAAGGGTGCCGTCGCGGCCGCCGCCAGGATCACGCCCGCGACCAGCGGCAGCAGCCACGCCAGGAACAGGAACAAGCCGAAAAAGATGCGCCCGCGGGCACCGAACCGGAGCAGGAAGTATTGAAGCGCCAGCCCGAAATAGGCGGTCACCAGCACGCCGGTCGCCAGCGCGAACGAGTAGGCACTCGACGAGACACGGTCCTGGTCCCAGGCCGGTTTGCTTGCCCCGTCCCAGGCAACCGTGCCGGCCGCGAGCACGAGTCCGCAGATGACCAGTACACAGACCGGGTTCAGTGCCAGGTCGTCCCACCAGGGAAGGCGGGCTCGCCCAACTTTCAGGGCCCGGCACAGTCCCTTCGTGTACTCGGTGCGACTGGCCGTGACCACCCCGATCAGCACGATCGCCGAGGTCACCAGCAAGTAAATCACCGACAGCAAAAGCGGCGTCGCGTCAGCGGTTTTCCAGACCCAGCCCAGAAGTAGCACGGCCGAGGTCGCCACGGCGGCGATCGCCTGCGGCTTCGACAGCGGGTGGATTCGCTCCGACCCCATCTTGCGGCGCGCGCCAGAAAGACGAACAACAGCGCGGCGGCCACGTCCAGCAAAATCGCCGCCAGCCAAGGCACCGCCAAGCCGAAGAGCCGGATCGTTGGATTTTGTTCGGCCATCGTGGTCAAGCTCGAGCCGTGCCAGAGGCTCATCGCGAAGGCGTTGTAGAAAATGACGATGAAAATCAAGGAGAGCACAACGACGCCTCGAGCGGTGCGCCGAGCTCTGCCGACGAGCGCGTCCAGAAGCGCCACCCCATGCATGAGCCAGGCGAGCGCCAGAAGCACGAATCATGAGCTCTGACGCACGGCCCCGCGGTGGGAGCACCGATCGCAACACACAGGGCCGCAAACGGCAGCGTGCAGGCGAACAAGACATACTCGCGGATCGGTGCGCCGAAGAAGAAACCGAGCATGAGTGCGGCCGGGGTCGAGCGGCGAGACCCGGTGAAAGTCGAGAATGCCCGACAATCGAGCGCCCGCCACGGCCGCGCTGACCTGCGAGCTGCCCATCACGATCAGGATGATCGCCTCGAGCATCCACGAGCAACTCGAACGCACGGCCGGTCGCGAACCAGTTGAGCTGATAGCCCGCCCAGACGATGCACAGGCAAAGCGACGACCACGACGACCACGCCCGCAGCGAGTGGCTGCTTGCGCAGCCGGCGAGCGCACGTGCTTGACGAGGATCGGATTGTCGAGCCAGTCGAGCAGCCGCTCCCCGTTCATCATGAGAGCTCCTTCGAGCCGACCTTGAGGAACAGGTCTTCCAGGTTGTCCTTGCGCCGCACGAACGAGGCGACGCGCACCCCTTGGCCCACCAGGCTGCGCCAGCAGCTCGCTGGCGTCAGCGGCGTCGCCGCGGAACCGGAACTCGTAGGCGCCGTTCTTCGTGCTCGATCGGGCCGGCGCGGTCGCTCGGCGGCGACGATCGCCAGGAACGCGTCGGGCTCGCCCAGCACTTCGACGACCAGGAGCGAGTCGCCCATGATCCGCCGGTTGACCTCGTCGATCCGGCCGCTCACCACGAGCTCGCCGCTGCTCCATGATCGCCACCGACGTGCAGAACTCGTTCATCTCGGCCAGGATGTGCGACGAGATCAAGACCGTCTTCCCTTCCTCGGCCAGCCGGCGCAGGATGTTCTTCAGCTCGATGCGGCCCTGGGGATCGACGCCGCTCGCCGGCTCGTCGAGGAGCAAGACGCTGCGGCTCGGGAATCAAGGTCTTGGCCAGCATCAGCCGCTGGCGCATGCCGCGCGACAGCTCGACGACCAGCGTCGTCGCGCTTCTCGGTGAGGCCGACCATCTCGAGATAGCGCCCGACCTCGACGGGCCGGCGGTGGCGGTGGCATCCCGTAGCTGGCGGCGAACAGGTCGAGGAACTCCCAGACCAGCAGGTCTTCATAGACCGGGCGGAAAATCGGGCATGAAGCCGACCACGGCGGTAGACGTCGCGGGGGTGCTCGCGCACGTCGACCCCCATGACCTCGATCTCGCCGTAAGTCGGCTCGATCAGCCCGATCATCGCCCGCATCGTGGTCGTCTTGCCCGCGCCGTTGGGCCCGATCAAGCCGCAGACTTCGCCCGGCTCGACCTCGAGCGACAGGTCGCGAACCGCACAGAGGTTGTCGTAATCGACCCGCAGGTCGCGGATTCGGATCATGGAACGTGTCGCGTGGTGGGCCCTTGTTCGATCGAGCGATCACTTTGGTTTCGCACTCGCATCTTGACCGACCAAGCGTTGGACCTGCGATTTCAGCCTGGCCCATCCCGCCGTGATCAGCTCGAACCGGGCCTTCGCGACGGCCGTTTCGAGGTCTTTCGTGAGAGTCGCGATTTCCGCGCGGGTTGCCTCATTGGCTTCGGCGTCGCTCTTGATCTCGTCCAGCTTAGTCTGCAGATTGTCGGAGATCTGGACAGTTCGATCGAGCGTCGCCAGTGCGCGTCCCTCGGCGTTTGGTTGCTCGCGTTGGTCGAGCGCGCCTTGCAACGCCCTGCTCTTGGCCTTCTCGGCTTCCCAAGTGGCCTGCTTGGCTGCCTCGTCGAGGCGTGCTTCCTCGACCTCAGACTGGAGCTTCTTGACGGTTGTGCGCCGCGTGTATTTCTGCAACACGTCTAACTTGGCCTGGGCCGCCTCGAGTTCGAGGCGAGCTTTCGGTTCCTGTTCCTGTGCATCGACAACCTTGCCCTCGAAAACGTACTCGTAATAGAGGTCGACCGGAGTACCACGCGACAGCTTTCTGATTTCGGCGAGCATTTCCTTCGCCATCGTCACACTGTTTGTCGCCCATTGAACTGCGAACTTGGCCTTTGACACGCCGCCCTCCGCTGTCTGTAGATCCTGCACGTAAATCCCCTCCTCGTACTCCTTGACGGCGATCTCAGCGACCTCGCGCGTGAGCTTGGCGTTCTCGTAGCTCGCGCTTGCGGCTTTCTCGGCAATGGACTGGTTGATCAATTGGTCGCGCAGCCTTGACCGTCCCGCCGCGCCGTCAGGAATCTGTTTGCCGAGACGCATGATCTCACCACGGAGGCTTCGCAACGCGAGGCGGCGCTGGGCGAGGAAGCCAGAGGCGACGGCATTCGGTGTGCCTTCCTGCGTGGAGACCGACGGCGCCCGTTCACCGTCGCGCCGGGATATCGGCGCAGAGCCCCCTCCATCGTGCGCCGCAGCACGCTTGATCCTCGCTTGGAATTCCGTCCACAGCGCCGTCTCCTCTTCTGCTCGCGCCACGTCGACGATCTCCCGGAGCTGACGCGCATATTCCACCATCTCTTTGCGCTGCGCTTCGCCGGGCTCGCCGGCCTTTGCGGTTTGCTCGAGCTGGCTGTTCCATTTCTCTTCGATCGCGATTGCGTGATTGAGGTGCGTTAACATTTGCTCCTGGCGCTTCGTCAAGGCTGGGCGTGCGTTCGCGTCGCGCTGCATCCTCGTGAGCATAGCTTGTGAAAGCTTCCAGGTCGCTTGCTTCGCCAGCTCGTCCGACTCAGTCTTCTCCACGTCCGAACGCAGTTCTTTCAGTCGCCTGGGCCCCTCGAACTCAACGAGCACCTTCAACTTAGACTCCGCCATCTCAGTCGCAAAGTGTGCTTTCTTCTGTGCGAGCTGCGCGATTGGGACGGCGCTGTCGAGCCCCAACTGAACGACCAGCTCGGTCGTCGAACCCTGTGGCGACGGCTTGATCCTCGCGATGCGCTCCTTCACTTGCTCGGGCAAGTGCTGGACTCGCTTTTGCTCGGCCTGTGCTTCCTTGAGCGCAGCCTCCTGGGCCGCACGCTCGCTCTTGAACGTGCCTTCCTCATACTCCTTGAGCGCGAGCTCGGCGGCTTCGCGCTTGAGTTGGGCCAGCTTGCGCGCGGCCTGGGCTGCGTCGACCTTGAGGCGCTGGCTTTCGATGCCTCCCGGAGGCGGCTGGCTTTTAGTGAGGCCCTCGAAGAGGGGGGCTGCCAGGTCGAGTAAGTGTTCCTGGAGCGAAGCAAGTTGGCGGCGGCTCGCGGCGAGGACGCCGGACATGTCATCGTTCCCCGCGGCCTGGGCTTCGGGGCCGGCTTGTGGCTCACGGCCGGCCTGCGCGGTGGTCGATGGCAGATTCAAGATGGCGGCCGCCAGGATCGCCGCGGTACTGGCCACGCCGGCGTTGATGCGAGACGCGTTCATGGCAATCTCCCTGCGAGCGTTGAGAGAGGCAGGCGACACATCGGTCGAGCGCAATTATCGCTGATAGATCGGCAGATAGCGATATTCCACGGTCAGGGCGAGCACCGCCATGGCGGTGCAGTAGTTGCGCCAACGCCGGCGCGGCGCAAGACTCAGTTGGGTTTGGCACCCGCATTCTGTCCAACCAATCGGTGGACCTGCGATTTCAGTTTGGTCCACGCCGCTGTTATCTGCTCGGCTCGAGCCGTGTCTACGGCAGCTTGGAGCTCTTTCGTGAGCCTCGCGATTTCTACGCGGGTTGCCTCACCGGCCTCCGCGTCGCTCTTGATCGGATTCAGCTTGTTCTCGAGCCTGCTCGGCGATCTGGACCGCTCGATCGAGCGCGGCGAGTGAGCGCTCCTCGGGGATCGGTTGCTCCGGTTTGTCCACCGCCTCTCGTAGCGACTTGGTTCTGAGTTTCTCGGCTTCCCATGCAGTCTGCTTGGCCAGTTCGTCGAGGCGTGCTGTCTCGACCTCGTACTGGAGATTCCTGAGGGTCTTGGGCCCCGTGTGGTCGAGCAACGTCTCGAGCTTGGCCTGGGCTGCCTCGAGCGCGAGCCGTGCTTTCGGCTCTCGTTCCTGCGCGTCGACGACCTTGTCCTCGAAAACGTATTCGTAATAGAGGTCCTGGGCCGAGCCGCGTGACGTCTTCCTGATTGCAGCAAGCCTCTCCTTCGTCTCGGCGACCATGTCCGTCGCTCGCTGAATATTGCGCTTGGCGAGCGCAACCTCGTCCCTTGCCGTTTGTTCATCCTGCACGTAAACCCCTAACTTATATTCTTCGAGGGCGATTTCGGCGACCTCGCGCGAGAGCTTGGCGTTCTCGTAGTTCGCTGCTGTCGACCGTTCCGCGATGGTCTGGTTCGTGAGTTGGTCGCGCAGTCCAGGCCGCGCTCCGGCACCGTCAGGGATCTGCTTGCCCAGGCGCATGATCTCGCTACGGAGGTTTCGTAACGAGTTGCGGCTGTCGGCGACGAACCCACCGGGGCGGGCAATCGCTGCGCTGTCCTGCTTCGAGACGAACGGCGCCGACTCGCCGGTGCGCGGAGGCATCGACGAAGCGTTCCCCGCATCGCGCGGCGCCGTACGCTTGATCTTTGCTCTGAACTCGTTCCACGCCGCAGCCTCCTCGCCGGCTGCCGCTAGATCGACGATCTCCCGCAGGTGTCGCGCCACGTTCACGATCTCGTTGCGCTGCGCTTCGCCGACACCGCCGCCCTTTTCGGCCTGTTCGAGCTGATTGCGCCATTTTTCTTCGATCGGGATCGCTATTTTCAAAAGCGATAGCATTTGCTCCTGGCGCTTTGTCAATGCAGGGTGCGCGGTGCCGTCGCGTTGCATCTTCGTGAGGATCGCTTGCGAAAGACTCAAGCTCGCTTGCTTCGCCAGCTCATCCGATCGGGCCTTTTCCAGGTCCGAACGCAGTTCCTTGACGCGAACAGGCCGTTCGTACTGATCGAGCACCCTCAACTTAGTCTCGGCCACCTCAATCGCAAATTGGTTTGGCTTCTGCACAAGCTGCGCACTCAGATAGGCACCTTCGAGGCTCCACTCAATCGCGAGGTCGCTCGTCGAATCTTTCAATAACGGCTTGATCTTGGCGATGCGGTCTCTGACCTGTTCGGGCAGGTGCAGGGCGCGCTTCTGGTCGGCCTGGGCTGCCTTGAGCGCAGCGAGAGCGGCTGCCTTCTCGTTCTTGAATGTGCCTTCCTCGTACTCCTTGAGCGCCAGCTCGGCGGCTTCGCGCTTGAGCTGAGCGAGCTTGAAAGCAGCGCGCTGGCTGCCTCGACCCGGAGCCGCTGGCTGCCGATGTCGCCCGTCGGCCGGTCGCCCGTGTCGAGGCCCTCAAGCACCGGGGCCGCCAGACCGATCAATTCTTCCTGGAGTGCGCCGAGCTTACGGCGGCTCTCGGCGATGAAACCAGGCGGCGCGGCGGCGGCCGCGGCCTGGGCCTCTGGGCCGGCCTGTGCGGACCGCGCTGGCACATTCAAGACAGCGGCCGCAAGGAGCACGGCGGAACTGGCTACACCGGTCAGGATGCGAGACGCGTTCATTGCACTCTCCTTCCGAGCAGCGATAGAGACAAGCAAGGCACTGACCTGGCGCAATTATCGCTGATAGATCGGTAGATAGCGATATTCCACGGTCAGGGCCAGCACGGCCATGGCCGTGCAGTAGTTGCGGCCGCCGGTGCGGTCGTTGCCGTCGTCGGAGAGCCAGCTTCCGTCCTTCTGCTGATGGTCGAGCAAGATCTTCACCAGCTTGGGGTAATAGGGCACGAAGTACTTGTCGCCCAGTTGGAACATGGCGAGCGGGCAGTAATAGACCTCGTAAAAGAAATACTGGCTCGACCACTGCGGGGGGTGCTTGAGCAGGTACTCGGCGCCGGCGACGGCCTCGGGCGTATTGTGCTCGCCGCAGATCTCGAGCGCCAGCACGCCGGTGCCGGTGCGCGGGTTGTTCGGCCCGCCGCCCGGTTGATAGGCAAATCCTCCACCCTGCTTGACCGCGCACAGCTTGAGATAAGCGACCGCGCGATCGATGCTCGCGGCGGGCGCCTCGCAGCCGGCGGCCTTGGCGGCGCGCAAGGCCATGAGCTGCCAGCCCGTGACGCTGATGTCGCTGTCATTCGAGTTTGCCTGGTATCGCCAGCCGCCGGAGTGCTCGCGGCCCTTCGCCACGTTTTGCGACTCGAGGATCAGCTTGACAGCCCGCGTCAGCGCGGTCGAAACCTGCTGGGCCAGCTCGGGCTCGACCGGCATGCCGGCGACCTCGGCGAGCATGAGCGTGCTGATGCCGTGGCAGTACATCGGCCCGTGACTCGACTTCGAGACGAAGAGGCCGTTTTGGTGCTGGTTCGCCACCACGTAGCGAATGCCCTTTTCGATCGCGTCTCGATAGGGGCCGGGCTCGCCCGGCACGTGACCGGCGGCGAGGAACGCCATCACCGCCAGCGACGTGATCGACGTGGCCGGCCCGAAGCTCCCCGACTCCCAGGCGCCGTCGGGCCTCTGGGTCGACTTGAGATGTTCGAGTGCCCGCAGGATCGCTGCGTCGGCCGCAGACGCTTTGGCCTTGGCCTTGGCGTCGTCGCCCCGCAATGCGGCAGGCGGAACGACGAACGCCGCGATCAAAAGCGGCAGGACGATCTGCGGCAAGCTGCGGAATCGAGTCATCGTCGTCATTGCTGAGAACTCAGGCGCCGCCAGGCCGGTGGATCAATCGGGTTTGTCGCCTGCGGTCCCGGGCGCGGCGGCGCCGGCGGCGATCTCACGGAAATAGAGCTGGATCAATCGGGCGTAGTCTTCACGATAACGCCCTTGCGACGTGTCGAGGATCGCGGTGCGCAAATGGCCCGGCAGCTCGCCCCAGGAGCGGCCGGTGTTGCGGCGAATCGCCTCCTTGAGCGCGGTCAAATCGGCCTCGGCCTTGCCGCCTGGGTGGCTCTTTGGATCACGCTCGCTGTGAGTGACGGCGGCGTTCGAGTCGTCATGCTCTGCAGCTGCGCCGGCGAGCTCGCTGTCGTCGGAGGGTAAGGAAGCCTCGAGTGCTTGGTCGTGTGCACTGGCGGCGGCTCGTGCGGCCGCTCTGAGGTCGCGTGCGGCCTCTTGCATCGCCGTCTTCACTGCGGGCAATGCCGCTGCGGCGCGGTTCGGTTGCGCGCCTCGGTGAGCTGGCGAGCGGCGCGCTCCAGCGAATGGCGCGCCTCGCCGAGTGGAGCGCACGACTCGGCGCTTCCTCATCGCCGGCCGCGTGTGGGGCCGGGCTCGATGCGCGGAGTGCGGCGGCCATGTCTTCGGCATGGTCGGCGCCGCGCTCGAAAGCTCGGCCGCGCGGCGTTCGGCATCGCGGGCGTGCTGACTTTGGGCCTGTGCCAGATGTGCAGCAGCCTGGGTCATCGCGGGCGGTGCGTGGACGTTCAGGTGCTGGGCCGCCTCGCGCACCGGGTAAACCGCGCGTTCATTGAGCGCGCGCCAGGCTTTCGCCCAGCTCGCCGATTTCGTGCCCGAGCGCGCTGGCCTCGCGCCGCAGCGCCTCTTCCGCCGCGGCACGATCGCCCACGATGGCCTGGAATTGTTCCCGGATGTGCCGCTGACGGCGCACCAGCTCCGTGGCCGCGGCGACGTTCCGTGCCGTCAAGCCGAGATCGGGATCGACGGGCGGCGCCGGCTTCGGCTCGTCCGCGGGCGGTTTTCGCTCAGAGTTCACCTGGCGGTCGGCCAACCGGTCGGCGAGCGTCTGCACCGCCGCGGCCGCCTCGCGCACCGCGGCACGCGCATCAGCTTTGGCATCGGCCTGCGCCAAGACCTCTGCGGCATGAGAAGCGCGGTGCACCGGCTTCGGCCTGGTCGAGCGGCGGCGTCGGGAGCGTTCAGGTTCTTGAGGGCGTGAGCGAGGCGGTGTTGTTCTTCGGCACGGCGAGCACGACAGCGGCGGGCTCGGGCGCTCCTGGTTTGCCCGCCTCCATCTCGGCGGCGACGAGTCGCTCGTCGTCGGCCAGCTCGGCCGCCAGGTCGTCGGCCGGCAGACGGCCGTTCAGCTTTTCGTCGAGCCTCGACATGGTCGCGCGCGATTCGACCAAGGCGCCTTCCAGATGTGCGCGGGCATCCTCGCGCCGGGCCGGGATCGCGCAGGTTCTTGAGTGTCGCGGCCAGTGCTTCGGCGCGGTGCAGGGCGCGGGCGCGCTGGGGAAGAACGCGGAGGTCGGGCTCCATTTCGCTCGAGAGCGGCCGCTGCGCGCCTGCTTGTCGGCCGTATCGTGGAGCCGGCGGGCGAGCTCTTCGGCGGCCTGCGCGGTCGTTGCCGGGCGGTCGGGTCGCGGGTTGGTCTCGCGCAGATGCTGCTCGATCTCGTCGGCGACTTCCTGTGAGAGCCGGCGTGCTTCGTCGAACTTCTGCCGCGTCGGGTCCCCTGCCGGTGCCACCAATCGGGGAGCTCGTTGGCCAGCCGCTCGAGTGCTTGCCGCGCCTCGCGCTGGCGATCGCCGATCAGTTGGGCTCGCGTGCCGCCAAGGTCTCCGCGGCCTTGGCCGATTCGCTCAGCCGCGTCGCGGGCAGCCTCGTGTGGGAAGCGGGCGCGGCCGTCTTGTCCGGTCGGGGGCTCGATCGCCGGGCCAGCCGCGCGATCGCCTGCTGGCGCATCCTGAGTGGCTTCAACTTCTCGGCGAGCGCCGCGCGGCCGTCGCGTCCCGGCTCCTTGCGATCGCGGAAATCGGCGAGCACCTGGTCGACGTCGTGATTCAAGGAGTCCTGGCGGCGAAAGAGACGCGTGGCCAGTGCCTTGGCATCGAGCGGCAGGTCTTCAATGTCCCGAGCGAGCCGGCGGAGCTCGTTTTCGGCGCCCTCGAGGCGCTCGCGGGCCGGATCGATCTGGCCTTGCGCGAGCGGCGGTGCCGGCTGGCCGATGATCGGGGCATCGAGCACGGGCGCGGCTGTTCTCGGCAAGCGGTCGATCGATCTCAACGGCCAGACGGCGGGCGTCGTCTTCCAAGGCACGCTGGGCGTCGGCCAGGGCCTTGAGCTCGCGCCTGGTGTGCCGACGCGTCGTCCGCGCCGCGACTCTCATCGCGCTGGCGGCCCGCCAGAGAGCGCGCCTCCTTCGCCAGGCGGTCGGCCTGGCGTGCCGCCGCGGCCAGCACCGGCCCGCGCAGGTCGGGCGACTTCGCCAGCAAGGCATCGAGATCGCGCTCGACCTTGTGCTCTCGCGCCTGCGAGCGTAATCGAGGGTGGCGCGTTCGACGGCGGAATCGGCCGCCTCGGCAACGCTGGTCGGCGCGTTCAGCCAGGGCTTCGAGCTGGGCCAGATCGGCCGCCCCGGCGGCCGAGCTCGTCGAATCGACGGTGCAGGTCGGCGACTCGCTCGCCGACGCGACTCGACCGATCTTCGGCCTGGCGCAGATCGGCCGCACGCTCGCCGGCGGCCCGGGCGCGGCGGGCCTGGTCGAGCATCGCGCGGACGGCCTCGGCCTCGACCTCCGCGGTCTGACGCGCCGATCGGGCGAGCTCGCCGCGCGCGGGTCCTGGGCCAGGTTGCGGGCCAGCAGCCGGAGCTGGTCGCCGACGCTCCGGGCGCTGGCCTCGCGCTCGTCGAGCTCGCGCGTTCTGTACGCGATCCCACGAGCCGCCGGCGCGCTCCAGGCCTTCGGCCGCGGTGCGCAGCCGCTCGGTCTCGCGCCGATTGGCGGCAACCTCGTTCCGGATTGTCTCGAGCGACTTGCGCAAGGTCCCCTGGCGCGATCGCTGGCGCTGCACCTGCAACGGCGCGGCGGCCGCCGCGATCGACAAGCTCTGCCACGCCGAGAAGACGACACTGGGCCCGCGCGGCGCCGGCCGATTGTCGGCGACGCGAACGCGGTAGCGCAGCGTGTCACCCGGCTCTAGTCCCAGCGGCTGAAGTGGCAGAACGGCCTCGCCCCGGGCGCGGCGCGAGCCGATGCCGGCCAGCGGTACGGCCGATTGCCCGGTCTCGACCGCGGTCGAGACCGACGCGCCGCTGCCCGATGGCGTAATGCAATTCGACCGAGTCGACCGCGATATCGTCGCGCACCGCCACGGCCACGGTGAGCGAATCAGCGGGACTCGCCTCTTTCACACCATCGGTCCCGCCCAGTACGACCGTCGGCGGCGCATCAGGCCTGACGACCAAGAGAGACTGGCCCTGGGACCGGCTGGCGATGCCGTGGCCGTCACGGAGGGACACCGCATACGGCCCCGAATCGCGCGCTACGGCTGTGACGGCGCCCACGCCGCCTTCGCTCGTCAGCTCAGCCGCGAGCTGCTCGGCCGGCTTGTCCTTCTCGGCGGGCCACTCGAGATCGATCGATCGCACGGGCTTATTCGCCGTGATCTCGAGCGTCACGCGGCTTCCCTCAAGTGCTTCGATGCGGCGCGGGTCGCGAGCCAGGTAGGCCGGCAGCTTGGTGTACGCCGGCGGCTCGATGCGCGCGGCCAGCGCCGCGATCGCGGGCGGCTCGACCGCCGTGATGCGATAGCGCCGGCTGATCACGCCGCCGCTCGCCACGCGATACCCCATCGATCCCGCAATCCGCGGCAGCGTCAGGGCAAACGAGCCCGCGTGCGGCGGCGATTCGCTCGAGGTCGAAGCATCAGGTCTTGCCGCCGCGTCGCCGGCCGGCATCTCGAAGCGACTTATCGTTGAATCGCCATCGGCCGACCATTCGAGCCATGCCTGGGCCGCTCGAGGAGAGTCGCCGGCGGCGAATCGCGACTGCACGGTCGCCGCGATCATTACGTCATCGCCGATCGCGACGACGGCATCGCCTGGCGTTACAGTGATCGTAAAGCGGCCAACGCGGTCGAGGTCGGCCCAGGGCATGAGAAACCGGCGGCCGAGCGTGCGCAGCGATTCGGGCCCGGCCGCGATGAGTACCGCGAGCAGTCCGATCGCAAGCGATCCGGTTGAGAGCCACCGCGCGCGCGGCGCCACGACACCGCCCGCACCGGATCAATCGCGTGTGCCTGGGCCGCCGCCTGGGCGGCCAGCGCCGCGATCAGCTCGGGCGAACCGTGCACGGGCGTCGCACCACCGTGCAGCGCGACCGTACCCGTGAGGCGCTCGCCGAGCTCTGGGTGCGCCTGCTCGGCCACTGCCGCCAGGTCCAGCGCTGCGATCCGGCGCACCAGCGGCCGGCACACCGTGGCAACAAAGACGATCGTCCCGAGAGTGAGCCACGCAGCCCACATCGCCCACCGCAGGCCCTGCGGCACCACCCAGGCAAAGTCGATCGCCATTCCGAGGACCGCGCCCGATGCGATCAACAGCGCGGTCATCCCCAGCCCGCGGGAGCACGAGGCGGCTCGCAGCCGGCGATCCAACCGGCCCAGTGTCAGGCGAATCGGGCCGGGTAACACCGACCTCGACGAACTCGCCACCATCGTCGCATCACTCATTGGGGTGAGCTCCTTGCGTGCCCGCTGACTTCCGTTTGACCGACAGATCGATTTTGGCAGTAAATGGCAGGTTTTTGAAGGGGCTTGGTCGCCAAATCGCGGCGCTCGAAGGCGACCGGGAATCGGCTTCTCGCCTCTGGGTTCGGCAAACGTCGCTCAGTCGCAAGTCGCGTGCCGGCTGGGCAATGTGGCGACGGCTTCGGCCGGCCTTGCCGCACGCTCGAACCTGTGAGCCGTGGTGTCGGATGGTCGTTCCGAACCTGCCAAAACGAGAAGGGCCTGCCACTTCACGGCCAGCGTGGTCGGGGGGAAGAGGCGTTTGCGTATGATCGGACCGATCCGACGGATCCGACCGATCCGGGTGATCAGACGCGGCGGCCGGCGCGCACAGTTTGTTCAGCGGGTACACTTCGTAGCGACTATGCCTTCGACGGGCGAGCTGTCAACGTCTCGAGCTGCTCTTTGAGCCGGACCAGTTCGGCGGCGGTCGCGGCGTGTGCGTCCTCCAGTCGCTTCTGGTCGCTGACGTCCCAGAACATGCCCTGCGTTCCTATGATCCGCCCCTGCCCATCAAGCAGGGGCAGCTTGACGATTCGAACGTGGAGTAACTGGCCGTCTGCAGTCCGGTGCTCTTCGGTCGTCTCGAGTGTGTTGCCAGTGGCCATGACCCAGGCATCGTCTTCGCGATACTTCTCTGCTAGCTGTGCCGGGAAGAAGTCGTAGTCGGTCTTGCCGATGAGCTCGTCGATCGAATGTTTTATGGCCTCGCAAAAGCCTTTGTTGCCGAACGTGAACCGGCCGGACGCATCCTTGCGCCAGACTTTCATGGGAATGGTCTCGACCAGGGAGTGGTACAGGGCCTCCGATGTGCGCAGCGCGTCTTCGGCTTGCTTGCGCTCTACCTCCTGCCACTGCTGCACTTCCTGGGCGAGCTCGCCCGCGGAGGCGAACCGGTCGGCCGGCAGCTTGGCGAGCGCGCGCAAGCACGCCGATTCCAGCGCCGCGGGCACGTCGGTCCACAGGCGGCTGGGTGGCGTGGGCTCCTCGTCGCGGACTTTGCGCAAGACCTCGCGGGCATCCGGCCCCGCAAAGGGTGGCTCGCCCGTAAGGATCTCGTAGAGAATCGAGCCCAGTCCATACACGTCGGTGCGACAGTCGATCCGGCCGAGCTCGCCGCCGGCCTGCTCTGGCGCCATGTTCGCCGGCGTGCCGATCAAGTCCCCGGGCGAGGTCATGCCCGACTCGGCCGGTTCGCCTGGGCACGCCCCGACCGACGCTTCAGGGACCGGAAGCTCGGTCGAGTCGACCAGCTTGGCCAGTCCCCAATCCAGCACCTCGACTTCGCCGAAATCGCCCAGAACGACGTTTTGCGCCTTCAAGTCGCGGTGAAGCACCCCCCGGGAATGGGCGTATGCTACGGTGTTGCAGACCATGACGAAGGCGTTCAAGAGCGTGGACCACTCCAGTGAATCGAACCGCGACGCTTTCCGCTCGCGATGGAAGGCGCGGCGCCGCCTCGCAGAGCGTCCGGCCCTTGATGAAGCGCATTGTATAGAAGGGCTGCTTACTCTCGGGTCGGCGCACCAGCTCGTAGACCGGCACGATTCCGGGATGCTCGAGCTGCCCGGTGATCTGGGCTTCTATCAAGAACCTGGCCTGGTGTGCGACACTGCCGGCCTGCTCGGGCTTGAGCTCCTTGAGCGCGACCTCGCGCCCCAGCTCGTTGTCGTGCGCCAGCCAGACGCGACCGATTCCGCCGGTGGCGTGCAGCCGGACCAGGGTATAGCGCTCTTGAGCTTGGGCGTGGTGGTCTCCCTTTGGGATCGCCGTTGCTCCGTAAACATAAGTGAGGTCGACCGGCGCACGCTCTGCGAGGGGCCCTGCGATGGTGCGCTCGGGGTCGTCGTCGGCCGCCGGAGGGCCCTCAACCCGAACCGCGGCTTTGCGCAATTCTTGCTCGACCAAGTCGCCCAAGTACGCCAATTCGCTGGACTGGAGCCAGCCAAGTTCGACCAACACTTCGGGAAGTGATCGATCCTGACGCCGGGCCCGCATGACGCTGGCGTCGACGAGACGAGCAACGTCGATCAGCCCTGCCCGGAGGGCGAGTAAGCCGAAAACCAGGTCGCGATCTGCTTCCATGGGCGGAGGACCAATTTCTGTTCGGGCGAAATGTCCCGTGACGGACCTGAGAGAGTCGAGCACATATGCTGGAAATGGTGGCCACCATCTCAGCGGAATTCAATACGTGATCCGCAGGTGGGAGAAACGCTTCGAGTGACCCGCGCTCTATGGCTCGTTGCGGCCGAACGAGTCGGGATCGCGAAGTGACCCAGCTCTAAGGAACTGTGCGGGCCGGCCGCCGTGACCGATCGGACGGATTGGACGGATCGGACGGATCGGACGGATGCGCTCGATCAAATGCGCCGGCCGGGGCGGTTCTGCGGGCTAGAAGCCGCGATCCTAGACGCGAGCAGTTCTGCGGTCGCAGTTAGTCTCGTACAGTGATGATGCGGTCAATCCGATCTCGTTGGTCGGGGCCGGCTCGCGTTACGTGCATGCGCCGGGGAGATGCAGGTCAGCGCGCGCCGCAAAATCAGCATCAAGCCGCTAACCGGGGGGGTAAGATCGTGGAGCTCGACTGGAAAAGGATTGAAGACGCCACACTGGCTCTGCTCTTTCTGGGGCTGCATGACGGGGTGCGCATCTGGAAGGGATTTGACTGGGATGTGTTGGATCGGTTTCACGAAGAAGGCTATATCTCCGAACCGCGGGGCAAAGCGAGATCGATGGCGTTCACCCCAGAGGGTTTCGAGCGCTCGAAGCGGCTGCTCGAGGAACTCTTCGCAGGCTGCGAGACCCGGGAAGAATGGTTATCGCGGGCGCCTACACTCGGCGAGGATGACGCACCGGCACGGACCGGAGTGATACAATCCGCGAGTGATGGCCAGGACCGTTACCCTGCGGAGCCCGAGGTTGCTTCTGTTCAACGTGTGTTCAAAGCGCGCAACCCCGGACGTACGCCGCCGCATTAGTTGACACTTTGGAATTCCTTTGCGAGCGACCTGGTATTCCCGTCCCATTGCGCACAGCGATCTGTTCCACCGGCTCAATGTCCAGGAGAATCCGCATGCTGACCCGAAGCCGAACGAATCGTTCAAGCGCGCTGACTGCCACGGTCGTCGCCGGACTTGTCATCGTTCCGCTCGTCGTTGCCTTCGCCGTCGATCCGGAACAGACAAGCAAGACCGCCCCCGACTGCCAACAAACCGCCGGCGGCCAGGCCGCGATTCTCCGCGGTCGCGTGACAGACGAGGCGGGCGCTCCCCTGGCCGATGTTCGCGTGCGCGCGGCCATTCCCGCCGCCGATATGCGATTTGTCGATACCAGCACAGATCACAAGCAACTAGAGGCCAAATCCGATGCCAAAGGCGACTACCGGCTGGAGATTCCCGGGATCTCCGAGCCCACGACGATCTCAATCGATGCGATGAAGCCCGGCTATCGCAGGTTAGTGGGAACCTTGATGGCCGGCGGCGACGCCAGGAGAGTCGAAGTCGCGCCGGGAACGGCGGCGGAAGCGTCTCCACTCATACTCGTGCCCGCACTTTATGTCGCGGGAATCGTCGTCGACGAACAAGGGAAGCCGATTAGGTCGGTGAAGATTGTCGCCAATTGCGCTTCGGCGCCGCCGGGGGCGGGGTCGAGAGAACCGCGAGCCGTTCGGATGGGTCGTTCGAACTATTCAACTATCCGGTGAACCTGCCCGTTATTCAAAACGGATTGACCGGTGGGCTCGTCCGATTCTTCCATCCCGATTACATCGAACAAGGAATTGGAGATGTCTACGGGCTCGCGCCGCAAGAGCGCGAAGCTTTGCGGATTGTCCTCGATACGGGTTACAAAGTGACGGGCACTGTGTTCGATGTTGCCGGAAAACCGGTCCCCAACGCGATGATCAAATTCACTCGCCAAGATGGGAACGATCGCAAAGCGACCATGACTGACGCGGGCGGTAAGTTCGCCGTGCGCGGCCTTCGCAAGGGACTGACGAGCTTTAGCGCCCGCGCCCTGGATATCAAGCAGAAGATTCACCTGCCGATGGCGATCAAGAGCGATAAGACCGACCTGGAAGTCCGGCTGAAAGCAATTTCATTGCCCACCGATCTCAAGCAGTACGCTGTGCTGGGCATGCAGCTCACAGACGTGACTCCGGATCTAAAATCCGCCTACGACCTTTTTTTTGACCGCGGAGCGTTAGTGCTCGATCCGGGCAAGGATTCCGATCGCCTGAACGTTGGCCGGCTCGCCGAAGGCTACCTTTTTTGGATGGTCGGAAACAAGCGCGTCGGCAGCGTTCGCGAGTTCGTCAACCAGATTCTCATCGAAACTGGCGGTCAAGACGCCGCCAAGAACGCGGTTCTTGGGGTTCGTGTCGTGTACAGCTTCAGCACGGTGGATGGCGACGGGAACAATACGCAATATCTGAAATTCACGAAAGACGACCTGATGCAGTTGCAATTTGTGTTGGACCAACTCACGCCCGAGTCACGGTGACATTCGATGGAAGACTAACATTGGATGCAACGTTCAGCCGGCGCGGGCGAATCGCTTGCGCCGCCGGGCCGCGGTCAGGTTGCCTTCGGCGGGCGTCCTGTGAACGTCTCGAGCTGCTCTTTCAGCCGCACCAATTCGGCGGCGCTGCCGGCGAGTGCGTCCTCCAGTCGCTTGTGTTCAGTCACGTTCCAGAATACGCCCTGGATGCCGATCGTCTTCCCGGCGGGGTCGAAGAGCGGTGTTTTCACCACCTGGACGTAGAGTCTTTCCCCCTCGGGCGTGAGGTGTTCCTCAACGATGTCGAGCGTCTGACCACTCTCGAGCACCGTGTTGTCTTCGCGGCGATACTTCTCGGCCAGCTCATGCGGAAAGAAGTCGTAGTCGGTCTTTCCCCGGATATCGTCGAGTGTCGCTCCGAACTCGGCACAGAGCTTTCGGTTGGCGAAGGTGAACCGTCCCTCGCGGTCCTTGCAGAGGATCATCTGGGGAATGGTTTCGACCAAGGAGTGGTACAGCGCTTCCGACGCGCGCAGCGCGTCTTCAGCTTGCTTGCGCTCCAGCTCTTGCCACTGCTGCACTTCGTGGGCCAGCTCGCTCGCGGCGGCGAACCGGTCAGCCGGGCGCTTCGCGAGCGCGCGTAAGCACGCCGCTTCGAGAGCGGCGGGCACCTCGGCCCAGAGCCGGCTGGGTGGTGCGGGCTCCTCTTCTTTGACCCTGCGCAGGACATCGTGGGCATCCGGGCCCGAGAATGGAGGCTCGCCGGTGAGGATTTCGTAGAGAATCGAGCCCAGTCCGTACACGTCGGTGCGATGGTCGATCTGGCCGAGCTCTCCTTGCGCCTGCTCAGGCGCCATGTTTGCGGGCGTGCCGATGACGTCTCCCGCGCGGGTCATGGCCGTTTCGGCTGATTCGACGGCGCCTGCGGTACCCGAGGCTTCGGAGGCGACGAGCTCGGTGGCGTCGACCAGCTTGGCCAGGCCCCAGTCCAGCACCTCGACTTCGCCGAAGGCACCCAGGACGACATTTTGCCCCTTCAGGTCGCGGTGAAGCACACCCCGGGAATGGGCGTATGCCACCGTGTTGCAGACCATGACAAACGCGTTCAAGAGGGTTGACCATTCCAGCGAATCGAAGCGCGAGGCTTGCCGCTCGACATGAAAGGCTCGCGCCGCCTCGCAGAGCGTCCGGCCCTTGATGAAGCGCATGGTATAGAATGGCTGCTGACT
Source organism: uncultured Isosphaeraceae bacterium (assembly GCA_963830625.1). Classification (GTDB taxonomy): domain Bacteria; phylum Planctomycetota; class Planctomycetia; order Isosphaerales; family Isosphaeraceae; genus CAWHMZ01. The sequence continues at coordinate 245,950 of CAWHMZ010000015.1, read as the reverse complement.
ATCCGGCCGGCGAACGAGCTCGTAGACGGGCACGATCCCAGGATGCTCCAACTGTCCGGTGATCTGGGCCTCTTTCAGAAACCTGGCCTGGAGCGCGGCATTGCCGGCCTGATCGGGGCGGAGCTCCTTGAGCGCAACCTCTCGGCCCAGGTCGTTGTCGAGTGCCAGCCAGACGCGCCCAATGCCGCCGGTGGCGTGCAGCCGAACCAGCGTATAGCGTTCCTCTGCTCCGGGTTGATGAAGTCCCGTGAGGTCCGCCGTTGCCCCGTAGACTTGCGTCAGGTCGCCCGGCGACCGCTGCACTTCGGGAGGTGCGATCGTGCGCTCCGGGTCAGCGCTGGCTGCCGGCGGGCCCTCATGGTGAACCGTCGCGGCTGCCTGGGCGTCTGCTGCGGTCTTGCGCAGCTCTTGCTCGACCAGGTCGTCCACATGCGCCTTGTCGCTGGACTTCAGCCAACCCAGTTCGATCAGCAGCTCTGGAAGTGACAGGTTCTGCCGACTCGCCCGCATGGTGTTGGCCGCGATGAGCTGAGCGGGTTCGATCAGCCGGACCCAGAGGGCGAGCAAGCCGAAGAGCAGGTCGCGATCTGCTTCCATTGGCGCCCGCCGCCTTCCGTTGTTATGTCATTTCCCGACACGGACCTGCGCGAGACTTGAACACGTACGTTCGAGATGGTGGCCACGATCTCGGTGAAATTCAATACGTGATCCGCAGGTGGGAAAGGCGCTTCGAGAATTTCACGTTGTCTGGCTCGGTGCGGCCGGATGAATCTGTATCGCTAAGGGCGACCGCAGGGAAAACTGTGTAGGTCAGGCTTTCCAGCCTGACGCGTATTGGCCACGGTGCGCTGCCGTCAGGCTGGAAGGCCTGACCTACACCGCGCGACGACTTCGGCAGGCCCACTTACTCTGGTAGAGTAAGGACAGGATCTCAGCGCGCGTGACCAGATCGGTCGCTTACAGGCCCGTGTCGATGGTGGCATAGACTCAACGACGTTACGGCAAGGAAGAGTTCGCCCGCCGCGGTGATGCGACACACAGCCGCGAACCAGGAGGTAAAACCGTGGAGCTCGACTGGCAAAAGGTTGACGACGCCACGCTGGCTCTTCTCTATCTGGGCCTGCATGATGGGGCGCGCGCCTGGAAGGGTTTTAACTGGGGTGCCATGGACCGGCTCTTCGAGGAAGGCTATATCACCGATCCGCGGGTCAAGGCGAAATCGGTAGTGTTCACCGAAGAGGGTTTCGAGCGCTCGAAGCGGTTGCTCGAGGAGCTCTTCGGCAAGCATGAGGAATCGGTGTCAACAACACGAAGAGGCCGGGGTTTGCGTTCGCGGAGGGGTGGAAGTGCTGCGAAGGAGGGCGAAACGCCTTAGCTCGCAGCCGCCGCTTTCGCAATTCGTGCGTTGAAATGGGAAAATCGGCAGGTGAACTGGCCTGAGAAGGTCCCGTAGCGACGACGGGCTGAGAATGTTCTGCAACCATGCGTTCGACCGCGCTCTTGACGTCTTTGATGTCACGAACGCGGAAGTCCACGAGTCTGTTGCCGAAGTAACCCTGGTAGACCACGATGCGAAATGGTTCGTCTGGGTAGTCTTCGTCCCACCCCACATCGATCGTGTGCCCCGTTGGCAGCTTGATCTCCAAGACGTCGCCCAGCTCGTAGACGTGGGTTGGGTCGTCTAGAAGTACGCCCCGAACTCCTGCGCCTGGCGGGAGGTTATTCAGATTCACGGTCTTCATCTACCGCGCCCTTTTGCTTGAGTTCATCCCACGTTCGTGGCTGGCCGTGAGATTCGCCCGGTCGAATCAGAATCCTACAGGTGCTCCACACGATGGCGCGGTTTGAAAGGAGACATCAGGGTTAGTGACGCTCGTGGGGGTCGGGTTCGATTGAGGGCCTCGCCGTTAAGCGATCATCATGTCGAATGCAAAGTTTCCCTATCGGGAGCATCAGCAGAGAACCCAGCAGGACTAAACTCAGCAGGACTGGAATCTGGATGATCGCCCACACCGCCCACGCTTCACCCGGAATGTAGTCCTTGCCATCACCATAGTCGCTGACGAGATTCTTGGAGTAAGCGAATACGCTGATCTCAACAGCGATGAGTACAGCCGCGATCGCCACCGCGATCATCAGCGATCGAACGGTAAATCGTGGGCGTGGCAGCCACATCGGCCGACACTCCGGATAAGGATGCAGGTGTCCACAACACCAGAATATTGTACACAAGAAATACCTTGTTCAGCTATGTCAGGGCTTCTGCATGCTTTGATGATTCGCTCGGTTAAGGCGTGGCGTTCCAAAGCCGTTCTTCTTCCCTCCTGCTTTCGTGGTTTCCTCATTGATCGATTGAAAGGGACCTGCGGTCTGTGCCGGTTGCTGACGGCTGGTTTCGGCCCGATCGCCGTGCGGAAACCGAGAATTGTGAAGATCACTTTGGCTGCGTCATTTGCGTCATTTGCGTCATCCTATCGGTGTAATGCATTAACCGACAAGCAGCTATGATATTCGAGCTCGGCGCCGAGCTGGGGGCCCTTTGCGTCATTTGTGTCATCTTGCGTCATCGCGGCCTTGACGGAGATGGCGATTTCACGAACTTCACAGCCGGAACGGGTTTTTTCGGTGAAACCGGAAGAGCGGAATTATCCGGTGGATCATAGGGTTTTCGGCGCTGGTACGCTCCGTGCTTTGCCCTGCCGATAGCGAGTCGCGAAGATGCGTGTTCCCAGTCTCAAGCAGCCAGCGATCAACGAAATCGTGATGAACGAGGGGATCGACGCGAACGACCGGCTACAGTTGCTCCGGCAGTTCGGGCAGCGCTCGGTGAGCAACCCAATTGAGCCGGTGGAGCATCGTGAAATGGCGCTCGACGCGAAGGTTCCGAGCCGGGTCTCATGAAGATAGGCCCCTCCCGCGCCCGGCACTAGAACGAGCTGCGCCGGTCCCCAATTCACCCTCGCCTTGCTATGATGGCGTTGTTTCCTGAGTATTACACCGAGGCAGGTGAACGAAGCGAGTTTCATCCGTGCCGGTTGAAGCCAAGCCGATCTTTCGCCCCGACGTGATCCGATTGCCCATTCTGGGCTTCACGCTGCCCGAACCAGGTCGCCCGACGCCGCCAGAAGCTGGCGAAGTGGTCCGAGATCATCTCCGTCGGGCTCGATCGACGCGCACAAGGAACAGGAGATCCTCGGCGATTTCCTCAACGACGTCTTCTGCGAGCTGCTGGGCTACACCCGCGCGGTCGACAACCCCGAGCGGTACACGATCTCGCGCGAAAAGCACGTCCAGGCCAACGGCAAATTCGCCGACGCCGTCCTGGGTGAGTTCGGGCCGGACGGCGAAGCGCTACGTCGCGGCCGTCGAGGGCAAAGGGCCGAAGGACCCGCTCGACCGGCCGTTCGCCGGCCGGAAGATCTCGGCCGTCGACCAGGCGTTCGACTACGCCATCAACCTGCAGTGCAACTGGATCCTCGTCACGAACATCCGCCAGACCCGCCTCTATTACAAGGGGACGGACAAGCAGACCTACGAGCGGTTCGACACCGAGGCCCTGGCCGGCGACGAGAAGCAGCTTCGCAAGTTCGTCTTCCTGCTCGCACGCGGACCGGATGGTCCCGCTCGCACGGGCCGTGTCATCTCGACACGCTGTTTCAGGAGTCGGAGAAGGTCGGCCGCGAGCTGACCAAGGAGTTTTACGCCGAGTACGCCTTCATCCGGCGAAGCACGTCTGTCGCGTCTGCGCTGGGCGAATCCCGAGCGTCGAACCCCGCCTGATCCTGGCGTGCTCGCAGAAGCTGCTCGACCGCATCCTGTTCATCGCCTTCTGCGAGGACCGCGGCCTCCTGCCCGCCGAAACGATCAAGCGGGCGCTATGCCCACCGCGACCCGTACAACCCGCGCCCGCTCTGGGACAACTTCCGCGGGATGTTCCGGGCGATCAACGTCGGCAACGACGGACCTGAACATCCGCAAGTACAACGGCGGCCTGTTCGCCGACGACCCGGTCCTGGACGGCCTGAAGATCCCCGACGAGGTGTTCGGCCTGTTCCGGGACCTGGCCGAATACGACTTCCGCGCCGGCCTCCGCGATCGCCGAGGCGGAGGCAGCTCGCCGTGTCGCGGCTCGTCGACGTCGAGATCCTGGGCCACATCTTCGAGCAGTCGATCGACGACCTGGAGAAGCTCCAGCGCCGAGCTGGACAAGCCGGTCGAGATCCCGACGGCCGCTGAGGCCGAGCAGGGCAAGGAGAAAGTCAGCCGCCGCAAGCGCGAGGGCGCCTTCTACACGCCCGGCTTACATCACGCGCTACATCGTCGAGCAGGCGCTGGGGGGCGTCCTGCGCGATCGATTCGAGCGCTCTGCGCGCTGCCGCATGCCGCAGAAGGCCAAGGCGACGGCCCGCAGCGTCCTGGCCGACCCGCGGGCCTACGACCTCGATTCGCTCAAGGCGGCCCAGCAGCGAGGCGTTGCTGGCGTTCTGGCTCGACTGGCAGCACGAGCTGGGCTCGATCCGGATTCTCGACCCGGCCTGCGGCAGCGGGGCGTTCCTGATCGAGGCGTTCGACCAGCTCCACGCCGAGTACGAGCGGACGAACGACCGGGTCCGCGAGCTGCGGGGCACGCCGAGCTCTTCGACCTGGACCGCAAGATCCTCCAGGACAACCTCTACGGCGTCGACCTGAACGAAGAGGCCGTCCATATCGCCAAGCTCAGCCTCTGGATCAAGACGGCCGTCAAGGGCAAGGAGCTCACGAGCCTCGACCACAACCTCCGCGTCGGCAACAGCATCGTCGGCCGACCCGGCGATCGACCCGAAGGCGTTCGACTGGCAGGCCGAGTTTCCCGAGGTCTTCGTTCGACGAGGCAACGGCGGGTTCGACGTCGTGATCGGCAACCCGCCGTACATCCGCCAGGAGTGGCTCTCGCCGATCAAGCCCTATTTGCAATCGCGGTACGCGTCCTACCACGGCATGGCCGACCTCTACGTCTACTTCTACGAGCTCGGGCCTGAGCCTGCTCAAGCCGGGCGGCCGGCTGTCGTACGTCGTGACCAACAAGTGGATGAAGGCCGGATACGGCGAGCCGCTGCGGAGGTTCTTCGCCGAGAAGGCGTGGGTCGAGTCGGTCGTCGACTTCGGCCACGCCAAGCAGATCTTCGAGGACGCGGATGTGTTTCCGTCGATTCTGGTCATTCAGAGGCCGAACGAACGCGTCGAGCCCGCAACCGCTCGGGTTTGTCGCCATTCCACGCGAGCAACTTCGCGTCGACGATTTGGAGTCGCAAATCGCCAGCGAGGGTTTCAACGTCGAACGACATCGACTGGATTCCAGCCCTTGGTCGCTCGAACCGAGAGTGGTCGTGGAGCTTTTCGGAAAGGTGCGCCGTGCAGGCACACCGCTCTCGCAATTCGTGCGTGTCAAACCCTACCGGGGCATCTTGACCGGGTTGAATGAAGCATTTCTGATCGACACGCCCACGAGAAACGCGCTTGTCGCCTCCGATCCCTCGTGTGCAGAGGTGATCAGCCCGTACATCAGGGGGCAGGACATAAAACGGTGGCATCCCGAATGGGCCGATCTCTGGATGATCCGATTAAAGTCTAGCGGGGATTATGCTTGGCCTTGGTCAGGAGCTGCCGGCAGCGACGCCGCTGAGGCCGCCTTTCGCGAGACATATCCGAGCCTGTACGCCCGTCTGAAGCCCATGCAGGAGGCTCTTGTCAGGCGCCAGGACAAAGGCCGCTACTGGTGGGAGCTTCGTTCCTGCGCCTACTGGGAAGATTTCGAGAAAGCAAAGCTCGTGTACCAGGAGATCCAGTTCCATCCGAGCTACGCTCTGGATCGCCTCGGACATTTTGGGAACAACAAGACGTTTTTTATCCCCGTCGCCGACCTTTACCTCCTGGCTGTGCTGAACTCGCCACTCCTTTGGTGGTACAACTGGCGATTCCTCCCGCATATGAAGGACGAGAGCGCTGACCCCGGTTGCATTTCTGATGGAAAACCTGCCCGTCGCGGCGCCGAGTGACGTCGTGTGCGCTCAAGTCGAGGATCGCGCAGGTCGTGTGCTGGCTTTCGCGGTTCAGCAGCGGGCAATCCGGCTTGAAGTGTTCGACTGGCTTAGGATCGAGCATGGTATCGCCGTTCCAACCGGTTCGTTGCTTGACCCGATCGAGCTCGATTGCGAGGCACTTATCTCCGCCGTGAAGAAAGCCTGTGGGGCCAAGCGGTCGCTAAGCCTGGCTGCCATTCGCAACCTCCGTGAGGAACACGCGCGGCACCATCCTGCCGGCACAGCACTTGGCGAGGGAGGCGCTCAGCGTTGAGCGTCGAATAAGCGACCTCGTGAACGAGGCATACGGGCTGACAGCGGACGAGGTTGAACTGATGTGGAGGACGGCTCCGCCCCGGATGCCCCTCAGTTCAGCGGGGCTTGCGTGACGGTGCGAGCGACATCGCCCCGGTCGCCACCCTCTAGCCTTTCTGCTTTCGATGCTGAGACCGTAGAAACTCGATGAACTCGGCTACCTTCTTTTCCTCGTCGGGCGTCAACTTCGCGCTCATCAGGGCGGACTGGATGAGGCTGGGTCGGCGGAAGTGCCGCGTGCGGCACGCGGCTCCCACCCCTGGGCCATTGCCATGGTTGAAAAGTGTTACGTGTCGGACGAATCGCGCCTAACGCGGGGCGCCGCAAAGTTGCGATTCGCGTCCGAGAGCTGGTGGAACGGGCACTTCGTCCTGATGATGCTGCTCCCCGCGGCCGTTTCCACCGTCTCTGGCCCTGCCGCGAGAGCGTGGCGTTCGGCACGTGCGGCGAGTCTCGCCGGTTAGCGCTCACGACGGCGTGGATTGGCCGCGTGCGGAGGTGGGAATCCGCTCGCCCGCGGACCCTGAATTCGTTCTCGTCCGGTCGTGACCCGCCGCGGGAGCGCGGAGTGCGTGGCCGCGGACGAACGTTTTCAGTCGTTGCGGGCCTCGACGGTGCCGGCGTGAAGCGCAGTTCCCGGGCTCTGGCCCGCCATGTGCCGACCCTCTCCGTGCATGGTCCGTCCGTCGCCGTGTTTGCGACTTTAACCGGTCTGATTCCGATCGGCGGGCCCTCCTTGGGCAACCAGCGTGTGGCGAGTCTTCTAATTGGATGGGGAATGCGATCCGCGTGTTGTAGGCGGGAAGGGCCTCGAAGACGCTTAATGCGGGCTCTGGTCGCAAATTGTGTATAAGGGATGCAGTTGACGCTTATGCCAGGGCGACGTAGTGACCATAATGCAACAGGAGACGCGTAAGCGGGCGAGCGCCTGCCCCGGAGCACACCCGGAGTGGGTCCGCGGTGGAACCGGCTGGCGCTACATCCCCGCTTCGTTGCCGCGTCGATCCGTGCCCTAGTGGTGGCGTTCTTTCAGCCATTGGGAGCTGACGAGATCCTGTTGGCCGGGCTATTCCAAGCTTCCGGCGCAGTCGCCACGTGACCTAATCCAACGAACCTTAATTGGAGGTGTTTGATGAAAGCCAAAAGACCCACCGACAAACCGGCGATTTCGAGCCGTGTTGTTGCCAGGGCGACGAACGGCAAGCGGGCGGTATTCCCGCAATCGGAGGCGCCGGAACTTGCAATGTCGCAGACACTCGCGCTACCTCGGGCGATCGTCAACAGCTACGCAGGAGCGTCGGCAACGCCGCTCCAACTGGCTATGGCTCTTGACATGCGGCCCGGGTCCGACGTTTTCAGGGCGCTCTGCGCGTCATCGGCGGCTTACGGGCTCACCGTGGGCAGCTATAACGCGAAGGAGATCGCTCTTACCCCCGTGGGCAGGCGCGCCGTGAGCCCGTTCGAGGAGGACGACGACAGAATTGCTTTGCGCGAGGCGACGTTCAAACCCCGAGTTGTCGGGGCGTTTGTTGACAGGTACGCCAACAGCGCGTTCCCGACTCGCGAGGTCGGCATTCAGGTGCTCATCGGTATGGGAGTGCCGCGAAACCGGGCCTCAGCGGTTTACGAGGTGATTTTGGAGAACGCGCAGTTCCTGGGCCTGCTCAGCGAGATCAAGGGCAAGCGATTCCTCGGCCTTGATAGCGCTCCGAAGATCTGCGCAGCAGCGGCGAGTTCTGAACCGGACGGCGCTGAACCGGCGCCTCCCGTTTGCCCGGTTGTTCAGAGCCCGCCGCCTGGCGCAGTCGTGGCGGCGGCCTCCGCCACGAGTCCGCGGGATCGGTTCGTCGCGGTCATCCACGGGGGCAACAAGGCGTTTATCGACCCGATCAAGAGGCTGCTCCTCATCCTGGAGATGACCCCAGTCGTCTCCACAGAGCGGCAGTCCGTTTCCAGGCCCGTCCCGGACAAAGTCGTGGACGACATGCGCAGTTGCGGCGCAGCTATTATCCACGTTGACGAGGAGGCGAAGCTGGTCGGCGCCGATGGGAACGAGCACACGGTGCTGAACCCGAACGTGCTGATCGAGATCGGGGCCGCGATGCTTGCCTACGGTCGGAGGTTCATCCTCCTGGTAAAGGATGGAATTAAGCTTCCGTCCAATTTGCAGGGCTTGTGCGAGGTGCGGTACCGCGGCGAAGTTCTCAGCGACGATGCGACGATCCGGTTACTGGAAGCGATTGGCGACATCAAGAATCACCCTCTTCCTCAGCGGTCTGACGCTGCCTGAGTTCCGCGAAGGTGACGGTCGGCGTCGTCTCGCTCTGTCGGGGAGACGACGCCGGCATTTCGCTAGGCGACAACGAGGGGATTTCGCCCGAAAGGACTTGCTCCGCCCGTCTAGCATTCGGGACAAACCGCACGAGCCCACGCCACCCCGTTTGCGGCGGCGGCCGGCGGTGGCTCACGTCCGAGCAAATCAAGTTCGTCGGGAAAACCGGTGCGCCACGGATTCCTTTCTTGAGGCTGCATCGCGGGGCTTTCTATCGCCGTCGGTCACTCGCGCCGCGGGGTGGGACCGCCGCGTGGGCACGTCAGGCATCGCGCCGCGGAGGCGCTGATCGCGGTCAATCGGTGCCTGCTAATAAGTCCAAATTTCTTCTTGTGAAGCGGAACGCAGCACGATGACGATGCAGAGCTATCGTTAGCCCCGCCGCCCGCCGAACACGTGCTGCTACGCCTCGCGCGACGGGCCCGGCGGGTTGTCGCCCACGTACCTAACGGTGCAGAAGTGATCGAGATCTACCCCAATTTGTTCGTCGGCAGCAAGCAAGATTATGAGGCCGAAATTGCCGACATCGCGGACCGTACGGACGAGTGGCGGGTCGTTCAAGCATGCAAAATCCCGTTCCACTGCGAGGCACTCCGCTATACCGGCGCGGCACCGGAAGGCGATCCCGAGCGTCTCGTTGCTCGGCGGGGAAGCCGACTTATCCTAAACCTGCTCGATCACGAGGATCCGAGGTATATCCCCAAAGTGATTATTGACGAGTCCCTCGCTTTCATAGCGCAAGGTCTAGTTGCGGGACGCCGAGTTCTTGTGCATTGCAACCGGGGCTATTCGCGCGGACCGTCGATCGGGCTTTTGTACCTCGCCGCGCACACCGAGATCTTTGACGGCCTAGATTTCCATGAAGCCGAGGACAAGTTTCGGGAGCTCTATCCGGATTACTTTCCGAAGTCGGGAATCCGTGGGTTCATTGCGCGGTATTGGGATGGGTATTGCCGAGGTCGAGCGAACGTCGAGCTGGCGAACGGGCAGGATGAATTCGACCTTCCTGGTCTCGGCGCGGATAGAGGCAAGCCTGGATACGAGGTCACGGCCGAAGACGGGTAGCCGGTGCTTGGAAACTCAACGCGCCGTTGACGGATTGTGGCGGAAAGGGCCAGACGAGACATTCCACTTGATGTTCGGTGCAAGCCCCCCACTTGTTTGCGGATGATGGACTGCTCCCTCTGGACACGAACAGCACGGGTGGCGTACGGATGTTAGCCGCTAATGCCTCGTCTGATTATCCCGCTGGGCCATATGCATCGGGGGTCGCGTGTTACCAAGTGATATCGTGGACGAGCGAATTAGAAGGTACGCCGACTTTCAATTGAACTGGCAGGCGATTTTGCCCCGCCTGCAGAAGGATAGGTTCACGATCGCACCAGCGGACACCCTCTCGATCCCAGGCGACGCGCCGAAAAGCTTTCTGCGTATCCGGGAGCACGCCGATGGCACGGACTCCGGAAAGAAGAGCCGACGCAGGCGAATCACCCGGTTGAGCAGTCATTGGCCCGGTTACATCGCGAAGGTCGGGTCCAAGTGGTACCCGGTGGAGTCAGTTACGGAGCAACTGCTGACGAGAGTCGGCCAGTTGTACGGAGTCCGAATCGCCGACTCGCAGCTTCGTATCGTCGGCAACCAAGTGCGATTCCTGAGCCGGTATTTCCTGAAGAAAGGCGAGTCGTTGTTTCACGGGATCGACCTTTTTAAGCACTACCTTAGAGACGAACAGTTAGTAGAAGAGATCGCGAGGGCAAGACAGGAGCAGGATTTCTACACGTTTCAGACCGTTCGCGAGGCGATACAGGATAGGTTTCCAGAACACGTCGACGATATCATGGAGGGAATGGTGGAGATGCTCACGTTCGACGCGATTGTTGGGAACAACGACAGACATCCGGCAAACTGGGGCGTAGTCGTGGCGGCCACAGGGAGCAGTCCACCGCGGTTCTCGCCGGTATTTGATACTGCGCGGGGGCTCTTCTGGAACATAGACGAGAGCTTGGTCCGCGCCACGCTATCGAGTGACGAAAGATTAAGTCGCTATGTGAGCAAGAGTCGCCCGCAAATCGGTTGGGAGGGCTGCACTGATATCGGCCATTTCGATTTGATCGAGAAGATTTATCAGAGGCACCCCGACCTCAGGCCGCAGATTGAAAAGTTTGTCGGCGTTGACAAGAACCAGGCACTTTCAAACATGGTCGAACGGGAATTCAGCAGTCTCATGAGCAGCGCGAGGCGGGAATTGATCCTGAGGTGTCTGGAGCGCAGAGGCCGGTTATTGCGCGAGTCCGTCGAATCGCATCAGCCATCTTCCCGTTAAGGAGCATTCAGAATGAGCCGCCACACACTCCATTATTGGATGCACCGCCTCTTGGGAACGAGGCCTGGGATTCCCGACCAAGCGGAGGCTACTGCGCCGCACGCTCGGGCGACGTTCGAACTGCGCCTGAACTCGCTTGTGATCGGAGTACTGTCGCTCGAAGACGGCCGGTGGACCTTCCGCTATTCCGACGAGCTTCGTGAACACAGGGAAGTACGGCCTCTTCCGATCTTCCCGGACATCAGCCAGACATACCAATCAGACGAGCTATGGTCATTCTTCAAGATGCGTGTTCCCAGTCTCAAGCAGCCAGCGATCAACGAAATCGTGATGAACGAGGGGATCGACGCGAACGACCAAGTACAGTTGCTCCGGCGATTCGGGCGACGCACAGTGAGCAATCCATTTGAGCTGGTCGAGGATCGTGGGACGGCGCCTAAGGCGATCGCGCCGAAACAATAAGCAACCTGGCGCGTGCGATGGGGACAATCTCGCATTGGCGACTTTAAGCATGGCGCAACGTTCGCGACTTGCCCGACGAACTGCCCAACCCCTGCGACGCTGCCCCCTTTCGCGCAACCTGAGCGCTTTGCATAATAAGGGCCGATTCTCCGACCCATTCAGTCGACTGCGCTCCGGCCGTTCGCTCAACACCTCGCGATTCCGGCTATGGACGACTTTGAGCGGTACAAGCTACTTTACGGGCCGTACGTGCCGCCGAAATGCGCGGTCGGCGACAGGCTGCCGTGCGAATACCGCGGGCGGGAGCTGACTGTCCGCAGGATGAGCGACGCGCCAATCCAGTGGCCGTGCACGCGCGGCGGTGCGAAGCACTCTCCAATCGTCTGCGGTGAGCTCATTCGAGCGGTCCGATGCGAATCCGAGCAAGCGGTCGCGTATCACTGGGGCGTGAATATTCAGGTCGTTTGGAAATGGCGGCGTGCGCTGGGCGTCCCCAGAATGACCCCCGGCTCACGGCGTCTGAGGATCGAATACGCCGCGGAAACGCTTACGCCGGAAGTACGCGCCAAAGGCCACGAAGCCATGCACTCGCTGGAAGTTCGCGTCAAGCTCTCGGCGCTTAGAAAGGGGCGGCGCCAGCACCCGAATACTTTGACTGCGCTTTTGGAAGCGGCCAAAAGACCCAAGTCAGAGGAATGGAAACGCGAGCGCGGCGTGCGCTCGCAGAAAATGTGGGAACACCCCGAGCTGTATGGCCTCCCTGTTCGCCATCAATGGACCGACGAAGAGAACGCGCTGCTCAGGAGGGCTTCCGCCCGCGTTGTCGCGGTGCGTATTGGCGTGAGCGTCCATGCGGTCGTCCAGCAGCGCCGCCGCCTGGCAATCTCGTGCCGACCCGAACCGTGGACCGAGGAACAGATCGCGTTGCTCGGCACGGCCAGCGACCGCGAGGTGGGACACCTGATCGGGCGATCGCCAAGCGCGGTGCACCGGAAGCGCGAAGCGCTCGGCATCCCGTCAACGCTGGTTCCTTGGACCGAATCGGAAATCGCGCTACTCGGCAGTATGAGCGACTACGAAGTCGGGCGGAAAACCGGGCGACAACAGTCAGTCGTGCACGCTAAGCGTGAGAAACTGGGAATCCCCGCATTCACGCGCCGCTGGACCAACGAGGAGCTCTCGTGGCTGGGCACCGACACCGACAAGGCCGTTGCGCGGGCACTCGGCCGAACGGCGATGGCCGTCAAGCTCCGCCGCCAGAAAGTTGGAATTCGTGCCTGGCGCGGCGAGTGATGGAACGCGGCTATGCGCCGTCGCCGTAAGCGCGGCGGGGGCTAGCGGGTGATTCGCATTTCATCCCACATCACTGCCCACCCCGTCATGTCGCCCCCTGCGCGGCGCTGCGGATGGAGGGAATCGCGCAATGGCGTTTGGTCTTGGGGTTGCCGCCCCCGAGATCCTGGCGTTTACACGCCGGGCTACGTTCTGCCGCCCCGTTCCGGGGCTGACTGACGCGCCAATGTGACGTTGAGCGGTGCCTGGGCCGTGCTCCGCGCGGCTCCCGCCTGCTTCGCCGTGATGACGGTGTTCTCGCTCGATTGGGAGATTCTCCAGACGCGTGTGGAAAAACAGGGCATAGCCCGGCCACTTTTTCCGCGCCTGGCGCTCAGGCTAGCCAGTTTTCAACGCGAAGACCCGCGATTGCATCGAAGTTGCGATCCGATGTCAGCAGCGTCGCATTCATCAAGCGGGCCAGGGCCGCGAGCAGCATGTCGACCTGGGACAAAGCCCGTCCCGCGGCGCGCAACTCGTGGTAGGTCTGGGCGTACAACGGCGCGATTGGTGGCTCCACGGGCCAGACGCGGATCTGTCGCAGGAGGGCCACGAGGATGCGAGTGTTTCGCTCGCGCCGACGGGTGTGATAAAGGCCCGTCTCTAGCTCGCAGAGCACCGGCACGCAGGTGCCGAATCGATGACCGGCCTGACGCGAGCGGTAGAGGCGTTCTCGAACCGATCATTTGTCGTCGAGCGCGGCACTGAGGTGGTTGGTGTCGAGTAGGTACCGCGCCATCACGGCAAGCCCATCTGGCGGCGAACTGCAGCCTTGGCCTGTTCGTCGGCTTCCATCATGGTCGCCTGAACGCGTCCCATTCGCCGGGTTCATACTCAGCCGGGCCCAGTTCCTGAAGCTCGCGGTACCACGCGTCGAGGTCTTCCACCGAGCTCGCGCTTGCATCTTCCACCACGAGCTCATGACCCTCGGTCCAGTCGGGTGGTATCGGGTCAAGCGGACGTATCATTCCATTCTGGACCACTGCGCGAATCATGAGTACGCCCCACAGAGTTTCAGGACCGCGAATAGGCGTCGTTCAGCGTGAGCCACGCAGTCCTTCGATGCAACGCGTTTCACAGATCACCAGGTCGTCGCCGCGGACCACTCAGCACATTGTATCGCGGGATGTTCACTTCGCTCCAGTGCGGATACCGGGAAGAGCAGGCTGCCACAAATGCCGTTAGACCTCGTTCCTTTCCTCAGGCCATCGTGGGTCGCCCCCTGGCCGGGGGCTGCAGATGAAAGGAATCTCGCAATGACGTTTGGTCTTCGGGCTGGCGCCGCTCTGTGCCTGGCGTTCACACTCCAGGCTACGTTCTGCCGCCCCGTTCGGGGTTCAGACGCGGAGGCGATCATCTCCGACGACGCGCGAAGCGAGCATACGCGGCAAGCTCCGGGCTTTCGCGCGATGTGCGCCGATTGGTCGCGTCGGTTTAGCCGGCGACACGGATCGAGATGCTTCCCACGGCTAAAAACGGGCCGATTCGCGGTCTACTTGTGAGGAATGGCAGATTGCGGGCACAGTAGGAGTAGTGGCCAGCACGTGGAGGCCAGCGGTCACCAGCGCTTACCCTGCCATCGACCCGGAGGGGGCTTACGGTGGTGCGCCGTCCCCCTCACCCGCCCTTCGGGCACCCTCTCCCCGCGGGCAGCGATTTTTTGAGCCTAATTGATTACTAAGTTCCGTCGGCGCGGCTAGCCACCGCGCCGTTTTTTTGCGCAGCTTGATCTAATTAATTATGGCGTTATCTATGTTTATCATCCAGCTTATATCCGACAGTATCCGTATAATAACGCCATAATCTATTAGACCATCTCCCCCGCCCGCGGTATCCTCTAGGGATGCCAACTGCCGTACCCGCTTCTCTTTCCCCTCTCCATCGGAGAACCTAGCCGTGCAGTTCGACATCCCAGCCCGCCGCATCTCCGGTCCCGCGGGAGAGCTCCCCGTCCTGCCGGACGACCTCGTTGTCGCCCGCTTGGCCATGCTGATCGAGGGCCAATGCGAAGGGCTCGGCGCTGCCAAGGCCGCCGAGAAGCTCAGCCTGAGCAAACAGCGATATTTCCAGTTGCTCAAGCTCTACCGTGAACACGGAAGCGCCGGACTCCTGGGCCACAAGCCTGGCCCGAAACACAAGTATGTCCGCACCGATGAGGTCGTTCGCCAGGTGATCCGCCAGCGCTTCCTCGACCCAGAGGCCACGGTCGACGTCATCGCGCAGAAACTCCGCCAGGCTGGATTTGCCATCAGCGTTCGCAGCGTCGTGCGCGTCATCGAAGACTACGGCCTGCAAAAAAAAACTCTATCGCTACCGCCCGGGATCTGAACCGCCGATCGAGGTCCAGACCAAGCGGAATCGCACCAAGCCTGTCCCCTGTGATCCGCGCAGCATCGAGCACGGCGTGCGACAGTTTCTCGCCGACAAGGTCACGGGCAACCTAGCCGGCATCTGGCTACTGGTCCCAGAGCTGCTTCGCCTCGGGGCCTGGGACTTGATCTGCGGTTGGACCGGACAGCGCCCGGAGCGAGTGGGACCTCGCCTCGCATTGCAACTGATTCATGAGGCGGCGCTATGCCGCACCGGTTTGCGGCACCGCCGCACCCTGAACCAGCGGATCTTCGAGCTGGCCAGCGGCCTGCCGTTCCTCGCCAGTGACATGGCCGTCCACGAACTGCTCGCGGCTCGCACAGTCGCCGACAGTCTCAATTTCCAGGTGGCACTCGGCAAGATCCGCCGTGCCTCAGGTCACTTCCAGGGCCGGCTCTTAGCCGTCGATCCTCATCGCGTCCGCAGTTTCAGTAAGCGGCACATGCGCCTCCATCGCCATGACAGTCGAGAACGGCCCACCAAGACCGCTCAGACGTTTTTCGCGCTGGATGTCGATACCGGCCAACCGATCTGTTTCACCACGGGCACATCGGCACGCACGGCGGCCGCTGCGGCCCTGGAACTGCTGAAATTGGCCACTGATATCCTCAATCCCCAGCCCGGCCAAGTACTGGTTCTGGCTGATTCAGAACACTTCACCGTGGAGCTTCTGGAACACGGTCAAGTCCGAGACGAAATTCGACCTTCTGGTACCGATGGTGAATCGGCCTGTCCTGCTTGCCAAGTTGCGAGGATTGGCGCCTGAGCTGTTCCAGCCGCGGTGGGCCGGCTACGCGACCGCGAAGCTGGCATACACGCCCCAGGACAGCCACGCCGGGCCGTTCTACCAATATGTCCAGCGAGAAGGTGAACGGCCGGAGGAGTACCACTTCAACGCATTCCTCGCGACCCGGGACGGAAACGAGGTCGAGGAGCTGGCTGGTGAATTCCCCAAGCGATGGCACGTGGAGGAGTTTTTCAATGCTCACCAGGCGCTGGGTTGGAATCGTGCAGGGACGTGCAACCTCAACATTCGCTGCGGCCAGATGACAATGGGGCTACTCGCCCAGGCCGCGATCGCTCAGTTTCGCAAGCGACTCGGCCCGCCCACGACTAGCTGGGACGCCAAGCACATGGCCACGGCTTACTTCGGGGGACTGGAAGGGGATGTGAGGGTCGACGGTGATACAATCTTCGTCACGTATTATAACGCTCCTGATGCCGACACGCTCAGAGAGCACTACGAGAGCATGCCAGCCAGACTGCGGGCCGAGAACATCGACCCGCGCGTCCCGTGGCTCTACGGGTTTCAGATCGACTACCGCTTTCGCTAGTGTCAAATAAATTCGCCCTAAAAAATCGCTGCCGCGGGGGAGAGGGGGCGAGTGCGCGGCGCCGAAGAGCACCACAAACTCAGGTGGGAGAAACTTCCCATGGTGATCCGCAAGCCGCGCGTGGACTGGTCCTCTTTGGAGGCGCTGTTCCGGGTCGGCACGCTGGGGTCGCTGAGCGACGGCGAGCTGCTCGACTGCTTTCTTGCCGGGCGCGACGCCAGCGGGCACGAGGCGTTTCGCATTTTGGTCGAACGGCATGGCCCCATGGTGCTGGGCCTTTGCCGTAGCGTCGTGCGCGAGCCGCACCTGGCCGAAGATGCGTTTCAGGCGACGTTCCTCGTGCTCGTGCAACATGGCCGCTCGATCCGGCGGCGCGACACGATCGGGCCGTGGCTGCACGGAGTCGCCACACGCGTCGCGCGGCGGGCTCGGCGGCGGACCGCCGTGCGACATAGCCGTGAACGGCCGATCGACGGCGAAATCCCAGCAAAAGACGGCAACCTCGCGGCATGCGACGGCCCTGCGGCAGATCAAATCGTTCACGACGAGATCACGCGGCTGCCCGAATCGCTCAAAGGGCCGCTCGTGCTCTGCTGCCTCGAGGGACTTTCTTACGATGCAGCGGCCGGACGGCTCGGCGTGACCGAGCCCACACTCCGCGGGCGCCTGCACCGCGCTCGCAAACGCCTGGCGTCGCGGCTGCAGCAGCGAGGGCTCGACATCACCACGGCCCTCGTGCCGCTCGAGCCGGCTTCGGTGGCCACTCTGGCCGTACCCAGGGCACTCGCCGCGGCCACGATTGAATTCTCGAATCGCTGGTCGACGGTCAGCAAGCTGATCGCCGGCGCTCCTGTTGTTCCCGCACCGATTGCCTATCTCGCTCAAGGAGTGATCAAGACCATGTTGCTGCAATCGATCAAGATCCCGGCAGTCGTCGCGCTGGTTTCGGCCGGCGTGCTCGGCACCGTTGCACTCGCTCAGCAAGGGCAGGAACCCGCAGGCGGTGCGCCCGCGGCGCCCGGCCAGGCACAGCCGGCGGCGCCCACTCCGAAAGAGATCGAGCAGGAAGTGGCGCGCAAAGAGCAACGCCTGGCTAAAGAAGCTCTCAGGCTAGGCGAACTGACCGAGAAAATCGCCGAAAGGCTCAACGTAGTCGTCAACGCCGAGATACCCAAGGACGCGACTCTCGATGCGATCATCCGGCTCATCAAAGACCAGACGAGCGACCCGCCACGGTTCTACGGGATCCCCATCTACATCAACCCGGCGGGGCTGGCTGAGCTCCGTCTGACAATGGAAGCCCCGGTCACGATCCAGCCGGCGCACGTGACGGTGCGCACTTCTCCTTGACCAGGCACTCGCGGGAAAGGGACTGTCGTATGTCGTCCGCGACGGTTTCTTGATGATCGATTCACGCTCGAGCATCCTCGAGCGACGCATGGACGAAATGGATCGCAAGCTCGATCGTGTGCTCAAGGCACTCGATCGGCTGGAGCAGCGGAAACCGTGAGTGCCGGGAGAAGCCCGGCGGGCGGGAGTTACTTGACAAGCGGATATCTGCGCTCCAGATCATCGACGAATCGCTTCATCTGGCGCACGCTGCGGCGGTGCATCTTGGGGAATCGATGCTCGAACCAGGTTTCCACTTGCTCGAAGGCCCGCGGCCAGAGCACCACGCCGCCCAGGATCAGGAATGGCGTGCCAACCGGGCCCGGCAGCAACAGACCGCCGATGCCGGCCACGATCAGCAAGACCCCGACCTCCTTGGGCAAGCTGCGGATCCTGCGGATTTCGTCGGCCTCGTTCCAAGGTTCAACGGCCAGCCGCAGTTCGTGAGTGCCGCCCTTTCCTTCGCGATTGGTTTCCGACTCGCCCACCATTCCCTCCTCTGAAAAAAAAACCATCGCAGCGCCGCAATGCAACCGGCCGCTTGCCGGGAACGGCGACGCGGTGCCGGCCCGATCAACCGGGCTGGCCCGGGACATACGGCCGGAGCTCGCCGCTCTCGACCAGCGACTCCAGGGCCTGCGCGATCACGCTTTCCTGCTTGTCGAACGTGTTGAAAACCTTCCGCAGCTTGTTCCGGCGCCGGTTGATCTCGAAGCCGAGAAACAGCGCGATGCAGGAGCCCACCACCAAGGGCAGAATCGGGACCTCTTCGTTCATGGCTCTTTCCTCGTTGCTTTTTGCGTCACTCGATCAGTAGTTCGGCAGACGTTTCCCGCAAGAGCTTGACGATGCCTTCCACGCCCTCGCGATGCAGCTCCCGGCGGACCTCCCTGTCGAGATCTTCGGCGCAGCGATGGACCGAGACGAAGTGCGCGAAGTGCTGGAGCCGCGCCATGGCCTGCTCAGGATGCCTCATCAACCCCAGGTTAAGCCGGAAGCCCCGGTACTTGTTGGCACTCGGTTTGCTGCAAGCATAGAGGTCGTAAACGATGATCGTCGGGTCGCAGCCGATCAGCTCGGGAGCGCGCTTGAGCACTTCGATGGACTGCGCGCGTGTGAGCTCGTAAAGGCTGTCGTGCGCATGATATTCAAATGCAGTTCGAAGGTTCGTGCGCACGACCTTCGAGATTGCGACATTCCAGCCGGTATCGATCAAGAATACGTCGAACCGCTTCATGTCGCGGGTCGGCGGCCCGCTCGCGTACCGCGTCTTCAGGTCAAGGTCGACCGACGTGGCTGGACCGTCGTGCGGTTTTGGTTGGTCTGGCATGGCTGTGAATACCGTGGATCGAACGGGGGAGACTCGCGTGACCCCGATGGAATTGCGACCGACTCGATGAACTGAGCGTGCATCGCGGCGGTATCAGATCGTGTTTTATCATACCGAATTCTCGGCTCGTGCGCCAGGCTCAAGGCGCCGTAGCCGATTTTACTGCCGCGATCGCGCAAGATGTATCAATTCTCGTGGTTTTGCCGCTCAATCGCCCTCGAGGATAGCCCTCATACGGTTCGCCGTGGCGTTCTGGCTGAGCAATTGCGCGAGCAACCACCACGCCGGCCGCCGCTCGAGATCGGACGGATTGGACGGATGGGACGGATCGGACGGTTCCGACGGAACGCGCGCGGCCGCACGATGCGGAAGCCGCCGCGGGCCCGGCACGGGTGACAAATCGTGCCTTGGACTGCCAAAACGGCAGGCGATTCGGCAAGCTTTGTCGCGAGCTTGTAACACAAGGTGTTTGGCCAAAGTAATTAACGCAAATACTTGCCAATGGTACATGACTTGCATCTCGCAAGGCATCGCATTGTTGAAGCGGGTTCGCATAGCGAGCCGAGGCGCCACCTGCTGAGGCCAGAAGCGAGTGAGGCCCGCCGGAATATTGGATAACCTGACCAAGGAGAACCAACGTGGCGAAGATCTTGGCCTACGATGAGGAGGCCCGCCAGAAGCTGGCCAGTGGTGTGACGAAACTGGCCCGGGCCGTTCGTTGCACGCTGGGCCCGCGCGGCCGCAATGCCGTCATCGACAAGGGCTGGGGCAGCCCGACCGTCACCAAGGACGGCGTGACCGTGGCCGAGGAGATCGAGCTGACCGATCCCTACGAGAACATGGGCGCCCAGCTCGTCAAGGAAGCCGCCTCCAAGACCTCCGACGCGGCCGGCGACGGCACCACCACCGCGACCGTCCTGGCCGAGGCGATCTACAAGGAAGGCCTCAAGACCCTGGCCGCCGGCGCCGACCCGATGGCCCTCAAGCGCGGCATCGAGAAGGCCGTCGCGGCGATCGTCGAGCACGTCAAAGGCCAGTCACGCAAGGTCGTCGCGGCAAGAAAGAGATCACCGAGGTCGCCACCATCGCCGCCAACAACGACCAGCTCGATCGGCGAAAAGCTGGCCGACGCCTTCGAGAAGGTCGGCACCGACGGCGTCATCACCGTCGAAGAAGGCAAGGGCTTCGAGACCACGGTCGACGTCGTCGAGGGCATGCAGTTCGACCGCGGCTACCTGAGCCCGCACTTCGTCACCGACCAGGAGCGCATGGAAGTCGTGCTCGAAGACGCCTACATCCTCATCTACGAAGAGAAGATCAGCTCGCCCACCAAGCTGATCCCGCTGCTCGAGAAGATCGCCAAGGCCAACAAGCCGCTCTTGATCATCGCCGAGGACATCGAGGGCGAGGCGCTGGCGACCCTGGTCGTCAACAAGCTGCGCGGCATCCTGAAGGTCGCGGCGGTCAAGGCGCCGGGCTACGGCGACCGCCGCAAGGCCATGCTGGGCGACATCGCCGTGCTGACCGGCGGCAAGGCGATCTTCAAGGACCTGGGCATCGACCTCGAGAACGTCCAGCTCAGCGACCTGGGCCGGGCCAAGAAGGTCACGATCGACAGCGAGAACACCACGATCGTCGAAGGAGCCGGCACGCCGGCCGAGATCAAGGGCCGCACCGAGATGATCCGCCGCGAGATCGGCGAGACCGACAGCGAGTACGACCGCGAGAAGCTGCAGGAACGGCTGGCCAAGCTCGCCGGCGGCATCGCCCAGATCAACGTCGGCGCCGCCACCGAGACCGAGATGAAGGAACGCAAGGCCCTGGTCGAAGACGCCCTGCACGCCACCCGCGCCGCCATCGAAGAGGGCATCGTCCCCGGCGGCGGCACCGCACTGATCCGCGCCGCGGCCGCCATCGGCGATCTGGAGCTCGACCGGCGACGAGCGCCTCGGCGTCGACATCGTCAAGCGCGCCGCCGAACAGCCCGCCCGCTACATCGCCGAAAACGCCGGCGTCGACGGCGCCGTCGTCGTCAGCCAGATCAAGAAGAGCAACGACCCCAAGTTCGGCTACGACGCCGAGACCGGCGACCTGGGGCGACATGTTCGCCGCCGGCATCGTCGACCCGACCAAGGTCACCCGCTCCGCCCTCCAAAACGGCGCCTCCGTCGCCGGCCTGCTCGCTGACCACCGAAGCCCTCGTCGCCGAACCCCCCAAGAAGAAGGAGCCAGCCGGACACGGCGATCCTCATCACGGCGGCGGCATGGGTGGCATGGGAGGAATGGGCGGCATGGGTGGTATGGGAGATATGGGAATGATGTGATCGATCAGCGCGTGAGCGATCGACGGATCGAATCAAGCGGTCTGATTTCGATCCTTCGACCGCATCTCACAGATAAAGGACACCACTCCATGGCCAAGTTGAAGATTCGTCCCCTGGAAGATCGCGTTGTGATTCAGCAGATCGAGGCCGAGGAGAAGACGGCCGGCGGCATCGTGCTGCCCGACACGGCCAAGGAGAAGCCCCAGCGCGGCAAGGTGCTGGCGGTCGGGCCGGGCAAGCTGCTCGACTCGGGCGAGCGTGCCCCGATCGGCGTGGTCGAGGGGGACGAGGTCCTCTTCGGCAAGTACTCGGGCACCGAGATCAAGGTGGACGGCGAGGAGATCAAGATCCTGCGCGAGTCCGACATTCTGGCGAAGATCGTCAAGTAATCCTGCCCGAGCGGCGGCGAGCTCGCGCGATCGGCGTGGGCCGACGCGGCTCGGTGGCTCCGTCATCCTTCGATTCGAGGAGCGTACGTCCGTGGCCAAGCAATTGCTCTTCTCCGACGCCGCCCGCCGCAAGATGTTGGAAGGCGTCGACATTCTCGCCCACGCGGTCGGGACCACGCTCGGCCCGACCGGCCGCAACGTGATCCTGAGCAAGTCGTTCGGCGGCCCGACCGTCACCAAGGACGGCGTCACCGTCTCCAAGGAGATCGAGCTGCCCGACCCGTTCGAGAACATGGGCGCCAAGCTGGTCAACGTGGTCGCGTCGAAGACGTCCGACGTGGCCGGCGACGGCACGACGACCGCGACGATCCTGGCCCGCGCGATCTACCGCGAAGGGCTCAAGAACATCACCGTCGGGCGCCAACCCGACGGCCGTCCGCCGCGGCATCGAAAAGGCCGTCGAGGCCGCCGTCGCCGAGCTGCCGAGCAAGATCTCGCGGCCCGTCTCCAAGAAGGAAGAGATCGCCCAGGTCGGCGCGATCTCGGCCAACAACGACCCGGCGATCGGCAAGCATGCTGGCCGACGCCGTCGAGACGGTCGGCCGCGACGGCGTGATCACCGTCGAGGAAGGCAAGACCGCCGACCACCACGCTCGAGTTCGTCGAGGGCATGCAGTTCGACAAGGGCTACTCTGAGCCCCTACTTCGTGACCAACCCGACGACCATGGAGGTCGTCTTCGAAGACGCGCTGATCCTGCTTCACGAGAAGAAGATCAGCAACCTCCGCGAGATGATCCCGCTGCTGGAGAAGGTCGCCCAGTCGGGCAAGCCGCTCTTGATCATCGCCGAGGACGTCGAGGGCGAAGCCCTGGCGACCCTGGTCGTCAACAAGCTGCGCGGCGTGCTGCAACATCTGCGCGGTCAAGGCCCCGGGCTTCGGCGACCGCCGCAAGGCGATGCTCGGCGACATGGCCGTCCTGACCGGCGGCACGGTCATCAGCGAAGACCTGGGCCTCAAGCTGGAGAACCTCCAGCTCGGCCAGCTCGGCAAGGCCAAGCAGGTCAAGGTCAACAAGGACAGCACGACCATGATCCAGGGGGCCGGCAAGAAGGCCGACATCCAGCGGCGGATCGACCAGCTCCGGCGCCAGATCGAGGAGACCGAGAGCGAGTACGACAAGGAGAAGTTCCAGGAGCGGCTGGCCAAGCTCTCCGGCGGCGTGGCCCTGATTCGCGTCGGTGCGCCCACCGAGGCCGACATGAAGCAGACCAAGGCCCGCATCGAAGACGCCCTGCACGCGACCCGGCGCGGCGGCCGAGGAAGGGATCGTCCCCGGCGGCGGCGTGGCGCTGCTGCGGGTCATTCCGGCCGTCGCAGAAGCTGCACGACGAGCTCGACGGCGACGAGAAGCTCGGCGCCGCCATCATCCTGCGGGCCCTCGAGGAGCCGATCCGCTACATCGCGGCCAACTCCGGCCACGACGGCGGCGTGATCGCCGAGGAGGTCAAGTCGCGCGAGGGCGCCGATCGGCTTCGACGCCAACACCGGCGAGTTCGTCGACATGTTCAAGGCCGGCATCGTCGACCCGACCAAGGTCACGCGGTCGGCCCTGCAGAACGCCGCCGTCGATCGCCGGCCTCATGCTGACGACCGAGGCCATGATCACCAACATCAAGGACGACGAGAAGGAGAACGCCCCGCGCATCGAAGGGGCGGTCCGCTGAAATCCAGCAAATCGCCCGTGGCGGCTGGAGGGTCGGTCGAAGGCGGCACCGGGCGTCTCCGGCCGTCAGAGCGCGCGCTTCACTCGTCGTACACCGCCGGCCGCATGCGCTCGATCTTGCGCGACTCGGCTCGCGAGGACGCGGGCATGCTCGCTCGCAATCTTCAATTCGGATATTCGGGAAGTGGAGGCGTATGATATCATCAGGGAGATGCGTCGAGTCCGGCGTTGGCCGACGGATCGTGCGCCGGAGCGGAACCGAGTCGAGGCCGCACGCCTTTACTCGTGATTGAGACGCCATGCCGATGGCAGCCACGAAGCGCGATTTCTACGAAGTGCTCGGGAGTCGGCCGCGATGCCTCCGCCGACGATATCAAGAAAGCCTATCGCCAGATGGCGCTCAAGTATCATCCGGACCGCAATCCGGGTGACGAGGAGGCGCCGAAGCGGTTCAAGGAAGCGGCGGAAGCCTACGAGGTCTTGTCCGATCCCGAGAAGCGGCAGCGCTACGACCGCTACGGGCATGCCGGGCTGAACGGCGCGGCGTTCCACGACTTCCGCTCGACCGACGACATCATGTCGGCCTTCAGCGACATCTTCGGCGGCGGACTGTTCGGCGACCTCTTCGGCGAGCGGCGGCGCGGGCCGCGGCCGGGCCCCGACCTGCTCATGAAGCTGGAGATCGAGCTGGTCGAGGCGGCGCGGGGCACGACCCGCACGATCGACGTGAGCCGGCAGGAGTTTTGCAGCGAATGCCGCGGCTCGGGCGCACGCAAGGGGACCGTCGCGACGACCTGCAACTACTGCGGCGGCCGCGGCCAGATCGTCCAGGCACGCGGCTTCTTCCAGGTCGCCACCACCTGCCCGGCCTGCGGCGGCGAGGGGGTGCGGATCACCGATCCCTGCCCGCAGCTGCCGAGGCGCAGGCCGCGTCCCAGACGACCGCGCACCTTCAGGTCGACGTCCCGCCGGGCGTCGAAAGCGGCATGTGGCTGCAACTGCGCAACCAGGGGGAGCTGGGCGACGTCGGGGCGCCGCGGGGCAATCTGCGGATTCAGATCCTGGTCAAGAAGCATCCGTTCTTCGAGCGGCGGCGGAACGACCTGATCTGCCAGGTGCCGATCAGCTTTGCGCAGGCGGCGCTGGGGGCGGTGATCGAGGTGCCGACGCTCGACGGGCCGGAGGAGCTGGAGGTTCCCCGCGGCACTCAGAGCGGCGAGATCTTGCGGATCAAGGGGCGCGGCATGCCCGACATCGGCGGCCGGGCTCGGGGCGACGAGCTGGTGGAGGTCGTGGTCGAGACGCCCGCGGCACCTGACGCCCCGGCAGGAAGAGTTGCTGCGCGAGTTCGCCGAGATCGAGCACGAGCAGGTCAGCCCCCGGCGCAAGAGCTTCTTCGAGAAACTGCGCGACTACTTCACCGAGGAGGCCGAGCCGGACGACTCGGACGAGTCGTGAGCAGCGATCGCGGCCGCCCGTCGAGCCGACCGGACCGATCGGACGCGAACGATCGCAGGAACCAGTGAGTATGAACGACAATGAGCGAATGACCGAAGAGACAGCGGCTATCAGACGCGCGAGCTCCGCGGATGCGAGCCGACGATCAC
Source organism: uncultured Isosphaeraceae bacterium (assembly GCA_963830625.1). GTDB lineage: Bacteria > Planctomycetota > Planctomycetia > Isosphaerales > Isosphaeraceae > CAWHMZ01. Next base: position 220,659 of record CAWHMZ010000015.1, on the reverse strand, counting down.
GCGACGACATGCCCGCGAGCCAGCCAGGGCAGCCCATGACGGTGAGACGATGTCGGCTCGCCGAACAGATCGCCCTGCTGAAGCAAGAGCGCGACGAGCTCCGCGATCAAGCCCTGCGGGCACCGGGCCGAGTTCGCCAATTATCAGAAGCGGGCCAAGCAGCAGGCCGACGCCGATCGAGTCTACGCGGTCGGCTCGCTGGCGCGCGACCTGCTCGACCCGCTCGACAACCTCGACCGCGCGATCGACGCCCTGCGAGCCAAGGGCGCCGCGGGGATCACCGCCGGGCTCGACATGGTGCAGAAGCAACTGCTCGAAATCCTGGCCAAGCACGGCGTCGAGCCGATCGCCGCGCAGGGCATCCGTTCGATCCCAACCTGCACGAGGCGATCCTGCAGCAGCCATCGCACGAGCATCCCGAGGGGACCGTCGTCGCCGAGCATCAGCAAGGGCTACAAGATCCGCGACCGCGTGCTGCGGCCCAGCAAGGTCGCCGTTTCGGTCAAGCCCGGCCACGAGAAGGCGAGTGAACGCATGCCGACCTACGACTATATCTGCGACTCGTGCGGCCACGAATTCGAGGCCTACGAGTCGATCATGGCGCCGCCTCGCACCGATTGCCCGGAGTGCAAGCTGCCCAAGCTGCGCCGGAAGATCGGCCCGGGCGCGGCGATTCTCTTCAAGGGGTCCGGGTTCTACCAGACCGACTATCGCAGCGATTCGTACAAGAAGGCCGCCCAGGCCGACAAATCGTCGAGCGAGCCCGCCAAGGCGAATTCGAATCGAAGAGCTCGGGCGACGGAAGCTCGCCGGCTCCAGCTCGCCTGGCCCGACCAAGAGCGCGCCGGCAGCCGCGGCGAGCACCAGTACCGCCGCCAAGACCAATCCATGATCCGGGCCGTGTCCGATCTGCTCGAAGGTCTTCGAGATCGCCAAGCTCGACGACCTGCCGTCGTTCCCGTTCTGCTCGACCGCGCTGCCGCCTGATCGACCTGGGTCGCTGGATCGACGGCGCTACGTCGTCCCCGCCGCGCGAAGGCGGAGAGTCCGGAAGACCGAGCGGACGGATCGGACGAGGTCGAAGCACCGGATATCGACGCACCTGCACAGCGATGCGCGCTGGCCTGGCTCAGCCCAGCCGGTGGTCGGCTCGCTCGATGAGATCGACGACGGGCAGTCCGTGGGGGCAGGCGGCCTGGGCGGCGGCCAGGTCGGCGGTGGCGAGGTGCGGGCCTCGGCGGGCAGGGCCTGGTAGAGCTCGCGAGCGCGGCTGGCGCTTGCCGTAGACTTCGTCGTAGCGGAGGAAGCGGAGGATGTCGGCGACGGCCACTCCGCCGGCCGCCGGCTCGCAGTGCTGGCCGCAGCCGTGGCAATAGAGGTGGGCGGTCGCCAGGCGGTATTCCTCCAGAAGCTCGATGCTCGCGGGCGGTCAGCGCGATGTTCTGACTGCCGGCGATGTTCTCGCGGAGCATTGTCGCGGTTGGTCATCTCGCTGACGGCGACGTGCATCCGCTGGTCCATCCAGATGGTCTTGACCGCCGCGACTTCTTTCTTGAAGCCCTTGGCCTTGAGCTCGGCGATCTTGTCGGGGAAGTTGACCGCCCCGCCCTGGGTCTTCATGGCGACCAGGCCAGGTTGGCCTTCGAGGCCTTGTCGATGGCGCGGTTCAGATCGTCGTAGCGATCGCGACGGCCGACGTCGCGGAAGTTGTATTTGAACATGACCTGGTCGATCCAGCCGACTTCGGCGGCGGCGTCGACGATCTCGGGGAGCTTGGCGTCGTGGCAGCTCAGGCCGCAGAAGCGGATCTTGCCCGACTTCTTGAGCTTCTCGAACGCGGCCTTGCACGTCGGGGTCGCGCAGCACGGGATCTCGCGGCCTTCCACGCCGTGGAGGTAGTAGCAGTCGATGTAGTCGGTCTTCGAGCCGCTCGAGGCTGGCCTCGAGGCGCGTCGAGTATGCGTCAATGCGCCGGGGCCGCCGATCTTGCGGCGGCGTTCTTGGTGACCAGGTAAACATCTTTCCTCATCTTGGTGCGTTCGAGAACCTCGCCGATGACTCGTTCGGCATTGCCGCCCTCGTAGGATTCGGAGGTATCGATGTAGCGGATGCCGCTATGGAGCGCGGCCTGCACGAAGCTGGGAGTGAGCTCCCAGCTCGTGCCCATGCCGAGGATGGTGACCTTCTGGCCGGTCTTGCCCAGGGTCACCGTGGGGACGGGCGAGGCAGGTTGCGGTTGCGTTTGGGCCCAGGCCGAGGCGGCGCCGGTCGAGGCGACCACAGCCGCTCCGCCTGCGGTTGCGGCCTTCTTGAGAAACGCACGTCGGTTGTCACCACCGTCGCAGCCGCCGCGAGATTCCGCCATGGCGCACCTCTCTCGTATTGTGTTGGGCCGTGTCGACTGTTTGCGTCGTTCCAGGAGGGCATTCGCTTGCCGCGGTCGCGCGAGCAAGGCGCTGACTGTCGAATTGTGCCCATTGTTGCAACGGAGACCGGGTGCGGTCAACGGGGTCTCGATCGCAGCGGCCACCACCTGAGCCTCTTGCCGAATAGGGCCAGCCTGGTGAAGTTGCGCCTTTCGCGGGCCGGCCGCCGTGTTCGATCGGCCGATCGGACGGATCGGACTGATGAATCTAATCAGAGGCGCCGTCGGCGCAGGTATCGGTTTCCCGCCGCCGGTCATTACAATGCGCGTGGCTATCGAACTTACAGGAGTGCCCCGATGATGCGCTTCGCGCTTGCCGTATTGATCGTCGCCGCACCGGGGCTTGTCGCTTCGTCGGCAGCTCAAGACGTTAAATCACCGAGCACTGAAAACAAGCCAAAGGCGGAGAGCGACGCGGCGCCGGCCAACATGCGCAAAGGTGCGGAGCATCCTCGAGCGAGAGCGCGAGAAGCTGCATATTCCCGGCCTGGCGTTTGTCGCGGTCAGTGACGACAAGGTGACGATTCTGGAAACACTCGGTCTGCGCGACCTGGATCGCAGGCTGCCGGTCACGCCCGAGACGCTCTTCCCGATCGGGTCGTGCACCAAGTCGTTCACAGCGATCGCCGCGGCGGTGAGCCAAGAGCTGGGGCTGCTCACCCTGGACGATTCCCCGCACAAGTACCTGCCGTATTTCAAAATGGCCGATTCCGAGGCAGACGCACTGGTCACCTTGCGCGACATGCTGTGCCACCGAACCGGGCTGCGCGCGTATGCCGACCTGGCGGCCGAGCCGGCGGTCCTCTCGAGGGAGGAATACGTCCGCGCCGCCACGGCGGCAAAGCCCGAGGCCAGGTTTCGCGCCAAGTTCCAGTACTCCAACGCCATGTTTACCGCGGCCGGCCTGGCCATCGCACAGGCGAACCACACGACGTGGGAGCGCATGATCGAGACCCGGGTCTTCAGCCCGCTGCACATGGCTGCGAGCTTTGCTTCGGCGGAAGAAGCCCGCGGAATGCCCGATCACGCACTCGGGTACGTCTACCGAGACGCTTCCAAAGACTGGAAGCACGTGCCGCCGCCGAAGAGTTTGGTCGCGCTGGCGCCGGCAGGCGCCATCGTTTCGACAGCCCGCGACATGGGCCAGTGGCTCAGGTTCCTGACCTCAGGCGGCAAGATCGACGGAGAGAGGATCGTATCGGAAGCGTTGCTGCGCGAGATCACACGCCCGCACATGTCCGCAAGCGACAAGCTGTCTTATGGCCTGGGTTTTGCGAGCTACCGCTGGAACGGGCACACCGTCGTCGAGCACAACGGCGGTTCGCAAGGCCTCAGTGCCGTCGTGAGCTTCATGCCCGACCGGCGAGTCGGATTTGCCTTTCTCGCCAACACCTCGCCGAACGCGATGACGGCGATCGGCGCCGCTGGCCGGCTGCTATGGCCGGTGCTGCTGGGAGAAGAAGCGAAGCCGGCGCCGCCCGCGCAGCCGTCGGAGGCGGAAAAAGCGCCGGCGGCCAAGCGAGCTCAAACGTCGGCAGCACTCCCCGACGCCGACGAGATGCTGGCGCGGGTGGTCGCCGCGTCAGGCGGCGAGAGGAACCTGCGCCACCACGCCACCATGAAACTGCACGCGCGCAAGGTTTACGAAAACCAAGGCGTGCAGGCGGACCTCGTCGTCACAGCGCAGGCGCCGTGCAGCCGGCAGGAAGAGGAGACGTGGACGGCGGCCGGCAAGCCGATTGGAAGCGTGCGGACTTTCTTCGACGGCACGCGCGGCGGTCAAAAGACCACGTTCGGACAAGACGCGACACTCACCGACCCTGAGATCGCCAAAGCACGCCGGGATTCTGCGCTTCACCCGATTCTTGAAGTGCGGAACGACTACAGCGACGTGACGGTCGAAGGGCAAGCCCCGCTCGGGGGCGAAGATGCCTACGTGCTGACGCTCACTCCCAAGCACGGGCCGCCCGTGGTTCTGCACGTCTCGTGCCGCACGTCGTTAGTTGTCCAGCGCGAGTGCGCAGGCGAAACCGCGGTCTATGGCAATTATCGCAACGTCGACGGTGAGATCGTTCCGTTCCGCACGACGATCCACGACGCGCTCGGCGAATCGACGATCGAGGTCAAGGACGTGCAATTCAACACCGAGGTTCCCCGCGGAGCGTTTGCGCCGCCGGGCGAATAACCGCCGGAACTGAGGCCGGCCCGGCTTACCCTGGCGGCAGCGGCGGCAGCTCGATCGAGACCGGCAGCGGGGCCGTGTCGTCGGCAGTCGGCGGTTTGGCCGAGGCCGGCGCGGCCGAGGCAGGCGCGCGTTGTGCTGGCCCGGCCGAGCCGGATCTTGGCGCGGCGGCGCCGCCGGCCGGGACGGTCGGCACGGTCGTGGGCGCCGGCGCAGGCCGAGGGAGGCTGCGACCGAGTTGTCGCCGACGCCGGGCACCGTCGGGTCGATGAGCGATGACGACGGCAACGACGGCTTGGCGCCCGACGCACCCGACGTGAGGCTCACGCCCGAGCCGGCGGCCGCGCCTGCGCCGGCAGCAGCAGCTCCCGGCGAACCGGCGCCCGGCGCCGCTTGCGAGAGCTGGGGCAGTGTCGTCGCCGGAGTGTAAGGCGGCAGTGGGTTGGGCCGCGGTCCCAATGGCCCCGACGGGCCAGGCTCGGGCTGCGGATTGGTGAGCGGATCGACACCCGGCGGCGGGATCGATTGCACCGGATCGGGATTGAGCGGCCCCACCGGCTTCTTGGGAATCTGCGGCCCATCCGGCGGGATGTGGAATTGCCTGTGAGCATCCTGGATGTCGCGAGCCTGGATGTAGGCCTTCCGCGGATGCGGCCCTTCGGCCACGGCGATGTTGTCGTAGGCCAGCAGCGTTCCCTTGGCTTCCTCGAGAGCGACGATCGAGATGTTGTAGGTCGTCTTGTACTGGGCCTCGGTCGCGACGGCGGTGGCGTACTGGCTGACCGCGTCGAGGAAGCGGTCGATCGTGATCCGGCCTTCCTCGTAGTAGGCGCGCTGGGCGTCGAGCCGCTGGGCGGCGGCGGCCCGCAGCCGCGACGCCGTCTTGAATTGCTTGTAGTTGGCGTCGATTTCCAGGAAGAACCGGGCCAGTGAGTGCGTCGTCTGGTGGACGACCTGCTGCAGATAAGCGCGTGCTCGCAGCAGGATGTATCTGCGCCTGTCGGGTGTTGGCCAGCGGCGACCTCATGCCCAGCGGCATCTGGAACGTGAAGCCGACCTGCCAGGTGACGAAGTTGCTGTACATGCCCGGGTTGGACTCCAGGCCCGCGTGCCGTCTGCTGTTGGCGATGACCGGGTTCAAGGCCTTGAGCGTCGGCCCCGGTCATGACGGCCTCGGCGCTGTCGAGCTGCTGGCCCAGGCCGTTGAACTGATAGAGGGCGTTCAAGTTCAACTGCGGCAGCAACTGGTTGCGAGCGATCAGCAGCTGCAGCTCGGCGACGCGAACCAGGATCTGCTGCTGGACGATATCGGGCTGGAAGTTGAGCATCTGGGCGAGGCTGGCATCCCAGTCGGGCTCGAGCCGGGCCTCGGTCGGCGGCGTGACCGGAATGATCCGCCGATTGTCGGCCGGCGGCAGGCCGAGGATGTTGCGCAACTGCCGCTCGGTCGTGATCACGTCCGAGGTCCGCGTCACCAGGTCGAGGTTGAACTGTTCGAGCCGCTGGGCGGCCTCGGCGACGTCGGCGACGGTGCCGCGGCCGACGACCAGCTCGGCCTGCTCGCGGTTGAGGATCTCCTGGGCCAGGCTGACGGCCCGGTCGGCAGCTCCAGAGCTGCACGTGCGACTGGGCCAGGTTCCAGTATTGCTGCTCGACCGATCGGCACGTGGGCCATGACCTCGGCCTTGAACCGCCAGACGGCGGCGTCGGCGTTGAGCCGGGCGATCACGATCGGAGCGCGGTTGGCCTCGAGGCCCACCGGCCGGCCGGCCGCCTGGCCCGGCAGCGGGGCACTACCCAGCAAGGGCTGGGTCAACGTGAGCTGGATGTTGGTGGTGTAGGCCGAGGGCCAGACCAGGAACGAGCTGTTCTGATACGACCAGTTGATGTTGTGCACGACGCCCATCGTCGCACCGGTCTCCGTCTGCTTCGACAGGCCCATCTGGAACGTGGCCGAGTCGTTCACCGAGACGATCGGGTACTTGGTGCCGGTCAGGCTGAGCGAGCCGCCCTGCACGCCGTTGTTGTACGGCTGCGACGTTATTGCCCCAGAGCACGCTGGTGGTGAAGGCGGTGTCGAAGGTCGAGAGGGCCGTGGCGATCTGGGTCTCGAGGATCGCCGGATCGTAGACCGATTGCAGGGTGCCCGGCACCGAGCGAGCTGGCGACGCCCGCGCTGGCCCCCGTATTCAGAGGCGTCGGCTCGAAGCCGCCGATCGGAATGCCCTGGGCACCGAAGGCGATCACGCGGACGATCTCGGAGTTGTCCAGGCCGATCCGGATGGCCTGCTGCAAGGTCATCGGCCAGACCTCTTGCGCCTCGGGATCGTTGGTCGTCCGCGGCTTGGCCACCTTGGGCAACTGCATCGGCAGCGAGCTGCTCGAGCAGGTCGGCCTGCTTGACTTCCTTGTCTTCCAGCGCGACTCGCCCCAGGCTGTCATGAGGGACCGGCTTGGATTGGTCGATGTAGGGAAGTCTCTGACAACCGGAGGCGATCACCCAGGCCGCGAGCAGTGCCGCCCGAAGCCACCGGTTCCTGCATACGGTCAATCGCATGGCCAGCCATCCTTGACTAAGATCGCCATGTGACGATAAGTTCAAGCCGTGGGGCCCGCCGTGCCATCCTTGGCTTGGCTTAGGTGATTTCCGTGTCCCACGCGTTTCGCCGCGGTCGATTGTCTCGACCGACGTGCTACCGCGGCGTTCTGCCTTCGAGACGCCACGAGGGCCGCTATCAATCCAGAAAGGGTCATCCGCCCTCGCGTCATCAGCTCCTCGGCAACGATCGCAGCGCCGCGGCGGCGCAGGCGCGTGCCGCCGGTCTGCTCGATCGACTTGTCGGATTGAATCGGATATTCGCGACGTGCGACTTGAAACGATTAGGCGGATTTTATCGATTTCGCGGATCGAGCCTAGGCCAAAATGCGGCAGTGCGCTCTCCCGCCGAGAGCGGCGCCAGCCCCGATCTGCGAGCAAGAAGATAGGCCAACGGAAGACCCGCAACTCGACCGGTAGCAGAGAACATCGAGACATGGATTTCTCAGGCGCTTCCTGACGCAGCGGGGGCCGTGGTCGCGAGGCTCGGCTCGGGGCGCTGTGCCGGCGCTCGGCGGGCGCACGGCGGGGAAACTCCACGTACGGCAGCCCAGCCTTCCGCTTGAAGTAGATGATCTCGCCGGGGTCGGTTCCCTCGAGCAAGTGGCCGGCGAACTGGAGCACGTATCCGCCGACGAACAAGCGCCAGCGCCAGCAGAAAGATCGGGACGGAGAGCAAGACGAGATAGATCGGCACGAACAGCACGCCCAGGATCGTCGGCGGGATGCCGATCATGTGCAGGATGAAGCTGATCGGGCTGCGATGCCGCTTGAGCCAGTGCTGCACGAGCGGATCGGGGGCAAGCGGCGGCTCGATCATCGGAGCGTCTCACCAGCGCCTGGCGGAACCGACGCTTGCGGCATGACAGCGGCCGGCGCTGCTTGACGGAGCCCCCGCGGCAAGTTAGCCTGACCAGTCCTTGGCCACTCCAGGATACCAGTTCGCGCGGCTTTTCGCAACCGGCTGTGACTGCGAAGTGCTTCGGGCTTGACAGCCCGAGCCGTTCGCACTCGGCAGTCGACGTCAGGAGATGATGCAGACCGATGGCCCATGACGTGACGTTGATCCTCGGCGACGGTGTCGGACCGGAGCTGGCGGAAGCCGCCAAGATGTGCATCGAGGCGACCGGAGTTTCCATTCGCTGGGACGAGCAGGAAGCCGGCGTCGACGTCATGGCCAAGCTCGGCACGCCGATCCCCGACAGCGTGATCGAATCGTGCCGGCGCACCAAGGTCGCGCTCAAGGCGCCGATCACCACCCCGGTCGGCACCGGGTTTCGCAGCGTGAACGTCTACCTGCGGCAGGCACTCGACCTCTATGCCTGCGTCCGGCCGTGCAAGGTCTACGCCGGGGTGCGGACCTTCTTCTCGGGCACGCCGGTCGACCTGGTCATCGTCCGCGAGAACACCGAGAGCCTCTACTTCGGCTGCGAGTTCGAGCAGGGCAAGCCCGAGACCGCCGAGCTGATCGCCGACATCAAGCGGCTCAACGGCAAGACGATCCGGCCCGATTCGGGCATCACGATCAAGGCGATCTCGATCTTCGGCACGCGGCGGATCGTCAAGTACGCCTTCGAGTACGCGCGCAAGCACGGCCGCAAGAAGGTCACCGTCGGTTCACAAGGCCAACATCCTCAAGTTCACCGACGGCCTGTTCCTGGAAGTCAGCCGCGAGGTCGCCAAGGAATATCCCGACATCGAGTTTGAAGACCGCATCGTCGACAACATGTGCATGCAGCTCGTCCAGAAGCCCGAGCTGTACGACGTGCTGGTCTTGCCCAACCTCTACGGCGACATCGTCTCCGACCTGTGCGCCGGGCTGGTCGGCGGCCTGGGCGTCGCGCCGGGGCCAATATCGGCGAGGCGGGCGCGGTCTTCGAGGCGACGCACGGATCGGCCCCCAAGTACAAGGGCCTCTACAAGATGAACCCGACCGCGCTGATCCTCTCGGGCGTCTTGATGCTCGAGCACCTGGGCGAGACCGAGGCGGCCCGGCGGCTGGAGAACGGCCGTCGCGCAAGGTGATCAAGGAAGGCAAGGACGTGACCTACGACATGAAGCCGAGGCGCGATGATCCGACGGCCGTCGGCACGCTCGAGATGGCCAGGGCGATCATCCGCGCGATGGAAGCGGGTGCTTGAGCCGATTCGACCGGGCCGGGTACTCTACGGCTGATTCGCGGCGAGACGCGCGGGCTCTGGCCGCGGGCTTGCGCGCGATCGGGCTTGAGCTGCCGTCGCCGTCGCGTTATGGTGCCGCGCGTCGCCGTCCGCAACCTGGGCTTCGATCGCGGCTGGCTGCCGATCGCACCGCGCCGGCGTTCCCGTCGTCTCGGTCGGCAACCTCACCCTGGGCGGCACCGGCAAGACCCCGATGGTCGAGTGGGTCGCGCGCTGGTACCGCCGCCGCGGCGTGCGGGTCGCGATCCTGAGCCGCGGCTACGGCCAGGCCAGCGGACTTGAACGACGAAGGCCGGGTGCTGGAAGAGAACCTGCCCGACGTTCCCCATCTCCAAGATCCCGATCGCGTGGCGTCGGCCGCGCGATCGCCACCGACGAGCTCGAGAGCCGAGCTCATCGTGCTCGACGACGGCTTTCAGCATCGCCGGCTGGCACGCGACCTCGACCTGGTCCTGCTCGACGCGCTCGAGCCGTTCGGCCTGCGGCCATCTCTTCCCGCGCGGATTGCTCCGCGAGCCGATCCGCTCGCTGCGGCGAGCCGGCGTGGTCGTGCTGTCGCGGGCCGACCTGGTCAGCGCAGCCGAGCGGGCGGCGATCCGAGCCGAGGCCGAGCGCCAGGCCGGGCCGCTGCGCTGGGTCGAGGCCCGGCACGCGCCGATCGACCTGATCGACGGCGACGGAGCCGCTCGCCGCTCGACCTGCTCGACAGGCCGGCGCGTCGCGGCCTTTTGCGGCATCGGCAATCCCGAAGGATTCCGGCGCACCCTGCTGCCGCTCTGCGGTGAGCTGCTGCGATCTGCGCGTCTTTCCCGATCATCACGCCTACACGGCGGACGACGTGGCCAGCCTCGCAACGCTGGGCGACCGAGCTCGGGGCCGATCTCGTCTTGACCACTCAGAAGGATTTGGTCAAGCTGCGCACCAGCGTGCTGGGGCCGTCCCCGCTGCGAGCCCTGAGGATCGGGCTCGAGGTCACGGCGGGGGGCGAGATCATGGACGATGTCCTGGCCCGGCTCCTTCCCGAGCTGAGATCGGGAGGAGCCGCTCGAAAAGGATTTGTCGTGAGCACGAATGGACTGGCCCCCGAAGGGGGTGCTGCGTTGGGCCGCTGGATTTCGAAGACCTGCGCTACGAGCCCCTGGCGGCGCGGCCGAGCAAGGTCGCGCTGGCCGACCTGGGTCGTCCGGTCGCTGCCGATGCGGGCGTCGGCGACTGGCTCGAGAGCCTGCCGAGGCTGCTGGGTGCGCACGCGCTTTCGCGTTTGAGCGATGCGATTGTCGGTGCGCACCGTGACGGCCGAGCGGTCGTGGCCGCGCTCGGCGGACACGTCGTCAAGACGGGCTGTGCGCCCTACCTGATCGACTGGATCGATCGCGGCATCCTCAGTGGGCTGGCCTTGAACGGGTCGGCGGCGATTCATGACCTCGAGCTGGCGATCGCGGGCAAGACCAGCGAAGACGTGGGCGCGCGGCTCATGGCCGGCTCCTTCGGCTTTGCCCGTGAGACTTCCGAACTCTTTGCCGCAGCGTGCACCGGCGCCGCGGCACGAGCGGTCGGACTGGGTGAAGCGCTCGGCGACGTCGTTCTCGAGCACGGGGGGCCGGGGCTCGATTCGTCGCTGCTCGTGGCGGCGCGCCGGGCGGGAGTGCCGCTTACGGTTCACGTTGCCGTCGGCACCGACATCGTGCACATGAGCCCCCGGCTCGACGGGGCCGCGCTCGGTCAAGCGACGCTCGCCGATTTTCGTATGCTGTGCCAGATCGTCGCGGGAATGGCCGGCGGTGTCTGGTTGAACCTCGGCAGTGCCGTCGTGATGCCCGAGGTCTTCTTGAAGGCGGTCTCGATCGCGCGCAACCTGGGCCGTTCGCTTGACGGGCTCACGACCGCCAATCTCGACTTCGAGCAGAAATACCGCGGGCTGCTCAACGTGCTCGAGCGTCCGGGTGCTTCAGGCATCGCGCTCTTCGGCCACCACGAGATATTGATCCCGCTGCTTCATGCCGCGGTCTCGTGCCGGCTTGCCGCCGGCGGCGCACAGGGGGCGGCGACGACAGTGCAAAGCTCGGAAGCCGAGATCGGCGGCCGTTCATGAAGATCGTGGTCTTCTGCCCGAACCTGATAGGCGACACGGTCATGGCCACGCCGACCTTTCGCGCACTCCGCGCCGGGTTTCCCGATGCGACGATCGTGGCGGTGATCAAGCCGCACGTTGCGCCCACGCTCGACGCGACCCCGTGGTTCGACGAACTCGTGCTGTTCGATCATCGCTCATCGTTTCGCGCCAGAAGACGCTGGCGACGGTTCGGCGGCTGCGCCGGCGACGATTTGACGTGGCGGTCATCCTGCCCAACTCGATTCGTTACGCCTGGGTGGCGCGGTTAAGCGGCATCCCGCGGCGCATCGGCTATGCCCGGCACGGCCGCGAGGTTCTGCTCACCGACAGCTTGAGCGAGCCGCGCGACGCGGCGGGGCGGCGGCTGCCGACGCCGATCGTGGAATCGTATCTGCGGCTGGCGCGCCATCTCGGCTGCCCGACCGACTCGGTGCGGCTCGAGCTTGCCACCACGAGCGACGACGAGGCGGCCGCCGATCGCGCCTGGTCGGACCTCGCCATCGACGCTCTTCGGCCCGTGGTGTGCTTGAGCACCGGAGGCGCGTTCGGACCCGCCAAGAGCTGGCCGGCCGAACATTTCGCCGCACTGGCGCGCGGGCTGGCGGACCTTGGCGGCGCAAGCGTATTGGTGATCTGCGGTCCGGCCGAGCGCGAGGCCGCGCGCGAGATTGTCGCGCTGTCGAACCATCGTCGAGTCGTCAGCCTGGCCGAATTGCCGCTTGGCCTGGGCCTTTCCAAGGCGTGCGTGCGCCGGGCTGCACTTCTGGTCACGACCGATTCGGGCCCGCGGCACTTTGCCGCGGCTTTTAACACACCGGTCATCACGTTGTTTGGTCCGACTCACATCGCCTGGACGCGCACCTATCACCCCAGGGCACGGCACCTCTTCTTGCCGGTGCCGTGCGGGCCCTGCCAGCGGGGGACCTGCCCCGAAGGCCACCATCGGTGTATGCGTGAGCTGGCGCCCGAGCGGGTTTTGAAGCTCGCGCTCGATGCGCTGGCGACGAATAAGAGTCGATCACTTTTGCCCAGTGTCTAAGTAATGAGGGAACGCATGGCGGTCTGGCTGATTACGGGGGCGACCGGATTTGTGGGCCGGTACGTCCTGGAAGCGCTGAGAAGTGATGCGCAAGCGCGCGATGACGGCCCGAGCCGGGTGATCGTGCTGGGCCGGCGCCGGCCCAGCGACTGGCCGGCCGACGCGTTTGTCACGGCCGACCTCACCGACCCCGACGGGCTGCGCGCGGCGATCGCGGGCGTGGCTCCCGACGTCGTGATTCACACCGCCGGCCGCACTCCCCCTGCCCCTGACGATGAGCTTTACCGGGCCAATTTCTGGGCGACGATCCATCTCTTGGGCGCGCTGCGCGCGCTCAAGCGGCCGGCGCGAGTCGTTCTCTCGGGCTCGGCGGCCGAGCTCGGGCCGGTTGATCCGGCCCATTTGCCCGTGACCGAGTCGTTTCCTTGCAATCCGATGAGCGCCTACGCCCGCAGCAAGTGGCTGGCGACGCGGGCTGGACTTTCCGAGCGCTCACCGCTGGAGGTTGTCGTCGCACGGGTCTTCAACCCGATCGGGCCCGGTGCGCCGATCACTCAAGCGTTCGGGCGCTTTGCTTACTTATTGAGCGAGCCGGTACCTGACCCGCTCGAGCTCTACGTGGGCGACCTCGATGCGCGCCGCGATTTCGTGGATGCTCGCGACGTGGCGCAGGCCATGATCGCCCTGGCCCGCCGCGGGCACGCCGGATTAGTGTACAACGTGGGAACGGGACAATCATGGCGCGTGGGCGACGGGCTTGAGCGCCTCATTCACTTGAGCGGCCGACAGGTGAGGGTGTGCATCGATGCCGCGCTCGAAAGCCGGCGCGGTGTCGCCGACTCGCGGGCGGATATCCAGCAGGTCACAACGCACACCGGCTGGCGCCCCGAAATATCGTGGGAGCAAAGCCTGGACGACCTCTGGCGCGAAATGGAGCCGCGCTCGCGAGTCTTGCGCACCGACCATACCAGGGCGGCGTAGCCATAAAGCTGTTTGATCTTCGCATTGACCGCACCGGGTGCTCACCTATAATGCCGGCCGCGGCCGAGGGGATCGGCTGCGCGCTCGGGTCGTCGTCCCGGCACGGGCCTCATGGAGGAGGATCGCGATGGCCGGCCGCCACCGTCTGCTCGCGGTCGTCCTGTTCGCGATCACGATGCATGTCGTTGCGATCGCGCGCAGCGTCCTGCCCGCGCAAGACGGACTGAAATTCATCCGGATCGCACGCGAGTTTCAAACCCAGCCCTGGGCCGACGTCGTGCGCGGGTCGGACTCGCACCCGCTTTACCCTGCCTTGGTCGCGGTGACCGAGCCCGTGGTCGCTCCCTTCGCGGGTGCCGGGCCCGACGCGTGGCGAATCGCCGCACAGCTCGTGGCGGTGATCGCCTCGGTCGGCTTGATCGTGCCGATCTACGGCTTGACCAAGGCTCTCTTCGACCGGCGGATCGCCGTGATGGCCGCGGCGCTGGCCGTGCTCTTGCCCCGCGCCGCCGAAGTCGGGCACGAGACCTTGAGCGACAGCCTGGGGCTGTTTTTGACATTCTGCGCGTTGTGGTGGGGCGCTGCGGCGCTGCGGCGCGGCGACTGGCGCATTGCGGCGTGCGCAGGCGTGGCTGCAGGGTTCGGGTATCTGGCTCGGCCCGAGGTCATTCTCGTGCCGGCGGCGATTACGCTGGCGGGGTTGTTGAGTCTTGTGCCCGCTCGGAATGGGGGGACTCGCGCTGGCGCCACGAAACGGCGACGATCAGCAAGCCCGGCATGGCGCCGCGCGTCTTATGTTCTTCTTGCGCGTCGTCAAATGACAATGCGCTCGGACGAAGGCGGTCCCCCCCTTGCGAAGGGGGGGGCCGGGGGGATGGGGGGCGAGCCTCCGCATCCGCTGGCAAACGACCCCCGGAACCCCCTGTGTCCGAGCCCCCGTCCCGACACTGCCCGGACTCTGTGTCCCCACCCCCCCCTTCCCCCCCTTAGCAAGGGAGGGAGAGGCGTTGTACCTGCTTCGCGCGCTGGGCGTGATCGCAGTCGTCGCCGGTGCGTTTGTGGTGATCGGGTCGTACACGGTGGTCAAAGGGGAGATCTCGGAAAAGCTGGCGTTTCGCTACGGGATCTCACTGGGGCCGCACAAGCCGGTCGCGCGCCGCGCGCCGCACCAGCTTCCGCGCGGGCTCGAAGATCCGCAGTGGGATTTCTCCCCCAAGGAAGAGAGCGACCATATCCCGATTCGCAACTGGCAATACGCCGTGATCCGGATCGTCAACGAGTGGTGGGAAGAACTGTGCTGGCTGTTTGCGGTCATGACCTTGTGGGGGATCGTAAGGCAGAGGTTCGTACGCGGGTTGTGCCCCGACCGCGAGCCGGGTGACAGCGCGCCTGCCGAACGCTACGTCCTCTTCACATTCATGGCCGTGTACGGGCTGTCGCTGGTGCGTCATAGCACGGCCCTGGGGTATCTCTCGGGACGGCACGTGATGGCGCTCGTCTACGCCTCGGTGCCGTGGGCGGCTGCGGGTGCGTTTGTCTGCTCACGCGGCCTTGCGGTCAAGCTCGAGTGGGGGCGCACGCCGCGCTCGTCTGGCCGGCGCCGCGGCCGCCGCGCTCGTGGTTGCGGCCTCGATCGTGGTGCAGATGCAGCCCAACCATTTGAATCATCTGAGCCGCGTGGGCCACTGGGCGGCCGGACAATGGCTCGCTCACAATGCGGTCAAGAGCGAGATGGTCCTCGACACGCGCGGCTGGGCGCGGTTTGTCGCCGGCCAGCCGGGCTACGACTACTGGCACGTGCGCCAGGCGCTCACCGACGCGCGCTTGAGCTACATCGTCGTGGGCTTGGACGAGATGGAAGCGCAAAGCCCGCGTGCTCGAACCCTGAATGCTCTGCTGTCGTATGCCGCCACTCCGCTTGTCGAGTTCGCCGCGCCGGCGGGCGACCGCACGACCGGCGTGCGCCTCTATCGCTTCCGGCGTCCGCTGAGCTGGGAAGGACTGATCCCGTGAGCTACGGGTCGATCTGGCAGCGCTGGGCGCGCGGGGTGAGCTGGACGTGGGTCAACGAACGCTATCGCGCGCTTTTGCCCGACGACCTGGGCGTGACCGTGATGACGCTCGAGAGCCGCGAGCGGTTTCATGCCAAGCAGGGGCGGTCGACGGCTCGCGTGGTCTTCAGGCGGGCAGACCGGCCGGTGGCCGTTTATCTCAAGCGGCACTTCCACCTGCCCTGGCCGGCGCGGCTGGCCGCACTGGTCGACCCTGCGGGAAAACATTCGCCCGCGGCAGCCGAATGGGCCCATCTCGAGCGGGTGCGCAAGCTGGGAATTGACGTGCCCGACGCCGTTGCCGCCGGAGAGCAGATCGGCCCCGGCACCCGCCTCACCAGCTTCCTGATGGTCGCCGAGCTCACGGGCCGCCGCGAGCTCAACGAGGCACTCCCTCCGCTCTGCCAGCGGCTCGACAGCGAAGCGTTCGCCCGGTTCAAGCGGCTCATCATCATCGAGATGGCCCGGATCACGGCGACCTTGCACTCCTCGTGCGTGTTTCACAAGGACCTCTACCTCTGCCATTTTTTCGTGGACCCCGATGGGAGCGAGCCGCCCAGCTTGCCGCTCTTGAGCCTGATCGACCTGCATCGCCTGCACGAGCACCGGCTCTGGCCGGACTGGTGGCGGTGGAAAGACCTGGGCCAGTTGCTGTTCTCGACCTACGGCGTCGACGGAATAAACGACAGGGACCGGTTGCGCTTCTGGAAATGGTACCGCCGTCTGGCCGGGATCGGCTGGCCGCGCGGGCATGCGCAGATGGTCAAGCTGAGAGCGGCGCGTTACCGCAAGCATAACCGCACGCCGCGTTAAACGCAGACGAGGCCGGCGCGAGAATACCTGCAGGCCGTGAGATCCGGGGAGCGATAAGTCGATGATGTGGGGTTGGAGTTGCAAATCGCCGGTTGCCGCTTCGAGCATTCACTCGCAAGGCGCCAGGCTCAAACATCGATCGACGGAGAGCAAGGCATGAACTTGGCGCTGAACTTTCAGCGGGTGGACCCGGCTCGCGGCGGGGCCGAGACCTATGTCGCCGATCTGTGCCGCCACTTGATCGCTGCGGGGCATCGGGTGGACCTCTACGCCGAGAGCTGGGCCGACGGCTGCCTGCCGCATGCGGTCAACGTCGTGCCCGTGCTCGCACAGGGAAGGACTCGCCTCGAGCGCATCGCCAGCTTTGCCCGTAACTCCGAGCAGGCCCTGCGGCAGTCGCGGCACGATTGCTCGGTCGGCTTTATCAACACTTACGCGCACGACGTGATCATTCCCCAGGGAGGAACCCGCCAGGGAAGCCTTGCGGCCAATGCCCGGCGGTTCCGAAGTGCGCTGTTGCGACAGCTTTATCTGCTGGCCAAAACGGCCAATCCCAAGAACGTGATTTACGGCTCGATCGAGCAAAAACAGTATGATCCCGGCCGGCGCGGTCGTGGTCGCCGTCAGCAACATGGTGAAGCGGCACGTCGAGACCTTTCACCACGTACCCAAGGAGCGGGTTCGGGTTGTTCACAACGCAATTGACCCGGCGCGGCTGGCGGTGCCGCAGCCGGGCGCCGTCCGGTGCGCTTTGCGCAATCGTCTGGGGCTCGAACCCGGCGACCTGGTCGGCCTGTTCGTCGGCCACAACTTTGCCTTGAAGGGACTCGAGCCCTTGATCAGGGCGCTCGGCGGCCGCAAAGCGCGCAATCGATCGGCCCGCCCCATTGACCTGATTGTCTGCGGCAGCGGCGCCATCGGCCCGTACAACCGGCTGGCGCGGCGGCTCGGAGTCGGCGACAAGGTCCATTTCCTGGGCTATTACCCCGACGTTCCGGCGTGCTACTGGTCGAGCGATTTCTTCGTGCAGCCGACCTATTACGACCCGTGCTCACTGGTCGTGCTGGAAGCCCTTGCCTGCGGCCTGCCGGTCATCACCACGGCCCAGAACGGCGCCAGCGAGCTACTCTCCGATGGCCGCGAGGGATACGTCCTCACGGCCCCCGACGCCGGCGACGAGCTGATCGCGGCGCTCGACCATCTGGCTGACGACGCCACCCGGCGCGCGATGGCGGCGCGGCGCTTGTCTTGGGCCAGCAGCAATCGTTCGAGGCGCACGTGGCGCAGTTAACAGAGATCTTTGCCGAGGTCGCGCGCGCCAAGGCTCGGCGCGGGTATGACGACCGAGCCGGCAAATCCGCGGCGGCGGCTCCTCACTTCGGGCGGGCTTCGCGCGCCAGGCACGAAACGGGCTTGAGTGATTTCGGGAGGGCGAGGCTCCTGCCGAGCCGGATGTGAAAGCGGCTCGCCGGGAGGCTCGCCCTCCCAGGATTGTGAGACACGATTTAGCGAATCGGCCGTAGATCGAGCCGGCTAGCCAGGAGGGCTAGAACCATGCAAGCTGTGGTGTTGGCAGGCGGAAAAGGGACGCGGCTGCGGCCGTACACTCACGTTCTGCCCAAACCGCTCATGCCGCTCGGCGACTTTGACCCGATGCCCATCATCGAGGTGGTGCTGCGCCAGCTTGGACGGTTTGGCTTTGACGACGTGACCATCATCACCGGCTACCTGACCGAGCTGATCGAAGCCTTTTGCGGCGACGGGCGCAAGTTCGGCACGCGTATTTCTTACCGGCGCGAAGTGACGCCGCTGGGCACCGCGGGTGGCCTTACGCTCATCGAGCGGCCGGCCGAATCGGTGCTGGTGATCAACGGCGACATTCTCACAACGCTTGACTACGGCGCGATGTACGACTTTCACTGCGGGCGCGAAGCGATGGCCACGATCGCCTCGTACCCGCGCGAGGTGAAGGTCGATTTCGGCGTTCTGACCTTTGGCGACGACCGCCACATCTTGACAGGATATCAAGAAAAGCCAGAGTATTCGTTCGAGGTGAGCATGGGGGTGTACATTCTGAGCCCCGATGCGTGGGACTACCTGACGCCGGCACGGCCGTTGCCGATGCCCGAGCTCTTGGAGTCGATGCGTCGCCGGGGGCACGATATTCATTGCTATCGCCAGGAGTGCTACTGGCTTGATATCGGTCGCCACGACGACTACGCAACGGCCAACGAGATTTTCGACGCCCGCCGCGGCGCGTTCTTGGGCGCCCCGCCGCAAGGCGAGTCGCGATCGGGCGCGACCAGTGAGCCAGACCGTGACCGCCAATTCGCTAGCTCTATCGGCCGTCGTCCTCCTGGTTGCCTATCTCGCCGGGTCGATCCCGTTTGGCTATCTGATCCCCTACTGGATCAAGGGCATCGACATCCGCACAGTCGGCTCGGGCAATCCAGGGGCCACCAACGTCTGGCGCGTGCTCGGCTTTCGTTACTTCATCGTGGTGCTGGCGCTCGACCTCGCCAAGGCACTGGTGCCGATCCTGGTCCTGCCGAGGCTGGTGAACGCCTTGACGGGCTTGGAGCTGCCAGACTTGCCGGTCGGGGTCGCGCTGGCGGCGATTTTGGGCCATACGTATCCGGTGTTTCTCCGGTTTCGAGGGGGCAAAGGGGTCGCGACCAGCTTGGGCGCGGTGCTGGCGCTCGACCCGGTCGCGTGCGCGGTCGCGGTTGGTGTGTTCTTGCTGGTGTTCGTGGTCTCGCGTTATGTGTCGCTGTCGTCGCTTTCTGGCGGGCTGGCCTTCGTGGCGGCCCATTTCGCGCGCGACAGCGCCCTTAAGCCGTGAGCACATTGCCATGAGCCTGTTTTCGATCACCGTCCTGGGCTTGCTGTTCGTTCGCCATCGCCCCAACCTGGCCCGGCTGTGGGCGGGCACGGAGAACCAGATCGCGTTCGGCAAGCGCCGGGGCGGGCCCCCGAGCCCGCCCGCCGCAAGCGGACGGATCGGTGTGCTGCTGGTGGCCGGCCTTCTGGTGTTGTCGCTCGCGGCCGTCGGGGGAACCTGGGTGTATCAGCAGGCCGCCGAGCCGATTGAGGCGAGCGCCGGCTTGTGGTCGCTGCGCGAGACCGACCGCACCGCCACCGGGCTGCAGCGCATCGACCGCGTTGCCTTCGACGCACACGGCACGCGGCTGGCGGCGACGTGCCCGCGGTACGGGCGTCTGGTCCTCTACCAGGTCGAGCTGCAGGGAAAGCTGAGTCAGCCGCGGGAGATCGACCTGGAGGGCCGGCCGGTCGGCCTGGCTGCGGTGGCCGACCGCCTGGTCGTACTGGTGTCGCCTGCCAACGACCAGCGGCACGTCGAGCCCGGCTGGTGGCAGTGCTTCGACTTCGAGGGCAAGCCGATCGGCGGCCGCAACTTCGCCGACTTTTACCCCGACGACCTGGCCGTCACACCGGATGGCAAGTACGTGCTCCTGGTGAGCTCCGGCCGGGCTGAGGGCGACGACAAGAAGCCGTATCCGGGCCTGCACGTCGTGGCCTTGAGCGAAAACGGCGGCGTGGCCCGCGCGGTCGGTCGGGTCAGCTTCGAGGCGCGCGACGACCCGGTCCGGATCGCGCTATCGGCTTCGGGCAAGTTCGCCGCCGTGTTACTGGCCAAGACCAACGAAACCCTGGCCGTCGACCTTTCCGTGCCCGAATCCCCACGCGTGATCGGGCGCACCAAGCCATCGGGCGCCGAAGTTCCGTATCTCTCGAGCTCACCCGAGCACGACTGGATCTTGATGCCGGTTGCGTCGCAGGCCGAGGCTGTTGCGATCAAGCCTCCAGCCGCCCTGGCCGCCGCCGGCGGCACCGGCGACCCCGAACGGCCCGAATACCTCCTCTGCACGCGCCAGCGCGAGTCGGTCCTCGAGTTGGTGCAGACAACACCGCACCAGGTGCTAGGCCACGTGCCTTTGAAGGGGCCGTTGAACATCGGCCGGACGCGGCCCTCGGGCTTGGCGTACTCGCCCGAGCGCGGGCTCGCGGCCGTCGCCACGCGCACCGGCACGATCCACTTGATCGAGCTGGCGCCGCAGCGCGGCAAGCGTGCCGCCCGGTCCGGCAGGACCGATGGCGACCGTTCCGCCGGGTGCAACCCGGCGCTGATGGCGCCCTTTGCGCCGCGGCCCGCCGCGGTCAGGCGGTGGCCGCGGGCCGAGGCGCGGGTTATGCTAAGAGAAGCGCTTTCGCGCGAGCCGGCGGCCCAGGCCACCAAGCCCGCGGCACCCTGGGACAAACATCAGGAGGAATGTCAACATGTTCGCGCGGCGAGGCTCGTCGTCAGGGGGCATCGCCCGATTTTGCCCGGCGTGCGGCCTCTCCGCCGAACGTGATCGCGACGCCCGGCTGTGCCCCGAATGCGGCGACACCTTGATTGCTCAGGGTTATTGCCCCGTCTGCGAGCACCGCTGGCTGCTGGCGGTCGGCGCCGCCTGCCCGAAGCACGAGGTGGTCCTCCAGGCCGAGCCGGAAAGCGCAAGCCGCCCCGCCGGCGTCGATGGTGTCATTTCGTGGGTCACGGTCAAGATTTATCCCAACAGCTTGGTCGCCGCGGTACCACGCAGTCGACTCGAGGCCGAAGGAATTGCTACCTTTCTCGACGGTGAGCGGTCGGCAAGCACCGGCATGCACGGTGCGAACGTCGTCGGCGTGAAGCTTCAGGTGCCTGCGGCGCGCGGCCGAGGCGCGGATCATCCTGTCGCAAAACTGGTCGCTGCCGCTCGATGAACACGCAGACTTCGAAGAGCTTCTATGATCAAGACGGCTCGAAAATGCCTGCTGGCGCTTGCGTTTTTCGCCGCGGCGCTCAGTGCCGTCGTGCTGGTGCGGACCTTCACGTGGAAATCGGCGCAGCTCGCGGTCGAACCGGTGAGCGTGCTGGCGATTGACGACGGAGCGGTCGCGCGGCTCTCGGCCGCGATTCGAGCGCGGACCGTCTCAGGAGGCGAGGGAGCACAAACCGATTCCGCCGCGTTTGACGCGTTTCACCGCCTTCTGGAAACGTCGTATCCCTTGGTACACGCCGATCTCACGCGCGAGGTCGTAGGCGGGCACAGCCTGCTCTTTACGTGGAAGGGCGAAGACGCGAGCGCACCGCCCGTGCTGCTCTTGGCACACATGGATACCGTGCCGGTCGAGCCGGGGACAGAGTCATCGTGGGCTCGCGGCCCGTTTTCGGGCGACGTGGCCGACGGCTTTGTGTGGGGGCGCGGAACGCTCGACGACAAGGGGAGCGTGACCGCCATTCTGGAGGCGGTCGAGACATTGCTAAAACGAGGCTTTCGGCCCAAGCAGGCGGTCTTGCTGGCCTTTGGCCACGACGAGGAAATCGGCGGCCAGGCCGGCGCCGGCCGGATTGCAGCGCTGTTGCGCTCTCGGGGCGTGCGCGCAGCTACGTGCTCGACGAGGGGTCGGCGCTTACCGACGGAATCGTCCCCGGCCTCGCCGGGCCGGCGGCTCTCGTAGGAATCGCCGAGAAGGGCTACGCCAGCGTCGAGCTCTCGGCCGAGTCGCCCGGCGGCCACTCGTCGATGCCGCCTCCGCAGACGGCCATCGGCATCGTGGCCTCGGCCGTCGCGGCTGTCGAAAGTCACCCGGTGCCCGCGGCGATCGACGGCCCGACCGCGGCCCTGTTCGATCACCTCGGACCGGAAATGCCCTTGCCGATGAAGCTCGTGTTCGCCAACCGCTGGCTCTTCGGCGGTTTGATCGTGCACCAGCTCGAGCAGTCGCCGACGACCAACGCAGTGGTCCGCACCACGACCGCGGCCACGATCATCGAGGGAGGCGTCAAGGACAACGTATTGCCCGCGCGGGCGCGAGCTGTGATCAATTTCCGGATCAAGCCGGGCGACACGCCCGAAAGCGTGCTCGCCCACGTGGCTCGCGTCGTGGCCGACAAACGCGTCAAGATCGGTCTCGTCGATCCCGACGCGGGGAGTGCGCCCTCGCCCACGTCGAGCACGGCCTCGGCCGCGTACCGGACGATCGAGCGTACGATCCGCCAGGTTTTCCCCCGCGCAAGGTCGCCCCCGCGCTCGTGGTGGGCGCCACCGATGCGCGTCATTACGAACAGATCGCCGATCAAGTTTATCGCTTTGCCCCGTACGTGCTCGGGCCCGACGACACTCGGCGCATTCACGGCGTCGACGAGCGAATCGGCGTCGAAGAGTATCACAACTGCGTACGGTTCTATGTGCAGTTGTTGATCAACGAGTCGGACGGCGCAATCAGGGCGGCGCCGGCCGTGGCTCAGGGCCGCGGCTGATAGGCTAGCCACAGCGCGCGAAAATAGCGCAGCACGCGCTCGGGGTCGGCGCTCTCGGGAATCTCGGCCAGCGTGAAGCCCTCGAACTGCTGGGACTTGAGGAGAGCGAACAGCTCGCTCCAGGGATACGCTTCGTCGGTCAGGTCGCGCAGGTGCACCTCGTGCACCTTGGCTGCGACCAGGCCAAACGTGCGCTTGATTGAGCCGCTCTCGACGTCCGACGGGTTCGAGTTCCAGCACGCGTAGACGTTGGAATGGTCGGCATGGGCAAGGATCTTGGCGAAGTGATCGAGCTGTGACGTGACGCTGCCGTGCACCTCGACGCGGATCTCGACCCCGAAGCCGGCCGCGTCTACTGCCACCTCGTGCAGAGCGCGTCCGATCTGCCGGAGCGTCGCATCAAGATCGGCCCCTTTGGGGACGCCGTTGGGCCGAACCTTCACGCCGGCGCACCGACGTCGTGGGCGAGGCGCACGTATTCCTTGGTCCCGTCGATGTTCCGCTTCAATTCCTGGGGATCGGCCGAATGATATTCGAACGCACTTCCCAGGCCGGCCAACTGGACCGGTGAGTCTTCGAATCGCCGGCGCACCTCTTCGCGCTCGGCCTTCGAGAGGTTCACTTCGACCTTGTGGGCGTGCGTCGTCCGCAGCTCTACCCCTTCGTACTCGAGCTTCTCGAGCCGCGCCAGGATGGTGGCCAGGTCCCAGTCCTTGGCGATGTTGTACGTGACGATCCCAAGTTGAGACATGGGCGTAACCTCCGAGAACGAAGTCGGTCAGGCTTTAGCCTCACAGTGTATTGTGGTGCAACGCCCGCCTGCGAGCAAGCGGCCGCGGCGTTGCTCCGCACGCCCCGAATGCGCACGGGCCCCGTGTGATCCAGCCCCGCGGGGCTGGACGAGACGTCCGGGGCCGCTTAATGTTAAAGGGTCTATTGGACCGGGTAGCTCAGTCGGTAGAGCAACGGACTTCGCGGATTAGAAATGATCTGGAGGAGCCTCGCGCGGGAAGAAGCGGAACCGCGCTGAGTGGATGCCGCAGTATGCTGGGACGCCCTCTAGAGCCGCGGGCACCACAACGTCGCCGGTAACGGCAGGCGTGACGGTTTGAAAAGCCGGCGGATTGGGTAATCAGCAGGCAAGGGACCGATCGTTGATCGGCCCCGGCCTCAGAGACTAGACGCGGCACGCCTGCGATGGCGAAGGTATAGTCCAGACCGTCAACGCATGTCCTCGACGCGCCGCGCGACCGGAACCGCGGTGCAGCCGAGGCCACGGCGGTCGGCGAAAGCCGATGCGGTAGGTTAATCCGTTGGTCGAGGGTTCGAGTCCCTCCCCGGTCACTTGCGTCGGAAAGCGGTGCGGACGGTGTGATCTGATCACGCCCGTGCCGCTCTCATCATGACATCGAAGTGCTCGTCGCTTTGCCGCGAATGCAGAAGGGGAACAAAGAGATGCCGCGCACGATGGTTCCAAACGCAGATCAAGCCACTCGCAGGTGGCCGATCGTTGTTGCTGTGCTCGTGGCCTGGTCGGCGCCCTGGGCCGTACCGGCTTCCGCACAAACGCCCAAGGCTGCGGCCCCGAAGGCAGCGCCGCAGGCGAAGCCGTCGCGGGCCAACTTGCTGCGCGGTGAGTACGGTCGATATCGGGCCAACAACGACTTGCTCTACTATCACCTTGATGTGCGCGTCGATCCAGAAAAGCAGACGATCAGCGGCAAGAACACGATTCGCTTTTTCATGCTCAAGGACGATAACAGGATCCAGCTCGACCTTCAGCCGGCACTGAGCGCCGACAAGATCCTTTTCGGCGACGTCCCGCTCAAGTTCGAGCGCGAATTCGCCGCGGTCTTCGTCGACTTTCCCGACACGCTGAAATCCGGTGAGACCTATTCGGTTGACTTCTACTACTCGGGGAAGCCGGTTTCAATGGGGAGGTTCGACGGTATTGGGTTCCGGAAGGACCCGGCCGGCCGCCCCTGGATCTATACCTCTTGCGAGGGTCAAGGCGCCAGCTTCTGGTGGCCCAACAAGGACCAGTGGCGCGACGAGGTTGAGTCGATGGACCTGAGCGTCACGATCCCCAGCGACCTCGTGGATGTTTCCAACGGGAGGCTCGTCGGCAAGAAGGATTTGGGCGACGGCACCACCCGCTGGGACTGGCACGTGAGCTATCCGATCAACAATTACTGCGTGGCACTAAACATCGGCAAGTATGTTCATTTCGATGACAAGCTGGGCGACCTCACGCTCGATTACTACGTTCTGCCGGAAAACCTCGGGAAGGCCAAGAAGCAGTTTGCGCAGGCCAGGGGAATGCTCGAAGCCTTTCAGCACTACTTTGGCGAATACCCATTCAAGAACGACGGCTACAAGCTGATCGAAGTGCCGTACGCGGGGATGGAGCATCAAAGCGCAGTCGCCTACGGCAACCACTACGCCAACAGCTACTGGGGGCACGGCGACTGGACGGGCGTCGGGATCAGCCCGCGATTCGACTTCATCATCATTCACGAAAGCGGTCACGAGTGGTTCGGCAACAGCGTCAGCGCTGCCGACAAATCCGACATGTGGATCCACGAGGGCTGGACGACGTACCTCGAGTGCCTGTACGTGGAATTCATGTACGGGCGCGACGACGCCTTGAAATACACCAACGCCTACAAGACGAAAGTTCAGAACAGAAGACCCATCATCGGCAGACGCGGTGAGAACGTCTACCCGCCGAATGACCAGTACTTCAAGGGCGCCTTGTTCTTGAACACGCTGCGCAGCGTGGTCGACGACGACAAGCGCTGGTGGGCGCTCTGCGCGGCGTGCACGAGCGCTTCAAGCACAAGAACATCATGACAGAAGAGATGGTAGAGTACTTCAACCGAGAAACCGGTAAGAACCTGACTCCGATCTTCGACCAGTACCTCCGCCACGCGTCGGTTCCCGTTCTGGAGTTGAAGTTTGACGAGGCCAAGGGCACAGTCTCGTATCGTTGGAAGGCCGACGAGAAGTTGTTTGCAATGCCGGTGCGCGTGGGTTCCAAAGACAACTGGCAGTTGATTCAACCGACGACCGACTGGCAAGAGATGAAGACGTCGCTGAAGAACGACCAGTTCGAGGTGGCGAGGGACCTTTACTACATTGGCGTCAGCGAGACCGCGGCGGGCGCGTGAGCCAAACCTGACCGACCGACACACGGCTTGGACGCGAGGGGTCGCGACCGGCCCCACGGACACATTACCTAATGGCCGATTGCTTGCAATTCGGCCCTTCTGCGGATAACATGTTGCTGTCGTTTGGAACGGCATTTCCCATCTTAGCTCTGACTCACATGCAAGTTGCCTTCCGCAAGCGAGCAAGCTACCGGGTCGCGGGAGTATTCTGTGTGCTCCAAGCGATCATGGCCGTTGCGCCCCCCCTCGCTCGCGCGGGCTGTGGTCACGACCAAAGTTCCGTCGCTAGCCGATCGAGGCAGAGTACCGTCTCCGAGTTGATCATCGCGGCATCTGTCCCTGGAGATGCCGCCAGTTCGGCGCCGCAAGGTCCCATGCCCGGCCGTCCCTGTTCCGGCGCGTCCTGCTCGCAAGGCCGGGGATTGCCCGATGCACCGTCGCTCTCTTCTCGAATGCGGAGCGAGCTCGATTGCTGGGCAGCCGTCGAACCTGCGTGGTTAAGCGCCGCGTTGGAACGTGCGGCTTTTGAACTTGTGCCGCCGCAGCCCCGCCACAGCACTTCTCCTCCCGAACGACCTCCACGTACCGCGTGACCGGGCACGGCTTATCAAGATTCTGGTCGCAGTCAAGTGCCGCGCCGCGCATTGATTGCCGCGACCGTGCATAAATTGCCTCGCATCGGCCGGGCGATCGCCCGCGAAGCGAGCGGACTTGAATGCGGGTGTTGTTGTGGGCCTCGGCGCATCATGGGTGGGCGCCGGCCTTCGAACGGTCGACCGCGCCTTCCGAACCAGTCCGCTGCGCGAGCCTCGGCACTGTGCTTGGCGCGGGGATGCCTCTCCGGAATGAAGGCAAGGGGACTGCTGACCGTGACAGCTATTAACGACCACTCGCGGAACTTGTTCGCCGCCTTCGTCGCGGCACGGATTCTTGTCAAACTACGAGGTGTAACCATGGCACATATCAAATTGCCCGACGGTGTGCCCGGCATCATCGGGCCGATGATCGCGTACCCCGAGACCCAGAGGCACTTAAGCGGCCTGGCTGAGGCACTGCTCAGGGGCCCGTCATCCTTGACGCCGGCCGAGCGCGAGCTAATCGCGAGCTATGTCTCGTCGGGCAACGAGTGCTACTTCTGCACGCAGTCGCACGCGGCGGCGGCGCGGGTCCATTTTGGTGACGAATGCAAGCTGGTCGATCAGGTGCTGGCGGATCCGCTGGCGGCACCCGTGACGCCGAAGCTGCGGGCCCTGCTGGCGATCGCCGACAAGGTCCGGCGCGATGGTCGCCTGGTCCGGACGGCGGACGTCGACCGCGCCCGTGCCGAGGGCGCCGACGACAAAGCGATCCATGACACGGTCCTGATCGCGGCGGCGTTTTGCATGTTCAATCGGTACGTCGACGGGCTGGGAACCTGGGCCCCGCTGGATCCCGCGGCCTACGTCGATTCGGGCCGGCGGCTCGCCGTGCAGGGCTACGTGAACTACGACTTCGCCAAGGGGTAGCGCACTCGGTCTGACGCTGTGAGTTCTCACGCATTCATACGTTTGTGATTCGACTTTCCAGTATTGACCGTCCATTTTTCAAACGAGGAGGCCTCATGTCTCGGAACATACGTCGCCCGGGTTTCACCCTGATCGAGCTCCTGGTAGTGATCGCGATCATCTCGGTGCTGATCGCGTTGCTCTTGCCGGCCGTGCAGGCGGCGCGGGAGGCGGCGCGGAAGGTGCAGTGCTCCAACAATCTCAAGCAGTTCGGGTTGGCGCTGCACAACTATATCGATTCGCTCCAGAGCCTCCCCTTCGGCAAGGGGAACAACTATCAGAACGTCATCCCCATGGCGCCGGTCTACGCTCGATGGTCGACCCACAGCCAGATTCTCGGGTTCTTCGAGCAAACGCCGCTGTTCAACGCGATCAATTTCAGCCTGCCGCCGGAAACGCCGTTCATGGACTCGTACAGCATGGGGTTCATGCCGGTGTTCCAGGACCCCAACCGCGCCAACAGCACCGTGTCCGGGATAGCGGTCTCGTCGTTCCTGTGCCCGTCGGACCCGGCCGGGTCGGTCGGCCCGCCCGGCTTCGACAGCGGCAACAACTACTACGGCAACGAGGGGTCGTGGCTCTGCGACTGCTGTCAGCAGACGCCCAGCACGATCGCGCCGGGTTATCTGCCGCAGGGCCCGCTTTATAACCAGAGCTGCGTCAACCTGGCGAGCATGACCGACGGAACCAGCAACACCGCCTTCTTCAGCGAGCGGTGCCGCGGCCAGGGATCGCCTAGCCTGAAGAACGACATGTACATGATGAACACCGCCTTGGCCATCGATCAAACATGGCAAATGTGCCAAACTATGAACATGAGCATGGCGATGCCCATCACGAGCTGGATGGGGGCAACCTGGCAAATCGGCGACATGAGCTGCTCGACCTATAACCACGTCTCCACGCCGAACACCCGCACCTGTGCGGCCATGCCCGGCGACATGATGATGGGGCCGGGCATGTCGATGGCCAACATGGCCGTGGACCTGCCGCCGTCGAGCTATCATCCCGGCGGAGTCAACGTCATGTTCGGCGACGGCTCGGTCCGGTTCATCAAGGACAGCGTGGCCCTCTTCGTCTGGCGCGCCTTGAGCACCCGCAACGGCGGCGAGGTGGTCTCGGCGGATTCTTTTTGAGCATTCCGTGCTCGGCGGTCGGGCTCGTGCGGAATCAAATCGCACGCCTAACGGGTCGATGGGAATTGCCAGCG
Organism: uncultured Isosphaeraceae bacterium; assembly: GCA_963830625.1. Classification (GTDB taxonomy): domain Bacteria; phylum Planctomycetota; class Planctomycetia; order Isosphaerales; family Isosphaeraceae; genus CAWHMZ01. Next base: position 192,045 of record CAWHMZ010000015.1, on the reverse strand, counting down.
GTCGGCAAGCGTGTAGAATGACGCGCAGGGAGCACAAGGCCGTCAACATCGCTGAACCGTTCGCGGACGTACCGGTTTGCGACTGCATGGGTAGCGAAAGATGGATTGGACCGGGCTTATCGTGACGGTGCTCGAGCTGCTCGTCGTTGCGGCGGGCGGTGCGGTGGGCTCGTTCGCACGCTTGTACGACGCCTCCGCAAACCCGTTCAGCTCGGCTCCAGACCCAAACGCCCAGCCAGACGAGTGGCGATGCCCCGACCGCGCGGAGTTCGCCAGAGTCCTGGGCAATGTGCGTTCCCGTTCCTACCGGGGCTCAAACCGTGACGGTGCGCGGCTCCGTGCGCTGACTCTACGCGATCCGCTCTGGGATCGCGAGCTTGACGGCTGAATCGGGCGACGCCTTGTGCCTCATCTGGTTCGCGCCAGAGCGCACCCCGTGACGATCCGACGGAGCGGACCGATCGGATCGATCAGCTTCGGCGGCCAGCGACGCTCATCGCCGCCTCACCTGCCCTTCGATCCAGTCTCCGATCACTTGGAGTGCCTCCGGGGCGATCGTTTCTTCGATCAGGGCGTACTCCGCCGGTGCGCCGGTCTTGCACGTCTGAAACAAATGATTGAGGCCCGGCAGCTCGCGGACCGTGACCTGAGTATTGCCGGCTTTCTTGAGCGCTTGCTCGATCTCGGCGAGGTTCTCCTTGGGGGGAACTTGCGTGTCCTTCTCGCCGTTCAAGGCCAGCGCCGGGCAGTGGACCTGGGCGAGGGCCGTTCGTGGATCAAAGGTCAGGAAGTAACGAAACCACGGCGAGTTCGCGCGCTCGACCTGGGCTGCGACCATCGCCTCGCTTTCGCCGGCCTCCTTCCGCTCGGCTTCGGGTAAGTCGCTGATCAGCTTCTTCACGGCGCCCTCGAGCAGCGTTTTGGCTTTCGCCGGATCCTTTTCTGTTTTGACGATCTCGATGATTCGTTTCTGGACCTCGTGCTGGCGCTCGAGCGCCTTGGCGTCGGCCCCCATGGCTTTGGCGATGAGCTGACCTTGCTGGTACAAGATCTCATCGCCGGGCAAGCCGGTGCCGGCCAAGAGCACGATGTACGCGACGTCGCGCGATCGGCCGGCAACCAGGGGAGCGATCAAGGCGCCCTCGCTGTGACCGATCAAGCCGATCTTGCGCGCCTCGATTTCGGGCCGAGACTTGAGAAACGCGATCCCAGCCATCACGTCGCCGGCGAAATCTTCGCTAGTGGACTGCGACGTGCTGCCGGATGAGCCGCCGACGCCGCGGTCGTCGACTCTAAGCACGGCCACGCCGCGGCGCGTCAAGGTGTCGGCCAGCACCAGGAAAGGCTTGTGCTGTAAGATCGTCTCGTCGCGATCCTGCGCGCCCGAACCGCTGATCAGGATGACCGCCGGAAAAGGCCCTTGCCCGATCGGTTCAGTGAGCGTGCCCGCCAGCGTCACTCCCCCTGCTTCGTTCTTGTAAGTCACGTTCTCTTGTTTGTATGGAAACGGCGGCCGCGGAGTCTGCGGTCGGCGGATCTCGGTGAGCTTCCCGGTCTTCTTGAAGGTCAGCGGGAGTGTGACCCCGGGCTGGCTCCAGGTGCCGGCTGCCGTGGTGCCGTCGGCGTTCAGCTTGCCCTCGTACTTCGCGTTCGACACCTTGAGCTCAAACGCCAGCCGGGTCTGATCCAGCGTGATTGCGCTTAACTTCAACCCCTTGAACCCTTCTTCAAGGCTGTCGAGCTTGCCCAGCCATTCGCCCGCGGCGGTCTTGCCGAGGTGGAGCACGAGCCGATATTCAAGTCCCGCGCCGACGGGCAGCTTGCCTTCCCAGAGCTGCTCCTGGCCCACGATCGCGGGCGTAGGCGTAAGCTTGTCTTTCTTCACAAACTTCAAAGGCAAATTCGCCCCGCGCTGGCTCCAGGTTCCGTCGGCTTCCGTGCCGGCTGCGTTCATCTTGCCTTCGAAGCGAGCGGCCGAGATCTTCAGCTCGAACGCAAGCTTGGACTTGTCGAGCGCAACCGAGCTGAGCTTGAGCCCCTTGAATCCTTCGTCGGGGCTGTCGAGCGTGGCGTCGAAACCGCCGTCGGCGCGCGGGATCGCGCGGACGACCAACCGCATGTCCACTCCAGCGCGAACCAAGAGCTTCCCTTCCCAGATCTGCTCCTTTGCTTGGGGCTCTTCTGCCCGCGCCCCGTCGCACGCCGACACGAAGCCGATTACGCTCACTGCAGCCCATGTCATTCCCAGCACAACTCTCATCGATGCCCTCCCTCGACCTGGTGCCCTCACGCTCGATCGCAAGGTCGTGACGCGAGATAGTTCGAACGATATCAAAATAAGCAATCGGCCACCGCATTCAAGATGGCTCCGACTTTCGGGGCGGCTTGGCTCGCGTGAGAGCAGCCTGCGAGCTGCCGTGACGGCCCTGGGACCGTTTCGTCGCGTGTCGCCGGCCCGTCGCTGCCGCTTTTGGGAAGTAGGGTCGTAAGACGGCGTCTAAATCGGCGAGCACCCAGTCGGATGCCGGCCCGTCTTGGTGGAACGCCCACGTCAAGAGTGACCCATTGAGCGCCACTTCAACGGCGCGCGCCAGCGCCATCGTGTCGACACTTGGCACCAGCTCGCCGGCAGCGACGGCCTCGGCGATGAGCGCGCGCAACTCCGCGCGGGTCGCGATCGCGCCGGCGCGGACGTGCCGGTGAAGATCGGGGTCGGTCAGGTCAAGCTGCAGATAGGACAGATGGTGCGCCAGCGTGCCGGGCGTCTGGCCCATTTGCGCGATGCATTCGGCGTAGCCCCTGAGCCCGTCCAGCGGCGACGCATGAACGCGGCGCAGTTCCGCAAACATTTCGTGCATCGAGCTTGCCCAGCGCTCGGTCAGCGCAAGTTGGAGCGTGTGTTTCGAGCCAAACCGCTGCACGAGCGCGCCGGCAGTGAGCCCCGCTTCCCGAGCGATGTCGGCCAGCGTCCACTGCGCCGGACCGAGATTCATCATCACGCGCTGCGCCGCCGCGAAGATCTGTTCGTCGCTGGCTTTTCTCGGCCGTGGACACATCGCCCTTGACGTTTCTATATGAGCGTTTAGTATAGTAACTAAATCGTGGTTTAGTATAGGCGCGGCCGCTGGGCAGCGCCAAGCCAGCGAGCGTCACCAACCGCGTGGAGGCAAAGATGAAGCCGCTTTTGGGCCAGGTTGCGGTCGTCGCGGGGGCAACGCGTGGGGCAGGTCGCGGGATTGCGCGCATGCTCGGCGAGGCGGGGGCGACGGTCTATTGCACCGGCCGCAGCAGCCGGCGACAGGCGAATACCTCCGGCCACCATCATGCCGGCCGGCCCGAATCGATTGAAGAAACGGCCGAGCTTGTCACGGCCGCCGGCGGCACGGGCATTGCAGTTCGGGTCGACCACCACGTCGAGGCTGAAGTCGAGCAGCTCTTCGAGCAAGTCGAGCGCGAAGCGAAGCGGCTGGACGTATTGGTCAACGTCGCGACCGGCCAGCCGGTCGTGTCGTGGGCCCCATTCTGGAAGCTCTCGGTCGCTGAGGGGCGCGCGATGGTTGACGGCTGGATCTGGTCGCACGTCCTGACTTGCCGGTACGCGGTGCCTCTGTTCCTTGCCGGCAAGCGCGGGCTCTTGGTCGAAATTGTCGAGGGGGAGGCAATCGGCTACCACGGCCACTTCTACTTCGACCTGGTCGAGACGGGCTTGAAGCGCATCGCTTACGGACTGGCCGAAGAGCTGGCCCCTCATGGCGTCGCCGCCGTGGCCATCACGCCCGGTTTCATGCGCACCGAAGCGATCCTCGAGGGCTTCGGCGTCACCGAGGCCAACTGGCGCGACGCGGCCGAAACCAACGCCCAGGCCAAGCGCTTTGGATTCATCCATTCGGAAACCCCGTGTTTCGTGGGACGGGCGGTCGCGGCCCTGGCAGCCGACCCGGAAGTCGGCCGCTGGTCTGGCGGGGTCTACAGCTCGTGGTCGCTGTCAGAGACATACGGCTTCACGGACCTCGACGGCTCGCGCCCCAATATCTGGCCGCTAGCGGGGGAGCAGTTTGCAGGGACGAAGACGCCTCACGCCGCTTACCAGTGGCAGCTCGCTCGCGCGCCGGATTGACGGCTCACGAGGTGCGCCGCCCTAACGAGCCTCGCGAACACAACTTTCGCTTTCGCCGCGCGCGTGCCTGTGAGCAGCGGGAACGATTGCGGCGCCCCCTTCACGGCACCCGTCCGAGAAGTCGCCAGGGCCACGGCCTGCGATCACGTGCCCTTCTTCTTGCTCTTGCCGCTCTTGCGCGGGCGCCCTTGGGGGCGCGGGTTGATCGACCACGGCGGCGAGTAACTCGGCGAGCCGCCGCCCGGCGCGACAGTCGCACCCCGCCAGTTCAGCCATCTCGGCAAAGCTGAGCTGCGGATCCGGAAATGGCAGGCGACCCTCGGCCTCGGCGGGCGTCGGCACGAGGTGGTACATCCTGTTCTTGTGCCTGACCTTTACGCCGCACCGATTGAGGAGCTCGAGCTCGCGATAGAACGTTCGCAATCCCATGCGGAGCTCGTTCAAGATTGTTTTGCGCGGCCGAGGGCTCTCGGCCAGGAAGCGAACGAATTGGTTAAGCCTGGCGGCCCGCTGCAAGGTGATGTGCACCGACGGGCGACGGCGCGTGCTGGCGGGAGAGTTCATGGCGGTGCGATCCTGCGGCCCCTCAAGCGACGCCCTGACGTCGCTTCAGCCGTTGTCGACGCGACTAGGGCGCCGACGTGCGGTCCCGGTTGGACCGCCCATCGCGGCCCGGTCGCTCGTACGACCGCACCGGCGGCCCCAGCTCGACCGTTATGAAAAGAGAGGTCGTTCCCAAGACTCGGGTTGTAGCGAACACAAAGATTTTAACGAATTCCTCAAGAATACCGTACATGCTGTCGATTCTGGATCAAAGCAGGCGGAATCTCCCGCCATTAACGACATTGCTGAATGGTCGCATATCTGTCTGATTGCGTGCAAGAGGCGCGGGGTGGAAACGGAATCCGCCTCGGGCTGACACGAACGCTGAAGCGGTGCAAATCCAGAGTCTGATTGAGGTTCGAGCAGTTTTTCTAGACGTAGAATCGGCCTCGCCTCGTGGAAAGGGGTAACGGATTCATGTCGAAGTGGAAGCCAACACCGCCGAGACGTGCCCTTCGGCCCATGGCGGAGAGTCTGGAAACGCGGCAGCTTCTTAACACCGGCCCAGGCCGGGAAACGGCGACCGCCACCGTCCGGGGCACCGACCCGGACGGCTCGCAGTGGGTCCTGCGCCTTTATGGGCCAGGCGCGCTGAGCGTTATTGGTACCAACGGCGACGTCTTCAGCGATTCCACCCAGGACCTCGACGAATCGATTCAGACGATCACAGTGGGCGGAGCGATCAGCTCCGAGACGCGTCTGGTGGGCACGGTTTATCCCAACCCGAGCAACCACGTCGCGCTTGTCTATTTCGAAAACCTGCTCGTGACCGCGACCGGCGAGCTGGGCAAAATCGACCAGGGCCAGGTGAGCAACTTCCGGACCGTCCAGGACGGCATCAATGCGATCGACATGCCGGACTTTTACCTGGCGCACACCGAGACCGCCAAACCGAGCGTGGCGTCGCAGATTCACGGCAGCGCGATGTCGGCCGGTGAGATTTCCATTCCAGGGGGCGTGAACGTACTTCGTTTCGGGGGCGTGGATGTCAATTATACGCCGGCGGGGGGCACGCCCCTGGACCAGACCGGTCAGAGCAACGAGTTCCAGATCAACCTGGGCATTCCGATCGTCCAGGGAACGAGCATCATCGTCAACTCAGTCAACAGCACCGGCGAGGCCAATTCGACGGCGGGAGATGCCGCTTTTCAGGACTACGCCACGTTTCTGGTGACGGGCCGGTTAAATCTGTTCCAGGCAAACCAGATCGACGGCAACACGACGTCGGGCCTGGTGCCGACTCAACTGATCAATGCCCCGACGTCGGCTCCCTCGCCGGGCGGCACGTATTTGATTTCGCAGGGCGGCCCCGCAACAGGTCAGATCGGCGACGTGCGCATCGGCGGCAGCGCCACCAATTTCACGACGTTTATCGACGAAGATCCGATCAACGCGGCAGCGGCCGAGGGTCAGCTCGATGCCAAGATCAGCAACTACTACATCGGCGGCCAGACGCAGAACGTACTCCTGGTTGCCCCCTCGGGCTCGCGCAACATCTCCTTTGGTCTGGGCATGGACAATGTGACGATCAACAGCCTGGCGATCTCATCGCTCACGGCCAACCGCGACGCCATCAATTCCACCGTGACGGTCGAGCGCTCGATCGGCAACCTGCTGATCGGCGGCGACGTCACCAACACCAACGTCAATGTGGGCATGATGCAGAGCCTCTTCACGTTTTCCAACACGCCGCCGACGACGTTGTTCGCCACGGGCACCGGCGTCTTTTTCGGCGATCCGCCGCCGACGGCCACCAGCCCCGAGACTAATCCCTTGACGGGCAAATCCGAACCGATCGGCCAGAACGGCGGATCGATACGGGCGCGGATCGCGGGCAGCGTGACCAATTCAATCTTCTCGGCCTCGGTGGACCCCGACCCCTCGGGTACATTCACGCCGCTCTTTGGCCCTGCATCCGGCAACCTCGTATTGCCGCGCGGCGTCATCAATGCCAAGGTCGAGGGCACGATCAACAACGTCGGCAACGCCTTCGTGACCGACCCGAGCAAGGCGTTCTACTCCCGGATCGGCCATCTCTCGCACGGACCGGTCATACCGCCTGTGGTGCCGTATCAGCCGTACCCGCAGCCGACAGTTTATCACAAGGGCCAAGACGCCTTGAAGGGCTTGTTCAAGGTCGATCAGCCGCGATTTAGCACGCTGCGGGCGTCGACCAAAGACACGCCAACCGACCACACAACGCCTACGGCACATCACGACACACCGCGCAAGAAGAAGTGACGCACCGGCCGCGCCAGGCTGGGCCAAGCGGCCGCACCGCGCGCCGGCCCGGACACCTCGAGCAACACGCGCGTAGGCAGCACGAGCCCCGGCGGCGCGCGCGGGGGCATCCACGTTTCGGCCGGCGGGCGTCATGGTTTCGCCCTGGCGCCGTCAGTCGCGCTTGCCGCCACAACGGACAGACGCGAATTCCTTGGCCAAATGGCTGCATCATTGCATTGACATCGGCCCGCGCTCTGGTATAGTGCCCGATGGACGCATACCGCTCGTAGGGGACTGCGCACGCGTTGGACTTGCCTCTCGCACCACACAACCGCCGATAGAAGGTGAGCGATGGCTCGGAAGACGGCGCTCACTGTCGACGCTCTGGAACGCCGCTCGCTTCTCTCGGGCATCACTTACAGCCTGGCGACCGATCAGCAGGTCTACTCGGTGGGCCAGCCGATCAATTTCACGCTCGTCGAGACCAACACGGGCGACCAGCCCGCGCTGGTTGCCGTGTTCCCGACGGACTTCAGCATTGCACAGGGCGGATACGTCATCTGGCAGTCAAATCAGAGCGTCGCGGGCGGGCCAGCCGAGCCCGAGCTTTTGGAACCGGGCCAGTCAATCATCCAGACTGCGACCTGGAATGGCACGACGCCGTACACGCTCGGCACGTCGACGTACGCGCTGAATCATTCGGGTCTCTTCGTCGTCACAAATCCCAATGCGCCGACGTCCTTGCGACATTTCAGATTACCGATCCGCTGGCGACCACGCTCACGACCGATCAGCAGGTCTACCAGATGGGCCAGCCGATCACGATGACTTACACGGACACGAACACGTCCGATCAGACGATCACCAGGTTTGCTGACTCGCAGCCTGCCGCGTTCAATATCTGGCATAACGGTGCGCCCGAGCGGCTGATTGCATACCCTCAATTCGTCAGTGCGAATCCTAAAACGTTCGCTCCTGGGCAGACTCAATCCTATAGCGACACGTTGTATGCGATTCCCGACCAAGGTCCTGACAACCTGGCGAATCTGACCGGCACTTTCTTCGCGACTTACGGGCCCCAAAATGACCAGGCCCAACTGACCGCCGAGTTTCAGATAGCGGCTCCGTCTTCGTGGGACGTCGTGACGAGCATCACGACCGATCAGTCCGTCTATCAAGCTGGGCAGCCGGTGACGATGACCTTCACCGAGACCAACGAGGGGGACCAACCGATCGCGGTCGTGACCGGGGCCACGTCGATCCAGGTGACGCAAAACGGGAATCTCGTCCAGGGTTTCCCGTTCAGCGTCAGCACGAGCTGGACAACGCTTCAGCCTGGCCAGTCATTAACCCAGGCCCAGACGTGGAACACCAACTCCGAAGATAGCGGCACTTATGTCGTCTCCGACTTGCTCGACCCGAACGGGTCGACGGCGACGTTCCAGATCGTCGGCGCATCGGCGGGTTCGTCTTCTCACGTCGAGGCGACCGCGGGCGTCACCGCAACGGTGTCGACGGACCAGACGTCATACAAGCTGGGCCAGAGCGTCCACATTGCCCTGGCGCTCGAAGACGGTGCGCAAGACCAAGGCGGCCCTATCGTCGATCAAGGGCCCCGAGCGCATCACGGTGATGGAGGGATCGACGGTAATCTGGCAAACGTCTCGCCCGGTGCAGAGTGCTGCACTCAAGACCCTCGAGCCGGGCAAGAGCGTCAAGCTCATCACGGTGTGGAAAGGCCGGTCGAATCAGCCTGGCGTGCGCACTGTCACGCCCGGTACCTACACGATCGACGTCGTTTATGGCGATTATCGCGGCGAGGCGATCATTAACATCGGCCGCAAGAAGTCGTCATAACCCCAGCACGCGGCGCGCGTGCCGAGCGATGATCAGCTCCTCGTCGGTGGGGACGACCCACGCGTTTACTCGGCTTTCGGGCGAGCTGATCTTCGGTCCGCCGGCCGCATTTGCTTCTTGGTCGAGATCGACACCGAGCCACGCGCTGGCCTGGCCGACCTGGGCACGGATCGACGCGGCATGTTCGCCGATGCCGGCCGTGAACACGAGGGCGTCAAGGCCCTGGAGCGTTGCCGCCATCGCTCCCAGCTCCTGGCTGATGCGGTAAACAAACAACTCGATGGCCGCGGCTGCATGGGAGTCGTCGCTGGACAGGAGCGTCTGCATGTCGCCCGAGATTCCCGAGACGCCCAAGAGCCCCGACTCGTAGAAGAAGAGATGTTCGAGTTCCTTTGCACTCATGTGATGGGCTTGCGCCAGGTAAACGGCCAGGCCCGGGTCGATTGAGCCGGGACGGGTGCCCATGACCAATCCGTCGGCGGGGGTGAACCCCATGGTTGTCGCCACGCTGCGCCCGCCCCGCATGGCACACAAGCTGGCGCCGTGCCCGAGATGCGCCACCACCGTGCGCCCGTGCGCTGCCTTGGGGTCGATCTGCGCCAGCACCGACGCGATGTACTCATACGACAGCCCGTGAAAGCCGTAGCGACAAACCCCCATTTCGGCGAACCGGCGCGGCAAGGCGATCTGCTGCGCGACCGGAGGCTGGGCACGATGGAACGCCGTGTCAAAGCACGCTACCTGCGGCAAGTGCGGTGCCTTGGTCTCGACCGCGCGAATGCCCGCGAGGGCATTCGGTTGATGGAGCGGGGCCAGCGGGACCAAGCGCTCGAGTTCGGCCGCCACACCAGCGTCGATGCGGACAGGTTGATCGAATCGCGTCCCCCCATGCACGACGCGGTGGGCGACGGCGGCGAACTGAAGGCCCTCGAGCCGTAGCGAGGCCCGCTGCAAGATCAATTCGATGCTGTCGGCGTGGTCCGACGTGACCGGGAGCGTCTCCGATTCGATCAGGCCCGCCGTCCGCTCGCGGAACGTGAACTTGGGCGCCGTCCCGATCGCGTCGACGTGAGCGGCGGCCACGAGCGCAAGGCCCTTAGGCTCAATTCGAAAGATCGACGTCTTGAGGCTCGACGAGCCTGCGTTCAGGACGAGTATTGCTTGGTACAAGTCATCACTCCGAGCGTTACTTCCCGGTGACCATGACGCAGCTTCTCAGAAAGGCCACGTCCAGTCACGGACCTCGGGCTTGTCGACTCCGTGGTCATAGGCGTAATTCTCGCACTCGATCTGCAGGTTCCGAAACTTCTCCTTGGCGTGTGCGCCGGTGCCCTGCAGACGCGGCACCCTGTCGATCACGTCGCGGGCCAAGGTGAAGCGGTCGATCTGGTTCTGGATGGCCAGCTCCAGCGGCGTGTTGATGTTGCCTTTCTCCTTGTAGCCGCGGACGTGCAAGTTGCGGTGGTTGGTGCGGCGATAGGCGAGCCGGTGAATCAGCCACGGGTAACCGTGAAAATTGAAGAGTACCGGCTTGTCGGTCGTGAACAGACTGTCGAAATCGCGATCGGTCAATCCGTGTGGATGTTCGGTGCTCGGTTGCAGGCGGAACAGGTCGACGACATTCACGAAGCGGACCTTGAGGTCGGGAAACTCGTGACGGAGCATCGCCGTGGCCGCCAGCGATTCGAGCGTCGGGATGTCGCCGGCCGAAACCATCACCACGTCGGGTTCCTGGCCCTCGTCGTTGCTCGCCCAGTCCCAGATGCCGATCCCCTTGGTGCAGTGGGTAACGGCCGCGTCCATGTTCATGTACTGGAGGTGCGACTGCTTGTCGCAGACGATCACGTTCACGTAATTCTCGCGCCCCAGGCAGTGATAGCCGACCGACAGCAGGCAATTGACGTCGGGGGGCAGATAGATACGCACGACCTCGGGGCTCTTGTTGCAGACGACGTCGAGGAAACCCGGGTCCTGGTGAGTGAACCCGTTATGGTCTTGCCGCCAGACGGTGCTGGTGATGAGCAAGTTGAGCGATGCCACCTTGGCGCGCCAGGAAAGCAAGTTGCTCGCAGTGAGCCATTTGGCGTGCTGGTTGAACATCGAGTCGATCACGTGCGCGAACGCTTCGTACGTGGAAAAGAAGCCGTGCCGGCCGGTGAGCAGGTAGCCTTCGAGCATCCCCTCGAGGGTATGTTCGCTGAGCATTTCGACGACCCGCCCGTCGGGCGCCAGCTCGCCGCCGTCGGCGTCTTCGGGCAGGTACTCCTCCAGCCAGAGCTTCTTGGTAACCTCGTAGATCGCATTCAGTTTGTTCGACGTGGTCTCGTCCGGGCCGAACACGCGAAAGTTGCCCGGGTTCATCTTCATCACGTCGCGGAGGAACTTGCCGAGCGGTCGCGTGTTTTCGGCGCGGACGGTGCCGGGCCTCTCGATGGTCGCGCCGTAAGAGCGAAAGTCCGGCAGTCGGAGCGCTTCTTGAGAACGCCGCCGTTGGCGTGGGGATTGGCTCCCATGCGCCGCGGACCTTCGGGGGCCAGTTCGCGCAGCTCAGGAACGAGGCGGCCGTGGGCGTCGAAGAGTTCCTCCGGGTGGTGTGCCTTGAGCCAATCTTCCAGTTGGCGCAGCCGCGCGGGGTTCGATTTCACGTCGGCCATCGGCACCTGGTGGGCGCGCCACGAGCCTTCGAGCTTTTTGCCGTCGATCTCTGCGGGGCAGGTCCAGCCTTTCGGCGTGCGGAGGACGATCACCGGCCAGACCGCCCGACGTGAATAGCCGGTTTCACGAGCCTCCTTCCAGATCGCGCGAATCGCTTCAACACAGCGTTCCATCGTCGCCGCCATCGCCTGGTGCATCGACTCGGGCTCCGACCCCTCGACGAAAAAAGGCGACCACCCATAGCCGTAAAGCAAGCTCTCAAGCTCGGCGTGTGGAATGCGCACGAGCAGTGTCGGGTTGTTGATCTTGTAGCCGTTCAAGTGCAAGATCGGCAGCACGGCCCCGTCGCGGATCGGATTCAAGAACTTGTTGATGTGCCACGACGTGGCGAGCGGCCCGGTTTCGGATTCGCCGTCACCGACAACGGCGGCCACGATCATCTGCGGATTGTCGAACGCCGCTCCGCACGCGTGAGAGAGCACGTAGCCCAGCTCGCCGCCCTCGTGAATGCTGCCGGGCAGCTCGGGAGTGCAGTGGCTGCCGATCCCGCCGGGGAACGAGAACTGCTTGAAGAAGCGATGCAGCCCGTCGGCATCCTCGCTCTTGTCGGGGTACACCTCGGAATAGGTGCCCTCCAGGTACACCGGTCCGATGACGCCCGGCGCCCCGTGCCCCGGTCCGGCCAAGAAGATCACGTCGAGGTCGTACTTCTTGATCAGGCGATTCAGATGGACGTAGATGAATGAAAGCCCGGGGCTCGACCCAAAGTGCCCGAGGAGGCGTTCCTTGATGTGCTCTGGCTTGAGCGGTTCCCGCAGGAGCGGGTTGTCTTGCAAGTAGATCATGCCCATGGACAGGTAGTTGCAAGCCAGCCAGTAGGCGTGCGTAAGCTTCAATTCCTCATTCGACAGTGGTCGGCCCGAGACGGTGGCGCGAGCCGGCCCGTACGCGCTGTTCGAGGCCAGGTCGGCGGTGGAACCATTGGAGCGCGGCGGCAAGATCTCGGTCTTGGCGATCATCGGAGCGTTTCTCCCGAGGTTGGAAACCCTGAATAAAGCGAAGGGCGCGCCGCAGCCACAGCCGCGGCGAGGTCGTACCACCCGCAGGGGGTCTATGAACGCGCGGCGCGGATCGCGTGGCCGGCGATGTCGCGGCGGTACCACGCGCCCTGGAACTTGATGGCGCGGGCGGCTTCATAGGCGCGCGACTGGGCTTCGGCCAGGTTTGAACCCAGGGCCGTCACCGTGAGCACGCGGCCGCCGTCGGTCACGACCCGGCTCTCGCGCCCGAGCGTCGGGTCGCCGCGCAGGGTTGTGCCCGCGTGGAAAACCTTGACGTCGGGCATTCTCTCGACAGCCTCGAGGTTCTGGATCACACGGTCGCGCTCGTAATGGCCGGGGTAACCTTCCGACGCCATCACGACACTCACGGCCGGCCGCAGGTCCCATTCGAGCGAAACCGTGTCGAGGCGATCGTCGACCGTGGCCTCGAGCACGTCGAGCAAGTCGGTCTTGAGCCGCATCAGGACCACCTGGGTTTCGGGATCGCCGAACCGGACATTGAACTCAAGGACCTTGGGGCCCTGGTTAGTGAGCATGAGGCCGGCATAGAGGACGCCGCGGAAGGGGCGCCGGGCTCGTTTCAGAGCGTGCACGGCGGGAACCAAGATCTCCTGCTCGACTTGGTCCATCAGCTCGGAACTGACGTTGGCCGTCGGCGAGAATGCGCCCATGCCGCCGGTATTGGGGCCCTCGTCGTGGTCGAAGGCGCGCTTGTAGTCCTGGGCGGTTTCGAGCGGAACGATCGTGCGGCCGTCGGTAAGGGCCAGCACGCTGGCCTCCTGGCCGTCCAAGCGTTCTTCGATGATCAGGCGGTCGCCTGCCTGGCCGAAGATGCGCCGAACCATGATCTGGTCGATGGCCTCGAGTGCTTGGCGCAGGTTGTCGCACACAGACACGCCCTTGCCGGCGGCCAGTCCATCGGCCTTCAAGACCATGCCCAGCGGGCGGCCGAGCACGAAGTCGCGTGCTTCGGCCGCGGTGCTGAAGACTCGCTTTTGCCCTCGCTCCTCGATCTCGACCTGTACGCCGGGGCTGAGCATCTCGCGCGGGTCCATGATGCGTTCGATCGCCTCGAGCGTTTCACCGGCCGTGCGGCAATGTAGGGTGTGGCGGATCGTCGAGCGACCGCGCGAGCGCACGATCAGCGCCACCTCGCGCGACAAGACGTAGTGCTCGGCGTCTGGCCCTGAGCGAAACACACGATAGTCGGCCGTGGGGATGCCGGCCTGGCGCATCAGGTCCTTGGCGAAGACCTTGCTCCCCTCGAGCTCGGCGGCTTCTTTGCGCGGGCCGAAGATGCGCAGGCCCTCGCGCTGAAAGACGTCGACCACTCCCTTCACGAGCGGCTCTTCGGGGCCAACGACCACCAGGCCGATGCCCTCTCTCTTGGAAAATTGGACCAGGCCCCGGAAATCGGACGTCTCGATCGCGACGTTTTGCACATCGAGCGCCGTTCCCGCGTTGCCCGGCGCGCAGAAGACGTCGGTGACGCGCGCCGACTGTTTCAGCTTCCACGAGAGCGCGTGCTCACGCCCCCCTTTGCCGATGACCAAGACTTTCAAGGAACCGGCCCCCATCCAGAGTGACTTTCGATCACGGCTGCGGAGTGCACCCTATTCTATAGACCCGCGCCTCCGGCGGACAGTTGACAATTCCCCCCGCGGGCGACGATCGCGACTCGCCTGGATTTGTCGCCGGCGGCTGCGTATCGTAGGATGTGCTCGTGGCGGCGGCTGCGCGCGAACCTTTAAATCGGAACGGCGTCAAGGACCTCGGGAGGTCAAGCGCGGTGAAGCACGTGGCGGTGGTCGGGGCGAGCGGAGCAGTCGGCGAGCGGATGGTCAGGCTGCTCGAGGAGCGAGATTTCCCGGTGGCTTCGATCCGGTTCCTGGCGTCGCCGCGCAGCCTGGGCAAGTCAGTCGTCTTTCGCGGCGAGCGCCACCCGATTGAAGAGTTGACCGCCGGCGCGTTTCGCGGCGTCGACATTGCCTTGTCGAGCACGCCGGCGGCGATTTCGCGGCAGTGGAGCCCTGTGGCGGCAGCCGCGGGCGCCGTCGTGGTCGACAACTCGAGCGCGTTCCGCATGGAGCCAGATGTTCCGCTTGTGGTTCCGGAGGTCAATCCGCACGACATCTTCCAGCATCATGGCATCATAGCCAACCCCAACTGCTCGACGATCCAACTGGTCGTCGCACTCAAGCCGCTCCACGACTTCGCGCGGGTGCGCCGGGTGATCGTCTCGACCTATCAGTCTGTCTCAGGCGCGGGCCAGAAGGGGATTCACGAGCTCGAAACGCAAGTGGCGGCGCGGGTGCGCGGGGCCGCGGCGCCGGCGCCCTCCAAGTTTGCCCATCCGATCGACGGCAACTGCATTCCGCAAGTCGACGACTTTCTGCCAAGCGGTTACACCAAGGAAGAAATGAAGATGGTCAACGAAACCCGCAAAATCATGGGCGACGCGACCATCGACGTCAGCCCGACGTGCGTGCGGGTGCCCGTGGCGATATCGCACAGCGAATCCGTTCTCGTCGAGACCGAGCGGCCGATCACGGCCGAGCTGGCGCGGCAGTTGTGGGCGAGTGCTCCGGGAGTGACCGTCGTCGACAACCCGCTTTTGCGCGAGTATCCCCTGGCCGCCGCGGCCGCCGGCAAGGACGACGTCTTCGTCGGCCGGATCCGCCAAGACCTTCACCGTCCCGACACATTGCTTTTCTGGTGCGTGAGCGACAACCTCCGCAAAGGAGCGGCCACCAACGCCGTCCAGATCGCCGAGAAGCTGCTCGAGCTGGCAGCCGCCCCAGCCTAGGTCGCCACATGAAGATCGCCGAACGTCTCGATGCGGAACATCAAGCTGACCATCGCCTACGACGGCACTGACTTTCACGGGTGGCAGCGCCAACCCAACCTGAGAACCGTTCAGCAAGCTCTCGACAACGCGCTCTTTGAGTTGACCGGCGAACGGGCCAATACAGTCGCCAGCGGCCGAACCGACGCCGGCGTGCACGCGCTGACGCAAGTCGTTCACTTCCTCACTGCGTCGCGGCACTCGACCGATACGTTCGTAAGGGCCCTGAACGCACTCTTGCCGCGCGACGTGCGGGTCTACTCCGCGGAGGAGAAGCCGCAAGCGTTTCATGCCACGCTCGACGCGCGCTCCAAGCGGTATCGCTACGTCATCGACAACGCGCAGATTGCCGACCCGTTTCAGCTTCGATACGCCTGGCACGTTCCGCAGCCGCTCGATGTCGAGAAGATGACTCGAGGGGCGCCGTGCTCTTGGGACGGCACGATTTTCACAGCTTCGAGACCGACTGGCCCAATCGCACCAGCAGCGTGCGCAACCTCGTCGACCTCAAGCTCGAACGGCGTGGCTCGGTGGTGACGATCGAAGTCGAGGCCGACGGTTTCTTGTACAATATGGTGCGCTCGATCGCGGGCTCGCTCGTGCTTGTGGGGGCCGGCAAGCGGCCGGAGCCGTGGGTGGGCGAGGTGCTTGCCGGACTGGATCGGGCCCTTGCCGGGCCGACGGCGCCGGCGCACGGGCTGTTCTTGGTGAAGGTTCGTTATGATGCCGACTAGAGAGCGTTTGCCCGACGCCTGCGCAGGCGCAGTGAGCCGAAGCTTTCGAGAGCAGCGGGAGACGCGATGCGGATCGTGCACGTCATCACCAGGCTGATCATTGGCGGGGCACAGGAGAACACGCTGCTGACGGTCGAGGGCCTGCACCATCACTATCACGACGACGTCACGCTGATCACAGGCCCGGCCGAGGGGCCAGAAGGCGACCTGTTCGACCGCGCTGTCGAAGCGGATCTGAACGTCGAGGTCTTTCCCGAGCTGGTCCGGCCGATCCGGCCGGTGGTGGACTTCTTGGCTTATCGCCGGCTGCGCGCGGCGTTTCGGCGGCTCAAGCCCGACGTCGTACACACGCATAGCTCCAAGGCCGGAATCGTCGGTCGGGCAGCGGCCTGGCACGAGAAAGTGCCCGCGGTCGTGCACACCATCCACGGGTTGCCGTTTGGGCCGTTCGAGATCCCGCTCAAGAACCGGCTTTACATCTCGCTCGAACGATGGGCCGCGCGGCGCTGCCATGCGATCGTCAGCGTGTGCGACGCCATGACCGAGCAAGCGTTGGCCGCGGGCGTGGGCCGGCCCGAGCAGTTTCAAACGGTTTACAGCGGCATGGACGCCGACGCCTTCTTGCAGCCCGCGCGCGCCACGTGAGGAGGTCCGCCGCGAGCTGGGGCTTGCCGACAATGACGTCGCGTTCGCGACGGTCGCGCGACTCTTCGAGTTGAAGGGGCACGAGGACATCATCGCCGTCGCGGCCGACGTCATCGCCGCGCAACCCGAGGTGCGCTTTGTCTGGATTGGCGACGGCATCCTCCGCGAGTACCTCGTCGCGGACCTCGAAAAAATGGGCATCCGCGACCGGTTCATCCTCACGGGACTGGTCACACCCGACCGAATACCCGAACTGTTGAACGCCGTCGATGCCGTCATTCACCCGAGCCTGCGCGAGGGTCTGGCACGGGTGCTGCCGCAAGCACTGTTGGTCGGCCGCCCGGTGATCAGCTACGATGTCGACGGGGCCCGCGAAGTGGTGCTTCCCGAGACTGGCGTGCTCTTGCGGCCGCGCGACCTCGATGGCCTGAGGAAGGCGATCATCGACCTGGCGGCCAGCCCCGCAACCCGCGCGGCCATGGGACACGAAGGCCGCCGGCGCTTTGCCGAGCAATTCCGCCACGAAACCATGACCCAGCAGCTTCGCTCACTTTATGTCCGTCTGCTCGAACTTCAGCCCAATCCTGCGGGTGTGGGGCGGTAGCCACGGTTCTTCCACCGCGGGCTCGTCGGCCTGCCGCGCGATCGCGACCTGGAGCGTGCGCCGCATCCCCTTGTTCAAGACGTAGCCCTCGACCTCATCGATGGGGGTCACTTCCAGGCCGAAATGTTCTGCGCATCACTTCGATCTCACTCGGCAGCGCGACGGTCAGGACCGATCGCCGGCCCGTCAAATGCGCGAAGAAGCCGTCTCGATCGCGCGTGGTGGCGATCGGTCGTCCCAGTGCGTAGACCACACCGGGCTCCTGGTATTCGAGCAGCACCGGCTCCATGCCCAGCTTGGCGGAGAGTAACGCCAGCTTCTCGCCGATGATCCGCGACGTTCGGTAGGGCTCGGCTTGCGGGACGAGCCAGCCGCAGAACAAGAGCATGATGGTCGCCCATGTTGCCGCCAGCGCGCAGACCGCGCGCTTGGTCGCAGCTTGTTGAAACCAGGCGGTCGCCGCGAGCGTGCCTGCTGCCAGCACGAAAGCGACGAACATGGTCGGCAGCGCAGCGCCTCGGGAAAGGCCGTGCCCGCGGCGACCAGGGCCACGCAACCCCCGAGCCCGATCGCGACCAAGAGCGCCATCGCCAGCCTGCCCAGGGGCCAGCGCCGGATGTTGACCCCCTCGGCGGCCACCGATAGAACCAGCCAGGCGACCAAAAGCGCACATGCCGGAAACGCCGGCAAGTAGTAATGAATCAGCTTGGTTCTGGAACACTCCAGCAGCACCAGCGGACCGATGGCCCAGCCGAGCAGAAAGCCGAAGATTGGGTTGGACCGCCGGCGCGACCAGGCTCCGATGAGCGCGGCCGGGACGAACGCCGACCACGGGTAGAAGACCAAGGTCGAGACAAGGGGGTAATAGCCGGGGAAACCGCCGTGTGATTCCACCTCGGACGCCAGCCGGCTAACGATCTGCTTGCCCACGGCGAACCGGAGAAAGTCACCGTGCGAGACGATGGTGATGGCGATGTACCATGGTGCCGTCAGGAGGACAAGCCCCACGAGTCCGCGCCGCCAGTGAAGGCGGTTCCACGCGGCGGCCGGCCAACCCCACCACCAGGCGAGGATCGACGAGGCCGCCACCAGTGCGGGGCCGACCGGCCCCTTGGTCAGGATCGCGAGCGCCAAGCACACCCAGAAGCACGCGGCAGCGATCGGAGACGAGCGTCGGCCGAGCCGCTCCAGGCAGACTTGGCAGCCGAGGAGCAACAGCGCCAGTGTGGCATCGGTCGTGGCCAGCTTGGCTTCGGCGACGGCGATCGGCGCCGTCGCGTACACGAGCGCAGCCAATCGTCCACCGGTACTTCCGAGCATTTGCCTGCCCAGCACCCACAAGAGAAGCACAGAGCCCGCGCCCGCGACCGCCGAGACCAGGCGCGCGCCGAACGGATTGTCGCCGGCCATGGTCGTGGAGAGGCCCATCAGCCAGTAGATCAAAATGGGCTTGTGATATCGGGGCTCGCCATTGAAGGTCGGAAAGAGCCAATCGCCGCGCTGGCGCATCTCGCGCACGCTGACGGCGTAGCGCGGCTCGTCGCGGTCCCAGAGACCCGTCCGGGCGTTGCCTGCCAGGTTCAATGCCAGCGCGAGCACCACCAATCCAACCGGCTCGAGCCACTGCCACCACTGGCCCGCGCGGGCCACGACGGCTTGCTGGCTGCCTGTGTGGTGCGCCCGCGTTTCGAACATCAGTTCATCCTCCTTGCTCGTCTGGCGCAGCGCCGCTCGTTCCCTCGCTTGCGCTTCGGGCTGGTATGGGGCCCGAGCACGCGACCGCGCCCCGCGCGCACTTCGTGATCCAGATCGCGCGGAGTTGGTCAAGATCGCGTACTATAATGAAGAACCCCCATTTCGAGGAGTGAGGTTTCTCTGGACAAGGTTCTCATGGCCGAACACCACCCCACCGAGGCTGCCTGCCTGCTGAACCAGGGGGCGACGTATGTGCGACGGGTCGGGTTCAATCCGGTACACGGACCGGGAGATCCGATTTTCGCCGGCGTGAAGCGCGGCGCGTTTTCGATCTACTTTGGCGACGCCCCCATCTACCACTTCGACCTCGAAGGCCGCTGGCAACGCGCATTCGTCGCGGGAACGCACTACCTCAAGGGACTCGACGGGGCTGTCCATGCGATCGAAAGAGTCCGCATTGGCGAAAACCTCGTGCTCGAGCGACGAACGCTCTCCCCGGCGGAAGCCACGGACCTCGATGAACGCGTGCGGTCGATGGCACAAAGTATCATCGCGAGCGTCAACGCGGGCTTGGTCGGTCGAGCGGAACCGCCCGCGGGCAAGGCCGTGCCGCTCGTGACCGACGAGCTGCGCGTCCTGCTCGACAGGATCAGTAGATGGGACTCAAGTGCCTGGCTTGCCCACCGTCGAAAATACGATGAGGCTCTGGGGCCAATTTCATTCTTGCCTCCGGAATGCCAGAACGCGGTGGTCGTGCAAGGCACGTGCGAATCGGCTCCCGGTTTCGCCTCGCCTCTTGAGCCAGCGTGCAACTCGCTCGTGCGCTCCGGTGAGCAATTCGCGGAACACATCGCAGAAGTGGCCGAACTGTGGGGCCGGCGGCTCTTGCAAAGCCGAGTCGTGTTTCTAGGCGGAAACGAGGTGCTGCACCAGCCGGTCGACAACATCTTGGGTTATCTGAGCGCAATCGGCCGAACATTCCCGATCGAGCCCAGGACACGTGCGGGCTCGCCCAATCGCGGCGACGACGATCATGTGCGCTTCGACGGCGTCCACACGTTTCTCACCGATTTCGCCCGGTCCCTGCCCGACCGCTCGGGCTTTAGCGCGCTGGCCGCGCACGGCGTGGTACGTGTGAGCTTGGGCGTCGAATCCGGCTCCCCAGCCGTTCGCTCGATGTATCGCAAGAACTGGGACAACGACGCGCTTCGTGCCGCCGTCGCCGACCTCAAGTCGGCCGGCCTGGGCACGAGCGTCTTGACGATCGTCGGCGCCGGCGGGGTGGAACAAGCGGAAGTGCACCTCGAGCAGACAGCCAGGCTAATCGAGTCGCTCGAACTCGGTGCCGGAGACTTCGTGTTCTTGCTCGACGAAAATGAGATCTGCGACTCGAATGCCCTTCCGGCGGGCCTCACGCCTCTGTCGAGATCGACCTGGCTGGAACAACAAGGTAAATTGAAGGAGGCCCTGGCGCCGCTCAAGAAACGCGCGATCAAGGTGCTGCCTTACACGTTGGAGAAACAATGGACATAAAGGCTCAAGACTCCAGTTTGACCGACCTCTGGGTCGACCAAGAACTGATGGACAGGATGGTGAGAGCCGTGGAAAGAGTTCGCGACCGGGTGTATCGAGCGGCCCGAGCGCTCGAAGAGGCCGGGATTCCCTACGCAGTGATCGGCGGCAACGCCGTCGCGGCCCATGTGGCGCGGATCGATGAGTCCGCCGTGCGTAACACGCAAGATGTTGACATCCTGTTGCGGCGTTCGGACCTCGACGCTGCCAAGGCCGCCTTCTCGAAGGCAGGTTTTATCTTCCGCCACGTCAAGGGGATCGACATGTTCCTCGACGGGCCGAAAGCGAAGGCTCGTGACGCCGTTCACGTCATATTCGCGGGCGAAAAGGTGCGCTCCGAAGACCCGGTCGCGGCTCCCAACACCGAGGAGTCTGAGCCGGAGGCCTTGTACCGTGTCGTAGCTCTCGAGCCGCTCGTCAGGATGAAACTTACTTCATTCCGGGACAAGGATCGGACCCACCTTCGCGACATGATCGACGTCGGGCTGATCGACGAATCGTGGCTTGCGCGTCTGCCTGTCGAGCTGTCATCGCGGCTCAAGCACTTACTCGATACCCCGGGGGGTTAATGAATCCGCCGCATCAATTGCGATGCCGCCGCGTGCGCCGGCCGCCGACGAAGCTTTCGAAGACGAGGTTGCCGATCTCGTCGGTCGAGCAATAGGCCGCCACGCCTTTGGATACGCGGGCCATCTCCTCGACGAAGTTGACGAGACCGAGATAGAAGTAATCCTCGATGAGAGCGAAGCTCGACACGCGGATTCCCGCGTTGGCGCACTTCCTGACTTCGGCGAGCGTGTGGATCGCGGTTTTCTCGGCCGGCGGATAGATCAAGACGACCTCGCGGCCTTCGATGTGGGCCGTGGGCTCGCCGTCGGTGATCACGATGATCTGCTTGTTGGCGGCCGGTTGCCGCGAGAGCACGCTGCGCGCCAGCCGCAGTCCGGCGTGGATGTTGGTGAAGTGCTGGGGCACGCGATGCGGAGGCTGGTCGAGGTCGAAGCGCAGGTGCATCCGGCTGTCGAACATGCTCACCGGCTTGGGCGCCGAGTTCAAGAGCTGGCGCTCGTTCATCAAGTTGGCGAACGTGTAAAAGCCGATCATCTGCAGCGAGTCTTGCGGGTAGCGGGCGCGGACCATCGCCTGCAGTGCCAGCGCGACCTTCTTGGTCGTGTAGTACTTGCCGTAGCGGCCCATCGAGCCGCTCATGTCGATCAAGACGACCGTCGCGCAGCGCGTCTGGTACTCGGTCTCGTGAACAACGTAATCTTCCGAGCTGAGCCGGATCGGCACTCCGCCTCCCTGGCGGAGGTAAGCATTCTTCAGCGTCTCGTGCAGGTTGAGGTTGGCGAGTGAATCGCCGTAGACGTAGGGCCGCGTGTCTTCGAGCGGGATGGTCCCCTCGCCTTTTTCCTGCGTGTCGTGCCGGCCGAGCGAGTCGCGGCGGAAGGTCTGGAAGAGGTCGTCGAGTGCGCGGTCCTGCACTCGCCTCACGCCGCGCGGGGTAACCTGCCACTGGCCCTCGTGGTCCTTTTCGATCAGCCCTTCTTTCTGGATCAAGTCGACGATCTCGGGCATCTCGTCCTCGAGATCGTCCATGTTGCGCAACACGCGGTCGCCATACTGCAGGAGGTGCTCGCGCGAGCTGATCAAAAGCCTTGTCGGCCGACTGGGGCAGGAACTGCTGGGTGCCGTCCCACTGCGAATACTCGTACCAGGGCATGACGGGCCTCGCTTTGGTTCAGGCGGTCGTGGCGTCTCGATCGGGTTAGCGGCGGTATGAGGTAGCGCCGTCCTTGACGGCCTTGTTGAGCTTGTTGTGCACGTGGAGCCCCTCGAGGAGGAACTCGACGGCGCTGGCGGTCGCGCTCTGGAGGGCGTCGCGGTCGGCCAGTCCCGGAGCGGCCTTCTGGGCCAGCTCGTCCGCGCGGTTCGCGCAGGCCGGGAACCTTGGCGATGCGCTCGAGGACCGCCTGGGCGGACAGCCCGTCGCCGACCTCGACGCTACTGTCCCGACTCGAAATAGTCGACGCGGGCCGCAGCTCGCGGACGTCGACGTGGATCGTGAAGATGTTCTTGATGGCCTCGCCGATGATCCGATGGATCAGCTTGTCTTCGTGGCCTTCGTCTTCGGTCATCGTCAGCTCGAGCTTGCCTCGGGCACTGGCCGCCGCGGCACCCAGGTCGGAGACGCGCGGTACGATCGTATGCTCACCCGATACGATCGCGCGCCGCTCGGCGTTGGAGACCACGTTTTCCAGGTTGGCGATCGACATCCGCACCGAGACGCCCGACTGCTGGTTGACGTGCGGCGACGACCGGGCCAGCCGGGCGAATCTCCTCCACGACCTCCTTGATGTACTGGGGAACCACGAGCGGGGCCTTGTTGTCGCCGCCGCGGTCGAGCCAGGCGTTCTGATCGGTGATGGCGATGCCGATTTCGCGGGTGAGCGGATAATGGGTGCGAATCACCGAGCCGATGCGGTCCTTGAGCGGCGTGACGATCCGGCCGCGGTTGGTATAATCTTCGGGGTTGGCCGAGAACACCATGCACAAGATCGAGGTCCAGCCGCACCGGGTAGCCGCGGATCTGCACGTCGCGCTCCTCGAGCACGTTGAA
The DNA here is from genome assembly GCA_963830625.1 of uncultured Isosphaeraceae bacterium. GTDB lineage: Bacteria > Planctomycetota > Planctomycetia > Isosphaerales > Isosphaeraceae > CAWHMZ01. Next base: position 168,814 of record CAWHMZ010000015.1, on the reverse strand, counting down.
CAGGCCGACCTGAATCTTGGGAGCCAGGTCGGGCAGCTCGTTGATGCAGAAGATGCCGCGGTTGGTGCGCGGGATCAGGCCGAAGTGCATCGTCAGCTCGCTGGAGAGATAGCGGCCCTCGGCGTGCTTGATCATGTCGACCTCGCCGATCAAGTCGGCGATCGTCACGTCGGGCGTGGCGAGCTTTTCGTGATAGCGCTCGTCGCGGCCGATCCAGGCGATCGGCGTGTCGTCGCCCCTGGCGGCGACCAGATCGCGGGCGTAGCGCGAGACCGGCGCGAAGGGATGGTCGTGGATCTCCGAGCCGGCGACGATCGGCATCGCATCGTCGAGCAGGTGGACCAACTGGCGGAGCATCCGGGTCTTGGCCTGGCCGCGCAGGCCCAGGAACAGCATGTCGTGCTTGGAGAGGATCGCGTTCTGGACCTGGGGGACGACCGTCTCTTCGTAGCCCAGGATCTCGGGAAACAGACGGCTCGCCCGCTTCGAGCTTGGCGATCAGGTTCCGCCTCATTTCATCCTTGACCGACTCGATCGAGAAACCGCTCGACTTGAGCTCGCCCAGGGTGCGGGGCCGATCCTCTGTCATCACAGGTGTGCCTCTTTAGGTGGTGGCCGCGCCACCGCCCTAACGAGCGGCCGCGCGGCGATTCAATAGTTGAAGAGACGGCTGACGCTCTCGCGGCGGTGGATCGAGATGATCGGCGTCGGCGAACAGGCTGGCGACGCTCACGACCTTGCAGCAGGGGGGCAGCGGCTCGAAGCGGTATTCGATCGTGTCGGTGAGCACCAGCTCCTTGATCGGGCTCTGCTCGATCTTGGCGGCGGAGCCGCGCGAGAAGACGCCGTGCGAGACGCAGGCGTAAATGTCCTTGGCGCCGCGCTTCTTGCAGCCGACGGCCATCTCGATCAGCGTGCCGCCGGAGATCGTGAAGTCGTCGACGATCAGCACGTTCTTGCCGCTCGACCTGGCCGACGATGTCGAGCATCTCGGCCTTCTCGTCGTGGCCGCGCCGCGTCTTGTTGCCGAAGGCGACCGGCGCGTGCATCATCTCGCCGAACTTGTAAGCCTGCTTGCCGAAGCCGACGTCGGGCGCGGCCACGACCAGGTCGGGGATCTCCTTGGAGCGGAAGTAATCGACGAAGACGGGCATCGCGTAGAGGTGATCGACCGGGATCTTGAAGAAGCCCTGGATCTGCGGGCTGTGCAGGTCCATCGTCAGGACGCGGTCGGCCCCGGCCGCCTCGATGCAATCGGCGCAGACCCGCGCCCGGATCGACACCCGCGGCTCGTCTTTCTTGTCTCCCTTGGCATAGGAGAAATAGGGGATGACCGCCGTGACCTGCGTGGCGCTGGCGCGCTTGAACGCGTCGATCCAGAAGAGCAGCTCGACGAAGTTGTCGTTGACCGGGTAGTCGGTCCCCTGCACGATGAAGACGTCGCGGCCGCGCACGTTTTCGAGCACGCGGACGAAGACGTTGCCCTCGCTGAAGACCTGAGTCTCCGACCGCGCGAGCTCCATGTCGAGATGGTCGCAGATCGCCTCGGCCAGCGACTTGCCCGAGCTGCCGGCGAAGACCTTGAGCTCGCCGTAGGGATCGGTCTTCTTGGACGAGTCGTCGTTGCAGATCAGCGATTTGTCCATGCCCATGGTGGTCGCTCCGCGCTGACCGGTTGCTGGAAACTCCGCCAACCCTAGCGGATCACGCATCCGCGTCGATGCGCGCCGTTCCGCACGGCGCGATCGCTCGTCCTGGAGGTACTCATCTCATCTTAACAATAGCTCGCGCCATTTGCCAGTCGCCGCTGCGGCCCGCAGTGATCGTGTCGTCACGGGAACATTCGACTCGGTTGAGCGCCGAAACCGCTGCGTCAGGCCGCCCGCTGTCGGAGCCGAGGCTCATGCGATAGAATAGTTTGGCGTGACGGCGCGGCCGCGCGCCGTCGATCGTTCCGACCTGACCATCATGATGAGGTCACTGGCATGAGTCTCAATCGCTCGCTGGCTTCGCTGGACCGTTCGGCGCTGATTCTCCGTCGCCGCCGTCGCTTGGTGCTCATCGGCGTTCGAGCTTGATGCGCCGGCCCGACTGCCGCCGACGGAGGTCGGCCTGCCCGGACCCGCCGTCGCAGCATCAAGCTGGCTTCGTATCAAGAAGGTGTTGTGCCCAGCTTCAAGGGGGAGTCGACTGGATCAACTCCGGCCCGATCACGCTTCGCCGAGCTGCGCGGCAAGATCGTCCTGCTCGATTTCTGGACGTTTTGCTGCATCAACTGCCACCACGTCCTTCCCGACCTGGCCAAGCTCGAGGAGAAATACAAGAACGAGCTGGTCGTGATCGGCGTGCATACCGCCAAGTTCGACGCCGAGCGCGACACCGAGAACATCCGCCGCAAGGTCGCGCGAGTACCGGATCAAGCACCCGGTGGTCAACGACGCGAAGCATGGCGATCTGGAACCGACTTCGGCGTCGAATAGCTGGCCGACCTTGGTGCTGATCGACGCCCGGCGGCGAAGTAGGTCGGTGCGCGTGCCGGGCGAGGGACATTACGACGTGCTCGACCGCGAGATCGGCCAGCTCGTCGAGCTGCACAAGGCCAGAGGCGACCTCAACCTGACCCCGCTCAAGTTCACTCCCGAGATGGAGCGGCCGTCGAACGGGCCCCTGCTTACCCGGGCAAGGTGCTCGCCGACGCGGCCGGCAAGCGGCTCTTCATCGCCGACACCGGCCATAACCGGATCGTCCAGACCGGCCTCGACGGCGCGCAAGCCGGTCACGATCGGCAGCGGCGAAGAAGGCTTCGACGACGGCGGCTTCGACAAGGCGACGTTCAACCGGCCGCAGGGGATGTGCTCTCGACGGCGAAACCCTCTACGTGGCCGACACCGAGAACCACGCGATCCGCGCCGTCGACCTCAAGGAGCAGAAGGTGACGACGGTCGCGGGCATCGGCACGCAGGCCAGCAGCATCCCCAGCCCGGGCGCTTCCGGCCCGGCCAAGACGACCCCGCTTTGCAGCCCGTGGGACGTGATTCAGATCGCGCGACGACCCGGCGCTCTACATCGCCATGGCCGGGCCGCACCAGATCTGGAAGCTCGACCTGGCTCCGAGGCGTCGTGAGCGTCTTCGCCGGGTCGGGTTACGAGAACATCCAGGACGGCACGCGCCGGCATCGGCCAAGTTCGCCCAGCCGAGCGGGCTGGCGACCGACGGCGAGAACCTCTTCGTCGCCGATTCCGAAGTCTCGGGCGTGCGGGTGATCACCGGCATCCACGGCAAGGCAGCCGGCCGTGCGCACGATCGTCGGCGAGGGCCTCTTCGAGTTCGGCGACCGCGACGGCCGCGGCGCGAGCGTGCGGCTCCAGCACTGCCTCGGGCTCTGCCTACGCGGGCGGCCATCTCTACATCGCCGACACCTACAACAACAAGATCAAGATCTGCGAGCCCAGGAGCGCGCTCGGTCCAGACCTTGGTCGGCTCGCACAAGCCGGGCGACAGCGACGATCCGCCCGAGCTTCTACCAACCGGGCGGCCTGAGCGCGGCCGGCAGACCAGCCTTTACGTCGCCGACACCAACAACCACAAGATCCGCGTCGTCGACCTCAAGACCCAGGCCGTCGAAGACGCTGGCCCTCGAGCGACCTGGCGCCGCCGCACCCTGCCGCCGCGGCCGCCGAGCTTCCCGAATGCCAAGCAGATCACGCGTCGCCGCCGCCGAAGCCGCCGCCGGCAAGTCGATCGAGCTGGCAGTGTCGGTCCCGCTGGCCAAGGGCTTCAAGCTCAACGAAGAGGTCGCCTGACCTACCTGGTCGAGACGCCCGGCACCAGCGGCTCCTGGGCCCGAGGTCCGCGCCGGAGGGACAGAAAATCAAGCCGCAGGCGCCGAAGCTCACGATCAGCGTTCCGCTGGCCAAGGCCGCCACCGCGGCGAAAAGCTCGAGCTGCGGCTCTCGCTCCAGACGTTCGTCTGCAGCGAAGCGTCGAGCCTCTGCCAGATTCAAGAGCTACATCTGGAACGTGCCGGTTACCTTCGCGCACCGGATGCACCCGAAGCGAGATCGCGCTCGACACGCGAGGGGACGAATGACCGCTTAGCTCTGACCGATCGAGCCGGTCACGCCGGCGTCGCTCGAGCAGTCGCAAGCCGATCGGCAGCGAATCGCCCAGGGCCTGGGCCTGCTGGGCCGATTTCGAGCTCGTGATACTCGCGGACCGGCCGCAGACGCGCGTTCGTCGGCGCCCAGGTCGGTGAGCCGGGCGATGACCTCGTTCCGAAGCGCTTCGTCGAGGTCGCGCGCCCGGTCGCTGGCGACCCGCGCGAGTTGCGCCAGGGCGAAGATCGCGTCGGCGGTCTCGCGGCCGGGGGCAAACGAGCGTGCCAGAAGCGACCTGGTCCAGCGCTCGGCGGTCTCCTTGCGGCACGACCGTGTTGGCCGGGCCGTAGAGTGGCACACGCGCGCCCAGCCGACCCAGGCACCAGAGGACGTGCGCCGGCATGCGACGTGCGCGACTCCTTCAAGAGGGCATCGCCCAGCGATTCCTTGACGTCCGGCGCAAGTCGCTCGAGGCTGGCCGCGCAGCCGCCACATCTCGGCGAGCTCGTGCGGCTCGGGCTTGGGGCGGCCGGCCTTCTTGGCCGGGCTTGTGCCCTTGACCGGCAGCAGAAACGGGGCGAGCCGGCGATAGATCTCGTCGTGATGCGGGCGCGACAGGCCCGCGGCCACCCGGCGCCAGAGGATCCACCACTCGGCCCAGCACTGCACGTCCTTGGTGTGCTTGACCCCTTGGTGGAAGATCGGCCAGAGCGCCTTGATCCTGCACCTCGTCGAGCGGAAAGCCGCGTCCCGGCCGCAGGAAGAAGCCGGCGAGGTTGAACCAGCGCGACTCGTGGCGTGGGCTCTTCAGCCGCCGGTCGGCCAGCTCGAGCAGCGGCTCCCAGAGGCCCGCAGCGCCGACGGCGGCCACTGGTCGCGCGGCACGTCGAGCACCTCCTCGAGCCGCTTGACCAGCCGCGCGGGCCCGGCGTCTTCGCTCGCCAGGCGACGGCTGGTGCCGCCGCGGGGCCATCGAACGCCACGCGGATCGCCGCGATGGCCGCGTCGATCTCGGATTGCTCGATCACGACCCGGTCGGACTCGTCGCCGGTGACCGAGCCGCCGGCGGCGAGCTGGCCGGCCGGGCCGCGGAGCTGGATCTGGAGCCGCCAGCGGCGCGTCGTCGGTGCGCGACTGGCACCAGAGCTCGATCGTGCCGACCTCGGTCACGCGCGCCGCCAGGCTGACCGGAGCGCGCTCGGCCTTGGCCTTGCGGCTCACGCGCATCAGCCTTTGCAGCGGCGGCAGCTCGCGGATCGAGTCGGGATCGGCGCGCACCAGGGCGCCCGGCTTGTCGTCGGGCCGGACCGAGCTGCTCGCCAGCGGGAAGACGACCGGCTGGCCCATCAAGAGGTCGAAATCATGGCCGGTCGATCGTGATCTCCTCGCCCTCCTGGGCGTCGCGCGGGCACGACGCAGAGCCAGGGCCTGGTCGGCAGCGGCCGGTTCGAGCCCGACGTAGAACGACCGGGCCGTCCCGCCGCCGATCCGGATGCCGCCGCCGCGGCGGACGACTCCGTAATAGGCCGCCCCGTGGGCCACGGCCAGGTCGAGCGAGACGTTGGTGAGCACCCGCGGCGCGATACGGCGGGCCCGGGTCGTCGCGGAACCACGAGGCGATCACCTCGACGATCCGCTCGCGGACGATGTCCGGGCGTGAGCGCACCGCCGTTGAAGAGGATCGCGTCGGGCCGCGCGGGCCGGTCGGCCGGCTGGTGTCCCTCGGCGCGATCGCCTCGGCCCGATGCCGCCGCAAGAAGTGGCTCAGGTGCTTGGGAACGGCCGGGATCGGCGACGAACGGCAGGCCGAACTCCTGCAAGCCGCTCTTGGCGGCCCGCTGCGGGTCCTCGGCCCGACCGACGCGCGGAAAGAAGCCGTCGAGCGCGATCGCCTCGACCTCGGCCCGCGTCAGCTCCGACTGGATGCTGCCGCCGATCAGCTTCGAGCCTCGGCCGGCGATCGTCACCGGCCAGCGCTCGAGCCCCGGCTGCTCCTCGCCCAGCAGCTTCTCCTTGGCCGTCCGGCAGGCGAACCGCAGCGCGCTCCACTGCTCGGCGTCGAGCCGCGCGCCGCCCAGCTTCTTCTCGACGTGATGCGCCAGCGCGAGGTCGATGTTGTCGCCGCCGAGCATCAGGTGATCGCCGACGGCGACGCGGCGGAAGCCGGGCCCGGTCGGCGTCTCGACGACCGTGATCAGGCTGAAGTCGGTCGTGCCGCCGCCGATGTCGCAGACCAGGATCAGCTCGCCGGCGCGAACCTCGCGCTGCCAGCGGTCCTGGTGCGAGACGATCCAGCAGTAAAACGCCGCCTGCGGCTCCTCGAGCAGCGTGATCGAGGCGAGCCCCGCGCGCTTGGCGGCCTCGATCGTCAGCTCGCGGGCCGCCTCGTCGAACGAGGCCGGCACCGTCAGCACGACCTCCTGGTTTTCGAGCCGGTTCGATTCGTCGTCGTGCGCAAACGTATCGTTCCAGGCGTCGCGGATGTGCCGCAGGTACGACGCCGACGCCTCGACCGGCGAGACCTTCTTGACCTCGGGCGGGCTGCCCCAGGGCAGGATGTCGGCCTCGCGGTCGATGCCGGAATGACAGAGCCAGCTCTTGGCGCTGCTGACCAGGCGGCTGGGGACCTTGGCGCCCTGGACGCGGGCAAACTCGCCGACGATCCGGTCGGCGCCCTCGTTCCAGGGCAGCCGGCTGGCGCCCGGCGGGCAGCTCGTGCTCGCCCGGCAGGTAGAGAAACGACGGCAGCATCGCCCGCGGGGCGGTCTCGCCGGCGCGACCAGTTGCGGCACCTCGAAATTGCGGATGTCGGCCGACGGCCGCTCGCGGCCGTGCGTGTCGACATACGCGACCGCGCAGTTGGTCGTTCCCAGGTCGATCCCGACGAGATAACGTGAGCGACTCATTCGCGATCTGCGTGCGTTCGCATCGCGCGAGCTCGCCCTCGAGTCCGACGTTATCCCACCACGAAATTGACCAGCTTGCCCGGCACCACCACGACCTTGCGGATCGTCTTGCCTTCGAGCAGCGCGGCGATCTTGCGGGTCGTCGCGCGCGGCCTGCTTCGATCGGTCGCGATCGGCGTCGGCCCGGCCGCGACCACGACCTGCCGCGCAGCTTGCCGTTGATCTGCACCGGGATCTCGACCTCGTCATCCTTCAAGAGCGCGGGATCGAAGCTCCGGCCAGGGCTCGTAGGCCAGCGTCTCTTCGTGACCCAGGAGCTGCCAGAGCTCTTCGGCCATGTGAGGCGCCAGCGGGGCGAGCAAGAGCGTGAAGGTCTCCATCGCCGCTTGGGCCGCACGTCCTGCGACGGTGAAGAAGTTGACAAACTCCATCAACCGGCTGATGGCCGTGTTGAACCGCATGCCCTCGAGATCGTCGGTGACCGCCGCGATCGTGCGCGCCACCACCTTGGCCTGCTCGGCCGTCAAGTCGACGGCTTGACCCGCGGGTCGAGCCGCACGCACGTCGGCCTCGGCGTCGACGATCATCCGCCAGGCCCGGCCCAGGAAGCGGTAAACACCCTCGACTCCCTTCATGCTCCAGGGCTTGACGGCTTCGAGTGGTCCCATGAACATTTCGTAAAGTCTCAGGCTGTCGGCGCCGTATTCGGCGACGATCGCGTCGGGATTGATCACGTTGCCGCGAGCCTTCGACATCTTGTGGGCGCGTGCGTCGACCCGAACGCTCGGGTCGGCCGCCAGCACGAAACCTTCGCCCTTCTTGACGACCTGGTCTTCGCTCAGCTTGACCGGCGACGACGCCGGCGCTGCTCGCTCTCGTCAGGGCCGTACCCAGCGGCCCTGGCTGCGTCGCGATAGCCGGTGTACTCGGTCTCGCCCAGGATCATCCCCTGGTTGACCAGCTTCTGAAACGGCTCCGGCGTGCTGACCAGCCCGCGGTCGAAGAGCACCTTGTGCCAGAACCGGCTGTAGAGCAAGTGGAGCACGGCGTGCTCGGCGCCGCCGACGTAGAGGTCCACCGGCATCCAGTAACGTTCTTTCTCGGGTGCCCAGGGCAGCTGGTCGTTGTGCGGATCGATGTAGCGCAGGTAATACCAGCACGAGCCGGCCCACTGGGGCATCGTGTTGGTCTCGCGGCGGTATTTCTCGGAGTAGCGGACCCAGTCCGTCGCCTTGCGCAAGCGGCGGCTCGGGCTTGCCGGTCGGCTTGAAGTCGTCGAGCTCGGGCAAGACGCACCGGCAGCTCCGATCTCGGGGACGGCGCGGGTGCGGTCGTTCTCGTCGAGCACGACCGGGAACGGCTCGCCCCAGTACCGCTGCCGCGAAAACAGCCAGTCGCGCAGCTTGTAGTTGATGGTCTTCTTGCCCAGCCCGCGCTGCTCCAGCCAGGTCGGTGATCGCGACCTTGGCCTCGGCGGTCGGCAAGCCGTCGAGCGCGATCTCGCTCGTTCCGCGAATGGACCGAGACGCCCGGCTCGGGCTCGGCGCGTGATCGAGCGGCGCAGTCGGCCTCTGCGGCGCTCGGCGGCGACCACGCGCACGATCGGCAGGTTGAAACGCCTGGGCAAACTCGAAATCGCGCTCGTCGTGGCCCGGGACGGCCATGATCGCGCCGGTGCCGTATCCCATCAAGACGTAGTCGGCGATCCAGACGGGGATCGACTGGCCGTTGACGGGATTGATGGCGTACGCCGCCGGTGAAGACGCCGGTCTTGGTCTTGGCCAGATCGGTGCGGTCGAGGTCGCTCTTGCTCGGCGGCCTGCTTCGCGATAGGCGGCGACGGCTCGTCCTGTTGCTCGCGCGTCGTCAGCCGGTCGACGAGCGGATGCTCGGGCGCGAGCACCATGTAGGTCGCGCCGAACAGCGTATCGGGGCGCGTCGTGTAGACGCGGATCACGTCAGGGCCGGGCGTCTCGGACCAGACGCGGGCTGCCGCCAGGGTGCTGTCCGCGGCCGAGCGTCGATCGGGAAATCGACCTCGGCCCCTTCGCTGCGGCCGACCCAGTTGCGCTGCATGTCCTTGATCGGGCGCGGCCAGTCGACGTCGTCGAGGTCGTCGATCAGCCGCTCGGCGTAGGCCGTGATCCGCAGCATCCACTGGGTGAGCGGCATCCGGACGACCGGAAATCCGCCGCGCTCGCTCTTGCCGTCGATCACTTCCTCGTTGGCCAGCACGGTCCCCAGCTCCGGGCACCAGTTGACGGGAACCTCGGCGCGATAGGCCAGCCGCTGCGAGTCGCGATAGGCGTCGGGATCTGCGGTGCCCGGCGGGATCGGCAGCTCGGCGATCGGCCGGCCCTTGCCCTTCTTGCGGCCGGCCTTGCGGGTCGGTCCACTCGAAATCGGGGTCGTACCAGGTGTCGTAGATCTTGAGAAAGATCCACTGCGTCCACTTGTAGTAGTCGGGATCGGTCGTATCGATCTCGCGGTCCCAGTCGTACGAGAAGCCGAGCGACTTGATCTGGCGGCGGAAGGTGTCGATGTTGGCCTGGGTGGTGATCCGGGGGTGCGTATTGGTCTGGACCGCGTATTGCTCGGCGGGCAGGCCGAAGGCGTCCCAGCCCATCGGGTGCAGCACGTTGAACCCGCGCATTCGCTTGTAGCGGCACAGGATGTCGGTGGCCGTGTAGCCCTCGGGATGGCCGACGTGCAGGCCCGCCCCGCTGGGATAGGGAAACATGTCGAGGATGTAGAGCTTGGGCCGGGACGGATCGAGATCGATCGCGCGGAACGTCTTGTTCCGTTCCCATTCGGCTTGCCACTTGGGCTCGATGCGCTGAGGGTGATACGCAGGCATGCTGGAACTCTCCGGCCGCGACCACCAAGGCCGCTTTCGACTGCGCGGGGCCGCTGGTTGCTCCGTTGACAAAAAAAGCCCGCCGCGGGTTCGGGGGCCGCTGGTGCTCAGTACACACCAGAGCATAACTTTTTCGCTGTTATCGCTCCAGCGGGATGAAGACGCGGTTCCAGTCTTTCTTCATGTCGACGACGGTCCACCCGCGTGCCGGGGCCTCGTCGAGCGCGCGGGCCAGCCGGCCAAAGTGCGAGTCGCGATCGTAGGCATACTCGCGCGTTGGATCGGTGTGATGCACGATCAGACCGAATCGCAGACCAGGGCCCGCGGTAACGTAGCCGAGCATTTCGTAGTCGCCGTCGGAGTTGCCGAACGCGGCGATCGGGATGCGGCCGATGAACTTGCCGATGCCGACCGGCTTGCCGGCCTTGTCGTCGACGAAATCGAGCTCGGCCAGACGCATGAGCACGGGACGGTCGTCGCGCACGTCGTACTTCGTGCGGATGGCGCTGCCGATGACCTGCTCGGGCGGGATGCCGTAAACCGGCTCGGCCCAGACGCGCAGGAACTCGACGCCTCCTCCCGACACGATGAAGGTTTTGAAGCCGTTGGCCCGCAAATAGGCAAGCAGCTCGAGCATCGGCTGGTAAACGCAGCGCGTGTAAAGGCGGTCGAAACGCGGGTGCTTGGCGGTTGCGATCCAGTCGTGCACGATCGCGCTGAAGTCGTCGGCCGTCATGCCGGCGTGCGTGGCCATGACGAGCTCGGCAAGCCCGCGCTCGCCGAGCTTGGCGAGCGTCGCGTGATCTCCCTCGAGGATGGCCTTGAACGGCTGCGCCTCCTTCCATTCCGGGTGCTCGGGTGCCAGAACGCGGATTCGATCGCGCACGAAGACGGCCTGGACGTAGGCCGGCTGCTCGCACCAGAGTGTTCCGTCGTTGTCGAACGCCGCAATGCGCTCCGCCGGCCGGACGAAGTCGGGCCCATTTTCGGTCGTGACTCTTGTCACAAAGCTCACAATGGCCGATTTGGCGGGCCCGTCGTTCCAGGAAGGCAACGGGTCCGGCGGCACGTCTGCTGCGACGGAAATCGAGACCACGACCAGGGCTGCGAAGGCGGCAGGCGCCAGGCGATGCTTGGGTATACGGGTAGCGTCACTTTTGGCAGAAAGTGGCAGAGAGTGGCAACTTTTCGGTGGGGCTTTTCCGCCGGATCTCCGCCCACGAATTGCGTGTAATCCATTGCCGGTGAACAGGCTACGAATACCGCAGCGAACGATGGGAGTAAGCACTGTGCGTCCCGCTCTGCCACAATCGCACGGTTCTTGGACGGCGGCGTGGATTAGCGTACCCAGCGGCCGGTGCCAGGCCAGGCGGCTGGAAACGGCGGCGACCACGAGCAGCGCGCGCAGCGCAATATATACATTATGCGGCCTTTTCGCGATTTACTTAACGCGGCACCGCCGAAAACCGCGCAAAGCTGTGCTTCAAGTCGAAGGCCGCATGGAGGATAGATTTTTTTGAATAAAAATAGTAGAGAACCATTCTCTGGTCGTAAGCAGGCCCTCTCGTACCACGTCGAGTTGTTGTCCATCCGCGAACAAGGTTGCTACCATACTGCCAATAGGTCAGGCTCAAAGCCCGACCTACGCCGTCTGGTCTCTCACCGATGGCCACTTGAATTACGACATGTCAATACGGGGCTACACCATGAACTTGAACACCCATCTCAGCTTTAACGGCCAATGCGCAGAGGCTTTCCGGTTCTACGAGAAGTGCCTGGGTGGCCGGATCGACATGATGATGACCTACGGCGATTCGCCCATGGCCGACCGAGTCCCCCTGGCCGGCGCGAGAAGATCCTGCACGCCACGCTCTCGCTGGGCGACAACACTTTGATGGGCGCCGATGCGCCGCCGGATCGCTACCAGACGCCGCAGGGCTTCTCCGTGGCGGTCCACCTCGGTGACGCGGAAGAGGCCGAGCGAATCTTCAATGCGCTGGCAAACGGCGCCACGGTGCAGATGCCGCTGCAGGAAACCTTCTGGGCGCTGCGCTTCGGCATGCTCGTCGATCGATTCGGTACGCCGTGGATGATCAATTGCGGGAAATCGACTTGACGATCGCGCGAAGCGACTGGGTTCGCGGTTGGCTGGCGAAGTGTCGGCTATGAAAGGGCCCTGAGTTCTTACCGAGAGAGCTGTTTGGTTGGGTGGCGCCCCCCCTCACCCGCCCTTCGGGCACCCTCTCCCCGCGGGGGAGAGGGAGGAGTTACGGCCCGACTCTAACGGCGCCGGGCGGGTTCTTGAAGGCCTCGATCACCGCTGCCGGCACGGGCTGGTCGGAGATGGGGGCGACTTGCTTTCCAGGGCCGCCAAACTGGGGTTTGCCGAGTGTCTTCCCTAGCCCGGCGAACACGCCGGCAAGCTTGCTCGCGTCGCCTTCGGCCAGGAAATAAGCGTCGTGCAGCTTGCCCCAGGTGCCGTCTCCCCGAGCCCGGGTAAGATGTTTCATGCGGTCCACGCGCCGGCCTAGCCAGACGCGATAGAGCGCGAGTTTCGGGGCCTCCTTGTCTCGGCCGGCGAAGTTCTCGAGGAACGAGTTCAGCCCTCCGCCAAAGGTCGCCACGCTTCGCTTGCCTCCCTGCGGGCTGGTGAGCGTCGCGCTAAGGGCCCAGTGCTTGCGGCGACGGTCGAAAACGTAGTAGCGAGCATCGATCGTGTCGGGTTGCTTGCCGGGCTGCTTCTCGACGAAGAACGGGAAGGCCTGTCCCTCTTCCCAGGGCCAGACCATGTGGGTGTGCGCCGCCCTCGCCCTCGCCGCCGAATCGGTTGAATACCGTGCGCGGATCGGCTGCACTCACAGCCGGGTGCAAGTCGGCCGCCGTGTCCCAGATCGAAAAAATCGTCCGCCGCTCGCTCGGACTGTTGTGCTGGATGCCGCAGTATCCCCCTGCGGGCTCGCCCGGATGCCAGTTGGCACCACAATAGTAGATATAAGGGTGCGTGGCCAGCACCGTGATCTCGCCGTAGAGACACGTCGCGTCGCGTTGGCCTTCCAGGTCCCACCACAGGTGCTGGGCGGGCGCCCGGGCACAAAGACCGAGCACGCCGACGACAGTCAGTAACAGACGGACCAGCCTCATCGGCATCGGCTCTGCGAAAGACGTATCGCCCACGAGATGCCGCATTCGAGCGAGAAATCCGCGTTCAATGGTGTGTTCCAGCAGACCTCGGCAGCCGCTTATGCTAAGCCTCGCGGGCAGAACGGTCAACGACGCACCAAAGCCGCCATCTTCGCGTCTGGCCGCGCGCTTCGGCGGACGAGTTCGTGGCGTACACTAGCCCCGAGCGACAGCGAGCGACACTAACCTGAAGCACCGGAAAGGGGAATTGCGTATGAGCCACGAATCGACGAACTCCGGGAATCTGCAGACAACCATCGCACCCATGCTTTCGGTTCGAAACGGGGCGCGGGCGATCGAGTTCTACAAGGCAGCATTCGGCGCCAGCGAATTGTACCGTGTGGAGGACCCGAGCGGAGCAGTCGTCGCGCGGCTATCCGTCGGCGGAGCCGACTTCTGGCTCGCGGATGAATCGCCCGAGCACGCCAATTTCAGCCCTGAGTCACTCGGCGGCGGCTCTGTCCGCATGGTCATGACCGTGGAGAACCCGGATGCCGCATTTGAGCAGGCCGTCGCAGCAGGAGCCACCGTCGTTTGGCCGGTCGCGAACCAGTACGGATGGCGCCTGGGACGAATCGTCGATCCGTTCGGGCATCACTGGGAGATCGGCAAGCCGCTGGCTCGACCGGCTTAACGCTTGTTCGCCGCGGCTTCGGCCTCCTTCACGAGGCATTCGACGGCCTTGTCGAGGTCGGTGCCGCGAAGATCAGCCTCACGAATCACGCCCTTGGTGTCAACCAAGTAGCTTGTCGGCCACGACTGCACGCCCCACTTTGACGCAGTCGCAGCCGTGCGATCCACCGTCCCAGAACGACCGCCAATTGATTCCATGTTTTGCCGCGACGGCTTTGGCCTTCTGACGATCGTCATCACCGTTGACCCCGATCATCACAAACGGCCGGCCCTTCATGCGTTCGACCAGTTCCTTCTCCGCGGGCACCATGCCCATGCACGGATTGCACCAGCTCGCCCAGAACGCCACGAAGACCACCTTGCCGCGAAATTCAGAGAGCTTCATTGGCGATGCCGTCGATGTCGTGACCGTCGATGTCGGGGATTGTGCAACCGATATCGAGGTTCTGCATGCGGAAGAGAGAGCCTTTGGCCTGCTCGCCCAGAGTCGGCGAGTTCGGTCCCCCATCTGCAGATCGGTGTGTTCCTTGATCGTTTTCTCGAAGAGTGCCGCTGCCTCGCGCTTGAGCTCGACCGAGTTCGAGGCACGCAAGCGGCGAACGTTGTCGGGGCCGAAGTTACGACGGGCGACCTCGCCACGGAACGGATCGTCCAGAAAATGCCGGCACGCTGTCGCCAGCCGCTCCTGATGCTTGGCCAGATAGAAGCACGCCACCCCTTTCACCTTGGAATTGGAGCTTTCTTCGAGCACGGTCCTGAGAAAAGTTTCGGCCTGCGGCGCCCACGCGTGCATGTCCAGATTCTCCCAATCACGGGCAGAATCGCCGTCGCTGTCGACGTAGCGATTGGCCAGCACTTCGACGATCGTGTCGCATTCGGCCGCATCCTTTTCGCGGTAGTCGCCGAGCACGTTGGTGAACAAGAGTGACAGTACGCTCGGGAGCCTCGGGAGCTTCGGGGTGCGCCTTGGCCAGGGCCCAAGTACGCCGGCATGAAGTCGGCTCTGCGCTCGCGATATCGTTTCGCGCTCTGTTTCTTGACCGCATCGGAGCTACCCGGCACGATGGCCGCGAGCGAAATCGCGATTCGCGAGGTCAACCTGGAACTTCAGCACCGCGAGCTCCTCGTGCGGCGATGGATCGTCGGCCTTTGCGACCGACAAAAATGTCAAACCGGCAATCAGCGTCGTGACCGCTCTCGCAAAGCCCATATGCGCCTCCCTCGTCTGTGACAAACGTACGAGATCCATCCAGGATAGCCGCGTGGTCCTCGCGAGGCAAGCATTCGGATCCGTCGTTGTCGGCATCGATGTTTTCCCGGGACCAAGGCGCACCGGCTGAGGCAGCGTGCAGCCCGCGTGTCGCCACAGCCAATTGCTGATGGATGCAACCAATCGAAACTTGTGAAGTTAAGCGGAATCGGCTAAAATCGCTTGGTGTAATCTCATAGCATTTGGCCCGAGCCAGTCGCAGATGCTTGGTCGCGCTGGATCTGCAACCTGCATGTCGAATCTGCGTCGGTCGCTTCACGGGGTGGTGTACAGTCAATGAAGGCCGAGCTGGTGCCCGATAACGGCGATCCGCCGATCCCGATTTTGCGGGACGTGACGGTTGTCGGCCGGCACGCAGAGCTGCGACGTGGTGATCCCTGATCCGAGCCTGTCGAAGCGCCATTGCGTCTTTGTGAAGACCGACGGGCTTGCTGGTGCTGCGCGACCTGGCGACGACCAACGGAACGAAGGTCAAGGGCCAGCGGGTGCGCTGGGCGGCGCTCTTGCCGGACGACAAGATCAGCCTGGGCGGCTTACAAGATGCGCGTCTACCTGGGCTCGGATGAGATGCCGTCGCCGTCGGAGCAGCGGCGCAGCCGCGGCCGGGCCAGCCGAGCGGCGTTCCAAGGGCCGCGGCGGCGCGTCGCGCCGCGGACCGAGCGAATGCCGCCGACCAGGTGCCGGCCGCCGCGCTCGACCGGGTTTCCGGCCGCCGTCGGACCAGGGAGCGGCGACGAGTGGGAAGCGCTTCGTGCGCCGGCGGGTGCCCGACGGCCGCCCCGCCGCTGCCGGCCGCGGCGGCGTGCGGCTTCGAGATCATCGACGAGCCGATTCGAGCTGCGAGATTCGAGCTCATCGACGATGACGACGACGAGATCATCGAGCTCGAATAGTGCGATCACGTCAAGCCCTTCGGAGCGCGGCCGCCGCGGGTCGCGGCGCGGCGGTGGGATTCGCGCGCTGATCGATCTGGCGGGCGTCGTGGGGCTCCAGTCGGCTCGCCTGGCGATTCTCGCGCTGAATGGCCTCGTACACCTCTTGGCGGTGCACCGAGATCTCGATCGGGGCCGCGATCCCCAATCGAACCTTATCGCCGCGAATATCCACGACGGTGATGACGATATCATCGCCGATGATAATGCTTTCGTCGCGGTGTCGGGACAGGACCAGCATCGTTTACGGCTCCTTCCTCCTGCCAGCGAGGCCCGCGACCGTCCCTGATCACGACGCCTGGCGCACGCGGTGATCACGGCGGAGCTGGGGATAGTACGTTGCCACTAAGACTCATGCTGATGAGCTGGCGCGGACTTACGCCGTCGCTCGCAGCGGTGAAGGCCCTGGCAGCAAGGTCGGTGCCGGGGCGGAAGCACAGGATCTCAAGGGGATAGCGAACCGGGTACCGGCTGGACGTGAGCACCAGTTGCCGGCCCAGGCGTCGGATCGGGTTGAAGACCAGCGGTCCCTGGAGATTGACCGTCAGCCCTCCGCCCTCACCGCGATTCAAGATAACATACACCATGGCCGACCGCTCGTCTTCCAGCTCGAGTGCCGCCCGGTCGCCCTCGCGGAGCTCGACGCGGTAGTCGCTGACCGCCAGCGGGGGCGCGACCAGTCCAAAAGCCAGCTCGGGCGCGGTGACGCTCTGCAACCAGGACAGACCACTCGACGACCGGATCGGGAAGATGGATGTAGTGGGTGAACGAACGGAACCCGAGCAGTCCTTCGGGAATCGAAGATCACGTCCGATTTCGTTGGCCTGGATCAGGCCGAAGCGAGTCGTGAGGATGTTCACTTCCTGTTACCTCCTTGAACGTCAGCCGGGCAGGCCTTTCGACCTGACCGTTCCCCGGCATGGCTCGGCCCGGGGCGTGCGTCCTCTGCACTCTAGCGGGAGCCGCTTGACCGCCCTTTATATCGTCGCTCGCGCTCGCGGCTCTTGCTCAATCGCGATCGACCGAAATCCAAGCGCAGTACGCCTCGCGATGGCTGCGCCAGTCGCTCCGAAAGTAACGGAGATGCAACGCAACGTTTTGACGCCGAGTCGTCACATTCAGCCGCGGCACCGCCCGTCGCGGCGACTGCGCTGCGGGCTCGCGGCCGCGCCGTCACGACCGGTAATTCTCTTCCAGTCCCCAAAGTCGTTGCAGCAAGCGGTCGCGTTTTCCGGGCTCGTAGCGATAGATCGCCAGCTCTTCGATCGACTCGCCGGGCGATGGTCGTGTAGTTCGGTCCAGCGCTGCGCCGAATCGCGAAAGACCGGCCCGATGTGCTCGGAGCAGGCAAATCCGTAGGTCTTGAGCTCGGCCAGACGCCGTCGCTCCAGCGCGCGGCGATCTTGTACGCGGCCGGTTCCCGGCAGTCGGGTGCGAGCAGGTGACAACGTGGTCTTTGGACATGGGCCAGGCCTTGATCCGCACGAGACGATGCCGTCGCAGGCCGACTCGACTAGTCGATCGATCGAAAGTCTGATCTGGCATCGCCACGGTCAAGCGACGCGCCCGCGTTAACCGAGCGTCGCTCGCGAGATCGACTGCCTTATACGATCGCCCGGGAAATTGTTATACCCAAGGGATGCGCGATTGCAGGTCGATAACGAGGAATTGTCGCCGGCGACCGCTTGCAGTAACGACGACGGCACCCGTCGACTTGATTTCAGAGGTTCTTGCACCATGACGCAGATCGAAATGGCTCGGCAGGGGACGATCTCCGCCGAGATGGAGCACGTCGCGCAGCGCGAGGGACTTGATCCCGAGCTGGTCCGGGCGGAAGTGGCGCGGGGACGGATGATCATCCCGGCCAACACCGTCCACCTTGGCCTCGGGCTGGAGCCGATGGGCATCGGCATCAAGGCGAAGTGCAAGATCAACGCCAACATCGGCAACTCGGCGGTCACCTCCGACATCGACAACGAGCTGGCCAAGCTCAAGATGGCCGTCGACCTCGGCGCCGACACCGTGATGGACCTCTCGACCGGCGGCAACATCGACGCGATTCGCCGGGCGATCATCGCCGCCAGCCCGGTCCCGGTCGGCACCGTGCCGATCTACCAGGCGATCCAGCAGGTCAAGAAGGTCGAGGACCTCTCGGCGCAGGACATGCTCGACATGGTCGAGCACCAGGCGCAAGCAGGGCGTCGACTACATGACGATCCACGCCGGCATCCTGCGCGACTACATCCCGCTGACGGCTCATCGGATCACCGGGATCGTCTCGCGCGGCGGCTCGCTGATGGCCCAGTGGATGTTCGCGCACGGCCAGGAAAACCCGTTCTACACCCACTTCGATCGAGCTTTGCGACATCATGCGCGCAGTACGACGTGTCGTTCAGCCTGGGCGACAGCCTGCGGCCGGGCAGCATCGCCGACGCCTCCGACGCCGCCCAGTTCGCCGAGCTCAAGACCCTGGGCGAGCTGACGCGCCGCGCGCAGGCCCGCGGCTGCCAGGTCATGGTGGAAGGCCCCGGCCACGTGCCGATGGACCAGATCGCCATGAACATGGAGAAGCAGGCCGTCGAGTGCAACGAGGCCCCGTTCTACGTGCTGGGCCCGCTCGTGACCGACATCGCACCGGGCTACGACCACATCACCTCGGCGATCGGCGCGGCCCTGGCCGGCTGGCACGGGGCCAGCATGCTCTGCTATGTCACGCCCAAGGAGCACCTGGGCTTGCCCGAGGTCGAAGACGTGCGCCAGGGGGTGATCGCCTACAAGATCGCCGCCCACGCCGCCGACCTGGCCCGGCACCGCCCGGGCGCGCGCGACCGCGACGATGCCCTGTCGCGCGCGCGCTACCAGTTCAACTGGGAGGAGCAGTTCCGGCTGTCGCTCGACCCCGAGACCGCGCGGCGGATGCACGACGAGACGCTGCCGCAAGACGCCTTCAAGACGGCGGCGTTTTGCAGCATGTGCGGCCCCAAGTTCTGCTCGATGCGAATCACCGAGGACATCCGCAAGCAGGCGGCCGCCATGGCCGCCTGGTCGCGCTCGAGCCGGCTGCAGTCGGCGCGTCGGTCGCGCGGCTCGCTGAGCAAAGCAACCAGGGTTCCGACAGCAGGTCGCCGCTCCGACGCGATGCTGGTCGCGCCTCTCGGCTGCCGGAACCCTTCGCGCGGGTTGGCTGGACGGTCTAGCGGGCGTTCATCGTCCAGTACGGGCCCGGACCGAAGGCGATGCCGTAGCGCGTGACCGACGATCGAGAGCATGTTCGCGCGGTGACCGCGCGAGTTCATCCACTCGTCGGCCGTGCTGGCGGCGTCGGGCGTGTTCCAGGCGCAGTTCTGATAGCAGTTGGGCACGACGTGATGGCCGATCCCGCGGTTGGCCTGGGCGGCGTTGTTCTGCGACGCCCAGCCCGAAAGGTCGGGATCGTACGCCAAGCGGCGGCAGTCCGGCGGAGACGCGGTAGTGGTTCAAGATAGGCGGCGAAGCCGTAAGGGTCGGTGGCCGGCAGCACGTCTTCGGGCGCTCGCTTCGAGTCGGGGTCGATCCGCCAGAGTCCCTGGTGCGGCCCGTCCTGGATCTGGTATCCGTATCCCCAGACTCCTTGTGAGGTGAGCCAGACCCACGTCTTCTGGGGCTGGTCCTGTGCCGGCAGGAGGCTGTCAGCGAAACCGACGACCAAAGCCGTCAACGCGATTCGTATGGTTGCGCTCATTGAGTTTCCCCCTTTCCGTCGTGAGTCCGACGTGTCGTACTGGAAGTCCCTGGCGACCCGGCAGGGCGTTCCGCTCCGTGGCAAGCTCGCGCGGACGGCGACCGCGGCTCTCTATGACAGAGAGCCGGCGTGCCGTGCCCCATCCGTGGTCCTGGGGAGGCGCAGGGGAGATCGTACTCTAATAGTGAACAGTCGATTCGCGTGAGGCCTCGAAAATGCCGGCCTCACTCGCGATTCGAGAGTCGGCGGATCCGCCGACGGCGAGGTGGTGAAAAGCAAGTCGCGTGCCGGAGCGCGTGCTCGCGGGCTAGGATTCGCGCCGGTTTTTCCGCAGCGTCGGGCGTTCGGATCGGAGCGATCGTAGCGGTCATGCCGGCGCAGTTGCGCGGGCGGTCGCAAGGCTGCCGGGTCCAATGTGGCGGTTTGTTACAAATCGCGGTGGCCATGCAAAAAACGGCGTTCCCACCTCTGCGGAACGGATGAGAACGCCGCCGGCAAGGAGAGAATCCAGCGAATTGCGGTCGCGGTCGTATCAGCCGACCTTGGCCAGGGCGGGCGCGCTCTTGCTGGAGGCCGCGGCGGCGACGAACGCCTCGATCAACTGCATGTCGAGCGAGATGTTGCCCTCGTTCTCGGGGTGCCACTGCACGCCCGTGACCCACCACGAGTGGTCCTTGCCCTCGAAGCCCTCGATCAGTCCGTCGGGGGCCAGCGCCGCCACGCGAAAGATCGGCGCGAGCTTGCGAACGCCCTGGTGGTGATAGCTGTTGACGCGGATCTCGCCGGGCCCGTAGATCTCCTCGAGCCGCGTGCCCGGCTGCATGACCACGGTGTGCCGGTGAGCGCCGCCGTGCGGGTCGCGATGCGGAATGCCCTTGGGCATGTCCTCGGGCAGATGAACGAAGAGTCCGCCGCCGGCCACGACGTTGAGCTCCTGCATCCCCACGCCGATGCCCAGGGTCGGCATCCGGCGCTGCTGGAGCCATCTTGCAGAGCAGGCGGTCGGCCAGCTCGCGGCGCTCGGTCATGACGGTCACCGACGGATGCGGCGACAGCCCCATCTTGCGGGGATCGAGGTCGTCGCCCCCGGTCAGCATCACGCCGTCGACCTCGATCGAGGATCGGTGCCAGGTCGGATTCCTTGATCAGGGGCGGGATGAACACCGGCAAGGCATTGGCGGCCATCAGGCAATCGAAGTAGCCGCTCTGGATGTGGCAGTAGGGCGTCCGGCCCTTGGCCGAAGCGCGGTAGTCGGTGTTGATGCCGATGAGTGGACGAGTACTTCATGGTCGCCATCCCTTCCTTGAAATGGTGAAAAATCGGTTGTCTCCTCGAAGTCCCGCTACGGATGTTCTGATGACCTCCTTCCGTTGCGGATCGGGTGCTCGAGTTCCGAGCACCTGCATCCGGCGAATCATTCGCTTGGCCTGGCCACTCGCGTCCAGGTGCGTGGGAGTCTACCGATCGCGCCTCGCCGAATTTCAAGAAAAAATCCGATCGAGTTGTCAGATTTCTTCCAGGTGGCGAGGGGTCGGCGCGAGTTTGGGAAGTGGAGTGAGCGACAGCGTGATGGCCGCTCGTGTGCCGGGCAAGGCCGGATGACGCGATTCGAGCGGCAGCTCGGGAGCGCCGCGCATGCGCGCATTCGAGCAACCGAGTGCGCACGTCCGGTGTGGTAGAGCCCCGACTAGATCGAGCGCGATCTGAGCAGTGCTCAGGGTCTGAATCCCGGCGCATTCAACCGCTCAGCTGTTGCGGCTCGCGGCGGCGGCGTAGTCGTCCTTGAGGTAACGGATGAGCACGTCGAGGTCGCCGTCCGTGAGCTGATCGGGCCCGAAGGCGGGCATCTGGTTGGTCGCGCTCGGCGTCAAGAAAGCCGTACTTGTCGGACGATCGCGGCTTGCGGACCATGCGGGCGATCCAGTGCGGCGAACCCCAGCGAAGAGCTCGGGGGCGTCGCGCATGCCGCCTTCGGTCAAGCCGTCGATGACGTGGCACTTGCCGCATTCCTTCTGGAATGGCAGCGAGCCCGGGATGGTCGGAGACTCCGGGACTATTCAGCCAGTCGTCGGGAGTCATATCCGTCGGGGATCGAGGCAAACGTCGCGACGAAGTCGGCCACGTGGTCGAGCTCCTTGGCGCTTGAGCTTCGAGTTTTTCTTCCATTCGACCATGCCGTCGAAGCCGCCGACCTTGCCGAAGTAGGTCGGTGATCTGCGGGTTATCGAGCAGGCCCCGAACCCAGGCCCGCGAGCCGAAACGGGCTCAGGTCCGACGCGGTTTGCGTGCCGCTCCCCTTGCCCCTCGAAGACGTGGCAGCCCAGGCAGCGCCGCTCGAGCACGTCGCGTCCCTGGGTCAGGGGATCGCGGCGCAGGATGTAGGCGGAGCCGTCGGGCGGGATGCCCACGTCGGGCAGCCCGGCCAGATAGATGGCACGCTCGCGCGCCTGGTCGGCCTTGCGCCGGGCCTCCTGGAACAGCGCTGTCGCGCGAGTCGTCCAGCATGGCCTGGACCGTCAGATAGACGCCGCGCCGCCGACGACCGCAGAAGACGAAGCCGCACGCCAGGAAATGGGCGAGCTTCCCGGGCAGGACCCGATCGAAAAGCGGCAAGAGCAGCATCACGACCAGGAGCGCGGTCGGAATCACGATCGTGCCGATCACCTCGCGATTGCCGGGAAAGAGCTTGAGCATCTGGAAGAGCGAGAGGAAGTACCACTCGGGCCGGGCGGGGTAGTCGGAGCTGGAGGGATCGGCCGGGGCGTCGAGGTTGGCCCCGCCTTCGGCGAGCACGAGCACGATCACCACGCCCACGACCGCCGTGCAGAAGACCGTGTCCAGGAAGAGCTGCTCGGGCCAGAACGTGGCCGTCGGCCGCATGTGGGCGTTCGCGGGGCGGCGTGATGCCGTGCCGGCGGAAGAGCGCGATGTGCGCGACCAGGCACAGGACGAGCAAGACGGGCAAGACGCCCGACGTGCAGACCGTAGAACCGCGTGACCGTCTGGTTGCCGTAGTCGGCGCCGCCCACGACGATCTTCTGGAGATAGGGCCCGAGCGACGGGTGCCCCTCCCATGATGTTGGTGGCGACCTTGGTCGCCCAGTAGCCCTTCTGGTCCCACGGCAGCAGATAGCCGGTCAGGCTGAAGCCCAGCGTCAGGAACAGGAGCGCCATGCCGAACCACCAGTTGAACTCGCGCGGCCGGCGATACGCGCCCGCCCAGAGCACCTGCAGCAGGTGACAGGACCAGGAGCACCACCATCGCCTGCGCGGCGAAGTGGTGGACGCCGCGGATGAACCAGCCGCACCACATCTCGTGGCTGATGTAGAACACGCTCGCCCAGGCCGTCGCCGACGACGGGCTGTACGAGCGTCATCAAGAGAACGCCGGTGAACACCTGAATCATGAAGACGACCGTCAGCGCCGAGCCGAAGACATACCGCCAGCGCGCGCCGCCGGGGATCGGTTCATCGAGCGCCACGCTCATGAGCTTGCGGAAACCGGTCCGATCGTCGAGCCAGTCGGCCAGTTGCTTAAACAAGGGGGATCTTCTCCTTGCTCTGGGTGCGGAACCGCTGGAACTTCACGCGCACCTCGGGGTCGTCGCCCTGTGTGAGCTCGACATCGAGCCGATCCATCGGGCCGCGGCGGGACCTCGTTCTTGGGCGTGCCGTCGAGGTCAAACGCGCTGGTGTGGCAGGGCACAAAAAGCCCTTGCCGTCGGCGCGTCAAGTTGACGGCGCAGCCCAGGTGCGGGCACTCGGACGTAAAGGCGATCACCGGCGGCGAGGCTCCCTCGGGCTGGCGGATCAGCCACACCGAGCCCACCGGCTCGCGAGGATACCTGACCCACGCATCGCGCCGATCCTGGATCACGGCGAACGAGCGCGGAACTCCCACCGTCAATTGGCTCAGGCGCGTGAGCGTTTCGAATGACTGCTCTTCGCGTCCCTTGCTCCGCAGTGGCGAGACGATGTATGCGACGCCCGGTACCGACTAGAACCAGGCCCACAAGTGCGCCCAGGCCCACCGTGGCATACCGGTAGAAATCGCGACGCGTCATTCCCCGGCCTTTCTCGAAAGGGACAATATAGTCGAACGGGCGCGTTGTGTTGTAGGTCAGGCTTTCAGCCTGACGTCTTGTGCTTTCGCCCAGGCCTCCACCCTACGTCAGGCTAAAAGCCTGACCTACGTTACCGCAGGTGCTTGCGCAGGAAGGCGAAGGTGCCCTGGCCGTTAATCATGTGCGGGCCGACGAAGAACTCGATTGTGCAGCGGTCGCCGATGCCGAGCTTGGCGTGGTAGAGGTGATAGGCCTTGGCGAACTCGTAGGCGACGGCCTCGTCTGGCGCCACATTATCGAAGTGCCCGCGCTCGACCATGAAAGGCCGCGGCGCGATCAGCGCGGCCATTTCGGCATAGTTGAACGTGCTCCCCAGGTCGAACTCGAAGATCTCGTACTCGGGCGTCCACACGTAGCTATACGGGCTCTTGGTCGAGGCGTTTTTCCAGACCCATTCATTGAAGTCGGCCGAGCAGATCGACAGGCAGTAATTCTTGACGAGCGGCGGAATGCGCATGGCCGATTTGCCGCCGTAGCTCAGCCCGTAAAACGCGATCCGCGCCGGGTCGACGTAGGGTAGCGACTTGAGCCAGTCGGTGATTTGCTGGTGCTGGGGCACCATCAACGAGAAGAGGGTCTTCTTGAGCGGATTGGCCTTGCGCTGGAGGGTGCGAAAGCGGTCGCCGAAAATGTAGAGGTTTTGCGGGGCAAACGTGATGAAGCCTTCCTCGGCGAGCCGCACGGCGAACCGGTGATAATGGGGGTTGTCGACCGCGGGGTCGGCCACGTCGCGCGGGCGTCCCTCGAGCCCGTGCTGGCACACGACCACCGGGCGTTTTTCGCCCTCCTTGATCCCCTTGGGTAAAAGCAAGATGCCATAGGCGAAAAGGTCGGGAAACACGTCCATGACGACTTCGTACCCGGTGAATTTGGGCTGGTCGTAGATCCGCCGCGTGCGCACGTTGGGCGGCAGAAGAGGCATATCGAAGCGCCCGATCACTTCCTCGGCGAAGATCTCGCGATAAGGCTCGACCGACTTGGCGTAGGCGTCGCGCGAAGAGGTGTCGAGCTTTTTCATGAACTCGCGGCGCACGTCGGCGCTTTCGACCAGGAGCTGCTGGTTGTGGCGGTCGAGCTCGTGAAGCTGGCGCTGCTGGCGGCCTTCGATGATTTTGTCGATCTGAGCCGGTGGGAAGTCCTCCGGCGGCTGGCCGGCGGGCGCGAGCGATTTTGGCGGCAAGAGGGCCTTCAGGAGCTTTCGCAGTGCGGCCTCGGTGCCAAAGGGGCCGGTGCCTTGGGCGCCGCTGGTCACCAGCTCCATCCATGCCGAACGGGACAGCGCCGACGATACCTATGGCTTTCTCGACCTCGGCTTTCACCGCATCGAGCTTGGGCGTCGTGAGCCGGCCGGGGCGCCGCCCGTGCCTGGCGGAATCACGAATTCCGGGGCGCGCGCTGCCTCGATGATCAGCGTTCGAGGTGCGATCAAGCTGGCGACCTCGGCATCGCCGAACTGCTCGAGCAGGCCAAAAACGTTGCGATCCACAGGCTGGCGCCAGACGTCGCTGCGGTTGTCGAAGTATGCCGCTCACACACACGGCTTCGATCCTGGGATCAAGCGCCGCCGCGTAAAGCGCGATCGCGGCTCCTTCACCGTATCCAAAAACTCCCACTTTCCTCTCTTGCTGTGTCCCGTCTGTATTCAGAGAGTCGATCAGTGCCAGCACCTTTTGCACGTCGTAGCCGATCGTGTGGCGGCCCAGCTCGAATGCCGAGCGGTAGACGAATTCGCGGCTCGTCAGTTTCGCACGGCCATTCCGCGCGGCTAAAGTGCGGTCGATCAATTCCGGGACAACGACGTGACATCCACTCAGGGCCAGCCGCCGCGCGACCTGCGACTCTGGCGCCACACCCGCGGACAATCCGGCCAGTTGCTCCGGCGTTTGATCGGCATCGGGAATGACGATGACAATGGTCGGAAGAATGGTGGGATCTTTGGGGCGGAGCATGATGCCTTCGCCGTTGACGTCGCCAAATGCTGGCCACGTGATTGCGCTTCGCCACAGCTCGCTGTCTCTGTCGGGAAAGGGGCGGTTCGTCTCGAACAGTCGCCGGTCGCGACTCGTCACGCGGCGGTCGCGCACGCCCAGGATGTGTGCCAGCCGCTTTCGATTGGGCTCGACCGATGTGTTGTAGGCCTCGATTGACGACAGATCGCGCTTCCAGTACCTGGCGCGGTTGGCTTCGGCTACGTCGATTTGCTTCAAGAGAAAACGGTCGGCGCCCGCGACGAGCTGGTCGGCAATGTCGCCGGACATGGTCAATAGCTTGGTGCCCTCGAGCGGCGGGCCGGGCTCATCGGCGGCGGCACCGCAATTGAGAACGCTGAGGACGGTGAGGGCAACGAAGTGAAATCGTCGAATGAGCGTCATGGGGTGGGCTCACGGCGGCGTGGGGCAAACCACAAACTCGTCGGCTCGTATCATGTCGCACGCGCCGCGACGATGCAATCGGTCCCTCGCTGGCGCCTCGAGGCTGGTATGGGTCGCGCGGGTTGTCGGGTCACTTCGCCGTCTTGACCTTGCGCGCGTCAATTTGTCCTTTGACGATTCCCAGGAAGGCCACCGAACGGGCTTCGGGTGTGGTCAGCTTGGCCACCCAGGCGAGCGCGTCGCGGTCGCGGCCGGCCTGGGATTGATCATGCGCGATCTGCCAGTAGGCGTCGCACATCCGGGCCTCGTTGTGCATGGTCGCGACGGTTTCGAGCGCACCGGCGAAGTCGCCGGCCCATGACTGGCGGGTGGCAATTTCTCCGACTAACCGTGGCTTTTCCTCGCCCTCGCTATTCGCTAACGCGATCGCGAGCGCGTCCTTGACTGCGCCGGCCTCCGCCTGGGCCACGGCGATCTCGCGGAAGACCCCCCTCTTCCGGTGCTCGGGATTATCGTTGCCCACGTTCGCGATGCGGTGGACGTTGTTTGCCGCACGCATCGCTCGTTTCAAAGTCTCTCTCGCGCCCGCTTTGTCGCCCCGTTTGCCCTGGGCCCGTGCGATCGCCACCAGTGACATTGCCTTGTCGGCCTCATTCTCCTTGAAGGCATTGACCGCCTCGTTGGCCGCATCGATTTCATCGGCGCTGGCCAATGCCTCGATGAACATGCGCAGGGTCTCGGATTTCGACCCTTCCTCCATGGCTGGGTCGCGCACGTTCTCGCGCTTGGCGACGATGAATTCAAAGGCTTCGCGCCACGTCGCCTTCGCGCCCGCGCGATCACCTGCCTTGACTTGCTCGCCGGCTACCGCGGCTAAAGCACGGGGAACCTCTTTCCGGGCGAAGTGGCCGCCAAACTCTCGTTCCAGCAGTTCGCAGCGCGCGCGATCGCGCGCGCCGAACAACCGTTCGAAAAACCCGGTCTTCGAATCGTCCTCAATCGGTTCACCGATGGAGCGGGCGATGGCGAGCGCCCGGCGACGTCGCCATTGCGCGCCATTGCCCGCACGATGCCCTTCTGGGTGACGGCGCGCGGCACGCCGTAGCTCAATCCCTTCGAGAGTTCGAAGGACCGCGTCAGGATCTTTCTCGCCTCAACTCGGCCGGCTCGATCGCAGTTCTCCGCGATCGCTTCGAGCAAGGATTGTCTGAACCCGCTCGCCTTACCCGGGAGCGACTCGGCGTCGGCGAGCACGGCCTCGAAGTCGCCGATTGCAAGTTGGGCCACACCAGCTCGGTAGCGGCCGCGATCCTGCTCATTCGTGGGCCAGATCTTGGTGATCGTGGCCTGGGCCGTATTGATTGTCTTTCGGGCGTCGGCTTTGAGCCCGGCCTGCCACTGCTCTTTGGCAACATTGCAGAGCAGATCAACGCGGTCGGCCGGGCTTTTGCCGTCGGCGCTCTCTAGGAGTTCGCCGAACGTCTTGCGTGCAGATTCGACGTCGCCGATCTCGGCCTGGCGCTTCGCGACGCTCCAGATGCTGAATGGCTGCCACATCTCCTCGGAGATTTGCGCCGCACTTTCGCGCGAGTGCGAGAGACGCTTGCGCCCCGCGCGATCGCCCAGGGCGGCTTGTGAACTGCCGATCCTCGAATACGTCAACCACCGTGCTCTCGCGTTGCTGATCCCCTTGGTGGCTCGACTCGCTTCTTCCAGCAAATCTAGCAATGCGGCGTCGGCAGGATCGCCCGCCTTGGTTGACGCGATCGGTGCGTTTGCGGGAAGATCGCGGGCATTCTGCAGCGCCGGCTGCTGCCGGCGCGCGGCAGCGAAGGCTCCGGTAAGCCCGATGCCGATGACCAAGAGCCCAAGCACCGAAGCGCGCAGTTTTGCCACAAACCAGGTACGCACGGTGCGATTCGCAAGCGCGACGATCTCGATGGAGGCAGCGGCTCCCGCGATTGAATGGCCAACTTGGCGCGAGAGGGTCTCCACCGTGCGCCGCGCGAGCTCTGCTGGAACCGAAGTTCGCGCGCGATCGGCCAATGTCGCGAGGGCTGTTACGGCTGATGGCACCGCGACCTGCCGGCCGACGAGTCGCTCGCGCAGGATGTCACGCGCTCGTGTCAGCCGAGTTTTGACCGTGCCGACCGGCCAACCCAATTGCCGGGCGGCTTGCTGGTGAGTCTGACCCTCGAGGTCGCAGAGGATGATCGGCGCGCGATACCTTTCGGGCAGTCGGTCGATTTCGTGGTGTAGGCAGAGCTCGGTCTCCGGATCGCTCGCCGTCCGTGTGGTCGCCGCTGCCGACGCCGCGATCGCTCCGTATCGTGCCTCGTGCCTGCGCCGTCGTTGCCGATCGGCCAGTGCGCACGATGCCGTCCGGAAAGCCACCTGGTAGAGCCACGGACCGAGCGAATCCAGGACCCAAAGCGAAGGCGCCTTGCGCACAAGGACTACGAAGGTCGACTGAAAGGCGTCTTCCGCCGCGTGTTCGTCACCCAAAATCAACTGGCAAACACGCAGCACCATGGGACCGTGGCGCTCGACAATCGCGGCGAACGCCAGCTCGGCAGCCTCGTTCGGCTGGTTCGCGAATCGCTCCAACAGTTGGCCGTCGGTGCAGTCGCCAATCGCACCAACATCGAACAGAGTAACGAGTTGCCGCAATGCCACCCGATTTCGTCGACTCACCGCCATCGGGGTTTGTTCCTTCGACGTGTGCCTCTTTGGTCAGTTGCCCCACAGGCGATGCAATCCATAGTAATGTGACAAGACCGGCCGGCGGTTTTCTTTTTCGACCGGGCCGTGAATCGTGTCGCCCGCGATCCTTCTTGAGCAGGATCACTTCGCCGGCTTGGAATTCCGCGCGTCGATTTGACCTTCGACGATGCCGAGCAGGGCGAGGGCGCGGGTTTGAGGTGCAGTCAACTCAGCGGCCCAGGCGAGTGCCTCCTTTTCGTGCCCGGCTTGGGACTGATCGTGCGCGATTCGCAGGAAGGCCTCGGCCATCTGTCCTTCGTCGCGGATTGTCTCGGTGGTCTTTATGGCACCCGCCAAGTCGCCGGCGCGGGCCTGGGCGGGTGCGATCTTCGCAAGCACCTGCGCCTTCCATCGATCGTCGCCGTGCGACGCGGCGGTTGCAAGCGCGTCGTCGAACGCGCCGATTTCGGCCTGGGCCGCCGCGATCTCACTGAGGGCCTCATCTTCTCGGCGCGCGGGGTCGTCGTTGATGGTGTTCGGCTGGCGGTGAATGCCGCCGGCCGCGACGAATGCTCGGTCCAAGGTCTCCTTCGCAGCCGCGCGGTCCCCTGCCCTGGCCTGTGCCCGCGCAATGGCCACCAGCGACAACGCCTTGTCGGCTTCGCTTTCCTTGAAGGCTTTGATCGCCTCGTTGGCCGCGTCCAGTTCACCGCCGGCGGCGAGGGCCTGCACCAAGATGCGAAGGCTATGGGTCTTTAGCACGCCCTCGCGCTGGGCGACGATCAGTTCAAATGCCTCTCGCCACGTTGCCTTGCACCCGGCGCGGTCGCCTGACTTGGCCTGCTCGGCGGCGATCGCGACCAGAGCCGGGGGAATCTCGGTTCTGGCGGCCTCGCCCGTGATCTCTTCTTCCGCCTTGCGGCGCGCGTTCTTGGCCGCCGAACAACCGCTCGAAAATGCCAGGGCTCGAATCGTCGTCGACCGGCTTGCCGATGGCGCGGGCCGTCACGAGCGCCAGCAATGTCGCCATTGCGCACAGGGCCTGGGCGACGAGCGCCTGCGCCATCGCGCGGATAGGGATGGATGATCCCCTTCGACAGATCGAGGGACCGCGCCAGAATTCTTCTCGCCTCTGCGCGGCCGGCCTCATCGCAGTTGCGCAATGTACTGGAGGAATTGCGCATCGGTACCGGCTCTGCTTGCCCTGAAACGATTCGGCACTCTTGAGCCCGCCGTCGAAATCGCCGGCCAGCAACTGGGCCTGAAGGACCTGAAAAAGTGCGTGGCTCCTCAGATTCTCGGCCTCGATCTTGGGGACCAAAGCCAGTGACACCTTGATGGTCGACAACGCATCGGTTTTGAGCCCGGCCTGCGCCTGGGCTTCTGCAACGTCGGTCAGAAGCTCGATGCGGCCGGCCGGACTTCGGCCCTCGGCGATCCTGATGAGCTCGCCGAAGGTCTTGCGTGCCGACTCGACATCGCCGACCGCGGCTTGCATCCTGGCGACGCGCCGCAGGCCAAAGTCACGCTCCATCTCCGCCGCGATCTTCGTAGCACTTTCCCGCGCCAGTCCCAGAGTCGCGTGGGCCGAAGGGCGGTCGCCCAGGGCAGCCTGAGCGTTTCCGATCCTGACTAGGGCCGATCGTCGTGCGGCCGGGTCATCGATGGCCTTGGCGGCGCGAAGCGCTTGATCGAGCGTGCGCAAGAGCGGGGCGTCGGCGGGCGAGTCGGGCTGCGCCGCGCGGCAAGAGCGGTGCCCCCCTTCGTTTGCCCGCCGGTCTGCCCGGCGCGTGGCCCGCGTACGACGCCGTATGCTCCGGCGAGGCCGAGCCCGATCAGCAAACCGAAGAGCGCGAGCGAGCTCAGCTTGGCGAGCAGCATCGCGCGCAGAGTGCCGTGCGCAAGCGCGGCCGCTTGCGTGGAAACCGCGGCCGCCGTGACAGAGCGCCCTGCTGCCCGTGAGACTGCGTCGAGTGTGTTCCGCGCAAGCTCTGACGGCAATGCCGCTGTCGTCGCCGTGGGCATCGCCTCAACGGCGACCAGTGCGGCCGGCACCGCGACGCTGCGCCGAACCAGGCGGGCGCGCAGCATTTCGCGTCCGCGTGTCAGCCGCGTCTTGACGGTCCCGATCGGCCAGCCCAGGCGCCGGGCCGCCTGCTGGTGTGTGTTTCCTTGCAGATCGCAGAGAACCAAGGGCGCTTCGTATTTCTGCGGCAGCCGGCCGAGCTCCTCGTGAAGCAGGCACTGAAGGTCGAATTCGCCGGCGGATGCGTCGCACGTGGTTCGTGACGCGGCCATGATCGTGAATCGTGTCTCGTGCTTGCGCCGGCGACGTGTGGCCGCGAGGGCACAAGAGGCCGTCCGGTAAGCCACTTGATAAAGCCACGGTCCGAGCGAATCCTTCACCCACAGTGACCGCGCCTTGTTGGCGAGCACCAAGAACGTTGCCTGAAACGCGTCGTCTGCGGCGTGCTCGTCGCGCAGGATCGACCGGCACACGCTCAGCACCAATGGTCCGTGCCGCTCCACGATCGCGGCAAACGCCAGCTCGGCCGCCTCGGTCGGGTCGGTGGCAAATCGCTCCAGGAGCTGGCCGTCGGTCAGCTCGCCGATCGTGCCGATGTCAAACAGGGTGCGAAGCTGACGAACGACTGCCCGATCACGTCGTCTCACCGTCACGGGTTTGCTCCTGCGCGCTTTGCCGGATTGCTCGGTCGAGCTGCTCGCGACCGTCTACACAATAATGTGACGGCAACGCACGGCGGTTTTTTCTTTTTCGTGAGGTGCACTCAACCGGCGGTTTGGCTCGCATCGAGGGCCTGCCTGACGGCGTGCAGCATGCGTTCGACGCACTCTTGCATCGTGCCCGGCAAGGTCACGCCGGCCGCCTCGCGGTGGCCGCCGCCGCCAAACCGGCCGGCGAGCTGTGCGCAGTCCAAGCCATTACGGGCCCGCAACGAGACCTTCACCCCGCCGCGCATCTGTTCGATGAACAGCATGCCGACGTCGACCTCGCGGATGCTGACGGTGAAATCCACCAGGTCTTCCGAATCCTGGGGGATCGCGCCGGTTCGCAGCAAGTCTTCACGCGAGATCGTGGCATAGGCCACCTTGCCGCCGCAGTCGGTGCGCAGGTTGCTCAAGGTCGCACCGATCAGCTTGATGCGGCCCAGGGAATTGCGCTCAAACAGCGTGCGGTAGATCTGGTCGATGGGACGCACCGGCTTCGATCAGCTCGGCGGCGGCCCGCAAGCGTGCCGGGCTTGGTGTTGGAGTGGCGAAACCAGCCGGTATCCATGGCGACGGCCGTCATGAGCCCGGTGGCGACCTCGGGCGTGAGCGTTCCCCCAAGGGCCCTGATCGCCCGCATGACAAGGATACCCGTCGCCTCGGCGGTCGGGTCCTTGAGAAAGGTCGCGCCCAGGTCGTCCTCGCTGACGTGGTGATCGATGACCAGCCTTTCGCCGGGGAAGCCCGGACGAACTCGGCCATGTCGCCGAGCTGGTTCCACGCCGAGAGGTCGAGGATGATCGCGACTTCGCGATCGGCCAGGTCTTCGGGCCGAGACGTCGTGCTGAATGCGCTCGAAAAGCGTCGCCGTCGGGGTCCAGGAAATCGTAGCGCGGTGGTGTCGGGCTGGAGTTGACCACGCGCACGTCCTTGCCCTTCTGGCGGAGCAGGCCCGCCATGCCGACTTCCGAGCCCAGCGCATCGCCGTCGGGGCGAACGTGCGTGGTCACCAAGAAGCGGTCGTGCGTCTCGATCAGATTTGCTAGAGGTGCCCAGTCGATGCTCATGTTGGGCCTTAGTGGGGCGCAGTCGATGTTGCTTTGCAAACCCAGCGTAGCCGCGGCACCGCCAGCTTGGCAACGCCGCGGGGACTGGTCTGGTCAGGTGGTGTACTTGCCGATGCGGAAGCGATCGAGATGGTCGCGCACCCAGCAAATCGTCTCGTCGAGGCCTTCTTCCAGTGAATAACGAGGCTTCCAGCCCCACAGGCTCTGGGCCAGAGCTGTTCCCGCGAGTAGGCGCTCGACTTCGCTGGCCGCGGGACGAATGCGTTCTAGGTCGGTCTGGACCTGGAGGGCCCGCCCGAGTCTGCGGCCGATCAGCTCGACGAGCTCGCCGATCGAGATGTCGTGGCCCCGACCGATGTTGACGGCGCGCCCGATCGCGGCATCGCAGCTCGCGATCGAGACAAAGCCGCCGGCGGTGTCCTTCACGTAGGTCAGGTCGCGCCGCGGGTCGAGCCGGCCGAGTTTCACCACGCCGCCAACGAGAGCCTGGCTGATGATGGTCGGTATGACCGCGCGGGCCGACTGCCGCGGGCCGAATGTGTTGAACGGGCGCAGAATCGTGACAGGCAGGTGGAACGAGCGGTGATAGCTCTCTCCGAGAGCGTCGGCCGCGATCTTGGTGGCGGCATAGGGCGATTGACCCTGGAGCGGGTGGCCCTCGTCGATCGGCACGGTGCGGGCTGTGCCATAGACCTCGGAGGTGGAGGTGAGCACCAGACGCTCGAGTCGCGTGCTCGCTCGGCAGGCATCGAGCACGTGCGCCGTCCCGACGACGTTGGTCTGCACGACGTCGTAGGGGTTGTGGTAAGAGTACGGAATCGCGATGAGAGCGCCGAGGTGAAACACCCACTCGCGGTCTTCGGCGGCTTTCTTGACGGCGTACGGATCTTTGAGATCACCGCGCTCGATGTCGATCGAATCGCGGACATCAACCGGCAGGTCGTCGAGGTGTCCGTAATCGTCGCGGCCATTGTATCGAACGAACGCGCGGACCTGGTGGCCATCCTCGACCAGTCGCTCGGTCAAGTGGCTGCCGATGAACCCGGCCGCACCCGTCACCAGGATTGTCTTTCCCACGTTGGCTGCCACTCCTTCGAGTTAATCCCCGCCGGTCCCCCCTCCCGGCCCCGATCAGCGGTTGATCCTACGCACTTCCCCCCCTCGCGGCCACACCGACTGTCCAAGTACGAGCAAGCTGAAAAAGGGGGACATCACTCGTTTTCGACGAAAAATGTGGAATATGAGAAGACTGTGTTCTGCATTCAGGACTCGTCTCATCGCAGATATCCTATTTAACTTGTACTGCTTAATATTCCTAAACAATTAGCGATGTCCCCCTTTTTTCGTTTCGCTCATTGTTTCGTAATCCTAACCCATTCGTAGGATTAGTGATATCGGTGCTGCTTCTCTTTGGGTGCTCAATAATCGCAGCGGTTCGACGAATGTAAGGATGGGAGTTGTGCTGGTGAGGCGAAGGGTCGTCTTCGGCGGGGGATTAGTGACGGGGGGATGTCATCATGTCGGCTGAGCAGGTTGGAGCCCGCGAACAGGACCAGAGCCACGAGCAGGGCGAGGGTGTTTTCGGGGGCAAACGGCGTGACTGGAAGCGGTGGTGGGAAAAGGCCGAGGCCTGGGATCCTGATCGCTGGAAGGCCATGGCCGCGGCCTGGAAGTCGATGTGGCTCGACGATTGCGACGAAGGGACCGTGAACATGCAAGGGGCCACACAGCCTACCAAGACCTGCCCGTTCTGCGCCGAGGAGATCAAGGCCGCAGCAATCAAGTGCCGGCATTGCGGAACGTGGTTGTCGACACCACCCGCGGAATTTGTCAGCAGCTACCCGTCGAATGGTTATGTCACGCCGCCAGGCGGCAAAGGCTATCAGCCTGCGCGTTTGACTCGCTCGACGAGCGACTCAATGGTTTATGGCGTCTTGGGCGGGCTCGGGCATTTCGTCGGCGTTGACCCGACCTGGCTGCGCATGGGCTATGCCCTGGGGACGCTCTTCACCGCGGTTGTTCCGGGAGTGTTGATCTATGCGCTGCTGACGGTGATCATCCCCAGCGACGCGGCCGGCGAAGGTCATCCACACGGGCTCGAGTGAGGCGACGGCCCTGGCGCGCGATGGCCACCCGCGTGCCGACCGACGTCGCGTTGCGGGAGCGCCGCGCGATGCGCGCCGAACAGGCGCATTTCATCGCGGACTATGGGGATCGGCGGTGGCAGTCGAGCGAGGATCGGCGACGGCTGGGTTCATGAGCTCGATGTTCGCCGGATCACGCCGACCGAAGGCGAGCAAAGCGAACGCCGCTCGCCCTTGGACCCCGCGGTCGCGATCGAAAAGCGCCCGCTCGAGCGCCGGGACCACCGGCGCCTTGCGCTTGGCCCACTGTGAGACGACTTGCCCTTGTGGGGACGTGACGGAACGACCGAGGATTTCCGTAACGGCACGGCGTATCTCGACCGACGGGTCGTGACGCGCCGCTACCAGGGCCGGCACGACGTCGGGGCTGGACATCGAACGATCGCGGTACTGGTCGGTGCCGAAAAGGCACAGAGCCTAGGCTGCCCTCTCGCGCACGCGATCGTCGTCTTGGCTCTCCAACACGGAGATGATCATCAACGCGACGTCGCGCTGCGCTGCAGGATGGTTTCTGCCGAGGATTCCCATGTGGACAACCGCCGCGAATTGGACTTCGAACGACGGATCAGACAACGCAGATCGCAGCGCATTGGTCGCACCGGGAGCGTCTTGACCGCCCAGATCTCCCAGCCAGCTCATCGCCTGCGCGCGAACGCGCGCATCGCGGTCGTGCACGGCCTCGAGCAGAAGACGCAGCGTCTGGAGCCGCACGGTCGGCTCGCGTTTCACGACAGCGAGAAAGGCGAGCGAGCAGACGACATTGTCTCTGCAGGCAGCGTCGGGATTATGCGTCGCAAAGACCAGTGCCGGCATCAGTACCTGCGCTCTGCGCCGAGTAATGCGGCCCCGCGCTCCGAGATTCAGGACATCGAGTGCTGCCGCTCGTCTCGCGGCGACGTTGCCATAGCGCAGTTTCAACATCAGCCAGTGCATCTCGACGCCTTCGAGGTAAATCTTCACGCCGCCAAGTGCCAGCCCGATCGCCGCGGTCGACAAGAGAAGCGTGCGGATGCGAAAGCGAATGCGGCGGAACCGCGCGGGCCGAGAGACAGCAACTGTTCCTGCTTGAGGATCCGGCATCGTCGGTGAGGCTTTCGGAGCCCAAATGGGGAAGGCGAAGCAAAGTGCTACGATGGCGTTCCTGACGCGCGAACCGCGTGTTCCACATCGAGCCGCGCTCGATCAACCGCCGGCCTTGCGCCGTCTCGGACGTTTGGCTTGCCTTTTGACCGTTCGCGGATCGACCTTGGCCACTTTTCCATCGAGCCAGAGAATCAACCGCGTACCCGTGGCGATCGCCTTGTCGATGGCATCGTCGGCCGCTTGACGGAAGGCGGCATCCGCGAGTTTGTCAGTTTGTCGTCACTCAGGTTCTTCATAATGGCTCTCCGATTGCCGTTCGTGTCGTCTTCCCCGCTCCGTTCGGGCCGGCGACGACGTGAACCGTGGGCGAGTTCCGGCTGTGCTTTGCCACGTCCGTATTCTTCTTGTGCCTGGACGGCGGCGGCCGTACTACCGGTGAATTTTACCGATCGCCCTGATTCCTTCTAGCGGCGGTACGCGGGGTTCTCTCTGGGCATCTGAGCCCCAACGTCCGCACGCCATTCGGCCAGGCGCGCACGCAGGCGGGCGACTTCCTCTGGACGTCGCGCGGCGAGGTTTTGCTGCTCGCCCGGGTCGCTCGCCAGATTGTAGAGTTCTGGCGAGTCGCCCTCGTACCATTCGATCAGCTTCCAGTCTCCCTGGCGGATCGCGCCGCCCGGGCGGCCGCCCTGGTTGCTGTAAAGCGGGTAATGCCAGAAAAGGGCGTCGCGCTTCAGCGTGCCCGTCCCGTTCAACAAAGGGACCAGGCTTTCGCCGTCGATCACCAGGTCGGCGCGGGGCTCGCACCGGCGATCGCGAGGATCGTCGGATAAAGGTCTTGCCCGCTGACCGGCATCGCGCATGTGCTCGCCGCTCGAGAGACGCCGGGCCAGACGACAAGTAGGGGTACGCGTATGCCGCCTTCGTAGAGATAGCCCTTGCCGGCTCGCAAGGGCGCGTTGGAGGTGGCCGGCGTATTCGGGCCTTCTCTGACCGACAGACCGCCGTTGTCCGACGTGAAGATGAACACAGTTCGCTCGGCGATCTTGAGCGCATCGAGCGTGTGCATGATCTTGCCGACGCCTTCGTCAACGCTCTCGAGCATTGCGGCGTACGTCGCGTTGGTCTGGGTGGCGCTGTCGGTGCCGATCGCCGCGGGCGGCGTCTTGGCGCGGTACTTGGCCACGAGCGCCGGCTTGGCCTGGAGCGGGATGTGCACTGCGTAGTGGGCCAGGTACAAGAAGAACGGCCTCTCCGCGTGGTGCTTGATGAACGCGACCGCATCATCGGTGAGGCGGTCGGTAAGGTATTCGTCGTCGTGCACCGTCAGGTTTGGAGTTTCGAACCGGAAGTAGCCGCCGGGCGGCGAGCCTGTCTCGGTGCCGCCGATGTTGATGTCGAAGCCCTGCTTCTCCGGCCAGAAGCCGGGACCTCCCAGGTGCCACTTGCCGATGCTGGCCGACGCGTAGCCTACAGTGCGCAGCGCCTCCGCGAGCGTGAGTTCTTCAAGCGGCAGCTCCTGGCGAATCGGGGGCTGCAAGAGCTTTTGCGGTGCGCGGTCGGCCCGGCCCGGCAGCCAGTCGGTGAGCTGAAGCCGGGCGGGGAACTTGCCGGTCATGATGGCGGCACGCGACGGCGAGCACACCGGGCAGGCGGCATAGGCATCGGAGAACCGAATTCCCCGGCGCGCTAGGGCGTCGATGTGGGGCGTTTCGTGAAAGCGGCTGCCGTAACAGCCCAGGTCTCGACCAGCCCAGGTCGTCCAGAAGGATCACGACGACGTTCGGCCGACCAGTCTCCGCGGCCGCGAGCGAGCACGAGACGGCGGCCAGGATCAACACCGAACTGATCGACCCGCATCGCCATAAAATCGCTAATATCCTCGCCCAGAACACGTACACTACGTCATAAATGAGTGATGTCCCCCTTTTTCACACAGCAGCTCCCGCTTCGCCATGATATCGCTCTTCTCCTTTACCAGAACACGCAGATTGCGCCTTAAATGAGGGATGTCCCCCTTGGGCGGGTATTGAATTGGGGTATTGGTATTGTATTGGTTGGTTCGGTTGTTAATGGAGTAGGCCGTTGTGGGCGGCGTCGGCGCCCCACATGAGCCAGCCGTCGTCGTTTCGGTCGCCGGTCTCGAAACAGACCAGGCTGCCTGAGTCGGTGCCGAGGTAAACCCGGCCGCCGGCAACCGCGGGTTGAAATACGACCGGCTCGCCGATCGAGACGTTCCAGAGCTCGTCGCCGCTCTCGGCACTCAAGCAGTGGAGTGCGCCGTCGACCGAGCCAAGGAAGAGCTTGCCGTTGGCGATCGCGGGCGGCGTCAAGGGGCTGTCGAGCAGCTCGTCGCTGGCGCCGCCCTCCGCGCCGACGCTCTTTTTCCAGTACACCTCCTGGGAACGCGGATCGACCGAGCTGATGGAATCGCCCAGCGCCGCGTAGAGCCGCCCGCGCGATACGAATGGCTTCGAGCCTTGATAGGCCCAGACGGCGTGGACGGAGCTGTGGCCCAGGTTTTCCATCGCTTGATGCATCTTGGAGTCGCCCTTGGCGTGCGCGAAACCCACCTTGGTATCGAGGTGCTCGCTGGCGGCTAACCGCGCAGATCCGTGCAGACGCTTGCCGTGATCGAGGTAATCGGCCTTGCGCGAAGTGGCCTCGTACTCGCGGTGGGCCGCGTTGAGGACGCTCCGAGAGCTGATGTGCTCGGTCTGAAAGACGGCCCCGTGCCCGGCATGCCTGTCGATCATTTGCTTCCGCTGGCTGTAATAGCACTCGCCCTCCCAGACGACCGGCGACGACGTGGCATTGCGAGGCTCTTGCCACTCGATGTGCCCGTCAGTCTGGCGGACGCGATAGATGATCCCGCCCAGCGTCGAGAAGTGGATGTGACCTTCGGCGAGCACGGGCGCGGTGATGAGCTCGCCGTCGATCGGAGTTTTCCAGTATTCCTTGCCGGTTCCGAGCTCGAAGCACGCCAGGTGATGCCGCCGGTCGCGCTTGCTGTCGGGATAGGCCATAAAGATGCGGCCGCCGCCGACGGCGGGCATGCTCATCAAGGGGTCGCCCAGCCATTTTTTCCACACCGGCGTGCCTTCGACGGTCAAGACCTCGAGCTCGCAGCTCTCGGTGTTGAAGACGACGAAATCGTCGGCGACGACGGCCGCGGTCGGCCCGTCGTCGGCGGTCTGGTAATGCCACGCAAGGCTGCCGTCGGCGGCGTTGAAGGCGTAGAAGTCGTAACTGCCGAACCCGCCGCCCAAGAACACGCGGCCGTTCTTGATCGCTGGCGTCGCCAGGGAGCAGTTGCCGGGAATGCGGACCGTCCAGCCGCTGAATCGCCCATCGCGGCTGCGAAATTCACTCGGACCAGGAACCTTGGGAACGTGTCCGCGCCGCTTCGGATCGATCTTCATCGCTGACTCCATTTCTTGTGTGGGGACAGGGCCGGCCCATGCCATTGCTTTCGCCGCAATCGCAGCGGTCGGTCCATCTATTATACGCAGACGGCTAACAGAGCTTTCACGCCCGCGCGCATCGTGAGATTGCCAACCGACACGTGGTCGTTGAACACGCGAGGTTTTCCGGTGAGAATGCGAGTAGCGCCGTCAAACCAGGCGGTGAGAGGACTTGGTCGCGATGGCAGACACGGCTCACGAACAGAGCGACTTCAGCCGGCGCACGTTGCTGGGTGGCGGCGCCGCCGTGGCACTCTCGGCCGCCGCGTATGCGCGGGTGATCGGGGCGAACGACCGGATCGGCCTTGGTTTCATCGGGTTCGGCTTGATCGGCAAGCGGCACGTGCTCGATTTTCGCGATGAGGCCGACGCCCGAATCGTCGCCGTCGCCGAGGTTCACCGTGGCCGGCGCGACGAGGCCGTGGCGCTGGCCGGTAACTCGCCGCGTGCGCACGCCGACTTCCGGCGCTTGCTTGACGATCACGAAGTCGACGCGGTGGTCATTTCGACACCAGACCACTGGCATGCTTTGATGACGATGATGGCCTGCGAGGCCGGCAAGGATGTGTACGTCGAGAAGCCGCTGTCGCTCTTTCCGAGCGAAGGGCGCTGGATGGTCGAGGTCGCCCGGCGGAACAAACGCGTGGTTCAGGTCGGCACGCAGCAGCGCTCCGGTCCGCACTACGAGCGGGCACGCGCGCTGGTGAGAAGCGGAGAGATCGGGCAAGTTGTGGCGGCCAGGATGTGGAACTACCGCAATGTGATGCCCG
The DNA here is from genome assembly GCA_963830625.1 of uncultured Isosphaeraceae bacterium. Lineage (GTDB taxonomy): Bacteria > Planctomycetota > Planctomycetia > Isosphaerales > Isosphaeraceae > CAWHMZ01. Next base: position 128,759 of record CAWHMZ010000015.1, on the reverse strand, counting down.
GGTTCGGCTCGCCGCCCGATGGATCGGCCCCGGCAGATCTCGATTACGACATGTGGTTGGGGCCTGCTCCCAAGCGGCCATACAACCCGAACCGGGCAATCTATCATTTTCGCTGGTTCTGGGACTATTCCGGGGGGCAGATGACCAATCTTGCGGCCCATTCGCTCGACATTGCGCACTGGTTTTGCGGCGCGACAGCGCCCGTGGCGGTGACGAGTGCCGGTGGACGGTTTGCGCTCAAAGACAACGGCGAAACGCCCGACACCCAGGACGCGATGTTCGAATACCGCGGCTGGACGGCCACATGGTCGCACCGCGAGTGCAGCCGAGGGGCTTCCCCTGAGCGCGGCCTCGAGTTTTGCGGGACGCGAGCCAGTCTGAAGGTCTCGCGGCGGGGCTTTGTGCTCACGCCCGAGCCGCACGCCATCGCCAGCGAGTTGATTCCTCGCTTCGGCGGCCCGCATCCGGTTGGGGGGCCTGAGACGACCGGCTTGCGCGAACCGCCCGCGGCGGGCGCCGGCGTGATCGAAGACCGGTCCGGCAACGAGTTTGATCAGTTCAAACGCCACGCGCGCAACTTTCTTGATTGCGTCCGCTCGAGGCACGAGCCGATTTCGGACCTGGAAAGCGCGCACCGCGTCGCGAGTGCCTGCCACCTGGCTAACCTGTCGCTGCGAGTCGGGCGCAAGCTCCATTGGGACAGCGGTCGCGAGACGATCGTGAATGATCCCGAGGCTCTTGCACTGCTCGAGCGGCCGTACCGTGAGCCGTGGGGCGCCGTGCGCGATTCCCTCCTGAGGCGGCGGGGGTGACCCAGCCGGCATGGTGAGAGGATGCTGCATCCGACACGACGCGAGTTTTTCGCCGCTGGTGCGGCAGCCGGTTCGGCCCTGGGGGCTCGGGCGTCCACGCCGGATGAGAATCGAGCGTCACTCGGACTGGTCATCCACTCGTTCGCGGTGCGGACCGCTGCCGATCGAAGCCGCAAGGGGGTGGAGCGCTTCGCCGATCCGACCCGGTTTCTTGATTACGCGCGCTCGCTAGGTGCGCGGGGCGTTCAAGTGGGCTTGGGTGCGCTCGACGACACCGCGGCCGATGCCCTGGGCGAGCGTGCCCGCGCCGCCTCGATGTATCTGGAAGGGATCGTCGCCCTGCCGCGCGATCCCGCCGATCTCGCACGCTTCGAGGCTGAAATCAAGGCGGCCAAACGGGCGGGCGCCGACGTCGTGAGGACCGTGATGCTTTCCGGTCGCCGATACGAAACATTCCCAAGCGCCATCGCATTCCGGCGCTTCGCCGATTCGTCATTTCGCTCGCTTCAATCGGCCGCTCCCGTGGCGGCGCGGCACGGCGTCAAGCTGGCCGTTGAAAACCACAAAGACTGGCGCGCCGACGAGCTGATTGCGATCTTGAAGCGCGCCGCCAGCGACGCGGTCGGCGTGTGCGTCGATACGGGCAACAGCATCGCCTTGCTCGAAGACCCGATGGACGTCGTGGCCGCGCTTTCCCCCTGGGCATTCACGACGCATTTCAAGGACATGGGACTCGAAGAATCCCGCCGTGGGTTCCTGCTTGCCGAGGTTCCGCTAGGAACGGGGATACTCGATCTGCCGCGCGTCGTACAGATCCTGCGGAAGGCTCGCCCCGAGATTCGCTTTAATATCGAGATGATTACCCGTGATCCCTTGGAGGTTCCCTGCCTCACCGAGGGATACTGGGCGACCTTTCCCGATCTGCCGGCCAAATACCTGGCGCGTTGCCTGGCCAACGTCCGTGCGCACCGGATACAGCAGCCGCTGGCGCACGTGAGCTCGCTCAATCACGCGGAGCAGCTTCGCTTGGAAGAAGAAAACGTGCGCCGGTCAATCGCTTTTGCGCGTGATCGGCTTGGCCTTTAGTTGCCCTTGTTGAGCTGGTCGTAATACGACCGGATGTGCTTTTCGAGGTTCTTGGGGATTTTCTGGTTCGAGAGGGCGTCGGCGACTGAGCCGGTGCCGGCGTCGATCTCGGCCTGGATGTCGATCTGGACGTTTCCTTTCACCGTCTTGCTGGGGGTGGTCAGGCCCTGGAAGACAGCCTTGCCTTTCTTCAATTGCTGCTTGACCTTGGTCGTGTAGGTCGAGGTCTCGTCGGGGGCGATCGGTCGGTCGCCCTGACCGCGGCCGCGGTCCAAGCCCATGCCCATGCCCTTGCGGCGAGCCATGTTGCCCATGCCCAGGCTGTTCATGTCGCTGCCGAGCTGGTTGGAGCCGTCGGTCGCCATGCCGTTCTTGGCGTCCTGAACGTCGGCCATCGCGCTATCCAGCGACTGCAGCTCTTCAAGCTGCTTGGCCATCTCGTTCATCTGCTGCTGGCTCATGCCCAGCTGCTCGGCGGCCTTCTTCATGTCGCCTTTCTTGAGGGCGTCCTCGGCCTTGCCGAGCTTGCTGGCCAGTCTGCTGGAGCTGCTTCGAGCGCCTTGGCCTGCTCGTTGAGCTTTTCCATCTCGCGCTCAAATTGCTGCTGGGTCAGCCCGCCGTTCTTGCGGGCCTCTTCGAGCTGTTTTTTCCGCTCTTCGAGGTTGGCCAGCTCGGCTCAGCTTCTTGGCCATCTCGCCGAGCTGTTCCTTGAGGGCCTTCTTTCTCGGCCTCGGTCATCTTGCCGGACTGAAGCTTTTCTTGGAGCTTCTTGAGCTCGTTCGGCCGCTTTCTTGAAGTCGCCCCTGGCGAGGTCTTTGGCGAACTGGTCGGCCGGTCCCTGGCTGGCCATATCCTTGAGCTGCTGGAGCTGGCGGTTGACCTGCTCGGGCGAGCCAAGCTGCTTCTGCCGCTCCTTGAGCGCGTCGGTGAGCGCGTTGAGCTCGACCATGAGCTTGTCCTTGGCGGCGGGCGGGGCCTTGGTGAGCTCGTCGGTCTTCTTTTCGATCTTGGCCAGCAGCTTGTCGGCCTCGGGGAATTTTTCCTTGTCGATCGCCTGGCGCTGGCTGGCGATCTTCTTGGTGAGCATCTCGGTCTGCTTGCGAGATGGCCTTGCGTTCGGTCTCGGAAAGGGTTTTGGCCTGGACGAACGCGGCGGCACCCAGGCGGGGGCGAAAAGCAACAATAGTGCGGCGGCGGCGGGAATCAAGACGACCCAGGCGCGGCGCGGCAGCCGCAGGCCGAACTCGGCGGCGACGTCGAGGTCGCCGACCCTTTTGATCGCGTCGGCGAAGAGGGCGCGGCCGGCCGGCGTCGTCGCGCAGTTCGCCGGGCAACGTCAGGGCCGAGCTGACGCGTTCATTCAAGTGAAACACCCGATCGAGAGCCACCGCGGCGTCGAGCCGGCTGGGGCCGCTGAACGCGGCGATGCCCGCGGCGACCACGATGCCGAGGGCCCCCGCCACGGCGAAGGGCGCCCAGTCAGGCCCCGGCAATGCTGCGATTGAGCAGCTTCTCGCCAGCCAAGAGCCCGGCGACCAGCGCCAGCGCCACCGCCCACGACCACACGAGAGTGGTCATGAACCGCTGGTACCGCAGCCGCCGAAAAACCCGGGCTACCGGCCTCTCGAGCTCGCGCATTGGGTGCCCCCTTCGCTCATTCCAGGTTCGATGTTCCAGATCAGGCCGCGACAACGCAAATCACCGGGCGCGCACAAGCCGCCGCTCACGGGGTCTTACGGACGTCGTACTAGCAGTTTAGCCGTGGTCCTCGGCGACTGCAAGTGATAAACGCCGAAAGATTTCGGGACCCCCGTTGCGTGCGCGGTCGCAAGCCGGTGGCCGCGAGGGAAATCCCCCTATGCTGGTGATTCGGCCGTCGCTGCGCGAGAATGAGTGTCAGGTCAAGGAAATAAAAAAAGGGCGAAGCGAATTCACGGATTGGTCGGGCTGGAGGGTGCAGTAGCATTGGGTGAGCGAGAGCTCAAAACCGTGGGAGGCAACGATGGCGAGTGTGATCCGTGGGGCGGTCCTGCGGCAAATCGAGCAGCTTTATCGCGAAGGCACGTTTGCCGGCCTGGGAGACGCTGCGCTCCTGGAGCGGTACCGAGTCGATCGCGATGAAGCCGCCTTCGAGGGGCTCGTCAATCGGCACGGTCCCATGGTTCTTGGTTTGTGCCGGCGCATGCTGCGCGAGCCGGAGGACGTGCACGACGCCTTTCAGGCCACGTTCCTGATACTCGTGCGGCGGGCGGCGGCGATTCGTGACGGGGACCTTTTGTCAAACTGGCTTTACGGCGTGGCCTATCGCGTGGCGATTCGCGCCCGAGCCAACCGGGCTCGCCGGCGCGGCCGCGAGACAGCGATTGCGAACCTGGAGGCAGCCGTGTTTCCCGAGTCAACCGAGTTACGTGAGCTCAAACCGCTCATCGATCGCGAGCTGAACAGGCTGCCGCTCAAGTATCGGGCCCCAATGATCTTGTGCCACTTGAACGAGTCGCACGCACGAACAGGCGGCCGAGGCGATCGGCTGTCCGGTCGGCACGGTGCGCAGCCGCCTGGCTCGAGGTCGCGACTTGCTCAGAAAGCGGTTGACGCGCCTGGGCTATGCTCCCGCGGCGGCGGTGCTCAGACCGGGTGCCGAGCTTCCCGTTCACCTTCTCATCGAGTCGGTACCGCCGGCACTCGTGTCGGCGACCGTCAAAGCGGGGCTGGCGCTGGGGTCGTCGCCGACGATTCCCGCCGCCGCGGCCACCGCGTCGGTGCTGGCCCTTACCCAAGGAGTACTCACGACCATGAAGCTTGCCCAATTCAAATGGCTCGGATTGACGATTCTGGCGACGACGGTGTTGGCCGGCGGCGTGATCGCCGTGTCGCACGCGGCGGTGCGCAGCGGCGGTCAGACGCCTGCGCCCAAGGCGGAGGAGCTGAACAATACACAGTTCGCTCTCCAGGCGCTCCAGGCAGCGAGGGACAAGCTGGCTGAGGCTCAAAAAGAACCGGCTGAGAATAAAGAGCGGGCCGTCCGCGCCGATGAAGACGTCGAGCAAAGGATCGATCGGGTCCTTTCCGACATGGGCTTCCTGATCAGCAACGGCACAGTCCACGGCGTGCGCGCGGACGACGACGCGATGGCGGCGGCCCAGGCGCTCAAGCGAAAGCTGCTTCCGTTCCTGAGCACTCTGCCGGACGGGGTGGATGGAAGCCCCGTGCGGCCTCGTGCCCGCCTTACCGAGGTCGGCGTATCCAGTCTTCGAGCGGCGCCCGCGGGAGCAGCGCCCGCTGCCGCGCCGGCTGCCGACTTGGCGGCGGCCGCCAATTTCTTGCGCAGGTCATCTTCGAAGCGGCTAGATACGCTCCTAGGACCGGAGGCGAGCACCGGCTCGAGCCGGTCGATCCGCGAGCTCGAGGTCGCTCTCAGGTCTAGCTTCGGCGAGTGGAGGCGAGTGCGGTCTCTGAGCGTTCAGAAAGCTGTCTCGGCGACCGCGCTCGATGAGGCACGTACTAACTTCATGCTGTCCGAGGCCGCGGTGGAAGGTCTCGACGATGAGCTGAACGAGGAGCTCGAACGGCTCGCACTCGACAAGGAACGAGCATCCGCAGAGAGGCGCGCGATCGAAGGCCCACATGGGAATCGCGGCAAGCATCCTCGAGAGACACAAGCGATTGAACGCGCGGAAACCGGGCATGGTCGACGCGCAAGAGGTAAAAAAGGCCGAGAGCGCGCTCGCGGAAGACACCGCCGACGTGCAGGTCAAGGAAATCGAGGTCATGCAGGTTCAATTGCGTCAAACGCAACTTCAGCGTCGCGCCGAACAAGTTCGACGTCTGACCAAGGTCGCGAAAGAATTCAAAGCGACCGTCGAGAACCCCGGGCCAGACCTGTGGTAGTCAAGGAACTCGGTTGTCCTCAAGCCACTGCCGGCTGGCCGGCTTCTCGATAGACCTGCTTGGCAGCAGCGGTGCCCGCTTCTCGATCGAAGCGGTAGCCGAGGTCGGCCAGGCAGGTCTCGAGCGCCGACAGGACGAGCGTGACGTTCTTTGCCTGCGAGCTATGGCCCATCAGCCCGATCCGCCAGGCCTGGCCCTTGAACGGTCCGAGCCCGCCGCCGATCTCGATGCCCCACTCGTTCAGCAGCCGCCGGCGGACGGTCAGGTCGTCGATGCCGTCGGGAATCTTGACGCAGGTCAACTGCGGCAAGCCGATGGCCGGCGACCGTCGCCGAGATCAAGCCCATCGCGGCCAGCCCGGCCTGGAGCGCGCGGCCGTTCAGCGCGTGGCGGGCGATCCGCGCTTCCAGGCCCTCTTCGGCGACCAGGGCCAGCGCCTCGCGCAGTGCGTAGTTCATGCTGATCGGCGCGGTGTGGTGATAGAACCGGTCGCTGCCCCAGTAGCGCTGGATCATCGTCAGGTCGAAGTACCAGCTCTGGACCTTCGTCTTGCGCTGGTTCAGGGCCTCGACGGCCCGCGGACCGAAGGACACCGGCGCCAGGCCGGGCGGGCAGCTCAGGCACTTCTGCGTTCCCGAGTAGACCGCGTCGATGTCCCAGCCGTCGATCTCGACCGGAACTGCCGCCGAGCGAGGTGACGGTGTCGATCGCGATCAAGGCGCCGGCCTCGTGGGCGATCTTGGCGATCTCCTCGACCGGCTGCCAGGCGCCGGTCGAGGTCTCGGCGTGGACGATCCCGACGACCTTGGGGCGGACCTCGCTGGACGGCCGTTTCGACCTCGTCGGGGTCGAACACCTCGCCATACGGCCGCTCGATCGCGGTCACGACGGCACCGGCGCGCTCGGCGACGTCTTTCATCCGGGCGCCGAAGAACGCCGTTGACGCAGACGAGCATCCGGTCGCCGGGCTCGATCAGGTTGACGACGACCGTCTCCATGCCGGCCGAGCCGGTCCCCGAAATCGCCAGCGTCAGCTGTGTTCTTGGTCTGAAAGACGTAGCGGAGCAGCTCCTGGGTCTCGTCCATCAGGGCGGCGAACTCGGGGTCGAGATGGCCGAGCAAGCGGCGTGCCGAGTGCCTTCGAGCACGCGTGGGTGACACATCGCTGGGGCCGGGGCCCATCAGCACGCGGTGCGGGCACTTGGAGCGGCGGGGGCGGGGACGGTTTGGGAACGGCGGCATGAGAGATTCTCCTGAGATGCGGACTGTCATCGCTGACAACTCACGACATGTCGCTGTCACGGGCTTATTCGCCGGCGGCGCGGTTCATCGACTTGATCAATTCGCTGATCGCCTTGAACTCGGGGCGGTCGGCGGTCTCGGTCCATTCGAACAGGACGGCTTCGGTGGTCGAGACGACGGCGCCGGCGTGCTCCAGCCGGCGCAGGGCGAACTCCCAGTCGATCTTGTGGCGCGAGCCGACCGCGTCGGCCGGCACCTGGACGCGGAACCCGAGGTCGAGCAGCTCGAGCGCCGTCTGCGCGACGCAGACGTGGGCCTCGATCCCGGCGACCGTGACATGGCGGATGTGGCGGCCGTAGAGCTGTTCCAGGAGCTGCGGGACGGCGCAGCAATGAAAGGTCGTCTTGGCCGGCCGGTCGGTGATCAGCTCGGCGACGGCCGGCGCCGTCGGGCCCAGGCCGCGGGGATACTGCTCGGTGCGCCCAGACCGGCAGCCCGAGCGTCTTGGCGCCGTGAATCAACGAGACCACGTTGGCGACGAGCTGCGTCTCGCCCTGGGATCGCCGCCAAGAGCTTGTCCTGACAGTCCACGACCAAGAGAGCGCCGTGCTTGCCCGTCAATCGCTGGGTCAAACGCATCGATGACACCTCCGTCGCAGTGGAGAGAACAACTGCCCTTCGGACCAATCGCACCAATCGCGTCGGCCGACTCCCACCGGCTGATGCTAAGAGCCACTCGTCCAGGCTGTCAAGCAAGCCGCCAGGGTATCTTGTCGTGCTGAAAAGAGCGGGTTACGATCAGCTTTGAACCGTGTTATGGTTCGAGTGCAGGGCTCTGCGTCTGCCGGCTGACGTGAGCCGGGCCGAGCGGGCATCGTTCGCACCTGGGGAGTGAGCGGTGTGGCTGAAAAGCCTCGACTTCTGGTCATAGATCGCGACAGCTCGGCGGGGAAGTCGACCCTCGATTGCCTGTCCGAGTCGTTCGAGCGCGTGACCGTTCGCACGATCTCGAAGGCGCTTGCGCTGTTGCGCGATCAGAAGTTCGACGCGGTCTACGTCGATGCGTCGCAGCTCTCGGCGGTGCGCTGGGTGGGGATGATGATCCAGGCCGAGGAGATCCTGGACGCGATCTCCGACGGCGTGGCGGTGGTCGACCCGGACCTGCGGATCATCTGGGCCAACCCGGAGTTTCAGCTCCTGACGACTTCGGCGATGCAGACGGTCGGGACGCCGTTTTATCAAGCGCTGGGCGAGCCGGAGATCCTCGGGCCGGACCCGTGCCCGTTCACGTCGGCGGTCGCGGCGAAGGCGCCGGCGAGCACGGCGATGAAGATTCGGCGGCAATCGGTACCTGCGGCTCACGGTCACGCCGGTCTTCGACGCGTCGAACACGCTCGACGCACCTGATCGCGCTGACCCGCGAGACGACCGACGAGACCCAGCAGCAGCTCAAGGTCAACGCGATCCACGAGGCGGGCGACGAGCTGGCCGACCTGACGCCCGAAGAGCTCGCCGAGATGGCGGTCGAGGAGCGGACCGACCTGCTCAAGTACAACATCGCCCGCCACATGAAGGACCTGCTGGGCCTCGACTTCATCGAGATCCGGCTGCTGGATCGGCTCGACCAACCGGCTGATCCCGCTCTTGACCGAGGGGATGACGCCGCTGGCGGCCAACCGCGAGCTGTATGCCCGCAAGGAGGACAACGGCGTGACCGGCTTCGTGGCGGCGACCGGACATGTCCTATGTCTGCCCCGACACGACCAAGGACCCGCTTTACCTCGAGGGGGCGGCGGGCTCGCGCAGCTCGCTGACGGTCCCCCTGATCATCCACGGGACGGTGATCGGCACGCTCAACGTCGAGAGCCCGCAGCCCGACGCCTTCGACGACCGCGACCGCCAGTTCATCGAGATCTACGGCCGGAACATCGCCGCGGCCTTGAACACGCTCGAGCTGCTTGCAGGCCGAGAAGGTCAGCACGGCGAGCGCATCGGTCGAGGCGATCAACCGCGAGCTGGCGCTGCCGCTGGACGACATCATCACCGACGCGACGACCGTGCTCGACCGCTACGCCGGCCACGACGAAGACATCATCGCGCGGCTGCGCCATCTGCTCTACCGGGCGCGGGAGATTCGCAGCCTGATCCACAAGGCCGGCTCGACGGTCGTGCCCCAGCCCAAGCAGAGCCGCGACCTGCCCGCGCCCCGGCTGGCCGGCACGCGGCTCCTGGTCGTCGACGCCGACGAGGCGGTCCGCCGGTCGGCCCACCACCTGCTCGGCTGCCAGGGGGCGAGCGTCGAGACCGCCCGCGACGCCCACGAAGCGATCGCGCTCATGCGGCAGGCCCCCTATTCGGCCGCCCTGGTCGACATCCGCCTGCCCGACCTCGACGGCTACGAAACGTTCAAGCGGCTGCGCGAAGTTCAGCCCAACGTGCCGATCATCCTCATGACCGGCTTCGGCTGGGACCCATCGCACTCGATCGTCAAGGCGCGGCAGGAGGGACTTGCAGACCGTGCTCTACAAGCCGTTCCGGGCCGATCGGCTGATGGACGCCGTCGAACAGGCGCTGCGGTCGACCCCGGCGGCGCGGCCGGGCGCGGCTCGCAGATGCCGACGGCGCGGCGCGCGCCGGCGCCAGCGGCCGCGGCGCCCTGCCCCGACCGCAGGCGCCGGCCGATCGGCACGCCGACGGTCCGGCGAACGCCAAGCCGGACCGACTCGCAGCCGATCGAGGCCGCGAATCATGAGTCCTGACTGGCACTGGCTGGTCGTCCTGGCGCTCGTCGTGCCGCCGGCGCTCGGGCATCTCTACCACTTCGTCCTGCTCGATCAACTTCGTCAGCGGTCTGGGATATTCGCGAAGCGCGTGATGGATCGCGTCCGAGCCATCTTGTTCGGGTCGTCTCTGGGTCTCGGCGGCGTGCCTCTTGTGGATGCACCTGCACGAGCCCGTGGTGGACCTGGTCGTGGGCCGCTCTTTGGCTTACGCCGTCGTTGTGCGCGGTCTCGGGCCTCGTGATCTGGCCGCTCAGCTCGCTGCGGCTGGCTCTGGCGCACGGCCCGCCGGGCATCATCGGGTCGGGCGCACACGATCGACCTGGCCGGCCGCGAAGGCGACCGACGCTCTGATCGGCGGCGGCCGAGCACTCCTGGCTGCTTGCGCCTGCCGCGGCAACGAGTCGTTTCGGCTGGCGCTGCGCGAGTGGGACGTTGACGATCCCCAGACTTGCCGACGTCGCTCGACGGCCTGCAGATCGTTCAGCTCACCGACCTGCACTTTGCGCCCTGTTTCGATCGACGGTTTTTCGAGTGCGTCGTCGACGCGTGCCTGGGCTGGACGGCCGACCTGGTCATCGTCACCGGCGACCTGGTCGAGGACGACGAAACGATCGCGCTGGATCGAGCCGGTCCTGGGCCGCTTGGAAGGCCGCGTCGGCAAGTTCGCGATCCTGGGCAACCACGACACAGAGCATCAGCCCGAGGCCATCGTGGCCGAGCTCGAGCGCGCCGGCTTCGCGACGCTGGAAGGTCGATGGACGACGCTCGAACCTCGAAGGGGCGACGGTGGCGATCGGCGGGACGTCGGCCCCGTGGGGACCGGCGTGGGGCCGAGCAGAGGTACCCGCCGCCGACTTTCGCATCCTGCTCAGCCACTCGCCGGACCTGTTCTACAAGGCCCAGGGCTGGGGCATCGACCTGATGTTCTCAGGGCACAACCACGGCGGCCAGATCCGGTTGCCGTTGGTCGGGGCGGTGTTCATGCCCAGCCGCTACTCGCGGCGCTTCGACCGCGGGTTCTTCCGCGCAGGGCCGACGCTCCTGTACGTCAGCGAGGGCGTCGGCGGCAAGCACCCGGTTCGCTACGGGTGCCCGCCGGAAGTGAGCCGATTCACGTTGCGGGCGCAGCCGGGCCTGTGAACTCGGCGCGGGCGACTCGGCTAAACGTAAACCCGGCGATTGTAGATATACCACTCGACGAGAAGACACCGAGGACCAGGAGGGCGAAATACCACCAGATGTCTTTCTGGACGACGGCGGCTTCTGGGTGCCGGTGACGGGGTTGTAGCCGATCTTGATCTTGTACGACTCGGCCATGGCTCGCGGGCACGCCCTCGGGAACAAGGCCGCGGGAGGCCAGGTCGCTCTCGCGCGGGTCGAAGAGGTTGACCGCGAACGGGAGCAGGCCCTTGCGGCTCCCACTGGGCCAGGTAAATGCCGGTCTTGTTGGCCTCGTTGATAGATGAATGTCCCTTGGGGCGAGCGGGTCAGGGTCGCACTCGAGCGTCCGTCGGGCGGGGTGACGGTGACGGTCTTGCCGGCCGTCTCGGGGTGAAGCACGACCGGCCGGCCCGGCTCGGCGACCTCTTCGCCGGCCCCCTCGCGCACGTTGCCCAGGGCCTGGATGCTGTTCAAGACGAAGAAGCGGGAAGCTGATGTATCGAAACCACGTCGTATTGGGGGTCGTGCCGTCCATCAGCGGAAAGGTGACGACGGTGTCGGTGTAGCCCTCGCGCGGGGCGAGTGAACGCCAGCGAGCCCTGGTTGCCGTCGATCAAGCTCTTGGCCCCGGCAGGCAGGTCGACGACGCTGGCCTTGGCGACGTAGACCAGCGACAGGTCGCGGATGTACTGCATGATCGGGTGGCCGATGTCCCAGTCGAGGATCACCGGCTGCTCGACGTCCTTGGCCTTGGCGTAGGCCGGCCCGGGCGGAAAGACGCCGAAATAAAGTGCGTTCGCCTCGGGAGGCGAGTCGGGCTTGACGCCGTCGAAGATCACCAGGTCGTAACGGCCCCCCTTCAGGTCGCGGACGACCGCTTCGTTCTTGGCTTCCGTCGGGCGTCACGATCGTGATGTCGGCCGTGTCGGTCGCCGACGGGGTCTTGAGCGTGTCGGTCAGGTATCGGTTGCCCGTCGGTGATGGCCAGCACCTGGGCCTTGCGGGTGGTGCCGACGACCGTGTAGGCCCGATTGTCGAGCTCGAGGCGTCCTTGACCGTCAGCCGCACCTCGTAGGGCGTCAGCCCGGTGTCGGGCAGGTCGAACTTGAACGACTGGTCGCTCTGCGGCGGCGAGCGTGAGGCGCGATCGCGTCGACCAGCGTGCCCTGCGTCGCCGGGGTTGTCGGCCGCGTGGCGGTAGAGCTGGGCCTCGGTGGCGACCTCTTCGGCGCGGATAGTTGTGCACGCGGCCGAAGAGCTGGTAGATATCGGGCTTGTCCTCATCGCGCCGGGTCTGGAGTGCCAGGATCGCGACGTTGTCGGACGGGTTTCTGGCGCGCGCCTTGGCGTCGGGCGGGGCCGCCGTCTCGGCCGGGGGCGAATAGGGCGGGGGCGGCGGCCCGATCACGACGACCTCGGGCTCGAGATTGCCCAGGCTGAAGCCCTCGACGTCGGCGAAGCCGCCGTCGGTGTAGATGAAGAGCTTGGGCGTGACGACCGACGAGGCGACCACTCCCTCGCCGATCTGCTTGGACGGATTGGCCAGCCCGGCGGCCACCTGCAAGCCCTCGCGCAGCGACGTGCGCGACTGCGACGGCTCGATCGAGTCGATGCGCTGCGAAAGCGTGCGGCGGTCGCCGGTGTAATTGGAGACGACCTGCGCCGAATCGGCGAACGTGATCACCATCGCCAGGTCGTCGGCATCCATCTCGCTCGACGACCTTCTTGGCCGCCTGCCTTGGCCTTGGCCAGCCGGCTGGGCGCGACGTCGGTCGCGGCCATGCTCGCCGAGTTGTCGATCAAGAGCACGAACCGCTGGCCCTTGCGAGCCGGTTCCCTTCATTCGCGGGCCGGCCAGGGCCAGCATCGCCAGCGCGACCGCCAGGAGCTGGAGGAACAACAGCAGGTTGCGCCGCAGTCGCTGAAACAGGCTGTTGACGTGCAGGTCCTCCAGGCTCCGCCGCCACAAGATCGTGCTCGGCACCCGCACCGGCCGCCGGCGCAGCTTGAGGAAATAAAGCGCGATGATCCCGACCGGCACGCCCGCCAGCGCAAACCACGCCGCCATCCCCAGCGGCGAATTGAACTCGAACGGGAAGCTGAGCCCGCTCAATCGATTCCACAATCCTGACATGGCCAGAGCCTCCCCGCACTTCATAGCTCGGGCTCGCGATCGGCAAAGCCGGCCCGCTCGCCTTTGCGTCTGCGGATCATCATGTAAAGCATGTACGCCACGACGGCGCCGCCCACGCCGAAAAAGACCCAGGGATTCGTGATCATCCAACGATTCATAGCAGCTCGATTCGTAGGTCAGGCTTTAGCCTGCACGAATCGCGGCAAACCTGTCAGGCTGAAGCCTGACCTACTTGACCAGCCCGCGCTGGCGCAGATAGTTGAAGACCAGCTTGTCGAACGGAAACTGATTGGTCGTGAAGATGTAAGTGATTCCTCGTTGAGTGCACCATTCCTTGAGCCCGCCGACGAAGGCGTTCAGGTTGTCTTTGTAGCGCTTGAGCAGCGGGGCGCTGATCGTGATCTCGGCCGATGTCGTCGTCCTCGACGTCGACCAGCTGCAGGTCGCCCACCAGCTCGGGCTCGACTTCCTCCTGGCGAGAGGACCTGGATCACGTAGATGTCCATGTTCCGCGCCAGCAGGTACCGCAGCGCGTCGGCGTAGCCGTGCTTGTCGAGGAAGTCGGAGATGACCACGACGACCCCCTTGCCGGCGTGACGGATCGCGAACTCGCGGGCCGCCGCGGTGAGGTTGCTCTGGCCGGTCGGCTTCGAGACGGTCGAGATACTGCACCACGCGCCACATCTGCGAACGGCCGCGAATGCCCCGCAGCCCCTGGTCGAGCTGGGCGCTGAAGGTGTCGACCAGGATGCGGTCGTGATTGACCAGCCCGATGAACGCCAGCGCCGCGGCGACCTGCTTGCCGTAGCGCAGCTTGGTCGGCGTGCCGAAGTCCATCGACAGGCTGGTGTCGAGCAAGCGTGTAGACGTGCAGGTCTTCTTCCTCGAGGAACAGCTTCAGGAACAAGCTGTCGAGCCGGCCGTAGACGTTCCAGTCGATGTGCCGCAGGTCGTCGCCGACGGTGTAATTGCGGTGCTCGGCAAACTCGACCGACGAGCCGCGCCGCTTGCTCTTCCGCTCGCCTTTCATGCGGCCGACGAAGATCTTGCTTGCTCACGAGCTCGAGCTGCTCGAGCTTGTGCAGGAACTCGGGGTCGAGCAGCGGGCCGGAGGCCGAGCTCGCCGAGCTCGCGGCGGGCGGGCGGGCTCGCTGGAGCACTGGTCGGGGCATTGGCGGTGGCGGCCATCGCGGTTGGTTCCTTCGGTACGTAGAGCGACTCAAAAAACGGGGTGCGAAGCGCCGTCAGGCGATCCAGGTCGAAAACCCAGAAGAGCGACAGCATCACGGTGACGGCGACGCCCAGGCCGACCAGCCAGGGAACGAGCGCGGCCAGGAAGATCACCCATCGCGCCTTGAGCCGCAAGCGGAGGCGAACGGTGCAAGAAGCCCAGGGCCGTGAACCAGCTTTCCAGGATCACGAGCGACCCGGCCGCCGCCGTGGCCAGGGCCAGCGCCGGCTCGGTGCGCCAGACCGTGACCGACGACCGCGCAACAGGACCGCGCACAAGCCGACCAGGAGCATCAAGTCGCCCGTCGTGAAGATCAGGGGCTCGGGCTTGGATGGGCGACACGTCGGTTTCGGGAGCCGGCGGTGGATCGTAGATGTCTTGCATGGTTGCGACCGAGTCCATGGTTCCAGCGTTCGCCGCCGGCCACCTCACCCGATCTCCGAGATGCGAGCGGTGACCGGCAAACGGCGGCCAGGTTCCAGGCGTGACTCTCACGCGACGCTCGGGTTTCGGCTTTTTCGGGCACGGCGTCCAGGACCTTGAGCAAGACCTCGTCGGGATCGACCCCCTCGGCCTGCGCCTCGAAGTTCAAGCAGGACGCGATGGCGCAGGCTGGGCAGATAGACCCGGCGCAGGTCTTCGAAGCTCACGTTGTATCGGCCGTCCAGCAGCGACCGGACCTTGGCGGCCAGGACCAGGGTTTGCACGCCGCGCGGGCTGCTTCCCCAGCGGATGTACTGGTTGGTCACGTCGGCGGCGTACGGGCCCTGCGGATGCGTCGCCAGCGCCAGCCGGATCGCGTAGTCCTGCACGTGAGGGGCGATGATCACGTCGCGCACCAGCGCCTGAAGCTCGATCAGGGTCGGGCCGTCCAGGACCTTTTCGGCCTTGGGCCGTTCGCCGCGCGTCGTGCGGTCGAGGATCGTGCGAGAGCTCGTCGCGCGTGCTGTAGCCGACCACCAGCTTGAGCAAGAACCGGTCGAGCTGGGCCTCGGGCAGCGGATAGGTTCCTTCCTGCTCGATCGGGTTCTGGGTCGCCATCACGAAGAACGGCTCCTTGAGCTGGTGGATCGTGCCGCCGACCGTGACCGAGTGTTCCTGCATCGCCTCCAGGAGCGCCGACTGGGTCTTGGGAGTTGCGCGATTGATCTCGTCGGCCAGCACGATCTGCGAGAAGATCGGCCCGGGCTGAAACTCGAAGACCCGGCGGCCGTCGGGCAGCTCCATGACGATGTTGGTGCCGATGATGTCGGCGGGCATCAGGTCGGGCGTGAACTGGATGCGGTTGAAGTCGAGCGAGACCGCGTCGGCAAGCGTGCGCACCAGGAGCGTCTTGCCCAGCCCGGGCACGCCCTCCAGGAGGGCGTGGCCGCCGATAAAGAGACAGGTCAAGACGCCGTTGACGATCTCGTCATGGCCGACGATGACCTTGCCGATCTCGGCCTTGACTCGGTCGTAGGCGATGCGAAATTCCTCACAGCGGGCTTCCATCGATTCGTCTGCGGTCCAGAGCCATGGTCGGCGTTCCTTTCGTGAGTGATCGTGGCGACCGGTTCGATTGGTCTGTCCTCAGGCAGTAGACCCTCGCTTGCGCTTCGGGTTGGTATCGCTCAGAGCTGCGTATCGGCTCAGGACCCTCGCTGGCGCGTCGGGCTGGTGTGCTTCGCTCATGGCGCGGGTTTCTTCTTGTCCGGTTCCTTGTCCTTGTCGCGTTCTTCCCAGACGCGCTGCTTGGCCTTGAGCAAGCGGTCGGTGTAGCTCTGTTTCTCGGGCTCGCGCGGTCCGGCGGCCATGGCTGGGCGCCTGCTGCCGCGCCGCGGCCTGGGCTTGCCGCGCGCCGCTCGGCGACCTCGCCTCCATCCAGGAGCGGCTCGCCGATCGGGCCGGACGGGGACGCGGTCGGGAAGGGCAGCGGAGGCGCCTCCGGCCGCGGGGCCGACCGCGAGCGGTCGAGCTGTTCGTCGACCTCGGCCTTGCGGCTTCGCAGCTTGTCCATGTAGTCGCTGGCCGTCGTCGGCTCCTGGCCGCGGAACTTCTTCCATTCGTTGACCACGGTCTGCTTGATCCAGGGCAGGTCGAGCGCGATCCGCCGCACGGCGACGTCGCCCAGGAACAGGCATGCCGCCAGCCAGAGCAAGGCCGGCCAGAGCGCCGCGAACGAGCGCGGGTTGATGAGTCCCGGGTCGCGGCGGAAATGGTCGCCCTCCTGGATCGTCCGCGGCAGGTCGATCCGGCCGTCGGAGGTGAGCTTCCACGAGACGACCTTGCCGTCGGTGAGCGTGGCCACCGTCTCGAGCGTGGTGGGGTTGGACTTGAGCTCGCGATATTCGTCGGAGTAGGGGACCGAGACGCCCGAGGAGATCACGCCCTGGACCTTGTCGGGCCCGCGATAGCCCAGGTTCACGAAGTAATTGCCGCTGGCCTCGGCGTTTTCGATGGTCGCCTCGTACCGGCCCGGGGCGGTCTGGACCAGCTCGACCGGGGCCGAATTCAAGTCGGGGTTGACGACGTTGCCCTGGATCTGGAGGAAGTTCAAGAACTCGTTGTTCTTGTCGAGCGCGTCGACGACGACCTTGATGCGGCCGTTCTCGCGGCGGACGTTCAAGGTGAGGTTGCCGCGGTCGGCCGGCCGCATCGACCAGCGGATGACCTGCGACCAGAACGCGGCGTAGCTCTGCCAGTCGGGCCAGGTCTTGGCCCAGCGCCGGCCGGCGTCGGAGGTGAAGGCGACCGATCGGCCCAGCCCGTAGGTCCAGTGCGCGAGGACCGGGTTCAACTGGCCGGCCGGCAGCGGCGAGACGATCGGGATCTCGACCAGCTCGTTTTCCTTGGGCGAGGTCAAGACGAGCCCGGTGATCGCCGGCAGCTCTTCGGGGATGCCCATGACCGGCTCGGTGATCGGGATAGTTGATCTTGGGCCGCCAGGGCGTCTGCTGCTCGAAGATCAGCGGGCGCGAGATCGAGCGTGCTTCCTTCTGGTAGATCCGCGGCAGGGCCTTGGGGTTGGTGACGTTGTAGAAATTGCCCTTGGTCCGCTGGGCCAGGTTGCGCATCACGCTCATCGCCCCCGGGTCGTTGCCGTGCGCGGCGGTCAGCACCGTGGTGACCGTGACCTTGCTGGCGGCGAGCTGGCTGATGACCCTGTTGCTGGGCGGCGTCGGGTCGCCGTCGCTGATGATCACGATGTGCTTGCTCATCGCGTCGGGGATCGCGTTCAAGCCCTTCATGCCCATCAAGAGCGACGGGTCGAAGTCGGGCATGTCGCCGGGAGTCATGCGGTCGATGGCGCGGAGCATGCTGGGGCGGCCGGTGCCGATCGGCCGCAGACGTGAAGAGCCACGCTTCCTGCCCCTCCCAGTGCAAGAGCCCGCAATAGTCGTAGCTCGACAGCGAGCTGATCGCGGCCTTGGCCACCACGGCCTGCCAGTAGTTTCCTTCGGCGATCTCGCTGGCGTGCATGATCAGCACCATGGCGCCGATGCCCTGCACCTTGATCGCCTTGATCTGCATGTCGACCGGCAGCGCCTTCTCGACCGGCGTATTCATCCAGCCGCCGGCGCCGAAACTGTCGGCGCCGCCGAGCATGACCAGGCCCGAGCCCATGTCGTGACAGTTGGCCGCCAGGAGCTGGTGCTGGCTTTCGGTGAACGACTCCTTGGGGACGTTGGCCAGGATCACGGTGTCGTAAGGCTGGAGCTGGGCCAGATCGGTGGGGAGCGGGTCGCCGCCGACGCCGCCGGAGCCGTCGATCCGGGGAGCGGCCAGCACCCGGACCTCGATCTCCTTCTCGCGCAGCGCCTTGACCAGCTCGGCGTGCTCGCCCCGCGTCCCTTCGATCAAGAGCGCCTGCGCCTTGCCGCGGGCGTGGGTGAAGCCCTCGGCGACGTTGTTGATCGCCCGCTTGTCGCCGCTGTCCTTGTCGGGGACGAACTCGGCCGAGAACGTATAAAAGTTCGGCTCCGTGATCAACTGCTTGAGCTGGCGGACATTGATGCCGCGGTCGAGCTCGACCGGCACCGGCTGCTCGTTGCCCGCCGCCGGCGCGCGATAATTGTCGGCCTTCTGAAAGATCTGCAGCGTGCCGCGCGTCGGCTCGCTGGCGCGGATCACCACGTTGATATTGACCGTCTCGCCTTTCTTGACGTCGGGAGGGATCGACACCTTCTCGACCAGGACCTCGCGGTCGTAGAAGTAATCGATCGGCACCACGTCGACCTGCACGCCCAGCGACTTGGCCGTGCAGGGCCTGCTCGAAGAGGTTGCCGCGGTTCTCGTTGCCGTCGGAGAGCATGACGATGCCGCCGCGCGGTGTCGTCGGGAAACGTCGCCAGCGCCAGCTTGAGCGCCGCGCCCAGGTCGGTGTTCTCGGGATCGATCGTGCTCTCGATGCCGAGCAAGTTGAGCTCGCTGGGGGCGGGGGGCACCTCGACCCGCGGCTCCCTGCCGAAGACCACCACGCCGGCCAGGTCTTCCTTGCGCCGCTTCTTGGAGGCCTCGGTCACGTAATCGAGCGCGGCCTTCTGCTGCTCGCGCGGCACGCTGTTGGAGGCGTCGACCAAGAAGATCGTCGCCAGCCTGTCGGTGCGCCGCACCGACTGGAGCTCGGCCAGGGCCAGCACGATCAGGGTGATCACCGCCGTGCGGAACAGGATCGCCAGCGCCCGCCGGACCGCGCCCAGCCCGGCCAGGCTGTGGTAGCTCGTCCAGATCAAGCGGGGGCAGCACGAGCGGAATCAAGATCAGCCACCACGGGTTGCCCACCGTGACCGACCAGTTGCCCAGCATCATCGCCATCATCTCCTGGGGCGGGCCGTTACATGCGGAAACGCTGAACGCGATGGTTGTTGGAGTCGACGACCGAAACTGCGCACCGGCTGTCGACGGCCAGCGCAAACGGATTATAGAGCTGGCCCGGCCCGCGCCCTGCACTCCCCCACACCGCCAGCGGCTTGCCGTCGAGCGTGAACTTCTGCACGCGATGATTGCCGTACTCGCAGACGTACAGGCAGATGGTCGGGCCCGATCGCCAGGTCGTAGGGAAAGCTCATCTGGCCCGGGCCGGTCACCGCGCGAGCCCCAGAGATTCAATAGCTTGCCCTCGGTGTCGAAAACCTGGATCCGGTGATTGCAACTATCGGCGACGAAGAGCCGGTCGTGGTCGTCGATCGCCAGCGCCCGCGGCTTCAAGAATTCGCCCGGCTCGTAACCGTGGCCTCCCCACTGACGCAGCCATTTTCCCTCGGGCGAAAAGACCTGGATCCGGTCGTTCTCACCATACTCGGCGACGTAAAAATTGCCCGCGCGGTCGATGACGACGTCGGTCGGATAGCCGAACCGTCCCGGCGTCGTTCCCTGCACGCCGTCGCCGATCTGGAACAGAAGCTCGCCCGTCCGCCGAATAAACCAGCACGCGATAAAAGTGGGTGTCGGCCACCAGCAACCGGCCGTAGCGATCGATCGTCAGCCCGCTGGGACCGTCGACGTTGAACTCGGGCGTCCGCCAGCCGCGCAGATAGTGTCCGTCGCGGTCGAAGATCTGGATGCGATCGGTCAGATCGGCGAGGAAAAGATGGTCCTTGGCGTCGAACGCGGCGACCCGCGGCTTGTAGAGGTGGCCGGGCTTGGTTCCGTGCAATCCCCAAACCAGATCGGGAGTCGACGAACGCTCCAGCCCGCAGCCTGAGGCCGCCAGAGCAACCGCGCTGTCAAGCGCCGCCGCCAGGATGCTCGGTCGCGAAACCCGCACTGGCCGCTTCACGGTGTAAAGCTCCCGGCGCCCCGTTCGGACTTTGGAAGTGAATCCCAATACCGTAGAATCTAATGTGTTCGATTCCTCGGACGCAAGTCCTAGGGTGTTCGTTTTTCTGTTGCGGCCACCCCGAGGCACGTGGAGCGCCCTCATGCCGGAGTGGGTTGTCGTTGTGCCGGCTCGACGACCTCGAGGAAGGGCGAGGGCGCTCGCTCGATGCGGCTGGCCTGCGGCTGGCCTGCTTCCGCTTTGGCGACTGACGTGGTGGCCCTGTCCGGCCGGTGCCCGCACTCGGGAGGATCGCTCGGTCACGGCTGGCTCGAAGAAGGAGAGGTCGTCTGTCCCCTGCACCAGTGGCGGTTTCGGCTCGCGGACGGGCGCTGCACCACCGTTCGCGGCGAAGGCGTTCATCGCTTCCGTTGCGAGGTGCGCGGCGACGACGTGTGGGTCGAAGTTTAGACGAGCTGCCGTTGCGCTTGATGAGCGCGAGCGCCTGAGCCTCAAGGCTTCGGCTAGGGCGCACCTTGAGAGCGTACGGCGGTCTTTGCGCCGGGTTTTGCGCGGCCGATGCCGCGCCATCACCGGGAGCTACCGGCCCGCGCTGGCTCTTCTTGCCGACGACGACGTTTGACAACGTCGCTGCCAGCGGGTCGACGAAGGGCAGCACCCGTTTGCGCCGGCCGCCGGTCAGCTTCGCGACGACAACTTTGTTGGGCTTGTCCGGGTCGAGGTCGTAGGTCTCCTTCTTCTCCTGGCTGGTCCCCTCGTGCGTGATCGTTTCCAGCGTCAGCCGGGTCACCGGTTTGCTGGGATTCGTGAAGATGGTCGTGACCTTGATCGTGTATTCGCCGTCGAAGCCGCGCGGGCAGACATAGACTTCCTCGGGGTGCGAGCCGTAACCGTTCTTGATGATCGAGCCGCCAAAGACGGTGCGCGGAATGTCGTAGCTGGCGGTGACGCCCAGGGGCTCGTGCGACGGCGAGATCGAAATCGGCGTCTCCGTCCCAGCTCAGCCGGACGAACACGTCGCGTGCCTCGGAGGCCGTCAGCTTGGCGAGCAGCGTGTCGGCCTCCTTGCGCGCGGTCATGCTTCGCGGAGGGTCTTGGCGAGTGTTTCGACCTGGTTGCGCGCCTCGATGCGGAATGTATTCGTCCTGACCGGGCCAGCCGAGCGACAGCAGCCGTTCGACCGAGTCGGCCATCCGGACCGGATCGTTCGTCTTCTGCGCCAGATTGATCGACAGCACGATCGGCTCGGCCGCGGTGAGGCACCTTGGGCATCGCCTCGTCGAGCAGCGTGCCGACGCGCTCGTAATACCCTTTGAAGAACAGCTTATCGGCCGCGCTCAACAGATGGTTGGGGTTGTGGGTCCGCTGGGCGAGGTCGGCGGCGTAATTCAGGGCCGTCTTGACGTCGGCAGCCGGGTCCGTGGTTGAGGTCGATCGCCCAGGCGAGGGCTTCGTACATCCACGGCTCGGCGAGCTTCGGATGATTCTTCAGATAGCCGCGCAAGGCGGCGTGCACGTCCCGAAATCGCCCGAGCTGGTTCAGATCCTGGACGAGGGCGCGCAGCTTCTCGGGATCGGTCCGAGTCCTTGTCGTCAGCTGCGGTAATAGTCGCGGTAAAACTTGTAAGGATCGATCTTGCCGCCGGGTCGCACCACCGGTCCCGGACCGGCGTCGATCCGGATCAGGTCGCGGCCGGCGCCGGGACCGTGCCGGGCCGCAGCCCAGCGCGGCATCGCCTGGACCGACTGACTTCGCCTTCGGCTTGATGATCGGCTCTTGGTCGAGCGATGCTGCCCGCAGAACGACGAAGGGCCAGCCGGTGAGATCCGGGCTGGCCCTGCGAAGTTCGAGGCGTTTCTAGAAGGCTGGGGACCGGCGAGAGCGGCGCTCAGTTGCTTTTTTTTTGAGCGAGGGCGTCGACGGCGGACGGCGGAATCTTGCGAGCGGCGTTGATCGGCACCGACATCATCCACCCATGCCGCCGCCCATGCCGCCGCCCATACCGCCGCCCATACCGCCCATGCCGCCGCCCATGCCACCCATGCCGCCGCCCATGCCGCCCATGCCGCCGCCCATGCCGCCCATGCCGCCGCCCATACCGCCGCCGCCGCCCATGATGAGCGAGATCGGGATGATCACCAGGTCGGCGACCGGGTAGACGCGGATCTCGGTCTGCTGGTCTTCCGACTCCTTGGAGGTGATCATCAGGAAGCCGTCCTTGACGGTGTAGGTCAGGTCGAGCTGCTTGAGCAAGCAGCTTGAGCGTGATCTTGAGGGGCACGCCTTCGAGGTCCATGTTCCTCACGGTCGAGGTCATCGATTTTTCGGCCTCCTGGAGGCCGATGGGATCGACGTAGATCGGGATGCCCGAGATAGTTGGCGGTCGTGGTCGACTGCTTGACGTACTTGAGAACGTCTTCGAGCGGGCGTTTCTTCGTTGAACGGACATCGAGATGCGGCTCTTCGAGCTTCTCGATGATCTGCTTGGTCTTGGCGTCGCGATCGAACAGATCGACGGCCTTGCCCCAGCGCTTGATTCGTTTCTCGGAGATGTTCCGCCACCACTCGGCGTCGGGGTAGTCGATCGTCTGGGTGTCGGGGAACGGGATCGCGGCGCGCGAGACGTCTTGCAGAGTGAGCAGGTACCGGTACCGCTCGAGGTCGCGGAACTGGAGTTCCTGGGAGAGGAAGCCCATCGTGTACGCGACGAACTTGCCGGCGCCGGGCGCCGGGTCGTTGTCGCTGTAGGGGAGCGGCCCGCCGCGTTGCAAGGCGTAGGCCTTCTGGGCCAGCAGCCTGGCTGTCTGGAACGGCGCGGTCGTCACGGTGATGTTGCCCATGCCGCCGGTGTAGAGGACGTTGTAGACGCCTTCGCTGACGAGCGTGTCGAACTGGATCATCATCGCCTCGATCGTCTGCTTGTTGCGCTGGAACAGGTCGATCGTGCGGGTGCGCTGCTCGGCGGCGGCCTCGAGCCGCGTGCGTTCGGCCCGCTCCGGCACGATCCGCTCTTCGGCCTGGACGGTGGCCAGAAGCTGGGCCTGGATGCGGCGATCGAGCTTGGTGCGGTCGGCCTCGGCGACGTTGGTCGCCGACCGCACGACGTTTTGTGTCAGGCGCAGGGCATTGCGGGCGGCTTCGGGCTGGCCCTGCGTTGAGCAGCGCGGCGCGGTCTGGATCCGCTGCTTCGACGTCGTTGGTCAACTGCTGCCGGGCGATGTTTTCGGCGGCCTCGGTCTGCTCGATCGTGGCCTTGGTGTCAGCGGGAGTCGGCGGCGCGGGAGCCGCACCGCCCGCCGGCGCGCCGGCTGGGGTGCCGGTGGGGCGGCGGGTTTGGGTTCCTGGGCCGCGTCCTGCATGGCGACCCGCACGATCCCGCCCCCTGCCCGCTCGGCGTCTTTCAGCCCGCGCGCGGCCTGCGTGTTGCCGGGATCGAGCTCGAGGGCCTTCTTGAAAAACGTCTCGGCCATCGCGCTCGCCCCCTGGGCGAGGGCCTGGCGGCCCAGGTCCGTCAGTTGATTCGACAACGGCGGTTCGTCGGCGCCGAAGGCCGAGACGCCGGACAGCAGCACGCCACCCAGCATCAGGAACCCGGCACCTCTCCACGGTCGCGCGGTTCGGGACATGTTCGATGCTCTCCACCAGAAGGAAATGACCGGCACGGATGCCGGCTCGGCGCTCGATGTTCCCTACCTAACAAATTACAGGAAGTTACCGCTAAACTACAAGCCCATGGCCCAGGTCGCCAGCCGGGTACGTCCACACGCTCAGCCGCCTGGTGCCGAATGGCCCGAAAACCCCGGCGCGGCCAATCCGCGCGACAACGCCAAGCGCTCCGGTTCCTCACCCATTATGCCACATGCTCCGGACGCGGCCAAACCGGGCGAGCTCGGTTTGAGCCGGATTACCCGTTGCAGCCGCGCCGACGTTTGACGGCCGATCATCCGTATCCTATTGGTTTTGATGCACGGAGGCGGCTCAAAACGCCAATATCGCGGTGGAAAAATGCCGCGAAGCAGCCCATGTGCCGATCGCCACGGAGTCACGCTAGAAGTCCATGAACGCCACGTCCACATCTTTGCCGGCCACTGCAGCCATTCGACCGCATCAGCCGGCCGAAACGAGACCACCAGGCATGAGCGACGACAATCAACAGACGAAGCCGGGCTCGTCGGAATTCGATTTTTCCACGTTTCCTTCCAACACGCTGTTCCACGACCGGCGCAGCGGCCGCGATCGCCGGTTCGGCGGATCATCGTCGAGCTCGCGGGCCGAGGCCAGCCCACGCTCGGCGCCGGCGGAGCGGCGCCAAAAGAAAGAACGGCGCCGCCGAATTGACCCCACAACCTTCGACAAGGTGTACACCGACGACGAGCTCGAATTCATGAACGCCATGCAGCGCTTCAAGGAACAGACCGCCACGGCGTTTCCCACCCATGGCGAGGTGCTCACGGTCGCGACCAGGCTCGGCTATCGCCGCCTGGTCGCCCCCGACGAGGCGTCGTGGGACACTGCCCTTGACGTTGAACTTTCGACCGCCGCCGAATCGAATACCGCCGACACATGAGTCGAGTCAGTCGCGGGCTTTGGTCAGCGGGCCGTGACATTGACGAGCGCCGGCCCGGTCAAGACGCGCACCCACGCAAAAACCGCATTTCGGGTTAACTGGACGGCCTGGCCGAACTCCGAATCGCGAGCTGCCGCGCGGGGGGCCGACGGCACGGACGCTTGCACATTGTGAACGGTGCTCGGGGCTGGCGCCGGCGAATTCTGGCCGCGGTTCGTGTCGATTTTGCCTGTCGTCGTCGCTTTGGTGGCGGTCGGCGGCGCAGCTTCGGGCGCAGCGCGATGGACGCTCTAGCCGTTTCGGGCGGTCCATCGGGCGCGAAAACCGGCCACGGCAGCTCGGCGGTCAAGGGTGCACGGGAAGCCGGCGGCGGCCCGGCCGCGATTTCCTGGTCGAAGATCATTGCCGCCTCGTAATCGAAGCCCGCGTCCGTGATCGGCCCTGTCTCGTGGTGTGAGGTGAGGGGGGGCGGACCGCTCTCCGCCGCCTGAGCCGAAAGTCCCGTCAGGTCGGCGTCGTCCAATCCATCGCCGCAGAGGAACGCGTCGTCGGCGAGGCCGCACTCGGGCTCTTCGAGCGTCGCGCCGCCGGCGGTATTAACCTCTGTTTGGCGGGCGTCTACCAGCCGGGCGAGCTCGGTAAGCAGGCCCAGATCGAGGTCGTCGCTGGCGATCAATTGCTCGGTCGCCGCTGAATCACCGTCGGCGGTGCGCTCTAAAATCGGTGGCGCCAATCTGGTGGGCTGCCCGCCGATGGCAGTTCGAGCAGCCGCATCAGACTGGCGGCTGGCCACGATCGGCGCGATGGCGACTGACGGGGCAAACACGTTTTCGGGCAGATCACTGTAGCCCTTGCGCACTGCGGCTTTGTCGGCGACAACCTTGGTTGCTAGAGCCGGGCTCGCCTTTTCGGCCAAATCATGCTTCGGCTTCTTGTCCGGCGGGTTGCAAGCTGCCGGTTTGACCGCCGTTGCTGTTGCCAGTTGCGCCGCACCGATTGCTGCGACCGCGGGAACCTTGTTTTTGGTGCCATTTTCCGCTGTTTTCGCCACCGCGTGCACGGGCGTTGGCGCAGCGATAGACGAGCCGGTGCTGGCTTTTTGGCTCGACGTCTCGGCTGCGAGCCTGGCTCGCGCCAACCGGCATTGCTCACAAACACGCGGCGCACGCGTCTGTTGCAGAGACGACCGAGCGCTGTGGCCAGGCGTCCAGCTGTCGCATTCGACGAGCGCTGAGTTTGCCCACGCGCGGGCGGACCCCAGCCAGTTCTCGCACGCGTGGCGGTTCGGAAGCGATAACCCGAGCGCAGCCACCATCCCGACCAGGACTAGTCGCAACGTCATGGAACGATCTCCAAGCCTTGTCGTATTCATGGTTCGTCAGAGCCGTCACGATCGTCAGGTTGCCACTCGCAGGTCGTTAATCTCCGTTGCCTCGGTGATAGTTATCGACATCGAAGAATTGAGCCTTTAGGAAGAACAGCTAGTTTGGCTTGTATTTGATGGTCAAATGTTATGCATAGAATAGATAGAAAAATTCCGGAGGAATTGAGGGCGCGGCACAAAAAATGGATGATATGGTGCAAATGAGATGTCTGGATCGTTCGTTCCGTAACCGCGAGGTTGATGCGGTTCAGCGCGCAGCGGCTTGGTTGATCTGGCGGACGGCCTCGACCTCGGCATCCCAGTAGGATGGGAGCCGGTCGTAGGGGTTGGGCAAAACGTCGTCGGTTATGAATATGTAGCCGATTTTCAACTGGGCTGCTCGACGCAGCGAGCGTTTCATTTGGGCTTCAGTCGCCACGTTATGCGACTGGACGCAAAACTTGGAGCCGGGAAAACGCGCGGTCCAGGCGGGAAGGCGCAGCTGATCGAAACCTCGTTCGTTTTCGAACAGACAGATCGCGTCCGCGGCGGGGCGCACCGCGTAAATGGGGTCGCACGCGGTGCCGGGATTCGTCAAAACAAGCGCGCTTCGACGCGCTCGCGCGTGAAACGGTAAAGCTCGGCGTAGTAATCGACGCCGCGCACTTCGGTGCTCTGCTCGTCAAAATGGAAGCCCTGCAGATCGGGGTAGAACCGCAAGAACGTGTCGATCTCGCGCTTGACCTGCTCCAAGGGCTTTTTCGTGTATTGAGTGCCTATGTAGCCGACGAGCGTGACCCCCGCCTTGCGTGCGCGGGGAAGGACGGCCGCGAAGTTGGTGTCGATGTGGTCGCCAGGCCCACTGGCCGGATTGACGATTGCGACAATCGGTGCGACCTTCGCAGACGCAATCAGGCGGTTCCACTCGCGAAGCCCGGGACCAAAGGGATAGTAGTAGGCGGGAACCCAAAGCCGCATCTGAACCGGGACCGGCTGCGACGCTTGGCTGGCCTTGTTCGTGGTCCGTTGCGCCGCCGCTGGCACCGGCACCGAGAGTACGGCCGCCCCGACGAACGCGATCGCCAGGAACGAGGTTGCCTTCACCTTCTCCCGCACGGTGAAGCGGCACATCGGCCTCTCCTCGTAAGTTCAATGACGCCGTGCAGCAAGTGAAAGCCCCACCAATTCGCCGGGGCGGCTGCGCGGGATGCGTGATCGAACCGCGACCGCGCTTGACCATACCTACGCGCTCCGCGCGCCGCAAGCAGCCACAGACCTTCAATCCGTACCTGCCGCCGCTATAAGCGGGATCGCAGCACGGCTCGCGCCGCAGTTCGGGCTTCCGAGCGTGACCTCAGATACGGGAGGATGAGCGGCAATCCGCAATGTCATCGGCGGGAATACTTAACCACGAAACGCCATTTATGGCTAATAGTCACAAGATTACGCCATTCGGTGCCGATAACTGTTGGTAGACCGCTCATGAGCTTGGTCGTTTGGAGCAGGACCAAGGTGGGGGGGCTCGATCGACGCACCCGTCGGAAGATTGCTGCCAAAAGCAATGCACACCGATCCAACGCTCGATTCCAAGCTCCCACCCCCCCCACCCTGGACCTTCTTCGCGACCTGCAACAGGAATGATGCCTGCTCCACGGGCCTTCCGCTGTAGTGAGCGGAAGGCCCGGGAGGAGGAAACGCCACCGGCGAGGTCTGGCGCTCGCGCAGAGAGTGCCGCCCCGGCGAGGCCATCAGGGTGGACCGGGCTCGGCGGCGGCGGCCGGCCGAGTCGCGGTCGTGCCGAATTCGAGCGCGATCTGAAGGATACCGAGGTCGTCGAGCTGCTTGTGCCGCTCGAAATCGGGCGTCAGCTCGAGGCGGATGGCGTTCTTGCCCGGGTGGAGCAAGCCGTCGGGGATGGGAACCACGATTCGTTCTGCCGTCTTATTGCTGGTCTTTACGTACCGGTTGAGATAGTCGATCCGCTGGCCATTGATCAGGGCGTAGGTCCGAAATTCGCCGCGCGGACCCGGTCGGAGTATTCGGGGCTGGCGGTTTCGCTCACGACCTCGATGACGTCTAGGGCCAGCGACGCGGGCTCGCGCGGGGACGGCCGCCAAATTGAGCGTGCGTTCGAGTGAGCCTCCTTCGGGCTGCGGTGGGTCGAGCACCGGAGGTCGACGTCGAGATCTCGTCACCCAGATGGTGGGCGGCGGGATCGATCACCACTCGTGCAGGCCTCTGGCCGCGGACGACGAGCGTCGTGATCTGGTCGCGCGGGATGCCCAGGTTACTTGAGTACGGAGTCGCCAGGGTGAGGGTGTGGTCGGAGAGCTCGACGAGTGCGCCTTCGGCGAAATCGACGTCTTCGGCGTTGTCGGAGGGTGCCGACCGCCACTCGACTCGGACCAGGAGCCCCTCGATTGGCGTGCCGGCGGCCGGCACCCGGCGAAAATAGACGCCCGACGACGTCGCTCCACGGCAGAGCGACGGGCTCGCCGTCGACCGTGATCTCGACGCGCTCGCCATCGGCCTGGCGGATCTCGCCATAGAGCTGATCGCCGACCACGAGCCGGGCCTCGTCCTGGGAGATATCGATCTCGAGGCTCGCGGGGGGCTCTGCAAATCGGATCAACTGCAAGTCATCGAGATGACCGGCAGGGCCTTGAGCCGGGTCGGCGCCTCGGCTCGAGCCTGAGCTGGAGAGGCGGATGGAAGTGAGCGGCCCGTCGGGGCCCTTGCCATGTGCCAGCTCTTTTCCGTCCACTGCGATCTCGGTTTGCTCGGGGCCGAACCGCAGCGAGAAGCGGTGCCAACCGGGGGTGCGTGCCAGGCGCTGAACGGCCATTGCCGGTCCGTTCGGTGATTCAACCGCCAGGCTCTCCTCGGACCATCCCAAGGCGATTCGCACGACGGCAGCGCCCGAGGTGCCGTTGAAGGTGAGCTCGAGGAACCATTGCTGGCCGGCGACGACGGCCCCGTCGTCGAGGAAGGCCAGATCGAGTCGGCCGGCCGGCAGCGGTTCATCCAGTCGATGGCTGAGCGACGCACCTGAGGCGGGCAGGCGCAAGCTATGGCCGCCGCTGAGATGGGGTTTCTCGACAATTTCCGGCTTGCCGGCAACGAGCCAACGTCCGTTGTCGATCGTCTCGAAGCCGTCGACCAGCACTCGGGCCTCGCCGGGGCGCTGCACGATCGCCTGCACGCCCGGCCGCAGCAGCGCGATTTCATCGGCCTGCCAGCCGGCACCGAGTCGCACTGTCCTTGCGCCAGTGATCCGCCTACCATTCCCGAAAGACGCATCACCGTGCCGACCAGCACGCGAAACGGCGGCGGGACTTGTCAGTGGGTTCGGCAGGGGCCCGGAAAATGCACGATCGAGCCGGGCTCGAGCGGTATCGGCGCGTCGCCGCTTGCGGGCTTGAACACAAGGCCGGTCCGAGCGTCGCTCGTGAGCCGGCCCGGCAGTCGCTGGCCGCCTGTGCGTTCGAAGTTTTCGGCGACGGCTGAGCTTGAGCCGTTCTCGTCTGCGCGGCACCAAGTAACAGGGCCGCCACGGTGCACGCCAGGTACGACCTCGTCTTCGTCGCTCTGGGTCGCTGATTTATCATATAGACGATTTTACGGCGCCGGTCGCTCTTCGGGCAACTCCGCGCGGCCGTTGCGGCGCCAGCGCTCTCGGGCAAGGGGTCGGTTTTGCGCTCGTCGGCAGCCGATGAATAACCCGCACTGGCGCCCCAACTGCATCAGCTCGCGGTCCACTGGCTCGGCCGTCCTCTCGACGGGATGTCGTTCGCGCGCTCCTGCGTCCTGGAGAGCACCATCGGCGTGGCCTTTGGCTGCCCGAGTGGGACGCCGACGAATGCGCGAAGGGAGCGATTTCAGCCAGCTCGATTTTTCTGAGCAATACGATCGGTCCGGTCGTGACCACGCGCCGGACGTTGGTACTCTGGTTAGGACGGCTGCCGATGGGGGCCGATCGGGGAGTATCGCGAGCCCTGACCGTCGGTCGCCGACCACGAGGAGAGCATCCGATGCATGGCACCACGACGTCCGGCTGGTGGCGAACGATCTGGGCGAGTCTCGCGGCCGCCGCGCGGCTGGCGCTGGCCAGCGCACGGCGCTGGCGAGCCCTCCGAGCCTTCAGGCTTGCGAATCATTGTCTTCGGCGCACACCCCGACGACTGCGAGCTCGAGGCCGGCGGCACGGCCGCGCGGTGGGCCAAGGCCGGCTACAAGGTCAAGTTCGTGAGCGTCACCAACGGCGACATCGGCCATCACGAGCTGGCCGGCGCGATTCTCGCTCGCCGCCGCACCGAGGAGGTCAAGAAGTGCGCTCAGATTCTGGGCATCGAGACCGAGGTTCTCGACAATCCACGACGGCGAACTGCTGCCGACCCTGGAGAATCGCCGGCTGATCACCCGCAAGATCCGCGAGTGGCAGGCCGACGTCGTCATCAGCCACCGGCCCAACGACTATCACCCCGACCATCGCTATACCGGCATCCTGGTCCAGGACGCGGCCTTCATGGTGATCGTCCCCAGCTTCTGCCCGGATGTGCCGGCCTTACGCAAGAACCCGGTTTTTCTTTACACCGAGGACGATTTCAAGAAACCGAACCCGTTCGTGCCCGACGTCGTCGTGCCGATCGATCCGGTGATCGACCAGAAGGTCGCGTGCATCGATGCTCTCGAGTCGCAGTTCTACGAGTGGAACCCGTGGCTCTTCGGCTATCTCGGCGAAGTTCCCAAGGACAAGGAGGCCCGGCTGGAGTGGACGCGCGACCGCGCGATCAAGCGATACGGCGGTCTGGCGACCGCTTTCGACCCAAGCTCGTCGAGCTCTTGGGGCCGAGCGAGGCAACGCGGTCAAGTACGCCGAGGCGTTCGAGGTGTGTGAGTACGGTACTCAGCCGTACCAAGGAGCGAGCTCCTGAAGATATTTCCGTTCTTCGCGGCCAGAAGCAGGGCAGGGGACGGGCCCTCCGCGATCAGTCGGGAGCCAGTCCCCTTCCGTCGGTCGACGATCATCACACCTGATTGATCAGAGCGGAGGCGTCGACGCCTGCTCGGGGCCACCGCAACGGCGGAGGTGATCCTTGTCGATGTAGACGACCTCGACCTTGTGATCGACGTGATTGAACGGAATCGGGTAGTCCGACCAGTAGAGCTCGTCGTAATACACCGTGCACTTGTAGTGGCAGTGAACCAACTGGCACGGGCCGGCGAGCGGATAGACCTTGCACGGGTCGATCTTCTCGCCGATCTTCTCGATCAAGATCCGAACGTTGTTCCGCTGGGTTTCATAGAACGGCGGGCAGCCGTTCTTGAACTTGCAGACCTTGTTCCACACCTGCTCTTCGCTGGGAGGATCGAGGCACGCCGCCGGAGCAAACTCGGCGGGAATCGGGTCGAGGATCGGAATCTTGTCGAACTCCTCGCGCTTGATGTCTTCTTCCAGACGCTTGCGACTGCGAGGGGAGGATCGGCCAGGCGATCGACCATCCCGTGACGTGGAGCGGCGAAATGTTTCGGGCAACGTAATCGATTGCACCGAGCGTGCAACCGAGGTTGCTGGTGGCGATCAAAGCCAGAGAGGCACCCGCCAAAAGGCCGCGAACCCAGCGCGGGGCGATCGGGCTCCGGTGCCGCGCGGATCGGAACATGGTCATCTCCCCTCCTTGGGAACCTGCGCAAACTGCGCCGGCGGGCCTCGTGCCCCACCGGCTTCAAGGCGCCGGGACCGTTGACATGGATGATTGACCGATCAGACCGGCGAATCGTCACGATCGGACGACCGGTCCACGAGTCTAGTTATCGAACACCAGGACCTGTTCGGGAGTTAGTAATTTCCCGGAAAAGGAAGCCGGCCGGGGCGACTTGCGCCCCGGCCGGGTTCTTGATCAAGCTCGACGTCAGTCAATCGGCCTTCTCAGCCTGTCAGTAGGCGAACAGCCCGAACGGGATACGGCGTGAAGAACGGCCGGGTGTAGTGCTTCTTGAAGTCCAGCCACCAGATTCCGTCGTCCCAACGCAGCGTGACGGCACGCCAGTCGAGTGGAACTTCGGGATAGGGGTAGAACGGACCGATGTTTGGCCAGGCTTGCCACGGGTAGGCCGTCGGGTAGCCGACCGCCGAGAAATTGGGATAGGGTGCATAGCTGGGCCAGGCGTAGTTGGGATAGCCCGGCTGAGAGGCCTGGGTCGCGCCCGCCATTCCGGCCGGTCCTTCGGGAACGGGCCCGCCATCGCTACGCCGGCGCGGTGGTCGTCGGGGCAGACGTGCCGGCTCCTGGTATCGCCATAGCCGCGGTCCGCCCGCGAAGCCGCCGCCTGAAGCCGGTGCCGCCATCTGGCCCGGCGAAACGCCAGTGCCGGATTGGGCTGATACTGGACAGTCTGAATGGGCTGTTCATTCAGCACTTGCAACTGATCGACCACCGCACGAACGCCACCGACGCGCCGAGCGCGGGCCAGCGCTTCGGCTTTCTGGGCCGGCGAGCCCAGTGTTCCGGTCAAGGTGACCAGGCCTTCGCGCGTCTGGATCTCGATGCGATAGCCAGCAAGGTTCTTGCTCGACCGCAGCGTGGCGGCGACGGCATCGGCGGTCAACTGGTTCACACTGACGGCCTCTTGCGCCAGCGCCGCCGTCGGCTGAAAGTGCCAGCACACCAAGCGCGGTCGAAATCCGTTTCAGTCCAACCATCATGGGCGTGTCCTTCTCCCGCGTGGATCCGACTCGACCAGGGGCGAACGGCGTGCGGGACGCGTCGTTCGCGTCGGGAATTCAAGCGTCGCGGCTACTATTGCGCGCGTTTCCGAGGCGGTCAAATGCCGGCGCGAGAAAATCGGGGCCGGTCTGGCCCCGATCGGACGGTTGGACTCAACACGGTGAGTTTGCCAGCAATCTGGCGTGACTCAAGCCGCAAGCTCGGGCTCGGTCGTCACGCACGGTCGCGCCGGCACGGTGTCGTCGACCCGTCCGCTTCCCATCGTCATTCCGATCAGGAGAACCGTCATGGTCCCGCCCGCGAACAGGGCAAACTCCGAGTCGTGCCGGCCGCAAAGGGCGCCGGCGATTCCCAGCCCGAACAGGGCGACGATCGAGCCGATCTGCCCTCTCGACGACCAGCGCGTCGATCGCGGCGTGAGCCGATTCAGGCACAAACCCAAGATGCCGCATACCTGAAACAAGACGACCAAGATCTCGAAGACCGCGCAGACGGTGATAGGGGAACTGGCCACTCGACAGGCTCCTTCCTTGGTTCCTGCGTGAGACACGCCGACGTCGATCGTGATCGATGCGAAACAGCGAAGATGCTCAAGAAGTGACAGAGACGATTGTCGAGATACGGCGAGACGCACATCGCGGGCCAAACTTCCCGCAAAAAGCGCGGAACACGGGAATCGCAGCTCCCGGCATTTCCAGTCGAAAACTTGAGAAGAAAACACCCTCGCCTCCGGAAGATCTTGGGGCGAGGGTGGAAAATTTACACGACTGATTGCGTCAATCTTACAGGCGACTTCGAGCCGTGCAGCACGAGTGCGTGCATGCATGCGCGGTTGCTGAGCAGACGGCGTGCCGGTGGGAGCGATCCCGCGCAGTGTCAGCCGGGCGAGCCGGGCGAACCCGTGGACAGGCCGGCTAGCGCTGCGACGTTCCAGCCTCTGGGGCATCCGCATCATGGGCTCTTGAATTCGGTCTCGGGGCCGATATCGAAGACTCCCCACCCTTTCTTTTCATGGCGCACGGTCACCTGCGCCGCGTATAGGCGCCGTTCTTGCCCGGCCTTGCGGATGATGACGTCCGACGCGTCCGGTGCTTGCCTGGGGGTTCTCGCCGGCGATCTGGTAGCCGTCGAGCTTCTTGGCCAGATCGTCGAGCTCGGAATCGGAGAGGGCCAGGTCGAAGATTTTCTTGAAGATCGTCGCGGTTCCTGGTGCTGGAGGCTTCGGGCTGGGCGCGAAGCGCCGTGGCCTCGTTCAAGCGGTCGGCGTCCTTGGCTTTGAGAGCGCTCAGGAAGGCCTTGACGGCGCCCTCGGGTGAA
Source organism: uncultured Isosphaeraceae bacterium (assembly GCA_963830625.1). Lineage (GTDB taxonomy): Bacteria > Planctomycetota > Planctomycetia > Isosphaerales > Isosphaeraceae > CAWHMZ01. The sequence continues at coordinate 94,688 of CAWHMZ010000015.1, read as the reverse complement.
TGAAAGTCGGCGGGCTCGATCCGCGGCGGCTGCGCCTCCGGCGACGCCTGGGCCACCGGGCCCCGGCGGCCGCCGGTTGGCCCCCATTCCGCCGTTCGCTCCGGCACCCGGATTCGCGCTTTCATCTGGTCGCCCATATTCACCCTGGCCACCTGCTGCATCATCTTGGCCATGTCGGGCCCGCGGTTAGGGCCGCCGCGCACCGGGCTCCAGCATTCGCGCCGCTGCATGCCGCCATGCCGGGCGTCCTGCCGCCTCCGCGGCGCCCGGGTGGCAGCTGGGCCGCCCACGCCCCGCGGGCCTGGGCTTGCGACCCGGTGCGGTGCGCCGCGCCTCCAGCGGGCCGGCGGCGTGCCGGGAGCCGGCGCTCGGCCGCGCCGTCGGGCCATGCGCGAGCATCTCGGCCGTGTTCGAACCGCCTTGCGCCTTGGCCGCGCGGCTGCAGGTGCCGGCCTGCTGCGGCCGGCGCGCGGCTGCTGGCCGGCGCTTCGGCGGCCTTCGCCGCCGCGGGCCGATCGGGGCCGCCGCCGGCGTCCGCAGGGGCCGGGTCGGACGACGCCTGGGGATCAGCGCTCGGGTCGGGAACGTCGACTCCCGCACCCCGTCACAGAACACGCACGCCCCGGCGAGCCCGAGGCGAGCCAACCACGTTCTCCACGAGCTTCATGGGTCCGCTTTCCTTTCCGATCGGTCCGAAATGCACCCTCGGGGCTCGAGCTGTGGCCGGCAAATCGAACACGCCTCCTCGACCTCGGGTCGCATCCATGATTATGACCTCCGAACGCGCCCTGTGGAAGAGGGTTACCCGCCGATTGAGCCCTGTTCGCCGGCCCGCTTGACGCCCAGAATTCCAAAGCTTCATGATATGTTGCTGTCTCCACGTGTCGAGCCACTTGCCCGACGCTGTCGGCCGGGTTTATGATGGTAATTCTCGACTCTTGTTCAGCACCGCAGCTCGTGGGAGCCATCACAATGCCCCCTCAACAACGAACCATCCTCCTGGTCGACGACGACCACGAAATCCTCGAATCGATGCGCACCGTCCTGGAGAACAAGGGCTTTCGCATTCTGGCCGCTCGCGACGGCAACGCCGGGCTGATGGTTGCCGAGCGCGAAAACCCCGACCTGCATCATCCTCGACATGATGATGCCCAAGAAAAGCGGCTTTCTGGTCCTCGAGAAGCTCCGGAGCCGCCCGGGCGGCCTGATCCCGACGATCATGATCACCGGCAACGAGGGGAGCCGCCACCGCGCCTACGCCGAGATGCTGGGCGTGCGCGACTACATCCGCAAGCCGTTCGCCATGGAAAAGCTGGTCCGCGCCGTCGAAAGGGTCCTGGGCATCAAGACGCGGGCCGGCGGCGCAGTACGACGATCTCTAAGCCAAACTCAGAGCTTGATCGAACAGTAACATCCTGGCGTCGTCGTCACTTGCGCGATAGTGGGTGTCGCGGTTCTGGCTACAGTGAGACACCGAGCAGGTCGAACGCTCGTTGCTGCAGCGCCGTGGGTCGTGTCAGTTCGTAGAACTCCGACCCGGGTTCGCCGCGCACGTGTACTCGGTTCTTGGCAAGCGTTCCCAGATCAGCCAGGAGGGTGCGAAAACTGTGGACCGGCAACCCGTCCGCGGTTTGCTTGGTTCTGTCTTTGGCCCGCGCCGCATCGGAGCGAGGAGCAGGTTGCACAATCGAAACCCGCGTCGCCTCGGCATCGTCGCGTTCATGATCGTCGAAGACCAAAGGGGCCAGCTTCTTGTGCAGATGCCACTCGACGTAGTAGGCCAACATGCAGAGAAACACGTGAGCGCGAATTCGATCGTCGAGCCAGTGAAAGATTGGTCGGATCTTCAGGTCCACGGTCTTGAGACAGCGGAAAGCACGTTCCACCGTGGAAAGACCCTTGTAAGCTCTCACCGCACTGTCCGCAGCATAGACATCTGGGCTTCACCGAAGTGCGAATCACGTAGATCCCATCGAGCTTGGCTTCAGCCGCGATTCGCGATTGATTCCGGCTGTAGGAGAAACTCCCGTCGTTGATTGTCACCTTGAAATGCTTGCCGACCTTGTACCGGTTCAGTATCCGTCCCACCCGCAGGCCGATCGCGGCTCGGCCCGCTAACGGGTTCCGTGCTCGCCGTGTCGCCTTTCACGACTTCGTCGAGCAGTTGCTCCGTGGCGGCGAGGAGCTCGGACCGCTTACGGGCTCGCTCCTCAGCCAGCAACGGATTGCGGCAGACAAGCAGGCGCTCGCCGGGAAAGTCCGGCGAAACAACTTCCGCCAAGTCGCCGCTCATCGAACAGCGATTGTTGAATGACCCCTTGATCCGCCAACAGCCGGAATCGTGTCGGCACGCAATGCCGTGATCCAGTCCAGGCCGTCGATCCCACGAAGTTCCTCGTCGATGCGCCGGCTGGTGATCATTCCCCGATCGCCAACGAATACGACCCGGTGCACCCCGAACCGCTGCCGAACCTTGGCGATCTGGGCACCCAACGTCTTGGTGTCCGCTGTGTTGCCCGCAAACACCTCGATCGCCACCGGACACCCTGCTGCATTGCACAATAAGCCGTAAACGATCTGGGGAAAACCGCGCTTGCCGTCCCGGTTGTACCCGAATTTGACCAAGCTCGACTGATGGCCGGTGTAATAGCTGCTCGTAACATCATATAAAATCAACGTTCCTTCAGAGAGCTGTCGTCTTGCCAGTTTGCTTTCGATGCGGCTTTGGCGTTGGAGGAGCCAGTCCAAGGCCCTGTAAAGCTCCCGCTCCTCAATTCGTTCCGGACCCAAATTGAGTTCCAGTCCCAGGCTGGTTGTGGCCGTTTCCTCCTGAGCGCACGTGCGGTCGCCAGCTTCGATGCTGGCTGTAGGATTCGCGCCACCATCATGGCAACGACGAGGCTGCGCCGGCGCGATGCGCGTGAAGCGAGGATCGTCTCCAAGCCAAGACTCTTGAGCGTGCCCAGCACGGCCAACACGTGTCCGTGAGGAAAGGTCCTCAGGATCTCCCAGGGTCTGGACTCGGCCAAAGGCTCGCCCCGGAGCCGACGCCGAATGGTCTCGACCAGATCCGCAGGTAGATGAGAGAGGTTTCCGAGAGTCTGATGCTTCACCTTGCCGTCTTCACGGTAGGTGCGGCGGAGAAGATGAGACTGGTAGACGCGACCCTTGTAGACGCGGGTCGTTGTGGCTACATGGACAGCGCCGGATCTTCGTGACATTCCCTGAAAATAGCGGCGACCACGGCACAAGTCAATCCGTATGCCATCATTTTAGTGGCTACATTTTGCAGTAGCCAATAAATCACATTCCATTTCGCAGAAGTCATTTAGCGAAAGAAAACCAGCCAAAACTGCGCTAAGTTCGGTCTAAGGCGGCAAAACCGTCACGCTGAAGCTTGACCTACGTGCCGGCCCCGATCGTGGCGGACGGGCCGGGGAATACAACACACGCGTCAGGCTCTAGCCCGATCTGCTCGCCCGCCCCGGTCGTCAGGGACGAACCGGGGCATGGGGCCCTTGGTCGCGGTTACTTGAGGTTCGCGGGCGAGCTCTCCGGCGGTTGCGCGCCCGACGGCGTGGGGCCGGGCGACACCGGGTTGGCACTGCCGACGCCGATCATCTCGATGGCGTCGAACGGGTCGACCGTGGTGTCGTTCTCGACGAGCGGCAGATAGTCCTTGAACGGCAGATCGTCCGGGATCGGGCTCTGGTTCTGCTTGAGCGCCCACACGTACCGCTTGACGATCAGGCCGGTGTCTTTCTTGTTCAGGTCGTCGTCACGATAGATCGGGAAGTCGTTCATGACGACTTTCCAGAGCTCGAGCCCTTCCTTGAACTTGTCGGCGGCCTTGGGGAAATCGCCCGTCTTGTAGGCCCGTGTCCCTCGTAGAAGAGTTGGCGCGCCAGGACGCCCGTTGGTCGTCTTCAGCCTGGCACCGCTCCTTCCAGTAGCGGTAATTCATCTGGTCGGCCCAGCGATTGGTCCAGTAATAGCTGGTTCTCGGGCATCGTCCTTGTAGCTGCTCGGGGTGCATGATGTCGTCGAGCTGGACCTTGTCGCGCACCAGCTTGCCGTCGCGCAGACCTCGTTGTGCGACATGAAGACGTGCTTGCCGAAGTTGATCCCACTCGTTCCAGGCGTTGGACCATTCGGCCTTGGCGACCTCGCCGAAGGTGGCCGCGATGCCGATCGATGCTCATCTTCTCGAGGCCGGCCGCGTAGCGCGATCTGGGCGTGCGCCGGCATCGAGCGGAACGCGATGTCGTCGGGCCGTCCCTTGCGCTGCGGCGTCGGGTCGACGTACTGGATCGGATCTCGTCGCCGGTGCCCGAGTCGAGCGGGTCGCCCCGGTATCGACCAGGTTGACCGCCCGGCGAACCAGCCGTAGCCCAGCTTGAAATTGTCGTTGCCCGACCACCTGGATGCTCGCTGCTCGGGATCGTCAGTAGGTCTTGAAGTCCTCGTCCTCGTCGTCGCGGAACAGCCGGCGGAGGATGATCGATTCGTCGGAGAAGCCGAGCTTGTGGTAATAGAACCAGGCCGTGTCCCAGATCAGGTCGGGCGAGCGCCGGTTCTTCTTGACGCCCTCCTGAACGAACTTGATCCCCTGCTTGATCCACGTGTACTTGTCTTCGGGGGCATCCCACTCGACCGAGACGTTGTAGGCCAGGTTCCAGCCCTGAAAGGTCCAGATCGAGAGGAAGTGGGGCTGGAGCTTGGTGATCAGCTCGACGGTGGTCTTCGAGCCGGTCCCAGTCGTGGTCCTTCTTGTTCTCTTCGGCGCGGAGCCAGAGCAGGTCGGCGACGATGCCGCGGAAGCCGCCCAGGAGGAACAGCTTCATCATGAAGCTGCCGGTATCGATCTGGCCGATGGCCGCCTCGCCCAGGTCGCGGTTTTTCTTCTCGGTCGGCGAGCCAGGCCGTGTAGGGAAACATGACGCCGAAGAGAGCCACGATGATCGACCGTAGATGAGCTTCTTGCTGAGATTGACGTGCGGGATTCATGCGGCGACCTCCCGGTTCTTCAAGATGAGATAGCCAGCGAACGAGAACGGCAAGGCGTAAGCCAGGGCCAGCAGCGTATTGACGACCGATGGTCTGCCAGCTCACCATGAAGCCGTCGGCCACCATGTTGCTGACGTCGAGCGCCTGGAAGTTGGGGACGAGGTAGACCAGCATCGACATCACCGGCATGACGAGCGAGTCGAGCGTCTTGGCGAGCACGACGCCGGCCGTCGGCGTCAGTTCCGACATCTGGTTGTCGTGGGTGAGGATCCGGATCAGCGACTCGAACGGGCCGCCGCCCAGGATCGCCTGTCGGGAGAAGTCGACCAGGAAGGCGAAAGCCAGCTGGCCGGCGACGAAGAAGGCGATGGTCGTCAAGAGGGCCACCGGCCAGCTCAGGAACGTGCCGGCGCAGACGCCGATGGCCGTCAAGACCATGGCCTGGAGCCAGACGCCGAAGAGCCCCTTCATGTAGTTGAAGCCGAAATTTCCCGACTGCGGCCAGGAGATAAAGGTCGCTCTCCGCCATCCCCAGGTACTGCGTCGGGCTCAGGCAGCGGATCTCGATCCGCAGCGCGCCGCCCGAGCCGGCCAGGATCGAGGCGGGGAGCTGCACGCGGTTGGTGTAGTACTCCTTGATCGGGAAGACGTCGCCCTCGAACTCCCGGCCGGTGCGGGGGTTGATCGCCTGGATCTCGGCGTAGACCGGCTCGCCGACCTTTCCCTTGGTCGTCCGATAGACGTTGAAGGTCATCTCGACCGTGATCGGCGGCGAGGACAGCTTGGCGGCCTCGGCCCGCAGCGCTTGGGCCTTGTCGTTCTGGTCGCCGGCCGCCTCGGCCGTAGCTGCCTCGCTCGCCAGATCCTCGGACGTCGTTGACGAGTGCGTCGTACTCGAGCGCGAGCCCGTTCCAGCTCGGCCTGGTTGCGAGCGATGGCCGCGTCGATCTCGGCGACCTTCGGTGGCCGGCACGTTGGGCTGTTCCTTGGCCCGTGTGGCGGCTTCGATCTGCGCGGCCGAGGTTGTAGACCGGTCGAGATGCCATTCGATCGTGCCGGGAGTGAGAAAGTCGTCGACGGGAATGCGGCGGTTCGAGCAGGATCGGCAGCTGCGCCCGGCGGCGTGAACGGATCGGGGACGATGCCGAAGCTCCAGATGGCCGTTGACGGCGTCGCCCCCTCGATGTGGCTGCGCGGCTCCTCCATCGACTGTTCCATGCCCACGTCGATTCCCATCGCGTGCGGCTGCGCCGTGCGAGTCGAGGAACGACAGCGAGCCCTTGATCGGCACGCGGGCCGACATCCGCGTGCGAAGCTGGTCGGCCTGCTCGGTCAGCAGCTTGAAGTCGCTCATCCGGCTTCTCGTTCTTGGCCTTGAGCGCAGCCTCTTCGGTCGTTCGTGATCGTCGGTGCCGACGGTGCGCCAGAGGTAGAACAGGCTGATCCCGCCGAAGAGCGCCGACCAGCACGGTCACCAGCGCCATGTAGCCGATCATCCGGCCCCAGATCAGCTCGAGCCGCCGCACCGGCTTGGAGACGACCGTGTAGATCGTCTGCTGCTGGATGTCCGTCGGCAGCGAGAGCGGTGTCAGGATCGTGACCATCACCGTCAAGAGCACCGAGCAGAGCAGGCTGAGCGTGCCGACGTAGAGCCGGCCCATCTCGGCGGCGCGGGGAGGCTGGAGGAACCAGTGCGGTGAACGCCAGCACCAGCAGGAACACCGTGATCACCACCCACGGGGCCCACATCCGCCGGTTGGACTCGTAGATGCTCAGCCGAGCGATCGCGAAGAGCCGGCGGCCGCGGATCGCGATCAACTCGGCGAGCAAGAGCGCGGCGACCCGCAGCAGAACACGACGTAACCCATGTAGGTCGCGCCGATCCGCACGCCGTAGATCAGCGCCGTCGCGCCAGGTCAGCTGTCGCGTGGCTGGGAGCCGACCATGAGCAGGTACGCCAGGAAGCCGGCTCGCTGGAGGTACGAGGCCGACCCCGATGCCCAGCGCCAGCGCCGAGATGCACCCCGAGCAAGACCAGCGTGTCGAGCCGCCGGCCGTGCCGGCGAATCGTCCGCGCGAGCGCCAGCTCGGCCCAGAAGACAGTACAAGAGCCGCGCAGACGCAGGATGGCCAGAGCTGCTCACGCTGAACGTGCCCAGCGGCACCGAGATCGACCGTGCACGGCGTCGATTCGCTTGAGCGACTCCAGACCCGGAGGCAACGGTCAGCGGGGTCAAGACCAGGCGGCCACGCCGAGGTAGTCGTACCAGCGGCCGCGGCCGACCACCCCTTCGCTTGAGCCCGGTCACGATCCAGGAAACGACCCAGCAGACCAGGCAGACGAGACTCATCGCCTTGAGCCAGGTGAGGATCCCGCCGAAGCAAGCGTGATCGACGTGTAGGCCGGGTCGCTCCAGAGGAGGAACCACGTCGAGTCGACGAGCCACCCGCGCACGGCGCGCGCCAGGCGCGTCGGGGCGCATTCGCTTGTGCCCAGACGAAGGCAGCGGAATACCACAAGAGTCGACATCGGTGCAAGTGCTCCTCGATCAGACGAGAACTCAGCGCGGCGAGACGATGCAGCGCTAGAGCGCATGATTGCGATCGCCGCGCGGTCGCTTCGCTGCAGCTCGATGCTGATCACCAGCGGCGCGTCGATCACGGTTTCGACCGGGTGCCCGCCAGCTCGCCCTGGCCGCGGCGTTGGCGCGGCTTGTCTGCGCCACCTTGCCGGCCGGGTGCAGCTCGCTCTCCTGGACGATCCGCAGGAACAGCTCTTCCAGCGTGGTCGTCGGGTGGTCGACCATCACGTCCTCGCCGCCGTGGCGATGGATCACGTCGCGGATCTCCTCGATCGCCGCCGGGCTGAGGTTGCGCGCCTTGATCTGGGTGACGTCCTGAACCGTCAGCAGGTCGGAGACGCGGCCGATCTCCTTGAGCTCGCCGCGGTGCAGGATCGCGATCCGGTCGCAGATGTCCTGCATGTCGGCCAGAAGGTGGCCGGACAGCACGATCGTCTTGCCCTGCTCGCGCAGCTCGCGAATCAGGTGCTTGATCTCGGAGGTGCCGATCGGGTCGAGGCCCGAGGTCGGCTCGTCGAGCAAGATCAGCTCGGGGTTGTTGATCAGGGCCTGGGCCAGCCCGATGCGGCGCTGCATGCCCTTGGAGTACTCGCGAAGCTGGCGATGCTTGGCCCCGGTCAGGCCCACCATGTCGATCAACCGGCCGACGCGCTTGTTGCGCTCGGACCGCGAGATCTTGAACAGCCGTCCATAGAACTGGAGCGTCTCTTCGGCGTTCAAGAACTTGTAGAGGTACGACTCCTCGGGGAGGTAGCCGATCCGCTCGTTCTTGGACGACGTTGGTCGTCGGCTCGTTGAAGATCAGCGCCTCGCCCTCGGTCGCGAACAGCAGGCCGAGGAGCAGCTTGATCGTCGTCGTCTTTCCCGAGCCGTTGGGTCCCAGCAACCCGAAGATCTCGCCCCGATAGACCTGAAGGTCGAGGGCCTTGAGCGCCTGGACCTTGGGGCGACCCCAGAAATCGCGATAGACCTTGGTCAGGTTCCTGGTCTCGATGATGACTTCATGGCTCATTACGCGGGCGCCTTGTTCTCATGATGAAAACGAGAACGGGCCAACGACTCCGGCGGCGAGTGGTCGACGCTCGCGGCCGCGCCGCAGGTTCTTGAATGATACACGCACGATTGATGATTGCGTCGGGTGAAGAATCAGAATGCCCGCAACGCTCCGAACGCGTCCGACGGCCAGCGAAGCGGATTACCCCGGCGCGGCTGCGCCGATCGAAGAGCGAACCCCCGCTGCCCCGCCCTGGCTGGCGGCACCCGGGGCTCTCGCTCTGGGACTGCTACGATCAGACGGCCGCAAAGGTTCAATCGATTTCCTGCGGCCGGCGCGTCCCTCATCGAACTCGTTCCGATCTCAGCAGTACTGCGACATCCAGGCTAAGAACAACGCACTGACAAGAACCTTGCCGTGGCTCGAGGACTCGCACAAATGGTAAGACAGTTTGCCGGCCGTCTTGGCAAGCCGACGCCGGCATCACGGCGTCAGCCCCGAGCCGCCCGACGGCAGCGGCTGGCCTCGACCCGGCCGTTCAAGCGTGGGACCGGCGTCACCGGCTTGTCGTCGTTGAGCGTCGGCATAGGGAGAGACCGGCAACGCGGCCGAGACGACCGGCGGTCCGCCCATCGGATGGTCGCCGCCGGCGCCGCAATACGGAATATAGCGCTGGCCGCGGGTTTCGAAGGCAGTTGTAGATACGTCTGCAGGAACATCTGTTCCGGTGGTACGGCCAGGAACCGCGGAAAATAGTACTCGGGCGTGCGATCGGCCCCGAGCGGCAGATCGACACCGTAGTCGACCCATCCGTAATGGTCGGGATTATCGTTGGGAAATCCCCAACCATAGCCCGGGCCGGGGGGCATGATGTGGTCGACGTGATGACTGATGTGCCGGGCTTGATAGGGGTATATCTGGGTGGCGTCCAGCGGCGCGTAGCCCAGTCCAAATGAGTTCATGGCCAAGGTCAAGCTCACCGCGACAATCGTGGCCGTCATGGCGATCCTCCGTGTTTTGGCGTGCCGCACGTCTGGTCCCGCAGCGCCCCGGGGGACCGGTGTGTGCCGCGACATCTCGAGACCGGCGCCCGAGCGCAAGTTGCGTCCGCCTGAAAAATATCACCTGGACCCGCCGGCTGCGCGCGAATCGCGCGGCATTCTCTTCCGGCCCGATCGTCAGGCGGTACGATCCAAAGAGGTGAGCGGATCGGTGCGCATCATCGTCGGGTTCCGCGGCACCTCGGGCGTAATGGGAATGATCCTCCTGATCGACAATTACGATTCGTTCACCTACAACCTCGTTCAGCGGCTTGGGCGAGATCGATCCGCGACTTGACCTGCGGGTCGTCCGCAACGACCAGGTCGATCTGGCCGAGATCGAGGCGTGGCAGCCGTCGCACCTGATCATCTCGCCGGGGCCGTGCACGCCGGTCGAGGCGGGGATCTCGAACGAAGTCGTCGCGCGGTTCGCGGCCACGATTCCGCTCCTGGGGGTCTGCCTGGGTCATCAGTGCATCGGGCATGCCTTGGGGCCAAGGTCGTTCGCGCCGACCGGATCATGCACGGCAAGACATCGCGGATTCACCACGACGGGCGGGGGGTCTATCGCGGTTTGCCGAACCCGTTCGAGGCGACCCGATATCACAGCCTGGTGATCCAGCCGGGCACGCTTCCTGCGGACCTCGAGGTGGTCGCCTGGACGGAAGAAGGCGAAATCATGGGCGTGCGGCACAAACGCTATCCGCTCGAGGGCGTACAGTTTCATCCCGAGAGTTTCTTGACCCTCGAGGGATCAAAGCTCCTCAAGAACTTCCTGGATCAGTAAGGCCGCCCCCAGAGGTTGCGAAGCGCCTACCATGCTCTCGATCGCCGAAGCACTCGAAGCGGTCCTCCGTCACGTTGAAACCGTGGCGGGGTCGTGGCAGTCGCTCGAGCTGGCGCTGGGATGCGTGCTGTGCGACGACGTGGCGGCCGACCTTGACCTTCCTCCCTTCGACAAGTCGATTGTCGATGGTTACGCGCTGCGCGCCGCTGACCTGGCCGGAGGTGAGTCTCGGCTGCGCGCGGGAGAGGTCATCACGGCGGGGCAGACGCCCGCGCGGCCGCTCGGCCCGCGCGAGGCGGCCGTGATCATGACCGGCGCGCCGGTTCCCGACCGGCGCCGACGCAGTCGTGATGCACGAGCGGACGCGCCGCGACGGCGATGACGTCTGGATCGATCAGCCCGACGTCCGTCCGGGTCAGAACATTTTGCCGCGCGGCCGCGAGATGCGCGACGGTGAAGTCGTGGTGGCCGCCGGCTCGATCTTGAATCCGCCTAGGCTGGGGCTGCTGGCATCGGTGGGAAAGACTCGGCTTCGGGTCTATCAGCCGCGCGTCGTCGTCGTGCCCACCGGAGACGAGCTCGTCGAGCCCGACGAGGTGCCCGGGCCCGGCCAGATTCGCAATTCCAACGCGATCATGCTGCAGGCGCTGGCGCAGGGTGACGGCGCACTCGCCGACTGCGCTGCCGATTGCGCCCGATGAGCCGGCGAGGCTGCGTCAGAGCCTCGAGCGCGGCCTGGCGGCCGATGTCATGATCATCTCCGGCGGGGTCTCGGCCGGCCAGAAAGACTTGGTGCCGGCGACCTTGCTTGCGCTGGACGTGCGGCGCGTCTTCCACAAGGTTCGACTCAAGCCCGGCAAACCGCTCTGGTTCGGCGTCGGGCCGGCGCGGGCGTCGGGCTCGGGCACCTTGGTGTTCGGGCTGCCGGGAAACCCGGTGAGCAGTCTCGTGTGTTATCTCCTTTTCATTCGACCGGCACTTCGCGCGCAGGCACGGCTGCCGGTCGCCCGGCCGCGGCCTACCGAGGCGCGGCTTGCCCGTGGGTTTGCGCATCGCGGCGATCGGCCGACTTACTATCCGGCGCGACTGCTCGAGAAGCCTTCCGGGCCGGTCGTCGAGACACTCGATTGGTCCGGCTCGGCCGATCTCTGCACGGTGGCCCTCGCCGACGGGTTTGCGATCTTCGCCGGCGGCGACCGCGACTATTCGCCCGGAGAAATTGTCGGCTTCCTCGCGATGGGATAAGATTGGTCGCATCGCGTGGACCGGGACACCGTGATTTGCGTAACTGAGATGGGCGGGCCAAGCTCGGCAAAGATCCATCGCCCCGCCCGCAGTCGGCGGCGAGCCCCATGATCCTCTCCAGGCGACCAGCCCGCGGGCTGGCCGGTCGCCGCCAAGGCACTTGCAATGATTCCGGCTGTCGCAGCTCGTCATGAGACAGGCGAATCGGGGGTGTTCGGCCGGGACGTGCCCACCCTGTGGCAGGCCGCCGCCGCCGGCATAGGTTCGGGGCTTTTGCTCTGGTCGTCGTTCCCCCCGCTGGAATATAGCGCGTTCGCCTGGGTCGCGCTCGCGCCCTTGTTTTGGCTGACGATTCAGCGCCAGGCGCGCGGCAAGGCATACTTCGCCGCCTGGCTGGGCGGCCTGGTCTTCTGGCTCTTGGCGCTCGAGTGGGTGCGCCTGAGCGATCCCAGCGCGGCTCTGGGCTGGGTGCTCATGGCGCTCGTGTTCTCGTTGTGGTGGCCGGCGTTTATCCTACTGGCCCGCTGGTCGATCTTCCGGCTCGGCCTCCCGCTCTTGTTGGCCGCACCGATCATCTGGGTAGGCTTGGAGTTTGCGCGCGCCTATTTCCTTTCGGGCTTTCCCTGGTATTACCTTGCCCACAGTCAGTTTCGCTGGCTCTATGTGATTCAGATCGCCGATTTCACCGGGGCACTCGGAGTCAGCTTCTTGGTCGCGATCTTTAACGCGCTTGTCGTCGACCTCTTGACCCTTCCGCTCTGGCGTGCGTCGGCCCACGGTCTCCACTTCAGCCGGCGGCAGAACCTGCGGCTCTGCGTCGCGACCTTGCTCTTGGGTTCGACGCTGTGCTACGGGGCTTACCGACTCAATTCAGCGCAATTCGCCGACGGGCCGAAGCTCGCGCTACTGCAGTCCAACATCGCGCAAAGGCACAAAATGAAGGGAGACGCCCAGGTGATCCTGGCCGAGTTCATCGAGCTGGTCCAGCGGGCGATGGCCGAACGAGCGGTTCCCGACTTGATGGTCTGGCCCGAGACCTCCTACCCTAACGGCTTCATCACGATTGAGCCCGGAATCGACCCTGCACAGTTTGAGCAGCAAGTCGCGGCGATCAGCAATAAGTTCACCGCCGACGACTGGAAAGCCTGGCAAAAAACCGTCGACGACGAACTCCACGAATGGGTCGACGCGATCCGGGTGCCGATGCTCATCGGCAGCATCTGCTACAGCCACAAACCGGACTCGCTCGGCAAGTACAATTCCGCGATTCTGCTGGCGCCCGACCGCCGAACGATTCAGTTGTATCACAAGATGCACCTCGTTCCGTTTGGAGAATATGTGCCGCTCGTCGAGATCTTCCCCTGGCTGGCGGCTCTGACCCCGTATCGGCGGGAAAGAATCCCGAGCCTGAGCTTTGGCCGCGAGCCGATTTGCCTGTCGCTGGGCCCGTATCGGCTGGCGGTGAGCATCTGCTTTGAAGACACCATGCCGCAGGTGATCGGCCGGTTTTTTCGCAACCAGGGAGACCGCCCGCCCGATGTCTTCATCAATCTGTCGAACGACGGCTGGTTTCACGGTTCGGCAGAGCAGGACATGCACCTGGCATCGGGAGTCTTCCGCGCCGTCGAGCATCGGGTGCCGCTTGCCCGTGCTGTCAACTCTGGTCTCTCGGCCTTGGTCGACGGCAACGGTTCGATCCTCGCCGCACTTCCCAAGGAAACAAAAGGTGTGCTGTCGGTAACCGTCCCACTCGATGCGCGCGAAGGTCTCTACTCACGCTGGGGCGATTGGGTCGGCCGCACGTGCCTGGCCGTCACGATCGGGCTGGTGCCTCTCGGTTTGGTCTGGAAGAAGCGCGCTTCCAGCCGTCAGAATCAATCTAAGCCCCTAAATTCCCCACCCTGACCTCCTTGCCTGATCGTCGAGCATGGGGTAAATTTGGGCAAGTCCGCAACACCTTCGGCGCGTGCGCTCAGGACGCGCCATCGGGCATGGGGTCACGAAGGTGGAGGCGGGTTGCCGCAGCCGGTCATGCGTCGTTAACATTATAAGAAGCCGCAAGGTCGCCAAGCTTTCGGCAATGCGCCACAGGGTCGGCGAACGCGGCGCGCACGGCGGGCTCATCACGTCTCTCGATTCGCGCGACGGACGGGCCGGGGCGGCACGGGCAGACCGATGGGATTCGTCGCTGGATGAGGTGAAACGATGGACTCTACCTTCATCGGCAAAATTCTTGTCATCGTTGTCACCGCGTTTTCGCTGACCTTTCTGGGCGTGTCGACCGTGGTCTTCGGTACGTCAAAGGACTGGCTCACGGAAACCAAGGACGAACAGACAAAAATTGACGGACTCAAGAAGAAGCTCGGCGAGACGACCAGCCTGGCCGACGACGCCAAAAAGGCGCTTGAGGACGCGAAGCGAGATCTTGATGCCCAGGCCAAGCAGATCGGCAATCGACTGACGGCGATCGAGGAAGAAAACAAGCGCGATCTGAACCAGATCGCCGAGGCTCATGTGCAAATCGCGAAAGCGCAGCAGACGTGCGCAGAGCACACTCAATCAGGTCGAAGCCAAGCGCAAAGCGATCGACGACCTGCTGGTCGAGAAGAAGGCGGCGAAAAAACAGGCTGCCGCCTACACGCTCCATCGCGGCGAGCTCATCGACCGGATTCGCGACGTGGAGCGTATGCTGGAGACGGTGGCGAAAAACAAGTCCAGCTCTGACCGATAGGATGGGACCATGACCTCCGTCGGCAAAATCCTCGTGCTCCTGATCATGGCCTTTTCGCTCGTCTTCCTGGCGCTCTCGACGATCGTCTTCGTCACGGCGAAGAACTGGATGGTCGCGACCAAGAAAGAGCGAGCCGAGGTCGAAAAGCTCAAGAAAAAAGTGACCGAAACCGTGGCGCAGGTAGACGCCTCGAAAAAGAGCCTCGAGGACGCCAAGACCGCCTTCGACGAGCAGCTCAAGCAGCTCACCAATCTGGTCAGTTCGCTTCAGGACCAGAATAACCACAACATCGACGAGCTCACCAAGGTCCGCTCCGAGGTAGTTACCGCCCGCCAAACCGCCAAGAGCTCGCTCGACGAAGTCGAGGCGAAGCGCCAGGAGACGAGCCTGCTCCGCACTCAGAAATCGGCAGTCGAAAAACAGGCCAACGAATTCAAGCTGAGACAGGCCGAGCTCAACGACCAGATTCGAGAGCTGGAGCGCAAGCTGGAAACGGCGACCAAGAACAACTCCAACCTTCGCGAGCGGTCGCGGAGTTCTCAACCCTGTTGCGCCGAGCCGGCCTGTCTGACGACATCAGCCAGATCAAGGGGCTGGAGAGCCCGCCGCCGGTCACGGGATTGGTCAAACGCGTTGACCCCACCAATCGGCGGGTCGAAATCACGATCGGCTCCGACGACGGGCTTGTCATCGGTCACGAGCTCTTCCTGTACCGCGTCAGTCCGCGCCCGGAATACCTGGGTAAGATCTCGATCATTTACGTCGATCCCGACCAGGCCGTCGGCAAGGTGATCGGCCACGGACGTACCAAGGCAAGAAGATAAAGGAGGGCGACATTGTCTCGTCTACCATCAGGCCGCGGGTCTAGTACCGGCGCCGCCGGCTCGACAAGATCGGCACCCGCAGCGCGCCGCCCTGGTGGCGTGCTCGTGCAAGCGCCCAAAAGCGACGTGTACGTCGCCATGCTGGGGATCGCCCTGGCCGCCATCGTTGTTAGTTGCATCCTGATGCTCATGCTATTCGGCAGGTACGGCTTCAGTACCAAGGTCGCGAGCACCAGCAGCCCTTTAGCGCACCGGGCAATCGTCTGAAAAAAACTCTCTGCACTCTTGTATAGAAAACTTCCGTATAGTAGTATACTGCCGTTCGCTCGGTCGGGTCGTGGCTGACCACTGGGCGCACGGCGGTTTTTTTTCTTACAAGAGGGCCCTGCACCATGACTCAGCATCGAGAGCTTTTTGCGGCTTTGGCCGCTCCGTTTGAGTTTGCCGACACGAACCTTTCGTCGGGCGCCGCCAGTCCGGTGGCGAGCGTCTCGCCGCATTTGATCATGGACCGATTCGATGCCGTACTGGGGCCGGAGAACTGGTCCGACGATATCGTTGTGGCCGACCAGGCCGTCATCTGTCGTCTGTCGATCCGCCTGCCCGACGGGACGGTCCTCACGAAATGCGGCGCGGCGTCACGCGCAGCCGCGGTCGATCGCAGCAATAGCGACTCGACCGGCTTTGTGCGCGTGGACGCTTGCGGCGGCAAAGTTCGGGGTCGGTCGCCAGCCGAGCCGCGACGGCGTGGCCCCACCGGCGCGCGAGGTATCGACGGGTGGGCCGACGCGCGAGTCTCAGAAGCTCGATTCCGCCTCGAGTCAGGCGCTGGCGCCGCGCCCACCGTTGCAACGAGCCGACCACAGCCTACGGAAGAGGGCTCCGACGCGCCGCGCACCGGCCGAGCGCTCTTCGCCTGGACGCGCGAACAAGACAAAGCCCACCAATTCGGCCTGCTCGACTACCTGAGCGAATGGGCTAAGGAGCGGCGATATCCTTCGCGCATGGTCGATTGGGACGCCGCGCAGGTCGCCGAGGCCTACGCTGAGGCTTGCGTGAAATTGCGGAGTGTGCGCCGCCTGCGCGGAGGCCCTGTTCCCGCAATGGCACGGTGAGTTCTCAACCCCATGACATCGAGAAGCAGCCTTGCACGCGACGTTCAATGGCACACCTTTTCGTTGGTCACGGCGCGGGCTTGTCGGGCTTGAGACCGATTCCGAAAATCGACCACCCGTAGATATTCTCCAACTCACGATTCATTTTGTTTCGGTCCAAGCTCAATATGGCCAATGGAACTTTCAAGATACCCAGTAGCACCTGTGGCCAGGAGCGCCTCGATCCAATGCGGATCGGCTTGAGCTTGGCGTAATCGACCAGAAGCGAGTTGAATGAATTTCGGGTAAATGGTCGCACGTGCGTGGGATCGTCCCAGAAACTGTGCAAGCCGAAGGGCACAAGGGTCGCACGGGCGGCCGGCGTCTCGATGTAGAGCCCTCCACCGGTTCTGAGGACTCGGCCGAATTCGCCGGCGGCACGCGCCGGATGATGAAGGTGTTCCAAAACATGGGTGCAAATCACGACGTCAAAGAACCCGTCGGGGAATGGTAGCGGGTCAAGGTCGAGGTCGAGGCGCTGGAAGTCCACACCCGGGAGCGTTCTGTCGATCACGTCGACGCCGTATAGTTTGGCGTTGGGGTAGAAGGCACGGACTTGCTCGAGAATCCATCCCGGTCCGCAACCGACGTCAAGGACCCTTTGGGGATCGATGAGCCCCGTCAGGAACCGCCAGCGCGGATCAAACGGCCTTCGCCACTCGCGGTAGCGGAAAGCGGCGATCGACTCAGCGCCCGCTAGACCTGTCGCACCCATTAACGAAGTCCTCTGGAAGAATGTTTGGCGACCGCGGAAAGAACCGTGCCGGCTGGCCGCGTCGCCGCCAGCGCTTACCACGGCGGCACAGCAACGACGGCGCCCCCGATGAGCCCTTGTGAGCTGCTCCACGGTCAGCCTGATCCGCCGTGCTAGAGCGAATTTCGGATCGATTATGCTTGCGCCGGCCCCGCTCTGCAATCGTTAGGCGTATCGAAGTACAAACGTGCTCGTCAGGGCATGCAACTGCCCCCCACGGCAAGTCCGATGATGCGATAACCTCGCTGCCCGTGTGCAGAAAGAGCGGTATAATGGTCGCCGCAGGGTTCTGTGCTGGAAGGAGTTCATCGTTTACACTGCCCTTGCACGGCACGGCGGCGCGGTCGTGGGCAGGTTGCGTTAACCTCGGTCGGCGATGAGCTGGCATTCTCCCCTGTGTGCGGGCCGGCATGGAGGAGGGTGACCATTGTCTTTCGCAGCGGCGAATTGGTAAGTCGCGGGGGGAGCCTGACGCGGGATGAATGTCGTCTTCGTCGCGTCGGAAGCGGTTCCCTTCGCCAAGACCGGGGGCTTGGCGGACGTCGCCGGCGCGTTGCCGCGAGCCCTCGAGTCGCAAGGGCACTCGGTGACGTTGTTCCTGCCGGGTTATCGGCGGTGCGTGGTCCGCGGGGCCGGAGCTCGCCGACACGGGGCTCACGCTCCGAATCCCCATCGGTGCGCGGTCGGTCGAGGCCAGCGTCTCGCAGGAGCCAGCTCCCGCGATCGAACGTCACGGTCTACCTGATCGACCAGCCTCGCTATTTCGATCGAGACGGCCTGTACGGCGACGGACGGCAGCGATTACGAAGACAATTGCGAGCGCTTCGTCTTCTTCAATCGCGCCGTGCTGGAAGCGATGCGCGCGCTCGGGAGCCGTGTTGACATTATGCACTGCAACGACTGGCAGACCGGGCTGATCCCGGTGTACTTGAAGACGCTCTACCGGAGAGTACCCGAACTGGCGTCGGCCGGGTCGCTTGCTCACGATTCACAACCTGGCCTATCTGGGCTTGTTCTGGCACTGGGACATGGCGCTCACCGGACTGGAGTGGCGGCTCTTCAACTGGCGGCAGCTCGAGTTTCACGGCAGGCTCTGCTTCATGAAGGCGGGGCTGGTCTTTGCCGACATGCTGAGCACGGTGAGCCCGACCTATGCCCAGGAGATCCAGACACCGCGGTTGGGATCGGGCCTGGACGGTTTGCTTCGACTGCGCAGCACGACCTGCGCGGAATCGTCAACGGCATCGACACCGACGTCTGGTAGCCCGAGCCAAGCGCCGATGCTGGCCGAGCGCTACGACGCGAGCACCGTCGAGGAGGGCAAGGCGCGGTGCAAGGCCTGGCTGCAGCGGCACGGCAGGGCTGGTCGAGCGCCCGGACGTGCCGCTCTTTGCGCAGATCGGCCGTCTCGACCCTCAGAAGGGCTGGGACCTGCTGGCCGAGGTCGCCGAGCCTCTGCTGGAGCAGGACGTGCAGCTCGTGGTCCTGGGCGACGGTCATCCCAGGTATCACGCGCTCATCGAGGATCTCGCGCGCCGGCATC
Source organism: uncultured Isosphaeraceae bacterium (assembly GCA_963830625.1). Taxonomy (GTDB): domain Bacteria; phylum Planctomycetota; class Planctomycetia; order Isosphaerales; family Isosphaeraceae; genus CAWHMZ01. Next base: position 76,027 of record CAWHMZ010000015.1, on the reverse strand, counting down.
CCGGCAAGTTCTGGGCCCATCTGGGCTTTTCCGACGACCTGGCGCATCAGATCGAGGCCGGCGCCGATCATCTTTCTGATGCCCAGCCTGTTCGAGCCGTGCGGGCTGAACCAGCTTTACAGCCTGGCACACGGCGACCGTGCCGCTCGTCCGAGCGACCGGTGGTCTGGCCGACACCGTGGTCGACACGACCCCGCAAACCCTCGCCGACGGAACGGCGACCGGGTTTGTTTTCGCGCGAACCCTCGGCGACGGCGCTCTGGGAGACGATCGAGCGAGCGCTTGCGCTCTGGCCCGACCGCGCGGCCTGGCTGAAGCTGATGCAGACGGGCATGAACGCCGACTGGTCGTGGGAGCGGAGCGCGCGCGAATATGTCGCGCTCTACCAGGAGATTTGCCGGAAAGTCTCCAGCCGGGAACCTTGTGCAGGATTCGAGCCGAATCGTCGAGCGTGCCGCCGGCCAAGGCGGGAACGGCTTAAGTTTGTCGAGGGATGTTCCGAGCATATCACCGGGTTGACCTATCTATTGGAGAAGAGGGGCCTGCGGAACTCCGGGCCGACCCGGAGTCGTGGGGTCGACCGGAGGCGCGAGTTCACAGGTGGCGGCTCCAGGGGGGCGTCGAGCCTGCGCGCCCGAGATCCGTCCGTCGCGCGGGGCGGCGCACGACGTTCCGTGCTCCGAAAAAAGGGAGAATGATGTCAACGGTTTCCCTGGCGCTTTTCTGGCACCAGCATCAGCCGTATTACCCGGATGATGTGGGCGGCGAAAACCCGATGCCGTGGGTGCGGCTCCATGCCACCAAGGATTACCTGGGCATGGCGCTCCACCTCGAGGAAGTGCCCGAGTTCCGCTGCACCATCAACCTGGTTCCCAGCCTGCTCTTCCAGCTCGAGGCCTACGCGGCCGGCGCGGGCGACAGTCATCTCATCGCCTCGCGGCGGCCGGCCGACGGTCTGACCGACGAGGACGCGCTGCTACATGCTCGACAACTTCTTCATGGCCAATCCGGACTACGATGATCCGGCCGCATCCGCGCTACCACGAGCTCTACCTGCTGCGGTCGTCGCTGGGATTGCTCGGCCAAGCAGGCCCTGGCCCGGTTTCGGCCGCGCGACCTGCGCGACCTTCAGGTCTGGTCGAACCTGGCGTGGGTGCATCCGCTGCTCTTCGAGAAGGACCCCGAGCTGGCCGAATTCCGGGCCAAGGGCCGGCATTACACCGAGGACGAAAAGCAGTGGCTCCTGGACAAGCAGCGTGAGCTGGTCGCGCGGGTGATCCCGCTGTCATCGCAGCTGGCCGACGCGCGGGCAGATCGAGCTGACGACCACGCCGTACTACCACCCGATCCTGCCGCTTGCTCCTCGACAAGACGTCGGCGCGGGAGGCGATGCCCGACGTGTGCCTGCCGGCCATCGCGGCGGGCTATCCGGAAGACGCGGCCGTGCACGTGCGCCGCGCGATCGAGAGCCACGTCGGACATTTCGGCGAGCGGCCGCGCGGCATGTGGCCTGGCGAGGGCTCGGTTTCCCAGGCGATCATCCCGCTCCTGGCCGAGCACGGGATCGAGTGGATCGCGACCGACGAAGAGATCCTGGGCTGCTCGACCGGCGGCAGGGTCGGCCGCGACAGCCGGGGGCACGTTCGCCATCCCGAGCTGCTCTATCGGGCCTGGAAGGTGCGAGGAGGCCGGCCATGAGCTGGCGATCGTCTTTCGCGACCATTCGATGTCCGACCAGGTCGGATTTCACTATCAGCGCAGTCCCGGGCCCGGTGCGCCACGGCCGATTTCCTGGGCAAGCTGCGTGCGATCGGCGACGCCTGCCGCCACAACCCGGCGACGCTCGTCCCGGTGATCCTGGACGGCGAGAACTGCTGGGAGTACTACCCCGACGGCGGCGTCTCGTTCCTGCGGTCGCTCTATCAGGCGGTCGCGCGCGACCCGCACATCCGGCCGGTGAAGATCGGCGAGTTCCTCCGCGACCATCCGCCGGCCGACACCCTGCCCCGCCTGTTCGCGGGAAGCTGGATCAGCCACAACTTCGCGATCTGGATCGGCCATCCGGAAGACAACCAGGGCTGGGACGCCCTGCACGCCACCCGCCAGTTCCTGGTCGAGGAGGAACGGACGCTGCCGCCACGATCCGGCCGCGATCGCGCGGGCCTGGAACGAGATCTACATCGCCGAGGGGTCCGACTGGTTCTGGTGGTACGGCGACGACCACTCGAGCGCTCTGGACAGTCTGTTCGACCACCTGTTCCGCAAGCACCTGCGCAACGTCTACACGCTTCTGGGCTGCGACCCGCCGGGCACGCTCTTCACGCCGATCTCGCGGTGGCGCACCGCACCGGCCGCTCCACGACCAGCCGATCAGCTTCTCGAACGTCAAGATCGACGGTCGTGCCACCTACTTCGAGTGGATCGACGCGGCCCGGTACGTCTGCGGCAACGATCGGGGGACGATGACGCTGGTGACGCGGGGACTGCTGCAGTCGTCTGGTTCGGGTTCGACGCCGAGCGGCTGTTCTGGTCCGGGTCGACACCGAAGGGGGCCCGCGCGCGAGCGGCTCGCCGAGGGCGATCGGCTGCGCATCGGCTTTGTCGACCCGGCCGACCACGAGGTCGTGGTGATGGAGCCGGCCGCGCACGATCCGGTCGCCTACCTGAATCACGCGGGCGGCATGCTGGCCAACGGGACGACCGTCCAGGTCGCGACCGACTCCGATCCTCGAGCTGGCCGTCCCGTTCTCGCGGCTCGACCTCGAGCCCGGCGACCCGATCCGGTTTTACGTCGAGCTCTTCAAGGCCGATACGAGCCTCGATCGAGCGCCGCGCGAGGGGATCTTCGAGCTGGTCGTCCCATCGCCGGATTTCGAGCGGATCATGTGGCAAGTCTAGCGCGAGGAGGATTTGGCAATGCCCGAGCTGCGGAAAGACCCGATCGTGGGTCGATGGGTGATCATTGCTCATGAACGGGCCAAGCGTCCTCACGATTTCAAGGCCGAATCGCCCGCGGCCGGCCGACGCCCTCGTCTGCCCGTTCTGCGCCGGGCACGAAGACAAGACGCCGCCTGAGATCCTCGCGTACCGCGACTTTGGCTCGCACGCCAACGGCCCGGGCTGGCGCATCCGGGTGGTTCCCAATCGGTTTCCCGCCCTGAAGATCGAAGGCAGCCTGCACAAGCGGGGTGACGGGATCTACGACGTGATGGAGGGCATCGGCGCTCACGAGGTGATCATCGAGAGCCCGCACCATCACAAGAGCCTGGCGACCTTGACCGAAGAAAACATCCGCGAAGTGCTCTGGGTCTATCGCGACCGGCTCGTCGACCTGAAGCGAGACGCTCGGCTCGTATACGGCATGCTCTTCAAGAACGTCGGACATGCCGGCGGCGCGAGCCTCGAGCACACGCACAGCCAGTTGATCGTGACGCCGATCGTGCCGATCTCGGTCTGGGAAGAGATGACCGGATCGCTCGAATTCTACAACTATCGCGGCCGCTGCATCTACTGCGACATGGTTCAGCAAGAGCTCGCTGTCGAGAAGCGAATCGTCTTCGACTCGACCCATTTCACGGCATTCTGCCCGTTCGCCAGTCGCTTTCCGTTCGAGACCTGGATCTTGCCCAAGTCGCACTCGAGCCACTTCGAGAACATCCCCAAGCCCGGCGTCGACGACCTCGGGCACGTGCTGCACCAGGTGCTCAACAAGCTCGAGCTGGCTCTGGACAATCCGGCCTACAACTACATCATCCACACCGCTCCGTTTGACCACGGTGAGCTGCCGCATTACCATTGGCACATCGAGGTCATACCGCGCCTGACCAATGTCGCGGGGTTCGAGTGGGGCTCGGGGTTTTACATCAATCCCGTGCCGCCGGAGAGCGCGGCGGGCTTTCTGCGCGACGTCGAGGTGGGCGGTCGCGAGTCGAGGCACCCACTCTTTGAGCGAAGCGCGGCGCTGGAGCGGCGGCCCATTCTGTCGTAACGACTCGCACCTCGCCTTCCGGTGCCACGTGTACGTTCCGGGCGGCTACGCAGCGCCTGACCGAAGGCGATGTTGTGTAGTCTTAGTCGAATAGGAAATCGGCCGTGCCCGTGCCTTGGCGACGATAAGCCGTCACTTGGCCGGGCGCTCTTTGCCGTAAAGTTATTCGCATCGCCACGATCAGCGCGCCCCGCCACGTTTCATCAAATTTTCGCGAATCCTTCGCGCGGCGGCCATTCGCTCCTCTTTACAATACGTGCCCGCGTTCGAGGCTCAGATAATTGGGTCCCCGTTTCTCTCCCCCCGAGGTTGCACCGATGCCAAACACTCGTTCGGGCCGGCGATTGGCCCCAGGATTCACTTTGATCGAGCTCTTGGTGGTGATCGCCATCATTGCAGTCTTGATCGCGCTTTTGCTGCCGGCCGTTCAATCGGCGCGTGAGGCGGCGCGGCGAATTCAGTGCACGAACAATCTGAAGCAGATGGGCCTGGCGTTCTTCAATTATGAGAGCTCCAATGGCGCTTTTCCGATGACGACCATCTTGGTCCCGGCGCCGACCGGAGCGCCAGCGACGTGGGCCTACCAGTCGTCGTGGAGCGCCGTTCGCACGCGCTGCGACGTTCCTGGAGCAGAGCGCGTTCTACAACGCCATTAATTGGGACTACACATACAGCGCCGTCCAGAACGCGACGGTTTCGGTCTTGCCGTTGGCGTTTTTGTACTGTCCTAGCGACCCAGGCAGTCACATCGACGACGCCAGCCTGGGTGGCACAGGCTGGGCCACGACAAGCTACGGAACGTGCGACGGCGACTGGTACGTGTGGTCGGTGAATTGGGGCGCGACCAACAGCGTGGGCCCGATGAACCGTTCGATGTTCGGGCCGAATTACTCGCGCAGGATCGCCATGATCACCGACGGCACGAGCAACACGCTCGCCGCCTCGGAGGGTTATATCGGTCACGCCCAAATGCGAAGCTGCTTGGGCACCCCGACGTACCCATCCGACCCGATCACGGGGACATACTCGTTTACCAACATCCCGCTGCCCGGGCCGAACTCGGCGGCCGCACTCGCGTATCAAATCAACAACTGTGGAACGGCGACCGGCAAAGTCAAAGCCGGAGGGCCCATCGGCCACACCCGCTGGACCAATGGCGGCGTGTATTACTCGGGCTTCACGACGGCGATGCCGCCCAACGAGACTGTCGGGACCATCAGCCGCGCGATCGGCTACTCGAACGGCGGCAAGTACGTGGCCATGGACTGGGACTCGACCGACGAGAACGACGGCGGGCCGACCTTCATGTCGCTCGCGGCCAGCAGCTATCATCCGGCCGGCGTGAACGCGTTGTTTGCCGACGGCAGCGTCCATTTCGTCAAGAACACGGTGAGCCCCGTGACCTGGTATTCTCTCGGCACGATCGCCGGGGGCGAAGTGATCAGCTCTGACCAGTATTGATTACACGTTTGATAAAGTTCTCGCCTCTCCGGCCGCGTGCGCCGGGTCTCCCCAAGGCCCGGTCGCGCGTGTTTCTTGGCTCGCGGGGACCATTCCCGTTTCAACAAGCTACAGGAGCAGTCCGATGCAAAGAGGACGCGCCAAACTCATCTTGGTCTTGATTGTGTGTCTCGGCGGCGGCTGGGGCTGCTCCGCCAGTAATGGAGCTCTGCCGGGCCTCATTCCCGTCAAAGGCAAGGTGACGTACAAAGGCAAGCCGCTGGCGCACGGCGTGGTGGTTTTTGAGCCCGACGGCTACGGCAGAGAGGCCAGGGGCAAGCTCGAAAGCGACGGCACGTTCATCCTGACAACAATCGAGAAGGGAGACGGCGTGGTACCCGGCGAGTGCCGCGTGTACGTCACAGAAATCGATAAAACCCTGGCGAAGGACAAAACCTTCAAGAAATACATGGGCGCGGCGAGCTCAAAGCTCACCGCCGAAGTGAGCGCCGACCACACCGAGTTCACGTTCGACCTCAAGTAAAGGGCTGGCGGCGCCGGCAGTGGTCGGCGCCGCACGGTTCGGCTCGCGACCTCAAGTACACACAAGAGAGGGAGACGATAGATCATGAGAATCTCGTTCGTCCGTGGCCTGTTGGACGCGGCGGTGATCGTCGGCATGACGGGCCTCCTTGCGCCGGCTCTTGCGCCGACGATCTGCGGCTCGTGGATTCCTCGCTGCCGGCGCCGCTCTGGGGAGGCGACAAAGTCAACGTCGTGATCGAAGCCTCGGGCGTCGAGCCGATCGGCGACGGTAGCCGCTTGCTCCTGGCCCACGACAAAGACCCCGCCCTTTACGTGGTTGAAACCAAGAGCGGCCGCATACTGGGCGAGGCGCTCACGTCGGCTCACTTCCCCAAGAAGAACGACGCCGGGCCCAAGTGGGAAGGCATGGCCCGCGACTCTGAAGGCAGTTACTACTTGATCGGCGCCCACAACGGCAAGAACGATGCCGAGCGCGCGACCAAAAGCGTGCTGATACGGTTCCGGATCGGCGACGGCGAGACGCCTTCAATCGACGATTCGTCGATCATGAGCTGGCACGTCGCCCGCTCGCTGGAGAGCGTGCTCAAGGCCGAGGGCCTCTCGCCACAGCAGGTTGCCGCGCGCAAGGTCGAAGGCTTGACCATCCGCGAGCGCAAGGGCGCCGATGGAACGACCCGGCGCGAGCTCTTGGTCGGCCTACGCGCGCCACGGACAAGGTCCGCGTTTTCGCGGCCGACATCACCACGCCTCCTTCGACGGACTCGGAGCTGGAGCTCAAACCCGCTTTCGCTTTTACCGCCGAGCCGCGCGAAGGTGAAGCCTCGGAGCTCACTTCTCTCGAATATGTTCCCGCGCTTGACGGTTGCTTGGTGGTCACGGCGTCGGAGGACAAGGCCAACGCATTTCACGGCAACATCCTCTGGTTTGTTTCGGACAGCGATCCGACCAGGGCCCAAAAAGTCGCCGCGTTCGAGGTCGCGATGAAGGCCGAGGGCCTCACCATACTCGGTGTTGACCAAGGCAAAGAGCGGACGGCCGTGAAGCTGCTCATTACTTACGACAACGACGCTCACGCGACCCATATGCCCAGTCGCATTCAAACGGCCACCCTTGTCCGTGACGCGCACTGATCGTTTCTGGCTGAATGCCAAGAGCGAGACAACGTCCGGGACGACAATTCCCGGACGTTTTGTCACTCAGCCACCGCCAAGCTGGTCCGAGCGGCCGTTTTCAACGAGCGACTCGAGTTGCTGCCGATATCGCTCGAGGTAGACCTGTTCGACCTCGGCAGACCCCTTGTTCTCGGTCAGCACCTCGAGGAGCATCTTGCGGAAGACATGCACTCTGCCCTCGCTGTCCCGCGAGCCGGCGAGGTTTTTCTGTTCGAACCGATCGATTCTCAGGTCGTAGAGCTTCTCAGTTCCCATGCCGTCACGGATGTAATGGTGGCCCGAGGCCACCAGTGACATCTTGAATCCCGGGTGTCCAGGGCCGGGGTGCGCTCTGCGCTAAAAAGGCGGTCTCGTCGGCCTGTTCCGCAAGAGCTGGACTGCTCTTCCGGGCTCGCGTCCGCTCGGAAGCATCGCCCCAGCAGGCCGCCAGCGAGCTGCCTGGGAAGGGCGAGCCGGTTGCGAGATTGAGCAGGTCAACGACAGTCGCGGGCAGGTCGCGCAGGCTGGCTGGGTCGTTGACGGTCCGGCCCGCCGGCGCGCCTGGAGCGAGAATCACCAGCGGGACGAAGATCTCATCGAGGTACACGCTGTAAGAATGGCCGATGGTTCCGTGCTCGCCAAAGGCTTCGCCGTGGTCCGAAGTGATGATGACCACCGTGTTATCCAAGAGCCCTCTGCGTTTGAGCTCGCCGACCAGCCGGCCGAGCTGATCATCGAGGAACGCGATGCAATCGTCGTAGCAGTCACGGGCCATCACGATCTCACGGATTTGCTTCGGAGTTTTGACGGTGCCCACGAAATGGAACAGGCGCTCGTACTCGCCGTAGGTCTGGGGCCTGATCCCGAAATGGCCCTCGAATTCCCGCGGAGGAATGTAGGGCTCATGGGCGTCGAAGTAGTTGAGGAAGGCGAAAAAGGGACGGTCGGTGCGCCGTCGGGTCAGCCAGGAAAGGAAGGCGTCGCTAACCTCGCGCGCTCCGTGTGACCCGAGGCCGATCCACTTTCTCTTGTAGTAATCGGTCAGTCCAAGAACATGTTCGACGAGCCACTTGCCGGGCACCGTGCGCGTGAAGACCGATCGCGGCGTCAGCTCGTAATCATCATAGTGGGCGAAGCCCCGAGCCAGCCCCGATTCATAACTGCAGCAGTTCGTGTTGGCGGCGAAGCCGGCGGTCTGGAAGCCGCGCGACGCCAGGAATTCGGCGAGGGTCGACTCGGGCGTGTCGAGCGTCAATTTCCACTGAGCGTTGATCCGCAAAGGCCACTGGCCGGTAAAGAAACACGCATGCGACGGGTAAGTCCAGGGGGCAGGAGCGATGGCACGGTTATAGGTGACGCCGCACTTGGCCCACTGCGCCAGGTTTGGGGTGGTATTGCGGGTATAGGCCGCCAGAGTCGTGTTATAGGCGCGCACGGTGTCCCACACGATGAGCACGACGTTGCGGGCGCCGAAGGCGCCGGCGGCAACTTCGCGACTGCCGCGTATTCGCCGAGCGCGTACCGGCCTGAAGTGAGGGCCGCCAGCGCGACGACGCCCCCGCCGAGTGCCGCCGCGACGCGGTGCAATCGTCGTGAGTCCACGCCGCGGGCTGCGATCACATCGCCGATCACCCGCCCCAGCCCGGCGGCGAAAAGCAGGCTGGCCCCGCTGTACATCGGCAGCCGCAAGAGGGCGCACCAGATCGCGAACGTCGCCAGCATCCACGCGGCGGCGCAGCGAGACCCCGTCGCGCCAAGCCTTGCTGATGGCTGCGACCGCCGTTCCCGCGATCGCCAAGAGCACTGCGTGACCCACCGGAACCGTCCACGCAAAATCGCGCGCGCTGCGAAAGTACCCCTCTGGGTTCCACCAGCGCTTCTTGAAAAGCATGAATAAAAGATCGAGATAGCCTGCACAAAGTCCTAACGAGATCGCCAGGAGAAAGAGCGTCATCGGCGAGCCGCTCTCGATGCACGGCGAGCTCCGCGCCACTGAGTTCGGTGGGGTACTCCCCATCGCGACAAACTCTCCAAAATCAGTATTGTAAACACATCTGAGGATCGGAGCAGCCCGTGCCGGTTGGCTCCAGATCATTTTCAATAAACCGCGGAGAACCCAAACCAGGCGTGACACGGTGACAGATTCAGCCGAACGCAGTTAAAATGTGGGAGTTCAAAATGCAACGTTGTTTCGGGAGCGCTCGTTGTGCTTGAGATTGTAAAGTATCCCCACCCTGCTCTGCGATATGCTTCCCGACCGGTGACTGAGATCGACGACAGCCTCAGATCGGCGGTCCGCGTCATGTTCGAGCTGATGTACGCTGCCAAGGGTGTGGGGCTGGCGGCCAATCAGGTCGCGCTGCCGTTTCGCTTCTTTGTGCTCAACGTGACGGCCGATCCTGAACAGAAAGAGATGGAGCAGGTCTTCATCAATCCCGAGATAGTCAAGCGCCACTCGTCGATCGAGGACGAGGAGGGCTGCTTGAGCCTGCCGGGGCTTTATGCCAAGGTGCGGCGGGCCAAGAAGATTCGAGTCAAGGCGTATGACCTCGAGGGAAACTTGATCGAGTGCGATGCCGAAGATCTCTACAGCCGGGCGATCCAGCACGAGACGGATCATCTCAGCGGTAAGCTCTTCATCGATTACCTCGACCCGCTCGAGCGGCACGCGCTGGGACCGAAGCTCCGCGAGTTCGAGCTCGAGTTTCGCAAGGTCCAGCGCGGTGGCGGGTTCTGCTCGGACGACGAGCTTATGAAGCAACTCGAATTGATGCAGCGACCGGCGGCCGTAGCCGCCGACTGGGCCGCAGGAGTTTGACAAACGCGGGCTCGCTCCCCTGGCGCATCGGCTGTTATCCCCCATGGCGTTGAACGTCCGGATCATCATGCTGGGCACGGGCGATTTCGCTCTGCCGGCTTTTGAGCAGTTGATCGACAGCGGTCACAACGTGGTCGCGTTACTGACCCAGCCCGAGCGCCCGCAGGGCCGCAAGCAACAGCTCATACCCAGCCGCATCAAGCAATGTGCACAAACTCGCGGGATCGCGGTTGACCAGCCGGAGAATGTCAACGCGCCCGAGAGCCTCGAGCGCGTTCGTGCCTTGGCGCCGGACCTCCTGGTCACGACGGCCTATGGCCAGATCCTCTCGCCCGAACTGTTGTCGATTCCGCGGTTGGGGGGCATCAACCTGCACGGCTCGATATTGCCGGCATATCGCGGCGCGGCCCCGGTGGCGCGCGCGATCCAGCACGGAGAAACCACAACCGGCGTGACAGTCATCCAGATGACGCCGCGCATCGACGCGGGGGGAATCATCGCGGTCGCCCGCACGGCAATCGGCCCCGATGAGACGGCCGGAGAGCTTGAAGAGCGCCTGGCGACGCTCGGCGCGCCCCTGGTTGTGGCGGCGGTCACCACACTGACCCAAGGACCCGTACCGGTCTCGCCACAGGACCGAGCAAAGGTGACCAAAGCTCCGAAGCTGCGCAAGGAAGACGGGTTGATCGACTGGTCCCGGTCGGCCCAGGCGGTCCATGACCTGGTGCGCGCGATGCAACCGTGGCCGACGGCGTACACGTCCTGGCGACCGGCTCATCGATCCGCCGACAATGAACCCTTGCGAGTGATTGTCCACCGAACGTCGATCGTCGATGGAAGGGGCGCACCCGGCGAGATCATCGAAGCGTCTGGCGAGCGATTGAAAGTCGCCGCCGGCGACGGCGCGGTTCTGATCAAGTTGCTGCAATTACCCGGCAAGACCGCGAGTTCGGCCGCCGAGTTTCTCCGCGGCCACCGGATCGAGTCCGGCGACCGGCTGGGCACTTGAGGGGCGAGGACACAGATCCATGGTTCGAAATCGATTGACTACCCGGCGCACTCGGTCGTGCGTCGCTGTATGGTGCGCACTGGAACCGCGCACGCTGCTGGCCGGTTTTTCGCCCACACCGATTGAAGAGCTTTATCTCGAGGAGCTCAACGACGCGCGGTTCAACCCGGCGGCGTATGGCACTCCACTGGGGCTTGATCTCTCGAATGTCGCACCCGCGCAGCCCCTTGCCATGAGCACACTGCTCGTTGAATCGGCGCGGCTTCATTCACAGGACATGATCACTAACAACTATTTTAGCCATTACACGCCACAGGGAATCGGCCCGCCGCAGCGGATCGCGGCAACCGGGTTTCTCGCCACGGCCACCGCTGAGAGCATCGAGTACAACACCAACAGCACGCTTCTGACCGACCCGTTCTCGGCTTCGTATGCCGCCTGGGACACGGGCTTTTCGCTCGCCGACCTGATCGTCGATAACGGCACACCCGACCTGGGCCACCGGATCACGCTGCTCGATATCGGCGGCGCGCTGCACTCGCTGCGCCAGATCGGAATCGGCATCGCCTCGCAAGACACCACCGACCCGACCGGCGAATTCGACGTGCGCCAGACCGATACCACGATCGACCTCGCTGCGACGACCAACACCCGGCCGTTCTTGACGGGAGTCGTGTTTCAGGACTCCACCGGCAACGGAGAATATGAGCCTGGTGAAGGGCTCGCCGGCGTGAAGATCGCTGTACGCGGGCACGGTGCGCAGTCGACCACGACTCTCGCCGCCGGCGGCTACAGTGCTCAGCTTGCGCCGGGAACTTATACCGTCACAGCCAGCGGGGGCGGACTGCGAGCGCCGATCAAGCGAACCGTGGTCATCGGCAATAACAACGTGCAGCTTAACTTCGACCTTACACCCAACGGGGCGACAGTCACCGCCCGGCCGCGCGTGTCGCTGACGGCGAAGCTCGGCTCGTTTGCGGCGTTCAATACCGGTGACTCTGCGTCGACCTATAGCGCACGCATCGACTGGGGAAACGGCAATGCGTCGCCGGCAACGCTGACACCGTATGGCGGCGGCTTTTCCGTCTCGGGCTCCAATCGCTACTCCACAGCGGGCACGTACGAAGTTCGCGTCTTGATCGACGACCTGGTAACCGGACAGACCATGGCCCTGAACGGCACGGTCGTCGTGGGCGGAGCGCGCGCCAAAGGCAAATGACGCGAGGGGAAGCCCGCGACGCCGGCGAAAGCCCCTGCCAAGCAATCGTTCCCTATAACCGTCACATTCGGCGCGCGGTCAGCGTCGACAGGCCAATTCCATGTCCTCATTTGCGACGACAATGAAAGAGGAGGATGACACCCAAGCGATCGAGGGCGAGGATCGGTCATGCAGCGGCGCAGGATGGCGCGACAGATCGGGACGGTGCTTTTGGTCTGGCTGACCACAACGGCGTATGGCCGGGCGGGATCAACCAACGACGAGCGGCTGGCCGGCCTGCGCCTTTTTCAAGAAGGACGCTTCGCAGAGGCGATTCCTCTCTTCGACCTCGTTCTCGACCGGCACCCACGCGACCTGGAAATCTTGAACAAGCGCGGTGCGTGTTATCTCCGGCTCGATCAACCTGAGAAGGCCCTCGCAGACTTCGACCGGGTGAATCATTACGGCTTCGGGGCGTGGCGCAACTTGGGAGGCTGGGGCGACCCCGATGCACTTCGATGGGGGTGGCTTGGGCCCAAGACCACGTGGGTGCAGTTGCCGCAGGCCAACGTTTCTCTTCCAGAAAGCTGGGGCGATCGCGGCATCGCGCTGTTGATGCTCGACCGCAACAAGGAGGCGCTCGAGAGCTTTCAAATCGCGACGGGTCTGTGGGGCTCTTGGCTGAACCGCGGATTTGCCGCCGGCGCGCAGGGCCGCGCCGCAATCTTGCGGAGCCAGGCCGGCGCCTACGAGGGACTCGGGCAGGCGTATCATCGGCTGGGGCAAGACGAGCTCGCCGTTTCTGCATACACCGAAGCGATCGCGATCGACGCGACTGATCCCAACGGCTTCGCGGGACGTGGCGACGTGCTCCTGGACCTCAAGATGCCGGACGACGCTCTGGCCAATTTTACCGAGGCGATCCGTCTTGACGTGAATCATTCGCGGGCCTATTGCGGCCGCGCGATCGCCCTCTCGGAGCGCGGCCGTGACGACCTCGCGCTTCTCGACCTCGATCGTGTGATCGCGCTTGACCCCAAGTTTGTGAAGGCCTACAGCTATCGCGGCACCCTCTACGCACGGCGGGGCCAGAACGAGCTGGCCTTGAAAGACTACGATACGCAAATCAGCCTGACGCCACCGAACGCGCGCGCACTCAAGGACCGAGGGGGCGTGCTCGTCAGGATGGGGAAATTCGACCGGGCAATCGAGGACCTCAACGAGGCCGTACGTCTCGATCCCAAGCGCGCAGCGGCCTATCAAAACCGCGGCGCGGCCTGGAGCGGGCTGGGGCAATTTGAGCGCGCGATCGACGACTTGACCACGGCCATCGAGCTGGCCCCTGACAACGCCGGAGCCTTCACCAACCGCGGCCTGGCGTATTTCGCGATCGGTCAATACGACCAAGCGGTCGCCGACTTGAGCCAGGCGGTCAAGCTGGCTCCGCAGCTTGCAATACCCTACTTCAACCGTGCCGAGGTCTATGCCCGGCTCGAGATGCGCGAGCGAGCGCTCCGCGATTACGACGAAGCGATGCGTATCGAGCCGCGGTTTCTGGCGGCGCACGCCGCCAGCGCTCGGCTGCGCCAAGAGATGGGCCAGCGCGACAACGCGCTGCACGAGTACGACATGGCACTGGCGCTTGATCCCAAGGAAGTCAGTCTCTATTACGATCGGGCCAACGCCCGCCGCGATGGGGGCGACTGGCGCGGGCGCTCGCCGACTATGATCGCGCCGTCATGCTCGACCCGCGGCGAGCCGAGACGTATTTCGCCCGAGGCTGGGCTCGCCTTTTGGCAGGGGTTCCGGGCGCCGACCTCGATGCGCGGGTCTATCTTCAACTGAAAGGGTGGCGCGACCGGCTGTCTCCGTATATGGCGTTGCTCGCGGTTCTGGGGGTGCGCGGCGCCGCGGAACCAGCCGTTCAGAAACGCGTGCTCGACGAGGCTCTGGCAAACCTCGCTCCGCGACTCTGGCCGGTACCTGTCGTGCGCTACCTGCGCGGCGACCTCACCGATACGGCCCTTGTCGCCGCCGCCGTCAGTCAGCGGCAGCGTGCCGAAGCCCACGCGTTCATCGGGCTGGCGAAGCTGCAAGCCGGCGACCGCGGCGCGGCGATTTTGCATCTGCGTTCCGCCAGGGAGAATGGCCCGGCCGATTCGATCGCCGTCGACGTCGCGGCCAAGACGCTGGCGCGAATCGAGGCCGAGGCAAAGTAAACAACCGAGAGCGTGCTGTGTCGAGCCGGCCTACCGGTCAGGGCGATTTCCGGCTGCGCGACGACGAGCTGGCACTCTTGCCCGACTTCGATCGCGGCAGCGGGCCGACGCGAGTGACGATCGCTTTGGCGGCCTCGTTGGCAGCGACCCGCACGCCAAAGTCTGGGTCTTCCGGCAGTTTCTGCATGGCCCTCAAGGTCTCGTGCCCGCCAATCGACTTGAGGATTTCGCAGGCCCGGCGGCGCACGTCAGTGTCGGGGCTCGTCAGCCGAGCGATCGAGCGCGGGCTCGGCGATCGGCCCCATCTCCTTGAGAGCGTCTTCAACCTCGAAGCCGTCTTCCTTGATCCGCGCTACGATCGGCTCGACGGCGCGCTCGTCCTTGATCTTGGCCAGTGCCTTGATCGCTTCATGGCGGATGAACCCGCGATGGTCACTGGTGCGCTCAATCAAGGCCGGCACCGCGTCGGGCGATTTCCAGACGGCGAGTGCCTTGATTACATCGGAGACGAGAAAGTCGTCGCTTTGGTCGAGCAACGGCAGAAGCGCCGCCACGACCAGATGGAGCCGCTGGTCGGGAAGGCCTTCAGGCCACGTTCCTGGTTTTGGTCCGCCGCGCGGCGGCGATCCGGAATGGCGAACTGATCGGGAGCTGGCTGCACGGGGTTGCCCATCGTGTCGCTGTGCGGGCAAGAGCCCAATCGGCCCGCCGGCATCGGCACGAGCCCACCGGAATGGAACTGGACCAGGTCGACGCGGCGGTACCTTCCGAAACCTCGCGGCTCGAACTGCGCACCACCATCGACGCCGAGCTCGAGAGATTGCCGACTGCGCTGCGCATGCCGGTGATTCTCTGTTATCTGGAGGGAATGACGCACGACGAAGCCGCCGGCGAGCTGCGCTGCCCCGTGGGCACCGTGCGCAGCCGCATGGCCAAAGCGCGGACGATCCTGCGGCAGCGGCTGGCCCGGCAAGGAATCACGGCAGACGACGTGGCCCTCAACGGCGGCGCTTTCGCGCGCGCGCTGCCGCCGGCACTCGTCGAGTCGACCGCCCGCGCGTCGCTCGGGTTCGCGGCCAATTCGGCGACCGCGTCCGCCGCGATCAAAACGGCGTCTGCCACACTTGCAAAAGGAGCGCTCAACACGATGATGATCTCAAAACTCAAAATCCTGGGCACGGGCGCCATCGCGCTAGTGGTCACGTTGGCCGGCGTCCAGACGCTGGCGCGCCAGCACGGTCAAGAGGCTGCCACACCACCCGCCGGCGCGCTGCCGAAACAGGGCGAACAAATCGTGGCCAAGGGTCGCTCCGTCGACCCGAAAGACGAAATCATCGCGAGGCTCGAACGCGAGAATCAAGACCTGCGAAATTTGCTCCGGACGCTGCAAAGAACTCTCCTGAACGCCCAAGGGTCGGGCGCGAGACCGAACGACGAAAATGACCCCCCGCCACCCCCACAAAGCCCCGGTGCCGCGAAGTCCGCTGTCAGGAACGCGGCTCGCAACATCGCCCGAACGCCGCCGGATCCTTTACCCAAAGAGTCGATGCCGAAAGCGCCCGTCAGCGCAGACGACGCCGAAATCAAGCATTTCAGCTCGGCTCAGATGATCGTCATCGTGTCGCCAGGAGGCGACAAAGTCGTGGCACGAAATGGGTAGACATCAACATGGGTGCCATCCTCGACGAATCCGACGGCAACCAAACCGAGCCGAAAACCAGCAATGCCCAAGGTGCGCTTCCGAAGAGCTGAACTGACCTGCACGCTGGGCTCACCAAGTTCCGGTTGTCGGTTTAGCTTGCCTTCCCAACCCGCTCGGGCGTCGCTCGCTCGTTGGCAACCCGAAGCCACAACTCCTCGCGATAGATCCCGACCTCACTGGGCGCCGTGATGCCCAGCCGAACCGAGTTCCCCTCGATGCCAACGACGGTGACCGCCAGGTCGCAATGCGGCACCAGAATCCGTTCGCCAAGCTTCCGGCTGAGGACGAGCATGGATAAGCCTCCGTGGTAGAGTCCCTGACAGCCCTTCTTTTTGCACCCAGATTACTACGTTGCGCTGATAGTGTACACGCACACCGCTGGGAACAAAAGGCCAGTTTCCTAAGTTTGTCGATGTTAGCTCTCAAACTCCAGCGTCTTTTGGCGCCTGCTCTGCGCCGCAGAGGTCGCCGGTGCGTCCGGGCACTCTTTAATACCGCCCAATCACGTCATCTCTTACACCGAGGGTGTGCAAAGTAACGTGATGGCATCAGGCGGCCGATTTCGTGAATGTCAGGCCGGGGTTTTTGTCGCCGGCGCCTGCGGGGGCGAAGAGGAACTGGTTGTCGGCGCTTTGTGTCACTTTACCGACCAAGCGGCGGCCCGTCTTGTTGAAGCAGCGCAAGGGTGCCACTGTCGAACCCGGCCTGGCCGCTCGACTGTTTGCTTCTGGCCCTTGTTGTCGACCTCCCAGGTGAACTGGCCGTCGGCCTTCAGGCTCAGGGCGATCGTCACGTCGGGCGCGGCCTGGGTCTTCCAGCTGCCGACGAGCGCCGCGGGCGGCGGAGGCGGAGGGGGCGGCGGCTGAGATGGCTCGCTCGCGGGCGCATTCTGGGCGGGCTCGCCGCCGGCCGGTGGTGCATTCGCAGCGACGGTGCTCGCTGCGGCCGGTGCGCCCGCTGCCGCTGGCTGGGCAGGTGCGGCACCGGCTGCGCGGCGGGTTGTCCTGCGGGGGCGGCGGCCGCAACGGCCGCCGGTTGCTCCTTGGCCTTGTTATAGAGCTTGGCGAACGATGCCGAAAGCTGATCGGTCGGGACGAGCTCGGTAACTCGCTGGAACTGCACGCCGGCCGCGTCGTTGTCTCCTTGAACCAGGTAATGATACGCCAGCAGGAATTGAGCCGACGACGAATTGGGGTTGCTCCGCCCGTAGGCCTCGAGTGCCCGCAAGTTGATTGGTGTAGGTGTCGACGTCGGGGTACAGGCCCACCAGCGTCGTCCAGTTCCAGCCGGGGCCGGCTGTCAACACGGTGTACGCACCGCGGCGGCCTCGTCGTACCGCTTGAGTGCGAACAGGCACAGACCGCGAAATTCGTGCACGACGGCGACGTCGGGCGTCTGCTTCAAGACCTGGTCGGTCAGAGTCGAGCGCGCGCTGATAATCGCCGGCCTTGAACGAGTCGCGGGCCGCCGAAAAGAGCTGCTCGGTGCTCTCGGCCACCGTCGGTGCGGGAGGCGTGGCCGTCACGTTGATCGGCCGCGAGTAGTCGTAGATGATCGTCGTCTGCGCCGGCTGGGCGGCCACGACGGTCGCGTAGTAGGGATTGGTGTATCCGCTGTAGACCCAGTTGCTGGCGACCGAGCCCAGTCCCCAGCCGTTGAAGTTGCTCACGCCCCAGGTCGGGAAAGTAGTTATATACGCCCATGCTCGAATAGCCGTAGCCGGGGTAACCATACGCCGTAGCCAAGTTGCCCCATCCGCCGAGTGCCGACAAGCCAAACGAGGTCAGCGCCCCGGTGCCGAAGCCTCCCCAGAACGAGCTGCTGTTGCCCCAGCCGCCGCGATACCAGTTGCCGTAGTAGGGTGCAGCCCAGCCGCGATTCCCGCCCCAGCCGCCGTACCCGCCGCCCCAGCCGCCGTACCCGCCGCCCCAGCCGCCGTTGACGACGTTGATTGTTGATATTGGTGATATTGCGAACTTGTTGATGTTATTGACCCTCGTGCCGCCCAAGCCCCAGTTGCCGCCACCCCAGCCTGCCGCCGCCGCGGTTGCCGTAGTAATTGTTGCCGCCGATGTAGGTGTTGCCGCCATAATTGGGCCGGTTGACGACGTTGTTGCCGCTGCCGATGTTGCCGCCGCCGATCCCGGGCCGGTTACCTACTCCTGGAAAATTGCCGCCGCCTGGTCCGCCGGGGTTAGGGCGGTTGCCGGGGAATCCGGGCCGATTGCCTGCTCCGGGGAGATTGCCGCCGCCGCCGGGCATGCCGGGGTTGGGGCGGTTGCCGGGGAATCCGGGCCGATTGCCTGCTCCCGGGAAATTGCCGCCGCCTGGCCCGCCGGGGTTGGGGCGGTTGCCGGGGAACCCGGGCCGATTTCCACCGCCGGGCTGATTGCCGCCGCCACCGCCAGTTCCTGGGAAACCGCCGCCACCACCGGGTCGATTGCCGCCGCCACCGCCAGTTCCCGGGAAACCGCCGCCACCACCGGGTCGATTGCCGCCGCCACCGCCTGCTCCTGGGAGACCGCCTCCTCCTCCGGGGCGATTGCCTCCTCCTCCTCCCATTCCCGGCATTCCTGGCCGAGTCATTCCGCCGCCGCCTGGGCTGGGGCGGTTCGCCGGTATTGCCGGGCGGTTTTGCGGCATGGAGGGCCGCGTCATTCCACCCATGGCCGGCCGGCTCATGCCCCCGCCGGAGGGCCGACTCATGCCGCCGCCACCGAAGGACGGTCGCGCGCCGCCGCCGCCGCCCGGGCGCCCGCCGCCACCACCCCGGCCCCGCTGCGCGTGGGCCGAGCCGCAGGCGGCCAGCACGATGAAAAAACAGGCCACACGAATCGCCAGACGATGTGCGTGCATGGTGAACCTCGGACGTTGTTTCTGCCTGCCGTGCTTACCGGGGAGCTTCGCCGGCGGCATCACCTGGCTTGGGATTGGCCGCGCCCGGCTGCGGAGCGTGACGCACCATCACGATGTCGAGAATGTCAGGCGCGACCTCGCCGCCGATGATCCGGTCGATCGAGCTGGTCTTGACCGAGTCTTTGTTGATGATCGTGTGGATTTGCGTGGCCGAGGTGGGCCGGCCGTCGCGCAGGACGCCGGTTGCCTTGACAATCCACTCCTTCTCGCCGGTTTGCGTCCAAAGTCCCTCGCCGTGTCCGCCGTTGGAGTCGAACAGCCAGGACTTGATCTGGCCCGACTGAGGGTCCCAGCCGATGAACATGGTTCCTGACGAGCCCTCCTGGCCGGGGAGCTCGACCTTGTAGGTGCGAATCAGAAAGCTCTTGTTGTCGGCCCAGCGAACACTGGAGCGAACCCGGTTGCTGTCGCTTTCATCAACCCAGTCGCCCACCATGAACTCGAGGTCGCGCAGGCGCTCGTAAGGAGCGATCTCGGCGGCGGGCGTGGCGTGCTCGCGCATTTCGGCGATGCGCCAGGCGCCGTCGCGCCGGACCAAGAGTGCGCTGAACTTGGTGAAATCATCGGCCTCGCCCGTAGTGGACGAGAGGTGAGATTGGCCCTCGACGCGCGCGACGTCGGGGGTGAAGAAGCGCACTTCTTCGACCTTGGTCTCGACCTTGAGCCCGGGCGTCTCCTTGAAGGCGGCGGCATACATCTGGGTCAGGGCGGCCTTGCCGCGGGTTGTCTTGCCCTCGGGGTCGACGACCGCGGCATCATCGAGAAACAACCCGGCGAGCGCTGCGGCGTCTCCACTCGAATAGAGTTTTTGAAAGCCGGCGACCGCGTCGCGGATGGCTTGTTCGCCGGGATTGGCCGCCGGCGGTTGTGGCTGCGCGGCCGCCTCGGCCGCCGTGCGCACGGCGACTGCTGCGGCCTGCTGCGGCTTTGGGGCACTGCCAGCCAGCACCAACCCGGCGCCGGCCAGCGCGGATAGTCCGATCAGCGAGAAGGTCGTTCTCATGCGAGGTGCGTCTCGAAGAATTGTCGGGGGCTGTTAGCCGGCGAAAGGTCCATTCGCGCCGATGTGCACGTTGTCGACCCCAGATTCTCAGCCGGGAAGACTCACCCAGTCAAGAGCCGAGCGGCCCGAGCCGGCCTCAACTCAATGTGATCGTCACGGCATCGCGCCGAAGTCAGGTCGCGCTAAGGGGCGCTGGGCGCCCTGTTTCGATTCGCTCACGATCGAGGCGGCGCTCGATCGCAACTGCCGCTGCTGCCAGCAATACCACCGTGGCGCACGCGTAGAGCAAGGTTGCGGCCAGTGCGGCGCCGTACGCGTGTAGCTCGGGCCGACTGGTGATGTCGATTGTCATCGCGCACGTCGCGACAAACGGGCTGAACATTCCGGCGGCTAGTGCAAAACCGGTGTTGAATGTGAGCGCGCCATACAAGGGGACCACGACCAAAACCCCACTCAGAATTGCGACAGTCACGATCGCGGCCGACCGCGGCGGAAGCCACACGCCTGATACGACTGCCACACCGCACCACGCCATGCCGGCCGAGATGATGTAAATCGGAACCAGCAAGATTGGCGTCAGGGACAGCGTATGGCTGTCCCAGTGACCGACGACCACGAGCGTCCCGAGGAGCGCCACCAGCGCGACCGCGCGGCACGAGCCGACCCAATTCGCGATGACGATCCTGAGAAGCGACTGGCCGGTGCGGGCGTTTCGATCTGCGGCGTCGCGCTCGAAGAGGCGCCCACACGAAATCGCCACCTTGATGGCCGCCACGAGCAGTCCGGCAGATACCAGAGCACCGTTTAAGAGGAAGACTGTCATTCCTCGGGGATCGGCGAGCATCGCCGCGACCGTGGCAGGCACCGCCATGCCGACGAACGACGTCCAGAGTGCTCGCTCGCTGGGTGTGACGTCTCCATTCATCAGCCGAAGCGATGCCTCCTCCATCCGGCCGAGCCTGCGATCGAAGCTCGTGAGTACAAGGACCAAGAGCGCAGCGGAGCAAAACGCCAGCGTGATCGTCCAGATGATCGCCCATGACGCTACAACCGTGGCAGGTGGCCCACTGAGCGGCTCGGCGGCCTTCATGGTCATGATCAGGGCCCAGACAAACGGGCTGCCCATCAACAACATCTCGGCGCTCGGTTCGTGGCGGCGCAACATGATCACCAGAAAGAACCAGCCGACCGCGACGGCGACGTAGACCGACACGGTTGCCGCAACCGCCCGGCCAACGCGCGGGAACACGGTAGCCATCGCCAGCCCAAGACTGGTGATCGCCGCGCCGGCGCATAGCACGTAGGCGACAAAGCCCGGAGCAGCGATCAACACATTCTCCTGGTTGAAGGTAAACCCGAGCACAACGATCGCCGGCAAAACGGCCAATAAGGGCACAGTGCGATACGCACCAAGCCACTTGCCCAGCACGATTTGCCTGGTGGATAGCGGCGTTGTCATGAGCACGTCGAGGCTGCCGCGCACTCGCTCTTCGGCCAGTGAGGCCGCCGCGGTGACGCTCAGGAGCAACAGCCCGGCGAACACCTGCAGCCCGTTGACCATGGCGGCGCCCTGCACGGACTGCATCGCGACCACGGTCAGGCTGAAAAACGCCGCGATGCCGAAATACAGCGTGTTCACAGCCCGCGCCCAGCGCGACGGCCGGCTGCGATGCCATTCGCGCCAGAACACCGGGTTCCAGTCGAGCGACGGCCGCGGCAGGTAACGCCCGGGAGCAAGCCGCCCGCGCAGCCGGTCGAGCAGCGACGGGGCAGGCGCTCGCTTGACGACGTCGCGAGTGACGATCGCCCGGACTCGAAGCACCGCCACGCCGATCAGGATCGCCGAAATCCCCGCGGTGACGCCCAAGAACCACGCGTAGTCGTCCCACGTGACCGCCGAGGGCGCCCAGTAGGGAGCAAACGCCAACCAGAAAGGGTCTGCCGCCAGCGGCGGCGGCGCAATCAACCCGGGGAACCACTGTCTTGCGACCCCGACAATCGGCCGCCACAACAGCCACAAGCCCCACACGGCGTATGTGCCCAACAGTGCCTCGTGCGTTTTGCCCACCGAGAGCGAAAATACCAGGGCCAGGCTACATCCCAGGATGGCAACGCCGACGGTCACGACGAAGGCGCCCAAGAGCGCATCGGGGTCGACGCCTCCCATGAGCGCCAAGATTTCCATCAAGGGGAGCGTGCAGGCGACGATCCCCAGCACCGGAACCAGCCGTGCAGCCAGTTTGCCCAGTACGATCTCTGCGTTGGATAGGTCGGTGACGAGCATGTGCGTGAGCGTCCCGCGGGCACGGTCGAGGCAGATCGCGCCGGCGGTGGCAGCCGGGGCCGCCAGCAACACGAGGGTGAGTTGCATGCCGACAACACCCACAAAAAACGCCTCCCCGAACCCGGCCATCATGCGGATCGGACTCGTCGTGTCGAACGGCAGGCTCGAGTTCCAGATCACCACGAGGACACTCAGCAAGAGCAAGAGAAACGCGGCCCGCAGCGCGTAGCCTTGCCAGCGCCTCGACGAAGTCAGCCATTCGTACACGAAGACAGGACCAACACCCACGCGCCAGCCGGCTCGATGACTCATGCGAGGCTCCCGCTTCCAGGACTCCGAGGGGCCCGATCAACCCGAATGATGCTTTTCGCCGGCCGGTCGTCAAAGAGACTCCGGTTTCAACGAGCTAAAGACCGCACAGCCGACAGGGGCGCGGCGGCGCTCTTTCGGTCGGCCTGAAGATTCCGTTGACCAGCCCAAGCGATGCACCCTGCGCGCGGCCGAGCCTGCGATCGAAGCTCGCGAGTACAACGATCAAAAGCGTAAACGCACTCAGGGCCAGGGTGACGGTCCACATGTTCGCCCACGGACTGAGAGACTCCGTCCTTGCCATGCGCGGTTCGATGGCTTCCAGGGTCATGAACGCGGCGCAGAAAAATGGGCTTCCCATCAACATCCCGCCGGCGCCAGGCACCATGAACATGAATACCGGAAAGCAAAAACCGACCGCGATTGCGACATAGACCGATACAGTTGCCGCAACCGCCCGGCCTGCACGCGGGAGCCAGGTCGCCAGCGCAAGCCCGAGGCTGGTAATCGCCGCACCGGCACAAAGCACGTAGGCGATCATACGCAGAACCGTGATCAAAGCATTCGCCTGATTGGATGCGCACCCGAGAATGACGATCGCCGGCAAGACCGCCAGTAAGGGCACAGCGCGATAGGTGCCAAGCCACTTGCCCAGCACGATTTGCCTGGTGGAAAGCGGCGTTGTCATCAAGACGTCGAGGCTGCCGCGCACCCGCTCTTCGGCTAGAGAGCCCGCCGCGCTCACACTCAGGAGCAACAACCCCGCGAAGACCTGCAACCCATTGACCACGGCGGCGGCCAGACTGGACTGCGTTGCGATCGCGCTCAAGGTGCAACACGCCGCGATGACGACACTCACCGCGCTCACGGCCCGCGCCGACCGCGACGGCCGGCTGCGATGCCACTTGCGCCAGAACACCGGGTTCCAGTCGAGCGAAGGGCGCGGCAGGTATCGCCCGGGAGCCAGTCGCCTGCTCAATCGACCAAGCAGCGACGGCGAAGGCGCTCGCTTGACGACATCGCGCGTGGCGATCGCCCGGACTCGGAGTACCGCCACGCTCACCAAGATCGCCGAAATGCCGGCGGTGGTACCCAAGAACCACGCGTAGTCGTCCCACACCACCGACGATGAACCCCAGTATGGAGCAAACGCCAACCAGAACGGGTCCGCCGCCGGCGGCAGCGACCAGGTCCACGCGGGGAGCACCGGTCCGGCGGCCCACACAATCAGCCGCCACAACAGCCACACGGCCCACACGGCGTACGTGGCCAGCAGTGCCTCGTGCGTCTTGCCTACCCACAGAGACAAGACCAGGGCCAAGCTGCAGCCCAGGAGGGCGACGCCGACGGTCACGACGTAGGCGCCCACGAGGGCATCGGGGGCGACGCCTCCCATGAGCGTCAAGATTTCCATCAAGGGCAGCGTGCAGGCGACCAGTCCCACGACCGGAACCAGTCGCGCGGCCAGCTTGCCCAGCACGATCTCGGCGTTGGAAAGGTCGGTCACGAGCATGTGCAAGAGCGTTCCGCGAGCGCCTTCGAGGCAGATCGCCCCCGCGGTGGCGGCCGGGGCCGCCAGCAAGACGAGGGCCAGTTGCGTGCCGACGACGGCCAGGAAAAACGATCGTCCGAGCGCGGCCATCAGACGGATCGGGCTCCTCCAGTACGCGGCGGGATAGGAGTTGCAGACCACGACGAGAGCACTCACGAGCAGAAGCAGAAACGTGGTCCGCAGCGCGTAGCCCTGCCAGCGCCTCGACGAGGTCAGCCACTCGTAAACGAAGACAGGACCGACACCCAGGCGCCAGCCGGCTCGATGACTCATGCAAAGCTCCCGCTTCCACGCAGCAGTGCGCCCGTCGCAGAGTGACCGCGGCGACGCTCCAAGGTCGCCGTCGCGGCAGCCATAAGGGCTGGTGCCATCATGCTGTAAACAAGGAACCAGACCGCGGCGCCAAGAACCCGGTCGCGCTGTGCCAATTGTCGGCGCCAAGTGCGATGGTGAGCCTGCCTACAGCGAAAAGCGGGCTGCCCAGCCAGTCGCCTTGTGCGAGCGGCACGCCGAAGAGCATCCAAGCGTATATCGGTACGATCAAGACAACGAGCGTGTAGATCACGATCGTCAAGAGCACGGCGAGCCTGCGTGACAACCACATGCCCATCGCGACGCCGACGCTGCACCAGGCCGCGCCGGCCGCAAGGAGGTAGGCGGGCAGGACGCAGACTTGCAGGAGCCCAGTGAATTCAGGATGCCAATGCATGATTCCCGCGAGTGTGGTGAGGAACACCACGGGCACGATCAAAAGCAACGGGCCCAGCCATGTCGCGAGGACGATCCGGCGGTTCGAGAGCCCATAGCTCGGTGCACGCTCGAACTTGCCGCGCTCCTTTGCACTGGCGCACGACCTTGCGGCGACGACTGCGGCCAGGAGGAGCCCGGAGGTGGCCAGAATCGCAGTCGTCATCCAGGTGGCATAGCGATCCGCCACCGACACGAGCGTCAAGACCGCCGCCAGGGCGTAGTAGACTGTCGTGACGTTTCGCTCGCGGCGCGTACGATCTCCGTGCATGAGCCGCAAGAATGGGTCTTCCACACGGCCCAGGCAGCTATCGAAGGTTGTGATGATGGCGAGTAGTAACGCGGCCGCGCCCAATGCGTAAGCCAAGATCCAAAACGTCGCCCAGTCCCAAAGTTGCGCTAAAGCTAGGATTCAGCAGCTCGAGCGTGATCAGCCCCGGCCCATAGAAGGGGTTCGCCATCACCAAGCCCTCGCTGCGCGTCAGGGGCGTAACAACGAACATCAGACAGCACCACCCGATTGCGACGATCACATACGAGATGACCGTCGCACCGACCGCCCTGGCCACGCCGGAAAGCCAGGTCGCTAGCCCCAGGCCGAAGGCTGTGAAGGCTGCGCCCGCAGCGAGCACAAAAGCGACCAAGGCCAGAACTTCTCCCCACCGGCCGGACTTGTCCGAGAGAAGCCCGAAGGCGAGAAATGCCGGCAGCAAGACCAACAGCGGCACGGCGCGGCACGTGCCCAGCCACTTTCCCAGCACGATCTGTACCGTCGAAAGCGGCGTGGCGAGCAGAACGTCGAGGCTGCCGCTCGCCCGGTCCTCGGCCAGCGACGCGGCGGCCGTCGCCGAGAGGATGAGCAGTCCCACAAAGACCTGTAAGCCGTTGACCCACGTCGCGCCGCCGCCGATCTTGAACACGGCCATCATCACGCTGAAGGTCGCCGCGATCGCGAAATACAGTACGTACACGGACTGCGCCTCCTTCGACATCCGGCCGCGATGGCATTCGCGCCAGAACACCGGGTTCCAATCGAGCGCAGTGCTGGGCAAGAAGCGGGCGAGATCGAGCCATCGGAAGTAACGACTGAGGACCGTCCAGGACGAAGAGCGCTTCACGACGTCGCGCGTGCAGATCGCGCGGATGCGCCACACCGCCAAGCCCACAAAGAGTGCCGACAACGCAACCGTGACGACCAGGAACGACGCGTAGTGCGCCCACGAGACGGCTGCCGGGTCCAAGTACGGGGCAAATGCCAGCCAAAACGGGTCGGCCGCCCAGAGCGGCTGCCACGCTGCTCCGGGGAAAATACCCCGGGTCGCGCTGATCATCGACGCGCACAGCAGCCAAAATGCCAGGACCGCATACGTGCCCAGCAGCGCCTCGTGGGTCTTGCGTGCAAGGAGCGAGAACAAGAGCGCCAGGCTAGAGCCCAGTACGGCGACGCCCGCACTCACCACAAACGCGCCCAACAGGGCATCGGGGTCGACGCCTCCCATGAGCGTCAAGATTTCCATGAGCGGCAGGGCGCAAGCCAGCAGTCCCAGGACCGGAAGTAGCCGCGCGGCCAGCTTGCCGAGCACGATCTCGGCGTCCGACAGATCGGTGACCAGCATGTGCGACAGCGTTCCGCGCGCGGTCAAGACAGATCGCGCCGGCGGTTGCCACCGGGGCCGCTAACAAGACGATGGTCAACTGCATGCCGACCATACCGAGGAAGAATCTCTCCCCCAGCGCGGCCATCATGCCGAGCGGACTGGCGGTGCGCGGCGAATGGATCATGTTCCAGACCACCAAGAGGCTCGAGAGCAAGAGCAAGAGAAACACGGCCCTCAGCGCGTACGTTTGCCAGCGCCTCGATGACGTGAGCCACTCGTAGGCGAACACCGGACCCAGTCCGAGGCGCCAGCCGGTCGAATGAGGCATGGAACCCTCCTGCGGCATGACCCCGAAGCGGTGCGCCTCTGACTGTTGTCATATTCGCACGGGCTCGCCGCTCCTGGCAAGTGGGAGTTGCTGCGCGTGGAGTGGATTGCGCGGCAGCACGCGAACCGGTCAGGCGCTTCGTCGCCCAAGTCGGCGTTCTGTTTTGGCAGAAAGTGGCAGTTGTTGGCAGGTTTTCGGAAGGCCTTGGTACCGGCCGATTGTGGTTAGTCGCGCAGCGACGCACGTCGCCGTGCGCGGGCGGAACCTTGCGAAGGCCTGAGTGCAAGCTGTGAGCTGACAATGGCTTGTGCGACGCTTGCCCAGGGACAGAGCAGTGAATCGAGAACGGAATCACCAGGCAGAATTCACCGGGCGCACCCCGCCATTTCGCCCGGCGTGCGGCTTGAGTCTGCCACATCAGTAAATCCTGATGTGACCGCTTTCGCCTAACTGTTGCCAACGCCGGGTGCGCGAAAGGATTTGAGCCGTGCGCGAATGACTTCCTCTATATAAGATGCGCTCAATTTCGAATTTCGAGCACGCCCATGAGCCGAAATCCGTGCATTCGAACGGCGCAATCGACCGGCCGGCTTCAGATTAGAAATTTTTGAATAAAGAATTTGGACAACCAAAAGTTGCGCAAGCCCAAGTTCGCAAGGGCGGCGCAACCGAGTGGGATTGTAGCGTGGATGCCGAGTTAGCGGGCTTGGCAAATGCGCAGCATCAAAACGTGCGCCCTGGTTTCTCATTTCTCGCGATGATGAAGCCGTGCAATCGGCTGAGCACCAGGCAAGAAAGCGCGGCTGCGCACAGAACCACAAGCGACGTCCGCAGATGCGCTGCGGTCGAAAACGACAGCCTGATTCCGGTCCAGACCGCGGCGTATGCCGCCAGGCACGCGGGACACTTGGGCAAGAGCGCGAGAATCGCCGCGGGACAAGCCCAGCCGGCGACCTCCATGCCGCGTCGCCCGGGCATTGACACCTTGGACGCGTCACGACAGCAGCAGTGAGTGCTCATCGGAGATCCCCCGATTTCTAGCCGCGCGGCTCGGCGCTTTGATCCTGCCCGCGGAGTGTGTCGCCGGAGCACGGGGAAATCTTGATCACAGCCGGCTCGTACTCGTCGTGACGCCGCACCCAGTCGCCCAGGTTGTAATTCGGGCCGGTTTCGTTGCGGCCCTTCGGCGTCATATCGAGCAGCACGTAGCTGGTGTCGATGAGCTCGTCGCCGCGCGCGTAGGTCGAATAGGTGTGGAATACGCAGCCGTCGTCGTCTTTGTAGAACACGCTCCAGCCACCCATCTCGTCGCTCTGGAACGGCTGCAGGTCGTAGTTGTAGTAAACCTTACCCGTCTTGATTTCGTCGGGAGTCGCCGACACGTGGTAATCGAAGTTAAAGTCGTTGCCGTGGGACGAGACCCATTTGATGCGCCAGCCCATGCGCTTGCGATAGGCCTCGAGCTTGGCGAGCGGCGCCCGCGAGACCCGCACGACGCTCACGTCGTGGTGCTCGAGATGCACCAGCGCCTTCGATGTGATCGGCCGCGAACGAGCAGCCGTGGCAGCCCGCATCCCACTCGGGGCCGAACATGAAGTGATGCACGATCAACTGGCTCCGCCCCGCGAAAAGGTCGGCAAGCCTCTCCGGGCCGTCGGGCCCGTCGAAAACGTAGTCCTTCTCGACTTTGACCCGGGGGAGCTGGCGGCGTTCCTCGTTCAACCGGTCGCGGAGCCGCGTGAGTTCCTTCTCCTTTCTAAGCAACTCTTTGCGAGCCGCCAGCCACTCGTCGCGCGACACGGTTTTCGGGGGCATGAACGTATCGAGTCCCATGGAGTATTCTCCTCGTTGTGACTGCGCGGTCTGTGCATGAAAACCACCGCGGAGCCGGTCTGTTCGGGTCTGGGCACGGCCGGATTTCAACCTTTAGTCGTTTAGCGACGTTCGATTTCGACAAGCCGTGTTCAGTGCCTTTCAAGCAGCTACGTGAAAGTTGGGCACTTGCTCGCGCTCTTCCATTCCATGGCGAGGAGGTCCCTGAAGGCAAAAACCCGGTCGTGAGGCTGCGATGGATGACTTTGATTCATCCGACCATCTTGATTGGCTCCAGGCGGCCGATGGCGATCGGTGCCGCATGAAAGCAATCCCCTGGACCAAACTGGAAAGCTGCCGGTCCGCCGCTCCGGTCGACCTTGAAGTTAATCGTGCCCGTTCCGACGCCGGTCGTCTGCTGGCCATCCGGCAAGAAGCGCGAGTCGTCGTAATGAAGGACATTGCTCGAGTCGTAGGCAGGGATCGCGATGTCACCCGACTCGAGAACCACCGGGTCGCCCGCGACGATGAAGACGTGACCCGTATCACCCGTCGAATCCGGACTTAACAGCCGCCATGCGATGATGTCTCCTGCGACGCAGTTGGCCAGGCGCGGAATCAATCTCCAGCCGACCAATGGGGTCGTCGTCAAATCAGTAAAGAATTCGTAATACTTGAATGCTTGCGGCACGGGCCAGCCGGGCACCGGAGGGATCATCTCGTAATGCTCAATCGCGATCGACTCGAGCACGTAGCTCACGAACCCGCAACAATCGACGTAGTACGTGCCCGTCTCGTTGTCGATGAGATAGGGCGGGTACTGATAACGAGTCTGCTGCACGTTATCGATGATGTTCTCGGCTTCGGCCGCGACTTGCTCGCCAGAGAAGGCTTCTGCGGTCATGACGTTTCCTCCGTTGACTGGACAAGCGGGCTGGATCGATGTGAGGCGGTTCTGAGAGCAGGAAGAATAACGCACCGCTCGCCGCGGAACAATCAGGCGCCTGCCTGCAGAGGCGATCGAGCGGGAAAATAGGCGGCGCCCCCTTTATGGCCGCGGCGCCCTTGCGGTATTGAGGGGGTGGTGTGCGTCAACGCGCATGAAACCGATCCAACGGATCGTTCAACCACGAAATAACCGAAACGCACGAAAAATCATCAAATGGGGAGCCTCCCCTTTTTTGCGTTGCGGGGATCAAATGGGGAGCCTCCCAGGATCGGACTGGGCCAGTCGCCCGGCTTTCGGCTCGACCAGAACGGCCCTCCTGTCCCCGCACACGGACGCGCGCGTTGGGCACCGGTCTCCCGGCCTTGCCCATCGTACGACCGAAGGTTTCCCATCCGCTCGCACGGAGGCTCGCGCTCCCAGTTCGTGCGCATTGGCGGCGGGTCTCGCGACCCCGCCGTTAGGCGTGCGCGTTGGGCGCGGGTCTCGCGACCCCGCCGTTGGGCGTGCGCCGTTGGGCGCGGGTCTCGCGACCCCGCCGTTAGGCGTGCGCGTTGGGCGCGGGTCTCGCGACCCCGCCGTTAGGCGTGCGCGTTGGGCGCGGGTCTCGCGACCCCGCCGTTAGGCGTGCGCGTTCGGCGCGGGTCTCCGGACCCCGCCCGCGGGGCGACCGCAGGTCTCCACCGCGGCTCGGAAAAACCTGAAACTTGGTGTCAGTTCACTTTTTTGAAACTTGGTATCAGTTCATTTTTTCACCTGAGAAAAATGAACTGACACCGAGCTTCGTGCTAAAGCGACCATTTTGCCTCTTGCGAATTGAGCATCAACGGCCTCGGAGAGCTTCGATCTCTCGGCGAAGCCGCTCGTTCTCCTCGGCGAGACACTCCTGGACGGCCTAAGCGGCTAGGGCTCGCCGTTCGGCAGCGTCGAGCCGCTCGCGCCGGGTCAGTAATCGCGTTCCGCTGGCGGGATCGAACAGGTGCAGGTTCTGTCCGTCACTCCTGCTCGAGTATCTCGCCCGAAAGCGAAACGCGCACCTCGCGGATCTTGCCGTCGGAGGCATTCTTGCCTCGAATCTGGTAGGAGTGGAGCTCGCCCTTGGTGTCGAAGTTTTTCCAGGCCTCGTCGAGCTTGACGCTCGGAATGGCTTTACGCGCGGCCGTGCGCACGTTCTCGGGGACTTCGTCGAATTTGATCGCTTGCTTCGTCAGCCCGCGCGGCTGGTCAGAGTCGCCACAGCCCTGCAAACCCAAAACGAGGGCGGCCGCCGGCAACACGCTCAAACTCAGGGAGACCTACGGTCGCCAATCCGGGCGGGGTCAGGAGACCCGCGCCCAACAAACGGCGGTCGCTGAGCGAAGAGGGACTGTTCCCACGTGTTCGGTAGCTTCTGGATCCGTCGGTCGCGTGCGCCGACGCTTCGCAGGTTAGGCCCTCAAGCGGTTCAACGCTTGCGAGCCTTGGCCGCGCTCACCAAGTCGCCCTGGTCGGCAAGGGCGGCATCGACGGCGGCCGCAACGGCCTCGATGGTCGCACTGTTCTTGGTGAGCACGGCGACTGCGTTGCTGCCTGCCTGGCCGTTGTTCGCGCCGTCGATCAAGCGGCCCTCGGCATCGTGCAGCCCCGACGTGCCGGTACCTTCAACGATGAGCTCGATCGGCTTATTGGTGAGCTTGAACGACTTCTTGATCGTGAGGGTCACCTGGTCGGTCGTCGACGAATACGCCGCCGACTTGATCTTGATCGTCTTGGCGTTCTTGGCCGTGAACGAATTCTTCTTGCCGGCCAGGATCAGCTCGTACTCCGAGACGGTCGCGGCCTGGGTCGCATTCAAGGCACCGTTGAAATCGAGAACGAGCCCGTCCACCAGCTTCTTCTTGTTCTTGACCGTCGTGATGCCGGTCAGCGTGACCAACGGCGTTGATGACGGTGAGGTCGAGGGAACGTATTCAATCACGAGGGTCGACGTTGAGGGGCTGCCCAAGGTCCCTCCTGCTCCCGGATTGGAGAGGCCGACGTTGACCGTCAGATTGGACGGCAGGGCGCCGACGTTCAAGACAGGCACCGAGACGCTCTGAGTGTCCTGGCCGGCGCGCGAACGTGACGGTCTGGTCGACCGAGTTGTAGTTGACGCCGGCGACGGCCGTTCCGCCCGACGTTGCGACGGTGACCGTGACGGCCCCCTGGAACTCTCCGGTCCGCATGAGCTGGAAGCGTGGCGGTCCCCGCGGTTTCGTTGACCGTCACGCTGCTGCTGGAGAACGTGATCTGGGAGGGGGTCCCGACGGTGATCGGGTTGGTGGCCGTCGCGGCGACTCCAGGGCTCGTCACCTGAAGCGCGACCGTGGAGGTAACCTGGGTGAGCGTCAGCCCGCTGAAGGTCACCAGGCCGTTGGAGGCCGCGACGGTCTTCGTTCCGCCCAGGGTCGAGCTCGACCCGCTTGGTACGGCGACGGAAACCGCATTATCGTCAGTCGTTTCGACGTTGCCGTAAAAGTCTTCGATGGCGGCGACAAATCCGAACGGTGATCCCGGCGCCACCACGGAAGGCGGCTGCGTGACCACGACCAGGGCGTAGGGCGCGGCCGGGAGAACCTCGATCGGGCCGGCGGTCACGTCGGTGAGCCCCTGGCTGGTCGCCAGGAGGGTGTAGCCGCTGGCGCATCGCGATGGTCGTGATGTTCGCGTGGAAATTAGCGATGCCGCCGACCGCATTGGCCGTGAGCAGGCCGCTCAAGGTGGCGTTGGCGGGATTGCTCTCAAGACCGATCGACACCGTGCCGGTGAACTGGGTTGCGAGGTTGCCGTACCTGTCGTCGGCGGCGATGGCCAGGCCAAAGAGTGAACCGGCCGTCATGACCGTCGGCGGCGTGATCGAGACGGCCAGCGAGACGGGGCTTGCCGGGCTCACGGTAAACTGATTTGAGCTGCCCCCGACCAGGTTGCCGCTGCTCGCGCTCAAGGTGTAGCCCGACGCGGCGGTGGTGATCGAAAGACCGGTGAAGCCGGCTACGCCTTGGCCGGCAACCATCTGGAGCGTTCCGGCCAGTGTGGCCTCGCCCGGCCCCCCCGACAGGCCGATGGCGATCGCGCCGTCAAACGACGTCGCCGTGTTGCCGTAGGTGTCTTCGGCGGTCACGCCGACGACGAACGAAGCGCCGGCTTCGACGGTTGACAGCGGCTCGGTCGAAAACACGAGCTGCGTGGCGGCCAGGGGCGAAACGCTGAACGTGTCGGTGCTGCCGCCGGTGATGCCCTGGTTCGAGCTCGAAACCGACAGGATGTAGTTCGTGCCGGCCTTGTCGAGGTACAGCCCGCCGAAGTTGACGACGCCCGCGGTAGCCGCAACGGTCAGCGGCCCGCCGATCGTCGCGCCGGTGGGGCCCGACTGGATCGAGACCGACACGTCGCCGGTGAAGCCGGTTGCGACGTTGTCGAACTGGTCTTCGGCGGTGACCGTGAAGCCGAAGAGCGCGCCGGCCTGTAGTCCCGCGGGCGGCTGGCCGGTGACGATCAAGTGAGTGGCCGGATCGGCGACGATCTGGAATGTATCGGTTGTCGTGCTCGTCACGCCGGCGGTCGTCGTCGATACGCCGAGCGTGTAGGTGCCGACCGTGTCGATAAAGAGCCCCGAGATCGTGGCCACGCCATTTGACGCGGTGAACGGCATGCTCGAGCCCCCCAAGGGCACCGACGGCCCGCTGGCGATCGACACCATGATGCTGCCGTCGAAGTCGGGATCGGGGTTGCCGAACTCATCGAGCGCCTGCACGGTGAAACTGAAGTGCGATCCGACCGCGGTGCTCGACGGTGGCTGGGCCGTCACGCTCAATGAGGCGGCGGGCGTGGCGATGACGTTAAATGTGTCGGAAGCCGCTGAGCTCAGGGTCGTGGTGGTATTACCCGTCGTCACGTTGGTGCTCGCGGTCAGCGCGTAGCCGTTGCCGATCGTGTTGATCGACAGCCCCGAGAAGAGCGCGACGCCGCCGGAGAGCGGCACCGTGGTTATTCCCTCGAGCGTGCCGCCGGCCGGGTCGCTCGAGAGCACGATCGAGGCGTTGTTGTTGTCGGCGGTCTCGACGTTGCCGAACTGGTCCTCGACCTGAAGGCTCACGACAAATCCGAAGTTGTGAATGACCGGGTTCTGCGGCTGGGTTACCCAGGCGAACTGCGTGGGCGCACCGGGGTTGACCGTGATGCTGTTGGACTTGACGGTTGCTCCCACAATGCCGCTGGTGCTGCCGATCAGGCGAAAATCACCTTCGGTGTCGATGGTCACGTCGGAGAACGTCGCCACGCCGCCCGAGACATTGGCCGTGTTGCCGGTGATGACTCCGGTTGTATTGCCTGAAAGCGCCAAGGTCACACTGCCCACGTAGCCCGTGGCGAGGTTGCCGTACTGGTCCTCGACGTCGACGATGACGGGGAATGTGTTGCCGGCCGTCACGGTGGAGGGGGGCTGACCGCTGGTGGGCGTTGTGGGTATCATCAACTGGCTGGCGGCGGCCGCGGTCACGGTGATTGGCGGCGTCGCTCCTGGGGTCAACCCGCTTGCAGTTGCGTCGAGGATGTAACCCACGTATGCCGTGTCGAGCGTCAACCCGGAGAAGGTTGCGCTGCCGCTCGACGACAGAGTTGTCGAGAGGGTCCCGCCCAGAGTCGCGCCTGCCGGACCGGTCGCGATCTTCATGGTGACCGTGCCACCGAAGGTGGTCGGGTTATCCCACTGATCCTCGGCCTGAACCGTGAGGCTGAAGCTCTGGCCGGCCGGCACCGTCGGCGGCGGCGGGCCGGTGACGACGAGTTGCGAAACCGGTGCCGCCACAATCGTGACGTCCACGTAGGCCGGGGTTGCCTGAATCGGATCGGTGGGCGCTTGCGGCCTCGAGGTTGTAGGAGCCGGCGGTGTCGAGTATGACCCCGTTGAAGACAGCAACGCCGTTTGTCGCGTAGGCGGTCATGGTTCCGTCAAGGGCCCCGCCGGCGGGGCCGGTTACGATCGACAGGTCGACGGTCCCGTTGAAGTACGTATCGATCGATCCCGTGTAAGTGAGCGCGTCGTAAGTGAGCGAGAAGCCTTGGCCCGCAGTTTCGGTTGGGTCATTGGCGGACATGAGCATCGGCGAGACGACGGTGATTGGGTCGGAGTCCGGGGAGGACACGTTGCTCGTGGCCGTCGTCGCGACCAGCGTGTACGTCTCGCCCGTCGGGCTGGGTTCGTTGATCGTTACGGCGCCAAAGGTGACCACGCCGCTGTTGGCCACGCCGTTGTTGACCGTCGCCGTGTCCGTGCCGCCCAGAGCAGACATGTCGAGGGTGCCGTTCAAGTAGAGTGCGAGCGAGACCGATTCGGAGTCTGTTGTCTCGGGGTTGTTGTACTGGTCCTCGATCTCGAGCGATACGCCAAATGGCACACCCGCGGTTTCCTCGCTGGGGGGCTGATTCACCCAGACGGCCTGCGAGGGCGCCGCTGCGATAATTGTGATCGACGTTGAAAGGCCCTGGGCGAGATCCGGGCTGTTGGCATCGATCGTGTAGGTGCCGGCGGTGTCGATCGACAGCGGATCGGTGGGAGGCGTGAAGGAGGCCACGCCGTTAACCGCGACGACAGTCAGGTTGCCGACGAAATCGGCGCCTGCGATCGTGTTGTCGTAGAGCCCGATCGTGACCAGGCCATTAAAAGACGAGACAAAGTTGCCGAGGGCATCTTCCGTGTACACGGTCACTCCCCAGCTCGAACCGGCGACGGCCTGTGACGGCGGCTCGCCGCTGGGCTCGCCGGTTGTGGTGAACACCAACTGCGTCGGCGGATTCAGGTAGAAAAGCAGCGGGACGACGTTGCCGACCGAGCCGGCATTATCGGTGGCGAAGACGTCGAGCTTGATGATCCCGCTGTACGTGGAGCCATACGTCGGGTCGGTCTCGGGGTTCCACGTGAAGGTGAACTGTCCCAGGGAATTGGTCGAGTTCACTTCGTAGGCGGGCGTGGGGATCGGATCGGCCGGGTTGAAGCCGGCGACGACAACCGGGTTCGCGGGATTGGTGACGTCTTCGACGGTGATCCAGGTGGCGTTGCCAAACGCGGTGATCTCGCTCAAGCCGGCGAGGGTGATCGCGCCGGTGATCCCCGTCGTGCCCTCAGGGCCGGGCCCGACGCCCATACCGGTGACCGATACCGAGTTGTCGACGATCAGCGGTGCCAGGTTAATGGCAAACTCACCCTGGCCAAACGTCGAGGCCATGAGCGTATCCGGGTCGGCCAATGCCGCGGTCGTCTGATTGGCGGCGAGCGGCGCATCCGGGCCGTCGAGCGTTGCAACGCCGGTGTTCGGATTGATGTTGCCCAGCGACAGGCTGAGCGAAGTGACCGGGACGTTGGGCAGATAGCCCCCCTCCACCACCGCGCCGTAGGTCGTATCGGGGAAGAACGTCCAGGTCTGGCCGTTGTTGAGCGATTGATAGATACCGGCCTCGGCGCCGACGTACAGGACCGGGTGATATCCGTCCGACGGGAACTGCGAATTGAACGGAATGGCGTAGCGCCAGTCGGCCGCGATCGAGGTGAGCGTGGTCGCCAGGTCGTAGGGTTCGGAGTTGGGATCGGTGGCGGGGTTGTAGCTCTGGCCGAAGATCGAATAGGCCAGCGTTTTCAGATTGCCGGTGATGTTGACCCAGGTTGGGGTGGGGTTGGTCGACGACGGCACCGAGTCGGCGATGTAATAGACGCCATCGGCCGTGACGGCGTAGGCGTCGTGGCTGCCGCGGGTCGGGTCGGTGATGATCTGCTTGACCTGCGAGCCGTCGAGTCCGTTAGAAATGTTGATCCAGGCGTTGCCGTTGCTGTCGTTGCCGCCGCCGTCCTGGGTGATGTAGATCTGGCCGGTCGCGGTGCCGACGTAAATGAAGTTGCCGAGGTTGCCCACGCCCTCCGGGGCGCTGGGATCCGGAGCGCCGTAAGCCAAGGCGACGCTGAAGTTGCCCGGGCTGCCGAACACTCCGGGCGCGCCGATCTCGAACCAGTTGTTGCCGCCGTTGGTGCTGCTGAAGACCGCGCCGTCAGCCGAGCTGATGACCAGGTCCTGAGCGTTGACCGGGTCGACCGCGATATTGGCGCCGGCGAACGGGTCGGGAGAATAATTGTTGCCCGAGCTGAAGGGCCAATCGGTGGGATCGGGGGTCGGTGCGCCACCGCTGGCCAGGAACAAGCCGTAGGTTTTGCCGACACCGTCGACCTGGAACATGTCGGCTCCGGCGGACACGGGCTCCCAGTACTGATAGAGGTTGACGTTGTCGCCGCCCAAGGTGCCTTGCTGGTCGGTCGCCACGCCGGCGGCCTGTCCCAGCGGGAGCACCGTGGTCCACGTCGTATTGCCGTCGGTGATGATGCTGGGGTCGGAAGTGGCTCCCGTGTTGCTCTGGGCGCTGCCGTAGTAGAGGGCGCCGGCAACGAGCGCGGCGGCCGTGCTCGGCTGCGCGGCCCCGTAGTAGAACTGCGTGAGCTGGAGATTGCCGTTGCGACTGCTGCCCGGCAAAGAATCGGAGTTGCCGATCTGGGTCTCGAAGATGCCGTTGTTGTCCAGGACGCTGAAGACCCCCTGGTCGTCGCCCATGATCAGCCGGGGAAGCCCCGTGATCGGGTCGGTGATCGTGATGATCTCGTGAATGTTATCGCCGAGATCTGTGCCGAGGTTCAAGAGGTCGAGGGGCACCCAGCTCACGCCGTTGCCGTTGTTCGTAAAGTCGGAGTAGTTGTAAACGGTGATTGTGGTGTCGCCCTCGAACGGGTGGTCCGGATTGCGGATGTAGTTGACATAGGAATCGAAGATATCCGGGCCCTCGGCGTAGAGATCGTACTGTTCGATTTCGTTGAGCTCGTTCGATGTGGGGTCGCTGGCGAGCGCTGGGACGTACGTGGGCGCGAGGCCAACGAATTGGAGGTCGGTCGCGTAGATCGCGGCCGGTCCGGTCGACGTGAGGGTGACTAATCCGCCATCGTTGGCCTCGTCGGACGTGGCGACGAGCGAGTGCGCGTCCCAGATGTCGGTGAGGTCGATGCGGAGCAGGTCGCTCTCGGCGCCGTTATTACCGCCCCCCACGTAGATGATGTTGGGATTCGTGGGGTCGACCGCGAGCGCCTCGGCTTCCGGGCCGAGGATCGGGTAGTTGGGCTGGGAGAGGTCGCGCGTCGGGATGGCCGGTTGGTTTACGTCGTAGCCCGCCGCGGGCGCGGTGGGGATATTGATCTCGGTCCAGTTCTCGCCAAAGTCCTTGGTGACGAAGACCCCGTCAAGGCCGCCGCCCGGAGCGGCAACCAGGGCATAGAGCCAGCCTGAGTACACGTCGTTGAAGGCCGTGTTGCTCGTCGCAGCAGGCACGGCCAGCGTGATCTGCCCCTGCGGGCCGTTGGGGCCGGGCTCGGCGGCAACGTTGAACGGGTTGACGTTGGGCGGTCCGCCTGCGGCCGTGTCGAAGATCAGCGGGTTGCCGATATTGCCGGTCATCTGGTTCCAGACCTGGCCCTGGTTGGGGCTCATGAACACGCCTTGGCCCTGGAGCGCGGCATAGACGATCTGGAGGTTGCCCTGGACGTAGTTGCCGGTGATCGGGTCCAAGACCAGTCCGCTGTCGGGGTCGAGGACGACGCTGGTGGCATTGCCTGCGAGCATAAGCTGCCAGGTCTGGCCGGTGTTTTCGCTGCGCCAGATGCCGCCGTAGGGGCCGCCAGGATCGCTCACGGCGGCATAGATGATGACGCCGCCGGTGGGCGTGGGCTCGGGATCGACGGCCAGTGCGAAGACGGTGGTGCCGACGAAATCGCGATCGCGGCCGGTCGAGGCGATCGGCAACCAGGTGCCGTTGGCAGACGTTGTCGGTGCTGTCGGCCAGGTTCCAGGTAACGCCGCCATCGGTCGAGATCAAGAAGCCGACGCCAGGCGTGCCTGCGTCGCCCTCGCCCGTCCCGGCGATCACGATCGAGTCGCTGGGGTTATTGCCCACGGGGAAGACCGCGATCGCGCCGATGTTGATGGCATAGTCGGGGCCGAAATCGGTAAGCGGGATCCAGGTCGGTCCGCTGGGATTGGTGGTGAGGAAGTCGGTCGTCTTCCAGATGCCCCCGCTGGCGCCGCCGGCGTAGACGGTGTTGCCCGAGGAATCGGCGGGATCGACGGCCAGTGCGGGCACCCGGCCCGAAGCTTCTTGAGGTCCGGCGGGACCATTGATCGACGCCGGACCGACGGCCGTCCACGCCTGGCTGGAGATGCTGTCGGCCTGGCTGAGCGTGAAGATGCGGAAGCTCGTGCTGTAAATGTCGCTGCCCGGCTCTGCCATGCCCGAGTTGGGATTCGCCTTCTCGAACGTCACCGTCCAGCCATTGAGAGTGCCCGTGCCCCCGGTCGTCGAGTTATTGGTGATGGTGAGGTTCCAGCTTCCCTGCGCGCTGAATCCCGCGAACGCGGTGGCCAGCGACTCTTGCGGGGTGAACGTCGCGAAGAACGGGGCGTCGCCTTGCTCGATCGGAGTGGCCGCGTTGTCGTCGAAGACGGTGTTGTCGAAATTGGCGGTCGAAGCACCGGTGCCCAGCCCGCTGGCCACCCCTTGGTAAAGTATGACCTGTCCGAGTTGGTCGCCGTTCGGATCTAGATGGTTGAGTGTGATCTCCAGATCGGCATCGGTGGGATAGGTGATGTTGAGCTGGACCTCCATGCCCGCCGGCGTCGCGCTGTCGCCCAGAATCGTGAAGTTGGCGGGCACCGTGATCTTGGAGCTCACCGTGCTCGGGGTAAGCGATCCGGGCATGCCGGTCGGCGCCGTGATGGGCTTGGGCGTGTCGGCCGAGGTGTAAACGAACGTGCTGGTGGCGGGGGCGGGGGCAGTCGGAGGCCGACCCGGCAGGAGCTGCAGGCCGGCCACCTCGGGGACGTCGAGGCCCTCGTAATACGACGGGTCGGACGCGGGA
Source organism: uncultured Isosphaeraceae bacterium (assembly GCA_963830625.1). GTDB lineage: Bacteria > Planctomycetota > Planctomycetia > Isosphaerales > Isosphaeraceae > CAWHMZ01. Next base: position 36,503 of record CAWHMZ010000015.1, on the reverse strand, counting down.
TTCGAGTACCCATCGAGGATGTCGGGGCCGATCTGGATCGTGTAGGTGCCGCTGAGCTGCTGCTGCGGGAAGCCGATTACAAACTGGCTGGCCAAAAGGACGCCGGTCGGGCTTGTGCTCTCGGTGCTGACGACGGGCTTGACGGTGATCTGGGGGGTGATGTTGAGCGACCAGTTGTCGAGCACGCCGGTAGCCGTAGTCGATTTGTTGAAGATCTCGACCGTCCAGACGCCTGGGAGATAGACGTTCGGGTCGGGCGAGTAGTCGACCGGCTTGCCGAGCAGGGCGGAGAGTGCTTCCTGGGGCTGATAAGAGCCTGTGAACGGGGCCGTGCACGCTGGAGCTTGTAATCAGTTTTCTGCGGAGTCGTCGAAGACCGTGTTGATGAAGTTGGCACCGGTGCCGCCCACGCCCGAGAAGAGGGTGATCGCGTCAGCGGGCAGCGGCGTGGGCACCAGTTGGTTCGGCGGCGGCAGCAAGTAGGCCGACAAATCGGAATCGGTTGCGAATTCCGCGGTGAGCGCAACCGTCAGGTCAGCGATGGTGAACGTGCCGTCGTAACTGGGGATGGTGATCTGCGAGACGGCAATACCCGGTTGGGTCGCGCTCGAGGCCGCCGGAATCGTGATGGTGGAGTTGGCCTCGTTGGCCGGGAAACTCTGCGGGCCCGAGACCGAGCCGGCGGGGCCCATGATCTGATCGACCTCGCTGGCAACCGGCTGGTTGGAGTTGTTGGGCGTGAAGGAGTCGGTCTCGCCGGCGAACGTCGATACCTGCATGCCGCGGTCGAACGTGACGGTCGTCTGGCTCACCGTGCCGTTTGTCACCAGGTTGCCGCTGCCGGCTTCGCCTCCCGGCACCGTGGCCGAGAGAACCTGCGGACCAGGGACGATGATCGGCAGGGTGTTGGCATTGGAAGGCTCGCCCAGGATCTGAAGAGCGCTTGACCAGGTGATGCTGGTGTAGGCCGGCAACTCCGGCGCGGGGTCTGCGTAGACGTCGCCGGGCGCACTGCCGTAATAGGGAGTCGTGATGGGATTTTGGTCGGATGCGCCGCTAGCATTCTGATCGTCCCTATCCTCGGTTTGGAGCGTCGTGCCGTAATAGGCCTCGATTGGCGAGCTGATGATGATCTTCTGCGCACCGGAGAGGCCGTTATCGGGCGTGATCAGATAGCTGTAGGTGCCGGTGTAATCATACGGCGTGGTGGCGCCGGACGGCAGCGGATTGAAGTCGATCGTGAAAGTTTCGTAAGCGTCGCCGGGGTACTCGGTGCCCTCGGGAGTCAGTGAGTTGGGCACGATCGGGAGAGGCCCGACGTAGCCGCTGCCGGCGACCGCGCTGTGGTAGTAAACCAGCACATCCGCCGACACGAACGTGCTGGCAATGACCGGCCGGTCGAAGTTGATCGTGATGGGTATGCTGCCCGACGTTGCCTGGGCGTAAGTCGTCGGTCCCATCGTGCTATTTACGATTCGCGGCCCGGCGGCGATGTTCATCGGCATGTAGTAAATGTTGAGCGGATCGGCGACGACCGTGCCGGTGGCGTCGGAGCTCAGGTTCAAATTGCCCGCCCAGATGGGATAAACCTGGCCATCGAAAACTGCCAGCCCCATCTGATCGCCGTAGCCGTTTACGATGTCGATGTTGGGATTGCCCGCCGACTCGTTGTCGGCGGCCGGGCCGATAATGTCGGTTGCGCCGGTGATGGCGTCGATGGCAGTCTGGTTGGGATTGGCGTAAGACTGCGGGCTGAACGTATTGCCGCCATCGAAGCTATAAGCGATGTAGGTGGCCACGCGGGCGTTGGCGGCGTCGTTGCCGGCGTCGCGCCAGGACACGACGACGGTGCCCGTCGCCTGGTCGACGGCGATCTCCGGCTGGAAGACGGTCCGGCCGCTGGTAAACGGGGTATAGCCCTCCGGCTCGTCGGGATTGCCGCTGGAATAGCCGTCGCCGATCGAGTTGTCGTCGCCGGTGGTGGACTGGTTGACGAACCCGGCGAATGTCCAGCTCTGGCCGCCGTTGTCGGAGTAGGACAGCGCGATCTCGGTGTCGACCGCCGGATTGAAGCCGTTGTCGACGTAGGCGACATAGGCAGCGTAGATCCGGCCCTCGGGATTGTAGGCATTGGGTCCGTATGACACGCCGCCTAAGGAGCTGACGGGGCCGAACGTGTTGTCGATCGCTAGGACCAGCCCCGGGCCGACGCCGTTGGGGGTGGATGGGACGGTGCGCGGGAACGTATTGTTGAGCGCACCCCGGACGTACGTCGAGGTGATCGTCGCCGGCGAGTGCGAAGGCGCTCCTGTGGCGAAAGTCAGCCCCGTGCTGAAATGGAGGCTGAACCCTGTGAGAGCGGCCTGCGGGCTGACACCCATCGTGATAGCCGGCGAATAATTGGTGACGTCTAGTGTCCAATCGTTATTGAGATTGCCGCTGCCGAGATCGGCGATCAGTTGTGTCAGGCTGGTCAGGCCGCCTGGGGAGCCCTCCGGCCGGAATGTCCCGACGTAGTCGACGGCGCTGTTTCCATTGATCCCGGCCGTGGTCGGGTCGAAGATGTCTCGGACGCCGTTGTCGTCGAACGTCGTCCCCACGTTGATCCCGGCGTCGCCGGTGGCGCCGGTGGTGAAACCGTACACTCCGATGGAATTGCCGCCAGGAAGGCCCTGGCTGGGGATGGCCTTGCCGGCGGCGTTGATCTGGTTCTCAACAAGGGTGATGGAATCGCCGTTGGGAGCGACCAAGACGAGACTCAAGTTCGAGACCGTCTGCTGATCGGTCACGTCAACCGTCACGGTGAGGTCGTCGATGCTGCTCAACTCCGAGCCCGGGATGGTGACGTCATCGGTGAAAGGGGTCGTTTGCGGGACGGTTACCGTCGCGCCGTCCAACGTCATGGTGGTGGCTGGACTGATCGGCCCCGCATCACCGTCAAACCCGAACGCATCGCCGGGCGTGACAAGGTTCGAGTCGAGGTTATCGTACGGCGGCGTGGCCGTGGCGCCGGTACCGAAGTCATCCCAGCCAACCGTGACGTGGCCGCCATCGTTCTGATTGATGACCAGTTGCGGGTGCGAATCGAGCTGCGGGCCGAAGCTGCCGTCAAATGCCGGCGCCAGGGGCGTGCTCGGGGACGCCGGCACAGACGTCACACTGACATCCTGGATGCCGCTGAACGAGATGGATTCCTGGCCGTTTGACTCGGAAGTCGGAGTGCCGACGACCAGATAAGCTTGGTTGGGGTCGAATTCGGTACCCAAATAGGTTCTGGGATCGGCGGGCTCGACATCGGTGCTGGCCCAGGCGATGTAGACGTTGTTGGCGTGAGGATCGGGTTCCGCGGTCCCGGACGGCGGGGCCTGATCGACGGCAAGGGTTGGATCGGTTGCTCCGTCAGAGCCGGTAATCCATTGGTATATGTAGCCGTTGTTCGACAGCCCGACTTGCCCGTTGTACGTGCCGCCGGAGAAATTGAACTCCGTCAGGTAGAGCAAGCCGTCGGTGGCGCTGGTTTCCTGCTCAGTCAAGACGTAAACATTGTCTTGAGCATCGAACGCAACAGACGGGCTTGTCACTTGGGTGTAGAGGGTCGGAGGGGCCGCGTTGATCGTGAGCGGGTCGAGCTGGGGAAAGGAAACACCGGCTCCCAGCGAGTTCCAGTAGGCGCCGGCGTCGGTGGAATAAGCCCCCTCGACGACAGTGGTTGTGCCGGGGACGACGGGCTGGCTCCCCTCATCGACTTGCCACACCGCGAAGAGAACATCGGGATTGTAGGGATCGATCTCCACTGTGGGGCTGTTGGCATTCCCATTGAGGGTGACGTTCCCCAGACCTGACAGGTTTTGAAGTACGCCGCTTTGGGTCGCGGCTGGAATTGTCGCCAGCAGCGTGCGCGGCTCGAGCGCATCGACATCCAGCCACCGCAAGTGAGCCTTGCGTCCGTTTTTGTTCCGGTTTGTCAATCGATTGTGAACACTGCGCCGCGAGGAACGGAGGCCCGTCGATCCGGTACGCATAACATTGACCCCTACCTTGGCTCATCGCTTCGAAAAGCGAACGAGGTCTGTGGCGATGATTCCGATGAAAAATCTGCGAAGAAAACCGCGAGCGAGTCGATCAATTGCAGAAAGCGCTGCGAAACGGTGCTGCTGCTTCTGATGCACGACGAACAAGCGCGCTCAAGACGAGAAACCATCCCTCGCGCGTTCCCCTCACGACCCAGTGGCTCATCTGCTGTTCGGGCGACCTGCGAGGGCTGTTACGCAATCTTCGATCAGTTAGATCGGAACGAATCTAATATATATGCAGGCTTGATGGTTCGCTGTCAAATTAAATCAGCGACCGTTTTGCGTGCATAGGCCACCACGGCATGCACGCGCGTGCCACATGACTACGTTGCGAGCAATCCGACGCTCCGTCAGATCATCCATGCAATCTTTGCGACCGAACAAATCGGGGCAGTCTTAAACTCTTCGTGCCCTGCACCGCCCCTCGGAAACACACTGCTGCGGATGTTCAGACACGGACAATATCATCAATGCCTGGGTGTGTCAACATGGTGGTTTTGAAAAATTAGGAATAGTGGGGAGCCCCAGTCTGGGCAGAAATGTGATAATTGTGAGAATGATACCAAGGCGTAATGTCAGCATTCTATCACTCATTCAGACGGCAACGATTTGGTGAAAGATTTCGCGAGTTTGGCAGGCGATGCGCACCGTATCGGCCAGGAACTGCTCGACGGCGCGGCCGGGTCGGGGGACTCGTAGTTGAGCCGCCGCGCGAGCTGCTCGAGCTCGTTGGGCTGGTCTGGAAGCTCGGTGACACCGCGATTGTGGATCAGACGCAGGCGCCCCTCGACAGTTCGCAGGACAGTCGTAGGCTGCGTGCAGTTCGGGATGGATTTCCGCGCTCTAAGATTCCATGGCGGCGAAGACCCGAGAGAGCGGCCCAGAAGTTGGGCCGAAAGAGATCGGGGTGGTTCTGCACCGTGGACGAGCAGGAGATACTGCACGAGGAACTCGAGATCAGCGAGTCCGCCGGCGCCGCGCTTGAGGTCGTGGCTGGATCGCGAGGCCTCGAGCCGACGGCGCATCGCCAGGACTTCCGACGCCAAGAGCGAGCGATCGATCGGCCGGGCCGAGAGCTCGCGGACGGCCTGGCGCTCACCTCGTGGCCGAAGCCGCCGGTGGCGAAGATCACGCGGGCGCGGGTCAGCGTCATGCGTTCCCACACCTGCGAAGAGCTCCACGAAATGTTCGCGGAAGGCCGCTCAAGGTCCGGACAAGTGCGCCCGAGGCGCCGCGCGGGCCGCAGCCGGGTATCGACCGAGTAGAGCGGGCCAAATGGCGAGCCGCTCCCCAGAGCCTTCTGAGCAGCCGCTGTACCACCTCGGTCACGAACTGGTCGTTGGAGATCGACATCGGCCCGCCCGAGGTCGCAGCCTGCCGATCTCGTGGAGGAAAACCAGATCGAGATCGCTGTGGTAATTGAGCTCGCGGCCGCCGAACTTGCCGAGGGCCAGGATCGCCCACCGCTCGCGCCGGCCGGTCGTCGGGTGGCGCGGCGACGCCGTATCGGTCCGCTCGCGGCGCTGCCACTGGTCGCGGGCGACCTGGGTCACGATCGCCTCGGCGACGTCGGCCAGCTCGCGGGTCACCTCGCGCACCGGCTCGCGACCCAGGATGTCGCGGGTGCCGATCCGCACCCATTCCTTGTTGCGGAAGCTCCAGAGAATCGGCGCCAGGTCTTCGGCCCCCTTGCAGAGCTCGGCCAGCTCGGCCTTGATGGCCACGCCCGGCAGCGGTCGGTCGACGACCAGCGAATCGACCAGGTCGTCGATCATGCCGGGGTTGTTGATCAGGATCTCCGAGAGAAACTGGCTGGTCGCGCACAGCTCGACATAGAGCCGCAGGCTCGGGGGATTGAAGTTGAACAGCTCCCAGAGGATCGCCTTGGCGCCGAGTGAGCGCCGAGACTTTCTCGAGGTTCGTCAGAGTCATGTCGGGGTCGGGGGTGCGGCTGACGGCCTCGAGGAGCCGCGGGGCAATCGCCGCCAGGAAGTGGCGGCAGCGGGCCTGCGACAGGAACGGAAAGTCTTCTCGCGCCAGCGCCATCAGGTTGTGGTAGGCCGTGGGCCGATCTCGAAACGGGTAGAGCGCAAGCACCTCCGCAGATGAACTCGGCGGACTGGGCTTCGGGATCGAGCACCAGGTCGACGATCGGGTCGACGGCTTGGCGCCGGCGTCGCCGCTGAAGGCGTCGTGGAGCAGGTGATTCAAGATGCGGCGATTGAGCTCGGTCTTGCTGCGATAGTCGGTCATGAACCGTACGGTCGGGCCGTTGTGCTCTTCCCAGGGGCTGGCCGGCGGGTAGCCCATCCGCAGGGCCAGGGTGCGCAGGGCGTCGGGGTCGCGGGGCATCTCGATGCGTCTGGCGGTCGAACAAGATCTGCAGGCGGTGCTCGACCCGGCGGAGGAAACGGTAGGTGTCGTCCATGATGTGCCGCTCTTCGGCACTCAAGCAGCCGACCTGCTCCAGCCGGGCGATCGCCTGGCAGGGTCGTTGCCGTGGCGCACCTCGGGATACTCGCCGCCGTGCAGCAACTGGAGGAACTGCACGACGAACTCGACGTCGCGGATGCCGCCGTGGCCGGTCTTGACCTCAACCTCGGCGGTCCCGGCCGTGACGGTTCGCTGTTCGATGCGGCGCTTGAGCGCCTTGATCTCGGCGATCTCGGCGGCGCCCAAGTAGCGGCGGTAGATAAACGGCTCGATCGCCTCGCGGAAGGTCTGGCCCAGCGCCAGGTCGCCGGCGACCGGCCGGCACTTGATCAAGGCCTGGCGCTCCCAGGTGCGTCCGCGGGTCACGTAGTAGCCGAGCGTGGCATCGAGCGATCGGGCGAGCGCCCTTGTTCGCCGTCGGGGCGCAAGCGCATGTCGACGCGATAGGCCATGCCGAGCGCGGTGTGGTCGGCCAGCAGCCGCACGATCTCGCTTCCCATCCGCGCGAACATCTCGGCGCTCGAGACGACCTTGGGCCCGGTGGTCTGGCCCATCTTCGTCATAGAGGAAGATGAGGTCGATGTCGGAGCTGTAGTTGAGCTCGCTGGCCGCCGAGCTTGCCCAAGCCCAGGACGACGAACCGGGCGACCGAGCCGCTGCGGGGTCATGGGGTCGCCGTACCGGGCCTGCGCGTGCGACCAGGCCAGTCGCACGGCCGCCTCGACGCAGGCGTCGGCCAGGTCGGAAAGGTCCTGCGTGATCATCTCGAGCGGAAAGCCGCGCACGATGTCGTTGTAGCCGATGCGCAGGCTTTCGCGCTGGCGGAAACCGCCGCAGCGCCAGCGCGCTGCCTGGTCGTCGCTGGCCAGGTCGGAGAGCGTGCTCCAGAGCTCGCCGATCAGATCGGAACGGTCGGGCCGCGCCGGTCCTGATTGAAGCCACTCGAGCAGCACGGGGTCGCGGATCAGGACCTCGCTGAAATACTGGCTGGTGCTGAAGACCTGAAGCAGGATCTCGGTGGCGCGTGGGTCGCCGCACAGGTGCGCAAGCGTCGCTTCGACTCGAGGCGCGGCGGCCATGAACCGCTCGAGATTGGCCAGCGCCATGCCCGGGTCGGCGCACTTCGGCAGGATGGTGTCGAGCTGTACGGCCAGACGGGCGACCAGCTCCAGGCGCCGGGACCGGCGCGGCGGGTCAAGTCGGCCAGATCGCGGCGGCCGCGGTCGGGATCGCGAACGCCCAGCGTTGCCAGCCAGTCGTGAACCAGCGCGGGAGCGTCGTGATGAGTGAGGAACCAGGCGGGGGTCATGATGGGGGCCCCGCTCGAGGATGCATTGGCCGCGGTGGACCATGCGCTCGGTCGAAGGCGGTCCCCCCCTCCGCAAGGGGGGGAGAGCCTACGCAGTTCTCAATTGGCCTGGGGCCGGCGCATTTGCCACGGGTCGCCGAAATCGTCGAAGTCGGGGTCAAGCCAGTACTCCCGCCCGCTCGAGCCGAGCAAGTTCAGGAACCACTCCTCGAAGTTGCGCGCGATAATTCGCGCGGGGCTTGCCGAGAACATCGTCACCCGGCGTGAAGATCGGGCAGCCGCCGCCGGGCAGTGAATACGCCAGATCGATGCCGATCGTCTGATCGGCGGGACTGCCCAATTCGAACCACCCGGCCGGTGGGGCAACCATTTCCCCATGGCGCGGTAGCGGGTCCATCGGGCCGAGCGCGCCGCAGGGGGTGGATCAGCGGACCAGACCCGACGAGCCCATCGGAGATCATGAGCCAGGCCCGCAGGCCGTCGGGCAGCCGGCGCCCCTGCCGCGCTTCCCACGCCGTGATCTCCCGAGCGTCTGCGCCGGGCCTGCATGGGTCGCTTGTCCCTCGTAAGCCTCGTTCCAAAAGCACCAGGTCGGGAGTGAACCGACCGTTGATTCCACCCAGTGCCATCCAACACTGCACCAGCTCGCTTAGCAGCCTTGCCATGTGAGTCCTTTCGACAATCCGTTTTTTCAATCGGGATGCGCAGTGCGTTCGGCGGTCTCCACTCGGCCGAACAGTGTGACTGCGCTACAGTCTTCGATCGTGACCCTGACAATCCGTCCGATCAGCCGCTCCGAGCCCGCCAGGACGACGATCCGGTCGCAAGCGGTTCGGCCCGTGAGCTGCGCGGCGTCGTCCCAGCCGTCGCGCCGGGTCGTTTTCCGGCTCTTGCCTTCGACCAGCACCTCGACCGCGCGCCCACAAATCGCTGGTTGTCTTCCAGGCTGATCGCCGTCTGAACGGCCAGCAGATCGTTGTTCCGCCGCTTCTTTCACCGCCTCGGGCACGTCGTCGGAGTAAAGCTGGTCGGCCTTGGTGCCCTGGCGCGCGCTGTACTTGAAGATGAAGCTGTTCTTGAACCGAGACCGCTCGACCAGCCCGACGGTGCGCTCGAAGGACGCGTCATCCTCGCCGCAGAACCCGACGATGAAATCGCTCGACACCGCGACGTCCGGCACGGTGGCGCGAATGCGGGCGAGCATCTCTTCGTAGAACGCGGCTGTGTACATGCGCTTCATGCGTTTGAGGATGGTGTCGCACCCGCTCTGGGCCGGCACGTGGATATAGCGAGCGACCTTGGGCAAGTCGCGCACGGCTTCGAGCAGGTCGTCGGTCATGTCATGGGGAAAGTTAGTGATGAACTTGATCCGCTCGATGCCGTCGATCTCTGAGATGCGCAACAGAAGGTCCGACAGGCGGGTGGTGCGGCCGGCCGGCTCGCGATACTTGTAGCTGTTGACCGTCTGGCCCAGGAGCGTCACTTCCTTGACCCCTTGCCCGGCAAGGACGCGGGCCTCGGCGACGACTGTCTCGGGCGGCCGGCTCTGCTCGGGCCCGCGCACGCTGGGTACGACGCAGTACGTGCAGAACTTGTCGCACCCCATCATGACGCGGACGAACGCCTGGAACGGGCTGGGCCGCATCGCCGGCTCGCGGTCGGCGTCGTACGTTTCGAAGCTCGCCGAGATCAGCTTCGAGCGACCCGTCGTTGCGCGCGCGGCTCACGGCCAGCTGCGGCTCGCGCTGCGTCGCGCAGCGCGCTCGAGCATCTCAGGCACCTTGGCGAGCTGGCCCGGCCCGACGACGATGTCGACATGAGGGCGCCCGCTGGAAGATCGCCTCCTGATCTTTCTGGGCCATGCAGCCCAGGACTCCGATGGCGACCTCGGGCTTGCGCTCCTTGAGCCGCTTGATCCGGCCCAAGGCGCTGTAGATCTTGTCCTCAGCGTGCTGACGCACCGAGCACGTGTTGTACAGGATCGCATCGGCCTGATTGAGGTCGTCGGTCAGCTCGTAGCCCTCGGTGCGCAGCTTGGCCACGACGAGCTCGCTGTCGAGCATGTTCATCTGACAGCCGACGGTCTCGATGTAGAGCTTCTTGGGCGGCGGTGCGGTCGGTGGCTCGGCCATGAACGACGGTTCCCCGGCTGGCTTAAGCGTCGGCCCAGATCCTACCAAAATGTCGGGCGGCGTGGAAACTGGTTCTGGGCACTTGGGAGGGCGAGCCACCGTGCGAGCCGGTGGAGACCTTCGGTCCCGCTCGGGGCGGGGTCGGGAGACCCTCGCCCAACAGGGCCTGTGGAGACCTTCGGTCCCGCTCGGGGCGGGGTCGGGAGACCCTCGCCCAACAGGGCCTGTGGAGACCTTCGGTCCCGCTCGGGGCGGGGTCGGGAGACCCTCGCCCAACAGTGATTCACGAGGCACTGCGCTCACGCATATCGCCGAGTCTCTCAAGAACGACCACCGGCTCGTCGCCCATCTGGCGAAAGGAGACGCCGATATCCTCCGAGCGGAGCTGCTCGGCTGCGCCATGGAGCAGCTTCAAGAGTTGCGCCGGCGAGGCGGGCCAGTCGCCGGCTTCGGGCCAGCGCAGGCGCTTGTAGGCGTCCAGGGCCCGCAAGAGATCTTTCGGTGTGCACGCCCAGCGGCGGTGGCGTTTGAGTATCTGCGCAAGCGCCAAGAACACCGGCACCTGCTCGATCGCCCTGGCGCCCGCCGGCCGGCGGCTAAAGCGGTAGTTGTCGACAAACTTGCCTTGCGGCCAGCCCAGCCCTTGCGCTACCGCGGCACCCCAGCGATCAAAGTCGGCCATGCGCGAGAGCTCTTTCAACTGGATCTCACCCTGGTGCTTGAGGCCGCCCGCAGCCGCGGCTAAGAGAGCACCCAGCAGATTGGGCAAGTCGCGGTGAAACTCGGCCCAGAATTCCTGATCGTGCCGGCGCTTTTTGGGTGAGAGGGGCGGCAGGCGCAGGAAGATACAGCGGTCGACCACGTCCGGGCGCTTCATGAACTCGCCGGTCCCGTTGACGATGATCGGACGCTCGATGTCGATCACGATCTCGCCAAGGTCGGTAGACCGCTCGCGGGTCGCATAGCCGCCGCCGGTTGATAACCGTGAGAGCGCGTCGGACTGCGCGGCCGAAACCGCGCTTACGTTGTCAAACGCCACGAGCCAGTTGCTCTGCGCGGTCAACATCAATTCGCGCTCGATCCGCGGCATCGATCGCACGAGCGCGACGTGGGGGTCGACCAGGTGCCGGCAAACCTCGGTGAGCGTCGTCTTGCCCACGCCCTGTTCGCCTTCGATCACCAGAATCGGATACGGCCCGGCCGGACGCAGCGCCGCCGTCAGCCAGGCGACCAGGACCGGAAACTGGAATTCTTGTAGGTTTACGTATTTATTGAGAAGGTCGATCGCCGCGCCGCGCGCCGGCAACGGCAGTTCGCCCAGGCCGGAGGGGCGCCAGAAGTGAACGCCGGCCCCTGGGGTGACCTCCCAGCCGTCAGGCCCGATCGAGACCACGCGGCCCGCCCGGTCGGCGAGGTCGAGCAAATACTGCTCCGGGGCGGCCGACTTCGCCGGCGACTGGCGAGTTGCGACCCTGAGAAAGACGGGTTCGCCCTCGTCGTCTTTGGGCACACTCGCATGCAGAAACTCCACGACGTAGGCAACGGCCGCCGGCGCGGGCAAGCTGCCCTTCTCGCGGTGGTAAAGCCGCATGAGATAGCGGCGAAAGTCGTCGGAATCGAGCCGGTAGGTGTCGGAGCGGCCGTGGTCGGTCACCGACGCATAATACCGGCCCAGCGTGCTTCGAAACGGTCGCACGGCCTCGGTACAACTGAGCAGAATCTCGTGCGCCGACCTCCTGGCGCCCTTGCCAGCGCTTTGCGCGCCGCGTCGTTCCTGGAGTCAATTGCTGAGAGCGAAATCGACGTTCCGCCCGCAACCTTACTTGGTTCTGGAGGCGCCGGCCGCTTGACGGTTGCTCGAGCTTGCTGGAGCGGGACCGCGACGATGCCGGCATCGGGCTCATCATGTGGTGGTGCCGGCGCCTCCTTTGTCTCGGAATTGGCCCCCGGCCGCGCGGGCGGCGCGCCTCGACCGAAATGTTGGTCGTGCGGCCGACCCCTCGCGCGGCCGCCGGCACGGGTATCAGGCGTATGGCGTGCAGCCGCTTTGGCCGAGTCGCCGGTCCCGGCCAGGCGCACCGGGCGCAGGTCGGCAATGGCGGGTGCGCTGTCGCTTGCTGGATCCGAGCCCTCGAGCCGTGCCGGGTCGCGGCCCGGCGCCGATTTGTCCCGATCGAGCTGTTTGGCCAGCGGCGGGGCCGGCCTGGCCAGCAGTGACCGGTTCTTTATGTCGGCCCGACTCAGGATCTCCTCCGCCCTGACCCCGAGCGCTTCGAGAACGCGGCGGCGCGAGCACAACTTGCCACTGATACACTTGACCTCAAGCGGCGGGTACAGCACCAACGTGTGACCGGCGCAACGACACGCAGGGCAGCGGGCCTCCCAGACGCCATCGCCGACCTTGCGCGGCGTGCAGCCCTTGCGACGCAGCGTGGTCAGGACTTCCGACAGGAGATCGTCATCCATGACATCATGGCTCCGAATGCCGCGGAGAACGCGGTAAGCTTGTTATAGCCATTATTATCGTTGGTTTCTGCGCGGATCTTGATCGTAGTGGCCAAAAATGGCTTTCTCTTGTTGGGAAGGGGCGCATCGTATAGTGGGGCCTGCGGATCGGACCGATCAGACCGATCTGACGGATCTGACTAATTGGTCTGATCGGTCTGATCCAACGTCAGTAACGTATGATGCGGTCACGCTGCATTTAAGTGTTGATCAAGGAGGGTTTTCTGTTCGGGATTTAGGGTGCGGACATTTGGCGGTTTCGGAGCTTCGTGCGGCCTACGCCCCGGCCAGTCCCGGCGGGCCTTGGCGCTGGCTTGGTGACGGGGAATGGTTCGGCAACCCTCAAGGCGCTTTGCATAGCATGGTGTCCGCCGCTTGTTCTCCGCTTTCAACTCCTTGCGAATGGCCAACAGCACCTTCCGCGGACTGACCACCACCTCCCCCTCGTTGGTCGCCGACGACCTGAGCGCCAGGTCTGCATGCGCCAGCAAGATCTGCAGGGCCAGCAACGACACTTCTGCTTCACGATGCGCTAACCGGACGGTGCGGCTGGAGAGCTTGATCTTGCCGATCGTGCGCTTGTAGGTGCGAAATAGACCTTCGTTCCGCCACCTCCAGCGATAAAACTTCGCAGCCGTTTGCGCTGTCAGCCGCGCTGGATCAAGAATATCCGTCAACAGCCAGACATCCATCTTGGATTTGCGCGACGCTTTGATTCGGATCAAACGGCACTTAACCGGCGGCTTGCCTTTCTTCTGACCTCGCTCGGGCCAGTAGTAGGCAACGCCCTCGGTCCATTCGGTCAGCGTCGCATCCTCCAACGTGTAGAGGTAGTTCTTCGACGACATCCGCATGAGAAACGATCGCTTCTTCCACAGGATATCGAGCGCCAACTCGTATCCCATGTAGGCCGCGTCGGCGATGATCAGGGCTTGCGCCGGCAGCGTGTTCAGGAGCTGCAGCAGGTGTTGTCGCTCGTCGGCGTTGCCGGGACCGAGGCGCCAAGACCACAACAGCCCAGTCCCCAAATGCACGAAGGCAGTCACCCAGACCATGGGGGCGGACTCCGCCTTGCCCCCCGGCTTCAAGCGAGCTTCCAGTTCGGCCGTGTGGGGGCACTCCTGCTTTGAGCCGTCACACCCCATCGGTGCGAAGCCGTCGACCAGCAATCGCTCGCCGAGCCGACGCTGGATCTGATCCCGGACGCCGGCCGCCAAGACTCGGAATGGGAGCATGGGCATGTGACTGAGGGCCTTCTGGAACCCCTGCAACGTCTTACCCGGACGCTTGCGGGCATCGTGGGTCGCCACATAAAATCCGCGCGCGGTCTCGAACTTCTCTTCCTGCGAACCCCCGCTGGCCCACGTCGTGGCCAGTGCGACCATGAGCAACGGTTGCAGGTCCCATCGCGGTGCCCTGCGCTTGGGTGGGACGGACTGTCGGGCTTGCTTGAAGACCTGCGGCGTGAGAAACTGCCGCACGAAGTCCAACAAGGACCGCGGTTGCTGCAACACACGCAGCTTCCGTGCTGCTTTCATCGCCGTTTTCCCTCCATGGAACGGGTGGATTGTTGACCTCACCCATCATGGACGAAAACGGCGATGTTTTTAACCCAAACCGCAGGCCCGCTACGGCAGCAAGCCCCGAGCGGCTTCGCAGGTTACAGCGGTAAGATGGCGTAATCGTTCCTGACGTTGGGTCTGATCCGTCCGATCGGTCGGAAGTGGAAACCAGGCACAGGCACGAGTGCTTCAAACAAGGGAGAATGCGCAAATCATGCCGGTGCGGGATTTCCAGACGGGGTGCTTGGCACTGGCGAAACGATGATCAACACGTTAAATGTTTTATTCTTGGCTGGAGTTTCGTGCTCCATGCGAGTCCCGCGGGGAACCTCAACAACGAGAGCGGGCATCAATTTACGGCCATGAAGATCCTCGCCGTTCATCCCAGCGCGCTAATGTACTCGAAGATCTTCTTGCGGCTGGAGCCGCTGGGGATCGAGCTGATCGCCGCGGCGGCGCGGCGCGCGGGGCACGACGTGCGGCTGATCGACCTGCAGGTCGAGCCGGCGGCGAACTATCGCCGGCAGCTCGATGAGTGGCGGCCCGACGCGGTGCTCTTTTCGTGCAACTACCTGGCCAACGTGCCCGAAGTGATCGATCTGGCCAAGGCGGCCGCGGAGCGCTGCCCGGCGACCTTCGTCTTCGTCGGCGGCCACAGTGCGTCATTCATCGCCGACGAGCTGCTCGAGCACGGCGCCGGCGCGATCGACTGCGTGCTCAAAGGGGAAGGCGAGGCATCGGTCGTGGCGCTCCTGGAGGCCGTGGTCAGCGGCGATCGTGACGCAGCTGCTCGAAGTGCCGGGCGTGGTCACACCGGGCGGCAGCGGGCCGGCGCCGCGGCTACGTCAAGAGCCTCGACGACCTGGTGGCCGCGCGCGATCTGTTGCGGCATCGCCGCAAGTACTTCATCGGCGTGCTCGACCCGTGCGCCTCGATCGAGTTTCGCCGCGGCTGCCCGTGGGATTGCTCGTTTTGCAGCGCCTGGACCTTTTACGGCCGCAGCTACCGGATCAAGAGCCCCGACGCGGCCGTCGACGAGCTCGCAGCAGATCACGCGAGCCCGGCGTCTTCATCGTCGACGACGTGGCGTTCATCCAGGCCGAGCACGGCATGGCGATCGGCGAGGCGATCGCGCGGCGGGGCATCAAGAAGCAGTACTACCTGGAAACCCGCGGCGACGTCTTGCTGCGCAATCAAGACGTGTTCCGGTTCTGGAAGACGCTCGGGCTCCAGTACATCTTCCTGGGAGTCGAGGCGATCGACGAAGAGGGCCTCAAGCGGTACCGCAAGCGCGTGAGCGTGTCCAAGAACTTCGAGGCGCTCGAGTTCGCGCGGTCGCTGGGCGTCATGGTCGCGATCAACATCATCGCCGATCCCGACTGGGACCGCCGCCAGTTTGAAGTGATCCGCCAGTGGTGCCTGGAGATCCCCGAGATCGTGAATATCAGCGTGAACACCCCCTACCCCGGCACCGAGAGCTGGCTGACCGAGTCGCGCCGGCTGACCACGCGCGACTACCGGCTCTTCGACATTCAGCACGCCGTGCTGCCGACGCGGCTGCCGCTGGCCGAGTTTTACCAGGAGCTGGTGCGAACGCAGCAGGTCTTGAATCGCAAGCACCTGGGCTGGTCGGCCGCGCGGTCGCTCGCGCGAATCCTGGCCGGCAACCTGGCGCGGGGCCAGACCAACACGCTCAAGATGCTCTGGAAATTCAACAGCGTCTACGACTCGCGGCTGCAACTTCGCCGACCACCAGCAGCCGGTCCGCTACGAGCTCGCCCCGCCGCCCGAGGCAAGGGAGATCGTCGATGCCAAGTCGATCTATGTCCATTCTCCGAATGGGCACCGCAACGGAGTGTTGAGCAAGGGTACGGAGGAGTTTGTCAAGGAGACGAGGATCACGTAGCTGTGCGATTGGGATTACGATTCCGAATTCGAGCACGAGCACGAGCACGAGTAGGAACAGGAAGAGGTTTACGAAAACGCTTCGGATCGCTTACTCGTGTCGCTCATCGCGCTTTTCGTCTTCGTCCTCGTGCCGGGCGGCTCGCTCGGCAATCTGGCCGGGCTTGTCGCGCACCAAAAGCGAGTAAATCACCGGCAGCACGAACAGCGTGGCCGGCTCGCCGGCCAGCAGGCCGCCCAGGATCGCCCGGGCCAGTGGGGCATTGGCCTCGCTGCCGCGCTCGAGCGCCATGCGCCGCCGGGAATCAGCGCGAAGAAGGCGGCCAGGGCCGTCATCGTGATCGGCCGCACGCGCAGCCTGGCCGCCTTGCGGATCGCCTCCAGCGGCGTGAGCCCCTCATGCTGTCGCAGCTCCTGGGCGTAGTCGGTCATCAAGATCGTGTTGGCCACCTTGATGCCGACGCTGAAGACGAAGCCCAGCAGCGACTGCACGTTGACCGCCGAGCCCGTGAAGTACAAGCATCGGCAAGATGCCGATCAAGCACAGCGGCACGATCGCCATGACCGCAGAACGGCACCACAAACGACTTGTCCGAGCGCGACCATCATGAAGTAGATCAAGAGCGACGCATAGCGTGAGGCCGACTGCCAGGCTGTTGAACGTATCCTTCATGCGGAGATACTCGCCCGTGAGCACGATCTGCGAGCCGGGCAGGCGAACCTTTTCCTGCTTGCTGTCGGGGTCGTAGGGCGACCACATGCCGGCTGGAATCCCGGTGGCCGAACTTGTCGAGCACGGCTGCACGTCGTCGGAGACGTGTCCGAGGTCGCGGCCGTACACGCCCATCGTCAGCTCGATCGTGGGCTGGATGTTGTAGTGGGTCACCTCGGTCGGAACGGTCGTTTTCTCGATCGTGACGACGTTGCGCAGCGGGATCGACTGCCTGGGCTTGTCGGGCCGGTTGGTCGTGATCGGGATGTCGAGCAGGGTCTCGATCGACTTGATGTCCTTCTCGAAATACTGGACCCCGACGAAGTACTGGTTCTTGCTCTTGGGGTCGATCCAGAAGTTGTGCTTGTTGAACTGGATGCTCGAGTTGAACGCGGCGACGACGTTCTTCATCACGTCGTCCTGCGTCAGCCCGAGCTCGGCCGCCTTGGCCCGGTCGACCTTGATCAGGTACTGCGGATAATTCGAGCCGCTGAATGACCCGCGCGTCGACGACGCCGTCGATCTTCTTGACGTCGTCCTTGATCGGCGGCGGCGATCGTGTGGGCCGATCTTCTGGTCCTTGCCGGTCACCCGAATGGTGATCGGCGTCGACTTGCCCTCGTTCATCGCCGAGCGGACCATGCCGCCGGCGTCGAACGCAAATTCGAGGTCGCTGAACCGGACTCCTTGTTGAGCGCGGTCCGCAGAATATGGACGTATTCCTGGGCCGACTTCGGTGCGTTCCGCGGTCAACTGGATCTTGACCACGGCGTCCATCGGGCCGGCGTTGGGCGTGTAAGCGGCCGACCAGTCGGAGGTGACGCCGAGCTCCGAGAGCACGAGCTGCAGGTCTTCCTTCTCGATGAGCTCGCTGACGTTCGCTTCGACCGCCTTGATCCGCTTCTCGGTTTCCTCGATGCGCAGGCCGCTCGCGGCCCGGACGTACATCTCGAACGCGCCGGCGTCGACCTCGGGGAAGAACTCGCGTGCGCAGGATCGGCCAGAAGACCAGGATGACCACGGCCAAGAGGCCATAGCCGATGGCGAGCGTGAGCATCCGGTGGCGAGGCAGCCATCGAGCGCCTTGCCGTAATACTCGATGCCCGTATCGATCATCCCCTGCCAGCGGGCGAAAGCGCGGCGGATCGCTCCCGGCGATGGCTGCTGCCATTGCCGTTACCGTTGATCTGGAAGGTCTCGCCCGCTTGGCTGCCGGAGGGGCCGTCATCGCCGCCATGATGCTCGCCGTGGCCGGCGCCGGTTGTCGCAGGGCCGTGCGCGGCGTGCGCCTTGAGCCAGAAGGCGCTGCAGGCCGGCACCAGCGTTCGCGACAGAATGTAGGCGGCGATCATCGAAAACGTCACGGCCATCGCCATCGGCTTGAACAGGAACTGGCCCAGGCCCGGCGTGAACACCAGGGGCGAGAGCACCAGGAACGTGCACAGCGTCGAGACCAGCTCGGGCATGGCGACCTCGCTGGCCCCCAAGAATGCTGCTTCGTGGGTCGTCGCGCCCATGCCCAGGTGCCGGTGCGTGTTCTCCAGGCAGATGATGGCGCTGTCGATCATGGGGCCGATCGCCAGCGTCATGCCGGCCAGGGTCATCACGTTGATCGTCTGGCCCGTGAAATAGAGCGCCGCCGAGCACGCCATGACCGAGATCGGCAAGGTCATGATCGCGATCGCCGTCATCCGCATCTCGCCCAGGAAAAGCAGGATCACCAGCGAGCAGAGGATGGCGCCGAGCACCCCTTCCTGCACCAGCGCCTTGATCGACTGCCGCACGTAGACCGACTGGTCCATGACCAGCTTGAGGTTGATGCCCGTCGCGCGTCAGCCGTTCTTCCATTCCTTGAGCGAATCGCCCAGCTTGCTGACGACGCGCAGCGTGCTCGCGCCGAGCTGGCGATAGACCGGGATGTACACCTCGCGCTTGCCGTTGACCCGCACGACGTTGGTCTGGATGAAGTTGGCATCCTTGGGCGTGGCGACGTCGCCCAGGTAGACGGCGCGGCCGTTCTCGTAGCGCAGGGGGATCTCGCCCATGTCGGCGGACCTTCTCGATACATCGAATTGGAATCGAGCACGTAGTCGAGATCGCCGAACTTGGCGTCGCCGCTGGGCAGGAAGACGTTGGCCGCAGTCGAGCGCGTCCATCACGTCGAGCGGCGAGAAACTGCGGGCCTGCATCTGCTGGCGGTCGAGGTAGGCCATGACCGCGCGGATCTTGCCGCCGAAGACGACCGGCGCGACGGCGCCGGGAATCGCCATGATCATGTTGCGCACCTCGTAGCGGCCCACGTCGTAGAGGACCGACTCGTTGTTGGCCGGGTCGGTGCTGTCGACGGCCACCACGCACACCGGCGTCATGGCCGTCGGGTCAAACGGCAGCACCACCGGCGGCAGCGTGCCGGGCGGCAGGTTGGGAATCACCGCCAGCGACAGCGAGTTGACCTGCGTCAAGCGCCCCGTTGGGGTCGACGTCGCCCTGAAGAAGTAATTGCGGACGATGCTGGCGCCGATGATCGACCGCGACTCCTGCCGCGACGTGCCGTTGGCCTGGCCGGTCCAGCGCTCCATCCGGTTGGTGATGTCGTTGGCGATGCTGTTGGCCGACATGCCGCCGTAGAAGGTCAGCGTCTGTACCGCCGGGCTCTTGAAGACGGGCAGGATGTCGATCGGGATCGACGTGAGGCTGAGATCACGCCGAGCACGATGAAGGTGAGCGACATGACCGTCACGGCGTATGGGTTGCCGAGAGATGCTCGAATCAAACCATTCATGAATTAGCCCCTTGGTTGGAACAAATGCGGCTTTGCGACCAGCGCGAACCGTCATCGGGCTCTTGAGTCAAACCGAGAAACAAGCAACGAGCCGCCCGAGACGACCTGCCACGCCGGGGCTAACAGCGCAGTGGATGAGCGAGGACTCGAGAGATCCTGCCACAAGCTCCCCCAGTATAGGTCGAGAAGCAAGCGGCGTCACTTACCGCGCGCTGGGTGCGGTTTAACGCTTCTCGCGCGTCTCGCTGGTCGATCCGACGAACCGACCTTGAGCCGCTTGCACGCAGGTTGACCACGCGTATTCTCTGTTGCTTGCGCGGTGCATAGGAAGCGCGGTGGGATGATGATTGGCGGGAGGCCAGCCCGTAATGGGGTCGCACGGGCACAATCGAGACCGAAAGGCCCAGAAGGAGCGAACAAGCGATTCGCAAGCCGAGCGAATTCATGGCGGGCAAGCGGGCGACAGCCTCCGTGCCAACCTTTGCGGGACCACAGGTTTATGGTAACCGAGCGCTTCTTCGTGTCAACCATCATGCACCAACTGATCATAATTATCGTTAAGTCAGGCAAAGTTAATTGACGATGAAACTTCGGGGCTCCACAGCCCGGGCGTGACAGCACCAGTGCACGGACACAGGAGGTCAACGTGCGGACGATGGCAAAGACCATGCGGACCGTGACGTGGCTGGTCGCGCTGGCTCATGGTGTTTGCGCCTTGCCAAGCCAGGGGCAGACCGTCCAGCCGCCGCCAACCACGCCAAGGGACCGCGCGATTCCCGAGGCATTGCCCTCCGCGCCGCAGGGGCTCGCAGACCGGGGCATCGCTCCGCAACCGGTATCGCCTCCTTCAATCCTGAAGGTCGAGGTCCAGCCGATCGACCTGACGACGGCCTTGCAACTTGGCGGGCGTTCAGAACCCCGAGCTGAACGTCGCGCGCACGCGCATCCTCGAGGCGGCGGCCGCAGCGGCAGCTCGCGGCCGCGTATTTTCTGCCGTCGATCAATCCCGGCATGAACTACGACTCGCACACCGGCAACTTGCAGCAATCGAACGGCAACATCCTGGCGAGTGAACCGATCGGCGTTCTACATCGGCGCGGGCGCCAACGCCGTGGCGGTCGGGCACTCCCACGATCCCGGGCGTGTACGAGGCGATCAACATCGGGACGGGGATCTTCAACTACCTGGCGAGCCGGCAGACCGTCCGCCAGCGTGAATTCGAGACGATCGCGGTTCGAAACCAGATGTTCTCTGCAGGTCACCTGGGCCTACAGCGAGCTGCTGCGGGCCGAGGGCCGCCGCGCGGCGCAGATCCAGGCACGCGACGAGGCCCGCGTGATCGCCAAGCTCACTTCGGATTACGCCCAGACCGGGCAGGGCCGCGAGGCCGACGCCAATCGAGCGGCCACCCAGCTCGCCCGCCGCGAGGCTCTGATCGAGGCGGCCGAGGGCGAAGTGCTCACCGCTTCGGCCAACCTCTGCCGGCTCTTGAATCTCGATCCGTCGATTCGCCTGCATCCGACCGACGCCTGCGTCGTCCCCCAGCCGATCGTCCCCGATCCGATTCCGGTCGCCGAGCTGATCGCCGTGGGCCTGTTGCACCGGCCCGAGCTGGCTGCCCAGCGGGCGGCGATTCAGGCGGCCCTCATGCAGCTCGACGGGGCGAAGGTCTTGCCGTTCTCGCCCACGACCTTGGTCGGCTTCAGCGCGGGCGGGTTCGCCGGCGGCAGCAACCTGGTCCGGCCGATCTTCGGCGGGATGAGCGGCCGAACCGACCTCGACGCGATCATGTACTGGACGATCCAGAACCTGGGCGTGGGCAACATCGCCCTGATCCGCGCTGCCGACGCACAGCTCAAGATCGCACGAGTTCCAGCAAGTCGAGATCCTGAACCGGTCCGGGCCGACGTCGCCGAAGCCTATGCCCGGCACCATGCGCGGTACGCCCAGATCGGCACTTACGAAGACGCGGTCCGCTCGGGATACCTCGCGTATCACGAAGACCTCGATCGCACGTTCGCGATGGGAGCCGACGGCCTGCGCGACGTGCTGCCGATCGAGCTCTTGAACAGCTTCGACCTGCTGGCGAATGCCCGGGTCGAATACATCGACGCCATCGTCGACTACAACCGTGCGCAGTTCGCCATGTACGTGGCGCTCGGGCAGCCGCCGGCGAACTCCCTGGCTCATCCGGTGCCGACCGAAGGAGTCGTGCCGCAGAACCTGCCGCGGCCCGCGAGCGCCTGCGGCGGATGCCGGCGCCGGGCTCGGGCAGCTTGCCCCAGGCATCGCAGCCGGAAACGCCGCGTCGACGGCGTTTTGCCCGCCAGTCTGAGAACGCCGATCCCGCCGCCCCGAAACATCGCCGAGAGCTTGAAGGCGGCGGGATGACGCGGCGCGGTCGTCGGCTGTCCCTTTACTCGCGTGGCCCGGAAGGATCGACGGCCCATGAAATCGTCGCGTGAGCCCGCACGACCAGGATACGGCGCTGCCGGCGCGGTTTACCGCCGCACGGTTCTCGCCGTGTCTTTAGCCGTCGTCGCCGGCTGTGCGACCGAGGAATCGCGCGTCATCGAGACCATCTACCACGCTGAGGCCGCAGCCGCGCCCGCTGCGACTTCACGCGCGCTGCCAGAGCTGGCGGCGCCGCCGAGCGCGGCCGTCGCGGGCAGTTCAAGCAGTCCCGCGGTGCTTTCAGTCGGTGAACCCGCAAAACCGCGGTCGCCGCGCGCTCGCGCGGCAGCCGCGACGCCAGCCTGTTGCCCGCCGCGTCCCAGGCCCCCATGCCGGCGCCATCGCCGCTGGTCATGCCGCCACCGCCTGCGGTCTACCCCATCGACCTGGCGACAGCCCTCAAGCTGGCGGACGTGTCCAATCCCACGATCGGCGCGTCACGCACGATGATTCTCGAGGCGCTCGCGCTTCAGCTCGCCGCCCGCACGCTCTTGCTCGCCCTCGCTTAACTCCGGAGCCAGCTACCACGGCCACGACGGACTCTTGCAGCGGTCGTCAGGCAAAATGATCGACGTCTCGCTGCAGTCGCTTTATGTCGGCTCGGGCGCCGACACGGTGATCGCCGGCACCATGGTGATTCCCGGCGTAAACATCTTTAGCCAGTTGACCGACGCCTGGTTTGAGCCGCTGGCGGCCCGGCAACGAGTCTTCGGGCGCAGTTCGGCGCGATGGCGACGTCGTACGACATCTTGCTCGACGTGGCTCTTTTACACATCGCGCTACTGGGCAACCAATCGATCCTCGAGCTTCAGCGTGTTTCGGAAACCGAGTTTCACGAAGTCTACCGGCTGACCAAGGCCTATTTCGACGCGGGCGAAGGCCGAGAGGCCGACGCCAATCGAGCTCTCTCGCAGTGGAACCGCCAGCGCGCCCTCGTGCAGAAGGCCGAAGAAGACTTGGCCGTCACGGCGGCCCGGCTGGCCCGATCGCTCAATCTCGACACGGCCGTGCGGCTCGAGCCGATCGGAGGCCCGCTGGTGCCGCTCAACCTGGTCGATCTCGAATCCGACCAGGTCGACCTGATCCAGATTGCGCTGACACAGCGGCCCGACATCAAGGCCCGAACCGCCGCCATCGGCGAAGCCGAGGCTCACTACAAGCAGGAGATCGGCCGGCCGCTCTTGCCCACACTCTGGCTCGGTTTCAGCGGCGGCGTGTTCGGCGGCGGCAGTAACCTCGCCCCCCGCTGGTCGGCAATTTCGGCGGCCGCACCGATTTCGACGTGCGCGTCTACTGGACGTTCCTCAACATCGGCGCGGGCAACCTGTCGCTCATCCGCGAACGCAACGCCGAGATCGGCCAGGCCATCGGCCGAGCGAGCTCGCGCACGATCAACCGCGCGCGCGACGAGGTGAGCAGCGCGCTGGCGCAGGCGCAGGCCGCGCGCAACGAGATCGACATCGCGCGGCGCGTGCTGGCTTCGGCCGAGCTCGGGTTCAAGGAAGATTATGATCGCACGCTCGCCCGCGGCGCAGCCAAGGCGCGCGACGTCTTGCCCATCGAGCTCTTGAACAGCCTGGACTTGCTGCGCACCGCCCGGGTGAACCTGGTTCGGGCCCTGGTCGTCTACGACCAGTCGCAATACCGGTTGTGGGTCTCGCTGGGCGCACCGCCGCCGCTCAACGCTACGGAAGCGCCCGTGCGGCCAGCATCCCGTTAAACAGACCCTGTTTCAGGCTGCGTACGCCGGCAGCGGCACGACCCTCAATTTCGGCGAGATCTGCCTGATTTGCGAACCCGGTGACGGCGCTGCGCGGCCTTTCGGACGATCTTAGTGCCGGAGGGGCGGCACTAGCTTGACCAGCTCACCTGGAGCGTGTACTTTATTTCTTGAAAGATATGAAAAAGCGTCGCACGGGTTTCGGTTGCAGGAGCTCATACCAAAAAGGCTCGCCGAATGTTTGCTTGCCGGTATGCGACGCTCATTCTTGCCGGCATGCTATTTCTCACGTTGTCTTCGACGCACGCGCCGAGCGGACACCGTGACGACAAGAGTCACTCGCTCCAGATCGACGCGGCCTTCCGGCTTCAAGCGGCGGTTGCGACCGTCGCATTACCTCGCCGGCTGGCCTCTCCGAGGGTGACCTTCCACTCACCTTGGAAGAGCCGGCGCAAGGCCGTCCTGGAGCAGACCGACCCCACGCAAGTCGACGAGCGCGACCTGGGCCCGGCCTCGGTTCCGAAAGGGCGAGATCGCCTCGCGCTGATTGAACGCCCCCCCTCTCGTCTTCCCTCCGACCCCCCTCTCCGCTGCTGATCGGCCCCGCTCCCGCAGCTTCCACGTGATCGCTGCGGACGGTTGCTTTGCAGTGTTCCGCCGACCGACTACGTTTGCGCAGTTCCAATCGCGAAGTCTCGGTGTGGCAGGACGGCCGTGGTGCAATCGCTCCAGCGCTCTTGAGCTAGGCCGCGAGTGCGTAAGGCGGCGTCGGTGAACGACCGCGCCAGCTCGCACCAGGCGGCCACGTTGGCCGCAGGTTCAAGCCGAAAGTCGCTCGGGCCCACCGAGGGCTCGATGAGCGACCGCGCGAGTCGGTTGCATCCAAATCACACTCACAATACTCAGCAGGAAGAAAGGTTGAGCGCCATGATTTCGCGAATTCGTAGCTCCCTCGTCCTGGCCGCACTGGGCTTCGTGATCGGGCCTGTGCTTCACGCCGGGGCGAAGGCTGACGAGGGCACAAACGACAAGGCCCAGAGCGCCCCCGATAAGTCGCCAGCTTCGGCTGCCAAGACGGCTGCCCGCACTGGCGAGGATGCCGAGCAGATCGATCTTTTCAAGGCCGCCCGCGCGGGCTTGATCTCGGTATCCGCCGAAGGACGAAGCGACGGCCGGATGAACATCTCGATTACCAATCGCAGTCGCCGCCAGTTGCGCATCGTGCTCCCTCCCGGACTCATCGCTCAGGGCGCCACCGGCCAGTTCGGCGGCATGGGCGGCGGCGGGGGCGGCATGGGGGGCGGCATGGGCGGCGGGATGGGGGGTGGGATGGGCGGCGGCATGGGCGGCGGTATGGGCGGCGGGATGGGTGGCATGGGCGGCGGCATGGGTGGTCGCGGCGGCATGGGTGGTCGCGGCGGTGGCACGATGCCCCCGATGATGGGCATGATGATGCTATCCCGAATGATTATGTATTTCTGCGGCGATCCTGAAAGCTGGGACATGCGCAGCATGATGATCGGCATGATGGGCGGCGGCATGGGAGGCATGGGAATGATGGGCGGCATGGGCGGCGGCATGGGCGGAATGATGGGCGGCATGGGAGGCGGTATGCGCTCGGTCCCGCCGTCGGAGCTGCCTTCGGCGGTCATCAAACCGGGTCAGACGCGGAGCTTGCCCACTCGGTTAGTCGGTCTCGATCAACCGAACCCTGAAAGCGGCGTGACCAGGCCCGAGGAGGGCGAGCACTTGCGGCTTCGCGACATTGCCGATGTATCGGATGACGCTCGCGTGGCCAAGGCGCTGCGGCGGCTGGCGACCGTCGCCGCGTCGGATTCGCTCTCGCAGCTCGTGATGTGGCGCGTGGCGGCCGGTCTCGAGTGGGAAACGATCGAGGAATTGTCGAGCAAGTGGGCGAATCGCTACGAGTTGACGTTGGCCAAGGCGTTTGTCGACCGGCTCGACTCGGCGGCGACTGGAGAGAGTGGCCGCTTGCTCTTTGAGGTTGCCGGCAGCGATGCGGCTACCGCAGAACTGGCGGCGTCGGTTCGCAAAGAATTGAGCCAGAAGGTCGTGCTCGGGTTGCAGTCGGAAGTGGGCATACCGGCCAACCCCGTGGGGCCGTCGGTTGCGTGCCGCGTGAAGATCGGCGGCGACAATGCTGTTGTCCAGGTGATGGCCAGCGATGCCCTGGCCCAGCACTGGGTCGCGTTTGGCAAATTCAAGCTGCCGGTGACCGTCGAAGCGGGCAAGTTCGACGCACGCCGATTCGCTCTTGGTCTCGCGGAGGGCATCCTTGGGCGTCTGGTGCGCGCGCAGTTGAGCAAAGGGGTCAAGGAGCAGGGAAAGTGGCGCTACCAGATGCGCATCGATAATGCGTCGCCGCTGATTCTCAACGGTATCGCGGCGGTTGGGCTTGAATCGAAGGACGACGTTGCGCCCAGGGTCTTGTGCGGGATCAGCCTCTCGCCGCGGAAGAGCATGACGGTGGGCGCGACCGATGAGGTCGTCAAGACCTTCGATCTCAAGAAAGGGGTCCGCCTGGTGGCAATCGATTTGAGTGGGCTCTAAGCAGGCCGCTCGCCAATGCCACTGAGCAGCGCTGGGGCCGCAGCTCCAGCACGAAGCAAGAGTGAGGCGCTGCACACCAGCCCGAAGCGCGAGGGATCCTTACGGGTCTCATGCCAGCGAGGAATCCTTCCGGATCGCGTCATTCCCTCGCTGGCACCTTCGGGCGGGTTTAACCGGCGCTCTCAGTCGCGGGGCTATTCGAGCTTCGAGTTCTGGGCGGGCAAGCCACTAAAGACCGCTCCATCGATCCAATCCACACACTCCCAAACGGACGTTTTCCAGCCCGTTGTTCGCGCTCGGCACACTCGCTGACGTGATCACGACGATGGACGCTGCCGAGCCGGTGAAGGTCCTCGGTTTCCCTCGAGGTAGAAGCTTGACCAGCCCACCCGAAGGGTGTAACCTATTTCTTGAACGACTCGAGCGAGGCCTGCCTTGATTTCGCTGGCACGAGAACGAACTAAAGGGCACACCGAATGTTCGTTTGCCGGTCTGCGATGCTCATTCTTGCCAGCACGCTGTTTCTCGCGCTGCCTTCGGCCCATGCACCGAACCGACACCGCGAGGCGAAGGGGCTGTCGCTCCAGATGGACGTGGCCTCGCGGGTTCAAGCGGCGGTCGTGACGGTCGCGTTGCCTCGGCGGCTAACCGCTCCGAGAGTGACAGTCCACGGCCCTTGGACAATCCGGCGCAAAGCCGTCCTGGAGCAGACCGACCCAACGCGAGTCGACGAACGCGATCTGGGCCCGGCCTCGGTGCCGAACCGGCCGCATGCCCGGGCGCTCTTCGAGCTCCCCTCCTCTCGCCTTCCTTCCGATCGGCCTCTGCGCTGCTGATCGACCGCAATTCCACTCTTTCCGAGTGATCGCTGCGGACGCTTGCCGCTCGATTCCGCCGACCGAATAGGCTTGGGCACATCCAATGGCCAAGTCTCGGTTTGGCAGGACGGACCTCGCGCAAACTCCCCAGCGCTCTTCTGCCAAGCCGCGTGCGTGTACCGCCGCGTCACTACACCACAGCGACGGCTCGCACCAGCCGGCCGTGTCGGCCGCGCATTTTAGGGGTATTCCGCTCGGGAGCGTCTTGCGCCTCGAGCGCCTAAAGGAATCGGTTGCATCGAATTCACACACACAGAACTCAGCACGAAGAAAGGTTGAGCTCCATGAATTCGCGAATTGGGCACTCCATCGTCCTCGCGGTGCTCGGCGTGCTCTTGGGACCTGTGCTTCACGCCGGGGCGAAAGCCGACGAGGGCACAAACGACAAGGCCCGCAACTACCCCGATCAGTCGGCGGCCTCGACTGCCAAGCCGGCTGCCCGCACCCAAGCTGATGCCGAGCAGATCGATCTTTTCAAGGCCGCCCGCGCGGGCCTGATCTCGGTATCCGCCGAAGGACGCAGCGACGGCCGGATGAACGTCTCGATCACCAATCGCAGTCGCCGCCAGTTGCGCATCGTGCTTCCACCCGGACTCATCGCCCAGGGCGCCACCGGCCAGTTCGGCGGCATGGGCGGCATGGGCGGCGGCATGGGCGGCGGCATGGGCGGCATGGGCGGCGGCATGGGTGGCATGGGCGGAGGCATGATGGGAGGCATGGGCGGCGGGATGGGCGGCATGGGCGGCGGCATGGGTGGTCGCGGCGGCATGATGGGCCGCGGCGGTCGGCACGATGCCCCCGATGATGGGCATGATGATGCTGTCGCGAATGATCATGTACTTCTGCGGTGACCCCGAAAGCTGGGACATGCGCAGCATGATGATCGGCATGATGGGCGGCGGAATGATGGGCGGCATGGGAATGATGGGCGGCATGGGCGGCGGCATGGGCGGATGATGGGCGGCATGGGAGGCGGTATGCGATCGGTCCCGCCGACGGAGCTGCCATCGGCGGTCGCTCCAGACCGGGCCAGACGCGGAGATTGCCCACTCGGTTAGTCGAGTCTCGACCCTCCGAACCCTGAAGGCGGCGTGACCAGCTGCCCGCGGAGGGCGAGCCGCTCGCGCTGCGCGACATCGCCGAGATCATCGGATGACCCGCGAGTGGCCAAGGCGCTGCGGCGGCTGGCGACCGACGCCGCGTCGACTCGCTCTCGCAGCTCGTGATGTGGCGCGTGGCGGCCGGTCTCGAGTGGGAAACGATCGCCGAGATGTCGCAGAAAGTGGGCCAATCGCTACGAGCTGACTTTGGCCAAGGCGTTTGTCGACCGGCTCGACTCGGCGACGACCGGAGAGAGCGGCTGCTTGCTCTTTGAGATCACTGGCACCGATCCGGCCACCGCGGAACTGGCGGCTTCGGTCCGCAAGGCCATTGCGCCAGAAGGTCGTGCTGGGCTTGCAGTCGGAGGTGGGCATACCGGCCGACCCCGTGGGGCCGTCGGTTGCGTGCCGCGTGAAGATCGGCGGTGACAACGCCGATGTCCAGGTGATGGCCAGCGATGCCCTGGCCCAGCACTGGGTCGCGTTTGGCAAGTTCTCGCTGCCGGTGACCGTCGAAGCGGGCAAGTTCGACGCACGCCATTCGCTCTTGGTCTGGCCGAGGGCATCCTCGGGCGTATGGTCCGCGCTCAGTTCGGCAAACCGGTCAAGGACAAGAGAAAGTTGCTCTACCAGATCCGCATCGACAACGCATCGCCGCTGATTCTCAACGGTATCGCGGCGGTTGGGCTCGAATCGAAGGACGACGTGACGCCCAGGGTCCTGGCGGGATCAGCCTCTCGCCGCGGAAGAGCATGACGGTGAGCGCGAGCGATGAGGTCGTCAAGACGTTCGATCTCAAGAAAGGGGTCCGGCTCGTGGCGATCGACCTGAGCGGGCTGTGACCGCCGCGAAAGCCCGCCACGTGAATGAGGTTCACGTGGCGGGTTCTGGTCGTTGCTGCGGCGCACGGCCTATTGGAGCTTGGAGTGCGGCGCCGCGAACGGAATCCAGAAGACCGGGTACGATCGGATGAGCTGGTGCCCGTAAGGATCGATGATCAAGAAATTGTATGTATTAACGCCTGGAGTATTCTGTCTCGTTGACCGAAAAGTTGCCCTGGGCGTTGGTGGCGACGGCCCCGCCGTCCCACTTGTAGTAGCCCTTGCTGTTATCCTCGAGCACGATGCTCCCCGGCATGGTGTGTCCCTCGATCGTGATGTCCTTCTTCATGGTCGACCCGCCCGAGTTCTTGGAGGCGGCGTAGTGGGCCTGGTCGGCCGGCAGCAGGTTCATGACAAGCTGCAAGGGGCACCTCCGGCGTGAGGGCGGGCATGTTCTCCATCGAGTGCCTTGGCGTCGATCTGGTTGACGATGCCGTCCAGGTTGAAGTCGGCGGCGGAATTGTAATTCGGGCTGGCCGGCCGAGGCTCCGTACGACTCCGGCGAACGGCTGACAGGTCGGCGATGGTTGACCGTGCCATCGCCGTTGACGTCGCCGACCAAGGTCGTGTCGGCCTGGTACGGGCCGGTCGTGTGCCCTCTGGCCCGGTGACGAGGATCGTGAGCGTGCCGGCTTGACTGACCTTGACGAAGGCCGACGCGGCCCCTGCGCCCTTGCCGGCGACGTACGGCCTGCCCTCTTTGAGCGGGAGCCGATGCACCGGTGCTATCCTTCGACCGCCACGATTCGCGGGCGGATGCTGCTACCGGCCTCGGGCTGAACGAAAACGCCGAAAAGCGTCGACGACTTTCCCGGTGGTCAGGTTCTTGGGTGCGACCGTCACCGAAGTCTCGGCGACCTCGCCGGGTGCGGTCACGTCTCCGACGGCGGTCCCGATCGAGTTCGCGGGCGGCGTAAGGCTCAGTTGCAGCCGTCTTTCGAGCCGATTCGAGGAGCGGCCGGCTGCAACGCGAGGGCTTTCGCGACATCGGCGATCCTCCGTGACCGCGATGACGGGTAGAGACGCGCACGCGACACTTCCCTTTCCTATTCGGCAAGAAGTCGCTTGGGACTGCATCGCGTCCCCATCACGTCGCGAGGATCTCGTCATCCAGAGTCCTTCGACGGCGTCCTTCTCGAGATTGGGGGAGACGATCTCGGGATCAACGGCTGTCCCGTCAGCAACCGAGGCGTCAGGCTGAAGGACGACCAGGTCTTCGTCCTTCAGTCCGTCGATGATTTCGGAACGCAAGCCCGTATCCATACCGACGTGGACGTTGACTCGATGAACCTTGCCGTCCCGGACGACCATGATCTCCCCTTCGCCCTTACCGTTGCGCTTGACGAAGCACGACGAGGGAATGGTCAGGTTCTTGATGACTTTTTCCAGAAGGATGGTGGCACGGCCGAACATGCCGTCGCGGAGGACCCCATCGGGATTATCCAGGTCGATCTCGACGCGCATGGTTCGGTCGTTCAAGTCTTCGGACTCGGCGACCCGGCTGATTGCTCCCTTGAACTCTCGGCCGGCGAGGGCGTCGAGTGTGACGGTCGCGGGATCGCCGACATGGCAGTAGGGAACCTGGTTGTCGGGGACCGGCACGATCGTCCGCATTTTCTTGACATAGGCGACGGTCAGCAGAGGTTCGTCCCCGCCCCCCTCGGTGGCCGCGCGAATGAACGACCCTGGATGCACGGATTCGCCGCGGTAAGATGACGAATCCGTCATAAGGAGACCGGATCTTGTCGTATTCGACGAAGACCTTGGCCATCTGGAGGTTGGCCTCGGCGATCTGCACCTGGGCTCTGTGCGGCTTTGAGATCGGCCTCGGCCTTTTCGACCTTGGCCTTCGCCTCGGCGAGCTGAGCCGCGGCGGTCTCGATGCCCGCCTCCGCCGCCAGCACCGCGGCTTCGGCCGAATGCCAGTCGTCGAGCTGCTCGTCCTTGAGCCGCTCTTCGGCCGCATCGCCGCGCGACGAGATCCGAAATCCGATCATATTCTTTCTTGCGGAAGTCGCGCTGGGCGATCTTGTCGTCGTGAGTCGCCTTGGCCGCCTTTTGATTGGCCTTGGCCGCGAGCACCGAGCGCCTTGGCCGTCGAGATGCTGGCCTGGGCCTGCGCGACCGCGGCGTTGGAATGCTCGAGTGCGGCCTCGGCCTGGATCACGGCGACGTCGCGTTCCGGATCGTAGATTTCCGCGAGCAGATCTCCCTTCTTGACCTTGCTGCCACGGTCGACATTCAGCGTCTTGACGAACCCGGACACCTTGGTGTAGAGGGGAGCGAACTCGAACGCCCGAATCGTTCCCGGCTGACTGGTGACGCGTTCCATCCCGCCGCGCTGGGGCTTGACGACCTTGACCTTGGGCACGTTGTTTCTTGCGGATTCGCCGTGCGCTCGCCGCCTGCTCGCGTCTTTTTGCGACTGCTCCTTGCCGGAAGTCACAAACGCGTAGGTCCCAACCCCGCCCACTGCCAGGACCACCAGGACCAAGACCGAGCCAACCCCATTTCGATCCGCGCGACCGGTTCGCAGGCTCCTGCGTGATCACGAGGTCGAGTTGCCACCGGCTTTTCTTGCAGTTCGAGCTGATCAGTCGTCATGAAATCGCCCCAACTGCGAGGATGCTCGCGCCAGCTTCGGCCAGGCGGAAGTCCTGACCATTTCTTGAATCCTCTCTCTTCGATCGTAGGAGCCGCCGGTCGAGACCGTCAATCCAGCGCGGGTGCGCGCTCGATCCCGACAAAGGGCTGTGAAAGACCGGGTTCGCGGTATGATCGGATGGATCCAAGCATGAATGTTTGATGCCGACCGAACCAAGTTGGTCAAACGTTTGCGCGAAGCCGAGCGAAAAACGGATAAAATTGGTGTGATCACCGCTGGTCCATGCGCCGAGGAGCTGCTTCGATGGCAATTTCCGACTATCAATACATCACTTACAAAAACGTCGATGGCGTCGCGGTCGTCAATTTCCTGGAAACCGTGTCGATGTTCGACTCCGACAAGGTCAAAGGAGTCTCGGACGAGCTGATCGACCTGGTGGAATCCAAGAGGTACAGCAAGCTCCTCCTCAATCTGTCCAACGCACACTTCGTCTCGAGCGCGATGCTCGCCCACCTGGTCAAGCTCCACCGCAAGCTCCAGGAAGCGAAGGGCAAGCTCACGGCTCTGCTGCCTGCGGCCGGTCATCGTCGATGCCTTCAAGGTGAGCAACTTCGACAAGATCTTCGAGATCTTTCCCGACGAGGCGGCGGCGCTCAAGAAGTTTTGACGCGGACTCGACGGACTGTGGTCGTCCAGACGCCGAGCGGCCGGCCTCAAACGGCGCTGGCGCGCCGGGGCACGGCCCGCCCGCGGTCTTTCTGGCTTTCCTCGCTCTCCCCTTCGTGATATTCGGCGTCGGTGTTGACCTTCCAGGTGTCGAACGGGCCCAGGCCCAGGATGTTCCGCGCGGCCAGGAGCGCGGTCATCATCGAATGGTCCTGATTATTGTACTTGTGCATGCCGTTGCGCCCGGCCAGCTCGAGGTTGGGCAGGTTCTTGAGCCAGCCGCGAATGACGCGCCACGTGGGCCTGGTACTCGTCGTCGTAGACCGGATAGGCCTTGGGCATGCGCACGACGCAGCCGTCGATCACGTCGCCTGGCGGCGACCAGGCCGATCGAGTCGATCTCGCGGCGGCCCAGCGCGATCAAGTCGGCGTCGGACATGGTCCACAGGTCGTCCCCCTCGAAGCAGAAATACTCGAGCCCCAGGCTGGTCTTGCTCGGGTCGGGGACCAGGTCGGGCGACCAGTTCTTGAAGTTCTGGATCCGGCCCGAGCCGCACCTGCGGGCTCGTGGATGTAGATCCAGTTGTCGGGAAACGTCTCGGCCCGGTCGACGATCAGGACGACGCGTGAGAAAGTCGCGATACTTGAGCGATTCGGCCGCGCGAACGACCTCCGGCGGTGCGGGCGGGTTCATGGCGCGGATCAGCTCGCGGATCGGCAAGCGTCGACAGGAAATGGCGGCCGACGATAGCGGGTGCGGCGGCCGTCGCGGTCGTGGGCGACGAACGACGTCACCGCCGTTCCGTCGTGCTCGACCTCGTCGACCCGGCGGTCGAGATGAACCGCGCCGCCTGCGCTCGCGAATCCGGTCGCGGGCCACTTCCCACATCTGGCCGGGGCCGAGCCGCGGATACTGAAACTCATCGATCAGCGTCTTGATCACCTCGCCGCGCCGCGACGCCAGCCGGCCGAAAAGGGCCGAGGTGACCGCCTTGACCAGGCTCAGGTCCTTGATCCGCTGAGCCGCCCAGTCGGCCGAGATCGTCGAGGTCGGCATCCCCCAGACCTTCTCGGTGTACGACTTGAAGAAGATCTCGAAGAGCACGCGGCCAAAGCGATTGACGACCCAGTCCTCGAAGCTCCGCTCGGGCTTGATCGGCGCGAGCTTGGCCTTGAGGTAAGATAGGCCGATCCGAAAGCGACCGCAAGAGGCCCGAGCTTCCAGAGCGCATCGACGGGCTTGAGCGGATAATGAAAGAACTTGCGATCGTAATAAATGCGGCTGAGCCGCGAGCGCGTGATCAGCTCGTCGCCGAGGATCTCGCGCCAGAGCCGATTGACCTCGTCGCTCTTGGAAAAGAATCGGTGGCCGCCGATGTCGAAGCGATAGCCCTTGTACTGGTCGGTCCGGCTGATTCCGCCGACCAGCCGCGGGTCGGCTTCGAGGACGACGCACGCTTGCCGTGCTTGGAGAGCTCATAGGCGGCGGTCAGTCCAGCGGGGCCGCCGCCGGCGATCACCGTCTCGTGCGCCGCCACGACCGCGATCGCATCGGGATCATCGATCCGCGTCCAGCGATGAGGAATCAGTCCGGGGCGTACCGTCTCCGACTGCCGCCACTCCCCCATGACCGACTCCTCATCCTGAGAAGTTGACGACGTTGCAACGGTTCGCTTCGCGGCTTTGCCCAACCGGCCGTTGCGCCGATCTTCGTTCCAATCGGCTCTAACCCGTTGCGAGTTTTGGCATAAATCGGCCCGCTGGTCAACGCCGATCTACCCAAGCGTGCCGAACAATGCTCTCTTGCGCAAATCGCCGATTTTCCCGAGATCGGAGCGCGGGGCATCGCTCTACGAACCGATCAGCGAGGAGTCGATTGAGAGCGGGCTACCGCAGTAGAGGCAGATCGCACTCATCGGGCCGCTGACGCGTCCACATTGCTTGCAAGTCGTTGCCGGCTCGCGATACGTCCCATCCAGCTTCCCGTCCGCAAATCGATTTCGCGGATCTTGGCCTCGATTACCTCGCGTGAGATTCCGAGATGGTCGCGTAAGATTTCGGCCATCGCGAGGGAAGCGAGCGAAAGGCGTCCGACGCGCTGTTCAAGCACGCGAATCTCGTGTTCGAGTGCGCGCCATCACGCTCCGCCTTCTGAGCGACCGACTGATTCGCGATCGCGGACCTGATGCTCATCTTAGCCCCCTTCTCGTTGCCTGAGGCCTCGCCTCAGCGGACCAGCCCGCCGAGCGTGATTCTCATTGTACCAGAAGCGAGCGTCGGCACGGTCGCTCCTCGAACAGTTCCGTTAGTGTTATCATGCCGAAAGGCGCTGGAAAGACAAAACGAATCGACCAGCGACAATTTCGCGACATCCCAAGGACACTGCTTATGCCAGCGACAACAAGCCTCAGCACACCGCGCTCTCCTAATCTGAGCGGAAACCCTGATGCGCTGATTCCCAGCCGTCCCTTGGGCGCACGGATGCGACGTCACCCAGTTTGCCCTGGGAGGCGAAGGCGTGCTCCGCACGCACGGCGCATGGCTGAGGCGGTCGCCGTCATCAACCGGCGCTGGACCTCGGCGTGAGCTACTGCGACACGGCGCCGGCGTACGCGGGAAGCCTCGATTACTACGGCGCCGCCTTGGGTGAACGGCGCCGACAGGTCTTCCTGGCATCGAAGACTCACGACCGAACCCGCGATGGTTCGCTGCCAGTTGCTCGATGAAAGTGTCAATCGGCTGCGCACCGACCACCTGGACCTTCGGCAGCTTCACGACCTGCGCACGCCGCACGATCTCAACACCATCTTTGGCCGCGGTGGAGCGCTCGAGGCCCTGACTCGAGCTCGCGAACGAGGGCTCGTCCGCTTCTTGGGGCTGACCGGGCATAATGATCCCCGCCATCTGCTTGAAGCAATGCGCCGATTGCGTTCGATACCGTGCTCGTCGCTCTCAATGCCGCTGACGTGCATCGTTTGTTGATTCCGCGAAAACGGTGCTGGTCGAGCAGCGCGCGAAATGGGTGTTATCGGGATGAAGGTTTATGCCGCCGGCGTACTCCTTCGTGCCGGATCGCCCCGCTTGCCCCGAGCGAGGCCATGGGCTATGCTGAGCCTGCCTGGCGTCTCGACCGTGGTGATCGGCTGCGGCCCGCAGGAAGTGGAAGAAACGTCCGATGCGCGTACCTTTCAACCGTTCGCGGAACTCGCTCGCGCGATCGAGGAGCGGACGCGGCGAGCCCAGCACATACTCACTCCTACAAACCGCGGTGTGATGCACGAAACCTCAAAACGCCGCCTAATCTCAAGAGCCGGAATCGGCGAGCGATCTGAACGAAGTAGTGCAACGCGACCGTTCGTACGATGCTATTTTCGCCAACTCGGCCGCAACTACGCCCGACGGGTCGCGGCGAACACGACGGGAACCGTGCATATCGGATGTACTGACTGTCATGGAGGAAACGCAGAGACCACCCTGCCCGCCGGTGTTTTGCTAGGATCGCAGCAATACTTGGAAGTGACGAAGCAGGCTCATCCCCGGCCTCGATTTGCGGAGAGCGCCCGATCCTCCGCCAACCCGATCCGCGCTTATACCAAGTGGCTGAAAGAGGACGCGGATTACATCAAGTTTGTAAACCCCGGCGATTTGCGCGTAGCGAAGCAAACCTGCGGCCGGTCAGGCTGCCATACATCAGAGGTCCAGCACGTGCGCACCAGCATGATGACACACGGCGCAATGCTGTGGGAGGCTGCGCTCTACAACAATGGCGCGATTCCTTTGAAGAATGCGTTCTTTGGCGAAAGCTATGCTTCCGATGGAACGCCGCAGAGATTGCAGACCTTTCCTCCACCGACTCCCGAGGAGACGCGTATCAAAGGGAATTCTTCCGTACCTTGAGCCCATTCAAAGATGGGAAGTATCGCAGCCTGGCAACGTGTTGCGATCGTTTGAGCGAGGTGGCGAAAAGAAGCCCGAGGTCGGCATTCCCAGCCCGAAGAGCCGGGAAAACCAGATGTCAAATTAGGCGAGCGTGGCTTTGGCACTCTAACGCGTACCGACCCTACCGTCCTAGGTTTGCAGAAAACGCGCTTGCTCGATCCTTTGCTGTCATTCCCCGGAACCAACGATCAACCCGGTGACTTTCGCGCCAGCGGATGCAGCGCTTGCCATGTGATCTACGCTAACGACCGTTCGCCGGAACACTCGGGACACTAT